>CAVRCJ010000001.1:0-374941 GCA_963719515.1 uncultured cyanobacterium
GAGCAAACGGTTACCATGACCCGATGGCTAGATATGCTTCGGGCACAGTACAACTGGTTGCTGGCTGAGCGCTTCGACTGGTGGGAGATGAACCGCTGTTCGGTCAACGCCTGCCCACTCACCTGTAGCCTTGCGCCACTCAAAGATAATCCTAATTACTACAGCCAGAAGGCTAGCCTAGTACCTCTCAAGCGAGAGCGGCCCTGGTACAAAGATTTGCATTCACAAGCGCTTCAGGAGGTGACGAAGCAGGTAAAGCAGACGTTCGAGCGTTTCATCAAAGGTGATAAAAACGGTAAGCGTAGCGGCAAGCCTCGGTTCAAAGGCGCGGGGCGCTACAGGACGTTCACGTTCCCGCAGATGAAACCTGACTGCATCGATGGAAGTCGTATTACCCTGCCTAAGATTGGCCAGGTGAAGCTAATCCTTCATCGCCCGATACCTGATGGGTTTACTGTCAAAACGGCCAAGGTGACTCGCAAAGCAGATGGTTGGTATGTGAGCCTGTTACTGGAAAACAATGCCGTTCCGATGCTTACTCCGGATGTTGATAGGGCTAAGTCTGTCGGTGTTGACGTTGGGCTGAAGGATTTCTTGGTTACCAGTGACGGTGAGAGCGTTCCTATCCCTCAGTTCTTTCGACGCTCAGAGCGGCAGCTATCCAAGCTGCAGCGGCAGCTATCGAGACAGAAGAAGGGCTCTAACCGCTGGCGTAAGCAGGTGAATCGCATCGCCAAACTGCATCTGAAAATATCGCGTCAGCGTCGTGATTTCTTTTCTAAGGTGTGGGATTGGCTGTTCTCAAAGTACGATGTTGTCGCTCATGAAAAGCTCAACATCAAAGGACTTGCTCGAACCAGACTGGCAAAGTCAATCGCTGATGCCGCATGGGGTACATTCTTGGAGATAGGCTCTTTCAAAGCCGCGAAAGCTGGAAAGATGACCATCGCTGAGAACCCACGCGGAACCAGCATTGATTGCTCGGGTTGTGGTGAGCGGGTACCAAAGACGCTGGCCGATCGGGTCCATAGTTGCCCGTCATGCGGCTTAACGATCTGTCGCGACCACAACGCGGCTATCAACCTATTGAATAGGGCTGTGGGACATCAAGCCCTTAATCTCTCGGGAAATGTCTCAGCAGTAGCTGGGAGTCACTGAGGAAGCCCGCGCTGTATGCGTAGCATCAGCGTCGGGAGGATGTCACCCAGCGACTTTAGCCGCGATCGCCAGACGGTTTCTCCTGTCCCTGAAACCAAAACGTGGGGTGAATAAAAGAATATCCCGCCCGCTTGAGCTTCTCGTTCGCAACCCGCGCGTTATAGGGGCGATGATCGTTTTCGTCGGGGTTCCAGCTTACGGGCGCGAGGTCGTGGGCCTGCATGACGTGGTGGAGCAGCTCTCCGGTCGTAGGGGGAGTATCCTGCACGAGGTTGTAGACCCCGCTGAGCCGCCGCTGGCGGGCGAAGTCAATGGCCCCTACGATGTCATCCAGGTGAACCCAGTTGCTCGCGTCATCCCCTGTCCCCGGTCGCGTCGTTCCCGCCGCGTGTTTAAAGATTTTCACCAGCTCTCTCCCCGGACCGTAGATGCCCCCCAGCCGCAGCACACACACCTGACGCCCTGCGGACCCCAACCCCAGTAGAATTTGCTCCGTCTCAGCCAAGACCTTTCCCTTGGCGCTCGCCGGCGCGAGTGACTCTGCCTCGGCAACCCAGCCCCCCTGACGATTGCCGTAAACCGAATAGCTCCCGGTGTAGATGACCTGGCTGACTGGGGTGTCGGGGAGCACCGCCGCAAGAGCTTCTGCGGTCTCCAAATAGGTGCGCCGGTAGGCGTCAGCGCTGGGAGCTCCCACGCTTACCAACAAGACGTCCTGGCTCTGAAGCACTTGAGCCAGGGCAGGGCGATCGCTTCCTTTGACGAGCATCACCTGCTGCGCCACAGGCTCCAGCAGACCTAGGCGGCTTGGAGTCGTGGTGGTAGCCGTTACGGTCAACCCCTCATCCTGCCAGCGGCGAGCAACGGCTTGCCCCACGTAGCCGCATCCCAATATGGTCACTGCCGAAGTCGTCATGGCGATATCCCTAAGCCTGCTTAAAAATTCTGACAGATTATCGGCTTACCCAGCGGTGCGAAAGCGTTGCTCTAGAAAATTACTGAAGTTTTGACGGCTGGATAAAGCCAATGCAGCCTGCTTCCGTGACCTCCCCTTAGCGGTTTTCTGCAGTCTCCTGTCACAGTGTGGAACATTGACATCGAGAAGCGCTGGCTTAAGGCCCAGCCACCAGGGAGCATCGACTGTGGCCGCAAAGCAATACTCACTCTACTGTCGCTATCGACGGCTCAAGCGAGGCGCGATCGCAACGGCGAGCAGCGCCGCCAAAGGGCTGCTGCGGGTGCTGTACCGGAGGCAACTCGGTCGGGGTGGGCTGCGTAAAAGACAGCCGTTTGACCTAGGATTCGTGCTGCCAACTACGGCGATGCTGCTGGTGGTGGTCTCTCTGTCGGTAGGGGCCATGGTGCTGCGGGCCTATGACCAGACGGTGCAGGCCGGAGGCGATCGCCAACAGCAGGCGGTGGTCAACGCCGCTTCCCCAGCAGTGGACCGAGCTAAAGCAAAGCTGGACTACCTGTTTGACCGCCGCACCGACCCCCGGCTCCCCGCAGGCGTCCCCCATCAAGACCAGCTGCGACGCCTGCTCTTAAACCGTTCGGAGCCGGTGCTCACTTTGGGGGAGGGAGACAATACAGATCCCTACACCTTTCCCGATGAGACCCGGCTCGACGTTGATGGCGATGGGGCCTTGGACAATGCCTGGCGCTATCGGATGGCAACTAGCAGCGGCGCTAACGCTACTGTGGCCTACAGCATTTTGCTCCATCAACCCGGCGCAGAGACCTCTTCAGTCGCGCAGCGGGCCGCTCAGGGCGCTGTGCGCCAGGCTCCTTCGGGTCACCAGACGGAAGGCTGTCGCTCACGCCACGCTGAGCTAGCGGCAGCCTACGCCGACGCCGGGTGGACAGCCGATTTGGCCCATCCTTCCCGCTACCGCAAAAATATCCAGGTGGATGTCTATGTTCTGCCCGACCGGGCCGGACAGCCCGTCGCGACCCTAGAGCTGCAGCAGGAGCGGCAGGTCCAGCAGGGGTTTCCCTGGGCCGCTTGGTTCCAAGACGATTTGGAGCTGTCCTCTGAAGAGCCGCTGGTTTTAAACGGTGCTTTCCACACCGAGGGGAGCCTGATAATGTCTGACGACACCGTGGCGCTACTGCCCGCGAGCGCCCCCGCCTCTTGTCTCTCTGGTCCCGGTGCGGCGCGGCTAACCACGGGCCACGCAGGCTCTGCAGGGCACTACGAGGGCTACGGCATTGCCGGGAGCCTGGAGCGCGATCGCTTTGGCGGCAGCACCCGGCTATACGACCAGTCTGGCAGCACCTTAGAGCTATCTACCAGCACCGATACCTTGGGGCATGCCCCGCAAAGACTCAGCGACCTGCTGCTGGACCCGCTGACGCAGCTGATGGAAGGGCGACAGGGCTACCGCAGCCCGGAGGTCACTCGCCAGGGCTCAGACCGCAGCGCCTCTCCTGATGCCCAGGGCGTAGGCGATCGCCTCTATGCCAAGGGCGAAGACCTCCCCCCCGCCCGCGATCGCTTTCGGGCCGACGACCGCTACGGCCCTGAAGCTACCGTCGGCGGGCGACTGATTCCCGGCAAAATTGGGGAGCCTATCGATGGCGATCGCCTGCTGAACGGGCCTGCGCCGCTCTCTGACGAGCGGCTGACCCGCAATGCCCCGGCTAACACGGGCGTGGATGAAAAAGAGGTGGGTTTAGATGGCTACTGGGAGCGCCGCGCCCGGCTGGAGGGGCTGCGAATCATCGTCGGGCAGCGCCTAGAGCTGCAGTCTCCCCTGTCGCCCGGGTCCCACTGCCCCAGCAACGCCCACCGCCGTTGCCACGAAGCGCGCCAGCGGCGATCGCTGCGAGACGCCCTCGCTGCGGTGCAGGCTACGCTTCTCTACCCCGCCCAAGATCCCGACCCCGACCGGCCTGTTGCCTGCCTGCTCTCTGTCGTTCATCCCGGCACCGCCGCCACCCTGGCCGCCAGCAGCGCCTTTAGCGATCGCTCGATGCTGCTGAGGGACTACCTCCCTACAGGGTTCTACACCGGTAAGCCGATCGTCACCGACCTGTTCAGCGGCCAGGGCACCAACGGCTGGGAATATGCTGCCCTGCCCGCCGCAGTGGAGACTGAGGCCGATTTTGAAAGGGCGATCGCCGCCCCTGCTCCCTTGGGTAAAGCGCTGCGAAACCTGGCCCACTTTGCCGGGGATCCCCTCGGCGGCAGTCCGTCCTTCACCCCGCCCAGCGACGGCGCGGCCCAAGTCCACCCCTACCCACTGCTGGCCGCCTGGGGCGACTTTTCCCTCCTGCGCCGCATTCTAGAGGGCCTTGACCGGTCTAGAGCGTCCTACCGACAGCTCAGCCCCGCCGATAAGGCGACGCTGCACTCGGCGGCCTGTAGCCTCGGCGTCTTGGCCTACAACGTGGGCTATCTGACGCAGTTTACCTACCCCGACCCCGCTGCAATGCCCGTCGCGATGGAGCAGCTCATCGCAGCGCTGCACGAGGCTGACGCCAGCGCATTCGACTCTCCGCAGGCTGTACTAGCTGCCCTGCGCCGCCGCGACGCACCCCTCTCCCCTGACGTGATCACCCTCGCCGAGACCATTGCCCTAAAAGCTCAGGTCCAGCGCGATCGCCGCTGGGGGTTTGCGCTGGGTACCGTTAACGGCCCGGAGGTCCTCGACCCCGCGCTGCAGGCTCTCTCCCCCAGAGAGCCTGCTTTTCCGGCGCTGCAATACCTTTTCCCGCCGCTGGGCGGGGCTGTCGAGGACAGTCCCACGTCCGGTTCCCCCGCGCCCGGCTCCCCCTGGCGCGACGACTACATTGCTCAGCTCAACCAGGGCTGGCGCTACCAGGCCATTGATGTGGGCGATGAGGCCACCCTAAAGGCGATCGCCGTTGCCCCTCGCCCCCTAGCACACTGGCGGCTGCCTCACCAGCCTGCGCCTCCCGGACCCTCCCTAAGCGATCGCGCCCTCTACCTCACCTGCCAAGGCGCGGTTTGCGGCGGCGCTGCGGGGCGGGTGCGACTGGCTATTAAGGAAGCGGCGCTGTTTGACGGACGAGAGATGCTGATGGCGCGGGTGCTTGACTTAGACCTAGACCAGCTGCGTAGCTCTCCGGTGCTGGGACACAGCTGGCTTCCTGACAGCGGCATTGTCTATGGATTTCGGGAAGACGCTGTGCGAGAAGACGCCATCAACAGACCGGCGCAGCAGCCCTGGTCCGCCTGCGGGCAGTACCGCGCTCTGGTCGCTCCTGCTGGAGGCTGTGCCACAAACGCGGTCTTCGCGGCCGGTAGCTCCCACGACCCACCCTTAGGCGATCGCGCTATTAGCCCTAAACCCATCGACGGCCTGTCCGACCCCGACCGTCGCCCCTATGGCTTTCGTCTGCGCAACGGAGCTCGGTTGTCGAGAGAGTCCTCTCCCCCGGCCTTCCAAGCGCGGGGGCTGTCGTTCGTCACCGATAATCCGGTCTACGTCATGGGGCCTTTCAACCTGCACCAGGCGGCGGGGTGCCGGGGGAATTGCCCCTTAGAAGAATTTCGGGAGCTATTGCCAGCCCAGCGCCCTTACCGCCCCCGCGAGTTCTACCGCCGCCATACCCGCGACCCCCGCTTTGCTGACCCACAGCAGGACGACTGGCGAGCTAGCGAAATTGTGGCAGATAGCGTCACGGTGCTGTCTGAGCAGTTTTGTGACGGCAGCGTCGAGGACACCTGGGCCACCGCTGGCATGGCCCAGCCCCGTCTCTCACGAGACACCATGACGGCCTATGGCTGCCGCAACCGGGACCGGCGCACCTCGTTTCTCAATCAAAACCGACCGCGATCGCGTCCGCCCACGCCTGGAGATACCACCAGTCCCTGGCAGCGAGCTATCCCCTCAGACCCGTCATCCCCCATCGTCATCTCTCCCCAGGGCAACCCTGTACTCAAGGATGGAGCAGATTATGCTGGGGCCTATTCTCAGTTCTCTCACCCTAAGGCCCTCATTCGCGCCCGCCCCCAAACCGTGAATGCCCTTGTGGTTAGCGGCGGCGCGCCGTCCCGCAAGCATCAGTCGTCTGGCGGGCTCCTGGGGCAGCTGCGGCGGCTAGAGCATTGGGAGTCTCTTACTTTTAATGGAGCCTGGGTACAGCTCGGGGTTAGCCGCTACGCCACTGCCCCTTTGGACCAAGACGCTTGGGAGCCCAGAAGTCGTCCTCAACGCGCCAAATACAGTCAATACCAGGCTTTAGAGCAGCCCCACTGGCGCTACGATGTTGGGCTTCAGTACGTCTCTGCCCCGCCCTTTGCCAGGCAGTTTGAGACCGTAGCGGCTAATCCTCGCAGTGAGCTCTACAGCACGCCCGCTGCGAACGATCCCTATTTACTGCTGCTGTGTCGCGCTGCCACCGATCGCTGCCGCTAGGGGCTGCCTGAGAACTGGCGGTCACTGGGTTAGCGCCAGTTCTCCTGAAGACTGGTAGATTAAGTTTGCGGCGCATCGCCCCGGGCTGAGTCCGATAGAGGGGCTACGGCACCGCTCTAGTCAGGAACAGCGATCGCCTCCGGGTCATCCGTAGCGTAGGGGACGTCCGGTAACGAGGCTGGAGAGCGCAGGCCAGACTGGGCATTGAGCAAATTCTTAGGCAGCTCATTAAGCGCGTCTGACCCTAGCCGAATTTGAATGTTGGGGCCAGAGCGGGCCAGCCGGATAATCGCACCGTCGTTGATGGGCATCTGGGCGACGCGCTTGCCGTCAACGTAGGTTCCGTTGGTTCCCAAATTGACCACTTCCCAGCCATCGGCGGCCCGGCGAAGCTCAACGTGGTGACGAGAAACGACAGCGCTATACAAAACGACGTCGTTATCTGTAGAGCGCCCAATTCGGATGAGCGTTTCGCCCTCGAAAGGCCAAACTTGAACGGCGGTCTGCTTGAGTGGGTGGAGGAGAAGTAGAGTAATCACACTGACTCAGGGAAAACCAGTGACATTGTCCCGACGCTCATCTTTGACAGATAAAGCGCGGGCTTCGGGGATCGCTCCCCTGCGATTTCCTGCTTTTTTTGGCCCTGTCTAGCCACACAGCGCGCCATGTAATCCCGATTAGATCCCATCCACAGGCCGTTTTTGCGTCCAGGTGATGACCCACCCCAGCCGCCGAGTATTCGCTCTTTCACCTCACATATCCTGATTCGCTGCACTGTTCACCAGCCATAGCTGTACGTCTGTGTCAGAACAGAAAGTCACCACCCATGTTGCCCCTCTAGGCGGTTTATCCGCGTTGGCAATGAAATTCTAGCATTTGTTCGTCTTGGCACTGCCCCCAACCCCTGCCTTCAGCATCAGATTAGGGGCGCACCTCGACTCACGCGATTGTCATCCCGACGCTGATGCTTTGCATACAGCGCGGGACTTCCCATCTAAAGTCTGAAAGAGGAAAGACACTTTGTCTTCTTTGCCAAAGGCAACGCGATCGCCCGGCCGCAGTCGGTGCCGACTGCCAACTGCTACCGGTAAATTGTTGACGTAGGTTCCGTTAGAGCTACCCGTATCTTCAACGTAGTAAGCTTCTTCCTCCACAAGGATATCGGCATGGACGCGTGAGACGACCTCAGAGTGGGGAAAGCCGGAAATATCTATATCGGGGGGAACGCGGTCGTTGGGTTTCCCGATATGAATAAGGGCCTGATTGGCTGGCAGTTCAATAATGGTGTTTGTTGCGATGTGCTGCAGGTGGACCCGCTGCGGCTGGGGTTGAGAGGACGCCATTTCCTGAGCGACATTGTCTTCGTCTAGCGCGGCAAAGCCAACGTCTGCGCGCTCGTCTAGCACCTCAAAAGCAGGCTTAACCGCATCGCCGAGCTGCGCGCCACACTGGCCGCAAAAGCCAGCGCCGGCTCGAATATCTGCCCCACAGCTCGGGCAATTTACTATTGCAGGAAGGGGACTATAGCACCGGCTACACTGCGCCACTTCACCTGAGTTAGGGTGCGCGCAGTTGGGGCAGGTCACCATTACGCGCGGCGATTGAGCTGAGCTGCCGCTGCCTCATCAACCAGCCACCATAGCTCTCCCTGCGGCTTGATCAAGCGGGCCGGATAGAGCGCTGCATCTACAGCGTCATCTTTGCGCAGCACTTGGGCCAGCGCTGGGGCTTTGCTGGCCCCACACACCATAAAGATGACGCACTGGGCCCGGTTGATTAAGGGCGCGGTGAAGGAGATGCGGGTCTGACCGCCCTTTTCTCCCCGCGTCACGAGGCGATCGCGTACGTCAAGCGCCGGGGTGTGGGGAAACAAAGACGCTGTATGACCGTCATCTCCCAGGCCTAGCAACACAACGTCAAATTGGGGAAAGTCTTCCGGGGGAGCGTGAAAGAACATCTGCAGCTCTTTCTCATAGCGGTCTACGCAAGCTTGGGGGTCACCGTCCGTGGGAGCGGAATGGACGTTCTCGGGGGGGATGGGAACGCGATCTAGCCAAGCCTCCCGCACCATGCGCTGATTGCTGTCGGCGTGGTCTGCCGGAACGTAGCGCTCGTCGCCCCAGAAGACATGCAGGGCATCCCAGGGGAGCGGCTGCTTGGCGATCGCCTCATATAGCGGCTTCGGAGTGCTGCCTCCGGCGACGGCAAGGCTACAAATATCGTGCTCAGCCACCGCAGAGTAGATGCGCTTGGTAACCAAGTCGAGGGCCTGCTCGACTACGACGGCTTTATCGGCAAGTACTTTAATACGAGAAGATATCATCATAAATAGATATAGCGGCTTTTATCAGCAGCTTTTAATAGAAGGCTGGTGCGCTGCGGCATACTCGATACCCTAACACTAGTCGATGGGGCGTTGGTAGGGCTAAGCGTACCTCATGTCCCCTATCGACTCAGTGCAAAATTTTGTATAAGTGGAGATAGCGCCGTCTCTTGCTGATCCCCATGGCCGATACCTACCGCCAAGACGAAATTCAAGAAATTCTCCAGATTGCGATCGCCCGCCACGCTACGGTAGACGAACTTTCCCGCCAGCAGCTGTTCGAGATTGCCGAAGAGCTTGGTCTTTCAGACCAAAACATTCAGGCAGCTGAGCAAGACTGGCTTTTAGGCAAGCAGACCTCCCACGAGCAGCAAGATTTTCAGCGCTATCGCCGGGTGCGGTTTCGGCAGCATTTGATTAAGTACGGGATCGTCAACGGCTTTTTGATGCTGTTTGACTTTGTCACCTACGGCGATGGCGATTTGACGCTGTCGTTCTCGCTCTACGTTGCCTTAGTCTGGGGCCTATTCTTGACCCTAGAGGGCTGGAAGGCGGTGCAGACGGAAGGGGCGGACTACGAGCGGGCGTTCCAGCGCTGGAAGCGGCGGCGGTGGATTCAAAAGTCGGCGCGGCGCCTGCTGGGACAGTGGTGGTCTCCCTCGACGCTGCTCAAAGAGCGGTAATCAGGGTGATCGCACTCTGGTACGGTTAAAGCCTAGAGGTTGAGGCAGAGCTTATGGCAAATATCGTACTCTCTGGATTAGCTTTGCTAGGTCAGCAGGCAAGAGGGCGGCTACTGCAGCAGACCAAGCAGGCCGATCGCGTTCAAGCTCAGTTTCTGCGATCGCTCTTGGCCCACCATCAGGGCACGAGCTTTGGCCAGCAGCACCGGTTAAGCGAGCTGCAAACTGTTGATCAGTTTCGCCAGCGGCTGCCGGTGTCCCCCTACAGCGTCTTCGAGCCTTACATCGAGCGGATGGTGGCTGGGGAACCCAATATACTGACGACAGAATCGCCCATCTTCTTCAATCTCACCAGTGGCTCGACGGGCAAAAAAAAGATGATTCCGGTGACGGCCCGCTCCCGGCGAGCGCTCGCCAAGGCAAATCAAGCGGCAATCGGGTTTTTAGCAGAAGCGCTGCGCAGCCGAAAGCAGGCCCTCGGCAAGATGCTGTACGTCAACTCTGCTGTCCCCTTCGGCATCACCGACAGCGGTGTCCCCTACGGTCCGGTCAGCACCTCTGACCTGAGGCTGACGGGCCTCATCTATCGTCAGGTGTTTGCTTTTCCGTTCGAAGCGCTACAAATTTCAGATGGGGCAACCCGCACCACGGTTTGCCTGCTATTTGCCCTGCGGCAGCGGCAGCTCGGGTCCATTAGCGCCACCTTTCCTATTTTGGCCCTCAGCCTAGCCCAGGCTCTCGAAGCTCAAGGCGATCGCCTCGTCTATGATCTCGCTCAAGAGCAGCTGTCGCCTGACCTCCCCTTGAGCTCCGAGCTGCGATCGCGGCTGCAGCGGCAGTGGCGGCCCTCCCCAGAGCGGGCGACAGAGCTGCGGCAGGTTCTGGCCTCTCACGGCACCCTTACCCCTCATCTCGCCTGGCCCGAGCTGAAGTTTATCGTCACGGCCCGAGGCGGCACCTCAAATTTTTACTTCGAGCAGTTCCCTGCTCACTTCGAGCAAACTCCAGTGTTTGGCGGCACCTACGCTTCTGCGGAGGCCACCTTCGGGGTACACCGTGATTTCAATACCGACAGCGTCATCTTGGCTCTGGAAAGCGGCTTTTTCGAGTTTATCCCTGAGGAGCAGTGGGACTCGGCTCAGCCTCAGACCCTCTTGCCCTGGGAGGTCAAGGTGGGCGATCGCTACCGCATCGTGGTGACCAACTACAGCGGGTTCTACCGCTACGATTTGGGAGACGTGGTGGAAATCGAGGGGTTTTGCAACCTGGCGCCGCGGTTTACCTTTCGTCATCGGCGGGGTGGCGTAATTTCGGCCTCAACGGAAAAGACGACGGAATTTCACGTCACCCAGACGATGCAGCGCCTGCAGCAAGAGTTCGGGGTGCAGCTACAAAATTTTTGCATTACCCTGTCCGAGGGCATTCCACCCCACTATTGGGTGAACGTTGAGCCCGTAGCGGGCCAAAAGCTGGCTAACCCCGCAGCGTTTTTGCAGCGCTTTGACGAAGTGCTGCACGACCTGCATACGTCATACGCCATAAAACGGGGTGCGAAGCTAGTCCCGCCGCCGCACCTGCGCATTCTTGCGGCAGGTGGCTTTGAGCAACTGCGCCAGCGCATGCTTGCCCGAGGGATTTCGGCAGGTCAAATCAAGTTTCCCCTGGTGAGCAACGACAGGCAGTGGGTCGCGGGGCTCCCTGTAGAAAAGGAAGTTCAGCCCCGCGAAAGCTGACCCAAGCTTAACGGATGGTCTCTTGCTGAGGCGCTTTGGAAATCACCCAAACGGCGTGAATCAGGCCAGGGACGTAGCCCAGGACCGTCAGCAGCACGTTGATCCAAAATTGAGCCGTTAACCCAACCTGTAGGAAGACGCCGAGGGGGGGAATTATGGCGGGGATTAAACGTAGTAAACCCATTGTTGTCGCTAGCTCCTATCTGTATAAATGTGAAAGCGTATCGCCCCGGAAGAGTTGAAGGCTTTGGCCTTCTTTGCTCATTAGCCAAAAGCCACAAGCTTCTCGAGCGAAATTCTAAATCTTACCTCAATGATGTCATTAGCCTATTTCTCCAAGCATCTGCCTTAAGGGTGAAGGACTTATGATACTGGGCAGATAGTCCAGAAACGTTAGAACAAGAAATACTAAAACAAGCCACTTTCTCTTTCTCAGCGTTTCATTATTTTTCTATTGAAATGTTAACTTGTGAGAAGTTCTTGAGGCTTGAGAAAGGGAGTTTCTGAGGCTTTGATGAATGATTTTCATCAGCCACATTGAGCTCCAATATCATCCTTGTGAATATGGATTGAACGATCTGACTAGACCTAAGCTTAATCCAGCTTTTTCCGCCGAAAAGCCGCCGGTACCGCTGCCGCCTAAATTTGGGAAGGCGCTGCTGGAGGACCGATATCTTTCCGAAAACTTATTTTTTGGACTGACTCTCGATCCTCTAGTTAGAGAGAGCTTAGACAGGGGTCTAAGTCATCCGCTATGATTAGTGCCGAATGGGTCTGCCGCTGACCTCATATATCCATAACTATGGCATCTCCCCCGATTCCAATTTGCATTATCTTGGGCACTCGCCCAGAAGCCATTAAACTTGCCCCAGTTATCCAGCTCTTTCGGCGATCGCCTGAATTTGACACTCAGGTCGTGCTAACGGGGCAACACAGAGAGATGGTGTCACAGGTGATGACGCTCTTCGACCTCAAAGCCGATATCGATTTGGAGATTATGCAGCGCCAGCAAACCCTTACCGACATCACCTGCCGCACCTTGCAGGGGCTTGAAGGTGTGTTTGAGCAGCGTCGGCCTCAGCTGGTTTTGGTGCAGGGCGATACGACAACGGCGTTTGCGGCGGCGCTAGCGGCCTTCTATCGCAAAATTCCGGTGGGCCATGTAGAGGCAGGCTTGCGCACAGACCAGCTCATGGACCCCTACCCTGAAGAGGCCAATCGGCGACTCGTGTCGCAGATCGCTCGGCTGCATTTTGCGCCTACTGAGCAGGCCGTAGAAAATCTGTATCGCTCTGGGGTTGCGGAGCAGGTTTATCAGACGGGCAACACCGTCATTGACGCGCTGCTGACGGTGGCCGATTGCCAACCCGTCTGCGATATTCCTGGGTTGGACTGGTCCCGCTACCGGGTGCTGCTGGCAACGGTTCATCGGCGCGAAAACTGGGGAGCCCCCCTAGAGGCGATCGCCAAAGGCTTTTTGCGCATCGTCGAAGCGCGAAGCGACGTGGCGCTGCTGCTGCCCCTGCACCGAAACCCGACGGTGCGGGATCCCCTGCAGGCAATTTTGGGCCAGCATCCCCGCATTTTTCTCACAGAGCCGCTGGACTATGCTGCTTTAGTGGGGGCGATTCAGCGATGTACCCTGCTGCTCACCGATTCAGGCGGTCTGCAGGAAGAAGCACCTAGCTTGGGCAAGCCCGTACTGGTGCTGCGGGAAACGACGGAGCGGGGGGAGGCCATTACTGCGGGGACGGCTAAGCTGATCGGCACCAGCGCGGAGCGAATTTTCAAAGAGACGCTAGAGCTGCTTCAGGACGATGGCCTTTACAACCAGATGGCGACGGCCATCAATCCTTTTGGTGACGGTCAGTCGGCGCAGCGAATCTTGAAGCTGGTGAAGCAGTTTGTGAGTAGGGAAGGTATTGGCGATTAGCCTATCGCGCTAGCCTTTTGAATGGTCCCTAAGGGGTCTCCTCAGGCGGCAGTTCTACATCCGGTAGCGGCTGGTCTAGCAGCTCCTTTTTGGAGCGCTTGAGCGCTTTCCAGAGCGCTTTGATGCGCTTGTAGGCATCATCAGACGGAATCTTGCCGCCTGTCTCTAGGTTACAAATAATAGAAACCTGCTGGGCAAACTCCTGCAAGTTGGCATTGAACGTCAGCGTTTGAGGGGAGAACTCTCCACGATAGCGGCTGCGGGGAGAGAGAAAATTCTCTTTGGCGCGATTGCGCTCTTCAGACCGTTCTTCAGGAGACATTAGAGGATAACCTCACGACATTGGGATGTGGGGCAATAGCGTCGCTTAGTAAACGTCACTCATAGGACACCCAGTTATTCATTGTAGGGGTTCATATCGGTTAAGCCCCCGCTTTTGCTCTTCCTAGCAAAACCGGTTTCACTTAGCTGATCGCGCTAGCTGATCGCGCTCAAAAGATTTCTCAAGGTGGCGATCGCTGCTTGAGGCGTTGCGGCCACAAAGGTCGATGACGGCGCAGGCCGTAGAGTTTTCAAGAATGCTAGGGTTGCCGCTGCTGGGGCTAGAAGCACCGTGGGCTTACCCTGCTTGAGGGCCAAAGCCAGCTCGGACAGTATGCCCAGCCCGCTTCAACGATGCCCGCCCCCAGCGAGTAGGCGCGATCGCAATCGACGGGAGTCGCCTCTCCGGGTCCCATGACGCCAACAATCTGACGACTCATGACTTCTCCACCAAGCTTTGTAGGCCTTGTGCTGAACCGCCGTCGCCGCTGCCGCCACGAGGGCGGCTTTGTCTTAGAAATTTCTCAGGAAAGTTCGCCACAAAGTACAGAGGCATGCGGCAAAATAGGTAACAGAAACTTGTTTCCTATCGTACTTTAAGGTTTGGCAGAGTATTGACATATGAGTAGGTCCACAGCTCGACGCCGCCAACAAACGCCGTGGCTCCATCGCCGATCACGCTACATCCTGGGAGCTATAGCTGCAGTAGGTGCCGTCCTCACCGGATATTTGACGGTGTCGAAGGCGCTGGGCGGTGACGCCGCCTGTCCGGTTGGCGGCTGTGACGTTGTTCTCTCGAGCCCCTACGCCAGCGTCTTTGGTCTGCCGCTGACGCTGTTCGGCTTTTTGGCCTACACCGCCATGATGGTGCTGGCGCTGGCGCCCCTCGCCATCAAAGTAGACGACAATAAAGAGCTGAGAACCAGCCTGGAAGAATGGAGCTGGCTGCTGCTGTTCATGGGCGCTCTGGCGATGACCCTGTTCAGCGGCTACTTAATGTACGTGCTGACCGCCGATATTCAGGCGGCGTGTCCCTACTGTATTGTCTCCGCGCTCTCTAGCCTGAGCCTGCTGTTGGTAACGCTGCTGGGGCGCTACTGGGATGATATTGGACAGCTCGCCTTTACTGGGGTGCTGGTGGCTGTGGTAACGCTGGTGGGCACGGGCATCGTCTACGCCGACGTCAATCAGCCCGGTGGCGATGCGGCGATCGCGGGCGAGGTGCCGCCGCCCATCGAGACGACCTCAGGTGAGTCGGAGATTGCCCTAGCCCAGCACCTGAGCGCCGTTGGGGCCAAGAAATACAGCGCCTACTGGTGCCCCCACTGCCACGATCAGCAGCGCCTGTTCGGCAAGGAAGCCTTCGAATCCATCGACTACGTCGAGTGCGACCCTAAAGGCTACGACGCCAAGCCTCAGCTGTGCCAAGATGCGGGGGTTACGGGATTCCCCAGCTGGGAGATTGACGGCGAGCTTTACTCAGGAACAATTCCCCTAGATCAGCTGGCGGATCTCTCGGGCTACACCGGGCCGCGAGACTTCAAAAACTAGCGCCACGGTTGCGAGTGGGTACGCGTTACGCTAATTGCCGGTATTTATGAGCCTCAGCGCTGCGGCGTCGCCCACTATACTGGCGGTTGCGCCAGCTGCACCAGCGCGGCGTACAGAGCCCCGTCCTCACGACCCAGCCTGCGGCCAGCAAGACGCCCTTCTCGGGTTCGCCCCAGGCCAAAGGCGGCGTCAAGCAGTGGGGCCCCTTCTCAACTAAGTTGAGGCGGCGATCGCGGCTATCCCTCTGAGAAAATTCTTTGTGATCCAGGCTTTAGGGCAGCTATGCCACGGCAGGCCGTAACATCTGAATCGAGCCACGCGCAGCGTCGATTGCCACCGCTGCCCCTATGGGGACGGTTAAAATCGGCTCCACATGACCGAGCAGTGCCCCTGACCAGGCGGGGATGCCCAGCGGCTGCAGATGGTCTCGCAGCACCTGCTCTAGGGTCAGTGAGCCGCCTTCGCTCAGGGAACAGCGGGTGCATTGCCCGAAGATAAACCCCGCTAAACCGTCTAAAGCCCCGGCAAGCTTGAGCTGGGTGATCATGCGGTCGATGCGGTAGACGCTCTCACCCACGTCTTCCAAAAACAAAATCGCGCCGCTGAGGCTGGGCAAGTAGGGCGACCCTGCAGTGCCGGCGATTACCGACAGGTTGCCGCCAATGAGCCGTCCCTGGGCCTGCCCTGGGGTGATCACCCGGCTTGGGGTGGGGCGCTGGCTCTCTAGGGTCGGTCTTTGATCATCGCCTGCGGGTAGTCCTGCATTGCTGATGGCAATCGCCTCCCCGTCAAACAGCACGCGCCGAAAAGGACCGGTTTGACCAGGAAGCCAGGACGTTACCCCATGGGGGCCATGAAAGGTGACCAGCCCTGTCTGCGCGGTGATGCCCAGCAGCAGGGCCGTGATGTCGCTGAACCCCACAATGATTTTGGGATTTTGACGAATCATCGCGTAGTCGAGGTAGGGCAGAATGCGGGCGCTGCCCCAGTCGCCCCGAATCGGCATCAGCGCCTTAATAGAAGGATCGGCAAAAAACTGATTGACATCGGCAGCGCGATCGCGGTCCGTGCCTGCTAAGTAGCCGTAGCGATCGCGGACGTGGGGGCCAAACCTGGGGACTAAGCCCAAGCCCTGAACGGCATTGACAGTGATGTCCAAATCTCGCTGACCCGACATCGCCCCGGCGGGACTGATGATACCGATGGCGTCGCCGGGCTGCAGACGGGGCGGCAGCAGCTCCCCTTTCACGGTAGGGGACTGTCCCCAAGCCGGCTGGCGATGAGCAAGGCTGCTCAAGAGCCCAGCGGCGGCTGCGGTAGACAGAAACCGGCGGCGCGATGTCATAGTGATTTGGCGAGTGGGGAAGACGCTGCCATTATCCACCGCTGACGGGGGGAATCAAAACCACCTCGTCCCCCTCCTGGAGCAGAGCGTCCGGCTCCACAAACTGGAGATTGACCCCGTAGCGCGTCTGCGATCGCCACTGCTCTAGCTCAGAGTGCTCAGCAATTAAGCGATCTGAGATGGCCTGTACCGGCGTATGCTCCGGTAATTCCATCACTAGCTCAGAGCGCCCGTAAGCCTCTTGGTAGGCCGCAAATAGCTTGACGGTAATGGTGATCATAGGCCGCTGAAAATAGAAGTTCGAGGAAGCCGCGCGGGCAGCGTTAGCTCTCGCGCAGCACGACCCACCGACGGCAGGTCTGCAGGAGATGGGTGTAGTCCTTTTTCGTGGCCTCTTCGGTAAACCGACGAATGTCATTCTCTGGGCACCCGGCGATGCGAAGCTCGCGGCGAACCGTCGCTAGTATGGCGTGAGCGCTGTATTTTTGAGCCGTGAGCTGAAGCGTAACGTCGTATTTGACCATCTTTAAGCGATTGACGACTTATCAGTCTGTGAAAGAGTTAGGGACTAGAACCAGATTTGTTGAGCAGCAATATCCACTAGATCTCTAGCTGCGGCTCCAATCTAATTGATAACGCCCTGGGTTGGCAACGGGGACGCAGCACGGGAAAAGCGCTTTGGGCGATCGCTACTGGCCCGACGTCTACGGCTCTCACGGCGTCAACAACATTTCACCCAGCTGTGACTCCCGTCACAGTAGCACTCTTTCTTCCAGATCGGGGCGCTGTGCTTGAGCGTGTCGATGGCATACTGACAGGCCGCAAATGCCTCCCCTCGGTGGGGACAGCCCACCGCCACCAAAACGCTGATTTCCCCCACCGTCAGTTTCCCGGTGCGATGATGGACAACAACACAGGTGGTTTCAGGCCAGCGCTCTCGAATTTGCTCGGCGATCTGGCGAAACACCTGCAGGGCCATAGGCTCGTAGGCTTGATAGTCCAAAGCCGCCACAGGCTTGCCGCCGGTTTGGTTGCGCACCATGCCGCTCATCACCACAACAGCTCCGTTGGCGGGGTCGTCTGCGGCCTCATAGACCGCCGCGATCGCCAGCGGAGCTGCCGTAATTACAAAGTGATCTCCGGGATGCTTGGGGGTAAGGGTAGGGGAGGAGAGGAGGCTAGTCATGGTGGATGTCCTGCAGGAGGGGCACAGGCTGTGCCCGTACAAAATCTATTTCCTGGTGCGGCAGCGCCGTCATTTATAGTAGCTGATATTTCCAAACGGTGATGGCGGTGACCAGCCCTACCAGCAGCAGCAGCCAGCCTGTAAGCGCAATGCCTGTCGCCTTTTGCGCTTTGTCAGCGCTGCGCTCTTTCCTCGGCTCAACGTCCTGTACCCAAAGCACAATCACAGCAGCCAAGTTGAGGCACACCAAATTCGTCATGACGAGCAGCCCTGAGCCCAGAAGCCAGGACCACTGCCCCGAGCCAAGGAGCAGCCCAAACACCACCAAAGGTGGCAGCAGCGCCACGGAGACCATTACCCCCACAACGGCGCTGGTCTCTCCTGCAGTAAGTGCCAGTGAACCCGCCGCCCCCGACGCGAGGGCCAAGAGCACGTCCGTCAGCTGGACATCGGTGCGCATCGAGATCTCAGGGAGGCTGGGGTCAACCGGAAAGACGTAGCCGATTGCCGCCGAGAGGGCAACGGCGATACTGATTCCAAGGATGCCTGTACTTAAGGTCCGCAGCCCCAAGGATAGATCCCCCAGGGTGGTGGCAACGGCCAAGGCCATGTTGGGTTTGAGCAGCGGCGCGATTACCATCGCCCCAATGATTACGGTCTGACTATTTTGCAGAAGCCCCACCGCCGCAATCAGCGTCGACAGCACCACCATGATGTTTTGCTGCCAAGAAACGCTGATGCTGTCGATGATGTCTAGGTAAAGCTCTTCTCGGTTGATGCGGGGCAGGATTTGCTGAGCTTCATTCTGCCGCGATCGCTTTTCCTGCGTTCGGGGTCCGAGCAGATCGGGGCGAGGAAGAACGGCCTCAACGGGCAGCAGCGTGAGGCGGAAGCCCGGACCCGAAAACTGCTCGTCCAACAAATCGATGATCAACTCTACATCTTTGCTGTACAGCAAGATTCTCACCCAGAGGAGCTGCTGCTCCAAAGGACCCTGCCACGTCCCCAAGCAGGGGTGGTTTTCCAGAAACTGATCTATGCCATGACGCTGGTGCTCAGGAACAACGATCTCAAGCAGTCGGATACTCATCGATAAACCTCGTCTGGGGAAAGTTAACTTTTCCCACCGGGGGGAACGCCATGCTCCAAAATGGTTTGGGGGTGGTTTAGCTCGTGTGGATTGGCCCCACAGCAAGCTACCAGGAGCAAGCTATCAGAAGCGGGCCATCCACAGTCTGGATTTGTTAATTTTTTACAGCATTTGCCGATGGGCTCAGAACCCGCTGCTTAGACTTGTGCTGACTCAACGCGCCTCCCTGCTAAATTTTCATCTAGGGCTGATACGACAGTATCTGGCTTGAACAGTGTTCGATATCATCAAGGCTGTACCGTAAATGCTGCACCGTAGGTGAGCCAGCCACGTTGGGTTACGCAGCAGGTGCCGCCGGTCTAACGTCTACAGTCCATACCACCGGTCTACGATACCGGCCTACGCCATCGGTCTATGCCATTCAAGTTCTCAAAGCCGGTTTCCAATGCTATCGGTAAGCAATACCGGCACCTGAAGTCGGGGCGGCTGGCGCAAAATCGCTGGCTCAAGTGGCTTGCCCCTGGGCTACTCATTAAGCGATGGTTGTTCATCAGCGCCGTCGGCGTGTTCTTTACAGCGCTTGGGGTTGCCATCTGGACGAAGCGCACACCCATCTTCTACATTACTCGATTTATTGATCAGGCTCTGTCCACCATCACGGATCTAATTCCCAACTACGTCAGCGGTCCGATGGTATTGCTGGTGGGCGTTCTGCTTATCTTCCTAGGCCAATCGCGTACCCTCAATTCAATCACTGAGGTGCTGCTGCCCCACGGCGATGAAGATTTGGTTGACCTCCTCTCGGCGCACCGTCGCCTCTACCGCGGCCCTAAAGTGGTGGTGGTGGGAGGGGGCACGGGCCTCTCGACCCTGCTGCGGGGGCTGAAGCACTTTAGTGCAAACATCACTGCTGTCGTGACCGTGGCCGACGACGGCGGCTCGTCGGGGCGGCTGCGGCGGGAAATTGGCGTGCTGCCACCGGGGGATATCCGCAACTGCCTAGCGGCGTTAGCGGATGAAGAGAAGCTGCTTACCGAGCTGTTCCAATATCGGTTTCAGGCAGGCAATGGGCTAGAAGGCCACAGCTTTGGTAACCTGTTTTTAACGGCCATGAGCGAGGTGACCGGTGATCTAGAGCAGGCGATCGCCGCTAGCTCCCGCGTTTTGGCGGTGCGAGGCCAGGTGCTTCCTGCTACCCTCAGCGACGTGCAGCTGTGGGCAGAGATGGCAGACGGGCGACGAATCGAGGGGGAGTCGAATATCGCCAAGGCGCGAGGCAAAGTGGTGCAGGTGGGCTGCAGCCCGGCGGATCCTCCGGCGCTACCCAAGGCGCTACAGGCAATTCACGAAGCGGACTACATAGTAATTGGCCCCGGCAGCCTCTACACCAGCATCATCCCCAATTTGCTGGTACCCGATATCGTTGCCGCGATCGCCGCCTCCACTGCTCCTCGGGTTTACGTCTGCAATATCATGACTGAGCCAGGGGAAACCGACGATTGCACGGTGGCAGATCATATCCGCGCCATTGATGAGGCCTGCGGCGGCCCGCTGTTCGACGCGGTGCTGGTTCAAGGTCGATCCCCCTCAGCACAGGCCATAGCACGATACCGCAGTGCCGGAGCGGCCCCCGTCGTCCTCGATCGGGAAGCCGTGAGCCGGCTAGGGCGGCGAATCATTATCGCCAACGTGATGGCGGAGCGTCCCGATGGCCAGGTGCGGCACAACTCTGAGCAGCTGGCAGGGGTGCTCATGCGGTGGTACAGTCGCCATTAGGATAAACAAGGATGGATAAGGGATGAGCCAAGAGCTACTGCGATCGCTCGTTTGGATGGATTACCGCTTGGCGGTGTTAGCCACCGTTGTGGTTCCCTTGGTGCTGCTGGTGTGGGCCTTTGTGCGCAAGCAGGACGCTATGATGCGGCTGCTAATTATCTATTGGCGAGTGCTAAGCCTGCTGGCCGTCACCGTCTATCTAATGATCGGTGGATTTCCTTTCAGCTTGCTGACGGGGCTCGCCTCGCGGGTGCTGATTCCCATCTGTCTGTGGTTTTGGGTCGATCTCAACGAGGAAATTGCCGAGCAGCCCACCTCTCCCCTGAAGCTAGCCCTGACGAGCTGGCGCTGGGGCGTGAGCGTCTACGGGGCGCTGGGGGCGATCGCCATGGTGCCGTTCTTGCCCTGCGCTTTTGACCAACAGACCCTCGCGACGCCGTTTTGCCAGGTGTGGTTTGAAGCGCCGCTGCTCTTCCGCGAATACTTTCACGCCAACACGACCCGAGGATTCCTGGGATTTTTGGGGTTGGTGGGTCTGATTGTCTATCTGCTATGTCTGGGCTACTTTGTGTTTATTCGCCTAGGGAAGCAGGGGCGATCGGCCCTAGAGCGCTAAAGCGATCCCTAAGCCAAAGGTAAAGTTCCCTATGAATTTCATCACCCGCCTAGAGCAGTACACCCTCAAGCGTCCCCAGGAAGTGCTCCTCGTCAACGCCCGCGTCGAGGGTGAGGAGGACGCGATTGTCGTTTTTCGCGGCTTCTCCAGCTCCTTGATGCGTCCTACCGCCTTCGACCCCGATGTTCCCGTTCTGCCTCTAAACGCCGAGATCCTCACCGTCGACCGTTTAGAAGGCCCATACAACCCGACAGCCCCGAAGCTTATTGAAGGCGGCCTTGCCCAAGACCAGGTGGAGCATCTATTAGCGCAAGTTGGCATTTAGTTCGGATGGCTGACTCTTGAAGCTGTAAAAGGTAGCTATATTTACATAAACTTCGTGATTGGCTGGGTGCTGCCAAATTTAGTTCAGGGTCTTTAAGAATTATTTACAGGGGTGATATGCTCCACTGTGTGATGTGTGGAGTGAGATTCCAATGATTTTGTCGCTAAAGCCGCTTAGTTTACAGCACAAACTGGTAGACACCGAAGCCAATCAGCTTTGGGCACCGCTTCAGCTTCCTAAGGCCCGGCTCTTCGGGACCGACGGGATTCGAGGTCGCTACGGGGACGTGCTGGCACCGGCGCTAGCGGCCCAGGTTGGGTTCTGGGCAGGGTGCACCCTGCAGGACGAAGCATCAGCTCGCGAGACAAATCCCGTGATCATTCTTGGGCGCGACTCCCGCAATTCTGGAGACGCCCTATCCACAGCGCTCGCCGCCGGTCTGACCGCAGCGGGGCTTGAGGTCTGGGACTTAGGGCTTTGCCCTACCCCGGCGGTGGCCTGCCTGACGCAGACTATGAAAGCGCTGGGGGGCGTCATGATTTCGGCGAGCCACAACCCTCCCCAAGACAACGGGATTAAATTTTTTGGACCGGGAGGCACTAAACTGCCTCCCCATCAGCAGGCTCAGATCGAGACCGCTTTGCGGGCATCAGCCTCAGCAGACGGCGCTCACGCTGTGACGCCCCTACCCCAGTGGAGTCACTATAGCCAAAGTCCTCACTTGGTCGATCACTATCTAGCGGCCCTTTGCCGGCCCCTACAGACGCTTAGAGGACTGAACGTTGTCTTAGATCTGGCCTGGGGTGCGGCGGTCAACACGGCACCAGCTGTCTTTCGTGAGCTAGGGGCGCAGGTCCAATGCCTTCACGCGCAGGCCGACGGCGATCGCATCAACGTTGACTGCGGCTCTACCCATCCTGCAGCTCTAATGGCCGCCGTGAAGGACACTAAAGCTGATATAGGCTTTGCCTTCGACGGCGACGCTGACCGGGTGATCGCTGTAGATAACCAAGGGCGCTTAGTGGATGGCGACTACATTCTTTATCTGTGGGGGAATGCCCTACGAAACTCTAGGCAGCTAGCCGACAACACCATCGTGACCACGGTGATGGCTAACCTTGGGTTTGAGCGGGCCTGGCAGGCTCAGGGCGGTACCTTTGTACGCACAAAGGTGGGCGACCAGCATGTGCAGGCCGAAATGACGCGGCGGGGAGTTTATTTGGGCGGGGAACAGTCGGGCCATATCCTCTGCCCCCACTTCGGCGTTTCTGGCGACGGTACGCTGACAGCGCTGCATGTGGCGGCGCTGGTGCAGCAGTCGGGTCAGCCCTTGGCGACGCTGGTAGACGAGAGCTTTCGCACTTACCCCCAGGTGCTGCAGAACGTGCGCGTGGAGAGCAGCGATCGCCGCCGGACTTGGGGCGAAGATGCGAAATTAAAGCAGGCGATCGCTGAGGCTGAGGCGGCGATGGGAGATGACGGACGGGTGCTGATTCGCGCTTCGGGCACGGAGCCGGTGATTCGCGTCATGGTGGAGGCGTCCAGCGCTGAGCTGGTGCAGCGCTGGACGGAGCGGCTAGTGGCTGCGGTGGAGCAGTATGCCAGTGAATCGTAGGGTGCGTCGAGGCGGGTCTCGCTTAAGCGATCACGGATATCGTCGGGGCAGGCTTTATCGACTAGGTACGGCAGTGACTGAAATTGCTCAGGCGAAACTTGCTCCTGCGGCATTGGAGACTGTGTCGCAGCTTCGGAGGGATGGAATAACGGGCTGTGTTGGATTTTCATTCTTGGGTTCTTTCTGTTTTGGGTAAGACACTCAAGACTCTAGTCATCCCTAGGCATTGATATGTTTCGGAATGGTCCCGACGCATGAGACCAGTAGCCTCTGGGACAAGTCACTCTATCGTTGGGGTTTAGGCGGCGCTCACAGAGTGCATAATGACCGTCGCCGCTGACCGTCAGTGGTAGGCTGCCCTGGCCAGCGTCAGGTGCTGCCGCTGCCGCCTGAGTTTGTGATGCTGCAAGATGGCCACGATAAGTAAGACTGCGAGAATGCGGTAGCCAAGCAATGGTTGCTGAATCATGGCGTACATCACACGGCGGTGATCGTCTGGGTGAAGCAAGTTAGCGAACGACTCCCCGATGCTTACGACCCTGAAACAACCCTAGAGGCCGGCGAACTCGACGAATTGAAGACCCTTGTAGGCTCAAAAAAAAAATTTGGCTGTGGACAGCCGTTGACCACTTCAAAGAGATTTTAGCTACTAGACAGGAAGCCCCGCGCTCTACCCGTCAGGGTGAGCGTCGGGATGAGAGTCGCGCTAGCCGAAGTGCGCCCGCAAAATGATGCACAGCGGATAGTGCGCTCAGCGCTGAGGCTAGCAGTTGGTATGATAGAGATAGCAAGGTGATACACCCCGCAAAGAGTGTGACGGGCCCGTAGGCGAAAGCTGCAAGTCACCCGTTCCTCAGTTTGCAAATGTATCTGCGACACATAGTGCGTATCCTCCCTCGCGGAGATGAAAATTCAAAACTCTGCCGTGGGGCATCAGGCGGAGTATAAACCTATCTCAGGATATGTCTCGGCAATAGCTGGGAGTCACTGAGGAAGCCCGCGCTGTACAGCTTGCTGTCAGCGTCGGGAGGATGTCACGCTGGGTACTGGGTGACCGTAGTGCCGAGACCTTTGCCTGCTCTGGCATATTGTGGCTTCCTGGAACTACTACTTCTACGTCATGGATGGCTGGTCGGTGTATCCCGGCTTCATCCCGAAGAGCGCTCAGATTGTCTGCAAGACATCCATGACCCGAGTGGAAGGCGAGAACACTCGACTGCGGCACGAGTTGGCGCGACTGCATCGCAAAACGCTCTGCTATTCAAAGTCCGTGGATATGCTGGCGCACTCCGTTTGTTTGTTCATCCACATCTCAAGTTTGGCGAGGTCCCTCTACCCGTAATATTGATAAGTACGGCATCAGAATTAAACGTAGCGGTGGGTGTATGCTGAAGAGCCGCCTACTGTAGGTCGTTGTAGCGATGTCAACGCCAATCTTACGAGTCGAGCTGAGTGTAGAAGAAGATGTTACGCTGCAAGCGCTGCGAGTGGCAGCAGGTGTGCCTCAGCGGACAAAAGACCGGGCTGAGGTACTGCGCCTGAGCCACCGAGGATGGACGCCAGCCCAGATAGGGGAGTATCTAGGCTGGCGAGTGGCCACTGCCCGCAAGGCCATTCATCGGTGGCAGTAGGACGGACTGTATGGGCTGTGGGATAGTCCTCGCTCAGGGCGTCGGCCAGCGTACTCGGTAGTAGTGATGGCAGCACTGGAGGAGTACATGGCGGCTGAAGAGCTCACCGTCAATAGTCCTCGGTTAGCCCTGCATCTTGCTGAGGTGCATGGCGTTTACCTAAGCGGAGGTCACCTGAGGCGATTACTCAAAAAAAAGATATCGATGGAAACGCACTCGTCACAGCCATCGCCGCCGTCAGGAACCAGTGCTACGGGTTCAGAAACAGGCTGAGTTGGCCCTGCTGCAACGGGCTGCTGTTGATGGGCACATTCGGCTGAAGTACCTTGATGAGTCGAGCTTCGATAGCTGGAGTCCAGTCAGCTACAGCTGGTCATTGATGGGGACTCAGAAACGCCAGGAGCAGACACAAAAGCGTACTCGGTGGTTGAGTATCCTAGGCTTGTGGGAACCAGGAGGCGAGATGAGCTATGGCCTAGCCCTTGGCAGCATCACTAGCGCCACTTACATCAGCTTCATGGACTGGCAGGTAAGCCTTGCCAACCGGCTGTTGCAGCGTACTGGCATTGCTACCGTTGTTGTCCAAGACAATGCCTCCATCCATACCAGCAAGGCAGTCCGACAGCGTCTATCAATATGGCATGCTCAAGGCCTAGATTTCTTCCATCTGCCGCCCTATTGCTCTGAGATGAATCTGATTGAGACCGAGTGGCATCAGCTCAAAGCCCATGAGATTAGAGGTGCGATGAGTAAAGATTCCTATGACCTAGCTATGGGCGTGATTGCTGCACTCAAAATCCGAGCTGCGAAAGCTGGCTATGCTCTTAAGCGCTTTAGTTTCGCTTCCCGTCGTCTAGCTAATCCAAAATTCCTTACAACCTAGCAGGACTACGTTCATTTATGACCACCTACTTACCTTGATTCAGCAACGTCGCGATTCCCAATCGCGTGAGGTACGGATTTGGGTGTTGGTGGCGCAGTGCGCCACCAACACCCGTACTCTAGCAGCATAGAGAATGCTGTACTGGGTTGAGTGATTACTGAGAATCAGCTCACTAAGCAAGGATGTAGTCGTAAAAAAGAGATAGCTATGGCACAGAGCCCAACGCCTACTAGCTACACCGAGATTCATTTTCAAGAGCTAATCCGCAAGGTGGAACGTGGGCTCAACCATATTATTCGGTCTAATCGCACAAATCTTCAGTGGCAAATTCATGAAATCTTTACTATAAATTGAAGAAATCTCTTTCAAAAGGTCCGGCTTTAGGCTTTATCATTCAAGTATAGGATTTATCAGGTATGAGCTAGTTTATACAGCTCTAGAGCATCTAAATGAAGTGCAGACATTCGCCCAACGTAATGAAAATCTGATATCCAAAATGTAGATTTTTATTAAGGGCTACATCTCTTAAAAGCTTGCAGGAATGATATTTTAACAAGCTTCAGATGGCGAGCTTATCGCATTAATACTAGTGCAATAAATATCAGTACTTAAGTATTTGATTAAGCATTCTTTTTAGTTCAATTTGCTTGGACTATTCTGCTGGCTTGGGCAATCATAATGCTGATAAATTTAGCATGCGAATTTCTAATAGCTTTAGCTCTTCATTCTTCAATTTCAGTTAGCTTAACAAGTTCCAGTTTTTCTCCTTAGTCTACCAAACCACGTAAAAATCATTATGCCTATCTCATTTAATCAAGTCGGGGCCTTCTTGGGGCCCAATGGTGGTTCTAGCGTTCTCAATAATCCAACTTCTCTTCAGTTTGGTCCTGATGGTCGGCTCTACGTTTCAGAACAAAATGGGACAATAAACGTATTTACAATCGCTGTTCAAAACGGCTCTTACGTTGCGTCAGCAGTCGAAGAGATAAATCTTGTCAAAGACATTCAAAATCATAATGACGATGGCTCACTTGATAGCAGTAACAATCGACAGCTAACAGGTATTTTAGCTGTTGGAACAAGCGAAAATCCAGTTGTATATGCTTCGTCTAGTGATTCGCGAATTGCCAAAAATGGTGAGAAGAACCTTGACACTAATTCAGGAGTTGTGACTCGGCTAACTTGGAATGGAAGTTCTTGGGATGCGGTAGATATTATTCGTGGACTACCCCGATCAGAAGAAAATCATGCAAACAATGGTATGGTGCTCAGTCCTGATGGAACGAAGCTTTACCTTACCGTTGGGGGCAATACGAATAACGGTGCACCATCTAAGTTTTTTTCTTATACCGGTGAGTATGCGCTCTCAGGAACGGTACTTGAGATTGATTTAGCAGATATCAACAACCGACCTACCTTGGTTGACAATGCTCCTGGGCAGAATGGTCGGCAGTACATTTATGACTTGCCAACTTTAGATGACCCAAACATCGAGAACGTTACGGACGGCGTTGGAGAAGACCAATTTGGTATGGATGAAGCTGGCCCATGGGGCGGAAACGATGGTCTTAACATGGCAATTTTGCCTGCAGATGCACCATTACGGATCTACGCCGATGGTTTTCGAAATTCATACGATCTAGTATTGGCAGAATCCGGTAAGCTATACACCGTAGATAATGGATCAAACAGCAATCTTGGAGGAAACCCTGTACCAAGCGCTGATGGTGAAGCAACCAATCAGCCAAATGACGGAGGAACTGGTGCTTCGGAACCATTATTTCTTATCGAAGAGGGCGGGTATTATGGCCATCCAGCACCAGCCCGCTCAAATCAAGACCTAGCATGGCTTAGTGGTGCAGAAATCTCAAAGGATGCTTAAGCGGACTCATCATGAGAAGACGACCACCCTTGAGAACTCAATTTGGCAGTCTAAAGCGGCTCGCTTGCGCCTCGAGGCACAGGCTTTAGGTGGACTTTGGGGCGGTAGGGCAATCAGCGTTGGCAGTAGCACTCGCCTGTAGCAGCACCGTCCTATATTTCTCAGACCAAGCTGCAGAAAACTCAGTCCCCTATCGCCATGCCAGTCGAGCTTTGAGCGTTGACCGCTCTGAACAAGGATCATGCCAACAATCAGCGCAATCAGATAGGCCGTGTCCAACAGCATGAATAGACACGTCAGGGCTTGAGCATCCCTTAGACCGGAAGCGACAACATTGAAGGCCGCCGACTTGTAATCTTTGAAGTGCGGCTCTATGCCGCCAAAGCGCTTGCCGTAGAGCGCAAAGGTTTGCAGGGAGGGGGGCGTGCTTGATAGAACCGCCCAGGGCTCGCTGGCGTTGGGAAGGTGGCCTGTGACTAGGTGTGCCTCAATGTCCTCTAAGACAGTGACATTGTGCAATAGATAAGCTTGCTGCTCTGGGGGGAATAGATATTGCACCGAACGAGTCGCTCCGGTAGCAAGGCGGACGTGCATGTCACACTTGACCCGAATCGCCCACTGCCACTGGCACTCCTCGAGCCAGACCAGCAGTTCTCTGTGGGCAAAGCCTCGGTCAGCCAACAGCGTCACCCCGCAACCGGAGGGCACCAGCGCTTTGGCTGCCTCAAGAACGGGTTTGTAGTCCTTGAAGGCGACACTAGCACTCTTGTGCTCTAGCACCACCTGAGCCAAGGCAAACGAGCGCCCACCCCACACCAGACAGACTTCCACCAAACAGAACTGCTCCCACAGCATGCTGGTGTCTAAAGTCAGGGTAATCTCGCTGCCGTCAAATGCTTGCAGAGCATGGCGTAGGAGCGGTACGTAGAAGCGCTCAGCGCTGATGTGCTGGTTGTGAACCAAGTAGCTTAGGCGCTCCATGTGGGATCTAGCCTCGCAGTTTCGATGGCTCAGGTAGGTGACCCATTTCCCCAGACAGGCGCTTTGAGATTGCAGGATAGCAGCGACTGCTTCTGCAACGCCTTGCAGGTGACGCTCGTCTTTTGGGTTGACCCATTGACGTAGTTGGTCCATCAGCTGACGATAAAGCAGGGGTGTTTCCATTGATTTAGCTTTGAGTTGGGGAACTTAAGCTTCTCATGGAACACCCCTACCGTTAACCCCTGTCCTAGGCTGAGACTTTATGTATACCAATACTTTCAGGACTTCCCTGCACCACTAAGCCTAGCATGGAGTGTTTACGACGATAGCGGCAACCCAGATGCGACGTTAACGACTAATAGTGTCCCGAATTTAGCTGCTCTAGTTCCAGATGCAGTGAATATCGCTGATGGGTTTATTATTGATCCTAGTAAGTTTACTGGCGATCCTACACGCCTTTTAGAAAGCGGTATCCGAGTGCCAAACGGCAGCGCAGAGAGTAAGAGTCTTATCAATGTTGGGTCATCTAGTAACGGTCTAATTGAATATACTGCTGATGCCTTTGGGGGTGAGCTTAAGGGCGATTTGCTCGTCGCGCAATTCAATGGCAATATTGGCCGACTCGATTTGAGCGCTAATGGGACCGCCGCGTCCTATTCGACTATTGATGGTCTGAGCGGTCTATCTACGCCGCTAGATGTGACAACTGGTCCAGATGGAACAGTATGGGTCGCTGAAATTGGGGGTGACTTTATCAAGGTGTTTGCACCATCGGACGTTATCTTGCCCGATGACCCAGACTTTGATAACGATGGCATCTTAAACGTCAACGATCCGTTTATCCGTGACGCAACTAATGGAGGCTCGGTCGTTCTCTTCCCAGGTCAAACCTTACTATGGGATTTTGATCCGAACCAAGATAACAACCAGCCTGGCCCTCAAGGTCTTGATGGCTACGGAACCGGCTTGACGGGAGTTATGGTCGATGGAAATACTGATTTTGAGCAGTTCTTCCAAGAACCATCAACCCTAGATGGTCAAAATATTAAGCTCGACAACGTGAAGTTTGCTACGGCAGCAGGTGGTGGCGCAACTGTAATTGAGAATGTCTCGAGCGGTGATGCATCTCAAACGTCAAACAACGGTGAATATCTTTTCCATACGGGTGTCACGATTTCGCCTACAGTCGAAACGTTTACAGTCAAATGGAGTACGTTCAATCCAGGAAGCGCGTTTACAGGACCCTCGCAACAGATTGGTGGCTACATCGGCACTGGCGATCAGAGCAATTACCTGAAGATTGTTGCCATCCAAGATGGTAGTGGCGAGATTCAGATGGTCCTAGAAGATAACGATGTCGTGGCAGCTAGCTCGTTCATTCAAGCCGACGACATATTCAATGTCTTGGAGTCTGATAGCAAAAAGATTTTCTTTGAGCTGACGGTTGACCCAACGGCGGAGACAGCGACACCTAAGGTAACTTACGAGACAGCCACGGGCAGCGCGACGGTTAGTGGTGATCCGATAAGCTTGTCTGGGACGAATGTCCTAGAGGCGATTAACGGCAACTATACCGTCGAAGGGCAGAGCAGCGATCTTGCTGTTGGCCTGTACTCTTCGAACGCAGGTCAATTGGCGGCAGATACCTTCCAGGCTGTCTTCGATGATATCGAGATCACAGGTACTGGGGATCCTTCATCAGCTTCATCAGTTCTCTATCGTGTGAACGCTGGTGGTGCTGAAATTACTGCTACCGATGATGGTCCCAACTGGTCGGCTGATACTGGTGCAAATGCAAGCCCATTTTTAATCGCTGGTGGTGGTAGGACGGCGTCCTTTGATGTTCAGTCTGGCAGTACTGTTATCGACACGACACCTACTACGATCTTTCAGACAGAGCGTTGGGATCCATCTGCAGCGCCTGAGATGCAGTGGGCATTTGACATCTCTACTGCCGGTCTGTACGAGGTCCGCTTATTTATGGGTAACGGCTTCTCTGGCACGAGTAACCCTGGTGAGCGAATCTTCGACGTGGCACTTGAGGGCGATGTTCTGACCACCCTCGACGACGTTGATCTATCTGATCAATTTGGCCATCTCGTTGGCGGCATGATTAGCAACACTGTAGAAGTTACGGATGGAACTCTCAACATTGAGTTCCTGAACTTCACTAATAATCCGCTCATCAATGGAATTGAAATCTTGCAGCTCGATGGCGATACAACGCCGCAAATACCAACTGTATCTATTATTAGCGGCTCTCCGACAGTTGGCGAGGAAAGTGGGCAGGTTCAAGTTTCACTTACGACTGATATTACAGTACCTAGCAACGAGACTGTCAGCGTCACCTTTGAGATTGTCCCGAATACAGCGATGCCTGAGCAAGACTACATCTACTCATCATCAACTGCAAGCTTCGTCGCTGAAACGGGAGTTTACACAGATACAGTAGTCATCGCAGGCAGCTCCTCGGATGCCACATTCTTGATTGATATTCTGCAGGATGAGCTAGAGGAAAGTAGCGAAGCGTTTACCGTCAACCTCATCAGCGTTAGCTCAAATGCGCAGTTGGGCGTGGCGTCTTCTGCGTCTATTACCATCGAAGATGACGACACAGCGCCAAGTGGCACGAATAGCTCAACAGTGTCAATTGCTTCACCTTCGCCTGATGCTGTACAAGAAACAGGCGACACCGGTGTCACTACCCTTGAGTTCCCAGTCAGCTTCGATACCCCACCTGATAGTGCGGTGACGATTGAGTACTCGCTTGATATCGACGGTAGCCTTATCACCGGACTGACCCAGCAGATAGACCCGGCAGGTGGCCTCATCAGCGTTGATGTCGCCAATGATGACCTCGACAATGGGGCAGAATCGGTCGCTGTGACGCTGACCAACGTCACTAGCACAGATGACGTCACGCTTGGCACCAATCAGGCGATCGCCACCGTCACCGAAGATGACACAGCGCCAACGACAGGAGGAGAAGTTGTTGTTGCTATCAATGCAGGTGGACCAGCTCTGACACAAGGCGGCATCAACTTCATATCAGATGCCTTCTTCACGAATAGCAAAGCCTACACAGACGATACCAAAGGCAATGGCCTTCAGCCCATCTTCGACGGCACTGTCTATGAAACCGAACGCTATGGCGGTGAAATAGGTAAAACGCCTTTCAGCTACTCTATTCCAGTAGCAACAGGAGCTGACTATTCGGTCGAGCTATACTTTGCCGAAATATACCAGGACAACATCGGCAGTCGGGTATTCGACGTTCAAGTTGAAGGCCAGCTTGTGCTCGACGACTTCGATATCCTTGCCCAAACTGGAGGCGACTTCAATCAGCCCGTCATTGTTCCAGTTTCTGGCGCTTTTGCACCTGAGACCTCTGGCGCAGCGGATGCAATCGATATCTCGTTTGGTGCATCTGTCAACAGCGCAAAAATTAGCGGCATCGTCATTCGCAGCGCCGATGGAACGGTAAGTGGGGGCGGTACTGGTGGTGGCACGAATAGCTCAACAGTGTCAATTGCTTCACCTTCGCCTGATGCTGTACAAGAAACAGGCGACACCGGTGTCACTACCCTTGAGTTCCCAGTCAGCTTCGACACCCCACCTGATAGTGCGGTGACGATTGAGTACTCGCTTGATATCGACGGTAGCCTTATCACCGGACTGACTCAGCAGATAGACCCGGCAGGTGGCCTCATCAGCGTTGATGTCGCCAATGATGACCTCGACAATGGGGCAGAATCGGTCGCTGTGACGCTGACCAACGTCACTAGCACAGATGACGTCACGCTTGGCACCAATCAGGCGATCGCCACCGTCACCGAAGATGACACAGCGCCAACGACAGGAGGAGAAGTTGTTGTTGCTATCAATGCAGGTGGACCAGCTCTGACACAAGGCGGCATCAACTTCATATCAGATGCCTTCTTCACGAATAGCAAAGCCTACACAGACGATACCAAAGGCAATGGCCTTCAGCCCATCTTCGACGGCACTGTCTATGAAACCGAACGCTATGGCGGTGAAATAGGTAAAACGCCTTTCAGCTACTCTATTCCAGTAGCAACAGGAGCCGACTATTCGGTCGAGCTATACTTTGCCGAAATATACCAGGACAACATCGGCAGTCGGGTATTCGACGTTCAAGTTGAAGGCCAGCTTGTGCTCGACGACTTCGATATCCTCGCCCAAACTGGAGGCGACTTCAATCAGCCCGTCATTGTTCCAGTTTCTGGCGCTTTTGCACCTGAGACCTCTGGCGCAGCGGATGCAATCGATATCTCGTTTGGTGCATCTGTCAACAGCGCGAAAATTAGCGGCATCGTCATTCGCAGCGCCGATGGAACGGTAAGTGGGGGCGGTACTGGTGGTGGCACGAATAGCTCAACAGGTACAGAACCTTCTGATCTCGATATCGGCATCTATGATGCTAGCAGTGACACCCTAATCGCTACCATCAAGGATGGTGATGAAATTTCAGAAAGCTCATTTGAGCAGGGAGACATTACCGTTGCAGCTTTTGTACCGGGCGATAGCCTATTCTCCGGACAGGCTGAAAGCATGTCGCTCGACCTCAACAATGGTCAAGCCACACAGGTTGACGATACTGAACCCTACGCGCTGTTTGGCGATCTGAACGGAGACTTCACAGGGGGTTCTCTCCCATTAGGGCAGAATACTATTACCTTCGATATCTACTCGCAAGATAGTCTTCAAGGGGAGCTACTAGGTATAGTTTCACGTACATTTACAGTCATCAATGACGTTATGTAAATGAGCTGACTTCAGCACTTGTTTGGACTTGCCCTACTCCAATCGGGTGAAGCATCCTTGAATTAGGTGAGATCCTAAGGGATAACTTAAAAGCACAAGACCTATCAGAAACATCGAATGCTCCTTCATAATTGATAGAGAGCATTCGATGTTTCTTGATTGAGAAGGCAGCTCTTGGCTCTGAATTTTGTAGCGCAAATGTACTAGTTTTAAGTGCATTTGCGCACCGCATTGCCTATCCCATGTAGGGGTTTGAGCCCGTGACATTGTCCTAAGAAATGCGGCCAAAGCTATACCTATAGCTAAGTTTTACCTACCGGCTAGACTATAGGATTAAAGACCTCACCTGCTGAGGCAATTAGCGGTTGGGCACTCACATCTTCAATCTGAGCAAACAATGCTTCTGTAGACCGCACGCCTGCAAGGGGCACATCATCTATATGTGGGATAGAGAGGCTATCAATACTTAGGCCGTCGCCAGACTTAAAGCTATCTATAGCGGTGATAATATCGCTCTGACCAATCTCGAATAGGTCGTGCTTTGCTGCCACCGCAAGGGCACCGCCCTCGCCAGTCACTGAATCAACTGTGTCACCATTGGGCACGTCCGTACGCTCATTTTGAGTGCCGCCCACTACCGTAACAATATCTGCCGCTGGACGAAACTCGATGTAGTCAACGCGAGCATGCTCAGCCGTACTCCGGCTACCGTCTTCTATACCCGTCAACGTAAACCGATCGCCCTGAGAAATTGTAATGCCTTGAATCTCTGTTGTTACTAGGGTTTTGCTATTGGCCAATCGACTGCCAAGCTGCTGGTCCATTACGACTTCTGTAAGCTGCTTACCGTTTTTGCTGAGGTTTAGCTGACCAATACCATCGTTCTCATCGAAGTAGGCCATGGTGACATCATATTTGCCGTCAGCGCCGCTGAACTCTATAACGGCTGAGCCAGTGTCAGTATTCGCGCCACCGCGAAGGCTGATGACTTTGTTGCCAGAAGCCGCATTGATTGACTCTACACGATAAGCACCCAACAGCTCCATATCTTCTGCTTCAACCTGAATAGCGGTAGGAATAGGGGCAGAAGTTGGTGCTGAATCTAGGTCAGGCGAGGTAGATGGATCGGCTGTATCAACGGCGGTATCGATTTCAAGCTGAACGACCCCTGTATTACTACGTTCACTGCCCTCAGTATCTGAGACGGTGTAAGTAAAGTAGTCAAAACCAGTTTGATCAGCATCTGGAATATAAGCAAAACGGCCTGTTTCCGCATCTAGTAATTGAAGCTTACCAATGCGAGCAGGCGTAAACCGCCCTATCTCAATCGCATCGCCATCAATATCAGTATCGTTATCTAAAACCGTAAAAATAACTGGGATGTTACTTCGTACTCTTACGGTATCATCGACTGCAGTAGCCGCACTATTCGTTTCCCAGATTCCATCACTATTGTCATCCTGAGCCTCGAGCGTTCCAAGGAACGGAAGGTCATCGGTAATCAAGCTATTATCCAATGTTAAAACGATATCCTTAACCGCTGAGGTCCCTAAAGCTCTATCGACTACTAGCTCAGATAGGATAATGGCGCTTTGACCATTCGGTAGCGTGTAATATCCTTGGCGGACTATGCCCTCAAGGTCGATATTGACATTGTTCTGCAGCTCTAAGTTACTGTTGTAGGTCCCTAAACTGTCTGTCCGTTGCCCCCGTAAAGTAACGTATTCAAAATCATCAAAGGAATTAATGCTGAGATCTGATGATAAGCCGAGATCTAGCGCCAAAGACGACTTAGCTAGAGGCGACATATTTAGCAGCACCTCACTAGCAGTATCGTCTTGATGAGATTGGATAGTGTCAATGTCCATGACGTTAAGCTGCACGGTCCCCGTTCTACTGCGGCCACTACCGTTGGAATCCGAAATGGCGTAAGTGAAGTAGTCAAAGTTTGGCTGGTCACTATTTGGGGTATAGCTGAACGTACCAGTTCCGGCGTCTACAAGCTTCAGGTCACCAATACGGGCTGGCGTGAAACTCTCTAACTGGATTGCATCACCGTCAATGTCGACATCGTTCTCGAGCACGCTAAATGTAACTGCGCTATCGCCCTGCACGTTTACGAAATCGGACGCTGCACTTGCTGCACTATTTATTTCCCAAATTCCGTCATTGTCATCGTCTTGAGCCTTGAGTGATCCGAGGAACGGGAGGTCATCAGTAATCAAGCTGCTATCTAACGTTAGAACAATATCCTTGACCGCTGAGACTCCTGAAGCTCTATCGACTACTAGCTCAGATAGGATAATGGCGTTTTGACTGTTGGGCAATGTGTAATATCCCTGGTGGGCTATGCCCTTGAGGTCAATATTGACGTTGCCCTGCAGCTCTAAGTTACTGTCGTAAGTTCCTAGACTGTCTGTCCGTTGCCCACGCAGGGTAATGAATTCAAAATCATCAAAGGAATTGATGCTGAGGTCTGATGACAAGTCAAGGTCAAGAGCTATGAGGTTCTGCAAGAGACTTATAGCGGTAGAGTCGAGCTCGGTGGCGTCAAAGATTAAAGGTTGATTGTTCAATAACATCGCTAAGTGTGTGAAGTTGGGACAATTGCTGTTTTGCACTTTGCTGCTATCTCAGTGAGAGATATCGGCACAGCGCAATGGTAGATGGCCCCTCATTCCAATGGACTCTGGTGGGAGTAAGCCGTTAGACGTAGCTAATGTGACACGCAGCAGTCCAAAAGACTTTTATGTCTAGCTACAAGGATACAACGTCGATTCTACGAAAGCATAAAAAACTTTAAATGGCAAGAGAGTTGGGCCTCTTGACAGAGCTGACCGATCAAAAGGCGTTTTGCCAAGAACTTGATCAACAGAAAAGTAACACAATATGCAGCTTGGATAGCTAGGAAAGCCTCACTAGTGAAGCATTGATCATTCTGATGAGGTACAGAGGCACAGTAGCAGCAACGGTAACAAACCCGATATATCGCTTAAGGAAACTTTGCTAAACGCTTGATCAACGGCTTTGGACAAAGCATCACAAGACGCGACAGATAGGCTTCATTTGAGCAGATGGGGCCCATCAGACACTTAAAGAGCTGCCGCGTCAAGTTCGATTTATGTCGTGTCTTCCTACGTACTCATCAGCTCGCCTATCTTGAGCTAGACAAGCGTTACCCTACAAAGCTCTTTGAGTGTCATGCGGTGGAACCTTTTACTGGATCTCATCGGTCTGCGGTGCTTGGCCTTTGTCCGAGTAGGTCACTACAGCACTGCTTTATTGTCTGGCCCACTCTCAAAGCGATCCTCCGGCTCCACCTCCTCAGGAATAGGTAAAGGCGATCGCTCCCGCCACCACCCCAGCAGCGTACTGGCAATAAAGATGCTGGAATAAGCGCCCAGTAAAAAGCCAATAATCAGCGCCAGGGCAAAATACTTCAGCGTCTCACCGCCAAACAGGAAGATCGCCACCAGCGCCAGCGTCGTCGTCAACGTCGTGTTGATAGACCGCGTCAACGTTTGGTTTACCGCACTGTCCACAATCCGGTCGAAATCTTCGTGGGGATTGAGCTTGTTCGTTTCCCGAATGCGGTCATAAATGACCACCGTGTCGTTCACCGAGAAGCCCACAATCGTTAGCAGCGCCACGATAAACAGGCTATCTACCTCTACCCCCAGCACCAGACCCAGCACCGCGAACACCCCTAGAGTGATAAACACATCGTGGAACAGGGCCACTAGGGCGAAAACTGCGTAGTCGAGCCGGAAGCGAATGCTGAGGTAGACCGTGATGCCCAAAAACGACATCAGCAGCGCCGTCAGGCCAGAGCGAAAGATTTGCCGACCAATGGTGGGGCCGACCGTGTCAATTTGCAGAGCCGACGGATCGATGGCCCCTACCGCCTCCCCCAACGCCTCCAGGAGCGCTGTCCGCTCGTCTACGTCCAGCTCGGCGGTGCGGATCGATAACGCCCCGCGATCGCTCCCCAAAAGCTGCAGTGAACTGTTGGCCAGCCCCTGGTCCGCCAGCACGTCCCGGACAATGCCTAAGTCGATGGGCGCTTCGCAGGCGGCCACCTCACAGTCGCGCTCAATTTGCAGCCGAGTGCCGCCAACAAAATCGAGGCTGGGGCGTAGGGGAGCGCCCACCGTCCGCCAAGACACCAGCATCGCCACCAGGCTAGCGACGATTAAGGCTAGCGAGATGGACCACCAAAGGGACCGCCGTTGCGAAATCTGAAGCTTCATGAATTGCAGAGGTAAGGGTGCATGCGAGGGTGAATTTAGGGGGTAGGCGTGTCTTTGGAGAGGTCGGGGGACGAGAGACTAGAGGACAAATTGGGGCAGAACAGCTCCGGCTTGCGGAGACTGGGCACGCTGAGCACCAGCAGCAGCAGCGTCCGGCTGCAGGTCAGGGCCGTGAACATACTGATGGCGACCCCAAGCCCCAGCGTAACGGCAAATCCTCTCACCAAACCGGTCCCCTGCCAAATCAGGGCGCTGCAGACGATGAGGGTGGTGACGTTGCTGTCGAGAATGCTCGAAAAGGCGCGGGAAAACCCCGACTCCACAGAGCGGTAGAGGGTGCGGCCGGCCCGCAGCTCTTCGCGGATGCGCTCAAAGATCAGCACGTTGGCGTCTACCGCCATGCCGATACTGAGGATAAAGCCGGCAATCCCCGGCAGGGTGAGGGTGACGCTCAGCAGCGCAAATGCCGCAAACACAAGAATGGCATAGATGACCAGCGCCACATCAGCAATCAGCCCCGGCAGGCGATAGTAAAGGCCCACAAACACCAGCACCAGCACCAGCCCGCCGATGCCGGCATAGAGACTTTGACGAATGCTGTCTTGCCCTAGGGTGGCCCCGACGGTGCGATTCTCAACAATTTCTACCGGTACGGGAAGTGAGCCGCCCCGCAGCTGAATCGCCAGCTCGTTGGCCTCCTCGGTGGTAAACCGCCCCGTGACGCTGGCCCGCCCTCCGGTAATGCCGTTTTCGGCGTAGCGCACTTCGACCACCGGGGAGCTGAGCAGCTGGTTGTCCAAAAAGATTCCCAGGGTGCGTCCGGTGCCCGCCACGCTTTTTGTCAGGTCAGCAAACAGCTGGCCGCCCCGGTCATTAAAGGTCAGCACCACCTCCCAGTTGTTCCCGCCGGGGACGGGGGCGGCGTAGGCGTCGGTGAGCATCTCTCCCGTCAGCTCAGTTTTCGTAAACAGGGCGGCGATCGCCTCATCGGCAGAGGCCAGGTCCGCCTGCTTTTCCGCCGGTTCACTCTCGTCGTTGAGCTCAATGGCGCTCCGGCTGTTAATTAAAGTGCCCAGCACCTGGGCCGAGGTGCCGCGCTGCTGCTCGCGAAAATCCAGCTGGGCGGTTCCCCCCAGCACGCGCTCCGCTTGCTCCGGGTCGCTGACGCCGGGCAGCTGCACAATGAGCTGGTCTTCCCCAGCGGTTTGCACTACCGCTTCCGATACCCCCAGGCCGTTGATGCGGTTTTCCACCACGCTCTGCACCGCGGCCAGCTTTTCTGGGGTGATGGTAGGGACGGCGTCGGTAGCTTTGACCTGGAGCGTCAGCTGAGACCCCCCGCGAAGATCTAGCCCCAGCCGCGCCGGGGTCTGGGCAATCAGCACCGCTGCCACCAACGTGAGCCCTAAGATCAGTGCCAGAAGCGATCGCTGTCTACCCATAATTTGCCGTTTGTTTTACCGTTTGCTGTGCTGCGATGCCTTCAGCGTAAACTTCCATAGCGCTAAAGCCACGCTTAAACCCACTGTATCAAAGGCCATGATAGCGGCATTTAAGGGGCAAATGCTGACGGCGGTGGCATCGACGTAGCCCAAGGCTTAATCTTCGCTTTCTGTAGATCCGCTACCCTATAAACTATCAACCTCGTTTTACTTCAAAACTTGGGCCGCGTAGCTCCCGCCCTTGGGCTGTCATCTCACCTTCATTGTCGCCATGTCCCATCCCAAGCCTCAGTCCAACAGCAAATCTAACTCGCAGCAGGATGGCCGCGGGGCCAGCGCCAAAGGTACGGCTGAGACGAAGGCAAAAAGCGAGGCAAAGGCCAAGAGCGAGGCCAAGACCAGCGCCAAGTCTAAAGGGTCCGAGGCGTCTGGCCGCACTGACGGTAAAAATTCAGATGCGGTGAGCCCGGCTCAAGCCAGAGCAGTTCAGTCTCCTGGCCCATCAGATTCACTCAGTAACCCGAACTTCTTCTTCAACCGAGAGCTGAGCTGGCTTGAGTTCAACTACCGTGTGCTCTACGAAGCGTTTGATGAGCGCACGCCTTTGCTAGAGCGGCTGAAGTTTATGGCGATCGTCAGCTCTAACCTGGACGAATTCTTTATGGTGCGGGTGGCGGGCCTGCAGCAGCAGGTGGAAGCTGGCGTCGAGACCATCACCCCCGACGGGCGCACGCCGCGACAGCAGCTCAGCGACATTGGCGATCGCCTCCATCCAATGATGGCCCAGCAGCACGACTGTTTTGAAAACGTCTTGCGCCCCCAGATGGCAGAGCAGGGAATTTTCCTGCTGTCCTACAGCGAGCTCAGCTATAGCGACCTCAACGAGGACCAAAAGCAGTATCTGCGACGTCACTTTGAAGAGCAAATCTTTCCGGTGCTGACGCCGCTGGCGGTTGATCCGGGTCATCCCTTCCCCTACATCTCAAACTTGAGCTTGAACCTCGCTGTGCTGATGCGAGATCCGAAAACTAAAGCAGAGCGCTTTGCTCGGGTTAAAGTACCGCCGTCTCGCTTTGTTGTATTTCCCCCTGGGCTGTGCAGACACCTCACACCCGATAAGCCAGTGATTTGGGCCGGCATTTTGCTTGAGGAGGTGATTGCCCACAATCTGGATATTCTCTTTCGCGGTATGGAGATTCAGCAGTACTGCTTCTTCCGCCTGACGCGCAATGCCGACCTAGAGGTTGAAGAAGACGAGGCGGACGATTTACTTTTGGCTATTGAGAAAGAGCTGCGCAAGCGGCGGCTCGGCGGTTCAGCCGTTCGGCTGGAGATTCAGGCAGACGCGCCGAGGTTTGTGCGTGAAACGCTGATCCGCGAGCTAGAGCTGCCGGAGAACGCCATCTACGCTATACAGGGCATGATCGGGCTTGGGCATCTCATGGAGCTGCTCGGACTACCGCTACCCGAGCTTAAGGACGCGCCGTGGCAGCCGGTGGTGCCGTCTCGCCTACAAAATAACGGCAGCCTGTTTGAGGAAAACGCCGCCGAAGACAGCCGCAGCTTGTTTTCAGAAATTCGGCATCAGGATTTAATGGTGCACCATCCCTATCATTCCTTCCCCGCGACGGTGCAGCGGTTTGTGACCCAGTCAGCCCTCGACCCCAACGTACTGGCGATCAAAATGACCCTCTACCGGACCTCTGGCGATTCTCCCATCGTCAACGCGCTAATTCGAGCTGCGGAGCACGGCAAGCAGGTTGTGGCCTTGGTGGAGCTGAAGGCCCGATTTGACGAGGAGAATAATATTGTCTGGGCCCGGAAGCTAGAGCGCTCTGGCGTGCATGTGGTCTATGGCCTAGTGGGCCTGAAAACCCACACCAAAATTGTGCTGGTCGTCCGTAAAAAAGACGATCGCATTCGGCGCTACGTCCACATCGGAACGGGAAACTATAATCCTAAAACGGCTCGCCTCTATACTGACCTAGGACTATTTACCTGTGATCAAGAACTAGGAGCTGACCTTTCGGAGCTGTTTAACCACCTCACCGGCTACTCCCGGCAAGAAAACTACCGCAAGCTCCTCGTTGCCCCCGTAAGCTTGCGCAAGCGGATGATGAAGATGATCGAAGAGGAGGCTGAGCACGCTCGGGCGGGGAAAACTGCCGTTATTCAGGCCAAGATGAACGCCCTGGTGGATCCTGAAATTATTCAGGCGCTCTATCGGGCCTCCCAGGCAGGAGTGCAAATTGACTTAGTGGTGCGGGGTATCTGCTGCCTGCGTCCTGGAATTGAGGGCCTCAGCGCCACCATCCGCGTCGTCAGCGTTGTGGGCCGCTTTTTAGAGCACTCTCGCATTTTCTATTTTTATAATCAAGGAGAGGAGCGCTTTTACTTAGGCAGCGCAGACTGGATGCCGCGTAACCTCGATCGTCGCGTCGAAGCCGTAACGCCCATTGAGGATCCAGACATTGCGGCTCAGCTCAAACAAGTCCTTACGATCATGCTAGAGGACAATCGCCACGCCTGGGAGCTGCAGTCCGATGGGTCGTACCAGCAGCGCAGACCGGCGGAGGGAGAGCCAAGTCGCAGCTCTCAGCATATCTTTATGCAAAAGGCGCTCGCGGGTCAGCTCGACTAAACCACCCCCAGGCCTCGGCGAGCTCTAGCCGCCTGTAGGATTGAGGTGAATACCTCCTCATCTAGCGGCTCGACCAAGCAGCCGTCGAGCATCGAGTCATTGGGTTGGAGAAACATTTCAGAGGCCTGCTCTCCAGTGTTCTCAGACAGCGCCAGGACAGTCCCTCCAAACTCATTGACGAGCTTTCCAACTCGAGAAGAAAAGTCGATAGGCCACCCTTGGCAAGGACCGACCAAAATAACGAGATAGGGATGCAGCTGCGTGAGATGATCGAAAAACTGGTCTGGAGAATTGGTAATTAGCATGCGGCAGCTCCACATTTCAAGCAATGGCTCGAACCGCCTTATCTCGTTTTCCTGCTGTTCGAGAACCAAAATACAATCATAGGAAGGAGTCATTATGCTTCTGTATTACACCTAGATAGAGCTCAACAAGCCAGACTCAGTGCTTGCTTGAATTTAGTATTTAACGCATCAGCCTCATGGTATCGCTGTTCAGGCGAGGCTAAATTCAATCAGGTAGGGACAAGAGGTTATACAATGCAAGCGTTCTATGGCTGCTGCTGCAAGGTTTCTAACTCGCTCAGCTTTGAGTTGATTTAAGATTTAGGTTACGTTACTTAATAAGTAATTGGTGAAAAATTGCCCAGGTAGAGCACTTTTTTTTAGGCGCTTTCAAAGCCTCTATACATGGGAGCCTGTTACCTTTGCAAAGGAGGCAGAAGGGCCCACTCTTCGAGAAGAGCAGAGCTCTATATCCCCCAGTCCCTTTGCCAAAATCTAATACTGCTGGCGAAATATTTCGTCATGGTATTTGACGTTTTGGAGACTCCCTCCACCCCCAATCCTAGAGAGACTCAGAGAAGCCCGATCTCCCTGATATCATTTGCTTCTGGGAATCCGAGATTCAGCTCCTGCTCCCTCAAGCCTGGGGTCGTGGTGGCCGCTTCGAGCGGAAAACATCAGGCATATTGCGGGAAATGAACCTCGCCAGCAGTCTCAAATCTGAGAGAAGGAGGCCCAAGAAGTTCAAAGCCCTCCTCTAACCCTGAGAGAGGGCTTTAGGATAAGAGCTCAAAAGCGGCAGGCTCCCCTCTATACTTCTGATTCAGGGCGGGACTTATTTATGCATTCAGTCCGATAGACTTTTGAGAGATTGTATGCGGTTTAGAGCAGTAAACCTCAAAACTCAGCTAAAGCCTTTGAATCAGAACTTTAGGCCCAGAACCCCAAGCTAGGCGGGCTGAGCGGGAATAGCTTAAACCCCACAAAGCTTCTCCGATCCCAACAGGCGCGATCGCGGACGGCATCCGCAATTTTCCGGATATCTGCTAGGGTTCGATGAAAAGTTTTGGGAAACGATCGCTAGCTCTGTATAACCTGTACCATGCTGTTCGCCACTGAAAATTTGCCGTACTGGATATTTCTGGGACTAGGCAGCGCACTATTCCTGATTACCTTTTTTGGCAGCAAGACTCACGACGCGTCCGCTGACGCTACCCGTAACCCTAGCTCCGGACCAAATCGTGCCGAAGTATTGCCGAACGATGTAGTGCCGCGCGCTAACAACGCGACTCAGTCTGTGCTGCCAAGCAAACCTCGCAGGCCCTACAGCCCCCTCGTGCTGAGACTAGCCCTCAATCTGACGCTTTGGGGGCTGATTGGCTGGATAGTGAACGTCATCTTTGGCCTGCTCCAAGGCTCCCTGCCTCAGAATCTGCTCCAGGTTGGCATTTTGAGCATCACTCTGATTGCAGCATTAGCGCTCAGCCAGTCGCTGATGTCGCCTATTGGCTGGGTCATCACCTCTCGCCGCAAGACGGACAATCTGGATCACCTTGTGGGCTGTACGGGCACGGTCAGCTCTGACTCTCTCCGCCGGCTTCAGGAGGGAACGGCTCAGATCAACGTCGTCGACCCGACGGGCAGCGCGTTAACCGTCAACGCTGCGCTTCCGGACTGGGCTACGATTGCCCCCCAGCAGGGGGACTCCGTGACGCTTATTGAGCGACTGCCTGATGCCCACCTTTACTATGCCGTTGCGACGGACAGCGCAGACCAGGATCACTGGCTTAAGCAGACCGCCGCAATATAACCGTAGCCTGACGCTGTTGGTAAATTAGAAGAATTGCTGTATTTGTGTCTTAGGGCTATTTGCGATCGCCTGTATTAGCATATACTTGTACTGCAAAATCAAAGCCATGCTGGAAAACTTTGTTTGGCCAAGGCAAGGTTTAATGCACTCGCGTATACCTATACTCTGTTATCGCCCTGCTGCCCAGTGATTCCACTGCGCCTCACCCTCACCAATTTTTTGAGCTACCGGCAGGCTACCTTAGATTTCGGTGGTCTCCATGTGGCCTGCGTGTGCGGGGCCAACGGAGCGGGAAAGTCGTCCCTACTGGAGGCGATCGCCTGGGCGGTGTGGGGGCAAAGCCGCGCTTCCTCAGAGGACAACGTTATCCATCTGGGTGAAGCTGAGGCTCGGGTAGACTTCACCTTTCGCTGCCACGAGCACACCTACCGCATTGTCCGCGCCCGCTACCGCGCCCAGGCCAGCTCTCTTGAGTTCCAAATTCAGACCTCAAGCGGCTATCGGGTATTGACGGGTAGAGGGCTGCGGGCCACCCAGCAGCTCATTCAGCAGCACATCCGTCTCGACTACGACACGTTTGTCAATTCGTCATACCTCCGTCAGGGGCGAGCAGACGAGTTTATGCTCAAGCGCCCCAGCGAGCGGAAGCGTATTCTAGCCGACCTCCTGAAGCTTGAGCAATATGATCAGCTCTCAGAACGGGCCAGGGACAAAGTCCGTCAGCTCAGGGCAGAGGCGGCCGTGCTAGAGCAATCGATTGAGCAGATGACGCAGCACCTGAACCAAGAAGCGATCGCCAGCCAGCAGCTACAGCTACAGCAGGCCCATGATGCCCTGCAGCAAAGCTTTTTTGAGGTGGCTCAGCAGATCCAGACTTTACAGCAGCAGGCCCAGCAGCGGGCCGCTTGGCAACAAGAATACGCGCTGCGACGCCAGGCCCGAGAGCAGCTAGAGGCAGACTGCGATCGGTTAGAGATAGAGCTGCGGCGGCTGGAGGCGCAGGTGCAAGAGCGGCGGCTAGTGGTTGACGACGCTGCGGCGATCGTCGCTGCCTACGCCCAATATAAAGCGCTGCAGAGCGAAGAGGCTGACCAAACCTGCCGTATGCAGGCTCATCAAATGGCGCTGCAGGAGCAGCGCGCCCGTCAGGATGAGCAGCGCGCCCTAGTGCAGACCTTCACCGATCGGCTTCAGCGAGTCCAGATGCAGCTCGAAGCGGTGGCCCAGCAAACCGAGGACCTTGCCCCTATCTTTGCGAAAGCCGAGCGCATTGAAGTCGGTCTAGAGCGGCTGGTTCAGGCCCGCGCCAAGCTAGCAGCTCTAGACCAGAGGCAGCTCGAGGTGGACCCCCTGCTGCAGCGGCGACGGCAAATTCAGGGGCAGCTCGACCAGCAGCGTGTCCGGCTGGCCACCCGCTTGGAAGAGCTGCAGCAGGCACTAGCCCAAACTCAGCAGCAGGCCCAGCAAACCCAGCTTCAAGAGGCAATTCAGCAAACCCAGCAGCACCTTCAGCACCTTCAGCAGCGGCGGGCCTACCAAGAGCGGGTGCGCGAGCGAGGCCTAGAGCGGCGGCGCTTCATGGATAGGCTTCAGGAGCAGCAGCGGGATGTCGAGCGACAGATGGGGTTGCTAGAGCAAAAGATGGGTTTTTTGCTGCCAGCGGGGAAGCCAGCAGAGGGGCTGCCAAACGGCCTAGAGCAGGAACCCGTAGATGGGCTCAATGTCCCTTGTCCCCTGTGCGATCGCCCCTTGGATGAACCCCATCGCCAGCAGCTGCTAGCTCAGCACCAAGAGGAACAGCGCGATTTGTTGGCCCAACTGTGGACCACGCGGGAGCAGCTCTCAGCGTCGGACCGAGAAATTCAGGTAATGCGGCAGGAGTACCGGCAGGTAGAAAAAGAGCTGGAGGCCTATGAAGAGGTAATTGAGCACAGCGGTCAGCTCAAGGCCCGCATCCTCAGCGCCACCGACGCGGAAGCGCGGCTCAACGCCCTACGCCATGAGCAGCAGCAGCTCCAGCAACAGCTGCAAACCCAGGCTTACGGCACTGACCTCATTGACGAGCTACAGGCCATCGATCAGCAGCTGCAGGCGGTAAACTACGACGATCGCTCCCACGCGCTTGCCCGTGGTGAGGTCGACCGCTGGCGCTGGGCCGACGTCAAGCAGGCAGAACTGCGTCGGGCGGAGCGGCAGCGGCAGCAGCTGAGCGAGCGGCAGCAGCAGCTGTCGGCTCAGGCAGACGCCCTGTCGACGGCGCTAGAAGCGCAGGCCGCCTCCGAGCTCCAGCAGGCCATCGACCAACTGGCCCAGAAAGTGGCTGCGATCGCCTATGATGCCCAGCACCACAGGAACCTGCGGCAGCCGCTGACCCAGCTCCAGCCCTGGGTTTTGCGCCATCAGGCCCTGCAGCAAGCCCAAGCCGAGCTCCCGGATCTGCAGGCCCGCTACCAGGCGCTGATGACAGAGCAAGAGCGCCGCATCTGCGCCCTGCAGGACGCCCACAATCAGGTGGAACAGCTGGGCCAACTGCTGCAGCGGCCCGACAGCTCAGAAGAGCTGCAGGCTCTAGAGCAGGGGCAGCGGCAGCGCCGTCAGCAGCTTGATACTCAGCTGGCGCAGCTCGGTCAACTGCAGGCGCAACTACAGCAGCAGGCCCAGCTGCAGCGGCGTTACGAGGAAGCGGTGGTCCAACAGCAAATCCAGCGGCATCAGGTCTGGGTCTATGATGAGCTGGCCCACGCCTTTGGCAAAAACGGCATTCAGGCGCTGATGATCGAAAATGTACTGCCCCAGCTGGAGGCGGACGCTAACCGAATTCTGGGGCGGCTGAGCGCCAATCAGCTGCATTTGCAGTTTGTCACTCAGCGCGCCAGCAAGACAAAAACCCGAGGACAGGCCAAGCTCATCGATACCCTCGATATCCTAATTGCCGATACCCAAGGTACTCGGCCCTACGAGACCTACTCCGGGGGGGAGACCTTTCGGGTCAATTTCGCCATTCGGCTGGCGATCGCCCGTCTGCTGGCCCAGCGCTCAGGAACGCCGCTGCAAATGCTGATTATCGATGAGGGGTTTGGCACTCAAGACGCAGCGGGCTGCGATCGCTTAATTGGTGCTATCAATGCGATCGCAGCTGACTTTTCCTGCGTGTTGACCGTCACCCACGTGCCCTACCTCAAGGAAGCGTTTCAGGCGCGGATTGAGGTGAGTAAGACGGGGCAGGGATCACAGCTGCAGCTGGTGACCTGAGCTAACCTACCGGCTTGACCCGCATCAGCGGCTGATCAAATTCGATTGGCTCACCGTTCTCCACCAAAATCTCCACCACCTCGCCGCTGATTTCGGCCTCTAGCTCATTCATGAGCTTCATCGCTTCAATGATGCAGATGGTCTGACCTTTGGTAATGCGATCGCCAACGCTGACAAACGGCGGTTCATCGGGGGCAGGAGAGCGATAAAAGGTTCCCACCATCGGGGAAGAGACCTCTGCTAGGTCTGACTCTAGGCGCGAGGGGGGAGCAGCAGGCGGGATAGACGCAGTCAGAGGCTCTATCGGCCGCATCACGGTAGGAATAACGCTATCGCTTGGAAGGCTAGAGGTTGTTCCTATACCCCGACGTACCGTCAGCTCAAAGTCACCGCTTTTGAGCGTCAGCTCCTCGATATCCGTTTGATTGAGTGCTGCTAGCAGCTCGCTCAGCTCAGTAATATTCAAATCCACAGCTTCTTTCCAAACTAACGCTCACCCCATCTGCCCGCTATCGCCAGGGCTATTCACCCTTGCGTCAGAGCCTCGAAACTAAGTCTCGCGACCTAGGTAGGAATCATTTCGCGTGTCGATCTTGATTCGCTCTCCTCTGGAGATAAACAGCGGCACCATAACCTGGGCCCCCGTTTCGACAGTGGCGGGCTTAGTGCCTCCCGTTGCCGTATCGCCCTTGACGCCTGGGTCAGTTTCAGTAACTTCGAGAACGACTGAGTTGGGCAGCTCGACTTCGATTACCTGCTCGTTCCAGCGCACCACGTTCACCTCCATACCCTCATTGAGGTACTTAACGCGATCGCCAATTTGGTCAACCGATAGGCGATTTTCTTCGTAGGTTTCCATGTCCATAAAGACAAACTGGTCGCCCTCTTTGTAAGTGTGCTGCATGACGCTCTTGTCGATGATGGCCTGCGGCACCGTCTCACCCGCTCGAAAGGTTCGCTCGACCACGCTGCCCGTCTGAGCATTTTTGAGCTTGGTCCGCACGAAGGCGGAGCCTTTTCCGGGTTTGACGTGGAGAAACTCTACGACTCGCCAGACTGCGCCATCCAGCTCAATGCTGGTACCGGTACGAAAGTCGTTGCTGGAGATCATGAATCTTTCGGAGGAGTAATCGGCAATTCATTTTACCTCTGTTGGGGCCGGTGCTTCATCTTTCAGTCCAACGGATTTTGGGGAGTGCCACCCTCGCCATCTTGTTTCGGACCAGAGGCCAAGCCTGTGGGAAGATAAGAGACATCCACTCCAACGGTGTTCGCCCTAACCTGTGCTGATAGGGCCGTACTCAAATAGACAAAATTATCTGGCGTGTCGCTCGAAACTATTCCCATGGTAGAGAACCCTAAAACTGTCCAGGCTACGTCTTCCCCAGACGCCCTGCAGAAGCGTTGGCTCAAGGCTTACCTGAGCTGGGCTGTGTCGCTGTGTGTTGTCCTTTTTGGGTGTAGCGCCCCTGCGATCGCATCAGAGCTGTCTGGTCCAAACTTTTTTGATCTAAGTTCCAGTCTGGGCTCTAGTCTGGTGGTCGGTGCCCTACCGCCGGGGGATGCTATTACCGACGGCAAGGCGCTGCTCCGCTATGCCCTGCCTATCGACAATCAGCCCATTCGCGAGGTTCAGCGGGAGATCGAAAGCATCTCCGAGCGACTGCGAATTCAGGGAACGCGGTCTGTCGCAGGCCTCAAGCGCAACGTCAAGCGAGCCAAAAACGCCATGCGGAGACCCGAGCGCATCTTAGCGGCGGTGCCTGCCGAGAGTGAGCTGGAGGCTAAGCAGCTGCTAGATAAGGTGCGCACCGGACTTGCTGACCTAGAAACCTATGCGGAGGAGCGGGACAAAGAGGCGATCTGGCTTAAGCGCGCCGAAATGCTGGGACAGATTGGGCAAATTGAACAGCTGATGGTCGCTAAAGAGCCCTTTGAGGTGCCGGAAGAGTATGACGGCCTGCCTCAGCTTCACGGACGCGCCACCGTGAAGCTGGTGACCAATAAAGGCCCAATGCTAATCACCGTGGATGGATACAACGCCCCCGTCACTGCCGGAAACTTTATTGATCTGGTGCAGCGGGGATTCTACGACGGTCTTCCAGTAGTCCGTGAAGAAGAGTTTTACGTCGTGCAGATGGGCGATCCCGATGGCCCAGACGATGGTTTCGTTGACCCCGACACGGGCGAGGCGCGCACTGTCCCCATGGAAATTGCCGTTAAGGACGGCGAGCCAGTCTATGGCATGACCCTGGAGCAGGCGGGTCTATACCTCGCAGACCCGGTATTGCCCTTTGCCGCCTATGGGACCCTGGCCATGGCTCGTCCCGATAGCGACCCTAATGGCGGCTCGTCTCAGTTTTTCTTTCTTCGATTTGAGTCGGAGCTGACGCCCGCTGGCATCAATCTACTGGACGGACGCTATGCGGTATTTGGCTACGTCACCGAGAACAGCGAGGTGCTCGACGGGCTGCGGGTCGGCGATCGCATCGAGTCGATTACGGTCGTTGACGGGGCGGAAAATCTCCTGCAGCCTCAGGCGGCCTAACTTCTGTCGCATCTGGGCGTCGTGCGGGTCGCCGACTTAGGGGAACAGGCGCTTCTGCGCCGGCTGCACCGCTTCTGTCCGGCGTCGGTGGTGGGAGACGACGCTGCCCTGCTGTCCGTTCCCGCAGGGCAAACCCTTGTGGTTACCACCGACGCCCTCGTCGATGGGGTCCACTTTGCCCTAGGCCGAGTCTCAGACCTAGTGACCATGACCGCAGTAGATGCAGGCTGGCGGGCCATGGCGGCCAATCTGTCGGACTTAGCGGCCATGGGGGCAGCCCCCCTCGGCGTCACCGTAGGGCTAGGCCTACCGGCTGACCTGCCGGTGGCGGCAGTGGAAGAAATCTACCAGGGGCTCACCCAATGTCTCGCGCCTCACGGCGGAGTCATTTTGGGGGGCGACCTGCATCGCTCCCCTGTAGTGTCCCTGTGCATCACTGCCTTAGGATCGGTTCAGCCCTGTCAGGCTATCCGTCGCTCCGGAGCTCAGGTCGGCGATGCCATTGTCGTTACAGGAAGCCATGGGCGATCGCGGGTAGGGCTGGAGCTGCTGCTCAACCCGAAGCTACGGACCAGGGCGCAGGCGGACGCTGACCCCTATCTTCAGGCTCACCGACGACCAATCCCGCGCCTGGATGCGGTGCCCATCCTGCATCAGCTCGCGGTTCGCACCGGTATGGACAGCAGCGATGGCCTTGCTGATGCTGTCCTGCAGCTTTGCCGCAGCAGCGGCGTGGGGGCCCAGCTCGAGCAAGCCGCTATTCCCTATCCGAAGGCGAGCTGGCTATCAGACGAGCAGGCGCTTTACTGGGCGCTCTACGGCGGGGAAGACTTTGAGCTGGTGCTCTGCCTCTCTCCCGAAAAGGCAGAGCAGCTCACCCAGTCGCTCGACGAGGCCGTAGTGGTTGGTAAAGTTGTCGCAGGCGCTGAAGTTTTTCTGACTAACGAGCGGGGACAGCCGGTTCAGCAACTGTCACTGGAGCAAGGATTTCAGCACTTCTCCAAATAAATCTCCTAGAAGCCTCATGTACAAAGAGAAAGCCATAGAGAGAGCCGCCCTTTTCACCTCTAGCGTCAGGATGCCGTGGCCAGCGCCTCTAGGCAGAAGATTTAACAGAAAATCTATAAGCTTATGCCTTAAGCTCATCGATTAAGGTATCAAAATATCTTATGATGGGAGTAACCCCACAGGGGTTCTACCCACCGGCATAGGCGTAATTCCTGACGAGTTAAATTTTAGGTTCCAGTATCTCGGTTCCGTTAGATAAGATTTCGGCTTCTTCAGTCTCCGCAACTGTCTCGCTCACAGGTCAACCTCAACCCCATCCAGATTGGGAACTAAAGCTTTCCCTCCGCGAGGACTCTGGTTCCCAGAATGGTTTTGGTTTGGTAAGCGTTCGGCGCTGGTGGCCATACAAAACTGACGGGAGCACCCATGACACAGCTTCGACGTTCTCTTGAAGCCCTTCTTACTGCGATCGCACTTACAGCGGCAGTTGCAACTCAGCCCATGGCAGAAGATTCGTTCAAGCAACTGATTTCCAGTTTGGATACGACAGTTTGCTATGCAGAATCGGGGGGCTGTTCACCCAAGATCGCCTCTACCTGGCAGTTCTTGAAGCTGTTTTGAGCTGGCTCAGGTCAACTCAACAGATGAAGCGACTGCCCAGAGTTTGACTTTTTCTGAACCTCAAATCTATTAACGAGAGCGATCCCAGCACAAAACTTTTACGCTGAGATCGCTTTTTCGCTTATGAATAGCTCTTGGCAGGGTCTTTCCAAGCGGCAGTTTTTTGCAGAAATTCTCGAGCCTTAGGGCAGGCTAGCACCTGTCCCTGCTCTGTTAGCACGAAATGCTGTTCCGGGTAAAAGCCAGCGATGACTAGTTTGATGACGACGACGCCAACTTCAGCGGGGGTTAAAACTCGTTTCATTATTGATAGTCCTGAATTCCAGTAGTGATGGGGAGCTTTGGCAGCATAGACAATCTGTGGAGAATGCCAAATAGCTCACTTGAAGAGAGAGGTAAAGCGCTGAACTGCTTCAGTCGATAGAGTGTATTTAGCGCTGCTTCAACTTTATCGAACTGAGGTCTATGCTGAGGCGGAGCCTGTGCAGGTTCGCGTAATGGTCTGAATCAACTGCGGAGTCGATACTTCCAAACTTAATAGAGACCTACCTTATGCTAGCCGAGTTTTCCGCATTGATTTGGAAAATTTGGCATCTTTATAAAGGCTTCGAATTGCCTCTACGGCGATAGGTGATGCGTCAGCGGTCAGTCTATCTCAAATTACCGATTAATGAGCGCCTCGCAATCGCCGAAAATAGGACATAGATTCTTAAGTTTTGAGCAGTCAGGAATGTCTTCATCGTCTTTGCAAACGCCTCACAGCGGGTATCACTGGAGCGGCGGCAGCGATCGCTTTTTTGAAGGGTGGTACTACCGGGTCACCTTACCGGATATCCGCCAGACCTTTGCGTTTATGTACTCCATCGAAAACCCCACAGGGAATCTGCCCCACAGTGGAGGAGCAGCCCAAATTTTAGGTCCGGATGACGGCTACCTCTGCCGAACTTTTCCGGACGTCGACGGGTTTTGGGGAGCGCCCTCTCGTCTGGCGCTAGGCCACTGGGGACGCGCCAGTTCCCTGACCCTGGGATCGCCCCGTAGGCTCGATCCTCAGCAATTCGACCAGCACATTAAAGAGGGATACCAAGCCACCGCCACCTGGCATCAGGGACGGCTGAGCGATCCTGGCGGCGAGCCGGCCCAATGGCAGTACCGCATCGATCCCCTATATGGATGGGGCGATCGCCATGGAGCACAGCAGTCTACAGCGGGCTGGCTCTCTCAGCTGCAAATTTTTGAGCCCGGTTGGCAAATCTTGATGGCCCATGGCCTGGCCACGGGCTGGATCGATTGGCAAGGGCAGCGCTACGAATTTTCAGAGGCTCCGGCCTACATGGAGAAAAACTGGGGCGGCGCGTTTCCCCAAAAGTGGTTTTGGATCAACTGCAACAGCTTTGATGTCGTTGACCTAGCCCTGACAGCCGGAGGGGGGCGGCGCAGCGTGCTGTGGTGGATTGAGGCTGTGGCTATGATAGGCCTACACTATGGCGATCGCTTTTACGAGTTTGCGCCGTGGAACGCTGAAGTCAACTGGAAGATTCACCCCTGGGGCTCGTGGCAGATGTGGGCCGAGAATGCCACCCACCGAATCGAAATCACGGCCACGACCGATCGCCCCGGCACCCGCCTGAGAGCCCCAACGCTAGACGGCCTAGTGTTTTGCTGTCGCGATACCATGCAGGGCCAGGTTCACCTACGGCTAACCCGCCGTGACGGAGCGATGGTCGTGGAGGCAACGAGCCAAACGGGCGGTCTAGAGGTGGGAGGCAGCATCTGGGAGGACGTATGGCAGTCGGCGTAGCCCTCTAAAATAGACCTGCTATTATAGAATCGGTTTCGGCCATAGCGGCCAAGCCGTCCGGGGCTGTGGCTCAGCTGGATAGAGCAAGCGCCTCCTAAGCGCTAGGTCGCGCGTTCGAATCGCGCCAGTCCCGTTTACACCTTAGGGCTACTGCCCGTGTCACCCTGTCACTGCAGCAACGGGAGACCTCTGTGCGTGGCCTCTTTACGGGAGGCTTGTGGAAAGAAGGGCGCTGACTAATAAGGCAGGGGCGATCGCCCCGTGGGATATGCCCAGGCTCAAGACTCTGCCACAATAGAAGCTGCTCAAAGTCTGTGCGCTACTGCCCCCCTGATCCACCATGCCACTCACCCTCTACAACACGCTGACCCGCCGTAAAGAGCCCTTCGAGCCCCTCACCGCGGGCCGGGTGAGCCTGTACTGCTGCGGCGTCACCGTCTACGACTACTGCCATTTGGGCCATGCCCGCTCCTACATCGTTTGGGACACCGTGCGGCGCTACCTAGAGTGGCGGGGCTACGCCGTCCGCTACGTGCAAAACTTTACCGACATCGACGATAAAATTTTGCGGCGGGCGGTGCAGGAAGGCTCCTCTATGACCGCCGTTTCTGAAAAGTACATCCAGGCCTACTTTGAGGATATGGCGCGGCTCAACGTGCGGGAGGCCGACGAGTATCCCCGCGCTACCCACACCATGGACGGCATTCAGCGGCTGATTCACGAGCTAGAGCAAAAGGGTGCTGCCTACGCCGCCGCAGGAGATGTCTACTACGCGGTGCAGACGTTTCCTGAATACGGCAAGCTTTCGGGGCGGCGCTTAGAAGATCTTCAGGCTGGGGCCAGCGGTCGGGTAGAGGCCAGCCCCAATGCCCCAAAGAAGGCCTACCCCTTTGACTTTGCCCTCTGGAAAAGCGCCAAGCCAGATGAGCCGAGCTGGGACTCGCCTTGGGGCCCCGGACGACCGGGATGGCACATCGAATGCTCTGCGATGGTGCGCGATCGCCTTGGGGAGTCCATCGACATTCACGTCGGGGGAGGAGATTTGGTGTTTCCTCACCACGAGAACGAAATTGCCCAGTCGGAAGCGGCCACCGGCAAACCCCTAGCCCGCTACTGGATGCATAACGGCATGGTGAACGTGGGGGGGGAAAAGATGTCCAAGTCTTTGGGCAACTTCACCACCATTCGTCAGCTGCTGGAGACAGGGATAGACCCGAGGGTGCTGCGGCTGTTTGTGCTTCAGGCCCAGTACCGCAAGCCCATCGATTTTACCGATGAGGCGATCGCCTCCGCCCGCAACGGCTGGGAGACGCTGCGGGATGGCCTGACCTTTGGCTACCGGCACGGCAAGGATTTGGGATGGTCTGACGGTGGAGACGAGTCTGAGTCCGAGCTGCAGCGCCCCTGCCTGACAGCGATGCCGTAGCCCAGTTCCAGCAGGCCATGGATGACGACTTCAACACCTCGGGGGCGCTAGTGCCCTTGTTCGAATTGGCCAAAGCGCTGAAGCGGGCCAGCAACCTAATCGTTCACGCGGGGCAGGCCGACAGCGATGCGGTTCCGCTGCGTCAGCAGTGGCAGTCGCTGGTTGCTCTGGCGCAGGTGTTGGGGCTGGAGGTGTCTGCGGCAGACGCCAGGACACCGGCCCTCGCCCTAGATGCTGCCGATATTGAGACCAAAATTCAGCAGCGGCGAGAGGCCAAGCAGGCCAAGAAATACGCCGAGGCCGACCAAATTCGCGAGCAGCTCAGCGCCCAGGGGGTGGTGCTCGTAGACAAGCCGGGGGGCGTAACGGAGTGGCATCGGGCCTGAACCATCAAGGCGCGAGCACTTCGATACCGACAGGCGGGCACAAAGGTCAGGAATTCTAACGAATCGTAAATTGTCAGGACGGCTAGGTCGCAGCTTCGAAAAGTAGATTACCCCCATCTACGCCACCTAGCTATGACCCAGTCCACCCTACTCCGCCACGCCAAACAGGGTAACCCCACCGCCATCGCCACCCTCATCAATCGCCATGCCCGACACCAAGGCGTGGTCGCCCACGTCAGTCTACAAGGGGACTGTCTGCACGTCATTCTGGAAGGGCAAGAGCCCCCCCTCCAGACCTTTTGGAGTCACTACCTAGAGCGGGCGCTCAGCCAGCTCGGCACAACGGCAGTTAGGCAACTTCAAGTTTATGGACGGTGCTATGGCGCAAAGCATTCGGCCTGGAGTGAAACCATAGCGCTGGGGGACAATACGCTTGTAACTGCCCCAGCCGCCTCTGTTCCCAGCGCTTCTATGCCTACCGTCTCTATTGCCGTGCCGCCCAGCAGACCGTCTAGTAGTGCTGTACCCGACAACAGCAGCGCTTGGACTTTCAGGACCACGGCAGTACCGGTGACGAAGCCGCAACCGAGTGCTTGGTTGACAGCGGGCGCTAAAGCCGACTGTCAACGGCAATCGCCGGCGCCCTCTCGCCGCAGTTCTTCAAAACCTAGCGTCGGCTTAGAAACAGGCCGCTGGCGATCGCTCCTGCAAACGCTGACTCACCTTAATCTAGCGCTGGCGCTACAGTGGCTGGGCTCCATGCTGCTGGTGGGGGGCGGTGCGGCTGGGCTCCACGCCTGGGGCAGGTCGAGCGGCGTTTTAGCTGGGCTTGGGGGCCAAGTTCCCCAGTTTGCCCTGATAGCGCTGGGCCTTGGCGCTCTGGGCTGGCTGAGCGGCCAGATACAGGCCACCCTATTGAACGGCTGGGTCGTGTCCAGCGATCGCTGGACGGTGGTGACGGTTTTGGGCGCGGTTTTAGGCTGGGCTGCAGGACTGCTTACGGGAGCGCCGGTCCTAGCGCTACCGATTTTGGCCGTCTTTCAATGGACGGCGCTGCGTCAGTGGCAATCTCAGGCCTACGGCTGGATAGTGGTCCATAGCGCGACGGCGATCGCCGCGTTGATGCTGATGCCGCTGCTGCGGCCTGCCGCAGTGGGATGGGGCAATACGCTTTCCGCAGGTTATTTTGAGACGGGCCATGGGCTCACCGCCGACGTTGCGCTGCTGTGGCTGTTCTACAGCGGGGGGGGCGCGCTCGCGGCAGGAAAGGTTTTTTATCGCCCTTAAGGCCTGATTTGCAGGTCGCGAACGGGCTTTTCTATAAGGCAGCGCCAGTGGCAGACAAACAGGTCGGGAGACTGACGTCCTTGGCTGGCTAGGGCAGGGGCGGCGGGGAAGGGCCACAGCCGATCAAAGGTGATGCGATCGCCCTGACAAGCCGCCTGCAGTAAGTAAACGGCGGGCGGTGCCGTTAGGGCAGTGAGCAGCCAACGGCCCAGCCGGTACAGCGGCTGTCGCTGCGCATCCGACAGGTAAACGGGCTGCTGAAAGCTCTGCCCGATGCTGCCGGATGGCCCAGTTAAGGGATCTTGACCAATCGCTTCACCGTATAAAGGCCCTTTGGCGGTTAGCACTAAAGGAATCCATAGATTGCCCTCCCCAACGCTGTAGCCCTCGGCGGAAACGCGCTGCCTCAGCCCCGCCACGTCGCGGCAGGCGTTGTAGAGCTGCTGCCGGGGGAAGGAAACGTCTGGAACAAGGGTTAGAGGGCAAAGGATATCGGCTTTAAGAGGGCGCGAGGGCTGTCGCTCGCTCTCCGCTGTGGCAACGTTGATCGTTACGTCGCCCTGCGCCGAGGTCGCGGGCAGCGGAGAGCTTGAATCGGCTGCCTCATCAGCCAAGATAGCCCGCTCCATCGCAGCTGCGATGGCGACGCTGCCGGGCTCAGACGTCGACGTTATCAGGGTAATGGCAACCACGCGGGGCTCGGGTTAAGACGCGTAGCGCGCGTCGGAGACCGCACTCAAGCGAGGAAACGTTGGCAAGTCGAGCTGGGCAATCTGGCGATCGCGCACGGCTAGGCGATAGCTGACGCTGTTGAGCTCTGTCTGTAGGCTGCGGTTGGTCTGCTGCAGCTTGAGAATCTTGGCCTTTACGGGCACCATGCGCTCGGCAAACTTCTGCTTGTAAATCTGGGGCATCTCCCGCAGCGCGGTTTCTAGCAGCTGGACACGGGAGTTGAGCTGAGTAACGGACTGCTGCAGGTGGACAAGTTCAGCCTCACGCTGCTGCAGACGAGTGCGGTAGTCAGCCGTTCTGTGCTTCTCGCTTTGGAGCTGCTGCTTAAGGGACTTTAGCTCGGTGGGGGTGGTGCGGCTAGCCGTTGGCACCTGTTCCCGGACCAGCCGAAACAGCTCTTGGGAGAGCTGCTGCACCAGCTGGTCCCGCAGCCGCAGCTCCGATTGAAGACGAACGAGCTCGGCCTGAGCTTCGGATTGCTTATTGGACCGTCTTAGAGGTGAAGAAAGAAGGGTCACATTCCCGCTCCAGGAGAGTAACGTTTTCAGGCGGCGAGTATAGTGCAGCTTTGTCTACTGATCCGCTATAGGCACCATCTAGCCACCTATTGTATTAGCGAGGCACATTTGTTACAAGTCCTGGAGACGAATTCCTCAACAAGCGAGCCTATTGAGCGGCCGCTTCCTCGGCCTCTTCAGCCTCTTCAACTAGCTCTTGCTTGATGGTTAAGAAGCGCAAAACAGCCTCGCTCAGCCGCATGGCGCGCTGCATGATGGCGATCGCTTCCCCAGGAGCGCGGTAGTTCATCTGGATGTAGATGCCTTCTCGCTGCCGGTCAATCTCGTAGGAGAGGCGGCGCTTGCCCCGGTGCTGGATATCGATGTCCTGGGCACCGTTTTCTAGCAGAATGTTTTGGTAGGTGGCAATGACCTGGTCAGCATCCTCTTCACCCAGGCTGGGGCGGAGGATGTACATGGTTTCGTAGGTGTTCATAGCAGCTTTAGGTTCCTTATGGACAATAGGGCTGCGCGTTTCAAGGGGGCAACATTGGGCCTTTACCTTTACCGCAGCAAGGATTTTCCATCATATCCTAAATTGTTGATGGAACAATACGAGAATTGACTCTGAATCTACGTCAGCTAACTATGCCAACTAACCTCACGCTACGACCGGCAGAGGCCCAAGACGTGCCCCTGATTTTACAGTTCATCCATGAGCTTGCAGACTACGAAAAGCTGCGCCATGAGTCTGTCGCCACCGAAACGCTGCTGCAGGAGCACCTGTTTGGTCCCACGCCTAGCGCTGCCGTCTTGCTTGCCGAGTGGGACAGCGCACCTGCAGGCATGGCCCTGTACTTCCGCACCTTTTCCACTTTCCTAGGTCTTCCCGGCCTCTACCTCGAAGATCTCTACGTTAGACCCGAATTTCGCGGACGGGGCATTGGGCGATCGCTGCTGGTGAAGCTGGCCCAGCTCGCCGTGGAGCGGGGCTACGGGCGGTTGGAGTGGTCAGTGCTCAACTGGAACGAGCCTGCCATTGGATTCTATAAAGGGTTAGGGGCGAAGCCCTTAGACGAGTGGACGGGATACCGGCTCACCGGGGATGCCCTGACTCAGGTCGCGGCGGAATAGGGCTCGGCGGCGGTCGGCTCGCCCCTGAGGCAGGGTTAGATGTCGGCTTTAGACAATCGCTGCAGCGAGAGCACTGCCGACGCCGCCACGTGACGGTGGTCGTCTTTGGCCAGGTACCGCAGCGCCGACAGGCTCTTCTCCGTCGGCAGCTGACCCAAGGCCTCTGCTAGGCGCTGCCGCACCAGCCAGTCTTCGGATTGGGCAAAGGTCAGAATTTTGTCCACCGAGTCAATCGCCTTAATTTCCCCCAGGGCAGCGATCGCCGCTTGGTGAATCACCACCTCAGGGCTATCGAGCGCCTGCATCAGCGCGTCGTAGGCACGGGGATCCTTGAGGTTTCCCAGGGCAACGGCGGCGCTAAAGCGTACTAGCCAGTCCACATCTTCGTACAGCGCCCGGTTCAGCACCTCAAAGGCGCGGGGGTCTTCGAGATAGCCCAACGCCCCCGCCGCGTCAGCTCGAATGCCGTAGTCGGGGTCACCCTCTAAAAGCCGAACTAGCGTAGGATAGCTGTCGTCGTTAGGCTTCACCCCTAGGGCAAAGACCGCCATAGAGCGAACCTGCAGGTTCTCATCGTCGATCACTTTTTTGATCAGGGGAGCGGCTTCCTCAGCAGAATAATGTCTGAGGTTGGCCAGCGCCACCATGCGATCGCCCGACTTCTCGCTCTCCAGTTTCTCGGCAATCTGCTCCAGGGTCATCGGCGTCATTCAGCGTCTCTCATGTTTGAAACTTATCTTAATGTTATCGAAAACTTTCAGGTCTTGAATCCGACTCAAGAATGAGACGCTTCAATCGCCCCCCTGCTGGAGCGCATAGACGGAGACCCGCTGCAAACGGCCTTTGAGCTTAAAGCTACCTACGCGACGACAGGGATAAGTATTGCCTAAGGCCTGGCGCGTTGCCTCCGTCAGCAGCAGCGAGTAGGGATTCTCAGCCACTACGACCTTGTTGAGTTCCTCTAGCCGCGCCGCCACGTTGACCGTGTCTCCAACGATGGAGTAGTTTAGCCGCTGGCGATTGCCCACGCTCCCTGCGGTCACCGCGCCCGTATGAATGCCGGTCCCGATATTTATTGGGGCATAGCCATCCTGCAAAAGCTTTTGATTCAGCCGCTGCACCTGCTCGTGAATTTTGAGGCAGGCTTCTATCGCCCGAGTCGCATCTCCCCCAATCGCGGCGGCGTCTGCCTGTTCTGTCGGGGTGCCGAAGTAGGCCATCACCTCATCTCCAATAAACTTATCAACCCTGCCCCCCTGAATAGTGATCTGCTCGGTTATGGCGTTTAGATATTGGTTCAGCCAGTGCATGAGGGTCTTAGAGGAAAGCTGTTCGGCCACGGTGGTAAATCCGCGAATATCGATGAACAGCACCGTGGCAACTAGGTCTTGAAGGGGCAGCTCGCCGTTTTGGAGGATGTGGTCCCGCTGCTGCCAGAGCAGCTTTGCGGTAGTGGGATCAACGTGAATTGAAAATAGCTCCATCAGCTGCTGTTTTTCCCACTGGGCGCTGGCTTGGGTGCCAGCTGCCGCGAGAAGAATTGTTCCGATAGGGGCCGCGACGGGCAGCCAAACATGGGCGAGGAGGCCGAGAAACGCCAACAGTCCCCAGGCCAGCGGGAGGCCGAGAGCTAGACGAAGTCGGGAGGAGTTGATGAGGCCAACGGTTCCCAGGCCGGCCAGCACCACAATAGGAATTAGCCCCCAGTCTGGTAAGCGCGTGAGCGATCGCCCAGCGATTAAATTGTCGATAACGGCGGCGTGGAGATAGACGTTGGCGGTGGGCGGCAATAGATCGAACGGGGTCCGCAGGGAGTCGATTGCGGTTGCCGTAACCCCTATCAAGACGATGCGATTCCTAAAGGCATCGGGCGAGACCTGACCCGATAGGACGCAGTCCATAGAGTAGACAGAAAGCTGATCGGGACCGGGCGTAGCGCAGCTTACCGGCGCTTGAACCGGTGCGGGCCAGTTGAGCCAGAGGGTTTGCGGTATGGGCTGTGGGCCTTTCGCGATCGCCGGGAGGTTTAGGGCGTCATCCGCCGCCGTCGCTGTCTGACTTTCTCGGTAGGTTTGCAGCAGCGCCAGACCAAAGGCAGGTACATCCCCCTGGTGCGTTTCGACAGAGCGCGTGATGCCGTCTCTATCGGGGGTGACCAGCACATGCCCTTGACCCGCCGCTGCTGCCGCAAGCAGCGGTACCGGGGGCAGCGTGTTGCCTTGGGCATTTGCGGTCACGGGCAGAATGACGGTCCACTGCCGGTTGATCGCCTCCGCGAAAGCCTGATCGTAGGGAGACGGATCGGCAAACAATAGGTCGAATCCGACGGCGGCGGGCTGCGCCACAATGAGATAGTCGAGCAGATCGATGTAGTATCGCCGGCTGACAGGAAATTGTCCGTAGCGGCTCAGGGTGTGATCGTCAATGGCAATTACGGCAACGCGAGAGTCCCACTGAAGGGGCGCTATTGTCTGCCGGGCTCGAAATAGCAGCACATAGCTGGCATTGTCGAACAGTCGCCATCCTCCCACCGCTTGAATGCCTAAAGCGATCGCTGCCGTCAGTAGCCCAACTGCGCTCAGCCTCAGCCGTTTGAAACGGCGAATTCGCTTCAGCAGCTTGGGCTGACTAGGCGGCTCCTCAGCCAATGGAGTTGATGGGTCTGTGGTGGTCGCCATCGCGTCTTTATCGGCTACCGCCGCTCGCTTCGTAACGCTACTGAATAGTCGCGGCGATCGCCCAGAGGATTTTGGACTGAGAAGCGCGCTATCCGTCGGCGCGACAGCGGAGGGACCGAGATTCGAAATCTGCCGTTGAGGCGAGTTTCGACAATATCGCCATTGACCAGCAGGGTGTTGGAGGGGGCGATACGCCCAACAAGAACAACACGCCCGCCGTTTGACCTCAAAGAGCGAACCTGCAGCTGCAGCGCCCTATCGAGCCGCGTCGGTAGGGAGGGTGGCTCCCCCGGCAAAATGACGCTAGCAAAGCCGGGGTTAACCAGCACGCTGACGCCCTGGGCTCTCGCTTCTACAGCGCCGCTCTCAGTCCCAATGCTTGTTTTACCCCCTGGGGTGACGGCAACGCCAAACTCGGTACCCCGCACTGCCGCTGTGCCTGCGGGCGTTTCTATCTCTAGGTTGGAGTTGGGATTGTTAAAGCGGCGGATCTGCAGTCGCGCTTGACCTTCCTCAATCCGCAGTGCAGTGATCCGGGCACCGTCCCGCAATGCCTGCAGACTATCGACCCTCAGACTCGTGTTTTCCGCTACCTGCACCACGCCAATGTTGCTGTCGAGCTCTAGCGTTGACGCCGATAGGGCTGCTGTTGTCAGCCCGCTACCTCGGCGCTGCAGACGATCGCCGACCTGCGCTGGGCGCTGTCTCTGGTCTTCTCGAAACGTGACGGTTCCCTGCATTTGCTGGACCTCTAGCCACCGCTCTCCCTGGGGTAGCGATAGCCACTGGGCACGGGCAGGGGGCAGCATAATAGCCGCAGTTGTCCCTATCGTCATGAGAGTAACGCCGGTAAGCCAGATGCGCTGCGGCCTAGCACCTATGAGATGGGCCAGCATTTTGAACGTCGTCTTATCCTGTAGCTGTAGAATAGCCATGTGAAGGAACGCTATAGTTTCTCTGACCCTTGTATGCCCAATGTCAGCGGTATACCCAATGTCGTCTGGGCGTACTCACAGGCAATAAACCACGTTTTGGCAACTCCAGTTTCCAACCTAGACGAAGTTTGTCTGAAGGCGTAACTAGAGCAGCTAATTGATGGGTATGCCTTAGCCAGTGCTGCAAATATCGCTGAGGACACTGCATAGTTCCAATGGTGACATCCTCCCGACGCTGATGCTACGCATACAGCGCGGGCTTCCTCAGTGACTCCCAGCTACTGCTGAGACATTTCCTGAGAGATTAAGGGCTTGATGTCCCACAGCCCTATTCAATAGGTTGATAGCCGCGTTGTGGTCGCGACAGATCGTTAAGCCGCATGACGGGCAACTATGGACCCGATCGGCCAGCGTCTTTGGTACCCGCTCACCACAACCCGAGCAATCAATGCTGGTTCCGCGTGGGTTCTCAGCGATGGTCATCTTTCCAGCTTTCGCGGCTTTGAAAGAGCCTATCTCCAAGAATGTACCCCATGCGGCATCAGCGATTGACTTTGCCAGTCTGGTTCGAGCAAGTCCTTTGATGTTGAGCTTTTCATGAGCGACAACATCGTACTTTGAGAACAGCCAATCCCACACCTTAGAAAAGAAATCACGACGCTGACGCGATATCTTTAGGTGTAGTTTGGCGATGCGATTCACCTGCTTACGCCAGCGGTTAGAGCCCTTCTTCTGTCTCGATAGCTGCCGCTGCAGCTTGGATAGCTGCCGCTCTGAGCGTCGAAAGAACTGAGGGATAGGAACGCTCTCACCGTCACTGGTAACCAAGAAATCCTTCAGCCCAACGTCAACACCGACAGACTTAGCCCTATCGACATCCGGAGTAAGCATCGGAACGGCATTGTTTTCCAGTAACAGGCTCACATACCAACCATCTGCTTTGCGAGTCACCTTGGCCGTTTTGACAGTAAACCCATCAGGTATCGGGCGATGAAGGATTAGCTTCACCTGACCAATCTTAGGCAGGGTAATACGACTTCCATCGATGCAGTCAGGTTTCATCTGCGGGAACGTGAACGTCCTGTAGCGCCCCGCGCCTTTGAACCGAGGCTTGCCGCTACGCTTACCATTCCTATCACCTTTGATGAAACGCTCGAACGTCTGCTTTACCTGCTTCGTCACCTCCTGAAGCGCTTGTGAGTGCAAATCCTTGTACCAGGGTCGCTCTCGCTTGAGAGGTACTAGGCTAGCCTTCTGGCTGTAGTAATTAGGATTATCTTTGAGTGGCGCAAGGCTACAGGTGAGTGGGCAGGCGTTGACCGAACAGCGGTTCATCTCCCACCAGTCGAAGCGCTCAGCCAGCAACCAGTTGTACTGTGCCCGAAGCATATCTAGCCATCGGGTCATGGTAACCGTTTGCTCAGCCGCTGGACGCAACTTGTACTGATAAGTGACTTTCATGCAATAATGATAGCATATTGACATCAGAATGACATGCAGCAAATAACTATTAGAGCCGCTGACAGAGAAAAGCAGCATCTTGACAAGTATTGTGAGATGACTAAAAGAACTATCAACGATGTCCTTAGGGAGTACATCCGAAGTTTGGCCGTCTCCGGGGCATTGAGCCCCATCGACGACCGCGACTCTCATCCCGACGCTCACCCTGACGGGTAGAGCGCGGGGCTTCCCGTCTAGTAGCTAAAGCGGCCTCTCAGGAAATACACGCAATACGTCGGCGTGCTGCGGCATCTTTATGCGAAATTCAAACGTATTTAAAGTCGTCCCCGAGAGAATTTTGACCTAGCCATCGATGAGCAGCACTAGACGCTCCTACACCATACAAGATGTAGAAAAGCCCAACTCAGCCCAAGGGGCGATTAAGGCGAATAGTTAACTCTGTTACTTTTCGTTGCAGACGGTAGTCGTCAACAGTTTTCTGCAGGGTGCATCGGGCATGAGCTTGCAGACCACCCTGACTTGCAGCTACCGCTAACGATACACAAGAGAATCACATGGCTAATCCTGACCAAATCATCAATCAGATCAAACAGCTCGACGTCGATCAGCAGCTAGCGCTGCTGTGGGTGGTCTACACCAAGATTGGAACGTCAATTACGCCTGCTGCCCCCGATGCCGCCTCACCCGCGATCGCGGGCGGACTGTTCGAGCAGGTCAAGCAGCTCGGACAGCAGGAACAGCTCGAGGCAATGCGCGCCATCGCTCAGGGAAGCGATACTACTCTGAGCCGCGAGTATGGTTCCCTCAGCGCTGAGACAAAGCTCGCGTTTTGGTACCAGCTAGCGCAGGGTATGACGTCGGGCAGCATTATTCCTATGCCTGAAGACTATTCTCTATCCAGCGAAGTCAGCCAAGCAGTAGGGACTCTAGAGTCGTCTGGGTTCGAGGAGCAGATTACGGTGCTGCGGAACGTTGCTGATGCCATGGGCGCTGCGCCTGCGCCTGGCTCCAAGGTGTAGGGAGTCGAATCGGTCTAGAAGCTTGCCTAGGATAGTCTCTTAGCGACTCCAAATCGAATGCCGAGTTGGAGGGCCTTTCCGTCGTGAGCAGCCCCACAGCTCGGCATTCCCTTTGCCGGACCAAGCGGAGGGTAAAGGCCAAATGTTAAGTGTTTCACCAGTTTCAGGGTCGTATACCATCAGAGCGAGAAAGATGAGATATAAAACTGAGTCCTCTACGGCGAGTTGATGCATACAAAATCCTGGATGTCTCGCTTAGCAATGGTTCCCCGAAGCCGGCCCTTGACGATTGCCACCGCTTTAGCGCTAAGCGCCTGCGGCGGCAGCACCCCAAGTCCCAATCCGTCTCAGGCCAATGGTTTCGAGGTAAAGCTGCTGTTTGGTAGCGCCCTCGGCGACTTCTGCGAAGAGGCGATCGCAGACTTCAACGCGACTCGCCCAACGTTAGAGGACGGCAGCGCCTTTACCGCCACCTGCGAGGCTGAGGGTAGCGGCGATGTGGTCACCACCATCACTACTCTGGCCCAAGGGCTGCAGGCCGGTACGGTGAACCCCGACGATCCAGCCTTTCCCACGCTGCTTTCCGTAGACGGTGAAATCTACCAGAGTCAGCTCAAGTATCGCGTCGATCAGCTGTTTCCAGGCCAGAACTATATCCCCGAAATCACTGACGCACCGCTGCTGGCCAATAGCCCCATGGTGTTCATGACCCAGGAGCAGCTCGCGCCGGGACTGCAGCAGGTTGACAATCTGTTTCAGGTCCTCGTCGATGCCGAAACCCACCGAGACATCGACCCCGCCAGCGAGCCGCTGAAGATTCACTACGTCCACACGGCCCCTACTCGCTCCAATTCGGGCCTGCAGACGCTGGTGACCCAATTCGCATCGGTATCCGGCAAACGCCCCAGCGAGCTAGCCCCCGGGGACGTTCAGAGCGCTATTCCGCAGGTGCAAAAGATTCAGAATAAGATCACCCGCTACGGCATCTCCACGAGCTCGCTTGCGAGATCTATGGTGGAAAATGGTCCTTTTTGGGCCTCTATCGGTTCAGTGTATGAGTCGTCGGTGATTGCCGCCAACCAGTCCCTACCGCCAGGACAGCCGCGCTACGCCGCCGTGTATCCCCCTGCTACCTTCACCTCTAACATGCGGGCAATTTTGCCTGACGCCCCTTGGGTGAGCGAGCAGGAGCGGCAAGCGGCGGAGCAAATTATTGAATATCTGCGATCGCCCAACGCTCAGAAAATCGCCGCGCGGCTAGGCCTGCGCCCTGGCGTTCCCGGCGTTGCCCTGGGGCCTTCCTTTAGCCCTGAGTTTGGGGTCGACCCCGATGCGAGCTACGACTCCTACCGTCCGCCGGAGCCTGAGGTCGTAGAGGCGATGCTCGCGGCCTGGGAAAATACGGCCAAGAAGCCCTCCATGGTGGTGGTGGTGGTGGACTCCTCCGGATCCATGGAAGGGAGCAAGCTGCCCTCCGTGCAAAATACCCTGCAAACCTACATCAATAATCTCGGACCGCGCGATCGCATTGCCCTTGTTGACTTCGACGACGCCATTCGCCCCCCCGTGCTGGTTGAGGGGACAGAAGCGGGTCGCTCTACGGGCTTACAGTTTATTAGCAGCCTCGAGGCTGACGGCGGTACCCGCCTCTATGACTCAGCGCTGTTCGCCCGCAACTGGCTGCAGGACAACTTGCGCCCCGAGGCGATTAACGCCGTGCTAATTTTGACGGATGGTGTGGACTCAGGGGAGGGCATTTCCCTAGAGATGCTGGAGGCTGAGCTGCGGGAAAGCGGCTTTAACAGTGACCAGCGCATCGCCTTTTTTACCATTGGTTATGGAGATCAAGGAGAGTTTGACCCCCAGGCCCTAGAGGCGATCGCCCAGCTCAACGGTGGCTACTATTCCCAGGGTGACCCCTCAACGATTTCTGAGCTAATGGCAGACCTGCAGCTGGAGTTTTGACGGATGAAGCTGGCCAATCCCCTCTATTATCCACTTCCGGTGCTGGTGGGTGCCGTCGTTTTAGTCGTGGGGGTGCGGGTGCTGCGGCAGCCCAGCGTCGTGGTAGTGCCAGCGGCGATCGCGGTGGCCACGGCAGGAGCAGCGCTGCGGAAAGGGCAAGAGCCCGACTCCTTAGGTCTAGAAGATCCGAGGCTGGAAAACACCCTTCAATCGGTGCGGCAGCAGGCCGTAACTATAGCCGAAAAGTCCGAAGCCCTGCGCGCAGAAGCCACTCGGCTGCTCAGCCAGGCCGAACAGCTAGATCTGCTGAGCGCCGTACAGTTCGCCTGCGATCGCGCCGAGGAGCTGCCCGCGAAGATTGATGGCCTAGCGCAGCGGATGCGCGGGGGGCGATCGCTGCTGTCGATAGAAGATCTGCAGCGCCAGCGCCAGGAGGCAGAGCAGCAGGCCCACCAGCAGCAGCGGGGTGGCGCGAGAGCAGTGGCGCAAGCTAGTCAACACCCTGAGCCGAAATATTCAGCTGGCCCGCGAAGGTCAAGATGCCCGTCAGGCTCAGGTGGTGAGTCTATCGACGCTGACGCTAGAGGCTGCCGGGGTGCTCCAAAAGCTGCAGAATGAGCTGCGGACGGCAGACCTGACCGACACCCGTCAAACCAGCGAAATGCGATCTCTGAGCGCCGAATTTGCCAGCGTCCAGGAGAATCTGGATCTGCTGATGACGGACGGGCGCTCTTGATTACACAGATGCTCAGACGGATGCACCGAAACGCCGCCTAGCTATGTCAGGGCTCAGCACGCTGGGCCCCCACCCTGATACCATTCCTCATAGTCCTATCCCATGGCTAACCCCCGTCTCCTCATCTCTCTCGGCATCACCGCCGCCGCTCTCGGTCTCGCCTACGCCCCTGTCCCTGTGGCACAGGAGCGGCTGCTGGTTGTCAGCGGCACCGAGCTGCAGGAACCCCTGCAGGCGCTAGAAGCCCGCTTCGAGCAGGAGAACCCCGATATCCAGATCGATCTAGAGTTTGTCGGTTCGCGGGACATCGTTAACCGCTACATCGACGACGATTTCGACACCCCGCCGACTATTCTCATTCCCGCCAACGGCGAGCTGCTGCAGGAGGTGAGCGATCGCTGGCAGGGTGAAGGCAGTCCTTTTTACGGCAAACCAGCGCCGATCACCAAGACGCTGCTGGTGGGAATTGCCTGGAGCGATCGCGGCCAGGTGCTGTTTCCCGAAGGGGAGTTTGACTGGAGCCGGGTAGAGGCAGCGCTCGGTGCTGGCGTTTGGCCTGCCATTGGGGGCCAGCAAACCTGGGGCAGCTTCGACTTAGTGATTACCGATCCGGGGCGCTCTAATAGCGGTCAGCTGGCGCTCGGGCTGTGGGCCAAGTCGCAGTCGGGGGGCACTCTGTCTGCTGGCACGCTGGGGCAGCCTCAGATTCAAGCGTTGTTTTCTTTAGTAAAGCGCTCGGTCTACCAGCCGCCCCGCTCCACTGATACGCTGCTGCAGGAATTTATCACCCGTGGTTCTAACGACGCCGACGTCGCTCTGGTCTACGAAAGCATCGCCCTCAACCGCTGGGAGCAGTCTGCCGCCACCCAAAACGAGCCCTATCAAATCTACTACCTCAATCCCTCCGTTGAGACGGTGTCGACGGCGGCAGTGGCCACGCGGGATGTGGGGCGATCGCAGGCAGACGCTGCCGAGGCATTTCTAAACTTCCTCAAGGCGCCAGATCAGCAGGAGACCTTTGTACAGTTTGGCTTTCGTCCCGCAGCGGCTACTCTTGACCTGGCCGGAGTGCCTGATAGCCCTTGGGCGGACGCCATCCCTGGCGCAAAAGTCGATCCCCCCCCCGCCATCGAGACGCCGGATCAGGGCACCTTGAGCGAGATCGTGCGCCTTTGGCAGCGGGCAAACTAGTCTCCCTGAAGCCAGCCCCTCTTGTACTCAGGACCCTGCCCTAAGCACGATATACAATAATTAAATACGGTTTAGCCGTACGCGCTGCTGAGGAGCCGATATGCCCTGGTTTGTCAAAATAGAACGTGGAATTGTTGAAAAATCTACTTTTGATAAATTCGTATCTGCTCACAAGCAGTATATAGCTGAGCTGATCGCCGACGGCCACGAGGCCAAGACAGGGTATTGGGCCGAGCGGGGCGGCGGAATGCTGCTGTTTAAGGCGGCATCGCTAGAAGAAGCCAAGAGAATTGTCGCCCGCGACCCCTTGATCAAAGCCAACTGCGTCAACTACGAACTGCACGAATGGTGCATTGTGATGGAATAATTTGGAGCGTGATGGACCATGGCAGAAGGACAAAAAATAGTCGCCGATAACCGGCAGGCCCGCTACCAGTATGAAATTTTAGAGACCTTTGAAGCAGGACTGGAGCTATTGGGCACCGAAGTAAAGTCCATCCGCGAAGGGCGGGCCAACCTGCGGGACGGCTACGCCTCCATTCGGGACGGAGAGGCTTGGCTACACAACGTGCATGTCTCCCCCAGCAAGACCGCCAGCCAGTACTTCAACCACGAGCCGCTCCGGGCGCGCAAGCTGCTGCTGCACCGCCAGGAAATCCGCAAGCTGATCGGCAAGACGGAGCAGCAGGGTCTGACCTTGGTGCCGCTGCGGCTGTATCTGCAGCGGGGCTGGATTAAAACCACAATCGCTCTAGCGCGGGGTAAGAAGCTGCACGACAAGCGGGAAACCCTCAAGCGGCGACAGAGCGATCGCGAAATCGCCCGGGCTGTCAAAAATTATTGATGTCCCGATTATTGAGATGCCCCAACGGCTATTTCTTCCCGCTTCAACAAAGCGCTACCACATCTGGATTCTCCAGCAGCGCTGCCTCCGGCCACTCCACACGTAGCATAGCCTCGCTGCCCATTCCAGTTGGGGCGTAGCTCAAGTAGGCGTTTCCCCTCAGACAAGATGTCGCCTCTGTAGGGCTAGGGCGTCAGCGTCTGCATGAGCGTCTCAAACTTCTAGAAACGGCGTGGCCGCAGCGGCTATGCAGGCGTCTTTTGCAGCTCGGGGCGCTCTTCAGGCAAGATTGCGCCTTCGACGGGGCAGACCTGTAGACAGATACCGCAGTCAATGCAGGTGGCAAAGTCGATCCAATACCAATCGGTTCCTTTTTGGTTTTTGCCGGGGCCTTCGTGGATGCAGGCGACGGGGCAAGCGCCGACGCAGTCAGATACGCCTTCGCAGACGTCAGTAGCAATAGTGTGTGGCACGGTGCACTTTCAGAGAACGTTTTGTATCTGTCTCAGCCTAACAGGTTTGCCTAGAGGTTTCTTGCTGTAAGGCCGCTTAATTCTGACGACACCACGGTCGACAACACGATTGACTATCGCTGGACTGCTCGCCTGGTTGCCCGCCTGAATTTGCTTCAGGGGCAAATGACCTCTAAATGGTGTTCGAAATCATATCTCCTAGCAATAGCGCCGCTATTCTCGCTCTACAAAAACGATATTCTCCGTATACTGCTCAAAGGTGTCGTCGTGGCTGATTACAAACAGCTGACGGAAGGACTTAATATTGGCGATCGCCTCAGCAAGTCCCTGACGGCGGCGGCGGTCCATGTTCGTCGTCGGCTCATCGAAAAAGGCAATATCGATGTCGGCCAATACCCTGAGCAGCGCCAATCGTACCGCCAGCGCCGCGCACATTTGCTCCCCCCCCGATAGGTTCACAAATCGGCGACGGTGGGCACCCTCCTGCACCAGGATGTCGTAGTCCCGGGTCCACTCTAAGGCCACGTTGGGTCGGTTGAGCAGCTCACGGAACAGTCGGTTGGCCTCCTGAGAAACCGTATAGACGTAGCGCTCGGTAATTCGGGGTCCAGCCTCTTTATAAACCTTGCGGGCGAAGTTGATAAACCGCTTGACGCGCTCCTTTTGCTTGAGGTCCGCTTTGGCGCGATCGCAGCTTTGAGCCACCTCGCGGAGCTGGGCGAGCCGCTGGTCCAACTCGGTCAGCCGCTGCCGCTGCTGAGGCAGCTGCCCTTGAAGCCGGTCGGCCTCGCTGCGTAGCTGCTGGATCTGGGCCTCAACCTGCTGTCGCTGCTCGGCGCTATAGGCAGATTTAGCTTCGTCATAGGCCTGCTGCTGCGCCTGCTGCTGCTGAACGAGCTGCGTCACCTGACCCTCGACTTCAGACAGCGCGGTCTGATACTGCTCTAGCATCTGACCCTCGGGCTGCTGCTGCAAATAGGTCAGGTAGCTGACGCGGTGGGCGTCGCGGGCTTGGGTCTGAGCCTGCTGGCGCGATCGCAGGTCGGCAAACTGTGTCAGCTGCTGGTCGAGGAGCGCGATCGCCTTTTGAATAGTCTCTCGGATCGTCTTTTGCTGCTCGTGGGACTGGGCAAGGGCAGGTTGCTGGGCCTGCTGCTTTTCTAGGAACGCGGCGCGAGCGCGAGGGTTGTCCAGTGCCTTGAGTTGAGCTTGAACCTCGCGCCACTGATGCGCAACGGCCTGCTCGCTTTCGAGGGCCGCTTCGAGCTGTGAGAACTGCTCTGCTGAGGCGGCTATGGTTCGGCTGAGCTGCTGATGGCGATCGCGAGTCTCTTCTAAGGTGGCGTACCGAGCGCGATCGCGGTAGGCCTGATCGAGCTGGGCGGCCCCTGCCTTGAGCTGTCTGGAGAGCGCTGCTGTGGAGGTCTGCTGAGAGATGTCCGTCAAAATGTCGTCCAGCGCTCGAATGACGCTGGCGTTGAGGGTAACGCCAGATTCCAGCGTCGCTAAGGCAGCATCCACAGCCTCAGAAGCCAACAGCGGCGCGGCCTCCTGGAGCTGGCGCAGCACCGACAGGGCAGTGCCAGCCTCTTCTTCGTATTGCTGCTGCTGCTGCGAGCATTGAGTGACGAGCTGACGCAGGTCGGCTTCAAACTGCTTGGCGGCGTCGACGCGGCTGATTTGGGTACGGAGGCGGTCTTGTTGAGCTTCGATGTTTGGAATTTTCTCTAGCCCCGAGGCGATCGCCTCCAGCTGGGCAATGGTCTTTGCTAGGGAGGTCGCCTCAGTCTGCAGCAGGGTGAGCTCCCGCTTGAGGCGATCGCGCTCTTGGCGCTGCTGCTGCATCTGGCGCTGCTGCTGGTCGAGCTGGGCCTGGGTCTGCTCTAGGGTCTGCTGCTGCTTCACCTGGGGCAAAAGCTGCTCTAGCTCCCGGCTCGCCTGCTCCACCTGCTCTAGCTTTGTTTTTACAGTGGCCAAGGTAGCAGCGGCGGTGGCGGCGGCGGCCTGCTGCTGCTGCCGCTCCTGCAGCAGATCGGTTTGCTGTCCCAGCTGGGCGCTGAGCTGTTTTAAGCTGTCCTCGGCCTGGAGAAAAGCGTCATGCCCCGCCCGGTGCTGCTCGCACTGCTGTAGCGCCGTCTGCGATCGCGCTACGGCTTCGGCCTGGAGCACGGCCTCCCGACGCTTGCCGTCGAGCTGGGTACCTAGAGTCTGCAGCTGTGCGCGGCGCTGCTGGAGATCTTCGGCCTGTCGGGCAAGCTGCCCCTGCTCTTGGGTCAGCGTCTGCAGCTGGGTTTCTAGAGTTTTGAGATGGGCATCGCCGGTCGCGATACTGTCTGCAAGGTGCGATCGCTGCTGCTGCAGAGTCTCCAGCCCGGCTAGCGTTTCGTCGTACTGGACGATCGCCTGAGTCACCAGCGCCGTTTGGCCTTCGCTGTAGCGCTTTAGAGAGGCGAGCTGGCCGTAGAGCTGCTTGTACTCTCCCACCTTGAGCACGGTGTCGAATACCTGCTTACGCTTTTCGACCGGCAGCTGAAAGTCGGCGGTGAAGGTCCCTTGGGGAACGCCGATGGTGTTTTTGAACAGCTGCTCTAGGCCGGTGCCGGGAGAGAGGCCCAGGTGTTGGCGCAGCCAGGGCAGCACTTCCGACTCAATGCGGGTGTAGGGTAGGCGCTGGCCTAGCTGGGGGTCGTAGAGGGTGTAGCCCCGACTGGTGCAGCGCTGCACATCGTAGGTGCGGCCATCGCGGCTGGAGACAAAGCTGACGGTAGCTTGGGCGCTAGAGGCCCCGTTGTAGATGAGGTCGTCTTTGGTGTAGCTGCTGCTGTAGTTGAATAGCGTCCAGCCAATCGCCTCCAGGATGCTGGTTTTCCCGGCACCGTTTTCACCACAAATCGCGTTGGTGCCCGGCTTAAACTCAAACTGGCGATCGCGGTGAGCCTTAAAGTTTTTTAGGATGACGGAAATGATTTCCATGGGTCGCGTGATGGAGGGTTAGAGGAACCTACGGCGGCTGATGTTGCAGCCCATCGCCACTGTCGCCGCTCCCCATAGTACACCCGTTTGTCAGCTATGGTCTGGTCTCGCTCTAGTCGGCAAGTGAAGCGCTTCGGGGCCCTAAAGCGTAGAAGCCAAATTCATCCAAAGGCTGGGGCTGTCTGTTGCGAAAGCGTTTGCAAAGGCATATTGAGCCTTCTCAATTGTGTGGCTGGTTCCGATGGCAGCGGGGGCAGCCGCTAGGCTCAACGTTTGCAGCGGACTAGACATTGAAATGGGTAGGCTCTGAAAGTCTCCAGCACCAGCTGCTGGATGAGCGGTAGCTGTAGACGGGGCGCTTAGGAAATCGTGATGATCAAGCGGATTGACCCCGGGCGAGCGATCGCCTGTTATCTCTCTGGCTAAGAGCTGAGCTGAAGCGTTTGTCCATAGATTTGGAGCGGCAAGATCTAGGGCGCTAGGGTCTGCAATGGGAATATCGCTCGCTGGGACCTCGGCGACTGGGGCGTCTGCCGTCGGACTTGTCAGCAATAGGTTGTCAATTACCAGCGTCGAATCGACCTGGGCGTCGTTGACGTCGACAACGCCCAAGGTTAGGGCAACTGCGCCGTCGGTTTCGAAAGTATGACTCAGCGTCCGATAGCCAGTCGCCACTTCGAATGCTGGGTCTGCAGTTTGAGATTGAACTAGCTCACTCAAGTTAGCGCTCAAGTCGGCCAGCTCAACCACCACGCCGTCAACGCCAAAAAAGCTGTAGTCGTTGAACTCCCCGTCGATGGGTTCGTCGGAAAGAAAGTTCCAGTCGAAAGTCAATACATTGCCTGCGGCGACCTTCACAGTCGTTCGAAGCGCAGAGCCCTCAATGGAGATCCCGTTTCCCAGTTCATCAAGACTCCCGCTGCTTAGGTCAACGGCCTGCTCTAGCAGCTCAGCGCTGAGAGCCCCCTCTCCAGTGGATATCGCCGCCTGAAATTTTTTCTGCGGAGCCGTCGCATCCGATACCACGGCGTCTACGCTAGCACTGCCAAAAGATTCCCAAGCCGTCAGTCCAGCCTCAAACGATAGAGTTTCGGGACTCGAGAGGGCTACAGTAGCGCCGGCGCTAGACAAGGCCTGTAGGGCATTGAGCCGTCCTCCGGAGACAGCGGTATTTTCTAGATCCGGCAGGAGATCTACCGACTCGAGAATGGCGGCTTTAATTTCGGCTGAGGATAGCTCGGGGTAAGCCGACAGCAGCAAAGCGACAGCACCCGTCACGTGGGGCGTCGCCATTGAGGTGCCGCTGCGTAAGCCATAGCCGCCCCCAAGCAGCGTGCTGTAAATGTCGCTCCCCGGAGCCAAGATATCGACGGAGGTTTGACCGTAGTTAGAAAAACTCGACAGTCGGTCAGACGCCGTGGATGCGCCAACGCTGATAATGCCGCTGAGATCGTAGCCTGCAGGATACTCAGGCTGGCGATCGCTGTCAATTCCTAGGTTGCCGGCAGCGGCGACGAAGAGCTGGCCGACATTGGCAGCCGCGGCGATCGCCTCTCTCAAAGCTTGAGAGTACCCTCCCCCACCCCAGCTGTTATTGGTCACATCAGCGCCCATCAATATGGCGTATTCAATCGCCTGAATGGCGTCGAACGTACTCCCTTCAGACGCGCTGTCTAGAAACTTGAGCGCCATGACTTTGGCGTTGGGGGCGACGCCTACAGAGCCAAACTGATTACTGCCGTTCGCCGCAATTGTGCCAGCAACGTGGGTGCCGTGGCCGTTGTCGTCCATGGGATCGCCGTCGTCGTCGACGAAGTCATAGCCATAGTAGTCATCGACATAGCCATCTATAGCAATCCTGTTTGATTTATGAGAAGGAGCCATACCTGTGCAGTTTGGGGAAATCGAAGGTGTCCAACCTGAAGAACTGCTCAAACAGGGCTTTGAGTGCCGGAAACGATGGACACAACCCAGACATCCGCCTAAGCCAGGTCTTGCCTTGAAGCCAAGCATCTTCAATAGGGTTCTGAGTCGGGTCATTGGGGTCAAAACGAACACAGTGAATCTTCCATTCTTCTTGCGTAAGCCCCTCGTTCACCTGGGCTAGATACTCCTTAAGCTCGCCAGAGCGATGATAGCTGGCCCCATCCCAAAGAATGAGTAACCGCTGGTGGGGAAACTGAGCTTGTAAAGACTTCAGGTAAGCAATGGTACAAGCGGTGTTGCCCTTCTCATGCGCTTCGATAAATAACCGCTTGCTCACTAGGTCCACTGCCCCGTAGTAGGTTTGGCGCTCTCGCTCATTGACAACCGGCACTACCACCCGCTCTACCATCGTCATCAATATCGTTATCGGGAATCTCGCCTGGGTTAGTCCATAGATTCCCGGCTAGGTCGGGATGGGTGTAGTCGATTCCAGAGTCGATAACGCCGACGACAACGTCACGCCCCGTAGAAATCTCCCAAGCCTCCGGGGCATCAATATCAGCGTCAAATAGTCCCCCCGTTTGGCCCTGATTGTCTAGCCCCCACAGCGGGTGAAAGTCGCTGCTGCTCGTGGCTGTCAGGTCGGCAGATAGCGCATAGTTGGGCTGCAGGTAGTCTATGGCGCTAACTGCATCAGCTGCCGTAATATCTCCCGCCTCTGCAGCAGCAGATATCGCATCAAGGCGATCTGCAGAAAGTGTCCAAAGCTCAAATCCTAGAGCTTGGGCTGTTTCCACCGTCTGAACGCCGTAGGCCGCTTTGAAAGCATCTAGGTCACCGCCGGAATGGTCGAGCTTGACGATAATCTGCAGCATGTCGTCCGGCTGAAGATCCTCCATTTGTAGACCCAATGCCTTATTGCTCAACGAGACGCTCCTGGAGGTCTGACCCAACGACACGCTGCGGCTCCGCACCCGAGCGCCGGCTTGATCGATGCTCGCATTGAGTCCCAAAGTCGTCATTCCCAAATCATCTCCAAAGCGATCGCAGTAACCGTCTTGTGCGGGGGTTGCTGCCTTCTGAGGCTAGCCCACAGTCCGGTATCCTAGCAGACTCGAATGGCCCGTAGTCACGGGCTACAGCCGCCGCCGAAAAAGCTTTTTTGAGAAATAGACATTTAACCTTGCAAAACGTCATCAAACTTAACAAACTGGGGTTATGATGGTGTTGTCTCGATTGGGATAGGTATAAATCCTCATTGATTCACCTACGCTGATGGCGTTCGGTCGCGCGTTCTCATTGTAAACAGCCGCATTCCGTTCGCTCACATCGCACCCACTGCTGTAAACGCTCGATAGACGCTCATGATGAGTCCTCAACTTCCGTGGTTAACCATCCTCACTCTGTTACCACTAGTCGCGGCTTTGCCTATTCCGCTCCTGTCTGATAAAGAAGGCAAAACAGTTCGCTGGTACGCCCTTGGCGTGGCGATCGCCGAGTTTTCCCTGATGGTTTGCGTATTTTGGCAAAGCTACAACTTTGCTAGCCCTGACCTGCAGCTTGTTGAAACCTACAGCTGGGTTCCCCAAATTGGGCTCAACTGGTCCTTGGCCGTCGACGGTCTCTCGCTGCCGCTCGTGCTGCTGTCTGGCCTAATTAGCACCTTGGCAATCTTAGCCTCCTGGAACATCACCCGTAAGCCCCGGCTCTTCTTCGCGCTGCTGCTGGTGATGTATGCCGCCCAAGTCGGCGTCTTTTTGGCCCAGGACCTCTTACTCTTCTTCCTAATGTGGGAGTTAGAGCTTATTCCCGTATACCTATTAATCTCTATTTGGGGTGGCCAAAAGCGCCTCTACGCTGCTACTAAATTTATTCTCTACACCGCTGCTGGCTCCATCTTTATTCTGCTGGCGGCGTTTGCGATGGCCTTCTACGGTGACACGGTCACCTTCAGCTTTTCCGAGCTAGCGCTCAAGAACTACTCGCTACCTTTCGAACTGTCGGTTTACGCGGCGCTGCTGATTGCCTTTGGCGTCAAGCTACCCATTTTCCCCTTCCACACCTGGCTTCCGGATGCTCACAGCGAAGCGCCTGCGCCTGTGTCAATGATCCTAGCTGGCGTCTTGTTGAAGATGGCGGGCTATGGCCTCATCCGCATCAACATGGAGATGTTGCCCAACGCTCATGCTCACTTCGCCCCCGCGCTGGCGGTTTTGGGAGTAATTAGCATTATTTATGCCTCACTCACGGCTTTCGCCCAAACCAATCTCAAGCGCCGCATGGCCTACTCGTCTATTGCCCATATGGGCTTTGTGCTCATCGGCATCTCGGCCTATACGCCGCTAGGGGTCAACGGTGCGGTACTGCAGATGATTTCCCATGGTCTCATCGCAGCGGCGCTCTTCTTCCTGTCGGGGGTGACCTACGAGCGGACCCACACCCTGGATTTGAGTAAAATGGGTGGCATGGGCAGCGTCATGCCGAAGACGTTTGCCTTCTTCACCGCGGGGTCGCTAGCGTCACTGGCGCTTCCGGGCATGAGTGGGTTTGTAGGAGAAATCACTATCTTCCTGGGCTTTACGGCTAGTGACGCCTACACCACGACGTTCAAGGTGGTCATCGTTGGTCTTGCAGCCGTTGGCGTCATCCTAGCGCCCCTCTATCTACTGTCCATGCTGCGCCAGGTGTTCTACGGGGAAGCGGTTGAATCCGAGGCGGTTCAGGACGGTGCAGCTCGCATGGCGTTCGACCTCAAGCCTCGCGAGGCATTCATTGCAGCCTCGCTGCTCGTGCCCATCATTAGCATTGGCGTCTACCCAAAGCTGGCGACCCAGACCTACGATGTCAAGACCTACCAGGTGGCCTCTCGGGTCACAGATGTGCAAATGGCGCTGGCCCGCAACCCCATCCAGGTCAACCTGCCATCCCTAAAGGCTCCATCAGTTCTTGGCCTCGAGGGCAAAGAGATCTCTGCGCTACGTCAGTAGCGCGTCGTCACTAGCGTGCGGTGCTGAAGCGAAAGCGCGGAGGTCCCAAAGCCCCCGCTTTCGCTTCAGAAAAGCTCTTGACACGATTCCGCACAGACTTGCTATACTGGCGTAGTGCCTGTTGGGGTGTCGCCAAGTGGTAAGGCAGCGGGTTTTGGTCTCGCCATTCCTAGGTTCGAATCCTAGCACCCCAGTTTAAAAGAACGTAGTGCATTCTGTAGGGACATGGAAAACCATGTCCCTACGCTGCGTTTAAAGTCTGTACGTAAAAAATTACTGGGCAGATCTCGTAAATCCTTTAGATCTGGGGATTTATGCGCCAGACTACCGCTTTGTAGCTGCGCATACGGAAGGCTTAAAGCAACATCGCTACAGTAGCTTCACGGAGAGCAGCGCCTTTTTAAAATGTGCTTATAACGTCAGCTAAACCTGCAAGGGCTGCTGGCGTTAGAGAGTTTCTCATGTCCATTTTTAACCCTTCTCGCCTCCAAGGCCCAGCGTGAAATAGCTCAATGACAACCCAATCCAACGTCATCTCAAAGGCAGCGCCCCATGGAAACAGCCCCGATGGCTGGCGCCAGCTGACCTACTTTCAGCTGGTGCTCTGCGCTGTCGTCATCGGCATTTTTGGGGGACTGGTCGCCACCCTCTATTACTTTGTTTTGGAGAGCCTGATGCATGGCGTCTGGCATACCCTCCCAGACCTCATCGAGCCCTACTTTCCCAGCTGGCTCTCCGCCGCTAACTACGTTTGGATCGCAACCACCGTAGGTGGTTTCTGCGTTGGAATAGTGCTCTATTTCATGGGGCTTCCCGGCGAAATGGCTCAGGTGGTCGATAAGGTTCACAATCCCGGCCGCATCGACATCCGCAAAACCCCGGCTATGGTGATTGCCTCCCTGGTGGCTATTACCTTCGGCGGGAGCGCTGGCCCAGAAGCGCCGCTCGTTCAGGTCAACGGCAGCTTTGGCAGCTGGCTGGGGGATACCCTGAAGCTCGACACCAGCGTCGTTCGGGTGCTGACTTTCTGCGGCATGAGCGCTGCTTTGGGGGCATTCTTTGGCGCCCCCATCGGGGCCGCTATTTTTGCCCTAGAGATTCCCCACCGCCGAGGGCTGCAGTATTACGAAGCGATTGGACCCGCCGTTATTTCCGCCATTCTCTCTTTCAGCGTTTTCCGCATCAGTACGGGCATGACCATTGGCGGCTTCTATCACTTTGAGTCAGTCCCTGCCCTAGTCCCTATCAATCTACTGCAGGGGCTGATTTTGGGCGCTGTCGGCGCAGGGGTCGCAGTCCTGTTTATTGGAGTCTTTCGCCTCGTTGGCTATGTCCTCGAACCCCTAGAGCAATACCGGATCGTGCTCGCTACGCTTGGAGGACTTGTCATCGGTCTAATTGCCTTTTTCTTTCCCCAAACGCTTTTCTTCAGCGAAGAGCAAATTCATACCGTAATCGAATCGGGCATGACCCTAGGCGTGACGATGCTGCTGTTAATCGCGATCGCCAAGATGTTTGCCATCAGCTTCACGCTGCATTCGGGCTTTTTGGGGGGCTTTATCTTTCCGCTATTCTTCATCGGCGCGAACGTTGGGCTGGCCATTTCCCTGGCGCTGCCGCAGTTTCACCCCACTATCGGCATGGTCTGTCTGATGGCAGCGGTGAACGTGGCGGTGACCAAAACCCCCATCAGCACGAGCATTATTCTCAGCGTTTTGTCAGGGACGACGATGCTGCCGGTAATCGTGATTGCCAGCTACACCAGCTTTTTGCTCACGAGCCAGGTGACGATGATCAAGACCCAGCGATCGCGCGACATTGAGGTTGGCAGCATTCCCGTGCCGCTGCAAAATGGCCTTGTTCCAACGGTTCAATAGCAGCCAGTGGAACAACTGCGGCCAAGCTGAGTCATAGAAGACAGCTACGGCAGTTTAGCTGCCTACAATCAGGCGCATCACCATATTCGCTAACGATAAAGATATGGTGTTATGGTACTGCAATTAACTCAGCCGTCTCAGAGTCACGCTTCCAAGCAACATCCGCTAAAGATCCTATATCAGCCCTCGCCAGAGATTAAGCAAACTCTGCGAGACCAGATTCAAAACACGCTTCAAATCGCAAAACAGCTGCCGCCTGAGCTTTGTCTGCAGGTGGTTAAAGAGCGGCTGCTCAGCATTCAACGGTACTGCGGCTCGGTGGGTAAAACATTCATCGTGGTAGAAGAGGCGATCGCCTGTCACCAGTACGAGCTGCGGGGGGCAAGGGACGATAGGGCCACACTGTTTCGCGGCCCCGATGAGCAAGCAAGCGTCGCAATCTGCGTCACTCAAAAAGGATCGCTGCTGCACCGCAACGACTCGGTCTGGGCCGTCTATCGCAACGCGGGGGATGTTTTGCTCACCCAGGATTAACCGCTTAACGAATGGTGTAGGTGTAGGGAAGCCGCATGTAGACGTCCGTAGGGTCATTGAGGGAATTTAGCAGCTCCATCTCGTTTTGAAGCGGGCGCAGAACTTTGGGCAGGCGGACTCCTGGTTCAGGAGAGGAGATGCCCAAAAGCTGCACGAACCCGTCCTCGAAACGAAGGGTGTTGGGGTACTCCTTGATCTCGTCGGGGTCCATATCCGACAGCTCGGCGGCAGCGGCGATCGCTGCCTCTAGTCCGCCTAGTTCGTCCACCAAGCCCACCTCTATTGCCGAGCGCCCCGACCAGACCCGGCCTTCCGCCACCTGCTCCACCTCGGCGCGGCTGATGGGCCTAGACTCGGCGACGCTGCTCAAAAAATCGTCGTAGACGGTGTCTACAAAGCGCTGGGCGATCGCCACTTCTTGCGCCGTCGGCGGTCTGGCTACCGTACCGATATCGGCGTAGGGCGAGGTCTTGACGATATCCCAAGTCACCCCATTTTTGTTTGCCAGTTCCTGAAAGTTGGGGAATAGCCCAAAGACGCCGATAGACCCCGTCAGCGTTGTCGGAGAGGCGAAAATTTGCTCGGCGTGGGTGGCCATGAGGTAGCCTCCGGAAGCGGCAATGGACCCCATAGAGGCCACAATGGGTTTCACCTCGCTGGTGAGAGACACCTCGCGGGCAATGACGTCAGAGGCCGAGGCGGACCCGCCTGGGCTATTGATCCTCAGCACGACAGCCTTGACGCTGTCGTCTAGGCGCAGCTGGCGCAGCAGCGCCGAAAAGCTATCCCCGCCAATCTGTTCGGCTCCGCCTTGACCCTCTACAATTGACCCTTCGGCATAAACCACGGCGATATGGTCTTCGAGGTCTGCGATGCCGGAATCCTGAGAGGTGACGACGGTGTCCGCGTAGGCCGTCAGGGAAATTTGCCGAAACGACTTGCTGTCGTCCTCATCTTCTTGAGTCAGCTCTCGCAGCTGCGGCAGCACCTGGTCAAAATAGACAACTTCGTCGACCAGCCCTGCCGCCTTGGCGGGCTCCGGCAGCAGTAGGGCATCGCTGTTAGCGACAGCCTGCAGCTGCTCAGCGGAAATCTCTCGGCTTTCCACCGCCACGGCCAAGAGTTCTTGCCACAGGTCATTTAGCAGGGTCGCGGTTTGCTCTTGCTCTTCGGGGCTACGCTCTGTGCGCACGAAGGGCTCTACGGCCGACTTATAGTCTCCCGCCCGAATGGCGGATACCCCGACCCCGAGCTTTTGCAGAGCCCCGGCGAAAAACAGGGTTTCGACGCTCAGCCCGTTGAACTCGACGAGGCCATTGGGGTTGAGGAGTAGGGTGTCGGCGATGGAGGTGAGGTAATAACTGCGCTCATCCCAGCTCATGCCGTAGGCGATGATGGGCTTGTCCGCCTCCTGAAACTCGATCATCGCCTGACGCAGCTCGCGCAGCACCGTTAGCCCCGGAGGCTGACCCATGCCGCTATCCATAATGTATAGCCCGGTGATGCGATCATCGCTGCTCGCGGCCTCAATGGCCTCAACGGCGGCGCGCAGAGAGAGGCTGCGGGGGACTTGGCCTAGCACCCCTTCATCGACCCACCGCCCCAAAGAGAGTCCGGGGGGTCTGTCGGTAATTTGAGTGGACAGATCGAGCACTAAAACGGAGTCTGACGCCAGCTCAGGGTCGCTATCGCGGGAGGCGATCGCCACTAGCGACAGCAGAGTCAGGGTAACGACCCCGACGCCTAGCGCCCCAAACAGGACCAAACTGACAAAACTGGCGAAGACATACTTAAAGAAATCGCGCATAGTGCTTTCTATCTCGGTGCCAAATTTTGAGGTCACAATCTATTATGGCCCGTCCCTCTAGTCAACGCTGCCCAAAACGAACAGCCCCAACATAGTGGCGCTATTCCACAGGCTATGCAGCAGCATCGGGGCCAGTAGATTGCGCGATCGCGTATAGACGAAGCCCAGCGCAATGCCCAGCACCATCAGCGGCAGAATCTCCGACACGCTCAGGTGAGCCGCTGCAAAAATGAATGCGCTGAGGGCGATCGCAGGCCAAACGGCCATGTATCGCGTCAAAGAGGGCAACAGAAATCCGCGAAAGAGAAACTCCTCAAATACAGGAGCGGCTACGGCGGCGGTAAAGAAAAACAGCCCGAGCGCCACCGGGTCAGTCTCGTTGAGCACAATCTGCAACAGGGGATTACTGCCCCCGCGCCCCTGCCAAATCTGCTGATTGACCAAAGAAACGCCAATCACAAGGGGCACAGCAGCGAAGTAGCCGCCCAGCCCCCACAGCGGCCAACTGTCGGCGATTTTAAGCCGAAACCAGCCTTCGGGCAGCGGGCGATACTGCCGAATGGATAGATACAGGACCCCCACCGACGCGGCCGCCAACATTAGGTAGGTCACCAACGTCGACGCCGCCAGCGATCGCCCCCCGCCGGCCGCCGGGCTGAGAACCCCGCTAAGCACCGTCTGCCTAGCGATCTGCAGCACAATGGGCAGAATGATCTGACCCACCAGGAAAAACCCAACGATAATCACTTGCCAGGTAATCTCCCACTCCCAAGGGGTCTCCCAGCGCAGCTGCTTACCGCCCGCGAGCAGCGCCTGCTCCCCTTTGGTGAGGCGCTGAATACCAAGGAAAATGAGCAGGCCAATGCCAATCACGCCGCCCAGCACCGGACCGATACCCAGCAGGGTGAGCTTGACTAGGGACTGCTGCGCCAGCTCTTGCTCTGCCGCTTCTAGCTGACTGAGGGCGTCGCTGCGCTGCTGTACGGTGTAGAGCTGCGCTAGAGCACGGGTCTCAAACCAGCCCTGGAGCGATCGCTCCAGGGTTTGCTCGGCGTCGGGAAGGATTTTAGGCGGGGTGCTCCAGAGGCCCAGCAGGATCCGGGCCGTTTGGGCCTGGTCTGCTTCGGCTTGGGCTGCTGAGTCAACGGCTTGCCAGCGATCGCGAGCGGCGCTTAAATTATCTGCCTCCGCTTGGAGAATGCCCAGCCGTAGGTCCAACCGATTGAGGAATAGCCGCTGAGCTAGGGATGACGACTGGAGGGTTGGAGTCGCTGCGGTTGAGGGGCCAGTGGACTCCGTTGAATCGGGCTGGGCCAACTCGGACTGAGCTCGCTCACTTCCCGCAGCGCTGAGCTGGCTAGCAGTGTCGTCTCGAAGGGACTGATACTGATCAATCGCACCATCGAGAGGTGTTTTGCCCACCAAAGACTCGCGAACTGGGCCCAAGGACTTGTCGTCGAGCGCAATCTCTTGGGCCTGCAGCAGCAAATCGGCTTGATAGAGCTCTAGTCGACTAGAAATCTGCTGCTCTTCCAGAGAGCCGATCAACGCTGGCCCGACGGCTAGCAAAACAACGACTAGGGTCAAAACGGATAATATAATTCGCTTCAATAGCATGCTGATATAGGTAATTCTTTGGGACCGAGACTGATTTGGGACCGAGACTGAAGCCGGTGCCAACGCCTAAGGCTGACCCTAGATCCGTGCTCTGACGGCATTATCGCATCGTTCCTCTCTTTGTGGCGGTCCTTCTGGGGTGTGGAGGAATCACAAGACAGGGTAATATGCCTTTGGAAACAGAGCGGCTCGTTGGGCCATCTGGTTGGTGATTGGTTGCCCGAGCAGCGCCTCGTTCGAGGTCCCTAGCAACGCGATGGCTGGGGGCAATGACGACTGGGGGTAGGATGGTTAGGGTTTGAGGCTAGATGAACAGGGGGGATCCTTTGGCTACTCGAATTGTTTTAGTGCGTCACGGGGAAAGCACGTTTAATACCCAGCGCCGCGTCCAAGGGCATTGTGACGACTCCACGCTGACGGAGACGGGGCGGATTGGCGCGCGGCAGGTGGGCGCTACGCTGTGCGACCTCCCCGTTGACGCCGTCTACAGTAGCCCGCTGCGCCGGGCAAGGACAACAGCTGATCTGCTGCTGGAGTCGTTCTCCGCCGCGCCGCCGGTAGAAACCAGCCCGCTGCTGCTGGAGGTGAATCTGCCTGCCTGGGAAAGACTGACCTTCCAAGAGATAGAAGAGCGGTTTCCAGAGGGCTACCGCCTTTGGAAAGCCCGCCCCCACGAGTTCCGCATGGATATTCCTTCTCCTGAGGGAGACATTGAGCATTATCCGGTAAGAGCGCTGTATCGGCAGGCCAGCCAGTTTTGGCGGTCTGTGCTTCCCCATCACCCCAACGAGACCATTGTGGTTGTGGGGCATAGCGGCATCAACCGGGCTCTGATTCAGACCGCCATGGGTTTAGGGCCAGAGGCCTATAGCCGCTTCTATATTTCCAACTGCGGCATCAGCATTCTCAACGTGGCTGGCAATAGCGCTGACGATGGTGCGACCGAGAGCGGTGGTCTAGCCGGCGTGCAGCTAGAATCGCTCAACGTTGTGTCCCATCTGGGCAACACCTATCCACCCGTGCGCTCGGGCCACGTGGGCCCTCGTCTGCTGCTGGTGCGCCACGGAGAAACCGACTGGAACCGGGATAAGCGCTTCCAGGGGCAAATCGACATCCCCCTCAACGACAATGGACGGCAGCAGGCTACCTACTGCGCCGACTTTCTCAAGGCGGCTCAAATCGATCGAGCGGTCAGTAGCTCGATGTCTCGCCCCAGAGAAACCGCTGAGATTATCCTCAAGCCTCACATCGGCGTTCCCCTGTCCACGATGGACGGCCTGCGGGAAATTGGCCATGGCCTTTGGGAAGGGCAGCTAGAGCCCGATATTGACCAGGCGTATCCGGGACTGCTGCAGCAGTGGAAGGACAAACCGGAAACCGTGCAGATGCCCGAGGGGGAAAATTTGCAGCAGGTGTGGGACCGGGCGATCGCCGCCTGGAGCGCCATCGTCACAGCCGCTGCCCCTGGAGAGGTGATTTTGGTGACGGCCCACGACGCGGTCAACAAAGCGCTGCTGTGCCATCTGGCAGGCCTGGGGCCAGAGCACTTTTGGACCTTTAAGCAAGGCAACGGGGCGGTGAGCGTTATCGATTACCCCAGCGGCCCGGATGGCCCTCCTCTGCTGCAGTCCATTAACATCACGACCTTTCTCGGCGCGGGGGTGTTGGACAAGACAGCGGCGGGGGCGCTCTGATACGCCTATGGGCGATCTGTCTCTAGCTGACCCGTCTTCAACCTACCTCCTGCGTCAGGTCCGCGTCCTCGATCCACTCACCCAGAGCGATCGCGTTGCCGACGTGCTGATTGTCGCCAACAAAATTCGCGCCCTAGAAGCCTCTATAGAGACGCTGCCGGACGACGTTGATGCGAACGCAGTCCAGTCTGTGAGTCGCCCTGGGGCCGTACTGGGGCCGGGGCTTGTCGATCTGTATAGCCACGCCAGCGAGCCAGGCTTTGAGCCAAGAGAAACGATCGCGACGCTGACCCAATCGGCGGTGCGGGGGGGCTTCACCCGCCTGGCTATTTTGCCCGCTACGCAGCCCGTGGTGGACAACGCCGCCCTGCTGCGGCAGCTGCGGGCCGAGTTCGCCGCCGCCTGCCCTGCGCTGGCGGTGAGCTTTTGGGGGGCGCTGACGCTCAGCCTCGCGGGGAAACAGCTCACCGACCTGGGAGACCTCAAGGCCGCAGCTGCAGCTGGCTTCACTGACGCTAGAGCTTTGCCGTCGCACATTCTTTACCCAGCCCTCGACTATGCCCAAGCCCTGGGCAAGCCCGTCGGCGTTTCTCTCTGCCGCTCACCCCATCCGATCCGCGACGGGGCGATGGCGCTGCGGTTAGGGTTGCCCAGCGCGCCTCACACCGATGAAACGGGACCTTTAGCGGCCTTGATAGAGCAGGTCAAGATCGCCCCAACGCCGGTACATGTCATGCGCCTCTCTACCGCTCGGGGGGTTGCCCTGGTGGCGCGGGCGAAAGCGGATGGCCTGCCGGTCAGCGCTAGCACAACGTGGATTCATCTATTGCAGGATACGACTCACCTCACCGCCTATGATCCGAACCTCCGGGTCCACCCTCCTCTGGGCAACCCAGACGACCGGGAAGCTCTGATAGACGGCGTCGTCGATGGCACCATCGACGCGATCGCCATCGACCACTGCCCACACCCCTACGAGGAGAAGACCGTCGCTTTTGCCGAATCGCCTCCCGGCGTCACTGGATTGCAGGTCGCGCTGCCGCTGCTTTGGTCGCATCTGGTGGAAACCAATCGGGTGAGCGCCTTAGCCCTATGGCGCGCCCTCAGCGCCCATCCCGCCCACTGCCTACAGCAGTCGCCCCCTCAAATAGCCCTAGGCCAGGTCGCTGAGCTAACTTTGTTTGACCCCGCAGACTCCTGGGATGCTACGCCCGAAGCGATCGCCTCCCTCTCCCGAAACTTCCCCTGGCTGAACAAAACTATTGCGGGTCGGGTAGTGGGTCTGTGGACCCCCACGATGCCGCCAAAACTCTCCGCTAAGCAATAGGGCTGCCCTCTGACAGCACGGGGCTGCTTTCCGGAATCATCAGGCGGAAGCTGGTCCTTCCCTGCTGACTGTAGACCTGAACGGTGCCTTCGAGCTGGTGCGTTAGCTGCTTGACAAGCGCCAAGCCAAGGCCGGTACCGCCTTTTTGCCAGAGGGTGTTGTTTTGCACTCGGTAGAACTTATCAAACACGTAGGGCAGGTGACTGGCAGAAATCTCGACGCCGGAATTTGTCACCTGGAGCTGAAGCGTTCGGTCTATCATCCGCACAGTGACCAGAATAGTCTCTCCTGGAGGGGTGTATTTGTAGGCGTTGTCCAACAGCTCTGTCAGAATGCGGTGAACCGCCGTGACGTCAGTTCTAAAGGGGGTTAGCGGACTGAGGCAGCGGAACTGCAGCGTCTGCTGTCGGGTCTGCATGCGCTCTTCAAAAGATTGAGTGATGCCCGCTAGCCATGACTCTAAATTGATGAGACCAATGCTGGGAGACGGTGCGCCGGAGTCGAGACGCTGCAGGTCTAGAAGATCGTTGATTAAGCTAATCTCGCGATCGCACTCGCCGCTGAGAATTTGCAGATATTGCTGGACCTTGCTTGTGGTGGAGGGCATTGATACGGATTTCGAGCCCTCTGCTGGCGGCGCGCTGACGGGCTGGCGCTCTGCCGAGGCATCATCCTGCAGCTTTTCGAAGGACATGGTCAGCATCTGAATGGCCATCTTCATGTTGGTGACCGGGGACCTAAGTTCGTGGGATACGGCGCTCAGGAAGTCATCCTTCTGCTGATGCAGGCTCTCTAAGACCTCGACCTGGTTTTGGGCCGCTTTGTGGAGATGGACCTGCCGAATGGCGATCGCACATTGATCGGCAGCATGCTGCACCAGGGCAACTTCCTGGGGGGACACATATTGAACCTCACGGTCGGCAGGCCAAAACAACCAGAGATCGCCCAGGAGCCCCTGGCTGCTGACGATGGGGCAAGCGAGGACAAGCTGCCAGCCAAGGCTGGGATGCCGATGGCACAGCTGAACGGCCTGGCATTCTGAAAGTCGGGGATAGACCGACTGAATAATGGGCGCAGATCTCAAATTAAGCTTGCTTTCACTTTGAGATTCGACCCCTGTAGGGATGTATTCACAAGCCGTAGCGCCATTGTCTTCTAGCGTATCGATGGTGTGTAGCGTTGCGCTGCCATAGCTGAGCCCCAGACCTTTTCCCAGCTCCCCGATCACCGTTTTGAGAATCTGCGCATCTTCAGCGCTATCTCGGATGCTATCGGTGATCCGTTTAAGCAAGGTGTTAAAGTCAAACATCTGCTGCAGCTGCGCTGTCCGCCGCTCAACTAGTTGCCCTAGACCTACGTGCCGCTCTTCTTGAGGCACTTTTTGGAAATAAATTGCCAGCCCCGCCCGGTGAGTGTAGCAGCGATACTCGAACCAACAGTCAGTCTTAGGGCAATAGTCCTCAAAAACAATTCCATGTCCTTTCTGCGGACCTTCTGGCCGGTCACGCCGGACGCGAAAAGGCAAATCCACCAGGCAGGGAAAGACTTCCCAAACAGGATGTCCAATCAGACGCGATCGCGATTGGGACAAGCAGCTGCTCAGCGTGATCGTTGACGTAGGTAAACCGCCACTCGGCGTCGAGGTTAAAAAAGCCGTCCGCAATGCTCTCCAAGATGTCGCTATCTTGATGGTGGCTTGGTCTAAAGCCTCTGCTACGTCCGTGAGAGATGGTTTACCCCGATAGTTTTGATCGCCCAGCGTATCTTGGGTGATGGGGCTCCGCCTCGGCCCAGCTTTGCTTTCCGTAGCCTGCTGGTACGCACCCCTGAAGGCTCTGTGGGTGCGCCGCTACCGTGCAGCTGCGGGCGTTGACAAGCGCCAAATGGTGCTTGAGTCTCACCGACACCTCATCTGCGGAGAACGGCGCTGCAATATAGTCCGCTGCCCCCGCCGTAAATGAGGCAGCTTCGCTGGACGGATCGTCGGAGAGTCGATAAAGATGACGGGGATCTTGCAGGTCAAGGGGCTGTGTTTGAGCCGTTGGCATAGTGCGTGGCCGTCGCTATTTGAGGCCCTTGCGTCTAGCAGAATTAGATCGGGAGCGATCGCTTCTAGTTGCGTCATCGCCTCATGACTGCTGACGCTCTAGAGATTGTGTGGCCGAGGGTCTCGAGTATGGAGAGTAGGGGATCAGCTTGGACTGAGTCGCCAATAGCTAAAAAGCTACCGCTCAGGGATTCGGAGGGGATCAGGCTCATCACTTGGGTACACACGGTCAGTAAATGGGTGTTGACGCTCTCGGCGATTGAGAAGACAGGGTGGCCTAACTGAAAAACTAGCTGAACAAAGGGGGGGCGCTGAAGGCTCGTAGGGTGCGGCGTTGGTGAAGCGGGTGTGTTGTTAAAAATATATTACATCTGGGTATGCTTAGAATGACGCAACGGATACATCGTCTGTGGCCATCCAGCGGTCATCCCACAGCCTTTGATAGGTCTGCGCCAGAGTCTAGATGACTGTGGCGTCAGCCAGAAACGAGGCTGGGAGCGGCGGCTGCCCCTAGCCGCGAAGAGACACCGTGGTTCCGACAGTGACGAAGCTGACTAACCGCATCCTGGGCGGTGGTCAGATAGGTTACAGGTCGGTAGGGGGTCAAACCACGTATTACCCGATACAGCGTTGGGAGAAGAGATCGGAATAATACCGGGAAACTGCTGCGTCAACTGCCCAAACAGAGTAACTAGTACGCTGAGAGAGGCCACAGTGAGCAGCGCGTGTAGTGCGTGCAATAAGATAACGTTATGCTGCTTACTGGGTAAAGCCATGCTGTCTTAGGCAGTGGTGTGCTCCACTCCAACTTAAGAAATCTCAGGGCAGATCACATCAGGTGTCTTACGGAGAGATGCGATGTCACCGGCCCTCTATTACAGCGTTACCTATACGAAATTGACCTCTGAAGGCTGGACGCTCGTCAGTCAGCGCAAAAGGCTACTGCGCAAAAATACTGATCTTAGGCCGCTATCTGCATTGGGCTCTTGCATTGTTCAAGGAATTTAGGCAACCTAAGGGCAGGTAGAATTAGAGCCTTCTTTCGAGGCCCGATGCTCTCGCTGAGTGAGCCCTGTTCCGCTACGCCATACTTGGTCATGAGGAGAGCCCGAAGATGGTACTGCTATTTCGACGGACTGTATTTGCTGGTGCGTTTGTTTTCGCGATTTTAGGAGCCTCAGCTCGCGTAGCTGCTGCTCAGCTCGATCCGGCGGCAGATCTCCTGCTCGCAGAGCGCATGTCGGAGTTTGGTAGCACCACCATCGACCTCGAAGGCAGCGTCCCGCAGAGCAGTCAGACAATCGCCGATATCCAGGTGCAGTTCGTGAATGACGAGCAGCCTGTTGAGGGAAGAACGCGAGACCACATCATTCTTCAAGAGTTCGACTTTGAGGTGGGCGATCGCTACGACGCCGCTCTGGCCGAGCGGGGCCTTCAGCGCATCAACAACTTGGACATTGTCAGCAGCGCGACCCTCTCCCTAGAGCCTACCGAAGATCCTACCCAGGTGGTGATGGTGGTGACGGTAGATGAAGCCAGTCCCTTCCCGATTGCCTTCGGCCTAACAATTCCCCATCCATCCGCTCTGCAAGGGGTTACGGTTCCCGACGCGGTTCTTCCGGGCACCGACCGCAAAGGGGGAACGCTGCTGAGCTTTCGCACTGAGCTATCCAACCTCGGCGGCAATAATCAAACGGCGGCGCTGGGTATTGAAGGGGGCGAAAATACCTTCAACTACAGCGTGAGCTTCACCGATCCCTGGATTGGCGGCGACCCACACCGCACCGGATACTCGGTTAACTTTTTCAACAGCCGGGAGGTGCCGACGGTGTTCGACGGCGGGAACGAGGTAGAGCTCTCCAACGACCGCGACCCCTGGGTACACCGCCTCGGCGGCGGCGTTGAATTTTTCCGGCCCCTCTCCTCAGAGCTCGCGCTGGCGGCAGGGGTCTCGTTTCAGCGAGTCTCGGTGCGCGATAGCCTCACCACCACCGATATCTTCACTGAAGATGAGCTGGGCAACGAACTCACGTTTAGCGACGAAGGGCGCGACAGCCTGCTCACCACTAGCTTTTCGGGCTCCTTGGACCGGCGCAACGATCGCCGCTACCCCACTGACGGCTACCGGCTACTCTTTCGTACTGACCAGTATTTCCCCGTCGGCGAGTCGAGCATTTTGGGCAACCGGCTGGCGGCCAACTACATTCACTACCTGCCCGTACCGCTGTTCGGGTTTGACGACGGCCCCCGCACGCTAATTCTCAACGTCCAGGGCGGAACGTTTATTGGCGACCTGCCGCCCTATGAGGCATTTGCACTAGGTGGCGGCACCTCCGTGCGCGGCTACGACGCAGGAGAGATTGGCTCGGGGCGTAGCTTTGTGCAGGCTACGGCTGAGTATCGATTCCCCATTTTCGGCTTCGTCGCCTTTCAAGAGGAGGTCGATATCGGGGGGGCTCTGTTTGTGGACTACGTCACCGATTTAGGTTCTGGTGACACGGTGCGAGGGGAGCCTGCCGAGGCGCGAGATAAGCCGGGGGAGGGCCTGGGATTTGGCGTGGGGCTACGCGCCTTGACGCCCATTGGCCCTGCCCGGCTGGAGCTGGGAATTAACGACGATGGCGAGAGTGAGGTGATTTTCACCATTGGCGATCGCTTCTAGAAAAATTCCAATGGCTTGACACTGCTCTAGCCTTGAGGGGGCCAGGCTACGATGCTGAGCTTACTTGTTGCCCAAGCCCTCGAAGAATTCCTCTTCGAAGCGGCCCTCTAGCTTGTTGCCCAAGCCCTCGAAGAATTCTTCCTCGAAGCGGCCCTCTAGCTTGTTGCCCAAGCCCTCGAAGAATTCCTCTTCGAAGCGGCCCTCTAGGGCTAGAACCGGCGTCGCCGAAAGCGCCAGTAATGATAGCGTCGACAGTACGATAGTGATTAAGCGTTTCATGGTCTTGCCTCCTGATTCAGTAGCGTAAATGAGGGGTCTACTAAGCTGAGAGCAGAAGCAGGCGTTGGGATTGAGGTGAAGGGGTTTGCTGATCTACCCTCGACAGATTCACTATCCCACTCGAATGTGAGGATTCCCTGACGAAATTTTGAGAGGATTCTGAGGAGAGGCTGAGAGCACTCTGAGAGGCCCGTGCTTCTACGGGAATGCCCTGTATCCTGGAAGATAGGGCTAAGCGACCCTTTTGCCGCGCCTTCAAACGTAATGGTGCCGTTGGCCAAAGAGAGCACGTTTTCTACACCTGCGCCAACGCAGAAGCAATGCAAAACCGAACCTAGTCAGCGCTTTCCATCGGGAAGTCCCTGGAAAAAAGCAGACTGTTTCTGAAAAAGAAATGCCGGTAGAAAAACCCTTATTGACGCTCAGTAAAGCCTAAGATGCAGAAAAGATTCAGCCGTTTTCTTATCCTCACGTTAGTTGTTTTCATCAGCATCAGCTGGACGCTATCGACCCAAGCTCAGACCAATAACTTAGATAAGGCCACGTTTGCGGGAGGGTGCTTTTGGTGCATGGAGAAACCCTTTGAAGAGCTCTCTGGCGTAGTTGAAACAATTTCCGGCTACACGGGCGGCACCACCCCAAACCCAAGCTACGAGCAAGTGTCTTCAGGCACCACAGGACATATTGAATCGGTCCAGGTAACCTACGACCCGCAGCAGGTCAGCTATCCTGAGCTGCTGGAGGTCTATTGGCGCAATGTTGACCCGCTGGACGATGGGGGACAATTCTGCGATCGCGGTGAACAGTACGAAACGAAGATTTTCTACCACGACGAGGAGCAGCAGCAGCTCGCCGAGGCGTCCAAAGCCGCTGCCGCTGAGGAGATCGGACAGGCCCTAGTCACCGAAATCATCCCGGCGTCTACTTTTTACAGGGCGGAAGACTACCATCAAAACTACTACCGCACTCACCCCATCCGCTACCGCGCCTATCGGTTCGCCTGCGGACGCGATCGCCGTCTAGAGGAGGTGTGGGGCAGCGCGCCATCCCATTAATCTAGCTCTGGAATATAGCGTTGAAAAATAACGCTGTTCTACATACCCAAAGCGCGATCGCCTAAAGGAAGGGGCGATCGCGCTTTGGGTGATATTCAAGACTCGGAGAGTAAAGCCAGTAAGCCAGTCCACCGCGTAGGAGGGTGACTTACTGACCTGCATAGAGTGTTGCAAAGCCTAAGGAACCTTCCTGTAACGTTATACGCGCGGCGCGGCTATCGTCCGGACCCTATCGATTTTGACTGGCTAACTCGCGATCGCCTCGCGATCTTTGGGCTGGGCTGAGCCCTGGGTTCCCAGCTGAATGAGCTCAATTTTGTAGCCCGTTGGGTCTTGGACAAACGCGATTACCGTAGAGCCATGCTTCATGGGGCCTGGCTCGCGGACCACTTTCCCGCCCTGGGCCTTGATCTGGCTGCAGGTTTCATAGATATCGTCGACGCCCAAGGCAATATGGCCATAGGCGTCTCCTAGGTCGTAGCTCTCGGTGCCCCAGTTGTAGGTCAGCTCGATAACCGTATGGTCTGACTCGTCGCCGTAGCCCACAAAGGCGAGGGTAAATTCGCCGCCGGGGTAGTCCTTTTTGCGCAGCAGCGTCATGCCCAGCACGTCGCAGTAAAACGCGATGGACTCGTCTAAATTTCCAACCCGTAGCATCGTGTGCAGCATTCGCATTTGTAAGCCTCCTTGGCGGTCTAAACGTTTTTGTAGGCGCTGTCTTAACTATTACGGCAATCGCTGAGGTCGCTCGCCTCGCGGGCGATCGCGCCTGTCAGCGGACAATTATGATCTTACAGTTAAGCCGAGTCGGACGACCTATCGGCCCCAGTGCCCAAGCTGCCAATGGCTGCAGCGATCGCCGCTACCGTTGTTTCCCCAGTCAGAGTGCTAGAGTTGCGGAGATATGCTCCCACCCCCATGGACTAAGCCATCCGGCGGTCCTAACATTACAAGTCCAGACCCCCAATTTCACATACGGAGTAACGCGATGATGAACGCCCTTGACACGGCAATTGAAGATATCCTGGCTCGCGAGATCCTTGACTCCCGCGGTCGCCCCACAATCGAGGCAGAAGTCTACCTGACGGGCGGTGCCGTTGGTCTGGCCCAGGTGCCTAGCGGAGCTTCGACGGGCACCTTTGAAGCCCACGAGCTGCGAGACGGCGACTCCGGACGCTACGGCGGCAAGGGAGTTCAGACTGCAGTCACCCACGTGGAGGAAAAGATTGCTTCTGAGCTGGTAGACCTAGACGCCCTCGACCAGGCTCTGATTGACCAGACCATGATTGAGCTAGATGGCTCTAAAAACAAGGCGAACCTGGGGGCGAACGCGATCCTCGCCGTGTCCCTCGCCACGGCCAAAGCCGCCGCCAACGCCATCGAGCTGCCGCTCTACCGCTACCTGGGCGGGCCGCTCGCTAACCTGCTGCCCGTTCCCCTCATGAACGTCATCAATGGGGGTGCCCACGCCGACAACAACGTGGACATTCAGGAGTTTATGATCGTGCCCCACGGCGCGCCCACCTTCCAAGAAGCGCTGCGCTGGGGAGCGGAAGTGTTTTCGGCCCTAAGCAAGGTGCTCAAGGACAAAGGGCTGTTGACGGGCGTGGGCGACGAGGGCGGCTTTGCCCCCAACCTGGGCTCCAATAGCGAGGCCCTAGAGCTGCTGATTGCCGCTATCGACAAAGCGGGCTACCGGCCCGGTGAGCAGGTGTCCCTGGCGCTAGATGTGGCCGCCAGCGAGTTCTACAAAGACGGGCAGTATCACTACGATGGGGCGGCCCATTCCCCTGCCGATATCATCAGCTACTACGAGTCTTTGATGGGTCAGTACCCCATTGTCTCCATTGAGGATGGCCTGCACGAGGAAGACTGGGACAACTGGCAGCAGCTGCAGTCTAAGCTAGGCGATCGCGTTCAGCTGGTGGGGGATGATCTGTTTGTCACCAACCCCGAGCGCCTGCAGCGGGGCATTGCTGACGGGGCGGGCAACTCAATTTTGATTAAGCTCAACCAAATTGGCTCGCTGACGGAGACGCTGCAGACCATCGATATGGCCACCCGCAACGGCTATACCTCGGTGATCAGCCATCGCTCGGGCGAAACAGAGGACACCACCATCGCAGACCTAGCGGTGGCGACGCGGGCCGGACAAATCAAAACCGGGTCTTTGTGCCGCAGCGAGCGGGTAGCCAAGTATAACCGCCTGCTGCGCATCGAGTCGGAACTCGGGGATCAGGCGGTGTACGCGGGGGCTGTGGGTTTAGGGCCACGGTTCCGCTAGGGTAAGCCATTTAAGCCGTTTAGAGACCCTCTAGGTGCGCCACTCGATTCTGTGGCGCACCTGCAGGGTCTTCAGCTTTTTGGCCATCCCTGAGCGCCCAGTCAAAAGAAGGAATCTATTACGCAGTGGGGCTGGGATCTGTCTTGAGCATGAGAGACGGCGTCGTTTTTCTCACTACTATTGATTGGATATCAGCGATCGAACTTCAATCTTTGTTCAGCCAGCTTTCCTCAAAATCCAACTCAAGGAAGGTTAGAACGGGTAGCACTCTACAAAAGCTTGTTCGCTGCACAATCAACTAGGGCAACAGCCCCACGCCTAAGAGGTGAAATTTATGACCGCCCGTCGCCCCAAAGAGACACCCCCCGACTCAGTGACCGCTCGAAAGGCAACGCCAGATGAAGTGGCTTACCGCGATGGCTACCACGAAGGTCAGCAGGCCCAGCGCGCTGACGCTCAGCGCGCCAATGCCAACGCCCAGCGTCAGGTCCAGCGCACCCGCGAAACTTCGAACGCGATGAATGGCCTGCTGCTTGGGCTCATCGTCGCTGCTGCCGTCGGTTTACTGATTGGCGCGATCGCCTATCTCAGCCGAACCGACAACACGGTGGAGCCGGTGGTGCAGCCTGAAACCGAGGAGCCGTCGTCGAACACCACAATCATCGAGCGGACAATTGAGCGCACGGAGACGGCTGTTCCCGCACCGTCTGAGATCAATCCGCCTGACCTAAATGTCGAAATCGTTGCGCCTGAACCTCCAGCGCCAGAAGCAACATCAGAATCAGCACCGGAAGCCTCGGAGTCTCCTGCGCCCGAGCCGCCCGAGGCAGAGCCTGCGCCCGAACCGGTGGTGGAGCCTGCCCCGGTCCAGTAGACCGCTGCACTGAGGCCCCTCATGCTGGGGCTGTAGGGGTAGGTTTCGCCGCCGCGAAACGTCGGCTCAAGGATTGCCCAGACTGGGGACCAGTCGGCGGCCTTGATGGGCCGTATCGCTACCATGGGGGGCTTCCTCAGCCAAAGGGCACCGGATGATATTAGCAGCGATACGGCCCATCTCGCCGGTTCGAGGCGCAGAGGCGCTATCGCTGGATGGGGGCGTCTAGGGTGCGCTGCCGCGTGAGGTAGGCCATCATCTGACCCTGGCTTTGGGTGATCCTGATGCCGTCGGGGCCAACCTTGAAGGGGCCGGCCCACAGGAAGTGCTCGACGTAGCGGCGGACGTGGAGCACGTAGATGGCTTCGCGGATGCCTTCGGGAGAGCCGATGAGGATGTGGCGGATGATTTCGCCGTTGGGGTCGGCCTCGGGGGTGATCAGCACGGGGGGTGCCGCCTCAGGTTGAGACGGCTGCTCGGGGTATAGGAATGTCATGATTTTGTTGAGTTAATGGGCAAGAAGCCCAAAAACTTGGCCATCCCGGACTATGGCATGTCTAGGATGGCCTCTTGCGATTGGTTAAAATCACAAAAGTCCAAGACAGCGTACATCTGTCGCGGGCTAGGGCGCGATCGTCACCGTGAATGGCGATCGCGTCCGCTGCTGACCAAATTTTTGGGAAGGTAGAGCTAGGTGTTAAACAGCTCTAGATAGAGAGGATAGCGCACCTAGTACAAAGGGGCAAGTGTGTTGTGCTCTTGGCAAAGGGCCCCACCTTTCCCCTACGTCTGCCCAGCCACCGAGCTGATGGCCCGACAGATGCGCCTTTTCGACGTCCAGATAATGGCCGCCACCACCGCCAGCCCCACCCCAGCCAACCCATAGGTGGAGGCAAAACCGACGCTAGCGCTAATGGGTTGGGAGACAATGGGCGACAGAAACTGTCCCAGAAAATGGTGGCCCCCGACAGATCATCGTTTCCAGCGGCACCTGACAACCGATGCCGCCAGAGCCGCCGGTAAGGGCAGCAACCTTTCCATTCAAATTCACAGATTTTCCACCCCTACAAAAAAGGATAATCGGTGTATCCCTTTTCCCCATCGCCGTAAAAAGTTTTGGGGTCGGGCTCATTCAGCGGCGCATCCTGCTTGAAGCGCTGCGGCAGGTCGGGGTTGGGTGACATCCTCCCGACGCTGACAGCAAGCTGTACAGCGCGGGCTTCCTCAGTGACTCCCAGCTATTGCCGAGACATATCCTGAGATAGGTTTATACTCCGCCTGATGCCCCACGGCAGAGTTTTGAATTTTCATCTCCGCGAGGGAGGATACGCACTATGTGTCGCAGATACATTTGCAAACTGAGGAACGGGTGACTTGCAGCTTTCGCCTACGGGCCCGTCACACTCTTTGCGGGGTGTATCACCTTGCTATCTCTATCATACCAACTGCTAGCCTCAGCGCTGAGCGCACTATCCGCTGTGCATCATTTTGCGGGCGCACTTCGGCTAGCGCGACTCTCATCCCGACGCTCACCCTGACGGGTAGAGCGCGGGGCTTCCTGTCTAGTAGCTAAAAATAGACGGCCAAAGGACACCAGCTCCGCATTGCCTTTTGCGAGGACTTGATCACCGCCCTCGTGGTCAAAGCCTCCGTTGGCAATCACCGTGCCGCTGTAGTGAGGGCGGAAGGTAGACAGCACGGGGTTGATGACGTCCTGCTTGAGGTCATTTTCGTTGGGCTCCATCAGGTGGACGTAGGCAAGACCGTGAGGCCCGAGGGCTTCGAGCACGTAGCCAAAGGTTGCTTTGGGGTCAGAATCGCTCATGCCGTAGAAAGTGTTGCTGGGGGAGAGCTTGATCCCCCACCTCAAAGGGCTTTGCGAGTGGGCGATCGCTCACTTTGATGAGGTGGAGGTAGCGCGAGAACAGACCTGCGTCACGGAGCCGTAGGGCCAAGTGCTGAAAATCCATGCTGGAGCAGTCTGAGGAAGCTTCACGGGAACGCTCTCAATTTACGTACGGCGTAGGCTTATTGTGAGACTTGTGCTCTTACGGTAAGTCTGATAATAATACTATTAATCTCATATTAATATAAAGGGGTGCAGCGGCGCTTCGGGACCGCTCCTAGGGCTGCGGCCCGCCCACCCAAAGACCATCACGTTCTGAGCACCCGTCCAGCATTCAAAATAGCCAGTAGAGCTACCCCCACATCAGCGAACACCGCTTCCCAAAGCGTGGCGATGCCTATTGCACCTAGGGCAATGAAAAGGGCTTTGACAGCCATAGCAAGAATGATGTTTTGCCAAACAATCTTCAGGGTTCTGCGGGCGATCGCGATCGCTTCAGCCACCTTGGCGGGCGAGTCGGTCATAATCACCACGTCGGCGGTCTCGATGGCCGCATCGGAGCCCAAGGCCCCCATCGCGATACCCACGTCAGCCCGAGCGATCGCCGGGGCGTCGTTGATGCCGTCTCCCACGAAAGCAACTTTGCCGTTGGTTCGCTTGGCCTGCTGTAGGAACGCTTCTAGGGCATTGACCTTATCCTCAGGCAAAAGCTCAGCGCGGTGCTGGTCAATCCCGATTCTCTGCGCAATGCCGTCGGCAACGGATTGGCGATCGCCCGTAAGCATGGCGGTCTCAATGCCCTGAACTTTCAGGGTACGAATGGCCTCGGCGGCATCGGGCTTCAGCGCATCGGCGATGAGAATCCGTCCGGTATACGTCCCTTCTACGGCAAGATGGACCACTGTCCCCTCCATCTCACAGGCCTCATGGGGGACAGACTCTCGGTGCAGCAGCCGGTCATTCCCCGCAATCACTCGCTGCCCGTTCACGCGGGCGCGAATGCCGTGGCCCGAAATCTCTTCGTAGTCTCGCACCTCAGACCCATTCACCGGCTGTCCGTAGGCCCGCCGAATCGACTGCGCCACAGGATGATTGGACTGAGACTCAGCTTGGGCCGCTAGGGCCAGCAGTTGCCCTTGGCTCAAGCCGTTTTCGGAAACCACCTCGACAACTCGAAAGTTGCCCTGGGTGAGGGTACCCGTCTTGTCAAACACCACCGTCTTCACCTGGGTTAAGGTATCCAAGAACGTCGAACCCTTAACCAAAATGCCGCGCTTCGCCGCCCCGCCCACGCCGCCAAAGTAGCCTAAAGGAATGCTAATGACGAGGCCGCAGGGGCAGGAAATCACCAGCAGGACTAAAGCCCTGTAGGTCCATTCCGCTGGCGTTGCACCGGGCAGCAGCAGCGGCGGCAGAATCGCCACGGCCAAGGAGAGAACCACCACCACAGGGGTGTAGTAGCGGGCGAAGCGGGTGATGAACTTCTCGGTGTCGGCCTTTTTACTGCTGGCGCTTTCCACCAGCTCTAAAATTCTAGAAATAGAGGACGCTTCAAAGGGCTTGGTGACCCGCACGGTAAGCGCTCCGGACTGATTGATCATGCCCGCCAGCACGGAGTCGCCTACAGACAAACGGCGGGGCATCGACTCCCCCGTGAGCGCAGAGGTGTCAACCTGAGTGCTCCCTTCTAGGACTTCCCCGTCTAGAGGCACTTTTTCCCCAGGGCGCACCAAAATTACGTCCCCAACGCTCACCGAGTCCGGAGAGACCTGGCGAACTTCCCCGTTGACCTTCAAATTGGCCGTATCCGGTCGCACCTCTAGCAGCGCCTTAATCGACCGCCGCGATCGCCCTACGGAATAGCCCTGGAACAGCTCCCCCACCTGAAAGAACAGCATTACGGCTACCGCTTCAGGAATTTCGTGAATGGCGATCGCCCCTAGGGTTGCGATGGTCATCAAAAAATTCTCGTCAAAAATTCGTCCCCGCACAATGTTGCGTCCGGCAGTGGTCAGCACGCTCCAGCCGCTGAGCAGATAGGCAGGCATTAGAACCGCGTATTCGGCGATGGCGAAGGGGGTATTGTGCAGCGCGGTATTGAAGATTAGCCCCACCAGAAACAAGACAGCGGCGATCGCGATGGGCGGTAGTTCGTTGCGCAGGTCAAACTCGTCTGAGTCGTGCCTGTGTCCATGGCTATGATTGTGCCCAGGGTCATGGCCGCAGCTACCGCACCCGGCGTGGAATTCTGTCATAGGTTTTGCTCAGAAAAGCTTGAACAACTGAAGGGATATTCAGATATTAGGAAGCAGCACGGGCTGTTGACAACCGTAGCGATATCTTTGTGGAGGTGAGCTTACGCCTCGTCGACATGCTCAGCCACATCTCGGTAAGGGACATTCAAGCAAAACGTCGTCCCAACTTGAGCGTCTAGACTTAGAAGGAGTTGTTGAAACCGGGTAGGCAAGAGTGGAACTGACAGAAGGTGTTAAATCGCTTTTCATTGAGACCGCAGAAACGCTCAAAGGGCACGAGCGCCGTCGTTTCATGGCAAAGACAGTTACCGAACTGGGGCCAGGAGGGCAACGGCTGGCCGAGCGGGAGCTGGGGTGGAGCCGCGAGGTGATTCGAAAAGGGCAGCGAGAAGTGAGCAGCGGCATCATCTGCATCGATAACTTCAAGGGGAGGGGACGAAACCCAACAGAGCACTACTTGCCGAGGCTGGTAGAAGATTTACGCTCTATCGTCGATAGTCAAAGTCAAAGCGACCCGCAGTTCAAAAACCAGCGGCTATACACCCGGCTGAGCGTAGCGCAGGTAAGGTCGCAGCTGATTGAGAGCAAAGGCTACCTATCAGAGGAATTGCCCAGCAACGAACCTGGCTTACTATCCGCCCTACCACAGCAAGTACAACCCTGTTGAGCGCGTTTGGGGCATCTTAGAGCAGCACTGGAACGGCAGCATCCTCGATGAGGTTGACACCGTGGTGCGCTTTGCCCGAACGATGTGCTGGCGAGGACGACCTCCAGTGGTCACCTTGGTGACGAAGACCTATCAAACTGGGGTCAAGCTGACTCAAAAAGCGATGGTCCAGGTGGAACAACAAATCCAAAGACTCTCTCACACTGACCAAGAAGGGCTCCCTGACCTCGGCAAGTGGTTTGTGGACATCCCCTGGACCACAGCTTGAGCATTGGCATACTTTTTTCTTTGAATGTCCCTAAAGCGCCACAATATGCTCATCCGCTAGGCTGTAGTAGACGTTGCGGCCCTGGCGGCGATATTTAACTAACCGGTGCGATCGCAGTACCCGCAGCTGGTGCGACACCGCTGATTCTCCCATTGTGACGGCAGCGGCTAAGTCACAGACGCAAAGCTCCTGCTGTGCTAGGGCTGAGAGCAGCTTTAGTCGGTGGGGGTCGGAGAGGGCGCTAAAAAATTCTGCCATCCGCTGCGCTTTCTCCGTTTCAAGCACTTTGGGCTGGACCTGACGCACGTTGTTGAGGTGGACGAGCGGTTCCGCACAACCGGGAATATTGGGGCGAGGATCTCTTTCTTTGGCGGAGCGAGAGGCGACCATGATGAGCGAACCTCGAAGTATTTCTGTAACCTATGGTACTAGTGATCCCTGTCACCTGAACGCTTGTTCAGATAAGTTAGCATTCTTGCAACCTGTGCTAGATGGCGTGCTGCGTACCTGTACTCAGTCTAGCCAAGGCGAAGGGGTGGCATCTTGAAATGCTCAGCGCAACTGCTGATGGAGTTTCAGCATCAGGTTGTCTACATAATTTCAATCTTATTGAGCTTATAGCCCCCTTTAGACCAGCGATTACGCTGTGCTAGCCAAAAATGTACAACCTAAAGAATTTCGCGAAAGAAGATGTGTTTGAGAGTGCAATAGCGCTTCGGAACATGGATAATGAGTCAGCTAATACTGAAGAAACTGCCAACAAAATAGTCAAATATATTTATAGCAAATTTACCTTTCCTGATACTGAAGAAAGCGCCTGTGCTTTAGTCCGTTTTTTTAAAACCCATCCCTATCAGCTGCTAGAAGATGACGTTCAGAAAGCGGCTCAGGCGCTTATAGGCAGGGAGGATATACCTGCTGCTACACAATGTCTAACGTTGCTCGGAACTGCTGGCGACAGGCCAGAGTGGAATTTCAGGCAAGGGTCAAACGGGCATCAGGCAATTCCGCTAATCGACGGAGACTTTGTGCGCGGCATCCCTATGATTTTTCAGCTGATTAGGCAATTCGGCTTAGATGTTAGCACTGTGCTTGAAGGCTCTCCTACCATGATTACTCAGTCTGCCTGCAGGGGATTCAACGTTTTCTACGTTCCTGAAGCCTTGGACAGTCCCTATATTCCTGCCCAAAGTGATTTTGTGGCTCCCCATAAGGTTCAGTCGGTTTTAGGGTTTGGCGGGTTATTGGCGACTGGAGACTTATTCGCGGTTATTCTATTCAGTAAAGTTTTTATCCCGCTTGAAACAGCCAAACAGTTTAAGTGGCTCTCGGCTTATGTTCGTCTTGCTGCTGAGAAGTTTGATCGGGAGAAAACCTTTGCTAGAAGCTTGAAGCCACAGAGCCCGGTAAAATCCTGACGGACTTCGCTGGGAGGAGATGCGGCGTACTGCATCTTCGAGAATGGCCCGCAGTTCAGCAGCGCCAAAGTTTGCTTGTCTCGCGTCAAGACTCGCTTCATCAATATTAGTCTAACTATGAGATACGCAGTCTCTCATGAGACAAGGTGGTGGGGCGATCGCTCCCTGCCGCCCGCCTCGCGCAGGCGTTCTAATTAGGCCCTAATATAAAGCTCTAAGCGCCGTTATTGTCAGGCGTAGCAGGAGCAGCTTGGTTGATTCTCAGCCCCAATCCTCTTCCCTACGGCATCTACGGCGGGTGCTGGGTCGTCTCGCCGCCTATCCCGCCCTTGCCCTCGGCACGTTGGGGAGTGCCCTGCTGCTGGTGGCGGCCTATGTGGCCACGCCGCAGCTGTTCCGCTGGGCCATCGACGAGGGCATCACCAAAGGCAACTTCACCGTCATCCTGCACAGCGGCATTGGGCTATTGATCGCCGCCGTGGCCCGTGGCCTGTTCAACTTTGGACAGAGCTTTTGCGCCGAGGCCCTGTCCCAAAGCGTGGTCTACGACCTGCGCAACCGCATCTTTAGCAAAATTCAGACCCTCAGCTTTAGCTACCACGACCAGGCCCAGACCTCTCAGCTGCTGACGCGGGTGACCAGCGACATTGAGCAGATTCGCACTTTTTTGAGCACCAACCTGGTGCAGGTGATCAGCGGCTCCGTCACCCTGGTGACCATCGCCGTGCTGCTGCTGGTGATGAACTGGGAGCTGGCCCTGATCAGCCTGACGGTGGTGCCCATCGCGGGGTGGCTAATGGCGCGGTTTTTTAGCCGCAATAACCTACTGTTTCGCCGGGTTCAAGAGCAGCTCAGCGATCTCAACGGGGTGCTGCAGGAAAATCTGCTGGGGGTGCGGGTGGTGAAGGCCTTTGTGCGGGGGCCGGTGGAAACCGAGCGCTATACCCGGCTCAACCAGGACCTGGTGGCCGCTAACCTGAAGACCATCCAGGCAATCCGCAATACGTTTCCGTTTATGTTCCTGGCCAGCAACCTGGTGATTGTGGTGGTGATCGGCTACGGCGGGGCGGCGGTGATTGACCAGCGCTTTTCGGTGGGGGAGCTGGTGGCCTTTAACGCCTATCTGCTGCTGATTTTGCAGCCGATTTTGCTGATTGGCTTTGCGGCCCCGGCGATCGCCCAGGCGGCGGCTTCGGCGGAGCGGGTCTATGAGGTGGTGGACGCTGAGGTTGAAATTAAGGACCGGCCCCGGGCGGTGCCCTTCGAGCGATTGCGGCGGCAGAATCACCTTCGAAGACGTCTCCTTCCGCTATCCGGGGGCCACTACCCCGGCCCTGTGCCACATTTCTTTTGAAACCAAGCCCAACGAGCTAATCGCTATTTTGGGCATGACCGGCTCGGGCAAGAGCACCGTCACCAACCTGATTCCTCGCTTTTACGACGTAACCTCGGGGGCAGTGCGCATCGACGGGCGAGACGTGCGGGACTTTACCCTCCACAGTTTGCGATCGCGCATCAGCACGGTGTTTCAGGAGACTACTCTGTTCTCGGGCACGATTTTTTCTAACATCGCCTACGCCAAGCCCGAGGCTACCCTAGACCAGGTGATGGAGGCGGCGAAAGCGGCCCAAATCCACGACTTTGTGGCTGGCCTGCCGGAGGGCTACGACACGGAGGTGGGAGAGCGAGGGGTGGGGCTTTCGGGCGGCCAGAAGCAGCGGGTGGCGATCGCCCGTACTCTGCTTACGGACTACAAGATTTTGATTCTGGATGACAGCACTTCTGCGGTGGATGCCCAGACCGCTGCCCAGATTCAGGCGTCGCTGGATGACCTGATGCGCCGCCGCACCTGCACGTCGTTTGTGGTGGCGCAGCGAATTAGCACGGTGCGCAATGCGGACCGGATTTTGCTGATGGATAAGGGGCGACTGGTGGCGCAGGGGACCCATGAGTTGCTGATGGCGAGCAGTCCGCTGTATGGGGTGATTTTGGAGTCTCAGGTTGGGGCAGCCCCGGCGCTGACGGGGTGAGCTATGGTTGTGATATTTTCATGAGCATGGGGATAGTCAACACCATTGCAGAATTTGCCACGGCTCAGGGCTGCAAGAATGCCTACGAGTTTTGGAAGCTTACAGGGCTATCCCAACCCACTGCTTACCGCCTCTACAATGACCGCGACGCATTCCCCTCGAAAGAGACGCAGGCGGCTATCTGCAGCGCGTTCAATGCACAGCCAGGCGATTTCCTGCGGTATTTAGAAGATGGCGAGGATTGTAGCTAACCCGCTCGCGCGCTCCTGGATCTTTGTTTGGCCGTGTGGATGTCTTTTACCAGCACCTGCAGCAAGTCTTTGGCAAAGCGTTGGTCAACCCTGTCCAATACAACCCCACAAGACATCACGCATTGGCGAACGATGGGCCGACGCTATAGCTACACTTGAGATAGCGTTACCCTAGCCCACTATGTCTGCAAGTGACCCTCTGAGTCCTACCCATACTGTGCTGGAAGCCGTAATACAGGAGATTAGGCGAACGCTATCTGAGCATTTGCCCAATTTTCTATAAATGATTCGACTGTTTCGAGCAAGTGTCGCCCTAAAGGCGGCTTAGGAAAGCTTTCGTCAAGGTTGGCATGAGGAAATGAGCGGGCAAGCGCTGCTGCGCTCTGAACTCTGGCGAGATATTGATGCCGAGTGAGCGATCGTTGGTCAATCTTGAGTTTCGCCTGAATCTGTATACAACTAGCTATGAGCTGAATATCGCTTTTCGGGTATGGCTACGCTGGGTCGGTAGGCAACCTAACTAAACTATTGATGCTGACTTAAAAATGCCTACCTATCTCCATGGATGCTATTGAACACTATTTATGAAGACTGTTGAGTTTTTAAAATTTAGCCTAATCTATAACTTTTCGCGCTCTAGAAAAGCAATAACCTATTAGAACAATAGACAAGCTTTTCGGCGGTCCAAAATAGTTAACAATTATTAACAAACTAATCTTTTGATTTCTTTAATTAGCTCAAATTCAGTCGCAGAGTGAATTTCGGCATAATGCATGCTTGTCCTTCAAGTTCAAATGCCCTAAAAATATAGATAATTCATACCAAGCTATACTATACGGCTTGATATGCCTTCAACACAAAGCTTTGAGCTAATGGCTAAGATGAATTTAGTACAAAGACTCAGCGTCATAATTCGCTGTGATTTACTGGGTCTTTCCCAATTAGAAAAGGACTGTTGAAATGCCAAAAAATATGAAGCCAAACTTTCCGTACGCTCGCTTTATGCCAGATAACTTTTTTTCTTTCCTGCTGTTTTTGATTGCGCTGACGCTTCTTCTTCCTCGACCTGTGCAAATTATCTACACTAATAACTCACCCAACACAACTGCAAAGCAATCTAATCCTGTGGAGACAGATATCAATAATGAATCCCCTAACGCAGCTATAGAAGAGTCTGAGCGCGCTGAAGAAGACACCCCATAAGTGTTCAGGAACTAGACGATCTTGTACAGTGAATAGAACTTGTTGCTGTTGCCAAAGACCATTCTATGGAGCAAAATATTTGCGAAACTCTTGAACCCCGCTACGTCTCTCGCTCACCTGTGATTGAGCGAATTCGTCAGCGTTGGTCAACCTTATCCAATACGACCCCAGAAGACATGAGCATTGGCGAACAGTAGGCCGTCTTGATAGAGTTCTATCACCCAGCGATCGCCTGCTCCGCTCAGACAACTCTTATTCCCCCGCACCTACCCCATGACCGCTCTCCCCCTCGCGGCACCCCCGCCCGCTAAGCCCAAGCTCTCCACCGCGAGGCGGTTCCTGCAATACTTCGCCCCCTACCGCCAAGAGCTCCCCGTGGCCCTGCTGCTAGTCGCCATCGGGGCCACCACCCAGGCCATCGGCCCGCTGCTCATCGGCTGGTCCATCGACAACCTCATCCTCAAGGGCAACCTGCCGGGCCTGCTGCGGATGCTGGCTCTGCTCACCGCCATCTACTTCATAGGTCTGTGGGCCATTCGCGGGCAGATTTTGCGCATGGGCTCCATCGTGCAGCGGCTGCTGGGGCAGCTCCGGCAGGATATCTTCGACAAGGTGCAGAGCCTGCCGGTGAGCTTCTTTGACCGCAGCGAATCCGGGGACCTGATGAGCCGCCTGCTCAACGACGTGAACACGGTCAACCAGGCCTTTGGGCTGACGATTCCCCAGATGCTGGGCCAGACCTTTAGCCTGGTGGGCATCATCATCGCCATGCTCTCCATCAACCTGCAGCTGGGGCTGCTGAGCAACCTGGTGGTGCCGCTGATGATCTTCACCACGGCGGTCTTCTCCCGCTGGGCCCGAAAGCGGTTTCGCGTTACCCGGCAGACCATCGGCGACCTGTCCGCCAAGCTGGAAGAGGACATCGGCAGCGTGCGCGAGGCTCAGGCGTTTAACCGCACCCAGCTCAACATTGAAGAATTTGACAGCCTCAACGCCGCCAACCGCCGCGCCAACGTGCAGGCCGTAGCGGTGACGGCGGCGTTCTTGCCCTCCATCGACTTCCTCAATACCCTGGCGATCGCCGGCGTGATGACCTACGGCGGCTACCTCGCGGTGAACGGGGTGATGACAGTGGGCACGGTGACCGCCTTTTTGCTCTACGTGCAGCAGTTCTTTCGCCCGATTCAGATTCTCAGCCAGTTCTACACCCAGGCCCAGTCTGCCCTAGCGGGACTAGACCGCATCTTTTCGCTGCTGGATGAGCCCGCCACCTTAAAAGACGCTACCGACGCCACCGAGATGCCCCCCATTCGCGGGGAGGTGCGCTTTGAGCAAGTGGAGTTTGGCTACACCGCCACTCAGCGGGTGCTCCAAGGGATAAACCTCTGCGCTCAGCCGGGGGAGATGATCGCCTTAGTGGGGCCGACGGGGGCGGGGAAAAGTACGATCATTAACTTGATTTTGCGGTTTTACGACGTCTCAGCGGGGGCCGTCAAAATTGACGGCATCGATGTGCGCCAGGTGACCCAGGCCAGCCTGCGGCGGCAGATTGGCATCGTGCTGCAGGACAACCTGCTGTTTAGCGGCACTGTGGCCGAAAATATCGCCTTTGGGGCTCCCGACGCCAGCCAGGCCGACATTGAAGCTGCGGCCCAGGCCGCCAACGCCCACGAGTTCATTACCCTGCTGCCCCAGGGCTACAGCACCCGCCTGGGAGAGCGGGGCGCGCCTTTGAGTCAGGGGCAGCGGCAGCTGGTGAGCATTGCCCGCGCGGTGCTGATCGACCCGCGCATTTTGGTGCTGGATGAGGCCACCAGCAGCATCGACACCCGCACCGAAGGGCTGGTGCAGGCGGCGATCGCCACCCTCCTGCAGGGGCGCACCAGCTTTGTGATTGCCCACCGCCTCAGCACGGTCACCCAGGCGGATCAGGTGCTGGTGATTCAGCAGGGGGCGATCGCAGAGCGAGGCTCCCACAGCGAGCTGATGGCGCTCCAGGGCATCTATGCCAACCTGTATGGCTTACAGCTCGGGAGCGACTGACGTCGAGGCTGTGAGGCTAGCGGTAGATCGGTCTGCGAGCCGGGGCTTAGTGAGCACAACGTCTGATGGGATGGGGCGGCTTGGTACGGGGTCTACGTCTGCTTGCTCACGATAGCTATGACAACCGGCAGGCCAATGATTACAGCGATGCCAGCGCCAGCTGCAATCAAGAGAATCGGCAGCACGGCCAATACCTCCCGTATCAACGCATCGGCAGTCCGTTTGCCTGTTTCCCAATAGACCCAATCGTCTCCCAACTGGCTGGCTAGAGTCGTGCTACCGGAAACCATCACCACAATGCCATTCCCGGTGGCCGGATTAATGCGTACCGTATGGTTTAAGGCGGGAAGGTTGGCCCCGTCGTGCCCCACCACAAGACCTGCCTCAGTCTTCATGTAGACACTGTGACCCAGTCCCCAAATGCCAGAGGTACCGGGCTGAGGCGTCGTCATCTCTGATAGCGTCGCCGGACTGAGAACCGGGTTGCTGCCAAAATAGGCTCGTGTAAGAGCGGCCATATCTTGAGGTGTGGCGTACAGAGATGCCGCTGCTGTTGCTGTGTAGCGGCGGTGGGGTGCTGGTTGGAGGTCCGTATCAAAACTTGTGGCCAGGTGACTTTCGCGATCGCTCGCTTCAATGCTCTCCCAATCAAAGCTTGCGCCCGTCATATTCAGAGGCTGCAATACGGTCTCCGTCATATAGTCTGCAAAGGTCTGGCCAGTGACCTCTTCTACTAAAAGCTGCAGCACCGTGTAGCCACCCCCTGAATAGCGCCAGCGATCGCCCGGCTGCTGCGTCACCGCCACACCGCGCGGCTCACCGGCTGCCGGGTCATGGGCTAGGGTGAGCGATTCTTCTAGGGTCTGCAGCGGTTCGCCGGGCAGAAATCCCGCATAGCCGAAGCCATCGCCCAAGCCCGCAGTATGGCTCAGCAATTGGCGGACCGTAACCTCGCTGGCGTCGTAATCTCCGGCGGAAAATTGCCAGCGGGTTAGATAGTTCGATACCCGGTCATCTAAAGTGACGATTCTTCCATCCTCAACGAGCTTCATCACGCCCCAGGCGGTGACCAACTTGCTGACCGAGGCCATTTGGTAGAGAGTCTTATCGAACTGGACTGGGGCCTGTGATAAATCCGCGTCGCCAAAACCGTGGGTAGCGATCACCTGGCCGTTCTGCACTAGAGCAATGGCCGCACTGCCGAACCGCTGACCGGCGGCCTTACCTACGGTTGCCACGAGGTACTCCTCAAAGGCAGCGGCATCACCGCTGGAAGCGACGGGGCGAGTTACGGCAAGACTGGCGATCGTTACGCCAACGGCGGCTAGTACCCATAGGGCAATGAAACCCAATTTAGAGAAGAGATAGGAACCCATCAGGTCACACTTGGTAGGCTAAAACTTTTGTCCTTGGCTTGCCTCTCGGGAAAACGTAAATTTCTAGCTCCTCAAGAAATGCAGCAGGTGAAATGCTGTCGCTGCCTATCAGAAGACCCATATGAAGCTCACATCACCATGGGCGATCTGCCGCTGGGGTGGATTGTACCCCGAGAAACGCGGTAATGCGCTCTTGGGCAGCAGCAGCAGATGTCCTGCTTGCTGTAAAGCTGATGTCCTAATTTAGCGCAGCGTCCGTTTCTTATGCTAAGAATTGATTTTCCACTATGAGTCCAATTTTGAGACCTTGCATCTTAGCCTAATACAGCTTCAAAAACCAAGCTCAACCTGCTCGCAGCTGCGGCTCAGGTCATCCGCGACAAAGGCGTCGCCCAGCTAACCCTGGAAGCCGTCGCCGACCAGGCCAAGGTCAGTAAAGGGGGGCTGCTATACCACTACCCCAGCAAACAGGCCCTGCTAACCGCCATGGTCACTCACCTGATTGATAGTTTCGAGACTGCGATCGCCGCCCAAATCGAAGCGGCGGATAGGAAAATGACCTGGCTAGAAGCTTACGTCCTACTGTCCTTCGACCCTGAGCAGTCTCAGCTAGTGGAGAGCGCGGGCATCTTGGCGGCGGTGGTGGGCGCACCCTGAACTGCTAGAACCCCTGCAGCAGCAGTACCAGGCGTGGCAGGCCGCATCTGAGGCCAGCGGGCTTACACCTGCCTTAGCGACTGTGGTACGGCTGGCCGCTGACGGGTTATGGTTTACCGAGCTACTTGACGTCTCTCCACTGACGGAAGAGCGGCGATCGCAGGCTCTAGAGGCGCTGCTTGATCTGATTCGAACCCACAAGGAGCGACAGTCATGACTAGCAACTTGATCCGTTCTAGTATCGAAAGGCCAAATCCGCCGAAAATCTCTCGCCTGACAGGGCTGGCCGCTCTTCGCAGCCTCATCCACTACAGCCGCCAGCCCCTAGAATTCTCCACCCTCACCCGCGAAAAGTATGGCGATGGCGTTTGCCTCACCCTTGGTCCGGTTCAAATCCACTTGCTCAACCATCCTGCTTTAATTGAAGCGGTACTGGCCAAGCAAAATCAGCGTTTTATCAAGGACATCAGCTACCGAGCCTTGAAGGGCGTATTCGGCGACGGGCTGCTGCTGAGCGAAGGGGACGTATGGAAGCGACACCGACGGCTGATGCAGCCAGGTTTTGAGGCGATCGCATGGCGCATTATGCCGCTACGGTGGTAGCAGACGCGGCTCAAGTGCTGGATTGCTGGCGAGTTGGGGAGGTGCGCGATGTGCATCAGGAGATGAGCCAGCTGACGGTGCGGGTGATCACCCAAGCGATGTTCGGCGTGGAGGTGGTAGAGACTGCGCTGGAGATTGGCGAGGCCATGGAGGCGATTATGGTGCGCTATTTTCACCAGGCGGAAACCTGGTTTTTGATGCCGAACTGGTAGCCCACTGCGAGCAACCGGAAAGCCCATAAAGCCACACGGCGACTGAGGACGCTAGTCGACGACATCATTGACCAGCGCCGTCAAACCCCCAAAGGTGATCTGCTCTCAGCCCTGCTGCAAGCTCAAGACGAAGCCGGTGAACGGCTCTCCCAGCAGGAGCTGCGGGATGAGGTGATGACGCTGCTGCTGGCGGGGCACGAGACGACGGCCAATGCCTTAACCTGGACGCTGTTGCTCCTGGCTCAGCACCCAGCAGTATGGGACAGGCTGGCGAAGGAGGTGCATTTGGTCTTGGGCGATCGCTTGCCCACCTATGGCGATTTGCCCCAGCTGCACTACACCAAGTGCATCATCAAAGAATCAATGCGGCTCTACCCACCGGCTTGGGCGCTAGGCCGCGAGGTGGTTGAGGATTGCCAGATTGAGGGCTATAGCCTGAAGCGCGGGACCGCAGTTTACGTCAGCCAGTGGGTTATGCAACGCGTCCCACGCTTTTTTGAAGAACCAGAGCAGTTTTGCCCGCAGCGATGGGCGGGAGGCTTAGAGCAGCGCTTGCCTCGCGGGGTCTATTTCCCCTTTGGCGCAGGACCACGGGTTTGCATTGGCAAAGCCTTTTCGATGATGGAGTCGGTGTTGATTTTGGCAATGGTAGCGCAGCGGTTTCGACTGAGGCTGGCACCGCAGCCGCCGGTAGAGCTACTGCCGTCGATTACGCTGCGGCCAAAGCGGGGCGTTGAGATGAGAGTACAGCGCAAATGGTGCTTCTCCGCGCAAAAGCCTATACTTGGACAGAGGGCTTGTCTCGATTGAGCTGGACCTTGCCAACAGAGCCAGAAAGGCGAGAGCTTTTCATACCCCTAGACTGAATTGAGTGCCGCCTTGGTCGTTCTGAGATAGGCTAGGAATGGGTTATAGCCTATCCTGACGGGGCGAGCATCTTGTTCAAAAAGCTCTGTAGATTTAGTCCAATTTTAGTCCAACTAAGAACGCGATCGCCAAAACCCTTATCGGGCAAGTGTTTATGGAAGTTTCTGATTATTTGCGGGTTACCGCAAATAATCAAAGGGCTGTTAATATCGGCGGGAGTCCTAGCGGAAGCTCTAACCTTATACAACTTCTCTGTAGACTGTCTCTCCACTTCCTTACCCCCTTTTTGCCCTGGTATCCTGGCCTGCTATGGTCTAACGCGCTCCAAATCAGCAGCTAGCTGAGTCTTCAAGGCACCCAATTCGTTAATGCAGCCCCGCTCACCCCGTAATTCAGGCCCCACAACAGAGCTAGCAAAGCAGCGCAACCAGGCCGCAGCGGAAAGGACTCTGCTTGCCTGGATTCAAAACAGCCTGATGCTGCTCGGCTTGGGCATCACGCTCAACTATGTTGCGGCTTCACTTCTCCAAAACGCTTCTAGTTTTAATGAGGCGATCGCTCAGTCAGCGTTTGATTCACTCAGCCTACTCGTCATACCCTTAGGGCTCATCTTGCTCGCATTGGCAATCTGGCAATACCGGCTTTCGGTGCGATCGCTTCGGCGCAAGAATGACGTTTTGCTCCCAAGTCAGCTGATGGTGATAGTTGCAGTCGTATCAGTGACTCTGTTTGGAATTATTTCAGCCGTCATCGTTTTGTTCAGAAGCGTCTAATCCTTTTCAGGTAAACGCCTTGATTAAAATTCCAACAAAAGCAACCACCCCAAACACGAGTAGCGAATTGGCCACGATCAGGCCGATGGAGCGCTCAGGAACGTAGGTATAGTCCTCGTGCTGGATGTGCTTAAGCTCCTGGCGATGCTGCACAGCTGCCGCCAGCGTCGCCCAGGTCCCCAGAGCAATGAAGAACAGGCCCAAAATTCGCGATAGCCGAATTGGGTTATTGACCCCCGCTACGTTGTTCAGCGCTGCCACGATCTGGTCAATACCGAAGCCAAAGCTAATCAAAGAAAGACTTGTCCGAATCCACGCCATCAGCGTTCGCTCTGCGGCCGCCTGGTTTCTTTTCTTAGCAAGTTCAGTTTTGAGGTCGAGGCGAGTAGTTTGAGGAGCTTGCATGGCTGTAGTTTCGGTGGGGCGATCGCTAAGCGAGTAGTCTTTCAGATCGTAGTCGTATCGGTAACTCTCCTTGACCATTCCAGGCAGGTCACCTAGGTGATTTGGCCTTGCTGAAAGGGGTCGAGGAGAACCAGGGTGATCTTCCCACAGCCCGCGATCGCCTAGCTCACGTCCCAGACCGCTAGCGCTGAAGATGGGAGGCCCCATGACAAGATAATCGCGGTCCAACTGTGTTGCCCCTCCACCTTACACTCAGCGTCGGGGCGGCAATTTGTCCAGATACAGTCCTGGTACTTCAGTCCGGGAAGGAAGTAATGAGAGTAACCTACTGCTTTGGGCATATTCAGCACAGATACCGCCACAGCGATCGCCAGAAGTAGTGGCGCAGATTCAGTTTGCCCAAGACAAATACTAATGCTCAATGCTCAAAAACTATATTGCCCTGGCCGGTTTACTGGTCTCCAGCCTCTCCACCGCGATAATGCTCCCTTGGAGTCAACCAGTCAATGCTCTCCCGGCCGTTGATTCCGCCTGCTACATGATTGGCGGACCCGGACAAACCCTCGACTTATCTGCCCTATGCGGGCAGGGCTCAACCGCCGCACCACAAGCACCAGCGCCCGTTGGCACCTCCAGCCCTAGCTTCGAGCAAGCGATGGACAATATAGGCTTAAGGCGCTGGACAGATGGCCAATTTGACAATATTGCTTTTGATGTTTGGACCAAGCAGGGCGGGGGATTCTACTACTTCCTCTGGTCTATGCCAGCCCCTGAAGATCGCAGTGATCCAGACGTCGTCGTGTTCTTCGATAGCAGCGTTTCTCGCCTCAACAGAGCCTTCGTGCTGGGGTGCTACTTTTCCTCTGGAAGCACCTGTACCGGGGATGGACTCTCGCCAGCAGGCTATACCGAGAGTGCCGTTGAACATCTTATCGACGATCTATCGATAATATCGCCGCACGTTCGGCGAAGAGGCCCCTGCAATGTAAACTGCATCAGCGGATTTCGCTAGACTCTACCCCCGTTCGGCCTGAGGCCATCACTTGCCTATTGCGCTCACCATAAGCCCAGCAGCAACTTCACCGATAGCCTTTAATTCAGCTTCAGAAAGACACAATGCATTCGTTTATGGCAATTCAGCGTCACGCTAAACCGGCTGAGGTTGCGGGGATGGTGGCCTATTCGGTTGGCCCTGAGGTGTCGATCGCGACGGGGGCGCAGCACGCTATCGATGGTGGTTTTGGGGCGTAAAGAACGGGCATCTTTCCTCTTTTAGGCGATCGCTACGCGGGCGTTTTCCGCAGTGGGCGATCGCCTTTTTGTGAGACTGTGAGTTTCATAGTGAGACTCATAGTGGTTGAGGTGGTCTCAGATTAAGAGCAATAGAGCTATTGACCGAGTTATTCCTCTTCGACTATGCTGCAAAGGTCATAGTTGATTGAGCCGCTAAACGGTAATTCATGCAGCAGCGTTCTCCACAATTCGCCCTACTCCTAGGGCTGCTGCTCCTGCGCGTCAAGCGCAGAACAATTTGACATACTATTTTTCCACCGCAGTATAAGCATCGGACGCCCTAGGCTACGCTAGGGGCTGACTTCATATAGGCTTTTGCTAGCAAGGCAGGCACCGTACAGGTGGCCTGTCCTTCATCCATCTCTGGTGCTCTTAGGCAGTGGTCCATAACACCGCCATGGACGTGTTCAGCGTTCTGGAAGCCCCTCGTTTTGAGGGAAGGGAACCAGACTCTCCTCTCCCAAAATTGGGAGAGGGGCCGGGGAAGAGCGCCAAAGCCGCGCTAAACACATGCCTACCATGCCCATACTCTCAATTCCATGCCCTACCGTGGCACCGTCGCATTCCCACGGCCCAATATCCAAATTCACAACACCCGAGTTTCTACCATGTTGACTAATCCCGCAGCCAAATATCAACCCTTTCAGCCCGTCAATTTACCCAATCGCACCTGGCCCAGCCAAACCATCACCCAGCCCCCCGTCTGGCTGAGTACCGACCTGCGAGACGGCAACCAGGCTCTCATCGAACCCATGAACCGTCGCCGCAAGCTGGATATGTTTGAGCTGCTGGTGGCCATCGGATTTAAGGAAATCGAAGTGGCCTTTCCCTCCGCCTCGCAAACTGATTTCGACTTCGTCCGCGACCTCATTGAAGGCGATCGCATCCCCGACGACGTCACCATTCAGGTGCTCACCCAGGCCCGAGAGCACCTCATCCGCCGAACCTTCGAGTCGCTGCGGGGGGCAAAGCGGGCCATTGTTCATGTCTACAACGCCACTGCGCCCAACTTCCGCCGCGTGGTGTTCCGGCAGGATAAAGCCGGCACCATCGAGCTCGCTGTCAACGCGGCCCAGCTGATTCAAGCGTTGGCTGCCCAGCAGCCCGACACCCACTGGCGCTTTCAGTACTCCCCGGAAACCTTCACCGCCACTGAGCTAGACTTCGCCAAAGACATTTGCGACGCGGTCCTCGACGTCTGGCAGCCTACCGCTGACCGCAAAGCTATCATCAACCTTCCCGCCACTGTGGAAGTTTCTACCCCGAACGGCTTTGCCGACCAGGTGGAGTGGATGCACCGCCACATGGCCCACCGCGAAAACACCGTTCTCAGCGTTCACACCCACAACGACCGGGGCTGTGCGATCGCCGCCGCAGAGTTGGCCCAGCTAGCGGGAGCCGACCGAGTAGAAGGCTGTCTATTTGGCAACGGGGAGCGCACCGGCAACGTGGACTTAGTCACCCTAGCCCTGAATCTCTATACCCAGGGCGTTCATCCCGGCCTGGATTTCTCCCACATTAACGAGGTGGCCCGCACCGTAGAAAACTGCACCCAGCTCCCTATCCACCCCCGTCATCCCTATGTGGGCGACTTGGTGTTCACCGCCTTTTCCGGCTCTCACCAGGACGCCATCAAAAAAGGCTTCGAGGCCCACGACGCTGCTGGGCTGTGGGAGATACCCTATCTGCCTATTGACCCCGCCGACCTGGGCCGCACCTACGAGTCGGTGATTCGGGTCAACAGCCAGTCGGGCAAGGGGGGGATGGCTTTCTTGCTTGAGCGGGACTACGGTCTGGCCATGCCCCGCCGCATGCAGATTGAGTTCAGCCAGGTGGTGCAGCGGGTGATGGATGAGCGGGGTGAGGAGATGACCTCCGCACAGCTTTGGGATCTGTTTCAGCAGGAGTATCTGCAGCGGTCTACGCCGTTTAAGCTAGACACCTATCGGCTGATGGAGAGCGGCACGGACCAGGAGATTGGCGCTACGGTGCGCTTTAACGGCCAAGACTTTTCTATTGCAGGCTGCGGCAATGGTCCTATTGATGCCTTCTTAGACGCACTGGATATGCAGGTGAAGGTACACCACTACGAAGAGCGATCGCTCTCCCACGGTAGCGACGCTAAGGCGATCGCCTTTGTTGAGCTGTCGGGGGACTTTATTCCTAGCTCAACGTTTGGTGTAGGAATCCACGAGAACATTGTGACGGCGTCGCTGCTGGCGGTGCTGTGTGCAGTGAACCGGGTGATGGCGCAGGTGGATGAAGGTGCTCGTCGTAGGCTGCTGCAGCGATTTGAGCAGGCTTTGATTGTCTGAAGGAGGCGATCGCGTGCTTGCTCTAGCCATATCAAGATAAGACGGGAAAAGCCAAGATAAGACTAATTCTGAAGAGAGTCGTCTTAGTCTAAGACGACTCTCTCGAACAATTCATTCAACTGCGGCACGGGGCGGGCTTTTAAGAGGGGAGAGCGCTGCTTTGGACTGGGCTGGACAATCACTCGCCTAGAGGTGATCTAAATCACTCGGTCGTATGATTGACAACCTGAACTAATCTCGGAGTCTTCCTGAATAAACCTCAACTTTTCGGGATTTTTTCTGCTCAGCGATTTTGGAATACTTAAGTCATCGAAAGGCCACACGAAGCACCTCTCACCTGACAACTTTACCCCCCAAAGCCATGACTACTCTCACTTATCGCGGCGTCCAGTTCGAGAACGATACGACTTCCGTTGAGACTGCTGACCTCGGTATCTCTGGGATCTATCGCGGCAGCAAGACATCCTTTACCCGTTCCACGGCCAAGCCCTCAACCGGCAAACCTATGCAGTTTCTGGGTAAGAAATACGCAGCTTAACTCTATGGTTTGAGCATCTACGGAGTCCCCTATGCAATCGCCATCCTTCCGTTCTCGCGGTCCGCTCCCCTCTTCCACAAATCTGGCTCGCCCTGCCCACTTAGAGCCGCAGCGCTGGCTGCATCAGCTAACGAGCAGCCTACACCGGCTGCTCACGGCAGACGATTCTATGCGCGTCACGCGTCAAATCTGGGGAGGGCGAACCTACTGGGTCGCTTACGACCCGACTACCTCGAAGCAGTATCTATTTGAATCTGAGGATGAGGGCTACGCTTGGCTAGAAGCCCATACGCCTCAAGGCTAGAGGTGAGGTGTATGGTCAGAGCTATCGAACCTGTCGCTCTGCCATTAGTCTGCACTTCTTTGCTATAGCAAATGGTTCTGCGGTCATATCCAACAACATTGATGCCTTGGCCTTCAGTGGTCAGGGCGCTTTTCTATATGCGATCGCTCAAGCAGGGCGCTTGAGTTTGAGCCCTGCTTGACGAGAAGGCCTCTATTTACCGGCTAATTGCTCCGCGCCGCTTTTGTGTATGGCTTCGCCGACGATTTCGCTGACTGACTTAGACTGCTTCTCCGCTAAATCCTTAGCAATTTTGACAGTGGACCGCGAAATTCTTAACGTGACAACAACCCAATCTTTTTTATCACTTTTCATTTTGCGTGCCAGGAATTGTTTTGGATGGTCATTGAACCCTGATTTTTACCCTGCTAAATAGCAGTTTGTAACCTGCCAAGGCTTGAGAAGAATCCTTTCTTTTATCGCAAAATACTAAGTTAAGGAATTCCGTTCCTAAACATAATTATAATCGAATCCTACAGCAAAGTCAGGGCTAAATGCACTGCTTGCATTATGTCTATACCGTAATTACATAATTAAAACATTACCGCTTCAGGCTGCCTCAGAAGCCTCAGACTGCGGCAGCGACAGCACCAGCACCCCAGCAAGAATCAACGCCGCCCCCTGCAGGCTCAAAACCGGAATTTGCTCACCGAGCAGGACAACAGCCACGATCGCCGCAAAGATTGGGGTGAGTAAGTTTAGCGTCGTCGTCAAAATGGGAGAAAGGTGCTTTGCCGCAAAGCTGTAGCAAAGCGTTGGCACAACCGTTGACACTGTCCCCAAACCTAACGCAATCCACCAGACGTCAGGCTGTGCCAGCTTCTCGATCCAAACTGGCGACGGTAGCGAAGCCATTGGCACAATGACAATTGACCCCAAAGCGAACGTCATAAACGCGATCGCAATCGGATTGAGGGCGCGTCTTTTTCCGGCGTAGTGCTTAAACAGCGAGGCGTAGCCAAGGGTGACGCAGGCGGAAAGTAGCGCAAAAAATAGCCCCGTTAAATAAGTCGAGCGTCCAAATTCGACCTGAAGTTTGGGCAAGACAAACAGCACTAACCCTACAAACGCGGTGATGGCCCCAATCCCCTCGCTTCGCCTTAGCGGCGCTCGCAAAACCAACTTGAGGCCCAATCCCATCAGCGGTGAGAGGCCGACAATCAGGACGACGTCGCTGACCGGAGCCAGCTGAAAGGCCCGCACCGCGAACAGATAGTAGAGCACCATCAGGCTAGACAAGCTGAGTCCCGGCGGCGATCGCATCAGAGAGAGAAACTCTGCTCTCAGCGAGTCATTGGCCAAAAAAACTGGCCCCGTCACCCCGCAGGCAATGGCAAGCCGAAGCGCCAGCACCTCCAGCGTCGTAAAGTCTGGCAGCAGCTTTACAAAGGAGCCTGTAATCCCCCATCCCAGGGCGGATAGGCAACCCGAAGCAATAGCGTAGGCGCGGAGGGACTGGGTCATAGCTTACACTTTGGTCGTTTATCCTAGCGGCGATCGCTACAAGAAGAGCAGCAAAACCGTGTAAGCAAAAGCGCCCAAAGCAAACGCCGAAAACTTACTCTGCCGCTCCTCTGGAAGCTCCTCCTTAAGCACATTGAGAATAATGCTGCCCGCTAAGAACGAGAACAGCAGGGATATCCCGATCTCCGATATCTCACTGCCCCAGCCCACCACAGATCCCGCAATAATTGCCGCTGCCACAATCCACCGCCCGCTGTGGCGGTAGGCGCTGGGATAATCCTGACTTAGACCAAAATCATTCACAACAAAGTGTAGGGCCATCACCAGCGTGTAGACCAGCAGGTCACCTAGCCCCGGTTCTTCTCGGTGAAAGAGCGAATAGCCAATCAAAGCGTTGTAAAGTGCAAAAGAGCCAATGTGCAGCCAATAAATTCCTGGGTTAACGTCTTCTGACCCTTCATCCTGCTGTGCCTGAAAGTCTATGACGACCCGCTCCAAACCGTAAAAGGTCGTCATGCCAACCAAGGCCATAATGTACAGATGCTTTTCGATCCAGCCTAGCCCAGTCCCTACAAACGACGCCTGCATCTCACTCAGCTCTGGTAAGAGATGAACAAATACGTAGGCCACAGAAACGCCGCTCGCTCCCGACAGACACCGGCTTCTGGGACGGGTGCCAATAAACTTCAGCTTATTGACGAATAAGTGAGTGAGGGCCAGGGCGATCGCGCAAAGCCCCGATTGAACGATGTAGTTTGCGCTTGTCTCGGCAGCGCCGGATACGGCAATCAGCATGACTTCCTTTATTCCCAAGCGCGTTGGTTTATCATTTTAGCTGGAGGTGAGGAAAGTATTAAGGGCGATCGCCTTCAAGCTAACGCTCCAGTTCCAGCAAAGCCCGCTTGCGCTCTAATCCCCACCGATAGCCCCCCAAACCGCCATCCTCTCGCACAATGCGGTGACAGGGCACTAGCACAGCAACCGTGTTGGCACCACAGGCCGAGGCTACCGCACGCGTCGCTTTGGGCTTACCCACCGCCTCAGCCAGCTTCCCGTAGCTCAGAGTCTCCCCCCCCTCCATGCTGAGCAGAAACCGCCACACCAGCATCTGAAACGCCGTCCCCCGCAGGTCTAGCGGCAGATCTGGGCGCGGTGTCCGCTGGGTCAGATGGGCGTCGAGCGCTGCTATCCACTCATTCAGTGGCCCGCTCTCACTGGCCTCTGAGACGCTGATGTCTGCCTTCGGAAACTCGGTCTTAAGCTGCTCCAGCAGCATTTCCCCATCTTCGTTAAAAGCGACAAAACATACGCCCCGCTCCGTCGCCGCCATCATCATCAAGCCCAGCGCCGTCTGCCGCAGCGCGTAGTAAATCACCTCGCCCTCCCGCGACGCTTCGGTAGGGCGACAGCGCTTGCAGGGCCGAAACCCAGCGGCGATCGCCGTCTCGCAGGTGGAATAAAACCGCACGTTCTGCCGCAGTGGCGTCCGCGCCGAGCAGGAGGGCCGGCAAAAGATTCCGGTGGTCACCACGGCGCAGACAAACTGACCGTCGAAAGCGGCGTCTCTGCTGGCGATCGCCGCCCACATGGCGTCATCGGTTGCTCGCTGCCCCATCGCTCACCGTCTCCTTGCCCTTACACAAAGTCTCTCATTAGACTACAGCCTTGCCCTCATCCTCGCACTCCGCTTCTTGTCGCGTAATTTGTGGGGGTGGGTTTGGGCAGCACCCAGCTCAGATTAGGAGGTACTTTTCTCATGAAGAAGATCAATGCCGATGCGATAACAGCTGTTTTCGGATTTACACACTCTTAATTAATATTACTGAGATTGTTTTGCTGTCTTTGTATAATATGTGAAAAAATAAAAGTGGACTACTGAAGTGAACAGAAAAAACTAATGAAAAAGTACATCAAAACGCTTGCGGTCACTGCTGCTGTTGTCGCGACGGCTGCGATCGCGGCTCCTGCTGCTTTTGCTTTCGACTTCCGTGGAAGCGTATCGGGTACCTCAGGAGAGTCGTTCTCGTTCGACTTTGATGCAGACGTGGCGGGCGACGGAGATAGCTTGACCAATCTGACAAATTTTGGAAATTTGTCATTTGAATGGATTCGGCTTTAGTTAAATCCGGACTCTCTGAGCAGACGGCTCGTCTCCCTGAGATATTTGGCTCAAACGATGTTTTAGACGTTTCTTTATCTGGGGGAATTGGGAATCTCTTTGCATTCAATGATGCCGCTTCCGACGGATTTTACGTAGCAGAAAGGATCTTTTCGGGATCATTCCAGAAGGATTTTTATCGCTTCGTCAACCTCTGTCGTCGCCCTTGACACTTCCACCCCCACAGATAAGATCCCGACTCCCGCGCTCCTCCCTGGCCTCATCGGCATGGGCATTGCCGCCATCCGCAAGCGTGGCCAGCCGAAAGCCGAAGAAGCATAGATCGACCTACTGCTTCGGCCCAGTTGCTTAGAACAATGCAGACGGCAAGCCTCAGTGTTTCATAGGTTACTGGGCAGCAGGTCCCGGCGTCCCCACGGTCGTCGGGACTGCTTCGATTAGACTTGCCCTCTGACCGCGAATAGTGTAAATTTTACGCTTGAGAGCTGCAACCCGCAGCTTAGCTCCCAAGACTTTGGTCATAAACGGCGACGACCGTTGCTGGAGACAGCGATCGCCGCCTGACCCCCAAGACAGGACAGAGCTGTCCGGGCGCTATGGGCATTGTCCCATGGCCATCCCGAACACCCAACGTCGCAGGGATGGCCAAGGCTTGGGTTTCCTACCCATCAACGCAAAACAGGAACCCAAACCGTGACATTTTTATACCCCGAACAGCCCCTCGACCGCGAGGCGGCACTGATTCGCCTAGACCAAATTCCGCCCCAGCCCGACGGCGAGGTGGTGCGTCACCTGCTCATCGGCTCCCCCGAGGGCATCCGCGAAACCATCCACCTCATGCACATCAACCGCTACTACGTCGAGCAGGGCCTGTGGACCGGACCGGTGGACATTGGCCCCGACGGCGTGAGGCTGAGCCGCCGGGAAGGGCAGGTGTTGGCCTACCTAATGCGCCAGCGCGGGCTGCAGTAGCCTAAACGCCGGCCAGGGCGGTGCTGGCTTACCACAGGTGGCACTGCCCGTGGTCGCGCAGCAGATGGTCACAAAGCACCAGGGCCATCATCGCCTCCACCATGGGCACCGCCCGAGGCAGCACGCAGGGGTCATGTCGCCCCCGCGCCGCCAGCACCGTATCTTCCCCCTCGCGGGTCACCGTGTTCTGCTGCTTGCGAATCGTGGCCGTCGGCTTAAAAGCGACGCGAATCACCACCGGCTCCCCGTTGCTGATGCCCCCCTGCACCCCCCCCGAGCGGTTGGTGCGGGTGCGGGTGTTCCCCGCCTCGTCGATATAAAATTCGTCGTTGTGCTCGCTGCCGGTCATCGTCGTCCCGGCAAACCCCGAGCCAATCTCGAAGCCCTTACTGGCGGGCAGCGACATCACACCCTTGGCTAGGTCAGCCTCCAGCTTATCGAACACCGGAGCCCCCAAACCACGCGGCACCGAGCGGGCCACACATTCCACCACGCCACCGATGGAGTCTCCCGGCGCGCCCCGTTTGCTCAATCAGATCGATCATCCGCTCGGCGCAGTCGGCGTCAGGGCAGCGGACGATGTTGCTCTCCACCTGCTCTAGAGTGACGGTGGCGGGGTCTACGACCCCTTCTAGGGTCTGAATGCGCTTCACGTAGCCCACGATTTCCACGCCCGCCGCCTGACGAAGAATTTTTTTGGCGATCGCCCCTGCTGCCACCCGGCCAATGGTCTCCCGCGCCGAGGAGCGTCCCCCGCCCTGCCAGTTGCGAATGCCGTACTTAGCGTCGTAGGTGGCGTCCGCGTGGGAGGGGCGGTAGGCCGTCTGCATCTCGGTGTAGTCCTGAGAGCGGGTGTCTTTGTTGCGCACCAGGATAGAAATAGGCGTCCCTGTGGTTTGGCCCTGAAACACCCCCGACAAAATCTCGCAGGTATCTGACTCTTTGCGCGGCGTGGTGATTTTACTTTGGCCCGGACGGCGGCGGTCTAGGTCAAACTGGATTTCTTCCGCCGAAAGCTCTAAGCGAGGCGGACAGCCATCTACCGTGACGCCGACTCCGCCCCCGTGGGACTCTCCAAAAGTGGTGATCCGAAACAGCTGTCCAAAAGTGTTGCCCATGCATCAGTACCCAACGGCGCTCTCGATCTTACCGCAGCTTCTGATCGTTTGAGCGCGATCGCAGCGGGGCCAACCGCCAAAAACAGGCGAGAGCGCGGGTGAATTCAGTACTTATCCGGGAGCGCTTCTTGGTAAGTGGTTTCTTTTCCCAATAGCTCAGGGTAGGGCTCAGTCGCCGGCAGGTTTTTCTGGTCAGCAGTGGAAATATGTCCGGTATAAAAGGCCCCCGGTTCAATGTCCAAAGAGCTCGCGGTTACATCTCCCTCCAAGCGAGCCGTTCGGCTCAAGCTCAGGCGGCCCTGAACGAACACGCTGGACTTGATGACGCCATGCACCACCAAATTGTTGACCCGTAGCTCCGGCCCTTCCACCAAACCGCTTTGAGAAACCTCCATATCGCCAATCACCTCAACAGTACCGTGAATGATACCGTCAACCCGCAGATTACCATCGACGTGAAGATCCCCTTGAAACTCGCTCTTCGCGCCTAGATACGTAATCGAGGACGCCTGCTGCTTACGCCAAATCATTCACTTACCTCGCGCTTCAAATTTGGTTGATGTCCGCTCTGCCGCCAAGCGTATCAAACCGTCCCCCTAAATATAGCCCGCTTCCCCTGATAGAGCGCCATGAGCTAGGGATTGTAGTTCAATAAATCTTGAGGGTCGACGGCTTTTTCGTTGTAGTACACGGTGTAGTGGAGATGCGGCCCGGTCGAGCGCCCTGTGCTGCCGATACGACCCACTATATCCTCGCGCTCCACGGCATCTCCCGCCGCCACCGTCATTTGCGATAGGTGGGCATAAAGCGTCTTATAGCCGTAGCCGTGGTCAATAACGACGTGACGTCCGTAGCCTCGGCTAGAGATGGCCTTCTCCACCGTTCCTGCCCCCGTCGAATGGACCGGCGTGCCGGTAGGGCCAGGGAAGTCAATCCCGTTGTGCAGCTCATACCCCCGGCCAAAGGGATTAGCGCGAACGCCAAACTTTGAAGAAATGCGGCTGCCTTTAACCGGTCGTCCTGTGGGGAGGGCCGCTGCCTGCGCTTCCTCTTCCTCTAAGGTGTCGGTCAGCGCTGGCTTGACCTGGCGGTGTAGCCTGAGGGAGACCGAGGGAAGCTGATGCTCTGCAGCTGCCAAAACTTCCTCCGGCGTCAGCTCATTGGGAATTCCCCCGCGCGATCGCTGAGTACCCCGATCCTCATCGTCTTCAGAAAGTCCGGCCCGCTCTTCTAGACGGTCAATCTCTGCATCGATCTGATTGAGCGCCTTGGCAACGTCGCTGGCGGTCTCGCTGAGATCGCTGTTTCGCTGAGTCAGCGCCTGGTTCTCCTGGTGGAGCTGGTAGATTCTACCGAATAGTAGCCCTAGGGGCGTGAGGGTCAATGCAGCAAGCAGGAGCATTAGCGGCAGAGGTTTAACCGACAGCACCAGCGGATGCTGCCCGGTCTGGGTCACCAAAACGGTGCAGTTTTTGGGGGTAGAACGGCGCATTTACTTGGGACAAGGTAAGCCAATAGGTCAGCTTCGAAAAGCTTCGGGGATCATATCAAATTTTGGGTTCACTATTGCATTGGTTTAGCTGCTTAGGACACCAGAATCGGCTGAAAGCCTGACGTTATGTAGGCAACCGAACGCGCAAATGTCCCAATACATCAGGGCATTTGCTATAAGCTCTAAATGCTGCAGGGCTATTTTAGACTCGCTCTCACAACAGCACAGAAGCGCCCCCTCCAAAAGAGATTGGAGGGGGCGCTTCTGCTACGTCTGTCTGACCTGCAGCAAGCTCAGACTAACTGCAATGGGGGGTTAGCCTTTAATGGCAGGTGCCTCAGCAGCAGCAAGGTCAAGCGGGAAGTTGTGAGCGTTGCGCTCGTGCATCACTTCCATACCTAGGTTGGCGCGGTTGATGATGTCCGCCCAGGTGTTGATGACCCGGCCCTGGCTGTCTAGAACAGACTGGTTGAAGTTGAACCCGTTCAGGTTGAACGCCATCGTGCTGATGCCCAGCGCCGTGAACCAGATGCCTACGACAGGCCATGCGCCCAAGAAGAAGTGCAGTGCCCGTGAGTTGTTGAACGATGCATATTGGAAGATCAGGCGGCCGAAGTAGCCGTGCGCTGCAACGATGTTGTAGGTCTCTTCTTCTTGCCCGAACTTGTAGCCGTAGTTCTGCGACTCAGACTCAGTCGTCTCTCGCACCAGTGAAGAGGTCACCAGTGAACCGTGCATCGCGCTGAATAGTGCGCCGCCGAAGACGCCTGCCACTCCCAGCATGTGGAAGGGGTGCATCAGAATGTTGTGCTCGGCCTGGAACACGAACATGAAGTTGAACGTGCCCGAGATGCCCAGCGGCATGCCGTCAGAGAATGAACCCTGGCCGATGGGGTAGATGAGGAAGACTGCCGTTGCTGACGCTAGAGGCGCGCTGTAGGCAACGCAAATCCAAGGGCGCATGCCCAACCGGTAAGACAGCTCCCACTGACGACCCATGTAGGCAAAAACGCCAATTAGGAAGTGGAATACCACTAGCTGGTAAGGTCCGCCGTTGTACAGCCACTCGTCAAGTGATGCTGCTTCCCAGATGGGGTAGAAGTGTAGGCCGATGGCGTTGGATGACGGAACAATTGCACCAGAGATGATGTTGTTACCGTACATCAGTGAACCTGCAACAGGCTCGCGGATGCCGTCGATGTCGACGGGAGGCGCTGCAACGAATGCAATCAAGAAGCAGATGGTTGCGGTTAGCAAAGTCGGAATCATCAGGACGCCGAACCAACCGACATAGATGCGGTTGTTGGTGCTGGTGACCCAGTCGCAAAACCGCTCCCATACGTTAGCGCCAGAGCGCTGCTGTAAAGAAGTAGTCATGATTAAGTAATCCAGGTATGTTGCTATTTACAAAGATGTATAGTCGAACCCAATTCCGAGATATTTGGAACTGGGCTGCTCACCGATTATTTTATTAAGACTTAAAAGGTTTTTTGACGATCGCTCTTACAAACTTCACCTTTTTTCAAAAAAGTTAGTTAACTTGCGTAAAGAGCTGACTGATAGTTTGGGCGGCGGCGGCCTGAAGTGCCTGGTAGGTATAGACCTTCTCTCGGATGTGCTGGCATTGCTCCTCGTAGCGATCGCCGATCCAGCTCACCAGCGCCAGCAGAGATGCTATGCACTGCTCCGTTGGGGCCAGCGTATCGGTGCGCATCGTGAACAGCTCTAGGTCCATGCTGGCCATGTGGTCATAGCATTTGGGCGCATAGCTCAACAGAATGGCGGGCACCCCGCAGGCATGGGCGGCGACCGCAGCGTGGAGGCGTTGTCCGATCAGAAGGTCGCAGCTTTTCAGATAGGCCAGGGTGTCTGGGATGTCGCTGGCGAGGCGGCAGGGAAAGGGCCGCTCAAAGACCTGCAGCAGCGCCTCAGCGATCTGCTCAGCGATCGCCTGGTCGGTGTCGTTGAGGGCCAGAAACTCCACCCACCAGCCCTGTCGATGGAGGGCGAAGCAAAGGCTTTGAACGGTCTGATTGATTGTCTCTTGGTCGCCCCACTGGATGCCGTGACTACCCACGTTGATGGTGACTCTGCGGGTGCGCCGATAGGTCGCTCGTGGCGTATCAATAGAGAGCGCCGGGTCGCCGATCACCAGAGGCTCTAGGCCAAACGACTGCAGAGCCTTGGCCGAGTTCGGTCCGCGCACCCCTAAATAGGTGACGGCCTTGAGCGCTACGGCCCAGTCCGCCATCAGCTGAACGGGGTCAACCTCAGGGTGGTGCCGCTGCCAAAACTCCGGGTCGCAGACGCCAGTACCAAATACGGCGCAGGCGTAGTCAGACATTGCCTGCTGCAGCCGCGACAAAAAAGCTTCGCGGTTGATTAGCGTGCCGCCGCCCAAGATAATGCCGTCGTATAGCGCAGGCTTAAAGACGCGGCGATAGACCTTGAGTCGCTTAGGGAGATTGTATTTGGGGTCCCGGTGGGCGGGCTGCACCGCTCCGTCGTAGGCGAGCAGCTGCTGTCCCGCAAACAGACGGGCGATCGCCGCAAACAGCAGCTCGTCGCCGAAGTTGCCGTACCCGAGGTAGCCAATATATCCCAGAGTAGGCTGGGGCCAAAAGTAGTCCCGGCGGTGGCGGAATCTGTTATAGCGCGGGGTTGTCATGGCGCTTTAAAAGAGAGATACGATGAACATAAATAGAGCTATAGGACGCTAAAGGACCAGGGAAAACCGCGATACAAAGAGAACCGCGATACAAAAAGGCTGCGATGCAGACGGGACCGGAACGCCGATGAACCTCTTAGCCCACCTTTGCTTGAGTCACCCCACGCCGGAGTCCTGGTTGGGGAACCTGATGGGCGATTTCATCAAAGGAACGCCTAAAGCAGAGCTGGGCGAGGGGCTGATTCGCGGCGTTAAGCGCCATCGCGCTATCGATACCTTCACCGATACTCACGCTATTGTGCGCCAAAGCAAACGCCTGATCAGCCCCGAGCGACGTCGCTTTGCAGGGATTATATTAGATGTAGGCTATGACTACTTCCTCTGCCGTCACTGGCAATCTTATAATCCGATGCCGTTAAGGGCTTTCGTTCAAGTGGTGTATACCGGGCTAGCCGCCCAGCTGCAGCAGCCTTCATCTCAGGTCGTGCCCCCTGCCTGCCGCCACTCAATTCAGCGGATGATTGCCGGGGATTGGCTGACATCCTATCAAACGCTGGCGGGCATTGGGATAGCGTTAGATCAAATATCTCAGAGATTGAAGCGGCAAAATACGCTTCGGGGCTCCGTGGAGGAGATCCAGGAGAACGACGCTGCCCTAGACCAGTCTTTTCAGCAGTTTTTTCCGGAACTGATTCGACATGTGAACGGTCTCGATGAAGGGTATCGCGATGAAGGGCATACAGGGCCTCCTTCTTGAGCCTTAGTCAATGGAAGCGTTTTTAGCTGTTTCCCCATCCATGCTCCCCTACAGCACGCTGCGGGGGGAGTTATGTCAAACTTAAAGGGTCTGCCGGGCGTGCCATACTGTTGTACTAAGCTTGGCGTAGCCGACCTATCGTCCCCCTATGCTCATCTCCCTTCACGTTGAAAATTTTGCGCTGGTTGACTCGCTAGACCTGCTATTTGGCCCTGGGCTCAACGTGCTCACTGGAGAAACAGGGGCTGGAAAGTCGATTATTCTCGATGCGATCGATGCCGTTCTAGGTGGACGGGTGTCAGGGCGAATTGTGCGGGCCGGGGCCGAACGGGGGCTCATTGAGGCCCGCTTTGCCCTAGTGCCCGAGCTGGCTCAGTGGATTGCTGAGCAAGAGATTGAGCCCGAGGAAGACGGGGTGATGATATGCCGTCGGGAGCTGACGGCGGGGCGGGGTGGGGTGCGCAACCGCTCGCGGATAAACGGCATGCCGGTGAACAAGCCGCAAATCGAGTCCCTGCGTCAGCGGCTTGTGGAGATTACCGCCCAGGGGCAAACCGTGCAGCTCGGGGAGGCGGCCCTGCAGCGGCGATGGCTAGACGGATTCGGCGGACCAGAGCTACAGCGCCAGCTTGAAGCCGTAGCAGCAGCCTACAGCGCGGCTCAGGTGGCCCAAAAAGCGCTAGAGCAACGCCAGCAGCAAGACGCCCAGCGCCGGCAGCAGCTAGATCTATTTACCTTTCAGGCCAAAGAGCTGCAGGCTGCCAACCTCAACGACCCCGACGAGATCGATAGCCTGGAGCAAGAGCGCAAGCGGCTGAGCCACGCGGTGGAACTGCAGCAGTACAGCTATCAGGCCTATCAGCTGCTCTACCAGGCCGACGACGGCAGTGCGGCCTGCGCCGACCTGATGGGTCGGGCCCACGGCACCCTCACCGACATGGTGGAGTACGACACCACCATCGCCCCCCTATTGGAGATGCTCAACGAGGCGCTGGCGCAGGTGGAGGAGGCGGGGCGGCAAATCAACGCCTACGGGGAGGGGCTGGAGACCGACCCTCAGCGGCTCAGCGAGGTGGAAGAGCGTCTCGTGCAGCTCAAGCAAATTTGCCGTAAGTATGGCCCTACCTTAGGGGAAGCGATCGCCCGCGATCAGCAGCTGCAGGTGGAGCTAGAGGCTCTCAACGACGGGGGCCAGTCCCTAGAGGTGCTAGAAAAGGCGTATCGGGTCAAGCAGGCCAAGCTGGTCACTGAATGCCAGCAGCTCACCCAGCAGCGCCAGGCGGTGGGCCAAGATCTGCAAGGTCAAATTGTTGGCCAGCTTAAGCCGCTGGCGATGGACAAGGTGCAGTTTCAGGTGGAGGTGTCTCCTGTTTCTCCCACCGCCAGCGGCGCAGATCGAATCACGTTTATGTTTAGCCCCAACCCTGGTGAGCCGCTGCAGCCGCTCTCGGAAACAGCTTCGGGCGGAGAAATGAGCCGCTTTTTGCTGGCGCTCAAGGTGTGCCTCTCTCAGGCAGACGCCGTGGGGACGATGATTTTTGACGAGATTGACGCCGGGGTGTCGGGTCGGGTGGCCCAGGCGATCGCCGAAAAGCTACACCAGCTCAGCTACCGTCACCAAGTGCTCTGCGTTACTCACCAGCCCATTGTGGCGGCCATGGCCGATAATCATTTTCACGTCAGTAAGACCCTGGTGGGGGATGAAGTAGCCGCTTCTCTCCCCTCGGCGGCCTCCGTAGGAACGAAGCGACGCTCGAAGAAGAGCGGGGCGAAAGCTACCCCGGCTGCCGGCGCTGTCGATGCCGTCGACGGTGCGCCCAACGGGACCGTGCGCACCGTCGTGCGGGTGATGCCCTTAGACCAGGAGCAGCGCCGCGAAGAGTTAGCTCAGCTAGCGGGGGGCAAGTCTGACCAGGAGGCGATCGCCTTTGCCGAGTCTTTGCTCAACCAGGCGGATAAAACCCGTCAGGCGATGCAGGTGGCGGTTGGTCAGTGAAATCGAGCTCGGTTAAACAGAGCATTTAAAGGTGGCTTTGTCCGTGGACATGGAGAAGTCCGCGATTACTGGACGGAGCAGTGTAGCGAGATCGATGGGCAGGTCGAGCCAGTCAGCACAGGCGATCGCCATCACCCCACCGCAACAACTGTCACCCAGTGATGGGGGTTCTTCTCACGGTTCGCTATCGTCGAAGTAGCTCAGGTCTTGGCCCATCTACCCCGACCGCATCAACAACCCTGTGAAGACGGTATTACTACCGTTGGGTTACCCCGACCGGGTACTGAGCAACTCGGGCAACGGTAAGGCAAACTTGAAGGGAAGCCCCCTCACCGCTGTCCACATTAATCCGTCGCGAGGATATCACTGTGCTGGAGTTACGCCGCTTTTATCGGGCCTGTAATCCCACAAGAACGTTAAAGGTTGAAGATCCGCAGGATCGAAAATACTACATCGACTTTTCTCCCGTGCGCGGCAGCGACCTCATCCGCGAGCTGCGGCGCATGATTACCGTTTTGGCCACTGACGAACCCACCTGTCAATTGTTCACGGGTCACATTGGCTGCGGCAAATCTACCGAGCTGCTGCGGCTAAAGGCAGAGCTAGAGGGAGAGGGCTTCCACGCCGTGTACTTTGAGTCGAGCCGCGATTTGGATCTGGCCGATATCGACGTCACCGACATTTTGCTCGCCATCGCTCAGCGGGTGAGCGCCAGCCTGGAGGCCATCGGCATTCATCTGCGTCCCCGCTACTTTGCCAACCTGTTTGAGGAAGTCTCCGCATTTCTCAAGACCCCGGTGAGCCTCGATGTAGAAGCCGAACTCTCTTTAGGCATCGGCAAAATCACCGCTCAAACCCGCGAGAGCCCCCGACTGCGCGATCGCCTGCGGCAGTATCTAGAGCCCCGCACCAGCAGCATTCTAGAGGCCATTAACGCTGAGCTGTTCACTCGGGCGAATCAGGAGCTGAAGAAGCGGGGCCTCCGGGGTCTGGTGGTGATTGTCGATAACCTAGACCGGGTGGATAGCTCCCTGAAGCCCTCGGGGCGATCGCAGCCGGAGTATCTGTTTGTAGACCGGGGAGACCAGCTGAAGCAGCTCAACTGCCACGTAGTGTATACCATCCCCCTGGTGCTAGTGTTCTCCAACGAGCTGGGGCGGCTGATTAACCGGTTTGGCGTTGACCCCAAGGTGTTGCCGATGGTGCCGGGGCGGTTGCCCGACGGCCAGCCCTGTGAGCCGGGGCTAGCGCTGCTGCGGCAAATGGTGCTGGCGCGGGCGTTTCCTGACGACTCACCCGAAGTGCGGCTGAGCCGGGTTCCTGAGGTGTTTGACAGCGTCGATACCCTCAATCGCCTGTGCAGCATCAGCGGCGGCCACGTCCGCAATCTGCTGGTGCTGCTCAACCGCTGTCTACAGCAAGAAGACCCCCCCATCTCTCGGGCCTGCTTAGAGAGCATTATTGCCCAGCGCCGCAACGAGCTGAGCCTAGCCATCACGGGGGATGAATGGCCCCTGCTGCAAAAGATTATGCAAAAGCGTCAGGACGTCCGGGGCGAGGAGGCCTACAAGCTGCTGCTGCGCAGCCTGTTTGTGTTTGAATACCGCCACGACGGCCAGCTGTGGAACGACATTAACCCCATCCTGGCGGAAACCCAAGAGGTGCAGGCATGGCTAGCCTCCAGCAGATAGTCGAAGCCGACCGCTACAACTGGCAGGCGGTCAATAAAGTAGTGCGGGTAGTGGAGCTAGTGCCAGAGGAGTTCTCCCTGGTGCTGGCCCACTGCAACTATGCCGACCTCCAGCACACGATGCTGGACTGGATCCATCGCGCTTGCCCTGTACCGGTGCAAACGGTGCATCTCAAGCCCGCTAGCCAAACGATGCTGACGGCCCTCCAGCAGGCGATCGCCCGCGGCAGGGAGACGCCTCAAGCGCTGATGGTAACGGGGCTGGAGTCGGTTTCTCGCTTAGACCAGCTGCTGAAAGCGACCAACCAGGTGCGGGATGAGTTTCGCAAATGTTTTCCCTTCCCGGTCGTCCTGTGGGTGAACGACGACGTCCTGCGGCAGATGATCCGGCTGGCGCCCGACTTCCAGAGCTGGGCCACCACCATCGACTTTCAGCCGGCCACCACCCAGCTCCTGAACGCCCTGACCTGGGGAGAGGAGCAGCTGTTTGACCAGGTGTTAGAGGCGGGGGTCGGGCGCTTTTTGAGCAACACCGACATCTTTGGGAGTCGCTACCAGGCAGAGCTGATGGCGGCGCTGCGAGACTTAGAGCGCCGGCAGGTGGCACCTGACCCAGCGCTGCAGGCGAGTTTAGAGTTTCTGCTGGGACGAGAGGCCTATGCCACCCACCAGCTAGCGGAGGCTGACGAACGCTACAGCCGCAGCCTAGAGTTTTGGCAGCAGACAGAGGACTGGCAGCGGCAGGGGTGTTTACTCTACAGCCTGGGGCTGATGTGGCGCACCTGGGCAGAGCACAACCGCCCCGAACACCGTCAGGCCTGTGAGCGGGCGCAAAGCTACTTTCAGCGGTGCATCGACACCTTTGAATCGGCCCATAGCCCCGACTGCACGGCCAAGTTTATCAACGCCTTGGGAGAGGTGCTGCAGCGACTCAAGCAGTGGGATGAGCTAGAGCGGGTGGCTCAGCGGGCCGTGGTGCTGCAGCGCTATTACCGAGCGCCGTTTCGGCTAGCGCGGGCCTACGGATTTCTCAGCGAGGTTGCCCTGGCGCGAAAAGACTGGCCCGAGGCGAAAACCTTGGCGGAACGGGCGATCGCGAACCTGGAACAGGCGCTAAAGCCGGCCAGCGACCTCAGCTCGGGCCAAAGAGCTGACCAAGACTGGGAGCGGGCCTTTCACCAGGGGTGGTATCTGCTGGCCCAGGCGCGATCGCTGCTAGCGCTGCAGGAAGTGCCGCCGGCCATTGAGAGCCTAGAAAAAGCGCGGCGGGAAACCAACCCCCAGTACGACCCCGAGCTGTATATCCGAATTCTCAATCAGCTGCGGCTCGTGTATTTTCAGCAGGGCCGTTATCTAGACGCCTTCAAAATTCGCCAGACCCGCCGCGCCATAGAATATCAGTTTGGCTTCCGGGCCTTTTTGGGGGCGACCCGTTTGCAGCCCAAGCAGGCGATTACCAATCCGGCCATTGCCCATCCCTCAGAGCAAGTGCAGGCTCACGAGCTAGCCGCATCGGGGCGGCAGGCCGATATTGACCGCTTGGTGGCTAGGCTGGGGCGCAACGACAATCGGCTCACGGTCCTCTACGGCCAGTCGGGAGTGGGGAAAAGCTCCATTCTAGTCGCCGGCCTAATTCCCACACTCAAGCGAACCACAATCAAGTCCCGAGGCGTTCTGCCTGTGCTGCACCAGGTGTACACAGACTGGACAGAGAACCTGCACGAAGCCCTGCTGCAAGCGATGGGAGAGCAGCGTATCCCCTTAGAAGAATCGTCAGAACTGAGCACCCTGGGTCAGCTGGCCCTCAACGACGATCGCAACTTGACGACGGTCTTGATCTTCGACCAGTTTGAAGAATTTTACTCGGCCTGCAAGCATCCCCATCAGCGCCGAGACTTTTACCTGTTTCTCAAACGCTGCCTCAACATCCCCTACGTCAAAGTGGTGTTGTCCCTGCGGGAAGACTACCTCCACTACCTGCTCGAAGTGACCCGCTTTGTCACGCTTGACGTGATCAACAACAACATTCTTGATCAACAGATTCTCTACTACATCGGCAACTTTTCCCGCGAAGAAGCGAAGTCGGTCATCTACCGGCTTACAGAACGCACCCCCTTCTCTTTGGAACCTGACCTAATTAACGCCCTTGTTGACGATTTAGCGCAGGAGCTGAATCAGGTGAGCCCCATCGAGCTGCAGGTGGTGGGGGCGCAGCTGCAGATTGACGAGATCACCACCCTGCAGGCCTACCGTGAGCAGGGGCCAAAAACCGAACTGGTGAGACGCTATGTGGACGCGGCGGTGGAAAACTGCGGCCCCGAGAACCAGCAATTAGCGAAGCAGATTCTTTATTTCCTCACCGAGGACCAGGGCACTCGCCCTCTGAAAACGCGCACCGAGCTGGCGGAAGAGGCCGAAGTCGACAAGAATCAGCTCGCCCCCGTCCTCCATATCTTGGTGGGGGCGGGCCTAGTGTTCGAGCTGCCCAGCGCCTCCATTCGCTACTACCAGCTCGTCCACGACTATTTGGTCCCTTTTATTCGTCAAGAGCAAACCCCGGAGCTGCTGACCGAGCTGCGGCAGACCAAAGCCCAGCTCAAGCAAGCCCTCTACAAAGAGCAGCAGGAGCGGCGGCGGGCCGAGATGGCCGAGATCAAGGTGCTCAATGCCCTGTCGCAGGCGCTCTTGCTGTCCCACGACCATCTGGGAGCCCTGCTCTCTAGCGTTAAAGCAGGACGCAAGCTACTCAAGGCCGCAGGCGGTGCCCCCGCCGATATTCAGCGTCAAACGCGGGAGCGGCTGTGGCATACGCTCAATCAAATTCGAGAGGTCAACCGCTTTTCTGGCCACAGCGCCTCGGTGTTCGACATCGAGTTTAGCCCCGACGGACAGATCCTCGCCTCGGCCAGCGCCGACCATACGGTCCGGCTGTGGACTCTGGAGGGAGAGCCTGCGGCGGTGTGCAGCGGCCATTGGGACCAGGTCCACAGCGTCAAGTTTAGCCCCGACGGGCAGCTCCTCGCCTCGGCCAGCGCCGACCGGACGGTGCGGCTGTGGCGACGGGATGGGGTACCGGTGCGGACGCTGAAAGGCCACGGCGATCGCGTTTTTAGCCTGTGCTTTAGCCCTGACGGTAAGCGGCTCGCCTCGGGCGGGGAAGACGGGGTGCTGCGGCTGTGGGACAGCCAAGGCGATCTGCTTAAAGCCTTTCGCCCCGGCGTGGCCATCTACACGGTTTGCTTTAGCCCCAGCGGCAGGGTGCTAGCCACCGCTTGCGAGGGGGGAAAGATTCGCCTATGGCACGCTAACGGCACCCTGCTAGCGGAGGTGAAAGGCCATGAGGGCCGCGTCTTTAACCTGGTCTACAGCGCCGATGGCCAGATTCTGGTTTCTACCGGTGAGGATGGCACCGTCAAATTTTGGAGCCCCGACGGTATCCTCACCGGTATCCTCCATCAGCATGGAACCCCCGGCTACGGGGTCTGCTTTAGCCCTGACAACCAGCTGCTGGCCCTCACTAGCGCTGACCATACGGTGCGCCTGTGCAATATTTTGGGGCAAACCATCGCCCAGTTTCAGGGACACAACAGCTCGGTATATGGCCTCAGCTTTAGCCCCGACGGGCGTCTACTGGCTTCTGCAGGAGAGGACAGAACCATTCGCCTTTGGGGATTAGACGGGCTAGGGCTGTATGTGGACCAGGGCCACCGCCACAGGGTGCTCGACGCCAGCCTTTACGACAGCAATCTAGCCACTGCTGGGGAAGATGGCACCGTGAAGCTGTGGCAGCTCAATGGTGAGCTTGTGAGAACCTTCCACGGCCACGAATCCCTGGTGCGCAGCGTCAGCATCAGTCCCGACGGCACTTTGATCGCCTCTGCCAGTAACGATCAAACCGTGCGGCTGTGGCGCATAGATGGCTCCCTGCTGCAGGTGTTTGACGAGCACTACAACGGGGTCCGCCACGTCAGCTTTAGCCCCGACGGACAGCTGCTGATCTCAGCGGGGAACGATCGCATCCTGCGGCTGTGGCGACTGGACGGCTCGCTGGTGACCTCGCTTTATGGCCACAGTGCCCGCATTATGAGTGTGAGCATGAGCCCCGATGGCACCAAAATAGCGGCGGCCAGCGGCAGAACGATATATCTGTGGCGGCCAGCGGGAGATGCCATCGCGACCCTGCAAGGTCACGACGCCCGCGTACTGGACGTACAGTTTAGCCCTGACGGGCATCAGTTCGCCTCTGCTAGCGCTGATGGTACCGTGAAGCTGTGGTCTCAGCATGGCGCGCTGCTCAAGACGTTTCGCGGCCACGAGGCGCGGGTGCGGGGGGTACGTTTTACCCCAGACGGGATGCATTTAGTCTCCTACAGCGCCGACCGGACGGTGCGGCTGTGGCGGCTGGGCGGCAGCGCTGCGCGAGTGCTGCGGGCACAGCGGTCGGCCATTTGCTATGTCAAAATCTCTGCCGAGGGCCGGCTGGTGGTGGTCGAAGAGGGGGGATGCGTGAGGGGCTGGAAGATGGCGGTGCTGCTGAGCCAGTCTGATACGGTAGAACCGCTGTTTGAGTTTAACCTCAACGGCCTGCCCGCACCGTCGCGGCAAGCCGAGGCGAGCCTCAGCGAGCTGCTGGCAGACGGCTGCCTGTGGCTAGAGGGCTACCTGCGCCACAATGTCCACGTGGCTGAGGGCGATCGCGATATCTGCCGCGGGTTTATGTAGCCGAATTCGCTGCCGCTGCGTAAAAGTTACTCCCACCACATCCATGGGAATTCTTGATCTATAATCGGTCATTAATTTCTTCTCAAGCTACCGGTTAGAGCCCGCATCGACCGATTCGCGATACCTTATCATCTGCGATCGCTTTCTCTATAAGCTCACTTTATTCCATAGACGCATCAACAATGACAGACCTCACACCGCAGCGTTCTGACGTCGTCACAGCAGAGAACGTCAGCCTCACCAACTGCGATCGCGAACAGGTTCACATTCCGGGTGCAGTTCAACCCCACGGGGTTCTGTTCGTTCTGCAAGAGCCTGACTACACGATTGTTCAGGTCAGCCAAAACAGCGAGCGGCTTTTGGGCCGCAGCCCCAGCGAACTTCTGGGAACGCCGCTCTCGTTGCTGGTAGGCGATAACGTCATTGACGAGATTCAGCGTTGCCTATTGGGAGATTTTGAGAGCCTAAACCCCATCAGAGTCAAGCTTGACGCCCCCGGAAAGGGGCTGACCTTTGACGGCATTGTCCACCGCTATCAAGGTGTGACCATGTTTGAGCTGGAGACGATGCCCGCCATTGAAACCACCAGCTTCTTCGATTTTTATCGTCTGGTGAAAGCGACGCTTACTAAGCTGCAGAGAACCAAAACCCTGCAGGATCTCTGCCAGATTGTGGTCAAGGACGTCCGCAACATCACCGGATTTGACCGCGTGATGATCTATCGATTCGAGGCTGACGGCACCGGCGTGGTTGAGGCCGAAAGCAAAGGAGAGGCCGTCGAGGCATTCCTGGGCCTCCGCTACCCCTCCACCGACATCCCGGTGCCGGCGCGGCGCTTATATTTGCTTAACTGGCTGCGGCTGATCCCAGACGTCAACTACGAGCCCGTCGGGCTTATGAGCCAAAGGGACGTCGAGACGCAAGAGCCCCTAGACCTGAGCTACTCGGTGTTGCGCAGCGTGTCGCCCCTCCACGTTGAGTATTTGAAAAATATGGGGGTGCAGGCCTCCATGTCGATTTCCCTGATCAAAGATGGGAAGCTGTGGGGCCTCATTGCCTGCCATCACGACTCTCCCCGATACGTGACCTATCAGGTGCGCACCTCCTGCGAATTTCTGGGACAGGCCATGTCTTTGGAGCTAGCCGCTAAAGAGGAGAACGAAGACCTGCAGTACAAAATGGAGATTAAGGAGCTGCAGGCCCAGCTGATCGATCGCCTCGCAGCTCAAGATTCCTTCGCCCACAGTCTGGCCGAGAACTCAACCCTGCTGCTGGATATAGTGAGCGCCCAGGGGGTCGCTATCTGCACTGACGATGGGATTTCTTTATTGGGTAACACCCCCAGCCACCAGCAGGTTGAGGCGCTGGTTGAGTGGGTAACGGAGAATACTGAAGACGACCTGATGGTGACCCAACAGCTGTCAGAGCAGTATCCTCCGGCAAAAGATTACAAGACGCCTGCCAGCGGACTGCTCGCCCTCGCTGTCACTCGCATCACTAAAAACTACATTCTTTGGTTTCGCCCAGAAGTGGTGCAGTCGGTGACCTGGGCCGGCGATCCCAATAAACCGGCTGAGGTGATGCCCGACGGTAGTCTTCACTTGTCGCCGCGCCAGTCCTTCGAGCACTGGCAAGAGCAGGTCTACGGCACGTCACTGCCGTGGAAATCCTGCGAAATTGACGGCGTTTACGCGATTAAAAACGCCATTGTAGGCACCGTTCTCCGCCAAGCAGATGCCCTTGCAGAGCTCAACAGTCAGCTCATGACCAGCAATGACGAGCTAGATGCATTTGCCTACGCGGCCTCCCATGACCTCAAAGAGCCCTTGAGAGGGATTTACAACTACTCCAGCTTTTTGATGGAGGACTTCTCTGGGCAGCTGAGTGAGGAAGGGGTTGACTACCTTAAGTCAATCTCCAAGCTCACCCAGCGTATGGAGAGCCTCATCGATTCGCTGCTGCACTATTCACGGTTGGGGCGGGCAGACTTGGTGACGCAGCCCGTCGATATGTCGGAGCTGATGAAAGAGGTGGTTGATCTATTTCGCATGCAGTTCTCAGCGGACGACCTCAAACTACAGATTGAGCCGGCGCTGCCGGTTGTACTAGGAGATTCTGTCCAGCTGATGGAAGTATTTACCAACTTGATCAGCAACGCAATTAAGTACAATGAAAGTGAGCAAAAGTGCGTGGAAGTTGGTCTGTGCCGCGACTCTAATATTCCAGACGGTGCTTTCGTTGACGCCGGGACGCCGTCCGTGACCTTCTATGTCAAAGACAATGGCATCGGCATTCCCGAAAAGCATCATGCCAACGTCTTCAGACTTTTTAAGCGCCTGCACTCTCCCAAAAAATACAAGGGCGGCACAGGCGTGGGGTTGACGCTGGTCAAACGAATTATTGAGCGCCACCAGGGCGCGATCGCGCTCACTTCGGTGAAGGGCGAGGGCAGCACGTTTTACATCACATTCCCAGTTGAGTACAATAGTTAGAGTTTCAGCCGATTTTAGATGGTGGATGCTTTTTCCGGAAATTCCCGCCTGATTGTGGTGGAGGACAGCGACGCTGACTTTACCGCCCTGAAGCGATCGCTAGTCAAACTAAAGGTTCGCAACCCCATCCGGCGTTTTGAAAATGCAGACGATACCCTCGACTTTCTTCAATCGCGTTACCAGGAGGCTTCACAGGTCGAGCCAACCATTATCCTGCTCGACCTCAACCTTCCGGGAACCGACGGTCGAGATTTCATCGTTCAAGTCAAACAAAACGACGCGCTCAAGCGTATTCCTGTGGTGGTCTTCTCGACGTCGTCGAACCCAAGGGATGTCGAGTTCGCATACCTCAACGGCGCTAACGGCTATATGGTAAAGCCTGTGAGTACCGAGAAGTTCTACGCTAGCATGAGCAGCTTCAAAAGCTACTGGCTAGAGACTAACCACCTTGATTGACGCTATGGGGTCTTTTCTACAGGACTCTTGAAGATTGGTCCGCAGCGCGATCGCTCGTCATATCCTATAAGCATTACGATGCACCCCCGCTCAATCTTGATACCGCTGGCGAATTTCATGTCTTGTTACATCTCGGCTATTTCCTGCCCCGGAGAAGGCCCCCTAAATCCCCCAATTCTGGGGGACTTCAGAGAGGTTAGAACTCCTTAAAGTCAATAGCCGCGAATAGTATGGCCACTGCTCCGGTTCCCCCAGAATTGGGGGTTAGGGGGCCTCGAAAGCGTGCAGCTCGATTACGAAATATTTCGCCAGCGGTATCAATCTTTGCGCGGGGGTATTTTTACGATCGTGAACCAAAACTGCTCTAACGCGCGAATAACCTCATTAAATTCATCTAGACCGACGGGTTTACTGACGTAGCAGTTAGCGCCCAATCGGTAGCTGTCGTCAATATCTTGCTGCGCTTGAGACGTCGTCAGAACGGCAATTGGAATATGGCACAGCTCTTTCTCTGATCGAATTACCTGGATGATTTCTTTACCACTCATGCCGGGAAGATTTAGGTCTAAAAAGATTAGGTCTGGCAAAATAGCGTCCTCGAAGGGAGCCCGCTGATGTAAGTACGTCAGCGCGTCAGCGCCGCTGCGGACCGCGTTGAGGCGTACATGGAGCTTCGATTCCAGTAAGGCTTCCTGCGTCAGATCAATGTCTGCTGCATCATCTTCGACCAGAAGTACTTCAAAAGGAGAACTCATTGAAAACCTTCTTCGTAGGCGTTTGTGGTCCATAACTTAGCAAAGTCTACCCGCTAAAGCCATCCGTCTTTACTAGGAAATCCCGAAATTCGCAAGCTCAAATAGGGTTAAGAGAGTTCAAGAACTGGAACCTGTTGAGAGCGCGCTTCGGGATCTACGACATGCCGAGCAGGCACTGCCGGTAGCGTAAAATAAAACGTTGCCCCTTCTCCCAACGTTGATTCAACCCAAATTTGGCCGCCGTGGTGTTCAACAATGCGTTTACACACCGCCAGCCCAATCCCCGTTCCCTCGTAGGCTTCCCGCACGTGTAGCCGCTGGAACACCACAAATATTCGCTCGGCGAACTCGGGAGCGATGCCAATGCCGTTGTCTGAGACTGAAAATTGCCAGAACTCGCCTGCGGGTGCGGCTTCAATGACAATCTTGGGAGAGTCATCAGATCGATATTTGAGACTGTTGCCAATCAGGTTTTGCAGCAGCTGTCGCAGCTGAATGGCATTGCCCTGAACCAGAGGCAGGGAGGAAGGACTGTCGATCTCAGCCTGGTTTTCCTCAATGTACGTCTGCAGATCGCTGAGCACCTGATCCAGTAGAGGCCCTAGTGCGACGGGCTTGCTCTTGAGTTCGCCCCGCCCGACCCGCGAGTACTCCAGCAGGTCATTGATTAAGTTCATCATCCGCATAGCGCCGTCGGTGATGTAGCCGATATACTTATCGGCCCGCTCGTCGAGCTGCCCCTCGTAGCGTTTGACCAAAAGATCGGAATAGCTGCGAATTTTACGCAACGGCTCCCGCAGGTCGTGGGAGGCGACGTAGGCGAAATGCTCTAGCTCCTTATTAGACCGCTTGAGCTCTTCATTGAGCTTCTCAAGCTGCTCCTCGCTGCACTTTTTCTGCGTGATGTCTATGGTCAGCATGCCCAGCTGAGCGGTAGCACCAGACGCATCAGAAATAGGAAAGTAAAAGCCTAGCCAATGGCGCACCACCTCAGGCTCCCAAGGGGTGCAAAACGCTAGCTCCTGCTGAATAGCAGCTCCACCCTGAAAAACCTGCTCGTAGATGGGGATCGTTTTCTCGGCAAGATGAGGCACCACGTCTGACACCCGCTTACCCAGGTGGTCTGCCGGGGAGAGAGTGTCGATGTCTGCTAGGGCCGGATTGATCTGCAGGTATCGAAAGTCTTTATCGAGAATAGCGATGCCAATATTGGCGCAAGAAACGGCCTCAAAGAAAGACTGCAAGAGGTTTTGCTGGGCAGCAATCTCTTCCTGCAGCCGCTTCCTTTCGGTAATTACCTCAGTCAGCATAATTAACCCCCCAATTGCCCCCCCGTCGGTGTACCAAGGATGCAGCTCCCAGCGCAGCCACTCTGTCTCTCCGTTTTCACGTACGAACGAGTCTTCTTCGCAGGTCAAAACCTCTCCTGCCAGACAGCGCTGATGATTCGTTCTCCAGCGGTCAGGGGTGTCTGGAAAGAACTCATAGTGACTGCGCCCAATCAGATCGCGATCGCTCAGGTTGTAGTCGCTGAGCCAGCGGTGACTGTAAACCTGATAGCAGAGGTCGCGGTCCAGCATGGCCACGGCAGCAGGCGTGTACTTAACGAATAGACGCAGCTGATTTTCACTCTCCCGCAGCGCAGCCTCAGCGTGGCGGCGCTGCTCTACTTCCGCTTCGAGCTGTTGGTTGGTCTCAACCAGCAGGGCAGTGCGCTGCTGGATACGCACCTCCAAGTCTTGGTTAACTTGCTCTAAACTACGCTGCGCCTCGGCTAGACCTTTCTCGGCTTTGCAGCGCTCTAAGAGCTCGCCTTGAAGCTGCTCTAGCAGACACATTTGCTGAATCGAAATTCCGAGCTGGACGGCGATCTCCAACAATATGTCAATATCTTCTGGCGCGGGTTTGGCCGTGGGGGAATAGCTAGCCACCAGCGTCCCCCAAGAGGAGCAGCATTGACAGTCGATATCGGTGTCAGAGGATAGGCGAATGGGCACCGATAGTTTGGCTCCTATGCTGCCGGTAGCGGAGATCAAGACTGGCTTCTTGCCTCCAATTATCGAATTGTCATCTGGGTCGGGGCTACTGTCCGTTGCCAGCGGGCTGACAACGCCCGAGAGGAGCGTCTGGCTATCGGTATCTACGCGGTAGACGCGCACTCCCTCGCAGTTCAGCACCTGCTGAATATCTTCAACCGCCGTCTTTAAAGTGTCTTGAAGCTCAGCAGATTGATGAATTCTTAGAGCTGAATCAGTAATCAGCTGACGGCGACGCTGGCTGCGGTCTAGCTCTAGCTTGAGCCGCTGCTGCGTGAGCGCCCGATGCATTGTATTGACCAGCTTGGCCCGATTCACCTTGCCTTTGACCAAATATTCCGCTGCTCCAGCCTTGATTGCCCCTACCGCCACTTCCTCATCACCTTGCCCCGTCATCATAATGATGGCCGGGAAAACCCCAGGATGCTGCTGACGCAGCGCCTCCAGCGTATCTAGTCCCTGCGAATCCGGCAGGCAGTAGTCTAGCAAGATGATGTCTGGCAAATGCTCTTTTGCTAAAGCTAGACCTTCCGCGCTGTCCTCAGCCTCAATGAACCGGTAGTCGTAGGCTTCATCTCCTTTGAGGTATCGCTGGTAGGAGAGGCGATCGCTCTCAAAATCATCAACAATTAGTACCTTGACGTCGCGGCTCATAGCGCTGGCGCTAATTCTCTCTAATATTGTGTCGATTTCTGCTCTAGATTCGGCTAGGGCCGTCTCAACGCGCTCGCGTGCCTCAATCTCCTGCTGCAGCTGCTGGTTGGCCGCCTCAATGTCGTCTAGGTCGGGCCGCTTCAGCATCTCTCGAATCGTCGGCACCAGCGTCACTGCAGCGCAGATAGACGCCAGCGCCATGATGGCTTTAATAGTCCCGGAGGTCCAATAGTCTGGATGCCACAGCGTCCAAATTTCCATGAGGTGCGCCGTTCCACCGGCTAGGACAAAGGCTCCGAACAGCGCGAACATCTTGTTAAACGGCAAGTCGTCCCGCCGCCGTACGAAAAAAAGCAGCGATATAGGGATGGAATAGTAGGCGATCGCCGTCAAGGCATCAGCCAAAACGTGGAGCACTACCAAATCCGTTTGCCAGGGGTAGCAATGCCCATAGGGCATCATATGGAGCGCAGTGAGGGTAGCTAGACTAAGCGTGAACATGGCGAGTGATTCTAAAGGGTGAGGTCGGACGGCAGCAAAGCGCGGCGGAGGGGGTTGCTAAGCGACAGCATTCATCGTCGTCGCTTCAAACCCGACGATTGGCTTTTCCGCCAGCAGCGCCGGCATGGCGATCGCATAGCCCTGCATGTAGTCCACGCCCAGGGTTTTCACCTTCTCTAGCAGCTGCGCATCGCTGACAAACTCGGCTATTGTGCGCAGCCCCATCAGATGGGCCACATTGTTGACGGCCTCTACCATGGCGCAGGCTACCTGGTCGCTCGCAATATCGCGAATAAAGCTGCCGTCGATTTTGAGATAGTCTACGGGTAGAGTTCTGAGGTAAGACAAGGACGACATCCCGGTCCCGAAGTCGTCGAGGGCAAACTGACAGCCGACCTGCTTGAGTTGCTCAATGAAGCTGACAGCTCGCTTCATATTAGAGATAGCAGCGGTCTCAGTGATTTCAAAGCAGATGATTTGGGGAGGAATGCCGTAGTGGTCTAGCTGCGCCTGAATAAACCCCAAAAAGCGCTCGTCATTGATGCTATCGCCAGAGAGGTTGATGGAGTACACCGAGTTCAATAGGGCAGCCTGCTCGTCGAGGGAAGTCCCATACCGCGGCCAGGGAAGGCGATCGCTCAAATATTCAAAACAGTGGCGAATTACCCAGCGATCGATCTCGGGCATCAGGCTATAGCGCTCTGCCGCCGGAATGAAAGCGGCAGGTGAGATTAAGTTGTTGTGCTCATCGACCAGCCGGAGAAGCACCTCGCAGTGGTGAGCCCCTCCCGAGCTGTCGTCAGACTCAGCAATCGGCTGATAAAATAGCTGAAACTGATCCCCTTCGAGGGCTTCAGAGAGTCGTGTAAACCACTGGGTTTCGCTTGAGTATCGAGAGAGCCCCTGATCTTCGTGCTGGTAGACATGGACGCGGTTGCGGCCTCGGCGCTTGGCGGCGTAGCAGGCGGCGTCGGCAGCATTCATGCACTCGTCTTTGGTGTGAATGGTCTCGTCGATTAGGCTGAGGCCAATACTGCTGCCGATTTTGAAGACGCGGCCCTGCTGCGAGAAGCGAAACTGACTGAACAGATTGCAGATGGTATTCGTGATTCGCAGCGCCTGGTCAAGCGGACATTCGTAGAGCAAAATGGCGAATTCATCGCCACCCAAGCGAGCGACGACGTCAGTTTTGCGAACTCGCTCTTGCAGTATCTCTGCCACCTGCCGCAGCAGCTCATCTCCAGAGGCGTGGCCGCAGGTGTCGTTAACCACCTTGAAGTGGTCTAAATCGACGCAGCAGAGGACGTGGGAGCGAGACCCTTCCCGCACAGATTGGATTGCTTCCTCTACTTTGTGGCAAAAGGCTCTGCGATTGAGCAGGCCCGTTAGGGCGTCGTGGTTGGCCTGCCAGGAGAGCTGGTTGGCTCGCCCTCGGGCTTCGGTGACGTCGTGAAAAACAATAACGCTGCCGACGATGTCCCCTGTGTTGGAGTGAATCGGGGCTGTGGAATCGTCGATGGCAATCGACTGCTGGTTTCTGGAGAGCAGCACGGGATGGTTGCTTAGGCTAACGACCCGGTTTTCTTTGAATAGAGACCTCAACGGGATTGGGCAACGGCTCGAAGGTCTCTTCATCCACCACCTTGAAGACCTGCTGAACAGACTGCCCCTTGGCGTGGTCTAAGGTCCATCCCGTGAGCTTTTCCGCTGCCGGATTTAGGGATTCAACAATGCCGTGTTTGTCGGTGGTGATCACCGCGTCCCCAATGGACTGCAGGGTGATCATCGCCAGCTCTTTTTCTTCGTACAGCTTCTGCTCTAGATATTTTCGCTGCGTGATATCAGATAAAGACCCCGCGATGCGGTAGGCTTGCCCGACGCTGTCCCAAAGCGCCATGCCGCGACACAGCCCCCAAACATAGTCGCCGCTTTTATGGCGAATTTGATGCTCAACCTGCCAGTGGGCGTCTTGCCGATTGAGGTGGCGCGTCATGGATTCCATCACCTTCTGCAGGTGGGCGGGATGGACACGGTGTAGCCACTCGTCCGGGTGGTCTCCAATTTCGTGCTCTTGGTAGCCCAGCATGAGCTTCCAGCGAGGTGAGAAATAGATGGTCTTACGGTTCAAGTCCCAATCCCAAAGGCCATCGTTGGCCCCCTGGACTGCGATCGCATACCGCTCTTCGCTGATCAGTAGCTGATTGAGCAGTTGCTTTCGCTCTATCGCATAGTGAATAGTTCGGTTGAGGATATCTTCGTTAATGTTGCCTTTAATGAGATAGTCTTGCGCCCCCGTTCGCAGCGCTTCGATGGCCACATCTTTGTCGTCGAGCCCTGTCAGCACCACAATTGGAATTTCAGGACTGGCTTGAACGACCCGTTTGATGGTGGTCATTCCGGTGGCGTCGGGTAGCGAGAGATCAAGCAAAACCACGTCGAAGCAGTTTTTTACCTGGCGATAGCTAAGATAGTTAAGACCCTCCTCCAAAGTCCGCACATGCACTAGCCCGCAGTAAACGGCACCGGCTAGCTCAAGATACTCTCGAAGGAGATCGGCATCGCCCTCGTCGTCTTCAATTAACAACACCTGTAGGTATCGCTCTAGCATATAGACTCTTGACCTCTACGCACACCAAGCTCTGTCTGTGACCTCACGTTCGAGCTTGAGCTTGACTCATCACAGTTAGAGTGCCCTTGTGTCTATTTGTATCGCTAGCGGATATTACTGAAGCTGATATCCAGTAAGGAGCTATACGCGCTAGCCGCTAAGGTCTGTGGCGATCGCCCTCAGTCAGCGGTCTCTACGCTTTCCTCTATCTCGATGCCGTCTTCACTCTCGACGCTTTCCTCTACCTCTAGGCTTTCCTCACCCCCAGCCAGCGGCAACACCTCCTGCACCACCAGCCGATACCGCCCCCGATGCTCTGGATCTTGCGCATTGGCAACCACTGAATACGTCCCGTCCTCTGGCAGCGTCACTAAAATGCCGGCGCTTAGCGTCGTGTCATCAAAGTCGTCGTTCGTGGCTAGCTGCTCGTCCTGTGGACCAAACAGCCATACATATGAGTCAAGCTCCGCGCTCTCCATGACGATGCTCACGGCCTGTCCTGCTTGCCCCTCAAATGAATAAATATCGTAGAGACTGCCGTCTTGCTCAAGCACCTCGTCTCCCGCCTCCAGCACTCCCTCTACCTGTAAAAGAGGTTCTGATGGAGATGGGGCTGTGCTTTGGGCAGCGGCGTGGCTGGCCAATGCTGTGCCTTCTAGCATCAGCAGCGCTGCCAGACCAAACCATTTAAAGGAAAAGCGCATGAGAAATTCTCCAAAGGAACAAGCGAGAAACCTTTAGCAGTGTATCTTGCCTAGTCTAAAGCCCTGTGCAGCAAAGGTCAGCGCCTAGATTGGCTGGACCCATTCCTGTAGCCCTCTGAGACGGATCGAAGTAGCAGTCGGTTGAAGACAAAAGCCTTGAGGTGGCGGATAAAGCGAAGTGCCCCATACGTGAGCGCCGTATGAAAGTTTTATCAATTGGCTTGAGATATACCCGAGGTTGGATGCAAGCTGTATCTACCACCACCACATCAAACAGCCTATGCGTCGGCGAGATTTAGCAAGAAACAAGATCAATCAGTCCAAATCTATTGCGCTGAGTCCCCAAAGAAAAATTTTCAAAGACTTTGTCGGCCAAAGCGATCGCGACGATCTCTACCGATTTCGCGCTAGCAGCAGCAGCACCGTCCGGCTCAACCTTAAAGGTCTAAAGGGCAATGCAAACTTGCAGATCTTTGCGCCGAAGCGCAGCGTCCGCCAGACGAAGCGTCGCATCGGGTCTATAGATTTTAGTAACCTCAAGCCCTCAAGAATCCGGCGGTTCCTCAGCCCGGTTGCCAGGTCCAGCCGGGGCGGGCGGCGAAATGAGGCGATCGCAGTTGATGTTGACCCAGGCACTTACTACATCCGCGTTTCGTCAAAAGGGCGAGCCAACACCCGCTACAGACTGATCGCTAGGGCCAACTCAGTCCCAGTACCGCCAGCTGGACTGCCTCCCGCGCCAGTTGCACCAACTCCGCGGCCGGCTCCCAGTAATCCAGTCACAGGCAGCCCAACTCCCAGCAATCCAACTCCCAGCAATCCAACTTCACCGCCAGCTTCCAGCAATCCGATCAACGGTAGCACTGCGTTCACGCTCTATAGCGGTAGCGGACTACCCACCCAGCAGGAACTAGCCCTAGGACAGGTTCCGGTTCCCTTCTCCGACGTCCCCGCAAACCTGCAGCCTTTCCTCAGTTTTCTGCCCGCTTCGTTGGCAGAGTTCGTGACCCCGACGGCTTTTGCCACCCAAACCGCCACAGCAAATGGCGTCGTTCTTGATACGCGCAACAGCGCTGACCCCAATGCAGGCTACGCAGGCTACTCTAATTACACCGTTGATCTCAGCGGCGTGAGCCTGGCGAATCCTACTAATATTGATTTCACCCCCGTCAATCCCAACTTTCCCGTCCTAAACAACAACACCGGGTACAGCCTGACCTTCGACCTTGCCATTAACGCCGAGTCGAGCGTCCCCAACCGCGCTGGGTTCAGCATACTGGTGGTGGGCAATGACAGTCGGGCGATCGAACTCGACTTTAAGGCTAACAGCATCTTTGCTCAAGCCGCTGACTTTGGCGCTGCTGAGACGGTAGTACCGAGCTTTAGCTTGGCGAACCGCAACAGCTACGCCCTCAACGTCGCCAACGGCGGCTACGAGCTGTTTGCCAACGGCTCGCAAATCTTGTCAGGGGCGCTACGCAACTACAACTTCGATCCCGCCGCGAGCGATCCCCCCCTACCGGTCAATCCCTACGCTACGCCCAACTTCATCTTTGGGGGCGACCTCACCGATGGCGGCTCTAGCTTAACCACCCTAGGCCCGATTTCACTATTCACTTAGGGCATTAGAGCGCTGAGAATGGCGAAAAGAAGGGGGGCATCTGCCCCCCTTCCTAATTACCTTACCTGTCGTCCTATTGCTCTAGCCTGCGTTGATGAAGGCTAGAAACCAGAACTAAGGTCTAGATGCGAACTAGCTCCGGATACTCCGCCACCATCTCGTCAGCCGTCAAGGTCTCTCCGTCCGCCTGGGGCGTCCACAGAACCTCCAGAGCCACCATCTCATCTCCAGAGACAGAACCCACCTGGCTCAGGGCCTGACGCAGGTCCTGAGTGGACGAGATTTTGGGCAGGTCAATCTTGCGGCGAGTGGCCACCAGCAGCGTCGCCACAATGTACTCCCCGGACATGTCAGACTCAATAAGCGCACTGCTTGCAGCGGCGTCGGCCTCGGCGAGGTTTAGCTGGTTGTTGACGTTGGACAGAGATTCGCGGGTGAACTTGCTGCGCTCCGTCAGCGCCAGCCGGTTGAACTTGGCTTCAGCGCTCTCAAGCCGCGCTTGCTCTGACTCAGCCGCTGCGTAGATCCAGTATTCTGGGTTTCGCAGTAGAGACAGGGTTGACTCTTGCAGCACCTGGGCCAAACCGGCAGAGCTGCTGGTGTCGGCACTTTCCGCCATGCGGCTGAGGTCTTGCTGCAGATAGCGGGCCTGAGCTAACAACCCAACCTGAATTTTGGCCACGGACAGCTTGGGGCTAGCCGTGCTGTAGCTGACCTCGTCTTCAACGCCTGCGCTGCGGAAGCTGCGAACGATGAAGTTGGCCACGGAAATGAAGATCAAAATGGTGAATAGCCCGCCGAAGCCACCGCCAAAGCCAAAGAAGGGCAGCAGGAAGGGAAAGCCGAAGCCACCGCCGCCGTAGCCATAGCCGTAGCCTCTACCGACGGGAGGCGCGGTGCGGGGAGAGCTGTAGCTGCGCGGGGCGGAGTAGCTGCGGGGCGCAGAGCGAAAACTGCCGCCGCCAATTCGACCTCCGGAGCGGGCCGCTAAGGCGGAGTTGGCCTGTCCAAAGACCAGTACGGCGATTAGCCCTACCGTCATCAGCACTTTGGTCAGCGCCTTGAGCCGTGGCGAAATTGTCTGAAGTAGTTTTCTCATAGCAGTCGTTTATCGGTCGTTGATTTGGGCCGTGGTGTCGAAAGCTTTTGAACCGGTAAGCGATGCCTAGCGATGGTTCGTGGCTCTGCGACGTCAGTGCACCCTTTACTCCTACGTTAGCGCCTTGGCGGCGATCGCGCGTCCCGTAAACGGCAGATTCTGGTCGCGATTGCCGAACCTGTTGCGCAACGGGATCGATTCGGATAATCTCACGGTTCAAGCTAGTAATGCCCGGAACGCGGCCTGCCAACATCAGCCGACCAGTTGCCAGAGCCAACGCCAAACTGGCCCGATTCAAACCACTCAGATTTCAGCAGCGACCACCAGTCGGCGGTGAGTCCTGCCAAGACATAGTCGTAGGGAAGCCAGCCGTAGCCACCCTTACCCCATTCAGCGCCCCAAGAGTTACGAATCAGAATCGCCCCTTGGGACCGTTTGCCATCGGCGTTCTCCACAATGTAGCTATCGTCGTAGCCCACAGCAACAACGGCATGCCCACCTTCCATCTGGTCGACCTCGTCGGGGTAGGGGATGTGCCCCTGGTCTTCATTGTCCTCGTGGTAAGCGGAGGTGTACAGCGTGAAGCCAAACATGCAAGGGAACCCTGCAGCCAGCACCGCTTTTGCTTGAATGAGTAGTTCGTCTTCAGCAATGCCGGCATAGTCTAGGCGGAAGTATTTAAGGGCCTGATAGTTTTGGGCAAAGGAGTAGCAAAACGGCGTCGGCTCTTCGTCGTAGCGTTCTTCGTCGTAGGGCCAGTGATCCTCTGGCGGAATGCCAAACAGCACCATGGCTTTCATGGTTTCTCGCACGGAGGCCCCTGAGTCTCCCTGGCGCTGCATTAGGTTTCGCGCCGTTTTGTAGAGAAACAATGGCGAGACGTCAGTGTATTTGCCAAAGGATCGCTTGGCGAAGTACTCGGTGAGGGCAACCCCAGCGTGGGCGGTGCAGGAGTTGAGGGAGCCCTGATCTTCAACATCTGAGCACCATAGGCTCAAGTCGACAAATTCTGGCAACCGTAAATAAAATCTTTTGCGCTGACCCTCAACTACCTTAGGCTGATTCGCGTAGTGAGCTTGAATTTGCTTATGCAGACTCCAGTTGATAGGAATTTTTAGATCAAAGTCGAGATCAAAGTAATCGGTTTTTCTATCTTGAGCCGCAATAACTTCTAGCAATGGCGCTGCCAAAGCAGATTTGGGAGAGTCTAGTTCGGATTCGGGCTGCTCTTCTGATAGTCCATGTTGATCGACAATGCTCTGGAACTTCTCCTTGACCCAAGAGTCAGGCTGAGACTTCAGTTGCTTATGAACCTCTTGGACAGCGACCAACGCCATACTCTTTAGGCGTAGACTGTTGTCGTCGCCCGTCTGCGGTGCCGATACGCTATTATCATCGGTAACTAAAGCCTTAAAGGCGTCTATTCCAACGGCAGCTGCCTTTCTATAGTTTGCATGCTGACCCAGAGGTAAGATAAGCCGCACGATCGCTTCGACAATAGGCTGCAAGAGCTGGGTTAGCTCTTGTTGCACGGCGATCGCCACCTCTGAAGCCACAATATCATGATAATCTTCCTTCTCTGCATAGTGATCAAATGATGCTAGATCCCAACTGATACCATCTTCGTGTGCAATTTCCTCTGGGGATCTCGGCTGGGATATACCTTTATTCTGTGCAAAAGCATCAATTGCTTGACCAATCTCTTCCCGACTAAGCTCCTCTGGCTTAGCAGAAAATTTTTGTGCGCTTGGAACTGGCCACAGCACCAAAAGCTGCTCCCTTAATCGTTTTTCACCCTCTTTCCTTTGCCGAATAACATAGTCGGAGTAGTCGTCTTCGCTCATACCGTAGGGAACAACTTGATACTCTGACCATGTGACTGGCTTCACGAGCTGGTCGATGGATTCTGCATCACGTTTAGGAATGAGGCTGGTGAAAATATGGGCAGATAAACCGTCTGGCGCTATCGGTTGGATAGACTCTTCTACTCCAAACACAGTAGTGTGAAATGGTTCGGACGTCGATTGACCGGGATTTTCTCGAATATATTTAGCTCACCGAAGCGCGTCCATCGTTTGTATATCGACAACGCTGTCGCCAGTAAGACCTTGACTGTCTTTAAAGTGCTTGACCAGCTTTGCTGTCAACTCATCAAAAAAGGGGTCTAGCGAACAGCCGTTCTTGCCGCCTATTTCTTGCAAATCAAAATACAGTTTCTGCAGACATTGCTTTATTTCTAGGATTTCCCGCCCGCTCATTCCCGGCGTGAAGCTTTTAAGAACACCGACGGATACAAAGCGGATTCCGCCACCAGCCTTCTCGTCTAGCTGCTCAGCTAAACGTTCTAACTTCGTCTAGTGATTCTCTATCGTTATCAGCAGTTGCTTCATCACCACCGGTAGCATCCGTTTGGACGGCGCTCTTCTCCGCCGTCAACAGCTTTAGCGCCTGAGAAACCTGCTTCGTCAAGTCCTCCACAGCACCCATAGACCGCTCCGTTTGCACCTGCCCCGCCAGCGCCTGAATCTCGGCGTGATTCAGCGTGTAGTCCTTAACATCAGGGAAATCGGGTACCCAGCCGGTTCCTTTCCTATCCATGGTGCATCCTGTAGTGGCGATGATATATCCCTTAAATTTACCGCCTTTTTCCCCAACGAGTTAAATTTTTCATTTTATGGCACATCTGCGATCGCAATCCCTTGGCAGAGGCCGTTAGGCGCGTTAGGATTTGTGCCCAAATAGTTCTCAATCCATCCGCAGCCGTAGGCTAACAAACCATCTAGCGTGAAGTTCTCCATAGTCCACATTAGAATTTGCCCATCGGAACTAACCGAAACCAGCGTCGCACCATCCGGGCTAAATCGCAGATTATCCACTGGTGCTTTGTGGCCATTGAGCGTCGCAATTAAGAGGCCATCCGAGTGCCATAACTTAACCGTATTGTCATCGCTAGCGGTTGCAATCAGCTGCCCATCGGGGCTAAAGCTAGCGCTCCATACCCCAGCATTGTGGGACTCCAGAGCCGCAATTTCATCTCCGTCAGCGGTCCACAGTTTGACCGTGTTGTCTTCGCTGGTGGTGGCGATCGCCCCGTCCGCGCTGAAGGTAACCGAGTACACCGGCCCATCATGCCCCGTAAGCACCTGTCGCTGCATGCCATCGATGCTCCACAGCTTAGCGGTATTGTCTTCGCCGGCAGTTGCGATGGTCTGCCCGTCAGGGCTAAAGCTGATGCTGTTTGCGCCCCCCTCGTGGGCCTCTAGAGTCCGCATGAGACGCCCATCCTGGTTCCAGAGCTTGGCGGTTTGGTCAAAGCTCACCGTACCAACGGTTTGCCCGTCAAAGCTAAACTGAGCGCTAATGACCACGTCCTCATGACCTGATAGGGTAGCGATCGCCTGGCCATCCCGTTGCCAAATTCTCGCCGTTTTGTCAGCGCTGGCTGTTAAAATTCGCTGTCCGTCCGGGCTGAAGCGAACGCTATTAACGCCGTCTAAATGCCCTGTTATCGTTTGGAGTAAATTGCCCTCTTGGTCCCACAGCTTGACAGTGCTATCTTCACCCGCAGTGGCAATCACCTGGCCATCGGGGCTAATATCTATCCCATAAATTGCGCCGTCGTGGGCATTTTCAACGGACGTCAGTAGCGGGGAGTCGAGCTGCCAGAGCTTTACCGTCTTATCGAGACCGGCAGACGCAAGCACCCGCCCGTCGGGGCTGAAGCCAACATCGGACACCCGGCCACGGTGCCCCCGAAGCGTCGCAATCGTATCCCCACCGCTATTCCACAGCTTCACGGTCTCGTCCTCGCTAGCCGTCGCGATGGTTTTACCATCGGGGCTAAACTGGACGCTGCTAATCAGCTCCTGATGCTGTAGAACCTGCCGTTTGATGCGTTGAGTAACGTCCCATAAAATAGCGCTTTGGTCGAGGCCTGATGACGCCAAAATAGCGCCGTCTGGGCTAAAGCCAACGTCAAACACAGCGTCTTGGTGGCCGACGAACGTATGTAGGAGCTGCCCATCCAAGGTCCACAGCTTTACGGTGTTGTCGAAGCTGGCGGTGGCGATGGTTTGACCGCCAGGGCTAAAGCTAACCCCAGTGACTCGGGCCTCATGCCCCTGGAGAACGGTGAGCAAATTCCCTGATTTGGACCAAAGCCATGCTGTACCGCTCGTCCCCAGCAGCAGCCAGCAGCAGCCCGTTGGGGCTAAAGGCCACGTCGTTGAGCGGCTCGTCGGCGTCGGTGAAGGTCATAACCTCATCTCCCGCCGGTGTCCACAGCTTTACCGTTTTGTCGTTGCTCGCAGAGGCCAACAGATCCCCGTTAGGGCTCACGCTCACGCTTTTGACAAAGTCCGAATGGCCTGCCAATGTCTGGAGTAATTGACCATCCCGTCCCCAGAGCTTGACGGTACTGTCATAGCTGGCTGTCGCAATCAAGCTGCTATCAGGGCTAAAGCTCACGGCCCGCACATAGTCGCCGTGGCCTTCTAGGCGATCGCGCTCTTTCACCCAATAATTCGCCTGGGCTAGCGCCGTCATCACCTTGGCCCGCAGGGCAGGGTCGTGCTTCAGCAAAATCGTTCGCTGTAGGCGCGTGCCCGCCTCCAAAGCCTGCAGCAAGGCATCAAAAGTATCTGGGTTGACGGTAAACGAGGCCTGGGAGGCCTGAGTCAATGCCTCAATTTCACTTTTGACGGCGCTGTAGGTCTGCTTGAGGGCAAAAGCTCCTGTCCCCAAAGCCACCACCAGAGCGACGCTGACGGCCCTCAGCAAAACTTTTAGGCGCTGCTGCTGCCGCTCTTCCCGCCGCTCTTGGGCCTCGATCACGTCCTTACTGACGTAGATATAGTCCTGATGCAGGCTGGTGGGGGCGGGCTGCTTCTTTTGGGTGGAAGAGGCTTGGAACCAGTCTTGAGCGATTGCAAACTCGCTGCCCCGCAGCAGCAGGTCTTCGCTGCGATTCTTCTGCTCCCACTCGATGGCCCGCTGCGCCCACTTGGTGTGGTGATGCACGTGCTCGCGGTCTGTATCCAAGGCGCGCGCGAGCGGGTTAAAGCAGTCGCCAAAACTGCCTTGGCGGGTGAAATCAATCCACTGCACCTTAGCCAGCTGCGGATGAAGATCGCCGGGCTGCACCGGGCGGTGGAGTACCGTAATCAGCCGCTTATTGAGCTTAGCGGCGTATTCCACCTCGTCGGCGCAGTAAGAAGAGGCCACCGACTGGGGCGACAAGATAAATAGAAAGTTGTCGCAGGCGGCAATGCCCTGGTAGATTTCCTGCTGGAAGTCAGCGCTAGCAACAGCGATGCTCTCTTGGTCAAACCAGGTGAGCTTACCGTAGCCCTGTAGATTGTCGTTGAGCCGACGGGCGATGTCTGAATCTGAGCGAGAGTAGGAGATAAAGACATCCAGTGACTCTGCGGGGGGCTGCCGGAGACTCTCCTGAACAAACTCCTCCTGCAGGTCTGTAGGGCGGTGGGCCAGTCGCTTCTTCGCCGTTTTCAGCCAGGTTTCAAATTGCCGCAGGTTGTAGCCCCGCAGCAAAATGCTGGGGTTATGGTGCTGCCTTTGCCATTTGAGGGCTTTAGTGAGCAGCAGCTTGTGAGCCTGGTGATAGGCCTTATCCGTCTTGAGAATCCGCAGCAGCTGACTTTCGTCCAGCTGATAGTCTTCCTCCCGCTCGTTGTCTGTCAGATCGATGTACTGCAGGCCTCTAAGGCCCAGCGGCTGACTGCTCGGCTCAGTAGGGCGCACCAGAATCGGCACAATGCGTTTACGAAGTGCGATCGCGTAGTCTAGCTCGTGCTGACAGAAGGTCGACCGCGTCGACTCTGGCGACAGCAGATAGACCACGTTGTCAGCCTGCTCAACGCCCTGGTCGATGGCCTGCTGAAACGCCTCTCCAGTCTGAATGTCGTTAGCGCTGGTCCAAACGGTGATTCCCTCACGCTGCAGCGATCGCTTCACCTTCTCCATTACGGCTCTGTCTGCTTCCGCATGGGCTAGAAACACCTGACTCATCAGGTTGCTGGCGTTCTTGATGCTCTCGGTGATGTACTCCCCATGCAGGTCGGTGGGGGTGCAGGGGGGCTGCTCGTCTTTGAAGCGGATTTTGAGCCAGGCTTCGGCGCGCTCCCTCGCCTCGCCCACCAGCAAAAACTGCGACTGCCGCTGCTGCGACCACTGCAGCGCCTGGAGCAGCAGCTGGGTATGGGTGTAGACGTAGTCGCGGTGCCGCTCGAAAATCGCCGCTATTCCCGCAAAAGCGGCTGAGACATCGTCCTCGCCTTCTCGCCCATAGATCCAGTTGAGCTTGCCTAAGATAGGGTGCAGCCGGGGGTTGCGCACATCGCCAAACTGCAGCTTTTGCGCCTGATAGTCGGCCCAATCCTCAGGGGTACCGAAGGGGCTGCGCTGCTGCCAAGTGCTGCGGCTGACTTCGTCGACATGCAGGAGGGGAATGACGCGCTTGTGCCTGGCGATCGCCCGCTCCACCTCTAGGCGGCAGTAGGCAGAATTCACCGCGTGGGGCGACATCACAAAGATAAAGTTGTGCGATCGCTCTAGATCGGCGTCAATCTGCTTTTGATAGTCGACGCCTAGGGGAATGTCGTTCAGGTCGAGCCAGACGCGGTAGCCCTGGGCCGTGAGAAACTGGCAGAGCTTAGCGGCAAACGCTTTGCTGTCGGCGCGACCATAGGAGATAAAGGCGTCGTAGAGCTGAGGCATAGTGAACGCACCCTGAACTGAGGCAATAGCAGGCCTTAGCCGCCTTGCTTGCCTAAAAATAATCTACCACGGAAAAAAGTTATCCTCCCCCCACGATGGTGACGATTTCTAGGCGATCGCCCTCCTGAAGCGAGGTCGTCTCCCAGTACTGACGGTGTAGAATCTCGCCGTTGTACTCCACCGCCACTAGACGAGGGTTGAGACCAATTGAGGTCAGCAGCTCGGGCACAGAGAGGTCGGGGAAGCAGGTTTGAGATTTCCCGTTAACCTGAATTTGAATAGAGTTTGGAGTTGCCATAGCGTTGCAGTGATCCACGCACAAAATAAACGCCAGAGCACAGAGGCCCCAGCGTTTAAACAGCGTACTTCAAGGAGTCATGACTTTTAAGAACATGCCTCTACGTAGGGGACGCTACCACAGCCCGCGCACCGGCTGCGCTGCCGAGGGCTCGGGGCGGGAGGAGCGAGCTTCTGGTTCCGGCGCTGGCTCTGGGGCGGGCGTAGGTTCTGACATCGGAGCAGGTTCTGGAGCCGGCTCTGTAACTGCCGTCTCTTCTAGAAGTGCTTGAACCTCGGGCAGCGCCGATTGTGGAACCAGCACCGCGTCGATGACGTGAATAATTCCGTTGCTCGCCTGGACATCGGGCTGAACCACCGTTGCGCTGTCGACCGTGATCACATCCCCGACCTCTGCCGTTAGCTCATCTTCCGACAGCGTAGACACAGGGCCGGAGGTGACAGCCGTTGAGGGCACTTCACCGTCAACGACGTGGTACGTCAAAATATCTACCAGCAGGCCGCGGTTCTCAGGCTGAAGCAGCGCCTCGACGACGCCGTCGGGCAGTTGCGCAAACGCATCGTCGGTGGGGGCAAACACGGTGAAGGGTCCGGGACCAGAGAGGGTGTCTACAAGTTCAGCCGTTTGCAGCGCTTGAACAAGGGTGTCGAAGGCGTCGCTGCTGGCGGCTAGCTCCACAAGGGTTGGCGGCTCTGACTCTGGCGATTCAGCTTGGGCTAACTCTTGTGATGCTGGAAGCGGGAAACGCTGGGCGTTTGCCTGCTCACTTGGAAAAATCAATGCTGTTCCGCCAAGGAAAATACCACCCAGAAGCCAAAGTTTGTGTGCAAAAAGAGACATAAGTTTAGGGCTTGCTTTAAAGATTTCATGAACAACTGCTCGTAGCATAGTCGTTAAGCCTTCACGTTAAGTTCCGAATTCTGTCTAATTCTCCAAATCTGACCAATGGCGAATCAGCTCCGCAACTGACCACGCCAGGGCGATCGCTCCTTGAGGGCTGTGGGGCGGGTCGCCATCAAACAGCTCTGAAATCGAGCCGATGCAGCCGTCGTGGTCGAAGTGCTGGAGCAGCAGATCTAAGCTCAGCGGCAGGGGATCGTTGGGAAAGAAGCGCTGCCACCCCCGGATAAAGGGCCCGAGCAGCCAGGTCCAGGCGCTGCCCTGGTGGTAGGCCAGGTCCCGGTGGGCGACGTTCCCGGCGTATTGGCCCACGTAGTCCGTCTCTGCTGGGTCTAGCGATCGCAGGCCGTAGGGAGTCAAAAGGCGATCGCGGGCCAATAGCAGCGCGGCTCGCCCGTGGTGGGGCGAGAAGCTGCAGTGGGAGAGGGAGAGGGCCACGATAGCGTTGGGTCGGATGCGATCGTCGGGGCGATCATCAGGGCCGATAACGTCGTAGAAATAGCCCCGGCGGGGATTCCAATATTTCTGCAGCGAATTGCTGACCTGGTCGGCCTGCTGTTGGTAGCGGCGAGCCTGTCGGTCTATTCCAGGAATATCGGCGTTAATTTTTAGCCACGACGTCCAGCGGCTGGCCCAGCGCAGGCTGGAGTACCATAGAGCGTTGATCTCGATTGGTTTTCCCCGGCGGGGCGTTACCGGCTGGTTTTGAACGACCGCATCCATCCAGGTGAGGGCGAAATGGGGGGTGTCCCACGTTAAGAGTCCATCCACCGCATCGACGCGGATATTGTGCAGCGTGCCGATGGTTAGCGCCTTGTAGATTTTCTGTACGGTGGGGTACTGCTCTATCAAAAAGTCCCAGTCTCGGGTGGTTTCTAGGTAAAGCCCTAGGGTTTCAATCCACCAGAGGGAGGCGTCGAGGCAGTTGTAGAACGGCTGACTGCCAACGTCGGGGAAGCTGTTGGGAATAAGACCGTATTCGCAGTAGCGGGCAAAGGTGCGCAGCAGGCCCTTTGCCAAGGTGAACCGTCCCGTGGTTAGGGCCAAGCCCGGTAGAGAAATCAGCGTATCTCGCCCCCAGTCGCTAAACCAGGGATAGCCCGCCAAAACCGTCGGCCCCGACACCGACTCGCGGTAGACGACAAATTGGTCGCCCGCTAGCAGGAGCTGCCGAAGGGCCGCTGCTTTAGAGAGCGCCTCCGGTTCGTCTGGGTCTGCCGGTCCTGGTTCCGAACGAGACGAGTTCACCGGGGGAGCCAGCGCTGACGACAGTGCCGGACTGCCCGAGGCCCGCATCCGCTCAATCTGCCGATCCAGCCTGTGTCTCTCGGCGTGGAGAGCGTCATTAAAGCTGCGATCGCCGAGGGTCAAGGGGGACCCATTGCCTAAGCTGGCCTCCAGCGTCACGCTTTGCCCCGGCTCTAAAGGCACCGTTAAATAGCCGGGACTGTAAAGGTCTTCGCGATCGCTTAGCCCCCGCCGCGTCTCCTCAGGGTAGCAATAGTCCCAGTACCATACCCCGTCTGGGGTGTAGTCCCCCGCCGTCCACTGCAGCGTCCAGGCGGTGCCTGCTTGCTGCGGACGAATGGCCTGCAGCAGCACCTGGCGATCGCCCGTAGTCTGCTCAAACTGCACCTCTTCATCACCAGACTGCTGATGGTGGAAGCCGCGATCGCCGATGATTGGCCGCAGTTTGAGCAGCGCTGCCGTCTCACCCTGGTAGTGATAGTGCAGGAGCAGGCGCTGGCGGGCTATGGCACCGCCTTCTTTAGGGCTGTCGTCTGTATCCGGTGGATCTAGCCAGGCATAGGGCATCAGCAGCTGCCGGGTGATCCGCCAGTTCTGGTCTCCCCAGATCCAGGTGGGGATAGGGTAGCGCTGAAACGACTGCAGCAGCTGATAGCCGGAGGGACTGATGCTGCCGCTTCCCCAGTGGTTTGTGCTCAGGTCATACCAGCTGCTTTGGTAGTCCAGCGAAGCGTCAATGCCCGCCAGCAGCAGCTGCCGGCGGGTGGGCGGGTTTAGAGCCGCTACCATTAGCCCGTGATAGGTGCGGGTGCGAGCATCGCTGATGGTGCCACAGGCGAAGCTGCCCAATCCGTTGGTTAAGAGCCATTCTCTTTGATCTAGTTTATCCATCCACCGGGGGGAGCGCTGATGCCTCGTAAAATAAAAACTATACGCTAGTCACCATAATCTATGGCGTATCCACCGCGTTTGCGCTGAGCGTCGATGCATTTCTCCAAATCATGACCTTAACTCGATTCACTCGACGTCCGAAAGTCCCCTTAGCACCATGGCTCGTCCAAAGCCGTCAGGCGATCGCCCCGGCGACGGCACTTATCGCCATGGCGGTCCTGCTGGTAGGCGGGCCGCTAGAACTGCTGATGTCGCCCGCCGCCCTTGCGCAGTCTGCCCCGCCGTCATCCGAAGCAGCCCGCGAGGCGGGTAACCTGATCAATCAGGGGCTAGAGGCGATTCAGCAGGGCGATCTTGAGAGGGCAACCGCTGCCTTTCAGCAGGCGACCCAGACCGACCCCAGCTCTGCCGCCGCCTTCTACAACCTGGGGCTAGCCCTACGACAGCAGGGACAGCTCCAGCAAAGCGCCAATGCCTTTTACCAGGCCACCCAGGCCGACCCCGCTTTCTCGGTGGCCTACGCCAATCTGGGGGCAACCCTGCTGGAGGGCAGTCAGTTTGACCAAGCGAAAGGGTACCTGCAGCGGGCGATCGCCCTAGACGACGAGCTGGGGCTAGCCCACTACAACTTGGGGCTGGTGTACCGGGGCCAGGGCGACCTTGACGCGGCGCTGACGGCCTTCGACCGTGCCCACCAGCTCAGCGACAATGCCCCCGAGCCCGCCTATTACCAAGGTCAGATCTACCTACAGCGGCAGCAGCTTGGCCCGGCCATTGCCGCCTTCGATCAGGCGATTGCCCGGCGACCTGACTACCCAGAAGCCCACTACAGTCGGGGGCTGGCGCTCTATCAGCAGCAGCAATTTCCTCAGGCCCTAGACGCCTTCCGGCGAACCACACAGGTCAATCCCGCCTACGCCAGCGCCTACTACAGCGCCGGGCTGATTTTTGCTCAGCAGCGGCAGTATGCCGACGCCCGGCGGGTGTTGGACTATGCCCAAACCCTATTTGAGGCCCAGGGCAATGACCAGTGGGCCACCCAAACCGCGCAAATTCTAGACGATCTACCGCCGTAAACGCATTACCACAATCGCGCCGCCTGCCCCAATGGCTTCCGCCAGGGTGCTCACCAGCCGGTAAAGGGCGATCGCCCCCAGAAGTACGGCCGCCGGCAGCACCGGCTCCAGCAGCGCCAGCGCCGTCGCCTCAAAGACACCGATGCCTCCGGGCGCTCCGGGGACCACCAGCCCCAGCATCCAGGCCAGGCTAAAGCCACTCAGCAGCAGCGGGACATCCCCTAGGGCGACGGGGGTGAGGGCGCGCACCGCCACCAAGAAACCTGCCCCGCGCAGCAGCAGAAAGCCCAGCTCTCCGAGCAAGGGCCGCAGAGGGTAGCGGGCGAGCAGGATGTCTTTGGCTGGGTCGTCTTGAGGCAGATTATCTTTAGAAGCCTCAAAAGCCCCCTCCTGACCCGCCTTACCCTCTAGAGACTTTCCCTTTGACCGCGCTAGTCGCCCCAGCAGCGGGTTGAGCAGTCGGGGGTGCACCGCTCCTAGCCCCACCCCTAGCCCCAGCCACTGTAGCCCCCCGAAAGGACTGCCCACCAGCCCCACCGTCAAGGCGGCGATCGCCATCAGCAGCGCCTCCAGCACTACGCTCACCACCGCAACCATGACCGCAATGTTGGCCGCCTTAGCGGCCATAACCCGCCCGTAAAAGTGCCAGACGTTTCCCGGCAGGTACTTGGCGATGTTAGTTCTCAGGTAAACCAGCGTGCTCCAGCGGGCAGAGACGGGGTGCCCCAGCGATCGCAAAATCCAGCCCCACACCCAGCCTGTCCAGATATGGGCCAGTAGGGTCACCCCCAAGGCCAGCAGTAAGCGCAGCCACCCCGCTGCATCTAGCCGCAGCGCAGCCACCTCTCGCCAGTGGTCTTTAGCGGCCTGGGCCAGGAAGAATAGCGTCCCCCCCAGAATAAACCAGCGCAGCAGAGGCTTCAGGCGACGTATTAGCACTGAAAGGGGACTCCCTGGGGCCGATAGCTCTGCGTCACGCGGCCTGCCCCCCGCAGCTGCCGGTAGTAGGCCTGGCTGACGGCGTCTCCGGCGGCTGAGAGCAGATCGATGGCAATGCCGTTGCGCCCTCGCTTCCCCGAACTGTGGAGGTAGCGATCGCCCCCAAGGGAGAGGGCCACATGACTAATGCGCTCAGCGCCCTCGGCGCTAAAAAAGATCAGATCCCCCCGTTGGAGCGTCTCAATCGCGATCGCCTGGGTAAAGGCGCTCTGCTGGTAAGCATCGCGGGGGAGCCACACCCCCACCGAGGCAAACGCCGCCTGCATCAGGCCCGAGCAGTCGTAGTCGGGGCCGAGGGTGCCGCCCCATAGATAGGTATTGGGCCGGGCCAAAGCTGCCTTAGCAAAGCCGATGACCTGGGGGAGTCGCTCGCTAATCTGTTGGCGGGACGCGTGGACGGTCTGATAGGGCTGGTTTGCGAGCTGCAGCTGGCGCTGGTCGGCGGCGGCAATCCAGCCGGGGTAGTCGTCTTCGCACAGCAGCACCTCAATCGCGCCTTGGGGGCTACCGGCACCGCCCCGCTCGCGTCCTTTGGGGGGGCGATCGCCTGGCGGTGATAAGATACGCAGTTGGCGGCCCTCTTGAGCTTGAGTCGCTAACTCCGCTAACTCAGGCGAACTATAGAGATTTAGCGGGGTTCGACAGGTGTATTGAGGGTCTTCAGATGTCGTCGGAGATGCCATATGCCATTTTTCCATCGTGATGCGCCCCTTCAAGCACTGGGCGATCGCCTGCTCGACGCCGTTTGGGCCAAGTTCCCTAAGCTGGCAAAAAACCAGATGGCCCTTACCTGGATCATCTACGATGACCCCGTTCCTGTAAATACCGGCGGGGCGCTCAACGCCGACGACTTTTGGACGATGGCCATCCGTGGGTTTTCCTATCGTGGGGTTGAGTGCCTTTACCCCGCTAGCGTGGTAAAGCTGTTTTACCTGGTGGCGGTTCACGAGTGGCTAGAGAACGGCATGATCGCCCTGACGCCAGAGCTAGAGCGAGCCGTTACCGACATGATTGTCGACTCTAGCAACGATGCCACTGGCCTTGTGGTCGATTGCTTGACGGGCACCACTAGCGGCCCAGAGATCCCCGCTGGCCCCTTCGAAACCTGGCGGCAGCAGCGCAACCTCGTCAACCGCTACTACCGCTCCCTCGGCTGGGAAGAGCTAGCCACCGTCAACGTCAATCAAAAAACCTGGTGTGATGGGCCTTACGGACGGGAGCAAGCTTTCCTCGGCCCTGCCTTAGGAAATCGCAACCTGCTGACCACCGACGCGACGGCGCGGCTGCTTCACAGCATTATTGGTGGCGTCGCGGTAACGGCCCAGCGATCGCAGCAGATGATGGACCTAATGGCCCGCAGTCTTGACCCTGCAGCTTTAGCACAAAACCCTGAGAACCAGGTGACGGGGTTCTTAGGTGGGGGGCTGCCCCAAAGCGCCAGGGTTTGGTCCAAGGCCGGCTGGACCAGTCGCGTGCGCCACGACGCGGCCTACGTTGAGATACCCAATGCGCCACCGTTTTTGCTGGTGGTGTTCACGGAGGGACATAGTCAAAATGAGGAGCTGCTGCCGTTTGTGGCGAGCGAGGTCGTCAACCTGCTTGGAGCAGCAGACTAGCCTCCAGTTTGCTGATGATGTCACACCGGGCCTCGCCCCTGCAAAATCTCTTGGGGGCTGCTTCGCTCGCTCGGAAGAATATGATAAAGTCTCTTCGGAAGAGAGCCTGTAGTAGGCCGTTAATAGAGGAGCGATTGATGGAAGACCGGCAGCTTTTGGCCCAAACGATGGCTTTTCTACTCTGCACTACGCCGGAGACAACGCTGGGCAAACTGCTTAACTTTTGCCTTGCCGCCAAGGTAGAGCCTGAAACCGCCAACAAAACGCCGCTCGACTTCGCGCAAGAGTTGATTGAGCACCCTGAAACCCTCTCGACCTGGATCACTGAGGTGATCGATAGTGACGACAGCTACAGCGTTGAGGAGATGGTCGCGCTCTCAGAGATGCACCTCAGTGATTCAGAAGTATTCATGCGTCGCCTGCTTGAAGAAACGAGCGCCGTCAAAATTACGTAGCGATCGCCAGTGCTGCCACCCAGCTGACGGCGCTGACCGAAAGCCTGCTAATGTTGCCCTGCACCGCTCAAGGCAAGCTGCAGCTGCACAACCTGCTTGATCTGGCCAAGCGGTTTATCAGGCGGGGGGCTTTGGCCTCGGGCTGGCGATCGCCCAAAATATTGCCCGTAATCGCGGCGAGCCTTTAGCCTGATAGCGCCCGCTATGCAGGAGGCGATCGCTTAGTTCGTAGCCTATACCTCCTGTTGATTCAAGCGCGGACTTTTCCCTCACAACGGAGAGAGGCCGTGCTTTGCGCTGTCCAGCAGGCTTAGAAAAAACCCCCTTACCGTTTGGTAAGGGGGAGCGCATTCAGGGATGAAATCTAATTGGAGGCGTAATGGACCATTAACGGGTGCCCTCTAAGGTGCGATCGCATTACCGCGCAGTAAGCTGCCTACCGTCTTCGCGGTAATTTTGAGCTGCTTGAGCGGGTTCATAGGCACCACCGTCTTATAGAGGTAGCTGTCAAAAGTCGCCTTCTGCACGTCGAGGTCGCTGCACATCTCTACAAAGGCCTCGCGGGTAGCGTCTGAGCGGTAGAACACCCGCTGCAGCACGTCGAGCACCAGGTAGGTCATACCGTACTCTTTGTCCCACTTTTTGATGTAGGCCTTGAGGTCTGCCTCGCTGGGCATCCGCTGACCAGCGTCGGAGCGCTCCACGATCATCTCGGCGCACATGCGGGCCGACTTGGCGGCGAAGTAGATGCCCTCACCCGAGGACTTGGTCACCGTACCGGCGGCGTCTCCCACCAGCGCGACGCGGCCCACCACCCGGCGAGGGCGGGGATGCTCGGGAATGGGGTGCGCTTCTACCTTAATAATTTCGCCGCCCTCTAGCTTGCGGGCCGCCCGCTTGCGCAGACCCACCTGCAGCTGCTTGATGCTGGCCTGGTTGTTCCGCATGGTGCCAGTGCCGACAGCGACGTGGTCATACTTGGGGAACACCCAGCCGTAGAAGTCGGTAGAGACGTCATCGCCGACGTACATTTCCGCTAGGTTTTCGTAGCGGGCCATCTTGTCTTCAGGCAGGCGGATGCGCTCTTGGAAGGCGATCGCGTAGTTATAGTCTCCGGCGTCGATGGCGCGGGCCACGCGGGAGTTAGCGCCATCTGCGCCGATGACCACATCGGCCTTGAGGGTGCGGATGGCCTCTTCGCCCTTGCCCTGGGAGTGATCGGTGTAGTGCAGGGTGTAAGGGCCGTCTGTGGTTTGGGGCAGCTCCAGCTTGTGAACGGTGCCGTTGATCAGCTTAGCGCCCGTACGAGCGGCGCGATCGCGCAGGAAGCCGTCTAGAACCTCGCGGCGACACATGCCGATGTACTCGCCCTCGTTGCGGATGCGGATGTCTGCCACCTGGTTGGAAGGCGAGATCATCTCCATCTTGGTGACGCGCCGGTCAATAATTTCTGGCGGCAGGTCGAACTCATCGACCATGCACAGCGGAATCGCACCGCCGCAGGGCTTAGCGTTGTCTAGCTTCCGCTCGAATAGATAGGTCTCGATACCTGCTTTGGCGAGGACTTCAGCAGCAGAGGAGCCTGCTGGCCCTGACCCGACGACAGCAACCCGTAGTACCAACGCTTTTCTCCCAAATGCCTAGTGACTTACGGGATGAATCGTATCATAGACGTCTGATGGAGTATGGATTTGGGGCGCTAGATGTATCTGTAATGACATTATCTTTAACATAACGATACCTTTTGCGGGGCGGCTGCATCACGGCAAATTGGGCATTCCCGCACGTACGGGCGCAGCATGCTGTGCCCCCACCCCGTCCACACCGATGGGCGATCGCCCCAATTTGAAACATTCCCTAAATAACTCACTCTCTGAGATGTTCAGCCGATAAAATTGTGATCACCGTTGCTTTGTACTAGCTAACATGCCCCTGAAACCGCTGCGCATCCACGAAATTCTTAAGGCAAAGCGCGAAGATTTTACGGTGTTTGATAAAAAAACGCTGGGTTACCTGCAGAAATATCGAGCAGCGTTGGGCGAAATGACGCAGCAGCCCTTGGAGTCGTTCAAGCCGCCAGAGGACCCTGAGGACTACGGGGCGCTGCCGCTGGGCTCTCTAGAGGATAGCGACCACGGGGTGATGGCTGCCAACCTCACCTGGACCAGCCGCGCCCAGAGCCTAGACTGGGTACGCGATCGCCTCACGGGAATTCGCACCTTCGCGGTGGATGGCTCCCAGATTTATTCCGGTAAAGACCTGTCGATTCCGGTGGCCTTAGTACAAATCGGCTGGTTCGAGAACCCCCACCTGCCCAGCGGCGGCTATGAAAAAGACATTGACCTAGACGTGATGACGCCGGGGGATCTGCAGGTGAGCAGCAGCGGCGAACCTGCCGACCGCAAGGTGAACTTTCGCCGCTTTGAAATGGAAACCCAGCGGTTGATTCAATATATAGAGGAGCATGCCGATCGCCAAGACTGCCTCGTTTTCTTTGACGGGTCGCTGGTGGGCACCTTTGCCCGCATGTTTGACCCTGACCTGCAAAAGGAATATGTGGACTGCTTTGTGGCGCTGCTGCAGGCCAGTCAATCTTGCCGGGTGCCGCTGGTGGGCTATGTCGACACGACCTACGCCCGCGACATCACCGTGATGCTCCAGCATCAGTTCAATCTCCCCCCCTGCCGCTCTATCCATGACGCTCAGCTGCTACACAAATATATGAACTGGGGCGATCGCACTGCGCTGATGCAGTGCCTGCGATCGGGCATTTTGCGGGACTACGGCGATCAAAGCGATCAGGTGGCGTTTACTTACCTGAAGACCACCCGCGAGGGCTACCCGGCGCGGCTGGAAATCCCCCTGTGGGTGCATGAGGCGGGGCTAGTGAACCGGGTGGTGGATTGGGTCCGGGGTGAGGTGATTATTGGCGGGGGTTATCCTTACGTTTTGGAGACGGCGGACCAGACGGCGGTGCTGCAGGCGGAGGACCGGCAGGCTTTCTTTCGCATCCTGCAGGAGTGGACGGAGCAGGAGCACCTGAATCTACGCTTTTCTCGGAAGATGGTGAGTAAGAGCCGGCGGCGGTAATGTGTGTTAGCAATTTGCGGCGTCTCTAATGGCCTCGGCGATTTTAACGAGCGCGGCGTCTTGCTCGTGCTCCTCAAGGCTATTGAGGGGCTGCTGGGGGGGCTGAGCGGCTTGGTAGTTGGCAATTTCAGTATTGCTGTAGCCGCTGTGACGAATGGGTATCCAGATAATAGTGAGTCCCTCGCGCTTTGCAGCGTTTAGGAGCGGGGGAAGCTGGTTGTCGGCAATAAAGTCCGATGCTAGGAAATCGGGACTAACCAAAAGGATGGCGACTTTTGCCGATGCAATCGCAGTTTCGGTTTCGCTGCGCCATTCAGCACCTGGCTGAATTTGGGTATTATCCCATTCTGTAACCGTGCCTCTGCGCACCATAGGTCTGAGGAAGGTATGCAATTTTTCGAACCACACACTGTCTTGACGACTGTAGCTGATGAAGACTTGACTACGATTGGGTCTTGAGATGGTTAGAGTGTCTGCCTTGTCTCTCTCTAGCTCGGACTGGAGTTCTGCCGCAGACGTGCCCATGACATCATCAATGAGCGATCGCACATCCACCATTTCGTAGCTCTTGTCACACTCAACCTTGTACCGCTTATCCGATAAGCGCCGCTGCAGTTTATCAAGCTGATACACATGGGGATCTTGAGTACCGCTACAGATAAAGCAGTTGCAGGGTACGAGGGTTTCATACTGTAACCGTTCGTAAGAGCTGTGGATTTTATCGAACTCGTGGGTAATTATAGCAAGCAGCTCCTTTTTGCGCTGTCCGGACACGCGGATGCGCATCTTGCGCTGGCTATAGTGCTCAATGACCTCGGAGCAAGCATCATCTTTGACGAGAACGACGCCGCTCTTCCACACGAAACGCTGCTCCTTAATCCAGGGATTCATCTCAACGATAAACCTAGTAAGAAGACCTTTAGGCATAAATTCATACTCGTAGCGCAAGATGAGATTATGTGTGTTGTCCCAATCGTATTCTGGCTGCTCAATCGAGAGCAAGTTGGGCGCAATGTATGTGCCGGAGCGAGTAGGGATCTCGTAGCAAAGCTTGAATCGCATCATCAAATGCAGTAGCTCGTCGCGTACATCTTCATACTGATTATCGTTCCAGATTGCATCGAGCTGAGAGCGGATAAAGCACCCTTGATTATTAAAGACTTCTCTATTGTATAAGACTTTATAGACAGCTGCTGTTCCCCATTCAGGTTTGAGGATAATGGTTTTTCTTAATAGTGGCTCATCTTGAAAGTGAAGATAAACTCCTAAGTCATGAAGATAATCGCTGAGCTGAAGTTGGTCGTCTCGCCGCTCAAAGCCGTTAGCCTCACAAATTCTGAAGTATTCGTCTATGGAAATATAGTTGCGATCGTCTGATTCAAGGGATCGCCGTACGTCTACCCACTTCTTAGGTAGGGGGTTTCCTACATGATGTAACTGACCAGCCTGAGACTTAATACTCTTTAGGATATCTTTCAAGCCTCGATTGGTCGCTAAATTAGTTGGCAAGATACCTCTCAAGTTCAGAAATTCGCCTCGAAGAGCTCGTTCATTAACCTGACAAGTACGCTCCTGCTTTTCATTTTTAACAATCAAGACAGGGCTGCTGTCACTCAATAGTTCTACAATACTGAGCCAATAATGAAGATCGGTATTCTCTTGACGAGTATCAACTACGACGAGATAGAGCGATCGCTTAGTGAGAAAAAATTGATGGGTAGAGTGATAGATTTCCTGCCCGCCGAAGTCCCAAATGTTGAGCCTGAAAGTTGTGCCATCTGAAAGGAAAAAGCTCCAGTTAATCACGTCAATGCCATCAGTAGATGGCTCTTGAGGATCCAACGCGTAGGTGTTGTTCTCAATTTTATTCGCAAGAGTTGTTTTACCTACCCCGCCTTCCCCGAGGATTAAAAGTTTGGCTTCATAAAGATAGTCTCGTCCCTGCTCCAACTGTTGGCGAAAATAGTCTATGATCGCCGCTGTGCCTTTGCAAACAATTTCAGGAGGTGGATCTACGAGAGTTTTATTGTAAACAAGATTAAGTGATTTTAGCCCCTCGAGATGACCAATTTCAACTGGCAGACTTGCAAGCTTATTAAGGGTGAGGTCGAGCAGCCGTAGACTCTCAAGCTGACCAATTTCCGGTGGTAGGCTTGTAAATTGACTGTTGCGCAGATCAAGCGATTCAAGTCTACTAAGTTGACCAATTTCGGCTGGCAGGTTAGTGAGTTGACTGTTGCAAAGATCGAGTGATTGAAGTTTGGTAAGGCAGCCAATCTCGGCTGGCAGCTTGGCTTAGTGGTGCAGAAATCTCATAGGAGGCTTAAGCGGACTCATCATGAGAAGACGACCACCCTTGAGAACTCAATTTGGCAGTCTAAAGCGGCTCGCTTGCGCTTCGAGGCACAGGCTTTAGGTGGACTTTTGGGTGGTAGGGCAATCAGCGTTGGCAGTAGCACTCGCCTGTAGCAGCACCGTCCTATATTTCTCAGACCAAGCTGCAGAAAACTCAGTCCCCTATCGCCATGCCAGTCGAGCTTTGAGCGTTGACCGCTCTGAACAAGGATCATGCCAACAATTAGCGCAATCAGATAGGCCGTGTCCAACAGCATGAATAGACACGTCAGGGCTTGAGCATCCCTTAGACCGGAGGCGAGGACATTGAAGGCCGCCGACTTGTAGTCTTTGAAGTGCGGCTCTATGCCGCCAAAGCGCTTGCCGTAGAGCGCGAAGGTTTGCAGGGAGGGGGGCGTGCTTGATAGAACCGCCCAGGGCTCGCTGGCGTTGGGAAGGTGGCCTGTGACGAGGTGCGCCTCAATGTCCTCTAAGACAGTGACATTGTGTAATAGATAAGCTTGCTGCTCTGGGGGGAATAGATATTGCACCGAACGAGTCGCTCCAGTAGCAAGGCGGACCTGCATGTCACACTTGACCCGAACCGCCCACTGCCACTGGCACTCCTCGAGCCAGACCAGCAGTTCTCTGTGGGCAAAGCCTCGGTCAGCCAACAGCGTCACCCCGCAACCGGAGGGCACCAGCGCTTTGGCTGCCTCAAGAACGTGTTTGTAGTCCTTGAAGGCGACACTAGCACTCTTGTGCTCTAGCACCACCTGAGCCAAGGCAAACGAGCGCCCACCCCACACCAGACAGACTTCCACCAAACAGAACTGCTCCCACAGCATGCTGGTGTCTAAAGTTAGGGTAATCTCGCTGCCGTCAAATGCTTGCAGAGCATGGCGTAGGAGCGGTACGTAGAAGCGCTCAGCGCTGATGTGCTGGTTGTGAACCAAGTAGCTTAGGCGCTCCATGTGTGCTCTAGCCTCGCAGTTTCGATGGCTCAGGTAGGTGACCCATTTCCCCAGACAGGCGCTTTGAGATTGCAGGATAGCAGCGACTGCTTCTGCAACGCCTTGCAGGTGACGCTCGTCTTTTGGGTTGACCCATTGACGTAGTTGGTCCATCAGCTGACGATAAAGCAGGGGTGTTTCCATTGATTTAGCTTTGAGTTGGGGAACTTAAGCTTCTCATGGAACACCCCTACCGTTAACCCCTGTCCTAGGCTGAGACTTTATGTATACCAATACTTTCAGGACTTCCCTGCACCACTAAGGGCAGCTTGGTGAGATTATTGAAGCTCAAGTCAAGTGTCTTGAGATTAGTGAGGTTGCCAACTTCAGCTGGTAGACTGTTCAGTTGGTTGTAGCGCAGGTTAAGCCTCTGGAGATCAGCGAGTTTGCCAATTTCAGCTGGTAGATTGCGCAGCTGGTTGCCACGAAGATCGAGCGACTGAAGGTTAGTAAGCTGTCCAATTTCCGGCGGCAGATTGGTTAGCTGGTTACCGCTAAGATCAAGTACCTGAAGACTTGTAAGCTGTCCGATTTCGGACGGCAACGTACTCAACCCACGGCGTCCAAGAGAAAGCTTCTTCACACTCGCCAAATTTGCTTCTCTAATTACATGAAGCAGTTCGTCATTTGTCATCTATCAATAGCCCACGCTACCTCAATACTCTAACGACTAAAATTAGCTGTGAGTAGCCCTATCCTTGTAGCTCTAAGAGAAAGGGGCGATCGCTGCTGTGGGATGGGCGCTAAGCCCTGGATAGCTCGCAGCAAGATCAACCCACCCCATCGGCCAAACTGGTAGGGGCTGACGGGGTAGGTAAAGCCGGGCTACGACTTCGATTCCCTACAGGTACTGCACCGCAGCACTTTCCAGCTCAACCGGAACATCACCCTGCACCACAGCAATCAAATCCGGCGTCTGCGCAGAGTTAAGATAAATCCCCGTCCCCGACAGGCCCCCCTCCGAAATCGACCCCAGGCTGTAGTCCTCTGCCGCACCCGCCAGCTTCAGCACATCGCCCGCATCAGCGTCAAAGTCCGTAATCAGCGCAAAGCTGTTTAGCCCCGACGTATCGGCCTTACCGTCGTTGTAGTAAGCCCCACGGCGATCGCCCAGCTGGAAGGTATCGGCACCCTCGCCGCCCGAGAGCACGTCTAGCTCCTCAAGCCCTCGGTTCTTGGTCAGCAGCGCCCCGCCAATGAGGCGATCGCGTCCTGCACCACCGCGCAGGACGTCGCTGCCGCTGTATCCCCAGATCGTATCGTCGCCGCCCTGAGCGTTGATGACGTCGTTGGAGCCGCCGCCGTAGCCCGCAACGCGGTTGCCTAAGTCGTTGAGGAAGGTGACGGTGTTGCGGTTAAAGACACGGCCTCGGGTGTCGTCTGAGTTGAAGACGTCGAGGCTGTCCGTCACGTTGAGCTGGCCGTCGAACAGGACGTTGCCTACGGTCTTGCCCTCGGGCTGCGGGATGTTGTCGATTTGGTCGGGCGCCATGTTCTTGAGCAGGAGTCTGGTGTCAAAGCCCTCGAAACTCATCATGACGTCATCGCCTTGCTGCGTCATCTGCAGGTTGCGGGCCGAGAGGCCGTCACCGCTGAACTGGATGGTATCCACTTCGTTGAGGGTAGCCTGCTCCGGTTTGATGCCCTGTCCTACGCCACCGAAGTCTGCGATCGCTAGGTCGTCGCCAGTCTCAACGGTGAACTGGTTCTGTCCGCCGCTGCCAGAGAGGTCGGCCTCGTCCATGACGGGGTCTGGAGATCCTGCATCTGGCGCTTCTGCGTCTGGCATTGGATCTGCAGAGTCGTCTACGGCAGGCTCCTCTGCAGCGGGGTCTTTCGCCATGTGCTCCTCATCGAGACTGTCTTCCTCGATAGGTTGCTCGTCTATGGGCTCATTGTCCATAGGCTCTTCTTCCATGGGTTGCTCCGCGACAGGTTCGTCGGCGGGAGCGTCTTCCTCCACAGACTCATCAATGTCCTCGTCTGGAAGCTCTTCATCGATGGGCTGCTCAGCGACGGGCTCCTCAGCAGGAATGTCTTCCTCAGCAGGTTCCTCTTCTAGAGGTTCCTCATCGGCAGGCTCTTCCTCGGCAACGGGTTCCTCGTCTGGAATCTCTTCCACAGGCTGCTCAGCAACGGGTTCCTCAGCGGGAATGTCTTCCTCGATGGGCTCCTCATCGGTGGGTTCTTCCTCAGCAGTAGGTTCCTCTTCGGGAATGTCTTCCTCAGCAGGCTCCTCGCCTACCGACTCGTCCATGGGGTCTTGCTCATCGACAGGCTCCTCAGAAGGAATGTCTTCCTCCAGAGGCTCCTCGTCTACCGGCTCTTCTTTAGCGGGCTGCTCAGCGACAGGCTCCTCTTCGGGGGGTTCCTCCTCAGTAGCGGGTTCTTCCTCCACAGGGGTTTCCTCTACAGGCTGCTCATCAACGGGTTCCTCTTCAGAAGGGGTAGCGGGATCTTCTACAGGGTCTGGGGTCGGCTCAGGCTCTGGTGATGGCTCTGGGAGCGGCTCACTGGAGCCTGTCGACTTGCCCGTGCCGCCGCCGAACCTGACATTATCGATGGCGACGAAGTTGCCCGACTCATTTGAGCCGTTTCCAACTTTGGCCGCATCCACCTGCACCATCAGATAGTCGTAGCCGTCGCCTAAGTCCACATCCCACTTAAAGGTCTTCCAGTCAAAGCTCTCGCCTCCCAGCGTTTGCTCCAGCAGCTTAGTGCTTTCCATCGGCAGCGCCCCCACCTCGCGAGGCCCCTGGTAGTCGTAGAGCTGGTTGCCAAACTCGCCGTCAACGCCCCACAGATTTACCGAAACTTCGTTCAGCTGCCAAGGCTTCAGCCCCCCTTCAGTGTTTTTGACGTTGAGGCTCAGGGTCTGTGTCCCCGTCATGGTGCCCTGGTCGTAGATCGCCTGCCCGACACCCGAGCGATACTTCTCACCCGACAGCACCGCAACGCCGCCGTTGCCCATGTTGGCGTTCACGGTAGCCCCGTCGGTGGCAAACCAGCCCTTGTTGGCAAAGGCGCTATTGCCTTTATAGGCAGGGCTAAATACCTTAGTTTCGCTAAAGCCGCTGTTTTGGAAGGCGTTGCCGAAGGTCGCGGAGGCGACGGTGACGGACTGGGTGGTGGTAGCGGGTTTGCCCTGGGTGTCCCAGACGGTGAGGGTGACGTCGCGATCGCCCTCTCGCTCAAACGCCTTGCGCACCGTGCGGCCAAACTCGTCGATGGTGCCGTCGTTGTCAAAGTCCCAGCCGTAGGCCACGACGCCCTTGCCTGCTTTGTCCCTGAGATTTTCACCCTTGCTGTTTTCGCCCGCATCGGGGTCGTAGGATCCCCCCGCACTGAATTCCACGGCCAGGCCGCCCACCGCTTTAGCGTTGAACCGGGCGGTAGGTGCCCGGTTGCCTTCAACGTCCTTGAAGCTAACGTTCTTCACTTCAAAGAAGGCGGCTAGGTCCTCTTCCCCCCGCGAATTACCGTCGTCGTCTGGGCCCAGCGGGCGGGTGGGGGCAAAATTGACGCCGTTGTTGTCAAAGGTGCTGTTTTTAACTTCAGAGCCAGTAAACGCTGGGCCATTGTTGCCGGTGCCGTCCCGGGGCACCTTCATACCAATCTCGAAGTTCTTGATGGTCACCCCGTCAAGAGAGAGCCTGTTGGCGGCGTGGTTGTTGGTGATGCCGCTAGCGCCGTACTTGGTGCTGCGATCGCCATCGCCTAAAATCAGGCCATTCTTGAGCTGGACGTTGCCGTTGTAGGTGAAGTTGACCCCGGTATTCCGAATGTTCCACAGCTGGAAGTTTTCGTAGGTGGAGGGGTAGTTGTGGGCGGGTTTGGTTAGCCCCTCAGAGTCGAAGTTATCCATGCTTACCAGGCTGTCCCGGTTGATGGTGCGCTTCCAGGAGCCAATGCCGCGCTCGGCGTTGTAGGCTGTGAACCCGTCGAAGTTGGTGGGGACGGTGCCGACGTCAATCACCGACTGGTCGTCGGTGTTCTTGGCGATATCTTTGAGGTAGTCGGGCAGGTTCTCAACTTTGACGAACTTTTTGTCGCGCACGCTGTCGCCGCCGTCCAAGCCGCCGTGGAAGGTGACGGCTTCCCCTGCGGTACTGATGGCGATATTGTCCTTGAAGTCCACCAGGCCAGCCCCCTGCACCCAGAAGCCCTCGCCGTTGAAGCCAAAGTCGAAGTTGAGGGGCCGCTCGTCCCTAAAGCCAAAACCTAGCCCGCCGTCGCCGTCCCCCGTGGTTTTAATGGTGAGGTTGTTGCGCCAAGCGCCAATCTCGTTGCCCGCCTCTTGCACGATGCCCGCCCCGGCCACGTCGAAGACCACGTTGTCTTCCACCAGCGCGTGGCTGTCGTGGTGAACGATGCCCCAGCCAGGACTGCCCACCACCGCGTTACCCTTGGCCACAGCCGGAGCGCCGCTGAGGTCGTCTGCCCCCGTACGGTGGAAGTGCAGCGCGTAGCGGCCCCGCACGTTGCCGCCGGTGCCGTCGCGCCCGTCTTTGTTGGTGCCGATGTCGTCCACCAGCTGGGTCTTGTCAGAGCGCCCCAAGTTGTAAAAGCCCGCGTTTTGCACCACCACGTCGGGGCTGTGCATAAACATCACGTGGCCCCGCTCTCCGGGCGGCAGGTCCGCTGCCTCCGTCTCGAAGCTGACGTTGCGGGTGGTGTTGGCCACATAGAGCTTCAGCTGGCCCTTCTCCGCCACGTCGGGGCGCGTGTGGTCATAGCGAAGGACGGTGTTGTCCCCTTCACCGACGTCGTTATTGGTGAACTTGACCCGATTACCGCTGATCTCAGTAATCGTCAGCACCTCGTCCTGAAACTTGCTGTTGTCCTCATGGGAGCCGTTATAGTTCCTAGCGGTGCCGCCGAGCACCAGCTGGTCGCCCACTTGCCAGCCCGTCGGCGATTTTGAGAGCACTAGCTCGCTGTTCCCGGCCGCGACGTCGCTCTGCAGCGTCGTAAAGTCGGTCTTTTCAGCGCCGTAGATGTTGGTGGTGCCGTGGGAGATGACGCCGCGGCTAATCAAGGTGGGATCCCAGCTGCGATCGATCGCCCCGTCGGCGGTGATGATGATTTGCGTCGCTTTGTCGGCCTGGACAGGGTTGCCTTCGCTGCCGATGTTGAGGGTACCGGAGGGGGTGTTGACGAAGGTGTCGACAACAAGCTTGGTGTTGGCGTCGGAGGCAAAGGTGAGGGTGCCGTCTAGGCGCACCGTCTTGAGGCGGGCGTCGCTCTCCTGGCTGTAGGCAACGCTAATGCCGTCCGGAATCAGAACTTTTGCGCCATCGCCGGGGATTTTGCCGCCTTTCCAGGTGCTGGCGTCAAACCAGGAGCCGCTCTTGACGGCGACGTGGGACGCTTCGGATTCTGGCACTAGCTCCAGAAATTTCATGTGCTCGCCCTGTTTGATCGGGTCATCACCGTGAGGCATCGACATATCGGCAGCATTGTCCATAGCCATCGAGCCGTCTGTCATAGAAGGTTGGTCTTGCATAATCGAAAAACTCCATGAACGGTGATTTTTTGAATGCATTGTGGCGGATGCACCGTTGGAGTAGTGAGGCTGTTTTCTCACTGGGTGAGCTAGGCTTCGCCAGCGCCCATGATTAGAGCGCGGGCGTAATTATAAAGATGGGCGCAATCAGAACATGGGCTGCTCAATAACGTCTGCTAAAGCGGCTACAGAGGAAAAAATCCCTGTGAAATACGCGGCTTTGGGTCAAAAGCTCTGTCATGAGCGGTAGATCTGACGCTGCAAAAGCACAGCACGCAGTGCCTTTAAACTGGTCCTTAGTTCAAAGACGGCGCTAATTGAAGGCGGTAGATGGGTATCCCTCAGCGCGACCTAATTGCAAGATAGGTCAGTTTTTTTCAGAAAATGGAGGCTGAGAATACGGAAATTGTCCTGATGTATTGAGGTAATTGCCCGCCCTATTAAACCATTAAATTTTTCACAAAAGACGTTGCTCCGAGCAATAGAGCCAACACGATAGTGTTAGAAACTTGTAAATTCTAATGTAGGTTTATAGACCGCGTTATTCGGGTGAAGTTCCAGTAAATTCTCGGTGGTTGTTTTGGCCCAATTTCAGCTAATCAGCGCTAGGATTGCTCTAATTCGTCGATTTTTGCCTGCATTTGCGCCATCTGCTCCTGCATTTGACGCAAAGTCTTTTGCAGTTCCGGCAGTCGGCGCTGCATAACCGCCGATCGCAGCCACTGGGGATGAGGCATAGGGGGATACCCGGACATCGTGACGCCTGGCTTCACGTCATTGATGGCCGCCGTGCGAGCCGTCAGCGTCGCACCATTGCCAATCGTGACCTGGTCCGTGACGCCCACCTGCCCCGCAAAAATGACGCGATCGCCTACCGTCACCCCACCGGCAAGCCCGCCCTGTGCGGCCATGGCGCAGCCCCGCCCAACGAAGCAGCCGTGGGCGATATGCACTAGGTTGTCCAGCTTTGTGTCTTGGGCAATGCGGGTCTCCCCCACGGCGGGCCGGTCCACCGCCGAACTGCAGCCGAGCTCTACCCGGTCTTCCAGCACCACCACGCCCGACTGCTCCATTTTCACCCAGCCCTCGCGGGTGGGCACAAAGCCAAACCCTTCTGCCCCAACCACCGCCCCGCTGTGGATGACGCAGTCTGCGCCGATGCGGCTGCGCTCGTGAATGGTGCAGTTGGCGTGCAGGAGGGTGCGATCGCCGATGGTGACCTCTGGATAGATCACCGCGTTGGGGTGGATGCAGACGCCGTCGCCAATTTGAACCTGGGCCTCAATGACGGCGTGGGCGCCTATGGAAACCGCTTCGCCCAAAGTCGCCGTGGGATGGATCACCGCCGTGGGGTGAATGCCCGGTGCGGGTTTGTAGGGCTGGTAGAAGAGGGCGATCGCCTGGGCAAAGGCGAGGCGGGGCTGGGGGACGCTGAGCCAGGGAATACCGCGATCGGTGGCCTGCTGCTGGAGGGCGTCGTTGACGGGCAGAATCAGGCCACCGGCCTGGGTGGATTTTAGGTAGGCGGCGAACTTTCCCCCCTCGATGTAGCTGAGGGCGTCTGGGACCGCTTCTTTAATGGCGGCGACGTGGGTCAGTTCGGGGTCGTTGTTGGGGTGCAGGGTGAGGCTGCTGGCGGCGGGCTGGAGACGCTGGGCGATGTCGCTGAATTTCACGGGATTCAATCTACGATTTGCGGCCAATGGACGGGCTTGACCACATCGTAGGGGCAAATGGCCATTTGCCCCTACCGTGGGACGAGATGATCACAATCTATTGGGCACTTACGACCCGACTTGACCATACGTTAAAAAGGCCACACATTCCACATGGGCCGTTTGGGGAAAGAAATCTATCGGCTGCACTCGCGTCACTCGGTACCCCCCGTCACACAGCCCCTTCAAGTCGCGGGCCAGGGTCGCCGGGTTGCAGCTCACGTAGACGATTCGGGGCGATCGCAGCCTCACCAACGCCTCCACCACCGCCGGAGCGCAGCCTCTGCGGGGCGGGTCGAGCACCACCACGTCAGCAGAGATTGTCGGGGGGGCATCGGGGCGCACCTGGTTGGGAAGCCACACCTCCACCGTTTCAGGGTAGAAGCGGACGTTTTCGATATTGTTCAACGTCGCGTTGTAGCGGGCTTGGGCTACCGATTCAGCGTGAGATTCAACGCCGATCACCTCGCGGGAGCGCTGAGCCAGCGGCAGGGAGAGGGTGCCGACGCCGCAGTAGGCATCAACGATAGATTCATGACCTTTTAGAGCCAGCTCTTCCAAAATGACGGTCAGCATCGCCTCTGCTTGGACCGTGTTGATTTGAAAGAAAGTGGCGGAGCGGATGTGAAACTCTAGGTCCGCAAACCGCTCTGCGATATAGGGCTTACCCGCCAAGCCCCGAGTCATGTGGCCGAAGATGACGTTGGTGCGCCGCTCATTGATATTCAAGCAGACCCCCGCAAGGCCAAGGCGTTCTAGCCAGTCTTGGGCCTGCTCCTCCAAACCGGGCAACGCATCGACGTCGGTTTGGGAGATCAGCGTCAGCAGCTTTTCCCCCGTGCGCTGGCCCACCCGCAGCGATAGGTGGCGCAGCGCCCCGGTGCCGGAGGCTTCCTCATAAATTGACCAGCCCCGCGCCTGGATGTCCTGCTTGGCCTGCGCCAGTATGGGGTCTAAGCGATCGTCTTGGACAGGGCATTGGTTGAGGTTGATCAGCTTGTGGCTCCCTTTGCGGTAGTAGCCTGCCTGGACCTGGTTTGTGGCGGAGCGCCGCAGGGGGTAGGTGGACTTGTTGCGGTAGCTCAGCGGAGCAGAGGGAATCACCGGATCTATGTCTACATCGGCGACACCGCCAATGCGCTGCAGGGCATCGGTGATGATGCGATGTTTTTGCGTCAGCTGTTCGCCGTAAGCCACAAACTGCCACTGACAGCCGCCGCATTTATCCGCCACGATGCAGGCAGCGGGGATGCGCTTTGGGGAGGGCTGCAGCATGGCCTGCAGTCTCCCTTGAGCAAAGGTGGGCTTGACGTGCAGCAGCCGCACCTTGATTCGATCTTGGGGGACGGTGTCGGGGACAAATACTACCCGATCGTTCCAGCGCCCCACCCCATCACCGCGATCGCTGAGGCTGTCGATGGTGAGTTCGATCAGGGAGCCCTGTCGCCAGTCGGTGTTAGTAGCGGTCATCGGTTATCTGGTAAAGGGGCAGAACGTAGGGTGCGTCAATGACGTAACCCAGGTATCGGGAATCCAAAAGGCCCAAACGGCAAGGCGCGCCAACAGCGCACCCTGGCTTAGAGCAGGGCAAACACCACCCACCAACACTTTTAGGAGTCTCCAAACGACACCAGTTTGCCTAGTGTAAGACAGATCCAAAGTTTTAGGAGATCGCGCCCCTCACCCTTGCGGTACTAAGCAGCATCAACTCCAACAGAAGGTGATTACAATCACTCTACTGGGGGGCTGACAACCTGAACAAATCAGCGGGTTATATCTGAGACAAACCTCAACTCTTCTGTCTTTTTTCTACTCAGCCTTTTTGGGATAATTAAGTCATCGAGAGGAAAGCTCAAACTCCTCACCAAAACACATCAACTAACTCCGGCGGTCTGATCGCTTCGAGCAGTAGTTTGAGCAAGGTTTAGGTAATAAGTAATCCCCCAGGCCTTGCGCTCTATGCCCTGGTCATTCAACAACTGGGGCATTGTGCTGATCTTTGTAATTTTTCTGAATCTATATCAATAAACTCAACCGGCACCTTGTAAAAGACCCTGTGCTGACTCAGCCATAGCGGGAAAGACCATACACAATACAAGACAAATTAATACAGTATAATGCATTAAAAATCGCTAAATACTGTACACCTGGCCGCAATCATGAAAACCTGACTTAACGCTGATATTCTTCTAAGCAGGCAGCTCGATACAGCAATTTTCGGCTGCGTGAGGTGCGGATTTGGGAGGGTGTAATGCGGGAGTGACGCTGCGCATTACACCGGCGTGAACAAGGCTGTACCTGAGTTTTAGAGGGACACTGCTTAATTTTGAGGAATCTAAAGATATGGCAAACAGACAAACTCGCAACCGCGCCATCAACTCTACAGGCGGCTTCATAAGAGACTTTAAGGAGTTTCTGATGCGCGGCAACGTGGTTGACCTGGCGGTTGCCGTCGTCATCGGTGCCGCTTTCGGAGCGGTAGTGACCTCGTTCATCGAAGACATCATCACGCCCATCATCCTCAACCCGGCCCTGCAGGCTGCAGGTGTCGAAGACATCGCCAACCTGTCTGCTGGCGGAATTAAGTACGGCCTGTTTCTAGCAGCCGTGCTCAACTTCGTCGTGATTGCATTTGTTCTCTTCGTTATTATTCGTATTTTTGAAAAACTGAAGCGGAAAGGCGAAGTCGAGGCGGCCGCAGAACCAACCATTGAGGAGAAGCTAGACGAAACGCTGACTCGGCTGACGGCGGTAATCGACCGCAAGCTGTAGAACAAACAGCAGCGGTGTATCCTGGCTTTAACCCTCAATACTCGGGAGCATCCCAGTTTGGACATGAGTAGAAGTACTCAGAGAGCGATTTGAGGATAGGGATGCCAAACTAGGGGTAACAGAGTCATGGAGAGATCGACATGGAGCACCTATCGCCCGAAGCACAAGCTCAACTGCAGGAGCACCTAGAAGCAGCAGCCAGCATCCTGTACGCCCACACCGAGGCGGAGAAGCTCAAGGACTTTGAGAGTATCGAATGGGAAGTGCGATCGCAAATATTGCAGCAGGTAGCCCCGCGTATTGGAGAGTTTTTTTCTCAGCAGGGGGACAATGCAGGGGCGGCAAACAGCGACAGCTGAATAGCTGCCTAGGCGAGGTGAGCGTGAGTCAGAAGCAAGGGAAGCGATTAGGGCTCAAAGCCAATCGCCAGCTCTCTCCTGCGCTAGAGAAGTGCTGCATGCGCCTGTGCGCCCAAGCGTCATTCCAGCAAGCTGAGCAGAACGTGGAAACGGTGATGGGCCTAAAGGCCAGCCACAGTAGCTTGCATCGTCCCAATTTTGGCTTGTCTTGGCGATGGCCATGACGGAGTGTGGAATATAGCCAAAGCCTTCGGTGGTCAGCAGGTCATCGTCAAGCGACAGGTGCTTGATTGGTATCACTTGGTGGAAAATTTCTACAAGGTGGGTAGGTCACTCAAGCGCTTAGGCCGGGTCAAAACGCTTTCAGGGTTACTTGAGCAAGCAGCGCCAAAATTTTGAGAGTTAATATTATGAACAGAATGACCATGCTGTCCGGCAGTTTCGCCGGCGGGCTTGCTCTAGGGATATTAGCAATGACCTTATGGCAGCCTTCTCCTAAGTCTCCCTACGTAGGCCAAGCCAACAGCCCTATTCGAGGGATGAGCGCTCAGGAGATCGATGATTTGCTCGAGGGCCGGGGTGCTGGCTACGCCCGTACGGCAGAGCTGAACAGCTATCCGGGACCTCGTCATGTGCTAGATCTCAAAGCGGATCTAGATCTCTCTGCCAGCCAGGAGGGCGTCGCCTATGCCGTGTTTGAGGAGATGCAGCGCGATGCTCAGCGGATTGGAAAGATGATTGTCGAGCAAGAAGGCGCGCTCAGCCGTGCATTCGCCACAGAGACTATAACTCCCGAGGCGCTTCTTCAGCAGACCCAGGAGTTAGCAGCGCTATATAGCGAGCTACGGGCTGCGCACCTTGAGGCCCACTTGGAGATTACGCCGCTTCTCTCTGCCGAACAAATTGAGCGCTACGATCGCATACGAGGCTATGGGTCTTCCACAGCAGAGACACCAGCGAGGCATTCACCTCATCAACATTAATTATTTGTGACGCAAAAATAAGCTTTCAAGGCCCACACGACCCAAATCCAGTGCTCTCTCTGAATTCCCAAATTAAGAAAGCATAGAACGCCAGCGATTTGTTGGAATAGGGGGAGGGGCGTAGGCGCGGTTGCTGCTTCAGTGCAGCGCCGTATGGTCTTTTTGTCCTTTCTGCCATGAATCGCTGATGCGATCGCCTTTTCTCCCCTTGCCATCAACCCCCAAGGCGGTACACTCGTACGCTAGAAGCTACAACTTGATGTAGCTCTGAAACATCCCAAAAGATTGGTCTAACGACCGCGATCGCTGTTGGAAGCGGCGATCGCGGCCTGACCCTTGGACAGAGTTGGCCTGTCTTTGTCGGGTAAAGAGGTGACATCGCTGCCACCCCCTCCCCTCAGAACCGTGCTTGCGACTCTCACCGCACACGGCTCAAGCAGACCATAGCTAAAGGGGACAAGCGTGGATTTGTTGGTGGCAATAGAGATGAAGCAACTCTAGGTTATCGAAGGTGTTCTGACCACCACGCGCTTTAGGAATGCGGGGGTGGAGTTCGAGAGCCTCCCCATTGAATAGAGAGTCTCCGCACACAGAACACCGGCCGTTCTGCCGTTGCGCAGTGCGCTGACGGGTAGGTTTCAGCTGACTAGCTTTTAGCGACTAGACGAGAAGCCCCGCGCTCTACCCGTCTAGGGTGAGCGTCGGGATGAGAGTCGCGCTAGCCGAAGTGCGCCCGCAAAATGATGCACAGCGGATAGTGCGCTCAGCGCTGAGGCTAGCAGTTGGTATGATAGAGATAGCAAGGTGATACACCCCGCAAAGAGTGTGACGGGCCCGTAGGCGAAAGCTGCAAGTCACCCGTTCCTCAGTTTGCAAATGTATCTGCGACACATAGTGCGTATCCTCCCTCGCGGAGATGAAAATTCAAAACTCTGCCGTGGGGCATCAGGCGGAGTATAAACCTATCTCAGGATATGTCTCGGCAATAGCTGGGAGTCACTGAGGAAGCCCGCGCTGTACAGCTTGCTGTCAGCGTCGGGAGGGTGTCACGGCTTGTCGCTGTTGCCAATAGGCCTTGAGCGCCGGGTCATCCATCGAGGCGGAGCCTTTGGCAATGGTGTGGCGTTCAATTGTGAACCAAGAGAAAGGGACGGCCAGCTTTTTGGGGCTTTTCTGCCCAATACATCAGAGAAAACCCATGACATTTCTATATCCCGAGCGGCCTTCCAGCGAGGCCGCACCCACCGTGCTGACCACTCCCCAGCCCGGCCCCAACGACGAATACATCCGCCACCTGCTGATCGGCTCCCCCGAAGCCATCCGCGAAACCATCCATCTGCTGCATCTGCGCGACTACGTCGAACAGGGCCTGTGGAGCGGACCCATCGCCATTGGCGACGGCGGCGTCAAGATCACTCACCGAGAAGGGCAGGCCCTAGCCTACCTGATGCGGCGGCGGTCTTTAGATATCTCGTAGCCCGCTCGCCGAGGCGATCGCTAGCGTAAATGTAGGTCGTTGGCCCAGTTTCGAGGCACTGTACCCCGCGACACCCCACCTACCCGCCGTATAGACCGCGATCGCCTCAGCGCTCCTGAAGCCTTCTCTGACTCACAGCGCTAGGAGCCGGTAGACAAGCCCAGACAGCCCTCTTCAAAGCTACACAGTAGCCTCGCCAAATCAGCGGTAGGATAGGCATCTGAATTGAAAGCATCAAAAGCTTTTCGATTCAATTCGGTGAGCGATCGCAGCAGTCGGCCTTAGTTTTAAGCGTTTTGATACCTAGCATCACCCTAGCTCAGTCTTTTAGCTAATTTCCCAACGAGTTTAATGTCCGAAAAGACCCCCTGCCCCCAAAACCCCTATAGAGCCCCCTTTAAAGTTCTCCAAAGCTGGCTTAAGCCTCTGCCACTGGGGCTAACGCTGACGCTCTCCCTGGTCGTTCAAATTATCCTGCCCTCTCCTGCCGCCGCTCAGTTCGACAGCCCCCCTCCCCAGCGCCCCTACAACCACTGCCCCCAAGACCTTCACGGTCAAATTCAGCGCATCATAGATCGGCCAACTTTCCAATCGGCACAGTGGGGCATCGTCGCCGAAACCCTATCCGGGCAAGTGCTCTTTCATCGCAACCGCGATCGCCTTTTCATCCCCGCGTCAAACATCAAGCTGCTCACCACCGCCGCCGCCCTACAGACTTGGGGAAGCGAAGACGACGCTCTGCAGACCTGGGTCGGCATCGTCAACCGCGAAAGCAACAACAGCTCTGCAGACGCCCTGCTAGCTCGCCTCGGCGGCCCAGGACAGGTTCAGGCCGCACTATCAACTTTAGGCATTGACCCCCTCAGCTTTCGGCAGGTCGACGGCTCTGGGCTAAGCCGCTACAACGCCGCCCAGCCCAGCACCTTTGTCACCGTGCTCAAAGCCATGTGGAGCGCCCCAGGGGGCAGCATTTTCTATGGATCGCTGCCCGTAGCAGGGCAAAGCGGCACTCTACGGCGGCGGTTTCGGGGCACCGAGCTGCAGGGGCGTTTGCGAGCCAAGACGGGGACGCTGCGCGGCGTCAGGGCGCTGTCAGGCTATCTGAGCCATCCTGACTACGGCCCCATTGTATTTAGCATCATGGTGAACCAGCCTGGGCAATCGGGAGACCAAATGCTGCAGGCTATAGACGGCGTGGTGCAGGAGCTATCGCGGCTGACGATCTGTGAGTAGTGGGTGTGATCTACTGCTGCGGCGCTTCCTCTAGCTCAAGCTCCAGCATGGGCTCCTCCAGCATGGGCTCCTCTGAGGCCGGTTCGCCCGTTGGTTCGTCTAACGCCGGACCGTCCACCGGCATCTCGTCTATAGGTAACTCAGGAGCAGTTTCACGGCGCACCCGAATTTTTTGCAGCGACTCACGCACCGCCGGCAGCGCCAGGAACGTCTCCGTCTGCGAGAGAAGCTGTGGGCCCCACAGGTTTTCCTCTAGAAATTCAAGGTCAGCGTAGCGGGGGTCGATGCTCAAAGCGGCGATCGCTTGCTCAACGGCTTCCTCTTCTTCCCCTTGTGCAAACCGAGCGACCGCGATCGCCATCTGAGGTTCAGCTTCCTCACGCTCGGTCAGCTTAACCGCGTCTTCCCAGCGGTCAATAGCCTTCTCAACGCGGCCCTGCTCATAGAGCACTAGCCCAATATTGTTGACGGCAGGCCAAAATTCAGACTCTAGGTCCACCGCCTCTTTGTAGCGATCGATGGCCTGATCGTATTGGTCGAGCTTATAGTAGGCGTTCGCTAAATCAAACCAAGCCCCGGCCACCCCCGGACTGGTGTCAAGCCCCAATTCAATGTAGTCGACCGAGCGCTGATACTCTTCTAGCTGAAAGTAGACGGTGCCCAAATCGAACAGCGCCGCCGGGTCTTCCGGGTCGAGGGAGCGGGCCTTCTCTAAAGACACCACCGACGGCTGCAAGTCTCCCAACTGTAGGTAAAGGCGGCCCAGCAGCAGCCAAACCTGGGGCGTATCGTTGGCCAGCTGAGAGGCGAGCTGGGCTCTCGGTAAGGCTAGCTCGAACTGCTGAATTTGGGCAAGCTGGGAGGCTTCTTGCGCAAGCAAAAGGCCCTGTTGCTCCAGCTGCTCTGGCTCAATAGGGGGCGTGTGCGGAACAACCGCCTGAGCATAGACGGCCTCTTGGACTGTCAGCAGCGTTGCCGCAGAGGTTAGTCCAGCGATGAGAGCAGGCAGAAGGTGGCGCAGAGTCATTTCAGGCGGTGGGGTAAAAGGTTGTCTTCGTAGCTTAGACGATTTGCCTAAGGGTCAGCATGTCCTGACTCGGGCTCGCGGCGCACAGGCTCTACCCGGGGCTCGCTGTCGCGACTGGCCAAGTTGGCCGCCGCGTTGCGCTGCAGCATCGGGAGCTTAATGCGACGTAAGGCAGAGGCCGGAAACCGGGCCTCGTACTCTTCGGGGGACAGGCGGGCCAGCTCGGCTAGCGTTGGAGCAATATTCGCGGGGTAGGGCTGAAAATCAGGAACGTCTGTGGGTTGGGCAAACCGCTGGTTCCAAGGACAGACATCTTGGCAAATGTCGCAGCCTGCAACCCAGCCAGAGAGGCGATCGCCAATTTCCTCGGGCAGCGTCTCGGCGCGGTTTTCGATAGTGTGGTAGGCGATGCAGCGGTTTGCGTCTACTACGAAGGGCGGGTCAATGGCCTGAGTTGGGCAAGCGTCAAGGCAGCGGGTGCAGGTGCCGCAGTGGGACGTGTGAGGGCGATCGGGGACGAGGGGCAAGCTGGTGAGCAGCTCCCCTAAAAACACCCAAGAGCCATACTCGCGGGTGATTAAGTTACTGTTTTTAGCCACCCAGCCCAGGCCCGCCTGCTGGGCCCAATATTTATCCTGCACGGGGCCGGTATCGGCGTAGTGACGCACCTGAATTGGCTCGGGGCCATCCTGCGACACCAGCCAGGTCGCTAGGGCTTTGAGGCGGGTGGTCATGACGCGGTGGTAGTCGCGTCCCCAGCCGTAGCGGGAAATCTTGGCGTATTCGCTGCCCTCGGGCCGCTGGTGATCGGTGTAGTAGTTGAGGGCTACGCAGATGATGGAGCGTACCTCAGGCATAACGCGGCGGACGTCGCGGCGCTTGGGGCTGTTCATCCAGGCCATGTCGGCGTGGTACCCCTGTGCGAGCCAGCTTTCCAAAGCGGCGGCGTTGGCCGCCCCGCTCGCGGATGCGGCCTCTGGTGAGGTGATGCCGACCTTGTGAAACCCTAGGTCGAGCGCTTTTTGCTTGATTTGGTCGCCGTTGGGGATGGTCACGTCGATTCAGAAGATGAGCCAGCTGGGTCAGCCAGTCGAAATCAGGCAGTCGAAAGGGTAGAGAGGGGCTGGACTTTAGTTTAGCCCGGCGACGTCCCTAGCTCCCTCGGTCTGTAGATGACGGCAAGGCGATCGCCTCTGTAACCTTACAGACAAGCAGCCTTACAGACCAACCAGCAGTACAAGCGACGGCATGGCCAACTCATTCCCCACTCCCCCAACAGAACAGGCTAGAACGTCCGCTATTCCGGACTTGGGCCATCCTACAGTGGTCTACTACTTTGAGACCATCAACGCCAGCGCCTATCGCCACACCGCCGCATTATTCACCTCCGACGGCGAAATGCGAGCGCCGTTTATAGCGCCTATTAAACAGCCGGACATTGCCGCTTACTTAGAAAAAGAAGCCAGCGGCATGACGCTCCACCCCCGCTACGCAGAAGAACTCACAGGTCAAACCTCCGACGACCCCCTGAGCGACTACGACGTTAAGGTGACAGGCTATGTCCAGACGCCTCTGTTTGGCGTCAACGTAGCCTGGCTCTTTGCCCTACGGCGCGAGGACATTCTCGCCGTACGCATCAAGCTGCTCGCTTCTCCTCAAGAGCTGCTGAAGCTGCGCGGCTAGGCTTTCCGGAGGCGCTTCATCAGCGCTGGGGGCTAATCTGCTAGATCTGGAAACACCTCTCTAACCACGGGATGGACTAAGCGCCCTTCACGGACGTTGACCCCCATGGCAAATCCCACGTCGGTTTTCATTCCCTCTAGCCCCTGGTTTGCTAGGGCCGTCACAAAGGGCAGGGTGCTGTTGTTCAGCGCCTGGGTTGCGGTCCAGGGCACCGCTCCCGGCATGTTGGCCACGCCGTAGTGCAGCACCCCTGCCTCGACGTAGGTAGGGTCCGTATGAGAGGTGGGGCGGACGGTCTCGATACAGCCCCCCTGGTCCACCGCGACGTCAACAATGACTGAACCGGGCTGCATCTGCTCCACCAGCTGGCGGGAGACGAGGGTGGGAGGTCGCCGACCGGGAACGAGCACCGCCCCAATCATTAGATCTGCTTCAGGCACGAGCGCCTCAATCTGTGGCGCGCTGCTGTACAGCAGCTCTACGCGGGAGCCAAAGAGCTCCTCAAGCTGGTTGAGTCGCTCCACGCTGATGTCCACAATTTGCACCTGCGCGCCCAACCCCACCGCTATTTTGGCGGCTTCGGTGCCCACGACGCCCCCGCCAAGCACTAAAATCCGCCCAGGACGGACCCCAGGAACGCCCCCCAACAGAACGCCCCGCCCCCCTTGCTGGCGCTCTAAAAAGTGAGCCCCAAACTGCACTGAGAGCCGCCCAGCAATAATGCTCATGGGCGCTAACAGCGGTAGGGTTTGGTGGCGCTCAACGGTTTCGTAAGCGATCGCTGTAATGCCTGACTCTAGCAGCGTTTCAGTGAGTTTGCGGTTGGCGGCCAAATGGAGGTAGGTGAACAAAACTTGCTTCGCCTGCAGATAGTCATACTCCCCAGGCAGCGGCTCTTTTACCTTAACCACGAGCTCTTTGTCCCAGGCCTGCTTCGTGCTTACAATGTGCGCTCCCGCTGTCCGATACGCCTCATCCGAAAACCCAGCCCCTTGGCCCGCTTCCGCCTCTACTGCAACAGAATGCCCTTGACCTGTCAAAACGCGTACGCTATTGGGGCTTAGCCCTACCCGAAACTCTTGATCCTTCGTTTCTTTCGGAATCCCAATATCCATAAGTAGATCTCTCTAACGTGAACTTTCACAGCTGTGGGGCCGCAAATAGGCTGCTGAGCCTGCTTTGTTGCCCAAATGAGTTTCCGTATACCATACTATTAAGCACTGTTAAGTTATCCCCGTCGAGGTCAATAGAAATGACGTCTGATATCAATCCTGCCGCGACTGCCCCCACCGAGCCTTCCATTCAACCCAGCCTCTACGAACCGAAGTTTGGCTTCAATGATTACGCCGAGCGGCTCAACGGTCGGGCGGCGATGGTTGGTTTTGTAGCGACGCTGGCCATTGAATATTTTTCGGGTCAGGGGCTCTTGACCTGGCTAGGACTGCTTTAAGCCCGCATTTCTTTGGGCGGCTAGAACGCCGCTTGGGAAGCCCCGTCCCTATCACCCCATGGCGATACTGCACTAGCGTGAAGATGAAACGCGATACAGGGCCCCCTTGAGCCAGGCCGCATGGCATACTGCGATCGCCGTTGCCCAAGCGACCTGCTTGAGCAGCAGCTGACCCACCACGCCCCAGCCCATGCTGTGCCCACTCGCCAGCAGCGGAAACGCCAGCAAAATTAGCCCTTGGTACAGCACCACGCTACCCGCCAGCGCGATCGCTCCCCAGGTCCAATGCCCTCGCCAGTCTCGCTGTAGGGCGGCGGGGCGGCGGCTAGAGAGGTTGACCGCAAACAGAGCCCCAACGCCCATTACAGCTCCCCAAGCGATCGCCGTCAGCTCTAGCGGATACCCCCGCAGGGTAAATCCCAGCCCTTGGCTAATGGCCCAGAGCGCCCCTACTAGCCCAAAGGCCCGACGGCGAGGCAGCGTCATCCCCGAGACTGCCGCGAAAGCGGGTAGGGGGGCGTGGGCATATATCAGGCTACTGGCGACACCAATGGCTAGCAAAATCATTGGCCACAGACGGCTGTAGGCGATCGCCTGCCATCCTTTTACAAACAGCGGCGTCCTAACGGATGTATCTCGGCGTGTTGTCATAGCAGCAGCCCTCCTTAGTCATATCCTAGTCAATTGCCGTTGGGAGCGCATTTTTCATAGGGCATTCATTTTTGCGGTGCTGATGTCCTGTAAAGTTGCCTCTCGGGAAGAGATTGATCTAGATAACGCACCTAGGACAGGGGCAACGAGCAGAGGCTAGGGCGACAGAGGTTAGCGTTCCTCACTTACAACTTGGGAGACAAACACCGATGAGATTAGCGGGCAAAGTTGCGCTGGTGACTGGCAGCAGTCAGGGCATTGGTCAGGCGATCGCCATTCGACTGGCGGAAGAGGGCGCGAAGGTGGTGATTAACTATCGCTCCCACCCAGAAGGGGCCGAAGATACCGTTAAACAAGTGCAGGAAGCGGGGGGAGACTGTCACCCTGCTGCGGGCTACTGCGACAGCGGTGACGGCTATGCCATCCAGGCTGATATGAGCTCAGTAGAAGAGGTGCGGCGGCTGGTGCAGGAGAGCGTCGATCACTACGGTCAGCTGGACATTTTGGTGAATAACGCAGGGGTGGAAAAGCACGCCCCGTTTTGGGAGGTGACCGAGAAAGACTACGACATGGTCCTCGACGTCAACCTCAAAGGGGCCTTCTTCGCCTCCCAGGCGATGGCCCAGCATCTGATGGAAACGAAGCGATCGGGCACCATTATTAACATCAGCTCAGTTCATGAGGAGCTGCCTTTCCCCAACTTTGCGGCCTACTGCGCCAGCAAGGGCGGCATCAAAATGCTTACCCGCGATTTGGCGGTGGAGCTGGCCCCCTACGACATTCGGGTGAACAACGTCGCGCCAGGAGCGATCGAAACCCCCATCAACACCGATCTGCTCAATGACCCCGAAAAGCTCAACGCCCTGCTAAAAAACATCCCCCTCAACCGCTTAGGAAAGCCCAAGGATGTTTCTGGTTTAGTGGCCTTCTTGGCTTCAGAGGATGCAGCCTACATCACCGGCAGCACCTTCTTCACTGATGGCGGGCTAACCTGGAACTATCGGGAGCAGTAGCCCCAGGTTCATGGCGCTACCGCTAGCTGGGTCGCGCCGCCGCGAATTGAGACCTCGGAATTGCTGTAGTAGAGGCAGCAGTTCTCTTCGGCAATGGCAATAGTCTGCCACAGCTGTAAAAACATCACCTCTAGCCCTGCGCAGCGTACGCGGAGCACTGCAAATCATTTCAGGTAGAATGAGTGGGGATTTCGCGCGCTGCGGAGTTTTGAGAGGTCTTAGGTCCGCTGGCCCCAGCGTTAGCGTCGCTGGCCAGACATCTCGCTAACGGTGCTTACAATCAATCATCCGAGGCTAACCCCATGGAAGAATTTTGGAATAATATTCTCCGCTACCCCCGCTACCTGGTCTCGTTTACGCTGGGCGTCCTGTACACCTACGTCAAACCTCTCATTCCGCTTCTCAAACGCCCCATCACGGCAGTGCCGCTGATCGGCTTTGCGGTAGCGTTTTTGGCTTTTATTTCTTTGACGCTGCAGGCCATGTTGGGGCTCAATGGTGCCTCACCCTAGCCTAGCTTTTGCCGGCGTTCTGGGTTCGTTAGATAGTTTTTAAGAGGAGGGCCATCATGGCCACCAATCGTCGAGTTGCGCGGGTTGCAGAATCGATCAGGCGCGAGGTCAGCCAGATGCTGTTCTCTGATATTAAAGATGATCGCGTAGGGGCAGGTATGGTGAGCGTGACGAATGTCAACGTCTCTGGCGACCTGCAGCACGCCAAGGTATTTGTCAGCATCTACGGCACCGACGAGGCCAAAGACCAAACCATGGAGGGGCTCAGAGCTGCGACGGGCTATGTTCGTAGAGAGCTAGGGCGGCGGATTCGCCTGCGCCGCACCCCCGAGGTCTTGTTTGTTGAAGACCGAGGGCTGGAAGAGGGCACCCGCATTATTTCGTTGATTAACCAGCTCAGCCGCGATCGCAAGCCAGATAGTGAGCTAGACGGCGAGCTAGGAGAGGGCGAGCAAGATGCGGCCCAAGATGCGGCCCAAGATGCGGCGCTAGAGGTCGACAGCATTCCCACCGCTGAGGACTAGGGGACGTGCTTTCAGACTGGCGATCGCTTCCTCTCTCTCAGCAGGTGGCCCAGCTGATCGTGGCCCGGGCCTCGGGCCACCTGTTTGACCACCAAATTGCCTACCCCCATTGGGAGCCGCCCCAAGCGGTGCTGCACCAGTGGGTGAACGAGCTCGGCATCGGCGGCGTGATTTTGTTGGGCGGGTCGGCTGCTGAGGTAGCCCAACGGTGCGCTCAGCTGCAGCGCTGGGCTCCGCTGCCCCTGCTGCTGGCGGCTGATATCGAGGAGGGGGTCGGGCAGCGATTCGCCGGAGCCACCTGGTTTCCGCCGCCCATGGCCATCGGGGCGATCGCCCACAAGAGCCTTGAGCGGGCCAGAGGCTACGCCCGCGCGCTGGGGTCAGTAACGGCGCAGGAGGCGATGGCTCTAGGGCTCAACTGGGTGCTGGCTCCGGTGGTAGACGTCAACAACAACCTCGACAATCCGGTGATCAACGTGCGGGCCTTTGGCGATGACCCCGCCACCGCCGCTGCCCTAGCCGTCGCCTTTATTGAAGGCGCTCGTGCCCACCCCGTACTCACCACCGCCAAGCACTTCCCTGGCCATGGCGACACCGACGTCGACTCCCACCTAAATCTGCCCACCATCCACCACGACCGCGATCGCCTAGAATCTATCGAGCTGCCTCCTTTCGAAGCGGCGATCGCCGCTGGGGTCGACAGCATCATGAGCGCCCACCTCCTCGTTCCTGCGCTAGATCCACAGCGGCCCGCTACTCTCTCGCCCAAAATCTTGACCGGGATGCTGCGGCAGGACTTGGGCTTTGGCGGCATCATCGTGACCGATGCCCTGGTGATGGGGGCGATCGCCCAAAAATACGGCACGGGGGAAGCGTCGGTGATGGCCCTTGAGGCGGGGGCAGACGTGCTGATGATGCCCCTGGACCCGGTAGAGGCAGTAGAAGCGGTGTGCAGCGCGGTAGCCTCGGGGCGAATTGCGCCTGAGCGCATTCACCAGTCGCTGGAGCGGGTTTGGCGTAGCAAAGCGCAGGTTTGTGGCTCTCCTGTTAGCCCCACCTCTAGCCCAATATGGGAGCAGCTCTCTCAACCTGCCGCCGCCGTCACCGTCGCTCAGATTCTAGAGCAGTCTTTGGAGCGACAGGGCGAGCCGGCTCCCTCAGTGAAGGAGGGCCACAACGTGATTGTGATCGACGATTGCTTAGCCTGCGACTTCTTAGACCGGCAAGCCCCCGCCGTCACGCAGCCAGCGCAGCAGGGCTACAGCAGGCTACATATCGTAGATGCTCGCTGTCCCCCGCCGCAGATTCCCGGTGCTGCTCCGGTGCTGCTGCAGCTGTTTGTGCGAGGCAACCCGTTTCGCGGCAGCGCTAAACTCCTAGATGAGCGCTGGCAAGCCTTAGTCACGCCTTCTCAGCTGCAGGGAATTGCTGTTTATGGAAGTCCCTACAGCTGGCGGCGGGTGCGCAGTTCCCTGCCCAATACGCTGCCGGGTGTCTTTACCTACGGCCAGATGCCCGCGGCCCAGGCGATCGCTCTAGAGGGTTTGTTCGCTGGGCCTCAGTCTAGCTAGCCTCAATCGACAGAAAATTACTGCTATTGTCCTGGCTGGCCTACTGGGGGGAGCTAACCGCGTAGACGTGGTCCACCTCAGCCTTCTGGCCCGGAACTGCTGCGTAGCAAACCGTCTCCTTCACGTTGAACGCCTGATCGACCCAAACCTGTGCGACGCGGCTAATCTGCTGCCCCACTAGGGTCACTAGCGAAAAGTGCCGCCGCTGTTTGTCGCCATCGGTCACGATGCGAGGCACATAGGCTCCGTTGAGATAAATTGTCTCTTGGTCGGTGCGCAGGTGGTCTCGCAGTCGGTCTTCGCGGTGGCGCAGGTGGTGGTGCATATGGCCAAAAGCGACGAGGGGAACTGTCTTACCCTGCTCCTTGGCGTAGGCGATCGCCCGCTGCAGGTCAGGGTCGCCGTAGTCGCCACCGCTGGGTTTCCAGTCGCGCCCGCAGGGGTCTTCGCGGCGATCGCCTAGCCCGGCGGGGCCGCAGTGGCCGATAAAAATAACCGTATTGTGGGTCGCTGCGTCTACGGCTGCCCGGATGCGCTCGTAGGACTCTTCAAAGTTGCTGACGTCAAACCACTGCTTGTAGAACTTGCGGTGCTTCCATTTCCTGCCGCCCCAGCTAAAGGGTCGCCCGCCGACCACGGTCAGCCCAAACTGAGGAAAATCGAGCTGACGATAGCCGACGTGGGCGTCGCCGAGTAAATCGAGCTGCTGAGTGACTCGGTTTTCCTTATCCATATCGTAGGGGCAGCGCTTGCGTCCCCAGTCCGTGGCGTGGTACCAAGCGTCGTGGTTGCCCATGATAGCGGCTTTGGGCAGCGGCACTTGGGAAATCTGCCGCACGATGTCTACCGACTCGTTGCCGAAGTCGCCGAGAAAGAGCACCAGGTCAGCGCCCAGATGCTGTAGCGCAGCGCGATCGCCGTCATCCCATAGGTCATGGACGTCGCCCACGACGGCGATAGTGATGGATGAATCTGTAGAGGACTGCGGATTGACCTGGCTCATGGTGATCTAGACGTTGCGCTGCCACTTCAGCATAGGTCAAGACTAGCTATATTGCCTGTTTCATTGGCCAGATGCGAGCAAGTTGAAAGTAAATTATAAAAACGGGCTTTCTAGATTTGGCAAATGGCCTGAGAAGTTTTGATCAAGTTCTCCTTAATTTGATAGATAGCGTGTTTTTACTATGCTGTCTCCCTCTCCCAAACCAAAGGCTTATTTGAAACTTTAGATTATTCGTCCTGTTACTAAAGCAACCACGCTGTTACCTAAGTCTACGGACTGGGAAAGTTATATTCAGAGCCGAAAAGCGCTTTGAGATTGATTTAGTCAACTTTGAGCTGTCATTAAACTCTTTTGAGGATCGTAGCTTTTATCATACGTATTTTCACTAAAGAGCGCACCGTGTAAATACAGCTTAAGCCCTAATTCTCGAAGTGCTGGTGGATCAAATCAGGTTTGAGTGACTTGGTTAGATTTCTAGCCATGGATTTATTTTGTCAAATTTTGGGGAAATAATTCCCTTTTTGACTTCGCTTTTTTGTAATTCACATCTACTTCCTTTTAGGGGTTAGTTTTTCGTATGCCTATTTTGACGCTTGGTGATGGAAGCACACTAGATACTGATGCTCTTACTGCTAGCCTCGCTGCTCTCAGTGGCGAAATCGATATCTTAACGAATGATGTTAGTGGCGCAACGGCTTCCGTTACTACGCTTACTAATGATGTTTCTACGCTCACTGGTAACGTGGCGACCGCTGATGGAACGATCGCCACGCTGACGACCACTGTCGGTGGCGCAGTCACAACGGTTGATGGCCTGCTGGCGGATATCGCTACTGCTGACGGGGCGATCGCTACGCTGACAGGCGATGCGACTGCGGCTGAGGGTACAGTTGCCGGCTTAACGACCACCGTCGATGGCGCGGTTACCACGGTTAATGGGCTACTGACTGAGCTGACTACCGTGGACGGGGCGGTCACCACCCTAACGAATGATGTGGCGGCGGCGGACGGTGCAGTAACTGGCCTGACGACTACTGTTAATGGTGCGGTTGCCACTGCAAACGGGCTGCTGACTGAGCTGACGACGATTGATGGCGCGATCGCTGCACTATCTGACGATGTCACCGCTACTGACGGCGTGGTGACTACCCTGACGGCTACCGTCGATGGCGCGGTTGCCACGGTCAATGGTTTGCTGACTGAGTTGACGGCAATTGACGGCACGGTCACCGCGCTGACCGACGACGTAACCGCTGCCGACGGTGCAGTGGCCACTCTAACTACCACAATCGATGGCGTAGCAACCGCAGTCGATGGTCTATTAACCGACCTCACAGCGGCTGACAACGCTGTGACTGCACTAACGGCCAGCATTGGCACTGCAGTGACCGACGCGACGGCGGCGGTGGATGGCCTGACCGCCAGCGTCAATACGGCGGCAGACGGTGCCACCACCACCATCGATACGTTGCTCGCCAATCTGCTCACGAGTGTTGATGGGGCCGTTGCCGGGGCCACCACGTCTGTTGACGGACTAGCGGCTGGCGTCGAAACTGCGATCGTCGATACGACGGCGGCGGTTGATGGCCTGACGACTAGCGTCGACACCGCAACGACGGGTGTCACCGCAACTATTGAGGACCTGCTCGCTAATCTAATCACCAGCGTTGATGGTGCCGTCACTGGTGCTACTACTTCTGTCGATGGGCTAGCGACTGGCATCGACACCGCTGTTACTGACGCCACGACTGCCGTTGATGGTCTGACGACTAGCGTCAACACTGCAGCAACTGGTGCCACCACAACTATTGAGGACCTGCTCGCCAATCTGCTCACCAGCGTCGATGGTGCTGTTGCCGGAGCTACCGCTTCTGTTGACGGCCTGACTGCCGGTGTCGACACTGCTGTTGCTGACGCCACGACTGCCGTTGGTGGCCTAACGACTGGCCTCGATACCGCCCTTACTGACGCCAATACCGCGATCGACACCGCCGTTGCCGATGCGACCGCCTCCGTCGATGGTCTGACTGTCGGTGTCGATACCGCTGTTACCGACGCTACGACTGCCGTTGATGGCCTAACCGCTGGAATTGACACTGCTGTTACCGACGCTACGACTGCCGTTGATGGCCTGACTGCTGGAATTGACACCGCTGTTACCGACGCCACGACTGCCGTTGATGGCCTAACTGCTGGAATTGACACTGCTGTTGCTGACGCTACGACTGCCGTTGATGGCCTGACTGCTGGTGTTGATACCGCTGTTGCTGACGCCACGAATGCCGTTGATGGCCTAACGACTGGCCTCGATACCGCCCTTGCTGACGCCAACACCACGATCGACACTGCCGTTGCCGATGCGACCGCCTCTGTCGATGGCCTGACTGCCGGTGTCGATACCGCTGTTACCGACGCCACGACTGCCGTCAATGGCCTAGTTACCGACGCCACGACTGCTGTTGACGGCCTAACAACTGGTCTCGATACCGCCCTTGCTGACGCCAACACCACGATCGACACTGCCGTTGCCGATGCGACCGCCTCTGTCGATGGCCTGACTGCCGGTGTCGATACCGCTGTTACCGACGCCACGACTGCCGTTGATGGCCTAACCGCTGGAATTGACACTGCTGTTGCTGACGCTACGACTGCCGTTGATGGCCTAACAACTGGCCTCGATACCGCCCTTACTGATGCCAACACCGCGATCGACGCTGCCGTTGCTGACGCAACCGCTTCTGTCGATGGGCTTGCGACTGGTGTCGACGCGGCTGTTGCCGACGCTACGACTGCTGTTGATGGCCTAACCACTGGCCTCGATACCGCCCTTACTGACGCCAACACCGCGATCGACACTGCCGTTGCTGACGCTACGACTGCCGTTGCTGATCTGAGCACCAGCATTGACGATGCGGTTACCGGCGCAACCGGCGCAGTTGATGGTCTCAACACTACTGTCACTGACGCAACCGGTGCTGTTGATGCGCTAAACACTAGCGTCACCGCCGCCGTCACTGGATCGGTCGAGGCCGTTGACGCTCTAAACGCTAGCGTTACTGCCGCAGCTACTGCCTCTACTGACGCTATCAACGGCCTCGACACTGCTGTTACCGATGCGGTGGCAGGAGCAACCGGCGCAGTTGATGGGTTCAACACTGCTGTCACTGATGCAACGGGCGCAGTCAACGGTCTCGACACTGCTGTGACTGACGCGGTTGCGGGTGCCACTGACGCAGTTAATGGCCTCGATACTGCCGTTACCGATGCCGTTGCCGGTGTCAATGATGCCGTCGCGGGTGCGACTGGTGCAGTTGATGGGCTGACAACCGGCATTAACGATGCGGCGACTAGTGCCACTGAAACCATTGATGAACTGCTCAACGGACTGCTCAACGGTGTTAACGGCGCGGTTGATGGTGCTACTGGTGCCGTCGATGGTCTTAATACCGCTGTAGCGGATGCCACTGGTGCCGTTGATGGTCTTGATACCGCTGTGACTGACGCGGTTGCCGGTGCAGCTGACGCAGTCAATGGCCTCGACACCGCCGTTACCGATGCCGTTGCGGGCGTCAACGATGCCGTCGCGGGTGCCACTGGCGCAGTCGATGGGCTCAACCGCCGTCCGTGGACTGGAACAGTAGACGGTCTCAACACTGCTGTAGCGGATGCCACTGACGCAGTTAATGGCCTCGACACTGCTGTGACCAACACAGTTACTGGTGCCACTGGTGCCGTTGATGGCCTCAATACTGCTGTTGCAGATGCGCTTACAAATGCCACTGGTGCCGTTAACGGTCTCGATACCGCTGTGACCGACGCGGTTGCGGGCGTCAATACTGCCGTTACTGATGCAACGACTGCAGTTGACGGTCTTGATACCGCTGTTACCGACGCAGTTACTGGAGCCACTGGCGCAGTCGATGGCCTCAACACCGCCGTTGTTGGTACCCTCACAAATGCAACTGGCGCAGTCGACGGTCTCAACACCGCTGTCGATGATGCAGTTACTGGAGCCACTGGCGCAGTGGATGGCCTCAACACCGCCGTTGTTGGTACCCTCACAAACGCGACTGGCGCAGTCGATGGTCTCAATACCGCTGTCAACGACACCGTTGCGGGTGCAAATAATGCGTTCAATGAGTTCCTGAACGAGATCACAGGTGCCGCAGACGTGGTGACGGCCGCGAATGCAGCAGCCAATAGTCTCCAAGCGACTGTCGCGAATGCAGCCAGCACGGTCGATGGCGTCATGGGTGCGGTTGACGGTCTCTCTGAGAGAGTCAGCGGAGTCAACGGTGAAGTCGATGCACTGTTTGGCAGCGCGGCTACTCAAATTGATAGCTTCCTATCTGAGTTCGAGTTTGCGGTCGACGATGCGATCGCCTCTATAGAATCTCTTTTAGAAGATGCAACAGTAGCAGCGGCTGATGGAGGAACCGGCGGCGGAAGTGGCCAAGGTGGCCAAGGTGGCGACCCCATGATAGGGGACAGCCCTACCGACGGCGTACCGGATCTAGCCTCAGAGCCCGACGCTGAAGCCCCCGTCACCGACTCGGATCCTCTAGAAACGCTTGAGTTCGGGCGTATGCCAACTAGAGCTAAATTCCTTGATGGTGCTGATTTTGCCGACGCAGACAAGGTCGTTGGCAGCAGGGAGCAAGACGCTTTAGCCGGTGGAAACGAAAGTAACTTTTTCTCAGGTATCCGGGGTGACGACAAAATCTCCGGGGGCGACGGCAATGACCGGATTAAAGGAGGCATGGGTGACGATATCTTGAAGGGTGGTCGCGGTGAAGACCGACTCAACGGCGCTGAGGATAACGACATCGTTTCCGGTGGTGCAGGCGACGACTTCCTCGCCGGTAATGCTGGGGATGATGAGCTGATTGGCGGTGCGGGCAACGACTTCCTCGTCGGGGGTGTGGGCGCCGATACCCTAACGGGCGGTTCAGGCAGTGATGCGTTTATCTTTAGGCGGGTAGCTGATGGCGGTGACACCATCACTGACTTCCAGAGCAGGGACGTCATCAGCATTCGCGATATCTTCGACAGGCAAGCGTTTGCGGCTGATTCACTCCGCAGTCAGTTTGAGCAGTTCATTGAGGTTGAGCAGATTGGATCTGACACTCGTATCAGCATCGATGCGAACGGCAACGGCGCTGGAGCAAGATTCCAGACTCTGGCAACCTTGACTAATGTCTCAGCGGACTTGGTCACCTCTTTGAACTTTGTTGTCGACTAGATATAGCAAATGTCCTAAGCACTAGGATATTTGCTAGCCGCATTGCCATGCGATGTAGAGGTTTAGGCCCACGACATTGTCTTAAGCGATGCGGCCAGAGCTATAAGAGCAGCGGTAATTGTGGGCGTCGGGGCTTTAACCCGACGCCCTTTTGTTGCGGCGTAGAGAAAACTAAAGCAAAGAAAACTAAAACCGCCGATTAAGCTCAATCACGACCCGGCTCTCGTCAGAAAAATTAGTCGAGCTGCGCAGCTGCAGTTCGTCGTTGATGCGATAGCGCAGTCCCAACTGGGTCGGCTCTCGTACCGTGAGTAGCTGTAGTGCAGACACCGACAGATTGTCCGTAATGTTCACCCCTATCTCAGCTGCTAGGCCCAACGTCGGGTCAACATCATCTGAGCCGCGCTCCTCGCGATCGCCCTCTGTAATAACGGCTGGGAAGATACGGAAGTTGGTGATGCCCAAGCTGTTGCTCACCAAAGTTTGCAGACTAGTGAATAGCGCAGAACCCGCTAAGGCTAGAGCGCTACTGCTGTTGCTTGTCCCTTCGCCGACGCCCCCAAGCAAAGCCAAGATTTCGGCGTCGCTGCGGCCAGGACTGCTGCTGAGTTCAATATTGCTAAACAGCTGGCTAGCTGGCCCCTGCACCGTCGCCCGAATTTGCACCGTCTGCAGCTCTCCGAAGCGCTGACTGGGTAGCTCTCTGACCTCAAAGGCGGCAAAGGGATCTCTAGACCGGGTGACTGGGCGCGTCTGCTCCAGCACGGAGGTTTCTAGCTGTACGTCTAGAATAGGATCGGTGCTGCCAAGAAACCGAGCAATGTTGTCATAGCGGCGGATGAGATTGAACTGCGTGGTCAGCAGATTGACCTGACCGCTGCGCAGGCGAATCGTCCCTTCAGGGCGCAGGTTTTGTAAATCGTTGAGCGGGCCGCTGACCCTAATATCTCCATCAGCGACAAAGTTAAGGATTGGGGCACGGGTAACCAGCAGGCGATCGCCCAATACCACCCGCAGCTCATCTAGCTCAGGGGCCTGAAAAATCCCAGAGGCCTCTTCCTCCGACGCCGAGGCAACCTCTAGCAAGCTGGCTTCGGGCAGCGAAATACGTCCGTCAGACAGAAAAATCTCGCCGCGAATCTTCGGCGCTAGGGCAGCGCCCCCGATTTGAATGCGTCCATTGGCGTCTCCGTTGTAGAGCCCTTTGAGATTGATGGCAAGGTCTTCTAGATCCACCTTGAGTGGAGCGACATCTTCATCGGCGCTGTCTGCGGTAGAGAGAGGAATTGACCCTTGAGCCAGCACGCGTCCGTCGCTAAACTCTCCCTGCAGCCCTTTAATCTCGATGCGATCGCTAATAAATTCGATATCTCCCGTCACGCCGGTGAGAATGCCCGGCAGGACCGCTGCCGAGAATGCGGCGGCGTTAAAGCTAGCAAGCCCGCTGACTAAAGGCTGAAGTTCTAGCCCCTCGGGCGTTTGCTCTAGGGTGCCGCCGATATCTAGCGTGGCGCTTCCCCTGCCGCCCTCCCACTTAACCTGGTTGTTGAGTAGGTTAAGCAGGGCTAATCCATCGTCTTCTAGCGCCACGCTAAGGCTGATGCTATTGTCCTTTGGTGGCACCGTCGCTTGGGGAAGCCGGTAGGGCAAGCTGCCCACGACCCGTAGGGGGCTGGTCTCATCAAGACTCATCTGACCAATGAGATTGAGGCGGGCATCGGTATAGCTAAATCGGGCGGCGGCGGACTGAAGGTCTTCGTTGTTCAAGGTGGCACTCGCCAACTCAATTTCTCCCCTCGCTTGAGGGTTCGTCAAGCTGCCGGAGATCGAAGCGGTGGCGTTGAGATTACCATCAATGTCGACTGGCACGTCGAAAAAGTCTTGGAGAAAGGCCGCGGAGACGTTCTCGGCTCGCAGCTGACCCAGCGCTTCATCGCTGTTGCCCAGGGTGCCCGCGAAGTTGAGCTGCGTTTCCTCAGAGGCAAACCTCAGGGGCAGCAGCGTCAAAGCACCCTCGCTGATGTTGCCTTTAGCAATAAGCTGGTTAGAAGCGCTGTAGGGTCCCCAGCGCCAGTCCTTCCCGGCTAGGTCAAAATCTGCCGTTAGCTCTCGGTTTTGAAGGGCGAAATCGATGATGCCGGAGAAATCGCCGTCCAGCTGGGATAAGGGGGGCAGTCGGGCAGCGGTAGACGCTTCGGCCTGCTGCCGCCGGATCGCTTCGATTTCCGCGTAGCGCTGCAGGCGCTGCTGCAAAGAGAGATCGGCAGCCCCAAGGGTGAGCCTACCGATGGCCTCTGATGAGCCAAACTGTCGTGTGGACAGCCCCCGCGCGAAGTCCTCCAGGTCAAAAATCTGCAGCGCCAGCAGCAGATCCTGCACGTACCCTTCCTTAGCGACAATTTTTCCCTGGGCCGTTAGCTCCGGCTCGGTCGCGAGTTGACCACTGATGCCGTAGCGGCTTCGCCCAACCAAAAGTGCTCCGTCCTGCAGGCGCACTACACCATCTGCCAGCTGAACTTGGCCGCGCACCTGCTGTCCGGCAATATAGCCTAGGCGAGGCGCATCAACGACAACCTCACCCGCCGCCTTCACCTGGCGTAGCGCGGCCCGCCAGTCACTCCAAGACTGAGCCTGTAGCGATGGCCAATCCACCGTCAGATTGCCGCTCAAATCTCCCCCGAGCTGGCCGATGCGTCCGGCAGGCTTGAGGTTAAGGGCGGTGAGAGGAAACTGACGCACCTCTGTCACCAGGCGATCGCCTTCTCTTTGCCCCTCAATCTGCGTTTCCCCCTGCTGTGCCCTGAAGGATACCGGCTGCTGCGTCTCGTCTAGAGCGACGGCAATGGTGCCCTCGGAGCCGCTCAACGCTACGCTGCTCCCGCTCGGAGAAAAGGTGATGGGTCCCGCCAGCGTCCCCAACTCGATGTCGTTGATGGCTAGATCGGCAAACTGAGTTTGCCCCGCGACCTCAAGGGCATCTAGCGATCCGGACACGCGCCCCTCAAAGCCAGCAATGCCTCGCAGCTGTAGCGCCTTGGAAAAGGGCGCGACTCGCGCTAAATTATATTCTTCTATACCGACGTCGAGGTCGAGACGCTGGAGCGACGGCTGCCAACCGCTAAAGGGAATATCGATTGTTCCTGCCACCCGCAGGTCTGGTGCGATCGCCTCTTCAACCGTGAGCTGCTGGCCCGACCAGCTAAACTGAGTTCGCAAAGGCTGCTCTAGCAGCGGCGCGTTGGAAAGCCGCAGTTCCCCGTCTGCCGTAACGTCGCTGGGGGTGCGCGCCGATACTGGTCCCGCTAAGGTGACGATTCCGTTGACGATACTATTGTATGAGCCACTAGCAGGCTCCACCGCTCCAACCGCCTGACCAATTGGCGTTTGCCCCAGCTGCCCCAAGCGCTCCAAGGTGCCTTCCGGTAAAGGCAGCTGTGCCAGCGAGAGCTGCTCTCCTCGAGCGGTTGCCTGCCACTGCTGCTGCCGGAGATCTACCTCCCCCTCCAGCGAGACTTGGCCGCCTCCAATTTGGACTGTGGTATCGCGGGCGGCGATTTGGCTCCCCTGCCAGGTTACCTTCCCTTGGGCCGGGAACGTACCGTCCAAGGCCCGCCAGGAAGCCTGACCCGCGAGCTGACTAAACGGGCCGCCCACTTGGGCCGTGGCATCGACATCGCCTAAGGCTAGGGTTGCGGGCGCTTCAGGCCAGTAGCGCTGCAGCACTGTATCGCCGGGAATATCATCGGCTTGAAGCGCCAAATTCACCGTAGGCCGTGGGCTAAGCCGCAGCCGCCCGCTCCCAAACAGGGCCCCGCCTTCTCGGGGGAAAACCTCGATGGCGTTGAGGGCGATCGCCAAGTTAGCGGTCGTCACTGGGGTTTCAGTTGACCAGCGGGCGCGGGCAGTACCCAAATCCAGCTGATCGACCTCCAGGTTATTGGCCTGGACTGTTCCCGATAAAAGCGGCGCTTGGACGTCTCCAGTGACCTGAACAGCGGCGTCTAATAGACCGCCGAGGGCGACCGGCGGCTCGACTCCAGCCGCCGAAAGGAGCTGAGACAGATCGGCGGCGGTGGTTTCAGCCATCAAATTGTAGCCCTCACGCAGATGAACCGTTCCCGACAGCGTTACGGGGAGCCCCTCCACTTGGGCTGAGGCAGTTTCGACCCGCATCCGCTGCTCTTGAAACCGCAGACGCGCCCTCCCATCGGTCATCACTTGCTCAAAGGCGGCGACGCCAAAGGCAAGATTTTCTATTTGGGCGCTGCCGTTGAGGGACAAAGGCTCTTCAGATGGGTTGTCCCGCAGCCGAATTCGGAGGTTGCTGCTGAGCTGTCCGGCGGTAAGCTCTATCGGCAGCGCGACCGGCAGGAGTGGCAGCAGGGGCTCAAGATCTAAATTGCGAGTCTTGACCAGCAGGTTGGCGCGGCGATCGCGCTCTAAATCGGCCTCTCCTTCTAGAACAATACTTGCCCCACTTCTCTCAAAGCTGGGGCTGCCCTCTAGCTCAAACTCAATGCGCTCTCCGCCCCTCAGCTTGCCCTGCCCGCCCGCCTGTAGGCTGATCCAGCGATCATCTGACTGGGAGAAAAGGGTGCCCTGCTCTAGCTGGGCCGCTGCGGCGACCTGCTCCTGCTCTAGTGCCTCTAGGGAGCCGGGGTAGGGAATCAGCACGAAGCGCCCCGATTTGACGCGGATGGTGTCTAGCTTAAATTCAATCCATCCTGGCTCCCGAATATCCACTTGGGTGGTTACCCAGCCCTCCGGCGTCTGATCTACGATGGCCTGGGGCTCTATTACCGTAATGGTGAGGTGGAGCGATCGCAGCAGCAGCGCCTCTAGAGGGTTAAAGCCCACCCGCACCGCAGCAGCGCTCACTTGGTCAAAGTCGGTGGCCGTGGGCGGTAGCTGGGTGGGTCCAAAGCGAATGCTGATGGGAGAGACGCCCTCTACTTCCCCCAACAGCAGCGGGCGGCCAATCAGGTCAGTAATGGCGGTTTCAATCCGGGGAGCAAGGTAGGCGTTGACCCAGCGCTGCAGAAGCCAGGTTCCTCCTCCGGCGGCGATCGCGACCACTGCTACGGCAACTCCAGTACGATACAGCCACCGCTGCCGCTGCCGCCGCACGGCTGATCCGCGATCGCGATTCGTCTCAGGACTTGGGGATGCCATCTAGGAGTCGAGATTGGAGAGCAACGAGCCCATGCACGTCTTATCGTAGACGATGATTTGCTTCCCTGTGTTACTGAAATAGACGCAAACTCAACTGGGGCATCCCTAGGTCAGCAATACTGTTTTAGCGCGCTGATTGGGGCTGAAGACTCAACAAGGACTACTGTCGGAGGCGATCGGTGATTTGGCGTAGGGTGCGATTAAAGTCAGGGTTTTCCTCCAGCTTCTTAGAAACTTTATCGCAGCTATACATCACGGTAGTGTGGTCTTTACCTCCAAACACTTCGCCGATTTTGGGCAGGCTGAGGTCGGTTCGCTGACGCATGAGATACATGCCAATTTGCCGGGCCGTGCTGATTTCGCGGCGGCGGGAGTTGCTTTTAATGTCCTCAATAGACACATCTAGCGCTTCCGACACGCACATCAAGATCGCGTCGGGAGTCACCTCAATCTGCTCAGCGGGCGGATCAATGACGGCAGCGATATTCTCTACCGTCATCGGTAGGCCAGAAATAGAGATATAGGCCACAGCGCGGATTAGCGCTCCCTCTAATTCCCGAATGTTTGAGGTGTAGCGCGTTGCAATATACTCAATCACCTCGCGGGGAAGACGCATGTTGTCGTACTCCGCCTTCTTTTGCAAAATCGCCATGCGGGTTTCGAGGTCAGGAGACTGAATATCAGCGATTAGCCCCATGGAAAACCGCGAGCACAGGCGCTCTTGGAGACGCGGAATCTGGTTGGGCGGACGATCGGAGGCCAGCACAACTTGCTTACCGGCCTCGTGGAGGGCATTAAAGGTATGGAAAAATTCTTCTTGGGTGTATTCTTTACCCTCAATAAACTGAATATCGTCGATCAGCAGCAGGTCTACCGCCCGGTACTGCTCCCGAAAATTTTGCATGCTGTCCTTGCGGATGGCGGTAATCAGGTCGTTGGTAAATTTCTCAGAGGAGACGTAGGTAATGCGGGCGTTGCCCTCGATCTCGCTGCGATAGTGGCCCACCGCCTGCATGAGATGGGTTTTACCCAGCCCGACGCCGCCGCACAAAAACAGTGGATTGAACTCTCGTCCCGGCGACTCCGCCACGGCCAGCGCTGCCGCATGGGCCATACGGCTATTGGCCCCCACCACAAACCGAGAAAAAATGTAGCGCGGATTGAGACGGTTGGGCTGAGCCGTTGACTTTGGCGGGGGCGGCGCGGTGTCAGCCAGCTCGACGATCGACGATTCATCGGCGGGCAGGCCGTTGGGTTCCCCGTTGAAGCCGCCTCGAAGGCGATCGCCGGCCCCCTCTGCCTCTCCGGCTTCGTCGGCGTCGGGCCGCACAAACACCTGAATTTCAACGCGGCGACCCAGAATGTCGTGAACGACATCTTCGATAGCGTTCAGGTAGTATTTTTGTATCCAGCTCCGGGCAAAGGGATTGCGCGTCTGCAGCACGAGCGTATCGTCATCGAGCAGCTCGACCGTCGCGGTTTTGATCCAGGTCTCAAAGGTAGGTCGACTCAGCTGAAGTTGAAGCCTCTCAAGAACTTGATTCCAAAAGTTATCTGAAACGGTTTTGACGTTTGTCATACCAAACCCTGCTTACCGCGAGGACGCTGTTTTTGCTTTAGATGCTGTTTTAGATGGCGTGAAGGCCGCGCCGATAGGCCACGCTGATGGACCACGTTGTGGGATCATCGACGATGTTTAGTAAGATGCCCTGTGGCTCACAGAAGACTCATCGCGCGGCGGGAAAAGAGGCGTGAGGTTTGCTGTGAGTTAGCGCTATGGACTCTCTAGACTACTAGATATACGGGGTAATTTCCACAGCTCTTCTAGATATAGCGAGAATATTTACTATATGTACTATTTAGACGGACAGCAGGCTTTCCTTTCCGCAGCTCACCGCACGGCGGCTGTGGTGAGTCGGCCTCTATCATGAGTGGGTATAGATGCGAATACAGATACAGAGTTACGAGTCGATCGGGGTAAGTCACACAAGCTCAGCGGATTCAACTGTCCCTCATTCTGCCATGGTCTGTGTTCTACCCGACACTGGGCGAAGCAGCGAGCGGCATCGGTTGCCGCGCTTTCGTAAGCAGCTTCGCCTTTAGATTCTCTTAATCTATGCGGCTGAGTTGCCAAAAGCGATCGCCGTCAGGTTGAGTTGTGCCCTGCAGCTGAGCTTGAGAGACCTCCCAGTTTCGCCAGGTCCAGGCTTCCCCTCGCTGGGCGATCGCTGCCTCTGAGACCCCAGTGAGCGCCGTCAGTTCGGCAGCAGTGATCAAGTAGCCCTGCTGGGCTAGCTCGTCTGCCGCCCTCAGCTTGGTGAGCGCTGCTTCAATGCTGAGAGCTGGGTCAAGATCTGGGCTAGAAGCGGTACTAGATTTGGGCGTCATGGATTTAGGCGGCGATTTAGGTAGGAGCTCAGCGGATGCGGGCGCGGCCTGGGGAGAGGTTGAGGCCGACAGCGCACCGGTCTGAACGAGCTTGGGCTGCTCTCCAGTGGCAAAGGCGCGGGCGATCGCATCACAGCGATCGTTACCGGCATTTCCTGAATGGCCGCGGACGTAGGTCCACTTCAACGGCGCAGCGAGCTGGGCGTTGACCTGCTGGTGTACCCGGTCAAGCGCTTCCCACAGATCTTGGTTGAGCACCGGCTTTCCCCCTGCGGTTTTCCAGCCTTTTTTCTTCCAGCCGTGGATCCATTTGGTGATGCCATTTTGGACGTACTGACTGTCGGTGTAGAGGGTGGTGGGCTCGCGCTGCTCTAGCGCCGCTAGTGCTTCTAGGGCAGCGATCGCCGCCTGGATTTCCATGCGGTTGTTGGTGGTGTTTGGGGCAGCCCCCCCCAGTTCATGACGGCGATCGTCGCTGAAATAGAGGACGGTTCCCCAGCCGCCAGGGCCAGGATTGCCTGAGCAAGCACCATCTGTGTAGATCGCTTCGACGCGGGTTGAATTTAACGTCGCCATAGCCTTGATATCTTGATGCGGTTGAGTTTAATCTAGGTCCACTGGCCACCAGCACACTCAGACAAACCGTGGGGCTCACACATTATGTCTCAAATCGCCGCATTAAATAAGCAACCCCAAACTCACCGTTAGGGTGGTCCTCGAGCGCTTGAGCGAGGTCAAACAGGCGGTGGGCTAAGTCCTCACCGAGCTTGTCGATGGTCGCCTGACGCTCTCGGTGCTGATACTGTAAGGCTTTGACCTGAGCTTGCCAAGCCTCTGAAAAAAAGCTGTCGATCGCGCCGTGGAGACTGGCGGCGGCTAGGGTATCCCACTCTCCGGCGTCGCACCAAACCCCTTTGCAGTTCTTGCAGCGCTCAATGAAAAAGGGCTGGGGTTGGCCGATACGCACCCGGGCCAGGTAATGGCCACAGCCAGGGCAAAAAGTGGCTTGGTTGTCGTAAAGGGATGCTGGGGATGACGAGGGCAAAATTTTGGGTGCGGCCTCGCGGATGTCCGCCGGCTGCTCCTGACGCCACGCACCGTAGTCCTCACCCGAAATCCAGCTGCCGCGACAGCTTGGACAGCTGTGGTGGGCGGGACCGTTGGGAAGGGCGCCGGCATCGACTAAGTCAACAGACTTCTCTTTGGGGCACTGCACGCCAGTGATTATCCATAATGTGTCTTCTTCATTAAATCACGGTCAGATGAATCGCGGTTCGCGCAGGGTTTGATCTAGTCCTTCAGCCTACTGATTTCCAACCGGTTACGTTGACCTTGCTATGGCTTCGGAATAGCCCTGCAGCGCTCGGAGGCGATCGCCTATGGTCTGCAGACGCTGGGCGCGGGTGGCGGGCTGGCGGGCCGATTTCAGGAACATGAGGTCGTTGCCCAGAAGCCTCAGCTGTTTGTGAAATTCGGTGACATAGGGCTGCTGAGCGGGTAGAAATTGTCCCCTGCCGAACGCCTGCTGGAGCTGTTGGTAAAGCGTCTCTAGCGTAGGCTCTGTGGCCAAACCGGCGGGGGATTCGGCAGACAGAACCTTCCTCTGCAGCTGCTTCAAGGTTGTCTGAAGGCGAGCGACATCCGAAAGCTCATCCATAATGCGTATACAAAGTCAATTAAAAAATAATTAAGAGCTCAAGGTTGTCCTGAATGAGCCCCTTAGCACTAGTATGACGAACCATAGCCACAGCCGCTGCACCGCCCCCTTGCAGGTCTAGACCTGCCGCAGCAGGCTCAGAGAGCTCTTGACAATACCCGCTAAGATTAAAGAGATATTAAGCTACCGTTTTGCCGTTAGCCGTCTTACCGCTGATGACGCAGCCGGGAGCGCTATAGCCTCTTTTGCTTGACTTACGGACTCTTTCAGCTTAGCCTACAGCTTTCTGCTTCGGGCCAGTTGCCGCTTTGCCGCTGAGCCTAGCTGATTCCAGCGCTGACGGTTTGCGGCGATCGCTGACCTTTATAGAGATAGGGAAATATACCTATTGATTGCCAATCCGTATATCCATGCGGAGAAGTTTGCCCTAGAATCATCGCAATCAGGACCCTCTACCCCACGGGATTTGTACCCACCCGCTACCGAAAACCATGAACGTCATACCTACCCCTGCCATCCCCGATGATATTCAGCTTCCCGCCTGGCTGCGGGACTGCCTCGTGGCTCCTGTCATCGGCGATCGTCTCAGCAATGCTGACCTGGTACGAGACGCATTTGAGTTTGCCTACTCCCTGCACCAGGGGCAGTACCGAGCATCGGGAGAACCCTACATCCTGCATCCCATTGCCGTAGCGGACCTGCTGCAGGATCTGGGAGGAAGCGCCGTCATGATTGCGGCCGGTTTTTTGCACGATGTCGTAGAAGATACAGAGGTCTCTCTAGAAGACATTGAGCAGCGCTTCGGGGTTGAGGTGAGAACCTTGGTCGAAGGGGTGACCAAGCTATCAAAGTTTAACTTTTCTAGTCGCCTCGAGAGCCAGGCCGAAAACTTTCGGCGCATGTTTTTGGCCATGGCCCAGGACATCCGCGTCATCGTGGTCAAGCTAGCGGATCGGCTGCACAACATGCGCACCCTGGAGCATCTGGCGCCGCCCAAGCAGCAGCGTATTGCCCGTGAGACCCGAGAAATCTTTGCGCCGCTGGCCAACCGATTGGGGATCGGCCGCTTTAAGTGGGAGCTAGAAGACCTATCGTTCAAGTATCTTGAGGTCGACGCCTACCAAGAAATCAAGCAGCTGGTTTCTGAAAAGCGCACTGACCGCGAGGCCAAGCTTGACCATTCGATTGAGCTTCTGCAGCATCGACTCGCCCAGCAGGGGATCAACTGCGTCGACGCCAGCGGTCGGCCCAAGCATCTCTACGGCATTTATCAAAAGATGCAGCGGCAGCAAAAAGAGTTTGAGCAGATTTATGATATCGCCGCGATTCGCATCATCGTCGACTCCAAGGATGCCTGCTACCGGGCGCTGGCGGTGGTGCATGATGTCTATCGCCCGATTCCGGGTCGCTTTAAGGACTACATTGGTCTGCCAAAGCCCAACCGCTACCAGTCTCTACACACTGTAGTAATTGGTCCCAATGGAAGCCCTATTGAGGTACAGCTTCGCACCGAAGAAATGCACCATATCGCTGAGTATGGAATTGCAGCCCACTGGAAGTATAAAGAAGGGGGACTGGGTTCCCGCGTCACCACAGACGACGAGAAATTCACCTGGCTGCGCCAGCTTTTAGAGTGGCAAAACGACCTCAGCGACGCGCAGGAGTATTTAGAGAGCGTCAAGGTCAACCTGTTTGAAGACGAAGTGTTTGTGTTTACGCCTCGTGGGGATGTTATCGCTCTCAACCGAGGCGCTACCCCGGTCGACTTTGCCTATCGGATTCACTCCGAGGTCGGCAATCACTGCAGCGGCGCTCGCATCAACGGCCGCATTTTTCCCTTAGATACGCCGCTGCAAAACGGCGATATCGTCGAGATTTTGACTCAAAAGAACGCTCACCCTAGCTTAGACTGGCTTAACTTTGTGGTCAGCCCCGGAGCTCGCAACCGCATTCGCCAGTGGTATAAGCGATCGCACCACGATGAGAACCTCGCGCGAGGCCACGGCATGCTAGAGCGGGAGCTAGGTAAGAATGGCTTTGAGGCGCTGCTGAAGTCGGAGCCCATGCAGCAAGTGGTAGGACGCTGTAATTATCACGCCGTCGAGGACTTACTCGCTGGGCTCGGCTACGGCGAGATTACCGTCAACCACGTGGTCAACCGACTGCGAGAAGAAATCAAAGCGCAGCAGCCTATGGCACCCGCCGCGGATCTCAAGGAAGAGCTCAACGAATTTGCCCTCTCCTTGCCGCCGGCGGCCAAGCCCAGTACCGAGCCCATCCGCGGCATCGAAGGCCTGCTCCACAACATTGCGGGCTGCTGCAGTCCCCTACCAGGAGAACCGATTATCGGTGTGGTTACTTTAGGGGCTCACGGCATCTCGGTCCACCAGCAGGGCTGCTCCAACGTGGACGGCATTCCGGGCGATCGCCTGATTCCGGTGAGCTGGAACAGCGACGATGGTCAGGGACGCCCCCACACCTACCCCGTCCATATTCAAGTCGCGGTCCTAGATCGAGTCGGCGTACTCAAGGACGTCCTGTCGCGGCTTAGCGACCACAAGATTAATGTCAGCAGCGCCCAGGTCAAAACCGATCCCCACCACCAGCGCCCGGCCCTCATTGACCTGGAAATTGAAATTTCTGACCGCCAGCAGCTTGAGCGTATCCTGTGCCATATTCGCAAGATGAGCGATGTGCTGAATCTTCGCCGGTTTGCTCAGTCTGCCTGAAGTGATTGCAATGAAGGCCACTGGCTGAAGGCCAGTTAGGCAAAAGATATAGGCGAAGGACGTCAAAGGTTTGACTCAAGCCACGCAGTAATCTGAGCGGCATTGTCCAACCGTTCGGCTAGCCGCGTCGTGGGGGGTGGCCATGTCTTAATCAGCGTTGGCGTTGCCGTAATCTGATGGGCCGCCATCTGGTCGGGGTGCTTATGGATATCAATCACTTTGAGGCTGTAGGGCCGACTCGACTGCTCTAAAGCCTGGTGGACGTGGGTAAGCGTGGTTTCCGTCTCGTCGGTCTGCCCGGCAACAAATAGAGTCAACACGCACCCCAGTGATTCATCCTCGCTTGCAGAGAGCTGCGGCGCGGCAAAGGCCTGCATGACCAAATCGTGAGATTGCCAAAGCTGGGGAAATCGCTGCCGATATTTGACCAGCAGTTGAGGATCGCAGAGATCTGGCGTAACCGGAATCCCTTTCCAGTCGGCCACATCAATGCCAAACACCGCATACAGGAGCGACCGATGACGCATCACCAGGGGACGCGCCTCCGCCACCGTCAAAATTTGAGAGGTCTTTGGATCCTGCCAGCGGTCTACCGTTGCGGTGTAGCAGGGCACTAGGAAATAGGGCGGTTCAGGCAAGTTGAGGCGGTCTTGAAGCGCCGTACAGAGGTGCAGATGCCAGCGGCTCTGCTTGTGGACGTCGATGCAATAGGCTAAATCGCCTCCTGGCGTGAATAGAGCGATCCCTTTAAACAGAGGCGGCATGCTCTCTATAGGGTTGACCACTGGATTACCACTAGACGACACAAAGCCCGAACAACGGTACCGAAGCTGCTCCTAAACCCGGCCCCGAAGAATTTGTGCCATTTCGTTTGCCTTGGGCGACATCTCTAGGGCCGTCTCCTCAGTAATTCGGCCCGCTTCGTAGAGCTGGTAAAGAGACTGATTCATGGTGCACATGCCGTCAAAGGTGCAGCGGGGAATCAGCGCTTCTACCGCATCTAGGTCGCCCTTCGAGAGATAGTCCCTGACGGCGTCGGTGTTGATCATGATGTCGTGAAAGGCTGCCCGCTTGCCGTCGGTAGTGCGGCATAGTCCCTGGGAGATGACCGCTACTAAAGACTCAGCGAGGGATACGCGCACGGGGGCCTGCTCTTCCGGTTCGTACATGTTGAGCACCCGCTCAACGGTCTTAACCGCGCTGTTGGTATGCAGGGTTCCCATCACTAGGTGTCCCGTTTGCGCTGCTTTGAGAGCCGTATCGATGGTCTCTCGGTCCCGTAGCTCTCCCAAAAGGATAATGTCGGGGTCTTCCCGCAGCGAAGCCCGTAGCGCCTGCTCAAACTTGAGGGTGTGAATGCCCACTTCCCGCTGTTTAATTAAGGAGCGCTGACTCGTATGAACGAACTCGATGGGGTCTTCGATTGTGATGATGTTTTTGGGCATCTCACGGTTGATGTAGTGGATCATCGCCGCTAGGGTAGTGGACTTGCCTGACCCGGTTGGCCCCGTAATTAACACCAGCCCCTTTTGATAGTGACAGATATCCTTAAATACCGACGGCATGCTGAGCTCGTCCAAAGTCATGATGCGCTTGGGCACCAGACGCATCACCATGGCAGGTCCATGCAGCGTATGAAAAAGGTTGATTCTCACCCGAGCAAAGTCGTAGTCGGCAGCGCCGTCATAGTCTAGATGTTCTCTAAACTGCTCAATCACCAAATCGGGTAATACTTCGCTCAGCCAGCCGAAAAAGGTCTCGTCATCGGTGATGGGATGATTGGTGCGCGTAATCTCCCCGCGATCGCGATAGCGAGGCACTTCTCCGACGCCCACGTGAACATCTGAAAACCCTTTGCTGAAAGCCTCTTGCACAATCTCCGCCAAAGAAGGCATCCCAGGCGATCGCCTGCGCCTCCGCTCATCCAAACTTGCTGGCGGCTGCCCCATAGGTGGCGGTGCGGGGATGCCCCCTGCGGGCATAGCTTCCGTAGGCGCAGGGCCGACGGTTCTGTTGCCATGAGGGCCAGAGGCTTGGGTCCCGGTCCTAGAAGCTGCCTCTCCACTGGGCGACGTGGTGCGGCGCGGTGGCGGCGGTGGCATGTGGGATTGGGGCGGGGTGGGGGGGCGTTGTGAGTCAGTCATAGCTCAAATCCACGTCAATGTCGGAGTGCAGTCTGGTTACAGATTACCCCCGCTGTTTATGTTTCGCTGCAGTTGCGCACGAGAATTCGTGACATCCTCCCGACGCTGACAGCAAGCTGTACAGCGCGGGCTTCCTCAGTGACTCCCAGCTATTGCCGGGACATATCCTGAGATAGGTTTATACTCCGCCTGATGCCCCACGGCAGAGTTTTGAATTTTCATCTCCGCGAGGGAGGATACGCACTATGTGTCGCAGATACATTTGCAAACTGAGGAACGGGTGACTTGCAGCTTTCGCCTACGGGCCCGTCACACTCTTTGCGGGGTGTATCACCTTGCTATCTCTATCATACCAACTGCTAGCCTCAGCGCTGAGCGCACTATCGGCTGTGCATCATTTTGCGGGCGCACTTCGGCTAGCGCGACTCTCATCCCGACGCTCACCCTGACGGGTAGAGCGCGGGGCTTCCCGTCTAGTCGCTAAATTGAACCTCGTCTCAGCCGGGAGAGGGCTTTGATTTTCGGCGTAAACCGAGGTACTTTGCGCCACAAAGTGTAGTGAAGTAGACGGCATCGCTACAGCGTCATGCGTAACGTCGGTAGATGACGCGTTTGTCAGTAATGCGTCCCTTGACGCCTGCTGAAGCTCGATACCCCTGACTAAGTATAGTAACGTCTTTCGGTAGTCCCTGAAGCAGGCCTATCTGCCAGGCAAACGAGCCGCAGCGACTAGCCACAGCTCACACCGGCGAGGGAGGTCATGGGTGAGTCGGGCAGTTAACAAAGCGTCGTAAGACGGCTTCTCAATTTACACTAGAGTATAGAGAGCCGCTACGATCTGATACTAACCAACACTAAAGATTTAGAAAGGTAAAGTTCTATGCACCTGAGTGAATTGACCCATCCAAATCAGCTCCATGGGTTGTCGATTCATCAACTTAATCAAGTGGCCCGCCAGATTCGTGAGAAGCACCTGGAGACGGTTGCCGCTAGTGGAGGGCATCTAGGGCCGGGGTTGGGCGTCGTCGAACTGACGCTAGCCCTCTACCAAACCCTTGACCTCGATCGCGACAAGGTCATCTGGGACGTCGGCCACCAAGCATACCCCCATAAAATGATTACGGGGCGCTACCACAAGTTCCATACCCTACGTCAAAAAGACGGCATCGCGGGCTACCTCAAACGCTGTGAAAGCCGGTTCGACCACTTCGGAGCGGGCCATGCCTCCACCAGCATCTCGGCGGGTCTCGGCATGGCGCTTGCGCGCGACGCCCAAGGCGAGAACTTTAAAGTGGCGGCGGTCATCGGAGATGGGGCGCTGACGGGCGGTATGGCGCTGGAGGCGATCAATCACGCGGGCCACCTGCCCAATACCAAGCTGCTGGTGGTGCTCAACGACAACGAGATGTCAATTTCGCCCAACGTCGGGGCAATCCCTCGCTACCTCAACAAAATGCGCCTCAGCCCGCCCGTACAGTTTTTGGCGGACAATTTTGAAGAGCAGGTGAGACAGCTCCCCTTCATGGGGGACACCCTTCCTCCAGAGCTCACCCGCCTCAAGGAAGGCATGAAGCGACTCGCCATTCCCAAAGTAGGAGCGGTCTTCGAGGAGATGGGCTTTACCTACATGGGCCCTGTGGACGGCCACAATATTGAGGAGCTGATCAGCACCTTCAACCAGGCCCACAGTCACCAGGGCCCTGTGCTGGTGCATGTGGCAACGACCAAAGGCAAAGGCTATGCGATCGCCGAAAACGACCAGGTGGGCTATCACGCCCAGTCGCCGTTTGACCTCGCTACAGGCAAGGCCGCTCCAGCCAGCAAGCCCAAGCCTCCCGGCTACTCTAAAGTGTTTGTCCACACGCTGGTTACCCTAGCGGAAAACAATCCCAAGATTGTTGGGATCACGGCAGCGATGGCGACGGGCACTGGGCTAGTGAAGCTTCAGGCCAAGCTACCAAACCAATACATCGACGTGGGCATCGCTGAGCAGCACGCGGTCACGCTATCGGCGGGGCTAGCCTGCGAGGGGATGCGCCCGGTGGTGGCCATCTACTCTACCTTCCTGCAGCGAGCCTACGACCAAATCATTCACGACGTCTGTATTCAAAACCTGCCGGTGTTCTTCTGCCTTGACCGGGCGGGTATTGTGGGCGCTGATGGCCCCACCCACCAAGGTCTATACGATATTGCCTCCCTGCGCTGCATCCCCAACATCGTGGTGATGGCCCCCAAAGACGAGGCCGAGCTGCAGCGCATGGTGGTTACCGGAATAAACCACACCAGCGGCCCCATCGCCATGCGCTATCCCCGAGGTAACGGCTACGGGGTGCCGCTGATGGAAGAGGGCTGGGAGCCGATTCCTGTGGGCAAGGCGGAAATTCTGCGTCAGGGTGATGACGTCCTGCTGCTGGGCTATGGCGCTATGGTCTACCCAGCCATGCAGACGGCGGAGATCTTGAGCGAGCACGGCATAGAGGCTACAGTGGTCAATGCTCGCTTTGTCAAGCCCCTGGACACCGAGCTGATTTTGCCGCTAGCGGAGAAGATTGGCCATGTCGTCACCCTAGAAGAGGGCTGCGTGACCGGCGGCTTTGGCTCGGCGGTGGCGGAAGCGCTGCTGGACGAAGATCTTCTTGTCCGCGTGACGCGCATTGGCGTTCCCGACCAGCTTGTAGACCACGCCAAAGCTGACGAGGCCAAGGCTGAAATCGGTTTGATGCCGTCCCAAATGGCAGAGCGTATCCTTAAGGCAAGGAAATCATCAGCGGTCTCGGTCGTTTAGAGTTAGGCGGGTAGGTCGGTCTGCGAGCCAGTTTGCCCAGCCCGGCTGAGCTACCCGCGCCTGTCTGCCTTGGGAGGCAAGACTGTCTTTAAATTGAGATTAGGTAGGGTGAGGCGATCATGCCAGCTTTCACATCTAGAGTGTCCGTCCACGTGCTGGTTTCTGGGGTCGTTCAGGGCGTAGGGTACCGCATGTCGGCGCGGGATGCCGCGCTCCACCACGGACTCGCAGGCTGGGTGAAAAACTTACCCGATGGCCGGGTCGAGGCGGCCTTTGAGGGAGGCTCAGAGGCGGTGGAAGCAATGATTCGCTGGTGCCGTCAAGGGCCTCCGGCTGCTGCGGTCGATGAGGTCGCGGTGGAATACCAGGAATTAGAGGGCGCGCAAACGTTCGAGATTCGGCGATAATCATCTCACCCGCTGTTGATGACGTAGGCATGGAGTGAAGCGATGTTAGGTTTAGGTTGGCCCGAAGTGGTCGTAGTCTTGGTTGTGGCTTTGCTCATCTTTGGTCCTAAAAAGATCCCGGAGATTGGCGGAGCGTTTGGCAAAACGCTCAAGGGATTTAAAGATGAGATCAGCGGTAGTCCTGACGAAGACTTGATTGATGGATATGACGACGACGATGACGCTTAGCGCCTGATATGGCGTCTGGAGGATCAAACCGCGGGGTGAGCGCGCCCAACACAGATCCGTGACCCAAACGCAACAGGCGTTGAGTATTGAAGCGCGGTCCGGAGCCCACGAGGCGATCGCCCTAAGGCTGCTGGATTGGCCAGGTTCCTGCCACAGACCAGCCGTCGCCATTATCTTGATAGAGCTTCATATCCCATCCAGCCCTTGCTGTCCAGTTAATCTTCTCCCCCAAAGACTGCAGCGCTTTATGCTGAGCCTCATCTGCTGGGAACGCCAGGTGGAGATAAAGCGCCTCTTCCGGACAGATTTGCGTTTGAGTAGGCTGCAGGCGCTCCATGAGTGTGGCAATCACCTTGTGGACCCAAGCAGAGGATAGCTCTAGCTGGTGGTGGCGAATTGAGTAGTGGGAATCGACGACTTCAACCACGGCGTCATTCTGTTTTGGGGCCCCCATAATAGCGGCATCAAGATGCGCAATGTAGTCGTCGGCAGAGACCGCCCCCCGAAAATTCTTTACGAGCGAGCAGTAAGGCGGCTCAGCGGGCTGTCCCACAATCTCAGACAGCTCGCCCTGGTACTGGGTAAGCTCCTCCGCCAGGTCTCCCGTCGCGTATAGCCGAATTGAGAACTGAGCCATCTGGCCTCCTGGGGTTATAGCGAGTTGGGGGGTTGTGGAAGGGGTCATGCAGGCGAGAGCGCATCCCTAATGGCTCCCTGAGTCATGGCCGCGATCGCCTGGTCGGTCGCCTTAGGGAGGTGATAGTATTTTCCTCCGGCTTGCTGAGCCAGCTCTTTGGCAAACCCCGTGGAGACGAACTTGCGCTCGGTGTCGACAATCAAAAACTGAAAGCCCGTCCCTCGAATCTTACCCGCAATATCCAGCAGTTCAGCTTTGATATCGGGTTTTTCGTCGTCAGGGGTAAGCTCCCCCAACGATAGCGCTAGCGGGACGTTGCCTCGCCCGTCGGTAATTGCCACAATCAGCACCTGCCCGATGTCGCCAGATTTCTGGGCATTTACCCCAACCCTGACCGCCTGGGTGAGACCGTGGGCCAAAGGAGACCCTCCCCCACAGGCCATGCGCTCCAGCCTACGGCTAGCCGCAGAGATAGAGCGGGTGGGGGGCAGCAAGACCTCGGCCTGCTTACCCCGAAAAGGAATCAGGGCCACCTGGTCGCGGTTTTGATAGGCTTCGGTGAGCAGCCGCAGCACGGCCCCTTTGGCGGCCTGCATGCGGTTGAGGGCCATAGAGCCGGAAGCATCTACCACAAACACCACCAGGGCTCCCGACTTACGGGCCAGCTGCTTGGTGCGGATGTCGCCCTGCTCAACAAAGACCCGGCGGCTGGGCTGGCGATCTTGGTTCTGGCGATCGCCTTTTTCGCGGCGGGCCTTTTGGTAGGGGGCCGCGGCTCTGAGGGTGGCGTCCACAGCGATGCGGCGCACCTGGCCCCGAGGCAAAATAGGGCGAATGTAGCGTCCCCGGTCTTCGGAAAAGATCAGGTTGCGGGATCCGGATTTACCCTGGCGCTGGGCGGTTTGGGCGAAGTAGAGCACCGAGGGGTCAAGGATGACCCCTTCTGGGTCGAAGATAAACTCTTCGGGGATGTCGGGGACGGAGTCCTGGTCCTGCTCTTCCTGGTCTTGGTCCTGGTCCGGGTCTTGCTCTTGCTCTTGCGAATCTTCGGTATCGGGCTCTGGCGGCGGGGGCGGGGGCGGCTCATTGGGAGGTTGCTCCACCTGGATGGCCCGGGGCACAATCACCAGCTCCACCGCCTTGCGCAAATCTTCAGCGTTGATGCCGGTACGTCCGTCGAGCGCCGCATGGGCTTTAGCCACTCTCACCGCAAACAGCTCGGCCCGGTGGCCTTGCACCCCCGCCCTCAGCGCTTCGTTGACCAAGTAGGCCACCTGATCGCGGGTAATGACGACGTCGCTGAGCCACTCCCGCGCCAAAATAATTTGGGTCTTAATGCCGTCAATATCTTCGGCGTACTGCTCTAGAAACGCCTGGGGAGATTCGGCGTAGCCCGTGGCCTGCTGCACTGCCTCTACGCGCTCATCTAGGCCCAGCACCTGGTCTGCGGAGAGGGCGATCGCAATGCGGTCGACCACATGGGGGCGCAGCTCGCCCTCGTCAGGATTGTAGGTGGCCACTAGGATGGGACGGCAGGGGTGCCAAGCGCTGATGCCTTCCCGCTCAATTTGGTTGCGGCCCTCGGTGACGGTGGCCAGCAGCAGGTTAGAAATCTGGTCGTCTAGCAGGTTGAGGTCGTCAATGTACATCACTCCTCGGTGAGCCTCCGCCAGCAGTCCGGGCTGCAGTACGGTAGCGCCCTGCTTCATGGACTGAGCGACATCGACGGCCCCTAGCAAGCGGTCTTCGGTGACCCCGAGAGGTACTTGGATAAAGGGGCAGGGAATGACGGCTGTTTCTGAGGCCGCCTCTGGATTTGCCTCTGGGCTTATCTGCGGGCTTGTCTCCAGATTTATCTTTGGCGCTGTTTCAGACGATGGCTCTTGCTCATCCGGCGCGGCATTGTAGTACGAGCCTTTTACCACCTCAATCGGGGGCAGCAGAGCATGCAGCGCCCGCGCCATCACGGACTTTGCCGTTCCCCGCCGTCCGGAAATGACCACCCCTCCAAGCTCGGGGTCGATGGCCACCAGCAGCAGCGCCAGCTTGATGGCTTCTTGACCGACAACGGCGGTGAGGGGAAACGCAACGGGAGCAGTCGAAACCATGTATCAAGCAGGATAATCTAGCTTTCTAACGATATCAATATTTAACGTCCTGTAGCGGCAGGCGATCGCTATGATCACGGAATATGGCAATGCTACATTGACCAGATAAGCCAAAGCGTATAGATGTTAAAGAATGTAGCAGGGCATTTACCTCACAGCTGCGATCGCCTATGTCCCCCCGTTTTGCCACCACCACAGATTGGGAGCAGGCCAACCTGCTAATGCAGCCCACCTTTATCCGCGTCATCGACAACCTGCGCAAGCAGCTAGAGCGATCGCCCTGGAAGGGAACATACCGGGACGTGGCGGCTTGGCCAGACGGCACTTCGGCAGCAGAGCGCGAGCAGGTGCTGCAGCTGCAGGAGGCTCTCAAGTCGGCCCAGGCGGAGGAGGTAGCCCGCATTCAGGCGACGCTAGACCAGCTGCCCCAGCCCTATCCCGGCTATGAGCTTTGCCTAGCTCATGGGGAGCGTGAGGTGACGGTGGAGCTGTGGGAGCTGTGCTATCGCATTTGTTTTGTGAATTATGAGGAGAGCCCTGAGGCGATTGTGGATGCGCGCCTAATTGACGAGCAGGGAGAGGTGGATTGGCACCGGCTCGACGCCAAGACAAAGACCTTAATTGGCGAGGTTTTCGCCAGGCTACCCCAACCCTCTACATAATTTTTGGCACCTTGAAGAAGGCTTCGTCTCGCTCGGGGGCACCTTCCAGCATAGTCTCACGCTCTAGAGTCGGCTCCTTCACGTCAGCGCGGGTGACGTTGCTCACGTCAATCGCCCGCGTAGTGGGGGGTACGTCAGCGGCCTCTAGCTCGTCGAGCTGCTGCACGTAGTTCAAGATGTCTCCAAGCTGGGCGGTAAACTGCACTTCTTCTGCTTCGGTGAGGGCGAGTCGCGCGAGGTAGGCGACTTTTTTCACTTGCTCTCGGTCTAGCATGGTCGAGTTATGGGTTGGTAACGGTTTTCAGTCGATTGGGGAGCCGATTTTGGAGTCGGACGTCTTGGAAGACCCCCTCTAGCTCCCCCTTGCTAAGGGGGAGAACTTCGGCATTGATGAATCAAGGTACGAATTCACAGCATTAAGTAAGCCCGAAGGCAGGCGTGGGGACATGGCAGTGCCATGTCCGTACAAGGCGCATACCCCAAATCAGCAACGCTAGAATTTCTTCGAGTTAGAAAAACACGTCCATCTTAGAGCGTCCGGTGGTCTTTAACCAGTTTTGAGCTTCGATGTAGTTGTTGGGGGCAAGGCGAATGGCCTGCTGCCAGTGATCGGCGGCCTGCTTTAAGTGCTGCTCGGCCTCTTCTTCTAGCCCTTCCTCTTTGGCCCGCTCCCCTAAGTAATGGTGGATGACGGCAATATTGTTCAGGGCCTGGGGCATCCGGGGGTTGAGGTCGATGGCTTCTTGGTAAAGCCCAAGCGCTCTGCCGTGCTCGCCGTTGCTGCCGTGGATCAGCCCCATATTGTAGAGAATGTAGCTGCGATCGTAGGAGTCTTCTTCGAGCTTAAGAGCCTCTTCGTAGTTGTCTAGGGCTTCAGCGTATTCGCCGTCGGCCTGGGCCGACATGCCGTCGCGATAATAGACGAAGGCCTCTTTAGCCTTTTGCTTGGCGGGCATGACTTTGAGGATGATGTCCGCCATTACGGTGAAGGACTTGTCGATGAAGTTGTCGTTTCGCTGCGTTCTAGGCATGATGGGTGGGGCTGCGCCTTGGATTCACACCCCCGATTTTATCGCCTGCGATCGCTGCTGGGGAGAATATGCGGGAATTGTATCAACTTGCAACTGTTGCCAAGGTTCGCCCGAGACAGGGTGTCGCCTGCCGGGGGAAATGTGCTAGTTTTAGTGAACGCTATGCCTTGCGGGTGTAGTTTAGTGGTAAAACCTCAGCCTTCCAAGCTGATGATGCGGGTTCGATTCCCGCCACCCGCTTTAAACAAAGACTCAAGCCGCCTACGGTCGGAAACTGTCGGTGCTCTGCCCAGACAACGCCCAACGAGGCGGGCTCCACCGGTTGCCCGATGAAGCCCATGCTCTATTCTGAGTAGATGTTCGTAGAGAGATATTCGTAGAGCGGTTCCGCAAGAAGAAAACCGAGAGCATTCACCCTATTCGCCACCGCCTACGCTGATGGGCGTTCCCAAAACCTGAGCATTTTGAAGGTCTAGGTTTTCCATAGAGGCCCCGGAGACATCGGCGTGGTAGATCCGCGCCTCAGTGAAGTCAACGCCATCTAAATTTGCATTCGTCAGGACGGAATTTGTGAGTAGCGCAGACGTCAGGTCCGCGTCTTGCAGATTGGCCCCGGCCAAATCGGCCCCTTCTAAATTCGCTCCAACAAGAGTCGCACCGCTTAAATCGGCGTTACGGAGGTCAGCACCGATTAAGTGCGCCTCCCTCAGGTCCGCGCCGCTCAAGTCGCAGCTTGCGCAGGCTCCCGTCATTAACAGCTGCTGAAGGTGCTGTGGGTCTTCAGCGCGGGCAGATGTTGCCGCCAAGGTGCTCGCTATCACGCCGGTCGTTAGGGCAATCAATAGGTTTCGCATCTTAAAAATATCTCCTCGTCAAATTATTTAGCCATCTATGGCATGTCGCGCCCTTTTGTCTTGTCGTAGCTTGTGAAGCCCGTAGTCCCTAGATGAATTTCTAGGTCCGCAAGAGTCCTGAGCCACCCGGCGAAAGGCGTAGAGGATGCCGGTAAGACAGCGCTTGAAGTCGATCAAGAAACGCTGGCGCTAGTCGCCAAAAAGGGGTAAGGCAGCTTATTCTTTTATTTGCTATTGCCTTTTGCTACACCATTAGTATAGGATGTAGGGCTGCGATCGCCTTCCTTCTTCCGAATGATTTCCGAGCTAGGGATTGCTAAGCTTAAGGCTGATGCCTCTACGTCGGTACCATTTACCATAGAAGACGCTCCGTTCTTTATTTCTGTTGGGCTTCTATGGCACTCGACTACGATTTTCTGGTGATTGGCGGCGGCTCTGGCGGTTTGGCCGCCTCGAAGCAAGCGGCCTCCTACGGAAAGCGCACGGCAATCGTTGAGCAGACGGCCTATGGTGGAACCTGCGCCAACCGAGGCTGCATTCCTAAAAAGCTGATTGTCTATGCGGCTGACATTGCGCTAGAGATGCAGAGCGCCGCTGCCTTTGGCTGGCAGCAGACTAGCCTTTCCCTACAGTGGCCCAAGCTGACCGAGGCGATTCAGGTCCATGTCGACCAGATTGGCCAGTCTATTGCGTCTTCCCTTGAAGAGAAGGGGATAGACACTATCCGGGGGCAGGCCCACTTCGCGGATCCCCACACCGTTATCGTTGAGGGAGACGAGGGAAGGCGAGAAATTACCGCCGAGACCATTGTCATCGCTGTAGGGGGTCGCCCTAACCGGCTCGACATTCCCGGAGCCGACCATGCACTGGTTTCAAGCGATATGTTTACCCTCCCCGAGCGACCCCAGCGGCTCGCGGTTATGGGGGGAGGCTACATCGGCGTTGAGTTTGCCAGCATGCTGGCGGCCTTTGGCACGCAGGTAACGCTACTCGACCCCAGCGGCCTCATTTTGAGCGGCTTTGACCAAACCCTACAGCAGTCTTTGCAAACGGCGCTCTGCGATCGCGGTATTACTATTCTGGGGGAGACCACGGCCAAATCTATTGAGAAGACCAGCAGTGGCCTGATGCTGAGTCTCAAAAGCGAGCTGGACGGACGCCCCGGCCAGCTTGAGGTAGACCAGGTGCTAATGGCGGTGGGTCGCCACCCCTACCTCAAGCCCCTGAACCTAGAAAAGGCCAACGTCGAGACGAAGGAGGGGGCGATCGCCGTCGATGACTACAGCCAGACCTCCCAAGACAATATCTACGCCGTGGGTGACTGCACCAATCGTCTGCCCCTCACCCCAGTGGCGATCGCGGAAGGCGAAGCGGTGGCTCGCACCTGCTATGGCGGTGAGCCGGTACAGGTGGATTATCAGTGGGTTCCTTCCGCCGTGTTTGCCCGCCCCGAGCTGGCTGCGGTAGGGCTGACGGAGGCTGAGGCAAAGAAAAAGTTTGGCGACTCGGGAATTGAAGTTGTCCTCACCCGGTTTCAGCCGCTGAAGCAGCAGTTCTCGGGAGAGGGTGCCCCCGCCGTGATCAAGCTCGTGACCGATAGCGTGACGCAGCGAGTGCTGGGGCTACATATGCTCGGTGAGCATGCCGCTGAAGTCGTACAGGCCGCCGCGATCGCCATCAAGCAAGGCGTCACCGCCGAGCAGCTCAGCCAAACTATTGGCATACATCCCTCCACTGGGGAGGAGTTGCTAGATTTGGTCTAACCGGTATTTTAAGAATAGTTAGTTTTCACAAGAGGAGTTATTGTATGGCAATGACATTTGACGTTCCGTCTATCACCTGTCAGGGCTGCGCCGACACGATCACCGAAGTGCTCAAAACGGCTGACTCTGAGGCTAAGGTGACTGTAGACGTTGAGAAGAAAACCGTCAGCATTGAGTCTGAAATGGCGGAGGCCTCAGCGCGGCAGGCGATCGTGTCGGCGGGTCACGACGTGAAATAGCTGTTGATCTCGATAGAGTAGACCGAGGCTGGGCCCAGCCTCGGTCTACAGGACGTCCTCAGCATCAGGCTCAGCCTCAGGGCGGCTTTGCCCCAAGCCCACCGGCCCAGACGCTAGCGACGTCAGCGCTTCCCGCTGATTGATCAAATAAATGCTGACTAGCGTAATTAAAACCCCTGCCCACTGGATTCCGCTGAGGCGCTCCCTTAAAAACAGGTTGCCGAACGCCAGGGCAAAGATAGGCGTGAGGAACGTCAGCGAAGTAAAGCTGGTGAGGTCGCGGCTAGAGGCAAAGTAGAAAAACAAACCGTAAGCTGCAGCGCTACCCAAGATAGAGGCGTAGCTGAGGGCCAGCCAGTCAGAGCCAGTGAGCTGCTGCCAAGGGGCTGCCTCACTCCACAGAGAGAGCCCCGCAATCACCACGCCCCCCAAAACCATGTGCCAGCCCGTAGCCATCACCGGGTCGCAGTGGCGGCAAACGTAGCGTACCATCACCGTCCCTACCGCCATAGACAGCGCCGCCATGAGCATCAGCCACTCGCCGCTGCCCAACAGTTTCTCAAACAGCGGCCCCGCCGCCTCGCTCAAATGGCTCAGGGATAAATGACTTGAGGGGAAGGCCTGCAGTACAGCGCCGTCTAGATGGCGAAGGGCCTCTAATCCAGACTCAAACCAGGCGTCAGGAAGCCCCAGCAGGCTAATTCCCAACACGCCCAACACAAGCCCCGCAGCCCCTACAACCCCAATCAGCTCTCCAAATAAAAATCGGGCCATCAGCGCCACGGCGATGGGCTGGGAGTCAATCATCACCGAGCCCAGTCCGGCTCCCGTACGCACCAGGCCCAGCGCCAAAAAGCCCTGAAACAAAGCCCCGTCCACCAGCGCAAACAGCATTACCCACAGCCAGGCTCGCCAACCCGTCACCGCCGGGCGGCCCATGAGCCAGGCGACCAGCAGCACGAGCAGCCCAGCCGGTAGAAGGCGCAGGGTGGCCACGAATAGGGGAGCGGTGTGGGGCAGGGCTCCCTTCATGGCTACCATTGCCGTTCCCCAGAGAAAGAATGGCGCGATGAGCAGCAGAGATTTGGCCTGTGAAAGCATAGGGTAGAGGCTAAGCGTATTGGGCTGACGTAGATGCTGAGCAGATAATGGACATAGAGCAGCGGGCTTTTGCCCGTCTAAATTCGAGCCTGAATGAGGCGGCTAACGCAGAGCATTCATTATCTCTCAACTGTAATGAATTGTTAAGTGCCGAGGAAATCCGAGACGTCACTCTACCTGAGGCCATCGCTAAAACTAGTCTATTGAGGCACACTAGAGTACTAAGCTGTTTTGTCCGCCGGGATACTCAATAGATAGTTCACTATGATTTGGCCGTTTACGCCCCGATTCCGCAAGCAAGTTGCTCGAATTGAAGTTACTGGAGCGATCGCAGGATCAACGCGCAAGCGCGTCCTTGAAGCCTTAGAAGAAGTCAAAGACCGCAAATTTCCGGCGCTGCTGCTGCGCATTGACAGCCCCGGCGGCACCGTCGGAGACTCCCAGGAAATCTACTCCGCCCTAAAGCGCCTGCAGGAGAGCGTTAAGGTGGTCGCGAGCTTCGGCAATATCTCCGCCTCGGGCGGGGTCTACATCGGCATGGGCGCTCAGCACATCGTGGCCAACCCGGGCACCATCACCGGCAGCATTGGGGTCATTTTGCGGGGCAACAACCTCGAAGAGCTGCTGGATAAAGTAGGGGTGTCCTTTAAAGTTATCAAATCTGGTCCTTACAAAGATATTTTGGCCTTCGACCGCGAGCTAACGCCGCCGGAGCAGGATATCCTGCAAGAGCTGATCGACACGAGCTACCTGCAGTTCGTAGATACGGTTGCTGAGGCCCGAGGACTGAGCGTCGAGGCCGTCAAGGCGTTTGCGGATGGCCGAATCTTTACCGGACAGCAGGCTGTAGAGCTAGGCGTGGTTGACCGTTTGGGCACTGAAGAGGACGCACGGCGGTGGGCAGCGGAGCTAGCAGGGCTCGACCCAGAGAAGACGGAAGTTTATACTCTAGAAGAACCCAAATCTTTGGTCAGTCGGCTTCTGTCAAGAAATCAGCTGTATTCTGCCGCCTCGGTGGGTGTCAACTGGTTAGAGTTTGAGATTCAGACCAGCGGTCTACCGCTGTGGCTCTACCGTCCTTAGGGGGACTGCCAGTAGTATTAAACTAACAGTCGTGGCGTATGGAGAATAGGCGTGTGGAGTGGAAGGTCAAAGCAATTCGGGGGGCGACCACTGCCTCAGAGAACACGGTTGAGGCGATACGAGAGGCGGTTACCGAACTCGTCACCTTGCTAGAGGCATACAATCAAATCGACGCTGACCAGATTATCAGCACCACCTTCTCGGTGACCCGAGACCTAGATGCGGCTTTTCCAGCAGCGATCGCCCGCGAGCGGTCCCACTGGCAAGACGTGCCTATGATCGACCTGCAGCAGATGCACGTCGAGGGTAGCCTAGAGCGCTGCATTCGAGTGCTGATCCACGTCAATAGACCCACCACCGCGCCTCCCGTTCACCACACCTATCTCCGGCAGGCCAGCGAGCTGCGCCCCGAGTGGAGTCTGGCCCAGCTGACGATGGAGAGCAATCGCAGCTCTGTGTAGCGCTGTCGGGCCGGTCTGCTGTCACGAGGCGGCAGCGCATGGTCTAGCGTTCTGCCGCACGACGGCCTCATAAGAAAAACGACGATTAGACTGCTCCAATCGCCGAACTCACCTTAGACAACTACACTGGCCTGAACAATGCGTTAACCCGGTGGAGGGGGGTGCGGCCTGTCAGGCAAAGTTAGCAGACGCGCTCTGAACTCAATTCCCCGGAGCTTTACCTCAAAGGACGCGATCGCCGCCAATTTGTTTCAGTCGGCGCTTCTTTTTCCTGCAGTTATTTTTCAGACTGCCAGAAACTGGTGGCAGAGCAGCCTGAGTGCAATCCCCGTGACTAAACAACTTCACATCCAGCCCGCCAACCTGTCCGCCGCCCAGCAGCTAGCACAGTTTGCCGAGCAGGCATTCCGTGACGCATTCGCCGACGACAGCTCGCCCGACGATATGGAGACGTACATCCGCGAGTCGTTCTCCCTTAGCCGCATCCAGTCCGAGCTGGCAGACGAGGCCAACCGATTTTTTGTGGCGGTTAGCCCTGACGACGCCCTGGTGGGCTACGCCAAGCTTCGAGCCGGAACGCTAGACCCGAGCGTGTCGGGCTCAAATCCAATCGAGCTTGAGCGGATCTACGTGGGCCAAAGCGCGATTGGCTGTGGGGTGGGTGCCGCGCTCATGCAGGCGAGCCTCACTGCTGCTCGGCTAGACGGATACCGTACCCTGTGGCTGGGGGTATGGGAGCGAAACCACCGGGCGATCGCTTTCTATAAGCGGTGGGGATTTGAGGTCGTGGGGGACCATGTGTTTCGGCTCGGCTCAGAAGATCAAACGGACCTGGTCATGGAGCGGCCCGTGGCTCCTTCCGGCGACTGTATTGTGTGACACAACAGCGGAGCCGGTGCTCGCCCATACTGAAGGGCAACTTTTAAGGTCGTTGATCCTATCGCCCGAGTCAAGTCTAATGCGGCTGCTGTTGGTTGAGGATGATGTTCAGCTTGCAGACTCGCTGACCGAAATTCTAGAGTCTCAGCACTATATTGTCGATACCGTCAAAGACGGTGAATCCGGCTGGTGCCAAATGCAGCTGATGGAGTATGACCTAACGCTGCTGGACGTCACCTTGCCCTGCCTAGACGGCATTCGGCTATGTCAGCGTATTCGGGGGCAGGGGTACGGGCTGCCGGTGCTGATGTTGACGGCCCGCGACACCAGCGAAGACAAGGTGCGGGGCCTGGACTCGGGGGCGGATGCCTACATGGTGAAGCCCTTTGACCTATCCGAGCTGCTGGCGCAGATCAGGGCATTGCTGCGCCGGGGTGGCTCGCCCCTCGCGAAGCGGCTGACCTGGAAAGAGCTGACGCTGGATCCAAGCACCTACGACGTGAGCTACGGCAGGCGGCCACTGCGGTTGACGCCCAAGGAGTTCTCTATCCTAGAGCTGTTGATGCGCAACGGACGGCGCGTTCTGAGTCGGGCCTTTGTTTTACAGTCGTTGTGGTCGATGCAAAGCCCGCCGGATGAGGAAACGATCAAGGCCCACATTAAGAGTTTGCGCTACAAGCTCAAGTCAGTGGGGGCACCTAAGGCATTGATTGAAACGGTCCACGGGGTAGGCTACCGGCTGCAGCAGCCCTAATCGATCTGCGGCAGCGTCACCTGGAAGGTGGTGCCCTGCCCCACGGCGCTGCGATACGTCAGCGTCCCGTGGTGGAGCCGCAGGCAGGCGTTGACCACCGACAGCCCCAACCCCGTTCCCCCAACCTCACCCACGTTTCTCCCTCGGTAAAAGGCCTGGTAAAGGCGATCGCGATCGCGCTTGGGGATGCCAATGCCCTGGTCCTGCACTTCAAAGATAATTTGGTGGGACTGACGGGTGAGGGTGAGGGTCACCTGGGGGACAGGGCCAGAATACTTCACGGCGTTGGAGAGCAGGTTGGTCAAAATCGCCCGCAGCAGCTAGGGGTCAAGGTAGGCTTTGGCGTCACCGCTCGGTGATTTGGGCGGTGGGGCTGGTTTGGGCGCGGAGGGCGGCTTCAAAGCTGGGGCGATCGCCGTTGGTGATGACGGGAGCCCATTCGAGGGCCTGGATGCCGGGGTAGGTGGCCAAAGCGCGCTGCACAAAGGCGTTGAAGCGATCGCGGGGAATGGGCTCTGGCGAGACGCGGTAGAAGTCGCCGAGGGCCAGCAGTACGTCGGTGTAGCGGTTGAGGCTGCGCTGCAGGGCGGTGGTGAGGCTGTCGGTTTGGCGCTGGAACTGGAGGCGATCGTGGGCCTGCTCCCAGCGGGCGACGGCCAGGCTGGCGGCGATCGATAGGCTGGTGCCGAGGAGGAGGGAGAAGGCGATTGGGGGGGTGAGGCGATGGAGGTATCGCAAGGGCGATCGCGGCATGGCGAGTAGCGATGGAGATATCGCGGGGGCGTTGGGTGTTGGGCGATCGGGGCGGTTGGGGCGATCGAGGTGTTGGGGCGGGTTTGGCTGGGAGGTTTTGGGATGTTCAGATATGTTACTGCTAAACCCGCCTGTACGGTGGGGAGGGGCGGTTGGGGAATTGGGAAATTAGGGGCGGCGGGATTTTTGTTGCCATGCGGTGGGGTTGGCCTGGATATAGCGTTGGATGTTTTGCATGGCGATCGTGTCGCGAATGATGCGTTCGTAGAAGTTGCGCTGCCAGACGGAGAGTCCTGGCGTTTGGCGGATTTGGTTGATGCGTCGGGTGGAGAATGTCTTGAAGCCGCGAATGATTTCGGAAATGCTGTGACGCTTTGGGCGATTCTCCTGCGGAGATGCTGCGCAAACGCCTTTTGAAGGGGGCAGATCCATGCTGGACGGGTCGTGGTCGAGAATCAAGATACCATGCATGTGGTCGGGCATGATGATGAATTCGTCGAGGGTTAGATGCCGATGGTGTTTTGGTAGTTTCATCCAGTGGCCTCGGGCGGTTCGTCCGATCTGGTTGAGCTGCATTTCGCCGTTGATGACTTTGCCAAAGAGGCGATCGCGCCGGTAGGCGCAGATGGTAATGAAGTAGGCTCCGGCGGAGGTGTAGTCGTAGCCTTTGAGGCGGATTGAGCGGCGGTGGTGTCTTTGGGGGTCGTATTTCATGAGTTGGCGTTTGGATGCATCCGTTTGCAGGATGCCCAAATGGCGCGAATCGCGAGAGGGGAGGATGGGCGATGAGAATTTCGGAGGGGCGAGATGGGCGATCGCGTGGTGCGTGGATGGGGGATGGGAATTTCGGAGGGGCGAAAGGGGCGATCGCGCGGTACGTGGATGGGCGATGAAAATTTCGGAGGGGCGGGTTTGGCAGTAACGTTTTGGGCTGTTCCGATAGTTGCGGCTAAACCCGCCCGTACGGTGTGTGGAGGGGCGTTTGGGGGGATGAATTCGTGGGGCGATCGCGCGCAGCGAATTTATCGTATTCATTGCAGAATGATGGAGGGGCGATAAAAGTTTCGTCGGGGTGGGATGGCGATCGCGTGGCGCATGGATGGGCGAGGGGAATTTTGGAAGGGCGAGAGGGGCGATCGCGCGGCGTATGGATGGGCGATGAGAATTTCGGAGGGGCGGGTTTTGCAGTAACGTTTTGGGCTGTTCCGATAGTTGCGGCTAAACCCGCCCGTACGGTGTGTGGAGGGGCGTTTGAGGGGATAAATTCATGGGGCGGTCGCGTCGATGCATCATGGAATTTGGCGTTCGTGTAGCGAATGCGCAGCATTATCGCGTAGCATTTATCGCATCAGGGCATTTTTGATTTGGAAGATGGCATCGGATGAGGGGGCGAGGCTTCCGTTGATCCAGCGGTTGATGTTGTAGGCGGCGGCGCGAAGATGATGATGAAGGTGGCGTGGGGGATGAGGCGACGTAGGGTGCGGCAGTGGGCGTCGGCGTCGTTGCGTTTGCGGAAGCGGGCGACGGTGATGCGCTGGGCGTTTGGCAGCAGGCGGATGATGCACCAGGGGTGGAGCTGCTGGCGGTAGGATTCTGCGGCGAGGCGAGATGTTGGTACCATGGGGGAATATTCCCCGCTTTTGCGGGGTTTGAGAGATGGCAACTGCCCGAAACTTGCCGGTGGGAGACAGTTGCCTTTGTGTTGCATAAGTCTCATTCAAATACGAGTATTCGTATTTGTCAAGGCGGTATGGGTAAGATTCGCTTGCGGATTAAGGCGCTGGTTAAGGAGCGGGGATGGACGATGAAGGAGGTTGCGAGGCGGGCGGACATTCCTTACACGACGGTTGCGACCTACGCCAATTCTCCGGGTATGGCGACGGTGGATTATACCGCGCTGCATAAGCTGGCTCGGGTGTTCGAGATTTCTGTTGAGGAGCTGGTGGAGATTGTGGAGGAGTAAGCGGCAGTTCTATCTGAGAATGGCTGTAAATTGCTGATTTGCCGGATGAGTTGGGGCCTGTGGAGCCGTAGGGGTGAGGGAGGCGATTGCCTGAACGAACCTATCACGCGAGGTTGCCGAATATCAGGAGATATAGTGAGTCGATCAATTCCTCAAATTGTGTCTGATTGGAAAAGAACTCTCCTCCTAGACATACAGCCCAGCTACAAGGTATGGCAGCAGCGCTTCATGCATCAACGTCTTGTCATAGCGATCACGTTAACGCTGGGAATTTATATCGTCCTCACTCTATTGCGCCTTATTACTGCTTCTACATCCCTTGCTCCTACTCCTGGTTGGCTTTCTATGGCACTTTTGGTGCAGCTCTCACTGTTGTTTTGCTTGTTATTACTACGCTTTCCTTTAGGCCGTCAACACCCCGAACTAATATTTCTAGCCGCGTCTTTGACGGTCACGCTGTTGGAACAAATATGGGCTACACTTAACGGCTTTGCTTATGCTGGGCTACGCTCTTGGACGCTAGTTTTTCTTGTTCAGAGCACACTTATACCCATACGCTGGCCGCTTCATCTATTGTCTCAATCAATAGTGCTTATATACTTTTATGCCGTCAATATGGCACTCGATTTGCCCCTGGCCAACGACACTTTAGAGTGGAACTCTCGCCAAACTATTTATATATTCTGCTTTTGTGGAATATCTACTCTATCAGTATATTTTTACGATCGTCTTCGGTGGAACGAGTTTAAGACCCAGCAAGTGCTAAAAGCGCAAAAAAATCGCTCTGAGCAGCTACTGTTCAATATCTTGCCTCAGGTGATAGCAGAAGAAAATATAAGCTCAGATAGCTTTGCGGAAGCTACAGTGCTATTTGCAGATATTGTGGGTTTTGCTCAGAAGGCACCGAGTATATTACCTCACAAAACTGTAGATCTACTCAATCAAATATTTTCTATCTTCGATCAGCTCGCAGTACAGTATAAGCTAGAGACAGTTAAGGCTATCGGTAATGCGTATATCGTCGTAGGAGGCATCACCGCCGACAATTCAAATCATGCCGAGATGATTGCAGATATGGCATTGGCCATGCGGAAGGCATTTGTAAAACTAAGTCGTGAGCAAGGATATACCTTGAAACTTCGTATTGGCATCAATACTGGCCCTGTCTTTGCCACTATTATAGGGCGTAGCCGTTTTGTCTATGACATTTCAGGAGACACTGTTGACATTGCTAACTACATGGAGTCTAAAGGAGAGCCAGGAGCTATTCAGGTAACTGAAGCGGTATTGCTCTGTCTAGGCAACAATCGCTACCGTGTAGAGGAACGTGGACTAGTATATGTTGAAGAAGTAAAAGAAAATGTGCTTACCTACTGGCTCACAGGTAAAGTTTAGAAATCAAAAACTTTTCTGAACACTATTACCTTTCATCTCAGCAAGTCTAGCTTTTGTATCTGGCTTCCCAAAAAGCAGTGTATTCATACGCCCACCACCGTCTTGGTGGGGATACGTGAGAGTTGATTTCTTGATAAGCTTTACCATTGTTTCTAGCATAGGAGGCCATGTGCTGGGCATAATTCAGGAGTGCTGAATATTCCTTAAGTGGGCTAGCGAGGTTGAGAATTAAAGTCGATATACGATTCAAGTCCGCCAAATCGTGCTTGTAGGTATAAGAAAGAGCTTGACCTAGTTCTTGAGCCGCTTGAGCCGGCTGACTGTACGCCAACGCTCCCCACCGCTGCACCTGAATATACTCTTGTGATGTCAGTTCACTGCTATGAAGCTGTTCCTCAACATAATCGAGAGTAAACTCTGCTAATTCTCGAATACGATCGCTACCAAATTGGGGATCGGCTTCTAAGATATGCAATAGTGCTTGTCGCAAGCGTGGCTTCATTTCATAGAGGTCGTATCCCACGGATTCACAAAGACCCGATGCCACCAACAGATCGGTTACCGACTCCCATGGAATTGGCTCTAGTTCTCCTTGAAACTCATCTCGGATATTACCCCAAATCCGATAGAGTAAGTCAGGCGTCAATGATATGGGAAATGCTGCATGGCAAGCCAGCCTTAAGCAAGCTTCACCGTAGCGTTCAGCAAAAGTCTGAATGTACGTCTGCGAATCTTCGGATGTTGAAATCTCATCATTTTTATACCGAACAGAGTTGCGTATCACGGATCTAATTTTGTCTTGCTTTTGCGACCACGTAGAACATCAATCGCTGAGCTTAACCCAGCACGATTGCATCCAAACATAGGAATCATCTGAGCAACTTCCGCTGCCGTTGTGCCGGTCCATCGCTGCTTTGGCATCGGGTTGAGCCAGGCAGCATAGCGCACTCGCTGAAACAAAATGTCAAGGAAGGTTTGGGTTTCTTCAATGCGATATGGGCTATAACCTCGGCGAGCTGCCCCTGCATCGCTAATAATTAACGTACTCAACTGCCGCAAGGGTAGTTGGTCAAAGACATCATCTAAAGATTCCTCTTCTAAACAAATGGCGTCATGATAAAGGTATCCTACTGGACAATTGTGAAAGTAATAGACGTGAGTCATTCTAAAACGTCCACCGCGCTGAGCTGTAGTCACCAAGCGTTCTGTCAGTTTATGAGATGGTATCATCGAGCCGCCCTGGTCTACCAACAACAGTAATGTGGCGCGATTAGTTCGGGGCGGCATCAACACCGGACTAAGAAAGATTCCCTGTTGGCCCACCTGCTGAATCGTTGCCGCCACATCAAGCTCAGTCGGTGTCCCCTCCCGCACAGGCCGGGAGAGATGGCGCCAAATCTGCTTCATTTGACGCTGAGTAATAGGAAAATATTGCCTCATTGTCAGAAAGCGAGTTGGCCTATGCTGAATCAAGCGCTGGTTGATCTGAGCTGCTTCAATTTCATCATCAATCGCCTGTGTTCCTCGAGAGAACTTGCTTGGCCGGGGCCGATATGGCTTTGCAGACGGTCTCTTCAGTCGCTGCTTAATCAGCGATGCCGTTATAAGTGATCCTACTGAAACAGCAATAAAGCTAATTAGGAGCGGCAATGCGGGAACATCGGAAACGGGCCGACCTACCGGTATACCTGGTGCAGGAGCCTCGACGGTCGTCGATTGCTCTCGGTTTGCCTGCCAAAGTATCATCCCGACTCCTGCCCCAACTGCGAGAGATGTTGCAAAAAAAATTGAAGTCGAGCGAATAGAAAAATCATTGGGTGGTAGAACCGGCATCTGCGAAACTGCAGCCTGCTCAACTTCAAGTGGCATTAGCTGCTCAATGTGATATATCAGCTGCCGCTTTTCCTCCTCTGTCTTCGCCCACAGCGTCTCACACAGCCGCAGCAAAGCATCGCGATCGCCCACCCCAAACCCCTTACTCATCGCCTTTAGCGCCAGCTGATACTCATCAATCCCCAGCGGCATCCCGCTATCCCGCAGTCGAGTAAATAGCTCCAGCAGTGGCAAAGCATCAACATTCTCTGACTCCCCTCTCCCAAGGTTGGGAGAGGGGCTGGGGGTGAGGGCCTCAAAAGGTTTTTGAATGCGGACCATTGCCAAGTCTCCAATTAGCGTCAGCGCGATCGCCTCAAATACTTCACATGCTGCTCCCAATTCTTCAGCAGCACCCCCGCAAACGGCACCTGCCCCTCCAGCTTCGCTAGCGCCTCATCCTGCGGATACCGCTCCAGCACCCGGAACCAATCCAGCAGCTCGCTCGTGCTCACCTTCTTCCCCGCCGTATTCCCCATCTCGCCCCGCAGCGCCTCAAACCGCTGCACCGCCTTGTCCGCCACCTCCGGCGCAGCATCAGGATATGTGGCCCGAACAATCTGAGTCAGGCGATCGCTATTCGGAAATTCAATGTAGTGGAACAGACACCGCCGCAAAAACGCATCCGGCAAATCCTTCTCATCGTTGCTGGTGATGAACACAATCGGGGCCTTATCCTCATCCGCCCTTATCTCCTCCCCCGTCTCATCAACCACAAACCGCCGCTCGTCCAGCTCCAGCAGCAGATCATTGGGGAAATCAATATCCGCCTTGTCAATCTCATCAATCAGCACAATCGTCCGCCGGTCATTCTGAAACGCCTTCCCCAGCGCCCCCATCCGCACATAGCGCGATGGATCCTTAGCCCGGTACACTGCCTCCGGGTCAATATTCTGATTCGCCAGTTGCGCATCCCGCAGCCGCCCCACCGCATCGTAGGTATACAGCCCGTCCCGCGCCCGACTAGTGGATTTGATGTACCACTCCTCCATTGGCAGCCCCAGCTCGTGCTTCACCGCCCAGGCCAGCTGGGTCTTGCCGCACCCCGGCTCCCCCTTCAGCAGCAGCGGACGCTCCAAGAAAATCGCCAGATTCACCGCCTCCACCAGCGCCTCATTCGCCAAATACGGCACCAGCCGCCGCCCCGTCTTAGGGTCGCGATCGCCTAGCTTCGGCTGCTTTTGCCCTGTAAACTGCAACTCTAAATCGAATACCAACTTGAAGACTCCATCCGCCAGTCGTAGCCGCACCGCTTACAGATTTCAAAGAAGACCCACTCCGGAACCCCCTCGTCTGACAGCTCGTACATTTCCCCAATTGTCGCATCTGTGTCGCGGGTCATCTCCGCTGGCAGGTGGTGAAACTGGCCGCCTATCCATTGATCTAGCTCTTCTTCAGAGAATTCCTTATTTTGCGGAGATTTGTATGGGTAGTAATTCGTGGTATCGGCGTCGAGCTTCTCAGTAAAGGGAATATTGCGCTGAGCCGTGACGGCCTCGTTGTCGATTAAGACATTAGCAGCTTGTGCTCGTTGCCCTGTTTGGTTCGCATCCCTTCTGCCTCATTGGCCAGCGGCAGCCAAAACTCCTGAATCAGCTTATTCAGCAGCTCCTCCGACAGGCAGTCTACGTCGTAGATTGCCAAAATCAAATCCTGCGTCTTCCACCACCGTAAGGCTCTCTTAGCGATCTCCTTCGGCTTCGTGTTGCGATCGCACTTCAGCTCCATCGCCAGCTCTGCCCACAGCCCCCTCACGTCACTGCGTCGCCCCACCCGGTCTAGGCTCACCCGCAGCTTCTTCCCAGACATACTAGTGGGCACATACTGCTGCAACAGCCGGTTCACCAGCCACTGCTGTCCGTACCGCTCCGTCGGCCCGTGAATTAGGTAGGCTCCAATGGGCTTTTTCTGCACCAGCTTGCGGAAGAGCTTCGCCTGGGGCCGATAGCCCAACTGCATTAGCGCCTCTTTGAGCTGGTTGCGGTCTACGGGTTGCCAAATGCGGTTTAGCTCTTCGATGGCGATCGCCGCCCCCACCCCGTCCCGCAGCGCGTGGCTCACCACCGCAAACACCTTGCCGGTTTGCGGGTTCACCACAGGAGCACCGCTAAACCCACCCCGAACGCTGTCATCCTCAAACTTCAGCTCCCATGCCTGGATGGGGTTATTGGGCGGATGCGCCGTGATTTGAAAGGGCTCCGCCAGCGTCCCGGGTAGCTTCTGCGTCCGGTGATTCTGCGCAGAGGAGACAAACGCCTGGTAGCCTTCTACAACAACCTTACTGCCTATAGGTCCCGGCTCGCCCATGGCAAACAGCGTCTCGTCATCCTCCACTAAACCCTCTACCTTGATCACCGCCAAGTCCAGACCCAAATCATCCCCCGTCACCACAACGGTACCCGGCAGTCCATTCACGCAAATCGTCTCCGCCCCCACGTCGCGAATCACATGGGCGCAGGTGACAATACAGGCAAACTCTCCAACTCGGCGCACAATAAAGCCACTGCCGTAGTCGCGGTTCCGGTCTGCACTACTAGCGATTAAAACAACGGGGTCAGCGATCGCCACCATCGGCAGTATCTCTTGGCTTGGGCATCGGTTTAGGCTTCAGCACCAGTTTAACGGTCAAATTCGCTGTGGATTTGGCTTTTGTAATGTAGATGTTACCTTCTCCCTCAAAGCTCAGCCCCAGCTCCACCTCCGCTTGGTCAATCTCCACGTCCCGGTTTAACTCTTGGCAGGCCGACACAATAGGCCGACAGGCTTTCACAATCAGGGGCCGCACTTCCTCAAACGTCGCCCCCACTTTCTGAGCAAACCGCCCAGACACCTCGCGCACCTGATCACCCTGCACATCAACCTCAACTAAAAGGCCGTCCTGAAACTCAACCAGCTGCGTTGCCATGCAATTAGTTCCTAGCAAAGTAATTAGTATACTTCTCTCAAAGAGAGTTTTTCGATGATAGCGCCGTCCTAAAATGAGCCGTCGATAAGGAAAATGAGGATGCCGTCGCTCTGAGGCGGCGGCCCGCGCCAACTATCACGACGGTGCGCTGCGATCGCATGCATGTGGGCGATCGCACGCTGCTCATCGGCAACGCGATCCATGCGGCTTCCCCCGCCATCGGCCAAGGCTGCAATGCCTCGCTGCAGGACGTGATGGTCTTCGCCCAATGTTTAGGCGCTATGACAACGAATTGGAGCCAGCGATCACCCTTACTCTGAAGTTCTCAGGCAAACTCAGGACTGGATTGAGCGGGTTTAGGTGACGGGATAGGCAACAAAGGCGGGTTTATGGCTTTGTCAATGGGAAAAACTATTCCGTCTGCCCCTCCGCCACAGGCGATCGCGGCGCTGACCAATACGACATCCGCGTGATGGACAATGGGGCTCACAGCGGCCCAAGGGCAGTCCGATTGCCAGGGCACTCACCAAGCCCAGGCGCTAGCGCAGCAGCTGGGCGGCCAGTTCCAGCGCCGCGATCGCTATCCCAAGGGCGTCTGCTGTGAACTTGTCTGGCCTGCTAGCCTCACCTAGGCTTGGCGGTACAACTGGCTTGGTTTTCCGTCAAGCAGGCCCGCGTCGTCCGCAAGGCGTCGGGCTACTTTGTCATGCTGTCGCTAGAGGCTGATGTAGACATCCCTGATGTTCCCTTTCACGGCCACCCGGTGGGAATCGATGTAGGTCTCGAATACTTCCTCTCGACTTCTGACGGCGAGCAGGTCAAGCGACCCCGCTTTTTCGACGAGCTGCACCGCAAGCTGAAATCGCTGCAGCGTAGACTCAAGACTAAGCGCAAGGGGAGCAACAACTGGCTGAAGCTGCAAAAGAAGATATCGAGAGTGCATCAGCGCATCGCCGACACCCGCAAGGACTGGCACTACAAGCTAGCGCATCATCTGTGTGATGGCGCAGGTGCTGTTTTTGTCGAAGACCTCGACTTCCGCATCATGGCGAAAGGGATGCTGGGCAAACACATCCTTGACGCTGGCCTAGGGCAGTTCACCAATCAGGTGCTTCCTTGGGTGTGCTGGAAGCGTGATGTCTACTACGGCAAGGTGGACCCGAGGGGCACTTCTCAGGAGTGCCCAGACTGCGGCGCTGAGGTGCGCAAAGGTCTGAGCACTCGAATATCGCACTGCCGCTCTTGCGGTTCAGTCAAGCCGCGAGATGTGGCGGCAGCGCAAGTGATTAGTACCCGTGGGCAACGGGGAATAGAAACTGCCTGTGGAGTCGAGGCGGCGGGGGCTGGGGTAACTCAGTCTAGCTGGCTGGCAGCGAAGCAGGAACTCTTTGGGGTAACCCAGGGAATCTCCCTGCATACCCGATAGGGTTGCTGGGAGAGGATGTCAAGCACACCCATTCTGACACCGCCAAACCGATCTTTATTATTAGGAATTAAAACCTCAAAGCCGGACCAAATAGACTTCTGAAGGATCTATCCTGGACTCGGAGCGTTAACCCTGGCGAAATCTGAGTTGAACAACCCCAGACCCACTACTTCAGAACTCCCTCTTCTAGAGACCAAGCTTTACCTCCCGCAATGGTCTGCTGACTTAGTATCGCGCCCAAGACTCATTGATCGCATTCACCCGCAGCGCAAATTAACCCTGGTCTGCGCCCCAGCAGGTTTTGGCAAAACGACACTGCTAGCAGAATGGGCAGCAGCCGTACCAACAGGGCCCGTTGCCTGGGTTTCCTTAGACCAGAGTGACAACGATCCGGCTGTTTGCTGGACCTATCTGATCACTGCTCTGCATAAAATTCGGCCCAGCCTAGGTGAGCGATCGCTCGCGTTACTGCAATCACCACAGTCCCCTCCAATTGAGCCGGTCTTGATGACGCTGCTCAATGAACTTACTGCAGTTGAAGAGTCTGTTGTCTTGATCCTTGATGATTACCATGTGATCTCAACCCAGGCCATTCATGACGGGGTCGGTTTTTTTCTCAGTCATTTGCCGCCCCAAGTGCATCTAATTATTGCCAGCCGCGCTGACCCGCCTCTGTCTCTGGCGCGTTTAAGATCCCACAAAGAATTGACCGAGCTTAGGGTAAGCGATTCGCGGTTCACCCCGGCGAAGCTGCCGCTTTTTTGAACCAGGTGATGGGATTGGAGATTTCGGCAGCAGAAGTTTCCGCCTTGGAGCAGCGGACCGAAGGCTGGATTGTAGGACTACAGCTCGCGGCGCTGTCCCTACAAGGGCATGAGGACGCTGCTGGTTTTGTGGCGGCTTTTTCGGGAGACGATCGCTACATTGTGGACTATCTGCTGGAAGAAGTTTTGCAGCGGCAGCCCGATCGCGTTCGTCACTTTTTGCTGCAAACAGCCATTTTGGAACGTTTGAGCGGTTCTCTATGTGATGCCGTTACCGGCCAAGCCGGTGGACAGGAAATGCTGGAAGCGCTAGAGCGTGGCAACCTGTTTATCATTCCGCTGGATAACAAGCGCCAGTGGTACCGATACCATCACTTGTTTGCCGATGTTCTTCAGGCCCATGCCCTGATGGAGTGGCCAGAACAGATACCCAGCCTGCACGGACGAGCAAGTGACTGGTGTGAGCAGAACGGCTTGTTCTTTGATGCAATTCGTCATGTCTTGGCCGCCCAGGACTTTGAGCGAGCAGCAGGTCTAATAGAGCAGGTGTGGCCTACCATGCGTCGGCGTCAGCGAGAAGCCACTGTACTGAGCTGGATCAGGTCACTCCCTGACTCCCTGATTCGCAACCGGCCCGTCCTCAGCGTTGCCTACGCCCTAGTGCTGCTGAACGATGGCCAGCTAGACGCGGTTGAATCCCATCTGCAGGACGCAGAACGATGCCTGGGAGCGGACACAGCCGTAGATTCACAGGAGCCGCTAGCGGTTGGGAGCGCTGTAATGGACGACGCACAGTTGCGGTCTTTACCCGCCTCCATTGCCAATGCCCGCGCCTATCGGGCTCAAGCGCTGAAGGATGTGCCCAGCACTGTGGCTTACGCTCAGCAGGCCCTCGAACTGTTGCCAGAAAATGAGGAATACGAGCGCGGCACAACCGCAGCCCTGCTTGGGCTCGCCTACTGGACCAGCGGCAGGCCAGAAGCCGGCTACCGTTCCTTTGCTAAGGGTCTGGCAATTTTCAAGCAGATGGGCCTCCCCCAGATGGCCATTGGCGGCACCTTGATCTTGGCACAGATGAGTATGGCCCAGGGGCGTCTCCACCGGGCAGCTAATATTAGTGAGCAGTCCTTACAGCTGGCGATAGAGCAGGGCGGCCCGGTGCTGCCGGGCACGCCAGAACTGTATTTGGCCTTGAGTGAAGTGCGCTACGAACAAGGCGATCTGGCGGCTGTCAGTCAGCTACTGCTGAGCGGTGAAACGCTACGTCAGCAGGCTTCGCTATCGGGGGCTGCCTATCTTTGGTGGGCGGTACAGGCACGATTAAAAGCCGCCGAGGGCGATCTGGAGACTGCCCTCGACCAGCTTCATGAGGCCGAGCGGCTCTACGCCCGAACGCCTATTCCAATCCCAGATGTGCGCCCGATTGAGGCTTTAAGGGTACGGTGGTGGCTGCGGCAGGGAAGATTGGCCGAAGCGCTGGGCTGGGTGCGGGAGTGCGGTTTGTTGGCGTCCGACCCGCCGAGCTATCTACACGAATATGAACACCTGACTCTGGCCAGCGTTGAGATCGCTCAGTACAGGCGTAATGGCACACAGGATGGACAGACGGCGAGGGAATGCATCAGGACTACGATGATTGATTGCTGTCCGCCGCTGAAGCCCAAGAGCGCACTGCCAGCATGATCGAAATTCTGGTGGTTCTGGCTCTCGGCGAGTAGCGGCTCAGGGTGATCTCCCGGCGGCATGGCCAAAGACCGGCCTTCGGCCATCGCATCGCTAGAACGGGCCTTGCTCCTGGCTGAACCGGAGGGACATGTTCGCATCTTTGTAGAACATGGAGCACTGATGGTGCTACTGCTGCGGGAGGGGAGTCGCACCACTCACGCATCGCTCCATGGATGTTTCAGCAGCTATTCGACGCCCTTAAACCGGGGCCGCTCCAAGAAGAGGTACTGATGGCTGCTGGAGACCTGCTTCGAGCAACCCTGAATCGTTCTCCCTCTCAGTCAAATGAGAAACTGTCTCTTCCTCCGACGTCACCAAACACTGAGAAGTTCCTGGCTCGAAAATAGCTGTGAGCTGGTCTGTGGGCTTTGAGCAACAGTGGTATGGACACCAAGTGGATTGCAGCAAACTTAATGTCACGAATCGTTGTTGAGCTGCTTGGCGAATCGAGTGAGCTAGATTTGATTCAGCGAGTACTCTCTCGGATCATTTTGACAAGACTTGCTCAAATTCTCACGTCTAATCCCACCATGGGGGTACAATGGTTTCCTGAGTACCGTTTGTATCTTTGAGCTGTTAATGCGAACCGCGGTCGAGAGCAGGTGAGAGCACTTTGATGAATCAACTATGCAATCAGCTCATAAATCTGTCACCCACTTGAACAGTACTAGATTTGTATCAAGGGACATTTTGATTGTCGTTGGAGCGTGGCTTGGGGACTTGTGGATCGCGCCAAGGAGTACGGTGAACGCTGTTGATCTGTCCAGTGGTTGATCAGGTAGTGCTTGATGGAATTGTCGATTAAGGTACGTAATTTGGGACTGCCGCTGGTCTCGAAAGTCACGCTGACCAAATCCTATGAACAGTAATATTTCCAGAACATCCAAAATGAAGAATGACGATGAATTCTACAGAAACAGATGCTCATAATGAAAATGAAAAGCGAAGCTCTCGGCGCTGTGGATGTTTTATCTTCAATACGATATTTTTGCAGATCCATGAATTGATCCAGTGGATTTATGGAACAAATGATGATGGGACACTTCAATGGAATTCAAATCACAGAACAACTGTCGCTGTTTGGTGGTCTGGTGGCAGAAGGTGCCATTGCTATGGGTGCTTCTCCTCCACTGTTCGCTGGATGGTGGTAAATCGTTGGGCTAACATCATCGACCGCTGTGATGACCCTTGTGTTTGAAATCAATAATGGTACTACTGATTTAGACGATACCTTTTGACTACTCCAGAGAAATCTGCTGCTTCGTCCTTCATTGTCTTGGTCGGCATGGTGGTGGCGAAGTCTGATACGAAGTGTGATGAATGAGTCAGGAAGCATTAGCTTTCAAAATAAAATGCCGATATTTAGACACAATAGGAGAAATTAAATGTGATTAAAGGAAGAACTTGTTGTTGTGGGTAAAAGTTCAATTTGAGTTAATTAAGTGCCCACAATGATGGGTATGTGCCATTGCAGCCTATGTTGAAAAAGTTGGCGTGAGCACTCTCGTATTTGTCAAGGTCGTAAGATTTCAGATTTAATAAGGTAGGTGTGATCAAATATCTATCTATAAAGCTGAATCTCAGCATAAGATCGATTGCTGTTTTTGCTTGGCTGCGGTTCTGCATGGAGAGGTGTTGTCAGAAAATGATTCATTTCCTTTGGCGGTCAACTGCATAGACGGGGATATTGGACTTGAAAAGATAGTTTTCATGAAATTGTTTGGGAAATGCTGCCAAACTTGCACACTGTACAGCAATTCTGATTCAGCATCGATTCAAATCATAAGTGCAATGATCGACCGCCTCAATCTTCCCGTTCGCAATGTTCTGGCACAAGGTGACAACCAACGTCACGTCAACCCAGGAGTTGAACCATGACTCAAGCGGCCCAATTTTGGGACAAGGTTGCAAAAAGTATTCCAAACAGCTGATTGCTGATGAGCTGGAATTTATCAGAAAAGCTAGTGGTTACTGTGACTACTCTTCGGCCCCATATGGAAGTGTTGGAATCGGCTGCGGTACGGGTCAATGGCGATCCTCCACGCCCCCTATTTGAAGTATATCGGCGCCGTTGATTTCTTCTGCCAATATGATTGTGATTGCCCAGGGCAAGGCCAAGCACATCGATAATGTGACCTTTCTGAACAAGCCACCATTGAAAGATCTCGAATAGTCCTGGTTGGAGTCTAGATGCGGCGTCAGGTTTCAGCATTTTGCATCTTCTAAAAAACAAAAAGAAAGAACGTATCGCTCAGGTGATCAAGTTACTCAGGTGGTCTCTTCGTCACGAGTACTGTCCGCAATGGGGGACACCATGGAGCTGGCTCAAGCTCATCGTGCTAATTGGCTCAATTCCTCGGAATCTTCCGTTCGCTTCAGGTTATTACTGTGCAAGCACTGGCTGACAACTCTTATCAGGCTGCATTCTAAATGGGATGACCAATGGAACCGAACAAGGGCAAGGGAGTGTTCATTGTGGCCAGAAACCTGAACAAACTATGAACGAAACTGAATCAACAAAGCGTCTAGTCTCTACACCAAGAGGGTTCAATTTAGCCATGCTGTTAAAGACAGCAATCTCAACATTAGAACGCTGGAAGCCGCTCCTGAGTGTCGACATGCTTCTACGCACTGACGATGTATCTGCCCCTCAATGGAAGAACAAATTTAGCCGCTCTTGGTCAGCTCTGCAATGATCATCTGCTGTTGAGTCAGGCCGCGCGCCTCTCTTACTCTATTCATCTTAGCTACTTGTTAAAATTCTCACCGGCCGGGGTAGGAATAGGAGCCTTCAGTCTTGCAACTTCTCAGAAAAGACTGCCTCAGTCAGCCCATGCTCCGGTGTCGATATTTCTGACGGCATGATCCAGCCTACTTAGGTTAAAATAATTCCTGAAAAATCGCTGACGATACTTTCTACTCTGACAGATGCGGGGCAGATTAGGCGCTGACCCTTTGCCGATGAGTCCTTCGACGCGGTCATTTTTCCGCCCATGTTTTGGAGCAGATATGGCCGAACCCGTAGAAACGCTGCGTGAGATGATTGAATTCTGAAACCAGGGGCTCTCAGCTGATTGGCTCTAGTAACCGAAAAGGCCTAGGTCAAGTTCTTACGTCCGCACTGGCACAATCGAGGCTACAACCTCAACGAGCTAGCCTCTCTTCGACAAGCGACAGGGCTCGAGCTGTCAACGCCTTCGACTATGGCACTGGCTGGTCGAGATGTATGCGCCTGCTGCGGTTGGGTCAAAAGAAAGAAATCGAGAGAGACCTTGGAGGTGAACTGCAGTATGTGGGCTAGATCATCAGTGACCGCATCTCCAATGTTTTGAAGGCAAGCCCTTGGAGGCCTGAGGGTCGACCTGCAGGTGGCGCTGTCCTTTTGCCGCAGCATGAAGCAGTGGCGCTCGATGCGCTGCTGGGCTATCAGTTGCGATTGAGGCACTACGGGATCGTCGCGAGGTCTTCACTCAGGGAGGCTTACGTCGATGCCCACGTGCTGAAGTCGGCCCTCATGCCGCTGATCTACGAGGGGCGGCTGACCGGCATCTGTATCTGGAGAAAGATCTGGTGGAGGGGGCTTTACGGCGATGGCTCCATGGTAGAGCGTAATTCATTGAGCTTAGGGACGATGTCGTGTGGTATTGGGAACATCGCGACTTTCCCAGCCGAACGACGCCCTGTTCGGGTTGAGCTAGAGCAGCCGGCGTATAGCGCAACGCTGTATCGCTCTGCCAGCTGCGCTGACGGCGTTTCTCGGCTCAGGCAATTATTGTTCGCAATGAGGAGCGGCAGGTGATTGAGTGCATCAACTATGGCGATACTGGTCAGTTAGCGCAACCTCAGCCGGGCAGCAGCGCAGCAGCCGTCTTGGGCTTTGCCTGTGAGCAAGCTCAGTCAAGCTCTGATGCGTCCCAGTGATAGCTTTACAGCGCGGATAGAAAGTTTGGGTTTAGCCTCGAAAAAGACCTTTAAGTCCCTCTCTTACCATAATTTCAAGCTGCCCAACGCTATCCATTGCCTACCATAGATAGTTTTTCGCATCATATCAGCGCGAAAAATTCTGAAGCGATTATAGACCACGACCATCGCAGCCGCCACCATCAAAGCCACGGCCATCGTAGCCGCTACTCCCGTCGCAGCTACTTCCACCATCGATGCTACCTCCACCGTCAATGCTGCTTCCAGAATCAGAGCCGCCGTCCAAAAAGCCACCAACATACAGAGAAGGCGAGTATCCCTCGTTCTAGCTGTTCGGCGCGTTGATAGATTACGGCTGGAAAGAACTTTGCGAGAAAGACAAAAAGTATTAAGACAGCGATGAGCAAAATAATCGGATGAGTTCCTCTTTTTAAGAAGAAGGTTTACTAAAATGCGAATAAGGCTTGAGATCTGAGTGACTGACAAAAGATGATGCGGCAGAGGCTGAAACGATGAGCCGGTGGGGATTGAGGGATAGCTAAGTGGAGTCGAGCGTTCGAAGATTTAGATTCCACTGAAAACCGTTAGAACCTGTGAAAAAACTCCGCCTCTACAATGCCTTGAGCCAGTGGCTACGTCAAGCCTGCCCGTGGAGCACAAAACACATCTGGTAGGCTGCCTGTGGATGGTGGTGGCATTATTCAAAGCGGCGAGGCGAACTTGACCCGCTGGCTGTCCTACCTGCCGTGCCGAGGAAAGTATGCCCGAAGTAAGCAACGGCGGCTATCGAGATGGCTGAACAATAGGCGCATCAAAGTGCACAAGCTCTACATGCCACTGATTCGCGCTGCTCTAGCGGACTGGGAGGAAAGCTGTCTATATCTGAGCCTTGATACCGCGCTGTTCTGGGACGAATACTGCTTGGTGCGTGTCGCTGTCGTCTACCGCGGGCGGGCACTGCCCTTAGCTTGGCGAGTGCTGCATCATAAGAGCGCATCGGTGTCGTTCGACGCCTACCGAGGGATGCTACATCAGGCCGCTGCTGTCTGCCGAGCGGTAAAGGTGATTTTTCTTGCAGACCGAGGCTTTGTGCAAAGCGAGCTGATGCGCGCCTCGCTCGCGCCACTGGCGATGGCACTACCGCATTCGGCTCGAAGAAGGACACCTGGGTATGGCGAAATGGCAAGGGCTGGCGGCAGCTCAAGGACTTCCACTCGCTCGGGGTGAGGCTTTCTGCTTCCACAACGTCCGCTTACACAAACAGCAGCGCTATGGCCCAGTCCACATTGCCTTTGGCTGCAACAGCGTCAACGGTGAGTTTTGGGCTATCATCAGCGATGAACCTACCACCCTGCAAACCTTTCGTGAGTACGGTCTGCGCTTCGATATCGAGGAATCCTTCTTGGACGACGAATCCAACGGCTGGAATGTCCAAAAGTCCCACATTCGCTCTGCCCAGGCCTTCGAGACCATGGTTCATCCTAGCGCTAGCAACGCTTTACGCGACTGCCCAAGGCACTGAAGTGGTCAGTGCAGGAAAGCGTCGCTGGATTGACCTCATCGGTCCCGAGGCAACAGCTACTTCGCATCGGCTGTGAGTGGGTCAAAGCAGCTCTCGAAGACGGTTGGCGACTGATTCGCTCTGTCATCTTCTCTTCCGGTTACGACCCTGACCCCGTCATGCCATCGCGAAAGCAGCACCGCATACGAGCCGAGCGCCTTGAGTTTAAGGTACAAACGTACCGCTATCCCCCGACTAACTTTTGTCAGTCACTCAGGGCTTGAGATATAGCATAACGGCTCAAATCAGCGGCGGCGATCTAACTTAAACCTAACACCAGAAGTGGTGAGCCACAAATAAACGGTGTGGAGGTTCGCCCCGCCGGGGGGCGAACCTCCTGTTAGCGTCGTTCAGTTATGGCCTTCTACTTAATGAGCATGTTGGGTTAGAGCGCAAGCGGAATCGTACGAATTGAAGCCAATGAGCCTCTTCTAAATATCTATTGTATTGGTTTAGTTGCTTAAGACAGACCGGTTGGCTCAAAGCCTCACGTTGTGTAGGCAACTGAACGCGCAGATGGCTTTGGAGTTGATCTGTAGGACATAAACGTATAACCATAGGTGTCGTTAAATTGTTCAACAGTGTAATTTTCTCCTCTGTTTCACGAATTATGGCTTCAGTGATTGGGGCGACTTCGTGCTGCTGTATCGCTTGTGGAGCGGTTCATAAGATTGATTGATGAGGGCGACTGGCAGCGGGTGGGAGAAAGCACGCTAAAGCGAGACCGATGGCCGGGTCTATTCTCCATCTCGCCGCCGATCGTTGAGTAGGCGTTTTGCCGACAGGCGATCACAGGCTCGGCGCATCATCAGAAACGAGCCGAGCTCTGAGATGACGGCAATGCCGCTGTTGGCAAGCAGCGATCGCCAGCATTCGAGCGCGGCTCAAAGCCCAGATTGTAGATGGCCTCTCCGACCAAAGCAGGTTGATTGACCCCGCCGGCCAATTGAGTTCGCCCATGTCTTCGGAGATGGGAAGAATCACGGCGCCAGGCTACGGGTTGGGCTGGGTTTTGAGTTCATCGATAAAAACCGGCGAGGTATCCGACCGCCCTACGGGGGCTGATAACGCTGGGCCAGCAGCAGGGCACAGCGCCACTGCCTGACCCCAGGTCAGCGATCGTGGGCGGGCGGCAGCGTCGTAAGGCCATCTAAAATGCGGCGCGAGAAGGTGGAATTGCTGGGCCTTGGTAAGGGAGATCGTGGCGCAAGTCAACGGAAGTGGTAACGTATTGGGTCTGGTTGTCCGTGCTCACGCCAATTGTTGCGATCGCCAATAGCAAGCGGCTTTGGTGTATAAACGCCCCCGACTCACCTCCAGATAGAACAGACCTCAACGTCGATCCTCCGCCGCAACCAGCGGCTCGACCGAACCGTCACGAAACAGCGACGTGGGGGTCCGAAGACCCCCAGCGTTATTCGCCTCAGCAAATCCTCCGCCAAGCACAGTCCGCCCGCCCCAACATTTTCGCGGTAGACCGATAGCCCTGGTCGCGATCGCTGATGACCTTGACCTCAATCGTGTTCTGTTGGCTGTTACGCCCCAGAAGCGCAGGTCACCAACCCCTCGGCCTGGCGGTTTGGCGAGGCCCCTCCCTGACTTTGGGATCAGCGTATCGCCGAGGAACCAGCGGGCGGCGCGAAAGCGATGGCTGCCGCCAGGCACCAGCTCAACGGTGGAGGCCTGGGGGCCAGCCAGCCGCCGACGTTAGGCCGGGTCAAGATGCCTCTTCGTATTGGAAGCCTTCGCCGTAGGGGTATCGAGCAGGGCATTGGAGTGCAGCACGATGCGGGTACGATGGCGTGATCACAAATGGTGATATCGACGCCGAAAGTCCGGGTCATACTGCACAGGGACGAGGGCGGGGGGATGGGCCGAGTGGGCGGATTCGAAGATAGCTCTGGCCTGCTTCTGGGCATAAAGAAGAGGGACGATCCAGCTTGGCGAGGTCAAGAGCCCAGCGCTGCCCTCGAACGACATCTATGCTGCTGGCGACGGTGCCCTCGAGACGCTGCCCTGGGTCGATTCGCACCGTATTTTGACGCCATTGCAGGGTTCACCCAACTGCTGCTGCGCGCGCTGGAGGAGCGGGACCTCGAGATCAGACGGAAGGGTCAAACCGCAGCAGTGAACGATATCAGTCCGGAGCCCTGGGTGATGCTGCTATGATCGCACAATCATCTGGCGGACCCACGGGCTTCCCTGGGGAGATCGCAGCAGTCGGTGCTCGTTCGGGCGGAAGCTTCATCAGGGTCTCCCCGTAAGGGCGCAGGCCGAACGCGGAAAGAACGACCCGCGTTCGGCGTACAGCTTTCCCAAGCCCGCCTCATCGGCGGCATCGCCGTCAGACAGGGTACGTCTGCCGACCTGAGTTCGGTAGCGAGGGCCTTTAGCTTACCTCAGAATGTACCGGTGATGGCCTATTTAACCGAGCCGCTTGTCCCGATTGTTCGCCAAGGACCCGGCAGAGGATATGCCCAGAAATCCCGTTGCGCCAAAAATGATGAAGTCTCGCTCGGAGGTGATTGCCGATTAAATATCCTCTGTTCTCTGCGGTGATCTTTAATCTGTCGTAATCGAGAAAACTATTCCACTGGGAAGGGTGGGCAAAGATCTGTTCAGCACTTGGAAGCCCCCACTCCCAGCCTCTTCCCCGAATGCTGAGGGAAGGGAACGAGCTCCCCTCTCCCTTTCTGAGCGTGGCTGGAGGCCGTAGTGGGAGAGGGGGCCGGGGGAGAGGGCGAGGATTGCGCCAACCACATACGTGGGCAGTGCCCACCCCTACACCTTATTCTGCCAGCCTAGAATCTTCTCACAATCCCATCCCACCTTTTCTGGCCATGACTCGAACTCAAAGCCGCACAGTTCAACTGCAACGGAAGCTGCGGGCGGCTTTGGGCAGATTCTGACCCGGCAACTGTTGCGAAGGCAGTCAAAACGGGTTTCGCAGATCATCCGTCTGCAATCTCGTCATCTGAGCTCAAAACCCTCCAGGTAGGGGGCCAGCGCGGGTAAGGTAATCGCTGTTCAGACATTGATTTGGCAGATGCTGACGGATGCGAAGCCCCTGGATGCTGCTGTGCAGCAGCTCAAAATTGCGCTCGATGTTTCCATCAACAACGCTGGCATGGCCTCATAGGTCCGACGGACGAACTGCCTGCTGACCGGTGGGAAATGATGCTGCAGGTCATGATGATCTCTATGCGCCTGAAGGAGCCGCTTTGCTGCCGACAGCATGTAGAGTTTAGGGCATATCGTTGATCTTCTTGGCGGTATGGATTGCAGCGCCTGGGCTGAGCGCTTATGCTCAGAGCAATACGGCTGCGAGGCTTCAGCGAGGGCTGCGCCACTAGCTTGCCCCCTACAAGGTGCGGGTCACTCCACTGTCTATCCTTCTCCTTCAGCTGGACGCCGCCGCTGGACAGTCCTCGCGTTTGGGCAGACTTGCTAAATCCGACGTCACGCGGCCCCGGGGGCGCTGACGACGCACCCACTGGATTATGGCTGCTATGGTTCGAGCGGGTCGAGTGCAATCAGAATGAGGTGTTTCTAGATAAATTTGCCTTAGTCGGCCATTGGGTGAAGTCGTCATTCTCCTGTTGTCTCTAGGCTTATCAGGGCGGGTCGTTCCTTTGAGCCAAGCCTGATCATGGTGTCAGACTGGTCCACCCACCGGTGTTGCCAGGCTTCCTCGACTATTCCCGAGACTCTTCAAGCGAAATATCATAGCGATCGCTCAGCAGCTTGGGAATGCGATCGCAGTCGCGATTGGGATTCAGGGGTGGCTGCTGGGCGTAGGCCGGTAGGGCAATGTGACACAGAAAAGGCGAGGGTTTGGCCTCGAGCTGAAAGGGTTCGAGGTTTAAGGCTGCTGTGAGTTGAGGAAAAACAGCAGGGCCTCGCTGAGATTGGCGTCGCTGAGGTTGGCGTTGGTGAGCAGGGCGCAGTTGAGGTCGGCGTCGCTGAGGTTGGCATGGCTAAAGTCAGTATCGCTGAGGTTGGCGTATCTGAGGTCGGCCCCGCTGAGGTTGGCGTATCTCAGCGTCGCCCCGCTAAATCAGCTCCGTTGAGGTTAGCGCCAATTAGGTTGACGCCGTTGAGGTCGGCCGCCTAGGTTAGCGCCGATCAGGGCAGTTCCATTGAGGGTGGCGCTGCTCAGGGCGGCCCGCTAAGGTCGGCATTGATCAAGGTGGCGCCGCTGAAGTTAGCCCCGTTGAGGTTGACCCCGCTGAAGTCGCTGCCGCCTGATCAGCGCCGCAGAAGTGGCGGTGAGGCTGAGGTCTGGGGTGTCTGCTTTGGCAGTGCGAAGCTTAAGCAACAGAAGGGCGACACCGGCAACCGCCGCAATCATCCCCAGATCACCGAGCAGGCTAGCACGGTGAAGTTGAACCAGAGCTTCGCGGGGAGACTGGTGACCATCCGGCTGCAGTCTGCGCTCAGGAGCCCCCCCCACATCATCCACAGCAGCGCTGGAGCGGCGATCGCGTTAATCACCCATCGCTTTCTGGGCCTGACGGGTTGCCGCTGCTTAGATTGCTCCTGCATTTTGAGCCTCCCTCGATGCTGAGCCCATTGTTACGCGCCTAGATCTGGGAAGGCTCCAATCTTTATGCGGGCTTAAGTACTTCGTCGCGATAGCGCTGCACGACTTCAACAGCCTGCTTAACGCCATCCTCGGCCCGAACTGCCGCCCCGATCGCCTTGGCTTGCTGTTGCATTTTGGCATCCGAAACCGCCACTGCGATCGCTGTTGCCAATCGGTCTGCGGTGAGCTGAGACTTGGGAACGGGCGCCGGACTGGTGCCCAGTCGATGCACCCGGTCGCCCCAAAACGGCTGGTCTCCAAAGAATGGAACGACGACCGACGGAACGCCCGCTTTGAGGGCTGCGGCGGTGGTTCCCGCACCGCCGTGGTGGACGATCGCCGCCATTTGGGGGAATAGCCAATCGTGGGGGGCGGAATCGAGCAAAAACACCTGGTCGGGCAAATCCGTCTGAGAGATCCCACCCCAGCCTGTGAGTAAAACGCCCCGCTGCCCTGTCAGCTTGAGCGCTTCTAAAACCACCTGGGTGAACTGGGCTGGGTTCTCGCCGCTCATGCTGCCAAAGCCGACGTAGACCGGCGGGGATGGCCTGGACATCGCCAGCGATCGCGGTAAACTCCAGGCCATAGCGCTGCACCATCGCCTGAAAGGTATCGTGGGTCGCGAGTTTGACCTGGTGTCCAGCCTGCTGCAGGCCCAGGCCTAGGGCGATAAAAGGCTGAACATCTCCCCGCGATCCAGTGGTCAAGATGGTGATCTTCATAGGGCAAGCTGTCATCACGCTGAAACCTTAAAGCGGGTAGCGCTGCCCACTAACCCACCGCACGTCCTCTATAAGCGTTATTACTGCTCTCGCATTCGCCGAAGTGCAATAGTAATCGTCCTGATGGTATGTGAGGATACTCTTCTATGGAAAGAGCAAGCAGCAGTTATGCCCATGGTACAACCAGATCATTTGGAGGCCATACTGTGGTGCAACTCATCAAGCGGGTGATTTCGGTTGGAGCAGCGGCAGTAATTGGCGCGTTGGGTATGGCCTGCTCGGGCGAGCGCAAGCTGGAGGCCTGCCGATTTATTGAAATTGAACCCGCCGAAAGGAATTCGATCCGCGAAACTATAACGGAGCGGGCAATTCGCGAGGGCTGGGAACTGGAGGCGCTTTGCGAGATTCGCTGATTGATTTTAAGGGAAGCTGGCTTTTGAATCAGCTAGGGGTAGATATCAAAAGCGCGTATGACGAAGCTGATCCCAAGTAGGGCGCTGCGACACTCGCCCGAAATGGGCTATCTATTAAATCGATGAGGCTTCGGGCAGGCGTAATCCGAAAATTCGGCGACCTCACGCACTGTAGACGATGAATTTCGGCTAAGAAGGGAAACACCTGGAATTTTGATGATTGGCGGTATCAGGGTGCAGACTGCAGCTGCCTTAGAGGTGCAGAAATCTCGAAGGAGGCTTAAGCGGCTCATCGTGAGAAGCCGACCACCCTGAGAACTCGATTGGCAGTCTAAAGCGGCTCGCTTGCGCCTCGAGGCACAGGCTTTAGGTGGACTTTGGGGCGGCGGGCGATCAGCGTTGGCAGTCACACTCGCCTGTAGCAGCACCGTCCTATATTTCTCGACCAAGCTGCAGAAAACTCAGTCCCCTATCGCCATGCCAGTCGAGCTTTGAGCGTTGACCGCTGTGAACAAGGATCATGCCAACGATCAGCGCGATCAGATAGGCCGTGTCCAACAGCATGAATAGACACGTCAGGGCTTGAGCATCCCTCAGACCGGAAGCGACAACATTGAAGGCCGCCGACTTGTAGTCTTTGAAGTACGGCTCTATGCCGCCAAAGCGCTTGCCGTAGAGCGCGAAGGTTTGCAGGGAGGGGGGCGTGCTGATAGACCGCCCGGGCTCGCTGGCGTTGGGAAGGTGGCCTGTGACGAGGTGCGCCTCAATGTCCTCTAAGACAGTGACATTGTGTAATAGATAAGCTTGCTGCTCTGGGGGGATCGATATTGCACCGAACGAGTCGCTCCGGTGGCGAGGCGGACCTGCATGTCACACTTGACCCCAACCGCCCACTGCCACTGGCGCTCCTCGGCCGGACCAGCAGTTCTCTGTGGGCAAAGCTCGGTCAGCCGACAGCGTCACCCCGCAACCGGAGGGCACCAGCGCTTTGGCTGCCTCGAGAACGGGTTTGTCGTCCTTGAAGGCGACACTAGCACTCTTGTGCTCTAGCACCACCTGAGCCAAGGCAAACGAGCGCCCACCCCACACCAGACAGACTTCCACCAAACAGAACTGCTCCCACAGCATGCTGGTGTCTAAAGTTAGGGTAATCTCGCTGCCGTCAAATGCTTGCAGAGCATGGCGTAGGAGCGGTACGTAGAAGCGCTCAGCGCTGATGTGCTGGTTGTGAACCAAGTAGCTTAGGCGCTCCATGTGTGCTCTAGCCTCGCAGTTTCGATGGCTCAGGTAGGTGACCCATTTCCCCAGACAGGCGCTTTGAGATTGCAGGATAGCAGCGACTGCTTCTGCAACGCCTTGCAGGTGACGCTCGTCTTTTGGGTTGACCCATTGACGTAGTTGGTCCATCAGCTGACGATAAAGCAGGGGTGTTTCCATTGATTTAGCTTTGAGTTGGGGAACTTAAGCTTCTCATGGAACACCCCTACCGTTAACCCCTGTCCTAGGCTGAGACTTTATGTATACCAATACTTTCAGGACTTCCCTGCACCACTAAGCTGCAGCTGCGAAGGGCGTCGAACCTCGCCCGCGGATGGATCGCTGGCTAATGAAGGACACCCGCTCAAGCGGCGTTAAGATACTCCGGATAGGCGTTTCAAGAACCGGATGACGGCAGCGGGCAACCTCCATCACTCGATTTCCAGCCTTGCTCAAGGGGGAACCGGTAGCGGCATTAGACGGGAGGCTCCGCTGTGCCCACGGCGGCGGCACTGTGGGCGTGATTCCGGCGTTTCTCGACCATTGGACCAGCTGGAATCAGGACGCTGAGTTTTCGGTGATTGCGGTTTGCCCTCTCGCTGCTGAGCCGGGCTACTCGGGCGCAGGGTGAAGTGGAGCTGGTTCCTCAGGTTTCGGTTGAGGATTTGGTCGTTGAGCAGCTGGCCTGGCGCTCGGGCGAAAATCCAGACGGGCTGTCTGTCTGGTCGGCTGTATGGCGAGCCGTTAGGGATAGCGATCGCGGCTCGTTTGGCGGGGAATTACGGGGGTCGTGGCCGAAGGTTAAGGCCAGTGGGTTATCGCGATCGCAGCTGGCGCGGGTCGTTGATTATATGCAGGCGAATTTGGCGCGGGATTTATCGGTTTTCGATTTGGCGGCTTTGACAGGGATGAGTGAGTCTCCTTTGCTCGCTCTTTCAAGCGATTGGCGGGGGTGTCGCCCTATCGATATTTGTTGCGGCTGCGGGAGGACGGGCGAAGGTGCTGTTGGCGGGGCGATCGGTTTCGATTAGCGCTGTTGCTCTGGATTGTGGGTTTGCGAATCAGACGCGTTTGACAAAGGTTTTTCGGCGGGTGATGGGGGTGACGCCTGGAGTTTATCGAAGGCGGTGATTTAGAGGATGTCAAATCTGCGCACTGTAGAGGTAACAGTCACGCTCACCGGGCGCAGACAACCTTTGCGGCACGACCGAAGTTTTGGGTCGTTCCGGTGACGCGGTTGTTAGACTCTTGGTGGGTTGCAGGTAATTAGCTGGTAATCAACGATTCATGGTTTTCCCAGTTTTACCTCTAGTTTCTGTGCGAGCTCTGCTGCATCTGTAGCTTTTAGCTTTCCAATATCGAAATATTGCTTACTGCCGAACATCCTCCTGAACTTGCTTGACAAGATTAGTGGGATGCATATCATCCAATATAAATACCCTTACTGGATACCAAGATTCTCCAATTTCTTGGCGACATTTTATCGCAATCTGAATCATATCTTTTTCTAATCGGCTGACATTCGCTCCACAACAGACTCGCTTCATCTTCGTCTTCAGATTCCGAATCTACGACTGCTCGATTCGCGATACTTGTTCGACACATTTGTTGCGATATGCCCCAAAGTACAACTACGACGATGATTATAGGCTCCAGTTTGTGCTGGACAAGTGTATATCTTTGTGTTCAGTACATATCAAACTTCCCTGTGCAGTTTACGACATCCAAGCGATACCTCCAAGACGGCAGCAAGCTATTTTCATCAAATATTGCGCCCAAATCTGAACTGCATCAATCAGATTTTTCGGCAGATAAGGCAACTGAATTGCTTGAAGAAATTGTTCAAAACTAACAAATGTAAAAGCAATACCCCTTCTTTAGCCTTGATTTCAACGTCCCGTAAAACCGGGTAGTTTGCTCGATGTTGCTGCTCAAAGTTGCCTAAAGCTATAAGTATTCTCTCTCCTTGCCTTGCTTCCGATATCTGTCGATGGGCTGGAAGACGTTCTTCCCCGAATCGCTGCCAAGCTTTGTCTCGATCAAAGTGAGAACGATCTTGAAAATTTCACCATCTGGCACGCTGTCTTTCCCACGGCGCTGTTGAATGAACTTTACACCTACCGTTCCTGAAAAGCTTTCACCGATAGTAATCCTCGTGCTCCGAGAGAAATTTCGGATTCTCTTGGTTCAGCATCTTAGAATTAAAAGACAGTGATTTGTTGTTTGATTTTCTCTCTGCCAGTAAGTTCGGAACAGACGTATGCTTCGACCCCGTCGTTTGTCGTTGTTAAGTTGACTAGAATGTCGATTCTACTTTCAAGCTCCTAGCTGATTTCTTAAATTGTACGCAGTCGTTGATTTAAGAGGGCTAACGTTCGGGTCACGGTTATCAGGATCTTTACGTCTTATCAAGCGGGTATGGTAATCTACTGCACCCGAATTGTTATGCGGCGTCGTTGACAAAGTGCGGGGTAGGGGAATCGAACCCCTCAGCGTTGCTCTTGGATGAGGCACTCTTCCGAACCTACACCGCTCCCAGTACATCTGGGTAGTCATCACGACCTCCGCAGCACCGCTCCCCGCATGAACCGACCGACGTATAGACAACAGGTGCAATCATAAGCCCCTCCTTAATGTTGGTGAACAACGGAACCATTCGTGCACTGTTGAGCAGCCCTTAAGTACTCCAGAAGTACCCGTATCACCAAGATTTTGGGAAGGCTTGAGTACCAACCACCCCCATGATGTTGTAATTCTAGCTTTCCAACTGGACTCGACACAACTGTTGTAGATGTATTTAAATGCTTTATTTCTTCTTGCAATTCTCTCAAACCACCTCTCAGCGGTCAGTGCTCCCGCCCCACTGATGCGGTGCTGTCGACAAGGGTTCCCACATCCCGTTGTCCGGGTTTGCGTACCATTCGTTGAGAATGAGAATTGCTCCGAACGATAAACCCAACCCAACTCCAGCAGCAAGTCTCGAGCAAAGGAAAGCGACCCACTGTGGGATCTCGTTTTTGTCCTCAGAGACCTTCTCCAGAAATACTGCTGCTCTCGAGAAAGTTGCCCAAATTCCCCCGAAAATAGTTAAATGTTCACTCTGAGTAAGGATACCTCCAGACGGAAAGCGAAGCGTGATGATGATGAAGGGAATGAAGATGATGAGCCCCTCGACAGCATACAGAATTTCTTTGGGTTGTCTCATCTTCCTCCTCGTGCCTCCTCCATAAATTTTCTATTCATTTTTGTAGGATCTCTTGATGAGAAACTCTGAAATATCAGCGTCCCAATGACCTGAGTTAACATAACGCTATATGCAAAAATAATAACCACTTAGCTATTATCTCAACTGGAAGAAAGCGGCATAACTATATATTCAACGTCAGATCTGACGGATAACACCCTGCTTCCCAGATCTTATCAGGCATATCTGACGGATAACACCCTACTTTCCGTGATTATTCACCGCATCTGACGTCTAACTCCGGGAATCTAGGGTGTTATCCGTCGCTCTTGTCTGATAACCATGGGTTCTAGGGTATTATCCGTCACTTTTGTCAGATAACACCCCATTTAGCGGTGTTATCCCGTGATTAGCCATGTCGTCATCCCAGCCTCCTCGCCTGCTCGACCAAGTAAAGCAGGTGCTTCGTACAAAGCAATTGCAGCCTCACAACTGAGGAGTCCTACATCCACTACATCCACGAATTCATCCTATTGCACGGCGATCGCCCCACAGCAGAACTCCAGAACAAGCCAGCAGAACTGCCGAGTCGGTCTACAGAACTCCCAAGCAGCTCAACAGAACTCCCGAGCAGCATTTTAGAACTCCTGAGCAGGTCAGCAGAACTAGCGAGCAGCACTACTCAACTCATTAGCAGCTCAACAGAACTCCAAAGCAACAATTTAGAACTGCTAAGCAGGTCAACAGCACTCCTGAGCCGCGATCGCCCCCCCAAAGCGATCGCCCTCCCAAAGCAGAAAACCATCCCCACCCTCTTGCCAAGCCGCGCACAAATGTCCTACCTTATGGAGCTATGAGCCACAACCCATGGTTCTAGTCTCCCAAAGATTCGGTCTGGGCGGAGCCGCATGTTGTATGCGCAACATGCAGCCCCTAAGCCCCCACGACAGACACTGGCTGTCGGGAACGGCCTGGAGTAATGATATTACCCGGCCATCCCAAAACCAAAAACGTCGCGGATGTCCGGTCGGCGGGGGGCTCCAATTAACTCAAAAACGGAGTCCCTCATGACAACTCAATATCATTCGCTGCCTCCCAAGGCGGCACAGTTCGCAGCGCCCCAAAACCCCGCTGCGGAACCCGCAGCGCTGCGGTTAGACTCCCCCATGGAAGCCGAACCCGCTATCTCCACGCTGATTGAACCCTCCCCAGCGCCGGGCTGCGAGCATTTGCGCCACATCATCATCGGCTCCCCCGAAGGCGTGCGCCAAGCCATCAACCGGCTGCACGTGCTGCAGTACGTCGAGTGGCGGCTGTGGACCCCGCTGATTGCCATCGGCGAAAAAGGCGTCCACATCACCCCCACCCAAGGCCAAGTGCTCAGCTACCTCATCCAGCAGCGGCCTATTCAATAGCTAGCCCCAGTACTTCACAAAATACTCTGACTGCGATTTAGGGAGGGGAGGAAAGGGGGTAGAGTCAGGCTACCTAAAATCGAACTTTAGCCATGTCTCAATCCCCTTCTTCAGTTAGAAATTCTTCAGGAGAAAGTGCGGAAACCAGGGACTTTGTAAAATCTGAACCATTTCGGGTGATGATCGCCGCTGCCCCGCTTGCTGTAGCGGCTGCGCTAGTGACCGCGTCCTCAAAGTCCACCATGGTACTTTTAAGGGCCGTATGAATTACCGATTCTGTGATGCTAGCCACTTCAAGAATTTGCGCGATCGCCGAGAGAAGCCGGATAGCCTCTTCCCTGCCGACTTTACGGCGCAGGATATAGAACATATTCGTGACTGCATGGCCAGCAACCATTCCCTCGTTACCGGGTACAGTTGCCCAGGTCAAAGCCTTCGCAGATTCAACCACGAAAGGTTGACGTTCCATCAACACATCCAGCAGAACATCACTATCAAAAAGAACTCGCTTCAACCGTATTTCTTCTCTAGATAATCAATGTATGATGCTTGAGAATCTTGATCATCAAGTGGAACAGCGCCAACTAGACTCTGTACTAAGGGATGTAGCTCAGCCTTCCACGATGAATCAGGCTCAGGAACTTCTCGCGAAATGGAGTGGGGTTTCCTGAGCGACTCAAGCAAGCGAATCGCTACCTGCAAGCGCTCTTCTTGAGATAGCTGGCTTGCCGCTGCTAAGACTTCCTGGGCCGTCATATTTTCCTCCAAGAACGATTGGCGGCTAGCTCTCGTACGGTTATTGGCGAGTAGGTCTTAATCGGCGTGAAGAGTTCGTGTTTACCAAGCTGTGCAAAGAGCGGGCCATCTGCGCTGAAGGATGATGACTTTGTAAGGGTATCGAGGCGGAAGTCGCGCCGCTGAAATTTGCCCTTACCCAAGTAGCCCCACTCGGCAAAGGTAATTGGCTGACCAGAATGCGTGCGCATTGTCAGCGCGTCACCATGTACGAGGTTTTGCGATAGCACATAGGACGTAGCCCAATAGAGATCGTCCTCGTCATTTAGACTCAGGTACTCGGCAAAGATCGATACCATATTGGCGCGGCACTCAGCGATATTGTCCGCCAGTAGCTCAATTCCATAGGTACACATCAGCGCGAGCAGCGCGTAGTGCCGTCGCTCAAAGTCAGACTTACCATACTTGAGCTCTACAGCGGCGAGCTTGCGCTGAACCACCTGCACCAGAAAGTTGCCGCTGCCGCACGCCGGCTCTAGAAAGCGAGAGTCAATGCGCTCTGTCTCGTCTTTTACTAGGTCCAGCATTGCTTCCACCATCCACGGTGGCGTAAACACCTCTCCGTGGTCGGCAACACGCTGCTTGGACTTGACGTAGTTCATAGGCTGACGCTCTGCTGTAGTCATTGTGGGCTAACTATATAACCAACACCTATTCAATAACACTCTACTTTCCCAAATCTTATCAAGCAATTCTGCTAAGTAGTACTATTATATCTTTTGCGATCGCCCCCCAAAAGCGATCGCCCCACACCACACCACAAAAAACCGCCCCACCCTCTTGCCAACCCGCGCACAAATGTCCTACCTTATGGAGCTATGAGCCACAACCCACGGTTCTAGTCTCCCAAAGATTCGGTCTGGGCGGAGCCGCATGTTGTTGATCCCAACATGCAGCCCCTAAGCCCCCACGATAGGAGTTGGCTATCGGGAACGGCCTGGAGTAATGATATTACCCGGCCATCCCAAAACCAAAAACGTCGCGGATGTCCGGTCGGCGGGGGACTCCAATTAACTCAAAAACGGAGTCCCTCATGACAACTCAATATCATTCGCTGCCCCCCGAGGCGGCACAGTTCGCAGCGCCCCAAAACCCCGCCGCGAACCCATCCACGCTGCGGCTAGACTCCCCCATGGAAGCCGAGCCCGCTATCCCCACCCTCATCGAGCCCTCCCCAGCGCCGGGGTGTGAGCACCTACGGCACATCATCATCGGCTCCCCCGAAGGCGTGCGCCAAGCCATCAACCGGCTGCACGTGCTGCAGTACGTCGAATGGCGGCTGTGGACCCCGCTAATTGCCATCGGCGAAAAAGGCGTCCACATCACCCCCACCCACGGCCAAGTGCTCAGCTACCTCATCCAGCAGCGGCCCATCCGATAGCCGTCGGAACGACCCGCGATCGCCCCCAGAGCCGCCCACCTGGCCTCTAGGCGGCGATCGCCACCCCATCTCCTGCTCTGATATCTATAGGGTTGCCAATATCTGCCGCGCCTGTTCAGGGCTAGGGAGCCTGTAGCTGCTCAAAGACTTCTCTTTTTCCCACAGCCACTTTTCTCCCGCCGTCAGCACGACCTTAGCTGCAATCTGCCAATCGCTAGGTATCTCCAAGCGATTGCCCTGCTCCCAAAGCGCCCGAAACGTTGTCAACCCATTCATATCCATAATCAGCTTCAGCGCAGCGGCCCCTACCGCACCAAAGTTGTGTGTATCGAAGCCATAGAACAACCCATCATAGTGAAGAAAGACCGCATCTTTACCCGCCCCCTGAGGCCGTCTGGCATGAACGCCCCGTTGGACGGTCAGTGGATCAGTTCCCCACAGTTTTGGCTGAGACAGATCCCACTCTGAGCGATCGCTCATCGCCGAGTAATGAATGTAGGCCGGGCCATCGGGCCAGCCCCGCACCGCATTCCCGATTGTCAGCACGGTCAGGTGCTCGCGCAAAAAGCCCTCTACCTCTGCAAGGCTCTCCCCACGCTGATTCACAGATATCTGAATATATTGCTTCAGGGCCTGGCAAAGTTCTGTAGACGACCGACTGTAGGCTAGCCAGACTAGCGGCTGACGGGCAGACTTGCTTGCCTCCAGCAGCTGAATCGCATGCTCTCCAAAGATTGTGCGGACACGGCCATACATCGATAAGATCGTTTCAATGCGATCGCGCTGCCGGCGATCAAACACCGCCGTGTCTTCCCGCAGCTCTGGCATGATGCCAGCCCCTTCTAGCTCCGGTCGTTTCACCTCTACAAACACCCGGGTCTCTGCCTGCAGCGGCACTACAGCTTCTCCCTGGTCCATGTCACTTCCCAAATGCATATGAGCCATCTGGATGCCTAAAATGGGCTGATACTGCTCTTCTAGTCTCTGCAGGGCCGTCTGTTCTCCTTCCCAACCCGCTTTAACGCTATGCAGCGTATTTAGCCCTGGCGTGAAAATGACCTGCTCCCCATTGTCCTGGGTTCCAAAATTCAAGTGGTTTCTAATAAACTGCAGCGGCTGAGGCTGAGCCATCACCCGCTCAAAGAAGACTGCTGCCCCGTTCTGGTCAGGAATCGAAAAGTGCCCGCAGTACCCCTCGTCGTAGCTAGCCGTAAAAGCCATTTCCCGCAGCTCTGGCTTCTCCATATCAGCCTGCCTGACTTGAATATCCGCAGGCAGGTCCGCACCAAACAGCTTTTCTAGATTACTGAGCGTTGGTTTAAGCGCAAACAGCTGGTCTTTGGAAAGGCCCAGGTTGAGCAGAGCCGTTATCTCCTCAACCTCTGTATTGCGATCTTCCGCTGGCCGAGGCGTTGCTTGATGACGAAATTCTTTATTCATGGGCGTTTGCAAGCACCGGACGTTGGGTGATATCTAGCGCTCACTACTATACTCCACAGTCCGGGTGAATTTTGCTTGTCAGGTGGCAGGGCTAGGCGATGGCAGCGGGCAGACTTCCATCGCCTGAACCACTCTCTGCTCAAGGGCAATTGGCTGGCTCTAGCGCTCAGGGCAGAAATTCAGACGGGCTGTCTGTCTGGCCGACTGCATGGCGGGACAAAAAATACGGAAGTAACCCTGTCGCTCACGCCCTTTCGAGCAGCCAGCTAGCCATTTTTTCCATCACTCTGCTAGTGACCTCTTCTCTGTCCTGCAACAGTTGATGGCCTGTCGTGTCCTCGACCCAGAAGCCTTCCGTTAGGGGGGGGAGCATGTCAGGTTTGCAAGCAGGACGGAGAGGATAGAGGCACTTAGCCCAAGGTGCCAGACGATGACTCCCGAGGCTGCTTGCGCTTGAGCGCCAACGTCTCCTACGCCCAAGCAGCAGATGACGTGGAATACCTCATAGGGGTTCGAGTTGCTGCTAAGACTCAGCAGCGCATCGTGCAACGCCAGGCGTTTTGCCCTCCTGCAAGGCAGCAGCTTAAAGAAGTTAGCGTCGACGGCGGGAAAGTGCGGCTGAGAATAGCGCTAGGAGAGCCTTGCAGATGGAAAGACTACAAAGCAGTTGACACTGATGAGGGTGTTGTCGTGGCCAGCTACCGGGACAACGCTACCCTGACGCAGTGGGTCAGCAACCGCTCTCAGCGCCTTTGACGGCTCTAGGCAACGGGCATGACGGGGTATGAAATATCGTCAGCCAGATGAGCACCTCAGACCAAAGGCGTGAGATTCTCGACTGGTATCACCTGGTGGAAAACCTGCACAAGGTGGGCGGCTCTGTCAGACGGCTCAACCGAGCCGAGGCCCTGCTATGGCAAGGAAAGGTAGATGAGGCTATAGCACTATTCGTTGGCCTTAAGCGCCGGGAGGCAAAGAACTTCTACAACTACTTGTGCAAGCATCGCCACCGCATCATCAACTATCACTACTACCAGCAAGAGCAGATTTGCTCTATTGGTTCTGGGGCTGTTGAGTCAGCTATCAAGCAGGTAGGCCGCAGAGTCAAGATCTCAGGAGCGCAATGGAACGAAGAGAACGTCCCTCAGGCGCTGGCGCATAGGCGCGCTTATCTCAACGGCCTGATTGGTTTACAAAGGTGACATGCTCCCAACAATCAACCTGTCACTAAGCCAAATACAAAGCTGCCAAGGGCCAAGAAAAATCCAATCCCCCAAGCAAAACTTCGAAAAGGCGTTATCCCAGCCGCATAGAGCAAAAGATGAAGCAGTCGGGTGATAAAGAAAACGACTGCAGCGGCCTGCGTCCATACGTTTGAAACACCTGCCACCGCGGCAATCAGAATCAGCGGAGCAAACAAAGACAGACCTTCAACATGATTCCGAACGGTTCGAGTCAGGCGACCATGTAAAGGTGTCGCTCCCTTAAAGTTGTGATCCTGCTCCCGGTTAGATAAAGCATACTTGGCGCCCACTGCTTTATCGAGAGCAATCTGTTGAGCAAAAATGGTCAGCCATAAAGTTGCAGCAGCACCAAGCAGGGCCCAAAGTTCAATAGTCATGATTTTTCCTTGAAAACGGCAGCTAGTTGTGTTGCGGAACTAGAGTTTTGATACCTTGAGACATTTCGCGGAGATACCAAAAGGATAGGGATACTTTGGAGAAGAAATACTATTCCTTTGGTTATTCAAATACGTGACTCTAGCCGAATATCTGACCACCCACGGCATAGCCCCCTTCAGCCGTTTCCTGAATATGAACATTGATAAACTGCTTGATATCTCCCTTACCAGACTCCTTCGCCACAGTATTCAATGCTTCAGTAAAAAGCTCAACAATTTTGGCTTTTTCTGCTTTGTTCCAAGCTTTTTGAGGAACAGTCAATCTGATCGTAGGCATGATTCGATTTCCTTAAGATGATTTGATGACATTGGGCAACAAGCTCTGTGATAGATGGCCATAGCCATTAATCAACAGTTGTTGCAACAGAAGCTGTACAAGCTTCAGATGTGATTCAGCAGTTTAGGAAGCGATCGCTTCGACTGGAAACTGAACTTCCACCACCATTTCTCCCTTATGGCCAGGCTCCGGTGGCACAATAAAGACCTCTCGACCTGGTCCAGTTAGTCTGTATTGATGGTTTTCTGCCCAGGTACCAATGGCGCTGTAAGAGAGATGGCCATTTTCAGGGCCCCCAAATCGCATAGCCGTCACCGCCGTGGAAACGGCAGGTAATTCTCGGACCTTCATCACGGCATCTTGGGAGATGGTAACGGTGAGATCGAGACTTTGATTGAGCGAGAAACCAAACTCCAAGTCCTAGTTAGACTCTTCATACAGCTCTCCATGGATCACCGCCGCAAAACGCCCCAATGCTTTAGCTTCAACCTGCTCGGCCACCGCCTGTCTCATTTGGGAGATGGCAGCGAGGGCTTCAGTCAAGTCGCTGCAGGTGCGCCGCAGTGAGAGAAATGGTTGGGCAGGCAGGCTTTTCAAGACCACATCGTCATCTTGAAATCGATATTACGGCTCGGACTCGGTTCAGCAATTACGAGCGGTTGGGGGTGCCGGAACTTTGGCGCTTTGACGGCACTGGCTTGGAAATCTATGTGCTGCAGGAGGGGCGCTACACTCGCTCAGGCGAGAGCGCTCAGTTCCCTGGCTTTGCCCTGCCGCAGGTGATTCCAGAGTCTGTAGCGCAGAGTAAGACGTAGGGTAGGATGGCGACGATAAAGGCGTTTCGGCAGTGGGTAAATGCGAAGTGCTGACTGCCAGTTTAAAGGGGCACGGCGTGAGCGATGGTGTGCGGCTGGGGGCGAGGGACGAAGTCGTTCAGTAGTTATGGCCCTAACACAAAAAATCTGAAGAAATCTGGGAATGGACTGGATTGAGGGTGTAGCTTTAGAGATATCGTACCCTCGTCCTCTTATGTCAACCAACGACACGCCTCAGTCGAATCGCTCTGTTCAGGTTGGCGGCAGCGTCACCGGCAGCGCCATCACGACCGGAGACAACAACACAGTCTCAGTTCAGTTTCAGCCCGCCTCGCTGCCTCAACCAGAGACGGTTAATATTCAGGCAGAACTCAAGGCATTGCAGGCCATTCTAGTCAGCCTAGATGACCCGATTGCCACTGGCGTGGCTCAGAAGCTGGAAGTGGAGGCGAGCAAGCCCAAGCCGGACAAAAGCGTTGTGGAGACGACGCTAGAAACTGGGTTGACCTATGCCAAGAACCTATCGGGGTTTGCCGAGGCGATGTCTAAGCTGCAGCCCCACGTTGAGGCAACGGCGAGCTGGCTAGGAAAGCATGGCTATAAGCTGCTGCCTTTAGTTGGCCTGGCCCTTTAGCAGCTTGAGGTGATCCGTATTAACCGAAAATTTCCATGACTGACCCGTCTGACCAGAGTATCCGCATTAACGAAAGCGCTGTGGGTAGCGCCATTGTGTCTGGCAGCGGCAACACCGTCTATGTCATCCATCAAGCGCAGGCGCGGCAGCAAGACCCGGTGCAGTCTGATGGTGGTGCTGGGCGAGCGTCTACGCAAATTGGCCCTAACCCCTACAAAGGGCTATCCGCCTTTCAAGAGCAAGACGCCGATCGCTACTTTGGCCGGGAGGCGCAGGTGGCGCGGCTCTGGCAGCGGTTTCGTGAGCTGTATGAACAAGCCAATCGAGAGGATGCGCCGCCGCGATTTTTGCCTATTTTGGGGCCTTCGGGCTGCGGGAAGTCGTCTTTGGCGCGGGCGGGGCTGATACCGGAGCTGGCCCGGCAGGCGGGGCAGATCGCTAAGGAAACCCTGCGGGTGGCGGTGCTGGTGCCGGGAGAGTCGCCGCTGAAAGCCTTGGCCGGGGTGCTGGCGAGGCTGACGCAAGATGACCAGACGCCAGAGGTGATCAAGAAGCGCAGCTACGAAAAAGACCTACGAGAGTCTGCTGCTGAGGGACGGTATGACTTTTTGCAGGACGTTGCCGAAACGCTATCCGATATCCACGTGACGCCGCTGGTGGTGCTGGTGGACCAGTTTGAGGAAATCTACTCGCTATGTAAAGACGCCAGCGATCGCCATACCTTTATCGAAACGCTGCTGCAGGCGGCGAGCAGCGCCACGGGCTACGTCACCGTTGTCATTACCCTGCGCAGCGATTTTTTGGCCGAAACCCAGCGCCACCCGCAGCTGAACCAAATCATTGGCTCTGACCGCAGCGTGATTGTGCCTGCGATGTCGGAGGCGGAGCTGCGGCGGGCGATCGCCCAACCGGCGATTCAGGCGGGGCATCCGCTGGATGATGCCGTGGTGGATTTGTTGGTGAAGGATACGGAGGGGCGGGAGGGGGCGCTGCCGCTGCTGCAGTTTGCCCTGACGCGGATTTGGGAGGGGCTGGGAGACGGGAAGACGGCTGCGGAGACCTACCGGGAGATGGATGGGGTGGGCGGTGCCCTGGCGGGGAAGGCGCAGGAGATTTATGACCGGCTGCCGGAGGCGGAGCAGGCGATCGCCCGACGGGTGTTTGTGGGACTGGTGCAGCTGGGGGAGGGGACGCGGGATACGCGGCGGCGGGCAGAGGTGGAAACGCTGATGACCAGTCGCGATAAGCCGGAGGCAGTGAAGCAGGTGATTGGTCAGTTTTCGTCGCCGGGGGCGCGGCTGGTGACGCTGTCGGGGGAGGAGGGCCAGGGCGTTGCTGAGGTGACCCATGAGGCGCTGTTTGACCATTGGCAATTGCTGAATGACTGGCTGGATGCTAACCGCGACGATATCCGCTTTCAGCGGCGACTGGAGGCAGCAGCGGGGTATTGGGAGAAGCAGGGAAGGCCGGATGGGCTGCTGTGGCGGCCTCCAGATTTGGATTTGCTGCGGGGTTTTGCGCAGAAGGCGCAGCTAGACATGACCCCGCTGGCGACTGACTTCTATGAGGCGGCAGATGCGGCTGAGCGGCAAGAAAAGCGGCGGCGACGGTTGAACCTCTATGGGTTGAGGGCTGGCTTAGTTGTTATGACAGTCCTCACCAGCTTTGCTGGATTCAAAGTCAACCAGGCTGGGCGCAGGCAAATGCAATATTACGCTGAGAGGGCAGAGAATCTCGGCAGTTCTGACCCACTCCGTAGCCTTGTCAATGGCTTAGCCGCCATCCAGCTCAGTCGTTCAACCCTTCTTAAAGCCCCGTTTGTCTGGCAGTCTTCGCGTTTCACCTCAGCCATTCTAGATATACCCAACCGAACAAAGCGCTTTGGTTATGGAATGGGCCATTCATCTCGGGTTCGTTCAGTTGCCATCAGCACCGACGGCCAGACCATCGTCAGCGGTAGCGATGATGATACGGTGCGGCTGTGGGACCGGCAGGGCAACCCCATCGGCCAGCCCTTCAGCCATTCATCTCGGGTTAATTCAGTTGCCATCAGCACCGATGGCCAGACCATCGTCAGCGGTAGCGTTGATGGGACGGTGCGGCTGTGGGACCGGCAGGGCAACCCCATCGGCCAGCCCTTCGAGGGCCATTCATCTTGGGTTAATTCAGTTGCCATCAGCACCGATGGACAGACCATCGTCAGCGGTAGCTTTGATAATACGGTGCGGCTATGGGATCGGCAGGGCAACCCCATCGGCCAGCCATTCGAGGGCCATTCATCTGAGGTTAATTCAGTTGCCATCAGCGCCGATGGCCAGACTATCGTCAGCGGTAGCCGTGATAGAACAGTGCGGCTGTGGGACCGGCAGGGCAACCCCATCGGCCAGCCCTTCGAGGGCCATTCATCTTCGGTTAATTCAGTTGCCATCAGCACCGATGGCCAGACCATCGTCAGCGGTAGCTCTGATAATACGGTGCGGCTGTGGGACCGGCAGGGCAACCCCATCGGCCAGCCTTTCAGGCATTTAGATTCGGTTTATTCAGTTGCCATCAGCAACGACGGCCAGACCATTGTCAGCGGTGGCCTTGATAGAACAGTGCGGTTGTGGGACCGGCAGGGTAACCCCATCGGCCAGCCTTTCGAGGGACATTCATCTTTGGTTAATTCAGTTGCCATCAGCAATGACGGTCAGACCATTGTCAGTGGTAGCAGTGATGATACTGTGCGGCTGTGGAACCGGCAGGGTAACCCCATCGACCGGCCTTTTGAAGGTCATTTAGATTCGGTTTTGTCAGTTGCCATCAGCAACGACGGTCAGACCGTCGTCAGCGGCAGCAGTGATAGAACGGTGCGGCTGTGGGACCGGCAGGGCAGCCCCATCGGTCAGCTGCTTGAGGGACATTCAGATTCAGTTAGTTCAGTTGCCATCAGCAACGACGGCCAGACCGTCGTCAGTGGTAGTGTGAATGGAACGGTACGGCTGTGGGACCGGCAGGGCAGCCCCATCGGCCAGCCTTTCAGCCATTCGGATTATGTTCATTCAGTTGCCATCAGCAACGACGGTCAGACTATCGTCAGCGGTAGCACTGACAGAACGGTACGGCTATGGGACCGGCAGGGCAATCCCATTAGCCAGCCTTTTGAAGGCCATTCATCTTCGGTTTTGTCAGTCGCCATCAGCAACGACGGTCAGACTATCGTCAGCGGTAGCATTGATAATACGGTGCGGCTATGGGATCGGCAGGGTAGCCCCATCGGCCAGCCTTTCAGTCATTCAGATTCGGTTTATTCAGTTGCCATCAGCAACGACGGTCGGACCATTGTCAGCGGTAGCTTTGATAGAACGGTACGGCTGTGGGACCGGCAGGGTAACCCCATCGGCCAGCCTTTTGAAGGCCATTTATCTCGGATTAGGTCAGTTGCCATCAGCACCGACGGCCAGACCATCGTCAGCGGTAGCATTGATAATACGGTGCGGCTGTGGGACCGGCAGGGTAACCCCATAGGCCAGCCGCTCAAGGGTCATTCATCTTCGGTTATGTCAGTCGCCATCAGCACCGACGGCCAGACCATTGTCAGCGGTAGCTTTGACAAGACGGTGCGGCTGTGGCCTATATGGCTATCAAGTGGCTGGATTCCCTACACCTGCGATCGCCTCAAAGGATACCTGTTAGTCGTTGGCCAAACCGACGATGACGCCGCCCGCGAAGCCCTCCGAGCCTGCCGCCGCTACGCCTGGAAATAGCGATGCGCCGATATGGGCAAACTGGCGATCGCGGCAACTACTTAATAAGAACACAGGACAGAATCAATCTCGCCTAACCCAAACGGTAAGCGCCTTGCGCCAAGGGCGATCGCGATCGCTAAAATCTAAAGAAAGGTAAGGCCAAGCTTGCAGGCAAAATCAGTGCATTCCAGGGTCTAGACCCCATCGCTTGGCAGCAGCAAATTAGAGGTGAATGGGATGACACCAGACTATCTGATTGATACCAACATCCTAATTTTGCTGTTCAACAACCAGCTCACCGAACCAATCCCCGCCGGAGAGCTAGCCTACTCAATCATTTCTCCCCGCTCCTATGGTTGCCACCCAAAACTCTCCCCAGCTCACCCCCAACGAATACCTCGCCTGGGAACCCCAACAGTCTCAAAACTACGAATACATCGACGGCCAAGTCTACGCCATGGGCGGCGGTAGCGTTAACCACAGCCGCATCGCCGTCCGCCTCACCGCCCTCCTCGACAACCATCTAGCAACCACCGACTGCATCACCGGCAACTCAGACCTGAAAGTCAACATCGCCGAAACAGACAACTACACCTACCCCGACCTCAGCGTCACCTGCGACAAGCGAGACCAGGCCACTACGCAATACATCACCTATCCCTGCCTAATCATCGAAGTGCTCTCAGAGAGCACCGAAGCCTATGACCGAGGTGGAAAGTTCCGCCTCTACCGCAAAAATCCGGTTCTGCAAGATTATCTCTTGGTTAGCTCCACCCGCATCGAAATCGACCTTTATCATCAAAACGAAGCAGGCCAGTGGATTATCCTCAACTACCAGCCTGGCGACACTGTCGAACTCAAAAGTATCCAGCTCAGCTTCCCTATTGAGCAAATTTATCGTGATCTCGCCCTTGCCACAGATAAATGATACCGCTGGCGAAATATTTTGTAATCGAGTTGCACGCTTTCGAGGCCCCCTAACCCCCAATTCTGGGGGAACCGGAGCAGTGGCCATACTATTCGCGGCTATTGCCTTTAAGGAGTTCTAACCTCTCTGAAGTCCTCTCAATTGGGGGATTGAGGGGGCCTTCTCCGGGGCAGGAAATAGCCGAGATGTAACAAGACATGAAATTCGCCAGCGGTATCAATAAATGATAGAAGAGGCTGCTTTACAAGTCTCCCTGTAGAATAGTGAAGCTTTTCAAACGCCCTCTAAGCGAATCTTGCCGAACTGAAGCGATTTTCGCCATCTTACTGGCTGAAGCAAATGCAAAAGATCGTCATTGTCGGCGCTGGCCCAGCGGGACTCTTGCTCGCCCACTATCTTCTAGCGCGGGGCCGCTACCACATCGAGCTCTACGATCGCCGCCCCGATCCCAGGCAGGTCGACTTATCCAGCCAGCGCACCTACCCAATCTCGCTGCAGCTACGCGGCATGACGGCGATTCGCGCCATCCCTGGGCTAGAAGACCGGCTTACCGAGCGCGGCGTTTGGTCCCAGGGCTCACTGATGCACCGCAAATCCGGCGCGCCGCGAAAGATAAACCGCAAGACGCCGCTGCTGCTGATCGACCGCAACCAGCTGGTCTTGGCCTTGCTGCGATCGCTACTAGAAACTTACGACGACGGCAGCGTAGCCATTCGGTTCGACTGTCCCTGCACCGCCGTCGACCTCAAGGCCCAGAGCGTCACCTTCCAGCCAGCAGGCCCTCCCGTCACGACCCGTTTCGATCGCCTCGTCGGGGCAGATGGGGTGCGATCGCAGGTGCGCGACGCGCTGGTAGCGGCGGGCAAACTGCAGTGCGAGCAGGCGCTAATCCCCGACGCCTACCGCTCCCTGTTTGTCCGTAGGACCAGTTCTGATAAAGCTTTGGCGGAAGACCGGGTTCACGCCTGGTTCATGGGGCAGGACACCCGGACGGTGATGGCCCCTCAGCTCGACGGCTGGCTGCACGGAACCTTTGTCTTTCCCCGCGATCGCGATCCTTTGGCATCTTTCGAGACCGCAGAGGCGGTCCTTGCCTACTTTCAAGCGGCCTGCCCCAGCCTAGGACAGCTGATGACCCTTGAGGAGGCCGACGCTCTTCGGCAGCGGCCCGCGTCAACCATCACGACGGTGCGCTGCGATCGCATGCATGTGGGCGATCGCGCGCTGCTCATTGGCGACGCGGTCCACGCCGTTTCTCCTGCCATTGGACAGGGCTGCAACGCCTCGCTACAGGACGCCATGGTGTTCGCACAGATGCTAGAGCGCTACGACGACGATTGGCGTCAGGCGCTACCGGCGTTTACCGCCCAGCGACTGCCTGATGTTCATGCGCTGCGGGAGCTGTCGGACTACAGCTTCCCTCGCTCGGCTCGCCTCAGGGTGGAGTTCATTTTGCGCCTCACGTTGGGAAAGCTGCTGCGCCGACGGCTCCCGCAGTTTGCTAAGCCGTGGCTGAAGCCGTTGCCCATGGAGCTAGTCATGGACAGCGACCTTTCTTACGCTACGGTTCTTGGGCGAACCCAGGGCTGGATTGAGCGGGTGAAGCGGGCTTAGGCGAGGGGGGATGTGACCGACCATGGGTTGGCTACAGCTCGGGTCGCGTGAGCGTTACCGGGCCGCATGAAGTGATTGTGGTTTGCAGTGGCGGTCAGGTGGATTCTCTAGGCACGATGGATTTGGGATTTCCGCTGGGTTTGGATTCGGAACGCTCTGAATCTCGATGATGAATCGGTATCAACTCGTAGAATGTATTCCGCTAGGGGTGGCTTGAGGTGAGATGCCTCGGTAGCGAGCTCCTGTTCTAGCTGTGGGGGCAAATCCAAAGTGATGTTCACGGCCATGCTCTCCTGCGACAGCTCTATTCTATTACTGCGCAAATTTCTGCGGGCTGACCTATGCAGAAGGAGGCTACCGCACAACGGTGAAGTGCAGCGGCGGCAGGCAAGCTTGAACGCTCACCGATAACCTCTGTACCGTCCGCACCAACGAAGTGTTAGGTGGCTGCTATTGATCTCGGTAACTTTTCGCATAATACAGACAACCAATAAGACTACTTGCTCCTTCTGCAGCTGCTAAACACTCATAGCCTGTTTCATCCTGCGTAAAGTGTAGTTCAACTTTATTGACAAAGGTTCGCAAACCAAGCAGAGCTTCTTCAATCTTTTCTTTAGTAATACTCAATAATGGTTCTGGATGATCTTGAAAACAAGTTTTTAGATCTGTATGAGCAACCCGACGGTTCCTATGCTTTCTTGCAAAGTCGCAGCTATTCTTTATGATCTCTAGCGTTTCTACCAACTCTGCTTTCAGTTGAACCAATGATATAGCAATCCTGTTTGATTTATGGAAAGGAGCCATACCTGTGCAGTTTGGGGAAATCGAAAGTATCCAACCTGAAGAACTGCTCAAACAGGGCTTTGAGTGCCGGAAACGATGGACACAACCCAGACATCCGCCTAAGCCAGGTCTTGCCTTGAAGCCAAGCATCTTCAATCGGGTTCTGAGTCGGGTCATTGGGGGCAAAACGAACACAGTGAATCTTCCATTCTTCTTGCGTAAGCCCCTCGTTCACCTGGGCTAGATACTCCTTAAGCTCGCCAGAGCGATGATAGCTGGCCCCATCCCAAAGAATGAGTAACCGCTGGTGGGGAAACTGAGCTTGTAAAGACTTCAGGTAAGCAATGGTACAAGCGGTGTTGCCCTTCTCATGCGCTTCGATAAATAACCGCTTGCTCACTAGGTCCACTGCCCCGTAGTAGGTTTGGCGCTCTCGCTCATTGACAACCGGCACTACCACCCGCTCATCAGTTCGCCCCCAAACATATCCTTGTAGGTCACCGCTCAGAAGGTGACACTCATCAAAGAACAGCACCCTCAGCTGCCCTTTGGCAATCGCCTCGCGGTAGAGCGCCAGCAGAGCGCAGATTTCGGCTTTTTTGCTGCCACCGCCTTAGCGTCCGCCTTGGGGTTGACCTTGCCGCTCTTCTTCCAGCTGATGCCAGCAGCCTCAAACAGGTCGTAGTAGCTTTGCTTCGACTCGTAGGCCACATCGTACACCTCAGCCAAGTGGTGCTCCAATTCGCTCAACTCCCAAATCGCCTTTTGCTGTAACCAGCTCAGCACCGCTGCCTTCTGCTGGGTCTCTAGATAGCTTTTTCGGCCCTTGTGCTGGGGCTTAAAGCCAGCTACGCCCCAGCTTTCGTAAGCTTGTTTCCAGTTGCTCACGGCTCCCATCGATACATCGAGTATCCCGACGATCGCCTCATACCTATAGCCTTGGTAGAACAGCTTCACCGCTAGTGCCTTTTTCACTTGCCTGCCATCTCGTTGTTGACGGATGAAGGCTTTGAGCTCCTCCACTGCAGCAGTTTTATTAGGTTTAGCGGGTGTCGTTAGCATTGCTCAGGGCCTCTCAGTATCAGCGCTTTAGTCTCCTCCGTAATTATACTGGCCCTACTTCACGAATCACCTCGGATTGCTATAGGTCAACACTATCTAGTATTCTCGCTAAGGTTAAATTTTCTTTGTTGCCAGCTTTTGAAGAATCAGTTAAACGGCTAATTGACAAATTGACAAGATGATGTCATTCAAGAATACAGACTGACAAATACCAAAAAAAGTGGGGGCAGACTCATTTAGCAAATCAACTATTTCTTCATCTTCATATAATTGAGAAAACAAGAGCCATTTTAGATGTAGTTCTCCAAGCTCTTCCGAAATAGCTTGAAGCAATTCGTCTATTTTCTGTGTCATTTTCTCAGCCTTTCGTCTTAAGATCATAGACCCATTTGTCGAATGTAATTTTGATCAGGATAAACATCTGGCTGTCCCATCCTTACAACTCTATAAAATGCTTCATGAACTATTGCTGGAGGTTTATCATCAAAGCAATCACCAAAAGGAATTGGAAATCCATCAGGGTGTATTTCAATATCTTCCATGAAGCCAATCATTTTGCCATACTGCCAACAATCAATGATACTAATTATTGAGAGTTCAGGCTCAAAGAGAGATAGTTGTTCGGAGCTAGATGTAAGCTTTGGTGAACCAATGATAACAACTCTATCGCCAGGATATGTGATTGTGACTTCACTGAGAGAGCCTGGAATGCAAGAATCATTTGCTAACTTAATTAAGCTTGAAGGATCATCTTCAGATCTAGTCGTAAGTAGTATATGATCTCGAGCCTTGCAACCCCAAAAATTAATAGGTTTAGGTTTATCAGCCAACCAATTTTCATATCTAAACAGGAGAATAATTCCTTTTGAATAGCAAGTCCATCGGAATGTAGTGTTTACATCCAACCTATGAATTCCTGCATGAATTGAGGTTGCGCTTTTGTCAAATTCTTCATAGACAACTTCTTCGACAGCCGATATTGCTTCTTGCAGAGGTATCACAAAAAATTCTCGATTAGCCTTATATCGATACTTCTTTAATTTTTGATGAATTAATTTTTCAGCTAAAACACAATCAGGGACATCTCTTTCGTAACAAATGCTAAATTGTTCAGGCAATCCTGTTGTAAACAACTCTTTTACCCTTTCCCGCACATTCCGCTCTGTTCTCCCGATCTTAAGCATGTTCTCAGGTAGTACAGAATTTTGCAGAATGTAAACAGAACCCGCAGACATTGAATGCAGCCTCTTTTATGAACTGTGCTGGAGAACTCAGAGATACATCAATATATTTCCCAATTGAACGGATTCAGGAACAAGTCTTCAAATTATTCAACGTTTAAAGCTTACAGACAAGTTTCAAGGATGCCCTTGCCGAGGATTGAAGCCACCTAACGTTGAAGCTGAGCGGCGGCCAATATTTTTGCACCGAGCCTGGATTGTAGATTCCGTCCGCTCCTGCATGAGGTTAGGCTGCCGAATTGGATATGTTGTCGGTGTCCGCATCAGGGACTATGTTAGGCTAAAAACACTTGCTTCAAGAACTCATAAGCATGTTGCGTTCTCAAAAATCTATCGATGCGGTAGTAAGAGCTACTGTAGGGAACGCAACCTACAAGATTGGCAGGCGCTTATGATCTAAGATCATTTGCACGACAACGAAGCCCTTCTACTGCATCAATAATTGTCTTTTGCACCTCACTGCTACCAACACGGATTGCTAGAGCAACAAGGTTTTGGTATTTGTCAAGCCAGCCTTCCCATTCTTTGACATATCCCTCATAAGCATCCTCGTAGTCATGTAGAAGTTTACCTGCATGGCTTTGTTTGGCAAAATTAATATGTTGGTTGGATATATCTACAGCTGCTTTGCTACACCTATCGAGAGCCTCTAGCTTTTGCTGCGCTGCATCTTTGAGTATGGTATTACTTTGTGTAAGATTAGTTGCATTACCAGAATCAAAGTCTAATTCGACTTCTCCGAGAGGCATTTGAATCGTAGCCTTCTCAAACATCGGTAATCCGATACTGCGATGCAGCCACTCAAAGGGGAGTACTTTCTCAAGAAAAACACGGTGCTTTTGGGGCCTGAGATAAGAAATTAAGTTGTCGTCAAACTCGTAGTCAGTCCTATTACTTGGAATTTCAGGAATTGAAACCTCATCACGAATACCGAACCGCTCTTCAATCTCTTCAACCCTCACTTTCACTCGAGCAGCAACTGCGTCTGTCCTCTTTTCGAACACGATTCTCACACCTTCTTCGAGATTGGCCAAGTAGTTCTCTACTTTCTTATTAACAACTTGAGTCCCATACTCCTGAATATGCTGGAATAGCCGATTCATGTAGCTCGCAGGTAGTTCCGATGGATTTGGGAAGGGTAAAGCAAGGTCACGAGGTTGAATTTTGGGGTACTGAAGGGCTTTGACAACCCCTTCATATAGATGCAATTCCTTTATTTCTTTTGCATGTGCAGGGAGTTCCACTTGTGACAACTGAATGAGTCGTTCACACAACTTGAGAAGTACTTCTCGATCCTTTCTACATAGGACACCCAATGCGGAAAGAGAGTCAGCGACGCGCTCAAATGAGCCAGCCGCAGCAAAAACTCTGCTGTTGCCTGAGATGACTACAAAATCACGAAGAATCTGAGTGAACTCGTACTTATCCTGCCACTTATTTAGAACTGAGCGGGCGGAGACTGCATATATACGAGCATCATTTGCATTTGCCCCACGATTTTGAAGCTTTTGAACAAATTTACGTTTCAGCTTCTCAAAATACTCAAGTGATGGATCTTCATCAGCCTTATTCACTATAAATATCGTAGACTTTAGGCGATTTTGAAAGCAATCCGCCAATCCATCGAGACCTCCACTGCCTCTGATTTCAACCGAGTCAGAGTTGTTAAGGAGCACCAATGCGAGATCAGCTTTCTGTGTCGAGTATCTTTCAGCGAGTAACTGCTGGCGTTTGTTGCCCAAAGTGAATCCTGGAACATCTGCAAGATCGATACGCCGTAGGATATCTGTGGGAACACCCACAGTCACACCTTTGAGACGCTTAATATTATCACGGTTATACTCCTCATCAAGAAGGCTACGGAGATGCCTTTTTAGTTCAGAAGGATCAAGCCCTTCCAAGTGTATGGCGTGCTGTGGAATTTCTGAGGTTACTTTGAGCTCGTGCTCTCTAGAGAAACTAACTACTGCGGGAAAAGTTGTGCATGCCTCAACAGGTCCTTCGGGAAGCAAATTGTAGCCAAGTATTGCATTGATGAAGCTAGACTTACCGCCACCTCTGCCTCCAACAATTGCGACTAAAATCCGGCCATCAGCAACACGCTGAGCAGCTTCCTTTAAATCAGAAACGATTATGTCAGCTGCTGCTAATGTTGCCTTTGGCAAGCCCTCTGGAAGAATACTGCGGAAGAGTTCCTCGATTTCGTGGGTTGCTGATTCAATTGTGCCAATAGCGCGCTCTTCTCTTTCTCTTTCTGTAAACTTTTGTGGTTGAGACATAATGAATGGATTTACTACATTCTGTAGCTAGACAGCTAATTTCTAATATGATCTAAATTTTAGGCTCACAAAGTAACACACTGTTACCCTAAGATCGGTCTCTATTAGGTTCTCGTTGGCGAAAAAACGCTAGATCTAGATGCATCCAGTGATTTAACATAAGCAGCCTGGGGTAAATAAACCAAGGTAGAAATGGCTGGAACCCCTGTTCTGACGTCATCCCTACCTCGAATTAATTATCCGTACCTACTTACTGGAATCTTAACATTATCGGATAGTGGTATAAACGTTCTATAAAGAACCCACGCGCAGCTTTGTTTACTCAGTCTCTGCAAATACAAAGTGGAAGGACTTTCATTCTGCATAACGTTCCGGTTGAGCGGCACAGAGCGACCTAAACGATAGACGAAAAAACTCTCAACTGTCCGCTCCAACCGGGTTGTTATGCATGGTTTCTACGTCTAATTTCGTCTATCAAACTCATTTTCGCTAGTTCTTCATAACTGTCTATTGAATGCAAAAATGCAATGTTCTTGTTATTAGATTTATCTATCAAATCCATAAGAGCATTAGCATTGTTCAACTGCCTTTCAGATAATGATTCAAAATCACCGACTATATTTTCTCTTGTATTAGTATTTATATAGCTGAAAAGCTTGCCCATTAAACCAACAAAAACATCTGAAGCCTGAACAAACAAATTGCTTTGCGAATCAATAAAAGAATAATTTTTTATCTCTTGGTTATTATCGATGATCGTATATTTTGAAATAATTTCCGAAATACTCACCTCATTATCAAAAATGTGCCCTGAATTCTTAAATAAATATATAGGCCTTAGATAAAATTGCGAAAAATTCTCTATTAAGATATGGTCTTCTTCATCCATTATGAATGGAAGCGAGTTATTTTTCTTTGCTTCTTTAAGTATCTGACTAAGGGATTCTAATCCAAAATGAAATTCTTGCGTGTCAATGTATTCGTCAAATATTGAAGTTAGTTCTTTAATAAATTCTAAAACTGATTCCTTTTTAAGGTTAGGATAACCAGAATTGTAAAACAGTTCAGTCACCAAGCCGATTTCAAGTCTCGCAAGTTTGTACAGATCATTCTTTAGATGATTTGAGAAACCTATCCCTAACTGCATTGCTGTTTCTGAGTTTGCAATTGCAGAATCAACTATGTCAGCAATAGACCAGTAAAGAATATTTAGGCTCGAATAGTGAATGTATAAATCATGCTCTAAGAGGCATCTCAAAAAGATATTCAGCTTTTCAGATTTTAAGCAATCGAGAAATTCACCCTTAGCAATGTGCTTGAGCTTTACTTCTACAATATTCTTTTGTAGGTTAAGCTTATCAAACAAAGGTTTAATGTCAGGTTGGTTTCCTTCATAAACCAAACCGCCTAAAACAAAATTTAAATTAAAAGAAGAATTGAAGTTTTCCCCCCTCACATAGAACTTTCTAATATTATTCGTTTCGTCATAATAAAAAATGAAAGAACCGTCAAAGTTTGCTGTCGGTGCAAGCATTTTAGCCATACTTCTAACATCGCTGACATCAAAATCGATCATTTTCTATCTCTTTCCAATACCTTTCCATACGACGCATAACGTCGAAGCTGAACCGGACCGCCGACTTGGCCGTCGCCGGACGGTTAAGAGGCGGTGTCTGTTCCAGCGAAGTGTTGTGTTGGCGCTCTCGCTAACAGGGTTCCCGAGCGGCAACATATAGCCTGCGTCGACACAACTATATATTCAACGTCAGATCTGACGGATAACACCCCACTTCCCAGATTTTATCAGGCATATCTGCTGGATAACACCCTACTTCCCGTGATTATCCGCCGCATTTGACATCTAACCTCGGAAATTCAGGGTGTTATCCGTTACTTTTGCTAGATAACCCTGGTATCTAGAGTGTTATCCATCGCTTTTGCTGGATAACACCACCATATCGGGCGTTATCCAGGAGTTAATTATGCCACCATCACAATCGCCCCGTCTGCTTGACCAGGTAAGACAAGTCCTTCGTACAAAGCGTTACAGCCTCAAAAAAGCCTGAGTCTTCGTAATTGCTGGCCAAAGGCCAATTCCTATTCATCTGCACAAGTTTGCTTCATTACGTGCAGCGATCGCCCCACAGCAGAACTCTCAAGCAATTCAGCAGAACTGCCGAGTCGGTTTACAGAACTGCTGAGCAGCATTTTAGAACTGCCGAGCAAGATCCCAGAACTGCTGAGCAAATTAGCAGCACTAGCCAGCAGCCCTGTTCAACTCAGCAGCAGCTCAACAGAACTCCAAAGCAGCAATTTAGAACTGTTGAGCAAGTTAGCAGCACTCCCGAGCCGCGATCGCCCCCCTGGGCAAAAACCACCCCTACCCTCTTGCCAACCTGCGCACAAATGTCCTACCTTATGGAGCTAAGAGCCGTCCACGGTTCTAGTCTCCCAAAGATTCGGTCTGGGCGGAGCCGCATGTTGTGACACCAACATGCAGCCCCTAAGCCCCCACGACAGGCATGGGCTGTCGGGACGCCTGGAGTACATGTTACCCGGTCATCCCACCTCCCAAAAACGTCGCGGATGTCCGGTCGGCGGGGGACTCCAACACAATTCACAAAATGGAGTCCCTCATGACAACTCAATATCTTTCGCTGCCCTGCGGGTCGGCACAGTTTGCAGCGGCCCAAAACCCCGCTGCGGACCAGTCAGCGCTGCGGCTAGACTCGCCCCTAGAAGCTGAACCTGCTATCCCCACGCTAGTCGAGCCTTCCCCAGCTCCGGGGTGCGTTGGCCCTTCAGGGCCAGTCGAAGACTCACACCTAAGGCACATCATCGTTGGCTCCCCCGAAGGCGTTCGCCACGCCATCAACCGGCTGCATGTGCTGCAGTACGTTGAGTGGCGTCTGTGGACACCCCTAATCGCCATCGGTGAGCAGGGCCTCCATATCACCCCCGCCCAAGGGCAAGTGCTCAGCTACCTCGTGCAGCAGCGCCCCATCCGATAGTCGCCCCTAAAGCGATCGCCCCCCAGGTGCTGACCATGAGGGGCGATCGCCTATTTCAACAAGCTGTGCCGCGAGCTAGTCTGGCACGCCAAACGTAGCTTTTGCCATCGCGACAGAGAAGAGTGGGTTACTCCACCCCCTCAATCCGGTTCTCCACCTCCTCATACAGCTCCTGCAGCCGCGCCAGGTTCTCATCACTGGTCTCCCAGTAGCCCCGGCCATTGGCCTCCAGCAGCGTCGTCACCATGCGGCGGAACGAGTTGGGGTTGAGGTCCATCAGCCGCTTCTGCATCGCCTCATCCTTAATAAAGGTGTCGTTGGCGTCCTCATAGACGAAGTTGTCCACCGCGTCCGCCGTCGCCGACCAGCCCATGGTGTTCACCATCCGCTTCGACAGCTCCCGCACGCCTTCGTAGCCGTGGTTGAGCATGCCCTCATACCACTTGGGGTTGAGCAGCTTGGTGCGGGCGTCTAGGCGCACCGTCTCCGACAGGGTGCGCACCTGGGCGTTGGCGGTGGTGGTGTCGGCAATGTAGGCGGCGGGCTTTTTGCCGTCTGCCCGCAGGCTAGCCACCACCTTGGTGGGGTCGGAGTCAAAGTAGTGGGAGACGTCGGTGAGGGAGATTTCCGAGGAGTCCAGGTTTTGGAAGGTGGCGTCCACGGTTTTGAGGGCCGTCTCCAGCACGCCGCGAGACTCGTCCATCACGCCGGGGTTGTCGGAGTTGAAGGCGAAGGATTTGCGCTTTAGGTACATTTCCTGCAGCTCCTGCTCCTCTTCCCAGGTGCTGTTTTCCACCGCCAGGCTGATGTTAGCGGAGTAAGAGCCCGAGGCATTGGAGAAAACGCGGGTCGCGGCCTGACGCAGGTTGACCCCCATATCTTCCGCCTGCTTCAGTGCATGCTTGCGGACAAAGTTCATCTCTAGGGGCTCCACGGCTTCTGCCGCCATCTTCACGCCCTTGTCCAGCAGCGCCATTTGGTTAATGAACAGGTCTCGGAACACCCCGGAGCAGTTGACCACCACGTCCACGCGGGGGCGACCCAGCTCCTCTAGGGGAATCAGCTCTAGCTTGTTCACCCGGCCCAGGGAGTCGGGCACGGGGCGCACGCCCACCAGCATCATCACCTGGGCCAAAGATTCGCCGTAGGTCTTGATGTTGTCGGTGCCCCAAAGGACGAAGGCAATGGTCTCGGGGTATTTGCCGTCGTTCTCTTGCTTTTGTCGCTCCAGCAGCCGCTCTACTACGACTTTGGCCGACTGTACCGCCGCCGTGGTGGGAATGGACTGCGGGTCTAGGGCGTGGATATTTTTGCCCGTAGGCAGCACCGCCGGGTTGCGGATGGGGTCGCCGCCGGGGCCGGGGAGCACGTAGCGCCCCTCTAAACCTTGCAGCAGAGCGCCCAGCTCGTTGTCGGCCACCACCTGCTTCAGGCAGAACTCCAGGAACTCCAGCAGCGGCTTCAGGTCGTCGGCGCTGACGTTGGGGTAGCCCGACTGGTGCAGAGACTCCATCCAAGGCGCTTTACGGCCCATATTAAGGAAGTTGAGCTTCGTCACCTTGGAGACCCGGCCCTCGGCGTCGGTCTGCTCTTTCACCATGGCGGCGATCGCCTTGCGCACCGCTTCGCTGACGTCGTTGAGCAGCTGCACGTCGTCCAGCGCGCCGCGATCGCTGTTGAGGTAGATCTCTTCGATATCTCGGCCTAGACTCTCGGCGATGATGCGGGGCATGCTCTTCATGCCTTCCTCCTGGCGGTCCAGCCCGGCGATGTTTACCAGGGTGGCGATCGCCTCTGTGGCGGTGGGGGGCTCGCCGATCACATGTAGGCCGCAGGGCAGCAGCCGCGACTCGATTTCCATCAGCTTGATGTACACCTTGCCCACCAGGGTGTCACGGTCTTCGCTAGAGAGCGTCTTGACGTCCTCCGGCAGCGTGATGTCCTTATCCAGGTTCACCAACCGGCTCTTTTCGACGATGGCGGCGGCGATCGCCTCTCCCCGTCCGGTGTCCTTGAGGGTTTGGTAGGAGCCGATGAGGTCGCTCAGCTCTTTGAGCCCCTTGTACAGGCCCGCGTTCTCCGCCGGGGGGGTCAGGTAGCTGATGGTCTCCGCATAGGAGCGCCGCTTGGCGATGGTGGCCTCGGAAGGGTTGTTGGCCGCGTAGTAGTAGAGGTTAGGGGTGCTGCCGATCAGGCTGTCGGGGTAGCAGTCCCCAGACATGCCCATCTGCTTACCGGGCATGAACTCCAGGGAGCCGTGGGTGCCAAAGTGCAGTACCGCGTCCGCCTTCCAGATTTTTTCTAGATAGGTGTAGTAGGCGGCGAAGCCGTGGTGAGGGCTGGCGGAGCGGGAGAACAGCAGCCGCATGGGGTCACCCTCGTAGCCGAAGGTGGGCTGCACGCCGATGAACAGGTTGCCGAAATGCTTGCCGTAGACAAGCAGGTTTTGGCCATCGCTATTCAGGTTGCCGGGGGCCGGTCCCCAGTTCTCCTCTAGCTTTTTGGAGTAGGGCGTCAGCCGCTCATACTCGGGCACCGACATCCGGTAGGCCACGTTGAGCTCGGGGCTGTTGTACTGAGCCTGGGCGTCGTGAATGACCTCCAGCATCAGCGCTTCGGCAGACTCGGGCAGTTCGGGAACGTCGTAGCCGTTGTTCTTCAGGGCTTCCATCACCCGGTAGATGGAGCCGAATACGTCTAGGTAGGCGGCGGTGCCTACGTTGCCTTTGTCCGGCGGGAAGCTAAAGACCGTAATGGCTACCTTCTTTTGCAGCTTGGACAACCGCCGCAGGTTGGCCCACTTTAGGGCCCGCTGCGAAATCGCCTCCACGCGGTCCTGGAGGGCGATCGCCTTGCCGGTGCTGCCGTCGCGGCCCGACAGGATAATCGGCTCAATAGCGCCGTCTAGCTCGGGGATGGCGATCTGCAGCGCCACCTGAATAGGGTGCAGGCCGAGTTCGCTGCCCTCCCACTCTTCGGTAGTTTGAAACACCAGGGGCAGGGCCACCATGTAGGGGCAGTCCAGCCGCTTCAGGGTGTCGATGGCTTTGGGGTGGTCCTGGCGGGCGGGGCCGCCCACGAGGGCGAAGCCGGTCAGGGAGACTACCGTGTCGACGATGGCCCGGTCTTTGAGGAGGGGATCGAAGAAGAAGGCCTCTACCGGCTTAGAGAAATCTAGGCCACCCGAGAACACGGGAATTACCTTGGCTCCCATGCACTCCAGCTCCTGCACCATGGCCACGTAGTGGGCATCGTCGCCGGTGACCAGGTGGGTGCGCTGCAGCACCAGGCCCACGCAGGGCGCTAGCGGGTCCTTGAGGTCATCGCCAATGTCGGGGCGAGACTGATGCCAGTTGAGGTACTCCTTGACGTCCTCAAACATGGTGGGGGCCAGGGGGTGCCAGATGCCGATGTCGGGGTAGGTGACGGGGTCTTGGTAGCCGATGGCGGAGCCGTCGGGGGCCTGGACATTGCCGTAGCGGTCCACCAGCATCAGCAAAAAGTTTTCTAGGTTCTCCGAGGAGCCCCCCAGCCAGTACTGGAAGCTGAGCATGAAGTTGCGGGCGTCCTGGGCCTTCTCCACAGGCAGGTACTTGAGCACCTTGGGCAGGGTGCGCAGCAGTTTGAGCATCGCGTCCTGGAAGCTGCTGCCCGAATTCTCCTTGCGCTTCTTCATAAAGGAGGCGATCGCGCTCTTAGACTGGCCCAGCTGCGCCATGGAGAAGCTGCCCAGCTTGTTGAGGCGCATCACCTGGGGCATGGAGGGAAAGACGATGGCGGCGTCGAGGCGATCGCGGTGGGGCTGCACGGCTTCGACCACCTTTTCGGCCAGATCTTCAATGAAAATCAGCGAGGCGATGAAGATATTGGCCTTGGCGACATCGTTCTGAAAGGCCTCGTAGTTCTCGGGGCTGCGCAGCTCTTCGAGGAGGTAGCCGCTGATCTCGATGGCGACGTTGGGATTGTTGAGGTTAATGGAGCGGACGGCTGCCGACAGGGCACTTTGGTACTGCGGTTCCAGCACGACATAGACCACATTGATCAGAGCACGTCCCTTGAGATCATCTGGTGCGATATGTCTGACAGTGGGCTTGACGTGGGTAAACATTCAGAAAGTCTCCTCATTACAGGTGCGTAGAATGCGATCGGCGTGAGCCGCTGACGGTTCGCTGAGAGGATGTCGATCACTCTGCTGCTGCTGCGCTAGCCGAAGCGTCAGCTCGGGCATTCACTTGTTGTTTGTATCAAAAATTCGATGTCAGAATCTCACACCTCGGTTCATCTGACACAATTTGATATAAAAAACGAGACACTTTTTCAGAAAAATTAGCCTAATGCAATACAGGCGCTCACGAAATGTATCGTTCTGTGAAGCCCCTTGACGCCGTACCATAGCAAATATCCTGATGCATTAGGACATTTATGCGTTTTGCCTACACAACGTCTGTTTACACAACGTCAGGCCTTCAGCCGATTCTGGTGCCCTGAGCAACTGAACCAATGCAATACATCAGCAAGCAACCTCTTTCCACTGGTCCCCAACGCCTAAGCCCGCCATGACTGCCGAAAACACCGCCCCTAGCCGCGATGCTTTTATTCCCTGCCGTCGCCAGGACCTGATTGACCTATGCCTAAAATCCGGCGAGCTAGACGATAGCGCATCTCAGCAGTTTCGAGAATTCTGCGCTCTGCTGTCGGCCCTCTACCACTTTCGGTTCCACCGAGTCAGCGAAGAGATCAAGCGGGTCTACGCGCCCTTTGACCCCAATGTTGACGTTGACCCGTCGGTATTGGCCCAAGGCGCGGTCAAAGACTTCGCAGCGATGAGCGCGACCCTGATTGAGCAGGTGCGCCACTTATTGGAGAAGGCTAACTACAACGAGCTGTCTCAGGGTAGCCTGAGGCGATCGCTCCAGGCCAAGTCTCTCATAGACCTGCGCACCGAAGTCAACTTTGACGACTTTGCCCAACTGCTCTGCTACTACCGAGGCGACTCATCTACAACGGTGACGACGGGGCGCTGGTTTTGGAAGCGGGAGCAGGTTGTTGAGCTGTTTGAGCGGGTTGTGCTTTTAATTCACTTCAAGGATGCAGCCTATTTTGAAGCGGGCGAGTCCGATAAAGATGCGGCCCTAAGGCGCTTTACCCCTGGCAAAGCCTACGTCTATTTCTACAAACGCATCCCCAAGCACGATATCGAGCTGCTGTTTCCCAACGTTCAGACCAAGATGACCTGGAAAGATATCGCCATGCTGAGCGTTCCGGCGCTGGGAGCGGCGGTTTCTATTCTCATTAAAGTGCTGCCGCAGCTTTTGATCGTCGTCAGCGCCATCATGCTGGCGGTGGGGCTCCCGGAAGCGCTGAACTACCTCAACACCAACGAGCGCGAGGTCTACAACCTCATGCCGGTTCTGATTGCCGTCGGGTCTCTGTGCGCTGCCCTCGGTGGGTTTGCCTACAAGCAGTACAGCTCTTATAAAACCAAAAAGCTCACGTTTCAAAAGACTGTGACCGACACCCTTTTCTTCCGCAATCTGGCCAATAACGCAGCGGTATTTCAATTGCTAATTGACCTGGCGGAAGAGGAAGAGTGCAAAGAAGTCATTTTGGTCTACTACCATTTGCTGACCAGCAGCTCGGCGCTGACAGCCGCTGAATTGGACCAGCGAATTGAGGCCTGGATGGCGGAAAACTTGAACGCTGACGTCAATTTTGACGTGGCGGATGCGACTCAAAAGTTGACAGACCTGCGGCCTATTCCCGGCGAAGACCTGGAGAGCAGCGAGGTAGCGCTACTGCGATATGACGAACAGAGCCGGTGTCATCTACTGCCGCTAGACCAAGCGCTGAGGGTGCTTGACAAACTTTGGGACGACGCCTTTCGCTATGCAATCTAAACGATAAAGCTTAGATCTAGAGCCATGCCGCGAGCCGCCGCTGTCTTATGAGGTCGTAAGTGGCTAGCCATAAGTAAACGGTGTTGGGGTTCGCCCCCCACTGACCGTCGTTTACTTATGGACTCCTACTTGCAGCATTTTTCATGCTGGTGGAGTACGGGTGGTAGTGGCGCACCGCGCCACTACCACCCAAATCCGTACCTCACGCGACTGGAAATCGCTTTATTCGTATGAGGTCGTATAAAGCTGTCTGAATAAACACAGCGCCGCAGAAAATGTTTAGTCTTCTGCGGCGCTGTGTTTTAGAGGTGTGAAGAAGCTGCAGTGAGCTAACTACGGAAGGACGTTCTCAAGAACTTCCTTAACGGATTTCTCGACCGACTGCGCTCCCCGTGAATTCTCAGGCGTATTGGTTTCGCCCTTAGCACCCTGCTGAGCAACGTTTAGGTCGCTAGCGCCAACGCTCTTCTGATCGCTACCATCGGGCAGTGGCTCGCTCTTCAGCGCATCTTTTGCCTTGTTGTAAACGCCGTCTAGCTGCGCCTCGCCTTCAGTAGGGCTGCTTCCGGAGCTAGCGGTAAGCGCAGCTGCGGGAGCAGCGCTGGAAAACAGCAGAACTCCGCAGGTAAAGACAGCAATAACAAAACGAATAAATTTCATCGCCATTTCCTCTATTTATGCTCAAAAAACTTTGTAGAGTTGTTGTCAAAAATGATTGATGGTCTAGATAGACTACCGACGTTTAAAGCACGATAAAAATTTTCTAAAACAACCAATTCAATTTGAGGACAGTAGAAGTCTACAAAGGAATGCCCATCAGCGAATTAGATTTCGCTAACATCCAAATTTATATCGCATTTTAGTCACCTAGTATCGGTCTTACGAATGAATTTCAGAATATTAATTGATGTAAATTCTGAGCGTTTTAGCACCGATCTCGTCTATGTGTTGGGCTTAAGCGCTAACTCTCGACAGTCCGTTGCTCTAACCGCTTCCGAAGGCCGTCGACGATGATTTCTAGGCCCACGGCGCGGGATGCCTTAAACAAAATGCGATCGCCCGGCTGCACTATTGCCCCCAAGCGGTTGGTCAAATCGGCGTGGTTATCGAACGCCTCCGATGGAACAGCGCCAGCCCCAGCCGCTAAGGCCTGCTGCTCCGGCTCATCTGCCAAGATCAAGAGCCGGTCGATACCCAAGGCCCTAACCGTCTCCCCCACCCGCTTGTGCAGCGCCACGGAATAGTCGCCTAGCTCTTTCATGGTCCCCAAGACGGCGATGCGCCGGGCACCGGGGGTTTCTGAGAGTACGGTCAGAGCGGCGATCATCGATTCCGCCCCAGCGTTGTAGGTTTCGTCCAGCAGCAGCACGTCGTTGGGCAACTCGTAGCGCTGGGCGCGACCGGCGGGCAGCGCCACCGACAGCCCTGATTCTAAAGGTGCCCAGCTTAGGCCCAGAACCTGAGTCACCGCCAGCGCCGCTAGATAGTTGAGGGCGTTGTGGCGACCGGGCAGCGGCAGGGGCAGCCGTTTGTCCCCAACCTGAATGTGCTCACCGTTGAGAAACCCTCGCATATCTCCCTGCTCTAATCCGTAGGTCACCGTCTTCCCGGACCAAACCGCTGTCGCCGTTTTCATCAGCCGCTCGTTGTCTGCGTTGAGCACCGCTACGCTATTGGGCGGCATCTCTGCCAACAGCTCACACTTTGCCTGGGCGATCGCCTCTTCAGAGCCCAGCCGCTCGATGTGCGCCGTCCCCACGTTGGTGATCACCGCCACGTCGGGCTGGGCCACTTGGCTGAGCAGCGCAATTTCCCCCCGGCCGCGCATCCCCATCTCCACTACGGCGTAGTCATGCTCGGGGGTCAATTCGAGCAAGGTCTTGGGGACGCCAATTTCGTTGTTGTAGTTGGCCCGGGTTTTGAGCACCTTACCCTGGGCTGCAAGCGCCGCCGCAATGATCTCCTTGGTGGTGGTTTTGCCCACCGACCCCGTCACCGCAATGATTTTCGCAGGACACTGCTGTCGCCACCAGCGGGCGATCGCTTGATACGCGGTCAGGGTATTGGGCACGACGATTTGGGGCAGGTCGCTATCCACCCTTCGGGACACGATGGCGGCGATCGCTCCCTTTTCCCGAGCGGTTTCAATGAAGCGGTGCCCGTCGAAGGTCTCTCCCGTCAGGGCAATAAAGACCTCTCCTGGCGCGCCGGTGCGGCTGTCGGTGGAGAGGCCGATCGCCTGGGACTGTCCTATGGCGCTGGGATGTGCGATGCCGGGGTCTGTGGTGCTGAGATCTGTGGCGCTGGAAGCTAAAAAGCGATCGCCGTCGGGGAATGCAGCAGCAAGCACGTCGAGAAGTTGGGAGAGGCTAGCGGTGACCATAGACCTGAACCAATACGGGCAGAGGCGAGTTTACCATATCCAAGGAAACGGTTCAGGGTTGAGTCTAGGTCTCGCGGCTACTCTTTGAGTAAATCTTCTCCAAGCTGCAGCTCTAGGGTTTGGTTGGGCTCTACCGCTAGCCGCCGCCGGTTGAGATCTACCGCGCTGATGCCGCTCAGCGGGCGATTGCCGTCGACGGAGACTACGGCCTGTGCGACAAAGCGACCCTCGCCAGCTTCTGACTCGAACCGCCCGATAATTTGTGTTCCTGCCGGCAACACGATCTCGCCTCGCTGGTCTTGAACCACCTGCGTCGTCAGGAGAATCTCTTGGCGAGACTCTCCCGCTGCAAGCTCTAATGCCGATGAGCGCGGATAGCGCAGCCGCAGGACTGTCCCGGCGGGAATCAAAATTGAGGAAGGAGTATCAACGCGCAGGGCGATTTCGCTGTCGAGGCGGCTCTCTAAAGGGGCGGGGGGCTGGCGTGATATTGGCTCTGTAACGGGGTCAGACTGGGGTCCGTCTACGGGCTCGATTCGAGAGACTTCCACAGCCCCAGCGGCAGGTTCGGCAGGTTCGCTTTGTGATGCTTCGAGGCCGACTTCGGCGGGTTCAGAGCCGACAAGCTCGACCTGCGGCGTCTCGATAGGTTCGCTCCCTATAGGTTCGGCCTCTACGGATTCGCTCTCTACGGGTTCGACCTGTATGGGTTCAGCTTCGGCGGCCTCGGCGACAGGCTCGGCTTCTGGCACGACCGGGCGTATTGGAGACGGGGCGATCGCTTCAGTAGGGAACGCTTCAGCCTCTACCTGGGGAGCATCGCGTCGAGCACTGACACTGCGGCCGGGCTCAGTCGGTAAGGCTGAAGGCTGCTCTGGGGGGACAACTGAGTTCAGAATATCCAAACTGGCAGCTTCCAGGTTTGGACTGCCCAGACTAGCGGCCCCCAGACTAGCGGCCTCCAGGCTAGACGGCTCTTCCCCGAGGGGCTCTTCATTCCCAGACTCGACTGATGCGACCTCTTCTGCCGGTACACTGCTCAACGGGGTGGGCTCTGAAGGCGCTACTGACAGGCCATTAGGCTCTATGACATCTTCACTACCCTCAACTGCCCGCTCATTATTTTCAGCAGTAGGTCTTTCATCTTCCGGGGCAGCGGCTTCCGCTGGAATGACTTCTAAGTCAACTGCAATTTCCAACGCTCCTGGCTCCAAAGAGGGGAACGACTCGGGCGCTGTCGCGATATCGCCGCCGGTCGATCTTGGCTCGCTGGCTGGCTCACTTAAACCGGGCTCTAAATTACCTGGGCTATCTTCATCCTCCGGGACATTCTGCCCTAAAGCAGCGCCTGACTGCAGGTCTTGAACCTCCGTTTGCGCGATCGCTACATTGGCCCCATCGTTGGCCCAGCCTCCCACTGTCGCCGTCTGCTGAGCTAGCGCGGGCATATCCCCCTCCAGGAGGGGGCGAATGGCCCAGCGCCCGTTTTGAGGGTCTAGCGATCGCAGCTCTACCTGCTGAGCCGCTAGCTCTACATTTGGCTCTAGCTCAATCACCAGGCGGGTTAGCGTCGGCTGAAACTGATTGACGCGAATCTGACGCACGCTGCCTGAGTAGGTCTGCTCAGCGAGCACCGAGCCCACCGTTGTATCCGGCAAATCCACGACGATTCGGGGCGGCTGGGCCAGAATGAAATAGTTGGGCTGCGTGCCTCCTGGCGTGACGATTTCGAGCTGCCGGGTTTGCGGGTCGAACCGCCACCGTACGAGCTGAGCGCTGTAGGCGGGAAGGGGGCTCACCATAGCAGCGATCGCCGTCAGGCTCGCCGCTGTGGTCATCACTTTAGCCATTGAGCTAAGGCTCCAGGCGATCGCCAAATGAGAAAAGAGCTGTTTCATGGCACACCGATACCTTAATTCAGGGCGGGAAAGCAGATTCACAGGGTCGATCTGAGCTACTTCTAGAGCGAGAAGCCGTTTCGACCTAACGATGAGTCTGATTCTTTATACGCAGTGCATTAGGGATGCGTCAAGCACTTACAGCTTCCGGCCCAGGGTCAAAAATCGGTCGAGGTCAGCGAACGTGCCCGCGTAAGCCTTAGTAGGCAAATCGTACCCTTTGAGGTTGAGGCTGTGGGCCTTGAACAGCTCTGACGTTTCGATAGAGATGGAGAGATCGTCTCTCAAGTATTGATAGGCCGTTTCACCGAAGGCGATATCCACGCCAATTTGCTTCGTAGAAGACTCTAAGCGAAACGCTGCATTTACGGTATCTCCCAGTGCCGTATAGTCTGGGTGATCCCCAGTACCTGTATTGCCCACCATGGCATAGCCCGTGTTCAGCCCGGCCCCAACGCGCACCGGCGCGTTCAGCGGATAGAGCAGATGCAGCTCGCTAGTCATCTTGTGCAGGTCGTTGATGGCTTTGGCGATTTCCATCATCTCCTCATGACTGACCGTCTCCGCCCCGTGGATCCAGACCGCCATAATGGCATCGCCAATGTATTTATCCACCCAGCTTCCATAGTCGCGGATGATGTCCCCAGCTCGGCGGAACCAGGTGCCGATGGTTTCTGAGAGCACCGTCTCCTCAAGCTCGCGGGTCATGCCGGTGAAGTTGCGAATGTCCATCACCAGAACAGAGATCATCCGACGCACGTGCAGCATGGCCGTAGCGGTGTGCTCTTGAGAGTCGCTGTCACCTAAGCTGCCGTCGTCGGGGCCAAACCGGGCTTTAGGGCTGTAAAAGTCGAGATGGGTTTGGCCAAAGGTCAGGCGATCGCCGCTTTTCAGCGTTACCGGGACGGTGACGCGCCTCCCGCCCACAAAGGAGCCGTTGCGGCTACCCAAGTCGATCAGGTAAAACTCGCCGGTTTCCATCCGCTGCAGCATGGCGTGGTTGCGCGAAATCCAGCGATCGGGCAGCACAAAATTGTTGTCGTCACCGCGACCGATGGTCCAGCAATTGTTACCCGCCAGAGAAATATAGCGTTTCCCTGACTCAGTATGGAGGATTAAATGGGGAAGAGATTGTGAATTCACCGCAGATGTAGGCCGCTGTTACGTCTCCGTTTCCCGCTTTTGATAGAGATACATCCTGATGGGCACACTGCGACTTTGTTCAGTCACAGAGAGCCCTGGCGCTTGTGAGCTTCTATCCACAGGGTAAAAACTCTAAGCTAGCCCGATTCCAAAAGCTGAGATCGGGCAACACACGCTGATTATAACCAAGCTGCGGAAGCTTACGTCACATCATCGCATTTTTATGCAGCAGCAGTGGCGGCAATCCAGAACAGCCCGTCCACCAACAACGTACTTAATACGGCACCACTAAAGGCCCATCGGGACAGCTGAGACGATCTCAGCGGCGGCCAACCCGCCGCTAAAAGCAGAGCAATTAAAGCAAAGGCACAGCCTGCGCCCCAAGGCGTTTGAACCTTCAAAACCGCCGTGCTGAGAATAGAGGGCGCGAAGGAGGGATCGACTGCGACGAGGGCTCGCCAGTCGGGGATTAAGTTGACTAGATAGAAATAGGCGTCGGTCAGCGCCGTGCCGAGCAAAGACCCCAGGTAAAACCAATGGCCAATATGCCCCCCGCGTCGTCGAATGGCCATGACCGTAAACGGCAGGCCAATGGCTTCCACAGGAAGATGCAAAAGCGGTTCCCACCTGAGCCATCCCCAGTAGATCGTGCCGGCTAGCCACGTCCAAGCAAATCCCATCAGGAGGTCTCCCCAAGGTGCCAAAGCCGGACGCGATCGCATCAACAGTGCTAATCCCCACCAGACCAACAGAAGATCAAGGCTGAGAAACGGCGCAACGCGGACTAATGGAGCCTGGAAAAAGACAGGGACAGAGACGAGGAAGATGGCTGCAGCAAAAATTAGCCACGGCTGCTGCAGCTGGCGCGAAGTTGGAAGCGTCTCAAGGGAAATCGGGGAATGCTGAGTCAGAGTTGTGTAAGCCAAGGGGGAAGATGAAATGGGGTTCACTTTTCTTAATATACTACAAACGCTCACAACAGGGGTTTCGGCAGAATGCCCCTGGGGGGTATACAGGCAGTGTAGTGCGAATTTCCTCAGAAAACATGTCCTTGTAGAGGGAGTAGCCCTTAGAAGCGGTTCTTTGGGGGGCAACGGCAGAAATGTGAAATTTTTCTGAAATTTTGACGCTCTGCTTGCTGTGGCTATGTCCTGCTCATAAGCTGGAGCAACTGAAAGGGCTAATGAAGCGCAAGCCGCCTTGAAGGCTCAGTAAGCGACTCGATTTAGTTAGATAGGCTTTACCCCAACCGCCGATTAACTTGCATATATGTTTTCTTTATTGTTATTCGATCTGTTTAGCGCTTATATTTTGGGTCAAAGTCCCGCAGAAACAGCAAGCAGCGGCGTTGCCGAGCTCGGTGTGTTCAAGTCCATCGTCTTAGGAATCGTACAGGGACTGACAGAGTTTTTGCCCATCAGTAGCACGGCCCACATGAAGGCGGTTCCGGTCGCTTTGGGCTGGGGCGATCCCGGCGTTGCCTTCACCGCCATCATTCAGCTAGGCAGCATTGTTGCCATCCTCTGGTACTTTTGGGATGACCTCACCCAGGTGGTTGCCGGCACAGTCCGCGCGATCGCCAAGTCTGACTACCAGTCCCAGGATTTTCGCATCGGGCTGGGTATCTTTTTGGGCACGTTTCCCATCGTGATTTGCGGTCTGTTGATGAAGGCCCTGATCCCCGACCTGGATAACTCTCCCATTCGCAGCATGGGGGCGATCGCCATTGCCTCGATTGTGATGGCCCTGCTGCTGGCGCTAGCGGAGCAGATGGGCAAGCGGGAGCGCAACCTGGAAAAGCTAGGCACCCGGGATGGCATCCTCATGGGCTGCGCCCAGACCCTGGCCCTCATTCCGGGGGTGTCTCGCTCGGGGTCTACCCTTACTGCGGGTTTGTTTATGGGGCTAGAGCGGGCGACGGCGGCTCGCTTTTCCTTTTTGCTGGGCATCCCCGCCATTACCCTGGCAGGGCTAGTCGAGCTAGCGGGCCTGTTTGAGACCAACTTCGGCGGCATTGGCGTTGTGCCGCTAGTGGCGGGCCTGATTGCCTCTGCGGCCTCATCCTACGCGGCGATCGCCTGGCTGATTAAGTATCTGCAAAACCACAACACCTGGGTATTTGTCTGGTATCGGCTGGGGTTTGGGGTGGCTATTTTAGCGGCGCTTGCCCTGGGGCTAGTTGAGAACAGCTGATTCGAAGGGGCTATTGTAAAATCGGGGTATGTCTACCCCCCAGCCCGCCCTCGTCACCCGCGTCCTCCCCGACTCCATTGCCGAAGACCTCGGCTTTGAGCCCGGCGATCGCCTGGTGAGCATTAACGGCGAGCGGCCCCGCGACCTAATTGACTACCGGTTCCTCTGCGCCGACGAGGTGCTCACCCTGCAGGTCTTAGATAGCGAGAACGAGCTGCACGAGGTGGAGCTGGAAAAAGACCTAGACGACGACCTGGGCTTAGAGTTCGAAACTGCCCTATTCGACGGGCTCATACAGTGCAACAACCGCTGTCCTTTTTGCTTTATTGACCAGCAGCCCCCCGGTAAGCGCCAAACCCTCTACCTCAAAGACGACGACTACCGGCTGAGCTTCTTGTACGGCAGCTACCTGACGCTGACCAATCTCACCCCGCCCGAGTGGGACCGCATTGCTCAGATGCGGCTCTCGCCTCTCTATGTCTCGGTCCACGCCACGGACCCTGAAGTGCGATCGCGGCTGCTGAAAAACCCCCGGGCGGGCCAGATTCTAGAGCAGCTGCAGTGGTTTCGTCAGCACCGCCTGCAAATTCACGCCCAGGTGGTGGTCTGCCCCGGCATCAACGACGGCGAGCAGCTGACGCGCACTCTGCTCGATTTGGCTCAGTTTCACGATTTTGAAGATCCTACTGTCCTGTCGGCTGCCGTGGTGCCCGTGGGGCTGACCCGGTTTCGCCCCAACCTGGAAGAGCTCGCCCCCGTCGACCCACCCACGGCCCGCGAGGTGATTGCCCAGGTTCAAGGCCTGCAGGAGAAATTCCTGCAGCAGTATGGCTCTCGGTTTGTCTGGCTGGCGGACGAGTGGTTTTTGATTGGCCGCGTAGACCTGCCGCCCGCAGCCCAGTACGAGGACTATCCCCAAATTGGCAACGGCGTCGGTTCGATTCACCAGTTTTTAGACCAGTTTTACCAAGCGGCTGAAGCGCTGCCTAAGGCGCTGCCCGCTGGCGATCGCCGTCTCACCTGGGTGGTGGGCAACGCGGTGGAATACGCCTTTGCACCCCTGGTGCAGCGCCTCAACCAGGTGGCAGGGCTGACGGTGACGCTGGCCCCCCTGCGCAGCGTCTACTGGGGCCAGGAGATTACGGTGACGGGGCTGCTGACCGGGCAAGATTTGCTGGCTCTGAAGGGGCAAGACCTGGGGGAGGGTATTCTGCTGCCTTCCCTGATGCTCAAGCACGACGAGGCGCGGTTTCTAGACGATATGACGGTGGATGAGGTCGCAGAGGCGCTGCAGACGCCGATTCACGTGGTCAGCGGGGTTGAGGCGCTGATTCAGGTCTGTGCTCAGGTAGACCCCTTAGGGGCCATTAGCCTGGTTTAGCCATGCCGCCCATCACCCTCATCACAGACTTTGGTACCCAGGATGCCTACGTCGGCATCATGAAGGGGGTGATTGCGGCGATCGCCCCCCAAGTGCCCTGCATTGACCTCACCCACGCCGTGCCGCCCCAGAGTATTCAGGCGGCTCACTTTCATCTGCTGACGGCGTATCCCTACTTTCCCCTGGACACCGTCTATCTCGTCGTGGTGGACCCCGGAGTTGGCGGCGATCGCCGCGCCGTGGCGGTGCAGTTCCCCCAAGGCACCGTCGTCTGCCCCGACAACGGCCTGCTCACCGGGCTCCTCCACCGTCACCCGCAGGATTCCATAGAAGCGGTGGAGCTGAGCGACCCGGACTGCTGGCGATCGCCCCAGCCCAGCGCCACCTTCCACGGGCGAGATATCTTTGCCCCTGTAGCCGCCCGTCTCGCGGCGGGAATGCCCCTCGCTCAGGTCGGGCACCCCATCTCGCCGACATCTCTAGTGCAGCGGCGTGGACTCCTGCCGGAGCGGGGCCCCCAGGGGGTTATTCAGCATATCGACCGATTTGGAAATCTAATCTCGACGCTTCCTGCCGCTATTGTCGAAGCGGGGGCGGTTGGGCCGGGGGCAGTCCTGCAGATCGGCGATCGCCGCATTCCCTTCGGCGCAACCTACAGCAGCGCCTTACCGGGCCAGCTGATTGCGATCGTTGGCAGTCACGGCTGGGTTGAGGTGGCGGCAAATGGGGCGCGGGCCAGCGACATTTTACGGGCTGAAGTGGGCCAAGCCGTGGCTATTGAGCCCCAGCCGCCAAAGCTGTAGGGTCTGATGTAGATATTGGGCGTGAATATTGGGGATATTAACCCTAATCCCCGGCTTTAAGGGGGCTGATACCCCTCAGGCAGATCCTCTGATTCGGGCTAATTTAGAGACGCTGCTCAACGTTAAGTAAATCTAAAGGCAGCGCTGGCGGCTACTCTAATTTTCGTAGCGCGCCTCATGCTGCATCGCTGAGACCCTCTACCGACTGCTATGAAGCTTTCCTTTCGAGGCACCGTATACGAAAGTCCATTTCTCTCTGACGATGTTCACTACATTGCTGACCTACCGTCGCAGTATGGAGCACTCTCCAGCCGGATGAATCAGATCCCTGGCCTACATATGCCAGAAGCTTACCTCCAGTCGGCGTCCCAAGCGATCGCCATGCCGCTGCTGCTATCGCCAATCGCCTCAATTTTGGTCGTCATTTGGGAACCAGCTCCCCTGAACGAGGCCCGCATCAGGCCATTCCACTTTGTCGGCAAGTATCTGCTCTCTTCACAGCAGGCCGTATTCGATATACTCAAGCAGTACCATGAGGCTTATCTCGATCAGCCCTGCCAGCCCTCGCCCAGCTTTTTTATCGGCGTGCGCGGTTCGCTGGTTAGAGTGGCAGCGTCCCTGCGCTGATAAATCAAAACAAAGGCAACTATGGGATATTCCATCGACGTCACGACGCAAACCTTTGAGGACGCAGTCATCCAGGCATCTCACCAGCAGCCGATTTTGGTCGATTTTTTCGCGCAGTGGTGTGGGCCTTGCCAGCTGCTAAAGCCCGTGCTGGAGAAGCTGTCTCAGGAATATGGGGTTGGCTTGGCCAAGGTGGATATCGACCACAGCCCAGAGCTAGCCAATGCCTACGGGGTAGAGGGAGTGCCCGACGTGCGCATCGCTGTCGCAGGCCAAATCCAGCCCGGCTTCGTTGGCGTCCTGCCTGAGCCGCAGCTGCGATCGCTCTTGGCTGGCTTGGGCGCCACCTCGACCGTGGAGGAGGTGCTCCAGAGCGCCACCGCCGCCATAGAGGCTGGGGACAGTGAGAGTGCGTCACACCAGCTCGACGCCCTGGTGGAAGAGCACCCTGGCGACGAACGGGTAGTAACGGTAGCGGTACCGTTTTGGGTTGCCCAGGGGCAAGTCAGTCGCGCTCAGACGGCCTTCGAAGCCGCGATGGCGGTCGTGCCCAATCCTAATGGGGCCCTGATGCGATCGCTGCGGGGTCAGCTTTACCTCGCTCAGCTGTGTCACCAGGCCGTCGGTGGGGCGGGTGACGGCGGCGATGACCTACAGCAGCTGGCCTGCCGCGCCGTCAAAGGCGGCGACCCTGAAGCTGCTCTGGCTGGCTTTCTAGATTTGCTAGAGCAGCGACGCCATCAAGACGCGGCGCGAAAAGCAATGATCGCTGTTTTCGATCGCCTTGGGGACGACCACGCCCTCACGAAGGCATACCGCAAGAAAATGATGATGGCGCTGTTCTAGAGTTAGCAATCAAACGATCGCCGCAGCGGTCTCTGAGGGTGTTGACGGCGCTATGTGAGCGGTTGAAGAATGCACAATCAGCACAGAGGTTGGGGCGTGGTGATTCACATACTGACTGACGCTGCCCAACAAAATTTCTCGAATGTTGGAGCGTCCCCGACTGCCGACCATCACTAGGTCAGCGTTCCACACCTTGGCTTGGCGGCAGATCGAAGGGCCGGCGTGGCCTTTAATCAAGGCAACAGACGCCGCAATTCCCTCGGCGATCGCCCGGTCGGCCCGAGCCCGCAGTCGTTTGAGCTGCTGCTGTTCGTAGTCACGCTGCTGCTGCCAATACAGCTCCATGGCCTCCCGGTAGACCTCAGGTGAATACTCCATGCCAATGCTGCTGGGCCAGTAGGGATCGGCATCGTGAAAATCGAGAACATGCAGCAGCAGCAGCTCTGCCCCTAATCCCTGCGCTAGCTCTTGGCCTTTCTCATAGACGTCGGCATCGTGTCCTGAGTGGTCTAATGCCGCTAAAATACGGTGAAACATACCTGTTTCCTCCAGTGACGCTGAGCCGGTCGCCCTACGCTTGCTTCTGCTGGGCGCAGTACCTTCGGCTCTTATCCTCTAAAGACTAGCGGCAAACTCTGAGGATTTCATGACGTCGAGCCGAACTCGCCCGAATCGGTAGGCTCAATAAAGCTCGTAGCGCAGCAAACGGCAGTCAATACCGCCGTTTGAGACCGGGATGCGCCGCGAGGGCCGCAGGCCAATTTTCTTCGCCAGCGCCAGGTTGCCGCACAGCACATAGGCCGTCCAGCCCTGACAGCGCTGCTTCAGTACGTCCCCCAGCTGCTTATAAAATGGCTCTAGAGCCTCGGCCTCCCCAATTCGCTCCCCATAGGGGGGATTGCAGATGATAATGCCGTGGTCGGCGGGCGGGGTGAGATCTGATAGGGCCTGCTGCCGTAGGGTGATGCAGTCCTCGACCTCGGCCCGCTCGGCATTGCCCTGAGCCTGCTGAATCACCTCGTCGTCGCCATCGCTGCCCACGATGGGAGCCTCCAGGGAATTCCGGCGCTGCTGCTGGGCCTGCTCGCGCTGCTGCTGCCACAGCTCGGCGTCGAAGTCAGGCCAGCGCTCAAAGGCAAAGTTCCGGTCTAGCCCTGGCGCAATGCACAGGGCCTGCCGGGCCGCCTCAATGGGCAGCGTCCCCGAGCCACACAGCGGGTCGAGAAACGGCTGATCCGGGGTCCAGGCCGCCAGCTGCAATAGAGCGGCGGCTAGGGTTTCCTTGAGGGGAGCTTGACCCATAGCGGGCCGGTAGCCCCGGCGGTGCAGGCTTTCTCCCGTGCTGTCGAGGCTGATGGTAGCGCGACTGGCTCGGCCTGGGCCGTCGCCGCTGATGTGGACGTTGATGCGCACGTCGGGGTCTTCGGTGTCGATGCTAGAGCGTTCTCCAAACTGCTGCCGCTGCTGGTCGACGATGGCGTTCTTCACCTGCAGAGCCGTAAAGTGGGAATGGTTGAGCTGGCGGCTTTTGCCGGTGGCCCGCACGGCAAAGGTTTGCTCCGGGGCCAAATAGCTCGCCCAGTCAACGGTCTGCACCGCCCCATAAAGCTGCTGGGCGTCTCGGCAGCCTCGCTCTGCTAGGTTCAGCAGCACCCGAAAGGGAATTCGCCCCCAGAGGTTGACTCGGTACAGCAGGGCGCGATCGCCTGCGAACCTCACCCCTGCAAACCCCGGCTCCACGGCTTCGGCCCCCAGCTGCTGCAATTCCTGGGCAACGAGCGGCTCTAGTCCTCGGGCGGTGGTGGCAAAATAGCGGTGGGTTGTCATTACGTCAGATTAAAGCCATGATCAAATACTTGCCTAAGCAATAGCGCCTTTAAGGGACAATTCTGCCCATGCCGACCCCCGCCTCTACCTCAGCCACCATTCCGCCGTCGCCGCCGGGGTTCCGTTCGGGCTTTGTGGGCATTGTCGGTCGCCCCAATGTGGGTAAGTCTACCTTAATGAACCGGCTGGTGGGGCAAAAGGTCGCCATCACCTCCCCCGTGGCCCAAACCACCCGCAACCGGCTGCAGGGTATTTTGACCCTGCCGGAGGCGCAGATTATCTTTGTCGACACCCCCGGCATCCACAAGCCTCACCACCAGTTGGGTAAGGTGCTGGTGCAAAACGCCCGCACCGCTATTAATGCCGTAGACCTGGTGGTGCTGACGGTGGACAGCTCAGTTCCCGCCGGACGGGGCGATCGCTTCATTGTGGATCTATTGGCCCAAACGTCGCAGCAGGTGGTGCTGGGGCTCAACAAGCTCGACCAGCGCAGCGACGAGGGGACAGAGATTAAGGCAACCTATGAGGCGATCGCCAGCGAGCAGGGCTGGCCCCTCATCGAGTTTTCTGCCCTCACGGGAAACCAAGTCGACACCCTGCTGAGCCAGCTTGTCGAGCGTCTCGACCCCGGCCCCTATTACTACCCCCCCGATCTGGTCACCGACCAGCCGGAGCGCTTCATCATGGGAGAGCTGATTCGCGAGCAGATCTTGCTGCAGACGCGGGAGGAGATCCCCCATTCGGTGGCGATTTCCATTGACCGGGTCGACGAGGAGCCCGAGATTACCCGCATTTTGGCGACCATTCACGTGGAGCGGATGTCGCAAAAGGGCATTCTCATCGGCAAGGGCGGCAGCAAAGCCAAGCAGATTGGCACCGCTGCTCGCGAGCAGATTCAAAAGCTGGTGATGGGCAAGGTCTATTTAGAGCTGTTTGTGCGGGTGCAGGCAAAGTGGCGACAGTCTCGCAGTCAGCTGGCGGAGTTCGGCTACCGGACCGAGGAGTAAGCGTCGCTGGCCGTTTGGTTAGGCTCTATTCGTTACTTGAAGATTGTGGCAGGCTCGACTTGACTCTCCAGTCGGCTGGAGCTTTTATGGTAGAACTACGCAAATTCGACACATTATTTGCAGGGAGCTGCCTTAAATCGAGGGAAGTATTATGACACCATCAGTTCAAGCGCCGGTGAAGCTCTACCGAATGTCCCTACCTAACGGGGAATGCCCCTGGGGACGCCGAGCCGTTGACCTATTGAACGAGCAGAATATTGCTTTTGAAGATCACCTGCTGCGATCGCGGGAGGACGCGGAAGCGTTCAAGGCCAAGCACGAGGTAAGCACCACGCCGCAGGTCTTTTGGGGAGAGGAGCGTATCGGAGGCTATACCGAGCTAGCGGACCATTTAGGATTCGCTGACCCAGAAGCTGGAGATGAGAAGTCCTACGCCCCGGTGGTGGCTCTTTTCTCGACCGCAGCGCTGGTGTCCCTGGCCGCTTCCTTGGGAGTCTCTGGCTTCATGGGGGTGGCGCTGTCCATGCTGGCGTCTCTCAAGCTCATGGATCTCGATGCCTTTGCCCGGAGCTTTGAAAACTACGACTTGATTACCCAGCGCGTCAAGCCCTACGGCAAGCTCTATCCCTTTGCAGAACTGGCCATTGGGCTAGGCTTTTTGTCCGGCGCTGCGCCCTTGCTGACAGGGGCCGCATCCCTCGCCATCGGGCTGAGCGGCAGTCTCTCGGTCTTCAAGGCGGTCTATCTCGATAAAAAAGACCTCAACTGCGCCTGCATCGGCGGCAATTCTAAAACGCCGCTGGGGGTGGTAAGCTTCGCCGAAAATGCCATCATGGCCGTAATGGGGGCAATCCTGCTGCTGTCGGCGGTGGGGGGAGTAGAGGTCAGCGGCAGGGCAATCGAGGCGACTCCGGGGGTGGCGATCGCCGGTGAGTACAGCCCCTAGATCATTTCCATAGCTCGCAGCCTATAGCTCGCAGCCTATAGCTCGCACATATCGCCGCGTTGCCCCAAACGCTAACTCGGGAATTCTTGTACTGCCCCGCTTGCCCTTCTCCTATGACCCAAGACACCGCCCCAGCCCGAGTTCGCCAGACCCGCGCCCAGTTCGTCAACCCAGAAGACTACCTCTCCTATGAGCTGGGCAAAGCCGTCCGTCAGCTGCCGCCCCTCTATACCCGGCTGCTCGCCGCCAGCATCAGCCTGACCGTCTTTAGCGCGATCGCCTGGGCGCAGTTCAGCAAAATCGATGAGGTGGCGGTGGCGACGGGGGAGCTGATACCCTCGGCCCAGGTGCGGCCCGTGCGATCGCTAGAAGGTGGGGTGATTGCCGAAATCCTGGTAAAGGAGGGAGAGATAGTCGCCGCAGGCGACCCCCTCGTGATTCAAGACCAGGCCCTAGCTCAGTCTGACGTGGCGCGGCTGCAAGAGTCTGCAGACGTCGTGCAGCAGGATATTGACCGCCTGCAGGCGGAGCTGGCGGGAGAGGCTACGGCGGGCAGCCCTTTGCAGGATGAGCTGCTGGCGGCGCGGCTGCAGGCATTTACCGAGCAGCAGGCGGCCTTAGACAGCGACGTGGCGCGGCTAGCGGCTGCCGTGAGGGAGACAGAAGCCCGGCTGACGCGGCTGCAGCAAAGCTTGCCCAACGCCCAAAAGCTGCTGCAAAACGCCCGCGATCGCGCCGATAGCCTGGAGGAACTTAGCGCCACGGGAGCCGTTGCCCGGTTTGACTACATCGAGGCTAAAGATCGGCTCACTGAAGCTGAAGACCGCGCCAGCACCCTGCAGCAGGATATCGCCGCTCAGCAGCAGGCGGTGCAGCAGGCCCAGCAGGCGGTGCAGCAGGCCCAGCAAGAGCGACTCCGCCTTGTTTCAGAGCGGCGCAGCGACATTCTGACGGAGCTAAACCGCCGCATGGAGGAGATGACTAGTTTTGAAGGGCAGCTTAACCAGGCGGAGCTGCGGGCAGAGGCCCAGGTGATTACTGCCCCCATTGCCGGCCGGGTCTACAACATCCAGACCACGATGGCGGAGCGCACCACTGAGCCGGGAGAAGAGCTGCTGTCAATTTTGCCGCAGGAGCAAGAGCTGATCTTAGAAGCAAAGCTGCTCAACCGCGACATTGGCTTTGTGCGGGAGGGCATGCCCGTCAAGGTGAAGATTGACACCTTTCCATTTCAGGAATTCGGTACGGTGGGCGGCACGGTGCTGCAGGTGAGCCCCAACGCCACTTTAGACCAGCAGCTTGGCCCCGTGTTTCCTATTCGAATTCGCCTCGATAAGACGGCGATAGTCTTGAGCGATGACTCTTCGACCAGCGCCGCTCAAGCGGTAGAGCTGATTCCCGGCATGAGCGCCACGGGGGAGGTGGTAACCCGGCGCAAGTCGGTGCTGACGTTTATGCTGGAGCCGATTACCCGCCGCTTTGGCAGCGCCTTTTCGGTGCGGTGAGGGTTCCCAAAGGAACCTTCACGGCTTGCGAGGTGCTAGGGAATCGCTATCGCCGGAACGCCCTGCGGCGCTGCAGCGGGCCGTCCCTGCTCGACGGCTCCGCGCGGCGCGTGGACGACCACCATTGAGGTTCCCCAACAGCGGTGAGCAATGGCTTCCGGCAGCCGGCTACTGCTCAGATTGCCACCATAGCGGCGGTACTGATCGGGCAATACCAGTAGATCTTGGTTGCTCAGGAGTTCAGAGATACGCCCCGCGGGAGATCCTTCGGCAATTGACCAATCGACGCCTTCGGGAAGAGCGTCCACCCAAGCGGGGCGCTGACGAGCGCGGGGGCCACTGCGAACTAAGACAACCTTGAGCGGAGCCTTGAGCTGCTCCGAGAGCTGCTGGGCTAGCTCTATGGAGAGCTGGGCGGCGGCAGAGAGCCGGCGGTCCATAGGCATGGCTAAGACAATCTGCTCTATCGTCTCGAGGGGCTGCGGAAAGCGAGTCACCAGTACAGGAATAGACGCCTGCTGAAGAACCCGATCAATCACGCTGCCAAAGGTGCGATTGGCCTTCGACCACCCTTCAGAACCGCGGTGGTTAGATTGCCTCCAGCCACAGACAATTAGGCTGGCCCGATGCTCAATTCCAGCGCGCACAATGCCCTTGCTGGTGCTGTGGTCAACTCGGGAAATAGTTTGCACATCTACCACAGCGCTGTGGGCTAAATCTTCGGCCTCGTCCAGCATACGCTGTTGGGCCATGTGCTGCTGGGGGGAAACAGGACCACGGCGATCGCTAAGGACATTGAGTGGTAGCAGCGTCCCGGCGGCTTGCTTGGAGAGCAGTATAGCCAGGTTCAGCAAATTGGCCTCGGTTTCCGCGTTAGCTACGGGCACCAAAATACGCTTGCCCCAGTCTTGGACTGTGGAATCGCTCGCGGCGACAGGCTCCATACGGCTGCCCCAGCGCTGAGTAATCCAGGGAGAGGCAATACAGCTCACCAGAATCATGGCGATGACGCCATTCACCGTAGCTTCGTCCACAATTTTGAGGTTATAGGCGACGGTGATGGCCGCTAGGGTAGAGGCGGCTTGGGCTACAGACAAACCAAATACGGTCATCGAGCTGGCGGGAGACCAGCCGAAGAGCTTTCCAGAGACCCAAGCGGCGATGTACTTACTGAGCAGCTCTGCAGCCACAATAACGCCCGCTATCAGCAGCGACTTAGGCTCTTTCAAGAGCACCAGCGGGTTTACCAGCATGCCCACCGAGATCAAGAAGAAGGGAACAAACAGGGTATTCCCAATGAACTGAATGCGGTTCATCAGCGGGCTGTGGTCGGGAATTTGCTGCGTGATGGCGACACCCACCAGAAAAGCGCCCACAATAGGTTCGATTTCAATCAGACCCGCAATATAAGACACCACAAACAGCGCCACCAAAACAAAGACGAACTCAGCGCCTTCATCATGGCCAAATTTGACAAAGAACCAGCGCCCTAGGCGAGGCAGTCCCCACAGGGTCATGACGGTGAATACGATCAGCGAGGGAATGATGAAGAGCCAGAATCCTAGGGTTAACTCGCCAGACTGAGCTTTAACCACGACCGCCAAAACAAGCAGCGCTAGCACATTCGTAATCAGCGTCCCGCCTAGGGTTGCCGTGACGGGGCGGGCCTTGGTAATCCCCAGCTGACTGAGCAGCGGTAAGGCGACTAAAGTGTGGGAGGCTAAGCAGGAGGCCACCAGCACCGCCGCGAGCCAGCTATAGCCCGCTAGCAGCATCGCTCCCGTTCCCAAAGCCATGGGAACTAGAAAGGTCAACAGGCCAAAGCCAATGGCGGGCTTAGCATTTTGCTTGAGGTCATCCAGGCTCGTTTCCAGGCCACCCAAAAACATAAGAAATAGCAGCCCTACAGTCCCGAGCAGCACGATGGTTTCATCCCGAGCCAGTAGATTAGCTCCGTAGGGACCAACGGCCATTCCCGCCAGAATCAGGCCGACGATGCCCGGTAGCCCTAGCCGCTCAAACAGTAGCGGGGCGACCAGCATCATACCTACAATCACTAGGAAAATAGTGACCGGATCGTCGATGGGCAGGCGATCCAAGACATCAAACGGCAGGCTGAACGCCGCGGTTGGAGAAGCGCTCAAGCCGCTACAGCGCACCAGAAAAGCAGACATCCATATCAAAGAAGACATCTCTGCTCAATCCTTTGGCGATGGGCCAAGAAGTTGTTTAAAAAATCAGGCAGCCACTGGGTTCGAGCTTCCTCCCTAGAGAAGCAGTGGACCCTATCAATTTGAGTAAAGCTCTGCAGTAGCCCTATTCAGAACGGAGGTCCATTCGAGCAAGGTGGTCGCCATTATTACGCTATTTTCCGGCAGCTGCCTTGGGGAAGCTATCTCTCTAATGGCAGAATCGCGCCGTATTTGATAGCCGTGAAGCCTCTGCGGTGCGACAGTTGGCGACAATCGGCCCCTCCAACACGACTAAGCCGCATCCTCTAGTGACGTCCTCCCGACGCTGATGCTACGCATACAGCGCGGGCTTCCTCAGTGACTCCCAGCTACTGCTGAGACATTTCCTGAGAGATTAAGGGCTTGATGTCCCACAGCCCTATTCAATAGGTTGATAGCCGCGTTGTGGTCGCGACAGATCGTTAAGCCGCATGACGGGCAACTATGGACCCGATCGGCCAGCGTCTTTGGTACCCGCTCACCACAACCCGAGCAATCAATGCTGGTTCCGCGTGGGTTCTCAGCGATGGTCATCTTTCCAGCTTTCGCGGCTTTGAAAGAGCCTATCTCCAAGAATGTACCCCATGCGGCATCAGCGATTGACTTTGCCAGTCTGGTTCGAGCAAGTCCTTTGATGTTGAGCTTTTCATGAGCGACAACATCGTACTTTGAGAACAGCCAATCCCACACCTTAGAAAAGAAATCACGACGCTGACGCGATATCTTTAGGTGTAGTTTGGCGATGCGATTCACCTGCTTACGCCAGCGGTTAGAGCCCTTCTTCTGTCTCGATAGCTGCCGCTGCAGCTTGGATAGCTGCCGCTCTGAGCGTCGAAAGAACTGAGGGATAGGAACGCTCTCACCGTCACTGGTAACCAAGAAATCCTTCAGCCCAACGTCAACACCGACAGACTTAGCCCTATCGACATCCGGAGTAAGCATCGGAACGGCATTGTTTTCCAGTAACAGGCTCACATACCAACCATCTGCTTTGCGAGTCACCTTGGCCGTTTTGACAGTAAACCCATCAGGTATCGGGCGATGAAGGATTAGCTTCACCTGGCCAATCTTAGGCAGGGTAATACGACTTCCATCGATGCAGTCAGGTTTTATCTGCGGGAACGTGAACGTCCTGTAGCGCCCCGCGCCTTTGAACCGAGGCTTGCCGCTACGCTTACCGTTTTTATCACCTTTGATGAAACGCTCGAACGTCTGCTTTACCTGCTTCGTCACCTCCTGAAGCGCTTGTGAGTGCAAATCTTTGTACCAGGGCCGCTCTCGCTTGAGAGGGTACTAGGCTAGCCTTCTGGCTGTAGTAATTAGGATTATCTTTGAGTGGCGCAAGGCTACAGGTGAGTGGGCAGGCGTTGACCGAACAGCGGTTCATCTCCCACCAGTCGAAGCGCTCAGCCAGCAACCAGTTGTACTGTGCCCGAAGCATGTCTAGCCATCGGGTCATAGTAACCGTTTGCTCAGCCGTTGGGCGTAACCTGTACTGATGGGTGATTTTCACTACTGCATCCAAGTCAGTGATATCATAATAGCATACGCTGATTTCGATGCACCATGAAAAATGACTTTGTTTCTAACGGTCGCTCAATTTCAGACCTTAAGGCCCATCTGGTTTTGACGACGAAATACTGCCGTAAGGTTTTTACCGAAGAAATGATACGGCGACTTCTAGAGATTGTCGGAGATCTGTGCGAGAAGTGGGACTGCAAGATGATTGAGTTCAACGGAGAGGCCGACCACGTTCATCTGCTGTTTCAGTATTATCCGCAGATGGAGCTACCCAAGTTCGTCAGTAATTTGAAGTCTGTTTCCAGCCGCAGGCTGAGGTCGGAGTTCGCAGAGCGAGTAGACCAGTTCTACTGGCAGTCTGTTCTCTGGAACGAATCGTACTTTATCGCCAGTTGTGGCGGGGTCACTGTCTCTGTGCTGAAACGGTACATTGAGCAGCAGGACGCCCCGGAGATGGGTGCTTCTGGGGCATTGAACCCCGTCAGCACCCGCGACTCTCATCCCGACGCTCACCCTAGCGGGTAGATCGCGGGGCTTCCCGTCTAGCAGCTAAATGTCCAGCCGCGATCGCCTTCTCAACCATCTCCAGCACCCAAGGCCACAGGGCCGGCGTCCCCACTTCCACCGCCGCCATCCGTCCCATCACCTGCGCCCGCGTAATCGACTGCCCCCGCCAGGTGCCCCCCGCCGTGTACTGGTTGTGCAAAAACGGCTGAATTCGGTCCAGCGCTGCCGCGAACTGGGCCTCTGGCGTGCCTTGAGCCTCAAACTCGTCCCACGCTGTCCGAAAAGACTGCGCTAGGTCTGTGGGCAGTAGACCGAACAGCCGGTCCGCGGCCTTCGCCTCCCGCTCTGCTTTGCCGACGTTGCCCGCTTCGTCGTAGCAAAAGACGTCCCCTGCGTCAATCTCTACGACGTCGTGCAGCAGCAGCATGGTCATGACCCGCTGTAAATCCACAGGGGTAGGGGCGTATTCTGCCAGTACGAGCGCCATCACCGCGATCTGCCAGGAGTGCTCAGCGCTGTTTTCCCGCCGAGAATCGTCGATCAGGCGCGTTTGACGTAGGACAGTCTTTAGCTTGTCGAGTTCGGCGATGAACTGGAGCTGCTGGGCGAATCGACTCATGGGATGGACCCTGTTGGCGTTTTGGGTACTGTACTACGCTGGAGGCGCTGCAGGCTGGCGTTAAGGTCACGCATGACGTGAGTGGACCCGGCGAAACGCTAACCCTTGCACCACTGCTCCACCTGCTCTAAGAACGCAAACACCGCCGGAGCGTGCATTACCTCCGACAGCGTGGCCGCCGCCAGCGTTCGGGTCAGCGGCTGAGGCAGGTGGCGAACCCTCACCGTCTCAGGAATGGGCAGGGCAGCGTAGCGCGGCAAAACGGCCATTCCCAGGCCTTGGGCCACCAGGCTAACAATCATGGCGTCTTCGTTGATTTCGTAAGCCACCGTCAGAGGCACCTCTGCCTGTTGAAGATACTGCCGCAGCGCCGCGTAGCCGCCATCGTTGGCCGCTGGCATAATCAGGTCATATTGACCCATCTCCTGCCAGGAAATGGGCTTCTCGTAGCCCAAAGGGGACGGCGGTTCGTTGGAAATACCGGGCGGCAGCAGAGCCACGTAGTCGTCCTCGCAAATGGCGCAGACCGTCAGCCCCTCGGTGTCATAGATATCCATCAGGCCCACGTCCGCAGTGCGATCGCGGAGGGCTTGGTGAACGCCGTGGTAATCAAAGCACTTAGAGACCGTGACGTTGAGCTGGGGATGCTGCTGGTGAAATGCCGCTAGCACCGGAGGAAGCCAGTGGGTGGCGAGGCTGCGGATAGAAACGATGCGCACCTGACCGGCATCTAGACCCCGCGCCTGGTGGGCGGTTTTTACCACCGCATCGAGGCGCTCTAGAATCGAGTGAATGTCCTGCAGGACAGCTTCCCCCGTGGTGGTGAGAGTAGCGCCTAGACGCCCGCGAAACAGCAGCTCTACTCCCAAAATTTCTTCTAAGGAGGCGATCGCGTGGCTGACAGACGATTGAGTCACGCCTAGCTCTAGCGCGGCTCTACCAAAGCTACCGCACTGGGCCACGGCGACAAGGGCTCGAAGCTGAGATAACTTAAGCTTGGAGCTATCAATTTGATTCATGGGGCCTATCGATGGCGTGGGTTGATGCACCGCGGAAACATCTAATATGGTGTCTCACAATAGCTGTACATCGGGGCCTGCAGGCTCATCGTGCTTACCGAGCTGCCAGGCCAGTTACCCTCAAACCATCTGTAGCGATATTCTATCCTTGAACAGAATCGCGGCAGTCCCTAATCTCAGCGAAGCGGATTAGGGAAGGATAGCGCGTGAGCGTAGCGAACATAGTACGATTGTCTCAGTGCATACATCGAGTTATGGCAACACGCCGTGTAACGTATAGGCTCTACCCGACGACCCAGCAAGGGGCGATGCTGTTCGAGTGGCGGCGTCTTCATGCCTACCTGTACAACGCCTGCATAGAGCACCGCCGCACCAGCTACAAACAGCACGGGCAGTCTGTGGGCTACATCGACCAGCAAAACCTGCTACCTGCATTCAAGGAGTGCTGGCCAGAGTACAAAGCTTTGGGCAGTCATGCTTTGCAGGCTACGGTCAAGCGAGTAGACTTTGCGTTTCAGCGGTTCTTCAAAGGGCTAGGGAAGTATCCCAAGTTCAAGTCGATACGGCTGTTCTCTGGCTGGACCTATCCGTGCGGTTCTGGCTGGAAGGCGCTAAGCGATGGCATCAATGGTTGCCTGCAGCTATCAAACTTGGGCAAGATTCGGATGCGAGGACAAGCTCGTACCTGGGGGAGACCGACAACCTGCACGATTGTCTACCGGCCAAGTGAAGGGAAGTGGTACGCCTCCATCACCGTGGCGTGCAGCCCAGAGCGCCAAACCGCTGGCGGTGCTGTCGGGATAGACTTAGGCTGCACTAATGCGGTGTCGTTCTCAGACGGCACCAAAGAGGAAAAGCCTGAGTTCATCAAAGCGGGCGATGTCGCGGTTAAGCAGGCCTGCAAGGTGCTGCGCCGCAAACGCAGGCCCAACCGCAAGCAGGGCGTCAAAGCCTCTAACCGCTGGCGCAAAGCCAGACGCAAAGTTTCCAAGATTCAACGCAAGGTAGCCAACCAGCGAGCGGATTGGTTGCACAAGCTCACCAGCAACATAGTTAGCCGTAATAGCCTAGTCGCCGGAGAGCAGCTTAACGTCAAGGGCATGACCCGCAAGGCCCGCAAAGGCAAGCGGAAACGTCAAAAGGCCGGTCTCAATCGCTCAATCCTGTCGGTGGGGTTTGCAAGGGTTAGACCGCTGCTGTCCTACAAGGAAGCTGAGGCGGGCGGATTCTATCTGGAGTCTCCTACCCGGCAGCTCAAGCCGTCCCAGCGCTGCGCTCAGTGCTGGGAGCTGACGCCCAAGACGTTGAGCGACCGTATCCACCGATGCCAACACTGCGGCCATACCGAAGACCGCGATACCAATGCTGCTCAGGTCAATCTGATCTGGGCACGGGGGCAGGAATCTTCCCTCGCAAGCGCTGAGCCGCCTAGCTCTACCAACTGCGGAAGCATGAGGCAACTAGGGGCAATGAAGCGCACGAAACACCTAGCTCAGCGTAGCGGTTAGGTGTAGTTCATACCCTATGTTGCCTATCAAATGTTGCCTACCAAATTAGATCAAAGACCAGCTACGCAGAGCGATCGCACCGTAGCCGCCCCGAAGCGAATCTAGCATGACCAACGCCAAAGCCGCTCCTCCCGCCGCCAGTCCCTTGCTCTATGCCAAGCTGTCGGCCATGACCGTAATTTGGGGCGGTACCTTTATCGCTGGTCGGGTCGTCACCCAAACCCTCGGCCCCTTTTCCGCTGCCTTTTGCCGCTACGCGATCGCTACCCTACTGCTGCTACTTCTTACCCGCCGCGTCGAAGGCCGCTTGCCCCCTCTAAAACAGGCTCAGCTTTTACCCCTGGTCATCTTAGGGCTAACGGGGGTATTTGCCTACAACGCCCTGTTTTTTCTAGGGCTAGAGCGCATCCCGGCCGGACGTGCCTCCCTCATTGTCACAACCAATCCGACAATGATTGCGTTGGGAGCTGCGATCTTTTTTCGCCATCCTCTGACGCCGCTGCGGATTTTGGGCATTGCCTTGGGGCTGATGGGGGCAGTGACGGTGATTACTGACGGTGCCCCCTGGGCGATTTTGCACTCAGGCGTCAGCTTGGGAGATCTGTACCTGGTGGGCTGCGTGTTTTCCTGGGCGGCATACTCCCTAGTAGGCAAAGCCGTGATGGACACCCTGTCGCCCTTTGCCGCCATTACCTACGCCTGCCTTGTGGGAACGCCGCTGCTGCTGGGGCCTGCCCTGAGGGAAGGACTGATTGGGGATGTCGTTACCGCCTCGCCCGCGCTCTGGCTCAATGTCCTGTATCTGGCCGTGCTGGGGACGGTGGTGGCCTTCTACTGGTACTATCAGGGGCTAAAGATTCTGGGACCGGCCCGCGCCTCGATTTTCATTAACTTTGTGCCGGTGGTGGCAGTGCTGCTGGCGGCGGTGCTGCTGGGGGAGCCGCTATCGGTGTCGCTGCTGGTGGGAGGAGCCTTAGTGGTAATGGGAGTGTTTTTGACGAACCGATACTGAAACGGAGAGCAGGAGAGCTGCCCAAAACGATTTCCGGTCATAAGGGAGCCAATGAATAGCCCCATATCAGTCCCTACCCCATAGGCTTAGCGATAAAGGAGTTGAACATTGAGGGGACCACGAGCGGGTTTTACGCAACGCGCAATTCTAATTCTTGCGGAGCAGGATGCCCAGCGCTAGGGGGTATTCTACTAAGGCCTCAATCCATTGACGTCGGCCTTGCGCAACGCGCTAATAGTGAGCCAATATCATCAACTACGAAGTCAAAGATTGCGCTAGCTCAACGATGAATTCAGTGCCCTCGCCAGGGTTAGAGTGACAGTAGAGCCTTCCCTGATGGTTACCCGTGACAATTTGGTAGCTGATGGAGAGCCCCATCCCTGTGCCAACGCCAGTGGGTTTAGTAGTAAAGAAGGGGTTGAAAATGCTGGACTGGGTCGCTGTGTCCATCCCGATGCCGTTATCTTTCACCGAGATAGAAATCTTGCTTTCAGAAAGGACTGAGGTCTCAATCGTTAGCTTTCCCCCATAGCCTGAGTCCTCGCTGGCCTGTCGCTCTTCAATGGCATCGACAGCATTTACCAATAGATTTAAAAACACTTGGTCAAGCAAACTGCCATAGCACTCAATGCGGGGCAGTTTGCCATATTGTTTGACTACGTCAATTCTTGGGTTGCCCGCTCGACCGTTAAGACGGTTTTGTAAAATGATGAGGGAATTGTCGATATACTCGTGAACGTCGATCGCCGAGTAATTGGCCTGATTTAGATGGGAGAACGTCCGCAAAGACTGAACAATATTCTGAATGCGCGTCGCTCCATTTTCCATAGACGCCAATAGCTTGGGAAAATCGCTGAGGATGTAGTCTGCGTCGATTTGGCTGATGAGCTTATCGATCGCGCTAGGAGGCTCTGGATAATGTTGTTGATAGAGCTGAATCAACGCCGCTAAACTGTTGGCATAGTCAGACGCTGCGGCTAAGTTCCCGTAGATAAAGCCCACAGGATTGTTGATCTCATGGGCGATGCCTGCAACAAGCTGCCCCAAACTCGACATCTTTTCAGCTTGGACAAGATGAATCTGGGCATCTTGTAGCTCTTGATAAGAGCGCTGCAGCTGCTCAGTTTTAGCCTGAGACTCTTTGTAAATCTGGGCCTGAGAGATGGCAATCGCCACCTGATTGGCAATACTTTGAAACAGCTCCACTTCTTCGTCTTTCCAGGGCTGATCGCTAGTCGCCCGGCCAATATGCAAGCTGCCGATTTCAACGCCAGCAGTATGGATAGGTAAGCACAAGAGAGCAGAAATGCCAGACGATTTGAGCTTATCGATTAGGGTTTCATTGTGTGGCTCTGTCAAGCTGTCGATGCGGTAGATTTGATTGTTAATAATGCTCTCAAAGAGTTGAGGAAAATTTTCAGAACGATAGGTTCCGACACAGCTGCGCAGCCCGCTCACTTTCCTCTCTTCTACCACCTCTATCTGCCCTGAGGGCAGACCTGAGCTGTCGCTATCTTTGGTGTACCAAGCAAAAACGCAGCTATCCACCGGAAACTCCACAACAATGCCAGTGACGAGATTGCGTAGAATAATGTTGAGATCGAGGGAGTCGCGAATTTCTGAACCGATGCGGTTGAGGAGCTGCGCTCGGCTAAGCAAGTGGTGGACCTGCGCTTCAGCTTGCCGGCGATCGGTTACATCTTGTATAGTGACCACCACCCCAAAAACGCTCCCGTTTAGATCTTTTAGAGGCGCTTTGTTGGTCACAAGCCAGCGCTGTTCACCACCGGGTACCGTCAAGGGCTCCTCAATTCCAAGCGTTGGTTTACCCGACTCCATCACCTCTCTATCGTCAGCGCGAAAGTGCTCAGCTTCGCTTTGGTCTACGACAATTTCGAAATCGGTCTTGCCGACAATTTCAGCTGAGGATTTAAATCCAAGAATTGTGGCGAGCTGCTGATTACAGCCTAAATAGACAGAATTACGATCTTTCCAATTGACCGGTATTGGCAGCGTGTCTAGCACCGTCTGCAAGAACTGCTCTCGCTCTCGCAGGGCAGCTGTACGTTCCTCAACCTTAATCTCTAGCTGTTGGTTGAGCTGCTCCGACAAAACTAATGCCCGCTGGCGCTCTAGCTCCGCTGCTGCGCGAGCAGCAAAGACGTGCAGAATTCGGATTGTCTGCTGTGGCGCTTGAAGAGCCTGCTTGTGCATGACAAACAGGGTACCGATAGCATTTCCTGCACCATCGCGCAGGGCGACACCGAGATAGGCCCGCAGATCGCCCCAGGGGTGATCTGCGGCCTCCGCAAAGGTATCTTTGATGGGGCCTTCCAAGTAAAACGAGCCGTCTTGTAAGGTACGCCCGCAGGGAAGGGTGGTGGCATCAAAGGGGGGCAAGTCTTGAAGCTTGCCATCAGCCCAAGATGCCAAGACATGAAGCTTGTTGTCAATCCATTCAGTGATACCGGCGTGGGAAACGTTGAGGCCCTGTGAGATATGCCTGGCCAATGCAGGAAAAAAGTCCTGCCCGGTGGTCGCTGCTGTGCCCTCAAATAGGTTTTGCAGCTGTGCTTCAGCTTGCTTACGCTCGGTAATATCTCGAACGACAACCAAAACCTCTTGCGCGTTGAGAGGAGCAATGCGAACTTCTTCGTGGCGCAAGTCTCCGTCGAAATCGAAGATCTGCTCGTAAACCTGTAGGCTCTCGCTTTCAATGGCCTGGTTAGCGTAATGGAGGCGCTGCTGTGCTAGCTCAGGGGGCAGCGCCGCATAGACGTCTCGGTTATCAAGCAATTGGGGAGGATGTTTGATGTGAACGGCGCTTCCCCCAGCGATGCGGCTGTAGCGCCCGTGCCGATCCATCTGAATCAGCAGGTCAGGCATCGTGTTGATGATGGCGCGGTTGGTCAATTCACTCTGCCGCAAAGCCGCCTCGGCCCGCTTCCGCTCGCTGATGTCCCGAATCATCAGCAAGACTTCATCGTCACCGCTCTTGATCAGGCGCACCTCCTCGTCCTGAAAGCGATCGCCCACCTGCACCCGCTGCTCGTAGATCTGCAGCTCTCCGGTGCGTAAAGCCTGCTCTATATAGTAGCGCTGTTTAACCGCAATTTTCTCTGGAAGCACATCTGCCATCGCCAGCCCAGTCGGATCGACAGATTCAGGAATGATGACGAGTCCGCGCCGGTCCGTTACAGCTTCCCGATAAACGCCATCAGCACCGATGCGCAGCATGTAGTCCGGAATGACGGCCAAAAGCGCTCGGCTTTCAGCCTCTCGCTGCTGCAGCGCTATCTCGGCCTGCTTGCGATCGCTAATGTCAATAAGGATACCGACATAGCCAACAATTTTCCCGCAGCCATCGTGCTCTGCCATAGCCTGACAGTAGGCCCAAACGACCGTCCCATCAGGTCGAAGGAAACGGCACTCAAGCCGAATTTCGCGCTGCTCTTGAACCGATTGCTCCCAAGCTCCGACGACAGGGCTGTGGTCCTCGGGATGGATGGACTGCTGCCAGCCGGCTCTGAGAGAGGACTCTAAGGTCGCGCCCGTGATTTTACAGTAGCGATCGTTGACATAGGTGCAGCTGCCTAACGCATCGGTGCGGAAAATGCCGACAGGGACCACAGCGGCTAGAGACGCATAACGACGCTCGCTTTCAAGCAAAAGCGCTTCGATTCGCCGGCGTTCGTTCAGCTCTTGGTCTAATGCGAGCTGGAGGCTTTCACAGGTGACTAAACCGATGGGGTAGTCCTGTTCATTCAAGATGGGCAGCTGCCGACCGCAATGCTGCTGAATTAGGGCGATCGCCGCAGACACATCGACCAGCTCAGCCTCCCTGAGGCTAAGGGTAGCCGGCGTCATGACTTGTCCAACAGTGTCGGAGGGCGATCGCTGTTGGGCGCTCAGGCGCACGACGTCCGCCTCGGTCAACATCCCGGCGTATCGTCCATTGTCTACAACGAGCACGCAGCTTGACCGTATCCGCTGATGGAGCGGCAAGTTGCTCCCCCTATGCTGGAAGGAGGGCGACCCGGAGGCCTTTGGTAGGGAGGCACCGCCTCGGACGCGACGCCCCTGTACATTGCTTACCGCGACGCCGCTCCTCTGAACCTCGTTGGTCTGGGCAATCTCCCCCTGGGCCTTACTCATCAGAACAATCGCGTCTACTGCTGCCGTATCCGGCGAAACAATGAGCGGGTTCCGTATGATAAACGGTCCAAGGTCTGCAAGATTTGAGGGCATAGGGCTGTGGGCTTATTCCTTCTTCCGGCGGCAGCACCTCTCTAAATACTTAGAGGCAAAGATTCACCTTGCGATCGCTGTCTCGTGCATAGGATTGAGAGATCTATTATTTAGACTGAACTTCGCGGGCGATCGCTGTCTTGACATGGGTTTCCCGCACCCTAGATAGATTATAGTCGAAGGCTTCCCTACAGCAATTTCTCTAAAAACTATTCCTTATTGCCAAAACTGCTGCGGTTTGATCTTTAAACCAGCAGGCCCAGCGCCGCAAATCTCCGCTGCCGCCCGTCTCAACGCTGCCATTCTAGCCACTTCGCCGCAAGCTTCTTAATCAACGGCGTGAACTGCTGCAGGCTATACGCTTCTGCGGCTTTGCGGATCACCTCCGCCTGGGTGGGGTAGGGGTGAATGACGTCAGCGATCGCCCCGAGCCCTAGTCCCTTGGTCATCGCCAGGGTGATTTCGTTGATTATTTCCCCCGCGTGGGCCGCCACCACCGTCGCCCCCAAGATGCGGTCTTTGCTTGGGGCTAGGTAAATCTTGGCAAACCCCTCGGTCTCCCCATCGGCGATCGCCCGATCGACGTCGCCCAAAGGCACGTGAAAGACGCGACAGCCCGCCTGTGACGCCTCGCTCGCCGAGAGACCCACCTGTGCGAGCTCAGGGTCGGTATAAACGCAGGACGGCATCGTGAGATCGTTCAGCTCACGACACCCGATGCCAAAGGGGGCAAACAGAGCATTTTGAACAACAATGCGGGCCGCTGCATCCGCCGCGTGGGTAAACTTCCAGGCCATGCAGCAGTCCCCTACGGCGTAGATGGTAGGGCTGGAGGTTTGTAGACGCTCGTTGATGAGGATGCCTTTCTTTTTGTCGGCTTTGACGCCCCCCTGCTCTAGCCCCAAGCTGCTGATGTTGGGGGCACGGCCGACGCTCACCAGCACGGCGTCCACCTCCACCGAGCGGGCGGCCCCGTTGCTCTCGTAATGCACGACCTTTGCGCTACCCTGCTGCGCTACCCGCGTCACGTCGGCGTTGAGCAGCAGGGTTACCCCCTCATGGGCAAACCGGCGCTGCAGGAGCTCCGACACTTCAGGCTCACCAGCGCTGAGAATGCGATCGCCTCGCTGCAGCAGCGTTACCGCCGTTCCCAGGCGCTGAAACGCCTGGGCCAGCTCGCAGCCGATATAGCCGCCGCCAATCACCGCCAGTCGTTGAGGACGCTCGGTGAGGTTGAAGATATTCTCGTTGGTGAGGTGCTCTACGGTGTCTAGTCCCTCAATGGGCGGCAGCACCGGACTAGAGCCGGTAGCAATGACGGCTTTCTTGAACCGCAGAATTTGGGTGCCGACGGCGATCGCATCTTTGCTGATAAATTTGGCTTCGCCGAAGAAAAGGTCAATGCCATATGTCTTGACCATATGCTCGGCGGAGTCGTTCTCGCTGATTTCGGCCCGCACCTGGCGCACCCGTTCCATTACTTCAGAAAAATTGACTGCGACGCCTTCAGGGACATTGACGCCAAAGCGATGAGCCTGCCGCACCTCATGGGCGGCGCGGGCGGCGCGAATCAAGGTTTTGGAGGGGATGCAGCCGACGTTGGTGCAGTCGCCCCCTAGCAAATGCTTTTCGATTAGAGCGACTTTACCGCCCAATAGACCGGCCCCGCCCGCGGTGACTAGGCCAGCAGTGCCGCCGCCAATGACAACCAGGTTATAGCGCTCGGCGGGGGTGGGATTTTGCCAGTTTGGAGGGTGAACGTGGGAGAGAAGGGTGCGGTTGTGGTGGTCGAGGGGAGAAAGGGTCATGGCGATCGCCCAATGTTTAGCGCTGTCAGCGGCTATTGCTTTTGCAGGCTGCACCGGCAGTCGTAAGAAAGAATCATATACTGAAAAAACGTGGCGCAGTAGTTATCTGGAAGCTGTCATATGAATCGCCGGCTGTTCTCTAAGCTCTCGCTCGCTTTTGCGGCAGGGGGCATTGCCTTATCAGGCTGCTCAGGGGCCAGAAGCAGTGCCGCAGGTCGGCAAACGTCCCTCTCAGCGGTGAACAAGCTGATGGTATTCCGCAGCCCAACCTGCGGCTGCTGCGAACAGTGGGTCGACCACATGACGGCAGCAGGCTTTCAGGTGCAGGATAAGGTTACCGATGAGATGGTGATGGTGAAGCAGCGCTATGGGGTGCCGCCGCAGCTAGAGTCTTGCCACACCGCCCTGGTCAATGGCTACGTTATCGAAGGTCATGTCCCAGCGGCGGATGTGCAGCGGCTGCTCGCGGAGCGTCCCGACGTGGCGGGAATTGCGGCACCGGGGATGCCTGCCGGCTCTCCTGGTATGGAGCAGGGCGATCGCATCGATCCCTACAGGGTAGTTTCCTTCACGGCAGGCGGGGCAACAGCTATTTTCGCAGAGCATTTATAACCACTGATCGCTTTCTAGCAGACGCTTCGACTGGGCGGGCATCTCTTGGTGGCAAGAGCCACATCGCCAATACACTTCGCCGGAACGAACGTGACGCAGCAGTACGTCGGAACAACAGAGGCAGGTTCGTCGACCTCGGGGAGCTGAGCATTTCTTCGAATCGGTCAACGGATGAAGGACTTCTTTGAAAGGAACAACGTGATGTAGAGACGATGCGTTGGTATTCAGCAGTGCTTTCATGGTAATCACCGTTAAATTTAAAGTGGTTTTGTTAAAGCGAAGTTAGTTTTTAAAGGATTTAGCCGCGACAGTTAAACTATCGGTTTAAATTGGGGTCGTTAAATTGGTGAAAGAAACGATCACAGCATGCTATGAGAGACTTGATTTATTAGGTAAGTGTCAACTTATCTAAATCCGACATGCGTTTCTTCTACACAAAGGCGTAAATCGAGGTTTGAAGGCGTAGGTCTATAAGCGGACTAGCAGTACTTTAGAGCAATCTATTGGCCTCGAATTTAGTCTATGCTACGGTGCCCAGCCTGTGCTAGGACTACCAAACGTTTTGTTAACTTGTATCAAGCCAGGTAAACTTTAGAAAGTATCTTATATCGCTTAAGGAAGAAGAAAAGAGCCTAGCAGAGCTTTTGCAGCTGCCTCCTCTTATGGGTTTGGGTATGAGGGCGTGGCAAACGCTTTCCCTCTGGATAACCGCAAAGAAAATCAACAGTTATACACATTAATTGTGTAGCGATAACTAAACGTAGCTATCAGGAGGAGATCGAATCGTCCCCGCGAACTGCATCGAGAATAGCCGCAAAAATACTGTCTACATCCGCCAGTGGATTGGCGGCAACAGAGCGCAGCCAATGTCGGTTATCCAGCACGCAGGTTGACAGCATCCCGTCCGGTAAGCGGCGGCGGGCTTCTTCCGTTGAGCAGGTTAGAGGGCGAAATACCGTGACCCCGGTTTTGGGCATCGCCCACAGCTCAATATCCGATTCAGCGCTGAGTCGCTCGGCCAAGCGGGTCGCGATCGCCATCGACCGGTCAATCCGCTCGGCAACGCCGGCCCGGCCCCAAGCCAGCAGCGTGGCCAGCAGCGGGACTGCCGCAGCACCACGAGACCCTTGAACACCTATATTCGGGTCGGTGAGATAGCTGCCGCTAAAGCTGATGGCCTTGTGGGCGTCGGGCTCCCGAAACAAAATTAAGGCTGATTCTTTGGGCTGAAAGAGCCATTTATGGGCCGATAGGGTCACCGAGTCTGCTGCCTCAACGCCCGCTAGCAAATGTCCGTGAACGGCACTGAGCCGCAGCGGTCCGCCCCAGGCGGCATCGACGTGGGTCCATTGCGCCTGGCCTATAAGATGAAGTGGGTCAATCGCTCCTGTCGTAGTGGTTCCAGCAATGAGCACGAGTGCAGCATCAGCCAGGTCGCCCAAACGACTGGCATCGAGCCGACCTCGAGCATCGAGAGGCACCTGCTCATAGGGGAGCCCCAGGATACGGGCGGCTTTCTCAACACTAACGTGAGCGGCCTGTGAAGCAACCACTCTTTTGACGCCTTTTCCATCCCGCGCGGCCCACAGGGCTGTCAGGTTGGCCAGCGTCGAACCGGAACAGAGGTGACCACTCGCCATCCCAAAAAAAGGCGTCAGCCAATCTATGACGAGCCGTTCGGCCTCGGTGGCGAAGGGGGCAGTGGAGCGGTGGAGCAGGTTTTGATTGAGACGGGCATTCCAAAGCGCCATGGCCCAGGTAATCCATGGGGTGGGCGGATCCATATGGGCAAGAACATGGCGATCGCCAAGGGCAGCTGCACCGCCCAGAACATGGGGCGCAAGGCGCTCTAAGGTCTCTAGCTCTCCTAAACCCTGCTCGGGGCATGAGGCGGGTAGATCAGCCGCATTGAAGGGGGCCTGGCGCAGTAGCTCAACCGCGCGCTCTAGTCCGGCATTAGGTGAAAAACTGCTATCAAAATGACTCATGCGATTCTGCCGTTACCCTCCATCCAACTCGCTCTTAAAGCTAATATCTATAAAAATCTTTGCAGACTAGCGCCATGCGCCCCCAAAGCGAAGAACCAGAACGGCGACGGTGCCCCCCCGCAAAACCTCTCGATTGTATACTCGAATTCTAAGGGAACGAGCGTTTATGGGATTTTGCGACCACTATGCTACCGAAGGACGACTTGCTCAAGGCGGTTGAGAATCGAGAAACCGCGACTCGTGTGATCGACCAGGCGGAGCAGGCGCTGCGCACCTGGGAGATTGTTCAGACGGGGTTCCTATCGCCGCCGGAGCTGATGGATGCTGAGGCTATGTTTCAGCAGCTTACAGAGCTGACTAGCCTTGCGGGCGGGGGCTATCCTCAGGCTGAGCGCCAGCGCCTCGCGATCGCCCGCTCTGAGCTACCCCTAGACCCCTCTCAGATTGAGCTTACCGCCATTAGCATCGCCGGAAATTTCCTCTTTGACACGGCGACCCACCGCGACTTTATGGGGGCGCTGCTAGGGACAGGTATCGTGCGCGATAAGGTGGGAGACATCGTCGTGCTGGGCGATCGCGGGGCGCAGGCGGTGGTGGTGCCGGAACTGGTAGAGTTTTTGCAGATGAGCTTGACCCAGGTGCGTACGGTGCCGGTGAAGGTGGAGCCCATCGATCTAGGTGAGCTGAAGGTGCGCGAACCCCGCCGCAAGGAGATGACTACGGTGGAGGCGTCGCTGCGGTTAGACGCGATCGCCTCGGCGGGCTTTGGTATGTCCCGCAGCAAGATGGTGGACCTGATCAGCGGCGGCAGCGTGCGGGTGAACTGGCGGGATGTGACCCAATCTAGCCACCAGCTTGCTGCGGGGGATCTAGTGGCGATTCGCGGTAAGGGGCGGCTGGAAATTGGGGAGGTCAGCGTGACGAAGAAGGACCGTTATCGAGTGAATCTGACGCGGCTGGTGTAAGTGCTATGCGTCTTGGCTGATGCTGTGTTATCTTGGTTATCCGCGTGGGTGTTACTTACCTGCTGTGGATTCCGGACGTATAGCTCAGTTGGTTAGAGCACCACGTTGACATCGTGGGGGTCACTGGTTCGAGTCCAGTTACGTCCATCTCCTAAAGCATAGTGCTCGGTACAAATACGGTACGGTGCTATTTTCTAGCCCCCGTAATCGTTTCGGGGTCTAGAAAGTGCCCTATCCTGACCTTTGCGACCTGGCGCGACGATCTAACGCTCTACGACTTCAATAACTGTCGAGAAAACAGCAATCGCATCCGTGCTGATAGGCGTTTGGTCTTCAGCCATTGGCACCAAATCGAGACTTGCAGCGCTGCGGGAAACATCGCCCACATCGCCGAGTAAGCTATCCAAAATATCCAGCTCCTCCCCACGTAGCCCAACTGCCCCTCGCTTCTGGCCGCCCCGCTCAGCGATCGCCTTCAGCCCCCGTAAGGCGCGATTGAGCGGCTGACGGCTGACCAAGGTAAGCAATTCAACAAAGCCGCTGCCGCTCAATCGCAGCTCAACCTCATCCTCTTGGCGCGGAACGACTAGCTCCTCGCCTGGGGCGATTAGGGCCGCTTCTGCCGGTGCGTCCCAATTGGCAGGATGAAGAACGACAATGTCGCCGCTGCCAGCAATGGCGATCGCGCTCAGATAAACGTCGGTGTCCTCATCATTGCGTACGCGAATTTTGACGTTCTCCCCCGCCTGAAAGGCCTGGGCCGCGATCGCAGCCTGGAAGCCCCGCCCTGCGGCCTGTGCCCCCCGACTGGCAATGGGAATCGCAGACCCCCGCCCGCCCTCTGCAAACAGCTCTCCGCTAATGTTGAGGTTCGAGGCCGTGGATGCCATCTCCTGCAAAACCTTGGCGACCAATAGTGACTTCAAACGGTCCCCAAGTCGGCTGATGGCGGCAGTGATAGATTCCCCAACAGGCCCTTCAGACTCAGACACGTACTCAGAAAAGTCGGGGGCAAATAGCGCTAGCGTCCCTAAGGGCGGTTGCTCGACGGCTCCAGCCTCATCCATCAGCTGACGAATGTCTTCAGTAGTGCGGGCTAGATTAAACGCTACGTCGGCCTGGGTGGTTACCGGTTCAGCCGTGACGCGACGCTGAAGCGCTGAGCGGATAGCGGTCTCAGCCTCTGCACTCTCTTCGCTAAGGGACTCATGCAGGCCAATGCGCAGGGTGGGGTCGGGAATCGCCAACACCTGCTCCCGCAGCAGCATGCCTTCCGTGACAGTGAAGGACTCTCCCTCGACAAGGCCAGCCGTCCCGAGCAGACCGTTTCGTCTCGAAAGCCGGAGGCTGCCCAGCGGCGCACCATCTGAACCCAGCGCGGTATAGATGGCGTCTGGAGCCGCCGCCTCTAGGTTTTGATACGCCGTGCCACCGAACCAAACTTCGATTTCAGGGCCGGAAGCAGTGGGTGTTGTTGTTCTAACGACGGCATCGGCAAAGGATCGAGAGGGCGCTAGAAAAAACAGGTTCGCCTGACTGTAGTTGCTGCCGGGGGCGTACTCAAAAATAGGAATCTGGGCGCTACGCTTTTGTGAGGTTGCTGCCGCTTTGGTGCTGCGGACCAGGTTGGTTCGAATGGTATCAGCAGGTTCAGCGTTAGGCGACTGCCAAAGGTAGCTGGTGAGCAGGTAGGTGAAAATTCCCGATACTTTGCCCGACTCGTAGGGAAGCTCTAGGGCCACCTGGTCGCAGCTTGCTGAGCCGATGGCAACTCCTTTGGAGATGCCGAGCGATCGCCGCCGCTGAAACTCGTCTGGCTCCATTCCCAGGTCTTTCAGCCAGCGCTGCTGATTCTCAAGCTCGGCCTCGCTGGCCACTAGGGGTACGCCGCTGCGCGACAGCCGCGACTGCACCGCTCGCGCCTGGGCCGTGCCCCGGGTGCCTGCCCCGGAGAAGCAGCTGTCGAGCACCAGGGTGACGTTATCTGTAGGGATGCGCTCAGTGAGCAAAAAGAGCGATCGCCCCATGATATCGGGCACTACAATGCGATCGCCGGTTTGTCCCTCGGGGGTAATGTCTTGAGGCACTAGGGTACCGTTGAGTCCATCACCGCTGCTAGCCCCGCAGGCTTCAACGGTAATAGGGTCCGGATCTTCTACCTTAGACCCATGGCCAGAGTAGTGCACCACCACCACGTCGCCTGGCCGAGCCTGAGCGATGAGGTGCTCCTCGAATGCCTGCAGAATATTGGCGCGAGTCGGCTCTAAGGCTTCACCGTCGGCGACCTTGAGCACGTCGCTGGGGTTGAAGCCGTAGCGATGGACGAGCAGCTGGTACTGCATCTCAATATCCGTCAGGCAGCCTGAAAGAGTTGGGACGCTAGAGTCAGGGTAGTTGTTGATGCCGATAAGCAGAGCGAGCTTACGCGGCGTGGACTGGGCCACAGCGCGGTTGAACCGGCTGGCCTGCTGCAAAAAGCCTGCTTGGCTAAGGCCGATGGCTCCGAGGGCGGAACCGGTAAATTGGAGGAAGTGGCGACGCTTCATAGGATAAATCGTTGAAGTAGGGCTGATTACGGCTTATTGGGCAAGAATGTCTTGGAGCTTGGCTGAGAGACGCGAGAGATCCACGGCGTAGTTGACAACTCCGGCATTGGCCTCTCCTGCAGTAAACTCCGCTGAATTCAAGGCAACGATCGCCGGTTCGCCTTCTACAAAGCCAAGAATTGGTCCCCCCGAAGAGCCGCTAAAGGTATCGCAGTTGTGGCGCAAAAACTCGTCTTCGGCGCTGCCCAAGATGCTGCATCCGTCGTGGACGCTGGCTGTCATGCCGGGATTATCCGCTGGAAAGTCACCGGAGTAACCTACAAGGATGTACTGCTCAGGGTTGTCAAGTAAGACCGACAGCGGCAGCACCTTCCAGGCTACGGTGCCGTAGCGCTCTCCTAAGGGCTGGTCTAGCTTGATGAAGGCCCAATCGTCGGGGTGGGGTGGCTGGGGGCGATCGCGAAAGTCTGTACCCGGCAATACTTCAACAGCGTTTGCGATGTCATCCTGCGACAGGATTTCGCCATTGATGACGTTGGGCGCAAACTTAATGTCGCTGTAGAACTCGTGGGTTTCTGGGTCGACAACGCAGTGAGCGTTGGTCAGCACGATGTCAGTCTCAACCAGGGTGCCGCTGCAGTGACCGCTGCCGTCTGCGGTCTGAAAGTCGACCCGCCCAATAGCGGACCAAGGGTGACTGCGGCTAGTCATCACCACGCGATCGTCCCGCTGACCAATGACGCCTCGGCTCCCGCCTTCAGTAGGGCTGCGGGCCTGCCCGAGTCCTTCTGGAACGAACGTCGTGGGGTCGGGGTCAAGGTTGAGTGAGCTGTCTAGGCTGGGCTGGGCCTGCACGGCGGCGAGACCGGCAAGGGCGGCTCCGGTGAAACCGGCGATCGCCAACAATACGTTGGTGGGTAGGCGATGATGAGTCATGGTGGTGTTGAACAGGGGCAAAGAACGGTATGCGTAAAAATGGCTCAGTTGACGTTGCGAATCAAGGTGAACGCGGCCCAAAGACGCGGGTTGGGTGCTGCTCTATGGTGGTGAGCATGGTCTGCCGTAAGGCTTGGGCTTTGTCCACAGGGTTGTCGGGGTCTTGTCACAGGCAGTAGAACTGCGGTTGCCTACGGAACTTCGAGCTTTCAGCCGCTTGAACTGTCACAAGCAACCGCGCCAACGCAATAGATCTCAACTAATTTTCCTTAGAAGAGGATACCGCAGCCACCCGACCCCTGGCGTCAGTGTTACAGAATTGTGAACAGCTCAAATCCGCGCCTGCTGCCGCTGCCGAATTGCATCGATATTCTCCTGAGCCTCCGCCAAATTCGGGTTCAGCGTCAGGGTTCGCTCAAACGCCGCGATCGCCTCCTCATTTCGCTCCAGCGCCATCAGCACCACGCCCTTGTAATACCAGCCGCTCACATTGCTAGCGTTGAGCTGCAGCACCCGCTCAAACGATAGTAGCGCCGTCTCCAGCTGCCCCAACTGCCCCGCCATTCTGCCCCGGTTTAGCCAAGCCCGCTCGAAGCTGGGGTTTAGCGTCACGGCTTTGTCGTAGGCCGCGAAGGCGTCCTCATAGCGCTCTAGCCGGGTGAGCGTAATCCCCTGGTGGAACCACGCGTCGGCGTTGTCGGGATTGAGGGCGATCGCCTCCGCGTAGGCCCCTAGGGCCTCTTGGGGGCGACCCGCATCGTCGAGGGAAATGCCCAGCCAAATCCAGGCGTATTGGTGGCTGCTGTCGAGGGTGGTTGCCTGTTTGAGGGACGCGATCGCTTCCTCGTAGCGCTCTAAGTGATACAGCGCGTAGCCTTTGCCGACGTGGGCTGGGGCGTGGGCTGCATTGAGGGCAATCGCTTCTTCAAAGGCGGCGATCGCGTCGGTATAGCGGCCTGCATCAATTGCGGCAATGCCCTGGTCCATCCAAGTTTGGAGGGTATCGGCGGTCTTCTGGGAAATGACTATGGGTGAGGCAAACTGCTGAGGGGTGGTGGTCGTTGGCACAGCTGCTAAGGAGCTAGGCCGATCCTGAAGCCCCATCGCCACGCTTTTAGGCGATGCGCCCAGCGTCAAGCTGGCCGTAGTGGATAGGAGTAATCCGATTCCGAGCTGAGTAATACGCATTGTTGTTGTCCTCGGTTAAGTCAATAGAAAATGCTGTGCTCTGCTGAAACGTACGTCTCGCTGTGAGAGACCTATGGGATTTTTGGCGTTGCTGATTTTGGGTATGCATTTTGTAGGGACATGGCAGTGCCATGTACTTGTTTAGCGTCCTGGAAGCCCCTATCCCTAGCCCTTCCCTCAGAATTGATACCGCTGGCGAATTTCATGTCTTGTTACATCTCGGCTATTTCTTGCCCCGGAGAAGGCCCCCTTTTCTGGTATGCCCGAAGGGCTTTAAGCCCCCAATTCTGGGGGACTTCTAGAGCGGTCAGAACTCCTTAAAGGCAATAGCCGCGAATAGTATGGCCACTGCTCCGGTTCCCCCAGAATTGGGGGTTAGGGGGCCTCGAAAGCGTGCAGCTCGATTACGAAATATTTCGCCAGCGGTATCAGAATTGGGGGAAGGGAACCAGACTCCCCTCTCCCAGTATTGGGAGAGGGGCCGGGAGTGAGGGCCTTCGATACGCTAAACAGATACAGTGCCATATCCGAATGGCACTGACATAAGCTGTATCAGGCTGCCAGTTTAGCTTTGAGGACAGAACGCGGTTGCTGCATGCGAGGAAAAGGCTTGGGTCTGCGTTTGACCACTCTCGGTTCGTGGCGATTGGGGCGAAAGGGAACGATGAGCTGAGCAATCAGACGCAGCAATATCTGATACTGCTGGGAGCGTTGCTGGTGGGTTGCGCCAATAAATGCAGGACGGGCGTGATTCAGCTGCTGTCTTGTGCCCTGCAGCGACAAGCGCAATGCCGCTGCTGTTGAGTGCTCCGAGGCTTGCCACATCAAGGTGCGCAGCAGATTGTAGGCGAGCAGGTGCATCCATAGGTCCTTTTTGACTATCTGTGGGGTCTTGGCTGCAATCATCTCCATGCCTAGCGTGGTTTTGAGGTGCTTGAGGTTGACCTCAGTGGCCTGCCAGCGCTGGTGATAGAGGTCAATGAGCTTGGCCTTTGGATAGCGTTTGGGATCGCTTAAGGTGGTCACCACAATGATCTCAGTTGGCCGAAATCCGCGCTGAGTAATCAGTAGATGCACTTCCCTCACCTCCAGATACAACGGCAGCGACTCAAACGCTGCGCTGCTCATTGAGGCTGGACAGCGGGCGGGGCGCTGCCAAACGACACGGTGGTCGCCAATGCCCAGCTTCTTGCCTCGGCGAAAGTCGCAGCGGCGAGCATGATGCTTGCGAAACACCCCATCAGCACCAGCCGCCTGGACAAGCGCTAAGTCAGCATAGGTGCCATAGGCGGAATCAGCTACCACCACATCCTCTGGAGCCAAACAGGCATACAGTTGCCGCGCCAGTTGCCATTCGCTGGTGCCAAACGGAGCAATGGCCGCTTCGAGTACCGCCCCACTGTTCAGACAAAACCACACCACCACCCGGGCGATGGGAAACCCACAGCCGGGCTTTTGCGTACTCACCTGCGGATATTCCGCCTGATTGGCAGCAGTATCGCTCATCTGTACTCCGGTGCCATCAAACGCTTTCACCCGTCTGCCACACCAGTACTGCTCAACTGGTACTTGCGCGTGTAGGGCACTCGCGCTGCGCTTGAGTAACGATGGGAGAATCGCCCAGGGCAGCCGTTTGCGGGCTTTGCTATACCCTCCAGTATCCGATGACGGCACCGCCTCACCTGTCATCGCCATCCAGGTGGTCACCCGCTTGACTGCGTTGCTCAGGCTGCTGTCACCATCTATCACTTGCGATATCCACGCCCACACAACCACCATCGGCGTGTAAAGCACTTGTCGATAAGTTACTTGGTGTTCCTCTAGCACCTGGGCAATTTGAGATTCGCTGAGCACCTGGGCAAACGGCAGGCCCAGACTGTTTTGGTATTGCTGCTTGAGAATTTCGGCTCGATTCGGCATAGTAGAGACAGTATTTTGTGGCTTTGATCCCCTGATTGTCCCTAATCATGGGGCTCGAAGCCTTTTTTTGTCTCTTACGTCAGTGCCATTCTGCCATATCCCTACTGCCTGCCGTTGGGTTTATCCAACGCTGCAAATTCATACCTTGATTTATTAACGCCTCTCTTTGGTTTAGGAAGGCTGCACCAATGCACGTCGCCCAATGCTCGCGCTAGGGTGAGTGCCTCTTGGTAGCAGCAGTACGCGGCCTGAATCTGACCCAAATGCCAGTAGCAGCTCCCCAGCCGCTGAAAGATCTGCCGCTCTGCCTGAAAGTTGCCCAAAACCGTCCACAGCGTCAGCGCCGACTCTAGGTATGGGGCGGCGTCGGCGTATTGACCTTGGTCATAGAAGGTCATCCCTGTGGTCTGTAGTACTAGGGCGCGGCTCTGCTGCTCGCGAGCGGTAGATGATGCTAGACAAATTTTTTCGGTGACGTGGTCGCGAAGCTGGCAAAGCAGGTTGACTAAATTTTTCATCACAGCTCTCCTAAATCTGAAAAGGTTCCTCTCTCTTGCTGATGCATACTTCTCGGCAAGGCAGACATATGGAAATCGTGTTGGCGCTTGCAGGCGTTTTAGCCTTCAGGCAAAGTTTCTGCTTCCATATCTTTTGCTAAACGAGAGCTATTTCGTAATGTCCCAAGGCGAACCTATAGGAGAGATATGATGTGCAATGCTGTGCTGCTTCACGTTTGGACGAGCGCTGCCCTGCCGCTGCTGGCGGTCCCCCAGGCAATCGCGGTGGATATTGGTCGCTATGTGGAGCATCAGACGAACAAAGCTGCCATTTTTAGCGCCGTTGGCGCTGGCCTGTGCGAGGTGGGTCATGTGTCTCGCGGCGTGGAGTGCCTGGAGCGATCGCGGGCTATCTACGTTGTTTTGGGCGATGAGCGGGCGGAGCGGCGAGTGCTGCTGCAGATGGGGGAGACCTATCTGCAGGTGGGGCGCTTCACCCTGGCTATCTGCTGTTTTCAGGAGGCGCTTGCCCTAAGCCAGCGGCTGGGCCGGGTGGCGGAGGTGGAAGCGTTACGGCTGCTGGCGATAGGCTATGAGCAGGCGGCAATGCCGTTTTCGGCGGCGGATGTGACGCAGCAGGCGGCGCTGCTGGATGGCAGCGGCGTGGTGGATGTCCCAGTGCATTAGGGCCACTGCTATATGCCAGCGTTGAGAGCGGCAGCGTTTACTGCACGGTGAGCCTGTAGTCACCGCGCAGCCTGGTTATCTCTACATTTCCTACCGAATAGGCCGCTGCTGCACCAGGTAGCTCAGCACCTGACCGTGGGCGGGGGTGATGTGGACCCCCTTTGCGCCGATGGTGATCAGCGGTGTCCAGTAGTGGCGCTGTACGTAGTCCAGCAGATGGAGGCGGGCGATCGCCTCCTGGACGCCAGCGGGGGAGCCGATGAGCAGGTGCCGCAGGTGTGAGTCTTCGACTGGTCCTGAAGGACCAACGCAGCCCGGAGCGGGGGAGGGCTCTAGCAGGGTGGGGATGTTGGGCTGGGCTTCTAGAGGTGAGTCTAGCCGCGTGGACTGGTCCGCAGCGAGCTGTTGGCGCACTGCGAGTTGGGCGGCCTCTTGAGGAAGAGACAGCGCGGGGTATTGAATTGTCATGAGGGACTCCAGTTTTATGTGTTGGGTTGGAGCCCCCCAAAGAATCTGGGCATTCCAGACGTGTTAAGGGCTCGGTATGACTCAGCTACAATCGACGCTAGGTCATCCAAACAGCTCACTCTGTTCTGGTGGCTTAGGGGCTGCATGTTGCTTGCGACAGCATGCGGCTCCGCCAGACCGACTCTTTGGGAGACTAGAACCATGGGGACCACGGCTCATAGCTCCATAAGGTAGATCATTTGTGCGCCGATGGCAAGAGCCTTTTGGATCTTTGCTCAGGAGCGCTGCTACTGCTGAATGGCTTCGTTCACCGCTGCCTGCAACAGGTCATCGCTCATCCCGTGTCGCTTCAAGCTAACAATCAGGGCAGAGACGAAGGATGCCTATAATCGAGAGGAGCGGTTGCAGCTAAGGGGACAAAGGCCATGGCGGCTAAAGATAGGTTCCATCGCATCGTATGTATCGCCTTGGAGAAGGAAGGATGGACGATTACAGATGACCCCTTATCTTTTCGGTTTGGAGGCGTAGATGTACACATTGACCTTGCTGCAGAACGATTCATTGCGGCGGAGCGTGGCGGAGAGAAAATTGCTGTTGAAGTTAAAAGTTTTCTTGGCGCATCAGTTGTTTCAGAGTTTCATACGGCGCTAGGGCAGTTTATGAACTACCGCACCGTATTACGACGTAAAGATCCGGATCGGGTCCTTTATCTTGCCGTTCCTAAAGCCGCGTATGATGACTTCTTCAAGCGACAGTTTACGCAGTTAGTAATTCAAGATTATCAGCTCAGTATTGCTGTCTACGATATTGAGAAAGAGGTGATTTTCCAATGGCTTCCATAGAAGATTATCGGATCCATATTAAGCAGCTGCTGACTAAATATGGGAGCTATTCTTATCGCTACGGCGAAGTCGAATCTCAAACCCTATTCGATACAGACCATGATCATTATCAGTTAGTCCGAGTTGGCTGGGAAAATAAGCAGCGGGTCTACGGCTGCGTGCTTCACTTAGATATTAAAGACGGCAAGGTTTGGATTCAGTGGAATTCTTCGGATATTGATATTGGTGAGGAGCTGGTGGCGCTCGGTGTGCCTAAGCAAGATATTGTGATTGGGTTTCAGCCTGAGTATTTACGCCAGTATTCGGAGTATGCGGTGGGGTGAGGTGTATCAAGAATTAATTGCGGTTGCTGTCAGCGATCGCGGGTGGTTGGGCCGCGTTGAGCTGAAGCTGGCCTATGATTTCCATACCTGATTCTAAGGGAGAGGTATAGGCTATTGATGGCCCTTTGCGCCTAACGCCGTTCCACGAATAGCTAACGAGGGTTATGAAAATGCGATCGCCTAATGGAATGAAGTGCTGGTCTGTGGCGGCTTGGATGTTGCCGGGGCTGCTGATGGTGGCGGCTCCGGTCGTGGGGATGGCGGAGGTAAGGGTGCAGGGGGTGGAGACGGACCGTAAGGCGGAGGCGGACCGGCTGCTTCAGCAGGGCATTGAGGAGTTTAACGGCAGTCAGTTTCGTGAGGCGCTGCAGTTTTGGGAGCGATCGCTAGAGATTTATCGGGGGATAGGCGATCGCCGCGGGGAAGGCGCTGCCCTGGGCAACTTGGGCCTTGCCTACAGCAACCTAGGGCAATACCAACAGGCGATCGCCCTCTATGAGCAACACCTTGAAATCGCCCGAGAGATAGGCGATCGCCGCGGGGAAGGCGCTGCCCTGGGCAACTTGGGCAATGCCTACCGCAACCTAGGGCAATACCAAGAGGCGATCGCGCTCTATGAACAGTCCCTTGAGATAGCCCGAGAGCTCGGCAACCGGCTCGCTGCAGGTAATGCCCTCGGCAACTTGGGTCTCGCTTATGACAACCTAGGGCAATACCAACAGGCGCTCGCATTCCATGAGCAGTCCCTTGAAATAGCCCGAGAGATTGGCGACCGCCGTGGGGAAGGCAATGCTCTGGGAAGCTTGGGCAATGCCTTCCTCCAACTAGGGCAATATCAACAAGCGATCACGCTCTATGAGCAGTACCTTGAAATTTTTCAAGAGATTGGTGACCGCCGAGGGGAAGGGGTCGCTCTCGGTAACTTGGGTCTCATTTATGACAGCCTAGGGCAATATCAACAGGCGATTGCATCCTATCAGCAGTCCCCTTAGTGGTGCAGGGAAGTCCTGAAAGTATTGGTATACATAAAGTCTCAGCCTAGGACAGGGGTTAACGGTAGGGGTGTTCCATGAGAAGCTTAAGTTCCCCAACTCAAAGCTAAATCAATGGAAACACCCCTGCTTTATCGTCAGCTGATGGACCAACTACGTCAATGGGTCAACCCAAAAGACGAGCGTCACCTGCAAGGCGTTGCAGAAGCAGTCGCTGCTATCCTGCAATCTCAAAGCGCCTGTCTGGGGAAATGGGTCACCTACCTGAGCCATCGAAACTGCGAGGCTAGAGCACACATGGAGCGCCTAAGCTACTTGGTTCACAACCAGCACATCAGCGCTGAGCGCTTCTACGTACCGCTCCTACGCCATGCTCTGCAAGCATTTGACGGCAGCGAGATTACCCTAACTTTAGACACCAGCATGCTGTGGGAGCAGTTCTGTTTGGTGGAAGTCTGTCTGGTGTGGGGTGGGCGCTCGTTTGCCTTGGCTCAGGTGGTGCTAGAGCACAAGAGTGCTAGTGTCGCCTTCAAGGACTACAAACACGTTCTTGAGGCAGCCAAAGCGCTGGTGCCCTCCGGTTGCGGGGTGACGCTGTTGGCTGACCGAGGCTTTGCCCACAGAGAACTGCTGGTCTGGCTCGAGGAGTGCCAGTGGCAGTGGGCGGTTCGGGTCAAGTGTGACATGCAGGTCCGCCTTGCTACTGGAGCGACTCGTTCGGTGCAATATCTATTCCCCCCAGAGCAGCAAGCTTATCTATTACACAATGTCACTGTCTTAGAGGACATTGAGGCGCACCTCGTCACAGGCCACCTTCCCAACGCCAGCGAGCCCTGGGCGGTTCTATCAAGCACGCCCCCCTCCCTGCAAACCTTCGCGCTCTACGGCAAGCGCTTTGGCGGCATAGAGCCGCACTTCAAAGACTACAAGTCGGCGGCCTTCAATGTTGTCGCTTCCGGTCTAAGGGATGCTCAAGCCCTGACGTGTCTATTCATGCTGTTGGACACGGCCTATCTGATTGCGCTGATTGTTGGCATGATCCTTGTTCAGAGCGGTCAACGCTCAAAGCTCGACTGGCATGGCGATAGGGGACTGAGTTTTCTGCAGCTTGGTCTGAGAAATATAGGACGGTGCTGCTACAGGCGAGTGCTACTGCCAACGCTGATTGCCCTGCCGCCCCAAAGTCCACCTAAAGCCTGTGCCTCGAGGCGCAAGCGAGCCGCTTTAGACTGCCAAATTGAGTTCTCAAGGGTGGTCGTCTTCTCATGATGAGTCCGCTTAAGCCTCCTTTGAGATTTCTGCACCACTAAGCAGCAGTCCCTTAAAATAGCCCGAGAGATTGGTGACCGCCGCGGGGAAGGTAATGCCCTGGGTAACTTGGGCAGTACCCTTGGCAACCTAGGACAATACAAAGAGGCGATCGCACTCTATGAGCAACAGCTTGAAATTTTTCAAGAGATAGGTGACCGCCAAGGGGAAGGGGTTACCTTTGGCAACTTGGGCATTGCTTACAGTAACCTAGGGCAATATCAACAAGCGATCGCGCTCCTTGAGCAGCGCCTTGAGATAGCCCGAGAGATTGGCGACCGCCAAGGGGAAGGCAATGCCATCGGCAGCTTGGGTAACGCTTACCTCCGACTAGGACAATACCAACAGGGGATCGCATTTCATAAGCAATACCTTGAGATAGCCCGAGAGATTGGCGACCGCCAAGGGGAAGGCAACGCCCTCGGCAACTTAGGCAATGCTTACCTTCAGGTAGGGCAATACCAACAGGCCATCGCTTCTTATCAGCAGGCTCTAGCCATCCACCAAGACATCGGCGATCGCGCTGCCGTAGGGCTTGGGTTTAGCAACATCGGCAACCTCTTCGCCACGCAAGACCAACCTCAACTCGCCATCCTCTTCCTCAAACAGTCCGTCAACGTCCGCGAATCTATACGCAACGACATCCGCCAGCTCCCCACCGACCAACAGCAATCCTTTACCGACACCGTCGCGGACACCTACCGCCAGCTAGCCGACCTCCTCCTCCAAGAGAACCGAATCCTAGAAGCCCAGCGCGTCCTCGACCTCCTCAAAGTCCAAGAGCTAGGCGACTACCTCGGCACCGTCCGCAGCAGCCCCAACACCCAAACCGGCATCGACCTCACCACACCCGAACGCCCCGTCCGCGATCGCCAGCAGGCCATCACCAACCGAGCGATCGCCGTGGGCCAGCAAATCGCCCAGCTGCGGCAGATAGACGAAGGGCGATCGCCCCAGCAGCAGGCGCAGCTCATTGAACTCGAAGCCGAACAGGACGACATCCGCGCCGAATTCTTCGCCTTTATCGACGGGCCAGAGGTGCAGGCCCTGGTTGACGCTCTCAGCCGCGACCAGGCTAAGCAAGATCTAGTGGCCAACCTAGAGGAGCTAGTCAACCTGCAAAACAACCTCAAAGACCTGAACCAAAACGCGGTCCTCATCTATCCCCTAGTCCTAGAAGATCGCCTAGAGCTAGTGCTGGTCACTCCCTTCAGCGAACCCACCCGCTACCCCATCACCGTCCCTCGGGAAGAGCTGAACCAGGCCATCGTCCAGTTTCGCCAAGCTTTAGAAGATCCCACCAGCAACCCGCTGCCCGCCGCCCAGCAGCTCTACGACTGGCTGATTGCTCCCATGGCCGATGACCTAGCCGCCATTGACGCTCAAACCCTGCTCTACGCCCCCGATAGCATCCTGCGCTACATCCCCCTCGCCGCCCTGCACAACGGCGACAGATGGCTAGCAGAAGATTACCGCGTCAACCACATCACCGCCGCCAGCCTGGGCAACCTCAACCTGCGCCCCGACTCAGAACTCGACATCCTAGCCGCCGCCTTCAGCGACGGGTTCCACAGCGTTGCCGTGGGAGAGCGCAATCTCGACTTTGACGGCCTCCCCTTCGCCGGGCAGGAGGTAGAGAACTTGGCCAAGGCCTTCCCCGGCACCACAACTCTGGTCAACGACGACTTCAGCCTTGATGATACTGTCCTGCTCATGGATGATCACACCGTGGTCCACCTGGCCACCCACGCCGCCTTTGTCCAGGGCACCCCCCAAGATTCCTTCATCCTATTCGGCAACGGCGATCGCATTACCCTGGAGGAAATGAAGCAGTGGCGGGGCCGCTTCAACGCTATCGACCTAATTGTGCTCAGCGCCTGTGAAACAGGGCTAGGAGACGATGGCTCCGGCACCGGGGAAGAGATTCTCGGCTTTGGCTACCTGATGCAGCAGGCGGGGGCCGCAGCGGCGATCGCCTCTCTATGGCAAGTGAGCGACGGCGGCACCCAAGCGCTGATGAACGCCTTTTACACCGCGCTGAGCAACGGCTACAGCAAAGCAGAGGCCCTGCAGCGATCGCAGCGGGCGTTGATTGAGGGTGACCTCTCGGTTGTGGGGGAACAGCGCGGCACCATTGAGCTGATCAGCACGGCAACAGGGGAGCCGATTAGCGCTGATGACCTCAGCCATCCATACTACTGGGCACCGTTCATCCTCATCGGCAACGGGCTGTAGGATGTGCAGGATACCCATGCCCTACTAAAGAGCAGTCACTAGCGCAGATCCTCTGGGTCAATTTGGGCAAAGTACCTCGGGCGCTTCACTGATCAGAGTTACCAGCTCCGCTGAAGGATTCTCCACCAAAAGGACTTCCCTCCAAAAATCGGACCAAAAGCCTTTAGCCGCGAAGTAGTCAGCGCGTCGTCTGGCCTTTTCTTCAGAGGAGCCCCCCGCCGCCGCTAGGGCGTCTAGCTCCTCGTTAATTTGCGCCTGCTGGGCTGACGTCAGGGTCACAAACGGCACCTCGACTGGAGGCTGGTCGGTCTCGGGTGAGTAAATTAGCCACTGGTATATCTGACCTGGAGCGATGGAGGGGGTGCCATTGTAGATGGCGTGACCCTGCTCACCCGTGGTCTGCCACAACGGTGACTGCGCCCCTTGCAACCGCAGCTCAACGGTCTCTACATCGCCTTTCCACACCAAGGTTGGCCCCGATATCGTCGTCTGGGTCACTTCCAGGTTGGCAACGGATGTCAATGGCGCAATCAGGCAAAGGTCAGTCGCGATGGCGCTAGGAGAATCGCCTCTGCTGCCGCCGGGATCAGTCGGGACCGGTGGCTCAATCCTGCGCTCTTGCAAACTGCCTCGGCTTCCCCCCCCTTCAGCAGGCACCGGGGGATCGCTGCTAAAAATATCGCTCCAAGAGATCCAAGCCGTTGAGGTGAACTGGGCGATCGCCTCTGTTGCGGGCAGCGCTAGCCCTAACGTGAGACTAGCGACAAGGGACAGGCGAACGGTAGCGCGAGCTGAGCAGTAGAGCATCATGACTTTTTCCTGGTGAGTGCTGGAAAGCTGTAAAAGACTATCGTCAGAACCGGAAGCACAACGGGCAGCAAAACTGCCGTAGAAACGAAGAGTTGAAAGCTGATGCCGGTGCAAAGAGCGGTGCCTGCCGCAAAGATGAGCCACCGCGATCGCCGACTAAGCTGTTCTAGAGAGGATGATCCCGGCTTAGAAAACCGCTGGCGCTGAACATATACCGTCAACGCTTTACCGATAAGAGCCATCAACCCAATCATCCAGAGATTGGGAACCGAGACAACGTACCGTTGATCAAAGTAATGGCTGAGCTGGTAAGCGTGGATCTCACCGCCCGTGAGAATTTTGCGATTGTCTGATGAGGTCAGCTGTCGCCGCCAGTAGGCAACAGCGGCGGGCGTCGGTTGACTATCTTGGTTTGCCTTGTGAATTCCAGCCTCGCGATACCCTCCTGCGGCAATCATGACAACCTGATGCTCAAGGGATTGCAGTCGTTCAGGGGTTTCGTTGCTAGAATCAGCTGCAAGCAGCTCCCACGCCGAAATCCGCTCATAGACTTGGGGGGGGGAACTGAGAAATCAACTATTGGATGAAGCCACATCTGCCGAAGTCGATAGCCAATCTCCGAAATCAGCATGGAGCGAGGGGGGGCTAGTTGAGAGACATGACGCGGGTGATAGCGTGTCAGCTCATAGCTAAAGGGCTGAGGTTCAGTCGGGTCCGCTGACAGCAATTTGAGGTAGTAGGTGTTTCCCAAGCGGCGGTAGCGGATATCGCCGTGGATGCTTTCCTCAAACTGGGCCAGTTCTGGCAGAGCAAATAGCCAAGCATCATTGAGCGATGGAGTCGCGGCAAAAACAACGTCAACATCTCGATCAGCAGCGGCCTGAAGCGATAGGGCCAGTTGCGCATCGTTATCTTGGGGGTAGTCCAAAAGGTAATCCAATCCAATCACTTGGGCATTGAGTGACACTAGCTGATCCACTATCTGCGCCAAATAGCCGCGATCCATCACCTTCGGATCGCTGATGTTTGCCTTCGCGATCGAGGTGTCATCGATTTGCACCAGCAGCACGGGCGGCACTTGGTCCGCTGTGAACTGCTGAGTTGCGTGGCGATAAAAGGCCTGCGCCACCATCCGCCGCTCCAATAGCCAGCTCTGCACCGGCAACTGCCAGCTCAGCGCCGCCAATAGCCCCACCGCGATCGCCTCCCGACGGCTAGGTATCAGTTTCTGCAGCCGCTGCCGCCAGCCGTAGGGCTGAAGCTGAAATAGCGGGGCGCTGGGGCGGCAAAAGAGGGAGGGGACCAAATCTGCAGAAGGATAGGTCAGTTCGGCCTTACTTTTGAGAAACTCGGTGGCGGCAATCAGAGCGGTGTGGACATCCGCGTAGGCAGCGAGGCTCTGTAAGAACTGCGGCAAAAAGAGCTGGGCCACCCGGTTGTGGATCGGTTCGCGCATCACCGCCACTTGGTTCAGCCCCAGGCCAATGAGGGCGGCGGCGATATCCATGCCGTTGCAGGAATTGAACAGAGCAAACTGCAGCCCCCGCTGCTGGGCTTTCTCCAGGTGGGGCTGCAGTTCACTAAGGGCAATAGCCGTATTGGGCGCAATCGCCAGCTCTCCCCCTAGCCCTGGCTTCTCGTTGCTGTGCCCCGCAAAAAAGAGGATGTCCCACCCCTGCTCGGCGGCGATCGCCGCGACGATATCGCGCTTGAGGGTCTCGATGTCAGCCCCCGGCTGCCAGCCCACAAAGCGGATCTCAGCCAGAGAGGCCAGCGACTGTACCGCCTTGCGGTCTTCCGCAAAATTGAGGCCGGTATCATCCCCCATAATCGCCAAAATGCGAAGACGACGGCGTGAAGACTGGGGCACAGCCGCCGCAGCGCGAATATTGTCTGGGGTACGGGCAATGCGGATGCTGCCCGTGGCGGCAAACTCGCGACCAATCTCCCACGCCTCCCACGGCAGGCGGGCGATGTCATCTGTCGAGCAAGTCAGGAAAATATTGACGGCGGCATCGGCGCGGCTTGCTTTCGCAATCTCAGAGCGGATATCGTGCAGCTCTGGCGATCGCAGCCACTGGTGGAAGTCGTGCAGCAGCCGCGACTTTGCCTCGACAAGCCGCATCCGCCGGTCATTGGGTGTGGCAATCACGCTACCGCCGCCAACGGCCTTGCCGCGCAGCCCATCCCCAGCCTCTGGTGGGTCTAGAGAAATCGGCAGCGTTTGATAAAAGCTGAGGTAAGTTCGCTGCCAATCGCGATAGCGCTGCATCAGCACGTCTGGAAAGGTGACCGGGACGCTCAACTGCCGTTCTCCGTCCCACCTTAAGGTAAACAGGCAGTCTTGCCCCACGTGCCGTACCAAAAGTCGAAAGTTAGTCATGACGAATATAGGTAAAAGGCGGTAAGGTGATTTCCGCGCCGTTGGTTAAATTAACCGTGACCTGAAACTGCTCGCGCCACTCGCCAACGACCTGGGAGAACAAGTAGGCGTCAGGCCCTGTTTCCGATAGGGTCTGCTGGTCTAGCACCTGTATATCGTCGCTGATCCTGAGGGTAATGCCAGCGGGTAGCTCTCGGTTGGGCTGTGGCCCGAGCAGCAGCAGTAGGCACCAAGCCTGGTCCGATGCGGTGGAGAGATCCCAGGTGATGGCGTAGAGGCGCACCGACACCGTTTCCCAGGTGAGGTCGCGGTAGGCGGCGCGGGCCTGGGAGGGAATCGGGGTACCGCTTTGGGATATCGTGGTCACGATGTCCTCGAACTGCTCCACGGGCGATCGCGCATACCGCATTGAGGTTGCCTCCTGGAGCCGCGATAGGGGCGGCAGCAATCGCCAGTCTTGGTCTTGAGGAATTTGTACTGAGTCTTGGAACCACTGCCTGACGTTGACGACAGCCTGCGCCACTGGGCCGGGTGATGGACTAGGCAATAGCGATCGCCCTAGCTCAGGCTGGGTGAGGACTACCGCTGCCTGCTCCCAGGTGAGCAGCTTCCAAATAGGCACCTGAGATTGAAGTCGACCTGCGAGAGTGGATAGGGTCTCTTGCACCTGAGCTACAGAGGGCAGCGTAGGGGGCGCGATCGCCACTGAGCCTGACGCCACTGAGCCTGACGCCAGAGCTTCGGGCGGCAGGCAGCGCAGGTAAAGCAGCAAGGCATCGGGGTCAAGATCAAACCAGGTTCGGGGGATGGTGTAAGTCCAGTCGCGATGAGCGGTCAATTCTTCTGGCAGCGCCGCGATATGGGCGCGCATCTGGTCATAGCGCAGGCATCCCTGCACATCGACCTGTCCGACTTCCTCCCGCACGTCGACTAGCACCAATAGCTGTGGCACAAACGCGGCTAGCTCTAAAGCAGCTCGGGGAATGGTAACGGCCTCGTCGTCCAGGCTCCCAGCGGGAATGAGACAGAGGCGAAAGCCGTTAACCTCTAGGCTGCACACGGCGCTCAGCAGCCCCGCCACCTCAGGCCGCGTCACCGAACAGGCGGGGTTTTCTACGGCGATGCCCCGCTCAGATAGCCACTGCTGAAATCCCACCCAGGCGATCGCATTGAGATGAGCTTGCCAGCCCTCGGCGGGACGGAGGGTTTCAGTTTGTGCAACCGCTCGCTCTAGATCTTCTTCTGACAAAACAATTAGGTTGGGAGACTGTGTCTCGGCTTCGAGAGCCAGCGAATCTTCAGTAAGTGTCATGATATTTAATCTCCTAATCTTAAATTCTGGTGTCTAAATATCGGCACAGGTGGCGGGCAAATCGACTTTTCAGGGGACCGTTGCGGCGAACGCTAGTTTCCACTTCGGTTTCGTGAATCAGGTCTGTAATCTCTTCGTCTAGCGCCTGAGCGAGGCGCTGGTCGAGATCCTGTAGATTAGCGGCATTGGTGAAGGTTTTTGCCAGCAGCAGGATGCGATCGCGCAGCAGCTGCAGCATCTGGTGCCGCACATCGGTCCGCAGGGGCTTTAGCTTCAGCAAAGCGGTCACCTGATCTTGACGGATATAGCCAATTTTGGGGGCAATGTCTTTCATGGCTTCTCCCAGGCAGTGAAACAGATGCAGCCCCTTGAGAAACCGCTGGGGGCGATCGCCCTTCCGCCGTCCTAGAAAGCTGACCCGCTGCTCAACGACGGTTTTTAGGGCGTCGTCTAGGCTAGAGAGAAACTGCTGCCGGTATTCGCCCAGAAAGACGTCGGCTTGGACGTCATCTGAGCTGGCATCGGTGGCGGAGAGACTATTTAGCGTTTTGGCTTGGTCGGGGTTGTCTAAAGAATCGGTGGGCAGCACCTTGCTGCGGTTGTGGATGCGCAGGGCGCGAAGCTGCTGGGCCAGGCTCTGCAGCTGCTGCATGACCTGGTTAGCCGATAGCGACAGCGAATACTCGTCGGCCAGATATGCGGCAATGCGCTGCAGCTGGTCAGTGCTTGGGGGGGCGCACCGTCCTACCCGCTGCTTTTGCTTCTGCCGCCAGCGATCGCTCCGGTAGACGGCATTATAGCCTTCTAGGAGGGCGCTAGCCTGGGACATTTCGACGGCGCTCAGCAGATGAAACATCCCTGACGCCTCAAGCTGAGAGGGTTTGGTATCGTTTAATATAGCCCAATCGCTGACCAAATAAACGCCGTGCTCTAGGAGGACGGCATTAACCTCGCTGTGCTGGCGAACAAGCCGAATAGTCCAGGTGCTGAGGCTGCTCTGCTGTGGGTCGAAACTGTCGAGAACTTTGCTGGCGAATGACTGGTACGACGATTGGGGGCGATCGCGGATTAGGGAAGTGTCGTCCAGCACCAGATGCAGCAGGTCGTAGCGGCTGACGCCGTGGCGCTTGCCAAAGCCCGCTTCTAGGTCTTGGCAAGCGTAGACAATCTGGTGAGAGATGAAGCATCGCAAACAGGCTTCTGCAGCTTCCGCCTGATGGGCTTTCAGCCACCGCTGGATGTCGCGGTGGGGCAGCTCCTGGCGCGATATGCGATCGCTGCCCTCTCGCTCAAGCCAGGTGCGGGTGCTGTCAATGGTTCTACGCTGTGGGGTTCCAGCGGCGGTGAGATGCAGAAAGGTCCAGTATTGAGAGATGTCATCCATTATCAGTCCTCTAGGTCGTTGAGCGGCAGGGCACGACTCCGCCACTAGACTACAGAATTCTTCACTAATGGGAAATAGCTCTGAGCATTTTGAACCTATGGAAGTTTTGAGGTGCTGCCTGAGGTTCTGAATTCTGAATGGGTTGGGACGCAGTTTGATGCGCCCATACTACTTGTGGATTGTGGAATTAAAGGCCGTTGCCGATGAGGATAAAGGGTGCCCAGTAGTAGGGGTGGGCTAAGGGATTTCGCTCAAGGCTTGCGCCTTCTATGACAGTGCCTCTCAGGCTTGGAGAGACATCTTCGCGCTTGATCATCGAAAGCTGCGCCTGCCGCAGGGCCGCGCCGTAGGAACTGCCCTCCTGCAGCGCTCGATAAAACGCTTCCATAAACGCAGGCGTGCTGCCGTCGCTGATGGCCCATAGAGAGGCGATCGCCGCTCTGGCACCAGCCTGCTGCGCTAAATAGCCAAAGCCCAAAATTTCTTCGCCGTTGTCAAAACCGCCTATCCCCGTTTCACAGGCGCTCAGCACGACTAAATCCACGTTTTGCAGGGACCAGTTACGCATATCGGCGAGGGTGACGCGATCGCCATTGCCCATCAAGATAAAGGAGTCCTGCGGGGAGCCGGGGACAAAGACGGAGTTAGAAGCTAGGTGCAGGACGGTGTAGTTGTTCATTTGAGACCGGAGCGCCGCCGTCGTGAACGCCTCGTTGAGCAACACCGTCGTTTCAGGCACGATCGCAGCGATCGCCTCCACTTCAGCGCCGGTTCCAGGCAGGCCCGTCAGCGAAACTGGGCGATCGCCAAGTTCAATGTCGTATGTGCCTTCCGTGTGGGCTGCGGCTAAGACCCTCAGAGGTGCCTGGGGCGATCGCTCTAAATCGGTCAGGGTTGCCGCTGTGATACGGTTGACGATAAAGCGCTCTGTGAGCCAGCTTTCCCCATCGTGGAGTGCGGCAAGGGGAATATAGCGCAGCGCGCCGTCTGGGGCGTAGAGCAGCGCTTCGGTGCCCGCAGCGGTGAGGGCTACCTCCATGGGCTGGATGAGCCACTGGTAGAGCTGCTCAGCGACGGGGCGCGGGTCGCTGCTGGGGTCGCCCAAGCTTTGGCGGAACGCTGCGACAGCTTGGCTGACCTCAGCGCGAGAAACCGGTACGGTGTAGGTGAGCGGCGACGCGTCGGGGGTGAGCAGAACAAGCTCGATGCGGTCTTCTAGCAGCAGGGGGTAGAAGATCGCCGCTGGCCGCTCTAAGCGCTGTAAGTTATCTTGCAGGGCGGCGAGATCTTCGAGGGGAAGGGTCGCCTGTCGCTGCCGGGACGCTTCAAGCTGCTGGACTTCTGGGCTGTCGAGGAACTCACGAAACTGATGAACGAACTGCCGCTGGAGAATGCGTAGGTCTTCGAGCCGCTGCTGTTGCTCAGGAGTGCGCTCGTCTAGTGGAATGCGCTCTAAGTGACGGCGATCGCGGCCCGCTTCGATGGCGGTGGTGTACTGCTCAGTTAACTGTGACTCAGCCCCCCGAAGTTCGATGCCCTGTTCTGTTTGTGCAGATTCGGCAGGGGCGATCGCGGTGGGGTTGAGCAGGGCGATCGCGCTTAGGAGGGCGGTGAGGGTGGGTTTGATAGATTTCATGGTGATTATGGGGTTGGGCACAGCATGCTGTGCCGGTACGTTTGGGGATGGTTTGGATGGGTTGGGGCACAGCATGCTGCGCCCGTACGACTTGTGGATTGTAGAATTAAAGGCCGTTGCCGATGAGGATGAAGGGTGCCCAGTAGTGGGGATGGCTGAGGCCGGTCGAGCTAGCTCTTGCGCCTGTGGGGACGATGGTGGCGGGTCCGCCGCCTTGCGGAGCTGCGATCGCATCTGCGGTTCCATCATCTTCGCTGGAGGTGGCTTCGCCCTGGGCAATCAGGGTTTGCTGGGCGAGCTGTAGGGCTCTAGACTTAGATTCACCCTGCTGCAGCGCATCGTAAAAGGCGGTCATCAGCACTTGGGTACCCTGATCGTTTACCTGCCACAGCGAAGCCAACGTTGCCCTGGCCCCAGCCCGCTGAAACTGATAGCCCAGCCCCAAAATCTCTTCCCCGTTGCCAAAGCCGCCCAGCCCCGTTTCGCAGGCGCTCAGCACGACTAAATCGACGTTTTGCAGGGACCAGTCGCGCACGTCAGCTAGGGTAGGGCGATCGCCGTTGCCAAACAGTATGAAGGAGTCTTCGGGAACGCCGGGGACGAAGGCGGCGTGGGTAGCAAAGTGGATGATGTCGTGCTCGTTGAGGCGCGATCGCACTGCAGCGAGGCTAAAGTCTTGGTCGAGGAAGGGGGTGATGTTGGGCAGGCTGGCGATTAGGGTTTCGACTTCTATTCCGGCAAAGGGCAAACCCTGAAAGTCGACGCTGCGCTGCCCCACCTGCACAGGGTAGCTGAGAGTCTCGTCGGCGAAGGCTCCGGCCAGGACGCTGGGCGATTTGGCGGGCTGGGCGGCAAGATCGGTGAGCGATCGCGCGGTGATGTTGTTGACGGCGTAGCGCTGGGCCAGCCAGGTCTCGCCGTCGTGGAGGGCCGCGAGGGGAACGTAGCGCAGCTGTCCGTCGGGGGCGTAGATGATGGTGTCGATGTCGAGGTTGGCGAGGTCGTCTTCTAAGGGTTCAACCAGCCACTGGTAGAGCTGATGGGCGGGGGTGATGACGTCGCTATTGGGGTTTTCGAGAGCCTGCCGGAAGGCGAGGATGGCGCGGTTGAGGTCTTCTCGGGTGACGTTCTCGACGGTGCGCCGCAGGGGGGGAGAGTCGGGGGTGGTGAGCACGAGTTCGAGCCGGTCGTCTAGGATGAGCGGGTAGAGCAGGACGGCGTTGAGCTGGCCCAGGTCGTTCCGCAGGGCGGCGATATCGGCGGGGTTGAGGGTTTGCTGGCGGGTGGTGGTGCTGAGCTGGCTGATGAGAGTAAGGATTTCGTCGCTGTCGATGAAGTTGTTGAACTGGCGGGTCAGCTCTTGCTCTAGGTCAACGAGTTCGCGGATGCGGGCTTGCTGAGCGGGGGTGCGATCGCTCTCTGGGGTTTGGCGGAGCTGGGTGAGTTCTTGGCCGAGTTCGATGGCTTGCTGCTGGCGGGCGTTGAAGCGCTCCAGGATTTCTTGCTCGGGTTGCCAGTATTCGACGCCGCTGGCGGTGGTGGCGTTGCCGCGAACACCGCGCAGGTAGTCATCGAGTTCTTGGACTTTGAGCAGGTCTAAGACTTGCTGTGCTTCTAGGATGCGGTTTTGTTGGAGGAGGAGGTCGGCGAGTTTGCGGTAGGTGCTTTCAATAGTGTCGGTGAAGGACTGCTGTTGCTCGGTGGGTAAGTCACGCAAGCCGTCGCGGATGTCTTCGCGAACATTGACGGACTGCTTGAGAAAGAGGATGGCGAGCTGGGGATGGTTCTGGTCGGTAAGGAGGTTGCCGATATTGCTGAGCCAGGTTCCTTGAGCAGCGCGATCGCCAATATCTTGGTGAATGGCTAGAGCTTGCTGGTAGGAAGCGATCGCCTGTTGGTATTGCCCCAGGTTGCGGTAAGCGAGGCCCAAATTGCCCAGGGCGGCACCTTCCCCGCGCCTGTCCCCTATCTCTTGGGCTATCTCAAGGTGCTGCTCATAGAAGGCGATCGCCTGTTGGTATTGCCCCAGGTTGAGGTAAGCGATGCCCAAGCCGCCCAGGGCATTGCCTTCCCCGCGCCGGTCCCCTATCTCTCGGACAATGTCAAGCTGCTGCTCATAGAACGCGATCGCCTGTTGGTATTGCCCCAGGTTGTCGTAAGCGATGCCTAAGTTGCCCAGGGCATTGCCTTCCCCGCGCCGGTCCCCTATCTCTCGGGCTATCTCAAGTCGTTGCTCATAGAGTGCGATCGCCTGCTGATATTGCCCTAGATTGTCGTAAGCGCTGCCCAAGTTGCCCAGGGCATTGCCTTCCCCGCGCCGGTCCCCTATCTCTCGGACAATGTCAAGCTGCTGCTCATAGAAGGCGATCGCCTCTTGGTATTGCCCTAGGTTGCGGTAGGCACTGCCCAAGTTGCCGAGGGCAACGCCTTCCCCTTGTCGGTCGCCAATCTCTCGGGCGATTTCAAGGTGCTGCTCATAGAAGGCGATCGCCTGTTGGTATCGCCCTAGCCTGAGGTAAGTAGTGCCCAAGTTACCGAGGGCAACGCCTTCCCCTTGTCGGTCGCCAATCTCTCGGGCGATTTCAAGGTGCTGCTCATAGAAGGCGATCGCCTCTTGGTATTGCCCTAGGTTGCTGTAGGCACTGCCCAAGTTGCCCAGGGCATTGCCTTCCCCGCGCCGGTCGCCAATCTCTCGGGCGATTTCAAGGTGCTGCTCATAGAAGGCGATCGCCTCTTGGTATTGCCCTAGGTTGCGGTAGGCACTGCCCAAGTTGCCCAGGGCATTGCCTTCCCCGCGCCGGTCCCCTATCTCTCGGGCGATTTCAAGTCTTTGCTCATAGAGTGCGATCGCCTCTTGGTATTGCCCTAGGTTGCGGTAGGCACTGCCCAAGTTGCCCAGGGCATTGCCTTCCCCGCGCCGGTTGCCTATCTCTCGGACAATGTCAAGGGATTGCTCATAGAATGCGATCGCCTGTTGGTATTGCCCCAGGTTGTTGTATGTAAGGCCCAAATTGCCCAGGGCATTGCCTTCCCCTTGCCGGTCCCCTATCTTCCGATAAATCTCTAACGCCTGCTCCCACGACTGCAGCGCCTCGCGAAACTGACTCACATTGAACTGCTCAATCCCCTCCTGGAACAGCCGATCGGCCTCTGCCTTGCGATCATCCTCAACTGGTGACTCCGCCTCACTGCCCTGAGATTGTCCTTCTGTGGCCACCTCCCGCACCATCAGCCGATACCGCCCCCGATTCTCCGCATCAGCCGCATTAGCAATCACCATGTAGGTGCCATCCTCCGGCAGCGTCACCACCAGGCCCGCATTCGTCGTCGTTTCGTCCAAATTGTTGTTCTGAGCGATCGCCTCCCCCTGCGGGTCTAGCAGCAGCAGGTAGGTGTCAAACGCCTCGCTCTCCATCACAATCTGCAAGGTCTGGCCCGCTCGCCCTTCCACAGGATAGGCATCATAGAGGCTGTCATCGTCTGGAACAACGCGATCGCCCTCCTCCAGCACCCCTTCCACCTGCAAAATCGGCTCCGCCTCCTGCGCCAGCACCCCGCCCGCCACCATCCCCTCTACCACAAGCGCCACTGCCGCTATGCCAATCCACGTGATGAGGAAACGCATCAAATTCTCTCCGCCAAATGACTCCAGTAGTCTATACCGCTAGGCCGAATAGAGGTATGGAAATTAACAGTGTTTGATGGTGGCCCTCAGACCCCTGGAATCTAGCAGCTTTTCTCCAACACCACCCGTATTTTGTAGAGATTCCAGCGGTCCACTTCAAGCGCCATACCCTTTGACACCTCAGAGCTACTTAGCCTATGACTAAGACGTGTTGAGGAGAAAAAACAATGAAGCGACCTACGGGAACCCCGCTACTAGGCGCGATCGCCCTATCCACTGGCCTGCTCACCCTGCTCGCCGCCCACCGCCAGCCCGCCACCGCCCAGTTCCAGCCCGCCCCCCAGGACTCCTATTCCTTCTTCGGCCAGCAGATTCCGCTGACGACCCAGTCCGACGTCGTTGCCGTCGCCTTTGCGCCACAGTCCGGCACGCGGGGCGTTGGGCAGCCGGCCTACGCTCAGCTTGAGGCCGACCTTCGGGGAGAGCCTACAGGAACGCGGGGCGGTCGCTCCCCCTCCCCCTTGCGCTTCGACGTGTGGGTCAGTCCCTTAGGCGATCGCTACGCCTTGGTCACCACTGAAGACGGGGAAACCGTCCGTCAGGCGATCGCCCAGCGTCCCTACGTCGAGGCAACTCTGCCCGTGTTGACGGTGGGCAGTGGGGAGGACGCTGCGCAAGTGGTGCTACCCAACGAGATTTTGCTCAGCCTGGAGCCGGATTTGTCGGGCAGCGAGCGGCAGGCGCTGCTCAATCGCTACGGCCTAGAGGTGGTGAGGCCCCTACAGTTTGCCCGCGATCGCTACCTCGTGCGATCGCGGCGCGAGGTGGGGCTAGCGGTGCTGGAGGTGGCCAATCGCCTCCACGGCGCTGTGGGAGTTGAGTCCGCCACGCCCAACTTCATTCAGTCGGTGCCCTACCGGGTGCAGGCGCAGGATATCGAAGACGCGACGTTGAGCGATCGCCCCAACGCCGCCGCCCAGCTCCAGCAGCTTCTGGGCTCATTCCCCAAAATCGACACCGCTTTCCCCAGCAGCCTGTCTCCCCTCGCCTGGCACCTCGACAGTACGCCTCAGCGCGGCAGACTGCAGCCCCGCACCGACATCCGCGCCACGGAAGCCTGGGGCGAGGGCAACGGCGGCGAGGGCGTAGTGGTAGCCGTTATCGACAGCCTTATCCAGTGGGACCACCCCGACCTAGCGCAAAACCTCTACTCCACCCAAGATCACCCCGACCGCTACCCCGGCGAAGAGTACGGCTGGGATTTCACCAGCGAGGCCAACTGCCCAAACGCCCAGCCCGACTGCATTCCCGGCGACCCCGATACCCGCATCAGCGCCGCCGAGGTGGACCTGCTACGCCCCCACCTGCAAAACACCTTCCAGCTTTCAGACGCCGCCCTGCTGGAGACCTACAGCGGTTTGGCAGGGCGGATCAAGGAGCGCTATCCCAGCCTCTCCAGCGCCCGCACCGCTAGCCTCATCCGCAACCTCATTCGTGGTGATATCTCGTCCGAGTTCCACGGCACCTGGTCCGCCGGGGTAGTGGCTGCCCATCCCCAGGGCGGGGAGGGGGCGATTGGGGTTGCACCTATGGCCAAGATTTTGCCGGTGCGGGTATTTGGCATTGAGGGGGAAATCACCACAGCGCGGCTGATTGAAGCGGTGGGCTATGCCGCCGACCGAGGCGCGGATGTAATCAACATGAGCTTGGGTAGCGCGGTACCCGACCAGGCGTTTGTTGACCAGATTTTCGCCGTTTTAGACGAGAACCCCGAGCTTGTGATTGTCGCTTCGGCGGGCAACGACAGCGTCGACGGCGTGGGCTTTCCCGCCGCGACGCCGGGGGTGCTCTCGGTGGGGGCGACCAATCTGGAGGGCCAGCGCACTTACTACAGCAGCTACGGCGGGCGGCTCGACGTGGTGGCCCCCGGTGGGGAGACAAATCTGTTCCAGCAGGGCGGCATTCTCACCACGGGGGGCACTTGGGTCGATGGGTTTTGGAGCGCTTTAGAGGCCCCGCCCTACGGCTGGGGTGCGGCCCTAGACCCGTTAGGTAAGTACGTCCAGGTTCAGGGCACCTCCTTCTCGGCTCCGGCGGTTTCCGGGGTGGTGGCGCTGATGAAGGGGGTAAACCCGTCGCTGGAGCGCGATCGCCTGCTGGCGGTTTTGCGGGAGACGGCGAGCTATGAGGGCCTGACGCTCACCCGCGCGGACCTAAACCGCTACCGACTGCAGCGGGAGGTAGGTCTGACGCTGATGGAGGACCGGGTATCGGGCCTATTTCCGTTCCCGGAGCCGATTTCGCCAGAGGAGTATTTCTTTGGTGCGGGGTTGGTGGACGCGGAAGCGGCAGTGGAGGCGGTGCGGTAGGGATGAGGGGCGATCGCTTTCCCATACCTTCTCTTGGCCGAGAGGTATACACTGCTATGTGTCTCGGTCGGAGCAATTCTCATGCGGTTTTCTGTCTTGTGGTTGGGTTTGACGGTGCTGATGGTGGAGGGGGCGATCGCTCCTCGCGTCCTCGCACAGTCTGAGGGGTCTGCACCGTCAGTGCAGACTGAGGGGGAGGCGTCGCTTGAGATAAGCGAGGCTGAGGCGCTGCTAGCGGAGGGCGATCGCCTATTCTATCAAGGCCGCCTTCTAGAGGCCCTAGAAACACTAGAGCAAGCCCGAAACCTGTATCAGGAGCGTGGCGATGCCTTGGGCGAGGCGAACGCGCTGGTCTCCTTATCTCTTGTGCAGGGGTGGCTATCTGAGTATGAGGAGGGGCGATCGCTGGTACAGGCTGCCCTTGATATCTATCAGAGTCTAGAATCTGATGCCGAAACGCAATTGGCGGAGGCCCGTGCGCTACATCGGCTCGCAGTCACACAATACGGGCTTGACGAGCGGGAGACGGCGCTGGAAACCCTAGCGCGATCGCGGAGCCTGTTTCGCGAGTTGGGAGCATCGGTGGATGAGGGAATTGCCTTACTGGATACAGGAGCTATCAGCATCCGCGAGGGAGAGCCAGAGGATGGATTAGAGCCCTTGAATGAGGGCCTAGCCTTGCTAAATAATACTAGCGCCGATGCTGAAGCTGGTTCAATTGCCGAGCTACGTCGGGAGTACTACAAAGCACTGGGTCTAGCCTGGATTGGCCGGGGCTATGGTCTGCTGGAGCAGCCGAATGAGGCATTGGAGGCGATCGCCGCGTCGCTGACAATAAGCCGGAGCATTGATGCTCGACTGGTTGAGAATTCTGCCCTATTGTCCAAAGGCCTGATCTATGAAAATCAGCAAGAGTTTGATTTGGCTGAGGAGGCCTACAAGCAGGCACTGACTGTCCTACAGCCGATAGGGAGCATGATTTCTGAGGGGAACGTATGGAATCGGCTCGGGAATCTCTATAAGCAGCAAGAACAATATGATGAGGCTTTGGCGGCTTATCAACAGGCGCTCTCCCTGTTTCAGCAGGCGGAAAACTTGGAAGAAATTGGGTCTGCGTGGTACTTCATTGCTACGGTGCATCAATCCCTAGAGCAGTTCGATGAAGCGATCGCCGCCTATCAAAAATCGATTGACATATTTACCGCATCAGACGAACTCGGCTTGAGCGGAATCGTTCTTCAGGCTCTTGGAACTCTATACCAAATCCAAGAGCGATATGAGGAGGCGCTAGCAACGTATCAGCAAGCATTACCCATTCTTCAGGAGGCAGAAGAGCAAGAGCAGGAGGGATGGACTTGGTACTGGATCGCTCAAAACTACACCCTACAGAATCAACAGGAAGAGGCTATTGAGGCTTACCAGCGATCGCTGACTATATTCACTGAATTGGAGCAGCCCCGCACGCAGGCAACCATGCTCAAGCTGATGGGCGACACCTATCAGAATCAAGGCCAGTTTGAGCCAGCCATTGAGGCCTACGAGCAAGCCTTAGCGATTCGTCGTGAGGTAGGGGACCAGCCCGAGGAAGCGGTGACTCTCAATAGTATTGGTCTTGTGCGCGACAGCCAAGAACGCTACGACCAGGCTCTGGATGCCTATGAGCAAGCTTTAGCCATTGTCCGAGGGATGGACGAGCGTTCGGGAGAAGACATCATTCTTAGTAATGTTGGCAGCATCTATGAGGACCAGGGACGCTATGACGAGGCCTTAGAGACCTACGAGCAGGTTCTGGACATTCGCCGGGAGGCGGGCGATCGCGCTGGGGAATGCACGACTCTCAATACCATTGGTTTGATATACGATGATCTTGACCAATATCTCCAAGCCTTAGAAACTCACCAGCAAGCCTTAATAGTCTGCCGCGAGGTAGGCGATCGCGCGACAGAGAGTTCCGTGCTCGGCAACATCGGCATAGTCTACCGGGCTTTAGGACGCTATGAATCCGTCCTGGATGTCTTTCAGCAGGCCTTAATCATTAAGCGGGAGCTAGGCGATCGCGCTGGGGAAGGCCTTGTCCTCAATCATATTGGATTGACTCACAGCGATCTAGGGCAGTATCTTCAGGCTTTAGAGGCCTATGAGCAATCGCTAGCTATCCGCCGAGAGTTGGGCGATCGCGCTGGGGAAAGTGCTGTCCTCAATAATATTGGTGCTATATATAAGGCTCAAAGCCGATATGAGCTAGCCCTCGAGCTTTATGAGCAGTCGCTAGCGATTGACCGAGAGATTGGCGATCGCATTGGGGAAAGCACAACCCTCGCCAATATAGGTGTAGTGCATAATGTGCAAGGCCGCTATGAGCTGGCCCTAGAACTTACTCAGCAAGCGTTGGCAATCAAACGCGAAGTGAAGGATCGCGCTGGGCAAGGTGCAGTTCTCGATAATATTGGCTCGGTGTACAACAGCTTAGGGCAGTATGAACTTGCCCTTGAGTTCTACCAACAGGCTCTAGAAATTCGCCGAGAGGTGAGCGCTAGGTTAGGGGAGAGCATCACCCTCAGTAGCATCGGTCAAGTCTATATCAACACAGGGCAATATCAACAGGCGCTGGACACCTTTCAGCAGGCGCTAGACATCAGTCAGCAGCTCGGCAGTCCTGCCCAAGAGGGAGCAATCCTCAACGATATCGGCATAGTGTATGACAGATTGGGGCGCTATCAACCGGCTCTAGAAACTTATGAGCAGGCCTTGGCCATTAACCGAGAGATTGGCAATCGCGCTGGTGAAGGCACTACTCTCAACAACATTGGCTTAACTTACGGCAATTTGGGACAGTATCAGGTAGCGCTAGACCTCTTTCAGCAGTCCCTGGCTATCAAGCAGGAGATTGGCGATCGCCCTGGAGAGGGGACTACCTTCAACAATCTTGCTGGCATCTACGGCGGCTTGGGCCAATATCAGCTCTCGCTAGAGACCTACGAGCAGGCCCTCGCTATCCTTCGAGATGTTGGCGATCGCGCTGGAGAGGGTAATATCCTCAACAACATCGGCTCAATCCACAACAGTCTTGGGCGCTACTCGCTAGCGCTGGAGACTTTTGAGCAGGCGCTGGCCATTCAACAAGATATCGGCGATCGCGATCGGGAAGCCACGACCCTCAACAATATTGGTGGCGTCTACCAAAACCTAGCGCAGTACGAAAAGGCACTAGATTTCTATCAGCAGGCCCTTACCATTACCCAGGAACTTGAGGATCGCGCCGGGGAGGGCGACATCCTCAACAATATAGGTTTTGCTTATAAAAGCTTGGGACAGTATCAGCAAGCGCTGAATCTTTACGAGAAATCCCTAGCCATTCGCCGAGAAATTGGCGATCGGGTTGGGGAGGGAGTCAACATGGGCAATATTAGCTTAGTCTACTTCGATTTAGGACAGCCTCAGCTGGCTCTGAAGACCTCCCAGGAAGCCTTAACCATCCTTCGAGACATCGGCGCTCGTGCCGAGGAGGGAAGTGCTATCAATATTCTTGGTGGGCTTTATGACAGCTTGGGACAGTATCAGCAGGCGCTGGAGCTCTACGAGCAGTCCCTAGCCATTCGCCAAGAAATTGGCGATCGCCTTGGCGAAGGAATTACCCTCAACAATATTGGCGTGACCTATGGCCAGCTAGGGCAGTATCAGCTTGCACTGGAGACCGCTCAGCGAGCCTTAGCCATCTCCCAAGATATCGGTGCTCGCGCTGAGGAAGCAAATACCCTGACTAACATCGGCGTGCTGTATGCCGATCTTGAACAATATCAGCGCGCCTCAGAGTTCTATCAGCAGGCTCTGGCCATCCGGCAGGAGATTGGCGACCAGGCAGGGGTAGGCCACACGCTCCACAACATCGGCGCAAACTACCGTGAACTAGGGCAGTATTCTCAAGCGCTAGCGTTTCATCAACAGGCCGTCGCCATTGGTCAAGACATTGGTAATCAGGCCGTAGTAGGCTCTGCCCTCAACGGAGTAGGCCTAGCCTACGAGAAGCTCGCTCAATACGAAGAAGCGGTAGCGGCCTATCAGCAAGCTTTAGCTATTCGCCAAGAAGTGGGCGATCGCGCTGGAATAGGACAAACCTTAGGTGATATGGGCTCTGCACTCAGCGCTCTAGATCAGCCTGAACTCGCCATTCTCTTCCTCAAGCAGTCGGTGAATCAGTACGAAGCCATCCGCGATGACATTCGTGGCCTCAGCGACGAGCAGCAGCAGTCCTATACTGATACGGTTGAAGAAACCTACCGCGAACTCGCCGATCTGCTGCTGCAGGAAAACCGTATCCTCGAAGCCCAGCGCGTTTTGGACCTGCTAAAAGTCCAAGAACTCGACGACTACCTAGAAAACGTCCGTAGCACTCCCGAAACTCGTCAAGGTGTCGAGACGCTGCCTCCAGAAAACGAACTTCTCGAAGAATACAATGCCCGTCTCGCCCGAGCCGTTGAGCTGGGCAAACAGCTCCAGGCTATCCCCAACGACCTCACCCAGCGCACCCCTGAGCAAGAGCAGCAGCGCCGCGACATCGAAGACGAGCAAAAGGCGATTCTCAGAGAATTTCTCGACTTCATCGACACACCTCAGGTCCAAGACCTCGTCGCCCAGCTGCGGCAAACCACCGAAGGAGGAAATCTAGAACCTGCCCTGCTCCGCAGCCTCCAAGACGACCTACTAGAGCTAGGGGAAGACGCCGCCCTCATCTATCCTCTCGTCCTTGAAGATCGACTAGAGCTAGTGCTCGTCACACCTTATGCCCCGCCCATCAGTCGCCCCGTCGGCGTCGGCAAGGCCGAGTTAAATGAAGCCATCTTGGCCTACCGCCAAGCCTTGGATAACCCCACGAGTAATCCTGAACCGCTGGCTCAACAGCTCTACGACTGGCTCATCCGTCCACTAGATGCTGCCCTGCAAGAAGCCGATACCCAAACCCTGATTTACGCCCCCGACGGGCAACTACGCTATATCCCGCTGGCCGCCCTTCATGACGGGGAGCAGTGGCTCGCCGAGCGATACCGCGTCAACCACATCACCGCCCTAAGCCTCGCCGACTGGGATGACGCCTCTCAAGCCCCAAAAATTCTCGCTGGAGCCTTTGGGTCGCAGGGGCAAAGCGTTGAGGTTACGGGCGATCGCCTCACGTTTGACGGCTTGCCGTTCACTATCGACGAGGTTCAAACCCTAGCCGACAGCATCGATAACACCACCACCCTACTCGACGCCAACTTCACCCTCGATGAAACCGAAGCGCGCATGAGCGACTATTCCATTTTGCACCTAGCAACCCACGCCGCTTTCGTCATTGGTGACCCTAGCGAGTCCTTCATTCTGTTTGGCAACGGCGATCGCGCCACCTTCCGCGATGTTGAGCTATGGCCCCTGAACAACACCGACTTAGTAGTGCTGAGCGCCTGTGAGACAGGAGTAGGCGGTATTCGCGATGGCGATGGACGAGAGATCTTAGGCTTCGGTTACCTGATGCAGGAAGCCGGGGCCAAAGCGGCAATCGCCTCCCTCTGGCAGGTAAGCGACGGCGGCACCCAAACCCTAATGAACGCCTTTTACACCGCGTTGAACAACGGCTACAGCAAAGCCGAAGCCCTACAGCGATCGCAGCAGGCCCTAATCACTGGCGACGAAGCCGTCGTTGCAGGAGAGCGCAGCGCTGACGTCGAAGTCCTTGATGGGCGCACCGGAACGCCCCTAGCGGCCAGCGGAGACTTGAGCCATCCTTATTACTGGGCACCATTCATCCTGATTGGCAACGGGCTATAGTCACAAGCAGCAATTCTCAGTTTGGCGAAAGGGTAGCGATGGTTGAGGGATTAGGAGTAGTGTGATGACATCGAGACGCAGCTGAGCGTGACGCTGATTGAAGCAACCAGGCAAATTTGACGCCATCGTAAGCTACTTCCGCCAAGTGCTGGCAACGCTACCGGACCAGCGCAGGGGGAGCAATAGTCGATATGGGATGGAAGATGCAGCGCTGAGCGCGTTCAGCGTGTTCTTCACTCAGACGCCATCGTTTCTAGCGTATCAGCGGGCAATGGAGGGGAACAAGGGCAGTAGTAATGCTCAAAGCCTGTTCGGGGTGCATCAGATACCGAGCGACAACCAGGTTCGCAGCTTGCTCGATGGGGTGAGTCCGAGCTGCCTTTTGGCGGTGTTTGAGCACATCATAGCGGTGCTAGAGGAGAGCGGGCATCTAGAGGGGATGCGCTCGGTGGGCGGGACGGTGCTGATAGCGCTAGACGGCACGGAGTATTTCAGCTCCAAGAAGATCCACTGCCCAGCATGCTCAACGCGAGCGCTCAAGAATGGGCAGACCCACTACTTCCACAGCGTAGTGACGCCAGTGGTAGTTTGCCCTGGGCGCAGCGAGGTGCTGCCGCTGATGCCAGAGTTTGTGGTGCCGCAGGATGGTCATGACAAGCAAGACTGCGAGAGTGCAGCAGCAAAGCGCTGGCTGCTGGGTCATGGCGCACGCTACAGCGCCTGGAATACAACGCTGCTGGGCGATGACCTCTATTGCCGCCAGCCCCTAGTCAAGCTACTGCAAGAGCAACAGTTCAACTTCATCTTCACCTGCCGCCCTGAGTCTCACACCACGCTCTACGAGCATCTAGAGGGTATCGAGATACCGACAGTCGTCACCCAGCGCTGGACCGGCAAGATGCAGGAGACTTACACCTACCGCTACCTCAATGGGGTGCCGCTGATTGACCACAAGGACGCCCTGAGCGTCAACTGGTGTGAGCTGACGGTGACTCGCCCTGACGGCCAGGTCCTCTACAAGAACGCTTTTGCCACCAATCACGCCATTACTGACGGCACCGTCGCTGAGCTAGTGCAGGCCGCTCGCTCCCGCTGGAAGATTGAGAACGAGAACAACAACACGCTCAAAACCAAGGGCTACAACCTAGAGCACAACTTCGGCCACGGCCAGCAGCATCTGGCCTCCTTCTTGTTGACCCTCAATGTCCTAGCGCTACTATTCCACACCCTGCTGGAGTTGCTCGATACTAAGTACAAGTTGCTCAGGACGCATCTAAGCGCCCGTAAGACCTTTTTTGATGACTTGCGGGCACTGACCCGCTACATGTATTTCGACAGTTGGGACCATCTACTCACCTTCATGCTCGACGGTCTAGAGCTAGAGATACCGCCCGACACCAGCTGATTTCCTAAACTGAGAATTGCTGAGTCACAAGATAGGTCTAAAGTCAGGCGGTAGGGACATGGCACTGCCATGTCCTTACAAAAGGCATACCCCAAATCAGCAACGCCCTAAGTAAAGAGGCCCAGGGGCATATCCCTGGACCTCTTCTCAACACAGCGGAGAGCACACCTTAGACAAATACAAAGCTGTTGCGAATCGCAGTGGCGTTATCCGTCACGTTATCCAAGATAGCAATCAGCTCCACCTGGTTTGTCGCATCATCGCGATAGAGCAGCTGCGCATCAGCTGTACCGACCCCTATCGAAAACAGCTCGATTTCGTAGTTTGAGCCATTGCCCTGCAGCTGAATCTCATCTTGACCCGGCTGGAAGTCGGTGATCTCCGCGAAGTCTTGGAAGCCAAAATTAGAGGGATGGCCGTCCAGGTAGTAAATCGCCTCGATATCGCCCAAAATAAAGCGATCGCTGCCTGCCCCTCCGGTCAATACGTCGTGCTGACCGACGCCAGCAGAGCGGGCATTCGCGCCGTTGAGAATGTCGTTGCCGCTACCCCCCAGGAGCGTGTCGCTGCCCCCGTCGCCTCGAAGGATGTCGTTGCCGGTGCTGCCATAGAGGCGATCGCCTTGGCTACCGCCAAACAGGGTGTCGTTACCGCTACTGCCGATGAGGGTGTCTTCGCCGGCAAAGCCGACGATAAAGTCGTCTCCGCCGTTGCCAAAGATCAGGTCCTCGCCCAAGCCACCGTCTAGCCGCTCGTCTGCCTCGCTGCCCGAGTTCGTCAGCGAGAAGGCGTTGTCTTGAATGATGGTGGTGTTGGTGTTGCGGCGGATGATATCCGACAGGCTCACATCTTGGATGGCCTCCACCTCTTCGGGGAGCAGGGTATTTTCGAAGTAGAAGCGATCGCCATTCCGCAGCCGCAAAAACTGATCTTGCAAAATCACGCCCACCGTTTCGCCGACGCTACTGCCTGGCTCTAAATCTTCGGCCAGCAGTCCGACAAAGGCGTCGATGTCGTTGACGCTGCCGTAGATCTCCTGCAAGGTCTGCTGAATCTCAGGGCTAGTACTGATTTGGGAGAAGCTTGTAACCCGCGCCAGCCCGAAGGACTCGCGCACCGTATTGTAGTCGGCAACGCCGTTCAGCCGTCCCCGCTCAATGTTGATGGCGGCGAGGTCGCGTGCTGGGGAGTTGGGGCCTTCTCCAAACAGGAGGCTGCGCACGTCTTCAATCACCAGGTTGTCCACCCGCTGACTCTGGGAAGACGCGACGCCTCGCAAAAAGCCGTCGATGCCTTCCTCCTGCAGCAGCCCAACGCCGGGGAAGAAGATCTCGCTCAGTCGGCGATCGCTCCCACTGGGAGTACCGTCGACGTTGAGCTGCGGCACAACGGAGCTGAGCTGGGTGTGCCCTAGGCGGAACGCGGCGACCGAAAAGACCCGTTGAATAGAGGGATTAACTAACGAGTTATATCCGGTGTAGTCCGGCAGCGCCTCGCCCAGCAGCGTCGGTAGGTATTCGTTGAAGGTGATGTTCTGCATCTGGGCGATGTTGATCTGGCGGGCGCGCTGGAATAGCTGTTCATCCGTCCAGTCCGCGTGGGTTTGTGCGAGCCTGCCAGCAATCTGATTGTGCTCGCGGACGAACAGCGTGTGCAGGGAGGTGAGCACCGAGTTTTCGTTAGCCCGCTCGTCTCCAGCAAGGAACTGGGGACGACCCTCGAAGGAAATCGGGAGCAGGTTGCCGCTGCTGGTGCGCAGTCGTCCGCCGCCAAAGGACCGTAGCTCCGTGAGCTGGGCCTCGTCAGAGCCATAAACGTTAGAGCCGTCTACGAAGTGGGTGATGGCATTGGGCAGCTGTCGGGGGTTGTTGGGGCTGGTGCCCGTTCCTTCTACAAATTGGCTTTCCCGCAGGCTGATGACGTTGCTGGGGCTGAGAGCCGGGTCGTCCGCTGGAATCTCAATCTCCACAATTAGCCCTTCGGCTTCGGCCTCTTCCTCCGGAACGTCGCGGTTGAGGGTGATGTCGTGGTCCAAGAACTGCCCCCAGCCCCAGATCAAATTGGTCAGGCCGCGCGGCTCAGGAACCACGCCCTCCTGCTGAGAGATGGCGTTGCTGATCACACGGGGGTTGGGCCGGTCTTGACCAGCGGGGGTGGAGAAGCCGTTGCCGTAGTCGAGGGGAACGGTGTCGAGGAGTGGTGACCCCGCCGAACCCAGCGCCGGGTTCAAAATGTTGTTGCCAAAGCCGTCGGTGGGGCTGTTGAGGTCAGCGGGCGTAAAGCCAGCGCTGTAAGGGTCAAACCCGATCAGGGGATCGCCGGGTGTGTTGGGGCGAACCGATTGGACGCTGAGGGTGTAGTTTCCCGTTACGTCAGCGCCGAAGGAGGTGGCCTGGACAATGTAGTTGCGGCCTGGAGTGGCAATGAAAGAAAGCGAGGCATCGAGGTTGGGGCCGCTGTCGTCGTCTTGGGCCAGCAGCGCCCCTGTGTCTGCGTCGACAAGCTGTAAGAAGGTGTCAAAGCTGCCGGCGGCGTCGATAGTCACAACTTCCCCTGGCTGTGTGCTCAAGAGGTAGCCGTCGTAGAACCGACCGTTGCGGTTGGGGTTGGAAAAGTCGCCGGAGCTAAGGCTGCCGCCGATCACCTGGTTGCTGGAGAGCGGGCTTGCCGGGGTAAGCAGACCGTCGTCGGTGGAGAGAGTATAGCTGCCGGTGTCGCCTACGGCGAAGGTGGTGGTTCGAACGATGTAGTCGATATTTGGCTGAGCGGTGAATGAAAGCTGGGAGTTGAGGCTGCCGTTGCTGTCATCGTTGAATGAAATAACTTCGCCAGTATCGGCGTTAATGAGCTGCAAAAAGGCGTCAATTTCATTAGAGGCAAGGTCAACGGTAACCTCGCTTCCTGGTGCGATGCTCTGCAGGTAAAAGTCATCGGAAAAGCGACCGTTTCGGGTCAGATTATTCGGGTCGAATTCCTCTAACAATCCAGTCCAGTTTTGCAATAGAAAAGATGAGCTTATCGGGTTGAAGTTGCCTTCCATGGCGCTGTGTTCCTCACACGTTTGAAGTCTGAAAATAGATGACGGTATTCGTCGGGCGATCGCTTACGGTGGTGATGGGCTGGTTCCGTAGGGGCGATCGCCTTGTGTCATCACGTACCTCTAGCAGCGCAAGGGGTATGGATTTTCTTTTGCGAAAGGGCGAGGTGATGCGCGGGTGGAGTACCCGCTTACTGTGAGCAACTGGTTGAAGGGCAGCTTCAGCTACTACTTTGAAGCCAGCAATTTTCTGATTGTTGAGGCTGAGCGGGAGAACCTATACAGCGGGTTTACCCAGCTTGGTGCGGACTGCTGGCTTTAGATCAGTGGATTGAGAGCGATGTGCCGATGCTTTATGGGGCGGTTAGCGTAAGGCAGATTTGGCAGTTTGACTTGCTGTACTGGGGGGAGAAACACTTAATCCTTCATCGAGTTCCACAGGAACTAGAGCCGATGATCCGAATGTTGGTTGGTGTTATTTCAGGTGTGTCGAGGTAAGAGGGCTGATGAGATGGCGAGGATAGATGATTGGCCAGCAGCATCGATTAAGTCTTGGAGTTACTGCTAGGCTTTGTTAACTGAAATTGTAATTTTCTCTGTCGCAGAAATAGATGACTTCCTGTAAGTAGATACTAATCAATTAGGCTCAATTGGCAGTCAAGCGCGTAAAAAATGCTTGAGCGTAGTCAAGGCCATAGGTCTCTTTTATAAAGAAATTGTTGCAAATTAGCTATGCTGTTCCCTCTGTACAGTTTGATTAGAAGTAAGCGGATAGGCTTGAGAAATTGTAGTTAGATCGTAAAATGCAAACTATATCAGCACGTTTCCTTAACTAGGCTCTCAGAACCGTCTTTACAAAATCTAACTTGCGTAGGTTAATTTGCACTGCAGGTTAACTTGTACTAATCTGCTTATTTAGTCTTAGTTACTCTCACCGATCTTCAAATCATGCGCTATTATCTAAAATTTCTATTGCCGGTATGTATTGCTGCTTTACCTATTACAGCGGCTGTTTCGTCTCAATCTTTGACCATCGCTAACTTGATCGTATTGAAGACTCCTCTAGTTGTAGCTCAAGCTCGATTACGTACTGAACTAGAGAGGGCAGACGAATTTCATAATCGAGGCATACAACAGTTCAATGACAGAAACTTCCGTGAGGCGATAGAATCACTACAATCTGCATTGGAGTTATATCAAAAACTTGGAGAGCGGCAATTAGAAGGACGTACACTAAATGCAATAGGTTCAGCCCTTCGTGCGGTAGGAGATTATCAAGCTGGAATCGACTATCATCAGCAGGCTCTCATCGTTGCTCAAGATACTAATAGCCCTAGACAAGAAGCCTCAGCTTTATATAATTTAGGTAGCGCTTATCGCCAAGTAGGTATTTTTCAGCAAGCTGTAGATTTATACAGAAAAGTAATAGAAATTGCTATTGAAATTGATGATTCAGAGCTAGAAAGGAAAGCCATGAACGATCTGAATCTTGCTATTAGTAATGTAGATCAATCTCAACAGCAAAATGACAGTATTGACTACTTTTCACAGCAGCTAGAAGCTGCCCGCGATGCTGGCGACCGTATAAGAATTACCCGCGCTCTGGGCGATTTAGCTAACGCGTATAGCGCCTTTGAATTGTATCCACAAGCTTTTCCTCTTTATGAGGAGCAGCTAGAGCTTGCTCGCGAAATCAATGAGCGTGCAATGGAGGCTAGTGCATTACGTGGTTTAGGTGAGGCTTACTATAATTTGGGAAAATATCGACAAGCTGTCTCTTTATACGAGCAACAGCTAGCTATTACTCGTGAGATTAGCGATCCCATTTTCGAGATGCAAGCTTTAACCGCGCTAGCATATTCGCACAACGCACTAAGACAATTTAAAGAAGCTATTGATTATTATGAGCAGCAGCTTGTAATTATCCAAGAAATAGATTTTCCCGCAGGAAAAGGAATTATCTTGAGTAACATAGGACTTCTATTTTTACAAGATGGCCAATCTGAGCTTGCAACCATCTTTTTAAAAGAGTCTGTTAATGTTTGGGAAGAAGTTCGCCAGAGAATCGATGACGAAGAACTAATTCAATCTTATACTAATACTATCTCGGACACCTATCGCAATCTCGCTAGTTTACTTCTCGAACAAGACCGTTTGCTTGAAGCGGAGCAGGTCTTAGATCTACTTAAAATTCAAGAAATCAAACAGTATACCCGAGGGCAAGTCCTTGCCCCCACCAGTCGTCTCGTCTTCCTCAGTCCTGCTGAACAAGACATTTATCGTAAATATGAAAGCATCATTGGCTTTGCTAAAGAAGTTGCTGCCTGTCGACAAGCTTCCGACTGTTTTGGAAGCGATCGCATGCAAATCCTACAGGCCGACCGCCGCGCCCTCACCGCTGAATTTGACCAAGCGGTCCAGGAATTTGCCGCTGAGATTCAGCGACGTATTGGAGGAGGAGAGCCCCTTATTGCCATTAATACCCTCACCGGTGCTGGTCAAGACATTGTCAACGCCCAGCCAGATACTGTTCTTATTTATCCTGTTGTGCTTGACGACAGCCTCTGGCTGATGTGGGTCACAGAAGCCGGGGTGCCCAACGCTATTAAAGTCAACGACATCGGCAAAGCTGAGATTGATAAAGCTGTGCTGAAATTTCGCCTACTCATGCGCAAGTGCGAAGATAACAGCCTCTATTGCCAATCTGAAACTGGCATTCAAGCGATTCAGACGGTGTCTCAGCAGCTCTATACTTGGTTGATGCCCGACCTACTGGAAACTGAGCTGCGCGAGAATGGCATCCAAAACCTGGTGTTTTCCCTAGACCAGTCCATTCGCTACATCCCCATCGCTGCCTTGTTTGATGGCGATCGCTACCTAGCCGAAAGTTATACTATCTCCACTGTCAACAGCGCTAGCCTCACTAACCGCGACCGCCCCCTGCCCGATCGCCCCAACGAAACCTCCGTTCTCGCCTTGGGACTATCCGACCCCGTCCCCGCCAACCCCGACATAGGTATCCCTAGCTTCAGGGCATTAGACAATGTCCCCGCCGAAATTAACGCAATCGTCAAGCAAAACGGAGCAGACGAGGGCGTCTACCAAGGTACTGAGCAGCTCAATGCCGAGTTTGACGAATCCGCTATCCTCCAGGCACCGGGCCATCAGATTCTGCATATTGCTACCCATGGCCTATTTGACCCTACTAGCCTCGTCTCCTCATTTCTAGTTCTAGGGACTCAAGAACCCTGGCGCATCTCTGATATCAACCTCGATCGCCAGCTCTTTTCAGATATCAGTCTTGTTGTCCTCTCTGCTTGTGAAACTGGCTTAGCACAAAATGACTGGGCAGCAAATCCGGGAGAGAACGTAGAATTATCTGACGGGCGAGAGGTTTCTAGCATCGCCCAAGCCTTCATCACTGCGGGCGCAAACACTGTCATTGCCTCTCTGTGGCAAGTAAGCGACGCAGCTACCAGCGAAGTCATGCAGTCCTTCTACGGCAGCCTAGCCCAAAACACCGCCGACACCCCCGTCACCATCGCTCAAGCCATGCAGACTGCCCAGCTTCAGATGCTTTATGGCAGTACTGACGCCGACTTTGGGCCGAACCGAAGCACCGAGCAGGACGCGACTATCGACGTGCAGACCACTGCTAGCAGCGCATCATCCCGCTATGCCCATCCCTACTACTGGTCACCCTTCGTCATCATCGGCAACGGTCTTTAAAGGCCGCTAAACCTCCCTACTCCGCCGCCCCAAATAGAGTAAACGCCGCCCACCGCGCCGGGTCATCCGGATAGCGATCGCGGGTGGCCAACATCGCCTGCTGAAGGGCGATCGCCCGATTCGGCTGCTGCTGGAGCTGACGATAGAACTCTTCCATCAGCTCCGCCGTTGGCCCATCGGGAATGGCCCACAGCGTCACCACCAAGCTTTCTACCCCCGCTGTCAAAAACGAGCGGGATAAACCAATGACGCCATCTCCCGTAATACGACCCTGCCCTGTGTCGCAGGCGCTCAGTACCACTAGCCGAGCGCTCATAGACAAGTCAGTAATTTCGGCGGCGGTAAGATAGCCGTCGTCGTCATCTGTTGGCGCTAATGCCAAAGCGCCTGGAATGCCAGTGTCCAGATCGTCGAGCAGGCCATGGGTGGCTAGATGTACAATCGATGCCGTCTGCATTTGCGACACCACCGCCTTCTCCGTCGCCGCAGTGTCTATCAGAGGTGTAGCGCTGAGCAGCGGCGACACTTGTTCTGCTTCTCGTCTGGCCCCCGGGAGCTGATTCCAAGGGACGATGCTGCCTGGCCGATTAGGCATTTTAGGATCGCCAACAACTAGGGCAGCATCGGTACCGACGCGCAGGGGCGATCGCTGCGGCGAGACGTTGAGCAGGCCGATGGCGGGGGCAAATAGCAGCGGGTGCTTTTCGATTAGCGCAGTGTTATTTTCGTCAGGTAGGGCGGCGAAGGGGACTAAAAATAGGGCATCGTGGGGAATGATGACGACCGGGGTGTTGTGGTTCGCGCCGTTTTCGCCATGCAAAACATCAGAGATAGGCTCAATCAAGAGCTGGTGTAAGGGATAGAGCACCTCTTTGCTCGGCAGCGGATTTCTTCCGATGACCTCGATACCGGCGCTGCGCAGCAGCACCCCTGGTATACCCAAAGCTCTGCGGCTTTGAATCACCCAATCGGCCAGTGGCTTATCTATCGGACTTTGGCGAAAGTGGATTTGTCCCGTCGGTTCGATTACCCAGATGTAAAGCTCGTCTTCCACCAGCGAGTACTCCACCAGGATGGCGTCCTGTGCCTGGGCGATCGCCTTAATCTTCTCGATGCTGGGGGGCTGCACCTGCTGATCTGGAAGCGGTTCACCCCGCAGCGATAGCCTGTGGGCAAGCAGTTCCGCAAAGGCTCGCGATCGCCCTTGTTCGGAGACTTCTAGGGCTTGGTCGCTGTTGCCCACAGCAACTAGAGCCTGCTGCAATAGGCGGTAGGTGTGAGACTGGGTCTCGATGATCGAGATTTTGTCTGCGTCGGTTAGCCCCGGTCGCTGCTGCTCCCAGGCAAGCACTGCATCTCGCAGGACAATCGCCGCATCCTCTGGCTTATTTTGCAGCAACAGTTCTCCCTTGGCGCTGAGGGTTTCGGCTTCACCGCTGACGTAGGTGTTGTCGGTACTGTCGCCACCATCCTCAATATTGTGCCATAGGTATAGAGCCTGATCGTACTGCGTTAGAGCTTCGCTGACTTCATCTTGTCGGACAGCGAGCTGACCTAAGCCGTAGTGACTGCGGGCCATGGCGGTTGGGTCATTTGCGGCTTGGGAAATTTCTAGCGCTTTTGTGAGGTAGAGCCGTGCTTTGTCTAGGTTGCCTAGCTCTAAGTAGGCCTCCCCGACGCGGCTGAGGGCGATCGCCTCCCCGGCATCATCGCTGTTCTTTCGGTAGTCAGCTAGACTGAGTTTAGCAAACCGCAGAGCCTGGGTGAGATTGTCGGAGCGGCTGTAGGCCAGCGCTAGCGCCCTGAAAATTAGTCCTTCTTGACCCTGTCCTTCGCGGTCAGAACTTCGTCGATCAGTGCCCTGGGGGATAGGCTGGTATTGCTCAAGAGCTCGCTTCAGTAAGGCAATCGCCCGCTCAGTTTGTCCTAGGCGAATGTAAGTTTCGCCCAAGTAAGCTAAGGAGTCCACGTCCCCCTGCGGATCGCCGATGGCTTGTCGAACGGCCTGACTCTGCTGATAGTAGTCCAGGGCGTTGGCATATTCTCCCCGCTCGGCGTAGAGGTTACCAATTTGGTCTAGGGCGTCGCTCTCCCGCAGGCGGTTACCCGTGGTGCGGTACACCTGTAGCGCCGCTTCAAAAGTGGTTTGTGCGCCGTCCAGGTCACCCCCTTCGGATTGCTGCTGGCCTGTTTGGTACAGTTCGGCGGCATCATCGCTAAAGGCGCAGATAGTTGCAGGATAGACAGGACAACCTTTAATTCTGAGAGGGAGGTTTCTTAGTTCGAACTCAATAAGCTGCTGAAGCGGCGATAGACTGCTGATGTCGCGAATTGCATTTCCACTAAGTCTGAGACTTTTGAGCTCTACCAATTGGGCTAGCGGTTCTACTAACTCTATGCGGTTGCTAATCAAGTCAAGGTTAGTTAGTGTAGTAAGAGAGCTTAAGGGTGACAAGTCACTAATCCAATTGTTTTTGATGTAGAGTTCGGTTAAGTAAAGGCGAGCTATAGGTTTTATATTTTCAATACGGTTCTCGTCGACAGAGAGAATCTCTAACCGGGTTAGACTTGTCAGCGGACTGAGGTTCCGAATCTGATTCTTACTTAGATCGAGAGTTTGCAAATTAGTAAGAGCTGACAGTGGGCCAATGTCTTCAACTTCGTTATTTCCAAGAGATAATACTCGTAGCTGAGTCAAACTGGTTAGAGGAGCTAGAGATTTGATTTGACGATTGTCAAGCCGTAAGCGCTCCAGACCGTGAAGATATTTATCTGCTACGTTACAGTCATTAGTTTCCGCCGTCTCCAGCAATACTTCAATAGTGTGACGCTCAGCGGCGGGGAGATCCTCCCGTTGAGCGCACAAGCTAGCAAAGCGGAGAGGCTGCGCGACGGCTAAAGTTGCGGGTAACAAAGCCGAGACGGAGGGTAAGGTAAATACCAAGGGAGCTAATAAATTTATAATCATATCAATTGCGCTATTGGTTATGGTATCAATGTTTCTCGCTCACATGGGCCTAACTCGTCATTCGGCAAAGTGGCTTGACAAAAATTAGTATCTTGTAGGCTAGCCCCATCTAGCTGCGCGTTGAGCAGGCTAGCCCGCTCCAAATCTGCCCCTGCTAAATTAGCGTTGCGTAAATTAGCGTTGTCCAAAATGGCACCGGCTAAATCGGCTCCTTGCAAATTACTACTAGATAAGTCAGCACCTTTGAGTTGAACTCCAATCAGGTCAGCATTGCTGAAGTCTATGTTACTAAGGTTGCAGTATAAGCACTCATTTCCAGCTCTAAGCCGTCGTAAGTGAGCCGCCTGCTCAATTTTAAGGCGATCGCTTTCAGCAATAGAATTATTTTGCAAACTAAGTCTCGTCACCTGTTCTAAAAGTAATAGAGGGGAAGCATCTACAACTTGATTTGAGATAAGCCTTATTGTCGCCAGCGCTGTTAAGTTTCTTAGCGGCTCTAGGTCTTCAACTTGATTGTTGTTGAGATGGAGATTTTCTAAATAAGTCAGCTCTTGTAAAGGATATATATCGTATATTTGATTTGTAGACAAATTGAGCTCATTTAGTGCAATAAGTCTACTCAATGGCGCTAAATCTCGAATGGCGTTGTCCTCAAGCTCCAGAACTTCTAAATTAGTCAAGGATACTAGAGGACGTAGATCTTCAACTTGATTTCTTGATAGCCTAAGGGTCCGTAAACTCACAAGTTGAGCAAGCGGGCTCAAGTCGCTTACCGAGTTACCGCTAAAAGTCAAATCGTATAGGTTAGTGAGCTGTGATAGTGGAGTTAAATCGGTAATCTGATTGTTGTCTAAGTACAGTTTGTTAAGCTGGGTAAAATCGGCTAGAACACCAATGTCTTGAAGACGAGAATTTCCGAGCTGAAGGCTATCTGCTTCGAGTAAGATGCGATTGGCTTCTTCGCAGTCATCAACATCTGCAAGCGTCAAAAGTACCTCTATAGTCTGCTGCCTATTCTCATTTATGCGATCGCGCTGTTCACACTGCGACAGAAACCGCTTCGGAGTGGTAGACAAAGGCCGTAGCGTAGGCGTCGATTTGGGCATCAAGCCGATCAATAGGGCGATCGCAGGTCCCCACGTCAACATGTTATGAAAAATATACACTCTTAAGAAAGTATTGAATTCTGGGGGTTTCTTTCGAAACGCGGTAAATTATATTCACTGGTCTTACGGTACGACTATCTTGTTCAGCATTGTAGAGATTTAATATCCTCAGATTCTCAATGCAGCAATAGAAATTCTACTAACAAGAATGGACCAGCGACGGTTCATATTACAAATCTTCACGTTCTGATAGAGGCGTAGCGGTACGACTCAATAGGATGAGTCCCCATTTATTGCATGTACTTAGACTAAATGATCACAACTATTAAGGCTGTCAAAACTTGCAAGCTGATAGCTATTTTGGGTATTTCTACAGGTTTAGCAGTAGCGATAGGCCTCAACGTATCTGCAGATATTCCTGAGGAGGCAATCGTTGAAAGCATTTCTCATAATAGCGCTAAATTTTTTATCCGTACTGAAGGAAACGAGACAATTCCTGTAGAGGTGAACACCGCATTCCGACCGGGTCGAGATTTGATTACTAAGGAAGCAGATCTTGAAACCTTTGCTGAACTAGGATTTCGCACCAGCGGTAGCGTTCTTGACTTTCACGTCATAGCGGCGGCTGGAGAAGAGCCGGGGATCTACTACTTTCCATGTCAACTTCAGACCTCTGAGACCACTATCATTGGTTGGGGGCTAGGGGGCGATCGCGCCAAGGGCTGCGAGAAGGGTGTGGAGGTTAGAGGTGGGCGGACTGCATCTCAAGCTACACTGCCGTTTACGGTGGCATGGCTCAAGCAGCTGGCTCAAGCGCCTATTCGGCGTGTTTCCTACTGTAATGTAGTCGGAGAGACAGGTGTCAACTTTGCCACAGCGCTGTCAGGAAATCCCTGCAATAAGGCGCTAGAACAGTGTCAAACGGCGGGCAACAGCACATGCGAAACTTCAACTCAGGGCTTCTGGTGGAGCAACGAGGAGCAGATGAATGCCACTCTAGATTGCGGCCTAGAAGAACCCTTCACGATTGAAGGGACAGGTGAAACCATCGTCTCGCAGGTACAAACGCTACTGCAAAATACGCCAGGACAGAGCGGTGCTTGCATCTTGCATGTGCTTCGTCCTCAGGACTTGGTCATAGTACCGTTCTCCGATGAGGAGGTTGCTAGCCTTGGCAATGAAGACATTTGGGTTGAGACCCAAATGTCTACAGATGGCAAGCTTGAGGTGAGAAGTATCAGCGGGGGAGTCCACGTCCGCACCGGGACTGAACCATCCAAGCTGCAGCCCGTTCCTCAAGGCAAGCGCTTAATCCATCCATCGGAAGAGGATCCTATCAGCAGCTTCAATCGGCAAGAAAGTCTCACATCGACTAACGCAGCGGTTTTGTGCGCCTTTGCTTCCCAGGAAGACAGCAACTTGCCAGAGTTTGAGGTTTGTTACGAGGCAGGCTATCTTCCAGTTGCTTACCCAGTAGAGTTTTGCGACACCGAACTCGCTTATGGAAGCCGGGGTATCTATGAGCAATATTTGCAGATGAACAGCAACAGCGGTGAGCTCGAAATCGAGTACAACATGGTTAACATTCCCGACCAGCTACAGCTTTATTACGAAAACCGACTAATCTTCGACACCGGCCTTACTTCTGGTACTGGCCGTATCTCGGTTCCCTACAGCGGTATATCTAGTCGTATCAAGGTCGTCATGACCGGCAACTTGAATGAACCTGACACGCTCTGGAGATACAAGCTTCTCTGCTCTAATTAGTCTCAACCTTCAAACGATGAAACACCTAAAAAGTTTAGTGCTATTGCTGCTTAGTGCGGCTCTAGTTATTTGGGGATGGCCTGCAGCGGGTCACTCAGTTCAACCGTCAGCGGTACAAATCAATACCGTTGGTTCGGCAACAGCTAACGAGCTGATAGTAAGCCAAGCAAACGGGAGCACGAGCAGCCCTTTCATAGAGGCCGATCAGCTCTACCGCAATGGTCAGATTGATGAGGCAGTGGCACTCTACCGGCAGCTCAAACCCGAGTTTGAGCCTGCTGTTGAGATTGTAGACCCCATCTATGAAGCTGGTTCGCTTTCGCCCGAAGCCCAGGTCTATTGGACTAACGCCCAAACCGCTATAGATGACGGCGATGAGGCGCTCGCCCTTGAGACACTTCAGCAGCTTTACGCTGCCGACCCCGAATTTATTCCCGGAACGCTGGCTCTAGCAGAAATATTGGCAGAAGAGGACCAGGAAGATGAGGCGCTCGAGCTCTTAGAAAGAGCGGCTACCAACTACCCCTATCTACCTGATGTGATTATGACCAGGGTAGAAGCCCTCTCAGATGCCGACGATCACTTAGAGGCTTCAATCGCTGCGCGCGAATTTGCCCTGGTAAACCTAGATCATCCCCAAGCAGAAGACTTTGAGGAGATTGGCGACAAAGAATACAAGCGTTTTACCCGCAGTCGACGGAGAGGCGGTATCATTGGCGGCCTTGTCAACATGGCAACCCGCGTAATTACCGGAGATGGACCGTTTGAATCTTTGGATAACGCCCTTGAAACCGCAGACATCATAAAGATGATGGTAGGTGATGAGTCGGCTTTAGGGGCGCAGCTCGCTGAGGGCTACAAGCAACAGCTCACCTTGGTCGAGGATGAGGATAAAGAGCAAGCTTCAGTCGCTAGGTATGTCACTCAGCTCGGGCTAGAGATGGCGCAACTCTCTGGACGGGAACTTGAGTATGAGTTTTTTGTAGTTCAGGACACCAGCATCAACGCCTTTGCTCTCCCTGGCGGTAAGATTTTTGTCAACACCGGAGCTATTAAAGCGGCTCATTCGCAGGCTGAACTGGCGGGACTGTTAGCCCATGAGGTGTCTCACTCAGTACTTTCGCACGGCGTACAGAGTTTCTTCCGCGATGACATGATCAGCCGATTCGCAGGCGAGGCAAATATACAGGCTACAGACTTTTTGGCGACGCTGGTAAGCCTACATTACAGTCGACAGCAGGAGCAACGTGCTGATGTTTTGGGCAACCGAATTTTATCCACTTCGAGCTATGCAGCAGATGGGTTACGCAACTTTATGCAGACGTTGGGTCAGGCTACTCAGTCCTCTGGACCAGAGATCGAGTACCTCTCTAGCCATCCGCTCACAGAAGACCGAGTGGACTATCTAGAAGAGATCATTCAGCGTAATGGCTACAACCGCTATGCCTTAGAAGGGGTAGATCGGCATTCAGAGATTCAGGCGATGCTGTAGGGATAACCCTCATGGCGTCACTGATTACAGGTTAGTTCAGCAACGCCACGATTCGCTATGTTAATCCATCTTGCGAGGGCGGGGTATGCGTTTGGTGAGGATGCGCATCACGTGACTAGGGTTGATGACGCGCAGGGAGTCGGTGGTGACGCCGGGCATGGGGTGCGACCAGTCGTTGGCCTCTGCGTAGCCGAGGTGATGAAGCTGGAAGCGGCAGTTTTCGACGGCTTGGGGCGGGCCGATGGCGATTAGCCGTAGGGTGTCGTGGCCGTCGGAGCGGTAGCCGTCGGGGCTAGGGCCGCTGGTGTCCGGGTTGGTGGCGGCGTTGGCCGGGCTAGCGGAACTGTCGCCCTGCTCTTCAACGAGCTCAGGGCGCGGCGTAGATTCGTAAGTCATGGATTTTACCTCTGTGGTGTTGGGTTATTGCCCTCAAAACCAAGCCACCCCGCGCATCACGAACGGGGTGGCTACCACAGGATAAAATCCATGTTAGCCGCCGCGCTGCTGATGTCAGCGTTGGGGGTTAGCGTCCTGGTTGTGCGTCTTCACTTCCAGGGCGCGCCGAGTTCCTCGGGCGTTGGGTTGTGTTTATAGAACGCAGTGGTCCTATGGCTTGGAATAGTAGCGGGTTTTTGGGGCGATCGCAACCGTGCCGAGAAATTTATTCGCGAGACGATCCATCGAATAGACTTTAAAGGTGTCTCACAACGGCAAGGTTTGATTCTGATGTCGATTCTTGAGCCTCAGCAGCCCTATACCTTCAGCCAAATCGGGAAGCTTACGGTCACGACGGACGATCTTCTGGCCGAATACGGCTATGGCTTCACCCGTCAGCATATTCAGCTTCCCCAGTTCACGGGCTCCCTGCACCAGCTCACCGAGACTCGCCAGCGGATCGACAACATGCTGCCGCTGGTGGATCTCGCCAACGAAACCTCTCGCCGCGAAACCCTGATTGCTCCGGTGCTGATGGATGTTGCCGTGCGCGCTCAGGCCCAGCTGAGGATTGAGTATGCGATCGCCGTATTGCCTCAGCTTCAGGGGGTGCTGGACTATCTGCTCCTGCAGCCCCAGGGTCCGGTGCTGGTGGTGGAGGCCAAGCAGGAAGACGTGACGAAAGAGTTTAACCAGCTGGCGGTGGAGCTAATTGCCCTCGACCAGTGGGAGAAAGCTCCACCCCTAGAGCAGCAACCGCGATTGATGGGGGCGGTGACGACGGGGGACGTGTGGCGGTTTGGCTTGCTGGACCGGCGAGAGAAGCATGTGATTCAGAGCCTGTCGCTTTACCGGGTGCCGGAGGATATTGAAGCGGTGGAGCGAATTTTGATGGCGGCGCTGGTGGAGTGAGTTTTGATTGAGGGTGATTAAGATTGATGCGGAAAGCTTTGCTGTTGGGCGAGCGGCTCCTGATTCATTGGCAAAAGATCTTCAAATCATTCTCAGGTAGGCTTGAGTTGTCTCCTAGAGGGAAAAAGCTATGACGACCTTCGATACGACTCAAACAGCCCTTGATGCGGCTCAGTCCGATCAGCAGGCTCCAAATGGTGTTATCTTTCCTCCCGGTGACCTGTATAGCGATGAACCGCCGTTGGAAAGCTCCCTGCATCTAGAACAGATTATCCTGCTGCTGAGCTGCCTCAACTGGGTATGGCAAGACCGGCAGGACTACTTTGCCGCCGGTAATTTGACGGTCTACTTCAGCCCCAATCAGCGCAAGTCTGAAGATTTCCGTGGACCCGATTTTTTTGTAATCCTCGGGGCTGAAAAACGTCCCCGTAAGAGCTGGGTGGTTTGGGAGGAGGGGGGTAAGTACCCCAACGTGATTGTGGAGCTGCTATCAAGCTCAACGGCGAAGACGGACCGAGGGCCAAAGAAAGAGGTTTACGGCGACATTTTTCGCACCCCAGAATACTTTTGGTTTGACCCCGATTCACTGGAATTTGAGGGGTTTGAGCTCATGAATGGGACGTACCGACCGATCGCGTTGGATGAGCAGGGGCGACGCTGGAGTCACCAGCTGCAGCTCTATTTGGGCGTTTGTGAGGGTAAGCTGCGCTTTTTTACCCCGGAGGGGGCGCTGGTGCCGACGCCGGAGGAAGCGGCCCGGGCAGCAGGGCAGCAGGTGGAGGCGGAGCGCCAACGGGCGGAAGCGGAGCGCCAGCGGGCGGAGGCGGAGCGTCAGCGAGGTGAGCGGCTTGCGGCAAAGCTGCGGGAGTTGGGGGTTAGCCCAGAGGATTAGGGACGATAACGCGATCGCAGCGGTTATTTTCATACCTTCTCCTTAGCCCAGAGCTATATACTGCTAGATGTCTTTGGCCCAGAAATACTTATGCGGTTTCCTATCTTGTGGTTAGGTTTGGCGGTGCTGTTGGTAGAGGGGACGGTTGCGCCTCGGGCCATGGCTCAGGTTGAGGGGGCTATGCCGCAGGTTGAGGGAGAGTCGCCGGTCAGTGAGGCTGAGGCGCTGATGTCGGAGGGCGATCGCCTCTTTGGTGAAGTCCTGCAGCTGTGGCAAACGAGTCAATATCAGCCCGCACTCGAAAAGCTAGAGCAAGCTTTAGAAATTTACCGCAACCCCGAAGTCCGCGCAGCGTTTCCGCAGGAGAGCCGTCAGGGAGAAGGTCGAAGCTTGACGGGACTGGGGGCAATTTCTCGTAGCTTTGGTCAATATGAGCCTGCCTTGGACTATTACCAGCAGGCTCTAGCGATTAATCAGGAGATCGGCGATCGCCAAGGGGAAGGGGTCACACTCAACAACATTGGCTTGGTCTATGACAACCTCGGGCAATATCAACCCGCCCTCGATACCTACCAGCAAGCCCTCGCCATCCGCCAGGAAATCGGCGATCGCAATGGGGAAGGCACCACACTTAATAACATTGGCGCGGTTTATGACAACCTCGGGCAATATCAACGCGCCCTCGATACCTACCAGCAAGCCCTCGCCATCCTCCAAGAAATCGGCGATCGTAAGGTGGAAGGGGTCACACTCAACAACATTGGCTTGGTCTATGACAACCTCGGGCAATATCAACGCGCCCTCGATACCTACCAGCAAGCCCTCGCCATCCGCCAGGAAATCGGCGATCGCGCTGGGGAAGGGGCCACACTCAACAACATTGGCGCGGTCTATCAGAGCCTCGGGCAATATCAACGCGCCCTCGCTACCTACCAGCAAGCCCTCGCCATCCGCCAGGAAATCGGCGATCGCGCTGGGGAAGGGGCCACACTCAACAACATTGGCGCGGTCTATCAGAGCCTCGGGCAATATCAACGCGCCCTCGCTACCTACCAGCAAGCCCTCGCCATCCGCCAGGAAATCGGCGATCGCAATGGGGAAGGCACCACACTCAACAACATTGGCTTGGTCTATCGCAACCTCGGGCAATATCAACCCGCCCTCGATACCTACCAGCAAGCCCTCGCCATCCGCCAGGAAATCGGCGATCGCAATGGGGAAGGCACCACACTTAATAACATTGGTGCGGTCTATGATACCCTCGGGCAATATCAACGCGCCCTCGCTACCTACCAGCAAGCCCTCGCCATCCGCCAGGAAATCGGCGATCGCAATGGGGAAGGCACCACACTTAATAACATTGGTGCGGTCTATGATACCCTCGGGCAATATCAACGCGCCCTCGCTACCTACCAGCAGGCCCTCGTCATCCTCCAAGAAATCGGCGATCGTAAGGTGGAAGGGGTCACACTCAACAACATTGGCTTGGTCTATCGCAACCTCGGGCAATATCAACCGGCACTTGATACCTACCAGCAAGCCCTCGCCATCTTCCAGGAAATCGGCGATCGCGCCGGAGAAGGCAGAACCCTCAACAACATTGGCTACGTACTTGAATCCCTAGAGCAACCCGAACTCGCCATCCTCTTCCTTAAGCAGTCCGTCAACCAATACGAAGAAATTCGCGGAGAAATTCGCGGCCTCCCCACCGAGCAGCAGCAATCCTTCACCGACACCGTCGAAGGCACCTACCGTAAACTCGCCGACCTCCTCCTCCAAGCCGATCGCATCCTCGAAGCCCAGCGCGTCCTAGACCTGCTCAAAGTCCAGGAACTCGAAGACTACCTCGAAGACGTGCAGCGCAACGGCAACACCGCCCAAGGCATCCCCAACCGCCCCCCCGAAGCCAACATCGAAGACACCCTCACAAGTCGCCTCAACCAAGTCATCACCCTCAGCCGCCAGCTCAAAGAGATAGAAGATATCCCCACAGGCGATCGCACCCCCACCCAGCAAGAGCAAATCATCGCCCTCCGCCGCCAAAGCCGACAGCTAATCGAAGGCTTCAACGACTTCCTGCAGAGCCCCAACGTCCAAGACCAGGTCGCCCTGCTGCGGCAGACCACCGACAACGAAAGCCTAGATCTGAGCAACTACCAAGACCTCAAAGACAGCCTCGCCGCCTTAAACCAAAACGCCGTACTGCTCTACCCCTTCGTCCTCGAAGATCGCCTAGAGCTAGTGCTCGTCACCCCAGACGCCCGCATCCCCCTGCGAGAAACCGTCGACGTGGGGCGCGTGGAACTCAATGAGGCGATCGCCGCTTACCGCTCGGCCCTCGAAGACCCCAGCAGCGACCCCCTGCCCCTAGCCCAAAAGCTCTACGGCTGGCTGCTAGAACCCCTGGCCGACGAGCTAGAAACCCTCAACGCCGAGACCCTCATCTACGCCCCCGACGGTCAGCTGCGCTACATTCCGCTGGGGGCGCTGCACGACGGTGACCAGTGGGTGGTGCAAGACTTCCGCATCAACAACATCACCGCCGCTAGCCTCACCGATATCGCCCTGAAAGAGCGCCGCGAAGAGCCGCTGGTGTTTGCCGGGGCCTTCACCGAGGGCAGCTACCCCATCACGGTGGGCGACCAGCAGCAAACCTTTACCGGACTAAAGTTTGCCGGTCAAGAAGTGGAAAACCTGGCCACGCTGCTGCCAGAAACGACCCAAGTGCTCAACGCCAACTTCCACCCCGACACCATCTATCAGATGAACGACTATTCCATCGTGCATCTGGCGACCCACGCCACTTTTGTCCCCGGAGACGCCAGCCAATCCTTCATTTTGTTTGGCGACGGCACCCCCGTCTCTTTGGTTGACGTAAAATCTTGGGAGCTGCCCAACGTCGATCTCATCGTCCTTAGCGCCTGCGAAACCGGCGTTGGCGACACCCTGGGGGACGGGCGGGAAATTTTGGGATTGGGCTACCAGATGCAGCGCACCGGGGCCGACGCGGCGATCGCCTCCCTGTGGTCCGTCAGCGACGGCGGCACTCAAGTGCTGATGGACGCCTTTTATGCCGCCCTCAACAACGGCTACAGCGCCACCGAGTCTCTGCAGCGATCGCAGCAGGCGTTGATTACCGGCGATCAAACAGTCTTAGAAGGCGAGCGGGGCGTTGAGGTTGAAATCATCGACGCCCGCACGGGGGAGCCCTTAGCCCAAAGCGGCGAGCTGACCCACCCCTACTATTGGGCACCCTTCATCGTGATTGGTAATGGGCTGTAGCGACTACTTTGGGCGATCGCTAGCTGGTACTGCTAACTAGCGATCGCCGCTTTGCAACAGGTCGATTAACCAAAGACCTTGAGCTGACTGATGTCAATAAATTCATCAGCTGCCTCTCTCAGAACACGGCTCATGCTGGAAGGAAAGCCAACCACCTCAACCCGGCGGCCCTTTTGCTGTACTCGTTGAACAGCACCCAGCATATCTCCATCGCCCGTGATTAAAACAGCGGTATCGTACTCATCCATCAGTTCCACCATCTTCAGCACAATTTCAGTATCTATGCCTTTCTCCCTCATGCTGCTGCCCTCTCCGTGGGCTACTGCTTTACCAATAATTTCTATCGGATGGTTCAGCCGACGGAGATAGCCGAAGAAGCCTTGTTGCGCTAAATTGGCTCTATCAACGCCCGTAAAGAACATCACTTTGGCCAGCTCTGAAGCGCCCTGCTTGAAGCAGTTGAACAGCTTGTCGTAGTCGATGCGCCCTGTGTTCTCATTCACTGCTGAGATATGTAAATTAGAGCCATCTACGAACACAGCCACGCGGCCACGCGGGTGAACGGCTTTTCTCAAATGAGCTAGTTCGGCGTTGACCTGATTTAGCTGCCCCTCGGTAAACTCCTCGAGAGAAGACTGCCGGTCGCGAAGCGTGATCATTTCAGTACGCTTGGCATAAGTAGGATCGAGTAGCCCTAAGCCCACCGTAGCCGATGCAGACAAAACGCCTAAGTTCGCGCTTCCCGAGAAACCTCCAATTAGGGCTCCAACCAAAGCTGGCTTGACAACTTTAAGAAACGTAGGCCTAGCGATGATTCTGCCCAGCGTAGAAACAGCAGTCGTTTGATAAAATCTAGAATCTGCAATCATTAGTCTGTACCTCATACTCTATAGAACGTTGGCTTAAGGACCGTGTGTCCTATCGCTACGTATTTCTCGCCAGAGGAAGGCTATGTGTTCAGAGGTTCAGATCAAGGTCTGTAGGTCTAACTGTCTTCACTGCGTTCTACTGCATTTGAAGAGCGATCGAAGGGTAACTCAAAAACTCAAAGCTTTTGAGTTGAAAGGACTTGGGCCGATCGAATGCCAATTTCAACAAAAGGCAACTGTTCTTACTTGCCCAGCTACAACACTTGGTCAATTCATTACAAATTATTACGGCCAATACAATACGGATGCGGAGCTGATACGAGACTGGTAAGCGCGTAATCCACTTTGACACGTATATAGTCGCCCAAATTGACTCCAGACTGACTCCAATTCACGCAGAGAGCCCGAAATCCTTTGCGAGCAGGCGCTTTTGAGCAATTACGATCA
>CAVRCJ010000002.1:0-46469 GCA_963719515.1 uncultured cyanobacterium
GCGGAGCTGACCATCAGCTCAGACGGCGGCTACAGCTATAGCCCCAGCAGCCAGTTCGAGACTCTGGCGGTCGGGGAAACCGGGGTAGATTCGTTCACCTATACCATCACCGACGGCAACGGCGGCAGCGATACCGCCACGGCAACCGTCACTGTGACCGGCATCAATGACGATCCCGTTGCCCAGGATGACGCCTACGCGGCCATTGAGGACGCGCCTCTGGTCGTTGACGCGATCGCAGGCGTCCTCAACAACGACAGCGACCTTGATGGCGATACCCTCAGCGCCACCCCCGGCACCCGCCCCACCGCTCAGGGAGGTACGGTAGAGCTCAACGCTGACGGCAGCTTCACCTATGCCCCACCGGCCAAATACACTGGCCCCGACAGCTTTGACTACGAGGTTGTCGACGGCAGCGGCGGCAGCGATGGGGGAACCGTGACGCTCACGGTCAATCCAGACACCGACGGCGACGGCATCAGCGATGGCGTAGACCTCGACGACGACAACGATGGCATTGCCGACGCTGATGAGCAGCAGGGCGACCCGACCCGCGACACCGATGGCGATGGTGTACTGGACCGGCTGGACCTTGATGCCGACAGCGACAGCATTCCTGACCTGTATGAAAGCGGTGTAGACAGCGATCGCCTACTAGTACTCGACGCCGACGGCGATGGCCAGATTGACCTGGGTAATGCCTTCGGGGCCAACGGCTTCATGGACACCCTGGAGACCAGCCCCGAGTCCGGTCAAGCAGACTACAGCGGCGATGGCACTCTGGACATTCCGGTTGACACCGACGGTGACAGCCGCCCCGACTTCCAGGATTTAGACGCCGACAGCGACGGCATCCCCGATATCATGGAAGCTGCCGCTGCGAGCAATGTTGATGCGAACGGCGACGGTCGAGTAGATGACCCGGCAGATACCGATGGGGATGGCCTTACAGATGCGTTTGACCCGAGTAGTGGCGGTAGCCTGCCGCCCCTAACCGATACGGATGGGGACAGCGTAGCCGACTTCCGTGACCTGGATACCGACAACGACGGCATCAACGACCTTGCGGAAGCAGGGGGCTTGGACCCCGACGGCAGCGGCCTCGTCAGCGGCCCCGATGCTAATGGCGATGGTCTTGCCGATACCCTCGATCCACTCGCAGGCGGCATCCCACTGCCTATTCCCAACAACGACAACGACGTTTCGGCTGACTTCCGCGACCTCGACGCCGACAACGACGGCCTCAGCGACCTCGTTGAAGCGGGTCTCGACCCGGCCCTGGTGGACACCGACAACAACAGCGTCATCGACGGCCCCGATAGCGATGGTGACGGCATCCGCAATCCAGCGGACGGTGCTCCTCGCACCTTCGGCGACGCGGCTAGCCCTGCGCTTCCTGACGCCGACGGTGACGGCACCCCCGACTACCAAGAGCGCGATCGCGATGGGGATGGCACCCCTGACCGCGTAGAGGCGGGGCTGCCCACTGGCCCCGAGACCCCGGACGCTAACAGCGATGGCCAAATCGATGCGCCTGCGGACGCTGACAGCGACGGCATTCCCGACGTTGTCGATACCCAGTCGGAATTTGGCCGCGCTGCGACCGCGCTCGGAGAGGGTCCAGCGGTTCCGCCCCCAATCCCCGCGCCTGTTACGGACAGCGACGGGGATGGCATCGTGGACAGCGTTGACCTCGACGATGACAATGACGGCATCCTCGACACCGACGAAGAGCAGGGCGACCCCAACCGCGATACTGACGGAGACGGGGTTGTAGACCGGCTAGACTTGGACTCCGACAACGACAGCATCCTAGACATCACTGAGGCCGACAGCAGCGCTGGCGCAAATTTAGATCCGGACGGGGACGGGCGTCTCAGCGGACCGGTGGGTAACAATGGCCTGGCAGATAGCCTAGAAACCATGCCCGACAGCGGCATCCGCACGACCGCCCCCACCGATACCGACGGCGATCGCGTCTTCGACTTCCAGGACCTGGACAGCGACAACGACGGCATCGCCGATGTCACCGAAGCCGGAGCTCCGGACCCGGACCGCGATGGCCTCGTGGGGGCAGGCCTCGTTAGCGTCACCCCGGAGGGACTCACCCCTATCGTGACCCTGTCGTCCCCTGACCCCGATGGCGACGGTGAGGCCAACTACCGCGATTTGGATAGCGATAATGACGGCATCTTTGACTTGGCGGAAGGCCCTACCGGCCTGCCCGACAGTGATGGCGATGGCCAGGTGGATGGTCCCGACAGCGATGGCGATGGCATCGTCGATGTGGCAGATACCGCAGCGGACTTTGGCAACGGCCCAGGCGGATTCGCCATCCTCAGCGATCTCAACGCCAACGGCAGTCCCGATGTTCTAGAGACATTCCTACAAGACGGCGGCGGCAGAGGGCCAAATATCATCACTGGCAATGACGGTAACGACATCCTCAACGGCTTCAGCGACCTCGACACCCTGGACGGCGGTAGCGGTAATGACATTCTCAATGGCGGCAGTAGCCTCGACCAACTTGTGGGTGGCGTTGGCAACGATGTCCTCAATGGCGGCACTAGTGGCGATCGCATGCGGGGCGGTGCCGGCAACGACATCCTCAACGGCGGCGGCGGCAACGACATTCTTTTGGGAGGGCGCGGCAACGACATCCTCAACGGCGGCAGCGGCAATGACCGGGCTCGCGGCGGGGCAGGGCGCGACGTGCTCAACGGTGGCAGCGGCAGGGATCGTCTCTTGGGTGACCGAGGACGGGATAAGCTGCAGGGTAATCGCGGTGATGACGTGCTGACGGGCGGGGCAGGGCGCGATACGCTCACGGGCGGTCAGGGACGCGATCGCTTTGCGTACAGGCGGGCCAACGAGTTTGGGGATGTAGTCACCGATTTCGAAATCCTCAAAGACCGCATTGACCTCCGCCAAGTCAGGGGGGCGCGATCGATGGACGACATCGCGTTGAGCCAGCGGGGAAATGACGCCATTGTGCGGGTGGCGATCGCCAGCGACTTCAAGACCCTCGCGGTGCTAGAAGACGTAAACGTAGATACGCTGACGGTTCGTCATTTCACTTTTTAGGCCGCCACAAGTTGGAATGAGGGACCTGACCCCTCATTCCTGACTTTTTGGTAGATTTACGAGTATCTAGCTCGAACTTGCTAAGACTATGTAAATCAGGGCATTCTGACGTTAAATTTCAGCTTCGTTTCTATAACATCGTATTGCTGACGTGAGATTGTATAACAGTACAGGGCATTTGAAATGCCTTGGCGCTTGTTTGCGTCTCCCCCTATAGATCCTGAAAATCGCCGGGGTGCGTTCTCTGAACCAACACACTAAGGGATTCCGCATGAAATCGACCGCGTTTGCGTCCATCTTTTCTATCGCCACTTGCCTCGCAGTTGGGGGCTCAGCCGTAGCCCAAACGGCTCCGGGAAGTGCGCCAGAGCAAGTCTCAACTGAGGCAAGCCTCTTAATATCTCCTCGCCTCAGTGTGGGGCACACGACCTCTGGCGGCGGCTTTGATGGCACGACTGAGTTCGGAGGCTTTGTGCCACTACGGCAGGAAGAGGGCCGCAATATCACCTTCTTTGAGCCCCAGTTCTTGCTCGACAACGATGGTCAAATAGGCGGCAACCTCTTAGTGGGCCATCGCTCCTATAGCCGCAGAGACGACCGCATTTGGGGCGGCTACCTTTCTCTAGACAATCGTCAGCCAGAAGAGGATGACTTTTATCAAATCGGTATAGGGCTAGAAACTTTGGGCCGCGTCGTTGATGCCCGCCTGAATGGATATGTCCCTATAGGGGATACAAGTCACGTTATTGATGAAGATATATTTAGCTCTGCTACCACCTCTAGCGGATTTGAGGGTAACTTCTTAGTCCTCTCCAGCACAGTCACCGAACGACTGCGTCGGGTTGAAGAATTTGCTCTGGCCGGGTTCGATGCCGAAGTGGGCGCTAAGTTTTTAGAGTGGAATGAGGGCGACGGCGACCTGCGCGGGTTTGCGGGGTTTTACTTCCTCGACTCGGATCGCGTCAACAGCAGCCTGGGCTATAGGGTCGGCCTTGAGGTACGTCCCGTACAGCAGCTCGTGCTGGGCGTATCGGTCCAGGAAGACGATATCTTTGGCACCAACGTTATAGGAAGCTTCAGCCTCAGCTTCCCTCGGGTGCGACCCAAAGGACCAATCGCAGAGGAAGATCAGGTGGTTGCCCGCCTAGGCGAATCGACGCGGCGAAACTCTAGCATTGCCGTTGAGACTCAGGCAAGCTTTGAAGACAGTACGCAAATCTTCGAGATGCCTCTGATGAATCCAGAAGAAGAACAGGCCTACCGGTTTGTTCACGTTACCCTGGGAGCCGCAGGCGGTAACGGTACGTTTGAGTCTCCCTTTGGCAGCGTTCAAGAGGCCCTCGACAATACGATTTCAGACGGCAACAATATCGTCTACGTTGACGCGGGGACTAATCCAGCAATTCCGGCCTTTGCCATTCCGGACCGGGTCCGGGTGCTCTCTCAAGGCCCAGTTCAAACTATCGCGGGCCTGCCGTTTCCAGGGTTTCCAGAAGCGTCATCTCGTCTACCCTTCTCTCCTGGGGTGAACTTTGACGACGGTATCCTCGTTGAGCTGCCGCTGTCGGGAGACGGCAACTTTCCGCTCATAGAGGCGGGGGCGGCCAATCTTGTTACCTTAGGAAACTCCACCGTCTTCTCGGGCTTTGTGGTCAATGGAGCCACCGACAATGCTGTGGTCGGGGCAGGTGTGGAGAACGTTGAAGTTCGCGACAACACAATTACAAATTCAGGGCGAGGCATTTTTCTCAGCGACGTTTCTGGCAGCGTCATTCTGTTCGATAACGTCATCAGCAACACGACGGGCGGGGCCGATTCAGGCCAGGGCATCGCTGTGACCAATACCCTCAGCAACTCTGTTGAGGTGAATGTCGCTCGCCAGGATATATCAGGTACTCGCGTTGGCATTGATATCGTTGCCGATGGCGATTTTGACGCGGCGCTAGACCCACAGCAAATTGTGACTATTGCGAACACGGAGATCAGGGGGAGCGACGAAGAAGGGCTGCGGGTTCAGGCTAGCGACTTGGGTAACCAGGCCGTCGCCATTACCGGCAGCATCCTCAACAACAGCGGCAACGACGGCATTTTGGTGCTGGCCACCAGCATTGGCTCCCAGGAGGTGACCATCGAAGAGAGCCGCATCACGAACAGTGGCGGCAACGGCATCAGCGTCATCGGCGGTACACCCGACGGGTCGTCGACGGCGGCGCAGGAGGTGTTCATCAACGACAACCGGATTGCCAACAACGCTGGAGCCGGTATTTCTCTTGAGGCCAACGAGGTCGTGGCTCAAGAGTTCGCCATCGGCGGGAACCAGATTCTCAACAATGGCGGACCCGGTATTGTGGCGATCGCCCAGAACGTGGCCTTCCAGGAATACGTCACCGATGCGGCCAATGACTCTATGGGCATCAGCGGTAACCTGATTCAGGGCAACGGCGGACAGGCCATCTCTCTGACGGGCTTTGATTCGGCCACCGTGATTGCCGATATCCAGGAGAATACCTCAGAGGGCAACGAGACGGCGGGAGCCCCCGACATTGAAGTCACCACCAACGCCAATACGAATGACGCCTGCGTCTTCCTGTCTGGCAACAGCACCGACAATGGCATTCAGCTCAACAACAACAGCGTTGTGCCAGCCCTCTTCGAGGTGGTCAGTTTGCCAAATGTCTCCGGCCTCAATCCTGGTGGCGTGACCTTCTCCCCAGGCCAAGCGACGTTTACCAACGTTCCCGGCGTATCGTCTTGCTTCGACGCGCTGGAATAGTATCGATGTTGGGGTTTAACGGATTGGGGGCGAGCGGCCGTTTGGCCCTGCCGTGGTGAAACCTTTTGGTGGGGCCGCTAGTCGGTGCGAGGACGGGAGAAATTGGAGGGGGGCGCAAACTCTTGAACCGGGACGCCCTCCAGCGCTCGCAGCATGAACGCCCGCCAAATCGGAGCCACAAACTGGCCCCCGGTGGCCCGCGACGAAAGGGGACGGTAGTCATCGTTGCCCACCCAAACGGCGACCGACAGCTGAGGGACATAGCCGATGAACCAAATATCCCGCTGTGAGGAGGTGGTTCCCGTCTTCCCAGCAGCGGGACGACCGATTTGAGCTGCTCGACCCGTGCCCTGGTTGACAACGCCCTGCAGCATCTGGTTCAGGGAGGCCACCGCCCAGGGGTCTAAAATGCGCTTGGGGTTGGGGCGGTTGTCCAGAAGGAGTGCCCCCGTGCTGTCTGTCACCTGTACGACAAAGGTGGTCTCTGAGCTCCAGCCACCGCTAGCGAAAGTGGCGTAGGCTCCGGCGATTTCCATGGGGGTCAGGTCAACGGACCCGAGGGGTAGGGAGACGACGGGTTCGATGGGGCTGACAATGCCGAGCGATCGCGACACTTCGATGACTTTATCGATTCCTACGGCCTGACCTAGCTTAATGGCCGGGACGTTGCGGGACAGCTCTAGCGCCCGCTGCAGGGTCATGCCGCCCGCAAAGGTGCCGTCGTAGTTGCGGGGAGAGTATAGCTCGTTGCCGTCAGGATAGCTGACGGGGGAGTCGTTGATGATGGAGCCGGGGGAGTAGTTCCCTGAGGCCAGCGCCGTGTAGTAAACCAGGGGCTTGAAGGCGGAGCCAGGCTGACGGCGGGCCTGGGTGGCGCGGTTGTACTGACTGGCGCTATAGTCAACGCCCCCCACCATGGCTTTGACGAAGTGGGTCCGGGGGTCCACCGCCACCAGAGCAATCTGATCGGCATAGACGCCCTGCCACTGTAGACGCTGGTATTCCTGCTGCACCACCTCTTCCGCCATGCGCTGGAAGTTGACGTCTATAGTGGTTTGGACTCTCATGCCGCCTTTGAGGACCGCCTCTTGGCCAAACCGGTCGATTAGCTCCTGACGCACCGCGTCAGTCACGAAGGGAGACTGGCTTTGGCGAAACGAGGTCACCTGACCCAGGCGAATGGGCTCTTGCTTGGCCGCGTCATACTCCGCTTGGGTAATCCAAGAGAGGCGACGCATGCGCTCTAAAACGATCGCCTGTCGCTGCTTAGCGAGCTGGTAGTTGAGGAATGGACTGAAGTCTTCAGGCGCTTGAATGAGGCCAGCCATCATCGCTGATTCAGCGAGACTCAGGTCAGTGGCAGACTTGTTGAAATAGCTTTGGGCCGCTGTCTCTACGCCGTAGGTGTTGTGCCCCCAATACACTTGATTGAGGTACATCTCAAAAATCTGATCTTTGGGGAAAATTTGCTCCAGCCGCAGCGCCAAGATCGCTTCCGCCACCTTGCGGCTCAAGGTGCGCTCTGGCGTCAAGAACAGATTTTTCACCAGCTGCATGGTTACCGTGGAGCCTCCCTCCACCGTAGATCCCTCCTGCAGGTTGGCCAGGAGCGCCCGCGCTACGCCAGTGGGGTCAACGCCCCGATGAGAGAAAAAATGGCTGTCTTCAATGGCCAGCACCGCTCGCTTGAGTTCGGGAGAGATATCCTCCAGATTCACCACCTCCCGGTTGACCTCGTCGTGAAGACTGTCGAGCAGGGTGCCGTTAATGTCGTAGATGTAGGAGGTTTCTGTTGGAATATAGCCGCGCAAAGCCCGCACATCCGGCAGATTGCGGAAGCTGACGGCTAGCCCTACTAAGCCCCCCGCAGCCACAGAGCTAGTGAACATGGTGATCCCCAGCAGCGTGCCTACCATCGAGCGTCCCACTCCAAGCACAAAGTCAGTGGGCGATGGCGATCGCCGGGGGGCGGCCTCAGCGGAAGGGGAGGGTTGACCGAGACTTCTTGAAGACACAGTGCGCTTAATCAATCCTTGTCGGGGTGTTGGCGGAGTGGCATGGGCCAGAGCGGAATGGCATGGGCCAGAAATGAGCAGATCTGTATTACAACGGTATGCGGTAAAGTCTGCTGGTAGTGCGACCAGCTGTGCTAGATCTTGGGGCTACCTCGAATCACCTAGATAACTTACAGTTTATACAGTCTACGCGGTTTCGCTGAATAGCCCCCTCTGCATTCTATAAACGTAATCTGATATGTCACACCCATCATCCTGGCTTTATCGCGGCACCAGCGAAATTTTTCCCAGTAATCCTGATTCTAGCGACCCCAACAGCAGTTTAGAGCAGCGTATTCTGCAGAGCAATCGCCCGCTGCGCATCAAGCTGGGAATCGATCCGACGGGATCGGAGATACACCTGGGCCACAGCATATTATTCCGAAAGCTGCGGGCATTTCAGGACGCAGGTCACACGGCGATCGTGCTTATTGGCGATTTTACAGCCCAAATTGGCGATCCCACCGGAAAGTCGGAGGTGCGCAAGCAGCTCACCTCGGAGCAAGTGGCCCAAAATGCCCAAACCTACCTCGACCAGGTGCGGCCTATCCTCGACTTCGATACCCCCAACCGCCTAGAAATCCGCTACAACTCGGAGTGGCTCTCGAAGCTAGACTTGCCGAAGACCCTAGAGCTGCTGGCAACGATGACGGTGGGGCAGATGCTGGCCAAAGAAGGGTTTGCCGAGCGCTACGGCCAGGAGAATCCCATTTATCTGCACGAGTTTCTCTATCCGCTGATGCAGGGCTACGACTCGGTGGCGCTAGAAGCCGATGTGGAGCTAGGCGGCACAGACCAAAAGTTTAACCTAGCGGTGGGCCGCGATCTGCAGCGCCACTTTGGCCAAGCGCCCCAGTTTGGTCTGTTGATGCCGCTTTTGCTCGGCACTGACGGAGCGCAGAAGATGTCAAAGTCTTTGGGCAACTACGTGGGTCTGCAGGAAGACGCGCTGCCCATGTACTCCAAGCTGGAGAAGACGCCTGACGCCCTGATCGCAGACTACGTGGAGCTATTGACGAATTTGCCCTTAGACAGTCTGCCCGAGAACCCCAGAGAGCGGCAGAAGCAGCTCGCCTTAAGCATTGTCAGCCAGTACCACGGTGCGGACGCCGCCAAAGACGCCCAAACCGCCGCCGTAGCCCTGGTGCAGGGGGACGCAGCCCGGGCGGAAGCGGTGCCGGAATTTTCCTTGAGTGACGTCGCGTTTCCCGCGAAGCTGTTTTACATTTTGGGGGCGAGCGGTCTATGCAAAAGCAGCGGCGAGGGGCGGCGACAGATTCAGGGGGGTGCGGTGCGCCTCGACGGCGATCGCTTGGAGGACGTGAACCTGGAGGTGGCCTCGGCTGAGGCGCTGGCGGGGAAAGTGCTGCAGGTAGGCAAGAAGCGGTTTGTACGATTGACGCCGTAGGGACAGTCCTCCTGCCGGGGAGGCGAAGCGGCTTCGCTACGGGCACCGATCGCAATGCCCGCAGCGAAATCCCTTCGCCTCCCCCTCAAACCCAAACGCTGCCAAAATAAACTCCCAGCGGCACCCCCCACCGTACAAAAGCTCCCGCATCCGCCGCGCCGCCCGCGCTCCTGAATCCAAGCCTTCCCCATCCTGCCCCTGACGCCGCATTACGTAGCAAAACGGGTCCTGCCACCGCAATCGCCCCATCGCGTGCAGCAGCGATAGCGCAATTGCCCCCTCCTTGAAGTCCTTCATAACTTCCCGCACATCCCCCCGGACCGGCAGTCGCTTTGCTAACGCTAGTGCCGCCTGCCGCTGCTTATCCTGCTGCTTCAGGAAGAAAACCTGTCGCTGCTTATCCTCTGGGTCCATCAGCCCCGCGCGATCGCTCACCAGCGTCAGCGCTTCTGCAGGCTTTCCGTCTCTTCCCGCTCGCCCCACCTCCTGCACATACTCCGACAGCAGCAGCGGTGCGTGCAGGTGGGCGACCCATCTGACGTCTGGTTTGTTTACCCCCATGCCAAACGCTGAGGTACAGACGACAAACCGCAGCTGGTTGCTGGCCCAATCTGCCTCAATCTGCCGCCGCTCCTGCGCGCCTAGCCCCGCGTGGTACGCCGCCACCCGGTACCCCAGCGATCGCAGCCAGCCGCTTACGCCCTCGCTGTCTCTCCGGGTGCGCACATAGACCAAGCCCGACTGCTGAGGATGAGCGTCGATGAACCGGCGCAGCCGCGAGCGCCTCGCCTGGGGCGTCCATATCGAGACCACCCCAAGGCGGAGGTTTTTTCGATAGGGGCTCAGCAGCACCGTTTTTGGCGACTCCAGCTGCAACACCTGACGAATGGTGGCTTGGGCTTGGGGATTCGCCGTGGCGGTGAAGGCGGCGATCGCAATCGAGGCGTCTGGCTTCAGAGCTTTCAGGGCAGGCCGCACGGTTCCCAAGCGCCGGTAAGCCGGACGAAAGGTGTCGCCCCACTGCACCAGGCAGTGGGCTTCGTCTAGAATCAGGCCGTTGATGGTGATGTCGCTCTGGCAAAGGCGCTCCCACACCGGAGGACTAAATAGGGTTTCAGGAGAGAGGTACAGCAGCCGTAGCCGATGTAAATTTTGCAGTACCCGCTTTCGCTCGTGGGGCGGGCGCTCGCTGTGGAGGGTGGCGGCAGGCAGGTGGCGATCGCGCAGCTCCTGCACTTGGTTTTCCATCAGCGCGACTAGGGGCGAAATCACTAGGGTCAGACCGCTTTGCATCAGCGCGGGCAGCTGGAAGCAGATGGATTTACCGCCGCCTGTAGGCATAACGACTAGGGTGTCGCTGCCCTGAAGAAGCGATCGCACAATATCGTCTTGGGGCGGGCGGAAGTCGGGGTAGCCCCAAATGCGCTGGAAGGTGGCGCGGACGTGGGACCAGCTGGCGGTGGTGGTAGGTGCGGGGCTAACCATTTAGCGGATACGAAGCGACCCCCTCAGCATTCCCTTCAGAGATTTACTGTGAACTGTATCGGAGAAATCTGTCGCAGGCTTCAGCGCGCGAAAGGCTGCTCGTGTAGCGTTGGCTCCTCTAACCGGTCTGGCACATCAATCACGGACTCTTGGAGAGCATTTGACCATAGCTTGAGGATTGGACCGGCCTTTCCCACTCGTATCTCCATACCGCTTGTGGTCACCCAAGCTATCTCGACCTGCTGGCCATCGATAAATATGCCGTTGGTGCCGATATTCTCTAGCTTCCAAGAATCGAAGACGTGCTTTAGCTCAATGTGGTGACGGGAAACCAGCGAGTTGGCCAGGATAATATCGTTATCAGCAGCGCGGCCAATCTTGATATGCGGCTTGTCCTCAAATATCCACACGTCGATCGGCTCTTCAGTTTTGGGCTGGTGCAGCGTCACCCTAATCTGAAATGTGCGGGCCATGGCCTTACTCCTCTCGTGCGGCAATTTATAGTGCCCAGGCTAGAAACCCTGGCAACAGGCCCGAAAAGAAGCCCCAGCTGACTGGCCAGAGCTTTGCGTTCGGCCTGCCGACTAGAACACTGCTGCCGCTCAAGAGCGATCGCACAATATCGTCTTAGGACGCCAGCCTAGTCCAACTCAGGTTTTACCTCGCCACCGCAAACTATTTTGATTTAGCTCATAAATATAGCTATCCGGCTTCTCAGTAATCGCCTCCGCGATCGCGATCGCCCCTTTCAACTGCTTCGCCGTCAGCTGCTTATAGGCCGCCCCTGCCCGGCGATCCAGCGCCTCATACCAGCACCGCTCAAACAAGTTATCGAGCACAATGCGCTGGAAGCAGTGGTTAAAGCGGACGGGAAACTGACGCTCTCCGGCTAGCTGGGGCAAGGTTTCGTTAGTGAGCTGTAGGTAGCGCTGACGCAGCGGGCCCAAGGTAGGGTGGCTCATGCCACCAGCCGGTCAATCATACCGTTGGCCTGGGACAGATACCCCCCGCCAAACTGATTGAAGTGGTTGAGAATGTGGTAGAGGTTGTACAAAATTTTGCGGCGCTCGTAGCCCGGCGGAATAGGATAGGCCGTCTCGTAGGCTTGGTAAAACTCTTTGGGGAAGCTGCCAAATAGGGTACTCATGGCCAAATCCACCTCGCGATCGCCGTAGTAGGTCGCGGGGTCGAAGATTACTGGTTCGCCGCCTTCCGTGACGGCAGCGTTGCCGGACCACAGATCGCCGTGGACCAGGGACGGTTCGGGGTGGTGGCCTGACAAAAGCTCAGGAATGGCCTGCAGCAGCGCCTCTTGCTTCGGGAAATGGCCGCCGCGCTTACGGGCCAGCTTCAGCTGATAGCCGATACGGTGGTCGCGGAAAAAGGTAGCCCAATCGTCCGTCCAGGTATTTTGCTGGGGGATAAAGCCGATGGTGTTGTTCTGGTCCCAGCCGAAGCGATCGCGCGTTGCCCGGTGCATGTCGGCCAAATTTCGTCCCATGGTTTCCCAAGAGGCGTGGGTACCGTAGCCAAACGCTAGCCACTCCAACACGACGTAGGCAGACCCCTCCACAGTCCCCCAGCAAACCGGATAAGGGACGCGAATAGTTTTGGTTTGAGCCATTTCTTTGAGCCCTTTGACCTCCGCCTCAAACATGGCGACGCGGGTCGCCTCGTTGAACTTCACGAAGTAGGCCAAGTCGCCCTCAGACAGCACGTAGGCGCTGTTGACGCTGCCACCGCCAACAGGGCGATGATGGTCTCCTTTGAAGGGGCGTTGGGTCGCTTGGCTGATATGGGCAGCGATGTGGGACCACATAGGCGTATATCGGGCGCTGCTTAGATCTTTCTTCTTTGAGTCTGTCCTAATCGGGCTGAGTTGTCTAGGCCAAATAGCGATAGCGAGCGACCCTGGCTAACCTGGGCACCCTGAAGCCATCGATAATACAGCGCCGAGCGTTAGCTGCTCATATGGTCTCAGGGTACATTTTCTGCCTCGCTTACCTCATTGGACTGCTGCTGAGCGGTCTTGCCCACGGCTGGCTCTACGGCTTGGGGGTGGGCGTGATTGCGACTGCTGCCTTGCCCCGCTTCTGGCGTTATGGTCCCCCCCGTTCAACCTTGGCAGCGGCCACGGGAATTGCGATCGCCGCTGGCGCTTACCTGCAGCTGCGGACACCATCGCCGACGCTCTACGACGTCAGCTACTGGGTCAGCTCCGACGCCGAGGTCAGCTGCGTCAGCGGCACCCTCAAAGAATCACCCCAGCTGACGCGGCGCGGCCAGCTCAAGGTGCCGCTCAACGCCGCTCAAATTGAGATTTCTAGGAACGAGCGAGCGGCTTCTGAGGAAGCCCTACAAAAGAGACCAAACAACCCCTCTGCGCCAGGACAGCCCCCAGCGCAGAGCCAAACTGGGCATTCCCTTTCAGACCCTGTAGACGTTGAAGGTCGTCTATACGTCACCCTGCCGCTGCTGCAGGGCACCGGACTCTACCCCACCCAGTTCGTCCGTGCCTGCGGCCAGCTCTATGCTCCTCGGGTCCCGCAAAATCCCAGCGGCTTTGATTTTGCAGCTTATTTGGCGCAGCAGGGCATCTTTGCCGGTCTTAAAGCCGCCACCGTTGTGCCCATTGGCCCGTCAGCGCCAACCCTACTCTGGCAGCTGCGCCAGCGCATCGTGCAGTCCTTTGTGCGGCCTTTGGGCAGCCCCAAGGGTGTCTTGCTGAGCGCCATGGTGATAGGACGGCGAGCGGTGGACCTGCCCTACGACGTGCGAGATCCGTTTAGTCAGGCGGGGCTAGCCCACACGCTGGCGGCGTCAGGATTCCACGTATCACTACTGCTGGGGCTATTTTTGGCGGTCTCCCAGCGGCTTTCAGCGTCGGTGCGGCTGGGGCTAGGAATGGCGCTGCTAGCGGGCTACGCCGGTCTCACCGGACTACAGGCTTCCATCTGCCGAGCGGCGTTTATGGGTGCAGCGGCGCTGATGGGCAACATGCTGGAGCGTCAGACCCGTCCGGTGGGGCTGCTGCTGCTGGCGGCCGTGCTGATCTTACTGCTCAACCCCATTTGGATTTGGGATTTGGGGTTTCAGCTCAGCTTTTTAGCGACCCTAGGGCTGCTGGTGACTACGAGCTCGCTCACCCAGCGGCTCGACTGGCTACCTACTCCAGTCGCTACGGCGCTAGCGGTTCCCATGGCGGCGATCGCCTGGACCTTGCCGATTCAGCTGTGGGCCTTTGGCACCCTGTCGCCCTACAGCCTACCTCTGAACGTGGTGATGACGCCGCTGATTTCGTTGATTAGTCTGGTGGGCATGGTCGATGCGGCGATCGCTCTGATTTCACCCGCTCTTGCTAGCAGCGTAGCGCAGCTGCTGAGCCTGCCCATTGAGATACTGATGGGTAGCGTCACGCTGGTGAACCAGCTGCCGGGGCAGACCCTCGCCCTCAGTCAGTCCCTGCCGCAGGTGGGGCTAATGTACGGGGCGCTTGGAGTGATGCGCTTTGCACCTCCACGTTCTCGGCTGTTTCTTGGCGTCGCGGTGGTGGGAATGCTGCTAGCGGGGCGATAGCTGGTGGGGCGGTGACTGCAGCAGCGCCTGCTGAATCGCACTGGCGGCGGGGCGATCGCCTCAAAGAACATTTCCTCAAAGAACATTTACAGAATAGAGGGGAAGATCAAATTTTGGCGCGCCAACCCTCTAGCCAAGTTAGCCCTCAGCTCAGTACAATAGCGAGTACTCTACTGCTGCAATATCATCTGGAGAGGTGGCAGAGTGGTCGAATGCGGCGGATTCGAAATCCGCTATGGGGTCAAACTCATCGGGGGTTCGAATCCCCCCCTCTCCGTTCCTGTTCTACAGTGACCTTGACGTCAGCGCTTCGCTTTCAGCTAGCCCATTGGCGGGGATCTGAATGTATCCTGGCGCGATCGCTTGGGGGGCTGTCGCCGCTGGCTCTACCTTGAACTGCCCGGTGATCGGCGCAGGCACCATCTCGCCCCGGAAGTCCAGAAACTGCACCAGCAGCAGGTAGGCAATGCTCAGCAGCAGGGCGATCGCCCCAGTAATCACGGCGACGATTTTTGAACGATCCATAATGGCTTAGTCAGCGGGGGTGATGGGTAGAACCTAGCGCCGCAGCGCAGTTTCTCCATCTTACCCCTAGCGCCTCTATAGAGATCAGCGCTAGGATTCTCCCGATGCATCATACTGGTGGGGCATCGTACTGGTTGCGCATCGTATTAGCCTAGCCATGGCAGAGCCTCTCACAGCCACGACCCAAACCGCGCCCCCCGCCATTCAGACCCATGAGCTACAGAAGGTCTACCGAACGGGGTTTTGGCTCAATCAGCGAAAGCAGACTCTGCGCCACTGCTCGCTGCAGATTCGAGCGGGGGAGACTTTTGGCCTCCTGGGGCCCAACGGAGCCGGAAAAACGACGCTGCTGAAGATATTGCTGGGCATCACCCGCCCCACCGCCGGCCACGGCACCTTGCTGGGCGCACCCTTAGGCGATCGCGCCACAAAGCAGCGGGTGGGCTACTTGCCCGAGAACCCTTACTTCTACGACTTTTTGACGGGCTGGGAGTTTTTGCGCTACGCCGCCGAACTGTTTCAAATGCCCCGCAGCCAGCAAAGCCAGCGCATTTTGGACCTGCTGCACCGGGTGGGATTAGATCCCCAAGTGGCCCGCAATACCGCTATGGAAAAGTATTCCAAGGGGATGCTGCAGCGGGTAGGCATGGCGCAGGCGCTGATTAATGACCCAGATTTGGTGTTCTTAGATGAGCCCATGTCGGGACTTGACCCCCTAGGTCGTTACCAAATGCGAGAGCTGATTGCAGGACTTAAAGCCCAAGGCAAGACGGTATTCTTTAACAGCCATGTCCTCTCCGACGTCGAGCAAATCTGCGATCGCGTCGGCATTTTGCTGGAGGGGGAGCTGGTGCGCTGCGGCACGGTGGCCGAGCTGCTGGAGGCGGAGCCCCGCTATCAAGTGGTGCTGGAGGGGTGTGACGAGGCAGCGCTCCAGCACATTCCCGATCTGGAGACCAGCACCACAATGCACGGTCAGTGGCGCGGGACCACCCCAGCGCCGCCTCAGTCTTGGGTCGGCAAGCTACCCACTGGGGTTCGAGTCGTTGAAGTGGCTTTGACGCGGCCTACCCTAGAAGAATTCTTCATCAGCCAAGTGCAGCGGCGAGCGGGCGATCGCAGGGCCACAACACCGTAGGACATAGAACACGGTAGGGACACAGCATGCTGTGCCCTTCCTCACAAGACTTAGAGCGATCGCATGCGTCCCTACGCCACCACCATTCCCTGACGGGGCGGCACCGTCAGCATCAAAGTCGTGTCTTGCCAGATGGCCTCGCCGCCCCCGTAAAGGATTTTATCGGGCTTAACTTCGGTCAGCACATCGGACTTTAGAGAAAGGGTGACCCGCTCTTCCCCCGCATTGACGGCGACGACAACAAAATCATCGCCCAAGCGGCGGTAGAAAACATACACCAGCCCCTCCGCCGCCAGCACCTCATACTCCCCGGTCCGCAGGGCGGGGTGGGCCTGGCGCAGAGCAATCAGCTGTCGGTGCGTCTCCAGCATGTCCTGGTTCCAGTCTTCCTCGCTGGGGAAAGTGCGGCGGCAGTCGGGGTCGCGCGCGCCTGGCAGCCCCACCTCATCGCCGTAGTAAATGCTGGGGGCACCGGGAAAGGTCAGCAGCAGCAGCGTGGCCAACCGGACCGTGTTGCGGCCCTCACCAGCGGTGGGGGCGTCAGAGGATTCTCCGCCAGCAATGGTCAGCAGCCGGGCGGTGTCGTGGCTGGACAGCAGGTTGAGCTGAGTGAGCTGAATCTCCCAGGGATAGAGAGCCAGCAGGGCCTGCATCTTGCTGGCATAGGCGGCGGCGTCGAGGGCCGGGGTGGCGCGGTAGTCGATGTTCTCGACGTGCTCAGGAATGACGCGATCGCCCGCCGTAAAGGCAATGGTCGGCCCCGTAAACAGGTAGTTCATTACCCCATCGAACTGGGTACCGTCGAGCCACTCTCGCGAATCGGTCCACACCTCTCCCACGATGTAGGCTTCGGGGTTCACTGCCTTAACGCGATCGCGAAAGGTCTGCCAAAACCCCGGCGTTTTGACCTCAAAAGGAACGTCCAGCCGCCAGCCGTCGATGCCCAGTTTCAGCCAGTACTCCGCCACCTCCATGATGTATTCCTTCACCTGGGAGTTGTCGTGGTTGAACTGGGGCAGGGCGCGGTTGTCTACCCAGCTGCGGTAGTTGGCGGGGAGGTTACCGTCATAGGCCGACAGGGGCCAGGCTTCCACCGTGAACCAGTCTAGCCAGGGCGAGAAAGGGCCGTTTTCCAAAATGTCGCTGAAGTAGAAGAAGCCGCGACTGGCGTGGTTGAAAACGCCATCGAGCACTACCCGCATCTCTCTCTCGTGAGCCGCACTTAGAAGATCCTTGAGGGCGGCATTTCCCCCTAGGAGCGGGTCAACTTGATAGTAGTCGTGGGTGTGGTAACGGTGGTTGCTGGTGGACTGAAAAACCGGCGTGAAGTAGATGGCGGTGACGCCCAGCGATCGCAGACGGTCTAGATGATCAATCACGCCCCACAGATCGCCACCCTTGTAGCCTTGGGCTGTTGGCGGCGTATTCCACTCTTCTAGAGGCACCTGCATCGGCGTTGGTTTGCTGCGCTGGCTTTTAGCAAAGCGGTCCGGAAAGATCTGATAGAAAACAGCGTGCTTAACCCAGTCGGGCGTCTGAACTTGCATATACCTATAGGAATTTTAGGAGGCGTCATGGCATACCGTAATGATTTCACCATACTTTGTCACGCTCCATTTGATAGACTTTACACCATTGAGGAAATTTATTAAGACCGTGACGCCCAGCAGATCACGTTAGAGATAGACAAGAATCGGGCAACTATTTAGAAGGGAAAGCAGCAGATATGAAGCGTCGAAAATTTGTTACCGGTGCCGCTATTGGAGCCACAACCGCCATAGCAGCCGTAGCCTGTAGTGGTGATAGTGAGGGCACTTCTGAAGGTGGTAATCAAAGCGCCAGCCCTACGGTGCAGACGGACGAAGCTCCTAGCGTTGAATGGCGGATGGCCTCTAGCTATACCCCCAGTCTAGATACGGTCTACGGGGGGAGTGAGGTATTTATTGAGCGAGTCAAGGCGCTCACCAACGGTAAGTTCACCATCGATATTTTTGCCTCTGGTGAGCTTGTTCCGGGGTTGGAGGTGCTCGACGCCGTGCAGCAGGGCACCGTTCAGGCCGGACACACCAATTCTTATTACTACCGTGGTAAAAACGAGGCATTAGCCTTTGACACCGCCGTCCCCTTTGGGTTGAACTACCGTCAGCAAACGGCCTGGCTATACGAAGGCGGCGGACTGGATTTGGTCCACGAGCTGCTATCGGACTTCAATATTATTAGCTTCCCGGCGGGCAACACCGGCACCCAGATGGGCGGCTGGTGGAACAAGGAAATTAACACCCCCAGCGATCTCCAAGGGCTCAACATGCGTATTCCTGGCTTGGGGGGAGAAGTGCTCAAGCGGCTGGGGGTAAACGTGCAAAACCTCGCGGGTGGGGAGATTTTTCAGGCGCTGCAGCTGGGCACCATTGACGCGGCAGAATTTGTGGGCCCCTACGACGACGAAAAGCTAGGTCTTTACAAAGCCGCTAAAACCTACTATTACCCTGGCTGGTGGGAGCCCGCATCTCAGTATTCGTTCTACTTCAATCTGGATGAGTGGAATAAGCTGCCAACCACCTATCAAGAAATTCTTAAAACGGCTGCCGCCGAGACTCACAGTACGATTATGGCCCGCTACGACGCCCGCAACCCCGGTGCGCTAGCCAAACTGCTCGATCAAGGCGTGGAGCTTAAGCGCTTTCCCAATGAAATTATGGCCCCGGCGCGAGAAGCGGCCTTCGAACTTTATGAGGAGCTAGCCTCCGCAGACGCCGCCTACAACAAAATCTACTCGGCCTGGCAGCAGTTTCGCGAGCAGTCTAATCAGTGGTTTTCAAGTTCTGAGCTGGGCTACACCGACTTCGCGTTTAGCCAGAATACATAAGCCTGTACGTCTGGCCTATTTGGTCTAACCTATTTGCAAGGGGTGATGCCCGGAAGAGAATGAGCAGCAGAGTCCCTCTTCTATGCCTGCTCTAAAATTGCTCTAGCGTCACAAAATGTCATAAAACATCGACCTTAATCCTACATTAAGGCCGATGTTTTGCGTAACAAATTCGCGAAACCGTTACGATTTATAGCTTTATCGAGAGCGATCGCGGTCTTTCCTTCTATAGGTGGATGATTGGCGGGGAAAATGCCGATATTCTGCTGACGGCTTGAGTAATACTTTACGCAAAGGACGAAACCTCCATGTTGAATCTGCTTATCTGGATTATTGTCGGCATCATTGTCGGTGCGATCGCCAAGGCTATCTATCCTGGACATCAGGGTGGCGGCATTCTGGGCTCCCTAATACTCGGTATCATCGGTTCTTTTATCGGTGGTTTTCTGGCAAATTTGATCCAAAACGGAACTTTGGCATTAGCTTCCTCAGGCTTTAGCCTGCTGGGAATAATTCTCGCGATCATTGGTTCTTTGATTGCTATTTTCATCTGGCAGCAAATTGCAAAGCGTACCTAATGCCCTAATAAGGTTTGGCTCGATGCTTTAGTACGAGATAGTCTCGTAACCGATGAAAGCTAGAGCATAGATAGGCGGGTAGCATTTGCGCTACTCGCCTTTTTAGTTCGGAGAATACTTTTTTGAAGAATGGCGGAGAGAATTAACCGAAAGTGAACAAACGCGGCGTTCACTTTACCCCACTTGATTGATGCTGGTTCAGCCACACCGTGACAGTCTGAGACAGACCCACCTAGGAGCACTTAGCATGACCACACCCCGCAGCAGGCAGAGAGCCATCGGGCTATTCCCAAGTCGACCGCAAGCCGAAGCGGCGATGTATCAGCTTCGAGATTCTAATTTCGATATGGACAGAGTTTCAATTGTGGCCAACCAGGAAGCCGGGACAGAGCCCATAGCAGGCCAAACTGTTCACAGCGACAAGGCCGATCAGGTTTTGGGGGGTGCGGGGGCGGGCGCTGTCGCGGGCAGTACAACAGGTGGCATGATGGGCCTTATCGGTAGCTTAGGCGTGCTGGCAATTCCCGGCGTTGGTTTAGCTGCTGAAGTGGGTATTATCCTGGCTAGCACCCTCCTCGGGGGTGGCATTGGAGCGGCAGGGGGAAGTATCGTTGGCGCTTTAGTCGGCATGGGTGTACCTGAGGAGCGGGCCGCTTACTACAATGAGCGCGTCTACAGCAGGGGTGAATATCTGCTTGTCCTCGAAGGCAGCGAGCAAGAGCTGCAGCAGGCCCAAACCATCACGAGCGGGCACGGGCTCCGCGACTGGGAGATTTACGGCGTCAGCGAGTAGCGAGTTTGGGCTCGTATAGAAAATGTCCTAAGCATTAGAACATTTCGCGCCGCATTGCCTATGCCATGTAAAGCGTTGAGCCCGCAACATTGTTCTAAGCAATGTGGCCAAAGCTATATATCGCATAGCGATTGTCCTGTCGCCTACGAAGCGTGTAAAGCGTTGAGCCAGCATTCTCTCGATAGGGCTACCTCGCAAAGGGCAGCCGCCAAAAAAAAGGAGCTAGATGATCCAGCTCCTTTTAGTTCGACTTAGAATTTAGGCAATGTTGCCCAAAGCGCAGCCTTGTGGCTTAAGTGCGCACTGAGCTACCGCTGGGGGTAGTAGGACCTACTACTCCAGCCGCCCCACTAGCATCCTTGACGAATCCGCTGTAGGCCTCCATGCCGTGTTCGGCAATGTCAAGGCCAATAAGCTCGTCCTCTTCAGAAACGCGAATGCCCATAACGGCCTTCAAAACGCCCCAGACAATAGCGGAAAAGACTACCGTAAATAGACCGATAGAGACGATGCCGAGCAGCTGAGATAGGAGCTGGCCGATGCCTGCGCCGTAGAACAAGCCGTTCTCAAGGTCGAACAGACCGACGGCTAAGGTTCCCCAGATGCCGCACACTAGGTGAACTGAGACGGCGCCTACAGGGTCATCAACCTTGATGCTGTCAAAGAACAGCACCGCGAAGACGACAAGGACACCAGCAACCAAGCCGATAATGACAGCACCCAGGAAGGATACGCCAGCGCAGCCCGCCGTAATACCCACAAGGCCTGCCAGAATGCCGTTGATGATCATGGAGAGATCGGGCTTGCCCGAGGTCGCCCAGGAGGTCGCAGTAGCAGCGACAGCACCCGCCGCTGCTGCTAGGTTAGTGGTCACAGCAATGTAAGGAACCGCTTCACTAGCTGCAAGCTCAGAGCCGGGATTAAACCCGAACCAGCCGATCCACAGAATGAGACAGCCCAGCATCGCTAAGCTAAGGTTGTGCCCAGGCAGTGCCGCGGGCTGACCATCTTGATATTTGCCGATGCGAGGGCCGAGGAAGACAGCGCCCACAAGAGCAGCCCAGCCCCCCACGGAATGGACCACCGTAGACCCAGCAAAATCTGAGAAGCCTGCTGCGCCCAGCCAGCCGTCACCGCTCCAGACCCAGTGGCCTGTGATCGGATAGGAAATGCCTGTTAGCAGGAGGCTAAAGATGATGAAGGCAGTGAAGTGAATGCGCTCAGCCACTGCTCCAGAGACAATGGTTGCCGCCGTTGCTGCAAAAGCCGCCTGAAACAGAAAGAACACAGACACAGGCAGACCGGCAGGAAACGCATCTAGGCCATAGGTGCCCGATTCCCCTGTCAAGAACCAGCCGCCGCCACCAATGATGGGGCTACCGCCGCCAAACATTAGGGAAAATCCAAGCGCCCAGAAGGCGAGAGTGGCTAATGCGAACACAATCAGGTTCTTGGACAAGATGTTGACAGCGTTCTTCTGACGGCAGAAGCCTGTTTCCAGCATGCCGAAGCCTGCGTTCATAAAAATGACGAGGACGGATGCGACCGTAATCCAGATGACATCCAGAACGCCCTTAACGTATTCAGGCGTGACGGCGTCCTCTTGAGCTGAGGCAGACAAGCCCCAAACGCCAACAATTAGCGCCGCAAGCGGTAAGCATACCAGCCAGCGGCGAGAGGATCTTGAGAGGGGAACCGCGCTCGCGATCGCCTTAAACGCCTTTTCCGGTGTAGACCAGGCGGCGATACCACGCTCAGCGGAGCGGTATCGACTTCTTCTTTTGAGTACCACGTTAGACATTTATAACTAGCCTAAAAGATCCGACAACACACAGACTTCGTAGAGAAGCCGCTGTGCGACCCACTGCCATCGATTTACAGCGACGATGCCTTTAACAAGCCAAGACACCTATGCCAGTAGACAGCTCCGCAACCACAGCCCAAGGTTCAATTTTCTATAGACCCAGGCCTGGAGGCTTGCCCGAGAACAGGGGCAAAAAAGCACCATAGACGGCGGTGCGAATTAGGGCCAGCACCAATTCACCGATTGCACCAGGTATGTCGCAAGCATTCTGTAATACAGGATACAATTTAGCCCATGGGCAGTGAGATCGTTACGTTTGTTTAGCGATCGCACGTACTGCGTCCCAAACTCTTCTCAAAAGCGCCATACACCCTAAGCCTGCGGACTGTGGTGAGGGCCTGCATAAGACTGCGAGGTGAAATCAGGGCACCCAATAGCTTCTTCAGACAAGGCTACGGAAGGGCGGACAGAGCATTTGAGATAGTGACTATTGGTGAAAAACTGACAGCCCGCGCAGGGGATTTTGTGCATTGCTTGAGCCCGTTTGAAGCTATCGCGGCACAGGGACCAAAGACTCCAAGCCGTCAGGCTAATTGTTCCCCAGGCGATGATGCTGCAGAGTGGCGCGAAGAGTCTGGCCATTGGGCCTCCTGGTTAGTCGGCGTATTGTTTTCAGAGATTCGGATAGATGTTGGATATTGCGGACGGGGCGACTGGGGCCAACCTTTCCTTTGGGCCGCTGACGTGAGTACTTGACGCAGCCCAAATCGATGCCGCAATAAGTAGGAGTTCATAAATAAACGATGCGCTCAGGGGGTTTGCCCCCCACCGGGGGGCGAACCCCAACACCGTTTACTTGTGGCTAGCCACTCATACCTGTCGTGATAGCACAGCAGTCGAACTGAAGCGTGTAACAAATTGTCTCTGATGTCGCATTTATCGTGAGTCATCTTAATAAAGAGCTAAATTCCGACTGGAAAACCGGGGTTATGGCATGATGGGGTGTGGATAGCCGTCAGAGCAATGTCCCTGATACTTTAGGAGGATTCATTCATGGCATTACAACTGGGTGACACTGTTCCCAACTTTCAGCAAAGCACCAGCGAAGGGAACATCGATTTCTACGAATGGTCTGGAGACAGCTGGGTTGTGCTGTTCTCTCACCCCGCAGATTACACCCCTGTTTGCACCACTGAGCTGGGCGAAGTGGCAAAACTCAAGCCAGAGTTTGACAAGCGTAATACTAAGGTGATCGCCCTTAGCGTTGACGATGCCGACTCTCACGCGGGCTGGATCGGCGATATCAACGAGACCCAAAGCACCAACGTGAACTATCCCATCATTGCCGATGCGGATAAGAAGGTATCTGACCTGTACGGCATGATTCACCCAAACGCCAACGCCAAAGTTACGGTGCGCAGCGTCTTCGTCATCGACCCCCAGCGCAAGGTTCGCCTCACGATCACCTATCCCCCCAGCACGGGCCGCAACTTTGATGAGATTCTGCGGGTTATTGACTCGCTTCAGCTCACCGATGACTATAAAGTGGCGACGCCGGCGAACTGGAAAGACGGCGACGATTGCGTCATTGTCCCCACAATCAAAGAAGAAGCGGAGCTCAAGGAGCGCTTTCCGAAGGGCTACACCGTGGTTAAGCCCTATCTGCGGATGACGCCTCAGCCGAATAAGTAGGCGTCTGTTTCTAAATCCCTATAAAAAAGGCTCACGGGGTAATCCTGTGAGCCTTTTTTATGATTTTACAGAGGGGTTTTCTGAGCCCTACAGTGGTCTAAGCAGCCAGCAAGACTTTCTCCAGAGGCTTCCAAGAGAACTCGCGATCGCCGCCCATCTCAGCAATGACCTTAATCCGGGGCTCACGAGCGGGGAGCTGAGCCAAGAACTCGAGTTCTTGCTTAGAAAGAATGCTGCCCTCCAGAAGCCATAGGACTAGACCCTTTGAGCCTGCCGGGAGATGCTCTAGCCGGTAGCCCGCCATGGGAGGAATGAAGTAGCGGTAGCCCACCGCACCGTCGGTTCCAATATCCTTCTTTCCCAGATGGGGCGGACGGATGCCGTGAACATCCAGTAAATATGCCGCCGGGTCGCCCAGTCCGCGGGCAGTTATCACGTCTACGGCGTAACCAGCTCCTCGAACTCTCCGCTGATAGCGCCCTTCATGGCCCCCTTCTAGAGGGGTATAGACCGCTAAGGCACCCGCCTGAGATAGATCGCTGACGAATTTTTTACCGGTGATGAGCAGTGCCATTTTATCGTATGCCCTCCGTTACCCACAGTTTGGACCAATTACTCTACCCTACTGTGGCGCACTCACGCCGCTGATGCAAGACCTCAACGTGGGAGCTCGCGAGGATCTAGCATTCCAGACTAAAAATTTGTTGCGGCAAATGTTATAGACAAGTCGCGGTTAGTCGAGTATCATGAGTAACCGGATCGAAAAACGCTGTAGCCAAAAGCGATCGCATTTTGCGTTAGCGCTTTAGCTCAATGCGCATTAAGGCATGGATTTCAAGATGTGGACTGTCGCCGTACGGACCACAGATTGTGTTCGAAAAGCGCTTTGATTTGGCTACAACTTCCGCAAAAGAGCGCCAGCGTACGCTATACTGGTTTCTCTAGGGCAGTCTTGATTTATCAAGGCTTTGCTTGGAAGGGGCGAATAGCCACATAAGGATACTGTAGGGTCAGCTTGACTCGCGTCTTTTGACTCACTGCAAGTCCTGGCTATCCATCTGTGTTTTATCACCTCAATTCGATAAAGAGAAAAGGCTTTCAAAGCAGCTCTGCCGCAGCGATAGCCGGATTTCTTTGTGCGATGATGTTCAGCTGCATAGGATTGCCTTTGCCGGCGGGTTTTAACCGTTTCGGAAGAGGCGGCCTTGGCCTGCTGGAATACGGCGATCGTCTGACGTAATAGCTCTATTGGGAGGCCTGGCTGCTATGGCTATGGGTATTCTTGGCACAAAACTCGGCATGACCCAGGTCTTTGACGACCAGGGCCGTGCTATTCCGGTAACGGTTGTTCAGGCGGGGCCTTGCACCGTGACGCAGGTTAAGTCCAATAAGACGGACGGCTACGCTGCTGTTCAAGTTGGCTATGGCGAGGTTACTGAAAAGGCGCTCAACAAGCCAAAGCTGGGTCATCTGAGCAAGTCTAGCGCTTCTCCTGTGCGCTATCTGCGCGAGTATCGTTTGCTGGACGTTGACGGCTTTGAGCTGGGGCAGCAAATTACCGTCGAGGCATTTGAGACTGGACAGCTGGTAGACGTTATCGGCACCAGCATCGGTAAAGGATTTGCGGGCTATCAGAAGCGCCACAACTTCCGCCGAGGACCCATGTCTCACGGCTCTAAAAACCATCGCCAGCCCGGCTCTACAGGAGCGGGAACTACGCCAGGGCGCATCTATCCCGGTAAGCGTATGGCGGGGCGCATGGGCGGTGAGCGCGTTACCGTTCGCAAGCTTGCCATTGTTCAAGTTGATGGCGAGCGTAATCTTTTGCTAATCAAAGGCGCTGTTCCCGGAAAGCCCGGCACCTTTTTAGACATCCGCCCTACGAGAAAATGGTAGCTCCAAATTGGTGAATGGCCTGGCGACAGCCGAAGAGCAATAGACAGCACGACTAGCGAGGGAGATGAGTAGAGATGGCAGATTGCGCGATTCAAAATTGGCAAGGGGAGGACGTCGGTAGCGCCTCCATTGACCTGGCAGTAGCCAGCAGCGAAACGGCAAGCCACGTTGTTCACCGGGCGCTGGTGCGACAGATGGCTAATGCCCGTCAAGGGACAGCCTCTGCGAAGACCCGCGCTGAAGTTCGTGGGGGAGGGCGCAAGCCTTGGCGGCAGAAAGGAACTGGTCGGGCTCGAGCTGGCTCAATTCGGTCGCCGCTGTGGAAAGGGGGCGGCGTCATCTTTGGTCCTAAGCCAAGGGACTACAGCCAAAAAATGAACCGCAAGGAGCGGCGGCTGGCTTTAAGAACGGCTTTCCAAGGCCGTGTTGACAGCCTGATTGTGGTAGAAGACTTCGCTGAGCAGCTGACGCGACCCAAAACAAAAGAATTTGTTTCGGCCCTCACTCGCTGGGGTGTCGCTGTTGGCGACAAGGTGCTGCTGATTGTGTCTGGGAAGGACGAGAACGTCTACCTATCTGCCCGTAACGTCAGCTCAGTAAAGCTGATTTTGGCAGACAACCTCAACGTCCGCGATTTACTAGCGGCTGACCGCGTCGTGGTTACGGCATCAGCCTTAGAGAGAGTAAAGGAGAACTACAGTGCCTAGATTTAGCGAGCGCGACTTGCCCGACATTGTCCGTCGCCCTCTGGTGACAGAGAAGGCAACCATTGCCCTTGAGGACAATAAATATCTTTTCGAGGTCGATCCTAGAGCGACCAAGCTAGACGTCAAAGCGGCGATTGAGTCCCTGTTTGACGTCACGGTGGTCAAAATAAATACTCAAAATCCGCCGTACAAAACTCGGCGCATGGGCCGCTTTGTAGGCCGTAGACCCCACTACAAGAAGGCGACGGTTACGCTGGCTGCCGGAGACTCAATCACGCTATTCCCCGAAGTCTAAATCCATATGCAGTCTGGAGCCACAGCTCAGTATCGGGACGCGCGCTCCCAAAGGCGCATCTATTTAGTAGTCACTCAGCACCAACGGTAATCATGGGAATTCGCTCTTTTCGCCCCTACACCCCTGGAACTCGAGAACGGGTCATCTCAGACTTCTCCGAACTAACCCGGGACAAACCAGAAAAATCTTTGGTCAAGCGCGTTCACCGCGCTAAAGGCCGCAACAACCGGGGCGTTATCACCTGTCGGCACCGGGGGGGTGGACACAAGCGCCTTTACCGTATGGTGGACTTTCGCCGCAATAAGCATGGGATCTCCGCCGAGGTGGTTTCGGTAGAGTACGATCCGAACCGCAACGCCCGAATTTCGCTGGTGCAGTACGAGGATGGCGAGAAGCGCTACATCCTTCATCCCGAAAATCTGGCGGTGGGAACTACTATTATCTCTGGCCCCAACGCGCCGTTTGAAGTAGGCAACGCGCTGCCCCTCGGCAACATTCCCCTGGGTACCCTGGTTCACAACGTAGAGCTTTATCCCGGTCGGGGCGGACAAATGGTTCGTTCTGCGGGAGCCTCAGCGCAGGTTGTGGCAAAAGACGGCGACTTGGTGACCCTAAAGATGCCGTCCTCTGAGGTCCGGCTGATTCGGCGGGAGTGCTACGCCACCATCGGTTCGGTGGGCAACTCGGAGATGCGCAACATGAGCTTGGGCAAGGCAGGCCGCAAGCGCTGGCTAGGTCGTCGTCCTGAAGTTCGCGGCAGCGTCATGAACCCGGTCGACCACCCCCACGGTGGCGGTGAGGGCCGCGCTCCTATTGGCCGCAGCCATCCGGTAACGCCTTGGGGTAAGCCCGCCCTGGGCAAGAAAACCCGCAAGAAAAAGAAACAGAGTGACGCTATGATTGTTCGCCGCCGCCGCCGTTCGTCTAAGCGGGGTCGGGGTGGCCGGAACGCCTAACGGCAGCGCTGCCTGCCTGAATTGTTAGTCCGGAGTCGTTTTATCTGAGGTCAACGCTATGTCTCGCTCCCTAAAAAAAGGCCCCTTTATTGCTGACCATCTGCTCAGCAAAATCGAAGCGCTCAACGCTAAGGGTGACAAGCAAGTGATCAAAACTTGGTCCCGCGCTTCCACAATTTTGCCCCAGATGATTGGCCACACCATTGCCGTCCACAACGGCCGTCAGCATGTGCCCGTGTTTATCACCGAGCAAATGGTGGGACACAAGCTAGGGGAGTTTGCGCCGACGCGGACATTCCGGGGCCACGCTAAGAGCGATAAAAAGGCGCGGCGCTAACCCAGCGGCACCGTTGGCACCGGATAAGGACCTGAATCAATTAGTGGGTTAGACCAATAGGAGAAAGTTAATGGCTGTCGGTACAAGCAATGATGTAAAGGCGATCGCTCGCTATATTCGGATGTCGCCTCACAAGGTACGCCGCGTGCTCGACCAGATTCGAGGTCGGAGCTACCGGGAAGCGTTGATTGTCTTAGAATTCATGCCCTACCGGGCCTGCGACCCTATCTTAAAGGTTTTACGCTCTGCCGTTGCCAATGCAGAGAACAACGAGGGCTACGATCCTAGGACGCTGATCATTAGTCAAGCGTTTGCCGACCAGGGCCCTGTCCTCAAGCGCTACCGCCCCCGCGCTCAAGGTCGTGCCTTTCAAATCCGCAAACCGACTTGTCACATCACGATTGCCGTGGCTCCCGGTGAAGACGAGTAGTCTCCAAGTCAACCTTTGACATTTAGACCGTAAAGACCGTAGCCAGACCCTAGTCATTAGAGAGATCATACTGTGGGACAGAAAATTCACCCAATCGGATTCCGCCTCGGTATTACCCAAGAGCATCGCTCAAAGTGGTTTGCCGACACCAACCGTTACCCTGAGCTGCTGCAGGAAGACCACAAGATTCGTGAGTATATCTACAACACGAATCCCTTCTCGAACGCAGGAATTTCTCAGGTATATATCGAGCGGAAAGCCGATCAGATTGATCTAGAAATTCGTACGGCTAGGCCAGGCGTGATCGTGGGTCGAGGCGGCTCTGGAATTGATCAGCTCCGGACCGGTCTACAGCAGGCATTAGGCGACAGCAGTCGCCAGATTCGTATCAACGTCGTGGAGGTAGCTCGCGTTGACGCGGACGCCGCGCTAGTCGCTGAGTATATTATCCAGCAGCTTGAGCGCCGGGTTTCCTTTCGCCGCGTCGTTCGGCAGGTGATTCAGCGGGCCGAGCGCGCTGGCGTAGAAGGCATCAAAATCCAGATTAGCGGTCGTCTCAATGGCGCAGAGATTGCGCGAACGGAGCAAACCCGCGAAGGTAAGGTGCCGCTTCACACCCTACGGGCTGACATCGACTATTCCTATAAAACCGCTCAAACCATCTATGGGGTGATTGGGGTCAAGGTGTGGGTGTTTAAAGGGGAAATTGTTCCCGGACAAGAGGCAGCCAACCAGGCTTCAGACGCCCAGCCCAAGCGACGCCAACAGCAGCGGCGTCGCCAGCAATTCGAGGATCGCTCTAACGAGGGCTAGGCTTTCAGCCATTGCGATCAAAGCCCGTTGCCCAAGGATCGACAGCCCAGACATCAATAGCTCAAGGATCAATCCATGCTCAGCCCTAAACGTACAAAATTCCGTAAACAGCACCGTGGTCGCATGCGCGGTATGGCTAGCCGCGGTAACGAAATAAACTTTGGTGACTTTGCCCTGCAGGCGCTTGAACCCTCGTGGATTACGGCGCGGCAGATTGAGGCCGGTCGGCGGGCTATGACTCGCTACGTTAAACGGGGCGGCAAGATCTGGATTCGGGTTTTCCCAGACAAGCCCGTTACCATGCGCCCTGCCGAGACGCGAATGGGTTCGGGTAAAGGTAATCCAGAATTTTGGGTGGCTGTGGTTAAGCCGGGTCGGATTTTATTTGAGATTGCGGGCGTTCCGGAGTCGGTCGCAAAAGAGGCGATGCGTCTCGCGGCGTTCAAGCTTCCCATCAAGACTAAGTTTATTGCCAGGGAATCGGCGGAGGAGTCATAGATGCCACTATCAAAAGCAAGTGAGGTCCGGGAGCTGACGGATCAAGAAATAGGGGATGAAATCCTATCGCTCAAAAAGCAGCTGTTTGATCTGCGATTTCAAAAAGGAACTCGCCGGCTAGAAACTCCCCACCAGTTCAAACACATACGGCATCGGCTGGCTCAGCTCATGACGGTAGAGCGGGAGAGGCTTACCGCAGCATCATATGAGCCGGACGAGACCGCAGTTTCACCATCTACAGAAGAGAGCTAAGCTATGGCGACTAAAGAGCGTATTGGGGTTGTGGTAAGCGACAAGATGGACAAGACAGTCGTGGTTGCCGTTGAAATGCGATCGCCCCACCCCAAGTACGGAAAAATCATGGTCCGCACAAAGCGATATAAAGTCCATGACGAAGACAACGAATGTAATACGGGCGATCGCGTTCGCATCCAGGAGACTCGTCCTCTTAGCAAGACGAAGCGGTGGGCGGTCGCAGATGTGCTAGAAGCCGCTGTGCAATAGCCCGACAGTAACCTGCCCACTTACTTTACTTAGGAGATTAGCCGTGATTCAGCAAGAGTCGTACCTTAACGTAGCGGACAATAGCGGTGCCCGCAAACTCATGTGTATCCGCGTTTTGGGCGGTAACCGCCGCTATGCCGGTATTGGCGATGTGGTGATTGCTGTAGTCAAGGACGCGCTACCTAACATGGCCATTAAAAAGTCTGATGTAGTGCGGGCAGTGATCGTTAGAACTAAAAAAGGGCTGCGTCGTGAAAGCGGCATGAGCATCCGGTTCGACGATAATGCGGCTGTTGTCATCAACCCTGAAGGCAATCCCCGAGGCACTCGCGTATTTGGCCCTGTGGCGCGGGAACTGCGGGAGAAAAATTTCACCAAAATCGTTTCCCTAGCTCCGGAGGTCCTCTAACGTGTCTAAACCACAGCAGCATCGACACAAAATGCACGTCAGAACCGGTGATACGGTTCAAGTCATTTCAGGGCGTGAGAAAGGCAAGGTGGGCGAAGTGGTGCAGGCGATTCCCAAAACCAGCCAGGTTGTCGTCAAGGGCATCAACTTTCGCACCAAGCACGTCAAGCCCCAGCAGGAGGGCGAGTCAGGTCAGATCACGACCTACGAAGCGCCTATTCATAGCTCTAACGTCATGCTCTACTCCAGCAAGGAGAAGGTGGCGAGCCGGGTTTGCTACACCGTCAATAGCGAGGGCCGCAAGGTTCGTATGCTCAAGAAGACGGGAGAGACCCTCGACTCTTGATCTATCCGATTTGTTTAGCTGAGCCGCAGTCGGCCAGCGCTCTTCCGCACAACGTTCACCTCGTTTCTGACCCAGCCCAGAAACTTATCAACAGGTAGTCAACCTATGCCAACAACGACACCTCGTCTAAAAACGGTCTACCAAGACACCATCGCCCCCAAACTAATAGAGCAGTTTCAGTACACCAACCCTCACCAGGTCCCTAAGCTGGCCAAAGTGAGCATCAACCGAGGCCTAGGGGAAGCGTCTCAGAACGCGAAAGCTCTGGAGGCCTCCGTTGCCGAGCTAGCGATGATCACTGGGCAAAAGCCGGTGGTGACGCGGGCTAAGAAGGCGATCGCCGGATTCAAAATTCGCCAGGGCATGCCCGTCGGCGTCATGGTTACCCTTCGGGCAGAGCGCATGTATGCGTTTCTCGACCGCTTCATAAATCTGGCCCTGCCCAGGATTCGTGACTTTCGAGGCGTTAGCCCAAACAGCTTTGATGGTCGGGGCAACTACACGATCGGCGTCAGGGAGCAGTTGATTTTCCCTGAAGTTGAATACGACAGCATCGATCAGATTAGGGGCATGGACATTTCCATCATTACGACAGCAAATACCGACGAGGAGGGGCGCGCCCTTCTGCGGGAAATGGGTATGCCCTTTCGCGAAAAGTAATTGAGATTTCAGACGAAGAGGAAGCTATGGCGTCCAACGATACGATTGCAGACATGCTGACACGAATCCGAAATGCTAGCCTAGCGCGGCATCAGGAAACGCAGGTTCCATCCACGCGAATGACTCGGAGCATTGCTAAAGTGCTGCGGGACGAAGGATTTATTGTTGACTTTATAGAAGTCGGCGACGCGCCTAAGCGCCAGCTGCAAATTTCCCTGAAGTACAAGGGTAAGAGTCGGCAGCCCATTATTCGAAAACTGCGTCGTATCAGCAAGCCTGGTCTTCGGGTTTATTCGGGTCGGCGAGACCTGCCCAGAGTTCTAGGCGGCGTTGGCGTTGCCATTATCTCAACCTCCCAGGGCATTATGACGGACCGAGAAGCGCGTCGTCAGGGCGTGGGTGGCGAAATTCTCTGTTACGTCTGGTAGTCAGGCACCCGCTTTGTCTAGAGCCCACTGCCTGCTGACGTTTGAAGATGATTGACATTTTACGAGTATCAGGAGACCCCAACCATGTCCCGAATTGGTAAACGCCCTATCCCAGTACCGGCCAAGGTCACGGTTTCAATCTCTGGGCAAGAGGTTGTTGTCAAAGGCCCCAAGGGAGAGTTGTCCCGCGTGTTGCCCCCCGAGATTGAGATCGCTCAAGTGGGGGAAGAGATCTTGGTGACCCGCCGCGACGAGTCCCGAAATGCGCGCCAGCGGCATGGACTTTGTCGAACCTTGGTTGCCAACATGATAGAGGGCGTTTCTGACGGCTTTCAAAAGCGGCTTGAGCTGCAGGGTGTGGGGTACAGGGCGCAGGTTCAGGGCAGCGACCTGGTGCTCAACGTCGGATACAGTAACCCCGTAAAGATTGATCCCCCACAGGGCATTCAGTTTGCGGTTGAGGCGAACACCAACGTGTCGGTTACAGGTATAGATAAAGAAGAAGTCGGCAACACCGCCGCTCGCATTCGGGCGGTTCGTCCCCCTGAGCCCTACAAGGGTAAAGGCATTCGCTACGCCGGAGAACTAGTCAGACGTAAGGCAGGTAAGGCAGGTAAGAAGTAATTATGAAAACCAGTCGCAAACAAGCAACTCGACGGCGCCACGCCCGCATTCGCCGCAAGATGATCGGCACAGCAGAGCAGCCTCGCCTATCAGTTTTTCGCTCCAATCAGCATATCTACGCTCAGGTAATCGACGATGTCAGCCAAACGACGCTGACGGCCGCTTCGACCCTCGACCCCGATCTGAAGGCTTCTCTAGAAGACAGCTCTAACTGCGATGCTTCTACTAAGGTGGGCCAGCTTGTTGCTCAACGGGCCCAAGAGTGCGGCATCACTAAGGTGGTTTTTGATCGCGGCGGCAAGCTTTATCACGGACGCGTCAAAGCCTTAGCGGATGCTGCTCGCGAGGCAGGTCTAGAGTTTTAATCGCGCTTTGCGCTTGTCAATAGTTAATGTGAGTAACGGCTCACGAAAGAACATAACGGTGGACTGAAGCCATGGCAAATCGAGATCGTCGTAAGTCAAACAAAGGAAAAGAAAAGGAGTCGGAGTGGCAAGAGCGGGTTGTTCAAATCCGGCGCGTCACGAAGGTGGTCAAGGGAGGCAAAACCCTGAGCTTTCGGGCCGTAGTGATTGTTGGCAATGAGCGCGGCCAGGTGGGTGTGGGCGTCGGCAAAGCAGGCGATGTGATTGGGGCAGTGCGCAAGGGCGTTGCCGATGCTAAAAAGCATTTGGTGCAGGTGCCGTTGACTAAAGCAAACTCCATCCCCCATCCCTCCAATGGAATCAGCGGCGGCGCGAAAGTAATGATGCGTCCTGCTGGACCTGGAACCGGCGTTATTGCTGGCGGAGCTGTTCGCACCGTGCTGGAGCTTTCTGGCGTTAAGAACGTATTGGCCAAGCAGCTCGGCTCTAGCAACCCGCTCAACAACGCCCGCGCTGCCGCCAACGCTTTAGACACGCTGCGTACCCTGGCCGACGTGGCTCGGGAGCGCGACGTTCCGATTGAGCAGCTTTATGCGTGAGTTGTTTAGGCTGAGGCGGCTAGCTTAGGTCGCTTGGCTATAGATAACTCAAGCGCAGGTAATCCCTACTTTTTGCTTTTGAAAACCCGGTTCTATTGGTAAGCCATGAGATTAGAAGACGCAAAACCTCAACAGGGCTCGCGGCGGCGCAAGCGGCGAATTGGACGTGGCATCTCTGCCGGTCAGGGGGCTAGCGGTGGTTTCGGCATGCGCGGTCAAAAGTCTCGCTCTGGAAGTGGCACCCGTCCGGGCTTTGAGGGTGGTCAGATGCCGCTCTATCGCCGCGTGCCCAAGCTCAAGCATTTTCCTATCGTCAACCCAACCCACAACACCATCATCAATGTGGGTCGCCTCAAAACGATCGCGTCCGGTTCGGAAGTGACCTTAGCATCGCTGATGGAGAGCGGCATTGTCACCACCGATGACGGTCCCCTAAAGATATTGGGAGATGGGGCACTGGACGTGGCGCTGACGGTCAGAGCCGCAGCGTTTACCCGCTCTGCTAAAGAGAAAATTGAGGCGGCAGGCGGTACCTGCGAGATTGTCTAAAGGCCGCCAAAGCTGGGGGCGATGGCGGCGGTCAAAGCCTAATTCTCAAGGTCAATTACCGCAGTCGGGCCGGGTTTGTAAAGAGCGCTATGCTGTAGGGTAGCGGCTAGCTAACTTGAAAGCCTAGTTCAGAGCGATTACAGAGGTATGTTGTTTCATGGTTGTCAGTAAAGATAAATCTCCAACGGCTCAAGAGACGTTTATGCAGATGGCCCAAGCGGCTGGTCTGCGAGGCCGTCTTTTGTTGACGGTGGGCATGTTAATTTTGGTTCGCCTCGGCATCTTTATTCCGGTTCCTGGAATTGACCGGGCTCGGTTTCAGGCCGGTATCGCTGATAGCGGCTTGGGGGGAATTGTCGGGTTCCTAGACATTTTTTCTGGTGGAGGGCTCTCTCTGCTGGGGGTGTTCGCTCTGGGGATTTTGCCTTACATTAACGCCTCGATCATCATGCAGCTGCTGACAGCCGCCATCCCCAGTCTCGAAGATTTGCAAAAGAACGAAGGAGAAGCAGGTCGCCGCAAGATTTCGCAGATTACTCGCTATGTTGCCTTGGGCTGGTCCATTCTGCAGAGTATCGGGATCGCCCTACTAGTGAGCAATTTCGCCGAGGCGGGGCAGAGCCGGCCGGCCTTCATCGCCAGCACCGTTATCGCTTTGGCGGCGGGTTCTATGTTTGTGATGTGGGTGGGTGAGCTGATCACCGAGCGAGGTATCGGTAACGGCGCGTCGCTGCTGATTTTTGTCAACATCGTTTCTACCCTACCCCGCTCCCTTGGCCAGACAATTGACCTGGCCCAGAGCGGCGATCGCAGTCTTGTGGGCGGCGTTGTCGTTCTGATGCTTGTCTTCCTGGTCATGATTGTGGGCATTGTGTTCGTGCAAGAGGGCACGCGCCGAATTCCAATCGTCTCTGCTCGCCGCCAGGTGGGCCGCCGCACTTACCAGGAAAAGAGCAGCTACCTGCCGCTCCGCCTCAATCAGGGGGGGGTGATGCCGATCATTTTTGCATCGGCCGTCTTGATCTTACCGTCTTCGCTGACACAGATTTTCTCTAACGACACGCTATTGAGCGTCGTCAACGCCCTGCGTCCGGGAACCTGGATTTACGTTGTCGTTTATCTGGCACTGATTCTATTCTTTAGCTATTTTTATGCGTCACTGATCGTTAATCCGGTCGACATGTCGCAGAACTTGAAAAAGATGGGGTCTAGCGTTCCAGGAATTCGTCCTGGTAAGGCAACCAGTGAATACCTAACGCGGGTCCTAAATCGATTGACCTTCTTGGGCGCAATCTTCCTTGGACTGGTCGCTATCATTCCAACTGCAGTAGAGGGCGCGACCCGCGTCACAACCTTTCAGGGACTAGGAGCAACCTCGCTGCTAATCCTAGTTGGGGTTGCCATCGATACCGCTAAGCAAGTCCAGACATACGTCATCTCTCAACGGTACGAGGGCATGGTCAAGCAGTAGGTCTAGCGAGGAGCTCCTCTTCCCTAAAAGGAGCTCCTGCGCATCCGAAACCACCTAGAGAGCAGGACTATTAATTGATCAACGGAGAGATAATCCTTTGTCTAAGCAAGACCTGATTGAGATGGAAGGAACGGTGACCGACTCGCTGCCCAACGCAATGTTTCGCGTCGACCTCGATAACGGCTTTAACGTACTGGCCCATATTTCCGGCAAAATTCGGCGTAACTACATCAAAATTTTGCCCGGCGATCGCGTCAAGGTTGAGCTGACGCCCTATGACTTGACTAAAGGGCGCATCACGTATCGACTGAGAAACAAAAAGTAGCGCTGACTTGTTTTAGTTCATTTCCCAGAAATTCCTGCTGTCTGCCGCAGTTTTATTTTGAAAGCCTAACTTTTTAGGATATAATAGATTGTTCTTTGTCTTGTTAAGCAGATCATGAAGGTCAGACCCTCTGTCCGTAGAATGTGTGAGAAATGCCGAGTCATTAAACGACGAGGACGTGTGATGGTGATTTGCCCCAACCCTAAGCATAAGCAGCGTCAAGGGTAGGCCACACCACAGAGTTTTGGAGAAGTTTGGAGGAAAAGCATGGCGCGAATTGCGGGAGTCGACCTCCCAAGGGATAAGCGAGTTGAGATTGGCCTGAGATACATCTACGGTATCGGTCCTACGCGATCTAAGCATATTTTAGAGAAAACGGGAGTCAATCCAGATACCCGCATCAAAGACTTGAGCGATGCAGATGTGATCGCACTGCGCTCAGAGATCGATAGCTATCAGGTCGAGGGCGACTTGAGACGTTTAGAGTCGATGAACATTAAGCGTCTGATTGACATCAGCGCGTACCGGGGCCGACGCCATCGACTGGGATTGCCCGTACGCGGCCAGAGAACGAGGACTAACTCGCGCACCCGGCGGGGCGGCGGGCGACGAACCGTTGCCGGCAAGAAAAAGGCACCTAAGAAGTAGAGCATCTGCAGCTTAGGAGAGTAGTTAAAGCTTGATAGCAGTAAAAGAGGCGGCACAACAGTAGGAAACCATGGCAAAGCAACCGATGCGAAAGTCAGGGCCGAGGAAGCAAAAGCGCAACGTCCCTAACGGAGTGGCCCACATTCGCTCCACCTTCAACAACACCATCGTGACCATTACAGACGTCAGCGGTGAAGCCATATCCTGGGCCTCTGCTGGCTCCTCTGGATTCAAGGGTGCCAAGAAGGGGACGCCGTTTGCCGCTCAAACGGCAGCCGAGAGCGCGGCGCGGCGTGCGATGGATCAGGGAATGCGGCAAATAGAGGTTATGGTCAGTGGTCCCGGATCAGGGCGTGAAACAGCTATTCGTGCTCTGCAGGGGGCTGGACTGGAGATAACGCTGATTCGAGATGTCACCCCCATTCCTCACAACGGCTGTCGTCCACCAAAGCGCCGCCGCGTCTAGTGAGGTCTATGCTTGCCGATGGGCGTACTAGCGGCAGCGCTTGTCCGACACAGCAAGTCCGGACCGCTCTTGACTGGAAGGGTAATGTGCCCGCGATCGCAGATTAGTTAATGAAATCGAAGCTAGGGCATTTGAGAAAATTTGCTCGCTAGCTTACACCGAGGGAGGCTGCTTGATGGCACAGTTTCAAGTTGAATGCGTAGAATCAGATACTAGCCCCACCCAGGGCCTGTTCGGAAAATTTGTAATGGAGCCGCTGGATCGAGGCCAGGGGATTACCGTCGGTAACGCGCTGCGTCGGGTGTTGCTCTCCAATCTCCAGGGTACCGCGATTACCGCTGTCCGGATCTCCGGCGTGACCCACGAATTTACCACGGTGCCCGGCGTGAGGGAGGATGTTTTAGACATCCTACTCAACATGAAGGATGTCGTGCTAAAGAGCTACTCGGCTCAAGCACAGATCGGCCGGCTGTTGATTCAAGGGCCGGTGACCGTGACGGCAGGTCATTTGGACTTGCCCACTGAGGTGGAGGTGGTCAATCCGTCTCACTACATCGCCACAGTTGCTGCAGGGGCCACTCTAGAGATGGAATTTCGGGTCGAAGCTGGCGTAGGCTACCGAGCGGTCGAGCGCAGCTATGACGAGACGGCGGCGCTGGATTTCATGCAGATCGACGCTATTTTTATGCCGGTCCGCAAAGTCAATTATTCTGTCGAAAGCGCCAGAGTGGGCGGCTCATTGGATCAAGATCGCCTAATTCTCGATATTTGGACCAACGGCAGCCTTACCCCTCAAGACGCCATGAGTCAGGCAGCCAGCATCTTGGTGACGCTGTTTGACCCGCTCAAGGACGTCACGATGGTGGCCGATGAGGAGACTGATGCCCCTGAGGAGAATCCTGAGAGCCAGATTCCAATCGAAGAACTCCAGCTCTCTGTCCGGGCCTACAACTGCCTCAAGCGCGCCCAAATCAACTCTGTAGCGGATTTGCTCGACTACACTCAGGAAGACTTGCTAGAAATCAAAAATTTCGGAGCCAAGTCTGCAGAAGAGGTCATCGAGGCGCTGCAGGAGCGACTAGGGATTACGCTTCCCCACGAGAAATCGTCCAAGCCTGGCTAACCCGTAGGTTTGCAGTTGCCCCTCTAAGTCAAAATCTAAGCTCAAATTGCTGTTTCTTTTCCCTTCTTTAGTAGAGTCATGCGTCATAGTCGTCGTGTTCATCAACTTGGCAAACCTGCCGACCAGCGTCGCGCCATGCTGCGAGCGCTAACCACCCAGCTTATTCGCCATGGTCGCGTCAAGACCACCAAGGCCAGGGCGCGCGCCGTTCGCGAGACCGCCGATCGGATGATCACCCTGGCTAAGGATGGCTCTTTGGCAGCCCGCCGCCGCGCTATGGGTTACATGTACGACAAGGACCTAGTCCATGCCCTATTTGAGGGCGCTGCGGAGCGCTACAGCGAGCGAAATGGGGGGTATACCCGCGTCGTTCGCACCATTCGTCGGCGTGGCGATAATGCCGAAATGGCCATCATTGAGCTGACCTAAAACTATGGTTCATGCCCCGTCCCACGACGCCTCGGCCTCTGACGGTGCCGCTTTAATCGAGCAGCACCGTCGGATTGCCTTGGTGATTCAGTACGTGGGAACGCATTACCACGGATGGCAGCGACAGCCTCACCACATCAGCGTGCAGGAAGTCATCGAGACAGTTCTCCGCGATTTTCTAGGGAATGCTGTCGTGATTCACGCCGCCGGACGTACTGATTCGGGGGTGCATGCCGCCGCTCAAATCGCTCACTTTGATGCGCCTTCCCACATACCAGCCCACCGCTGGGCCAGCATCCTCAACGGTCGTCTGCCAAAAGACATCGTCGTTCGAGCGTCTGCAGAGGTGCCTGCGAGCTGGCACGCCCGGTTCTCCGCTCTCTGGCGACGATATCGCTACACTATCTATACGGACCGCTACCCCAACCTGTTTGTGCGGCCCTTTAGTTGGCACTACTACCGTGAGCCGATCGACGCAGGGAAGATCAGCGCAGCGCTGCAGCCCCTGTTGGGCCGGCACCACCTAGCCGCCTTTCACCGGGCAGGGTCAGATCGGCCTCACTCTTGGGTTGATGTTCAAGAGATCCTGTGCGAGCGCAGCGGCCCGTTTGTTCGGGTAGAGCTGCAGGCCAGCGGTTTTCTGTACGGCATGGTGCGGTTGCTGATTGGCATGCTGGTGGATGTGGGCTGCGGGCGGCGATCGCTGGCCTCGTTCCGCGATATTTGGCAGTTCGAGCGGCGCGACCAAGTCAAGTATGCCGCTCCACCCCAGGGGCTTTGCTTGCTCAGGGTGGGGTATCCTGAGGTTCCCTTCTCTTCAGAACTTTGGTATGATACACAGCCGCTGTTCACGCTGTCCGCTCCGGTACCGTCCGCCTAGTGGAGAGCTCTAGTCCATGACGACACTTGCCCGCAGCGATCGCTAGCTCTAACCCCCAGCCTTATTCCAACCTACACCCGTCAACCCATGAACACAGCCACCCCAAACAAAACGTACACCCCCCCAGTAGATGCTTTTGAGCAAAACTGGTACATCGTCGACGCCGCTGACCAACGCTTAGGCCGGCTTGCGACCACCATCGCCAGCATTCTCAGAGGCAAGACAAAGCCTATTTACTCCCCCCATATGGATACGGGAGACTTTGTTGTCGTCATCAACGCAGAAAAGATCAGCGTCACCGGTCGCAAGCGCGAGCAGAAGCTCTATCGTCGGCACTCTGGTCGTCCTGGCGGAATGAAGGAAGAGACCTTTGAGAAGCTGCAGGCGCGAGTTCCCGAGCGAATTATCGAGCAGGCTGTCCGGGGAATGCTTCCAAAAAATGCCCTGGGCCGTAAGCTGTTCACCAAGCTTAAGGTCTACGCTGGGCCGGACCATCCCCATGATGCTCAAAAGCCAGAGATTCTCAACGTCAACACCATTCCTACAGGAGATCAGTAATGCAAGCAGAAGATAGAGCAGGGCGTGCCGTCTACTGGGGTACGGGCCGACGCAAGTCTTCAGTCGCCCGGGTGCGCCTCGTTCCAGGTAGCGGCCAGATCATTATCAACAATCGTCCCGGCGAAGAATACCTCCAGTTCAACCACGGCTACCTTGCTGCGGCCAAAGCGCCGCTAGAGACCCTAGGACTAGAATCGGAGTACGACATCCTGGTTAACGCCCACGGCGGTGGTCTGACTGGTCAAGCCGGTTCCATTAAGCTGGGAGTCGCTCGGGCACTGTGCGAACTCGACCCAGAGAACCGCAAGCCGCTCAAAGTTGAGGGTTACCTGACTCGCGACCCTCGAGCTAAAGAGCGGAAGAAGTACGGCCTGCACAAAGCCCGTAAAGCGCCTCAGTTCTCTAAGCGCTAACCTCAAGCCCCTAGAGCTTCGGCAGCGCATCTATAAATTCTGTTCAACGATTTTCCATACCCAGACCCATGCCTAAGTCAGATCTTCATCCAAAATGGTACCCAGAGGCCAAGGTTTACTGTAACGGTGAGCTTGTTACCACTGTAGGTTCTACCAAGCCAGAGCTACATGTCGACGTTTGGTCGGGGAATCACCCCTTCTTCACCGGAACGCAGAAAATCATCGACACCGAGGGCCGAGTTGAACGCTTCTTGCGCAAGTACGGTATGGTAGACCCCTCCCAGGCTCCGCCGGATAATGCTGCTAAAGACGATGCTGCTAAAGACGATGCTGCTGAAGACGCTGCCAAAGGTGACGCTGAGTCATAGGCTCTGCCCAACGCGATCGCTCTTTCCTGTACGGTGTGGGGCGATCGCGTTGGGTCAGCTCTGCGCAACCGCTCCAATCTGACAAACTGTTGACACAAAGAGTTCTGGTATGGCTGAGTCCTACATGTTGGAAAAGCTCAAGTCTGTAGAGCAGACGTTTGAGGAGCTGACGCGACGTTTGGCAGATCCAGATGTGGCCTCAAACCCAGCCGAGTTTCAGCAGATTGCGACGGCGCGGGCTTCTTTGGAGGAGACCGTAATCACCTTCAACGAGTGGAAAGCGTCCGAAGAGGAGCTGACCGGAGCGCAAGAGGTGCTCAAAGAGGCCTCAAGCGACCCTGAGCTGCGCCAAATGGCAGACCTAGAGGTGAAAGAGCTTGAGGCTCGCATTGAGCAGCTCGAAGACCGCCTCAAGCTGCTGCTGCTGCCCCGCGACCCCAACGACGACAAAAACATCATGCTGGAGATTCGCGCCGGCACGGGGGGCGACGAAGCCGGGATTTGGGCTGGCGACTTGGTGCGCATGTATTCTCGCTACGCCGAGGGCCAAAGCTGGCAGGTGAAGCTCGTGAGCGAGTCGACGGCAGACATGGGCGGCTTCAAAGAAGCCATTCTGGAAATTCGCGGCGACCAGGTCTACAGCAAGCTTAAGTTTGAAGCGGGCGTGCATCGGGTGCAGCGAGTGCCCCTGACTGAAGGCGGTGGCCGGGTCCATACCTCTACCGCGACGGTGGCCGTAATGCCTGAGGTGGACGACGTTGAGGTGCATATCGACGCGAAGGACATCGACATGAGCACGGCGCGTTCGGGCGGCGCGGGGGGGCAGAACGTCAACAAGGTAGAGACGGCAGTTGACCTGTTCCACAAGCCCACCGGCATCCGCATCTTTTGTACCGAAGAGCGATCGCAGCTGCAAAACCGGGAGCGAGCCATGCAGATTTTGCGGGCGAAGCTCTACGAACTTCAGCTTCAAGAGCAGCAGGCCGAGATTACTTCTCGGCGGCGATCGCAGGTGGGAACAGGATCACGCTCCGAGAAAATTCGCACCTACAACTACAAGGACAACCGCGCTACAGACCACCGGCTGGGGGAGAACTACACCCTCACCAGCATTCTAGAAGGTGAGATCGACCCCGTTATTCAAGCCTGCATTTCCCAAGACCAGCAGGAGCAGCTCCAGGAGCTGGCGGCCTCTTCCACCTCACCTTCAGCGGTCTAGCCCTTCCACCCCCACCTTCACCTCAAACAAGCCATGGCGCGTTTTCTCCACATCGCCGACATTCACCTGGGGTTCAACCGCTACGACTGCCGAGCGCACAAAGACTTTTTTTACACCCTCTACGATGTGCTGAAGATTCACGCCGTCGAGGCCCAGGTTGACTTTGTGGCGATCGCCGGGGACCTCTTCGAGCACCGCAATATTCAGCCCGCCACCCTCAACCAGGCGCAAAAATGTTTGCGCTTGCTTCAGGATGCCGATATCCCCGCCGTTGCTATCGAGGGTAATCACGACAACCGTCCCTACGGCACTAACACCAACTGGCTGCGCTACTTAGCCGACTGGGGGCTGCTAATTCTGCTAGAGCCGACGGAAGATGGAGAAACCATCTACGAGCCCTGGGCCCCCCAGACTCGGCGCGGCGGCTACATTGACTTAAGCTGCGGCGTCAGGGTTTTGGGAAGCCACTGGTACGGCGCTGCCGCCCCCAACGCTATTGGGAAGCTGGCAGAGGCGATCGCCCAGCTTCCCAAAACCGTAGACCACACCGTGATGCTGTTTCATCATGGATTGGAGGGCCAGGTGGCTCGCTACGCCGGAGCTCTGCGCTACGGTGACCTCGCGCCCCTCAAGCAAGCGGGGGTCGACTACCTGGCTTTCGGCCACATTCATAAGCAGTACTGCGCCGAAAATTGGATACTCGATCCCGGCTCTTTAGAGGCCAACAGTATTGAGGAGAGCGGTTATACTCGCGGCGCTTACGCAGTTGAGCTGAATTCAGAAGGGATCAGGCGGAGCTCTCGGCGCAACTACCGGCAGCGAGCCATCGTCAGATTGCAGCTGCAAACGCGGGGCAAAGAAACCGCTGACGATTTGGTCGAAGCCGCCCAGATTTTAGTGAAGGCGGCGATCGCAGACGGCAAGCTTGATCCCCAGCAGCAGCCAATCACCGAGCTGCGCATAGAAGGCGCTGTGGGCTTTGATCCCCTGGAGCTAGACGTGCGCCAGCTCCAGCAGCAGCTCCAGGAAGCCAGCCAGTCCCTAATCTTTTTGCTGCGCTACAGCGTCGATGCGATCGCTTACCACACCCCCCTGCCCGATGGCGATCGGCTGCAGGATTGAGCAAGAGACCTACCGAGATTTGGTGACGGCCCACAACAGCTATAAGCGGCAGGCCGACCGCCTTGTAACCGGTTTAGTAGGGCTACAGGAACTGACCTTGGAGGACCGCCCTGACGACGAACTTTACCAATTTTTGGACCAGCTGCTAGAGCAGCCCAGCGCTTAGCTCGGCTGAGTCGAGCCGGTTGCCAAAATCATCATCTCGAAATGTTAAGCTGAACCCAAGTTTGGTGAAAAATAGCGGTGGGTAGAGGGTCGAGCATGCTGCGGTTAGAGAGCATTAGTAAAATTTATCCCACTGGCGAAGTCCTTAAGGACGTAAATTGGGAAGTTACTCCAGGAAATCGGGTTGGGCTTGTGGGCGCTAACGGTGCGGGCAAATCCACGCAGCTGCGCATTATCACCGGGGAAGAAGAGCCCACATCGGGGGAAATTATTCGCCCCAGCCAGCTGAGAATCGCCTACCTGACCCAAGAGTTTGACGTCGATCTTGAGAAGACAGTGCGCTCAGAGCTGTGGACTGTCTTTAAGCGGGCCAACCAAATTCAAGAGGGGATGGCCGACGTCCAGGTCCGCATGGAGCAGGCGGATATGAACGAGCTAGACGATTTAATTCACCAACTCGACCGGCTGCAGCAGGAGTTGAGGCGCTCAATGGCTACGGCTTAGAGGCCCGCATCGAGAAGATACTGCCCGAAGTAGGGTTTGCTCCTGGCGCTGGGGATCAGCTCGTGGGCTCCTTTAGTGGCGGCTGGCAGATGCGCATCAGCTTGGCTAAAATCCTGCTGCAGGAGCCCGATATTCTGCTGCTGGACGAGCCTACCAACCATCTAGATATTGCTACCGTTGAATGGCTAGAAGGCTACCTAAAAAGCTTGACCACCCCTATGGTGGTCATCTCCCACGACCGTGAATTTCTCAATCGCCTCTGCACGCAGATTGTGGAAACGGAGCGGGGAGTCACCACCACCTATCTCGGCAACTACAGCCGCTACATTGAGCAAAAGCAGGAGCTGCGCCAGGCCCAGCTGAGCACCTACGAGCGTCAAGGAAAAGAGCTGGCCAAGCAGCAGGCCTTTGTCGAAAAGTTTCGCGCCAGCGCCACCCGCAGTACCCAGGCGAAAAGCCGCGAAAAGCAGCTAGAGAAGATCGAGCGGGTTGAGGCTCCTGTGGGCGATGTCAAGTCCCTGCGGTTCCGCTTTCCCCCCTCACCGCGCAGCGGGCGTGAGGTGGTGACGATTGAGGATATGACCCACCTTTATGACGACAAGATTTTATTCTTAGGGGCTAGCCTGCTGATCGAGCGGGGCGATCGCATTGCCATTCTCGACCCCCGACGGCACGGGAAAATCGACATTGCTGCGGCTGATCATGGGCATTGAGACGCCGGCTGAAGGCACCGCCAAGATCGGGGAGCACAACGTTATCGCAGGCTACTTCGAGCAAAACCAGGCGGAAGCGCTAAACCTAGATAAAACCGTCTTGAGTACTACTCACGACGAAGTGCCCGACTGGCTAGACCGCGACGTTCGCAGCCTTCTAGGGCAGTTCCTATTTAGCAAAGACACGGTCCAAAAGCGCGTCGAGGCCTTGAGCGGCGGCGGAGAAAGCGCGGCTCGCCCTAGCTAAAATGCTGCTGCAGCCGACGAATTTACTGGTTCTTGACGAACCGACCAATCACCTTGATATTTCTGCAAAGGAGATGCTGGAAGAAGCAATCCAGCACTACGATGGGAGCGTAGTCGTCGTATCTCACGATCGCTACTTTATTTCAAAGATTGCCAACAAGATAGTCGAAATCAGGGACGGTGACTTTCGCATCTATCGGGGTGGGTATCAATACTATCTAGACAAAATCGCTGAAGAGAGAGAGCGTGCGAGGTTAGAGGCGCTTGAAGCGCAAAAGGCACAAAAGACCGCCGCGAAACGGGAAAAGCAGCGGCAGAAAAAAGCCTCTAAAAAATAAGGTGTATCAGCCTTTCTTACGTTGACATTACGATTGTGCTGGGATAAGCGAGATCTTCTGCTAATATCCAGTTATCTCTACCGACGTCAAGAGCTAGGTCTTCAAGCACTGAAGCTTTGAGTAAGTTGCAGCTGGAGCTAGAGGCTGACAGGGGTGCGGGGGTGCAAGGAACTGCAGGCTGCGCCAGAGCAAGCTTCTCAATATCGAGCAGTTCTCACCCTACTGAGCCCCGTTGCAACGTTTGGTATCATTGCTAAAACATTAAATCTAGAGAAGGGCCACCTGATATGGCACAAGCGCCAGTTTCTCCTGTTGTTTTGATCATTCTAGATGGCTGGGGACATCGGGAAGATACGCAGGCTAATTCGATTAAAGCGGCTCACACCCCAGTGAGCGATAGCCTTTGGGAAGCGTATCCCCACACCTTAGTCAATACGTCAGGTAAAGATGTCGGTTTACCTGATGGCCAGATGGGAAACTCGGAGGTCGGCCACCTCAATATTGGAGCCGGCCGCGTCGTTCCTCAAGAACTCGTACGCATTTCTGATGCCGTTGAAGACGGCTCTATCCTGATAACAAAGCCCTTTTAAATATGCAGTAAGGATTTCGCCAAACCGGTGGAACGCTTCACTTAATTGGTTTGTGCTCCGACGGCGGCGTCCATGCGCACATTAACCATATTGGAGGACTCCTTCAGCTTGCGAAAGCGCAGCAGCTGCCAGCGATGTCTGTATTCACGCCATCACCGACGGGCAGAACACTAAGCCCACTTCAGGGATAGAAAACATTGAGAGGCTTGAGGATATCATCCAGTCGGTAGGCGTGGGTCATATTGCCACCGTCAGCGGACGCTATTACGCAATGGACCGCGATCGCCGCTGGGATCGCATTGAAAAGGTTTACTCCGTATTGACGACCGACGACAGCAGCGGTCAGTCGGCGGTCGAGGTGATGAAAGCCTCTTACGACGAGGGCATTACCGATGAGTTTGTGCTGCCGACTCGAATTACGCCAGGGGCCATCAAGGCAGGCGATGGCGTCATCTTCTTCAACTTTCGGCCTGACCGAGCTCGTCAGCTGACCCAGGCTTTTGTCGACCCCAACTTCGACGGGTTCGAGCGAGAAATTGTTGAGTCCTTAGCCTTTGCGACCTTTACCCAGTATGATCCATCGCTATCGGTAGAGGTGGCTTTCATGCCGCAAAACCTGGACAATATTTTGGGCCAGGTGATCGCAAACCACGGACTACTGCAGTACCGCGCAGCCGAAACGGAGAAATACGCCCACGT
>CAVRCJ010000003.1:0-830469 GCA_963719515.1 uncultured cyanobacterium
TGCTCGAGTGTTGCTGACCGGGGCCGCACTAGCCCGACGACAATAGCGCTGGTGATGAACATAATTAGGCTGTAGATGGCTGCCGGAATGGCCATGACGGGCGCATTGAGAAACGTAGGTGCACTGGCAATTGCGATCGCCAATGTCCCGTTCTGAATTCCCACCTCAACAGCGATCGCCTTTTTACTGCGCAGGTCCAGCTTGGCAAGGGTGGCAATGGCGAAACCCAGAAGCATCGTGCTGACATTCAAAGCCAGCGTCACCCAGCCCACCTGTAGAAAGAAGCTGGCTACGTTAGCCCGCTCTTTAGCCAGCAAGCCAACGATAATCAACGTTAAGAAGGCAATAGACAGCCACTTGACGCCTTTCTCCACCTGCGCAGCAAAGCGAGGAGCGTAATGGTGTAGCAGCATTCCCAGCGATACAGGAATCAGCGTAATGACAGCAATTTGAATGACGGTGGTTAGGAACGGCAGCTGCAGGGTGGCGGCTTCTCCCATAAATTGCTGCATAGCGAAATTGACGACCAGAGGAATGGTAAATACCGTGATCAGGCTGCTCAGGGCCGTGAGCGTGATGGACAAGGCAACATTTCCCCGCACCAGGTAGGTCATGAGGTTGGATGTGGGGCCACCGGGGCAGGCGGCCAAAATCATGACGCCGACGGCTAGCTCTGGAGGGAGGGGAAATAGGCTCGCGAGCAGGATGCCGACGACTGGCAGGACAATGAGCTGGGCGGTCAGCCCAAGGGCGACGGCTTTGGGCTCCACAAGCACTCGCTCGAAGTCTCGGACTGAGAGCCCTAGCCCCATGCCAAGCATAATTACAAAAAGCGCTAGGGGAAGGAAAACGGTTGTTAAAAGGCTAGATTCCATGGTTTTTTTGGAAGGCTGTGCAGCATGATGCTTGAGGGGCACCTCATGATAATAGAGGTCAATCTCTCCTACCGCTGCTGCCTACTCCAGCATCTCCAAGCCAGCTTGTTTCGCCTTTTCCTCAAAACGGAGTTAGCCCTAGCCATAGCAGATGTCCTAGGCATTGGGACATTTGCTATACAGAGTTCGCATAAGAACTCTGCTCAAGCTTCACGGACCCCCTGCGGAATTCTACCTCACGAGCTACTGGTAAGGAGGACTTCCGCAAAAGTTCCATCTGTAGAGTAGGCGATCGCCTACTCTATGCAACATATAGGGGTAGAACAAGAAAAATTGCGTAACTCCTATTTGCTCAGGGCTCTAGGCGAAGGTTAGCTTACCAGCGAAATTAGCTGGAGAGAGTTCACTCTCGTTGACGCCAATCAGGATGCCTAGGTCGTTGCTGCCTCTAGAAAGGACCACGCCTCGATTGGTCTGCTTAAGCGTTAGATCATCGAATCCAAGCTGACCACCGAGCTGAATCCTGTCCTCCCCAACCGTGAAATCGCGGATGATAGCAAAGTTCTTCGCCCCTCTGACAATAAATGTATCGCTGCCTTGTCCGCCCATAAGAACGTTCCTGCCATTGCCTCCGTGAAGGAGATCGTTCCCGTTCCCGCCCCTGAGAGTATCGTCACCCTTACGACCCTTGAGAATATCATCGCCGTCCTCACCCAACAGAAGGTCTTCGCCTTGACCACCAGCAATAGTATCGTCGCCACCGGCACCCCGCAGAATATCGTTACTGCCGCCGCCAAACATCCTGTTGTTGAGGGCATTACCAGTCAAGTCATCAGCTTCAGCGGTACCCGCAAACGTCACTTGGTCTTTTGGTTCTGAGCCACCGGGACTGCCTTCAGCGAGATCATTCAGCCTAATAGTCACGGCCTGAATTGTAGAGGCCCCACTGCTATCAGTGACGCGGACTCTAACTTGGCGAGTAGGGTTTGTCTCAAAATCGAGGTCTGCCCCTTGAGCGACAACGATAGAGTTGCCGCTAAGGAAGAATGCGCCGCCTGCGTCATCGACCAATGTATATGTGTGGCTGTCGTCGGTGTCCGGGTCTATGGCAGTGAGCCTTCCAATTACCGTGCCCGGCGCTGCGTTCTCATTGGCTACAGTTTCGAATGGAGCAACCCCTGTTGGCGCAAAATTAGCTTTGATCACCCTTGTAGCTGCCTGGGCTCCATTGGGCGTGGGCTCCATGAGACCGACCTGATCTGTGGCAACGCTATAGAAGCGATAGGAGCTACCGACCTGCCCACCATAAGTTGCTGATGTCGTGGTGGTGTCGTTTTGCCAGAGCTCAAAGGCGCCGTTGTTGGCGGAGACGAATACGTCGTAGCTGGCAACGCCGCTGCCGCTGTCGCGCCCCGACCACTGGACATTGAAGGCAGGAGAATCGACGGTCGCGGGAAGGGGAGTGACCTCACTATTTGGCGCTTCGGTATCGAAGGTATTGGAAGTGACAGGGGCATCGACAAAAGCGTTGGTGTCGAAGCTAATTTGAGCAGTGGCGGCAATTTGAGTACCGTTACGATTGGCCTCCGAGGTCGGTTCGACGGTGTAGTTGATGCTGCCTTGGACCCCTGGCTTCAAGAATCCTTTGTCGGGGTTGCCAATCACTTCTCCTGTGCTCAGGTCAATGGTGGTTAGCTTCCAGATGACTTCTCTGGTGTCTTTGTTGAGGGAGCCCTCTAAGTCAACGGCGTAGTTGGCAACTTGACCCTGTTTAACAACCGTTCCCGACTTAGTAATATTGACCCGACCTTCGTAGGTCTGCAGACCGCTGGGGACATCAATCGTTAGTGTTGTGAAATTGGGGTCATTCAGGCTGCTGAAGCTGACGTCGCCTAGGGTGAAGGTGTCAAGGTTTAGGTTGGCGTCTAGGGTCTGGGTTGCGATGATGGAGGTCACGGGAGCTGCGCCATCTTGGTTGGCAAAGTTGACGACGTAGGTTAGCGGCTGGCCATCGAGGTTAATCCAGTTTGCGCTGCCTACGCCGGTAGGTCCAGTGATGCCGAAGGCTGTGGCTGTGGAAGCGGCTTCAGTGTTAGAGACGGTCCAGAGCTCTGGGTCGCCATTGACATTTGTAATGGTAAAGTAAATTTGTTCGCCTACAACAGTTAGATTCCCAGGATTAGAGTCACCTCTGGTGTTTAAGTTGCGAACTAAAGCGGCCTGATTGCTGTTGGGATCAACCCTCCACAGTTCGAAGCTATTTGTACCGTCGTCAGCCGTAAAGTAGAGCGTTTTATCTAATGTAACAAGGCTGACTGGATTGGCGTCGGCGACCCCATTGTTGATCTCAATTCGAACGGGTTTGGGGTCATCCTCACCGGGCGATAGTCTCCACAGCTCTCGGCCATTGATGTTGTCATCTGCCGTGAAATATAGAAAACCATTGGCGTTAATAAGATTTGCCGGATTAGAGCCCAGTGAATTGACTGTATTGATTCTAATTTGTTCAGGTTGACCTAAAGCATTCAGCCTGAATACCTCTGGACCTTGCTGTCCGTTGGTAGCCGTAAAATAGAGCGTGCCGCCAACGTTGATGAGATTTTGAGAGGTGGAGCTGCCAGCGCCAGGATTAATATCGGCAACGCGATCGACAGTAGTCGTCCCGCGATCAATTCTATAGAGTTCTTCACCTAAACTAGTAGTAGCAGTGAAGTAAAGTGTGCCATTAACGTCGACTAGATTGCTTGGATTAGAAGCAGTAAAACCAGGATCAATGTCTGCTACATTGGCAGGCGTATTGGTTGTTGGGTCGATTCTCCAAAGCTCAAGGCCAGCATTGTTATCAATAGCAGTAAAGTAAAGAACGCCGCCGACGTTAGCCAGATTTGCAGGAGCAGAGCCATTAAAGCCAGGGAAATTGTTGCTTATCTGCGTAGCCGTGAGCGATCCAGGTAAAATTCTCCAGAGTTCACCACCGCCGTTGTTGTTTGCGGTGAAGTAAAGCGTACCGTTAACGTTCGTTAGGTTATCAGGATTGAAAATGAAACTAGATCCTGCATCGAGAACCTCTTGTGGTTCGCCATTCGGAAATGGTATTTCCCAGAGCTGAACACCAAAACCATCATTTGCTGTGAAGTATACGGTATCTCCGACACGAGTAAAGTTATCTGAGGAGGAACTGCCCGGCCCAGGATTGACGTCGCCCACTAAAGCAGGATTATTTCCAGGATCTATTTCCTCCCCAGGAATAATTCTTCGAGGCTCACCTCCGTTCAAAGCATCTACCGCAGAGAAATAGAGTATATCGTCAACGTTTACAAAATTGCTTGCGGCATCGAACCCAAGATTACTAAACGTATCAATTCTAGTCGTAGTCATGATGTGAATTACCTGCAAAGTCTGACTTCAATGATCAAGAAAAAAGTTTGGTTTCTTTGTTTTATTCCTAGCGCCCGCGTCTTGAGTAGCTTATAAGTTTGGAATAAAGCTAGCTCTAAGCAACTGAAAGGTTTCGTCGCCCGCTCAAAGAAAAGGGTAGAAAAACCTGAGCTGCCTATTTCTATAGGTAGATACGAAGCCCAGAATTGTAAAACTTGTCTAGCCGCTTGAAAATACTCATAGCAGTTAGGAAAGCCAAAGCTTATTTGAGAATGTCGATGGCGACTCGCCTAATTCAAAATATTTGAACCCGTGCTGCGATCGCCATCGACCACAGCGCCGATAAAACTGACTCAAATTAGGAAAATGCGGCCACTCTATAGCTCATGGCGTCGAGGCCAACTGCGAAGCTCCTCTGATGCAGTGGTCAGTAGATTCCAGCAGCGCTGTTCACAGCCCGCCGCTTTTAACAAAACTATTAGCTGCACCACACAAAGCTAATAGCTCAAAAATTTGAGGCTTCGCAGGCGACAGAATGAGTAAATGTTCACTATTTTTCAGGACGCTTTCTATGGCTTAAGAAGGCAGGCTAATAACTGCGATAGCGGATAGATACAGATGAATCGCTATCGCTCTTTAGCTGAAATTTCTAAATGCCTAAAAGCGTTCGTGAAACCACTCGTTCCTGAGGCTAAATGACCTATAAACGAGCTCCAATCTTATAATCCAGTGATTTGCGGAAGATGCGGAACGCTATATGTCTAACTATACTTTTAGTGAAATCTAATTGTCTACAGTCTGTTTCCAAAGATCCGCCAAGATTTGGTGAAGCTGTGCTTCGTTATTGTGTAGCTCACGGAGACCTGTGTTGATCACCAAGAAGTATCAGCTTGTCGTGACACGGCAAGCTCCCGAAAATCTCCACCCAGCTCAGCCAAGACGTCAGAAGGGTTTAGGAGTCCTGTCGCGCTTGGCAACTGCGACGGTGCAGTAGGTTTACCGCACCGTTACAGCCACCCAACCCACAACGGCATAGCGGCAGGGAACATAGGACGACGCTCTAGTAGAGCCCAGAGGCTAGCTTGGGGGCTGGAACGTTGATAGGCGTACGGTGCAGCCGGTAGAAGCGATAGCGTGGACCCTGAGCAGGCGCAATCACATATGGCCCCCAGTAGCCCCGAACGAGCTGACGCTTTTCCAAGCGGCGTAGCACTGGGTTAAGGCGACCTAGGCTGAGTCCAAGTTCTCTAGAGAGACGAAGATGATGCTTGTCACGGAGCGTCAACAGGGTTAGAACACTTTGACTGTATCGACGATAGTCTTGCCAAGCCTGATATCGCCGAAATCCGATATAGGAAGCCACGCAGACGGCAGCGCCGCTTAGTATCCAAAAAATCATAGTTGCCACGGAAACACACGACACAATGCACTAGGCCCTTAAATGGAGGGCTTAGTGCAGTAACATCGCCTATATTCACAGAGGTTGAGGCAGGCTGTCGGCTAAGTAGAACACTATGTCAACTCTATTGTCCTCAAGCCGTAACCTTGACATTAGCCGCTAGAGCCGCTGCAGCAGGCTTAATCCGTGGGTGTCGGTGCCGCAAGTATGGAGCAGGCCATACCGCTCCCCAAGTTCGTGGGCGATCGCCGTCTGCTTAGGGGAGGGCCGCCAGGGCGAGGGATTGTCGTAGGCGTAGTAAGTCTCAATGCCGTCGATGCCTAAACGGGCCGCTTCGGGCACGAGCTCTACTGCCGGCTGTCGGTAGCGCGACGGATGGGCCAGCACCGTCAGCCCTCCGGCGTTATGGACCGCCTGAATAACAGCACCCGCTGTGTAGCGCGCCCCCGTGACGCTGTGACCCTGGGTGTAGGGCTGCATAGCGCTGTGAGCGGGATTGAAGGCATAGCACAAGATATGCACCTCGCAGTTCAGCAAACCCGCATTGATTTCGACGCCGCTCCACAGGTGAGGAGCCTCGGCGGGTGCGTTTTCCTTGAGCCACAGCTGCGCTTGGCGAAAGCCGCCGGTGCTGTGGTGGTCGGTAATGGCAAAGCCACGCAGACCGTTGCGAACAGCCTGCTCTGCCAGTTCCTCCGGCCGCATGCGTCCGTCGGAGAAAACCGTATGCATATGAAAGTTGTAGTGCTTCGGGCAGCTCTCAACGTCAGTGGTGCTAAAGACTTGCTGAAGCTTGTGGACGTCTTGAGGAGATTGGGGCGATGCTTGCAGTGGGGCAAGGTCAACAGCCATAATTTAATATTTCTTTATAGCTTCGTCTCCACTATAGAGCCTAAGTTTCGAAATGTCCTTTGAGGAGGGTGACACTTACCCTTCTGTTTGCTGCAGCTTTGCTGGGTTTGTCAGAGTTTGAACAACAGATTCAGGAACGTGTTCGCGCTAAAGCTGACCGCACTCGTCAATCATCAGCTTGGCAGAAGGCTTACCGCTGCCCGTTCCGTAGGATTCGAGCTTCTTGACGACATCCATGCCGTCAGTAACCTTGCCAAAGACAACGTGCTTGCCGTCGAGCCAGTCGGTGACAACAGTGGTGATGAAGAACTGGGAGCCGTTGGTGTTTGGCCCAGCGTTGGCCATCGAGAGGATGCCCGGTTCGGTGTGCTTGAGCGTAAAGTTTTCGTCTTTAAACTTGTTGCCGTAGATGGACTTACCGCCCGTGCCGTTGTGGTTGGTGAAATCTCCACCCTGGCACATAAAATTGGGGATAATGCGGTGGAAGCCGCTGCCCTTGTAGCCAAAGCCGGGCTCGCCGGTGCAGAGCTGGCGAAAGTTCTCGGCGGTTTCAGGGACGGTGTCGGCGAATAGCTCCATGGTGATGCGGCCCAAGGAGTCTCCATCGGCGCTGACGTCAAAATAAACTTGTGGATTAGCCATGGTGTCAGTAGAGATGCGGCAGGTCTAGCACCTGGTTTAGGTGCCCTGGCATCCTAGCACGATCGCTAAGCTCACAGACGCTAAGCTGATGGGTGTATGGGGGAGTACCCCTGTGGGGTCCTCAACTGGCCTTACCCAGCCCTAATCTTCACCGCTAATCGCGAGCGCACTCTTACAAACCCGCACCATGAGCAAAACCATCGTTCGCCTAGAGCAGGTCTGCAAAGTCTATGGCTCAGGCAACACCGAAGTCCGTGCCCTAGACCAGGTAGACCTCTCCATTGAGGCTGGCGAGTACTGCGCCATTATGGGGCCATCAGGCTCCGGCAAGTCCACCGCCATGAACGTGATTGGCTGCCTGGATCGCCCTACGACTGGGCGCTACTACCTAGACGAGGTGGACGTAGCGGGGCTGAGCGACGATGAGCTGGCCCACATCCGCAACCGCAAGCTAGGCTTTGTGTTTCAGCAGTTTCACCTGCTCGCCCAGCTGACGGCCCTGGAAAACGTCATGCTGCCCATGGTCTATGCCGGCGTCTCGTTTTCCGAACGGCGCGATCGCGCCGCCCATGCCCTAGAGCAGGTGGGGCTCGGCAACCGGCTTAACAACCGCCCCAATCAGCTCTCGGGAGGGCAGCAGCAGCGGGTGGCGATCGCCCGCGCCATTGTCAATCAGCCGGTGGTGCTGCTGGCGGATGAGCCTACGGGAGCCTTGGATACCCAAACCACCCACGAGGTGATGGAGATTCTGCAAACGCTCAACGACGCGGGCATGACCCTGGTGATGGTCACCCACGAGCCCGATGTGGCAAGGTTGAGCCGACGGGTGGTGTGGTTTCGCGACGGGGTAGTGATTGACGCCCATGTGGCTCCGGAGGAGATGCACGTGATGGCCCTGGGTTGATCTCATTGATCTCTAGGGCAAGTTCTGCGGCTCTGTCAGCAGTCGACCCGCTAAGACAGCTTTATTCTCCGTACACATAGCCCGTTTTGACCATACTGGCCTCCAGCAAAAATGCACTAACGGTATTTCCAAGGTCTCCTCCGTTGCGTAGCCCTTATTCAGAAGGCGGCTCCAAAACTTGGGCCACGCCGCCTTCAAACAGCGTCTTCAAAAAGCTGCCGTACTGAAACTTCACCGCGTCCAGCTGAGAAAAGATGGTGTGCGGGTCGGCAATGCCATCCCCCGCGTACTGAACGACGCTCCCGGTATAGGGACGGCCATCTTGCGACGTCAGGTTGTTGGCCACGGGGTAGGCCCCAACGCCGTCGAAGTCTCCCAACGCTAGGGAGGCCTGCAGCTCTGGCCACAGGAGTAGGTCTACTTGTTTGAGGCCGCTGGCCAAGGCCATGGCGTCGAATATGGGTTCGGGGACTTCGGTATCGCCCTGCCCCACGGGCATGTAGATCGACCGCGCGGGGTGGCCCGCTAGTGGCCGCTGGGCCAGGTAGGGCACGTAGGTTATCGGGTCGGCCATCTCCCAGGCGGTTTGCAGGAGATTCAGCCCTGGGTAGAGGGGGTCGAGGGGCTGGGTTGCCCCTAAAAGCGCGCCGGCAGCGGTTGAGAGCTCGGTCTCAGGAACCAGGAGGGACCAAAACCCCGGCGCGCCCGTAGGAATGACGGCTTCGACCTTAGGGTCTATGGCTCCCAGCATATTGGCGTATTGGGACCCTAAGGACTGACCCAGCACGGCCACACCAGAGGTATCTATCCGGGCGTCGCTGGAGGACTCTGAAGTGGGCAGGTGCTCAGCTGAAATAGATAGAGTCTCTAGCGCCTTTAAGAGCAGCCGCAGCTCTAAAACGCCCTGACGAAACGTGTCTGGGTAAGCGGCCAAGTTGGCAAAGTTGAGGTAGGCGTCGCGGCCTCCGCCGGGGAAGCGCTCTGGATTGAGCGGGGAGCCGCTGCCGACGGTGGCGATGCCGTATTCTGCCACCACGTGGGCGGGCCCGAGCCCCGGCAGCGGCTCACCCCCCGACTCAACGATTGGCCCCCGGTCTACAACCTGGGTGCTGAGGCCGTTGGAGCCGTGCTGGTAGAGCATCAGAGGGAACCCGCCTGCTGGCATCGGCTGATTCTTAGGGATGGTGATCACGATGGGGACATTTTCGGTGCGCTGCTGGATAAGTTCTCCTTCAGGCGTGAAGGCAAACCGGCCCTTGGTGTTAAAAGGCGGAGCACCGGTTTGAAACTGGGGCATGGCGATCGCCCCGTGGAATTCCCAGAAGCGCTTGTGGGTGGCCCCATCGTCGGGGTCGAGCCGCAAGTTGTCGATGGTGAGGTCGTACCGGTCAACAATCTGCTCCGACAGGCGGGCCATCTCCCCCACCGGGTCGCCGGTCGTAAAGACGGTAGCGGCGGCGATATCCTGGCGGCGCAGCCCAATCAGGGGCAGGGTGTCTCGCAGAGGCTGAAAAATATTGTAGGCTGCTGCGCGCAGCGGGTTGCGGGGCAGCGGGTCGCGCAGGATGCGCTTGAGGGCAGCGGGGGTGCCCAGGGGCTGGCCGAGGGCATTCCGGAGCGATCGCCGCACTACGAAAGCATACTGGCGGTTGGGCTGCAGGACGATGCCGGGAGCGGGGGCAACGGCAAGCAAAAAGTCGGGGACGTAATTGGGGTCGGGGAAGGGCGTCGAGGCCACCGTGGGGTAGAGGGTGCCTCGCTCGGGAGACTCCGGGTCGACATCAATGAGGAGAACGGAGGCATCGACGGTGGCCGGAATGACGTTGCCGGAGCTTTGGGCGGCTAGGGGACGATTAAAGCGGAAGTAGCCCCGAGAGAGGGTAGAAAACCCGACCGGGTCGCCGGCAATCTTCCTCAAGCCCACGAGGACGGGATTGTCTTGCCAAATGGGGTAGCCTGTCAAATCGGCGCGGCCTGATTCGTCCAAGCGCCAGTCAAAGGGATAGGGCAGATCGTAGAAGCGCTTTTCGTCCTGGAGGTCAGCCTTGAGATCGAAGGCTGAAGTCGTCTCCCCGAGGAAGTTAACCCCTTCTAGAAATCCTTCAAAGGCTCCGAGTAAGTCGCCGAAGGGCGAACTATTGCGCATGATTTAAATCCCTCTAGCCGCATTGCTGTGACCGCAAAATTAATTGCGCTGTCGAGAGCTTAGCAAGACACTTCAACTTTGAGTAGGGGTTGAATCCTGCTATTTCTTTACAATTGCTCAAAAGGGGAAAAATATTTGTAAAGTAGTCTGGATACAGCGTTTTTCGCGCTGATGGATTGCGGGGAGTGGCACCCCGCGCCGCCACCCGCATCTCAAGCAATTGGCAAGTTGCTACAGTCATCACTGCTAAACCGATAGAAATAGATAGCGCCATGGGTAAGACATACGAAGAAATTACGCCGGACCTCGCCGCCTGGATTGCAGCGCAGCAGCTTTTCTTTGTTTCGACTGCTCCCCTCGCCGTAGAGGGGTTGATTAACTGCTCCCCCAAAGGCATGGATACCTTTCGGGTGCTGGGACCCCATGAGGTAGCCTACCTGGATCTCACCGGCAGCGGCGTAGAGACCATTGCCCACCTGCAGGAAAATGGCCGCATCGTATTTATGTTTTGCGCCTTCACCGGAGCGCCGCAGATTGTGCGTCTGCACGGCATGGGCCAGGTGGTGATGCCTGAGCAGCCCGACTACAAGCGCCTGCAGGGACAAATGCCTGACTACCCCGGCGCTAGGTCAATTATTCGGGCGACCATAACGCGCATTAGCGACTCCTGCGGCTACGCTGTTCCGCAGTACGACTACGTGGGCGATCGCAATACCCTGGTGCATTGGGCCCAGGCGAAAGGCGCAGATAAGCTAGCGCAGTATCGTCAGGCCAAAAATGCCGCGAGCATCGATGGGCTGCCGGGGCTACCGCGATAAGAGATCTCGTGGCAGAAGCAATCGCGCTCAGCCTCAGGCCGACAGCCTGAGCCGACGCTGCTTAAAGTTAAAGGCGTTTTGCTCCGAAGACAGCGCCGCCGAATCGCTGGGGGGCCGCATATCCCACTGGACCTCCGCTAGAAGGAACAGGCTACCGGACATGACTGCCGCCGTCACCAAAAACTGATAGGCCGGCACAACGCTGAGCAGCGGCACCGCAGCGACGTGCAAAGCCATCACCCCAAAAAACGCCCGCGATCGCATGCCCAGCCCCATCGCACCGTAGCCGATGGCACAGAGGAGTAGCCACAGCGCACATAGATTCGTCAAAACCAGACCTGACCCGGCAAAAATGCCGTAGTCTGTGAGCGCTAAGCCGCCCGCCACCAGTTCAGCCCACAGGTAAATCAGCCAGCGCAGACGCTCTACCGCCACCCAAAACCACGCTAGCCAGACCATAACGCCAACGCCAATTGCTGACAGCAGAGACCACAAGATAGCTTGGTGGACCCAGCTCACCATCGGAAAAAACTGCGGCGTTAGAAAAATCAGGCCGACGATCCAGCCCCACAGCAAAAATACCTGGTCTATACGGGTGTAGAGCCAGGAAATGACTGTACGCTGCTTGATCCGCCAGCGCCAGCGAATCAGTCCTTTCAAATCCTGAACGTCGAGCTGCGTTTGCTTGCGGCGTAATATCGGTTCTTGGGTATCGAAAAAGCTCATTGATTGTCAGCCCGCTCCGCTGCAATCAATCTTAACAAAGAATTAGGCGGTTTTGATGTGTGATACCCCAACCGATAGATGACAGATGACTAGAGAGAACCGTACTGAGCTTTCTTTGCGATCGCCCAGCACCACGGCCAGCCCCTAATCAGACGGAAACTGGGTAATCTGCGCTTCTCCTGAAAGCGTCATCCGATCGCTCTTGACGGTCAGTGCCTCAAGACGCAGCTGCATGCCCTCTAGCTCAAAATTCCTCAAATCTAGAAGCTGACTAGACTGCTGCAGGAGCGCCTGGGTCAAGTCTGAAGAGAACTCAGCGCCGTCAGCATACTCTACGTCTTGTAGGACGACCCGGTTATGGTCCGAACTGACCTGCGGCGTAGCGGCGAAGGCAGTTTTTTGCCGCTCCCCATTCACCTCGACCCAGGCCGTTAGCTCCACTTTGCCGCTGTCCGTCAGCTCGAACTTGACCGCCTGCACATTGGCCTGAGCGGGTTGCCCCTCAACCGACACGCTTAAACCCTGCATCTTTTTCTGAATAAAGTCAGAATTAAAGGCTCGGTTGATGTCCTCCTCCGTCAGCACCACTTGAGCTGTAGCGTTGGTCGGCTGCTCCAGCTTCACATCACCAAACACCGTGCTCATGACGTCGAGATCAACTACGCCGGTCTGCAGGTGCATTTCCTCCATCCGCAGGCCATCTTTCATCTCCATACCTTGGCCATCAATCTTGACTCCGTCAACCTTACCGGTAACGATGTCGCTGGAGTCGGCATCGATATCGATGTCGATATTGTCTAACCGCTCTAGCTGGCTCTTGATACCAGCTTCCGCTAAGTTGCTCAGCGCTTCTTCGCCCAAATCACCGCTCATGTAGCCTAATCCCTAGTTGTGCAGTCCGGTAGTCTGAGCTACCGACAGTTGTAAAGAGAAGTGTAGGCGACAATCACTGCCCGATATCCACCCTAACGGGAGACTTTGCTGACTCAAGGTCTACTACAAAAGGTCAGCAAACCGCTAGGCGATGCTTCCCCGTTTGCGGGCCTCTTTGTAGGAAGTGCCAATGTTTTTAAGCCCTGCCCGAATCATTTCTCGCTCTAGCAGCCCAAAAAACTGATGGCGATCGCCACCCCGGACCACCGCCTGGTTGTGGGACTCCGCCAGGGCCACCGGATAGCCCTGGCCCTTTTGTACCTGCGCCACCGTTAGGGTCAGCGCCCAGTCCAGCAGGTCCGCATCTTCAGCCACCCAGGCGGGCATCTCTAGACGGGCAATCTCAGAGCCTACATGGAGATAGCAAAAATAGATAAGATGATCGCCGTAGCGCTGTAAGATAGATGCCCCACTGCGCCACAGTGGGCTTCGCTGTCCGGGAGCCAGCAGCTGTCCCCACAAAGCGGCGTCTCGCAGGGGGGCAAACACCTGACAAGGCGGCGTAATTTGGCGGGTAGAGGGGGTTTTGGCACAGTGCCGCTGGCAGTCGGGTAGCTCATAGGGACAGGTGTGCAGCCGCAAAAAGTTGAGGGTCTCGCTGCTGCGGGTAGCGCTGATGTAGCCCACTAGGGGCACGCCTTGGTCGCGGAGTCGGTCCCAGGCCTCTAATATAGGCGGCAGCAGCTGGTCTTGGGCCGCTTCGGGAAGGGTATCGAGAAACCAGTAGACTAGGGAGCCATCCACCATGGCGAGGGCCGGAGCGCTGAGGGGCTGCGGCAGTGAGTCGGCTGCCAGCTCGCCCAGCATGACGGCCTCCGAGACGGTGCGCCGATGCCCCATCCACTCATCAGTGCGAATGCCCCACCGATGGGACTGGTAAAGGTCTTCGGGCCGGTAGATGACCTCGGGCAGGCTGTCTAGTAGAGGGTAGCGACTTTGTCCGTAGTGAAGCACGGTCCGCCCCACGTTAATGAGATAGCAGTAGGCAATTTCATGGTGGCTAGGGGCGATTTGAGAGCCGTCGGTGGCGATAACCGTGTGGGCAGCGGGGGCAGCGGCGATCGCCTGCCGCAGGGTCAGCGGTTCGAGGGGGGTGGCGCTGGTAAAGATCAGGCCGCTGCTCCAGTCCTGCTGCTGCTGGGTCAGGATGCTTTGCTGATCGATTGCCGCCTCAAAAATCTTTTGGGCGCGCTCTAGCCGCTTACGGGTGGCAGCGGACTCTTCGCTGAGGTATTGGCCGATGCCGCGCATTTGGTGGGCAAGCTTTGCAAGGTCTAGCATGGGATAGCGCTACTCTATGCCCACAACAATACAAATGTTTTATGGCTATGTCTACAACAATGATGGTGAAACTCTGGAGACGATTTGGAATTGGGGCGATCGCCCTAGCGATGGTGGCTTGCTCTCAGCCCACCGAACTTTCCACAAGCCCGGCGGACGCGCCGTCGGCTGAGGAGACTGAGGCCGCAGCGGAGCCGAGCGAGGTCGCGGCGAGCAGTGGGGAGGCGGGCGGCGCAGAGACCCCGAGCGAGCTGGCTGAGATCGAAGCCGCGGTGCTAGAGCAGATCAACGCTTACCGCCAAGAGCAGGGGCTAAAACCACTCGCGACCAATGATGCGATCCGAGGGCAGTCGCGGGAGCACAGTAGCGCCATGGCCCAAGGAACAGCGCCAGTGAGTCACCAGGGATTTGATGGTCGGGTGGAGGCGATCGCCAAGTCGGTTGCCTACCGCAGCGCCGCCGAAAACGTGGCCTACAACGAGGGCTATGCCGACCCTGGCGAGCAGGCGGTTCAGGGCTGGATCGAGAGTCCAGGGCACTTAGAGAATATTCGCGGCGATTATGACCTCACCGGGGTCGGGGTAGCTCGCGACGGCCAGGCCTACTACTTCACCCAAATTTTCATTCAGACGCCTTGAGCCGCTGGGCTAACGGTGAGAGCAGTAGAGTTCCTGCCGAAGCGTTTCCTGCCGACAAAGTTCCTCAAATAGCTCGGTGATGTAGTCAATTTTTGAGTCCCAGTCAAAACGCTGCGATTTGATGCGCTGGCGACCCGCTTGCCCTAGCTGAGCTCGCAGCGTAGGAGACTGTCCCAGGGCGACCATGGCGTTGGCCAGCCCATCGACAAAGTCAGCAGGAGTCGTAGGGGCAATCTTGATACCGCAGCTCGAGTCGACAATCATTCCTGGCCCCCCCCAGTCAGCGACGATTGCAGGAAGGCCAACGGCTAGTGCCTCCAAGACAGCGTTTCCACAGCTCTCCCTCAGCGACGGCATCACGAATACATCGCAATTGGCCAGATGGGCTTTCAGCGCGTCGTGCTGCAGCCAGCCGCAAAACTTGACCCGATCGCTGACCCCAAGCGCTAGTGCCTGAGCTTCAAGGCTTTGGCGTATCCCCGCATCCCCGTCATTGTCGCCAACAATATCAAGAAAGGCATCAAGCTTCCCGCAGCTCTGCTTAAAAGCATCGAGAAGATAGTTCACGCCCTTCCAGTCCACTAGGCGTCCCGTGTACACGAAGCGGACGGCGGCCCTATCGCCCCGTTTGCTGCTTCGATCGGTGTCCCAGGCACTTAGATCAACGCCGCATTCAAGCATGCCGTCATGAATCGTGCCGGAGCACCCCTGAGGCAGCATTTCTTTAGTTCTGTGGTTGGCCACCAAGATATGGTCTGCCCTAAGCTTTCCTGGTAGCCAGAAATGCGTTATGTCTGACAGGCTCTGACTGACCCTGACGGCGAGGCGGGTAATGACCGAATCTAGCTCGAAGTTAGGCGGAAACGTCATTCCGCCACTGAGCGGCCCGATAACCACAGGAAGGCCCAAACCGTGCAGTGCGCTGGGCATTAGGGGAGAATTGGGCGTTGGCTGAAACACAATTTGGATGTTTTCCTGCTCAGTCAGGTCTCGGATAGCCTGTTTGGCATTGAGCTGAAAAATGATATTGATAATAGTCCCAAAGACGAGTTCACGCAGTCTAATGGGGGCAAAGCGAGCAAACTTCCACAGAAAAATCTGGAAGCCGGTATCCTCGACAAACCGAACGCGCTCAAACTGATCTGGCGGCAGTATCGTTTTTAGCTCAGCTCTAACTCGATCGTGACAGATGAGCCAAACAGAATGATTTCTCTGTTGAAGTTTTTGTAGGTATACGAAGATCTTTTGAGCCTCTCCACCCATTGTTTTGGAGACGTTCTCTACTACCAGCGCAATCTTCAGTCCAGACATTTTAATTCCCCAATTTAATTTTGCTACTTGCTTTCGCTTAGCGGCTGAATCTGTATAGCGATTTTCGAGCGTATAAGGTACAGATTTGAGCTGTGGTAGCGCTCTGTGCCCTAAGCGCGGGTATTTCATCAGCGCCGATCTGGCCTTTGCGAAGTTATGGGTCAAGCGGCTTAGGTAGACTGTTGTGAATTCAGTTGTGCCGGACATCCATTCGTCTATGATCTCTCTACCAATAAATTTAAGGTAAGCAACCTGAGGAGGATGATTTAGAAATCAGGACAAATTTCATGAAGTCTTGATGATGAGCCTCTTTATATTTTGCAGCGGTTGCTTTTTCCGTTCCCGCTTTGAAGCGATAGGGCCAACGGTGGGCTATCGACTTAGCAGTTCAATTTTCCCCTAAAATCAGATGTTTTAAAGCATCTCCTATGCTAGCGGAGTGCGCAAAAGATGGCGTGGTTGAAAATCACCATCTCAAGCTTTGTCCTATTCCTAAAGAGCACTCCGCCAAGCTTCAGCTGATATGAGAAGATTATAGATGCCGCAGCTAGGTAGAGGCGTTTGCCGGCTGTAGGTGAGCTACGAAACCCAAGGCCAGCAAGAGTTTCTGACGCTGACCCATCCCACGTACAATCGAGGCTATCTACCTATCCACTTTAATATTGTGGGTTGAGTCGCCCTTCAAACCTTTGAAAGATATTTCACGACTTCAAGACAGATTACAGCAGGGAACTTTAGCATGAACATCGCCGGACTTCGCACTATCTCTACAACAGTGTCTGACCTAGACCGCTCGCGTGAATTCTACGTTCAGGCTCTCGGCTTTAGCGTCGTCAACGACCTTACAGTTGAGGACGGAAGCTTTTGCCGTCTATCTCAGCTTTCCGGTCGAGTTCGTCTAGCTACGCTGCAGCTAGGCAATGAGTCCATCGAGCTGGTTCAATATCTCGACGTTGCCCCAAAGCAAATACCCCCAGACTCTCAGAGCAATGATCTCTGGTTCCAGCACATGGCTATCGTCGTCCGAGATATGGACCAGGCTTATGACCACCTGCGCTCGTTTTCCATCGAGGCGATATCCAGCGGGCCGCAGACGATTCCCGAGGATAACCCTATGGCCGGAGGCGTGCGGGCGTTCAAGTTTAAAGATGGCGATCGCCATCCCCTAGAGCTAATTTGGTTTCCGCCAGATAAGCGCGACGAGAAATGGCAGCACGGCGATGCCCTATTTCTGGGCATCGACCACACGGCGATCGCCGTTTCAGACACTGACAAAAGCCTGAAGTTCTACCGCGACCTGCTGGGAATGACGGTGGTAGACAGCAATCTCAACTCAGGAGACATTCAAGCCCAGCTCGATGGACTACCGGTGGCCCAGGTTCAGGTGACGCCTCTACAGCCCGGCGAAACTGGAGCGGGCCTAGAGCTGCTGGACTACGTCAAGCCGGGTACAGGCCGCGCCTGGTCCGAGGACTGGAGCGCGGGGGATTTGGCCCACAGACATGTAGTTCTTGGGGTCGAGCAGCTCGGTCAGACGATAGACTATCTCCGCGCACAGGGCGTTGACGTCATTTCGCCTCACCCCGTCGACCTCCCTGATGCCTATGGCTATAGTCAGGGCTGTCTGATCAAAGATCCCGACGGTCACCGTTTGCTGCTCGCATCTTGACGACGTCGAATACCTTCGGGTTACAGCCTTGAGCCGACGCGCTAGGCTAGACGTAGCCTAGCGCCGGAGCCTTAACGTTGGGCTTAGCGCTGCGGCCGAGCCCAGGATTGTCACACGAGGGAGTTATGGAGAACTGGAGGTTTTTGATTCAGCAAGAGGGCGATCGCGAGTGGCTTCCTTTAGAGCTGCCAGAATCGGAAATCCTGGAGGGCCGTTATCGCCTCGTGGGTCAGTCGCAGCCGCAGCAGCCTGTTCAAGTTCAACTGGTCTACCGCGACCTAGATACGGCAGCGGTTCCCCGGCACTACCGCCGAACTGCTCAAACCAATGCGCAGGGCTTGGTTGGTATCTTTCCGTTCACGCGCCTACAGCCTGGACTTTGGGAGATTAGATGTCACCTTGAGGGAGAGGCCGTGGTGCTGCACCTGCAGGTTGTTCCCCAGGATGGCGGCTCAGAGCTAGAACCTGAGCTTGATTTGTCGCTCTTCTCCCTGGCTCACGCCTCGCCCAACCGCCCCGCTGCAGACCCCGGTAAGCGCCCTACGGCCGTCAATGCCCAGTCCACAGCAGAGCCGCCGATATCACCAGACCCTAAGACACCGGATGAGGCCATGGCCTCGGTTGCAGAGCTGTTTCAGACCGTAGAAGCGATGGCAGATCAGGTCATCAGTGCGATGGCGGAACGGATGAGCGAAGATAGAGCCTTGGAGGAAGCAGCGGCATTGCTGTCATCGCCACCCCAAATGCCCAAGGCCCAAATGCCCGAGGCCCAAATATCTGAATCACCGGCCTCTGAGGCTCTTGAGTCTCAGACTCAGGCCCCGACAGTACAGACGCCAGCACCGCAAACGCCAGCATCGCAAACGCCAAAGTCACAGACCCCAGAGTCACAGACCCCAGAACCACAGACCCCAGAACCACAGACGCTAGAACCACAGACGCTAGAACCGGCCACAATTCAGCTAGACGCCTGCGCCTACACCCTGTATCGCGGCCATCCTCTCACGCTAAAAGGCACAGTTTTAGGTACGGATGAGATTTCAGGGCTGCCCGCATTCCTCACCCTAACGCTGATAGAACCCCAGACGGGAGAAGCGATCGCCACCCATACCCGGACTGAGGCGATCGCCCGTCTGCCCCAGTCCTTTGATTGGGACATCGCGGTCTCACTTCCTCCCCAAACGCAGCTCGTACTGGCGCGGCTGTCACTGCGCACAGGTGCATCAGTCCAGCTGTGGCCCGTTGCAGAATGCTCATTTGCCGTGATGGTATTGAGCGAGCGGGCTGAGCCTGGCCCCGCGCCCGCTCTTGTGTCTTCTACTCCCCCTATAGAATTGCCGTCGTTTTTGCAGGGTAGCGCCACCGTTCCGCCGGAGGCCAAAGCCGCAGCCTTGGCTAAAATAGCTGAGCTTGGTGTTCGACAAGCGGCTCCCGCCCTAGAGCAGTCTGAGGCTAGCGCAGACGAGCCCCCCAACGAAGTTCCCAATCCGTTTGAGTATCCTGACGTGTGACATACTCCCGACGCTCATCTTTTAGATAGAGCGCGGGCTTCTTGGCTCACGCACCACAATTTAATGGATGCCGCGCAAGAAGGTGTCCTGCTTCATCTGGTCCTGTCTAGTTACGCAGCAAGCCGTGCAACCCCGATTAGATCCCATCGACAGGCGATTTGTTTAATGTCCAGGCAATGACCAACCCCAGACAGTGACGAGTATTCAATTTCCAGCTACGTTTTCTACCGTCTGTACTGTTCACCAGCCAAGGGCTGTACGTTTGTGTCAGGATAGCAGGCCGCCGCCACGAAATAGTTTGAGCTTGGTTCAATTGTACCCTTTGCTCGCCTCGGCGCTGCCCTTAATTGCCGCCTTCGGCATCCAGTCAAGGGCGCACCTCGACTCGCTCGCTTACATCCCGACGCTGATGCTGCGCATACAGCGCGGGGCTTTCACGAACTAGCTAAAGGGGGAAGTATTTCAGCAAAACATCAAGAGCCTTACGTTGGTTCAACAATGTTAAAAATTCTTAGCAGATAGGCTGGCGCTGCAGGATTCACAGTACAGTCGTGTCTACAGATACTCGCTACTGTATTGGTTTGCGGTATTTTATAACTTTTTGTTGCGTTCTGCAGGACATAAACTTATGGCAGCATCCTATTTACCTTCTATCCTAGTGCCCATCGTCGGACTAGTGTTCCCAGCGGTTGCGATGTCTCTTCTGTTCATCTACATCGAGCGCGAAGACGCCACGGGCATCTAGCTCTCTACGACATCTCTTGGTCAAGACTAGTCTTTTTGGAGAATAAAGCATAATGACTCAGATCCCTGACGCGATCAAAACCAATATGAATTCAAACGTCGTCCACCCACCGGGCGATCCTCAGGTCGGCAATCTGGCGACTCCAATCAATTCGTCTGAATTCACGCGCGCCTTTATCAACAACCTCCCGGCCTACCGCAAAGGGTTGTCTCCCCAACGCCGTGGTCTAGAGGTTGGTATGGCACATGGTTACCTACTTTACGGACCGTTTGCCGTTTTGGGCCCGCTGCGTGACTCTGACGTGTCTGGATTCACAGGGGCAGCAGCGGCGATCCTGCTGGTACTGATTTTGACAGTCTGTCTGTCGCTCTACTCTAGCAGCGGCGTCAATAAGCCCGTAGCGACTCTGACGACTCCCAATCCTCCGGACGCTCTGAGCACGGAAGAAGGTTGGAGTGAATTTGCAGGCGGCTTCCTTGTCGGCGGCATGGGCGGCGTTGTCTTTGCCTATCTCTTGGTTCAAGTGCTGGATGCGGGCATTTTTGACGTCATCGGTATGGGATAAGCGTCTGAATGAGTCTGTCACCGAGCGTGGACAGCCACCTTGGACCCTCAAAAGTTAAGCGCCAGAAAGGAACTACAGTTTCTTTCTGGCGCTTAACTTTTAGAGTTTAGCTAAACCCCGCGGGCCCAGACTCAGCAAACTACGACGCCTGCAGCTGGTGTCCCTTAGGGGGGTATAGGGTGTGCTGGGAGGCTAGAGACTGGGGGACTGAAGGCGGGGAAATAGAGGGTATTATCGTCGGTGTATTGGCGCTGCCCCTCATCAGTAGATGGGTTAAGCGATCTAAAACCTGAATAAAATCGGCGGCGATCGCGCTGCAGTTTTTTGGGGTTAGCTTAGGGACATGGACAAACAGGCAGGGCGTTGCTGAAGTGCCCTGTAGATAGTTGAGCACGTCGTAATACAGCCGATTACACACAAAGCGGCCGGCATCATCGCCAATTTCTGTTGCCGGGAGCCCCGCCGTGAGCTCGGATAGCGGCAGAGTCGAATGTAGCTTCCTTTGTCCCTGGACAGCAGTGGATTCAAGCCGCAGCTTGTAGCGGGGTTCTACCATCCCGCAGCACACTACGGCAGCAGGGCGATAACTCTCGATAGCCGAAATCACCCGCTGAGGAGCTTGCTCAAAGTGAACAGGCAGTCGCCGTAAGAAGCGCAGCTTTGCCAAGTGAGGGTAGCTAGCGGCAACGATCTGCAGCAGCTCATCGGATGAATTGGAAATCTGATCAGGCTTCCAAACCTGAAACGACGTCAGCAGAATATCTTCCATGAAGCAATGTACCTGAACGGATAAAAAAGACGGGGAGCGATTCTCTAGACGCTCCCGCTGAGGGGGGCTGATGCAAGCTACATTCATACTGGAACGTCAATGCCGTGACGCGCCAGCAAGCCCCTCAAATTGAACGGTTTCTCTGAGGCAAGATATTCTCGATCCTGGCGATGCCAGGAGCAGTGGTAAAGACTTTACTCGCAGTAGAGCTTTAACAGAAGGATCCTAGAGTTTATCCAGGCCGACAATATCGCTGCAGCTTGCGAGTAAGCAGTCCGTTGACGCCCAACCGGCGACAAAACTAGTCTATGAATTTTCCGGACACACCCACAGCCCCGCAGCAAAAAGTTTAATGCTTCTTTAAGGTATTATTGCGGTTGCTTATCTTGACTTTAACCTGTTTTTCACAAGAGGGCCTTCTGGCGACACCGCGGCTGGTTCTTGTGCAGCAACACCGTACAATACAGGGCTAGCTAGCGAAGTAACACGTGGGGACGCACGCATGAAATCAGTTTCCGGATTTGTCATCAAGCAGCTGGAGAAAATAGTGCCGTATGTAGAAAGAACGGTGCCAGCCTACTCCAAGGTGGGAGAATCAGTCTTCTTCACCGCTGATCAGTTTCCCTGGACTGCCCTGCTAGAGGACAACTGGACCACGATTCGACAGGAGCTAGACGAAATTCTAGAGCGGGTCGACGAACTTCCGAACTTTCAGGACATTTCAAAGCGGCAGTACCGGATTGCCAACGACAATCGCTGGAAGACCTATTTCTTTTGGGCATTTGGCTTTCGGGCCGAGGGTAACTGTCAACGCTGTCCGCAAACAACGAAGTTGTTAGAGCAAATTCCGGGACTCAAGGTGGCCTTCTTCTCTATTCTTGCCCCCGGAAAGCACATTCCCCGACACCGAGGCAAGCACAAAGGACTAATTCGCTATCACCTGGGCCTAAAAGTGCCCGAGCCTATTGAGCAATGCTACATCCAGGTAGACGACCAAATTGCCCACTGGCAAGAAGGCGAAAGTATAATTTTTGACGATACCTACTACCACGAGGTCTGGAACAATACAGAGGGATATCGGGCCGTTCTGTTTCTAGACATCGTTCGCCCGATGCGGTTTCCTCTATCGGCAGTCAATTGGCTCGTGTGTCGCCTAGTGGCCGCATCGCCCATCGTTCAGGATGCTCGAACAAGTCACGATGCTTGGGAGAAAAAGTTTGAGGCGGCGGGAAAATCCTAAGCCCGGATGATCCTAAGCCCAGACGCTCCTAAGCCCGGCTGCTTCTAAGCCCAGACGCAGCCAGCAGGCGTTTGCCCCCATAATCACCTAATGGTCTACTGATGTGCTCTGCGCCGCGGGCACCGCCCAGCTCAATATCCCCACCCCTACAGCCAGCAAGCCCGCGACGTAGAAGACCGGCGTTAGGCCAGCGAACTTCCAAACTGGGCCGAGGAACAGCGGCGACAAGAACTGACCCAGGGAGTTTGCGCCCGTGCCGATGGCTAGCACACTAGAGCGAAGCTCTGGGGGAGATAGGGAGGCTAGACCATCGTAGATATTGGGGATGGTGATGCCAAAGCCCATCCCAAACAGCACCGCTGTCGGGACAATCGCCCACAGATGGTCAAGCAGCGGGATGGTACACAGCATCCCCCCCATAACCACGAACCCTAGCCCTACCGTTGGCCCCGTCCCAATAGATTTGGCAAGGCGGCTAGCCGCGATCGCCGACATCACGGCAGCGCCTACACCGCGAATGGCCAGCACAAAGCCATTGAGGGCCGGACCTGCGTCGATGGCGTCTTTGAGGTACAAAGGCGTATAGATTACCACCGCGTAGACCACGGCCGCCGCCAGAGTGATGCCCATATACAGCCGCAGGACAGCAGGCTGGCGCACGACCTGTAGCAGCTCCTTGGGACTCGCAATCATGCTGCTGGACCGATAGCCCCCCTCCCGCAGGAGCAAGGCGGCCAGTAGTGCAACTGGCACTCCGAATCCGTAAAGGTAAAACGCAAACGACCAGTGCATCGAGCCGACCCACCCGCCTATCAAAGGGATGAGAATACTGGCGGTCGTCATGGCGCTAGTGGCATAGCCCAAGATGCGGGCGCGGGTCTCGCCCTCGTACATCGTGCTCAACAGGCCGATGCTAGACGCCGCAATTCCGGCGCTAGAAATGCCGAGCAGTACGCGGCTCAGAAGCAGCGGTGAGAGGGTCGTCATAAACCCGCCTGCAGCGCCAAAGACGCTATAGCAGAGCAAAGACACCAGCAGGACCGGAAGCTTGCCTACCCGATCCGCAAGGAGGCCAAAGATCGGGGTAAATAGGGCGATCGCCAAGGCGTGAATGCTGACCAGAGTGCCCGCCCAGCGAGGGTCAAGCTGGAGCTGCAGCACAATTTCGGGCAGCACAGGGGAGACTACCCCTCCGGTCATCGTGGTCAAGCAACCCGCCCCGACCAAGATACACAGCTGCGTGAACCGGCGAGAACTGGGTTGGACAAGAAGCTTGGGCAGCATGGTGCATAGCATCGGATCAAAACTTTAGGGGCGCAGCGGCCCGGATGACGTCATGCGACTATACCACCCCGTCCCGCAGGAGGCATATCCGGCACTCCTATGAGAGCCTCTGGAGGCGGAGCGAAATGGAGGGTAAAGACGCAGCAAACTCAAAAACGCCGAACCAACAAAGGGTCGATTTACCCTGGTTGTCCACGTATGTCAATCATGCGTTACTCTTTATAACATGTTGAATGAGCAGTGACAGTGCCTCAACAGCCTACCTGGCGATCCGCCGATGCTCCTGGTTGAGGTAGTATGCATTACTGCAATCTTTGTACAGTGCCCATTCCGGCATGACTCTAGCGCGTAGCGGTCTAGCACCACGCTGGCGTGTGTATTGTGGCGGCATGTCAGGTATATAAGGTATAAAAGGTCAATTCATGGACTTGGCAACAACGCTTAAGAGCGAAACGGTACAAACGGCTGTGCGAGAGATTGGGATTAATCCCAACTATTGGTATCCTTTGGGCTGGTCGAATCGCCTCAAGCGAGGCCAGGCGATACAGGTCATTGTTTGGCAGCGGCCGCTAGCGGTTTATCGAGACAGCGCGGGCAATCTCCACGCCCTCGACGACAGGTGCCCCCATCGCGGCGTTGAGCTTCATCGCGGCAAAGTGAGCGGGGAGAATTTGGCCTGTGCCTACCACGGCTGGGAGTTTGACGGTGACAGTGGGGACTGCGTTTCTATTCCCTATCTGCCGCCGGAGCAAAAGCGCCCCTGTGTCAGCGTTCGCAGCTATCCGGTTCAAGAGAAATACGGGCTAATGTGGGTCTTTCCGGGAGAGGCGCACCTAGCGGCGGAGCGATCGCTTCCGGAGGTAGGTGAGTTCGAGCAAGACGGCTGGTTCATGGTGCCGATCACCGCCTACTTCAAAGCTCACTTCTCGGTCTGCAACGAGAACGCCATGGACGTATTTCATGGTTTTTTGCACCAAGATCTTCAAGGCTGGTTTAACCCTGTACTGCTAGACCTCAAAGCGACGGACAGCGCTATCCAGGCCAAGTATCAGGTGTCCTACAAAGGAATACTGGCTAAGTTCTTGGGGCTGGCCGAGCGGGCCAATGAGGTTACAACGCTGCCTATCTCAATCAACTATCGCTACCCCCACTATGCCAGCTCCCTAGAGGGCATCTCGTCGGTCTACCTCATGCGCCTGCCGGTAGATTCTGACGAGAGCCGCTCTTTTGCCCTGTTTTTCTTCAGGCTCAGGCTGCCCCGGCGGCTTATGAAGTTCACCTATCCCGTCCTGAGCCGGATTGTTCGTCGGTTTATGCTGCGCCCCTTCCTCGCGCAGGATGTGGAGATGATGGAAAGCGAGCAGCGCCAGTATGTGCGTCAGCCCGAGCGCTACGTGGAGATCAATCCGGCGATTATCGCACTTCAGCGGGTTATGGTGCGTCAATATGAACGGTTTGTCGCCCGGTCTACCGCCGAATCTGATCATCACGCTGCTGGGCGGTATGCCGCCGAGAGGAGCGATCTGGCGACAGCTTGGGCATCACAAGACTCTCAGGCTGTCGTCTCGGTGGCTCAAGAGGGGAACCCAAACTGCGATTCAGACCAGGCTAGAACTGTCACAGCCTCATCAGAGGAGTGAAAGAATGTCTGGCAAAGTGATAGGAGGTTTCACTGTATCAGTCTGCTGGAGTATCCCGTACTGGGACAGCCCCATGACACGGGTCAGGAGGACAGGTGGATCCAAATCGCATCATCCTGGCGGTTGGTCCATTTGACCGAAGTACTAGGTGCTCAACGGATAAGCATGTCAGGATGAAGAAATGCAACGCCGAAGGTTACAGGTTTCAGATTGAGATGGGATAGACCTATCCGATATCGAGGCCAACAGCGAGAGGCGATCTGCAAACACTCGCGAGTTAAACAGTTAAGGTGAGGGGAGTTTTACTGTGGAAGTTGTTCAAGAATACGTTCAGCGTTGGTACGAAAGTGGCCTTGAGCCTGATGAATACGTCTGTCTAGGTCGCCAAGGCAATCTGGTCGACATTGAAGACGCTGCCACAGGCGATCGCCATCAGGTCTTGACGTTTTGCACTAATGACGTGCTGGGCTTGGTGCAAAATCAGGCGGTCCAAGACGCCGCCATCGATGCTATTCGACAGTATGGCACCTCAAATAGTTCCTGCGCGGTACTGAGTGGTCGCATCGATCTGCACCGTCAGCTCGAAAAAGAGATCTCAGAGTTCAAGCACCTGCCGCATACTCAACTCTTCCTCAACGCCTGGATGGCTCTCCAAGCGCTCATGGATGCCTTTTGCCATTTGGCGATTCCGGTTCCCGGTTTTCAGCATACCCGGGAGACGCTGATTCTCAGTGATGTGCTCAACCACGGCTGCATCATCTCTGCGATTACAAACGCCGGTACGCGGTCCGGAAAAATGTTTGGCCATAGCCCTCGGGTACGGGTAAGAGCCTACCGCCACTGCAGTAGCGAAGATTTAGCCCGCAAGCTAAAGCGCTACGCCCAGCCCAACGATCGCATCATGGTCATCTCCGACGCCGTCTTTTCTATGGACGGTGATTTGGCCCCATTACCCGAGATGATCGACGTGATGTCGGCCTATCCCGGCAGCGTGCTGGTGATGGACGAGGCTCACGCTAGCGGCGCGATTGGGGCGACGGGGCGCGGCATCTATGAGTACTACAACATCACGCCGCAGGCTGCTTTGGATAAAGGAGTGGTGCCGCTAATCATGACCACCTTCTCTAAGTTCGCTGCCTCTGCCGGGGCCGCTATCAGCTCTCCGGTGGCCGAACTCAAGCCGCTGCTACATGTGTCGCCCACCTCTATTGGCACTATTTCGCTACCCGCACCCATCACCGCTGCCGCTTTGGAGAGCCTCCGTCAGGTGCGCAGTCGCCCAGAGCTTGTGCGTCGCCTGCAGGAGAACACGCGCTACCTGCGATCGCAGCTGCAAGAGCGGGGTTTTGAAACTATCGGTGAAACTAACGTCATTCCAGTGATTTTGCCGGACGACGTCGATCCCAAACTGTTCGCCCGGACGCTGATGTACGACTACGGTATTTGGGTGTCGCCGATTTGGTTCATTGCCAAGCCCCGCCTCCGAATTACGTCTAACGCACTCCATACTCGCGAAGACATGAATCGTCTTGTGGATGCCATGAGCGAGATTCGGGCGGCGCTGCATAAGCCGGAGTTGACTCAACCTTCTCCTTCAGTCGCCTAAACGGCACCTGAACGACGCTGAAGTCAATCGAGTCACGCGAAGGTGGAGGAGCCAAAATCTGGGGGAACGTCTTGAAGCCGCCCAGGACCCACCGCCTTTAGCGCCTCCGCTAGCTGCAAATTACCGCTGTAGAGCGCCCGGCCTACGATGACGCCGCTCACCCCGACAGGCTCAAGAGCCAGCAAGCCCAGTAAGTCTCTCACCGTGCTGATGCCGCCCGACGCGATCACAGGCACCGAGACGGACTGGGCTATTGCTCTGAGCGCCTCTTTGTTCGGCCCCTGTAGGGTTCCATCGCGGTAGATGTCGGTATAGATCACGTTGGCGACCCCGCAGTTCGCCATCTGTTGAGCTAGCTCGACGGCATCTATGCCTGAGGTCTCAACCCAGCCGCGCGTAGCCACCTTGCCGTCACGGGCGTCAATGCCCACAACGATCTGCCCTGGGAAAGCCTGGCATAGGGTCTCAACCAGGTCAGGATCCTCTACCGCAGCCGTTCCTAAAATAACTTGGGCAACGCCACGAGATAGCAGGTCTTCAGCAGTCTTCTGGGAGCGGACCCCCCCTCCCACCTGAACCGGAACGGAGACAGCTTGGACGATGGCTTCGATAGTGCCATAGTTGGTCGGCTGCCCCGTTTTAGCGCCATCTAGGTCAACCAAATGTAGACGACCTGCCCCCTGGTCGACCCACTGCTGCGCGACGGCCAAGGGGTCTTCACTAAAAATCTCTGACTGCTGATAGTCCCCTTGATAGAGTCGCACACAGCGGCCGTCAAGCAAATCGATGGCAGGAATAACGTTCATAGGGCACTTAGAATACGGTGAACAAGGGCTGTTGAAGATGACGAAGCTGCCTGCCCAGACAGCTTCGAGCCTTTATAGCCCCTCGGTCATGATCAAAGATATCTCAACTGTACGCTCCATTGGGCCACCCAGTGACCATACGGCTGCTGTGGCGCTAAGATCAGTAAAAGGCAGCGCAATGGTGCCAGCTGAGCTAGGGTGCTCGCTGAGCCCGAGCCCTACCGTCACTGCTCTAATCCTCATAAGACCAATCCTATGTCGGCGATTCCCAATCAGCGACTGCAGTACTTTAATTGCTGTGGCTATGCATTCATCGGGGCAGGAGGCTTCATGCTGCTGTCCTGGCTGAATCCGGTTGACACTCCCCAAAGCGGTGCGGTGCTTGCACTTCTCGTGGTCGGTCTGGTCACCTATCGCCGTCTACGACATCGGTCGCGACAACAGCGGCAGCTTTAACGTGGGGGCCCACTTAGTCATAATTTATGCAAACCACATCTCCAGATCGCGCTCAACCCGCTGAGGGTCAGTCTACTCAAACCGGCCGCCCTGATTCTCAGACAGACACCTTAACCCTGAGGGTGGGTGGCATGAAATGTGCAGGCTGCGCCCAAGTCGTTGAGCGCCGTCTCACGCAGTACGCAGGGATTAATGCCGCAACGGTGAATCTAGTCACCGAAAAAGCCTGGGTGGAGTACGACCCTGGCCTCGACGATGACAGTTTGGTTCGAGCGCTGAGCGACCATCTGGCTGGCGCCGGCTTTTCGGCTGAACGGACACTGCCGGGTGCATCAGGCCTAACAGACGAAAATCGCCAGGAGAAGCAGGCTCAGATGAGGCGGCTGGCGATCGCAACGCTGCTGCTGCTGTTCTCAGCGATAGGACATGCCGGAGAGCTGGAGTGGTTCAGGCTACCGGTCTTGAGCACAATCTGGTTTCACTTTTGGCTGGCGACGGCGGCGCTCGTCGGGCCGGGCCGGGAGATTTTGCAGGACGGTTGGCAGGGCTTTTGGCGACGACTGCCCAACATGAATTCCTTAGTTGGGTTAGGAATGGTAACGTCCTACGGGGCCAGCGCGGTGGCACTGCTCTACCCCTCTCTCCACTGGGAATGCTTTTTCGATGAGCCCGTCATGCTGGTGGGCTTCATTTTGCTGGGTAGAACCCTGGAGCATCGCGCCCGCTCCCGTGCGGCATCCTCTCTGCGATCGCTCCTATCGCTGCAGCCCACCCAGGCCCGGCGCCTTTTGACGGACAAAGCCACGCTGCTGTCTCAGAAGGGCATCCTAAATCTTTCCCAAAGCCAGACGATCCCAGCCGAAGCGCTGCAGACTGGCCAGATTCTGGCGGTGCTGCCGGGAGAAAAGATTCCGGCGGACGGCTCAATACTGGTGGGCAAAACCACCGTCGATGAGTCGCTGCTGACCGGCGAGTCGTTGCCGGTGGTCAAGGACAAGGGGGATCCTCTCAGCGCCGGGAGCCTTAACCAAACCGGGGCGATCGCCGTTGAAGTAACCCGCGTCGGCGATCGAACAACGCTCGCCCAAATTATCCAGCTTGTGGAGACGGCTCAAATCCGTAAGGCCCCTATTCAGCGGCTTGCTGATACCGCTGCTGGGTACTTTACCTACGGCGTTTTAGCGGTGGCGGCGCTGACGTTTTTGTTTTGGTACGGCATCGGGACCAGCCTGTTTCCCGAGATACTTCAAGCCGGGGCAGCTCATCTGCACCATATGCCCCATCATGCCCAGATTGCCGCGGCTCCGCTGATCGTCAGCCTCAAGCTGAGCATTGCGGTATTGGTAGTGGCCTGCCCTTGCGCCCTTGGCCTAGCGACGCCTACTGCGATTCTGGTGGGGTCGGGCCTCGGGGCAGAGCAGGGCGTCTTGATCCGAGGCGGCGACGTTTTAGAGACGGTGCATCAGCTAGATACCGTCGTGTTCGATAAAACGGGTACCTTGACGGTCGGTCAGCCCGTACTGGCCCACTGCCAGCTGCTGAGCGATCGCTTTGGGGATAGGGTTGAGCCGGTGACTGAAGCCTATGCGCTCCAGCTGGCCGCTGCCGCAGAGCAGGGTACTCACCATCCAATCGCGATCGCCCTGCAAAACGCCGCGTCCCGTCAGGCCCTTCCAGCATTAGAGGCACAGGCGTTTCAAACCGCCCCTGGTGGAGGGGTTTTAGCGGTGGTTGATGGTCATCAGATTCACCTGGGGTCGCCAGATTGGTTGAAAGAGCTGGGGATTGATGCTAGCGACGGCGCACCCTCCATCGCCCCCGGGGATACCGCCGTGATGCTAGCGGTAGACCGAATGCCTGTGGCCTCGTTTGCCGTTCGAGACGAAATTCGGGAAAACGCCGCCAAAACCCTACGCCAGCTTCAGGAGATGGGGCTACAGGTGGTGATGCTGACGGGCGATCGCCTCGAAACGGCAGCCGCTGTTGCTGAGACACTGGGGCTCCCGATGAGCCAGGTCCAGGCCCAGGTAAAGCCCGAGCAAAAAGCGGCTACCATCACCCAGCTCCAGACCCAGGGGCAAACCGTCGCGATGGTCGGCGATGGCATCAACGACGCCCCTGCCCTGGCCCAGGCTGACGTCGGCATCTCCCTCCACGACGCCACTGATATCGCTGTTGAGACCGCCGACATTATCTTGACTACCGGCAGGTTGACAGACGTTACCCGCTCCATTCGCCTCAGTCAGCGCGTCTTTAACAAAATTCGCCAAAATTTATTTTGGGCGTTCGCCTACAATATCTTGGGGATTCCTGCCGCCGCTGGGCTTTTCTTTCCGCTGACGGGTCTGCTCCTCAGCCCGGCAACAGCGGGAGCGCTGATGGCCCTGAGTTCGGTGAGCGTCGTCACCAACTCGCTGCTGTTGAATTACGACAGTGAGGTCTCGTGAGATCTGGCGTCATCTCGAGCGACTCTTACTGGCTGAGCTGACTGGAAAGTTTTCAGAATTGAGTTACTCTAGACTAGAACAACTCGGCTCGGTTACAATGAGTCGCCTATCTATCGTAAGTTCTTACGCAAGAATTGTTTTTTCGTAAGGGTGGGTGTAGCAAGAACCTACAGAGCGTATCTTCAAACGCCATTTCTACACATGTTGATACTGTGAATTAGCAATGCCCTCGGAAGCGCATCAAAATCACCTCCTGATTATCGAAGACAACAAGGGCCGTCGAGAGTTCATCCTCGACAGCCCGGTCTACTCAATTGGTCGAGACCCCAAGTGCGATATTCGCCTGGTTTCCCAGTTCGTCTCTCGCCGCCACGCCACGCTGGTGCAGCTTCCTCATGAGGACGGCGGCCACTACTATCGCATCGTTGACGGCAACCTTAAAGGAAAGACGAGCGCTAACGGCTTGCTCATTAACGGTCGCAAGCTCCAGGCCCATGATCTAGAGGATGCCGACAAGATTATCTTCGGCCCTCAGGTTTACGCCATCTACTACATGCTCAAGCGAGACGCTATCGTTACCATTCCGCCTGTAGACAACGAGTTTGACGATGTTACGCTCATTAGCCCCAACATGGTTGGTGATCCTGAGGACGGAGAGGACGAGGCGGACGACGATTAGCCAGAAGTGAAGGATAGGGCCGCTGTGCGTTCTGCCCCTAGGCAATCTCGTCGACCAATTCTAGATACTGGTTTTCGGCGATCGCTTGGTTGACGAGATTGAACTTTCTGCGGCAGTGATTATCCTGCTGCAGCGGCAGTTCTTCATTTTTAATCACAAAGCTCATCTCGAGATCCCGTTCTGTCTCAGGCTCAACCACCTGTAGACGACCGGCAATCACGACTTCAACGGTGACCAGCTTGGAGAAATTGACGCCACCAGGCAGCTCCTTCGCCATCAAGTAGTCGCCTTTTTCATAAATTACGTTGAAATTGCAAGCCTGAAGGACATCTGTAATCAGCTGCCGAAGGTTGTCCAGCGATGTCATCGACCTACAGGCGCTCACATAACGAGCCATAGGGAAAAACTGCAGATTCAAGAGTTAGCTTAGGTAAGGGAACGCAAGTCCAGCTGCCCCTAGCTAGGCCAAATATCTGGCCATAACAGCATGTAGCGGGTCTAAGAAAAATGCTTGTTCACATACCTTGCCACAAGGCTAGTATAGACAGCTATATTTTTCAAGTCGTTATTCGGCAGTAAACTGCAATCAAATGTGGTATTGATAAATCCTTCACATAGACTGGGTAAAGATGTCGCCAGAGTAAAGAACATGCGAGGCAAGCTGATCGTATTTGAGGGAATAGAAGGCTGTGGAAAGACAACGCAGCTGCAGCGGCTGCAGCAGTGGCTGACCCTTGATGCGTCGTCAATGGCATCAGAGGTGACGTCACCCGAGTTAACGTCACCCAATAGACGCATCGTGACCACCCGCGAACCCGGCGGAACAGCATTGGGGCAGTCGCTGCGTCAGCTGCTATTGACGCCAGAGGCAGCGGACGGACCGGAGATTCATCCGACTGCCGAGCTGCTGCTGTATGCTGCCGATCGCGCTCAGCACGTGATGACTCAGCTTAAACCGGAGCTAGAGGCGGGCGCAATTGTTCTCTGCGATCGCTTCACCGATTCCACCGTGGCCTATCAAGGATTTGGTCGAGGGCTTGATCGCGCCACTATCGACCACCTCAACCAAATTGCGACAGTGGGTCTGCAAAGCAATCTCACCCTATGGCTCGACTTGGACGTTGAGCAAAGCCTGAGCAGAACTCAGCAGCGCGGCCAGCGCGATCGCATTGAACGCAGCAGCGCTGCTTTCCATCAAAGGGTTCGAGAGGGATTTACGGCCCTAGCGGCGGAATATCCAGCTCGCATTGTTCGCATTGACGCTAGCGGCAGCGAAGAGCACGTCGCCCGCAGCATAGAGCACGTCGTGCAGCAGCATCTAGACCGCTGGCAGGTCAAGCTTGCTGACTGTCTTTAGCCTAAAGCCTCTCAGTCTCTAAAGCCCCATGAATTTCTTCTCTAGCGTCATCGGACAACCCCAAGCGACAAGGCTGCTAACTCAGGCGCTCTCCCACAGCCGCATCGCGCCAGCCTATCTGTTTGTAGGCCCCTCGGGGATTGGCAAGCGGCTCACGGCTCAGCAGTTTGCTCTAGCGCTGCTTACGGGGACTTCCAGCAGCCTCACTCCCCCAAATTCCATCCCCGCCGATCCCTTAGGGCCAAGTCAACCGTTTCACCCTGACTTACTGTGGGTTGAGCCCACCTACCTCTACCAAGGGCAGCGGCTGACCGCCACCGAAGCTGAAGCGGCAGGACTCAAACGGCGATCGCCCCCTCAAATTCGCCTAGAGCAGGTGCGGGAGCTAACTCGATTTCTCAGCCGCCCCCCCCTGAAGGCGTCTCGTTCGGTGGTGGTGATCGATGGCGCAGAGACCATGGCCGAGGCCGCTGCCAATGCTCTACTTAAAACCCTGGAAGAACCTGGCAACGCCACGCTGCTGCTCGTATCCCATAGCGGCGATCGCCTGCTGCCCACTCTGGTTTCCCGCTGCCAGAGCATTCCGTTTCAACGGCTGAGCGCAGACGCCATGGCCGCTGTATTTCAACAGGTCGGGGCAGACGAGCTGCTGAAATACCCAGATTTACTGGCTCTAGCCCAGGGCAGCCCGGGACAAGCGATCGCGGCACTGCGCCAGTGGAATGATCTGCCAGCGTCCTTGAGGGAAGTGATGGCGCAGCAGCCTCAAGACGTGAGACAGGCGATGACGCTAGCCCGAGATATTGCAGCGCTAGACGTAGAAGCCCAGCTGTGGGCAATCGATTATTTGCAGCATCAGTACTATGACTATGGTGCTCAGGGCCATAGCGCCGGAGCTAATTTCAGCCGCAGCTGGGCCCACAACCGCCGTCGGCTGCAGATCCTAGAGCAGGCCCGTCAGCAGCTGCAGCGTTATGTGCAGCCTCGCCTCGTATGGGAAGTGGCGCTGATGTCTCTGGCGGGAGTACTGCCGTAGCGCAGCAGCCCTGTTGCCCAGCTGCAGCAAACCATATTGCATCGGTTCAGTTGCTTAGGACATCAGAATCGGCTGAAAGTCTGACGTTGTCTAGGCAACTGAACGCGCAAATGTCATGCATGAGGCCATTTGCTATAGATCCGCATCAACAGGCTCAGCCTAAAAGCGATACGACAGCGATATCTCCCAGCCGTCGCTCTGCTGCGTTATCCCAATTTGCTGAATAAATTCTCGAAAGTAAAACCGCCGCTCAGCTTCTGACAGATCGAGCCAAAACTGCGGGAGCGAGACCGTTTGGGCAATGGACAGCAGGCTAGAGGGGGGAAGCTGATCGAGCTGTTTTTGCAGCGTCGCCACTTCGGTTTGCAGCCCATAGGCCCGGAGGGCAGAAGTCTGCGCGTCTAAAACACCCTGAGCCTCAAGGGCCTCAAGCTGCCCTAGAACTCCTTGCTTAGCGTCTATTTGCTGAGTCAAATTGGCTTCGAGGGCGGTAAGCGGTGACGGACCCGCCTGATTGACACGGCGGGGAAGTTCGTCACAGATGCGGGCAATAGTTTTCTCCAAAACGTCAGCATAGGGCAATGAAGAACAGGGGAGGTCCGACGCCTTACCGCTGGGCTGACGGCGATAGGGGCAGTGGTTAGGCCTGACGTACAAATAAGTTTTTGCCGGTTGACGCCCTCGCTTACGAGTGGTCTTGCCCACCGTCATGGGCAACTGGCAGCGATCGCAAACCACTAGCCCCGCAAGCGATCGCGGCGCGGTGCTGGTGCGGGGGGCGAACTGTCGGTTGCGGCGCAGCAGTCGGTCGATTTGAGCCGCCTCATCCCTTGAAAGAATCGGTTTGTGGGCGTTGGGGAGCACATCGCCGTTGTGGTAGGCCAGGTCCCCGCGATAGACCGGGCTAGAGAGCCAGCGCTTGCCGGTGGACACGGCAATGATTTTGTTGTGGGCTTCAGCCAGGTGACGCACGCTTTGTCGTAAAGATCCGTAGAGCAGGAAATGATCGAAAAAAGCTCTGACTACCGCAGCGGCACTGCGGTCAAGGGTATAGCAATCGGGGCCGCGCCGATAGCCATAGGGAGCCTTACCGGGTGGCGGCCGTCCGTGAATGCGGGTCTTGGCGTGACCCTGTTGGATGCGCCGCTGTCGCTGCTGACGGTCAATCTTTTGAGCCAGCTGTAGGTCTACCCCATCTCCTGGCTGCACGGCGACGTCTTCAAGCGCGTGAACGACGATATCAAGGTGAGAGAACTCCGCTAGGCGATCGCCCACCTCTTGAAGTGATTCGCCTAGGTCGGCCAGCCGCCGGACCCAAACAGCCTCGATCGCCTGCGGATTTTGGCGACAGTCTTGACGCAGCTGCTGTAGCTGGTGGCGCTGCCCCAAGTCCTGATAGATGCGATCGGCGCAGCGGAAACCGTTATCAACGTCGCTCTTGAAGGCACTGTCAGCACTTGCATCGGCACCATAAGGGCGGTAGTCGTAGGCAAAAATCATAGGGCTCTAGCTCGATATCAGTTCGCCCTTGAGGACCGTCACCGCCTGCCCCCGCAGCCCAACGCGATCGCCCCGGCAGTGGACCTGAATCTCTCCGCCCCGAGGGGAAGCCTGGTAGGCCAACAGAATATCTTTCCCAAGCCGAGATTGCCAAAACGGCCCTAGGGCGCAATGGGCCGAGCCCGTCACAGGGTCTTCATCAATGCCGGATCCCGGCGCGAAGAAGCGCGAAACAAAGTCATAGCACGGTTCAGAGCCTTTCCTAGAAGAAACTTCGGCGCGGCTAGTAACGACTACCCCGCGCACAGGGAGCGATCGCAGCTGGGCAAAGTCGGGCTGCAGCTGCCGCACGGCTGTCTCGGACTCTAACGCCACCAGGTAATCAAAGCGACTTTTGCCGACAAAGCTGGCCGTGACCCCCAGCGCTTCTAGAAGCCCGTCAGGAGCATCCGCTTGGGAGATTGGCGTCGCGGGAAAATCAAGCTCTATCAGTCCGTCAACTCGGCGGGCGGTCAGCAGACCGCTACGGGTATCAAACTCGGCGAGCTCTCCAGGCGACAGGTGTCCCTCGCTCCACAGCACATGGGCACTTGCCAAGGTAGCGTGGCCACACAGGTCCACCTCGGTGGTGGGCGTAAACCAGCGCAGGCTGAACTGCTGGCCCTGACGGTGAAGAAAAGCTGTCTCAGACAGATTCATTTCCTGAGCCACCTGCTGCATCCAGCTGTCGGGCTGCGGAGCAGTCAACAGGCACACAGCGGCGGGATTCCCGGCGAAGGGACGGGCGGTAAAGGCGTCAACTTGGCTAATGGCAATAGCGGGAGTGGGCATCGGGGTCAAACCGGAACAACTGCGATCGCCATTATTGCAGACCAGGCAGGGTCGACTGCAGCGGCGGAGACGCCAACGGGGGCAGCGATTCTAGAGGCGGGCCAGAGGCTAGCTTGTGGGCGTGGCGCGTCGTTTCAGGCAGGCGATAGCGCGTCGTGCAGCGCATCACATAGTTGATGGCGCTCTCCAAGCTGATGCGATGACCCGGAGAAATATAAAGAGGCTTGGTTCCCTGACGGGTGCGTAGCACAGCTCCGATAGTTTCTTCTCGGTGGACCAAAGGTGTCCAGGCTCCCTTCTCCTCTGGAACTTCGCCGTGGCTGCCCACCAGCCGAGATTTGGCCACGCCGATAGATGGAATATTCGTCAGCAAACCTAGGTGGCACCCAATCCCCAATCGCCGCGGGTGGGCTAGCCCCTGACCATCGCACAGCAACAGATCTGGCAGCAGGGTGAGCTTATTGAGGGCATCTAGAACCGCCGGAATCTCACGAAAGGACAGCAGACCGGGGATGTAGGGAAACGTTGTGGGCCTGCGGGCGATCGCCCGATCTACCACGGTCAGCGCGGGAAACGCCAGCACCGCCACCGCCGCCCGCGTGACGCTGCCGCCCTCCTCAAAGCCCACATCGACGCCTGCGACATAGGCAACCTTTTCTAGCTGGTCTACCAACACAACCTGGTCTTGCAGCTGGCGCTGCAGGGCGATCGCCGCTTCCCGAGTAGCGGGCCAAGAGCCCCTGTTGAAGTGATGCGCCATCCCCGACAGCTCGCTTGAAATAAAGGGTAGATAATACAGCAAAAGGCAGACCCATTGGGTCTGCCTTTCATCCTATCGCGTTTATTAGAGCAGCGTTTTGCGATCGCTAGAAATGGACCTTGGGCACCCTAAAGCGCCTTTGAAAAACCAGCGCTAGCGCCCCATGCCGACGTACTGGAAGCCAGCTTCTTTTAGAGCCTCTCGGTCCAAGAAGTTGCGACCGTCAATCATCACGGGAGCGTTCATCACCCCAGCAAGCTCTTTAAAGTTGATGTCCTTAAATTGCTTCCAGTCAGTGACAAGCACCAGAGCGTCGCAGCTGTCAGCAAGCAGCTTGATGTCGGTCTCAACGCTGACGTTAGAGAGGCCGTGGCGCATCCCCGTCTGTGAGACCAGCGGGTCATACGCCTTCACCTTGGCCCCCAACCGGGTCAGCTGGTCTACCAGCGTCAGCGCCGGAGCATCCCGCATGTCGTCGGTGTCAGGCTTGAAAGTCAGACCTAAAAGGCCCACGGTTTTACCCTTCAAAATTTTGAGCACCTGCTGCAGCTTCTCAACCACCAGCAGCCGCTGCCGCCCGTTGACGTCTACCGCTGCCTTGAGCAGTTGAGCATCATACCCATAGTCGTCGGCGGTGTGAATCAGAGCTGCCACATCCTTCGGGAAGCAGGAGCCGCCCCAGCCCAAGCCAGCCTGCAGGAACTTGTGGCCAATGCGGGAGTCAAGGCCAATCCCTTTGGCGACCTGGGTGACGTCAGCGCCGACGCGATCGCAGATGTTGGCCACTTCGTTGATGAAGCTGATTTTGGTTGCCAAGAAAGTATTGGCGGCGTACTTCACCATCTCAGCCGAGCTGAGGTCGGTGGTGACGACGGGCACTGTGGGTAGAGATTGATCTTCAGCAAACTGGCGGGAAACGATGGGCGCATAGAGATTCTGCATCATTGCAATAGCGCGATCGCTGTTGCCCCCCAGCACGATTCTGTCGGGGTTAAAGGTGTCATAAACGGCGGACCCTTCCCGCAGGAACTCAGGGTTACTGACCACATCAAAATCAACTTCAGGAGCTGCAGGCTCACTACCGCCGCCGGCAGGCACCAGCGCCTTCTGCCGTTCAGCAACGCCGTCCATCACAATCATGCGTACCCAGTCGCCAGACCCGATGGGAACCGTCGACTTGTTGACGATGACCTTGTATTCTCCCTCGAGGTGAGAGCCGATTCCGCGCGCCACGGCCTCAACGTAGCGAGTGTCGCTCTCGCCCGTCGGCAGCGCGGGTGTTCCTACCGCAATAAACAGAATCTCGCCGTGACCCACGCCAGCGCCCAAGTCAGTAGTGAACTGAATCTGACCGCTTTCGATTGCCTTTTGCATGAGCTCCGACAAACCGGGCTCGAAAATGGGCGATTGCCCAGACTGCATCAGTCGGACCTTCTCCTCGTTGTTGTCAACGCAAATCACGTCGTGACCAATTCGAGCGAGGCAGACGCCCGTAACAAGACCAACATATCCAGTACCAATAACGCAGACGCGCATGTATTGTGGCTCCTTAGAATTCCAATAGGTAGTAAAGGTAGAACAAACAGATAGACTAGAGTCATTTTGGGAAACAGAACTTCCCAATACAGTTAAGAGTCAGATGAGTCAAACTATAGAAGGCTTAGCCAGTCTCAGTAGCCAAGAACAACCAACCTGAAAGTCGAGTCTTGACTGTTGAGGCCGCTGCCCCAGCTAAATCGCTACTTCCTGTCGATTAGAGGCATCGATGCGATTGCGGAAATCGTCAATCGTATGCTCTAAGCCCTTCGCCAGAGGAATAGTAGGTGTCCAGTCCAAAAGCTCCTTCGCCCGCGTAATATCAGGTTGGCGGCGACGAGGGTCGTCTTGGGGGAGTGGCTTGTACTGAACCTCTGTATCTGGATTGACCATGCCTTGAATCGACTGAGCGAGTTCTAGAATGGTGTACTCGTCTGGATTCCCCAAATTTATGGGACCAATGTGGTCATTGTTCATCAGCCGCATCAATCCCTCAACCAAGTCTGAGACGTAGCAGAAACTGCGCGTCTGCGAACCATCACCATAGACCGTCAGCGGCTGCCCTCTAAGCGCCTGGACAACAAAGTTGCTAACAACCCGGCCGTCATTCTCCAGCATACGCGGCCCGTAGGTGTTGAAGATCCGAGCAACGCGAATATCGACGTCGTTTTGGCGGTGATAGTCGAAGGCCAACGTTTCAGCAACGCGTTTCCCTTCGTCGTAACAGCTGCGAATGCCGATAGTGTTCACGTTGCCCCGATAGTCTTCAGGCTGGGGATGGACCTCTGGGTCGCCGTACACTTCGGACGTTGAAGCTAGCAAGAAGCGAGCCTTGACCCGCTTGGCTAGCCCCAGCATATGGAGCGTCCCTAGGACATTTGTCTTTATAGTCTTGACCGGATTGTACTGGTAATGGACTGGAGAGGCCGGACAGGCCAGGTGGTAAATCTGGTCTACCTCCAGGCGAATTGGCTCTGTGATGTCGTGGCGAATTAGCTCAAAATAGGGGTGGTCCAGCCACTTAACCACGTTGACTTTGCGCCCTGTGTAGAAATTGTCTAAACAAACAACTTCCTCTCCAGCTTCCATAAGCCGATCGATAAGGTGAGAGCCAATGAAGCCAGCACCTCCGGTTACCAAAATTCTCATAGATTCCGATTTCCTAAGATAACTTCAAATAGAGCAAGATTAAGGCTTGCGAAAGAACTTATATAATGGTATTCGATAAACTTCAAAGACGCCTTAAGCACGCCAAAGCCTCCGAGACTTTAGTAGGCGCTAACTCCATGGCCCTGTTGAGGCAAAGCCGATAGAGGTTCCGCGCCCCTGCTGGCCCTGTGCTTAAGCTTCAGACTGACCGCCGCAAATGTAGTTCCGGCTCTCCACGGTATGACAATGAGCTATGAGACCTTGAGCTGCTCGGCTAAAGTTACATCCACGTAAAAATGTTAAGGGACTGACCCGAAGTATTGCGAACGTACTGCACAAGCTTTGCGAGATCTTTGAAGTTCCCGTAGCCTAGTCTAAGATTTGAAGAAGATTGTGCGGTAAGAGCACCTGAACTCGAACTTGAAGGGTACGTCCTATGGCAAGGGCGAGCCTCTTCTGTTGAGAGGCGCACTCTAGGCAAGGCCTAGGTGGAAATACCTTCAATGGTAGATGCTCGATGGTCCTGAGTGCTGATAAAATACAATGGATGGATTCGGTCGGCCCTCTACAAAAGAAATCTAGAGGGTTTTGCATGTGCGGCCCCAATGGATTCCCATTGGACACCGGCACGTGGTGCGTACCGATTAGAGTATGGAGAAAATATGCAGTTTGCAAAGTTATTTCAAAAGTTAGGACTTCTAGTTTCTGTCCTGTTAGTAGCGATCGCTACTGTCCTGGTCCCGGCATCTCCGGCTGCTGCAGAGACTTTCGAAGTTAAAATGGGCGCTGACTCGGGTCAGCTCAAGTTTGTTCCCAGCGAATTGGCCGTCAGCCCTGGCGACACGGTTAATTTCGTAATGAACAAGCTTGCCCCCCACAACGTCATCTTTGACAAGACGCCGTCCGGTATCAACGCAGATTCCCTGTCTGCCAAAAACCTGATGTTTGCACCTGGCGAGTCGGCAACAGTTGATTTCCCTGCGGATGCACCTACGGGCACCTATTCCTACTACTGCACGCCTCACCGGGGTGCTGGGATGGCTGGGCAAATTACTGTTCAGTAGGCCTGACCTTTGCGATGTGCCTTTAGATAACTGGCGCACTGAGTAGGGGGGCGGCACGCTGTTTCCCCACCGTAAACGTTAAACAGCTAGGGGGCGAGGATGATACCATCCTCGCCCCCTAGTTTCGTTCGTCTTGGCGGCGAGGCCAGCGCAGCTTTTCTATAGCTCTGAACCGGCGTTTAGATAGGTGTACCGGCTCAGGGACTGAGCATAGTTCTGCAACAGCTTGCGGGATTCCTGCAGCGTAATGTCGCCGTTCTGTAGCGCCGTTTCAGACCGCAGACGAATTTTCTCCAGCAGATCTTCCGCACTGTATTGCACATAGCTCAACACGTCAGCGGTGGCGTCCCCTTTGACCAAGTGTGTTACTCCATAGCCGCTTGGCGTCAGGTTGACGTGGACCGTGTTGGTATCTCCGAATAGATTGTGCAAGCTTCCCATAATTTCCTGATACGCGCCGCCTAGAAACAGACTCAAGTAATAGGGCCGGTGCTTTAAGCCCCCTAACCCTGCTCGACCTGAGGGGTCCGAGCCAGCGACGGGTTCAAGGGGGTGCAGCTCTAGAACAGACTTAGCGTTGCGCCGCTCGATGAACCGCTCGATTCTGCCGTCGCTGTCGCAAGTCAAATCCGCTAAGATACCCCGGTGAGTTGGCTCTTCGTCAAGGCGGTGAATAGGCAAAATGGGGAAAAGCTGTTCAATGGCCCAGCTGTCGGGAGCCGACTGAAAGATAGACAGATTGATGTAATAGATTGCGGCCATGGAGGCCTCTAAATTGGCTAGGTCATCAGGGACATCGTCCTGCTGTTGGGCAATGTGACGAACTTTATGACAGCAGGCCCAGTACAGACGCTCCGCCATAGCTCGCTCAGCTAAGCTCAGGTATCCGAAGTTGAACAGGCTGAGCGCTTCTTGCTTAAACTGCACCGCATCGTGATAGGCCTCCTGATAGTTTTGCTCGCAGATGAGCCGGTAGGTTTCATGCAGGTTACGCAAAATCAAATGGGCACCCGCATCAGGGCCGACTGCGTCTTTAGGCTCAGGGGGCTGACTGACGCCAAGTACGTCGAAGACCAGCACCGACTGGTGGGAGGCGATCGCCCGTCCGCTTTCACTCACCAAGGTAGGTGGCGCAACCCCTGCCTCGTCGCAGGCCTCCTTGACCTCCGCCACGACGTCGTTGGCGTAGTTCTGCATCGTGTAGTTTTTGGAGGCGTGGAAATTGGTCTTAGAGCCGTCGTAATCTACGGCGAGGCCACCCCCCACGTCGAGGTAGCCCATGGCAGCGCCAAGCTTGGCTAGCTCAACGTAAATTTGGCTGGCCTCCCGCAGAGCGTCCTTGATGACGCTGATGGAGGAGATCTGCGAACCAATATGGAAGTGCAGCAGCTGGAGACAGTCCAGCATCCCGGCTTTTTCGAGCCGCTCTAGGGCCGTCAAAATATCGGGTACGGTAAGGCCGAACTTGGCGCGATCGCCCGTCGTGGCCTGCCAGCGCCCTTCTCCTGAGACGCTTAGCTTGGCGCGAATGCCCAGCACGGGAGAAATTTGCAGCTGCTGACTCTCCTCAATGACAACATCTACCTCTTCCAGCTGCTCTATCACAATGATGGATTGATGCCCTAGCCGCCGCGCCAAGATAGCCGTCTCAATGTACTCTCTGTCTTTGTAGCCGTTGCAGAGCAGCAGCGCCCCCGGCGTATCCAGCATCGCTAGGGCAATCATCAGTTCAGGTTTCGACCCCGCCTCGAGCCCAAATTGGTACCCCTTGCCAAAGCGCACGATGTCCTGAACTAGGTGGCGCTGCTGGTTGCACTTGACGGGAAATACGCCTTGGTAGCGACCGCCATATCCATAGCGGGCGATCGCTTGGGCGAAGCAGGCATTCAGCCGCTCGATACGGTCTTCCAAAATGTCGGAAAATCGGATGAGTAGGGGGAGGTCTAGATTACGCGCCTTGAGCGACTGTACCAGCTCGTAGAGGTCAAGGGTGCCGCCGCGATCGCCTCTTGGGGAAACCGTAATGTGGCCCGCCGCGTTGATAGAAAAGTAGGGGTCGCCCCAGTCCTGAATGCGATAGAGGCGCTCGCTATCCTCAATGGTCCAGCTCGCCCGACTAGCGACGGGACTAGCGGCGGCGCTGCGATCGCTGGGCGCTGACCCGGCGATTCTAGAACTATCGGCTGTCCTGGAAAGATTTGAATGCTCCGAATCTGATAGGTTGTTGCCGACGTCCCATGACTTGTCCAAAGTAATTTCCTCACAGTCCTGCGCATTGATCGGCTGAGAATCAGGATCCATCGAGAACAGCCTCACCCCTATCGCTCCGTCGCTCAGCCAGTCTATCTTAATTGTTGACGATACTCTAACTTCCTGCCGATGAGCGACAATCAGGCTCTCCTTGAGACCAACCGATCTTTCTACCGCGCCTTCGAGCGCAAAGACCTCGACGCCATGTCATCTGTCTGGTCCCAGGGCACCGGTGTCCTCTGTATCCATCCGGGGCGGCAGAGCCTCAAGGGGTGGCAAGACGTGCGGGCGTCGTGGCAAATGATCTTTAAGAATACAGAGTACTTCGAGATTGAGCTACAGGTCATCTCGGCGGAAGTGAGCGGGACTCTGGGGTACGTTGTTCTGGTCGAACAGCTGTTTCAGGTGGTGCGCGGACAGCGCGTCGAGGCCAAATCCATGGCCACCAATGTCTTTGAGAAGCTGGGCGATCGCTGGTATTTGGTTCACCACCACGGCAGCCCGGTGGCGGGGCGATAGGCGGGACAAGTAACCCGGATGTAAGGACACCGTATGCTGCGCCCTTACTGTAGAGCCCTTACTGTAGAGTAGGAAAGCCGTTCCTCATGCCCTACCCTGTGCCCAAGGCTCCCAACTCTCGCTCCCTCGTCAACATCGCTAGTATTGTCGCCATTGCCACACTGATCAGCAAAGTGTTCGGTCTGGTGCGGCAGCAGGCGATCGCCGCCATCTTCGGGGTAGGAGCCGCAGCTGACGCATACAACTACGCCTATGTCGTTCCGGGTTTCCTGCTAATTTTGCTGGGGGGCATCAACGGGCCATTTCACAGCGCTATGGTGAGTGCCTTAGCAAAGCGCGATCGCGAAGAGGCTGAGCCTCTAGTCGAAACCATGACCACCCTGGTGGGGGCCGCACTGCTGGGGGTGACGCTGCTGATTTTTGTATTTGCCCACATTTTGATTGATTTAGTGGCCCCTGGGCTGAGCCAAACCGAAGCGGGGCTAGAAATTCGAGCGATCGCCATTGCCCAGCTGCGCATTATGTCGCCTATGGCGCTATTCGCGGGGTTGATTGGGATCGGCTTTGGCACCCTTAACGCCGCCGACCACTATTGGCTCCCCTCAATTAGCCCACTGTTTTCTAGCTCGGTGGTGCTGCTGGGTTTGGGCTGGTTGGCCCTGAGTCTAGGGGAAGACATCACGGCTCCGCAGTACGCGCTGCTGGGAGGGGTGGTGCTGGCTTGGGGTACCCTCGGAGGCGCAGCGCTGCAGTGGCTGGTTCAAATTCCGGTGCAGTGGCGCTCGGGGCTGGGAAAGCTGCGGCTGCGGTTCAACCTCAATCAGCCTGGCATCAGCGATGTGCTGAGGGTGATGGGACCGGCCACCTTCTCCTCCGGAATGATGCAGATCAATGTCTATACAGACCTGTTTTTTGCCTCATTTATTCCTCAGGCTGCCGCTGCCCTTAGCTACGCCAATTTGCTGGTTCAAACCCCGTTGGGCATTGTCTCCAACGTCATTTTAGTTCCCTTGCTGCCTGTATTCTCTCGGCTTGCGGCCCCAGAACATCGCGAAGAGCTTAAAGACCGAGTTCGTCAGGGGCTCATGCTGACCGCCGTCACCATGCTGCCCCTCAGTGCCCTGATTATGACCTTGGCGCTACCGGCGGTGCGGGTAGTCTACGAGCGATTTGCCTTTGATCAAGAGGCGTCGCGGTTGGTGACAAGCGTGCTGATTGCCTACGGCGCGGGCATGTTTGTCTACCTAGGGAGAGACGTGCTGGTGCGGGTTTTTTATGGCCTAGGCGATGGGGCAACGCCGTTCCGTATCAGCATCGCCAACATTTTCCTCAATGCGGTGCTTGACTACTGGCTGGTTGACGCCTTCGGAGCTCCGGGTTTAGTTCTGGCAACCGTGGGCGTCAACGCCGTGTCAATGGTGCTCCTGCTGGGGCTGCTTGACCGCCGGCTCGGGGGACTGCCCTGGCGCAGCTGGCTGCGGCCCTTTTCGGGGCTGCTCCTCGCCAGCGCTGCGGCGGGTGGCGCCAGCTGGACGGCGAGGCTTGGGTTAGAGCAGATGCTGGGGACCGACGGCTTTGGCTCTCAACTTCTGGCGCTGATGGGCGGCGGCTTTGTCGGACTGGCGGCGTTTAGCGCGATCGCTCTGCGATTAGAAATACCTGAGGTCCGCCTGCTGGCCGACCAGATTCGCCGCAAGCTCGGGCGGTAGCGGCTCGTGGGTTACGCCAACAGGCTGCGCTTACCTACAGACTTCGCTGATATTCCGTTAGCACAGCCATAAGTTCACGGTGGCCCGCGTCAGGAATCAGTTCGCTCAGAGGCAGAGACTGCTTGCCGCCCCCCAGCTTAACCGAAATGCTGTTGAGTACTGCCTTTACGCGACCTTCGTCCATGGAATCGGAGAGCATGGGGTAAAGTTGCTCTGCGATCGCCGTATGCAGATGGGCATCCTGTAAATAGAGGTGCCAATTGGCTACATCAATGTAGACTTTATCGCCAATTTCAGCCGCTAAGGCTTCGACCGCTTCGCTGGTGCTGGAGTAAGCCATGATCCTTCTCAGTCGCTATATCTGTGCAGCTCCTTTATCTCGGATGAAGGGCTGCTAGCTCAACGGTCCCTAGGGAGATTTTTCCCTCGCAAACCCTTTGCCCCCGGTTGCTGGTGGGGGTGCATCTGAGTAGTCTGCGATCGCAAAAACATACATGGCGTGGCTTACCAACACCGCCAGCCAAATCAAGCTAACCCCTCGGACCCAGTCCCAGTCGGGGAAGCGAAACAGGTGGAAGAACCACAGGCCCGAGTTCACGGCGGCAGTTAGAGCAACATGAGTTGCAAAAGTTATGCGGTCGTCTAGGCGACGGAACGCAGGATCCTTACGGTCGGGTTTGCGAGGCCAACGAGGGGGCATATCGATTAATCAGATTTTAAGTTTAGACGGACGGTGGTCATATTACTTACTTTAACGCTGGTGTGTCTTTAGTGCTGACGGATTGACTGTTCGCCTGAAGCACCCGCCGCCAGCGTCCGTCGTAATCGACATAGCGCCAAAAAATCACGCAGGTTCAGCACAGGGATTGGGGGCGTCTACCAACAGTCCACCCTTTATCGTCATCCAATCACTACTGCAATCCATGAAACTAACGGTAACTAGCGACACTATCTTCAAGCAGCGTCCTCGCCAGTCGCGCGAACTCTCTGGAAATGAGAAATTCTTGGTCAAAAAGCACACGACTTTTGACCTGAAGGCCCACAGCGCCGCGCCCCTGAAACACGTCCGCGTCACCTTTGAGACCCCCATCGGGCCGCAGCTCAAAGCCTCCTGGTATGTCTTTGGTGAGCATGTTTCCATTGAGGGTAACGAGCCCGGTAACAGCCCCCAGGAAACTACACCTGGGGACAGGCGCGCCGGGGGCTTTAAGCTGCCGGGGTATCGCAGTACGTTCTACTTAGAAAACCCGGTGCTGTCGGGGGGGAATTTCACCTGGGCTGAGGTCACCAAAAATGGACAGCGAATGCCAGCGACCAAGAGCCTAGTGACCGAGATCATGCGGATTGCGGATACCCTCCAAGATATCCGCGAACTCTTTGGCGATCGCCCCATGATTGTGACCTCTTGGTACCGTGATCCAGCCACCAATCGCCGGGTGGGTGGGGCAAGAAAAAGCCGCCACCTTACCGGAGGTGCCGTCGACTTTAAAATTTCTGGGGTGTCTCCCGCTGAAGTACAGCGGCGGCTCGACCCCTGGTGGGGACAGCGTGGCGGATTAGCCAGCGCCAGCACGTTTACCCACATCGACAACCGGGGGTATCGGGCGCGCTGGCGCTACGGGCGCTAGCGGAAACCGCTGCGCAGCTGGGACGAGGAAATTTCTGAGAGTTAGGGGCGATCGCTAGCAGCGCGATAGTCCCCTGACTTGCCCCCTATCTTACTCACCAGGTGAATCCCTTCAATGGTCATAGATTTTTCCAGGGCTTTCACCATGTCGTACAGCGTCAGGGCCGCCACAGCGACGGCGGTCAACGCTTCCATCTCCACGCCGGTTTCGGCGGTTGTCTTCGCCATCGCCTCAATTCGATATCCTGGCAGGGTCCTATCGGCAACAATTTGGACCTCGACGGTCTTTAGAGGCAGCGGATGGCATAGGGGAATCAGCTGCGCGGTCTGCTTGGCCGCCATGATACCCGCTAGCCGAGCGGTGCCCAACACGTCCCCTTTGGGCGCGTTGCCGGTCTCAACAGCCTCCAGCGTTTGGGGCTGCATGCGCACCTGCCCTGCGGCGATCGCCTGCCGCAGGGTAGCAGTTTTCTGTGAGACATCTACCATCTGCGCCTGCCCTTGGCTGTCGAGATGGGAGAGCGACCCGTCAGCGGATGGCCCCTGGGAGTTGTTCATAGACAATTTTGGGCTAGAGGACAAACTTTAGGTTGCATTTTCATCAGGCTATGATACTATAGAAATCCTGTGAGGGCTTGTAGCTCAGTGGACTAGAGCACGTGGCTACGGACCACGGTGTCGGGGGTTCGAATCCCTCCTAGCCCGTTCAAGAGAGGTAAGGGTATTTTCCCCTTGCCTCTTTTTTAAATGCCCGGATACCTGATTGTATTGGACTACCCTGTTTATGGCCTTACCGCATGGCCCTACCGCTAAGCCGCGACAGCACAGCGCGATTTCTCAGCCGCTTCTTGAAAAGCTGTGCGCTCTTCAACATCTGAATTAAACTAGATTAAGGTATAAGGGGCCTCGCTGACGGGTCCTCATTAACATACTTGTTTGTTTGTTTGAAAACCCGACAGGATGAAGACCCATGGGATTGTTTGACCGTGTGAGCCGGGTTGTCCGGTCTAACCTTAATGCAATGGTTGGTGCTGCTGAAGATCCTGAAAAGATCTTGGATCAAGCCCTTGAGGATATGAGGGAAGACTTGATTCAGATGCGGCAGGCTGTCGCTCGGGCGATCGCCAGCCAAAAGCGGGTGCAGCAGCAGTACAACCAAGCTGACTCTGAGGCGGGCAAGTGGCAGCAAAGAGCCCAGCTGGCCCTACAGAAAGGCGACGAAGATCTAGCCCGGCAGGCATTGAGCCGTAAGAAGGTCCAGGCGGAGACGGCCAACGCGCTCAAAGGACAGCTCGACCAGCAGGCCGGTCAGGTCGAAACTCTAAAGCGCAATCTGATTGCCCTAGAGGGCAAGATTTCTGAAGCTAAAACCAAAAAAGACATGCTCAAAGCCCGGGCCAGCGCGGCCAAGGCCAACGAGCAGCTGCAGAACACCATCGGCCAAACCAGCACGGGCTCCTCCATGGCCGCTTTTGAGCGCATGGAAGAGAAGGTGCAAATGATGGAAGCTCGCTCAGAGGCGGCAGCAGAGATTGCAGGCTCCGATCTAGACAGCCAGTTTAACCAGCTTGAGGCCGGTTCTGACGTCGACGACGAGCTAGCGGCTATGAAGCAGCAAATGCTGGGCGGGGCTCCCGAAAGCCAAGGGCAGCTGCCGGCGGCAAGCGATTCGACGCCCAAGGGCACCGACGCCACGACCGACGCTGAGCTAGAGGAGCTGAGGAAACAAATCGACCAGCTCTAGGCGCGGGCCTCTTGGAGGAATAGCGCCCTGTGTTTGCCAAGCGCTCTATTCTGGTGGGCGTCAGCGGTGGTATCGCAGCGTACAAGGTCTGTGAGATTGTCTCTACTTTGGCGAAGGCCGGAGCGTCTGTCCAGGTCATCCTCAGCGGCGGGGCGCAGCAGTTTATCTCTCCGCTGACCTTCGCGACCCTAGCTCGTCAGCCCGCCTACACCGATGCAGACTTCTGGCAACCCCACGCTCGGCCCCTTCACATCGCGCTGGGTGAGCAGGCGGATGTCTTTGTAATTGCCCCTGCCACGGCCAATACCCTCGGCAAACTGGCCCATGGACTGGCCGATAGTTTGCTGACCAACGCAGTTTTGGCGTCCACCTGCCCGCTGCTGCTGGCCCCCGCCATGAACACCGATATGTGGCAGCAGGATGCCGTACAGCGCAACTGGAAACAGCTCCAGGGGGGCCGCTATCACGCGGCGGGACCGGGAGCGGGACGCCTGGCCTGCGATCGCGTCGGCGATGGGCGGATGGCGGAGCCCGCCCAAATTCTGGCTCACTTGGCGTCTCTGCTGCAGACCGGCGGGCAAAGAGATCTGGCGGGGAAGCGCGTTCTCATCAGCGCGGGCAGCACCCGAGAGCATTTAGACCCGGTGCGCTTTATCGGCAATCCCGCCACGGGCAAAATGGGCGTCGCCCTGGCCCAGGCAGCGCTGCACCGGGGGGCGCAGGTAACGCTGGTGCATGGCCCTGCGGAGATGGCCGTATTGGACGGGCTGTCGGGGGTGACCCGGGTCCCTGTAACTACCGCTGAGCAGATGCAGACTGCCCTTCTGGCCCACAGCCCGCAGGCCGACTGGGTGGTGATGGCAGCGGCGGTTGCCGACGTCAAGCCCGCTCAGCGCCATCCCCATAAGCTGCCTAAGTCAGCGATTCCCGAACAGCTCCCCCTAGCGGCAGTGCCTGACATCTTGAGCCAGCTGAGCCAGCGCCGCCACCCAGGCCAAAGGCTCGTCGGGTTTGCCGCGCAGACGGGAGATATCTACCCCCCTGCCAAAGAGAAGCTTGAGCGCAAGGGCCTAGACCTGATCGTGGCCAATCCTATCGACCAGCCGGACGCTGGATTCGGGAGCGATCGCAATCGGGCGCTCATCATCAGCAAGGACGGCACCGTGAAACAGATTCCGCCCTGCCACAAGCTTGAGCTCGCTCACCAAATATTCGACCAAGGACTGGGTTAACCTGCCCTTAACGAATTGTAACGATAGGTCAGCTATTCTGATAGGAGCCAAATTTTTGAAATAGGCCGCGTATGCCCGTCCTTTTGGTCTCCTTTCCCATGTTCGACCTCCTGATAAAAGGGGGGATCGTCATGATTCCGCTGCTGCTGCTGTCCATACTGACCATCGCCACGTCGCTAGAGCGGCTGATATTTTGGTACCGATTGTTGAGCAAAGAAGATCGCATCGTCCAGGATGTGGTCGACGCTGCTCACCATAGCCTCACAGAAGCCCGCCACATTGCCGAGCGCGCCAGCGACCTTGCCATTGGCCGGTTTTTGCTGTCTCCCCTGAGACTGCATCAGCCTTCTCCCGAGACGTTTCGGCTCGCCATGGAGTCTGCCGCCGACAAAGAGTTTGTCCGTATGCGGCGGGGCGATAAGTTTTTAGAAACGGTGGTGGCCCTTTCGCCGCTCATTGGCCTTTTGGGAACCGTGACGGGACTGATCCGGACCTTCAACAACCTCGACATCGGCGGTCAGGGGTCGGGAGAGAGCGGTGAACTGGCGGCGGCGGGAATTGGTGAAGCGCTGATCACGACGGCGGCAGGGATGTTTGTAGCTATCTTAGCGCTGGTATTTTTCCGCGTCTTTGTGACGCTGCAGTCGCGGCAGATGGACTACTTTTCTGAGGTGGGTAGTGAGCTAGAGCTAATTTATCGTCAGGAGTGGTACGAAAAGGACAGCGTGAGTCATGAGGACGTGAGTTACGAGGACAGGCGGCTTCCTTCTGAAGCCCCCACCTCAATTTAGCTACTAGACAGGAAGCCCCGCGCTCTACCCGTCAGGGTGAGCGTCGGGATGAGAGTCGCGGTCGTCGATGGGGCTCAATGCCCCGGAGACGGCCAAACTTCGGATGTACTCCCTAAGGACATCGTTGATAGTTCTTTCGGTCATCTCACAATACTTGTCAAGATGCTGCTTTTCTCTGTCAGCGGCTCTAATAGTTATTTGCTGCATGTCGTTCTGATGTCAATATGCTATCATTATTGCATGAAAGTCACTTATCAGTACAAGTTGCGTCCAGCGGCTGAGCAAACGGTTACCATGACCCGATGGCTAGACATGCTTCGGGCACAGTACAACTGGTTGCTGGCTGAGCGATTCGACTGGTGGGAGATGAACCGCTGTTCGGTCAACGCCTGCCCACTCACCTGTAGCCTTGCGCCACTCAAAGATAATCCTAATTACTACAGCCAGAAGGCTAGCCTAGTACCTCTCAAGCGAGAGCGACCCTGGTACAAAGATTTGCACTCACAAGCGCTTCAGGAGGTGACGAAGCAGGTAAAGCAGACGTTCGAGCGTTTCATCAAAGGTGATAAAAACGGTAAGCGTAGCGGCAAGCCTCGGTTCAAAGGCGCGGGGCGCTACAGGACGTTCACGTTCCCGCAGATGAAACCTGACTGCATCGATGGAAGTCGTATTACCCTGCCTAAGATTGGCCAGGTGAAGCTAATCCTTCATCGCCCGATACCTGATGGGTTTACTGTCAAAACCGCCAAGGTGACTCGCAAAGCAGATGGTTGGTATGTGAGCCTGTTACTGGAAAACAATGCCGTTCCGATGCTTACTCCGGATGTCGATAGGGCTAAGTCTGTCGGTGTTGACGTTGGGCTGAAGGATTTCTTGGTTACCAGTGACGGTGAGAGCGTTCCTATCCCTCAGTTCTTTCGACGCTCAGAGCGGCAGCTATCCAAGCTGCAGCGGCAGCTATCGAGACAGAAGAAGGGCTCTAACCGCTGGCGTAAGCAGGTGAATCGTATCGCCAAACTACACCTAAAGATATCGCGTCAGCGTCGTGATTTCTTTTCTAAGGTGTGGGATTGGCTGTTTTCAAAGTACGATGTTGTCGCTCATGAAAAGCTCAACATCAAAGGACTTGCTCGAACCAGACTGGTAAAGTCAATCGCTGATGCCGCATGGGGTACATTCTTGGAGATAGGCTCTTTCAAAGCCGCGAAAGCTGGAAAGATGACCATCGCTGAGAACCCACGCGGAACCAGCATTGATTGCTCGGGTTGTGGTGAGCGGGTACCAAAGACGCTGGCCGATCGGGTCCATAGTTGCCCGTCATGCGGCTTAACGATCTGTCGCGACCACAACGCGGCTATCAACCTATTGAATAGGGCTGTGGGACATCAAGCCCTTAATCTCTCAGGAAATGTCTCAGCAGTAGCTGGGAGTCACTGAGGAAGCCCGCGCTGTATGCGTAGCATCAGCGTCGGGAGGATGTCACGCGCTAACCCAGATCTAAGCGGAACCAGTCCTATGCCACTCCACAAGCGTAAAGAGCCCGCCATCCCGACGGTAAATCTCATTCCGATGCTCAACGTTATGCTGGGCATTCTGGCATTTTTTGTGTTGATTACCATGTCGCTGACCCTGCCCACGGGCTTAGAGGTCCAGCTTCCCGCCCGCTCAGACTCGCCGTCCCCCGCCGCTCCTGAAGACGGCGAGCCTCCTCTAATCGTCACGCTAGAAGCAGAGGACCGGATTTTGATTAAAGAGACCCGGCTCTCTCAAGAGGAGGCTAGGGCGCAGGTGCAGCAGTACCTGGCTGGCAGTGAAGAGCGACTGGTCTACATCAAGGCAGAACCAGAGGCGGCCTACTTAGATGTAGTTCAGTTCGTGCTGCAGATGAAGGAAGCAGGAGGCGATCGCGTTTCCCTGGCTATTGAGGAGTAAGCGCAGGGGATTGGTCGGGGCGCAGCCTGCCGTGCCCCCCAGCAGCAGAAAGTTCTTAAAGGGTAAATGTTATGGGCTTCAGGCAAAATAGACCCCCAGAGGTTCCCGAGGTAAACCTGGTGCCCATGATGGACGTGCTGATGTCTGTCCTGACATTCTTCATCATCATCTCGATGAATCTAACCAGCGAGGATATTCGCTCAGTTGAGCTGCCGACAGTCAGCGGTAGAGGCGAAGAAGATACCGGCGCTCCTTTTGTAGTCGGTCTAGATGCCGACGGTCGAATTTTACGGGTTGATGAAGTTGTCAGTGAAGCAGAACTTAGCGAGAGCTTGGGGGCGTATTTGGCGGAAAATCCGGAAGGCTACGTTCGCCTCAAGGCTGACCGTGACCTGGACTACGCGGATATTTCGCAGCTGTTGCTCACGATTCGCGACATCGGGGGGGGCCGCGTGTCGCTAGCGGTGGAATAGGACTTTACAAACGAGCCGCTAGGTAAACTGCTGGTCAACCCAGGGCAGGTTGAAAATTTCTCGATACAGCGGATTGGCGACCCACAGCTCTCTCCTCGCGGTAGGTGACCAAGCCCAGAGAGCAGCAGCTCGCTCTGCTCAACGCTGCCGTCGGCGGCAACCGTGCCGCAGCTCAGAATGGCTCGGTAAATCTCGAGCGGACCGCTACGGTGCTCGAACTTCAAAAGGCGATCGCTAATCGTCTTGAAATGGGTAGGTTCGTCGTAGTGCTCCCAGTGAGAGATAAAATCGTGTCTAACCAGGTGGTCAACCCAGTGGGCGGCCCACAAGTCATCGCGGCGGTAGGAGCTCAGCCAGGGATCTAGGTATTGGTGGTTCTGACCCAAAACGCGGTCTTGCTCGGTGACGTCAGTCTGATCTTCTAGCTGACGGGCTAGGTGATTAGCGCTAGCAACGAGAAGCTGACATAGCTTCTGTGTCAAAAAGGGCTGACCGTTGGTCCAAAACAAAATTGTCTGCAGGGCCGCATCGGCATCGGGCACAATTCGCCTGAGGCCAGTCAGCAGCGGCTGCACCTCACCCCAGCTAAACCCCCGCATCTGAATTGCCTTGCCAAAATTGAAGGGAGAGTGCCCCGAGTCGCCCATCAGTGCGTCAGGCGTTGCTACCCCCAGCATCGCAAACGTCAACTGTCGGTAGGCAGGCTGCTCCGCTCTGCGTTCGTAGCACGAGTGGACAAAGGCAAAAAATTCGTCAACGGGAAATGACAGCCCCAGCACGCTGTCGATTTCGTCTAAAAAAATTGTGATGGGCTGCTGGACATGGGCGAGGAGTACGGTGGTGAAGAACTCGTCTAGCCGCTCAATCAAAGAGAGGTGATGGCGATCGCGCCACCAAGAGGCCAGCTTCACCGGCAGATCGAAGCTATTGATCAAGCACCGCAGCAGGCTGGCGTACCACTGTTCAGTCGTCAACCCATAGCTGCCCACGGCGGTCAGATCGACAACCCCACAGACTACACCGGCCTGGTGCAAGCGCTGCGTCGTTTTGACCCGCAGTGACGATTTTCCCATTTGGCGCGTTGTCAACACGTAGCAAAATTCGCCTGCCACAAGTGCGTTATAGACCTCATGGTCCGCGCTGCGGTAAACGTAGCTCGGAGAGTCAACGGGCAGGCTGCCGCCAACCTGATAGAGTTCTGGCCGGTAGGGCGATTGCTTAGCTACAGCCTCTTCACCCGGAATCTCCTCACCCATGCTCGTTGTTTGCAGTCGGCACGACCTCATCTGTTGCGACAGGCTCCGGGGTTGTCACAGGCTCCGGGCCAGGTTCTTCAAACTCAAGCCACCGGGAAAATCGGTTGCGGAAGAACTCGCGGTAGAGCCCACAGCTGGGAACAGCGCCCTGTGTGGTCGGGGTGACAAACCCTAGACTATGCAGCTCAGAGGTAGTCCGGTAGTTGAGCGCCACCGGGCTGAGGGACTGGACTACGCCAGCGTAGGCGGTGAGCAGGTCAGGGCGCCTTTGGAGGCGTTGCCACTGCTGATTGAGGTGGTCAGTGTAGACGCTGGTGTCTTCGGTGCCTGCCTTGAGAATGCCATTGAGGCTGATGTCTCCGTGGGCCAGATGATAGAGCGCTAGCCGGAGTCGATAGGGATTTCCCCCTAAATAGGCCAGCAGCGAGATTAGGCGCTCGTTGCTGCCGCTTTGGAGCCACTCTAGTCCATGACGCTTGACCAAGTATTGAAGCTGAGGTAACTCAAAGTTCGGCAGCTCTACCGACAGGCCAACGTTGAACGGAGACTGGTGGATGTTTAAGGGCAGTGCAGCATCTGTAGAGTGAACGATGATCAGCCGCAGGCGCTGCCAGTTCTCGCTACTGCTGATGCCATAGCGCGATCGCTCGTACCACGCCCGCAGCAGACCTAGGAAGTTTGAGGCCACTGTGGGATAGTCGAACAGAATATCGACGTCGTCTATGGCAAGCACTAGGGGCGTCTGGATTTCGGTTAAAAGGTAGCGCTCGAAGTAGTCGGTACTATCGGCCAGAGGACTACAGATTTCGTCCTGGTAGTCGCTGAAGCGGTTAGGAAGCCCGAGCTGCCGGGTCACCATCGTGCAAAAGCAGCCTAAAAATGCGTCGATGCTGTCGAGGAACTCATGGCCAATTTGACGCATGTTTAGCGCCACCGTCGCAAACTCTGCCTGTTGCGCTTGGTAGAGTAACCTCGCCATCAGCGATGTCTTGCCAACCTGTTTGGTTCCTTTGATGCGCAGCAGCGCCCCGGGTTGATGAATTGCAGCGTAGCAGCGAGTCTCAATCGCCTCACGCTCTACGTATAGCTTGGAGCCCAGCGGAACTTGACCCATGGGCAGCTCTAGTTCAGCAGCCCGCAGGGGAGGTTGCCACTGATGACGATTGTCCGCGTTCTCCGGCTCCTGCAGCCTGATACGGGGCGGGACAGAGAACGCGGGGTCGCTGGCCTCCTCCAGCCTTGTGACGTAGTGCCTGAAGCTCATCCGTAGATTGCTTTTGGTGACTTTTCTGCCAATAATTCGCGAGAGGGTCTGCCAAAGCTGGGACCCCGTAATGCGAATATAGTCCGTCGTGTAGCTGGAGTTCCCCGACATGTCCTGGTAGGTCTTCCCCAACCAGGCCTCCTTAAATACGAGCTCTTGGATTGGCGTCAGCTGCCTGGGAGCAAGTAACTTGTCAACAAGAGCAACAGCGTCTTCGAGATTTGAAGCCAGGTCGGGTTCGATCGCCTTATTTACCATTTGAACTTAGTACAACTACGGCAGGACTTTCAGAGAGATTGTGCTAGATGTTGCTCGTAAGAATTGTTCGGCATTGCACCCGCTGGAGTGCAACCTCGTCCCTAGCACCCTGTGAGAGAGGACGTTATTTTGTTGCTATTCTTACAACGCTAGCTTTTTTCGGCCATCTTAACCCAAAAATAATTTCCAGATAACCGCTTCATCATCACTTAACCATCAGCTCTTAACACTAATTCGGTAGGTTACAGCTGGCCTGTGTTCGCGCAGGCCGCTTGATTATGCGGTCCCTTACCCTCGGAGAAAATTTATGTTGGTCAATAAAGGTAGCAATACCCATAGCCGTGCCGTGCTTGCACTGGGTGCGATCGCGGCAGTTGCGGCGGTGGTCGGCGCGTCCACCGTTCCGGCGTCTGCGCAAGATGCAATCGTGCAAGTTGACGGTTCCAGCACCGTTTTTCCCATCACCGAAGCAATGGCTGAGGAATTCCAAGCTGATAACCCTGGAACTGCAGTTGTTGTCGGCGTTTCCGGCACCGGTGGTGGCTTCAAAAAGTTTTGCGCGGGCGAGACTGACATCTCAGGTGCATCTCGCCCCATCAAAGATAGTGAAAGAGAGCTTTGCGCTGAGGCCGGCATCAACTTTATAGAAGTTCCTGTTGCTTACGACGCGTTGACCGTTGTTATCAACCCTGAAAACGACTGGGCAACAACGATGACCACCGACCAGCTGCGCGCCATCTGGGAAGCTAGCGCTGAAGGTGAAATCACCAGCTGGAGTCAAGTTGACCCTAGCTTCCCAGATCAGGAGCTGGCGCTATATGCACCTGGAACTGACTCTGGCACGTTTGACTACTTCAACGAAGCCATCCTAGAGGACGACGCGGGTGAAGAGCTGGGTCACCGGGGGGATTACACCGCTAGCGAGGACGACAACATTCTCGTGCTAGGCGTTCAAGGGTCTCCGGGGGGGATTGCTTACTTCGGTCTTGCCTACTACCTAGAGAACTCAGAGACCCTAAGCGCGGTCGGTATCGACAGTGGTGAAGGCCCTGTCTTCCCCTCTGCTGAGACCGTTGAGGCCGGAACCTACACTCCCCTGTCTCGCCCTATCTTCATCTATGTCCGTGAGGACGCTCTAGAGAAGCCTGAAGTGGCTAACTTCGTTGAGTTCTATCTGACCCAAGAGAACATCGATACCCTCATCCCTGAGGTGGGGTATGTGCCTCTACCCAGCGAAATGTACGAAGAGGGCCGCGTCAGCGTGGGCCTATAGGCTCGCTCGCTGATCGACTCGCTCCGTTGGCCATAGTCATCACTGCCGCGACGTTTGCCGTAGGGTAGGCTACCGGCAGCGCTGACTCAAACCACTCGGCTAGCTGGTTTGCTGCGCGAGCGCACATCTGATGAGGAACAATCTCACAATGTGCGCTTTCCGCATGGTATCCCGTTCACCTGTACGCTCGAACGCTTCTACAAACGCCATGACTCAGTCCTCTACGCGCTCCGACCAGCGTCCTTTGTGGCGGCGAGCATTGTTTCACCCCATGCTTTACGCTTCTATTGTTTTGCACGGGCTGTTTTTCGCCATTCCTGGGGCATCGGAAGAGGAGGTTCCAGAAGAGCTAGTGGAGGAGCAGAAAATCGAAATCACCATGCTGTCGCCGATTGTTGAAGCTGAGCCCGAGCCAGAACCCATTCCCCCCGCACCGCCGCCCCGACAGGCCCCTCCCCAGCCGGCCCCACAAGCCGCTGCGCCACCGCCCGCCCCACAGCCAGCCCCGCAGCCGCAAGCGCCGCCCCCCAACCCTCAGGCTGAAGCCCGAGCCGCCCGAGCCCCTGCAGCCGCCCGTGCAGTCTGAGGCGATCGCTCCCCCACCAGAAGCCCAACCCGCACCCTATGACCCCACCCGCGATCGCTCAACGATTGCCGGCAACCTTACCAACGTCCAGGGTTATCTCGCGGCTCAGGCGGCTCAACTGCCCCTATTCCTTGAATCCTCAGCAGAAGCCTTGTTTTTGGAGAACGGCAATCCCAGATCGGGCATTGAGGGATTTGCCGTGCTGAACGACATCAAACTTCAGGGCGGCGGCGGCAATGCTGTCACAAACGCATTCGACCCGCAGGTCCATATTCCGCTTCAGCCCGAGATGACCGCAGATCGGCTGGACCAGGGCTATGGTGGCGGGCAGCTTTACGAGGTTAAAACCGCTGAAGGAGAGACCGTCTTTTTCGCCAACGCAGTTCCGTCTAAGTCTGGCGGCTCATCCACCGTCCTTTTTCTTTGGACCTACAATCCCAACAGTCCTCCGAACTCTTGAGTGTAGACATCGCCACCCGCCGCCGATGCTATGCTCGGGGCATGCGAACCCTCTACCCCGAAATTCAACCCTACGACACCGGCAGACTACAGGTGTCTCCTCGCCACACCCTCTACTATGAGCAGGTAGGCAATCCCGACGGCAAGCCCGCTGTTTTTCTGCACGGCGGCCCCGGCGGCGGCAGCATCCCCAACTATCGCCGCTATTTTGATCCCCAGCGCTGGCGCGTGGTCCTGTTTGACCAGCGCGGCTGTGGCCGCAGTACCCCCTACGCGGAGCTACAGGAGAACACCACCTGGGATCTGGTAGCCGATATCGAGGCGCTGCGATCGCATCTTGGCATAGACCGATGGGCCGTGTTTGGGGGCTCCTGGGGGAGCACCCTGGCTCTGGCCTACAGCCAAACCCATCCTGCCGTCTGCAGCGAACTAATTTTGCGAGGCATCTTTATGCTGCGGGCTAAGGAAATCCGCTGGTTTTATCAGGAGGGGGCGAGCTACATCTTTCCCGACGCTTGGGAGGACTATCTACAGCCCATTCCGCCCAACGAGCGCCACGACTTAGTTGCGGCATACCACAAACGGCTCACGTCCACCGACGCGGCCGTCCGCCGTAGAGCAGCCCAAGCCTGGGCCATATGGGAAGGAAGCACCAGCCACCTGATTCCCGCTGCCGATACAAAAACGCGATTTGGCAGGGAACAGTTTGCTGAGGCCTTCGCCCGTATTGAATGTCACTACTTTATCAATCGCGGTTTTCTTGACCAAGAAGACCAGCTGCTGAAGAACGTCGAGCGCATCCGCCATATTCCCGGCGTCATCGTTCAGGGACGCTACGACGTGGTGTGCCCCATGGGAACGGCGTGGGAGCTACACCGCGTCTGGCCAGAGGCGGAGTTTGTGGTCGTTTCCAATGCGGGCCATTCAGCCTCTGAGGTGGGCATCGTCGATGCGCTGGTTCAGGCAACGGACAAATTTTCTCAGACCTAGAGCTCTTCAGAGCCACGGGACTTCGCCTTCGCCTTGGCTTTAGCTGCGCTCTTTTTCAGCGCCTGCAGCCGCGATTCGTAGCGCTTCCGCATCTTTTTCTTCGGCGTCTGCTCAATCAAAAACTTGAGGGCGCTGCCCAGGCTCTTATAAGCGTTGGGCAGCGTGTAGCCAAATCGCGTGGCCAGGGCGATCGCTTTTTCGTCGGCGGCGATCGCCTCTTCCTGAGTTTTGTACATGTTGTTGCGCTTGTAGAGCCGCCAGCCCGACACGCCGCACAGGGTCAGCGCCAGCAGCAGTAGCAGCCCATCTTGGACCCAAAGCTCTCCCACCGCGCCGCCAAGGCCGATGGCCAGCGCCGCCATCTCCCAGCCATCTCGAGGAATGGTGTCGTTTTGGATGCGGGCCACCTCGTGCCAAAACATCAGGTTGCGCTGGTCTAGAGCGAGCTGCTCCCAACGAACTAGGTCAATCTGAATTTCGACCTGGTCGCGGCTCAGCTCCTCGCAGGTGATCAGCGGCGGATTGACCGCCGTCGTGCTCTCGATGGTCACCCAGCTTTTCAGCTCGGGCGGCAGCAGCGTCTTGAGACGCCGCAGTTCGGTTAGGTCTGACCGGACGGTGGAGGTGGCAAAGGAGGTCATCGGCGAAGCCCTCAGCAATTTTGACAGAAACAGCAGGTCTATTTTCTATACTAGCTCACGACTAAGCTTCGCCTAGGGTGAGACGTAGGTGCCAGTCGCAACATAGGTCCAAGGGCTGAAGCGATCGCAGGAGACAACCTTTGGGGTGTGACGTCAGTGCTGGCGGGCCTCTGCAGCGCCTCCCGCTGCCGGAGGTCCGTCTTGCTGGTGTTGTCCCCAAATCTATGCCAGTTGCGCAACTAGGCTGTAAGGCCCACCCTTTCACCGCTCTAGGCATTTTGATGATAACTGTGGAGCTGCACCTGCGGCAACGCACCTATTCTCTAGCCGGCAGGCCCCTGTTACTGATCGCAACGCTCAGCTATAGTACAAATAAACCATCAACCATTTTGCAAGCCTACGTCAGTCTATGCACTGCGGCTCGGCAATGGTCAATGATTTTAGAACTAATGGCTGATATCGCACTATATTGTTGCGACGCATCATCACAGTGGGAAGTCATCAGCAGAGGCTAGACAATGCTGTTAAGACGTAGAGATGTTGTGACTATGTTGATGTCTTCTGTGGTTTCTGCAATCGTCACGGTAAGCGTACCGCTAGCGTTTAACCTTTCTATCCTTCAGCCCTCCCCTCCCCTGCTGCCTCAGCCGGCATCGCAGTCCGCATCCGATGAGCTTCAAGGTACCCCCTCTACGCCTGACAATGGGGCAAGAGCTGGTCAGATTATCGCCAGCACCCCCACCGGCACCGTCAACGTTCGTTACGCTCCGACGGTGGTTTCTCGCAGGCTAGGGCGGCTTCGAGCGGGCGATCGCATCACAATCTTGGGTCAAGACGTAGCCCGAGGCGACCAGTGGTACGAGATCCAGTCTGAGGGGCCCAACCCGTCACTACGGGGCTGGGTTCGAAGCGATTTTGTCAAGGTCGCGGCCGGCCTTGAGATGCCCACGGTAAGCGTTTCTACGCGCCGTAGTTCAGCCCCACGAGGGCAGGCGGACCCGGTCCTAGAGCCTGCTTCTAACGAAACGATTGCCCTGCAGCGGCCAGAGCCCTTTGCCGAGAGGTATAGCCAAGCAGATCTCGATTACTTCTTAGAAATTGCTACGGGTTCAGAATTTACCCGGGCAAGCTTACCGATTCGCAAGTGGGAGCAGGACATCACGATCAAAGTTCATGGGACACCAACCTCAGGAGATCGGCAGACCCTCGACGCTGTCGTTGGGGAGCTTGAGAATCTCGTAGGCAGCATTGATGTTCGGGTTGTGAATGAGCCCGCCGCCCGCGGAAACATCGACGTCTATTTTGTAGACCCCACGGAATTCTCCAGGTATGTCCCCCACACAAATCCTGGCCGGGGCGGTTTTGTGTGGATACGAGCGCCTAGGGGGGCGATCGATGAAGCAACCGTCTTGATCGCCAGCAACGGACTGACCCAGCCGCAGCGAAACCACATTATTCGAGAAGAGGTGACACAGGCCCTTGGACTACTCAACGACTCTTTTCAATACCGCGACAGCATCTTCTTTCAGCTTTGGAACGCCGTGACGCAATATTCCCCAAGAGATGAGCGGGTAATCCAGCTGCTATATCACCCAGAGGTGAAGCCTGGTATGAGTCAGGACGAAGCGCTGAAGGCGCTGAGCCCGCTCGTATCTTGAGGTGGCCTCAATCGGCTAGCCGTTAGAACAGATCGGGTCAAAGTCCTTCAGTTCTGAAGGACTTTGACCGCTAGTACGCTGGTCTGATTGGGTCTAGATAATAAAGTCGGACGAAACCCAGCCGCCGCTCGACAGCTCAACCCAGCCTCCCAACGTCTCCCCGGTGACGCCAGCAACAGCGCCATTGCTGAGGGTATCGCTGACGGAAAACTGGACACCAGGCCCCGAGCGCACGTTGAGCGGGCTGCCGCTGGTGCTCACCTGAACAGTTTGCGGATCGTTGGGGCTAGGATTGGTGGACCCATCAAACAGCAGACCCTGAGTTGAAGGTCCGGCAACGCCATCGGCCGTCAGGCTATTTTCCGCTTGGAAATCTCGAACGGCCTGCACTGTCACCGTGCCGTAGAAACCGGTTGAAGCAACGCTTGTCGGGAAGAACCCTAGCGCCTTCAGCGCATCTTGAATGGCGGTAACGGTCTGCCCCGAATCGCCCTGCTGGACGAGGGGACCGATATCCGTTCCGATATCACCAGGGTTCGTGCCATCTCTCAACCCCAGCACGGTCTCAGTCGCAGGTCCGGCAATGCCGTCGACCACAAGAGCAGGCACCGAGGATTGAAAGCTCCTGACGGCAAGCTCAGTTGAAGGTCCGAAGACACCGTCAACTGGCCCTGGCTCAAAGCCCAGGTCTGTCAGAACCTGCTGGATAGCGGTCACCTCGGCGCCCGTATCCCCCAGGCGTGCGGCCATGGCGCTGGGCGCGGTACCGACAAGGGATAGACCAACGGCCAGGGCAGCGATTCCCATCCAGGCTGAATTGGGGAGCTTAATGTTTATCTTCACCTGCTGCTGCGGGGCAGGCGAGGGATCTTCGTACGTGCTAGCAGCGTGGGTAAAAGCAAGAATTTCCATAGGGCATTATCTGGAATAAAGGGCAGTGGGGGGTTGAGCTGCTGAATAAGCCGTCAGATTGCCTCTGCTTAGGAGCAGGGGACCAATCGACGTCTCTGCCTCTCAACGGGGCCGACTCAAACTTAAATGGGAGCCTGACGGTAAGACCTCAAGCAGCCCATAGCCTCGGCGAAGCTCCAGCACAACCTGCAGTCGGACAAGTGGGAACAAACGGTATATAGAGTATTACGTAGCTCTAGCTAGGCTCGGAACTCAGTTAGATACATTTAGATGAATCTACCTACATAAGTAAGCCAAATCTAGGGCGATCGCCACTAATTTAATATTTCTGCAACATTATTTCCGGGCCACGCCCTGAATGAATGAAGGTGCAGCCGCGATCGCAGATCTCCAGGGGCCGTCAGGACAACTCTCTGACCGTCCTACGGTAGTGTCACAATAGCCCGAGGCCGCTCGAAGTAAAAAATCAAGTCAATTCCTTACGGAGAGAGCCTTTCAGGCGCTAAATTTCGTTCTCCGGTTTTCGGCTCTCGTAGCCCAGTTAAATAACTCGAACGACCCCAAGCGCAATTTTGAGGGGGCTGGCCGACGATGAATATGTCGAACAGCGCGCCAGGGTGGATGTCTTTAGCTCCTTTATAGACCTGTGACTGACGACGCCTCACACTATTCGCAAGGGACAACGAGCAATGAAATCTTTTGGACTCCGCTTTTTGGCATTGACAGCGCTTCTCAGTCTGGCTGGTTTTGGACAAAGCCCAGCCGCTGCTGCAGAATTCGGTAACCAGGAACTTGACTCCAACAAAGTCATTACCGTTGCCTCTCCGATTGGCAACCGCGCCCATCAGCTGCTCGTGCTAGAGCAGCTCAGCAATAGCCGTCAGTGCTGGGAAGAGAGCGAAGATAACGTAAAGCCCCTGCTGCTGCAGTTTGACTTCACGGGCATCTGTGGCCGAGGCACCGACAGTAACGGCTACTCGGTGCGGGTGGGGGGCGAAGATTTGGGGTGGCGCTATGACCTAAGAATGCTGAGAGACGGTGACGACCTCAAGCTTGTAGCTCGCTCGGTCTCAGACCGCAGCAAGCCTGACATTGAGGTCGGTCGAGCCAGCAATCAGTCTGGAGAATTCACTGCTGTTGAGCTCAACCCGGGCTGGCGCGTGACTAAGCGCACCTACAATGGTCAGGTCTTGGGACATTACTACCTCACCCATAACCAAGACCTCAACACGCTAGCCGCCGCCGCTCCCTCTACGCCAGCGGCCAGCCCCGTAACCCCATCAGAGTCCCCCACGGCCCTAATGCCCGGACCCGGCTCAATCACGCTGCCAACCGTTCCGCTTCCAGGCCGCCCGTCTATTCCAACCCGTACCCCCACTCCCAGCGGCCCTCCGGCACCGCCGTCAAACCAAGCCGCACTGCTGGGCTTCCGCTATCGCGTCATTGTTCCTGTCAGCTCCACCAGCGTACAGGCCAAGGTCCGCTCTGTGGTGCCCGACGCATTCCGTACCCTAATCAACGGCGAGGTGGTCATGCAGGCTGGACTGTTCCGCGATCGCCTCACGGCTGACTCTATTCGGCAACAGCTCCGAGCTGAGGGACTGCGGGCCTCTATTCTCGAAATTGAAAGCAGCGGCGTGGTTTCCCCCGCTCCCAGCCCCTCGCCGTCACCACTCCCCTCGCCGTCCCCTAGCCCTCGACCCACGCCCCGCCCCGCTCCCGTTGGCCGGCTGCTAGTCGCTATTGACGCCGGTCACGGTGGCCGAGATCCTGGCGCGGTAGGCATCGGCGGACTGCAGGAGAAGGAAGTGGTGCTCGATATCTCTCAGCAGGTGGCGCAGATTCTAGAAGGTCAGGGTATCGGCGTCTTGATGACCCGCCCCGGTGACCAGGAAATCGACCTAGAGCCGCGAGTAGCGGCTGCAGAGCAGCGCGGTGCAGACGTCTTTGTCAGCATCCACGCCAACGCCCTCAGCCTCAGCCGCCCGGACGTCAACGGCGTCGAAACCTACTACTATTCTTCTGCTGAGGGCCGTCGTTTGGCTAGCTCCGTCCACAGCCAGCTGCTGCGCGAGACCAACTCCCGCGATCGCGGCGTGAGGGAGGCCCGCTTCTACGTGATTCGCAACACGTCTATGCCCGCCATCTTGGTAGAAACTGGCTTTGTCACGGGCTCTGAAGATGCGGCTCGCCTGCGCAGCAGCAGCGGCAGACGGCAAATTTCCCAGGCGATCGCCAACGGTATCGTAGACTACCTGCGCTAGGGGCGCTTGCTCAACGTTATGTACAGTTTCGAACCGGTCAAGTTCAGGCGCACTAAGATTGAGGATAGCCCCACTACTGCAAGAGCCCATGTCTGCTGGATTACAATCGCCCGCTTCATCACCTGCTAAAACCCCGCCCCTCAATCAGCCTACGGTTCGCCGTCTATCCAGCGGGCTGACGGTCATCGCCGAGCAGGTGCCAGTAGACGCCGTCAACCTCAACCTATGGCTCAACGTGGGCTCAGCGGTTGAGACAGATGACATTAACGGCATGGCCCATTTCCTAGAGCACATGATGTTCAAAGGAACGGAGCGGCTCAAGAGCGGTGAGTTTGAGCAGATTGTGGAGCAGCGCGGCGCTGTGGCCAACGCGGCCACCAGTCAGGACTATACGCACTACCACATCACTATGGCCCCGCAGGACTTTACGGCGCTAACGCCCCTGCAGCTTGACGTGGTGCTGCAGCCCAGTCTTTCAGAGGACGCCTTCGAGCGCGAGCGCCCCGTCATCCTAGAGGAGATTCGTCGTGCCGACGATAGCCCCGGACGACGCTCTTTCTACCAGGCGATGGCTATAGCATGTCCAGACATGCCCTACTCCAGGCCGGTTTTAGGAACGTCAGAGATCATTGAGTCCCTCCACCCCAGCCAGATGCGGGCTTTTCATCACACCTGGTATCGCCCTACTGCAATGACGGCAGTGGCCGTCGGCAACCTGCCGGTTGAGCAGCTGATTGAAACGGTTGCCGGCAGCGTTCCAGACTCAGCTTGGGCCAAAGACGACGGGGACGCGCTGCCGACTGGCGGTCGACAGCAGCCCCGGCCCGCCTCATCGAATTTCTCTCCTTTCGAGAGCATTATTCGCTGCGAAAGCGTTGACCCGACGCTGAAGCAGGCTCGGCTCATCATGATGTGGCGGGTGCCCAGCATTCAGAAGCTGGATCAAACCTATCCCCTTGACGTACTGGCCTCTGTATTGGGCTTTGGGCGGACGGCTCGCCTTGTGCGAGAGCTGCGAGAAGAGCGATCGCTGGTGTCGCAGATTCGGGTCAGCAACACGACCTACGCTCAGCAGGGGATCTTCTCGGTGTCGGCCCGCCTGAGTGAGGCAGATCTCGAAGAAACAGAGGCCGCCATTGTTGCTCACATCCGCCGACTGCACGAGACGCCGGTCGAATCCGCAGAAATCGACCGCATTCGCACCCAGGTGGCCAACCGCTACATCTTTGCCAATGAGACGCCCACGAGCCGCTCCGGGCTATACGGCTACTACCAGTCCATGACCGGCAGCCTTGACGCCGCCATTCACTACCCCGAGCGCATCCGCATCCTCGATGCGGCCTACCTGCAGCAGGCGGCACAGCAGCACCTTAATCCCGAAGCCTACGGCATCGTTGTGACTCGGCCTGCCGCTTCCCATGGCTAGCCTGCCGGGAAAGGCGGTAATTCGTCTGGGGCGGTTTGTCTGGAGTCAGCAGTGGCACCTGATGATGTCGCAGATGGCTCCCTCCAGTAAGGCGGGAGACTATGAGCGCCCTAGTAGCCAGTTTCGCAATTCGATTAGGTCCGACAGCATTCATCCGCCCGAGACAAACCGATATCGCCTGATTGCTGGCATGGGCTGTCCCTGGGCGCACCGTACCTTGGTGGTGCGATCGCTCAAAGGCCTAGAGGAGGCGATCGCCGTGACGGTGGTTTCCCCCTCGCCTGAGGAAGGAGGCTGGGTGTTTGACAAGCCTTTCCTGGGGCATCGGGCTTTGGCGGCGCTCTATAAGCAGGCCGTTCCGGGCTACGGCGGTCGCGCCACGGTGCCGGTGCTGTGGGACGACAAGTTGGGGGCGATCGTCAACAACGAGAGCGCCGAGATCATCGTGGTGCTCAACGAGGCCTTTAATGCCTTGTCCCAGCGGGAGCTCGATCTCTATCCGCCTGATCTCAAGGACTCAGTGGACCAATGGAACGCCAAAATCTACCCCGCCGTCAACAACGGTGTCTATCGCTGTGGATTTGCCCAGTCCCAAGAGGCCTACGATCGCGCCTGCGATGAGCTGTTTACGGCTCTCGATGACATTGAGGGCGTGCTAGCTACCCAGCGCTATTTGTGCGGCGATCGCCTTACCCTGGCGGATGTGCGGCTGTTTACAACTCTGTTTCGCTTTGACACGGTGTACTACGGCCTCTTCAAGTGCAGCCGCCGCCGCATTGCGGACTACGAGCATCTAAGCGGCTACCTGCGGGATATCTACCAGCAAGAGGGCGTCGCGGCGACCTGCAATCTCAACGTCGTCAAGCGAGACTATTACGGCAATCTGTTTCCCCTCAACCCTGGCGGCCTGATCCCCCAGGGACCGGAGATTGATCTTGGGGCTCCTTGCGATCGCGGTGAACCCCAAATTTAGGTACTGGGGCCAAAAGCATGTTTTTGATGCACCAGCACCAGCGGCGCTGCCAGCCTTGCCGACCTAGCGGCGGCCCCACTTTATTCGTCTCGAATTGGAACAAACCCCGCCTCTTGAATCATCTGCTGGCCCTCATTGGTTAGCAGCAGCTCTGCATATGCATTGGCTACTTCACGCTTAGAGGGGTCACTATTGTCTGAAATCACGTAGAGCTTTCTCGTGAGGGGGTACTCACCTGACTGAAAGGCTTCGGTGTTAATTTGGTTGCGAGCGTCCGGGCATTGCTCGGGGGGAATGTAAGTGCCTTTATAGGGCGAAACAATATCCCCCGCTGCGCTAATCAGGGAGAGGGCCTTGATTTCACATTGGGGAATGACCTCAGGCGCTGAGCCGTAGTAGATGCCGCCACGATCTTGGGAAACCTGCCGCAGCCCCGTGGTCAAAGTGTCGACAAACACAACTGAGTCCCCAAAACCACCTTCGTTCATCACCCGCTTAGCAAAGAACTCTACCGTACCGCTGTCTTCGCGACGGCGAGTGTAGGGCGTAATCGCTAAGTTAGGTCCGCCAAGGGTTTGCCAGTTTGTAACCCCACCCCGATAAATGCGGTTTAAGTCAGCAATGCTGAGATGATCAACCGGCAGTTCTGGGTGAACGCTAATGACGATACCGTCAATAGCGACCGAAGTCTCTTTGATCACCAGACCTAGATCTTTGGCCTGTTGGTATTCTTTTTCCTTGATCTCGCGAGACGATTGGGAAAAAGACAGCTGATTCTTCAGCAGCATTTGAATTCCCGCTCCGGAGCCGGGGGCCGTCTTTCCATCTTCGGTGTAGCGAAGCACGAAGTTAGGATAACGTTGCTGAATTAGAGAGTCGGCAGTATTTCGGATGGGGGCCCAGGTGGTGCTACCGCCATAGTCAAACGTTCCCGATGGGACGGAAACATCATCAAATGTAATAGGTTTTGTTAGGGCGTTTTGCGATAGGCTTTTTGGCGTAGTTTCGCTCGACCCTGAAGGCGAAGAGGGCCAAAGTGCATAGGCTCCGAATGCCAAAAACGGAGCTACAGCCACCGCCAGTATTAAAGATTCAGTAGAATTCAAGCGTAGTCGAGACATAGATCAGAACAAGGGTGGAGGAACAGGTTTGGTAGAGCTCCCCGATCTAAAAACTTGATTTAGAAGTGCTTTGCTGTCCAAGCTTATTACAAGTATTGCATAAGCTTCCTTATGGCTTGGCAAAAATCCTATAAAGCCAAGATGAATTTCTGCGCTTCACATCGCCTCAGCTCCAATCCGCCGCATCAAGTCGGTAATAACGATCTCGATACTGAAGTCCACATACTGCAATCCGCATAAAAGTAAAGGCGAGCTAAGCTTAGCTCGCCCTTACTTTGTGACTGTGGGTCAACGCAGTCTAAAAAAGACGATCAGCGCCTAAAGCTACGCCGCCGCCGCCGTACCCTGAATTGCTGCCCCCAATCCAGCCGCCATCTCATCGGGGCTAATTTTGCCGTCGTGGTCAATATCGAGGGCGTCGAACACCGCGTCAGTGCCCATCCACTCTTCGCGGGTGATGAAGCCGTCACCATCAAGGTCGTACACCAAGAACACGTCCTGAGCGGCGTGGCTGATGGTGTTCTCTCCCTCCAGGCGAGCTAGCCGAGAGATCAGCAGCGACTCCAGGGTCTCGATCGCCTTGGAGAAGCCGCTGATGCCTTCGTCTAGCTTCTCATGGGCCATGCGATCGCTTTGGTGCATCTTGTCGAAGGTGGCTTTGTCTATCGATAGCTTCTCGATATCCATTGACTTAGATTTCTCAGGGTCGAGCATGCGGGGCAGCTCTTCGGTCGTTTCATCTAGCACCTTCAACAGCTTAGGTGAGATGGTAAGCAGGTCGCAGCCTGCTAGCTGACGGATTTCGCCAATATTGCGGAAGCTCGCTCCCATAATTTCGGTCTTGTAGCCGAACTTTTGGAAGTAGTTGTAAATGCTGGTCACCGACTCCACCCCGGGATCTTCCGCCGGGGGATACTCGTCACGCCCGGTTTCTTTTTTGTACCAGTCGAGAATCCGCCCTACAAACGGCGAGATCAGCGTTACGCCAGCTTCAGCGCAGGCAACGGCCTGGTGTATGCCAAACAGCAGCGTCAGATTGCAGTGGATGCCCTCTTTCTCCAAAGTCTCGGCGGCGCGGATGCCTTCCCAAGTGGAGGCAATCTTGATCAGCACGCGGTCGGGGTCGGCGCCAGCTTCCTTGTACTGAGCAATGATTGAGTGAGCTTTTTCTAAGGTTGCCTCAGTGTCGTAGGACAAGCGAGCGTCAACCTCGGTAGAGACGCGGCCCGGCACAATATCAAGAATGCGCAGACCGAAGGCCACCGACAGCATATCGATGGCTTTACGAACCACGTGCTTGGCGCTGGCGTCACTCCCTGCGGACTCACGGGCTGTCTTCAGCGTCTCATCGACAATGTCCTGATACTGCTCCATCTGAGCCGCCGCCGTAATCAGCGAGGGGTTTGTGGTAGTGTCTTGAGGCTTAAATGTCTTGATCGCCTCGATGTCGCCGGTGTCGGCGACCACGACGGTCATTTTGCGAAGCTGCTCTAATAGGCTCTGGGTCATAATATCTCCTTGAGTTGGTATCTCTGAAACTTTGGCTATGGGAACGTGACTGCGGAAACGTGACTGCGGGAACGAACGTTGAGCGCCATACGGATGACTGGGGGTTGGATCCAGAAGCATCCCATGACCTGGACAAACCGTCGCGTTGAATGAGCCGTTTCCAGGTTAATCGCCTTTTGGGAATAGTGACCTTAGGAGATTGACCTTCTGACCTCATCTGGGGCTCTAGCTCGGCATATTTTCCCTCAATATCAGCCCTGAGACTGCTGAGAGTTGTCGATGATTGAACGCATCCCCTCTACCGTAGCGGGAATACTCTTGGGGTCCATAAACATCACTTTACTGCTGCCGCTCAGACCAATCTGCGTGCCCATCTCCATGTACTGCTGCGCCATCAGAAACTGTAGCGCTTCTTGTGTCGAGGGGTCTGACTTGATTTGATTGGTGATAATCTTCAGCGACTCGGCGATCGCTTGGGCCTTGAGCACCCGCTCTTTTTGCTCGGCCTGCGCCCTTAGCACCACGGCCTCTTGATCTGCTTTAGCCCCTAAAATGCGGGACTCGGCCTGTCCCCGCGCCGAGTTGATGGCGGCGTCCTTTTCTCCCTCTGAGGTAAGAATTGCCGCCCGCTTGCGCCGCTCAGCGGACATCTGCAGCTCCATGGAGTCCTGGACGTCTTTAGAGGGGGCAATGTCCCGCAGCTCAACGCGGGTCACCTTAACGCCCCAAGGATCGGTGGCAATATCTAGCTCCCGCAGCAAAATCTCGTTAATTTCAGAGCGGGCCGTGAACGTCTCGTCTAGCTCTAGCTGGCCGACTTCCGAGCGGATTTGGGTGAGCACCAGGTTGACGATCGCATCGTGGAGGTTTTCCACTTTGTAGATTGCCTTTTCCAGGTCCATAATTCGCCAATAGACTACGGCATCGACAGAAATGCTGACGTTGTCCCGGGTAATACACTTTTGGGGTGGGATATCGAGCACCCGCTCTCGAATAGTCTGCCGATGGACGGCTTCATCTAGAAACGGAATCATCAGGTTTAATCCCGGCTCGAGCTTGCGGCCCGAATAGCGGCCCAGGCGCTCCACTAAAACCTGGTCCCCTTCTCGGACGATACGGACCGATTTGAGCAGTACTGAGCCGCTCAGCGCTAGGAAAACGAAGAAACCAATAGTACTGCCCATAATAGTTTGCTGTAGATAGGACGGGAGGGTGAAAAGCTTAGCTGAGGGGAGAATGGCTTATGGGGTCGACTCAATGTCTCGGTCCGTAGATTCCTTGAGGCTAGGAAGAGGACGGCCATAGAGCAGCCGCTCTGGCAAAACAAAGAGGGTGTTCCCCTGACGAGATACGATATAGACGGGTTCATCAAGGGCGATCGCCATTTCAGGGTCATCACAGCGGGCTTGCCACGATCCCCCCTCGTAGAGAATTCGCCCGGTCTTGCCGGGCAGAATCGCCGTCAGCGTCGTTCCGTGAGCGGCGTCTTCGATACTTCTGGCCCGCCGCTTCGGCATTACCCGGTGAGCCAGCAGCGTCAGCGCGATAGAGACCACCAGAAATAGAGCGATTTGCAGCGACAGCTGAGGCACAGCGAGGGCAAACAGCGCCACGATAATGGCGCTGACCCCCAGGGTAAATTCGACAAATGCCGTAGGAACCACCCCCTCCATAATGCATAGGGTGACGCCCACAACCAGCCAAAATAAAAAGCTAGGGTTTGCTGTCATCGAAAGTCTTGCAACGCAACAGTCCGCCGCCCAACATCCCGCAGTACCTTACGGCCCATTATCCTGCAGTCCAGAGTCCGCAGTTTGATTAACCCTAGTCCGGTACCCACGATATCGCGCTAGCTCCACTCTAGCTCAGCTCTCAAAAACGTGACTATGCGCTCCCCCTCCCATCGCCTTCCCCGCTCCTCTCCCTATCGCTGGGCGATCGGAGCTCAGGATGTCTCCCCAGGTCAAACCGTCGACAACCGCTACATCGTTATCTCGCCCAATATTTGGCGAGATACCCAGCTGGGTCGCCCCACCCCAGAAGTGTTCACCGCTGACGGTGACATCGCCAATAGGGCATTCGCGCCCCTGCGCCAGAGCTTAACGCCCTATCACCAGCTGCGCCAGCTGCGCTACGCGGCTGTCCAGGCTCATCTGCCGGTGCTCGACACCGTTGCGATGCTCAATGGCAGACCCATCCCCCTATTGCGCGGGGCCTTGGACCTAGTCGGCCAGCCCTACCCGACCCTCTACGACCTCTGGAAACAGGCCTCTGGGCCTCAGCAGCTGACCTGGCTGTGGCAGCTCTGCCCCCTGTGGGAAGCCCTTGTCACCGTGGGCGCAGCCGCTAGCCTGCTGCAGGCCGACAACCTGCGGGTTGATGGCGATCGCCTGTGTCTATTATCCCTCGTGGGTGACCCGCCCCAAGAGCCATCGTCGTCGCTGCTGGGGCGACTGTGGCTTCCCTGGCTTGCCTATGCTGGGGCTATTGCCCCGGCGCTGCAGCCCATTGCCCAGCAGCTGCAGACTGCCCCCTCTCCCCAGGGCCTATTTACCGCTGAGTACCAGCTCAACTGTCTGCTCCTGCAAACCGCAGCCCAGCCCTTTGAGGTAGGGGTGGCGCAGGCGGTTACCGCAGTAGAAGGCGCATCGCCGGTAAGCTACGGAGCTACGGTAGGTCTTCCCCTTGCGGCAGTCTGCGCTCGCCCCGCCTCCGCCCCGGCCCAACCGTCTGCCCCCCTTGCCTCCCAGATTGTGCAGTCCCTCGCGCTTCAGGTCGAGGTCATGGGGGGGGAACTCGCCCGCTGTGGTCTACTCTCCCCCCGTTGGATTGTGCCCCAAATTTTGGCGATGGTGCGGGTGTTAAACAATATTCTTTTAGCCCAAGAGCTTGATGAGGAGCTGTCTCTAGCGTTTGCGATCGCAATTCCCCAGCCGGTTCCAGCCCTGGATCCACAGCTGGAGAACTCACCCGATTCAGGTCGGTCATCAGCGCCCAGACCGTCAGCGCCCAGACCGTCAGCGTCCGGACCTCGTGACGCCTCCAATGACTCGGCCCAGGAGGTCTATGTATTCACTACTGGAGGCAGTTTTGTTTATCTGATGAGGGATGAGGTATGGCAGCGCGTAGTTCCCTCGACTCCCCTATCGACCTTCTTAGGTGAGCGCAGCGATCGCCTCCAGGGTCAGCTTCAGCGGCTTGTGGTGGAGGGTGACCAGCTCCTGCTCCTCAGCACCTATCCCCTAGATGACTTGCTGAACCAGCGACAGCAACCAGCAGTCGAAGCCCTAGAATCTGAGACTGTAGATTTAGAGGCGATCGCTCAGTGGGTAATGAGCAAAACCACCTCTAAAGGGGCGGTAGCCATCGCGCTACTTCATCACCAAAGCGAGCGATCCGCTCGCCCGGTAGACCTCACATCCGCACCAGTACCGTCCGCACCAGTACCGCCCGCGCCCGTATTTCCCGCACCAGTATCGCCCGCGCCCGTACCGCCCGCGCCCGTACCGCCCATACCTGTAATCTCAGGCAAGACCAACCGCCCCGCCGCCCCTGTATCTATCGCCTCGGGAAATCGCCCTGAGGTCGAGCGCCCCCCCGCAAACGTCAACAACCCGCCCCCCCCTGCTAGCCCTCCGCCCCGTCAGGTCACCGCCGCTGACTTTGAAGAGGGAAGCGGCATCGGTGACGATTTCGACAGCGCCGCTTTTGGCGATCTATACAGCAGCGTCAACCTCGTTCGTCCCCGCGAAGACGACAGCATTAACCGCTACATCGACGCCGAGGTGCGCCCTCCCCGACCCGCTGCCAACACAATCTTGGACCAGGACATCGATCGCGGGCTGTCGACATTAGTCTCGAAGCAGACTCGCCCCAGCGACCCTGCGCGGCGCGATCGCGCAACCATTGATCTCCCTCAGACCAGTCAGCTCCGGAGAAAACCTGTTTCGACAACGCCAACCCGCAAGCTAACCTCACCTGAGCAGAACCGGGGCGGGAAATCTCGAGACCGCCGCCCCAAAACTGGACGCCGCAAGCCTAGCCAAAGAAAGCGATGGGCAAGGCTGATGGCGCTGCTGCTGCTTCTTACTCTAGCGGGAGCCGCTGGCGTCACTCTGGCCTGGCGATCTGACCGGTTTGAGCCATGGCTACCATCACGCCAAGATTAGACCCGGCGTAAGCAATGGGCAAAGGGTACTAGGCTGGCTTCGTACTATACTGGCTTCAAATAAGTTATTCAGAGCCAAATTACTAAAAGTCATATGAAAGTAGGCGAGCGCGTTCGGGTCAAAGAGTCAGTATTGGTTTATCATCACCCCAAACATCGGAACGAAGCCTTAGATCTCAAAGGCCAAGAGGGGGAAGTGGCGACTATTGCTAGCGAGTGGAAAGGTCAGGCCATCAGCGCCAACTTTCCTATCCAGGTCAAGTTTGACAAGCGATTCAAAGCCCACTTCCGTGAAGATGAGGTTGAGCTAATCTCCTAGCCTGACTCGCGCTCGGGCAGTCTTTCTTCCCGAGGCGCTGCTAGCGGCAAAACCAGCCCCAAATATTCACCTCGCCCGCCATCTGCTCTAGATCCTGCCGGTTGCGCTCAGCGAGATCGTAGTACCACTGACAGTACGCTTCAAAAGCCTGCCTGTCGCTAACCTCTCGGTAAAACTGAACCGTAGCCCAAGCGGCCTCCAGATCGCTGTCCTCAGCAATCGTCTGAGAGGCTGGAAAGGGTCTAGCGTAAAGTGGGTCGCTCATCAAGCCCACCCCCGCAGTCTGTAGACAATCAGGCCGACGTATTCTTTCATAGCTCGGGTAAAATTTTCCAGGTTTTGGGCAGTGGGCAGAGTTTTAAGAATCTGAGCTTCGCTTGTAATAGGAGCTGCGTTGGCATCGGTGATTAGAAAGTCCGTTGGAGCCGCCGCCACCTCAATTCCCAACCGCTCAAAGACCGCTAGGGCTCGGGGCATGTGCATCGCAGAGGTCACCAGCAAAATCTGTTCTAGGCCCTCTTGCTCCAGCAGCCGCTGAACATTGACGGCGTTTTGACGGGTGTTAAGGCTGTCTGGTTCTTGGAGAATGCTGGCTTTGGGAACGCCCAATACCTCCGCTAGGGACGCCATATCAGCAGACTCAGGCACTTTCACTCCCTCCCAAGCGATACGCCCGCCGCTGAGGATTAGCTTGGGCGCTTTGTCCTCTCGGTAGAGCTGTGCGCCGTGCAGGACGCGATCGCCCGATTCCATCAGATCTATCCAGGGGCGCGGCGGCAGCTGAGGGCGCACCGCACCGCCCAGCACTACGATAGCATCCACCTCGGGCAGTTCAGGTAAGGGCCGGTAGCGCCACTCTAAAGACTGCACGAGGGCGTCCGAAACCCAGCTGCTGCTGGGAATAAGGAGGACCAGCAGCGCCAGCCCCAAGGGTAATACCGCGAGCCGAGACCGCCACCACAGCATAGCCAATGCGACTACCATCAGCAGGCTGGCTAGCCCCAGGGGATAGATCAACGTCGGCAACAGCTTCGACAGAAATAGAAACATGGGCGACAATGCCTTCTGTTGAGAGCGGTACCTTGATTTCGAGTAGCGCGCGCTGCTCGATGTAAGCGTAGGGCGAATTAAGCGCTGCTCGACTGAGCCAACCTGAGTCTAATCCGCCGGCCCCACCGCCGCCATCGCCGCCTCTAGGGCGATCGCGGCATGGGTCCAGTGAGTTCCTCCCTGGCAAAACACGATGTAGGGGGGACGCAGCGGGCCGTCGGCAGACAGCTCAGCGGTGCTGCCGTCGATGAAGGTACCCCCCGCCATGACCAGCTGGCTTTCATAGCCCGGCATGTGAGCCGGCACCGGTTCTAGGTAGGCTCCCACCGGAGACCACTGCTGCACCGCGCGGCAAAAGGCAATTACCTTCTCAGGGGAACCCAGCTGGATGGCCTGAATCACATCGCGCCGAGGCGCTAGGGGGGCAGGGTTGACGGGGTAGCCCAAATCTTTGAACACATGGGCCGTCAGATGGTTGCCTTTGACCGCCTCCCCCACCATCTGCGGCGCAAGAAAGAGTCCCTGAAACAGCAGTCTATTTTGATCGAAGGTCGCGCCGCCGCTGCTGCCGATGCCGGGGGCCGTCAGCCGGCAGGCCGCCGCCTCAACCAAATCCGCTCGCCCCGCCACGTAGCCTCCTGCCGGAGCAACGGTGCCGCCAGGATTTTTGATCAGCGACCCGGCAATCAGGTCGGCCCCTACTGCAGGCGGCTCTTGCCCTTCCACGAATTCGCCGTAGCAGTTGTCGACAAAGCAGACCGTGTCGGGATTTTGGGCTTTAACCACCGCGACGATACGGGCGATATCGGCGATCGCTAGGCTAGGCCGCCAAGCGTATCCGCAGGAGCGCTGAATCAAGACCAGACGGGTGCTGTCGCTGACCGCCTCGCCCAAAGCCTGCCAATCGACCTCTCCGGTGGGCGTCAGGTCAAGCTGGCGGTAGCGAATCCCGAACTCTTTGAGCGAGCCCTGCCCCTTACCCCGTAAGCCAATCACTTCCTCTAGGGTGTCGTAGGGACTGCCCGCTACCGCCAGCATCTCGTCTCCAGGACGCAGGACTCCAAACAAGGCGCAGGCAATCGCGTGGGTTCCCGAGACAAACTGCAGCCGCACTGCGGCGGCCTCCGCACCCATACTGTCGGCAAAGACGCAATCCAGGGTATCTCTGCCCAGATCATCATGGCCATAGCCGCTGACCCCGCTAAAATGATGAGGCCCAACGCGATGATGCCGCATCGCTGTGAGTACGCGGGCAAGGTTCTCCTTGACCTGAGCGTCAATTCCAGCAAAAATCTGGAACAGCGCCTGTTGCGCTTCCTGCAGCCTATGGGAGCTGTCCATTGCTGTCCACTTTAAGATTGCCCATCTCTGTCAGACTGGGTGCTTATTATTGCGCACAATCGAACCGTTTGCCTAGTTCGGTATGACTTATCACTCGCCCGTTAAAGCAAACACCAGTCTAAGATGATAAGTGGCCCAGAGCCAATAATACTTGCTCTTAGATTGAATAACGCCTTATCGCTGTATCTCAAGACAACTACATGACGCTCGCAACTTCAAACAAACTTCCTTATTCTTGGACAACCATAATCTTTATGGCCATCGTCCACAGTGTCGCACTGCTGGCGCTGCTGCCGCAAAATATTAACTGGCAGGCGATCGCCGTAGCGGCATTTCTCTACTGGCTCACCGGCTGTGTGGGCGTCACTCTTGGATATCATCGCCTTGTAGCCCACAAGAGTTTTAAAGTTCCCAAGTGGCTTGAGTACTTTTTAGTGTTCTGCGGTACCCTCTCCTGTCAATCGTCGGCTATCGAATGGATTGGGCTACACCGTCACCACCACGCCTACTCCGATCACGACAACGACCACCACACCTCGACTCGCGGCTTTTGGTGGAGCCACATGGAGTGGATGTTCTATGACGTACCCGCTAAGGAAGAAGTTCCTCGCTTCACGAAGGACATCGCAGACGACCCCGTCTATCAGTTCTTGAGCAACTATTTCATTCCTATCCAGATTGCTCTAGGCGTTGTGCTGCTGGCGATCGGCGGCTGGCCGTTTGTCCTATGGGGCATCTTCATGCGCTTGGTGCTGGTGTATCACACAACTTGGTTTGTTAACAGCGCCACCCACAAGTTTGGCTACCGCACCTACGACTCTGGCGATCGCTCCACCAACTGCTGGTGGGTCGCTGTGCTGGCGTTTGGAGAAGGCTGGCACAATAACCACCACGCCTTTCAGTATTCAGCTCGCCACGGCTTGAAGCCCTGGGAATTTGACCTCACCTGGCAGATTATCCGAGGACTGCAGTGGCTAGGTTTGGCCACCGATATCAAGCTCCCCGATGAGCAAAAGCTAGCCCTAGCAGAGATAGGCCGCTAGCCCTTGTGCTCCGCCGCTAGTCGGGTCTAGAACCGTAGGGACATGGCAGTGCCATGTCCTTTCCAGTATCCAATCATTTTCCACAAGGGTCGCCTTTGGTGGAAAATGGACAGACAGCGCGACAAAGACTGTACCTTCGCGATCGCCAATCCCACAATACTCCCCACCCCCACCATGGTTCTTTCCTTCTCAGGGACGCGTCCCACCAATTTAGGCGTGACTGACGGCAAGCTTGCCGCCTGCCCTAGCAGCCCCAACTGCGTCAACAGCCAGACGCCTCAAAGCGACGGCGAACACTATATCGAGCCAATTGCCTGCGGAGACGTTGATACCGCCATGGCGCGGCTTAGGTCCATTGTGGACAGCATGGCCCGCACCACCGTCGTCACCGAGTCGGAAAACTACCTCTACGCCGAATTTAAGAGCGCCCTCATGGGGTACGTAGACGACGTCGAATTCTATTTGGACAAAGCTGCAGGGGCGCTCCAGGTACGGTCTGCCTCTCGCGTAGGTAAGTCCGACTTAGGCGTCAACCGCAAGCGGATTGAGGCCATTCGCGCCCAGCTCAATCCAGCTTAGGTTGTGACGGTGCCGAAGGCGGTAGCGGCAGGCTGGTGGCGTCGAGTAGGGACGCTGCTGCTCTTTTGCGGAGTGGCGCTGGCGTTTGGGATCAGCTATACCCAGGACGCTATTTACCATTCCCCAGAAAATCAAAACACCAAGTATCTCCACGGCCTAGCTCAAGCGGGCCACGGCTTTTTGAGCCAAGACTGGACAGCCAATACCCTCAATCCGCTGCCTGCATTTACCGCCCTGGTGCGCTTCACCTATCAGTTCATACAGCCTGAGTACGGGTTCTACTTCTACTATTTCATTGTTTTTGGGCTATACGTCTTCAGTCTGGTAGGCATTACCGCATCGGTATACCCGGCGATCGCCAAGTGGTCTCGGGTGGTCCCGTTCTTTGCCCTGCTGCTGCTAGTCCACTGCTTGGATATCGACATTGGCGATATTGAAATTGGCTGGCATCTACAGGCTGGAGTAGCGCAGCAGTACATCTTGGGGCCGGTGTTTCAGCCCGCCAACTTTGGCGTCTTTCTGCTGGTGTCGATTTGGCTGTTTTTGCAGCGGCGCAGCCTGGGGTTTGCGGTGGGGGCAGCGGTCTGTCTGGCGATCGCCGTCACGTTTCACCCGGCCTACCTGCCCAGCGTTGGGGCGCTGACGCTGTCCTACATGGTTGTTTTGGCGCTGCAGCGCCAGTGGGCCAAGACCGGCGTCGTCGCCCTAGCGAGCGGGCTGCTGACGCTGCCCGTGCTGCTGTACATGCTGATCACCTTTTCTGACACCTCCCCAGAACTTGCCCAGCAGGCCACAGCCTACATCGTCAACGAGCGCATCCCCCACCATTCTCTTCCCGCCGAGTGGGTGGACAGCAGCGTCTATTTTCAGATGGCGGTGGTGGCCTTAGGAGTTTACCTGGGCCGCCGTAGTCCGCTTGCGATCGTTTTAGGGGTGCCCTTTGCGATCGCTATCTTGGGGACGATTATCCAGGTGATCACCGGCAGCGACTTTATTGCCTTCGCTGCCCCTTGGCGAATATCGGTGTTTTTGCTGCCGGTGGCCACCAGCTTGACGCTGGGAGCATTGGTCACCCGTCTGCCGCTAGAGCGTATCCAATGGCGGCGGTTTTCCCGATGGCTGAGCGTCACCGTGACTGTAATTTTAGTCATTGTGGGGGGCGTTGAGCAGTGGGGGGAGTGGCATCCTCAAGACGGCACCGAGGCAATGATGGAATACGTGAAGCAGACGGTGCAGCCCGGTGAGGTGTACCTAGTCCCTGCTGATAACAAAAAGCTGCGCCGCTTTCGCCTCTACACCGGAGCCCCGATCTACATCAATCGCAAAAGCCACCCCTACAAAGACGTAGAGGTAATTGAGTGGAGCGATCGCCTCACCTTCGCTAAGCGGTTTTACAACACAAAGAAGCCTGAATTTCAATGTCAGCTGCTGCGCCGGCGGTTTAGCAGCGCGGGGGTAACTCACGTCGTATTTCCAAAGGGAACAAAGCAGCGCTGCCCAGAGCTGCAGCAGCGCTATCGAGACGAAAACTACAGCGTCTACGAGTGGAGCGCCCTCAACTAATTGACTATTGATTGAGGGCGGTAAGCGCTTCTACAAAAGCGCCGTTGAGCGCCTCATACCCCTGCGCGTTGAGATGGAGCTCATCTTTACGATGCTGCCGCTGCATCAACCCCCGCTCATCGGCGAGCACCGCATACCCATCGAAGACGATCACGCCGTCATCCGCTAGCGCCCTGATGTAGTCATTGACCGTCTCAACGGCTTTGCCCACTTCATCTGACCAAACAAGCCTGCGCTCTAAGGGCACCTCGCCTGCAGGAAGAATGGTGCTCACGACAACAACTGCCCCCGACGATCTAGAAACATTGACCATCTGCTGAATGTTGTCGCGGCAGTTGGCCACGATTGTCTCTTGCTGTGCTGGCAGGAGCGGGATGGCCTTGAGATCGTTGATGCCCACCTGAATGACAACGACATCGGGCTGTAGAGGCTGGATGTGAGAGTCAAACCTTTTCAGCGCTTGGATTGAGGTTTGAGAACCCACCCCGCGGTTGACGAAGTCGTACCCCGCGATATCGGGTGCAGGCCACCCCGCAGCTCTAGAGTCTCCCCAAAAGACAACCCGCTTCTGGCGGGCGTCGAAGGCAGTGGAATTTGACGGGGTGTCGTAATAACTCAAGCCCAAGGGGTCCAACCGCACCTGGCTTAGCTCGGTGTAGTACTTTTTGAGCTGCCCGTAGAGCAGGAAGTTGAGCGCCGCTGAGCCTCCAAGCAGCAACAAGCTTAACCCCGCTATCAGCAGAATAGCTTTGTTGAACTTCATCGCTAGCGTTACTTAGAGAGGGACGGCTTTGGCCCTATTTTAAACAGCTGCAGATCGAAAAGCGCACGCAGAAATTTAAATCCTTACGCGCGCTTGAAGTCGTTTTGACGTCTCCAGCCAGATTTACGGTGGAGGCATACAGAGTAGCCGAGGAGTGACATACTCCCGACGCTCATCTTTTAGATAGAGCGCGGGCTTCTTGGCTCACGCACCACAATTTAATGGATGCCGCGCAAGAAGGTGTCCTGCTTCATCTGGTCCTGTCTAGTTACGCAGCAAGCCGTGCAACCCCGATTAGATCCCATCGACAGGCGATTTGTTTAATGTCCAGGCAATGACCAACCCCAGACAGTGACGAGTATTCAATTTCCAGCTACGTTTTCTACCGTCTGCACTGTTCACCAGCCAAGGGCTGTACGTTTGTGTCAGGATAGCAGGCCGCCGCCATGAAATAGTTTGAGCTTGGTTCAATTGTACCCTTTGCTCGCCTCGGCGCTGCCCTTAATTGCCGCCTTCGGCATCCAGTCAAGGGCGCACCTCGACTCGCTCGCTTACATCCCGACGCTGATGCTGCGCATACAGCGCGGGGCTTTCACGAACTAGCTAATACGCGTCCTGAAGCTCGTAAAAGTCCGGCGAGATGTAGTCTTTGCGCAGCGGCCAGCCCTTCCAGTCTTCCGGCATCAAGATGCGCTTTAGACCCGGATGACCCTCATACACAATGCCGTACATGTCGTAGCTCTCTCGCTCCTGCCAGTCCGCAGCCCGCCAAATCCAATAGACCGAGGGCACACGAGGATCGTCCCGCGGGATGAATACCTTGATGCGGACCTCTTCGGCAGTGTCAACATCGTCAGCCACCTTGATTAGGTGGTAAGTACTCACCAGCTCTTTGCCAGGACCTAAATCATAAGCCGCTTGGCACTGGAGATAGTTAAACCCGTAGGCAAGTAGCGCCGTCGAAAACGGAATCAGCAGCTCGCGATCGATTTTAAGAATCTCAGTCTCCTGATGGTCGGGAGAGAGAATGTCGTGCTCGAAGCCCTGCTCCGTCAGCCACTTGGAGACCTTACCGGCCTCAATAATTTCTCCCCCCTGCTCCTGCTCAGCAGCCTTATCTGACGTCTCATCAGCCACGATCGCTCACCTCCTTTTCTCTCTCTTCCGATGCTACGGGCATCCCGAACGCTTCTGCAAGCTCTTTCGGAGGGGCCTGACGTTCTTGAACTGAGAGATACTTACCATCGTGGATGGTGGGAACTGACTTCATTTCATGGGAGCGGGTATAGTAGCGGTGAGTTTGAGCTCTGATACCCCGCTCTTGAGCGGCTTCAGCCGAGATCTTCTTCCGCAGCTTGATAATGGCGTCCACGATCGCCTCTGGGCGAGGCGGACAGCCAGGGATGTAGACGTCCACGGGGATAAGCTTGTCTACACCGCGCACCGCTGAGGGAGAGTCCGTGCTGAACATGCCTCCGGTGATGGTGCAGGCCCCCATGGCAATGACGTACTTGGGGTCGGGCATCTGCTCGTAGAGACGCACCAGAGCGGGGGCCATCTTCATGGTCACCGTACCGGCGGTGATCAGCAGATCCGCCTGCCGAGGACTGGCCCGAGGAATGAGCCCAAATCTATCAAAGTCGAAGCGGGAGCCAATTAGGGCGGCAAACTCAATGAAGCAGCAGGCTGTGCCATACAGCAGCGGCCACAGGCTTGAAAGGCGGGCCCAGTTGTGCAGATCGTCGACCGTCGTTAAGATGACGTTCTCCGATAGATCCTGAGTAATCTCAGGTGTCCCAACTGGATTTGTGATCTGCTTTAAGGTGTCTTTGGCGCTTGCGCTCGGATTCATGACCATTCCAGTGCTCCTTTTCTCCATGCATAGACTAGGCCAACAACGAGAATCGCAACGAAGATGAGAACTTCGATAAAGGCGAGCAGGCCAAGCTGATTAAATGCGACCGCCCAGGGATAGAGGAACACAACCTCAACGTCGAAGATGACGAACACGAGCGCAAACATGTAGTAGCGGATGTTGAACTGAATCCACGCACCACCAATAGGCTCCATTCCTGACTCGTATGTCGTTCGGCGCTCAACGCCTTCGCGCTTGGGTCGCACAATGTAGGATGTTCCCAGCGCCAGGATTGGCACCAGCCCACAAACCATCAAAAATCCGAGAAGATATTCGTATCCGCTAAGGACAAACACTGCGTCTACTGCCCTACCCGTTCCAAATGTTACGTCTCAATGTTACCTTTCTTTTTATTATAAAAGCCCTTCACCTCGGTGCCCCTATCAAATTAGGCGAATTTTGGACCTCGATTGGGCCAGGCCAACGGCCTCAGTCAAAGTCGAGGTCAGGGCGATCGCCTTCCCTGTCGACCATCGCGATGAGCAAAACTGAGTATGGATGACGTCGCCGGACGACCCCCGGTTATAGCGCCGGCAACAAGCGCTGAGCCAAGACCCTCGGCGGTAGCGCGAGCAGGCCAGGCGGTAAGCGCCGAGCAGGAAACCATGGCGGTAAGTGCCGAGCAAGAGGCCTTAGCGGTAAGCGCTGGGCAAGAGACCTCGGCAGCAAGTGCCGAAAACGCAATAGATCAGCTTCTAAATCGCACCGCCAAAGCAGGCGTCCATCTCGGACTCGCCCAAATCAAGCAGCTGCTAGCCCACCTCGACTCTCCTCACCACGCCCTGCCCATTGTGCATGTGGCCGGCACGAACGGCAAAGGGTCCGTCTGCGCCTACCTCTCGTCAGTTCTTACCCAGGCCGGGTACCGCGTGGGCCGCTACACCTCCCCGCATTTGGTCAGCTGGATCGAGCGCATTCACATCGACGAAACCCCCATAGCGCCCGCTACCCTACTGGCCCTCCTGCACACCGTCACCGAAACCGTTGCCGCCCACAACCTCGCCCCGACCCAGTTTGAGCTGATTACCGCCGCGGCGTGGCTGCACTTTGCGCAGCAGCAGGTCGACTTGGCCATTATGGAGGTAGGTTTGGGGGGCCGCCTTGACGCCACCAACTGCTGCGATCGCCCCCTAGCCACCGCCATCACCTCCATTGGCCGCGACCACTGGCAGCGCCTTGGCCCCACCCTGAAGGACATTGCCCGGGAGAAAGCCGGTATTTTGAAGCCCGGTGTCCCGGCTGTGGTGGGGCCCGTGTCGGAGGAAGCCGCCGCCGCCATTACCCAGCGATCGCAGGCTGTGGGCTGTCCGCTGCTGTGGGTCACCCCCTCTACGCCTGCACTCAGCCCTGACCCAGATCGTCCTGGAGTTTGGGCTCGGTTTACGCCCCCCTCAGAGACGCATCTGAATGCGCCTCCCCAAACCTTCATCCCGCTGACCTACCCTCTAGCGCTGCTAGGGGCGCACCAGTACAGCAACTCGGCGGTGGCGATCGCGCTGCTGCAGCTGCTGCAAAATCAGGGCTGGGCTATTCCAACGGAGGCCATCCAGAAGGGGATGGGGAAAGCGCAGCTGGCCCGCCCGACTGCAGTGGGCCAGCTGGCGGGGCATCCCGCTGCTAATTGACGGGGCGCATAACGCGGATGCGGCTCGTGCCCTGCGCCACTATGTGGATGAGTATCGGCGTCAGGGCGAGGGCGCCCGCTCCACGACTTGGGTGATCGGCATGCTGACGACGAAAGACCATCCTGAGGTGTTGGCGGCGCTGCTGCGACCAGGCGATCGCGCTTGCTTCGTGCCGGTGCCGGGTCACCAAACGGCGGCCCCTCAAGAACTGGCGGCTGAGGCGCACCGCGTTTATTCTGGGCTACGCTGTGCCACCGCTACTGACGGATTTGAGGCGTTGGACTGGGCGACTCAAGCTGTCGGTGACCCGCGACTATCCCCTATTGTGCTTTGTGGCTCTCTCTACTTGATTGGCGATATGTTGGCGCAGCGGCATCCTGAGCTGTTGGTCTAGGCTAGAGGAGGCGCAAGATGTCAAGAATCGAGTCGAACTCAAGTATGGTTTAACCGATTGTGCTCTATCAGCTCGGTAAAACCGCTATCCTAAAGAAGCGGCTCCGGCTAGCGTCACGACGATTGTGCTCGCTTAGCGGCACTATTCAACGGAACTATAGAGCAGATAGCAGCGCTGCTGATTTAGAGTAAGCAACGGGAGATTTCAAGCATGACTTGGCGCGGACAAACGACCCCCTGGAATCGAGTATTTTCCTGCCTGGTGTATGTCTTGCCGCTTATGGAAGCCTACATGCAGTACGGGCGAGTCTTCTTTGCCCAGTTTCCTGTGCTCAACTTTTTGCTGCTGCCCCTACTCCCCTTCCTGGCCATCTACGGAACGCTACTCAGCGTATTTCCCTTCGGGTTGGGGGGTCTAGTAGTCTTTATCGCCCTGATCGCCCTTGTAGTGCGCAACGAGCGCATCCGCCACTTTGTCCGCTTCAACACGATGCAGGCTATTCTTATCGGCATTGCCCTAAGTATCTTCAGTCTGCTTTGGAGCGCCCTTCTCAGCGTCACGCCCGCCCTAAGCGGCAGCATCATTGGCCTGACCATCGCCAATGTCCTGTTTTTGGGAACGGTAGCTCTTGTCGGCTATTCAATTTTCCAGTCAGCCCGTGGCCAATATGCAGAAATCCCGACGCTGTCAGAGGCTGTCTACGCCCAGGTTCGCTAGCTAGAGTAGGTTACGTTAGCGGGTTACCACTGCATCCTCAACGGGAGCCTGACGCGAGATAACGGTGTTTTCCAAAACGCCAATTCCCTCAATGCTCACCCTGACGCGATCGCCGATGGTCATTGGCCCGACGCCCTCAGGGGTACCGGTGAGGACGATATCTCCCGGCAAAAGCGTCATGGTTTGGCTGATGTAGGTGACCAGCGCATCGGGTTTATGCACCATGTCGCTAATGGTGGTAGTCTGAACCGGCTCTTCTGCGTCATTGAGAAACGTCTCTAAGCGAGCGCCAAGGGGCAGCTCTCGCACAATCCAAGGGCCCAGAGGACAAAAGGTGTCAAATCCTTTTGCTCGGGTCCACTGGCCGTCTTTGCGCTGCAGGTCGCGAGCCGTGACATCGTTGGCGATCGTGTAGCCCCAGATCTTGCGGCCGGCTTCCTCTAAAGAGCAGCTTTTGCAGCGACCGCCGATTACAACGGCGAGCTCTCCTTCATAGTCAACCTGCTTTGACTGGGGTGGGTACTGGATATCGTTTTGGCTGGGAAGGACGGAGGTTGAGGGCTTAAGAAAAAGCAGGGGCTCCTTAGGGACCTCTCCCCCCATCTCAGCAGCGTGCTTGGCGTAGTTTCGCCCTACGGCAACAATTTTAGAGGGGGCGCAGGGGGAAAGGAGCCTGTAGGTACCTGGGTCTAGCACTTGGTCGATGGGCTGCCCCTGAAGCCAGGGCGGGGCGTCTAAGATTTGGACCCGTCGGTCGAGCTGGAGGAGTCCGTAGTGAAGCTGCCCTGCATCGGTTTGAACTCGTACGTAGCGCTGCGCCATAGTGCTGTACTGGTGGTGGGTCGTTGTACAAATAAAAATTTTGATATGGAGACGGGCACACGACTCTTTGGTGTACACATGATAGATATACACCAGAAGTCCGCAAATGGGCAGCGCTATTGTATGACGACTTTCGGCTGAGCTAAGTTCCCGACCGCGATCGCAGTTCAGGTAAGTGATCGCAGGCGGGCTCGGTTTGCCATTGAGCCTAGCGCAGCTCAGGTGCGATCGCTCTGCGGCGGAAAGCTACCCGTCCATAATCTGAGATAGCGTGAACTTGCACTCACTGGGGAACGTATCTGCCGGAAGCTGGGTTTCGGCGGCAGCTTGCTTAACAGCGTCCGTGTAAGCCTCGGGCAGCACTTTCTCTAGCTGCGGCTTGAGGCTTGGTGAATCTTTAAGTATTTCGTTGATGCGGCGGCGATGTTCGACAATGCTGCCTGCCCAGCTCCCACTTCTTCTATCGGGCTGATATTGCCATTTCAGCAGGTGCAGCAGCAAAATGACCAAGTTGCTTTTAACTATTAGACGGGAAGTCCCGCGCTGTATGCGCAGCATCAGCGTCGGGATGAAAGGCGCATGAGCCTCAGGCGAACAATTAAGGAGCGGCGCACTACTCCTTAAGGATGCTACAATCGAGGTATGTTGACCTTGAACTACGCCTACAGAGTTTATCCGTCTCTTGAGCATGAAGCCCGTATGGTCTGTTGGCTTGAGACCTGTCGCGGCGTCTACAACTATGCGCTGCGAGAGCGAAAGGACTGGGTAAATTCGAGAAGCTGTGCTGCTAATGCCTGCTCGCTTCAGTCGGAGTACATCATTGCGGCGGACGCGCCATATCCTGACTACTACAAGCAGCAAAATGCGCTGACTGCGGCTAAGAAGATATTTCCTCACCTGAAGGACGTGCAGTCTCAGGTGCTTCAAGAGCCTATTCGCAGGGTAGAGGCAGCGTTTGCTGCGAGGAAGGAGAGAGGTCACGGTTTCCCGCGCTTCAAGAAGTTTGGGCAGTACCGCTCGTTCCTCTTTCCGCAGTTCAAGGAAAACCCGGTGACGGGTAGCCAAATCAAGTTGCCTAAGCTGGGCACGATGCGCATCGTTCTGCACCGACCTATCCCTGATGGATTCAAAGTAAAGACGGTGCGCATAATCAAAAAGCATTCAGGGTGGTACGCTACCGCGAGTATTCAAGCTGATGTCAATGTTCCTGATGCCATCCCTGCTGGGGACAGCATTGGTATTGATGTCGGGCTTGAGTACTTTCCTGTCCACTTCCAACGGCTTGCAGGTAGAGCGTCCGCGCTTTTTCGGTAAGCTGCAGCGCAAGCTTAAATTGCTGCAACGCAGGCTGAAGAATAAGCAGCGGGGCTCGAATAACCGCGCCAAGCTCATCGGAAGAATTGGACGGGTACATGAGCAGATAGCCGCTTGCCGCCTTGACTGGCAATTCAAGCTGGCTCACAAGCTGTGTGACCAAGCCCAGATCATCTTCGTAGAAGACCTTGACCTTCGCGTCATGGCGAAAGGGATGCTGGGTAAACACACTCTTGATGCTGGCTTGGGGCAGTTCATAAACCAGGTCTTGCCGTGGGTGTGCTTCAAGCGCGGCGTCTATTACGGCAAGGTTGACGCTTATGGTACTTCTCAGGAGTGCCCAGACTGCGGCGCTGTGGTCAAAAAATCGTTGGGCGATCGCGTTCATCGGTGTCATGAATGTGGGTCAGCTCAAGCCGAGAGATATTGCCGCTGCTCAAGTCATCAACGCCCGTGGAATTTCGGGTATTCAAATTGCCTGTGGAGCCGAGGTAGCGGGGATGTGGGAAGCCATATCTAGCCAACTGGCTGCGTTCGCGCAGCGTGCGTGTAACGCGAAGCAGGAAACTCATCGGGTGACCGATGAAGCCCGCGCTCTATCCGTAGGATGTTCGCAAAGCGCTTCCGCAGGAAGAACGTCGGGAGTATTCACGGCTTCGTCGTTCCCGCTTGCCCATATCTTCGATTTCTTCGATCAGATTGGCCCAGTCGACGTGGTTGTAGTCCTGACGGCGTAGCTTGTCCACCGTGGTCGTGATCCACTGCAGGTAGTCGGTGTCGTATAGCGTTGCCGGGGAGCTGCTGGGTTGGGCTGCTGTCATGGGTCAGGTCGGCGTCAGCAGGTTACTGGTTTGATCATAGCAGGCAAGATTTTTGAGGCCGCTCATACAGTATCTAGAGATTGCGATCGCAACCGTGGGCGGTGGCTCTATGGGCTGGCAGCATCCTTAATCAGTCTGGCAATTTTGACCAGTGCGGCATCTTGCTCGGGCTTGCTGAGGCTGGCGAGAGGGCGATTTGGGGGGTGTGCGGCCTGGTACTTTTCGATGTCGCTGTCTTCGTAGGTGCTGTAGCTGATGGGCACCCAAATGATGGTTAGTCCCTCGCGCTCAGCGGCGTCGAGCAGCGGGGGCAGCTCTTTTTCGGCAATGAAGTCTGAGGCGAGGAAATCTTGACTGACCAGCAGGACGGCGACTTTGGCGGTAGCTAGGGCATGGTCGATTTCTTTACGCCATTCGGTGCCGGGCTGAATTTGAGTGTCGTCCCATTTTGTAATTGCGCCTTTACGCATCATGGGCTTGAGGAAGGTCTGCAGCTTTTTTAGCCATTCGACATCTTGGTGACTGTAGCTGACGAAAACTTTGTCGCGGACTGGCTTTGCTGCTGGCATGGGTGGGCCGATAACATCATCAATGAGCGATCGCACATCCACCATTTCATAGCTTTTATCGCACTCAACCTTTTCGCGCCGGTCCGACAAGCGCTGCCGCAGTTTGTCGAGCGGGTACAGATGGGGGTTTTGAGTACCTTGGCAGATAGCGCAATTACAGGGCACCAGGGTCTTGTACTGTAGACGTTCGTAGCCGTGGTGAATCTTTTCAAACTCGTGGTTGATTATGGTCAGCAGCTCTTTTTTTCGCTTTCCTGAAACGCGAATGTGAATCTGGCGCTGGTTATACCGTTCGATCACTTCAGCGCGGGCCTCATCTTTCAGCAGCACCAGACCGCTTTTCCAAACCAGCCGCTGCTCCTCAATGTACCGGTGCATCTCCACAATGAACCGTGTCACCATGCCCTTGGGCATAAATTCGTAGGCGTAGCGCAGGATGAGGTTCTGATTCTCGTCCCAGACGTAGTCCGGCTGCTCCACCGGCAGCAGGTTAGGCGCAATGTATGTCTCGGGATCGTTAGGAATCTCGTAGCAGAGCTTGAAGTTGATCATCAGCTGCAGCAGCTCATCGCGCATGTCGGCGTACTGGCGATCGCTCCAGATTTGGTTGAGCTGAGCGCGGCTGAAGCGACCCTGACTGTTGACCACTTCCTTTGTATCTAGAACGCGATACACCGCCGCAGTACCCCATTCCGGCTTGAGGATGATCACACGCTTGAGCAGGGGATCGTTTTGGAAATGGAGGCAGACACCCAAATCGTGGAGGTAGTCGCTGAGCTGAAGCTGGTCATCGCGGTTGTCAAAGCCGTTGCTCTCACAAATTTTGAAGTATTCGTCCAGAGAGATATAATCGCGGGAGTCCATCTCTAGGGTTCGCCGCACGTCTACCCACTTTCGCGGCAGCGGAGCCCCAACGTGGTCAAGCTGGCTGGCGTAGCGCTGAATGGTTGTCACCAACTCTCCTAGAGCGCGATTGGTGGCCAGGTTTGTGGCTAGAATCTCCTTCAGGTTAAGAAACTCTCCCCGCAGCTCTCGCTCGTTGACCTGGCAGATGCGCTCCTGCTTTTCGTTCTTGATAATCAAAATAGGGCTGCTGTTGCTGAGCAGGTCCACAATGCTGAGCCAGTAGTAGAGGTCGGTATTGTCCTGCCGGGTATCTACGACGAGGACGTAGAGGGAGCGCTTGGTGAGGAAGAACTGATGGGTAGCGTGGTAGATTTCCTGACCGCCGAAGTCCCAGATATTGAGGCGGAAGGGTGGTTTACCCTCCAGCGGAAAGTCCCAGCGAATGACGTCAATACCCTCGGTGGAGGTTTCCTTTTTATCTAAGACGTAGTTTCTGTCTTCAATCTTTTTAGCCAGCGAGGTCTTGCCTGCGCCGCCTTCGCCCACAATTAGGAGCTTGGCCTCGTAGAGGTAGTCCTGCCCTTGCTCTAGCTGCTGACGGCAGTAGTTTAGGATTGCTTCTGTGCCTTTGCTGACTATTTCCGGTGGTGGGCTCGTTAGCGGGTTGCTTCTGAGGGAAAGCGATTGGAGGTTGGTGAGCTGGCCAATTTCCGGCGGCAGGCTCGTTAGCTGGTTGCCGCTGAGGTGAAGCGATTGGAGGCTGGTGAGCTGGCCAATTTCCGGCGGCAGGCTCGTTAGCTGGTTGCCGCTGAGGGAAAGCGATTGGAGGCTGGTGAGCTGGCCAATTTCCGGCGGCAGGCTGGTGAGCTCACACTCCGAAAGATTTAGCTCTGCCCTTTGATCAGCTGCAGCTTTCTCTATCAGCTGCGCAATGAACTGCTGGCCTTGAAGCGCTAAGCGAATTTCTTTGTCTAGTCTGTCAATCATTTGTCAGCCAATCACGCCACTCCAACACTCTAGCGGCAAAAATCAGCCGTGAGTAGGTTCCACACTGTGGCCGCGACGCTATCAGCTGAAGTTCCATCAAGGTAGGCAAACCAAGGTAGAAGACGGCTGCGTCAGTAGTTGAAGGCTGAAGGCGGTCCCCACACCATCACCCACCGCAAGGTTGTTGCAGCCGCCTCACCTCCAGCAGTTCTCAATTTGGCGGATGATGAGCAATCGACGAGCTGACTACGCTTTCAGCCCACCCGCAGATAAATGATGCTGTTGGCGAATGGGGTGTCAGATCCTTCATTAGAGTTTCAGCTTCGCTTTCACCCCACCCGCAGCTGAAGCGCGGGCTAGTGGAGGTCACCCGCTCAAGCGGGCTGAACGCACTTCTAGCATATGGTTTAAGCATCAATGCGTTTCTAGAGTCCGCTTTAGCGGACGGCGTTCGATAGCCCGCGCTTTTAGCTGCGGGCGCTTGCGAAGCATAGGCTCTGCCTGAACGCGGGCGAATAGGGGCAAGACCAAACTGAGAATTGCTACCTCACCTTCTATTATTGCAGCCGTCACAATTCAAATGTGTCAGCCAACAACGCTAACGTGGCCGCCCTAGTTTCAATCATTGCCGCCACAATCGCTCTGTAGGCGACAATCACACCTAACCTGTAAGTCCTCTGCAACGGCTATACAGGCTAAGTTCCCGCCCGCGATCGCAGCTCTTTGGGTAAGTGATGGCGATCGCCCAAAATCTTCAGCAGCGGCCCGTGAACGTCGAAAATCACCAGGGACACCGACGCCGTCAGCATCTCGATGCGATCGCGGTAGCGCCCCAGGTCCATGCCCATCAGGCTGCAGATCATCAGGCGAATGGTGGACTTGTGGCTTACCACCAGCACGTGGCCTTCGGGATGAGTGTCTTCAACTTCAGCGATGACCTGCATGGCGCGGCTAGCCACCTGCACCCCGGTCTCCCCACCGCCCGTGGGAGGATTCCACGCGGGTTCCGTCAGCCAGCGCACGTAGTCTTCGGTGTAGCTCTCGTAGACGGCCTCTTTAGTCTTATCTTCCCACTCGCCAAAGTGCATCTCCTTGATCCCATCGCGAATAATTGGCTCCATGCCGACGCGTTTACAGAGGGGCGCGGCGGTTTGGCGGGTGCGGGTCATGGGGCTGACGTAAATGGCATCCCAGGGGATATGAGCGTAGGCCTCAGCAAAGGCCTCAGCCATGGCGGCTCCTGACTCCGTTAGCCCTAGGTCGAGGGAGCCACAGAAGCCTCCAGATTGGGTGTGAGTGGTCTCGCCGTGGCGTAGAAGGTATAGCTTAAGACTCATGGTAAATCGGGTATGAAGTACGGTCAATTACTCGAATTTTTCTAAAGTGAGAATTTCTGAGTCTGTGCAGCCTGTATGTACAGGCCTAATATGCATAGAACTGAATTTATTGATGGACTTAAATTCATAGAGTGAAATCTATTGATCACCCATAGAATAGGGTATGCCGCGATCGCTCTCCAGAGCGATTGATCGCTTTACAATTTGGCCAAGTAACCCTCTTCAAACGTTTATTTGGAATTTATCTGAGCGTTTGCCTGAGCGCTTATCTAGGCTTCTGCCTGCACAAGACACGGGTTATGCACAGTCGTTTATCACTCGAAGGTGACTATAGCTATGACAGTTGCGTCTCGTCCTCAGAATATCACCCTCTCCAACGAAGAACTGAACCAGATTCACGCCTACTGGCGAGCCTGTAACTACCTGGCCATCGGCATGATTTATCTGTGGGACAACCCGCTCTTGCGTCAGCCCTTAACCACCGAGCACGTCAAACAGCGTCTGCTAGGCCATTGGGGCACGAGCCCTGGCCTCAGCTTTCTCTACGTCCATCTCAACCGACTGATCAAGGCTCGCGATCTCAGCATGATCTACGTGGCGGGACCAGGGCATGGGGCTCCTGGCGTGCTAGCCCCGATATACCTTGAGGGCACCTACTCTGAGATCTACCCCAATAAAGCCCAAGACGCCGCCGGACTGCAGCGCTTCTTTAAGCAATTCTCCTTTCCTGACGGTATTGGGAGCCACTGCACTCCGGAGATGCCAGGGTCGATTCACGAAGGAGGAGAACTGGGCTACAGCCTTTCCCACGCCTATGGCGCGGCCTTTGACAACCCTGAGCTAATCGTAGCCTGCGTAGTGGGAGACGGCGAGGCAGAAACCGGACCGCTGGCCACCGCCTGGCATTCTAATAAGTTTCTCAACCCGGCGCGGGACGGGGCCGTGCTGCCGGTGCTGCACCTCAACGGCTACAAAATTGCCAACCCCACCCTGCTGTCGCGCATTAGCCACGAAGAGTTAGAGGCCCTGTTTCGGGGCTATGGCTACACCCCCTACTTCGTGGAAGGGGAAGACCCCACCGACATGCACCAGCAGATGGCGGCAACGTTGGAACAGTGCATCGACCAAATTCAAGACATCCAGCACCAGGCCCGCTCGGGGGAAGACGTCAGCCGCCCCCGCTGGCCAATGATCGTCCTCAGGTCGCCTAAGGGCTGGACCTGCCCTAAAGAAGTGGATGGCCATAAAGTAGAAGGCTTTTGGCGCGCTCACCAGGTTCCCCTCAGCGGCATCCATAATAGCCCTGAGCACCTGCAGCAGCTGGAAGTCTGGATGCGCAGCTACGGCCCTGACGAGCTATTTGACGCATCGGGGCGGCTCATGCCTGAGCTAGAGGCTCTGGCCCCGGAGGGCAAGAGCCGCATGAGCGCCAACCCGATTACCAACGGGGGACTGGTGTGCAAAGATTTGCGGTTGCCCGACTTCCGAGACTACGCCGTGGAGGTGCCCCAGCCGGCGGCCGAGCGGCAGGGGAATACTAAAGTGCTGGGCACCTTCCTGCGGGACGTGATGGCGGAGAACAGGGACAATTTCCGCGTCTTTGGTCCGGACGAAACAGCCTCTAATCGGCTGAGCGCTATCTACGAGGCCACCAAGAAGACCTGGATGGCCGACATGATGCCCGAAGATCTTGACGGCAGCGAGCTGGGGCGCGACGGGCGAGTGATGGAGATGCTCAGTGAGCACACTCTAGAGGGCTGGTTTGAGGGCTACGTGCTTACGGGGCGGCACGGCTTCATCAACAGCTATGAGGGCTTCATCAACATCATCAGCTCTATGTTTGGCCAGCACGCCAAGTGGCTAGACATCTGCAAGCGGGAGGTGCCCTGGAGAGCGCCGCTGCCCTCCCTCAACATTTTGCTTTCCTCCACCGTATGGCGGCAGGACCACAACGGCTTTAGCCACCAGGACCCCGGCTTTTTAGACGTGGTCACCAACAAAAGCCATGAGGTCACGCGCATTTACCTCCCTCCCGACGCTAACTGCCTACTGTCGGTGGCCGACCACTGCCTGCGCAGCCGCGACTACGTCAACGTGATTGTGGCGGATAAGCAACCCCACCTGCAGTATTTGACTATGGAAGAGGCCATCCAGCACTGCACCAAAGGCATCGGCATTTGGGACTGGGCCAGCAGCGACGACTGCGGCACCGCGCCCGACGTGCCGGATGTGGTGATGGCCTGCTGTGGCGATGTGCCTACCCAAGAAGCTTTGGCGGCCACGTCGATTCTGCGGGAGGAGTTCCCTGAGCTGAAGGTGCGGTTCATCAACGTAGTGGATCTATTCCGGCTGATGCCTTCCGAGGAGCACCCCCATGGCCTCACCGACGCCGACTTCGACACTTTGTTTACCCCTGATAAGCCCGTCGTCTTCAACTTCCACGGCTACCCCTGGCTGATTCACAAGCTCACCTACCGGCGTACCAATCAGCACCGCATTCACGTGCGGGGCTACAAGGAGCGGGGCAACATCAATACGCCGCTGGAGCTGGCGATTCGCAATCAGATAGACCGGTTCAACCTGGTCATTGACGTGGTCGACCGGGTTCCCTCCCTGAAATCAGCGGCGGCCCACGCCAAGCAGCGGATGCAGAATAAGATCATCGAGAATATTGACTACGCTAGTCGATATGGCGTCGATAGGCTAGAGATTGCAAGCTGGACGTGGCCTCACGGCTGAGTTTTAGCCGGCAAGTCGGTGCCGCCGTCGCACCTGCAAACCCCTACCAAAGCGTTTGCAGGCGCGACGTCAGTCTAGATTGCTTAGATCATCCTTAATTTACGCTGAAGTTCAAAAATTTGGTCTTACTGTGGGTAAAGACGCAATGAGGCAGTCGCTCCATCTTGCAATCCCTCTAAAGTAACGCCATGAGTACAGTCAAGTGATGAGTACAACATGTCAACCGCGCTGCAGGGCGACTGATTAGCTCACTCGTACTTTGCAGCAACGACTACAGCTATAGCGCCGCCGGCCTAGAATACTTCTGAATTACTGGTCTTAGGCTCGCCCTAGTTCTTTTTGAAGGGCGATCGCTTTCAGCGCAAGGCGCATAGCACATTCTTCAGCGTACTATCGATTATCCACAGGGAACCCCTCTATGACATTATCTGCAGACCAGACGTCTCAATTTCAGGTTGAGGACGACCGCACTGGATTGACCGTCGAAACGATTCGCCGCGCCATGGCCGACCACCTGCGCTTTACTCAAGGCAGACGCGTCGCTATGGCAACGCTAAACGACTTTTATATTGCCCTGGCTCAAACCGTCCGCGATCGCCTCATGCCGCAGTGGTTGGGAACATTCGAGCTTTACCTGAAGCCAGAAACCCGCGTTGTGAGCTACCTGTCAGCCGAATTCCTGGTCGGGACTCACCTGGCGAACAACTTAATCAACCTTGGGCTACAGGACTGCGTCAAGCAGGCGGTGGAAGAGTCGGGCCTCAACCTCGCAGATCTGATTGCTCAAGAAGAAGAGCCGGGTCTGGGAAATGGGGGCTTAGGCCGTCTGGCCGCCTGCTACATGGATTCGCTGTCCACCCTAGAGATTCCCGCTATCGGCTACGGCATTCGCTACGAGTTTGGCATCTTTGACCAGGCGATTCAAAACGGCTGGCAGGTAGAGCTCACCGATAAGTGGCTGCAAAACGGCAACCCTTGGGAGATCGCCCGCCCTGAGTCTTCCGTGACCGTTGGCTTGGGAGGCCACACCGAGACCTACACCAACAGCAAGGGGGATTTTCGGGTACGGTGGGTACCCAACCGGATTGTCAAAGGCATTCCCTACGACACCCCTATCTTGGGCTACAAGGTTAATACCGCCAATACCCTACGCCTGTGGAAGGCTGAAGCCCCGGAGTCCTTCGATTTCTACGCCTTTAACACCGGCGACTACTATGGCGCGGTGAACGCCAAAGTCACCTCGGAGAACATTACCAAGGTGCTCTACCCCAACGACGAGCTGGTGCAGGGTAAGCAGCTGCGCCTAGAGCAACAGTACTTCTTTGTCTCCTGTGCCCTTCAAGACATGCTGCGCATTCACATTGCCTCAGGGCGACCGATCACCGAATTCCACGAGAAATTCGCGGTGCAGCTCAACGACACCCACCCGGCCATCGGCGTGGCAGAGCTGATGCGCCTGCTGTTGGACCGTCAGCATCTGGACTGGGATACCGCCTGGTATATCACCCAGCGCACCTTTGCCTTCACCAACCACACCCTGCTGCCCGAGGCTCTAGAAACTTGGTCGGTGGACCTGTTCGGCGAGATGCTGCCCCGCCATTTAGAAATCATCTACGAAATCAACCAGCGGTTCCTCGATGAGATCCGCATCCAGGACCTGGGCGAGGCCCGCATGTCTCACTTCTCGCTGATTGCCGAAGACGGAGAAAAGTCGGTGCGCATGGCGCATCTGGCCTGCGTGGGCAGCCACCACATCAACGGCGTGGCGGAGCTGCACAGCAAGCTGATGAAGCAGGACGTCTTTAAAGACTTCTACGGCCTCTGGCCCCATAAGTTCACCAGCGTCACCAACGGGGTGACGCCTCGCCGCTGGATGGTGCTCAGCAACCCACAGCTCACCAGTCTCATCAGCGATAAGATTGGCCGCGACTGGGTTCATGACCTAGAGCAGCTGCGGCAGCTAGAGCCCTACGCCGACGACCCCGAATTTCGTCAGCAGTGGCGTCAGGTGAAGCAGGACGTCAAGCGCGAGCTGGCGACCCATATCTACACCACCACCAAGCAGAGCGTCAATCCCGAATCCATGTTTGACGTGCACATGAAGCGGATTCACCAGTACAAGCGGCAGCACCTCAAGGTCTTGCACGTAATCTGGCTGTACAACCGCATCAAGCAAGATCCCACCTTCGAGGTGCTACCGCGCACCTTCCTGTTTGCGGGTAAGGCGGCGCCGGGCTACCGCGAAGCGAAGCTGATAATCAAGCTGATTACCTCAGTGGCTGAGGTGGTCAACCGCGACCCGGCGGTGGGCGATCGCCTCAAGGTGGTATTCATTCCCAACTACAACGTCTCCAACGGCCAGCGACTCTACCCCGCTGCCGACCTGTCGGAGCAGATTTCCACGGCGGGCAAGGAGGCGTCGGGCACCGGCAACATGAAGTTTGCCCTTAACGGCGCTTTGACGGTGGGCACTCTAGACGGCGCTAACGTCGAGATCCGCAGCGCCGTTGGCGAGGAGAATTTCTTCTTGTTTGGTCTCAGCGCCGACGAGGTCTATCGTGCCAAGGCCGAGGGCTACAGCCCTCGTAGCTACTACGACACCAACACCGAGCTGCGGCAGGTGATGACCCTGATCCAACAGGGTGTGTTTAGCCACGGCGATCGCGACTTGTTCAAGCCGCTGGTTGACCGGCTGCTCAACCACGACCCCTATCTGCTGATGGCCGACTTCCAGTCCTACATTGACTGTCAGCACCGGGTCGACGAGGCCTACCGCGACCCCGAGCAATGGACCCGCATGTCCATCCTCAACTCGGCGCGCATGGGCTACTTCTCGAGCGATCGCTCCATCCAGGACTATTGCGACAAGATCTGGAAGGTTGAGCCTGTTTCTGTAGAGCCGAGGCCCTACGACCAAGAGCGGGCCGCCCTCAAGGTTGACGACTACTTCCGCGCGCACCCGGAAAACGCGGTGTAGTGGGCCGACTGATTGACTGAAAGAAAGGCCCCAGAGATTTCTGAAATCTCTGGGGCCTTCAAGTGGTATAAGGAAACGCTAGGGAGCTGTACTAGCTCAGCTCCTTTTCGATTGCGGTAGTAACCTCAGAGGCATCGGGGGCCGTTTTGGGTTCAAAGCGGGAGACCACTTCGCCCTTGCGGTTGACCAAAAACTTGCCAAAGTTCCAGCCGATGTCGGGGCCGTCGCCCACCAGCTCTTGATAGAGTGGGCTGCGGTTAGGACCATTGACGTCTTGCTTTTCAAGCAAAGTGAAATCGACGTCGTACTTGGTTTTGGCGAAGGTCTTGATTTCCTCCGGGCTGCCGGGCTCCTGCTCACCAAACTGGTTACAGGGAACGCCAACAATCATGAAGCCGCGATCGCTGTACTGCTTATCTAGCGCGACAAGCTCCTTGTACTGCGGCGTAAGGCCGCACTTGCTGGCGACGTTAACAAATAGAACAACTTTGTCCTTGAGAGCGTCAGCGGGAAGGGCGTTTCCGTCTAGCGTGGTTAGGTTATTGGGTATTGCCATAGTTAAATCCGAGCGCGTACGGCACTGCTTGCAGTTGACGCCTTCATTATCGGCTATTTGAGGCACGACCGAGACATCAACTTCTGCGCTCAGCCTTTAGTTCAGTCGCCCGAACTCGTCCATAGTAATCTGCTGAAAGCGTCCTACCATCGGGATTTCGTCTTGCTCGCTTTGAGCGATGTTGCTGTAAAGACGATTTATAGTCCGCTGTCCGTCTAGGGTTACCTTGAGATAGCGCAGGCCCTGTTGAATATAGGGCTCGACGCTATAGCGATAAAATTCCGGGTAGCTATTTAGCATGTCTTGAGGGCAACGGTATCCCAGCGCTTGAGCCGTCCCGGTTTCTCGCATCTCTGCAAGCAGAAGAGGAAGCTTGGCGAGGTAAGCCGGATCTGCAAGCTGACCAATTAGATCGGCGGCGCGGACCAGACCGGGGTAGTTTTGGGTGTTCTGATAGGGCTGCTCAGCGGGAACCGGAAAGCGAGTAAATTCGATGGCGGTTTTAACCCTGTCGGCGTCAATGCTGACGGATGCGAGCCGCTCTTCGACCACCATCTGCCCGCGCTTCACGTGATAGGGCGTTAAGCTCGCATCCGTAGCGTTGGGGTTGAGCTGCACCGCGGCGTCTCCGGTCACGTAGCAATTTTTACGAACCTGATCGCCCTGGCAGGCTCCTTTGATGTAGCCCACATCGTGGCACATTAAGGCCGTAGTCACCTCAAGCCAGTCTTGACGGCTAACATTGCTCTCTAGTTGGTGCTTGCCTTCTAAAATTTGATGGCCAACGAGAATCACGGCGATCGTGTGTTCTAGGTTGTGGTAAGGTGCATCAGTCCATGCAATAATAGGCAAGATTTCATCAGTAATGTTGTCAATCAACGTTACATCAGAGGTCAGGGTAGGGCCGTACATACGCTGATAGTTTTTCTTGATGGCGTAGCGGCATTGGCTAATGCTTACACGAGCGTAAGCGGATTGCGAGCATTGAGCTGCATCTAATTGAGCTGCATCTAAAACGAATTGCATTGTCTGCCTCCTGCATATCAGGGTTTTCGGGTTGTGAGGTAAAGGTGCGACGCACTTGGCATAGTGGCTTAGCTGCCATCGGTTTGGCACAGTAATTCACTAACGCAAGGTGCGATCGCCGATGGCGGCAGCTTGGAACTGTAACCCCTGGTTGCGGGCTGAGCTGCACCCTTGGTTTAAAAAGAAACGCTCTGGGAGTCGGGATGACTTACCACAGCGTGACGATCCGCTAATGCGCTAGCTGGGACTTATCTCAGCTGGCGATATCAGCTCATGTCGGTATTAAAGCGCATCGATACCTGCGTTCCGGACGAAGGCATCCAAACTTACTTCAAACTCGTTGATAACTTATAGCCGTTCTACTACGCGACCGACTTGTGTAGGCCTTATCGAGATACGCTGTTGCTTCTTATACAATCAAAAGTCGTTGCAGGCAGGTTGAACCCATGACTCGAGCACCTCGATCACGTAGGATTCGTAGCGAATGTATCGAGCAGGTTAAGCGAGCGTTGCTCATGCAGGGCTATGCCCGGCAGGTCGATTTGGCAAGCGACGTGAAGCTTTCGTTGACAACCGTCAACAAATTCTTGACCGGTAAACGAGTGGACCAGTGGAATTTTCTTGAGCTTTGCCGGTATCTCAACGTTGATACAGCGACAATCGCGGCCCTAGAAAACGAAGACGTTGGAACTGACGGAGATGTTCCCACAGAAGAGCCCCTCGCGGGTGATTTAGACCTAGCCATCGATGAAGAGGCCTTGAACGACTATGTTGAACGACCGCCTTTAGAGAAAGCTTGCTGCAATACACTTCTACAGCCTGGCGCTCTAGTACGAATCAAAGCGCCGAGCCACATGGGTAAGACATCGCTTTTGCGGTACGCTCTGTTTCAGCTTCAAGAGCAAAAGCAGGAATTTCAGACAGCCCTCGTCAATTTTCATATGGTCGGGGCCGCAGACTTTGAGAGCCTAGATTCGTTCCTACGGTGGTTCTGCATTAGCGTTGGGCAGCGGCTCCAGCGTCGCAACCGACTAGAAGAATTGTGGAATAGTCAGCTTTTAGCGCCCAAAGAAAACTGTACGCAGTATTTTGAGCAATATTTGCTTGCTGAGCAAACCAGACCGCTAATTTTGTGTCTAGACCAAGTGGATCGTATCTTGAAAGATCCTCAATCGGAGATTGTTCACGAATTCTTGAGTCTTTTGCGCGCTTGGCATGAGCGCGCCAAGATTGAGAAGCGCTGGGCAGTTATGCGTCTAGTTCTTCTGTATTCGACGGAGGTTTACCTTCCTATGCGGGTAAATCAATCCCCCTTTAATGTGGGTGAACCTATTGAACTGATGGAGTTTACCCCAAAGCAGGTCGAAGCGCTGGCCGAGAATCATGACGTCATCCTCGATCAAGCGCGGCTCCGACGGCTGTTCGATATGGTAGGCGGTCATCCTTATATGTTAGAAAAAGCCTTCGCCTACCTCAAAAGCCACGATCAAGACGTTTTCGAAACGCTTTTGGAGCTAGCGCCGACGCAGGCGGGAATTTATAACAATCATCTGCGCGATCACTGGACAGCGCTCCAAAGCAGTTCTGAGTTGAGCGGTACGTTAAAGCGCATTATCGACGTTGATGGCCCTCTACTCATCGACCCTAGTCAAGCCTATCAGCTGTACAGTCGAGGTTTGATCAAGTTCCAGGGAAACGAAGTTGTCGTACGCTGCCGTCTCTATCAGCAGTACTTTGCTAGCCAGCTCAAGCTTAATTTTTAGAGGGCTCTCAAGGTTTTACATTTATTCTTTTCTTCAATTTTTCGGGTTGATTCATCATGGTTTCAGCATCCCTCTACCAATATCAAGTGGGAGGATCTCTTCCCGCCGACGCCCCAAGCTATGTCGAGCGTCAAGCTGACCACGAGCTATATCAGGCGCTGAAGGCAGGCGAGTTTTGCTATGTCTTGAACTCTCGCCAAATGGGCAAGTCGAGCCTTCGCGTTCGAACCATACAGAAGCTCAAGGCAGATGGCCTTGTCTGTGCTGATATCGACGTCACGGCGATTGGAACGCGAGACGTCACACCCTTGCAGTGGTACGGTAGCCTGATTCAGTCCCTAATCCGGAGCTTCTGTCTACCGCTGAGCCTAACGGACTGGTGGCGCGATCACCAACAAATGACGCCACAGATGTGCTTCTGGGAATTTGTAGAGCACATTCTCTGGAACACATTCCTCAGCGCGTTGTTATCTGCATTGATGAGATCGATAGCGTTTCCGATCTGGCCTTCAAAGATGATTTCCTAGCCTTGATTCGTGCTTGTTACAACCAGCGTGCTGCCAACCACAACTTCGAGCGTCTCACCTTTGGTCTAATTGGATCAGCTGCACCGTCAGACCTAATCCAAAAGAAAACTCGCACACCGTTCAACATTGGGCGGGCGATAGACCTCAGCGGTTTTACGTCTCAAGAGGCCGCTAAGCTAGCCCAGGGACTTGTAGGCAGCGCGGATAACCCGCCTATCGTTCTTCAAGAGGTCTTGAACTGGACTAAGGGACAACCCTTCCTTACTCAAAAGCTTTGCAAGATCGTCAAGACGCGATCGCCTCGAATAGCCATAGGTCAAGAGGCAGTGCAGGTCGGTCGCTTAGTAGAACGCTACATTATTCAGAACTGGGAATCTCAAGACGAGCCTGAGCACCTGAGAACCATTAAAGATCGGGCCTTGAGCGATAAACGACATACGAGTCAGCTGCTAGGGCTTTACGAAAACATTCTGCGTGACGGCAGTATTGCGGCTACTCAAAATCCTGAACAGATGGCACTCCAGCTGTCAGGACTAATTGTTAAGAGACAAGATCGGCTCAGCATTTATAACCGAATTTACCAGGCTGTGTTTGACCAAGGCTGGATCGATCAGGAGTTTCAAAATCTGAGACCCTATAGTGATGCTATTTGCGCATGGCAAAACTCGAATTATGACGATCGCGACTTACTAACTGGAGAAGCTCTTGATTATGCACTCGGCTGGGCAATCGACAAAAGTCTGAGTACTTTAGATTACAAGTTCTTGACTACTAGTCAAGAGCGTCGCGGCAGAGAATTTCAGAAAGATATCGAAGAGCTAAATCAGCTGTTAGCCGAAACAGGATATTGGACTATGGAGCTGCAGGAAATTAAAGAGAGAAGTCTAGACCAGGCCAGTTCAGTGAGCACCATAAGACAGCCTTTCAAAGGCTACAACGCCTAGTGTCTCACATGACTCCAGCCAGCTTTCGCGGAGTTGTTCCCACTCTGGAAAAAAACTTTAGCCTAATTAGTCAAACGCTGTCTATGGTAGATCAGATGATGGACAGTGGAGAGCTGGGCTCTGAATTTTATCGAGTCATAGAGCTAATTGCAATGAAAATTAGCGAATTTCTAAATGCCGATCGCACTAGTATATTTCTACTCAATGCAGACGCCAATGAACTGTGGTCTATAGCTGCTGAAGGAGAAAACGGTTCTTGGGAGAAGATTTGCGTTCTCCTGGGTGAGGGTATTGCTGGTCAAGTTGCTAAAACAAAGAAGTTCGACAATATTCCATTTGACTTTTATGATGATCCTCGCTCTAAAACAGCGAAGATATTCGATCAAAAAATGGACTACCGAACCTACACAATGGTTGCTATTCCTTTGCTGGATGAGCGGAAAAATTTAATTGCCGTAGCTCAGATTCTCAATAAGCAGAGACCTAATATAGACCCCTCAGCACCTTTACGGGAAAGAATCGACGAGAAAGGATTTAGCGAAAATGACGTCACAAAATTCCTGGGATTTGCACCTTCAATCCAATCCGCTCTTAAATCTTTTCAGCTTCTTTACAAAACTGCTCAAAAGCAGCAAGCTGCTAAGGGATTGATGCGATCTATTCAGTCTTTGAGTCGAAGTAATTTTGACCTTGATAAGACATTGGCTTGCGTTATTGACGAAGCTGAAAAACTCATGAATGCCGATCGCAGCACGCTGTGGCTAATTGATAGAGCCCGTCAAGAGTTGTGGACAAAAATATCTGACGTAGACGGAATTATGCAAGAGCACCGTATTCCAATAAACGCTGGTTTTGTCGGCCAGGTCGCAACCACAGCCCAACCGCTCAATGTCCCATTTGACTTGTACGATGACCCCAATTCTGATACGGCTAAACAGACAGACCGTGCTACCGGATATCGGACCTGTAGTCTGCTCTGCATGCCGGTATTCAGCCCCAGCGGCGAACTGTTAGCCGTAACCCAGCTCGTTAACAAGAAGCGGTACGGTCATCCTTCAAACTACGATTCAGCGCAGTGGCCCCAGGTCCCAGACTGCTGGAAGGCTAGCTTCAACCCCACCGACCTCGAATTCATGGTGGCTTTCAATATTCAGGTCGGCATTGCGCTGCAAAATGCCTGGATCTTCAACAAAACCAACTATCAGCAGTAGAAAGGCGAGGAGTTTTGCATCCATCAGCCTCCCATCGCATTGCGCTCATCTACAGAGAGCTCATCTACAGGGATAGGGCTAGCAGCCAAACCACTATCCGCACAGTAATCAGCCCCAGCAATATCGCCACTAGCCACCACCGCTGTCGCCTGGTTTTAGGTAGCGTAAGCTTGGGCCGCTTGGGCAACGGGACCTCCGAAGTTGCCTTTCGTTCCTCTTCCGAGGGGCGGACAGCGCAGGGGTCTTGACGGCGATCAGACATGGGAACTCCTCAAATTCTTAGCGGCTCAGCGCTCATTTTGATAAATTGGGTGCCACCACCTCAGGGAAGCTCTTAAAGTTGTGCTGCACCCAATCCATGCCCACTTCATTATTGAGCTTAATGCCCTTGGGGGTATCTGGATAGATTTTCCTTAGAATATCCGCATCTTGGTCTACAGCGGCCTTACCGAACTTGAGGTAGGCCTTGCTCAGGGGTTTGAGGGCGGGATGTCTGGCCTGACCAAACAGCAAAACGTATGTCCTGGTCCGGTTTTCTGCCTCTGGCACAAAAAAGTGGCACTGCGCGAGCTCACCCAGCGGCGACTCTGCGCGAAAGATCACTAGGGAAGGAAAATGATTTTCCAGATGGGCCTTGAGCGTGGTTGGCAGCAGAAACAAATCCGGCTGCCTCAGCTTTTCTGCCAGGCTATAGGGAGCCGTGGGCATATCGTAAAAGGCTTCGGACGTATACCCGTTGTCGATAAATCGGCGAAAAACCGCCGTAATGCGAAACAAGTCCCGGTGGGTTCCATTTTGGTGATTGTAGTCGTGCATATTCAGCAGCATTGTGAGCAAATCGGTCTCGACGCTCTGGTCTGCCGTATGGCCGATGAAGTCATAATCGGCTGCGATCGCCTCCATGACGTCAGGAATCGGAATTTTGGGCTCGTGCTCACCGTAGGAGCAAATGAAATCCCTCTGAATCGTCAGCGCCAGAGGATTCAGCTGAGGCAGCGCTTTTACCCAACGCGGCAAATTTTTCAGTCCATCGACGAAAGCATGACCCAAGAGGCGATCGCCTTTATGGCGAGCATTTTCCTAGAGCGTCGTCCTACGTTGGGGCAGACGCAGTGTGATTTACTGGCCGAGGTCTGCGTCCACAGCGGCAACGCGGTAGTTCTAGCCGCCCTGCGCAGCGCTGAGCTAGAGCACCGCCAGCAGTTGGTTCAACAAATCGAGGCCCTCCTCGTGTCGTATTTGGAGCCGCATTTGGGGGATGACCAGTCGAACTATGTAATGAAAGTAATGATTTGCCCTCACTGCCAATCTAGCCAGCTGTCTAAAAACGGACGCCGCCGGGGTAAGCAGTGCTACCTCTGCAAGGACTGCGGCAAACAGTTTGTGGAGAATTCGTCGCGCCTGCAGTAGAGAGGCGCGATCGCCCACCCTTCAGCTCGCCACATCATAAACTTTAGGGTCATTTTTTCTACGCTGACCCCGTCTGGGTATATCGTTCAGGTATGCGGTGCGCTGCGCCGAATGTAACAGTTTCAAAGAGCTAGCCCCATGACCTCAGAATCTACTCCCATTGAGCATCAGGACGTTCCCGAAGCGCATCAGGGGCTCCACAGCTTTTTGTATTCCTCTGATGATGAGCATGGCGTAAATTCCGCCGGCACCGCGCCGCCCGTTCAAGGTGCCGAAACGCCCGTTGACGTTGAGGCTTGGTGCGACGACGCTCAAAACGCTAAGGTCGCCGGAGTCTACGCCGTGCTGGATAGCGATCGCCAGCCCCAGTTCATCGGCTACTCCCGCAACGTTACCCGCTCCCTGCGCGGCCACCTAGCCCAAAAAGGCGACGTCTGCGCTCTGGTGCGAGTGCAGCCCTTCCAGTTTCCCAAGCGAGACGCCATGGAAGCCCTGCGGGACGAGTGGGTGGCCGCGCTGCCTAGCCCGCCCCCCGGCAACGTAGACGAGGCTTGGGCCGGGACAATTCGAGAAGCCCAGGCTCAGACGATGTCTGCCGCTGAGCGTCAGGCCTATGAAGAGAAAAAGCTGAAGCTGCGCCGCGCTATGGCGGACGGATCGCTGTCGCAGGATGAAGTGAAGACGCAGGCGGAAGCGCGACAGGATTTGGCGGCGGCGGTCAATGATGACAACTGGAGCGCCGTGATTCGCGAACAAACTCAAGAAACGCGGTCAACTGGCCTCGATTAGTACAGATAGAGCATTCTTGGCGTGCTCCGCTCCATTCGAGTTTCCCTCAATCGTAGCGACAAGACTGGCCCCACCGATCAAGAGCAAATACTGCTGTGAGAAGATCTCAGGGTTTTTGACGCCGGCTTCCGCAGCTAGGCGCATCACATACTGGCGGATAGACTCTCTCACATTCACGGAAGTTTGATGCGCCGGATGGGCTGCATCTGCAAGCTCCAAGACAGCGTTGATGAACGGGCAGCCTCGAAAGCTCGGGTCAGCGTACCAATTTTGCAGCACATCAAAGGTGGCCAGCAGCCGCTCTTTAGCGATGTTGCCGCGATCTTCAACGGCAGACTCAAACCACTGGAGCCACTGCACCGCCCGGTATTCATCACCATGAGGTCGAAGCCACTTTGGTTTCAGGAAAACCGAAGCAACAGGGTGTGAGAACCGTATTTTGTAGCCTTCATTTTGGTTTGTACTGCTCAGCGCAGTAGGGGAATCTCGTCTGGTTACCCAAAAAATAGTCTTGCATAATCGAGTTGTTGAGACGTTAAAACCTGTAGCGTAAGCCCAACTTTGCGATCGCTTCACCGCTTCGTCTCTTGCAACGACTACTATCCAAAGAGACAAAACCAGCATGAAAACGGCAACCCTCTCCCACGCGGCCTACAGCACTTTTATTGAGCAGGTCAGCGGTCAGCAAGTGCTGCGCGTGACCTTTAAACCCCATCGAATTGAATATTGCCTCAAGCCTGACTATGGCTACAAGCGGTTTTACACCAATAAACCAGCGGGCAACACCGACGATATTCCCGCCCTGCTGCGGACTCACGGCGTTGAATTTTCGGCGCCGAGCGCTGACCTGGGGGTTATCACAGGGCTACTGGGGCTCCTTTCAACAGGGGCGCTGCTGGGAGCAGCTTGGTTGATGAAAGAAAATGCTGGGGGAGCCGGGATGGGTGCCGTGCCAGGCAAGACCAAAGCAAGAACCTACAGCCCTAGCAAAGGTAGCAGCAAGCGAATCACCTTTGCCGATGTGGCGGGGGTTGATGAGGCTAAGCAGGAGCTTCAAGAAGTGGTTGGCTTCCTCAAAGATGGGGAGAAGTACCGCAAGATTGGGGCGAAGATGCCGAAGGGAGTACTGCTAGTGGGGCCTCCGGGAACGGGTAAAACTTTGCTGGCAAAGGCGGTAGCGGGAGAGGCCAACGTACCCTTTTTAAGCATGGCCGCGTCGGAATTTGTGGAGCTTTACGTGGGTGTGGGCGCATCGCGGGTGCGGGATCTGTTCAATAAAGCCAAGCGGCAAGCGCCCTGCATTGTTTTTATTGATGAGCTAGACGCCATTGGCAAATCTCGGGGCGGCAACCCTCAAGGTGGGAATGACGAGCGGGAGCAGACCTTAAACCAGCTGTTAACAGAAATGGATGGGTTCGACGGTAACGAAGGCGTGATCCTGATTGCCGCTACCAACCGCCCTGAAATTCTCGACCCGGCCCTGAAGCGAGCGGGACGCTTTGACCGCCAGGTGTTGGTAGATCGCCCCGATAAAAGCGGGCGTCTGGAGATTTTGCAGGTGCATTCTCGCCAGGTGCTGATGGGCGGGGACGTAGATTTGGAGGCGATCGCCGCTCAAACCTCAGGCTTTGCCGGAGCGGATCTGGCCAACTTGATCAATGAAGCGGCCCTGCTGGCGGCGCGCAACAACCGCGAGGCGGTGATGATGGCGGATGTGAGAGAAGCCATTGAGCGCGTGGTGGCGGGGCTGGAAAAGCGATCGCGCATTCTCTCCCCCACAGAGCGCAAGACTGTGGCCTACCACGAAGTGGGTCACGCTATCGTCGGCGCGCTGATGCCCGGCGGGTCTAAGGTCTCGAAGATCTCCATCGTTCCCCGGGGCCGAGGAGCCTTGGGCTATACGATGCAAACTCCCGAAGGCGATCGCTTTTTGATTTTAGAAGATGAGCTGCGGGGCCAACTTGCCACGCTGTTGGGCGGGCGCTCGGCGGAGGAGGTGGTGTTCGGTAAAGTGTCGTCCGGGGCCAGTGACGATATCCAAAAGGCGACGGACTTAGCAGAACGCGCCGTGACCCAGTACGGCATGGCCCGCGACTTGGGTCCCATTGCCTTTGAGAAAAGCCAGTCGCAGTTCCTGGACAATGGCAGCACCCGCCGTCCGATGGGGGGTGACGTTGCCGCCGAGATTGATCGGCTGGTAACGCAGTCGATTCACCACGCCCACGATATGGCGATCGCTATCTTGAACCTCAACCGTGATTTGCTAGAGTCTATGGCCCAGCAGCTTTTGGCGGATGATGTCCTAGAGGGCGAGCAGCTGAAGGAGATGCTGGCTCAGGCTCAAAACCCGGTGAATACGCAAATCTGGCTGGCGACGGGGCAAATGGCTTAGGAGTATTGCGCTGGTTCAGTTGCTTAGGACACCAGAAACGGCTGAAAGTCTGACGTTGTGTAGGCAACTGAACGCGCAAATGTCCTAATGCCTCAGGATATTTGCTATCCCGTATACCGCCATATCATCGTATTGGTAGGGACAGAATGTCGTGTCCCTACCAGATCCACGTTGAGAGCTCCTCTAGCCGACCTAGTGAATCCTTAGATCATCTACAACCTGCACTCACTGGGCTAAAGACTGGCGCAGGTTGCCACGCTCTTGCCGTATCTAGCAGGTATTTTTCGACAAAGGTTTCTAGGCCAGATCGAGAAACATGCTCCATTGTGAAAATGTGCGTATAATCTCCCTCCGCAGCACTATAGCGAGGCAAGTGGTACTCTCGGGCAAGTTGAGGAGACGGTGCCGGTAGAACGGCACAGGGGGAATGGCTATTGCACCAGGCTGAAACGCCATTCTGGCGCAGTAAATCGACCAACCACGCTGCTTTATCAATTACCCGCTGAGTTCTTTTACGCATCTCTGAATGGCCTAGATGCTTTAACTTCATCAGGGTGATGAAGGGAGACAGTCCATCGCGGGAGCCGCCAAGGGTGGTGTCGTACGAGGAATAATGCTCAGCGTAGAGAGAAGGCGGCAAGTTCTGGAGGCTACTTTTTCGGGCAATGAAAAGCGAGCCAGGTAAAGGAATACCCAGTCTTTTGTGAAAGCTGACGGATAGAGAATCTGCCTCCAAGATCCGAAAGTCTAATTTAATGGGTTCCCCCATTAAGAAAGGGGTAACCATTCCCCCTAGGGCCGCATCAATGTGCAAGTGGTAATCATCAGGTTCAATACCACAGCCAGAGATGACCTGAAGCAGCTCTTCAGAATTGTCGTAGGCCCCTTTGGTTACAGAGCCGGAACAAAACGCAAAGATGTAGTTTTTTCTATTGAGCGCTTTTAGCTGCTCTTCAAGATGGTCCGGCAGCATCCTCCCCTGCAAATCCGTCTTTATCTTGACAAGCTCTTTGCATCTAGTGACAACTGCAGCTTTCTCAAAGCTATTGTGAGATTCTTCAGAAATGATAATGGTCGGTTCTTCAAACCGCCTCATGCCTAAATGCACGCCATGCATGTTTGAGAGCGTTGACCCAGGATTGTAGTATCCCCAACTATTATCTGAGCTTAGATGCAGTAGAGAAGAAACCAAGCTGACCAACTCTCTCTCATAGTCAAAAGTCACTAAATGTCCGCCTTGGCCGGAGAAAGGATCTCCTAAATTGTTAAGGGTGTGCGATAAGAGCGGAGCAAACATCTGACAATCTCGAACATCCTGGTTAATTTGGATACCAAAGCACTTATGCTGCTCTTGGTCCAAAAAATGCAAGAATGCCTTAACTTCTTGCTGAACTCGATCGAGGCTTAATCCTGGAAGAGCATCCATGGGCGATGAGAAGTTAGTTTTCAGAGCAATACATACCGCGAAAATATAATTCGCGTATACCGTGTTTTCTACAGTCACGCTTTGATGGTCCTGCAGAAGTTAGGTAGGATTGGCGTTGTCTATCAATAGTCATGCCAGTCTTCAGGTCCCCATTTCTGAAAATGGTCCGCTATATGAATTATTTTTTATAAGAGAGAAATTCTAAGGATAGTTATGGACAGCTCGTTGCGTTGACAAGACTGCGAAATATTTCGCCACTATTGCCGCATTATTCGAACATGACGACAAGGCAATATAGATATTCTGTCGATTTAAATATAATTTAGCTATAGATTTGTACTGACGATAACGGGGGGCTTCATGTCTGGTTCTACTGAGCGCGAGCCCGTTAAGGCTGGCAATATTGTCTACCTGAAAAACAGGAGTGGCCAATACCTGACTTTGGCTGATGCGGGTAGAACCAAACGGTACTACTGGCCAAGATTAAGCGCCAATATAGAAAAGAAAGCCGCTACTTCGGAACACCGTAATCCAAAATTTGGCGAGATGATGGATGCGATCGCTGAATTTGAACAAGCGATGACGGAGAAAATTTAAATAGAGCAGGAACGCCCTAGCTTCAAGCGCTGCGTGAGCGTTTCTAATCTCAAGAACGGCCTACTTATAATGAAGGGATAGAGCCTGTGCCCCTAACGCCGCCTATTGGGTGGCCCAAACAGGCCAAACCATCCTGGACTCGGCTTATCAGCCCTACGAGCGTGATGGTGCTCAGCCCTAGTGCGGCCTACGGAATTACCGCCGAGAAACCGGGACAGCATGGTCACGGGTTTGAGCAGCCGCTCATCGGTGTCTCCGCCCTCTATGACGGTTTTAATGGACCACCATTTAGAAAGTAAGCCCCCCGTCCAACCTGCCAGCGCCCCTAGGAAGATGCTCTGCACAGCCGAAAATCCCGCTAGCCAGAAGCACAACAGAAAGACAAGCCAAAACTTTAGAGCTGCTGCAACTTTAATCATTAGCAATAGGCGGTAGACAAATAATCAGGTGATGCCTTAGCGATCGCTACTGAGTGGCTCAAGCTGAGACGAAACGGGCTGAGTCGTATCGACGGCATGAACGTAGGGCTGCTCGTCCGCAGTAAAGGACTCGAACGTCTGTTTCTCCATCACCTCTACCGTAGCATCTGCAATATCCTGCCGGGACCGGAGGCGATCGCTCCTCACGTCTTGGGGAGCCTCACAATGGACGATCTGTAGTGGCACCTGACGGGCCTTAGCCTCAGTTAGGATTGCGGATCGCTGGGCAGCGCGATCGTATTTGGCATCTAGAATCACAGAATACCCCGCGTCAATCAGCTTAAACGCCAGGTCAGCGAGCCTAGCGTAGGTCTTCTGCGTCATTTCGGGGGTGTAAAGGCTATCGTCCCCCTTTTGCTGTAGAGGGACGCCGCCTAGATGCTTACGGACGGCGTCGGAGCGGATTTGAATGGCTCCGGTGTGAGCCGCTAACTCCCGGCCCACGGTGGATTTACCGCTGCCCGACAGCCCACTCATCAGGGTGAGGGTACCCTGGCTCGGTTGAGCATAGCGCCAGGCCAGCCGGTAGTAGCGGGCGGCGGTGGCGGTGGCGGCCTGCTTGTCCTCGGCGGAGACGCTGGGGTCGCCCAGCAGGAACGAGGTCACCTTGGCCCGCACGTAGGTTTGGCGGCTGACATAGAGGGGCAAGACTTGCAGGCCCTCCCAGTCTCCGGTTTGCTCGACGTAGGCGTTGAGGAACAGGGTGCTGAGGTCGGGCCGCTCTCCCGCCTCTAGGTCCATGACGATGTAGGCCACGTCGAACATGACGTCGACGTAGCGAAAGGACTCGTTGAACTCAATGCAGTCAAACAGCAGATACTGGTCTTGCCAGTAGCAAATATTGTTAAGATGCAGGTCGCCGTGGCACTCCCGAATCCAGCCGTTGTCGATGCGCGAGCGGAACAGGGGAGCTTGCTGCTCAAAGAAGCGATCGGTGTAGGCGCGGGTGTCGTCGAACTGCTGCTGGGTTTGAGGACCGCCAATGTACTGCTCCGTCTGGTCGTAGTTTTCGTCGATGGACTGCCGCACCTGGGCAACTTCGCCAAAGCTACGCACGTAGTCGCTGGAGGGGGCCGCCTGGTGGAACGCTGCAATCTTGCTGGCCAGCGTCTGGAGCTGCTCCGGCCCCAGTCCCCGCTCGAAGTAGCGGCTCAGCAGAGTGTCTTGGGGAAACTGCCGCATCTTGACGGCGTATTCGACGGGTTCCCCATCGCCGCCCAAGATGTAGCGATCGCCTTGTTGAGCGATAGGTAAAACTTCCAGGTAGATCTCAGGCGCGCCGCGCTGGTTAAGGCGCAGTTCTTCATGGCAAAAGTGCTTACGCCGGTCCAGAGTTGAATAGTTCAAAAAGCCAAAGTCTAAAGGCTTTTTCACCTTGTAGGCAAATTCCCCCGTCAGCAGAACGTAGGAAATATGGGTTTGTACAAGCTGAATCGGCGTTTGAACCGCATGACTGTAAAAGTCAGGGCTCAGCATCTGCTCGATCAAGGCTGGCCTGGTCGTATCGCTCATAGAGACTGGGTCAAGATAACAAAAGCCAGGAAAATTCCCTGGCTTGGACATTATTGCACTGATTGCAGCGCTACATGCATTGAAGCGTTAGAGGGGTGCGCTTAGAACTTCAGGCTTTATTCTGCCTGAGCCGTCTCTGCGTCTAACTCATTAGTCGCCTCTGGCGCAGCCAAACCAGTGAGAGCGTCACTGGCCTCATCGGCTGCAGTAGGTAGGGTGGGAGACTGAACTGAGACTACCGTGCGCTGAGGATCGAGGGTCGACTTGACTCCTTTGGGAAGAACGACGTCTTCGACGTGCAAAATATCTCCCACCTTAAGAAAGGAGATATCGACGTCAATGACCTCAGGAATCGCGGTGGGATCACACTGAATAGGCATCTCGTTAACAATCGTATCGAGGATACCTTTTTCCTCCGTCACGCCCACAGCCTCGCCCGTAAAGTTGAGGGGTACAACGACGTCAACGGAAGACTGGTTGGCGACGGAGAAAAAGCTCAGAGAGTATATTGACCCGCGCCAGGGGTGCATCTGCGCCTCACGAATCAGCACCTGACCATCCCATGACATATCGGGAATCGAGAGCTTAACGAGCGAGCCGTTGACGGTGGCGTAGCGCAGCAGGGTGGTCGCGTCCTTGGCGTCAATGGTCAAATCGATCGAATTGCTGCCGTCGTGACCGTAGAGAGAGGCCGGAATGCGGCCTTCCCGGCGGAGCGCCCGCGGTTTGCTGCCGGGCGATCGCGTTTCGCAGTTGAGCGTGAGTTCCATAGTGGTGTGTCTCCCTCGATGTAGTTTTAGTGTTGTTGCAGTGTCGGTCTATTCACTAAGCTTGCCGGGCGCTAGCCTCGTCAAACTTTGGCAGGGTCAAACTTCGGCAGGGTCAAACTTCGGCAGGATAGAGCGCGGAGCTTTCCTGAAGCAGCGCTCGCTTCGGCCCGTGAATCGGGTCTTCAACAATGATGGTCTGGTCGCGGCTGGCTCCCAAGGAGACGATGGCAATAGGAACCTCCATCTGCTCGGCCAAAAACCTGAGATAGTCTAACGCCTGAGCGGGCAGATCTTCCAGGGAGCGGCAGTCGGTTGTGGGCTGTTGCCACCCCGGCATCGACCGGTAGATCGGGCGACAGCGGGCAAATTGGCGGGCGTTACTGGGCAGATCGCGGCAGGTTTCTCCGTCAACTTCGTAGGCCACGCACACCTGAATTTCCGCTAGCTCATCAAGGACGTCGAGCTTCGTGACGGCCAGACAGTCAAGTCCGTTGATGCGCACGGCGTATCGGCCAATCACCGCATCGAACCAGCCACAGCGACGCTGACGGCCGGTGGTGGTACCGAATTCAGCGCCGCGATCGCACAGGTGTTCCCCAAGGGGCGACCCGCCCAGCTCCGTGGGGAATGGCCCTTCCCCAACGCGGGTGGTGTAGGCTTTGGCGACGCCGATGACGCGGTCAATGGTTGTGGGGCCAACGCCAGCTCCGACGCAGGCTCCACCCGCAACAGGGTTGGAAGACGTCACGTAGGGATAAGTGCCGTGGTCTAGGTCCAAGAGCGTGCCCTGGGCCCCTTCGAACAGGACGTTGCGCTTGGCCCGAATCGCATTGTAGATCATCAACGATGTGTCAGCGACGTGGGGGCGGAGGCGCTCGGCGTACCCAAGGTACTCCTGGATGACCTCACCTGGGTCTAGGGCGGGCAGACCGTACAGTTTTTCCAGCAGGACGTTCTTGTAGTTAATGGTCCAGTGGAGCTGTTCCCGTAGCCCCGCTGAGTCCATCAAATCGACCATCCGGATACCCGTGCGCTCCGACTTGTCGGCGTATGTGGGTCCGATACCGCGCTTGGTGGTGCCAATTTTCTGATTGCCTCGCCGCTCCTCGGAGGCTTGGTCAATCAGGCGATGGTAGGGCATGGTGACATGCGCCGAGCCGGAGATCACAAGATTTTCGGTGGTGATGCCTAGACCATCGAGCTGATCTAGCTCGGCGATCAGCTCTTTCGGGTCAATCACCGTGCCCGCACCGATAATGCACCGAGTTTCAGGATACAAAATGCCGGAGGGAATCAGGTGCAGCTTGAACGTCTGGTCTTTGACCACGACGGTGTGCCCGGCGTTAACGCCCCCTTGATAGCGGACCACCACGTCGGCGGACTTACTCAGTAAGTCCGTGATCTTGCCTTTTCCCTCGTCGCCCCACTGGGCCCCAATCACAATGACGTTAGCCAATCTCTTACGTATCTACTTAAAGTCACAAATTACAATTATGCTCAAATATATGCAATTGTGTCAACTCATCGGAGATCACTATGGCTCTTCACGCTGAACTGCACAGACATCTGGGGGGCTCTGTGGTTCCCCGCGTATTGTGGCGCTATTTTCAGCGCAGCGACGCTGAGCTGGCGCAGCGCTTTCCCGACTACGCCGAGTTCGAAGCCTTTTATACTCGCCCTCGCAATACCCTAGACGAGTACTTGGAGCTGCACACGCTCGTAGAGGGCGTGCAGACCGAGACGGCCCTCCCCTACTTTGTCTACCGGCTGGTGAGGGGAGCCTATATTTTTGAAAACCTGGCGTATCTAGAGCTGCGCTATACCCCCTACCTGAGAACCCCAGAGCACTTGAGCCAGAGCGATCGCATCGAGGCCATGGCGCGGGTGGTTGAGGTGGTGGGGGAGGCCGGAAGCATTGAAGACTATCCCATTGTCCTGCGCCAAATCCTATGTATGCATTCCCGGCTGCCCTACGAGGTCAACCGCGCCATCGTAGACTTGGCGGCGGCGTCACCCTACGTCTGCGCCATAGATTTAGCGGGCGGGGACGCCCACTACAGCGATCGCCTTGCGGAATATGCATCGCTCTACGAGTACGCCCGCGATCGCGGACTCAAAACCACCGGTCACCTCTACGAGACCACCGACGGCTGCTACCCTGAGCTGCTGCCCTATCTGATGCGTATCGGCCACGGCATCCAAATTCCGCTGCGCCACCCCCACCTGCTAAAGGACGTGGCGGCGCGGGGCCAGTGCCTGGAAGTTTGCCCCACGACTTATCTGAAGACGGGAACGCTAGAGGAGCTAGGGCAGCTGAAGACCGTATTCGATCGGTGCTTCGACGCAGGGGTAGACATTGCCATCTGCACCGATAACGCCGGACTGCACAACGTCCGGCTGCCGTTTGAGTATGAAAGCCTACTCACCCACGACATCATCGACTTTGAGCAGCTGCAGGCCTGTCAGCTCGCGTCATTCCGCCACGCCTTTGGCTGGCCCCACGACACCTATCCCAGCTCTATTCTCTCCAGCGCACTTCAGCAGCCGTCTTTGCCGGTGTAGCGCTGGCGGCAGCTGGCTTCGCCCTGCAGGCGATCGCGCTAGAGGCCAGGCAGATTGAGGCCGCCCGTTAGCTCTTCCATGCGATCGCGCATGGTGGCAGTGGATTTGTTGTAGGCGTCCTTCATAGCGGCGGTAATTAGATCCTCTGCGACGCTGGCTTCTTCCTTGAGGACGTCTGGCGAGAGCACGACCCGACGGGGCTCTTGGTTACCGCTGACGATCACCTTAACCAAGCCGTCGCCCGCCTGGCCTTCGATCTCCATTTCCTCTAGCTCTTCCTGGAGACGCTTAGCCCCCTCCTGAACCTGTTGAGCCTTTTTGAAGGCGTCTGCGAGCTCCTTCATTTTGCCTAAACCGAGGCCAAATCCTTGCCCTTTTGTCATGATGTTCCGCTTGTATTGGGTATCTCGTTTACGGTAGTTCGCCACGGAGGGACGGCTAGAAAACATCCTAACCAATTTTCGCGTCTCCATGCCGCGTGATTGCCGAACGTCGGCGGGCGGCTACTGGCCGGCCAACGTTTACGCCACTTTAGCAGCTCAGGGCGCTCCCATCGAAATGCGCCGCTGCTAATTTTGGGAATAGCCTTCGCGGGCGCTAAAATTCTCCCAGCAGGCGGACCTCGGGATGTAGCCACACAGACCACCGGCTCTCAACCTGCTGCTGCACATGGGCAATCAGGTTGAAAATGTCCTGGGCAGTGGCCCGCTTTAGGTTGACGATGAAGTTAGCGTGGCGCTCTGACACCTGCGCTTGCCCAATTTGCCAACCCTTGAGCCCGGTTTGTTCGATCAGCCACCCTGCCTTATGGGATGACGGATTACGAAACACGCTGCCGCAGCTCGGTAGGTCATAGGGTTGGGTAGTGTGCCGGTAGTTGAGGTACTCTCGGGTTTCGGCGGTGACCCGCTGGGGATCGAAGCCGGGGGAGAGCTGAAAGGTCGCTTGAGTCACCAGGCTCTGCTGCTGCTGCAAAATGGACGTCCGGTAGTCAAACTGCATCTGATCGACGCCCAGTCTCTGCACTGTGCCGTCGGGCAGTATCACCTCAGCGTTTAAAAATATGTCCGCTGTCGACCGGCGGTGAGCTCCTGCATTCATTGCGATCGCACCGCCGACGGTACCCGGAATACCCGCTGCCCACTCTAGCCCTTGCCACCCCCGCTCAGCTACCTGCCAGGCCAGTCGGGCAATAGGTTCGCCCGCCGCTGCCGTGAGCTGCGCAGCTGTGACGTTAAGGGCGCTATGCCGCAGGTGGCGCGTGCAGATGACGACCCCAGGAATGCCGCGATCGCTTACTAGTAGGTTTGTGCCTGCCCCTAACAGCGTCACAGGCTGACCGCGATCGTGAGCCCACTGAAAACTCTCTTGCAGCTGCTCGGGCGTGCGTGGAGCAATGAACAGCTCGGCTAAGCCGCCTACTTTAAAGGACGTGAATTTTCCCAAAGAGACGCAAGGGCGGATTTCACAGCGGGTCTCAGGGAGATAAGCCGGGGCTGGCGATACGCCGATGGGCCCTCTTCCAATTGAGGTGGAGACTGCCGGCTGGCTCTGAAGTAATCCCTCTCCTGACGATGGGGACACCGGCAGGCCACCTGAAACATTGTCAGCATTGGGGGCAGAGAACTCAGACACTGAAGACTCGATCATTTCACTACTACATTTAGCGATACTTCCGGATAGTTGGGCTCACCTGCGTCTTTTGGCTGAAAGAACGCCATGACTTCAGGAATAATCCGGTTAAGGTTACCCGCCCCTAAGAAAAGAGCGACATCCCCAGGAGAAAGCGTGTCTTTTAAATAGGTTGAGACATCCGCCAGGCCCGGCTGATAAGTCACGCAGTCGTGGTTGCAGCGAACGGCACTGGCCAGTGTCTCACCGCTGACTAGGGGAGATGAAGCTTCCCCAGCAGCATAAATATCTGTAATCACGACGCAGTCGGCGTCGGCAAAGCAGTGAGCAAACTCTTTGAGTAGTGCCAGGGTGCGGCTGTAGCGGTGGGGCTGAAAGACAGCAATGATACGGCGGTGTGACTGAGCCTGAAGCCGCGCGGACGTCAACGTTGCTTGAATCTCGCTGGGATGGTGAGCATAGTCATCGATGAACGCAATTTGATTGACCTGCCCCCTCAGCTCGTATCGTCGTCTTGCGCCTTCAAACTCAATGAGCGCTTCGGCGATTGTTTCGAACGGCAACCCAAGTAAACGGCCTAGAGCCACAGCAGCAAGGCTGTTACTCAAATTGTGAGCGCCCAAAACCTGTAGGCTAAGGCAGCCTAGTGGGGTTCCCCGCTCATAAATGACGGCTTGAGTACCCCTCTCGCTATAGGTAATCTCTGCTGCAACATAGTCTGCGTCGCTGTCGGCGTTGATACTGTAGGTGGCAGTGGGCTCCAGCGCCCGCACGACGGTTTCACAGTCAGCAGAAGCAATTACAATTTTGCACTGCTGGGAAAACTTTTGAAATATCTGGATAACATCGTCTATGGACTGATAGTGGTCAGGGTGATCTAGCTCAATATTGGTCACGACGCCAATCTGGGATGAGAGCTTAACGAGAGAGCCATCTGACTCATCCGCCTCAGCAACAAGGTATTCTCCTGAGCCAGTGCGGGCATTGCCCTGCCAAGCGCCTACCTCTCCGCCAACGATGATGGTTGGGTCGAGTCCTGCTTTGAGCAGAACATATCCAATCATGCTGGTGGTCGTGGTTTTGCCGTGGGTTCCTGCAACGGCGATGCCTCGATAGCTCTGCATCAGCCCCGCCAAAACATCCGATCGATGAAAAATTGGGCAGCCCAAGTCTAAAGCAGCTTGATATTCCGCGTTTGTTTTGGAAATTGCGGTTGAGCAAATAACCTGTGGAATGCGCTGTTTGGAAGCTGAGTCTTGAGCCAACAACGTTGAGTCACCAGAACGGGACTTCATCACCGCTGATTGGTAAGATTTGACCGGCACCTCTGTTCGTGCGGTCTTTGGCAAGAACAGGGTCAAGTTCTCTGCGTCTTGAGTGTCAAAAATATGAGCGCCATTCTGCTTTAGCCGCTGCGTAATGTGGGTCAGATTTTTGTCTGAACCAGAAACCAAAAGCTTTTGCTTGAGCAAGACATACGCAATAGCTGACATGCCGATGCCACCAATTCCGATAAAATGGAACGGTCTGCCGCTAAAATCAACTTGATCTTTAACCTGATTTAGCATCTAATTCCCTCACACCGCGCTGTACCAGAGATACCGGGTCATCATAACAAGGTTTGTTTCGTGAGCATACATAGAGGTAGACATATCTTGGTAGACCTCAGGAAAATGACAGACGACAGCGCTGTTGTCTGCGATGAGATTTTAATCGAGGTCACGTCGCCCTTTTTCTCACAACTCGATTTTCCTTGAGCGCAGATGCCTCTCAATCTAAGGAATCTTAGGCCGCCTGCAAAGTGCTTGCCGTTGCATTTGCATCTTTCTTCGGGTAATTGTAGTGACTATACACCGAAGATCCTGACTCGTCAGGGTCCGATCAGGACAGTGCGGCTGCTGGTTGGTCTCACCCTGCTCAGGTCTTAACGACTCTAGGCGTCGGCCTAGCAGAGGCAGACTATACCCTGAACAATATAATTTGCGGTCAAATGCTGCGATCGCCTTGTCGCCACTAGCGCAATCGACCCTGTGTCATCATCTCTCAGGATTTTGCTGCAAACGGAAGTCGCGGTCCCCGGAGATGATATGATCTGACTCGACATTGGAGGTTTGGATTTTAGTTAAGCAAGAGGGCAAGACGCAGTGATTAGAGTAGCGATTAACGGTTTTGGACGTATTGGGCGCAATTTCTTGCGATGCTGGCTGACTCGAGAGAACAGCGGTCTCGACGTTGTGGCAATCAATGATACGTCCGATCCCGGCACAAACGCGCACCTGCTGACATACGACTCCATGTTGGGCAAGCTAGATGCGGATATTACGGCTGATGACAATTCCATCACCGTTAACGGTAAGCCGATCAAATGCGTATCCGATCGCAATCCCCTCAATCTGCCGTGGAAAGCGTGGGACATCGACTTAGTTATCGAGTCAACCGGGGTCTTCAGGGACGAAGCAGGCGCGGGCAAGCACATCGAAGCCGGTGCTCAGAAAGTTTTGATTACGGCTCCGGGAAAGGGTAGTGGTGTTGGCACCTACGTCATGGGTGTGAACCACCAAGACTACTCCCATGATGGATACAGCGTCATCAGCAACGCCAGCTGTACGACCAACTGCCTAGCACCTGTCGTCAAAGTCCTTCACGACAACTTCGGCATCATCAAAGGCACGATGACCACCACCCACAGCTACACAGGAGACCAGCGTCTTCTAGATGCGAGCCACAGAGATGTGCGCCGTGCCCGCGCCGCCGCCCTCAATATTGTCCCGACCACGACCGGAGCTGCCCAGGCGGTTGCTCTAGTCATTCCAGACATGAAGGGACGGCTGAACGGCATTGCGCTGCGCGTCCCTACGCCCAATGTGTCTGTGGTCGATTTAGTGGCTCAAGTCGAGAAAAAGACGATTACCGAGCAGGTTAACGAGACGCTGAAGGCTGCTGCTGAAGGCCCTATGAAAGGTGTTTTAGGCTATAGCGACCTTCCCTTGGTTTCGTCCGACTATAGGAAGAGCGATGACTCTTCTATCGTTGACGCCAGCTTGACGCTGGTGATGGAAGGCGACCTTGTTAAGGTTATCGCTTGGTACGACAACGAGTGGGGCTATAGTCAGCGCGTTGTTGACCTAGCTGAGCTGGTTGCTGAGAAGTGGGCTGCTTAGGCGGTTCAACCTGGTTCAACCTAGCAGGCCAAGCAGCAGGGGCATAGTACACTATGCCCCTGCTGCTTATTTGTCGGTTTCATGCGCAGGTTCGTCAGGGACAGGAATAATCTGCCGTATGGCAATTATCCTGCAGCTACTGCGCTTGCTTCAGCGCCTTCGGGGGCTTCAAACTTATAGCCTACGCCTCGCACTGTCTGTATCAGAGCTGGCTGCGAGGTGTCGGTTTCGATCTTCTTTCTGATCTGACCGATATGCACATCGACAACGCGCTGATCGCCGACGTATTCATAATCCCAGACCTTTTGAATAAGCTCTGCTCGCCGCCATACGCGCCCGGGGTGGCTGGCTAGGAAGTGAAGCAAATCAAACTCAAGGGCAGTTAGGGAAATTGGACTACTGTCCAGCGTCACCTCCCGCCTAACTGGGTCGATCATCAAGCGGTTAAACGTGAGTCTTTGCTGCTCAGCTGCCGTGACGGGACGCTGGCGCTTCAAGATCGCTCCCACCCGCACCTCTAGCTCTCCCAAACTAAAAGGCTTGGTCAGATAGTCGTCCGCGCCCTGGGAGAATCCTCTGATTTTATCGGCCTCGTCGGTACGGCTCGTCAACATCAAGACAAACACGCCCGTGCGCTTTTGCATGTCCTCACAGAGGGCATAGCCCGTGGCGTCGGGTAAGTTAACGTCAAGAATGACTAAGTCCGGGTTGAACTGCTCAAAAACAGAGAGCGCTGACTTCCCGTCTTCAGCGGATTCAACGTGGTAGTCGTGTTTAGATAAGAATCGATAGATAAGCGTCCGGATTGCAGGATCGTCATCAACGACAAGGATCTTGGCTGATGCCATAGTCGTAACCTGTGTGCTAAAGAAATAGTGAACATCTATACAAAGCGAGATGCCTTCTTGGGAAGGCTGTAGTATGCTGACCTTGGAGATCAGCCATCAAGACCACTGGCCGGGCCAGTAGCTACACCCAATCAGCGGAAGCAGCCGAGTGTCGGCACCACCGCTAGTCAATGTTAACCGATAGTCAAAAAAGAATAAGCCGAGACTATGCATACCGCATTATAACTAGCAGGTTCAAATGTGCTCCACCCAATAAGATTAGAGAAAGTGCCGCTTCAATCGTGGACGATTCGGGGTTAGATTTGCGAGAATCTATATAGGCGTACCGCTATAGTCTATTGCGGACGTCACTGTACCGAATCCGGGATCTTCGGTAAATCCAGAGCAATACTCTCAGCAGCCTGGACAGGTAACATGGGAGAGCTAGACTGATAATGTGGATTTTGGTTAGTCTAGGTTAATTCAGTCTAGTTGTTGCTAGCCCAACAGGGATTAATAGATGAGCACTCAGAGCTACTATGACAAATTGGGGGTCGATGAAAATTCCTCATTTGAGGAGATTCAGAATGCTCGTAGCCGACTCCTAGACGAACACGGCAGCGATCGCAAGCTGGCTGACGACATTGAGGCGGCCTACGACGCCATCCTGATGGATCGGCTACGGCTGCGTCAAGAAGGAAAGATCCGGGTTCCGGACCGCATTCGATTTCCTGAACGGCTTGCGGCTGAAGCGCCGTCCCAATCTGCTTCAGCGCCCGCTAAGCAGTCCTTGGGCTGGCTGCAGCGCTCCATTGATAACCCCAGCCAGAGCGAAGTGATTTGGCCCGCCCTGTCATTTGTTGGGGTAGGGGCACTGGGTCTTGCGAGTCCATCGGTGGCCCTGGCGCTCGGCGTTGGATTCTGTCTCTACTTCCTCAACCGCAAGGAGCGAAAATTTGGGCGATCGCTCTTGCTCACCCTTGCGGCGCTTATCTTTGGAGTTGTGCTCGGCCTGCAGATCGGTAACCTCACAGCCCTCCAGCTCAGCGCATTTCAGATGACGCCTGATGCATTTGCTGCGTTGGTGACAGCGTTTGTCTTTTGGTTGACGAGCAGCTTCCTTCGGTAGAGACATCGTGGCAGAGATTTAATAGGGTATAGGGCCACGGGAGTAGAGGGCGCTGAAGCCGGAGGCGTAGGCGCTAAAGCGACAGAGGTTAGAAGGTCTAGCGCCGAAGAGTACGCCTAGTTCTGCTCGCTGCTGAGGAAACGATAAAGATTTTCAAAGAATAGGCCCGTCAAAACTGACGCGGCCTAAAATTTTGTGCGCGTGCCGCCGACCGGCCTGAATGTGCGATCGCCATTGAAAAGAGTTCTAAAGCGGCAGGGCTAGTGTCAAACGTTCGCAATGGTTTCTTGAGAATGCGGTTGATGCTGTAGGTGAGAAGTGCAGTATCAACCGCGATATGCGCCTACCCTGCCGCGATGATGCGATGGGGCGGCCCGATTACCCTACGGGCGCGTTTAAATGAGCGCTGCCTCATCAGATAGCTCAGCACCTGCCCCTCTGCAGGGGTAATCCTGACGCTTTTCTCGCCAATGGTGGCGAAGTCGCTCCACAGGCCCACGGCAAAAGTCTAAGGCAGGGTTCGTCTGTCGCCGACTAGGACGCGATCGTCGCTGATGACCAAATTTCTGGGGAGTAGAGCGCTACAGCGAACGGCTCTAGATGGAGGAAATAGCGTATCGAGGAGCAGTATGCAAGCCAAATGATTTCGCTGCGATCGCCCCACGCTTTACTTGCCTCGCTCCCAAGGATTGCGTACCATCAAGCTAGCAAGCTGAATACTCATTTGCATTTTCCATGGCAAACTGGCTACGCCCCCTCCTAGAGCCGATCGCATCCTGGTTCAATAGCTTAGGCATTCCCACCCCCATCATCAGCTGGGGCCACCCTGCCATGATGGCCATTGTCGTCTTCGTGCTGGGGAGTTATGTCGGGCTAACGGGCTGGCGGGTCCGCAAAGTTAACGATGCGGAGAGCGCCAAAAGTCACAAAGTTCTAGCTCCAATGATGTTTGCCTTTATGGCCATCGGCTCCACGGGCGGCCTGCTGGCCCTAGTGATGCGGGGCGAACCCATCATGAGCAGCCCCCACTTTTGGACTGGCACCGGGGTCTTGCTTTTGCTGAGCGCCAACGCGGCGATCGCCCTCTTAGGATTCAAGGGGGGTACCCTCAGGCAGGCCCACGCCTATATCGGCAGCACCGCGCTGTGCCTTGCCTTTCTGCATGCGGTGTTCGGCCTGAAGCTGGGGCTATCGATCTAGCCTCAAAAGCGGCGCTAAGCCTTAAATCATTCCATAAAATCGACCGGCATCGCCGTAAGCAGCGTTACACCTAAGGGAGTGATTTAGTCTCCTGAGGTCATTGCTATGGCGACGAAACAGACGTTTAAGAGCTTTGAGGACATGCTAGCGGGGTCAGAGCTGCCGCTGCTCGTGGATTTCTACGCGACCTGGTGCGGCCCTTGCCAGATGATGGTGCCGATTCTCGACCAGGTTGGCTCCCGGCTCAAAGGCCAGCTGCAGGTGGTGAAGATTGACACCGAAAAATACCCAGCGATCGCCAGTCAGCACCAAATTCACGCCCTGCCGACCTTGGTATTGTTCAAGAATGGCCAGCCTGCCCATCGAATTGAGGGTGCTCAGACGGCCGATCAGCTGGTGCAGACGCTAACGCCGCTGCTGGCTTAGTTATAGCAAATGTCCTAAGGCTTAGGACATTTGCGCGCCGCATTGCCTATGCTATGTAAGGGTTTGAGTCCACGACATTGTCCTAAGCAATGTGGCCAAAGCTATATTTACAGCTGGAGACACAGCGAGCAGGCCCAATGGGTTTAGAGTTGAGCGCCATCGCAGCAATTGACCAACAGGGCTATGCTCTGCTGCTGCCCGACGTTGCGGCGACCCTGCCCTACGCCGCTATCTTCACCAAGAGTCACGATTCTGAAGTCATCAAGCAGGTGCCGCACACCCTGGCCTATCGGCGCGGCCTGCGAACCATAGCCGCGCTGCTAGACTGCGAGGCAACTGCAGAGGCGATCGCCGAAAAGCGAGCCGCAATGGACTGGGAGACCTTGGCCGAGCATTGCCTCACCTCGGCGAATCTAGAGAGTTTATTGCTAGACGACAGCGTTTTACCAGAGGCCTCTCTACCCATAAGCGGGCACCAGCGCCTGATCCCCACGCGCCGAATTTTGCAGCTCGAATCTCTTGCGGAGGCTTTACTACCGCAGGTGAACCAGTTTGAGGTGTTTTTAGAATGGTTCCGCAGCGAGCTCGATCCCCTGCCTGCAGGGGTAGTGGCCTTCAAAAGTATTGCGGCCTACCGGGGCGGGCTAGACCTTTCGAGCGTTACCTACGAGCAGGCGGCCCTCAGCTTTGAGGGGATACAGGACGCCATTGACGCGGCGGTCCAAAAGAACCCCGCTGCGAGAGGCCGCGATGGCGCCCGCTTAGACAAGCCCATGACCTGCTTTTTGCTGGCCCATGCCTTGGAAATTGCGGCCAAGTACAGGTTGCCGGTTCAGATGCACGTCGGGGCTGGGGACACCACCTTGGATTTGCGGCTTGCCAATCCCCTGCACCTGCGCGCCCTGCTAGACTCACCGGTTGGCCGTCAGGTGCCCTTTGTGCTGCAGGGAGCCTTTCCCTTTGTGCGGGAAGCGGGCTATCTGGCCGCCGCCTACCCTCAGGTTCACGTGGAATTTGGGCCAGCGGGGCTGCTGTTGAGCACCGCTGGCGGGCAGCAAGCGCTAGAGACGCTGCTAGAGCTTTGCCCCACCCGCAAACTCCTCTATGGGTCGGGGGGGCGATTTTTGCCAGACGCCTTCTACATCGCGGCGGTAGTAGGGCGGCAGCGACTGGCTCAGGTGTTGGAGAAGGCCGTCTCCGACGGGGATTTCACGGGTCAGCAAGCGGAAGCGGCGGCGATCGCTCTCCTGCAGGGCAACGCTCGACGGCTCTACCTAAGATCGTCGTAGTGCGCTGGCAAGCCCAATTCAGACCGACGTCAATTGGGTATCGCCGCTGCGCTGTTTCGAGCTAGACCCGATTGTTCCTAGTCGCCCCAAAGGCCAAAACCGCCACACCGCTCGCCCAATAACCTGCTCTCTGGGCAGAAATCCCCAGACGTGGGAGTCGTTGCTGTTGTTGCGGTTGTCCCCCATGACAAAATACTCCCCCTCAGGCACCTTGATTGCCCTCAGCTCATAGGCCGGGGCCGCCGCAATATAGGACTCTTGGACAGGCTCACCGTCGAGGAGCACCTGACCGTTGTGGACCTGCACCATCTGACCGGGCAGGCCCACCACCCGTTTAATAAAGACCTGGTTCTCGCCGTAGCCCAGCTCTTGCAGCAGTGCAGGAGGTTGAAAGATGATCACCTCACGAAACTGGGGATCGCGGAATCGGTAGGCTACTTTCTCAATAACGAGGCGATCGCCTACCTGCAGCGTTGGGGCCATAGAATCTGAAGGAATGTAGCGCGGTTCTGCCACAAAGACGCGAATTAGCAGCGCCAGCATGAGGGCAACGACAACCGTGACGGCGTTATCGAGCCATCCGCTGCGGGGTTGGGAGTCTGAGGAGGTCGAAGGGTTAGGGGTGGTCATTCAGCGTGAGATTAAGGGAGCATTCTCTAGCGTAGGGGATCAGGGGCGGGCATGGCCGATCCGCCGATCTGCAAATTATTCAGCCAGAGCCGCTTCGGGGAGGCGCGTGACGACGCTTACCAGAGGGCCAGCCTGGTCTTGCCCCGAGGTGGACAGATCGCTGTGGCACAGATACAGTCGCTCCCCCACCCGCCCCGCCAAATCTACGAGGCTGCGGTGCAGACGAACCTGATTGATAGAGAGGGTATCAGCAGCGGACCAAGGGTGCCCGGACCAGCTTTTCAAAAACAGCGGCGCGCCAAACAGCGGCGGAGCCCCCGTCAGCCACAGCGGCGAGCCCACATCGAGCCAAAAGTGCCAGCGGTGGGACAGCCGTAGGGAGCGGTACTGAAAGGCCGTCGCTAGGGTGACCGCGGCGGCAGGCTTTAACGGACGCACCGGGTAGGGGTCGGCAGTAATGGTTCCGTCCCGCAGCAGCTGGATAAAGCGGGCGATCGCCAGGGTCCCTGTCTCTTGTAGCCCAGACGACTGGAGGCGGGCCTCCACCTCCCAATAGTGCTGGGCAGTCTCCATTAGCTCCCGCAGCGACGACTGGGCGTCGACGGGCAGGTGGGTACCGCCGTACAAAAATTGCTGAATCGCCCGGTCAAGCAGGGTTGCCGGGTTAGGCAGCAGGCGCTGCTGCAGCTGGGTTTGCTGGGCCATAATCCACTGGCGGAGCTGCTCATAGGCGTCTGCAGCCCGATAGCCGATGCGATCCCAGCGGGGAAATACCGTCACCGGCAGCAGCTGAGGCTGGTCGGGATCGGCCTGGAAGCAGTGGTCCACAATCAGCCCCGCCCTGACGGGGTCGATGGCCATGGGGCTAGTGGCTTGGCCTGTCACCTGTCCCGTCCTCTGGCCCGCGGCCTGTCCTGTGTCTTGGCCCGTCGCCTGGCCCTTCCCTTGGCCTATGCCTGAAGCTAGCCCCTGGGGCAAAGCGCTGAGAATAATCAGCATCTCCGCCACCTCTCGCTCGCTCACCAGCCGCCCCAAGCCGGGGTACACCAGAGCCACCAACGTCAGCAGCGATCGCACCAAAGAGGAGCTGATCAGCGGCTGCTGGTCATTGAGAGAGGCGACTTCGATTCCCTGGTCCATCAAAATCGTGCGCAGCGTGTAGCGGGCGATGCTGTCGAGTCCGGGGCCGACGATCGCAACGTCTTGGGGCTGTACCCGCTTCGACTTCACGGCTTGGACAATGGTGGTGGCCATCTGCCTCAGCAGCGCCGCCCGCGATAGGGTTTGCAGGGCGTGAACGCTGCCGCCCTGAGTAATGCGCTCCACCGGCTGCAGAGGGGTTTGCAGCGCCTCCCACAGCTGCTCTCCCACCGGCTGTAAAGACGCTGCAAGGGGCTCTAGTGCCTCAATTTGGCAGCGCGACTGCAGCTCGGCTAGGGCATCGGCGTCGCCCCCCAGCCCCCAGCGAATATTGCCGTCGGGGTTGGAGGTAAACAGACCTGGGAGTCCGGCGTCTAGCAACAGGGAAAACAGCTGGGCGGCGATCGCCGGATAGTTGTCCACATCGTCAGCCAGCACGGCGGCGTAGCGGCGCTGCAGCTGCTCCCGGTAGATTGGATTGGTCAGCAGCACTCGCCAATAGAGATCGGAGACAATCCCGTAGGTCAGCAGCCCTCGCTCCAGACACCAGCGCCGCCAGCCGCGCAGCGCTTCCCCATAGGATATCCAGTCTCGCTCGCTGGAAATGCCCTGATGCAGCAGCGCCGGAATGTCATCTACCGGCACGGCCCCGCTGCCCGCCAGCTGCAGCAAATCCAGCAGTCGCCGCACTAGGGCATCGTCGCTGAGGCCCTCTTGCTGAAGCTGCCCGCCGTCAAGCAAGGGCTGCCACAGCCTTTTGGCGAGCTGCTGCTCCGTCTCAGGGCGCAGCAGCAAAGGGAAGCGCACGGGAATCTCAAGCGCTTGAACAATCAAGGGCCAAAACAAAACCACCTCGTCTTTAAAGAAGCCCAGGGGAGTCGTGGAGTCAAAGGGAGAGCGGCCCGGTGATGGTTGCTTCGACGCCAGCGCCGTAATCTGCTCTACTAGGGCGATGCGCGTGTCCCCCGTGGCGGCAAAGACAAGCAAACCGCGCCCGCGCCAGTCCGGACGGGGCAAGTCACGGGGCGGGGGGAGCTGACCCGCTGACCCGCTCCAGTGACGAAACTGCTCAATCAGCCGGGCCGTTTTCCCGCTGCGGGTCGGTCCCGAAATCCAGTAGGCGGTCGATAGGTCAGCCGCAAGCATGCTCACAAGTTTGATACGATACACATACTTTACCGATTGGGCCCGCTGCCAGCCACCGGTCTAACCAGCCCCTCATTTTCTCGGCATAGGCAGCTCTGGGCTTTGAGCTTTCGTTGTTTTAGCGCCTTCAGTTTCAGCGCTGCCGCCTCAATCGTCAGTTTAGCTGAGTGGCCGCGATCCTGCCCGTGGTCGTTCTACCTGTATTGCACTACACCCCATGAGATCATCTCCGTCCGGCACGATTCAAGGCCTTTTCCGCAGCGCCAACCGCTGGTTTGAGCGCACGCCGAGACGTGCCCTCAACGACGCCTACGAGGCCGCGATCGCCATCAAGGCGATTGAAGACAACCACTTTGGCGGCGGCAAAATCGCCTCTGAATCCGGCGAATATAGCCAAAACGTCTATGGCTACTTTCGCTCTCAGCTGACCAGCAATCTGAGAACTATTCGAGTGCGGCTGACGGAATTTAAGCTGAGCGACTCGGTGATTCGTGCCACCCGCTCGAGCCGAAGCCCCGATCAAATTGACGTTGATGAGGTGGCGACCGAGCTGCAAACGATAGACATCAGCAACGACGCCCGAGCCACCCTGCGCAAGCTTAAGTTTATTGACCAGGTGCTGAGCCGCTACCGGGCGGTCCCCAGTGAGCCAGCCCAGACTGAGGCAGCGGCAGGAGAGCGCCAGCGGCAGGGCGGCCTACGCTTCGGACGGGCCGCTCCCCCCGGTGGCCTAGCCCCAAACGGCTCAGCGGCCATGCTGTCGGCTACTGCAAAAGACGAAGCGCAGATGCGGCAGGCCCGCCGTGCAGGGAAGTCTGACGTCAAGTCGTCCGTGCTCAAAGATACGGCCTCCCTTACCGATAAGACGGGGGTCCTGCCTCGCTCCATCCTGCGGACGGTGGACCGAATCACGCGGGAGCTTGATCCCGCCGCAGAGAACGAGGTGGTGGACGAATTCCGCGATTCCAAGGCGCGTACAGCGGTATCGCTGCGGTTCATTCTGCTGCTGATTATCGTGCCGCTGCTCACCCACCAGGTGAGCAAAAATTTCATAGTAGGGCCAATTGTAGACGCGGTGCGCCCGGTTGAAGAGACGACCATATTTCTCAACGAAGAGATGGAAGAGGAGGCCATACGCGAGCTCAACCTGTTCCGCGAGCGTCTCCAGTTTGAGCGCCTTGTGGGGGTGGCCCCAGAACTCACCAACGACGCCATCGATGAGCAGGTGAAAGAGAAGGCTCAGGACATTGAGGTGGCCTACCGCCGCCGCAGCGGTGGCGCCGTCAAGAACGTGTTTGCAGACATTTTGTCGGTACTGGCGTTCGTGTCGATTCTCATGATTAGTAAGCGCGAGATCGCTACCCTCAAATCCTTTATTGATGAAGTCGTTTACGGCCTCAGCGACAGCGCCAAAGCCTTCATCATCATTTTGCTGACCGATACCTTCGTAGGCTTTCACTCCCCCCACGGCTGGGAGATCATTTTGGAAGGAGCCGCTCGCCATTTCGGGCTGCCCGCCAATCGAGATTTCATCTTTATCTTTATTGCCACCTTTCCGGTCATCCTGGATACGGTGTTCAAGTACTGGATCTTCCGCTATCTCAACCGAATTTCGCCGTCGGCGGTGTCCACCTACAAGACCATGAACGAGTAGGGATAGGGCAGTGCCCTGCCCTTGCAACCCGGCCTACGACTCTACCTTCGTTTCTTGCAGCGCCTGACCAACAGCGATCGCCGCAGCAACCTCACCTTGCTGCGGCCTTGCCTGGAGGCCCGGATCCGTTACTCGCAGGGCAAGCAGCGCCCCGATGGCAAAGCATACCCCCCCCAGTATCACCGCCGAGAGCCGGTTGTCGTGAAACACGTTGGACATCACCCAGCCCAACCCCAGAGAGGCCAGCACCTCCGGCAGGACGATGAAAGAATTAAAAATGCCCATGTAGATGCCACCCTTTTTAAGGGGTAAAGACCCCACCAAAATGGCGTAGGGCATCGACAGCAAACTAGCCCAGGCAATGCCAACCCCCACCATCGACAGCAGCAGCAGGTAGCGATCATGGACAACCCCAATGGAAAGGGTGCCCACCGCCCCGGCCCCCATACAGAGCGCGTGGGTCACCTTGCGGCTGGTGAGCCGCGCCATCTGAGGCAGCAAAAAGGAGGCCACGACGCACACCGCGTTGTACATCGCCATGCAGACCCCGGCCCAGGCAATGCCCTCGGCGTAGAGGGCGGAATGTTCATTTACCGCGCCAAACACATTGCGGGCGATCGCTGGGGGAAAGTAGAGGAATAGACAGTACATTCCGAGCCAGCTAAAGCACTGGGTCCAGGCCAGCTGCCGCATGGTCAAGGGCATTTCCCGCAGCGCCGTCCCGATTTCCCGAAAGGTGCTGCCCACCCCCAGCCGCCGCTCCTGCTGACGCTCAAAGGCCGCCATGTCTTTGGGCGGGTATTCCTTGGTGGTGAATACGGTCCACAGCACGCAGCTCAAAAATACGGCGCTGCCAATATAAAAGGAGAGGGTGACGCTGAAGGGAATGGTCTCAGACTCAGCGCTGATGGGAATGAACCACTGATTGAGTACCCAGGGCAGCGCCGAGGCGATGATGGCTCCCACCCCCACAAAGACGCTCTGCATCGCAAAGGCCTTGGTGCGCTGCTCCGGCGGCACTAAATCCCCCACAAAGGCGCGAAACGGCTCCATGCTGATGTTGGCAGCGGTGTCGAGCAGCCACAGCGACCCCACCGCAATCCAGAGGCTGGAGGAGTTGGGCACAATAATCAGCGCGATGGAAGCAAGAATCGCGCCGATCAAGAAGTAGGGCCGTCTGCGCCCCAGGGGTCCCCAAGTGTTGTCGCTGAGGTTGCCAATAATGGGCTGGACGATCAGCCCTGTGAGCGGCGCGGCCAGCCACAGAATAGGAATCTGGTGGGCGTCAGCTCCTAAATATTCAAATATGGCGCTTGTGTTGGTCATCTGCAGACCCCAGCCAAACTGAATGCCGAGGAACCCAACACTCATGTTTGAAAGCTGCCAGAGGGTCAATTTTGGTTTATTCATTTGTGAAGAAATACCGTCAGCGCCATTTCGAGCATATCGCGATATCTCTAAGCTCTGCATAGCTCAGGCTACAAGACCATGTCAGCGATCGCCAATGGACCAAGTGAATAACTATCTAAAAATGCGCTCAAGAGAGTCAAAATCGCGGGGTACAATAGAGCGGTTGTATCCTAGAACACGAGCCTTGATTGAGCGCTACACCCTTCCCGAGATGGGCGATTTGTGGACAACCGAATACAAGCTTAAGACCTGGCTGCGGGTCGAGATTGCCGTTTGCGAGGCTCAAGCAGAGCTAGGGTACATCCCTGCTGAGGCGGTAGAGACAATTAAGGAAAAAGCTGACTTCGACCCCGACCGCGTGCTGGAGATCGAAAAAGAGGTCAAGCATGACGTGATCGCGTTCCTCACCAACGTCAACGAATACGTAGGGGATGCGGGGCGCTACATTCACCTGGGGATGACCAGCTCAGACATGCTGGATACGGCCCTCGCGCTGCAGATGGTGGATAGCCTAGACGTGATGCTCAGCGCCGTAGAAGCCCTGACCCAGTCTATCCGCTACCAGGCTCAGCAGCACCGCTACACCGTGATGATTGGCCGCTCCCACGGCATCCACGCCGAGCCCATCACCTTTGGCTTCAAGCTAGCAGGCTGGCTGGCGGAGATGCTGCGCCACCGCGATCGCCTTTGCCAAACCCGCAGCCGGGTCGCGGTGGGTAAGATCTCCGGGGCGGTAGGCACCTACGCCAACATCGAGCCCCGTGTCGAGGCGCTCACCTGCCAAAAGCTAGGGCTGCAGCCCGACTGCGCCTCCACCCAAATTGTCTCGCGCGATCGCCACGCTGAATTTTTGCAGACTTTGGCCCTGGTGGCCGCCAGCCTGGAGCGCTTCTCGGTGGAGATTCGCAACCTGCAGCGCACGGACGTACTGGAAGTAGAAGAGTATTTTTCCAAGGGGCAAAAGGGCTCGTCGGCCATGCCCCACAAGCGCAACCCGATTAAATCGGAGCGGATATCGGGGCTGGCGAGGGTGATTCGCGGCAACGCCGTGGCTGCTCTAGAAAATGTGGCCCTGTGGCACGAGCGGGATATCTCCCACAGCTCCGTAGAGCGGATGATTTTGCCGGATTCCTGCACCCTACTGCACTTCATGCTGGTGGAGATGACGGGACTGGTGCAGAACCTGCTGGTGTACCCCGAGAATATGGCCCGCAACATGAACTGCTACGGCGGAGTGGTGTTCAGTCAGCGGGTGCTGCTGGCGCTGGTGGACAAAGGCATGAACCGTGAGGAAGCCTACAGCGCGGTGCAGGGCTGCGCTCATGCGGCCTGGAATACCGCCGATGGAGATTTCCAGGCGCTGGTGACCCAGAATGAGACAATTACCGCGCAGCTGTCGTCAGAGGAGATTGAAGATTGCTTTGACCCGAAGCATCACCTGCGGCATTTAGATCAGGTGTACGAGCGGCTGAACATTTAGGCAAACTTAGCGCTACGGTTGAGATTGATAATCTCGCGTCGATTTGCCTATGGGAGCCTCCATAACTGGTATTAGTTCTAGGGCTGACTTGCTGACTGCCATCAGCCCTAGACGTTTTCCCCTAGCTCAGTTTGGGTTCTGCCTCAATCGGCCTAACCCGAACTAATGCTAAGAGACGAAACGCGGATAAACCAGTCGAGGTTTTGGCGATCGCCCCTCTGTGCGAGGAATCGCACCAAAGCAGCCGCAGCTTAAGGATCGCACACTTTTTCTGCAATTTTTTGCCTACGGAACGCTCTCGCTTGCGCTCTCGTGCTGAAGCAACCAAGCTCCTGTGTTGCTACCGCCTCTGCACCTACCTCAGATCCTTCTGCAGTCTCCCGTGAAGACGCAAGTCCTGCGAATTGAACGATTATGCACCGGCCGTCATTTTGCTTATAGACGCACCATACGCCTGCGGAATTCTGTTCAATTTCCATACCGTCCTGTTCAATTTCCATACCGCTTTGTTCGGCTTCCATAGATCTCTGTCCAAATTTTACTAAGTGATTGTATAGCACGGCCAGAACCAAACGTGAGAGAACAATCCCAAGGGGAGTTCACCCTCAGATGGCCAAAACCAGCGCTCAAGGTGTCGCTGGATCTTGAGTTTTTAGTCGATCTGGCAACTCAGAGATTCAGTGACTTTCTTAAAAGCTTATACGGTAGAGTTTGAGAGATTATGCAAGGATAGCCTAGGAAGGTTGAGTAAATTAGCCTCAAGCGCGGGCAATATCCCTCAGTTCTCGCATGGAAGCGAGGAAGACGCTAACGGCTGCGCTTCTGCCACCAACACAATCTGACCCTGCTCATTTTTTATCCAGCCCTGGGCTTCAACAACAGGGACAATCGCCGGTCTAGCTTCTCTGGAGAAACTGCGCCGACCGCTGTCTACGGCCGGCCTCTGGTCATCGTGCGCCTGGCTTTGGATTTCGTTAGGGACAGCTTCATGACCGACAATGGGCAGCACGTCCTGCCACGGCGCGATCGCCGCCGGGTCGAGCGGACTTTGAGGAATACCGCCCCGACCCGTAACAATGAACTGGCTACCGGAAGCGACAAACGTCTCGCGGCAGCTTTGGACCAAGTCTGGGGCCGCAAAGGTAGTGGGGAGCTCGACGGTCGATTGATCAGGATCGACCTCAGGGCTTTGAATGACAATTTCGCCGAAGACGCCGTTGCGAGAGCTAGCGGTAATATCGCTTTGGGTCGTGCGAAAGCGACGGGGAACGATACCAAAAATACCGCTGCTGGCGGTGATATCGACGTTGCCACCCATGCCATCAAAGGCGTTGGCGGTGATATCGCTGTTCCCGCCAGCCGTGAGAAAGCGGGTAGTGATGGAGATATCTCCGCCGTCGCCACCGCCTTCAGCGGCTCCGGCGGTAGTAGAAATTTCGCTGCCGCCCTGGAGCAGCAGCAGGTCGCTCAGAGCGAAGCTCAGGTCACCGCCGTCGCTGCTGAGCGTGGTGGCACTAATGCGGCTGTTGTCGGCAAGCGTAAGTAGATCTCCCTCTAGGGAAACGCTGCCGCCCTGTCCCTGACCCGCAGAACTTACTGTAATGCGGCCGCCGTTGCGTAGCGCCGTCTCACCTGCGATGACGGTAATGCGGCCGCCCTGCCCCGTCGATCTGGGCCCTGTACTAGATTCAATAGAGCTGCTGTTAATATCTAACCGATCGGCATTGATGCGAATTGCCCCCGCGTTACCCTCCCTGTTGGTATTGCTGTTGATTCGGCTGTCGGTCAGCGTGACCTGTCCGGGGCTGGTGATGGCGACGCCGCCGGCAGGCTGGCTACCGTTGGCGTCAGCTTGAATTTCGACGTTGTTGAAGGCGATGTTACTAGCACTCTCGATCGCTGTATTGCCGGCTTGACCAAAATCATCTAGGTCAAGTGTAAGCGTCCTGGCGTTAGGAACTGGAAAAGGATTAGGAATCTCTACTTGGCCGCTCGTAGTGGTGCGCAGATTTCTGATCCTCAAGGTTTCTATGAAACCCCGAACGTCAACGTCGCCCGACTGCCCATTGCTCGAGAGCGTGATTATCTCTAGCCCTGAGACAGTATCAGACATAAAAGAGACTTCCCCCCCAAACCCTGTAATTTCTCCTGTCTCGGCAACAGAGAACGTAACTACCTGAGTCTCATCACCGGCGATCGCCCCCTCTATTGCCGCTAGGGAAATTTTTCCGCCATTTCCAGCAGTCCCCGAGTTTGAGAAAGAGAATGCGCTCAAATCACTGTCTGTAGAGATATCCCCGGCGCGCGAGGAGAGGGTGATATTGCCGCCATCGCCACTGTTGCCAGCGCTTGAATCTATTAAGTCCGATGCTAAGTTTGTATTTACGGGGAATACATTGGATATCGAGAATGAGTTGGAGTCTAGACGTCTCCCGCTGATGACGATATCCCCGGCGCGTGAGGAGAGGGTAATACTGCCGCCATCGCCACTGTTGCCAGCGCTCAAATCTGCCGAAAACGGCCTTGAGGTGGCGGGTTTAGAAGTAGCGGAGCTTGAGAACGAATTGGATCTTAGGCTGCCTTCCCTGATGGCGATATCCTCAGAGCCCGAGGAGATGACGATATCGCCAGAGCCTGAGGAGATGGAGATAGGTCCCCCATCGCCACTATCGCCAGAAACTCCACGTGAGAATGAGGTCGAGGTTGTGCTGGTCCGTGAGCCTGAGGATGAAGACAGGTCGCCATTGACCGTAACGTTGCCGGTGCGGGAGGAAATAGCAATAGCTCCGCCATCGCCACTATCGCCGGAAATCGCACCTGCTTCTGATGGCATGCTTAGACCTGAGACCGAGGTCGAGATTGAGGATGAAGACAGGTCGCCATTGACCGTAATGTCCCCGGCGCGGGAGGACACAGTAATAGCTCCGCCATCGCCACTATCGCCGGAAACGGCGTCCAAACCTGAGAGCGCGTCAGAGCTCGACCCCGTTTCCAGGCTGCCGTCAATCGTAATGTCCCCAAAGGTAGAGGAAACGCTAATAGCTCCCCCGTCGCCGCTATCACTAGGAACGGTGCTCGAGTCAGCGCGCGACTCAGCGGTGAGCGGTGAGCTGACCTCAATATCGCCAAAGATAGAGGAAACGCTAATAGCTCCCCCGTCGCCGCTGTCCCCTAGAAGAGAGACAGCTGAGGCATCAACGCTTCCAACCAGGGTAATGCTCTCTTCAGCCGCTATCTGAATCTGTCCTCCATTTCCGCTATGCCCGCCTCCTGAAGCATCGATACCGGGAGTATCGACCTGGATGTTGCCGCCTGCTAGCAAAACGACGTCGCTGCCCTGGTTTCCTGAAGAACCAGCATCGATTCTTGCTGCGGTAATATCGCCCCCGGCAGTGATTTCAACCGCGCCGCTTGGGCTATCTATACCCGAGCTGGTCGTGATGACTGCAGCAACAGACAGGTTACCCAGGGCTTCTAGAGTCACTGCGCCCCCCGGCCCACCTCCAACCGAGGAGGCATTGATGATGAGCTGGGTTCCCTGAGCTGTCCCCCAAGGAGCTCTATTGCCTGCTTGAAGTAACCTGCCAGAATCTCCAGGGGCATCGTCTGTTACGGTGAGCGTCCAAGTCCCTTCTGACAGCTGCCCATCGAAAACAGCGAGTCCCCCGTCCCCTTCCGGCTGAAATCTGCCGTTCAATGGCGTGGAGCCAGCAGAAATTGGCGCAGAAGCCTCATCATCGAGAATCGTATCTTGGAAATTATTGCCGCTCCCACCGATATCGCTAAAGAGCGGTAGCGCTGTTCCGTTCGGTGAGGTGAGTTCTGCAGACAGGTCCCCGGCGAAAGTATGCTCTGCTGAGAAGCGAACATCTACATCACTGATGTTGCTTCCCCCTGCGGATACGGTGAAAGTAAAGCTAGCGGTTCCCAGCTCAGAACCGCTAACGGCATCGGGAATAGGGCCACCTGTATCAACGCCAATCACCTCACCCCCAACGACCTCTCGCTGCACTGAGGCGTCAATGATTCCCAAGGTCAAGTTGATTCCTGAAATAGCCAGGTTTCGGCCGTTGGTCTGCAGCGCGTCCTGTAGATCCAGCATCACCACATCCCCCTTTCCGTTCCCGTCGGCGTCGGCCCACAGCACTATCTGGCCAGTGCCCCTCGCAAACAGCAGCGCGTTGTCAGCCGCATCGGCTATGGTGATGCCGTCTGCGGCTGCGACCAGCAGAGTCGTATCGCCAGAAGACTCTGATAACTCCGACGTCTCACTATCGACTAGCTCAACTCGGGTCCCCAAAACCTGGGCAATTCCGCCAGGAGCAGCTAAGTGCACCGTGCTCGATACAGAATTTCCAAATAGCGTTAGGGTTTGCCCAGGGCCTACTTCTAGGTTGGCTTCATTGACCAAATTCCCGTGGGGCTGATTTTGAGGCTGGGTATTGAACTGCACCCCCAGCGGTACGCTGATACTCAACAACTCGTTTTCTTGAGGTATAGCCCTAAAGTCACGGCCGTCGATAAAGGTAAAGCGGTCTCCCGTGCTGGCGGTAAACGACCCAGCAATGTCCAACTGCGCATTGGGACCAAAAACGATGCCGTTGGGGTTAAGCAAAAACACATCGGCATTGCCCAGACTGCCCAAGGTGCCAAAAATATCTGACGAAACGTCTCCCGTCACCCGACTAAATACCCGCGTGACTCCAGCCGGGTTTTCGAAATACACCCGCTGCCCTGCGCCAACGCTGAAGCGCTCAAAGCTATGAAAAACGTTCTCTCCCCGCCGTGCCCCAGCGCGAATCAGGTCAGCCGCCGCCTCATCCACCGTGACGCCGTCAATCAACAGCTGCGACGACTCCGCCCCCAGCGTCCGATCGGGGATGACCTGAGCCCCAACGCGATCGCCAACCGGGAAAGCCCAAAAAACGGCCAGCGGCACAAGACTCCAGCGAAGCCGTTGCGGTTTTAAAGAGGCGATCGCTTGCAGCATAATCAGTATCGATAGGGATGGAGAGTCCTTAGGTCACCCTAAAGATTTCCTGCTCCACGTTACCTGAATTTCCGCATCATGTTCAAAGATGCGTAAAGGAATAGCCTATTCCAGCTCACAGCACGGCTGGATCGGAGCCGCTCCTACCTGCTCTAGCCCCACCTGCTCTAGCAGCGCCGCCCAGGCCTCCTGGCTTTCAAAATCGCCGCCATCCGCCCGCCGCAGCTCCCCTAAAACCGTTAAGGCATCGTGCCAAATTCCCGCACGGGCGTAGGCCTGAGCCTGAGACAGCGATCGCACTGTACCTGCCGAAAACGGCTCTACCGCCTCCGCTGCAGCGCGCTCAATCGTGCCGCGCACAAACACCGCCGCTGCCGGGCGGTCTGGGTCGCAGGCGAGAGAGAGCGTCCAATAGTGGGGCTCATTTAGGGGCAGGGTGACCGTGTCAGGAAGGGCGATCGCCAGGGTTCCAGCGTCCGTATCGACAGCGAGGGACGTGGAATAAAGAAAGTTGTCGGCGGCATCCTGCACCACGAGCTCCATTGGCATCTCGGAGGTTACCGCAGTAGGAAGATAAAACCACAGGGTGGGGTGAGCAGCCGTAGTCTGGCCCCGAACTATCCCCTCTGTAATTGGCACCAGCGCCTTCAGACCGCTGTAGTCTAGACAGTCGCCTCGACTCGCGCCGCCGTCGCGTCGCCCCGCTGGGGCACCTTGCCCTGAGGGTGGGGGCGGGGCATTGAAGCGTATCGAGCTGGGTTCGGAGGACGGCTGAAACTGCGCCGAGCTAGGCTGCGCTAAACCGAGTACCGCTAGCAGCGATAGGCCAGAGCCAAGACATTGGATGAGCGTAGAGCTGAGTGTCATAGAAGGTAGCGTGCAGTAACCCACACGAGAGAACGACAGAGACAAAACAAAGAAATACTTGACCGCCCGAGCCAGATACAGCGTTTCTCAAGCTGGTGGAGTGCGGGCGGTGGCGTCGCACTGCGACGCCACCGCCAAATCCATACATCACGTGAGCAAGAATTGCTATAAACCAGTCAAGCAAGGCGAGAATAGCTGCGGCTGATGATGCCAATGCCTGACCCCGCAAAAGCCAACGCGGCGGGCACCAGCGGCACCCAGTAGCCCGCTACCAAAAGCCAAAGGCTGCCGCCCACCAGCACAACTAGGCCTAGTCCCCCTAGGGCTAGAGGTCGCCACAATCCCACACCGAGTTGCGACCGCCCCACCACCCAGCCGCCCACCGCCCAGCCGCCAATCCACAGCAGTTCACCCCAGAGGGGCCACACCCTGAGCACAGACCGATCGCCCAGAGCAGCGCTAATCAGCTGGCTGGTCATCTGCGCCTGTAAAAATACGCCTGCAGTTTTGTCACCGCTGCTTGTCCCGTAGGGCGTAGCCCAGTCATCCGTCATGCTGCTTGCCGTGACGCCAATCAGCACAATTCGATTGGCGATCGCCTCTGGGTTCACTTTGTCATCAAGAACTTGGGCGAGGGAAACCCGATCGGCGATGACTCGCGGGGATGACAGGGCGCGGTAGTTAAGCAAGATCTGATTGCCAGCAGCGTCTATGGGCTGGTAGCCACCGCTGCGGGAGCGCAGTCGCGGAAACAGAGCGTCTCCAATGACTAGATTGCCTCCGGCGTCAAAGCGAGGGGTGATGTCTTCCCCTTGAAGGTATAAGAAGGCGAGGCGAGCGCTAAAGGCATAGGGCGTTGTACAGGTCGCGACGGGGTCGACTGCTAAAGAAACCAAGTGTCGCCGCACCACTCCGTCGCGATCGTCAAGGAAGTCGCTAAAGCCGACTAGCTCTTCAGTCAGCTCAGGGGGAGGATCCACACCAATCGGATCGACGGTAGGGTCGCGGCTTTTGCAGACGCCCACCAGGCGATCGCCCGCCCGCAGTCGGGCTGCCAGCGTGGGATGGTTGGGGCTAACGGGATAGTCGCGGTAGATATCGAGACCAATAACTCGGGCCTGATGACGATCGAGGACTGTGAGCAGGCGGTCTAGCGCTTCATCTGATAAGGAGCCTCGCCGCTCCGGGGGCTGGGCGCGGATATCAGCTTCGCTAATAGTGACGACTAAAAATCGTGGGTCCGGTAGTTCAGCGGACCGCATCCGCATGAGGCGATCGAATACATACAGTTCTACGAGCTCTAAGCTCCCCAGCAGGCGCAGCCCCATCACGGCGGCGATCATCAACAGCGGCATCCAGAGCGTGCCAATCTTGAGGGGCAGCGGCCCCTTCTCTCCTCCCGCTTTCTCTAACGCGGCTGAAGACGGGTGGTGAGTGCCTTTTAGCTCATCCCAGGTTACCGGCTGCTCAGCTGGGTTTTGCACAATTACAGGCAGCCAGGTGGCGCAGGGGCACAGCTGCTCCAAAGCCTGGAGCTGTTCGCGGGCGGCGCGGACGGCAAGGTAGAGCGGCTGACCCTCGGCAAAAGCCATAAGAAAGTGCTTTAGAAAGGCGTGGGCCACCCCATCGGGGACTGGCTCGCGCATCACGATGACCTGGGGAATATGGAGGTCAGCCAAATCCCACGCTAGTCCCAGGCCATCGCAGGAATTGAAAATGGCCAGCTGTAGCCCTTGAGCGATCGCCCTGCGCAGGGCATATTGGAGCTGAACGAGACTGATAGTGTCCCTGCGGTTGAGCTGCAGTACGCCTTGGTTTTGGCTAGAGCTGTGGCCCGCAAAGAAGAGAATATCCCAGGAGCCTTGCCAAAGCTTCTGGTGCAGGTCGTCCAAACTGGGCTCGGCTAGGACCGTGACGGCGGCGCCGGGTAGGGTCGATAGAAGCTGCCGGTCCATCTCCACGTCGATGTCCTGGGCATTGCCCAAAACTGCTAAAACTGTAACCTGGCCGTCGGTCTTTTGGTGGGGCCGCTTGACAGAACGCTGATAGTTGATCGAGCTCAGGGCGAGCTCAGCGTGGGGGTAGTCTTCGAACAGTTGCCAGAGCTGCCAGGGGTAGCGCAAGACTTCTCGATCCTCCGCCGCCACGACGACGCGAATCTCATCGCTGCGCCCCAGCTGAGTTCTCAGCTGACGATCTATAAGCCGAAAGGTAGGCGATTCAAGCCAGCTGTTGAGCTGGTGCCGCAGGTCATGGCCAAGCTGTACAAACTCTGCCCCTGACACATGAGTGACGTCGTCCTCGTCAACATCGATGGGGAAGTCTAGCGAGGGCGCTGCTGAATCTGCAGACCCTTCTGCTACTGAATCTTCTGCTGAGTCGTCTGCTGGGCTGGCTTCATCCCCATTACGCCTCGGATCTGCAGAGCCCGGCGCCTTTACGTTTTGCCCTGCATCAGGATCCGTAGTCAGCGAGCGTCGTCGACTGCCGCAGGCGTCATAGAGGGCCTCGTAGAGCGATCGCCACCGCCGGTAAACCCGATCGAGGTCGGGGGCGATAGGTAAGCTGCCTGAAACCTGCATTGGCGCACCGCTGCCCGCTTCCCAAAGCTGCAGGGTAACGCTGGCAAACCCTTGCTGCCAGCTACCTTGCCCCAACGTGAGCATCACGCGCTGTTCCATGGCCTACGTCGTGAACGGTTCTAGAATTGTTGTGGTTCCCAACTGCACCTGGACGCTGAAGGCGCATCTCGGCGGTAGCCGAAATCGCTTGAGCTGAATGTAATCCCCCATCCCTCTACTCTGCACCGTTTGTACGACCTTTTTTGATGGCGCAAGTAGACTGATTTCAACACCCTTTGGCAAAGCCGCTTCTACTTCGGGCCGCAGCTGTACTCTTACGGCAGAGCGCCCATCGGCCTCCAATTCCACACTGACAAGCAAGATTACCGGAACCGAGTCAGTATCGGCCTCTAAGGTAAGGCGCTTGCCTCGACAGACGATCCTTGCGGGCTCAAGCTTCCGAAATGCCATGGCAGCATCTGACATAGGCAGGAGAGACTGCAGGGTCTGCCAGCCTTGATTCGACCGGTCAATTTCTGGCCTTGTCTGCGCTAGGCTGCGGAGCCACTGCCCCAAGTCTGTAAGGCTAAGCTCCTGAGACTGTCCCTGCAATTCATCTTGAACCTTTTGCCGAGCATTGTAAAGCCGCGATCGCCAGGTGGGATGCTCTAGCAGCGCTCCCCAAAGGGGGACCGGCACCTCTAAGCGGGGTATGGGGCAATCTGACCGGCCCAAGCGCTGAATTAGCGACTCGGCCTGTGGGGAAGGCAGGCCGGAAAGCGGCGGTACAGTCAGCCGCGTGCGTTCTTTAGGGCAAAGGGATCGCGATGCCGAGAGAACGGATAGATCGGCGAGCCTTTCGCCCGGCAAGCTGTAGGTGCGATCGCCGGAATCATAGCGTCCGTGCTGCTTAAGATCGGCGTGGGTCGTGTAGCTCCATAGACAAAGCTGGCGGTCATCGGGGTTGATTTGAACCCCGACGTAGTAGTCCCCGATCCAGCTTGGAATATCGACCCACTCTTGGGGAACGCGCAGCTCGCTAACGTCGATCGCTTCCGAGGGAACCAGGACTAGTCGAGCAGCTTGGGAATCCGCCGTGTCGGCAGCCGCTCCGTGAACCGAGACGGCGCTGCCGCCCACTAAATCCCAGATAGAGCGCCTGTTCCTATCGTCGAACTGCTCCGAGTTGACCCCAAACTCATCTTGTAGCCAAGGCAGGACGCCATAGAGACAAAGCTGGTTTAGGTAAGCCCGCCATGCCGCCGGACCCCGGTGGTGATTTCGGCTAGCTTGCCAGCTTTTAGCCTGCAGACTTGGGTCTAAATCAAGAAAAAGCTGCCCCGAGGGGTTGAGTAGACTTGTCATTGCTCCGTCTCCTGGGGTTACTCTGCCGCACTGTAGTAGCTATACAACCATTCTTCCAAAACAGTACTCATCCCCTTCAATACGTCGGTGTTGAGCGAAATATGCAGGGTATCGCGACTCCAAAGAGAAATTTGTTTGAGCAGTGTCTCCCGCACTTTGCTCAACCGGCGTGACACCGTATATTGTTGGACCGACAGACTCTGCGCAATCTGCTGCTGCGTTTGTCCCTGACGGTAATACAATGCCAAGATGTCCTGGGCTTCTGGAGGGAGCTGCTCCAGCGCCTGACGCAGCTCTCGGTCAAGCTCAGTTTGCTGGTGCTGTCGGGCGTCAATCTCCTCTTGAAGCGCCAGGGCATCCAAGAGCGAATCGCAGGTCGGATCGCTGAGAGTGTCTTGAAGCTCGTCGCCACCTCCCAGTCTTGAGGTGTTGAGCGAGGTCGCTTTAGGGTATAGGTAAGACCGGGCAGCAGCGGCACAGTGGCGTAGCCAGACGTTGAGCGTAGCTCCATCAGCGCTTGGCGGTACGGGCGCTGAGGTCTGGCGCTGTTGGTTAAACTGGTGGGCGATCGCTTGCCAAAGCTCGGCGCTCGGCTGATTGAGCTGACGAGTCGCGTCCGCTGACGGGACGTAGATCGCTTTGAAGCAGCGCCACGCTAGGACGTAGGGGCTTACCTTATCTCCTAGCCCACTGGCCAGCAGCGCTTCTTCGAGTCGTTTCTGGCTGAGTCTACGCAGCAGCGCCCAATCGCTGCAAATGTCGAGCTCCTTTCGCTGCCGCAAAGTGTCGCGAATGATGTTGTTGAAAGCGGTGTGGGCATAGGTATCAAGTCGGGAGCCTCTCTCAGGGGAGAAATGATCTAGAACATAGCCCAATCGAGCGATCGCTATCTGAAAGTAGTCCGCTAAACCATCGTAGTGGGCTGAAAACCGGGCCGTTTTGCTAGCGGCCCAGTAGCAAGTCTCCTGCAAGTACGCGGCCAGGTGACCATAGGGAAGATTGGCCCGGTTGTCTTGACCACCGGTGAGACGCCAGCACTTATACCAATAGGTGATCAAGTATTTTGCAGTAGCTTGGGCCTGCTCGTCTTGTTCATAATTGATGCGGTTTAGAGCTGCTCTGGTGTGGCGGGCGAGCCGCACATCGGTGATCCACCGCTTAAAACGATCGTCCGCTAATTCAATGAAGGTCGAAAACTGCTCGACAACCGCAGAACGTTCCAGCATAGAGGACAAAGGTCTAAAATCGCATCGTTTCATCTTAGATCCACTTCGCCCCGTAAATCTACTCGACCCAATCTACTCGACTATCACGGGCTAATCCGCCGTTCTCACCACAATTTTATTTGCAGAGAATGCTATACATTGGGTGAGTTGGGGTCGGAACTGACCTGCTGTCCGTGTTCGTGTTTACAGAGTCATGGTCATTGATGTACTCGCTCAAGTTTTGCTTCTCGATGTCCCCCCTAAGTCTATCCCGTCACACCTCGTTGCCCAGGTAGCCGAGCCCCCATCAACTCAGCCTCTCCCCGAACCCGACCTATCTCCGCTGCCACCACCAAGCGAGCTGCTACAGTCTCCCGAAGAAGAGCGTCCCTCCGAGCCTGAGGCCGAGGTGCCTGACCAGATTTTCGTCGAGCGCTTCACCGTCGAGGGCAACACCGTTATCGATGACGAAGCCTTAGCGGCGGTGCTCGACTCATTTGCGGGGCGATCGCTCTCTTTTGCCGAGCTGCTGCAGGCTCGCTCCGCCGTTACCCAGCGCTACGTCGATGAAGGCTACGTCACTTCAGGGGCCTTCATTCCGCCTCAGGTCTTGACCGAAGGTGCGGTGATTATCCAGGTCTTGGAAGGGCGACTAGAAGAGATCAACGTCGACGTCAATGGGCGACTTAGCTCAGGCTACGTGCGGCGCAGACTGCGGCGGGCGGCTTCTCCAGTTCTCAATACCGATACTTTACTCAACGCCCTACAGCTTCTGCAGATCGACCCACTGATCGACACGATCTCGGCGGAGCTGTCGACGGGGGTACAGCCGGGGACTAGCGTACTGGATGTGGTGGTGGACCAGGCGGACACCTTTGACGTCACCCTGCAAACCAACAACGGGCGATCCCCCAGCGTAGGGAGCTTTCGGCGTGGCCTAACGCTCAGCGAAGGTAACCTCCTCGGCGTTGGCGATGGGATCAGCGTCGGCTACGCCAACACCGATGGGAGCGACACCCTAGACCTAAGCTATCGCGTTCCTCTCAATGCCTCAGGCGGTACCTTTGCCACCAATCTCGGCTTCACTGATAGCGAGGTGATTGAAGATCCGTTCAATTTCTTGGATATTCAGTCCAAGTCACGGTTCTATGAATTCACCTACCGTCAACCCGTAGTCCAAGCGCCAGAACATGAGTTTGCCCTCAGTCTTACCGCTTCTCGGCGAGAGAGCCAGAGTGAGTTTCTAGAAGGGGTGATAGGGGAGTCGGTGCCCTTCCCGGCGCTGGGGGCAGACGAAGAGGGGCGCACCCGCATCTCGGCGCTGCGGTTTGCTCAAGACTGGACTCAGCAAGGGCCTCGCCAGGTGATTGCGGCGCGATCGCAATTTAGTCTGGGTTTAGATGCCTTCGACGCCACTATCAACGAAACGGGCCCAGACGCTCGCTTTTTAGCTTGGCGAGGTCAGGGCCAGTGGGTACGGCTGTTAGATGAAGATCTGCTGCTGCTGGTGCGGGGGGACCTACAGCTGGCGGATAACAGCTTGGTTCCGCTGGAACAATTTGGTTTGGGGGGCGGGCAAACGGTGCGAGGCTACCGTCAGGACGAGCTGCTCACCGACAGCGGCGTGCTGTTTTCTTCAGAAATTCGGGTGCCCGTACTGCGGGTACGGCAGGCGGACGGACTGCTGCAGGTGGTTCCTTTCATTGATGTGGGGCGGGGCTGGAACATCGGGACATCTGATCTTGACCCAGCAACCCTAGCTTCCCTTGGTCTGGGCCTGCTGTGGCAGATGGGCGATCGCCTCAATGCCAGAGTTGACGTAGGGTTTCCGCTGATTGATACCGATACCGATGGCGGCACCCTACAGGAGGATGGTATCCATTTCACAGTCAGTCTAAGACTGTTTTGACCAGAATTTTTACCAGCGGCCAAGCGCCCTTTCTCGATTGCCATAGGCAATAGGTTGAGAAATAGAGCTGACCGTTCCCAAGGAATTACTGGGACGAGGTATATTCGCGGGTTTCAGAAGCATTTGGCGCAGCTGCCGACAGACGAACGACGTCCGTTCCGTTCTGCAGGTGATTCAACGCCTCAGCAAAATCTCGAATTCCCTGAAATTGTCGGTAGACAGACGCAAACCGCACGTAGGCAACCTCGTTAAGCTGACGCAGCTGCATCAGCACTAAGTCACCGAGTTCTTGACTCGTGACTTCGCGACCTGCACGCTGCTGAAGCTCCGCCTCAATTTCGTCTACAAGGTTCTCCTGCTGGACTAGCCTCAGCTCAGTCTTTTCTGCCGCCCGAGCAACACCTCGCAGAAGCTTGGAGCGATCAAAGGCCTCGCGATTTCCATCCCGCTTTATGACCGTGATGGGAACGAACTCGATACGCTCATAGGTCGTAAACCGGCGCTTGCAGTCCAAGCACTCTCGACGGCGACGCACGCTTTGTCCCGACTCCGCAGAACGAGACTCTAACACTCTGTTGTCAGGAAACTGACAAAATGGACATCGCATACTTGTATAGCCCTTCGTAGCCTTAGGTTTCGTAAAACCGCGCTTAAATAAACTAGCAAAGCTAAATACTCTGCATGACCCTTAGGGTATCACAAACATACGCTACCCGTGCCGTTTCGTTGCTGGTGCGCACGCTATTTCACGATCTTGCACTCAACGGAACTCTTATCTTGACTGCTCTAAGCCCCGGCTTTTTTGTCCGGACTACCCTACTTCAGCTTCTCGCTTCAAAACGCGAAAATGCCTTGCCGACAATAAGTTAGCAAAGCATTTTCTTTAAACTTAGACCTCGGAAGCTTCTGAAACATCCGATGAAATCAGCTAATTTCAGGGCCGTTCAATTTTGGCCATCTAATCTTGGCCAGACTGACTTCAACAGCGCTTAATCCTTATTGATTCGAGGCGGCTCTCGAAACGCGATCGCAAAGAATAGAACACCGATGGCACCAGCTAGGACAAGAATGTATGCAACACTCTCCATGACTGCAGATCCTCTATCAATTCATATTCCCCATCAGCTTATCACCAATTCACGCCTCGAAAGCGGATTATAGACAAAGATAGCCTGGACGCTTTGGTAGACGTCCAGGCTATCTGAAAGACATAGCGATCGCTAGAGGTGTACAGACTGCAGGCTGATTTTTCTTCTCAACCCGGCAGCGCTTAACCCTCTAGATAGGCTCTTCACGGCGGGTAGTTTTGTCACCCAGTTTCTGGAAGAAGCCCCACTCCACCTGTTCGGGAGATAGATCGGGGTCAACCCCAGCAAACACATCTCGGAACAGAGTGCGAGCACCGTGCCAGATGTGGCCAAAGAAGAAGAGCAGCGCGAACACCGCGTGGCCGAAGGTAAACCAGCCGCGAGTGCTGGTGCGGAAGACACCGTCAGACCCAAGAGTCTCGGTATCGAACTCAAACGGCTCTCCGAGCTGAGCTTTACGGGCGTAGCGCTTCACCACAGCGGGTTCGGTGAACGTCTGTCCTCCGAGGGCACCGCCGCTGAAAGCAACCGTAACGCCGGTCTGCTCGAAGCTATACTTCGATTCAGCCCGACGGAAGGGGATGTCAGCTCGAATCTCGCCTTCTTTGTCAACCAAGATAACCGGGAAGGTCTCAAAGAAGTTGGGAAGACGACGCACCGAGAGCACGCGCCCTTCGCTGTCCGTGAACTCAGGGTGGCCGAGCCAAGTCTGGGCAATACCATCGCCCTTAACCATAGGACCAACGCGGAATAGACCGCCTTTTGCGGGGCTATTGCCAACGTAGTCGAAGAAGGCTAGCTTCTCGGGAATCTGTTCCCAAGCCGCTTCCTCTGATAGACCTGACGCGATACCGCTTTGAACACGGCGGTCAACTTCCTGCTGGAAGTAGCCGCTATCCCACTGATAGCGAGTGGGGCCAAAGAGCTCGATAGGCGTGGCGGCACTGCCGTACCACATCGTTCCGGCAACCACGAAGGCCGCGAAGAATACAGCAGCAATGCTGCTGGAGAGCACGGTCTCAATGTTACCCATCCGCAGCGCCCGGTAGAGGCGTTCAGGCGGCCGCACCGTTAGGTGAAACAGCCCTGCAATGATGCCAACCGTACCCGCTGCGATATGGTGAGCCACGATACCGCCGGGGTTGAACGGATCGAAGCCTTCAGGGCCCCAGGCCGGCGCTACCGGCTGTACGCTCCCCGTCAGGCCAAACGGATCAGACACCCACATCCCCGGTCCCCAAAGACCGGTGAGGTGAAATGCCCCAAAACCGAAGCAAAGTAGTCCCGACAGAAATAGATGGATACCAAACATTTTGGGGAGATCCAGCGCTGGATCTCCGGTGCGTGGGTCTCTAAATAGCTCTAGATCCCAATAGACCCAGTGCCAGCAAGCGGCCAAAAACAGCAGGCCAGACAGCACGATGTGAGCAGCGGCAACCCCTTCGAATGACCAGTAGCCAGGGTCAACTGCCGTACCGCCCGTGACGCTCCAGCCCCCCCATGACTCAGTCACGCCGAGGCGTGCCATAAAGGGCAGCACGAACATGCCCTGACGCCACATCGGATTGAGAACGGCATCACTCGGATCAAAAATAGCGAGCTCGTAGAGAGCCATCGAGCCGGCCCAGCCAGCTACCAGCGCTGTATGCATGAGGTGTACAGCAATCAGTCGGCCTGGGTCATTGATGACGACTGTGTGTACCCGATACCAGGGTAGTCCCATCGACTACGCTCCTCCTATGCTTAAACGGTTTATAGTCTTGAACGGTTAAACCGTCCAAAGGTTCAACTTTAGACAGTTTGACAATTCAATTGTAAGAATGAAAGTGTATAAAGAAGTGTAACCATTGGCCGACCCTATTGCAAGGGGGTGGGACGGGGGCAGGGGCTCCTTCCAGTGGGAGATTATTTCGGTTAAGGCGTTCAGGAGCCAGTGCTGTGTCTAGTATTAAGTTTGTTGATGAAGAGGCCGAAATCATCGCCGCTAACGGCGCGAACCTCCGCCTCAAAGCGCTGGAGAATGACATCGATATCTACACCTTCACCGGCAAGTTGATGAACTGTGGGGGGTACGGCCAGTGCGGCACCTGCATCGTCGAGATCACCGAGGGAATGGGCAATCTCTCGCCACGCACTGAGGTCGAGAACCGTAAGCTTAAAAAGTATCCCGAAACCTATCGCCTGGCTTGTCAGACTCTTGTGAATGGATCGGTTTCGGTTCGCACCAAGCCTCAGAAAAAGTCGAAATAGACTCTTTTCGCAGGGGGGCATCCTAGCTCAGCTCTTGGTGCCCACGCCGGCAAAGACGGTACGACTCCCGCAAAGTGGTATGATGCTTGCTGGTAGTGTTGAAAGGCTAGGATCTATGGAAGTCAACGACTTGGGCTTTATCGCAACTATTTTGTTTGTGTTCGTGCCGACGGTATTTCTGCTAATCCTATTTATTCAGACCAAAGAAGAATCTCGTTAGACCCAGGTTCTACAGGTGGATGCCTGCGGCACTCGGGCATGGAAAAAGGCTCTGGGTGTGGCGGCCGTACCTCAGCAGCTACAGGCTAGAGCAGTCCAGAGCGTGTCTCCTTCGGGACCGCAGGGGTACAGGCTAATGGCTATTTACAAAAGGCAGCTACGGGCTTTGCCCGCAGTTCTGGCCTGCCTACTCTTGTTGGGAGGCTGCACCTCTATAGAAGCGGATAGGCGCGCTAATCCAAGCAGAGAGCAGCCAGTAGCGATCGCCGAATCGTCAGGTTCGCACATGAATGGGGCGGACTCCGATACGGCTAGGTTACCGGCTCAGCTGCGCGATCGTCTCCTCCATGAGGCTGCGCAGGATCTGTCTGTCCCCAAGGGCCAAGTCCAAATCCAGGGTGCTTGGCGCAGGACATGGCCTAACGGCTGCCTCGGGCTACCGCAGCCCGATGAATTCTGCAGCATGGCGCTCGTCGAGGGCTGGCTTGCTGAGGTTATTGGGGGAGAGGAAACTGCAGCCTACCGCATTGACGCCACCGGGCTGCAGGTTCGTCGCGATCGCCAGCCCTAAGCGATCGCTTAGGGCCCCACCTCTTTTCGGCTCTATTTCTAGGGCTACCCCCCCGGAACGCGTTCGATTTGGGCATAGCCGCTAAATAGCAGCTGCTTTCCGCGAGTTTCCAGCCGGTTGATGCGCATCAGAACGCCGTCAAGGTCAAACCGATCGAGGTCTACCATGCCGTTTAGGATTTCGGCAAAGGCATCGGAAACAATTTTGGATAACCCTTGAACATCCTCAGGAATAGCGTCCGGAACAAATTCAGCATCTTGAAACAGCACGCGACGACGCTTCTCCACTGCCAGAGTTGCCCGCAGACTAACCGGCAGATCTTTGCGGTTAGGAAGATCGGTTTTTGCCAAAATCATCACCCTGTTGTTGGGCTCTAGCATCACCGTGACTGCTCTGAAGGAAACAGGTTCACCTCCCGAGAGATTAGTCAGTGACTCGATGTCAACGTTTTGCATACGCTGCTCTACAAGCTCGGCCTCGAAGGCCTGGTTGATGGCCTCCTCCGTGAGGACGACTTGAGCAACAGCCTGGGTCGGCTGCCGCAGGCGCAGCTTACCTCCCAGCATCGCCCTAACGTCTAGCGCGACCGCATCTGTCTCAAATGACATTTCATCCACCTTAAAGTCGCGGCGAATGACTAGCCGTTGCCCGCTCATCTTAAAGCTGTCTACGCTTCCCTGAAGAAGCTTGCTCGACGGAGAGCAGCGAATGGCGACGTCGACAGACTCGCTAGACGTAAATAGATGTCGGATGGTCTGACTGGCGACCGTATTGAGCATACGTTCACCGAAGTCTCCCCCTGACTGATTTCCTAGGCCCGTAAGACCTCCTAGCATATGGCGTCCGGTCCTTTTCTAGCTTGCCTTATTTGTAACAAATGGTTAAGCAAAACGACAACAGTTATAGGATTTTAGTATACATACCATAACATTGGCTAATTTTTATTAACAACAAATTGACAATAAGGCTCTCGTTTGCTATGTAAATTGTTCAGCTTCACTCTACCACGCTCACGACACAACACTCTATCCCCTTTGTGCTTATGTCAACTCAGCTATCGGCAGTCATTTTAGCGGGAGGGCAAAGCTTACGTATGGGCCGTGACAAAGCTCTATTAACGTTTGAAGGACAGCCGCTCATTCGCCACGTCTACGATACCGCAGCGGCCTGTAGCGATCGCGTGGTGGTGGTGACGCCCTGGCCCGATCGCTACCGTCTTAGCCTTCCTGCAGCCTGTCGCTATGCAGAAGAGCCCTTTTGCGATCGCCCCCAAGGCCCTTTAGTTGGATTTTGCTATGGGTTGGGCGCAGTCGATACCGAGTGGGTGCTGCTGTTGGCCTGCGATTTGCCCCATCTGTGCGCCAGTACCCTACAGGTTTGGGCAGATTTACTCGCTGCGCTTCCGGCGCAGACCGTGGCGCTCCTGCCCCGCTCAGACCGGTGGGAGCCGCTGTGCGGCTTTTACCGCAGCCGCAGCCGTCAGTCCCTTAGCCGCTTTATCGACGCGGGGGGACGGTCTTTCCAGCAGTGGCTGAGCCAGCAGCAGGTTTGTCCTATTGCGCTGCAGGAGGCGCAGGCAAAGCTGCTGTACAACTGCAACACACCGGAGGATTGGTCTGAGGTTTCTCAAGATGCCCTATAGGACTCTGGTGACCCGCTAGGCTTTGGCGATCGCCTTTTGAAGCGTCGTCAGCGACTGGGCAGCTTGTCCCGTCTCTAAAAAGGCTCGGGCCTGTTCAATGCCCTCTTCTAGAGTCTCTGCGCGGCCATTCTGCCACAGATGAAACCCGCCATTCCAGATGGTGGCGGTGGCCAGCTCGTTGGCCTTGCCGTCGAGCACCTCGACCATATCCCTCTTAAGCTGTTCGGTTTCGGGTAAGGCCACTTCTGAGCCCGCCATACCGTAGTCCTGAGGGTGCAAAATTAGCCGCTCGAAGGGCTGAGAGGGCCGCTGCACTCCAATAATGCAGGCCCGATTGCGGGGGAGTTCGCAGCTGCCCTCTAGCCCTTTGATGGCCAAGTAGTCCAGCAGGCTGTGCTGCGCGAAGGTCCGCCGAGCTCGCTCCTCGGTGGGGGGATGGACAAACCCAAACGCAACCCGCGATCGCCCCCGATAGGGAAACCACAGCAGCTCTAGGGTAGCGGTGGGGGGGCGCTTGCCGATTTGCTCCCGGTAAGTTACCAGCCCTTCTGCCAAAGGAAAATGCCGAGGCACGTAGAGGAACCCAACGTCAGCGTGCTGGAGCACTGCGTACGTCTGGTCGAGCGGCAGCGCCGTCCAATCGACCCCCAGCAGTTGCCAAACTTCACTGAGGGGAATGCCGTACTTCGTGGGCATGCGTTTGCCGCCGTGCATCAGGGTAGGGCATCCCGACGCTGCCAGGATTAAGCTCACCAGAGGGGTGACAGGAGCCGTCCGCGATCGCCCATCGTAGGGTGAATTGAGAATCAGCGGGATCTTGTCGCTGAGGGGGGCCAGCACGGGCCCTAGGGCAAAGTAAGCATCGAGCATCCCGGCGAGTTCGTCGCTGGTGGGGCGTCGGATGCGGTGGGCGATCATGAAGGCTCCGATTTGCGCCGGGGTGGCCTGCTGTTGAAGCATGAGTTCCGTCGCCGTTTTGGCTTCTTCTCGCGTGAGCACTTTCCCGGTGTGGGTTCCGCTTCCCACTTTTTTTAGCAGCTCTCGGAATAGGTCACTCATCGTTGTGGTTTGGCTATACGGGTTGGGGCAGGGTCTGAGCGTCGTAGGGTCTGAGCGCTATATTGCGGCGCCGGCTTTCAGCACCGCTGCCTGGGAGAGGTGCTGAGCCACAAGCTGACGAAAATGCTGAATCGGTGGAATCTCGAGGCGATCGCGGGTGGTCACAAACACAACCTCTCGCTGGAGTTCGGGGGCAGCGGTAGGTCGCACGACTAAACCGCTGCTGGGATGAATATCCTGCATTGCGGACAAGGGGAGTAAGGCGACGGTCTTGCCCTGGCGCACTACGCCGCGAAAGGCATCCAGCGTATTCAGCTCTAGCGCCGGCCTAAACGATAGACCTTGGCGACGAAACTGCTCTTGTACCAGCCGCTGCATGCCATAGCCGTCTTTAAAGACAACATGGGGATAGTTTGAGAGTGAACGCCAGTCAATTTGCGCTTGTTTAGCGAGGGGATGGGTTGCGGACAGCAGCACGTTGATAGGCTCGACATAGAGAGAGTCGATGACAATTTCAGCGCTGGCGGTCAGCAGGGGATTGTTCATGACGATGGCGACATCCACAAGTCCGTCTCGCAGAACTTTGAGGGCGCGATCGCTGCCTAAAGACGTCACTCGGAGCTGCACGTCTGGATAATCTTGGCAAAAGGTCTGTAAAATCGAGGGCAGGTAAAAAGCGCAGACTGAGTGAATCCCTGCAACGCACAGCTCGGGCTGCTTGCCGGCCTTAAAATCGGCTAGCTCTTGAGTGGCTTGAGCCCACTCCTGGCAAATCCGCCGGGCCCGGGGCAAAAATTGCTCCCCCGCTGTCGTTAGCTTTACCTGAGCGCTCCGGTGGAACAGCGGTAGCCCCAGCTCCAATTCAAGGCTTTGAATTTGACGGCTCACAGTGGACTGCGTCACGCTACAGCGCAGGGCCGCTCGCTGAAAACTTCCGACCTCCGCAACCTCCAAAAATGCATTTAGCTGCTCAAGCCGCATAGTCTCTCTTTAAACCCCAGTGCTTTAGCTCAGTGCTGATTGCGGCAAGCCTCCAAAAACCTCAAGGGCCTTACGGAAAAGTATCAGTATAAAAATGCTTTCAGCCTATTACGCTAAGAGAAAGTGGGGTTGAGTATTGTAGTCGAGGCTACCGTTAGCAACATCAGCTGTAGCCAGCCCTCTCTACAGGCCCTGATTCACGACCCCTGAGCCGACTGCTTCCAGTCCCGTAGCGCCAGGGACGCGTTGTCTTGAAGCTCCGGTGACGCCTGTGACGATGTGGCGATCGCCGCCAGCTGGCGGTAGGCCTCATCCGAACCCAGCTTGCGCAAGGCCGCCGTAACGTGAAGACGGACACCCACATCGGCCTCGCTCAGCATCGAAATCAGAGTAGACACGCTGTCCATTTGCCCGAGCTGCCCCAGGCTAGTGGCAATGACCTGCCGGGCGGCGCTGTTGTCCGGGCAGGTCCACGACAGCAGCAGCTTCAGCAAACCGACGGCGGCGGGAATCAAGTCAGGAGCCTCAATGCGTCCTAGCCCGGTGGCGACATCGCCAATCCAAGGGGTCGCCGCGCCGCTGTCGTGGCTGTCGCGGCTGCTCTGCGCGTAGGCGGCGATGTACTCTATCCCCGACCTAGTTTCCGTGTGGACCAGGGCCTGAATGAGTTCCCGCCGCAGCGTTGGGGGCGTACTCTCAGAGCAAAGCGCCTCGTAGAGGAGGTCGGCAGCGCCCTTACACCTCAGCCGGCCCAGCGCCAAAATGGTGGCCCGACGGACGCTCAAGCTGATGTCCCACAAGAGCGTACCCATTTGGGTAACTGTCGCGGCAGAGAGCGTACTGCGCCGCGACCCCAAACCGATGACGGCGGCTCGCCTCACTTCGGCTGAAACGTCATTTAGCGCAGCGATTAAAAGGGGTTGCGCTTTGGCCTGCTGCAAATCGCCTAGGGTGGCAATCGCCAAGGCCCGGATAGTGGGGTCATTGTCGCGAGTGGCGCTGGCGATCGCCGCAGCGGCGTCGGGGTGGCGAATGCGGGCGAGCACCTGAACGGCGGCGGGTCGAGTCTGGGGCTGATCGAGCAGCTGCCTGACGGAAGCAATCGCAGGCGCGCCAATGTTTCCCAGCGCTGTCACAATAGCGGACTCAACGTCTTCCGAAGGCGATCGCTGCAGCAAGTTTACTAAGGCAGAAATGCTCTCAGGGCGGCGAAATTCCCCCAAAATGCGCACCAGAAACCAGGGGAGGCTCCAGTCATCGTCAGTCACCTGGTCCAAGAGCGGTATCACGCCGTCAGACAAAATCGCATCGGGTTCACAGCGGGCAATGAGTTTGGCAATATCCCAGCGGGTGTGAAAGTCCCCCATCTCTAGCGTCTGCAGCGCCAAGCCTCGCCATGCTGACGCCTCAGAAGGCGTTTGCTGGGAGGATTTTTGAAGCGACTCATGGAGATAGTGAGAGGTCAGCGTCCAGTTGGATTGTGTCGCTGCTTCCCGCGCGAGCGCCAGCAAATCCGATATCGAATTTTCAGAATTACCTGTGCGGCTCATGGAATCAGCATTTTAAGGACATCACTAGTTAGGACTCATTGAATTCTTTCTGCTGCACCAGCCGCCCTGCTGCACTGATCACCCTGTTACACTGATCACCTCGTGGCAGCAATCGCTCTGTCGCAGCCATCATTTCGCCGTAAGCCACGGCACTAGCGGGTCACGGGCTAGATGCGTCGACATCTTGACAGCGCCGTAGCGATTGAGATGGCTCGGGTCAGAGAAGTATTGATGATAGTCGGGCTGCTCTAGCCAAAGGCGGCTGAGGTCCCGAAACACAAATTTATCCTGCTGAAGGGCGGTGTCGATCATGTATTGGCGGAAGGTCTGCTCGTGGCCTGAGCGAAAGGGGTCAAGATACTCTTGGGTCAGGGGCGTGTTGACAAAGATGACGGTGACGTTGTGCAGGGTCATGCTGGCAAGCAGGTTTCGCAACGCTTCAGTCTGCTCGCCTTGAAGCTGAAAGTTCGTGTAGTCTTTGTCGTAGTTGCCTGATACTCGGGCGTATTGATCGTAATAGGTTGACGGGTCGAAGCGGGCGGTGATGGGCAAGAAGCCATTCGGCTCAATTTGCGCAAGCGCCGATGAAATGGGCACAGGATTTGTCGCATTCGATGGGGCTGAGGCGCTGCTTAGCCGGCTGTCTGAGCCTGTACCACCGTCGGAAGGGCCGCTCAGCTGGGGTGCGGAGGCCTGCCCTTCTAGCCTAGATAGGAACCCAGAAGCTGTCGCTTGGGCCGCCGAGGGATCAGACGGGGAGATCGCCCCGAACCTTTGGCCAATCCAAGCTTTGATGCGATCGCGATGACGGTGAGCGTTGGAAACTCGGCTAAGGCGATCGCTCAGCCAATCGTCGATGGCTTGGTAGCTCTCGAACAGGCGCGTGAACCAGGAGGTTGCCGCTGCGTTAGCGTCTGGTGCGGGTCGATTCCCCTCAGCAATCGCCTCGTCAAAGCCCTCGTAGAGGCGGCCTTCGGCAAGGGTCTCATATCCTTCAGAGGCAGCGATCGCCTGAAAGGTTTCGTCGACTCGTCCTCCGTTGAAAGCGCGTGTCCCATCTGCCCAAACCACGAGCTTGGGCAGGTGCTCAGGCGGCAGAATACGGCGCAGAATTAGATCGACCACTTGAGCGGTCGCCCCGTTGACGCCAAAATTAAAAATGCTGGCGTCTGGGTACCCGAGAGCCGCAAGCTCCGTTTTGAGGACGGCAGGGTCAAGACTGCGCATAGCCCGCGAACTGCCAATAGCGATCACATCAGGTGGCCCTGCCGTTTGCAGCTGCTGATAATAGAGGGCGAGCTTGAGATCAAGCTGGGGATTATTGAAGCTTGGAAAGGGAGACTGCTCTAGCAACAGGGCCGTCACATCCTCTGTTAGAGGCTGGTCCGCCAAAATTTGAGGCTGAGTATCGCTCGCCTGTGTCAGGCTTTCGGCTGCTAGCACCCGTGAGTCAATCCACCAGCCCGTTGCGATGTCCACCTGGGTGAATAGCAGCAGCCCGACAGCGCTCCAGACGAGCGCGACCTGAAGATCGACCGGGGTGCTGCGGCCAGGACGCACTAGATCCCGGGCGCTGACGCTGGGGATAAACACCTGCGATCGCAGCATGGCGTGCCGCAGCCGCAGCCTTAAGGCCTGTAGACTTCGCTGCCCCACAACCCACAGTCTTTGGGGGGTGACTGAAGGGCTAGGAGAGAGCTCCGGCTCCGGGGAGACAAGCTCGGTGACATAGGCGTCCGTGGCGGCAAATGCAGGGGACGGCTCAGGCACAAACCGCTGGCGATCGCTAAAGTCCATCCCTGCTCGCCAGCGAGGACGGCGCTGTCCCGCCCTGCGGCCATATACGCGCACGCCGTAAATTGACTCTATGGCCAGCTGCGCCACAAGAGCCTGAACGGCCTCGGCGACAGCCGCTTTTTCTGGACAGAGCGAGCCATCACACATCACATGCATCAGCCCGTCTTTGATTAAGGTCTGGACGCGGATACCGCCCGTAGCTAGCTGGTAGTCCAGGTCAGGGTTGAGCAGGCGGGCCAAAAGAAATCGAACTGCCGGCAGGTTACCGGCTTGGGCAAGTGTCCAGGGGCTTGGCGGTATTTTGTCCGTGGCGATCGCCCGCTGCTCTCGAAGCGCTACCTCTAGGCCCGCTAGCTCTAAGATCTGAATGCCGCGGGGGGCCAGGGTCTTTAGGTAAGGACTGAGAACATCAAGCGCTCGATTGAGCTGAGCTTGGGGGGTGAAGCGAGACTCTCCTGGAACCGGTGGCTGATAGGTGAACCGCAGCGTTGTGCCGGTCAAGCTTCCGCCAACAATGCGTCCGAGCTGCTGTGAGTCCAGCCGGTAGTTCAGCAGGCGACCGATAGCCTCCACGTCCCCCCATCGTGCCCACCCCTGGAGGATTTCCTCCGCAGGGGTCAAATCGATCTTGAGCACCCAGTCCACGCGCTCTTCGCCGCGCACCTTGACCAGCACAACCGCATCCCGAACGCCTTCGAGGGGAAACCGACGGAGCTCGTGGGAGAGCGGCTCCGCAATCAGGCTCGGATCGGGGCTATAGGAAGACTGACAAGCCACCCACAGTCGCTTTGCCGACGGGCCGTGGGGCTTAACGCGGATCGTAACGGCAATGCCGAGGGGACTGAGAATTCTAGCAAGCTGCTGGGCGATCGCAGCTTTCGAGTTTTGCGGTTCGCTAGCGGGAGCTGTAAGGCTAGCCGCCCCCCCCGCCCTTCCAGTGGTAGAAAGGCGATCGTCACTGCGGACAGCCGTACGAGAGAATTCCCGAGCGGAAGACTCAGGAACAACGATATTGGCGTAGGACGCAGCCGATACGTTCGGGGTAACGGCGGTGCTCCAAGCCGGTTCGTAATCCCCCAACACGCGGCCGTAGCACCACAGCTGATAGATAGGAGGCTGCCCGGAATCAATATGATTGATGTCCTGCTGCTTTAAGAGTGAGACAACGCAGGCGATAACTGCGTCTTGCTCTGGGCAAGACGGGGCCTCACAGAGAATATGTAGGCTGTTGCCGCGCCGCCGCCACTTGATAGCCGTACCGAGCGCCTTTGCTAGGGTGGCCACCCACTGATCGATGCATTGAGGTAGGTCAGCAATCGAAGTATTCGAATGGGTCATAGTCAGTGGTGCAGTCCTGACGGGTTGTTATTGGGGCAAGTTACAGTGGCAAACTACGGCGGCGCAGATGGCGACGGTCAAGCATAGCGCCAAAACTTAGTGGCCGAGCACTGTTGCAAATCACAGCGGTAAAAGCAGTTGCCCAAACGCCTAAGTGATGGTAGCACAGCGACATACAAGAGTCGACGCCAGCTTGAGCAGGCAGCTGAGGTAGAGAGTCACTGAACCGATTCGGGAACCGACTGCCTAGAGGGTAAGACCTGATCGAGGGAGTCGGAAAAAAAGAACGCCCAGACAATTAGTCCTGCAAAGGCTAAAGCGCCCAGGGCTATCAGCAGCGATGCCAGCTGAGCGCCTTGCCCTTTTGACCTAGCCGCTGCAGAGCTAAAGCGCCTTGAGAGCTGCGGCGGCTGGGCTGGTCGCCCGGGTAAGGGTTGTCGCCTTGGCGCAGGGCGCGTCGGACTAGCGGTACGCCTGGTGGTGGCGACCTGGGATGGGCCGGAGAAGGTCCGACCCGTTGCCTTTGACGCCACGCCAGCGACCATGGCCGACCGCATCGAATTAGCGCCACGCATAACCTGAAGCTTTTGCTGGACCGCCTCTGGTCTCTGGCCGCTGCGGCTCCACTCCAGCAGCGCCGTGCTAGAAATAGCAGTCAAATTGGCCGTCTGCACATCCTCAATGCGCTGAATGATGCTGCGATCGCTGGCGACTAAAATCACCAGGCTTTGGCCGTGCTTCTGGGCCATTCCGTACGCACAGCGCGCCACAGAGAGGGCGACTCTGACGCGGCGCGTGAGGGCATGACCGGTAGAGGACTTGAGCAGCGGATGGTGGCCTGCGACCTCAGTAATTTGCCAACCGCTGCTGGCGTAGAAGCGATTGAATTCTCGGGAGACCCGCTCTAGGTCAGAGTCAGGAGAGCGATCATATAAAAATCGCATCTCTTCAAACACCGTTTGAGGAATAAAGCAGGCACCAGCACGCGAAAAACTAATCCAGTCACGGACATCGGTCGCAGTCAGAGTACTGACGTCAAGAATTAAAAGTATGGGGGGGGCAGACACGGGATTAACCTCCGATACCGATTATCTCTGCCAAGCGGGGGGGCATTGGCAGTAAAACAGCAGCAGTTAAAAATAGAACAAACAGTGCAATCGTTGCTCTAGCGTCATTGGGTTCTGTGAGTTCATCGAGACTCGGACGCTCCAAATCTCGCTGAAGAAACAGAATGACGATGGCCCAGTAAAGCGCCAGCGGATTAGCTAGAGTTGCGATCGCCAGCACGATCAGAGTGATAATGGTGGCCCGGCGGGCAATTTTTCGGCCATAGATGGCCTGAATAATTCGACCGCCGTCCAGCTGACCGGCTGGCATAACGTTAATTGCGGTAATCACCAGCCCCAACCATCCGACGATGGTCAGCGGGTGAATATCGACTAGCGGCTGCTGGAGCGCTGGCCCCATCACCGCCTGTGACAAAGTTCCAACCAACACCGATCCCTGAAAAAACTGGGATGGAATCTGGAACGCGCTTCCCTGATGAGATAAAAACAGGCCAGCCACGAGGAAGCTCAGTGATAGAGCGCCGCCCATGACCGGACCTGCAACGGAAATGTCGAACAAGACGCTGCGGTTAGGCAACACCGACTCGAACCGCGTCAATGCTCCAAAAGAGCCAATTTGCCACGCGGGAATGAAAAACGGTGGCCCTAGCCGAACCCCATACTGCCGCGCCTGCAGCCAATGGCCGGTTTCATGGGCCAGTAAAACAAGAATGATTGAAATCGCAATGGGCCAGCTCTCTGAAAAGTGCCCCGGCTCGTTGAAAAAATCGAACCCCTGCAGAATCCCTGCCGTTTCTAGGCTAGTCGCCGTCGTCGCGGCGAGCAGCACCAGGGAAAACAGCCACTGGGTTCTGGAAGATTGGGGTGGATCGCTGCTGCCGGTGGGCAGCACGATAACAACGGGTTTGTCCTCAGGGCCATCCAGCAAGAACAGGCGGTAGCGATCGCCCACGCGCTCCGACAATTGCTCTGAGAGTATCCGGTGCGTCTCAGCCGCATTGCTGCCCCGGAGGTTGCCTTTGAAGATGGCTCCCCCTTGGTAAGGAACCGTCTCCGTAGCGAAAAAGGTGTCAATGCCGAAAATGAGCCGAATCTCGGCTAGGTCCTCGCTGGAAATCTTGTCGTCGCGGTTGTCCTCGCTGCTTGCGAGCTCGGGCTGGCCAGGCGCGAGGCGCTCCTGCTCGCTGCGAGTGTCAGTCGGAGGGTCTGTAGGCGAATGCTGGCCGCCTTGGCTGGACTCTGGAGAGACCTGCGGTGGCTTCTGGGATAGAGTCGAGGGCGAACGAGCGGCGTCATTGGCTGCATCAGGAGAGTAGGCAACTCCCTCCTGCTGAGCCATTAGCCGCAGCCGATTGCCTAAAGTGATGTAGAGCACCACCGAAGCGACAACAAGAAACAGCACGACGGCCAAATTAGGGAACAGGCCCAACAGCGGCAGCCCGAACAGAACAAGCCACGGCAACAGCAGAGCAACAGACTGCAGCCAAGAGAGTATTCCTGCTTGGCCGTATGGTTTGGCGCGGTAGAAGCCCCAGCCCAAAACGAGCAGTGCGCCCAGAAAGATCAACGCTGTAGCCATGGTTTATCGCTCAAGCTTTTTCTGTCCCCTGATTAAGTTCCGTAATGCAACGGATGCGGAAGTAACTGGTCTTATATTCTAAACCAGCTTTTGCGGATGACCTAATCGCTACAGCTCCAAGACCGGGTCTGCAGCCTTTTCTTTATGTTCTCAAAATGTTCTCAAATTCAAAAGAATGCACCAAAGCGAAAGGCTTTCGCCCCCTCGGCCTCTTTTGTAAGCGCCCTGTCTGTAATAAAGAGTAAACCATCTCGGTGAGCTAACTTTGGCAAGGTGATTCTGTTGTATAAAGAGAATCTGGACCGCTAGTGATTAGACGTGGGAAGAGGATAGGGCATGAAGCTGATTTTGATCGGGCCACCAGGAAGCGGTAAGGGAACGCAGGCCAAGCGCCTAGAGCGAAATCACGAGCTGGTTCAGCTCTCGACAGGGGACATGCTGCGAGCGACCGCTGCTTCGGGCTCAGAATTTGGTCAGCAGGTGAAGGCGATTATGACGTCGGGCGAACTGGTCTCTGACGACGTTATGGTTGCCATGATCGAAAGTCGTATCGCCCAGCCCGACTGCGCCTCGTCTGGATTTATCCTAGACGGGTTCCCCCGAACTGTGGCCCAAGCGGCGGCCCTAGACAAAATGCTGTCCAATCGCGGCATTCAAATTGACAGCGTCATTGAGTTTGCAGTTGACAGCGCCATCTTGGTGAAGCGGATCTCGGGGCGCTTTACCTGTGCCCAATGCGGTGAGGGATATCACGACGAGTTTAAGCAGCCGCACAAAGACGGCATTTGCGATGTGTGCGGTTCTACAGAGTTCAAGCGGCGTGCGGACGATAACCCAGAAACCGTTGCCACTAGACTCAAGGCTTACCAAAAGCAAACCGCACCGCTGCTGCCGTACTACCAGTACAAGGAAATATTGACCCGCATTGACGCCATGGCTGACATTGATGTAGTCACCAGCCAAATCAATACGCTCCTAGAGCGACTCAAAGCCGAAGCGGCTCAGTCCGATGCCCCTTCTGAGTAGGATGCCGTCTATCGTCGCCGTAGCCATAAAGCGATCGCTCCTCCAAAGCCAATCAGCGGGAGGATTACCACGGCGCTCAGTGCGGTCGTGATCCAGCGCTGCGGCGTGAGAACGATGCGGCGATTAACGGCTTCTTTAGGCCGGACGGTCAACCCTTGCTCAGGGGATTGAGCCAGCCAGCCCACGGTGTTGAGCAACAGGTCGCCGTTGAGCTGCTGATTGACTAGGCCATTGATGGCAAAGCTAGAGTTGCCGATGGCAACCAGGCGGGATTCTACTAACTCATCTGAGGTTGAGTCATCTGGGGCGCTAGGCGTTGCGTCTTCTGGAGGCAAATCAGGCGCTGCTGCGGTGCCGTCACCCGAAGGACCTTCAGCGTCAGGCTCTGATTCTGATAAGTTTTCTGACGCATCTGCAGGGTCATCGCTGGGAATTTCACGGCTCAAGGCTACCCCCAAGACTAGCGGGCCCTGCCAGTCTTCTTCCGGGTTGACCTCAAGCTCGCCGTCCTCCGGAATCTCGAGCGCTTGAGCTTGGGAACTGGTAATGAGCAGAGGAGCCGTTTCCGTGTCCTCTAGCTCTCCCAAAAGCTCTACGGGCTGCGATTCAATAAAAAAGGTAAATCCGCTAAAGGCGGCGGTAATTGGGTGTTCGCCGTAGTCCTGGACTAGGGCCGTCGTCACCCCCAAATTGGCGGCCTGAGCTGTGGGATCTAGCACCAGGCGATCGCTAAACCTGATGTTCCAGTCTTCCAGCAGCAGGTCTAGCCCCGCGTCCGTGTCAGGATCTACCAGCAGCAGCAGGCCGCCGCCAGCCTCTAGAAACGATTGCAGCGCTGTCACCTCGCCCTCCAGCAGCGGTCGAGTTGGCCCCCCTACCACCACAACGCTGGCGTCGTCCGGAACGGTGAAGTCAGTCTGAGCCAGGTTCAAGGGTTCCACCTGATAAATCTCGCTTTCCAGCAGCTCCTCGGTCTGGCCAAAGCCACCCTGCCCCGCTTCTAGCGCGCGCTCTCCGTGGCCCTGCAGCATGTAGACCAAGGGCTGGCGATCGCTTAGCAGGGTGACCAGTCCACTGGTGAGCGATCCTTCTGAGAGGGGCTGCTGAGGCCCAATGGTTTCCACCAGCCGCCGCGCATCTCCCGCCTGTAGATACACCTCCCCAAAGGTCTGCACTTCAAACTGGCGGGCCACCCCTGGGGACTCTTGGGGATCGATCACCTCGTAGCTAAACTGAGCGCTTTGGCGCTGGTAGTTGTCCAACAGCTCCTCATTGACGCTGGCGCGATCGCCGCTGTCCCAAAATACCCAGGCCTTGACGGGCTGATCTAGCTCCGCAAGCACCTGCTGGGTTTGGGGCGAGAGGGTGAACAGCTGGTTTTCGGTGAGGTCGATGCGCTGGCTATAGCGCACTGCCAAGATATTGACGACGCCCAGAATGACGATGACCGCTACCGTAGACAGCAGCGCGTTGGTCCCCGCCTGAGTCGAGCGCTGACCCAAAAATGTGGGGAATGAGCGGCTTTCGGAGAGAAGCCAGAGCGCTAAGATGAGCGCCCCCCCAAAGATGAGGGCCAACGGCAGCGGTCCCCAGGCTCCAGAGACTAAACCAGCGGCAACGCCGACAATGATCACAACAGGTCCCAACCAAAACAGGTAGCGCAAGCGCTGAATAGATGCGGTGTGTTTCATAGCCCTTTGCGGATAACGCCCTCTACGATCGCTGATAGCGGAAAACGTCGATAGATTGAGCCGTCAAGAATACCCCCAGCAGCACATAGCTGAGCAGCAGCACGATGCTGGCCGGCTCAAAAATGCCCTGGGCTAAATTGCCGTAATGCCGCAAAAGGGACAGATGACTCAGCACTTCCCCAGCAGGACCGGCGATGCTCTCGGTGAGCCAGTTGATAATCAGCAGCACCGCCATCAGCGCAAAGGTGAGAATAGCGGCCAAAATCGTGCTGCTGGTGAGGGTGGAAATAAACATGCCCAAAGATAGAATGGCCGCTGCCATCAGCAGTAGCCCTAGATGGCCTAAGCCTATTAACCCCCACGACAGCGGCGGATCCGCCGGGGCAAAGGCGATCGCCTCATACACCAGCAGAGGCAGCATCATGGTCAAAAAGAAGGTGAGCACTCCCAGCAGCTTGCCGAGGGCTACTGACCAGTTGGTCAAAGGAGAGGTGGCCAGCAGCTCTAGGGTGCCGAGCTTTCGCTCTTCTGTGTAAAGGCCCATGGAGAGCATGGGCAGCAAAAATAGCGTCAGCACCGCCAGCCAGCCCAGAAACCCTACCAGCACCTCATAGGGCACATCCACGGGCCGTCCGCCCCCCACCTGGTCGTTGATGGCCGCAACGTTTTGCACGTCCTGCAGGATACGGAGAAATAAGACGCCGCTCAAAAGCCAGAAAATACCCGCAATCACGTAGGCAAACGGCGAAGCGAAGTAGCTCTGCAGCTCTTTGCGGTAGATGGCGATGATGTTGCTAAAGATGGTTCCCATGGTCGCTTTTATTCGCTTTGCTCTAATTCACGCTGAGGGGGCTCAGAGGTGGTCAACTGGAGGAACACATCCTCTAAGCTCACCTGCACCCGGCGCAGCTCGTGAAGTTTCAAGCCCTCCGCCACTAGGACCTGGGCCAGATCTGGTCCCGCAGTGGTGCCGCCAGAGAGACTGACCAGCAGGCGATGGGCCCCGCTCGCTGCCGCGGGACGGGGCTCTACCGCCTGGACGGCAGGCAGCCGCTGGAGCTGCGATCGCACCATTTCTAGCGGCCCCTCAACTTCGACCTCGTAGCCACTGCCGCCCTGAAGCTGGGCCACCAGCTGGTCGGGGGTGTTGGTGGCAACGATGCGGCCCTGGTTGATGATGGTGACGCGATCGCAGGTCATGCTCACCTCAGGCAGGATGTGGGTCGATAGGATAATCGTGTGGTCCCCCGCCAGGGATTTGATCAAATTGCGCACTTCGATAATCTGGCGCGGGTCTAGCCCCACAGTCGGCTCGTCCAAGATAATTACGGGGGGATCGTGGACGATGGCTTGGGCGATTCCTACCCGCTGCCGAAACCCTTTGGAAAGCTTGCGAATCAGGCTATGCTGCTTCTCCGTTAGGTTGCAGCGCTGGATGGCCGAGCGCACCCGCTCGGCGCGATCGCCCGCCGCCACCCCTTTGATGCGGGCCACAAAGTATAGGAATCCCTCCACCGTCATCTCGGGGTAGAGCGGGGGCGTCTCTGGCAGGTAGCCAATCTGCTTCCGCACCGCCATGGAGTTGCCGTGGACGTCTACCCCATCGATGACGGCGGTGCCGCTGGTGGCGGGCAGATACCCCGTCAAGATGCGCATGGTGGTGGTTTTTCCCGCGCCGTTGGGACCCAAAAAGCCTAAAATCTCGCCAGCCTCTACAGAGAAGGTGACGTCTTGAATCACCGGCAGGCTGCCGTACAGCTTGTTGAGATGCTCAACCGTAATCACAGGGCTATAAAACCCCCTTTGAGCTAGGAATCTCGTGGGCGCGTCGTGGGTCCACCTCGGTGGCCATCCGCAGCGCCCGGGCAAATGCCTTAAACGTCGCCTCAATGATGTGGTGGGAGTTGAGGCCGTCAAGCTGGCGGACATGTAGCGTCAGCTGAGCGTGGTTGACCACCGCCACGAAAAACTCCCGCACCAGCTGGGTGTCGTAGGTGCCCACCCGCTGGGTGGGGATGGAAAGTCCGTAGCTGAGGTGGGGTCGCCCCGAGAAGTCGAGGGTGACCTGCACCAGCGCCTCGTCTAGGGGAGCGAAAAAATGGCCAAAGCGGACAATACCTTTGCGATCGCCGAGCGCTTCGGCCAGCGCCTGACCCAAGGTAATGCCCACATCTTCATTGGTATGGTGGTCGTCGATGTCGATGTCCCCCGTCGCCACTACCTCTAGATCCACCAGCCCATGGGAGGCGATCTGCTGCAGCATATGGTTCAGAAACGGCACCCCGGTGTCGGCAACACAGCGGCCCGTACCGTCGAGATTGAGGCTCACCCGAACGTCGGTTTCCTTTGTCTGACGATGAACCGTCGCGAGCCGCTCTAGCGAACGCTGCTGGGTTGAACGTTCGTCAGCGTGACCGTTCGCGGATGGCGTCGACAGCTCCAGCGAAGCATCCTGAGTTTTCATGAATTAACGACCCCCAAGTCAGCTAAAGTGGTTGGCAAATAGTCCCAGTCTATTGCTCGTTTAAGCAGCTTAGCGCAGCGGCGTGACCAGCTGCCCAGCCACTTAATTCCAGCAGCCTCTCTGGGCCAGTAGGTCTACATCCCCATAATTTCGTAGCCTGAGTCGACGTAGATGACCTGTCCCGTGATACCGCTAGCCAAGTCGCTGGCCAGAAAAGCGGCGGCGTTACCCACTTCAACTTGGGTCACCGTGCGCTTGAGCGGAGCCACCTCTTCCACGTGGTGAATCATGTCGAGAATACCCCCCACAGCAGAGGAGGCCAGGGTTCGAATCGGCCCAGCAGAGATGGCGTTGACTCGAATATTCTGAGAGCCTAGCTCGGAAGCCAAATAGCGCACGTTCATCTCTAGCGCGGCTTTGGCAATGCCCATGACGTTGTAGTTCGGAATGACGCGATTGCCGCCCAGGTAGGTCAGGGTAATGATGCTGCCGCCCTCCGTCATTAAAGATTTGGCCCCCTGACTGAGCTGGACGAGCGAGTAGGCGCTGACGTCCAGCGCCGTTTGGTAGCCTTCCCGAGATGTTTCGCTGAACGCTCCGGTAAGGTCATCTCGGTTAGCAAAGGCCAGACAGTGGATCAGAACGTCGAGCTGTCCCCAATGATCTTTGATGTTAGAAAACAGATCCGTCACCTGGGCGTTGTCCTGAACATTGCAGGGCAAAAACAAGCTGGGCTGCAGCGAGTCCACTAGATCTTTAACTTTCTTCTCATTGCGGCCGCGATCGTCAGGGAGATAGGTAATGGCAAGCTCCGCGCCTGCTTTGTGAAGCTGCTGCGCAATTCCCCAGGCAATGGAGCGGTTGTTAGCAATACCGGTGACAAGCGCTTTCTTTCCAGTTAGGTCCAACATCTTAGTTTTTTCCGTATAACGGCCACATAATAAACCCTATTGAGAACCCACGCACCCCGCAGCCTAAAACCAGATTGGTCCAAGACCGTACTGGACGTGGAGGTCGCCACCGTGCCGGGGGATCCCTAGAGACGCGAGCCATCGCTATCTAGGGTTGACCCACTTCGGAGTTTAAAAAAATCGCCGAATATAAAAACTGTAGTATGGAACTGTATCTTCGAATACAAAAAGTGGGCGTTAGATTAAGTTTAAGTAATATTAAAGTCAACTCTTTATCACATACTTGGCCACCGCCAAGATATGGTGGATTAACCTAGCAAAATGACGCACGGACCCTCCACGCTGGATATTCAGGGCTGGCAGGGCGCGCGGCAGTACCTTACAGATGAGCCGTTTGGCTTTTTGAGGTTGTTTGCAAAAGCTATCGAAGACTTGGTTTGCTGGATATCGTCTGGTGGAGAATAGCCCATGGTTGCGACACAAAGTCAGCCCCTTGCAGAACTGTTTCGTCAGGTTGGGGGCGGAGCATTCCCGCCTGTAGTAGAAACTTACGAGCGCAGCAAAACGATCTTTTTCCCAGGGGATCCGGCTGAGCGCGTCTACTTTTTGCTCAAAGGCGCCGTGAAGCTTTCCCGCGTCTATGAGGCTGGTGAAGAGATTACGGTGGCGCTGCTCAAGGAAAACAGCGTTTTCGGCGTCCTGTCTTTGATTACCGGCCATCGCTCAGACCGCTTCTACCACGCCGTAGCCTTCACGCCAGTGGAGCTGCTGTCGGTTCCCATTGAGCAAATGGAAAAGGCGCTTCAAGAGCAGCCCGATCTATCTATCATCATGCTGCAGGGGCTATCATCTCGAATTTTACAGACCGAGATGATGATCGAAACCCTGGCCCACCGCGACATGGGGTCGAGGCTCGTCAGCTTTTTGCTGATTCTTTGCCGCGACTTTGGCGTCCCGAGCCAAGACGGAATTACCATCGATCTCAAGCTGTCCCATCAGGCGATCGCCGAAGCCATTGGGTCCACCCGGGTGACGGTGACCCGGCTGCTGGGAGATCTTCGTCAAGACGAGATGATCTCCATTCACAAGAAAAAGATTACGGTTCACAATCCCGTTGCCCTCAGCCAGCAGTTTACCTAACGTGGGCTGCGGCTAGGACAAAACACCGATGGAGAGCGCTGAGACGGAAAAGAGGGGTACTGCCAGCTCCGAAACCAGCGGCAATACGGTACTCTAAGCGTGTAATCCTAGCCATTTGCAATGACCAGTGGCCTGATTCTAATTGCCGCCATTTTGATCTTGGGGGGTGTGATTGCAACTGCTGGCGATCGCATTGGCATGCGCGTTGGCAAAGCTCGCCTCAGCTTATTCAACCTACGGCCTCGTCAAACCGCGACCCTGATCACCATTTTGACGGGAGGCGTGATCTCTGCCTCGACGCTAGGGCTGCTGTTTGCCATTAGCGAGCAGCTGCGGACGGGGGTTTTTGAGCTGGGGAAAATCCAGGACGATCTGGCTACCGCCAATTCAGACTTAGAGCAAAGCCGCACCAACCTCAACCGGACCCGCCGCCAAAAAACTCGGGTAGAGCGTGAGCTATCGGAAGCCCAATCTCAGCGGATGGCGGCCCAAGATCGGCTGCGGACCATCAACCGATCGCTGCAGGCCGCCATCCGTCAGGAGGAAAAAACCGAGCAGCAGCTCAAAGACACCCAGGCCTCTTTACAACAAACCCAGGAAAACTTTCAGCAGGCCCAGCAGCGCCTGCAGCAGGCGACGCAGCAGTCCTCGGAGCTGCGGGGCGAAATCGATCAGCTGCAGCAGGAGCGACAGGTGCTCATAGCGCGTCAGCGAGAGCGAGAAGAGCTAGTCGCACAGCTTGACCAAGAGCTTGCCCAGCGCGATCAAGAAATCGCTCAGCGCGAGCAGCAGCTGGTGGCTCTAGGGCGTCAGCAGCAAATTCTAGAACAGCAGCGAGCCATCCTGGTCAGTGAGGTGCAGGCGCTCGATCGAGAAATTCAGGCGCTGCGGGAGGGAGATGTGGTCCTGTTCAATAATCAGGTCATCGCGGCGGGGGTAATCCAGGTTGACACCCCCGATGAGGCGCAGCAGGTCATCGATCAGGTTTTGCGTCAGGCCAATCAAGCGGTGCTCCAGGCCGTTTTGCCCAGCGTGGCCCCTTTGGAGGCGCAGGTCGTCAAAATTAGAAGCACTGAAGTTGCGGATGTGATTCGCCGCATCAGCGATGGCCAGCCCTACGTCGTTCAAATTTTGTCTGGCGGCAACTATCTTATCGGTGAGCCCTGCGTTGTTTCGGGGCAATCCTGCATTGACGTCTCGGCCAACGCTGTTCCCAATGAGCTGGTGTTTGGCTCAGGAGAAACGATTACGTCGGTGACGATTGACCCCAACGAGGATACCGAGACTAAGCTCCAGGAGCGGTTAGAGCTACTGATTTCTGCCTCTCAGCTGCGATCGCGTCAAGCCGGCGTGCTCCCTAAAACGGTGCAGGTCTCGGGACGGGGCTATGACGACCTCAGGTCTTTTTTAGAGGATCTACGAGATTTCCAGCAGTCTCAGACAGAGCCCTTTGTGATTCGGGCGGTTTCGGCCCGAGACATCTATACGATAGGGCCTTTGACGCTAGAGCTGAGGGTGCTTCGGGATGGCCAGTCTGTCATGGATAGCGATGTAGACAGCGATTCGGATAGTGACTCAGGTAGTGACTCGGGTCGCGAGAATGCAAGATGATTGACCAATCCCACAGCGCAGGTAGGAGAACTATTCTTGGCCTCGACCCAGGCCGAGAAAAGTGCGGGGTTGCTGTGGTGGCGGTCTCTTTCCCTTTTCCCCCCTCGCCCCCTCCTATCGATTCGAGCCCTGTGAACATCTTGAATCACGACGTCGTTTCTGCAGAGGTCACCCTCACGGCGATCGCTGCTCTGATTCTCCGCTTTGAGGTTTCGCAGCTCGTGTTGGGAAACCAAACCAGCTCAAAGGAATGGCTCGCCAAACTCCAGGCGCGATTTGATCCGCTGCCGATTGCCCTGGTCGACGAGCGCAACAGCACCCTGGAGGCTCGCGATCGCTACTGGCAGCTATACCCCGCCTCAGGGCTAACGCGGTGGGTTCCTAAGTCCCTGCGCTCGATTCCCGGCCCGGTGGATGGTGTTGTTGCTATCTTGTTAGTTGAGCGATACCTCAAGCAGCTTGCTACCGAAGGAAGCAGCAGCCTCTAACTCACCTGGACCGGCATCCATTAGTAGAGTTAGGGGAATGGGCGTAGCTCTAATTAAATGAGCTAATTTAATAAAACTTTATTCTTAATCGTAGGTAGCTTATACTACCGAAGGACGGTTAGCAGGAGAGAGTGTCAATGTCGGAGGCAGTAAGGCCCCTGACGGTGAGGAGTGGAATGGCCCCTAGAGAGCTACTGGGTCCAACTGACAAGTTTTTCAACCTCAACCTGATTATGTTTTTGGCGGCGGTGGCGATGGCAATCACCGCCGTCTTTGGCTATTGGCAGTGGAATTTTCCCCATTGGTGCTGCTTTGGCCTCAATGTGTTGGCGCTGCACCTCGTGGGGACGGTGATCCACGATGCGTCTCACAATGTCGCCCACCGCAACCGCATTATCAATGCCGCTCTGGGGCACGGCAGCGCCCTCATGCTGGGGTTTGCCTTCCCCGTGTTCACGCGGGTTCATATGCAGCATCATGCCAACGTCAACGACCCCGAGAATGACCCGGACCACTTTGTGTCGACCGGAGGCCCCCTGTGGATGATTGCCGCCCGGTTCTTCTACCACGAAGTTTTCTTTTTCCGCCGCAGGCTCTGGCGTAAGTACGAGCTGCTGGAATGGTTTCTCAGCCGCGCTGTGGTGGCGACAATTGTCTATCTGGCGATTCAGTACGACTTTTTGGGCTTCATCTTCAACTATTGGTTCTCGCCCGCTTTGGTGGTCGGCATTGCCCTAGGCCTGTTTTTCGACTACTTTCCCCACCGCCCTTTCCAGGAGCGCGATCGCTGGAAGAACGCTCGCGTTTATCCCAGTCCGGTGCTCAACCTGCTGATTATGGGTCAAAACTACCACCTGATTCACCACCTGTGGCCGTCAATTCCCTGGTACCACTATCAGACGGCGTATCGGGCAACTCAGCCGCTGCTCGACGAGAAGGGCTGCCACCAGACGCTAGGGCTGTTTCAAGGGAAAGACTTTTTTAGCTTTATGTATGACCTGTTCTTGGGCATTCGCTTCCACGGGCATCGGCCTTAACTCGACTACTCCCATGGCTAAAAAGCGTGGGAGTAGTCAAGCTGCCCGAAGATGTTTCTGCTTCGCAGCACCTGCCTTGCGAGACTTACTCTCTATGCGCGAAGCGCAGGCTTCGCCAACGGGTCTTACGGTTGCTCGGTATAATGCACCCCGAACAGGCTCTGAGCACTGCTGCTTTTGTCCCATCCATTGCGCGCTGACAGGTCGGAGACGAGGTCTAAGTGAAGAATACGCTGAACGGGCTCAGCGCCTCCATCCCATATCGACTATTCCTTCCACCGTGCCGGTCCGGTAGCGCTGTCAGCACCTGGCGGAACGTCCTCTGCTGCTTTGCCACTGACAATCACTCAGGGAGATTTCACCCGTTTCATGCGAAAGGTCTGAATTTATAGCTTTGGCCGCATTGCTTCTAAGAAACTGCTAGTTTCTTCTTAGGCTGACCCGCTACGCAGCGGGTCAGTTGATTAGGACAGTGTCGCGGGCTCAAACCGTGACACATCATAGGCAATGCTATAAGCAGGGACACGGCATTGCCACGTCCCTACTTCTGCTTTGAGAAGCTTCTCAAACAGATGCCCCAATCCTGGACGGGGCTAGAAATTGATCAGGCCTCGCGAGCCTACCCGCGAATTGCCTCACTAGTTTCTTGATCGGCGTAGAGCGGGTAGCGCAGCGTAGCCGCCACGGGCGAATCCGAGGGCATTGACCGACTATAGACCGCGCCGCTGTTGGCAAGCACCTGAATTACCGCGATATTCATCAGATCGCTGCTCTCGGGGTGGGCTTGTTCATGCAGCTCGACGTGGGCCGACTTGGCGTCGTAGGTGCCCCACTGCGATCGCTCCGGTTCTAGAAACAGCGTCTCCACCTGACCGCGATGGGCCGCCACTAAAATGTCCTTGATCTGGTTGGTGATTTTGTCGGTGTCCGATAGGCGCTCGTAGGTTTCCCAAGCCTTGTTCACCTCCTCTTCTATCAACGGTTTAAACAGTGCTAGGGCCTGCTGCTGCAGGTCAGAAATCTGCTCGGCCTCCGGGTTGCCGCTCAAGCCTGAGCCCATGAGGTTCGGGTACTTGCTGGCCTGCCGGAAAATATCTTGAACAAATTCAACCCCTGCCAAAACCAGAGGCAGCGGGTTGTCGCGGGCTGCGTCACAAAGGGCATTGTCGATCTGCTGACAGTAGCGCTGAATTCTAACCTTTTCGTTTTCGTCGGTAGTCCCCACGCCCTGGCCATGATAGATCGCTGTACGGGCACTCTGGCTTTGGGCCCCGCTGGAGTGATATTGGGTCTGCGCTTCGGGGTCGTCGTACTTGAGCGCTTCTTCCAGGCTGTTGGGCAGGTCCTCTAGGGAGACCGACTTGATGTGGTTTGGGGACGCGCCGTAGAGCTGCGCTTCGTTCTGGCTCAGGGACAGCAGCAGGAAATTCCCGGCCTGGTGCAGCACGGGCAATAGAGGAGTGATGTGGAAGCGATCGCCCACAACGACTAGCTCGCTCAACGCATAGTCAACCGAGTATATTTTGTCAAAGGACTCCCCCAAAAATAGCGCTAGCCCCTGACTTTGGTGCTCCCAAAACTTATACTGGGAATCGTCCAGCAGCTGGGTGGCGGGTGAGAGAAGACTGTCTATAGCGTCAGCATCACGGCCCAAGCTGATGAGCTGCTGGCGGGCATGGTCCAGAAGATTTTTAAGTCGGATGGGATCCTGTCTAATTTCCTGGCCCGCGACGTGCGTCGGCATATAGAGAGAGACACAGGTCTCTTTAGCTGCTTCAGCGATGAAGGTAACGTCGGACTTTGTAATTGACATGGTTGGAAATTAGCTACTGAAAAAACGGGTCGTACTGTGGCTGAAGTGAGTCAAGCATCGTTAGGCTCCCGCTGCCGTCGCGGAGCCCAGCTTTTGCTTTCAACAAAGATCAGCAAAATATTTTCCACCTTAACAGCCTTAGAGCGCGCCCCCCTCCCTCAATCGAAAGAAGTTAAAAGATCTCCCGCCTGACGGGCCATTCCGCCTCGAATTCTGTGATACGCTCTGTGCCATCATCGATTCACCCGATAGCCATACTTCCGACTTAGAGGACGTTACGACTTGCGCTTAAACCAGTGGATTAGCCTCGTTGCCCTGTTCATCAGCATTTATATTCTTTGGCAAATTCGGCCAATTTTGCTGTTGTTCATCACGGCCATTGTGCTGGCGACGGCGCTCAATCGGGTGGTCAGCGCGATGCGGTCCACCGTCAAGGTACAGCGGTGGGTCAGCGTTGTCACAGTTCTAATTCTAGTAGTGCTGCTGCTGACCGCGTTCTCCATTATTGTCGTGCCGCCGTTTGTCGATCAGTTTGAGCAGCTCACTCTGCTCGTGCCGATAGGAGTTGAGCGCATGGGAATTTGGATTAGAGATCTGCAGGACATCTTGCCTGAGGCGATCGCAGATAACCTCAGGCAGTTCCTCAATCAGTTCTTTCAGTCTCCCCGCTCCATCATTTCCAACGTCTTTGATAACTTTTTCTCAATTTTCTCCAACACCCTCAGCGTGCTGCTCGACAGCCTGCTGGTGATCATCTTGACGATTATGCTGCTGTCGAGTCCGCTGAGCTACCGCAGCGTCTTTCTCAACCTGGCTCCGGCCTCGTACCGCGATCGCTTTGACGAAATTTTGGATAAATGCGAGTCCGCCTTAGGGGGATGGGCCATCGGCATTATCTTCAATATGCTCGTCATCACGGTACTTAGCGGCATTGGGCTCTGGGCCTTGGGGGTGCCCCTAGCCTTAGTCAACGCTCTAATTGCTGGAGCGCTGACGTTCATCCCCAACTTTGGCCCGGCTCTAAGCGTTATTCCCCCCGCTATTATCGCGCTGATTGACTCCCCCTGGAAAGCGCTGGCGGTGGTAATTCTATATGTTGTCATTCAGCAGGTGGAGAGCAACCTGCTGACGCCCCTGGTAATGAGACGCCAGGTGGCGCTACTGCCCGCCTTCACGCTGCTGGCGCAGGTGGGCTTTGCCGCATTCTTTGGCTTCTTAGGGCTGTTTCTAGCCCTGCCCTTAGCGATCATTGGGCAGGTGCTAATTCGCGAGATTGTGGTGAAAGATATGCTCAACCACTATTAGCGATCGCTCTATGGTTTTGCGGCCCTGGGGACGCTACCCCTAAGCAACGGTAGGCTGCTCGCGCACCTGAAGTTGGCTACAGGGGACAACCTGGGGAGCAGAGCCAGCATGAGCAAAGATTTCTACCGAGGCCGCGTGCGGGGCGTCAAAGAGCAGGCGCTCGCTTGGGAAGACCACCTTTTCGAAATAGAAGTTGGCGATACTACTAATTCTCAGCACCTGAATATCTGTACTCTGGTTGACGTAGTAGCAGAGGATGCTGTCTTCAGTCTTGGCGGGGCTTGAAGCAGATGAAATGATCATAGGGTTCAAGGAAGGGAAATAATGACGGGCCTAAGGGGGCGATAGTGATCCCACAATATCGTAACCAATTGTTAAGTCTGATGCCCTGTGGCTGCTCGGCGTGAGCAGTCTAGCTGCGCAGCTGTGGATCAATCGATATCGGCCAAATCGCTGTGGGACCAGCTGCAGTCAACATACCCAAGAATCGACCTAAGCTATCTTTGGCGCTATTGCCTGAATTACGCCGAGCTGGGCCGCTGTCGGATGAGCTGCTGGATGAACCTGCTGCACCCACTGAAGCGCCTGCCAAAGCGGAACCCGGTGATATTGGCATAAGTAGGCCAATACCACCGTAGGCGATCGCTCTACCCCAGCTAAGCAGTGAACGTAGATAGAGCGACCCGCCTGGACGGTCTGATGGATGAGAAGTACTGCTTCACTGAGGCACTTGGGGTCTAGCCGCTCCGCGTAGCGACTATCGGGGAGCACAATGCGCTGGCAGTCGAATTGACGCACAACAGCGTCGGACAGTCTGCCTTCGGCTTCACCACAAAGAGACAGCACAACCTGAATGCCGGCAGCGGCCAAGATAGCCCCATCGCGGTGGCCAGGAAGACGGCCCAAGGCGACGGTGCCGGGCAGCACCCAGCTCACCTGCAGCGGTGGTGCGGTGGGTTGGCAAAGGCGGCTTAGCCACTTGTAAGGACTTTGGGACCGATTCATGCGCTCTTTTATTAATGAATTAATGACGACAGCAAGAAAGCAGCTGCAGAGGGCGATTGGCCGACTGCAGCCGCCCATAACAGTTGGATGACTACTACTACACTCACTATCAATTTTCAGAGGGGAGCTTGCTCCATCAGGACGGTCCTGAGGTAGGGCGCTGGCTTTCATCCCTTGAAGACAGACTCAAGAAAGTCATCCACTGTTAAAGCCACCCCACGGTGGCTTAGTCATCCTGACGGTCCTAGTAGAGTCAAAAAGTTACCCCATCATGGCTGAGTCGTCCTGACGGCCCTAGTGGAATCAAGCAGATAGAACTTAGGAGCCTGCCACCCCACAACTGCAGTTCGAGGATAGAACACAATATGCCAGCATCCCGACAGACCAGATCTAGGTCAAACGCCACGCCGAATCATCCGGCGCACAGGCGGCCCCGCAACTCTCAGTTGTCTCGGTGGGGACTAGGTTGCCGTGCGGTGCTGCCTGCTGTGGTCGGTCTAATGGGGCTAGGCTGGCTTGCCCCGACCTACGCTGCTGCCAACGCAATTTATCTCTCCCAGGCTTCTGCGCCGGCTAGACCAACCGCCTACACGCTGGGGGCCGGCGATCAGGTGCGCGTTGACGTCTTTGATGCCCCGGAATACACCGGAGAGTACCAGGTGCTGTCCGATGGCACCATCAGTCTGCCGATGGTCGGCGTTGTCCAGATTTCCGGACTGACTTTAGAGGGGGCTGCGAGCACCCTATCCGCGCGGCTGAGCCCTATCTTACGCCGACCGATTGTAACGATGCAGCTGCTCAACGCTCGTCCGGTTAACTTTGCCATTGCTGGGCAAATCAACCGCCCCGGAGCCTACACTCTAGACACCGATGCGATCGACGCCCCAACGGTAACCAACGCGATTCAGCTGGCGGGCGGCATCACCCCAAAGGCTAACATCCGCGATATCCAGGTCATTCGCGTCGACCCGCTAACCCGGCAGCCTCAACAGGTATTCGTGGCCAACTTATGGGAGCTGGTTCGGCAAGGGGATTTGCAGCAAGACATGGTTTTGCAGGATGGCGATCGCGTCATCATTCCTGAAGCTGCCAACCTCGAAAATGAGGAGCTGACCGAGCTCGCCTCTGCCAACATTTCCCCCGAGGTGATGACGGTAAACGTGGTGGGGGAGGTCTCTAGCCCCGGCAGCATTGCCCTGCCGCCCAACACGCCGCTCAACCAGGCGATTCTCGCCGCAGGCGGCTTCAGCCGTCAGGCCCGCAAGAAGCGTGTGGAGCTGCTGCGGCTCAACCCTAACGGCAGCGTTACTCAGCAGGAAATTGAGGTGGACCTAGCGGCGGACGCCAGCAACAGCGTCAACCCGCTGCTGCGGCCTAACGACACCATCGTGGTTGAGCCGTCTACTTTCTCTCGGGTCACCCGGCGCATTGGGGATGTGGTTGCCCCGATTGGCGGCATCTTTTCTCTATTCAGAATCTTCGGGCTCTAGCCTGTCGGTGCGTCCGCCTAAAGTGGTAGAAAAAGGCAGTAAACTAGCGATCGCAGCAAAGGCCTGAAAAGCTACTATGGGTTAGGTGTAGTCGTATAAGCTGTCTTTGCGGCGATATCTACTTCTCTAGATTAAGCGATTCTAGATCAAGCAATGCGTGATCCCATTATCGAGCTGAAGGGTATCAGCAAGACCTTTGGCAGCAACCGCGTTCTCGACGGTATTGATTTGACCCTACACCGGGGCGAGGCGCTAGCTATCATTGGCCCCTCGGGGACGGGAAAATCTACCGTTTTGCGCATCATCGCCGGGTTGCTGCTGCCCGACGAGGGAGAGGTATACGTCGACGGTGTTCGGCGTGAAGGTCTGGTGGAGAACAACCCTGACCCCATCGACGTGGGTATGGTATTTCAGCAGGCGGCACTTTTTGATTCGCTAACGGTGGACCAAAACGTGGGGTTTTTGCTCTACGAGCATTCGAAGCTGCCGCGCCATCAGGTGCGCGACATCGTCGACCACAGCCTCAAAATGGTGGGGCTCTCCGACATCGGCGATCGCTTCCCTGCTGAGCTATCAGGCGGCATGAGAAAGCGCGTCAGCTTTGCCCGGGCCATCATCTCCAGCCCTGAAAAAGAAACCAAAACTCCCGACCTACTGCTTTACGATGAGCCGACGGCGGGTCTCGACCCGATTGCCTCAACCGTTATTGAAGACTTAATCCGCGACATTCAGTGCCACGAGTCGGGCTGCGGCACCTACGCCATCGTCACCCACCAGGACAGCACAATTCGCCGCACCGCTGACCGGGTGATCTTCCTGCATCAGGGCAAAGTCCGCTGGCAGGGCACGGTTGATGAAATCGACACCACCGACGACCCGGCGGTGCGCCAGTTTTTCAGCGGGAAGGTCGAAGGGCCGATTCAGGTGGTCAACTAACCTACCGCTGGGCACCAGCAGTAGCTCCCCCGTGAGCTGATCATCGCGCTTTGGATCATCGCTATGATGAATGGACCATTGCTCTGGTAGGTTTAAAGCGGCAGAAACCGCAGGTCTCACCCGTCACTTCATTGCAGGCACCGCACTATGCGATCGCGAATTGTTAGAGAAGGCTCCATTGGCTTACTCATTCTGGTGGGGTTCGTTATTTTGGGAGGACTGGTGTTCTGGCTTCGCGGGCTGCGGTTAGGCGGGCAGAGCTACCGGATCAACGCAGATTTCAAGACGGTTGCGGGAATGCAGCCGGGTGCTCCGGTGCGCTATCGCGGCGTTCAGGTGGGGCGCATTCAGGCCGTAGAGCCCGGAACCAACAGCGCCCGCGTCGTCATCGAAATTGCCTCCGGCGATTTGATTATTCCTGAAAACGCGATTGTTGAAGCCAACCAGGTGGGTTTGATTGGCGAAACCTCCATCGATATCGTGCCGCAGGCTACCCTATCAGCAGCGGCGCTGGAGATGAGCCCCTTAGGAGAATCCTGTGACCCAGCGCTGATTTTGTGTGATGGCGCTGTTGTGAGCGGGGTCGAGGGCGTGAGCTATGACACTCTAATTCGCACCACGGCCCAGCTAGCGGAGCGGTTTGACAATCCCGAGCTTGTGGCAGAAATTGAGGAGCTGGTGACCAACACGTCGGATGCGGCGGCGGGGGTAACCGAGCTGACGGAGGAGGTGACGGACCTCACCGAAGCCATTCAGGGTGAACTGGGAACGCTTTCAAAATCGGCGACTGCTACTACTGATTCAGTGGCTCGGGCGGCTCAACAGTTTGAGTTAACTGCAGCTCAAATTGAAGCGCTTCTCAGAGAAAACCAGTCCTCTCTTGCCTTCACTCTGGCCAATATCGGGCGAGCGAGCGACCAAGTGCAGCTCGTGCTGGCGGGGCTGTCCCCGGCGGTGGAAGACGGCGAACTCGCCGAAAACCTGGTGGTCCTCTCTGACAACGCCGCCGCCGCCTCTGAGAACCTACGCGAAATTTCCGAATCGTTCAATCAGGCTGACACGGTAGTGCAGCTGCAGCGAACCCTAGACTCAGCCTATGAAACGTTTGAGAATGCGCGAAAGATTACGGCTGACCTAGATGCCCTCACTGGGGACCCTGAGTTTCGCAACAATTTACGAGACTTGGTGAACGGGCTAAACGGGCTAGTATCCATGACCGAGCAGCTAGAGCAGCAGGCAGAGACAGCGCAGCTCTTCTTAGATTCGCCGCCTGCATTGCCGACGGTAGACCCAGTGATGGTAGACCCGTTGCGGCCAGAACCAGTCAGACCAGAACCAGCGCGGCGGCCGCAGCCGCTCGCCCGCCGCGCTGGCGAAAGTCCCTCCAGTGGCTCTTTGCAGTGAGATCAGCCGCAGCGCTTATTTAACTGGCCGTCACGTAGCTCTCCAAGTTCTCAGACTCGAGCTGCCGCAGCAGGCTCTTCGCCCGGTTGGTGACGTTGGGGGCTCCTTGAACAATCAAGAGGTGCTTTCCCTGCTTCAACCACTTGGCGTAGGGAGGGGTTGTGGTTTTGCCAAAAGGCGTAATTTTTGAGCTGGTGAACAGGCTGCCCAATAGGCCCGCGATCGCCCCCAGCAGGCCGCCAACTATGTGGTTGGCTTGCGGTCCCCAAGCAGCCACCAAATCGTATTGGGTTGATAGGTTGAAGGCGTAGCCTCCCATAAAGCCAAACGGCACTAGCCAATAGGCCATGAATCGTTTTTGGCCGCTGCGGAGGCCCAGAAAGGCTAGGTCGCTATTGACTGAGGTATTGCGGCCAGCCACGGTCACCTGTTCGGCAGGAATTCCGTTTTCTTGCAGGTGTGTCTGGGCAGCACTGGCCGCGGCGCTATCGAGAAAGACGGCAATAACGTAGTTCATGGCTCTTAGTAGGTAAATATTATGGAGTCGCCTGCGGGTTGGCGTTCTGCGGGTCAGCGTTCTGCCGGGCCGTGGTGCTTTGGCCGGCTACTGCCGTCTGCCACGCCAGCTTAGCGGCTCCCACCATCCCCGCTCGGTTGCCGAGCTGAGCGACCAGCAGCTGCACATCAGCGCGGGAGCTGGGCAAAACCCGCTGCTTTAGCTCTGACCACACAGACGGTAAAAAGAATTCAGCGCTGGCGCTGATGCCCCCGCCGATGATAATGGCTTCGGGCGTCAGCACATAGATGAGGCTAGCTAGACCTACGCCCAGGTGTTTGCCGTAACCCTGCCAAAAGGCGATCGCCTCTGGGTTTCCCTCACTAGCCCACTGACCGAGTTCGGCTGGGCTATGGCCGGTACGCCGATGGATGGCCTGCACCGAGAGATGCTGCTCTAGAGAGCCGCTGTTACCGCTGTTGCAGGGCGGCCCCTGGGGATCAATCGTAATCAGCCCCAGCTCTCCCGCCGCCCCGTGGGGGCCAAGGAATAGCTGTCGATTTAGAACAATAGCTCCCCCTACACCCGTACCGAGGGTCAGCATGATCAGGTTTTCGAAGGGACGCCCTGCCCCTAGCCAGGCCTCCCCCAGTCCGGCGCAATTGGCATCGTTGGCGAGCACCGTAGGGCAGCTGGTGGCCGCCTCAATCCAGTCTGCAAGGGGAACATTACTCCAGCCTGCCAGATTAATTGCCACCCGCGCCACGCGTCTCGTCTGGTCTACAGGGCCAGGGGTGCCAACACCAATGGCGGCGATCGCGTAGCGAGCCTGTAGTCCTCTAATGAGCTCCGAAAGCTTGTCGAGGACGGTGCGGGGTTCTGAGGGCTGAGGCGTGGCGCAGGAGAGCGCCTTTAGGCAATGTCCGTCCTCTCGAAAGCAGCCCAGTTTGATAGCTGTACCGCCCAAATCTACCCCAATGACGGCTCGAGGTTTGCCGGAGTGTTTGCCCCGGGGGTCTTCATCGTATCGAATTTCACCGTATTGGCCTTCACGGTGTTGGCTTTCGCTGTGCTGACCCCCATGCGCTGGAGAGACTGAACTCATACCACCTGGTCGCGTAACGTCCGCCCTTCAGTGTCGCATTTTTTTAGCCCCTTATTGTAGATGGCCTGCGCCCGGGCCCTGAGCGCGAGCCTTAGGCGCAGGCTGCAACCTACTCTAAGACTAGCGGCCATTAAGCTTCTGGCAGCGGGATAGGACTCACCTTCGCCCGGTGCAGCAGAGTATCAGCTTGGCGATAGCCGACGTATCGCACCCGCACCGGCTCCCCTAGCTGTGCCTGTCCCGCCATCAGCTGATGTACCCGAGGGTCATAGGGCACCTCCTGCCCGACGTCGCCAATGGCCACAACACCCCACGACTGAATTAACGCTATGACCGGGGCGACCAGGGGAACGACCCGAGACGCGGGGATGTCCTCGCCGGTTTGAGCCGCATTTTGAATGGCGTACAGCGCCGTGGGCCACTGCAGCAGCCAGGACTCCAGCACCTGTAGGCTCAGCCGCTGAAACTGCTGTGGCGATCGCGCCTCCGGCGGTTGAGGCTGGGGGGCAAGGGATTGGGGCGCTGTCGGCTCCACCGCATTTTTTTCTTGCCCATCGACCCTGGTCGAAAACTGCTGAATCAGTTCCGTCAGCGACAGGTCGAGGGCCCGGCTCAGCTTGAGGAGCGTGTCTAGTCGCATTTGCGGGAGCTGACCGTTCCGCAGCCGCCTCACTGAGCCCGGAGACACTTGAGCCGCCGCGCAGAGCGCTTTCAAGCTTACGAGCCCAGTCTGCTGCATTTGCCGCCGGAGTTGGTCACTATAGTCCATCTATCGCACCCTTCCTCAGAAAACAGTTCGGATTATCCGCTACTCCGGCGAAGATCTGAGCGAGCTGAGGAGGATTCACAAGACCGTCGCTAGTCATAAGGGGGGCAGAGGTCATAAGGGTGACATCTACAGAAGGAAATAAATATATCGGTTAAAACGGAGGGAGTTGGGCTAGCATTTAAACACTGGTCTGACCCTGATCACCTAAAACCAATGGGTCAAGATGATGGTCTAGCCCAGGGTATCAATGGCCATCTCCCTTATACGGTCTATCCTCCATCTACAGCTCACGACTAGATCGATCCATCGCTCAAAGCGATCGCTGGAACCTTAATCAATTTTTGTTATGGTACTGCAAAACTGCTTGCGCCTTCGCCGCTCGCTCGGATGCCTCACCGCTGTCGCTATTGGCGCGATGGCTCCTTTCTCTGCAGCGGCGCAGAGCACCTCCGAGCCCGCTAACGCTACCCCTGAGCCTCAGCTGCTGGCTGAGCCAATCATCGATGTGGGCGTTATTCAGCGGTTTGGGGAAGATAATGCAGACCAGCTGACTATCGAGCCGATGGCGGGCGATCGCCTCACGGTGACCTTTACGGTCGGCGATCAGTCCCAGACGGTGACTACTGACGAAGCGGTGGTCAAAATCACTCGTCAGCCTCTGCCTGAGCCTGTCCTAGATGAGCGCATTGTTCTGAGTAGCCATCGGAGTTTTGAGAGCGCTGAGGATAGCGCACGCTACTGGAGAGAGCAGGGCCTTGAGGTAGAGCTGGCCCAGCCTGAAAAGTGGCAAGTATGGGCCAAACGCGAGGTCTACAGGACGCCGCTGATGCGCCGCTTGGCCCTGCATAACGCCCAGGCTCAGGGGGCCAAGACAGCGTTTCTCGATACTAAAATTCGCCGCGATCTGCCCCAAACCACTTTCATTATTGACGGCTATAGCTACAGCCGCGACTTCGCCAAGATCGAAACGCAGCGGGGTCAGATGCAGATCGACCAGCTCAACGACAACACTGAATCCCGGCGCTATGGCGGGAACGTCACGCTGCAGCCCAACGCCTACGGCACCTACACCGTTGTTACTCACGTTCCTATTGAGACCTATCTGCGGGGTGTTGTTCCCCATGAGATTGGCCCCTCAGCCCCAACTGCAGCCATCGAAGCCCAAGCTGTTTTAGCGCGCACCTACGCCCTGCGGAATTTACGGCGCTTTGAAATCGACGACTACGAGCTGTGCGCCGATACCCAGTGCCAGGTCTATTTTGGGCTCAATGAGACCAGCGAAGTCAGCGATCGCGCCATCGAGGCAACTCGGGGTCAGGTGCTCACCTACCAAAACCAGCTGGTTGACGCTCTCTACTCCTCTACTACCGGGGGAGTGACGGCTCCCTTTAGCGACGTTTGGAATGGCGACAACCGTCCCTACCTACGAGCGGTGGTTGATTCAGTCTACGGTCTATGGGACATTTCGCAACACAGCCTGGCCAGTGAAGAGAACTTCCGTCGCTTCATGTCGATGTCAGAAGGCTTCAACGAAGCCGGGTGGGAGCGGTTCCGCTGGCGTAGAGAAGAAAAGCTGCCTAAAATCGCGGCCGATATGCAGGCTTACCTGGCGGCAATTCAGCACCCTTCCGCAGGGTTCTCTGAGCTGATTGAGCTGAAGATTACTGAACGGGCTGATTCTGGCCGCATTCAGGTGCTAGAGGTGGTCACCGACAAAGGGACCGTCAAGCTAAAGAAAGACGAAATCATTCGGGCGCTCTACCCGCCTATCAGCACGCTGTTTTATCTGGAGCCTCTGTACGAAAAGCCGATGGCGCCGCCTTCACCTGAGCAACCTGCAGCGCCCGCAGCGTCTTCGCCCGAGTCGACACAGGCCGCCAAGGCAACGACAGCCTCGAAGGCGCTTCCACCCGGCACGTCTCCAGCGGCGTCAGAGGCCGATCCTACAGCTAACAAGGTGGAGGCCGATATCCCGTTCCCGTCGTCTGCCCCCGTTGCTCAAATTCCGACTGAGACCGTTCTGGCGGGCTATGCCTTTGTGGGTGGAGGCTTTGGCCATGGCGTCGGCATGAGCCAAACTGGAGCCTACAAGTTGGGAGAGCTAGGGTGGACGAGCGATCGCATTCTTAGCTTTTACTATCCTGGCAGCGTTCTGCAGCCGCTGCATGACCGGCTCGTCTTCTGGCGCGCGTCTCAATAAAGAAGAGGGAGAGTAGGATCATCTCTTCCACTCTCCCTCTTTCAAGCTGACTATTTAGGCTGACTTAGTACAGCGCTTCTTCCTGGTGAGTCGTGATTGTGCAATCAGAGGTGGGGTAAGCCACACAGGTCAGAATGTAGCCGGCGGAAATCTGGTCGTCGTCGAGGAACGATTGGTCAGACTGATCGATAGTTCCAGATTCTAGCTTACCGGCACAGGTCGAGCAAGCGCCTGCACGGCAGGAGAAGGGAAGGTCAATACCTTTTTCTTCAGCAACATCAAGGATGTACTCGTCATCGGGCACTTCAATCGTGGTATTTAGCCCTTCAGCCTCGCTGACTAGAGTAACTTTATACGTAGGCATGAAAATCCTCTCAAATATCAATTAACACTGCAATGGTCTGAGACAAATTTGAGTTCTGAAGAACACGTGAATGACGCGCGGTGGGCTTATTATACCTACTTCAGAACAGCTGTCTATATCCGATATTAAATGAAAACTTAAGATAAGCAACGTTAAAAGGTGGAGGATGGCCAACGGGATTTATAATGAGTCGGGCTAATTTAGGCTGAAATTACTTATGGCTGGCGTCATACAGCGCAGTTCAAGCGTAAGTGCCTCAATAAATGAGCGTATAGGTAGATGTCGTTTGGGGCTGAACGAGGTGCGAGACAGGGACGCCAAGCGATCGCCTACTCTAGATGAGCATAGGCTGGGGCACAAATCTGCTTTGCAAAGCCCGTGACGAGGATTGAACTCGTGACCTCACCCTTACCAAGGGTGCGCTCTACCACTGAGCTACACGGGCGGATTTTTGTTGTCAATAAGCGGCGTCATCTGGCTCATGCCGCTGAGTCGCTTTATAAATAGAGGCTATAAAGTGTGGTGGGCCGGGTTGGATTCGAACCAACGTAAGCTTAGCTAGCGGATTTACAGTCCGCCCCCATTAACCACTCGGGCACCGACCCATTTCACACGGATTCCTATCGTAACATGGGATTTCCTCAGTTTGACGTTGAGCTGTCAAATTTTTCAGGGCAGCAGGTCTAAGGCAACTGCGACCCCCGCCACCCCATCCGGCGACGGCCGCTGCGGGCTCGCTGTACAGCCCGCTGCTGAGCGGGAAAGTCGCTTTCGTCATAGATTTCGCCCACCAGCTCTTCTAGAATATCTTCCAGGGTGATTAGCCCTACCGTGCCGCCGTACTCATCCACCACAATGGCGATATGCAGCCGCTGCTGCAGCATTTCCTTTAGCAAATCCACTACGCGCTTGGTTTCTGGAATGTAGACCGGGGGGTCCATCACCTGAGTCACCCGGATCTGGTTGGCGTTGGGCTGATCTTGCTCGTGGCCCAGCCCGTGCATTTCTTGAAGGGCTCGCTTGAGGTGAACGATCCCAACGATCTGATCTTTCGATTCTTCCTGAACGGGAATGCGGGAATAGCCCGTATCTAGACACAGATCAACCAGGTCCTGAATGGTGGCATCGTGGCTAATGGTCCGCATCTCAACGCGCGGCTTGACCAAATCGTGGGCCTTGAGGCGGTCGAGCATTAGGGTGCGGTTGAGCAGCTGATGCTTGACGAGGTCGAGCTGGCCCTTGCCCCCCAGAATCTCGATCATCAGCTGCAGGTCTTTAACCGATTCCCCCTGCTGGACGCGATCGCCCTGAAAGAGCCGGATGGCGCTTTGGGCGATCGCCTCTAGAAAGGTGGTGATGCCAAACCAGGTAAGGACTTTGGAGAGCAGGTAGATGGGGCGCACCACCAGCCGAAACACCGGCAGGATGTTGTTGATGGCCAGAGATTTGGGCGTGATCTCGCCGAAAATGAGGACTAGAAACGTGGCCACCGCGGTGGCCACCGCCACCGAGGCGCTGCCCAGCCACACCGCGAACAGGTTGCTGGTCAAAATGGCGGAGAAGTTGTTGACCAGGTTGTTGCCAATCAACAGCGTGGTGATAAAGCGGGCACGGCGGTGCAGCACCACGGCGAACATGCCGTCGGGGTCGCCCTGCTCCTGAATGATGGCCTGCAGCTTGAGGTTGTCTAGCGCCGTAATGGCTGTTTCTGACCCAGCGAAAAAGGCTGAGAGCCCCAGCATGAGCGCCAAAATCCCTAGGTCAAACCAGATGTTGCCTAATAGAGGCGTTGCTTGAGCTAACAGCGGCAGAAGGGGAGGTTCGGCGAGGCCCATGACAAGTTGTGGTAAGACAAATCAGGATAGTGAGGTCTTTATCTTACTGGGGAAATCCCTGTCGTGAGAGGCTCTCTTGAGATAAAAGTGCGGCGATTGCGCGGGCTCTACCGCAAATTTAGCTCTCCGGTTTCCTGCAGGGCGTGGAGGCGGTGATAGATGCCGCCGCGATCTAACAGCTGCTGGTGCGTTCCCACCTCGGCGATCGCCCCCTGGTCGAGCACCACAATCTTGTCGGCCTCCCGCACCGTGCTCAGGCGGTGGGCGATAATCAAGGTGGTGCGGGTGCGTGACATCCTCCCGACGCTGACAGCAAGCTGTACAGCGCGGGCTTCCTCAGTGACTCCCAGCTATTGCCGAGACATATCCTGAGATAGGTTTATACTCCGCCTGATGCCCCACGGCAGAGTTTTGAATTTTCATCTCCGCGAGGGAGGATACGCACTATGTGTCGCAGATACATTTGCAAACTGAGGAACGGGTGACTTGCAGCTTTCGCCTACGGGCCCGTCACACTCTTTGCGGGGTGTATCACCTTGCTATCTCTATCATACCAACTGCTAGCCTCAGCGCTGAGCGCACTATCCGCTGTGCATCATTTTGCGGGCGCACTTCGGCTAGCGCGACTCTCATCCCGACGCACACCCTGACGGGTAGAGCGCGGGGCTTCCTGTCTAGTAGCTAAAATGCTGCCCATGGCCAGCTGAATCGCCCGCTCGGACTCGTAGTCCAAGCTAGAGGTGGCCTCGTCGAACACCAGCACATCGGGGTTGACCAGCAGCGCCCGCGCAATGCCTAGCCGCTGCCGCTGGCCGCCCGACAGCCGCACCCCCCGCTCCCCCACCATGGTGCCGTAGCCCCGGGGCAGGCGGTGGATGAAGTCGTCTACCCGGGCCACGCGGCAGGCTTCTTCTACGTCTTCTAAAGAAGCCTCGGGTCGCCCGTAGGTGAGGTTTTCTAGCAAGGTGCCGTTGAACACGTCCACCTCCTGATGAACGATGGCCAGCCGTCTGCGGTAGCCCGTGATATCTAGGGTGCGGATATCTTGACCATCGATGCGGATGCCGCCCTGGTTGGGATTGAAATAGCGAAACAGCAGCTTCACCAGCGTAGACTTCCCCGAACCCGAGCGTCCCACTAGCGCCACGGTCTGGTAGGGCTCAATTAGCAGGTCGATGCCTTTGAGGACGGGGCGCTCCTGCGCGTAGCCGAAGGTGAGGCGAGAAAACTCTAGCTTGCCGGTGAACTGGTATTGGGGAACGGCGGCGGGATCGTTGAGGCTAGCCGCATCCTCGCCCACGGGCTCTGCCATCAATTCGTGAAACCGCAGCATAGAGGCGTAGCGGCGGGCAAACACCTCGACAACCACGCTGATGGGCTCTAGCTCCGAGTAGGCCATGCTGGAGATCGTCAGCGTCGTGACGAAATATCCCAGGGAGATCTGATTGTTGAGGGCCGCCACCAGCGTCAGCATCAAAATAGCAAACACGCAGCTTTGCACAAACGTTCGCTGCCAAGTAAACAGCACCACGTAGCCCCTATGGATACGATAGTTCACCATCTTAAACTCCCGCTGCAGCCGCTGCTGCTGGTGGGTCAGCTCTCGCTGTTCGGTGGCGAAGGCCTTTACGGTTTTGATATTGGTGACCACTTCGGCCATGCGGCTCTCGGTATTTTCGATGTGGTGGTCGAGCAGCGTCTCCTTGGTGATCAACCGCCGCAGGTGAGCCACAGTGAACCCCAGAATCAGGGTAAAAGAGACCAAAAACAGCAGGGCAATGCGCCACTCAATCCACCAAATTACCGCGAAGATACCGGCGATGCGAACGAGTTTGGGCACCAGCTGTCCCGCAACTTCGGGGTAGGTCCAGGTGTGGTTTGAGAGTCCTTTGGCGACGCGGCCCGCAATCCGCCCGGGATTGTTCTCATCGTAGAACTCCAAGGGCAGCGTCAAAATCTTCTCCATCACCCGCGCTGCTTGGTCCCGCCGCGATCGCAGGGGAATGTCCCAGTGGAACCAGGTGCTAATCCAGGGCTGTAGGGGGGCGCGCAGGACGGTGACCATAAACGTCAGGCCAAGCAGCACGATCAGTTCGGCGTTGGGGCTATTCTCGAGGCCCAGGGGAGCCGCGATCGCAACCAGTCCTCGGACTATCGCGTCCGTTGGCTGCTGAGACAAGATGTTGAGAATTTGCCCCGTTGCATAGGGTATCAGCAGGTCAATAAGTTCGAAGACGCTGCTGGCTGCTATGCTGGCTATTCCCAAAGGCCAGTATGGGCGAAAGTAGCTCAGCATATCTCGAAATGTAGCCATGAGCTTTCACCAGAACTGCACCGCCCTATCTGTTTAAACCAAAAAATCAACAACCAAAAAATCAACAGCGCTTTCCGCAAACGCTGCTGATTGACAACATTCGTCTAAGTCGAGACGTGGAGCAGCCCTCAGGGAGAACTCCATTTCTCAAAATTGCTTCGACCTATCAGCACGCTGCCGTTGTTGTAAACGGCCTATTAGACTGAAGACAGACTCGCGCTAGCCGAGCGCATAGGCACCCTGCAGCGCCCAAACGACCAAAAAGGCAATGCTGCCAAAAATCAGCAGGGCAGCGGCTAGGACGTTGATGGGCGAATCGACGCGGCTCAGATCGGTTGTGCTACGGTTTGGTTCGGCCATGGATAGCTATCCCTCAGACATTAAAGTGCTGTCAACGTGGAGCAACTCCATTCTAGGCGGGCCGCGAAAATTTGGCGACCCGCCTGACCCAATCCCAGTTTCAAAAGATCTAGCCTTGCCAGACAAAAACCTGAGCCTCGTACTCTCCCAAATCTAAAAGCAGCCCGTCTTCACCAGAGGTGACGTCGTAATCTCTGGTCCATTCGTGCCAGTTGCCCGCCTCCGGAAAGCCGGGGACATGATACCCCTTGAGGAAGGACTCAGAGAAGTTGGCCACAACTGCCACCCGAGACCCCTCATCATTCCAGCGGACGTAGGCCAGCACCTTGGCCTCTGGATCTTCGTGAAAGAAGTCAACGTTCTCTGTGTAGAGCGCGTGGTTATCGCGCCGCAGCCGGGTCAGCCCTTTGTAGTACTGCAGCAGGTTTTGGTTCGGGTCATTGCGCAGCAGCTGCCAGTCAATTTTTGAGGGCTCAGGGTCTAGCGGCTGGTAGGACCCGAACTCCTCTCCCATCCAGATTAGGGGGACGCCCACCGCCGTCATCAAAATGGCGCTGCCCAGCCGCAGCCGCCGGAAAGCCGCTTCGTCAAAGATATCGCGGTTGGACAGCTCTACCATGACGCGCTCATGGTCATGGTTGGTCAAATAGTTGACGACATTAGTTGACCCCAAAAAGCCTTGGCGACGGCAGTCGATAACAGACTTCAGCTCTTCTAGGTTAAAGCTGTCGCCGCAGATGTGGGCTTTGACCGTATGGTAAAAGCTGTCGTGCCAGCAGCTATCCATAGGACCATCGACGTTGGTGATGGTCGGGGTTTCTGGAATGTGCTCAGCGACATTGAAGAAGGGCTTGGCGCCAGCCGTTTCCTTAGTTTTGTTGACGGCCCAGTGCATGAAGTCGTAGTTGGCAATCTGGCGAGCGGCGTCGTAGCGAATGCCGTCAATGTGGTATTCCCTGACCCAAAACTCGACGGTGTCGCCGATGAATTTCCAGGCAGGCTTGACGTCTAGGTTCTCGTCGTAATGCTCGTAGTTAAACTCGGGTCCCCAGTTGTTGTCGGGGTCACGGGGCTCGTGATGATACCAGTAGTCGTGGTCGATTTGGGTGAGGGGGGAAGAGGACTCCGAGTGGTTGAAGATGCCGTCCATAATCACGCGGATGCCGCGACCGTGGCACTCGTCGATTAGGCGCTTGAGCTCTTCAGTGGTGCCGTAGCTAGATTCAGAGGCGAAGAAGTAGCGCGGGTTGTAGCCCCAGCTGTAGTCCCCTGGGTATTCCTTGACCGGCATCAGCTCAATGGCGTTGATGCCCAGATCCTGCAGGTAGTCCAGCTTTTCCACCACGTGCTTGTACTGGCCGCGCAGGGCTGAGTCGGCCTCTCCCCCCGAGAAGTCATGGACGTGGGTTTCGTAGATGACGAGCTCGTGGTCGGCGGGCAGCGGGTTATCGTCGTGCTGCCAGACGTAGGTGTCCGTAATGCGATCGCCGTCCTTGATGCGCGCAATGCCGTTTTGGCTGGGGTCATCGATATCGGTGAGGTAGGGGTCGTTGACGTCCACCCACTCGTCGGGCTCAAAAAACCAGGACTTCGACTGCACCCGAAACTTGTACTGGTATTCCCCATCTTCTAGGTCAACGGTGGTCCGAAAGTAGCCGTCTTCCCCTTTCTCCATGGGAACTGTTTCCCAGTCGGAGAAATCACCAATCAAAGCTGCACCTAGGTTATACGGCGCAAATAGCTTAAATTCTACCGAAGACATAAACTACCTCAGAGCAAATTTAGAGATGAACAAAAGAACCAAAGTCGCTGGCGATCGCTTCACCAAAGTACCCGCTGTGCTGACGTCTGCCCGAGCGCCAAGGCTATGCCTAGAAGTAGTTCTGAGCACTTCTTAAATTATCCTGAAATTTCGCGAAAGCACACTCCTCCCCCGGGATGGTCGTATCGCACTTTCAAAAATCCCTAGATAGAGGCCCGTACGATCAACAGCCCCGTGAGGCGATCGCGGCGTCGAGCTTAGCGAAGCGGAGCAGCGTTAGGACTCTAGCTCATCTTCGTCTTCGTAGTCTTCGTCTTCGTAGTCTTCGTCTTCGTAATCTTCGTCGTCCTTGTCGTCCTCGTTGAGATCGTCTTCAATTTCGAGTCGCTCATCCTCAACGGTATCCTCGGGTTCCTCAACCGCGACAGCCGCGCCTTTGCTTTCCTCAATCGGGGCGCGGTTCATCAGCTTGATGGCCCAGCTAGCGCTCTTCTTGATAGAGCGCGGCAGGTGGGGCATATGGGGCAGCTGAGACAAGAGGTCCATGGTGCGCCGCAGGATGCGCACGATATCCCCTTCATCGAGACTGGTGTTGGCGCAGAGTTCATTCCACTCTGTTTCGAGGACCCACTGCTCCACCAAGCCGACAATTTCATACTCCAGCCACACCGGCAAGGCGACGCTGCGGCGTCGCTGCACCTGAAAGATCTGCCGTCGCAGGTTGCGCAGGCCGTTGAGGGCAGACTCAGTGTCAACAGAGGCGCGGTAGTTAATCCAGGTATCGGGCCGCATCGTCTCGGTGACTAAGGCGGCACAGGCGCCAGCGAGATGATGGGGGGCCAAGTCGTCAAACTCTCCGGACATCAGAGCGAGCCCTAGCCACAGCTCGTTGTCCCCTCGAATGGCGGCGGCGGCTTCTCCTAGGGACGTGGGCTCCACCTTATCCAAGCAGTCGAAATGTCTGAGAATCGAGATCAAGCTGAGAAAGTCTTGCCAGTAGTGGTGGATGCGCTGGCCGAGCTTTTGCTGGCGATCGCTGATCTCCGATTCAATTTTGGTGATGCGCTGCTGCCGCTTAATTAGCTTGCCGGGGTTCCCCCACCTTTGGGCCGGATGGTTGATCAGCCGAGACTCTACGGCCGCGATCTGCTCGGCCTGGGCCTGCACCTCGGGCGGCGTGGGAGGGCCTGGCAGATCAGGAATCTGGTCTGCCACCGTTTGAGACACTTCGGTCCCGGGATCGAACTTGCCGGGTTTGACCAGCAGGTCTGCCGGGGGCTCAACGGCGGTGATAGCGGTGAGCAACGGTATATCGTTGTGCAGCCCCACCACGTCTTTGACGGTAATCACATACCAGCGGTTGTCCTGGGTGAGGGTCAGGAGGTAAGGGGCCAGCCCTGGGCTGGGAAGGCGCATCGCGAGGACCCCCGGTATCGCTTTTCCTGGCGGTCCGGTGACATGCACGCCCCGTAGCGACAGCACCGACCCCACGGGCGCATTGACCATGGCGGCGGCGATCTCCTTGGTCCGCAGCTCTTTGGCCTGCTGCTGTAAGGTTTTTAGCAGACGACGCTCTTCTTTTAGTCGCCCTTTCACCTTTTGAAAGTCGGCCAGCAGGTCGAAGTCTTCTACCACAGCTAGCTGCTCGAGATGGTGCTGCAGGTCGTTTTCTAGATTGGCGATCGCCTTTTGCTGGGGGGCCAGGTGCAGCGTGGCTAAATACTGGCCGAAGCTGCGCTCTACTAGGTCGCGGGCCTCCTCCAGGGTGTGGATCTGCAGCAGGTTGAGCACCATCCCGTAGCTGGGGTTAAACTGACTCACCAGCGGATCAGGTCCGGAGGTGATTAAGTACGAGGCTTCCCCTGGGCCTTCGAACCGCGTCTGCACGGTCACGGCGTAGCCCACTTCATCCATGCCCCGTCGCCCAGCCCGGCCCGCCATCTGCAGGAACTCCGAGCCATTGAGCAGCCGGTGCCCCCGGTCGGTGCGCTTCGACAAACTGGAGATGACGGTGCAGCGAGCAGGCATGTTGATGCCTGCAGCCAGGGTCTCTGTGGCAAAGACCACTTTGATCAGCCCCTGCTGAAATAGCTGCTCCACCAACCCTTTCCAGGCCGGCAAAACTCCGGCATGATGGGCTGCAATGCCCCGGTAGAGGGCGTCCACCATATCGCTGTGACCGATGTCGGGGTTTTGCGCTAAAAATTCGTCAATTTGCCGCTTTAGCGACGCGGCTTCTTCAAGTGATACCAGGGTCTGCTGCGCCATGCTGCCCACTGCCTTATCGCAGCCTCGACGGCTAAAAATAAAGTAGATAGCCGGCAGCATCTGCCGCTGAATCAGCTGCCCAACCACAAAAGCAATGGACGGCGGCTTTTGCTTCTCTCGCTGCTTGCGGCGCTGGCGTAGCCGGGGGTTGAGGCCCGTGCCCTTGTCGTTGAGCAGCGGAAACAGCCCTTTTTCGTTGCAGTGGTAGTACTCCAGCGGCACCGGGCGGTAGTCAGAATAGATCAGCTCGGTGGGGCCGTGAACCTGAGAAATCCAGTCGGTGAGCTGCTCACTGTTGGCGACGGTGGCGGACAGCCCTACCAGCTGAATCTCCGGCGGCGCGTAGATAATTGACTCTTCCCACACCGTTCCCCGCTGACGATCGTTCATGTAGTGGCACTCGTCTAGCACCACCGCCTCGACCGACTGCAGCGAGAGGCCCACCTGACCAATGGCGGTGCCGTAGAGCATGTTGCGAAATACCTCCGTGGTCATGACCACGATGGCGGCGTTGCGGTTGACCGACAGATCCCCGGTCAATAGGCCGACGTTCTCTTCGCCAAACTTTTCTCTGAAGTCCCGTAGCTTTTGGTTCGACAGTGCTTTGAGGGGCGTAGTGTAAAACACCCGGTGGCGCCGCGCCAGAGCCCGGTAGATGGCGTATTCCCCCACCAGGGTTTTACCTGAGCCTGTGGGCGCACAGACCACCACAGACTTTCCCGCATCTAGGGCGGCGATCGCCTGCTTCTGAAACTCATCGAGCTGAAAAGGAAACAGCGTTTCTAGACTGGTTATGTCGGTGGTAGTCGTTTTTGAGGAGGCTGGGGGGGGAGTATTCACGTGATGCTTGGAGTAAACCTGAGTGGAATAGTAGGGGCTTGTGAGGCTGCCATCTAACCTCTAACGGTGCCGCACGAGATTCAGCAGGACTGATCAGCGCAAGCGACTATAGCATAAGAAGATCGTAGCGCAAGGAACTATAGGGTACGAAACCATAACATTAAGTTGCAGGTCTACCGTCAGCTTAGCCCCAGCAGCGTCGACAGTCGCTGGGGCTCGAAGCTTCGAGGATCCTGCTTGTGGCCTGATCGATCCACAGAGCGGTGGGTAGTGATCCGCTCTTGGGGCACAGGCAGCTGGGCAATTAGCCAGGCCAAAGAGCGATATTGGGCATCGGTATAACCGCTGTGGCGAGACTGATTGCCCCGTCCATCGCCTGGCGTTTCTAGAGAGGTATGGTAGGCAAAGTTGTTGACGGAGGGGGGAAACGCTGGATTCGTCTGGACCGCCTCTGGACCGTTAGGCCCGTCGAAGGTGGAGTTGCCCGCCCCAAAGGCCCGCATCTGAGGGTGCACGAGGTGCACGATTGTGCCGTCCCGCTTAATGAGGCTGTGGTAGCTGACCTGGTCTTGGTCTTGGGGGTGATAGGCCTGAAAAAGGTTGATGGCGCTGCTGGCAGACCCCACCGTTTCGTGAATGACCACGATCAATGGGTAAAGGGCCGGCTGACCGTAGACGTCGGTTTCGTAGCGCGAGCCATAGTTGCTGGGATCGGCTGGAATAATTTCTTCTCGCGGGGTATACGCGGCGGACGAAATGAGCAGGCGCCGCCCTGAGGCTTCCTTGGTCATGCTGCCGCGCCGATAGCGCCAGTCGAACTGCGCAGTGGATACTGGCGCTAAAACGCTGACGGCGGGCTGGGGCTGGGCATAGGTGCCGGGACCGTTGGGCAAGGCGATCGCCAGAGCCACGGCGGTAAATAGCGCTAGCCAGGCGGCTAGGCGCATTATTTTGAAGGGGGGCGGTGTAAATCTTGACAGCATGATGTTACCAATACGACGTTCGTTATACCTTTTACTCAATCGCCCATCAGGCTCAGTGTTCGCAAGAAAACTCGATAGCCAATCATAGGCCAAAACTATCGCAGAAAATAGGCCTTCTCTTTAAGACAAAAGCGGTTCAGGGTTTCCGAAAACTGTGAAGAGCTCTTCGGACGCAATTCTTGGTGGCTCATCAGAAACCCTATAAACTGGCAAAGCTTGATAGTTTATTCCCATAAGAGTCCAGTTAGGAGCGATCGCGGGCACAATCGTTTCTTTTGGAATAGAGAACGCTACCAGACGACGGATTACCTATGGTTAAGCAACGCAAAGGGCATATCGCATTCATTGCTATCGACGATGGCAGCGCCATTTCGCAGCCGCCCCGTTCGGGCCCGAATTCACCGGGCGTCCCCATCGGCTATAGGCAGGCGGCTTGGCAACTGGCGGAACAGGGGTGGCATGTGGATGTCTTTGCCCATCACTCTGAGCCATTCCAGGTCGACCATCCGCGCTACCGCGAGATCTTTCTGCCGATTACCCTCAAGGGTGACATAGATCGCGTTCTAGAGGCTTTAGACGTAGCGGCCCAGGCTTTCTTACGCTACCAAGAATCGCAGGGCGTTCTCTACCCGATCATTCACACCCACTGCTGGGCGTCAGCTTGGGTGGGGGCGCAAATCAAGCAGCGCCAGCTGCTGCGGCTTGTTCAAACCTATCAAGGACCAGCGTCTCTGGCAGACTGGCCCAGGCTCGATGGCTCTACTGAGGGGTCTCAATACCTCGACAGCGCCGACTGCCTGGTCACCACCGACCCCAGCCACCTCAGCCGCCCTGTACCGGGAAGCATGGACAGCGCCCACAAGCTGCGGCTGGTCAGCTCCACAGAGCCTGAGCTGTCGAGCGCCGCGCTGGCAGAGCAGCTCAATAGTATCTACCGAGAGCAGATTAATCTGCTCTGCCGGCAGTTTTTCTTTACCTCCCCCGTCCCTTCGGAGACTCAGCCTACGCCTCCCCAAAGTTCGCTGATCGGTTAGCGGCAGGGTCTCGGGGACGCAACCTGCGGCGCTGCGGCGCAATCAATTTTATAAAGTAAAGCATTGCCCAAAACGCTGCCTAGAGCATGGCCCCGAGCACTGCAACGGACTGGCGCGGACTCATCTTTCCAAGCGAGCTGCACCCCAGCGGAATCGTCTCTCTAAAGCGGTACGGTGAGCCGGTAGGCAGACGCCTATAATCCAAACACCATACTTGTACTGACTTTCATTTTAAGCAATGTCTTGACCTGAATCTATGCCTCCTCCGACAATTCAAGATCCCCAATCATCACCTCAGGTGGTTCCTGCCGCAGAAACCGGACTCGGTACCTTTGGCGGGGTCTACACCCCCTCGATTCTGACCATTTTGGGGGTGATCATGTACCTCCGGTTTGGCTGGGTTGTCGGCAACGTGGGGCTGCTGGGCACCTTCTTGATCGTTACCTTGTCGGTGAGCATCACCCTGCTGACGGCCCTGTCCATCAGCGCGATCTCCACGGACCGGGTGGTGCGGGTGGGAGGGGCCTACTATATGATCAGCCGCTCACTAGGGATTGAAACCGGGGGGGCGGTCGGCATTCCCCTCTACTTTGCCCAGGCTCTGTCGGTGGCCCTCTACACCCTGGGCTTTGCCGAGAGCGTGGTCAGCGCCTTTGGCCGCTTCGACCAGACCTATGTGGCGCTGATTGTCACCATTGCGGTGGCGGGGCTAGCCCTGACGTCAGCCGAGCTGGCCATCAAGGCGCAGTATTTCATCATGGCGGCGATCGCCCTCTCCCTGCTCTCTTTGGCCTTCGGGTCTTCCCTAGAGCCCACCCAAGTGGAGCTGTGGGGCACCTCGGGCGGGGAGCCATTTTGGGGGGTGTTTGCGGTCTTTTTCCCTGCCGTCACCGGCATCATGGCGGGGGTCAACATGTCTGGCGACCTCAAAGAGCCGACTAAGTCGATTCCCAAAGGGACGCTGGCAGCCGTGTTGACGGGCTACGTCATCTACATGGTGCTCCCCTTCTTCCTGGCGACGCGGGCCGATGCTGCGACATTGGTTTCAGACCCGCTGATTATGCAGCGGATCGCTCTCTGGGGGCCGGCCATCCTGCTGGGGGTTTGGGGGGCGACCCTCTCTAGCGCCCTGGGCAGCATCTTGGGCGCCCCCCGGATTCTGCAGGCGCTGGCGCGGGACGGCGTGCTGCCCAAGTGGCTTTCTTTTTTGGGCAAGGGCAGTGGCCCGGCGGATGAGCCCCGCATTGGCACAGCTGTCACCCTGGGCGTGGCGATCGCGGCGGTTTGTCTGGGGGATCTCAACCTGATTGCCCCGGTGCTGACGATGTTCTTTCTCACTACCTACCTGGTCCTCAACGTTTCGGCGGGCATCGAGCGCTTCTTGAACAGTCCGTCGTTCCGGCCGCTATTTTCGGTTCACTGGTCGCTGTCGGCTTTGGGTGCCATCGGCTGCCTGGCCGTGATGGTGTTGATCAACCCTTTGGCTACTGGCGTGGCCGGCGTGATTGTTCTGCTGATCTTTTTCTGGATTCAGCGGCGTGAGCTGAAGAGCACCTGGGGCGACGCCCGACGCGGCCTGTGGATGCTGCTGCTGCGGACCAGTCTGTTTCAGCTGGGACATCACTCCGACGCCAGAAACTGGCGGCCCAACATGCTGGTGTTGTCGGGGGCTCCCATGCGCCGCTGGGGGCTGATTGAGCTAGCCAACGCCCTCAACCACAACCGAGGCATCTTTACGGTCACCAGCATTCTGCCCACGGGCTCTCGGGACGTGAATCAGCAGGAGGACATGGAGCTGCGCATTAGCCAATACCTCAAGGACAGAGGCGTGCAGGCACTGGTGCGCGTGCTGACGGCCCCTGACCCATTTGAAGGGGCGGAGCGACTGGTGGAGATTTACGGCTTGGGGCCTTTGGTGCCCGACACGATTCTGCTGGGGGACAACGACAATTTGGAGAACCGCGATCGCTACTGCGAGCTGATTGCCCACCTGCACCAGGCGGAGCGCAACGTGATTGTCTACAGCGATAAAGAGACCTCACCTGAGCAGTTCCGTCAGATTGACGTGTGGTGGGGGGGACTGCAGGCCAATGGGGCGCTGATGCTGATTATTGCCGAGCTGCTGCGGGACGATATTCAATGGCGTAACGCCCGCATTCACCTGAAGCTGGTGGTGCCTGACGACGAAGCGAAGGAGGCCGCTAAGGACAACATGAAGGCCTTAATCGAGGAGCTCTACGTTGACGCTGTGCCCCATATTCTGGTAGCCAATGGCCGCGATTTTGGAGAGATTTTGCAAGAATCGTCCCGCAGTGCCGATCGGGTGCTGTTGGGTTTGGCTGACCCGACTGAGGAATTTCGCGAGCATTACGATGTGATGCAGGGGTGGATTGCTGAGCTGCCGTCAACGATTTTGGTGCTGGCCGCACCGAGCTTTGCGTTTGCGGATATTTTGGAGAAATAGGGGGGCGATCGGTTCAATCATTTGCCGCCGCTTCAATTTTTCTGGGAGCTTCGATCCGCTTATCCGCTTGCTCGGCTTCGCTGGGGTCGCGGAAAGGCTTTAAGAGCGTCCACCCATTTACCTTGCCGGCAATTCGCGCTTTGCTCGCCCAAGGCTGCAGCGCCGCCTCATCCAGCAGCAAATACGCCCCGCGCCGCCACTGCCGCCGCAGGCGCTGATTGTCCGCCGAAATCACGCGGCGATCGCTGTAAAAATCCAGGGAGGGGCGATGGTGGGGGTGAGAGGTGAAAACTGCTGCATTGGGCGGCGTCTGGTTTTGCACCAGCGCCGCCACGGGTTTCACCGGGTAATCCTCCGCCAGCTCCCACACCCACTGGTCCGACGAAACAAACAGCAGCAGCGACAGGAGCATGCCCCACACCAGCACCGGCACGGCCATGGGGTCTCGCTGGCCCAGCCGCCACAGAGCGGCGCTCAGGGTCAGCCCAATGCTGCCCAAGCTCAAGGTGAGTAGGGGGGACCCTCCGGAGGTAAAGAAATAAGCGCAGCCCGCCCAGGCCAGCAGCGCCAGCAGCCCTAGACCCAAGCTTAAAACTAAGCAGTAGCGGTCAGAGGGCCTGAGCTTGGCCGAGTCGCCCGCCAGCGTCTCCCACAGCCGCCGCAGCTCCACCCCCGCCAGCAGCGCGATCGCCGGGTAGAGGGGGTACACATACCAGGGCAGCTTGGTTCCCATGGCGGAAATGACGACAAAATAGCTCGCCGTCCACACCAGCAGCAGCTTGCCCCAGCTCAAATCCCGGTTGCGCCAAGCTGCCTGCAGCCCCAGCGGCACAAATAGCAGCCAGGGCCAGCTCGTTTCCAGCAGTTCCACCGCGTAGAACCAAGGCGGCCCCTGGTTCTGCTCCACCGCCGTCCACAGCCGCTCTAGGGACTGGTCAAATAGATGCACCGCCCAAAACTCGCCGCCGTAGCGCAGGCCCTGCAGCCCGTACCAGGCGATCGCCGGCAGCAGCCCCAGCAGTATCCCCGCCCAGGCATACCGCGACCGCAGCAGCCGGGGCGAGTCCCACAAAAGAAACGCCCCAGCGATCGCCCCCAGCAGCACCCCCAAAATCCCTTTCGTGAGCACCATCAGGCTCAGCCCCAGCCCCACTCCCAGTCCCCAGCGAGGATGGTGGCGCGATCGCAGCAGGCTCACCAGCGTCATCAGGAAAAAGCACGCTACCGCCCCATCCAGCATCGCCAGCCGCCCGTGGCGCACCACCGGTAGTGAGGCTAGATACACCAAAGCGCCCAGGAGCGCCGTACTGCGACCCGGCCACAGCTGGCGGCCTAGACAATACAGCAGCGGCACCGACAGGGCGCTCAGTCCGGCCCCCGGCAGCCGCGTCGTCCATTCACTGACGCCGAAGCTCCGGTAGCAGAGGGCGATGAGGCCGTGCATCAAGGGCGGCTTATTCAGATAGGGTTCGCCGTAGAGCGTGGGATAGGGCCATTGAGAGAGGGGAGCGCGGGACAGCTCGCGGGCGACCCCGGCAATCGTGCCCTCGTCCCAGTCCCGGAGGGGAAGGCCCAAGTTGACGGTCAACAGCAGCAGCGAGGCCACCGTCAACCCCAGTAGAACCAGCCGTTCTGAATGGTGGTCGATCCAGCCTGCCGTCTGCTGAACCAGGGCGTGCGGTGAGCGATTCACGGCGTCTGGTTTGTCCCGTTGGCATCCGCCTGCAGACCTGTCTGCTCTGCAGCGTCATAGACTGCGGAGCGGGACGCTTGAGCACGGGACCGGACACGAGACTGGGCGCGGGAAAACAGCCGGAAATAGAGCAGGCTAAAGATCTCTTTTAAGGGAATTAGCGCGTAGGTCAGGGGGTTCACCGTGACGATAATTAGCCTCACGTCCCGCTTTGCCAAGGCAATCACCATCTTGGCCACCCAGGGCGCGCTCATAACGCCGTATGGGTTGAGCTGACTCTTGAATGGACCCAGCACGATTTTGCGCACAATACAGGGGGCATCTAGCCGCCGTAGGGTGACCAGGTTGCCCAGCAGCCGCTTTGAGATTTCGTATAGCGGGCTGAGGGCGGGGGAGACTTCCGCCTCTGAAGTATTCACCCACAGCTCTTTCGTGGCGCGATCGCTCGGCCCGCTCACGGTGGTAAAAAAGAGCTCTGCCAGCCGCCAGCTGGATAGGGCGTTCACCTCCAGCGAGTTTTGAATCGCCTCCGGGGTGCGATCGCCTTGGACATTGATGCCGTGGTTCAAAATCAAAATATCGGTGCGCTGTAGGCAATCCCGCAGATTTTCTTCTTGTCCCACCGTCCAGGCCACTACCTCAGCCCGCTCGTGGGTAAATTCGGAAGAGGTCAGGGCAATGGGCCTAGCTCCCTGCTGCACCAGCTGGTCAATCAAGGCCTGCCCCAAGGTGCCAGAGGCTCCGGTGACCGCCACCGTCTTATTCTTCAGCGCCAGACTCGTGCCCAATAGCTTATCCATCAAGGTAAAGTGCCCCCCATAGTAGGCTGTGGTCTCGTCGAAGTGGTGCCGCCAGTGGTAAGCGCGGTTCACCCGCCAAACGTTGGGACGGGCGTCGAGCGCTCCGGGCTTGTGGGTGAGGTCACTTTCAATCAGCCAGCCCTGGGAGCGGGCGATCGCCCCGGCGAAAAAGCCAAAGGCGTACAGCACCCCCAGCCCTATGGCGTTGGCCTCTAACCCCGTGGCATAGCGCTGAACGGCCCACCACAGCAGCCCCCCTGCCGCCATCATAGCGATCGCTTCTGGGGCGTCGTTGTAGATCTGCGCTTTGCGGTAGGTGTTGAGGTTGATGATGCTGAAGTCTTTGCGGTAAAGCTGGTGGTGCAGCTTATGCAGTCGCAGCAGGGGAGGCCAATAGTGACTGACGACGTGGTAGACGTCTCGGACGAGCTCGACGAAAACGACAGAGCCCAGCCCGAGCCCGATAGCCCCAATCAGCGACGGGTCTATCAGACCTAATGTGGCCTGGAGTAACAGTTCCCTGCTCATAAAGTAGTGATCCGGTAATCGTAGTTTGACGATGCGTTGATAAAAAGGGGCGACGCGCAAGCAACACCCATTAAATTTTGTACACAATCCGTTGGATTGCACCAGGTTTCTTAACGGTCGTTTCTGCTCGCTGACGCAAAAAATTGCGCTCCAGCCCTCAGGCCAGAGCGCAACTCATAGCAAAAGCAATGTGGCCAAAGCTAGAATACAAGCCGCGCTAACGCGATAGTCTTTTGGTGCTTCAGCGGTAGCCCCTTCACCGGCTTAAAGCGAGCCAGCCTTAACTGAGGCTTGAATCTCGGCGTTCTGACCGGTTAGCCCACGAAGCTGACAGCATCGCTGCTGAGGTTCAGGTCACCGCCATCTCTCACGACCGCCACCAGTTCAGCGCTGTCCCCTTCCGACAGGAAGATCCCAACGGTCTCGGTACGAGACATCGACCCCAGGCGGTAGTCCTCCGCATCGCCGTGAAGCTGGATCACATCGCCAGCCGCCGCGTCAAAGTCGCGGATTACGGCGCGATCGCGGCGTCCCAGGCTGCCAGCGTCACCGTCGTTGTAGTAGGCCCCGCTCTCGTCGCCCAGTACAAAAATATCGGCGTCATCGCCGCCGCGCATGACGTCGCGCTCGCCCCGGCCCGCCGTCTCCAGGTCAACGCCGATCAGAAGATCGCTGCCTTGATTTCCCTTGAGCACGTCTGAGCCTCGACCGCCCATCAAGATGTCGTCTCCAGCTTCTCCTCTGAGAGCGTCGCTGCCTTCAAAGCCTTGAATCAGCTCATTGAGCGCTGTCCCCCGCAGGCGATCTTGACCATCGGTGCCCCTGATTACCGTCAGTTCAGCGACAGAGGGCTGATCTAGAGGAGACTCAGGCCCAGCTTCGGGCATCGGCTCGGACGTCGGAGCTGGTGCTGGCTCGGATTTAGGCTCAGGCTTGGGCTCGGGCTTGGACTCAGACCCCGCCACATTGCTCTCAGGGTTGAGGTCGCCGCTGCCAAACACCTGCGTCCAGTAGCGCTGATAATTGACGCTGCCGGTGTCGTTTTCTAGCAGGTGGTAGCCAACACCAAGCTCGGTAAAACTCTCGTTGAGCAGGTTGGCTCGGTGCCCCGGGCTGTCGATCCAGCCCTGCACCACCTGCTCAGGGGTGCGGTAGCCCGCCGCAATATTCTCGCCCATGCTTCTGGCTTCGTAGCCGAAGGTCTCGGCCCGGTCCCAGGGCTTAGAGCCGTCCTGGCCGGTGTGGTCGAAGTAATCTTGATCTGCCATGTCTTTAGAATGGGCGGTCGCGGTGGCGTCAAGCTCGTCGTTGGCTACCAGCGGATTCAGTCCATTTTTAGCCCGAAATTCGTTTGTCAAGCGCAGAACTTCGGCAGTAAATTGAGTTTCCATAGGGGTTGTATGACTTGGTTTACCGTAGGCCGTTGCTAAACCATGGGAGGTTTTGACGGCTGTGGTAGAGCCCTGCTGCACCCTGACGGTGGGTCAGGGTGATCTTGTTATTCAACCTAGTACTCGTGGATGCGCTGCGCAGCGATCGCCTTCGCAATTGTAGTCCTTGAGACGGTTTTGTCCGGACAAGGTTCCAGAGCGCCTCGAGGCAGGGGCTTTCCCAATCTAGGCGAGTATCATATGAGAGGTCTTGTATCACCATGGGGAATGACGTCACTTTTGCTGAGACGAATTGGGCTGAGACGAATTGGGACCGCCTGCTTAGGCCTTGGGCTAGCGCTTGGGGGAGGGCACCCCGGCTTCGCCGCTGACCGGATAACCCTGACGGCAGGTCCCCTAAAAGCCTCTATTTCTCGTCGCTCTCTAGAAGCTTTTGCTGAGGGTGAGCCGCCTGCAGGCGACTTAGCTTTCGTTCTCAATTCCTTAAATAGCGAGACTCAAGACTATATCCGTAGACAGCTGCGTGACGCCACCGACGCAACGCCCACCGTCGTGCTTCAGCTGGTCAATTCGGCCATGGGGGACGACCTGCTGCGGCGCTTGGGGACGCTGATTGAGGCTAAAAGCAATGCTGAAGACAGCGCCACCGGCGCTGCGGCGCTGCGCAAGGCGCTAACTGCGGCGGCTGAAGACCCAGCGGGCCTGTCTCCGCTGACGGTACTGCGCCACTTTCCGGGTGAGGTCCAGATTCGCGCGGCAGCGCTGCCTACCCTATTGAGCAACATTGACCAGTTCACCCGCCAAAATCAGCAGGCCGTTGAGGCTATCCAGCAGTCCCATAGGCGATCGCTGGCATCTAGTCTGTCTAGTGGCTCAGCCGCCGTGCAGCGCCATCCAATGCCTCCAGATTTGCCCCCAGACCTGCGGCAGCCAGGAGCCTACAGCGTTCTCAAGCGAGAGCTTGCTACCCCGCCGCCACTGGGGAGTCACTGGGTGAGTCACTGGGTGAGTCACTGGGCAAGTCGCCGGGCGAGTCGCTGGGTGAGGTCGCCCAGCCGCTTCTCAGCAGTCTCTACCTTCCGCAGGCCGACCATCTCGTCCCGCTGGTGGTTGTGTCCCACCCGCTCGCCTCCACCCGCGCCAACTTTGCCTACCTGGGGGAGCAGCTGGCCTCCCACGGCATCGCGGTTGCCATTCCAGAGCATCAGGGCAGCAATACCGCCCGACTACAGGCCTTTCTGCGGGGTGAGCACCAAAATCTTATCGAAGCTGACGAATACCTCCTGCGATCGCTGGAGATTTCTGCTCTCCTTGACGCGCTTGACCAGCATCCGGATCTAGGGCAGCGACTCAGGGTAGACCAAGTTGGAGTGCTCGGAGCCTCCTTCGGGGCTACGGCGGCCCTAGCCCTGGCGGGAGCCGAAATCAATCGCGATCGCCTGGCGCAGGACTGCGAGTCTCCCAAGCTGACCCTCAACCTATCGGTCTTGCTGCAGTGCCGGGCAAACGACCTTCCCCCCGGTGACTTTCCGCTGCAGGATCCTCGGGTTCAGGCTGTGTTCGCCCTATTTCCGCTGACCAGTACCGTCTTTGGGCCAGAGGGCTTGAGCAAAGTGGAAGGACCGACGCTCTTCCTTTCCGCCAGTAGAGACCTGCTCGTCCCCGCCTTGACGGAGCAGATTCAGCCGTTTGAGGCGCTCACGGCTACGTCAGCGGATGACCGCTATTTGATGCTGCTCGACCCAGCAAATCACTATGTCTTAGAAGATCCTGCCGCAGAACAGGAGATTCCGAGCTTCTTGCTCAGCGATCGTCCCGATCCTATCGTGGCCCGGCGCTATGTGCAGGCCATGGCCGTGGCGTTCTTCAAAGCCTACCTGGACGACGCAGTGGCTGATGCCCCAGTTGACTACAGCCCCTATTTGAGGGCAAGCTACGCTCAGTCAATTCGCCAAGACGATTTGGCACTCTACGTTGCCTCAGCGCCGCAGCGAGCTCCCCATGCTGCAATAAGACCGTGGTTCTATCGTTATGCGCTCTCCTACCTAAAGCACCTCAAGATATTTGGGCAGTGCCGAAACTAGACAAAGTGCGCGATTATCAGTTCTTTGACGGGAAAATCTCCATCTTTTGTTAAGACATGCACTACCGAGCGCAAGACCATGCATTAGAATAAATGGGGTTTAAGGTGCACCAAGCTCGGGCCTAAGGTAAATGATGCACTTCGAAAAATGCCTTCAGCTTTAGTGACGTCGCTTGTAGCTCTAGCGGTTAGCATCACAGAATTTTCTGGGCTGTTTTGCGCCATTCGGTTTCCAGAGCACAGTCATCCACTCTATCTCGCTGTAGCAGCCAGAAAGCTGCTGATTTTTTCGGGCGCGCTGGGGGCTGTAGGTATAGCCTGGCGACTGGTCCGCGATCGCGCGCCGCATATTCTGCGCGGAGGGCCTAAATATCATCCGCTCTATGAGCAGGCGGCTGTGGGAATCCTGTACATTGGCGATCGCGACGAGCTGCTGAGCTACAACCAAAAGTTTTGCGATATGCTCGGCTACTCTAGGGAGGACCTGGCCGGCAAGACCATTGGCGACATAACTTATTTGCGCGACGTCGAGCAGCCCGAGCCCCTATTCTCGCGATTTTTGGCAGGAGAAGCGGAGCTTTTGTCCGTAGAGACGCCGTATCTGTGTAAGGGCGGCTCAATCTTCTGGGGAAATGTAACAGTGTCTCTGCTGCCGGCAGGGAAGAGCCCGCCCGCTCGCCTCCTGGCCGTTGTTCAAGACATCAGCAATTGTAAGCGAGCCGAAGCCGAACGTCAGGCCGCTGAGCAACAGCTTCAGCAGCTCAAACAAGATCTAGAGAGTCGGATCACCGAGCGGACCAAAGCACTGGAGCAAAGTGAGGCCCGCTGGCAGTTTGCGCTCAATGGGGCAGGAGATGGGATCTGGGACTGGAACGTTCAGACCAACTTCGTTTTTTTCTCACGTCAATGGAAAGCAATGCTGGGCTACAGCGAAGATGACATTGGCGATACCCTCAGTGAGTGGGATAGTCGCGTTCATCCTGACGACAAACCTCAGTGCTATGCCGATATTCAGCGGGCCTTGAGGGGCGAAACGACGAGCTACCGAAACGAGCATCGACTTCGGTGTAAAGATGGAAGCTACAAATGGATTCTTGACCGGGGCAAGGTTATCGAATGGTGCGCCAGCGGTCAACCGCTGCGGATGATTGGCACCCATTCGGATATCAGCGAGAGGAAGCGCCTAGAGGCCAATAGCAAAGCCGCTGAGCGGCAGATGCAGACCATTGTTGAGGCCACAGCGGCAACGACGGGACAAGATTTTTTCTCCGCTCTGGTTCAGTACACAGCTCAGGCCCTCAACGTTCCCTACGTGGTGGTAACCGAGCGAATTGGAGACCATCTGCGGACTTTAGCCTTTTGGAGTGATGGGAGTTGCCAGTATGGCGTTGTCTATAGGATCGCCAATACGCCCTGCGAACAGGTCTTCCGAAAGGGAAAATTTTACTGTGAGCGGCAGCTGCATCAGCGATTTACCTCCGACGTCGATTTGCTTCCTGCGGATGCCGAGAGCTATCTGGGCGTTGCTCTGTGCGGCAGTGATGGCGCTGTTGTAGGTAGTCTAGTCGTTTTAGATAGGCAACCTTTGGCTGAACTACAGCGGCGCGAGGATATTCTTCGAATCTTCGCGGCCCGCGCTGTAGCGGAACTAGAGCGGCAGCGGGCAGGGCTCGCCCTAGAACGGCTCAACCAGGACTTAGAAGCCAAGGTCAAAGCGCGTACGGCGGAGCTGCAGGAGCGAGAGCAATTTTTGCAGACGGTGCTAGATACGGCTCCCCTCTGCGTTTTTTGGAAGGACCGCAATTCGGTCTATCTAGGCAGCAATCGTAGATTTTTACAAGACGTGAATTTGAGCTCGGCGGCAGAGCTTATCGGTAAGATCGACTACGACCTGCCCTGGGGGGTCAGCGAAGCAGAAGCCTATCGCACCCGCGATCGCCAAGTGGTGGACTCCGGCATTCCCCTACTGGGAGTTGAGAATCTGCGCCTGCGCTCAGACGGGAGCCAGCAGTGGCTTGAAACCAGCAAACTGCCGCTTCGAAATTTGAAGGGAGAGGTGATTGGTGTCCTGGGCACTTACCAAGACATCACCGCCCGTAAACAGGCCGAGCTAGCGCTACAGCAAAGCGAGGCTCGACTGCAGCTCATGATCAGCGACCTCAAGCTCACTCAACAGCGGATTGCTCACAACGCCCTGCACGACCCGCTCACTGGTTTGCCCAATCGGGCGCTGATTATGGAGCGGCTTGAGCAAGCGATCGCCCGCTCGCAGCAGATCGAAGGCTACCACTATGCTGTCTTGTTTATCGACCTCGACCGCTTCAAGGTAATCAACGATAGCCTAGGCCACGCCACAGGGGACCAGCTGCTCATAGCGATCGCCAATAGATTAAGCATGGCTATTCCTGATAACGGATGCGTGGCGCGGCTAGGCGGCGATGAGTTTGTCATCCTGCTAGAGGAGATCAGAACGATTGAGGCGGTGACACAGCTAGTCAGCAGTATCCTCGCTGATGCCCAGACACCGCTAACCCTCAGTGGACAGCAGGTCTTTACCGGCGTCAGCATTGGCGTCGTGATGGACAGGCCGACCTACCAGCAGCCCGCCGATTTAATTCGAGACGCGGATATCGCCATGTACGAGGCGAAAGCTCAGGGCGGCAACAGATACCAACTGTTCGATAGGGCGATGCATGCCTGCGTGCTCAGGCGTCTTACGCTGGAAACAGACCTGCATCGGGCGATGGAGCAGGGAGAGTTTGTGGTCCACTATCAACCGATTGTCGAGCTGGCCAACCTGCAGCCCGTTGGGTTTGAGGCCCTAGTTCGGTGGCGTCACCCCACAGGGGAGCTGATTCTCCCCGACAAGTTTGTGCCCGCCGCAGAAGAGATGGGAATGATCACAGCGTTGGACAGCTGGACTTTTAAAGCGGCCTGTAAGCAGATGGCCTACTGGCAAAACACATTTGCCGCCACGGCCGTCTGGAGAATCAGCGTCAATCTATCGACACAGGATTTGCGCCGACCCAGCTTAGTGGCGGATATTGACGCCATTTTGTCTGAAACGGGTCTTGCTGCTAGCGCCGTCACCCTGGAGATTACTGAAAGTCTGCTCATTGACGATATCCACAGGACGGTGAAGATTTTAGAGCAGCTCGCCTTACGGGGGATTCGCATCAGCATTGACGATTTTGGCACCGGGTACTCGTCTTTGAGCTATTTGCACTACCTACCGATCAACTACCTAAAGATCGATAGCTCTTTCATTGAACGGATGGAGGCCCACAACCATCAGTATCAGATCATAGACACCATCATTACCCTGAGCGATCGCCTGGGGTTGACGACTGTCGCCGAAGGTATCGAGGTCATAGAGCAGCTGCAGATTCTCCAGCGGCTCGGCTGCGAGCTGGGTCAGGGCTATTTATTTTCGGAAGCCGTCACGGCCCACGAGGTCGAGGCACGCTTTTTGAGAATTCGGTAGGGACATGACGCCGCCATGTTCCTACCGCCTGACTTTTGGCCTAGCCCACAGCTCCTTTTGACGCAGACGATGTAATAGGGCAGCAAAGTGGGTATGTTTCCCTATGACGGTCTGCATCAGGCTACCCATTCTTGTTGGTCTTCTCTCAGTAAGTCTCCTGAGTAAAGCTTTTCGCCAGTGGGACGAAAATCTAAACGAAATCTAAACAGACGACTATTGCAGCACCCCTTAAGCTAGTGCTGGCGGCGATCGCCAGTAGCTTGAGAATTGATGCGGCGTTCACAATCGGCTTTATTCACACAGCGACGGTTATCCAGCGACATAAGGGCTCTACCATGACTATCAACTTAGGCGTACTTGGAACTTACGCAACGGGAATATTTGACGGCGGGGCCGCACAGGTCTCGGCTTATGAACCGGTGTCGCAGCGGCTGTTCGTCGTCAACGGCAGCACGTCAGCTATCGATGTGATTAGCCTGAGCGACCCCACCACCCCCTCCTTGCTATTTTCCGTTGATGTCGCCTCATTTGGAACCCAGCCCAACAGCATTTCGGTGAGCAGTACTGGCGTTATCGCTGTCGCCCTTGACGGTCTCGATCCCCAACAGGCTGGTACGGTCGTCTTTTTGGATAATTTGGGAACCGTTTTGGGAACGGCCCCGGTGGGAGCAACGCCTAAGGCGCTTGCCTTTACCCCCGACGGCAGTCGCCTATTAGTTGCCAACGCCGGAGAGCCCAACGAAGGCTATACCGTTGACCCCGGAGGCTCCATCGGTATTATCGATCTCACCGCTGGCCTGGCGGCTCCGCCTGTCGCCTTTGCAGGCTTTGGAGCGTTTGATGCGCAGCGAGAGGCGCTGATCGCCGCTGGGGTACGAATTTTTGGGCCGGCAGCTTCGGTGGCGCAAGATCTAGAGCCGGAGTCCATCACCCTGTCTGAGGATTCTTTGACGGCGTATATTACCCTGCAGGAAAACAACGCGATCGCCGTTCTAGACCTTACCACCGCCACCATCACCGACATCCTGCCTCTGGGCACCCAGGACCACAGCCTCTTGGGCAACGAGCTTGACCCGAGCGACCTTGATGGCGGTATCAACATCGCCACGGCTCCTATTCAAGGCCTGTATCAGCCCGGTGCGATCGCCTCCTACCTAGTGGGCGGGGAAACGTTTCTGGTGCTGGCCAACGAAGGCGCAAGCCGCGTCTCCCTGGGCTTCAACGAGGCGGCGATCGTAGCGGATCTGGCGCTGGACCCTGTCGCGTTTCCCCCCGCTCCAGTGCCGCCGGTTGTGGTGCCGACTGTACCGCCCGCGGTACCGCCAGTGGCCACTCCTCCCGTCGCCCTACCGCCCGTCACGCCGCCGCCCGTCACACCGCCACCAGTGGCCACTCCTCCCGTCGCCCTACCACCAGTCACACCGCCGCCCGTCACACCGCCACCAGTCGCCCCGCCCGCGGGCACCGTCAGCGCTCAGCAGGTCGCCGCCAACCTGGACAACCTCACCGTATCGACCGTGAACGCTGACCTAGACGGGGATGGCGACGTCGATCAGCTGCTGACGTTTGGCGCGCGCTCTTTCTCGATTCGCGACGCGGCGGGCAACGTGGTCTACGACAGCGGCGCGGACTTTGAGCAGATTACGGCAGCGGCGTTTCCGCAGTTCTTTAACTCAGACAGCAACAGCAACACCTTTGATACCCGCAGCGACGACAGCGGACCCGAGCCTAGCGCTGTCGCGGTAGGGCAGGTGGGCGATCGCACCTATGCTTTCACGACCCTAGAGGGTATCGGCGGCGTCATCACGTACGATATCACCGACCCTCTTGACGTTAGTTTCGTCGAGTACATTAACAATCGCGACTTTAGCGGCGTTCCGGAGCTGGGCACTGCCGGTGACTTAGGCCCAGAAGGGGTGACGTTCATTGCGGCGGAGGACAGCCCCACCGGAGGCGCACTGCTAGCCGTACCCAACGCCGTCAGCGGGACGACGACGGTCTACGGCCTCTTTACCCCAGTGGACGAGTCCACTGAAATCGTGATCAACGAAATTCGGACCGACCAGCCCAGTACGGACACAGATCAATACTTTGAGCTACTGGGCACGGCCAATACTTCCCTAGAAGGGCTCACTTACCTTGTGATTGGCGATGGCCTGATTGATACTGACGGCGACGGCATCGCTGACACCGATGGTGGCAGCGGCGTCATTGAGGCCGTTGTTGATTTGAGTGCGGGGGCGCTGAACGGAGAGGGGCTGTTTGTTGCCGCCGAGAATACGTTTACCCTCGGGCGGGCAGACCTAATCACCTCCCTCAATTTTGAGACGGGAGATAACGTAACTCACCTGCTCGTCCAAAACTTTACGGGCGGCCTCAGCGAAGATTTGGATATTGACGATGACGGCATCCTTGATGCGACGCCCTGGACACGGGTTTTTGACTCAGTGGCGCTTGTACAGTCGCTGACCATTGGAGAGAAAGTCTACAGCGAGACAATTGTCGGGCCGGAGGCTGGACGATTTGCGCCCGGTCACGTTTTCCGGCTTCCGGTGGAGGAGCCTGAGGTGCCGGTCGGCGAAGTGCCAGTACCAGGTGGCGAAGTGCCAGTACCAGTTGTTGAAGTGCCAGCACCCGGGATCGAAGTGCCAGTGCCGGGCGGTGAAATGCTAGCCTCAGCTGTTGAAGTGCCAGCCCCAGCTGTTGAAGTGCCAGTACCGGGTGGCGAGGTGCCAGCCCCAGCTGTTGAAGTGCCTGATGGTGGGCTACGCCTCAGCGCCGGTGAATTTCAGATTGGGAGCTTCAACCCCCTCCTAGGAACAGATACGCCTGGCCGACCCAACGACGAGATGGCGCTGCTCCTTCCTATTTATGAAATTCAGGGGGCGGGTCATACCTCTGCATTCGAAGGCCAAATCGTAATCACCACCGGCATCATTACGGGTATTGCCGCCAATGGGTTCTTCCTCCAGGACGCGATTGGCGATGGCAATATCGCCACCTCTGATGGCCTATTTGTCTTTACAGGCGAAGGCCTGCTCAACTTACTGGTGGGCGACGAGGTCACCGTCCAGGGTACGGTGAGTGAATTTATCCCCGACGGCATCGAGTCAGGCAATCTATCGACAACGCAGCTGATCAGTCAGAGGATAACCCGCCTTTCTGGCGGCAATCCTCTACCGGCGGCGGTGCTCATTGGCGAAGGAGGGCGCATTCTGCCCACTGAGATCATTGACAATGACCCAGTTATCGAGGAGCCGGTCACTGAAGGGCCAGTCACTGAAGGGCCAGTCACCGAAGAGCCAGTTATCGGAGAGCCAGTCACTGGAGAGCCAGTCACTGAAGGGCCAGTCACTGAAAAGCCGGTTACTGAAGGGCCAGTTATCGGAGAGCCTATCACCGAAGAGCCTATCACTGAAGAACCAGTCGTCGAAACCCCCGTCGCCGTTGTTCCCTACAACATCCTCACCGAGGATCTGGAAGTCTACCAGCCCGAAACAGACGGCATCGACTTTTACGAAAGCCTGGAGGGAATGCGCGTCACCGTAGTCGCCCCGCAGGTTGTGGGAGCCACAAACCGCTTCGGTGAAATCTATGCCTACGCTGGCGGCACCCAACCCACCGGCCTCAGCGATCGCGGCACCCTCAACATTAGCCCCACCGACTTCAACCCTGAGCGCATCCAAATCGACCCCGACAGCACCCTTAGCCCCACCGCTGCCCCGCTGGTCAACGTCGGCGCAACCCTCAGCGATGTCACCGGGGTTGTGGGCTACAGCTTTGGGAACTACGAGGTGATTCCAACCGAGGCTTTTGCGGTGGCTGAGCCGCCAATAGCTGAGTCGCCAGTAACTGGGCCCCCGGCAGTCGAGCCCCCAGCCGTACCGGTAATCGAGGAACTGGCCAAAGAAGTGAGCGCTCTAGCCCCCACTGCGAACCAGCTCACCATCGCCAGCTACAACGTCCTCAACCTCGACCCTGTGGTGGAGAATATTGCCAACGTCGAAGGCCAGGACATCGGCGAAGTTGACGATGACTTGGGCAGCGGACGCTTTGCGGCGATCGCCACCGACATTGTGACCAACCTCAATGCCCCGGATATCATTGGCCTCCAGGAAATCCAGGACAGCGACGGCGCTGAAATCACCGCCGTCAGCGGCGCGGACTTCACCTTCCAAACGCTGATTGATGCGATCGCCGCAGCGGGAGGACCGACCTATCAGTTCATCGACACCCCAGGAATTGTTCCCGCCTCCGCTGATGCTGAAGGCAACATCCTGCGGCCCACCGGGGGACAGCCCGGCGGCAACATCCGCACGGGTTTCCTTTATAACCCAGGGCGTGTCTCTTTGGTAGAAGATTCAGTGGTGCCGCTGACCGACCCCGCCGACCAAGCGGTCAACCCGGCCAACCCCTTCTTCGGCAGCCGCATTCCGCTGGCGGCGTCCTTCCAGTTCAACGGCCAGGACGTGACGGTGGTCAACAACCACTTCTCCTCCAAGAGCGGTAGCGCCCCGCTATTTGGTCAGCTGCAGCCCGCTGTGGCGCTGCAGGATGACCCAGAAGCAGGGGTAAACGGCGGCTTGAGCGATCGCATTGCCCAGGCTGAGGCGGTGCAGTCTTTCGTAGGCGGCCTGCTGGCCACCGACCCTAGCGCTAACGTTGTGGCCCTCGGCGACTTCAACGAGTTTGAGTTCCTGCCGCCGCTGGAGATTTTAGAGCAAGACCTAACGAACTTGACGAACACCTTGGCAGAAAATGAGCGCTATAGCGTTATCTTCCAGGGCAACTCCCAGTCCCTCGACCATATTCTGGTGAGCGACAGCCTCCTTGAGGGCGCAGAGTTCGACGCAGTCCACATCAATTCCGAGTTTGCGGCTACCGCTGAGCGGTCCAGCGACCACGACCCGCTGCTGGCCCGCTTGACGATCGCGCCGCCGGTTGGCTTGCCCCCTATAGCACCCCCAACGACGCCTCCGGAGCGCGATAGCGCCCCCGACGACGCCTCCGGTAGCCCCACCCCCAGTGACTCCATCCCCAGCGACTCCATCCCCAATGGTTCCGCCCACAGCAGAACCCCCAGCGATCGCCCCACCTGTAGTCTCTCTCCCTGCCCTCCCGTCTATCATTGCCCCACCCTTGGGGATACTCGACGGCGTAGCCTCCCCCGAGGCGCAGCCCGACCCGCTAGCGCTAGGAATTTCGGCCATCGGCACGTCTTCAGCACCTCTGGGGTAGGGCCGTCCTTCAGGTCTATTTGGCTTTTATCCGGCTGCCGCAATTCGGTATAATCGCTGTGCCTGGCGAAAGGGCTTTGCAACCGGGCTGGCCCAATCGCCAAATAGTGATGTACTGCACCACACCGTCATGACCCACGCTACCGACATCAAAACTCTGGCCCGCTGGATGGCGGCTGACTTTAGCAATCAGGCCCAGGCCTTTGATAATCCGCCTTTGTTCGCCCATATCCGGGTTTGTATGCGACCTCTGCCGACTGAGGTTTTGTCGGGGGTTGGGTTTTACGTTGAGCAGGCTTATGACTACGCTTTGCATCGCCCCTACCGGGCGCGGGGGCTAAAGCTAGTTGAGGTAGAGGGGCACATCGAAATCGAGAACTACCTCATTACAGGGGGAGAGGCCCTTTTCGGCGCGTCCCGCGACCGGGATCAGCTGGCGCAGCTCAGCGGCGATCAGCTGGAAAAAATGACGGGCTGCAACATGGTTGTGGAGTGGACGGGCCACAGCTTCAAGGGACAGGTTCAACCCGGAAAAGCCTGCTTTGTGAACCGCAAAGGCCGCAACACCTATCTAGACAGCGAATTTGAGATTGACGACAAGCGGTTTGTCAGCTTAGATAGAGGGCGAGATCCAGAGACGCATGAGCACGTCTGGGGGTCTGTGGCGGGGGCGTTTGAGTTCGTCCGCTGGCATACGTTTGCTGATGAGGTTGTAGTTTAGCTGCCATGCCCGATCTATTTTGGCTACCGGCGCTTCCTTTACCCGTGATGATAGGGACTGCCCTCCTGTTGGCGTTTGCGTCCAACTGCACGAAGCAGGTTAAAGTCGCGCCTGCCACGAGGAAGCCCGCCCCCGCGCCATCGGCTGCTTCCCAGGCGGTGACCCAGGCGGTGACCCAGCCGACAGCGACCCCTGCCGCAGGTTCTGCCTGCGATGCTACGCCCTCTGCGAAAATTCAGCTACCCCAATCTCCCCAGAAAAGCGATCGCCCCCTCGGCCAGATTCGCCTAACCCGCTCTATTTCGTTCGATATTCGAGGCGATCGCCCGTCGTGACGGTGGGTTTAGGCGTGGCGTGGCTGCCGTCCCTACGCCGCCAACGCCTGCGCCAGCCGCTGGACTCCCTCCACTATCTGCGCCTCATCTAGCTCAGCGTAGCCAAAGATGAACTCCCCGCTGCTCGGCGTGGCTAGGTAGTAGTCTCGGGCACTAGTCAAGCCAACCCCTCGCCGCTGCGCCCTTTGAATCACGACTTCGTCGGGTAGCCCGGTCTCTAGCTTTACCATCAGATGAATACCCGCATTCTCGCCCAAAATAGTCACCCGCGAGCCTAAGCAGCGCTTTAGGGCACCCACCAGAGCTTGGCGGTGCCGGTCGTAGCGGTGGCGCATCCGGCGAATGTGGGCCTCAAAGTGTCCTTCAGTAATGAAGTCGGTGAGTGCATATTGCTCCAAAAGCGGCGAGTAGCGATCGCATAGCCCCTTGGCCCGTCTCACGAGGGGCACCCAAGCGGGGGGAACAACGAGATAGCCCATGCGCAGCGACGGAAACAGCACCTTGGAGAAGGTGCCCACATAGAGGACCACGTTTGCCTGGTCGAGGCCCTGCAGCGCCGGCACCGGGCGACCGCTGTAGCGGTATTCGCTGTCGTAGTCGTCTTCGAGGATCAGTGTGCCCTGCTGCTGGGCCCACTGAAGCAGAGACAGTCGGCGAGATAGGGATAGGGTGACTCCCGTGGGGAACTGGTGGGACGGGGTGACGTAGAGCAGCTTAAATGTCTGCGGAGACTGCCTGAGGGCGTCTACTTCTATCCCCTGTGAATCGACGGGTATACCCTGCAGGTTAGCGCCCTGCTGCTGAAAGCAGTGACGTGCTCCCCGGTAGCCCGGATCTTCCATCGCCACCCAGTCCCCCCGGTTGACGGTCAGCCGCGTAATCAGGTCTAGGGCTTGCTGAGACCCGCTCACGATAATCACCTGCTCTGCATAACACTGCACCGCCCGACAGCGGCCTAAATAGTCTGCGATCGCTGCCCTGAGGGGCATATATCCGGCTGCATCGGCGCTGTAGTTCAGCAGGGCGGCGGTTTTCTGGCAATGGCGGGACAGCAAGCGCCGCCACAGCGCCATGGGGAATTGCTCAGCCGCAGGGCTTCCGTAGCGGAAGCTGATGTCATCCTCAGGTTCCCCTACCGCTAGCGGGCCGGCTGTCAGCAGGCCGGTACCAAAATGAGACAGCCTAATCGGCCCAGCCTGTGGCGATCTTCCCCCGGCGAGCTGCTCAGGCTGCAGGTAGTCTTCCGGCAGCCGAGAGCTGACAAACGTTCCGGAGCCGCGCCGAGTCTCGAAGTACCCTTCGCTCAGCAGTAGCTCATAGCTTTGGGTGACCGTGGTCCGCGAGAGTTCTAGGGACTTTGCTAGGGTGCGGGACGGCGGTAGCTTTTGGCTGGGTTTTAGCCGCTTCTGCAATACCGCGCGGCGCAGCGCAGCGGCCAGCTGCTGATACAGCGGGGTGCTGGACGCACTGTCTAGGGAAATGGCGAGGTCCATTAGGGCTTTAATTGGACTGATATAAAAAGCATAAATTGGCTATTGAGTAAGACCAATCTAACCTTTACAGTAGCGCCAGTATGCATTGTGTAGGGATATAGCGCTGCCATGGCTCTACCGCCTGACTTTGGGTTTATCCAATGCAGCGACATACCTCGATTCAGCGATACCACCCTCAAACCAAAAAGGATGGATTTTATGTCTAGCGCAGACCTTCAGACCACCGACCGCAGCACCCTCAAAACCCGCTCCCGGCGCGGACATATCGACCGGGCGCTCATTAACCAAATTCTAGACGAAGCTCTCGTAGTCCACGCGGGCTTTGTGGTTGACGCTCAGCCCTTCGTCATTCCCATGGCCTATGGGCGAGACGGCGATCGCCTCTACCTCCATGGGTCAACGGCGAGCCGGATGCTGAAAACCCTGGAAGAAGGGGTTGAGATGTGTGTTACCGCAACGCTGCTCGACGGCATTGTGCTGGCGCGATCGCTCTTTCATCACTCCATGAACTACCGCTCGGTGGTGCTGTTTGGTCGGGCCACCCTCGTCGACGCTGCAGATGAGAAAAATCGTGCCCTTGAGGTGCTGTCGGAGCATATCGTCCCTGGGCGTTGCGAGCAGGCCCGCAGCGCTACTCTTCAAGAAATTAAGGCGACGAGCGTGCTGACGTTTCCGATTGAAGAGGGGTCCGCCAAAATCCGTAGCGGTGAGCCGGTGGACGCTGCAGAAGATTACGCGCTGCCGGTTTGGGCGGGACAGCTGCCGCTCACGGTAACGGCGGGAGAGCCCATTCCCGATTCTAAGCTGCCTGCTGGCATTCCCGTCCCTGAGAACGTGACGCACTATCGCCGGGGGGTCTGAGGGTTGAGCGATCTGGTAGGCGCTACGCCCACTTCCTCAACACTCAACCGCTCGCCTCCTGCTGCACATGGGGTGAAGATTACCCATGAGGAAGGGGAGGTACTGTTTTACCTGATGCGGCTGCGCTCCCTGGACGTAGCCCAGTAATCACGCGCCCGTATTCCATGGCCTTTGGCGCAAGTCTGCCTTTGGGACAAAGGCCATGGGGATAGACCGTACCCACCCGGCTCACCCCCCGCTCTGCAAGCCTCCACCTCCCGGTTTCAGCCTTACGCTACAGCAGCTCTTCCCCATAAAGGGTCATGGCTTTGTGGAGCGGTACCTTCTCCGCTTGCGCAGACACCGAGATATAGATGCCAATCAGCACAACCGCAAACGCCATCCAGTTGAGTACGCTCAAGGTCTCGCCAAAAACCACCATTGCCACCATTGCCGCTACCACCGGAATCAGCAGCATCGACACCGACACCAAGCTCGCCGAAAAAGCCTTCAGGCAGTAAGTCAAGAGCCCCTCTCCCATCACCTGAGACAAAACGGCAAGGGCCACAACAGCCGCCCATCCCACCGCCGCGCGGAAGAATCGAGTCCTGCCGCGCCCGCAGAACGCCGAGCAGGACGCCGCTGCCGATGAAACTTGTCCACATCATGATCCAAATCGCGTCGAATCGCTTGCGGAGCTGCTGCACACAGAGAATATTTATCGCAAACAGCATCGCTGCAGTAAAGCGGCTCCATCGCCCATCAGACCCTCTGTCACCTGTAGGTCTTGGGAGCATTAGTGTTGGCATTAGCGCATATTGCGCTTCAGGTTTTCAAGCTCTTCCTCCGTTTCCCAGTCTTTGAACGACTGCTCAAGGGGGTCGAAGCTGCTAGCCGTGTTGGCCTTTTCCCCGAAAGAATAGCCCGCAGGCTGCGACCATCCCGGCGTTTGCGAAGACTGGGCTTTTGACGCCGCCCGCGCCGCCTCCGCCTGCTGCAGCTTCTCTTTTAGTTCGCGGCGGCGCTCCTGGGTGCGCTGCGCAAGCTCCTTCGACTGGGCAATGCGCTGCTGCACCCCTTTCATTTGGCCCCAGAGCTGGTTTCCCTGGCGCAGCAGCGTAGCTTCCCTCGTCTCGGCAGCGCTGGCCAAGTCTGTTCGCCCTGCCGCCCTGGCCTTTTGCACCCGCTCGTGCCAGCGCTGCACCTCTTGCGCGGTAGCAAGAATCTCGTTTTGCAGCTGTTTCTCGCGCCCCTGGAAGCTGGCAATCAGGCGTAGGGTTTCTGCCTCCTGCTCCCGCAGCTGCTCGTCGAGCGCCTGTAGCTCAAGGTGTGGATTGTTGCGCAGAAATTCTTCCAGCCGCGTTTCTAAAAAACGGCTCAGGTCTTCAAATAGGCCCATCAGGAGTGTTAAACCTCGTCTAGGTCGGAGCGTGAAGCGCCCTCCTCGGGGGCTCCAGGTTTGAAAACGGTTTCAGTCTAAATGCGTTGACCGATATAGATAGAGCGTACCTCACCATTGCGGCGGATGATCGCCTCATCTTGAGACACCGACACCAGACTCCAGCCGCTGCTGCCGATCGCTTCCCCGGTGCGCACGCGGCGGGCACCGTCATCAAACTCGAAAATGGCGGCAGAGCGATCGCCCAGCTGGAGTAAGCCGACCAGCACGTGGGGCGAGGGCAAAATATTGGGGATGACGGTCTCTTCGGGAGCGGCTGCCGTGGGTGCGGGTGCGGGCTGCGTCTGGGGCGCGGGAGCTACAGGGGCAGGAGCCGCAGGGGCGGCGGGCGCAGGCGCGACGGGGACAGGGGGGGCAACGACGACAGGGGCAGGCGCAGTGGGCTGAGGGGCGAGCCGGATCGGCGCCGTCTGTACCGGAGCAGGTGAGAGGGGGCGCGGCGGGGCAGCCGCTATAGGGACGCTGGGAAGGGGCAGCAGCCCCGAGCTAGAGGCTCTCTCGAAGGGGTTGACGGACAAGATTGAGGAGGAGCCCGGTACCGGCAGCTTGCCGTCTTCAGCGTCGCTGGGGGTCTGCCGCTCGATGGTCTCCAGAGACTGATCGAGGTAGGTCATAAACTCCTCGTCTTCCGAGGAGGGGGCAGGCGCGGCATCGGGTTGGGCCCCGAAGAGGGGAGTGGTTTGCCGTCCGCTCAGCACAATGCCCAGCGCTAGCCCTAGCCCCAGGCACAGCCCAATGGCGATCGCCGGGAAAAGCCCCCACAGCATCACCAAAGAATTTAGGGGAGCCGGGCTGTCGGTAGCCGCCGAGCGGTGAGGCGGCGCTGGCATAAAAACGTTAGTCGTAAACGAAGGGCCCTCACCGGGGAAGCCGCCTCTTTGCGGTAGGGCTGCCCCATCGAGTAGAGAGTCGACATCTTCAAAAACTTCGTCGATGACCCGGAGGGCAGAGGCTTCCAGCGCCGTGCTGTCGACATGCTTAACAATGCCGCTTTGGCGGGGCGGCGGGGGCGGCGGAACTGCCCGCGGGGCGGCAGCTCTCTCTGAGGCTGAGGGCTGGGACGCTGACGAGTGATTGCCCCGCGCTGTTGAGGATGACGCTGGGGGTGACGCTGGTGCGTCGGTATGTGCCTCACCTGCGGCATAGAGCGTTAGCGCAGAGGAGTCGTGAGATTGTCGGTTAGCATCCTGGGGCATCGGTTCTTTGGTTACAGCTATGACGTCGCTAAGGTTAAAGGGTCACTCGCGTTTGCTATTCACCCATGGGTGACCCAACGTTAAGATGCAGCACCTGACATTAGGGTCGATTTTACCCCACGGCGACTGCGAACTTCGAGGTAGACCAACAGAGCATTGATGTCGGCAGGGTTGACCCCGCCGATGCGGGTCGCCTGCCCCACGGTGAGGGGCTTGACCTGCATGAGCTTCTCCCGCGACTCCTTAGACAGGGTCTCAATGCCGTTGTAGTCGAGATCTTGGGGGAGGGGGCGGTTTGCCTGGCGGCTGACCTGGTCAATGTGGTTTTGCTGCCGCTGGATGTACCCGGAGTATTTAATATCGATTTCGGCCCCTTCCCGTTCGGCGGTAGCCAAACTTGGGTCACCCAACCCATGCTGAATCAGGTGGGCGTAGTGAAACCCAGGGCGGCGCAGCAGTTCGGCTAGGGTTGCTGACCCTTTGATGCGCTGCTTCATTTGAGCGGCGATCGCCTCCCCCACTGCCTCGTGCTCTTTCACCCGCGTGGTCTCTAGCCGGGCTTTCTCAGCAACGATGTTGGCCTGCTTGCGCTCGAATAGATCCCAGCGGCGATCGTCGATTAGCCCCAGCTTCCGCCCTAGAGGGGTGAGCCGCTGATCGGCGTTGTCGGACCGCAAAAGCAGCCGGTATTCTGAGCGGGAGGTGAGCATGCGGTAGGGCTCCCGCAGGTCTTTGGTGCAGAGGTCGTCCAGCAGGGTGCCGAGGTAGCTCTGCTCGCGCGGAAAAACCTGCATCGCCTGACCCTGCACAAAGCGGGCGGCGTTGATGCCCGCCACGATGCCCTGGGCGGCGGCCTCTTCATACCCCGTGGTGCCGTTCACCTGCCCCGCCGCAAATAGCCCCTCCACTCGCTTAGTCATCATCGTGGGGTAGCACTGGGTTGCGGGCAGGTAATCGTATTCCACCGCGTAGGCCGGACGCATCATCCGGCAGTTCTCCAGGCCGGGGAGCGATCGCAGCATTTGCAGCTGCAGAGATTCGGGCAGGCCCGTAGAAAAGCCCTGAATGTAGAGTTCTGGGATGTCGCGCCCTTCAGGCTCGATAAAGATTTGGTGAGACTCCTTATCGGCAAAGCGGACGATTTTGTCCTCAATGCTGGGGCAGTAGCGCGGCCCCTTAGAGTCGACCCAGCCGCCGTAGATGGGCGATAGGTGCAGATTGTCGCGAATCAGCTTGTGGGTTTCAGGGGTAGTGCGGGTTAAGTAGCAGTTCATCTGCTCTTGCTCGACCCAGGCTTCGGGGTCAAAGCTAAACCAGCGTACCGTTTCGTCAGGAGGTTGGGGCTCCAGGTGGGTGTAGTCTACGGTGCGGCGGTCCACGCGGGCAGGCGTGCCGGTCTTTAGCCGCCCGGTTTCAAAGCCCAAGCGGTTGAGGGTCTCCGTCAGCCCCACCGCCGCGAACTCTCCGGCGCGGCCAGCGGGCATCGACTTATTGCCCACCCAAATGGTGCCGCCTAAAAAGGTGCCGGTGGTAAGGATGACGCTGCGGCAGCGGAACGCCGCCCCAAAGTAGGTCTCAACGCCCAGCACTTCCTCGTTTGAACCCAGCACTAGGTCCGTCACCATCCCCTCACGCACCACCAGGTTCTCTTGCCCTTCCACCACCTCGCGCATCACCCGAGCGTACTGTCGCTTGTCGGTTTGCGCCCTCAAGGCCCAGACGGCAGGGCCGCGGGAGAGGTTGAGCACCCGCTTTTGCAGGTAGGTGCGGTCGGCCATCTTGCCGATTTCCCCCCCCAGGGCGTCAACCTCATGAGTAAGCTGAGACTTGGCAGGTCCGCCCACCGCAGGATTGCAGGGTTGCCAGCCGATGCGATCGAGATTGAGGGTCAGCATCAGCGTATGACATCCCAGACGAGCAGACGCCAGCGCCGCTTCGCACCCCGAGTGACCCGCGCCGATGACAACGACGTCAAATTCTTCTTGAAAGTCTAGCTTGGGTGCAGTCATGCCTGGCTCTCGTATCACAATAGCAGTCCAGCAAAGCGGCGCTGGGCATCGCTAAAGCGACTGGGCGCGGCCCGCTGAGACATCCCTCCATCGTAGATCAAACCGCTTGAGGCCGTTAGGCCTGCTGAGAGCCCGACATAATTTGCTGGAGTGAGCTGAGTCCCTTCTTGAGGCGGCGAGACACGGTCACGACGCTGACGCCGAGGCGCTCCGCCGTCTCCCTTTGGGTGAGGTCATGCAAAAAGACAAATTCTAAAATCTGGCGCGTTCGGTTCTCAAGCTGCACCATGCCCTGCTGCAGGCGAATGCGGTCTTCTTGAGCCAGCTGAAAGCTGCGGTAGCGGGCGTCGGGAATCAAGTCCCCCAGACTAGTCGCCCCCTCCTCTTCGTCGTAGGCGGGTGCATCGAGGCTGAGGGGCGACCGGTTCCGGTAGGAGAGCTTCACCTCTTGCCACTCTTCAATAGAGACCTCGAGGGCTGCTGCTAGCTCTAGGTCGGTGGGCTGCCGGTTAAGCTGACTCCGCAGCTCGCGGGCTTTAACCGTAGCTTTGTGCTGCAGCGCCTGCCAGCGGCGGGGAATCCGGATCGTGCAGCCTTTGTCTCTGAGGTAATGCTGAATCTCGCCGCGAATGTAGGGCAGCGCGAACGAGCTAAAGGCGTTGCCCTTGGAGATGTCAAACCGCTCAATAGCGTTAATCAGCCCTAGACTACCCACCTGCACCAAGTCATCGTAAGACTCGCTGCATTGATTGATCCAGTGATAGGCTTCACGGCGCACTAGGCCATAGTTGAGCTGAACCAGCTGGTTTCTCAACGCGCAAGAGGGCGATCGCCGGTACTCTGAGAGCAGCACCAGACTCTGGCTACGGACTGTCGTTTTTTCTGTAGTTACCATAGGGTAGAGCGGAGTAGCTGCACAGAGGGAATGCGATGATGACGCTTGGCCATCTCTAGGCCTGTCTGACTGAATTCTGTTGGGGGTTCTCCTGGTCGATGCTGCCGCTGATTTGGCGACCAGCAGGACGCAGTTGTTCTATATTCTAGACGCTAGTTCCGTAAAATTACCGATTTCAACATTGAACCGCAAACGCAATCAGATATCTCTGGGATGTCAGGAAACTTCACGGAAAGTTTATTCCAGCCTGTCGGGTTTACTCAATATGGACCCCCTGGATCTAGAATCACGAGTCTATAGAACCCAAGTGACAGCCTATTGTTCCCAAACTTTAAAGAGATTTTCAACTTCTAAGAAGAAGTTTGGAATTATCTGCACAATTGGTGCCGCCCTCGCAATATGAGCTATAATCTCCCACCGGTTTGGCAGCAAGAGCTGCAGGACATTCTACGGGGCGCTTCGGGGGGATTCTTGTTTGGCATTCCGCTGCTCTACACCGTCGAGGTGTGGTCTATTGGGTCCGCTGCCGCCGCCCCGCAGCTGCTGTCGGTGCTGGGTGCGACGTTCATGGTGGTGCTGCTGCTCACCCAAGCGGTGGGGTTCCGGCGCACCCTGACGCTGAATCCGGTGGATGCTCTGCTGGAGAGCGTCGAAGCGCTGGGAATTGGCGTCATCTGTGCGGCGATCGCCCTGGTGCTGCTGCGGCGCGTCACCCTAGACACTCCCCTGAGTGAAACCCTAGGCAAGCTTGTGTTTGAAGGCGTACCCTTTTCCCTAGGGGTGGCGCTGGCCCGCTCTACGCTCACCCAGCGGGGGGAGGCTCGTACAACGTCCGGCCGCCTCGCACTGGGGCCATCAGACGAGACGCTGCCTTCTATGGCCCAGTCTTCTATACCTCAGCCTTCTATGGCCCAGCCCTCCGCGCCTCAGGCTGTGCTACTGGCCTCTGCCGCCTCTTCCCTCAGCCTCAGTGAAACGCTGATCGACCTAGACGCCACCCTGCTGGGGGCGATCTTGATTGCCTTTAGCATTGCTCCTACAGAGGAGATTCCCATCCTGGCGGCGGCAATTCCTCCCCTATGGCTACTGCTGATTATGGCGGCGTCCTTGGTGCTCTCCTATATGATTGTGTTTGCCTCCGGCTTTGCCGACCGCTGGGAGCGGCAGCAGCGGGGTCTTCTCCTAGGTCCGGGAACAGAAACCCTGGTGGCCTACCTGGTGGCGCTGGCGGCGTCGGTGGTAATGCTCATTTTCTTTCAGCAGCTCAACCTACAGACGCCCTGGCAGGAGTGGCTGAGCAATGCAGTAGTGCTGGGACTCCCGGCGTCGGTGGGCGGAGCCGCTGGGCGAATCTTGCGCTGAGTTTGTTTTGACAGCAAAATCTCGCAGCTGTCAAAAACGCCTGAAGTCTTTCAAAAATTGGAGGGTCGCTTTTGATGACCAGTCAACAACGGAGCCGCGCAAAGCCACTTTGTGGCCGCGAGAGGTGCCAAATAGACCTGAATCAGCGGTCTCAATAGTGGTGTAGATCTCGAAGGGAATGCTGCGATAGGTGAGTTTCGTCATGACCTGGGGGAACTTGCTTAGAAGGCAGGGAAGCGGCGCTCGCGCTCTCAATGACCTTATTGTTACAAGCCCCCCCGGCAGAAAAAACCCCGAAGAGTTGAGGTTTATTCAGGAGTCGCTTAAGGTTTGTTCAGGAGTTTACCGGGCGCTCTCACCCGGCGGCGGAGTAGGTATCCCCAGAATCTCCGCCAGTTCAGCCTCGCTCACCCCAAACTGCTCTGCCGCCCCCGCAATGTCAAGACGAGGTCGCGAGCCTCCTCGACGGCCCCCGCGACGGTCTCCCGCCTCCGGGGATCCAAACGCCGCTCTTAGCTCAGCTTCTGTTACATTCAGCTGCTCTGCTGCTGCCGCCAAGTCTGGGCGAGTGCGAGGCCGCTGGGGCCGCCCCTCCGGGTCAAGGGTAATGCCGAGAGCCTCCCGCAGCGCTTCTGACGTCACTCCTAACTGGGTCGCGGCCCCTTCAAATCGAGCCTGTCTTTCTCGGCGCTCTTCCTGATGGTTCTCGGGAATGCCCAGCGCTGCCTTCAGCTCAGCCTCCGTTGTATTGAGCTCGGCGGCAGCAGTTGTGAAATCGATGCGCTGGTGCCTTCCCCGGCTATGGCCTCCGCGGTGGCCTTCTTGGGGCTGTTCAGCGCTGGGAGAACTTTGGGCGACCAGGGTGTCGCCAGAGTTGGCACTGCTGAGGTTAGCAATACCCATTGATCCAAGCAAAACGGCAGAGGCGATCGCGACTGTCAATCGATAGTTCATAGGGGTCTCCAGTAAAGTCATACAGCGTGGTTGGCTGTATATGCTTCTATTAAGCGAGACGAAAATGACGAATCACCCCGCCGTTGAATGACAATTTTGTAATGGTTCAAAGCGTGGTTTAGCGGTTTGAATGGATCTGTAGGGGCATGGCGCGCCGTGTCCTAAGGCCCAGGCGGTGGCCTCCAACAGTCAAAGGCACGTCATGCACGTTCTCTACGTCGAAGACGAATTTAAAATTGCCAGCTTCGTTCAGGCTGGTCTTAAAGAGCAGGGGTTCGTCGTTGACTACTGCGACAATGGCAACGACGCCTACCACCAGGCCACAGACCAAGACTACGACGTCATCGTCCTCGACATCATGGTGCCGGGGAAAGACGGCCTCTCTATCCTCAAGCACCTGCGGCGCTCCGGGCGCGATACCCCCGTCATTTTGCTCACTGCCCGCAACGAGCTGGACGATCGCTTGGAGGGGCTCAACTTGGGGGCCGACGACTACATCAGCAAGCCCTTTTTTGTGGAAGAGCTGGTGGCTCGTATCCACGCCGTAGTGCGCCGCAGCGTCGGCGATCGCCAAAATCGCATGGCGGTGGGGGCAATGACCCTCGACCGCCTCACCCGAGAAGTCACCCACCAGGACACCACTGTCGAACTTACCACCCGCGAATTTAACCTGCTGGAATACCTGATGCGATCGCCGGGGCGAGTCTTTACCCGCACCCAAATTTTGGAGCACGTCTGGGGGTACGACTTCAACCCCAGCACCAACGTCGTCGACGTCTGCGTCCAGCGCCTGCGGAAAAAGATCGACGAGACCGGCGAACCCAGCTGGATTGAAAACGTGCGGGGCGTGGGCTATCGCTTCCGCAGGCCGGAATCATGATTCGCTCTTTTCGCCTCCGCATTGCCCTCTTAGTGACGGCGGTGGCTGGCGTCGCCTTGGTGGGGTTTAGCGGCGTCGCGTGGCGGCTGATCTACGCTGCCAAGGTTAGCCGCGTTGACGCCCGGCTAGAGGCCCAGCTAGGCCGACTTGCCCGCGCTTCGCCCCCCTCCGAGTCCTGGCAGTCTAGGGCGGCGCTGCGCCAGCTTCGGGGAGATGCCGAAGCCGTAGTCCAATTGCTCAATGCTCAAGGCGCGGTACTCTACCAGTCCGAAAACTGGCCTTCTGACTTCAACACCATTCCCCTTTCCCCGGCCCCCCGGTCCCTTAGACCCCCTAGACCTCGAAGAGACCGAATACCCCACAATCAGCCAAACAGCAGGGGCGATCGCCCGCCGCTTGGCCGAGGCAGGCCGAACCTCCGCCTCCGCACAGTCCGCATTCACTCCGCAAGCTGGCGTATCGGAGCCGTCCACAGCCCTGCAGGCCGCGTGGCGATCGCCGTCAGTCTGCAGACCATCGCCCAAGAAATGGTCGCCATCCGCAATATCTTTCTCGTCGCCGTCCCTGGAACGCTTTCACTAGTAGCTCTTGGGGCTTGGGGGCTCTCCGGCGGCGCTCTTCGCCCCATTCGGCGGGTGACAGGGGCCATGCAGCAGATTACTGTCGCCGGATTGGACCAGCGGCTGACTGTGGGGTCAACGGACTTGGAGTTCGCCGCCCTCTTTGAGGTCTTTAACCAAATGCTAGAGCGCCTAGAGCGCAGCTTTCGCCAAGCCTCTCGCTTTAGCGCTGACGCAGCCCACGAACTAAAAACCCCGCTGGCTATCCTGCAGGGGGAGCTAGAGCAGACCCTACAGCAGGCCGACCCCGGTTCGGAGCTGCAGCAGCATTTGAGCAGCCTCCTGGACGAAGTGCGCCGCCTCAGCGGCATTGTCCGCAAGCTGCTGCTGCTGTCGCTGGCCGACGCTGGTCAGATGGGCCTGCACAAAAGCCAGGTGGATTTTTCGGCGCTGCTAGCGGTGATGGTGGAAGACCTAGAGCTGCTCGCGCCTCACCTCACCATTCACACCAGCATTGCCCCTAATCTACAGGTGTGCGGCGATCGCGACCTGCTGACTCAGGTGCTGCAAAACCTGATCGGCAACGCCATCAAGTACAACCTGTCCCAAGGGTGGATTCGCCTGGAGGCGCGCCAATCTGCCGCCGTTCAAGTCACCGTCACCAATGCCTCAAGAGAAATTCCCGCAGGCGATCGCGATCGCCTTTTCGACCGCTTCTACCGGGGCGACCCCTCCCGCAACCGCAGTGTGGAAGGATTGGGATTGGGCCTGAGCTTAGCGCGGGAGATTGTCCATGCCCATGGGGGCAGCCTGATTTTGGCAGCGTCGCAGGCGGGGGAGACGACGTTTGTCTTGACGTTGCCTCTCCCCACCAAACCCTAAAATCGCAGTCGGTGCCGATAATTCATCACCGACTCCGCCAAACCGACCGCCAAAAAATTGGTGAGCATGGCCGACCGACCGTAGCTCATCCAGGGCAGGGGAATGCCGGTAATGGGAGCCAGGCCAATGGTCATGCCGATGTTCACCAGCACCTGAAAAACAATCATCGACAGCACCCCCGCTGCAATCAGAGAGCCAAAGTTGTCCTTGGCGTTTTGGGCAATGATGACTAGCCGCAGGCACACCAGCCAAAAGCAAGCGAGGACGGCGATCGCGCCCATAAACCCGAGTTCTTCGCCCACAGCGGAGAAGATGAAATCGGTGTGCTGCTCGGGGATAAAGTTGAGCTGAGTTTGGGTGCCCTCGTGTAGCCCCTGCCCCCAAAGCTGGCCCGCGCCAATAGCGATAATCGACTGAATCAGGTGATAGCCCCCGCCCAAAGGATCTTTGCTGGGGTCTAAGAACAGCGTCAGGCGATCTTTTTGGTAATCTGCAAGCAACCCCCAAAACAGCTGTCCCAGACGCCCCGAAATCAGGTTGATGCTGAGCGCACCGATCACCCCTACCCACCGCCAGGGCAGCGTCCATAGCGCCAGTAGGCCAGCAATGGTGACCCAAACCAACCAAGCGGGCAGATAGACATTGAACAAAATCGCTGAGATAACGGGCGAAACGAGCAGCACGAGCCAGCCAGGGTTGGCGTTTGCCCAGTAGAGCATGCCCAAGGTAATGACGCCAAAAACTAGTGACGTACCCAAGTCAGGCTGCAAAAAGACTAGGCTCCAGGGCACTGCCGTGATTGCCAGTGCCCTAATCATGACCCCTATTCGAGAGGCGGTCGTCTCGTGCAGCAGTCCCGCCAAAGTGATGATCAGCCCTAGCTTGGCGAACTCTGAGGGCTGCACGTGGAAGCCCGCCAGGGAAATCCACCGCTGTGATCCCGAGGCTGTAACCCCGACAATCATCACCAGCAGCAGCGATAGATTAGTCGCTCCATAAATAAACCAGGTCAGGTCACTGAGGCGTTCGTACCGAAAGCGGGAAATGAGCAGCACTAGCCCTACCCCAATTGCACCCAGGAGACAGTGCTGCCACCAGTAGTTGGAAAGCCCTTGGTTGAGTTCAGTGCTGCGAATCATCAGACCGCCGAGCCCGGTGAGCCCAATCAGGGCAGCCAGCAGTAGCCAGTCAATCTGCTGCCAAGGCAGCAGGAAGGATTTCCAAGGAGACGCGGTTTGAGCCATAGATTGAGCCGGGGTATGTGAGCCGATATCCGTGAGCCGAGGTATGAGATCGGCCTGTGGACGCGATTTCAGTTCACCACAGTTTTAGCGCATATTGGCGCTAGCTCAGGAGGCGATCGCCGGTCGAATCTCGATGTCGCGCTCGAGCGCCGCTGCCAGCACCGCGCTCGAGCGCTGCGCGGCCCAAATCTCTAGCTCTAACTTATCCGCACCCGCAAGGGCCAGCACCAGGGTCTCTTTTGAAATATCGCAGACGACAGACGCCACCCGCTGGGTTTTGGTTTTATCTAGCCCCACCGCGATTCTCAAAATGCCTGAGAGCGTTTGCACCCTTTGGCGATGGCCCTTCGACAGCTGTCTGAACTTTTTGTGTTTTTTGGTAGGGGCAGCCTTGCAGTGATACCGCGCTAGGTGGCCGATCAGCAGCACCTCCTCATCAGTAAAGCCTCGGGGATCGGTGCGGTTGATGATGTATCGCGAGTTTTTGTGGTGCTTGCGGAACGAGATGTATTGTCCAATGTCGTGGAGGAGCGCCCCGAACTCTAGCACCTGATGCTCGAAATTGCCGTATCCATGCAGCTCCCGGGTCTGGTCAAACAGCTGTAGGGCTAGATCAGCAATGTGGCAGTTTCGATACCAGTCAGACCGATATTTTTGCACCAGCTGAGCCGCCTTGCGGTACCGCAGGTTAGCGGGAATCGGAAGGCTCGAAACCCCCTGATAATGCCGTTCGAGATAGTCAAAAATCATTCCTTCTCTGAGGGAGGCATCGCAAAGGGTGATCTCCTGAACGTCCGCCATCTCCAGCAGCTGCACTAGCAGTACGCCCCCCAGATGAATAGCGTCTGCTCGCTTGTCGCTGATGCCATCCACCTTGGCGCGGTTCTCCATCTCCTGCTCAAGCAGGGCGAGCGTCACCTTTTCGATGTCTTTAAGCTGGACCACTTCGGCGTTGACCGATCGCAAGGGAGCGCCGTCTGCCGCGAGATGGGCCGCTTCTCCTAGGGTGCGGATGGTGCCAGAGGTGCCAATTACCCGATCGAACCCAATGTCCTGGACGCGATCCATTATCTCTTGAGCCGTGAAGCGAATGTGCGCTTCTAGAACATTCCGCCCTTCACGGCCTACCGGGCCTTTGTCCTCAAACATATCCAGCAGACGCAGGACGCCTAGCTCAAGGCTATTGCCAAACAGGATGTCCTGCTGGTTGCCGACAACGGCTTCCGTGCTGCCGCCGCCAATGTCGAGTACCAGCGCCCTGTCGTCTCCAAGGGCAATGGAGTTTCGGACCGCTAGGAAAATGAGGCGGGCCTCTTCTTTGCCGGAAATGATCCTAGGGGAAAGCCCCGTCTGCCGCACCACTGCGTTGATGAAGTCATCGCCGTTTTGCGCCTCGCGAATAGCGCTGGTGGCGGCGGTGATCACCTCGTCTACGCCCACTTGCTCAGCTAGCTCCACGTAGCGCTGAATTGTTTTTAACCCCGCTTCAAAGGCGCGATCGCTCAATCGATTGGTGGCGAACACCCCGGCCCCGAGCTTGGCCATCTCCTTTTCGCGCTCGATTACCTCAAAGTTTCGCTGACCGATCACCTCCACAATAATCATGTGAATAGAGTTGGTGCCAATATCGATCGCAGCGAGCTTCATAGTGGTGTTAGGTTGCTAGCTTAATTATCATAGTCCTCTCCCTGCTGTCCTCCAAAACACCGCCGTTTCCCTGAAACAACCCAGGCGCAAATATTCCTTCTGGGATTTGCGGCATATGAGTCAAGGGAGACACCGTGATAAAGCCATCCAAGCCATAATGGGGGGGGCTCCAGCCTTTTAGCCCACATCTCCGACGAGTCCAGTTCAAGTCTATTCATTTAGCAGGAGGCGCTGTGTTCTCAGGCATCACTCAATCAAACTCTCGTCAGCGAGAAATTGTCGAAGTTGTTTTTCGCAACGGATGGGACTACATGCGCCGGCTGCTGGCGGGCAGCAGCAAAAATGAAGAGCCCGAGCTACCCACCCCCGCCGTCCTGCGCAACATCTTGGTTGACCTCGGCCCCATCTATATCAAGCTCGGCCAGCTAATGAGCACGCGGCCCGATCTCCTTCCCCCTGACTACATTGATGCCCTGTCGACCCTACAGGCGACGGTTCCTCCCATCCCCTGGATTGAGGTCGAGCGGGTGATTCGTCAGCAGGTCGGGCAGCCTATCAACCAGGTGTTCACCAAAATTGATCCCGAGGCGATCGCCGCCGGTTCTATTGCCCAGGTGCATCGGGCTATCCTGAAAAGCGGCGAAGAGGTCGCTATCAAAGTGCAGCGCCCCGGCATCGACGAGATCATCGATCAAGACATCTCCATTATTCGCGGCGTGGCTGAGCTAGTGTCGCGCACTAAGTTTGGGCAGTATTACGACGCTACGGCCCTAGCGGACGAATTTTCCAGCGCCCTGCAGTCGGAGCTTAACTTTTTGGAAGAGGCGGGCTTTACCGATAAGCTGCGGCGCAACCTCTCTAAAAGCACCTGGTTTGACACCGATATGCTGGTGGTCCCCGCAATTTACTGGGATCTAACCACCGAGAAGATGCTGGTGATGGAATGGCTGCACGGCGTTCCGATTTTGACCGCTGAGCTGACGGGCCAGCGCTACAAAGGAGACATTGAGGCCGAGCGCAAAGGTCTGACTACCATCCTCTTCCGCGCCTTTTTTCAGCAGCTCTACGTCGACGGGTTCTTCCACGCCGACCCCCACCCCGGCAACGTGTTCTACCTCGACGACGGCCGGCTGGCCTTACTGGACTGCGGCATGGTGGGACGCCTCGACCCCCGCACCCAAAGCCTGCTCACCGAGATGATTTTAGCGATCGCCGGGTCTGACGCCCAGCGCTGCACCCAGCTCACCCTAAAGCTGGCCCACCAGGTGCGCCCCGTGAATCTGGTGCAGCTGGAGGGCGACTATGACCAGCTGATGCGGAAGTACTATAGCCTTAGCCTGGATGAACTCAACTTCAGCCAGGCGTTTTACGAGGTGCTGCAGTCTGCCCGGCGAAACCATCTGCGCTGGCCCAGCAACATGGGCCTCTATGCCAAATCATTGGCTAACTTAGAGGGGCTGGGCCGCAAGTTTAACCCCGAGGTGAACCTACTCGATGAGGTGCGCCCCTTGGTGACCGACCTGTTCCGTCAGCAGCTGCTCGGCGACGACCCGATGCAGGCTTTGCTGCGCACCGGCCTGGAGGTCAAAAATCTATCCCTAGAGACGCCCCGTCGTCTTGAGTTCTTGCTCGACCGCATTAGTACCGAAAGCTTTAAGTGGAATCTGTCTCTGCGAGATTTGGACGGCCTGCGGCTCACCATCGACGATTCGGCTAACCGGCTGTCGTTCAGCATTTTGGTGGGCTCGCTAATTATGGGGGCGGCGATCGTGACGGCCCAGGAGAAGTCGTCGGAGCTGTATTGGCTGAGCACGGTGCTGTTTGTGGCGGCGAGCTTGCTGGGGCTGTGGCTGATTATCAGCATTGTCAGATCAGGGAAGTTACGCTAGGGGGACAGCGTTAATGCCCGCTTCGGAACAAACGCGGCTCTAAATTGATGCAGCTCGGGATCGGCAGCAGAGGGGGAGCGGAGCTTTGCTGCTGTCAAAGAAGCTTACGTTGAGCCCGCAAATCTGCTAATGAGGGTCTCACCCGTTTGACCTCCATTTTCCCAGAGCGAGAATCGCACCAATATGAAAGCGATCGCCATTTCTTCGCTATCAGTTAAGATAAAAAGCTGGTTGAGAAAAGAAATCAAAAATAGCATTTACTTCCAAGCTTTAGCTAAGTTAAAATCCTATGACCGCATCGGTTAACAAGTCCGCAACCCTACTGGAACTCCTTGCCGGAGCTGATGACCAGATAGCTTTGACTGCGCCCGCTAAGCCTAGCCTGACCTATAGACAGCTTCGGCAACACATCGTGGAGCTCGTCGCCCAGCTCAATCAGCTGGGTGTGGGCCGAGGCGATCGCCTCGCCATTGCCATCCCCAACGGCCCGGAGATGGTGGTCACCTATCTGGCGGCGGCCACCTGCGGCACGGCGGCCCCCCTCAACCCTAAGTACAAGCAAGACGAGTTTGCCTTCTATTACGAGAGCACCGGGGCGATCGCCCTCATCGTTTTGGGCGAAGGGATTGAGGCCGCCAAGGCAGCGGCAGCCGATATCGACATGACCCTGATTCAGGCCACCGCTCAAGGCGACGGTACCCTGAGCCTGAAGCAAGTGGGCGGTAAGCAGCGCGATCCTAAGCCCCACGAGCTGGCGGAATCGGAAGACATCGCCATGATTTTGCACACCAGCGGCACCACCAGCCGCCCCAAGCGGGTGCCCATTCGCCACCGCAACCTAGCGGCCTCCGCCAGCAACATTATCGGCACCTACAGCCTCAGCGATCAGGACCGCGCCCTCTGCGTTATGCCCCTGTTCCACGTCCACGGCATCGTCGCCTCCCTGCTCTCTACCCTGATTTCCGGCGGCACGGTGATCTGTCCGGCGGGCTTCAACGCCCTGGAGTTCTTTAAGATTCTTGCCGAGTTTCAGCCCACCTGGTATTCGGCGGTGCCCACCATGCACCAGCTGCTGCTCTCTCGGGCCGAGCGCAATAAGGAGGCGATCGCCGCAGCCCCCCTGCGGTTTATCCGCTCCAGCAGCTCGTCCCTGCCGCCGGTGGTCCTAGAGCGGCTAGAGGCTACCTTCAATGCCCCGGTGCTCGAAGCCTACAGCATGTCGGAGGCCGCCCACCAAATGACCTCCAACCCCATGCCCCCCGCCGAGCATAAGGCGGGCACCGTGGGCAAGGGCTTCGGGGTGGAGGTGAACATTATGGACGAGGGCGGCAGCCTGCTGGAGCAGGGCGGCTTGGGGGAAGTGGTGGTCAAAGGGGCCAACGTGTTTGACGGCTACGAGGGCAACCCCAAAGCCAACGAAACCGCCTTCACCGGCGGCTGGTTCCGCACTGGGGATCAGGGTGTCTTAGACGGCGACGGCTACCTATCGCTGACGGGCCGCATTAAGGAGCTAATTAACCGGGGGGGCGAGAAGATTTCGCCGCTGGAGGTGGATAACGTACTGCTGCGCCACCCCGCCGTGGCGGAAGCCCTGGTGTTTGCCGTCCCCCACAAAACCCTAGGGGAAGATATCCACGCGGCGCTGGTGGTGAGTGAGGCGGTAGAAGAAAAAGATCTGCGCACCTACTGCGCCGAACACATTGCTGACTTTAAGGTGCCGAAGAAATTTCATATCTTAGACGCGCTGCCCCGAGGGGCCACCGGCAAGCTGCAGCGGCTCAATATGGCCAAAATGCTCAACCTGACTGGGGAATCATGAAGGTCTGTATTGTGGGGGCGGGGGCGATTGGGGGCTACATTGGCGCGAAGCTAGCTCTGGCCGGAACCGACGTGACGCTGATTGCGCGAGGTGCCCATCTAGAGGCGATGCAGACTCAGGGGCTGACCCTGGAGAGCGAGGGGGAGACACAGACAATCCCGGTGACCGCCATGGAGGACATCCGCAAGGCGGGGATTCATAATGTGGTGATTGTCGCTCTCAAGGCTCACAGCGTCCCCAAAGTGGCCGAAGCGCTACCCGCTCTCTACGGCCCTGACACCCTGGTGATCACCGCCCAGAACGGCGTGCCCTGGTGGTACTTCCGCAAGCTCGACCACCCCAAACAGGACTACTGCATCCAGTCCGTTGACCCCAACGGCATTGTGGAGGCCAACGTTCCTGTGGACCGGGTGATTGGCTGCGTGGTCTATCCCGCCGCTGAACTCTCGGCCCCCGGCGTAGTGCGCCACATCGAGGGCGATCGCTTCTCCTTAGGGGAGCTAGACGGCTCCAAGAGCGATCGCCTCAAGGCGCTGTCCAAGACCCTGCGTCAGGCGGGCATCAAGGCTCCGATGCGCAGCGAGATTCGCAACGAGCTGTGGGTGAAGCTGTGGGGCAACCTGGCCTTTAACCCCATCAGCGCCCTCACCCGCGCCACCCTAGAAGATATCTGTCAGTATTCTCTGACGCGAGACCTAGCGCGAAACATGATGGAGGAAGCCCAGGCGATCGCCGAAAGCCTGGGAGTCACATTCAGAATTCCCCTAGAGCAGCGTATTGATGGGGCAGAGCAGGTGGGCGCCCACAAGACCTCAATGCTGCAGGATATCGAGTCAGGGCGACCGACTGAAGTCGATGCCCTAGTCGGAGCGGTGGCCGAGCTGGGTCGCCTTGTGGAGATTCCCACCCCCCATATCGATGCGGTTTATGCCAGCGTCAAGCTTCTGGAAAAGACGCTGGCAGAATAACCCCGTGTCTCAGGCCGCCTGAGGCAGAGACTCGCCTCCCCGAGGCTTTCCCCAGTCTCTTCTGGCTGTAGCCTGCTCAATCACCCGCTGCAGCCGAGGAATCTCGCCGCTGTTGTAAACCCGAAACTCGCCTTCTAGGGTGGCGTTAGTTTTTCGCACCGCTTGGTTAAGGACTAGGGAGCCTTGGGGATCGGAAACGGAGCGATGAAACGTGCCGGGTGGAATCCTCAGAATGTCGCCGTTAGCTTCAAGGCGCACCACGTGAAACGGCACGCGCCAGGATAGGTTCACCAGACAAAACGTCCGCCCCCCGCTCAGCGCCAGCAGGTTGTCCTCCTGTCGGGGGTGGAGGTAGAACTGCCAGTTGTTGCGGGCGTCGTTGTTGGGGCTGACGGCGGGACCGTCGTGAGACACTAGATCGCGGGCGTTGGAGGTGTTGATGGTGATATCAAAGAACTTGACGCCCGGCGTGTCGCGAAACTTCTGATAGGAGATGAGTTCAAACATGGGAATTTCAGGGGGTTGCTAACGGCGTAAGCGAAAATTAGCCATCGGACAGCGCAGAGCTTGTGAATAGAGAGCAGGTGGCAGTCTGACCTTGAGATCTATTCGCAACCGAGATAGGTGAATCCGCGCAGACTTCACGGTTAAAGTCTGTCAGTCGCCAGTGGTATCAGCCAAAAAATTGAGGGCTAGCTCAGGGCAATAGAAGGAGACCTGCGATAAAAGGCGCTAGGCCTAAGGTGGGCGGTTCACGAGCGAAAGCGCTAGTCTTTCCTTAAGTTCGCTTATCAATACGCTAACAAGCAGCTCCCAATGAGATCAAAACAGTTCGCGACTTATATCTATGCGATCTGCGCATAGATAAACGTAATGAACATTTTACATTTCCAGATTCTGGCGGCGATTGTCGAGCACGGCAGCTTCTCCGGCGCGGCGGTTCACCTCGATTTGTCTCAGTCTGCCGCAAGTCGGGCGATCGCCGCCCTTGAAGATGAACTCGGGGTGACGCTGCTCGTGCGCGGGCGCTTCGGTGCGCGGCTAACGCCCGTAGGGGAAAGGGTGATGAGCCACGCCCATCAGATCCTGCAGGGGCAGGAGCTCATTGAGGCTGAGGTGAACCTGCACAAAGGACTCAACAGCGGACACCTGCGCATTGCCTCATTTCGCAGCGCCGCCACCCACGTTTTGCCGCCGGTCATTGCCCAGTTTCGTCAGCGGTTTCCCGGCGTAGATATCTCCTTAGATGAGCTTGATCCGCTGGGGGTGGAGCGGGTGCTACGGTCGGGTGCTGCCGATATCGGCATGCTGCCGCTCCCCCGCTCGGAGGAATTTGAGACCTGGGAGGTAGAGCGGGATGAATACGTCGTGCTGCTGCCTAGCCAGGTGTCTCTCCCAGAGCAGCTGAGCTGGGAGTACCTGTCGCTTCACGAGTTCATCTTATATAACTACGCCGAATGCACCTCGGCGGTGCGCAAGCACTGGGCGCACTGGGACCAGGTCCTCAACATCGCCTACGAAATTAAAGAAGACTCCACCATCGTCAGCATGGTGGCTCAAGGTCTAGGGGCCGCCATTTTGCCCCGGCTGACGGCGCTTCCCATTCCGCCGACGGTGCAGGTGCGATCGCTCCCCGTTCCCCTAGAGCGCGTGGTAGGGGCCGCCATTGTGGCCAACTCCCTACAGCCGCCCACTACCTTCGTGTTTTTAGACTTACTGCGGGGCCAGAGCGTATTTAAGCGCGATCGCACCGGATAATAGGGCCATCGCGCTCAAGGTATTGGCAATGCACAAGCGGACCCTCCCCGTCGGGACTGTTGGCCTCGTTGCCGGGGCCATCTTTGTGGGCCTGCTGCTGCGGGTTGTAGGCCTAGCAGACAACGTCTACTGGGTGGATGAGGTCCACACGGCGCTGCGGCTGGCGGGCTACACCAAAGAAACCGTCGTCCCCCTGCTTACTCAGCCCACTACCGCCGGTGAGCTGACGCCGTTTCAGGGCACCGCCGCCGCCCTTCCCGACACCCTGCGGGCTCTGGCCCAGCACCCCGAGCACCCGCCGCTCTATTACCTTATGGCCTGGGGTACCCTGGCGCTGGGCCGCTCGGCCTTGGGCTTTGTCGGCGGACTGCGAGGAGTGAGCGTCTTTTGGGGGCTGTGGGCGCTGCCCGCCACCTACTGGCTGTGCTGGGAGCTCTGGCGATCGCCTCGGGTGAGCGCCCTAGCGCTGGCGCTGGTGACCCTGTCGCCGCTGCATGTGCTCTACGCCCAGGAAGCACGGGAGTATAGCCTGTGGACGAGCATGATTTTGTTCTCCAGTGCGGTCCTGCTGCGATCGCTGCGGCGGGGGGGCGGGGGGAGGTGGGCCGTGTACGGCATAACGGTGGTGCTAGGTCTCTACAGCCATCTGCTGTTTGGCGTGGTGATGCTGGCCCACGGCAGCTATGTCTTGATCACGACCCGGTCTAAACCTGGGCGGTGCGGGGCCTATGTCCTAGCCACAGCGCTGGCGATCGCCGCTTTTTTGCCCTGGGTTTGGGTGGGGCTGCAGCGGCTGGGGCAGATGAGCGCCGTGGCCGACGCGGTGCAGCGGGACACCTCGCTGGGCTACTTGATCAACGTCTGGAGCCGCAATCTCAACCGCGTATTTTTTAATGGCGACTGGGGCACCGCCAATTTGCTGATTTTGGGGCTAGCGCTCTACGGCCTCTACTTTCTCTGGCACTCATCGCCCCGTCCCGCCAGCGCCCTATTTGTTGGCCTGCTGGTCGCTATTCCGGCCTTGACCCTGCTGGTGCCTGACCTAGTTTTGGGCGGCATTCGCTCCACCCGCATCCGCTACCTGATTCCGGTCTACCTAGGGGTGCAGCTGGCGATCGCCCACCTGTTTGTGGGGCAGCTGCAGCGGCGGCGGAGCTGGGCAAAGCAGATCTGGGGGTTGGGTCTTGCCGCTATTTTGCTGGGGAGCGGCGGGGCGAGTTTGGCCAGCACCCAAACGCCTCTAAGCTGGGCCAAAAGCGATAAATCGGCCTACTACCCCGCTATGGCAGAGGCCATCAACGCCAGCGAGGCCCCTTGGGTGATCAGCGATTCCTCTGTGACCTACCTGCTAGCTCTGGCGCGATTGCTCAAGCCGACGACAACGCTGCAGCTTGTAGAGGCCTCTAATCTGGGGTCGCAGCTAGGACCAACGGTCTTTTTGTTTGACCCCTCCCCTCCGCTAAAACGCGCGATTCGACGTCGCTATGGGCCGCTGCAGCTGCGGGTAGAGCAAAATTCTGGCTTTCAGCTGTGGCAGCTGAGGCCAAGCCAGTGACGCGAACTAGGGTGATGGATTAGAGGTGTTGGATTCTGGCGCTGGCGCGGAGCCCGATTCGGGCCGCTCAGGCTGAGCTGGGGCGTTGGGCGGTGTCCCGTTGGAGCCCGCTTCGGGGGAAGCGGCGTTGGCGGGGTTATCAGCAGGATTTGCGTCGGGTGACTTCGTGTCGGGTGAGGCTGCATCTGACGGAGTTGCATCGGAGGCGGACTCATCAGGGGATTCTGCATCGGGTGACGCTTCCGGCGACGCTTGCCGCCGTGGTCTACTCGGGGGCTCTGGCGGCGCGGGCTGGGTGACCACGTCGGCAGAAATATTGAGCTGGTAAGAAATGGTGTCCGACGCCGTTGAAATGACAACCACCTCGTAAGCGCCGGTCTGGGGCAATCGGCCTGACCAGGTGACATTCCGAGACCCCTCTAGCAGCGCGGGCTGCTCGGCGGTGGGGCTGGGGAGGTAAACCGACAGCCGCGTCTTTCCCTGCGGTGCCTCTAGGTTGAGGCGTAGAAACTGTCCGGCGGAGAGCTCCATGACGTAGATTTGGCCTGACCCAGGAGCCAGTAAACCGCTTACCCGCTGCCGGTAGTCTCCGTCAGCAAAGCTTAGGGTCGACAGGGTTTCACCCGAGCGCAGGGCTGCCAGCTGGTCCAACGCTATGCCGTACCACACCTGACCGATGGGCTGCTCAAAGATGGCCTCACCGCGCTGCTTGGGAAAAAGCTGAAAAAATTTGGCGTCAGTGAGGTCGTCCAGCGCTCGTCGACCCACCAGCAGCTCGTTGACGGCTTGGGTCCAGCGGTCAAGATCAGCCGGGATAAAGCGGCCTAGCCCTTGCCTTGCCTGGGGGCTCAGATGAACTTCAAATAGGGTGAGCCACTCCGCGGCGATCGCATCCCAGCGAGCGCGCCACTCCGCATCTTCCGGCCCGTCGGTCAAGGCACGACCCCGCTGTTGGGGGTAGCGCTCGTAGAAGGTGCTGTCGGTTAGCTTGATCAAGTAGCTGCTATCGACGCCTAGATTAGCCTGTCGAGTTCGCAGGTCATCCCGCCGCGTTTCCTCGCGACTGGCCGAGTTGCCCGACTGGAGAATGCCCTCTGGCAACAGGCGATAGCCCGCCCAGCTGCCCAAAACCGCGATCCCCAGGGCTAGGCCAGCAATGATCAGGCCGCGGTTTGGGCTAGACGACGGCGCTGCCGGCGGAGACGCCGCCGTAGAAGAGAAGCTAGGCCGAGCGATGGAGGCCTCTGAAGCCGCAGTTCTGCGATGGTAGCGAACGGCGCTATCGGCCTCACGGCTAAGGGCAACGCGCACCTGCTTTGCCGTCTGGAAGCGATCGCGGGGATTGTCCGCCAGCATCTTTTCAAGGATGACCGCCAGCCGAGGGGCAACGCTCACGTGCTGAAGCCAGGCGCTAGAAGATTTAGAGCCGAGCAGGGTGTGGGCCGGCTGCCCGGTGAGCAGCACCAGCGCCGTAGCGGCGAGGGCATAGAGATCGCTATGGGGATAGGTCTGCCCATGCTGGATTTGTTCGTAGGGGGCAAAGCCCACTTTCCCCACCAGCGTGACCGGGGTCGGGTTGGCCACGGCGGTGACCACCTGCTTGACGCCGCCAAAGTCAATCAAGATCGGGAGTCCATCCAACGCCCGCATCATCAGATTATCGGGCGAAATATCCCGGTGGATGACGTTGACGCTGTGGATATATTCCAGCACGGGCAGCACGTCTAGGAGAAACTGATGGACTTCCTCTTCTGTAAAGGTCTGCCCCTGCTGCTGCCGCTGGTCAAGCAGCGTCTGGTAGGTGCGACCATCCACATAGTCCTGCACTAAAAACAGGCGCTCGCGCCGCTCAAAGTTGGCCCGCAGCAGTTCTCTAAAGGTGGGAATCTGGGGGTGCTGCAGCTGATACAGCACGCCAGCCTCGCGCTCAAACAGCGTCTCGGCCTTTTGTAGCGCCTCGTCTCCTTCGACGTAGGGCGCAAATTCTTTGAGCACGCACAGCTCATTGAAGCGGTAGGTATCCTCTGCCAGGTAGGTGCGGCCAAACCCGCCCTCACCGAGCTGATACTGGAGCCGATAGCGCGAGCCGATCAGCGATTCTGGCGCAGGAGAGACCCCTTGCGCCGCCGGTAGCGGCGTGCCGCAGGCGGAGCAAAACTGACTATGGTCGGGGTTGGCGTGGCCTTTTGAGCAATATTGGGACATATGCTGCAGAAACCAGAACGATCAACAGAAGAGCGTAGGGTGAGAGGCACAGAGCAAAAGTGCAGCGGGGGAGCCGTCAATCGGCAGCCCCCAGAGGATGCTTGGCGGGAACGCCGACGTCGCGGGGAAAGTGATCCGGCGTCAGGGCAGTTTTGTGGAGCATAATGCAGTGGCGATCGCTCTGGGTAAGCGGCGTCGTGAACTGATCCACCTGCTGAATTTTACCCCCTAGCTGCTGCACCACTGGCGTGAGCTGAGCCGTTTCCTCAGATGACCATTGCCCTCTATAGAGGATGGCGCTGCCCCCTATCTTCAGCAGCGGTAGGGCATATTCCGCGCAGACGGCTGCTGGGGCCACCGCCCGAACTAACGCCAGGTCGTAGCGCTCGCGGTGCTGCGGCAGCTGCCCTACGGCCTCCGCCCGAGCAGCTAGGGGAACGGCATTGGTGAGGGCGAGATAGGACAGTGCCTCACCCACAAAGGCAATCTTCTTTTTGGTGGAGTCCAGCAGGGTTACCGTCCAGTCAGGGCAGGCAATGGCGACAGGAAGTCCGGGAAACCCTGCCCCGCTGCCGATGTCAATCACCTGCCACGGACTAGACCGTAGTTCAGAGGTAAGGAAGGGCTGAACGCCTTTCAGGGAGTCCCACAGGTGCTTCTCCCAAAAGTCGTCGGGGGTGGTCACGCGGGTCAGGTTCATCCGCTGGTTGCCGAGCAGCACCGCTTCGTACAGCCGCTGAAAGCAACGCTGCTGCTCCGGGGTAGGAGACCAGCTTAAATCAGGCCATTGGATCGAGAGTTCGGGGCCAGCGGGTGGATTGAAAGGAGGAGCTGAGGACATACGGGTAGGTAGCGCATTAAGCGGGGCGTTTGAGGGCACGTCGAAGGGAATCGAGGTCGGCGGCGGTAAGCTGCCCGTGGTTGAGCGTCCAAGCGCGATCGGCGATAGAGATCAGCTCGGCGGCATCGTGAGTCACCACCAGCAAGCTCCACTGCTGCTTGAGCTTGGTCAGCAGCTGCACGAGCTGTCGGCGCATTGACCAATCTAGCCCAGCAGTGGGTTCGTCTAGCAGCAGCAGACAGGGCTGGCGCACCAGCTGCACCGCCAACGATAGACGCCGCTGCTGGCCGCCGCTGAGAGATTGGGGCGGGGTGTCTAAGGGCAGGTGTCCTAGCCCCACTGACGTTAGCACAGCGGAGATTTTGTCATTGTCGAGCTCGGGGTGACCCAGCCGCAGCTCGTGGAGAACGGTGCTGCCGCAAAAAAAGCGCTCTGGGAACTGAAACACGAGCCCTCCCAGCTGCTGCAGCTCGTCATTTGACAGCTTCTGTTTACGCCAGCAGACGGTGCCCGAGGTTGGCGAGGCAAGTCCGGCCAAAATCTCCAGCAGCGTACTTTTCCCAGACCCACTGGGACCAACCACCAACCCTAGCTGCTGGGGCGAGAGTTCGAGGTTGACATCCCGTAAAATCGGCTCTGAAGCAACCGCCGGGTGGTAGACCAAATTGTTGATGTAGAGCATGGATTAAGCAGCCGCTAGGGGGGCATTCGGTCAAGGAGACAACTCTCCTCAGCCTACACAACTTATCTCCCTCTCGACCTGAATAGAGGCGAGCAGCCTGTTTGGCGCTGTTCGCTGCGGGAAATGCTTATCTCTAAGTGACCCTCAGGCTGCCCCTAAAGTTGCACCTCGTCTCTCGCCCACCTGCTGTAGCCAATTTGACAAGGTGGCTGAAATGCCCTGTCGTATTTCAGATTCAGACCTTAAAATGGGGGCGCAGCAGCGCTGTTCAGCTCGACAAGTAATCTCATTATGCCAATGACTTATCTTACGCCTCGTACCCCAACGTATCGCGCTCGAATGTCCTGGCCCCGAAGACTGACGCTAGCCGCAAGCACTCTCTCCTTGGCGATCGCCACCGCTATGCCCGCGATCGCCGACCCGTTTCGCGCTGAGGCCTCTCGTCAGTTTGACCCGGCGGCAGAAGCCGCGTTTGACGCCATGTTTAAAGCAGGGGACTACCGGCAGGCAGAGCAGCTCTTGCAGAACGCCAGTGAGAGCGAACCCATTACCCACGCGATGCAGGCGACGTTAGCTTACCTGAGCGAAGACTGGAATGCTTTGGGTCAAGAAGCGGATCAAACTCTTGCGAGCGCCGCGCAGCTCATGGCACAGGATCCTCTGCGGGGCCACCTCTACACCGCCGTGGGGCACTTCATGCAGGGCGGCCACGCCCTCTCAACCCAGGACGCCGTCAGCGCCACGCCGCTGGTACTCAACAAGCTGCGGCTGGCCTTTAGCCACTTCGACCAAGCCGCTGAAATCGATGCTAGCGACCCAGAGCTAAACCTAATTCGAGGCTATGTGGACCTGCTGCTGGCGGTAAATCTACCGTTTTCTAGCCCGGATGAAGCGATCGAAAAATTCAGCAGCTTTGGCGCTCCGCCCTACCTAGTGAGCCGGGGTTTAGCGATCGCCTACCGCGACCTCAATCGATACGACCAGGCGATCGCCGCTGTAGACCAAGCGCTACAGCAGACCCCCGACAACCCAGACCTGTACTACCTCAAAGCGCAAATTCTGCGGCTTCAGGGAGATCTAGAGCCCAGCGTGCAGCTCTTCAACCGTGCCCTGAGGCAACAGGCGCAAATGCCGCCAGACCTAGCCGACCAGATCGCCCGCGAGATGTGCCGCGCCCGCCGTGACTTAGAAGGTCAAGGCCCCAACTGCGACAACTGGGTGAGCCGCTGGCGAGAGCGGATAGACAGTCGCGCCAGCAGCCAACGCAATCAGAGCTAGCGCCAGGCTAGGGTTCGAGCGAATCGAGGTCGACCTGTGGCATTGTAACCGGCACCGTGGCAGGGCCGTCTAAGCCGGGAATGAATAGGTCAGCTGCGGAGGAGCTGGCCTGAATGCACTCATTCATAATCCTGCGGGGATCAACCTGTACCGCGTCTTGGACGCCGGCCACGCAGGCAGAGAAGCGGGACGGCAGCAGGCTACGGGTGCAGTAGGCCAGCGCATCATTGGAAAACTGTTGGTCAAACGCGCTGTCGACGTCGACGACGCATTCAGAGAGCTCCTCGGGACGCCGCACCCGCAGACAGGCTCCTAGCGCGGCGTCGGCAATGATTGAGGTGTCACCTTGGATGCCGGTGACGCAGTTGGCCACCTGATCGGGGTTGAAGGCCGACGCGCATACGTCAACGGCCTGGGCGGCCTCAATGCCCGAGTCCTGTAGGTCACTGGCGCAGTCGCTATAGTCGCCAGCGCTGATAGAGTCTTCTGGATTAATCAAGCCAGCCGGATCAAAACCGGCTAGAGCCACCGGGCTGATGATGCCTTGGCCTAAGACCCCTACGGCGGCGATCGCGCCAGCAAAAGCAAAGCGTTGCATAATTCATTCCTGTAGAGCGATGTCTATACCTAATCCTGACACGCCAAGCGTTATCCTGACGCTTTTAAAAATGCCGCGATTGTCCTGCAGGACTAGGCACGAGGGCTAGAGCCCCAGCAGCCAAAAAATCGGCAAAACGGCAGCGGCCAGCAGCACCGCTGACAGCGCCGCCGCCTTTGTCTCAGGCAAATTGGCAATCTGACTACAGCTGCTGTAAAGGATGAGCACGGTGTAGCTCGCGGCGATCGCCAGCAGACTTACAAATAAAGGCAGCGGCAGCCCCAGCGCTAGAACAACGACGCTAGCGGGCAGTAGCGCGACCCCGGCGGTAAAGATGTCCCCCGCCAGACTGCTGTAGCCCCCCAGCAGCCAGCGCCCGAGACGAGTTGTCAAGGCCACGCTCGCCAGCGGCAATAGCCCTATTGCGGCCTGCAGCAGCCAGGGTGTGGAGGTCAGAAGACTCAGCTTGAACCCCAAGCACAGCGCCAACACCCCTCCGAAGACTAACCCCACGGCGATCGCCCGCTGATTGCCTAGCCGCACGAAGGTGGGCAGCAGCCCCCCGACGGGGTTGGCGCTGCGGCGCACCACCAAAAACGCATCTCGCAAAGGGAGTGAGGGGTCGGCCCGCGCGACGCGCAGCACGAACCACCCGTCTACTTTCTTGAGGGCAGCCTGCGCCGCACGGGTGTTGCGCTCGTCTCCCTGCTGCGTGAAGGATTTGACGGCCTGCCGTAGGTCCACCGAAGCCGCGCGGCGATCGCCTAGGTCGGCGTAGGCCAGTCCGCGGCGATAGTAAGCTTTGGCGTAGCCTGCATCTAGCTCTAGGGCGTTGGTGAAGTCTCGAATAGCGGCTTCTGTGTCCCCCAGATCAAATCGGGTCAGTCCGCGATAGAAATGCACCGGAGCTAGGTGGAGGTTGAGCTGTAGCGCTGCGCCATAGTCGGCCAGCGCCGCCGGATAGTTGTGCAGGTTGTAGTAGGCGAAGCCCCGCTGGGCGTAGGCATCGATGTAGCCTGGGTCAAGGCTCAGGGCCTGGGAGTAGATGACGACGGCATCTCGATAGTGGCCTTTTTGCGCCTGAGAAAGGCCCCGCCGATAAAGCTCTAGCGCCTCGTAGGCGGCGTCCTCGAAGTCGGCGGCGTCGTTGATGGGGACGCGCTCTGACGCATCAATCATGCGATTGTAGCGATCGCGCTCTACGGGGTCCAGCAACACCTGGTAGATGGACGTCAGCCGATGAAAAACCTCTACGGCGTCTTCGTCTGGGTTGACATCTGGGTGATATTGACGCGCCAACCGCCGGTAGGCTCTTTTAATATCGACCAGGTCTGCGTCTGGGTGAACCCCAAGAACGTCGTAGTAAGTTTGCGTCACCACCGCACTGCTCCACAGGTTAGATAAGCGTTCATCGCCCTGCGCTGCTCTCGAAAGACCTTTCATCCCTGACAAAGTATCTTTCTGGCAAGGCCCGTTCCGCAATCACTGCTTCGTACTACATCTCAATAGAGTCGCTATCTGGGCATATTTGACGCCGAGCGACCCTAACCTAGCGCTGGCGGCTCCTAACTTGGGCATTTTAGGGTTTCGGCGCTTTAGACTTTGGGACTTCAGAGTTTGGCGATTGGGCTTTGATAGCCTGAGCGTCATACTTCTCTCCGGCCCCGTAGGAGTCAATATCCATAGCCTCTGAGCCTCCCATTACCAGCAGCTTGAACATCGAACCCAGCTGTAGCCAGATGAGCAGCGCTGTTGGCAGCGTCACCACCAGAGCAAAAATGGTCGCCGTTACTGGCGAAAACCCAAACGTTCCTAGAGTTGCCCCAACTGACACCGTCACCAGTAAGCTGAGCACCCCATAGACGAGGGAAATGCCGGGCTTTTCATACTCAACTGTAGGCTGGGTATCGCGGTTGGCATACCAGCGATTGACCTCGTACTCCAGCATGTCTTTGAAGATGATGCCCCAGAGAACTGCAAACACCGTCGAGGCGATAGCAGCGGCATAAACTGGGCTGAGCTGAGTGGTTTCCATGGATAACAAGCTTGGAAGGGGGTAGGAGTCGCCTAGGACACTGGCGCTAGCGGCGCTTGAGGGAGAGGCGCTCAATTAGTGGCACTTAATTGGTAGCGCTCAATCAACAGCGCTCAGCGCACTGACGTAGTATACAGCAGGCGGCTGCAGTCCAGAGGCCTGTAAATACTCCTCGACGCTTTACTCCGCAGAATCACCGGCAGGCACCTCAGATGCCGGCAGCACGACGCACTCCTGCGTCTGACACTGCTTGGCAAACAGCTCGTTCACGTAGGGCTTTTGCCAACTCACCGGAATCTCTAGCAGGTCGCGAGCGCCCGTAAAGCCCTGGCCGACAAACAGGAGGACTGCTATAGCGTTGAGCATGGCATGGGCCCGCCGCCACCGTTTTTGCTTGTCTTTGTAAATGTCGGGCACCACCGCCACCGACAAAATCATCAAAAGAGCGGCAACGATACCGTAATAGTAGTGAGAGGTATACCACTCGAAACCGCGCCGAAATATCTCGGGTTGACAACCCAGGATAATCAGCCCCATACCGGTTAACGTCGCAAAGATGCCGCGCCACAGGGCAGGCTGGGCGCGGTAGAGCAGCACCGCAGAAGCAAGGGTAAGCGCAATCATGAGCCCAACGAAGGTGACGCGTCCAGGCTCTGTAGCGAAGGTATCGTTGATGATCATTTTGCTGGTAATAGGCTCACTAAGGCCCAAGATACCGACGCCAATGACTCCCGCCGCTAGCCACCGTCCGATGGTCAGGTGCTCAGAACCCACAACGGGAGGAATTTTACTTTTCTCTTTATTTTCTACGGTCAGGCGACGCTGTCGAGTTTGCCAAGCTAAAGCTGTGGCAATGCCAACGAGGGGAAAAACGAATACGACGGCTAGCGTTGGATGTAGGAGCAGGGCAAAATCAGCGATACTCACGGCGGCTCTCTGAGTTTTGGTGGTTGACAGAAGTTGATTTGCTGAGATCATTTCACAGCACAGCCCTAAGGTACCGTGCTTTTCCATACCGGAAATGAATTCACCGTGAGGACAGGCGGTAGGACTGCTGAAAGTATCCAGCAGCGATCGCCCCTGTGGTCACCTCAAGGGGCACAGCATTCTGAGCCTATACGAGAGCCTCGGCTTTGACGCCGCCGCTAAACGGCCCTAGCCAAGAGGGTATTTAAGAACGGCAGCAGCAGCGTAAAGAAGTAGTACACCAGGGGCCCCGTGAACACGTAGCTGTCGGTGCGGTCTAAAATGCCGCCGTGACCCGGAATCAGACTGCCCGAGTCTTTTACCCCCACGTCGCGCTTCATCATCGACTCCGTCAGATCTCCCAAAAGGCTAGCAATACCGATGATTAGCCCTAGCGCTAGCCCAGATAGCGGCCAGCCCACCCAGCCCAGATACCAGGTTCCCGTCATTGCCACCGTGGCGCAGGCCAGCACGCCGCACACAGCGCCTTCTACCGTTTTCTTGGGGCTGATTTCCGAAAGACGGGTGCGGCCAAACGTTTTGCCAAAGACGTACCCGCCGATATCGGCGGCCCAGATACAGCCAAAAGTAATTAGGGTAATCACGAGGCCAATCGGCAAAGCCATAGGGTCAGCCCAAACTGACCAGTCTGAGGGCCAGTATCCAGCCAGAGAGAAGGGGTTTTCGATGCCTAGATTGCGGATTCTTACCAGGTAGCTCGGCAAGTATCCCCCGTAAAAAAGCCCCAGAATCGAGGCGGAGATGTCGGCGATTGTAGCAAATTTGGGCTGAAACAAGAGGTAGAAGCAGATAAACGTGCCCGCAACGGGAAACACGGCATCGGCCAGGGTAGGAGAGATCATCGAGACCACCAGCAGCACCTGGCTGACCACCAAGGTCGTTTTAGCGGCGGGGGCAATACCTTTTGCTTGGGCCAGCTGAAAGTACTCCGACTGACCTAAATACACCAAGACGCCGATCAAAAAGGTGAAGTACCAGCCTCCTAAGAGAATCATGGTCCCGGCAATGATAATGGCGACTATGCCGCTGATGACGCGAGGAGTAGGCATAAAGAGTAGGCTAGCGTGTGGATTTTTTGGAGGCGGAACTCTCGAAAGAGCGCGGCTGAACTCAGCAAAACTAGACGTGATCAACGGGCTACTGTGATGCCGATATTAAATCTAGTTTAAGACGATCTGGTCTCTCTCCGGGACAGAAGAGCGGTGAGTCCAGGTCATGCCATCAATGGGTCAAGGGAGTTGCGTCGAGTATTCGCGTTAATTCACGTTAGTTAGTATTATGACGAATTGCTTCGTAGGCTAGAAGCCCTCGCCATATGTCTTTCGACATAAACTAAAACCGGCGCTGCTGAACTGCGGGATGACTCCCGAACGGACGCGACGTGCCGCGCCTCTCCAGGCTGAAATCGGTCTATCACAATTGTATTAAGAAATTGTATTAAGAATCATGAAATTTGGCGGTGGGCTGACTTGAGCGCTGCAGCCCGCCAGCCCCGCACCGAATTGACGACAAATAGGCGATCGCACTTCTCTAGCACCGCGCAGGAGATTACTTTTTCCTGCACGATCCCTTGGTCTAGCAGCTGCGCCCGCAATGTCCCGGGCAAAAGGCCGCAGCGAGTGGGGGGAGTGTACCGCTGCCCGCCAAGCTCAACCACCAGGTTGCCAGTGGTGGTCTCGGTGGCCTCATGACGCTCGTTCCAGAGAATGACGTCATCAACCGCGGCGGGAGCGCCCTGGCGGGCCTGGTGGTAGACCTCGCGGTGGGTCGTTTTGTGGTGCAAGAAGACGTCTGACGAGGCGATGGGCTGCTGGGCTAAACAGAGGGTGAGCGGGGTAGGCGGTGGTCCCGAGGGCGGTAGCGCTACCGCCTCGCCGCTGAGAGCGCCGTCGGCGGCCAGCATCAGCCGAACTTTACGAGGATCGTGGTATGGGGAAACAGCTGTCTCTAGCCATTGCAGCAGGGCTTTGCGGTCGTAGGAAAAGCCAAAATAGGCCGCCGACTGCCGCAGCCGCTCTAGATGGCGTTCCAGCAAAGTGTAGCCCCCCTCAGGAGTCCAGAGCAGGCTCTCTAGCAGGGAAAACGGGGGACGGTGGTGGTGCAGCACCTGGGCCTTGGTGCAGCACTCGGCGTATTCCTCGTCGGCCTGGGAGTCCCAAACGATGCCGCCCCCAACGCCGTATTCTGCCATTCGCCGTCGTCGGTCCATCAGCACCGTACGAATCGCCACGTTAAACTGCGATCGCCCGTCGGGGCACATGAACCCAATCGTGCCGGTGTAGATGTGGCGGGAGCTGGATTCTAGCTGGGCAATCAGGGACATAGTCCGGGGCTTGGGGGCCCCCGTAATTGAGGCGGGCGGAAACAGGGCCTGAAAAAGTTCTGCTGTTGACGCGGTGGTGTGGCCCTGAACTGTCGAGGTCATCTGCCACACTGTAGGGTAGCGCTCTAGGTCGAAGAGGCGAGGAACCTCGACGCTGCCCACGGTAGCGACCCGACCGAGGTCATGGCGCACCATATCCACAATCATGGCGTTCTCTGCCTGGTTTTTTGCAGAGGCCCGCAGCCAAGCCGCCTGCCGGCTATCTTGCTCAAGATTTAGTCCACGGGGTACCGTGCCTTTCATCGGCTTGGAGATCACCCGACCGCCGCTGTGGGAAAAAAACAGTTCGGGAGACGCGCAGGCCATCACCCAGTCCCCAGCCTCCACAAAAGCGCCGTAGTCCGCCGATTGAGCCTGAGTCATCTGCAGGAACAATCCCCAAGGATCGGCGGGCATCTCGGCTCTGAGGCGAAAAGAAAAGTTGACCTGGTACGTGTTCCCGGCGGCAATCTGGGCCTTGATGGCGGCAATTTTTTGGCGATATTGGGATTGGGAAATGGAAGGCTGCCAGTCGATTGGGGCTGCTTTGGGAGCGGGGGGAAGCGCGATGTTAGTGGGGCGATCGCAAATTTCAAACCACAGCAGCGGCAGGCGGCCCTCCTCGGGGGCCGCCCGATTAGCGCAGGTCTCCAGCGCTGAGTCAAACCCCGACGCCGCCTCGTAGGCCACATACCCAGCGGCATACCTACCGCCGTCGACCTGGCGCTGCACGGCCTCCAGTGCCGGAATGACTTCACTAGGATAATGGGCAGCGATCACCGCCGCAGGGCGATCGAAGCGAAGCCACTGCTGAGATGACGCATCATGGACGATTAGCATAACTGCGGAAGATTAGGGTGGGTCAAGCGCTGTCTATGGTTTACCCTTTCATATTGATGAATACCCCGAGACGCTCGCCGCTGGCCCTTCCGGTAACGTCACCATTAGAGCCACTAGCTTCCCCATCGCCATAGCGGGTGAGGGTCGTAGACTCGACGATGCCGTCTAGGCCCTCAAATAAGTCAAAGCCTTTGGTAGGGCGAGAGGGCTGCGCCAGGGTGCGGACCGTAGACCAGTCGAGGTGGAGATAGCCGTTGGGCGATGGCCCTAAGGCGGCGATCGCCCGAGAGATGCCGTCGGTCTCGGTGGTTTGCAGCGCTCGGGCGATGGCCCCGACGGAGGTGGCGACGAGGACGGTATTGTCTACGACGGCGTGGGCTCCTTTGACTTCGGCTATCAGGCGAGGAATATCGCCGTCAGCTTCGTTGGGAGGAACGCCTACCGATAGCTTCGTCCACACCGTGAGCGGATGTTGGCGGTAGGGAATGGTTCCTACCGTGAGCCCTTGGGCCTGGGCCTGGGCGTCTAGGTCGCGGAGGCCGTCTTCAGCCTTTGGTGAGGTGGGCGTGACAAACAGCCAGTCGCGCTTGGCGTCTGGCCTGGGCAGCTTGGCGATACCGTAGCTGTCCCTCACCCAGGGCACCACCCGGTCTCGGATGTCCTGAATGTCTAGGCCCAAAGCCTCTAGGTCAAGGGGGGCAATGGCCTCTAGGGCGGCTGCTGCGGCCGGAGAAGGATCGCCGGCAATCAGGTCAGACCACCGCACCGACAAATCTCGGTCGAGGATAGCGGCCGCGCTGCTGCTGGGCAGCCACGCAGCCAAAGCGCGGTCTACCGGGGCGGGCGGGGCTTCGTCTGGATCATTGCTTGGGGAACTCTCTGAAGTCGCGGGGGGCTGCGTACCGAGCGATCGCGCTTCCAGGGAGGTAAGCCAGAGCTGCAGCGCTAAGTCATTATCGGCCTGAGTCACAGCCGCCAACAGCGTATCGTGCCGCGCCCAGTCGCTATCGGTTATTCGTAGCCGAATCAGATCTGATAAGGCTGGGGACCACGAACGCAGCTGGGGCAGATCTGCCAGCACAAATCCGATACCCTCAGGAGGAAGCTGGGCGATCGCCGCGCTGTAGCGCTGCCGGGACTGAACTCTGAGAGAGGGGCTCTGAGCGCTGCTGATGGCGTCTTGTAAAACGCTCAGGTGACTGGCGATTAGCACCAGCTGACGGCCAATGTGAGCTGTTGCCAGCGCTGCTGGCGCAGGGTCAGCCTTCTCAGCGGTCCCGGCGTAGGTGATTTCAATTCCAGCTTGGCGGGTAGTCTGAGCGGTGCGGCCCCGCCACAGCCGCTGCAAAAATTCCCGAGAGGACTGGGGGTCGTCCGTGGCGATCGCGACTAGATATCCCGGCTGGCTGCCGTTCTCGGCGTTGCGATCTTCATCTAAGCTCACCAGCGCAGCAGTCACCTCTGAGCCAATCCACGGCCTAATGTCTTGGTTATAGCGAATGCCAAACCGGCGCAGCTGGCGCTTGAGACCGCCTAAACGCCGCCGCAGAGAGCGCTGTTGGGTGAAGGGAACGGCGGCAATCTGCGCCGCCTCCCAATCAGTCGCATCCACGAGCAAAGACCCGAGAGCCAAGGTGCGTCCGGGGATAAAGGCCATAGTTTTGGGCTGGTCTCTGGCGGGACGGCTCTCTCCAGCTGCATCAAAAGCTGTGCCGGTGGCGGAGCGAGGCCAGGGGCTAGACGTCAGGCCACTGCTGTCTCCAGGCAGGGCTGCTGCCACCTGGGCTCGAAGCCAGGCAGCTCCGCCTAGCGACAGCAGTAGCAAGGATAGAGCCCCTACCGTTAGCACCCGCAAGAAGGCTTGAAATTTCATAAAAATGGGGTTTTGCGATCTCACCTCTGGTTTACCATACGGTCGGACTGTTCCTGCCAGATCGACCCAGATCGACGACCATAGAGCCGAAGCGATGGCAACCCTAGAGAAGAGTGCCTTGCGTTCTCCGCGGCCTTACCTCGACAATAAAGACCTCCAGACTCACGTTTTACCTAAACCCTAGAGCCATAGTTTGAGGCCACAGTTTTCAGTATTCGCGCCAAACTGCCATCAGCTTCGTTAAATTAACGTTAGCTGATATGCAATTTGTCGCAGGTCTCTCTAAAATTTGAACAGCCCTTCACCTGGACAGCCTTGCCATTTGAAGCGGACCAGCATGAACCACAAGCGGTTGATTGAATGGACGATCTTGAACGATGCTATCGAGTCTTAGAGGTAGAGCCCGGTGCGTCTATGGATGACGTCAACCAGGCCTACAAAGATCTCGTCTTTATCTGGCATCCCGATCGCATTCCTAAAGACAACACTCGCCTGCAGCAAAAGGCCCAGGAGAAGCTCAAGCAGCTCAATCAAGCCCGCGATCGCCTCCGAGCCTTGCGGAGAGACGACGCCAAGTCGCCCAGTTCTAATACCCAGACTAGTGGCACCCAGTCCGGCGCCCGCTCTAGATATACGACCGCCCGCGCTACCCAAGACACCGCCCGAGACACAACCCGCAAAACCTCCTCACGGGCCACTGCAGCAGAACGAGCCGCCGCCCGGGCCAAGGCGGCAAGCGCCCGCAGCGCCCGCCAAACCGCTAGCCGTAGGGCTCACAGCGAATCTTCATCGGCGTCTCGTCCCCGCCCCCAGCCCTCGCGCCCCCCTCGGCCTGGATTTGGAGCCGATTGGCCCCGCGCTCAGCCCCAGGCAGCGGCCCCGAGTGACGCTGCGGCGCAGTCTGGTCAAGCTTCAACCTCTAGCCAGGTGCCAAGCACTCAGTCGTCCAGCGGCACCCGCCCCACGCCAGCAGCCTCAGTCTGGCCCAGAGAAGCTCAGATGTCACCGACACCCGCCCCCGCGCCCCACGTGGCGCATCGCTGGCCAGAACCTGACCTGAGCGACGTCGACTGGCACGACCGCAATCTCAGCGAAAAAGACTTTTCAGGGCGCAACCTCCGGAACGCTAACCTCAGCGGCGCAGATCTGAGCGATACATTCCTGCATAAAGTCAACCTCAATCGAGCCAATCTCCACAAGGCCAACCTGTTTCGCGCCAATTTGCTGCAGGCCAATCTCAGCCACGCCAACCTAAGTCAGGCCAACCTAATTGGCGCAGACCTCAGCGGCGCAGACCTCAGCGGCGCAGACCTCAGCGGCGCCCGCGTTGGCGTACCGGGGCGCGTCATGGTGAAAATGACTGGGGCGCTGCTGAGGGGGGCAATCATGCCCGACGGCTCGATCCATGACTAGCGGAGCAGCTGTTCTGTAGGCATACGCTCAGCCTCTTTAAGCTCTCCCAAGGTTTCGACACCACCTCCACTACCAGCGATCTAATCCATGGCTAACTCCGTTCCCTCTATTACCGTGCAGGAGCTTGCGACTAGACGGCAGCAGGCCGACATCCCGCTGCAGCTAATTGATGTCCGTGAACCCGAAGAGTTGGCGATCGCCGCACTTACGCCCTGCCTGCACCTGCCGCTCAGTCAATTCGACAGCTGGGCTCCGACGCTGTCCCAAAGCCTCGATTCCACGGCGGAAACGATCGTATTTTGTCACCATGGGGTGAGGTCAGCGCAGATGTGCCACTGGCTCCTGGGGCAGGGCTTTGTTGATGTGAAAAACGTTGTGGGGGGAATTAATGCCTACTCACTGTACGTTGATGCGACCCTGCCTCGATACTGACGCGCCCTCGACGCCACGGTAGGGTCCCCGAGCGGAGGGCTAGGGGCGCGGCAAAATTTTATACCTCTAGGTGCCTCTAAGTGCCTCTAGATGGCCCTGCTGCCGTAACAGGTTTTAATAATACCTTAATAAAAAATTCGGTATTGTAAACTGTACCTATAGGGGGTGCTACGGTATCAGGATTAGACTGCCTAGCCCTCGAACAAAGACTTATTCCTGAAGACTATAGAGCGCCTGGCAAAGTGCCCTATGCTCCTCAGCACACGACTCGTAGCTCATTACACTGGTAGCTCATTACATAAGTGCGATGCAGATAAAGCTCAACAAGCGTCAGCGGCATGTCATGTGGGCTACCGTCCGTCGGTACGTTGCGACGGCAAAGCCAGTAGGCTCAGAAGCGCTGCTCGAGGAGTTTAATCTGAACGTGAGTTCAGCGACGGTGCGCAACGCCATGGGCCGCCTGGAAAAAGTCGGGCTTTTGTATCAACCCCACACCTCAGCGGGCCGGGTCCCCTCCGATTTGGGCTACCGGACCTACGTCGACCATTTGCTTAAGCCTTCCGACATGGGGCGTCAGATTGAGCAAGGGCTCTCCCATCAGTTGGGTGACGGGCAGGGAGCGGCCATGAAGGGCCATCGCCGTAGCCTGGAGGCCCGGCTGCGAGGGGCCGCGCAGCTCTTGGCTCAGCTCAGCGGCTATGTCGCCCTGATTACCTTTCCCGAGCGCCAGAGCGCCACGCTACGCCACCTGCAGCTCGTTCCCATGGAGAGCAGCCGGGTGCTGCTGATTGTTGTCCTAGAGTCTTACGAATCAGAGTCTACGGTCATTGAGCTGCCTTCCCCAGAGGAGATGTCGCCTAATGACATCGAGATTCTAGAGCAAGAGCTACAGATTCTCTCTAACTTTCTCAACCATCGCCTCAGGGGGCGATCGCTGGGTGAGATTAGCACCTTGGATTGGAGCGAGCTAGGGCGGGAGCTAGAGCGACATGCCAACGTACTGCAGGCGTCTTTTGCCGATATTGAGCGGCGCGCCCAGCGAACCTCTGCCAACCATCTTTTGGTCAGTGGGCTAGCGGAGGTGCTGCGCCGTCAGCCTGAATTTTCCGAGCAGCAGCAGCTGCAGATGATTGTGCAGCTGCTAGAGGACGGGCCTGATCTGCTGCTGCCGATGATCTGCGACATCGTTGAGTCGCCCACTGCAGACGGAATAGGGTTGGGGCGCAGGGTGGCGGTACGGATTGGTTCAGAGAACCGGCTCCAGCCGGTTCAAGACTGCGCCCTGGTGTTCACCACCTACCAGTTTGGCGAGACGGCGGTGGGCAGCGTTGGGGTCTTGGGGCCGACGCGCATGATGTATGATGATGCGATCGCTGCCGTGGAGGCAACGGCCAACCATCTCTCTGACGCCACCTCCGACCAGCGCTGATCTGACATGCTGTTTTTTGTCTGGGTGCCCCATGTCTCAACTCAACGCGCCGCGTCCTCTGGGTTCTGAGCCTGCTCAAATTTATGCCTGGCGCGACTATCGCTGCACCTATGACGTCGTGCCCGAAAGCGACGCTGCCGGCGTCGCCCTGCTGCTCATTCATCCCGTCGGGGTCGGGCTGTCTCGTCAGTTTTGGTATCCCTTTTGCCAAGCCTGGTCGGACAGCGGGTACAGTGGTTCTCTCTACCTGCCTGACCTGCTAGGGTGCGGCGACAGCAGTATGCCTGCCGTGGCCTATACCCCAGAAGACTGGGCCGACCAGCTCCTGCATTTTTTAACTACCGTAGTGCAGTGGCCCGTGGTGCTCGTCGTTCAGGGGGCGCTGCTGCCCGTGGCGATCGCCCTCACTCAAAAGGCCGAGACTACGGGGCTGGTGCGCGGTATGGTGCTAGCCGGCCCTCCCGCTTGGCCCGTAGTGACCACGGAAACCCCCACCTGGCAAAATCGTCTGCTGTGGAGCCTGTTTTCTTCTCCTGCGGGGCGGCTATTCTACCGCTATGCCCGCCGCCGTCAGTTCTTAGCGTCGTTTTCTCAAAAGCAGCTGTTTGCCCGTGCGGCAGATGTCACCGACGATTGGCTCGCCATGCTGGTGGCGGGTGCCGCCGACCCTGAAAGCCGTCACGCCGTGTTTGCCTTCCTAGCGGGCTTTTGGCGACGAGACTACGAGGCCGACTTAGAATCGCTCACCATCCCAACGCTGGTGGTCATGGGCACGACTGCCTCCAGCATCAGCCGCTCTGGCAAGTCAGAACTCCCCGATGAGAGACTGCAGCAATACCTCAGCCATCTGCCGCAGGGAGAAGGCGTTCGAGTAGAGGGGCGCAACGTGCTGCCCTATGAGTCAGCTGCTGAATTTGTCCAAGCGATCGCCCCGTTTGTCCTAGCGCGGCGCTAGGCCTGCCTTACTGCGGCGTGGTTGTGGGGTATGGCACTAGGGTTTACCGCTTTAGTGCTTATCGCTTCACTGGCCATCGCTTCAGTGTGAGCATCCGTCTCTACGTCATCCTCGATGAAGTCGAAGTCCTCAAAACGAATTCCCTCTTTAGACCCCTCACTCAGCTCTTTGTCGGCGTCGGAAACGAGCGCCCCCTGCTGAACGGCATCGAAGGCTAGGTCCTGAAGCTGCTCATAGTTGAGCTGCGTATCGATGAGAATAGCGTCTTTCAGGTTAGCGCCTTCGACAAAAGCGTACAGCAACCTCGCTCGGGTAAAATTAGCGCTGCGAGCATTGGCCCGTCTCAAATCGGTGCGCTCAAGGTTAGCCTGCTGAAAGTTCGCGTTGACCAACCGGGCTTGCTTAAGGTTGGTGCCCGTGAACAGGGCATCTGTGCAGTCTGTGCGGCTGAGGTCAGCGCCCGAAAAGTTTGACTCAACGCAGTCTGCATGAGTGAGCTTAGCGCCCAGCAGAACGCAGCCGGTGAGGTTAGCCGCCATCAGCCGGGTGCCGATCAGCCGGGCACCAATTAGCGTAGACCAGCTGAGGTCGGAGCCTGCAAGGTGAGCTCCGATTAAATTTGCACGCGTCAAGTTGGAAAGACTCAGCCGACACCGATAGAGATTGGTAAAGCTGAGGTCAGTGCGGGTGAAATTGGTGCGGCTCAAATCAAATCCCGATAAATCGAGCTTGGTCAAGTTGATGCCGCTGAGATCGGGCTGAGTTTGGTAGCGGTCTCGCCACTCGTTCCACAACGGGGCACCTTTAGTCAGCAGAATGAGATGTTCCCAATTTGCCACAAGCGGCCTCCGGACAGAATTGAGGATTGTAGGAGCGATCGCGTAGAAGGTCTTGAATACTCTTCTGCGGTAGGCTATCCTATCCGGCGGATGCGGGTGAAAAGGAGATGAAGCGGTGCTAACTCAAGGTGAAGATAGACCGGAGCCTAAACGGTTGGCTCCTGCTCGTCGCCAAAGCGAATCAGCAAAGCGATCGCCAAACTCACCGCTAAAATTAGCATCATGCTGAGAGCCGAGCCAAAGCCCCAGTTGCGCGCTGCCCCCAAAAACTGGTTGTAGATTAAGCGCGGAATGGTCATGCTAGAGGCTCCCCCCAGCAGCTCGGGCACGACAAAATCTCCCATGCTGGTAATAAACACCAGCAGCATCCCGGCAACGATGCCCGGTAGGCTTTGGGGCACCGTCACCCGAAAAAACGTTTGGCGCGGCGTGGCTCCCAGATCCGCTGAGGCCTCTAGCAGCCGCCGGTCGAGCTTCTCTAGCGACGCATAGAGAATTAGCACCATGTAGGGCAGGTAGTTGTAGGTGAGGCCGATGAGCACGGCAGGACTATCGTTGAGCCACCCTTGCCCCGGTAGGCCCAAAGCCGCCAGCGCCGTATTCAATACCCCCGAGGGCCGCAGTATGGTAATCCAAGCATAGGACCGCAGCAAAGACGAAGTCCACAGCGGCAGCACGAAAGCCACTAAGAACAGCGTGCGCCACCGCTGGGGGGCCATGAGGGCAATCCAGTAGGCCACGGGAAACCCCATCAGCAGGCAGGCTACGGTGGCCCCAGTCGCGTAGTAGAGCGATCGCGCCATCACCTGCAGATACACCGGCTCTAAGATTCGCAGGTAGTTGCCGGGGCCGTAATTTTCGATGGCGTCCTCGGGCCGCAGCCCCGGCACCATGCTGATCTCCAAGATCAAGATTGTGGGTAAAACCAGCAGCAGCAGCAGCCACAGACCGGCGGGTGCGAGCAGGACTATGGGTTGAACAGCCTGCCTGAGGCGACGACGCCAGGGCGAGGCGGCTGGAGGGACCGGAGTGGTGGTAGACATAAGGACTTGGGAGAGGTGATGGGTGAGTCCTCTCTAGGCATCCTTCACTTGTACCGCAAATCGTGCGCTCCGCAGCGTTTTCTCCTCAGAGGCGACGAATTCAAAGTGAATCTCCCCGCTCTGTACAGGGGGAATATCCACATAGGCGATGCCCAAAGGCGTCATCACAGCGTCTTGGGTCTGGCTATCAGAACCAGTACCAGAGCCAGCGCTAGAGCCGGACTGGGTCCACCAGCGGAGGGTAAACTCTTCGGGGACCTGTACCCTGAGCACATACCCCGGCTTGATGCGAGCCACGCGGCGGTTGGGTTTCCAGATTTCCAGATAGCGGCGATTATCTCTAGGCTGTTGGTAGCGCTCTGCCACCTCTGGAATGTAGTCGAATACCTTGCCGTCGCTGAGCGATCGCAGCAGCTTAATATACTCCGAGTGCGCCCACATCAGCGGCATGGCCGAGCCGGTGGGCCGCCCGAGGTGCATATGGGCCTCGGGGATGTCATCTGTGTCCCAGCTTTGCTCCGGCAGCATTCCCGTGTCGTTGGCGAACCCCTCTATTGACTCCAGCAGTGGCCCAATGTCGTGGCCTGCCGCTAGCTCGTAGTGGGCCCGCTCTCCGGTGAGCAGGGGCCAGATGCGGCCCACGCCAGTCTCCTCGAAGGCGGTGCCGTCGGCCTGCTGGCCGTAGCCGTCGTGGTTGTAGCGGTGCCAGCCTACGCCGCTCGGCGTTTCGGTGCGTAGCGCGGCGTCTACGACCTTGAGCGAATCGACGATTAGCGGATCGTGGGGGCTGCGAATGCCGTAGCGCACCAGCTCTAAAAAGCCCCCATCTACAACGTCTTTGGCCGGAAACGCCTGGTCGCCTTGAGGGCGGTTGATGATGTAGAGCGTAGCGGTGTTGGGATCTTCGCAGGGAGCAGGGTCGTCTATCTCGGCGGGCAGCACCCGGATAAAGTGGCGGGGGATATCGGGGACAAGACTGCCTTGAGTGGTCACCGTCCAGGCTTCGAGGTGGTCTTCTAAAAAGTCAGCGTACTCCTCAAGGAACTGCGCCGTCTCGACTTCATCCCGCAGGCGGGCAAGGCGGGCTGCACAGACAAGAGCCGCGATGCTGGTGGCCAGAGTCGAGGGGGAGTATCCGCAGGCCTCTTCCCAGCGCTCTTGCTCCGTGGCGGGGCCGTGAATAATCAAGAAGCTCGCCGCCTTCTTCACCATTGTGTAGGGGTCGAAGTTTTGCAGCGTCTCTTCGCAGTGGAGGGTGTAGGCCAAAATGATGGGTAAGGCCACTTGGTCAAGCTGTACCCCGCACCAGTGGGCGTCGCCGTTGATCCAAAAGTTTTGGGGGAAGCCGCCGCTGTCCTGCTGGCTGGCCGCTAGGTAAATCAGCGCTCGCAGCGGCGTTTCCGAATTGCCCGCTGCCAGCAGCCCGCGAGCGCTGTTGACCATATCCCGCACCCACACGAGGTGATAGCCCCCCTGCTCATCGTCTCCTTTGGTGTGGCCCCAGGGAATGGCGAGGGAGGCAATCAGCGCCCCGGGATAGGTCTTGTCCTCATGGGCCATCAGCAGGCTGAGGCTGGTGTGGTAGAGGTGCCCTTCATCGTGGGTGAACTCGACTAGGGCAGCGCGCGTGTCGTTGCAGCAGGGCGGCTCCCACTGCTGCTGAAACTGCTCCTTTTGGGTTTCGAAAGGTTCGCTGAGCGCCTGCAGCACCGTCGTCACCGCCGCGTGACGACAGTCGCCGAAGCCAATGCCCAGGGTAAAACCATCGTCTTGCCGCCAGTCCAGCTCCGCCGTCAGGGCCGTGTTTCCGTCCTTGGCTTGGTCAGACTGATAGTCGAGCTGTCCGTTGTCGCGCAGGTCTTGCCAGCCGTCGCTAGTGCCCACATACCCAGCGGAGGCCTGGATCAGGGGAACCGTCGCGGCGATCGCCAGCCAGGTCTTTTCGCGGGTCGCCACCAAGACGGTGCGCCCCGCCACGTTCAAAATCTGCGCAGTATTGCCCCAGCCCGCCACATCTATATGGGGCGCACACAGCACGTAAAGCTGTAGCGCATCGAGGACAGCGCTATCCCCTGAGAGGCGCGTGTGCTGCAGCACGCAGGGAGAGATAGGTGATGAAATAATTTCCTTGATAATCTCGAAGCGTCCATCGGGGTCCCGGTTGGTAACCCGGTAGCCCAAGGCGTGGGTCCACATTCGTTCGGTGGTCGACTGCAGGTGCGATTTCTCGCTTTGAAACTCGCCTTCTAGGGTGACGAGATACTGCAAATCGCGGGTCTGGGGCCGATCGATGGTGGGGTAGTATAGCTCGGTGAGTACACCGTTCCACAGCGTAAACCAGACGCGGCTGGCGGTGGAATAGGCGGTGCCGACGCCGTCTTTATTGCCCTGAGTCCACCGAGGCTCGGCTCCAAAGGGGCCAAAGGCTTGCCGCTGTCCGCGAAGCTGTATCATGGGAAATTTGCTGAACGGGATTATCCTTTCAAGGTACGAAGGGCAGAGCAGCTTAGCGTCAATCGGAAGAGTTATATTTTGGCTCGGGGCGAGGGTGACCTCGCCCCTGCTGCATTGGCCCCATCGCCTAGGGCCTTGACCAAAAATCATGGGTCTAAAGCCCCGTCCTTCAGGACGGCTTCTCTAAATGTAGGCGATCTATCCAATCTTCTACCAGTTGAGTCATGGTCTTGTCCCTCTCTTTTGCAATCGCCCTAAGCTTTTGCAATCTTTTAATAGAGACTCTTAAATTAAGCTGTCCTTTTGCCATACTGCCTACACAATGCCTACGCATCTATGCTATCATAAACAGTATGAGAACATTGAAGTTTAAGATATACGAGCACAAGCGGAACCGGCACCTAAAGCGCACTATTAATGCTGCTGGGGTGATTTGGAACCACTGCATTGCTCTCCACAAACGGTACTACCGTATGTGGGGCAAACACCTCAATTGCTCTAAACTTCAGTCTCATATTGCCAAGCTACGGAGGCGCAATCCGTTTTGGCAGTTGGTGGGGTCTCAGGCTGTGCAGGACATCTGCCAGCGAATTGAAAAGGCATACCAGCTGTTCTTTAAGCATCACGGCAAAGGCTATAGGCCGCCTAGCTTTCAGAAGGTAAGGCGATACAAGTCGTTCACCCTAAAACAGGCGGGATACAAGCTGCTCAATGGTGGTCGTATCAAGATAGGCAGCAGGGTCTACCAGTATTGGAATTCAAGGGAGATAGAGGGCAAGGTTAAGACCGTCACGGTGAAGCGATCGCCTTTGGGTGAGCTGTTTTTAGCCGTTGTGGTGGACCAGGAAGCTGAACCAGTTCAAGGCATCGAGACGGGTAAAACCGCTGGTGCTGATTTTGGACTGAAGACGTTTCTCACTTTGTCAGATGGTACTCAAATCGAGTCTCCTGAATTCCTGAAAGCATCGCTCAAAGACCTTTGCCGAGCTAGCCGCAACCTATCGCGCAAGCGAAAAAAGTCGGCAAACTGGCACAGGGCAAGACTAAATCTAGCTCGCTGCCATGAGGCCATAGCCAATAGGCGACGAGATTGGTTTTGGAAGCTTGCCCACCGGCTAACCGATACCTACGATGCGCTCTACTTTGAGACGCTGAACCTGAAAGGGATGCAGCGGCTATGGGGCCGGAAGATATCGGACCTAGCCCTAGCTGAATTTCTCGAAATCCTTCAGTGGGTGGCAAAGAAAAAAGGCAAGACCGTAGCATTCATCGACCAGTGGTATCCCAGCTCTAAAACTTGTAGCTGTTGTGGGCACGTACTGAAGGAGTTAGATCTAAAACAACGGCAGTGGGATTGCCCTATTTGCAACGAACATCACGATCGAGACTTAAATGCTGCAATAAACATTCAACGGGTTGGGGCGTCAACCCGTGGGCTAGGCGATGTCAGACAGGCTCAGCCTGCGATCGCTGCTTGATTCCAGAATCCCCGCTCTTCAGGGCGGGGAGTACGTCAATTTAACGGTCCGTGACTTCAGGAACAGTGACGATAGCGGTGCCAAAGGGAATGAGTCCCTCCAGCATGGGGGTGGTGCCGAATACCCGGTAAGGAACGGTCAGACCGTCTAGTCGCCCGCGGACGCGCGAATTGAGCATTACAAGTCGTACGGTCTCCCCTTCGGGAATCGCCTCGTCAAACGTAACCGTAAACTCTTCGAAGCCGTAGTCGACGCTGGCCGGAATTGCGTTGCCGTCTTCGTCAAGGACCTCGACGTCGTCTAGTTGGTGAAACGTGACGCAGACCACCTTGACCCGGTCGAGGCTTCCGCTCGAGGCCTCGATATCGATGAAGTGGTCCTGGTTTCGCTCTAGCGTGCCAGCATCAGCGACGTAGGGGGCTCTGATTTGAGCAACAGCGTCAACGACGATCGCCGGAACGGCAACCGTGGCTAGTGCGATCGCTGAAAGCGTTCCAAATACATGCTTTTTCATACCCATAGCAAGTCATATCTCCGTAGTTAGGAACAGGTTGAACAAGGTCCAAGAGGCAGAAGACTGTAACAGCAGCCCTCGGTGGGTGCACTCATGGGTGTCTTGACTTCAACGGCCTCAATATTAGGAGCCACAGATGAGGACTGGATGAATGGGAGCCGAGCCCCGCTAAGGGAAGTGGTGGGTAAAGCCCTAGATTACGGCGAGCGGCGCCTTATCGCAGGTTTAACCAATTCTCAGACTTTTTCGTGGGGATACCAAATTGAGTCAACTTGACGACTGAGGACTAGGGCCTGATTGTCGATGGACTGGTCTGAGTCAAGCTTGATAGTCACATGGCCCAGCTTTCGCCCGGGCCTAGACTGACCTTTGCCGTACCAATACACCGTGGCATGAGGAATCTGGGCGAGCTGCCGCCGCTGAGCCTCATAGTTGCTTTGGGCCTCTTCGTAGCCCAGCAGGTTGACCATCAGCGCCCCCGCCCACTGCAGCGAGGCGTCGCCCAGGGGCAAGCCACACACCGCTCGCAGCTGCTGCTCAAATTGGGATGTGGCGCAGGCGTCGAGGGTGTAGTGGCCCGAGTTGTGGGTGCGGGGGGCAATCTCGTTGATCAAGAGCCGGTTGTCGGAGGTTAGAAATAGCTCAATGCCAAAAATACCCACGACTTCCAGAGCCTGCAGCGTCGCTTTCGCAATTACCCGGGCCGTCTGCGCGACCGCCGAAGGAAGGTCAATTCCAGCCACCACCCGGCGGCAGACCTGCTCCACCTGCAGGCTTTCCACAACCGGATAGACGGCGATCGCCCCGTCTTGTCCCCGCGCCGCCATCACGGCTAGCTCACGCTGAAAGGGCACAAACTCTTCAAGCATCCAAAGATCGGCGGGACCTAGGGCGTCAGCCTTGCCGGATGAGACGACCTGTCGCAGCGCCTCCGAGGTGTGAACCACATGGGTGCCTTTACCGTCGTAGCCGTGGCGGCGGGCTTTGAGCACCAGCGGAAAGGGGAGCGTGAGGGACTGAGCTGGATCGGTAACGGCAGCCTCTTCTATTTGCGTTGAGGCGTCCAGCGCCATGAACTGCGGCACCGGCAGCCCCAGCGACTGTAGGTATTGACGCTGCTCTAGCTTGTCCACTAGCGGAGCCAAAGCCTCTAAGCGGGGGCGAAATAGGGTTTGGCTGTGGGGCAGCGCCTGCAGCGCCGGAATGTCGATAAACTCGTTTTCGAAGGTGATGATGTCGCAGCGCTGGGCGAGCCGAGCGGTTGCTTGGGCGTCCTCTACCGGGGCCAAGATGGTTTCTGTGGCGATCGCCGCGGCTGGGTCTGAGGGGTTTGGGGTCTGAACGATTAGATCGAGTTCTAGAGATTTCGCCGCAGCGCCCATCATCCAGGCTAGCTGTCCGCCACCGATTACCCCAACGCGCATTTTGAGCTACCCATAGTTCTACCTGGCTATTTTAGGCGGTTGCGGCTGCGGCTGCGCCCGGTATGCCTTTTGCTCAAATTCGGTGCGTCGCGCGGCGCTGACGGGACTACTGCGATTCGGTGCGTTGCGCCACTCCGATGCGGGTCCACAGCGCCAACCCCCCCCCCTCTTCCCCGAGCGGCAATAAAGTTTGGCTTGACCGCAAAATAGCGAAAGAAAGCCTGCTGTTTGAGGGGCAGTTGGGCAAACGCCGCTTCGCGAGAGACGCCATTACGAATCGCGAACTTGAGCGGTGACCACGGCCCCAAACCGACTGCCATGCGGGTGAAGTCAAAGGCTAAAATGCCGTTGGGCCAGAGCTTGGTTGGTCCGCTTACCGTCATTGCCGTCTCGACTAGGGCCACGCGGTTTTGCGCCCAGCCTATCTGGTCGACAGCGTCGGGGTCAGCAGCGTTAGGTGCCCCTATCCCTTCGGGCAGGGTGCCCAGCTCGGCCTCCGCCAGGTCTAGCCCGCCGTAGGTCAGCGAAACCGTTACCCAGCGGGGAACAAATCGCCCCTGCCCCAAAACTACCCCCGCCCGCTGCTGCGAGGCCCGAGTGCCGGTGATGAAGGTCAGCCGCCAGCTTCCCTGCAGCTCAGCGTAGGTCCAGCGATCGCCCTTGGGGCTGCGGCGACAGGCTTTTTCAGCGGACAGCACTGCGGCAACGACCTCGTCTGCTGACGGACGCGGGCCGCCGGACGTCATCCACTGATGCACCTGATCAAATACAGAGGCCGGTTCTATTGCTTGGGTCATAGGGGGGAGGGCTAGGGATGGGGGCTTCCAAGACGCTAAACAAGTACTCTGCCTGCGCCAGATCTCTTACAGAGTGTAGAGTGTCTTGCCGAGGAGGATGCCCTAGTATGATGTCATGCCCCTCACTTCTCCGATGGACGACTGGCTATTTCAGCTAGCCTTTGACAACGCCGCCATTGGTATAGCGATGGTCATGCCCGATGGCCGGTGGCAAAAGGTGAACGCAGCCCTCTGCGACATTGTCGGCTACACCCCAGAAGAGCTCTATCAGCTCACCTTTCAAGATATCACTCATCCCAATGACCTCGCCGCAGACCTAGACTATCTGCAGCAGACTCTCGCCGGGGAGCGCCAGAGCTACCAGATGGAGAAGCGCTATATTCACAAGCTCGGCCACACCATTTGGGTGCAGCTCAATGTCTCCCTGGCGCGAGATGAGAATGAAAAGCCGGTGTATTTCGTCTCGCAGCTTCAGGATATCAGCGATCGCAAACGTCTAGAAAAGGAAATTCGCGCCCGAGGGCGGCGGCTCAACGCCTTTTTCGAAGCGGCTTCAAGCGCCGGAGTCGGCTTCTGTATTTACGACGAGCAGCGGCGATACCTGCAGGTCAACCAGGCTTTGGCCAATATCAACGGAGCTTCTATCGAGGCCCACGAAAACCGAACGACCGCTGATGTTTTGTCCGACCTAGCTGTGATTATTGAGCCCTTGCTGGTGCAGGTACAAACCACCCGGCAGCCCATCTTGAACGTTGAAATCGTGGGGGAAACGCCACAAAACCCTGGCAAGGCCCTGACGTGGCTGGCGTCTTACTTCCCCATAAAAACCAGCCGTTCTCAGGCGCAAATCGGCGTGATTGTTGTAGACATCAGCGATCGCAAGCAGATGGAGCGCACGCTAAAAAACATTAACCAAGAGCTGGCCCGCTCAAACCGAGAGCTGGAAAACTTCGCCTACGTCGCCTCCCATGACCTGCAGGAGCCCCTGCGCAAGATTCAGGCCTTCGGCGATCGCCTGTATACAAAGTACGATGAGGCGCTAGATAAACGGGGGCAGGACTACCTGCGGCGCATGCGCAACGCCTCTGAGCGGATGCAGACCCTGATCAAAGACCTGCTGCGCTTCTCGCGCATCACCACCAAAACCCTGCCTCATAAGTCTGTCGACCTCAACCAAATTGTTGTTGGGGTACTCTCTGATTTAGAAGCCGCCATCGTCGAGCTCGACGGTAAAATCCAGGTCGGCCCGCTACCACCGGTCTATGCCGACTCGCTGCAGATGCGGCAGCTGTTTCAAAACTTGATTGGCAATGCCCTTAAGTTTCACCAGCCCGACCAGCCGCCAAGAATCGAAGTGTCTCAGGTGTCATCCGCCCAAGCCGACCAGGTCAGCATCGCGATCGCAGACAACGGCATTGGGTTTGACGAAAAATACATTGACCAAATTTTTGAGCCTTTTCAGCGGCTGCATGGCCGGCTAGAATATCCCGGCACCGGTATGGGTCTGGCAATCTGCCGCAAGATCATTGAGTATCATAGTGGTTCTATCCACACCAGCAGCGCTCCCAACCAGGGAACTACCATAACTGTGACGCTCCCGACTCATCCACAATCAACATCATGACCTCACGTTCGACACGCCCTGTTCCTATTTTGATGGCTGAAGATGATGAGGACGACCGCGTTCTATTTCAAGACGCCTTAGAGGAAAGTCACCTCGCTAATCCTGTCTATTTTGCGAAGGATGGTGAGGAGCTGCTTGACTACCTGCATCGGCGAGGCGACTTTGCTGACCCTAAAACCTCGCCTCGCCCAGGTCTGATTTTGCTCGACCTCAACATGCCAAAGAAAGACGGACGGCAAGCCCTGTCCGAAATCAAGTCAGACCCAGGGCTGCAGTCGATTCCCATTGTTGTGCTGACAACCTCAAAAGAAGAGCGCGACGTGCTTCAGTCCTATGACTTAGGCGTCAACTCGTTTATCGTTAAGCCCGTCACGTTCATCAAGCTGATCGAAGTCGTTACCTTTATTGGCCATTACTGGCTCGAACTCGTAACGCTGCCAAATTCTCCAGACGGTTGAGCTGATCGCAGCTGAGTACGGACTTTCGCTCTTTTTAAAAAAGATATTTAAATTTCGTACCCTCCTAATTTTTTGTGTGTATGCTGAATACACATTCGGAGAGTCTTCTCGCTCCGCCATGAGCAAGCTAATTCCTAACAACAGCCGCCAGCCGGGCCAATCTGGCGCATTCTCCCCTAGCGAGATACCCGCTTCCACCCAAAGCGGCCCACTTTTAGAGTCAAATCGCCTTGATAACAGCAGCTTGAGGTCAGACTTTCCCAGCAGTTCGTCTATCTTCGCATCCTCTGCTCGTTTGTCCCGCAGCATAGGGCCCCTCAGGCTGCTGTTGGTCGAAGACGATGAAGATGACTATATTTTGATTAAAGACCTGTTGTCGGATCTGGAGGAGCCTGGCTTTACCCTGGACTGGGTGCCGACGTTCAAGGCCGCCCTTGAGATGCTAGAGCGCCAGGCCCACGACGCCTATTTAGTAGACTATCGCCTGGGGGCGCAGGATGGTCTGAAGCTGATGAGCGCGATTCAGGAAAGGCACCACGCGCCAGTCATCATTTTAAGCGGGCAGGGAAGCCGGGATCTAGATATTGAGGCGCTTAAGCTAGGCGCTAGTGATTACGTCGATAAATCCAATCTGCACGCGTCCCTCTTGGAGCACTATATTCGGGCTTCTGTTGAGCGCAACGAGGCGCTACAGGCGCTCAGGGAAAGCGAGCAGCGCTATCGGAAGCTATTTAAGCAAGAGAGGCTCCTGAGGCGGCAGCTCAGCGAGTCGAATGCCGACCTAGAGCAGTTTGCGTTTATTGCCTCTCACGACCTGCGGGAACCGCTGAGGGCGATCGCCGGTCATGCCTATCTGCTCATGGATGAATATGGCGATCGGTTTGATGAGACGGCTACAGAATACGTCGCCTTCATTACCGACGGCGTTCAGCGAATGCAGAGCCTGATTCGCGATCTGCTGGGGTTTTCTCGGCTACAGGCTACCCCAATCGATCTCGCTGTGATAGCAGACTGCGATCAGGCAGTGCAAAATGCCCTCACCAATCTCCAGTCCGCCATTATTGAGAGCAACGCCGTCATCACCTGTGAGGCGCTGCCAGCGGTAGGCGGCGATCTCTCTCAGATTACGCGGCTTTTTCAGAACCTGATTGACAACGCGATCAAATTTAGACAGCCTGACCTACAGCCCTGTATCAACGTCACCGTAAGGCCTATTACCGACGAGACTCCTACGTCGGGGGCGGATCCAGCCGCAATCTGTTGGCAGTTCAGCGTCGCCGACAACGGCATCGGCGTTGAGTCAGAGTACGTTGACTACGTTTTTAAGGCGTTTAAGCGACTTCACACTCACCAAGAAATACCAGGGACCGGAATTGGCCTTGCAGCCTGCCAGCACATCGTTCATCGACACGGCGGCGATATCTGGTTGGAGTCTGAGCTTGGCCAGGGAAGTACGGTGCATTTCACCTTAAGAAATTCTATATAGCTGCAGCTTGTAAACAATTTGTTTTAATACTTCCCAGAGGCTGGGAAACCCCCTGTGGAAAGCTGCTCTAGGAATTTAGATGGCGCTGGATGGCCTTAAGAAAAGTGCTTATACTCTTCTATGTTAAGGCAGCATTTCTTTGTGTTAATCAATGTCTCTTTTTATCAAGAGAACCCCACCTTCATTCTTGTTAGGCTAAAGCTTCAGTTGATAAAGATTGGCCGAAGTACAGGCTATCAACGCAGATGCAACCGTCCGGCCCCTTACTCAGACCTGTAATATGACGTCCAGCTCATCTAGTCTTCTTCTTGTTGAGGATTCTGCCAGTGATGCTAGTCTCTTCAAACGCTACGCCCGCCGAAGCCGCCTCACGCATGAAATTAATTGGGTAGAGACAGGAGAACAAGCGCTAATGTACTTGCGGCAGGACGGTCCGTACCGTCAGGCCCCTCGCCCCAGCCTCATTGTTCTTGACCTTGACCTTCCCGGAATCGATGGTCAAGGCGTCCTTGCCATCATCAAGGCAGACCCGCTGCTGAGGCAGATTCCCGTGGTCGTATTCACCGGCTCTATGGATGAGGCCGACATCTGCAGAGCCTATGACCTCTACGCAAACTGCTACCTCAAGAAGCCGCTAGAGGTTTACAACTATAGAGCAACGCTGGAGGCAATTGGAAATTTTTGGCTCAGTTTGGCCCTTTTGCCATCTGAAAGCTGCACAGCCTAGACGCGCTGCTCGGTAAGATTCTAGAATATGCATTCTGACCTTTCCCCCTCTCAATCCGGTGATGCTATTTCACTGCTTCTCGTAGAAGATAGCGCTAGCGATGTCAGCTTGGTTCGCCGAATGCTGGAGCGATCGCGTCCTGACTACCAGGTTGACGGTGCAGTGCGGCTCGAAGAGGCGATCGCCCTAGCGCAGCACTATCGCTTCGACGTCGTCCTTCTCGACTTGAACCTGCCGGATTCAGATGGACTGGCCACCGTCGAGCAGTTTGTCTCAGCGGTTCACCTGCCCACCATTATTTTAACGGTCCAAGATGATGAAGCGCTGGCGCTGCAGGCAATCAATAAAGGCGCTCAAGACTACCTCATTAAGGACGAAATCTCTCCAGAAATGCTGGTCCGCTCAATTCGCTACAGCATCGAGCGGGGACGGCTCATATCCCAAATTCAGGCCGCCAATGCTGAGCTAGAAGCGTTTAGCTATTCAGCCGCCCATGACCTGAAGTCGCCGCTGCGAGGAATTGTCGGATTTGCGGATATTCTTTTGGCCGATGACGAAGAGATTGTTATCAACGCTGTTGCAGAAGGCTACGTTCGCTCTATCCGCAGCAGCGCCTTGTGTATGAGTACGCTAATTAACGATCTATTGGTCTACAGCCGCGTGAGCACTGACCGCATGCCGCTGACTGCGGTAGACCTCAGCGACAGCATCAGCGGCGCTCTAGCGCAGCTGCAGGCCGATATTGACCAATCCCAAGCGACCGTCATTGTCGATGCCCCTTTTCCCCAGGTGGTCGGTCACGCCGCCATGCTGCAGCAGGCGATCGCTAACCTAGTCGGCAACGCAATCAAGTTTATTGAGCCAGACACACTGCCCAAAGTTCGCCTATGGGCGGAAGAGCGCCTGTGGCATGGAAAGCCTCGCGTCAGGCTATGGGTAGTAGACAACGGTATCGGCATCGCCCCTCAGCACCGCGAGCAGATCTTTCAGGTTTTTGAGCGCCTCAATCGCCACGAGAAATATTCAGGCAGCGGCATTGGCTTGGCCATTACCCAAAAGGCCGTTCATCGAATGGAGGGCGTCCTCGGCGTCGAGTCGAGGGTGAATCAGGGCAGTCAGTTTTGGCTTGAGCTGCCCAAGGCGTAGCGGCAATGGCGAATCTATAGCTTTGGCCACGTCGCTTAGGCAAACCTATTGAGTCAAGGCGCTGCGCTACAAAGGTGTGCAGCGCGCAATCTTCAAGTCGCTACCCTCTCAGCGCGTTGTCCTCTCAGCGCATCACCGTCTCAGCGCGTCACCGTCTTAGCGCGTCAAGATATTGCAGCCGCAAGGCTGTTAGAACAAGCAGCGCCCTAGCCGCGATAATTTGCCAATCTGTTAAGCGGACTACGGCAGCCGGGCTTGGCTATGTGCCAATTAACTGTGACAAATCGCTGAAAGCTTCTTTCAGTCAAAGGTACAGCGATTTGTCGCGTTCCGGACGATTTTGCTCATTTTTAGACAGTTGATAAACTCGCCGGTCTGCAACCTCATCCCATGGCGGTCCTGGAAATAATGGGGACAAGCCCAGAGGACAGCACTACTACCCACTCGTCATCCTGAATGTAGGTGCTTGATCTGGATTCCATAACCCCCACGAATCACAACACCCCATAACTTAGGACTAGACCATGAAATCACTCCGCCAAATCGCAGCTCTCGCCGCAATTGCTACCACCGCCGCCGCTGGCGCGATCGCCGCCGTCGCCCCCTTCACGCCTAGCGTTGCCGCTCCCCTATTCGGTCAAAAAGAAGTTGACCAAAACAAGTTTGTGGCGATCGCCGCCCCCTTCGGACGCGACAACCACCAGCTTCTCGTCTTAGAGCAGGTTTCAAACCAGCGCTCCTGCTGGGAAGAGAGCGGCAGCACCCCCGCCGTTGTTGACCCACTGCTGACCACGTTTGATTTTACCGGCATCTGCGGTCGCAGCACCGACAGCAACGGCTACTCCATCCGCGTCGACGGTGAAGACCTAGGCCTTCAGTACAGCCTGCGGGTCATCGAGCGAGAAGGAGACCTGAAGCTGGTGGGTCGCCCCTTCCGTTTAGGGAGCGGCAGCGAGCTTGAAATTGGCAGCGCCAAGGGCACCGCAGACGGCTTCGTCAAGCTTAATCTCAATCCGGGCTGGCAGTTTGCCAAGCGCACCTATGAAGGACAGACCCTAGGCCATGTGTACCTGAGCTACAACAGCGCTCTGCCGGGGATCAACCTTCCTGGGGAAGAGGCTACTCCCAGCTCCTTTACCTTCGCCGACACCGCTAGCGACATCTATGCTAGCGACATCGAAGCTGCCGTAGAGCTAGGGTTTGTCGCCGGCTTCTCTGAGGACAATACCTTCCGACCTCGCCAGAGCCTCACCCGCGAACAGCTAGTCTCCATCGTGGTCGAAGCGCTAGACACCCTGCCGGAGGCTGACGTTACGCTTTCCGCTCAGGTCGGCGCCAAGCCCTACCCTGATGTCGACGCCTCTCGCTGGAGCGCCGCCAAAATCAAGTTCGCCCGCGACAACAATATCATCAGCGGCTACCAAGACGGCACCTTCCGGCCTACCCAGACCGTTACCCGCGCTGAGCTGATGGCCATCATGCGCCGGGCCGCTGAGTACAGCCAGGGCACGCAGTCAAACGTGGCGCTGTGGCCGACTCAAGACGCCTTTGAGTTCTCCGATGTTGAGGGTCACTGGGCCTCCCGCGTCGTGACCCAGATGTCCTCCTACTGCGGCGTAGCGTCTCCTCTCAACGAGTCGGGAACGGCCTTCTACCCCAACAGCGCTACTCAGCGTAACTATGCCGCTGCCGCAACGCTGCGCATGCTGGACTGTGTAGATGGCGACAGCGAAACTGAAACCGCAACGTCGATCAGCGCTCGCTAGTCTTCCGTTACGAAAACGCTTGACGCCGCTAAGGAACCATTTCCTTAGCGGCGTTTCTCTTCATTTGACCCAGACCAAGCATTAATTACGCCGACTTAGCAAGAGAATCCTCAAAGGTTTCTACAGAATCGTGAATCGTAAAGAGCTTGTCGGTATTGGTGAGATCTAAAACCATTTGGGTTTGCTCTTGGACCCCACATAGGGCGAAGATACCGCCTGCCTGCTGCACCCGCTTCTGCATTGAGAGCAGCAAACCTAGGCCTCGGCTGTCCATAAACATGACATTTTTTAGGTCGATGGCAATGGTGCGCACGCCTTGATGCAAATTTCTAGCAGTCCAGCTCTCTAATGCCTCGGCGTCGGCGGCGCTGAGCAGATGGGTAAGCGGTTGATAGACTTTCATTCGCGTCATGGTGTTGGGGCTGTTGTCGCGTCTCAGTGATCTGACTTGAGTCTGGAATTAATTTGAGTGTAGCGAGCTACATCAGTGTTCCCATAGTGGAATGATAAATTTTGCCGAGGGATACATCACGAGAGCGCAAAGATTTAGGAGGACATGCGATCGCCTCTGAATGGTAAGTTCGGTATTTTTGGGGGTGTCGTCTATATCTGACGCGGGAATAGGTAGATTAGCCTTCGCTAAATCCTCGCTAAATTCCCTATGTTGATGACCCAGCCCCCGCGAGTTTCCGACCTGCCCAGTCAAGACCGCCCTCGGGAGCGCCTGCTCAGCCAGGGCGCTCAGGCCCTCTCTACCGCAGAGCTGTTGGCCATTCTCGTCGCGACAGGTCAGGGCACCGGTAAGCTTTCCGCCGTTGGACTGGGTCAGCATATTCTGCAGGTCCTCGGTCGCCACCAGCAGGATGCCCTGGCCGTCTTGCGTCACGTCGCCCCTCAAGAATTGATGGCAATTCCGGGGATTGGCGAGGCCAAAGCTTCGAGCATTTTAGCCGCCATTGAGCTGGGGCGACGGGTACTCCATACTCGTCCCCCTATGGGCACCGTCATTGACGACCCGGCGATCGCTGCCGCCATTCTCAGCAACGATTTGATGTGGCAGCCTCAAGAACGCTTTGCCGTGCTGCTGCTCGACGTCAAGCACCGGGTAATCGGCTCTCAGGTGATCAGCGTCGGCACCGCGACGGAAACCTTGGCTCATCCCCGCGATATCTTTCGGGCCGTCATCCGCCATGGGGCTACCCGAGTGGTAGTCGCCCATAACCATCCATCAGGAAGCGTGGAGCCCAGTGCTGAGGACTTAGCGCTGACCCGCCAGCTCTTGTCGGGCGCAGATATTTTGGGCATTCCTCTCCTAGATCACCTGATTTTGGGAAATGGAACCTTTGTCAGCCTACGCCAAAAGACTGATCTTTGGGGTTGATTGCGGCGCGCAGCTGTTGCCTGGAAGGCACCGGCTACCCATAGGCCAGGGGCATAGCCGCCCTTAGGTTATATTAGGAGCGCGATCGCCCAAACAATGCACGAAACTGTGGCAAGCTAAGAGTTGCCGCAGACGGAATCGTGTCCTATACTAGAGCCTCCAGTTTTATTAGATGCTGTATAGATTAAATTTGAGGAGGCTATCATTCCTGAGCAAATCACTCTAACCGTTAGCTTGAGAGGTACTCGCGACGCAAAAGAGAAGTACCAGCTGTTTCGGTTAGCTGGGCTCCTAGATGCGTTTTCTGAGCCAACCTTTCGCAAGGTGCTGAGCAAGTACATTGAAGACGGGCCCTCTGACGTAGTGCTCGACCTAAGCGGCATCGATTTCATCGATAGCTCTGGTCTGGGGGCACTGGTTCAGCTCGTCAAGAAAGCGCAGACGGCAGGGGGGAGTCTACAAATTGTCACGAACCCCAGAGTTACGCAAACCGTTAAGCTTGTGCGCCTAGAGAAGTTTCTGTCGCTACAGCCGACTGTTGACGACGCCTTGAAAAGTCTCAAATAGCTGCGTTCATCCTATTTACAGAGGTTTCACAGGCGCGATCACCTTCGTGCATCTTTGCTGTGACCTTGGCTGCCGCGTTCTCGCTATCGGGCTATGTCAGTGGTAAACGCTAACCAGCTATCGCCTACTGCCCTAGCCTATATTGGTGATGCGGTGTACGAGCTATATATCAGGATGCGTTACTTATACCCTCCACAGCGCATTCAGTCCTATCATCGACGGGTTGTCGAGCAAGTTCGCGCTGAGGCACAAGCTCACCATCTACAGCAGCTTTTACCTCATTTAACCCCTCTTGAGAAGGACGTCACTCGGCGGGGTCGCAACGCGGCCTCCAATCCGCCAAAGCGGGCCAGCTTCGATATCTACAGGCGAGCAACGGGGTTTGAAGCCCTAGTGGGATATCTCCACTTAACCGACCCCGAGAGACTTCAAGAGCTGCTGCTGCTGCTGTCGTTGGACTGACGGCTGAGGCGATCGCTCAAGAGCGTCCAGTTTTATCCCCTTTCATCGCGTCTATCCACAGAGTTGCAGCCTTATACCATGACAGACTCTTCGTCCGATCGCCCCAAGCCCGTGCGTTCATCCAAACCAATACGACGGGCTAGACCTCAAGGGGCCAAGCCGTCAAGGCCCGGCGCTAAGAGTCGCCGCCCGTCTCATGGGGGCTCCTTTAAGCGCCCCGGCCTGCCCAAGCGGCGAGAGGGTCGGCAGCAGGATCGCCCTGACTCCTTCGAGTCCTCCTCCGCGCCGACTCCTGATTCTTCTGCGGCTCCGGCATCCTATGGCCCGGCTAGTACCCCACGCTCATCCCAGCCTGAAAATCCCGACTTGATCTATGGCTGTCACGCAGTCTTGGCGGCCCTGAACGGGGAGCGGACGCTTAACCGCGTGTGGATAACCGCTAAGCTGCGCTACGATCCCCGATTTCATATCCTTCTCAATCAGGCCAAAGAAGGGGGCACCGTCATTGACGAAGTCTCCCACCCGCGCCTGAATCAAATTGCCAATATCGACAATCATCAGGGGATAGTGGCCCAGGTTGCGCCCTACAACTACCTGGATCTTGGCGCGCTGATCGAAAAGTCTGCCGACGCTAAGCCTTACCCGGTTCTGGTCGTGGCTGATGGGATCACTGATCCCCACAATCTTGGGGCTATTATTCGCAGCGCAGAAGCCCTAGGCGCACAGGGCCTAGTAATTCCCCAACGCCGCGCAGCGGGCGTGACCTCCACCGTGGCTAAGGTCGCTGCCGGCGCGCTAGAGACCTTTCCTGTGGCACGGGTGGTCAATCTAAACCGCGCGTTAACGCAGTTTAAAGAAGCTGGGTACTGGCTTTACGGCGCTTCTTCAGAGGCAGATCAGTCCTTAGGGCAAACTACGTTTGATCGCCCCACGGTGATTGTGGTGGGCTCTGAGGGAACTGGATTGAGCCTGATGGTGGAGAAATGCTGTGATATCCTCGTCTCTATTCCGCTCAGAGGAGCAACGCCGAGCCTCAATGCCTCGGTTGCTGCAGGGATTTTGCTCTACGAGGTTTGCCGGCAATGGACCAAAGCTCCGCTCCAATTGGGGGATTTACAAATCAAATCGTAAGCGGTATAACATTACATAAAGTTTTATAAAGGCATGAGATTCTATAAAACGAGCGTTCGGAATTGCTTTTGCGGTTACCTTGTGGTTAAGGGCCGGAATTCTAGTCCGCTATGGAAGCGATTGGCTTTCACAGCGTGATCCAAGTTTTATAAAATTTGTGAAATTACAGGGAGCGATAACTATGTGGTTGAGCTTACTTCAGGCGCTTGGCCTTGCCTGGTGGGTAGAAGTTAAAACGGAGAATCCGAACTACACCTACTACTTTGGTCCCTTTGTGGCGCAGGACGAGGCAGAAGTGGCCAAGGGTGGCTACGTTGAAGATTTGGAGCAGGAAGGGGCGACCAATATTCGGCTTTCCGTGCTGCGGATGAAGCCTACAAAGCTGACCATTGAGGGCAATACGGTGGCCCATGAAAGCACCCCAGGGTCGGCGCTAACGGGTCAGGCCTAAGCGCTGGTCGGCTCGTTTGGGCTGGGACAAAACGAGTTGGCGGTAAGCCAGGTGTTGATATCGGCCTCTAGAACGTCGGGGATTTCCCACGGAAATAGGTGAGCGACGTTGGGATAGGTAATCCACTGGCAGTTGGGCAGGGCCCGCGCGGTCTCCAAACTCGCCTCTAGGGTGATGTGGCGGTCTTGCTCTCCTGCCAAGACCAGGCAGGGGACATCAAGCTTCTGAATTTCCGGAATGCGGTTATGGCCCTTTCGAAGCGCCGCATTGAGCGCTTGGCTCGCTTGGCTAGAGGTTTGTAAATAAGCGGGCAGCCCTTCGCGGGCGAGATGGCCGTAGGCCCGAGCAGTGTGCTGCTGAATGAGATGGCGGTAAAGGGATCGCTTGCCAAAGGTTTCGATGTTCCATTGCCAGCCGGGACGCGCCCGGTTGAGCAGCGAGGCTACCCCGGTGTAAACCTGGTCGGCCACGGTTATGGGGGGATGGCTGCCGCGCGGCCTTGCCGCTGTCGCCACTAGAATTAGGCCGCTCACCCGTTGCGGCATCTTCAGGGCCAGCTCCAGGGCCAGGATGCCCCCTAGAGACCAGCCCAGAACCAGGCAGGTCTCAATTCCCTCTTGGTCCAAGAGCGATCGCAGGTCGCTGATGTGGGCCTGCATCGGGAAAGGGTGGCGGTAGCGGCTGCGCCCGTAGCCCCGTAGGTCGGGGGCAAGGGTTTGAAACTGGCGCGAGAGGAACTGGGTGAACACCGACATTGACGCCCCTGAACCGGGATGGCCGTGGAGACAGAGCACCGCCACGCCGGTGCCTTGCCGTCGGACGTAGAGCGGATGGGGGGCTAGGTCGTCGATGTTGATGCTAGAAGCCATCGTTTTGGGCAATATGCTCGGCGATCTCTTTGACGATGCGGCGGACAGCGGCCTCATGGGCGCTGCGGTCGAGGGTGACCGTGAGCACGTAGCGCTCGTCGTTGATCTTGGCGGCCACGGTGGTGCCCAGTACCTTAGAGTTTTGGCCCGTCTTCTCCCCAATCCAGAAGACATCGCCCTCCGCCGCCTTCAGCCCGGCGTAGCCCAGCTTCCAGTCCCACTGCTCCACCAGAGAGTCGAGCAGCACGTCGTCGCCCTCGTTCTCGAAGTTGTAGATCTGCACCATCATTTCGGTAATTTCGTCGGTGGTGGTGCGGTTGGTGCCCCCTTCGCCGAAGTCCTCGGGAAACGTGGTCTCACCCACCAGCTTGTGGCCCACGAAGGTGGCGGTGTAGCCGCGATCGCTCAGAACCTCATTGATGTAGTCTAGACCCGCAAAATCGATCATCTGGTTGGTGGCGATGTTGCTGCTGTCGTTGATCATCCGTCGCAGCACCTTACGCATGGGGTACTCCACGCCCGCGCGGATGTCGGAGGCGTCTTCGGTGTAGTTGCCCTCTTCGACTAGCATCGGCTGGTCGAGGTCAACATTTTCGTCGATCACCTTTTCCATCACCGCGACGCCAATGGGCAGCTTAATCAAGCTAGCCGGGCTATCGGGCGGCTTCTTGCCGTTGAGGCGTCGGCATTCTCGCGTTTCAATGTGGCAAACCGTAATCCGGACTCGCCCGGTGCCCAGCCCGGCGGTTTCGGCGATGGGCACCAGGAACTCGGAGCGGGCGGTGTCGTATCGGTAGGCGATCTCAGCTAAGTTAGGGGCGTACTCTTCTTGCTTATCTCGAGCGACCTCCGCCAGCAGGGAGTCTTCTGGAATGTTCTGCAGCTGGGCGATCGCCTCTCGCCACAGCCCGTCAATTTTGCCCAAGTCTTCAGCGTCTAGATCCTTCTTTTTGCCCAGCTTGACGGCCCGACGAGCGGTATCCAACGCCTGATCCCAAGTCTGCTGAGCTGCCCCCTCAACGTGAATTCGGGTGTCTATCGACTGCAGCAGCCGCTGCTGCTCGTTCGGAGAAAGTAAAGTTTGCGCTAGGGGCAGGTAGCGCGGCGCGGCGCCCTCTTCCGCAATTTGGACCTGGAGGCGATCGCGGATGGCGCGCAGCTCCTCTAGAGAATCCCAGTTTGACAAAAACTCCCCCCCCTTCTGATGGAGGAGATCGACGTTCGGGGCCAGCGCCCCAGTCGCCCACACCGCGCTTCCCCCTATCGTCGCCGTTAGCGCCGCGGCTGAGAGCACTATCATTCGAGTAGACCAGCGCATGCACAACTCCTCGCCCAAAGCCTCAGTGGCTATTGCTCATCTAAAATCAATGCAGATGAATAACTAAACGTTAGCCCGTTATTCAAACTCCGTGGGCGGGAGGGCGGAGGCTAAGCGATCGCCTACGCAACCCGACACAAAATTTAATCTCCATAATACGCTATGTCCATCGCCTCTCATACCCCACTGTCACAGACCCTTCATTTTCTAGGGCACGAAGTCTCTAAGCCTTACTCAGAGGCGCAAGTGGTTATTCTGCCTGTTCCCTTCGAGGCGACGACCACCTACCGCAAAGGCTGCGTCGCGGGGCCAGAGGCTATTTTAGAAGCCTCTCACCAGGTCGAATACTACGACGATGAGTGGGAGCGCGAGTTTTGGCCGCTGGGAATCCATACCCACGCTTCTGTTGCTGACTCGCGACAGGGACCGCTCTCCCCCGAAAACATGGTGGCGAGGGTCAGCGCTGCTGCCGCTCCTCTCATTGCGGACAACAAGTTTGTGATCGCCCTGGGGGGAGAGCACAGCATCACGGCGGGCCTAGTGGCGGCCTACCACCAGAGTTCCTCCGCGCCGTTTACCGTGGTTCAAATCGACGCCCACACCGATTTGCGCCACAGCTATGACGGATCGATCTACAACCACGCCTGCGTAATGCGGCGGGTTTTAGACCTGGGGGTGCCCACAGTCCATCTGGGCATTCGCAGCCTTTGCCAAGAAGAAGCCACCCTGATTCGCGATCGCCAGCTGCCGGTGTTTTGGGCGCGCCACCTAGCTGTTCAAGACGACTGGGTTGACGCGGTGCTAGCCGCCGTCACCACCCGTCAAGTGTTCCTGACTATTGATCTCGACGGCCTTGACCCCAGCCTGATGCCCGGTGTGGGTACCCCTGAACCGGGAGGACTCAGCTGGTATGCCCTACTGGGGTTTTTGCGACGTCTGTTTGAAACCAAACAGGTGATCGGAGCAGACGTGATGGAGCTAGCGCCGCTTCAAGACTCGGTGGTCTCTCAATTTACCGCTGCCAAGCTGGTCTACAAGCTGATAGGCTACCGGGCGATGGCGGCGAAAGCGCCTTCATCTGCTTGAGTCTAGGGGACTTAGAGCTTTCAATGGCTTCTGAGAGAGCCCTAGAGCGAGTTAAGCCTTGATGAAAATCGTCTAAAGGGGCGCTAAAGTTCAGATCCCGCTAGATTGGGCTGTTATCTTAGGTGGTGATGTAGCGCCGGGGAACGGGAAATGGGAGCGAAGTATCAGCGGGTTTTACTCAAGTTGAGCGGTGAGGCGCTAATGGGGGAGCTGTCGTACGGCATCGACCCGGCGATTGTAGAAAAGATCGCCCGTGAGGTTACCGATGTGGTGGCGGCTGGGGTAGAGGTGGCGGTTGTTGTGGGTGGGGGCAACATCTTTCGCGGCGTCAAAGGAGCCGCTGCCGGCATGGATAGGGCCACCGCCGACTATATCGGCATGATTTCCACCGTCATGAACGCGATGACGCTGCAGGATGCCCTAGAGCGTATGGGGTCCCCCACGCGGGTGCAGACGGCCATCGAAATGAAAGAGATCGCTGAGCCCTATATCCGTCGCCGCGCCATTCGCCACTTAGAGAAAGGCCGCATCGTTATTTTTGGCGCAGGCTCCGGTAATCCTTTCTTTACCACCGACACTACTGCGGCCCTGCGGGCGGCTGAAATCAACGCTGATGTCGTCTTTAAGGCTACCAAGGTGGACGGCGTCTACGACTGTGATCCCAAAGAAAACTCCGATGCTAGGCGGTTCAACAGCCTCACCTACAGCCACGTTCTAAAAGAGGATCTCAAGGTAATGGACAGTACGGCGATCGCACTGTGCAAAGATAACAATATCCCTATTATCGTGTTTGATCTCACGGTGGCGGGCAATATTCGTCGCACCGTGATGGGGGAGTCTGTTGGAACTATTGTCGGAGAGTCTTGTGAAGTTAGCTGAAGTTGAACAGTCCATGCAGAATGCGCTAGAGGCGACTCAGCGCTCGTTTAACACCATTCGCACGGGGCGAGCCAACGCCTCCCTCTTAGACCGTGTCATGGTGGACTACTACGGTAGCCCGACGCCCCTGAAGTCTTTGGCCAATATCAATACGCCGGACTCCAGCACCATTGCCATTCAGCCCTATGATCCCGGAAGTCTAAGCTTGATCGAGCGGTCTATCTCAATGTCAGATTTGGGGTTGAACCCCAATAACGACGGGTCCGTGATTCGCCTCAACATTCCCCCTCTCACCAGCGATCGCCGTAAGGAGCTAGTGAAGATGGCCTCAAAGCTGGCGGAGGAGGGCAAAGTCTCGGTCCGCAACGTCCGCCGCGATGCGATTGACTCCATCCGCAAGGACGAGAAAAACAGCGATGTCTCCGAAGACGAGTCTCGCGATCTGCAGGAGGATGTGCAAAAGCTGACGGACAAGTATGTCAAAAAGGTAGAGGAGGCGTTCGCGGCTAAAGAGCAGGATATCCTCAAGGTTTAGGGTATTTTCGGACGATCAACGTAGCTGCACCTGCACAAAAGGACATGGCACCGCCATGTCCTCCATACTGCTATGCCCTACAGCATCATGCCCCACAGCCCGCTAAACCGGCTTCACCGCCTGCAGCACCTGCAGGCTGCCGCCCCCATAAAACTGATGCCGCTGCACCTCAAACCCGTATTTTTTCAACATCTCGGCTAGATCAGTTTTAACCAGCCGCCACGCCGTTTCCGTCTCAAACAGCGCCATAAACGCATACAGCCCCGGCACCATCAGCGGATTGCTGGGTTGATGCAGATCGACAAAAGCAAACGCTCCCCCAGGCTTCAGCACCCGGTACACCCCCTGAAAAATCTGCTCAAGCTGCTCGGCAGTCATCTCGTGCAGAGCGACGCTGGTGTGAACGAGGTCAAAGCGCTCAGCCTCAAAGGGTAGCGACTCCGCCCAGCCCTCGACGTAGTCTGCCTCAGGCACGTTGCGGCGAGCCCGCTCAATGGACTTGGGAGAGGCGTCTAGCCCCGTGACCTGTCCGTATCGCTGGGTGAGATAGCCTGTGGCTTGGCCACTGCCGCAGCATAGGTCAAGTACCTCAGCGCCCTTGCCTAGGGTTAGCCCTTCGAGGGGGAGCTGATGGAAGCGGGAAAGACCGCCCACAGCAAGAGCGCTAAACCAGGAAATTGTGTCGTAGAGCCACTGATACCGATAGCTCCAGCTGCGTAAAATAGTGGCCATGACGTTGAAGTTACTTCGAGCTACCATCAAATCATCAGCTCTCTTGCCGCAAGTCGTCAACGTTGAGAATCGTTCTCAAGCGATCGCCCCGGCTCAATTCCCCCTGAACGAAGTACCCGCGATCGCCCATAGGCCCAGCCTCAAACGGATTGCGATCGTGGCCATCAAAACCGCTGCTATCGCTAACAAAAGGGATAGGGGGAGCGCGTGACCATTGGCCATAGGTTTGTTAAATTCCGGCTCCAAAATCAACAGGAGCTGCCTAGAATTGAAGCAGCCGCCACAGCCATGACTCCTGATGCAAACCGCCCCAGTCTACCCCTCTGCTCAACCAGCGCTAGCCGCGCTGTTGGGATTAACGTTAGGACTAGCGACATCCTGTTTCCCGCTACCCCCCGACACCGCCGCACCCCCTACCGACGTGACGACAGCTCCCGAGACTGAAGCGGTTGATCCCGATGAGCAAACGACCACCGGCAGCGAATCTACCCGCGACGAGCCCCGCGAAACGGCGATCGCGCCTGAGGACCAAGCTGAAGTTGCTGCCGCCAGCTCAGCTGCCATGCCTGCCGTTGATACCTTCACCACAAACGAGCTGTTTGCGGCGGGGGGCGGGGGCTGCGGTATGTCCCTTTGGCGGGCAGATGCGGAGCCTAGAGAAGAGGGATTTTTATTTTTCAGCGGTCTCGAAGGCTCAGCGATGATGCGCTTCGATGGGGAACTCGTAGCCCTAGAGCGAGACGAGACCACGGGGGAAGAGTTCTACGGCCAGTACACCTCCCAGACCTTTGTCGCTCCTGACGATTCGCTGAGCGCGACGGCTAACGTAGTGCTGGGGGAACCAGGGGAAATAGAATCGGTCGCGATTCCTGCCGGAACTCTTTTAATTCAAGCCGGAAGCGCAACCACGGAAATTCCCGTCACGGGTGATGCGGGCTGTTAGGTGTGCGGTAGGAGGACAGCTTGCTCCCCCTTACCATCACCTAAATCCTCATCATCAGAGATAGGCCTAGCTCAGCGCCATAGCCCAATCCTTGGCCCAATCTAAGTTACGGCGCACGTCCTCCAGGGACATTGCCTCCGAGTACAGCCGCAGCACCGGCTCCGTGCCGCTGAAGCGAATCAGCAGCCAGCTTTCATCCGCCAGCTGAAACTTGTAGCCGTCGATGGTCAGGCAATCGGTGACCGCCTGTCCCGCCACTTCCGTAGGCCGATTCGCCTCCAGTTCGTTTACCAAGCGCGATCGCACCTCCATATTCGCCAACGGCAGATCGATGCGGTCATACTCTGAGCTAAAGCCGGCCTGCTCCTGCAGCTGGCGATACAGATCGCTCAGGTCCTGCCCCGACTGCACGACGGCCTCCAGCACGTACATGGCCGAGAGCAGCGCATCCCGCTCGGGAATATGGTGGCCGTAGCCGATGCCGCCGGATTCTTCACCCCCGAGCAGCACATCTGCGTCGTTCATGCGATCCGCGATATATTTGTAGCCAATGGCGGTCTCATGCACCGGCAGACCGTAGAGCGCCGCCACCTTGGGAAATAGGTTAGAGCCGCTGATGGTCTTCACAAGCTCGCCGCTGTAGCCGCGCCGGGTGGCCAGATGCTCTAGCAAAATCGGAATCAAAATCTGAGAGCTGAGGAAGGTGCCGCTGCCGTCCACCGCCGCGATGCGATCGCTGTCGCCGTCAAACACAAGACCCACGGCCAGGCCGCCCTTATCGCGGTCTTTCATCTGCTGAAGCAGATCCGGCAGATAGCGGGGCAAAGGTTCCGGGGCCCCGCCGCCGAACAGCGGGTCGCGATCGCTGTTGAGCTCGTTAATCTGGGTGCCCAAAATGCGCTCAATGCCGCTGGCCGCCGCCCCATGCATCACGTCGGCAAAGACGGTTAGCGTCCCGCTGGCGATCGCCTCACGGATGGCTTCAATGTTGACCTGCTGCTGGATAATGCCGCAATAGCTAGGCCAGGGGTCGAAGGTGGTGAGGCTTCCTGGCTCGCCGATAGGGGCAGGCGGCTGCTCTAGCATCGCCTCGACTTTTTGGGTCACCTCGGGCGGCACCGATCCGCCAAAGCCCCCTTTGATCTTCAGGCCCGAGTACGCACCGGGGTTATGGCTCGCCGTAATCACGATTGCCCCTAGCGCCCCTTGGTCCTTAGCGGCCCAGCTAAAGGCTGGGGTCGGCGCGTAGCCCTCAGAGAGCATGACGTCAAATCCGGCCTGCTGCACCGCCTGGGCCGCGAGCTGGGCAAACTCCTCAGATAAAAAGCGGCGATCGTAGCCCACAATTACCATGCGGCTGTCGATGTCGCCGTAGGTTTGCTGCAGGGCATGGGCGGCCAGCGGCGCTACCTGGGCGACCCGCTCAAAGGTGAAGTCGGCGGCGATAATACCGCGCCAGCCGTCGGTGCCAAATTTAATCGGTTTGCCTATGAGGGCAGCGGGGGAAATAGGAGCGGCCATAAGAATATTTGGTTTGAATAACAACAAGATAGGAGGGTGAGGGGCGGTGCGGCGCAGTATGCCCTGCCCCTGCAGTATGCCCATTGCAGGGGCAGGGCAGTGCCACAGTCCTACCGCCTGACTTTAAGCTGACTCTAGTGCTGAAGACTCATCAACGCCGTCTACTCTTTCACCGCGTTTTTGGCTTAAATAACCCCAGCATGGCCAGTCTAAACGCATACCACACCCCAGCCTTCACAGTGTATCCGCCTCGCTTTGCGATCGCTACAGTAGCGAAACCGCTAACCGTAAAGACTGGATAAAGGCACCGCCAAAAGATAGTAATATAATCAGGCCTTTTTGGAACGCAGATAGAGGGGAACAGTATGGCGCAGACCACCCAGCGACTTACAGATAAAATTGCAGTCGTCACCGGAGCCTCGCGGGGCATTGGCCGCGCCATCGCGCTTGAGCTAGCCGCCGAGGGCGCCAAGGTTGCCGTGAACTACGCCCGCTCGGCTGAGGCGGCTGAGGCGGTCGTGGCCGAAATCCAGGAGCTGGGAGCAGAGGCGATCGCCCTACAGGCTGATGTCTCCGAAGCTGAGCAGGTCAGCGAGCTGTTCAAAACCGTGATGGACAAATGGGGCCGGGTAGACGTGCTGGTGAACAACGCCGGCATTACCCGAGACACCCTGCTGATGCGCATGAAGCCCGCCGATTGGCAAGCGGTAATCAACCTCAACCTCACGGGCGTTTTCCTCTGCATCCAGGCGGTGACCAAACCGATGCTCAAGCAGCGCTCGGGTCGCATCATTAACATCGCCTCGGTATCGGGGCAGATGGGGAATCCGGGGCAGGCCAACTACAGCGCCGCCAAGGCGGGGGTGCTGGGCCTCACCAAGACCGTTGCCAAGGAAATGGCGACGCGGGGCATCACCGTCAACGCGGTGGCTCCCGGCTTTATTGAAACCGACATGACCCACGACCTCAAGTCGGCGGAGGATATTCTCAAGTTTATTCCTCTGGGCCGCTTTGGCCAGCCTGAAGAGGTGGCGGGGCTGGTGCGCTTTTTGGCTGCCGATGCCGCTGCTGCCTATATCACAGGGCAGACGCTGACTATCGATGGCGGTATGGTGATGGCCTAGACCCTAAGTGCCCTGCTGCGTAGGGCGCACCAGCACGTCATGCACCTGCACATGGTCCGGCTGGGATATCATATACCACACCGCGTTCGTAATATCCTCGGGCTGCAGGACGGGAAAACGACCGTAGGTTTCTGCCGCCTTCTCTGCGCTGTCCATCTGAGCGGCAAACTCCGTTTCCACCAGGCCGGGACTGACGGAGGAAACGCGAATAGCGCTTCCTGCCTTGCGCAGCTCCTGCCGCAGTCCTTCCGTCAGCGCCCTGACGGCAAACTTAGTAGCGCCGTAAAACGCGCTTCCTGCCAGAACGCGATGTCCGGCCATGGAGCTGATGTTGACGATGTGGCCGCGATCGCCGTTGGCCTGCATTTGCTTCACGGCCTCGCGGGTGCAGATGGTCAGCGCCAGTACGTTCACCTCTAGCATTTCGCGCCAGCTCTCGGTGTCTCCCGACAGCAGCGGGGCCCGATGCCCTAATCCGGCGTTGTTGACGAGCAGGTTCACGCCGCCCCACTGCGCTTCAACTTGCTCAAACAGTGACAAAATTTCGTCTTCCTGCCGCAGGTCTACCGTTTTTGGGACAATCTTCTCTGGAAAGTCGGCCGCCAGAGCTTCTAGGCGCTCTAACCGGCGGGCCGCGGCGACCACGCGGTAGCCTTCGCGGGCAAGTTGACGGGCGATCGCCTCACCGATGCCGCTGGAGGCCCCGGTAACGAGGGCCGTTGGAGAAGATGCAGTCATAACGGGATTACGATGAACGACTTGATGCGGCCTCCGGCAGTACCGGCGGCGCAGAAACGCTGGTGGTATCAGCGCTGACCATCACGCTTTGGTAGATTTCCAGCATTCGATCTACCTTAACGTTCCAATCGAAATGACGCAGCACTTTTTCTCGTCCCGCTGCGCCCATCGCCGCTCGCTCTTGAGGCGATCGCGCTAGCCGCACCATAGCAGCGGTTAACCCCTCAACGAACGCCTCTTTAGAAGAGGGCTCGACGAGAATACCACAGGACGGGTCGAGGTAGTCGGCCGGGCCGCCCCAGTGGGTTGCGATCGCCGGAATACCGACAGCCATAGCTTCTAGCACAACGGCCCCACCACATTCTAGGAGGCTGGGTAGAACCAAGGCATCGGCTTGTCTAAGTCGGCTTGCACAGTCTTGCTGCGGAAGCCAGCCTGCAAAAAATATGCGACCTGCTTGACTGGGAGCCGTTGCCAAGACGCCTAGCGCTTCCGCCTGGTGTTCTAAACTTGCTCTCTCGACGCCGTCGCCAATAATTGTCAGCGTGATCTCAGCCTCTGAAGCCGCTTGCCTAAACGCCGGCAGCAGCAAGTCGACGGCTTTCCAATCCACTAGCCTGCCCACAAAGACGTAGTGGACGGCCTCAGTTTCTCCTGCTGCTCCGGCTTCTTCCACAGCCGCCTCTAGCGCATGAGACTGCCAGACGGATAGGTCTACTCCATTTTCCACCAGCTCGATAACCTGCTGACACTCTGTTTGAGGCAGGGCCTCGCGCGTGCGCTCATTTGCCACCATGAGCAGCGCGGCTTTCCGCTTCCCAGGCATTATTCTGTTGATGACATTAGCGGCCCGTCGCCCGAACTCTAAAGTAGTCTGCTCTATAGGGCTCTGATTCTTTTGAAACGCTGGGGGATAATTCATGCCACCGTTCATTGGACCAATGATAACGGGCGCATCCATCCCAAAAATCGTAGAGGGTTCTTTGGGAGATACCGGAATCGGCTGATGGATGACGGTGATTTTCTTCTCTTTTACAATCTGCTTAGCGATGCGCCTTTGCGCTAGCTGAGTCATGAGACGCATGGCGAAGCCTACTGTGAAGTAGAACAATCGACCGGGCAATACAGTGTTGAGCCGCCAAAGCCAGCGTTGCCAGATATTGTCTTCGATATAGATAATATGGTCGTCTTCAGGAAACAGCCTTTGCAGCTCTGGGCGGGTGCGGGCATGCACCAGCATCCAGGATGGAATATCTCGCTGACGGAGAATGCGATAGTAATGCAGGGGCAGAACAGCTTCGCCCCCAAACTCAGCAGAGGCGTGCTCGGCGACAATCAGTATTCGAGGATCCATCTAAGTTGACGCTCACAGATATATCCATTTCTTTTATTTCTGCTCAATAAATTTGGTTGGGTCAGGACAATGCGCTGAGTCAAGCTGTGAGCGTTGAGTAAAGAGTTGACGAAGGACCCCTCTTCAAAAAGCGATGCTGGGGCAACTTTCAACTGAGAATCTTTCCGAGGTTGAACCAGAACTGTTTTTGAAAAGCGCCCTGGCAAAGTTCGGACGAGATTTATCTACAGCGGCAGTTGCTGTAGATACGCTTGTTTAGAGCCGGTTGAGGAAACCTTTCTTAAAAATCGCCGTCATGACAGGTGTATTGCTCAAAAGGCTTGATAAAGAGCCGAAAACGTGCATTACGCAGCATCTATCGCTACCATCACGGAAACCAAGGTAGAAACACGGGGATAACGAGCTAAGAGCGCCCCGACTGCCCGAAGCAGCTCCGAGTTTGTCAATAGTTTTACTGAGCTTCTGGGCGCAAGCACAAAGAGGGCCAAAGGGGTTTCCCAAGGCAACAGCCTTCTATTGCCGGGATCTTTAAAATCTTCTCCCGGAACAACATTGGCCTTTCAGCGTCCAACGTAGCTAGCAACAGGGCATCTCAAAAAATCAGCATCTCCGTAGAGAACAGGCCCGACAGCTAATTTGTTTTATCTGCCCTATTGCTTGAAATAGGGTTTCTAGCTCGAAGCGCCGCGTAGGCGATAGGGCGCGTCATTGTCCTGATGCATCAAGACAATCGGCAAAAAGATTTACGCATCAACCGCAATCAGGAGCCCTGCCAGTTTGGACGATTCTGGCACTCAGCTTTGCTTGGGCAGCTCTGACGAGTCAGTCCATTGCCTCGTGGCCTCCGGATAGGCCGCCTGCCAATGGACAGGCTTGCACCAAAGATAATCGCCTCCTGCTGTATGGCAGGCGAGCACTGCAACACGACCATAAGGATTCTTCACGCTATGAACATGCAAGCTCATCATTCATCTGGAATGGCCCACGCTGACAACCCCGCCAAGCAAAAAGAGCACATGGCGGTGCTGGACTTGGTGAAGCATGGTGACGCCACTCACGTCGCTGTCAAAAATGGAAACTGGTCTGATGCCAGCACCTGGAGGGGGGGGAAGGTTCCTGGAAATGGTGCCAAGGTATTGATTGGCGACAACCTGAACGTTAAGTACGACGCCCAAAGCGACGCTCGCCTAAAGACCATTCGCGTCGACGGTCAGCTCGACTTTGCCACCCAACAAAATACCAAAATGGTGATTGACACCTTTGTGGTGTCACCCAGCGGCACGCTTACCGTCGGCACCAAGCAGAATCCCGTTGCGGGCAACGTTGACGCTGAAATTTGGATTGCAGACAACGGCAAGATTGACCGCAGGTGGGATCCCACTCAGATCAGCCGAGGCCTTATCTCCCATGGTGAAGTAGAGATCTATGGGCAAGAGAAAGCGAGCCACGTAAAGGTCTCCAAAAACGCAATGGCGGGGGACCAAGAGCTGGTTCTTGGCGAGGCACCAAAGAACTGGCAGGTAGGCGACTCCCTCGTCCTGACGGGAACTAAGCACGTTCCGAGCAAGTGGAATCCGCAAAAGCGCGAGATGGAATGGCAGGGCACTCAAGATGAGGAGCTCACGATCAAAGCGATTAACGGCAACCGCGTTACCCTCGATCGCCCTTTGACCTACGACCACGACACGCCGCGCAGCGACCTCAAAGCCTACGTCACCAACTTCAGCCGCAACGTCTCGATTACTAGTGAGAATGCCGACCGGCTGCCGTCTAATCAGCGGGGCCACGTCATGTTCATGCACTCCGACGATGTGGACGTGCGCTATGCCGAGTTTCGCGAGCTGGGCCGTAGCGATAAATCAATCCGGTTTGACGATTTTCGCACCACGAGCAACGGCACCCGCATCCTAGACGGTAAGGGTAATACGCAGGCCGGCCCTTCAAACAATATTCGAGGGCGATACGCCGTTCACTTCCACCGCTCTGGGGACGACATCAGCGGTGAGCCGGCACGCGCCGTCGGTAACGCCGTTTGGGGATCTCCCGGCTGGGGCTTCGTGAACCACGATAGCCACGTAGTGATGGAAAAAAATGCCGCCTACGACGTATTCGGCTCTGCCTTCGTGACCGAAACCGGCAACGAGACCGGCGCGATGCGCAACAACATTGCCATCAAGTCCGAAGGGGCTGTCGAGATTGCCAAAGAGGGAACCCGTAACCACGATATAGCCCGCAACGGCGTGGGCTTCTGGTTCCAGGGCCGTCTGGTAGAGAACGAAAATAACGTTGCTGCAGGCCAGCGTCATGCCGGTTCAGTCTATCTGCTGCGGGGCGAAGACCAAATGGACGTGGCCACCAGCAATCTAGACTTTCCTGAAACAGCTCGGTATCAAGACAAGCTGCTGAACGGGCGTCCGCATATTGAGAGCTTTAAGAACAACGAAGTATTTGCGACCAACAAAGGGCTAGAAGTCATCAAAGCCAATCCCAACCAGGGGCATGACGCTCGCAGCGTCATTGATGGCCTCAAGGCTTGGGAGGTTCGTACCGGAACGCACCTGGAATATACCAGCAAGTACACGCTTAAGAACCTTGACTTCGTGGGAGCCGAAAAGGATGGCAAGGTGGGCATCAGCTTCGGCAACAATGCTGAAGACATGGTGGTCAACGGGGCTAAGGTCAAAGGCTTTGGCGTCGGGATAGCGACGACAAAGAAGCATACCTTTGGTAAGCTCGACGACTGGAGCTATGCCTTTGTTGATGCTGATATTGACGGCAAGAAAATCAACATTGATGGGAAAGATCGATTTCTTTCGGGTAATGACCTCAACAAAGGCCGCTTGAAGCTAGACGTCAACAGCAACACCGATTTTCACTTCAACGGACGGGAAGACGTCAACATCAACGGGACGAAGACGGACAGTATCGGCTCTCGCCGCTACTGGTCGGGTACCGACTCTTACGAAATTAAGGCGTCTGGTATACGGAATCGCATCAAGCAGGGCTACTATACCGACAAAAACGGGACGCCTTTCTTTACGGTTGAAGAGCGCATTGCCGATCGCGCTACGGGAGAAACCACCAAACTCGAGTATGTTTTCACCATCGACCAAAGTCAGAAGGGCTTACTGGACGGGGCTCGTAAGCTAGGCACCTACGGTGGCACCGTGCAGCGGGGACTTGCTCAAGGTGGGCTTAAGTCGTTCATTGACAGCACGTCTGGAGGGAGTCAGGGTGGAAAAACAAACTCCGATGGCGATATGGACCATAGCGATATGGACCACGGCGGTATGGACCACGGCGATATGGGCGATGCTCCCAGCCCCGACGCCGGCCCAGCACCTTCTGGGGACATAGACCAGGGCGATATGGGTGATGACATGGGCGACATGGGCGATGACATGGGCGATGACACGGGCGACATGGGCGACATGGGCGATGTGGATTCAGAGCCGGGCGACACGCCAGCTCCTGGCCCTGATGCTGGCCCAGTGACCGATAACAGCGTTGAAGACGATGCCAATGGCAGCGGAGACGACGGCGCTGGTGCGGCTCCGCCTTCGAGCCCTACTGGAGAGTCTATTCGCATAGAAGCCGAGGACATGGACCTCGACGGCTATCGCGTTGAGAACAATGGCCGTCTATCGGGTGAGCAGCTGATTAGCTTTGTCAACGGCGGCTCTGCCGAGACCGGTAGCGCTAGCACGACTTTCGACGGACCGGCGGGAACCTACGACGTTGTCGTCTCTTATATCGATGAAAACGACGGGCAAGCGGGCTTAGAAGCTAAGCTCAACGGCCAGTCTCTCGATGCTTGGCAGCTTGACCAAAACCTGGGAGATGGCTACATCACTGACCGCACCCAAACTCAGCGCACTGTAGGCGATCGCGTCTCCCTTGCCCCTGGCGATCGCATCGAGATCGTGGGTCAGGAGCAGGCCAACGAGCATGCCCGAGTTGACTACTTGGAGCTGATTCCTGTAGAAGCCGATTCTGCCAACGACCCGCCCAATACGGCAGGCGAGGATGGCGGGACCGATGGTGAGGCGACGGATGGTGAGGCGACGGATGGTGAGGCGACGGATGATGTAACCGATGTCAGCACCGATACTCCTATCAGCGACCCTGCGGCTCCTACCCCCGACGTCGAAGATAATGCAGACGATGGCCCCTCCAACGAGACACCAGAGCCTAGCAGCGAGCCTGACCCAGCGCTAGATGACGCTGTAAATGGGGCCAGTGAAAGCAGCGATGCCCCAAGCCCCTCCCCAGATACAGCCCCGTCTGATCCGATGCGTATAGAAGCTGAGGATATGACCCTCGACGGCTACCGCATTGAGAACAATGGCACCTTCTCTGGCCAAAAAGCCATCAGCTTTGTCGGCCAGCAGTCTGGGGAGTCCGGCAGCGCCAGCACGACCTTTGATGGCCCAACCGGCACCTACGATGTCGTTGTCTCCTATACCGATGAAACCGACGGCAACGCTCGCCTAGAGGCGAAACTCAACGGCAGCTCTCTTGAAGCCTGGCAGTTTGACCAAGATCTGGGTGACTCCTTCATTAGCTCCCGCAACCAGGTGCAGCGTACCGTTGCCGAGGGCGTCACCCTAGAAGCGGGCGATCGCATCGAGATCGCTGGGCAGGAGCAGGGCAATGAGCATGCTCGGGTTGACTACGTGGAGCTGATTCCCGTTCAGGGCAGCGCGGCGAGCGATTCTGGCGCTGATGCGGGTGCCCTAGCCGGGTCGCAGGGTTCCGGTTCTCAGGCTCCAGCTGCAGCTCAGGTGCTCAAATCGCCGGTCCAGCTGCAGGGCTCAACTTGGAAGGCGATTCCCATCGACTACCAGGTGACCCCAAACACCGTCATGCAGCTGGAGTTCCGCAGTGGCGCAGAGGGCGCAATCCACGCCATTGGTCTCGACACCGATGCCTTTGTAGACGCGTCGGACCGCAGCGAGCTAGTGCAGCTGTCCGGGACGGAGAATTGGGGAATTGAGGGCTTTGACTACGTCACTAGCTCTGGCTGGCAAGCTTACGACATCCCTGTGGGTCAATTTACTAGCGAGGGCGCAGCTTACCTCTCGTTGTTGACGGTTAACGGCGAAGATGGCGGTGACGCAATGAGCGAATTCCGCAACGTTCGTCTGTCGGAATCGCTGGGTAGCGACACTCTGCCGGCTGCGAACGTGATGGCCGATCCGCTAGCGGCATCTTCTACTGATGATCCTAGCCTAATGGCAATGGCGGCCGACTCTACATTTTAGTTGACGTTCTAATTCGAGTTGCGTAACCGCAATCCTAGTTGACAGAAACTCATGGGCAGCAGGTAAGGAGGGGCCATCCCCCCTTTCCCTGTTGCCCATTTTGCTTATGGGTGATGTGTTGGGCATCGAGTGGTTAGAGATTAATCTGCGCCGACACGGCTCGCTCAAGAAATAGCGTTGCTGGCAAAGCGGACTTAAATTGTTTAAACAATAAAACTTGTTGCTTCCCCTTGCGCTGCTTGGCGACTGCGAGCATCGTAGTATAAATCTTCGAGAGAAATACTGTATATTGCCTCATTTAGCTTTTGATGGAGTCGCTGCCATAGCCGTTGGGTAACCCAATCCTCCGCGTGCTCCAAGATATCAGATGACAACACAGGGGCTTCAACGGCTTCCCCCATCGCCTCTAAAATTTGTCCGATATAAATTTTATCTGGCGAACGTTTTAGTTGATATCCGCCCTGAGCCCCCCGAAGTGAATTAACGATCCCTTTACGCCTCAGCTCAATTAAAAGTTTCTCCAGGTAGGGGGCCGGTATGCTCTGCCGCTGAGCGATCGCGTTCACCGACGCGGGTCCATAGTTAGGCTGTAGACTGAGGTCGAGCAGCGCCTTGACGCTGTAATGGCCGCGAGTTGTTAGCTTCATTGACGTAAATTCGCCGACAGAATACTGAAATTCTATCTCAGCATAGGCTCGATACAGGCTCGACATGGACTCAATGTTAATCGCTAAGTCGATAGAAGGAGACGCGATGCTGCGGTTTTCTTGCCTGACCCGACGATGAAGTTCGGGGTTTCCATTTCCTCAGCAATACCCTGGCGTTGCTCTAACAGTATTGCTCTAGTGAAATAGTGATGCAAACTGTTAGCCTTTCAGGTAATATAGAATGCGATCGCTAGAATAAAGCCGCAGTCATACTATGAATTTTGATAGTATATTTTGCCTGCATTGTTAAAACACCATTAATTTGGCTAGCGTTGCGGCGCAAGAGCTGCGCCTTTACTTAAACTGTTGAATGATTTCGTTGAGTGATTACAAAGACATTAATGGCTAGAAAGAAACTTGAACCTCTTGTTGGCGAAACCCTGTTGCAAAGAGTCAAAGACCTAGGTGAACTGACTAAAGAAGAGAAGGCAAAGGCCTGCGGCTACTTTACGATTACCAAGAGCGGCGTCGAGCGCGTCAATATGATGCGGTTTCTAAACGCTCTGATTGACGCTGAAGGTATTGATCTTGACAGTAAGCAGAGCAAAAACGGTCGCGGCGGGCGAAGCGCTAGCTACCGGATTACCGTTCAATCTAACGGCAACCTGCTCATCGGCTCGGCCTACACGAAGCAGATGGAGCTTGAACCCGGTGATGAGTTTGAAATTACGCTGGGGCGTAAGCACATTCATCTCAAACAGATCACCGAGGACGAGGAGTAGGCCTAGATGGCTGTAGGACAGCCTGTAGTCAAGATTCCACAGGTCGTTTATAGCTACAGGTGGAGCCGCTGAAGATTGTCCCTCCCGCCGGGGAGAAATCTTCAGCTCGGCTTTGCTTGTTTATGGCAACCTAGTTTCCAAGTAAGAGAAGGCTGAGAGTATTTACTATACTGGGTTTGGGTTGCTCGGGTTTTGATATCAAGACCCGATTCGTAGGACTCTACCTCAAGCTATGGCTAAAGCTATGGACTCATCTTCTGGCGCGACCTCCAGTCCTCCCCCTTCTGGGGGCACTCGCCACGACGATCGCCTACAGCAGGGCGCAGCAGCTTTGGCCAAACAAGACTATCGGGCGGCGATCGCGTTACTGACGTCGGTGCTCGATGAGGCTCCCTCTCCATCCGCAGTCCGACGTGCTCAGGTTGGACTCGTCAAAGTTTATCAGCGTCAGGGGCGGTGGTCTGAAGCGATCGCCCACTGTCAGCCCCTGCTGAGCTCTTCCCACGGCCCCACGCGCGATTGGGGCCATCAGGCTCTCAAAGCGCTGCAGTCAGAACGCCAAAAGGCGACCCTAAAAGAGTCCGCGTCTTCGCAAAGCGCGGTGCGACGCCAGCCAGCGGTAAAACAGTCAGCAGTCGAAACGGGGTTTGTGCCCCTGCCCATAGCCAGTGAGGCTTCAGGGCCTGTACCCGCGTCGAAGGTGCAGCCTGATGGCGGGGCGTCGCGCCGCGCTGATTCCACAGCTAGTGCTTTCGATGCTGGTGCGGCGAGCGTTGAGCCTACCGATCTCGCTTGCGACTCCGATAGCCCCGATGACCCAGGAGCGGAGGGTCTCCCTGCCCCACCTCTCGTCACGCCTCCCCCCGCCCCGCCAAAGCAGGCGAGACCCGAAGCGGTTCAAAAGCAGGCTGCGTCAAAACGGCGCTCTCCCCTTTCGCTGCCCTGGCGGCAGGCCGGCCGGGCCCAGCGCTGGACGCCGCTTCCCTGCGCTTCAGCCTTCGAGCAGGGTGTTGTTTCGGCCTGGACCCTGCTCAGTTTAGTTGCCCTTATCAGCGGACTGCTGCAGCTGCTGATGGCAGTGGGCAATCCCATTCGCTGGCGCTTGATGCAGTTTGTCTTGATGCCCCGCTGGCCTTGGCTAGAGCAGTCTCCAACGGCAATCGCGGCGGGCGCTTTGCTGGTGGTATGGATAGCATCTCCCTGGATACTGCAGGGAATTTTGCAACTTCAGGGGGCAAAACCGATATCTGCCGAGCGGCTGACACAGCTTAGCCCAGAGACAGGCCGGCTATTGAAGCGTCAGTTTCTGCCTCGGCGGCTGTACAGCCTGCCACTGCGATCGCCTCTGGTGCTGAGCTTTGGACTCCACCCCAAGCTATCGTGGCTAGTGGTCAGTGAGGGGCTGCGCCAGCTCAGCGATGAGGCGATCGCGGCGCTCGTGGCGGTGGAGCTAGCTCACCTGCAGTCTTGGACGACCCCCTGCCTAACGGTGGCGGTGGCGATCGCCCAGATCCCCTACACTCTCTACTGGAGCTTTTCGGCCTGGGGGAATCGCCAGTCCTTCCCCCCGCTGCGGGGCCTTTTTGAGGTTCTGGCAGCCCTGTGCTACGGGCTGTTTTGGCTGTTTCGCTGGCCTAGCCTATGGCTCTCGCGCTGGCGACGCTGGGAGAGCGATCGCCTTGCCGCTGGCCTTACGGGGAATCCCAATGCCTTGGCCCGAGCGCTAGTAACGGTTTCCGCCGCGTCGGTCGCCGAACGGCGGCGTGACCCAGAGATTGGTCGTCTCGATGGGCTATCTCCTTTGCTGCCGGTGGACCCCGAGGCCGCGCTGCCCCTAGGGGTGCTCACCCGCCAGACGCTACTTGAGGCGGACTTTTATGCCCTGCTGCGCCAGCGGCTGCGGTGGCCCTGCCCGCCTCGCTATCGCCGCTGGCTGACCCTCAATTGCACCCACCCCCCCCTTGACGAGCGTCTGCGAGCGCTCATGACGCTGGCAGCGCGCTGGCAGCTGGAGCCAGAAATTCCCCAAATCGATGCCCCCGCCCCTGACTCCCTTTCCCTCAATTCGCCTGGCGCTAATTCACTGGGTTCGGCGCTTTCTTTTTCCGAAATGCTGCTGCAAACGGCACCCTACTGGGGGGGGATTGCCGGAGCGGTACTGGCTCTGGCGCTGTGGGGAGTGGGGGGTATCGCCGGACGGCAAAGCCCGCTGGGCTGGCTGTGGGGAGACCGCGCTATTCTCCAGGGGCTGACGGTGATCGGGGTCAGCATGGGGCTGCTGGCGAGGGTCAACCGCTACTTCCCCGACATTCCGTCAGCGGCAGGACGCGCCGACCTCGCTTCGCTCCTGGGTACTCGCGGTGCACCGGTTCAGGCCGTGCCTGTGGTCTTTCAGGGCAAGCTTATCGGAGGGCACGGGCTGAAAAATGCTCTCTCACAAGACCTGCTGCTCGACACTAGCGACGGGCTCATTCGCCTGGCTTACACCTCAGCGCTAGGTCCGGGGGGAAACCTGTTTTTGGGCCAGTCCCCTGCTGCCCTCCTTGGCCGAACCGTGACCGTCACGGGTCGGTTTCACCGAGGGGCCACAGCTTGGGTGGATGTCGACCGCATTGGCCTGACGAGCAGTCCCGCAGGGCGCACCTGCTCGGCGAATCACCCCATTTGGTCTATCCTCGTGGCCTTTGGGCTAGCGCTGTGGGGCGCTTGGACGATTTATCAGGGCGGCGCTTAGAGGACAGCCTATGCGATCGCCCGAAGTACATCGGCTGAGCTATGCCGTTCTGGCCCTCATCGTCATGCTTACGCTCTTCACCCTTTTGGTAACTGCCCTCTGGTTTCGCCTAGCCGCCGTACACCGTCAGGTTCCCAACCCCGAAGGGATTTTGGTGCTGGGCGGTGATCTGACCCGAGAGCGCCAGGCAGCCCAAATGGCCCGGACCCTCCCGCAGCTGCCCGTCTGGGTCTCCACGGGCGTCTCCAACACTCTATCTCGAAGGGTATTTCAAGCCGCTAACGTGCCCCTAACCCAGGTTCACCTCGACCGCCGCGCCGTGGATACAGTCACCAACTTCACGAGCCTGGTATCGGAGTTTCAGCAGCAAGGCGTTCGCCATCTCTACCTGGTCACCTCCGACTACCACATGCGCCGCTCCCAAGCGATCGCCTTTTTCGTGCTTGGCAGCCGGGGCATTGCCTTCACCTCCGTTTCTGTGCCGTCGGAGCAGCCGCCAGAATCGCTGCTGCGGATCGGGCGGGATGTGGGGCGAGCGGTGTTTTGGCTGGCCACGGGGCACACGGGGGCAGGGTTGCACAATACGCCGCTAGATCTCTGAGCGCTGAGCCTCTAAGCCGCAGAGCTTCAAGGTATGGTATTTGAGTAAGCGATATTCTCGTGGCGATCGCCCATAAGCAGGTTACTTCTGATCAAGCCCCCCCGCAGCCTACCGGAGCGCCTCAGCAAAACCCGCTTCATGCAGCCAGATTTCCCCTTCTCGCCCCGCCGGGTGCCCTTGTTTTACGGCTGGGTGATTTTAGGGGCAACTATTCTCGGTATCCTCATGAGCATTCCAGGGCAGACCGCTGGCGTCAGCGTCTTTACCGACGATCTGATTGCCGCCACGGGGCTGTCTCGGCTCACCCTCAGCAATGCCTATTTGATTGGCACCCTCACCAGCGGGCTGCTGCTGCCATTCGGCGGGACGTTCATTGATCGATTTGGGGCACGGCTGGTGGTGGTCGGGGCATCGGTATGGCTGGCGCTGACCTTGGGGTATCTCAGCGTTAGCGATCGCCTAGCCCAATGGATTACGGCACTTTTAGGGCTAGACAGCGCCCTGCCCCTCACCTTTGTGCTGCTGTGCTTCGGCTTTGCCAATCTGCGCTTTAGTGGCCAGGGCATGCTGACCTTAGTGAGCCGCACAACTCTAGGTAAATGGTTCGACCGGCAGCGGGGGCTAGCGTCAGGCATCGCGGGACTGTTTATCTCCTTTGGGTTTTCGGCGGCCCCGCTGCTGCTGAGCTTTTTTATTGACGGGTTTGGCTGGCGCGGCGCATGGCTGAGTTTGGCGGTGCTGGTGGGCATGGGCATGGGGCTATTGGGCTGGCTTTTGTACCGAGACAACCCAGAGGAGTGCGGACTGGCGATGGATGGGATAGCGGCTGTGCCTTTAGCTGACTCGGCATCAGACGGCCTGGCCTCGACCCACCTCTCCCCAGCGGTAGCTCCAGACGCCCCCGCTGATATTCTCTCAATCGCCTCGCCCCGCCCCACCCGCGACTTCACCCGAGCCGCAGCGCTGCGGACTTTGGCTTTCTGGGCCGTCACCTTCGCCCTAGCCTCCCAGGCTCTGACGGTAACCGGAATTACCTTCCACATCGTAGATATTGGGGCCGCTGCCGGACTGCCGGAGAAGCAAACCGTGGCCCTTTTCCTCCCCATTGCCGGATTCTCAACGGTGACGGGCTATCTCGTTGGTATGGCGTCCGACCGGACTCAGCTGAGACTGCTGTTCATCGCCATGATGGTATTTGAAGCCATCGGCATTGTGGGGATGGCCCACCTCGACAGTCTGCCCCTGCGTATTGTGGCCATTGTCGGGCTGGGCCTGAGCGGTGGGTGCTTTGGCACGCTATCAACGGTAACGATGCCCCGATACTTTGGGCGGCAGAACCTAGGGGCGATCTCGGGTGTCGAGATGATGACGCTGGTCATTGCTAGCGCCATCGGTCCCTCACTGCTAGCGCTGTTCAACGTGGTGTTTGGCAGCTACCGCTTGGGGCTGTATGTCTGCGCCGCCCTCCCCCTAGCGCTGATTGTGCTGCTAATTCCGTCGAGGAATCCCCAAGATGAGGGCTGAGCGGCCACAGCCGCAGGACGGGCTGTCCTCATCAGAGCTAACGTCTCTCAAAGACAGCTCGTCGCCCCCGCTAAACGACCCCTGCCGTCAGCACCGCATCGCTGACCTCAAAATTGGCGGTCACCGTCTGCACATCGTCTAGATCTTCTAGGGCATCCAGCAGCTTGATCAGCGCCTGGGCTTGGTCCACATCGTCTACTTGAATCGTATTCTCAAACACCCAGCGTAGCTCTGCTGAAGCAACTGTAAAATCAGCCTTAAGTGCTGCCACGAGCGCTTCTAGCTGGCTGACTTCTGTAAACACCTCCGCCCCGTCGGCGTCATCCACCTCTACCAGGTTATAGCTCTCCGCCCCCGCCTCCAGGGCCGCTAGCAGCAGCGCCTCCTCATTGAGGGGACCCGCAACGTTGGCCACTCCCTTTTGTTCAAACATCCAGCTGACGCAGCCGGTTTCTCCTAAGTTGCCGCCGTTTTTGCTAAAGGCCGATCGTAGGTCCGCAGCGGTGCGGTTGCGGTTATCGGTGAGCGCTTCAATGAGCACCGCTACTCCCCCCGGCCCATAGCCTTCGTAGCGGATATCTTCGAGCTCAGAATCTCCCTCAAAGGTGCCGGCCCCTTTGGCGATCGCCCGCTCAATGTTGTCGCTGGGGATGCCGGCGGCTTTGGCCTTTTCAATGGCGGTGCGCAGCTGAAAGTTGCCGTCAGGGTCGGGAACACCGCTGCGGGCCGCCACAATAATTTGACGGGAAATTTTGGCAAATGTTTTGCCTTTGACGGCGTCGACGCGGGCTTTCTGACGCTTAATGTTGGCCCACTTACTATGGCCTGCCATAACTCAAAATCGTAAGCAAAGACATTGGGGTTCCAATTATAGCCGAGCGCAGGAGCCCTTAGTCGCTAAGGGCGGGAGCTTCGCTGTGCGGCCTGAGTGAGCAGCAAGGCTTGTTTCGAGCGCCGCCTGCCCGGTACCTTTCCTAAGAGCTCCTGACGCTCAGCAGGCCATGACAACCGTGTCGTCAAAGCTCAGCCACGCTAGCTTGTCAGGATTTTCCAGCAGTTCGTAGGTGGCCAAGAAGCCCGCAATAGTCCACGTTTGGGACAGCCGCGCCTCTTTGCCAATCAGCCGCCCGTGACGACCGTCGTAGTACTCAGGCCACTGATCTTGTTCTAGCCGTTCGGCAGCGATCGCCAGCGCCCGGTGGGCCACGTCAGTGCGGTTAAGCTTGATAGCAGCGGCCGCCAGCCAGATCAGCAGGAACGGCCAGCTGCCGCCGTTGTGATAAGACCAGGGGGTGTTTTTGGGGTCACAGCCCGTCACCAGCTCCCAGTCTCGTCCCTCAAGGGCGGGAAAGCAAACTTTGATCGGCATCGCGTTGACTAAATCCAGCCAGCGGGCCTCAATCTGGTTCAAAATCGCGTGGGCCTGCCCTTCGTCCGCTAGGGCCACCATGACACTGAGCAAATTTCCTTGGGTAAACCAGCGAAAATCCATGCGCCCTGGCCCGACATTGCCCACAAAGTATCCTCCCTCGTCGCCAACCCAGCCCTCTAACCAGTCAGGGATGGCATCTGCGTAAATATTGAATTCGTTGACCGCCGTCAGCCCAAACTCTTCTGAGCGATAGCGGTAGATCTGGCGCAGCTGCGGCAGATCGAGCCAGTAGTATTGGCGAACGTGATAGGCCAGGTGAGACAGGCGCTTGTCAATGGCCGTGAGGTAAGTCTTATTGACAGAATTGGGACAGAGCAGCTCTTGGGCGGAGCGAAGAGCGGCAAAAAAGATGGCCTGAATATCAAGCGGGTAGCCATAGACCCCCATGCGACGGTCCACCATGAAGGAGCCATCGGGCACCAAGAGGGTAGGAAACATATTGAAGTGGGGCGTAAGGCACAGATCGAGGATGAACCGCATCCCCCGCTGAACGTCGTCCCGCTGGGCAAACGCCAAGTCTTGAGTGGCTTTAGTGTAGGCCCGCAGAATTATCAGCCACCAAAACACTGCGTCAATAGGGGCAACCTTAGCGATCGCCTGCTCCCCAAAGTCGGCATCGAGGTGCTCCCCCTCGTCGGTTTTGACCACCTTAAAGCTAGCGGGCATAACGCCCGAACCGGGCTTAAAGCAGCTCATCCGCTTCTCCCGGCTTTGGAGCGTCAGCGTTGTTTCGAGAAAGTGGCGCACCACGTCAGTTTCGCCCTTCAGCAAAAAGGCGATCGCTGAAATCGCGAAATCCCGCGTAAAGCACTGATCGTAGTTGAGGGCGTCAACCGTGTCGTCACAGGCTGCAACCGTGCCCACTGGCTTGCCCTGGTAGGACATTAGCGATCGCCGCAGTGCCTCCCAACCGGCGGTCAAACTCTGCGTCGAAACTCCCATAAAGCCGTCCTAGTACGTTAAAAGCTATACGTAGTGTAGACGACAATCTTGACATTCTCCTTACGCTGAAGAGAGCAGCATTTCCTGGAGGTCTCGACGAGGCTAAAGATAAGGCCTCGGTACCGCAAGTAAGCCCTACGCCAGCGCCTGCTCCTCCTAGCTGCTACCCTGTCAAAATACCGGGGGAGGGCCGATACAGTGCCAAAGCCTCAACCCGCGCTTTAAGCCCCCATACTGACATTGCTGTGAGGAGTCACCCATGGACCCGATCGCCTCCCCTTCCGCAAACGAGCCCCAAAACGCAGGCTCAAAGAGTAAGAAGAGTAAAAAGAAGCTCAAAAAACAGAAAACTGGCCCTGGACATAGAGCCCCTCATCACCTCGCCGAGGCCGAAGGCAGCTCTAAGCTCTCCCGAAAAGTCTATGAAAAAGAGCTGGGTCGCCTGCAGTTAGAGCTGGTCAAAATGCAGTACTGGGTCAAGCACACCGGCTGCCGCATCATCATTATTTTTGAAGGGCGAGACGCTGCCGGTAAGGGCGGCACCATCAAGCGAATCACTGAACCCCTCAACCCCCGGGGCTGCCGTATCGTTGCCCTTGGCACCCCGAGCGATCGCGAAAAGACCGAGTGGTACTTCCAGCGCTACGTGGTCCACCTTCCCGCCGCCGGAGAAATCGTTTGCTTCGACCGCAGCTGGTACAACCGCGCCGGGGTGGAACGCGTCATGGGATTCTGCACTGAGGCGCAGTACCAAGAATTTATGCAGACCTGTCCCCAGTTTGAGAAAATGCTGGTGCGCTCCGGCGTTATCTTGCTGAAATACTGGTTTTCCGTCAGCGATGAAGAGCAGGAGCGCCGCTTCCAGTCTCGGATCACTGACCCGGCCCGCCGCTGGAAGATTAGCCCCATGGACCTCGAGTCGCGCGATCGCTGGGTGGACTATTCCCGCGCCAAGGACGCCATGTTTGCCCACACCAACATTCCAGAAGCGCCCTGGTTTACGGTGGAGGCCGACGACAAGAAGCGGGCACGGCTCAACTGCATCAGCCACATCTTGAGCAAGATTCCCTATGTCGACATGACCCCTGAGGAAATTGAGCTGCCGCCCCGCAGGCCTGAGCCCGAAGACTACGTCCGTCCTCCAATCAACGAGCAGTTCTTTGTGCCTCAGCGGTATTAGCGCTCCGGGCCTACGTGCTGGTCAATTAGCGTTTCAATGTCTGCCTTACCCACGCGGCTGTAGCGGGCCTTGCCCGGCATCACCACCAGATTTGGCCCCGACTTGCAGCGGTCCATACAGCCCGTTTTCTTGATGGTGACGGCGTCGCTCAAGCCGCGATCGCTCAGCCGCTTCTCTAACCGCTCATGGACTGCTTGCCCGCCTCGCTTTTTCCAGCAGCTTCCCTTCTGGCAAATCAAGATTTTGGTCTGGGCGTTCTTCATAGGCTTTACGCCGTTGGGGGAATCGACGACGGGCACATCTGGCTCCAGCGCCCCCAACACCACCGGGTCCAGCGCCGTCTGGGCCTTAGCGCCATCCCCGGCGCTGTCGTTATCGACATCTATGAGGTCCAAAAACGGAGCGACTGAAGCCCCGTTCAGCATCTGTAGGTCTTCTGCCTTCAGCTTCAGCCCGCCGCTTTTCTTCTGCTTCACCGCTCCGGAAACCTGCACCGAACCGCCTTTCTCTAGCTCCGGCGGCAGCGACTTCCGGAGCGGCTTCGCTAGCTTGATGCGATACTTGATGCCGTCCACCTTGACTTTGATGCCCTTCAGCTTGCGGCCAGCTTTGACGAAGCCAACCAGCTTGCCGCTGAGGATGAAAGATTTTGCATCGGTGTGTGGGGGTTTCAAGCCGCTAGTCCTAATTCTTAACAATCTTTTCTAGTTTATACCGTCGGCTTTATACCGTCGGCCCTCGGTGAGAATTCCCCCGCCTCAACTCGCCCTCAATCTCACGTGCCGCGCCGCAGCCGCGCTACAAAAAAGCCATCCATCTGCTCGCGGTGGGGCCAAAGTTTCAGCCAGCCCTCGGGCGATCGCCATTGAGACTGCAGGTCATCCTCCACGCCCTGAAGCTCGATCGGATCGAGGGCCCAATCTTCTTGGCGCTCTAAAAACTGCTGCACCACCTGCTCATTTTCCATCGGGTGCAGGGTGCAGGTGGCGTAGACCATCACCCCGCCCGGTTTGACCCAAGCGGCGGCGCGGGACAGCAGCGCCTGCTGCAGCTGAGCGAGCCCTGCCACCGTCTCCGGCGTTTGCCGCCAGCGGGCGTCGGCGTGGCGGTGCAGCGTCCCTAGCCCTGAGCAGGGAGCGTCAATCAACACCCGGTCCACCGCCTCAAAGCTCAGCTCCCGCGCGTCCGCCACCTTGATCTGTAGTGACGTTAACCCCAAACGAGCCTGATTGTCCTGCAGGCGCTCTAGCCGCTTGGCGCTGCGATCGCAGGCCCACACCACACCCGGACGGCCAGACGGACCTGAAGCTCCATCGCCCATCAGCTCTGCCGCGTGGGTGGCCTTACCGCCAGGGGCGGCGCAGGCATCGACGATGGTTTCTCCCGGCTGCGGGGCGAGGCAGTGGCCCACGAGCTGGGCGCTGCTGTCCTGAACGCTCCACCCCCCCGCCTCGAAGCCCGGCAGCGCGGGGACCCGCTGGGATGAGGTCAGGCGAATCGCCTGGGGCAAGGGCAAGAGCCTGTGGTCAACGCCAGCCGCTGATAGGGCCGCTGAGACGTCAGGACGGGTGGCTTTGAGGGAATTAATCCTTAAGTCGAGCGCTGGGGGTTGGTTGAACCAGGCGCACAGCTGCGCCGTCTCTTCTAGGCCAACGGCGTCAGCCCACAGCGCCACGATCCAGTCGGGATAGCTGTGCTGCACCGCCAGTTTTGCCACGGGGTCGTCAGGCAGCACCAGCGGGTCGCCTTGGGCCTCTAGCCGCCCGTACTGCCGCAGCACCCCATTCACCAACCCCGACAGCCCGCGCAGACCGTTGCGCTTGGCCAAATCAACGCTGGTGTTCACCGCCGCCGAGGCCGGGACGTGATTCAGGTATCGCAGCTGGTAGAGCCCCAGCCGCAGAATGAGCTGCAGCTTCACGGGGTGGCGCGATCGCTTGCGAGAGAGCTGGTCGATGAGGGCGTCGAGGGTGCGGCGACGGCGGGTGACCCCGTAGACGAGTTCGGTGACAAACCGGCGATCGCGCCCATCAAGGGATGTTTGGCCGAGGGTAGAGTCTAGCGCTGCGTCCGAGAATACGTCCCGCTCAATCTGCGCTAGGGCGTCTAAGGCGAGCTGTCGTGCGTTTGGCATTCCACTCCGTCGATGACAGGCTGCAGGATTTGCCTAGACGATCTGCGCCACGAGGGCTACTCCCCATAGGTACAGCTTTATCGCTATGCTAGAGAAGATCCGTGCAAAATATGCAGCCGTATGATAGTAACAGAGCGCCAGCGAATCATGGCTTGGCTCACTGAAAACTTACCCAAACCTCGATTATCCCACGTGATGCGGGTGGAGCAGATGTCGGTAGAGCTTGCCGACTGCCATGGCCTCAACGTGGACAAAGCCGCCGCTGCGGGGCTGCTGCACGACACCGCCAAGTACTTTAAATCTGACCGGCTGCTGGCGATGGCGCGGGCCGAAGGGCTCAAGCTAGACGACACATTTTGTGATAATCCCCGGCTGCTGCACGCCGACGTGGGGGCGATTGTGGCGCGAGACGAGTTTGGCGTTACCGACACCGACATCCTGCAGGCGATCGCCAACCATACTCTGGGTCAGCCCAACATGGACGGCCTCAGCTGCGTTGTGTTTCTAGCCGACGGCCTCGAACCCGGTCGGGGCCACAGCTCAGAGCTCAACCAAATGCGTCAGGTGAGCTACCAAGACCTCCACACCGCCGTCTGGATGAGCTGTGACTACACCATCCGTCAGCTGCTTGAGGCCAAGAAGCCCATTCACCCGCGAGCGATCGCCACTCGTAACTGGTTTTTAAAAAGCGCTAAGACAAGCTAAGACAAAAGGCGGCTTCCGTTAACCCTCGGTACAATGCAATTAAGCCAAAACTGCTCGCTGTATAATCCCATTCGCCCGAACAGGAGAATCAAGTTCTGAATGATTAATCGCTCTAACGCTAACCGAACCTTTGATGACGCGTCCTCAATCGGCGACCCCACAAGCGCAGATGAGACTCTCCAGGTTGCCCTCGATATTGTCAACGCCGCCGACGATCGCAAAGCCGTCGACATTTCGGTTCTAGACGTGTCGGATGTGTCCTACCTCGCTGACTACTTCATCGTCATGACGGGACTCTCCAACGTTCAGGTTAGGGCGATCGCCCGTTCCGTTCAACAGGCCACCGAGGAGCACTGGGGGCGATCGCCCCAGCGGGTGGAGGGCGTTACCGACGGCAACTGGATTTTGCTCGACTACGGCGATATCATCGTCCATGTCTTTATGCCCCACGAGCGCGAATACTACAACCTAGAGGCATTTTGGGGCCACGCCCGCCGCGTCGATCGCGCTGCCTCTTAGGGTATTGCCACAACTGCCGCTGTTCTGGTGGTCTACAGCCTTTTAGTTTCTCTATGAAGTTTTCTTCCGTTTGTCCCGTTCCATCAGAGCAGCTGCCGATTAACGAATATGGCGAGCTCAAGGACTCTTGGTTTTTTCGGTGGGCAACCCTCAGCCACTTGCCCTACCACCGCCCTACCCTGTTGCTGTGGCTGCTGAGTTGGAGCGTTGCGGGGCCTGTGGCTGCTGTGAGTTTTGCGCCTGATAGGCAGCCGCTGCCGTTTGTGCTGAGCGCCGCTGCCGGGGCCGCCGTTGTTCCAGTTTTGACGCTGATTCAGCTCTATTCGGGCTGGATATATGTCTATAATCGGCTCGACAGCGACGCCATTCCCTATGAGGAATCGGGGTGGTATGACGGTCAAGTCTGGCGAAAGCCCGATGAGGTCCTCCAGCGAGACCGGCTGATTGTGGCGTATGAACTGAAACCCTTACTGAAAAAGCTGCGAAGAACGCTTTTGCTCATTGGCCTGCTTTTGGGCGGAGACCTCGCACTACTGTTTTTAACGATTTAACTGCCTTATGGGAAAACGTACGCAAACCGCCGAACTTGAGGTTCGGCTTCTGAGGGAAGGTATTGTTGAATCGGTCCACCACGTGCAGGCAGCGGTCTGCGACGACAAAGGTCGGACGCTGTCGGTGGCGGGACGTTCTGAGGCAGCGGTCTTCGTTCGCTCAGCCCTGAAGCCGTTTCAGGCGCTGGCCGTCACGTCTAGCGGCACCATGGAGACCTACCGCCTCACCGACAAAGACCTCGCGATTATCTGCAGTTCCCACAAGGGCACCATCAAACAAGCGCGTCAGGCCTTCAACATTTTGTGGCGGGCCAATATTGACCCGGCGGCGCTGCAGTGCCCGACCCCGCGTAAGACACAGAGCCCTCTGCAGCACAACTGCTCGGGTAAACACGCCGGCATGCTTGCGGTCTGTCAGCAGCGCAGCTGGCCTCTAAAGAACTACCTGCAGCGAGATCACCCTGTTCAGACGCTGATCTTCGGCAAAGTCGCGGAGCTGCTGCACATGCCGGCAGAGGAATTTATCAGCGTCCACGATGACTGCGGGGCGCCGACCTATCTCATGCAAATCAACCAGCTCGCGACCCTCTACGCACATTTAGCCTCCGGCGGTAACCTCAGCCTAGAGCGCGTTATTCGCGCCATGACGCACCACCCGGCCTTAGTTTCAGGAGAAGGTGAGTTTGACACCCGCGTCATGGAAATCAGCGAGGGTGAGCTGGTGAGTAAATCTGGCGCGGAAGGTGTGCAGTGCATTGCCCGAGTCGGCAGCGGGTTGGGCATGGCTATCAAAGTCAGCGACGGCGCAAAGCGGGCCAAGCATGCGGCGGCGATTCACCTGATGAAGCAGCTTGGCTGGATTAGCCCAACGGCGGCGGAGAGCTTGGCAGACTCGTTTATGACTCTAGGCGACTATAAACGTCTCGACGTCGTGGGCGAATTGACCATGATTTAGCCAATTTCAAAAAAGAGTCACACATCGGTAAATCGGGCTGCTATACTAGTTGAAGCGACGCGGGGTAGAGCAGTCTGGTAGCTCGTCGGGCTCATAACCCGAAGGTCAGTGGTTCAAATCCGCTCCCCGCCACTTTACTAAAGACAAGAGCAAGAGAGACCTCACTAGGTGAGGTCTCTCTTGCTTTATGGCGCTTCTAGATTACGAAACGAGTTTAGCTACTAGACAGGAAGCCCCGCGCTCTACCCGTCAGGGTGAGCGTCGGGATGAGAGTCGCGCTAGCCGAAGTGCGCCCGCAAAATGATGCACAGCGGATAGTGCGCTCAGCGCTGAGGCTAGCAGTTGGTATGATAGAGATAGCAAGGTGATACACCCCGCAAAGAGTGTGACGGGCCCGTAGGCGAAAGCTGCAAGTCACCCGTTCCTCAGTTTGCAAATGTATCTGCGACACATAGTGCGTATCCTCCCTCGCGGAGATGAAAATTCAAAACTCTGCCGTGGGGCATCAGGCGGAGTATAAACCTATCTCAGGATATGTCTCGGCAATAGCTGGGAGTCACTGAGGAAGCCCGCGCTGTACAGCTTGCTGTCAGCGTCGGGAGGATGTCACGCTTTTGACTCGGCGTCGGCCTTAGTCTCTGTCGCGATCGCCTTCGACGTCGCGGAGGCCTTTTTCGCAGAGGCTTTACCGGCAGTGGTCTTACTGCCGGAGGCTTTGGCCGCTGTGGATTTCTTAGCGGTAGATTTAGTGGTTTTGGCGGTAGTTTTCTTCGTTGTAGACTTGGTAGCTTTCTTCGTCGTAGACTTCGTCTTGGTCTTGCCCTTAGTTTCCGCCTTGGCCGCCAGCAGCTCCACCGCCTTTTCTAAAGTAATCGACTCAACCGTCTCCCCCTCCGGCAGCGATGCGTTGGTCTTACCGTGCTTCACGTAAAGCCCGTAGGGACCGTCATAAACGCCAATCATCTCCCCGCCATCGGGGTGGTTGCCCACCTCTCGCAGCGGCGTCGCCGACTTGCGTCCCCGTCCGCGCTTGGGCTGGGCCAATAGCTCTAGCGCCCGTTCGAGGCCCACCGCCAGGACATCGTCCTCTTTTTTTAGGGAGCGGTAATCTTTGCCGTCTTTTCCCTGGTCATGCACCACATAGGGGCCAAAGCGCCCTAGGCCGGCTTTCACCTTAGCGCCGGTATCGGGATGCTCTCCTAATAAGCGGGGCAGGGACAGCAGTCCCACCGCTTTCTCCAACGTGACGTCGTTGAGGGTCATGCCCTTAGGCAGCGAGGCCCGCTTGGGTTTTTTAGCCTTTTTGCCGTCCTCGGTTTCCTCTTCCTTGACCTCCTCGCCCATCTGCACATAAGGGCCGTAGGGGCCAATCAGAACGTAGATGGGTTCGTCGGTTTCAGGATGAATTCCGAGCTGCTGCGGGCCTTCAGTTTTTTGCTTTAGCAGCAGCTGAATCTGGTCATCAGTCAGGTCAGAGGGCGTCAGGTCGTAAGGAATAGAGGCCTTGACGGGGCCTTCCTCTCCGTCCGCCTCAATGTAGGCTCCGTAGCGACCAATGCGGACCTTGACGTCGAGACCCTCAAGGTTGACGGTGCGGGCTTCTCCGGGATCAATTTGATCCTCTCGCTGCTTGACCAGCGTATCTAGCCCGCTTTGCCCTGAATAGAACTCCTTTAGATAGGGCAGCCAGCTGGTCTCTCCCGTAGAGATGTCGTCCAGGGTCTGCTCCATGCGGGCGGTGAAGCTGGGGTCGACGAGGTCAGGAAAATGCTGCTCTAGCAGGGCAGTGACGGCAAAGGCGGTAAACGAGGGCACCAGGGCGTTCTTAATCATCTGGGCATAGCCCCGGTCGATGATGGTGCCGATGATGGTGGCGTAGGTGCTAGGGCGTCCAATGCCCTCGCTCTCTAGCGTTTTCACCAGAGAGGCCTCAGTGTAGCGGGCGGGGGGCTGGGTTTCGTGGCCCACTGCCTCCAGGGTGCGGCAGTCTGGGGCATCCCCCTCCCGCAGCGCTGGCAGCACCACCTCCTGGTTTTCGATGGCCGCGTTGGGGTCATCAGAGCCCTCGACGTAGGCGCGGAAGAAGCCCGGAAAGTCGATGCGCTTGCCGGAGGCGCGGAACAGGGCATTGTCTACCTGCAGCTGGACGGTGATGTGGGTCTGGCGGGCCTCAGCCATCTGAGTGGCTACGGTGCGCTTCCAGATTAGGTCGTAGAGCTGTAGGTCGCGCCCTGACAGGGCGGTTTGCTTAGGGGTGCGGAAGGTGCCGCCCGCCGGACGAATCGCCTCGTGGGCCTCCTGCGCACCCTTAGATTTGGTTGAATACTGACGCGGCGACGGGCTGAGGTAATCCTCACCGTACATATTCTGCACGCAGCTGCGTGCGGCGGCAATCGCCTGCTGAGACAGGTGCACCGAGTCGGTCCGCATGTAGGTGATGAAGCCCCGCTCGTAGAGGCCCTGGGCGGTGCGCATAGTGTCGCGGGCCGAGAGGCTGAGCTTGCGGTTGGCCTCCTGCTGCAGCGTGGAGGTAGTAAAGGGAGGGGAGGGCTTGCGGGTCGCCGATCGCTCCTCTAGGCCAGCGACGGTCCAGGTCTGGGTGCGCAGCCGCTCCTGGAGCGATCGCGCCTGCTCCTCATTGAGCAGCAGCACGTTGCGGCCTTCGATAACCTGGCCGGTGGATTCGTCGAAGTCGCTGCCCGTGGCCAGCCGCGTCCCGTCTAGGGACACTAGCTTGGCGTCGAAGGGCGTTTCGTCTTTGGTCAGCTCAGCTTTTAGATCCCAGTAAGCGCCCTGGCGGAATGCGCGGCGCTCCCGCTCCCGTCTGACCAGCAATCGCACCGCCACCGACTGCACCCGGCCTGCCGACAGGCCCCAGGCGATCTTCTTCCACAGCAGCGGCGAGAGCCGGTAGCCCACCAGCCGGTCCAAGATGCGGCGAGTCTCCTGGGCATGGACCAGCTGCTCATCCACATCGCGGCAGTTTTCTAGCGCCGCCTGAATGGCGCTTTCGGTAATCTCGTGAAACACCATGCGCTTGATGGGCACGTTGGGCTTCAAAATCTGCAGCAGATGCCAGCTAATGCTTTCCCCTTCACGGTCTTCGTCCGTCGCTAGCACCAGCTCGTCAGCGTTCTTGAGGGCCTGCTTCAGCTCTTTGACAACCTTTTTCTTGTCCTTTGGCACCACGTAAAGGGGCTGAAAATCAGACTCCACATTGACCCCCAGCTTCGCCCACTCCTCTGACTTGACCGAAGCCGGTATCTCAGTGGCCGACTGGGGCAAATCGCGCACATGCCCCATGGACGCTTCCACCTGGTAGCCCGCTGGTAAGTAGTTTCGAATTGTCTTTGCCTTTGTCGGAGATTCAACAATAACGAGTGTTGACATGGGCTTTTAATTAAAACGTATCTAATGGTGTGAGTATCTTTGAGGCTTAGTCTAGCGCCACAAACCTTAGAGCTGCCGGTGGTCCGTGCGGCGGTGGGTCAGAGGATTGCGTGTCTACGAGCTTACCGATAAACGGGTGTGTCCCTATCTACAGGCTATAGTCACATTAGCGGTATCGCTGGCATACCCATCCTGATTCTGTTATATATCTTTGTTGAGATTGCGCCAACAGACCTTCACGCCGTGTCTAATGTTTTACTTATAGCCAATACCAGCAGAAAACAAGGTGAAGTTATCCCTACCCGTGCCAAAATCCAGAGAGGTCACGCGGTATGATTCTCTGTAACGGATCATTACGGCTCTGATCGCAGACTCTGGGATAGCCAAGCCCAACTCGCTTTCTCCGTCAATCGTTAATGAATAGACCTACAGCGCCAATTTAGTATGGATATTGCTAATTTATCGAGTCAGCTCAACGCAGGGGCAGTTTTGCCAGAGGGTATTGTCCTGTTGTCCTTGCTCACCGTTTTGGTGGGCGATTTGGTCACGGGCCGAACCTCCTCAGCCCGGTGGTCTCCCTACGTCGCCGTTGCCGGTCTGTTGGCAGCCCTGATTCCGCTCTATTGGCGGTGGAATATCGGAGAGACGTCCGCCTTCCTGGGGGCCTTCGATTCAGATCCCCTGAGCGTTGTCTTCCGGGGCATTATTGTCCTTTCAACCGCTATTACTATCCTGATTTCGGTGCGGTACGTTCAGCAGTCCGGGACTCCCCTGGCTGAATTTATCGTCATCTTGCTGACGGCTACCCTAGGCGGCATGTTCCTCTCTGGCGCAACAGAGCTGGTGATGATCTTCGTTGCGCTAGAGACCCTAAGTATTTCTTCTTATCTGCTGACGGGCTATATGAAGCGCGACCCGCGCTCTAACGAGGCGGCCCTCAAGTATCTCCTGATTGGCGCGGCCAGTTCCGCCATTTTCCTATACGGCTCGTCCCTGCTCTACGGCCTCTCTGGCGGAGAAACCCAGCTGACGGCGATCGCGGCCCAGCTCACGGACAGCAACGATCTGGGTCTGCTTATTGCCCTGGTCTTCGTGATTGCGGGCATTGCCTTTAAGATTGCTGCTGTTCCTTTCCATCAGTGGACCCCCGACGTCTATGAAGGGTCGCCAACGCCGATTGTGGCCTTTTTATCCGTAGGCTCGAAGACCGCTGGCTTTGCCCTCGCCGTACGGATGTTGGTGACGACTTTCCCCCTGATCTCCGATCAGTGGCAGTTTGTGCTCACGGCTCTAGCAGCCCTGAGCATGGTTCTGGGTAACGTGGTGGCCTTGGCCCAAACCAGTATGAAGCGGCTGCTGGCCTATTCCTCTATCGGCCAGGCGGGCTTTGTGATGATTGGTCTGGTGGTGGGGACTGAGACCGGCTACGCCAGCATGGTGTTCTATCTCTTGGTCTATCTACTGATGAACCTAGGGGGCTTTGCCTGCATCATTCTATTCACCCTGCGCACTGGGACTGATGAGATCACCGAGTACAGTGGCCTATACCAAAAGGATCCGCTGCTGACGCTGGCGCTGAGCATCTGTTTGCTATCTCTAGGCGGAATTCCACCATTAGCCGGGTTCTTCGGCAAAATCTACCTGTTCTGGGCAGGCTGGCAGGCCGGAGCCTACGGCTTGGTCTTGTTGGGACTGGTCACCAGCGTCGTCTCCATCTACTACTACATTCGCGTCGTGAAGATGATGGTGGTCAAAGAGCCCCACGAGATGTCTGACGCCGTCAAGAACTACCCTGAAGTGCGCTGGGATTTGCCGGGAATGCGCCCGATTCAAGTAGCGATTGTGATCACGCTGGTGGGCACCTCTCTAGCAGGCATCCTTTCCAACCCGCTGTTTGCGATCGCCAACGGTTCGATAGCCCGTACGCCTCTGTTCCAGCCCAGCCTCACGACTTCGGCGGCAGCGCTCTCGCCAGTGGAAAGCGCAGAGACGCTTTAGGATCAGCGTCACCGCTCGCGGTCTGGGAGGCGCGAGGCGCGATCTGACCGGCTAGATAGCCGCAGCTCCGCCTCGGCGATCGCCTCCCAGGCTGTTGCTGCCGCCTCTGCTGGAACAGAGATGGCGCCAATGCCCCACTCTACAAGTGACGCAATCGTCTGGGGGTGCTGGCTCGGCAAATCGCCGCAGATGGCGCTGGCGATACCGAGCTGTGCCGCCTGCTCGACGAGCTGTTTGATGGCCCGCAGCAGCGCTGGATGGGTGTGAAAGCGACTGCTGATGTCAGGCTGACTACGGTCGGCGGCAAACAGCAGCTGGGCTAGGTCATTGCTGCCCACCGCGATGCCCTGAACCCCTGCCTGCACGTACTCCGGCAGCAGCAGCAGCACTGACGGCACCTCCGCCATAATCCACAGCTGAAAACTCCCTACCTGGTTTAGCTGAGCCCGGACGATCATTTCCTGGGCGTAGGTGACCTCTTTCACAGACCGCACAAACGGCAGCACCAGCCGCAAGTTTGAGTATCCGGCCTGCTGGACCTGACGCAGGGCCGCTAGCTCAGTCTCGAACAGCTCGGGGTAAAGGCTGTAGCTATAGGTGCCGTGCTGACCTAGAGCCGGATTCCGCTCGTGAGGCTGCGGGGCTCCTTCGAGGTAGGAATACTCATCCGTGCAGAGATCGAGAGAGCGATAGAACACGGGGTCTGGAAACACTGCCGCCGCTATTTGGCTGATGCGGGCGGCGATGCGGGCAACGAGTGAAGCTCGATTTCCAGTGGAGAGCCAGTGGAGGGGATGCCGCTGCTCTAATAGCGGCAGGAGCAGTAGCTCCGAGCGCAGTAGACCAATGCCGTCGATGGGAATGTTGGTGACGCTATAGAGCTGGTCGATGTGGCTGAGGGTGAGCATCAGCTTGGTGCGCGAAGTCTTTTGGGACGGCGATAGGCTGCAGAAACTCCCTATGGGGCGAATCCGATACTCTAATGTGTTGGCGGCCTTGGGCTTGAAAGGGGTTCTCCGAGCTAGGTGCAGTAGTGCGTGACGGTGCTTTGAGGTATTTTCGGCGGAGGAAATAGCGCTAGGGGAACCACTAGGGGGGAACTGAACGACGCTGCCGCGATCGCCATCTAGTACAACGATGTCTCCGTCCTGCAGAAGCTGGGTAGCGTTAGTGACCCCGACCACAGCCGGAATGCCCAATCCCCGGGTCAAGATCGCCGCATGGCTCGTCATCCCTCCCTGCTCCGTTACCACGCCAGCAGACTGCTGGAGCAGCGGCATCCAGTCTATGGTGACGTCCACAGCAAGCAAAATAGCGTTGGGGGGAATCCAATCTCGGGGGGAGTGGACCCGATAAATCCGCCCCCTCACCTGTCCTGGGGATGCTCCTAGGCCCGTTAGGCTGGCTGGGGGTGCTGCCAGCCGCTGGTTCACCGGTAGGGCCGCCTTGTGCTCTATAGACGGGCAGGGGGGACCAGATGGTTCGGTCTGCTCGACGGTAGCCGGTTGCGCTGGGGCCGTAAGCTGGGTGAGATAGACAGAGCTGTCTTGGTGGGGGCGATCGCAGATTATCCAGTCCAGCTTAATTTGAGTCGCGGCAGTTGGCTTGTGGGACCAATGCTCCGCAACAGAGCGGCCCAGCGTGACGAGCTGCTGCCGCTGGGTTGGGCTGAGAATAGAGGGCTGGAGGCATTGCCGGTACTGCAGGGTTGGGGGGACGCCGATAAGCAGGCCAGGAGCCTCTGCTTTGGGACTGTCACTAGATCCAAGCCAGTAAGCATGGGTCTGCTGGGCAGCGCTGTCTTGCGTTTGAGCCGCTTGGCCGGTTTGAGCAGACTGCTTAAAATCTACATGGTGACATTCGGGCAATGCTTCCCCTAGGGCGAGGGCATGGCCCAGTCCTTGGACGCTTCGCAGGGTCAGCCGACTATCTTTAATTTCTAAGTCCCCCGACGCGACGGCGGGCAGCAGCGGTTGAATCACGAGGGCTAGCTTCACCTGGGTCAGACAAACCCCAATTTTTCGCCAATAAAATAGACTGCTGGCCGCAAACAGCTGCGCCCAAGCCGCCTTCATGCCGCCAACAGCCGCCTCTAGGTTCGCTAAAGTAAGCTGCGATCGCAGCAGCCCTTTCGGGGGTGGCATTGCCATTCCCTCTACCGTAAGAGAGGGGCGAAAGACGAGGGTAGAGGCCTGCAGCTCGGCAAGATACTGCTCTAGGGGCGATCGCCAGCGCTGTGGTAACGGCTGAGCGTGGATAGTCCCCTGCAGCTGCTGGGCCACAGACTGGAGCTGATAGGAGTCATTGACGTTAACCTGTAGCGCTGACGCTGGCAGGCCGTCCGTTAGAGGCTCTCCCCAGTCAATTTGAGCTAAAAACTGAGGCCACATTGGTGCTGTAGCGACGAGCCCAGGCACACTTTGAAATCCCCGCTGCAGCAGCGAAGCAAGATGAGCAGCTTTACTGCCTACGACGAGCGGATCTTCAGCTCGGGGATCGCTAAGAGAATAAAAGGAGACCATATGCGCTGGAGGCGTTCCTTGAAGGGGGCGCTGCAAACCGAAGCGTAACGCATTTAGCGCCAGGATAACTGTCCATTGAGTGAGCAAAGCTCCTCAGACCTAATCGATAGGTGACCTTGTGTCAATGGAGAACAGCCACATCTTGACACAAGATCTGCCTCAAATACCATTTTCGCGAAGCAGCGAATTCGTAAAGCAGCCCAGTTGTGAAGTGGTACATTGAAGGACCGGCACGGCGTCTACTGCCATGCCCTTACCACCCTTACCGACCCCTACCCACGATGGTTCAGGCGAGCGATTCAGTCGCAGTACCGCAGGACGAGCAAAGTCCATCAGTCGATTCTCTTTCCCCTCCGTTCCAGCTTCCCGACCCTGAGGACGATGGCGTCTCAGATGTGGAGTTTCAGCAGCAGGTGACCGTTGCCTGGCAAATTTGCCATCGATTTGACCTACAGACCGATATTTGGCGGGGTCGCATCCTCACCGTGGTGCGCGATCGCGAAAGCCGCCGAGGGGAGGGGCGAGGCACTGGCTTTTTAAACTGGCTCAAGGACCACGAAATCAGTAAATCCCAGGCCTACCGGCTCATTGAGCTGGCGGACAGCGCCGACGCCGTGTTTGAAGAAGGCTGGCTACAGCCCCAGGACGTCAACCAGTTCAGTAAGCAGGCTTTTTTAGAGACGGCACAGGCAGCACCCGAGGTGCGCCAGTTGGTGAGCGAAGCGGCTCAGCGGGGCGATCGGATCACGCGGCAAAACGTGCGGCAGCTCTCGGACGACTGGAGCGCCATGACCTCAGAGCTAGTGCCCGACCAAGTGCGGCAAAAGGTGGCCAACGACGTCATCCCTACCCGCTACGTGGGACCGCTGGTGAAGGAGCTAGAAAAGCTACCCCCCTCCCACCAGTCTTCCCTACAGGAGGAGCTGGTGGAGAACCCTGACCTCGATACCCTGAAGCAGGTGACCGCAGACGCTCGCTCATTGGCAAAGTACTTGGCCGCCGCCGAGCAGGTGCAGGCCATCCGCGAGACTTTAGATATGGAGGCCGCTCTTGATGAGGCGCTGCGGGTGGGCTGCTTAACGGCGGTGGCGGATATGGTGCAGCAGGCGGGCCAGCTGGAGCAGGCGATCGCCCGGGTGTATACCACCTGGAAGCGGGTGGTGCAGCTTTCGGAGCGGGTCTATGTGGATAGCGGAGCCAGCACGCCACATTTGCGATCGCTATTGGCCCATTTAGAGCCGCTGAGCGGGGAGACCGTCGAGATTCAGATGGGGGAGCCGGACAGCGGGTTTTTCCGGCAAATTCGCCTGACTATAGAAGACACCTAGACTTAGCTGCTCCTGTTTACCCTACTCGTCGCTGGATACTGAGGCAGGCTCGCCTCTGGGTACTAAGGCGGGCTCGCCTCAGCGCGGTCGGTAATCCTAAGTAAGGTGGTGTACAGAGTTCTCAGCTGCAGATGCGATTGCCTAAACACGCTGAGCCCAAACCGCATTTACGTCCGCTTCCAGACGCGCCACAAGCTGATCACGCTGTTTGTACAGCCGCTTCAACGGTCGAGGCGCACAGTGCTTGAGGACATAGGCTGCCAAAATAGGCAGGGCGATGGTGCTGTCGGTGTAGCACACCACGCTGCTGGGCAGCTCGTTGGGGTCGAGCTTGCCCCAGCTTACGGCCTCGCTTGGCGTTGCCCCCGACAGCCCTCCGGTATCGGGCCGCGCGTCGGTAACCTGCATGAAGTAATCGTGTCCCCGCTCCTCCAAGCCGAGCACCTCGTGTAGGTGGGGCTGGGTTTGAAGCAAAAAGTTTTTGGGGCTACCTCCCCCCAGAATCAAAGCGGCGCTCTTGCCGCGATTGTCCGGGTCTCTGGCCCCGTAGGCGATCGCCGCCGTCTCGTTGACGTCAAGGGAGGGGTCTAGCACCAGCTGGTTGCCCCTCAAGGCTAGGGCCGCGACGTTCATGCCGATAGAGCTGTCGCCCGGAGACGAGGTATAGATAGGAACGTCACATTGGTAAGCCGTCGACAGCAAACAGGTATGCTCTGCCCCCCGGTGGGCCTCTACCTGGGCGATCGCTTCCCCAAGCCGATAGTGCAGCTCGGCGGTGCTCATGCGCCTTTGAAAGCAGGCGGACTGCAGTACAGCACGGATGAAGGCGTCGGTTTCCAACAGGACGCTGTAGTCAAACACGATGTCATAGATACGGATGCTGCCCTGGGCTCTGAGCTGAGCGTCATCCATCTGAGGCTGCCCTTTGCTTAGACAGTGGCCCAAGCCATAGTGCAAATCGTGGTAGAGGTTGGCCCCTGTGCTGATGATGTAGTCAATCGCCCCCGCCCGAATTAGGGGAGCTAGCACCGAGGTGCCAAACCCGGCTGGCGTCAGCGCCCCAGACAGGCTGAGGCCAACGGTAACGTCAGGCTTGACCACCTGTCGATGGAGCAGCTGGCACAGCTCCCTCAATCGGGCAGAGTTGTAGGCCGTGAAGTACGAATTAACAATTTCTTCGAAAGGCGTCTCTGCCGTCAGGGGGGTCGGAGAAATTTTTTGGCGATTCGCCTTGGTCATGGTGTTTAGGAGTTCCTTCGGAATTAATGTCGATGTGCCGCGCAAACATGCCGCAGCCTGAGACAGGTCGAAATCTTTCTTGATATCCTGGTAGAGGTAAGACCCACACGGCAGATGTGCTTATTTCGATGAAACGGTTAGAGATGCCGTAAAACTGAGGCGGCTCTCTTCTCCAGGGTGCAAAGCTACAGTGACATGGATTTGCAGGGCAAGCGGCTATATTCCCCGCATTGCAGGATGCAGTTTAGCTATCTTAGCGCTGGCTTCTCTGCAGCTAATCCGCCTTTCCCCCTATCGCTGACGTGATCCGGACAATGCATTTAGTTTGGTGCATACGTCGTTCGTATCGTACCTAGGGCTGTTGCGTGGGTCCTGTAGCGCGCTCGATACGCTTTTAACGCATCACCAATTCCCATGGCCGCACAAGACAAGTGGTTCTCAAGTCTATTCTGCCGTCAGCCCGCTGCGGCGCTTCCTGATTGGATACCCCGTCCGCTTTCTCAAGCGTCCCAGTTTTGGCGAGTCTCTAGTCTCTTGGGGGGCATTGTTCTGGCATCGGCAGGCCTGTATGCCATTACGCGCCCCTGCGTTATCGGCCCTTGTCCGCTCCTGGCCCAACCGGTAGGCCACACGGCTGGTCTACTCGCCCCCACCGCCACCTCGGAAGACGTGGTCGAGGCCTATGATTTGGTGCTAGAGGCGATCGCCGCTCTGAGCCATATTCCGGTTTGGTCTTCTCGCCACGCTACTGCCCAGTCCCATTTGCAGCTCTATACTGCTCAGGCTGACGAGCTGGCCAAGCTAATGGCGGCGCTGCAGCATGGGCGAGAGGCCGCTATTGCCAGTCAGCATGCCCCCCACTCTCTCGATGTTTGGCGCAGCGTCGAGCAAGACTGGAAAAGGGCGATCGCCGAGCTAAACCGGGTTCCTGCGGGTACCTCAGGGTTCCACGTTGCCCAGCGAAAACTGCAGGAGTATGAGAACAATCAAGCTGCGATCGCCCGCCGTATCGCCTTAGAGCAGCAGGCTCAGACGAGAGTTTCCGAAGCGCGTCAGGCTGCAGCCTTAGCGGAAGCCCGCGCCAGCCGCGCCAGATCAGCCGAAGATTGGCAATACGTCCAGGTGACTTGGCAGGTGGTTCTCGATCGCCTAGCGGAGGTGGATGGGCAGACCATGGCTCACGCTGAAGCACAGCAGCTTGAGGCCCTCTACAGCCCTCTCCATCAGCTTGCCGACGAGCAACAGCGCCAAGAGCAGCGCTCCACCGCCGTCTACCAACAGTCTAAGACCCTGGCACGGCAGGCTGAGAGCTTTGAAGAGCAGGGGCAGTGGTCCCTGGCAGTAGCTCACTGGCAGCAGGCGCTTCAGCAGGTGCGTCAGGTGCCTGAAGATACCCTCTACTACGATCGGGCCCAGCCGCTGGTCAGCGCCTACACAAAGTCTCTGGAGCGATCGCTGCAGGGATTTCAGATTTCGTCTACGGTACAGACGTCTCGGTCAGACGTTGACCAGGCCTGTCAGCGGTCGGAACTCTGTCAGGTGACGGCGGCAAGCCACGCGATTCAAGTTTGGGTCACCGATGTCTATCGGCAGGCGGTAGACCAAGCCATCCGCGATCGAAGCTCGGGAGCGCCTGCTACCGTAGAGAAGCCGGTGCAGTACCTCGTGCAGTCGATGGCGGCCCTCGGGACCGCGGTTCAAGTTCCCATCGAGTTTTATGATGGGGCGGGGCTGCTGATGGGCACCTACCAACCCGATACCGCCAGCTACCGTCTCCCAGCTGAGCCGGCCTTAGCTTGGGTTGCCCCCTAGCCGAGCCTATACAGTACAGTGCGGTCTGTGGTAGGACAGTAGAGCATTTTCCCAACTTGGCAGTAAGACGAGTGCAGTCAATCCCCCCCCTCGATTTAACCCAGCAATACCAGCACATCAGCCAGGATATTAATCGGGCTGTGCTAGAAGTATTGTCCTCCGGACAATACATTAAAGGTCCACCCGTTAAGCAGTTTGAAATCGAGTTTGCCCACTACATCGGCACTTCAGACTGCGTTGCCTGTAATTCGGGCACCGATGCCCTCTACCTGGCTCTTAGAGCGTTTGATATCGGCCCCGGTGACGAGGTGATCACCACTCCCTTCACCTTCATTGCCACGGCAGAAACCATCAGCGCGGTGGGGGCCACGCCGGTTTTTGTCGATGTCGATGCCCAGACGTTTAACCTCGACCTCGAGCAGGTGGCGGCGGCAATCGGCGATCGCACGCGGGCCATCATTCCCGTACATCTGTTTGGGCAGCCCACCAATATGTCAAAGCTGATGGCGATCGCTAAATCGCGAGACCTAGTGGTCATCGAGGACTGCGCTCAGGCCGTGGGGGCGCAGTGGAACGGTGAGACAGTGGGTAGTATTGGCGATGTGGGCTGCTTTAGCTTTTACCCCACCAAAAATCTTGGCGCTTACGGCGACGGGGGGGCGGTGACCACGAGCGACAGCGCCGTTGCGGCCAAAATGCGAATTCTCAGCGACCACGGGCGCACCGGCACTTACTACCATGAAGCGGTAGGGGTCAACAGTCGGCTAGATAGCATTCAGGCCGCTATCTTGCTCGTCAAGCTGCGGCACCTAAACCGGTGGAATGTTCAGCGCCGCGCCGTTGCTGAACGCTATTCTCAGGGGCTACAGGCAGCGCCTAACCTAGTCGTGCCGCTGCCGATCGCTGGAGGCTATAGCGTTTGGCATCAATACACGGTGCGGGTGCCAGAACCCCAGAGACCAGAATCCCAAAAGCCAGAATCCCAAAAGCCAAGACCACCGCAAGACCACTCCCTTCGCGATCGCCTCAAGGACGCGCTGCAGCAGCAGGGCATCAAGACGATGGTCTACTACCCGGTTCCCCTCAACCAGCAGCCGGTCTATGCCCAGACCGCTATGGCGTCATCCACCCCAACAGCGCGTCGCCTCGCCCAAGAGGTCCTGTCGCTGCCGATGTTTCCAGAGCTGACCTCAGAGCAACAGCTGCGAGTGATCCACGGTATCAAAGACGTCATGAAGATAATCAGTCCGGGGTGATATTTTTCCTGAACCGTTGCCACGGGATTGTAATAAGTGTTACGTTTTAGGGACAAGAATTAGAGTTTGGCCCCTGTTTGCGGTGAGCTGCTTTACGCCGTGGTGATTTTGAGCTACACCGCCGGTTAGAGCCCAATCTGAGAGCGCATCTATCTTTAGGAATTTCTTCAACTGATAAAGATCTTCCGGGCGCTGTGCGGATCAGATTGAAATGGGTCAACCTAGAGTAGCGCCCAAAGATTCATGGTAAATTAAGCAATGGTTCATCCGGAACTTTTTTAGTTCCTGTGCTGCTGCGCTTGCGCAGTAAGCGCCTTCCACGTTGGCTGGTTTACACTTCCTCAAACGGTAATTACGCGGACAAAGATGGGGCGGCGTACGGCAAGGCTTTCAGTTAAAAGAATTTGCAGATTAAAGACTTGGTACTCCTTGAAGTTTATACCCCACGCTTTACTGCGCCTACTGTCTCTACCAACGTGTTGCTGGCGAGCCACTATTCAGCTCTTTTGTGGAAGTTCCTGCGTCAATCTGTCTCAATCTAGTCAGCTAGTCCGCCCAGCGTTAGCTTGTCTTTATTAGCTTAGCTTTTTAAACCCCGGAGGTCTCTCAAGCATGTCTGTACGTCTATATGTGGGCAACCTACCCAAAGATCTAGAGCGTCAAGAACTAGAAACCGTTTTCGCAGAATATGGAGATTCAGCCTCTACCAAGCTGATCACCGACCGCAAGACCGGTAAGTGCCGTGGCTTTGCCTTCGTCACCGTTCAAGATGACGACCAAGCCAATCAAATTATCGAAAAGTTCAACGGCTACGACTTCAACGGGAGCGAGCTCAAAATCGAGAAGGCTCAGCCCCGCGCCAAGGAAAAAGAGGAAGGCGGTACAACTGAAACCCCCAACACCGCGAAGCGCAAGGGCGTCAAGGGAGGTCGGAAAAGCAGCGGCAGCGGCGGCACAACAGCCACCGAAGCCACGCAGCCGGATCCTCGCTGGGCTCAGGAGCTAGAGAAGCTTAAAGAGCTACTTGCGGCCCAAGCGACTAATTCCTAGGCTGTATTATGCCTTGCGCCGGGCCGTATCGAACCGCTGTTCTAGAGCGGTTATGGCCGGGCAGGGCCGCTGCGGCTCAAGGTGCTCAGGCCGCTTCCAGCTGAAGGGTGCTTCTTGGGCTGCGGATAGCCAAAGCAGTCGCTGAGCCCGGGTCATCGCAACGTAGAGCAGGCGATACTCCTCTGACACCTTTAGATGGTTAGAGTCTTGCCAGGCTTGGGCAACGTTGGGGATAGCCCTTTGGCCATGAACGACTGCCCGCATCTGAGTACGGGCAGCATCTGCCAAGTTGATGCGCCCCAAAAAGTGCAGCGGGGCAGGCACCCAAGACTGGCCGGGCAGCGTTCTTTCGTGTAAAAGCGGCAGGAACACGATGTCCCAATCTAGCCCCTTAGCGCGATGCATCGTCATGATGGTGAGCTGGCGCGGGCGGCGGTATAAAGCGTCTAAGTCATCCACCTCGACGGGCTCAAAGCTCTCGGAGTCGACTAGAGTTTCCAACTGTTCTAGCAGGCTAGGGGGTCCGCTTTGGGCGAGGCGCGATGCCAGTTTATCGGCGGTCGCTAGGTCGGTAGGCGAGTAGCGCAGCGCTAGAGCCAAAAAAGAAATTAGCTGGTAGGTCGGTAGCTCAAGCCTTGCCCTAAGCAAGCTAGTGCAGTAGCGCTGCGCTTGGGTGATGGCGGCTGTAGGCGACGCCGATAGGGGGTTGGGATAGAGGAACTGCTCTGGAACCGCTGCTAGGGCGTCAAAGGCCTGGGACTGAATGAGTCGGTGATGGGCCAGCAGGCTCAGCGCCGCCTTGAGATAATCTGACGAGTGAGGCCGCTCCAAAAATCTCAGCAGCGTCAGCATTTCTATCGGCACCACCGACTGCCGCTGGCGATCGCCGGCATCAAAGACGGCGATACCTTCGCTGACCAAATCAATGGACAGGCCATAGGTTTGAGGGTCCTGTAGCACCTGAGCCACAAAGCTGGCCTGACGATTTTCCCGCACCAGCACCGCCGCCCGCCAGGTCGGGTTTTGAGTAAGCTGCTCTAGGGCGATCGCCGCAATGCGCTCTAAGGAGTCGTAGATTGTCTTAGGGCGATAAATCTCTAGACCGCCCAGGACCGCAGGTGGATTGGCCTCGGGCTGAGGGTCTCCTTTGGGGACGGGCTGAATGTACTGGGGGCGAAACGGCAGCTCCTGGGGGCAGTTGCGGTTGGCCCAGTCCACCAAAAAGTTGGCCGCCTGCAAAATGATAGGGGTACTACGCCCCGCTTGAGTCATTTCCGTCAGCTGCCCGTCGGCTGCGCACTGCTCGCAAAATCGCCGGAAGAAGACGGGGTCTGCGGGAGTAAAGGTGGAGTTGATGGCCTGGTTGGGGTCTCCTACCCGCACCAGGTTGGGGGCAGTGCTAGATGGTCTCCGAGCGAGGACGTCGAGCAGGGCGGCCTGGAGGGGTGAGGAATCTTGAGCTTCGTCTTCAAAAATGCCGTAGAGCTGAGACTGCCATAGCTCACGGGCTGACCCGTCTTGGAGCACCTTGAGGGCCGCTAGAATGATGTCGTCGTAGTCAAACAGCTGACGGCCAAGCCTCAGCTGCTGATACTGCTCGTACAGCCCTGCCGCAATTTCCAAAAGGCTGTAGGACTCGTCAACGTCAACGCCCTGGGTGGCCACCATGCGCTGTAGGTCCGACGGTGATAGGCCTGAGCTCTTGGCCTCGTGGACTACCACATAGGTTAGCCGGGGCAGCAAATCGGTTCGCAGCACCGACTGTCGTCGCAGCCGTTCGGTTTCCTCCCCGTCAAACTGCTGCCCTTCAATCAGCTGGCCATAGCTCACTGGGTTGTCAACAATCCATCGCTCTACCGCGCTACGAATCAGGTAGTGATTTTGGTTGGGAGAACTGAGGCGGGTATGGCTAGGGTCGATGCCCGACAGCTCCGGGTGACGCGTGGCGATCGCGTAGGCGAGGCCGTGCAGGGTATAGACCGCAAAGCCTACGGGCGGCACCGACAACATCTGAAGATAGTGGCGAACCTTTGCCTTGAGGCTGGCCACTGCGGAGCGGGTGAAGGTGACAAGTACGAGCTGTCCCTGGCGCTGAGATTGAGCTGCACGAGCCACGGCTAGAGCAGCGGCGATCGCCATCCCTGTAGATTTCCCGGAGCCCGGCACGGCAGATACCGCTAGCGTCCCCCCCTGCCAGTCGGCCATGGGCAGCTGGCCTGCCCGCAGCTGCGATCGCAGCTGCGCCGCGCCGACGTCTAGAGTTGGGGAAGGGTCCGCTATAGTCATGATGCAATTCCAAAAACGGGACGGGCGTAAGGAACGTAGTCTCTACTATTGTGGCGAATAGTAGCCAATCTCCTGCAATATGAGGGTAGTGTATTGACATCTCAAATAGGACAGCAGATCCAACAGGATTGCGATCGCCCTGTTGTGGGAACTCAAGCCACCACTTTATCTGTAGGAACAGAATTCAGCGCGATGGGAGTTGGACTAAAAACGATAGGCCTCGTTGGCCCTGCTCTAGCTGGCTCTGCTGCAGTCGCTTTATTGGCGATCGCTGACGCAGGTCCCGCTAGGGCCGCTGCCCTGACAGTCGAGGCAGGCGACGTTAAAGCTGAATATAGCGACACTGAGGGTGACGTCTGCGTCGAATCTCCCAGTTTGACCATCACCCGTGGTGAGGCGATCGCCTTTGACGAGGCGATCGCCAGCGAGCTGGGCATCTGTCAGCAGGATCAATTTGAGCTGCGAGATTTAGACCAAGACGGCGAACCTGAGATACTGATTGATTTTTACAGCGGTGGAGCGCACTGCTGCTGGTTTACTCAGGTGTATCGCTACGACGCTGACCAAGGGCAGTATCGGGCGAACGAGCAGTCCTGGGGCAATGGAGGTAGCGCCATCTTGGAGGATTTGGAAGGTGACGGCCAGCCAGAGTTTGTCAGCCGTGACGATCGCTTCGCCTACCAGTTTTCGTCCTTTGCCGATTCGGCTTTTCCACCCCAGATTTGGCGTTACGGCGACGGCACCTTCATCGACGTAACGCGCCAGTACCCCGATCAGGTCTACGACGAGGCCTATGGGCTGTGGCAGCTATATGGGCAAGCGCGGGTGAGCGGGCGGGAGACTAAGGGCGTCCTAGCGGCTTATCTGGCCACCAAGCATTTGCTTGGCCAAGCCGAGGACGGCTGGCAGCGGGTACAAGCGGCTTATCAAGGCGGCGATCGCCCCCAGTTTTTTGCCGACCTATCCACGTTTTTACAGCAGACCGGCTACACTGCTGCTTTTCCCGCTTCCGAATTTTCCGGTACGCCTGCGCTTCCTGCTACAGACGACAGCGGGACCTCACTTTTGCTAGAGCAGCAGGGCAGCCTCGATCCCGGTGACGGTATTTTGCCCACCGATGGCAGCCTTTACGATGAGCATCTATTCACGGCGGAGGCCGGAGACGTGGTGCTGATTCGCCTGGAGAGCGATACATTCGACCCCTACCTGTTTTTGGTGGGGCCTCAAGGAGAGCTGATTGCCCAAAATGATGATGCTAGTGAGTCTGACATCAGCGCGGTACTGGAGGTGAGGTTACCGCAGTCGGGGGCCTACCGGGCGATCGCCAACTCTTACAACAGCACGGGGCGGGGGGGCTATCAGCTCACCGTTCGCCGCCGCCAAATCGGCACCTCTTCTGAGGAAAGCGCTGTAGAGGCGGAGCTTGAGGGGCGCGATGAGGCCGGTGAAGAGGAGTTAGGCGACCGCTAGATTAATTCGCACAGCTTGGTTTACTCGGTGGCTTGACGGCAGCAATCTTGATTTCACCAAACCAAGATGTCACTATAATCAACAAAAATCAACTGCGGAATGTCGCTACAGGGAGTCTATGTCAGACCTGCATATCTCTTGGCCAGAGTACTACGACAAAGTTGAGCGGCTCGCCGCCAGCGTTCACCAATCGGGGTGGGAGTTCAATCAGATCGTCTGTATTGCCAAGGGAGGGTTACGCGTTGGCGATACCCTAGCCCGCCTGTTCGACGTGCCGCTGGCGGTGATGGCCACGAGCTCTTATCGGGGTGTGGGCAGCCACAGCACTCGAGAGAAAATTGTGTTCTCTCAGCACTTGGCGATGACGACTCAAAACCTGGGGAGCCGCGTGCTGCTGGTAGATGACTTGGCGGACTCCGGCGTTACCCTGGAGCGCAGCGTGGCCTGGCTACAGTACCACTACGGGTTCTATATCGAGACGGTGCGCACGGCAGTGCTGTGGTACAAGAGCTGTTCGGTCGCTAAGCCAGACTATTATGTGGACTACCTGCCAGACGACCCCTGGATTCATCAGCCTTTTGAGCGCTATGAAGCGATGAGTCCAGCGGATCTATCGCGATCGCTAGAGGCTGTGCAGAGGTCTTGAGGTAGTGGAGTCATAGCAAGTCCTAAGCATTAGGACATCTGCTGTAAGTGCCCCTTGATGGCAAACCAACCCTCCCGCAGTTTCCAAAACTTGCTGGTCTTCATCGCCTCCACCTCTCCGGCTAGCTCTCCGGCCCTCGCCTCTAGGGTCTGCACCCGCTGCTCTAGTGCCTGAATGCGCCGTTCGCGGGCCACCACCGCGCGGTGCCGCTCTTCCAGCCGAGCGTACTTATCGGTAAACTCTTGCTGCAGGACCGTCATCCGCCGCGACCGCCACTCCGGCTGCTGATAGACCGGCAGCTGGTTTTGAATTTCAAACACTTCCGCAAACAGGGCGCGAATATCGCTGGAGGCGCCGCCTTGGCTGTAGGAGGCGATCGCTCGGGGTATATGATGCACCATCAGCTCGGGGTGGGCCAGCAGCCGCACAAACCAGTCGTAGTCGGCGGCAATTTTATAGCGCTCGCAAAATGGCCCCAGCACCTTAAATAGATCAGCGCTGAAGAAGCTGGCGGGCTGAATAAAGCAGTTGCCCAGATACACCAGCTCCGCGAGCGTCTCCTCCGGCGGGGCCGGTTCATAATGGCGGCCTGCCACATTCCCAAGGTGCCGAGTTTCGTGGTTGCCGTAAATAAAGTCGCAATCGGGGTGAGCCTGACTGTAGGCCATTACGTCAGCCACAACCTCATCGTCGAGCAGGTAATCGTCGGCGTTGGCAAAATAAACCCAATCGCCTGTGGCCCGAGCAACGCCCTTATTCATGGCCTGGTAAATCCCCTCATCCGGTTCTGTAATCAGGGTAGTAATGCGATCGCTGTAGCAACGGAGCAGATCAAGGGTGCCATCCGTAGAAGCGCCATCTACCACGATGTACTCTAGCGGAGCGTAGGTTTGGGCCAAAACCTGCTGGATGGTTTTTTCTAAGGTTGCCGCCGCGTTATAGCAGACAGTGATGATTGAAACCTTCATGCGCGACCCGCCTGTGATGGTGCTCAGTCTGTTACTTCGATTTGCCGACCTTATCTACCCTGCTGCCGGCTACACCTCCCCCTGCATGACTTGCTTCAGAGTCGTCAACATCCCCAGCGTAATAGGACCGCGATAGTGCCCTCGATCGTTGGACATCCCCAGAAATAGGGGATAGCCCTGAGACGAAATGCGTCTAAAGCGGGGGGAAGTATTGATATAGACCGTAGCACTGGTGATCGCTGTGGCGAACCGACGACTCTCTGAGTAGGAATCTGTGACTAAGCAGTCAGCATGGCCGCTGCTGTGGCTATTAATCCACCGAGCGGCCTGCGTTACGTTCTCCACCGTTTTGAGCGTCACGGTGCGGTTCAGGCTCGCCTGGGTCCAGGATTCCTCTTCAGCAACGGCGAGCTCCGGAAACTTTGCCACCATGACGGCATCGCCCTTGAGCCTAAATCCTTTACTTACCAAATTGTCCAGCAGCTCGCGCGTCTCGCGGTCGTCGCAGCGCTGGTCGATCAAAACTTTTTCGACCGCGTTGACTGGATCGGGCTCGCTCTTATGGCTGTCTACCACGATGCGATTGACAAGTTCAGCGCTGCCAGAACTACCCCAATAGAGATAGCAGTTGCCGATGGCGGTTTTCAAAACTGGAACTGTGGCCTGTGCAACGACCTGATTCACTAAACTTCGACGACCGTAGGGAATGACGAGGTTAACGCCCCGGGTGACGGTCACTAGCTCACGCACTAGGTTGCCCTGGTCTGACGGCAGCAGCTGTACGCTGTGCTCGGCAAGCCCAGTTTCCTGTAGGGCTTCCTGCAGCACTTTGGCGATGGCGCGGTTTGAATGGCTGGCTTCGCTTCCGCCTTTGAGAATAAGGGCGTTGCCGGTTCTGAGACTAAATCCCGCCATAATAGCGCTCAGCTCTGGAAATGATTCGTAAATCAGCGCGACGACGCCCAGCGGCATAGATTGACCAACGACTAAGCCTTGGTTGGCGGCATAGGGGGTTGCGAAAACCTGATTGAGCGGGTCCGGGCATTGAGCGAGCCGCTCTAGAATTTGAACTGTCGTCGTCAGCCGCTCTGGCGTCAGCTTCAGCCAGTCGAGAATCAAGGCGGGGACGGCCATCTCCCGACTGGCTTCTAGGTCTAGCGTGTTCGCTTCTAAGATGTCGTCTCGATGGGTCTCGAGCAACCTGGCCATCAAGGTGATGCAGCGGCTGCGCAGATCTGCTGGTGTCGCTCTCAGTAGCGGGACAACTTGACGGGATGCGTGAATGGCAGAGTCTATTATTGTAGTCAAGGCATTAACCTTTAGCGCCTGTAGGCAAACCAGAGAACGAATGCCAGCATCGCAAATAATACCGCAACAATCCCGACTCGCAAACCAACTTCGGCATTGAGCGTAGCAATCAGGAAGACAATCACCAGTCCTAGACAGGCCATCAGCGTCAGGGGCAGAAATTCTTGACCCAGGGTCGAACGCGCAACGCTCCACTGCTGTCCCGTCCATCGCCAAACTTTCTTTTGCGGATATACGGCGGAGAGCTGCTCGATGGTTTCTCCGCTCTCGTGAACGACAAAAATTTGCTGACAGCGATCGCATCCGAAGGCCTCTGTCAGGGTAATCGGAACAAGCCGTCCCTGGCGTCGGCAGGGACAGGGATAGCTATTGTTGAAGCTGATCTTGTTAGGTCGTTGGATCTGCACAGGCGCTGCTAGAACACGTCGAGTCAACAGGATGGCTAAGGTCTGCTGAGCCCGATGGTAAGTGAGGCCACCGAGTCCCGCTGGAGAAATCTCCACGTGCCATAAGCTATCTTAGCCTATGCCTATTTCTGAGAAAAGCGGGTAACGCGATTCGAACGCGCGACATTCACCTTGGCAAGGTGACGCTCTACCACTGAGCTATACCCGCAAAATTAGACTATTTACTATCATGCCGAAGTTTGGGTATTGTGTCAACCCTTTCAAATTACGATCGCGTCTTGGTTTGTGTCACATCGTTAACTTTCCTTCTTTTTCTTGCAAAAGCCTGACTATATTTGATGTCGGCTGCCCGACCGCCCAACGCTTGGTTCTACGACGTCCTGCACAATGACTAACCCCTCTGGCTATTACCGATTCCCGACGATTCACGGCGATCGCGTGGTGTTTGTCTGCGAAGATGACCTCTGGAGCGTGCCGGCCAGTGGCGGCACCGCCGTGCGGCTCACCGCGAATTTAGGAGAGGTCAGTCATCCGGCCCTGTCTCCCGATGGGCAGCAGCTCGCTTTTGTGGGCCGGGAGGAGGGGCATCTTGAGGTGTACGTCATGCCCGCAGCCGGCGGCAGCGCCAAACGGCTGACCTTTCTAGGCGCTGCCGTGCAGGTTTCAGGGTGGACCGCCGACGGACGAATTGTCTTTGCCAGCAGCACCGGACAGCCCTTTCGCCGATTGATGACGCTGCACAGCGTCAGCCCTGAAGGGGGTCTGCCGCTGCCGCTGCCCTACGGCATGGCCCATACGGTCTCGTTTGGGCCCAACGGGGGCGTGCTGTTGGGGCGAAATATCGGCGATCCGGCCCGCTGGAAGCGCTATCGCGGCGGGCTAGCGGGGGTCATGTGGATTGACGCTGACGGCAGCGGCACCTTCGAGCGGCTCGATCTTAAGGGCAATATTGCCGCCCCGATGTGGATTGGCAATCGCCTCTATTTCATCTCCGACCACGATGGCATCGGCAACCTCTACTCCTGCACCCCCGCAGGTGAAGACCTGCAGCGCCTGACAAACCATCGGGACTATTACTTGCGCAACGCCACCACCGACGGGCAGCACATCGTTTACCACGCGGGGGCGGATCTATATTGCCTTGAGGTTGCCTCCGGTACCCAGCGTTCTATTCCGGTTGAATTTTACAGTCCTCGGATTCAGCGGCAGCGCAAGTTTGTCGATACGGGCTACTACCTGGAAGACTACGGCCTTCACCCCAAAGGCCAAGCTACCCTGATTACCAGCCGGGGACAGAGCTTTAGCTTTGGCCATTGGGAGGGGGCGGTTATGCCGCTGAAGCCGCACGAAGCAGAGCGATATCGCCTGACGCAGTGGCTCCACGACGGTAGCCGGTTTGTCACGGTGAGCACCGGGGCCAGCGAGGAAGCTACATCAGGCGCGGAAGTGCTGACGGTGTTGGACAGCGATTTTGAGGCTGCCTCTATGAGCTTGGATGGTCTTGACGTAGGCCGCGTCGTCGCCCTCAAGGCCTCGCCCGCTGCCAATCAGGTGGTGCTCTCTAATCACCGCCACGAGCTGATTTGGGTTGACCTCGACAGCCGTCAGTTTCGGGTGCTCGACCACAGCCGCTACCAGCGTATCCACGGCTTCAGCTGGTCTGCTGACGGCGAGTGGGTGGTCTATGGCTGCAGCGAAACCCAGTACACCTCCTCGATAAAGCTAGGGCGGATTGCAGACGGTGAGCTCTACCAGCTAACGCCTCCGCGCTTTTTTGACTACGACCCTAGCTTTGACCCCCAAGGCAAGTTCATCTACTTTCTGTCGGTGCGAGAGTTCAACCCGGTGTACGACAGCGTCTACTTCGACCTCAACTTTCCCCGCGCGACTCGCCCTTTCCTGATTTCGCTGCAAAAAGACACCCCCTCTCCCTTCGTGCCGGTTCCTAAACCTCTCTGTGAGGATGATGGTGACGAGGAGAAAAGCGACGATCACAAGAGCGACGAGGGCGCTGCCGAACAGGACGCGGGCAGGACGCCGGACGGCGATCGCTCTGAGCCCCACAAGTCTGGAACTATCGCTATCGACTTCGACGGCATCGAGCAGCGGGTCGTGGGCTTCCCGGTGTCTGAAGGGCGCTATGCCCAAATCTGGGGCCTTAAGGAGGGGGTTCTCTTCAGCTCAGCGCCTGTTCAGGGCAGCTTGGGCGGCGACTGGGGCAGCGAAGCTCCCGCCACCGACGCCAAGATCGAAATTTATGATTTCAAGACCCAGAGCTGTGAGCTGGTAGCAGAAAACGTCACCGACTTTAAGGTAGGCCCAGACCACAGTACGCTGATCTATCGATCGGGCGATCGCCTGCGGGTCTGTGCCGCTAAAGCCCAGTCGGAGGGTGAGGATCCTGGCGACGAGGAGCCCGGCCGCAAGACGGGCTGGCTCGACCTAGATCGGGTGCGTATCTCGGTGCTGCCCCAGCAGGAGTGGCAGCAAATGTTGGCGGAGATTTGGAGCCTGCAGCGGGATCACTTTTGGACTGAAGACCTGTCGGGGGTGGATTGGGAGCAGGTGTATCAGCGGTATTGTCCCCTGCTTGGCCGGGTCTCGACGCGCTCTGAATTTTCTGACCTCGTGTGGGAAATGCAGGGGGAGCTGGGGACTTCCCACGCTTACGAGATGGGCGGCGACTACCGAGAAGAGCCCGACTACGCCCTGGGATTTTTGGGGGCGGACTTTGCCTATAGCGCCGAGACTGAGGTCTACCACATCGCCCATATTGTTCAGGGAGACTCCTGGAGTAAGCAGGCTGCGCCGCTGCAGGAAATTGGGGTGAATCTGCAAGACGGCGATCGCCTCCTCGCTATCAATGGTCAGCGCCTGACCCGCCAGTGCTCTCCTCACGAGCTGTTGGTGCATCAGGCGGGCTGTCGGGTGCAGCTGACGGTGACAGACCGCGATGGGCACAATCGCCGGACGGTTACCGTCAAAGCCCTAGAGGGCGATCGCCCTCTGCGCTATCGGGAGTGGGTGGAGCGCAATTACCAAACCGTGGCCGAGGCTACCGAGGGCCGCGTGGGGTACGTGCATATTCCCAATATGGGTCCAGAGGGATACGCTGAGTTTCACCGCTACTACTTTGCTGAGGTGCATAAGCAGGGGCTGCTGGTGGACGTTCGCTTCAATGGCGGCGGCCATGTCTCCCAGCTTATTTTAGAAAAGCTCGCTCGCCGGCGCATTGGCTACGACGTCCCTCGCTGGGAGCAGCCCGAGCCCTACCCCTCCGACTCGATGGCAGGCCCCATCGTTGCCCTGACCAACGAGCAGGCCGGCTCTGACGGCGATATCTTCAGCCACTGCTTCAAATTGATGAACATTGGCCCTTTAATCGGAACCCGCACCTGGGGCGGGGTCATCGGCATCTGGCCCCGCCATCAGCTGGCGGACCACAGCATTGTCACTCAGCCCGAGTACTCGTTCTGGTTTAAAGACGTAGGCTGGGGAGTAGAAAATTATGGCACCGATCCCACCATCCCCGTAGATATTGCGCCTCAAGACTGGGCCGCAGGGAAAGACCCACAGTTGGAAAAGGGGATTGAGGTAATTCTCCGGCAGCTAGAGGAGCATCCGGTGCAGCTGCCAGACTTCAGCGATCGCCCCCAGCTGCACCTACCGTAAGCCTCTTCAGGAAACCGTCGGGCGCCCTCTGTAAAGTCTGGTGGCAATTCTGATCCCTTCAGAGGCCCCCATGTCAAACTGCTGAGCTTGGTCGGCACCGTCCTGAGGGTCAACAGCCTGGGTTTTGAGATTCACAGGCTGTCCCCGATATGTCCCCTTCGCTCCGGGGGCGCGATCGCCGCTAGCCGCCGGAGATGAAGGCCTGTCGGTTGATGCCGTTTTATTCGCAACGACCTGACCGCGATAGAGCAACTTTCCCCTCTTCGGACTTTGTGGGGATTCTGAATCTGGGCGTATGGGATCTGGGTTGATAAAATCTGGCGCGACCGAAGCTTCTTCAAGCTGGAAACGGTCTCGTTCTGCAACAGTCTGCCCGCGTGGAAGAATTGTCTGGTCAAGATAGCAATCATTGTGCAGCTTGAGCTCGTCGACCAAGCTATCTGTCAATACCGCACGGGCAAACTCAGTTCTCGCAAACTTAGCCTCTGTTAGATCAGCTTCAGTTAGATCTGACCCCTGAAAGCGGGTCAAACTCAGCAGCGTTTGTCGCAAATCAGCTTGAACTAGGCGCGCATTGTTGGCAACGGCTTCTGATAAGTTTGCCCCGACTAAAATAGCGCCCGATAGGTTTGAGCCGGTCAAGTCTGCTCGAATGAAGCGTGCGCCATCGCAGCGCGCTTTGGTCAAGTTGGCATTTGTCAAGCTGGCATACTCCAGCTTAGCCATCTTGAGTACCGCACCCGAGAGATTGGCATTGTTTAAATTGGCTTTCTTCAAATTGGCCCTGGAAAAATCAACGCCGCTCAAGTTGGCATAGTTGAAATTGGCACCTTTTAGCTTAGCGCCCTTAAAGGTAGTTCCTCTAAGATCTTGATGAGAAAAATCTTGACCGGAAAGGTCAAGCCCCGTGAAGTCTTGTTGTTGATTTTCAGGATTTGCCATAGGGTGGGGTAACTCTATCTAGGTGAGGACTCTAGGTCAATTGCCGATTAATCCAATGCTAACCTGCATTGAAAAGTTTATTATTTTGGAAATATAATATTACACTCATTCCTTTGAAGATTGTGTATATTTCCTAGAAGTGAAGAAACAAAACCGTTAGAGTCAAGCGATCTTGGCGGCTGCCGCAGTCCGCAAAGCTACCGCCGATAATGCCCATCGGTATCGGCCATCTACTTAAGTACGTCTGAGAGACGACAAAAGATCACTTAATTAATGACTACGCACTGCACAAAATGGGACTTGGGTCACAGGCTATATTGAACGAGCGGGTCATAATAGTGTTGTCCAAGGGGGGAACGAAACGTGCTGCTTGGACTGAGAGTGATCCCTTAGCTTTTGAGACTGCAGCCTCGGAAATCCGGGGCTGCGAAATTGATGAGCTGGCTCCTGCGCGATCGCCTTGAGGCAATTTTTAAAAGTCCTGCTTTCCGAAATTGCAGTTTCACCCGCTGTAGTACTTTGTAGCAAACCGCCCAACAGCAAATCGCTCGGCTCAGCTTACTCAACCTCCAACTGACACCGCGCTCAGGCGGTTCACATTCTACTCCAGCTGAGAGGTCTCCGGGAAAGAGGCTCTAGGCAAGACGTCTGGCCGTTCCCTCCGTCGCTAAGGCCCCTGTTCCAATCTGGCTAGCCTTGTCTACAGCATTATGATCTTTGCCCACAGCCCTGTGAGCCTCAATATAGGCCAACCTTTGACGTTGATGGACAGCCCCAAACATGAACGACTTTATTTCGGCGTATGTTCCTACTCGGACCGCCGCTTCCAACGCTAAATCCTTTGCTAAACAACCCCGCACCCTACTGCAAGAAGTTGTGGAAGGCTTGCCCGGTGGCTTCTTGATCTTGACGAGAGAGGGAGGCGTTATCGGCAGCAACAGCCGTGCGCGCTCAATCTGCCGTCGGTTGAGCGACCCTTCAGCGCCGGTCAACGACGCTCCTCACCCCATTTGGCAGCTCTGTACGCCCCTGTTTGAGCAATCGCAGATGCTCTCTGGCCATACCATGTCGGTTGAAGGTACCGTAGGCCTCACAAAGTCCACCATCATTCGGGTCCGGGCCCGCTGGCTGCAGCCGGCTCGATCTGAGCGAATTTTGGTGCTTTTAGATGCCGCGTAGCAGGAGCTTATATAGACTCCTGGCGATCGCCGGTCTTGTGACGGGCTAAAGCCTAACTGCTGTTCCTGTGGCGGTAATCAATAGCAGCACGCCGGTCTCATCTAGCTTGATGGTGCCGGTATTGATTTCAATGCCGATCACCCCAGTTGCTCCAAGACGGGCCGCTCGCCGCTCAAGCTCCTCAATGACCTCCTGCTGGCCTTTCTCAAAGACGCGTTCGTACCCAGCCGTTCGACCACCGATAATGTCTCGAATTCCCGCAAAAAAGTCTCTAAGGGCGTTACTGCCGTAGACCACCTCAGCCGTTACAACCCCAAGATACTCGGCGACCGTAGTCCCCTGAATTACGTCAGTTGTCGACAAAATCATAGCCTTGCTCCCCTTACGACAATGCGGCTTCATTCTGTCATAACAGGGGGGCGATCGCTGTAAGACCTCAGGGAGATTTGTCCCCAATCGTTGGCGAAATAGGGGCAAACCGGCTATGATAATCCCCGATTGATGACGCATTGTAACGATGGGCACTTAGGCACGTGATGCAACGAAGTCTTTTGGTGATCGGGCTAGCGGGATTGATGGCCTTGTCGAGCGGCACGCCGGTCGTTGCGCAAGCGACATCGACCTCAGAAGAGGCCAGCGAGCGCCTCAACGGTCTTCTAGAACAGGCTAGGGAGCAGGTCGATGCCAACAACTATCCGCAGGCGATCGCCCTCTACGAAGAGGCCGCCAGGCTAGATTCGGAAAACCCCCGCATCTTTTCAGGCATTGGGTATCTAGAAGCCCAGGGAGGCAATTTTGAGGCCGCTGTGACGGCGTATCAGCGGGCCGTTGCCCTCGAGGCTGATAACGCCGACTTCCAGTATTCTTTGGGCTATAGCCTCGCTAAACTGCAGGACTACGCCGGAGCTGCCCAGTCCTACCGCCGTGCCGCTCAGATCGACAGCAACAATGCCGAAGCCTTGCTGGGGTTGGGGGTTGTGCTGACGCGGCTAGAGGATTACGGCGGAGCGCTCGAGGCCTATCAGCAGGTGGTGGCGCTGCAGCCCAACAACGCCAGCGTTTACGAGTTCATGGGGGCCCTGTTTATCGAAGATAGCCGTTACGAAGAGGCCATCACCGTTTTACAGCAGGCCGCCGCCGCTGCCCCAGGCCGCAGCAGCGTTTATCACAACCTGGGCGTGGCTTGGGTCAACCTCAATAACATAGACGCAGGAATCGACGCCTTTCGGCGGGCCTCCTCTTTGGACCCTGACGACGCCCAAGTTCACCTGCAGATTGGAGACATTTTGAAGTCTCAAGATCGTATTGATGAAGCGTTTACGGCCTATCGACGGGCATCGCGCATCAACCCAGATTCAGCTGAGGCCCATGCGCTGATCGGCGAAATTTATCTTGAGCGGGGCAATTTTCTGCTGGCAATGGTGGAGTACCAGTGGGTGATTGAGCTAGACCCCAGCTCAGCCGCTGCCCACTACCAGCTTGGAAGGGCATTTTTAGGTAATCAGCAGCCTCGGCGGGCTAGAGAAGCCCTTGAGCAGGCGCTAGCGCTATATGAGCAGCAGGGCGATGCCGACGGGGTTGCCCAGGTTGAGGCGACTCTGGCAGATCTATAGTGGCGGAGCTGCAGGGCCGTATTGATCGGCATTGACCGGCACAGCTCGGTCGGCACAGCACTGCCCTGCCCCAACCCGCATTACTCGCCCTGACGCAGCTGGTCCAGTACCGAGCGGTCTTCTAAGGTGGAGGTGTCTCCCGCCACCTCTTCACCCGCCGCTAGCGATCGCAGCAGTCGCCGCATTATTTTGCCGGAGCGGGTTTTGGGCAGGGCATCGCTAAAGCGGATGTCGCCGGGGCGGGCGATGGGGCCGATCTCCTGGGAGACGTGCTGCCGCAGCGCTTTTTTCAGCTCCTCGCTGGGCTGGGCGCTGCCTTCTAAGGTGATGAAGGCGAAGATGTCTTCGCCCTTGAGGTCGTCGGGGCGTCCGACAACAGCCGCCTCCGCCACCGCCGGATGGGAGACTAGGGCCGACTCAATTTCCATGGTGCCCAGCCGGTGACCCGAAACGTTGATCACGTCGTCCACCCGGCCCATCACCCAAAAGTAGCCATCCTCGTCCTTGCGGGCGCCGTCCCCTGCAAAGTAGAAATGCTGGCCGTCTTTGGGGGGCACCGGCTCCCAGTAGGTGCGCCGGAAGCGATCGTCGTCGCCGTACACCGTGCGGATCATGCTGGGCCAGGGGTGCTTCACCACTAAGTAACCCCCGTCCCCTTCTACCGGGTTGCCCTCCATATCCACCACGTCCGCCAGGATGCCGGGAAAGGGTCGGGTGGCAGAGCCGGGCTTCGTCGGGATAGCGCCGGGCAGCGGCGTGAGCATGATGCCGCCGGTCTCCGTCTGCCACCAGGTATCGACGATGGGGCAGCGTTCGCCGCCGATTATCCGGTGGTACCACATCCAGGCTTCCGGGTTGATAGGTTCGCCTACGGTGCCCAGCAGCCGCAAGGAAGACAGGTCGCGGGCGTTAGGGTGCTCATCCCCCATCTTGATAAAGGCCCGAATGGCGGTGGGGGCGGTGTAAAGAATAGTGACCCCGTACTTCTCAATGATGTCCCAGGTGCAGCCTGGCGCTGAGGGGCGGGGGGCGCCTTCATACATGACTACGGTGGCCCCGTTAGAGAGCGGCCCATAGACAATGTAGCTGTGACCCGTAATCCAGCCCACGTCCGCCGCGCACCAGTAAACATCCTCGTCCTTGAGGTCGAAAATCCACTTGCTGGTCACGTGGGTGTAAAGGTTGTAGCCGCCGGTGGTGTGCACCACGCCCTTAGGCTTGCCGGTGCTGCCGGAGGTGTAGAGGATGAACAGCATGTCTTCGCTGTCCATAGTCTCAGCGGGGCAGTCGGCGCTCACCTCGGCCTGCAGCTCGTGCCACCAGCGATCGCGCCCTTCCACCATTTCGACATTGCTTTGGGTGCGCTGCACCACCACCACATGCTCCACGGTAGGGGCCGCGTTGCCCTCCAGCGCCTTGTCCACCTGTACCTTCAAGGGCACGGCCTTGTCTTTGCGGAAGCCCCCGTCTGCGGTGACCACCGCCTTAGCTTTACCGTCGTTGAGCCGGTCCCGCAGGGCCTCCGCGCTAAAGCCGCCGAACACTACCGTATGGGGAGCGCCAATACGGGCGCAGGCCAGCATCGCGATCGCCGCCTCCGGAATCATGGGCATGTAGATGCCCACCACATCGCCTTTGCCGACGCCGAGCTGCTTGAGGGCATTGGCGAACTGGCACACCTCCCGGTGAAGCTGGGCGTAGGTAAAGGTGCGAGAGTCTCCCGGCTCCCCTTCCCAAATTAGCGCCGCTTTATTTTTACGCCAGGTCTTTAGATGGCGGTCCAGGCAGTTATCGCTGATGTTGAGCTTGCCCCCCACAAACCACTTCGCGTGAGGTGGCTGCCAGTCGAGCACCGTATCCCAAGGCTCAAACCAGTGCAGCTCTTCTTTGGCAAGCTTGGCCCAAAATGCAGCGGGGTCGGCTTTGGCCTCTTCGTACAGCCGCTCGTAGTCTGCCTGACTTTTGATGTGGGCCTGCTGGGAGAAGGCGTCGCTGGGGGGAAAGCGCCGCTTTTCTTGAAGAATGGATTCGATCGCTTGTGTCATCGTGGGATAGCGCTGCAGTAGGTAGGAGATGTAGCCGAGACTACTGTTGAAAAGGGTACTGCGTTTTCCTCACCGATCTGCCGTTGGTTAGCTTTTCTTAGGGTTCGGGCCCAGCCCACTCCTAGGGGCTGCATAGCAACCTGCAAGATGCTGGGTCCATTTGACCACGCCGATCGCGCTATCAGGGCTGGGCACAATTGAGAACGGCGCTAAAAGGTCGTTTTGCAGCTAGCCCTCATGTCGTCTTCAAAGCGAACCAACGCCTCATTATCCTTCTGTACGATTCGGGCTTCTCTATCCTGGGTCGCGTAGGCCTGCTGCGGCAGCTGCCAAAAAGCCTGCGTTTGATCCCAGGAAGGGCCTGCAACACACACCTGGCTGAGAATATCGGTAACTGAAACAATGCCGAGTAGTCTGTTGCTCTCTATGACCGGCGCATGAGAAACCTCCGCATCCGCAAGAAATTGCGCAGCCTCTTGTACCGTGGCGCTTAAGGGAATTTGAGCACAGGCTGGCCACATCAAGCTTCCCACCCGGACGTGGCGAGGATCGCGCCCAGGGGCAACCACCTTGTGAACAATATCTTTCTCAACGAGGAGGCCGTAGCATCCATCTTCGTGACATTTTTCAACGATGAGCGATCGCACTTGATTGGCCTGCATCAATCTAATCGCGTTTTCAATCGTATCTGAGCTGTGAATTACCACAGGTCTGGACATAATATCTCTAACAGTCATTACAATAGACCTCCTAAGTCTGCTCTGGTCTAAGACGGGTGCTTTCGTCGTCTAAGCTTTGTTATAGGTCAAAACTCTGAGGAAGTTATGAGGGAGAGCCACTACTGCCAAGTCAAATATCCTGCAATTTGACTGGCGAGCGTAATGGGATCAAATGGCTTTGTAATCACGCCTTTTGCCCCGAGACTGTAAAACTTTCGCCTGTCGGCGGCCTGGGCCCTTGCGGTCAGAAAAACAACGGGAATGCTTTGAGTTTCTGGTATCGAGCGAAGTAGCTCTAAAGTCTCAATTCCATTCCGATGTGGCATTGTCACGTCCAGCAAAATAGCGTCTATCGCCTCGGCCTTAGCGATTTCAATGCCGCGGTCGCTGTCCAACGCTGTCAGCAGCTCCCAGTCGCACTGTAAACTCAAGCTCACTTGAATAATTTTGTGAATATCGGCTTCATCGTCGATCAATAAGATGCGTTTGCTCATGGGTTTCTGTCCTCCGGTCCCCACCCAGAATACTGCCAGTTCACACCTTCGTCACCGCAACTCTACACAATACGGTTATAAATCGTCCGGCTGGGTGCTCTAATTTTTTCCTTCATAGGTTCCTCAGATTTCCACCGTAGGCTTGATGCTAAGCCCCCATAAAAGCCGAGTGTTATGGAATTTCTCTACTGTTTCGCAACCGCTAGCTTGACCCAATGCGTGCTGGTCTATCTACAGCGGAAGCTGCGATCGCAGCTTCTATGTGCTACGGTGATTTTTCTAAACGACCGCTGGATCCTGCGGCTAACGCTGAAGCCCTCTATAGAGGCCGAACAGCGCAGCAACTGTCTTGCTGTCCTCAAAGAATACGGCATTCCCTGTCAACCCCTTCCCCTTTTCGGCCCGGTTTTTGACGATCTTGACGCGGGCGATCGCGCAACCACCGTGATGAATCGCCGCCGAATCGCCATTGTGTCCCACGGGGTCCCTGACCCGGTAGAGGTTCAATATTTTCAAAAGCACTTCATTTCGGGGCTGGGATACTGTCCGCAAAGCCTGGTTTAGGGCTGGGATATCACCCGCAAAGTCTGGTCTGAGCCAAGAGGCTCTAGGCTCTATCGCTTTAACCGGTTGAGAATACGAAGCGGTAATTCCCTGGACATGGCCGATTTGCTGACGAAGTCATCTGCCCCGACGCCAAACGCCTGCTGCTGAATACTCGTCTCTTCGTGGACCGTGAGGAACAGAATCGGCAGCTGCCACCAGGTTTCGTCTGCCCGCAGCACCTGGCAAATTTCTAAGCCATTGGCCTCTGGCATTTCTACGTCCAATACCAGCAAGTCAGGCTGCACTGTTTCCAGCAGGGGCTGCAGCTGAGCCAGGTTGTCTAGCGTGGTGAGCTGAAAGCCCCATGGCGAGAGCAAGGTGCGCAGTAGATCTAGGACCTGAGCGTCATCGTCAACGATCATCACCTTGGCCCCGCCCTGATCGACCTGACGCATCTGCTGGACAATTTCGATGATGCCTTGAGGGGAGAGCGAGGGAGAAAGAATGCGGTCGGTCCCCTGCTGGACGAGCCGCAGCCGCTGGTGAAAATCTTGGATGTCGGTTATCGCAATGATTAACGTCTTGCTGATGGGCGGCGACGGATACAGGTCTAAGCCGTAGTCTGTCGCTTGGGGTAAGCGCTCTAGCAGCATTGTTGCCTCGTCAAGGGATGTTTCGTCTAGCCATAGCAAAATGACTGCCGGCGGCTGATCTTGCAGCCTATTACAGCCTTGGCTGGGGTCAGATAACACCGCGCTGCAAAGACCAGTAGCAGAGGCGATCGCCACTAGAGCTTGGTTCACGGAGTCACTCGCTCCCACAATCCAGAGCTCAGTGAGGGCCTGGAAGTCTTGAGAGCGGCGCGAGGCAATGGCCTCCACTGCAACTGGGACAGCGGCAGTGGCCTCGCTATCCAACTGCTGGCGGAGACGACCTACCACCGCCGAAATGTGGGGCGAATGTTGTTCGAGGCGGGTGTTGGGCAGCAGCAGCAGCTCTAGCTCCCGAGCTAGGCGAGACCCCTCTGGAAACCCAAAGCAGCCTAGGGCCCCTGCCAGCTTATGGGCTTGGGCACACCCAGACTGCCGCAGCTCTGGGCTTAGCTCCCCGATATTCATCGCCGCTACCAGCGCTTCCAACACCGCTAGCCGCTCCTGCATTGTGCCTCTGTGGGTTTCCCAGGCGGTGGCGATCGCGGCGGCGATATCTGAGGGGGTAGGAACTGAGGGCGGTAGGGACCGAGGACTGAGGGCGGGTGCGTCGGGCAGAGCGTCGGTGACGAGCGTCGCGCTTGACGCTACGTTGGCGGGGGCGGTATCGCGGGGGTTGAGGCGGTACCCCAACCCATATACTGTCTCGATGATGTCCTTGGGCGCTCCCCCTGCCTTTAGCTTCTGGCGTAGTCCTTTGACGTGGGTTCTGACGGCATCTTCACCAGGCGGATCTTGAAATGACCACAGGTTTTCGATGATAGTATCAAGGCTAAATACTCGGCTAGGGTGACGCAGGAATAGCTCTAGTAGCGCATATTCCTTGGGCGTGGTGTGAAGCAGATGCTCCCCGTAAAATACTTCAAAGGTGTCCGGCTTCAAGCTCAAGTCTCCCCAACGCAGCGTCGCGGTTAGCCCGGGGCTCTCTCGGCGCAGCAGCGCTCTAATGCGGGCACAAAGCTCGTCAAAATCGAATGGCTTAATCACGTAGTCGTCTGCCCCGGCGTCTAGAGCTTGGACCTTAGCCGTGCTGTCGTCATTTGCGCTCAGCATCAAAATTGGACTCTCAGTGCCTTCTGTGCGGAGCTGCCGGCACAGTGACACCCCCTCGACGTCTGGCAGCCGCATATCCAAGACGAGCAAATCGTAAGAAAAAAGCGCTAGAAACTCCTGTGCGGTTTCGCCATCCACAGCGATGTCTACCGCATAGCGCTGCTTAATCAACGCTTCTGCCAATGTCTCCATCAGCAGTTCGTCATCGTCAATCAAGAGTAGACGCATCGTTACAATTTGCTGAATAGTATCTGTATGTTACGACAACTTCCTTGAGAGTTGACTTGATAAAAAGTTGAAGTACAGCGATTTTCGATTCCGCGAGGTGTGGACTTGAGATTAGCGGCGTGAGAAACGCTGGAGAATAACTTTGTCCTTACCCTTTGGACGCAAGTCGGTTCCCTTCAGTGGACGCGCCCCACGCGGCAAAGGTCAACAGGCCTTACCGCGACAGCTCTATGCGCGTAGAAGTCATCAACGCTTGAACCATGGCTCGACAGAGCGCACCCTCGACGACTTGGTCAAACCGAACAAACATGGGTGAACTGTTGAGTTCTAGAAAGGCGAGCCGTTGAGTTTTTGGGTCCGTCTTAAAGTCGGCTGCTCCAAAATCCATTCGTAGCGCCGCCATCAAGGCCCGTAGTTTCTCGACTTCAGGCTGCGGCGAGTCTAGCGGTACGAGATCTACATCCTGCTTGACGCGGTAGTCCAGAGACGGACTCTGAACCTCAAACGCAAAGGTGCGATCGCCCACCACATAAACTCGAATTTCTGGCGCAACGAGTCGATTTTGCACAATGGCCGGAGTCGCACTACAGCCGTGGCGCGGCTGTAGCGATCGCAGCAGGTCGTCTAGGGGATAGCAAAAATCGCCCCCCGCTACAGGTTTGGCGATCGCCTCCTTGGCGTCGAACTGCGCGAGCTGCGCGGCGTCGTTGGTGATGCAGATGCTAGGAATCGTCAGGCCCTGCTGCTGAGCCAGCATGAGCAGGGCCGGCTTGTTGCCTACGGCAGTCTGCTGCTGTCGGTTGAATAGCCGGATGTCTGGCTGAGAGAGCAGCCAGCCGTACATTGCCTGGTACCAACCCGCCGATCGCTGCGCCGCTTGAGGCTTTTGGTCGTGAACGTCGTAGCGCAGGAAGGCCCCCCTCGGGGCGAGGGGCTGACCGTTTAGGGTCGCGCCACCGGACAGCCGCCAAGAGAAAGCTGGACTCGTCTCTGGGTGATGGCGGGCGTCCCGTATCGAGATGCCCATGAGGGTGGCAACCTCTATCAGCCGGGTGAGGTTGGGGTCCGAAGCTCCCCCGGCGATGAGTAGCGAATCTATCTGGGTCACTGTGAGCGGGTAGCCTTAGTAGCGACCGAAGGGACCGCCGGGCTCTTCTTCGCCCACGGCCAGGGTGGTGACGGGACTCTCTTCCCCCAGCGCTAGGGTCGTGAAGTCCTCTTCTCCCAAGGCACGGGTAGAGGCCACTGGACCTTCTTCCCCCAGGGCGCGGGTAGAGACTACCGGATCCTCTTCGCCTAGAGCCAGGGTAGTGATCGGCGCTGGGTCAGCGGATGCCGTTCTAAATTCAGAGGCGTGAACCGTAAGTGAATTGGTCCGTGCGGTGACAATGACGGCGTCTGCGCCGTTATCCGGGGTGATGCTGATGGAGGCAGAAATGGGGGACAGCACCTGGGGAACGATGTCCGTGGGCCGGTCGGCGTCAAAGCTAAATTCGAGAACGGCATCTCCGGGGGTGGGGTCGGCGGAGTTGTCGAGCCGAGGGTTGGTCCAGCCGGGGGTGGCGGCGAGCCCAGAGGCCTGGATGCAAAGCATTGGAGGTTCGCCGTGCTTGATGACGGTGACTTGGGTGACCTGGAGAATTTTCATGGCACTTGCCTTCGTTGATTAAGGGGTGACGTGACAAACCAAAATTGGATTTCCATAATTTAATCCCTAAAAGGTATTTTTGGAGGCATCCTTAAGAGTGATTTTTGCGCCGTCGGATGCTAAAGATCACCTGGTGTGAAGGCTTGGCAGGGGCTTGGCACTGCCAAGCCCCTGCTACGATTTGTGTTGATCTTCGATAAATTTTGGTTATTTGCCGATAGCCGCTTCCTCAATGCGGCGCTTTCGGCAAGCACCGCTAAACCCTCTAGCTATCCCCCTCTTCGCCGGGACCGTCTTCGCCAGGGCCGTCAATGCTGTCAATATCGCCGTCATCCCCTTTGAAAGTAGGCTGTAGCTTGCGGCTAGGCGACCCTTTTTGGCCGTTACCATCGCTCTCGCCCTCAGAGTCCACTGAACCATTCACCTGCACCGTGGGGCGATCGCCTAGCTGCTCAAACCACCCGTCCAGCGTTTCCCGCAGCTGATCGCCGGGGTGTAGCCAAACATCGCGCTGCGGGAACGGAATTTCCGTATCATCTAGCCCCTGCATGGCTAGCTTAAACCGACGGCGGTACTCCCGCGCCACGTCCCACTGCTTCATGGGCTTCGTCTTAATCCAGACTCGAATGATAATAGAACTGTCGCCAAAATCCTCGACGCCCAAGACTGACGGTTCTTCTAGAATAAGCTCTTGCCACTCCCCCTCAGCCATCATTTCTTGGCCCACCTCGCGAGTGATATCGAGCAGCTCATCAATGTTGGACTTGTAGCTCACCGGCAGCTTCAGGTCAGCGCGCGACCAGCGCAGCGAGTAGTTAGCTACCGCTTTGACGTCGCTCATGGGAATGCTGATCAGCCGTCCCTCCGTATCGCGCAGCTGGGTGATGCGTAGATTTAGATTCTCTACCAACCCCCCGAATTCGCCAATTTTGACCACATCTCCAATAGCGAACTGGTCTTCCAAAATGATGAAAAAGCCGTTGACCGCTCCGTGCAGCAGGCCCTTAGCCGCTAGCGACACCGCCAAGCCGGCAATACCGATGCTGGCCAGCAGCACCCCAACATCAACGCCGGTCAGCACCAGAGCGACGATGGTGCCAATGATAATCCAGACAAACGTGATCACGTTCTTAACCACGCTGGTAATCGTCGAAACTCGCAGCTGGGCCCGGCGGGGGACGTCGTCGTATAGCTCGTCTTCCGTGAGCTGCGACACGAAGCGGTCGATGAGGGCATAGCTGATGCGAATGCCGATGTAGGCGACGACGATGGTGATGCCAATCAGCAGGGGAATCTTGGTCCAAACCGGTAGCTCCTGCTGCAGGTCGCGGGTTTGGGGAAATAGCCCAGCGACCCAAAATAGTGCCCCCACCAGCAGCATCGCCTGCACCAGCGGTAGAAGCCGTCTCTGCAGATCCTGCAGATGGTGCAGCTGCTGCTCTCGAAAGTGATCGCTAGGTCGCCCTTCTGTCAGCCCTCTCAGCGTCCAATGCAGGACGCGATCGCTCCAGCGAGAGATCAGCCAGGCCACCGCCGCCGCGGTGGCCATAATGGCCCCGGCAGTAATGCTTCTACGGCGCATGACCTCAATCTGCCGCTCGCCCTTGGCACGCTCTAGCACCTCAGGAATCTGCTGCTTTAGCTCTTCAGCGATCGCCCAGGGGCTAGTACCCTGAACGTCAGCATCCTTTTCGGTCACCGTCATCAGATACGAGCCGTTGACGTAAATGCTGGGCAATCCGTCGGAACTAATTCTTTTCACCTGTATGTCGGCGTCAGGGACCGAATCCTGCAGGTAGTCGTCGCGGATGCGCTGCAGATTCGTTTCAACGCGGGACTGACGCTGCTTTAGAGATGACTTGGGGGCACTCACCTGGAAAATATCTCGCCCGTCTAACTTCACCCAGCCCGCAACATGCTCCTGACTGGAGGAGGAAGACTGGGAGCCGAGGGACAGCTGCGCTAAGGTCGGGGCCGCGTAGCTCGAGACTGTAGGAAGCCGGGCCATTGGCCCTTGGGCAGATCCAGGCAGATCCAGACAGAGGATGAGGGTACTCACAAATAGCGCCGTCAGCAGCAGCCTTTTCACCTGACGCTGCCAGCGCGTCCGCTGCGGGCGAAGAGACAGGTCAATGGGGTGACTAGATTGGTCGGCTATAGACATAGGTCTAAGGGAGCAACGGCTTAAGTAAGTAAGACGTTAAGTAATTGTGCTCATCTAAGCATCGACCAGAAGTTAGATCGCCATCCCTCCGCAAAAGCAAACCGCCGCGCTAGGGCTTTGCCTCTGGCAGAATCAGCATTGCATCTCCAAACGAGTAAAACCGGTACTCCTGCTCAATGGCGGTTTGGTAGAGATCGAGCAGCCGCTGGCGGCCGATTAGGGCACTAATCATCATCATCAGGCTGGACTTGGGCAGATGGAAGTTGGTGATCAGGCCGTCCACAACGCGCCAGCGATAGCCCGGATAGATAAAAATATTGGTCTCCCCGCAGTAAGGCTGCAGCGCTCCCAGGCTGGCAGCCCCCTCTAAGGCCCGAACGCTGGTAGTCCCCACGGCAATGACTCGGCCGCCCCTGGCCCGAGTTTCTTCCACCGCCGCCGCCACCTCAGGCGTCACCTCGATCCATTCCCCGTGCATTTCGTGAGCTGTAATATCGTCAGTCTCGACAGGGCGAAAGGTGCCAATCCCCACGTGCAGCGTCAGCGTCGCCAGGCGAACTCCCATCAGCTCTATGGTCCGCAGCAGCTCTGGGGTGAAGTGCAGCCCTGCTGTGGGGGCCGCCACCGCGCCAGGGCGATCGCTGTATACCGTCTGGTAGCGCTCGGGCTCTACGTCGGTGTGGGTGATATAGGGGGGAAGCGGCACCTGCCCTAATTGAGGCAATAGTGAGCGTAGCGGCTGCCCATTGGGAACTTTAAACTGGACGAGGCGTCCCCCAGTCGTAGGCTCAGTAGCCAGAATCTCCCCCACTACGGGCGGTCCGTCGGATTGGTCAAAGTAAACTTCGATCCCTGGCTTGAGCCGTTTCCCCGGCTTAACTAGCGCGTGCCAGCAGTCAGGAGAATGCTCTTTGAGCAAAAATACCTCTATGGCCAGGCCACTCGCTTTGCGGCCCAGCAGTCGCGCCGGGATTACCCGCGTGTTGTTGAGCACGAGCAGGTCGCCTGCTCGCAGCCACTGAGGCAAATCGCGAAAGCTCTGATGGCGATGACTCGTTGGGCTATCGACCACCAGCAAGCGCGAGCGATCGCGGGGCGATGCGGGCTGTTGGGCGATGCGCGCCTCGGGCAGCTCGTAGTCATAGGCAGCGAGCTGACGGTCGAGTGGACTATCGGGATCGTAGAGAGCGCCCATGGCTAATTCAAGGTCGAAAAGAGTTACCGTAGCTACTAAAATTGGGGAGAATTCCCCACCTTATCGACAGGAGAGTTGGGGAGGTCTCCTATATAAATCCTCAGGGATCTTCGTCAGAATAGTACTGTAACACCGGCATAGCACCCCCCTCCGATGGACTATACGTACCGCCTCGCGAATGCCAGCCTCACCCTCAGGGTTGTTGAGTCTCTTAACCGAGCCCAGATGACCGTCAGGTTCATGACCGTCATCCACCAGATCGATGGTTGGGTGATAAAAATTAGGCTTGCCCATCCCCTGTCTGCTCAAGATGACGGCGACTTTCGAGCGTTTCTCAACGAGGTTGGCATCCCCTATACCCCAGACGTGCGGATGAAAATGACGTTCTGGGGACTAGAGACAGGTCAATCGCCCGTGGATGTGATGCGCCGCTACCAGGTGGCGATCGTGTCCCACGGTGCGCCGGACTCTACGGAAATCGAGGCTTTCAGGCTGGAGTTCGTGAAGGGGTTGGGCTACTGCCCAGAGACCCTGGCCTAGTCGCTGTACCAGAACACGTCGGCAGCGCCTTCAGAAGCTTCTGCATCGACGGTACTACTCAGCGCCTCGGTGGGGCTGAGCAGTACCGTTGTCTGCTGCAAAGACTCTCCCAGTCGGCGGGATACCCGGCTGGGGATACCGTAGCCGTATAGGACATGGCCGCTGCCCGCCAGCACTACCACCCGCGTCTCCGGTGAGGCCTGCTTAAATTTGGCCACCGTCGCCGCCATCGTTTCGTCCCACACCACCTGCGCCGCGAAGAAATTCTCAAAGTCGAAGTTCCCGTGGCTGCCATGTCCCCCAAACGCAGCCTGAACAAACTCTCGGTATTCGAGGCTGCTAGTATCCAGATCCTCTAAAGGGGGAATATAGCGAAAGTCTTGGGCCTCCAGGCTTTCAAGGCCTTCTCTAGCCACCTGACGCACCACCTCGCTCGGGGCGTTGAGGGCCAGCAGAGGGATTTGGTGGGCCTGGGCAAAGCGGACAATGGGCGCATAATACTGCCAAGGAAAGCCCCAGCGCTGCCCGTACTCGCTCTGGATCACCAGCTCCTCCTCAGAAATCTCTCCCGCTAGGTAGCGATCGAGTACAGGCTGGAAGGGGCGCTGAAACATCTCTAGGGCGATCGCCATATCGGGATCTTCGGCGTAGAGCGCCTGGATAATCTCAAGCTGGGCCATGTGGTCAGCGTCGCTGTCGTGGCGCTCCCCAAGGTAAACCACGTCGGTGAGCAGCGCTTCTAAATCGGCTGCGGGGCTAGAGCGAGCTGTCGGGGCGCTGACCCCCGGCAGTTCGCCTGCAGCTGAACAGGCCGCTGGACTAGCGAGCATTAGGGTGATGCCCAAAAGGCTGCAGCCGAGTCGCCATCGAGAGGAGGATGTCATGGGCAAGGGAGATTCAGATAGGGCGATTGAGTCCACAGTGCAGCGTTAGCGCCACGGCGCTAGCCAACACCATCGAGGACAGGCTATCACAACCCGCGAGCAGCAGGCTCTGGTAGCTGAGCAGGCAAACGGCTAGGGCAACCCCGGCAGGAAAAGTCAACGACTCGGCCATCGTATCAGCGACGTCGGCCACATACTCTAAAAACTCGAGCAGTCGAAGAAATCTGTGAAGTATTGCCATAAGATCTAGCCATTTGAGAGAAAGGGCAAAGGGTCTCTAAAGAAGGTCAGTCATCCGACTCAGCAAGATTTGCTGGGGAACTCGACCCACAAAGCTGTCGGCAACGGTGTGGTTTGAATCTAGCAGCGTCAGGTGAGGAACGCCGCTCACCTTGAACTGCGCAATCTGCTGCCGCCACTGCGGATCATCGATGTCGAGCATGACAAAGTTGACCTGATTTTCCACCTGATGGTGAATATCCTGCAGCGCTGGTGCTATGGCCTGACAGGTGGTGCACCAGTCAGCGTAGAACTCGATTAGGGTCGGTTTTGGGCTAGCCATGGCCAGCTCGTAGGGCATGGCCGCTGCGGCAGTTTCCCTGAGCGCTATTAGCCCTGACACCGAGGACAGGCTTTGGGCGGAAGTGCCGGGGCGCGTCAGCAACAGGGTGGCGATCGCAAAGAGGCCTACCAAGGCAGCTGAGATTAGGCCGGCTTTGTTTGTATTAAGTGCCATGGGTTCAATGGACGCCGTACTTAAAATGGGTCGTTGAGTCAATCAGCTCGCGAAACGAGGGACTGACCTCTCCGTAGAGATCTAGCCATTCGTAAAAGGTCAGCTCTCCTTTGAGGTGGGCTTCGGGGTTATGCGCTCCTTCTATCATGATGCTGCTGATTAGCTGGTAGGCCTGCAGCCAGGCCTCCGCCAATTCTGGGGTCCATCCCTCGCCCAAATAATCCTTTAGCGCCTGCAGCAATGCTTGACCCACCATGGGATAGTGATCCTTTTCGGTTCCTTTAGTGACGTGATGGGCTCCTAGCCCCTGCAGTGCCTGAGATAGGGCGTGGGTGTTGTGTAGGTTCTCGACGATTAGGGCGAGAGAGGCCACGAGCTTTTTTTGCTGTAGCTCAGGGCTAACATCGGCAAACATCGGCTTCAGCTCAGGGTTGTTCTCAAACAGATGACCGTAAAAGCTGCCAGAGAAGGCGATCGCGTTGGGTTTAACTTTCTCGAAGCTGTTTTCAATCAGCGCTAGGGTATCAGGCATGGAGGATGATTTAAAGTTTGTTGAGCGACCGCAGTAGGTCCAAGGGTGAATTTTAGAGGAGTCGTAGGGACACCGCATGCGGTGTCTCCATATCGTATAGATGCCCATCCAAGGATTGGATACAGGCCCCGATGGAAAGATTACTGATAGTAATAAGCCAAAGCAATGTGGAATATCAGCATCACGGCGAACATGCAGACGAAAAAAATATGGCTCACCAGCCAAAGCGATCGCAGCCTCCGAATCAGAGGGCCTTTGGTGAGCGGTACCGGGCTCCAGGGCAGCTTGCCAAAGTAGCTGCGGGTGGACTCTAAAATGCCGGTTTCAGCGACCACCCCTACCAGCGCAGTCAAGGTCACGGCAAAGAACACCCACAGCAGCGCTGCATTAAAGTTAAGGCCGTTGGAGCCCAGGGTGTGGACCAGCACCATGGCCACCAGCGCTACGCCCAGGAAGATATGGACGCTGCGCCACAGCTGCATTGATCCCGGCAGCTTGAGGCGGCCAATCCAGCTGCGGCTGCGCTTGCGGATGCTGAGCATGACCTCCAGCAGCACAAAGCCCAGCGCTGCGTAGCCGGTGCTCTGCTTGTATAGCTCTCCGCGAACAAACTGGTGCAAATCTACGGACTTTTCCCGTAGCCAGTCGAGGTAGAGGGTACTAAAGGCGAAGGGCAACAGCAGCAGCGCCGTCAACAGGGTTAGGCCAATAAGTATCTTGAGGCTGGGCTGAATACCCCTACGGGCTGCTTTTGCCTTTAGCTGTGGATTAATTTCAGCCCCCACAGCGCTACCGGGAGCGGACGGTTCTAGCGCCGAGGTCTGGGGATTGAACGGAGAGGGGGAGTGAGGAGTGCTCATGAAAATTAAGAAGGGGTCGGCTGAACGCGTAGCCTGCGCGAGAGTTTCTAGCTGAGCTGCCGAGAGGGCGATCGGACATGTTTAGCGGCTTTGGAGAAGAGGCAATATGTCTTGGTCTTACCCCCCTCAGTCCCCCCTTGGTAAGGGGGGAAGCGTAATTCTCCCCCTTACCAAGGGGGAGTTAGAGGGGGTCTTCCGAGGTGCTAAGCACATGCGGGCGATCGCCCTCCCGGCAGGAACTACCGATGGCCTGTGATTTCGGCCATTAAGCGCCCTCTAGGGGAATATTGATCACAACGCCGCCCATCACTTCATCCATCTCGAACATCTTGTCGGGGTAGCGCTCTAGGTGGACGGGGTGGGTATTGTGGCAGGTCACGCAGGCCTCAGCGACGGCCTTGTCGGGATACATGGCGGAGAAGTAGGTCTGGCCGCCGATTTCCTGGTATTCCTTAACGGATTCGCCCGTGTCGATCATCGTTTGGACGGCAGCTTCCTCAAACTCGCCTTTGGGGGCGTGGCTGTCGTTGAGGTACCAAGGGGAAATCAGGTTGTAGGTGAAGTAGCCCGACTCATTGGCAATCTCAGAGCCGAGGCGGAACATCTGCGCCGGGAGGGGAATGCCGTCGGCCTGCTGCCAGGTCTCGGTGGACTCAACCTCAAGCACGCCCGCATCTTTGGCCTTGCCCTCTAGGGTCTTAACTCGGTTGACTACGTGCTTAGTGTAGGCGGTGCGGTCAGCCGCCAAGACGGTGTGGATGTAGTCGGCCACTAGCTCAGGGGCGACGCCAGCGGAGGCCTCAGTGGTAGCGGTGCCGCCGCCGCCGCCGCTACAGGAGATCGCCGTGACGGCAACGGCCAAGATGATGGCAATGAACGCCACCGTTCGGGTGCGGATAGCACTGATCCAGTTCTCTAGCATTGTCATGGTTGTGTCCTTAGGGTTCAATACGTGCGTTAGATGCGCTGCGAGAGCGTTTAACGAGGCTTCCAGAATACAAAACGGAGAAGCCCCGAGAGCGAAAAGTTCGTCTGAGCGAACGCGGGATTTGACGGTCTAGTCGCTGCTCCCTTCGTCACCTTGTCCGACCCGCCGCTCTTCCAGGGCACGCACTAGGTCAAAGGTTTCTAGGGAGAGGGTAGGCGGCTCATCGAAGTTGGCCTCCACCAGGTCGTCGTCAAAAATACTGTTGTAGCTATACTCCACGCCGTGGCAGTTCATGCACACCTCTCCCACCATGCGATCGCGGGGCAGCAGGGTATAGGTATTGTTGTGGTTCACCAGGGTCACAGTCTCGCCACCTTCCACCTCATGGCGCGGCAGGTGGCAGGTAGCGCAGCTTACCGCACTGCCGGAGGGACGCGGTAGCGCTAGGTCGGCGGCGAACAGCTGGGCGTGCTGGGAGTTTTCGTAGTTGAGGGAGTGGGTGTCGTTGTGACAGGTGAGGCAGGAGTCGACGGCGGCCTGAACGGTGTTGACTGAGTGGGCGTCGTGGCAAGTGCTGCAGGTCATCTGCATGTCGTGGGCGACGGTCTTCATCGGCAGCCGCGCCATGGCGGGCCTTAGGGGCGACTCATCTTCCAGCAAGCGAATGCCGTGCTTCCCCAGCAGGAAGGTATCCACCGCCTGCTCGTGGCAGGACTGGCAGCTTTCGTAGGTGGGGTTGGCGACAAACGCCTGGGTTTCTTCGTCTTGGTGGCAGCTAGAGCAGTTGATGTCGTTGAGGGCGTGGGCGCTGGTTTCCCAGAGCTGGGTGGTTTCCTTGACCAGAGCCTGGTCGACATCGCCCCAGGCTGGCGCGGCCCAGCCAAGCAGCAGCGCCAGGGCCAGTAGCCAAGACATCACAGACTTCCTATTCAGCGTCATGACTTACCCCCCAGAAACGCCTTACCCAAGTCCGCTGCTGGGGCCGATTTCAGCTCTGTCGTCACCACTCGTTCTGGCACGACCTGCACCGGCAGCATGGGGGGCTGGTCGAGGTTTTTCCTCAGGAACCCTGTAGAAATTGTGCGGTGGTCGTGGTAGTTGTGGCACCCGGCGGTCCAGCAGCCGTCTGGCGTAAACCCGTCGTGGCTTTTGAGGTCGCCCGCGGCGATGCCTTCGTGACAGGCCATGCAGAGGTCAGGCTGCAGGTGAACGCCGCGACCAAACATATGCACGTGCTCGTTGTGGCAAGTGGTGCAGGTGAGGGCCTCAATCTTGGCCAGCTCCCCTGCCCAGCGCGGGTCTCGAAACTTTTGAGCCCCGTGAACATCCTCGGCTAGCTCGGCCTCGTGGCAGCGCATGCAGGTGTCGTTGCTGACGGGCTTAAACCCTTCGTGGCAAGAGGCGCAGGAGCCTTCAATAAGGTAGTGGCCTACGGAGGTCTCCCCGGGCAGAAACGCCTGCTTGTTGTCTAGGGCAAATGCCGCCGAAAACCAGCCCACCAGAAGAATGCAGGCGATCGCGATCGCCGTCCTCAGGCTGATAAGCCGACTTATACCGCTAGCTTGCGATCGCTGCCGCTTGGGTGGCCTATTAGGTCTACCTCGAGATGCCATGACTCTAGGACGTTCCTCCCAATGAAATTAAAGCGGTGGGCTAAAGCAGCAGCAGAATGATGAGTAAAACTGCGCCACCACCAATTACCCCCCCCAGCAGCGGACCAGGCTTGAGGCCGTCTTCAGCGGTTGGGGCTGGTGCTTCAGAAGCAACGGGCTGGGCGACGGGCTCCGCCACTGGCTCCAGCTGCACAGACTCAGGAGAATAGTCAGCGCCCTCTAGCATCACCTCAGTGATCAACCCGTAGGCGTCAACCCAAGCCTGCTTGACCTCCGGCGTCCAGTCTTCCTTGAGGTATTGCTCAAAGGTTTTGAGGAGGCTGTTGCCCACCAGGGGATAATGATCCGGCAGCGCGCCATACTTGACGTGGCGAGCCCCCAAGCCTTTGAGGGCACCGGTCAATTCGCCGGGTTGACGCAGGTTCTCGACCACAAGACCAAAGAAGCCAAAAGCATCTCGCTCTGCTTGGCCATGTTGGTATGCGCAAATAGCGGCTTGGCTGCCGGATAGTCCGTAAACAGATTGTCGTAGAAGCTTGTCGCAAATTCATCGGCGTGGGACTTTACTTTCTCAAAGCTCTGCTCCAGCATGGCGACTTTTAGGCCGGTCGCCTTATCCACCTCGTTGACATCCACGGCGAGGTCAGATTCTGGCGGCTCAAGCGTCACCTCTTCTGCGGCTGTAGTCGGCCCCTTCTAGCATCATCTCGGTAATTACACCGTAGGCGTCCATCCAGGCCTGCTTTGTCTCAGGGGTCCAATCAGTCCAAGGTATTGGTCAAAGGTTTTAAGGAGGAGTTACCGACCAAAGGATAGTGGGCTGGTAGCGCGCCGTACTTAACGTGGCGAGCCCCTAGCCCCTCAAGGGCGCCAGTCAGCTCGCCAGGGTGGCGTAGGTTCTCGACCACAAGACCGAAAGACGCCAAAAGCTTTTTGCTCTGCTTATCACATCGGTTGCGCAAACAGCGGTTGTGCCGCTGGATAGTCTGCGAACAAGTTCTCGTAGAAGCTTTCGCAAAGTCATTGGCATGGGGCTTTACTTTTTCGAAGCTTCTCTCCAGCAGCTCGACCTTTAGCGCCGAATCTTTGTTAATGATTTCAACGTTATGAAGCCATTGGTATGCCTGTCCTGCAGTAGTGCAAGTTGAATTTTATAGTGAGTGAAGGCGCAAAGGGGCATCTTCTCGATTCAATACATCGGTTGGCCAATCGCATCAGCTACTCGTAATGATTTCCTGATATCGACGCGCTTGAAGAGACCTTAGGAAATCAGTTAGTCCTCGACTGCCAATCTTGACTACCAAATGCCTGGTAAGACGACATCTATGAAGACAGCCAAGCAAGCTCGATCCAGTATTGCTTCAGCGGGGCACTCGAAAGCTTTTAGCTCGTCGTTACATGGCAGCAAAAGCTGCGCGACGCAAACCTGACGCATAGAGAACCGATAACCTGCACGATTTTGTCAAACAAAGCACATTTCGAGAATTTAAATTTCCGAATTTTGCATCGCTTTATGCGTTTTTCGCATTGCAAGTCCGCCAGCGCGATCGCGTGAAACTGTTATGCAAATTGCGTACTGAATTAAAACCACATTTTGCATAAGAATGTGCTTGGCTTTGTATCAAATACTGCAAATATTTCTAAGCGAAAACCCATAAAAGTTGAATAGATGAACTCTGACCACTCTGTAGAAATATCCATGCCGTCTAAGGCCGTTCGTTTTTTAGGCTCAATTCGCTTAGCGGTGCCGCTGATTGGCGGCGATCGCACTCATATTAATTGGAGCCACGTTTTACGAGTCCAGCGTCGGCTCTGCCACCGTTCAGCGCGAAATCTACAAAAGCGCCTGGTTTGGCGGGCTGATGTTTTTGCTGGCGGTCAACTTAGGGGTCTCTACCCTCAGCCGCTATCCCTGGCGAGGCGCGCGCAAAGTTGGATTTGCGATCACCCACTGTGGCCTAATCATCATCATTGCCGGGTCTGCCGCCGTCATTCACCTCAGCACCGAGGGCATGCTGCTGGTGCGTACCGACAGCGGCCCCGGGAACCAAATCCGCGTGGAGGGTGACCTATTGGAGGTGGTATCGCCAGACCAAAAGCGCCAGCAAACCGATATTTTTGTCAAGCCGGACGGCTCAGTCTACCCCGCTCAGTTTGCCGGACTCTCGATGCTGGGCTACAGCGACAGCGCCATCAAAACCGTGAGCTTCGTTGAGGGGGATAGCGATAAAGACCCAGCCGCGAAAATTTGGCGGTCAAGCTGCAGCTGCGCAGCGATCGCATGGGTCAGACCCTAGAGCGGTGGCTGGCGACGGCTCCCATGGGCTATGGCCAAATGGACATCGGTCCGGCGCATTTGGAGCTACGGCAGGCGATGGATGAGGGCGTACTCGCGCAGTTTCTCAGCCCCCCGTCGTCTCAGTCCGCCTACGGAACGCTGACGCTGGGCGATCGCACCGTCGATATCGAAAAAGTGCTGGGCCGCTCGGTTTCCCTGAAAAAAGGGGTGAGCGCTGAAATCGTCGACGTCTGGCCCGACTTTCGGCTGACGGCGGGCAAACCGACCTCGGCCTCCAAAGCCTTCCGTAACCCAGCGGTGCAGGTGAATGTGGCCCAAGGTGATATCCAAGAGCGCTGGTTTGTGTTCGCAAAGCCGGGCTTGCCTCCGGTACGCTCCGGAAATTCCATCGCCCTAGAGGCCACCTACACCGCGCCGGAGACCACGGCGTCCGATTACTTCCGCGTTGTGGCCGCTCCTGGGGGGCAGCTGTTTTACGCGGCGCTCTCGTCCAAAGGCTTCAAGTCGGGTGAGCTGCACTCTGGTGAAGCGATCGCTCCTGGCTGGGCCGACTTTCGAATCTCGCTGGCCGAGCGTCTAGATCACGCTCAGGTGCAGCGGCAGGTAGTGCCCATGGCCCCAGTTGCCCCCGGCGCAGCCAGTAGCGAGGGATTTCCGGCCCTGCAGGTGGCTGCTGAGGGACGGAAGGCCTGGCTCCCCTGGGGCGAGCCCATGGCCCTCGATACGCCCGGCGGCGAATACTTCGCGGCCTTTACGCCCAAGCTGCTACAGCTTCCTTTCTACGTGAAGCTCGATGACTTTATCGTGGAGCGCAACGAAGGTAGCGAATCGGTGGCCATGTGGACCAGCAACATCACCCTGTTTGACCCCACGACCGACACCGCCGCCCACCGCTCGGTGTGGATGAACCACCCCACCTGGTTTCGCGGCTGGAAGCTGGCCCAGGCATCCTGGAATCCTGGCGACCTGAAGCAGTCTACCCTGCAGCTGAAGCGGGAGCCCTGGTGGGTAACGGCGCTAACCTGGATCGGGTCGCTGATGGTGGTGACTGGCGTGGGCACCATGTTCTACGGTCCGGCGCTGGTGAAGCGATCGCGGGGCCGCAAACCCGCACCCCAGCCCGGAACCCCGTCGCCCGAAACACCTTCGCCCGAAACACCTTCGGGACAGGCCACGGAGGACGCGATCGCCGAACCGGCACCACAATTGGTTGGGGCGCAAACCCATCCGTGAACCGCCCCGCCGTAAACGAACAATTTTGGACAACTATGAACGGCTCTAACATCATTAAATTCTTGGTCGGTCTGTGTTTGGGCTGCGTCCTCCTACTGCTGCCCCTCAGCCAGTTCCAGCCCGACGGCCTTGAAAGCCTGCGCACCCTGGCCGTGCAGCTTGACGGGCGCAAAAAGCCCCTCGACACCGTTGCCAAAGAAACGATCGCTAAGATACATGGCTCGACGACCTATCGTCACGCGGACGGTGAAGCGATCGCCAAAGAGGGCTACCTCACCGCCTACCTCGGCATGTGGTTCAACACCCGCAACTGGAACGAAGAGCCCGTGGTGCTGGTCAGCTATCGACCCCTCAAAGAGGTGGCTGGCCTAGATTTAGAGCGTAAGCACTTCACCTTCCAGGAGCTGATGACCAACCGGGAGCTAGGAGCGATCGTCGGGCAGGCTCACCAAAAGGAAGCCGAAGAGATAGACCTCAGCCGCGATGAGCGGGAGGCACTCTCCATCGAAGGTCGCCTGAACCTGCTGTACCAGGCCGTGGGAGATAAAAGCCTGCCCATTGTCCCGCATCCCAGCGAAATTAAGGGCAAATGGGCCGGTCTCAGCAGCTCGCCGCAGCTCTACGCACCAGAGGCGATCGCCCCGGTGATGGCCCAGTTTGCCGTGATGCAGCGGACCTTACTGAGCGGTGGCCTCACCCACCTGCCCATGGTGGGGCCGCTGGCGGATAACCTCAAGGAAAGCCTGCAGCAGCTCAGCCCTGCGATTTATCCCACCGACGTGACGCTGGCGCGAGAGGTGCATTTCAACCACTTTCACCCCTTTGCCAAGACCTGGTGGCTATACGGCCTGGCATTCATCGCCATGCTCGCCGCCCTATGGATAAAGCCCTGGAATCTCTACTGGAGCGCCATCGGCCTGTTCACGGCGGGCATTGCGGTACAGAGCTACGGCTTCTTTCTGCGCATGCAGATTGCCGGTCGGCCCCCGGTCACCAACATGTATGAATCTGTAGTGTGGGTGGGCTTTGGCATCGCGGCGATCGCCCTGGCGTTTGAGCTCACCTCCCGCAGTCGCTACTACCTGCTGGCGGCGGCTCCCCTGGCCATGGTCTGCCTCATCTTGGCCGACAGCCTGCCCGCCGTCCTCGATCCCAGCATCTCGCCCCTGGTGCCGGTGCTGCGGGACAATTTTTGGCTCAGCATCCACGTGCCCACCATCGCCCTCAGCTACGCCAGCTTTGCCCTAGCCCTGGGGTTGGGACATGTCGCCCTGGGCAACTATCTATTTGCCCCGCAAGAGAAAAAGCGCATCAAAACCCTGTCTCAGCTCAACTACCGGGTGCTGCAGGTGGGGGTGCTGCTGCTGACGGCGGGCATTATCCTAGGCGGCATCTGGGCTCACTTCTCCTGGGGCCGCTTCTGGGGCTGGGATCCGAAGGAGACCTGGGCACTGATTGCCCTGCTCTGCTACCTGGCTCCGCTCCACAGCCGGCTGACGGGCTGGATGGGGGACTTTGGCATCAACGTGGCTAGCGTGGTGTCGTTTAACGCGGTGCTGATGGCTTGGTACGGGGTGAATTTTGTCCTGGGTACGGGATTGCACAGCTACGGCTTTGGCACCGGAGGGTCGGCGCTGGTGATTGCCGGGGTGGTGGGTCTGGACCTGCTGTTTGTGGCGATCGCGGCGGTGCGGCATTACGGCTGGTTCAAGGGTCTGGGTGAATCCACGTCTGCGGTGCCTCCCGATGGCATCATTGTGGGAGATTAGGCTGTATCGGCATACTGTAGGTTGGGTTGAATTTATGAAACCCAACGTCACCATTGATATTGTTGGGTTACGCTAGCGCTTTTTAGCGAAGCCATGCCCGAAGGGCTATACCCAACCTACGATTTTTGAGGAATGAACCTATGAAACGACGCGAATTTATGAACTGGGTGGGCTTTGGGGCCCTGGCCGCCTCCCTCCCCGTGGCGATCGCCGCCTGTCAGCCTGATACCGCCTCGACCGACAGTGCCCCAACCGACAGCGCCCCTGCTGAAGATGAGACTGCATCCGCAGAACTGGACAGCACCCCTGACGCTGAGGGCTTCTCCGCCATCGGCACGGTTGCCGAGCTAGACGAGGGCAGCATTTCCAGCAAGAACTTCCAGGGCGAGCAGGTCGCCGTCGTTCGCGCAGCCGAAGGCGTTGTGGCGGTCAATACCCTCTGCACCCACCAAGGCTGTACCGTCAAATGGGACGGTGAAGCGTTTGCCTGCCCCTGCCACGGCTCCAACTTCTTCCCTGACGGCAGCGTTGCCACCGGCCCAGCATCAGAGCCGCTGCCGACCTATGAGGCTAAGATTGACGGCGATCGCGTCTTGGTCAAGGTGGCGGCGTAGTCCAAGACTACCCTCAGCTTGTTAAATTCCGTGGCTTTTGCCGATCACCCAGTGACGGCGAAAGAATCGCGACAGCTGCGACTCGGCCAGAGGCAGGTAGATTGGGCGACCGTGGGGGCAGGTCTGGGGCTGGCGGGTCTGCTGCCACTGGGTCACCAGCGACTGCATCTCCGGCAGCGCTAGCGGCGTCCCGTTGCGGATGGCGGTGCGGCAAGCGGTGGCGACAATGGCAGCCTCAGCGTCTTCCTGGCTGAGCTCCCGCAGCGCCTCGACGCAGTCCTCCCGCCCCATCAGCGCCTCCGGCAGCGTCCGTACGGCCCAGACGTTATCTCCAAAGGGCTCAATGTCAACGTCAATCTGCTGCAGTCGCTCCACCTGAGCCGCGGTTAGGCCCGTCAAAACCAGCGGCGACGCCACGGGCACCGTGCGCCAGCGATCGCACAGCTGCTCATAGATCACCCGCTCGTGGGCGATGTGCTGCTCAATCAGCCAAACGCCGCTGGGGTGCTCCGCCAGGATGTAGGTGTTGTGGACCTGGGCCAGCACCGTCAGCGACAGCAGCGGCAGCGCTGGGCTAGCTTGGTCTTCAACAGCCCCGTTGATTTTAGCCTTGTCGTCAGCGTCACCCCCATCGGCGATCGCTCCATTCATCCGTGCGCCATAGGTTCCCCCCGTCTCCGCCACCGTTAGCAGCGACGACGTCCGGGGGACGGGGCTATCGGACGCCGCGACGAGGCCCTGACGCAGAGCTGTGGCGATCGCCCCCTTAATCTGCTCTCGCCACAGGTCCATATTCTGCAGGTGAATTTCACTTTTGGCCGGGTGACGGTTCCAGTCAATCTGGGTTGGCGAAACCCTTAAATGCACGGCGCAAATAGGGTAGCGCCCTCGGGGGAGGCTGCGGTGAAAGACCCCTAAAATCGACTGCGTCAGCGCCGGACATTGAACCACGCGACCGTTGATCGCCACCGTGACCCAGTCGGGTCGGTGACGGTGGCGGCGATCGGGCAGCGCCAGCACCAGGCGGCAGGGTGGGGCGTCTTCTTCTGCATCGCACAGATCGCTGGGCCAAACATGCTCCACCAGGTCCGCAGCAGGCAGCCGCAGAATTTGGGCCATTACCTGCCGCATGGTGTCGGGGTAGAGCTTAAACCAGGGGCGATCGCCCTGGTTGACCTGCCAGGTGAGGTGGGGATGGCACAGCGCTAGGGCATGGATGACCTGCTGCACCTGACGCAGCTGCTGAGACTTGGCGGGCAGGGCCAGCCGCCGTAGGGCCAGCCGCTGAAACAGATCCTCGACCGTCACCACAGTGCCGGGGGCGATCGCCATAGGCTCTATCGCTGCTGGCTGGCCCTGTCCGTCGTACCGGACGCGCCAGCCCTGATCGGCGCCCCGCTGATAGCTACAGATTTCTAGGGAGGAGAGCTGCGCCAGGCTGTGCAGCGCCTCGCCGCGAAAGCCGAGGCTGCTAATACTGCGCAGATCTACGGCCTGGGAGATTTTGCTGGTGCTGTTGGCGGTCGCCGCCTGACGCAGATCTTCTGGGGAGAACCCAACGCCGTCATCCACCACTTGAGCCGCCCAGCGCTCGACGTCCACCGTCACCGTCAGGCGCTGGGCCCTAGCATCAATGGCGTTCTCCGCCAGCTCTCGCACCACAGCGGCCATGCAGTCGATCACCTCCCCCGCCGCAATCAGATGGACGACGTCTTGGGGAAGGGACCGAATCAGGGATGGGGGCATAGGCATGGGGGGGGATGCACAGAAGAGGACTGTCGACCGAGGTGATGCCTTCTGTACTATCCTATCGAGGATGCCGCAGCAATCGAGCCCAGGAGGGCGCAGACGATGTCGAGCTATGACGCGATCTACCAAATCGTGCGACAGATTCCTCAGGGGAAAGTCGCGACCTATGGTCAAGTGGCTAATCTGGCGGGGCTGCCGGGACGAGCGCGCCTTGTGGGCTATGCTCTTCACCGCGTCGATACCCCAGATTCAGAAATTCCCTGGCACCGCGTGATCAACGCCAAAGGGGAGATCTCTTACTCGGCACTGCGGCGCGGCGGCGACTACCTGCAGCGATCGCTGCTAGAAGATGAGGGCATTGAATTTACGTCGGCGGGAAAAGTCAGCTTTGCCCGGTGTCTGTGGCATCCCTCGGATCTTCTAGAGGAAGCTCACCTCGGTAACCCCGTTCTCGATAGCCCCATGCTTGATGGACCTATACCCGATGGCTAACCAAGGGCGCGACAAAGACTTGATTGCGCCCCTGGTTTTTGGCCAGGCGTAGAGCAGATTCTGCCGCCTCAACTAAGACTGACTGCTCTTCATGCTGCTGCGGAACTTGACTGGCAACGCCTACCGAGATGGAAACGCTAATCAGGTTCGAGCGAATCCGCATTGTCTCGGCCAATCCCGCTGCTCCCTCAACGTCGGTCGCGGACAAAATGCAGGCAAATTCGTCTCCACTACAGCGGGCCAGGCTGTCCCCGGCGCGTTTGGAAATAGAGATGAAGGCCTGGGCGAGGTGACGCAGCAGCATGTCTCCCCCGGCGCGGCCCTTACTTTCGTTGTAGTCTTTGAAGCAGTCGATCCCGGCCAAGATTAAGCTCAGCGGCTCCTCTCGCCGGGCGCAGCGCCGCCATTCTCGAGCCAGCATGAGATTGAAGCCACGGCGATTATAGAGGCCCGTCAGCTCATCGGTCACCGCCTGATGCTGCAGTCGCTGGTTTTCAGCCTCAAGCGCCGCTATGCGGCCCAACAGCTCTTGAATCTCGCCTGAGCTAGAGGGCTCGTGATCATTGGAGCGCGTCGACATGGAAGTTTACCTCAACAAAGGTTGCACTGAATCTAACTGAATGTGAATACTCCCGACGTTCTTCCTGCAGAAGCGCTTTGCGAACATCCTACGGATAGAGCGCGGGCTTCATCGGTCACCCGATGAGCGTCCTGCTTCTGGGCCAGTTGGCTAGATATGGTTTCCCACATCCCCGCTACCTCGACTCCACAGGCAATTTGAATACCCGAAATTCCACGGGCATTGATGACTTGAGCAGCGGCAATATCCCTCGGCTTGAGCGACCCACACTCAGGGCACCGATGAACGCGATCGCCCCACGACTTTTTGACCGCAGCGCCGCAATTAGGACACTCCTGAGAGGTGCCGTAGGGGTCAACCTTGCCGTAGTAGACACCGCGCTTGAAGCATACCCACGGCAAGACCTGGTTCACGAACTGCCCAAGGCCAGCGTCCAGGGTGTGCTTACCTAGCATCCCTTTCGCCATGACGCGAAAGTCAAGGTCTATGTCCTTCGGACAGGCTGCGCCAACGGCAAAGATGATTTGGGCCTGGTCACAAAGCTTGTGGGCCAGCTTGAACTGCCAGTCAAGTCGACAGGCCGCTATCTGCTCATGCACCCGTCCAATTCTTCCGATGAGCTTGGCGCGGTTCTTCGAGCGCCGCTGCTTATTCTTCAGTCTGCGTTGCAGCAATTTAAGCTTGCGCTGCAGCTTACCGAAAAAGCGCGGGCGCTCTACCTGCAAGCCGTTGGAAGTGGACAGGAAGTACTCAATCCCTACGTCAATGCCAATGCTGTCCCCAGCAGGGATGACATCAGGCACGTTGACATCGGCTTGAATGCAAAGGGTAGCGTACCACCCCGAATGCTTTTTGATTATGCGCACCGTCTTGACCTTGAATCCGTCAGGAATAGGGCGGTGCAGAACGATGCGCATCGTGCCCAGCTTAGGCAACTTGATTTGGCTACCCGTCACCGGGTTTTCCTTGAACTGCGGAAAGAGAAACGAGCGGTATTGCCCAAACTTTTTGAAGCGCGGGAAACCATGACCTCGCTCTTTTCTCGCAGCAAACGCCGCCTCTATCCGTCCTATAACGTCTTGAAGAACCTGCGACTGCACTTCTTTCAGGTGAGGAAACACTTTTTTAGCGGCAGTCAGCGATCGCTTCTGAGCGTAGTAATTGGGGTAGGGTACATCTGCTGGCATGATGTACTCCGACTGAAGCGAGCAGGCATTAGCTACGCAGCTTCTCGACTTTACCCAGTCCTTGCGTTCGCGCAGTGCATAGTTGTAGACGCCGCGACAGGTCTCAAGCCAACAGACCATACGGGCTTCCTGCTCAAGAGACGGATAAATTCTGTAGGAGTAGTTCAAGGTCAACATGCCTCGATCATAGCATTTCTAGGAAGGGCAGCGCTACTCCTTAGAAATGCTTGCCACCGCCTCGCTCGCTTACATCCCGACGCTGCTGCTGCGCATACAGCGCGGGGCTTTCACGAACTATCTAAACGTACGGATGCGCTTGACACAGTCAGTCAGATCACCCCTGTACAGTGAGCGTGCTTAGATCCGAGATGCTGCCAGCGATTGTGACGCCGCGATCGTTCGCCGCTAGGTGTCTCACTATTTTGTAGATGATTTCGATTTTATCGCCTGCACTGACCTTTGTGGCCAAATCAGACAGAGAGAGCGAACCGGGCGTAGATTCAAGCAACTCAACCACTTGAGTCTGTAGCTCAAGAATAGAGGCCGCCGCTTTTTTACCGGCTTCCACACCCGGCTGATGGTAGGCATTGATGTTGACCAAGGAGGCGTAAAAGCCGACAGCGCGGTCGTACAGCGCAATCAGCGCTCCGACGGTGTAGGGAGTGACGCGCGGCATTGTGACGGTTATTGAGTCTCGGTCGTTTTCGTATAGCGCCTGGCGGGTGCCCTGTAGCAGCCCTGACAGGTAATCTCCGCTGGTGACCCCTGGCTCTACCTCAATGGGATCGGTGGCCCCATCTTCAAGCACTTCGATCAGCGTGACGAAGAAGTTGTTCACCCCTTCTCGCAGCTGCTGGACGTAGGCATGCTGGTCTGTCGAGCCTTTGTTGCCGTAGACGGCGATGCCCTGATGCACTACGTTGCCTGCTAAATCGGTCTCTTTCCCCAAAGATTCCATCACTAGCTGCTGCAGGTAGCGGCTAAACAGCAGCAGGCTGTCTTTGTAGGGCAGAACCACCATATCTTTTTCCCCCTTCCCATTCCCTGAAACATGCCAGGCCAGGGCTAGGAGCGCCGCTGGGTTGCCCTTGATAGAGCGATCGCGGGTCTCCTCATCCATCGCGCGAGCGCCGTCGAGCATCGCCTGGATATCGATGCCCTGTAGCGCTGCGGGCAGCAGCCCCACTGCCGACAGCTCAGAGGTGCGCCCCCCCACCCAATCGTGCATGGGGAAGCGAGCTAGCCATCCCTCTTGCTGGGCCTGCCGGTCGAGCTTACTGCCCTCACCGGTAACGGCGATCGCATATTGGGCAAAGTTGAGGCCGCGCACCTCATAGGCGTTTTTGGTTTCCAGCATGCCGTTGCGCGTCTCAGGTGTGCCGCCTGACTTGGAGATTGTAATCACCAGCGTGCTGGTCAGCCGATCTTTGAGGGTGGTCAACGTGCGGCCCACGCCGGCAGGATCGGTATTGTCTATAAAGTGAATATCCATGGGCGGATCGATACCCGCTAGCGCTGAAGAGACAAACTCTGGCCCCAAGGCCGACCCCCCAATACCGATGGAGAGGATATCTGTGAACTTCTGGGCCTGTGGCGGACAGATTTCTCCGGCGTGAACTTTGGCGACAAATGTTTTAATGTGCTCTAGGGTTTCGACAATTTCCCGCTTGAGTTCGGCGTTGGGGGCCAATTCAGGGTTGCGTAGCCAGTAATGACCCACCATGCGACCCTCATCTGGGTTGGCGATCGCCCCCGCTTCTAGGGCGGCCATATCGTCGAAAGCTTTGTCGAAAGAAGGCGCTAAGGCCTCTACCTGCTCATCCGTGAACCGCATACGGCTGATATCGACGTAGAAATTTAAGCTATCGGAGTAGTACAACCAGTCTTGATACCGCTGCCACAGTTCAGAGTTCATCTATAGCGTCTCCTGCTTTTCCTGTAACGATGTCTAATAACTAAAAAAATAGAGGGACTGGATTAGAGATTGATTAACCCATCCCTTTGCCGGTCACTTAATTATGCGGGATAGAGGTCTGCAGCACTCAACATTTGAATGCATCCGGGGGACTGTTCGACTACAGTTTACTCAATTCGCACCCTCTCCTCCGAAGGGTTTAGGCAATCGCAAAGTTTGTGAAGCCTGCAAGATGAATTACGAGAGCAGCGGTTTGATGAGGGCTGCTAGATCAACGCAGCGCCTTGTCATTTCTGTTTAATTCTTGACCTGGAGAAGGTTTATAACGGTATCGCAGCCGAAACGGGTACGATTTGGATTAAGCTTTGATAAGTTCTGGGCTAAGTGACGACTGAGGAGTGGGGAAACGTGGGTGCAACAGCCAAGCCTGCTACAGGTGTAGGTCTACTCTCGGGAACGGTATTACTCTGGGCTCTTGCCGCTGGGGCGATCGCCACGGTTATGGGGTTGGGGTGGGAGTACCCCGCCCTGCGGTTCAGCCTGCTCGCAGCGCTGCTGCTGTCGGCAGGGCTGTCAGCAGCGGCAGGCCACCGCGCCGTGCCCTTGCTGCAGGCGCTCAAGGCGGGGCAGTTCATCCGCGAAGATGGTCCCCAGTCCCATTTGACCAAGGCCGGAACGCCCACGATGGGCGGAATTTTCTTTATCCCCGCCGGGCTCGTGGTGGCTATAGCGCTGACGGTTACGCTGCCTGGAGGTGCGCCAGCCGTGCTGGTGGCTAGCGGAGTGACCCTGGCGTTTGCGGCAATCGGCTGGGCTGATGACTGGCAGGTAATTCGGCGGCGGTCAAATAAAGGTATTTCTCCTACCTTGAAGCTTGGGCTGCAGCTCGTGGTCAGCGTCGCGTTTTGCCTATGGCTGTTCTTTACCCAGTCTAGTGAGATAACAACGTTGATCTTGCCCGGTATAGCGCTGCCCCTGGGCTGGCTGTTTTGGCTGGTGGCAGGGTTTGTGCCCGTGGCGCAAAGCAATGCCACCAACCTCACTGATGGGGTAGACGGGTTGATGGGGGGTACAGGGGCGATCGCCTTTCTGGGCTTAGCGGGGCTGATGGCCCAGGCCCACCCAGATCTGGCGATCTTCAGCGTCTGCATGGCGGGAGCCTGCTTGGGATTTTTGGTCTACAACCGCCACCCGGCCCGCGTGTTCATGGGCGACACTGGCTCGCTAGCGCTGGGGGGGGCGATGGCGGCGGTCGGGCTGCTGGGTCACAGCCTCTTTGGTCTGCTGGTGGTCAGCGGCATTTTCTTGGCCGAGACGCTGTCGGTGCTGCTGCAGGTGGGCTATTACAAAGCGACTAAGGATGAAAATGGGGTGGGTAAACGTCTATTCAAGATGGCACCGCTGCACCACCACCTCGAACTGACCGGCTGGAGTGAGCTACGCGTCGTTACGTTTCTTTATGGCGTCGGGAGCCTTTTGGCGCTGTCAAGCGCTCTGCTGATGTAGCGCCAAAAGGCAACATTGGTCCGGCTTAGGCACAACATATTGGGTAGATAGGCTCTGTATTATCCCCAAACTCTACAGAATTACGCCAGCTTGACCCTATCGCTCTTTGTGCCCGTAACCGCCAAATTGGCTTTGTACCTCGCTTTTCTGCGCAGAACCAACTAGCATGAGGGAGTGACTAATGTGCATTATCCCTTACGCTCGCTTCAGCGGAAGTGCTGGTTTAAGCTCATTTGTGGCGCTAGTTTTCAGCACCTTCCAGTTGTTAGAAGTTTAGCTCTCGCCTACGGGTTGGCGGGCAGCGATTGTGTAGACGTCGCCGCCGACCCCGCTGTGATTGCCGCCGTTCGTGACGCCTACAGGGCGATCGCCTCCTGCTCCTCGGATGCGCGGCTGCGGGGCTATCAGCCCCGGTCTCCCTGGCTCATGGTCAGCCTTAACGATGGGGACGATCCTCATTTTCGCAAAGCGGCTTTTGACCCTGCCCGCTGTCCCCCCCAATGCCCTCGCCCCTGCGAGGCGGTTTGTCCTGCGGCAGCCATTTCCCCCGAGCGCGATCGCGGCGTGCTGAGCGAGCGGTGCTACGGCTGCGGGCGCTGTCTGCCCGTCTGCCCAGAGGGCTATATTTCAGCCCAATCGTATCGCGTTTCGCCTGAGGTAGTGGCCCCGCTGGTGATGTCGGGGGTAGATGCGGTGGAAATTCACACGCAGGTAGGACACACCGACCGCTTTCGCAGCCTGTGGCGTCGGGCTATTCAGCCTCAGCTCGGACAGCTGAAGCTGGTGGCGGTCAGCTGCCCCGATGGCGATGATGTTGTGGACTATCTCTGGTCGCTATACACCATGATGACGCCCTTGCCCTGTCCCTTGGTGTGGCAGGTTGACGGACGTCCCATGAGCGGCGACTTGGGCAGAGGCACCACCCACGCCACCCTGCGGCTGGCCCAGAAGGTGGCGGCGGCGGGGTTGCCCGGCTACATTCAGCTGGCGGGCGGGACCAACCACCATACGGTTCCAGCTCTGCGGCAGCGGGGGAGGCTAGGTCAGAACGTCTGCGCGGATGCGCCGCTGCCGGTGGCCGGGATTGCCTACGGCAGCTATGCCCGTACCCAGCTGATGCCGCTGCTTGACCGCCTTGAGACCGCTTCGCCGTTGTCTTGTCTCGAAGATCACCCCGACCTGCTGTGGCAGGCCGTCGCGATCGCCCACAAGCTTGTCTCTCAGGTGAAGCAGGCCAGCCTGCCGCTGGCAGCACCTATCGAGCCCTTACTCCCGGAGGTTATCCCCGCTCGCGTTCTACCCTGATGCAGCACCGCCCGCTTTATTGGGCCGTGCTGTCCGCGTCGTATTCGTTATTCAACCCTGTAGTTTTTATCTATGGCGTTCACTAGTAATTTCCTTCCTCAAAACTCTGGCGCTGAGCCGGCTCAGCCCGAAGCGTTACAGCTAGAGATGATTGAGCGGGTCGCCGCTGATGATCTCGATCAGCTGATCGAAGTTTTGCCTCAGTCTATTCGGCAAGCAATAGAGCAGCACGACCAGCGCGATCGCCTCATTGAGGTGGTGCTAGACCTGGGCCGCCGCCCCGAAGTCCGCTTTGCCGATCACGTGGAGTACCTGTCGGAAACCCCCATTTCCACGGACGACTTGCTCTACTGCACCGACCGCATTGGGTCTTTTAGTGGCGACAACCGGGCGGGCATTGAGCGTACTCTGCACCGGATCAGCGCCATGCGCAACCGGGCGGGCGACGTCGTCGGACTCACCTGCCGCGTGGGCCGGGCCGTCTTTGGCACCATCGGCATGATTCGCGACTTGGTGAGTACTGGGCAGTCGATGCTGCTACTAGGGCGACCTGGCGTGGGTAAAACGACGGCGCTGCGGGAGATTGCCCGCGTGCTGGCGGACGACTTTGATAAGCGCGTGGTGATTATCGACACCTCCAACGAGATTGCCGGGGATGGCGACATTCCCCACCCGGCCATTGGACGGGCGAGGCGGATGCAGGTTGCTCGCCCTGAGCTGCAGCACCAGGTCATGATTGAGGCCGTGGAGAACCACATGCCGGAGGTCATCGTCATCGATGAGATTGGCACAGAGCTAGAGGCGCTGGCGGCTCGCACCATCGCCGAGCGCGGCGTGCAGCTGGTGGGAACGGCCCACGGCAACCAAATCGAGAATTTGGTCAAGAACCCCACCCTGTCTGACCTAGTGGGGGGGATCCAGTCGGTGACCCTGGGGGACGATGAGGCCCGGCGACGGGGCAGCCAGAAAAGCGTGCTGGAGCGCAAAGCGCCACCCACCTTCGACATCGCCATTGAAATGCTGGAGCGCTACCGCTGGGTGGTTCACGAGTCGGTGTCAGATACCATCGATCTGCTGCTGCGAGACCGGCTGCCTAACCCTCAGGTGCGGACGGTGCAGGAGTCGGGCAAGGTGCTAATCACCCGAGAGCTGGCCGAGGCCAAACCCGGAAAGACGCGATCGCTGCGGTCCCATGCCGGCGGCAGGCGCAGCGCCAGTCAGTCTTCGGGCTCTTCCTTAGGTCAGCCGCTGGGGCAGGGCATAGGCTGGCGCGCTTCGGGTCAAATGACGCCCCTGCCCGTCAGCGACCCGCGTCAGCCTACGGCCATCGGCCATCGGCAGGAGTTTGACCAACTGCTCAGCGATTCGCTTGAGCAGTCAGGGCTGGGAACCTCGGTTCAGTCTGTGGGACCGGATGGTGAGGATTTGCCGCTGCACGTCTATCCCTACGGCGTCAGCCGGCAAAACCTAGAGCAGGTGATCTACACCACAAATATGCCCATGGTGCTCACCAAGGATCTAGATCATGCCGACGTGGTGCTGGCGCTGCGATCGCATATCAAAAATCACTCTAAGCTGCGCCACCTGGCTAAGGTGCGGCAAATTCCCATCTACACCGTCAAGTCCAACAGCGTGCCGCAGATTATCCGGGCGGCAAGGCGGATGCTGCGGCTGGACGACAGTCCGGCGGAGCCCATCAACATCAACCTATTTTCCCGCAGCGGCGGTGAAGACGAGATTGAGGCGCTCGAAGAGACTCGCCTAGCGGTAGAGCAGGTGGTCCTTCCCAACGGACAGCCCGTCGAGCTGCTGCCCCGCTCCGCTGAAATCCGCAAGATGCAGCACGAGCTAGTGGAGCACTACCGCCTCAAGTCGTCGAGCTTTGGGGAGGAGCCCAACCGCCGTCTGCGGATCTATCCTGCCTAAGGCGGCTGGGCCTAAATCTATCTGTAGCGATCGCCTTGTGGCCGGACGCTACAGATAGCAAAAACTTGTGCTTAAATAAGGGGCAGCTCCTTTAGCGGCCAGCCGCCATGCCCCCCAAGCCACCCCACCAACCGTCGCTGTTTACCGCCGCCGAGCAGCGAGCCTGTATCGCCGCCCCCCAGGCCTTCGACGCTGGCATTACGGCGGAGGCGCTGCAGCAGTGGAAAGCCCGTGTGGTGGCTTATCAAGCCAGCGTCGAGCCCGCTGTCCGTCAGCCTTCACTGTTTGGCGAGCAGAGTCAGCCCCCAACCCCTGAACCAGCGGCGATCGCTCCCTTTTCGCTGGCGCAGCAAAACTTCTTTTTCTTTAACTGGCCCGCCGATCGCCACCCCGACAGCGCCTGCCTCTACTTCGTCATCGATAGCACCTCATCTCTATTGCTGTATATCGGCGAGACCTGCCGCGCCAATCAGCGGTGGAAGGGGGTGCATGACTGCAAGCAGTACGTCCTCAACTATCAGACGCTTCACTTCCGCCATCAGCTCCCGACCGCCATCAACACGGCCTTTTATTGGGAGGCTCCTATACAAACTCGTCCCAGGCAACAGCTAGAGTCGGCGCTGATTACGCGGTGGCGATCGCCTTTCAACAAAGAAAACTGGCGCTTTTGGAGTACGCCTTTTATCTAGGTTCGACCCTTCAAAAGTGTGGCCTCGAAGCTATCTTTTCAATTCCCTATAATTTCCCCGTAGGTGACTGGCTCTTGGACAAGGGGGCGTTGCCAGAGCCAGTGCAAACCTTAAGTGAATCGGGGAGCGTGCGATTCAGAACTCCATCTTTAATTAGTATGACGCTCTATATTGCGATCGCCTGTGACGCCTAGTGGCCGGCTAGCGTGATTGTTGACGCTGAACGCGGTGACAGTGCTGGCGCGAATTTTGTGACTGCTTCTCCTAAACCTTGTGATGTGTCTCACAAAAGTAAAACCCGTGTGGGCTATTCCCCCCGCAAACACTGGGTTGAGCTAGCGAAAACTTAGGGCAGTACCGCGCAGCGTCTTATAGTAAGGGTGGCGGCGCAGCCCGACCACTGGTTCCCACCCTCTATTCCACATTTAGGTCATATCGTTGTGAAACCGATCACGATTCTCGGCTCTACGGGTTCAATTGGCACACAAACCTTAGATATCGTTACGCAATACCCCGAAGAATTTCGCGTCGTGGGGTTAGCCGCTCGGCGCAACGTTGAGCAGCTGGCGCAGCAGGTGCGGCAGTTTCACCCTGAGATCGTGGCCATCTGTGACGCCGCGCTAGAATCGGCGCTGAAAGAGGCGATCGCCGATGTGACGCCCCAGCCCATTATCGTAGCGGGAGAAACGGGGGTAGTGGAGGTGGCTCGCTACGGCGACGCCCAGGCCGTGGTGACGGGCATTGTGGGCTGCGCGGGACTGCTGCCGACCCTGGCCGCCATTGAGGCGGGTAAGGACATTGCCCTGGCCAACAAAGAAACCCTGATTGCCGGGGGGCCAGTGGTCCTGCCCCTGCTAGAGAAGCACGGCAGTCGGCTATTGCCCGCCGACTCTGAGCATTCGGCTATTTTTCAGTGCCTCCAAGGGGTGCCCGAAGGGGGCTTGCGGCGCATCATTCTCACGGCGTCGGGGGGCTCCTTCCGCGACTGGCCCGTGGAGCGGCTGCAGGACGTGACCGTAGCGGACGCGCTGAAGCACCCCAACTGGTCTATGGGGCAAAAAATCACCATCGACTCCGCCACGCTAATGAACAAAGGCCTAGAGGTGATCGAAGCCCACTACCTGTTCGACACCGACTACGACCACATCGACATCGTCATCCATCCCCAGAGCATCATTCACTCGCTCATTGAGCTGCAGGATACCTCGGTGCTGGCGCAGCTGGGCTGGCCCGACATGCGGCTGCCTCTGCTCTACGCGCTGTCCTGGCCCGAGCGCCTGCCCACCAACTGGGAACCCCTAGACCTGGTAAAAGCCGGCGACCTGACCTTCCGAGAGCCGGACCACGACAAGTATCCCTGCATGCAGCTGGCCTACAGCGCGGGGCGGGCGGGGGGCACCATGCCCGCGGTGCTCAACGCCGCCAACGAGCAGGCCGTGGCGCTGTTTCTGGAGGAGAAAATTCGCTTCTTAGATATCCCAGTGCTGATTGAGTCGGTGTGCGATCGCCACCAGCAAGACCACCACCGCCAGCCCAGCCTGGACGACATTTTGGCGGTAGACCAGTGGGCGCGCGAGGCCGTGAGGGAAGCCCACAGCGCTCAAAAATCTGTGGTGGTTTAGGAGCGCGATGTACGCTGTTGGCTTAATGAGCGGTACCTCCGCAGACGGCATCGATGCCGCCCTCATCGAAATATCGGGACCACCCGCACAGCCCTCGGTACGCCTGCTGGCAGGCCAGACCTACCCCTACGCCCCGACCTACAGCAGACCATCTGGGCGGTGTGCGCTGGCCAATCCCTCACCTTGGCGTCTCTAGCCGCTCTAGATGACGCGATCGCCCGCGCCTTTGCCCAGGCTGCCCAAGATATCCAGGCCCACCATCCCCCTGCGCAGCTTGTGGGCTCTCATGGCCAAACCGTCTACCACCGTCCCCGTCAGCCGCTGGATCCCTTGGCCGCTAGTGCCACTGAGGCTCGGCCTACCCTAGAGCAAACCGACCACAGCTTGGCCTACAGCCTGCAGCTAGGGCGCGGCGATGAGATTGCCCGACTGACAGGGCTGCCTGTGGTGGCCAACTTTCGGCAGGCCGACGTGGCTCTGGGCGGCGAAGGGGCTCCCCTCGTGCCCGCCATCGACGCGGTGCTGCTGCGCCACCCCACCCTATGGCGCTGCGTGCAAAACATCGGCGGCATTGGCAATGTCGCCTATCTGCCGCCGATCTCCAGCTCGGAGCCCGTCCGCGGTTGGGACACAGGGCCTGGGAACTCGCTATTGGACTTGGCCGTCCAGGCTCTATCAGAGGGGCAGCAGCTCTACGATGCGAACGGAGCCTGGGCAGCAACCGGCAGGGTGTGCGAGCCGCTGCGGCACCGCTGGCTCAGCCATCCCTTTTTTGCCCAGCCGCCGCCTAAGTCTACGGGCCGCGAGCTATTTGGCGCTGAATTTTTGCAGCAGTGCCTCGCCGATGCCGAGCCCTACGACCTGAGTCCGGCGGATCTGCTGGCCACTTTGGGTGACCTCACCGCCCTCTCTATTGCTCAAAGCTACCGGCATCTCCCGCGCCAACCTGACCAGGTGCTGCTCTGCGGCGGCGGACGGCACAATCAGTACCTGGTTAGTCGTCTGCAGCATCACCTAGGTGCGGTGCCGCTGCTGACCACCGACGCCGCTGGTCTCGACGTTGCCGATCTTGACCCCGATTACAAAGAGGCGATCGCGTTTGGCCTATTGGGCTACTGGCGCTGGCACGGCGTTCCCAGTAATCTTCCTAGCGCCACGGGGGCTTCTCGCGCTGTTTCCCTGGGCGAGGTCTATCTCCCCCCTCAGTGGTCCTATGATAGAATTAGAGCCACTGTGCCCCCCGTACTGACAACCCCGCATTAGAGTGATACGTACCCGTGGCACATACGTTTCTTATAGAGGATGGTCGCTGGTTTTTGAGCGGCAGCTGGCTCGACCGAGACGGCCCATCGGTAACGGTAAACGGCAAGCTTTTGGTCGTCTGGAATCGAGATAACTGGTATACCTTAGTCACTAAGCTCAGCTTTCCCAGCGGCGATCGCGATGAGATTTCGCTCCAGTACCGAGGGCGGTTTATCAGTGATAACCGGCGCTATACCTTCGTCCTTCAGCACAGCCACCTTGGGCGGGTTGAAGGAGAGGGCTGGGTCGCCCCTGAGTCGATTATTCAGCGCTATTGGGTGCTGGGGGACCGCGATCGCCGCGCTGGGTTCGAGAGCCTCCACCGAATCACCAGCGATCGCTATCACCTATCGAGCAGCATCATGTCGGGCCACTACCTGACCAGCATGATGGAGGGTACCCTGAGCCGCCGGGCGGGCTAACGCCCTCTCCCAATCCGCTACGAGGCTAACTCGACCCAATTGACCTAAGGCCAATCGTTTGTCCCGCTAATCGCTAGGTCTTCCTCAAAGCTAAACAACTTGAGGTGCTCTGGGTTCTCCAGCAGCATTTTGGACAGAATTAGAGCGGCGATCGTCCAGGTTTGATATTTACGCGAGGCTTTACCCACCAAGCGTCCATTGCGACCGTCGTAATACTCTGGCCACTCGTCTCGGCTCAGCCGCTTCTCCGCTAGCGCAACGGCGCGCTCCCCAATTTCAGGCCGCCCGAGCTTGACGGAAGCCGCCACCAGCATCCACATGAGCAGCGGCCAGTTGCCGCCGTTGTGGTAAGACCAGGGCACGTTCTTGGGGTCGCAGCCGGTCAAAATTCGCCATTCGTCTCCCTCTATGGCCGGAAAGCAGATCTTCATGGGCATGTAGCCCACTAGGTCGTCCCAGCGCTGCTCGATTAGATCGACAATAGAGCGGGACTCTCGCTCGCTCGCCAATGAGCAAATCACGGCCATCAGGTTCCCCAAGGCATAGAAGCGGAAGTCAATCTGGGCAGGGCCGAGGTTACCCGCCAAATAGCCGCCCTCTTCCGGCATCCATTCCGTCAGCCAGACGGGGATAGAGTCGGGATAAATATTGAACTTGTTGACGGCCTGGGTTCCAAATTCTTCTCCCCGATAGCGGTAGATATCATTCAGCCGCCGCAGGTCTAGCCAGTAATACTCGCGGATAAAGTGGTTGAGGGTAATCAACCGCTGGCTGATCACCTGCATATAGACCTCGCGCCGCTTGTTGCCCGGAATAAGGAGGTCCTGAGCGGCCCTCAGCGCCGCGTAGAATAGCGCCTGAATTTCTAGAGGATGGCCTGCGACCCCCATGCGCCGGTCGATCATGAAGGAGGCGTCGGGCACCAGCAGCGTGGGGTACATATCGAAGCGGTCGGCCAGGCAGAGCTTTAAAATGAGAATAATGCCGTCCTGAAACTCAGGCCGCTCCGCCAGCTCGCGATCGCCTGTGGCACGGGTGTAGGCCCGCAGCAAAATCAGCCACCAAAAGCTAGAGTCTACCGGCGTGACGCGGCCAATGGCGTGCTCGCCAAAGTCGGCCACCAGGTGCTGCTGTTCGCCCCAGTGCTCTACCTTAAAGCTAGCGGGCATGAGCCCTTGACCCGCGTTGAAGCGGTCCATCTGCTTGTCGCTGCTCTGCAGCATCAGCGTCTCTATCAAAAAGTGGCGCACGATGTCCGTTTGGCCGTTCATCAGAAAGACGAGGGCCGACGGCACAAAGTCTCGCACAAAACACTGGTCGTAGTTGAGCGCTTCCACCTCTGGATCACGAGCCGCAACGGTCCCCACGGCGTTCTCGTTGTAGTAGAGAACGGAGGCTTCCAGAAGCTTCCAGGCTTCCGGCAAAAGGCTATTTTTGAGGCGAATCACAGATGTCATAGAAACGGACCAAGATTTAAAGGGTAAACAATAGCAAAGTGGACTGCAGAGGGCTAACGACAAGCAGCGATGGGCTGACGCCTACAGCAATAGGATTAGCCTTTCCCCAAAACTAGAGACTGCTTTGAGATCTGTCTCTGCAGCGCTGTTGTGCAGGTTGGCCGCATAGCTCAACTGCACAAATCGAACGTATAGATTTAGAGGCGCAGGCCGGATTCATAACTTGAAAGCTTAGTCGCGGTCTTCGGGCGAGTGGCAGGTGATCAAGTGAAACGTTATCAATAGTAAAGAAACGTAGTTGGATTTCAATTTGCAATTAGCCCAAACGAGACGAGAGGCGATCGCCAACTGGAGTCAATAGTAGAAGACGCGCTAGCGCTAGCGCTATCCCGGGGGAGGCCTGTAAGCGTCTTATCTACTGTTTGAAACCAAACCTGGTCTAGGTTGGAAAGCGGGGCGCTCTCTGCGGGGCTCCACCTCTCAATAAGGGGTTTACTTACGAGTTTCTATAAGCTGCTTTACCGGTAGTGAATGGTCTTACCGGCGTAACTGATAGTCAAACTGTTGCACTCCCACCTAAGAAATTCCACTGTTTGACGTCGCCTTTATTGAAAATTTATCGAATTGCCTCGGATTGCGAATTCCTCCCCAACTCAATTTGGTTCTGGGGTTGGGCCATAGCGGTAGAATAGCTGAGCTTACCCTGAAGGGGCTCGTTTGGTGTGGCTATGCTGGTTTGGGAACTAGACTTCTACTCTCGTCCGCTGCTGGACGAAAAGGGTAAAAAACGGTGGGAGCTGCTGCTGTGCGAAAGTCCGATGACGGTGACGCGGGATGTCTCATCCCTATATCGCTACTCGGCCTTTTGTAGCAGCACTGAGGTCAACTCGGTATGGCTCAGACGGACGCTGGAAGCGGCGATCGCCCAAGCCCCTGCCCCCCCCGACCGCATTCGCTTTTTCCGTAGGCAAATGACCAACATGATCACCAAAGCCTGCGACGATGCCGGACTATCGGTTTTTCCCAGTCGCCGGACGCTGGCGCTGCACAGCTGGCTACAGGAGCGGCTGGCCTCCGTCTACCCCACCATGGAAGGTTACAGCCCCGGCGTGTCTTCCTCTGTCAGCTATCCGCCTACTGAGCCCCAGCCGCTTCCCGACGCGCTGCTAGGCGATCGCTGGGCGGTGGTGAGCCTAGAGGCCGATGCCTTGAGGGAGATGCCGGATTGGGAGGTTCAGTTTGGAGAAGCTTTCCCGCTGGAGTTTGTGGCCTTGGCCCCCGATACCCCGGTCCCTGGCCTCATGGTTTTCTCCCCTCGCGCCGACGCTATCGGAGCCTGGATGTCAGGCTTAGAGCTGGCGTTTTTGTCGGTTGAACCCACGCAGGTGGGAACAGTGGGCTTACTGCTGCATACAGGTGCTGACGACGCCTGGATTTTGGCCAGCCTGGCCTCAGAGTCGGTGCGGCAAGAGGCTGAGGCGTTTGAGATGATGAAGCAGGCGGCCAAGGGCCTGCACTTCTTAGGAATTCAGACGACTCCGGATTCGCAGGCCTTTGCCGGATTTTGGCTATTACAGGAGCGCGATTTAGCGTAAGATCGCAAAGCGACTTAGCTTTAGTCTTCCTTGCCGCAGCGACGCCGTTTAGCGAGGCCGCGCTATGGCGTCTTTGGGTCAAGCTGTTACCTCTCAACCTATGGTGTTCGATAGTCGAAAGCCAGATGTTTTGTCTGAGCAGGTGCTTGAGCTTGCCCGCAGTGCAGGAGCAGAAGCCGCCGAGGTGTACCAGGCACTCTCGGACACGAATCCTGTCTTTTTTGAAGCCAATCGGCTTAAGCGCATTGAGCGATCTCAAACTGAAGGACTCGCCCTACGGCTGTGGCGCAATGGACAGCCCGGTTTGGCGATCGCCCATGGGCCTATTGAGCCCCAAAATTTGGTCGATCGCGCCATTGCGGTTAGCCGGCTCACTCGTCCTGAAGCCGCCGACTTGGCTTCTCCTAAAGCCTTACGCTACGCCGATGTGGGGCATGGGGTTTCGGCTCAACAGCTGATCGATTGGGGCGAAGCGGCGATCGCCCAGGTGCGCGATCGTCATCCCGAGGTGCTGTGCTACGCCGAGTGGAGCTGTGAGGCGGAAACCACGCGACTGCTCAACTCCGAGGGTTTAGACTACCGCTACACCGACACCACCCTCAGCAGCTATATGAGCGTTGAGCGCGTTCGCGAGGGCGACTTCCTCAACGTGTCGGACGGCGAAACCCGGCGAGATCAGCTTTCGACAGAAGACTTAGTCGATCAGATTCTGCAGCGCATTGACTGGGCCCAGGGCACCGTCGATGCGCCTCAAGGCCGGGTTCCCGTCTTGTTTACCTCAAAGGCGGCAGACCTGCTGTGGGATACCGTGCAGGCGGCGTTGGACGGCAAGCGGGTGATTGAGCGAGCCTCTCCCTGGAGCGACTTACTGGGGGAGCAGGTGCTCAGCCCTCAGCTCACCCTATCGCAGCAGCCCCAGGTAGGCCCCTTTAGCTGTCCCTTCGATGATGAGGGCATTCCCACTAAAGAGATTATGTTTGTTGAAGAGGGCATTCTGCAGCTGTTCTACACCGACCGTACCATTGGCGATCGCTTGGGCAGCGGCAGCACGGGCAATGGGTTTCGTCCGCAGCTGGGCAGCTATCCTACCCCAGGGCTGTTTAACTTTCTTGTAGAGCCCGGTGAGCGATCGCTGCTCGATTTGATCAAGCACCTCGACAACGGCATTGTGGTGGACCAAATGCTGGGGGGGGATGGCGGCATCTCGGGTGACTTCTCCATCAATGTGGACCTGGGCTACCGCGTGGAGCGTGGACGCATCGTGGGCCGGGTGAAGAACACCATGGTCTCCGGCAACGTCTACGCTGCGCTTAAGCAGGTCACTCTAGGCAACGACCCCCAGTGGAATGGCCCTTGCTATACCCCCTCCGTCGCGGTGCAGGATCTCTCTGTGGTGAGCCGTTAGTCAAACCAGCCAATATCCGCGTCGGAGATCTTCGGCGGGGGAAGCTTGGGCTGAGCTTTTTGGGTCTCGGCGTCAGCGGAGGCCGCATCACCAGAACCCGCATTGCTGGACGCCAGCGTGCTGCGCTTCACCCGCTGCAGCCCAGAAGTTTTCTTTGGGGTTCCCTCAGGGCGCTGGAGAGGGGCGACCCCAGGAGGCGGGGTCAGTGTTGTTTGCCCTGAGGGCATCTGCTCTGTTGACATGGGGGGTAGGGACGGCGAAGCAGCCGATGGACTGGGGCGACGTGAGGCGGGGGCTGCCGAGATGGGAAAAGGTCGGGAAGCAGGGCGAGCTGCAGGTCTCCCTTTAGAAGGCACGACCGGCGGGGCTGCCGGCGCTGCAGACCGCATCTCTGAGCGCTGGGACGGCGCTTGATTAGAGGAGCCCTGGGTTAAGTTGCGGATATAGTCCTTGGCTTCGGCAAGCTCTCGCTGCAGGGTGGCTATTTTCTCGACCGATGCGCGAAGCTGGGCGATATGCTGCCGCTGCTCTTCGATGGTGGCCTGCTGCTCTTTTGCCTTGGTTTGCAGCGCCTGTTCTCGCTGTTGGGATTGAGCGAGCTGCCTCTCTAGGGCTGCGATCGCGGCGCTATCCGCCTCTGCGCCGTTCACCGTTGGCGGGTCTACGCTAGGCGGCGTCGCTTCAGGAGCGGCAGTGTCAGCAGGAGCAGGAGAAGGGATCTCAGCAGCGGCGACATCGTCATCGCCCTCTTGGTCCATAACGACGTCCATAACGACGGTGGCAACAACGGCTCTAGCTGCGTCTGCTGCAGTCGTATCGTCTGGAGCCGCTACCCGTACTTCAGCCGCTGCTTTTATAGGGACGTCTGTGTTATCCGCTTTGGCCACGGCACCTGATGCGTCCTCCGCTTTAGAAAAGTCAGCGCCAGCGGGCTCGTCACTAGGGCGATCGCCCTTCGGGAGTTTAGCGTCACTTTTATCAGTGCCCTCAGCCGCTTTAGCACCGTCAGGAGCAACAGGCTCGACAGCAGCAGGCTCGACGACAGGTTGGGGCTCTGGGCTCTTCAGGTCGGCCTCAGCGCCCGTCCCTTCAACCTCAGCATCAACAGGCTGTACGTCTTCTACCGCTGCCTCATCTTCATCGACGGCGGCAGACTTTAGGTCTATTGGATCAGCCGTTAACGCATCGACAACCTCAGCTTCAATGGGCAGCGGCTCGACCCGCTGACTCCTTGCTTTACTCTTTGCCATCATTGCCTCCTTGACGTAATCCAAAGGAGCATTGGATTAGATATTTCTGTAACCCGTCAGCCGCGATGACAATCATCAGCACAAATCCCGCTGCAGGTGACTAGAGCGATCGCTCCTAAATCCATTCTAGGGTGATGGTCGCCATAATTAGGACTACACTAAGAATTGAGCGTTACCGAACTCCCATGGCACAAGAATCTATTACGTTACTCTCTGGCCGAGAAATTGAGCAAATGCGAAAAGCGGGGCAGATGGCTGCTGAGCTTTTGGCTTACCTGGAGCCGCTGGTAAAGCCCGGTACGACGACGCTAGAGATCAACGACGCCGCCGAGGAGTGGACCCAAAAGCGAGGGGCGAAGAGCGCACCGCTGGGGTACCACGGTTTCCCCAAGTCTCTCTGCACCAGCGTCAACGAGGTTGTCTGCCACGGCATTCCCAACGCTAAGCAAGTCTTGAAAGATGGAGACATCATCAATATAGATGTGACGCCTATTCTAGACGGCTTCCACGGCGATACTTCCCGCACCTACTTTGTCGGCACTCCGTCTCCTGTTGCTAAGCGATTGGTAGAGGTCACGGAGGAATGCTTGATGCGGGGCATCGCTCAGGTGAGGCCGGGAGCCCGCATCGGCGACATTGGCGCTGCTATTCAAGAGTATGCCGAGGCTGAGGGCTTTTCGGTGGTTCGAGATTTTGTCGGCCACGGCGTGGGCCGTATATTCCACACCGCTCCTCAGGTGCCTCACTACGGCAAGGCCGGTAAGGGCCGAAAGCTGCGGCGCGGAATGGTGTTTACCATTGAGCCAATGCTCAACGAGGGAGCCCATGACGTCGAGGTCTTGGACGATGGCTGGACCGCTATCACCAAAGACCACAAGCTCTCAGCCCAGTTTGAGCACACCCTTGTGGTCTCAGAGGACGGCGCGGATATTCTGACGCTGCTGCCTGAGCGCGTTGTGGCGTGAACGAGGAGCCTGCTTAAAAGCAGATTGCACCTAAAACCGGTCGGGCATCCAGGGGGAAGGGCCGGCAAATAGGGCCGCTGCGATCGCCACTGCCTCGTCCGGTCCCGCCAACCAGCCCATCTGCCGCATTTGGTAGGGGGAAAGTAGCCCCGAGTAAAGTGACGCCAGAGCGCTAGCTGACAGTGACAGCGCCCCCACACTACCCGAGGTTACCTGCCCGCGTCCCTCGCTGACTGACAGCGTCCAGCAGCCCTGGTTAACGGGCAGCGCCGAGTCCGCAACCTCAAGGCTGAGTTCTGCCGTCACGCCTGTAGGGTAACCCCTCGCCGCTAGGGCCAGGGGAACGTCGACCAGCCGCAACATCCAATAGCTTAGGTTCTGGAGGTTTGCCGTTTGGTCCGGCAGCAGCAGGGCCATGGGGTCAGCTGCACCACCTCGCCACTGCACGACATTAAACTGGGAGCTGTGCTGGGCTATGAAAGCCCACAGAGTATGGCCTGCAGCAGGGGTTGCGATCGCCCAATCAACGACGCTGAGGGTAGATTGGGCCTTGAAGCTGAGGTCATACAAGATGTAGCCCTCAGGGGCATCGCGGCCCATAAGGTAACCGTAAAGGGGACGATCTTCAGACCCCAGGATTTGGGCCCAGAGTCCCGCATGGCGATCGAGGTGTCCAGAATGGTGGCATGCATAGCGCTGCTGAATCGGCTGCAGTACCTCACTATCGAACGCCGCTGGCTGCACCGGAAGCGGCATTTTGCTTACCCCAATTTGATGCGCCGAAACCTGCCAGTCACAGGAGGTTCCGCCCGCGCCATATCCCATTTGCCGATACAGCGGGTCAGCGGCGGAGTAGAGGGCCGACAGCGGTATCTTTGCGTCGTGCAGCTCGCGCAGCATCCCTTGAAGCAGCGCCCTCGCGTTGCCCTGTCGCCGCGCCTCGGGCAAGATGCTCACCGCAGCAATGCCCGCCATGGGAATTTTTTGACCGAGCCACCACTGGGCGCTGGGCAACACAACCAGCTGGCCAACGGGATGCGAGTCGCGCTCCACAATGCGGAATCTTTCGAGGCCGGTCTGCTTTATAGCGCGATCGACGTCGGCTGCTGAGCAGGCAAACCCCTGCTGCTCGGCGCGTCTGATAAAGTCTATGTCTTGAGCCGTTGCAATTCGGTAATTGTGCGATGTCACGCTGTCAGCCCTCGTCTAAGCTGAGACATGGCCATTGGGCACGCTGCCACGAAGCTGCTCGCCTCAACTATAGCAGTCAGGGGCAAAAGCAGTTGGGCAGCACAAACAGAGAGGACTGTCTATAAGCTCTCTCTGCATAGCAATATTTGGGTGAAACAGACCTTAGTCGTCGTCGTCCTCGTCTTCCTCGCCTGCCGGATAGACAAAGCTCCGGGAGCGACCGGTGAGCACGGATTTACCGAGAGACAGAGCCTTCTGGGCTTCTAGCGCAGCCTGGCGCTTCCAGGTAGCCCGGCGCATGCTGCGCTTCGATTTAGATGTTTTCTTCTTGGGGACAGCCATGACCGAACCGTGATTCCACAACCTTTCAAATATAGGCTAAAGCTGCGGTAAGAGCAAGCCCAGAAGTCTCAAAGAGCAATGACAGGATGTTGGGGGTTAGCTAGCAGGGCAGCTAGATGTCTCTGGCCATAGCCGAAGTCGTACTTCAGGTTGTCAGCCCTTAGTCTTCAGGGTGCTGTTGTTCTCGTTCTCTACCCTCCAGCGAGTACGTCCGGCACGAACGATGTCAGCTACCGTCTCATCTATGATGCGGAAATTGGTGGCAAAGGCATTCTTGTAGGTTACTTAGCCATCAGGGCAAGTTATCGTCACCTCGTACCAGTTGGCCAGTAGCGTATTTCTCCCCGGGATAGATCCCCCCTGCTTCACATAAGGGGGCTGGGGGGATCTCCGATATACACCTAGCAGCCAGAGTTTTTTTACGTCAGTTCTACCCTTGCCGTGTCGCGGCTGACCCTTCGCGCCTGAGCCATGTCACGGCAAGAATGGTCAGCTTACACCGGGGGGGCAATCCGCTTAGTGAGGATACGCATAACGTCGCCGGGGTCTGCGGTGCGGAGAACCTCGGTGCTGTGGATGATGGGTAGGGGGATGGACCAGTCATTGATTTCCGCGTAGTCTAGCTTGTGGGGCCGCTTGCGACAGTGGTCTACGGCGTAGGGATGGCCGAGGGCAATGAGCCGTAGGCGAGTCGGTGCGGCCCTGGAGGCCGTTGATGATGTAGATCATGTTCCTGTGGTTTGGAGGAAAGACGCCCAGGACTAGCCATCCATACGATGAAGAACGGGATGGCTACCACAGGATAAAATCGGCGGTAGCCATTGCGTTGCTCGTACCAACGTAATGGTGATGCTCCCTGGTCGGTGTTGGCTCACTGCCAGGGGGCGCGCTAAAGTATTGGGCGTCTGATTGATGGGCACGGGTTAGGTGCCCATGGGTAGAAACTGTAGCGGCTGTTGGGGGCGCTGACAAGTGTACTAAGGAAATTTTTTGGTGGGGGCGATCGCGTTGCTAGCGCTTTCGGACTGCTGAGTAGCAAGGAGGGGTTTTGCGATCTTTGCTGTAGGTATGTGGGCGATCGCTGCTGGAGTGCGATCGCTGGGTGAGTGTTATTTAGCGACTGATGATTGGGGCTTTGCTCTTTAGCGAGAGCCATCTGCGCTCACTAAGCTTTGATTGTCAGAACTGCATAACTTAGTAGGCCGAATACCGAGATTTTCTGCGTCCCTGACTGAAATAGCTTCTATCCCCTATCATTTCTGGCTTGCAGCGATTTCCGAACCCGTTAATTTCTCACCAATAGTTAGTGAGATTATAGAGAAGAAGTCTCGGAGGGCACACAGCACAGCGCTTCACCACAGCTTTCATAAGTCACGTTCAACCCCTAAGAGATTGAACCTCAAGCTTCATCCTCCGAGTTCAGTACTAATGCTTCCGAGAAAGTAAGGCGATCGCCGAGTTCAAAGCACCAATTGTCAAGCTCAGAGCCTCACCATTCGAGTTCAGAACCCCAACCGTTAAGCTCAAACCCTCAACCGCCGAGCTCAGACGCTCGTCAAAAAACGACAGGCCCGAGATGTTCATAAACAGGCTCCATAGGGTATTCAACCTATATCGCTTTATTCAAAAGCTTAATGATTTACATTATCCGCAGCCGCGCCGCTCCCGAGCAAATGCGCCAGATGCTAGAGATATTGGGAATATACATTAAGCTGGCTGTAGATCTCGAACGCGAAATCTTTGCTGGAGGCGGAGAGCTACACGCCGACTGTGAACTGATTCTGTTGAAAGATGGTAGTCAGCAAGCCGACATTTGGGGAGCCGACTGGTATCCACTCAAACAAGCCGTCGGATACGAATCAATCATCAACATCCGCCCCAAAGCCAACAACCGCTCAATGGAAATCCAAGACCCTGCCCTCCGAGAAAACATTGACCCAATCGTACAATCGCTCTTAGGTGGTGTTCAATGGCAATAAACTGGGACATCCTCAAAAGACAATACCTGCAAGCCGACCGAGCAACCCAGCTTGACAGCCTTGCGCTGAACCTTACACGCATCCAACTGCTGACCCACAGCGGCACAGACGAGCCCGTCGCCCAGCATCTCATCAGAGAAAGCCAGTTCTTTATCGAATGGGCTGTCTCCAACATGGACCTGACAACAAATATGACCTTTGCCGCTGAACTAGTCGATCTACAGCGGTTACTCAGTCAGTGGAAAGTGACATCCTCCCGACGCTGACAGCAAGCTGTACAGCGCGGGCTTCCTCAGTGACTCCCAGCTATTGCCGAGACATATCCTGAGATAGGTTTATACTCCGCCTGATGCCCCACGGCAGAGTTTTGAATTTTCATCTCCGCGAGGGAGGATACGCACTATGTGTCGCAGATACATTTGCAAACTGAGGAACGGGTGACTTGCAGCTTTCGCCTACGGGCCCGTCACACTCTTTGCGGGGTGTATCACCTTGCTATCTCTATCATACCAACTGCTAGCCTCAGCGCTGAGCGCACTATCGGCTGTGCATCATTTTGCGGGCGCACTTCGGCTAGCGCGACTCTCATCCCGACGCACACCCTGACGGGTAGAGCGCGGGGCTTCCTGTCTAGTAGCTAAATCCTCTCGCTCTGATTCGCTTAGAAACGATTGGCACTGCTGCTTGTTGTGGCACTAGCCTAGCTCCACCACCTGCTCTTAAACAGTAGCTCTATTTTCGTCAAGCAATACTAGCGATCGCCCGCAATAATCTACGCTCGGCTTCAAATACTATCTCTATTTGGGCTTATACCTACGGAAAGATGGCTGCTTCAGCGCTTTGCCGCTATTTTGACGGTATAGCAGGTTAGTAGAACAAAAGACCTCTTTTGAGCTTGAATACCTCCGATCAAATAGCCACGCAGTACTGCGGCATGCCCAACTAACCTTGTGCAAAGAGTTTCTCTGTGAAAATAGCAATTATTTCTCATTCTCACTACCCTATCAAACAGCCTTTTGCGGGGGGCTTAGAAGCTCACACCGACAGCCTCACAAGGCAACTGCAGCGAGCAGGTCACGAGGTTACATTGTTCTCGGCTCTCGGCTCTGACAAAAGCCTGCCTTTCGTCCCTTTCTTCAGACCAACAGCGATTGAGATCTTTAGATCCGACGGAGAAATCGTTTCGTATCGAGAGAGACGGTATGTCTCGCTGATGCGCTTTTTGAAGCGCGGCGACTATGATTTGGTTCACAACAACAGCCTGCATTACGCCCCTCTAAAATTAGCCTTCTCCTTGCCCATTCCAATGGTAACGGTGCTGCACACCCCGCCATTTGGTAGCCTCATCGAAGGCTTTAAAGCGAGCGTTTCAGCCCTCAATCATCACGTCATTGCTATTTCAAGATCTGTTGCCCAATCTTGGCAGAGCGCCGTGCCCCAGCTAAAGCCGCACCTGATTTACAACGGCGTAGATACCAATCATTGGCTACCGGCCAGCAAGCAGCAAAACTATGCGATTTGGTTTGGCCGCATCACGCCTGAGAAGGGAACGCATTTGGCGATTCAGGCTGCAAAGCTAGCGGGCGTTCAGCTCAAGATTTGTGGGCCAATCCATAAGCCTGACTACTTTTTAAAAGAGGTCAAGCCATTGCTCAGCAACCAGGCAGTCTACCTAGGAAATTTGAGCGCTGACGAACTCGCCAGCCAAGTCGCTCAGGCCAGCGCCTTTGTCTGCACGCCCTGCTGGGATGAACCGTTTGGCTTAGTTGCCGCCGAAGCCCTGTCCAGCGGCACCCCCGTCGCCGGGTTTAACCGGGGTGCCCTGTCAGAAGTTGTGACCCCGGAAACGGGCGTTTTGGTGGCTGAAAACGCTGAGGCGCTGGCTTGGGCTATCAGACAAGCGCAGCAGCTCTCCCGAGAACGCTGTCGTCAACGCGCAATCGAACAGTTCTCAATAGCCACCATGGTTCAAAGCTACACCCGGCTCTATCAAACCCTAGTCAGCGATCGCCTCCAGCCTATACCTGCCGCGCTGCCCTTGGTGTCATGACCAGTCATTCGATCCTTTACGTTGTCAACGCCGATGGGTCTGGGCATACCCGCCGCGCCGAAGCAATTTTGCAGCATCTCGACGTTCCGGTGGTAGTGGCGTCAGAAAATCCGGGCCTGTTTAAGGGGCTCAGCCCCCATACGCTCGTTTGCCGCATTCCCCCGCTTCGGTTAGACGGCGATCGCCAGCTTGCTGACGATGCCCTACATGTCCCCTACGGCAGCGATCGCGCCTACTTGGACCGGGTGCAGACTATGGTGGAGCTGTGCGATCGCCATCGCTGTTCCCTAGCGGTAATTGATGTCTGTGCCGAAACCGCGATGCTGATGCGGCTGTGCGGCATCCCTTACCTCTACATGCGAATGAACGGTAGGCGCGACGATGCGGCCCATTTTCAAAGCTATCGCGCTGCAGCGGGATTAATCGCCAGCTACCCGCAGCCCTTTGAAGAAGATTGGGTACCCAGCTGGATGCGGGAAAAGACCTGCTACGTCGGCGGCATTTCAACTCAACCGCCACCGAAGTCACTAGCGCCGGTTTCCCAAACGCCCTACGTGCTGATCATGCGCGGTAAAGGCGTGAGCCAGCTGACACCGGCAGCGATCGCCTCAGCATCAGCGCTGGTGTCAGACTATCGATGGATTGGGATTGGCTTCGACCAAGCGCAGAGGGGAGACAACTTCGAAATCCTGCCCTACGTCGCCGATTCTGAGCGCTATGTGCAGCAGGCCGCGATCGTGATTGCGAACACCGGCAACAACAGCGTTTTAGAGATTGGCCACGAGGCCAAACCGTTCATCACGGCTCCCGAATGGCGCTTTTTTGAAGAACAGACCACAAAGGCAGCTCAGCTAGCCAAGCATAATCTAGCCGTCGTTTTGACGGAATGGCCCCAAACGGGGGAGGCTTGGCAGGCGGTGTTGACGCAGGCTAATCGTTTAGATAGCAACGCCTGGCCAAAGATATTGTCTACGGATGGCGCAGAGCGGGCGGCAAACTACATCTCGGAGCAGTTTGCCCTAGTTTCACCGCGATCGGTGTCTTCAGCGGCTTGATGGTTTCAGCGTTGACGATGTAGGACTATGCGTTTTAAGTGGACAGGGCGGCGTCATGTCCCTACCGCACAGATTGACGGGCCGCCGCGATCGCCTCATCTGTAGGTTCTGCCACAACGCGAATGGTGGATGCGGTCTGGGACCACTCGATATACCCGGCTTCGACAAACTGCTGCAGCCATTTTTCCATCGGCCACCACTGTCGCTTGCGATAGAAAACGGCGGCATTGCGCAGGACGTCGTGAAAATGCTGCAGCGGCGGCGCATATTGGTCGTGGTATTGGTGAAAGGCGGTTCCGCCCCCGAGCCAAGCCACGCGAACGCCTTTCTCCTGGGCTGAAAACGCAAAATCAGTGTCTTCTGCGCCGTAGCCCTGAAACCGCTCGTCGAAGCCGCCGATCTGCTCCCAAACCGATCGCCGTAGCCCAAAGTTGAGTGACCAAAACAGGTGATAGTCGCGGGTGGGCTGCAGGGTGCCCGCTTCAGGGTAGGTTCGGGCGGGATGGGGGCGACCCTGCCGCCTCAAGTCGGCGGCGTCCCAGCCGTCGGGTAGGGGCGCAGGCAGATAGTAAACGCCCCCCATCGCAATGGCGTTAGGAGCCGCTTCAAACGCAGGGTGGTAATCCGCCACGAGACGGGCCGCCGGAATGCAGTCGACATCTAAAAAAATGAGGCGATCGCCAGCGGCGGTTTGTGCGCCTTGATTGCGCGCCTGCGCTAAGGGCAGCTTCGTTGCTGAAGTGTGGACTTCGGTTGTGACATAGTGTCCTGTGAAAAAATCTGGGGGCGGCTGTGCCGTCTCGTTCATGTGAACGACTACGGTTTCAATGTCAAAGCCCTCCGGCGGCGGGCTCAGCCGCTGCACCCCCAGAAGGAGATGGCGCAAATGGCGCGTCCGATTTTTGATCAGCACAATAATAGAGATTTTTTCCATGTCCCTTGCCGAGCTATAGCGAATGTCCTGATGCATTAGGACATTTGCGCGCTCAGTTGCCGACACAATGTCAGGCGTTCAGCCGATTCTGGTGTCCTAAGCAACTGAACCAATGCAATAAGTGCCGAGCTGCTATCGATGAACGGCGATCCTGAACACTGGCCCCCAAGCACTGGCCCTCTCTCCTACTTCGATGCCATTACAATACTCCTCTATCCTTCCTCTGGATACCCTTTCGCCATACTGAGAATTGCTGGTCTCAAAACAGCCCTTGAGCGCGCCGAGACGGCTCTCGGTAGGTCAAGAGAGACACCGCAACGAATACAACGAACCCCAAAAGAGGACTCAAGAGCGTCGGCAAACCATCGAAATCGGAGCTGAATATATCGTTGGGAATGTAGAGCAGGGCGTTATTTAGGCCAAACGCCGTTGGCCTCATCACAAACAGAACTAGACGCGTGGCTGAGCCGACGAGCATACAGGCGATCGCCCCTGCCTGTGTTGCCTTTGGCCAAAATAGTCCTCCGGCCAAGGGGACTAGCAACCCGGCAAATCCTAAATGAACTTCTCAATCGCAGCAAGCTGCGGAGTATCACTTTGCTATGCCTCACACACTTCGTGGCTCGGCTTCGCTCAACAGCGCCCTATCGAGCGCTGTTCTCTAGACCGCAGCAAGCTGCGGGGTATGTGACCCAGAGAACTAGATCAAACGCCAGCAGCAGCAATAGCCCATTTTATTAAGAGGTTTGGCAAAGAAAAGCCCGGTCAACAGCAGGCAAAGCGCTAGGCCAAGGGGGAGAGAAGCCCCTGCCCAAAACCCAAACTCGGCCGCTAAGTCTGTGTTGCCAAAGGTGGCATTTGAATCTACGGACTGCGCCATGAGCGTCGTTGCCGCTAGCGGCAGTGCGAGTCGACGTCCTGCAACGAGATAGTTGACGCTACTCTCTTTAATTTTATCGGTTGCAAGCAAACCAACCCCGACATTAGCTGTTTCTGAAGCTGTAAAGTCTGTTTTTTGTAGTAAGAAAATGGTTTTAAATAAAGATACCTGTTCTCGACTACACCCTTCTAAATTCAAGCAGATTTTGCGGCCCACATCAAAATAGCAGGTGCTAGGTTTGCATGTCTACGATTAAAAATGGGTCAAGAAAAGAGTTTTGAAACTCTTTGTAACCACACCTATTGTATGAAGTTCTAAGGCTGTTTTAGCCGATCTCTCTGGTTACCGAGCTACGAGATGAATTCGAGCAGCAACACTGATGGCTCTTTCAAGTCTCGGTAGCTTTTTGCTTTAGCCTCAATCGCCTGCCGCTGCCCTATGGCCCGACCGCAGGGAAACCCATACTTCTTTTGCACTCGATCGCTCGCAATGCTTAAAGCCTCCCGCGATCGCTCGACAAAGTCTTCTAGGCCATAGGCTTCCCCCGCCGTTAGGTAGTCCTGCACCACCAAAGACGGCGAGTAGCACAGCTCTTGAGAGCCGTCGGGCCACTGAATCTTGAACTGAATTTCAGGCATAGGTCATCCCACGGTTGCAGTTACAGTAGAGCTAGCACAAAGCCGCTCGTATTCCCTCACGTGCTGGTGAGCGCAGCGCTCCCAGGTGTAGCGGTCCAAAATAGGTTGGCTTTGGCGCACCATCGCCGCCGCGATCGCGGGGTCAAGCGATCGCACCATCGCCGCCGCGATCGCCGCCGGGTCCAGCGGGTTGGCGAGGCAGGCTTGCTGGGGGGACAGAAACTCTGTGAAGGGCGGTTGGTCAGACGCCACAACGGGCAGCCCGGAGGCGATCGCCTCCAGCACGACCAATCCCCAGCCCTCTTTGAGGGAGGGAAACGCGAACGCATCGGCGCACCGATACAGGGCGGGCAGGCTTTCGCCCGGCACTACCCCCGGCAGCACGAGCGCCTCCCGCAAGTCTAGAGCCTCCGCAACGGCAAAAAACTCATCGCGGTAGGCCTGATAGTCAAACAGCGTAGCTCCGCCGACGATCATCAGCTGGGCCGTGGGGTGATGGCGATGCACCTGGGCAAAGGCCTGCAGCAGGCGAATAGAATTTTTGCGAGGCTCAATGCCGCCAACGGTGAGGAACACCGGGCCGCTCAGCCCATAGCGCGATCGCAGCTGCGCCTCCTCGCCGCTGATCTGCGGAGTAAATCGCTGCCGGTCCACGCCGTTGACCACTCGCCCCGCCTCAATGCCGTACTCGGCCTGCAGGGTCACTCGCCAGCGATCGCTCACCACTAAGCAGCGGTCTGGCCTGTAGATAGAGCGCTCTTGGCACTGCTGGAGATAAGGGCTTTCGAAGGCCTCGACGTGGTGGACAGTGCGCAGAATGGGGGAGACACCCGCCTGGGCTAGGGCGTTAGCGCCGATGCAGTCCTGGGCGTGGTAGAGGTCGTATTGGCCTGCGGTGGATTCTAGAGCGGCGACAAATTCCGCAATCCGCTGGCGAATTAGACCATCGATGTCGGCGGGGGCGGGCTGGGCAGGAATGAGCCGAACCCTGCAGGGGAGCGATCGCTCGAAGCTGGTGCCTTTGTCCAAGGCGTAGATGCAGACCTGGTGGCCAAGCTGGGTGAGGGCGGCGGCCAGCTCTAGGGTATGGACGACGCTGCCCCTAGGCTTAGTGGAGTAGGTGAGTAGGGCGATGCGGAAGGGCATAGGGATATTTTTGGGATTATTGAGCGCGATCGCCATCCGGGGCGAAAAATCCGGTTAGCGCCTGCTGCCGGAAGTTCCAAAACGGCCTCGACTCCTGGCCTAGGGTGAGAGTCAAAGCGCGATCGCCCGTCACCCGACCCACCACGTCGCAGGTCAAATCTCTGGACCGAAAGAGGGCCTGCACTTGAGCCGCCCGCTCAGGTCGCACGCTGAGCAAAAAGCCATAGCTGGGAAAGCTCAGCAGCCACCGCGTCAGCGGCACTTCCCTAGGGCGAGGCACCGCGCCTAGGTCTAAGGTGGCCCCAGCGCCAGAGGTCTCCAGCAGCATGAGCAGCGTCCCCACCAGTCCGCCCATGCTGATGTCTTTGCCTGCGTCGCACCAGCCGCGCTCCGCGAGGGCGGGCAGCAGGGCTAAGTTGGCTTGCAGTGTTGGCCCCTCCTTGTGGGTCGCTGCGTTCCAAAATGGGTAGCTAAGGTGGGGCTTCCCGTCTAAGTCTACGGCCATCAGCAGGACGTCGCCCGGCTGGGCGTTAAAGCTGGTGATTAGGGATGTGGCCTGCCCCAGAATGGCTACGGCTAGGGCATCGTGAGGGCTGTGATGATTGGAATGTCCCCCCACGATGGGTACGCCAAAAGCGTGGGAGGCCGCCATCATCCCCTCCCAGAGCGGTGCGGCACCCTGGGCGTCTTGGCTCCACAGGGCATCCACCACCGCCAAAGGTCGGCCCCCCATGGCGTAGATATCGCTGACGTTGACCATCACGGCGCACCAGCCCGCAAACCAGGGCTCGCTTTGGACAAGCTGCGGCCAGAGCCCCTCGGCGGCGAGCAGCAGGTAGCCATTGCCTTGGGGAATCGCGGCGCAGTCGTCCCCCAGAGCGATGGGCGCTTGCGTCTGGGGATGGGGAACCCACTGCCCCAGCTGACGGGCCGCCACCTGAATATCCTGCTTGTGCTTAAGGCTGACGGCCTGCTGCAGCTCTGCGACAATCTGTGCCAGCATTACGAGGCCTGCCGGGCCCCACCGTCCGACGCAGCACCATAGCCCGGCAGCTCAAACCGCGCCTCCCTACAGGGGGGGTAGGCCTCTAAATCCGCCTCCATTAGATGATGGGGACGGCCCTGAATCTCTAGCGTTTCCAGCGACTGCCAGTGCAGGCGGCGGAAAAAGCGCACGTTTTGCAGCTGCACGGTGGCCAAAAAGCGATCGCAGCCCCAGGCATTGGCGGTAGAAACGGCTTTGACGATCAGGCCTTTGCCAATACGGCCCGCGCGCCGATAGTCCACATGCACCCCCAGCCGCCCGCCGTACCACTGACGCGGCTCGGTTTCGTAGATGCGCACCACGCCGACGACGGTGGGCAGAGCCAGCAGGGGGGAGTCGGTCTGGAGCGCCACAATGGGGTAAGCCGTTGCGTCTGTCTCGTCCAGGTCGCTGCCCTCGAACAAATTCTGCTCGTGGCAAAAGATAGTCTCTCTCAGGGCGTAGTAGGCGCGAAGATTCCTGGGCGATCGCGCCAGCTCAAAGCGATAGCGGTGGGCCATAGCGTTCTCCTTGATGGCTTGGATGTCCTACTCAAACAGGGAAAGCGCCGAGCAAGCCCCGCATTTGCCGCAGCCCGCCTTCATCTCAGCAGAAGACATCCCGGCGCGGCGCAGCTTTTCCCCCACCGCCTGATACACCGTGGTCATAAAGGCCTGCGAGGGGGCCGGGTGGTGCTCTAGCGGCGTCCCCGTAATGGGGACAAACGGCACCACAAAGGGATAGACCCCCGCGTCAATTAGGCGATCGCAGGTGGATATTAGGGTCTCGGCGCTGTCCCCCAGCCCCGCCAGCAGGTAAGTGCTCACCTGCCCCCAGCCAAAGACCTTAACGGCGGCGGCAAAGGCCTCAAAATACCGCGAAACCGGGATCTCTGCCTTACCCGGCATGATTCTAGCCCGCACCGCTGGCTCCACGACCTCCAGGTGCATCCCCAAGCTATCGATGCCCGCCGCCTTCATGCGGTCAAACCAGACAAAGTCGTCTGGCGGTTCGCACTGGGCCTGGATCGGTAGGTTAACGCGGTCCTTGACCGCCTGCGCGCAGGCGGCGAGGTGGGCGGCCCCTCGGTCAGGGGTGCTGGGGGTTCCGGTGGTCATCACCATGTGGCGCACCCCATCCAAGGCAACGGCGGCGGCGGCGACCTCAGCGAGCTGCTCGGGGTGCTTGCGGGCCACGGTGCGCCCGGCGGTGAGGGAGTTTTCAATGGCGCAAAACTGACAGGCGGTGTCGGGGTCGCGGTAGCGCATGCACATCTGCAGCACGGTGGTCGCCAGCACATCGCGGCTGTGGAGCAGGGCAATTTTTGAGTAGGGGGTGCCGTCGGTGGTGGTGAGGTCGTAGAACTTAGGGCGCGGCGGGAAGGCGATCGCCGCCTCTAAAGCTGCGTCGTCGTGCTGCAGCGCCATGCTTTGGTCGCGGGTCGTCTGGGCGGCCTGCACCTGGTAAGGCGACTGGCTCGCAGTCCCCGTATAGATGGGAACCATCACCGTCGTGCCGTCAATGGTGATGGCCTTATGGTCAGACGGCCCCGCCCCGCCCTTGCGGCCCTCAGCGCCAGCCGAGGCATCCGCTACCCGCAGCCCCTGGGACTGTAGGTCGGTGATCAATTGCTGCTTATTCATAAAGGATGTTAAATCTAGGGAGCTTGAGGCGATTCGGACGGCTTACGAGATTCATCACCCTGAGTTTGAAGATCTAAGTTTAGACCGCTGCGACGGCCTTTTGAGGTCGGACTTTGGGTCTCACTATTTACTGGCGGTGGCGAGGGAAATCCTGTAGACCTATCGCCTGCGTCGGCCTTCCTCGACAGGGGCCCCCAAGCGTCACCGTTGAGCTGCACCTTGAGTAAATCGGGGCGGGCGTAGTGGCCCACCGAGTCCATCATCCGCTTGCGCTTGACGATCAAAGCAAAATCTAAATCGGCGATCGCCAGCCCTTCCCCTTCAAAAATTGGGTCGCACAGCGGCACCCCTTCTGGGCTGATGATGGCGGTATAGCACCCGCCGCTCAGCACCTTCTGCAGCTTTTCGTCTGGGGTAATTTGCTGGCGCTGCCCGGGGGTCAGCCAGCCCGTGGCGTTGACCACGAAGCACCCCGACTCTAGAGCGTGGTGGCGCATGGTCACCTCCATCTGGTCGGCAAAAATCTGGCCTACCATCGACCCCGGAAACTGGCCGCAGTGAATCTGCTCGTGCTGGGCCATCAGGGCGTAGCGCGCCAGGGGGTTGTAATGCTCCCAGCAGGCCAGCGCGCCCACGCGGCCCACGGCGGTTGGGGCCACCGCTAGCCCCGCCCCATCGCCCTGACCCCACACCATCCGCTCGTGAAAGGTCGGCGTAATCTTGCGGCGCTTGAGCAGCAGCGCGCCGTCGGCGTCGAACAGCAGCTGAGTGTTGTAGAGCGAGCCTTCATCCCGCTCATTCACCCCCAGCACCACCACCATCTCGTAGGAGCGGGCGGCGCGGCTCACCGCGTCCACCACCGGCCCCGGCACGGTGACCGCCTCTTCGTACAGCTGCATATGCGCTTTCCCCATGAGCACGGGGGGCTGCACGAACGAAAAGTAGGGGTAGTAGGGAATGATTGTCTCCGGAAAGACAATCAGCTGCGCCCCCTCGCGGGCAGCCTGAGCGATCGCCTCTAGCACTTTTTCGGTGGTGCCAGCGCGGTCATACAGTACGGGGCTGATTTGGGCAGCGGCAGCGCGAATGGTGGGGTAAGGCATGGGTGATGACGGGGTAGGGACACAGCACCGCCATGTCCACAACAGTGGGTAAAAGAAAGGCTACATTGTCCAGGTATCTAGAATAAACGCGCCTTCTTTGCGGTGCATGAGCACCAGATCTAGGACGTCTAGCGGATTGATGGGGCGGATGCCAGGCATCAAAGAGGGCTCACCGTGGCCATAGAGCGCCTGCAGCGCAAACCGACAGGCGTAAACCTTGCCGCCTTCCTCCATGACCTTTTTGAGCTGATTGTTGATGGCTTGGTGTCCTGGAAACGCCTCATCCCCGATTTTTGGGAAACCCCGCTGGATGCCGAGGGTTACGCCAGGGCCATAGAGCAGCACCGAAGTCTCAAACCCTTTACGAATCAGCCGCGTGGCCTGCAGCAGGTTGACAAGTCCAATTGATCCTTCAAAGGCCACCGTGTGGAACGTCACCAGTGCTTTCTCGCCCGGGTCGGCCTGAACATCAGGAAAGACTTTCTCTTCATAATCGACAAAAAAGTCGCCAGCTTGGTGTGCTGGGGTAGTCACTTCAGGCATGGTAGATCCTCATAAGGTTGCAAGTTAGCGTTGAAAATTTGAGTATTGGGGTCAATCTAAAGATTGAAATTCAGCTGCAGAGCCGTTATGCAGCACCTTAGAGGGGATAAAAGCGAGCTCCAGTATAAACAGCTACAAAATCAGCAGGTCTGTATCAAGCGACAGGCCATACTGAAGTTAGAGACGGATTTGATTTTCTCAACCTGATAGTTTTAATAGGTCAACAAACAGGTCAACGCCGCCCGGTTTAAATCCAGCCGTGAATCGCCGCTTCATAGACAGCCTGGTAGCGATTTTTGGCCTTGAGCTTAGTAATGCTGTTGTTGATGTGGAATTTGACCGTGCTTTGGCTGATGTGCAGCGTCTCAGCAATGTCGCGATCGCGGTGGCCCTGTCCCAGCAGCGATAGAATTTCTTGCTCACGGTCGGAAAGCAGCTGCAGGGGAGATAGGCTATCGGTTCCAGCATTTTCAGCGGCGGGCACAGACAAATTGACCTGAAGCAACGTGCCCTGGTGATCGGGCGTCAGCTTCAGCGTCCCCCTACAGCCCGTCACAAACTGCTGCATCGGACTCAGGCACCTCAGCACGGAGGTCAGGGAATTTCGACTCTCCCCAGTCGTAGCCACAATGGCGTCAAGGGTCAGAGAATCCGACCCATAGATCAGCCGGCAGTAGTTGCACCGCACCTGGGTTAGCCGCTCTGCGACGCACAGCACAACGTAGGCGGCGGAGGGGTTAACGGGCCGCTCGGTGCCCATCAGCGTCAGCCGTACGGGCGTTAGCACCGTGGCGAGCCATTCAGAGAGCACCCAGTTTAAGCCCGAGACGGGCATGAGTGAGGTGGGCCTTTGGGACTGCATTGCGGCATCTAGCCCTACGGCTGTGGCCATGCAGAGCACCTGCAGCACTTCCAAAAACTCTGCCGCCATGGCCTTATGGCTAAAGCTCACCAACACGCCAATCACCCGGTCTTGCGAAATCAGTGGATAGCCCGCAAACCCCTGCAGCTTGTTGGCGATCGCCCAGTCACGGTCCTTTACCCACGACTCTTGGGTCAGCTGATTACTCAGAAACGGCACCCGGTTCTGGGCAATCTTGCCCACTTTGTAGGCTCCCATGGGCACGCGCTCAAAGTCCCCATCTAGTCGCGTATGCAGCCCAGAGGAGGCCACCAGCTTGAGGGAAGTGCGGTCGGGTTCAACAATCCACAGCCGCGCAAACGCGCAGTCAAACTGCTGCACCAGCGCCTCGGTAACGTGGTGGGCAATGGTATTGATGTCGAGGTTACCTGAAAATCCCTGTACAACCTGGTTCACCCGCTGGAGATCAAACAGCAGTCGAGTCGAATTCAACTCGGGGAGAGGCGTAGCGCTGGCTTCGATGGAATTCATAGGAGCCAAGAGGGATATCGTGGTACCAGTTGAACGGAAATAGCTAAATATCTCTGTATTATTGGGTACGATTGAGGCGGCTGCAACGAAATAACCTGCTTTTATTGGGAGGTCAGCGGCCTCCATGAGCGCCCAATAGCCTGTACCAGGGCTGCTCCCCTAGTTATACTGCTAAATTCATAAGTTTTGTAGCTGAGACAACAAGATGTCTCAGTGGTAGCCTTTACGGTGCGGGTATTGCTGCAGCAATCAACGAGCTATGTGAAATGAGTAAACATTACCCTGTTGCTGTAATCGGAGGTGGACAAGCTGGCCTGTCGGTGAGCTACTGCCTCCAGAAGAGCGGCATCGACCATGTGATCTTTGAGACCCACAAAATCGCCCACTCGTGGCGCACAAAGCGGTGGGATACGTTTTGTCTGGTAACCCCCAACTGGCAATGTACGCTGCCGGGGTATAGCTATCGCGACTACTGCGGGGCCGAGCCCGATGGGTTTATGCGTCGGGACGACATTGTGGCCTACATCGAAAGCTACGCCCAGAGCTTTGACCCGCCGCTGCGGGAAGGGGTGACGGTGCAGCGCCTGCGGCAGGGCCGGGCCTTTGAGCTGACCACCTCCGCCGGGGATTTTACCGCTGACCAAGTCGTGGTGGCCACCGGCAGCTACCACCGTCCCCGCATTCCCGCCATGGCGGAGCGGCTGCCTAAAGACATCCTGCAGATGCATTCGTCGGACTACCGCAACCCCAACCTGCCCGAGGGCGCAGTGCTCGTGGTGGGCAGCGGTCAGTCGGGCTGTCAAATTGCCGAAGACCTGCATTTGGCGGGCCGTAAGGTGCACCTATCCCTCGGCAGCGCCCCGCGATCGCCCCGCCGGTATCGCGGCAAAGACGTGGTGGACTGGCTTGACCAGATGGGCTACTATGACATGCCCATCGACAAGCACCCTGAAAAGGAAAAGGTGCGCAGCAAGACGAACCACTACCTCACGGGCCGCGATGGCGGACATGAGATTGACCTGCGGCAGTTTGCCTTGGAGGGCATGCAGCTCTACGGCAGGCTGAAAGAGGTGGAGAGTGACGCGGGCGGGCAGCTGAGATTTCAGCCCAACCTAGAGGAGAATTTGGGCCAGGCAGATGCCGTGGCCCAGAGCATCAAGCAGACCATCGACAAGTTTATTGATGCCCAGGGCATCAACGCCCCGGAGGAGCCCCCCTATAAGCCGGTATGGCACCCAGAGGTTGAGCCAGAAGCCCTAGACTACCGCGCCGCTAACATCACGTCGGTGATTTGGTGCATTGGCTACAGTATGGACTTCAGCTGGGTGGAGGTACCTGTATTTGACGGCAAGGGCTATCCGGGGCATCGGCGCGGCGTGAGCAACTGCCACGGGCTGTACTTTTTGGGGCTGCCGTGGCTTTACACCTGGGGTTCAGGTCGATTTTCAGGCGTTGCCCGAGACGCGCAGTATGTTGCAGATGCGATCGCGGCCCGCAAGGTTGGGGTGTCGCCGCTGCTGCAGATGGTCAATGATGCAGTGCTGGGGTCGTAGAGGACATGGCGGTGCCAGGTCCCTACCGCCCGACGGGGGCTACATCTCGTACTTATCAACCTGCGCCTTGAGATACTCCTCGGGCTCGCTGGGGTCAAATTCACCGAGCTTCAGACTCTTCCACCCGAGTTAGATCCTCGGGGAGGGTCGCCGCCTAGCTCCTCAGACAGCTCCCGCGCTAGGTCGGTCATGAAGATCTGCCGACCAATCTCGTCGTAGTTAGCCTTGTCTGTGGGCATGTAGTCCCACCGCACCAGCTGAGTCGAAATCCAGCTGGCGAAGCTTTTCCAGGGATAGGGGTCGAAGTTGATGCGGTCGGGCACCTCTAGAGAGTTACCTTGGCCATCTTCGAAGTTGCCGGTCATCACCGCTTCGAGCACTTCAACCGGCTGATTGAGATATTCCCGGGGGGCGATCGCTGCGGCGATTTCTTTGCGGTTGGCGGGCTGGTTCGCGTAGTTTGCGCCGTCGATAATGGCCTTGTTGAGCGCCCGGAAGGTGTTGGGGTATTCGTCAATCCACTCTTGGGAGGCCACAAAGGCGCAGCAGGGGTGCCCCGGCCACAGGTCTTTGGTGAGCAGGTGGATGAAGCCGATATCGTCGAAGACGACCCGCTGGGTGAAGTTGTCCGGCAGGATGAAAGCGTCGATTTGCCCCGTGGACATTTTGGCGATCGCGTCGGGGGGCGGCAGGACAATCAGCTTAACGTCGTTGTCGGGGTCGACGCCGCCGGAGGCTAGATAGTAGCGCAGGAGTAAATTGTGGTTGGAGTAGTCGTAAGGGATGCCGATGGTCATGCCCTTGAAGTCTTCTGGGCCGTTGACGTTGCCCAGGTGCTTGTTGGCCACGGCAATCCCCTGGCCGTTGTTGTTTTCAATGCTGGCCAGCTTCACCTGAAACGGCGTCGACCCCAGCCCCAAAGACATGGCGATGGGCATCGGAGCCAGCATGTGGTAGGCATCTAGCTCTCCGGCGATCGCTGCGTCCCGTACCACAGACCAGCTGGCGTACTTCATCAAAGACACGTTGAGCCCGTGCTTTTCGTAGAAGCCCAAGGGGTCAGACATGATGATGGGCGTGGCGCAGGTGATGGGCAAAAACGCCACCTTCAGGTCCGTCTTCTCAAGATCGCCTGGGGCGGACGGGGCCGCAGCCTCTTCCACTTCCGGCTGTCGGGCGCAGTTGGCCAGCGACACCAGCGCTGCCCCAATTACCGCATTTTGCAGAAACTTACGCCGCGTCACCTGGCTCATCCGCCGGGCGTCGCTGAAGAACTCCCCTGCTTTGGGGCCAAAGGCGGCGGCAAAGGCCTGGTCTAGGCCCCCCGCAAGCTGCATCAGATCCTGCACCAGGCGCTCCCGCTTTGGATTGCCCTGCGCGGCCATCTGCACAAACAGCGCGGTGCGCAGCTCGGCCTGACTGATGGCATCGGCCACTTCCAATGCCTGGGGCTGATAGAGGCGCATTTTGATCAGATCATCGACGAGATCCGCTGGCTCTTGCGGCATATCCGCCATGTATTTCCAGTGGTCGGCCGTGGTGTGGAAGCTGCCGCAGATGATGCAGCGAACCGCCACGGTCTCCGCCGTGCCTTGCTGGCAGGATAAGTTCTGCCATCTCTGGCTGGGAGCTGATGCAAAAACCATGATTATTCTCGTCTGCTAATGGAGTACCGTCAGGGCTGCGTCCTGCATGCTAAACAGCATCTTCTTGAGATGCTTGATGGCAGGGGTGACAATGGCCACAAAATACGCTTCTCTGAGCTTGCGCTCCGCCGCGCTACCCTTGACGTAGGCCCGCGCCCCGGCGTGGAGCATCGCCCCCTGAGCCGCCCGCAGCGACAGCTCCGCCGCCGCGATTCGGGCCTGGATAATTTCCCGCAGCAGCTGCGCATCGGCGGTGCCCTGGGCGTCGAGGTGGTCGGCAAGAGCGTAGGTGCGATCGCGGGCGATCGCCACGTCGGCTTCGATATTTTCTACCTGGTCATCAAGGAAGCAATTCACGTGCCCCAGCCGCTGATTAGAGCGCTTCATCAGCGTCACACAGCTCTCCGCTAGGCCTAGCCCCATGCCCACTTGAGTCAAGATGAAGCCGGGCCGAATGCGGGTGATGTAGTCTTCGCAAGGGGCCGCTAGAACCAGGGAGCTGGGGACAAACACCTCCCGAAAGACGCAGCTGTAGGTGCCGGTGCCCTCCAGGGCGATAAAGTGGGCGTTGCACCGCAGCGCCATACCCTCTAGGTCATCCGACACCATGGCCATCAGGTAGTCATCGCTGTCGGCGATCTTGGCCACCACCCCAAAGCCGTGCCCCGGCCCCAGGTTAGATACCCAGGGCAGCATGCCGTTGAGCCGGTATCCCCCGTCAACCGGGATAGCCGTCAGGGCAATTTTCTCGATGTCGACAAAGTGCTTCATGGGGTTCGACAAGCCCGTGCCCGCAAGCTGTCGCCCTGTGGCAATGTCGGGCAGCAGCGTCGCCCGCAGCTCCTCGTTCTCGGTATTTTGTAGATACCAGGTGCAGGCCACCTGACACCAGGCCATAAACCCGGTGGACAGACACACCTTCGAAATTTCTTCAATGCTCTGGACGGCGGCCCTCAGGCCCAATCCGCTGCCCTGATACTCCGGACTGACCCCATGGGCAAAAGCGCCCGCCTCTCCCAGCTGATGCATAATTTGGGTTGGGTACTTACCGTCTAAGTCGATGGCCTGTACCTGCTGCGCTAGGGACTGCTCGGCGATGCTGCGCACGGCCTCGGCGGCAGTTTGAAGCGTCGGTGTATTGGTTGATAAATCGGGTTGGAGTGTCTGCATCCTAAAGTTTGGTTTGAATTTTGCGAGGTGGGGCCAGCCGTAAGGCCATTGGGATAGTTCGACTTAGGCCATTTCAACGCTGACCGGCATTGGATTCCGCAGCGTTGCGGACACGGGAGACCACTCGTTGGCGTGGGCTACCATTTCTGCTAGGGTCTCTTTGCTTGCGTCGCCGTCAATGTCCACTTTTACCCGCACGTCGGTAAAGCCAATTTGAGGGTTGTCCAGCTCTCCGGTGCCCCAGGTGCTGGTGATGTTGATATCCCCTTCTAAATAAATTTCTAGCTTAGTTAAGGCAATGCCCCGCGCCGCCGCGTTGGCCTGTAGCCCAACGGCGAGGCAGGAGCCAAACGCGCCCAGCACGATTTCTGAAGGGTTGGGTGCGGTGTTGTCTCCCAGCAGGACAGGGGGCTCGTCAATCACGAACGGCTCTAGGTCGCGGGCGTAGTTGAGGCTGCGGAACTTGCCTTCACAGACGGTCTTAACTTTGAGAGTTTTGTCGGCGGGGTTGGCCTTATTTTTAGCGCTCAGCTCCTCCAGTCCATCTTTGGGGATGGGGGTTAGGGGCACTTTTACTGAGGTATCAACAGTAGTATTCGCCATAGCTATATTAAATAGAACGTTCTATCTAATATATAGCTAAAAGCTTTTTCGCAAGCTGTATCCGCTGTTACTGACTTTTCTCAGGCAGGCTGTGGGGTCTTTATCTGTGGGGTGCTCTAGGCGATCGCCGCAATCTTATTGTCCCGATCGCTGCTTGAGAAATCCTCTTGAAGCGCCTGAGCAATCAGGTGGCGACCCACATCAAAGCTGCGGCGCAGTCGGGCCGGATCTTGGTGCAGCTTCCCCATCAGCATCGCCCCCTCAATGACGGTGATAATTTGCTCCGCTAGGGCGTCGGGGTCAACCCCTGCTTTAAGATGAGGTCGGCCCTGTCGCAGGAGCTGAGCCAGAGCCGCCTCCCACTCCTTAAAAATTCGCTGCAGGTGGTCTCGAAAGCTAGCGTCCTGCTCTACTAGGTCAACGATCAAGTTGCCCAGCAGACAGCCGCTGCAAAAAGGCTGCTGCTTTTCCTCCAGTCGATCGAGAATCCAAAAGAGCTGCTCAATGGGCGATCGCCCCAGGTCGGCGGCGGGCTGAAATACGCTGCTGGAGTTTTTCCCACTCCAGGTCAATCAGCGCGTGGCCGAGGGCTTGCTTGGATGCAAAGTAGTTGTAGAAGCTGCCTGAGGACGCCCCGCTGAGCTTAAACAGCTCACTCAAACTGGTGGCGACGAATCCTTTGCGGTGAACCGTATCAATGACGGATTCAAGAATGTCTTCGCGGGTGCGCTTCTGGTTTGCCATATCAGCCCCTCATCAGGTATTCAGCCTAGCACTTTCATGGGTGGGGCCATTTGCGAAGCGGTCCACCCAAAGGCGGCCACCGCTCAAAGGACTTTGGTCACTCTACTGAGTCGCCGCTCGCGCCAGACCGTGCAGCGCCTGGCCAATCATCACGATGTTTTGCTCACAGCCCGCTAAGCTATGGCGCTCCATCAGGTAGCTGGGGTTGTTGTAGGCTAGCCAGGTCTGCCCGTCCTCGTCTTCCCAAACGAGCATTTTTTGAGGAAGATCGATGGCTACGGTACGGTTGCACTGCATCAGCGGGGTGCCGGCGTTGGGATTGCCGAAGATTAGCACTTGGGTGGGCGGCAGGTCTTTATCCACGGAGGCGGCATTTTCCGCATGGTCGATGCGGGCAAACAGGCTCAGCGGCCTTTCCTCTAACAGCGCCTCAATGCGATCGCCGGTTTCCGCCACGCTGAAGGCGCTGGGCATGTAGACCAATCCGGCCTTCTCCTCAGGGATATCTGCCGCGCTAGGAGAACTGGCCCAAACTGAGGATAGACCCACAAGGGCGATCGCCAGGGTGAGCAAAACTAGCTTTTTAAGGTGTTTCATAGAGTGCTTCATTGAATAGGGCTCTAATAGTGATACAGGTCTCATTATGTCTAGACCTGACGCCGTAAACAAATCCCACGCGCCCGCTACGGCACCAGCTGCCCCACCCCCGAGAGCTGATGATTGGGCCGATAGGCGAAGCTCGGTAGGTCTTCGGCCTTTGTAACCCCGCTAAACACCAGCACCGTCTCAATCTCTGACTCAATCCCTGCAATGATGTCGGTATCCATGCGATCGCCCACAATTGCCGTCTCTTCCCGCTGTGCCCCCAGCTTTTTGAGGGCGCTGCGCATCATCAGCGGGTTGGGCTTGCCTACGCAGTAGGCCTTCACCCCTGCGGTCAGCTCAATAGGGGCCAGCAGCGCCCCAGTGGCCGGAATAATTCCTTTTTCTGACGGCGCGGTCATGTCGGGATTAGTGCCAATCAGCTTGGCCCCTTTCTGTACCAAAAAGCAGGCCTGCTCTAGCTTTTCATAGCTGTAGCTGCGGGTATCCCCCACCACAACGTAGTCTGGTGCGGTGTCGTTAATGGAGAAGCCCGCATCGTACAGGGCGTTAGTCAACCCTGGTTCCCCAATCACAAAGGCGCTGCCGTTGGGCTTTTGCTGGGCTAAGAAGGCGGCGGTGGCCAGGGCGCTGGTGTAAAAGTTCTCCGGTGAGACCTCAATGCCCAGGCGGCTGAGCTTTTCCTTCAGCTCGCGGGGCGATCGCTCGCTGCTGTTGGTGAGAAACAGAAATCGCTTCTCTTCGCGGTGTAGCCAATCTACGAACTCAGGTACGCCGGGCAGCAGGCGATTGCCGTGGTAGATGACGCCGTCCATGTCGCAGATGAAGGCCGTTTTGGCCTGGAGGGAAGTGAGATCGCTCATTAGAATTTTGGTGAGGGCCGCGTCAGAACACCTCGCATCTTACCTCTCGTTTTAGTTTGGCGCTTCTGGGCGGCGGTTGACAAACTAGAGAGAAGTTATGTTCGCTGTACGCCTTTTTGGCAGGAATATGCTCAAAGGAGTTAACGGCTTTGGCTGGCGCTATTCACGGGCTTCATGACGACGCATCGCCCCACACCTGCTTCAACACTTTCTCTGGCGGGATGTCCGCCATGTTCTCTGTGTCAGACTTGATGCCGACGAACTTCTCCTCTTGGGGCAGCAGCAGCGCTGGGTCAGTGGGGCCAAACAGTGCCAGGGTATAGACTTTAAGGGCTACCGCTAGGTGCATAGGGGCGCTGTCGGTACAGATCATCAAGTTGGCTCCAGCAATCATGGCTGCCAGCTTACCAATATCGCTTGGCTGGGTGACCTTAATGTTGGCAGCGGACTTAAGCTGAGCTACAAACGCCTCATCTTCTGGCCCTTGCACCACAATAATGGGCAAATCGGGCTGGCGATTCTGGAAGTCCTGAACAATAGCGGCCCACGACTCTACCGGGTAGAGCTTATCGATTCCCTTTTCCTGGGCCAGCTGACTAGAGCCCCCGTGGATGATTACGTAACCGCGATCGCCCACCTCAAGGCGAGCCTGCTCCCTGTCAGCCCAGTCGATGTCGCTCTTGGGCAGGTTGATGCTGGGCAAGGGACAAGGCGTCTGGATATCGAGCCCCTGAAGCAGGTCGTGATACATACAGGCAGCGTACTGCTCGGTTTTCAGAGGCACCGGGTTGGTGAGGAACCGGCTGCCAAAACTTGTGTCGTAGCCGATCCGAATTGGCGTTCCTGTCAGCCACAGCAGCAGGCCCACGCTCCAGCGACTCCCCAGAGAAAGGGCTACGTCGTAGTAGCTCTCGCGAATGACCCCTAGCAGGTTGGCCCAGTCAGCGGGGCTGTTGCGACTCTTGAAGTCGAATGGAATCACAGAATCGACGGACGGGCAGACGCGATAGGCTCCTTTGGCGCGCGGTTCAACGATGACGTCAATCTCCGCGCTGGGGTAGGTTTGCTTGAGGTCGCTCAGCGTTGGAAAAAAGAGAACTTGGTCGCCAATCCCACCAGGGACAAGAGCCAGTATGCGCATGGGTGTTCACCGGGAGAATCCGCTCTTCATTGTAGTTGAAGGGCTACGGAATCAAAAGAGCACCAAAGAGGAATCTGTAACAGGCAGGTCCAGATACCTCATTACAGGTTTGTCGACTAATCAAGGGTAGGATACTCACAGCTAAGGAAAAAGCCTTTCTTGAGAGTAAACCTGTGCATTTTCTAATTCCTGCCGCAGGCCGAGGTCGACGAATGGGCAGCGATCGCAACAAGCTGCTGCTGACCCTGATGGCGCAGCCGGTCATTGCCTGGACGCTGCAGGCCGCAGATCGATGCCCCGACGTCAGCTGGATAGGAATCATTGGGCAACCTCACGACTGGCCGGATATCAAATCAATTTTGGAGGCGCTGCCCTTGAAGACCCCGGTGGAGCTGATTGACGGGGGGAAAACCCGTCAGGAGTCAGTGTTCAACGGTCTAGAAGCGCTGCCTGAGGGCGCAACCCACGTGCTGATTCACGATGGGGCCCGGTGCTTAGCGACCCCAGAGCTGTTTAGCCGCTGCGCCGAGGCGCTCCAAAGCTGCACGGGCCTCATTGCGGCAGTGCCGGTAAAAGATACGATTAAAGCTGTGGTCCCCAACACGCGACAGGTTGAAAGTACTCCGGAGCGGGCGCGCCTGTGGGCAGCTCAGACCCCTCAAGGCTTTGAGGTCGCGCAGCTGCGGCAGTGCCACCAGCAGGGGCGCGAGCTAGACTGGGCGGTGACGGATGACGCGGCGCTGTTTGAGCGCTGTGGTCTACCGGTGCAGATCGTGGAGGGGGAGGAAACGAACCTGAAAATCACAACGCCCATGGATCTGGCGATCGCCACGTTTATTTTGCAGAACCGGGATGAGATTTAGAGGATAGAGACGCGATGCGGATGGCCTGCCGTTGGGAGACTTTTCGAGATTTGACCACCCCGCCGGGGGCGAGCGGCCGCTCGCTCTTGCGGGCAATTATCCTGTCGGCGGTTGTGGGTATGGGGTTGTTCGGTCCTGTGGCTAGGGCGATCGCCCTGCCGCCCCCGGAAGACCTCCCGGAGGAGGTCGCCCGCACCGAGATTATCATTGAGGCGCGATCGCCCGTAGATGGGGAACCTCTAACGGCAGTAGAATACGTGGAGCTGCAGGCCGAGCTGGCCGAGCGGGAATACCCGGCAGAGGTCAGCTCCGAGCTGCAGCAGCTGATCTTTTTGCTGCGGGTGCGAAGATTGATTCGTACCTTTACGCCCTTTTCGTTTTGAGGGGCCAGCGAGCTCAGCAGGATCTAGCCAATCTAAGACAATCCCCGCAGCAGCTGCCTAACCTTGTAGCCCTGCCGGGCGTCGAGGGTCTGTGGAAACTGCAGCTCGGCGATGGCCTGACCGGGGGCGAGGCTGGAGTCTTCAGCGGCTGACACAAGCTGGTTGAGTTGGGCCACCAGCCGAACCGCATCGGAGGGCTCGGGGGTGACCCCCATCAAAAGCCCCACTGCGGGCTTAGAAGCCTGTAGCGGCATCAGATCGGGGGTTTGGCCTAGGTCTACCATCAGTCGAACGCGACGCGAGTTCATCTCGACTCCCGTGGCAGGGTAAAACCGCCCATTCCAGTAGATTTGGGCGGGAGCCTGAATCTGCCGGAAGATCGGCGTCCGCTTGGAGGGTGCTGGATCTTTAAAGGCTCGCACCAGGCTTGTCGCCATAAACCCAAGAGAGGAGAAGGGGCGATCGCTGATGGCCCGCGTCTGGCTGTACCACTCCTCCACATCAGAATACAGGACAAGCACCAGTTGATCAGATTGCTCAGGCGATAGGCCCACAAAGTCAACGCTCACCAAAACGCTATCGCCCGTCGGCTGCACCCGCAAAACTTCGGCGTCGAGCCGAACGCTAGCCCCAAAGTCTCCCCGGATCGTGAGCTCGACTAGATCAGGCAGGTTGGGCCAGCTCTCCAGCTGGATGCGCGCTCCGCTTTCGCTGATGTCAAGGGTGCGCCCCTCCAAGGGGTGCTCGGCGCTACAGACGGTGACCTGCAGCTGGCGCTGGAGACGGTGCGCCCGGCGCAGCTGTGGCTGCTCAAAGGCCACCAGCATGGCGGCTGACACCATCACTAGATTGAAGATGCACCAGAGGGCGTTGATAATCACGGCCTGCTGGGACTCAGGGCGGACAATCAGCCAGAAAGGAACGGCGAAGAGCGAGCACACTAACAGCCCCACGAGCACAACGGTGACCCGCGAAGACTGAAGGTCAAAGGAGCGCTTAGTGACCGAAATGCCCTTAGCCGTGACGTTAAAGCTCCCTAAGCTGGGGTTGAGAAGCGCCATAAAGGTGACAATTCCCGTGCGAAACGCCAGCGCATACTCAAAAATTTCATTCCAGAATGAGAATCGCACCCCCTTTTGGGCGATGTAGTTGGCGTTCATCGCCAAGATGATGTGGGGCAAGGCATAGGCCAACGTTTCGACACCCAGACCCCGAATGGGATTGACGCCGCCCAGCAGATAGAGCACCGGGGCGATCGCATACATCAGGCGAGGAAAGCCGTAGAAAAAGTGGGAGGTCGATGACGTGTAGCACAGCCGCTGGGAGAGCGACAGCTTTCCGTTGAACAAAGGTTTTTCGAGCCGCAAAATCTGCGCCATCCCCCTCGCCCAGCGGATTTGCTGGCCAACGTAGGCAGAAAAGGTGTCCGGGGCCAGCCCGGCCACCATGATCTTGTCGTAGTACACCGTCTCATAGCCCAGCTTATGCAGCCGTAGGGACGTGTGGCAGTCCTCCGTCACCGTCTCCACCGCAATTCCACCGACCTCCAGCAGGTGAGTTTTGCGAATCACCGCCGCCGACCCGCAGAAAAAAGTGGCGTTCCAAAAGTCGTTCCCCTTTTGAACTAGTTTGTAAAACAGCTCATTGCCGACTGGAATCCGGCCCTGGGTGAGCAAGTTGCGCTCGAAGGGATCCGGGTTGTAGAACCAGTGGGGCGTTTGCACCAGGGAAACTTTAGGGTTATGAAAAAAGCCCACCGTGTGCTGCAGAATTTGCCGACTGGGGATGTGATCACAGTCAAGAATCAACACTAGCTCCCCGGGCGTGCGGGGCAGCGCGGTGTTGATGTTGCCCGCCTTGGCGTGGTCATTGTTGGGCCGCGTCAGCATGGCGCACCCCAGCTGATCGCACATGTGCTGCAGCAGGCGGCGGCGCTCAAGATCTTTGCGCCCATCATCGAGCACAAACACCTGCCGCTTGTGGGTCGGGTAGTCCACCGCGAGGGCCGTGAGGGCCGTTTTGCGGACGATGTCGATGTCTTCGTTGTAGGTGGGAATGTAGATATCGACGGAGGGCAGCTGCTGCTCGGAGGATTGGGCCAGCGACACGGGCTGGCGATCGCGCATGCGGATGGTTTGGAAGTAGGTGAGCAGCAGCGTCACGATGGCGTATAGCTCAGCGGCAAACAGCAGCAGCGTAAACAGACTGCTCACCCAAGTAGAAAAGTTGAGGGTGTAGCTGGCGCGGTAGAACAGATACCGCAAGGTGGTGATGATGCTCAGCCATACCAAAAACAGGTGGAGATATTCACCGGCCCGCCAGTTGGCTTGACGCTGCTCTAGGGTGACCAGTCCCCATCCGAGAGCCACGAAGGTAACGGCCACGATGCCCTGCTGCCACACCTTAAGGGGCGTCACAATTAGGGGCACTGACACGAGCAGCGTCAGCAGGACGAGGACAATGAGTAACCCTTGGGATCGGCTGGGCAGCAGCGTATCGAGCCAGTGGGGCAGGGAGGCTAGGGCGCGGGTAATCCACGACTGCCGAGAGTTGATAGGGGGTTGAGTTGAGGGTGTCATCTGGCCTCCTGGGAGCGGCTAACGCGGTTCACGTAGAGTTGCGAAATTCCGTACAGCAGCAGCGCTAGCAAAATAATGCCGGTGGGAATCAAAAACCAGTACTGCTGTAGGAAGAGCGTCGCCCCTCGCATCGAGCTGACGTCTCGGACCTGCTGGCGCGGACTTTGGTTGAGGGAGGTGAGCCGATAGGCTCCTGGATCGTAGGGTTGAGGCTCCTCCGCAGTCCGGTTCACCAAGACGGTGTCCCCCTGCAGCTGGAAGAACAGGCTGTCGAAGTTGAGGACATCCTGCAGCACTTCTAGCCCTGTCTCGGTTTCAGCCGTCAGAGCGATCGCCGTGTGGGTGTCGCCTTCCAGCGAGACGGCCTTGATAATACCGTCGTAGTTGGGCACGCTTTGAGTCTGGCTCTCTTTCCAGAACCGCGCCGCACCGCTGATGTCCAAACTGCCGTCCTGCAGCACCTTGGCCAAGGGGAAGCGATCGCGACGGCCAATGCCGACAATGTGGCGGTCACCAATCTCAGCCGAGGGTTGTCCGGTGGTCACGACGAGCTTGACGGCCTCGGCGCTGCTGATTTGCCCTAACCGCTTCGAGAGCGCCAGCAGCGTATTGAGTTCTGTCACCGTAGGCGCTTCTGGGAGCGCGATCGCCAGCTGCGAGAGGTCCTGCGGGGCGGCCAGCGGAAACCCTGCCGTCAGCAGTTTCAGGTCGGGCAGCTCGAAGACGGTGTCATGCTTGAGGTCGAAGGTGGTATCACCATGCAGCGTTCCCCACAGCTGACTGTCCGTTGGCGGTCCGCAGAGTTCTGAGTCTCTGGGGTCGAGGATGAAGTTGACGGTGAGCACCGAGTCAGGGCGAATGAGCGCCGGCGGCAGCTCGACGGTAAAGCGCTTGCGGCCCCCTTGCCAATCGTCTAGGCGACGAGAGCCTACGGAAACGTCGTTTAGCTTCACCTCGACCGCCGAAGTGCGCGGGTTGACCTGGCGGCTGTAGCTATAGTCCAGGGTTACGGTGCTGTCCCGCAAGTAAGCCTCCCCTGGCGGGGCCTTGAACGGAATTTGAATGGCGGGAGGCGTCGCCCCCTGCACCGTGACGTCCTGGAAAGCGTCGCCGCCCTCCATCGTCAGGTCCGCTAGCTGAAAGACTGAATTGCGGGGAAGATATCCCGGCCAGTCGCCCTGGGGGCTAGCGGCATCGGTCACGCTCGTCACCAGCAGCGTTTGCCCCGTCATCACCTGGCGATCGCCTGGCTGAGTCAACAGCTGCACTGCCTTGGCCACCCCTGCCGCGTTGTTTCCTGTGGCCACCAGCGCCGGAACTGCGCCATCTTTGACGGTGGTCAAAATCAACAGCCCTGCGTCAGCGGGCAGCGGCGTCTCGTCCTTGTCCAGAATCTGACCGTCTTTGACGGTAAACGGCAGCGACATTTCCGCCAGCAGCGGCTGATCTTTGGGAGTCCCGATAACGACAAGATGATCGCCCCAGTCTAAAGCGTCGATCTTATTGACGACCTGGGTAGTAAGGGGATGACGCTCGGCCATGCGGGAGGCTGCTACCTGAAAGCGGCTGACAGCGGTGGACCAATTGTCGGTGTAAGCTTTCGGCGTAAGATACGTAATGCTGTTGGGGTCGAGGCTGAGAGGATCGATAAAGGGATAGGGAAACTGGCTGAGATCGAGGGCGACAGGCTGCGACTTGAAGTCGAACAGCAGCTTGGAGTCTGGTAGGATCTCCGTCCAAAGGCCGGGATTAGCGGGGTTTGTGCAGGTCTCCGAGGTATGCTGAACCGCCACCAGCGACAGGCCGTTGCGCTCCTGAATTAGATTAGTCGGGATATCGAACACGGCCTCAGCAATTTGGCTGTCGGAGCGGTCTAGGGGAACGCTGCCCAGGCTGGTGTTGTTCACCCGCAGGGTCAGGTGAGAGCGCTCGCCCAGCAGACCAGGAGAATGCTGGTAGCGGACGACTGCCTTGGCCGACTGCAGATTCCAATGGCGGGGGCGGGTAAACCCCAAACGGGCTTCTGGGTAGACCCCCTGCAGCCGCAGTCGGTTACCGACCACGGGGCTGCGGCTAAACGCCATGACGTATTGATACGTTTCGTCTGCCGCCTGGTCTGAGGTCTTTGCCTCGCCAGATTCACTGGGCGGCGACGGAGCGGGCGACGGGGTCGGTGCTGCGGGTGTTGCCGGTGCTGCAGGCGTTGCCGGTGCTGCGGACCGCGCTGCTGGCTGGGCCGGGGCGGACGGGCCGCTGGACGAGGGGCTGGCTTCGCCGCTGGGCGAGCTGGGGCCGAACGAGCGGGCGGGCGGGGCCGGTAAACGGGGCGCTGCCGGGGCGCTTCGGGCAGCGTGAACTGCTGAATAACCTGATTCTCTTGCTGCTCCAAAGAACTACTCTGGGCAACAGACGGCGTAGGCCACATCAGGCTGGCCGCTCCCAAAGCGAGACCGATGACTAAAAGAGGCCAGAATCGGCGGAGGGCCGTTGGGCGATTGGGAGAAGGGCTTATTAAAGCGCGGCGGCGCTTGGGCCGCTGAAAAAGAAAGGGAAACATAGACACAGGGAGGTTAGACGACAGGTAATAGGCCGTGGTGTTGAGAGGTATTGAAGCTGCGAATTTTTTGAACACGGGCGCGATGATGTGCGGGAGGGCTGCGCAAGCAATGCCTGGAAAACAGATAGACCCTCATACAACCCAACTACGATGGGGCAGGATCTTTTGGCAGCTGCCAATCCAGCGTCTTCAGCTCTGAGACAGGGTATAGGCCCAGCCAAATCAGATTCTGGGTGTAGTAGGATATCTCCGAGGCCCAGATGCCGCGACTGTAAATCGGCAGCAGCGCCTGATTGAGAATTTGCTCTGCTACCTCGGGAGAAATCTGCTGCAGAGCGGGGTAGAGCATCCCATACTGAGCGGGCGAGTCGTAATCCACCAGAGCGTCACCCTGAAGACCGATCTCTGCCGGAATTTGTCCCGTAGCCTGCCACTGCTCCACTAGAGGCGGCAGCTGTTGCTCTAGATAAGCCGTCGCCCTGGGCTCTTGCGTCAGGGACGCATCGAGAGCCACGCGCCACCACACCCGGTAGGCGTCAAAGCCGTAGTGGCGGCTTAGCGCCGTGCTGGGGTCGACCGCGCTATAGCGGCCCGTATCGAGGTCTAAGGTGACCCAGTCGCTAGGGAGGCCCAGGGCCGACACTTCAGCAGACTGGGTCAAAATGTCGTAGCTGCTGTCCACTAGCGCCAGCCAGTCGTGGTCGGGGTCCACCTGAGCAAACAGCCGGAAGGCGTAGGGCGCGAGGTAGGAGGGGTTGAGATGCACCTGGTTGGGGGTGGGCTGGAAGGCCGCTTTGGGTCCGGGCAGAAAGTAGCGATCGCCGCCAAACCGCGCCCCTGCCGCTGGCTCAGAGGGCTGTCCGGCGTCAGCGGCGTAGTAATCGGGAACAGCGATGGTTGAGAGCGCCCACAGATCGGCCAGCTTGGCCCTCGCCAGCTCTAGATACTGAGGCTGGTTCCACCGCCGAGCCGCCAAAATCAGCGCGGTGACCGCGTCGAGGTCGGCGTCGCTGGCAAAGTTGGCGTCGAGAATGCCCCACTGCTCGGCGTCATCTTTGCCCCACTGCCAGGCCCACAGCTGGTGAGAATTGCCCCCGCCCGAACGCACCCCCAGGTTGTTTTCAGACCAGGTGAGCACTACGGAAAAGGTCACCGGATCGTCGGCCATCACGGCCCGGAGCAGCGCGTAGGCCTGCCCCTCAGACACGGTGCGATCGCTGGCTTCCCGGTCAATCACCCGCCCATCTGCCTGGATGAACCGCTGCTTGTAGACTTGCCAGCTTTCGTCTATCTGCTGCAGTCGCTTTGTGGTTGAGTCAGCCGCCGGGCCACTTGGCGGAGGCGCTTCGGATACCGGCTCTGGAGGCTTGGTCGGCGCTGTGGGGCCGCTACAGCTCATGAGTGCTATGGCAAGTCCAGCGAGCAGGAGTCGATCGATAGCCATCTTGATCTCCTCAAAGAGGTGCAGTTACGGCGAAAAGCGGTCCGGGAGCTTATCCCGGTTCATTGCCCACTGAAGTAGGCTTCAATTTGACGGCCCGTCTGAAGTGCGGGCCGCACACCACCCATGAGTTACGGATGCGCTGATATGGCAAAGGTCCTGATGCCTTAGAACATTTGCGCGTTCAGTTGCCGACACAACGTCAGGCTTTCAGCCGATTTTGCTGTCCTAAGCAGCTGAACCAATGCAATAGCGCTTAGAACCGCTCCCAAGGTGGCTCAATCCCGCGCTGCAGTAAGAAGCCCTCGCGAATACGCTGCATCTCAACGGCAACTTCGGGGTCGCTGATTCCCTTGGCGGCCTGCTCCGACTGCCAGTCTTCCAGCTGGCTCAGGGCCGCTAGTCGCCGACCCTGAGCTGCGCTCAACCCCGCGAGCGATCGCCGGGCGATGCCGTTTCCGGGGTCTAGCTCCAGCGCCTGGTTGTAGGCCCGCTGCGCGGCGTCATAGCGCTGACGCTCGAACTCGACGCCTCCTAGCGCCAGCAGCGCCCCCAAGTTGTCGGGATTGCGGTCAAGAATCGCGGCGTAGGCGTTGCTAGCATCGCTCAGATCTCCTAGATCTTGGGCAATTTGACCGCGAACAAAGTAGACGTTGAGGTCGTCTGGGTTCTCAGCAATCAGCTGATCCACCATCGATCTGGCGGCATCAGGGTCGCGGCTCGCCACGAGCTGAATCTTGCGAATCTGTACGGGAATATTATCGGCATCGACCTGCAGCAGCTGCTCGTAGAGCGCTTCGCGAGCTGCGGACGCCGGCAGGACACCGGTCAAGCTATACAGCTCGGGCGGAGCTTCGGAGGCGCTGTGGCGGGAAAGCCACTGAGAGAGCACGGCCTCAGCCTCAGCTTCGCTAATCCGGTCGGCCCCGTAGGCCAAGCTGGCGCGTCCCAGCTGCTTCGACTCATCCTGCGGGTTGAGGGCAACGATCTGGTCGTAGAGGGCGATCGCCTCATCGAACTGCCGCTGCTCCGTCCGCACGGTGGCCAGCCCCTGCAAGGCTCCGGTCATCACAGCTCGCTGCGGTCGCCGGGCAATAATGGTTTGATAGCCCTGGGCGCTGGCCTCTAGGTCCCCCTGCTGCCGGTCGATGTCGGCCAGCAGCAGCAGGTCCAAAGGTTCATCCTCGCTGCTGCGAGAATTGGCAAATACGGCCAGAGAGTCCCGAGCGGCGCGGTAGTCTCCCTGCTCCGCTAAGATTTGCGCGGCCCGGTAGTAGAGGAAAGGTTCGTCGACCTGCCGCGCCAGCTGCTGATAGACCGGCAGCAGCGCCGGGTCGGGGGAGGTGGTCTGCACCAAACTGCGGGCGATCGCCTGCTGCTCACTGCCTTGGGCGGTGGCAAGCAGCTGCAGAAGCTGAGCAGCCGCTGCCTCACCCGAAATCTGCTGGGTTTGCTGTGCTAGCAGCGTCTGCCGCGCCTGCAGCTCCAAGTCATCGGGATACTGCTGGCTCAGCTGCTGGTACACTCCTAACGCCACGGTCTGCTGCCCGGAGATACCGCTGAGGGCATCCGCGATTTCCCGCGCCCGGCCTGCGGTTAGGTTGGCGGGGTCGTTGAGGACGTCGCGGTAAAGGGTGGCGGCAGCCTGCTCATAGGTGGTATCGCCGCTATAGCGAGCGATGTCCATATAGGCGCGGGACAAAATTAAGCGCGTATCCCCTCGGCTTCTCAGGGGAGCCAGTATTGTCGTTGCTTCACTGAATTGTCCATTGGCGGCGTAGGCCGAGGCCAACGCTCCCCGCAGCTGTAGCTGAGTGCTGACCTGCGCCGACTCAGCCCGCAGCGCCTGCTCTAGGCTTGCTACCGCCTGAGCGCTTTGGCCCGTTTCTCGCAGGGCCAGCCCGTAGGCGATCGCTTCACTGGCGCTGAGGGTCGCGCCGCTGGCTCGATAGCGCTCGAACAGGTCCACGCCAGCGCTGTGGTTGCCGCTGTAGGTGTAGGCTTGGGCCGCACCGATGAGGGCTTCTGGCGACGGACTCGTCTGCAGAACCTGGGAGTAGTCGGCGATCGCCGCGGCAAACTGACCTTGGTAGAGATAGAGCAGCGCTCGCTGCTGGCGGGCTTCGGTGCTATTGGCATCTAGCCGCAGGAGCTGGGTTAAGGCGTCAATGCCTTGAGTCTGCCACTCAGGCCGGTAGCCCCCCAAGATTCCCAGGGCGTAAAGCGCCAGCTGGTTGCTGCCGTCGAGGGCAACAGTGCGTTGATAAGCCTGGAAAGCTTCCGCATCTCGGCCCGCCCGCCGATAGGCGATTGCCAGCCCCAGCTGGGCATCCACCGACTGAGCATTGGCCCGCAGCGCCCGCTGAAAAATTTCGATGGCCCCATCAACCCAGCCTCGATTGAGGTAGGTGTAGCCTTGGGCGACCGAGGCAGAGGCCGACTGGGCGCTGACGCCTGCCTGCAGCGCCATGGGAATAATCACAAGTCCGTGGCTGAGCAAGCCAATGCTGAGCATTGTCCCCCAGAGGGACAATCGCCCTCGCTGTCTCACAGCTGCTGTCCGTTTCATATCGCGAATTACTGTAGGTGTACTTGACGTTTCTGTGTCTTTGAATAGCGATGTCGATAAGGCTATATACCCAAGTGCCTGTGGCGCTCAGGGTAGGGACTTATCTAGGGCAAAATGTCGAAGTCGCTTCTGATACGAAATCCTGCCACTGTCTCGCTGAAGTCATCTCGCTGCTGGAGGGTAAAACCCACGCGGAAGTTACGCCGAATCGGAAAATCGTAAAACAGCTCTAGGGCGTCGGCATTGTCGAGTTCCTCGCCGTCGCCACCCTGCAGGTTTTGACCATAGGCCAGTCCCAGGCGATCGCGGTCGGTAAACACGTCGAGGAAGTTGATGCCGCCGCTGACGGTATCGGCGTCGAAGTCGGCGTCTCGGTTGCTGTAGTGGCCGTAGCGGGCAAACAAACCCAAGTTAGCCTCAGGGATGAAGTATTCGGCGTTGAGGCCAAACGCCTCTTCGCGATCGCCCTCTTCAACCCCAAATCCACCGTTTCCCCGGTCGAGGCTGAAAATGTCGGCGGGACCATCATCGGCCCCAGCATCCCGCCCGTTGACGTAGGTGCCCCGAATGATGGCGTTGCCCACCCGAACTCCTAGCTCAGCGGCTACCGCATCCAGCTCAAACTCGCTGATGCTGCGGTCGGATGAAAATCCACTCACCGCCAGCCGGACGTCGTCAGTAGCGGCCCAGTTGGCAACAATTCCCTGTCGAGACCCGATGCCGCTGGTCGCCAGCGCTGGGTTGGTCTGGAAGATGGGGTTGAAGAAATGGGTGACCGCGTCTTTCGCAAAGCTGTTGCGATCGAAGTAGGAGGTGAGGTCAATTTGCCCCAGGGTGAACCGCAGATTGGGAATGCTGGGCGGCGCTACGGTAACGTAAAGCTCGTTGATGTTGACGCCTTCTAGCTCAGAGTCAATGAAGGCATCCCCCTCTGTCAGGTCAAGAGAGCCCCCCACTAGCAGATAGGAGGTGATGGGATAGATGGCGGTGAGTCGGCCTCGGGCAGACAGGTCGTCATCCTGATAGAGGAAGGCCGCCTGAAACTTAACGATTGGGTCCGTAAGCGCTCGGTTAGGATTGGCCAAGTCAGCCGATTGCACTGAGGCTGGGGTGGTCTCAAGAGCCTGAGCTACAGCGCTGGAGGACTGGGCGATCAAGGGCTGGGTCGGGGACTGGGCGAGAGGCTCAGCGACAGGCTGGGCAGCAGAGAGCTGGGCAGCAAGAGGCTCGACGGACCTAGCGGCAGGCGTCGCCGGCGGGGCGATCGCAACCTCGGTTGACGGCACCGTCTCAATAACTTCAATGCCTGCTAGCTCGGGCCGTCTCGGTGGGGTGGCCTGCAGATAGGTAAAGCTATCGGCAGCGTCAAAAGCGGGCAGCGGGGCCTGGGGCGCAGCGGCGATAGGACTCGAGTCCGGCTCCACGGTCGGCGTGGGTTCCGCAATCGTGATCACCGGCATCAGCGGCGGCGTTGTGATGGCTTGATAGGTCGGCGTACGCAGGCTATCGTCGCCCTTGGCCTCCTCACCGCCAGTCACAACCGCGCCACCGACGGAACGGGGCAGGTCGAGACCGGCCGCCATCTGAGACGGGTACCCACTGCCCTGTACTGCCGCCGAGCGACCGATAGGAGGGGTGAGCTGGGGCGCTGTGTGGAAGCTAATGGAAGGAGAGTGGAGCACAAATGGAGCCGCAGGATCGAAGGGCTGAGCCTCTAATTCTGGGGTAAAACTATGGTTCTCAGTGCCCAGCTCTTCTCCTCTAAGATAGGCCAAGCTCGGAACGAATTCAGCTGGGGGAAGAGCCAACGCGGCATGGGGGGCCATTGCGCCGAGGGCACCCCCAGACGCCTCCTCAATCGACGGGGAGACCAATTCAGCCGCCCTGTTAGAATCCGTGCCGGGAACATAGGCGCTAAAGGGGTCCGAAGCGGCCATCTCAGTCGGGAGGGTCGCCTCATCGAGCGCAGCCCCATCCTGACTGAGGTGATAGTCGCCATTGGGATGAACTGGGCCGGCCTGCGCGGGCTCCTGGGCTAAGGCAGTAAAAAGTCCTAATCCTATACAGGTTAGATAAGTGATTGAATCACTGGCGTTCGAGGGGCTAGACATCAGGTTTACTTTCAGGCTAGGTATTCAGTTTCTAATAACGCTGGGAAAAGATCGCGTCCGCAAGATCAGCCGTGGTTCATCAAAACCTAATACGGATTTTTTCAAAATTCACGATCCAAGATCCCAACGTCAAATTCGCGTTTCTTCCTATGTATTAGCGACCCGAACAGAGTGAAATAATGAGCCTCTCTATTTAAAATCTAGCGACCTGCACGAGCGTTAACGCCTTGAAAACTTCTCAGGAAATTCCTGATCAATTCTCAAGCGAGTGAGAATGTACTCATAACCCGGCGGCGCTAAAACTAGGCCCACTGCGCCCGCTCTCAAAAAGCTTGTTCCCCCTCCGCAGCACAGCGATCGCAGCGGTCAATGGCACGGTGCCAAATAGCGAGAACCCGATAGACACCAGAAAGTAATGAGTATAAAAAAACACATAAAACAGATGCTTTGCCGCCGCGTTTTCTACACTTCTATTTTGAGCCTTTTGACGCTAGGTTTGCTGATGGGCTGCTCTTCTAGCCCTATAAAGTCTTCTGCCAACGGTGTTACCCATTTAACTATTCGAAACATCGAGCCTTCAGGCCAAATGGGAAAATATCTGGTCTCCGGCGAGGCCGAATCTTTTAGCGGCGCGACCGTGACCGTCTCTGCTATTCGCCGCTTTACTCAAGACACCGCCAAAACTGCGCCAAGCTACGCCCTGCTCGACCGTCAGTTTACGTCGGTGTCTGACGGAGAGTGGCAGGCAGAGCTTCAGATTTGGCAAACCGAAGGGTTAGCTTCGCCGCAAGAGCTGTGGCAGATCGACCAGGCGACCCTCAATATGGCCCTCACGCCCACTCCAGAAGTCGAATTCGCCGCCACTTTAGATCCCATAGAAGCCCGTAAATGGCCCCAAGCGATCGCCCAAGCTGAGGCATCATCTGCTGCTAGCTATACGGTAGACGGAGACGTTTACCTAGCGGCACAGAGCACAATTGGAATTCCCGTTCCGGCTAGCTTGGCGAAAGACGCGCTCAAAAGCGCAGCTATTGCCCGCCGGATCAGCGATCGCAAGGTCACGACCATTGATCCGGGCGTCAGCGCCGTCAGCGATAGCGAACAATCAGCTGCGGCGAACCGGACAACTCTGCCCATCAGCCCTAGGCAGTACTTACGATGAGGAAGGCTGTCGGCCAAAGCCTCTGATTTTGTAGGCAACAGGACGCGCAGAGACTCTGTCGACCCAAGATATTGACAGCATCTGAGCCTTCATAGAGGCTACAAACGGTGCAACCACCCTGTAAAGCAAGGGTGAAGGTTGCCCCAAGAATCACTAAGAATTGGCCTAAATCGCCGATAATTCACGTAGCGCAGCTGGGAACCTTAACCTCAGGGCTAGTACTCTCCAGCCAGATGATTAAAGTTAACCTTTAGCCTAACGACATATCAATAAATTACCAGCGGATGTTAAACCAAAATCACATTGGAAAGCGCCGCTGCCTTGCCTAGCTAGAATTTGCTTTTATGCTGCGGTAAGGGAAGAGTGTGGCGCGCTGCCACCGATTAAACTCGTCCTTTACGGGCTTAAAAATCGCTATATGTTTACGTCATAACTAGAGAACGATGGACGTTACGCCAACAGAGATTTCAGAGGTGCTTTTGATAGCGCCCAAGGTCTTCGGAGACGATCGCGGCTTCTTTTTTGAAAGCTACAACCAACAGGCCTTTGCGGATAAGGTCAGCGCTGAACACTCTTTTGTGCAGGACAATCACTCGCGGTCTGAAAAGAACGTCCTGCGAGGACTGCACTACCAAGTTGAGCAGGCTCAAGGCAAGCTCGTCCGTGCTGTGGTGGGATCGATCTTTGATGTAGCCGTTGACATCCGCAAAAGCTCGCCGACCTTCGGTCAGTGGGTGGGGCACATGTTGACCGCTGAAAACAAGCATCAGCTGTGGGTTCCCTCAGGGTTTGCCCATGGTTTTTTGGTCGTCTCGGAGGTTGCTGAGGTGCTCTATAAGACAACCGACTTCTATGCCCCCCAGTACGAGCGCTCAATTCTCTGGAACGATCCAGACCTAGAAATCCGCTGGCCCACCTCGGAAGCCCCTATTTTATCGAAAAAGGATATGGGCGGCCAACGACTCAAAGAGGCTGAGGTTTACCCATGACCACCCTGTTGCTCATTGGGGCCAGCGGCCAGGTTGGCCAAGAACTAAAGCAGACGCTAACGGGGGTGGGGGAGGTTGTTGCGGTTGGGCGGCAGGAGCTTGACCTCACCGATGTTGACAGTCTGCGCCACCGAATAGCGGCGGTCAAGCCCGACGTCCTCGTCAATGCGGCAGCCTATACGGCTGTCGATAAAGCCGAGTCAGATATCGAGCTGGCCAACGCCGTCAATGCGATCGCCCCCACGGTCATGGCGGAGGAGGTCCAACGCCTGGAGGGTATGCTGATCCATATCTCCACAGACTATGTGTTTAACGGCAAGAAAAGCTCCCCCTACTTAGAAGACGACCTGCCCCACCCTTTGGGCATTTACGGGAAGTCTAAACTACTGGGAGAAGACGGGGTTCGTCAATCTTGCGATAACCACATCATCCTGCGCACGGCGTGGGTATACGGAGCCAAAGGGAAGGGTAACTTCGTCAAAACGATGCTGAGGCTAGCCTCGGAGCGAGAGGAGCTGCGGGTGGTTTCAGACCAAATCGGCAGCCCCACCTGGGCGGGAGACATCGCGGCGGCGATCGCCCAGCTGATTTATCTAGAAGCCTCTGATAACCCTCCTGAATCTGGCACTTATCACTTCACCAACAGCGGCGTTGCGAGCTGGTACGACTTTGCCGTTGCTATTTTTGAGGAGGCGAAAACCTTGGGGGCATCGCTGCCCATCAAGCAAGTGATTCCTATTACTACAGCAGACTACCCAACGCCAACAGAAAGGCCGGCCTATTCCGTCCTGTCGAGCCAAAAGGTCTCGCCCCTGATCGGCGTGCCGCCCCACTGGCGGCACAGTCTCCGGCAAATGCTCGTAGAACTATATACCTCATAACTATCCTTAACGATCACTATGAAAGCACTCATCCTCTCCGGCGGCAAAGGCACTCGACTGCGGCCCTTGACCTACACTGGCGCCAAGCAGCTGGTTCCTGTCGCCAACAAGCCTATCCTTTGGTATGGCATTGAATCTATTGTGGCGGCCGGCATCACCGACATCGGTATTGTTATCAGCCCTGAAACGGGAGAGGAAATTAAGGAAAAAACGGGGGATGGCGATCGCTTCGGAGCCAAAATTACCTACATTCTGCAGGACGAGCCCGCTGGCCTAGCTCACGCCGTCAAAATTTCTCGCTCGTTCTTGGGCGATGCGCCCTTCGTCATGTACCTGGGGGACAACCTAATTGAGGGCGGTCTGCACGACTTCTGCGCCAAGTTCAAAGAGCGCCAGCTTGATGCCCTAACCCTGCTGCGCCGCGTCCCTAACCCTACCGCATTTGGTGTGGCCGAAGTGGACGAGGAAGGCCGCATTCTCCGCCTGGTGGAAAAGCCCAAAGTTCCTCCCTCCGACCTGGCGCTAGTGGGGGTGTACCTGTTCTCCCCTGAAATCCACACCTCCATCAGTCAAATCCAGCCTTCGGCGCGGGGCGAACTAGAAATCACCGACGCCATCCAAAACCTCATCGAGCGTCAGCAGGCAGTGGAGGCGGTGGAGCTGCACGGCTGGTGGCTGGACACCGGAAAGAAAGACGACCTGCTGGAGGCCAACCGCATTATTCTAGACACCTGCCTAGAAGCGGACAACCAGGGCCACGTCGATGAGGCTAGCCAGGTTATTGGCCGCGTCAAAATTGGCCAAAACTCCAAGCTCATCAACTGTACGGTGCGCGGTCCGGTGGTCATTGGCGAGAATTGCCACCTGGAAAATTGCTTCATCGGCCCCTACAGCAGCATTGCAGACGAAAGCTGGCTGGTGGAGACAGACCTAGAGCACAGCGTCATTTTGCAGGGTGCCAAGGTGATTGGCATTCATCAGCGCATCGTGGATAGCCTGATTGGCCAGCGGGCCAGACTGACGGAAGCCCCGCAGCGGCCCCGCGCCCTGCGCTTTATGATTGGCGACGATTCTCAAGTTGAGCTGGTATAAGGAGAATAATGACACAGCAACCCAAGCGCACCCCCCGCCGCATCATCATCACAGGCGGTGCAGGCTTTATCGGCTCTAACTTCGTTCACCACTGGTGCGAGCAGTACCCCGGCGATCGCGTCGTGGTGTTAGACGCCCTCACCTACGCCGGGAATCGCGCCAATCTGGCTGACCTAGAGGATAATCCTAACCTGCGCTTTGTCCAGGGCGACATCTGCGATCGCGCTCTTGTCGATACCCTACTGCAGGAGGAAAAAATCGACACCGTTGCCCATTTTGCCGCCGAGTCCCACGTCGACCGCTCTATTCTCGGTCCTGGCGCATTCGTGCAGACCAACGTCGTCGGGACCTTCACCCTGCTGGAAGCCTTCCGCCAATACTGGATGGGGCAGGGCAAGCCTCAGGACTACCGCTTCCTGCATGTCTCCACCGATGAGGTGTACGGTTCCCTCTCTCCCAGCGACCCCGCCTTCACGGAGACCACCCCCTACACACCGAACAGTCCCTACTCCGCCTCTAAGGCAGGCAGCGATCATCTGGTGCGGGCCTACTTCCACACCTACCAAATGCCCACCTTGATCACCAACTGCTCCAACAACTACGGCCCCTACCACTACCCTGAGAAGCTGATTCCCTTGATGTGCATCAACATTCTCCTGGGTAAGTCCCTGCCGGTGTATGGCGACGGGCAGAACGTCCGGGACTGGCTCTACGTGGGTGACCACTGCAGCGCTTTAGATACGGTGATTCACAAGGGCGAGCCGGGCGAGACCTACAACGTCGGCGGCAATAACGAGGTCAAAAATCTCGACCTGGTGCATAAGCTCTGTCAAATCATGGACGAGCTGGCCCCTGACCTCCCGGTAAATCCGTCTCAAGATCTGATTACCTTTGTCAAGGATCGCCCTGGCCACGATCGCCGCTACGCCATCGACGCGACGAAAATTAAAACTGAGCTGGGCTGGACGCCTCAGGAAACCGTAGACAATGGCCTGCGCCGCACCGTTGAGTGGTACCTCAGCCATGAGAGCTGGTGGACACCTCTACTCTCTGACGAGTATCGGGCCTACTACGATAAGGTTTACGTCAGCGCTTAGGTCGCACGGCGAAGAGCGATCGCCCCCACCGCAATTCTCAACGCCGCCCGCGATAATGCGCGGGCGGTAGCAGCGCTGCGACGCGACAAAAGCTCCGCCTTCGCGACGCGATCACCATAGGTGTACCCGATACTTTATACTCTTAATTCTTTACAGAGACGACTATAGCTATGGCAACCTACGTTGTAACGGGAGTAGCCGGTTTCATCGGCTCTCACTTGGCTCGTACGCTTTTAAAGAGGGGACAGACCGTAGTTGGCGTTGATCAGTTTAACGACTACTACGATCCTCAGCTAAAGCGTCAAAACGTCTCTGAATTGGAGCAAGCGGTAAACTTTAAACTGGTTGAGAGCGATATTCAGGCCCTCGACTGGGAAGCGCTATTGGCAGATGTAGACGTGGTGTACCACCAGGCGGCCCAAGCGGGCGTGCGCTCAAGCTGGGGCGAAGGATTCCGCACCTACACCGAGCAAAACATCAACGCTACTCAAATTCTGCTGGAGGCAGCCAAAAGCGCTGACCTCCAGCGGTTCGTTTACGCCTCTTCGTCGTCTATCTACGGCAACGCCGCCACCCTGCCCACCCAAGAGACCATCTGTCCTCAGCCCGTTTCCCCCTACGGCATCACCAAGCTCGCCGGGGAGCAGCTCTGCACGCTCTATCACCAGAGCTACCAGGTTCCCACCGTTTCTCTGCGCTACTTCACGGTCTACGGTCCCCGCCAGCGCCCCGACATGGCGTTCCACAAGTTTTTCAAAGCCGCCCTCACCGGTCAGCCCATCACCATCTACGGTGACGGCCAACAGACGCGGGACTACACCTTCATCGAAGATGCGATCGCTGCTAACCTTACGGCCGCCGAAGCTCCTGATGCGGTTGGGGAAGTGTTTAACGTCGGCGGCGGCAGCCGGGTGGGGTTAATGGAGGTAATCGACACCATGGAGGCGGTAAGCGGTCTCTCTATCAAGCGAGAGCATATTGAGCAGGCTCGCGGCGATGCGCGGCATACCGCTGCAGATATTACCAAGGCCCAGAAGATTTTGGGCTATCAGCCCCAGGTGTCGCTGAGAGAAGGACTAGCGGCAGAGTGGCGGTGGATTCAAGTCCTCTACGGTTCGTCAGTTTAAAAGAGGGCGGACAGTCTGCTAGAATTGCGGCTCGATAGAACTGTAGAGGAGCATTACAGGCAACACTCCTTGCCAGAACTCTAAAGTTCAGGCCGTTGTGTCTACTGCGCAATGCCGAATCTAAACGCCGTGACCTTCTGCAGCTTGATATAGACCGTCAGCGCATACAGAAAAATAGTTACTCCAACTATTTCCAGCGACTCTTCTACGGTTGTTACCAATGAATAGAGAAGGTTTACCCGATCTGAAGCCTCCGCCAGCACCTGAAAGCCAGAGCGGCTGTGGATGAGAGCGGCTACCATTTCAAAGCCTATCGCTCCTAATACAAAAAGGCCGCCTGACAGTATGAACAAATTTCTGACCTGCTTGGGCAACTGGAAGACGAATTTAGCGCAGATGATTGCAAGCAGGATGACAGCAGGAATCGCGACAATTACCCAGGTATAGTAGAAAAACCCTGATGTATTTACATAGGCTTGAGAAAGTTCGGCTATAGACTCCCGAAAGGTAGCTATCTCGTCGATGGAAATGTACAGAAACAACAGCGACAACCCGAACCAATATCGGGAAAACTTTTCCTGATTGCTCTTTGCTCTCAACCCAATTAGAAAAAGAAGCAGCGAGCAAGCAAGGAGCTGAAAAGAGGAATACCACGTCGGCAGACTTTCCTCCGCTCCAAGATTAAATCGCATTACCAAGAAACCTAAATTCTTGTCTATTAAATAGGTACAGAGGTTGCTCAGAAGACCTGCGATCGCAAGTCCAATATCAATTCCCAGCAAAAACGTAAGAAGTCGCCTGGGAGAGATATTTACAGTTTGCACAATCGAATTTTGCATGTCAGAAGAGAATCCTTGTCGTCACTAGAGGGAGAACACCATTGAGAGCACGTCATCCCCAATCCTAAAGAGCGCCCTACGCCCCTAGCTCCTGGTCCTGAATTCTAGAAGCCAGAGGTCAAGCGCTGGGGTGGAGTTAAGAGGTAATGTATTTTCTTAACCTGTCCTTAATTTTATGATAACGATCTCTTTCCTTTTGGGCGGAGCTCTGGCTTGACGTCAACCTCAAGCCAAGGTCAAGATTTGATTAACCCGTCCTAGAGGCAGGCTGTTTTTCGCTCAGGTCCTTTACAGGGGCGGGCGCTACCGCCGCCAGACCAAAATTTACGCTACCGGTAGCGCAACCTCACTCAAGTTCCGCTAGAATTGGTCTACCGATAGAGGTTAGGCGTATGGGGCAGGCGGCGTTACAGAACCAGGTGGCGACCAGAGCAAACCCGGCTAATGTGGGTACATGCTCAAAGGACCGTCAGCCGCCCCCCCCGGAGATGGTGATTCAGCTCCAGCTAGAGAGTCCGGCGGCGCTAGGACAGCGGGTGAAAGGCGCTCGCGAGACGGTGCCGTCCGTCGCGGCGGAGAGGCCCGCAACGTCTGCTTCAATCCCTTTGACCGCAATCGTCGACCAGGTCGTCACCTCAGCAGACCTAGATCGGCTTATTGCCCACCTGCAGCGCAGTCCGGCAGTAATTCAGGCCATCACCCAGCAGCTGTTTCAGCGTCTCGCCGAGGCCTACCGTGAGCAGGTGGCGATCGCCATCGCAGAGGCAGGGCTCGGCGCCGTTGACCTCGCCCAGCCCCACTTCCGCCTGCAGCCCGGCCAGCAGCTAGATATCGTTATCGACGACGACGTCCAGCGCTATCTCGTGCAGTCTTTACCTCCCTTCTTCGAGCATCCCCGATTTCGTCGCCCCTTTAGCCGCTTCATCGGCACGCACCTAGTAACCTGGGCCATTGACGACCTAGGGCTTTCCCCCTTTGACGCAGGCGCGTCGTCTGCCGTCATCCAGGGCCACCTCCGCCAAAATATCGATCGTCTCGCTGAAAAGATTGACCTACTGGGCAAGATCTACAGCCTCGACATCACCCAAATGATCGTCGACAGCCTAGATTTGCCTAACTGCTCGCCCGCCCACCTAGAGACCCTGATGGGGCTGCGATCGCGCCCCGAGATGACGGTGGACGACCTGCTGGAGATGCCCAGAATTGCCCCCATGCCCACTTCGATTCCCATCGCCAGCAGCATTCGCGCCCAGCTGCGCCCCGACCTCTGGCAGCGGGACAGCGACCTAGCGGTATTTCAGTACCGCAGCAAGTCCAATCCCGCCAACACCATCGAGCATTACATCACCGATCCGGGCGACATCGCCCTGCTGCCCTGGGAGGCGGCGGAGCAAATCATCAACAAGTTTGGCTTCGACACCGTCAAGCTGCAGATGATTTTCGCCGCCCGCGCCATGGACCAAGACGAACCCTGGAACAGCACCTTTCGCCTGCGGGCCACCGACATCGTGCAGCTGTTGGGCTGGGACCGCAACCACAACACCAGCCTCCCTGAAAAGCGCAACACCATCGCCAGCGCCGCCCACGCCTTGTCCTGCCTGCTGGTGAAGTCGGTGTGGATCGAGGGGCGGGGCAAGCGCAAGGTGGACGCCAGCACCCCAGTGGGCCGCATGTGGGACGTGCTGGTGGACCCCCACGGGCAAATCGACTGGGTCACCGGTAAAATTGAGCGGCCAGATGAGGTGTACATCACCGTCACGCCGGGACTATGGACAAAGCATTTTCTCAATCGAGCCGGCCAGAAGGCCAAAGCCGCCCTGCACCAGTTTGGCTATCTGGCCCGCGACATTCTGCAAATCGACCCCTACCACCACGAAATGGCGCTGCGGCTGGCCATTCAGCTGACCCTAGACGCGCGGGTGAGAGTCCATAACCAGCACCCTTACGAGTATCAGGTGCTGAACTTGCTCAAAGAGGTGATGCCCCCCGCCGAAATTAGCCGAGCGCTCGACGATAAATACAAGGCCCGCGACCTGAAGAACCGCTGGAACCGCGCCCTGACGCTGTTAGTCAGCTTGGGCTGGCAAATCGAGTATGATGCGCCCTCCTACCCTGAGTGGCTGCAGCCTAACAGCAAAGCCCCCCGCCCCACCGACTGGCGGCGCATCAAGATTATTGAGCGGCTGCTGCAGGCCCGTCTAGTCATCCGGCCTCCCCAGCCTATTCCCCAGCTGCTAGCTCAAGTCAAATCACCCCAGCAGTTCAGCTCCAAAAAGCGATCGCGCCCGGCCCAGCCCGCACTACCGGCCCGAGAAATCACCGGGGATGAGGTGCGGGAAGGGCGTCAGGGCCGGGGCTGGAGCCGTAAGGAGCTAGGGGGCTTTTTGGGGGTGAGCGCTGACTATGTGGGCAAGCTGGAGCGGGGCGATCGCATTATTACGCCACCGCTGCAAAAGCGGCTGCAGAAGCTGCTCAGCCTACCCTAAAGGTTGACGCTAGGTTTACCCGCAGCGTGCTCGCCTTCATCTTTTTGATGGGGACAAGAGTCAGGCCGCGTGAATAAAGCTGTAGTCCCCACAGCCTGACTCTCAGAGCAGCTTTTTCACGCCCATGATTATCTACGGCACCCCGGACCGCGATCGCATCGTTGGCACCGCTTCAGCAGACGAACTCTACGGCATGGGGGGGGACGACGTTATCGAAGCTCTAGGTGGCGGCGACGTGGTCTACAGCGGCGAGGGCTCCGATAGCGCTAGCGGCGGCGACGGCGACGATACGATATTTGGCGAGGCCGGGGATGACGTATTAGACGGCGGTGCAGGCAACGACAGCCTCCACGGCAGCGTCGGAGATGACCTGCTGCGCGGGGGCGCGGGGCAAGACCGCCTATTTGGTGAGGCGGGCCGCGATCGCCTTGAGGGCGGTGAGGGCAACGATGAGCTTTTGGGCGGTACGGAGGACGATACGCTGGCGGGCGACAGCGGCGACGACCAGCTGAACGGCGATGGCGGGGACGATACGCTGACAGGAGACGACGGCAACGATGCGCTCAGCGGTGGTGAAGGGCAACGACGCACTGAGCGGCGGCGAGGGTGACGACGAGCTGCAGGGCGAGGCCGGCAGACGACGCGCTCAGCGGCGACGGTGGGCGACGACCTGCTGTTTGGTGGCGAGGGCCACGACACTCTTCAAGGCGGAACCGGTAGCGATCGCCTATTCGGGGAGGCAGGTTTCTGATGTGCTGTCGGGGGGTGCTGGGGACGACCTAGCTCTACGGCGGCGACGGCGACGACCAGCTGCAGGGCGATGCTGGGAGCGATGTCCTATTTGCCGAAGGGGGCAACGACAGCCTAGCGGGCGGTGAGGACAATGATGCGCTCTACGGCGGCGAGGGCCGCGACAGGATAGCGGGGGACGGGGGCAGCGATCGCCTATTTGGGGAAGCCGGGGACGATGAGCTCGCAGGTGGTGCGGGCAGCGATGCTCTGTATGGCGGCGAAGGCAACGATGCCTTAGACGGCGGCAGCGGCGACGACACGCTGTATGGGGAGGCCGGGAACGATGAGCTCGCGGGTGGTGCGGGCAACGACGCCCTCTACGGCGGCACTGGATCAAACCGGCTCAGGGGTGGGGACGGCGACGATACCTACTGGGTAGGCTACGGGAATGACGTGATTTTGGAAGCGGCGGGCGAGGGGCGAGACGTGGTGATTAGCCCCACGAGCTGGCAGCTGGCTGAGCAGGTAGAGACCTTGGTTTTGACCACCGACCAAGCGGCTAACGGCGTTGGCAATGCCCTCAACAATGTGCTTGTCGGCGGCGAGGGCCGCAACGTGCTGCGCGGGAAAGCGGGCCGCGATCGCCTGGTGGGCAATGGGGGACGCGATACCCTGCACGGCGGTTCAGGACACGATCGCCTCGCTGGCGGGGCGGGCGCTGATACGTTGATTGGCGGTGGGGGGAGCGATCGCTTTTTGTTCAAGGGGGACGGGCCTTTTCGCCGTAAGGCTTTTGGCGTAGATCGAATTGAGGGGTTCTCTCGTCGCCAGGACCAGATCGTCTTGGACCGCGACGTCTTCACTGAGCTAGAGAGCCACCGCGGTCGTGGGTTTAGCGACGCCGCTGACTTTGCCATTGTGCGCGGCAGCCGAAATGCCGCTAGCAGCGACGCCGCCATTGTGTATGACGAGGGCAACGGCAACCTGTTCTATAACGCGAATGGCGCTAGGGCAGGGTTTGGCGGCGGGGGCCGCTTTGCCGCTGTGGCGGGGGCCCCTGCCGTGAGCGAGCAAAATTTTGTTGTTGGCTAGGCAGCGAGCAGTATGCAGAGCGCACTTCGCAGTAGAGAGAGCACCAGAAGAATCGCGCTTTCAGCCAGGGCTAAAGTCGTGAACAACCTATAGCAAATGTCTCAAGCATTAAGACATTTGCTATAGGCCTTTAGAAGCAGATCTAAACTGCTGGCCAAGTCGAGGTTTCTCAACAAGAAATGCCCGCAGGCCATATGCTGCGGGCATTGTAGGCTAACCCTGAATGCGTCAGAGACTAGGGCCGTTAAGCCGCAATGGTGTTGAAGTCCCCGGCGGTCAAACTCGTGTTGTTGATCACCACCGCCAGCGTCTCATCACCAAAGACGATTTCAGTGTTGCGGCCGCTGACGTTGAGGCCAAGCTGAGCGAAGCTGATGTCTTCCAGCAGGAAGCGATCGTTGCCCTGAGCGTCAAAGCGGAAGACCGTATCGGTTCCATCGCCGGCCCTAAGCACAACACGGTCATTGTCAGCACCCGTGCGGATGATGTCATTAGCTACGCCGCCATCGAGGCGATCGTTGCCCGCACCTGCCCGGAGCGTGTCGCGGCCCACGCCGCCAAACAGACGATCATTGCCCTGACCGCCAAGCAGCAGGTCGCTGCCCGCGCTGCCGCGTAGGACATCGTTCCCCTTACCCCCTCGAAGGATATCGTCGTTGGCGCCGCCGTTGAGGCGATCGTTTCCTTTGCCGCCAACTAGGATGTCGTCGCCCAGGTTGCCGCGCAGGACGTCACGGCCCCCGTTGCCGCGCAGATTATCGTTCCCATCGCGACCAATCACGCGATCGCTGCCGGCGAGCCCGCGCAGGACGTCATCGCCGTCGCCACCGTTGAGGGTATCGTCACCGCGACCGCCAAAGATGCTGTCGTTGCCCCCTAGGCCGAAGATGACGTCGTCGCCGTTGTTGCCCCGCAGCGTATCGTCGCCCTCGGTGCCGAAGATGGTATCGTCGCCCAAAGTGCCCATCCCTGTACCAGCGACAGGGGCAGCCGTAGACGTCAGACCGATTACGTCTATTCCGTCAATGCCGCCAATCATGCCCAGGCTGTTTGCCACGCCCGTATCCAAGTTGATGGAATAGAGCGTCGAGTTCGATACGGCGAAACCCGTATTATTCCCCTCTCCAGCAGTGACAATGTCAAAACCCCCCAGGTCATCAAAGTCGATGCCCAGGCCACCTACGGTGACGAGCGTACCGTCGTTGGGCGGGTTTTGCTCTAGCAGCACATCTAGCTCAGAGTCGATGTCATACAACTCCGTGGTGCTGGGGTTAGCGATCGCGTTGGTGTAGGCCGCTGCCGTAACGGTGGGGTCTGTGCCCTGGTTAGCGTCACCCGGCGCGAAAGCCAGGTCGCCATCGACGGTGACCTCGCCCGTATCGACGTTGATGCGGAAATCCTGGTCGTTCGCGCCCACCAACCGCAGTCGGTCTGCCACCGGGTTGAAGTCAAAGCCGGATACGGTGCCGCCGTTGAAGGGGGTATCCAGCGTGCTGATGAAGGTGGCCGCGCCGGTGGTAATGTCGATGGTGTAAACATCGTTAGTGGTGCTGATGCCGTAGACCAGTCCGTTAGACGGGCGGGTATCGATGCCAATCAGGGTACCGTTGACGCCGGTGACGGCGGTGGTCACCGAGCTGCCAACGCGGTTGGCGGCGAAGGTCACCAGCGTGTTGTTTTCCGCCAGCGCCGTGAACTGAGTGTTCAGGTTCAGCACGGGCGCATCCGGCAGGGCGGTAAACCCAGCTAGATTTGTGCTAGATCCATCGCCGATCTGACCTTGGGCAGTGGCGGCGCCGGTCTGCAGGTCAACCGAGTAAAGGGTGGAATTGGAGACCGCAAAAGCGGCGTTGTTCCCCTCCGCTGCGGTGACGATGTCAAAGCCGCTGAGGGTGTCAAAGTCTACGCCCAGGCTCCCTACCGTCAGCAGCGTTCCGTCGTTGGGAGGGCTTTGCAGCAGCAGCGTATCGAGATCTGAGTCGATGTCGTAGAGCTGAGTCGTGGTCGGGTCGGCGATCGCGTTGGTGTAAGCCGCCGCTGTAACCGTAGGATCGGTCCCTTGGTTGGCGTCGCCCGCAGCAAAGGCCAGGTCACCATCGACGGTCACCGCGCCGGTGTCCACATTGATGCGGAAGTCTTGGTCATTCGCACCTACCAGCCGCAGCCGGTCTGCTACCGGGTTAAAGTCAAAGCCGGAAGCGGTGTCACCCTGAAAAGGCTGGGACAGCGTGCTGATGAACGTCGCAACGCCGCTGGTGGGGTCAATGATATAAATGCTGCTGTTGGTGGTAATGCCGTACACCAGGCCGTTGGCAGGACGAACGTCAATCCCCAGCAAGTCTCCGTCTAAACCCGTTACCGATGTCGAGGTTACGTCGTCAGCGCTATCGCCATCGAATACCTGCAGCACGTTGTCATCGGTCAGCGCCACGAAGCGAGTTCCGGCTGCTGTGGGAGGAACCAAAGTGCCCACCGTAGAGGTCAGACCGAGGATATCTAGGCCGCCGGCTGACCCGATTGCGCCGATGCTGGTAGCGGCCCCAGTCTCAAGGTCAATCGAATACAGCGTTGAGTCGGAGACCGCAAAAGCCGTGTTGTTGCCTTCAGCCGCTGACACAATATCGAAGCCGCCGACGGTGTCGAAGTCTATGCCCAAATCGCCGAGGGTGATCAGCGTCCCGTCGTTGGGTGGGTTCTGCAGCAGCAGCGCGTCGAGCTGAGCGTCGATATCGTAGAGCTGGGTGGTGGAAGGGTCGGCGATCGCGTTGGTATAAGCAGCTGCTGTGACGTTGGGGTCTGCGCCCTGGTTAGCGTCACCTAGGGCAAACGCTAAGTTGCCGTCGACAGTCACTTCTCCGGTGTCGACATTGATGCGGAAGTCCTGGTCATTCGCGCCCACGAGCCGCAGTCGGTCGGCCACAGGGTTGAAGTCGAAGCCAGAGATTGTGCCCCCCAAGAAAGGCTGGTCTAGGGTGCTGACAAAGGTGGCGGCCCCTGAAGTGGTGTCGATGGTGTAGAGGCTGTTTGCATCGGTGATGCCATAGACCAATCCGTTGGACGGACGGGTATCGATGCCCAGCAGAGTACCGTTGAGGCCAGTCACGGCGGTAACCGTCGCAGCCTCGGGGGTAATGGATGAGAAAGAAATCAGGGTATTATTGCTGGCCAGAGCGGTGAACTGAGCGCTGATTGGCGCATTTGCTGCTGCCTGAATCGTACCAGCCGCAACGGGGGCCGTGATGCGAAAGGATTCGCCATTGCCTAGATCTACTCCCGGAGGTGCACTGCCCATGGCCGAAGCGTCAATCGCGTTTGAGATTTCGGTTGGAATCGTCAAGCCGTGAATGACAATTTCGCGGGCGTCTAGCGGCATCAGATTGTTAAACTGGCGCGCTTGGTCAGGGTCAGTGAGGTCGAAGGTGTAGGTGGTGTCGAGAACGAACTCAGTGCCAGAGGGAAACAGCTCGGCGGGATTGATCTCGCCAGCGGTCGCTAGATTGAGAAAATTAGCTAGGGGAGGCACCCCCTCAGGCGCTGCGGGGAGCTGCTCGGAGGTAAGATTGAGCACCACTGGGCCGTAGTTGGGACGACCTTCCAGGAAATTCACAAAGCCGTCGCCATCGACATCGCTGTCGGCGAGGGTCGGCAAAATTGAGTTGGCTGGAATCCCCCCGGTGCCGTCGAAGAAGGTGCCGTCGCCTTGGTTTAGGATTGGGCGGCTGGCGTTGCCTTCAAATTGACCGTGAATGTGGGCGACGTGGATGCCACCGATGCCGGTGAGATCTTCTAAACCACTGACATCAATCTGCACTCGAACCGTGCGTGTTGTTGCGGTAGGAGATTCTAGGGTCACGGTAGCTGCGCCTGAGGCGGCTGAGCCAAAGGGATCAGCGGCGTTGAGGACGCGAACGTCTGAGGTGAATTTCATGGTTTTGTATCATTGATGACAAGACTACACTTAGTACGAGGGCTGTCAGTACTTGGATCTATCCCTGAGGACATAGATTGAGGTCTGACCTGGGTGAGTTCACGATGTGCCAATTCTCTGTAACGTTGTCAGTACCAAGGCTTTCGCCTAAAAATATGCCTGAATGTATTGAGTTAATAAGTTTCAATAAAGACGTTTCGACGCTGCTCTGTTTGGCCTGTCATCAGACCTTCATAGGCTCCAAAAAGCGGTGCGACCGATGGGAATTTGAAACAGCGGCGGTAGATCCGCCGGCTAGGTGGGTTCCGGCCCAAAGCCCCGCTCTGAGTTCAGCAGCCCGCTGCGCTGAAGCCGGCGGAAATTAGACGACCAGATTGCTGTTGGCCCAGGTTGCGCTAGGTGGGGGAATTGACCCCTTGCTATCCGCAAGGCATTATTCCGTAATAGAGGAAAGCCTTTCACCTGCCGGAACCATGACCACCCCCATCGAAGCCGAGCTGCCCCGCGCTCTTGCCCAGGCTAGCCTCACTCCCCGAGGCCGCATTCACCCCAGCCCCGCCACTTGGCGCGACCAGGTGCTCTACTTCCTGCTGCCCGATCGCTTCAGCGACGGTAAAGAAGGCGATCGCACCCTCTACAGCCCGCAGGCCCAAAATTCAAAGTGTGATGCACCCGCTGACTGGGCCGCCTCAGGCAAGATCTTTCAGGGGGGCACCCTCAACGGTATCCGCAGCAAGCTCGACTACCTACAAACCCTGGGGGTGACGACCCTGTGGATTGGCCCAATTTGGCGGCAGCGGCGCGACAGCCAGACGTCTTACCACGGCTACGGCATCCAAAACTTCTTAGATGTCGACCCCCGCTTTGGCACCCGGCAGGACCTGCGCGACCTGGTGGACGCCGCCCACGATCGCGGCATGTATGTGCTGCTGGATATTATCTATAACCACAGCGGCAACAACTTCTTTTACGAGCAGGGCGGTGAGCCCAAAGAGACGCTGGACTACCGCGCTGGGGAGCCCTACCCCGTCTACGGCTGGCGGTCTAAAACGGGGGAGCCACTGCCGTCTAAGCCCCAGGACATTGACGATGGGGTCTGGCCGCGCGAGTTTCAAAATCTTGACTGGTACACCCGCGCCGGAAAAATCATTAACTGGGATGTGGAGGTTTGGGAAGACCCCATGCACCCCAGCGTTGAGTTTCGTCGGGGTGACTTCTTTGAGCTTAAGGACATCGACCTGACGCAGGAAGACGCCCTCAACGCCCTGATTCAGGTCTATCAATATTGGATTGCCCTCAGCGACTGCGACGGCTTTCGCATCGACACGGTGAAGCACCTGCCGTGGGAAGCCTCCCGCAACTTTTGCGGCGGCATCTCCGAGTTTGCGGAATCCATTGGCAAAGAGAACTTTTTGCTGCTGGGGGAGGTGACCGGCGGCGCGCAGATTGCCCGCAGCTATATCGAGATTTTTGGCCGCAACCTCGACGCAGTGCTGGATATCGGTGAGCCGACGCTGCGGCTGGCTAACTTCGTTAAAGGCCAAATTCCGGCCAAGGAGTTCTTCGCGCAGTTTGGCGGCCACGATGAGCTGGGCAACCACCGCCAGCTGGGGCGCTACCACGTCTCCATTCTTGATGACCACGATATGGTGGGGCGGCCCCGCAAGGCCCGCTTTGCCGCCGACAACCCCATCGACACCCTCCCGCAGCAGGCCGCCCACGCCGTCGGCGTGATGCTGATGACGCTCGGCATTCCCTGCATTTACTACGGCACTGAGCAGGGGTTTGACGGTTCAGATCGCCTCAGCGTTCAGCAGGCGGCGGACGATGAATACTACGAAGACCGCTACGTGCGCGAGTCCATGTTTGGCGGCACCGCCTACGGCGATCGCGTCCCCTTTGGCGCGTTTCAAACCTCGGGCTACCATTTCTTCAACCCCAACCATCCCACCTACCGCCACATTGCGGCGCTCGCCCAAATCCGTAACGCTGACGACGCGGTGGGGCTAGCCCTGCGGCGGGGGCGGCAATACCTGCGGACCATTCGCACCGATGCCGATGGGGCTTTCCGAGACTCTGAGGCGGGGGCGATCGCGGCCTGGTCTCGGCTGCTGTTTCGGCAGGAGGTGCTGGTGGTGTTTAATACCCACGCTACCGAAGCGCGGCAGGCGGATGTGATGGTGGATTTCACGATGACGCCCCCCGGCTCTCGGTTAACCTATCGCTATCGCAGTGATGCGCTGGAGGCTGGTGCGCCGGGGCAGGCTAATGCGCAGCCCGATGGGGTGACGGTGCAAGAAGTAGACGGGACGGCGTTTGTGTCGGTGGCGCTGCCGGCGGCGGGGATGGCGATTTTGGCGTTGTGAGGGGGGTAGCGGTGAGTCGGTCGGCCTAGAATGATTGAGAGGCTGTTTGAAAAGTAGCAGAAGCTCTACATTACCCCCTCTAACGCCCCCTTACCAAGCTATCCTTTAGGCAAAAGTCGCTCAAATGCTCTTTTGGTCTAGCCTCTGGAGGCGAGTTGTGCCCCTTCAAGCATACTATGCAGCTTGGTCAGCCCTCGCCAAAGGGTCTTCACCCCAGGGTGGCGATCGCCCCTGCGAGCCAAGAAACCACCTAGCCGAGCAATCCACACCAGTGCTTGCTTGAGGGTGGGCGGTTTCTTCGAGCGGCTCTTGGGAGAGAACTTGCGCCGCAAAAGCCGCCACTCAGGTTTTTGCAAGACTATCTCGCATGAGTCATCTGGGGTGAGGCGAGCACGGTAGGTGAGCCACATCAGCCGCCAAGCGACAATCGAGTAGGTGGCGAGCGCCTTACGCAATCGAAAAGCGCTCTCAAGCTGTAGTTCTTCAATGCCGCAGCCACTTTTGAGGGTGAAGTGGAAGCGCTCAATCAGCCAGCGATAGCTGTACCATCTGACGCAGGTGAGCACCTGCTCAAACGAGGCGATGGCGAGCGTCGTCAGCAGCAACCAGCGGATAGGCTTACCACCATCATCTGGCGACAGATGCTCGTCTACTAGAATGACGCCCAGCGTCACGGGTTCGAGGCCAGAGGATTTTGGGTGCTTGCTTGGCACCTCAAGGGTCACCTCCATTGCCCGCACCTGCAAGTGCGCCGTGCGGGCTTTGCGCTTCGGATTGCGATGCACCTGCAGAGTGAATTCTCCCAGCACAGCGGCTTGCTCGATGGTGGGTACCAGGTAACCTAAATCATGCTGCACCTTGCGGTTGTGCTCTGCTCGAATCAATAGCTCACTGCCCGCTGCGCGCGGCTGGGCAAACAGCTCGAAGATGTCCGCCTCCCTATCGCCCACATGCACCGTCTGCGCCACTCCAGCGAGTGCGGCTTCCGCGGCTTTGGCCCCTTTGAGCCATCGGTAGCTTTCCTTCTTCGCTATCGGCGTTTTGTGGCGGCTCTGCTTTTTCCCGCTACGCTTCTTTCGGCTCCAGCAGTACTGATGCAGCATCCTAGGGGCTCACCTTCGCCGCTCACAGCAAAGCAGTTGTGTACCTTTATCCCCAGATTCTCGCTCTGGTTGGTGAACCCTAACCCGGTTGTCTTCGGCCGCGTTGCGTAGCTTAAGTCCGCCGTGTCCTCAGCAATTCTCAGTTTGGCGAAAGGGTAGCGATGGTTGAGGGATTAGGAGTAGTGTGATGACATCGAGACGCAGCTGAGCGTGACGCTGATTGAAGCAACCAGGCAAATTTGACGCCATCGTAAGCTACTTCCGCCAAGTGCTGGCAACGCTACCGGACCAGCGCAGGGGGAGCAATAGTCGATATGGGATGGAAGATGCAGCGCTGAGCGCGTTCAGCGTGTTCTTCACTCAGACGCCATCGTTTCTAGCGTATCAGCGGGCAATGGAGGGGAACAAGGGCAGTAGTAATGCTCAAAGCCTGTTCGGGGTGCATCAGATACCGAGCGACAACCAGGTTCGCAGCTTGCTCGATGGGGTGAGTCCGAGCTGCCTTTTGGCGGTGTTTGAGCACATCATAGCGGTGCTAGAGGAGAGCGGGCATCTAGAGGGGATGCGCTCGGTGGGCGGGACGGTGCTGATAGCGCTAGACGGCACGGAGTATTTCAGCTCCAAGAAGATCCACTGCCCAGCATGCTCAACGCGAGCGCTCAAGAATGGGCAGACCCACTACTTCCACAGCGTAGTGACGCCAGTGGTAGTTTGCCCTGGGCGCAGCGAGGTGCTGCCGCTGATGCCAGAGTTTGTGGTGCCGCAGGATGGTCATGACAAGCAAGACTGCGAGAGTGCAGCAGCAAAGCGCTGGCTGCTGGGTCATGGCGCACGCTACAGCGCCTGGAATACAACGCTGCTGGGCGATGACCTCTATTGCCGCCAGCCCCTAGTCAAGCTACTGCAAGAGCAACAGTTCAACTTCATCTTCACCTGCCGCCCTGAGTCTCACACCACGCTCTACGAGCATCTAGAGGGTATCGAGATACCGACAGTCGTCACCCAGCGCTGGACCGGCAAGATGCAGGAGACTTACACCTACCGCTACCTCAATGGGGTGCCGCTGATTGACCACAAGGACGCCCTGAGCGTCAACTGGTGTGAGCTGACGGTGACTCGCCCTGACGGCCAGGTCCTCTACAAGAACGCTTTTGCCACCAATCACGCCATTACTGACGGCACCGTCGCTGAGCTAGTGCAGGCCGCTCGCTCCCGCTGGAAGATTGAGAACGAGAACAACAACACGCTCAAAACCAAGGGCTACAACCTAGAGCACAACTTCGGCCACGGCCAGCAGCATCTGGCCTCCTTCTTGTTGACCCTCAATGTCCTAGCGCTACTATTCCACACCCTGCTGGAGTTGCTCGATACTAAGTACAAGTTGCTCAGGACGCATCTAAGCGCCCGTAAGACCTTTTTTGATGACTTGCGGGCACTGACCCGCTACATGTATTTCGACAGTTGGGACCATCTACTCACCTTCATGCTCGACGGTCTAGAGCTAGAGATACCGCCCGACACCAGCTGATTTCCTAAACTGAGAATTGCTGCCGTGTCCTGTATCGCCAACACCGTTTGGCATTCTTGTGCCCGTTTTACTACCCCATCCCGATGACTTGATAGTATTGCCCGCGGCTTCACCTTCGTGTTTGACCAAAATCGATAGATGTTCTGCGCCTCGCTCGCTGTGCCGCTTGCCTCCGGTACAATTGCAGTCGGTTGCTCTGCTAGCGTCCTGAGCACTGCTTTGAGACGTTTGGCGTGGCGCAAGTCACCGAAGTGAGCGCAATTGATTTCTCAGCTAGCCCAATCTTGCATCGTGCTGCTGTCCCTGCGATAGTGAGTATTATTAATTCTCTCGCAACAACCCCCTCTATCCCCCTCCCAGCAACACTCCTACACACTTCTGTGTAATGGATAGCTTACCAAGGGGGAGAATTGCGGTTTTCCCCCCTTGGCTTTCGCGCAGCGCGTCCTACGGACGCAGGGGGACTAAGGGGAGTGAAGCCAGAGCGTAAGGCTTTACTCAACATTTCTCAAGCGCCCCCTGAAAGCAAATAGGCCAATGTAGCGATGGTTCTTCTCAATGACTGGTCCAATCGATTGTCGCTGGACGACCCGGAAGAGCGGCGCGTTTTGAGTCTGGTCTCTTGGTCACAGTACGAGACGCTGCTTGCTGACCTGGGAGACGCCTCTTCCTACCGGGTGTCTTTTTTAGATGGCGTGTTGGAAATTTTGGCTCCCAGTCGAAAACACGAGAGCGACAAAACTCGAATTGGAGCGCTTCTAGAACTCTATTTTCTCGAAACCGACACCGAGTACTTTCCCATGGGGTCAACGACCCTAAGGCAGCCAGAGAAAGCTGGTGGGGAGCCCGATGAGAGCTACTGCATCGGCAGCGATAAGGCTGTCCCGGATTTGGCGATTGAAGTGGTTGTGACCAGCGGCAGCATTGACCGGCTAGCGCTCTATCGCCGCTTGGGGGTGCAGGAAGTGTGGATTTGGCAAGGCAGCCTGTCGATCTACTATCTCCGCGAGGCTAACCCCAGTCAATTTGCGGAGACGGCGGGGTATGAACCGATTGTTCGAAGCGAGCTGCTTCCGAGTTTGGATATCGATTTGCTGACGCGCTGTCTGCAGATTTCTAGTCCCCTGATGGCGGTGAAAGCGTTTCGGCAAGGGATGTTGAGCTGAGCGGCGATCGCGGGAGAACTAAAGAACTGTGCGTCTTATTACCGAAGATCTACCGTCAGCATGAGGAGCGACAGGCTCTCCTGTTGCTGCTGGGCTAAGGGGCCGGATCTTGGATAAGAGTTCCAACACGCTCTCTACACCGACTTCGCAATCGCACCCCGTTGACACCTGCAGCAGTTGGTCAGAACCGGGAACTTTGCCTAGGAAAACAGCACCCCATCCATCCGGGTATGCCGCAACGTAGCCATCTAGGCCGTTCTGCTGATAAACCATCATGTCAGCGCTGGAACTATTTCCCGCAATTTCAGATATTTGCGCCCTAAGGCTCATAGAGGACGCTGGGGCAACTTGTTGAATCTCCTCAAAGTAATACCCATGGTAGGCTACTCCTCCACTAGCAAGACATTGAAACCACCGATATACGTTGGGAGGCATCACCTGAACAGAACCGTCCTCAAACTTCATAGTTCGATAATTTTCTGGAATGGTGACTGAAATGCCAAATTCAGGTATTTCAGCAACGCGTGTTGTGTTGGCGGGATCTTCTGAGCCTTCAGAAATGTCACAGATCCGTTCCGACTGTGCCTGCACAGGGATAGGAGCTAGAGTACTGGTGAGAAGAACGGCAACTGTCCAGGAGGCAAGCGACTGGAATTTGGTAGTCATAGCTTTTTTTGATGATGCTTGATCGTGTGAGGCTAGCTCGGCTTGGTTTTTGACTATGAGCTTGAGCATGGCGGGGGTGTCCGAGCATGCTCATCTTCGTTGATCAGGCGGATTCCTGCAGTCTTCGCCGGATGCGATTGTGCTCTTCTATGCCTTCATAAGCGAACCGGTTGTAGCGATTGCGCTGGATGAGGGCTTGAAGGTAGTTCAAGCGTGTCTCAGGTGCAGGATGGGTTGAGAGATATTCTGGTGGCCCTCCAGAGGATTGCTCGTTGAGGGTGACGAAGAAGCCGTGGAGCCCATCGGCTGCATATCCATAACCTGCTAGGGCGCGGGTGGCCAAAATATCGCACTGACGCTCTTGGTTGCGGTTGAAGTTCAGCGTCATCAAGTTTGTGAGTCTGGTGAGAGAGGTAACTTCGCCGATGGTGGCGAGTAGGTTGCTCCGAGCCATTTTTTGGTAGCCGTGGGATAGTACTGCGTGAGCAACTTCGTGTCCCATAAGTCCTGCTAGCTCGGCCTCAGAGTTGGCTGCTAAGATAGCACCCGTATTGACGAACACTTTGCCGCCTGGAAGCGCAAATGCATTCAGCGTGGGGTCTTGGAGGACGTAAAACTCATATTCAAAGTCGTTTCGACCCATGAGGTCGGCCATGTCGTGACCGATGCGGCTGACATAGTCTACGATTACGGGGTCTTCGAGGAGGATCCGTTCTTCAATTTCGGTAGCAGCTAGCCGTGAACCCGTACTTGACTCACCGGAAGTCAGCATTCTAATGAGAGGAACGGTCTCTAAGGTGTTGGAAACGACGTCGCCATCACCTAGTAGGATTCGCCCAAGAATACCTAAACCGCCACTAATACCCATTTGGCGGCGGGTTTTCTTCCGAAAGCTTTTAAATTCGTCTTCTGCAATTTCCTCAAAGTCTTCGGTTTCTGGGTGCTCTGGGTTGACGATGGTGAAGAGACGAGCGGCGATGGAGGCTTCTAAGGCTTTGTCTTCGTTTTGCAGAGCAGTTACCCGCGCTCTGGCAATATCGGCATTGTTTGGGAATAGCGTTGCGGCTCGCTCTAGGATGTCTAAAATTTCGTCGTCGCGCTCGTAGTCTTCTAGCGCCTGGGCCATCATGGGGTAGGCAGGGGTGAATTCTGGATAGTCTTGGAGCAGAAGCTCAAGAGGGACGAAGAGCTTGCTTTCGAGACCTTCTTCATAGCCTGCTTGGGCCTCTGCCCAGAGGGTCTGTCCGCCGGGGGGGAGTTGAGCCGCGTCGGTGATGGGTTCGGGGAAGAAGGTGGCTAGGTCTTGGTCTTCGGGGACGGATTTGCACTGTCGGTATAGTTCTTCGGCGGCAGTGCGATCGTCTTCTAGGTAAAGTTGATCGGCTTGAGCGATAGTCGTGGTGCAGGAATTTGATGAATGTTGAGCGACAGCTCTTCTGGTTAGCAAAAGCTGGCCTGATAGAGTGACAGCTATCAGAACTGATATACAGGAAAGAGGAATAAATCTTTTATAGAGTTTCATTTTTTCGATGAATGTTTTGGCATGGACTGGACAACCCGATCACTAAAAAATATGCACAAATTGAATTCATGTGCGGGAAATTTTTCTCAACTCTCACTAATCTATTGCCTTAGCTACATCTTCGGATATCTTCCCTCGGCTGGTCAGATCTTTAACTACGTCATCTAATATATTCTCTCTTAACTCTTCCGCTCTGAAAGGAATTCCTCCGGTTAACCAGTTATCAGAAGAGCCCCACCTGAGAGAAAGAGAGAGAGGAAGATCTTTCAGACCTGGTACTAGAACCGCTTCTAAAAGCTGAGAATGTTCGCTTCTGAGCTGTCTAATTGCGAGATTAAGTTCTTGTATAAGTTCGTTTTCACTGAGGCAACGATTATCAATAATCGGTAAAATCATTTGTTCAATCCCTTGCTTGAAGGCTGGTTTTAGATGTCGATTGACGTGATGCTCTCCCGATCTTGCAAAGCCGCAGTCGTATGCACGTTGACTATTATTGTAGGGATCGATTACGATAGCCCCTCCTGTTTGACTAGTTATATCTAGAAGCTCAGATTCGGAAGCATTGCAGAACCTGGCAAAAGCAAATCCCAATTGGGAGTCAAAAAATGAATCAATGAATGAGTTAAATCTTAATTCAACGGGAGGAGGGGCATTCCAAAAAGAGGGGTTTGATGCTATATCCTTAGCTGCTATTAAAAGCGTGTTTCGCGTAAAATCACCAGCCCATCTTCCATTTTCCGCTCTATTTTGATATGAACCATCTGCAAGATTCCACATTTGTTGTGCAAACGCAGATGCTGCTGAATTTCTTAAATTGGCATTTTTATAATTGCTCAATACGTCGAGTATATAACTCCAGTCCGTTTGATTTTCATCGCCATTATTTTGCTCTTCATTTGAGGCTACCTCAGTACCACAAGAACAAGAGATTTCGTACCACCACTCAGTACTTTCATCCGGATTACCAATGACCCTAATCCCAACATAGCCCTGTGTTACATCCGAAAGTGCAAAGGAATGAGTTCCTGAACCACCGGTTGGTCCAAAAGCATCTTCAATTTCGCCGTTATACGAAATTTCAAGTCGATCAGGAACCTCAAAAAACTCATACTTCAAAGTAAAATCACCCGTTGAACCAGACGGTACCCGAAACAAGTCAGTAATAATTTGGTTCCCGCTGATCCCCTCTGCCCGTGTATCTCGTCTGAAACCGCATTGCACAGGTTCTTTGCAAGTAACCTTTTGTAGAGCAACACTGCTAGAAGTTGCTTCCTTAAGCGTATGTGCAAGAGCTGCAGATGCCTCGCGAACTAACGTCATGGCTAGAGCATCTTGCCAAGAAATATCAGGCGAATACCGAGGATCGATCGATTTTGACCATGCTTCTACTTCAGTCGCTTCTCGAACAATTTCTCTTGCCGTATTACCTTCACAACCAGAATTGGCCTGAGCAATCAATTCTTCAGCCTTCTGCTGGCTTTTGCGAGCCAGCATCGCATCATCAACTCTACTGCTTTGGTTTTTGGTAATTGTCGCTGCTGTTCCACCATCAGGATGTTTGATGACAACCTGAGATTCTGAAAATTCAGCTTTAGTTCCATCTACCAAGCTAATTTCTGAAAGTACATTGCCATTAAAATCTGCCTTGAAGCTTTGCAGCCTCCGCTGCACTTCAGCTGGAGTAGTTTGAGCACCAACTGTACCTATTCAGGTGCAGGGATTGACAAAGGGAGACGTTGCGGTAGCGTTAGTTGATGAGCCCACCACCTGCCTCGGATATTCCAGACCTCAGCGAATTAGAGCAAGCACCGCGCTCTGTGCTGGTAGGGATTATCGTGCGGCAGCAAGAGCTGATAGAGCAGCTAGCTCGAGAGGTAGAGCGGCTCAAAGGAATCATTGATAGCGATAGCCAGAGTTCGTCGAAACCGCCGTCAAGCGACTTGGTGCGACGCAGTGAGAAACCAAAGCCAGCAGAAGAGGGGAAAGAGGATTTGCCCAAAGCCGGCAAGCGGAAAGCAGGGGGACAGCCAGGGCACCAGGGGAAAACACGCAAGGGATTTGGACGAGTAGATCGATACGAGGTGGTGCATCTAGAGCATTGCCCGAGATGCGGAAGTGGACATATCGAAAGCGTGGGACAAAGCTATCGGTGCTACCAGGTGGCGCAGCTGGTGGCCAAGCCGATAGAAGTGGTGGAATACCAGCAGTGGCGGGGATATTGCGGGGGATGTGGTAGCCATGTCGCTGCGCCCTTACCCGAGGATGTGGTGGCAGGAGAGGATTTGGGCGTGAGCTTGCAGGCGATGCTGGTGTGGCTGAGTCACTATGGCCACTTATCCTACGGCAAGCAGCAGGAATGGCTCAAAGAGCTAGGTGATATCGAGGTAGGTGTGGGGACGCTTGTGGCAACGACGCGGCGGGCTAGCCAAGCAGTAGCGGCAGCGGTGGATGACTTGCAAGCTTGGGCAAAGCAGCAACCACAGCTGCATGTGGATGAAACAGCTTGGCTGGTGAAGGGGGTCAAAGAGTGGTTATGGACCATCAGCGGTGAAGGATTTGCGCTCCTCCATGCCGGGGATACCCGCTCGCGCAGTGAGCTGGAGATGCTGCTGGGAAAGAGCTTTGCAGGGGTGCTCATCTCCGATGACTACAGCGTATACAACGGCTACCCGGTAGCCGCTCAGCAGAAGTGCCTAGCGCACCTATTGCGGCACTTCAAGCAAGTAGCTAAGCTAAAGCCCCCGCACCAGAAGGCATTGGCCGAAGCATTCATTGCCTTGATAAAAGAGGCCTTTGACCGCCATCGCCACTACCGCCTCGCAGGCGACAGGGCATCCTATAACCTATGGGCTGAGCAATTCAAAGTTACATTAGCCGAGGCAATAGCCGAGTGGAAGCCCAAAGCGGGCCATGCGGCTGGGCTTCTGCTCACCTCATTGGTGAGCAAGGCGCACCAGTGGTGGTACTTCCTAGACCACCCTCAGGTGCCGCCAGACAACAATTGTGCTGAGCGCTCGCTGCGGCTCGGAGTGACCAAACGCAAGGTGTCAGGCGGCTCTCGCTCGATGTCAGGCTTTGAGCACACCGCACGACTATTATCGGTGATTCAGACCTGTCGGGCTCAGGGACGCTCTGCCATAGCCTTCGTCGGGCAGGCATTGGCCAAAGCGGCAGGAGCCATCGACTTGGAGGTGTCACTCATCCCTCTCCAGCATCTACAGCCCTGTGCCGTCAACCTCTAGACCTGAATACGTACCACCAACTTCCTCAACTAACCGCTCCGCGTTGTTCACGGGTACATTGGTCAACTCTAATTCATATAGCTGGAATTCTTCTCCAGGAAGGTTAATCCAGAAACGCTGTGTTGTATCCGTTGAAGGAGATGTCACTACAATTTCATTGCGTCCTGAATCATAGGGCGTTTGTAGAGAAACCTCAAAGTCATCTGCAAGATAGTTTGGTAATTCCGCTGACGGTGGTCTAACAATTGGTGGTACTGCAATATGTTCGGCGTCAGTTGGTACAACCTCCGCAGACTCAAGTCTTAGTCTCGAAGTCTTAGCACTAGCTGCATCGCTTCCCGAGAGGCTAAAGCAAATTGACGAATTGCCAAGCAGAAGTCCGCATAGGAGTAACGCTAATCCCCTTTTAAGGAACGAACTCCATAATACTAAGACAAGCGTTAATAATGTCAGCAATATAAAGCGTAGCCGCAGCATAGTACCTATATACCTAAAAAGTTATTTCTCTTAAAATTCTTGGTGCGAACTTATACAACTATCTGCAGCTCGTTGGAGGAGAATATGATCCTACGTTGTAGCGATAGAAGCTACTTAAATCGAGAGACGCTCTATTGAAAATAATATAGTCGCCATCAATAGAAGGCTCTCCCACATTGAGATAACCTTCCGTATCGAAAACAGTTACGCCCTCTACTAAATCAAGCGTTGGGTTCTCAACACCATATGGCAGATCAATCACTCGCCCATTGACTGTATTACGATCAAGAGACCCAGTCAGACAGGTTCCATATTCACCAAAAGTACCAGTATCCCAAAAGTTTCCAACGACCTGATTGCCGGCCTTATTGAAGAGATAGCACCAGATTGAATTCCGAGTCAGATATTCTTCACTGACTACGCTCGAAGGCGGTTGGCGATCGCAATACCGATAATTACCGTCCGGTAGCGCTGCAATAGTCCCCTCAGCAGAACTAGACGAGCTAGCACTCGGCGGCGCGGTCTCAGATGTAGCTGTAGTCGCTGAATCTAGTGACGTGATCGTCAGTAGGTAATCTCCGCGTCCCTCACTACTGTAAGAATTGGCGATCGCTCGATAGGTCCCATCTTCAGGCAGAGCCAAAGATAGTTCAGCGTTCGTATTGCTACCATCCACATCATCGCTCTGAGCAATTGAATCGCCGTCAGGGCCAAGCAAGATTAGATACGCATCAAACTGAGAGCTTTGTAGACGGATTGTCACTTGCTGCCCCACTTGACCCTGAAACGAATACGCGTCGTACAAGCTACCGCCAGAGTCTATGACCGAATCGCCAGGGCTGAGCGCCCCTCGCTGCTCAAGAACGGTATTAGCAGCGGCATTTCCCTGCCAAACCGCTAGCGTGGCTGACATCACGGCTCCAAGCCATAGCAAATTCAGTGTGTTTGTTTTCACATCTAACTCCCTTCGGTAGGGCAATCACCAGCTGAGCAAATCGAAATCACTTTTCTGCAACCCGGCATCATTATGATAGAAAGATGCCAAAGAGTACAGCGAAACAAGTATCCTTCTATACGGTTCAATGAAAATTTTCTTTTCTAAAGACAAAGATTTGTAAATCTCTGCTTTTGACCGTAGGCATAGGCTAGAACGCCACTGACAAGGGTTAGACGATTTTGCCTGTGCCATGCTTTCCACTGTTGATAGTGTAAAATGCGACCGCTGTTCTCTGTAAACAGCCATATCCACAGTTTCTACAACCACCGAGTTGCCAACATGAAACAGAGCGGCCTGTAGCGAGGGTAAAGTAGTCTTCTCAGGGGATGGAACCTATGCCCCTTTTCGCTATGAGTCGGGTGAATTTTATTACGTGGGCTCCCCTGATGGCAGTATGTTTACTGTAGAGAATGGGATCATTCTAATTGAAGACTTTCGAGGCGGACTTACCTTATTCGAAATTACATCTGCTTCGCCAGATCAGTTCAACTTTGTTAGAGAAAATCTAGGGCAATGAAATGTTATGGTCAATTGCTCTACATAGGAGAGGTCTAAACGTCGGCAAGTCCAACAGCTTCAAATCTATCCGTCTCCCCGCCCGCTTCGCGATTGGCGTAGAAGACGAAGCACCACAACCCCAAGAATGCAAACCTAAACAGTAAGGCAAACATCCATGGACGCCGTTGAATTAACTTGACAAAGAAATGCTAAAAGTAGCCCTCGACCATCTGAAACAATATCTTAAAGACGAATACAGCGATCGCCTCAATCGAGTTATTTTATTCGGCTCTCACGCTAGGCAAGAGGCTACAGCTGACTCTGATATCGACATTCTAATTGTTCTAAATGATCCAGTCGATGCTAGCGTGGAAATCCGCCGCACAAGCCAATTTATCGGTCAGCTTTGTTTAGATCACGACCTATTAATTTCTCGACTCTTCCTACCCAAATCTCGCTACGAAACAGAAAACTCTCCTCTTCTACGAAACATTCGCAATGAAGGAGTTCTGCTGTGACCCCAGAACAGCAATTTCTCATGCAGAAGGCACAACGCAGCCTAGACGCAGCAACGCAGCTCCTACAACAAGAGTTCTACGACTTCGCCGTCTCTCGCGCCTACTACGCAATGTTTTACGTGGCTGAAGCCTTGCTAGATAAAGAGGGGCTGTCTTTCTCCAGTCATGCTGCCGTAATCAGCGCTTTCGGCAGGTGTCTCGCTAAACCTGGCAAAGTTCCTACAGAATTTCATCGGCAGCTCATAGATGCGCAAGCTCAACGCACTCGCGCTGACTACGACCTTCAACCTGACTTATCACAACAAGACGCGACGAGCCTAATCAACCAAGCTCAGCAGCTCATAGACTTCGGTTATCGAGAACTTTGAGAATCAGTATCAATCTGTGCCCTCATGCTTTTGGGCATCTAGAAACTGACGCAGCTCCGCGATCGCCGTCGAAGATGTGGGACCACAGCCCCAAGAGTGCAAAGCCAGCTAGCTCGGAGCGATAAGTGCTATACCCTCGCTAGCGCGATCGCCCCCTCCAATCCGTGAGTAAGCATCGTACCCTGGGCAGTATGTACAGGTGTGCATACTATGCTTAAGATGGCCTACCAATAGAATCTAGACAGGGCAGCCAGCAATCTCCGCAAGCGCGGCATCGATTTTGCCGACAGTACGAAGAGGAATAACCATGGAAGCCGAATACGACTTTAGCCAAGGCAAACGCGGGGCAATTGATCCAACCCCAACCGGCAAAACTCGCATCACCATTCGTCTCGATGAAGATATCCTGGCCTGGTTTCGTGAACAGGTCCATCGAGCGGGCGGCGGAAACTATCAAACCCTAATCAACGACGCTCTGCGCCAGCACATTCAACAGAGCCGCGAACCGCTAGAAGCTACCCTACGCCGCGTCATTCGAGAGGAGCTGAAGTAAGCTCTGCGATCGCACTTTCAGCTCTTATTTTGGCAAACTAACCCTCTGGCTACGCTTCTAGCTCATCCGTAGCTCAAGCGTGGGACAACGACAGCAAACTCGCTAGCAAAGCCTCGTCCGCAGCCCACTTTAGTAGGCTTTCTCCGGTAGCCCGCCGTTTACGCGCGGGCGTCGACAAGCCACACTGAGAATTCCTAAGGCGATCGCGCCTTCCAAACCCGCAACTGCTTCATCCAAATCAACAACCCCTCAAACGAAACCAGCAAACACTTACTGGCAAAGCGCGATCGCCTCAGGCAAACGCGCTACCGCTCAAGCAAATCCCCTTACCACCTACGGGTATCAAGCAAACCTTCAAAGGGAACCTACCGTCGCTCAAGCGAAACCCCTCAACGCTGAAGCGCCAGCAAAAAACGCTTGCTAAACGGGATCATGGCACAGGCGGCCCAATGAGCAGCAAAAAAAGTTTGTACTACTCTTGCAGCACAGCCCCCAATGCGATAGAGTCACTTCTTGAGAGCTGGATCCCACAGCTCATTGCTCCCAAGTACTTTGGTCAGCGGGGGCGATCGCCATCGACAGTGACGATCGCTCCCTAACCCCCTCGACAGACAATCCCTGTCTCGGCGGCTACGGGCATTATCCCGTGCCATCCCGAAACACATCACGTCTAGGGATGGCCAAATCTTGGGTTTCTTACCCAATTCACAAAAAAGGAACCCCAAGATGACAACTCAAAACCGCCCGTTGTCCCTTCTCTCCGAGGGGGCGGCACAGGCCCAAATGCCCGAAAATCAAGGGCCCAAGCGACCCGCCCCCGAGAGTATACTCAGGCTCACCCGCCCTGACCCCGAAACCGACGACGAATATCTGCACCACATCATCATCGGCTCCCCCAAAGCCGTCGAAGACACCATCAAGCTGCTGCACGTGCTGCAGTACGTCGAAAACCGGCGATGGACGCCGCTCATCCCCATTCGGGAACAGGGGCTGAGGATTACCCCCAATGAAGGGCAGGTGCTGAGCTATTTGGTGCGGCAGCAGCCGAAGCGCTCCTAGCTCACCGCAACGGTCAGGTGGGTATTACTCACCTGACCCTGCGTCAAAAACATCACCCTACCCATAGGTTTTAATGGTGGTGTTGATGTGGGTTTTTACCTCGTGCCTCCTAAATCCTTTCCCCCCAAAGCAGCTCAGCAGCCCACCCCAACTCGGCTCATTCAGCAGTGGGTCAATCGGGTTGTGAGCGCCGGGGCGATCGCTGTATTGTCGGCGGGCTCGGGGTATGCTGATGCCGCGATCGCCAACCCAAGCGCCACTGACGCAGGGCAGCCCAGCGAGAGAACCACCCTTGCCCAAGCGCAGCCAGAACTACAGCAGCTGACGGCATTGCTCGATGCTGTTTTAGAGGCTGCCGCCACCATCGACGCGCCCCAGCCCAGCGCCGAGGCGCTGAGCGACATTGCCGGTGCATACGTGGCGCTGGGAGATGCGCAGCAAGCCGCGACGGTGATTGAATCAGCCCGACGAGCCGCTTTTAGCATCGACGAGCCCAGCGAAAAATCTTCTGCGCTGACCGCCGTTACGACAGTATACGGGCAGATAGGAAACCCACAGCAGGCCGCAACGGTGTTTGAAGCGGCCCTGCAGGCTGCCGTCAGCATCAGTGATCCTGAGACTCGGTCCAATGCGTTGAGTAAAATCGTACGGGCTGCGGCTCAGCTGGGAGAAGTTCAGCAGGCTGCCATGGTGATCAAATCAACGCTACAGACAATTCTTATCGATGAGTCTAGCTTTGATATCGAGATAATAGATGATTTTGTAGGTGCCGTTGAGCAAATAGAGGATAAGCAGAAGGCCGCGACGGTGCTTGAAGCCGCTTTAGAAGTGACTGGTACTGTTAATGAGCCTGCTACCAAAGCCCTACTGTTGAGCACTATTGGGTACGCGTATGGGCAATTGGGAGACGCGCAGCAGGCGGTGACGCTGCTCGAAGCCACCCTGGCGATCGCGATCGTAGAGCCTGAGTATAAGTCCTATCTGTTAAGCACTGTCGTAAGAGCCGCTGAGCCATTGGAAGGCTTGCCGCAGGTGGCACCGATCCTTGAAGCCGTGCTAGAGGAAACTTCTGGCCTGGAAGCGCCTCGCGACCAGCTGGGGATTTTAACCGCCATCCTGCATTCGGCTGAGAAATTGGAAGACGCGCAGCAGACAGAACTGCTGCTCGAAGCTGCGCTAGAAGCTGCGGCTGGGTTTGATGACCCTGAGCATAAATCCTCTGCGTTGAGCGAGATTGCGATCGCCTATAAGCAATTGGGAGACATCCCGCAAGCGGAGATGGCCCTCGAAGCAGCCCTAGAAACCGCAAGCGGCATCGATAGGTCAGCCAGTTCTAGGGCCCATGTGCTGATTGCTATTGCCAGGGTATACGGACAGCTGGGAGACTCGCAGCGCGCCGCAGCGCTTCTTAGCGCGACGCTAGAGGATGCGGTCAATGCTGGTGCGCCTCACAACGAAACCTCTACCTTGAGCTACATCGTGAGTGTGGCGGGACAGCTAGAAGACGTGCAGCAGGCGAGAGTAGTGCTCGAAGCGGCCTTAGCAGTAGCTGACGAGAGGGATTCTCACACGCTGACTGCGATCGCGGATGCCTACGGACAGCTGGGAGAGCCTCAGCAAGGGGCGACGGTGCTCCAGGTAGCGCTGCAGAGCACTGCAAAAATGGATGACCCGTTCTTCACAGAGGCGGTCAGAAACGGTTCGTTTCTCCTACACCCTAAATACGAGGCGCTCAAGCGCATTGCGGCATCAGCCCGAAAACTGGGAGATGTCGAGCAGACGACGCTCATTCTCAAGGCTGCTTTAGAAGCTGCAGCCAGTGTTGATACGCCTTACTACACAGTCACTACAATACTTGAGATTCTGAATCCATTTAGGCCAGAGCTGCTGTTCGTTCCCCCACCGGAAGGCGCGAAAGAAGCGCAGGCAGAAGTGCAGGTGGCGACAGTTCTTGAAACTGGGCTGGAAATTGCCGCCGAAATGGAGAGTCTTAGCAATAGATCCCGCGTGCTGGCCGCTGTTGCCTACGCCGCACGGAAGCTAGAAGACCCGCAGGAAGCCGCAAGGATTCTTGAAGCCGTACAACAGGCCACGAACGACATCACTGTGCCTTATTCAAGAACGTCGCCCTTGATCAATATCTCAAGGGCGTATGCAAAGCTGGGAGATTCTCAGCAGGCGGCAGTGGCTTTCAACGACCGTGGTACAGGCCACCCTCAACGTCGATGACCCCGATGCCCAATCCTCTCTGTGGAGTTCGCTCGCGTCGTACTGCATCGCGCGAACAGACGAGCCCCAGCCGATGATTCTCGAAGCTGCGCTGCTCGCTAGCTCCAACATCGACCAGCCCAGCACCAAGTCCTACATGCTGGGCACCATTGCCAACTCGGCCGGAGACCTGAGAGATGTGCAGCAGGCGGCGACGCTGCTTGAGGTAACCCTAGAGGCCAGCACCGATCTCAACGAGCCCAGCGATAAGTCCTCCGTGCTGCAGGCGATCGCGATCGCAGTGGGTCAATTGGCAGCTGGGCCGCTAGCGGCAAATCCGCTGTAGCGCCCTTTAGCGCCAGCGCAGCGTCAAATGACCCAGCTCAGGCCGCGCCATCTCCTGCTCATCCACCCAGTCCACCGCCTTGTAGGTGCCAAACACGTGGTCCCACCAGTCCACCGCCAGCCCAAAATTGTAGTACCACATGTTGTACTTGTGGTGGACATAGTGCACCGGCATCTTCATCCAAAAGCACTTGGACGGGTTCTCGTGCTGCAGCTGGTGCGCATAGGCCGAAAAAGCCGCAAAGCTCACCGCGCCCAGCACCCAGCCCAGACCCGCTTCAATTGAGATAAAGAACGGCGGCACCATGGCCACGGCCCCACCCTTCACATAGTCCAAAAACTCCCACAGCACCCCCTGCCCCTCATTGCGGCGATGGTGGTCGCGGTGCCGCTGGCCCACCTTGGGCGACTTGTGCATCAGCCGGTGCATCCAATACTCCACCAGGCTGGCGAAAATAAAGGCGACAACAAAAAAGAGAATCCCAATCATAGCGTCCTCAGTTCACACCACAGGTCACGAAGTTTTACAGGTGATTCTATATTGTAAAGATGGTTTGAGGGTTTGGGGAACAATCGGTTTATCAAGTGGACTAGCCTAAGCTCCACAGACCAGACCAGCCGCACTGGAAACTGCGCGCGTCACCTTGTGTGCTAGGCATGAAGATTGGCCTTCCGACTCCCCCGATAATCTGGCTGGGCTGATATCATAATGCGATATAGAACCTCCCCGCCTTTCACTGCTGTATCCCTATGCTCACTTACAAAAGCTACACTGCGGAACTCAACGTTGACGTCGATGCAGGGCTACTGCGGGGCCAAGTCCTCGACATCAAAGACGTGGTTACCTTTGAGGGCAAAACCGTTGAGGAAGCGGCTCAGGACTTTCACCGCTCAGTGGACGAATATTTAGCTTTCTGCAAAGAGCTGGGGCAAAAGCCAGACAAGCCCTTTTCAGGGCGGCTGCTGTTTCGCACCTCCCCCGACATTCACCGGAGCATCTACCTCGCCGCCAACAAGGCGGGGAAGAGCATCAACTCTTGGATTGAAGAGGTGGTTAAGCGGGCGGCTCAGCACGCCCTGGGCGATCGCAGCGACTCCCAGCGGCGCTCGGCCTAGAGATTCGGCGACTTGGGCACAATTTGAGCGATCGCCTGCGCCACAAACCGCTTCAGAAACTCCTCTCGGCGCTCTAGGCCATACTGCTCCTGCACCACCGCCATGATGCCGCCGTCTCCCCAAGTTTGCTGACGGCGAAAGTACTCCGCAAAGCTCTTGCCCGCAATCCGCGTCAGGTAGGCCGCCGTCATTCCCTGCACCCCTTGGCCAATCAAAATCGTGCCGGGATTGAGCCGCATGGTTATCGTGAGCAGCTCTGTCGCCCCCTTGACGATGCCCACGCCTCCCAAGGTTCTCGCCAAAGAGAGGGCTAGCGCCTTGGCCTCTTCAACCGACACCTCACAGCCATACACCCGCCCCAGCTCAATCACCATCTGCGCATTGACGGCAGCTGCCGCCAGCAGATCGACCACGGGCAGCGGCATCACCGCCACCACGCCGCCGCTAATCCACTGATAGCGCTCGATGACGGCGTCGGCCTGGGCCTGCCGCTGCTGGGCCACCACAGCGCGGGCCTCCTCCCCCAGCTGCCGCGACTGCAGCAAAATATTGTCGGCAATCAGGTCGTCTCCGTCCTGCCTGAGGATGGCCGCAATGCGCTTGAGCAGGGGCAAAATCTGGGGCGGCGGGGTGACCTGCTCGCCGTCTACCCGCACCGGGGCCGGGGCTGCGGCGATCGCCACCACATCTTCAGGGGCCAGGTCTCCGACCCGCTGCTGCAGCTGGGCCACAATCGCCTCCCGCTCCGCGTTGGGATAGCGGTCCGCCTTATTGAGCACCAGCACCAGCCGCTTGCCCACCGCCAGCAGCGATCGCAGCAGCCCATATTCCGACTGCTGCAGATCGTTGTCCACCACCATCAAAATCAGGTCGGCCTCAGCCGCCAGCTGCAGCGCTGTCTGGCCGCGCTCTTCCCCCCAAAGGCTCGCCTCTGACAGTCCTGGCGTGTCGATCAGCTTGATGTAACGAGAGACGCCGCGAAACCGCAGCCGGTAGGCCTGGCTGGCCGTGGTGGTGCCCATGGCGACGTCGGTGTCCCCCACGGGACGACCGACAATCGCGTTAATGGTCGAGGTCTTGCCCGTGGAGCCGGTGCCGAACACCACAACCCGCAGCTCGTCCCCATCGAACCGCTGCGCCACCCGCCGCGATCGCTGCTGCAGAGCCTGCCGGGCGACTTCGTCCTGCACCTGGTCAATCTGCTGCTGCAGGGCCTGCAGCGTTTTGTCAGCAGCTTCCACCGTCGAGCGGGGGGCAGCGGGCCGGGCGGGCGATCGCGAGCGACGGAACTGAATCGCATAGTAAGCAAGCAGGCCCACCAAGACGGCGATCGCCACCCCTAGCAAGCCCAGCAGCAGCTGCGCCAGCAGTGGAGACACCGCAGCGACGCTGAGATAGAGCTGCTGCACCGAGGCCGTAAACCACAGCAGCAGTAGTAGGGTCAGCACAACCCCTAGGCAAATTAACAGGAGACGCGATCGCGGCATAGGTGGCGTGTTCAAGCGCCCAGTTAGACTTAGCTCAGGCTAGCCTAAGTATAAACCTCGTCTAAGTTGGCAAGTGAAGCTCTCCCCTCCAGGGGAAATCTCCAGCTCCCCAAATAAATCTGGTTTAGAACGCTTGAATAGGCCCAGTTCGAACTAGAGCAATCTAGTAGCTCGGTCAACGCTGCTCGCGGGGCTTTGCTTTATTGAGGCGTATCTCTCGGCCCATCCACTCCGCTCCATCAAGCTCTTGAATGGCCGCTTCTTCCTCAGTATCGCTATCCATATCGACAAAACCAAATCCCCGCTGCCTGCCGGTTTCTCGGTCGGTGGGCAAGCTAATGCGCTTAACCGTCCCATACTCGACAAAAACACTCCGCAAGTCATCTTCAGTCGCCTGAAACGACAGGTTACCAATGTAAATAGTCACAATTTTCTCCAACCAATCTAAATCGATTCCGTAGAAGCTAGTTCTGTTGACTTATGCAGCTCGATAGCTGTGCCATCTCACTGACATCGCCGCCATAATAGCCGATTTATCGAAAAATATCAGTTGCCTAAGCATCACGCTCGGCCCATGCCCTCATTTTACCTGGATTCATCAAGCCGTAGGGGTCTACCTGCTGCTTAAACCGAAGCTGCGCCGGGTTTATAGTCTTACGTCCACCATCTTCCAAAATGTAGGTGTGGGGGTTGGCGATGAACGCGCCTTTGTCCTCGTGATACACGATAATCTCCTGCAGTCGCTCCTGGGTTTGATAGCGCACCAGCTGCAGCGCGGCGGGAATAACTTTCCCCCCGACTCGGAAAAACTCTAGGTGCATCATTACTTCGTCGCCAAAGCGGTTATACATATGCTCAACAAGGTCCAGACCTCCCTCAACAAACAGGGTCTGTAGATAGGTGAGACTGGGGTCTACGTTGCGGGCATGGAGGGTGGTGTGATTCCAGGTATATTCCATCAGCAAAGTGCCTTTTCCAGCCTCCTGGGCGGGCCTCTCGTAGGTGAGACGGCCGCCAAGTTCTTCCACTAAATCCCTGAAGGCCTGCTGGTCGGCTTCCGACACCATGAGTAGGGCCGCGTGGCAGCCGTCCGGTAAATAAGGTTTGAGAGCTGCGAAGTACTGAGGCACCGGGTCGGCGCAGACGCAAATTAGCTTTTTCGCGATGCCGTCGGCGTCTCCTAGCGCTTGGCCGAAGCGAGCTGCCGTCATGAAATCATCAAAAACAGCGATCGCCTCCTGCCAGGGATAGGCCGGAGCTAGGGGAATTTCCAGCTGGGTGATGATGCCGTTGGTGCCGTAGGCATGGTTCACCTGCTGCACGGCGTCCCCCCGCAGCTCAATAACCCGGGGCTCATCTTCTAGGGTGACCACCCGCACCGCCTGCAGGTTGCCGCGATCGCGCAGCTGCCCGTAGGTAATCGAGCCAATGCCGCCGCTGCCACCCCCGATAAAGCCGCCGATGGTGGCGGTGCGGTAGGTGGAGGGGGTCATGCGAATTTCCCATCCCGTGGGGCGGGTTTGTTTGTCGAGGGCGGCCAGCTTTACCCCCGGGTCCATGCAGGCCCGCCCCGGCTGAATCCAATGGATGGTCTGCATGGCGCTCAAGTCGAGGATGACGCCGCCCTCTAGGGGCACACACTGACCGTAGTTTCCCGTGCCGGCCCCTCGCACCGTGAGCGGCACGCGGTGAGCCACGCAGACTTGGGCCACGCGCAGGACTTCTGCTTCTGAGGTGGGGCGCACCGCTAGGTCACCCCGGCAGCCCTCGAGCTGGGGGGTGAGGATGGGGCTGAAGGTGTAGTAGTCCTGACTCAGCTTAGCGAGCTGGTTGGGATCGCGAATCACGGTGAGGGCGGCGAGATCCTGGGCGATCGCGTCCCAGTTGGGGGTCGAAGTGGCGACGGTCATGGTGCTTGGGTGATGTTAACTTTTGGAAAATTTTTGGCCAGTGGAGCGGCCCACAAGGTCTCAGCAGCGCTAGCTTAAATGCGATTCTGCGCTGAGCCCAAACCAACGGTGGACCCGTATCATTACTTGACCGTACTTGGCCGTGCGCAGATAGGCCGGGCGTAGATAGGCCGGGCGTAGATAGGCTAGGCGTGGATAGATTACTGAAATTCTACCCCACGGGTTTCAGCTCACTGCGTTCTCAAAGCCTGTTTTCTGCGGGGTTAAACTTTGCGGCGACACCAGCGTTGTCATTCTGCCTCGAGGCCGCCCCCCTCACCCCCCAGATATCGGTATAATTCAACAGGACTTGAGGCGGTGAGTACCCCGTCCTGTGCGATTGTGGCCTATGTCTTCAACGTCATCATTTCGTCCCCGTAACCGTTCCATCGTCACTGCTAGCACCGTTTTGGTGACGTTCTTGGTCAACGTTTGGTCAAATATTGCACCTATAAACGGCCAAACTATTGGTGATATTTCTAACCAGCAGTTCGCCGATATCCTAATTACCCCTGCAAGTTACGCCTTTGCCATTTGGGGTTTGATCTATATCGGGCTGTTCATCCTAGCGGCCTATCAGCTCCGGCCTGCACAGCAAGGCAATCCTCGATTCCACGGCACCTACTGGCTCGTAGCGGCCTGCCTAGCTCAAATTCTTTGGGTGTTTTTGTTTTTGACGGAGCAGTTTGTCGCCTCGCTGGCGGCGATGGTGGCGATTTTGGTCCCCCTCATTGTGTTCTACATCGATCTGCGCCGCGAGGGGCGACCCTCTGCCGTCGAGAAATGGCGATCGCAGCGCCCCATCAGCCTCTATCTGGGATGGATTTCCGTCGCTACGATTCTCAACGTGGCCATTGCCCTCGAAAGCGCCGGGTGGCGGGGCTGGGGAGTTCCTCCGGTGGCGTGGACGGTGCTGATGATAGCTGTGGCGGCGGCGCTAGGGGCGCTGATGCTGTGGCTGCAGTCGGACTGGGTTTATACGGGCGTTGTCATCTGGGCGCTAGTGGCGATCGCAGTTCGGCACAGCGATCGCCCTGTTCTGGGGGGTGTGGCAGCGGTGGGGGCGGGGCTGCTGACGCTGCTGGCGAGCTGGCGATATTGGCGGGCGGGCGCAGCACCATACCGACGCAGGTCGCGGTGATGGTCCAGTCCACAACTGACCCACACGAGATCGCGCAATTCGCCTTAAAATTCAGGCAGGGGAGTGCCCCAAAGCAGCAGTAACGGAAGCATCAGCATGGATATCAAAGACGGGTTTGTCGGTACCGTAGGCAATACGCCCCTAATTCGGCTTAACCGGGCCAGCGACGAAACTGGGTGCAGCATTCTAGGTAAAGCCGAGTTTCTCAACCCTGGCGGTTCCGTCAAAGACCGGGCAGCGCTATTCATCATTCAAGATGCCGAAGAGAAGGGGCTGCTGAAGCCGGGGGGAACCGTGGTGGAAGGGACGGCGGGCAACACCGGCATTGGCCTAGCCCACATCTGCCGCGCCAAGGGCTACAAGTGCCTGATCGTGATTCCCGAAACCCAGTCCCAGGAAAAGATGGACATGCTGAGGATGCTGGGAGCTGAGGTGCGCCCGGTGCCTGCGGTGCCCTACCGCAACCCTGAAAACTACGTGAAGGTGTCGGGGCGGCTGGCGAAGGAGATGGACAACGCCATTTGGGCCAACCAGTTCGACAACTTGGCCAACCGACAGTCCCACTATGAGACCACCGGGCCGGAAATCTGGGCGCAGACCGACGGGAAAGTGGACGCCTGGACGGCGGCAACGGGGACGGGGGGCACCTATGCGGGGGTGGCCCTGTTCCTGAAGGAGAAGAACCCCGAGGTGAAGTGCATCGTGGCTGACCCCATGGGGAGCGGGCTATATAGCTATATCAAGACGGGGGAAATTAAGCCCGAGGGCGGCTCCATTACTGAGGGCATTGGCAACAGCCGTATCACCGCCAACATGGAAGGGGTGCCCATTGACGATGCGGTGCAGGTGCATGACGACGATGCGCTGAAGGTGGTGTACGACCTGCTCTATGACGAGGGCCTGTTTATGGGGGGCTCGGTGGGCATTAACGTGGGGGCGGCGATCGCTCTGGCGAAGGAGATGGGGCCGGGACATACGATTGTGACGGTGCTGTGTGATGGGGGCGGGCGGTATCAGTCGCGGCTGTTTAATAAAGAGTGGCTGACCGAGAAGGGATTTGACTTGGAGGCCATCGGGATTGCCTGAGGCTGAAGGTCGCTCAGAGCGGCAGGTGCTGGTGTGCCAAAATCGCACCTGCCGTAAGCAGGGGGCGGCAGAGGTGCTGGCGGCGTTTCGCGACCAGCCGGTTCCGGGGGAGGTGATGGAGAGCGGCTGCCTGGGGCAGTGCGGCAATGGGCCGATGGTGCTGGTGCAGCCGGATGAGGTGTGGTATTGCGGGGTGCGATCGGAGGAGGTGCCGGCGGTGGTGGAGCGGCATTTGAGAGAGGGGAAGCCGGTGAGGGGGATGCTGTATTCGAAGTTTCATGGGTGATGGAGGGCGTGCTGCTTGGGGGCTTGGGGGCCAGCGGCCCCCCGCATAGAACGGTATCTGTTAGCAGTTGGAGCGGTAGGGTTGGGTGAAGGCTAGCGCAACCTACCGCCACGGGTTGAGCGATTACCCTGTGGGTACGTCGAGCGATCGCAGCCGCATTAGGTAAAACAGCACCTGTCCCTGGCTCTGGGTGATGTTGACGCCGTTGGGGCCAATCTCGATGGGGCCGGTCCACATGGCCTGCTCCACGTAGCGCTTTAGGTGCAGCCGGTGGATGGTTTCGCGGACGGCTTCGGGGGAGCCGATGATGATGTGGTGGACCACTTCGCCGCTGGGGCCAGGGTCGGGGGTGGTGATACGGGTGGGGGCGGCTTCGGTGGCCAGCGCGTCGGGTGCGGCCTCGGGTTGAGGTCGCTCGGGATATAGAAATGTCATGGGTTTTCTCTTTTTTTGGTGGTAAGAAAACCCAAAAATCGGGTCGATCCCTTGTCTTGGGCGTCTGGGATGGCTGCAGATATTGGATAATACCTGCAGCTCATCGACAGGCTGACTCTGTCGAAGGGTCAGGGTGCGGCTGGTGTGTCTCAGCGCCAGTCGCGCCCGTTTGACCAAATTTTTGGGGTTTGTGGTTAAAGCTGCATCAGGTAACAGCTTCTAGCAAATGAGTGTATCGGCAATGGGGCTTAAAGGCAAGGTTGATCTAGATATTTTCTTGCCCGTGGTGGGGATTACCTTTGGGCTGAGCCAAGGCAAAGGAGAGCGATCGCCCCGTAGGGTGCCGTTACCGTGGGGTGGCGCACTACCCAGAGGAGCACGGCTAGAGGAACAGCCAGCCGATGATGAGCACGGCGACTAGTAGCCCGACTAAACCCAGGCAATTAGCGGTATCCCGTCGCCGCTTCCGCGCTACGGGCGTATCATCGCCGATGGCGGGGGCTGAGCGGCGGATTTCTAGGTGACTCTACCTAGATCTTGAATTGCTGTCTTGCATTTCTCTACTTCCTTTGGCAGCCCTAGCTCCTGAAATAGAGCCTGTGCCGCCTCGTAGCAGGATTGGGCTTCTAATTGCCGATCTACTTTAGTAAGGGTGAGGGCTTTGTTGAATAGAGAATTAGCTTCCCCTTGGCGATCGCCAATCTCCCGCGCGATTTCGAGGGATTGCTGATAGAAGTCTATGGCCTGCTGATACTGCCCCAGGGAATGGTAGGCATTCCCTAGATTGCCGAGTGAGGTTGCCTTCCCCTTGGCGATCGCCAATCTCCCACGCGATTTCGAGGGATTGCTGATGGAAGTCGATGGCCTGCTGATACTGCCCCAGTGAATTGTAGGCATTCCCCAGATTGCCGAGTGAGGTGGCTTCCCCTTGGCGATCGCCAATCTCCCGTGATTTCGAGGGATTGCTGATGGAAATCGATGGCCTGCTGATACTGCCCAGGAATGTAGGCACCCCAGATTGCTTGCCTCCCCACAATCGCCAATCTCTCGTGATTTCGAGGGATTGCTGATGGAAGTCGATGGCCTGCCGATACTGCCCCAGTGAATAGTAGACATTCCCCAGATTGTTGAGAGAGTTTGCTTTCCCTTTGGACTCACCAATCTCTCTCGCGATTTCGAGGGATTGCTGATGGAAGTCGATGGCTTGCTGATACTGCCCCAGAGACTGGTAGGCATTCCCCAGATTGTCAAGTGAGTTTGCTTCCCCTTGGGGATCGCCCAGCTCACGATACAGCACCAGCGCTTGTTGATAATAGTCAAGACTTTGAAACGGACGCCCGCAATGCCGCAGCGAATCTCCCAAATTGCGCAGCGATCGCGCCTGCCCAGATACGTCCTTTTTGCGTTTTGCCAGCCCCAGCGCCTTCTCATACTGCTCCAGGGCCATAGAGTAGTCATACTCACTCTCCCAAGCCTTCCCCAAGTCGTTGTAAAGCGTAATCAAAAGTGGCGAATCTGACTCTATATCCGCAATTTGCTGCTGCAGTTCCTCAATAGAGAGCTGCCCTTTCCGGTCCGCCCGGTCTGTCTCCTGCATCTGCGGCAACTGCCCCTCTTGCCCCGCAGCCACCACCGACTCCGCCACAAACTCAAACACCCCGCTGCGCCAGCTCCAAAAGTCCGGTGCCGCCCGCGAAAGCCGCGTCGCAATCGAATCCGCCAGCCACAGCACAATAGGGAACTCAAACTGCCGCAGCGCCTCCCGCGTCCACTGCAGCGAAAAGAAAAACCGCTCCTGCTCTGACTGCTCTTGGTTTAGCCGCACCCCCAGCAGCTCGCTAGCATTCACTATTGTCACCATCGCCGTCCCGTCCCGCAGGGCAGGCTCGCGGGCTACCATCGCCTCCAGCGTTGCCCGCAGACTGGGCTGCTTAGGGTCGAGTCGTGCCCGCAGTGGGGTGATGCCTGCCTGATTTAGCTCCGCCTCGTAGTTCTCAATCAGCTGGGCCTGCAGGTTGCGATCGTCGCATATGGCTAGCAGAAGGTCGAGCTGCTGGGCGCTGGCCTTGATGGATACTAGTAGCTTGCGGTATTCGCGCTGGTTGAGGCGATCGAGGTCGGGGGGCGTCATAGAGGTTGCTTTCAAGGGACGCCGATCTAGAAGCAGAGCTCAATGTGACAAAGAGCTTTTGCTTGTGCATCCTGAGATCCCCCCGCCTCCGGCACCCCCCTTGTTAAGGGGATGTTTGAAAAGTATCGGCTGGAGGGTTACCTCTTGCCTCACCCCCCTCAATCCCCCTACGCCCTTTGGGCACGCTGCGCGAATGGCAAGGGGGGAAGTTGGAGTTCTCCCCCTTGAGCTTTGGCGTTAGCTTGCCCGCAGGGCGTAGGGGAGTTAGAGGGGGTAATGCAGCACTTTTGTGGCTTTTCAAACGCCCTCTAGGGGGGGCGGGGGGGATCGCCTTCAAATCAACTTTTTCCGCTTCAGCAAATCCACCACAATTGGGTGCAGGTCATACCACAGATCATCATTCACATATTCCAGCACATACAGCCCGTGCAGCAGATTCCAGAAAAGTCAATCGCTCTTAATATCCGCTGGCGTAAAATCCCGGTACGTCTCCACCAGCAAATCATATAGATTACTGCCCAGCGTCCGGGCGAACTGATTCCGCAGCGATCTCACCGACACTTCAAGACATACTGGCATCGATTTTAACGTCAGGCGTCTCCTCCGTTTCCAGCTCTATCATGCATTCCCGAATGCACTCCTGGGCCAGCCGCACCAGCTCCCGCAGCACCCCGCCGCTCAGCAGCACAATTTGCCGCTTCATCTCCGGCTCAATTAGCTTATCTGGAACGCGCTTCTCCAGCAGCGCGACCAGCCGCTGCACATTTTTTTCAAGGGGCGCGGCCCCTTCTTGATGTGCCACTGCCTGCGGAAAAAACTTAGTCACCGGCAGCATCACGATGCGACTATCAGACTCCAGGGTTGTAATCAGCCGAGGCTCTCGAATCACGGCGATGGGGATGGTGAACACCACGCGGATATTGGGAGAGAACAGCGCCTTGATATTGTCCTGAAAGATGGTTCTGACCACCGCTAGGTCGAGCTTGTCTAGGTCATCAATAATCACCAGCACGGGCTTTTTGAGTTGCGGCCTGAATCGCCGCCGCAATTAGGTCAATCTGCCGCGACAGATCCGATACTCGGCGCTCATAGGTCTGCTTAATTTCCTCTCGAAATGCCTCTTCCTTCTGCAGCTTTGCCGTAAATAGCTCAAAGAACTTCCCCCCCAGCCCCATTTCCTGCTTGAGCTGGTCGCTGTAGGTGCGGGATTTGGTTTCGGTAAACCAGGTCATCAGCGTCGTCTTGAGTGCGACTCTGGAATTGGCACCTGTAGCTTGGTGGCCTGACTAAGCAGCTTCAGGGCGATCGCATAGAGAATGTTGATGTGGTTTACGTCCGACATCTCCACCATGTCGGCAATGGAGAATAGGGCCACAAAGTGTCCGTCCTCGCGCAGCCGCCGCACGAGCTGGGCCAGCAGCGTAGATTTGCCGCAGCCCCGATGCCCCGTAAAAATTAGCTTACCTGCCTTATCCGAGGCCAAGATGTCGCTGCGCAGCTTGGCCAAGGCCCGCTGACCGTAGGGCACGCGAAACTTTTCGATGTCCTCCGCCGATAGCAGCGGAAACAGCCTTCAGATTGCGGTACGTCTCAGTCAGTTTCTCGGAGCGCTGACGAAATTGCGCAGTGCGCTCGTCATGGTCCATCGGCGAGGGTCCAAGACCAGCCATAGGCTAACGCCTCCAAAAATCTGCACTCATCATACCGGAGTTAGAAAACGAAGGCTTAAACAACCCACAAATACACCGTCGATTCCTCCTCAGACTCCGGCAGCTTCACCACGCGCTGCGGCTCCCAATCCCCCATATCAAACTGGTGCGACACCACACGACTCCCAGCCCGGAGCTGGCGTAGCTTAGGCCGCAGCCGCACATTTAGGTGGGGCAGCAGATAGACAAACACCACAGTCGCCTCATCAAAAGACTCCTCATACAAATTGCCCACCCGAAACGAAACGCGATCGCCCACCCCGGCCCGCTCCGCCAGCGATCGCCCCTCTTCCACCCGAACCGGGTCAATATCGATGCCCACCCCCCGAGCCCCGTAGCGCTGCGCCGCCTGGATCTAAAATCCGCCCGTCGCCGCTGCCCAGGTCATACACCACGTCCTCTGGGGTCAAGGCCGCTAGCTCTAGCATCACCTCTAGCGCATCCTGCGGCGTGGGGATGAAGCCGATGTCGGGGGAAACCCGCTGGGTAGAGGTGCGGTCGCTGAACAGGGCAAGCTGGTGTTCCTTGATGCGATTCTCCATATCGCCCCTGGGGCAATAGAGGTCTTGGTGAAGCGCTGAAGGAAGCATCTGGCTCGCGGGAATCGAGGTGACGACATAGTGACGCTTGGGGCCAGCCTCTGAGTAGGTGATTTTGCTCACCACGCGCCGCCGCCTTGTCCAAGACGATTGGGTGCGGTAGTAGACGGTACGATACCAAGCGGTGGTGGGCAAGGGAGGCTCGACGCTACCGCAGCGCTCGAACTCAGCTTTAGCCTTGGCTTCAAGCGGTTGGCTCATGCGCTCCAAAACCCCATTGCCCGCTAGCCCCAGCACATAGTCCACACTTGGCTGCGCCTCGCACCAGCTCATGATGTCCTCTCGGCCATAGGCGCTGTCGCCCCGCACGATGATTCTCACCTCAGGCCAGCGCAGACGCAGCTTGGGAATGATGCGCTGCAGCTGCTCCAAAGCGCCTTGAGCTGGGTCCACGTTCGAAGGGCGCAGTTGCGCCGCCAGCAGGTGATGTCCGCAGAAAATCAACAGCGGCGCGTAGCACTCATGCTGGTAGTAGCCATTGAAGAAGCTATCAATCTGGTTGCCATGGGTAGCATCATCGGTTACGTCCAAGTCCAATATCAGCTCCTTTGGAGTGGGCTCTGATAGCTGAAAAAATAGGTCAAGAAACGTTTGCTCTATCGCCTCCCGGTCCATGCTGATGCGCACGTAGCGCCCTGGCTTTTCGCTGTCGTAGTGCGGCGAGCCCTCGAAGCGATTCAGCGTACTCTTGCCTGACAACGGCGCGCAGCGGGCGTGATTGCTCTCAAGCTTCCCAACCGCCGCGCAGAAGCTCAGGTCGTGGCGCAACTGCTCATGGTCATTGAGATCCTCATATCCCTGCACCAATCCATACAGCCGCTGGCTCAACAGATGCTCTACGCTATGCTGCACCCGTGATGGGTCTCGGTGGTCCGTGAAGCACTCCGCAAACTTACCGCTGATGCCAAAGTGGCGATCTACTGCTGCCACTAGCGCTAGCCCACCGTCGTGGCTCAGGTGCCCACCATCAAAATCCACGACAACCTTGCGCTTGTCGATGCGATCTACAACGATGGGTTTTCCGCTACACTCTGTAATTGTTGGGGTCATAGGTTAAAGCTGCCAGAAGCTTTGTGGTATCTGCATTCTCGCAGTTCTTTGACCCCAACTTCTACCTCTTGGTGAGATATCCGGGTTATGACCCATAGTCGCGCTCCATCTTCTCTAGTTTCTGGCATTGCTGACACCACGGGCTCGCTGGTATCGAATTCCTCCACCTCGACCGCAGCTACCCCATTAACAGAGCGCACCTTGTAAACCCGTCGGATAATCCGCTTGGGCGGCAGTTTAGCACAATGCTCGGCGTAGTGAAGCAGGGTGACGTTGTTGTGGTCTGAACCTAGCGGCAGGACTTTGCCGCCGCAGTCAATGAGCTTACCGAACGGTGAACGGGGGCCGTAGCCGTAGGATAGGGGGTGGTCGGCGCAGAGCCACTCCGCCTTAGCGCCGACGGCTACGATAGATGCACCAGGATTAAGCGAGCGCACGGCACCGGGCCACTGCCGGATGATTTCGGGCAGGACGCCGTATTCTGACCGCGCGGGCGATCGCTGGGCATCGAAGTTGGGGACCGATTCTGTAGGCTCGAAGTCGACGTAGGCCATCAAGGTACCCCTGCTGCCAAGGACGGATAGGAGCCCTGAAATTAGCCCTGCTGCTCTATTTTCGACAGGGCCGATGGCTCGCATAGAGGCGTGCACCATAAGAGTGTCGCCGGTCGTGATGCCAAGGTTCTTAATCTGAAGCGCTAGCGTGGTGAGGAGTGTGGCCATACTGTGAGGCTATTGAGACCTAGGCGCTCTAGGCCCCGAACTTGACATCATATAGCTAAGCAATTAAACCGGTGAAGGGTAATGCTCTCTAGGGCGATCGCCTCGCCTTTGCCATCAGGCTGATACAGCCAAAAGCACTCCCCATTCACCTTCTCACCGCTAATTATTCAGGACTGCTATAGGTGAGAATTAACTGCAACATCTTGACTGACGACGAGATACCGAAACCGTAGAGTGGGTATATCGCCATAACTTACCTTGAGTTAAGGCTATAGGCAAAAAATAATAGATCAACAGCGCGCTAACGCTATTGCTCAAGGCAGAAGGTGAACACCAATGAGCCAGTCTAGATTGTTTTTGTCGAGATTTTTGCTGTGCGTTTGGGCTGTTCTGTTTGCGGCATTTCTCTCTCTAGTTCTATTTGAAGCGCGGGGCGGCGGCGTGGAGTCGCCGATGGCGGGGGTGTATCTCAACGCTGAGCCCACGGCTATCCACCTGCCAAACCGCATCTTTACCTGCACCGAGCTAGAGCAGGGCACCCAGTGCCAAGCAGAGGTCCAGGGTCACCCGCTGGTTCTAGATTTAGTCTCCAACAGAGACTCCAGCATCGCGCTGCGGGACTGCCAGGCCCAGTATGACGGGCAGCCAGTGGCCTGCACCAGCGTAACGCTGGACTACGCGCCAGCCCTTTCAGAATCGGTTGAGCTTGGCCCTTTGGGGCTGACGCCCCAGCAGCTCCAGGCGGTCCGGCAGCAGTACTGGGGCGTTAACGCGCTGCTGTGGGTAGGGGAGAGAAAGCTGCTGAGGATTACGCTGGGGCTGTCGATGGCGGCGGGGGCGATCGCGGCGGTTTGGGCCTGGTGCTATCCGAGCTGGCTGAGCAAGGGCTGGACCGGCGTGACCTGGGGGTTTGCGGCCTATAGGCTGACGTGGATGCGGCTAGCTAGCGTACAGTACGATGCGGTGACGCCTTACGGGTTTACGGCGAGCAGCTGGGACCAGGTGGTCACCGGCGGCGCGATCGCGGCGGGTGCTGTGGCGCTGCTGGCGGTGATTTGGTTCCTGCGCGGGTGGGAGCACCGCGCTGCAAGGGCTGTGGTGACGTTGAGCAGTGGGTTTGGCGCGATGGCGATCGCGGGCTATACCTTGATGCTGATTCTTTTGGGGGCGGGGTTTGTGGACTAGATTTAACGAGACCTATGTATTAGCTATTTTTACTGAGGACCTTTTTGCTCAAAGGCTCGAATTTTTTGGGCAAGGCTTTCTACCGTCTCGTTGACGAACAGTCCCTCTCGATATTTGAGCGTATCGCCACCATCACGCCACCAGTGGCTGATCAAGATGACCATTTGAGAAGGCGTCATGGTTCGGCTAAGAATTTGCATTGCTTCTAGCATGACGACCTGCTCATCGGGAAGGGAGATGTTCATTCAGTGACCTCTGTAAGTTCTAGAACGAAGCTGACGGGATTTACCGCTTTAAGTAAACCTCTGTAGCGACGGAGTAGCCGATCGTCGCAAGCGAGAAATGCGTAACATTGGGCTTCTTCAGCAGAAGTAATATGAAGAGCATCAAGGGGCTTTATCGCCCTGCGGCTCAAAGGCATGCTTTGCCCGGCGCTCATCTACTCAGGTAACCAATCTTCCGCTAGAATCTGCGTCAGGGAGTAGGGACAAGCTTCTGGGAAAGTCGAGATGTCCAGACTGGTTTGCTTTGCCGCCTGCCGCCGCGATCTTTGGTAGCTCTTGTCTAACGCTTCAGCTAGGTAGCCAGTAAAGCTGGGGCTGTCTTCAATAGCTAGCTCAATTTGGGTACGGGCGTCGGTGATTGAATCTAGCCAGCTATCGGAGCGCCGCTGGGGTTGATAGTGCCATTTGAGCAGGTGGAGCAACAGCCGAGTGAGTTGGCTAGCGATCGCTCGTCGTTCGCGCTTGCCCAAGTCTTCAACCTCATCGATTAGGCTAGGCAGATCAATGTCTTGCCAACGGCGCTCCCGCAGCAGTTGGGCAGTCTCACTAATCCACTGGTTGAAGTCTGTTGCATACGGTTTGCTCATATAGAAATCCTACGTGATTTATGAGAGGGGGGGCAGGCTGAGCCCGCCCCCCCTCTCACTTCACATGCTAGATTACGCACTAAAATACTTCGCCGTCGGGTGATACGCCACGATCGCCGTCGTCGACTGCTCCGGATAGAGCTGCTCGCTCTCATCCATCGTCATGCCAATGCGCTCCGTCTGCAGGAGATCCAGCAGCGTATACTGGTCCGCCATATTGGGGCAGGCCGGGTAGCCAAAGCTATAGCGCGAGCCCTGGTAGCGCTGGGCCAAGACATCGCGGATACCCGCCGGGTCTTTGTCCGCTAGCCCTAGCTCCCGGCGAATGCGGGCGTGGTTCCACTCCGCCACCGCCTCCGCCATCTGCACCGAGAAGCCGTAATAGTAGAGGTAGTCGGTATAGCGATCGCTCTCAAACAGGGTTTTAGCGTGCTCCGTCGCCACCTCGCCCACCGTCACCGCCTGCATCGGGAAGACGTCTACCACGCCCGTTTCGCGCGGGGCGAAGAAGTCGGAGATGCACAGCCGCCGCAGGGACTTTTGGCGAGGGAAGTCGAAGGTGGCCACAGGCGCGAGCCCGTCGGGCAGCTGGGCCGCTCGCTGCATCACCGCCGGGTCGTAGAGGTGGAGGCTGTTGCCGTCCGCTTGACAGGGAAAATAGCCATAAACCACTTGGGGGGCTAAGAGCGTATTGCTGAGCACCTGCTGCTTCAGGTCTTCCAAAATCGGGTAGGCCTTCTCGGCTAGGAATAGGTCATACTCTTGTCGGGACTGCCCTTGAGGCTTGCGGAACTGCCACTGCCCCGCAATCAGAGCCTGCAGGTCCAGGAACTCGAAGATCTCTTCTAGGGGAATGTTCTCCGGCCCCAGCACCCTGCTGCCCCAGAAGGGCGGGGTGGGCCGGTCGATGGCGATGTCGACTGCCTCAGAGCGCTGGGTATCGACTACCGTCTCCTTGAGGACGGCGGCTTCAGGCGTCTCTGCACTGGGTACCTTCTCTACCGAGGCGATCGCGTCAGCATGCTGGCCGTTCTGGCCATTTTGAGCCCCGTTTTGCTCCGCCTCATCCAAGAAGCCCCCCAGGTCGTTCCAGTTCTCCTCGGCCTTGGCCGCCATCAGCTTGTCCATAAAGTTGAGGTCGCTGAAGGCATCCCTGCCATAGATCACCCGACCTTTATAGACGCCCTGACAGTCGCCGTTGACGAATTTCGGCGTCAGCGCCGCGCCCCCCAAAATCACCGGAGCCGTGATGCCCCGCTCGTTAAAGGTGGCCAGATTCTCTTTCATGAACGCCGTCGACTTCACCAGCAGACCGCTCATGGCGATGCAGTCCGCGCCGTGCTCTTGGTAGGCGTCGATAATGTTGTCCACCGGCTGCTTGATGCCCAGGTTGATTACCCGGTAGCCGTTGTTGGACAAAATAATGTCCACCAGGTTTTTGCCGATGTCGTGGACGTCGCCCTTCACCGTCGCAATCAAAAAGGTGCCCTTGTCGCTGCTGGCGGCGTCCTTGTCCATATGGGGCTCTAAAAAGGCCACCGCCGCTTTCATAGTCTCCGCCGACTGCAGCACAAAGGGCAGCTGCATCTGCCCGGAGCCAAACAGCTCGCCCACGGTTTTCATGCCGTCCAGCAGATAGACGTTGATGATGTCCAGCGGCGGGTACTGCGCCATGGCTAGGTTGAGCACCTCTTCTAGGCCCTGGCGCTCGCCGTCGATGATGTGCTGCCGCAGCCGCTCTTCTAAGGGCAGGGCCGCCACCGCTGAGCGATCGCGCTTGGTGGAAACGCCCTCAAACAGCTGGGTTAGCTCGATCAAGCGGGTCGTAGGTGCAGACCTCCCCGTCGAAGCGGCGCTGGTCGTAGATCAGATCGCGGCAGATTTGCTGGTGGTCGGGCTCGATTTTGGCCAGGGGCAAGATCTTGGCGGCGCTGACGATGGCGGCATCAAGGCCCACCTGCATCGCCTCGTATAGAAATACCGAGTTGAGCACCATGCGGGCCGCTGGGTTGAGGCCGAAGGAGATATTAGAGATGCCCAACAGGCTGTGGACGCCGGGGAGATTTTCGTGGATGCGGCGGATGGATTCCACGGTTTCCCGTCCGTTTACCCGGTCTTCTTCGATGCCGGTAGAGACGGGCAGGGCCAGCGGGTCATAGAAAATTTCGTGGGAAGGAATGCCGTATTCCACGATATCGCGGTAGGCCCGCTGGGCGATCGCAAACTTTCTGTCGGCGGTGCGGGCCATGCCCTCTTCGTCGATGGTGCCCACCACAATGCCCGCGCCGTAGGCTTTGGCCAGCTCCAGCACCTTAAAGAAGCGCTCGTCGCCGTCCTCGTAGTTGGTGGAGTTGAGGATGCACTTACCGCCAGCGGTTTTTAGCCCTGCCTCCATCTTTTGCCACTCGGTGGAGTCGAGCATCAGAGGTAGGGTAACGTTGGTCACCAGTCGGGACACCAGCTCCCGCATGTCGTGTACCCCATCGCGGCCCACGTAGTCTACGTTCACGTCCAGCACGTGAGCGCCTTCTTTCACCTGGGCCTTGGCCAGAGATACTAGCCCGTCCCAGTCTTCGTCGTTGAGCATAGTGCGGCATTTTTTGGAGCCGCTGGCGTTGAGGCGTTCGCCGATGATGAGGAAGGAGTTGTCTTGGTCGTAGGGCTGGGCGGAGTAGAGAGAGGCCGCCGCCGGGGTGTATCCCAGGGCGGGGCGGGGGTCGGGTTGGGGTAAATGGCCGTTTGTCTGCAGGTCGGAATGGTCATCTGCTACGGAATGGGCCGTATTGTCCGAGGGCGATCGCCTCACGGGGCGGTCCTTCGGCGTCAAATCCTGCGCCACTTCCGCTAGCTGCGCGATATGGTCCGGGCGCGTCCCGCAGCAGCCGCCAATCACCTGCACTCCCAGGTCTTCCACGAAGTGCATCAGCGCCATGCGCAGCTCCATGGGCGTCAGCTTGTAGTGAGCGTGCCCCCCCACGTTTTCCGGCAGTCCCGCATTGGGGATGCAGGACACCACAAATGGGGAATGGGCCGACAGGTAGCGGATGTGGTCCGCCATCCGGTCTGGGCCCGTGGCGCAGTTGAGCCCCAAAATATCGATGGGATAGGGCTCTAAAATCGTCAGCATTGCCGCCGCATCCGAGCCCACCAGCATCGTGCCCGTGGTCTCCATGGTCACCGACACCATCAGCGGGCGGCGGTCGCCTTTTTGCTCAAACACCTGCTCTATCGCCGACAGGGCCGCCTTGATCTGCAGCACGTCCTGACAAGTTTCAACGATGAATAGGTCCACATCGCCGTCGTATAGCCCTTCGGCCTGCTCGACGAAAGAGGCCCTCATCGTGTCGAAGTCGATATGGCCCAGGGTGGGCAGCTTGGTGGTTGGCCCGATAGACCCGGCCACAAAGCGGGGCTTTTCCGGCGTGGAAAATTCTGCCGCTACCGTTTTGGCCAGCTTCGCGGCCTTGACGTTCAGCTCATAGGCGCGATCGCCCAGGTCGTATTCATCCAGGACAATGGAGGCCGCACCAAAGGTATCGGTCTCGATGACGTCGGCCCCCGCCTGCAAAAACTCGCGGTGGACCTGCTCCACCGCTTCGGGCTTGGAGATCACCAAATACTCGTTACATCCCTCGTACTGCGGCCCGCCAAAATCATCGGCGGTGAGGTTCTGCGTCTGCAGCGACGTTCCCATAGCCCCGTCAAAGACAAGCACTGGGCGATCGGGGCTGTGGAGCGTTTTGAGGAAGGCAGTCATAGGGCGTTTCGGGGGTGAGGCAGATAAACCGTCAGCATCTAGGCTGACTCGGGCAACCCGCAGGCTGCACAATCAGCCTAGCAAGCCATCAGCCGCTAGAGCCACATCCGGAGCAATAGCTCCCTCTATTCTAAATTTTTGTCAACCCAATTTCCATGCCTGAAATTAGATTTGGGCAAACAGCGACGTGTCTAGCTGCCCGAAGTTGGTGGTTAGCGCTACGTTGAGCAGCTCTAGAGCATGGACTAGCCAGCTCACCGCATCGCGGCGGTGGGTTTCGTAGTGGTTAAATAAAATCGAGAACCGACGCTCAAGGTAGGGGCGGACCCGGCGACAAAGCAGCACCAGCTTCAGCAGCAGCCCCATGGTGCGCACGGGGCCGATGTTGTTGAGCAGGTCTACGAAGACGAAGTGCTGCGGATTTCTGGGTCCGTCAACCACCAAGAAGTTAAAGAGATAGCTACAGGTGCGAACAATGAGAAAGTCGTTGACTAGCACCGAATCGCTCTCGGGTAAAATCGCCTCTAGCTGATTGCACAGCTGCTGGTTGAACTGACGGCGGCCATAGCCTTGATCAACCCCATCAACTAAGTAGTGGTAGAGGTCTTTTTTAAAGGACAGGTAGGGCTGCGCATAGCCGCTGCTGGCCATAAAGTTTTGCGCCAGATCCTGATAGGTGCGTCCGGGCGAGACAGAGCAGGCGTAGTGCTTAACGGCCTGGTTGAGGGCGCGATCGCTCAGCAGCGTTGGGTTGAGAATGCGAGACCTGTAATATCTGTTGGACTCAGGGTCTTGAGTCTTGACGCTCCGCACCTGGGCCGTCAGGTATTTAGAGAGGGCAATCTCAAACTCTGATTGGGCGCTGACCTGAATATTACGAACCGTGCGCCGATGTTCTTTAGGGCTATCTTCGCTGACAAGGCAGTGGGGGTAGAGATAGGGATAGCGGCAGATGAGCGTGCCGAGCAGTCGGCTGCTGCTGCCGGAGACGTTGGCCCGCAGCAGTTCGGCCAGCCGCCGTAGGGTAAGGTACTGCTCTGTGGTCACGAACTGGCGCATCAGCTCCCGCAGTCGCCGGACGTAGTGGTGACGCCACACGCCCGCAACAGGGGCATCGGGAACCCGCTGAAAAAGATCGATGAGCTGGATGATGTTTGCTTTGGCTTGGGAGCGCGACTGCCAGCGGTTGATCAAGATGTGGCAGCAGCGGTTGACGATGTAGCGAAACTCCTGCGGCGCTGTCGGCGAGGCCGTTATTGTGTCGAGCGCTTTGGCCACTGCGGTATCGGGGTAGTGATACCCCTCGATGAATAGAGTTTTAAACCGACAAAGCATCTGCTCTGGAGACTCCTTGTCGATCCAGAAGAGTAGATGATTGTAGATGAGCTGTTCATCCGTTGTGATGAACCGGCTGTAGTGCCCCTTAGATAAAACTGCCACCTGGTGGTCTTCCTCAAAGTTGAGCGAGGTATAGTAACGCAGCAAGTGCGATTGTTTCAGATCACCTTCCGAAACCTGTAATCCCTACCTATTATGGCCCAAGACCTGACCGTTGAATCAGTGATTATCGTCACGGTTGTCCCTAAAGATTCAGTAAACTTACTGCCGAGTTGAACAAGGTAACGTTAAGTGCTGGTTAGGGTCGAAGAACCGATCGCCCGACGGCTGCGCTCAAGCGATCGCTCAAATCATAGCGTCTCCAGTAAAGAACATCTGGCTTATCGGGGACAACTGCTTCAGCGGCACAGGAGTTCATATTGCCACAGACCAATTGCCGCGATCGTGAGCTAGTTCTCTCAGGACTTTCAAATTGAGAATTTGTTCCCCTCGCAGCTCTCGGGGCACCCTCCCATCCGTTTAATTGTGGCCATCTACTTATAGGAAACGCCGTAAGACCCATCCGCTTTAGCGGTGGGATATAAGGCGGTGAGCGTAGCAAACATATGCAAAACCCCTGCTGTGACTGGGATTTGCTATAATAAAGGCGGTCAATGACCCACCCGAGACGCAGACGTAACAGACAGCCTAACGTGACGAAATCGGTAATCAGCTGATGGCGCGGAAAGCTCGGTAGACCGGGAAAAGAGGATAGGGCAACGGAAACGACCCTAGAATCAACAATCGACATAGAATTCCTTGAATTCAACAAAGAAGAACCGTAGGGCTTGCGGGGATAGTCTGTGGAGCGATCGTAAGACCGGAAAGGTTTAGGCCTCGAAGGCAGATGCTACGAAGCAGAAACCTCCTCGGGTGACCGGGGAATCCCACGTGCTTTAGCCGTGGGAGTAGTCAATTTCTATCGTTAGGTACGACCCCATGACCGTCCCCTCCCTAGCTGGACGTGACTTCCTCCGTATGGCCGACTTGAGCAGTGCTGAGGTCATGCAGCTGCTCGATCTTGCCGCTCAGCTCAAAGCTGGAGAGATTCGTCCTCAGTGCCATAAGATTTTGGGCCTGCTGTTCAGCAAAGCCTCCACACGCACTCGGGTTAGTTTTTCGGCAGCCATGTATCAGTTAGGGGGGCAGGTCCTAGATCTCAACACCAACGTCACCCAGGTCAATCGGGGTGAACCCCCACAGGACACAGCCCGCGTGCTGGACCGCTACCTCGATGTGCTGGCCATTCGCACCTACGCCCAGTCCGAGCTAGAAACCTTTGCCCACTACGCCAAGATTCCGGTAATTAACGCGCTCACCGACCTAGAGCATCCTTGCCAAATCCTAGCGGACCTGCTAACCATCCAGGAGGCGTTTGGGAGCTTGGATGGGCTGACCCTAGCCTACTTAGGGGACGGCAACAACGTTGCCCATTCCCTCATGCTGGGATGCGCTTTAGTGGGCATCACCATCGTGGTGGCTACGCCGGAGGGCTACCAGCCTTCTCCGGAGGTCGTCGCCAGCGCAACGAAGCTAGCGGGAGACCGCGCTCAGGTTAAGGTCACCACAGAGCCTATCGACGCGGTGAAAGGGGCTCATGTCCTCTACACGGACGTCTGGGCCAGCATGGGCCAGGAAGCCTCCGCCTCCAACCGCGTGCCGGTGTTTCAGCCCTACCAAATTAACGCCGACCTGCTGGCAAATGCCCACAAAGATGCCATCGTGCTGCACTGTCTGCCCGCCCATCGGGGAGAAGAGATTTCAGAAGAGGTTATGGAGGGGGAACGCTCCCGCATTTGGGACGAGGCCGAGAACCGGCTTCATGCTCAGAAGGCTCTGCTCGTGGCGCTTCTAGGGGTATAGCTAGCTGCCGACGCTGAAAGGTACGCTAGCGTTTTGCGTTCGAATCATTGCGGTGGACAATTCCCCAAAGGGGGTGAGATGTCCCCTGCTGGTTAATGCTCTGCAGCTGTCGCTCCAGTCGTTTTTGCTCCCGCCTTGGGAGCCCCCAAAGAATGTTGCGGCTTTGCCAGACCAGCGTCGACGCAATGAGGGCGACGCACAGCAGCAAACCTATCGCTGGGGCAGGGTTGAACGCCAACGCATAGCGCAGGGCCGGCCAGGTGAAGTAAGTTTGCAGCATCTGCACCTCGCCCCGCAGCGCCCACAGACTGGGCAGGCCAATGAACAGGCAGCAGCCTCCCACCAGAATCCACCGAGCCAAAACTAACAGGCCGTGCAGCTGCATCAGCTGTTGCCAAAATTGGGGGGTGTATCCCTCTGGAGAAATGACGAATTCGTTTCGCCGGTCTCCTAACATTTAGGGTCGTAAGCCACGCAACATATCGGTTTCGTTGATGAGCTGAGAGGGTCTAAAATCGCAGGCCCACTCCGCCTTGAAGTGCCGCCGCCGTGCCGCCGCCCTGTTCGTAAGCATCGAAGGCGACGATGGCGTTGCCGAAGACGACAAGGCGACTGTTAGGAATGCTGTAGTCAACGCCAGGCTGAATCACAAAGGCCGTTTCATTGCCGATGGGGGACGCAGAGTCATTGTCGTCTTGGAGAGCCACGCCGGCGCCGATGTAGGCGTCAGTCTGCCAGTTGATGGGAAAGTCGTAGGACACCGTGGGCACGAAGGCATCTGTATCGGTGAACACTAGCGCCTGGGCCCGAACGGAAATGGGAAGCCGTAGGAAGTGGTAGCGGGCCGCAATCACGCCGGCAAAGTCTTGATCTTCTCCCAGGTCGCTATCGCCGCTCGTCAATCCGACTGACGCCCCGACGCCGACATAGCTGCCGTAGGCCGCTTGGGCGACAGCGCTTTGCTGACCCAGGCTCATCAGACCGGCGATCGCTAGTCCAGCGGCGACGCCAAGTCGGACGGCGGGTTGGCGTTCCGGCTGCTGGCGAGAAGAAAGAGTCATGGGCGGGGCCTCGCGGTTGTTCTAGAGGATTTTGGCTTAGGAGCGCGCACTTCAGGCAGTTTACCTATTTTATTGCCCATTAATATACATCGCCTGTCCCTAAAAGCCTAGGGGTCGCTCTGCGGGCGGAGCTGAAATTCAGGCGATTTTAGCACTTCGACGGCTTAGGCAAAATGTACAGAGCCGCCGACTCCCTTATCAAGAATCGGCGGCCCCGCAAGCATTCACTCGTTTATCTTCAAGGCCTTTATATCGGCTGGCCTCTATTTATCTTTACCTAGAATGCCAGAAACTAGCGCCAAGTCTGTGTCCCGTAATGTTTTCTTTATGTTTCAGCTTTGTTGCCTCCAATGACGTCCTATGTACAGTTGTTAAGCTTGAGGGCGATCGCGCCTCAACAGCCAAACCATCAGGGCTACGATGCCAACCTGCAGCGCCAGATTCGGTACAGCTTGGGCGAGATCTCGTCCGGCGAGCGTCTGAAAGAAAAAGACAACGGCTCCAATGAACCCAGAGGCCGCCACCGAACCGTAGACAAAGCGCCTCAGGCCTCGATAGGGCGCTTTAGATTCTTCCGTCAGTCGCCGGTAGAGTTCTGGGTCAATTTGACGCGATCGCTTAGGGCGATTGGGGTTGCTCACAATAAGTTGCGAAAGTGAATAGCTGCCTAAGACTCTACCACGGTCCTCTTTTGCGGTGTGGGTATGTCGTCTTCCAGTTGGTCCGAGCCCCCTTCAGCTGGCGTTCTGAAATCTGCGCCCCCGTCAGGTCAGCGCCGCTGAGATTGACGCCTCTCAAGTTGGCGCTCGTTAAGTGGGCATAGCTCAAGTTGGCCCCCCGGAGATCGGCGTTAGTTAGATCGGCGTTGGTGAAAGAAGCGCCAACCAAATTGGTATTTCGCAACACGGCTTCCCGAAGGTTGGCTCGACCAAAATTAGCGCCGCCCAGGTCTGATTTTTGAAAGTTAGTTTTGATGAGCTTCGATTGCTGGAAATCGGCGTCGTGAAAATTGGCCCCAGACAGGTCGGCCCCCTGGAGGTTAAGCGAACCAAGGTTGCGGTCAGCAAAGTTTCGCTGACCATGAGAGTAGGCGTTCAAGAGCTGCCTGGCGCTGGTGTAAGAAACGCGATTGCTGTGCGGGGTTATCGCCTCAATTCGCCCAGATAGCGGCATTGAGGACCTATCTTTATCGGTATTGGTAGAGCGAAACTGACTGTTGTCAGCGGCCCGGCGAGCCTTACGGGCTCGAATCTGGGCGGCAAGCTTTGCGGTGGGTGAAGAGAGGGTGCCGCTGGAGTTATCGAACTCTGCCGTGTAGAGCGTCAGCTTGGGGCGAGTGTCAGGGCGATTAGTCGTTGTCATGCTTTCTGCCAGGCTGTCCATGTAGGGGACAAGGTCTAAGGCCCGCAAAACCTCGATTGCCGTTTGGTAGCGATGCTGCACCGAGAATTCCAGCATGTGCTTGATGACGTTGGCAAAATGATCGCTCACGTGCACATGCTCCCGCCACAGCACTTCCCCTGTGGTGGGGTTATAGTTCATGTCGCGGGGAGATCTGCCGCTGAGGAGATAGACGCAGGTGATTCCTAGCGCGTAGATGTCGCTCGCGTAAGTGGGCCGCATCGACATTTGTTCAGGCGGAGCGTATCCCGGGGTGCCGACGGCGTAGGACGTCAGGGCCGTATTTTCAGAGGTCATCGACGCTAGCTTGGGATTGACTTTATCCTTAACCGCACCAAAGTCGATGAGCACCAGCTTCTTATCCTGCTCGCGGCGGATTAGGTTGGCCGGCTTGATGTCACGGTGAATGACCTGATTGCTGTGAATGTACTGCACCATCGGCAGAATCTCGCTGAGAAACTGCTTCGCCGCACCTTCTGTAAGCGGCCCCGTGCGCTTTACCTCTTGCTGTAGCGTGTTGCCGCTAATGTACTCTTGAACCAGATAAAATTCTTGGTTCGTGTCAAAGTAGTCGAGGAGTCGGGGTACTTGAGGGTGGTCGCCAATTTTCCCTAGGGTTTTGGCCTCTCGCTGAAACAGCTCCCGCGCCATGTGGAGAACCTCAGAGGAGGTAGCAACGGGGCGCAGCTGTTTGATCACGCAGTTAGGGTGTCCCGGTAAGGACTCATCGATGGCCAGAAACGTTGCCCCAAAACCGCCGTGCCCGAGCTGCCGAACGATCCGATAGCGATCGTTCAGCTTCATTTTGGACCCGCACGCCTGACAGCGCTGGTTTACGTCTGGGTTTACCGGGTGAGGACACATCGGATTTAAGCAATAGCCCATTCCAATCTCAAGAACATATGGCGTTGTTTAGGACAAACTCTGGTTTCTCTCGTCTAATCTATCGAGATTAGGCGGCCTAGCTAGGCCTCTTTGATGAGGCGTAGGCTGTGGCTTTTGGCTATCATTTCTACATTAGATGATTTCCCTTGGGATACTGGACAAAAAACACGCTGCTATATATGGCTCTGTTAAAGAATTGCTAAAGTTCCATTGAATTGTCGACTCTGCAGCAGAGTTATCCGGATACCGTAAATCCTGGTGGAAGCACTGTGCAGCATCGGCAGTCAGGCTCTTGAGCGGTCTCTTGAGCGTTGGACTTTCGGCGGCGATCGCTAGAGTCGCCCTAAGGCGGCAGCATTCAGAGGCCTGTATTAAGTCCATTTGAGACTGCGATCGCCATGAGCGATAGAATGAGGGGCGACAGCTAGGAGAATCATAGGGACAAAGACGCGGCATGCGAATTTCACTGGAATGGCTGCAGGAGTTTGTTGACTTCTCGATGACGCCCGTCGAGATCAGCGATCTCTTGACGATGGCTGGCTTTGAAGTCGAAGACATTGAAGATCGCCGCAGCTGGGCCGACGGTGTCGTCATTGGATATGTCTCTGACTGTCAGCCTCATCCCAATGCCGACAAACTGCGGGTGTGCACCGTAGATGTCGGACAGTCTGAGGCATCTACCATTGTTTGCGGCGCGGCGAACGTAAAATCCGGAATATTTGTGCCAGTTGCCACGGTGGGAACCTATCTCCCCAAGATCGATATCAAGATTAGTCCTCGTAAGCTGCGGGGGGTCAAGTCCCAAGGCATGATCTGTTCCCAGTCAGAGCTGGGCTTGGAGAAAGATTCAGAGGGAATCTACATCTTTTCAGAAATTGACCAGCCTAAGGGGCCGTCCGATGGCGGCACCGCCGGCCAAGCAGCGCAGCCCGAATTTACGCCGGGAGAAGACGCCCGTCCGTATCTGGGGCTCGACGACGTGGTTCTAGATGTCACGTCAACGGCCAACCGCGCTGATGCCCTCAGCATGATTGGCATTGCCCGAGAGGTCGCGGCATTGACCGGAGCATCCCTAACGCTTCCAGAGTGCCCCGATATCGATGTCCCCTCTAGCCCCAAACTGACCCTATCCGTCCAAGAGCCCCAAGCTTGCCCTGCCTACATCGGCACCGCTATTGAGGGAGTGACCCTCGGGCCCTCGCCTAAGTGGCTACAGCGCCGCCTCCAGGCCGCTGGGGTGCGGCCCATCAACACCGTAGTAGACGTGACTAACTACGTGCTGCTGGAGTGGGGACAGCCGCTGCATGCCTTCGACTACGAGCGGCTGCAGACCTGCGGTCAGGGGGACAATCTCACGGTTGGGGTGCGCCTTGCCCATGAGGGGGAAGCCCTGAAAACCCTAGACGGGCAGGAGCGAAAGCTGCAGACTCAGGCGCTGCTGATTACCGCTGACGATGTGCCCGTGGCGTTAGCCGGCGTCATGGGGGGGGAAGAAACCGAGGTGCACGACGGCACGACAGCGGTGCTGCTAGAGGCTGCTCTGTTTGACTCGGTGGCCATCCGACGCTCGGCCCGCAGTCAAAGCCTGCGCACCGAGGCCTCCTCTCGCTACGAGCGCGGGGTTAACCAGGCCGAGGTGGGGCGAGCCTGTCGGCGAGCCCTCCACCTGATCACCACTCTGGCGGGCGGAACCCTGCGGTATCAGGCGATCGCCAACACGATTTCTGACGCCACTCGCACCATCAAGCTGCGGCAGACAAGAATCAATCAGATTCTGGGGGCGGTGGTGAAGGAAGACGAGAGCCTGGGCACTTTGGGCGCTGAGGAGATCGAGCGCATTTTGGTGGCGCTGGGCTGCGAGCTAGAGGCTGCTTCTCTAGACTCTGGCGCTGAGGGGGACCGCCAATGGCAGGTTACCGTTCCGCCCTACCGCTACCGCGACCTAGAGCGGGAAATTGACCTGATTGAAGAGGTGGCCCGGCTCTACGGCTACAATCGCTTCGATACCACGCTTCCCGGTAAAAGTGAAGCGGGGCGCCTCTCGCCGCAGTATGCCGGTCGACAGCGCGTCACGGCAGCGCTGAGGGGGGAAGGGCTCACCGAGCTGGTCCACTACTCCCTTGTTAAGCCGGAAGACGAGCGCCAAATTAAGCTCGCCAACCCGCTGTACGCGGAGTATTCGGCTCTGAGGATGGAGCTGTTCTCTGGACTGATCGATGCGTTTCAATACAACTTGGAGCAGGGGAACGGCGCGCTGAACGGCTTTGAGCTGGGGCGGGTGTTCTCGCAGCAGGACGGATCGCGCTCAGAGCGCGATCTGATCGCCGGTATTTTAGGCGGTGACCCGAAGCAGGGCCGCTGGGTCAGCGGTGGACGCGATCGCCCAATGGACTGGTTCGAGGCCAAGGGCGTTTTGGAGAGCGTCTTTCGGCATCTGGGGGTGACGGTTGAGTATCGGACTCACGCCGATCACCCTTGGCTGCACCCAGGACGCACCGCAGCCCTTTGGCTAGGAAAGCAGGAGCTGGGCCTATTTGGGCAGCTGCACCCCCAGCTGCGGCAGCAGCGCGACCTGCCGGAGGCGGTGTATTTATTCAATCTCAATTTAGCGATACTGTTGAACGAGACTACCCAAGAAGGTGCAGACGTGCCGCTGTTTGTCCCCTACTCCACCTATCCCGCCGCCGACCGAGATATTGCGTTTTACGCGCCCTTGACTCTGCCTTTGGCCAAGATTGAGGAGGCTATGCACTCTGCAGGCGCGCCGCTGCTGTCGTCAGTGGAGCTGTTCGATGAGTATCGCGGGGAGGGCGTTCCCGAGGGGCAGCGTAGCCTGGCGCTGCGGCTGGTGTACCGCACCGAAGAGCGTACCCTGACGGATGAGGATGTGGACCCGGTGCACCAAAAGGTGCGGGATGCGCTGGTTGAGACGCTGGGGGTAACTCCCCGGAGCTAAATTCCCCATTAAGATCTCTTAACCTACGGCTGCTACGCTACGGTTGACCGAGCGCTGCTAGAGCAGGAAATACTCGCATGGGCATAGGAGCCTAGGCTTTTGATGTCGTCAGCGCCGCTAGTCAAGGGTCTGACATATGACCACTGAGCCGCCTTCTCAGACGCCGCCTGAACCTACTCCCCCGACAGCTACGCCGCCCGAGCCCACCGCCCAGCGACTCAAAGAGCTGGCCATAGTCTTCTTTCGGCTAGGGACGGTTGCCTTTGGCGGACCCGCCGCCCATGTGGCCATGATGGACGATGAGGTGGTGAAGCGGCGGCAGTGGATGACCCGCGAGCAGCTGCTCGACCTGATCGGCGTCACTAGCCTGATTCCCGGCCCTAACTCCACCGAACTCGCCATCCACATCGGCTACGAGCGGGGGGGCTGGCGCGGCCTATTTGTGGCGGGGTCCTGCTTTATTCTGCCCGCCATGACCATCGTTTGGGGGCTGGCGGCAGTCTACGATCGCTACCAGACCGTTCCCGAGGTAGGCTGGCTGCTGTACGGCATCAAGCCCGTGATTGTTGCGGTAATTTTGAGCGCGCTGTGGAAGCTGGGCAAAAAAGCGATTAAAGATGCCCCGACAGTGGCGGCGGCGATCGCGGTGACGGCGGCGTTTTTCCTAGGCACCAACGAAATTTTGCTGCTGCTGCTGGCCGGGTTGGGGGTGATGGTCTACAAAAACTGGCGCCACCGCACCGCCGCCGCGCTGCTGCCCGTGACGGGGCTGCTGGCTCAGACCGGGGGCGTTTCTCCCGACGTCGTGGCCGAAAGACCCGTAACCTGGCTGCAGGCGTTCCTGTTTTTTCTCAAGATTGGCTCAGTGCTCTACGGCAGCGGCTACGTGCTGCTGGCGTTCTTACAGGAAGACCTGGTAGAGCGTCACGGCTGGCTCACCTCCCAGCAGCTCTTGGACGCGATCGCCATCGGTCAGTTCACCCCTGGTCCAGTGTTCACCACGGCCACCTTCGTCGGCTACCTGCTGGCGGGAAATCTGGGGGCGATCGCCGCCACCGTCGGCATCTTTCTGCCCGCGTTTTTGCTGGTGGGACTGATTAGTCCCTGGGTACCGGCGCTGCGCCGCTCGCCTTGGTTTGGCGCTTTTCTAGACGGCGTCAACGCGGCCTCTTTGGGGCTGATGGCGGTGGTCACCCTCACGCTGGCCCAGACCGCGCTGCTAGATCTTCCCACAGTGCTGCTGGCGATCGCTGCTGCGGTGGCGGTGTTCAAATATAAAATAAACTCCGCCTGGATTGTTCTCGCAGGCGGAGTCGTCGGTTTTTTGCTGCAGGCGCTTTAGATAAGTGCGCTCTGACAGGCGGTTATAGGGCTGTATGCCCTTAAATCATCAACGCTAGACCGCCGGTACCGCCGAGTAATCTGCGTCTTCACTGACGCGATCGCCCTCACCCTTAGGGGCGACACGATGCTCGATTTCGGCAAGCTTACCGTGGACATGGCCGTTACCGTTGCGGGGCTGCAGCAGGCCATAGCCGCCGTGGTTACGCTCGTAGATGACGTTGATTTCGTCGGTGCTGGCGTTGCGGAACATATAGAAGTCGTGGCCCACGAGCTGCAGCTGCTCTAGGGCTTCTTCTACAGACATGGGAGGCGTGGCAAAGTACTTGGTGCGCACCACATCTTCGGGCAGGGCAGGGGCGCGGTCGCCCAGCAAATCTGGAGAGACCGGGGTACGGGCGATCGCGGTAGCAGTCTTGACGGGAGTATGGGCCTTGGCCTGACGCTTCTCCTTAAACTTGCGCATCTGGCGCGCAATCTTGCTGGCGACCAAATCGATGCTGGCGTAGAGATTCTCGCTGCTCTCTTCCGCTCGAACCACAAAGCCATTGGCGTAAATCGTCACCTCAGCAATATGTTTCGACGTGATTCGAGGGTTGCGGGCCACCGATAGATGAACATCCACTTCTAAGGCTAACGTTTGGAAGTGGTTGACGGCTTTGACGATCTTCTGCTCCACGTAGTCGTGAATCGCAGGCGTAACGTCAATGTTTTTACCTTGGATAACAAGCTTCATATAAGCTGCCTCCCATATCTTGGATGCCCACAGCGTAGCCCAAGATGTGTTCTAGGTGACACTAACATTTATAGTGTGTTGCATCTCTTGAGAATTCTTGACGTCGGCGCTGCGACAACGGCCCCTGCATTCCTCTGATGTTTGAGGAGAATGAAGGGGCCGCGGCTTAAGCTCTGCTGATTTCAGTTTGGAAATCAGTCGATGCTGATGCGCGTTGGGCTCGTACCCGCAGTGGGCGGGGTGGAGGTTGCCGCTGGCCCTGCGACTCGGTAGTCGGCGTAGAGGCGATCGCGCCAGTCAAAGACCGCAGCGTAGGCCGGATTGTCTACGATACCGGGGACGCCGCGCTCCTGCAGCGATGTGGGCAGGTCTACGTAGGCCGCAGAGGGAAATTTGATGTACATGGTCATGGCAGCTACGGCGAAGTCCGCCAGAGTGGGCTGGTCGCCAATGAGGTAAGGGCGATCGCTCAGCAGCAGCGTCAGCGCTTCTAGGCTTTGCTCGATGGCAACCCGCGCCGCTTTGACGACGTCAGGGCCAAGCCCCACCCCGGTGCTTAAGAGGTCGAGGGCCTCACGAGGCACCGCACCCACTAGCCCTTTGAGAAAGTCAGGGGTCTGGGTGGGCAGCAGCGCCGTCCGCAGGTCCGAGTTTTGTCCGAATGCTCCCAACATCACCTTGCGGGCGTTGAGGCCAATGGAGTCGTCAGCCCAAGCTTCCAGGGCTAGGCAGTAGCCGCGCTGGGCGGGGTCTGCAGGAATAATTGGGCGATCCGGGTAGGTGGTCTCCAAGTATTGGGCGATCGCCGTGGAGTCGGCAATCACCTCAGCGCCGTCTTGCAGCACGGGAACTTGGCGTTGCCCAGACAAGCGGTAGACATCGAGCTGACCGATACCGGGGGTAACCTCTACCTTTTTATACGCTAAGCCTTTGTAATCTAAGAGGAAGCGGACCTTTTCGCAGTAGTGAGATAGCTCAAATTGATGCAGTTCCATAACGTCTCCTAGACAAGTGATCGCTTTAGCGGCTGACCAAAGTGCCTGGTAGGCGTCAGCCGAGCATTCCCCCCTGAGTCTGCCACAATCCACATCGGGCTGCTGAGACCAAAAGAGAGAACCCGTCTCTACGCTGGGGACTGTATATCCGAGCAAATTTTTCCAGAGGCGGGCGGTTCGCTATGATAGCTGATGTTGTTCTTCAGGCGTATTGTCCCCGTGACTGAGATTATTCAGGCCGCTAGAGATGCCTTGCTGAAGATGGTTGAGCAGGGCGTTGCCACGCTTCCTGCGCTAGTAGCGGCGATCGCAATCATTGCGGTTACGTCGTTTATCATCAATCCAATCCGCCGGGTGGTTGGGGCGACAGCTGACCGTCTGTTCAACAGCGAATCACTGCGGTCTCTAGCGACCCAGATGACCACGGTGACCGTTTGGGTCTTGGGAATTCTGATCGCCGGAGCCGTCCTGTTCCCAGGACTGGAGCCGGGTGACCTACTGGGCCTATTGGGGTTGGGGTCCGTTGCCATCGGTTTTGCGTTCCAAGATATCTTCAAGAACTTTCTGGCCGGGATCCTGCTGCTGCTCAACCAGCCGTTCCAGCTCAACGATCAGATCATCGTGGCCGACTACGAGGGGACAGTGGAGGAGATCACCATTCGCTCAACCCACATGCGCACCTATCAGGGGGAAAAAATCGTCATCCCCAACTCCATCGTGTTTACTAGTCCCATCAACGTCTTGACCGAGCGCGATTTTCGCCGCACCGATTTGGCCATTGGGCTAGACTACAACACGTCGCTGCCCAGAGCGCGGCAGGTTCTACAGATGGCTCTTGTCGACGTGGATGGCGTCCTCTCGCAGCCGTCTGTTGAGGTGGACATCGTTGGGTTTGGCGATAGCGCTATCGATTTTATGGTCCACTTTTGGACCCGCCCTGAAAAGGTCCACGTACGGCAAACCCAAACGAAGGTAATCCTGGCGCTGAAGCAGGCCTGCGATGACGCCGACTTCAATATTCCCTACCCCATCCGGACGGTTTATCATTTCGACCAGGAAAAGTTTAGCGACCATTTCGAGACGGATAGGCTGTCGAGTCCTAACGGGGAGTAAGACGGCGTCCTATTGCCGGCTAGATCTCTAAATTTTCAGTAAAGTTGGGTCGGGTTGGCCTATCATCTTTGATATAGAACGAAGATCTTGGGAATATATTTTGTATTGAATTGCGTGAATTGCGCAGTGAGCGATTTCAGCTCAGAAAAGGCGGGGCTTAGATGGTGTCGCCGGCCCAATGTGTGAGGAGTTCAGCTTTGATCAACATGCGCGTTCCACTCAATTCTGCTAGGTCTATGGGCAGGCTGCACCAGCGCGTCTTCCTGTCCGCTTTTGGCCTCTGGGTTACGGTGGGCGCCCTGATGGGGTTGCCGGGTCCCACTGGGTTTGGTGTTCCTGGTGCAAGGGCTCAGTCGAGCGCTGTGGCTCCTCAATCTCGTCAGACGGTTCTAGTGCTGCACTCGCCGCTCGGCATGCCTTTATCTGAGCCTCAGCTTGCTGCGCGTTTTGGAGCAGCTGGCATTGACTACCAGCTGATTCGCTGGTCCCAGCTCAGCGATGTGTCTCTCTCTGGGGGTGCGGTCGGTCGTACCGACGAGGCTCCCATCTTGTTCCTCCCCAATGCCGAGATGGTGTCTCGTCAGCAGGTGGCTGCCCTGAGTCGTTTTCTGGAGTCGGGGGGACAGCTGGTGGTCACTGGCCGTATCGGTCTCGCGTCGCCCGATACCGTTCAGCAGGAGCTGCGATCGCTGCTTGGGGCGTACTGGGCGTTTCCGCTGCTGCAGCCGGCTCAGATCACCCCCGTCGCCGACCGCATGCCCGAACGCGCCGATACGATTGAGGGGGGCGTCGTTGTACCCCACAGTTCAGCAAGCCACGTCATGGCAACTTGGCACAGCGACACTACCGCTGCCACCCCGCGCGACGCGCCTGCCGTTGTCAAGACCGGTCAAGTGCTGTTTTTAGGGTGGAACTGGGGAGAAGAGTCTGATCTGAATATGGACAGCGCCTGGCTGCAGGCCGCAGTCCTTCAGTTTGACAGCGACTTTGCCGTGGGTGGCCCTGCCGGCGATGGCGATCCTGCCAGCGTGGAGGCTGGCGATACTAATGTGGTCCCCACTCAGCCCAGTCAACAGGCCAGAGCGCCTCAAATTGCCCCTAGTTCCCCTCCCGAGACTGCTGTGTCCGAGGCTCCCCTGGAGCTAGCGCAGGCGTCTGACGTCCTTCCGATTTGGCCTCGGGAAGCTAGCTTGATGGTTCAAGAGCTGGAGAGCCTGATGGGGCGGTTCGAAAGCGCCCTGCTGATGGCAGATTCAATAGCGCCGTCTCTCAACGCCCAAGAGGCTCCTGGTGACGGTTCTGTCTTGGTGGCCTCTGCCTCGCTGGACTCGGCAGAACAGGTGCAAATTGCAGAACGCGATCTTCCTGCCGACACGGTCGACGGAAGATATTCCATTCTCGAGCAAACGCGGCAAACCCTCGACGAATTTCCGGTACTGGTCGCGCGGCGGGACTATGAAGCCGCGCGGCGGGAGTGGTTTGAGGCTCGGAAGCTTCTGTGGGACAACTTTCCCACCGATCGCCCTGTCGCCCAGTCCGAAATTCGCGCCATCTGGCTCGACCGGGGAACCATCGTCACCGCGGGTTCCCACGACGAGCTCGCCCGTATATTTGATCGGCTGGCTCAGGCTGGGATCAATACCGTCTTTTTTGAGACCCTCAATGCAGGGTACACCGTCTATCCCAGCCGCGTTGCGCCCCAGCAAAATCCTTTAATTTCAGAAGATTGGGATCCCCTAGAATCTGCTGTCGAGCTGGCTCACGACCGGGATATGGAGCTACATGCCTGGGTCTGGGTGTTTGCGGCGGGCAACCAGCGTCACAATACGCTGGTGGACCAGCCCTGGGACTACCTTGGCCCAGTGCTAGCGCGTCGCCCCGACTGGGCCAATACCGACCATGAGGGAAACGCTATTCCCAAAGGGCAGACCAAGCCCTTCCTCGATCCTGCCAATCAGGGAGCGCGGCGCTATCTGCTGCGGCTGTTCGACGAAATTTTGACTGAGTATGATGTCGACGGCCTTCAGCTCGACTACATTCGCTATCCGTTCCAAGACCCCAGCGCGGGTCGCTCCTATGGCTATGGCACAGCGTCTCGCCGTGCGTTCAAGGCTCAGACGGGCGTTGACCCCACCACCATTTCCCCTAGCGATCGCGCCCTGTGGGAGCGCTGGACCGACTTTCGCATTGAGCAGGTCGACTCGTTTGTCTCAGCGGTGTCGCGCCTCGTCGAGCGCCGTCGCCCAGAGGCTATTTTGTCGGCAGCCGTTTTTCCAATGCCGGAGCACGAGCGCCGCCACAAGCTTCAGCAGGGCTGGGAGCGCTGGGCTCGGTCGGGGGAAGTCGACATCATCGTGACCATGAGCTATGCGATCGATACTCCGCAGCTTGAAGCGCTGGTCAACCCTTGGCTTGACCCAAGTCTCTCACCTGCGCTAGTTTTGCCCGCAATTCGGCTGCTGAATCTGCCCAACACGCTGGCGGTGGATCAGATTCAGGCACTACGAGATTTGCCCGCAGGGGGATATGCCCTGTTTGCGGCTGAGAACCTGACTCAAAACGAGTCTTTGCAGCAGGTCTTTCAGCGGACTCAGGGCAGCGTCGATGCTCCGGTGATTCCCTACCGGAAACCGTTTGAAGCGGCAGCAGCGCGCTACGAGGTTCTGCAGCGGGAGTGGGCCGTAACCTTAGGCAGCGGTAGACTTTATATCTCTTCGGAGCAGCAGGAGGAGCTGACGGAGCGAGCGATTGACCTCGAAGATGAGCTAGGAGATCTGGCGAGAAATCCGTCATCTAGAAATCTGCGTCGGGCAAAGCGAGAGCTACAGAGCTTCCGCCAAGATTTCTCCCAGTGGATGGATCTGCAGTCTATCAACGGTCGATATCGCGTTCAGGCTTGGGAGAACCGACTAGCGGCGATCGATAGCCTGTTGGCCTACGGGGAAGAGCGGCGTTAGAATCGGCATCACGCCAAGGCGCACGGTCCGTACGCCCTGCTGGTGTAGGTTGAAGCCTAGAGCGCCTGACGGCTGGCTCGCGATTCGAGGTAGGGATCGCCCTCAAACGGCTGCACTCCAACCAAAGGATAGACGCCATCGTCAGGGCTAAACAGACGAACCACGCCTTCCCAAACAAACTGCAGCGCTCTCTGTAGGCTGTTGGCGATGATCATAGCGATCTCCTGTTGTAAGTGTTTCAAGTCAGCTTGTGTAGCGTCAGCTGTTAACTCTATCTTTACCCACTTCACCTCAGATTTACCTTAATTTTTGTGGATAGCCTTCACCGTACTTAATTGAGTTTCTTGAAGACATGCAGCCGATCCTATACGTTGCCATCACAGACCACGGCTTTGGTCACGCTACTCGTACCGCCGCCGCCGTCGCCGAGATTCAGCGGCAGCGTCCCGACATCACCCTGATTTTGGCGACCACTGCCCCCCGCTGGCTGCTGGAATCTTACATCCCCGGAGACTTTATCCACCGGCCCCGTGCTTTTGACCTGGGGGTGGTGCAAAGCGATAGCGTCACCATGGACAAGCCCGCTACCCTGGCGAAGCTGCAGCAGCTGCGCGACAGTCAAGCCGCAACGATTGCCAGCGAGGCCGCTTTCCTCAAGCAAAACCGCGTTAGCCTGGTTTTGGCCGACATCCCGCCGCTAGCTGCCCCCATCGCCCGCCGGGCCGGGGTGCCCTGCTGGGCAGCCAGCAACTTTGGCTGGGATTTTATTTACCGGGACTGGGGCGGAGAGTTCACAGCGATCGCCGACTGGATTTCCGACTGCTTTTCCCAATGCGATCGTCTGTTTCGCCTGCCGTTTCACGAGCCTATGTCCGCCTTTACGAATGCCGAAGACGTTGGCCTAACGGGGGGAACGCCGCGCTGGTCAGTGGAGGAGCTGCGCCAGCGGTTTGACCTCAAGCTTGAAGCACAGAAAACGGTGCTGCTCACCTTCGGGGGGCTGGGGCTGGCTCAAATTCCCTATGGAGGTTTGAAGCCGTTTGAAGACTGGCAGTTCATTACCTTCGACCGCACTGCCCCGGAGCTGCCTAACCTGCTCAAGGTAACCGATAGAACCTATCGCCCCGTGGATATGTTGCCCCTGTGCGACGCGCTGGTGGGCAAGCCGGGGTACGGCACTTTTGCCGAGGCCTGCCTGCAGGAGGTTCCCATTATTTCTATTACCCGCGAGGGCTTTGCTGAAGCGCCGATCCTCATTGAGGGTATTCGGCGAGTCTCCCGCCACAGCATCATCTCCCCCAATAGCCTGATAGAGGGGCACTGGGACTTTCTTAAGGATCCGCTGACGCCGCCTACCGCCCAGACCCCCTTGTCTAAAACTGGAAATCAAGTGATTGCCCAAGCTGTAATCGACGCGGTGACGTAGCCTCAACGCCCGGAGCCCCGTCACCAGGCCATTCCGGCAGGCGTCGCCTCCACGGCCCCCCGCTTCGCTATACTCCTTTGTCCGCCAATGCTTCGAGCTGCTTTGCCGCTTTCTCGACGGCCTCATACTGGCGCTTAATCGGCTCTACCGCCGCTGCCTCCCGCTGTACGGTGTCGAAAAACGGCACAAACAGCCGCTCGATCTCTTCGTACACGACGTTCAACTTCGACGTCAGGCGATCGCTGATGTCGTCCTTGAACCTGCTGCGCTCATTATCTAGCGCCCGATCAAACTTGCGGATGACCTGGTTGCGCTGCCACAGCAGCCCCATGCCCAGCACCAGCACCCCTACCCCAGCAAAGGCAATGCCGATGGCGTTCAAGATCACTTCGCCGATGGCAAACTCAACGGCATGGAGAATGATGCCCGTGATCGCTGCAAATGCGCCTCCCACAACCTCTACCGCAATTTCGTCCGCGTCTGCCACCAGGGAGTTAATCATCCGCTCATCCGTAAGCAGGTCGTCCAGCTTGCGGCGAATATCTTCGATCACCTCCTGCCGCCGCTCTAGCACCTTGATAGTGATGCGATCGCCCACCAGGTTTTGCCGGGCCTGAAGCTCGTCTAGCTCCTGGGCTAGGCCGTCTAGCAGCTGATAGATGCCGTCCATGAAGTGCTTAGCCCCTTCGTTAGAGGTCTCTTCTAGGGAAGAGCTGAGCTGCTGCTGGCAGTAGGTCTTAAACTCGTCTACCCAAGCCTGGATAGACTGGTCCTTATTAAAAATGCCGAGGAACGATCGCTTGGTGAGCATCAGCACCGAGAAGCTGTCGCGGAAATCTTGCTTGATGCGGGTGGCGATGCGGTCATAGCGGGCCAGCAGCCGGTCAGCTAGGCTCTCTACTTCGTAGAGCGATCGCGATCTGGCGGCGCTGATCTTACTGTGGATAGTCTCCACCGCCCGGATGTCGCGGGCCAGCTGCTCGTCTAGCAGCGCCACGTCTTCCGCCAGTCGCTCTACGATGCGGGTGGTGGTGGTGCTTGTGGAGCTGAGCTTGAGGCGGTAGCTTTCGCCGCTGGTCACCATGCGGTAGATGTAGTCCCGTACGGCAATAAAGCCGCTGTGCTCGGTATCACCCTCTTGCTCTTGCTCCGCAGAGGTCGCAAACACTGTGGGGTCGTCGATCTGCTTTTGGCGGGCAAGCTCCTTGACCCGCTCAACGTTGCGCAGCAGGTCGTCGGGCTTTACCAGATCTGCCTGCTGCAGAATGAATACCACCTTTTTGCGCCAGTCCGCGTTGACGTAGTCTAGAAGGGTCCAGGTGCTCTGCTGGTAAGGATTTTTGGCAAAGAAGACAAAAAACACCAGGTCGCTGTTGGGAATATAGCTCTCGGTAATCGTTTGGTGCTGCTCGACGATGGTGTTGGTTCCCGGCGTGTCTACGATAGAGATATCTTTCAAAATTTCAATGGGGCGGCCAACCTTCTTGATGTGTGGCCCTACAGCCTGCTCAAAGGATTGCTCAGCAAAAATGATTTGCTGCACGGTATCGGTGCAGGGCTCGACGTCGGTGCCGCAGACTTCGGCCCCCAAAAGGGCATTGACGAAGCTGCTCTTTCCCGCCTTGACCTCGCCTACAACAACAAATAAGAACGGCTCACTGATGGTCTGCTGTAGGCCTTTTACGGTGCCCTGCAGCTCACTGTTTTCCAGGGCGATCGCCAGTCCATGAAGATTCTGCAGCAGGTCGTCCAGCTTTTGCTGATACCGCTGTAGCTGCTGATTGATGACGGGGCGGCTCATGGAAACTCCTTAATGACCATCACGGGTGACGGGCTAACGCTCGCTCACAGGCGCACTCTAGCCTAAGGTAATTCGGCAGAGCGTATGCGATCGTACTAAAACGGTCACACTAACTAAGATGGACAGTCGCTGAGGATTCGTCAATCTGTCTTCGGTGGTGGCTTCGGTGGTGGCTTCGGCTGAAAACCATCAACGCGATACCGCACCGGTACCTGAACGCAGTGAAGTCTAGCGCTCAATCAAGATGCCGTAGAGCCCAGCAGCGATCGCCCCTTCGTAGTCTTGGGAAGCGCTGTCGCCAATGTGCCAAGCTTTCTCAGGCGGGCAACCGTGCTTCTTGAGCGCGGCTGCAAAAATGTCGCCGCTGGGCTTGGCGGCCCCCACATCGGTAGAGATGGTTATCGAATCGAAAAAGCGGTCTAGGCCCAGGGCAGGCAGCACGTGGTAGAGGCGGGAGTCAAAGTTAGAGATCACCCCCAGCTCGATGCCTTGGCGCTGCCAGGCCTCAAGGGCTACCGGTACATCGGGGTAAACGATCCAGGGCTCCGCCGTCGCGAAGTGGCGATAGAGGTCGTCAAAAAAGTCATCGAACTGGCTGAACTGGTCTAGCAAGTTGAGCCGTTTGAAGGTGTCTTGGGCAACCTGCTTCCACCAGACGAATTCCTTCTCAGGGATGACGGCCCGCTCAGCCTTGGGAAATGCCATAGGGGGCGCGGCCCCAAAGCTCTCAAAGAAGGCCTGCTCCAACGCCTCCGCCTCTGCCACGATGCCAAATGAGCGAGCAAGGGCACTATAAACCTCGCCAACGCCGCCTTTAACGCCAAAGAGCGTACCAACGCCGTCAAGAAAGATAGTTTGGGGAGTCGGGCGAATCGAGTTGGCGGTAGCCATTCAGCAGTGGCGGTCTGCGGTGAGCCTCTACAGCGCTTCTAGAGAGCCAGCAGATCGCGTATAGGTCGGGTAACCCAGTTTAGACCGACCTTGACCTGGTGATCAAGCGTTGGCATTCGGTAGAGGTAGGCCAGCCGACGCGCCACGTGGGCCATTGGACCTTCTAGAGTGACGCCTAGCCCCGTCAGCGTGGCATTGTCCGTACCCAGAGACAGCATTTCTCCTAGATGTTGGTAGCGGAACGGCAGCAGGGGCCGTCCCGTAGCCGACGCCCAAATATTCCAGGCGGCGAACTGCGCCTCCTGCAGCGCGGCCTGGGCGGTAATAGGGACGAGATCGCCGGAGGCATCGTGAGTGACAGCCACATCTCCCAAGGCAAAGATTTCGGGGTGATTTCGAGTTTGTAGCGTTGGGGTTGTCAGCAGCTTTTGCTGCTCGTTTTTCTCCAAAGGCATATGGGTCACCATGTCGCTCACTTTCGTGCCCACGGTCCACAGCACCACATCCACGGGAATTTCGTCCACCTGCCCCCGATACTCTAGGGAGATGCTTTCGGCCTCGACTTGGCTCACCTTGGTTTCTGTGTCAATCCACACCTTGCGGTCTTCCAGCGCCTTGTTGGCAGCGGCGCGGTTGAACTCCGTAGACGAGCCTAAAATCTTATCGCTTAGCTCGATGATGCGGACCCGGCCCCGCTCCCCTAGCCTATCCGACAGCTTACAGGCTAGCTCTACGCCGCTGTACCCGCCGCCCACCACAGCAACGCGGATGCGATCGCGCTCCGATTCTTCAAGCTGCTGAATCTTTTGTTTCAGCCGATAGGCATCGTCCACGGAGCGAAAAGGCAGCGCGTGGTCTGCTGCCCCGGGGACAATATCCAGCGGTGTTTCGCCACCTAAAGCCAGCACTAAGTAGTCGTAGGGACGGGGGTCCGCGCCGTTGAAGTAGACCATCCGGTTATCTACGTCTACGCCAGCGACGGAGAGCTGCTGAAACTGAACGCAGGTATTGGCCAGCAGGTCAACGTACAGCGGCGCAATTTCCCAAGTTTCTAGCTCGCCGGTGAGCAGCTCATAGAGCAGGGGAGCAAACACAAAGCGATCGCGCTGATCGGCGAGCAGGATACTGGGCTTTTCCTCCCAGGCCAGCTCGTCAATTTTCAGGGCGGCGTAGAGGCCAGCAAAACCACCGCCTAAAATCACGACGCGGGGAGACGATGCGGGTTGAGTCATAGGAGCCAAGGGGGGAGTGCAGAGTGCTGGTAACGCGGCGATTTGCCACTGGTAAAGGCTGAATCTTCTCAATCTTTAAGATAACAAGTCCAAGCAAAACTGCACCTCAGATGCTTATGCCAAAGGGTACAAAGTTCCCCAAGAGTCTCGCAAGCAGAGCGCCAAGATCAAAGTCCTAGATCCTGAGCCGCCAGGCGAATTTGCTCTAGCCGCCGCCGATTGACCCCTAGGTCAGACTCCCCCACGCGAGCGGCTGAGCGCATGTGAATCACGGTCTCATCAGAAGGAAAGTAGAATTCCACGTCGTCTACAAATCCCATCAACCGACTGCTGGATTCAGCCCGGATGTAGTTCTCTGTGCGCTCCACAATAGTTGTGCGAGGGACCACAGACAGAACGTCAATCAGCGTTGTATAGGCGTTCTCCTGCGGAATTTGGTAGGAGAGAGGAGCGATCGCATGGTCAGGGTCGGGGGTCTGGCTGACGACGCAATTGGGTGAGTCAGGGCAAGGCAACAGGGCTCCGTTCTCAAGGCCTAGCGGCTTGGGAGTGCCGGCGAATACCCTTTTGAGCCCTGGCAAAGCGGCTAGAGACGGCGTGTGAAGGGCGGCCTGTCGGGACAGGTCCGTGGGGTCATCGGCTAGGCCCGCCACAGGGCCTGTGATGGCGATTAGTCCTACGAGAATCCAGGCAAAAATTTGCATGATTGCGATTTTAAAATTACAGCTTATTGCTCAGTCACAATCAATGGTAGTGGATTCCGGCAAGCGGGTTTAATAGTGACGTGTGATGCCAGTCTGATGAAACTTAGGTGAAACCTCTCCCCATAATTTTGCGTCAATTGGGACAACCCTTTGTCTCCCATCGATAGTAATTTAGAGTACAGATCGCCCGATATTACGCCGTTAGGGTAATGCTCATCGTCGTCAAAAGTTTTTACAATCACTATCATCGTGCGTCTCCGTAGCTCCCAAAATTATGAAACGTATTCGCCTCTTTATTGCTGCAACACTCTTCATTTTTACGCTGGTCACAGTGCTGTTTTTACAGCCGGAGAGGACTAAGCTGGCATCAGCCTTCGTGCGATCGCAGCTAAATTTGGGAGAGACGCTGACGGACGAGCTTGTTCTAGCGGAAACCTCCCGCGCTGCTCGAGCGGGCGCGGGCGTCCAGCGTACGATGCAGTGGCTGCATACCAGTACCCCAGAGCATCCCAACACAGTCCGCATTCTGATTTACGGCCAGTCTATTAGCAAGCAAAGCTGGTGGCTCGATGTGGCCGACAATTTAAACAGCCGGTTTCCTTCTGCAAATGTATTAATTGAAAATCGCGCCATCGGGGGCTTTGACAGCTCTAGGCTAATTCGTACAGCCGAACACGATTTATATTCTTTCTATCCTGATTTACTGCTCTTCCACGTCTACGGTAGCGAAGAAGATTACGAGTCAATTATCGCTAGGCTCCGGGCGCAAACGACAGCAGAGATAATGCTGATTTCTGACCACATTACGTGGCTCCCTTCGGGCACCTCTGAAGATAGTTTTGATGAGCTCAAGCGCTTTCAATGGCATAACCAGCATTCTTTGGAGTGGCTCCCGGCGATCGCCGACAAATATGGCTGTGAGCTGTTAGAGCTCCGTGCCCCTTGGACGGCCTATCTCACAGAAAACTCTCTTGAGCCCCAAGACTTACTGAAAGACCAGGTTCACCTCAACGAGCGCGGCAGCGAGCTGATGGCGTCTTTGATTGAAAAGCGCCTGACCTATGATCCATCGCTGAGCCCCGCGCTGCCTGCAACCACCGTCCAGTTTCAAAAGACTTTTCCCCCATCCCAGTGGCGCGACGGCAAATTCGAGGCGACGTTTGAGGGCAACCGCGTCACCGCGTTTCTTCATCAGTCTGCTGCGTCGTCTCCCAAGGTTGAGTTTTTCATTGACGGCCAGCGACCCTCACAGTATCCAGACTCCTACGCCGTGACCCGCTCAAGCAACACCGTGGGCGTCGAGTGGCCCGCTATTTTGCAGGTTGGTCACCAAAACCCGCTGCTGCTCGAAGAGTGGAAGGCTGTGATTACCGAGATTGACGATCGGGCGGAAGCGTTTACCTTCACGGTATTCGGCTCCCTAAGCGGGTTCGACGGCTCGGGCCGCAGCGACCAACCGTTTGTCTCAAATTCGGGACGGGTGGTGATCCAGCCTCAGGATTGGTGGCTAGCCAACGCCCAGCGGTTTTCCGAAGTGCCGACCCCAGAGGGCTTCCAAATTACCTGGGAGGTTGAGCCCCTATTTGCGGATGGGTATTTTTCTTCAGGCATCAATCCCGCCCCCAATCCCGCAGCTCTGACAGAGATCCTTGTGAGCCAGCACCTCGACAACGGCAGTCATACCTTGGAAATCGTGACCGATTCTCCCGATCTCGTCGCCGAAATTCGCACCGACCACCCGCCGTCGTTAGATGAAATTTCAGCGGCGTCAGCGAGACAAACTGCTAGCCCAGCTGCAGCGAGCTGAGCTAGAGCGAATTGGAGTCGAGTATAGGCCTAATTGCGTTGATGGGGACTGCGAAGCCAAGCCCCTGAGTGCCCTCTAGCACCGCTGTATTGATGCCGATGACCTCCCCCGATGCATTCAGCAGGGGGCCGCCAGAGCTGCCGGGGTTGATAGCCGCGTCGGTTTGAATGAATGGACCCGGACGATCCGTGAGCTGCAGCTCTTTCCCCTGACGATTGATGGCGCTGATGATGCCCACCGTCACGGTGTTGCTCAAACCCATAGGGCTTCCGATGGCGATCGCCCACTCTCCTGGCCGCAGGCGATTTGAGTCTCCGAGAGTAACGGCGGGATAGTCTCCCTCTGCCACGCGCACCAAAGCGACGTCGAGGCTGGGATTACGGTAGACTACCTGTCCCATCAGCGGGCGGCCCTGCTGCAAAATAATTTGAGCCTGTGGGTTGTTGCCGACAACGTGGGCATTGGTCACAATCAGTCCATCGGAGCGAACGAACATGCCTGAGCCGGAAAACGGCGAGGCGGTCTGTGGACCAGCCTGCGGGACAGTAGGCGCTCCTGGCTGCGGCTGATAGCCTGCTGGCCGAGCCACTGGGCGCACCTGAACAATGGCCGGACTAATATATTCAACTAGATCTGCGATTGAAGCGGGCGGGTGGAAAGCGTCAGGCGGCAGAGGATGGGGGGCTGTGGTGGGTGCAGGTGCACGAGGGGCAGTGACTTGGGGAGCCGCAATCTGGGGAGCAGCTTGAGGAGTGATGGCCTGAGGAATATCGCCCTGAACAGGGGACGACGGCAGGGGGGACATCGGGGCCGCTGTGGAAGGGCTGGGGAGGGGTGATGGGGCGGCTTTAGGCAAATTGAGCGATGCAGCCTCACGCCTGGGCTCTGCTGGCCGGGGTGCCGTAGTGCTGCGATCGCTCAGCAGTACCACAGCGGCGACGACGACAAGACAGTAGAGGAGCCGCGCGGCGGGAGTCGCCACAGGCACGGCAGAAGGCTTACCTTGAGTCGTTCTCATCTGAGGCTCTGGCGGCTTTGATGGCGGACGAGATGACGGCTGAGGCGAATACGTCATAGGTCAGTCGGCAACCCAAGATAAGTATATCAGTACCATAGCGCAGCGCCAACCGTTCCGGCAACTGCTGTTTGCCGAATGCCCTGGACTCCTCTACCGGAGGGACATTGCGGCGCATCTCCTAATCTATTGCAGCCCCGCCGAGGATTTCGACCCGGAAAACCATCCCGTAAGATCACGGAAATTTCGCTAAAATGAGCCTGCACTTTTCAGCAATTCCCCGTACTAATTTCCGTAATTTTAACGACGTAGAATGCTGTCAAAAGCGCCACAATAGATTCAACTGCTAAAGAACACATCCAAGCGGTCAAGCAACTGAGGGGGCATTGTTGCTTCTGTCCGTCCCTGGATGAGTTACTTAAGCCAGAAGCCTGGTCATCCTGGGGGCTTATCAGAGACCAGGCTTTTTTCTTTTAAACTTTTAAACTGCTTTGGCCCTGAGGGGGCTTTAGCTCGCTGCCCTATAGGTATTGAAGCAGCTATTTGAGCCTAGTTCTAGGGTGGGCCAGTACGGAAAGCCGTCTACTGTCGGGCAAAGTGAGCAGAGTCGAAGCCGCTAGAATTGTGGGACAAGCTCGCGTAGCGTAGTGTCTCTCACGATTAGACTCAGAGCAATGCAGAAAAAACGTTTGGTTCGATTGTTTGCGGTAGTGCTGGGCGCGCTGCTGATATTGCCGGCGGTAGCCCTAGCGCCAGCGCAGGCTTCTCCCTTGCTGCCTTTGAGGCCAGGTCCGGCTCTGCTAGCTCAAATTCCGCAAAATCAGAATTTTGTCGCTAGCGCCGTTGAGACGGTGGGCAAGGCTGTCGTTCGCATCGACACGGAGCGGACGGTAACGCGCCGCTCTAGCAATCCCCTTTTTGAGGATCCCTTCTTTCGCCCGTTCTTCGGTGACCAGATGCAGGTCAATCCGTCTTTTGAGCAGCGGTTGAGGGGCCAGGGTTCGGGCTTCATCATCGATGGCGATGGCCTCATCTTGACCAATGCCCACGTGGTTGATCGGGCAGACCGGGTCAGCGTTCGGCTCAAGGACGGTCGCACCTTCAACGGTGAGGTGCTGGGGGCAGATGAGGTGACTGACCTGGCGGTGGTGCGTATCGTCGGTAGCTCTGACCTACCCGTGGCGTCGCTGGGAGATTCGGACCAGGTGAATGTAGGAGACTGGGCGATCGCCGTCGGTAATCCTCTCGGTCTTGACAACACCGTGACGCTGGGGATTGTGAGCACTCTCAATCGATCCAGCAGCGCCGTGGGCATTCCCGATAAGCGGCTGGAGTTTATTCAGACCGATGCGGCCATCAATCCGGGCAACTCCGGAGGCCCACTGCTGAACGATCGCGGTCAGGTCATCGGCGTCAACACCGCCATTCGCGCTAACGCTAACGGTATCGGCTTTGCCATCCCTATCAATAAGGTAAAGGAAATCACCCCTCAGCTGGCGCGAGGTGAGCAGGTGGAGCATCCCTACATCGGGGTGCAAATTGCCACGCTGACGCCACGAATTGCGCAGGACAATAACAGCGACCCCAATTCGACGGTAGTGCTCCCTGAGGTAAACGGGGTGCTCGTCACCGGGATTCAGCCCGGTACGCCCGCCGCCTCTTCGGGGCTTCGTCGAGGAGATGTCATTGTGTCCATCGACGGCCAAGCGGTGACTTCTGCAGCAGACCTGCAAAACCGCGTCGACGATGCCCAGGTGGGTCAAAATCTACAGCTGCAGGTCCGCCGAGGAGAGCAGGCGGTTCGCATATCGGTGAGAACAGCGAACCTAGAGAACACCTAGAGCTTGCCCAAATCTTTACTCTTAGCTCCGTACATTCACTCTGAGTTTATGTAATCTATGAGACTTAAGGGTCACAATTAAGAGGAGTGTTGCACAGCTCGTCTCTCTAAATCCCGGCCTCACCGCCGGGATTTTCCTTTTCTGTGGGCAGGACTGTGGCTAGCCTCCGGCAACGGCGGGCACAATGCTAACTTCGTCGCCTTCGTTGAGTGCAGTCTTTTGCCCTTCTAAAAAGCGAATGTCTTCGCTGTTGACGTAGAAGTTGACAAAGCGCCGCAGCTTCCCCTCATCATCGCAGAGGCGGGACTTAATGCCGGGGCACTGCTGCTCTAAGGAATCGAGCAGCGATGAAATGTCGCCACCTTCACAGTCAACCGTGGCCTGGTTTTTGGTAAATTTTTGCAGCGGGGTGGGGATGAGAACTTTAACGGTCATGGATTTTTATAGGTCAGAAAATTAGTGACTAGAAGAGTTTTAGGTTGAACCCATCGACGGTAATACGCGAAGGGCGTACGACGTCGGCGGTGTTGAACACGTTTGTAGGGACATGGCATCGCCATATCCCTACGAGGTTTGAAGGATGATATCGTCTGCGATTTACACGATGGTTTGCTGCCACTCCAGGCGGCCCAGGGTTTGCGCCCGCTCTAGCGCCCGCTCAAAGCTGTCGAGCTTCGGCTCAATGAAGAACGGCTCGCCGACGTGATCTTGAACGGCTTCTTGAGTTTTGAGACCGTTACCCGTGATGTAGGCCACCGTTGTCTCCTCGGAATCAATTTTGCCGGCTTCCACCAGCTTTTTGAGCACGGCAATAGTAGTACCGCCCGCCGTCTCGGTGAACACGCCTTCGGTTTCCGCCAGCAGCTTCATGCCCTCCACGATTTCCGCGTCGGTCACCGCCTCGATGTTGCCGTTGGTCTTGCGGGCCAGCTCTAGGGCATAGACGCCGTCAGCCGGGTTACCGATAGCAATAGACTTGGCAATAGTGTTGGGCTTGACGGGGGTGATGAAGTCTCGCCCTTCTTTAAAGGCCTGGTAGATGGGGGAGCAGCCTTCTGCCTGAGCGCCGCTAAAGCGCACCGGCTTATCGTCTACAAGGCCGACTTTGACAAATTCCTGGAAGCCTTTGTAGATTTTGCCGTATAGAGAGCCGGAGGCCAGGGGCGCAACGATGTGGTCGGGGAGCTGCCAGCCCAGCTGCTCAGCCACCTCAAAGCCTAAAGTCTTGGAACCTTCGGAGTAGTAGGGGCGCAGGTTAATGTTGACGAAGCCCCAGCCGTGGGTGTTGGCCACCTCGGAGCACAGGCGATTGACCTGGTCGTAGTTGCCTTCCACCGCCATTAGGGTAGGGCCGTAGATGAGGGTGCCCAGCACCTTACCGGATTCTAGGTCAGAGGGAATAAAGACGCAGCAGTCCAGTCCGGCGTGGGCCGCGATCGCCGCTGTAGAGTTGGCGAGGTTGCCGGTGCTGGCGCAGGATACGGTGGAGAAGCCCAGCTCCTGGGCGCGGGTGAGGGCCACGGAGACCACCCGGTCTTTAAAGCTCAGGGTGGGCATGTTGACCGCGTCGTTCTTGATGTAGAGATTTTTGAGACCCAGTCGGCGGGCCAGACGGTTGGCCTTGAGCAGCGGCGTCATGCCCGTCCCCACGTCGATGGGGGTATTGGTTTCTACGGGCAGAAAGGGGCGATAGCGCCAGATGGAGTTAGGGCCAGCCTCAATCACCTCGCGGCTCGTCAACCGTCGGATAGCATCGTAGTCGTAGCTCACCTCTAAAGGACCAAAGCACTCTTCGCAGACGTGCAGCGCCTTGGGCTCATACTCCGTCCCACATTCTTTACACTTCAGCGCGGTGAAGGTAGCGCTGTTGAGGCGAGGGTCGGTGATGCGGTTGAGGGACTGGGTCATGGGTTGCTCTCTCTTGAAAGTGGTTTCTTTTTCCTAGGTTGCTCGAAGTGTATCACGGCTAAAAAATTGGCGTCAAACATACCCGACCTAAAGAGTCGGGTATGCCAAATCTCTCTTTGTGTAAGGCTCTGAGGCGATTCTTCTGTAGCGGGCTTAAAAGAAACTCAGTTTTGAGGCCACAAGTTGACGGTCTATTTGGCCCAAAGCTTGACAAGGGCTACATCCAAAAGCGATCGCACTATAAGAAATCAACACCGTTAATCTGTCCGGTATCAGGGTCCCGTTGGCTATCGTGGATTGGCAGTGAGTCTGTTTGACAAATTTTATGCCCTTCTGCGGAGCTAACCCATGATTAACCCTGTTGTTTGCCCCGAAACCTCCGCTAGTCTATGGGCCAGTTTTAGCTGGCAGACGTTTGGCTGGTTCAGCGACATCAAGCTGGTTTTAACGGCCCTACTCTCTCTCACTGTTTTGCCCTGGCTCATCAAGCTACCGTTCAGACGCTGGATCAGCGGTTTCAGCCTCGCTCTTCTGGCGCTCTATTTCATCGCGGCGTCTCCCACAGTGACAGCGTTAGGGCTGCAGGGGCTGACCCTACCGCTCGCTGCACCCCAGACGACCAGCGCCGACGCTATCGTTGTTTTGGGCCGAGGGGCAAATCTACAGACCGCTCGGCTCGAAACGGCATTTTCGCTGTGGCAGAGCGGGTATGCCCCCCGAATTTTTATCAGCGGTCGCGTCGATGCCCCCCAGATGGTTCAAAAGCTCAGAGCTATGGGGGTGCCAGAGCGCGCTGTCGACGGCGAGCCTTGCTCTAGCACGACTGAGGAAAATGCTCAGTACAGCGCCAGCATCCTGCAGCCCCAAGGCGTCAGCCGGATTGCCCTGGTGACAGACGGTCCCCACATGCTGCGATCGCTGCTGACCTTCCACAGCTTAGGATTTGACGTCACGCCTTACAAAACACCGCTGCCCAATACTCTAGGACAGTCAAGGTCCAAGTTTCTCATCGCCCGTGAGTATCTAGGACTAGCCAGCTACGGCGCTTTGGGGCGCTTCTTTCCGCGTACGGTTGCCTCGATGCCAGCGGTTCCCACTGACATCTCAGCTTCGCCGGATAGCGACGCTTTGCTTAAGAGCATTTTTGATAGCGCTGCAGCGCCCCGAAGCTAATCCTCTCGCCGCTGGCTGGCGCTGACCTGCGCTTCGAGCTGCTCCACTGAGCGAGCAGGCTCCTGGCAGCTTAGCCCCTGGCACACCAGTCCAATCGCGCCCTCTGGCAGCGGCGAGATCTGAGCGACCAAAGTGGGAGCATACCGAACCGCTAGCTTGACGAGTTCAGGTGTTGTCTTGAGCAGGATATGGGTTTGATACCAGTCTAGGGCCGCAAATAGACTCGGGCAGCTCTGGGGCGATCGCGCCATTACGCCAGCAAAGGCCTCCAAGGCCCGCTCGGCTCGATCTAGGTAGTCCAATTTTTCCTGCCGCAGGGCCAAGCGGACGAGACTGGCGATCGCCACGCCGTTGGCTGATGGCGTGGCGCTGTCAGTGTAGCTGCGCTCACGCACCAAGACATCGTCGCTCACATCTTCAGCGGTATTAAAATACCCCCCCGCCTCACTCCCAAGCTGCCGGTCAAATTCCTGCTGAACGCGATCGGCTAGGGCTACCCAGCTTGTGCTTTGGCCCTGCATGTCTTGGCCCAGCACTAGCGCCGCCTGGTCAAGATCCAGCAGCGCCTTGATAAATAGCGCGTAGTCTTCAGATTGGGCAGGGATAGTGGGAACCCCGCCGTAGTTGAGGCGGTAGAGACGTTCGTCCTGCCACTGGTGAGCCAAAATAAAGCGGGCAGCTCCGGTCGCCAGCGCGTAGAAATCGGGCCGGTCAAACACCGCTGCCGCTCGCGCCAGCCCCGAGATCATCAGGCTATTCCACGCCACAATCATCTTGGTATCGGTCACGGGGGGAATGCGCCCCGGCCCGAGATTCTCCTTAGCTTCTTCGGCAGTGGTGGCCGGGGGAAAGCTTGCGCCAGGCTCAACGCCGTAGCGCTGCCGAAATAGGGCATCAAAGGCGGGCTGCAGCGCCGGATCAAGCTCGCCGCCGTGCTGCCGCTGCAGCACGATGTTGCCCTCAAAATTACCACCTGCGGTGACGTCGAAAGCATTAGAGAGCTGCACTAGCTCATGGTCGGTGAGAAGTTCCGACAGCGCGCCGTAGTCCCACACATAAAACGCCCCCTCTTCCGGCTCAGAGTCTTCTGGGGTGACAAAACTGTCGGCATCCTGAGCGGCGTAGAAATAGCCCTCCGGCGCAGTCATCTCTCGCCGCAGCCAGGCCACGGCCCCATCAATTGCCCGCCGGTATGCGGGGTCGTGCTCACCAGCACTCCACAAGTTGGCCAAATACTCTACGATTTGTCCGTTGTCGTAGAGCATCTTCTCGAAGTGGGGGACGGTCCAGGTGGGGTCGACGGTGTAGCGGTGAAATCCGCCTCCCACATGGTCACAGATCCCCCCCAGCGCCAGGTTGAGGCCGCGCTGCTGGGCCAACGCCATTGAGTCGTAGCGGCTTTCAGGCCCAAACTTGGCCCCTCGCAGTGCCGCGTCCGCATAGGGAATCATGGGAAACCGGGGGCCGGCTCCCGAGGCGGACAGGACGCCAGCGCTGTAGCCCAGACCTGCTTTTAGAAGCTCTGGCGTCAACGCGCCTGTGCCTGCCGTAGACGTCAGCTGGCTAAGCTGCTGCAGCTGCGTCAGCATCTGGCTCGTCATCGCCTCTAGCTCACCCGCTTCGCTGTCGTAAAACCGGCGAATGGCCTGCAGCACTTCCAAAAAGCCAGGTCGCCCGTAGCGCGGTTCTACGGGGAAGTAGGTGCCGCCATAAAAAGGCACGCGACCAGGCGTTAAAAATATGTTGAGCGGCCACCCCCCTTGCCCCGCCATCATCTGCAGCGCCTGCATATAGATGCTGTCTAGGTCAGGGCGCTCTTCCCGATCCACCTTGATGGGGACAAAGTTGGCGTTCATGTAGGCGGCGATCGCCTCATCTGAAAACGCCTCTCCCTCCATGACGGTGCACCAGTGGCAGCTAGAGTAGCCGATGGATAAGAAAATGGGCCGGTTTTCGTCTACGGATAAAGCCAGCGCCTCGTCGCACCAAGGCCACCAGTCGATGGGGTTGTGAACGTGCTTGCGCAGATAGAGGCTTTGGGAGCGGGCAAGATGGTTGGGCATAGGCCAAGGGATGGAGTTGCAGATCAGCCTGAGTCACTGCAACCAGCATAGTGCGACCCGCCTCAAGAGATTAGTGCGACCCGCCTCAAGAGATGGTCTATCTTGAGGCCACTGTTGGGGAACATAGCGTAGCATAGCTACGGAATGATTCTTATTTGACTTCAACTATGAGCATGTTTACCGGCCAAAACGGCCACACCACCACGGGCAATCTCGGAATTGCCGTGATCGCAGGCGTTGGCGGCACCATCACCTTTCAGGGCTTTGAAACGGATGCCGAGGGAGATCTGCAGGCCTGTCTGACTATCAACGGTAACCTGTCAAAACGGACCATTGACCTGGGAACGCTGCCCGAGACCAGCGGCACTTTTAACGTTTCTTTCCCCGACGGCACTGACATGAGCCTGTTCGATACGCTGGTGGTAAAAGCGGGAGACGATGCTGTGGGCAAGGCCCGTATCTCTTAAGTCATTGAGCCTCAGACCGTCCAGCCCATTGACTTCAAGACGTCCCGCAGTCGCTCAGCCTCGCTAGGGTTATCGTGGCGCTGGTGGATCGCGATCGCCTGCCGAAAGGCTTTGAGGCTCTCCTCGATGTAGCCCAGCTTGAGCAGCGTCACCCCCAGATTTTGGTGCGCCTCTGCAAACTCAGGCTCTAGGGCGATCGCCCGCTGGTAGGCGGCGGCAGCCTGTGGAAGCCGCCCCATTTGCTTGAGGGTGAGCCCCAGGTTGTAATAGCCTTTGGTAAAGCTAGGATCGGCCTGAAGGAGTGCCTGGTACTGGGCGATCGCCCCCTCTAGGTCGCCCTGACTCTGCTTGAGAGAGCCCAAATTCAGCCAAGCGCCAATCTTCGTCAGCGGGTCCACCGCCTGAGCAATCGCCTGCTCGTAGGCCGACATTGCCTCAGCAACGCGCTGCTGCTGCCGGTAGCCGATGCCCAGGTGGTAGTAAATTTCGTAGGCCTCAGCAGGGCCAGGCTCAAGCCTGAGCCCCTGTCTCAGCAGCTTTAGGCCGCTCTCAACTTGCCCTATCTGCAGATACAGCCCTCCTAGCTTGGCGCGTACGTAGGCATCTTCGGGGTGAGCGTCTCGAAACGCCTCCATAGCCCGCCTCGCCCGCTCTAGCTTATTGAGGCGGACGATCGCGTCGGCCCCGTAGCCGTCATGGGCAATGGCCACGCCGGGCAGCTGGCCGATTTGCCAGTGGGGCTCCCGCGCCACCAGATCGCTGACGCTGTCGTCGACCATGGCGTGATAGGGGCGACTAAAGTGGATGTCGCTGTGGCGGCGAAACAGCCGGGACACCAGGGAGTAGGGAGACTGAGCTGCACCCAGTTCCTGACGTAATAGGTTGATTACCAGTCGGTCCTCGGGGGCGATCGCCGTCGGAATTTGGGCGATCGCCTTGGGGGTCAAATACTCGTCGGCATCTAGCACCAGCGCCCAGTCTTTCGTGGCGCGGCGCAGGGACTGATTACGGGCCTCAGCAAAGTCATTGTTCCAGGGCACATGGTAGAGGCTTGCCCCAAACCGTTGGGCAATGTCGGGGGTTTTGTCCGTTGACCCCGTGTCGACCACGACAATTTCGTCGACGATAGCTTGAGCGCTGCCCAGGCAGGTCGCCAGTCTATCGGCTTCATCTTTAACAATCATGCACAGACTAAGCGTTGCCATAGGGTCAATGGGTGAGCTTTCTTTCACCAAAGGTCAAATGTAACGGATTGCAACAAGGAGATTTATAATTTAGGCTATTAAAGCAATAGATGGATTTTTAAGGACGGAAGCACTACATGCGAGTTGCAATCGCTGGCGGTGGATTAGCGGGCCTCTCCTGTGCCAAGTATCTCACCGATGCGGGGCACACGCCTATTTTGCTAGAGCGCCAAGACGTCTTGGGCGGCAAGGTGGCGGCTTGGAAAGACGAAGATGGGGACTGGTACGAGACCGGGCTGCATATTTTCTTTGGGGCTTATCCCAACATGCTGCAGCTGTTTGCCGAGCTGGGCATTGAAGATCGGCTGCAGTGGAAAGAGCACAGCATGATCTTCAACCAGCCCGAGACCCCAGGCACCTACTCGCGCTTCGACTTCCCCGATATCCCTGCCCCCTGGAACGGCGTCGCCGCCATTTTGGGCAACAACGACATGCTCACTTGGGGCGAAAAGATTCGCTTTGGCGTGGGCCTTTTGCCGGTGATGCTGCGCGGGCAGGCCTATGTCGAAGAGATGGACAAATATTCCTGGACCGAGTGGCTGCAGAAGCACAATATCCCCGAGCGGGTCAACGATGAGGTGTTCATCGCCATGACCAAGTCTCTCAACTTCATTGGCCCAGACGATATTTCCGCCACGATCATCCTCACGGCCATGAATCGCTTCCTGCAGGAGAAGAACGGTTCCAAGATGGCTTTCTTAGACGGCGCCCCCCCCGAGCGACTGTGCGAGCCGCTAGCGGACTACATTCGGGAGCGGGGCGGTGAGATTCACCTAAATGCGCCGCTGAAGCAGTTTTTGCTCAACGATGATGGCTCCGTAAGCGGCTTTTTGATGCGGGGACAAAACGGCGCAGAGGACTACACTATTAACGCTGATGCCTACGTCTCTGCGATATCTGTCGACCCCCTCAAGTCCCTGCTCCCTGCTCCCTGGCGCGAGCTGGAGTACTTCCAGCAGCTCAACGGCTTAGAGGGGGTGCCCGTGATCAATATTCACCTATGGTTCGACCGCAAGCTTACGGATATCGATCACCTGCTGTTCTCGCGATCGCCTTTGCTCAGCGTCTATGCCGACATGAGCAACACCTGCCGTGAGTATGAGAACGCCGAGCGCTCTATGCTGGAGCTGGTGTTGGCCCCCGCCCACGACTGGGTGAAGCGTTCCGACGAGGACATCGTCGCCGCCACGATGGATGAGCTGAAAAATCTCTTTCCAGTTCATTTTGATACCGATGATCCCGCAACGCTGCTAAAGTATAAAATTGTCAAAACGCCGCGCTCTGTTTACAAAGCAACGCCAGGTCGTCAGCAAGACCGTCCGAGTCAGGTCACCCCCATCTCCAATTTCTATTTGACAGGGGATTACACCATGCAGCGCTACCTAGCAAGCATGGAGGGAGCTGTACTTTCTGGTAAGCTTACAGCGCAGGCTATTAGCCGCGCTGATGCTGCTGTCGATAGCCTGACTCAAGCAGGCGCAACGGTCGCTTGACAGTAAGCTAGATATGGGACTGTCCCCGCATGCATTACGGTGCGGTGCCTAAGCGATATGTCTTGGGTATCGCCGTGTGAGTGCGAGCCAGCTGTAAACCTGTTGGAGAAATTGGCTGCTTGCTGTAATGTCTGAATTTTCCCGCAACGCAATGCTGCAACTGACTAAGCCTATCTCCATGACTACACTGGCTCCACTGGAGGACGCTTACGAGTTCTGCCGGCAAGTGACGGCTAAATACTCAAAAACTTTCTACCTCGGCACGCTGCTCATGCCTGAGGCTAAGCGGCGGGCGATATGGGCCATCTATGTCTGGTGTCGCCGCACTGATGAGCTTGTAGACGGGCCAGATGCGGAGTCTACCACTCCCGAAACCCTAGACCATTGGGAAGCCCAACTCGAATCGATTTTTGCAGGTCAGCCCCTCGAAGATCCCGATGTGGCGCTGGTTGACGCGCTGCAGCGGTTTCCCATCGACATTCAGCCCTTTAGGGACATGATTGCGGGACAGCGCATGGATCTGTACCGCAGCCGGTACGAGACTTTTGAGGAGCTGAATCTGTATTGCTATCGGGTGGCGGGTACCGTTGGGTTGATGTCGAATAGCGTCATGGGGGCGGATACCAGTCGAACGACAACGCCCTGGTATCGGGAAACCACCAGTAACCCTGAAGAAGAGGCGATCGCCCTCGGCATTGCCAATCAGCTCACGAATATTCTGCGGGACGTAGGGGAAGACGCTCGCCGAGGCCGCATCTATTTGCCCCTAGAGGACCTATCGCTGTTCGACTATACCGAGGCTGACCTCATCAACGGCGTCATCGACGGCCGCTGGCGGGAGCTGATGCGGTTCCAGATTCAGCGGGCGCGCAAGTTTTACGCTGAGGCAGAAAGCGGCATCTGTCGCTTGAGCCCAGACGCTCGCTGGCCGGTGTGGACGGCGCTAATGCTATATCGGCAGATTTTAGATGAAATTGAGCGCAACCAGTATGATGTGTTTACCCGGCGAGCCTATGTGCCGAGCCTGCGAAAGTTAGGCACGGTGACTCTAGCCCGCATGCGGGCAGAAGTGCTTTAACGCAGAGGCAGTTAGGGGGCAATCCTTGTCGGCTTACACCATCAGTCAGTAGGGAGTTCAAGTTTGGTGAGCACTGCTCAGCAGCTTATTCAGTACAAGCAGGACGGAACGCCCATTGTGGTGTTGACGGCCTCCGACTATCCCACAGCGCAGCTGCTAGATCAAGCGGGGGTCGACGTTATCTTGGTGGGGGACAGCCTGGGCATGGTGACCCTGGGCTACGACACTACGCTACCCCTAACCCTCGAAGAGATGCTGCACCACGCCAAGGCCGTACGCCGGGGCGTCAAGCAGGCTCTGCTGGTGTTTGACCTCCCGTTTTTGAGCTACCAGGCTAGTTTAGAGCAGGCTACCCTAGCGGCAGGGCGGGCGCTCAAAGAGGCAGGCGCTCAAGCCGTGAAGCTAGAGGGGGGCTACCCTCGACTGGTGGAGACGGCCGCCCATTTGGTGCAGGTGGGCATTCCGGTGATGGGGCATCTGGGTCTTACGCCCCAGTCTGTCCATCAGCTAGGAGGATTCCGCAAGCAGGGAAAATCCCCCGAGGCCCAAGACGCGCTGATTTCGCAGGCAATTGCCCTTCAGGGGGCAGGCGCATTTTCCATCATCTTGGAGCATATCCCAGCAGAACTCGCCCAGCGGGTCACCCAAACTCTGGAGATCCCCACCATCGGCATTGGCGCTGGGCCCTACTGCGATGGGCAGGTGCTGGTCACCTCCGACGTGCTTGGTCTCTCAGAGTGGCAGCCTCCCTTCGCCAAGTCCTACGCTGACCTACGGAGCGTTATTGCTGAGGCAGCGAAGGCCTTCTCGAATGACGTGCGGCAGCGTCAGTTTCCCCCCTTGCCTTAGCTGCCGTGACCCAGCTCGATCATCCTATTACCCTTGAAAGCTTCGCCATCATCGATCGGGAACTGGAGCCGCATTCCTTCACGGCTTCGGAATACGCGGTGGTCCGTCGGGTGATCCACGCGACGGCGGACTTTGAGTTTGCTAAACTCATGCGCTTTAGCCCAACGGCGATCGCCAGCGCTATGAGAGCCCTTCAGGCGAAAGAGCCCATCGTTGTGGACGTCAATATGGTGCATCAGGGCATCCGGCGGCGGGTGCAGCAGACGTTCCAAAACCCGATTTGGGTGGCGGTCAATGAAGCTGAGCGAGCCGCCCCCGGACTGACTCGCACCGAGACAGGGCTGCTGGAATGCTGGCAACGCTGCCCCCAAGGCATCTACGTCATTGGCAATGCCCCTACGGCGCTGCTGGCCCTGTGCCGCCTGCTTGAGCAGCGTCCTGCAGCGTCCCCCGCTGTAGTCATCGGCGCGCCGGTCGGCTTCGTTGCGGTGGAAGAGGCGAAGGCCGCCCTTTCCGAGCGCGATATTCCCCAGATTTTGATCGCAGGGCGGAAGGGAGGCTCTGCCGCCGCTGCCGCCATCGTGAATGCGCTTTTGGGGTTGGCCTGGGCCGAAGAGCGCGATCGCCCCCTGTCCTATGAGCGCTAATTCATCCAATTTTTCCCTAATTCACGTCGTGGGCATTGGCCTAGACGGCGCGCCAGGGCTGTCTGAAACCAGCCGTCAGTACGTTGCAGCGGCTACGGTGCTGGTGGGCAGCGATCGCCAGCTGAGCTACTTTTCCGAGCACCCTGGGGAGCGCTGGTCCTTAGATACCCTGCTGCTGCGGCTTCAGCCCGTAGCGGATGCACCGGACCCTACGCAAGCGTCAGCCAAAATTGTTGTTCTCGCCTCCGGCGATCCCCTATTCTTTGGCGTTGGCCGGCTCCTGCTCCAGCACGTTTCTCCCCAACGTCTCGTATTTCATCCCCATCTAAGCGCCGTGCAGCTCGCTTTTAGCCGCGTCAAGCTGCCCTGGCAGGACGCTGAGGTCATCAGCGTCCACGGGCGATCGCCAGATGCCTTGATCACTGCCCTGCGACGAGGGGCCTCCAAGCTAGCGGTACTCACCGACGGCGTCACTACACCTGCCGCCATCGGTCAGCTGCTTTTGAGTCTAGGTTTGGGCGATCGCTACAGGGCCTGGGTTTGTGAGGCTCTTGGCAGCCCCGAAGAGCGACTGCTCTGCTGCTGTGCTAGCGAGCTGGCCCAAACAGACCACACACTGCTCAACGTCGTTATCCTTCAGCGCCAGACCCAGCCGTCTGCCTTAAACCCACCCAAGATTGGCATTCCCGACGAGCAGTTTGCCAGCTTCCCCGATCGTCCGGGCCTGATTACCAAAAAACCGGTGCGGCTTGTTGCTCTGGGCCAGCTCGAACTCCAGAATCATCAGGTGGTGTGGGACGTTGGCGCTGGCACCGGATCGGTGTCCGTCGAAATTGGGCGATTGTGTCCCCAGTCAAAAATATACGCCATCGAGAAAAGCGCCGCGGGTGCGTCGCTAATTCGCGAAAATCTGGCGCGTTTTAACGTCAAAAATGGCGTTCTCGTTCGAGGTCGAGCCCCAGACTGTCTTGTAGACCTTCCTGCCCCTCACCGCATTTTTGTGGGAGGAAGCGACGGCAACCTCGCTGAGATTCTTGAGCTTGCCCAGTCCAAACTGCTCGCAAACGGGGGGCTTGTTGCGGCCTTAGCCACCCTTGAAAGTCTCGCGATCGCAACGCAGTGGTTGGGCGATCGCGCGCCAGAAATTGTGGCTCAGTGGCATCACCAATTTTTACAGGTGCAGCTCACCTACTCGGTTCCAGTCGGCCCACTAACTCGATTTTCTCCCACAAATCCCGTCGCCCTACTGACCCTGCGTCGCCAGAACTGGGCCCCAAACTAATGGAAGGTGAGCCATAGCGTTCCCGCAGTTCCCAGCAAAAAGAAGAGCGACCCCACGCCCGTTAGAGGCAGCCCTTCCTGACCCGTAATCCAGAGAGAAACTTGCCCTGTTGGGGAGAGCGCTCCCCAGATTTCAGACAGCGCCATCCCAAAAATCCAGCCTGAATGCAGCCCCCAAGGGAGCCCCACTGAAAAGCCGTCTACGGTGTAGGCTAACGCCAGCACCATTCCCATAAGCCAAAGGCCGGGAAGCTGCAGTCGAGTATTGCGCCAATCCCAGATTAGGTGGAGAAACGCAAATGCTAAACTACTGATAATCGCAGAGAGCCAAAGCGAAAAACTGCTCGAAAGCTGATCGATCAAAAAAACTCGAAAAATTACCTCTTCAATCAACCCCACCCCTATAGCCAAAGCGCCACTCAAGCAGACGGCCTTAGCAATTGTTCTAGCCGTGGTGGTGGCTGGCTTTAGCTGCAGCCAAGACAGCTTCACCTGAACCAAAAACAAAATGGCCAGACCGAAGAGCCCAAGCACAAAACCTAGCCCTGCCGACATCAAAACAGAGGATTGAGCTAGTTCACCGAATATGGTACGAGCGGCGATCGCTTCGACCGTGAAAAGCGCCAGTGGAGCCGTTGCGTATAGCGTCAGCAGCAGCGGCAGCTTCTGACGAAGAGTAGCCGATTGAAACGGTCGCCAGCGCAGTCCAATCGCTAGGGGCAGCGCAATGGGCAGCCAATAAGCTCCCCAAACCACTAAAAACAGGCCTACATGACGCATAGGTTACCGCAGCTCGCAGACGGCCCGCTACTCGGCTGCCGGACCTGAGCCATTGGTATCCACTTCTGACGAATCTAGCTTGATGAGCTGAATATGCTTGTATCCCAGCTTAATTTCAAACTCATCTCCAGGCTCTAGCCCCATTTTTTCGGTATAGGTTGAGCCAATCACAATTTGACCATTCTTGTGAACGCTAACGCGATAGGTCGGTTCACGTCCACGGCCATCTTTGGCGGCGTCAATACCAACGGGGACGCCGCTGGCGGTCAAGATCGCTTCGGTAAAGTCAGACAGGTTGACCCGAACCTGCTCGTCTTTCCCAACAGTGTAATAGCCACACAGCCTTGCCTTTTCACGGCGCGACAGATGGGAAAGGTCTTTAACTTTCTGTAGCAGTGCTTTACCTGTCAGGGGAGTTGTTGCGGCCTCAGTCATCACAGTCAAAATGCCCTCACTGTAGTTTTAAAGGATAGCAGAGAGATAAACGGAGCTTCTGTATTAAGCCTAAACGCAATGAGCCTAAACGTATAAGAATAGATTTTAGCAATAAAAGAAACGCTTTAGCTAACTCTAGAATAATTGAGTTTGACGCATATGAAGCTTCTAACTATATTTAGTTCGTCGCTTTCTGATAATCTGACGAAATTATTTAACTGAACTTGATTTTATGTTGGGTGAGAGCCCCTTTGCACCCGCCTCGATTTCCTTTACTCTCTCAAGCTAGGCTGAACGGGGTTCTAAAAGCGGCTGTTTGCTCAGCAAAAGTACCTTGGTTATGCTGTAGGAGAGGGCTCGCACATCGGCGAGATTAATTATGCACGTTGTCTTCAATATTGTTCGCAAGACTAATCAGGCTCCTTATCTGGCGCGCTATACCCTAGAGGTTGAAGCTAGCACCACAATTTTGGACTGCTTAAATCGAATTAAATGGGAGCAGGACGGCAGTCTGGCGTTTCGGAAAAATTGTCGAAATACGATCTGCGGCAGCTGCGGTATGAAGATCAACGGTCGCTCTGCTTTGGCCTGCAAAGAGAGCGTCGGGGGTGAGCTGTCTCGGCTCGCTAGCGGAATTAGCGGCGGTAGCGACTCTACCGCCGATCTGTCGACAGCTACACCAACAATTACGATTGCGCCGATGGGCAATATGTCCGTCATTAAAGACCTGGTCGTTGATATGAAAAGCTTTTGGGACAACCTCGAAGCGGTCGACCCCTACGTTAGTGCCCAAGCTCGTCAGCCAGCATCCCAGCAGCCAGTAGCCCAGCATCCAGCATCCCAGCAGCCAGTAAGCAGCCCATCCTTAAACTCCCGCCCAAGCGAGTCCCTCCAGTCGCCAGAGGAGCGCGATCGCCTCAACCAGGCCGGTAACTGTATTTTATGCGGAGCCTGTTATTCAGAGTGCAACGCCAGGGAGGCCAACCCAGAGTTTGTCGGTCCCCACGCCCTCGCCAAGGCGCAGCGGCTGCTGGCCGACCCCCGAGACGAGCGCACCACTGAGCGTCTCGGAGCCTACAGCGGCGGCAAGGACGGCAGCAGCACCAACGGCGTCTGGGGCTGTACCCGCTGCTATTACTGCAACACGGTTTGCCCCATGGACGTCGCGCCTATGGATCGAATTGGTGAAATTAAGCAGGCCGTCCTGTCGCGGGAAACGGCTGAAACGAGTCGTCCCGTTCGGCATCGTAAGGCGATGATTGATCTCGTCAAGCGCGGCGGCTGGGTGGACGAGCGCCAGTTTGGCCTCATAGTCGTCGGCAACTACATGAGAGACCTACAGGGTCTGGCAAGTCTGGGACCGCTGGGGCTAAGGATGCTGCTGCGCGGAAAGCTGCCGTGGCGGTTTGAGCCCTCCGAAGGAGCACAGCAGGTGCGATCGCTGATTGAATCGGTTCAGCGCTGTAGCGCCGCAGCCCCCATCGATAGGCTTCAAGACTGACGCAGCGTCGATTGACCAGAATTTAGATTTGGGCTACAAGCTCAGGGGTATTGAGTCTGATGTGCTCCTCGTAGAGGACGCGAGCTTCGTCAACGTTAGCGACGGGATACTGGGCCTTTGCGCCGTCTTGACCTAAGGGGATAATCAAGCATAGTCGCATGCGGCGATCGCCAGAGCGGATAGGTTTGCGTTGAATCAGCATGGTGAGTAACTGAAGGTAGACAGCAAAGAGACTCTGCCAACGCTCTACGACGCCCTTGCTGGGCCTTCAGGAAAAAATTACAAAAATGTTGCAGAAACTTTGCGAAAACTTTGCAGAAGACTGTACCCAGACGATACCCTGAGCGCCCCGTGGTGGTGGAGCGCTCTGCAATATAGGGCATAACCTCTTATCCTAGATGGGTAGCTCAACTTTAAATTGAGGAGACCCCGATCGCTATGACCGCCGCAAACGTAACTGCCGCAAGTCCCGCCACTGCAAACTCGGCCCGCGAGCTGTTTCGCTCGGCCTACGAAAACCGCTACACCTGGGACAGCAGCTTCCCGGGCTATACCGCAGACGTAACCTACAAGATGGGAGAGGCGATCTATGAAGGAAAGGTGCGCGTTAGCCCTGACCTGAAAGCTGAGGTTTCTGGTATTGAAGACGAGCAGGCCCATAAGGCGATCGCAGGACAGCTGTTTGAGATTGCTATTCACCGGGTGCGCCGCGATTTTGAAGACGTCCACGGCAAAAACACCTTTTCCTTCGGCGAAACCGGTGAGTCTGGGGCGAGGGAAATTCTGGTGAGCGGCAAGGGCGAGGGCGATCGCTACCAGCTAAAAGACAACGAAGTCACGATGGTCCATCGCCACATTCACGGCATCGTGGTCACCATCTACACCTTTAGCAGCCACGACACCGGGGAAGGCTATCTCTCCCACCGCTACGATTCGATCTACCACGATCCGAAGACGGGCGAGCAGAAGGGCGGCAAAAGCCTGTTCACCGATGAGTATGACAAGGTTGGGGACTACGTGATTCTCAGCCGCCGTCTGGTAGAAACTGAAGGCGAAGCCGCCCAAGATATCGTCTTCTCTAATATTCAGCTGCTTCCCGCTGAGTAAACGGTGCAGCGCGCTACCTGGGCGATCGCCGCCGTTGCCTTGGCGCTGTGGCCCCAAGCCGCCGTGCCGGAAACGGCGGAAGAGTACCGGCTGCAGGGTCTAGACTATCGCAGCCAGGGCCGCTATGAGGAGGCGATCGCTTCCCTAGAGCAGTCTGTGGCTCGCGCGCCAGATCACCAAGGCGGGCGGGTAATCCTGGGCTGGACGCAGCACCTCGCGGGGGAATCGGAAACGGCGGCGCAGACCCTCACTGAGGCGTTCTACGCCGACCCGTTTGATGTATCCACTCTTAACGCTCTGGGTATCGTGCAGCTGGTAGAGGGTCATTTGGGTAAGGCCATCGCCAGCCATCTGTGGGCTGCCCACCTCAATCCCGATAACGAGGTGGCCCACTTCAATCTCAGTCTGGCCGCCCAGCGGCTAGACCTCCAGGACTGGGCCGTCGAAACCGCTGCCCGCGCCGCCCAGCTCGAACCCTACAATCCCCACCCGCTGATTGCAGAAGCCGTGGCGCTATGGAGTCAGGGCGATCGCCTCTTGGCGCAGCAGCGCTACCAAGACGCCCTGGCCCTGAGTCCACGCTACGGCACGGCAGATCTAGACTTCTACCTAGAGCAGGCGGCCTTTAGCCCAGAGCAGATTGCGATCGCCTATGCGATCGTTGATTCCCTGTAGACCTGAAACATGCCGCGCCACGAAAGGTAGCGCTACCCTACGGCACTCCTCAATTTCTCTAACCCGCAGCTCATCAAGCGCGTAAACCTCAAGAGAACGTCTGAAGTATTCACAACTGCTCACAGATATCGTCGTTTGCAGGGGGGTTGGGGGAGACAATCCGTCCTCTAGCCAGGGGGTTTAGGGGCCAAGCCCCCAAGGCAGCCGATTTTCAGACAGCTTCAAACACCGTACGTTGCCCCAGCAACCGCGCCCGACAGCATTTCATGGCCCCTACCCCAAGTCAAATTGCAATCGCCTACACAACCTTCGAGTCACTGTAAAGTCTAAGCCAGAGCCCGACACTTCCCTAGCCAACTCTTTACAATAGGGGCTATTCATCTAGCGTTATCTCGTGAGGAGTCGTGCGTCTATGTGCGGAATCGTGGGCTATATTGGCACCCAGGCGGCCAGCGGCATCCTAGTTGATGGGCTGCAGCGGCTCGAATATCGGGGCTATGACTCTGCCGGAATTGCCACCCTCTCAGACGGCAAAATTAACTGCATCCGCGCCAAAGGTAAACTGCAAAACCTCAAAGACAAGCTTCATGGGCTAGAAGACCCCGCCCCCATCGGCATCGGCCACACCCGCTGGGCCACCCACGGCAAACCCGAAGAGCGCAACGCTCACCCCCACCTAGACACCCAGAAGCGCGTGGCCGTAGTGCAAAACGGCATCGTCGAAAACTACCGAGAGCTGCGCCTTCGACTGCAGCAGACGGGGTGCGAGTTCGTCACCGAAACCGACACCGAGGTGATTCCCAACCTGGTGGCCCTGCATCTCGACAAGCTGCACCACAACGGCGAAGCCGACCGCTACTTATCCCCTTTCACCGAGGCCACCCGCCGCGCCATTCAGGAACTCACCGGCTCCTTTGCGATCGCCCTGGTCTGCCTCGACTACCCCGACGAAATCGTCATTGCCCGCCAAGATTCCGCCCCGCTGGTGATCGGCTTTGGCCAAGGCGAATTTTTCTGTGCCTCAGACGTACCCGCTATCTTGCCCCACACCCAGGCCATGATCACCCTGGAGAATGGAGAGCTGGGCACCATTACGCCGCTCGGCGTCCAGATTTATAATATTGAAGGCGATCGCCTGCGCAAGCAGCCCCACGTGATGTCGGGGACTTCTATGGCGATTGAGAAGCAGGGCTTCCGCCACTTCATGCTCAAGGAAATCTACGAGCAGCCCGACGTAATTCGCGCCTGCATCAGCGCCTACTTTAACCCCAGCTGGACTCCCGATAGCGATGAGCGGCCTATTCATCTGGGGCTAGGCGAAAGCTTCTATCAAAACCTCGACCAAATTCAAATCGTGGCCTGCGGCACCAGCTGGCACGCCAGTCTGGTGGGCAAGTATTTGCTGGAGCAGCTCGCGGGGATTCCGACCCAGGTGCAGTACGCCTCAGAGTTCCGCTATTCTCCACCCCCAATTACGCCCCATACCCTCACCATCGGCGTCACCCAGTCTGGCGAGACGGCGGATACCCTCTCGGCCCTCACCATGGAGCAGCGCCGCCGAGCGGACCTGCCTACCGCGCAGCAGCCCCGATTTTTGGGAATTACCAACCGCACCCAAAGCACCATCGCCCAGCTCGTCGACCACCTAATCGACACCCGAGCCGGGATTGAAATCGGGGTCGCCGCCACCAAAACCTTCACGGCCCAGCTGTTCGCTTTCTACTGCCTCGCCCTAGATTTGGCTCACCGCCGCAAAACCATCCCGACCAAAAAGCTCGACCATCTGCTCTCTCAGCTACGGCAAATCCCCGCCCAAATTGAGGGAAGTCTGCAGGACCAGGAGGCCCGGGCGGAAGCGTTGGCCCATCAGTTTGTGGAGACCCAAGACTTTATATTTGTGGGGCGCGGCGTCAATTTCCCCATTGCGCTAGAAGGGGCGCTGAAGCTGAAGGAGATCAGCTATATTCACGCTGAGGGCTACCCAGCAGGGGAGATGAAACACGGCCCCATCGCCCTGCTGGACGCCAAAGTGCCCGTGGTGGCGATCGCCGTACCGGGGCAAACCTACGAAAAGGTGCTCTCTAATGCTCAGGAGGCCAAAGCGCGGGATGCCCAGCTGTTTGGCGTGACGGCGGTAAGCGACGAAGCGGCTGAGGAGGTTTTCGACGCTCAGCTACCGGTGCCTCAGGTGGATGAGCTGCTGTCACCACTGCTAACGGTGATTCCGCTCCAGCTGTTGTCTTACCATATTGCGGCGCGGCGAGGTCTAGACGTGGATCAGCCGAGGAACCTCGCGAAGAGCGTCACAGTAGAGTAAGCAGGGCAGCACCATGTCCAAGGCCATTTCCTCGCGCTCTGCCAAGATGTTGCTGCTAAAGCTAGTTAGGGTCAATCGAGCCGAATTCCGTCGGAACTCTACCTAATGGGCAGGCCGAGACTCCCCGCTCCTTAGGGTAGGAAGGATGCCGACGCAGCTACAGTAAGCGCGCGTACTCAGTCTTAACGATGTTGTAGCATTCACAGCAGGCGGTTTTGAGCGCTTCTCGGTCTAAGATTTGAACCTGTCCTCGGCTATAGCGAATCAAGCCTGCCTGCTGCAGCCCCCCGGCAGCAGTAGTAACGCTGGCGCGCCGGGTTCCCAGCATGCTGGATAGAAAAGCCTGGGTGAGATTGAGAGAGGAAGACTGGGTACAGTCTTGAGACTGTAGGAGCCAGCGGGCTAGTCGCGCTTCTGTCACATGAAATCGGTTGCAGACTGCCGTTTGACTCACTTGGGTGATAAACGCTTGGGTATACAGCAGCAGCAGCTTTTGCAGTACCTTACCTTGGTCAAAGGCTTTTTTTAGCACCAGAGCATCAAGGGCGATCGCCTCTCCTGAAATCTGAACGATGGCGCGGCTGGAGCTGCATCCTCCTCCTAAATAGACGGGGTATCCCAGCATCCCGTCGTTGCCCACAACACCTGACTCAAGGGTAGTACCGCCTTTCACAATCTGGACCAGCGAGATCATCGCGTGGGTTGGGAAGTAGACGGTTGATATTGTTTCGGCTGGCTCGTGAAGAATTTGCCCCAACGATAAGTTCACGACTCTGAAATGGGGGGCAATCTGTAGATACTCCGCTTCTGGAAGTAATGCTAGCAGACGGTTAGACTGACTCGCCTGTTGTAGATTCAAGGATCCTCTCTTCGATATTGTGCTGAATGAACGTAAGAACTCTATGGCACTACCCTGTAGAGCTACGGTAACGTTCTGTAGAAACGGTTTGCTTCTGCTGGCCTTCAGGGCTACCGGTTTCGCTTCCGCATAAAGCCGGTAACATCGCTGTGATTGGGGCAACCGCTGGCTGGCCTCTTGAGTCCTGCGCTCGTGATGCTGAGTGAGCATATCACTGTAGCTCAATCCAGCTAATTGACGGCTCATCTTGGCCTACGAGCTGCTTGAAAATGTGCGCGTTCTTGAGATTAGGTCGTCTGCGAATTAGCTCAGTTTCGGAGCTGATGTAAAGCCAACCCCTGTGAGCTTAGAGAAAAGCGATCGCTCGCTGCGAGCGTGTCTTTGGGGATCAGGTCCTGCTTCCACCGTTAGTTGACGCAGTTCGTTAAGAAATTTAAGATTTGTTGCAATCTTTCATCTTTCGCTTATCGCGCCAAACCCGCTAAAATACGAGCGATAGCCGAATCATCACGATAAATAATTCCCATCATTATGAGTGTAGTAAGCAACGTTATTTTGAATGCCGACGATGAGCTTCGCTACCCCAGTAGTGGAGAGCTAGAGAGCATCAGGACTTTTCTGGGTACGGGTGAGCAGCGGATGCGGATCGCCTCTACCCTAGCCGAAAATGAGAAAAAGATTGTCGAAGAGGCCAGCAAGCAGTTGTGGCAGCGTCGCCCCGATTTCATTGCTCCCGGTGGAAATGCCTACGGTCAGCGCGAGCGGGCCCTGTGCTTACGGGACTATGGCTGGTATCTTCGCCTGATCACCTACGGCGTCTTAGCAGGCGATAAAGGCCCTATCGAAAGCATCGGCCTAGTTGGCGTGCGCGAGATGTACAATTCTCTGGGCGTTCCGGTACCCGGTATGGTTGCGGCGATTGATTGCCTCAAGAAGGCGTCTCTTGGCCTTTTAGACGCTGACGACGTAGCTGCAGCAGAGCCTTACTTCGACTACATCATCCAGGGCATGGCAACATACAGCGTCATGAGCTAAACGCTCCTACCGCATGAACTCGAGATCTTCTTCGAGATAGCAGCCCTAACCTAGCTACTCGCCAACTATTACGATCTTCGTTCCCCGCTGATACGGAAGCTTAGCGGCTATTTCGTTAAGTTTCTGACCGTTGGCGGGGAACGCTTGTATTATAGGGGTTACTTTGTGGCAGTGGGCGATCGCCCAAAATATCTCCTTGGACTGTCACACTTGGTACTCCCTTGAGGTAAAGGCTATGCGTCTTGGCAAAGTAGTCAAGTCAAATTCTCACTGCGACTACGTCATTCAGCTCGATGACGACCTATCCACGTCCACTCCACCCGACGCGAATCAGTTTGGATTTGGCAGCTTCGTCAAGCTCGAAGACGCTGGGGACCGGGGCTTGGGGATGATCTCCGACCCTCGCCATTGGGCGGTTGGCGTTATCTACAATACTCAGCTTTTTAACCCCAGCTTTAGCAACAGTGGTCCCAGGCTGTCCAGCGAGCCTGACCCGCTATTTACCCCTGACCAGGTTCACGAGGCGCGAACGCTGTTAGGCGTAGTGCTGATTGGAGCCCTGCAGCAGGAGAGCGATCGCCTTTATGGGGTACAGCGCATTCCCCGGATAGTTGTCCCCTTCAACACGACTGCTGCGCTGATGTCTTCAGAAGAAATCTACCGGTTTCACCGCGATCAATCCGATCAGCCTCAGTTCCGCTATTACATGCATCTGCTGCGCGGTGGCGGTCACTTTGCCTCAGAGCTGATTCAACATATTCTCGATGGCCTGCAGACGTCTCCGTTTGCGCCCGATGAACGGCGGGCATTAGAGGTTCTACGCAAAGAACTTTCGTGGAAAATGGCGATGGGAGCCATGCAATAAAAAAGCCGACACATACGTATCGGCCAGTCGTGTGTTCCCTGTTGATGACTCGGCTAGAGTTGAGTCAATTAAAGTATCGTCCAATTCTGGAAGGACTCGTAGGATCGCGATCGTGCGGGTCGTGTGATATCGAACAGCTCAGTAAGTGATTTTAGTCACTCGTAAAGTTGCGGTGGCGTCCGTAGTCGCCACAGGTCTACCCAAGGGGCGACTCTCCCACCTGGCGCTTCGTGATAGCTTAAAGAGCACTGTAGAGTTGTATTTTCCATGAAAGATAAAGACTATTCTTGGAAGGGAAGCCCCAACGCAGGACTCGTTCTTACCCTTCTGGCCCTAGCTGCCGGTGTCGCCCTGTTCCTCGCTGGATTTAGCTAAGGCTACCCAAAACGCCTTTTTCAACCCGATATCCTGCCGACAAGGTTTGAACAAAATCCAGCAGGATTTGCCGGTGGGGTGTTCCTATGAGGCAAGAGCGGTTTGCCTTAGGCGAATGGCGCTCACCCGCCTGGACATCTGCGGGGGTAAATAGCCCTAGGTCCCATCCTTCCTGCAGCGTCAGCTGCTCTATTTCCACAGCTAGAGGAGCGATGAAAATGTGGCGAATAGCTCGCTCACCCTGCTGGCAGGCAAAAGGAATGACGTAAGGGGGCCGGTAGGCAATCTCTTCTTCTAGCTCTCGGAAAAGGGCAGTCTCTGGAGTTTCCCCTGGATCGAGATGCCCCCCAAAAAATCCCCATTGGCCAGGGTAGAGGATTCCCGGAATATCGTCTCGGAGCTGGAGGAGAAACCGATCGCCTTGGGTAATGATGGCGATCGCCACTTCGGCGCGGACGTTGAGGGTTTGGGTCATGGGTTAGGGCTGGACGGTCGCGTCAATTCCCTGCTCTGCCAGCTCGTTGACAAACTGCTCCGCTCGCGACTCCGACTCGAATGCGCCGAGCTGCACCTGTGCGCCACTGTCAGAATTGCGGAGGTAGGCCCCTGAAACTGCGTCTTGCGCTTCCTCTAGGCTGCGATCGCCCGTATAGGGGGCCACGACATGGTGATAGTCGCTAGCGGCAGGGGGTGGCGGGGTAGACGCGGCGGCTTGGGGGCTGGGCGGAGAGGCCGCAGGTTGTGGGCTAGCGGGCTGGATGGCGGCGGGCTGGGCAGGGGACGCCTGCGGGGTCGGGGGCACAGATTGGGGTGCGGATTGGGCCGCCGAGTCTTGAGGGGCTAAGTTCTGAGGCGTAGGCTCCTGAGCAGACTCTCGGGCAGATTCTTGAGGCGCAGCTTGAGGTATAGAGCGCTGCGGTTCCGGCCTTGGCGTAGCTTGAGGCTCTCGAGCAGCAGGGTTTGACGCAGCGGGAGCGATCGCGCTGTCAGGGGCCGCAGGGGCTATAGGCGCTGGCGGCAGGGCAGGAGATGGAGCAGGAGATGGGGCGACCGCACGCTGCGCGGGGCGAGCCGGAGCGGGGGGTGGCGCTACTCGGACGGGGGGCAGCGCGGGGCCAAGAGGAACGACCGGAATAGCTGCGGGAACGTTGGGATTACTGTTGGAGCTAGCGGCGGCTGGATCTATCCCTGGGAGTTCCACGTCGTTTGGGGTCAGATCTGCGTCAGCGCCGTCAACAGTGGCTGAATCTATCGCCGGGGGTACCACGTCTTTGGAGCGAGCGTTGAACCTAGGGAGGCTAATCAGGCGGTTTAGGTCAAGCTTCGTAAACTCGCCTCCTGCTAGGTCAGGGGACAGCGGCGACAGCGGTTCACCCTCAGCGGCTTCGGATACCGATTGGGTAGGATCTTGACGGGCCATCTGCGCCGACCGCGCGCTGAAGAAAATATAGGTCATCATCAGGGTAGACAGGCTGACTAGCAGCAGCAGTCCAACCCCCAAAGGGGTAAAGAGACTCGATAAAATTTGTCGGGGTCGAGGCTCTTCTTCCAAAGCGTCCAGACTTCTCAACAGATCTTCGGACGATTTTAGGTAAGTGTCTGGAGCTATCTGCGCTTCAGGGATTACTGTCCCCCAGGAGGCTTCACGTCCCGAACCGTCTGCCTGTGCTGCCAGCAGTCTGTCGTCTTCCAGCACCGTTATCGCAGCAGGCGCAATCGCCGCCGTCATTAATGACGGTGCCTCCCCAGTCGAGGGCGACTCTAAAGGCTTTCGGTACTGAGTCATCTGCTGATAGCGGGCCAGTTCGTCCTCTAGCTCGAAATCCAAGCAGTCGACTGCGGCGCTCAGAACTGGATGAAGATCATGCCGACGCTCGGAGTCCGCGTGACGAGACGATGATGGGAGGGGTGTGATCATAGGGGGAAGTCTGGTCAGTAGGCAGCAAGCCGCTGTTCTCAACACAGCGTAACCATAGTGTCTATCATATTAGGGACTATGGCCGTGAAAAGACTGCTGCTAACTGTAAATTTTGCTGGACGCTGCAAAACCGGGGACAGCGGCATTCCCGAATTACCCTCACCGCAGCGATTCTTCTATGGCGCAGCATCATACCTCATTCTATGGCATTCACCTCCCTCACCCAGCTCGTCAAAACCTTCGAGCGCCATCCCGCTCGGCGTCAGCAGCAGCAGTTTCAGCAGCTGCTAGGGGTCTGGGCCGAGGTCGTGGGGTCTGCCGTAGCGGCAAAGGCTTATCCCATCGCTCTGCGGCAGCAGCGGCTCGTGGTAGCTACCGCTAACCCAGTGTGGGCGCAGACTTTAGCGTTTGAGCGCCACCACATTCTCAAAAAGCTTCTCCAAAGGTTTCCGGACTTGCCCTGCAAAGATATTCAGTTCTCTACCGCGCAGTGGCGCTCCCCGTCCAGCGAGTCCGTTGCCGCTCCAGCTCCGTGGAGGGACCACCCTTCACGGGTCAAGTCGTGCGCTACGCCGCCGAAAGCGTTGCCCAAAAGCGCCGCCGAGGCGTTTCAAGCCTGGGAAGTGGCGGTGCGATCGCGCTCCCAAGGGCTCCCAATCTGTCCGCGCTGCCGCTGCGCTACCCCCGCTGGCGAGCTAGAGCGCTGGTCGATGTGCTCTTTGTGCGTCGCTCAGACCTGGTCTTAGCGCTGGCGCAGCCCCTATTGTCCTGCTTCTGCTGCGATCGCTTTTTCCCAATCCGACCTTTTGGCGAAGCTAGCCTTGAACCCGGTCCTTGGGGCTGCCCGAGCTGGCACTCTTCTCAATAAACTCGATAATTTTCCCTGACACATCTACCCCTGTCGCCGCCTCAATGCCTTCTAGCCCCGGAGAAGAGTTGACCTCCATGACTACAGGGCCATGGTTAGAGCGGAGAATATCGACCCCCGCCACCCGCAGCCCCATAGCTTTTGCCGCTCTCGTAGCGGTGCTGCGCTCCTCCGGCGTCAGCCGAATCTTTTCTGCTGAGCCGCCCCGATGGATGTTAGAGCGAAATTCACCGGGGGCTCCCTGGCGCTTCATGGAGGCGATGACCTTGTCCCCCACCACAAAGCAGCGAATGTCCATTCCCTTCGCCTCTTTGATGAATTCCTGCACTAGAATATTGGCGTCTAGGCCGCGAAACGCCTCGATTACGGATGTCGCCGCCTGGGTCGTCTCCGCCAGCACCACCCCAATGCCCTGGGTGCCCTCCAGCAGCTTGATCACCAGCGGCGCACCGCCCACCACCTCAATCAGCCCGTCGATGTCCTTCGTGGAGTGGGCGAAGCCCGTCACCGGTAGGCCGATGCCTTTACGGGCTAAAAGCTGCAGGCAGCGCAGCTTATCGCGAGAGCGGGAGATAGCCTGAGACTCGTTCGTCGTGAACACATCCATCATCTCAAACTGGCGCACTACGGCGGTGCCGTAGAAAGTCTTAGAGGCTCCGATGCGGGGGATAACCGCGTCGATATCTTTTAGAGGATTGCCTTGGTAAATCACCTGGGGATTATGGGAGGTGATGTTCATGTAGCAGCGTAGATAGTCGATTACCCTGATGCTGTGACCCCGAGCTTCTCCAGCTTCCTTAAGGCGATTCGTTGAGTAGAGTGAGGCGTTGCGGGAAAGAATAGCAATTTTCATGGCTTATGCCCTTTTGGCGGTTTAGCGGTTGACTGCAAAAACGATCGCCCGCTGTCAACTAGGAATCGGCTCCGTAGCGCCTCCCGGCCCAAAAGCATGCGAAAGGCCATGGCCTTTCGATGGGTCAGGGTGAGGTCAATATCCCAGGCTTGCTCATTGAGCACGACGGTGGTGCGAATTACGGGGCGCTGCTCGATTTGGCCATTGGAGCTGCGCACGGAGCGGTTTTCGACTAGGGGAGCCTGGGCGACGACGGTGCGATCGCGATCGCCCTGGAACGGATGCACTTTGAAGCGCACCATTGGGGTCTCGCCTTCTTGGAAGGGCTCGACGTCAAAGGCATAGAGAGACGAGGTTTTTGCGCCCGTGTCCACTTTTGCCTTGATTGTTTCGATGCCTAATTTAGGCAGCGACAAGCGCTCGCGCCAGCCAATCGGTTTTAGAGCAGATTGGGACGTCACGGTGATTACCTCGGTGCTGTGCCTGTCTAGGCTAACCCTACCGCCGCTGCGGTTGGCTCCAACGGCAGCTGGGCAGCCCACGAACAGGCAAATACCACCAGCAATGTGCCAGTGGTATTCAGAACCTGCTGCTTCTTACAGGGTATGCCCGTGCGGCACAATAGACAATCTGTCTGGGGTTCAGCGATCGCCTCGGCGCTACTGCGGCTCGATGACGGGAGCGGCTGTGGCCGCAATGAGACCGTCGGGATGTTCTACTATCGCCACCTTATCTAAGGCAGGCCACAGCTGGGCCATCGGAGCCGTCTCCACCAGCGCCGGAACGGAGCTGCGCATAAGCTCAGTCAGCTGAATGGTTTTGGCGTCGTAGACCTGGGTCAAGATCTTAGGATATAGCCCGATGCCGATGATGGGCACCAGCAGAGAAGCAATGATAAATACCTCGCGGGGCTCAGCATCCACCAGCACCTCGTGGGAGGTCAGCTCTTTGTTCTCAGGTCCGTAGAAGATGTCCCGCAGCATTGTTAGCAGGTAGATGGGCGTCAGGATAACGCCGACAGCGGCCAGACAGACGATGATCACCCGGAAGGTGAGGCTGTAGGCGTCGCTAGTGGCAAAGCCCACGAATATCATCACCTCTGCCACAAAGCCGCTCATGCCGGGCAGCGCCAGCGACGCCAGCGAGCAGGTGGTGAACATGGCAAAGATGCGGGGCATCTTTTGACCAATACCGCCCATCTCCTTCAAAATCAGGGTGTGGGTGCGATCGTAGGTGGCCCCCACCAGGAAGAACAGGCTGGCCCCGATGAGGCCGTGGGACACCATCTGCAGCACCGCGCCGCTGAGGGCTAGGTCGGTGAACGCTCCAATGCCGATGAGCACGAAGCCCATGTGAGAAATCGAAGAGTAGGCAATCTTGCGCTTCAGGTTGCCCTGGGCAAAAGACGTGAGGGCCGCGTAGATGATGTTGACCACGCCCAAAATAATCAGCACTGGGGCGAAATAGGCGTGGGCATCGGGCAGCATCTCGATATTCATGCGGATCAAGGCGTAGCCCCCCATCTTCAGCAGGATGCCCGCCAGCAGCATATGCACCGGGGCCGTTGCCTCGCCGTGGGCATCGGGGAGCCAGGTATGCAGCGGAAAGATGGGCAGCTTGACGGCGTAGGCAATTAAGAATCCGGCATAGGCCAGCAGCTCAAACTTAAGCGGAAAATCCTTCTGCATCAGCGCCGTCATATCGAAGGTGACGGTGTCGCCGTAAAAAGCCATGGCCAGCGCCGCCACCAAGATGAACAGCGAGCCACCTGCCGTGTAGAGGATGAACTTCGTGGCGGCGTACAGCCGCTTCTTGCCGCCCCAAATCGACAGCAGCAGATAGACCGGAATCAGCTCCAGCTCCCAAGCCAGGAAGAACAGCAGCAGATCCTGCACGGCAAATACCGCAATCTGCCCGCCGTACATCGCCAGCAGCAGAAAGAAGAACAGCCTCGGCTTCAGGGTCACCGGCCAAGAGGCTAGGGTAGCCAGCGTGGTGATAAAGCCGGTGAGCAGCACCAGCGGCATGGACAGTCCGTCCACCCCCACCGACCAGCTCAGCCCTAGCGCGGGCACCCAGTTATAGCGCTCCACCATCTGCAGCTCGGAGCTGCTGGGGTCATAGAAGTTATAAAACGCGTAGGCAATGATGCAAAAGTCGATCAGGCCAATGACTAGGGCATACCACCGGATGGTTTTGCCGTCTTTGTCGGGAATGAAGGGGATCAGCAAAGACGCCGCGATCGGAAAGAGAATGATGGTCGATAGCCAGGGAAATTCAGCAGTAAGCATTACGGTTTCTGCAAAAGTATTTGCAAGATGCAGTGTGGGCAAAACGTAATAGTAATAGGCAAGTCTGGCGGTGGCCTATGGCCGGTCCTTTGGACCATCGCGTCAGTCCGGGGCACCCGCTGGGAAGGTCAATGGCTGACGCTCCCCAGCCAGGCCGTCATAGCGCTTGTTAGCGCTTGTTATGTAACACCCGAGATGAGTACCAGACCCAGCACTGCGCCAAAGATGATCAGCGCATAGAACTGTGCCCGTCCATTTTCGATGTACTTCAGACCTTCGCCTGTGACCAGGGTAACGAAACCGGCAAGGTTGACCACCCCATCGACGATGCGAATGTCGACTTCGAGCACCTGCTTAGCCAGGCGAATCACGCCCTGGACAAAGACGGTGTTGTAGATTTCGTCGATGTACCACTTGTTGAGGCTGAGCTTGTAGAGGGGGCGAATCTTGCTGGCGATCGCATCCGGGTTGATCTTGTGCTGCCGGTACATCAGCGATGCCAGGGTAATGCCGATCAGGGCAATGCCCACCGAGTTACCCGCCATGATTAAGAACTCGCTCAGCTCAAACTCGGCGTGCTCTAGAGCCGCTTCGCCGGGGGCGTGGATAAACGCCTCAAAGTAGTTGGCAAACGGCGTCCCCACCAGACCGATTAGCATGGCGGGAATCGCTAGGGCCATCAGCGGGAAGGTCATGGTAAAAGGCGACTCGTGGGGTACCTCGCTGTGCCCACCGTGGTCGTCATGTCCATCATGGGCATTATGGGCTTCTCCCTCATGGGCTCCCATCGCCACTAGCTCCTGCGGGTCCATGGCGCCGGGGCCAAAGGCCAACCCCATGCGCTGCAGCTTCTCGCGGTTGAGCAGCTGACGAATGCCCTCATCCTGACCGCGAAACTCCCCTTCAAAGGTCATGAAATACATGCGGAACATGTAGAAGGCGGTCGCGCCAGCGGTCAGCCAGCCGATGCCCCAGAGGATGGGGCTCACGGCAAAAGTAGAGCCCAAGATCTCGTCTTTGGACCAAAAGCCCGCAAACGGCGGAATGCCGGAGATTGCCAGGGTGCCGATCAAAAAGGTGATTGCCGTGATGGGCATGTAGCGGCGCAGACCGCCCATCAGCCGCATATCTTGGGCCAGAGCGGGGTCGTGACCGACGACGTCCTCCATGCCGTGAATCACCGAACCCGACCCCAGGAACAGCATCGCTTTGAAGTAGGCGTGGGTCATCAGGTGAAACAGGCCGGCGGTGTAAGCGCCGACGCCCATGGCCATTACCATGTAGCCCAGCTGAGACATCGTGGAGTAGGCCAGACCTTTTTTAATGTCGTTTTGGGTCATGGCGATGCTGGCCCCCAAGAACGCGGTGAGCGCGCCCGTCCAGGCGATGATAGACATCGCGTCGGGCAGGGCCTCGAACATGGGGAACATGCGGGCAATGAGGAACACCCCTGCCGCCACCATGGTTGCCGCGTGAATTAGGGCGGAGATGGGCGTGGGGCCCTCCATGGCGTCGGGAAGCCACACATGTAGCGGAAACTGAGCTGACTTGGCCACGGGGCCGAGGAACACCAGCACCGCAAAAAAGCCCGCCAGCGCAGGCGCTAACGCGCCGCTGGCCACCAGCTCCTGAAGGCGCTCGCCCACGACGTTGAACTCGAAGCTGCCGGTGGCCCAGTAGAGTGCCAGAATACCGAGCAAGAGACCAAAGTCCCCGACTCGGTTGGTGATAAAGGCTTTTTGGCAGGCGTCAGCCGCTGCCTTGCGGTCGTACCAGAAGCCAATCAGCAGGTAGGAACACATGCCCACCAGCTCCCAGAAGATATAGACCTGCACCAGGTTGGGGCTGATGATCAGGCCCAGCATGGAGGAGCTAAACAAGCTCAGGTAGGCATAGAAGCGCACATAGCCTGGATCGTGGGCCATGTAGCCATCGGTGTATATCATTACCAAAAACGCCACCGTGGTGACAACCACTAGCATCAGCGCCGTTAGGTGGTCGATGACATAACCCATCGTTAGGCGAAAATCTCCAGCCGAGGCCCATTCGATGAGGTACTCGTAGGAGGCGTGCCCCTGAATTTGGCTGTAGAGAATCGCAAACGACAGCACCATGGCTGTTCCGGTTAGCGACACGATAAAAGTGGAGGATAGGCTGCGAAGCTTTGCAACAGAGTCTCCATAGGAGAGCAAACCAATGCCCAGCACCATCGCGCCAAAGAGCGGAAGCACTGGAATTATCCAGGCGTATTCATATATCAAATCCATAGCTGATGCCTACTTCATACTTCTTTATGTAATTTGGCAAAACCGCTTACATTCTGACACACTCTTCGCCCGTGCGATAAGGCCCTCCCGGAGCTATTGGCGTCAAGCTTAGCTCAGCCAGGGCGCATTCGCTTTCCACAGCACACCCGTACTTCACAATGGCTTATGGACTTCCCGCCAATTGTGAAATGATTCTAAGGGTTTTACCAAAGCCGATTGCCGTGAGCTAGCTTTGACAGAATGCGATAGGGTCAGGTCTAATCACTGACGCTCTGTGATGGGTTTTGCCAGTTTGGCTCCCTGCTCGCCGCCAAGTTTGGGCGATCGCCCAAAGCGCGACTAAACGCGAGTCGACTACTGAAATGATGTCTCAGATTTTTGGGAATACCGCATGTTTAATTCAGCCTCGTCAGCGTCAACGCTTAAAGAGACCTACTGGTGGATGCTGCGCCTGTTCATGATGCAGGGCGCTCTGCTCTCTCTGGGCCTGCTTGCCATTTTGCGGGTGCTGTAGCGTTTGGCCGCAGCGCTTGGCCGCAGAGATTTACAGGTCTTACAGAAGTAGTAATAGGTTTCACAGCTCAATGCCCTCTTTCCGCTGGCGGTGCTGCGCGATCGCCCGCCGAAACCCCAAAACCACCAAAATATTTGTCAGCGTCAGAAAAACCTCCGCCCCGCCGTGTAGCCAGTCCACGTTGGCCAGCTCTTCTCCGTAAGCTGATTTAGCGTATAGCCCTGCGGGAATCGTGACGGCAACAAACACCAGCGTTCCATAGAACCCCGCTAGCGCTAAAGGGGGCGTTTTGCCGGAGCGGGTCAAAAACCACAGAAACCCGAGGTAGGGGAACAGCGATAGCGCGAACAGGGTTTCTTTAGACATTCTTTTCTCCGCATATTTCCGTGGACTGCTAAACGTGGGCTGGTGACATCCTCCCGACGCTGATGCTACGCATACAGCGCGGGCTTCCTCAGTGACTCCCAGCTACCGCTGAGACATTCCCTGAGAGATTAAGGGCTTGATGTCCCACAGCCCTATTCAATAGGTTGATAGCCGCGTTGTGGTCGCGGCAGATCGTTAAGCCGCATGACGGGCAACTATGGACCCGATCGGCCAGCGTCTTTTGTACCCGCTCACCACAACCCGAGCAATCAATGCTGGTTCCGCGTGGGTTCTCAGCGATGGTCATCTTTCCAGCTTTCGCGGCTTTGAAAGAGCCTATCTCCAAGAATGTACCCCATGCGGCATCAGCGATTGACTTTGCCAGTCTGGTTCGAGCAAGTCCTTTGATGTTGAGCTTTTCATGAGCGACAACATCGTACTTTGAAAACAGCCAATCCCACACCTTAGAAAAGAAATCACGACGCTGACGCGATATCTTTCAGATGCAGTTTGGCGATGCGATTTACCTGCTTACGCCAGCGGTTAGAGCCCTTCTTCTGTCTCGATAGCTGCCGCTGCAGCTTGGATAGCTGCCGCTCTGAGCGTCGAAAGAACTGAGGGATAGGAACGCTCTCACCGTCACTGGTAACCAAGAAATCCTTCAGCCCAACGTCAACACCGACAGACTTAGCCCTATCGACATCCGGAGTAAGCATCGGAACGGCATTGTTTTCCAGTAACAGGCTCACATACCAACCATCTGCTTTGCGAGTCACCTTGGCCGTTTTGACAGTAAACCCATCAGGTATCGGGCGATGAAGGATTAGCTTCACCTGACCAATCTTAGGCAGGGTAATACGACTTCCATCGATGCAGTCAGGTTTCATCTGCGGGAACGTGAACGTCCTGTAGCGCCCCGCGCCTTTGAACCGAGGCTTGCCGCTACGCTTACCATTCCTATCACCTTTGATGAAACGCTCGAACGTCTGCTTTACCTGCTTCGTCACCTCCTGAAGCGCTTGTGAGTGCAAATCTTTGTACCAGGGTCGCTCTCGCTTGAGAGGTACTAGGCTAGCCTTCTGGCTGTAGTAATTAGGATTATCTTTGAGTGGCGCAAGGCTACAGGTGAGTGGGCAGGCGTTGACCGAACAGCGGTTCATCTCCCACCAGTCGAAGCGCTCAGCCAGCAACCAGTTGTACTGTGCCCGAAGCATATCTAGCCATCGGGTCATGGTAACCGTTTGCTCAGCCGCTGGACGCAACTTGTACTGATAAGTGACTTTCATGCAATAATGATAGCATATTGACATCAGAACGACATGCAGCAAATAACTATTAGAGCCGCTGACAGAGAAAAGCAGCATCTTGACAAGTATTGTGAGATGACCGAAAGAACTATCAACGATGTCCTTAGGGAGTACATCCGAAGTTTGGCCGTCTCCGGGGTATTGAGCCCCATCGACGACCGCGACTCTCATCCCGACGCTCACCCTGACGGGTAGAGCGCGGGGCTTCCTGTCTAGTAGCTAAACCTAGAGCAACCTTGACGCTAGGTTTTGGGCTGGGGCGATCGCCAGATCCACCAGGCGGCTACGCAAAGCGTGACGTTGCCCAAAACCGTCATGGCCGCCTGCAGGGTGACCAGCCAGCCTAAGCTGGGGGGATTGTCGAAAAAGTGCCAGGTACAGGCGCACATGGCGCTCACGAAGGCGGGCAGCATGGCCACAGACAGCGCCCGCCAAGAGCGATCGCCGCTGACGTCGCCGTAGGCCCAGATGAGGGCGATCGCTGCTGCCCATTCGATAACGCTAGAGATATGGATAATCCAGGTGGGAATAGAGAGGGCGTGCATGGGGATTGTGGGTGACTGTAGCCGCGTGGAGGCCTAACCTGCTCTATTGTAAATGGGTACGTTGTCTCGGATAGCGCTAAATGCGGACAATTTTGTGCGGCTACTATGGCATGGGCAACGGAGGCGACGAGGCTCTTCTGGCGACAGCGCTGCAGATGCTGCCCTCCAACGCCACCCCCATAGTGCTGTCCGGGCAGCCCCAGCTTACCCAACAGCAATATTCCGTCGAGGCGGTGCCGCGTAAGTCCCCTACGGCGGTGCTGGGGTCGATGCGGCGAGCCGACGCTTTTGTCTGGGGCGGCGGTAGCCTGATGCAGGATGCCACCAGTCGCCTAAATCCGCTTTACTACGGCGGGCTGATGGGGCTGGCTCAGCAGTTTGGACTCAAAACCGTGGCCTGGGCCCAAGGTATCGGTCCCCTCAACCAAGAGCTCACCCGGCGCGTCGCCCGGCAGGCCTATCGCCAGTGCCACGCCGTCAGCGTGCGGGATCAAGGCTCAGCCCAGCAGCTGGCCGCCTGGAACGTTCCTGGCATTTTGGCCCCCGATCCCGTCTGGGCTCTCGAAGGAAAGTCCCTGGCTGGACTGTGGGAACTGCCCGCTCCAAGAATTGCGGTCACCCTCAGAACCCATCCGGATTTGACCCCGCAGCGGCTGTCAGTTATGACGGATGCCCTGTCAATGCTGCAGGCCGCAACGGGCGCATGCTTGCTGATTGTTCCTTTTCAACTGCCCCAAGATTTGGCCCTGGCCCAGGCGGTCCAGGCGCGTCTACCCAAAAGCCATCTGCTTCAAATTCAAGATCCCCGTCAGCTCGCAGGTGTCTTTAAAGGGGTGGAAATGGCGATCGCCATGCGGCTACACGGTCTGATTATGGCAGCGGCGGCGGAATGCCGTACCTTTGCCATTAGCTACGATCCCAAAATCGACCAGCTGATGCAGACACTTTCCATACCGGGCTGGCGACTCGACCAGATGCCGCTTGACGCCGCTAAAATTAGCCAAGCTTGGCTAGAGCAGTTCGTCAATGGCGATGCCCTGTCTCTAGACCAAATTCAGTCCCTACGCGATCGCGCTCTGATGCATCAAGACGTGCTGCATGAGGCGCTGACGTCTTAAGAGGAACACAGTTCGGTATGATGGGGGGAGCCAATTTTTGCATTGAGATACTATGCTGACCTTAAAAATCGTTGTATACGTCGTCGTCTCCTTCTTCGTCGGGATCTTTATTTTCGGATTCTTGTCCAACGATCCCGCCCGCAACCCCAACCGCCGCGACTTCGAATAAGCCTCTAGTCGCGATTTCACGAGCGCTTGAGTTATAGGCACTCGGCCACAGCACCTGAGCTATAGGCTGAGTGGGCACGTCAGTGCCATTCCGTCCCCTTATGCTTACGCTGACTTGGGGACGTTTTCTTAGCGAGTCGTCAATCGGTGATGCAGCGCTGTAGCGTAGCGACTGAGGTATTGACCCTGCGGACCAGTCGGGCTTTGTTTTTGGTGTGAGTTGTTAGTCTATGCCCTATCCAGTGCCGCCACCGCCACCGCTCGTTCATGTGGCAGCAGTGTCTTATGTCGATGCTCTGCCTCGGCCCGAAAACCTGATTGCTGAGGCAGAGCGTCAGGTTCTCTTGCCAGAGCCGATGTCCGCTAGGCCCTTGGCGTCATTGAGCCCGTCTCTACTATCCAGCACTGCAGGGCCCAGCTCTGCAGTGCCCAGGCCTGTAGCGCCAGAGTCTACGGTGCCAGGACTCACACCGCCAGGGCTTACACCGTCAGGACTCACAGCGCCAGAACTCACAGCGCCAGGACTCACAGCGCCAGGACTCACAGCGCCAGGACTCACAGCGTCAGGACTCACAGCGCCACAGCCTACAGCGCCCGTCCTGCCGGATCTAATAGCGCAATCGGCGAGGGCGCAATCGGTACTATTACCCACGTCAGCATCGACGCCCGACGAGCCTGGGATACCGCTCAACGTCTATCCCACCGCTTCTGCTGGCGACGCCGATGGCGAAACGGTCGACCCCAGCAGCCTCGGCCCGGCGGTGGAAGTTGGCCTTCCGTCGGGCGGCTCCCTGCCGGGATCTCACCTCGGCAACCTGCAGCGGGACTACGGCCTTAATGAGGCGACAGCGCTCCAGCTCGAGTCTGATGTAGTGTCACGTCTGGAGTCTGACGAAGCGGCATACGAAAAGACGGCGGTATTGCTGCACGATAGCCGAGACATTTTGGGCGAGCTAGTGGACTGGGTGGCCCAGCAGTCTCAAGAGATTATCCCCGGCGAACTTCAGGCTCCCCTGCCGAGCTCGACCAATCGGCCAAACGCCGCGCCAGAGACCAACGCCATTCCTCTAGAAGACCTCGATCTAGGCCCTTCTGACGAGGCTGCTCCAGAGGAGACGGCGGCTGTCGGTGCCCTAGAGGTGATCGCCGATCGCCAAATCTACGATCAGCGGCAGCAGGCGTTCATTGCTGAGGGGAACGTTGCCCTATTGGTCAGAGGCTCGATCCTCACTGCAGATGAGGTGCGGGTCAATTTACCCAATCAAATCGCTATTGCCACCGGAGACGTGGTGTTCACCCGGGGCGACCAGGTGCTGCGAGGCGATCGCATCGAATATAATTTTGTGCGGGAAGAAGGGGCCGTGCTGGATGCCCGAGGCGAGGTGTTTATTCCTCAAATTGCCGCAGACCTTTCCGGCGATCGCCCCATAGCGGGTCCCTCAACGGCCACGCCTCAGGCAGGCGTTGACGTCGGGGTTTCCCAAGAAGACATTCTTAGCCAGCGCCTCAGCCGCCAGCAGCCCGAGGTGCAGACGGCAACTTCCACTGGGGGCGTAACCGTCGGGGCCGGGATCTCTGGCGCTCGGGGAAGCTCCAACCAAGGGTCAGCCTCGGGAAGCGTCCGGCAGCTGCGGTTTGAGGCCGAGCGCATCGATTTTCGCCCCGGCGGCTGGGTCGCCTCTAACGTCCGGCTCACTAACGATCCCTTCTCCCCTCCAGAACTCGAAATTCGCACCAACCAGGCGACCTTTCAAAGGCTGTCTGCCACCCGCAGCGAGCTGCGGCTCAAAAATCCCCGCCTGGTCGTTGACCAAGGACTTGCCATCCCGCTGCTGCGATCGCGCTTTATCTTTGACGAGCGCCAGCGCAATCCACTGCCGATCCAGTTTGGTTTTGATGAAGAGGATCGAGATGGCCTGTTTGCAGAGCGACCGTTTGAGGTACTTGCCACTCCGGACATTCAGTTCACCGTCACGCCTCAGTTTTTTATTCAGCGAGCTTTTACGGGCCGTGACGCAGACGCCATTGAGCTGGGCGAAAACGATACTGGGGTGCTCAACCCTAACTCCTATGGTCTGACTTCGGAGTTAGACATTGCCTTTGACTCGCTGACCTCCTTAGAGGCAAACACCGTTCTTACCAGCCTAGACTTCGACCAAAACTTTGCCGACGAGGACTTACGGGGGCTGGTGCGTCTGCGCCGCCGTACCCCCAGCGGGTACACCTTCACCGGAGAATACAACTACCGCGATCGCCTCTTCAACGGGACCTTAGGGTTCCAAACGGTAGACCAGTCCTTTGGCTTCATCGCCACCTCTCCCACGATTCGATTAGGCAACTCTGGCGTCGAGCTCACCTACCAGGGAGCCATTCAGCGGATCACAGACGACATTCGCTTTGAGCGGCGAGACGACCTTCTGGGGCCTATCCTCGAGCGGGAGGACAACAACACGACCTTGACCCGCTACCAGCTCGCGGCTGAGCTACAGCGCTTTTTTCTCCTATGGTCAGGTACCCCCCTTCCGGCAACGCCGGACCAAGGTCTGCGCTATACGCCAACGCCCGTAGTTCCTTTTATTGGGTTCAGCCCTCGGGTGCGAGGGGTTGCAGGGGTCTATAGCAGCGGCGACACTCAGCCTATTCTGACTGGGCAGCTGTCGTTTTTTGGCCAGTTTGGCCACTTTTCTCGATCGGCCTTCGACTATCTAGGCTTTAATCTCACCTATCGCCGCAGCACTGAGGGGAGTGAATCTCCCTTCAACTTCGATCTGGTACGCGATCGGGAGGTGTTCTCAGGAGGATTGACGGCCCAGCTCATTGGCCCCTTCCGCGCCGGCTTTCAGACTTCGATCAGCCTCTCCCAAGACCGGGGTTTCGATACCAGCTACTTTGTCGAATACAGTCGCCGCACCTTTGGCCTGGTTGCTCGGTTCAATCCCGATCGGGAAATCGGCTCTTTCAATCTGCGCATCAGCGACTTTACCTGGGCTGGAACGCCGCGCCGCTTTGACGCTGAGCCCGTAGAGTACGACCCACAGCTTGTGGATCCTGACTCAGTAGATTTCCCTGCTGATAGGGTGATTGACGCTGAGTCCGATCCGGCTGAGCCAATCGACGCTGAGCTTGGAGAGGCTGAGCCCGTAACCGATGAGCCCGTAACCGATGAGCCCATAGATCTAGATCAACTGGATTTAGACTCACCGATTTTAAATCCATTAGAAGATGACCTCAACGAAAACTCAGCACCCCTATTTGAGCGCTAACTGACTGCTCCCCAGCCCTAGGCCATGCATATCCTCTTGGTGGACGATGAAGTCGAGCTAGCAGACGCCCTCAGTCAAATTTTGCGGCGAGAGGGCTATGAGGTGACGGTGGCCTACGACGGCAATGCCGGCGCAGCGCTGGCGGAGGCTGGAGGTCACGACCTGCTAATTTTGGACTGGATGCTGCCGGGGCAAAGTGGCCTAGAGCTGTGCCAGGGGCTGCGATCGCAAGGGCGAGTAACGCCGGTGCTTTTTTTGACGGCAAAAGATACGCTGGATGACCGGGTTGGGGGGCTAGATGCTGGAGCAGACGACTATCTGGTAAAGCCCTTTGAGCTGAAAGAGCTGCTGGCGCGGGTGCGGGCCTTACTGAGACGACCGCCTACCCTGGCGACTGCGGTTAGCTGCCTCACGTTGGGGAAGCTGACTCTCGATCCCGCTAACCAAGTCGCCCGTCGCGGCGATCGCACCGTGGAGCTATCAGAAAAAGAGAGTCTGCTGCTGAGCTATTTTATGCGCCACCCTAACCAGCTGCTATCTCACGAAGCTATCTACCAGCAGGTTTGGCAGGAAGAGCCCGCCACCAGCAACGTATTGGCGGCCCAGGTGCGGCTGCTGCGGCGCAAGCTAGAACATTTAGGCGAGTCGTCCCTCATCCATACGGTTTACGGCAAGGGCTATCGCGTTGGCCCGCTGGGTTAGTCCTGTGGCCCTAGCGCAGCATCAAGGCCTAGATCTGACGCTTGGTTCGCATTGACGCGCTTGCACAATACTGCTGGCGGGTCTATTGGTCTCTGTAGGTCACAAAAGGGGGAACCTATCACTTTTAGTTGAGAGTGAGATAAGAGTAACCAATCTTTTATAGACCGTTTGACCTGGCGCAGCTGCCGCCTAGCCGCTCTCGTCACCCATCATTCACAGGAGTAACGCTATGTTTAGCTCAGCGATCGCGTCTGTCTCCGACTCGTTTTTGCCGAGATTTACCACCCAGCTCAATGAGGCCGTTGTCGATAAAGTCATCTCTCAAGGAGAAAAATGGAGGGTGAAGTACCAGGCCACGACGTGGGCGGCTCGCTGCGTTCGAGAGGACACATGCCTTAGCCCTGACGACGTCGTATACGTAGTGGGTAGGCAAAACCTAACGCTGTTAATTGATACGGTTATCACCTAGAACTTAAGGGCGGCTGCGGTGAAGGAATAGTCTTTCAACCTAGCTGCCCTAACATTTTGGTGCGGCAGTTTTTATCGTTTGCCAGCGCCCTGCTGCTGCAAGAACTCCTCCTCAAGCTGATGATAAATGCGCCGCAGCAGGCGCTTTCCTCGCTGAGCCCGCTTGCGCAACGTCGCGGCTTTGCAGGTTTCTCCCTCCCCCGCCAAAATTATTTGGATGTCTGCCCACTCATACCCATCCAGTAGACGAAACTTCATAAGTTGACCGATATCAGGTCTGATTTCAAGCAGCCGCGCTAGGGCGAGCCATAGAAGATCGATGCGCTGCTCGCGGGTAAGTAACAGTGCAGGCTCGCTCTCCGCTTCGACGGCAGTTTGGGTCTCAAACTCGTAAGACTGAGGATCCATCAGTATTTCCCTGCGCCGCTCACGCGACTTCTCGCGGATGATGTTGAGGCATGTGCTGCGCAACCAAGCTTTGTAGTTACGAATAGTCTGTTTTTTCTCCGCCTTGAGCGTACGCTCGTAGGCGATGTGAATGATTTCGTGGGGTTCAGTCGTGTGGCTCAAGTTGTACTGGTTTATGAACCGCTGCACCATAGAGATAAATGAGTACGGATGGGCGCTATTGGTGCTGAGGATCTCCCGAACAACATCCTGGAGCTGATTGGGGGGGCAATCGTCGTTAGCCATGCTCATGGAAGGTAGAGATATCTAGATAATTGTGACGAAAGGAACTAAGTGTGACACTTGAAGTCAAAAATTCTACCGCTTTGAGAAAACTAATTGTGAGACTGAACATATCACATCTGAACAATATGTCTTTTAGATATTGAGGTTCGAAGCGGTTTGACATAGACTCGAGCGAAGCCCTGTGACCTGATGCTACGAGCTACATCAGTTTATAGAAGCTTTACGGACCGGGCGGATCCATCAAGCTTTCGTAAACTCCAGCTGTCAAAGCCGTCACATTTGCCCCATCACAACACATATGTAAGTCGCACATATGTCGGCGATCGCGTTTCAACCCCTCACTACTCAAAACATACTTCAGGTAAACTTATGGATATTGAAAATATTGATACTGTCTCCGAAGACTTGCTCCTCGAGTCGCAAGGCTATGCAGAGATTGCTCAAGAGTATTATTGCCTCTCTCTTCAAAAGCAGCTCAGTGAGGCCCAGGACGAGCGGCTGTCCATTATTCTTCAACTTGCCGAAGGCGATCGCTTGCTCAGCTTTATCATTGATGAAACAGACCATATCCTGGGCCACGAGCTCGGCCTAATCGATTTGCCTAAGATTCGTGAGCAGCAGGACCGCCTCCGTCACGCCTTGGACAACAGCTGGGTCGACCAGGTGATGAAAGGCAGCCGCGATCGCCAGTCGGCCCAGGTGCCAAAGCAATCGCTAGAGCAGGCCCAGACGCGGCTAAAGCAGGAAGGGTTTTACAACGGTGAGATTGACGGACAGTATGGCCCTGAGACCCAGCAGGCATTTGACAACCTGCGGCAGGCGCTAGCCCATGAGCTAAAGCGACGCGGCCTCTACAGCGGTCCTGCTCCGGCCAGCTCTCAAACGCTGCAGGATCTGCTGCGCCAGATCAAAGAAAGTGAGCCGGTTCGCGGTACAGATATTGAGACGAAGGTGGATTTACTGAGTTTGGAGTCTTGGCTGGAGCGCTGAGTGGACTATGGGGCGGGCCGCGGAGCAGCAGGTATGAAGCGACTTAGCGTACCGCTATCCTCCTTCACGCAGGGGGGCAGTCACCGTCAGCGCAGTCTTCACAGGTCGCTCGATCCATTGGCTCTCTGACCAGCGCCCCAGGGAAAGATGCCCCTGATAATACAGCGCTGTGGAGCTGCCGCCGTCGAGGTTTAGCGCCTCTACCGCGCCCAGCTCTTCCATGAGGGTCGCTAGCTCGCGCAGCGTTAGCCCCGAGGTCGCTAGCTCAGGGCGTTGAGCAGCGGCTACCAACAGCAGCTTTCCCGACGCCGTGATGCCAATGGCGCTGCGGGCGTTGGGCCGAGTCTCCCCAAGGGCGTCTCGAATGCGATCGCCCCCCGCTATAGCCACAAACCCCTCTTCTACAGAGGTCAGCTCGGGCAGCAGGCGCGGTCCGCCGCCCACCGCGTCGAGGGTGCGACAGCCCACAGGCGGCGGCTCGCTGTGCGGCGCAATCGCGTAGCTGCCAGGGCTATGTTCACCGCTCTGACTACCCGCACAGCGGTAGCGACGAAACTCAGAGCGATTGAGGATTTTGGAGAGGTAGGGCGCTAAATCTGGGTTATCCATCAGCCGCGAGTTGTCTCGGGGGGTGGCGACCTCCTCGCCATCAACCGTGATGTAGGAGGTCGTCTCGCCGTTTTGAGGGTCAAAGAACCCCGCATTGATGGCGGCGATCGCATCCGACTGCTGGGCGATCGCCGCGACGGTATCTAGGGAAGCCGCAACGCCGACGCTGACTCTGTAGGACGCTGGAACCGTTACAATGTGAACCGTCGACCGCTCTAGCTCACGCGTACTGTAGGTGACTACGGCGGCGGACGATGGGTCCGGCGGCGGGGTGGTGACTAGCCCCGGCGCGATTGCTCCGCCTTGCTCTTGAGACATGCCTTGATGTCCGAGTAGAGCGGCCAAGAGACCCAGGACTATAGCAGTTAGCAGTACAAGTGAACGGCGCATTGGCGCTTCCCCTCAGTGATGTAGCCGATTAAACCTCTGCTAGAGCTAAAATACCTGTCCGCCCAGCAGTAGTCCAATCATAATCAGCAGCAGCCGTCGCCCGAGCACAAATCCAGCGTCAGGGTTAATCGCAGTGCGGTAGAGGGCGATCGCCGCTGGCGCAACGATTAGGGCCACGATGGGAAGCCACAGCCCGCTGTAGGTCACGAGCAGAAGATCAAGGCCAACCCTCACCGCCGCCGATGCAGCAATCCAAAGCACCGCATCTTGTAGGGTTAGGTCAGCAGAGGCCGCTGTACGCTCAGACGATGAGGCGAGTTGGCGCGGTGTGCCGGACGCTGCGGGGGGTTGGGAGGGTAAGGGAGACTGCAGCGATTGGCCAAACCGCTTTCCCCAGCGAAGCAAATAGGCAGGTCCACTTTGAAGATCTGCTTTGGCGTTCTGCTGAGGCAGACTGCGATACTGCCGTCTCAGCCTATCGGCGAGCTGCGCGGCGTCTGCAGCGGACGACGGTGCTGATGGTGATCGGTCTAGGACGTCAGCTTTCAGATCAGCAGGTGCCGCACCGCTAAATTTTGGGAGTCGCGAGGGGTAGGGGGCTAGAGCGGGATGGCTAGCAGTGCTTATGGGAGAGGCGATCGCCCGGCGCAGCTGCCTGATGCCGGCATTGTTCACGTCTCTTCTATTAGCTTCTCTTTCCCCAAGCTCTCTCCGAGAGGGTAGGGCTGGAGTAAACGCCGCCAAGTCGGCTACCGCCAAATCACCCCGACTGGGCTGGCGAGTTTGGCGGCGCTGGTGACCTATTGTCTGCAGCTTAGTCTGAATACGCTGAATCTCAGCCTGATCGCTGTGCATGTATAGCCTCCACAATTCCAAGGGTTGAACGTAATTGAGTACAAGTGTACTATACAACTCGGAATTGACCAAGATTTTTCACAGCAATTTAACCAGCGCGCTTCACCGCGCTTGGGCGAGCTTGTCAATGACGGACTGCGTCGATACGACATGGCGGTCTAAGCCCAAGTCCGCTGGCGACACCCCCAGCGCTAAGGCCACCAGCTGCGGTAGATGGAGGATGGGTAGCTCAAAGGAGGCCTGCAGCACTTGGGCGACCTCTGGCTGCCGGGAGTCCAGGTTGAGGTGGCATAGGGGACAGGGGGTGACGATGCAGTCTGCCCCGGCGGCGATCGCCTCTTGAATATGTCCCCCCGCCATCCGAAAGGAGGTGTCGGTGTCGTAGCTCGACAGGGGCCAGCCGCAGCATTGCGTTCGGCCCCGATAGTCAATCGGCGTTGCCCCCAAAGCGCGAAACAGATTTTCCAGGGATTGGGGATTGAGCGGATCGTCATAGGGCAGCTGCTTCTGGGCCCTGAGCAGATAGCAGCCGTAAAATGCAGCGCAGTTGAGGCCGTTCAGGGGCCGGACAACGCGCTCTCGCAGTGCGCTCAGCCCGTAACGCCCCACCAGCATCCACAGTAGATGGGTGACCTCGGTAGTCCCTTGGTAAGGAGAGCAGTGCTCTTGCTCTAAGAGCTGATTGACCTGATCAACGTAGCCGGGATCTTCAATTTGCGAGGCTTTGAGGCGCTCGTCGACTCGACCCATCACCCCCTGACAGGTACTGCAATGGGTCAGCAGCGGTAAGTTGAGCGACTCCGCCAGCGCGATGTTGCGGGCGTTGACGGTGTCTTCGAGCAGCAAAGAATCTTCTCTAAAAGTGCCGGAGCCGCAGCAGGATGCTCGCTTCAGCTCAATGAGCTCTATATCCAATGCCTGAGCTACGATTTGCGTCGATTGATGAAGCTCTCGGCAAGCGCCTTGAGCAACGCAGCCCGGAAAGTATGCGTAGCGCAGGGGTGAAGTTGCCATAGATGCACAGTCGCTTAGAGAAAAAGTGGTTTAAGCAATTAGTTTAAGACTGATGTCGTAAGCGTCAGGATCTGGTGCCGCTGTCCAATAAAATGGAAGGATGCAAAATTACCACAAGTTGCCGAGCTTGGCGATCGCCTACGCTACCGGCGCTCGATCTAGCTTCTGCTAGTGCGAACGTCCAGAGGAGTGGTTTAATGATAGCTGCTGATAGTTAAAGAAGAGACAATGTAATGGATCAGGACAAGATTTTTGCAAAAGTTCAGGAAATTGTTTGCGAGCAGTTAGGCGTTGAGGATTCCGAGGTGAAAGCAGAGTCGAGCTTCGCGAACGACCTTGGGGCGGATTCGCTCGATACGGTCGAGCTCGTCATGGCCCTAGAAGAAGAATTCGACATCGAGATTCCTGACGAGGCCGCTGAAAAGATCGCTACGGTTCAGGCCGCTGTGGACTTTATCAAAGAGAAAACTGAGAAGTAGACGGCGCACCGTCTGTGCATCGTCTCGACCCTGTGGGTGGCGCAGCACCCACAGGCCGAACCCAAAACGACTCGTGCGAATAGGAGCTGCCCTCTCGCCAAGGGCCAGCACTCCCCCGCTGGCGCAAACGCTGTGCAAGCGCGACGTAAGACTGTAACAGATCCCGATCCTAGAACTATGGTAAATTCTGATTTTCCTAGAGCGCGCGTCGTCATTACTGGGTTAGGCGCCGTCACCCCTATTGGCAACACTCTATCTGACTATTGGCAGGGGCTGATGGAGAGCCGCAACGGCATTGGGCGAATTACCCACTTCGATCCATCAAAGCATGCCTGTCAGATCGCTGGAGAAGTCAAGGCCTTTGACCCGCTGCAGTATCTCGATCGCAAGGACGCAAAGCGAATGGATCGCTTCGCCCAGTTCGCTATCGCGGCGAGTAAGCAGGCGCTCGCCGATGCCCAGTTTGAGATTACTGAACTCAATGCCGAGCAGGTCGGCGTCATGATTGGAACGGGTATCGGGGGACTCAAGGTGCTAGAAGAGCAGCATGAGGTCTATCTCACCCGAGGGCCGTCTCGGTGCAGCCCCTTCATGATTCCCACGATGATTGCGAACATGGCCGCTGGATTGACGGCTATTCAGGTGGGGGCAAAGGGGCCAAACTCTTGTGCCGTAACCGCCTGCGCTGCCGGGTCTAACGCCATCGGGGATGCCTTTAGAATTTTGCAAAGGGGCGATGCCCAGGCCATGATCTGCGGTGGCACTGAAGCCGCAATTACGCCTTTGTCCTATGCTGGATTTGCCTCAGCGAAGGCGCTCTCGACCCGTAACGATGACGCTGCCCATGCGTCGCGCCCCTTTGACCTCAACCGCGACGGCTTTGTTATGGGAGAAGGCTCGGGCATCCTAATTCTTGAATCGCTGGAGCATGCCCTTAGCCGAGGCGCGAACATCTATGGCGAGATTGTGGGCTATGGTATGACCTGCGATGCCTATCACATGACCTCCCCACCTCCGGGCGGCACCGGCGCTGCTCGGGCGATGCGCTTAGCGCTTAAAGACGGCGGACTGTTGCCCAGCGCTGTCGACTATATCAATGCTCATGGAACCAGTACGCCCGCCAACGACTCTACCGAAACGGCGGCTATCAAGTCGGTCTTAGAAGAGCATGCCTACCAGGTCGCCATCAGCTCGACCAAATCCATGACCGGCCACCTGCTCGGCGGGTCTGGGGGAATTGAGGCGGTCGCCGTCGCGATGGCTTTGGTCAAGGAGCGCGTGCCGCCCACAATCAATCTAGAAGTTCCTGACCCGAAGTGCGATCTCGACTATGTTCCCAACCAGTCCCGAGCCCTGACGGTCAATGTGGCCCTGTCTAATTCGTTCGGATTTGGGGGCCATAACGTCACTCTCGCATTCAAGCGCTATAGCAATTAGCGATCGCTGTCTACGCTTCAATTTTTCCCATCGCTGGCGGGGGTTCATCCAGCCTGCATTAAGCCCAGGGTTATAGAGTTTATACGCATTAGGATATAAACTTAAATAAATAGGAGTTGCCTAGGTATAGTTGCCTACTGCACTGCGATCCGATTTCGAATAGGCGTGCATGGCGTTCAGTCAGTCAAGCGTTGCGCTGCGTTACGTCAATGACATAAGGCAGCGGTGTAGAACAATTACGGATGCAGGGCAGTTCTAACCTAGCTTCTGTTAGAGCTAATTGATCTCAAAGATACCTAGTACGCTCCAACTACTCCCTTTTCACCATTGTCGTTGACTTACACCGAGAGGATTATGGCTGTCGTCACCCAATCTTTGGAAGAGCTTTGCATCAATTCAATCCGCTTTCTGGCTATTGACGCGGTTGAAAACGCTAAGTCTGGTCACCCTGGTCTTCCGATGGGAGCCGCCCCCATGGCGTTTGTACTGTGGGATAAGTTTTTGCGGTTTAACCCCAAGAATCCAGGCTGGTTTGATCGCGATCGCTTTGTGCTGTCGGCAGGGCATGGCTGCATGCTCCAGTATGCGCTGATGCACCTCACCGGGTACGACAGCGTCTCTCTAGACGACATTAAGCAGTTTCGCCAGTGGGGCTCTAGAGCGCCCGGTCACCCCGAGAATTTTGAAACGCCTGGTGTTGAGGTGACCACCGGACCATTGGGTCAGGGTATCGCCAACGCAGTCGGCTTAGCGATGGCGGAGGCTCATCTCGCCGCTCGCTTCAACAAGCCCGATTCAACTTTGATTGACCACTATACCTACGCCATCCTGGGTGACGGCTGCAACATGGAGGGCGTCTCCGGCGAGGCCTGCTCTCTAGGAGGCCACCTCGGCCTAGGTAAGCTCATTGCTCTCTACGACGACAACCATATCTCCATCGACGGCTCCACCGATATTTCCTTCACCGAAGACGTCGCCAAGCGGTTTGAAGCCTACGGCTGGCACGTCCAGCACGTCGAAGATGGCAACACCGATCTAGAGGCGATCGGCCGCGCCATTGAAGCCGCCAAGTCGGTAACCGATAAGCCTTCCTTCATCAAGGTGACGACCACCATCGGCTACGGCTCCCCCAACAAAGCCAACACCGCTGGAATCCACGGCGCAGCCCTAGGCGATGACGAAATTGCCGCCACCCGTAAAAACCTAGGCTGGACCCACGGGACGTTCGAAATCCCGGACGACGCGCTGGCCCACTTCCGCAAGGCGGTTGACCGGGGCGCTGACCTAGAGTCTAAGTGGCAGGACACTTTGGAGTCCTACCGCAAGCAGTATCCCGACGAAGCCGCAGAATTTGAGCGCATGCAGCGCGGCGAGCTACCCCAAGGCTGGGCCGACGCGCTGCCTACCTACACCAGCGCCGACAAAGGCATCGCTACCCGCAAGCATTCCCAGGCCACGCTGAACGCGATCGCTCCTGTCGTGCCCGAGCTGATTGGTGGCTCTGCTGACCTCACCCATTCCAATTTGACCGAAATTAAGGTTTCCGGCGACTTTCAGCACGGGCAGTACGAGAATCGCAACCTGCGGTTCGGCGTTCGGGAGCACGGCATGGCGGCAATCTGTAACGGAATTGCGCTGCACAATTCTGGCCTCGTGCCCTACTGCGCAACGTTCCTCGTGTTCGTTGACTACATGCGGGGGGCTGTGCGGCTGTCGGCGCTGTCAGAAGCGGGCGTCATCTACGTGATGACCCACGACTCCGTAGGTCTAGGCGAAGACGGACCGACTCACCAGCCGGTGGAAACTATCGCCTCGCTGCGGGTTATTCCTAACCTGACGGTAATTCGTCCAGCAGACGGCAATGAGGTGTCAGGGGCCTACAAGATTGCGGTGGAAAACCGCAAGGCTCCTACGCTGATCGCCTTCACCCGCCAGAATCTCCCCAACTACGACGAGACCTCTATCGAGGGCGTCTCCAAGGGGGCCTACGTGATCTCCTGTGACGGCGTCCCCGACATCATTCTCGTTGGCACCGGAAGCGAGCTATCTCTCTGCGTCGAGGCGGCCAAGCAGCTGCGCGAAGGCGGTACTAAAGTGCGGGTGGTGTCGATGCCCTCTTGGGAGCTGTTCGACGCTCAAGACGAAGACTACCGAGAGTCAGTGTTGCCTAAAGCTATCACTAAGCGCCTTTCCGTTGAGGCGGGCTCTACGTTTGGCTGGTGCCGTTATGTCGGCTCCGAGGGTGCATCCATCGGTATCGATAATTTCGGAGCCTCTGCCCCCGGAAACATCTGCATGGAGCGATTTGGCTTTACCGTAGAGAAGGTGCTGGATAAGGCAAAAGCGCTGCTGGGATAGGGACACCTGCGATCGCTCTAGGCAAGGGTCTATAGGGGTGTGGCATGCTGTGTCCTTATAGACCCAGCCGCCGTGCCCCTACGCGGCGTCAGCCAGTATCTCATCTTGCCCATTTTGAACACCGCTCTGAGCAATCTCGCCCTTCAGAAACTCGACGGCCGCCTGGTACTGTGGGTCTGTCGCTGTTGCGAGGTCAGCGCGGGTCAGGGGTGGCGTAGAGACAATGCGGTCGGGGAGTATACCCTGTTTATTGATGTCGGTGTGGTTAGGGGTTTCGTAGCGGGCTACCGTGACGGCCAGCCCTGACCCATCTGACAGCCGGAACAGCGATTGAATCAGTCCCTTGCCAAACGTGCGCTCGCCTACGAGCTGCGCCCGGCCGTTATCCTGCAGGGCCCCAGACAGGATTTCGCTAGCGCTCGCGGTGCCGCCATTGACTAAAATTGCTAACGGATTTGACGTTCGGGCCGCCCCCACTGCGTCAATGCGGTCCTGGATGCCGTAGCGGTTGACGGTGTACACTACCGTTCCCTTGTCTAACCAAAGCCGGGCAATTTCAATCCCTGCCTGCAGCAGCCCGCCGGGATTGTTGCGCAGGTCTAGGACATAGCCCTCAGCCCCAGAGGCTTCTAGAGAATCGATCGCCTGTCCGAGCTCGTTGGTGGCGTTGGCGTTAAACTGGTTCAGGCGGATGTAGCCCACGGGAAACGGCCCGTCGGTGCGTAGATCGGCGTAGACCGGATTGAGGGCGATGCGATCGCGCACGATGGGAAAATCGGTGGGAACTGAGTCACGGTCTATTGTGAGGGTTACCGTCGTTCCCGGCAGGCCCCGCATCAGCTTGGCGGCCTCGTCTAGGGCAATGCCCTTTGTGGAAACGCCGTCGATGCCGAGGATATGGTCCTGCGCCTGAATGCCTGCTTCATCTGCGGGTGAGCCCTCCACTGGGGAGATTACTTTGAGGTAGCCTGCCTCATCCTGGCTAATTTGCAGCCCCACACCGGTCAATTCTCCCGACGTGCTGGTCTGCAGACTTTGATACTGATCGGGATCCAAAAATCGCGTGAACGGATCCCCTAATCCTGACAGCATCTCCCTCACAGCGGCGTAAGAGGCCTCCTGGTCCGGCACGTCCTGACGGAGCGCCCGCTGCCGCACAAGCCACCAGTTCTGACCATTGAAGCTGTCGTCTACGTAAGACCTGTCGACGATACGCCACACCTCATTCAGCAACCGGTGCCCCTCGGAATAGGCGATCGCGGGCTCTATCCAAAAGCTACCTACGGCAGTCGCCAGGAGTAAGCACGCAAGTAACGTGGAGATAAGCGAGTTTTTCATAAGTTAAATAGGTGAGGTTGCGCCAAAGGTGAGTCAGCGAGGCACATCTCTCAGCTTAAAGCGAAGATGGACAAAAGCTTAAGCTTTGTTAAAGGCTTTGTTAGCGTCGTCAGGCTTTGATACAGGGCGCTGCGGGGACTGCTTCAGGCAAATAAGCACTATGCTAGAGCCATTATACAGTCGGCGTTTGACCCGCCGCGAAGTCCGACGAACTGCCCCACAGAAAGCTGAGATGGTTTGTAACATTGCGTTAGCTGAGGCTCGATTTATCTGAGCAACGTGTTACATTTTTTAGTATGAGGTCGTGACAATCGCCCTTCACTCTACTTAAAAATTATTTTGCTCAATGTTTACTAAGCAAGTCACCGATTCAAAACCCTTCCAGTGGTTCGAGGAGCGGCTAGAGATCCAGGCGATCGCTGATGATATTTCATCTAAGTACGTCCCTCCCCACGTCAACATCTTCTACTGCTTAGGTGGCATTACGCTAGTTTGCTTCCTAATTCAGTTTGCTACTGGCTTTCTGATGACGTTTTATTATAGGCCGACGGTTGCTGAAGCCTTTACGTCTGTTCAGTATCTGATGACCGACGTCAACTTTGGTTGGCTGATTCGCTCGATTCATCGCTGGTCTGCCAGTATGATGGTGTTGGTAATGCTTTTGCACACGTTCCGTGTCTACCTGACGGGAGGCTTCAAAAAGCCCCGTGAGCTGACCTGGATTACCGGCGTCGTCTTAGCCGTGATTACCGTCACCTTTGGCGTTACCGGTTATTCTTTGCCTTGGGACCAGGTAGGTTACTGGGCCGTGAAGATTGTCTCCGGCGTTCCCGATGCAATTCCCGTTGTTGGGGGATTCATCGTCGAGCTGATGCGGGGTGGTGAGAGCGTGGGTCAAGCGACGCTGACGCGCTTCTATACGCTGCACACCTTCGTACTGCCCTGGGCGATCGCAGTCTTTATGCTGCTTCACTTCCTGATGATCCGGAAGCAGGGTATTTCCGGTCCCTTGTAAACCCTTACCTTTGGAGAATTGCACCACGCTATGGCAACTTTGAAAAAGCCGGATCTAAGCGATCCACAACTGAGAGAGAAGCTCAAGCAGGGCATGGGCCACAACTACTATGGCGAGCCCGCCTGGCCCAATGACTTGCTCTACACGTTCCCTATCGTCATCTTTGGAACCATTGCCTGCTGCACCGCGCTTGCGGTTTTGGATCCGGCAATGGTGGGCGAGCCCGCTAACCCGTTTGCCACTCCTCTAGAGATTCTGCCTGAGTGGTATCTGTATCCCACCTTCCAGATTCTGCGCATCGTCCCCAACAAGCTGCTGGGGATTGGGGCAATGGCTGCTATTCCTTTGGGCATGATGCTGGTGCCTTTCATTGAAAGCGTCAACAAGTTTCAGAACCCGTTCCGCCGTCCGCTAGCAACTACGGTATTCATGTTTGGAACCATAGTCACGCTATGGCTCGGTATCGGCGCAACGTTCCCCATCGACGAATCTTTGACTCTCGGCTTGTTCTAGTACTGCTGGGCGACAGCTCTACTAGGTCGGCATAGCTTAGACCACTGAGAACGTAAGAAGAATCCCTTTCGAGCATTTTGCCTGAGAGGGATTCTTTTTGCGTTTTCGCTGTATTTATGGCTTTAGGCCATACCGATATCCGGACGTCACGCTCATAATGGGCAGAGAACCCACCTTGATGAAGCCCAAGCAAAAGCGCTACTGTGAAAATACCGGCACGTAGGGAGTGACGCTCGTGAACCAAGATTTTAGAGGTCTGAGGATCAATGGGCTGCCAAAGATCAGCAATTTATTGGTCTTAATAGGCGTAATTTGGCTGTTGGGCTTGGTGGGTTTGGGATGGCTCGTCAAGTCGGTGGTTATCTTAGTTGGGCTGTTGCTGATTACGCCGGTCATCGGGTTCTGGGGACTGCGCTGGTGGCTGAAGCGCAGCTTAGTTGAGTCTCCCTGTCCGGTGTGCGGTAACGCCTTAGTGGGTCTTAAGAGTCAGGAAGTTCGCTGCCCGAATTGTCAAGAGCTGGTAATGGCAGAAGACAAGCTCTTCCAGCGGTTGACGCCGCCCGGCACGGTGGACATCGACGCTGTAGAAGTCAGCGCTCAAGAGATTCGAGACTAGCGCTGACAAGTTGTCAGCGCGAAAATACTTTTTTTCAAGATTTTTCTTCACCGCCGTTCGGAATTGCTAACGCTCCGCTTGTGGTTGAGATAGGGGGGAACACCCCTCCCTCGAATTACGTCGCCTATTAGATCGGTTGTTTTAAGCAACCTCTAGCGTCGTGCATTTACCTACCGGAGCGTGAGTGATGGCTGATAAGTACAAAGTCTGCTTTGTCTGTGAACAGGAAGAGGAAAAGAAGCCGCCAGAGCCAGAGAAACCACCCGCTTTTCTGGCCTTTGTGTTTGCCGCGCTGGTGATTTTGCTCGTTCTGTAGATGATTTAACCTTCTCTTAGCCTCCAACACCGCTTGATTTGTGGCAATCTGAGGGTAGCGATTTCCAGCGCTTACCCTCACATCGTCATACCTGCGTTTTTGTTATGCAAACGTTGCCTACGCCGACCGCATCCACCGAGCCAGCCCTGCGCACTGATACGGTAATCCATCGCCGGCAAACTCGCCCCGTGCGGGTTGGGGATATTACCATCGGCGGTAATAACCCGGTGGTTGTCCAATCGATGATCAACGAGGATACCCTCAACATCTCCGGCTCCGTTGCGGCTATTCGGGCGCTGCACGAGGCAGGCTGTGAAATTGTTCGAGTGACGGTCCCCAGTATGGCCCATGCTAGGGCGGTGGCTGACATCAAGGCAACGCTGCGCTCGACTTATCAAGACGTACCTTTAGTGGCCGACGTGCACCACAACGGCATGAAGATTGCGCTAGAGGTGGCCAAGCACGTAGACAAGGTGCGCATCAATCCCGGTCTCTATGTCTTTGAGAAGCCTAAGAGCGATCGCGATGAGTTCACTCAAAGCGAGTTCGACGATATTGGCGATCGCATCCGTGACACCCTAGAGCCTCTGGTGCGCTCCCTGAAAGCGCAGGACAAAGCCATGCGCATCGGCGTCAACCATGGCTCCCTATCCGAGCGGATGCTGTTTACCTACGGCGACACGCCAGAGGGCATGGTGCAGTCGGCTGTTGAGTTTATCCAGATTTGCGAGTCTTTGGACTATCAAAATCTCGTTATTTCCCTCAAAGCCTCCCGAGTACCGGTAATGCTGGCGGCCTACCGCCTCATGGTGCAGCGGATGAATGGGCTAGGAATGGCCTATCCGCTCCACCTCGGCGTCACGGAGGCGGGAGACGGGGAGTACGGACGCATCAAGTCTACCGCCGGGATTGGCACCCTGCTAGCCCAGGGTATCGGCGATACGATTCGCGTTTCCCTCACGGAAAATCCCATCAAAGAAATTCCGGTCTGCTACAGCATTTTGCAGGCCTTAGGGCTGCGCAAGACTATGGTAGAGTACGTCGCCTGCCCCTCTTGCGGGCGGACGCTCTTTAACCTGGAAGAGGTGCTCCACAAAGTTCGCTCCGCCACCGACCACCTGACGGGACTTGACATCGCCGTGATGGGCTGCATCGTCAACGGACCTGGGGAGATGGCTGACGCGGACTACGGCTACGTGGGGAAACAGCCCGGCTTCATCTCTCTATATCGGGGGCGAGACGAAATCAAGAAGGTGCCCGAGAGCGATGGCGTTGCTGAACTCATCAATCTAATTAAGGCGGACGGACGCTGGGTTGACCCGTAGGGTGTTGAAGTGCTGCGCCGTTACCCGCTTCTAGGGGTGACTTTGCTTCTTCGCTCCAACTCCCATGTGCTAGTGTGGGAGTACTCTCACACCCTCCAGCCTCATACTCATCCTATGACTTTGATCAAGCGTGGACTTGTCTTGGGTTCAACTGTTCTTGCTGTAGCAGCAGTAGCGACAGTGTCGGTTAATCTTTATCCCAAAACACAGGCTTTTCTTCAAGACAGTCCAAAGGACGTCGTAGATGAAGTTTGGCAGCTGGTCGATCGCACCTACGTAGATGCGACGTTTAACCAAACGGACTGGCAAGCGATTCGGTCAGATTACCTCGACCGCAGCTATACGGACAGCGAATCTGCCTACATCGCGATTCGCGAGATGCTCGATACTCTGGGCGATCCCTATACGCGCTTCATGGATCCTCAAGAGTTTCGCAATATGCAGATCGACACCTCTGGTGAGCTGACCGGCATCGGCATCCAGATTACCCAGGATGAAGAGACCAACAAGCTGACGGTGGTCGCTCCCATAGAAGATACCCCGGCGTTCGAGGCCGGCATCGTTTCTGGAGACATTATCACTCGCATTGATGACACCGACACCACGGGAATGGATATCAGCGACGCCGTCAACCTGATTCGTGGTCCCGTCAACTCTGAGGTCAAGCTCACTATCCTTCGAGAGGAGCAAGAGCTTGTCGTTCCTATCACTCGCGCCCGAATCGAGATTCACCCCGTGCGCTACGAATCTCGAGTCGAAGAGGGCGTAGGCAAGATCGGCTACATCAGGCTGACGCAGTTTAGCGCTAACGCCGCCGATGAGATGCGCGACGCAATTCGGGCCTTGGAGCAAGAGAGCGTAGGCTCCTATATTCTAGACTTACGCTCCAATCCTGGCGGTTTGCTGTACTCCAGCATCGATATTGCCCGCATGTGGCTAGAAGAGGGCGTGATTGTCTCAACGGTCAATCGGCAGGGCCTAACAGACCGCCAAGAGGCTATTGGAGATGCGCTGACCGACAAGCCTCTGGTTATCTTGGTAGATGGCGGCTCGGCAAGCGCCAGCGAGATTCTCTCGGGAGCGCTCCAGGATAACGATCGGGCTGATTTGGTGGGAACTCAGACGTTTGGTAAAGGACTGGTCCAGTCGGTGCGCCCCCTAGGAGATGGGTCTGGTCTAGCGATTACTGTCGCCAAATATCTGACGCCTAGCGGAGTTGACATTAACGAGGCCGGTATTGCCCCCGACATCGTCGTCGAGCTCACCGAAGACGAGCGCGAGCAGCTTCGCGGCGATCGCACGCTCATCGGCACCTCAGGTGACCCCCAGTACGTACAGGCTATCGACCTGCTCACCCAGCCCAGCCCTAACACTGCCGCAGTCCCAGTTCCGCAATAGCCGCATGTCCTCACTACGTCGCTCTCTTCCAGTTTTTTGCACAGGGTTGTGTCTGGCGGGTCTAGTCAGCTGCAGTAGCGGAAAAGTAGACCAGTGTAATCAGCTTATCGGGGTTGCTAACCAAGCGGTAACCGATGTTGAGTCCGTGACCAACGACTCAGCCCCCAGAGACACCAACACGTTTTCGGCTATCACAGACGCGGCTCAGCAGGCAGCCGCTCAGCTAGAGGCTATCGATCTCACCGACGAGCAGCTCCAAAGCTACCGGCAGCGGTTCATCAAGCTCTACAGCGAAACAGGAAAAGCAACCGAGCAGCTTGTTGCTGCAGTCGAGGAGCAGAATCTACCGGCAGCAGAGGAAGCCTACAACGACTTAGAATCTGCAACTAACCAAGAACAGCCTCTGGTCGAAGAGATCAATCAGTACTGTCAGTCGTCCTGACGCTAGCCCAAGTTTGACTACTTGACCTTAACGCCTTGGCAGTCTGGCCCCAGCAGCCTATAGCGATTCGCAATCATTAAAGCGGCTCGCGATCGCCTACGATCATTTGCAGAACAATGCCGTCTCCGCCCGCCTTGTGGTAGCGGTCGCCCCACTCTCGTACGACTTGATCTAACTCTTCAAGCGCTTGGTCGATGCGATCAGAGGGAATATCGAGCTCTTCTAGAACCCGAAGCGTATGGGGCTTGCGCTCCGCCCAATCCCGCATCATCTGAAAATAGCGGGCCGTATCCTCCAGCATGATATAGGTCCGCTCTTCGTCATTTGCGGGGGAGTAGGAGGCTCGCGTGAGGGCGTAGAAAGGCATTCCCCAGGGAGAATCAACCCGCGTGACGGTGCTCGAATAGATGAGGCGGCGGCGAATATGCTCCGCTAGCGCTTCGCTGAGCGGCATGCGGCGATCGCCCGGTAGGTCTTCCTGAGAGCGAGCATGTAAAAACTCAATCAGCTCGATAAACTGAAACGACGTAATCAGCTGAGCATCGGGAAGGTTGGCCGGCAGCGTTTTTTCTAGCTGACGCTTTTCCTCTGGGGTGAGACTCGTTCCCGGAATCCGCGACCACCCGGGCTGCCAGGGGTGCTGTTCCAGCCAAACGTAGGGAAATTGAATGAGGTAGCGCGGCTCTTGAGACCCCAGCATCTTCAGCAGCTTGCCCGTTGTCAGCGCCTGCCGCACCTCCTGCACAATCACCTTCACCCGCTTGGGCTCGATGTGGTGCAGATGCCCCGTCATCCGGAGATTTTCACCCTGCTCTAAATAGGTCAAATAGATAGCGCACTTGGCAGCTGTAGCGGCAGCATCTAGAAAGGCACCGTGGCGATGTCCGCTGGTGCGCATGGCGCTGAAAGCCAAGTACAGCATGATTTGATCCATCGCGCTAGGACTCAAGCGCTTGATCAAATCGGTATCAGTATTTAAGCCAATATCTGAGCTACGTAACGTCACGGGTCCACTTTGTAAATGAGCATGCAAGCCGAAACCAAATGAGCTGTCCTGACGACTCCGGTGATATAACGCTTTGAAGGGGAGCGAGAACGGGGAGAGTAGAAAAACCCAGAAGGTCAGTTCTAACAGCGTGAGTACCCTTTTTATACCACCAGCTTAGACCAGCTTGGATTATCTGAGGTAACTTTCTGAAGAAAATCACTACATTTCGGCGGTATCTTGAGCGTTATTCGAAGATTAACTTTCAGATGTACGCCAATTATAGTTTTAATTTTGACGAATTATAATTACGGGTCAGAATTGACGTTGCGGCTCGGGTCTTTTTTTTGACAGACTTATCCTAGCTGTAGGATATGACCTGACTTTTTGACTATAGAGACCGAGACCAATTTCTGGGTCTAGCCATTGAGCCCAGATATTGAGCCCAGACTTCAGGATCTAACGCAGCATATTCGATGCAATGACCCTCACCAACCAAAACTAGAGATGCTTTCTGAAACCTACTATATGCTGCGCGCCCGTCAAACTGGCCACTACCTCTCGGCTCGTCCGAGCTTCTCCGCAGCGGGAGCTGACGAGCCTGGCTACGTGCTGCTGTTTGAAGAGCACGCCGATGCCCTGAGCTATCTCAACGCTCATGCTGCGGATGCAGCGCCGCGTCTTGCTGTCGAATCTATCGGGTCGCCCCAGCTCAAAGATATTATGGCGCGATGGAACTTTGGAGGTGTTGCACGGGTTAAGGACCCCTTAGTACCGGAGATTGACTTTATGACGTCGGTCGACGCATAGCGATTGCCCTAGCCATCGCTTTAGGGTACGGGTCTTGAGATAAAATACTGGCGCTCTTGTATAGTCTCTGGTGATCTATGACCCGCTATCGAATTACACTGCTGCCCGGCGACGGCATTGGTCCCGAAATAATGGCTGTCGCCGTCGATATTTTGAAAGCTATCGGCGGGCAGCACGCGCTGGAATTTGAGTTCAAGTCAGTCCCTATTGGGGGCGTTGCCCTTGACGAGACAGGGCATCCCCTGCCTGACGAGACGCTCGAAGCCTGTCGCCAAAGCGACGCGGTGTTGCTAGCGGCAATTGGAGGCCCGAAGTGGGACGTTTTGCCCAACGATCGCCGCCCTGAGCGAGGGCTTCTGGGTTTGCGGGCTGGGCTCAGCCTGTTTGCCAACCTGCGCCCGGCTCAAATTCTGCCCCAGCTTATCGATGCTTCTACCTTAAAGCGAGAGGTGGTTGAAGGCGTGGATATCATGGTGGTGCGTGAGCTGACGGGAGGAATTTACTTCGGCCAACCTAAGGGGATCTTTGAGTCAGAAGGCGGGCAGCGGGGCGTAAATACTATGGCCTACAGTACAGCTGAAATTGACCGCATTGGTCGCGTTGCCTTTGAGACCGCCCAAAAGCGCCAGGGGCGACTGTGCTCAGTGGATAAGGCCAACGTGCTCGAGGTGTCGCAGCTGTGGCGCGATCGCATCACGGCAATGGCCGCAGACTACTCCGACGTCGAGCTAAGCCATCTGTACGTTGATAACGCCGCCATGCAGCTGGTGCGCGCGCCCAAGCAGTTCGACACCATCGTTACGGGCAACCTATTTGGCGATATCCTCTCCGACGCCGCCGCTATGCTCACGGGCAGCATCGGCATGCTGCCGTCAGCCAGCCTAGGCTCAAATGGCCCCGGCGTTTTCGAGCCTGTCCACGGGTCTGCTCCAGACATTGCCGGACAAGATAAAGCTAATCCCATGGCCCAGGTGCTGAGCGCGGCTATGATGCTGCGCTACGGCCTCAATGAGCCCCAGGCGGCGGACCAAATTGAGGCAGCGGTGCAAAAAGTGCTGGACCAGGGCGATCGCACAGGAGACATCATGTCGCCGGGGATGAATCTGTTGGGGTGCAAGGCGATGGGAGAGGCGCTGTTGGCGGCGCTATAGCCCCACCAATATGAGTGTGGAAGCAAATTCAGTACACTGGACGTAGATGACCATTGCCCAGTGACACAGTATGCTGTCAGCCACAAATCAGCCGCTCCCTAGCTCTGCTGAGCTGCCCTGCTCGGACGATATTCCTGTGGATAATGAGGATCAGAATTTACTGCCCAATTTGCTGCTGCTGCTGCTGACCCACCTGTGGTCAGACCGAATGGATTGGTACTTTGGCGTCGATATGGGGGTGTATCACACCACTGGGGTCAATCCTCGGGTGCCGGTGGTGCCAGATGCATTTTTGAGCTTGGGGGTGGAGCGTCAGAAGGGCGGTAAGTCTCGGCGCAGCTATGTGACCTGGGAAGAAAGGGGCATTCCGCCAATTTTTGTGTTGGAGATGGTCTCCCACCAGCCGGGGAATGAGTATACAGAGAAGATGGCGCTCTATGCTCGACTAGGAGTGCTGTATTACTTGGTGTACAACTCTGAGTTCTGGAAACGGGACCGACATCAGCCGTTTGAGGTCTATAAGCTGATGAATGGGGTCTACCAGCTGCAAATTGGGGAGCCGTTTTGGATGCCGGAGGTGGGGCTAGGGGTTGGGCGCTACCAGGGGCAGGTGGGCGGCCTATCGCGAGAGATGTTGACCTGGTTTGATGCGCAGGGACAGCGGCATTTGGGTGCGGCGGAGCAGGAGCGGCGGCGGGTGGAGCGGCTGGAGGCGTATTTGAGGGCGCAGGGGGTGGACCCAGATGCGCTGCCAGAGTAAGCGATCGCCGTAACCCTAATTATTCCCTGGCAATTGGAGAGCGGAAGGTTGCCGATTTGATGAGACTGGACGTACCGTATAGCTATGCCAGAGAAAATTAGGGCTGATGGCGAATCCCCAAGCACGTTCCGGCTCCTGTCCATTTATTGCCGGTCCCCGAATTGAAGAGCCAGCCCGGTTTGTGGGCCGCAAGGATGAATTGCGGCTTTTAGTCAGCAGCCGACAGCGCTGATAGGCGATCGCTCAAACGACTGGTACAGGAGCGAGAGATTTTGCAGCGGACGGAGACCGGGTTTGGTTTCCAGGTGCCGCTGTTTGAACTGTATGTGCGATCGTGCTATGACTTTGACGATATCCCACCGACATAGAGAACACTGTGGCAACAAGGCTAGTGCTATAGCGACCACCGCCGCCCGACATCACACAGACCCACTACCCCAGCAGCGCGATCGCCCGCTTCTTCAGCGCCTCCGCCGTAATCCCGTTGAGGTCCATCAGCAGCGCCGCGCTATTGGTGGTCTCGCCCCGCTTCCAGGCAAAGGTGTCCCGAGGGGCATTCGATCGCAGCATCACGGGCTCCAGCATCGTGCTGGCGCCGCCCGTCACCGCAACTACGGCATCGCCACCGAACAGCCGCTCGAATCCGGCGTCATCTAAAAAGCCGTCATCGGGCTCCGAACAGGTTTCCCAGGCCACGTCGGAGGGGCGATACAGCCGCCGAGGGCTGACCACTGAAACAATTCGGGTGCCAATGCCCTCCTGCTCCAGGATGGCGGCGGCGTCAAACACCGGCAGCAGCACCATGTCCCCCAGCACCGCAAACACCACCGTTTTGCTGCCCTCAGATTCGTACAGCGTCACCCCGCCGTCCTGCAGCGCTTGCTGGGTCTGCTCGAAGGTGGTGCGTACCGGTAGGGGAGACTTGCTGGCGGTGATGGTGACGCCCTTATTCCGAGCCTCCAGCGCCCAGGCGTAGCAGGCCTGGATACTGTTGGCGTCGGTGGGGAAAAGCGGGAATATATTGCCGTTGCGCATCATCGCCGCCAGGTAGGCCTCGATCTCCGGGCGCTGATGGGTCCAGCCGTTGCGGCCCTGCTCTAGCGCCCCAGCCGTAAATAGGGTCACCGTGGCAGGGGTAGTGCGCCGCAGCTCGGCCATGGCCTGGGTTACCGTCTGCCAAATGGGCAAGCCATTGATGGCGAAAGACTCGTAGGAGCACCACAGGGTCCGTCCCCCCATCAGGCATAGCCCCGCTGCCATCCCGGAGCAGGCGTCTTCGCTCAAGGGCTCGTAGACCTGGCCCTGAGGTCCCTGGTTATAGAGCTCATCTGCTGTAGGATGCAGCACCTTCAGCGCCTGGTTGATATTTTTGATGCCTGAGGCCTCATTGCCGTCGGCGTTGGTTACCAAAAAGCTGCTGTCCTGCTGCCCTACGTAGGCGACAAGCTGACCCATGGCCGTAGTGGCCACTTTGCGATCGCCTTCTACCGGATACTCCTCAAGAGGAAGCTTCCCTAAATCGGGCAGCGATCGCGCTGTCTCGGTGACGGCGACCTTAGCGGCAGGTCCGCCTCCGGCACGGACGCAGTTAGTGCGCACCAAATCCCAAGCCTCTGGGGACAGCGCGCGCGTTTTGAGGGCGTTGACGAGGTCTATGTTCTCAAGGGTATGAAAAGCATAGAGATTGTGGGATTTTGACCCCTGGGCGTGGGTGCCTGCCCCCTTGAGCTGCTTGATAATGAGTACGGTGAGGGTGCCGCCTAGGGCAGCCTGCGCGGCCTCCTGAGCCGCCATCAACATGGCTTTGGTAAAGGCGATGCGGCGATCGATAGAAAAGAGAGTGCTGTCAACGTAGTCCCCCGGCTGATCTTGGTCATCAAAGCTCTTGGCGTCGACCAAAATCACTTTGTCAAACCCGTTGCCCAGCCAGTATTCCTCCATGGCGGCGCTGCTCATCGTGGAGACCATGCTGTGGTGCTCCTGGGAGTAACCGTTCCATACGAGCACCGGCAAAAAGTTGGTTACTTTAGGGAAAGCCGTGTGGAAGTGGGCCATGGCGCTCATGACGTAGGGCTCACCCAACCCCCCGTCGCCCACGGTGAAGGGAAATAGGGTGCCCTGGTTGAGCAGGGCCGCCGACATGGCAAAGTGCTGTCCTTGCCCTAAAGGACCGGCGGGGGAAAGGATGCCGGGGACGTAGCCCGATAGGTGTCCCAGCAGGCCGTGCAGCTCGCGGAAGCGATCGCGCACTTCCTGCACGGTGTAGATTCCCATGTCCTCTAGAGAACGATCGAGGAACATGGCGCTGTAAAAGCCGGGCGCGTGGTGCCCCACCTCAGTCAAAATATTTTTATGGCCCAGCATTACCAGCGCGGCGTAGGCCTCGGCCTGGCTAGCAAAGCCGCCGGGATGCCCCGAAGCTTTACTGCCCGTAACCTGGAGCGTCAAGTAGCGCAGGGCGTCGGCATACAGCAGGGTTTGGTAGGCCGCCGTGTCATCCTCGGGGTTGGCGATCGCCGTCGCCCCCTCCGAGATCACCGGCGATTGTCCATGTCGCTCGTAGCCAGCGGGGGGATCGCCGAAATACTGAATGCCTTCCCAAAAGGCGGGCCGGGTGACAGCCGTCATGAATCAAATCCTCGCTTGTAGCCTGGGTGACGTAGCTCGTGTAGGGAAGCGTTGCAGCTGATATCCCTTAAGCGATCCTACCGCTAAACCGTCATCGCAGATGAGGGCGGCTGAACTAATTCCAGGTCTAAATTGGGCTTGCTCCACATCTGACCGTCCTGAGCCATATGGTCGATGAGGCTGGCCAACCGCAGGGCCTTGAGCGCCTGCTCACCGCCGACTGAAGGCTGAAACCCGCCCCGGACGCAGTGAACAAAATGCTCTAGCTCCGCGTGCAAAGGCTCGATATTGCTGGTGTACACCTTCTCAATCAGGCCGTCCTGCCGGTAAAGGACCTGACCGTGATCTGTAGAGCAGTTGGCGGTAGTCTGCCGGTGAATCAAGATTTCGCTGTTGAGAAAATCGGCTTCGGTGAGGGACTGCTTGCAGTGGGCCACAATCCTGCGAATCTTACGGTGGGTCACCTTGCTAGCGGTAAGCGTGGCCACAATGCCGTTAGCGAATCCTAGAGTGGCGGTAACGTAGTCGAGCTGGCCCGAATCGGAGGCGCGGCTACCGCTAGCGGTCAAATGCACTGCGGGGGAGCCCACTAGCTCAAGCAGCAGGTCGATGTCGTGAATCATCAAATCCAGCACCACCGAGACATCGTTAGCCCGATCGGAATAGGGGCTCATGCGGTGAGCCTCAATCGCCAAGAGCTCTTCTGCCTTAAGGACCTGGCTGAGCTCTTGAAACGCCGGGTTAAAGCGCTCGATATGTCCCACCTGGAGAATACATTTGAATTGAGCGGCCGCATTGACGAGGGACTCTGCCTCACTGATGCTGGCGGCAATAGGCTTTTCGATCAGCACGTGAACCCCAGACTTGAGGCAGGCCATGCCCACTTCGTAGTGCAGCCGCGTCGGCACCGCAATGCATACCGCATCGACCTGAGGCAGCAGGTCGCGGTAGTTCTCAAAAAATCGCGCCTGGTATTTGCTGGCGGTGTCAAGGCCGCGCTCAACATTGACGTCAGCGACGCCGATAAAAGAGACATCTTTCAGCAAACTCAAAACTCGTGCGTGGTGCTGGCCCATACTGCCGACGCCGATAATCCCCACTCGCAGAAGCTCTTTCTCTGCCTTGTGGCGATGGGTAGAGTAGTCGGCTGTTTGATTCGCTTGCACGCCTTTTATGACCTCCTAAAATAAGTCTGCAGAATGCATATAGCCCTCGTCGTGCCGGTCACTCCGCTGATACAGCCCATGGGCAAATCGTACCACGACTATCTTTACCCAAATCACACGGTCAACGGGAGCAACCTGTGCCACCTCCGCAAGCTGAACGCTAACAGCAGCGGAACTTATGTAGTTGAGTCCGCCCCCCCTCTTATTCTTCTAGAGTTAAGGAAGACTAAACTCAAGGTCCCCCAAACACAGCTCTGTGGATAGATGAGAAAGGGGAATTGAGGGAGCCAGTAGGGAAGTCCTGAGGCATTAGAATTACGGTAGGTCAGCATTAATTTTGCTGACCCAGATGATTGCCTTAGCAGCAAGGTTAAAGACGTCGGCCATGGCCTTAACGATTTTAGTTGTTGATGACGATGTTGGCATTCGGGTGGCCGTTTCGGATTACCTGCAGCTTTCGGGCTACCTCACCGTTGAGGCACAAGATGGCAAAGAAGCCTTAGAAAAAGTCGGACAGTATCATCCCCACCTCGTCATTGCTGACATTGGCATGCCGAGGATGTCAGGGTACGAACTCATTCAGCAGGTTCGTCGTCAGCCTGCATTTCGCCTACTGCCCATTATTTTCTTGACGGAGCGGACGACCACTGAAGAGCGCGTTCGAGGCTATGAAACCGGCTGCGATGTCTACTTGCCCAAGCCCTTTGAGCTCAAGGAGCTTAACGCCGTAGTGCGAAATTTGCTAGAGCGATCGCAGCTGATACAGACCGCATGGCATCTCCAGATGCATCGCCTCCCCTCCGAGTCTCCTCCAGAGCATTCAGGCGCTTCCCCGACGGCAGTCGACGTCGCACCTTCCTCCCCCCTGTCCGACTTTTCCATCGATCTCACCTCCCGAGAGCAAGAGGTTCTCGACCTCCTAACAAAAGGACTCTCCAATGCCCAAATTGGAGACGCCCTTCACCTAAGCGCCCGCACCATCGAAAAGTACGTCAGCAGCCTGCTGCGCAAAGCAGAGGTCAGCAATCGAGCAGAGCTTGTTCGCTTTGCCGTCGATCACCATCTAATTTAGCCTTTCACGATTTGGCCCTTTAGGCTTGACCCCTGACGAATTGCTTCCCCAGTTCGCCTTTGCGCTAAGCCTGCAGCTCGGTTTGAAGCACGTAGGTTAGCAGCCCCCGACAGGCGTCCAGCAGCAGGTCTATAACATGGTTGAAGCCGTCGGTGCCGCCGTAGTAGGGATCTGGAACCTCCTGATCACTATGCTGGGAGGCAAACTCGCACATCTGTCGCACTTTGTGGCGGTAGTTCCCCTGGGGGTCGAGCTGAAGGATGTCGCGGTAGTTGGCCCGATCCATCGCCACGACCAGGTCAAACGCTTCGAAATCTTCGGCGATAAACTGACGAGCCTGGCCCGCGAGCGCAATGCCCTGCTGCTTAGCCGCCATCGTCATCCGACCGTCGGGGGCGCTGCCGATGTGGTAGCTTGACGTGCCTGCAGAATCGCAGCTAATTTCGTCCTCAAGCTGCTGCTGGTGGATCAGATGGGTCATGATTCCTTCGGCAGAAGGCGATCGGCAAATATTTCCGAGGCAGACGAACAGGATTTTGTAGGGCATGTTGGGACGGGCAGTAACGGCTTGAGTTTGGAGAGCGCTGAGAATGGAGTTACAGCGTGTAAGCAACAAGGACCACAACAGAGATAGAGATGCTATACTCGCAGGACAGTCAGCTCAGTTGGGTTGGCAAGTTAGGGCATGTAGCTCAGTGGATAGAGCATCAGATTCCGGTTCTGAGGGTCGGGGGTTCGAATCCCTCCATGCTCGTTTGATTTAACCTAAATGGCAAGCGTGCTAGATAGCGTTTAAGGTGTGCATCACGAGCTAGTTTATTGAACTACGCTCGAATCAGCGTAGATTGCCCTGAAGTAGACTAGCTCAAATTTGGCCTGCGCTGGCAACCCGCTTCACGCTTACTGGTTTCGGCTACTCTGGAGAGTGCCGACGTTGTGCTGTCGCCGTGTTCTCCCCCATCGACCTGCTCTGGGCCTTGATCGGCCTGATATTAACCATAGGCGGGACATTCTTAGAAGCCTCCATGGCTGGGATTCCGCTCAATTGGTTCGACCCTACAATTCCAGTGCTGTCGCTGCGGGTGACTTGGCAGGTTGGGGCCGTGCTGCTCATTGGCTGCCTTGGTGGGCGCAATGCAGCGGCCATTTCTCAAATTGCCTACCTATTGCTTGGCCTGACTTGGTTCAACGTTTTCACCGCTGGCGGGGGACCGAGCTATATTTTTCAGCCGACGTTTGGCTATCTGTTGGGGTTTGTCCCCGCCGCCTGGCTTTGCGGCTGGCTGGCGTTTCGGCTTCCGCGTCGTCTAGAATCTATTGCCTTCAGCAATCTGTGCGGGCTGCTGACCATTCACGCTGCTGGATTGAGCTACTTGGCGATCGCCCAAGCAATTACCTGGGATAATACGAGCCTGGGGTCGTTTGCCCGTATGGCAGTCAATTATTCTCTAATTCCGCTGCCGGGCCAGCTTGTTCTGGTTTGTGCCGTAGCGGTAATTGCTTTTCTACTGCGATACCTCTTGCTGTACTGAATTTTGACTAATTCTGCATTTGACCCTGCCTTTTCCCCCATTTAATAATGTCGACCAAAAATCGTCTCTTCTGGATTGCCGCTGCGATCGCGATCGCCCTAGACCAGCTCACGAAATATTGGGTCGTTCAGGCCATGATGCTGCAGGAATCAGTGCCGCTGTGGGAAGGAGTATTTCACTTTACCTATGTCCTCAACGAGGGCGCGGCCTTCAGCTTGTTCAGCGATAACGGCGGTTGGCTGCGGTGGCTGTCTCTGATTGTGAGCATAGGGCTAGCGGCCCTAGCGCTCTTAGGTCCGCCCATGACCCGCTGGGAGCAGTGGGGGTTCGGCTTCATTTTGGGGGGAGCGCTAGGCAACGGCATTGACCGCTTTGCCAGCGGGGCGGTGGTCGATTTTCTGGACTTTCGGCTGATTCGCTTCCCAATTTTTAACCTGGCCGACGTATTTATTAACGTCGGCATTGCCTGCCTGATGATAGCGGCGTTTTGGCAGTCAGGGCCGTCCAACCGTAGCGATCGCCCCTCTAAGTGAGCCAAAATTGGGCTGTTACTGCAAATAATCCCAAAACGGTGTAGCAGCAATGTTCGCTGAAATCAATATCACTGACCTCCCTGACGTCATTTTGGAGGCGAGCCCGGGCGTCTCTAGCGCGATCGCAGACGATGGCCGCGATGATGGAGCCGCAATCCAGGCGACGCTGGACTGGCTAGCCGAGCAGCAGGCCGCAGGCCTCACCGCAGGGCTAACCCTTTACCTGCCCCAAGGCACTTTCGAGCTGAGAGAAACCCTGCGCGTGGACACCCCTAACGTGACCTTTCGCGGCGCTGGGGGCAGGCTCACCGTTCTGCAGAATGGTGACGAATTCGAGGTTGGCTTGGCGGGGCTCCCGGACTCAGGCACCAACGCCAGCTCCGTCGACAGCGCGGCCTACCTGTTCGATTTGGGCGAGAATGCCGACAACGTCACATTTTCGGATATGACCCTAACCGGACCAGAGATCCACGGCGGTATCTTTGGCTTTAAGGCTGACGGCCTTGAGGTCAGCGATATGGTCTTTGACAATTTTTTGTGGAGTGCGGTCCGCCTCTTTAATTTGAGTGATGCCAAGATTCACGACAGCGTCTTCGTCGATGCGGGTGGGCAGGCAGAAGGCAGCAGCGGCGAAACCGCCGGTTCGATCTATGCAACCTACCTAAAAGACTCCCAAATCTACAACAACGAAATCTCTAAAAGCGGAGAGAGCGCGCGCAACGTCTACGGAATTAAAGGGCGGCAGTTTAAGAACGCAGAAATTTATAACAACACGATCAACACCAATTTCGCTATTGAGCTTCCCCACGAGAACGATGAGTTTGTTGAAATCCACCACAATTTCTTAGACGGGGTCATTTCAATTCCGAAATATGGCGGGGGCAGCGTGCCTGATACGGGGTTTACGTTCCACATTCACCATAACTATTTTACGCGCTCTTATTCTCTAGAATGGACCCGCAACGGGGCTAAGGTTGACCACAACGTATTCGTTTTCGACCCTGAGCAAGATGGCGGCAATTTAATTTCGAGCTTTGGCTCACAGCCTGCGCCGGGGCCCACTGAATTTAGCAACAATCTTATTTTGAATCCGGGGCGAGGCGTCTTTTGGGGGGAGGGCGTCTACAACAATTTCTCGTTTCGCAACAATGAAGTGATAGTCAACGAGACGGTAACCCCCCGGACTGACGGTCTTTTTGGCCTCGACAGCGACACAAACTTCAGCACCATCGAAATTTCAAACAACGTCATTGAGGTCAGAGGAACCCCGCGCCCGCTGATGCGCAATGACGCGAGCTACGGCGCAACGGTGAAAAACAACACCTTGAGGAATGTCTCTGACGCGGATCGGTACGACAATTCCCGCAGCAGTGCCCCTCGTGGTTTGGCGGAGCCCTTAGCGTTTCGGGTCGGGGTGTACGGTAAGTTTGGCGTAGATAGCGATCGCCTCCGCGCGGAGGCCCTTAAGGATGAATCTAAGAGTGAATCCAAAAGTTTGTGGATGCGCCAGAGCTACAATCTGATTCAGCAGCAGCCTTGGCTCAAGCCGCTTTTTCAGTGGTTTGAGGACCGCCTTTGAGCGAATCTCCTCAGCCAAGCGTTTCGTGGCCATGCCTCTCGGGCTGCTCCCTCGAACCTGACGAAAAGGACCACCTACAGGCATCGCCATGAATCGAGTTGCCCTCGTCGTCGGCATCAACACCTACAGCCACTTCAACCCGCTCAGCGCTCCTGCTAAAGATGCTGAGGCGATCGCCCAGCGGCTGCAGCAGGATGGGGAGTTTAAGGTGATTCGCTTGCCGGAGGCCATTGGCCGCGATGGTGAAGGCGGCTATACCCGCAAGGCGGGCAAGCGAACCGAGGTGACCCAAGCGGAGCTAGAGCAGGCCCTAAAGCAGCTCTTCCGGCCCAATAGCCCCCAAACTCCGGACGCCGCGCTGTTCTACTTTTCCGGCCACGGCCTCCGCGATGCCGAGGGTGCTGAGGGGCTGGACAAGGGCTACCTGGCCACCAGCGAGACCGACCCCAACCAGTCCCGACCGGGCCTATCCCTGGCCTGGCTCCAAAACCTGCTGGCCCGCAGCCCCATCAAAAACCAGATCGTCTGGCTGGACTGCTGCCACAGCGGCAGCCTGCTGATCGACGTGGGGTCCGCCAACCCTGGCCACAGCAGCGACCATAACCGCTGCTTTGTTGCATCTTCTCGCGACTTTGAGCAGTCTTGGCAAGACCTCAACAGCCCCTACAGCGTGCTGACCAAAGCGCTGCTGGATGGCCTCGACCCATCGCGGGTAGCGCAGCGGTGGGTTGACTCGTTTTCTTTGGCGGACTACGTCAACCAAGCCCTTAAAGGAGACCTGCAGTCGCCCATTTGCACCAACTTTGGCGATGCCATTGACCTGACCCATGCCGGGCAACTGGCGGTAGCAGATGCCAGCGCTACCCAGGGCACAGACATCTGCCCCTACAAAGGGCTCAGCTACTTTGACTGCAACGGCGAAGACCCCAAGTATTTCTTTGGCCGCGAGGCGCTGACGGACCAACTGCTGGATCATGTGCGGCAGCAAAGCTTTTTAGCGATTGTGGGCGCATCGGGCAGCGGCAAATCCTCGGTGCTGCGGGCGGGGCTGCTGCACCAGCTACAGCGGGGGCGGCGACTGCTGGGGAGTGACCAGTGGGAGGTGCGCGTGATGCTGCCGGGGGAGCAGCCGCTGCAGAATTTGGCGCTGGCCTTTGTGGATGAGGACCTGCCGAAGCTGGACCGGGCGGCGCAGCTGGGAAAGGCGGAGCGGCTGATTAAGGCGGGGGCCGATGGGCTGCGGCGGCTGGTGAGCACGTCGGACGCGCCGAAGGTGGTGCTGGTGGTGGACCAGTTTGAGGAGGCCTTTACCCTGTGCCAAGATGCGGCGGAGCGGGAGGCCTTTTTTGGCGTGCTGCTGGGGGCGCTGGAGGCTCTGCCGGAGCGGCTTTGCCTGGTGGTGGCGATGCGATCGGACTTTGTGGGCAAGTGCTTTGAGCAGGACTACGGCGGGCTGGCGCGGCAGGTCCAGAAAAATTTGGTGGCGGTGACGCCGATGAACCGCGATGAGCTGACGGATGCGATTTTGGAACCGGCGAAGCGGGTCGAGCTATCGGCGGAGCCGGAGCTGGTGAAGGTCGCTGCTGGATGATGTGGAGAAGTCGCCGGGGAATTTGCCGCTGCTGCAGTACACGCTGCGGGAGCTGTGGAACCAGCGGCAGGAAAATACGCTACAGCTGAAGACCTACGCCCAGCTGGGCGGGGTGACGGGGACGCTGCAGCAGCGGGCGAATGCGGTGTACGAGTCTTTGGATACTGCGCAGCAGGCCACGGCGCGGCATGTGTTTTTGAATTTGACCCAGCTGGGGGAAGGGACGGAGGACACCCGGCGGCGGGTGCTGAAGCAGAGCTTGGTGACTAGCCAGCATCCTGCGCCAGTGGTGGATGCGGTGGTGCAGCGGCTGGCGGATGAGAACCTGGTGGTGACCAGTGAGCTGGTGGGCAAGGGGAGTGAGGGGCAGCGGCTGGCGGTGGTGGATGTGGCCCATGAGGCGCTGATTCGCCATTGGCCGCGATTGCGGCGGTGGCTAGACGCGGACCGGGATTTGCTGCGGCAGCAGCGGAAGATTGAGCAGGCCGCTGACGAGTGGACACAGCAGCAAGTTTGTAAGCAGCTATTTGCTTGAGGGACGACAGCTGACCGATGCAAAGCTGTTTGAGAAGAAACATGAGGACAGTCTACCGCTCTCGGAAATAGCCAGCGAGATACTTGAGCAGAGTAGTCGCAAGCGTCGCAACAATCGGCTTAGGCTAACTATTCTAGGCGCAATTATTCCACTTGGACTAGCAACTTATGCGGGTATTCAAGTGGCTGAATACATGAGACTGCGTCCTCATTGGGATACCCTTTACGCCTACGACAGCGAGGCTAATCCTATCTCCAGAAATGCTCTCGTTAGAGCTGCTGAGACTATCAACGGCTCTAGACGTTCCCTCGCTAGAATCAGCTTGCCAAATGCTGACCTCATCAGCGCCAACCTCATCAGCGCCAACCTCATCGACGCCAACCTCAGCAGCGCCAATCTCCGCAGAGCCGACCTCAGCAGCGCCGACCTCATCAGCGCCGACCTCATCGACGCCGACCTCAGCGACGCCAACCTCATCGACGCCAACCTCAGCAGAGCTAACCTCCGCAGCGCCGACCTCAGCAGCACCGACCTCCGCAGCACCGACCTCAGCAGCGCCGACCTCTTCAGAGCCGACCTCTTCAGAGCCAACCTCAGCAGCGCCAACCTCAGCAGCGCCGACCTCCTCATCGCCAACCTCAGCAGCGCCTTTCTGCTAGCCAGTGACTTTCGAGAATCGAAAAACCTCACTGCTGAAGCAATTCAATGGTGACGAGCCACCGTTACTCTGCAACATCGCGCTGCCGTCCTATCTCAACGATATCGACCCCGATCGCGATTGCGACCAAATGCCTCAAGCCTTAAGCGATCGCTACAACATCCCCCTAGAAGAAGCCCAGCAAATCGTAGACGTAGCCCGCAAAAAGCAATGGGACTAGACCTCTAAAATCTGCTCAGCCGTTACCACAAGTCCCTCAACTACAGAGGTCACAACGCGATCGCGCATTCCGTGAACCGATAGCGATCGCCTCCAGCGTAAAACCCCCGTTACCGCCTAGGCTGCGGCAAGACCACGCCTCGCCCAATCTCGCCCCGCTTCCCAATAAATTTTAACTTTTAGGCGGGAAGTCCCGCGCTTTAATCTTTGATTAAGCGTCGGGATGAGAGCCGCGTGAGCCGGAGGTGAACAGTACTTGTGCATGCTAGAATGTATACATATCAATTGTTTAGCAAGGTTTTCCACCCCTCCAAGGTGTTCGTCGAGAAAAGTATCACCCATAGAAAACGTAACGGTGACGCGACACAGTTTTTGGAAGAAAGGAAGCTCAAAAAAGCAATCTGTCTGGGGTTGGTCATTGCCCGGACGTAAAACAAATTTCCTATGGATGGGATCCAATCGGGGCCAGTACAGCTTGCTGTATGGCTAGACAGGACCAGATGAAGTAGGAAACCTTCTTGTGCGGTACCCATTCGTTTGCGGTGCGTGAGCCAAGAAGCCCGCGCTATATACGCAGCATCAGCGTCGGGAGTATGTCACTTTCGCTAGTACGGTTGTCACGGGCCGCAACATCCGCTAAAGTTTCTATCCATGGGTGCCAACCGCACCCAACTTACGAGACGCCCAATACTTTAGCGCGCCCCCTGGCAGTGCGACCACACTAGCCAGAGAGCATCACCACCGCGTTGACAGTACCAACGCGATGGCTACCGCCGATTTTATCCTGTGGTAGCCATCCCGTTCTTCACCGGTGGATGGCTAGACGATCTGGGCGTCTTTCCTCCAAACCACAGGAAAAACCTCATGATTTACCTTCTCAGCGACCCCCAGGGCCGCACCGATTCCCCTACCCATCCGATCGCCTTCTCCGCCCCCCGTACGGGCGACCGGCCGGTCGCCCCCTACATCGGAACGCCCCCCATACCGCGATCGCCCCCCACGCGCCGCATCCCGAAGCCGCCGCACCGGAATTCTATTCCCTGCGGCTGATCGCCCTTGGCCACCCCCACGCCGTCGACAACTGTCGCCTGCGGCTGCATAAGCTGGGCTACGCCGACCCCAACGACTGGTCCATCCCGCTGCCGATCATTCGCTCTACTGAGGTGATCCGCGCCGCCAAACCGGGCGAAATCATGCGCATTCTCACCAAGCGCGTTGCGCCTCCAGCGATCGCGTAGGAGCCGTATCCCCAAGGGTGATATAGGGGCGCAGCATGACTGTGCCCTTACGGCCCCTATCGCGCGCGCCGTATCTCCGAGAGCGAGGGCGATCGCCCCACCGGCTACAATTCAAGAACTGACACGCTCTGTGTGATAGGAGTCGAAACATGGCATACGTCCTATCTCAACCCCTGACCTTCGAGGCCTTTTTGGCTCAATATGGTGACAGCCCTCGCTATGAGCTAGCCGATGGAGAGCTGATTGATATGGAACCCACCGGCCCCCATGAAGCCGTTGCAGGCAAAGTCACCAGCAAGCTCAACATCGAGCTGGAGCGCCAAAGCCATCCGTGGTTTATTCCCCGAACCTGCATCATCCGGCCTTTCTCCGACGTAGCCACCGCCCGACGCCCCGACGTTATCGTTTTGGATGAAACAGCCCTCGTCAATGAGCCGCTATGGGAGCGAGAACCAGTGATTACGCTAGGAACGTCAATTAAGCTAATCGTCGAGGTGGTCAGCACGAACTGGGAAACTGATTATGCCCGCAAGGTGGACGAATACGCCTTACTGGGTATACCTGAATACTGGATAGTAGACTATCGCGGTCTAGGTGGCATAGCATTCATCGGCAGACCAAAACAACCCACTATTACCGTCTGCCAGCTCATGGGGGATGATTACGATCAGGCCCAGTACCGTCTTGGACAGGTTATTAAATCAGCTCTACTACCAGCGCTGCAGCTTAAGCTTGATGACGTGCTGCCTCGATAGATCTATCGTTCGTCTCGTCGTCGCTACGATGATTGGTTCGATGGCGGCGGGCGATCGCCGCATAGAACAACTCGCACACCGACCTTCGCGACCGGCGATCGCCCATTAGCCTGAGCAATCCGAGCGTCAACAATAAAAAAAATGCCAGGACCCAGACTTGAACTGGGGACACGAGGATTTTCAGTCCTCTGCTCTACCAACTGAGCTATCCCGGCGCAGCGCCACGTTTATTCGACGCTTTACTAAACTAGCAAAGAACCCCGTCCTTTGACAAGGAAATTGTCCTTCGTGACTCTGGTTACGGCTGCTCAGCCAGCACTGACGCCAGATAAGGCTGGGGCAGAGGTCTCAGTCGTGCCTGAGGCACTTGCCTCCTCGGTAGCTGAGGCGGCATAAACCTCACAGGAATTGTTGGGGCTCTCGATTAAAACCACCTTGTGCAGCGCAGCTCCCGTTTCGCGCATCGGAGCCTCCAGCAGATCGCGAATGCGGACGGCGATATTCTCTGCCGTGGGCACCACCTGCTCGAAGTAGGGAATATCCTTGTTGAGGAACATGTGGTCAAACGGCTCAATCACCTGGTCGTCGAGGATCTGCTGCAGCTGCCCGAGGTCGGCAATCATGCCCGTACGGGGATCGATTTCGCCCTTGACGGTGACCTCTAGGTGGTAGTTGTGGCCGTGGCCATTGACACGAGCACACTTGCCGTAGATCTCTAGATTTTCCTCAAGGCTGAGGTGCGGCAGCGCCAGACGGTGGGCGGCGCTGAAGTGGGTTTTGATGGTGAGATAGGCTTCCATATTTTGTCCTTCGTAGTCTGCCCAAAGCTCAGGATGCTCAAAAAGTCGAATGCGCGTCAGCGGCAGATGCGGAGCCAGCCGCTGCCAAATGACGCGGGCAATGTTCTCGGTGGTGGGCAGGGTCTCCTCAAACTCGGGCCAGGCGTCATTTAGATAAGAGAAGTCCAGCTGCCCGGTCACCTCTCGCTTGATTACCTGCTTGACCTCCGAGAGGTTGAGCACCATGCCGTATTGGTCTAGCTCTCCCTCAATTGACACATACAGCAGGTAGTTATGCCCGTGGCCAGGGAACCGGGCGCATTGGCCAAACTGCGCGGCGTTTGCGCTCGGGCTCAGCTCGGGTAGCCAGTAGCGGTGGCTTGCGGAGAACTGAGCCCGCCTGTGAATAATGCATTTCATGGCGCTTGGGGGGAATACGCAGTTACCTCCTATACGATAGACGCTCTTGCCCAGACCAGCCAGGCAAAACCAAACAGCAGCGATCGCAGCGGCTACCCCTTACCCCCCAATCCCAGACGACCACTGGCCTCCAGCGCTGCGCATGCGGTTTAGGGCTGCCGCCAGCTCGAAGCGGCGAAACCCGGCCAGACCGCCGTCAGGGCAGGCTGCGGCGCTGGGGATTATGGCGTCTAGACCCTGCCGGTTTAACAGGTCCATTAGCTGCGTGAGCTGGGCATCTAGCGATTCGCCCGGTCGCCCCTCGCTCAGCTGCTCAAAGTGCAGAATGGCATAGCCGATGGCCCGCGTTTGGGCCTCATCTACTAGCTGGGCGGCCCTCAGGTCGATCAGATCGCGGTTTAGGCTCAGCTGATTGAGGTCTCGCACCTTTACTTTCACCCGGCGATCGCCCCTCGAAAGCCGCCCGGCGAGCTCAAGGCGACGCGGCCTCACCGGCCCAAAGTCCCCGTCCGCATCCTGGAGCCGCGCGGTGCCGTACTCCTGGGCGATGGCCTTGGCCCGCTGCGTCAGATCCTCCGGGGCAAAGGCCGTCATACCCACCACCACCGTCGCCGCCTCGAAGTAGTCGCCGCTGCCCCCCATCACCATCACCGTCGAGACGCCGTGGACTTTGTACAGGGCCTCCACTCGGTCTACAAACGGCGTAATCGGCTCGTTGTCCTTGGCAATCAGCGCCTGCATGCGGCGATCGCGAATCATAAAGTTGGTGGCGCAGGTGTCCTCGTCCAGTAGCAGCGCCGTCGCCCCCACCGCCAGCGCCTCGATGATGCTGGCGGCTTGGGAGGTGCTGCCGCTGGCGTTGTCGGTGCTAAAGGCGGTGGTGGGCTGGTGGTTCTGGTTACCCTGGCTCAGGCCACTCTGGGGCAGGCCGTTAATAAAAGGCGAAATATCGACCTTGGCCACGGGCCGCCCGTCTTCTGCCCGGACGCTCACCGCCCCCGCATCCGTCACCACCCACTCCCGCCCGTCCCCCGGCACATGGTTATAGACGCCCTGGGCGATCGCCTTGAGCAGGGTAGATTTGCCGTGGTAGCCGCCCCCCACAATGAGGCTGATGCCTCGCGGGAGGCCCATGCCGGTGATGGGGCCGTAGTGGGGGCGCTCAAAGCTTACCCGCAGGGTGGGGGGAGCGCTAAAGGGGAGGCCGCCGGTTAAGGGGCGATCGCTGACGCCGCTTTGTCTGGGCAGGACTGCACCGTCGGCTACAAACGCCACTAGCCCCCGAGCGGCCAGCTGACGCCGCAGCCAGTCGGCGTCTTCGGCGGTGTTGAGGTGTTGCTCTAGAGCTTTTGCATCCAGGCTGCCGTATTCCAGCTGCGCCGCCAGCTGCGGCACCACCTCGCACAGCAGCTGGGCCGCCTGCCGCCCTAAAATTCGCCGACCTTGGGCCGGAAGCCCCACCGTAAAGCGCACCTCAACGCCGCCCCCTGACAGCACCACGGCGCTGCGCTCCAGTATGGCCTGCCCCGCTGAGGCGATCGCCACTACCCCACTCTTGCCGCTGCCCCGCTGCCCCAAGGTGTATTGGGCATGTCGGGCGATCGCGCTTTGGAACTGCCGCGTCAGGAAGTCCCGCAGGGCCACCTCGCGGCTGCGGGTGGCGGAGCAGTCGGCGGGAAGCTGGGCGGTAGCTTGAGGAAGCTTGAGGCGCAGCTGGCTGGGGGCGGCAAAGGGGTCGGCCTGCACCCGGTCCACCCACAGCGTGAAGCTGGGGAAGGAATACGGCCCCTTTAGCTGCCTATACGCGCCGTAGCTCTGACCGTCGAGGGCATGGAGGCGATCGCGTAGGTCGGTAGGTGTCATGGCGGGAAGTGATCGATCTTTTTAGTCAAACTCACTATAATCGGGTTAAGCTAGAGTTCACCCTACCCACCGGGACATCACGGGTTATCTAGAACCATTGAGTGCTCTTAGCTGGCCCGCGCTTTAGGGTGCTGTTGGTCACTAGGGTGTTTCACCCCTCACTGTGCCGATTGGCTACGCTTCGCAATCGCCCGCGCGTAAACGGCGGGCTACTGAGGGCCGTCCACTGAAGCGGACTCCGGAGAAGGTCAAGCTGCTGAAACGACTTCTGAGCATGGCTTTAGCCTACTTTAGTAGGTGACCTCTACTAGCCCGCGATTTATCTGTGGGTGAGGTCAAAGCGAAGCCAAACCTCATCGGGGGTTGCCCCTCTATTCGCCAGCAGCAGCATTATGTTCGCGGATGGACTGAACGCTCTCAGACAATTTTTTCGCAGATAGACCCTGCGGCAGCCATGGACTCCTCCTTAAATCTCTCCCCAATCGACTATGGCCTGCTCACCGACCTGTACGAGCTGACCATGACGGCCTGCTACGTTGGGGAAGAAATTCACCAGCACCCCGCCAGCTTTGAGGTGTTTTTGCGCCGCTTGCCAGAGGACTTTGGATACCTGATCGCCGCTGGCCTAGAGCAGGTTCTAGACTACCTCACCCATCTCCACTTCAGCCCAGAGCAGCTGCAGCAGCTTCGGGACACGGGGCTGTTTGGCCGAGCGCCAGAGCAGTTTTGGTCGCTGCTAGCGGAGGCCAAGTTTACTGGGGAGGTATGGGCGGCTCCGGAGGGGACGGCCCTGTTTGCCTACGAGCCTCTACTGCGAATTGATGCCCCCCTGTGGCAGGCGCAGCTTGTAGAAACCTATTTGCTCAACACCATTAACTACCAGACCCTGGTGGCGACGAGGGCCGCGCAGCTGCGGGACGTAGCTGGTGATGACGCCACCCTGCTAGAATTTGGCAGCCGCCGCGCCTTTGGCCCCCAGGCCTCGCTCTGGGCGGCGCGGGCGGCGATCGCGGGGGGCATGGACGCCACCTCCAACGTGCTGGCGGCGCTCAAGCTAGGGCAAACCCCCAGCGGCACTATGGCCCATTCCCTGGTGATGGCCCTTTCCGCCCTAGAAGAGAGTGAGGACGCCGCCTTTACCGCCTTCCTCAAGTACTTCCCGGACTCAGCCCTACTGGTGGACACCTACGACACCCTAGAGGCGGTGGACCGGCTGGCACAGCGGGCCAAGGCGGGCCTAGAAATTAAAGCGGTGCGGCTAGACTCAGGAGATTTAGTCGAGCTGTCTCAAGCGGTGCGATCGCGGCTGCCGGGGGTTACCATCTTGGCCAGCGGTGACCTCGACGCCCGGGAAATCGCGCGGCTGCAGGAGGCCGGAGCGGAGATTGACGGCTACGGCATCGGCACGAAGCTGGTGACGGGGCAGCCCGTCAACGGGGTTTACAAGCTGGTGAACATCAACGGCGTCCCTATCATGAAGGGGGCCACCGGCAAGACCATGCTGCCGGGACGCAAGCAGATTTTTCGGCAAGTTGACGACGGCGGGCAGCTTCAGCAGGATTGCCTGGGGCTAGCGGACGACGATCCCGCTAAGTTCGGAACCCCGCTGCTAGGCTGCGTCATGCGGCAGGGAGAACGTCTAATCTCCCCTGAACCGCTCAGCCAAATTGCGGCCAGAACCCGGCAGTCAGTGCGATCGCTGCCGGAGCAGGTGCGCTATCCCTCCCGCCCCGGCACCTGCTCCCCCATCATTTCTGAGGCGCTTCAGGATGTGGCGCAGCGCACCCGCAGCAAAATCCAGTCTCTAGACCGCTGAGTCCAAGCAGCTGCGCCCAAATCGGGCAAGTCCAATCGGCTAAGTTCAATCGGCTAAGTCAGTCTGCCCATTCTTCCCTTCCCCTTACCCTCTCCTAGCATTGCCCTATGACTTCGATTGCCCTGTTTGGTACTAGCGCTGACCCCCCGACCGCAGGCCATCAGCAAATTCTTGGCTGGCTGTCGCATCGGTTTGACCGGGTGCTGGTTTGGGCCTCCGACAACCCGTTTAAGCACCACCAAACCCCCATCGAGCACCGGGCCTCCATGCTGCGGCTGCTGATTGACGACCTCGACCCCCACCGCTCTAACATTCACTGCGACCAAGGGCTCAGCAACTCCAGAACGCTGGTTACCGTAGCGCGATCGCGGCAGCGCTACCCCGAAGCAGACTTGACCCTGGTGGTCGGCTCCGACCTGCTTGACCAGCTGCACAGCTGGTATCGAGTTGACGATCTGCTGAGCCAGGTGCAGCTGCTGGTTGTGCCTCGTCCGGGCTATCCCGTGCGCTCAGCGCCTCTGGCTCAGCTGCGCCGGATGGGGGCGATCGTTGAGCTGGCGGACCTGACGGGGCTGCCGGTGTCCTCCTCGGCCTACCGCGAAGCAGGGGATCTGACGGCCATTACGCCTCCGGTCAAGGCCTATATCCACCGAGAACATTTGTACACATGTCAACAGCCCAAGGTCAAGCCAAACCCGCAGACGTTTGCGTGAGTGTCGAGAGCGTCATCTTCTCTGTGGATATCGCTCAAGGTCGACTGCTGGTGCTGCTCGTCATGCGACAAGAGCCGCCCTACTGCGGGCGGTGGAGCCTGCCGGGGACGCTGGTTTTGGGGAACGAATCCCTGGAGGCGGCGGCGTACCGGGTGCTGTCTGAGACAATTCGAGTGGATAACCTATACCTAGAGCAGCTCTACACCTTTGGCGGCCCCGAGCGCGACCCGAGGGAAGCTGCGGGGCGTCGCTACCTGTCGGTGAGCTATTTTGCGCTAGTGCGGTTTGCGGAAGCGGAGCTGGTTGTCCCTGACAGCAAGGCCGACAGCAGCGCCATCGCCTGGCACCCACTCGACCAGGTGCCCAACCTAGCTTTCGACCACAGCGAAATCCTCCGCTACGGCGATCGCCGCCTGCGCAACAAGCTCGAATATAGCCCCATTGCCTTTGACGTGCTGCCGGAGACGTTTACCCTAGGGGACCTCTATCAGCTCTACTGCACGGTGCTGGGGGACCAGTTTTCTGACTACTCAAACTTCCGCGCCCGCCTGCTCAAGCTAGGGTTTTTGACCGATACGGGGATCAAGGTCTCTCGGGGGGCGGGCAGGCCCGCGAGCCTGTATCGGTTCGACTCGGAAAAGTTTGCCCCTTTCAAAGGCAAGCCGCTGGTGTTTGTCTAATGCAGCATCAACCCCAACAGTGTTTCACGACAGTTTGACCTTATGAAAATTGCAATCGCTCAGCTCAACCCCATCATTGGCGACCTGCCGGGTAACGCAGAGAAAATTGTGGCGGCGGCGCGGCAGGCGGCGGCAGCGGGGGCCCAACTCTTGCTCACCCCCGAGATGTCAATTTCAGGCTACCCGCCGCGAGACCTGCTGCTGCGTCCGGGCTTTGTGAGCGCCATGGCCCAGCAGGTCGAGGAACTGGCGGCGCGGCTTCCGGCAGACCTGTTTACGCTGGTGGGCTATGCCCAGCCCAACCCTCTAGCCGACAAGCAGGGAGAAAAGCCGCTGTTCAACAGTCTGGCGCTGCTGCACCACGGCCAAAATCAAGCCCAATTCCACAAGCGGCTGCTGCCCACCTACGACGTGTTCGACGACAAGCGCTACTTTGCCCCCGGTCCGGGCCACAACCTACTCGAAATTGACGGCGTCAAAATTGGCATCACCATCTGCGAAGACGTCTGGAACGACGAAGAATTTTGGGGGCGGCGCAGCTACACCCTCAATCCCCTGGCAGATTTGGTCAGCCAGGGCGCTCAGCTGATCGTCAACGTCTCGGGGTCGCCCTACAGCCTCGGGAAGCAGCGACTGCGGGAGGAGATGCTCACCCACGCCGCCGCGCGGCACGGCGTCCCGGTGCTCTACGTGAATCAGGTGGGGGGAAATGACGATCTGGTTTTTGACGGCAGCAGCGTGGGCGTCAACCCTAGCGGCGTCGTTTGTCGGGCCAAGTCGTTCGAGCCAGACTTTTTGGCGGCCGAGTTTGACGCTAAAGCCGGGAGCCTCAAGCCGGGACCGGTCTATCCTCTGGCTGACAGCGACGCGGCTGAGCTGTGGGAAGCGCTGGTGCTGGGGGTGAAGGACTACGCGGGCAAGTGCGGCTTCTCGAAAGTGCTGCTGGGGCTGAGCGGCGGCGTGGACTCGGCCCTTGTGGCGGCGATCGCGGCGGCGGCGTTGGGCCCAGAGAACGTGCTGGGGGTGCTGATGCCCTCGCCCTACAGCTCGGGCCATTCGATTAGCGACGCCGAGCAGCTGGCCCAAACCCTGGGCATCCGCACCGAGACGCTGCCCATTGAGACGCTGATGCAGGGCTACGACAAGACGCTGGATGGACTGTTTGCGGGTAGCGAGTTTGGCGTGGCGGAGGAGAATTTGCAGTCCCGAATTCGGGGCAATCTGCTGATGGCGCTGTCGAACAAGTTCGGCCATTTGCTGCTGACCACGGGCAATAAGTCGGAGATGGCGGTGGGCTACTGCACGCTGTATGGCGATATGAATGGGGGGCTGGCGGTGATTGCGGATGTGCCTAAGACGAAGGTTTACGATATTTGCCGCTGGCTGAATGAGCATGAAGGTAAGCCTTTAGGGCAGCTTGTGTCTCAGGGGAAAGAGATTGTGCCCATCGCAATTATTGAGAAAGCGCCGAGCGCGGAGCTAAAGCCAGGGCAGGTGGACCAGGATTCGCTGCCCAGCTATGAGGTGCTGGACGATATTTTGGATCGCCTTCTGATTCACCATCAGCCTGTGGAGGCGGTGGAGGCGGCGGGGCATCCCCGTGAGGTGGTGGACCGGGTGATTAAGCTTTTGACGCGGGCGGAGTTTAAGCGGCGGCAGGCGGCACCGGGGCTGAAGGTGACGGACCGGGCGTTTGGGACGGGGTGGCGGATGCCGATCGCCAGCCGGGTGGTTTATCGGTGACGTTGGGTGATTGAGACTCGGCGGCGATGATTTTGGTTAACTGTTGTCTTCTTGTCTCCAGACGCAGCCTTGTAGGACATTTGCGCGTTCAGTTGCTTACGCAACGTCAGGCTTTAGCCAATTCTGATGTCCTAAGCAACTGAACCAATGCAATAGTGCGATCGCTGTCTATGGCAGTGTGTCCCTGTAAATCTGGTTTATAGTCAACTGCTATGCGATTCAACGCGTTACTGCCTCCAGCGTCACCGTTAGCGGTCAAGTTATTGGCTCTATTGGGCGTGGCCTCAACGTGCTAGTGGGCATCGCCAGCACCGACACCGACGCTGAGCTGCAGTGGATGGCCCGCAAATGTCTAGAGCTGCGGCTGTTTCCTAGTGAAGATAGCGATCGCTTCGACTGCTCTGTACAAGATATCAATGGCGAGCTGCTGATAATCAGCCAAATGAACTACACCTAACCGCTACGCTGAGCTAGGTGTTTCGTGCGCTTCATTGCCCCTAGTTGCCTCATGCTTCCGCAGTTGGTAGAGCTAGGCGGCTCAGCGCTTGCGAGGGAAGATTCCTGCCCCCGTGCCCAGATCAGATTGACCTGAGCAGCATTGGTATCGCGGTCTTCGGTATGGCCGCAGTGTTGGCATCGGTGGATACGGTCGCTCAACGTCTTGGGCGTCAGCTCCCAGCACTGAGCGCAGCGCTGGGACGGCTTGAGCTGCCGGGTAGGAGACTCCAGATAGAATCCGCCCGCCTCAGCTTCCTTGTAGGACAGCAGCGGTCTAACCCTTGCAAACCCCACCGACAGGATTGAGCGATTGAGACCGGCCTTTTGACGTTTCCGCTTGCCTTTGCGGGCCTTGCGGGTCATGCCCTTGACGTTAAGCTGCTCTCCGGCGACTAGGCTATTACGGCTAACTATGTTGCTGGTGAGCTTGTGCAACCAATCCGCTCGCTGGTTGGCTACCTTGCGTTGAATCTTGGAAACTTTGCGTCTGGCTTTGCGCCAGCGGTTAGAGGCTTTGACGCCCTGCTTGCGGTTGGGCCTGCGTTTGCGGCGCAGCACCTTGCAGGCCTGCTTAACCGCGACGTCGCCCGCTTTGATGAACTCAGGCTTTTCCTCTTTGGTGCCGTCTGAGAACGACACCGCATTAGTGCAGCCTAAGTCTATCCCGACAGCACCGCCAGCGGTTTGGCGCTCTGGGCTGCACGCCACGGTGATGGAGGCGTACCACTTCCCTTCACTTGGCCGGTAGACAATCGTGCAGGTTGTCGGTCTCCCCCAGGTACGAGCTTGTCCTCGCATCCGAATCTTGCCCAAGTTTGATAGCTGCAGGCAACCATTGATGCCATCGCTTAGCGCCTTCCAGCCAGAACCGCACGGATAGGTCCAGCCAGAGAACAGCCGTATCGACTTGAACTTGGGATACTTCCCTAGCCCTTTGAAGAACCGCTGAAACGCAAAGTCTACTCCCTTGACCGTAGCCTGCAAAGCATGACTGCCCAAAGCTTTGTACTCTGGCCAGCACTCCTTGAATGCAGGTAGCAGGTTTTGCTGGTCGATGTAGCCCACAGACTGCCCGTGCTGTTTGTAGCTGGTGCGGCGGTGCTCTATGCAGGCGTTGTACAGGTAGGCATGAAGACGCCGCCACTCGAACAGCATCGCCCCTTGCTGGGTCGTCGGGTAGAGCCTATACGTTACACGGCGTGTTGCCATAACTCGATGTATGCACTGAGACAATCGTACTATGTTCGCTACGCTCACGCGCTATCCTTCCCTAATCCGCTTCGCTGAGATTAGGGACTGCCGCGATTCTGTTCACGCTGTACGGCGACTGCCGTAAGGGACGCCGCCCGTCGTTCGACCAAGCCGCTGCCCCGGCGATCGCTGAGGTTCAGTACGACAAGTTTGTAGCGCTGCTGCGGGAGAGTGGCCTGCAGGTGAAGACAGGTAGGTTTGGAGCCAGCATGCAGGTCAGTATTACAAACGATGCTCCAGTGACTATTATTCTGGAGCGCTAGCGCACTGTTGCACTGTAGAGGCTGAACTCCTGAATCAGTAAAACGGGGACCTACGAAGGTCCCCGGAATCAGCGTCGGCGCAGTAGCCGCTAGCTGACCGTCGTCAGCAGCTTGTCATCTACAGCGCTTGCCGTCGCTTCTACGCCATCAGCTTCAGACGGCGGCACTACCTGCCAAAAGCGCGGCAGCATCTCCGACCACTGGTCTAGAATTTGCTGCGCTTTCTGGCTGCCGGTACGCTCTACATGAGCCTCAATCAGAGACTTGAGCTGCTTTTCGCCTGCCGCCGTCTGCACACGCTGAATTGAAACGATCTCCGGATTCATTTTCTCCGGCAGGCTCCCTTCCTCATCTAAGAAGTAGGCTAGTCCGCCGGTCATGCCGGCGCCGATGTTGCGTCCCGCGCGGCCAAGCACCACCACGACACCGCCAGTCATGTACTCGCAGCAGTGGTCGCCTGCGCCCTCAATTACCGCACGTCCCTTGGAGTTGCGCACCGCGAATCGCTCCCCAGCCTGGCCGTTGGCGTACAGGGTACCCCCTGTCGCACCATAGAGGCAGGTGTTGCCGATGATCACGTTTTGGGACGGGTCATAGGCCGCTTCGGGCAAAGGCTTGACGATAATTTCGCCGCCGTGCATACCCTTACCCACGTAGTCATTGGACTCCCCTTCCAGGTGCAGCGTCATGCCTGGGAGGCAGAAGGCCCCAAAGCTCTGACCAGCGCTGCCCTTAAAGTTCAGGGTGATTTGACCCGTAAAGCCCCGGTTGCCGTGCGCCTTCGCGATCGCCCCCGACAGCCGCCCGCCAACAGAGCGGTCAGTGCTGACGATATCCACCGCTTTAGTGACATCGCCATGAGTCTTAATCGCGGCGGTAATCTCAGGGTCGCCAAGGATGTCGTCATCCAGCACCGGGCCGTTGCTGTGCACGCTTTCGTGCTTTAGCCAGCTCCGGTTCTCCCGCACATCGGGCAGCGCCAGCAGGCAGTCTAAGTTGAGCACAGCGGTCTTGGTGAGCTTGGCATCGTCGCGCACTTTCAGCAGGTCCGTTCGGCCCACAATATCGTTCAGCGAGCGATAGCCCAGCCGCGCCAGCAGCGATCGCGTCTCTTCAGCAATGAAGTAGAAGAAATTGACCACATGCTCGGGAACGCCCGTGAAGCGCTTACGCAGCTTCTCCTGCTGGGTCGCAACGCCCACAGGGCAATTGTTGGTGTGACAGATGCGGGCCATAATACAGCCCTCGGCAATCATAGCGATAGACCCAAAGCCGTACTCTTCAGCGCCCATCAGCGCTGCCATAATCACGTCCCAGCCCGCTTTGAGGCCGCCGTCAGCCCGCAGCAAGACGCGATCGCGCAGGCCGTTGTTCAGCAGAACGCGGTGCACTTCCGTGACCCCCAGCTCCCAGGGCACCCCGGCATGCTTAATAGAGCTGAGAGGAGACGCCCCCGTACCGCCGTCATGGCCAGAGATTTGAATCACGTCGGCGTTGGCTTTCGCCACTCCCGCCGCGATGGTGCCGATGCCAATTTCTGCTACCAGCTTCACCGAGACCTTGGCGTTGGGGTTAATCTGGTGCAGATCAAAGATGAGCTGAGCTAGATCCTCAATGGAATAGATGTCATGGTGGGGGGGCGGTGAAATCAGGGTGACCCCAGGCTTAGAGAGCCGCAGTTGGGCGATGTAGGGGCTCACCTTACGTCCAGGGAGCTGCCCCCCTTCACCGGGCTTCGCGCCCTGAGCCATTTTGATTTCAATCTGTCTGGCGCTCATCAGGTACTCCGGCGTGACGCCGAAGCGGCCCGAGGCTACCTGCTTGATGGCCGAACTGGCGGTATCGCCGTTGCGCAGTCCCTTCAGGTGAGGCATGCTTTGGGACTGACCCTGGTCATCCACGTCGTTCATCACCTTAAAGCGGATGTCGTCTTCTCCCCCCTCACCGGAGTTAGACTTGCCGCCGATGCGGTTCATGGCCACAGCCAAGGTCTCGTGGGCCTCGCGAGACAGGGACCCCAGAGACATGCCGCCTGTGCAGAAGCGCTTGACGATGTCTTCCACTGATTCCACCTCGTCTACCGAGATGGGCTCGCGATCGCTCTGGAAGTCCAGCAGATCCCGCAGCGCGGTTAGGGGGCGGCTGCCAATCTGCTGCTTGTAGACCTCGTAGTGGTCATGGTCTTTGTCGGCCACCGCCTTATGCAGCGCCTTCACCAGCTCAGGGCTGTTCATGTGGTATTCGCCGCCGGGCTTGTACTGCACAAAGCCGAAATTCTGCAGCTTCTTGGCGATTTCGGGGTAGGCCCGCTCGTGGATGGCGATTACCTCCTGGGCTAAATCCCAGGTGCTGAGCCCCCCGACGCGCGAGACCGTGCCCTTGAATGCCGTCTGCAGCAGATCTGGCCCGATGCCGATGGCCTCAAAAATTTGAGCGCCGTGGTAGCTGGACAGTAGCGATATGCCCATCTTGGACAAGATTTTCAACAGGCCTGCCTCAACCCCTTTGCGGTAGTTGGCTTGGGCCTGAATGATGGAAATCTTCTCTAAGCGGCCTTTCTCCATTTGGTTTTGGATTTTAGTGCTGCTCCACCAGTGGCGTACCGTCTCTAGAGCGAGATAGGGGCAAACCGCGCTAGCGCCGTAGCCCATTAGGCAGGCAAAATGATGCGTGCTCCAGCACTGGGCGGTATCGATGACCAGCGATGCCTTCATCCGCAGATTGGCAGTGATTAGGTGGTGGTGCACCGCACCGGTTACCAGCAGAGGCGGCAGCAGGCTGTAGCCCTTATCGGTGCCGCCCACCTCGCCGTCGGGGTGGAGGCGATCGCTCAGCACTAGGATCTGAGCGCCGTTCTGCACCGCTTCAGCGGCGGACTGACACAGATTGGCGATCGCCCGCTTAAATCCCTCAGGGCCGTCGTCAATTTTAAACAGCGTAGACAGCTCGGCAACGCCAAAGCCAGAGTCTCTGATTGCCGTCAGCTCCCCATCGTTGAGCACGGGTGAGCCAAGCTTGATTTGGCGGGCGTACTCGGGCTTCTCCTCCAGCAGGTTGCCCCGCGCGCCGAGCCGCATTGCCAGAGACATCACCAGGCTCTCCCGCAGGGGGTCGATGGGGGGATTGGTCACCTGGGCAAAGCGCTGCTTGAAGTAGTCGTACAGCAGGCGCGGCTTATCGGAGAGCACCGCCAGCGGAATGTCGTCGCCCATGCAAAACGTGGGCTCTTTCCCCTGGGAGGCCATCGCTTCGATGATCATCTCCACATCTTCAGTGGTATAGCCGAAGGAGGCCTGCTGGCGCAGTAGCGTGTCAGCGTCAAGCTGAGCTTCACCTTGAAAGTCCTGGGGCTGAATTTCATGGCGGTGGGCCTTGAGCCATTCGCCATAGGGCTGCTGGCTGGCCACCCGCTGCTTGATGTCCCAGTTGCGCAGCACCTCGTGGCGCTCTAGGTCCACCGCAATCATCTCGCCAGGGGCCAGGCGACCTTTTTCCACGACCTCCGCCTCAGACACGGGGACTACGCCCGCTTCTGACGCCACAATGATGCAGCCGTCCTGAGTGATGCAGTAGCGGGCCGGACGCAGCCCGTTGCGGTCTAGCGCTGCCCCCACGGTTTTGCCGTCGCTGAACACCAGCAGGGCAGGGCCGTCCCAGGGCTCCTGAATACCGCCATAGTACTCGTAGAAGTCCACGATTTCAGGATGGTCCTTCAGAGCGGGCTGGCTCTTGTACGCTTCTGGTACCATCACCGTCACCGCCCCCATAGGGCTGCGGCCCGAGTGCACCAGCAGCTCCAGCACGTTGTCCAAGCTGGCAGAGTCGCTGTTTTCTGGCCGGACAATGGGCTTAATGGTATCAAAGCGATCGCCCCAAACCTCATGGGAGAGATCGGCTTCCCGCGCCATCATCCAGTTGACGTTGCCCAGCAGCGTGTTGATTTCGCCGTTGTGGCCCAGCATCCGCATCGGCTGAGCCAAAGGCCAGCGGGGCAGGGTGTTGGTGCTGAAGCGACGGTGGTAGAAGGCGAAAGGACTCTCGTAGTCTTCATCTTTGAAGTCGAGGTAAAATTCCCCCAGCACCGCTGAGCGCACCATCCCCTTGTACGTTATGGTGCGGCCCGATAGAGAGCAGATGTAAAAGTCTTCTAGGGCAGCCGTCTCTGCGTCAGAGAGCTGACCGGACGCCAGCACTTCGACCACTCGGTTATCCAGCTGGCGGCGTAGCAAATACAGCTCCCGCTCTAGCTCATCCCCCTCAAGAGCGGACTGGAGAACAATCTGCTCAATCTGGGGTTGATTCTCTCGGGCCTGTGGTCCCAGCACGGACGGATCAACCGGCACTTCACGCCAGCCTAATCCGGTAAAAACCGACTTGGCCACCTCTTGCTCGATCAGCTGTTTTGCTACGTTTGCAGTATTCCCCTGGGGCAAGAACACCATTCCCACGGCCAGCGACTGGTCTGTCGTGACGCCAGCCGCAGCCATCCAAGCTTGAATAATCTTCCAGGGAATTGCGGTCATGATACCCGCGCCGTCTCCAGAGTCTTGGTCGGCGCTACAGCCGCCTCGGTGCTCCATGCAGGTTAGGGCACCTAGCGACTTCTGAACTAGCGATCGCGACGCTCGGCCATACTGGTCGGCGATAAATCCAACACCGCACGCATCACGCTCTTCTACGAGCCATCGTTGTCCCGGATGCAATGAATCTTGCCCTCGGTGCGACTGCGTCTTGATATCCATAACCGGTTGTTTCCTCGTAACTGCTTGATGGTGTAAGTTGACCTGGGCAACTAAGCGAAAGGTGGGAGCCGTAAGGGGGTGACGGGCTGGCTCGGCAGTGACCTGTCAACGTCTTACAAGTTTCTTCAAACTTGTAAAGCTAGCGTGAATGCGTGATGTGATCAGCAATCTAGCAGGAGATGGAGTTGAGTACAAAGACCCTCATCCGTTTCGGGCGGTTTGCCTGCGCCGCGGCGTCCATACTGTGGTCTTTTTGTCGCATTCGCGCCAATGCGGTACTCCTTATCTGTGTCCCTTCTGTGTCCTTATAGTGACCATTGACTACTTCCGAGGCGCAGGTTCTTCGGCAGTGAGCCCGTACCCTAGAAGTAGACTTTGGAAAAAGCACCCTCCAACTGTCCGCCAGATTTGGCTCAACAGTTGGATTAAGCGCCGGTGAGGCGGCAGCTATAGGGGATCTCAGCAAGGGTTAGAGCATTCTACAACAGAGCAATTGAAATCCGGTAATCCCGTCATCTGCAAAGATGAGCGAGGTAAGGGCAGACTTGACAGTTGGGTTAGAGCCTTATCCTCTAATTATGAAATGCTCCGTAAAATCTTCAACCTAGCGTCACTGATCCTTGATAATTGCCTGCAGCGATCGCGAGTGTGCTCGATGCCGCAGACGTGAGGATGCGAGTGTGAGGTAGCCAGTATAGTGGAATCCAGGACAGCGTTATGTATTGATGGCGACCTGACCGGCAAGCGGGATGGATGTAATTAGACAACCAGCGAAATGTGAGGCCAACGGTCCTAAATAAAGAAGAGGCAAAGTTTTTGTGATTTTGGCCGAGGTCTACTCCCCCCACAGATGGCCTCCTGTTATCGTGAGTTCAGATTGCTGTGCAGGGGTATTTCGACTAGTCCTGTGACGGTTTTGCGCAGTGTTTAGCCCGATAGAGTTTGGCGACGGCAATTTTTGGAAATACTGCTCATGAGGCCAGCAATGCATTACTTCAGGCTTCATGGCCCTAATGCCCTAATGCTCACGGCCCAATCAAAGCTGCCGGTTTGCAGTAGCTCTCGATAACCTGTGCTCGAGGATGCGTTGCTGAGACCTACTACGGCCTCTGTTCGTTCCAACCCTAGAGTCCATCTCTCATTCTATCTAACTAGGAGAAGCTATCGTGGTTCAAGCTAAAGAAGCTAAAGAAGTTACCTCATCCTCAATTTCTGCTCTGGCTCAAATGTCCCCAGAGTCACTCAGTGTTGCTAATGGTGAGTCCCGCCCGTGGGGGGCGTTCACGGTTCTAGAAGAAGGCAACGGCTACAAAATTAAGCGGATTGAAGTCAAGCCGGGTCACCGTCTGAGTCTGCAGATGCACCACCACCGCAGCGAGCATTGGATCGTCGTCTCTGGGACAGCGCTCGTGACCTGCGGTGAGGCCGAGACGCTACTGTCGAGCAATCAGTCTACCTACGTGCCTCCCTGCACGAGTCACCGGCTGGAAAACCCCGGCGTAATTCCTCTAATTCTTATTGAGGTCCAAAACGGCCAGTATCTCGGCGAAGACGATATTATCCGTTTCCAAGACGACTACTCCCGTAATAAATAGGCCAAGCATTAAGCTGCGCCTGTAGCTTTAAAGGCCATGAAGAAGTAGAACAAAAGTCCGTTACATAATTTATTGTTTCGGGCGGCTTCACGCAGCTTCAGCGATGCAGACTAGAAGGTAAGCCTTTAATCTGCATCGCTTTTGAGGGTTGATCTACCAGCATTGGTCTCATGGAGCGGGCTCGAAATTTAGGCAGCGCATCACTCTATTCTCGACAACTCGCCATGATTCACGTTACCGATGCTGCTAGCAGAGAGCTGCGACGCTTAGAGCGGCAGCAGGGGCTACAGCACTCTACTTTAATTGTTGATGTCTGCTCTGAAGGCTGTCTGGACCTGTCGTATCAGCTGAGCTTTCAAGAGGTGGTACCCGACGACTACGTTGTCCTATCTCCTAGCGGCACAACCTCAGCGGCGCACTCGTCCACTGACATTATCATTGCGATCGCCTCAGCGGCCCAGCCCTATGTCTCTGGCCTCAAGATTGACTACTCTGAGGATCTATTGGGAGGGGGATTCAGGTTCCATAACCCCAACGCCGCCAGCGCCTGTGGCTGCAGCCATTCCTTTGCGATCGCCGAATCGGATGCTGCGCTCAGCTCAACGCTCTAAAGCGCATTGTCGCCGCGGACGGTAGGGTATCCTGTTGACCGTTTTTGACGGGAACTGCTAACATGGGAGACCGTTGCAAATATTTTCCTCAAGCCGGTCAAACACAAACCATAATGCCGACGATTCAGCAGCTTGTCCGTAGCGAGCGTCAAAAAGCAAAGCAAAAAACGAAGTCTCCCGCGCTAAAAAGCTGTCCGCAGCGGCGGGGAGTTTGCACTCGCGTATATACGACGACCCCTAAGAAGCCTAACTCGGCGTTGCGTAAGGTCGCTCGCGTCCGCCTTACGTCGGGATTCGAGGTGACCGCCTACATTCCTGGCATTGGCCATAATCTTCAAGAGCACTCGGTGGTGATGATTCGCGGAGGGCGAGTCAAAGATTTGCCCGGTGTCAGATACCATATCGTACGAGGTACTCTAGATACGGCCGGCGTCAAAGACAGGCGACAGAGTCGCTCGAAATACGGCGCGAAGAAACCCAAGGCATAGCCTTGTAGGGTTTAGCCTTATCGAAAGTTAGGCCGGGCAACGAAAAGCGGATCTTGACAGATCCAATTGAGCTTCGTCCGGTCTGCTCAGTTTGCTGAGCATTCTCTAGCTAGTTATTGCCATATACCAATGCACATAGGTTAAGTATGTCCCGCCGTACATCAGCACAAAAGCGCACCATCGCCCCCGATCCCAAATACAACAGCCGCCTCGTCAGCATGATGGTCAGCCGAATCATGGAAAGCGGCAAAAAGTCGCTGGCCTATCGTATTGTCTACGATGCGTTTGGGATTATTGAAGAGCGCACTGGAACAGAGCCATTAGAGGTCTTTGAGCAGGCTGTTCGCAACACCACGCCGTTGGTGGAGGTCAAAGCGCGGCGGGTAGGGGGAGCAACGTATCAGGTTCCTATGGAAGTTCGCTCTGAGCGGGGCGTGGCCCTTTCGCTTCGCTGGCTGATCCAGTTTTCTCGGCAGCGGGCGGGTCGCACCATGGCGATGCGGCTGGCTAACGAGCTGATGGATGCGGCCAACGAGACGGGTAGCGCTATCCGTCGGCGTGAGGAAACCCACCGTATGGCTGAAGCAAATAAAGCGTTTGCTCATTATCGTTATTAGGGTCCGATAGCGATCGCGATTAAGACAACCGGAGGCAGCTGTGGCACGTAGCGTTTCCCTAGAAAAAGTACGCAATATTGGGATTGCTGCACATATCGATGCGGGCAAGACCACAACGACGGAGCGGATTTTGTTCTACTCTGGCGTTGTCCATAAAATTGGAGAAGTCCACGAAGGTACAGCTGTAACCGACTGGATGGACCAGGAGCGCGAGCGAGGCATCACGATCACCGCAGCCGCCATCAGTACGACTTGGCGTGATCACCGCATCAACATCATCGATACTCCGGGGCACGTTGACTTCACGATTGAGGTCGAGCGCTCCATGCGGGTTTTAGACGGCGTTATTGCGGTGTTTTGCTCGGTGGGCGGCGTACAGCCGCAGTCTGAAACAGTTTGGCGGCAGGCGGACCGGTACACGGTACCCCGCATCGCGTTCATCAATAAAATGGACCGCACGGGGGCGGACTTCTACAAGGTCCACAAGCAAATTCGCGATCGCCTGCGGGCCAATGCGGTTCCCATTCAGCTTCCCATCGGCGCTGAGGACGAGTTCAACGGGGTCATTGACCTTGTGAAGATGCGGGCTCGCCTTTACAACGACGACCTGGGCGTAGACATGGAGGACGTCGAGATTCCGGCGGACATGAAGCCCAAAGCCGAGGAGTATCGCACCATGCTGCTGGAGGCGATCGCCGATAGCAGTGATGAGCTGATGGAGAAATACCTCGAGGGCGAAGAGCTGAGCGAAGATGAGATTCGCCAAGCGCTTCGGAGCGGAGTGCTTGCAGGAACCGTTGTGCCGCTGCTGTGCGGTTCAGCCTTTAAGAATAAGGGAGTACAGCTGCTGCTAGATGCGGTAGTCGACTATCTACCTGCTCCCATTGACGTACCGCCAATCGAGGGGCTTTTGCCCAGCGGCGAGCAGGCCATTCGCCACTCAAGCGATGATGAGCCATTCTCGGCGTTAGCCTTCAAGATCATGGCTGATCCCTATGGGCGTCTTACCTTCGTACGCGTCTATTCAGGCGTGCTGGCAAAGGGAAGCTACGTTCTCAACTCCACGAAAGACGATAAGGAGAGGGTTGCCCGGCTGATCATTCTTAAAGCGGACGATCGTCAAGAAGTCGATGAGCTTCGCGCGGGCGATCTAGGTGCGATTTTGGGGCTCAAGAATACGTTTACCGGCGATACGTTGTGCGACGTCAGCTCTCCCATTGTCCTAGAATCACTCTACGTGCCGGAGCCGGTAATCTCGGTGGCCGTCGAGCCTAAAACAAAGCAGGACATGGAAAAACTTTCCAAGGCCCTGCAGTCTCTTTCAGAGGAAGATCCAACGTTCCGCGTCAGCATTGATCCTGAGACCAACCAGACCGTGATTGCCGGTATGGGCGAGCTGCACCTGGAAATCTTGGTAGACCGAATGCTGCGAGAGTTTCGGGTCGAGGCCAACATTGGTGTTCCCCAGGTTGCCTACCGCGAGACTATCCGCAAGCCAGTCAGCACCGAAGGCAAGTTTATTCGCCAGAGCGGCGGCAAAGGTCAGTATGGCCATGTCGTGATTGACGTTGAGCCAAGCGAGCCAGGCAGCGGGTTTGAATTCGTCTCCAAGATTGTGGGAGGTTCTATCCCTAGGGAATTCGTCAATCCAGCTGAACAGGGCATGAAAGAAGCCTGTGAGTCTGGTATATTGGCTGGATATCCGGTTATTGATCTCAAGGTGACTCTGGTTGATGGGTCGTACCATGATGTAGATTCGTCGGAGATGGCCTTCAAGATCGCAGGATCGATGGCAATTAAGGATGCTGTTTTAAAGGCGGCACCCGCATTGCTTGAGCCTATGATGAAGGTAGAAGTCGAGGTCCCTGAAGAATTTTTGGGCGACGTGATGGGAGATCTAAACTCTCGCCGTGGCCAGATTGAGGGGATGGGATCGGACGATGGACTCGCTAAAGTGACCTCTAAGGTTCCACTGGCGGAAATGTTTGGCTATGCCACCGATATTCGGTCTAAGACTCAAGGTCGAGGCATTTTCTCCATGGAATTTAGCGAGTATGATGAAGTGCCTCGCAACGTTGCGGAGACTATCATTGCTAAAAGTAAAGGGAACGCGTAATTCAGAGGATTCGGAAAAGGATACATAACTCATGGCACGAGCAAAGTTCGAACGAAACAAACCCCACGTCAATATTGGCACCATCGGCCACGTTGACCACGGCAAAACAACGCTGACGGCAGCCATCACCATGGCGCTAGCAGCTAAGGGCGGTGCAGAAGCTCGTAAATACGAGGATATCGACGCGGCTCCCGAAGAAAAGGCTCGTGGTATCACCATCAATACTGCCCACGTTGAGTATGAGACCGAAACTCGGCACTATGCCCATGTGGACTGTCCCGGCCACGCTGACTATGTGAAGAACATGATTACGGGTGCGGCTCAGATGGATGGCGCTATCCTCGTTGTGTCGGCTGCTGATGGTCCCATGCCTCAGACTCGCGAGCACATTTTGCTAGCGCGCCAGGTCAACGTTCCTAACCTGGTGGTGTTCATGAATAAGCAGGACCAGGTCGATGACGAAGAGCTGCTTGAGCTAGTTGAGCTAGAAGTGCGCGAGCTGCTAAGCGACTACGACTTTCCCGGCGACGATATCCCCATTACCGTTGGCTCTGCTCTAAAAGCAGTTGAGGCGCTAACGGGTGGCGGTTCAGACGAGTGGGTAGAGAAAATCTACGCGCTGATGGATACCGTAGACGAGTACATTCCGACGCCCGAGCGAGACATCGATAAGCCTTTCCTGATGGCGGTTGAGGACGTCTTCTCCATCACAGGTCGGGGTACGGTGGCCACTGGCCGGATTGAGCGTGGCAAGGTCAAAGTCGGCGAAGAGGTCGAGGTTGTGGGCATTCGCGACACCCGCAAGACCACCGTCACCGGAATTGAGATGTTCCGTAAGAGCCTAGATGAGGGCATGGCCGGAGACAACGCCGGTATCCTGCTGCGGGGCTTTAAAAAGGAAGATATTGACCGAGGAATGGTCATTTCCAAGCCTGGCTCTATCACGCCCCACACTCAGTTTGAGTCTGAGGTCTACGTGCTCAAGAAGGAAGAGGGTGGCCGTCACACGCCTTTCTTCGGCGGCTATCGCCCCCAGTTCTACATTCGGACAACCGATGTAACCGGCGAAATCAAGGAGTACACCGCTGACGACGGCAGCACCGTGGAAATGGTAATGCCCGGCGATCGCATCAAGATGACCGTTGAGCTGATTAGCCCGATTGCAATTGAGCAGGGCATGCGCTTCGCGATTCGTGAGGGCGGCCGCACCATTGGAGCAGGCGTGGTCTCTAAGATCCTTAAGTAGCCCTTTTGTATAGGTTCTAGAAATATCAGCAGTTTGACGTCTCGTCGGCTGCTGATATTTTTTCTCGATATATCCCCAGAACGTTTGATAAACCATGGCAACTATTCAACAGCAAAAGATTCGCATTCGCCTCAAGGCGTTTGACCGCAGCCTGCTCGATACCAGCTGCGAGAAGATCGTAGACACCGCCAACCGCACGAACGCCACTGCAATTGGTCCTATCCCGTTGCCCACTAAGCGCCGTATCTACTGCGTCCTGCGCTCTCCCCACGTCAACAAGGACTCGCGGGAGCACTTTGAAACCCGGACCCACCGCCGTATCATCGATATCTACCAGCCGTCCTCCAAAACTATCGACGCATTGATGAAGCTCGACTTGCCTTCTGGCGTTGATATCGAAGTCAAGCTCTAGCAGCCGGGCAGATTAGGGCTGAGGATGATGACGCGGTTAACCGACAATACCCTTGACCCCCAAGCCTTAGACGCAATCATTTTTGACCTGGGCGGCGTTATCCTCAACATCGCCTATCAAAATACGCTGGATGCGTTTGGCCAGCTGGCGGGCCGAGACATAACTCACCTCTATACCCAGCATCAGCAAACTGAGCTGTTCGACGCTTACGAAACCGGCAAGCTGACCTCGAATCAGTTTCGTCAGGGGCTGCGATCGCTCTTGAACCTTGAGACTCAAGGGGTCGAAGACCAGGCTATGGACGCTGCCTGGAACGCGATGCTTCTCGACCTTCCCCCGAACCGGCTGCAGGTGCTCAACCAGCTTGCTCGGAGGTTTCGGCTATTCTTACTTTCTAACACTAACGAAATTCACAAAGCTGCCTTTGAGCGGCATCTCAGCGAGACTGTAGGAGAGCCCTCCGCCTTGGCCAGTCGTTTTGAAGCGGTTTACTACTCCCATCTGCTGGGCGATCGCAAACCAAACCCCAGCGTATTTGAGCGCGTGGTTACTGAGCAGGGATTGACGCCGTCGCGTACGCTGTTTGTGGACGACACCATTGGGCACCTAGGCGGCGCTAGCGCTATTGGCCTTAGAACGGTTCATCTGGCAGATGGATTAACGTTTGAGCAATTGTCCGGCAGGCTGTTAGCGTCGGCGTAAGGGCATAGACTCTATATTGCATAAACCGAGTCGATGAGGCGACGGTAGTCTTCGGGCGGAACGCCTTGGGAAGAATGGGCAGGGTACTCAAATGGCTTCAACTTCGAGTGGGTATGACTGGATTGTGGTTGGCGGCGGTCTAGCAGGATCGAGCGTGGCCTATGAGCTTGCCCATCAGGGGCTGTCCGTGCTGCTGCTGGACGCTCAGTCTCCTCTGAGGGCCACCCGCTACAGCTACGGCGGCATTCCCTACTGGTCAGGGACGACGCCGCTTATGCAGCAGCTTTGCCAAGAGGGAATTGAGCGTCATCGGGCTTTGCCCGATGAGCTTGAGGCAGACACACAGCTCAGGGAACTTGACCTACTGCTGACGGTCGCTGAGGGGCAAGATCCTCAGCAAGCGCTGCAGACCTACGCAAGCTGTCAAATTCCTCCCACCTTACTGAGTACTTCAGAAGCTCGTCAGCGCGAACCCCAGCTCAGCCCGGCGATCGCGGGGGCCTTGACCGTTCGTCACGGGCATGTCGACCCCATCCGGCTGGTTGGTGCCTACCAGCAGGCCTTTACTCGGTTGGGGGGAACGGCCCACTTCGCTGAGGCTATTCAGGTCGAACAGAAAAACGGCTACGCGGAGGTGCTCACCCCGGCACAGACATTCTCCAGCGCCGCCGTCCTCGTCTGTGCGGGCGGGCTGAGCCGGAACCTGCTGGCAAAATCGGGGTATTCCGTACGGCAGTACTTCACTCACGCAGAGCTTCTTGAGACCACTGCGCTGCCGCCGTCTCTACGCACTTTAGTGATGCCCGCCCACACGCAGCGGTTCGACCTGGAGGCGGAGGCCGCTCAGCCCCAGTACGAGCCTCTCTGGCAGCAGGCAAAGCCTGTTACTGACCCTATTTTGGATCCAGGAGCGATTCAGTTCTTAGACGGGCGCATTTGTATGGGGCAGATCAGCCGTACTCTAGGGGATCCGTTTGCAGCGGCGAATCTGACCGAGAGCGAAGTCAGCATACGGCAGGCGATGAGCCAGGTTTTGCCGGACCTAGCCGACCTGCCAGGTCGCTGTTACCACTGTCTCGTCGCCTTTAGCGGCGATCGCCTTCCCCTGATTGGTCTTATTCCTGACGCTGACAACCTGCATCTTTTTTCAGGGTTCGGAAGCCCCTTTGCCATCTTGCCGCCTTTGGCTCAGCGGTTTGCCGCCCACATTGCCGTCGCCCCAGATGATATTATTACCGCTTTATCACCTAGACGGCCGGGTCTGCTGCTCGATCACAGCGGCCGGTAGTGACGCCTTATGCCGGCGCTGAACTAAAAGGCGCTGCAGTTGCCAGGCTGCCGCCGCCCCCAAAGCGATGCAGAGGCCAATCCCGCAAATATATTGAAACCCCGCTAAGCCAAAGGACAGACTTAGCATCAGCATCAGCCCTGCTGCACCCCTGGCGGTCGCCAACATTTCCTGAACGGTGTCTGTGTCCCCTTCCGCTTGGGCCGCAGACTGCTTTTTGAGCGCTGCTTTCCGCTCAATTTCTGCTTCCCACAGGGCAATATCGCCAACGGCGCGCTTACGCTGTCGATATATTTCAGGGTCAAGTTCGTAATAGGTGCCGAGGGTTTCATCCCGGAGACTGGCTACGGAGTAGAGGCCCAGGGTTTTAGCGTAGGCGATCGCCCGCCGAACATCTTTTTTGGTCGCCAGGGAGTGGAACACCTCGAAGATAGACTCGCGGTAGATCCCCGTTTCCGACATCTCCAAAATGCGCTGTGTCAGATCAGTAAGCGATAGGTGATGGCGTTGCCCCATAGAAGGCCATAAAGTTGACGTCGTGACCCTGGCGTGAGAAGTAGTTCAATTGTACCGAAAATCTAGGCGGACTGCTGCGGCCCATTGACAATTTGCCGCACCCGATAGATTGGGCGGCCCTGAGATTCGTGATAAGTCCGCATCATCATTTCAGCAAGGAGTCCAAAGCTCAAAAGCTGCAGTCCTGCTAGGATGAGCACCACCGCCAAAATCAGCAGCGGCCGGTTGCCAATATCCTGACCGAACCCAAACTTGATCACCGTTAGGTAAAGGCTGATCAAAATGCCAATTCCAGCAGAGCTTAGCCCAAAGGCCCCGAAGACGTGCATAGGCCGAGTCAAGAACGTCTTCATGAACGAAATCGTAAATAGGTCTAGCATGACGCGAATCGTCCGACCTAAACCGTACTTACTTTGGCCAAACTGGCGGGCGTGATGGCCTACAGGAATTTCGGCAATGCGAGCCCCTTCAATAAAGGCCAAGGCCGGCAAGAACCGGTGCAGCTCGCCGTAGAGATTCATGTCGGCTACAAGTTCGGCGCGGTAGGCCTTCAGGGAGCACCCGTAGTCATGGAGCTGCACGCCGGTCACCCGGCTAATGAGCCAGTTGGCAATTTTTGAGGGCAGCAGCCGAGTAAGGGCGTCATCTTGTCGGTGGCGTCGCCAGCCGCTCACCAAGTCGTATCCCTCATCGAGTTTGGCAACAATGCGGGGGATGTCGGCGGGGTCGTTTTGCAGGTCGCCATCTAAGGTGACGATGGCCTGCCCCCGGGCGTGCTTAAACCCAGCCGCCATCGCCGCCGTTTGGCCGTAGTTTCGGCGCAGAATAATGCCCCGTAGATGGGGCCGCTCCTGGGCCAGTTTCTGAAGCAGGTCGGTAGAACCGTCGGTAGAGCCGTCGTCAACGCAGATCAGCTCGTAGGCCGGCCCCAAACTCGAAACGGTGTTTGTGATGGCGTCGACTAGGGGAACGAGGCTTTCAACTTCGTTGTAGATGGGCACAACGATTGAGATTGCGACGTCGGCGATCGCGTCGTCTTCTAGCTGATGCAACGGCGTCCTTAACCCTGTACCCATAGCCTTTGGAGAAACCTAAAGAAATAGTCTACGTTCAAGTAGCATAGACTAAATTCTGACTCCGTCAACCAAAGTGAAACCAGGCCTAGACTAGCCGATATATTCGAGGTGGAGAACTATCTAGGCTAGCGGGTCTCGCGCCGGTAGCGGTCCGCTGCTGACTGCTTGATGGGAAAGCCGACCGGCTTGACAATCTGGGTGCGGCGCTTTCGCTCTAGCTGCTTGAGCTCGGTGTAATCAATCCAGTGAATACAGTCAACGGGGCAAGTGTCGATCGCCTCTTGGATCAGCTCCTCGGAGTCACCGTCTTGTCGAACTACTCGCGATCGCCCGTAGTCGGGTTCGATGTAGAACGTGTTGCGCGCGACATGGGCACAGTGCTTACAGCCGATGCAGGTGGGCTCATCAACGTAAACGCCGGATTGGCGATCGCTCCCCCCTAGCTCGGGCTCTAAGCCGGTCTGCTCTAACTTGTTGCGTAGCACCCCCCCTAGCTCTGGTTCTAGCCCAGACCCACCATGAGTCATACCCATCTCCAAAAATTTGTCTTGAGGGCTGCTATGCGCTCCAGCGCTGCAGCACGAGGCGAACCGAGCCATCTTGCTGCGTCTGTTGCTCAGTCACCTGAAATCCTTTCTGCGCCGTTTCAGCAACGATCGTGCGGTAAGCATAGCGCTGCGTCACCTGATTTAGAAAGCCCTGCACCGATAAGGGCTGCTGCCAGTACTGCAAATCTGCCACCAGTTCGTACTCCTGGCCATTCCAGCAAAACCCCAGGTCGTAGCCGTTGTTCTGGGCGATCGCGATGTCCGCAGCCTGAGTCTGACCTCGGTAGCCCTGAATGTCAACGGGGCCTTCCTGCCAATCAATACCGCTGTCGGTGAGAGCAGCCTTCAAAAACGATAGGTTGCGAATCTGGGTTTTAATTTGGCTGAAGTGTGACATGTAACTCAGTTTGGATAAACGATAGCAGGGTTAAATTCAGAAGGTTGGGAAAACTTTTCGAGGGCAAGCCCAAAACGAAGGGGCTACCAGGCGCTGGCGGCTTGAGTCACGGTTGAGTCTTGGTAGGTCATGGCATTGAAGTAGTCAGAGGTCTGCTCTTGGCGAAGAACAGTCCCGAGCTGCGACTCGAGCGCTTCGGTGACCGCCGTGCAGGATTGCCCCTTGACGCCGCTAACTTTTTCCTCTACACGACCATCGGGATAAATGATGAACTCGAGAGTTTCCATACCACGCTTACTCGCTAATGACGGCGAACCAAATTCCATAAACCTGAGTCGAGCGCTCCAGACCCCATCGCTGAGCGATAAAGCCGATACAAATGTTCATTTACCTTAGTATCGAGCGGAGTTCACACTCACGGTTTAATTCAGTTTCTCGTAACTTGTTGTCATAGTCAACCCTAATGCCGCTGTCAAGTGGGGTAGTCCGCCCTTTGGCATATGGGCTTGAAGCCAGAACCCTGATGCGATCGCAGTCGGTTACCCCGTCCGCACGAGGTTAACTTTTTTGAAGCGATCGTCGAATTGCTCGGCTACGTGCCTAGGTCCAGCGAAGAGTCAGACCCTGGCGCACTGCTCTCGCCGCTAGCAGAAGGCCCAGCATCAGGTGGCCCAGCATCAGGTGGCTCAGCATCAAGTGGCCTAGAACCCGTTGACCCAGAGTCGACTGGCTCAGAACCAATCGCCTCAGAAGACTCCTCAACCTGGTGAGACGCTGGATCTGCAAGCTCTGCCGACAGGTCAACAAACGGGAGCGCTGCCCCGCTAAGGCCTTGAGAAATATACTCAGAGGTGTCTTCCGTCAGCACAAACAAAGGATAGGCCTGCTCGGTCCCTTCACTGAAGATGTGCTGGTAGCGCGCCGGCATGACCCAGTCGTAGCCCTGGTTGGTCCAAATCTGGGTTTGTCGCCAGCGCCTCAGCAGCGCTGCAAAGTCTTCTTGAGGCCTATGGATAAAGATAAAAATCTCTGCCCCCGTTTTGATCTGCCACTCGGGGTCACACATCACGACGCCAATGTCACAGGGCAGGTGAACCAAATCTCCCGCCGAAAATCGCCCTGAGCTCTGGGAGGATACCAGGACAGTTTCTCTGAGGCGAACTAGCGGTAGGGGAATTGAAATGACGCTTTTGTCGGGGCGACGCAAACTGGGAAGTAGTTCCAAGTAAGGGCGGAACTCTTGCAGCAGGGCAATCAATCTTTTGCGATCGCTATAGCCCGCCAGCAGGCGGTCGTATGGGGCAGTTACCATATCGTTTGTGCCGATATCCACGCTAAATTTACTGAATAACCGACTATCAGAATGGCAAACCGTCAGGAACTCGCCACACAAGGTCTGTAGATAGAACTATACGGTCTGAACGATCTGAGCTTGAGTCTTTTGAGCTAGCACGCCTTAACTGATTCGCCGAGGGGTCGTTGTTGGGGGAGGAAATGCGCTTAGCGCAGGAGTCAACGTAAGTTCTGCATAACGCTGTCGAGGTCAGAGTTATGCCCTTTATATAGAGGCCTTAATCTTTGGCACGACTTCATAAAATGTCCTTAAGAAGTAAATTACACTTCTGAAGAGTCCCCACAGAGTCTTGCCCAATCAGTGACCGACTATTGCCCTAGTTTGGAACTAGATGGGGCGTTAGTCGGTCACTGATTTGGGAAACATAAGGCCTGTAAAGAACACCCTTAGACCTGAAAGGATTGCCCCCACTATCTGGAGCAACTGAGACGATCACTATGTCATCACAGTCTAAACCGTCTAATTATCACCAGTCAAAACCCAACGCTGCCCTTTTAGACACCGTTGATAGCGATGTTAGCCGCGCTGATATTCGCTTCGACGACAACGGCAGTTCACCAACTCGCGGAGACGCTACTCAAGAAAAGCCATCGGACCAGCCCGAAGAAGACTTAGGTAGTCTCGAAGTAGACTACGACGACTCCGTCGATTTTGGTAAGTCGCCCAGTCGTCGAACGACTGACCTTGTGAGGATCTACCTTCAGGAGATTGGACGAGTTCGTCTGCTAGGTCGAGACGAAGAGGTTGCAGAAGCGCAAAAGGTTCAGCGCTACATGCAGCTTTTAGACCTATGCCGAGAGGCGGCTAAGACCGATGACGCCATTCAGCGCTACGTCGACTTTGTTGAAGTTCACGATCGGCTCCACTCCAGCCTCGGGCACCGTCCCTCTTGGCAGCGCTGGGCATCTACAGCAGGCGTTTCGGTAGAGGAACTCAAGGCTGTTCTCTCCACCGGCAAGCAGCTCTGGGCCAGTGTCGCAGAGATTTCTACTGTCGAACTTGGTGAAGCCCAAACCCAAGGACTCGCCGCAAAGGATCACATGATCAAGGCGAATCTCCGCCTCGTGGTTTCGGTGGCGAAGAAGTATCAAAACCGCGGCCTAGAGCTGCTCGACCTCATTCAAGAAGGCACGCTGGGGCTAGAGCGAGCCGTCGACAAATTCGACCCCACAAAGGGTTACCGGTTTAGCACCTACGCCTACTGGTGGATTCGCCAGGGAATCACGCGGGCGATCGCTACCCAGAGCCGCACCATCCGCCTGCCGGTTCATATCACCGAAAAGCTCAACAAGATCAAGAAGGCCCAGCGTAAGCTAGCCCAGAAGGAAGGCCGCACCCCAACCATTGAAGATATCGCCAACGAGCTGGAGATGACGCCACCCCAGGTGCGCGAAGTTCTGCTGCGGGTGCCGCGCTCGGTTTCTTTGGAAACCAAGGTGGGTAAAGAGCGAGACACGGAGCTGGGCGATCTGCTGGAAACCGACACCGTCTCCCCAGAGGAGACCCTGATGCGGGAATCGCTGCACCGCGACCTCCAGCAGCTGCTCACGGACCTCACCTCACGGGAGCGGGACGTGATTCGGATGCGGTTCGGCCTCGACGACGGCAATCCCTACTCCCTGGCAGAAATCGGCCGGGCGCTGGATCTCTCGCGGGAGCGGGTGCGCCAGATAGAGGCTAAGGCGCTGCAAAAGCTGCGACAGCCCAAGCGCCGCAACCGCGTGCGGGACTACCTAGAGGCCCTGACCTAACGGCAGTGGGGATAAGTGCAAACGTGATTTGACTAACGAAGGGGTTGAGCCTAGCTCAGCCCCTTTCTAGCCTTTAAAGCTTTCTCCAAGCGACCGCACACTGTCTCCTGTCTCAGTCTTCCTGTCTCGAGCCATCGCGGGGACTTCTGAAATCTGAATTTCTGAAATCTAGGGGCGACCACAAGATTTCGCTTTATTGCAGACTATTACGGGATGTACAACTCTTAACTTAATATAGGTCGCTAGGCCAATTTCCCTTGATAGACTGAATGGCGTAAGCGCTGTAGCCCGGACCCGTACGGCCACGGCAGCAGTCCCGTTTTAATACGACATACCGATGGTAGATTCCCTAAAGAAACCCGAATTTCAAGAGCTGCGGCCTGGGGTCAAAGTCCCGGCTAAAGAAACTATTCTGACGCCGCGCTTCTATACCACCGATTTTGACGCCATGGCCGAGATGGATATCTCGGTTAACGAGGATGAGCTGCAGGCCATCCTAGAAGAGTTTCGCGTCGACTACAACCGCCATCACTTCGTGCGGGACGGCGAGTTCGAGCAGTCTTGGGACCACATCGACGGTGAGACCCGTCAGCTGTTTGTCGAGTTCCTAGAGCGCTCCTGCACCGCTGAGTTTTCCGGCTTCCTACTTTACAAAGAGCTATCCCGCCGCCTCAAGGGCAAAAGCCCCGTACTGGCAGAGTGCTTCCAGCTGATGTCCAGGGACGAGGCCCGTCACGCTGGCTTCCTCAACAAGGCCTTGTCGGACTTCAACCTGTCCCTTGACCTCGGCTTCCTGACCAAAAGCCGTAAGTACACCTTCTTCGCGCCCAAGTTCATTTTCTACGCCACCTACCTCTCGGAGAAAATTGGCTACTGGCGCTACATCACCATCTTCCGCCACCTCGATGCCAACCCCGAAGACCGCATCTACCCGATTTTCCGGTTCTTCAAGGAGTGGTGTCAGGACGAAAACCGCCACGGTGACTTTTTCGACGCCATCATGCGAGCCCAGCCCTTCATTCTGACGGGGTGGAAGGCTAGACTCTGGTCGCGGTTCTTCTTGCTGTCGGTGTTCGCCACGATGTATCTCAACGACATCCAGCGCTCTGGGTTCTACCGGGCCTTGGGGCTAGACGCTCGCGAGTACGACATCCACGTCATCCGCAAGACTAACGAGACGGCGGGCCGGGTGTTCCCAATCGTCCTTGATGTTGAGAACCCTGAGTTTTATGAGCGCCTTGACGTTTGCGTCGAGAACAACCGTAAGCTGACGGCGATCGTCCAATCATCGGCGGCGGCCCCCGTTAAGCTGCTGAAGAAGGTTCCCTATTACCTCTCTAACGCGAAGCATCTGCTGAGGCTCTACTTTATGAAGCCTATTGATACAGAAGCGCTGGCTGGAACTGTACGCTAGGTCCAGAATTTATAGCGAACTGAAGAGCGGTTCTGGCTTTGTCAGAGCCGCTTTTTGGTGTCACCACCATAGGTCTACAGAAGATGAATAACCAACTGTTCTGCCGTCGACCGTGGCGTACAGGTCGAGGTTTTGCTGCATTGGCGATCTGCCAGATGGTTGCCCTGATCTGGAGTACAGTCGTCTCGGCGCAGCCCGCTGGCGGACAGGACGGGAACGCTACGTCACGGGGAGAGACCCTGGACCTTGACGAGTCGATTGTCGAGTCGAGTCCTGCGCTGCAGCGGTGGCTAGAAGAAACTCCCGATCTGCGTGAGGACATCCGCCGCGATCCGGCCTTCCGCACCCGGCTGCGGCTAGGGTACCTGGGGGTGGACGGTGGGGATGGTGATAGCGACGGCATTCTAGTTGGCGTAGAGGACATTATGCTGACCCGCAGCGGCCTCACCCTAAGCGCTGACTATCGGGGCACTTTGAGCGGCGATCGCTATAGCACCGGGGGAGAGCTGCGCTATTATTTGCTTCCCTTGGGCAGGCGAGTGAATCTAGCTCCTGTGTTGGGCTATCGAGGTATTCGCGCTCGCGAGGCATTGGATGGGGTTGCAGTAGGGGCGCGGCTGCTGCTGATTCCCTCCCGCACGGGGGCCGCCGACCTCTCTTTGGCGCAGACGCTGGTCAACCCCGGAGGCCGCGAAGAGGCGAGCCTGTTTACGGTGTCTGCCGGGTATGCCCTGACTCAGCAGCTCCGCGTGGCGGGAGACATTCGGGTTGAGACCGTCAGCGAGAGCGACACCCAAATGGCGGTGGTTCTGGAGTGGCTTCTGTAAGCCGAAGGACTCATCGCATTGCCGCAGGACAGTGCGCGAAGTGCGCTATCACAAAGCCCACCGGAGTAGGGTGTTGTGATAGAGTCTTGCCCATACGGTTTAGGTAGGTCATTGAGGTCATAATGGGGCGCTTTTATCAACGTAATCGCACAATGGCCACCGCGCTGCTGCTAGTGCTGTTGATGGCTCCTGTGGCGGCGTCTTGCCGCGATCGCAGCCCCGATAACAGCGAGATTCCCAGCAATAGCGCTGACGAGGACCCTGAGCAGAATTTAACGTTCCGAAATATTACTCTAGAGCAGGCCGATGATGCCGGCACGATTCAGTGGCGGGTAATTGCTGACCAGGCGATTTACAGCCAGGATCGCCAAGATGCTGAGATCGAGAATCCCATTGGGGAATTTTTCAGTGGCGGCAAGCCCGTGTACGATGTCTCGGCCAACGAGGGCAACGTGCTGCAAAACGGCGAACAGCTTGTGCTGCGCGACCAGGTGGTGATCACAGATATTGAAAGCGGCGCGGTGCTCAAGGGAGATGAGCTCACCTGGAACCCGGAGAAAAATACAATCATCATTACGGGCAAGGTTACGGGAACCCACCCTGATTTTGTACTGTCTGCCGGCAGCGCCGAAGCTTATGTCGACGAACAGCGTATTGTGCTGGAAGAGAGCGTCAAGATTGTCAGCACGGACGGGACCGTGCAGCTCAATGGCGATCGCCTCCTGTGGCGGATTGAGGATGAGCTGCTGATCGCGGACCGCCCGCTGCAGATCCAGCAGCGTCAAGGTAACCAGGTTACCCATAGAGCCAGCGCCAACCGCGCCACGTTCAACATTGGGAATGAGGTCGCAGTGCTACAGCAAAATGCGGTAGTTACTCTGCAAGAGCCGCCGATTCGGCTGACGGGAGACGCGCTGCAGTGGAATATGGGCGGGCAGACCATTGCGGCAAGCCAACCCTTCACCGTGGTTCATCAGGCCGAGCAAACGACGCTTAAGGCAGACCGAGGACAGGGCAACATAGAGTCTCAAGTCTTCAAGATGCAGGGGAATGTGTCGGTACTGGCGCAGAGTACGGGAGGGCAGTTGACCTCCAACCGCTTGACCTGGACGATTCCCACTCAAAACTTATTGGCAGAGGAAAACGTAAAGTATCGTCAGCCCGACCCTCCGCTTGATCTCAAAGGCGACCGAGCGGTTGGGCGTATGGAAAACCAGACCTTGGTGGTGACAGGAAATCAGGTGGTGACGGAAATCTTGCCCAACGTCGTCAACTAATCTCACCTTTGAAAGTAGGCATGTCCGAATTCGGCGTATAGACCTGCAGCAAAGGGGCATGAACTACGTCTAGCCGCAAGGGTGAGCTAGACGTTTCGCACGTTTCAACGCACCGACTTGCTTCATGCTTCCGCAATCAGTAGAGGTTGATACTCGACGGCTTGAGGACAGTTCCTGCCCCTTGGCCCAGATCAAGTTGACCTGGGCAGCATTGGTATCGCGGTCCTCAACATGGCCGCAGTGCTGGCATACGTGAGTGCGCTCAGCCATTGTCTTGGGCGTCGTCTCCCAGCACACAGCACATCGCTGAGTAGGCTTAAGCTGCCGGGTAGGGGACTCGACATAGAAGCCACCGGCCTCAGCCGACTTGTAGGATAGCAGCTTGCCAATCTCGGCAAACCCTACCGACAAGATAGAGCGATTGAGACCGGCCTTTTGCTTTTTCCGCTTACCCTTCTGGGCCTTGCGAGTCATGCCCTTGACGTTGAGTTGTTCGCCAGCAACTAGGCTGTTATCGCGTACTATGCTGCTGGTTACCTGGTGAAGCCAATCCTCGCGCTGGCGCTTCACTGTTCGCTTGCGACTAGAAATCTTTTGTTGCGCTGCTTTCCATCTGCGAGAGCCACGCACCCCACCACGCCGGTCAGGGCGGCGCTTCCTTTGCAGGGACTTGCTCAGTCGCTTAACGGCCCGGTCGCCCTCGGCGATAAATTGAGGCTTGCGCTCTTTGGTGCGGTCCGAGAACGATATGGCATCTTTGCAGCCCAGGTCCACACCGATAGCGCCTGTCCCTGTCTCCCGCACCGGGCTGCATTTGACCGTGATGCTGGTATACCACCTGCCATTCCGACAGAAGATAGTGCAAGTGGTAGGGGTGCCCCATGTGCGGGCGTTGCCGCGCATCTTGATAACGCCTAGGTTAGACAGTTTCAAGCTACCATGCTTGCCCTCGGTGAGCGCTTTCCAGCCCGCCTTACACGGATATGTCCAGCCAGCATAAAAGCGGTTTCCCTTAAACTTTGGATATCCTCCAAGTCCCTTGAAAAACCGCTCAAATGCGAAGTCAACCCGCTTTAACGTCGCTTGCAGCGCATGACTGCCAAGCTCAGCAAATTCAGGCCATTCTGCCTTGAACGCTGGCAAACAATTCTGCTGAGCATAATAGTCAACACTGATGCCCCAGCGTTTATACATGTCGCGCCTGTCAGCTAACGCTGCATTGTATAGATAGCAATGCAAACGTTTCCACTCAAACAGCTTACTACCCTGCTGTTTGGTCGGATATAGCCGGTAGGTGATACGTCGCGTTAGCATGCAATTATTGTAGCACGGTTGTAGCAGTATGCCGCTAGACAAGATGTTGAGAGTACGAATGACCAATGAAGAATTTGAAAAGTTGAAAGCTTACGCAGATAACAAGGGCTGGAGTATCGCTTTAGTAATTCGCGAGTACGTGAGGCGACTGCCTAAGATTGCTCCCTAGCGGTCGCCGCTATCCTTCCCTAATCCGCTACGCTGAGATTAGGGACTGCCGCGTCACTGTTCAACAAAAATAGGGCGCGCCGAGACGCACCCTACGAAATCTGAACTTGCTTCTGTCTAGCGGTCCGGCGTGCCCTGGTTAGGGGAACCTTCAGGAGTGCTGTCTGCGCCAGGAGCCTCGGCGTCTGCCGACTTCGTGTCTTGGTTGCTCGATTGCCCAGTACGGCGAGTTGCCGGCTCTAAAGTTGTCTGCTGACCCCCTGATGCGGTTGGCGTTGACTTCTTCGCCTTACCTTTGGGAGCGCCAATCTCAATAACTTCGTCTTCGCCGAAGTTATTGGTGTTGATGCCAGCGTAATTGACCTTGTTGAATCGAACAATAACCGGGTATCGAATACCGCTTTGATCGACCGATGCTACCGTGCCGACGTCCTTGTACCAGTAGGATTCTGGACGAAGAATTCTAACTTTAGAGCCGCGCTGAACCATATCTAATTTCCTTCCACTCTCAAATCACATATAGGCTCACCTAGTTAAGCAGGCGGCCTGGTTAAACTTACTCTGGACTTACTCTGGACTTACATTTGACCGTATCGCTTGGAAACAAGCTAAACCTATTCTACTGGCTGGATGTTTCGGCTTAAAAAAACGATACAGTCGCGCAACGGATATATACATTTTTTGAATCATGGCTGTAGCTATGACGATTGGAGTCCCTCGCAGCCCTTTTGCCTCTGGACCTAACCCTGCAAAACCGGACGCTTCAAAGCTTGCTAGACTAGCTAAACGAGATGGTTCTAGCGGGGATCAGCCGCTAGAGGCGCTGTACAGCCTGTTTCCCTCGGTTGAGTCCCAGTCAAGCTGTGGATCACAACCAGCAGAGATTGAGCGATCGCGTCAGGGAAAGCACGGTGATTCGCGTACTGGCCTTGGGGTCAGCTGCGTTTGCGTACATCGTCACTTGGATGATGCTAAAGAGCGTGAATTTGCGAAGAGTCCGTCACTGTCCCGCAGCTGTAATCTGGGTAACCCCAGTGAGTCAGAACGCCTGCTGTCTGTTGTTAACGGTTCTAAAGATCCAAACTCTATCTGCGAGGTACAGATGATGAACTTGATTGGGAAAGGTAATGGGTAAACTACCGGTTACCGTAATTACAGGCTTTTTGGGGGCTGGGAAAACTACCCTCATTCGGCACCTGCTCACCCACAGCGGCGGACGCAGAATTGCCGTGTTGGTGAACGAATTTGGTGAGATTGGCATTGATGGGGACGTGCTGCGCTCTTGTCAGGTGTGTGATGAAGAGCCTGCCTCTGCCGGAACAGATGCCAGCGCTTCGGCGGCAGCGCCGAACATTGTTGAGCTGACGAATGGCTGCCTGTGCTGCACCGTCCAAGAGGAATTTCTGCCCACTATGCAGGCGCTGCTGCGCCGCCGCGAGCAAATTGACTGCGTCGTTATTGAAACGTCAGGCTTGGCCCTGCCCCAGCCGCTAGTGCGGGCGTTTCGCTGGCCGGAGATCCGCACCCAGGCCACGGTGGATAGCGTGGTGACGGTGGTGGATTCAGAGGCGATCGCTTTGGGGCATGTCGCTAGCGATGCCGTAGCGCTGGAGCGCCAGCGCCAGGATGATCCCAACCTAGACCACGAGACGCCGATTGACGAGCTGTTTGCCGATCAGCTAGCCTGCGCTGATTTGGTACTGCTGACGAAGCTGGACCAGCTCAGCGTAGCCGATCAGGCAAGGGTGCAGCAGCAGATCTCACAGCGCCTTCCCGCAGGGGTCAGCGCCGTCGCCTGCGACCAGGGCCGCATCAGCACCGATCTGCTGCTGGGCATCGACGCCGAAGTCGAGGCTCACCTGGACGCGCGGTCAGATCATGATCACGACCCCGCTGATCACGACCATGACCATGGCCACGACCACGACGACCGCATCAACGCCGTGCACATTACCCTAGACACCCCGATGGCACCAGAGCAGCTGATGTCGCGTCTGAAGGCGTTGAGCGAGACCCATACCCTCTACCGGGTGAAAGGGTTTGTCGACGTGCCGCAGAAGCCTATGCGCATGGTGCTGCAAGGCGTTGGGCAGCGATTCGACTCCTTTTATGACCGCCTCTGGAAAGCAGACGAGCAGCGGCAAACCCAGCTTGTATTCATTGGAGACCGGCTCGACCCCGAGTCGATTCGGCGATCGCTACTGCAGCAGGTCAATCTGGTTTAGCCGAGTTCGCGTTATTTAAGTCAAGCCTTTAATCGAGTTATTGAGTCCGCGTTGAGTTAAAGTTTATGGCTATGTCACAGATCACGATCCGCCCTGCTGCACCTGCCACTGATGGCCTTATTTCCCATGCAGCAGCCCTCTTGAATTTAGACGACGCGCTTTCTAAGCGCGATATCGCCCTCGACCCAGTGGGCTACTTCATCATCACCCTCGACCGCGATCGCCAGCTCATTTGCGCGGCGCACTACACGAACATCATCAGCGAGGCCGGGGTAGCCCTTGATCCAGAGACTGGTCAGCCCCTGCCCTGCAACAAACCGCTCAAGCGAGAGCCTACGCAGGTTTACCAGGGCAGAAGCGCCAAGGAGCTGGGCATTCTGATTACCGAAGTGCCCAACCCGCCGTTGACCAAACTCGACCATGCGCTTTACCTAGGGCGAGAGTTTGTCCGGGCTGAGCAAGCGCTAGTGACTGGTCAGGACTACGTCCAGGACTAGGTTTCGACGCTAGCAAACCTTTACGTTTAGAATGGTGTTGCCGGATTTCGGGCGTGACCAATCGGATAGAGCAGCATGGCGAATTCACGAGCTACTTCCAATAACGGTCGCGACACCGTCTACGGGCAGGTAGTGTCAGAGGGTGCTCCTCCCCCGCAACGAGCCTCGTTTCCCGGCCTCGGCGTTCTCCGCAGCCGCATGCTGTGGATGGCCGTCGGCACGACCCTGTTTGTGGGTACGGCAACGATGGCGACGACCAGCCTGCTGCGGATTCCCGGACTGCCCAACTGCCCGTCTATCTTCTGGCCCACCGCCTCTGCAACCCTGCGCGTTTACTGCGCAGAACTCGCCGCCGAGCGCAACACCGAACGCGATTTTCGGCGGGCGATCGCCTTAGTCGATAGCCTCCCCGCAGACCATCCCATGCGTGCAGAACTCGATCGCATGGTGAAGACTTGGTCTTTTCAGCTGCTTGATTTGGCAGAAGAGGCTTTTCATCAAGGGGATCTAGAGCGATCGCTATCGATTGCCCGCCGAATTTCGCGCCAGTGGCCTGCCTACGAGGAAGTGAGCGCGAAAACCGAGGTTTGGCGAGAGGTGTGGACGACGGCGGAAAAGCTGTTCCAAGAAGCGGAATCGGCGCTGCGCCAGGAGGAGTTCAAGCTGGCCTTTGCCATTGGGCTAGACTTATCGACCGTCGGCAATCGCTACTGGGAAACCACAAAATACCCACAGCTGAGTCGGTTAATCGACACGACTCGTAAAGAAGGAGAAAAGCTCTCTGAGGCCCGCTACCTGGCCCGTCAAGATAATCTCACCGATCTACTCAAGGCTATCGATTTGGTGCAGGAAATTGGCGAAAAAAGCTACCTACACGCAGCGGCCCGCCGGACGGCTGACCAGTTTTGGGAGACGGCGCTCAATCTAGGGCTCGACGCGCTCGATCGCGGCGATAGCCAAAAGGCCCTGGCGGTGGCGCGGCGGCTGCCTGACAGCACCGAATTCAAGGCTAGGTCTGAAGACCTGCGCGAGCTGGCGCTGGCGGTGATGCAGGCCACCAAAGACACCGTTCCTGATATAGAGAACGCTATCATTCAGGCCAAAAAAATTCGCCCCGGCAGGCCGCTATACTACCGGGCCGATGAGTTTATTCGCTACTGGCAAGTCGATATTCAAAACCTGCAGCAGCTGGCCGAAGCTGAGTCGCTGGCGTCTCGCGGAGGCGCTAACAATCTGCGGGCGGCGATCGCCCAGGCCGAGCTGGTGGGCAACAGCCAGCCTCGCGCCAGTCAGGCCCGCAACGCGATCGCCGAGTGGCGCAGCGAAGTCCAGCGTATTGAGGACCGGCCGCTACTCAATCAGGCCGAAGCGAAGGCCAATCAGGGCGATGCCAGATCCCTAGAAGCGGCCATTTCCCAAGCCGGGAGAATTTCCTCCGACAGCGTTCTTTATAACGAAGCTTCTGGCGCGATAAACCGCTGGACCCGTCAGCTGGAGCGGATCAGGGACGCCCCGCTGCTGGAGCGCTCCCGTCAGCTAGCCCGTGAGGGCAATTACGACGAGGCGATCGCCCTTCTAGAGGGCCTGGGCTCCGAGCACGCTCTCTACGATCAGGCTCAAGGTCAGCTCGAACAGTGGCAGCAGCAAACCGAGGGTGAAACCCTGCTAGAGCAAGCCCTAGAGCTGCGAGAAGCCGACACCCCCGCCAGCTTAGCCGATGCCATTCAGCTCACGCGCCGCGTACCCCGCAGCAGCTCTAGCTGGTTTGAAGCTAACCAGTTAGGTAACGAGTGGAGCCAAGACCTGCTGCGAACTGCCCGCCAGACGGTTTCTCAAGATTTAGACCGGGCGATCGCTATTGCCCAGCTGATTCCAGCTGACACCGACGCCTACGAGACGGCCCAAGAGTCAATTGCATCATGGCAGGGTCAGTAGGCTGTGGCAGGGTCATGCCTCTGTGATACAAAATTCGGGCTCACAGCGCCTCATACGTTCGCGCAGGCCCACAGCGCCTTACAATAGGCCTCGCAATAGCGCCTCACAGATGAATCTGCCCCAGAATAATTCTCAGGCGATCGTAGTCGTCTTTAAGCAGCAGGCTGAGAGTGCGCCCCGCTTTTACCAGCCAAGGGCGATCGCCCTTGCGCAGCTGATACACCTCTCGAATGGTGGCGGCGACCAGGCTGTCTACCGGGGCGCCGGCCACCTGCAGTAAAGTGCGTAGGAAGTCTAGAGCCTCTGTAAAGGCAATGACGTCTTCAGGGTCGCACTGATAGACGGGCTGATGGACCTGAGGCGGCCGGGGCGGCAGATATTGGTAGTACGTCTGCCTGTCCGTTTCTAGCTCGCGGCGAAACCCTACAATGGCCGCCTGAAAATCGGTTTTGAGCATCGCAAAAATCTGAGGCTGCTGCTCCCGCAGCTCATCTAGAGACAGACCCAGGGCCTGAGTGCGATGGATGGCGTCTACAGAGCTGGTGGTGGCGTGATACACCACGCCGTAGACCCAGTTGCCAGAGGCCTCATCCACCGCCTTAACCCAGCTGCCAAAGGGCGGCATTGTCGCGTAGCTTAAATCCTGTGGCTGCAGGCACTGCGCCAAGAACTGGGTCGTTGAGGTCTCGATGACTTCCGCAATATGGTCGGGACTGCGGCTGCTAGAGTCAAAAAGTGGGAGGGGAAGTCGCATAGCGAGCGTTCAGTAGGGCAGGATAGGGGATCCGCGCAGGGGCCACTTCAAAGTATAGGCTTCCGTCCATTAGCCTGCACAACATGCGGCACAATGAGAATACTTGCTACGCCAATGCTGCTTAAAGGCTAGGACCATGTCGATTAATTTTGCGGACGCTCAAAATTTTTTGAGCGACCAAATTGCTCGTTACCGTCACCGGGTGGATTATCTGGCTATTCGAGTGGAAACCTCCGAGAGCGCTGCGATTGTGCTGCGCGGGCGGCGGGTCGAGACCCTCAATGAAGGTGTCTCCGTAGGTGGGCAAGTGCGGGCCTGCTATCGAGGCGGCTGGGGGTTTGCCAGCTTCAACCGTCTGAGTGACCTCATCCACCACGTTGAGGCGGCGATCGCCTCCGCTCGCGCTGTTGGCGACGACGAAACGCTCCTAGCGCCTATCGAGCCCGTTCAAATGGTCTGCGCCCTGCCCCTAACCGGCAGCAGTCCCCGACACATCTCCTTAGCCCGCAAGAAGGCGCTGTGCGACCATTACTGCGACCTGCTCTACAGCGTTGACAGCCGCATTGCGGCCACCTCAATTTACTACACCGACCAGTCCCAGCGGGTGCTGCTAGCGACCTCAGATGGTACCCTGCTGGAACAGTCCTGGAACGACATGGAAATGCGCTTTGCGGCGACGGCTCGCTCCGGAGAAACGGTGCAGACGGGACGAGAGACTACCGGCTCTAGACGCGCCTACGAAGATCTAGAGCAGCTTGACTCTCAAGTGGCGGCGGCGGCCCGGCGTGCCGTTGAGGCGCTGTCGCTCTCCCCTATCAAAGGCGATGTCTATACCGTGGTCATCGATCCCTATCTTGACAGGGCTATTTGTGCATGAGGCGTTTGGTCACCTCTCAGAGGCCGATATGACCTACGAAAGCCCGGATCTTCTAGAAGTCATGTCTTTGGGGCGTCGCTTTGGTCCCGACATTCTCCAAGTGTTTGACGGCGCTGCCCTGGGCGGTCATCGGGGTAGCTACTACTACGATGACGAGGGTGTGCCAGCCACCACTACCCAGCTTATTCGTGACGGTCAGCTGGCGGGGCGGCTCCACTCTCGCGAAACGGCCGGCCGGCTGGGCGAACCTCCCACCGGCAACGCCCGCTGCCTCAGCCACCATTACCCCCCCATCGTTCGCATGACGAATACCTGGATTGAGCGAGGGCAAACTCCGGTTCAAGACCTAATTAGCGGCATTTCCCAAGGGGTCTACGCCCGCAACTGGCTGGGGGGCATGACCAACGGCGAGCTATTCACCTTCACCGCCGGAGAGGCTCAGATGATCCGCAACGGCGAGCTAGCTGAGCCGGTGCGGGACGTGACGCTCTCTGGCAACGTGTTTAGCACCTTGGCCGATATCGAAGCCGTCGGCGATGATTTTCAGTGGGACGAATCTGGAGGCTGCGGCAAAGAAGATCAAAGTGGCCTACCCGTGGGCTGTGGGGGCCCCAGTCTGCGGATTCGTAACGTCGTGGTGGGCGGCGACGCCGGAAAATAGGGCGGTTTCGACGGTGGCGATCGCCCTGTCTAAGTCGTCATTGACCACCTGCAGATCGAATTCCGCCGCCGATGATATCTCTGTCTTGGCCCGCGCTAGCCGTCGGGCGATCGCCTCTTCCGAATCGTGCCCCCGCTCCCGCAGGCGGCGCTCTAGCTCATCTAGGGAGGGCGGCAAAATAAAGATCATGAAGGCATTGGGAAACAAACGCCGCACCTGCCGCGCTCCCACCAGCTCAATCTCCAGCACCACTGAATGTCCTTCAACAATCTGCCCTTCGACGCCTGAGCGCGGGGTGCCATAGTAATTGCCTGCAAACTCAGCCCACTCCAGCAGCTCGTTTTGGGCCTGCATCTGCTCAAACCGAGGTCGATCGAGAAAGAAGTAGTTTTCACCCTCTACTTCACCGGGTCGGGGCGATCGCGTCGTTGCCGATACTGAAAGCTTTAGATCAAGATGTCGCTGCAGCAGCCGATTGAGCAGCGTGCCCTTGCCCACGCCGCTTGGCCCGGTCAACACAATCAATCGTCCGTTACTCATGTGCTACGTTCCCAACCCGATACCTACCTATTAGAGCGTACAATCTGGCAGTCCGGTGACATACTCCCGACGCTCATCTTTTAGATAGAGCGCGGGCTTCTTGGCTCACGCACCACAATTTAATGGATGCCGCGCAAGAAGGTTTCCTGCTTCATCTGGTCCTGTCTAGTTACGCAGCAAGCCGTGCAACCCCGATTAGATCCCATCGACAGGCGATTTGTTTAATGTCCAGGCAATGACCAACCCCAGACAGTGACGAGTATTCAATTTCCAGCTACGTTTTCTACCGTCTGCACTGTTCACCAGCCAAGGGCTGTACGTTTGTGTCAGGATAGCAGGCCGCCGCCATGAAATAGTTTGAGCTTGGTTCAATTGTACCCTTTGCTCGCCTCGGCGCTGCCCTTAATTGCCGCCTTCGGCATCCAGTCAAGGGCGCACCTCGACTCGCTCGCTTACATCCCGACGCTGATGCTGCGCATACAGCGCGGGGCTTTCACGAACTAGCTAAACATTGAAGGCCAAACCGCAAAAGCTAAGCTGGCGAGAGCGCTGGGGCAGGGCAGCGGTCCAGCACCTGCTTGATTGTCAGGGCGGTCCAGTCTACGTCGGCCTCGGTGGTGTGCCGTCCTAGGGTCAGCCGGATGCCGCACCTAGCCGCGCGATCGCCGTAGCCCATAGCCTTGAGGATCGGGCTGGGGGAAAGCTTACCGCTGTGGCAGGCGGACCCGGCGCTGATGCCAATCCCCGCCAGGTTCATTTGGCGCACCAAAGTCTTGCCGCTGAGGAGGACGCCGTCACCCTGAGTTAAGTAAAAGCTGAGATGGTGGGGCAGACGGTGGACCGGATCGCCGGTCAGCCGGAGCCTGGGTTCGGATTGGAGCTGTTTCCAGAGGCGATCGCGCAGCTGCCGGAGCCGCTTCTCCTCCTGCTCTAGGGTTTGGTGGGCCAGGGCCGCAGCGACGCCAAATCCCGCGATCGCCGGGGTGGCTTGGGTTCCTGAGCGACGGCCTCCCTCCTGACCTCCCCCCCCGATTAGAGGCACTAAAATGACCCCGGGCCGGATGTACAGCGCCCCGGTCCCCTGCGGGCCGTAGATCTTGTGGCTCGACAGAGACAGCATATCCACCGGCAGCTGCTGCACGTCTATGGGCAAGCGACCCGCTACCTGAACGGCGTCGGTGTGGAACAGGGCTCCGTGACGGCGGGTAATGTCGCACAGCTCCCGAATAGGCTGTAGAGTGCCCACCTCACTCTGACCGTAAATGATGGAGACCAGCGCCGTATCGGACCTGAGAGCCACTTTTAAATCTTTTGGGTCAACGCGTCCGTGGGCACTCACCGGCAGCCGCGTCACCTGCCAACCCCGCTGCTCAAGCAGCCGCACGGGTTCCGCGATCGCCGAATGCTCGACGCTGGAGATGATCAGGTGCCGGGGGGCGGGGTAGCGGTCTGCCGTTCCCCTGATGGCGAGGGTGTTGGCCTCGGTGCCGCCTGAGGTGAAAGCAATAGCGTCGATGGGGGCATTGATTAGGGCGGCAAGGCTACTGCGGGCTTGCTCGACGTAAGTAGCCGCGCGAATGCCCCACTGATGCAGACTAGAAGGGTTGCCCCATTGGTCTGTCATGACCTGCTGCATAAGGGCCACGGCGTCGGGGTGGGGCGGGGTGGTAGCGCTGTAGTCTAAATAGATCTGCATAGTTAGCTTGAGGTCTGGCAGTTTTGCCGCAGCACGGTATTGGAGCGCTGGTTTCGGGATGCCGATTGCGGAGCGCTGATTGCGGAGTGATGATTGCGAGACAACAGCGCCTACCATTAATCTTGACATCAAACGCAGAGACCTGCGTTTACCGAGGCAGCTGAAACACATCCATCAAAATTGCGTTCGCCGCCGTTCGCCTCACCGCGTTGGGAGAGTCGTAGACAATCATGAGCGCCTCCGGCTGTCCCAAGCAGGGCATCAGCGCCAGCCCTTCGGCGTGATCAGAGCCAATCGTGAACGGCAGGTCGAAGATCACCTCGATATCGGCGGGCTGGTCTAGCACAGAATCTTGCGATCGCTCAAACATCCCAGGAATCCGAAACAGGCGCATCTCTCCCTCTAAGGCCATGGTGGGACCGCCCAGCACAATCAGGTCGTCTCCCTGTAGGCACAGCTCTCGAATGCCCAGTCCGTTGAGATTGAGGAAATGTTTGCGGTACAAGCGTCCGTCGTCGTCGGGCTTGAGGGTTAGTACCCCAGGTTCTAGCTCTTCCACCGCAATATCGATGACGATGGCCCAGCCCCGCAGCACCGGACCCCGTAGCCCTAGCAGTAGACGGTCACCTTGTGCTGCTAGCCCCTCAATGTCCAGCCCGTTGTCCTTGCTGGGTAAGCGGCTCGCCACGATCTGGCCAATGTGAGAGTCCTCCTTGAGGGCTTCGGTAAGACAGTTCCCGTCTCCAATAGCCTGAAGCCGGGCGGCGTGGATGACTTGGTCTACCTGCTTGGGGTCAGAGCAGGTGCGGTGCAAAGAGCCCCCTAGCAGTGGGATGCGACCCAACAGATAGCGGTTTTCGTCTCGCTTAAGCTGAGACAGACGCTCGATGTCATCTTGAACGTCTTTCCCTTTGACTTTGCTGCGCTTGTAGCTGTGGGAGCCCGTGAACCAGAGATAAGGACTTCCATAGGCTAGCCCCTCTATATCCACCTCGTCATTAGGATCGTAAAGATCAATCAAATCAGCTAGAGCAAACGACTTATGCTCCCCGTACACCATGTTCCCCAAGGGAGACAGACGCTCGATGCTGATATACTCATCCGAGCTGACCCACAGATTACCCTCGGGGGTCAGCGCTGCCGCAGAGAGCTCTTGAATCAAGTCGTCATCATCACTGTCGAACTGGAGAAGCGCACGGCTGAGAAGAAAAGGATTGTCCATGGATCGCAAGACGATAGAGGAATCAACAGAGGTCAAACTAGCCTGATACTGTCCCAGACAGTATTTATATTGACCTCTAAGTTAACCTTTTCTTAACTTTCCTTAAATTTGATTAGGATGCCAGAGTTCAAAAAAGAGGGCTACCCTAGCTCGACCTTGGCTGAGACAAAACTCAAAACTGCTCATCCAACGCAATCGTGCGAATGCGGGCGATATCTGAATCGACGTAGCTGCTGTTCATCTGTCGCTGTAGAGCGTACCGCTGCTCCACATCGTTCATGTAGTTGTAGGAGTGGCTCGCTAGCATATACACGGCCACAAGACCTGCTGCCGCACTCGACACCAAAAAACCTGCCAGCATTAAAGAAAACTCCTGATGATCGATGGCTTCCTGCATCAAATGCAGCGCCCATGCCACCAAGGCAATGACAACTATGAGAATTAAAAACATTTCTTAAATGCTACGTAATCATTCGTAACATTCACAGCTTAACATTTATCTCGAGAACGTGGGGCTATTGTGTTGGACTGCTTAACGGTTTGTATCTAGGGGATATTCGTGATGGGACAGCTCGCAAACCCGCTATAGCTGGAGCGTAGCCTGTTGTTCCCAGTACAGCCGAATGAGAAATGCAGTAATGTGAATCCAAGTATGCTCGTAACGGCTGTAAACCTAGCGGCGAACGCTGACCTGATGCTCCTGTAAATGGTCCTTGATTTGGGCCACCGTCAATGTCCCGTAGTGAAGAAGAGAGGCCAGCAGCGCCGCCTCTGCCCGTCCGTCGGTCAACGCCTCGCGAATGTGATCGCAATTGCCCGCCCCCCCCGATGCAATTACCGGAACCCCAACCCGCTCGGCGATCGCCTGCGTTAAGGCGATATCGTAGCCGGCCTGGGTGCCGTCGGCGTCCATGCTGGTGACTAGAAGCTCCCCGGCCCCCCGCTCCACAACCTGGCTGGCCCAGTCTAGCGCGTCTATGCCGGTGTTTTCCCGCCCGCCCCGCACGTAGACCTCCCACCCGTCACCGGATGCCCGCCGCCTTGCGTCGATGGCGACCACAATGCACTGGGCTCCGAATCGGCTGCTGGCCTCATTGATAAAGTCTGGATTGCGCACCGCCGCCGAGTTGATGCTCACCTTATCGGCTCCGGCCCGCAGCAGGGTTTTGATCGTCTCCACCGACTGAATGCCTCCCCCCACCGTCAAGGGAATGAACACCCGCTCCGCCGTACGGTAGACCACGTCGACAATAATGCTCCGGTTTTCGTGGGTAGCCGTGATATCGAGAAACACCAGCTCATCGGCCCCAGCATCGTTGTAGACCTGCGCTAGCTCTACGGGGTCACCTGCGTCCTTAAGGCCGACAAAGTTGACGCCTTTGACGACGCGGCCGGCTTTGACATCCAGACAGGGGACGATTCGCTTAGCGAGCATAAAACCTTTTGGGGAAAGAGTTGGGCTATTCGCGCCCCGCAGGGAGGCGGGTGACTTGAGAGAGGCAACAAAATGCAGAAATTCGATTCTACAGGATCTTAATCAATCGCAAGACACTGTTAAACTGTGAAATGGTTTTATCACTAACATTGTGCATGGAGTTGTGATGGAGATTGGTCAGCGGGTACGGGTTTTTCGGCTGCGGGATCGGGTGTCGAGAGACGTGGTTGGTCGTCTCGGAAAAACCGGGACAATTCAGGATTTTAAGATGCTGGACGGCAGCAGCGTCGGCGCTGTCGTTACCTTTGAAGAGGACAGCTTTACCACCTGGTTTTTTGAGGACGAGCTGCAGGCCATTTAAGCCGCTCGTTTACTGAAAGTAAAATTTCCCAGGGCTCAAGCCGATTTAAGCTGGCTTGAGCCTTCTCCCACTCAAGCGCTGAGGCTATCCCATAGAGCCGCAACGCCGTACCGAAACGCTAAGCAGAATCTACACCACCATGGCACTCATCCTCACATTTTTGGGCAAAGGCGGTACGGGCCGTACCACCGCCGCGATCGCCGCCGCGAAGCGATTTGCGGCGGAGGGCAAACGTGTTTTGCTCGCCAGCCAAGACCCCGGCCCGGCCTTTGAAATGATTCTAGGAGCCGAATGCGGCACCGCACCCACCTCAATTGGGGCGAACCTAGACGCCGTGCAGCTGCAGGCGGCTGTGCTGCTCGAAGAAAGCTGGGAGGAGGTAAAGCGACAGGAGGCCCGCTACCTGCGATCGCCGTTTCTCAAGTCGGTGTATGGCCAAGAATTAGGGGTGCTGCCGGGAATGGATTCGGCCTTGGCCCTCAACGCCTTGAGGGAATACGAAGCGGGCAGCTATGACGTAATTGTCTACGACGGCCCCGGTGACCAGACAACGCTGCGCATGCTGGGGATGCCCGAGATTTTGAGCTGGTATCTGCGGCGCTTCCGCTCGGTATTTTTAGAGTCTGACGTGGTCAAAACTCTATCGCCGTTTTTGCAGCCCATGGCCGGGGCGGTGCTCAACGTTGACTGGTCGGGAGGCAACGCGTTCAATCAGCCGACCCAGCAGGTGAACGGCATGCTAGACGATGGCCGCAGCGCCGTAGCCGACCCGCGCCGGGTGGTGGCCTACCTGGTGACCACTGACCAGCCGGATGCGATCGCCACCGCCACCTATCTATGGGGCAGCGCCCAGCAAATTGGCCTTACGGTAGGAGGCGTCATTTTGAATCAGGGGGGAATGTCCGATGCGGTCAAGACTGACGCGGTCAAGACCAGCTTTGCTCCCCTAGAGATCGCCGTGCTGCCCGCGCGCAGCGACAGCTGGCAGCCGCTGATGGAAGCGCTGCCGGATGCGGCCCAGGCGGCAAATGCGCCCCGTTCTGTCTCTGTCGATCTGGCCGCCAAACAGGTGTCTCTGTTTCTCCCCGGCTTCAGCAAAAAGCAGGTGAAGCTCACCCAATATGGCCCCGAGGTCACCATAGAGGCAGGAGATCAGCGCCGCAACATCGCGCTTCCCCCCGAACTGCGGGGGCGGGCGGTGTCGGGGGCCAAGTTTGCCGATGGCTATCTGATCATTTCATTTGCGTCGTAGCTTAATGCTGTAAGACTTCGATGCTCCGGTCTACGGTAGCGCTAGCGCAGTCTTAGCGCTACGGTTTAAACGCTGATGTCTTTCCGGCCTAGCCCTCTGGCTCTTTAGTCAAACTTTGTGAGTCCCTATGACTAATTCACCGTCCCCGGTCCCCAAGGAAGAAGCGCTCCCCACTCCCGATAATCGCGGCGGTAAGGCACGTCAGCTTCTAGGGATGAAGGGTGCTCAAGCGGGTGAAACTTCTACCTGGAAGCTGCGCCTGCAGCTGATGAAGCCCATTACCTGGATTCCACTGATCTGGGGCGTTTTGTGCGGGGCGGCCTCTTCCGGTCAGTACCGGTGGACCTTGGAGAACGTACTGGTTGCCGCCGCCTGTATGCTGATGTCGGGGCCGCTGATGACGGGCTACACCCAAACCCTTAACGATTTTTACGATCGCGAGATCGACGCCATTAACGAGCCTTACCGACCCATCCCGTCAGGGGCGATCTCCGTCCCCCAGGCCGTCACCCAAATTCTGGTGCTGCTGGGTCTAGGCATTGGCGTTTCTGTACTGCTAGATCTGTGGGCGGGTCATCGCTTTCCCATCATGCTGATCTTGACGTTGGGGGGGGCTTTCTTGGCCTACATCTATTCCGCGCCGCCCCTCAAGCTGAAGCAAAATGGTTGGGCGGGCAACTATGCTTTGGGCGCTAGCTACATCGCTTTACCTTGGTGGGCAGGCCATGCCCTGTTTGGCACGCTGACGCCCACTGTTATGGTGCTGACGCTGTTCTATAGTTTGGCGGGGTTGGGGATTGCCGTGGTGAACGACTTCAAGAGCGTCGAGGGCGATCGCCAGCTGGGCCTCAAGTCCCTACCGGTGATGTTTGGCGTCAAAACCGCGGCTTGGATCGGCGTTTTGACCATCGATATTTTTCAGGCGGGGATTGCGGTTTACCTGATGAGCATCGGTCAGCCGCTGCTGGCGACGGTGCTGGTGCTGCTAATTGTGCCCCAAATTCTGTTTCAAGACATGTACTTTTTGCGTAATCCCCTGGAGAATGACGTCAAATACCAGGCCAGCGCTCAGCCCTTCTTAGTGTTTGGTATGCTGGCAACTGGGATTGCATTGGGGCACGCCGTTCTCTAGGACCATATTCCATGACTAACTTTGTGACCCGGTTTAGAGCCATATCCGGCTGGCTAGCGCACCGGTCATCGTCTCAAGATTCAGCCGTCGTGGGGGAGCCCGGATCTCCTGGGAACGCGCCCCAAGCTGCCCGCGTCAAGCCGGTCTCAGTTGAAGGCGCAACCGTAGACGGCGCGACCGTAGACGGCGCGACCGTAGACGGCACAAAAGGCAGCTCCCCTGAGCCTACTCCCCCGGCTGAGCCTGTCCGAGTCAACTGGTTGGCCTGGGCGATAGCGGGTGCTGGCGCCCTGGCGGCTGGCACTCTGTTTGCGGGCGCATACACCATCGAGACCATCCGCGATGGTCTTCCGGAAACCGATGAGGTGCTGACGTTCGTCCGTGATGGCACGCTGACGATCAAGGCGAACGACGGCAACATTCTCCAGCAGACCGGCCCCGCCACCCGGGACAAGCTCTCTTTCGAAGAAATTCCGCCTCAGCTGGTACAGGCTTTTGTGGCGGCAGAGGACAAGAAATTTTACGAACATTCTGGCGTCGACTATAAGGCGATCGCCCGCGCCACTTACGCCAACCTGCAGGCGGGTGGGGTGATTGAGGGCGCGAGCACCATCACCCAGCAGCTGGCCCGCGTCGTGTTTCTTGACCAGTCGCGTACCGCCGAGCGCAAGGTCCGCGAAGCGCTGCTGGCTCAAGAGATCGAAGATAATCTCAGCAAGCAGCAAATTTTAGAGAGTTACCTCAACCTGGTTTACCTCGGCGGCGGGGCCTACGGCGTTGCCGACGCCGCTTGGATCTACTTTTCGAAGCCCACTGAGGAGCTGACGCTGTCTGAAATGGCAACAATCGCAGGGCTGGCCCCGGCCCCGAGCGTCTATTCACCCCTGGTGGATTTGGACGCGGCTCAAAAGCGGCGGGACCTAACCCTACAGCGCATGGTGGACGTCGAATTCATTACTGCCGGTGAAATGGAGCAGGTTGCTGCAACGCCGCTGGAGATCGCGCCGAGCCAGCCCAAAAACCTCTACAGCCCCAGCCCTTACTTCACGACGTTTGTAAAGCAAGAGCTGCCCAACCACGTCTCCTCAGAAGATCTGGCCGCGGGCGGCCTTACGGTGGAAACTACTCTGAACGTCGCCTGGCAAAAGAAGGCAGAAGAGACCGTCGCTTCAGCTATTGAGCGCTACGGCGGCAGAGAGAACTTCAAGCAGGCGGCACTGGTGGTCATTGAGCCTGACACCGGCGAAATTCGCGCCATGGTGGGGGGCAACGACTTTGAAGAAGGCAAGTTCAACCGGGTGACTCAGGCCCAGCGACAGCCCGGCTCCACCTTCAAGGCTATCGTCTACGCGGCGGCGATCGCCGCCGGATTTTCCCCCTACAAGGCCTACGAAGATGAAAAGGTCGATATTGACGGCTACAAGCCTGAGAACTACGGCAAGACCTACCGAGGCAGCGTCTCTATTCGGGATGCCCTCACCTCTTCCATCAATATCGTCGCCATCAAAACCCTAATCGATGTCGGGTTTGACCCCGTCGTCAACCTGGCTCATAAAATGGGCATCAGCTCCGATCTGGTTCCTGCCTATTCCCTCGCCTTAGGCACCTCAGAGGTGAACCTGTTAGAGATGACCGCAAGCTACGGTACCCTCGCCGCCGAAGGTCTCTATATTCCGCCCCACAGCATTACTCGGGTCCTGAACCGCAATAATGAGGTAATCTACGACGCGAGCTTTGAACCCCAGCGGGCTTTAGACCAAGAGAGCGCCAACATCACCACCTGGATGCTCCGCAACGTGGTCAACAGCGGCACCGGCAGCCGGGCGCGGCTTGACCGACCGGTGGCGGGTAAGACAGGCACTACGGAAGCCCGCCGAGATCTGTGGTTTGTCGGCTATATTCCCCAGGTTGTCACCGGGGTGTGGCTGGGCAACGACGACGACACCCCCACCTGGGGCGCTAGCGCTACGGCGGCGCAGGTGTGGCGCAACTTTATGGACACTATTGAGGAAGAGATCCCGTTTGAGGATTTCCCAGAGCGCCCGAGCCTTAACGGCCGCGAAGCCACCATCGAAGCGCAGCCCGTCAAGCCTAAACGAATGCGATCGCTGGGGGGAGTAACCTCTCCTAGCGAAGGCCGCTCTTCTGGTTCATCCGGCTCGTCGCGCTCGTCCGGCTCATCGCGCTCTTCCGAGTCCCGCCGCTCGCGTTCCCGCCGCTCCGATCCTGAGCCCTCTCGCCAGTCGAGCGGCTCTTCTAGCCCGAGTCCAGAACCGAGGCGCAGAGAGACCTCTGGGGGTACGCCCGCGCCGCGCCCAGACCTACAGCCTAGACAGGACGCCCCAACTAGACCCGCACTTACACCTCGAACAGATTTAGAGCCTCGGTCAGCACCGCCCCCTAGCGCTGCGCCTGCTCCCCCCCCCGCCCCTGCGCCCGCTCCTGCTCCTGCGCCTGCTCCCCCTCCCGCCCCTGCACCCGCACCACCGCCCGTGCCTCAGGCCGCACCGATTACCCCGAGCGCCACGCCGACACCGCTGCCTGCAAACCCTGCTCCATCAGAGTAGGCACACCGTAGGTACATGGCGTAGGCATAAGGCAGCTTAGACCGTTTCTAGCCAGTCTAAGCAAGTTTGCATGGCTCTAGCCATGGCCTCCCCCCTGCTGTGGTAGCGCCGTCCATGCCCCGGCAGCACCCATTCAAATGAATAGTCAGCTAGCCGATGCATAGATTCCTTGAGCTGCGGCCAGGAATACCAGCAGTGTCGGCGAAAGGCATAGAGCTGCTGCAGCGAGTTAGACCAGGCTAGGTGGTCTCCGGTGAACAAGACCTTGTCATAGAGCAGCACTGTATGACCTTTGGTATGCCCTGGGACAGGAATAATTGTTAGATCGGGTGCAAGCTGAATGGGATCACTGCCGGTGAGCGGCCGCTCTATCCCCCGGGTATCGTCCGTAATGTCGCCTTCGTGGAGAAGGCGATCGCATCCAAAGCGGTCGCGAAATTTTTGGTGGTCAGCGACGTCGTCTCGGTGGGTGAGATAGAGGTAGCGTATGCCGCCCATGGCTTCTAGCTGCTTGGCCAAGGGCGGCGTAAAGCGAGGTGAATCAACTAAGACGTTGCCTTCAGGCCGCTGAATGAAGTAGCTAGCTGCGCCAAAAGACTTTTCTGAGTGATAGCCGCAGTGGTAAACATTACCTTCGATAGGCAGCGGGAACTGCTGCTGCACGGCCTTGATGTCGGACGGTGGGGTGACGGTACCGATAGAGGCGGTGGGACAGGCAAGCAAAGCCTGTAGAGCGTGCTGCCGCTCAGCTTCGGCCTGAGGCTGGTGGTAAACGGCGGAGCGATCTCCTTGGCGATTGAAGGTCTCTGGGGCCATCCAGCGACAGGTATCGCAGTCAATGCAGGTGCGATCGACGTAGAGGTCGCCGCCGATGTTTTCGGGTCGGCGCTGGGTAAGCTGTGCCATAGAAATCCATTCTCATAACGACTATGGATTTCTATATTAGCTTGCCTCCCAAAGGGTCTTAGCTATGACATTTTGACAGCGCGTCAGGACTCATCATTCATCACCGTGATGCCTGAGAGAGGCCGGTAAGTGTAGCTCTGCTGCCGGGGCGTCTTCTGAATATCTTCCGTGATAGAGTCCAAATCGATATAGCGATCGGCAACATTGATCAAGCTGTCGCTCGTCATTGAGCGCAGGCTGACCACCTCAACACGAGCGCCGCGATAGCTGACGGCGTCTACCGCATAGGCCAAATCACCGTCTCCGCTCACCAAAATAGCGGTGTCGTAAGATCCGACTAAAGCCATCATATCCACCGCAATCTCAACGTCTAGATTGGCTTTTTTAGATCCATCAGGAAGCTGAACCAAGTCCTTTGCTACGACACGGTAGCCGTTGCGGCGCATCCACAGCAAGAAGCCCTGCTGCTTTTCGTTAGTGCGATCGACGCCGGTGTAGAAAAACGAGCGAAGGAGGCGGGACCCCCCTGTCAGTCGACACAGCAGCTTCGTGTAATCTATTTCAATGCCGAGCTGCAGGGCGGCATAAAACAGGTTCGAACCATCAATGAAGATAGCAATCCGGCCTCGATTTTCAAGCACCTGCTCGGGCGTAAAAACAGTGTCACTATCAAAGCTACTATTCATCATGACGTCAAAACCTCTTAAAAAATGATCTCGTAAAGAGTAATAAAAGCAGTAGGGTCGGTTACTAAAAAGGCGAAAAGTAACTCTGGCGCGCGGCCTGAGAGTTCTTTGTCTATCGTGATACTAGCAGACTGAACGAAGTACCGATACTACAAGGCCTTTTCAGCCACATCAGCCGAAGGATCGAGACGCTGAAAAATTGGGCTCGCCTCTCCCAACGGCTGCTGGGCCGGAAGCCTCCCCCAGCTTCCGTGATGTTCAAGAAGTGCGGCATGACGCGGCACATCGTCAAAATCTACGGCGAATCCAAGCTGCTGATAGATTTTATTGCTCAAGCTAGGAATCACAGGCGCTAGCAGGTATGCGGCCAGTCGAACCGTTTCTAGAACAGCGTATAAAACCTCCTCAACTTGGGCCTGCTGGCCCTGTTTGTACAAAGACCAAGGAGCCCGGTCGTCGATGTACTTATTGCTCGCCCGAATGAGCGACAGCACAGCTTCACAGCCCTCGCTAAATGCCAGAGCCTCGAAAGCCTGCTCTACTTTGGATGGAAGCGCCGTTCCGCCGCTTTTAAGGGTGTCATCGTCGCTAATTTTTGCGATCGCCACGTTGGGGACGCGGCGATCGCAGTATTTGTAGGCCATTTTTAAAGTTCGGTTGAGCAAATTACCCAAATCATTGGCCAGGTCAGCGTTGAGAATGTTGATAAAGCGCTCTTCACTAAAATCTCCATCTCGCCCTAGCTCAATTTCTTTCATAAAGTAATACCGCACCGCGTCTGAGCCGTATTGATCCGTTAGCCTTACGGGATCCAAAACATTCCCCAAACTTTTGCCCATCTTCTGCCCATCTTTAGTCAAGAAGCCATGACCAAATACTCGATCCGGCAAGGGCAAACCCGCCGACATCAGCATGGCGGGCCAGTACACAGCATGAAAGCGCAGGATATCTTTTCCAATTAGGTGGAGATTAATGGGCCACCACCGCTTGAGCGCGTTGTCTAAGGTCGGGTCGTCGTCCGGCTCTAGCAGCGCGGTGACGTATCCCAGCAGGGCGTCAAACCACACGTAAAGCGTATGCTTATCGTCTCCCGGTACGGGAAATCCCCAGTCGAGGTTCACCCGCGAGATCGAAAAATCCTGCAGCCCGCGCTCTACAAAGCTCAAGACCTCGTTGCGGCGCATGCCGGGCTGGATAAAGTCTGGGCGTTCTCGGTAGAGCGCCTCTAGCTTTTGCTGATAGCGGGACAGACGAAAAAAGTAATTTTGCTCATCCCGCCACTCCACTTTGAGGTTGGGGTGCAGGGGACAATGCTGATTTTCAAGCAGCTCTCGCTCTTCTTTAAATTCCTCGCAAGCAACGCAGTAGTGGCCCTGCTGCTGCCCGAGATAGATGTCGTCATTCTTCTGTACGCGCTCAAAAAACTCGCGCACGATCGCCTCATGCTTGGGGGCAGTGGTGCGGCTAAAGCGATCCTGCTGAATATTGAGCTGCTCCCACAGAGCAACAAAGCTCTTAACCACTAGATCGCAGTGCTCCTGGGGCGATCGCCCTGCCTGCATCGCCGTCCGCTCGATCTTTTGCCCATGCTCATCTGTCCCCGTAATCATCAGTACAGGGCGTCCCATTAGCCGATGGAAGCGGGCGACTACATCCGCGGCAATGGTGGTATACGCGCTGCCCATGTGGGGCACATCGTTGACGTAGTAAAGCGGAGTGGTGACCGCAAAGGGGCGGCGCTCAGAAGAGTCAAAGGTCATAACATCTATTGCACTACCAAAAGCAGGACCAGCCGCAATTAACGCAGCCCTCACTGAACTAGATCTATTCTATGGGGGGATCTCGGCGAAGAACCTTAAGTGATTACGTGGTTTGAGCCGCTAGCGCTGCTAGAGGGCAGGATTGACCCATCACTTTCTAACCTAGGTCAAGCTGATTCTCACCAACGACGGGTTTGTAACGTTCTGTTAAAAGAGTACAACTATTACAGGGGCATGATAGGACAGCCCGAGGGCGCAGTGCCCGGCAGACTTAGCGCACCTAGTTTGAAGTGCATTCAATCCCGCTCCGCTAAGGGACTGCTGCTAAATACACAACTTTCGAGAGCTGAAGCGCTTAGTTAGCCATGGTTGATCGTCGTCCACTCCAACTGTCTCATCAAATTCTCTCTGCGGCAGGAACCCGCCTCTACGTTCACCATCGCGATCGCGTCCCTCTAGATGACGCGGTCATCGTTGTCAGCAACCACCGTAGCTTCATGGACGCCTGCGTTCTGATGGCGGCGCTAGACCGACCGGTACGCTTCGCCTGTCACCACTACATGGGCGAGGTGCCGGTGATGCGAGAGTTCGTAGACCGCTTAGGCTGCTTCCCGCTTAAGACCCCCGATCGCCGTCAGCACGCCTTCTTCCAGCAGTCCAGCGATCTGCTCAACACCGGCCAGGTGGTGGGGATTTTCCCCGAAGGCACCCAGCCTATGGTCAACCTAATGGCCCCCAGCAGTATTCGTAAGTTTCAGCGAGGCTTTGCCCACCTTGCCCTTAGAGCTCCCGTTCAAGAGCTGGCGGTTCTGCCGGTGGCGATCGCGGCGACTTCAGAGCTGAGTGGTCCGGCCTTTCCGCTGCGGGCGCTCCACTGGATTGACCCCTCCGAGCCCCTATTTGACCGCCCCGGCTGGCACCCTATTGTCGTCTATCAGCAGGTGACGGTGTTTATTGGTCAGCCCATCTGGATTCGGGCTAGCGATCGCCAGCAGTATGACGGTAAGCAGGCGCGGCAGGCAGTGCAGGCTTTGACCGACCAATGTCACCAGGAAATTTCTGACCTGCAGCAGCAAGCCTTTTGAGTGAACAAGCGCACATGAGTGAACAAGCGCACAGAATCAAACTCATGACATTTTGTAGATTGTTCTCAAATCGCTTTTTAGAAGTCCCTCAGTAGAAATCAATCATGACCACCGACCCAGCTCCAGACTCAATGTTTTTTCTCAATCCCCAGCGGAAACAGCCCTGTCAGGAGGACATGCCTCTATTTGTCTTCCTGCCCGGCATGGACGGCACTGGAGAACTGCTCTACCTGCAAACGGAAAGCTTACAGTGCAGCTTCGACATTCGCTGTCTGGTTATTCCGGCGACCGATAAGAGCAGCTGGGACCAGATGGCAGACAGCGTCGTCGACCTAATTGAGCGAGAGCTAGAGACCCAAACGCGACGGGTTTACCTCTGTGGTGAGTCCTTTGGGGGCTGCTTAGCGCAAAAGGTGGTGACGCGATCGCCTCATCTTATTGACCGGCTGGTCTTGATTAATCCGGCCTCCTCTTTTCAGCAGCGTTCCCTACTCACCTGGGGCTCACAATTCACCCAATACATCCCCGATGCCGTTTATCGCTCCTCCTGCGTTTGCCTGATGCCGCTCTTGGTGCAGATGAAGCAGCTCAGCGCTCACGATAAAAATGAGCTCCTGCGAGCTATGCGATCGGTTTCTCGCGATGGTGCAGCCTGGCGACTGTCTCTTCTGAAAGACTTTGATGTCACCGACGAGCGGCTGCAACAGCTGCAGCTGCCTGTCTTAGTGATTGCCGGAGGCCGCGACAGGCTGCTACCCTCCGTGGACGAAGCCGAACGCTTGGCCGAGGCCATCCCCAATGCTCAAATGTACGCCCTCCCCGAAAGCGGCCACGCCTGCTTGCTCGAAGCCAACGTCAACCTCAGCAACATTCTAAAGTCAACCCAATTCGCCCCAGAACTGCGCCACGACGCCCCTACTCAGGTCGCCTCAACACCGTCTTAGGGCAAAGGGGATCAAGGGGGCCGTCGCGCTAAAATCCCCCGCTCAGCGCTACTATCAGCACCACGCTAGAGCCGATATGGGACAGGTGAAATGGTAGGCTTCTAAGTAAGTCAAGTACTGTTATCGGTGGATCTGGCTGTCCAAAATTTAGGAGAGAATCTTGATATGAAACGACTGGCAAATATACTTACGCTGGCTGCAATTCTTGTATTTACGAGCGTTGCTGGTGCCGTAGGACTCCCTGCGCAGGCTAGCCCTTCTCAACTGACCCTATTGACCCCAGCTCCCCTGTTGGCCGTAGAGCGACGCAATTCGGTTGATGAGAAGGCGCGTAAGGTGGGCTACAAGGTCGACCTGAACAACTCCAACATTCGAGCCTTCATTCCCCTCAGAGGCATGTATCCGACCTTGGGAGGCATGATCGTTCGCTATAGCCCGTTTGAATCAGTTGACGAAATCTTCGCAATGCCGGGGCTATCGGAACGGCAGAAAGAGGTTCTCGAGAGCCATCGGGATGAGTTTGTCGTGACGGCGCCTGAGGCTGCCTTTACGGAAGGGGCCGATCGCTTCAACAATGGCGTTTACAAATAAGCTTCTAGCAGCCCAGAAAGGCGGTTCGGATTCAGACTACCGTGAAGGCACAGGCTGTCTACCCCACTAAGGGAACCCAAGCCGCTTATCAGGACTCCAGGCTATAGCTTGGGGTTCTGTTTTTAGAAGTCTTGCCATACTCCCCGTACGCTCCGCCGGACAGTCTTGCGGTTTGACCGCCCTGGTTAAGCTCTAGTTCGAACTGAGAGGATGACCCACTGCGCCCCTCTACCCCCTATGCCTATCCCTCACCACCTTGAGCCCAAGTCGCGTGTCTAATTTTGACGTCCTTGTTGTTGGGGCCGGTGCTGCTGGGCTATATGCCTCGCTATGCCTGCCCCCTCATCTCAGGGTAGGTCTCATCACAAAAGACACCGTATCCCAATCGGCCAGTGATTGGGCCCAAGGCGGCATCGCGGCGGCAGTGGCCCCAGATGATTCTCCCCTGCTCCACGTCAACGACACCCTTGAGGCCGGGGCTGGGCTGTGCGATCGCGCTGCCGTCGAGCTGATGGCTCAGCAGGCCCAGGACTGCATTCAGGCGCTGCTCAGCATGGGGGTCGCCTTCGATCGAACGGGTGAAGGGCTCGCGCTGACTCTGGAGGCGGCCCACTCCCGGCGACGAGTTTTGCATGCTGCCGACACTACAGGCCGAGCGATCGTCGCCATTCTGGGCCAGCAGGTGCTGCAGCGCCCCAATATTCAGGTGATCAACCAGGCGTTTGTGCTGGATCTGTGGATGGCGGATGAGGGACGACGCTCTGCTGAAGGGACGCAGACCTGCAGCGGCGTCATTTTGCTTTGTCAGGGCAAAGTTCGGTGGGTGGCGGCCCAGGCGGTGGTTTTGGCCACCGGGGGCGGGGGGCAGGTTTTCTCAAACACCACAAACCCCTCCCTCAGCACAGGGGACGGCGTGGCGATGGCCTGGCGTGCTGGAGCCGACCTCAGAGACCTAGAGTTTGTTCAGTTTCACCCCACCGCATTGGCCAAGGCCGGGGCACCGCGGTTTTTGATTAGCGAAGCGGTGCGGGGGGAAGGTGCCCATCTGGTCGATCGAGACGGCCATCGCTTTGCGTTTGAATACCACGAGGCGGGAGAGCTTGCGCCCCGCGACATCGTCAGCCGAGCCATCGTCAGCCATTTAGAACGGACGGGCGACTCCCAAGTGTGGCTCGACCTGCGCCCCATCTCCCGCGATCGCATCCAGCATCGATTTCCCAACATCATCAGCGTGTGTCAGCAGTGGGGCGTCGATCCCATGCGGGAGATGATTCCGGTGTCGCCCGCTGCCCATTACTGGATGGGCGGCGTACTCACCGACCTCAGCAGCTGCACCACTCTCAGCAATGTCTATGCCGTGGGAGAAACCGCTAGCACGGGGGTTCACGGCGCCAACCGGCTAGCCAGCAACTCGCTGCTAGAGTGCCTGGTATTTGGCGCTCAGCTCGCTAAGCTGAAGCTACCGCCCTCTAGCGGAGCGTTGAATGAGGCAAAAACATTGCCAAGCAGAGAAAATTTAGGGGAGCGCGCGATCGCCGCTCTTTTGCCTCAGCCCAGTGCGGCGGGGGCCGACGCCTTGTCGGAGCCAGAGCGGCTAGCCGAGCTGACCCAGATTCACCGTGAGCTGCCGCAGCTGATGTGGACCAGCGCCGGCATCCTGCGTCACCAAGACGCGATCGCTGCGGCGGCGGTGCAGGTGGCGCAGTGGCGCGAGCGGGTGTCTCAGCTTTCCCCGCTCACGCGAGCCGCCCTCCTGCAAGGGAATCCAGCAGCGGGCAGCAGTCAGCTGTGGGGAGAAACCCGCAACCTATTGGACATTGCGGCTCTCATCCTTCAAGGGGCTCTATTTCGAGAAGAGAGTCGCGGCGGCCACTACCGCAGCGATTTTCCTAAAGTTGACGCGGCTTGGCAAGCCCATACGCTGATTCGCGGTGGCGACATCTGGCTAGAGCAGCCTAATTTAGAAGGGCTAGACGCGGCTTCAGTCGAAACGACTCAATAGAGCTCCTTGTAACCGGCGGGGTCGGAGAAGTCGGTGCTGAGAACTGGGCCGCAGCGATCTAAGATACTGAAAACATCCCTCCTACAGTCCCCTCTAAAGGGGGAGACCTACAGCGGTTTCCCCGCTAACCCTTCGCGCCATGGCCCAATCCCAGTCCAAATCCCTTTGGCACCACGTCACCCTAGCCTCACTTGCAGACTCATCACGTCTGCGGCAAAACGACTATGTGACCCGCATGAGTGGCCTGCTGTCGAGCTGGCAGCGCGATAACTGGCTGCTGCGGTGGGCCGATACGATCGCTGTCGGGCTGGTGCTGCTGCTGTTTGTGGTTGCCCCCTTCACCTCCACGACCATCATTGGACTAGTGCTGCTGGCCTGCAGTGCGGTCTGGGGGCTACTGGTTCTCCGAGACCGGGCCATGGTCACCCCCATCCACTTCGCGGTGCTGGCCTATTGGGGGGTCTCCACGGTGGCCATGGCTTTTTCTCCCGTGCGGGCCGAGGCCCTAGAGGGCTGGATTAAGCTCACTCTTTACCTAATTTTGTTTGCCCTTTTGGCCCAGCTGCTGCGCTCGCCCCGAATTCGCCGCTGGACGATTGCGGCCTATCTGTTGACCGCGCTCACCGTGGCCGCCGCTGGGCTGCGCCAGTGGTTTTTTGGGGCAGACGCCCTGGCAACCTGGGTGGACCCGGACTCATCCCTGGCGGGAACCACGCGGGTCTATAGCTACCTCGGCAACCCCAACCTGCTGGCCGGGTATCTCATTCCTGCCGTGCTGCTGAGCGCCGCCGCAGTTGTTGTCTGGCGCGGCACCGGCAAAGTGCTGGCGCTCACCATTGCCCTGGTGACCACCCTCTGCCTCGTGTTGACCTTTAGCCGGGGCGGCTGGATTGGCTTTGTGGCCGGAGGCTTTGTGTTTTTGGGGCTGCTGGTGCAGGGCCTGAGCGTCAAGCTGCCGCCACCCTGGCGTCGCTGGGCGCTGCCCGGCCTGCTGGCCACCACCGCCGCCACCCTCGCCGTTGCCGTGTCGGCGATCGCCCCCCTCCGGGACCGGGTCTCCACCATCTTCTCGGGCCGAGAGGACAGCAGCAACAATTTCCGCATCAACGTCTGGACTGCCGTCATTGACATGATCAAAGCCCGCCCTATCTTAGGGATTGGCCCCGGCAACGATGCCTTCAACAAGGTCTACCCGTTTTACCAAGAGCCTGGCTACACGGCCCTGAGCGCCTACTCTGTGTTTCTAGAAATTCCTGTAGAGACGGGAATCATCGGCCTAGCCTGCTTTCTATGGCTATTGGTCGTGACCCTGAGCTGCGGCTGGCGAAACCTGCTGCGGCTGCGCCATGAGCCAGACAGTAGCTGGCTGTGGCTGATTGCCGCGATGGCGACCATGGTGGGAATGCTGGCCCACGGTCTGGTGGACACCGTTTGGTATCGGCCTCAAATCAGCATTCTCTGGTGGCTGATGCTAGCTCTCGTTGCCAGCTTCGATCGGCCTGCGACGCCGGAGGTCCGGCCAGAAGCGGCTTCTTAGATTTGACGCCCCACCTGCGCTGGGTTGATCAGTCCTTCTAGTTGGGAGAGCTGCTCCTCAATAGCGGTGAGCCGCTCCTGACAAGGCTTCATCCCCAAATACAGGGTTAGTGCCGCAATCATGATGTCCGACTTGGTCTGTCCAGTGGCGTGCATCCGAGCGGCGATCGCCCGCTCTAGCTCGGGTGAAATTCTTGCACCGATAAATGAATTTGCCATGTCGTTGGGGTGGCGCCGATCGGCAGCAAAGGTTCTCACAGGGCGTTAGGGCAAGGAGACGTCAAGGGCACAGTGACAATGCTTGCTTCTAGCAGATTTGCCAGAATCATAACAAGTTGCCTAGCGGACTGATGCTACTGTGACAGGAAATTAACATCGCTGCGGCGCATTCTCTCAAGCCTGCCGCATTCCTACGGCTTTTCACCCAAGGGCTGTCAACGGATGGGTCGACTCGATTCAACCTATGGAATAAAACTTAAGATATGTTGCCAAATATTACCGTTATCGTTTGTTATCATAACAAGTAGAAAGCTTTGTAAAGAAGCATTGCTAAGCGCTGATTACGCCGTGAATAGGGGGATAACCGTTGACTAGCAAGTGCAAGATTCTAGTCGTTGACGACGAAGCGGCCATCCGCCAGATTTTGTCGACTCGCCTTGCGATGGGGGGGTATGACGTTGCTGTGGCATCCAATGGCCAAGAGGCGCTGCAGATGTTTCCTCAAGAAAACCCTGACCTTGTCGTCTTGGACGTGATGATGCCCAAGATCGACGGGTTAACGGTTTGCCGGGAGCTGCGCAAGACGTCCGACATTCCAATCATTATGCTAACGGCCTTAGGGGAGATCGCCGACCGGATTGTGGGCCTAGAAATGGGGGCCGACGACTATATCTCCAAACCGTTCTCTCCGAAAGAGCTAGAAGCCCGCATTAAGGCTATTTTGCGGCGCACGGAGCAGGCCAGCCTAAACAGCGACTCCGCCGTAGGGGTCATTCAGGTCGGAGGGCTGCAGGTAGATGTCAACAAGCGGCAGGTCTATGTCGACGGCAAGCGAATCCGCCTGACGGGCATTGAGTTTGACCTACTGCAGCTGCTCGTAAACCGCTCGGGCGAGTCTATCCCTAGGGCCGACATCCTCAACGAGATTTGGGGCTATACCCCGAGCCGCCACAGCGACCTGCGCGTAGTCGATGTGCATGTGTCGCGCCTGCGCTCGAAGCTTGAAGACGATCCGAGCAACCCAGAGTTTATCCACACTGACCGGGGGCGGGGCTACTTTTTCCCGAAGGTGTCAACGCTGCCGGAATCGATTAGCGCCTGAAGCGGCTCTCAACTTTAGCGACTAGACAAGAAGCCCCGCGCTCTACCCGCTAGGGTGAGCGTCGGGATGAGAGTCGCGCTAGCCGAAGTGCGCCCGCAAAATGATGCACAGCGGATGTGCGCTCAGCGCTGAGGCTAGCAGTTGGTATGATAGAGATAGCAAGGTGATACACCCCGCAAAGAGTGTGACGGGCCCGTAGGCGAAAGCTGCAAGTCACCCGTTCCTCAGTTTGCAAATGTATCTGCGACACATAGTGCGTATCCTCCCTCGCGGAGATGAAAATTCAAAACTCTGCCGTGGGGCATCAGGCGGAGTATAAACCTATCTCAGGATATGTCCCGGCAATAGCTGGGAGTCACTGAGGAAGCCCGCGCTGTACAGCTTGCTGTCAGCGTCGGGAGGATGTCACGACTAAGTTGGAATCAGCTCTCCCGGACGCAGCTTGGCCCACTTGCCTGTTTCTTCCTGGAAGCTGTTGCAGCCTACGACGTCGTACTCAAAACCGAAGTCTCCTTCCTGCACGATGCGATCGCCTTTGACGCTCACTTTGGGTGGCGTGATGTTGGCGTTGATTGTGGGGCTGTCGGGCATGAAGCTCGGCGACTCGCTGAGATGGGGCTGTTGATGTTTAGTTTCCACCTCGTGATAGGTGATACAGCGATCAACGTAGTGGCAATTTATGCAAATGCACATGGCTGATTTTCCTATAACGACACTCTAATAAATTTAGGCGCTGATTAGGCGCTGCTGACGTGAGGTATGCACCCTGCGGGGACAGGGCACTGCCATACCCCTACCGCTTAACCTTGGGCTTATCCGAGGCAGCGGATTCACACCTTGGTTCAGCCCCATCCAAATTCAGAACTACAAGCTTAGATCCATAGGCCCGAAGACCTCAGATTCAATTCCACTGTAGCGCATTTAGAATTAGAGCTAGGTGCCGAGGGGCTAGGCTTGTCCGGCATTCTGAATCGCTCAACTTTTTCAAGCGGACTCCTCGCTCAGCTGGAGAAGTGGCATAGGGCACTATCTGTAGCTAACGCGACAGTTATAGGATCAAGGCAGTTGATTCAAAGCATTGATCGTTAAAACCATCTACCCATTCTGTGTTAGTCAACTGCGTGATGTCAGCCTCTAGCGACTCAGGGTCGTGGAAGTAGGCATCAATACCCTAATGCGTGTGGAGGATTGAACCAATGATTAACTTTCGTTTTGTACTCGCTACAGCGAGCCTGCTCATTCCCTTGGCCGTGGCCGGACCTGCGCGGGCAGAGACCATCAGCACTCCCATCCAAAACTACCAGGTTGGCGGATCGTCCGGCGGCCCCCAGCAAAGCAGCTGCGGGTTCATTGGCGCACCCGCGCTACAAATTCAGGTCAACGAGCCCCTAGCCTCTCTTCGATTTCGCGCCAGCGGCGGCGGGGCTCTGACCCTTTTGGTCACCGATGGCCAGAGTCAAGACTGCGTCATGTCTGACGGTCTCTCCGGTGGGGCGGTCTCGCTTCCGGGGGTGTGGGAGCGCGGCACCTACTCCGTCCACGTCGGCGATCGCAACGGAGATTCCCACCGCTATCAGCTCTCGGTTACCCAAGAGTAGACAGGTTCAGGGCTGCTGCTGGCGCAAATTGGCGGCTACTCTGCGCCAAGGAGAGCCTGCTCAAGTGCAGCGGCGCTGGCAGCCGGGACTAGATTAGACCGAAGCAAAATTTGCTCTGGTGTCACGTCAGCTTGGGAATAAAAGGCTTCGTTGCGCTCCTCATCGAAGCCGATGATGCTGCCGTCGAAGGCAACCCCACCAAATAAACCTGAACTGCGGGAGTAAACCAGAATATCGTCTTCCGCGATTTCAGCTGGGTCTGCCAAGCTATCGCTAATCGGTCCGGCGGTCCCAGAGAGATCAGCGCCGAATTCTGCTCCGCCGTTGATGATGTCGGCTACGGTTTGGTTGTCTTGCACCAGCATTACAATATCGCTGGAGCGCCCGCCAAACTGCAGGCCAATGCTGCCGCCCCCCAAAGAAACAAAGGCTGGGTTGCTCCAAGACCCATCCGCCTCGCGAACGACCATCAGGCCGTCACCATAGCGCCCGCCGACAATAAAGCCCCCTTGGCCCAAATTTGTGATGATGATGATGGCCTGGCTTTGCTGAATCAATGCGGAAGGAATGCGGGTATCGGGGTCGGCGACGATTGTCTCGAAAACGGCCTGAGATTCGGCTATCTCGTCAACTGCCTCCTCGATGTCTTCTTCGATGCTGTCCGCTAGGACTGGGATAGCGGCCCCAGTCGTCAACAGTACTGCTGCCGCAGCTACTAGGATTGGTTTCAGCATGAGGTGGTCTCCTTATACAGAATAGAGGGTTGTAGCGAATACAGATACACCGCTAAATCCAATAGCTCATTCAACACCCTATGATATTTAGCTTAGCTCCAGATTAGACAAGAACTGACACCGCCCCGGGTTAGATTTAGAGGCCATCCGCAAGGCCAGTTAAGATACAATTCAACGGTATTGGGTCATTTGCGATGGATACGACATCAGGCTGGCTGTGGTGCCGAAGCTATTTTCCTCTTTGCTGTCTTCTCTGCTGCTGCTGCTGGCATACAGTAGCTTTAGCTGGTTTCTGAGCCACCAGGCGCTAGGGCCAGTGGCTTGGGCTGTGGCGATCGCCTTCACCCTAGCGCAAGCGCTGCTGCTCACAATACAGGCCGATCGCTCTCAGCTCGCCCTCAATGGCTGGCTCCAGTCAGACCTAGGCTACTTTTCCTTGGTAATTATTGGGGCTATATTCATTGCCTTTGCGTTTGTCTGGGCGCGAATCTTCGGCTATGTCCTAGTCGTGTTTGCTGCAGAGATTTTGGTGCGCTTAGATCTGCAGCTCATGGGATTTAACCGCGCTCAGTCGCTCGTCATCCTAATGCTTGTTTCGTTTGGCGGGCTATCCGTAGGCTGGGTCGCGAGCCAGTACATTCAGCCCTAGCTTGCTTCACTCTGCTGGAGCTGCTGAATCTGAGAGCACACGGCAGCGCCCGCTGCCGCTGTTGGGCAAGCATCAAGGCAAGGCTGCGCGTAGGTAGACTGGGGTTCGAGGGAAGGAAGCTGGCCAAAAACCATGTCGCAGCCTAGCGTTTCGAAGTCTGGCGTCATCGTCAACGGAATGCCAAACTGCTCTGTGAAAAACGCTTGAGTGGGAAGCTTGCACATATTGACGCACATGCCCACGCAGCCGCTGCGCTCTAGGTAGCGGCATTTTTCAATATGGACGCTGCTCTTTTGAGTCGTGGTGCCCTCGGGCGTTAAGATTTCCGCCGTTTCAACTTGGCAAGGTCCCACCAGCCACTCAAACATGATGCTGGCAAACCAGGCATTGAGCTCGCAGACCAGCTGGGTGGGCGAAAAGGCGGTGCGGATGAAGGCTAGAACTGGGGATGGAATGAGAGAGTGCAAGATCGTGGTGACGGCCTGCTGCTGCTCGTCGGCACTGCGGCCCCGCATGATCTGCTGCGATAGATCGACAATGCCGTCATAGCTCTTAATCGAGGTGTGAGTGTTGGACGCCCGGGCCATTTTGCGGATGAAGAGTAGGATAAAGAGCCGGTCCATAGGGCCGTCATGGTATGCAGTATCGTCGCGGTTGGGGAGGGCTGCGGTCTCTAAAGACATTTTTTGTAGAGGCGAATAGCGATGAGGCGGATATCTTCAATTGTAAGGGGGTGGTGCTGAGTAAGCGGGTCGCGCTGAGCTGCAGGGTGAAGTCCCGAGGCTGTGAAGTATGCGTTTCTTGCGGACGTGGCACCACGTTCCCACCACACTAATCTTTTAAGCGGCGGGCCATGACCGCGTAAAAGGGGTCACCGCCGCCAATCCCCAGCATTCTCAGCATCGCCGGAGCCTCGGAGGTGTGGGTAATCCCTTCCGGCTGCGAGAATCCTGGCGTCGACTGAAAATAGTGCTTCACGAGCTGAACGCGATCGCCCTCGGACCCCTCTCGCCAGGCCTGGACGGCCTTTTGGTAAAACATGCGGTTGGAAAAGCTGAAGATGGCGACGCCGTCGGGCTTGAGGATGCGGTGGACCTCAGCAAAGACCTGGTCTGGGTATTGGAGATACTGCACCGAGACGGCGTTGAGCACAGCGTGAACGGATTGGTCGGGCAGCGGCAGGGTCTGGTTTTCGTTTAGGTTTTGCACGAAGTAGTGGTCGAACCGGGGGTTGCGGGCCAGCTCTGCCTCGTTGAGGCCATGGCCTTCAATATGCTCAAAGGTGATGTCGTCGGGGAGATGGGAGACCCAGCTGCTCATCATGTCGAAGATGCGGGTGTTGGGCTGCAGCTGCTCTCGGTAGAGCTGGGTGAGCCGGTCGATGAAGCCCTCGTCGACGTGGGTGACGAAGCGGGGCTGGTCGTAGAATTGGGCGTCGTTGGTGGGGTCGAGCTTGGTGCGCTGGGTGGGGCTGAGCATGTTAATGGTGGGGGGTGGTTACAATTGACGGCGGAAGTCTCTAATCTAATTGTAAAGTTTTGAAACGATCAGGCAATGGGCCGCTGGTGCAGCACTCTTTAGCAGCTGCCGCTTCGGAGCTATCGGGGGCGCTGTTCTCTCCCTGCGATCGCTATCGCTACAGCCTTTGGCGCACCTGGAATTTGGCGCAGCCCCGACTTTTGATTGTTGGCCTCAATCCCTCAACTGCAGACGCCACGGCAAATGACCCAACAATCCGCCGCTGCGTCGGCTTTGCCCAGTCCTGGGGCTACGGCAGCGTCACGGTGACGAATTTGTTTGCGTGGCGATCGCGCCTTTTTAGACCAGCTTTGGGACGCTGCCCTAGCCGCTATGGCCTGGATTGACCGGCGAAGCCGCGAGGCCGGGTATGTGGCCTACGAGCGGGAATCTCCTGAGGGGCTACAAAATCAAGGCTGGAAAGATTCTGACAACGGCATTGTCAACGCCCAGGGCGAAATGGCCCAAGGGTCGATTACGCTGGCGGAGGTGCAGGGGTACGTCTACGCGGCCCAGGTGCGGCTGAGCCAGATTGCCCGCGTCAAAGGAGAGCTAGAGGCTGAGCCACCGCTGGCAGCAGCAGGCTGAGCAGCTCAAAGAGCGCTTCGAGCGAGATTTTTGGCTGCCGTCAAGGGCTATCTGGCGATCGCCCTTGACGGCAACGGTAAACCGGCGAATAGCATCACCTCCAACCCAGGCCACTGCCTCGCCTCAGGCATCCTCTCGCCCGAAAAGGCCCGCAGCGTTGCCGAGCGTTTACAAGCTCCCGATATGTTCAGCGGCTGGGGCATTCGCACCCTCAGCAGCGCCTCACCCGCCTACAACCCCATGGGCTATCACGTCGGTTCGGTGTGGCCCCACGACAACGGCATGATTGTGGTGGGACTACGCGCTCTGGGGTTTACAGAACAGGCGTTTGAAGTGGCCCAAAGTCTATTCGACATGACGGCGCAGCAGCCCTACCACCGCCCGCCGGAGCTATTTTGTGGCTTTGAGCGCACCCCTGAAAGTGCGCCAGTGCGCTATCCGGTCGCCTGCTCCCCCCAAGCTTGGGCCACGGGTACGGTGTTTCAGCTGCTGCAAATGATGGCTAACTTGGTGCCGGATGCCCCCAACAACTGTCTGCAAATTGTCCATCCCGCCCTGCCGCCCTCGATTTGTTATCTGTCCCTGCAAAATCTAAAGATTGGCCAGACGGTGCTGGATTTAGAGTTTGAGCGCGCCAACGGAACTACGGCCTGTCGGGTGGTTCGCAATCGCGGTAATTTGCGGGTGGTGATTGAGGCGTGAAGGACAGTATTCAATTATGTGGATATCGCACACCCTGAACTGCACCCCCTTAGAATAAATATATTACCGGCCTTCTCTAGCGCTTTGACTGGGGTCTTCAGACAGGCCTCATTCAAAAAAACGCTGCAGATCCCAAACTTGCCTCTGTAGTAGGTAGGAGCTTGATGATGTCTCAAAAGAATACAGTGCTTTTTGATGTTCGGTTTGGTGCCTATCCTGATAAGTTTGGCGGCGCTTTGAGATGTGCTGCAGGAAGTCCGCCTACTGTTGGTGAAGGTGCCCAATGGGTAGACCCAGCTACCAGCATAATAACCCTGTGGAGAATACAGAAGGTTGAGCACTACGTTTGCTTTGGATGCCCGTCTGACGGAATACCAGCTTCGTCCAAGGCATTTGGTGCTGTGTGGTTCGAAAAGATTGCTGATCTGGGGACAGAGTTGTACTCCTACAGCACCAAACCTAGACCAGTCAGATCTTAGGCAATCGCGTTTTTATCCCTTGTCAAAACATCAACTGATTGATTACGACGCTCGTTAAAACTCATAGGAAGCGAGCGGCCCCACGCCTACTAATAGAGGCAAGCAGTAGTACAGCGTTTTTACGCTGATGGAATTTTCTATACATATTCCAGTAGGTAAGCAATGCCTCCAACAGCTGAGTAGAGAAAATTTAGGGTGAAATGAGAAAAATCTATACAATCTCAAACGCGCCCAGGCTATCAGAAGCATAAAAGCGATCGCCTGTCTTCCCACGTGTACTCTTCATTCACGTCCTATCAGAGGTCCATATGGCAACATTAACCAAAGGCACCCTTGTCACGATTATTGGGGAAGCCGTTTTACAAGAGCGCTTAGTTCATTTATTTACTCAGCTCAGAGTATCAGGCTACACATTGATTCCTGCTAAGGGAGCCGGTAGCCATGGTAAACGTATGGGCGATGTTGAAGGCTACAATACCAACATTGAAATCAAAACCATCGTTAACTCAGCAATTTCTGATCAGCTATTAGAGGCCGTTAGACCACTTCAAGCAACCCATGCTCTGATTGCCTTTCGGCAAGAAGTAGAAGGATTATTTGATTAATTGGTGGTGAATCACCAGGTGGTAGGTAAAACCCTGTGGCGTTGCTAAATCAAACTTGAGGTAGTGCAGGATCACACAAACGAAGTGCACCATATAGACGTACTTTGAATAGCAAAACGTTTTGCGATATCGACATAGTATTCTCAACTAAGTGGTTAGACATCGTCAATTAACGTCAATGCATTCCTCTCAGCGAGCTCGAGTGAGTTTGTGGCTTGCCGTTCTACTGACTATCGCTGTCGGCGTAGTTAACGTACTCTCCGCTGTGACGCCAAGCCTGCCCGAGCGAGTGGAGTGGCTACAACAGATTTTTCCCTTCGAGGTGCGAGCCAGTGCCCATATTTCTGCGGCGATCGCGGGATTTTTGCTGCTGGCCCTTACCGGTAATCTCCTGCGGCGCAAGCGAATAGCTTGGCTATTGACCATCGCGCTGCTAGGGGTTTCCATCGGCAGCCACCTCATCAAGGGTCTGGACTGGGAAGAGATCGTTTTACCACTGCTGCTGCTGGTGCAGCTCCTCCTGATGCGGCGGGTGTTCACCGCTGCATCAGATCTGCCGTCAATTGCGCAAGGAGTACGGCTACTCATCGGAGCAGTGCTGTTTACCTTGGCCTACGGCACTGCGGGTTTCTTCTTGCTAAATCGGCAATATGCTACCCCGTTTAGCCTTCCCGGAGCGATCGCCCAAACCCTGGCAATGTTATTCACCCTCGATAACGCAGGGCTGGAGCCAATCACCCGCTTTGGCCGCTTCTTTGCGGGTTCTATCTACGTTATTGGTGGGTCCACCTTTATTGCCGCGCTAGCGATGATGCTGCGGCCCGTGTTGGTACGCAGCGAACCGACAGACCAGCAGCGGGCGCGGGCCGAAGAAATCGTTCAGTACTACGGTCAATCGTCCCTGGCCCACTTCACGCTCCTCAGCGACAAGCAGTATTACTTTAGCCCTTCAGGGAAGAGCGTCATTGCCTATGTGCCCAAGGGGCGGGGGGCAATTGCCCTGGGCGATCCTATTGGACCGAAGAGCGATCGCAAGGAAACGATTTTGGGCTTTCGAGCCTTCTGCGATCGCAATGACTGGCTACCCAGCTTTTACCAAACCCTGCCCGATGACCTTGAGCTGTACCGAGAGCTGGGTTTTAAGACAGTTCCCATTGGACAGGAGGGAATTGTTGACCTCAAGACCTTTACCTTAGAGGGGAAAGCGGGGAAGAACCTACGCTCAGCGACGAACAAGCTGACCAAAGCAGGCTACAAGGTGGTTTTCCACAAACCGTCCATTTCTGATGATCTGCTGGCAAAGCTTCGGGTGATCAGTGATGAGTGGCTAGGGTCGAGAGAGGGGGCAGAAAAGCAGTTTTCCTTGGGCTGGTTCCACGATGAATATCTGCGGGAGTGTGAAATTGCCACGGTCGAATCGAGCAGCGGCGAGATTGTTGCTTTCGCTAATATCGTGTCGGAGTATCAAAAAAACGACGCCACCGTAGACCTAATGCGGCGGCGAAACGAAGTGGAACATGGCACCATGGATTTCTTGTTCATTTCCCTATTTCAGCATTTCAAGACTCAGGGCTACGAGGGCTTTAATATAGGCTTATCAGCTCTCTCTGGCGTGGGGGAAGGGCCGAAATCACTCCGGCTTGAAAAGATTCTGCACTATCTATACGAACATCTCAACAAGTTCTATAACTTCCAGGGACTGCATACCTACAAAGACAAATTCCATCCTCGCTGGGAGCCGCGCTATCTGGTGTACCCTAACCTAGCGGCGCTCCCCGATGTGGTAGTAGCCTTAGTGCGGGCCGACTCAGGCGATCGCCTGCTGGACTACTTCAAGCCCGGCGCATGAGGCCTGATTTTCCCGCGCGCCCCCGCTGTTAAGCGCTATCGGTGCGGGCGAGGTTTGCCAGTGACGGTTGGGTGAGACGGCCTCGTAGCAATTTATCAGCAGCCTTGCTCAATCGACAACGCCTAGCTGGCCAACGAATTGGCCGATTGCCCTGTTAATCCCCTCAGCGTCCTCTGCCATCATTAGATGGCCCCCGTTGAGCAAGTGCAAGTGCTGCCCATTAATAAACTGATCAGCCAGCTCAACTCCCATCTGCTCCGTAAACATTGGGTCCTGTCCGCCGCTGACCACTAGCGCCGGAAGCTGCCGTAGCCGTTTTGAAACGCCGCGAGCAAAGAAGTCATACTGCCAAAAGATTTCTAGGGCCTCGTAGGGGGAGGCCTCCGTTGGCACTGGGCTTTCGGCAAAAAAGCGATCGAGGCGAGGATGGGTGTGGGTGGTGGACACCGCTTGAGTCAGCTTCTGCAGACCTGGTAGGCGATACAGGTGGCGACCACCCCATTTGAGAAATCGCATCAGGGGCATCTCCCACCAGGTGGCAAGATCGTGGGTACCCCCGGCGATGAGAACCAGACCCCTTGCTGGGTGCTGACGTGCCCACTCCAGGCCCAATGGAACGCCGTAGCTGTGGCAGCACAGTAAAGGACGCTGGATGTGGTGCCGTCGCAAAAGCCGTGTCAGATCGCGGCAGTGTTGACCAATAGAATAGCTTGGGTCGGTTTCGGACTGACCGTGGCCAGCTAGATCGTAGGCCAGCGCCTCCCAGCCTTGGGCAACCGCAAACTCGTACTGCGATCGCCAGTTGTAGCGGTTGCCCAGACCCCCATGGAGAAACACTAGGGTTGGCGTCTGACCTGGGCTGTGGCAAACCTGTAGAGAGATGCCCCGCCGCAGTCGAATAGACTTACCACCCAATAGATCTACAGCATCTGACATATTCGAGCCTCAACAGTAAACTTAAATCCTGTTGTTGAGATGAGGATAATAGCTTAGGCACTGGTAGATAAGATGCTGGCTTGAGCTACTCTATCTTGCGTTCTCATGGCAATGCACACTATTTTTGGTGCGCTAATTATTTTTTATCGCGTTTATTTGATGTGACGATTGTAACCCTACGCATCAGTATGCTAGCTCAAGGCTGTTGCTAGATGGCGGTCGCCTTGAGCTTCGTAGAAGCGCTGCTGTGGTAGGTAAGTTTCTCTTATTTTGAAAGATTGCGAAACCATCCCCGTCGCCAGAAAAAGTACATGAGACCAGCAGCGATCACTAACATTAAAAGCCATACCGCCACATAGCCCCAATACCAGTTCAACTCCGGCATATTGAACGGTGATGCCTCCGGGTTAAAGTTCATGCCATAAATTCCGGCAATGAAGGTGAGGGGAATAAAAATGGTGGAAATGACAGTCAGGGTTTTCATCACCTCATTCATGCGGTTACTCATGGCAGACAGGTAGATATCCACCAGTCCCGAGCAGCGATCGCGATAGCTTTCCACAATATCCAGCAGCTGCACCCCGTGGTCGTAGCAGTCTCGCAGGTATACATCAAGGTGCGGCCCTATAAACTCATCGTTATCCCGGAGCAGGCTGGCAAGCGTTTCGCGCTGGAGCCAGATGGTATGGCGCAGGCTCGCCAGGTTCTGTTTGAGGCGATAAATCTGATGAAGCGTTTTTTCATTGGGGTGGGATATGACCTCATCTTCTAGGCTTTCGAGCCGATCTCCATAAGCTTCTAAAGCCTGGAAAAAGCTATCTACGATGGCATCGAGCAGGGCATAGGTCAGGTAATCGGCCCCCATACGGCGAATTACCCCGCGATTGTGCTGAATGCGATTCCGAATCGGCTCAAAACAGTCATGGTCGAACTCTTCCTGCACAGTCAACAGGTAATGCTGACCGAGGACAAAGCTGATCTGCTCATGCACCAAGCGGTTCTGCTCAGGCAGATAGGTGACCATATGGGTCACAATCACCAACTGGTTATCGTAGATTTCTACCTTAGGGCGCTGAGGCACATTTACTAGGTCTTCTAGCACTAGGGGATGTAGGGCAAAAACCTGACCCAGTTTATGGAGCGTGGCCGCATTGCCCAATCCCCGAACGTTTATCCAGGAAACGGAATCGGTATCTAAATAGGCGACGCAGTCCTGGGGGGTTGCCAGGGATAGCTTCATCACCATATCGGCATTGTAATCAACCAGGTCAAGCTGAGTGCTGGCCGCGGATGCCGAGATCTGAAGGGTGCCCGGGACGGTACCCGGTACATCATGAAAATAGGGCAAGCGGGTGGATGAAGGACGCTGATTCATGGGGGGAGAAGATAGGGCAAACGCATCCCAAAAGTGAGCATTGATTCAGGGGCATGATGCAGGAGATGAGCCACACCCCTGATCAATGCTGTCCGGTAGTAGCCAATCGCTGTTTAAGCCAAAAATCTAAGCATGGCAAAGCAACGCGGTAGTCGTAGTTTGACCCATAGATCAGACCCTTTTGCTCTAGGCTGTTGAGCGCCCCCTGTAGCCCTCCCCCCCGAGAGAGGTGATGCTTTTTGATGTAGCTTCGCGACTGCGGGCTATCTGTCGGGTCAAGCGCCAGGCACTCCAGAACACGGACCTGACTGGGCGGAAGTAGCATCACCAGGGACTCAAAGGTTACGGACATATCTTCAGCGAGTGCCAGCATACTGCGATGAATATGGTGGGCACAAACGGTTTTGTCTGTGTAGCTGTATGCGTTGTGGTGAAGCCAAATACGACGGGCCAGAGCGATCGCATCCCCCAAATGCCCCTGGATATAGCTGAGAAATAGGGCGATCGCCTCATCTTCTTTGCTCACCCTGAGCCCTTGCTTTTCCATGGCTTCCACAAACCATCGCTCTATCGCCCCATCATCAAGGGGCAGCAGATGAATCACCGGCAAGGGACTCTCAGAGGCCCAGGGTTCGACCACCGTTGTCACCAGGGCATAGCTCACCTGGGTATGGCGCTGCCCCGCCTGCTTTAGATAGTCTCCCCATTTCCCCTGCCGGTCCCAGGAGCGCAGGTGGGAAAAATTTTGCAAGGCGATCACCATGCGGCAGTCGAGCTTTCCTGCTATAAACTGCGGCAGGGCCAACAGGGCCTCAAACAGCGGCCACTCTTTGCCAGCAGGGGTATGCCAGACGATCTGTGCCCGCACGCCGAGGGAGACTTCAACGGTAATGGGATAGTTCACTGCCCAAGCCTGGAGCAGGGCGATCTCCTCTGGTGCACGGAAGCAGTCTGTAATGCTATTTGCCAACAGTCGTAAGAACTGATGGGCATTAGCGCTACGCAGGCAGTCGATCTCTAATACTCTTGCGTTGGCAGCACGGGCCGCTTCGCGCAGCAATAGTTGGCGGCCTGTTCCAGGGGCACCCACCAGTAAAAAGTCCCCCTCTTGGGCCAGGATTTGGTGGATGCGCTGAAATTCAGCCTCACGGGCGATCGCAGCTTGGGGCGTCAATAGGGTGTTATTCATCTCAAGCAAAAAGCAACACTAAGAAATAGTGCCAATTTGGTTAGCACGGCTCTATTATTAAGTGTATATTCTCGCTCATCTTGGAGTCTTCCGCTATGGCTTTGCGAGCACCCGCCCCAAAACCGTCCAGGTCCAAGTCCAAGTCCAAGTTGCCGTCTTCTCAAGTGTCTACAGCAGTGCCCTCAACGCCACTGGCCTGGCACACCTTCTCGCCAGAGGAAGCAATTCTTCGCCTCAACAGCGATCGCACCCGGGGGCTGACTGACCAGCAGGCTACGGAGCGGCTGCAGGAAGTCGGGGCCAACGAGCTGGACGAGACAGCGAAGCGAGGCACCTGGGGCATTGTGCTCGACCAGTTCAAAAACATCATGCTGGTGATGCTGATTGTGGTCGCCATAGTCTCAGCCGTATTAAACCTGGCTGATGGATCGTTCCCGAAGGACGCGATCGCCATTTTCGCCATCGTCATCTTGAATGGCCTATTGGGATATCTCCAGGAAAGCCGCGCCGAGAAAGCGCTAGCGGCGTTGAAACGAATGACCTCTTCCCAGGTTCGGACGCTGCGGCAGGGGCAGGAGCAGCAGGTCGCTGCCAAAGCGCTGGTTCCCGGCGATGTCATTCTGTTAGATGCAGGCGCACAGGTTGCTGCAGATGGCCTACTGTTAGAAGAGCATAACCTGCAGGTGCGGGAGTCGGCGCTTACGGGAGAGGCCGAAGCCGTCAGTAAACAAGCGGGCATGGTTTTACCCAAGGACGCACCATTGGGCGATCGCCTCAACCAAGTGTTTCAAGGCACCGAGGTCACTCAAGGGCGGGGGACGGTGCTGGTTACCCAGACCGGGATGCAGACCGAGCTGGGGCGTATCGCGCAGCTGCTTCAATCCGTAGAATCGGAGCCGACGCCGCTGCAGCGGCGCATGGCCCAGCTGGCCAACGTGCTGGTGTCAGGGGCAATGATACTGGTGGGTCTGGTTGTGGTAGGGGGACTACTGCGAACCGGCGATTTGAGTCTATTCGACGAGCTGCTAGAGGTTTCTCTGAGTATGGCTGTGGCCGTGGTGCCTGAGGGGTTACCCGCCGTCATCACGGTCACTCTAGCCCTAGGCACCCAGCGTATGGTGCGCCGTCAGGCGCTAATTCGCAAGCTGCCAGCAGTGGAAACTCTGGGGTCAGTCACGACCATCTGTTCCGACAAAACGGGCACGCTTACCCAAAACAAAATGGTGGGGCGAGAGGTCTATGCGGGAGAACTGTCGTTTCAGGCGTCGGGTGAAGGCTACAGGCCGACGGGCAAATTTCGTCTGGGTGAGGCAGTGCCAGAGGACCAATCTCACAAAGTAGCAGTAGCGCCGCATCATTACCCGGCGTTGACGAATCTGCTGTTGACCTGCGCGTTGTGTAACGATGCCACCCTCCAGCACCAGGGCAGTCTATGGACGATCTTGGGCGACCCTACGGAAGGGGCGCTGCTTACGTTAGCGGAGAAAGGAGGGTTGGATAAAGCAACGCTCTCCGGTGCGTACCCCCGCATTGACGAAATCCCTTTTTCCTCTGAGCGTAAGCGGATGAGCGTTCTCTGCGCTACGGCATCACCATCTTCTACAATCCCGCTTTTTCACCGTCTAACAGCGCCGTATATCCTGCTCACCAAGGGCTCTCCTGAGGCGGTACTAGATTGCTGTACCCAGGCCCAGGTCGGGGATTTTACGTCGGTTTTGACGCCTTCTCAGCGCGATCGCATTCTCCAGCAAAACAATGCCATGGCCCAGCGCGGACTGCGGGTGCTGGGGCTAGCAATGCGACCGATGACGGACCAAGCTGTCGAAGACGCTGAACAAGATTTGACCTGGCTAGGGTTGGTCGGCATGCTAGATGCCCCGCGTTCTGAAGTGCGCGAGGCGGTCATGCAATGCCGTGCAGCGGGCATTCGCCCGGTGATGATTACCGGCGACCATCCCCTGACAGCGCGGGCGATCGCCAAGGAACTAGGGATTGCTGACGATGAAGACACCTGGGTTACTGGCCAAGCCCTAGCTCAGATGACCTTCCAAGATCTGCAAAAGATCGTGCCCCACGCTAGCGTCTACGCTAGAGTTTCCCCCGAGCACAAGCTCAAAATTGTGCAGGCGCTGCAGCGGCAGGGAGAGGTGGTTGCCATGACGGGCGATGGCGTCAACGATGCTCCCGCCCTCAAGCAAGCGGATATTGGCATTGCCATGGGCATTACCGGCACCGACGTCAGCAAAGAGGCTAGCGACATGGTGCTGCTCGACGACAACTTTGCCACGATCGTCGCTGCCGTTGAAGAAGGCCGCGTGGTATACGACAATATTCGTCGGTTCATCAAATATATTCTCGGCAGCAATATTGGTGAGGTGCTCACCATTGCAGCCTCTCCATTGTTGGGGCTAGGCGGGGTACCGCTCTCTCCTCTGCAAATTTTGTGGATGAACTTAGTCACCGATGGACTACCGGCCTTAGCACTGGCAATGGAGCCTGCCGAGCCAGATGCAATGCGCCGTCCGCCCCACAGTCCCCGCGAGAGCATTTTTGCTAGAGGGATGGGGCTTTACATGGTTCGTGTGGGTGTGGTGTTGGCGATTGTTACCATCGGTCTGATGGTATGGGCATTTTCCTACACCCATGCAGCGGGTTATCCGGGCCATCCCGACACCTGGAAAACCATGGTGTTTACGACCCTTTGTCTTGCCCAAATGGGTCATGCCTTAGCTATTCGCTCCGATACCCAGCTCACCTGGCAGCTTAACCCGGCATCAAATCCCTACGTTTGGGGTTCTGTTCTGTTAACAACAGCGCTGCAGCTTTTGCTGATTTACACGCCTGCACTACAAACTTTTTTTGGCTTACATCCCTTGACTGCCGTTGAACTGTTGGTCTGTTTTGGCTTTAGTTCCCTGATGTTTGTATGGATTGAAGCTGAGAAGCTTGTCATTCGGGCAACCCGTCGCCAAGCCCGTCGCCGCGATCGCCATCTTCCTCGGCATGCCTAAAGCCTGTGGACCATATTTCCCTATGGTTGCAGCCAAATCCATCGCTTCCACAATTTTGCTGTTTACCAACACAAGGAGAATGCTTCTCACCGACACACCTCGGAAGAGCCTCATCGGTATCAGTCTAATAACGCCGCGCGCTTATTTGATTGTGTAGATGCCGTATACCGCGAACTGCACCGCCTAGAATGGATAGATTACCGGCCTTCTCTAGCGCTTTGGCTGGGGCCTTCAAACAGACCTCACTAACAAAACGCTGCAGATCGCAATCTTGCCTCTGTGGTAGCAGGATTTTGATGATGTCCCAAAAGAACACAGTACTTTTTGATGTTCGGTTTAGCTACTAGACAGGAAGCCCCGCGCTCTACCCGTCAGGGTGAGCGTCGGGATGAGAGTCGCGGTCGTCGATGGGGCTCAATGCCCCGGAGACGGCCAAACTTCGGATGTACTCCCTAAGGACATCGTTGATAGTTCTTTCGGTCATCTCATAATACTTGTCAAGATGCTGCTTTTCTCTATCAGCGGCTCTAATAGTTATTTGTTGCATGTCGTTCTGATGTCAATATGCTATCATTATTGCATGAAAGTCACTTATCAGTACAAGTTGCGTCCAGCGGCTGAGCAAACGGTTACCATGACCCAATGGCTAGATATGCTTCGGGCACAGTACAACTGGTTGCTGGCTGAGCGCTTCGACTGGTGGGAGATGAACCGCTGTTCGGTCAACGCCTGCCCACTCACCTGTAGCCTTGCGCCACTCAAAGATAATCCTAATTACTACAGCCAGAAGGCTAGCCTAGTACCTCTCAAGCGAGAGCGGCCCTGGTACAAAGATTTGCACTCACAAGCGCTTCAGGAGGTGACGAAGCAGGTAAAGCAGACGTTCGAGCGTTTCATCAAAGGTGATAAAAACGGTAAGCGTAGCGGCAAGCCTCGGTTCAAAGGCGCGGGGCGCTACAGGACGTTCACGTTCCCGCAGATGAAACCTGACTGCATCGATGGAAGTCGTATTACCCTGCCTAAGATTGGCCAGGTGAAGCTAATCCTTCATCGCCCGATACCTGATGGGTTTACTGTCAAAACGGCCAAGGTGACTCGCAAAGCAGATGGTTGGTATGCGAGCCTGTTACTGGAAAACAATGCCGTTCCGATGCTTACTCCGGATGTTGATAGGGCTAAGTCTGTCGGTGTTGACGTTGGGCTGAAGGATTTCTTGGTTACCAGTGACGGTGAGAGCGTTCCTATCCCTCAGTTCTTTCGACGCTCAGAGCGGCAGCTATCCAAGCTGCAGCGGCAGCTATCGAGACAGAAGAAGGGCTCTAACCGCTGGCGTAAGCAGGTGAATCGCATCGCCAAACTGCATCTGAAAATATCGCGTCAACGCCGTGATTTCTTTTCTAAGGTGTGGGATTGGCTGTTTTCAAAGTACGATGTTGTCGCTCATGAAAAGCTCAACATCAAAGGACTTGCTCGAACCAGACTGGCAAAGTCAATCGCTGATGCCGCATGGGGTACATTCTTGGAGATAGGCTCTTTCAAAGCCGCGAAAGCTGGAAAGATGACCATCGCTGAGAACCCACGCGGAACCAGCATTGATTGCTCGGGTTGTGGTGAGCGGGTACCAAAGACGCTGGCCGATCGGGTCCATAGTTGCCCGTCATGCGGCTTAACGATCTGTCGCGACCACAACGCGGCTATCAACCTATTGAATAGGGCTGTGGGACATCAAGCCCTTAATCTCTCAGGAAATGTCTCAGCGGTAGCTGGGAGTCACTGAGGAAGCCCGCGCTGTATGCGTAGCATCAGCGTCGGGAGGATGTCACTGCCTATCCTGACAAATATGGCGGTGCTTTAATGTGCGTTGCGGGAAATCCGCCTGCTGTTGGTGAGGGTGCCAAATGGGTAGACCCGGCTACCAGCGTAATAACTTTGTGGAAAATACAGCGGGTTGAATATTATCCGTGCTTTGGGTGCCCGTCTGACGGTATACCGGCTTCGTCTAAGGCATTCGGCGCTGTGTGGTTCGAAAAGATTGCTGATTTAGGGGCAGAGTCCTACCCGATTAGTACCAAGCCTAGACCAGTGAGATCCTAGACAATCGCGTTTTAAATTGTAATGCTGAGGCACAGCGAGCGGAGCACCAAACGCCTACCCAAATCCTTTCGTCTTCCGCTCTTCCAGACTCCACAGGCCGATTACTCCGGTTGTCCCAGCGATCGCCAGCAGCTCCCCACCGGGGTGCCAGGCCAGGGCCGAGCAGCCGCCCTCCGGAAACTTGAGCGCTTTGACAAGGCTTTTCGCGTCCCAAAAGCAGACGGTGCCGTCTTCTCCTACCGAGACCAGCCGCGAGGTTCTGGGCTGAAAGGCGATCGCGTTCACCCGGTCGGTGTGATGCTGCAGGACTTGCGATCGCCAGCCCCGCTTACCCTCAGCGCTCTGGGTCCAGAGGGTGACCCCCTCAGCGCAGGCCGCCGCCAGCTTGGGCGTTCCCCCAGCGGCCTCAGCCCAAGCCACCTGCCGCACTTTGCCAGGAAAGCCCTGCATCAGCCAGGGCGGTGGACTGTCCCATTCCACAACTGTCAGGGTGCGGTCTAAGTTGCCCGACGCCAAATAGCACCCATCGGCGGACCAGGCCGCGTAGAGACCTGCCCCCGGTACGGCGACCGTTTTGTGCTCCACCGTCCAATCTGCCGTATTCCAGACCTTCATCCCCCCATGACCGCTGACGACAAGCCAGTCACCCCGAGGGTGCCAGGCTAAGTGCAGGGCGGAAGAGGACTGAAAATCCAGGTCGGCGATCGCGTTAGTCCCGTCCCAAACTTTTACCTGGGAACCGACCCCATAGGCCAGATAGGGCTGGCTTGGGTGCCAGGCCAGTTGGTCAATCCAGATGCCGGGGTGGGACTGGCTAAACGCCACAGGGTAACCCGGCTGCAGTGCCCACACCACCAGGTCACCGCTTTGGCCAGCGGCGGCGAGGTATTGACCCTCTGCAGAAAAGCCCAGGGCATTCACCGCTTTGCCAGTTGTGGGCTGTAGGACGACGCGATCTTGGTGGAGGTCAAACAGCGTCACTTCGCCTGCAGCAGAGGCGACGGCTAAGCGGCTGCCATCGGCAGACCAGGCGATCGCCGTCACGTAGTCGCCCAGGCGATCGCGCCAGCGCTTGGTGAAATTCAGCGCAGTCTTCACGCCAGGCAGGCGCGAAATCCGCTGCGCAGCTCAGCTTCGTCTAGGTTGCGGCCAATGAACACCATCTCGCTACGGCGGGACTCGTCCGGCTTCCAGGGGCGATCGCTGCGGCCATCAAAAATCATGTGGACGCCCTGAAAGACGTAGCGATTGGGCTCGCCCGCCAGGTTGAGGATGCCCTTGGTGCGAAAGATATCTGGGCCTTTGGTTTCCAGCAGCTTGCTCACCCAGCTGCTCAGCTTGTCGCCGTCTAGGGGCTTTTCTTCCACAATGGCAAAGGAGTAAACCGACTCGTCATGCTCGTGGGCATCTTCATTGAGAAATTCGGGGTCGACCTCGAGGGCTCGGTCCAAGTCAAACGCCTTGACGCCTAAAACCGACTCAATAGGCAGCTCAGAGTTCTGGGTGCGGTAAATTTTCACCATGGCGTTCATGTCCAGGATGCGGCGCTCCAGCTCAGCGAGATCTTCCTCAGACACTAGGTCAATCTTGTTGAGCAAAATCACGTCGGCAAAGGCAATTTGCTCTTGGGCTTCGTCGCTCTCCCAATGCTGGTGGATGTGCTTGGCATCGACAACGGTAATCACGGCGTCTAAGGCCAGCTGAGACTGGATGTCTTCATCGACAAAGAAGGTCTGAATTACGGGGGCGGGATCGGCGAGCCCCGTGGTTTCAATCACCAGATGGTCGAACTGGTCGCGCCGCTGCATGAGATTGCCGATGATGCGAATTAGGTCGCCCCTCACGGTGCAGCAGATGCAGCCGTTGTTCATCTCGAAGATCTCTTCGTCGGCGTCGATGATCAGCTGGTTATCAATACCCACCTCGCCAAATTCGTTGACGATTACCGCCACCTTTTTACCGTGCTCGTAGGTCAAGATGCGGTTGAGCAGGGTGGTTTTGCCCGCGCCGAGGTAGCCGGTGAGCACCGTTACCGGGACTGTTGTCGCCATAGTCGTTACACCATCTCAGTTAAGCGTATTCAACCTTAGCGATGGGGAGAGCTACAAAAAGTTCGCGGCGAACAGTTTTTCAATCCAGCGTGTATTCGCAATACTGCTGGATCAGCTTGGCCACCAGCGCGGTCCACCCGGTTTGGTGGCTCGCCCCAATGCCTGCGCCGTTGTCCCCATGAAAATATTCATGGAAGAGCACCAAATCCTTCCAGTGGGGGTCAGACTGCAGCATCTCGATGCCGCCGTAGGTAGGCCGGCGACCTGACGCATCCGGCTCAAAGATCTTGATCAACCGGTGAGATAGCTCCGTTGCCACCTCCCACAGGGTCAGCCAATTTCCCGACCCGGTGGGGCACTCCACTTTGTAGTCATCCCCCGCGTAGAAATGGAACTTTTGCAGAGACTCGATCAGTAAATAGTTCACCGGAAACCATACGGGACCGCGCCAGTTGGAGTTGCCGCCAAACATCCCTGAGCTAGACTCGGCGGGCTCGTAGCCTACCCGATACTCTTCACCGTCGTATTCGAACACGTAGGGGTTTTGGGCATGGAAGCGAGACAGGGCGCGGATGCCGTAGTCACCGAAGAACTCATCTTCATCTAGCATTCTGCTCAGCACCCGGCGGAAGCGATCGCTCTCCACGAATTCGTCGGGAGACAAATAGGTGAGGGCCAACAGGCGACGGGCCTCTTGCCCCTCGGTCTCCATACAGGCCACGTTCTTCTTCAGCTGGGGGCGGTTTTCAATAAACCACTCCAGCCGCTGCTTGAAGTTAGGCAGCTTGTCTATCGTGTCGGGCTCTAAGATGGCGATCGCAAACAGCGGAATCAGCCCCACAATAGAGCGAATTTTCAGCGGCATCTTGTCGCCACTCGGTAGGTTGAGCACATCGTAGTAGAAGCCATCTTCCTCGTCCCACAGCCGGCTGCTTCCCCCCCCAACGTGGTTCATCGCCTCAGCGATATAGAGAAAATGCTCGAAGAACTTAGTGGCCATGTCTTCATACACGGGGTTCTCTAGGGCTAGCTCTAGGGCAATGGTCAGCATATTGAGGCAGTACATCCCCATCCAGCTCGTGCCGTCTGCCTGCTCCATGTAGCCCCCGGTGGGCAGGGTAGCGCTGCGGTCAAACACCCCAATGTTGTCCAGCCCTAGAAAGCCACCCTCAAAGGCATTGTTGCCGTCGGCATCTTTACGGTTCACCCACCAGGTGAAGTTGAGGAGCAGCTTTTGAAACACCCGCTCTAGGAACTGGCGATCGCCCTTGCCGGTGAGCTTACGGTCAATTTGATACACGCGCCAGGTCGCCCAAGCATGTACCGGCGGATTCACATCCCCAAAGGCCCATTCGTAGGCCGGGAGCTGACCGTTGGGATGCATGTACCACTCGCGGGTCATAATATCCAACTGATCTTTAGCGAACTCCGCATCAATGAGGGCGAGAGGAAGACAGTGGAAGGCCGTATCCCAGGCGGCAAACCAGGGATACTCCCACTTGTCCGGCATGGAAATTACATCATCTGCATGCAGATGAATCCACTCGCTGTTGCGGCCCTCCTCGCGGGGCTTGGGGGGCTCAGGCCTGTCCGGGTCTCCGTCCAGCCAGTCTTCCACCACGTAGTGATAGCACTGCTTGGTCCACATCAGCCCTGCGAAGGCCTGCCTCTGGACATTTTCTAGTTCACCGCGCACTGAGTCAGGCGTAATGGTGTCGTAAAATTCGTCGGCTTCGGCGATGCGAGCTTCAAATATGTTGCGTACGGCATCCCCCAGAGGCTCCTCCAGCGACTCGTTGTCCGTCAGCCGCAGGTAAACAATCTGGGAGGCTCCGGACTCTAGGGTGAGCTTGTAGTGGGGCGAAACTTTACTGCCCGAATTGTTTGGGCTAACGGCGCTCTCATCCCCCTGTACAACGTAGTTGTTGATGCCGTCTTTGACGTAGGGGGATGCATTCTCGCCGTCAAACAGCCGCCGGAAGTTCGTCTCGTTTTCGGTGAACAGCAGGGACGGGGTGCCATCGCAGTGCAGCCAGCGGGTGCCTAGCGTTGGATGGGTCGCCTCTAGCGTCGTGAAGCCTTCGCACTGCCTGGCCTTCTTAACCGCCGGCTTCTCTGTTTCGTAGCCCCAAGACCAGATGTTGCGGAACCACAGCGTTGGCAGCAGGTGCAGGGTATGGGCCTCGGGTCCCCGGTTGGTGACAGTGATGCGGATGGCGATATCTTCGTTAGTTTCCTTGGCATATTCCACAGCCACGTCGTAGTAGCGGCTCTCGTCAAATATGCCGGTGTCCAGCAGCTCGTACTCCATGCCCTCCCGGCCACGCTGCTGATTCCCATTGAGCAGATCCTCATAGGGAAACGCCCGCTGGGGATACTTATATAGCCCCTTCATGTAGGAGTGGGTGGGGGTGCTGTCGAGGTAGAAGTAATACTCTTTGACGTCCTCCCCGTGGTTGCCTTGGGGGCCCGTCAGACCGTACAGCCGCTCTTTGAGGATGGGATCTTCGCCGTTCCACAGGGCCACGGCAAAGCAAAGCCGCTGGTGGGTATCGGAAATACCCATGATGCCATCCTCACCCCAGCGGTAGGCCCGCGACCTAGCCTGGTCGTGGGGAAAGTAGTCCCAGGCTGACCCGTGGGCGCTGTAGTCTTCCCGCACGGTGCCCCACTGGCGATCGCTGAGGTAAGGGCCCCATCGCTTCCAGTGCACGAGCCGCTGATTGGAGTCTTCCAGTCGCTGGTGTTCGGGTGTCATGGCTGAATGGCTATCAAAGGACGTCGGGCCTCAGTTAGGATAACCCTAAGAGACCGACATTAAGCTAACCTAAACGACGTCAGAAATCACCTGCCACACCCGCAAAATTTCCGCCACGCTGGCCCTCACCCCCGGCCCCTCTCTCAACGCTGATACCGCTGGCGAATTTCATGTCTTGTTACATCTCGGCTATTTCCTGCCCCGGAGAAGGCCCCCTAAATCCCCCAATTCTGGGGGACTTCAGAGAGGTTAGAACTCCTTAAAGTCAATAGCCGCGAATAGTATGGCCACTGCTCCGGTTCCCCCAGAATTGGGGGTTAGGGGGCCTCGAAGGCGTACAGCTCGATTACGAAATATTTCGCCAGTGGTATCAACGCTGGGAGAGGGGAGTCTGATTCCCTCCCCTCGGAATTGAGGGAAGGGCTAGGGATGAGAGCCTCCCATGGCGCTAAACGGTTACCAGGGGAAACGCCTAGACGAGGTTTATTCGTCAGGGGTCTATAATTTGAGCAGATAAGGATGGCTCGCTAGAGTAATGAAGAAAGGGCTGGCCTCAGAAGAAGGTAAAACTTAAGGCCTATGGAACCGCTCCCTATGATTCAAATTACCTTCGGACTCAGCAACGCCGACGAGGGCGATCGCCTCCGGTTTTCCAAGCAGGTGCTGCCAGAGCTGCGGGACTTGGACGAAGTGCAGCGGGCCGACCGCACCGAGGTGATGGCGGCGGAAGACGGCGTCAAGGGCTTTGAAACCCTGCTGGGCTTTTTGACGGCGGAGGTGACGCGGGAGAGCCTAACGGAATTCCTCAAATGGATGGGCGATCGCTTTGCGGATAAGACCCTGAAGGTGGCGGTTAAAGTAGGGGAGAAGGAAATCGAGCTAGAGGCGACGAGCCGCAAAGAGCTGGATGACCTGGAGCAGCGGGCCACCCGGCTGCTGGCGGCAATGGATACCGGCAGTTCCGAAGCCTCGTAGGGTGGGTCCTGACCCACCACCAACCCGTTAGATACCCACCAAATCTGTGCCCAGAAAATTAGCCCTATTGATCGGCGTCAGCGACTATGGCGAGGGATTTGATCCCTTAAGTGCTCCCGTCAAAGACGTTGCCGCCCTGCAGCGGGTGCTGGCAAATCCCGAGATGGGTCACTTTGACGAAGTCAAAACCCTGACTAACCCTGGCTTGGTAGAAATGCGGCGGGAAATTGGCACCCTGTTTTCCACCTCCCAAAAAGACGACCTGGTGCTGCTGTTCTTCTCCGGCCACGGCGTCACCGATGACGACTATCGGCTGTACCTGACCACAAAGGCATCCGCCAAAGATACGTTTAAGTTCGACTCCTTAGAGGCCAGCTACATCCAAAACTTTTCCGACAGCGCTTGCGCCAAGCGGCAAGTGATTATTTTGGACTGCTGCTACAGCGGCGCGTTTGCCGGGGGGTGGCAGCCCAAGGGGGCGGAGGTAAAGCTGGAGCTAGAGCGGGAGCTGGGCAAGGAGGGGCGGGTAGTGTTGACGTCGTCCTCTTCGACGCAGGTGTCGTTTCAGCAGGAGGATGGGGAGCTATCGCTGTATACCCAGTATTTGGTGGAGGGAATTGAGACGGGGGCGGCGGATAAGGACAAGGATGGGGCGATTCGGGTGCGGGAGCTGCACGAGTACGCGAAGCGGAAGGTGCAGGAGGTGAAGCCGAAGCTGAAGCCGGACATTATTGTGGCGGATGATGAGGGCTATGATATTGTGCTGAGCCGGGTGAAGCTGGATGCAGCGCTGCGATTTCGGCGGGAGGTGGAGAAGCGGGTTGACCATGAGCGTGGGGAGATTTTAGATATTGACCAGGAGACGCTGCAGGTGAAGGCGCAGCGTCTAAATTTGCCCGCTGAGAAGGTCAAGGAAATTATCGACAGCGTACTGGAACCATCGCGGCGCAGGTTGCGGAATTTGGAGCGGTATCGGCAGAAGTACGAAGAGTATGCCGAGCGGGGCTATCCGTTGAGCGAGCGGGTAATGGAGAGCCTGCGGGACTGGCAGCAGGAGGTGCTGGGGCTAGAGGACAACGATGTTGCAGGGATTCAGCGGCAAGCTCACCAGCGATATGCGCGAAGTGAACAGGTTAAGGAAGAAGTTGATAATTCCAATTTCCTCACTTCTCTGACAGCAGATGAGGCAGCGGGAAGACGGCCCACGGCTCCGCCTCAAGTTGATACGGCTTACAAATTTGAGCAGATACTACCTGAACCAAATACAACCGACAAACAAGGCAGGCTTGAACAACCGCTGACCACTTTCAGCTTTCAGACCGCTAGAATCACAGGCTGTCAGAAGCAGGGAGGGTTCCTTGGCGTAGGCGGTGAAGTTGTCTGCGATATTAGACGCGAAACGAAGACAGCACAGGGATTTGTTGAGGGCTTGGGCAACGGCGCGACGCTGGAACTAGTGCAGATTCCGGCTGGGCGATTTGTAATGGGCTCGCCAGCAAAAGAGGCCACCTACGGTGATGAGAAGCCTCAGCACGCGGTTAGAGTGCCGCCATTTCTCATAGGCAAGTTCGTGGTGACTCAGGCTCAATGTGAGGCTGTGATGGGTACTAATCCAGCAGTCCAATACAATGCTGACCATTTTGTAGCGCCTGATAAACCCGTTGTGGGCGTGAGCTGGAATGACGCGATCGCTTTTTGCGAAAAGCTGTCTCAGCAGACTGGTCGAATGTATCGATTGCCGAGTGAGGCGCAATGGGAGTATGCCTGCCGGGCTGGAACCGAGACGCCGTTCTACTTTGGAGAGACGCTGACAGTGGCGATCGCAAACTATGACGCTAGCCAAACTTACGGCAGCGGACCAAAAGGTGAATATCTAAAAAAGACAAAGGCGGTAGGATCTTTCCCTACCAACGCCTTTGGCCTGTTTGATATGCATGGCAATGTCTGGGAATGGTGCCAAGACCACTGGCATGGAAACTATAGGGGCGCACCCGCTGATGGAAGCGCCTGGATCGCAGGTGGAGACAGCGATAAACGTGTTCTACGCGGCGGTTCCTGGTTCAATCTTCCGATCTTTTGCCGTTCGGCGAATCGGAACAGGAACGCCCCCGGCTACCTCGGCTACGGGATGGGTTTCCGGGTGTGTGTGGCGTCGGCGTGAGGACCTTGCCCTTTGCGCCTTTTCCCTCTTGCCCTCTGTTCCGCACTTAGCGCGGCGAAAAATTTTTCCTTTGGTACTACCTGACCGCGTTTGTAACGAACGAAGCAACATTAGCCCCCTGCCACCGATGGGCATGGTATATCCCTATGTGGGGCAGGCATTAAAACGCGGCGGTTCCTGGTACAACCATCCGATCAATTGCCGTTCGGCGAATCGGAACAGGAACACCCCCGGCAACATCAACAACAATGTGGGGTTCCGGGTGTGTGCGGCGTCGGCGTGAGCACTCCCAACGGCCAGAATCGGTAGAAGGGATTCTATCGAGCGTGTGACTGGGAGTCCAGACCTGCTCCGGCGAGGGCAGAAATGCTTTCCGAAAATAAAACAGGGCCAGGTCATTGGTAGGGAAACCGAAGATTATCTGGCCCCCCAGCTAGACAGACCCTAGATCCCTGGAATCTGGTAAGGCTTCGCAAAGCGTCATCCTTGGCCGCTCAGGTATCACCGTTGCCCCGTGAGATGTTACCACCGACAGTTGAAGTCTCGCCGCCGACAGATAAACTCTTTCGGGCGAAACGACGGTTAGCGGCGTAGAGGCAATCGCTGCCTAGCCGACGACGAGCGCCTGGCACAGATGCAGCAAGAGAAGGAGGTGCTGTTGGCGAAACTCCGCTCCCTCGGCATCAACCCAGAAGAGCTGCAATAGCCTGCCCACCAGCGATCGCCCAAACCTTTTACCGGATAGGTCGCTGCTGCACCAGGTAGCTGAGCACCTGACCGTGGGCCGGGGTAATATGGATGCCGCGATCGCCAATGGTAATCATCGGAGTCCAGTAGTGGCGCTCCACGTAATCCAGCAGGTGCAGGCGGGCTATAGCGTCCTGCACGCCGACCGGGGAGCCAATCAAGAGGTGCCGTAAGTGCTCGCATCCTGGCGCGGGGGATGGTTCTACCAACGTGGGGATATGAGGATCGGCTTCCATAGGCGAATCTAGCCGTGCGGCGCGGTCTGCCGCGAGCTGTTGGCGTACGGCGAGCTGGGCAGCCTCTTGAACCAAGGGCAGCCGAGGATATTGGATTGTCATGAGGGACTCCATTTGTGTTGTTTTGGAGTCCCCCAAAGAATCTGGACATTCCAGACGTGATAAGGGCTCGGTATGACTCAGGTACAATCGCACAAGGTCATCCAAACAGCTTGCTCTGTTCTGGTGGCTCAGGGGCTGCATGTTGTTCGTAGCAACATGCGGCTCCGCCAGACCGACTCTTTGGGAGACTAGAACCATGAGGACCACGGCTCATAGCTCACTAAGGTAGATCATTTATGCGCTGATGGCAAGGGGCACGTAGCGTTTTTAGCGAGGGGGCTGGCTGGCGAGGGCGGCGGGATAAGCGATCGCCATTCTCCAACGAGTGCTAATTACTCTCGAACAAGCGATCGCCACTCTCCAGTGAGTCATTGCCACTCTCGCACGGATGATCATCACTCTCCCACGAGCGATCGCTAGTCTCCAACGAGTGGGCATTACTCTCGCAGGAGCGATCGCCACTCTCTGCCAAGCGATTGCCACGTTCCGACGAGTCATTATGGCTCTCGCACGAGTAATCGCCACACTTCCACGAGCAATGGCCACGCTCTGACGAGTGATCAGGACTCTCACACGAGCGATCGCCAGTCTCCTACAGGTAACAGCTTCAATCTCCCCAAACTTGAATATGGTAGCGGTACCCCTGCTCCGTCAAGAATAGCTGCCGGTGCTGAGCAAACTCCTCCTCGCAGGTGCGCGAAGACACCAGCGTATAAAACTGAGCGCTGCGCCCGTCCCCCTTAGGCCTTAGCACCCGCCCCAGCCGCTGCGCCTCCTCCTGGCGGGAGCCATACTTCCCTGACACCTGAATCAGCACGTCCGCATCGGGCAAATCTAAAGCAAAGTTACCCACCCGCGAGAGAATCAGCCCCGTCTCTTCGCCGCTGCGAAAGGCGGCGTAGAGGCGATCGCGCTCTTTTTGGCTGGTCTTGCCGGTGATCATGGAGAAGTCGACCCGCTCAGCGATCGCCTTCAATTGATCCAGGTACTCCCCAATAATCAGCACCCGTCGCCCTGCTTCCCGCTCTAGCAGCGCCGCCACCACGTCCACCTTGAGGGGATTTTCGGCGGCGATGCGAAACTGGTAGCGGCGGGAGGCCGTGGCGTAGTCCATCTGCCGCGCCTCGGTTTGCGGCACCCGGATTTCGGTGCATTCCGCCGCCGCAATAAAGCCTTGGCCCTCCAGCTCTCGCCAGGGTACGTCGTAGCGCTTGGGGCCAATGAGGGTGAACACATCGCCCTCGCGGCCGTCCTCGCGAATCAGAGTGGCCGTTAGTCCTAAGCGGCGGCGGGCCTGCAGTTGAGCGGTGATGCGGAATACGGGGGCGGGCAGCAGATGCACCTCGTCGTAGATGATTAGGCCCCAGCTTTGCTCATCGAACAGCCCCAGGTGCAAGAAATCCTCATCTTGACTGGCCCGGTAGGTGAGGATTTGGTAGGTGGCAAGGGTAACGGGGCCGGTGGCCTTTTGCTGGCCGCTGTACTCCGCTAGATGGTCTGCCGTGAGGCTGGTCTTGTCCAACAGCTCCCGCTGCCACTGGCGCACCGAGGTGAGGCTGCTGGTGAGGATCAGGGTCTTTTGCTGCACCGCCGCCATCGCCGCCATGCCTACCATGGTCTTACCCGCCCCGCAGGGCAGCACAATCACGCCGCTGCCGCCTTTGGCCTGCCCCGACTGGTAAAACAGGTCGGCGGCAGTTTGCTGGTAGGGCCGCAGGTGAAAGGGCTCGCCCGCGCTGGTAGTAGTAGCCAGCTTCAGCGGTAGGGCATCGCCCTCTAGGTAGCCCGCCAAATCTTCTGCCGGGTAGCCCGCCGTGAGCAGCGCCTGCTTGAGCAGGCCCCGGTGTCCCAAGGCGACGGCAAAGGTTGTCGGCGAAAGGCGACCAGCCAGCAGCGGCCCCACCTGCTCGTGGCGCAGTAGCAGTTCGGCCAGGGGCTTGTCGGCCACCTGCAGCAGGAGTTCATCTCCCGAGCCAGCGCCATCACTTGCCTTCAGCGTCGTTAGCCCGTAGCGCTGCCCCAATGCTTCAAGCTCCTGAGCCACTGATTCGGGCATGGGGTACTTGGCGTGGGTGCTCAGGGCGGTAACCATATCGGCGACGGGCATGCCAGCGGCGCGGGCGTTCCAAATGCTCAGGGGGCTAAGGCGGTAGGTGTGGATGTGCTCTGGGCTTTTGACCAGCTCGGCAAAGGGAGCGATCGCGGCTTGGGCAGGCTTGGCCTTGGGGGCGTGGACATCCAGCAGCACGGTGCGATCGCTTTGGATAATTAGGGCGTTGTCGGGGGAGTAGCTCATAGGTTTTGTTTTTAGGCGTTGGGGCCTTAGCTACTCGCCATCGGTAGGCTGTACCCCAGCTTCCGCAGGCCGTTACGAAAGCGGGTTTCTTGGTCTAAGGGCACCACCAAATGGCGATCGCCCGCCAGCTGGCAATACTTTTTGGTGCGGGAATCGTGGGCAATTAGCGCGGCTAGGCTGGCGTCGGCGCATTCAATCAGGCGGGCTACCCCCTGGGCCTGCAGGCTCTCCGTGCGGCTGCGGCAGTCTTCGAAGAACTGCGCCACGGTTTTGGGCAAAGCTTCGGCGCTGGCCTGGGTGAGAAAGTCGTAGAACTCTTGGAGGGAGTGACCCGCTTCAGCGGCCTTAAGGATGGTTTCTCGGTCCAGCTTCCAGACGGCGTCAGAGGTCTGCTGGGTGAAGGTGTTCATCATTAGGGTTTCGGCGGGGGGGAGAGGGGCTCCCGCCATGACGATGTCGAGGTTGGGCAACACCCGCAGCGTGCTCTCGGTGGTGATAGGGGCCGGGGTATAGGCATCGGTGAGGCCGAGGCAAAAGTCTCCTAGGGGCGTGAGCCGCACCGCAACCAGGCCATCGTAGCGGCTGAGAAACGAGAGATCGTCGGTGCCCCAGAAGCTGTCATAGCTGCCGCGGGGGGCCGCGTAGGGGGTGATGTAGCCCACGTCCAGCAGCCCTAAGGTAGCTGCGTATTCAAACAAAAAGCAGCGCATGTAGCTGTCCTGGAGAATGCCCCAAGACGCGCCATATTCATTGAGATAGCCGTAGCCCGCTTCGCTGATATAGAGACTTTCGGGGTAGCGGCTGACCTCAAACAGTTGATTGCTGGCAATCATGTAGCGCTTTAGGTGGTCAAACGTGACCCACTCCCCTGCAGGGCACAGCTGCAGGGCGTCAGTAATCGCAGCGCGCCGTCCGCTGACGGCAGTGAGGCTGCGCTTGGCTTTGCCGGTTTGCCCTTTAATGGCGTCGATGCGCCGCAGTTCGTCGAGCAGGGTGGTTTTCAGCCACTTTTTCCAAATGGCCTTGAGGGTTTTGTGGGGAGGCGCGCCCATGGCCTTTTGCCCTGCCTTGGTCAGCTGCAGCTTTTTGCCGTCTAAGCTGGCCAATCCACCCGCCTGCACCAGCATCACCCAGGCAAAGGGCTTGATGACGCCGATGGGATCGTGGTAATCGTCGGCGGGTTCGTCGTCCTCGGTGTAGTAGTCGCCGCCCTGCAGCAAAGGGGCGATCGCCTTCAGGGTGGCCTTGCTGGGCATGTAGGTTTTGTCACTGACGCTCACCTTGCCCAGGTGAATCAGCCGCAGCACCGCGAGCAAGTTCTGCTGGGCGGCTTGTTCCCTAAGGGCGATGGCGATGGGCACCGCTGCTACCGTCTTGATGGACTTACGCTGCTCGTAGTCAAAGTGACGGTGCTGTACCTCAAACACCTCCGGCAGCGTTTCACTGCTGTTCAGGGTGAGCAGCGGGGGCTGCGGCACAAATGCCTTGAGCTTTTGCTGCAGCGCTTCTGGCATCAGGGAGGCAGAGTCATACCGGCTACCGGGATAGAAAAACAGATCGAGCTTGGCGGCGGGCTGGCTGTAGCGCATAAACGAGCCACGATTCTCCCAGGTCGGTAAGTCGCCGTATTTGGCCCGAAACTGCTCCGCCTCGAAGCGGCCCTCGGTGTAGTAGATCGCTTCTGCAACGGCCGCCTGCTGCAGTTTGTCTAGATCGTTCCACAGCGCCTTTACCCCCGGCCCCAGGAGATACCCTTCTATGGCATAGATGAGGTCGGCTTTTCGAGTCGACTTTCCTTGAATGGGTAAAAGATCAAGCAGCTTTTTAATATCTTCGACGGTGCGAAAAGATAATCCTGCCTGGATCGTGCTCAGCGATGTCAGCGTGGAGTCTGCCATAGGGGTTTGGGCGTAGACTGCTTCAATTAAAAATACGCACTCTCAACGCTGGGAGTCGAGGGTTTTGGCTATCACAGTTATCTTAAAAGACCGACGTTAGATTGGCCTAGATGCCCTCAGAAATTGCCCGCCAAACCCGCAGAATTTCCGCCACGCTCCAGGCCTGGGCAAAGCAGCCGCGCGGGGCGTGGGGGGCATCGCCATCAAAAATTTCGCTGACGGTGCCTAGGCCTGCGTCTGCTAGATGGTCTGCAAAGGGCTCTAGGTAGGACAACGCCCGCTCTGCGTCTCGATAAACCTTGAAGTGAGCCTGCACAAAAGGCCCCATCAGCCATCCCCAGACGGTGCCCTGGTGGTAAGCGCCGTCCCGCCGGTAGCGATCGCCTCCGTAGGTCCCCGCGTAGCCTGGGTGGGTGGTAGAGAGCGAGCGCAGGCCGTAGGAGGTGAGTAGATGAGCCGCCACGACGTCGACGACGGCCTTTTGCCGGTCTGGGGTAAGTAGGCGATCGCCGGGGAGACCATCGCCGTAGGGCAGCGCCACGGCAAAAATTTGGTTGGGGCGGAGGGTGCTGTTGCTACCGCCAGGAGCGTCGAGCACGTCAAAGCAGTAGCCACTCGCCTCGCTCCAAAAGCGCTGAAAGCCCTGGCGGCACCGTTCGGCCAGTCGCTCGTAGTCTTGGGCGGGCTTGCCCAGCCGGCGAGCCAGCTCAATCATCACCCGCAGCGCGTTATACCACAGGGCATTCACTTCCACGGGCTTCCCAATGCGCGGCGTCACCACCCAGTCGTCTACCTTGGCATCCATCCAGGTGAGCTGCACCCCTGTCTCTCCGGCGTACAGCAGGCCGTCGCCCGGGTCCACTTGAATGCCGTAGCGCGTACCCCGCTGATGCCAGTCCACCACTTCAGCCAGGGCGGGAAAGAGTTCTGCCATCAGCGCCGTATCCTGGGTAGCGGCGCAGTAGCTGCGAATCGCCTCGAAGTACCACAGAATGGCGTCCACGGTGTTGTACTCCGGATCTTGCCCTGAATCAGGGAAGAGGTTGGGCAGCATGCCCTGGCTGAGGTGCTGCCCAAAGGTCTGTAAAATAGGCCGGGCCAACTCCGGTTTGCCCGCCGCCATGGTGAGCCCCGGCAGGCTGATCATGGTGTCGCGGCCCCAGTCCCCGAACCAGGGGTAGCCCGCGATGACTGTTTTACCGGGGGGCTTGCCGGAAGGGTTGTCCGGGCCGCCGCTTGAGGGACGATCGACCACAAATGAGTCGGCGGCCAGCACCAGCGGCTGTAGCCAGACTGGAGAACTCTGCTGAGAGGCCTGCCATCGGGTAACCAGCGCCTCATCCTGCTGCCTCCGGTCATCTAACAGCGCGGCCCCGTCAGTGGGGGTCTGACCGCGATCGCCCTCGGTCGTGGCTACCAGAGTCAGATCCTGACCGAGCCTGAGCGAAACATTGACTGTCGCCGCCTGGAGGTGAGCGTCGCGATCGCCCGTCCCCCGGTAATGCTCCACCGCTAGCCCAAAGTGATGCAGCCACTGCGGGTCAATTTGCGGCTGACCCCGGTTGCTTAGGACGTAAAAGGGCGCTTTATTGGGCGCTTCTACCTGGATGCCGCACCCCAAGGCGCTCACCGGCCAATCTCCGGGAGAGCTGCCGCCGTGGTGATCGCGGTGGTTGACAATTACCTTCAGGGCAAGGTCGAGCCTGGCTCCCCGCGTCAGGGTATAGCGAACGCAGGTGGTGTTCTCACCGCGCACCATCCACACCCGCTTTTGTAGCTGCGCCCCCCCAAGGGCGAAGGTCCAGACGGGCACCGTACCCTCTAGCTCAAAGTGCTCGATATGTCGGTAGCCTTGGGGCTCAACCAGGCTGCCCCAAGGGTCTCCCTTTCCGGGAGCCCAGGCATTGGTAAACAACGGGTAGGCTTTGCCGCCATAGGTGGCGGTCTCGTCCAGCTTCGTCACCAGCAGCGATCGACCTAAGGGGGGATTGAGGGCCGCTACGAGCAATCCGTGGTAGGCCCGCGTCAGATGGCCCGCGACGGTCCCGCAGGCGTAGCCGCCGATGCCGTTGGTCACCAGCCACTCCCTAGCGGCAGCGGCCTCTAGAGTTCCACAGATCTCCCGGCCAAACTGAATCGTCATAGGTGTCTTTGGCGTTCGCGTACCGGCATATCGAGGTTCCTACTCCTAGGCGCAAACCTTTTTGACGCTCTCCAGGTTCTGCGCCTGCTGCCACCAGGCTCTTAGCTTTGGCGTCTGGGCCGTAACGGCGTCAAATTCCTTGGTCTTGGACAGGTAGACAAAGATGGGAATCAGGTAAAAGTCAGCAAGGCTGATCAAGCTGCCCACGAGAAACGGCGTCCCCACGCACAGCGCTTCAATCGCCTCTAGCGCCTTCTTAGCCGGGGCGATCGCCCCCTGTACGGCTTGCTCGTCCGGCTCGCCGCCCTGCTGAGGCACAATCAGCCGCTGAATCACGATGGTGCTGATAGCGTGCTGGTAGAGGTAGCTATCGACGATTGAGATGATTTGACGCATGCGGGCCTGCTTAAGCAGGTCAGACGGCGTAAATTTGTCGTTGGCCAGCTGATTGAAGTAGTAGGCTATGGCCCCCGTCTCATACAGCAGGTGGCCGTCTACTTCTGCCGCTGGGACCTTTCCGAAGGGATGCTTCTTTAAATACTCATCGGTTTCGTTGTCTCCGTTGAAGATGCCAACGTCTTCTAAGGTGTAGTCGGTGTTGGCCTCGGCTAGCAGCAGGCGAATGGTGCGAACGTAGGTACTGACAGGCGTACCGTACAGGGTGATATTGGCCATGGTGTCTTAACCTCCGTGAGTGAAATCGTGCCCTGGCCAAACAGGATAACCCATTCCAAGCTCGGCGCACTCGCCCGCAGATAATACACTATTAGAAAAATTTTTCAATAAATAATCATAGCGCTTTACCTCAAAAGACAGATTTCTTAGGAAGACATACAGGTCTTCATAAAGTTAAGATGAATATTTCTGTATCATAGATAACTATAAGAAGCCTCCAGATCTAAAAAATGCTTATACTGCTCTATGCTTTGCCCGGCGCGCTGACCTTTATCGCGCTGCGGCAGGCGTTTCAGGAAGACGCCGCAACGCCGTTAAAAGACGTCGACAATTGGGTCGTCCTTCTCGCGGCCTCCATACTGTGGCCTGCGATCGCCTTGCCGGTCCTCAAGACGACAATGCTCAAAAGACGGCTTCAGCATCAAGCGCCGTCCTGACCGCTGCGCTTTTAGAGGACGCCGGGCCGCATCAGGCTAGGCCCTAGGCGCGCGGCTTATCGCCAGGACTGACGCTGAAGTTAGCAAAATCGATGTGCGTGTCCTTCGGCGTTGACCAAGAGCGATCGCCGCCGCCAAAAAAGGTAGAGAAGAAGATGCCGTCCAGCTGCAGGTCGTCTGTTGTCCGAAACATCAGCCCGCTGTCCTGCAGCACCAGGTTGCCGTCGAGCCAGACCCGAACTTGCCCGTCGGACTGGCCCGGTTGGTTGAGTACTACCTCTTGCTCTACGGTGTGCCACTGACTCGGCGTAAAGGTCCAGGCTCCCCGCCCGATGGAGTCGCCATAGCCTTTGCTCGTAGGTAAGTAAGCGTAGACTTCGCCCTGTCCCTCCCGTCGCCACATGAGCCGCGTCGAAAAGCCGTCAGTGCCGTCGGGGATATTGCCGCCGCTGGCCCCCGCTCCGCCAAATAGACCGGGAAGCTTGCCGCCTTTGACGAAGTCAAAATTGTCGGCAAAGCGCAGGTCATAGCTGAGGCGCAGGCTGTCTTGAGGCGGGACGTCTAAGCCGGCGTAGAACTGTCCGCCCCCCAGAGGAACGCCTTCCTTACGGCTGACGGAGGGAGCTGCAGAGCCCTTGGGATAGTGGACCCGGAGGACGCCTGGCTCTCCCCCTGTAGACAGCACCTCAAAGTTCTCTTCTCCCCAAGCGCCTTTTTGCCGGACGTTCCACTGCGCCTGCCAATCGCCTGAGAAATCGTCGCTCCAGGCCGCGGCTGGGCTGGGCCGGACGCCGGGGCCAGGGTCGGGGGTAGCGGCCGCTGGCAAGATTCTTTCTACCACCGGGGCCTCGCTAAAGGTCGGGCCATCCGCTTCGACGCCGTTCGCTGTCGCGTTTCCATCAGGGCGACTAAACTCTGGGCTATCTACCGGCGACTCGAGCGGAGAGCCAGCGCGAGTGGAGACAAACATGCTCTCCTCTAGCGCTGCAGACTGGACGTTCTGCAGGCGCGCCAGCTTGCTACCAGACGTGCCATCGATGATAATGGTGTCCTTGCGGGACTGAGAGAATTCGAGCTGATCAAACGTCAGGCCATCGGCCAGCCCTAGGCGGTCGGTGCCGACCTGAAAGTCAATGATTCTGTCGGTGCCACTTTGGCGCTCTAGCACGAACACATCTTGCCCCTGATGCTTAGAGACATCGCCAATCAGCCGGTCGTCGCCCTGTCCGCCCCACAGCAGGTCGCTACCCGCGTCCCCGCGAATTCTGTCGTCGCCCTCTCCGCCAAAAAGCAGGTCGTTGCCCTCCCTGCCGCGAATTCTGTCTTTCCCGTCGTCGCCAAAGATGATGTCGTTCAGACTGTCAGCGAGTCGGCCTGTACCCGCATCGCCCTCAAGGCGATCGCCCTTTGCGGTGCCGTAGATAGGGGCATTGAAGGCGTCAGGGGCCAGCAGGCCGCGATTCTCACCAGCGCTAGAGGAGCGAAGGCCAGGATCTTCGGATGCGATCGCAGAAAAGTTAGCCAATGCGCCGTCCGGCATTGACTCAAAAGATTGAGGTCTCACTTACGTCTCCTTTAAGTCGCTTGATTTGAGGCAGCGCGATGCTGCCCTGAGCTCAGTCAAGCGGGAATAATTTGCCTTGCACTCAAACGCTGAATAGGCCGTGAGGCAAGTGTAGTGACCCTTCAAATACCTGTTGCTGCATAGAGCTCGCCATGGGGCAACTGAACCAGTGCAATAAGCGCTGTATGCCCCATCGGTGCAGCTCAAAATTTAGCGTTGCACAGCTACTCCATTTGACAGGCGCACCCCCTGAGATGTTCCCAACAAAAAGGGTGCGCCGCAGCGCACCCGGTAACCCAATTTGACGAGTTGCTCGTTGACGAATTGCTACAGCGTTGACGGTGTCACGGTGGCACCCTCCGCGCTTTCCTCAAAGATCACCCGCTCCATCTCAATGTCTCGGGTTTCCTCCAGCAGTAAAGCCTCTTCCTGCTGCCGCTCAATCTTAATACGGGTAATCGATCCCCCATTGACCTGATGCATCGCGATCGCTTTTGTCTTCGCCGCCCCGGCGCGGTTGGCTACGGACCCTCCCCTCTCGTAGCGAATCGTGAACCGCTTGAGGTGAACATCCTGCAGCATTGCTGCAGGCGCCGGGTCAGTAAGCTGTTCAGCCGGGTCAACCTGGGGCGATTTCGGAGCCGATGTGCTCTGGGCGGCAGGGGCAACTACCACTGCGGCCACGTCCGGCCTGCGGTTTGCAACTAGCTGGGCCGCTCCGTTGAACCGTACCTTCAGCACCGTACGCCCAGGGCCTTCTCCTACTAGGGTCAGATTACCGCGATTGATGGTGAGGGGTTCGAAGAAGTCCAGCTCTCCAATGGGAAGCTTAATCACCAGGTCATCCTCCAGGCTGTAGCGGCGAATCAGCTGGCTAATGGCCGCCGCGTCGTCTTGGCCGTCATTCGGCCAAATTCCATGGTCAATGACGCTAACCTGCTGCACAGGCCGCTCTGGGGTTTGGCGGGACAGCTGCAGTCCGGCAATGTCCCAAAGGGGGTTGAGAACGCCACCCAGAGAGGCCAGAAAGACCACAAAGCAAAAGGCCTGGATTCCCAAGAGTGTATAGGAGGTGCTGCGCTTGGCAAGACGGCTGAAGCCCTTGCCGTCAGCATTGATGTTTTGATTGCCTCGGTTGGTCCAAGACTGCTGGGCCAGGTTCATCTGAGTCCAGATTTTGACCAAAGACGCCGCCCACTGGGTGGCCAGCAGCAGCGGGAAGTGGATGGGCTTGAGGACAGACTGTCGTCCCCAAAACACGATACCGAGGGTCAGCGGACGACTAAAGGTGACCCAGGAGAGGACGATGCCAACCGCGATCCAGCTGCCCTGAAGCAGCGACAGCAGCAAAAAGCCGGGGGTAATCAGGCAGGTCCAAAAGCTGATGCGCTGGTCGATGAGGCTGTACCAAACAAACCAGCCCGTTCTCTTGGGCCCTAAGGCGAGCGCCCGCCCGTTGTTGCGTAGCATATTGCCGTACCAGCGGCGCATGTTGTTGTAGGCTCGGTCCACCACCGACCCCGACACGGTTTCGATGGAGTACACCAGGGCATCTGGAACATAGAGCATCTCGTAACCCTGCTTCAGCAGCCAAAACCAGGTGCTCTTATCGTCCCCCGAAAGAAACTTGAACCGTCCCCAGAGCCAGTCGTCTAGCGCATCATGCTCTAGCTGATGGATAAAGCTGGGGTCGAACGCGGCTTCGGCCCGAAACAGCGAAAACCGCCCGGTAAGACACAGGACCTTGCGGGCGAGGCTGTCGGAGCACATCTGCACATGACGCTGGGCAAAGCGGAGGTGAAACCATTCTGAAAACAGATAGGACCCCGAAACCGCAGGCAATTCGTCGGTAGTCAAGGCTCCCATTTTGGGAAATAGGCGAAAAAACGGTAGGCATTGGTGCAGGACGCCGGGTGCTAGCTCAGAGTCACCATCCATCAGCGCTACAACCGTATCTTCGGGCAGCCCCAGCTGCGCTAGCTCCCGGAGACCATCCGCCATTGCTTTGCGCTTGCCGTCTTTTTGAATCATTGAGATCAGCCGCATCGTGGTGAGGCCAGGGTCTTCTCGCTCCAAAATTGCTCGAATCGCCCTGTTTTCATCCTCGCTGCTGCTGTTGACCAACAGGGTAACCGGCTGGGCTAAAGTTCTAGCTTCGCGGGCGATCGCCCGGAACACCCGTTCGGTAATCCAGGGCTTCTCTTTGTAGCTAGGCACCAGGAAGCACATATGGGGCAGCGCCTCCACAGGCACCGCGTTAGCCTGCTGACGCCAGCGGGGAAAGACGCCATGGAGGTAGAGGCGCGATCGCACCACTCGATAGAAAAACCATAGCCACCGCCAGATGCCAATAATTCCTAGCCCCAGGAGACTAAAGACTTCCCAGAAGGAGAGGTAGCCTGGATTTTGAAGGATGAAGAGTCCCGTTAGACCGCAAAGGGAAAGGGCGCAAAGCAAGACGCCGTTGAGCCGAGCGCTGGCTGAGGGGAAAGATTCCTGTGTCATTTTGTTGACCGTTGAAGGGAGTTGCGTTGGTGTGTCGAACAGAGCTGTCGTCAGGGTTAGCGCTTATGACAGACGCTACAGCGTGCTCCAAGCATCCATTCCAAAGGTCAACTGCGCGTTCTGGCCCACGCCGCAAAACTGGTGCGCCTGAAGCGGGTTTTCAGAGGCGGGGATGGTTACCCGAACTCGGGCCAAGGGCTGATTGATGAGATTGGGGGGAACGGCGGGAAGAATTGCCTCTGCCCTGGCCTCCGTCAGCTCTCCCATGCTGACAGCTTCAATGACGGTCACTTGCCCGAGCACGGTCTGGTCGCTTCCCGCCAGCTTGACGCGCACGGGCTTGTCCGCGTCAACTCGGTTGGCTCGATTCGCGCCCACAAGGGTCTCAACCCAAAGATCGTTGCAGTCTAGCAGGCCGAGTAAGGTCTCGGGGCGGCTGACCTGCTCTCCCGTTTCGTGATACGTCGTATAGACCACGCCGGAAAAGGGAGCCTTGACGGGAACAATCGCCTCCTGCTTATTCAGCCCTTTGGCCTCGTCTAGCTCAGCCTGCTGGTGACCCAGCGCTAGAGTCAGCCTTTCGACGGCTGCCTCTTGGGCTTGGACTTCTTTTGCCAAGGCTTCCTGTCGCTCCTGCATGTCGTCAATGGATGAGGCCATTGGGACGCTGGTGCGAGCCGCGCTCAGCATCGTGCTGCTCGCCTCTAGCTCAGCTCTAGCCGCTTTTACTTTGGCCTGAGCCGCCTTCCAAGAGGCCTCTAGCTGGTCTACCTGCTGCGCTGAAACGGCACCTTCGCTGAGGAGAGAGCGAAAACGGCTGTAGTCGCTTTGGGCCGCGCTCTCTTCGGCGATCGCCGCGTCGAGGGAGGCTTGGTAGCGATCGCGATCGTCTGTGGCAACGGCAACCGTGGCCTGCTGTACCTGCTGATCTTGCTGCTCTAGGCCCTTTTGCTGCTGATTGAGTAAGGCCAGGGTTTGACGGGCGAGCGATAGCTCCGCTGTCATGGCTTGAACCTGACGCTGTAGTTCAGGAACAAGGCTTTGCCCCTGCTCTCGGGCGAGCGGATTGAGCCTAGCAAGCACTTGCCCAGTTCGCACTGAAATGCCGGGGCGACTGTAGAAGTCCTGAATTGTCCCGTCGACGGGAGACTGGACCCGCACGGTCCGTCCATTGACAATGCCGGTCTTGATTGTCATGTGGGTGAACCGGTAGTAGACCGACGTCAGGCCGATGCCCGCTGCACACAGGCCGAGGCCGAGGCAGAGTCCACCGACGGCGAAACGCTTCCAGGTGGCAGGGCGGGCTTCGGGGTCGCGAAAGGTATAGTCCTGCGCTGATACAGAGGACAAGGTGTCAGCCGATGAGGCTTTAGGTAGAGTTTTAACCATGGGGATTAGCAGAGCAAGATCTAAAGGACTTGGTGAGCGAACTGGTAATCGAAATGAGCGGAATAAGGTAGGTGAATTTCTGCGGACCAGAGTGATAGCGATCTGGTTGTTGCAGAGAAGTTATATCTTTTTAGACTGGGTTTAGACAGGAAATAGATTGTTTAGCTTCTGCATCAGCATCAAACTGCAATACAAATGCACAACTTCTGAGGGCAGGGACTGAAAGATGTAACCTTCTAATTATTTCTTGAGTGATTGGAAGTATCAAATATTACCTTTCACTGAAAAGCATTCAGTTATTCACTTTGATGCAGGCTATTGGTGACACACCCTCTTGCTGAATTTGCGCGCTTTCCTGACGGTATTACAAAGAGCTTTGAGGTTCGAAGCGGTTACACAGCTAGGGATTGAGCTTCTCAGTCATGATTTTTTATGCGGTATAAATTTATCCAAACTGCCAGTCACGTTCACGGAACCGGCTAAATGCTAAACGGTGCTGTGGCCAGCTAAATTTTCCGAAAAGCACTTAATGCAACCCTTGATTCGAAGTACCTTTGTCTAGAAATTAGCAGTATTGATGTCAATGTAGCAACTCTCTGAACAAGCAAATGCGTGAAGCTTCACCGCAGCCTTACAAAGGTTTGATTCACTTTGTTTTAGCTTCAATATAAATTCTCAGGTAGCATACATAGACCGCGCTTAAGTAGCGCAGTCTATGCGCTTTGTGTTTGTTTAGTAATGCTTTTTAAACCAAACACAAGCCATCAGCCAATGGTTAGTTGAGTTACGTTAGGGTTATGCAAACTTGCGAAAATGAAGCGCGATGAAGCACCGACTTTTAGGTCAATCGAGACTGTGGCGATTGGGGCTTGTCGTCGTAATCTTCAATCTGGGATGTCGCTCAGTCCAACAGAGTTCCTCTCAGCTAGCGGAGAGCGATCCGGCAGCCGCGGCCCAGATTCAGGAAACCCAACCACAACAGTCGTCTCTTGAAGTGCAGACTGATGTTGATGCTGAAGCGATCGCCCGTTGGTTAGCCCAACCCGATGGTGCTGGCCCAGCTCGCTCCTTTCGCGTCCGCTCGGGGAAGTCTTGGGGCTTTGAAAACCTGTCCTTCATTTCAGACGTCAGTACCGCCGAAGTTCCCGCTTTTCTACGGGTTTATTACCCCGCAGGCTCGGCGAGCCCTTCCGTGTCTCGGGAGAGCAGCGTGGCCTTGGGCGGAGCGCAGTTCTATGCCGAAATAGAGGCCCCTCAGAAGGCTTTGCGCCTTAGCTATCGGGTCCGCTTCTCGGATGACTTCAACTTTGTCAAAGGGGGGAAGCTGCCGGGGCTATTTGGCGGGGTGGGAGCCAGCGGCGGCAACATCCCCGACGGCAGCGACGGCTTTTCTACAAGGCTGATGTGGCGGCGGGAGGGGCAGGGAGAGGTTTATGCCTACCTGCCGACGAGTGAGCGCTATGGGACGTCCATTGGCCGAGGTCGCTGGCAATTTCGCCCTGGGGCTTGGACTCAGGTAGAGCAGGAGGTTGTCCTCAACCAGCAGGGAGCAGCAGACGGACATATTCGGCTGTGGGTCGACGGCACCCTGGTGATCGACGAACCGGGGCTGACCTTCCGCACCACCGACGCGCTCCAGCTCGATGGGCTATTTTTCTCTACTTTTTTTGGCGGCGGTGACCCTTCTTGGGCTACGCCCGAGGATGCTTATGTGGACTTTGCAGACTTTACCATTGACGGGGGCGGCCCCTAGTTTTGGCTGGGAGGGGTGCGCTGCCCCCCCTACAGCGGACCGTTAATCTTGCCGTTTAACCCATATACCCGCCGTTCCCCGACTAGCGGTATCAGCGTCACCTCGCGCTCGTCCCCCGGCTCAAACCGCACCGCTGTCCCCGCTGGAATATCTAACCGTAGCCCCCGCGCCGCCTCGCGGTCGTACCGCAGCGCCTCGTTCACCTCGTAAAAATGAAAGTGGGAGCCGACCTGTATGGGGCGATCGCCTGTGTTGGCGACGGTGATGGTGGTGGTGGGGCGACCGGCGTTGAGCTCGATGTCGCCTGACTCTGGAAGTAGTTCGCCTGGAATCATGGGTTTAGAGGGTTAATTCGCTATTGGATGGGATCGTGGATGGTGACCAATTTGGTGCCGTCGGGGAAGGTCGCTTCCACCTGCACCTCATGCAGCATCTCCGCGATGCCGTCCATCACGTCATCCTGCGAGAGCAAGGTTGTGCCATAGCTCATCAAATCTGCCACGGTACGCCCGTCCCTGGCTCCTTCTAGGACGGCGGCTGAAATGAAGGCGATCGCTTCCGGGTAGTTGAGCTTTACGCCGCGCTCCTTGCGACGTTCGGCGAGCAGCGCCGCCGTGAAGATCATCAGCTTGTCTTTTTCTTGAGGCGTCAGTTGCATGGTCTATGAGTTGAGTGGATTCGATGGCGGCCCTGTCGGGACGCTGCAGAGCCGGCGGCATTCCAGCCCCTACCAAAATTTATCGTTTCAGCCACAGCCGCGCCAAAACAACCATAGGCTGAAGATACAAATAGACGGCGAAAGGGATAAATCCCGCATCCGTCATCAGCACCGTTGCCGGAACGAGCCCAGCAATATTCCAGGGTACCAGGGGAGACAGCACCACGACAGTGTTCTCTAGATCCAATGCTAGAGCCGGGCTAGAGAATTCAGCCTGCCGGTCGCTGCCCTGCGGCCCGGTCCAAACGCCGTCATGCCTCTGATACTGCGGCTGAACCAGCTGCTGCGTCAGCAAAATCGCGATCGTTTGCGTGCAGCCAAACATCGCCGTAACGAGGCCTACCAGCCCCGTACTTAAAAACTGCTGCGCCCGGCGCTTGGGCTGATGCAGCCGGTCTACCTCACTCAGTAGCCCAGCGCCTGCCAAAAACCCGGCCAGCGCCGTCGACACCACCACGACCCCACACACCCGCGCCATCGCCACCAGCCCTCCTCCCTGAAACAGCCCCCCGGCGACAGCGTCAGGGGAGGAAAACCCCGTGAGGGCAAACCCTAGAAGCTCCTGCGGCGCGAATCCCTGAACCCCAGAGGCGATCGCCGCCGCCACCCCAATGCTGAGGGTCAGCGTGTAGAGCACCGGTACCCGCACCGCCGATAGCCCAAGCACTACCACAGCTGGCAGAACGACGCTCCAGTGCAGCACGAAGGTCTGAGCGATCGCCTCCCGCAGCTGTCGGTCAAGGGCGAGGGGAGGAGTAGCCCAAGACATCGCGCCGTAGAACAACACCGATAGCGCCACCGGCAGCAGCGCCGTGCGGGCCATAGCCTGAAGATTGGCGTGGAGGGACGTACCTGTGAGGGTGGCGACCAGATTAGCGCTGGAAGACACCGGAGAGCAGCGATCGCCGATGTAGGCTCCGCCGATAATCGCTCCAGCCAGGAGATGGGGATTGACGTCGCTGCCGCTGGCCATGGTCATTAGCGCTAAGCCGATGGTGCTAGCGCTGCCGAACGACGTGCCGATCAGCACGGAAACCACTCCCGGCAGCACGAACGCCCACACCAAAAAGTAGCGGGGCTGAATCACCTGCAGCCCCCAAGACACCAGCGCCGGCACCGTGCCTGCCGCCATCCACAGCGCCACCAGCACCCCAATCAGCAGCAAAATCAGAATTACCGACAGTGACTTGCGGATTCCCCCCAGCCCCAAGTGCAGCAGCGATCGCCAGGCCGTCCCCCGACGGCGCGCTACGACCCCGAAAGTCAACAGGGCCCCCAGCAGGGGATAGACCATGTATACCCCTTGGGAAACGCCGGCTAGCAGCAGCGCGAACGAGAGGGCGATCGCTAGGGCAATATCCACAGCATCACGATAGATTGAGGTGCTTTCTACGGTAAGGCGTAAGTTAAAGCGCGTTCAACCGGAAGCAGCCATGGTATTGATTCATATCATCGATAGATTAAAAAGGAAGATTCCGCGATAACGGGAGGTAGTTACGCGGGCGACTGGGCAACGCTCCGTTGACACTACGGCATCGATAGATGAATGTAGCCGCCTGCTCTCTCAAACTCTCCCAGCTCAAAGCCTTTTGGGCCGTTGCCCAGTGCGGCAACTTTAGCGCCGCCGCGCTAGAGCTAAACGTTACCCAGTCCACTATTAGCCACGCGATCGCCGCTCTGGAAACCGAGCTGGGCGTGGTGGTGCTCTCGCGGGGTCGCCACGGCGCAGCGTTGACGCCCGTTGGCGAAGAGCTGCTGCCGGACGTCTGCGAAGTGCTGGAGCGGCTGTGCCAGATTCAGCAGATGGCGACTCAGGCGCGCGAGCTACATCGAGGTCATGTGCGGGTCAGCTGCGTTCGCAGCGTCGCGACCCACCTGCTGCCTGACATCATGGCCCAGTTTCATGAGGCCTTTCCCGACATTCAGCTCACCCTTATGGAAACCGATCGCTACGTCGAGATTGAGCAGGCGCTGCGAGAAGGCCATATCGACGTTGGATTTGTCTGCCTCCCTGTGGGGCTAGAGTTTGACGCTTGGGAGGTCCACCGGGATGAATTCGTCGCGCTGCTGCCGCCAGAGGCCCTGCCCCCCGGCACCCCCCTCACCTGGGAAACCCTGCTGCAGCAAACCTTGATCATGACGCCGCTCACCGGGCTGCACCACACAAAGCTAGTGCGCGACCACCTGGCTCAGCTCGGCCATACCCTCACCATCAGCAGTGAAGTGCGGCAGGATTCAACGGTGCTGGGCATGGTGCATCGAGGATTGGGAGCCACTATTATGCCGCGCATGGCGGCGGAACCCATTCCTAAAGGCGTGGTGGTGCGATCGCTGCCGGTGCCGCTCCATCGGGCAACGGGGGTCGCGACCCTGGCGAGTGCCCTGCTGCCTCGGGCGGCGTTTGCCTTTTTAGATACGGTGCGCGGTTTGAAATTCAGAGCCTAAATAATGGTGGGGGCTAGAAGCCAAAGAAACAAATTTCACTAGAGGGAGTCTGATGTCTATAAGAGAGCGTTTGAAAAGTCACAAACGTACTGCTCTAACCGATACTTTTCAGACATCCTCTGAGACGACCGCAGAACTGGTGCTAATTTGCGATCGCTCCTGACGTTGCGCTAGGCTCGCCATTGCCCCATGGAATTTACTAAACATCAGACTAACATTGCTAAAGGCGTTGCCATTTGCCTGATGTTTATTCATCACCTCTATGGGTTTAGCGATCGCCTCCTTGAGGGCAACCGCTACAGCCCAATCCTTGACTCCTTGCCGGTGGAATTTCACGTGGCGAAGTTTGGAAATATTTGCGTCTCCGTCTTTCTATTTTTGTCCGGTTACGGCCTCTTTCTTGGCTACTGCCGCTCTTCAAAGGGCTCATTTCACTACGCCGGGGAAAAGCTTATTGGCTTCTACAAAACGTACTGGCTTTACTTCTTAATTTTTGCCCCCATTGGGCTAATCTTTTTCCAGGACGTGACGCTTTGGGACTCTCAGCAGATTCGCTACGCCGCCGACCCTGCAACTTTTCTATCCAATTTTTTCGGCTGGCAGTCGACCTATAACCAAGAGTGGTGGTTTGTTCGCCTATTTGCGGTGACCCTCGCGGCGCTATTTCCTCTGTATGCCATGCTGGCGCAAACCGGTCAAACTGGAGCGATCGCTGCCGCTAGCTTTCTGTTGGCCCTCATCGGTTACCACAGCGATCCCTACGGCGTCTGGGGCTTCACCTTTTGGCAACCCTCATTCGCCCTGGGAATTGTCTATGCTCGGTTTAATCTCTTTTCAAGACATCGCCTTACGGGTGTTAAGTCAGGCTGGGCCGGGATAGCCTGGGGCTGGGCGGGGCCGATACTGCTATTGTTTGCGCTGCGCACCTTTGCTCTCGGCTCTAGTCCCAAGCTAGATTTCTTGATGGCCCCGGTTTTTATCTATTGCTCTGTTCAGGCGATCGCTGCGCTGCGCTTGTCTCGGCCGGTGGCATACCTGGGGCAGTATTCGTTTCCCTTGTGGCTAACCCACTCCTTTTTCTGCTACTACTATTTCCAAGACATTGTTTATGCGCCGCGCTGGTCCCCTTTGATTTTTTTACTGCTGCTGGCGCTCTCTTTACCGACCGTGCTAGGCATCGAGCTTTTGGGTAAGCTTGCCGCTAGCATCAGCTTTAAATGGTTCATCGTTCCGCTCAATCGTCTTCGTAAGTTGCCCAAGATTGAGGCGTTTCTGAAACTGCCACTTTGAGGGCGACGTCTTCGGGGAGTTCGCTCTTTGTTTTGTCGTAAACAAACTTGGCAATCATTTCTGCTGTAGTGCCATAGTTTTCCGGAATAACCTCATTCAGTACGCAGTGGTCAAGTCCTCCTTTGAGCATGTCCTGCTTTGCCCAGCGCAGCGTTTTAAAGTCGGCAACCATGGTCGGGCGAGGGCAGCGTTCTGAGGGATGAAGTTGGCGAGAGACGGCTTCAAGCTTGACCCGGTAGGTATGTCCATGCATTCGGCCGCACGACCCCTCGTAGTCTTGAATATAATGGGCGGCATCAAACGTAAATTCAGTCGTGAGAGTCCACTTTGGCATAGGTTTTGGTGATAGGAAAATGGCATCAGGCTTTGTAGCCATACCGATAGATTTCAATATAGTAGTCGTTAATTTAGAAGGAGAGGAGTTCCCAAACCCCTTAGGGGTCTGGCACCTTCTAGTATGTGAAGCCAATGTTTTCTGCAGCACCCCACTTGAGACCGGTGAGCAAGGCCAGGCCACCCAATGTCGCTATTCAATGTCGCTATCCAGAGTCGCTATTCAATGTCGCTATCCAGAGTCGCTAACCCCGCATCGCTCTGGCCTATTCCCTGCGGGGCCTGCTGAAGGGCGCACCTGGGCTGGGAAAATCCTACTTTTGCCGCACGGGCTGGGAGGACGCGAGCAGCTCTAGAACGGCGCACTCGTAGCGCTCTAAATAATCAACCGTCTGCTGAGCGGACTGCATCAGGGGAACCAAGTCCCCTGAAAGGTAGGCCTCAGGAACGCGGGGATGCACGTAGTACTTGCGGCAGGTTGCCGGGCGATTGCCGAGCTGCTTTGCCACCGCTTTAATGGCCGTCACCACCCGCTGCTGGGCCGCCGGCTTCGAGTCTTCTGGCCCCATCCCCCCTAGCTCCAAAGCGGTCAGCACCGTGCCGCCCCAGGTGCGAAACTCTTTTGCCGTCAGGTCTTCACCCGTTAGAGCCTGCAGATAGTCATTCACATCTTCCGAATCCACCTGCTGGCGTTGGCCCTCGTCGTCGATGTATTGAAATAGCCTGTATCCCGGAATCTCGTAGCAGCGCTTGATAATCTTCACCAGCTGCTTATCGGCCAGCGCAATGTGATGGTTCACGCCGCTCTTGCCGGTGAACTCAAACTCAACTTGACTTCCCTCAATATCAACATGGCGCGTCCGTAGGGTCGTCAATCCGTAGGAGCTATTCTCGCGGGCATATTCGACGTTGCCGATGCGAATCAGCGTCGTTTCCAGCAGCCTCACGACTAAGGCCAGCACCTTCTGGCGCGGTAGCCCCCGCAGGCGCAGGTGAACCTCGGTCTGTTCTCGAATTCGGGAGAGCATCTTGCCAAAGGTCTGCAGGCGCTCAAACTTGACCTCGTTGCGAAGTCTGCGCCACTCGGGGTGGTAGCGATATTGCTTCCGGCCCTTGGCGTCTCGCCCGGTAGCAATCAGGTGACCGTTTTCGAAGGGGCAAATCCAGACGTCTTTCCAGGAGGGCGGAATCGGCAGCTGTTTGAGGCGATCGCGCTCGGCTTTACTTTTAATTCGGCTGCCGTCCACGTCGAAATAGCTAAACCCTCGCCCTACCTTTCGACGTCGTACACCGGGCTGCCGGTCGCTGACGTACCGCAGCCCCAGCTTGCGTGCCGCTTTGATTGGGGATCTATTCACTGGAGACGGTCGACCTGTAGGTATTGCCCTGGCTTTAGTTAAGCGCAACGCTGTGGCTGTATTCCCCTATCTAAAGGGCTGACCTTGGATCTATCAGGGGTTGCGCTTTCATTTCTGTCTTTTGAGCGACGTGCCGCCTCAGGGTTGTAGAGGAAAATCCTAGGGCTGGATTTCTACAAACAGGCGGCAAATTTAACATGCGTGGACTTGAAGGCAAAAGCGTTTTGGTAACGGGAGCCAGCACGGGAATTGGACGGGCGATCGCCCAGCGGTTTGCGGAGGAAGGCGCCAAAGTTTGCGTCAACTATTACAGCAGCCCTGAAGAAGCGGAAGACACGAAAGCGCAGATGCTAGAAGCCTGTAGCGAGATGGAGAGCTGCAGCCTACAGAAGCCCATCCTCGTCCAGGCGGACGTTTCCGAGCCGGAAGACGTGACGCGGCTATTTAACGAAACGATTACGGCCTTTGGCGGTCTAGATATCTTAGTCAACAACGCCGGCATCCAGTTTGAAGGGCCCTCCCACGAGATTGAGCTATCCAAGTTCAACAAAATGCTGGACGTCAACCTGCGGGGCGCTTACCTCTGCGCTCGTCAGGCGCTGAAGCATTTTGTCGACCACGACGTCAAAGGGGTGATCATCAACAACTCCAGCGTCCATGAGGTGATTCCTCGCCCCGGCTACCTGGGCTACACCATGAGTAAGGGCGGCATGGAGAACATGACCCGCACCCTGGCGCTAGAATACGCCCGCAGAGGCATCCGGGTAAATGCCATTGGCCCAGGTGCCACCATCACGCCCATCAACGACGACTGGATCAACGACCCGGAAGAGCGCCAAAAAATTGAGGAGTTCATCCCGATGGGTCGGTCCGGGACGCCGGAAGAGATGGCGGTTGCCGTCGCGTTTTTGGCCTCTGACGATGCGTCCTACATCACGGGTCAAACCCTGTTCATCGACGGCGGTTTAACCCTTTACCCCGGCTTTCGAGAGCCAATCACTTAGGTCACCGACTTAGGTCACCCGCTAGCCTCCGCAGCTGCCCTAATGCCGCAGGGGCGCGGCGATGTCGAAGGGAAACGCCACGGTAAAGGCTGTGCCTTCCCCGACGGTAGAGGCGACCTGGATGGTGCCCTGCATCAGCTTAACGAGCTGAGCGACGATCGCTAGCCCCAAGCCCGTGCCGCCTTGATTGACGTCAGCGCCATCGGCGGTGCGAAAGTAGGCGTCAAAAATCTGGGTTTGCTCAGCGGGAGTGATGCCTACACCGCTGTCGGCTATGGTGGTGGACCAGCGATCGCCCTTGAGGATCTGGCAGGTGATGGTAATGCTGCCGCTGTCAGTGTACTGAATAGCGTTGCTGATCAGGTTCGTCAGGATTTGCTGCAGCCGCAGCGGGTCGATAACCACCGTTGGGGGAGCGCGATCGCAGTCTACAACCAGCGTCAGCGATTTTTCCCGCGACAGGGGTTCGACCATTTCGACAACGGTGCGAATGGTTTCCCGGGGGTCAACCGTCCCCGCTTCTATCAGCGTCTCGCCAACGCGCGAGATCTCAAGGGTGTTGTTGATGAGCCGCAGCAGCAGGCGTCCGCTGCGCAGCACCCGCTCGATGCTTTCTATATTAGGGGACGACTCTTTAGGGCCCATTTGCTGCTGGCGCAAAAACGTATCGGCGTACCCAATGATGGAGGTGAGGGGGGTCTTTAGCTCGTGGGCCATGTGGGAGACGCTGTTGCGGTTGACCCGGACGAGCCGGGTTAGCTCCTGGTTGGTCAACTGCATCTGGCTTTTGAGCTGCTCGAGCTCGTTGAATCGCGCTTGGGTATAGCTGTTAAAGCAGCGGGCGATCGCCTCGTCAATGATGGTGTCGATCAGGCGTACGGTACGCAGCACTTCTTGGGGCGTCCCCTGCAGCAAATCCTCCTCCAAAGCAGAAAAGGTGATTGTTCTCAGAAGGCGGTACTCCCTGGCAATCTCGGCAGGCTCAAACCCCTGCTCGGCGCGGACGATACCGTGCGTTAGGCTTGCCTCTACGATTATTTCTAGGTCGTTCTCCTCCGTCTGGGACAGCACCGTAGCGAGTCCCTTGAGCACCTGAGGCAGGCTGTCGCGCACGGCCTTAAACGTCAGCTCGTCGGTTGCCTCAATTTGCTGATCGTTAAAAACAGCCTCAATCCATTGAGCGACAATCGCGTCGCGCTTAAGATCTAGAATTTCGCTAAAATTCATGCCTCTCCACAGGAATATCGTATGGCCCGCTCGCGGTCTAGATTGCTCCTAGGCATTAGGACGAGGCTGTTTCTACCGTTTAATATTAAGGCAAGACGTCTACAGCCCTACCAGAGCCATGCTGAAAATCAACGATCGCCTAGCGATTCCGCTGAGTGAGATAGACCTCAGCGCCATTCGCTCTCAGGGGGCTGGGGGGCAAAACGTCAACAAGGTGGCAACGGCCATTCACCTACGGTTTGATATCGACGCCTCATCCCTCCCCCCCTATGTTAAAGATCGCCTGACGGCCCTGAGCGATCGCCGTATTACTAAAGACGGTGTCATCGTCCTCAAAGCTCAGCAGCACCGCACCCAAGAGCAAAACCGGGACGACGCCCTCCTGCGGCTAAAGCAGCTGATTCAAAAGGCACTGATTGTAGCCGCGCCCCGCAGGACCACCCGCCCCTCCCGCCGCGCCAAGCAGCGGCGGCTGGACGGTAAGACAAAGCGGGGACAACTCAAAGCGCTTCGGCGTAAGGTGTCTGAACCCTTAGATTCTTGATTGTCCTGTGCCTTTGTCGCGTCTTCCGTTTTTATAAAACCCACATCCAATCGTTTACTTAGAACAAACTTATGAATCGATTCAGCTTTTTTGCAGCAGCGCTAACGATGGGCTTCACTGCCCTGAGCGCCATCCCAGCCGCAGCCCAGCCGCAGCAGGGGGCGGAGCTGTTCAACGCAGATCTGGCGCGGGCCAAAAACCTTGCCCGGCAAGTCGGTGAGCGGGAGAATGGCGGCATCCTCGAATATCGGACAGAGCTGGCCATGCATGGCCCTGCCGAAGAGGCTCCGTTTGTCGAAAACGCCGACGGCAGCTGGACGTTTACCTTCCAGGGGTGCCGCACTGAGCTGCTCGACAGCACAGGCCAATGTAGCACCTACACTGTCGAGTCTGTGGTCACGGTCACCCCAGACAATACAGTCACCCTCGATGCGAACCGTACCCTTCCTGTAGACCAGCCCTAGCTGGCGCGCCCGTACTCTTCAGTCGTGACGTTGCCCTGAGCGTCAAGGGTTTGCACCATGCAGTTGCCGTCGGCAAACGTCTTGATGTAAGCGGTGGGCTCTTGCAGATAGCCGTAGGTCACGCTGCTATCTGCATTTTCCTGAATGGCGACGGGAGAGGCTTTGTCGAGTACGGGTTGATAAGGCTTTTGCGTAATGGTGAGCAGAGGCTCGGCGTCTTGCCAGGTCACCTGAGCCGTTTGACTCGGAGTGCTGCAAAGAACGTCTGTGCCCTGAATTCCGACCGCTGGGTTCGCCGAGGGAACCGTCGACTGCGGCGCGGCAGTGGACTCCGTTGGGGCCTCCGTCGCGGTGGTGGCTGGAGGGGAGGCCGCTGGTGCGCCTTCGGTTGCTGCAGGTGGATTAGAAGCGGCTGGGTTAGCGTCGTCTCCGGGACCACAGCCTATCATCAGCCCTGAGAGGAGAATCAGGCAAGCGCCTAGGGCTGCGGGGCGTGCCAGCCGTTGATTAGTGAAGGTGCTAGCCAAAGCCGTTGGTTTCATGTCGTTTGTGATCATTATTTCCTGTCCGCTTCAGTTCAGATTAACTAGAATTCTATACGCCAAGCCCTCTGCTTTGATCTAGCGCTGGCGGGTCTGCTCGTAGACTACCAGAGCCAGAAAAGCGATCGCCGTCACCGCCACCGAGCCGCCCAGGGCAATGAACACCGTCTGCCACCCCAGCGCCATCACGAGGCCTGCGCCGGCTTTTTCTTCAGCTTCACCGCAGTTCCCACCGCCAAAAGCTCCGCTGCCCCCTGCATAACCACCGACGTGGAGAACACCACCCCCACCACCCCGTCGGCTCCCTGCCGCTGGGCTTCCGCCACCATGCGATCGATGGCCTGCTCGCGGGCCTCTGCCATGAGCTTGGTGTATTCTGAGACCTCGCCGCCAACGATGGTTCGCAGTCCGGCCACAATGTCGTTGCCGATGTGGCGGGCGCGAATGGTGTTGCCTTTCACCAGGCCCAGGGTTCTGACGATGTCGTAGTCGGCGAGATGGTGTTGAGTAGAGATAATCATGGGGAATATCCTCCTACTTTTTGATGTGCTTTGAATAGTATGCGTCTTCTTGATTCGCCAAGCGCTCCTGCAGCACTTTGATGAATAAGACCCCGATGCCCAGAAGACCCAGCAGCCCGACTATTCCCCAGGGCAAAGCCGTAATCATACCAACCACCATCGCGATGACGTAGGCGATCGCAACGAGCAGCAGTAGGACGTAGCCAATTACCGTCATGACGTTGGGGGGTTGGAGTTCAGCTCTTGCCAGCGCACCTTATTGATCCGGTATAGCACATGCCGCTGCAGCCTATGGCCCTCCGGCAGCGCCGGGTGGTCGAAGTCGTCCTCCGGCTGGTAAGTCATGCCGAGGCGCTCCATCACGGCTCTTGAGCGCTGATTCTCTACTGCCGTAATCGACACAATTTTCTCTAGTGCCAGTGTCTCAAAGCCGTAATTCAGCGCGCCCCTAGCCCCTTCGGTGGCGTATCCCTGGCCCCAAAACTGCCGCGCCAGCCGCCAGCCTGCCTCCACCGCCGGGGTAAAGTGGGCCTCAAAGTCCGCCACCTCTATGCCAATAAAGCCGATAAATGCCCCGGTCTCCCGCAGCTCCGCCGCCCAAAAGCCAAACCCGTGCTGGTCAATACTCTGCTCTATTCGCGCCACGGCAGCGTCAGACTCTTGGCGGATGAGCAGGCCCGGAAAGTAGCGCCGCACCTCGGGGTCGGCGTTGAGGCGAGCAAAGGGCTCTAGGTCGGAAGGCTGCCAGCGGCGCAGCAGCAGGCGCGGGGTCGTAATCATGGCGTAATCATGGCGGCTTAAATCTCAGTGTGCTAAGGGTAGCGAAAAGCGAAACGTACTGCCTACCCCCAGCTTGCTCTCTACCGCAATCGTTCCCCCCTGCAGCGCCACCAGCCGCCGGGAGATGGCCAGCCCAATGCCCGTCCCGCCCGACTGGCGATCGCGCGATCGATCCGCCCGCCAAAACCGCTCGAACACCAGGGGCAAATCGGCGGCGGCGATGCCAATACCCGTATCCGCTACCGCCACCCACAGCAGCTCGCCATCAGGCCAAGCCTGAATCTCCACCCGGCCCGCTGGGGTATAGCGAACGGCGTTGCCCACTAGGTTCACCAACACCTGCTCCACCCGCGCCGGGTCGGCCCACGCTTGGGGCAGGCTGGGGGAGGCCGTTAGCTCTAGCGCCACCTCTAGGCGCTGGTCTGCAAAGCGCTGGATGATCGTCGCCAGCAGCGGATAGATATCGAACGCCTGGGCGTCTACGGGCAGATAGCCCGCCTCCAGCTTAGACAACTCCTGCAGGTCTTCCACCAGGCGTCGCATGCGGCGGGTCTCCCGGGTCAGCCGCCCGTAGATATCGGGAGAGGCCTCGAAGGTGCCGTCTTCTAGCCCTTCTAGGTAGCCCTCCAATACCGTCAGCGGCGTGCGCAGCTCGTGGGTCAGGTCGCTGACCAAATCTCGCCGCCGCTGCTCTACGCCTTCTAGGTCGTCGGCCATGCGGTTGAAGCTCAGCCCCAGCCGGTGCAGCTCAGGAATGGGGATGGGGGGGACGCGGGAGTCTAGCTCTCCGGCGGCAAAGCGGCGGGTGGTGGCCTCAATTTGGTTGAGGGGACGCACGATGCGGCGGGTGAGCCAATAGCTGAGCCCCCCCGCCACCGGAGCCCCCAGCAGCAGCGACCACAGCGCCCCCCGGCTCCAGGCAGCCTCGAATCCCTGCACCAGCTCGGGGCGCACCTGACGGATGCTGCCGAAGCCCTCAATTTCAATCTGCCGCAGCCGTAGGACAAAGAAGCGGGGAGACGAAACTTTGCCCACCACAAATAGGGTCGTCAGCCCCACCACCATCACCACAATGTGGGACCAGAAAAGGCGCGACGCCAACGACAGGGGCTTGCGCTTGGGGGGTGAGTTACGCATCTTCAAATTTGTACCCTACCCCCACGACGGTCTTAATAAACTGGGGATGGCTGGGGTCGGGCTCCATCTTTTTGCGCAGCCGCGCCACGTGGGTATCCACCACCCGCTCATCGCCAAAAAAGTCGCTGCCCCACAGTTTGTCAATCAGCTGCGCGCGGTTCCACACGCGACCGGGGGCGCTGGCGAAGGTGGCCAGCAGGTCAAATTCTAGGGGAGTGAGGTCTAAAGGCTCTGGGCTATCGCCCGTGGAGCAGTGGGCCGTCCGCTGCTCTGGGTCTACCGAGAAGTGGGGCGTTTGGTGCACCTGGGGCTGGCCTCCCTGACGCAGCGATCGCCGCAGCAGGGCTCGCACCCGGCCACTAGCTCTCGGGGGCTGAAGGGCTTGGTCATGTAGTCGTCGGCACCGGTGGAGAGGCCCACAATGCGGTCAATTTCTTCTCCCTTAGCGGTGAGCATGAGGATGTAGGGGTCTTTGCTGCCGGGGGTTTGGCGGATGCGGGCGCAGACTTCGAGGCCGTCGAGCTGGGGCAGCATCAGGTCTAGGATAATTAGGTCGGGGGCGATCGCCTGGAACTGCTGCAGCGCGCTCACCCCGTCGCGGCAGGTGTGACAGGTGAACCCTTCTTTTTCGAGATAGAGGGTGAGCAGCTGGGCGATTTCGGCTTCGTCTTCAACGATGAGGATGTTCATTGACTGCGGTCGAAAAGGGTGAGCACAGTATCATAATGCAATTTGATCATGGCCACTGAGCGAGAAAAGATGCTGGCGGGCCAGCCCTACCGAGCGGCAGACCCCGAGCTGACGGCAATGCGGCTGGCGGCGCGACGGCAGCTCCACCGCTTCAATGGCCTGTCTCCAGAGGGTGATCTGCAGCGGCAGGAGATTGTGCGATCGCTCTTTGATGCCGTGGGCTCCGGGCTTTGAGATCAATGCGCCGTTTCACTGCGACTATGGGTGCCACATTCGGGCGGGCCGCAATCTCTATATCAATGTTAGTTGCATCATTCTGGACTGCAACTGGGTGACCTTTGGCGACGACGTGTTGATTGCCCCCAATGTGCAGATCTACACCGCCTACCATCCGCTAGACCCGGCGGTGCGCCGCAGCGGGGTGGAAATGGCGGCCCCCATTACCATTGGCAATAACGTTTGGCTGGGGGGTGGCGCGATTGTTTGTCCGGGCGTCACCATTGGCGATGATGCCGTCATTGGGGCGGGCAGCGTGGTGACGAAGGCTATCCCCGCCGGGGCGATCGCGGTGGGGAATCCCTGCCGGGTGATGCGGACTGTTGGGGGGTGACGCGCTGGGGCTATGGGCTATGGCCAGAGGGGTACATGTTTAGCGACCTTGAATATGAAAGGCCGTACGCCTTGGTTTTACCCCCCTCAGTCCCTCCTTGGAAAGGCGGGAAGCTCAAGCCTCCCCTTTGGCTTTGGCGTGAGCCTGCCCGCAGGGCGTAGGGGAGCTAGAGGGGGTAATCCGAGACGCTAAACACATACCCGGAGGGACTGGCCCCCCGCGACTATGGCGCTACGACAGCGCGGGGCTGCCCAGCGATTTACCCTATGGGTCCGTCGAGCGAACGCTGGCGTACGAGGTAGCTCAACACCTCCCCTTCGTTGCGGGTAATTTTGATGCCGCCTTCCCCGATGGCAATCAGCTGGGTCCAAAGGGACTGCTCCACGTACCGCCTGACGTGCAGCTTGTGGATGGCCTCGCGGACGCCTTCGGGGGAGCCGATGATGATATGGCGGATGATTTCGCCGTTGGGGGCTGGGCTGGGGGTAGTCAGCACGGTGGGTGCGGCCTCATTGCTGGGCAGCTCGGGATATAGAAATGTCATGGGGTTTCTCCGTTTTGGGTTAAGAAAGCCCAAAATTTGGCCATCCCGGACTGTGGCATGTCTAGGATGGCCTTCTGCCACGGTTTAAGATGGCAAAAGTCCAAGACAGGGCTCTTCTGTCGCGGGCTAGGGCGCGATCGTCGCTGGTATCGGCGATCGCGTCCGCTGTTGACCAAATTTTTGGGGAAGTAGAGCTAAGAATTAAACAGCTCTAGGATGAGAGAATAGCGCACTTAGTACAAAGGATCAAGCCCAAAATTGCATGGAGGCGATCGCTATCAAATCGCTTCTGCTTTTCGCAGTGCCGCTAGCTCTTCTGGCGTGAAGGGGTTTTGGCCAGACTGGAGGGCGGCTACCCATCGCTCCCGTCGCGATCGCTGCTCATCCGAGAAAATCTGACTATTGTTATCTGCGCTTAGTGCCGACTGAAAATCTGCTAGTGCCCCGTCAAGGTCATTTGTTAAGAGCTTTGGCCAGCCCTCGGGTATCGAACCATGCGCTCTCATTCCGGATCTAAACTTAACGGCTTTTTCTCCAGCGTAGAGAACATCGGCGGCGTGGCCGTAGAGGCAGCCGTTCCAGCACAGTCTATTCCACGAGTGGGCCGAGATGTCGATATTGGGGTCAGTAGCTTGTGCCTGGTGGTAAGAGGCGATCGCCTCTGGAATTTGGCCGTCTTTGGCAAGAGCTAGCCCTTGGCTCAGAGCCAGAGCGGCGGCAAAGGCTGCCTCTTGAGCAAGCACTGGAGGAACGTTCTCAGCAGCATGTATGCCCTCAGCGTTTGCCCAACTCGTCTCAGAATTCCACTTAATATTCTTAAAGTTGGCTCTGATGAAGTTGGCTCTGATGAGGTTGGCGCTGCTGAGGTCGGCACTGCGGAGGTTGGCGCTGCGGAGGTTGGCGCTGCTGAGGTTGGCGCTGCTGAGGTTGGCGCTGCTGAGGTCGGCGCTGAAGAGGTTGGCGCTGCTGAGGTTGGCGCTGCTGAGGTTGGCGCTGCTGAGGTTGGCGCTGCTGAGGTTGGCGCTGCTGAGGTTGGCGCTGCTGAGGGTGGCGCTGCGGAGGTCGGCGCTGCTGAGGGTGGCGCTGAAGAGGTTGGCTCTGAAGAGGTCGGCGCTGCTGAGGTCGGCGCTGCGGAGGTTGGCGCTGCGGAGGTTGGCGCTGCGGAGGTTGGCGCTGAAGAGGTCGGCGCTGCGGAGGTTGGCACTGCTGAGGTTGGCGCTGAAGAGGTTGGCGCTGCTGAGGTTGGCACTGCTGAGGTTGGCGCTGCTGAGGGTGGCGCTGCGGAGGTTGGCGCTGAAGAGGGTGGCGCTGCGGAGGTTGGCGCTACGGAGGTTGGCGCTGATGAGATGCTTTCCAACGACACTACTGAAGCCCAAAACGCGGAGACACTCGCTGTAGCCGATGATCCTGTAAAGCCGCGTCTCCTCAAACGCCTCCGTTTCCGGCTCACCGCAGGGGTGAAACATCAATTTGCGATTTCAGCTCCTCTCGCTTCTGCCCATAGCGATGCAGTTCAAACAACAAAATCATCACGTTCAGCCCCGTCACCACGTCCACCTGCCGCAGCCCCAAAGTCTCCTCTCGCTCCGGCACCCGCTCCTGCAGATTCGCCATTTTCCGCTGGGGCAGATTGTTCGAGGTAGCGTCGATGAACTCCCCCTCCCACCAGCGCAGATAAAACTCCTGCAGCCGCTTAAACAGCGTCACCGGCTCTAGTTCATCGGACTGATCCAGCAGCACGCTCAAATAGTCCATCACCTCCACCGTCAGCCCGCCGTAGCCCAGGAGGTCATATACCTCCCAGCACATATCTCCATCAGAAACAAGGTATTTATTCCTTCGCCCTTGCCCCGGCTGAGACCAATCCTCCATCGCATCCCGCAGCCGCTCGGCAAACAAAAACTCGCCAAAACTCTTGTGGGCAAATTCCACCGAGCCTTCCTTATCACCAGCGGCAGGCTTAAGGTAAAACGTCGTCAGCAAATTGTTGAGCTGCTTTTGCTCAGAATAATCCTCCTCCCGCCTCGCCTCCTGCAGCGCGGCGTACATTGGGCTACTGCTGTCTTGCTGCAGCCGCGCCTCCAAAAACGACACCTTGGCCGTCTCATTGCCCGACTGCATCACACAGACAGCAGCTTCCGTCAGGGCTTGGCGCAACGCCTCCGGCTCCAGACCGACCAGTCGAAAGTTCTCGTCCTGACGCTGCTTTTCAATCACCCAGCGCACGGCCTCATCGTAAATCACTACTTTGGCTTCATTGCCCTGGGTGCCCTCAAACATATCGGCTCGCAGCCGCGTCTCCCGGTGCATCCGCCCCAGCAGATACAGCAGCAGCGGCTCCCGCGCCAGGGCGTCGTCGGCATCGTGGATCTCTCTGGGGCACAGGGCCAAAAACTGCTGTAGTTGCTCCGTTTCTGGGTCACCAAACTTCCTGGCCCAGTTGCCATACCACCGCTCCCGCAGCTCGTCCCCCATGGGCTGCAGCTCCAGCCGCTCCAAATTGTCGGCCTGAGAAATAAGCCGCCCTACATTTTGCAGCGATAGCGGACGTCCCGTAATCAAAAAGCGGTGGAGGCTACCCTCTTGGAACTGCACCACCTGCCGTAAGAACTCCTGCAGTCCGCCCGTTTTCCGCCCCTCCAGCAGCAGCTCATCAAAGCCGTCCAGCAAAAACAAAAAGCGGGTGCTACTATCCGTCAGCCAGCCCCCATCAGTGCTGACAAAATCCTGAGTCTCCAGATAATTAGATAGGGTTTGGGTCAAGCTGCTCTCCAGCGTTTTCAGGTGGCGCAGCCGCACCAAAATTGGTATATATGCCGGGTAAAGCTCAGTTCGCACCCAGTTGGCATACATGCGGCAAAAAACGCTCTTCCCCCGCCCCGCTTCCCCGTCAATAAACAAAATCCGCTTCGCATCGCTGTGCATCAGGTGCCCGGTGACCCAAGCCTCCAGATCTTCCAGCGGCTTATCTTTCAGCGGATTCCCATCGCGGTCCAGCCGCTTTACCTGCAGCGGCACGTAAATATCGTAAAAGCTCAAAGCCTCCTCGTCAAACACCTTATCCTGTGGCCCATCTTCAATCTGCCGCAAATAATCCTCAATGCTCAGATACTTCGCCTGCTCCTGCCGCCAGTTCTCAAACGTCGGCTGCCCCAAATGCTTCACCGCCTCCGCAGACGCCGCCCACACCTCGTTCAGGTAGCGCGGAGCGCGCCACTTCACCCGCTCCGTCAGCCGGTGAGCCTCCTCCTCCGCCATCCCCGCCTGCACCAGCCGCGCCGCCAGCAGGTCGCCAAACTTCTCCGCCAGCTCACACCTCGGAAAGCTCGTCGCCGCCCGCCGCGCCGCCTCATCGCTAATTTCCAGCTCCCCAAGCCGCCGCGATCGCTCCCGAATATCTGCCGACGCCGGAACCCGCCCCACCTTCTCCTGCAGCCCCTCGTCCGCTTCCAGGAAATGCCTAAAGCTCTCCAGATAGGCGGCCTGAGAGGCGATCGCCACACATTCGGCCAAGCTCAGCTGCTTCTGGCTCTTCTCTAGATAAAACTTCAGCAGCCCCGTGGCAATAGAGACAAACGGCAGCCCCTTCTCCACAATCTCCGCCAGGGGCGAGTTTAGCGCATCCAGCAGCGAGTCGAGCTGCCCCACCAGCGGTGCCAGCCGCTCCACGTTCTGCCCTTCTTTCTGCAGCACCTCCGCCAGCTCAAAGACCGCTTTCGCGCCTTCCGCCGTCCCCACCGCCGTCTCCCCCGACAGCAGCTCAGAAATATCGGTGTTCAGAAATCGCCAAAGCCGACTTGCCATACGCCTAATCTCGTTTTGCCCCTGCCAATGTTCTAGCGAATTGCCATGGCGTTGTCCACAGGAGAACGGAGGTGGGCAGGCTGAACCGCTAGGTTCTACGCTTGAAGCGTTCGCCAGCGCTCTCTACCCATCCGATACAGCACATGCCTTTGCAGCTCGTGGCCCTTGGGCAACGTCGGGTGGTCGAAGTCATCCTCTGCGCTGTGGGTCATACCCAGGCGCTCCATCACAGCCCTTGACCGCTGGTTACCCCCCGCCGTAAAGGACACAATCTCGTCGACGCCTACAGCCTGAAAGCCGTAGGTCACGGCGCACCTGGCACCCTCAGTGGCATATCCCTGGCCCCAATACTCCCGCGCCAGTCGCCAGCCTACTTCCACTGCGGGCGTGAAGTGGGCGTTAAAGGTGGGTTTCTTTAGCCCAATAAAGCCAATAAACTCCCCGCTTTCCCGCAGCTCCACCGCCCAGAGCCCAAAGCCCTGCTGCTCAAAGCAGGCTTCAATATGGTCGACAAAAGCGTCCGAGGCCGGACGGCCCAGGCGATAGGGGAAATAGCGCATCACCTCAGGGTCAGCGTTGAGGCAGGCAAAGGGCTGTAGGTCTGATTTTTGCCAGCGGCGCAGCAGTAGGCGAGGCGTGGTTAGCGCCTGAGTTAGCGCTTCTGTAGCTTTCGCCTCTGTAGTTGGCGTTTCTATATTCCGTGGGCTGGTGTTCTGCGGGCTACTTTGTACGTCAGCGTTTGGTGCGCTAGCATTCCGTACATCAATACCTGGTGTACCAATATTCTGCATAGCAGTATTCTGTATATCTAATTCGCCAAGGGTAGCCAAAACCGAGACGGACTGCCAATGACTAGCTCGCGCTTCACCAAAGTTTTGCCGCTGTTGAAGACACCGTGTTGTCTGGGCTGATGGCAGCACACTTCTAGCTAAGCGCCTCTATTTTGCATCGTCTTTGCGATCGCTACAAACTTGACGTAGCCCCAAGCGAATTTGGCGCCTGCAGCCCAGCCGCTGATACAGAAGCCGCGAGAGATTCAAAAATCGAATCTACGCCAACACCCACGTATCTTTTGCCCCGCCCCCCTGCGATGAATTGACCACCAGCTTGCCTCGCTCCAGCGCCACCCGCGTCAGCCCCCCGGGATGCACATAGATCTCATCGCCCTGATGGAGCACATAGGGCCGCAAATCCGTATGGCGTCCCTCAATATGTCCGTCAACGCCATCACCAACCACCGTGGGAATCTGCGATAGATATACCGTCGGCTGAGCCATATAGGCCCTCGGTTTTTCGCGAATCTTCTCCGCAAACGTCGCCCGCTCTTCGGCGGTAGAGTTGATACCCACCAGCATATCGTCGCCCCCCTCAGCGCTCGCCGCCTTCACCACCAGCTCCTCTAGGTGGTCCAGCACATAGTCGCGATCGCTATCCCGCCAGCAGAGATAGGTGGGCACATTGGGGAGCAGCGGCTCCTCCTCCAGGTAAAACCGAATCATCTCCGGCACATAGGCGTAAATGACCTTATCGTCGCCAATGCCCGCCCCAATAGCATTCACCAAAGCGAGCTTCCCCTGCTGACACAGCTCAATTAGGGCCACCGTGCTGTCCGGGTACTCCTCCCCCAAATCGAGGTCGTCGAACATCTCCGTGTCGCCGCGCCGGTACACCACGTCTAGGCGCTGCGGTCCCTGGTCGGTGCGGTGGCACAGGTAGCCCTCCGATATAGTCACCTCTTCCGGACTCACAAGGACGATGCCCATCTGCTCGGCCAAAAGCTCGTGCTCAAAGTAGGCAGAGCTGTGGGTACCGGGGGTAAGCAGTGCCAGGGTGCTGTCGGGGCTGGGCGCTACGCTATCCATCACGGCTTTGAGCTCTTGCGCGTAATTTTCGACGGGCTTTGGGCTAAATTTCTCCATCAGTTCTGGCAGCACCCGCGTCATAGCAATGCGGTTTTTCAGCACGTAGGCAATGCCAGACGGCACGCGCAAGTTGTCTTCTAGAACGCACCAGTCGCCGTCGCCGTTGCGCACCAAATCGATGCCGCCGATATGGCACCAAATCCCTTTAGGGGGCGTCATGCCCATGCACTCAGGTCTAAACCGCAGCGCCGATTCAATAATTTCTCGGGGAATCACCCCTTCAGCGATAATCCGCTGATCGCTGTACACATCGGCGCAAAACAGGTTCAGGGCCTTCACCCGCTGCTGTAACCCGGCGGTGAGGTGCGTCCACTCCTCCGCTGCAATTACCCGGGGTATTGGGTCAAAGGGCAGCACCCGCTCTTCTTCTCCCTCAAAGCTGAAGGTTGCCCCTAGCTCTTGAAGCACAGCCTCTAAGGAAGCCTTGATCTCCGGCATGGTTTGAGATGTCTCGGCCTGGAACCACTGTAGGATGGGCGCTAGTTCAGGGCGCAGGGTGCCGGGTGAAGCAAAATACTCGTCGTAAAGGCCTTGGGGATCGTAAGCGTCAAAGTTCATTGCCGGTGGGGAAATTAGGGACGAGCGGGACCGCTACCTTTCTAGATGCAATAGATCTAGATGCAATAGAACGGCTCGGCCCCACCAACCTATCAGGCGCAATAGCGCCATTTTGTGATTGACGCTACGGTTGTTGCTTGAGCAAGCGAACGGCGTCACAGGCATTCTCTAGCTATGAACGACAAGAAGGGGCCGCAGTGCCGCAACCCCTTCAGCTGACGTGATCTAGTTTTGCAAGGGCGATCGCCCCTATCTAATAAGAACGCGCGCTGCCCTCAGCAAAACGCCTTTGGACGCTTAAGCGCCTCGGCTTAGGGCCGTTTCAATCTGCTTAAACTCCTGATCCAGCCGCTGCTTCAGCTTATCTGGAACGGGGCGGTTGGGGTAAGAGCTGTAGTGGCCGGCTAGCGAATTGAGAGCCGTACGCATGGTCGTATAAGAACCGAGACGCTCAACGTCTGTATTGCGGCGGTAGAGAGACGCAAAGTCGTTGATGACTTTGCGAGCTTGGGTCTGGCTGCTCAGTCTATCGGGGGAATCATCTGGGAGACTGAGGGCAGTCCTGATAGTTTCAACCACCGTCAAAGTATCGTCCCGGTAGTTTCCGGTCAGACCCTCTGGGGCCGAAGCCGAACATCCTGAGAGACCGATAACGGCAACCAGTAGCAAAGCGAGTACACGAGAGAAGAGCGTTTTCATAGAACCTCACTAAAACAAAGCCAAACAACTCTGGGCAGTCATCCCGCGCGTTTTGATGCACTGCACCAGTCTCCCTAGCACTACTGCTGTTAGGGCTAAGCAGACGCAGCTTTGGCTGACATGCCTCAACGATACGACCTAATCTTACCCCGATTTGTCTCCCGTGAACTCTGTCCTAGATCGAGACCACGGCTCGCCTGAAGTCTTTCCAAAGGTGCTTGAATTTTGCGAGCGCATCCTGTTTACAGAACGCTTCGCAGAACGCTGGGTCTGCGGCGGTCACATTGCAGCCACCGCCTCTTGCCGGTGCTTCTCTAGCGTCGCCACCGGCAGCGGACCCTGGAGGTGCTCCCACGGCAGGGGCACCTCGGTAGACCAATCCCGATGGACATAAAACTCCAGGGGCGGCAGCTGGCCTTTAAGATCCTTAAAGCCCCGCCGGTAGCTCCCCAGAGAATCGCCGTAGTGGCGTACCCGCTCTAGCAGGTAAGAGATGCGGCGATCGCCCCGAGAAATGAGCGCTTGAATCACCGACCACTTGTAGCTCTCGGGACGAAAATCGATGCCGATGGGGCGCAGCTGCTTTTGCAAAGACTTCAGCCGCTTATCGCCCTGTTCGCTAACGCCAAACCACTGAAACGGCGTGTGGGACTTGGGCACAAAGGTGCTGCAGCCCAGGGTTAGCCGCAGGCCGGGGGCAGCTTGCTTCACGGCTTTCATCAGCGCGACGGTTTGGGCCAGATCGTCCTCAGTTTCTCCAGGGATGCCCACCATGCCGTAGAGCTTTAGGCTAGAGAGCCCGCCCGCTTTCGCGTTGACGGCGGCCTGCAAAATCTCTTCGGTGTCCAGCTTCTTGTTGACAATCTGCCGCACCCGCTCCGAGCCGCTCTCCACCGCAATGGTGATGGAGCGGGTGCCGTGCTTCACTAGGGTTTCGGTGAGGGACTGGGTGACGGTATTGGTGCGCACCGAGGCGATGCTGAGGCGCACATCGTCGTACTGCGGCCGGTTGAGGTGGGCGAGCAGCGCGTCAAATTCAGGGTGCTGGGTCACCGAGGCCCCCAGCAGCCCCAGCCGCTGGGTGACCTGGAGCCCGCGCTCAATGGCGGGCAGCAGCGAGCCCTCCAGACTAGCGGTGCGAAAGGGCAGGGTGAGGTAACTGGCGAGGCAAAAGCGGCAGAGCTCCGGGCAGCTGCGCACCACTTCAACCATATAAATATTTTCCCAAGCCGCCTTCTCCGTCACCACGGTGGAGGCCGAGAGCCGATTTTCCCGGTAGGTCTGCTTCGTGACCTGAGCCGGGGTGGCGGCCTCTCGCGGAGAGATACCCGCAAACGGACCGTCCGCATCGGCGTAGCGGGCCTCGTATAGGCCGGGGATATACAGCCCTGGAACCTGGGCGAGGTGCTGAAGAACACCGTGACGATCCTGCCCTCGGACGGCCTGATAAGCGTCAACAAAGGCGTCGAGCAGCAGCTCTCCGTCCCCCAGCAGCACCACGTCGAAGAAGTCGGCAAAGGGCTCGGGGTTCGCGGTCAACACCGGGCCGCCGCCAAAGACGATGGGATGGTCAGCGGTGCGGTTGGCGGCGCGGACGGGAATATTCAGCTGCTCAAGTAAGGCCAGAATATTGGCGTAGTCTAATTCCCAAGAGAGGGAGAAGCCCATCAGCTCAGGGCGAGAGGGCAAAGTCTCAGAGGCGTCGGTGAACAGGCGGCTCACGGCCAGGTCGGGGCGAGCTGAAAGGGTGGCCCACACCACCTGGTATCCCAGGCTGGTGATGCCGACGCTGTAATCGTTGGGAAAGGCAAAAATAAGCGGCACCGCGTCGTGGGTCGGCGTCGCTGGAGTGAAGAGAAGCCGCTCAGCGTCGAAAGGCGTCACAAAAATTAGGGTTGAGGGAACCCCTTCAGGCTAGCACGACGCTTCCGAGGTGGTTTTCCGCTTCGATTCGGCGGAGTCTGGTCCCGCTAGTTAGTCCTGATGCGGCGGCGGAAATCGACTCGCGAGTCTAGATCGAGCGCTCTCAGGCGCAGAGAAACGCTCTCGGCGGATGACCGCTTCCCAAACCCACCGGCATAGATGTATGACCCCATGCGCGACCGCGCGAAGCAGGCCCTGGGAACCTCGCGGCGCACCAGCCTTAAGGTCTCTAAATCTTCGCTGTCGGCGGGCACCACCACCGCATAGGGACCGGTGTTAATTAGCGGTTGCTCATCCCCCGCGATCGCCAGCCCTAGCAGCCGCGCCGTCTCTTCGTCCACAATGCCGTTGGCCGTCACGTTCCGCGACTGCTGAAACAAGATTACGGCCCGCTCTGTATTGGCCCCAAAGATGCCGTCGACGCCCTCTGTACTAAAGCCCAGATCGGTCAATCGCTGCTGCAAAATTCTGATGCCGCTGTCGACATCTCCCCGCTGAAATGTCCCGATTTCGGCCAGGTTATTCTCCGGGGCCGTGACCGTGCTGCAGGCTGCTGTTGACGGGTCGGGCAGCTGGGCCAGCACGTCGTCAACCTCAATGTCGATGGCGGGCTCGCCGGGAAGCGGGGAGGAGGTAATGGGGTCTAGCTGGCCCACCACAACCGGCCTGTCTGGTACCGGCGCTAGGGTTTGAATTCCGGTGGGCCGCCCAAACAGAGCATCTTCCGTGCGAGGGCCGAATACGCCATCCGCCGTCAGGCCGCTTTGCCGCTGCAGGCGAAAAACGGCGTCCTGGGTCAGTTCTAGGTAGCGCCCGCTGATGGGACCATCAAACAGGCCCCGCCGCTGCAGCTCGCGCTGCAGCAGCTCCACCTCAGCCCCCTCGTCTCCAAAAGAGAGCACTTGCCCAAGGGGAAGGATTTGGGCGATCGCCCCCCCGGCAAATATCACTATCCCCCCGGCGATCGCTAGCGCTGCGCCCAGGCAACGCCGAATCAGAGGGGCGTGACTGCGGGGTCGAGACCCGCTTGAACTGGGGGCAGGGCGATGGGGCATCATGGGCGCTAACATAAGCCAACGTAATGCTTTACAAGTTTGGCGAATTCAATCTGGGGGCCACAAACCTTGACGTGAGCAGCAGGCGACATCCCCAGCCTATGGCTATCGCCTACTTTATCCCATATTGGGAAGTATATTGACAGACTACTGGAAATAGTTACTGCAAGCCTACATCTTTTGGAGCTGCCGACTGCCGCTGGCGCATCGCCTCGTATAGCATCAGCGCCGTTGCCACCGAGACATTGAGCGATTCGACGGTGGCGGCGGCAGGGATGCTGACGCGCACATCGGCCAGCGCTAAAGCCGCTGCTGAGAGTCCAGCGCCTTCGTTCCCAACTAAAATCAGCGTGGGTTGAGTTAAATCAATGTCCCAGTAGGTTTGAGACGCCGTAGGGCAGGTTGCAACGATCTGCAGCGTTCCCTGCCGCTGCGCAACGGCCCCATGCCAGTCGGCCCGCCGCTCCATTGGTAAACGAAACCACTGGCCCGCAGAGGCCCGCAGCACTTTGGGATGCTCCAGGTCAACGCTGTCTTCGCTGAGCCACAGGCCGTCAACATTGGCGGCAGCGGCAGTACGAATGATGGTCCCCAGATTCCCAGGATCCTGCAGCGTTTCGATGGCCAGCCCCAGCGACATCGGCCCGGCTTCGCTCAGGGTCTGGCGCGAAGACCGACGGCCCGCTGTCGCCACCACGCCGTCGGGGTGAGCCGTTGTGGCGATCGCTTCTAGAATGGCCTCATTGACCAATTCAGTTCGCTGCGCTTGCTGGGCGGCCTGTTTCCAAACCTCAGGGTAGCTGCGCTGCCAGTCTTCTGTATGGCACACAACCTGTAGGGGCCAGCGGGTGCTGCAGGCTTCTTCAAGAAGGTGGGTGCCCTCTATTAAGAAGCAGTCTTGCTTCTGGCGTTCTTTGGCCCGGTGTAGCTTGCGAAGCTGCTTGACAAGCGGGTTTTGAAGGCTGCTAAGCATGAATTTGGCCTGTCGTGGAGCGGGGTCGCAGCGCGGGCCTATCGGATACGCCGCAAGTAAATGCGCTGCGCTAGAACCTGTGCGATCGCCACAGGCCAATGCCGTTTGCTAAAACCACAGTCTGAACAAGATTTTAAGGGCCGTTGCGAATCGCAAACTTCGGCAATTTTAATGGCGGCAGCTTTAAATGCGGAACCCGGGACTTGAACCCGGAAGTCCTTATCGGACACTAGAACCTGAATCTAGCGCGTCTACCAATTCCGCCAGTTCCGCAGGTTTATTGAGCTGTCTCACATTAGGCTTTTCAGCCAAGGTCATTAATCATGACTCATATTTATCAACAAGTCAACTCTTTTGCATCCCCGTCACCAATCACATCACGGATGCGATCGCTGCTGCACTAGCGCAGCAGCGATGCGCCTGCCAACTAATTAACCCCCGGTCCGCTACGCTTTGGGCTGCTGCAAAGCAAGTAGCTCAACACCTGCCCCTCGTGAGGGGTGATTCTCAAGCCCTCCTCTCGTACGGGAATCTGCGGCGTCCAGCGGTGTTGCTCGACGTAGCGCAGCACGTGCAGCATCCGGATGGCTCGCTCGACGGCTAGGGGAGAGCCGATGATGATGTGATGCAGGTATTCGTCGGCGCTATCGGGGTCGGCAGCGCTGAGCTTGAGAATGCTTTCGGGCGCTGGATCAGCGTCGAGGTGAGGCTCGCTTAGGCGGTTGTGAAAACCGGCGGGGGTTTTGCCGGTCGGCTGCGGTGAGGACTGAGATTGCTCGGGCGAAACCTGCGCCTGCGGCATTGGAAATTGGGTCGCCGCTTCGCAGTAAAGGGACGACGGGCTGTGTTGAATTGTCATTCCACCAAGGCACGAGGGCGTCCTTCCAATCTACCCGGTTTTCCTCTCAAGGTCAGCGATCGCGGCCCGCCAAGGAAAGAGCCGCCGCTCCCAGTAGCTTAAGGAAATTCGAGCTGCCACAGCTCCAGCCCCAGCTCGCTGGGAATCAGTCTCACAGGCTGATAGACCGGCTGCAGCAGACCTTGGCCCTCTATCTGGCTTTTCAGGGCTGCAGACGGCGTAAACACAAAAGTCTGAGTCCCGGAGCGCCGCGCCGCCGTCAGCCAGTCTCCTGAAGGCGCGGAGGGCGCTTCCGCAGGCGGCACAATATAGATCGCGACATCTGGCTCAAGGCCATAGCTGAGGGAAATTAAATCTTGAATATGCTCAGCCTCTGCAACGAGCTGCGGGGAAGAGGTTTGATTGATGATGGCGGCGATCGCCGGGTTGCTGCGGTTGCGGCTTTTTTGGTAATTAGACGCATGAGTGACCCCAATCAGACAGGACGCCAGGCTGACCGACAACACCACCGCCGCAAGAGCGCGCCAGCGGCGGGATGGGGAAAAAAGGCGATCGCTGAGACAGTAGGCCACGGCGATCAGCGCTCCGATTTGGGTGGGCATCAGGTAGCGCGGGGTTGCCGCTGCCTGCCCGCTGCGCAATAGGTCGATCAAGAGCAGCGCCGCCGGGGTTGCCAGCGCCCCCAGCGCCAAAAACCCGCCTAGCTTCGCCGGGGTTTGGCGCAGCAGCCGGCAGGCCGCATAGCCCATCAGGGCCACAAACCCCGCCGCGATCGCCATCTGCCCCCCCAAGATGAGCGGCCTGCCTGTCGCCACCGGCACATCAAAAAACAGCACCGCTAGGCTGTAGTGCCAAATTCCCACAATGGCCCACAGGGGCATGGGCTCCCGCATCCAAACGGTGTTGCCCTGCAGCACCTGCCAGTGGGTGACCACAACCCAGCACCAGGGCAGCAGCGACAGCAAGGCCGCCCCGGTCGCTGCCAGGTAGGCCCGCCGCCGCTTTGGGTGGAACAGCATCACGGCCAGTCCCTGACCCAGCAAAACAAAGAGGGTGAGGAGGGAGGTATAGAGGGTGAGGGTGAGGGTTACCCCATAGGCAAGCCACCACAGCCTGCGGCCTCCCTGGAGCGATCGCCACAGCGTGCCCAGCAGCAGCAGCAGCAGCAGCAGCCACAGGCTGTAGGGACGGGCCTCCTGGGCGTAGGCCACGAAGAAAGGCGAGACGGCCAAAAGGCCGGTAGCGGTCCAGACGATGGGGGAGCTTCGCCTCGCCTGTGAGCCGAATAGGGTGCCACAGGCCCACCCCATGGCGGGAAGCGTCAGCAGGCTGAACACCACAGACAGGCTGCGCATGGCGGCGGTGGTGGTGCCAAACTGACTGGCCCACAGCCGCATGAGGACAAAGTAGAGGGGCGCGTGCTCTGGACTTTGGGAAAGCACGCGGAGCAGGTCGCCCAGCGACGAGCCGGATTTAATGCGCTGGAAGTAAAGCAGGTCGGCGACGCTGAGGGGGAGGCTCTGGCTGGCCTGCTGGGCGAGCAGCTGCTGGGTAACCTCAGCGTAGGTGTAGCCAGACACCCGAATTGAGGTGGCCACTTCGTCTACCCAATACACCGCCTGGTCTAAGTTAACGAGCCGAAACAGCACCCCCAACGCCACCAGGCAGGCCACGATGCCGCCCCAGAGTTGACGCTGTGAATACCGTGCAGAAGCGAGAGTCATACCGTTAGCGGCGGCCTGTTAGCTCACGTCATAATAGGGCAAAGTGCCCCAAGCTGGGAGGCTGTGGCGCAGCTCAGTTGGCAGACTGAGCAACAAAGGTTTGAATAGCCTCAGCGTAGCGATCGCCCCCCAATTCAGGCAGATTATTGTGGTCAGCTCCGTCAATCCACAATAGGGTCTTGGGACCAGGAGCTGCGTCATACAGGGTCTGGCTCATGTCGGCGGGCACCACGGTGTCGGCGGTGCCGTGCAGCAGCAGCAGGGGCGCGGGCAGCGATCGCACCTTGGATAGGGAGTCAAATCGCTGGTTGATTAGCCGGTCCAGGGGAAAAATCGCGGCCAGCGGTGAGCGACCCACGACGGCCTGCAGGGAGGTAAACGAGCTCTCCAGAATCAGGCCGGCGGCCTCAGGATGCTGTGAGGCGAGGTGAACGGCGATCGCCCCCCCGATGGAGCGGCCATAGAGGACGATGCGGTCAGCGGGAGCTTGCTCGCTCAAGTAGCGCCAGGCGGCCTCCGCGTCTTCGTACACCCGTGCCTCGTTGGGAAACGGCCCGGAGCTGCGTCCGTAGCCTCGGTAGTCGATGAGCAGAACGCCATAGCCCCACTGGTGAAACCGGCGGGCGCGGTTGATTAAATCCCCCAGGTTGCTGCCGTTGCCGTGCAGGTAGAGGATGATGGGAGACCCCGCGGCGGCGGGAATCCACCAGCTGTGGATCTGACCATCGCCCACGGGCAGCCAGATCTCTTCGTAGGCAAGCTGCACATCGGCGGGAGTCGCCTCTAGGGTGGCGGGGGGCCGGAAGATGAACCGGGTTTGGTAGCGCCACAGCGCCAGCCCTAGGAGGAGATAGAGGGCCGCGCCCAGTCCAAGAGCTAGGATCCCGGTCAGGCTTTTGGGGGCGATCGCTTTCGTTACTAGCGGTGGGGGTCTCATAATGAGGGGAGTCGATGCTGTTTAACCAGCACTATAAACCCCAATGAATTTAATGAAGGCGCTGCGAGGCAGCACAATGATGGGCTTGGGCTACATGCTGTCGCCGCTCTCCTGGTGGAACGATTTGTTTTTCAATTTGCCCATCGCCCTAGCGTTTGGCTACGGCGTCAGCTGGCTCTATCCAGACTGGTTCTTGCCGGGGACGATAGCGGGCTACTGGCTCTCGAACGTGCTGGGCATTGTGATGATGCAGTTTGGCACCATGGATATGTTTTTGGCCGAGGAGCGCCGCAGTCTCAAGCGAGACTTGCTGATTGGGTGTGGTGGCGCAACGGTCTACACCCTGGTTGTCTCCGGGTTGATCTATTTTCACGTTTTAGAAATGCCGGACTTTTTGGCAGATCTAGCGACAAAGCGAGGATAAGCTGAAGGGCGCTGCGCGATCGCCGCTAATATATAGCTTTGGCCCCATTGCTTAGGACAATGTCGTGGGCTCAAACCCTCACATAGCATAGGCAATGCAGCGCGCAGGTGTCCTAAGCTTAGGACACCTGCGATATAAACTCGGGGGTCTAGAGGCCCCCTACGTCAAACATCTTTAATGACCCGGCATCCACCATGGCAAACTGCCTCGTTACCGGCGGCCTCGGCTTCATCGGTCATCACCTCGTCGCCCTCCTGCAGGAACGGGGGCATTCTGTCCGCATCCTGGACCTAGCCACGCCTCAGACGCGCCAGCCCGACATCGACTACGTCACTGGCTCCATCACCGACGCCGACGCCGTGCAGCGGGCTACCCAAGGGGTGCAGCAGGTCTATCACCTGGCCGCCAACGCGGGGCTGTGGTCTCCTCGCAAGTCGGAGTTTGTCACCATCAACCAAACCGGCACCCGCAACGTCATGGAGGCGGCGATCGCTTCTGGGGTCGAGCGCGTCGTCCACTGCTCCACCGAATCCATACTCAAAAGCGTCAAGCGGCCTGCATTGAACGAAGCGAACGGGGGCAAGACCGACGAAACCGTCTCCTTGACCCTAGAGGACATGGCCGGGGCCTACTGCCGGGGCAAGTTCGTCGCGGAGCAAGAAGCCTTTGCGGCGGCGGCACGCGGCCTCTCCGTCGTCATCGTCAACCCCACCGTGCCCATCGGACCGGGCGATCGCCGCATCACTCCCCCCACCCGCATGATGCTGGGCTTCCTCAACGGCGACTATCCCGCCTATCTGAACAGCACCCTCAACTTGATCGACGCCCGCGACGTGGCGCTCGGTCACGTCCTCGCCGCCGAGAAGGGGACGCCGGGAGAGCGCTACATCTTGGGCAACGCCAACCTGACCCTGGGAGAACTGCTGCGGCACCTAGAGGCAATTACGGGGCTACCCCTGCCCAAGCGGCAAATTCCCTACTGGCTGGCCTTCGGCGTCAGCGCGGTGCAGGAGTTCATCGCCGACAACTTCACCAAGTCTCCCCCTTCGGCCCCGCTTACCGGGGTGAAGCTGGCGCGATCGCCCATGAGATTCGACAACACCAAGGCGCAGCGGCGGCTAGGGCTGACGTTTCGCCCCCTGGAAGATTCTCTTAAAGATGCGGTTGACGACTACCGAGAGCGGGGACTGCTGACGCGATCTTCGTGAACAGAATCGCGGCAGTCCCTAATCTCAGCGAAGCGGATTAGGGAAGGATAGCGCGTGAGCGTAGCGAACATAGTACGATTGTCTCAGTGCATACATCGAGTTATGGCAACACGCCGTGTAACGTATAGGCTCTACCCGACGACCCAGCAAGGGGCGATGCTGTTCGAGTGGCGGCGTCTTCATGCCTACCTGTACAACGCCTGCATAGAGCACCGCCGCACCAGCTACAAACAGCACGGGCAGTCTGTGGGCTACATCGACCAGCAAAACCTGCTACCTGCATTCAAGGAGTGCTGGCCAGAGTACAAAGCTTTGGGCAGTCATGCTTTGCAGGCTACGGTCAAGCGAGTAGACTTTGCGTTTCAGCGGTTCTTCAAAGGGCTAGGGAAGTATCCCAAGTTCAAGTCGATACGGCTGTTCTCTGGCTGGACCTATCCGTGCGGTTCTGGCTGGAAGGCGCTAAGCGATGGCATCAATGGTTGCCTGCAGCTATCAAACTTGGGCAAGATTCGGATGCGAGGACAAGCTCGTACCTGGGGGAGACCGACAACCTGCACGATTGTCTACCGGCCAAGTGAAGGGAAGTGGTACGCCTCCATCACCGTGGCGTGCAGCCCAGAGCGCCAAACCGCTGGCGGTGCTGTCGGGATAGACTTAGGCTGCACTAATGCGGTGTCGTTCTCAGACGGCACCAAAGAGGAAAAGCCTGAGTTCATCAAAGCGGGCGATGTCGCGGTTAAGCAGGCCTGCAAGGTGCTGCGCCGCAAACGCAGGCCCAACCGCAAGCAGGGCGTCAAAGCCTCTAACCGCTGGCGCAAAGCCAGACGCAAAGTTTCCAAGATTCAACGCAAGGTAGCCAACCAGCGAGCGGATTGGTTGCACAAGCTCACCAGCAACATAGTTAGCCGTAATAGCCTAGTCGCCGGAGAGCAGCTTAACGTCAAGGGCATGACCCGCAAGGCCCGCAAAGGCAAGCGGAAACGTCAAAAAGCCGGTCTCAATCGCTCAATCCTGTCGGTGGGGTTTGCAAGGGTTAGACCGCTGCTGTCCTACAAGGAAGCTGAGGCGGGCGGATTCTATCTGGAGTCTCCTACCCGGCAGCTCAAGCCGTCCCAGCGCTGCGCTCAGTGCTGGGAGCTGACGCCCAAGACGTTGAGCGACCGTATCCACCGATGCCAACACTGCGGCCATACCGAAGACCGCGATACCAATGCTGCTCAGGTCAATCTGATCTGGGCACGGGGGCAGGAATCTTCCCTCGCAAGCGCTGAGCCGCCTAGCTCTACCAACTGCGGAAGCATGAGGCAACTAGGGGCAATGAAGCGCACGAAACACCTAGCTCAGCGTAGCGGTTAGGTGTAGTTCATTTATCCTAGAACTTATCGCTGGGTAGGGGAACGTCAGGGCCAATCGCCTCAGCCGCATCCACAGCCTCAAGCAGTTGATTGACCTGGCCCACGTCTTGGGTCTCAGTCATGGACTGCCAGCAGTGGCCTTCAGCAGCGGCCAGTAGAGACGGGCGGCGCAGCTGCTCTAGGGCGTTGATGCAGGAGGGGCAATCGCAGCCGAACAGCAGCACGGCGGCATCGCTGGCGGCGGCGGAGAAATCTAGGGTCATGACGTCACCGCCAGACTTTTGAGCCGCTGACGCTGGGGCCGCTTTTTCGTCCGGGACGCTGCAGCTGGCGACTGAGGTGGTGGGGCGGACGGAATGCTTGGCGGGACGGACGCCGCCTGCTGAAGCGGCTAGGGGAAAGCTCAGCGCTCCGAGCAGGGTGGGCAGGCAAAAAAGCGTTAGCAAAAATCGGGTAGACATGGCACAAGTGTCCTTTAAGAGCTGAGGGCGTACAGGGCTTGCATTACTGCTTGTCTTAATCGTGCCAGTGTAGCATCCGCTTTAGGGCGCTGGAGGGGCAGCTTCTAAATCGGTCTCATCGACTAAGGGCTCTACGGCTTCAGCGTCGTCTTCAGAAGGGCTTTCGGGGGATGATTCTGGGGACGCTTCAGAATCGGGCACCGCCCGCCAGTCTTCTAGCGGGCGGTTCACGGCTGTGTCGAAGTTGGTTGAGACGAGGTGCACCAGCTCGCTGTCAAGCCGAGCGCCAGAATCTTCAGCACTAGCCGCCTCACCAGCCTCGTCGCCAGCCTCCTCAATGCCCGCCTGCGGGTCCACCAAAGCATAGATAAACTGGTTGCTGAAATTGTAGTCTCCCAACGTCAGCCGGTGGGTCTGCTCTTCGTCCAGCGTAATATCAACCGTCGCTAGGGGAGCGTCGAACCCGAAGTCTGCCGCTTCTGAGTCGCCCAGAGGCAACCGGCGACTGCTCTCCTCCGTCACCAGCGCATTTAGCAGATATACCACTGAGGCTTCACTGGCCGGACCCTGCTCCGGCTGCACCATCTGCCAGCTCCCATCTTGCCGCTCGAAGGCCAGGGTCTGCGCATCGGTGGCGATCGCCACTGCCTGTACGTCATCCTCTTCAAAACTGAACAGCGGCTGCGGGCTGTCGTCCGACTGGTCGGGACGCCGTTCAATCAGGAGGGCGGCAAGGCCCAGCACCACGGCGATCGCCACTAAAGCCAAGGTAGATCGGGTCAGTTTCATAGGTCATCAAAAAAGTAATGCATCAAGCGCCAGCGTCATAAATAAGAGCACCAGTCGCTCCAGCTCCCGGCATAGAGCTTACCGGGTGGTATCTCCGCTAGCGCTAGAGACAGCAGGTTGACGCAGGCCGTGACGCCAGACCCACAGTACACCACAATCTCCTCCACATCGCCCAATTCCCGCCAGCGGTCGCGCTGCTCCTGGGGCGATCGCCCGTAGCCTTGCTCATCGGTCACCTCCTGCCAAAACCGGTTCACCGCCCCCGGAATATGCCCCGCCACCGGGTCGATGGGTTCCCGCTCGCCTCGGTAGCGATCGCCGCTGCGGGAGTCTACCAGTACGATGTTCTTTAGATTCTGGCGAGACTCTACACCCGCTTTATCGACCACCCAGTTCTCTCTAACCTGAGGCGTGAAGGTTTGAGATCTCGGCGCTGGCGATTCGGTCTCTATGGGATAGCCCTGGTCTTGCCAGCCCTGAAACCCACCGTCTAAAACAGCGACGCCATCGTGCCCTAGGTAGCGCAGCAGCCACCACAGCCGCGCCGCAAAGGCAAAGCGAGAGTTGTCGTAGGCGACCACGGTCGTTTGGGGGCCGATGCCGCTGGCTTCCAAGGTCTCTACAAATTTTTCTATATCGGGCAGCGGGTGCCTGCCGCCGCGCCCCGACGGCTGAACCGGCCCGGACAGATTGCGGCTGAGGTGAAAGTAGACGGCTCCGGGAATGTGGCCCGACTCGTAGGCAGCCTGTCCAGCCTCTGGCTCCATCAGCGAGAAGCGACAGTCAACCACCACCAGATCAGGTTGACCAAGTCGGGCCTGGAGCCAGTCGATAGACACAAGCGGGGATGGGGGTAGGTCCATTGCGGCGGGGTGACGTGACGGTATCAAGATATCCTCAAAAGGGTCTTGTATGGCAAATGTCCCAATGCATTGGGACATTTGCGCGTTCAGTTGCCTATACAGCGTTAGGCTTTTAGCCGATTCTGGTGTCCTAAGCAGCTGAACCAATGCAATAAGACTATTTTTGATCGCTGGCTCGACATGATGCTACCCTTCACGCCCCAACCCACGGCAGACGGCTCCTTCACCTTTTTCTCTGAAGAGTTTGGAGAGGCGTTTCATAGCCTGCAGGGGGCGCGGCTGGAGGCCGAGCAAAAGTTCGTGGTGCCCACAAAAATCGGTGAAAAAGCGGCTCAGGGGCAGGTCCGGCTGCTAGACGTTTGCTACGGTCTGGGCTACAACACCGCTGCCGCTCTGCAAGCCATCTGGCAGGCTAACCCCGCTTGCCGCGTAGAATTTATAGGTCTAGAGCGATCGCCCGCCGTCCCCCAAGCGGCGATCGCCCATGGGCTACTGTCAGGGTGGGATGGGCCTGTCTCTAAGCTATTGATTCAGCTCGCGACTCAAATAGAGGTCAGCAGCGACCTGTGCCAGGGGCAGCTCCTAGTTGGAGATGCCCGCCAAACGGTCCAGCGCGTTCCGCCCGCCTGGGCCGACGCCATTTTCCTTGACCCCTTCTCCCCTCAAAGCTGCCCCATGCTTTGGACCCTGGAATTCCTTCAGCAGGTGGTGCGGTGCCTTAAGCCAGAAGGCCACCTGGCCACCTACTCCTGCGCCGCCGCCGTCCGCGCCGCGCTGCTGGCCGCTGGGCTTCATATCGGCTCTACGCCGGGGGTGGGCCGCAAGTCGCCAGGGACCGTAGCGGCCTACGCGCCGGTGGGTCTAGCACTCTCGCTGCAAGAGCTAGAGCATCTGCACAGCCGCGCCGCTGTTCCCTACCGAGATCCGACCTTAAATAGCCTAGAGAAGACGATTCTTCAGCAGCGTCAGGAAGAGCAGACCGCCTCTCTGCTGGAATCCACATCGCAGTGGCGACGGCGGTGGCAGCTCGATTAGCCTCACATTTGCCCCCCCGGAGCGAGCTGATGCCGAGGTTCCTGAGAAGACGACAGTCTCACCGTATAGCAAATGTCCTGATGCATTAGGACATTTGCGCGTTCAGTTGCCTACACAACGTCAGGCCTTCAGCCGATCCTGGTGTCCTGAGCAACTGAACCAATGCAATAGACAAATTAGACCGAAAGGCGAGTGCTATTCTGAGCGTGCAGACACAAGGTGTGGCTGCAGGCCCCCGCTACTGAGCTTGAATAGATGAGTGACAAGGAAACGAGCGACAACGAGCAGATCTCCCTCCGAGTTTTTGGGCTTTTGATCTGCGTTCCCGGCGTGATGGCGATCGCTTCCATCCCTGTGGGCTGGATTTTCGGTGAGTTTTACACCACAATTCCCTTCGCCGTCACGGCGCTGGTTTCTTTGGGCGCTGGCGTCGGGCTCTACCGCTGGCTCAAGCCCTTTCAGCTCACCCACATGCGCCGTGCGGTGGTGATTGTCGCCGCCGCCTGGCTGGTGATCTGCTTTATCGCCACGATTCCCTATGTCATGGTGGCCGCCTACGTAGACCGGCTAGCGGAGAGCCCGCTGCAGGTGACTGAATTTCTCGACCCGTGGAATGCGCTGTTTGAATCCATGTCGGGATTCACCAGCGCGGGTCTTTCGGTGGCCAAAGACACCAGCATGCTCCCCCACGCCCTTCAGTGGTGGCGATCGTTTACCCAGTGGGTGGGTGGCGTAGGCATCGTGGTGCTGGTGCTGGCGGTAATGGACCCCCAGGTCAACCCCGACCGGCTCTACTCTGCTGAGGCTCGCGACGCTCAGTTCGCCTCGACCCTGCGCAGCACCGTGCGCAAAATTTGGACGATCTACGCGGGGTTGACCGCCATCAGCATCGGGCTGTTTTTGGTTGCCGGGATGTCCCTATGGCCGGCGATTAACCACGGCATGTCCGGCATTTCAACCGGCGGGTTCACCATCACTCGGCGCGGCTTCGAGGACTACGGCACCGTTATCAAGCTGGCGGCGATGCCTGTGATGATTATGGGAGCGATCAGCTTTTCGGTCTATGCCGATGTGCTGCGCGGCAGGCTGTCTAGCCTCTGGAGCGACAGCCGCTACCGGGCGCTTTGGCTGCTGCTGGCGGTGGGGGCCGTGCTGCTGACCCTAGAAAATTACTGGGAGTTTGGCACCTGGCGCTGGGTCGACAGCGTCTTTCAGTGGATATCGGCTCTGACCACCTGCGGCTTCGCCGCCATTGACGAAGAGCGGTGGAGCAACACGGCGCGCCTGATGATGATTGTGGCGATGGTGTTTGGCGCTGTGTCTGGCTCCACAGTGGGGGGCCTAAAGCTCGACCGCGTGGTCATTCTTTGGAAGGCGGTAGTTCGGCAACTCAAGATGGTGTACAAGCCGTCGCTTACCGACTTTGAATATGCGATGGACGACGAAGTGGTAGACGAGGAGGATGCCCTGCGTCAGCTGAGGTCTGCCGCTGTCTTAGCTCTACTGTGGGTTGCCGCTATACTGCTAGGCGCGATCGCGCTCCTGCACGCAGCTGGCGCCGGGGCGCTTGTTGACGTTCTGTTTGAATCGGCTTCAGCGCTGGGCACGACGGGGCTGTCGGCAGGGGTGGTTGACGCTAGCTCTTCCTGGGCCAGCAAGCTGACGCTGATTCTGATGATGTGGGCGGGACGGCTAGAGATTATTCCGGTGATTATTCTGATGAGCTGGTTGCCTAAGCTGCTGAGCGGTGATTGGGAGCGGCCTCAACGAGGAACGAACGGGCCGCAGGCTGAAGCCGAAGCTGAGGACTCACAGCTCAAGCCCCACTAGCAGGCCCTAGGCCACTTTGGTGACATCCTCCCGACGCTGACAGCAAGCTGTACAGCGCGGGCTTCCTCAGTGACTCCCAGCTATTGCCGAGACATATCCTGAGATAGGTTTATACTCCGCCTGATGCCCCACGGCAGAGTTTTGAATTTTCATCTCCGCGAGGGAGGATACGCACTATGTGTCGCAGATACATTTGCAAACTGAGGAACGGGTGACTTGCAGCTTTCGCCTACGGGCCCGTCACACTCTTTGCGGGGTGTATCACCTTGCTATCTCTATCATACCAACTGCTAGCCTCAGCGCTGCCCGCAACTATCCGCTGTGCATCATTTTGCGGGCGCACTTCGGCTAGCGCGACTCTCATCCCGACGCTCACCCTGACGGGTAGAGCGCGGGGCTTCCTGTCTAGTAGCTAAAGCGCAGGTTGCTGTGATCCTGATATACAACTATAAAAGCAAGCATAAGTATGTATTAGGTAACGGCGAATGGACTTTAAGGGAATTGATATTGCACAGGCAGACTGGAGCGGCGACTGCCTAGCCGTTGGGCTATTTGAAGGGCAAGATATTGCCGCAGACTTCACGGCCCTCGATCAGGCGATCGCCGGGACGCTGTCAGAGCTGGTGACGGAAGCTGAATTTACCGGCAAGGCGGGTAGCCTAGCGATCGCCCGCGTAGGGGGGGGCAGCGCCATCCGCAAGGTGGCGGCGATTGGCCTTGGGGCTAAGGGTGAGTTGACCCTGGAGATTCTGCGCCGCGCCGCCGCCGCCGCCGCCCGCACCGCCCACAAAGAAAAGTGCGCCAAGCTAGGGCTGAACTTTCCGCTGTGGAAGCAGGACAAGTCGCTGACCGCCCAGGCCCTAGTGGAAGGCGTAGAGCTAGCTTCCCATCAAGACACCCGCTTTAAGTCTGAAGAGGATAAAGCCGCCCATCCCCAAACCGTAGAGCTGCTGGGGCTGGCGGGCCAGGAGACAGACATTGAGCGATCGCTGCAGGTGGTGGCCGGCGTAATTTTGGCCCGGGAGCTGGTGGCCGCCCCCGCCAACATCGTCACCCCCCTCACCCTGGCGGAGACGGCTTCGGCCCTAGCCCAGACCTACGACCTAGAGCTGGAGATTCTAGAGCAGGCCGACTGCGAAAAGCGGGGCATGGGCGCTTTCTTGGGGGTGGCCCAAGCCTCCGACATTCCCCCCAAGTTTATCCACCTCACCTACCGCCCCGACGGCACCCCCCGCCGCAAGCTGGCCATCATCGGCAAAGGCCTTACCTTTGACAGCGGCGGCCTCAACCTGAAGCCCTCCGGCAGCGGCATCGAAATGATGAAAACCGACATGGGAGGCGCGGGGGCCACCTTTGGGGCAGCAAAGGCGATCGCCCAGATTAAGCCGGACGTTGAAGTGCATTTCATCTGCGCGGCCACAGAGAATATGGTCAGCGGGCGGGCGATGCACCCCGGCGACATTCTCACGGCCTCTAACGGCAAAACCATTGAGGTCAACAACACCGATGCCGAAGGCCGCCTTACCCTGGCCGATGCCCTCGTCTTTGCCGACCAGCTTGAGGTGGACGCTGTGGTAGATCTTGCCACCCTCACCGGGGCCTGCATCGTTGCCCTGGGGAACAAAATGTCTGGGCTGTGGACCGAGGAGGAAGCCTTAGCCAACCAGATCATGCAGGCCGCCGAACTTTCCGGGGAGAAATTTTGGCGCATGCCCATGGAAGAGACCTACTTCGAGGGTATGAAGTCCGTCGTAGCCGACATGAAAAATACCGGACCTCGCGCCGGAGGAGCCATTACGGCGGCGCTGTTCTTGAAGCAGTTCGTTAAAACGACGCCCTGGGCTCACCTTGATGTGGCGGGTCCGGTGTGGACCGATAAGCCGGACGGCTACAACAGCCCTGGCGCTACAGGATTTCCAGTGAGAACGCTGGTGAACTGGGTGTTGTCGTAAGACGTAAGATGTTCTGCTCAGCACTCAGTCTTTTTGAGGATATTGTGCCCAATGGGTTGGCACTGCCCGATAGCCTATGTTAACTTTAGCTAAGAAGCTTGACATTAATAAGGTTGAATGCACCATGGAAACACAAGACAACAAATTTGGGTTCACTAACTTCGCTGAGCGCTGGAACGGTCGCCTAGCTATGCTGGGTTTCGTTATCGGCGTCGCCGTTGAGTATGCTACTGGACATGGCATCCTTGAGCAAATTGGCCTGATGTAGATCGCCTTTTTGCCCTCGGCGGCTAGAGTTAATGAAATAGGTCAGTTTCTATCGAGACTGAGTTATGGGGATGCGCAAGGCGTCCCCTTTTTGCTGTCTAGATTCAGCTCGCCAGCGCTCACTTGAGACTGAGTCGAGGTTCAATACCTGTCGGGCATTATGGCCCCAGTCAAGTTGGTGTTTAGCAGATTAGCCTGATATAGATTGGCGCTGATGAGGATGGCCTCTGTCAAGTTCGCATCACTCAGATTCGACCAGCTCAAATCGGCCTTATACAAGCTCGCTTTGGTTAGATTGACGCCTCGAAGCGATGTCCAGCTCACCAACGCGTTACGGATGTCGGCTTCGACTAAAGAGGCATTTTGTAAGTTGGCACCAATAAGCTTGGCGTGGCTGAGGTTGGCCCTGTTGAGGTGAGCGTCTTCTAGGTTGACCCCATGCAGAATAGCATTCGTCAAGTTGGCGTTGTCTAGACGAGTCTGATTCAGCAAGCATCCGGTGAGCACCGCCGACTCGAGGTTGGCCCACGACAGGTCTGCTCGGGAGAGCTTGGAGCGATTCAGGTTCGCCTCTTTGAGGTTCGCCTTACCGAGCTTCGTTTGACCCAGCAGCGCCTCACTCAGGTTGCACCGAGACAGGTTGGCATGCTCTAAGTCTGTGCGGTTGAGGTTGACGGCCCGTAGCCCCGCGCCTGCGAGCTGTGCGCCTCTCAAGGACGCTGACGACAGCTTCGCCCCAATTAAGTTGGCATTGGTCAAAACGGTGCGCTCTAAGGTCGCGTCTTGAAGGTTAGCCTCCCGCAGGTTGGCTCCCTTCAAATTTGCCTGACTCAAGTTGACCTGTATCAGCACGGCTCGGCGGAGGTCAACGGACTCCAAAGTCTGCCCTGAGAGATCAGCGCCGATCAGGTTGCACTCTCGAAAATCCCGTTCGCCGTCAGAGTACCGCTTTAGAAACTCATCCGCTTCCATAGTTGACTACAGCATTATGTGGACTGAAACGCTTCGCACTGAGAAACAGCGCTTGTCGGTTGGTCTGGGTCCTCGAACGACAGGCAGCTATTAGCAAGGCGCACTTCTCTATCCTTCCCAAGGCTTATTGCCTGAGTCTGCCCTTAGCCAGATGGGTGCCGCTGACAACCTCTTCACACTAAGTAAAGTCATGCCGTGGCACTCATCTCGTTTCAAGATTGAGGCTTTCTTGTAAAAACCCACAGTTCCTAAACCAATTTTGGTTGAGAAGAGCCTAGTTAGTAATAGCACACCCCTGGAAAATCCCAATGAAGAAGCAGACCGTAGCACATACAAGCGACCTGGAATCGGGAATGATTACCGTTAAAGCGGGAGGAACCTCCATCTTGCTGACCCGGGTTGACGGCAATATTTATGCTACTGGGGCTAAATGTACCCACAACGGAGCCTCTTTGTCGCAGGGGGCGCTGTGTGGCAGTCGCGTTGTTTGTCCGTGGCATAATGCTAGCTTCGATGTGACGACGGGAAACCAGCTTTGCCCACCGGGGCTCGACAGTTTGCCTAGCTACCCCGTTACCCTTGAGGGCGATCGCATCGTGGTGGAGCTGCCAGATGAGCCGCAGGCGTCGCGAACGCCTGAGATGGCCAGCCATCGCCCCGAAGCCGACGATCGCACCTTTGCGATTTTGGGGGCGGGCGCTGCGGGCACGAATGCTGCGGAGACCCTAAGGGCAGAGGGGTTTGAGGGCCGGCTGGTGATGATTACCGCTGAGGAGGAGCTGCCCTACGATCGCACCATGCTCAGCAAAAAGTATCTGGCCGGGGGGGCCGAAGAAGATGCCCTCTCGCTGCGATCGCCGGAATTTTACCAAGCCCATGACATTGAGCTGAAGGCAGGGTCGCGGGTCATCGCCGTCGACGCCGTTGCTCGCACCCTCACCTTCGAGGGCGGCACCACCCTCAGCTACGACGCCCTGCTGCTGGCCACGGGCGGCACCGCCAAAAGGCCCCCCATTGACGGCGCAGACTTGGGCGGTGTCTTCAAGCTGCACAACCACCAGCAGGCGACAGCGATTCTTGAAGCGGCTCAAAATGCGAAGCAGGCGGTAGTGGTAGGCGGCAGCTTTATCGGCATGGAAACCGCCGCTAGCTTGACGAAGCAGGGCGTGGCGGTGACGGTGATTACGCCGGGGGCGATCCCCTTTGAGAAGCTCTTAGGCCCTGAGGTGGGGCGGCTGTTTCAGCGCGTCCACGAGGCCCAGGGCGTCACCTTTAAGCTGGGCACCAAAATGACCGAGATCCACGGCAGCGGTGCGGTGGAGGCGGTGAGCACGGGAGACGGCGATCGCCTCCCCGCCGATTTGGTGGTGATCGGCATCGGCGTTGAGCCGACCACCGGCTACCTGACGCAGATGCAGGTGAGCCCCAAAGACAAGAGCGTTCCTGTGGACGAATACCTGCGGGCGGGCGAGGGGGTCTACGCCGCTGGAGACATCGCCACCTTCCCCGACTGGCGGCTCGGAGAAGACGTCCGCATTGAGCATTGGCAGCTCGCTGCCCAGCACGGTCGCGTCGCGGCTCGCAATATGCTGGGCGGCCAGCTGCCGTTTCGCGGGGTGCCTTTCTTTTGGACGGGGCAGTTTGACCTAAAGCTGCGCTATGTGGGCCATGCAGAGCGCTGGGATGAGGTGATTGTTGAGGGGGATGTGGAGAGTACCGACAGTCCGGAGTTCCTGGCTTTTTACCGCAGGGGCGATCGCATTTTGGCGGTGGCGGGCATCAACCGGGACAAGGACATTGCGGCGATTTCTGAGCTGATGCGGCTGGACAAGATGCCCAGCGCGGATGGGGTGCGCGGCAAGATGGACTGGCTGGCCAAGCTCAACGGCTAGTAGTTGACGATCATGGTGAGCGATGAACCGCCTACTCTGTTGACGGTTTGGCTCTCTGGTACTCTGACGAACCCCATGCGCTTGTATAGTCTCACCGCTGGATTGTCTGCCCGGACGCTGAGACTTACCCCTGGAAACCGTTCAATCAGAGGCAGTGCTATCGTGGGGAGCAAAAGCGCAAAAGCGGTTCTAGCTCGATTTATCACAGCCTATGGAGTCTACCCCCCTGGTCGCAACGGACATCGTCATAAGCGACTCTCGTAAAACGATCGCCACGCACCCCCTCCCGGACCCTCCACACCCCGGCGTAACCCTAGTCCTCAGCGGCCAAACCTACACCGTACTAGAGCGGCGGCACCGCTATCGCCTACAGGCAGGGCGCTACCAGCTTCACCGCGTCATGCTCCTAGTGCAGGCCGCTCCGGCGGGCGATCGCACCCAAATAGGCGATCGCTGGGTCCTGGGCGACTCCACCTGCCGCTACAGTGCCCGCTCCGAACTCGTGCGCTGCGCCGTCAACCCGGCTGGACCTTGCGAGGGCTGCTGCCATTACAAACCTCAGGTAGATTAAGCTAGAACTGTCCCCACCGCCAGCCGGTTGCCATTGACAAAATCCCACCCCGACTGCGATCGCTTTCCGGCCTGCTGCACCTGCTGCAGCAACAGCGGTCCCTCCCCCGTCTGCACCACCGGCCCCTGGTTCTTGATGAGATCTATGACAGTGCCGGGTATTTGGGACGCATCAGCGGGAGAAGCCCACGCTGAGCTTGCCGAAGCGTGCTCGAGCGGCACCGTGCGAAACACCTTGAGCGCCTCCCCCTGGAACCGCGCCAAGCAGTTAGGGTAGAAGCCGCGCACCTGATTGTGGAGGGCGATCGCGGGGCGAGACCAATCTAGGGCGAAGTCTTCTTTTTTAAGTAATGGGGCATAGGTCGCCTCAGCGTCGGCCTGCGGCTCTGGGGTGATTTGGCCTTGATCTAAGCCCACGAGGGTATCCACGAGCAGCTGCGCCGTCATTTCGGAAAGCCGCTCGGCCAGGTCATTTGCGGTATCCGTTAGGCCAATAGGCGTGGTTGCTTTGAGCAGCATCGGACCGGTATCCATTCCCGCATCCATCAGCATGGTGGTAATTCCCGTTTCCGGCTCGCCGTGGTACAGGCTCCACTGAATGGGCGCTGCCCCCCGGTATTTCGGCAGCAGGGAGCCGTGGCCATTAATGCAGCCTAGCCGAGGCAGATCGAGAATGAACTGGGAGAGCAGCTGGCCGTAAGCCACGACGACGAAGACATCTGCCTGAGCCTGCTGCAGGAATTCCAGGGTCGCGGCATCCTTTTTGAGGCGAGCGGGCTGATGCACCGGCAGCTGATGGGCTAGGGCGCAGGCTTTTACCGGTGATGGAGAGACCCCCCGCCCCCGCCCCCGCCGCTTGTCGGGCTGGGTGACCACCGCCTGTAGGTCAAGACCAGGCTGCGCAATGAGCCGCTGGAGCGTTGGCACCGCGAACTGCGGTGTTCCAAAAAAGATAGCCTGCATTAATTTGGGGAGGCGCTTGGGGGAACGCGCTGGGGAGAGGGTTGGGATGCCGCTGGCCGCTGGTTTCGAGCTGGAGTTTTGGCCAGCCGCTGCTCCAGCTCAGCGATACGGGCTTCTAGGGGCCTTGAAGATGGAGTGATGCCGACCTGGGCCTCTAGCTGGGCGATCGCCCCCTCTAGAGCGTCTTGCTCTAAGCGAAGCTGGCTCAGCGATCGCTGTAGCTCCTGCTGAGCCTGAGGATTGGGTTGTTCCGGGGTGGTTGGCGGCGGGGCGGGCTGCGCGGGGCGGGCTGCTGTAGAGCCTGAGGCGGCCTCTAAATCGGCTGGATCGGCTGCCGCTGACGGTCCCGGCGAGTCCGTTCCTGGTGGACGCCGAGGGGCAGGAGCCTCTGGGAAGTCGGTTTCCGGTGAGTCAGAGGCGGTGGCTGATTCAGACCTGCTGGCTTCATCAGGCTGATCTTGTCCACGAGGCTGTTCGACGCCGCCACCGACCCCACCAACCCCATCGGGCGGCGATCGCGTTTCGGCGTCTGGGTAGGGTGCTCCCCGCAGGCGGGCTGCGCCGCGCAGCAAATTCTCTAGAAGAGGCTGCCTCTCTCCGGAGCCGGGAGCGACCTGGGCTATGGCGATGCCGATTACCAGGGCCAAAGCGCTGCCAACGCCAAGCAGCAAAAGCCGAAAAATAAGCACGAGAACAGGCCGCACAATAGAGGTTGCTTTGCTAGAGCGGGTATGCGTGGCCAGCTTAGTGGGTTTTGTCGAGGGTTCTGTCACAGCTTGACCCAATTCCACTTTGTGATGCTACCGCACCTTGACGCCGATTTGTGGACTTGACGGATTTCGGCGTTAGGTTTCCGGCGACGCCGTTTCGCAAAAGGGGTAAAACATAGACTGACCACTAACCCAACCCTGATCGGTTTTGAACCAGGTGCCCGTGCTGTTTTGGGTCGCCTCAGACGGAAAGACCAGCTCCCCCCCTGTCAGTTTGTTTTCCACCGGAATTTGATAGGCTGCCGTAGAGTGGACCGTTGTTCCGCCAGGGGCCACTACCAGCGGCAAATAGCCGTTGAACTCAATGCAGGCAGGCCGAAACAGCTCTTCGCCACTCATCCAGCCGCCGCTGTAAAACCAAACCCCGTCATTGTAGTAGCGCTGTTCCGCCACCACCACACTGCCCCCGTCTAGCTTCTGCAGCACCTCAGAGGCCGAGTCAGGCTCGGTGTAGACGCTGGCCCCTCCCGGCAGCACCACGAACGGACGACTGGTGCTAGCGTAGGCTTCTGAGAAATTGACAAACTTTCCTTCAACCCAGCCCTCCGACTCGCCGACGCGGGCGAAGTACCAAACGTTCCCGCCCTCTGACCGCTGCGCTTCCAAAACTTGGAGGCGATCGCCGCTCACCAAGGCCGTGACGACGGCAGCATCAGGGGAGGGTTCGGTAAAGAGCGCACTGCCTTGGTCCTCAGAGGCCAGCAGCTCTGCGGTTTCCCCCGAAGGTTCGGGAGGGGAGGTCTCGGAGGCGGTGGGGACCGGCATTAAAGACACCGGCGTCAGCTCTGTTGAAGGGTCATCATCAGCGGCCGGCGCGGTCTCGATGGGCCAAGGGGAGGGGAGGGGTGAAGTTTCGGGAGGTGCGGCGGACCGGCAGGCCGCAGCGCTGATGCTAAGCAGGATAAGAATCCCGACGCGAGTTGAGATCGTCCCTGGCATAGTCATTGCCTATGATAAAACCCGTAAAAACTCTAAGGGTAGCCCATCCGCATCGGCAAGGAACGCTACCTCATAGACGCGATCGCCGATCATCTGCTGCTGGGGAGGTAGTAAAACCGTCAGTGGCTCCATCTCGTTTTCCTGAGCCTGCTTTTGGATTTGTTCTACCCAGTCTGGCAAGCTGGGGGCGGCAGCGGTGAGATCAAACGACAGGTGGTAGTACCCCGTGTAGTGCTCGTCGCTGAACGCATCGGCCGTCGGCGCAGGCTGGGGCACCTGCAGCAGCTCTATTCGGCCCCCTAGCCCCTCCATCCAGCAGGCTAGAGTAATCCCGGCAGTAAAGCGTTCGCACACCTCAAAGCCCAGCAGCTCGTAAAAGGCGATCGCGCGGTGGATGTCAGCGGTGCGGATAGAGGCGTGGTGCATTTATTCGAACATTCGATAATAGGGATAGCGCTCCGGGGTGCCGGGCTCCTTGTCCAGATCGAAATTGATCACTTCCCAGCAGGGCTCGTCCTCAGTCTCAGCGCTAAACTCAACCGGTAGCCCATAGAGCCGGGGCTTGGGGAGTTCAGACTTCTCCCGCCAGGGTGTACTGCGCTCTAGATAAGTGCTCACTAGCTCCTTGTACCGGTGGGCAATAACCACCCGCGTCGCGCGATAGCCCTGGGTGTACAGCTGGTCTAGCGCCTCGTGAATCTCGAAGCGAATCCCATCAGGGTGAGTATGCTGCCGGTACCAGCGGTCATCCCACAGTCGCCAGTGCCGTCCAGACTGCAGATGTACAAGCTCGTTGGTTTTGGGCGCGACCTCGAAAGCGCCGTGGCGCGGACAGAGATAAGTATCGGTCAGCGTCAGCGCTGCTATAGTCTGACGACAGTGAGGACAATAGATCTCTGGCCCGAAGATGGGATACTGTAGATTAACCATAATGCTATATCAGCAGAACTCCGCAAGGACTCTACAGCCAACCGTCAGGTAACCGTTAAGCTTGGCCATACGGTAATTCTAAGCGCACCCTATGGCACAAGCGGTAAAACTTTGAGCATTTTTCAAGATATGGCTTCTCCCCCTGAGCCGTCTCACTCCGTTAACCCATCTCCTTGGCCTTCTCCAACGCTCTCGGGGGCTGCCTTTGTCGCTCCTGACGCCACGATCATTGGCGCGGTGCAGCTCGGCAAAGGATCTAGCGTCTGGTATGGCGCGGTGCTGCGGGGAGATGTGGAAAAGATTGAGGTGGGGGACCACAGCAACGTGCAGGACGGGGCTATCCTCCACGGCGATCCGGGTCAGCCAGCGGTGCTAGAGGCCTTTGTGACCGTAGGACACCGGGCAGTGATCCACGGAGCAACTGTGGGACGGGGCACCTTGGTGGGTATCGGCGCCATCGTGCTCAACGGGGTCACGGTGGGGGAAGGCTGCATGATCGGGGCAGGGTCAGTGGTCACCAAAGATGTCCCGGAGCGATCGCTCGTGGTGGGAATTCCGGCGAAGGTGAAGCGGCAGCTATCGGCGGCGGAGGTGCAGGATTTGATTGAGCACGCCCAGAAGTACGAGAAGCTGGCCCAGGTGCACGCCGGTACGGGGCAGGATTTGGGGTTTGCGTGATTTTCGCATCACGGATTTGACCGTTCCCGTTTGACCCTTCCCAGTTTATTGCCAAGGTGATGCATTACCGATACGGGTTTAACCGGTAGGGACATGGCACGCCATGTCCCTACCGGGCGTGAACGGGGGATCTACGCGTCGTCCAGGGCTGCGATACCGGGAAGGGTCTTGCCTTCCAGCAGCTCTAGGCTCGCGCCGCCGCCGGTAGAAATGTGGCTCATCTTATCTGCCACACCTACCTTCTCAACCGCTGCTACAGAGTCTCCGCCGCCGATGATGGTGGTGGCCCCTGTACCGGTTAGCTCTGCCAGGGTACCGGCGATCGCCTCAGTTCCAGCGGCGAACTTGTCAAACTCGAACACGCCCATGGGGCCATTCCAGATCACCGACTTGCACTGCTTGAGGGCGTCCTGAAACACCTTCACGGAATCAGGGCCAATGTCCAGCCCCATCCAGCCATCGGGAATATTCTCCACGCTGACGGTTTGGGATTCAGCGTCGGGGGCAAAGTTGTCGGCCAACACCACGTCGGTGGGCAAGAGTAGGTCCACGCCCTTCTCTTTAGCTTTGGCTTCTAGAGACTTCGCTAGCTCTAGCTTGTCGTCTTCCACCAAAGACTTCCCTACATTTAGACCCCGCGCTTTGTAAAAGGTGAAGATCATGCCGCCGCCAATCAGCAGCTTGTCTACCTTGTCGAGCAGGGTTTCGATAACGCCAATTTTGCTAGAGACTTTAGAGCCGCCAATGATCGCAGCTAGGGGCTTTTGAGGGTTCTCGATGGCGTTCTGCAGGTACTGCAGCTCTTTGTCGATCAGGTAGCCCGCGACAGCGGGACTCAGGTAGTGGGTCACCCCTTCCGTGGAAGCGTGGGCGCGGTGGGCGGTGCCAAAGGCGTCGTTGACGTAGAGGTCGGCATTTGAAGCAAGCTGCTTGGCAAACTCGGCGTCGTTGGCCTCTTCCCCAGCCTTGAAGCGCAGATTCTCCAGCAGCAGCACGTCGCCATTGGCCATCGCGCCGATCTTTTGCGCCACTTCATCACCGACGCAGTCGTCACACTTCACGACCGGCTTGCCGAGCAGGTCCGATAGGCGAGCAGCCACGGCGGTGAGGCGCAGGTCCTCTTTCACCTGGCCCTTCGGGCGGCCCATGTGGCTGCTGAGAATGACCTTGGCCCCCTTATCAACAAGGTCGTTGATAGTAGGTAGGGCAGCGCGGATGCGGGTATCGTCAGTAATACTGCCCTTATCGTCTGACGGAACGTTGAAATCTGCTCGAACAAGTACCCGCTTACCGGAAATGTCCGAAGCGGATAGGTCGGCTAGCGTCTTCTTAGACACGGAATCCCTCCCAATAGATGTTTCTACTTACTGCGTATTGTCCTAACAGGATGCGGCATTTCCAAATCCCCCGTAAGTTCTAAGGAGAGCAACGCCGATCATCCCACTCCTTAAGGCCAGTCTTACGGCCCGCTAGGCGCTATGATTCAAAGAAAAGTAGCTTAGACATGTGGTTCAAAACCATCCACATCTTACCGGAGTTTGTACCCGCCCCAGAGATCCAGCCAGAGATCCAGCCCCAGAGAGGCCGCTATGTTTAAGACCGTGCTCTTTCCCATCGATCAAACCCGTGAGTCTCGCCACGCCGCTGAGCTCGTGACAAGTATTGTCAAAACCTACAGCAGCAAGCTTGTTTTACTCTCGGTCGTAGAATCTCCTGAGGACCGAGAAGGGACTTCCGAGCCGGAAATGACCTCTCCCGCAGCGATCGCCAAGCTGCTAGAAACTGCCAGAACCCTGTTTAAAGATGAGAATATCGATACCGAGGTGCTAGAAAGGCAGGGAATGCCCGCTTTTATCATCTGTGATGTAGCGGATGAGCTAGATGCCGACTTGATCGTAATGGGGAGTCGCGGCATCGGGCTGACGGAGGAAGGGCTGTCGGATAGCGTCAGCAACCGCGTGATTAATCTTTCTCCCTGCCCGGTGCTGATTGTGCCGTAGCGAAATTGCACCGCAGCTACGCTGCTCCTTAATGTTTAGGTTCCCATGACTGCTCCCGATATTCAGTGGTACCCCGGCCATATTGCCAAGGCCGAAAAGCAGCTCCAAAATCAGCTCCAGCGCGTAGACGTGGTGCTGGAGGTTCGAGATGCCCGAATTCCTCTGGCGACGCATCACCCAGACGTAGCGCGTTGGGTGGGAGATAAGGCTAAAGTGCTGGTGCTCAATCGCGTGGATATGGTGCCCGATGAGGTTGTGCTCTTATGGACCGACTGGTTTAAGGCGCGGCAGGAGCGGCCCTATGGGGCGAATGCGCAGCAGGGAAAAGGGGTAAAAGCGATCGCCCAAGCGGCCCAGACTGCAGGACGCGCTATGAACGAGCGCCGTCGCCAGAGAGGGATGCGGCCCCGTCCGGTGCGGGCGGTGGTGATCGGCTTCCCCAATGTGGGTAAGTCAGCGTTGATCAACCGGCTGCTGCGTAAGCGAGTAGTAGAGAGCGCTCGCCGACCGGGGGTAACGCGACAGCTCCGCTGGGTCCGCATTTCCGATGAGTTAGAGCTACTGGACTCGCCTGGGGTCCTGCCCTCCCAGCTAGAGAACCAGGATGCCGCCATCAAGCTCGCCATCTGCGATGACATTGGCGAAGCGGCCTATGACAATCAGCGGGTGGCGGCGGCGTTTGTGGAAAAGCTTAAAAGCCTGCAGGCGGTGGTCCCGCAATTTGTGCCGCCGGACCTACTAGAGGAACGCTACGGACTGGCGGCGACCGAGTTCACGGGGGAGAGCTATGTGGTAGCGCTAGGGGAATATCGCTACCAGAATGATTCAGAGCGAGCAGCGCGGCAAATGCTGCGGGACTTTCGGAAGGGGCTGCTGGGGACCATTCCGCTAGAGCTGCCAAAAGATTGAGAGCTCGACATCTTCCCGGCTTACGCTCTCGCGCGAATTTAGCGGCTTAGCCAAATCGACACCAGCCCAAACCCCGTCAGCAAACCCCCCGATCCCCGGTTAAGCCACTGCATAATCTCCGGTGTAATTCGCCGCCGCACGAGACTAACGCCGCCGCTTAGGCAAAGCCACCACAGCGCCGATCCCAAGAAAACGCCGCTCACAAGGGCGATCGCGTCCCCATAGCTGCTCGCGGCTCGCGCCAGCCCTAGCCCGGCAAAAACGGCTACGAAAGATAAGATAGTCGCTGGGTTGGTCAACGTCAGCAAGACCGTCGAACTGTAGGCGCTGATTAGCCCCAACCGTTCACCCGCTGCTGAATTTACCTCACCTTCAACCGCTGCCTCAGCTTTGGGCCTCTCCAAAAATGCCTTGACGCCTAGGTAAAGCAAAAAGCCGCCCCCAAGCCTTTGAATCCAGGTCTCATAGGCTAAGAGACCGTTAGAAATAGCGGTCAACCCGAAGCCGGCCATCAGTCCGTAGAAGCCGTCAGCGGTCGCTGCGCCCAAACCTGAGGCAAACCCAATGGCGAGACCACGGGCCAGCGTGCGCTGAATGCAGAGAATACCGATGGGGCCAACCGGCATGGCGATTGAGAAGCCTAGCGCTAGCCCCTGAACAAGTGAAATGACGCTCATGGCAATTTACCCGTATGTTGAAGACGCCTGCTGCGCCCCAACGTGGACGAGTCACTGCGTCGTTACTCTGGTGGACGGCTGGCCTTCAGCGGCAGCACCGGCGTTTCTTTCACCGTCGATAGTGCAATCATGGTGCTGGTACGAGAAACCCCAGCCACGCCTTTGATCTCTTCATTGACCAAGCGCTCTAGATCTTTGGCGTTGCTGCAGCGGATTTTCAAGAGGTAGTCATCGTCGCCCGTCACGTGGTGGCACTCTTGCACCTCCTGCAAGGACTCAACCTTTTTAAGAAATGGCCCCTGATGCTTCGGTTTATCCAATCGAATCGAAATAAAGGCCGTCAGGGCGCATCCCACAGCTTCAGGATCGACAAGGGCCGCGTAGCCCATGATCACCTGGCGCTCTTCTAGTCGCCGTACCCGGTCAGCAGTTGCCGGAGCCGACAGCTCTAAAATTCCCGCAAGCTCGGACCACGTGATCCGACCTTGCTCCATCAAATGCCGAATCGCTTTGTAATCGGTCTCGTTTATCTCCATAAATCTTCTTTAAATAGGATTTTAAGCTGTTTTTCTTGTTTTAGCAAGGCGTTTTCTACTTTTACCTTGAATGATGGCTGTTTTTGACTGAAAAGGCTTTTCTTTTCAAGTTTAAATTGCCAATTAGATTAAATTAGTGAAGTTAGTATGCCAATTTAGTCTGATTTTCCGTATTTGACAACCTTTTGTAGCGTAGACCACAGTTGCAGTAAATACGAACAGGTCCTGGTCGTCTACTCTCTGTCAACGGTGTATTGATGGCGGAGAGCGAGTAAAGCGGGTTGAGGGTGTATGATGTTTTGATGTTTTTGTTGATGACTGGCGTTGAGTGTTGAGAGTTCATCAGGCTGGCGGAAACTTAGTTTAGAAGAGGGTTTGACGCACTATGACTAAATTTGGGATGTCTCAAACGAGATGGCGATCGCTGCTCCGCTTCGCAGGGTTGTTTTGCCTCTGCGCGACGCTGATCATCAGCTGCGCCGGACCACAGGATGGCGCGTCAGACCAAGGTGCCTCTACTGAGGGAACTGAAGAAGCCAGCGCGTCGAGTCGGATTACCATGGGCACTACCCAAAAGGTGGACACCATCGACCCCGCCGACGCCTACAGAATTTTTCCAGGCATCCTGCTCTACAACATGGGCGATCGCCTCTATACCTACGAGACCGGCGGCACGGAGATTGTACCCCAGCTGGCCACCGAGCTGCCCACCATCAGCGACGATGGCCTCACCTACACGGTTCCTATTCGGGAAGGGGTTACCTTTCATGACGGCAGTCCCTTCAACGCCGAAGTGATGGTGTTCTCCTTACAGCGGTTTATCCAGAACGGTGGCGGTCCCTCCTTCCTGCTCTCTGAAAAGGTGGAGTCCGTGGAAGCCACGGGAGACTACGAAATTACCCTTACCCTCGACTCTCCTTTTGCCGCTTTTACCGCTCTGCTCACTTTCTGGGGCACCACCCCCGTTCCCATGGATAGCTACACCATCGGCGAAGGTGTCTTCCAGCCCGATACCTTCATCGGCACCGGCCCCTACCGGCTCGCAGAGCTGACCCCCGATACCGTCCGCCTAGACGTGTTTGAAGACTACTGGGGCGACCAGCCGGTCAACGACGGCTACGATATCCGGCTCTTCAGCAGCGCGGCCAACCTCTACAACGCCTTCCGCACTCAGGAGATGGATATCGCCTACCAAACTCTTGATCCTGACCAGATTGCTTCTCTTGAAGAAGAATCCGCCTCATCGGGTTGGCAGGTGATCGAGGCCGGTACGACCGTAGTCAACTACATGCTGCTAAACCAGAACCTGCCGCCGCTAGACGATGTCAACGTCAGGCAGGCGATCGCCGCCCTGATCGACCGGCCTCTGCTGAGCGAGCGGGTGTTTAAGGGGCAGGCCGAGCCGCTCTACAGCCTCATCCCCACTAGCTTCGATGTCTACAAGCCTGTGTTTGAGGAAGCGTATGGCGATGGCAACGCTGAAAAGGCCCGTCAGCTCTTAGAAGAGGCCGGCTATAGCGAGGACAATCCGCTGACTTTAGAGCTGTGGTATCCCTCCGCATCCACCGACCGCAACCTAGTGGCCACCACCCTAGAGGCCTCCTTCGAGCAGCAGCTGCCCGGTCTGGTAGACGTACAGGTTAAAGACGTCGAGGGGGCCACCGCTTGGCCCAATTTGGACAAGGGAATTTACCCCACCTTCTTGCTCAACTGGTACCCCGACTTCTACGACGCCGATAACTTCATTCAGCCATTTATGGAATGCAAAACCGGCTCTGAGGAAGCGGGCTGTGAGGAAGGGGCCAACCGCTCGTTCTACTACAGCGATCGCGCCAACGAGCTGATTGAGAAAGAGCGGGCCGAGACGGACCCAGGGGCTCGTGAAGAGGCCTTCTTGGAGCTACAGGATATTTTGGCGGAGGATGTGCCCTACATTCCGCTGTGGCAGAACAAAGACTACGTGTTTGCCCAGGATGGGGTGGAGAACGTCAGCGTGGAGCCAACGCAGCAGTTCTTGCTGTGGAAGGTCGAGAAATCGTAGAACGGAGATTCCTATGCCCTACGTCAACGTCCAAATTACCCGAGGCGCGACTAGAGAGAAAAAGGCTGAACTAGTCCAAGACGTCACGAGTTCGCTCGTGCGCGTCTTGGGCAAAAAGCCAGAGCACATTCACGTCGTTATCCAAGAAATCGAGGATGAGAACTGGGGGTACTCTGGGCTATTGACGGACGATTGGAAGAAACGGCAAGCTTGAGCCCTAGCCTTTGGGGCTTTGAGCGGCTAATCCCTGCTGCAGCGTAGCCAACACCTTGGCCAAGCCGCCTGAGAGCAGCGCCGAGGGCGCTAGCCACAGCCCTGAGTACACCTCCGAGCAGATGACGCCTAGGTCGTTGGGCTGCAGTGAGTCGTACCTGCCCTCTTGCAGCTGAAACCAGTCCAGCTGCTGATCATAAACGCGCCACACCAGGTATTCCTGCACTTGGTTGCGGCGATAGATGTTGAGCTTTTGGTGCATGTCCATTGAGGCACTGCTGGCCGCAATTTCGACGATTAGCTCGGGCGTACCTTCAACATAGTCATCATCACTGATCGTAGATTGACCGTTTTTCTTGAAGCGCAGGAGAGCATCGGGCTGGACCTCGTTGTCGCTGTCGAGGCGGACGGTGGGATTGTCTAGGACTTGCACGTCGGATACAGAGGCGGCGTAGACCCCGAGCCAGGTAATCATTTGAGCATGGGGTTCGGCGTGGGCGTTGGCGTGCAGCGGCGAGGCCATGTAGACGCATCCTTCAATCAGTTCAGCTTTCTTCACGTGGGGCATGGCGGCGTAACGCTGCTCAAACTCGCGGCGGCTGAGGCGATCGCCGTTTTCGAGGGGCGGTAAGCTAAGCGGTAGAATAGAGGGCGTCATTGATCTTGGTTTGGGAGTTTTGGCTCAGGAGCCTTAGCTTAAAAGTCTTTGCTTTAGAGCAGCGTTTGCTATACCTCCCATTATGCTCAATACAATAACGGCAGTTTCGCCACAGCGGACTGGAGGCCTACGTCGCGGTTTTCTGACGCACGGAGACTTTATTCGCCATCGGGCAGCCGCTCCCCAGTCTCGGCATGGAACCAGTGGAGGTTATTTACCGGCAGCGCCAAGGTAACGCGATCGCCACTCCATTTCTGGTCCGAAGGCAGCAGGGCACGCAGGGTAATAGCCTCCGTCGCCCTCAGCGCCATCGAGCTTCACGCTGATCAAATTGCCCATCCCTAGATTCTCCACCAGAAATATACGGCCCTCCACCGTCAGGGCGCTATCCGGCTTGGCCAGCCCGATCTGCTCCGGCCGGATGCCCAGCACCACCTCCGGCGGCGGCACAAAGCGATTGGGCAGCGGGATGGCATATTGCCCTAGCCGAGCCGCCTTATCCCGACAGGGCAGCGTCAGCAGGTTCATCTGCGGGCTACCGATGAAGCCTGCCACAAACCGGTTTGCCGGGTAGGTGTAGATACGCTCGGGCGGGTCGAGCTGCTGCAGATTTCCCTCATAGAGCACCGCTACCCGAGACGAAAGGGTCATAGCCTCAGTTTGGTCGTGGGTAACGTAGACCACAGGGGCCTGCTGTTCGGCAAACAGCTGTTTTAACTCGGCTCGCACCTGTTCCCGCAGCAGGGCGTCTAGGTTACTAAGAGGCTCGTCCAGCAAGAACACGTCGGGGTTGCGCACTAAGGCGCGGCCCAAGGCCACCCGCTGCCGCTGCCCGCCGGATAGATTAGCAGGCTTGCGGTCGAGCAATGGGTCTAACCCCAATAGCTTCGCGGCGTTCGCAACCCGCTCGCGAATCGTGGCCTCAGACTCCTTGCGCAACTTCAGGCCCGAGGCGATATTCTCGCGCACCGTCATGTGGGGGTAAAGGGCGTAGCTTTGAAACACCATGGCAATGTTGCGATCGCCCGGTGCAATGCGCTCCATACGCTTGTCTTCAATCCAAATTTCGCCTTTGGTGGGCTGCTCTAGCCCCGCAATCAGCCTGAGTATCGTTGATTTGCCGCACCCAGAGGGGCCAAGCAGGGTCAAGAACTCGCCTTTATCGACGGTCAAGCTCAAGTCCTTAACGGGGATGTTCTTGGGGCCAAAGGATTTATGGAGGTGCTTGAGGGAGAGAGTAGCCATGATTCAGGAGCAGTAGGGGTAGTTTTTCAAGCTAGTCCTAACAATTAGGGTAGAGCACCAGCCTAACCTGACGCGTGGCTCATCTTTATTACAACCCATTGCCAATCAAAATAAACGGTGCCCAGTAGTAGGGATGAGCTAGCCCGCTGCTCTGGCTCAATGGTTCGCCGCTGCGAGCATCCAAGATTTCCACCGTCACGCCCCGCTCGCCTTCTAGCACCGTCTCATCGCTGGTAATCAAGGACTGCTGGGCGCGCTGCAGGGCGACCGTGGCGCTATAGCCATTGTTCAGTGCTACATAAAAGGCATCCATTAGCACCTGAGTACCCCCATCGCTCACCGACCATAGAGAAGCGATCGCGGCATCGGCTCCGGTGCGCTGAATTTGGTAGCCCAGCCCCAAAATCTCTCGTCCGTCTCCCAGGGTGTCGCCGACGCCGGTTTCACAGGCGCTCAGCACCACCAGGTCTACGTTGGGCAGCCGCCAGTTTTTGATTTGGTCTAGGGAAACCGGGGTACCGTCGCCAAACAGAATGAAGGACTGGCTGGCGTCGCCGGGGACGAAGGCGGCGTGGGTGGCTAAGTGGACGATGGAATAGCGGTTCATTTGCCGCACAGTGTCTGGGTGGAAGGCATCGTTGAGCAAGGGGGTGGTGTTCAGCAGCGCCGCCAGGTTCTCTACTTCATTACCGGCAAACTCCAGACCGCTGAAGGTCTGCTCCCGGTTGCCCACGGTGACAGGGTGGCTACCCTCGGTGAAGGCCCCCGCGAAGACGCGGGGCTGCTCCTGCCGCTGAGCCAGGGCGATGTCGGTGAGGCTGGCGGCGGTGATGTTGTTGATGCGGAAATTTTCCACCACCCACTGCTCTCCGTTGTGCAGCGAGCCGAGGGGGATGTAGCGAAGCTGACCGTCAGGGGCGTAGATGATGGTTTCCACGCCCAGAGCCATTAGCTCATCTTCAAGATCTCTAAGGATCCAGTCGTAGAGCTTTTGAGCGAGGGGTAGTGGGTCACTGCCAGGATCTTCAAGTGCGGATCGGTAGTTGGCGATCGCTTCATTCAGCTCTACGCGGCCTACGCCAACGGTTTGGCGGAGGGGGACATCAGCTTCGGGGGTGACTAGCACCAGCTCTAGACGGTCTTCGAGGATGAAGGGGTAGAGCAGGGCGGCGTTTTGGCCCAGGTTGGCGAGGTTCTGCTGTAGGTCTCGGTAGCTGGCCAGGTCAATATTTTTGCCTTCGGTGGTGCGGCGCAGGAGAGCTACTTGGCTCTGGACTTCGGGACTTTGCAGGAAGGTGTCGAAGCCGTCGATGAGCTGCTGAACGTCTTGGGTGAGCTGGTCGTAGCGATCGGCTTGCTGGGGGGTGAGGTCGCCGGGAATGGACTCAAGTTCCCGCAGCTCTTGGGTGAGAGTGATGACTTGGTTGAGGCGATCGGTGAGGCGCGCTTCGATGGCGGCTTCGGGGGGGCGGTTGTCGATGCCTTGGGCGGTGTTGCCGTTGCGCTGGATGTCGTTGAGGTAGTCGTCGAGTTCTTGGACTTTGAGCATGTCTAGGACGCGCTGGGCTTCTAGAATGCGATCGGCTTGGAGGAGGAGGTCGGCGAGTTTGCGGTAGGTGCTCTCGATAGTATCAGTGAAGGATTGCTGCTGTTCGGTACTGAGGCCGCGAATATCGCCACGCAGCTTTTCCCACTGGTTGACGGATTGCTTGAGAAAGAGCGTGGCGAGTTCAGGCTGCTCTAGAGCTTCCAGCACATAGCCCATGTTGTTGAGAGTGATACCTTCCCCGGTGCGATCGCCAATTTCTCGGCGGATAGTGAGGGCTTGCTCATAGGTATCAAGGGCGAGCTGATACTGCCCTAAATTGTTGTAGACCGTAGCAATGTTGTTGAGAGTGACACCTTCTCCAGCGCGATCGCCAATTTCTCGGCGGATAGCAAGAGCTTGATCGTAATAGCCTAGGGCAGGCTCGTATTGGCCAGAGCTGTCGGCGATCCCCCCCAACCCCGTCAGCGATCGCCCTTCCCCCTGGCGGCTCTCCTGCGGAAAAGCCGCCCGCACTTCAGGACTGCGGTAAATCTCCAAAGCCCGCTGCAGCTTCTCTAGCGCAGGCCGATATTGACTAATCTGCCAAAGCTGAAGAGACTCATCAAAAAAGCGATCGCCCTCCGCCAACAGCGCCTCAGCCTCACTAACTGGCAACTCTCCCTCAACCTGTGGCACCGCCTCCTCAACCTGAGCCGTAGCCCGAGGCACGATCGCCCCCTCCGTCACCATCACCGCCAAACCCAACCATAGGACAGAAAACCGCATAAGCATTTCTGGGCCAAAGACATCTAGCAGTATATAGCTCTAGCCTGAGAGGCGGTATGAAAAACAAACTGGCCTTAGTCAATCAGGACGGCGCATCATCGGTTTCGCCAACAGCGGTCGAGCATCTAGCTGCAACCGGCTGAATCTTTGCCGCGATCGCCCATAGCGCCAAAAGGCGATCGCCCTAGTTAAGTCACTGGCTCCTATGTTGGGATCTAGCTAGCCGTATCCATTTGCCAAAATCAAAGTTTGCCCGCTGTAAAATAAAGGAAATCCTTACTCCTCTGAACCCATGGTCGCCGACATCCGCCAGAGAGCTGTCTTGCTAATAGATCAATTGCCCCAGAGCAAGCTTGAGGCCGTAGTCCAGCTCTTGGAAGTCTTAACGGAGCCAGCAGCGGGGGCTACCCGCGAAGAATCTCACCTATTGGCCACCATTCAGCGCCGCCTTCCCGAACCAGAGCAAACCCGGCTCGATGGCCTTCGCACCCGCTGCGAGTGGGGTGAGCTATCGAAATCTGAACACCAAGAGCTGATTGGATTCGAAGACCGTCTAGAGCAGTACCGCGTTGAGCGGCTAGAAGCGTTGATTGCGCTGGCCCAGCTGAAAGACCTAGATCTGCCAACGCTAAACCAGCAGTTTTCGCCATCTTCAAGTGCCGCCTGAGTCTGAACGGGTCTCGCCGAGTCTCAGGCGAGAAGTCGCTCAGCGAGCAAAGCAACTCTGCGAGTATTGCCGCTGCCCCGAAGCTTTTTCTCCCGATAGCTTTACGATCGATCACATCCGACCTCGCCAGATAGGCGGCGCGACGGCCTCAGAAAATCTGGCCTGGGCTTGCTTTGGCTGTAATGGCCGTAAATCTACAAAGACGGCTTCTGTTGACCCGGTAACCAACAAGGGTAGGGCGTTGATTTCGTTCAACGCCACTCAAAACGAGCGACTTCGTGTCGCACGACCTTGTGCGATTGTACCTGAGTCATACCGAGCCCTTAACACGTCTGGAAAACCCGGGTTCTTTGGGGGACTCCAAGCTAACCCATAAAACTGGAGTCCCTCATGACAATCCAATACCCTTCGCTGTCTCTTGCTCAAGAGGCCGCAAAGCTCGCTGTGCAGCAGCATATCGTCGCCCAACAGTGCACTGCAGACCAGTCCGCGCGCTTAGATTCCCCGCTGGAATCCGATCCCGCTATCCCCACCCTACTGGAGCCCTCCCCAGCCTCAGGCTGTGAGCATCTGCGGCACCTGCTGATTGGCTCCCCCGCTGGCATCCAAGAAGCGATCGCCCGCATGCACTTACTGGACTACGTTGAGCGCCACTACTGGACCCCGCTGATTACTATTGGCTCGCGAGGTGTCCACATTACCCCCGCCCACGGCCAGGTGCTCAGCTACCTGGTGCAGCAGCGGCCTCTTCGCTAGTGGCATAGCCGCCAGCAAAGAGGTGCGATCGCCTTTCGTGATCTCGAAGGGCGATCGCGCTGCCATCAGCCCTTAACTGCGCCAGAAGTGAGCCCCTGAATAATTTTGCGCTGAAAGAAGAGCACCAGCAGCACCAGGGGCAACGTACCCAGCACCGTTGCGGCGGCCAGCGGGCCGTAGGGAATTTCGAAGACGGTGGCTCCCCCCAGCTGCGCCGCCGCCACCGGGATGGTTTTCATGCTCTCTCTGGTGATGAACGTCAGCGCAAAGAGAAACTCGTTCCAGGAGAAGATGAAGGTCAAAATGCCGGTGGTGACTAGAGCCGGCAGGGTCATCGGCAGCACAATTTTTAGCAGCATCTGCACCGTGCTGTAGCCGTCTACCTTAGCGGCATCCTCCAGGTCTTTGGGCAGCTTCTCAAAAAAGCTGCGCATCACCAAAATTGTCAGCGGCAGGTTGATGGCGGTGTAGGGGATGATCAGCGCCAGGTAGTTGTTGCCCAGCCCCAGCACCCGGATAATTTCCAGCAGTCCCAAAAACAGCAGGATGTAGGGAAACAGCGTCACCACCAGCACCCCCGCTAAAATAATCCGCTCTCCCGGCAGCCGCAGCCGCGCTAGCACATAGGCCGCCGGGGCCCCCAGCGCCAGACACAGCGCCGTAGAGACCACCGCCACAAAGCCGCTGTTGAGCATATAGCGCAGGAAAGGGCGGCGCTGAAACAGCTCGATGTAGTGGGTCAGCGTATAGCGGGTGGGGATATAGATGTTGGGCACCGCCGAGATATCTTCGTTCACCTTTAGGGAGGTGAGCAGCTGCCACAGCATGGGGCCGAGGCTAAAGGCCACCAGGAAGAAGACGGCGATCGCCAGCAGGATGGTGCGGGTGGAGAAACCACTGTGAGCAGATTCAGGAGCGGAAGGAGAGGCCATGACAGGTGTGGGATGTGGTTAGGGTATGCGAGATCGTAGAGGCAAACGGCCGTTCGCCCTCACTGTCGGCAGCGGTATCCGACAGCTATTACGCCGCACGTTTGCGCAGCCGGTTGATGATCAGGGCCGCGATCGCCACCGCCAGAATCAGCACCAAGAAGGTGACCACCACCAGCGCCGCCCCGTAGCCAAAGTCGAGGTAGCGCATCACCGTCGCGTAGATATACAGCGACACCATCTCTGTTGCCCCGGCAGGCCCGCCCCCCGTCATCACCTGAATCAGGTCAAAGATGCCAAAGGACTGGGCAAAGCGAAACAGCATGGCAATCAAAATCTGGGGCAGCAGCAGCGGCAGAGTAATGTGGCGAAAGCTCTGCCAGGGGGATGCCCCGTCGATGGCGTGGGCCTCGTAGAGGTCATCGGAGATGGACTGTAGCCCCGCCAGCAGCAGAATGCTGACAAACGGGGTCGTCTTCCAGACGTCGGCGGCGATGGTGGCCAGCAGCGCTAGCGTCGGGGTGCCCAGCCAGTTCACCGGCGATTGAATCACGCCCAGCCGCAGCAGCATGTCGTTCCAAACGCCGAACTGGTCATTGAAAATCCAGGTCCAGGTGAGGGCAATCAGCGATGTGGGCAGCGCCCAGGGCAAAATGGCCACGGTGCGCACGATGCCCCGCCCCTTAAACGACTGGTGCAGCAGCAGGGCGATCGCAGTTCCCAGCACCAGCTCTAGCACCAGGGCCACCACCGTAAACAGGGTGGTATTCCAGATGCTCTGCCAAAAGCGCCCGTCAATAGCCATACGGCTGTAGTTACTGAGGCCGGAGAACACCGGCTGCAGGTTGGTGCCCAAGTTCTCGGTAAACAGACTCAGCCAAAACGCCCGGCCGATAGGGTAGGCAAACACCAGCAGCAGCAGCGTCAGCGCCGGCAGCAGCAGCAGCCAGCCGGTGAGTTGTTCCTGGGAGCGAAGTTTAGAAGTCATCGGCCAAATTGGTCAGATAGATAAACGCCATCGCTAGGACTGTACAAGGTAGCGGGTTTCCTCAGCCGCCCGCTGCATCGCCTGCACCGGCGACAGCCGCCCGGTGAAGGCGGCGCTCAAGTAGCGCTGCAAAATGTCAGAGGCCTGGGCGTATTGCGCAATGGGGGGACGCAGCACCGCGTTTTCGATCACCCCCAGCAGGTCGGGGTAGTGAGGATATTGGGCCACGATGGCGGGGTCGGTAAACAGGGCGCGGCGGCTGGGCACATAGGCGTTCAGCAGCACAAACTCCCGCTGAGACTCAGCGCTGGCGAAAAATTCCACCACCCGCCAGGCCTCCTCAGGATGAGGGCTGCTCTTAGAAATTCCAAAGCCCCAGCCGCCCTGGCAGGCGCCGCTGTTTTCACCGGCGGCGTGCACCATGGGCTTGATGCCCACCTTGCCGGCTACGGGGGAATCGTCCCCGTTCACTAAAGCCCAGGCGTAGGGCCAGTTGCGCATGAACACCGAGCCGCCGCTCTGGAACAGGCGACGGGCCTCTTCTTCTTGGTAGTTGGTGACGCCGCTGGGGGAGACGCCCTGCTCGATGGTGGCCTGCAGCGCCTGCACGGCGGCGATCGCCTCGGGCTGGTCTAGCCCCACCTCGCGGGTGTCTGGGTCCACCCAAAAGCCGCCGAAGCCTTCCAGCATCTCCACAAACATAGCGGCCATACCCTCATACTGGCGGCCCTGCCACAGGTAGCCCCAGTCCGCCGCGTCCGCTTCCTGGAGGGTTTGGGAAATTTCCATCAGCTCATCTACCGTTTCCGGCGGCGGGGCCCCAATCTGGTCGAGCAGGTCAGTTCGGTAGTAGAGCATGCCGCCGTCAGAGCGCACCGGGATGCGGTACAGCTCCCCGTCGTAGCGCCCGCCGTTCACGTCTCCTTCTAAAAACTCCGCCAGCTCAGCCTCTGATATGCGGTCTTCCAAGGGCGCGAGCCAGCCCGCCGCCGCAAATTTCTGCACCCAGACGATGTCCATATACACCAGGTCGTAGGGGGAGTCCCCCAGCAAAAACGAAGAGGTGTACAGGTCTTCAACCAGGTTGGTGGCGTTGGGGCCTTCGACGATATCAAGGTCAATATCTGGATTGGCGGCCTCAAACGCCTCAACAATAGATTGCCACTGGGCCCCCTCCAGCGCCTGAATGAGTACCGCAATGCGCACCGGCTGGGACTGGGACCAGCTCACTACGCCGGACAGCACAATGCTCAGGCAAACGGCGATCGCCACGGCCCCGAGCCGCAGGGGGCTAGCGGCAAGACGGCGCAGTGCAGGTCGCCACGAGGGGGGGCGAAGCCGTTGTAGGTGCTGCTGAATCACGTTTTTGGGGTTCTAATACTCTTCGCTTGACAACCGCGTTTAGATTGGGCCGCTCAATACCTAAGCCCAGCGCGTGAACTAAGGGTATCCTACCGAAGAGCGCTGCCAAGCCCAACTGCAAGTGACATCCTCCCGACGCTGACAGCAAGCTGTACAGCGCGGGCTTCCTCAGTGACTCCCAGCTATTGCCGAGACATATCCTGAGATAGGTTTATACTCCGCCTGATGCCCCACGGCAGAGTTTTGAATTTTCATCTCCGCGAGGGAGGATACGCACTATGTGTCGCAGATACATTTGCAAACTGAGGAACGGGTGACTTGCAGCTTTCGCCTACGGGCCCGTCACACTCTTTGCGGGGTGTATCACCTTGCTATCTCTATCATACCAACTGCTAGCCTCAGCGCTGAGCGCACTATCCGCTGTGCATCATTTTGCGGGCGCACTTCAGCTAGCGCGACTCTCATCCCGACGCACACCCTAGCGGGTAGAACGCGGGGCTTCTCGTCTAGTCGCTAAACGATAGAGAAGCTGTCGCTGGGGTGAAGAGGCGAAAAGTCCGCCAGCCGGCCAACCAGCCAGCCAGCCCGCAAATTAGCAAACAGGCTTCGTGACATACTCCCGACGCTCATCTTTTAGATAGAGCGCGGGCTTCTTGGCTCACGCACCACAATTTAATGGATGCCGCGCAAGAAGGTTTCCTGCTTCATCTGGTCCTGTCTAGTTACGCAGCAAGCCGTGCAACCCCGATTAGATCCCATCGACAGGCGATTTGTTTAATGCCCAGGCAATGACCAACCCCAGACAGTGACGAGTATTCAATTTCCAGCTACGTTTTCTACCGTCTGCACTGTTCACCAGCCAAGGGCTGTACGTTTGTGTCAGGATAGCAGGCCGCCGCCATGAAATAGTTTGAGCTTGGTTCAATTGTACCCTTTGCTCGCCTCGGCGCTGCCCTTAATTGCCGCCTTCGGCATCCAGTCAAGGGCGCACCTCGACTCGCTCGCTTACATCCCGACGCTGATGCTGCGCATACAGCGCGGGGCTTTCACGAACTAGCTAACGCATCTGCCAATATTTCCACGCCGCATAGGCCATTGTCACCACCCCTGTCGCGATCGCCCTCTCATCCACCTCAAACTTCGGATGATGGAGGGGATAGTTGGGACGATCGCTGAACCCGACCCCGAGGCGAAACATGCTGCCGGGAACGTGGTCTAGATACAGCGCGAAATCTTCCGCCCCCAGCGATGGCTCTGGCAGCATCAACACGCCGTCATCCCCCCAGGCCTCACGGGCCGAGGCCTCCGTAATCTGGGTTAGGAAGTAGTCATTTTGGACCGACGGCACCCCTTGGCGGTAGGTCATTTCATACGCCACGCCATAGGTCGCGCATATTCCCGCCACAATGCTCTCGATCCACTGGGGGAGAGCGGCGCTGGTTTCAGGATGCAGCGATCGCACCGTTCCGGTCAGGCGCACTTGATCCGCAATCACGTTGGGAGCGCGACCGCCGTTAATTTGACCAAAGGTTAGGACGATGGGTCGCAGTGGATTCTGGGTGCGGCTAATCGCTTGCTGCAGTGTGGTCACGACCTGAGCCGCAATCCAAATCGCGTCTTTTGCCTCATGGGGCCGCGCTCCGTGGCCTGACTCTCCCTGAATAATTAGCTCAATATCGTCCGCTGCCGCCGTCAGTGCCCCGTAGCGAATTCCAATCACGCCAGCGGAAATCGAGGGAAAGGTATGTAGGCCAAGGATAGCGTTGACGTTGTTGAGCACATCGTCTCGAATCATCCAGGATGCGCCCTGGGCCGTTTCCTCCGCAGGCTGAAAGAGAAACCGCGTGGAGCCGGGAAGATGCTCAGTAATTTGGGAGAGGACCATCGCCACACCTAGACCCACCGTGGTGTGTACGTCGTGGCCGCAGGCGTGCATAATGCCGGACTGATGGGAGGTAAAGGCCAGGTCGGTTTTCTCTTGGATGGGCAGGGCATCCATGTCGGTACGAATGGCCAGCCAGCGCTCGTCGTCTTGGCGGGCAATTTCACCAACGACGCCTGTCTTGCCCACTAGTTCTTGCACCTGCAGCCCGCAGGAAGACAGCACCCCGGCGACGTAGGCAGCAGTTTTGTATTCCTGGCCGCTCAGCTCAGGATGGCTGTGAAGATGACGACGAATCTCGAGCAAGCGAGGGGTTAGGCCACTGGCAATGTCTTTTATTTGGGAGAGCATAGTGTGGAGTGAGACAACAGGGAAAATGTGGCGGCGGAGCCCTCGCGTTTGCGGGCGATCGCACATCATACCTCTATGATACGCAGAGCTTTTTGGGGTGCAACGCCGATCGGAAAATTGACTGATCCGCTGGCTTAGAAGTGATCTATAAAGTGAGCGCTGCCCATAACGTTGAGGGTCGTTGTCTGTCCCGTATAAAATGACACCTATGAAGATAGTGCAATCACTCTAGAAGCGTGAAGTAAGGATAAATAACTTATGAGGTTTGTAAAGACTGCTTAGAGTTTAAGACACTGTCCATATACCTAAGAAAAAAAGCGGTTATAACCGCAGTATATTCATGAATTTATTACTGTGCCACGCTGGCACTTTGCTTGAAAATTGGGTATGCATCGCTGCGAGACGCAGTTTCTGCGGTACAGGTGTCAATTTACAGCTTTTTCATATAAAGAGATGAACTTTATCTATTGAAAGGTTTAGCCTGTTCAAGAACAGTTCCCTAATCTTTTCTGAGCTCTCTAGTTAAACCAGCCTTTTTCAAAAATCGTATGTCAAGATAAGCATTTAGACTGATGTCGATCCGAATTTACCGTTAATTTTCTATTGCTTAGGGTCACTCTTAAAAAGTAGATATGTAAATCAGCCCGCAAAATTGAAAATTTCGAAAAGTTATTAATTCTCTGAGCGTGCTTTGATCTGGAAACTCGACAATGGTTGAAGTTAGTTGACCCAAGCTGGAGGCAGTTTGGGCTTAGCTATGATTTCTGGACTACGGAGTGACTGTCTATCTCTACTCCAGTAGCCAATCTTCCATATCCAACGGAGTGACTGTGCATCTCTGCTCCAGTAGCCAATCTTCCATATCCAAAACACTAGTGCGGCAGCAATTCAGCATGCTCACGCTATTGTTCAAATTGAGCAATAGCTTTTCCGAAGATATCTTTTCAAAGCAGCTTTAATTTATATTTCTTTATTTACGCCTCTGCGAAGTTGACGTCTTCTACATCTAGCCCGGTGCGTATTGTCCGAAACTAGAACTGTAGAAGCTTCCTCTTAATCAAGCCGCTCTCTAAAGAGTAAGTGGCCATAAATGAATAACGCTGTGTGGAGGTTGAATCCACCGACGATGACCTCCAGCCGCCTTGTCATAGCTGAAAATTTAGCCGCATAGAAGAGTCGATTGTCTAGCTTACCTACTGTTTAGAGAGTAAAATCCAATGGAATCTGCCAGAGAGAAAGGGCTGATAACTTCACATATCAAGGCACTTCGCCCTAAGCAATGGACGAAAAACCTAGTTGTCTATGCAGCACCCCTGTTTGCGTTTCAGCTCAATGTGTCGACCCTAACCAGGGCGACGATTGCATTCGCGCTATTTTGTAGCCTGTCCAGCTGCTTTTACTTAATTAACGACATTTTAGATGTCGAGTCAGACCGACGGCATCCCACAAAACGCTACCGCCCTATCGCGTCTGGTGCCGTTACCGTTCCAGTCGCAATAGGTATGGCCGTAGTGCTCTCGGTGGGCAGTCTATCTATAGGAACGTTGCTCTCTCCCTATTTGGGAGTTGTGCTCGCCTCCTATGCGCTGCTTCAAATTGCCTACAACCTGAAGCTAAAGCACACGGTCATCCTGGACGTCATTGCGATCGCCACCGGGTTTATTTTTCGCGCCTGTGCCGGAGCCACGGCCTCCGGCGTCGCCCTATCCCCCTGGTTTATCCTGTGCGTTGCAATGCTAGCGCTGTTTTTGGGCATCGAAAAGCGCAAGGCCGAGCTGCGCATATCGGAGATCAAGGGAAGCACGTCGCGGAAAGTGCTGTACCGGTATTCCCATTCCCTCTTGGGCCGGATGGAGAGCAGCGTGACGACCGGCGCTATCATGTCCTACGCTCTGTGGAGTTCCGGACCTGTGGTCCATGGCGCAAGCACGTCGTGGATGCTGCTGAGTCTGCCCTTTGTCCTCTACGGCATCTTCCGCTATCAGCTACTCAGCGATCCTGAAGAATCGGCAAGGCGACAGCGCGACACGGGCAGAGGGGGATCCACTGAGCGTCCCGAAGAAGTTTTGTTGACGGACCGGCCTACGGCGCTAACGGTTTTGGCTTGGAGTCTAACCGTATTTACCGTCTTACTGCTAGAGGCAAAGGGTATTTTTTAATATTGCTCAATCGCCCGGGCCGTAATTTATCCAGATTGAAACTAACCGAGAACGCAATGAGGATTTCATCAACACCATCATCCAGCCAGACTCACCCTTGCTTTCGGGTCCGGATGCACCGCGTTGCCGATATCGACATCGCGCGGCTAAAGGCTCAGGGTATTTTGGGTATTATCTTAGACCTGGACAACACCATTGTGTCGGAAGACGACCAATACCTGTCTCCCCATGCCGAGGATTGGATAGAGTCGGCTCGTCAAGAAGGCTTCAAGCTTTTTCTACTCTCAAACGGCAAGCGAAAGCATCGCGTTGACTACTGGTCCCATCGACTCAACATGTCCGCGATTAGCCCAGCTCGGAAACCCCGCCCCGGCAGCTTTCGCCTGGCTCTTCGCAAGATGGGTTTGCGGCCACACCAGGTGGTGGTGGTGGGGGATAGCTTTCACACCGACGTCTGCGGAGCTCGAATCATCGGGAGCTCCTCTATTCAAATTTGTACGCTTCCTCATCCACCGCGATGGTGGGAAAGCATAGCGGGGCGATGGCTACAGCAGCCCGACCCTGATCCTAAAAGTCTGTGGCGCTTCGAGTCCTAGTTCGGACAGAAGTTTCCTTAAAGCCTGTGAATCCATAACTATCGATCGCTCAAGTCAACTGCTAGAGGTCTATCTCTATGGCGTCGCAACTTCTATTCGGTGCACTGGTCGCTACTACCGTCGGTCTCAATACACTAGCGCAGGTGCTTTTAAAGGCTGGGGCAGAACGCAACCCTTTAAATCCCTATTTGCTCGGAGGGGTGGTTGTCTATGGACTCAGTACGCTGATCTACATCAGTGTCCTGAGCAAAGTCAACCTGTCTTTGGCCTATCCCCTGATTATCGGTCTCACCGTAGTCTTCACGACCTTGGCCGGTAGCCTTCTATTCAAGGAGCGCGTTGACCCCTCTAATTGGGTGGGCATCGGGCTCATGATCAGCGGCATCTGGGCGCTTACTTTAGGCAAAGGGTGAGCCAGCCTCTGTCTTTGGCTCCTCAGCACCTTGGATCTCTCACTCTTTGATTTCTCACATCAGCGGACTCTTGCATCACCAGCACGCTCGCCTTACCTTGCACACTCTTATACATCCTTTCAAGGACCGATCTATGGAAAGATCAAGAATCCGCCACGCTGTTATCTCCCCGCAATATCTGTGGGTAGCCGGGATTGCGATCGCTGTACGAGTTATTTGGGCAATCCTGGTCCCAGTCGTACCGGTGTCCGACAGCGCAGCTTACGACACATTTGCCCAAAACCTTGCGTTTTGTCAAAACTATGGCTGGAACTGCACTGACCCTAGCGCTTACTGGCCTGTAGGAACCTCCTTTGCGTACTCGGTCCTATATCGCATTTTCGGGCATACCTACGAACCCGTGGTTTTTTTCAACATTATTGTTGGCGTCACCATCGTGGTGCTGAGCCAATATCTTGCTGAGCGCTGGTTTGGCGCAAAAGCAGGCATCATTGCGGGGTTAATGCTGGCGCTGTGGGCTTGTCAGGTTCAGTTTACGACCACAGTCAACAGCGAGCTGTTATTTACGGCGCTATGGCTGGGGGCGTTAACCCTGTGGTGCCATACGACAATCCCCTTTTTGCTGCGGACTGTCGGCACAGGCGTAATCCTTGCAGGAGCTTGCTACGTCAAGCCCGTGGCGCTGCTGATTCCGTTCTTGATGATGCTAGTCAACTACGTGAGAGTTCGAGAGGTTTGGAAGAACCTGGCTGCAACCGCAATCATGATGGTGACAATCGGCTTGCTCATTGCCCCCTGGTCAATGCGAAATACCCAGGCGTTTGGCCATTTTGTGCTGATCTCGACCAACGGCGGGGCGAATCTTTGGATGGGCAACAACCCCGAGTCTCAGGGAGGCTACATGCCCCTGCCGCCCGATATTGAGCAGATGAACGAAGCCCTCCGCGATGACCACTTAAAGTCCCTGGCGATCGCTCACATCAAGGACCGCCCTGTGCTGTTCGTCAAGCGGTTAGGAAAACGTCTAATCGATACTCACGCCCGAGAAACCATCGGCGTGAGCTGGAACGAAACGCAAATCGTCGAGCGCTATGGGAAAACGGTCCTGCTGCTGATAAAGCTAACCACCCAGGTTTATTGGCTGGTGATGCTGGGGCTAGGGTTAGTTGGCGCAGTAATGCTCATTCGACAACAGGGTTGGCTTTTCGCGCTGTTTCATCCCACCATTTTGTTCTGGGGATACTTTGCCGCGATTCACGCGGTGATCGTATCGGGCGATCGCTACCACTTGCCCAGCGTTCCCATGATTGGAGTGCTCGCGGTGCTGCCGGTGGTGGCGTTATGGGAGCGATTCGAGTCTGAGCCTAACCGGCGTTCGGCTCAAACTTCGGCCCAGACCGTAAACTCATCTTCAAACGAAAATTCGGAACGAAGACTGCGAATTTAAGGGCATTCTGCCGCCAGCGCAGGTGTCTCGGGGTGCAGTCAAATATTATATTTCACAAGAGGTTTCAGCATGACGGTTTCTACGGCTCCTCGCCTTTCCTCACAAGCTCCGCCCCTCGTTTCAAGCCGGCGGTTTCGTATCTTCTCTGGCTCTGCGAATATCGATTTGGCCAGCGATGTTGCCCGCTACCTCGGGCTCGACCTCAATTCCATCACCCGCAAGCGATTTGCCGATAACGAGATCTACGTTCAAATCGAGGAGTCTATACGAGGGTGCGACGTCTATCTGGTGCAGCCGACCTGCGCGCCCGTCAACGACTACCTGATGGAGCTGATGATCATGATCGATGCGTGCCGCCGCGCATCGGCGCGACAAATTACGGCGGTGATTCCCTACTACGGCTACTCTAGGTCAGACCGCAAAACCGCCAATCGTGAGTCTATCGCCGCGAAGCTCGCCGCCAACTTGATCACAAAGGCCGGGGCAGACCGCATCTTGGCTATGGACCTGCATTCGACTCAAATTCAGGGCTATTTTGATATTCCGATTGATCACGTCCATGGGTCTCCCGTGCTGTTAGAGTACTTGCTCAACAAGCAGATTCCTAACGCCGTAGTGGTTTCCCCCGACATCGGCGGCGTCGCCCGCGCCCGCGCCTTTGCCAAGAAGCTCAACGACGCGCCGCTGGCCATCATTGACAAGCGGCGGCAGGCCCATAACGTTGCGGAAGCCATGAACGTAATTGGCGATGTCGCCGGGAAAGTGGCGATTGTGATCGACGACATGATTGACACGGCGGGAACGATTACCGAATGCGCGAAAGCCCTGCGGCGCGAGGGTGCGCTTCAGGTCTACGCCTGCGCAACCCACGCAGTGCTCTCCGCCCCCGCAACCGAAAGGCTCTCTAACGGTCCGTTTGAAGAGGTTATTGTCACTAACACTATCCCTGTCTCAGAGGCCCAAAGGTTTCCGCAGCTGACCATTTTGTCTGTGGCAGACCTCCTTGGGGAAGCGATCTGTCGCGTCCACGAAGAGAATTCCCTGAGCAGCATGCTGGACGAGTAGCCGAGTTTGCTCCTCAAGCCCAGTACATAATTTCAGCACCGTTACTATCGAACCCAGAGGTCTTACGAGGCCTCTGGTTTTTTAAATAGGGAGCTTTCGAAGAAAAAACGTGCCCCAGCCCTGAAGCGGGAGCACGTAAGGTATAGAACCAAGCCTTCTATTGTTAGTACGCTGATCAGATGCGTTTGGATCCACCAGTTTGGAAAAAAGAATCTGAACTGCGATCGCTTCCTCGCAGTAGGCCATCTCCCTAGCCTCATGTACTAGTCTACGCCCTCAATCGGCGCAAAGCCCTGCCGCTGCACGTTCTCCGTCACCATGCGCGGCTCTAAGAACTGCAGCAGGTAGTCCGGCCCCCCCGCCTTAGAGCCCACCCCCGACAGCTTAAAGCCGCCGAAGGGCTGCCGCGCCACGATCGCCCCCGTGATGGAGCGGTTGATGTAGAGGTTGCCTACCTCGAAGTTTTGCCCGGCTCGCTCAATGTGAGAGGGGGTGCGGGAGTAGAGTCCGCCCGTGAGGGCGTAGTCGGTGCTGTTGGCAATGGCGATCGCCTCATCGAAGTTTTGGGCGCGAATCACCGAGAGCACCGGACCGAAGATTTCTTCCTGGGCCACGACGGCGTCGGCAGCCACATCGGTAAAGATTACCGGACCCACGTAGTACCCTTCTGCCGGCGCGGCGCACTCCAGGGCTACCGTAGCCTCCTGCTTGCCGGTTTCGATGTATTCTTTGATGCGCTTCTGGGCGGCAGCGTCAATCACGGGTCCAACGGAGGTGCCCGGATCTGTGGCGTCCCCGACGTTGAGCGATCGCCCTGCCTCCACCAGCCGCTCCACAAAAGTGTCGTAGATGGGATCCAAGACGATGACGCGGGAGCAGGCCGAGCACTTCTGGCCGCTGTAGCCAAAGGCGGAGTAGACCACGCCCTGCACGGCCTGATCTAGGTCCGCGCTCTCATCCACAATGATGGCGTTCTTGCCCCCCATCTCGGCTACCACCCGCTTTAGGTGCTTTTGACCGGGCTGCAGCACGGCGGCGCTGGCATAGATCTGGCAGCCCACTTCGCGGGAGCCGGTAAATACAATCATGTGGACGTCGGGCGAGCTGACCAGATGCGCGCCGACGGTGGAGCCTTTGCCGGGCACATACTGGAACACGCCTGAGGGAATGCCTGCCTCTACCAAAATTTCCGTCAGCTTAGCGGCAATCACCGTTGTGGTCTCGGCAGGCTTCAGCAAGACGCAGTTGCCCGTCACCAGCGCCGCCACCGTCATGCCGGTGGGAATAGCCAGCGGGAAGTTCCAGGGGGAGATGACCACCACTAGGCCCCGGGGCTCGTAGCGATAGCGGTCTGTCTCCCCGGCCACGTCGTAGCTATAGCCTGTATCCAGACGCTCCATCTCGTCGGCGTAGTAGCGGCAAAAGTCGATGGCCTCTGACACCTCGGCGTCCGCCTGATGCAGGGGCTTGCCCCCCTCCACGACCATCCAGGCCGACAGCTCCGCCCGCCGGGCGTCCAGCCCCTCGCCTGCCTTTCGCAGGATGGCAGCTCGCTCGCTGGCCGGGGTGCGCCGCCAGCCCTCGAAAGCGGCCTTGGCAGCGGCGATCGCCTGGTCCGCCTGCTCCACGCTGATCAGCCCCACGGTGCCCACCACTTCATCGGGATGGCAGGGGTTGACGGAGTTGACGGAGCTGACGGTCTCGACGCGATCGCCGCCGACGAGGGGCCTGTAGGTTTGGCCGAGCTGCTGGCGCACGGTGGCCATGGCGCGGGCGGCCTCCTGTCGGACAGCCTCTTCCGAGTAGTCGGTGTCGGGGGCGTTCTCAATTAGCGTATAGGGTGCGGAACGCGTTGCGGTATCATCCCCCGACTCATCGCCCGTTACAGGGGGCGCTAGCAGGTCGTCTACGGGCCGATTCTCCAGGCTCTGCCGCAAAAACGAGCTGTTGGCCGTATTTTCCAGCAGGCGACGAATTAGGTAGGCCATGCCGGGAATCAGGTCGCCGTAGGGGCAGTAGACCCGCACCCGGCAACCCTGAGCCACCAGCGCTCTGGCCAGCTTGTCCCCCATGCCGTAAAGCACCTGTAGCTCAAAGGCGCGGCTTGGAATATCCAGGGCGCGGGCGATCGCGATGGCGTGGGCCTGGGAGCGAACGTTGTGGCTGCCGATGGCGGCGTAGAGATGCTCGTGGTTTTCCAGCAGCCGCTGGGTCATGCGCTCGAAGTTGGCGTCGGTAGAGGACTTGTGGCGGTAGACGGGCTGGGGCCAGTGGTTCTGCCGGGCAGTGATAGTCTCTTGGTCCCAGTAGGCTCCCTTCACCAGCCGCACGGTGATCGGATTCCCCCGCCCCTTGGCCCACTCAATCAGCTCCTGCAGATCTTCATCGCTGTCCCGTAGGTAGGCCTGCAGCGTCACCCCCACGTCGGTGCGATCGCGAAACTCCTCTTCCATCAGCAGGTCTTTGAGAATCGCCAGGGTGATGGCTTTGTACTCATACTGCTCCATGTCGAAATGCACCGCCGCCCCCAGTTCTTTGGCGCGGCGCAGCAGGGTGCGGGCGCGATCGCGCACCACGGCTTCGCTGCCCTTGGCGTCTAGCGGGTCGAACTGGGAGTAAAAGGCGGTGAGCTTTACCGACACCTGCACCTTGGGCAGCGCCCCACCCGCCTGGTCGATTTGCGGCACGGTTCCCCAGCGGCGGGAGGCCTCCACCAGCTGCTCCATCAGCTCTAGGTAGCGGTTGAGGTAGGACTGAGCTTCGGTTTCGGTAATCACCGCCTCACCAAGCAGGTCCACGGTGAAGGCCATCTTTTGCTTGCGCAGCTGCTCGATGGATTTGAGGGCCTGCTTCAGGGTCTCGCCGGAAATGTATTTGCGGGCTAGGGTTTCTACGGCAGTAGACACGGTGGTCGCCGCCACCTGCCCCGGCATAGAGTCGGGGCTGGCAAAATTGAGCAGGCCTTTGAGGGCGCTGGGCAGCTCCACAGCGGGGTCGCCCAAATACTCCTGCATGTGGCGGGCCACTTCTGCTTTACTCTTGAGGGCGGGTAAGCAGTCGATGAAGCGAAACATCTGCACCCGCAGCCCCGGATTGCCCATGGTCCAGTCCAGAAGCTTGTCGTCCCAGCGCATTTGGTCGCGCACCTGGCTGAGCAGCGATCGCTTTTCCTGAGTCGCCGATAGCAGTTCGCGGGCGATCGCCTGGGTCTCATTTTCGTACTCTAGCCCGGTCTGACGCTGATCGGATACAACCACGGGGTGCCACCTCATTAGAGAATATGGCAGGCGCTAGGCTTGCCAAAAATATATTCTAGGGTATCTGGAGAGCGATAAATCGAGAGATATTTAGGCTTCACGTAACTTCGCGATCGCAGCTCACCCATAGTCCGTCGCCCATAGTCCGTCGCCCATAATCCCTCGCCCATAATCCCTCGCTATAATGCAGAGTATCGATAGCGGTACGGCTAAGCCCTCCTTCTGACTGTTATGCAGAATCCTCCTTCGCTACAGGGCTGTCTGCAGAGCGTCCACCACGTCGCCCTCCACGTCAAGGATATGGCGGCGTCCTGCCGGTTCTACGGCGAGGTGCTGGGGCTGCATAAGCTCACCGGGGATGAGGTGCCAAAGACTTTGGTGAAGGCGGTCGCGGCAGGAGAGGTGACCAACTTCCGCCTGCCGGACGGCACGATTTTGGATCTGTTTTGGAAGCCGGAGCTAGCGCCGCCTAACCCTGACCCAGCCCAGGAATTCACCCGTGCGGGGCATCTGGCTTTTGGCATTGCCCCTGAGGCGTTTGAGCAGGCGATCGCCGTTTTGCACCACCACAAGGTGCCCATCGACCACGGGCCGGTGAGCCGGCCAACGGGGCGGGGCATCTATTTCTATGACCCCGATGGTTTTCTGCTAGAAATCCGCTGCGACCCACTGCCGTCGTGAGCCAAAAGCCTCTTGGTAATTGCCGATAGCAATGTCCTCAGAAAAATATCCGGCGACAGATCAGCGGTTTTTGCCTCTATGTAAATAGGGGCACAAGGATGAGAGGATATGTTCAAGCGTTGAGGTGAGCGCTTAACCGCTTTAATATACCCGCAGCTAATGTCAGCTTGAATACGACGGTAAGCGGCGATCGCGATTACCATCTCACCACGACACACCGTACACATCACTCTAGGAGGACAGGGTGTCCAAACTCCGATCAGTATCGCTTGACGATATTTCCAAACAGTTTTTTAGGGCCGCCACTCGTCACTGGAGCACCGTCTGCCTGGGCACAGCGGCCCTGCTGATAGGGCCTGCTGCCCTAGTCGCCCGCGCCCAAGATTCAGGGGAAGCGCCGCCCTACGATTTTCAAGATGTCTTCTGGGCCTTCATCATCTTGGGATTTTTGGTGCTTTTAGGGCGGTGGGTGCGTCAGCAGGTTGGCCTCTTCCAGACCTTATTTTTGCCTAGCTCGATTGTGGCGGGGGCGATCGCTTTACTTTTGGGTCCGGGTGTTTTGGGGGCAATAGCCGGAGATGGCTTGCTGGGCAACGGCCTATTTCCCCAGCCCATTTTGGACGTGTGGTCCACAATTCCGGGCGTGTTTATCAACATCGTCTTCGCCACCATTTTCTTAGGGGAATTCATTCCGCCTCCAGGCGAAATTTGGCGGCGGGCCTCCCCCCAAGTGGCCTTTGGTCAGTCCATAGCCTGGGGCCAATACGTGGTGGGACTGCTGCTGGCTATCCTGGTGCTCGGCCCTGTGTTCGGCCTACCGCCGATGGCGGGCGCTCTGATTGAAATTGGCTTCGAGGGCGGCCACGGTACGGCGGCGGGCATGGCGGAGGTATTCAACGAGCTGGGCTTTGAGGAAGGGCCAGACTTAGCCATCGGCATGGCCACTGTGGGCATTGTGACCGGTATTTTGGCCGGGGTAGCTCTGGCCAACTGGGGCCGTATGAAGGGTCACACCGCCGCTAGCCGCACAGACGAGTCAATCCCAGCAGATGCCCAGGACCGGATGCCGGTGGAGCAAGAGCGCCCCGAAATCACTGAGCGCCGTCAGCGCCACCTCGGCAGCCTGCTAGTGGACCCACTGACGCTGCAGTTTGGATTTGTGGGGGTGGCGATCGCCGTTGGCTGGGCCATCCTACAGCTGCTGACTTTGTTTGAGTCCGTCACCTGGAATCGCGGCGGCGAGGGACTAGAGGTGCTGGGCGGCATTCCGCTGTTTCCAATGGCGCTGGTGGGCGGCATTATTGTTCAGGTGCTTCTAGAGCGCTTCGACAAGCAGTATCTTGTCAGCCGCCCGCTCATGGTGCGCATCGGTGGGGTAGCGCTAGACGCAACGATTGTGGCAGCCCTGGCATCTATCAGTCTGGCGATTATCGGCCAAAATCTAGGCGCGTTTGCCACGCTGGCGATCGCCGGTATTATCTGGAACGTCCTTTGCTTCCTCTATCTCGCACCCCGCATGATTCCTACCCACTGGTTCGAGCGGGGCATAGGAGACATGGGCCAGTCTATGGGCGTAACGGCAACGGGCATCTTGCTGATGCGCATGGTAGACCCCAAGGACAAAACCGGGGCATTCGAGAGCTTTGGCTACAAGCAGCTGTTTTTTGAGCCCATTGTGGGAGGCGGCCTGTTTACTGGCGCGGCTCCGGTGCTGATCAACCGCTTTGGCCCTGTGGCGGTGCTGGCCCTGACGGGAGCGCTGCTGGTGTTCTGGATTGTTTTTGGGTTCTGGAACTACAAGAAGATCACTAAAGCTATGGAAGCTGGTGAGGTTCGCGAGCCCGTGGCGGTGAAGTGATCGCGAATTCGCTGTTGGGGCGGGGGGGCTACGGCATCTGTACTCCAGCGGCGCGGCGTTGCGGTGTCGTTGGGCTAGAAGCTCAAAGGGTATAGCAAATGCCCTAAGTATTAGGACATTTGCGCGCCGCATTGCCTCTGCTGTGTAAAGGTCTGAGCCCACGGCACTGTCCTAAGCGCCTGACCCGCTGCGCAGCGGGTCAGCCTAGGAAAAAACTGCTAGTTTCTTAGAAGCAATCTGGCCAAAGCTATAAGTTTGCTCAGTTGACAGCAGCGTCAACGCAATAGAAAGCAAACCGCAGCGGAGAGTCTGCCGTCTCCACCGCCACCGCCCCAACGTAGTCTACGGGCAAAGAAAGCTCCTTCAGCTCCCAGTGGCTGGCCTCGTCTGGCTTGCCCTGAACCGCCAAAAGAGCGGCGGGTTTCTCCGGCCTCAGCGTCACCTCTACCTGGCTTGGCGACAGCGATAGGCCAACCCCAACTGCCTTGAGATAGGCTTCTTTACGAGTCCAGGCCGTCAAAAACGCTCGGCGGTGGCCATCCGCCAGGCTAAAGAGCGCCCCCTGCTCTCGGGCAGTCAAGCAGTGCCGCGCCATCTCCTGCCACGACAGGGTCCTGCGGACAAATTCCACATCCACCCCCACCTCGCGGCCCCGCGTAACGGCATACACCGCCAGCTCTTGAGAATGGGCTAGGTTAAACCTCAGGGCATCGCAATGCTGATCTAAGGCGGGTTTTCCGTGAGTGCCATAGCAAAACCGAATCTCCCTCGCCTGCCGCTTTAAGTAGCACCCCAGAATATTCCTCAGTACCCCGCGCGCCGCGACGTAGCGCTTCCGGTCCCGCTCAAAGTGAAAGCGATCGGCGCGTTGACGCTCATCTGGGCTAAGGCATCGTTCTAGCACCCGGTACGCTGCCGCATCTCGGCTCAGCCTGGTGCACCAGAGGTGGACATCGCGATCGCCCAAGGTGAGGTCGGCGGGTGGGGGAAGCCAGGGCTCGGGGTGGGTCGTCATGAATGGGGCTAGCTCTTGCTAAAGGCGATAGGGACTCTACCCCCGCTAAAGGCGATCGCTAATGACGCCGCGCACCGCCGAAATCGCCACCGTCCGGGGTGAGGCCAGGTAGTTTTGCGCCGAGGGGTCGCCGCTGCGGCCCTTAAAGTTGCGGTTCGTCGCGTAGATGCCCGCCTCGTGTTTTCCCAGCACCCCGCGTCCCGCGTTGATGCAGGCCCCGCAGCCTGATTTGAGCACCTGCGCCCCGGCCGCCTCCAGCCAGTCTAGGTAGCCCAGCGCCTTAGCCTGCTGCCGCACCTCTTGGGAGGCGGGCACCACAAACAGGCTTACCTCGGGGGCCACCCGCTGCCCCTTAATGGCGATCGCCGCCTCGGCCAAATCGTGCAGCTTTCCCCCGGTGCAGGAGCCGACAAAGGCTCGGGTAATCGGTACGGCGTTCAGCTGACTCACCGGCACCACCTGGTCTGGCTTAGGGGGGCAGGCCACCTGGGGCTCTAGCTGGCTGAGGTCGAAGCGATAGTGCTGGGCGTACTGGGCCTCTGCGTCGGGCGGCACGACATCAAAAGGGGTAGAACTGCGCCCATCCACGTACCGCCGCGTCACCTCGTCCACCGCCATCAGCCCGCACACCGCTCCGCATTCCACCGCCATGTTCGCTAGCGTCATCCGCTCATCCATGGGCAGCTGCGCGATCGCCTCGCCGCAAAACTCCAGCACCTGACCCCGAGCCCCATCGCAGCCCAGCTGCCCCAGCAAAAACAGCATGATGTCCTTGGCGCTGAGGTGCGGCGGCAAGGTTCCCGACAGCTCAACGCTCAGCGTTGCCGGAACCCGCAGCCATAGGTCCCCCATGGCGAAGATGTTGGCCATATCTGTGGTGCCCACCCCCGTCGCAAAGCAGCCAAACGCGCCGTAGGTGCAGCTGTGGGAGTCGGTGCCCGCCACCACCATGCCGGGGCGAATGAAGCCGCGCTCGGGCAGCAGCACGTGGCAAATGCCCGCCGCCTCTCCTGGCGAGACCACATCCAGCAGGTGACAGCCCTGCCGCTGGGCAAACTCCACCATCTGCCGGTGCATTAAGGGGGCTCTGGGGTCGGGGCGAATGTCGTTAATCTGGATAAAGTGGTCGGCCACCAGGACCACCTTGTCAGGGTCCCAGACCCGCGCAGCTTCTCCGAAGTGCTGGTGAAACAGCTGCCCCACCGGACCGGCGATCGCGTCGTGAGACATGGCTAAATCCACCTGGGCAAAGACGACGTCTCCCGGCTGCAGGTAAGCGTTGCCCGAGGCGCGGGCCAGCAGCTTTTCGGCCATGGTCATCGGGCGGGCGGCGGTCGCCACTTTGGGAACGGAAATGCCTCCTCGGCGGCGCTGCTGGTTAAAGGGAATCAGCCCCCCTGCCTGGGTAATGGCCCCTACCACGGGATGAGACTGGGGCTGGTCAATAATCTCTAGCGGTAAGCCAATGTTGATGCTGTTGCGGTAGAAGATTTCGGCAAAAGACTGTGCCCGCACCAGCCGAATACCCGCGGCTTTGATGGCAACAGGGGCAAACTCTCGGCTAGAGCCGCAGCCAAAGTTGCGCCCCGCCTCGATGACGTCATACTGAGCTAGATTCCCTGCGCCGATTAGGTGCTCGAAGGCGTAGTGGGCTAGGTGGTCTAAGCTGTCGTTGGTGCCCCGCTGAGCGGGGATGATGTCGTCGGTGTTGATGTCGTCGCCGAGCGTGAGGATGCGGTTCATAGGGGAGATAGATGAGTCACGGCTTCATAAGATCGCCCACTAAGGGCTAGCGCTCGCGCTAACGAAGGCGCTAGCTCTCGGTGGGAAGCGCTCAGTAGATTACAAGCTGCCGAGGGAAGTCCACGGAAACAGACTGCGGAGAGGCGTGCCGTTGCTCGAAATATAAGTCTGCACATCTTAACCCGCTTGAGCGAGTCCCAGCTAGCGCCAACTCTCAGCTGCGGGCGGGATAACAGCGAGACCAACACCTAATCGTGAGTCAGACTGTTTCCCAAGCAGCCCAAATCTTGGGGCACATGCTCCGCAAGCAGCGCCGCCACCTCCTCCACTGAGAAGGAGCGCTTCTCTTCAAGGGCGATCGCCTTCACCATGGCCCTCAGCCGCTCGTACTGCGATCGCTCTAGCGGCTGGCCCAGGTGCTGCTCGAATAAGTACTGCAGGTTGCTGGCACCGCTGCACTTGCCAAACCAAATCTCCGGCTCACCATAGGAGAGCGCCGCATAGCTTTGGCGATCGCGCAGCAGAGAGCTGACGTGAATGCCAGATTCGTGGCGCTGCGCTTGGGGTGAGTAGGGCGGGTGGGGGCGCAGGTTGCGGATGTGCAGATAGTCGGTTACCCGGTCTAAAGCGTCGTAGTCGATGCCCGCCACCTCCCACCCAAATCGCGCCCGGAGCCCTCGCAACAGCTGCTCTAGCGCCACGTTTCCGGCCCGCTCCCCAATGCCCCCAAACGTCCCCGAAATCCCCAGGGCTCCGGCCCGCACGGCCTGGATAGCGTTCTCCAGCGCTAGCCCCATGTCGTTGTGAAAATGCACTCCGAGGGGGACTGACGTGTACTCCAGCAGGTCATGAATCCAAACGAAGCTCTTTTCCGGCGTGAGGATACCGACGGTGTCGCAGAGCAACAGTTGGTCAATATAGGGGCCAAGGGCGTTGATGCAGTCCACCAAAAAATGAAAGTCAGCGCGGCTGGCGTCCTCAGCGGCGAAGCAAACCCGCAGTCCCTGAGCGCGGGCGTAGCGCACGTGCTCCAGCGCGTTGTCTAGCATTCGCTGCCGCATGGCCTGAACCACAGCGGCGGGAATGGCATCGTCGATGGTCTTGCCTTTAAGGGCAGGGTCAGCGGCGATCGCGCTGTCTCTCAAGAACAAAAGGCGATCGGAAACAGCGTGAAAGAGAATCACCTGGCTGACCCCACAGCCTTTAGACTGGTCGATGGCGGCGCGCTTCATCAACGTCGAGGCAGCCACCTGCCCTAACCCTGAGGTGACCAGACTGGTGACGAGCTGCGCTTCGCTGGAGTGGATGCCCGGCATTAGGGCAATTTGATGAACGCCGGTTTGGGCGATTAGGTCTGCTAAGGCCGCTTTGTCATCAATAAAAAGTCCAACTTGCTGTTCTCCATCACGCAGGGTTTCGTCGGAAATAAGTAAGTTGAGCGTCTCCATCCGGCTATTGCAAAAGTGAACAGCGATACACAGCAGGCAGGGCCCGCGAGTCAGCCCAGATCAAGCTCCGTCGGGTGCGGGGCCCCGCTCATCATCGCACATGCTGCAGCGCTCGTCAGGGGGTTGTGGCATCTTCGAGAATGCGAAAGCTGCCGCTGCTGCCAACGCGATCGCCCGCGCGAATGCCGTTCGCCGTTGACCCCGAATAGTACCCCTGCCCCGCCAAACGCTGCACCACGATAGGACCGCCCTCCTAGAGGTGATCTGACCCGCGTGGACGGCGGCGGTGCAGAGAGAAGAGTCCTGGCTGTATGAGTCGCTCCCCCACACCGGCTCAGCTGACCCCGCAGGGCAGAAGTAGGCTTCGAGGGGGGACGGCTGCCGCCAGTTGGGGGCGGCGGTGGTGGCCCAGGTGATGGGGTGGAGTGGCAGATCGCCGAAGGCCGTGGGCAGCAGGTCAGCGACAAAATCTCGGGGGTTGGTGAAGGTGAAGCTAGCGGCGGTAGCGGCGCGACTGCTGGTGGAGATCTCGTTGCGATCGCTTCCCGTTACCGCGTCTCCCGGCAAGATGCGAATGGCGATCGCCCCGCCCTCCTCTAAGGTGATCAGGCCCGCGTGGACGGCGGCGCTGCAAACCGATGAGTTGCTGCTGTAGCGGTCGGTGCCCCAGGTGGGGGACGGGGTCCCGCTGGGCGGGCAGTAGAGGGTGACGTCTTCGCCGACGCGATTTTCGTAGGCGATCGCCCTATCTGACCAGGTGAGGGTGGGGATGCTGGGGGCAGCCGAAGCGGGCCGCGCGAGGCCCAGCAGAACGGCTAGAATCAGCGCTAGCGATCGTCCTAAGCCCGTGGTGATGCGCATCAGGGTTGGCCGCGCTGGGAATAGACTACGCATCAGGCCGCGTCTCCGGCATCATGCACTTGTCCGAATCACATCCGGCAGGCCCTGCCTCCAGCCGCTCACCCAAGTCGTAGCGGACCAGCGCTTTGTAGAAGTCGTCCACCGACCGCCGCTCACACACCTTGCCCATCAGCTGCTCGTACTGAGCTTTGTCGATGGGCTCAAAGGGTAGGCGGGGGAAGGTCTGATGGTCATCGAAGCGGGACAGCAGCGCCGCCGACATGTAGCCTGCATCGGTTTCAATAGCCTGGTGAATTGCCTCCGCCAGCGGCTCTACTTCCGGCTCCCGCAGCTCGATGGTAGCGCTGGTGTTGTGGGTAGTGTAGTGCTGCTGCACCTGCATATAGAAGTCAAACTGAGCTAGGGCGGAGAATTGGCTAATATCGATTTGATCTGCGCCCGGTAGGTTGGCCCAGCTCACCTCTGTGGGAATTTCCACCAGCCACTCGGTGCAGCGCGGGTCAAAGGGGTCATCTAGCAGCCGCCCCTGCTCGTCTTTGTCGGACTGGGCGGGCACGACGCTGTAACCGTAGTCGATGCAGGCTAAAGCTACCGGGTCGCTCTTTCCAAAGGTGATGCGGCGAATGAACCGCTGGGCTTTGGGGGGGTGCCAGCCGGAGGAGGCCCCGGTGAGCAGGCTCTTGGTGCCCGCAGGCTGAACGGTGGTGCAGCGGTTGGGCCGCTTGATGCCGTGGCGATCGCAGTAGTCCCATACGGTGGCGTGGACGATGTCGCGCCAGCGGTTGAGATACGCCTTCTCCTGCTGCTTGAACTCCAGCCCGCGCATGGTGTTGGGGCGACCTGCTTCCCACCACTGCAGCCATTCGACGCCAAACGCATGGACGAAGAAGTCAAACAGGCCGGTGAAGGAGACGCCGACGATGGGGTCCATCTCCCGCGATCGCCGGTAGCGCGGCTCTTGGAAGCGATGGTTGAGCAGGGCGGCGACGGAGAGGGCACCGGCTTTGAAGGCGGCTTCCTGCTCGTCGGGGTTGTCGGGGTTGAGCTGGTTGAGGTGGACTTCGGCCAAGTTGCAGTGGAAGTCTACGCCGATTATTTCGCCGCAGTTGTGGGCAACGAAGCCGTTGGCGTCAAAGCGAGCCGGGCCAGGGACGGTGCAGTCGTAAACCGGCTCGATACCGTCTGGTTCGACGCTGCTGACGCGCACTGCAAACTGACCGTGCTGAAGTCCGTAACGATAGCCTTGCATCAAAGACTCTAACTGCTGCTCCTTTTCGACTTCCGTAAAATGAATCAGCTTATCGAAGATGTAGACACTGTCATTGCTAATAACTAATTCGTATTGAACTTTATCTGCTTGAGATTGGGATCCGCGTAGAGAGCTTTGAAGCGAACGCTTATCTGTCAGAGGAAGGGTTTGGCAGATAGTAGATGCCATACCTAGACGTAGCAGCATACGCTGGACGGCTTTAAGAAATTCCAGATCGCTTTCAATAAGGCGAATACTAATGTCTTTGTGCTGCCGCTCTTGTACAAAGCCATCAACGTTAAACAACTCCTCTAAAAAGCCAAGATAGAAATCGTAGCTCGCTGACTCTATGGCGGGAGTAATAGTTTTTTGTCCGGAGTTGTTAATGCTGTAGCTCTTGGCCAATTCTTGGACGTTAATGGGAGGAGTTTGCGTGTATCCGTCCAGCTCATACCGTATGACGCTTTGGTACCCAGCGAGACTAAGCTTTTTCCTCATAAAGCTGCTTAGTAGCTTGCCTTCCTCTTTTGTACCTGATCCTTTCCAACCGCGAAAAGGGTCATGCTCGTGGATAAAGACACGATTACCTGGGCGTAGCTCTCCGGCCTCGATCCACTCCTCATCCTCTTCTGTCCGAGTCCAGGATGTTGCCTTAAGAAGCTTATGATTCTCAGTGAGACGAAGCTCGTAGCCCTCATTCGTTACTACCTTGACCACAGGCTTTTCGCCAGTGCAAAAGAAACCCTCTTCCGTAGTGCTGTGTAATTTGCCATCTACATACACGTTTATAGAGCGTTGCTCATTTTTTAACTCACTCACCTGGCGAGCACCGTGCTCGGTATGGACCCAGGTATCCGCAGTAACGCAGGGATTGAGGCCATAGCGCTCCGTACGGTGCTTCAGCTCCTCAGCAGCTAAAGGCTCTACACCAGAGTTAGACGCCAGCTCCTGTAGGTAGGATTGAGCTGCTTCCGGAGAGCTGGTGTAGCGCTTCAGAAACTCAGCCTTCTCCTCAGGCGATCGCACCAAATCCACATTCGCCCGCGCGATCGCCTCTCCTGCCCATTGGATAGCGCCTTCCCCAGAGTAATACTGCTTGCGCACCGCCGCTTGGCATTCTTCTAGCGAGGGCTTGTGGTGAAACACGCGGGTATGGTTGGCCATGCGCAGCACGTCTCGCTCGGGGTCAATGCGCCAGCTCCCGTCTGCATCCTGTCCCCATAAATTATCCTTAGCTTGAGCCGCCTGATCGTCGTCGCTGCCAAACTGACGAATTCCCGCGCTGCGCCGAATATTCCCGGCAACAACACAAGCTGCCGCCTCATCAATCAACAGGCAGCATTCCACCGACGTCAGTTTCCGGCCCTGCGCCTTATTGAGAATATTGGCGCAGCGCTGGTAAAGCCTAGGCAGGCGCACAGGATTGGCCACGCCGCCGAATCCCTTTAGCTTCTCTCCCGCTGGCCGCACGTGGCTCAGGTCCACCGTGACGCTTATCTCGCCAGTAAACCGCTCATCGGTCGATAGCTCCAGCAGCGCTTGATACGACGACACCCAACCCTGACGGCTATCGCCCACCCGAATGTGGACCTCGTGGTCATCGATTGAGACTTCGGTTTTCTCCTGGCGCTGCTCTGCCGGAACGGTGCCGATGTCGCTCTGCGTCACCACCTGCAGCAGATTGCGAGGACAGGGAATCAGGTTAATGTACTTGTGCTCTAGCACCGCTCCCGTGCCGCAGCCCATCATGGCTAGGTCCATCATTAGGCCAAAGGCCTGCCAGTCGATGACGTTGGTGCTGGTGCAGTTATAGGCCCCAGAAAAGTTCTCCGGCTTCTCTAGCCAAGCCGTGCCGCCCACCCACAGCCAGCGCCCCGAGGGCATCGCCTTAAGCTGCTGCTGCATCTGGCCCACTAGCTCGGCCTCGCGCTCCGAAAGCTGACCTAGCTTCACCAACCCAGTGAGAGTGCGATCGCACATTTGCCCCCAGGTTTCGCGGGTGGCGTCGGGGTCGCTGCCGCGGCGGCTGTAGGTCCTGTAGAAGACGGCGGGGGCTGCGGGAGCTGAAGCGGGAAAGCTTGCTTGACGGGACCGTTCGATGTTTTGAACCACGGCGATTGACTCTAAGTTAACTCTAGATGTAGCGTACTATTTTGAGATAACCACTATATTAAGCCATATGCCTTTGATGGGCAAGGAACTTTTTGTCCATTATCTATTGCACAATCTGGTACATCAGTTCTGAGGCCCATAGAGCCAAAACCGTACCCCTGCCAACCAAGCCAGCGATCGCCTACGGCAAGGCGATCCGCTAGGAAAAACCCTGATAAACCTCGTCTAGCTCGAAAACCGTAGTTTTCTATCTGGCCCCGAAAAGACGCCAGTTCAAGGGTTACAGCCTCTCAAGGTGTTCCCCTAAAACTCCAGGCCTCAACATGGATGCGGTTTAGTACACCAGAGCATCGTCAATTGAAAATAGGTCGGCGAGAAATTCGGTGAGACAATGCTCAATATCAAAACCTTTTCGATCATTGGGCATCATCCGCGCTTGGAACGGGCTGCACACCGCTTTACCTAGCAATTGCCCAGGCGATCGCTCCCATCTGTTAAATCACGGCCATAGACTACGACAATAGAATGTCCTCACTCGAAACGCCGTACAGCTGACAGACTAGCTTATCAATTTCGAAGTCTATTCTCTGCTGCGAGTCGCCCTGCGCGATGTGACCCCCCGTAGGGCGACTCAATAGCTGTCGCTGGCAGACCAGCTCGCGCAAGCGCTCAACTTCTGAAGGCGATTGGACCCAGACGTACTCTGGCGGCAGCGGCAGCGATCGCACCTGGGGTGGCCCTACCCGCAAGTAGCCCCCCTGAAGGGCATTGCCGCCAAATACCGCCTGAAAGTAGGCGGTCATCAGGGCGCTATTGAGCAATCCGAGCAAAACCGGGCCGATGACTGGAGCCTGGTCTGCATCGAGCAGGATGATCGTCGTAGACTTCCCCGCCATCAGCATGCCTGACTTATCCCAGACGCACTCTAGCTGCTGAGTAAGGCCGGCAACAATCAGCTTGGATGAGGCGGACTGTTGGTAGCGCTTGGGAAAGGCGCTCAACAGCTCAGCTTTTGCAATCACGGGTCGCCGGTAGCGATCGCCCAAGTAGCGTAAGGGTTTGGTGCCCCAGCCGTGGGTATAGCGATCGATGGTGCCGCTATTCACCACCTGAAACTCAGTAGGCTGGGACAGTTTGTGAATGAGATCGTAAATGAGGGGCTGCAGTCGGTAGGCTTCGGATACTGACGCAGCCCCCACCACCGTCGCGGCGCTGCTCAAGGTTGGATAAGTCTGGAGTTGGGAGAGCCAAGAGCGCTGACTCGGCGGGGAGAGACACCAGGGTTGGGAAGTGCGGAAGCGCTGGGGGCAGAGTCTATGGGCTTTGGCAGGCTTCGCTGGGGGAGCCATCACCTCATAGAGGACCGTATCGGTCTGGGAGGGGGCACGCTTTTGAAGCGTATAGACAAAGGGGTAGACCGCCGCCTGAAAACTCCCCACTCGGCTGTAGTCCCGCAGGTGGTATAGCCCGTACTGGCCCAGCAGCGATCGCGCTTCTGCCGCGTAATCCGCGCAAATAAGCTTATTGGGCACCACAAAGCTATGCCAGCCTCCCTCACCGCACAGCTCCAGCGCCCGCTCAATGAAAACGCAAAACAGATCCCAGTTGCCCTGCGCCGTCAGGTATCGTCGGCCCCGGGCCGATCTGCCGCGGCAGTAGGCGCGCCAGTGAGGAAGCTGAGCCACCATCGCCTCTGAGTCGAGGTAGGGGGGGTTGCCGAGCACAACGTCAAACTGAGTTTGCTGGAGGGGATAAGGGGCGAGGTCTAGGGCGATCGCCTCGAGAGGCCCCGAAGTATGTATAAGGGCATTGCCGCAGCGGATGGTTTGGCTGAGGCTGGTCAGACCATAGATGCGATCGCCGGTATCATTCACATCCCAGAGCGATTTTGAGGGTTCACCGTTCGCAGCGGCCCCCCGGCCCCCAATGCTGGGGGAGCAGGATTCGAGGTTAGAAGTACTTGCCTCTGATGACAGCGAGCAGTCTGAGTTTGCCTGGGTTCCCTCAAATGTCGGGGCTGAGGGGTCCACGAGAGACCAAATACTACTCCGACATGTTCTACCAGCGGCGTTAACAGCATAGCCACGTTCTAGAACTGCCTTCGCCACCGCCAAACCCAGAGCCAATCGCGTCACCGCCACCGCATTGGGGTCAATATCGACGCCGGATAGCGCACCCAGCAGCCGTGCGTAGTCCTGTGGGAGCGAGGGTTGACAGCGCTGAACCAAATACCGGTAGGCTAAAACGAGAAAAATTCCGCCGCCGCAGGCCGGGTCGAGAACGGTGGGCGCGGTTGAGCCGCGGCAGGCTGGCGCTAGGGTGGCCTCCACCATGAACTGGGCGATCGCTTCTGGGGTGTAGTAGCTGCCCTGGCGCTTGCGGGTGGGGGTTGCTGTGGTGGAAGACGCCAGCTCGGCCTCGTAGGTTTGACCCAGCACGATGGGCAGCTGATGCAAGCCCGGCGACAGAGACCAAGAGCGCTGCAGTATTGCCCAGAGGTCGATCGATACGTCGAGTTCAGCGGTGCATGCTGGGGCGATCGCGCTCCACCAGTGGCGCAGGTGCTCTAGGGTGAACGCTGCAGCAGGATCTACCATCAACGGAGCCACTGATATCGCGAAGGCCCCTTCGCCACGTGCTGTCTCAACGCTAAAACCTCTCCGCTATCAGCGTAAAGCTGGGGAGCACTGCTTCCCCCGATGGCTCGATGGCGAGGTCGGGGTTATTGCAGCAGAGCTGGTAGAATTGCGCGTCGCTGAGGGGGCTGTGGGTGAGGTTAACTTTGAGGGGCAGGGTGGAGGTCATGGCGTAGAGGCTCACCGTCAAGCTTTGGTTCATTATCAAAAATGGGTGACGTGGACTTGAACCTGGCAAGGGTAAGGCATTGTCCCTGCCCTTGCCACCTTGAAAGCTAATAGGCGATTAGCGCAGTGGGCGCTGCTGCACCAGGTAGCTCAGCACCTGCCCTTGGGCCGGGGTAATGCGAATCCCCTGCTCCGGCACCGTAATCAGCGGTGTCCACAGGCGGTGCTCCACATACTGCAGCACATGCAGCCGCTCAATGGCGTGGCGAACGCCTTCGGGAGAGCCGACTGATCAGATGGCGCAAGTACTCACATCCGGGAGCGGGGGAGGGTTCAACCAGGGTGGGGACACTCGGCTCTGCTTCCAGGAGGGAGGGAAGCCGCGTAGACGAGTCCGCTGCGAGCTGGTTCAGATTGGGCTGTTGCACAGCGAGCTGGGCGGCCTCTTGAATCAAGGGCAGCGAAGGGATATTGAATTGTCATGAGGGACTCCGGTTTTGTGTTGTGTTGGAGTCCCCCAAAGAACCCGGACATTCCAGACGTTTTAGGGGTTCGGAATGACTCAGGTACAATCGACGCAGGTCATCCGCACAGCTAACTCTGTCGTGGTGGCTCAGGGGCCACATGTTGCTGATCATCAACATGCGGCTCCGCCAGACCGAATCTTTGGGAGACTAGAACCATGGGACACGGCTCTAGCCACACAGAATAGGTCATCTGCGTCTGCTATGGCAAGAGGGCGGCTGATATTTCAGCAGTTCTCAGTTTGGCGGATGATGAGCAATCGACGAGCTGACTACGCTTTCAGCCCACCCGCAGATAAATGATGCTGTTGGCGAATAGGGGGTCAGATTCTTCATTAGAGTTTCAGCTTCGCTTTCACCCCACCCGCGGCTGAAGCGCGGGCTAGTAGAGGTCACCCGCTCAAGCGGGTTAAGCGCACTTCTAGCCTATGGTTTGAGCATCAATGCGTTTCTAGAGTCCGCTTTAGCGGACGGCGTTCGATAGCCCGCGCTTTTAGCTGCGGGCGCTTGCTATATTCGCTCTGGCGGGAGTATTGGTCTACGCAGCGGCCTAAAGGGCATTCGCTGGCGAGAGTGGCGATCGCGCTCTGGCAAGTCTTGTGATGTCATGACCCTCCGGCTGTTGCTGATGGCTGAGTCATCTTTACTCGCAGGCGAGCGGCGTTTACGTTGTGGCGGGTGGGGGGGCACTCTCGCAAAAGGTCTGATGGCTCGCGGGTGAGTGATAATCACTGATTGCCGAGTAAAATTCACTCGCTCGTGAAGTTTGATTCTGCAGCGCGCTCCCTTTAAACGACGACAGCCAGCCGTGAGACCACGCGGGTGAGTCTGACGGACTGGCTGAACTGGGTAGATGCATTGGCGTTGAGGCGCTATGCCTCTTCGGTCTGAGGCTGACGGCGGCGACCGATGGCACGGAAGCGATCGCCCAAGGAATAGGCGACGCTCTTGAGTCCGGGTCGGCGTTTGGCGGCGGTTTTGACGTAGTCGTAGATGTTGAGGCTGGTGCCCATCAGCTCACTACCGACGGCGATTAGGGTGTCGTCGACCTGTTCGTTGAGCTGACCGAGCCGGGAACGGATGTCGCTGAGGTTCATGGCGAGCTGGTAGTCTTGGGCGTAGTCGCCCAGGTTGAAGCTGACGGGCAGGATGTCGGGGTTGGACTGGGCGGCTTGGAGGCTGTTGCTGACAAAGCCAAGGCTTTTGTCGCCCATTTTGAACAGGCGGCGGCGCTCTTGGGTGGTGAGGGCGATCAGGAAGGGGAGTTTGGTTTGAATGGTGGTGATGGCGTCGTGGATTTCGGCGAGGTCTTCGGGGGTGAGGGTGGCGTCGATGTTTTTGTAGGGCATGGGTTTGCTCTTTGTGGTATTTGATACGTGGACGAGCTTAGGGTGCCCGGTGATAGGAGTGGCGGTGTTACGGGTTTGTGGAGATTTTGTGGAGTTGGGGGTGAAGGTTTTGGCTACGCTACTGAATCAGTGGCTATGATTGAAGACAGCGGTTTGCGTCTAGGAGTCTGCGATGCCTCAGCCGCCTCCTGGGAGGTTATCATCGAATTCTTAAGCGATCGATGGTTAGAGCATGAATGCAGTCGAGATCGAAGAAGCCGTCTCCCAACTTGCCGAAGCGCCCTTCGACGCAGAAGCATTCCCTTTTGCCTTCCTCGAAGCCTTCGGCAACAAGAAAACGACTATCAAAAAGCTTAAAAGCCGAAAAAATAGCTCTAATAAATCCGACCTGGGCGGCGTTCTCCAACGCAGTAATATTCACCTGAAGGTGTGCCCGGAAGGTGAGGTGACGGCTACGCTCGCCGCCCTGCGGGAGAGCCCCGCTACTGCGAAACATAAGGCAAAGCTTGTTCTGGCGACCGACGGCCAAACCTTGGAGGCAGAGAACCTCGCCGATGGTGAGACGGTCGCCTGTGACTACCCTGACTTCCACGACCATTTCGGCTTTTTCCTGCCGCTGGCGGGCATTACGACGGTCAAGCAGATTCGGGAGAATGCCTTCGACATCAAGGCGACGGGTCGCCTCAACCGCCTGTATGTGGAGCTGCTGAAGGAGAACCCAGACTGGGATACGGCGGAGCGTCGCCAGGAGATGAACCACTTTATGGCGCGGCTGATCTTCTGCTTCTTTGCGGAGGATACGAATATTTTCTACAGCGATAACCTGTTTACGGACACTGTTGCGCAGATGAGCGAGCGCGATTCTTCGAATACCCATGAGGTGCTAGCAGAAATTTTTCGGGCGATGAGCATTCCGGTGAAGGAGCGGGCAGCGGCGGGTATTCGCAGCTGGGCGAATGCATTTCCCTATGCGAATGGGGGGCTGTTTGGCTCTTATCCTAGCCCTCATCCCGTAGCCCCTCCCAAAGCGGGAGAAGGGGAACAAGAGACCATTTCTCCCCTCTCCCTATCTGGGAGAGGGGCCGGGGGTGAGGGCGTCCCTCGCTTCAGCCGCATCGCTCGCTCCTACCTGCTACACGTCGGCAATCTGGACTGGACCAAGATCAACCCCGACATCTTCGGCTCGATGATTCAGGCGGTGGCGGATGACGAAGAGCGGGGGGCGCTGGGGATGCACTATACCAGCGTGCCAAACATCCTCAAGGTGCTAAATCCGCTGTTTTTAGATGATTTGCGTGTCCAGCTAGAAGCGGCAGAGGACAATAGCCGCAAGCTGCTGAACCTGCGTAAGCGGATGGCCCGGATTCGGGTATTTGACCCGGCCTGTGGGTCGGGGAATTTTTTGGTGATCGCTTACAAGGAGATGAGGGCGATCGAGGCGGAAATTAATCAACGGCGGGGGGAGCCGGAGCGCGGGTCGGAGATTCCGCTAACGAATTTTCGGGGAATTGAGATTCGGCATTTTTCTTGTGAGGTGGCACGGCTGGCGCTGATTATTGCGGAGTATCAGTGTGATGTGCTGTATCGGGGGCAGCGGCTGGCACTGGCGGAGTTTTTGCCGCTGAAGGATGATAACTGGATTACCTGTGGGAATGCGCTAAGGCTGGATTGGTTGAGCGTTTGTCCGCCGACGGGGACGGAGGTGAGGGTGCAGGGGGAGGATTTGTTTAGCACCGTGCATGATGAGGCGGAGGTGGAGTTTGAGAATGAGGGGGGGGAGACATATATTTGTGGGAATCCGCCTTATAAAGGTAGTAACTGGCGTACAAAAGAGCAAACAGAGGATCTAGGCGCGCTATTTGTATCTAGAACGAAAACTTGGAAAGCACTTGACTATGTATGCGGATGGATTCTAAAGGCCGCTGACTATAGTCAAACTACTACAACTGTAAGCGCTTTTGTTGCTACGAACTCAATCTGTCAAGGAGGACAAGCATCAATTCTTTGGCCACTCATTCGCAAAAGTAGTCAAGAGATTTTCTTTGCCTATACGTCTTTCACATGGTCCAATTTGGCAAGTCACAATGCAGGAGTATCTGTAGTCATAGTTGGGTTGTCTAGCTTTCCTCTTAAAGGACGTAAGCTTTACGAGCTTGATAGTAGTGGTTCGCTTAGCGTAAAGAACGTTAAAAATATAAATGCTTATCTCATAAACGCTAAGAATGTCTTTGTCAAACCCATAAGAGAGCCTATTAGCTTTGATGCTGAAATCACTGATGGAAGTGGTGCATTGGACAATGGATATCTGATACTTGATCGGAAGCAGCGAGATAGAATAGCTGATGAAAGCCATGGAGGATTTGCAAGATATATTCGTCCATGCATAGGTTCTGGAGAGCTCATAAAAGGTTCTCTTCGGTGGTGTATTTGGATTAAAGACGATGAGCTAGATAATGCTTTAAATAGCGAAGAAATTTCTCAGCGAATAGAGCAAGTCAGACAATACAGAAAAAACGGTGGAACACGGGCTCAGACAGCAGCTTGCCGCCCCCATAAATTTGCTTGGATCAATAAACGTAATACCTGTCAGATAGTTGTGCCAACAGTTTTTTCTGAGAATAGAAATTACGTTACCGCAGGATATTTAGACGACAACTACGTGATCAATAACAATGCCAGCATAATTCAAGAACCCGGCCTCTATGTCTTCTCTGTTGTTTCTTCAAGCATACATTTGTCCTGGGTGAGAGCCATTTCAGGAAGGCTTAGACAAGACATAAGATATACATCCTCTACTTGCTACAATACCTTCCCTATCCCCACCCTCACCGAACAAAATAAAACCGACCTCACCCGCTGCGCCGAAGACATCCTCCTCGCCCGCGAACGCTACTTCCCCGCCACCATCGCCGACATGTACGACCCCGATCGCATGGACAGCGAGTTCCCCCTCGTCCGCCAAGCCCACGATCGCAACGACGAGGTGCTAGAGCGCATCTACATCGGTCGCCGCTTCAAGAATGATACGGAGCGGCTAGAAAAGCTGTTTGAGCTGTATACCAAGATGACCAGTAAGTGAGCATTAAAAGAAATGTGTCAGCATCGCAAGTTTGCATCAGCCTCTCATCTACCAACACCTTCTCCCTGGGAGCATGTCACCTTTGTAAACTCCAAAGAGGCCCACTCTTCGAGAAGAGCAAAGCTCTACATCCCCCAGCCCCTTCTCCCAAACTATACGTGTTTAGCGCATGTGGAGAAGTTGCGTTACGCCTTGGTATTACCCCCTCTAGCTCCCCCTTGCCAAGGGGGAGAATTGAGCTTCCCCCCTTGGCAAGGGGGATTGAGGGGGGTGACTCCAAGACGCTAAACACATATCCCAAGCTTGGGAGAAGGGGAGTAGGAAGCTCAAGTCCCTCTCCCAATTTTGGGAGAGGGATTTAGGGTGAGGGCTCAAAAGTGACATACTCCTTTCTCTTCAAAAAAGGATAAGGGGAATTGGAAAAGCCTCACCCCCGCCCTGGAAGAGGTGTCTAGAGTGAGAGCAAAGAAATGCCGAAACTAAAAACTGAATCTACACCTGGAACTTCAAAATGACTAAAGAACTAGACCGTATCACCGTCAATCCCCAAATATGTCTTGGTCAACCAACTATTCGAGGAATGCGCATCACAGTAGGCTTTATCCTCAAATTGCTCGCTAGCCAGCTATCTGTTCAGGAAATTCTAACGTCTTACCCAGAGCTGGAAGAGGAAGACATTCGCCAGGCCCTCAACTACGCGGCCTGGGCAGTGTCTGACCGAATTGTGAGTTTCACTTCAGCATGACTAGCCTACGCTTGCTGGCCGATGTTCATATCTCACCCGTAACAATAGCCGATTTGAAGTCGCAGGGCTATGACATCGTACGCAGCACAGACCTGCTGCCCGCCACTGCTGCCGACATAGAAATCCTAGAGCTTGCCCGTGCGGAACGTAGAGTCGTGCTGACACAAGACCTAGATTTCTCTATGCTGGTCGCTCTCAGTAGCTACGGGCTACCTAGCTTGGTCACACTACGGTTGTCATCTGCCAAACCCGATATTGTCACGCAAAAGCTTATAGAGGTTCTGCCTATGGTGGAAGCTGAGCTAATGAAGGGTTCAGCGGTCACAATTAGCGACGATTCCGTTCGCACTCGTCAGTTACCTATTCGCCGCAGTGACGCCTAGACAACGATTTCAATCGCTATAGATCACCTTATGAGTAAACCCAACGCCATCCCCGCCGTCTCCGTCACCTACGTCCAAGACGGGACCTCCACAAAATCCAACGCGCTGGGCATGCGCCCGATGCAGGAACGGGCCTACCAAAAGCGCGGCGAACAATACCTGCTGATTAAATCGCCCCCTGCCTCCGGTAAGAGCCGGGCGCTAATGTTCATTGCCCTCGACAAGCTAGAGAACCAGAGTGTCAAGCAGGCCATCGTCGTCGTTCCCGAAAAGTCCATTGGCTCTAGCTTCCACGACGAACCGCTGAGCGAGTTCGGGTTTTGGGCTGATTGGCATGTCGAACCCCGGTGGAACCTCTGCGATGCCCCCGGCGGCGACAACGGCGGGAAAGTCGATGCCGTGAAGACGTTCCTAGATAGCGACGCGAAGGCATTGGTCTGCACCCATGCCACCTTCCGGTTCGCCGTGGAAAAGTTCGGCGTTGCAGCCTTCGACGATCGCCTCATCGCCGTAGACGAATTTCACCACGTCTCCGCCAACCCTGATAACAAGCTGGGCGACTATATCCGTCAGCTCATGGCCCGCGAAAGGGCCCATATCGTCGCCATGACCGGCTCCTACTTTCGCGGCGACGCTGAAGCCGTACTGCACCCCGAAGATGAAGCCCGCTTCGATACCGTTACCTACACCTACTACGAGCAGCTCAACGGCTACCAATACCTCAAGCAGCTCGACATCGGCTACTACTTTTATTCGGGTAGCTACACCGACGAAATCATGCAGGTGCTCAATCCGCATGAGAAGACCATCCTGCATATTCCCAACGTCAACTCCCGCGAAAGCACCAAAGACAAAATCCGCGAGGTAGAGCACATCATTGATGAGCTGGGGGAATGGCTGGGCGCTGACCCTAACACCGGATTTCAGCGGGTTAAAACTGCTGACGGCACCGTGCTCAAGATTGCCGACCTCGTAGATGACGACCCCAGCAAGCGGGACAAAGTCGCCGCCGCCCTCAAAGACCCTACTCAAAAGAACAACCGCGACCATGTTGACATCATCATTGCCCTTGGCATGGCCAAGGAAGGCTTTGACTGGATCTGGTGCGAGCATGCCCTGACGGTGGGCTACCGCTCTAGCCTGACGGAAATTGTGCAAATCATTGGCCGGGCCACCCGCGATGCCCCCAACAAGACCCGCGCCCGGTTCACTAACTTAATTGCTGAACCCGACGCCACTGAAACAGTCGTCACCGAAGCCGTGAACGATACCCTCAAAGCGATCGCCGCCAGCCTGCTGATGGAGCAAGTGCTTGCGCCCCGCTTTGAGTTTCGGCCTAAGCGCCGCGACAATGCGCCCACAGATGGCTACGACTACGGCGAGGATGGCTACGACCCGAGTGGGTGCAACGTGGGCGTCAACCCGAATACTGGCCAGATTCAAATTGAAATTAAGGGACTGGCTGAGCCCAAGAGCCCAGAGGCTGAGCGGATCTGCCGCGAAGACTTGACCGAACTCGTAACGGCCTTCGTGCAAGATAAGCCAACCATCGAGAAGGGCCTTTTTACAGAAAAAGAGGAGCTGGTGCCTGAAGAACTGACCCAGGTGCGTATGGGTAAAATTGTTCAAGAGAAATTTCCGGACCTAGGCAACGAAGATCAAGAAGCTATCCGCCAGCATGCGATCGCCGCGCTCAACCTAGTCCAGCAGGGTAAAAACGTAGTGGGCGAAGCGGCTGGAGCGTACAACGTCAATGCCGATGGCGGCGAGCCGACGAAGAACACGGCTTTGATTGATGGGATAAGAAAGTTTGCCCTCTCAGTCACCGACCTCGATATGGATCTAATCGATCGCATCAACCCCTTTGGTGAAGCCTACGCCATCTTGGCAAAGACCATGAGCGAAGAGCGGCTGAAGCAGGTTGCTGCAGTAATCGCCGCTAAGCGAATTAGCCTCACCGTAGACGAAGCGAGAGAACTGGCCAGGCGGGCGGTACGATTTAAACAAGAGAAAGGCCGAGTCCCTTCCCTTACGGCCACTGACCCCTGGGAAAAACGCATGGCGGAAGGAATCACCTTCTTGCAGCGCAAGGTAAGAGAGGAGACTGATGGCTAAGCACACCACTGACGCTGATCTGGACCTGCTCGCTGAACTAGGCGTGGATACTGCACCCACCCCCACTATTAAGCGGTCCCAGAAAGAAGAACGAATCATTGCGGGCTTTGAGGAAATTGAGCGATTTGTAGAAGAGCACGGCCATTTCCCTCAGCATGGCGAGGACCGCGATATCTTTGAGCGCCTCTACGCCGTGCGTCTCGATCGCTTGCGAGAATTAGAGGACTGTCGCGAACTGTTGAAGCCGCTAGATTCGCGCGGGCTGCTAGAGGCCGATGCCGCCTTCGCTCTCCCCATAGGTGAAAATCTAGATGACGAAACGCTGCTCGCAGAACTGGGCGTTGATGCTACCTCAGAAAACGACGTCACTCAGCTTACGCATGTTCGCTCCCGCCAGGAAATCAAAGCCGCTGAGGAAATCGCCCAGCGTAACCCCTGCAAAGACTTCGCCGAGTTTGAGCCTGTTTTTAAGCAAGTGCAGCAGGACTTGGACGCCGGAGTACGGCAAACGCTGAAGTATCAAGACAATGCAGCAATCAACACAGGTGACTTATTCATTCTGGATGGGCAAAAAGTATTGGTAGCCGACATGGGCGAGCCGTTCGTGAGCGACTATGGCCGCCAGGACCGTAGACTACGGGTGATTTACGACAACGCGACCGAGAGCGATTTACTATTGCGATCTCTCCAGAGAGCCTTAAATAAAGACAAAGCTAGTCGCCGAATTACTAAGACAGAGAACTTTGGTCCCCTGTTCTCCCATACTGAAGACGAAGACGACTTGGCAGCTGGTTGCATTTACGTGCTGCGCAGCCAGTCAGATGATCCATTCATTGCCAAGCATCGATCGATAATTCATAAGATTGGTGTAACTGGAGGTGATGTAAAAAAGCGAGTTGCCAATGCCAAAAATGACCCAACTTACCTACTCGCAGAGGTAGAAATTGTTACTACCTTCAAGCTATTTAACATCAACCGAAAGAAGCTTGAGGCCCTTCTTCATAAGGTTTTCGACAGCGCTCGACTAGATGTAGAATTATCCGATCGCTTTGGTGTACCCGTACAGCCAAGGGAATGGTTTCTTATCCCATTTGAGGTGATCGAGGAAGTGATTGAGAAAATAAAAGTAGGAACCCTCGATCAGTTTCGATACAGTCCGGAAACAGCAAGTCTTACGCGGCTGTAGTGCGACTCGATGAAATAAACCCTGAGAAACTGCAAAATGCAAAAACAAAGCATAGACTCAATCAAGACGATATTCAAAGACCGCCTCACCACCCTTGAGCACCTCCTAAAAACCGCTCAAACCCACTTCAACGGCGACGAATCATTCCTCGAAACCCGCCTCGCCCCCGACATGCTCCCCTTCGGCACCCAAATCGCCTTCACCTGCAACCAACCCCGCAGCTTCGCCCTGTGGTGCAGCGGCAACCCCATGGATAACCTCGATCCAAGCGTCACCTCCCTCGCCCAAGCCTACGACCACATCGCCAACACCAAAGCGCTGCTGACGAGCATCGACGCCGAAGACGACAAGCTAGAAGAGGTTGCGCGCATCGACCTCGGCCCCGGCACCTACTTAGAGCTGCCAGGACGCACCTACGTCAACGACTTCCTGATGCCAAACTTCTACTTTCATCTGGTGACGGCTTACGACATTCTTCGCATGGCCGGCGTCCCCATCGGAAAACGGGACTACATGATGCATCTGGTGCCGTTCCTCAAGCAGGCGTAACGCCTCCAGCTCCCATAGCACCGCCCTACGGCCAGCCTCCCTAACCTAGACGAGATTTATCTCAGCAACCGGCAATTCTCCGCTGGATAGGTTATTGCAAAACGTATCTACTCGATTTTTATCTCAAGGGAATAGTCGCTCACCGAACCTGCATTGGCCGCTGAGCCAGAGTGCGCCACCCGCACTCTATATTCTCCGTCTGCCGGCAGCGTCCCTCGCCAGCGCCACCCTTCAAACTGAGCGCTGCCCGGAGGCGTTATCGACTGCGATTCTGCCGCCGGTACCCCCTGAATATCGTCGGGCTGATACCCCTCATTTTCAATCACGATAAGTAGCGCCGGGCCGTCGCTGCGCATTGTCGCTTCTAGGATTTGTCCCGCAAACGCCTGCACAATGTAGTCGTGGAGGGCAAAGCCAGCAATGCTGCCGCTCACCGCAGCGCTGCTTGCACCTGGGGCAAACCGGACGGTCTCAACCTTGTCAGCCTCCATTGCCGAGTTCGTCGCCGAGCTATTGTCGGCTGGCGCTGGGCTTTCGCTTTGCGGCTCGCTTCGAGCTGGCTCCGATGGCGGTGTCTGGCGCGGCTGCTCCGCTTCGGGCGAGGTCTCCCCGGTTGAAGCTTCGGGATTACCCGTTTGGGAGCGATCGCCATCGGTACGGGTTTCGGCTGCCGGAGGGCGAGCAGGGTCAGCAGGCGCGGGGCTGCGAGCGCAGGCCCCGGCAAGTAGAACTGCGAGTAGGGCGACAGCTGGTTTTACGGACATGGTGATTGAGAACGAATGGGGCAGTGGGTAAATAAATCAATAACGGCGACTAATCGCAGCGGACCAGCGTTTTTGGCTCGAACCCTTCAGATCTCCATTCCAGTCGGACACCGTCTTCAGCTGGCTCGATAAAATACTCAGCCGGGCTTGAACTCACCTCTGGTACCCCCTCCCGCTGATAATAGGTGGCGTCAATGACGTACCCATTCTCTTGAGGGATAACGCTGTTCACCGTCGCGTCGCCACCGTAAAAGTCGAGCTTGTCTGGGGAGATGGTCACCTCAGCCATTGATGTTCCCGGCTCCGAGCACTGCGCTTGAGTGGTATCAAAGGTGCCCAGCACGGCGTCCGGAAGCTGAGTGCTGTTTGGCGAGGCGGCGGCGGAACGAGAGCTGCAGTCAAAGGTTTTAGCGTCCCGATCAGCAATTTGGCGAGCGGCGACGTTCTGGCTAGGCTCAGCGTCGGCGGTGACCCAATCGACTAGGCAGCCGGGGTCTCCCTCCTGGCCAATTGTGAAAACGGCTAGCTCTGACGATTGGACGTTGGGGCTACCGCCCGATTCGAAGTTGTAGCGCAGGATAGCCGCCACCGGCTGACCGCCCTGAAGTCGCCACTCGACGGTATCGCCGATTGAGTTGAAGGGGCGATTTGCGGTCGTCCACTCGTCGTTGGGGACGCCCGCGTCGACGTCGAACCGAATGTCCGATTCGGTGACGTAGAGCGGGATGCCTTGGTACCCTTCACAGCGCAGCGCCATACCGCCGCTCTCTTCGTAGGTCTCTAGAACTTCGCAGTCCTCAAGGTTTAAATCGGTGTAGGCGCTTTCAATATCGTCAGCGTCGCTGGAGGCGTTGGCGTCGGCCTTCTGATTTTTAGAGGGCGAAGTAGTTTCTGGAGTTTTAGGATCTGAGGCGGTGCTAGCGCGATCGCCCTGCCCTGAGCAGGCTGTGAGTAGCGCGGCGATGGTAACGACGCTAAACAGCTTTTTGCTGATGCTTGTTTTCACGACTATGGAAGAATAAGCTGCTTTACAGCAGATGTACAAGAGCAGAAGAACTTTATCTGCTGAATGTAAGTAGTTCGGCCTTGAAAAGCTTAGCAACATGTAGTTCTATGAAGGAACAACTCTATCGTCAGTGGGAGGCATCATGTCATGGGCGCACGCTTACGCATCTTCCTCAATCCTGAAGAGGATCGCACCTTATTTGAACTGCGCAAAGCCAAGACGGTTCCTCAAAGAGTCAAAGACCGAGCCCAAGCGGTTCGTTTGAGCCATCAGGGGATGTACGTGGAGAAGATAGCCGCTCACTTTGGCCAGAACGTGCAAACGGTGCGCCAGACGCTACGTCGGTGGCAGGAGAGAGGGTTAGGCGGGCTGTGGGATGGCCCTCACCCCGGTGCCAAGCGGCGATGGCAGAACGAGGATATGGAACATCTAGAATCATGCCTGAGGGAAGAGCCACGAACCTACAATAGTCGCCAGCTAGCGCAAAAGCTAGCAGAAGAGCGAGGAGTACAGTTGAGCGCAGACCATCTCAGACGGGTACTGGAAAAAAGGGGGTGATATGGAAGAGGACGCGCCACTCTCACCGCAACAAGCAAGACCCAGAGGAGAAGGCAAAGAAGCAAGCAGACTTGGATATGCTGGAGTGGGCAGCGGCGGCAGGGGATATTGACCTTTTCTACACGGATGAGTCTGGTTTCTGCCAGTGGATGCCCGTAGGTTACAGCTACTATTTCCGGGGTGAGCAGAAGCGGCAAGAGCAAACGAAGCGAAAGGGCAGACGCGTCAGTATATTGGGGCTGCTCCAAGGAGGCATCAAGTTTGTCTATGCCTTAGTGATTGGTAGTTTCGACGCGCAGCGCTACATCACCGTGATGGACGAGCAGGCTCGCCAGGCCCAAAAGGTGATGGAGAAAACCGGACGCATAAGAGTGATTGTGCAGGACAATGCTCCAATCCATACCTGTAAGCAGGTGCAGCAGAAACGAGCCCAGTGGGAATCACAGGGACTGTATCTGTTCTTCTTGCCCAAGTATTGCTCCGAGATGAATCCGATTGAGGGCGAGTGGCATCAGCTCAAGGCGCACGAACTTGCAGGGCAGATGTTCGAGGATGAATTAGATCTTTGCTATGCGGCCATCGATGGCATTGGTGCCAGAGCGCAGGCGGGCGGATATGAAGCACAGCGCTTTAGATTTCCCTCCAAACTGGACCCTTTACAATCCGTTGCATAGCTCAGCTTTTCTAGCCCTACCTACTTAACTTAGCTTGCACAGCGCTTCCCCCGGATATCTCACCAAGAGGTAGAAGTTGGGGTCAAAGAACTGCGAGAATGCAGATACCACAAAGCTTCTGGCAGCTTTAACCTATGACCCCAACAATTACAGAGTGTAGCGGAAAACCCATCGTTGTAGATCGCATCGACAAGCGCAAGGTTGTCGTGGATTTTGATGGTGGGCACCTGAGCCACGACGGTGGGCTAGCGCTAGTGGCAGCAGTAGATCGCCACTTTGGCATCAGCGGTAAGTTTGCGGAGTGCTTCACGGACCACCGAGACCCATCACGGGTGCAGCATAGCGTAGAGCATCTGTTGAGCCAGCGGCTGTATGGATTGGTGCAGGGATATGAGGATCTCAATGACCATGAGCAGTTGCGCCACGACCTGAGCTTCTGCGCGGCGGTTGGGAAGCTTGAGAGCAATCACGCCCGCTGCGCGCCGTTGTCAGGCAAGAGTACGCTGAATCGCTTCGAGGGCTCGCCGCACTACGACAGCGAAAAGCCAGGGCGCTACGTGCGCATCAGCATGGACCGGGAGGCGATAGAGCAAACGTTTCTTGACCTATTTTTCCAGCTATCAGAGCCCACTCCAAAGGAGCTGATATTGGACTTGGACGTAACCGATGATGCTACCCATGGCAACCAGATTGATAGCTTCTTCAATGGCTACTACCAGCATGAGTGCTACGCGCCGCTGTTGATTTTCTGCGGACATCACCTGCTGGCGGCGCAACTGCGCCCTTCGAACGTGGACCCAGCTCAAGGCGCTTTGGAGCAGCTGCAGCGCATCATTCCCAAGCTGCGTCTGCGCTGGCCTGAGGTGAGAATCATCGTGCGGGGCGACAGCGCCTATGGCCGAGAGGACATCATGAGCTGGTGCGAGGCGCAGCCAAGTGTGGACTATGTGCTGGGGCTAGCGGGCAATGGGGTTTTGGAGCGCATGAGCCAACCGCTTGAAGCCAAGGCTAAAGCTGAGTTCGAGCGCTGCGGTAGCGTCGAGCCTCCCTTGCCCACCACCGCTTGGTATCGTACCGTCTACTACCGCACCCAATCGTCTTGGACAAGGCGGCGGCGCGTGGTGAGCAAAATCACCTACTCAGAGGCTGGCCCCAAGCGTCACTATGTCGTCACCTCGATTCCCGCGAGCCAGATGCTTCCTTCAGCGCTTCACCAAGACCTCTATTGCCCCAGGGGCGATATGGAGAATCGCATCAAGGAACACCAGCTTGCCCTGTTCAGCGACCGCACCTCTACCCATACCTTCGAGAGTAACCAGCTGCGGCTTTGGTTCTCTTCGATGGCCTATGTGCTCATGCATGCCCTTCGTCAGCATCTGCTCTATGGCACCGTCCTTGCCAAGGCTCAGCTGGGCACCATCCGCCTCAAGCTCCTCAAGCTCGCTGCCCATATTCGCTTATCCGTTAGGCGGGTTCACATTGCCCTTGCTTCCCATGAACCTTACCGTGACTTGCTCGAGCGGCTTTACTACCGATTGAACCAGCTGCCTCGGCCAGGGTAGACCCCTTGAGCTACGTTGCTTATTAATCTCATAGCCTCTGGTGCCTTTGGCCTCGCTTCAGCCTGCCGATTTTTTCCAAAAATCTCTGCCCTCTGCTCTCGGCGATCGCCTAGAGCGCATTTGTCGTCCCCACGGCCATTCCAGAATCAGCTCATTCTCACTAAGCTGTTACTATTGACACTCAGCTTCCCCCCTCAATTTGCTTGTGAGAAATCCGGGTTCCCCCACCGGTTTTTAGGCCACTTTTTTAGTCGTCAGTTTGATGGCTGCGCGATCGCCCCATCTTTCGATGCTAAAATTGCCAGCTGCAATGTTGGCAGAGACAAAGCCAGAGAACCTTAAAAGTTAGACCTCCAAATATGAACACCACGCTGTGCCAGCCGCCGCTGTCTAGACGCAATCGCATCGGCGGTCCACTCTTCAGCCGATATACGGTTTGTTAGGTTATAGACGCTTCTTGGATAGTACTCACGCTTAATCGCGTAAGCTTGGTTACCGATTTCTCGATTTATAGGCGGTTCTAGCGGCGTTAGATTGCCAATGCGGTAAACTATTTCTTCAATCTGGCTGCCGCTAAAACACGTCCTCCAGTCTTCGCTTAGCGATTCAGGTAAGATATGCTCAATAGAAAACCCATCTTCACTGATATCTTCGCGGCCTGAGGCATCTATCTCAAGCTTCCAGAGAATATATCTTGCCAGCTTACGCTTTTGACCTTTTGTAGATATGGTAAGCAATGAAAAATCCTGTAAGAACTTTTCGTCAGAAACATAAACTGGCCGCAGCCTCTCAAATACCTGCCTTGGGTAAGTTATCTCATCATTCGTAATTGCAATAGCGACTTTGTTGTAGAGTATCTCTAGCTCGTTTGGGTTTAGGCTGCTCACAATGTTGTAGCGGAAAGACAAGACGCAGACCAGTTTTAGCAAGCGAGTGAAATTTTCAGGCGCGAATCTTCCATAAGCGGCAAAGAGAGCTGGATAAGCCTGCTTGACTCGGAATAGTTCAAGTTCGCGAATATAGGGACGATTGCTTGGAGTGTCGCGCCAGAAATCATCATTAGAATTTCCAAGAGCGACAAACAGGCCGCTGTAGCCTTCAAGCTGGTCAAGTAGAGTGAAGGCCTGTTGTCCATTGGTCACGGCTTCTCGAACTGTCTTGAACAATCGCTCTCGTCTAACTCTAGTTTGCTGACGGCTTAAGTAATATCTTAAAAATTCAGGAAATTTCTCCATCTGAACGGTGCTAATAATCCTTCGCCATTGCCTTTGGGCTTCCTGCAAGTCGTCTGGGCCTTGAAATAGCGAAAATAAATAGTTTTTTAGCAAATCTGTTGAGCTGAGCTCCATTCCTCTGGCATTCAATGTTTCAAAGACGGTGTAAGCGTTCAACTCGTCCTCAATACTGATCTGAATGAAAAGCAGCCTTCGAGCAACTGTGTTGGTCAAGAATTCGGCCAGACCTTCGCCATCACTGACAACATCATGTAGATTTTCAAGCTGATTCGAAAAGTACTTAAAGGATTTCCAAAGTAGTTGATTTGATTTTGAAAGAGCGCGAATATTTAATGGATTTCTAAGATTAATTAAGTTGCTTTGATAGAAATCATTATTGTTTTCATTTAGAATGATTTTACTCGAATAGCGAAGCGATCGCGGATCCTTATCGCTAAGATAAGTACGCTTTAAAATTTCTTGCCTTTCTTGATTCGCCTCTTTATGATTTTCACGCACTACAAGATTCTGTATTTTCTCGATTACGGCGATAGCAACGATACTCAGAGTGGCTAGTCTTTGCTGGCCGTCAATTACCGTAAAGTACTTGTCTGAAGTATCTGAGCTCTGCAAAACAATGGTGCCCATATAGTGGCTAGAGTCAGGCGTCTCGTAAATGGCCAAAATATCTTGCCAGAGATCTTCCCAGTACTCTTCTTTCCACGAGTAATCTCTTTGAAAAGGGGGGACTCGGTAAATCTTGCCATTGCCGATCAAATCGCCAAAGCTGGCAGTACGCGTGTCTAATAAGTTGTTTAGTGCCATGGTCTTATTCTATGCACAGCTTCGCGATGACTCGATTAGTCAAATTAACATAGGTACCGATAACCGACTGCCTCCTGTATCACCGACAGCTGCGTCTCTTCCTATAATGGAGTTTGCTAGGGATGTATCCCTACATACCTCCACCAGACGACCCGCCCATGCCCCAAGACCTACAGCACGAGGTAGAGACCCGGCGCAACTTCGCCATCATCTCCCACCCCGACGCCGGAAAAACTACGCTCACCGAAAAGCTGCTGCTCTATGGAGGCGCTATCCACGAGGCCGGGGCCGTCAAAGCGCGGCGGGCCCAGCGCCACGCCACCTCAGACTGGATGAAAATGGAGCAGCAGCGGGGCATCTCCATCACCTCCACCGTGCTGCAGTTTAGCTACGACGACTATCAGATCAACCTGCTAGACACCCCCGGCCACCAGGACTTTAGCGAAGACACCTACCGCACCCTAGCCGCCGCCGACAACGCGGTGATGCTCGAAGACGCCGCTAAGGGCCTAGAGCCGCAGACCCGAAAGCTGTTCGAGGTCTGCCGGATGCGATCGCTGCCCATCTTCACCTTCTTCAACAAGATGGACCGTCCGGGCCGCGAGCCGCTGGAGCTGCTGGACGAGATTGAGCAGGAACTGGGGCTGCAGACCTACGCAGTCAACTGGCCCATCGGCATGGGGGACTACTTCAAAGGGGTGTTTGACCGGCGCAAGCGGCAGATTCACCTGTTTGAGCGGTCGGCCCACGGCACCCGCGAGGCCGCAGAGACGGTTATCGACCTGGGCGACCCGCGCATTGAAGAGCTGCTGGACAAAGACCTCTACTACCAGATGAAGGAGGAGATCGAGCTGCTGGACGAGGTGGCTGCAGATCTAGACCTAGACCTGGTGCATCAAGGGAAGATGACCCCCGTGTTCTTCGGCAGCGCCATGACCAACTTCGGCGTGGAGCTGTTTCTAGAATCGTTCTTGGACTACGGCCTCAAGCCCACGCCCCACACCAGCAGCCAGGGCGAAATTCTCCCCACCTACGACGACTTCACTGGCTTCGTCTTCAAGCTGCAGGCCAACATGGACCCCAAGCACCGCGATCGCGTCGCCTTTATTCGCGTGTGCTCCGGCAAGTTTGAGAAGGACATGGTGGTCAACCACGCCCGCACCGGCAAGCCCGTGCGCCTGTCCCACCCGCAAAAGCTGTTTGGCCAGGGACGCGAGTCACTGTCTGAGGCCTACCCCGGCGACGTCATCGGCCTCAACAACCCCGGCGTGTTTGCCATCGGCGACACCATCTACCAGGGCAAGCAGCTGGAGTACGAGGGCATCCCCTGCTTCTCACCAGAGCTGTTCGCCTTTTTGCGCAACCCCAACCCCTCTAAGTTCAAGCAGTTTCGCAAAGGCGTGAACGAGCTGCGGGAGGAGGGGGCCGTGCAGATTATGTATTCCACCGACGAGTCGAAGCGCGACCCGATTTTGGCGGCGGTGGGGCAGCTGCAGTTTGAGGTGGTGCAGTTCCGCCTGGAGAACGAGTACGGCGTGGAAACTCTAACGGAGATGCTGCCCCACAGCGTGGCCCGCTGGGTGACCGGCGGCTGGGAAGCCCTGGAGAAGGCGGGGCGACTGTTCAACACCGCCACGGTGAAGGACAGCTGGGGCCGCCCGGTGCTGCTGTTCCGCAATGAGTGGAACTGCCGCCAAGTGGAGGGGGACCACCCGGAGCTGAAGCTGAGCAACACGGCTCCGGTGGTGTCGGGGCAGGAGCCCGACTCGCTGTAGAGGCAGGCTTACTTCAGCGTCAGCGCCGCCACCGCCAAGCAGCCCCAGCCCACCAAAAACGCGACGCCCCCTAAGGGCGTTATGGCCCCCAGCACTTTGACGCCCGATAGGCTGAGGCCATAGAGACTGCCGGAAAACAGCGCCACCCCGACAACAAAGGCAATGCCTGCCGCTGAGAGCCACAGGCTGGCCCCGTTGCGCAGCAGCAGCGCCACCAGCATCAGGGCTAAAGCGTGGTACATCTGGTAGCGGGCTCCCGTCTCAAAAATTTCTAGGGCGCGATCGCTGAGCTGCGCTTTGAGGGCATGGGAGGCAAACGCACCCCCCGCGACAGACAGGCCGCCCAATACAGCGGCGATCGCCAAAAAGAGTTGGGCCATGGGTTATCCTCAATCTTGGTAACTTCGATTGTAAGGGGGCCAACCCAGATGACCGCTACGACCGTCAAACTCTACGAACTTGCGGGCGAGAGCGATGATTACCGCTTTAGCCCTTACTGCTGGCGGACACGGCTGGCACTGGCCCACAAAGGAATTGCGGTGGACTCCGTGCCCTGGCGGTTTACCGAGAAAGATGCGATCGCCTTCTCTGGTCAGGGCAAGGTGCCGGTGCTGGTGGATGGCGAATGCACCGTGAACGATTCGTGGGCGATCGCGGAATACCTGGATAACGCCTATCCTGAGAACTCGGTGTTAGGCAATTCAACAACTCAAGCCCTGTGCTACTTCATCAAATGCTGGGATGAAACCGCGTTGTCGAGAGCTTTAGTCCCGGTAATTCTACTGAATGTCTTTAACCATTTGCACCCCAAAGATAAAGCGTACTTCCGCGAAAGCCGAGAAGCGCAAATTGGTCAGTCTTTAGAGAGTTTTTCGGCAGACTTAGAGGCGAAGCTAGATCTATTTCGCAAGACCTTGTCCCCCGTACGGCGCACCCTACAAAATCAGCCCTTCATCGCGGGTTCGGCCCCTAAATTTGCGGACCACATTGTTATGGCGCGACTACAAATGGCGCGCGTGACGTCGCCCCTGCCGCCAATTACCGAAGATGACCCTATATTTGACTGGCAGCAGCGGATGGTAGAGCGCTACCCTGTTCTCGAGCTTTAGCCCGCGTCCCGCCAAACCTAAAGCCCGAGCAGAAACTCAGGCGATCGCCGTAAATCCCTGTCCTTTGGGCAGCCGTCGGCCTCTGTGACATTCAGGGGCTTTTTTTGCAGTCAAACTTGCGAATGTAAGCATTTATAGAGATTAGTTGCGAGGAAAATACGATACGTGACAACATGGTTAAAGTTACAGTCAAATCAAAATCTTTCTTAATTAACATTAATGATCGTTAATTAAGAATGATTTAGTAACGAAACTGCCAAGGAGCTGGCCATAGGTAAACGGTGTCGGGGGATTGTCCTCCGGCGGGGGGCGAACCCTCAAGCAGCGTCGCGTTTATTTGTGGTCTTCGACTTAATTCTCAACCGAGTAAGGGTTAGAAATCACCGGAGTCTTGAATCGGCGATCGCTTCTGGAGCTTATCGATGAACGTGCTGATTGTAGAAGACGATCAAAATATAGCCTGTACTCTAGAGCATTTGTTCTCCAGCGCCTGTCGTGCTGTAGACGTTCTCTCTAGTGAGGAAGCGGGCAGGCTACAGCTCACGAGGGCCTTTGACTACAGCCTGATAGTGCTGGACGTCACGCTAGCCCAGCCCGATGGAATTAGCCTGTGTCAGCGGCTGCGGGCTCAAGGGTCTCAGGTGCCCATTTTGTTTTTGACCGGGCAAGCGGGAGACCACCTAAACCTCTCTTTCCCGAACACAGACAGGGATGACGCTATTGCCAAACCCTTCACGGCAGAGGATCTGATGGCCCGGGCAAATGCCCTGCTTCACTCGGGAAAGGCGAAGCCACCTGCTGAAGCCGACGGGGCGCAGACTCTTTTAAGCAAGCTACAGGCGACTGAGACACAGCTGAGGCAGCAAACCGAACGCCTGCAGCTCGCCCAGGAAACCATCAAGGGAGAACGGCAGCGCTACCAAGCGCTTCAGCAGCGGGACCATCAAAGGCAGGTTTTATTTGACTACCTTGAAGCTGAGCGCCAGCAGGCGGAGAGTCACCGTCAGCAGCAGTGGGAGCGGGAGCGCCTAATTACCGAGATCACGCGCTCAATTCGGGAGACGCTAGATCTAGAAAAGATTTTGCAGTCAGCGGCAGACCAAGTGCGCCATCTGCTGCAAACCGATCGGGTGGTTGTCTTCCGCCTCCAGGCCAACCAACAGGGCATTGTCGAATCTGAGTCGGTGGCCCCAGGTTGGCCCTCAATGCTGTCGACCATCATTCGAGACTCTTGCTTCAGTGAGCGCTATACCCAGCTGTATCGCCGAGGCCGGGTAAGTGCGATCGCGGATATATACAAGGCAGGCTTTAAAACCTGTCATGTCGACCTGCTCGAGACCTTTGAGATCCGGGCAAACTTGGTGGTTCCCATCTTGCAGGAGGACGCGCTGTGGGGCCTGCTGGTTGCGCACCAATGCTCAGCCCCCCGGCAGTGGGACCCCGAACATACCCAGCTGCTGCTGCTGGCTGCGGCGCAGCTGGGTATCGCCATTCAGCAGGCTGAGCTTTATCAGCAGGCGCAGCGCGAACTCCTCGAACGCCGCCAGGCGCAGGCGGCCCTATTGGAGAGCGAGGAGCGGTTTCGCTCTCTGGCGGCCTTTGCCCCGGTTGGCATCTACCAAACCGACGTGGAAGGGCGCTGCCTCTACACCAATTCACGCTGGCAGGAAATCGCGGGGTTGTCCTTTGAGGAGAGCCTTGGGGAGGGCTGGGCGCGCGGCCTTCACCCTGACGATCGCCCCAAAGTTTTTGAGGCTTGGAATCATTTTGTTCACGAGGGGCAGCCATTTTCGCTAGAGTTTCGCTTTTTGAGCCCCCAAGGCGACGAGCGCTGGATGTATGGCTGCGCCACGGCGATATACTCAACGGCGGGGCAGGTGGTGGGCTATGTCGGGGTCAATGAAGATATCAGCGATCGCAAGCAGGCTGAGCGAAAGATCACAGAGCAGGCGGCCTTAATCGACATCGCGACGGACGCCATCTTTGTTCGCGACTTGGAAGATCGAATCGTATTTTGGAGCCAGGGGGCAGAGCGGCTGTACGGCTGGAGTGGTGACCAAGCCCTCGGGAAAATTGCCCACAAGCTATTTGGCAAAGCCGCAGAATCGATTATTGACTGCGTACTTGAGACCGTTATCAGCGAAGGCTACTGGCAAGGAGAGCTGACCCAAGGGACCCAATCAGGCGGCACCATTGTGGTGGAGAGCCGCTGGACCTTGATGAGAGATTCGGCGGGAGCGCCCCAGTCGCTCCTCGTGGTCAATACCGACATCACCGAGAAGAAGCAGCTGGAATCTCAGTTTTACAGGGCGCAGCGGTTAGAGAGCCTGGGCAGACTGGCCAGCGGTATCGCCCACGACCTCAACAATGTCCTCACTCCAGTTTTGGCGATCGCCCAACTCCTGCGGCTCACTCGGAAAAATTTAGACGCCGAAACCCAGGATCATCTGGAATTGATCGAGCGGAGCGCCAAGCGGGGCGCTGCCATGGTCAAGCAAATTTTGACCTTTGCGCGGGGGAGCTACGAAGAGCCTGCTGCCGTTGCGCTACCGCCGCTGCTAGAAGAAGTGGCCACGATGGCCCGACAAAGTTTTCCCAGGGCCATCGAGATTCGCTGCGATTTTCCATCGTCAGAATCAAACGCGATCAAAGCAGTCTGGGCCGACGCAACCCAGCTGCACCAGGTGTTTATGAACCTCTGCACCAATGCCCGGGACGCCATGCCCGACGGGGGGACGCTCACCCTCTCCGCTAGGCCGGTGGTGGTGGACCAAGCGATCGCTCGGGTAAACTTAGGCCTTGAGGTCGGAAGCTACGTTGTGGTTACCGTCACGGATACGGGGGTGGGCATTGCCTCCGAAGTGCGCGAGCGGATGTTTGAGCCCTTTTTTACAACCAAAGAGACGGGACAGGGGACGGGGTTGGGCCTGGCAACGACCCTCGGCATCATCAAGCATTACGGCGGATTTTTGCAGGTCTTTAGCGAGGTGGGAAAAGGGACGCAAATTAAAGTTTATTTGCCTACCACCGAGCCCATATCGACAGAATCTAGCGCCCTACCGGAATCTACAAACGGAAATGGACGGTGCATTCTGGTGGTAGATGACGATGGTGTCGTCCAGCACAGCACGCGATCGCTTTTGGAAAACCACGGCTACACCACGGTGGGGGCCAGCGATGGGGTGGAGGCGATCGCCTACTACACCCAGCACAAAAGCAACGTCAAGGGCATTGTGATGGACGTGATGATGCCGAATATGGGGGGCATCCCTTTGATCGAGGAGATCAGGGCTATTGACCCAACGGTCAAGATTATGGCGGTCAGCGGACTGGCGACAAACCTGGAGCCCGCGTTGGCCGCCGGGGCACACGTCTTTTTGACCAAGCCCTACGCGCTAGACAAGTTTTTGACCCAGCTCAGCAATTTGCTCCAAGACTAGCTGACACTCTTAGCTTGCCGTCAGCGCCGCTTCAGTCAAGGCTGAGGCGGTAACCCTATGCTGTCGCTTCCAGCTCGCCAGATCTTCAAGGGCGCGATCGCGGTACTGGCCGTAGCGCTCCTGCTTTTTGCGGACGCGCTGCGGCAGTTCTGGAATGATGCCAAAGTTGGGCGGCATGGGCTGGAAGTGCTTGGGTTCAGCGGCGCTGATGAATCCGAATAGCGCCCCCATCATGGTGGTGTGGGGCAGAGAGAGCGGCTGTTGCCCCCGCACCACCCGCGCTGCGTTGGTGCCCGCCAGCCAGCCGCCAGCCGACGCGGCGGTGTAGCCCTCCGTGCCCACCAGCTGCCCTGCCGCCAGCAGGGTAGGCCTGTTGTGAAACTGCAGCGCCGAAGAGAGGAGCTGGGGCGAATTGATGAAGGTGTTGCGGTGCATCACCCCCATGCGCACAAACTCAGCGTTCTCTAGACCCGGAATCAGGCGGAAAACTCGCTTTTGCTCCCCCCAGCGAAGATTCGTCTGAAAGCCCACCATGTTCCACAGCTGCCCTGCTTTATCTTCCTGGCGCAGCTGCACCACGGCATAGGGCCGCAGATGGCGGTTTTCGGGGGCGCTGAAGTCGCCAAGCCGGGCATCGAACAGGCCCACGGGCTTGAGCGGGCCATAGCGCATAGTGTCTTCGCCGCGACGGCCCATCTCTTCAATCGGCAAGCAGCCCTCGAAAAATTTAGCGGTCTCCAGCTCGAAGTCCTTTAGCTCCGCCTGCTCCGCTCCGCAGAGCGCCTCTCGAAAGGTTCGGTACTGCTCCGGGGTCATGGGGCAGTTGAGGTAGGCCGCTTCGCCGCGATCGTAGCGGGAGGCGAGGAAGGCCACTTCGCGATCGATGCTGTCGCCCACCACGATGGGGCTGGCGGCGTCGAAGAAGCTCATGTACTCCAAGCCGGTGAACCGCTGCAGGTCTTCGGCCAGGCTTTGCGTGGTGAGCGGGCCGGTGGTGAGCACGACGACACCATCATCGGGGATGCGATGAATTTCTCCGCGCCGCAGCTCGACAAGGGGATGGGCGGCCAGGGTACGGGTGAGTTCAGCACTAAACACCGCTCGGTCTACGGCTAGCGCTCCCCCCGCTGGGACCCGGTGCTCGTCGGCTTTGCCAATAACGATAGAGCCCAGCTGCCGCAGCTCTTCGTGGAGTAAGCCGGAAGCGCGATCGCTCGATTGGGCTCCGAAAGAGTTGCTGCACACCAGCTCCGCTAGGTGCTCGGTATGGTGGGCCGGGCTGAGGCGCTGGGGCCGCATTTCGTGCAGGACGACGGGGACGCCCGCTTGGGCTACCTGCCAGGCGGCTTCTGTTCCCGCAAGGCCACCGCCGATGACGTGAATGGGCTGCACCATTTTCTCTATATGCCTAGATAGTGACGTGACGGGATTCTCTCTGTTGGGCGACGAAAGCAGACCTGAAAACCCTGGACAATGGTTTTGGCTGTTCTTTCGTACACGTTAGCACCCCCCATTATGGCACTGTTCAAAATAGGCGATCGCGTTCCAGACTATGAAAATCAGTACCTCAATGGCAGAGCGGTCAAGGGTGTTGCCGTTTACGCTAATGATGAAAAAGTCGGCAGCGCTCACGACCTTTTAGTGGATGATGACGGTCGAATTCGCTATTTAGTCATCGACACTGGATTTTGGATTTTTGGGAAGAAAGTGCTGCTGCCCATTGGGCACTGCGAGGATGTAGCAGAGAGCGATCGCATCCACGCCAACGGGCTCACCGAAGCGCAGGTAGAAAATCTGCCGGCATATTATGACGAGCTTGTAGTAGACGATGACTACGAAAAGCGGGTGCGCTCAGCTTACCGAACGGCGACGGCAGACCAACCTGCCTCTGAGAATGATCATAATGACCCTATTGCGCCGGAGACTCACGAACGGGAGGCAGATGCAGACGCCACGGGGGATGATGGGTCTCGTCGGCTGCGTCTATATGAGGAGCGGCTTGTCGCGCACAAGCGTCGTCAGAAGACGGGCGAAGTTAAAGTGAGCAAGCGCGTCGTGACAGAGCAGGTTGAAGGCTCTGTGCCCCTGTATAAAGAGAAGATTATTATCGAAATCGAGTCGTTTCCCGGCATGACCCAGGTCAACGTCGCGGGGAGGACGGTCGAGACGGGCAGTGGCGCCCGCGCCGATCTGTACGCTGACGAACTCGAAATTCGCAAAGAAGCGGTGGTTCGCCAAGAGGTCACAATCCGCAAAGAGATCGACGAAGAGGTGGTGACCGTAAGCGACACCGTGCGGCGAGAAGAGATAGAGGTGTACCAAGAGGGCGTATCTGAGGTTGACGGTGTTGACCGTGAAGCCTCACAGACAAGGTCTAGCGCTTCCGAAGCACCCCCCGCTTCCCAGACGACGAGCAGCGCGCCTCAAAAAACGAGCAGCGCGCCCCATCGATCGACCACCGCGCCTCAAACCGCCTATTTAATCTTTAATCCGGCTGCGGGTCAGGGAGACCCCGAGCAAGAGCTTGGCGTGATTCGATCGGCGCTTGAGCCTGAGATGACGCTCAATATTCATGAGACAACGCCAGAGGTCGGTGCCGATCAGCTCGCGCATCAGGCTCTGGAGGCGGGTGCGGAAGCGGTCTTGGTGTCTGGCGGTGACGGGACGATCTCTTCCGCTGCCAACGCTGTGGTGGGCCGCGACGTCCCGCTCGGCATCATTTCCCGAGGAACCGCAAACGCCTTTGCTAATGCCTTAGGTCTGTCTGAAAATATTGAAGAGGCTTGCCAAACCATTCTTCGAGGCACGAGTGACATCCTCCCGACGCTGACAGCAAGCTGTACAGCGCGGGCTTCCTCAGTGACTCCCAGCTATTGCCGAGACATATCCTGAGATAGGTTTATACTCCGCCTGATGCCCCACGGCAGAGTTTTGAATTTTCATCTCCGCGAGGGAGGATACGCACTATGTGTCGCAGATACATTTGCAAACTGAGGAACGGGTAACTTGCAGCTTTCGCCTACGGGCCCGTCACACTCTTTGCGGGGTGTATCACCTTGCTATCTCTATCATACCAACTGCTAGCCTCAGCGCTGAGCGCACTATCCGCTGTGCATCATTTTGCGGGCGCACTTCGGCTAGCGCGACTCTCATCCCGACGCTCACCCTGACGGGTAGAGCGCGGGGCTTCCTGTCTAGTAGCTAACCATTTTTGCGCCGGACGAGGCTGCCCCGGAGCCTCGTGAAAGCATTGAGCAATTGCCGAACGCCAAGGTCAGGGAGAAGGCTTAACAGCTGACGTTTTGGGCGCTTTGGGTTCAGCCCAGGCGATGTTGCTGTAGACCGTAACCCAGCTGTTTGCCCAATGAGTATTGCGTGAAGGCCACGATCGCTTTTGGGCCTAAGCCACTCCAGCCTTGAACACCCGGCCAATGACCTCTTCCACCGGGGGGTCCGTCACGGTTAAATCCACCACCGCCAGCTCCGCCAGCAGGCGGGCCACCGTCTCCGTGAGGCGATCGCGCCGTACGATAAACCGGGCCACGCAGCCGTCTAGCGACTCTAGCTCTCCGTAGGGCTGCAGCTGCGCCGACTCGCAGCCCTGCGCCAGCTCTACTTTCACCGCCCGGTAGGGAGCAAAGCGCTCTAGCAGGTCGTTCAGCCCGCCGTCGTAGATCAGCTCCCCCTCATAAATCAGCATGACGCGATCGCAGAGCGCCGTGATGTCGGCCATGTAGTGGCTGGTCAGCAGCACCGTCGCGCCGTACTGCTGGTTGTACTGCCTCAAAAAGTCCCGCACGCTGGACTGGGCGTTGACGTCGAGACCGAGAGTGGGTTCATCCAAAAACAGCACCTTGGGGTGGTGCAGCAGGGCCGCCAGCAGCTCGGCCTTCATCCGCTCTCCTAGGGAGAGCTTGCGTACCGGCTGGTTGAGCTTTTCCCCTAAGTCGAGCAGTTCCGTCAGCTCCCCGAGCCGCCTGCGAAACTCGCCGTCGGGAATGTCGTAAATGGCGGCGTTGATGCGCAAGGAGTCTAGGGTGGGCAAGTCCCAAATCAGCTGCTGCTTTTGCCCCATCACTAGGGTGATGTTGTGCAAGAAGCTGGGGGTGCGGCGGAAGGGCACCTGGCCCGCCACCTGCACCTGGCCTCCGGAGGGATGAATGAGCCCGGTGAGCATTTTGAGCGTGGTGGTTTTGCCTGCGCCGTTGGGGCCGAGGAAGCCCACCACTTCCCCCGGCTCGATGGAAAAGGTGACCTGCTTGACGGCCTGTACCTGGCGATAGCGGCGCTTGAAAAAGTGGGATAGGGTGCCCTTTAAGCCCGGATCTTTGATGGGGACGGGGTAGGTTTTGCTGAGCTGGTGGGCCTCGATGATGGCCATGGTGATGCCTTCCGGGAGGGGGTATTTATGATCATAGCCCCCTGCCGTTGGCGTCTCTCCGGAGGGGACCCTGGACATTTTGGCTAGCGGGCTATCTCTAGGGAGCGCAGCCGCATCAAGTAAAACAGCACCTGCCCCTGACTCTGGGTGATGTGAACGCCGCTGGGGCCAATCTCAATAGGGCCGGTCCACCTGACTGGCTCGACATAGCGCTTCAGGTGCAGCCGGTAGATGGTTTCGCGGACGCCTTCAGGGGAGCCGATGAGGATGTGGCGGACAACTTCGCTGCTGGGGCCAGGGTCGGGGGGGGTGAGCAGGGTGGGAGCGGCCTCTGTGGCCAGCATGTCAGGTGCGGCCTCGGGTTGAGGCAGCTCAGGATATAGAAATGTCATGGGTTTTCTCTCTTTTTTATGGGGTAAGAAAACCCAAAAATAAGGTCGTGCCTTGTTTTGGGCGGCTGAGGTGGCTGCAGATATTGGATAATACCTGCAGCTCGAAGACAGCTATGTCCTGTCCAAGGGTCAGGGTGCGATCGCCACCGCTAATGGCGATCGCACCCGTTTGACCAAATTTTTGGGGTTAGCAAGCTGCATCGGACTACAGCTTCTAGCAGATGAGTGTAGCGCCTTAGGGGATGAGAGGCAAGCGTCAGGTCGTGAAATCAGCGCTCATTTTGAAAAATGCAGGCAACGAACCGTCTGGCTACGCTATCACCCTCGCCACAGGCAAACGCTAAAGCGATCGCGGTCGTCGCTTGGCGTAGCTATTGCTCTCTTTTAAATCCAGGCACATCGACAGATGATGCAATAGTTTCAACAGCGATATCGTTGATCTGACCTGTCGCATTCACCCTCTCATCACCTATGACATTTAGCGAAAAAATCAGTCAGTCTAGCAAACAACCCAGCGACCCCCGCAATCAGGAGCAGGTTACCCCGGCTGAATCGCCCGCCAACGGCAATCTGGCTACGCCCGTCAACTCGTCTAACTTTTCTAAGACTCTTATTAATAATATGCCTGCCTACCGCGAGGGGTTGTCTATTACCCGTCGGGGTCTGGAAGTGGGGCTTACCCATGGGTTAATCATCTATGCGCCTTTCGCTAAGCTCGGTCCCCTGCGGGATACCGACATTGCCAATGCGGTGGGGCTGCTCTCTAGCGTTGGGCTAACCATCATTCTCACGGTGACGCTGCTGCTCTATGCCGTCAGCAATCCGCCTGCCCCGATTCAAACGATTACTACGCCTAATCCTCCTAACGCAATGGCCACCAGCGAGGGCTGGAAGGACTATGCCAAGGGATTCTGCATCGGCAGCTTTATTGGGATTGCGATCGCCTACGCAGTGGTGACCCTGCTCGGTCTCTAGAGCGTCTGCTGCTTTATCCGCAGCTTATCGCCGTCTGCAGTCTTTGCGGGCGGCGATCCTTTTTTTGTGTAGATGGTCGCGCATTTTTTCTTGTAGCGCGGCCAGGCTATCGGCGGCGGAGCGCAGCTCAATGACGAAGTCGGGGGCGATGGGGGGAAAGGTTCCGCGCTGCTGCGGGGTGAGGGCCTCCCAGCGGCGGCGCTTTACCCCAAGCGGCATCGGGGGAGCGGTTGGCACCGTGGTGATGGCGGTCATGGCTTGCTTTGGGGTGGGCCTTGCCCTTGCGAAATCTATGTTTATTATCGCCTGTGCGATCGCCTCCGGGGTGTTTGCGGATCTAGATCTGCGGCTAGATGATGTGATGCCGTAGGGGCGTTCGCGTAGCGTAGCCGAAGGCTTGATCGCGATCGTAAGATAAGGAGCTTGCGGCTACGCTATCTCCGCTACCTTCTGGCTACACCGCTGCGGTTGAACAGCCATTTGTCAATGCCTCGGCGATCGGTAGCCCCGATTAGCATTTGGGGGCGGTTTGGCTAAGCTATGAGGGTAAATGCTGTCTATTGGCACTCCTGCTAAGCGCTGTGGCTAAGCGCCTCTAGCTTGCTCGAAGGCCTGAATTTTGTGAGTAAGGCTTTCTACCGTCTCGCCAACAAACAGGCTATTTCGGTGCGCTAGAGTGTCGCCGCCATCGCTCCACCAGCGGCTGACAACGACGACCATTTGGGATGGCGTCATTGTTCGACTGAGAATTTTCATTGCTTCCAAGACAACGGCCTGCTCGTCAGGGAGTGAGATGTTCATTCGGGTGCCTCGGTAAGTTCTAGAACAAAGCTAACCGGATTCATCGCTTTGATTGGGCCTTTATAGCGACGCAGTAGCCGATCATCACAAGCGAGAAATGCATAACATCTGGCTTCTTCAGCAGAAGCGATATGAAGAGCATCAAGGGGCTTTATCCCTTCCTGTTCTAGCATTTTAGCTCTTTGGGTGATGTCATCTTTGAGAGGCTGGCAGGTTTGCGCGAGCCGCAAGCACTCGGTAACTCAGCTTTGACGGACCTGACTAGAGTTTCGACTATTTTCGTAATCTAGTACGGGCGAGCTGACAAGCTCTAAGCGATTGTCCTCAACTAATTGCAGTATTGTTCGCAGCGCTTGGGTTTCGAGAATTATCCTGGCTTGGGTTTGATCATCAAATGGTCGGTTGAAGACGCTGGTATCTATATAAATTCGTGTTGACAAGTCCCAACCCCTAGTCACTCCGTTGTCTTAGCTGCCTTTTAGGGTTCCCTACCGTGCAGCGATTGGAACAAAACAGAGACAAGTAAGAGCTCGCTTTAGCCCGCTCTATACTAAACTACATTGTGGGTTCTACTACTTCAAGCGATCAATTTGGTCTTGGATTCGCTTAGCATCCATCGGGAAAACTTGTAAGAAGTATTCAAGCGCTTCGTTCAACCGTTTCAGACCCCCAGTCATATCGCCATAGTAGGTTGCTTTTAGATTTCCAATGTATTCAAGAGCAAATGCTCTACCATATCTATTTCCTTCTTGTTCGTAAATGCTCTCAGCCTCAGAAAACAAGGAGATTGCTTCGTCCAGGCAGCCACACTCAAGCTTGATCCTACCAGCGTTAAAGAAGATGTTTGCTCTCTTTTCAAGATCTTCGTGCTTTTGCGCAAGGGATATAGCATCTTCAGATAGTTTTAGAGCTTCTCTGCCTCTGTCGAAAGGAGATCTATCTTGATCTTGAAGTACTAGTAACCCGAGTTCTACCATAGCTGACGCGGAATTTGGTTTGTCCTGACTTGCTCGATCCAGTAATATACTTTCTCTACATAGTTCGATTGCTTCTTTTATTTGACCTAGACTTTCCTTCAAGCCCGAAAGACTTTTGGAGAATAGCAGCCTTTTCTGATATGCTGCGAGAGCTCTTTAGAGCCATTCTATAATGGACAGCAGCAGCGCTGAATCCACCTAATTGAACTTCAGCATAAGCACGCCTACTATATATGTCACTATCATTGCTTATCTTAAGAGTATTAGAGCATAAAAAGAGGGCTTCTCTAAACAAGCCCCTATAAAACCATCGATTGGTTAACATTTTCGTAACTGCTACAGCATACTCTTCTATTTCTAAAAATAATGCCATTCGATGAATTTCTAAAAGCTTTCCTTCTGTAGTCTGACTTGCTTTTAATACCCAAGATTCATACAAAATTTTAACAGCAGGCTTACATACTTTCTCAATATCTTCATAAGGCTTTAAGGGTAATATTTTTGGCACTCGCAGCGAAGCGTCTACCGAAAGCTCTAATAAACCTAAGGATATACATCGATCAATAATATCCGCTTCGATTTTAAGAACTTTACATACTTCAAGAGCTACTTCTGCTGGTACTGAGATCTGAAAGACTATCAAGCATGAAAGCAAAGATTCAATTGAGCCATGGAGGCATGACAGTAGAGGCTCGCTTATTATTTGATTTCGTAGATTTATAGCAATAGATTCTAACTGAGGCGCAGAAGTATATATCTCCTGCGCCAGCTTTTCTAATAGAAAAGGATTACCATCTGCCAGCTCTAGCACTTGCTTTAGTAAAACATCATTCACGCTGGAATTCGCTTCAAAACACTTCAGACGGCTGCACTTTTTTCGTAGGTCCGCCCCCGCAAACGCATCCAGCGGCTGCTTATGAAACCACCGCCACCCGCTAAACTCAAAGTCGTAGCGGCTGGTCAAAATTAGCTTGTGGGGCGCATAGGTTTCCTCAATCGCCCACAGCAAATCTCGCAGCGGCTCCACCGCCCAAGGCCGCAGCACATAGCCCCCGCCCCGCGCTTCCAAATTCTGCTCAAAGTCATCCAGCACCAGCAAAAAGGGCTTTGCCCCCGCCTCCTGCAGTTGCTCAAACACCCCCCGCAGCCGGTACTTCAGCGCCTCATCAGGGTTTTTAAGGCGATCGCGCAGCGCCTGATCGTCCACGCCATCCGCCAGCGCCGCCGCCAGCTTCGCCGCGTCCACCCGCCCCGAAATCACGATTCGCTTAAAGTCCGGGAGGCGATCGCACAGCCGCGCCGCCAGGCTGCTCTTGCCCAAGCCCCCCATGCCGTGCACCAGCACGCCTATCTTCTCCGGGTCTTTCAGCGCTCTAAGACAGCGCTGAAGCTGCCGCCGCCGCCCCACAAAGCCCTCGCGCCCCGGCACCTTGATCTGCTTAGTCTTCGGGTCCAAAAATTCAGTGGTGACAGTGGGCTTCGGCGCTCGCTTCCAGCCCCGCGTCCGGGGCGAGGTCACCAACTCACCGGGTAATCGCTGCCCCACATACAGCCGCAGCAGATACCAGTCCCGCCGCTCCTGCTTGATCATCTCCTGCACCGTTTCCGCCAGTGCCGAGGTCAGCGATCGCCCCCGCGACAGCTCGGTATGCAGCCTGGCCGCTGCCGCCGTAGCGTCCGTATCCAGCACCGTTTGCCCCCAGCCCAGCACCGCCGCTGCGCCGCAGGTCAAAAGCTGCTCCGCCATCGAGGGCACCGCCCCCGCATTGCCCGCCTGTCCCGTGCGGCAGCCAGATACAAACACCAGCTTTGGCAGCGGCAGGCGCAGGCTTTTGGCAATCTCTTCTGGGGCCGCATAGTGGGCCAACCCCTCCGCCGTCTCCGTCATAAACCGGGGCTCCCCGTCTTTCAGCGTGGCGTGCCCCGTTAGGTGGGCCACATCAAAATAGCCCTTGCCGCCGTCTCTGCCATAGTCATCCACGGTCTGCTGCAGCTCCTCCAGGTTGCCGGTCTCTTCCACCACCAGCTCCACCGAGGACCGCGCCGCCGCTGCCAGAATTTCCCCCTCCTCCTGCTCATAGTCCAGCACCGGCTCCACCCCCTCCGGCGAGGTCGCCATAAATAGCACCCGCAGCGCCCGATTCTGCGGGTCAGGGTCCACCGTCAGCCGCCCCACACTATCCGACGACGCCCACCGCACCGGCACCACCGCAGGCAGCCGCTGCACCAAAAACTGCGCCCCATCGTGCAGCACCTCCCAAGGCAGGTGGGCCAGCCGCTCCGCCGTAGCGATCGCCAGCACAATTTCTTCGCCAGGGTGCTGGGTCAGTTTGGTCGCTAGCCAGCGCTGGTCACCGTCTAGCCAGTCATAGAGCCGCTGCCCTGTTTCCGTCAGCTCTTCCTGAAATCGCTGAGAAACGTAGTGATTGGTCTCTGCCTGGTCCACCAGGTCCTGAATCTCGGAGAGCTGCAGCGATCGCTCATCGTAGTCATTGGGGTTGTCCCCAAAGCAGCGCAGTTCGACAGTTTCGCCGCTGACGGCTTTGAGGTCGAGGTGGAGGATAGCCATGGGTGCTAGGCGTCTAAAATTTTCTGAATCTGCTCAACGGTGGCGTCCTTTAGCAGCAGACGCCTGCCGTTGCGGCCCACGAGCATTGCTTTTTCAACTCGGGCCGGGGCGCTGGGCGATCGCGCTTTGCGAGCGGCCTGATACCACTGGTAAAGCTTCTCAGCAATGGTCAGCGTCCCGCCTACAATCCCCACAATGGTGGCAATGGCGACTAAGATGCCTTCCTTCTCGTCTTCACCCTCCACCTCATACCCGCCGGAGAGGCCATCGATAGCCAGCATCTCCTCGGTGGCGGCAACGGCGTCGCTGCCCTGAATTTCAATCAAAATATCGGCCATAGGTTACGACGCAACAGCCCGCTGCAGAATGGATATACGCCTGTTATATCATCTGCCTAAAAAAAGAGGGCAATAGTGCTCTGGGACTGGTCTGCGACCAAGAAGTAGGCGTTCTAAGTTTTCTACAACAGCCAGATAGCGACTGCGAACCGCCTCAAACCATCTAGAGCAGCGCAGCCCTCTCAAATCGCGATCGCTACACCATGCACAATCTGGGCTCATCGGCGCTTCAGCGTCATCAACAGCGACACCTGAGCTATCAACCCCCACACCTGAAGCATCAACTACCACCCTCAAGAGGCCAGTCACCGCATCTAAAGTGCCGTCGAAACGGCCATCTCCCGGATCTACTCTTAGGCGACTCTTAGGCGACAGTCAAAGGCCGGTCTCCAGAGACCATCGGGGCCCCCTCTTCCCGAACCGGCTGATACAGCGTATCCCGCTGCTGGGCCGGACGCCCAATAGAGGCGATCGCCCCCTGCAGCTGCTCCGCCGTCATGCAGGTGCCCCCCTTCGCCCCCGCCATGGTGGTAATGTGCTCCTCCATCAGCGTGCCGCCAATGTCATTACAGCCCCACTGCAGGGCTTCCGTGGCCCCCTCTAGCCCCAGCTTCACCCAGCTGGGCTGGTGGTTGACAATCCACTCGCCCAAAAATAGCCGCGCCACCGCCATCAGTTTCAGGGCGTCGGCTAAAACGGGCTGATCGCGGCCTACCCGCCGCCGCAGGGGTTTCGGCGCTTCTTGGCCCACAAAGGGCAGGACGATAAATTCGGTGATGCCCACCTCCCCACGCGCTTCGGCCCGCTGCTGCAGCGATCGCAGCTGGGCCAAGTGCTGCACCTGCTGCAGCGGCGTCTCGATGTGGCCTGAGAGGATGGTGCTGGTGGTGGGCATGCCCCGGCGGTGGGCCGTCTCTACCACTTCGAGCCAGGTGGCCGCGTTAATCTTCTCGGGGCACAGCACCCGGCGCACCTCGTCGTCGAGCACTTCCGCCGCCGTCCCCGGCATCGAGCCCACCCCGGCCTCCTGCATGGCCCCAATCACCGCGTCATAGCTCAGCCCGTCTTCTCGGGCAATAAACTGCACCTCTTGCGGGGAGAAGGCGTGCAGGTGCAGCGCGGGAAACTGAGTTTTGATGACTTCAATGAGATGGGTATAGTACTGCAGCGAGGTGCCGTCCCGCTTCGCGCCGACGTGCAGGCCCCCCTGCATGCAGATCTCCGTTGCCCCCACCGCCACCGCGTCTGCCGCCTTGCTGAGGATAGTCGCCTCATCTAGCCAGTAGGCCCCCTCGCTGCCCTCGTCCCGCCGAAAGGCGCAGAAGCTACAGTGCTGCTCGCAGATGTTGGTGAAGTTGATGTTGCGGTTAATGACGTAGGTCACCGTATCGCCCACCAGCCGCCGTCGCAGCTGGTCCGCCGCCTGCTGAATGGCGGCCACCGCCTCCGGGTCAGTCTGGCTCAGCAGCAGAACGCCGTCGGCCTCTTGTAGCGGTTGGCCAGAGAGGGCCTTTGCAATTGCGGTGTCAAGTCCCGAACTCATAGCGAATTTTAATCAAATCTTATACCGCTCAGTGTAACGGCTTTTGACGGTAGGCAGAGGCGATCGCGCTGCCAACCCCCCGACGCCTCGCGTCACAGACTATATTTGTTCCACTGTAAGAGGCGCGGTCGGTGCCCTCTAACGCCTCCCAACGCCTTTCATCACGATTAGCAACACCGCCCTAACGCGCTGCCCCCAAACGCTGATAAGTTAAGGAGCAGCGTACTGACGTTAGGACGACACCATGCCACCACGCCGCAATATCGCCCTTGTTATCGCTGGAGGGGCATCGCTGGGAAGCTACGAAGCGGGGGTCATGACGGAGCTGCTGTATGCCTTGGAGTACCTCAACCGCACCCGCAAGCCCGATGAGCCCGAATATGTGATCGACGTGATTACCGGGGGGTCAGCTGGGGCGCTAACGGCGGCGCTGGTCGCTCGCATCATCATGTACGATGTCAAGCTGCGATCGCGGCTGTACGAGGCCTGGGTGGAGCGCATTGATATCGTTGAGCTCATGCGACAGGCTCCGGACAACGCCATATTGTCTAAAGAGGTGATTCACAAGCTGACCCACGAGCTGATTGTTGAGGGCTCTGGGGATGCCGCTAGCCGAAGTGACGTAGCATCCTATGCTCCCCGCAGACTGCGTCTGGGCCTCACCCTCAGCAACATGAACGGCATCGACTATGCGCTGCCTGCCCTGTCGTCTGCCATGGCGACGGGGCGACGGTTTATAACAACGCTGTTCTCCGACACGGCCCAGTTTGAGGTTTCCGAGCGCAATATTCTGAACTCGGAAATGTGGGCTGAAATTGTGGAGGCGGCGATCGCCAGCAGCAGCTTTCCCATTGCCTTTCAGCCCGAAGCAGTGAATCGACGCCCCGCAGACTACCCCAACTCGCTGCTGTCCCAGGGCACCTCAGCTTTTTTCCCGCCCCCCAACGAAGACGGGCAGAGCGATCGCCCAATGACGTTTCTAGACGGCGGCATTTTCAACAATGAGCCGCTGCAGGAGGCGATTCGGCTCGCTCGGGATATAGACGGCGGCATTCCCAACCCCGATCGCCTATTTCTGCTGATTGACCCTTCTATCAACGTGTCCAGCTTCGAGGCCGATATCGACGCCAAGGCCCCTCTAGAGAACCACGTTAGCCGCCTGATTGAGATGATTTTCAACCAGGGGCAGGCGATCGAGTGGCTGCGGCAGGCCTACCTCAAAAACACTGAAATCGCCTGGCGAGACGAGCTGGTCAAGGGAATTACCTTCCTGGTGCGCACGTCCGACATCGACAGTAATGCTCAGTTCGTGGAGGGGCTACAGCAGCTGGCCCAGCGGGTGATTCGAGAAAAAAGCCAGATTGCGGAAGAAGATTTGCAGCCTGCTTTAGAAGACCTGCTCAAGTCGATAGAAGACCGCTTTCCGAAAGAGTACGCCAGCTTGGAGTCAGCCACAAGAAGTGATCAAAAGCAGCTCGTGTTTCGTAATTTGGTTTTCATCCTCAATACCGTAGCGAACTTAGAAGATAAGTCCATCCTGCGATTCTCGGTGATTGGCTCAACGGCAGGGCAGACCGCCGGCGATCAGATCAGCGGGTTTGGCGGCTTTTTCAACCAAGAGTGGCGACAGTATGACTACAAGCAAGGGCGAATCGAGGCCCATGCTCGCTTGACGGAGATTTTAGTCACCGCTTACCCCAAAGAGCAGGTCAACGGGCGCACCAGCGACGATTACCGCATCGAAGAAGACTTTTCCAACGTCACCCTCAGCGACGCCAATCGCCGCTTGAGGGTGACCATTCGCGACACCATCCTCGATCGCCTCTCTAAGGTCGTGGGCAATACGCTAAAAATTCCCGCCTCGGGCTGGCTGGTGACGCAGATCATCCTCCGCCGCCGCGTCAGCGAACTGTTGGAGCTATGAGTCACGGCGCTAGGGCTCATGACAGAAGAAAGAATTTAGCGAGAGGCCCTGTACAATTAGGCCGTCGGCGTTGAGCAAAGAAATGTTACATTGTGAGATGTCTCTGACACACTGACGACTAAATTGGGTAACTCTCATGGGCTTTGTTCAACGGTTGCTGACGCTCCTGCTAGTCGGGGCGATCGCCTTAGGCACTTCATTCTCTCCGGCACTGGCGGCCAGCTCTAGCGTCATTAAGCTACAAGATGACACCGGCTTGACGAAGGACTACGCCGGTAAAACCCTAGTCCAGGCCGAATTTTACAACGACGATTTAGCGGGAGCTGACTTTAGCAAAGCCGATCTTCGGGGAGCCGTATTTAACGGAACCCAGCTCAAGAACGCCAACTTTCGCGGCGCGAACCTCAGCGACGGGGTCTCTTACCTGAGCGATATGTCAGGGGCCGATTTCAGCGACGCAATTCTCGAGTCCGCCATGCTGATGAAGACTAATCTCAAAGACGTCACGATTGACGGGGCTGACTTTAGCCTAACGGTATTGGACCGGCTGCAGCAGCGCCAGCTCTGTGCGATCGCTAGCGGCACTAACTCCACAACTGGCGTAGATACCAAAGAATCTCTAGAGTGCCGATAAGGGCCGCGTCGCGGTAGGGATATAGCGCCGCCCTATTTTCAGGGGCGCTCACCCTGCCCCCGCCATACCCCTAAAACCGGAATGTCGCCCGCAGGGTCCCCATCACGAAGTCGTCATTAGCGTTGTTTTGGTCCGGGGCCGTAATCCAAATGACCCCCGGCGTGATGGCGATACTGTCGGTAATCTGGTGGCGGTAAAATGCCTCCACATGGACCGACGTGTCGTTCTCTAGCGCCAGGGTCGCTACCGATTCCCCCGCCAAGTAAGGCTCCACGCCCACCGTAATTCCCCCCAGGTTTCCCTCCGCCAGCAGGTCGGGGAAAGATAGCCCCAGCCCGTAGTACCAAATTTCACCGTCCCCCTGCTCTAGAAAAATAGCGTCGGTAAAGCCCCCAAAGGCGTTGATAGCAAACCGGGAACTAGGTTGAAAAAACGCCTGCAGCCCGTAGGAGTTGGTGACGACGGGCGACCCCAAGGCAACATGGCTACCGCTCGCAGCTGTCGTACCCACAAAAAACTCGTCTCCAAAGCCGGAGTCAAAGATAAAGTTGTCTGACGTATGGTAGCCGTGAACGTAGGTCACCCCCAGCTTAAGGCGATCGCTTGGGGCAAAGGTAAGCTGTCCCAGCGCCGCATAGTCGCCGTTAAAGAGGCCGCTACCGCCGTCAGGGCTTACGGCCTCGTCTGCCAAATAGCCTCCCGTCAGCACCAGCTCCCGGTCGGGGGTTAGCGCCAGGTTGATAGCCGCCCCAGCGCCGCCGCCAATTCGGTAGATAGGGCTGCGCTGGCCGAAGGTGGAGATTGCCCCCTGCCCGCCGTCCCCATCGTCGAGATAGTCGTTGAAGGTGCTAAATACATAGTCGTCATGCCGTCCCCGGACCCCAGAGACGTAGACTTCAAGGCGATCGCCCAAGGGAAAGGTGTAGGACAGCCGGTCTACCTCGAAGTCGTTGTCGGTATTCCCACCCACGCGCTGAGCGAGGGAACCCTCAGCGGTTGAGGCGTCTAGGCCCTCTAGGGGAGCGGGGCGAGTGAAAGGCTCAACGCTGCCCGCCGCAAGACGGGTCACCAGGGCATCTTCACCGGTAAAGCTGGTGACCAGGTTCAGCCGAACGCGATCGCGAAAGACTGTGTTGTCGCTGCTGTCCTCAGAATCACCGAAGGCAACATCGTCCCCGCCAAAGCGATCGCTAACGTCAAAAATCACTTCCCCCCGCAGCTTAGTCGTGGTGGAAAACTGATTGGCCTCCAGCTCGGCAGCCTGTGCTTCCAAGGTGGTGCTGCGCCGCCGCAGGGCCGACAGCTCTGCGCCAAACTCACCCTGCAGTCGCTGCAAAGTCTGAATATCTTCGCGGCTAATGAGGTTTGTTTCGATCAACTCGCTAATCTGCTCGAGGCAGGCGTTCAGCCCCGCCGCAAACTCATAGCGGCTCATGGCGGTGCCGCCGCGATAGGTGCCGTCGGGATACCCTGCAACGCAGCCGTAGCGGGCCACCAGCGACTCCAGCGCCCCGTAGGCCCAGTCGGTAGGCTGCACGTCCCGCAGCTCTGAGACGGCGGTGACCTGAGAGAGCGAATCGCTCTCTAAATCGCCGCCGCTTGCCTGGGCTGGGGTAGACAGCAGAATGAACCCGAGTACTAGAGGTAGCGGCCAGGGTTGAATCTTTTGGAAGGGGGATACTCCAAAAAAGCAGCTTGCCATTGCAGGGTCTCCGTCCCACTCAACAGAACTTGCTATAAAACCGTACTACAGAACAGCCCCCATCGCCCGCAGCGGCGGTTTCGCAGATCCAGTCTTAGCCTTCCTGAACGGCCCCAAAGTCCTTGAGTGATCCCATCAGCGTCCGCTTGCGGGGCTACACTTGCGGGGCTATGGCTGCGGAGCCTATGGCTGCAGGGCTACAGGTTTCCAGTGGCGGCGATCGCGGCCGCTACGGCCTGCTGTCGCCGCTGCTGATCGGCCCAGATGCTCTCTAAGGTATTGCCCAATCCCGGCGCGTTCCACTGGTTGGTCTCGGGGTCGATATAGGCGTAGACGCGAGCCTGCAGCACTGCCTCCGACCCCGTATACCCCAAATCGTGGGCTTCCTTAAGCCGATCTAAATATCCCTCGGGGCTGAGGGCCGCGAGCGGGGCCTGATTGGCTAAATCCAGCGCGTTGAGCTGCTCTTCTACCCCCCAAGGCACGTCAATGCGCTCGGCCCACTGGTGCAGCTCGGCCCCCTGCCGCCGCAGCCGCCGCATCTGCTTGATGTCGGCCTCTTCGGGAGACGCTGCCCCGTGCTGGTAAGAAAATGTCCCCTGGTTCCAAGCGCCGTTACCGGGGTCTACATGACCGAAGTAGGCCGAGGTCTTTTCGCCCGTTGGGAGGCGAGTGCCCTCCGCCGCTCCTACGGCCTTAGCCACGACGGAATCGGTCTCTCCCGCAAACAGCTTTTCTAGCTCAGGCGGCAGAACCACAGGAGTCGCGGAGCCGCTGTGGGGTCTGATCACGCGGCGGAGACCGGCGCCGATATCCGGGAGCCCAAAGTTCAAGGCTCCGCCTGGATCAAACCAGCTCGCAGGCTTAAAAGGGGCGGGCTGGGCGATCGCCGTCGGGGGCGACTGCAGCTGGACCTGCTCATCGCGGCCATTTCCCAGCGCCGTCGCAATGCCTGTAAAAATGACCAACCCCAGCAGCCAGGGCGGCAGAATCGCTTTCTGTCGTTGAAGATTGTGCATAGTTAAACTTCACTGTTTAAGGCTTTGGGACAATGGGGGGGGCATTTAGATTACAGGGCGAGGGAACCCCAGGACTCGGATCAGACTAAGGCGTCAAAAATCGGGTGAGCAGATCGCTTGACGGCTCTACCATGGCCCAAGTGCCGTCCGGCTGCTTGCGCAGCGCCGCAAAGTGCAGCGTTGAACCACTGCCAATGCGATCGCCCGCCAGCAATTCGCCGCTGCGTAGCCGACGTAGGCCGCACAAGCGGGCCAGATAGGCGGGCAGGTCTGGACTAGAGAAAATGGCGCAGCCCTGTCCATCAGGCTGCAGGCGACCGCTAAAGGGAGCATACACGCTGCCGCCGCCGAGGTCGATAGAGACATCTCCCAAGCCGGCAACGATCTGACGGTCGGCGACTATCGTACCGGGCTGGAGCTGCCACTGCTGCTGAATGGGGGGCTGCGGGGCGATCGCTACCGGAGACTGGCAGGCCGCTCCCATCAGCCACAGGAGTCCCCCCAGCGCATAGCGAGGGAGCCGGCGGCACAGCCCTTTAAAGGCGATCGCCCTAGTCATTAGGAAACTTAAAATCGTAGCCCGCATATTCCTCCCCTTCATACAAAATGATTACCCAAGTCTTCGCATCGAACGCCAGCGGGTAAGCCTCCCGCTCTGCCTGAACGCCAGCCCTCACCTCGAGGGGGGAGAGCGCGCAGTAAGGTTCGCCTATGGCCTGCCGGACGGCTGCCTTCGAGCTCCGTTCAGGAATCGCCATCAGGCTCGCCAGCTGCTCTCGGGATAAAAAGGCCTCGGTCTGAGCAACAGATTGGCATACCGTACTCTTTACCGCAGGCTGCCGAATGCTGCCCACATCTACCATTAGCAGCAGCCCTGCCACAATGGAGCTCCCCGCCAGCCAGTAGCGAGGCTGAGACATTCCCTGACGCCTAGGACTATCGGAGACGGTAACGGAGTCGGACCGGTTGATAGGTGGGGGCATGCCGCGCTTTTGGGCAGCGCTATCCGTCACGCTAAAGGGGGGGATTGCTCCCTCAGGCCTCGCTTTGTAGCGCGGGGAAACGGTGGGAAGATGGACGCTAGAGGGTTTTGTCACGGTAACCTCCTTAAATCAGGCAATGGGCAATTTAGAGACTCCAGGGACAGCGTGGTCTTGAGGAGTAGCAGTAAATAGACCCATCGACTCTTGCGGCAATAGTCTATCTACGTTTTTAAGTACAATTGTACTATATCAGCATAGTACGGTAGAGTAAGCCGTTTGCTAAGAAAAATGTTCATGCTTTGCTAACAGCTTCTTGGTCGCTTTACTGACAGCTCAGGTTCCAGCAGTGTCGGGCTGAAGCGTCCGGGCATTGATGTGTATCTCGCCAAGGGCCCGTATTAAAGACGTAATGTCCAACCAGATATCCGAAACAGCTCACGGCAATAACGCACAGCGCGCCTTAAGACGGTAGGCTAGTTAACCCATACAGCTGTCCGTTAGAGCCCTATAGAAGCTCACCATGGTCAAAGTTGATCGCCGCGCAGTTCCCTACCTATTTCTTTTACCCGCCCTCAGTGTTCTCGGACTGACAGTGCTGTATCCTGCACTACAAGCGGTGTTCCTCAGCTTTACACAATTCAACTATGACATCACCCAGCCTCCCCGCTGGGTCGGTTTAGCGAACTTTGAGCGCCTGGTAACCGACCTGGTTTTTTGGAAGACCCTGGGTAATACTGTGCTGTACTTAATGGCTGTCGTCCCGATTTTGGTGGTGCTGCCGCTGGGACTAGCAATTTTGGTGAACCGAGCCTTGCCCGGTATTCACTGGTTCCGTGCAGCTTACTATGCGCCTGTCGTCGTTTCGATGGTGGTGGCCGGGATTGCCTGGCGCTGGCTCTATGCAGAGAATGGACTGATCAACCAGACGCTGCAGTGGCTCCACCTATCTGAAACAGGTGTTCCCTGGCTGACGAGCCCTAATTTAGCGCTGTGGAGCGTGATGGCGGTGACCGTCTGGAAAGGGCTGGGGTACTACATGGTGATTTACTTGGCGGGGCTACAGTCGATTCCAGCAGATCTCTACGAGGCCGCCGCCATCGACGGCTCCGACGGCTGGCTGAAGCACATCGACATCACCTTGCCCGCGATGCGCCCCTACCTATTTCTCGTGGCGGTGATCTCGGCGATTTCGGCGACAAAGGTTTTCGAAGAGGTCTATGTGATGACGCGGGGCGGTCCCTTAAACAGCTCCAAGACAATTGTGTACTACGTCTACGAACAGGCGTTTGATCCGACTAATCTCGATGTAAGCTATGCCTGTACTGTTGGGCTGGCGCTGTTCCTAATTATCCTTGTGCTATCTCTACTTCGCCTGACGCTGGGGTCTGCAGCCTCGCCGCTTTGAGGAACTGCACTATTCCTCTGGGAAGGCCAAGAAGAGGGATAGCAGGAGATAGACGAGAGAAATAGGAGAGACCGGCGAGAGCGAGGGATTCAGGGTCCGCACCGCGATCGCCCCTGCTCAATTTTCTGCAGCAGCCACCCCGGCACCCCAACGCTGGCCCGCCTGTAGAGGCGGTCAAATTCCTGCTGAAAGTGAGCCGCCACGATGGGGCTGGCGATCGCCAGCAGCACTTCATCGTTTTGAGTATTGGCCGCCACGCTCCAGTTTTGCGACCCTGTGAGCACTCGCACGCCGTCGAGTACGGCAAATTTGTGGTGCAGAACGTCGCCCTCAGGCAGCACAGGCGTTCCCACCGTGGGCAGCGCGGGCATCCAGGGGGCATTGCCCACGTCGTAGCGGCATTGGGTATTGACTAGGGAAACGCCCAGCAGATCCAGCGCCTCGCTGTAAGGGCGGTAGGCAAAGCCTGGGTCGATTAAGGCGCGAATTGGCACCCCAAACCGGTGGGGCGACTGGAGTGCGGCGCTGAGCCGCTGATCAGAGAAGACGAACAGCGCCAGATCGATGGACTGGCTCGCATCGACTAGCCAACGGGCCGCCAAGCCGTTGACGCTTTTCTCCCAGGGCTGGGTCGTGGAGGTGGGGGAGAACTGCACCGCTACTGGGGTATCTGCTATCCATAGGGTCTGCGTGGGGCGGTATGGCTTTTGCAGGCCAAAGCGGCTGTCAGGCTGACCGCCGGGGCCGTCTCCCCACATTAAATCAAACTCTTGGGTGAACTGGCGGGCTAGCTCGGGGCTGGCGATCGCCAGCAGGTGGTTGGCGTTGCCCAAGCTGGCAGCAGAATTGAGGTCGCCGTGCAGCCCGCTGAGGGTGAAGTTGGCAGACCCGGTGACCACAAGCCGTTCGTCAATCACCAAAAATTTGTGGTGCATCAGGCCGCTGCCTTTAGAGCCGTCGGCGGTGTCATCGAGTATGCGGACACCGGCAGCCTGCAGCAGCGCCAGCGCGTCGTGCGCCTCCAGCGGTGAGGTGCCATCGCCAGCGGCATCGACCAGCCGCAAAAACTCGTCGTACTTGTGGCGATCGCGTTCCGTCAGCTCGGCTACCTGGGCTGCAGAAACTTGGCTCCAGGGCCGGCTGTACTGGTTTTCGAGCACCACCCGCACCTGCACTCCTGCCCGCTGGCGCTCTATCAGCGCGGCGGCGATCTTGGGTAGGTTGAGCTCTTGAACTGCGAGGTCCACCGAGACTTGGGCGCCGGCGATCGCCTCAATAATGACCTGCTCTAGATTGCTGCCCTGCCGCAGCTGCTGCCGATAGGGATGGCGATAGCGAAAGGACTCGGCGTGGTTAAAGTAGACCCGGAGAGCGGGGTGCTGCGGCAGCGGTGGGGGGAGGTTATTTGGGGCAGCGTCCCGCCGCCACAGCCCAATCCCTGAGCCCAGACCGGCGATGACGAGCGCGCCAATTCCCCCTAGGAAAATCAGCCGCGATCGCCGGTCTGAGGAATGACGTCGCAATCTGGTGGCAGGTAGCATATTGTGGTAGACAGAATTAAAGGCCAGTTGCGGGACCGCTGTGCTGCTCAACCCTTCACACCCTGTCAGCGTTCCCAATTTTTGGGAACTCACTCAAGCTATACGAACCAATGGAAACCCACACAGCAGACTGTCTGATACTGTTGCACATCATGAAAACGGGCGGCACCACGCTATCCCGAATGCTGGAGCACAACGTAGCGCCAGAACACTATCACTTTTTAAGAGATGCACAGTCTGTTGAAGAGGTCCTGACCATTCCAGAGGAAACTCGCCGCTCTCTGAAGCTGCTCCGCGCCGGCCATATTCCTTTCGGAGCCCATCAGTACCTGCCGCAGAGCAGCAAATATGTCACGATGCTGCGCAATCCGGTGGACCGAGTGCTCTCTCTGTACTATTTTATCTACTTTCCGCCTAACAAAGAGGCACCCCAACCGCCTGTCCCTTTGCTGGAGTGGGCTAAGTCTTTCTCAGTAATCGACAACAACCAAACCCACAAGCTGGCAGGCGTTAGGTACAAAGACCGTGAGGGAGACGCCTCTAGAGCGCTGCTAGAGGCGGCGAAGCACAATCTCGACGAGCATTTCTCAGTGGTTGGCCTCACGGAGCGCTTCGACGAATCCGTTTTGCTCATGCGCCACGCTACAGGGCTGACCAATATTCTTTACCAGAACAAGAACGTCAACCAGAACCGTCCTAAGAAAACCGCTGACCCCGCTGTCGTCGAGATTATCAAAGAGCGCAATCAGCTCGATACAGAGCTGTATCAGTATGCCCAGCAGCGATTTGACGACCAGATCGCCCAGATTCCCTCTTTCTCTGAAGAGTTAGCTCTGTTTCAAGATCTAAATGCTCAGTTTACGGCGGCGGCGGCGGTGACGGACGAAAAGGTAGAGGTTTTAAAGGAGCTGCGCCAGCGAATACAGTCCATGCGCGAAAGCCGCGACGAATTCAAGCTGAAGTTCTCGCATGTGCAAAGGGCCTACCACAGCCTCGCTGACGTGCAGCCAAGCCACGAGCTCTCAAAGCTCACGCAGCTCAAGCATCAGCTCAAGTCGCTGCAGTTTTGGAAGAAATCTTGACATCCCCGTCACGGCAAAATTTCTACCGTATTGCCAACGCTCACGGTGCCCAGATTCTCTTGGATGAGGTTTTGCCCAAACCAAATCTTGCCGTCCCAGCGGCGAAAGGTGGCCAGGGTTTGCAGCGGCTCGACGCCTCGCTGGCCGGTAGATTGATCGACGGTGGTGATGGTGCAGCGAGCGCAGGGTTTGGCGACTCGGAAGGTTGTAGTCCCCACTCGAATACGCGACCAGCCGTCTTCTGCAAAGGCGTCGCAGCCCTGAACCACGAGATTGGGCCGAAACCGATTCATGGGCAGGGGCGAGCCTAGCCGGCGGTTGAGGTCAGCCAGCGACGCCTCTGAAATGAGCAAAAAGGGGTAGGCATCTGCAAAACTAACTTGGGGTACAGCGGCACCGAAAGACTCATCGGGGAGAGCGGCCTGACCGTGATCAACAGGGCGATCGCTCTCCTCCGGCATGTAGACCAACCGGCACGGCGTCCCGAGCAGGGTGCTAAACCAGTCGCTGACGCTAGAGGCCATGGGCACCGCCTCGCAGCGATCGCCCCACACCTCGACGGGAACGAGCGCTGCAGAGGGCGGCTGCAGCGGCACGGTTTGGCGGCCATAATCGGGAGCGGTGACCACCAGCTCGCCGCTGCCAATTGTCACCGACGCTAGGGCCAGCCGGGGGTGAGTTCGCTGGCTAATGAATTTTCCTTCGGCGTCAACCAGCATCCAGCGGCGATCATACTGAAAACCCTTGGCCTCTACGGCTGCTGCGGGCAGCGCAATACCGGCCGCAGATTTTATGGGGTAGATATAGAGTCCGCTAATCGTCACCATAAGCGCGTGCTGGGTTAAAGAAACGGTGGCCTCAAGCCTGCCTTAGATTACCACTAGCGGCTCGCCTTCTGCCCCAATACAGCAGCCCCGACTTCCCAACCTCTACACCGCGCGCGGATGGGGCATAGCCGGCCATGCTGCTTTAGGCCGCAGCCGGGCCGACCCTTAAAGTGGGCCGACCTAACGGTGACGTGATTCCAACCAAACCCGCACTTCATCCTCTGAACTAAAGGTATCGGCGTACTGAGTTGTAGGGTCGAAAGCTCTCCAGTATTGGCGACCGGTGCGATCGCGAGCGACCACAATCTTAGGGTCTTGGTCTAAGGTCGCTAGATTGAGGACGAACTCCTGGAAGCGGTGAAGCGTGGCGCGAACCAGGTTGTGATGGGGACGCTGGGGGGCAAGGAGTTCGAGCTTCTCGTACTGGAAGCGTTGTTCAAAAGTCTGCATGGCGTACCTCCTGCTAGAAATGGTGTTGCGGCTTAGCTATTGGAGCCGATGAATCCACCATATCGATACCTCTAAGAATGATCAAAAGGCAGCGGTAATGGTATCTATGAGCGCTACTCATAGACCGGTTATATAGATCTTCTACGAACCCTCTGGGGCTGACCCCCAGAAGCCTGTTTCCGCATTCAGCAACGTGGTAGCATCCGATCAGATTTTGTCGAATTACTGTCGAATTACTGTCGAATTAACTAGAGAACTGCGGTGTCCCGTCTACTCTTTCGGCTCGTCATTGGCGCTGCTTTTGCGCTATTTGGGCTATTTAGCTATTTCACCAGCACAACTGAAAACCCTGTCACCGGCGAAACCCAGCGGGTACGGCTCTCCCCTGATGAGGAAGTCGAGCTGGGGCGTCAGGCCAAGGACGAGCTGCTAGGGCAGTCGGGGGGACTTTACCCTGACGAGGTGCTCCAGGCGTACCTTGACCAAGTTGGCGCAGAGGTGGTGCAAGACTCGGGGGCGGCTCAGTCCCCCTACCCGTTCGAATTTCACCTGGTAGCAGACCCACAAACCGTCAACGCTTTTGCCCTGCCGGGGGGCCAGATTTTTATCACGACGGGGCTATTAAGTCGGTTAGACACCGAAGCGCAGCTGGCTGGGGTGCTGGGGCACGAGGTCGGACATGTGGTGGCCCGCCACGGGGCTGAGCACTTGGCAAAGCAGCAGCTAGGAGCGTTTTTAGTCAACGCCATCGGCATCGCGGCCAGCGATAACCCCTACGACGCCCGTCAGGCCGCCGTCATCGCCCAAGCGGTGCAGCAGCTGATTAGTCTGCAGTACAGCCGCGAGGATGAATTAGAGAGCGATCGCTTGGGCATCGATTTTATGACCGAGGCGGGCTACAGCCCTGAGGGCCTAGTAGAGCTGATGCAGGTGCTTAGAGACGCCCAGGGCGGCGAAGCGCCTCCAGAATTTTTTAGCACCCACCCCAACCCCAACAACCGCATCGAGATCCTCGAAGCCATGATCGAGGAGCGCTACCCCGGCGGCGTGCCTCCCCAGCTAGAGGAAAGAGAAGCCGAGTTTGAGCAGACCGTGGACCCGAGGCTGTAGCGAGAACTTCAAAATGGACCTATTTACTCTGTATTGGATTTTGGTCGCCGTCATGGTGGTCGGTGCCCTAGGCGAACTGATTCCCGGCATGCCTGGGGCGAGCCTGATATTGATCTCCATTTTGGTATGGGCGATCGCCACTGACTTCACCGGCATCGGCTGGTCTTTAATTGTCGTCTTTATCCTGTTGATCGCTAGCGCCGCCGTGGAGCTGCTGGCCGCCTACTGGGGAGCCAAGCGAGCGGGGGCGAGCCGCTGGGGACAGTTTGGGGCGCTGATTGGGCTGGTGGCGGGGGTTATCGGTCTTTTGCCAGCGCTGCCCTTCGGCGGTCCGCTGCTGGGCATCTTTGTCGGCCCCTTTGTGGGAGCCTTTATTGCTGAGTACATTTACCGCAGTGACCTGCAGGGCCGCGATCGCACCGAGACAGCGTTCAAAGCCAGCCTGGGGACGGTATTCGGTTCGATTGTCGGAAACCTGATCGATGGACTGCTGTCCGTGTTAGCCGTGGTGGTTTTCGTGCTCACCACCTACCCCAGCGTCAGCAGCCTTTGAGCCGGAGGGCTCACCGCAGCCCTCGGCGGATGAGCCCTAGAACGGCGGCCAGCACTGCCGAACCGATGATGGACCAGATGATCGGGAAGCCCTGACCCCCCAAATTAATAGACAGCAGCACGGGAAGCCCGAACTCGCGGGCAATCCACACGCCGAGGTACGCGCCGATCACGCCAATAACGATGGAGACCAGGCAGCCGCCCCTTGAGTAGCCGACGAGCGCCTGGCCAAGCCCCCCACAAATCGCGGCAACGATGAGCAGCAGTAAGAGTTCTAGAATAGACATAGGTTCTGTTGTCCTAATTTAAAGAAATCGTCAGTCACACTGTTGTAGGCTTTAGGTCCCGCCCCCCGTAAGTTGTAAGCCCTATTGGGTTCTATACTGGTACCGGTTTTTCCACCTCTATTTAGGCTAGAAAGCCACCGAGACCACTGTGCTTGAGATTACTGGTGCTTGAGATTACTGGTGCTTGAGATTACTATGGGTTAATTCAAGCGGGCTGTACCAGACTGTACTGGAGAGGAAGCGATCGCCATCTTGACGTCAGCGCTAGCGTTTCTCCTAGGAATCGCCGTGGGCAGTTTTCTTAACGTTGTGGCCTACCGACTCCCCCAGGGTCAATCAATCCTATGGCCGCCGTCCCGCTGCCCGAGGTGTCAACGCCCCCTAACCTGGCGAGACAACGTCCCGGTGGCGGGCTGGCTGCTGCTGCGGGGGCGCTGTCGCTACTGCCGTGGTGCAATATCTCCCCGCTATCCCCTTGTCGAGTTTTCAACCGGGCTGCTGTTTGTGCTGACGGTTTGGCGGTTCGACCAGCCGACGCTGATCTTGGGCTACTGCCTGCTCATCAGCTGGCTGCTCGCCCTCAGCTTAATCGACCTAGACACCCTGCGACTACCCAATGCCCTGACCCAGCCGGGGTTAATCGCCGGGCTAGTGTTTCACGCCGGGGTGGGGTGGGGCGAAGCGGGGTTTGTCGGACTGGTGCGCGGTCTCGTGGCCAGTCTCTTAGGAGCGGTTGTCGGACTTTGGCTATTTGAGGGGGTCGCGTTCATCGGTTCAATAGCTTATGGCCAAACTGCTATGGGGGGAGGGGATGCCAAGCTAGCGGCCTTGCTGGGGGCCTGGCTCGGCTGGCAGCAGCAGCTACTGGCTGGCTTTCTGGCCTGCGCTCTAGGGGCGCTATTTGGTATCTTTGGCTTAGCATCAGGCCGCTTGGGCCGACGTCAGGCGATGCCGTTTGGCCCGTTTTTGGCGCTGGGTGGTACCCTCAGCCTGTTTTTTGGCAGGGCTTTGATCTCGACCTATCTGGGATGGTTCTCGTAGACGGGTCTGACCCGCCACAGACTTAACTGTGGGGCTGTCGGTAGAGTAGCTTCCAGCGCAGCATTGTTTATTTATGGCTATCGACTTGCATATGGCGCGTGCTGAACTCTGGATTACGATCAAAACGGGACTGCGGTGGGAAGTGGAATTCATGCAGCAGATTCTTGCCGCCCAAGAAATTTCCGCGAGAATCATCAACCATGGCGCGTATCCCCACTTTGGCTGCGGGGCGCTAGCGGCACTCCAGGTGCAGCGGCAGGATCAGTGGACCTCGCTGCTGCTGCTCAGCCCAAAAGAAGAAGAGCTTGCCCCATCTGACGAATGGCCTCCCGCAGACCCAAGCTAATTCACCGCGGAATGGCGATGTCAGCAAATTTGTGAAAAGATGAGGACGAGCACCGTGAGGAGGCAGCGATCGCTATGTCCCTATTTGATTGGTTTGCAAATCGTCAGAAATCGGGCACAACCCCCAACTCGAACTATCAGCGAGAAATTGCTGATGGATTGTGGAGCAAGTGCATGGCCTGCGGCGTTTTGACCTACACCAAAGACCTGCGCACCAATCAAATGGTTTGTTTGGACTGCGGCCATCACCATCGTATCGGCAGCGACGAGCGCGTCCGCCAGCTGATTGATAGCGGTACGTGGCATCCTCTAGATGATAACCTCCGGCCCATCGACCCCCTCAACTTTCACGACCGTAAGGCCTACCGCGATCGCATTCAGGATTATCAGACCAAAACCAGCAAGCTCGACGCCGTCAAAACCGGGCTAGGGCAGCTCGATGGCTTACCGGTAGGGCTAGGGGTCATGGATTTTGAGTTCATGGGCGGCAGCATGGGTTCTGTCGTCGGGGAGAAGCTAACTCGGATGATCGAGCGGGCCACCGACGAGCGGCTGCCCGTTGTTATCGTCTGTGCCTCCGGCGGGGCGCGCATGCAGGAGGGCATGCTGAGCCTGTCCCAAATGGCAAAAATTTCTGGAGCCCTAGAGCGCCATCGCGAAGGCCGCCTGCTTTATGTCCCGGTGCTCACCAATCCAACGACGGGGGGCGTCACGGCTAGCTTTGCCATGCTCGGTGACGTGATTATTGCCGAACCCAAGGCAACAATCGGGTTTGCGGGGCGGCGGGTTGTGGAGCAAACGCTGCGCGAGAAGCTACCCGACGATTTTCAGACCTCGGAGTATATGCTGAACCATGGCTTTGTGGATAGCATCGTACCTAGAACTCAGCTCAAGAAGCTTTTAGCCCAGCTCATTTGCCTCCACCAGCCCCACGTTCACACCCCTGACTTTGTCAACATTCCTCAGTCTGTTCCCGTCCCGCGCCCGTTTTCCCAGACCTAATACGCCATGTCGGCAGCTCAGTACCTCTATCTGCATGGTTTTGCGTCCGGTCCCCAATCTCATAAAGCGCAGTATCTTCAGGCCCGCCTGAAGGAAGTTGGCCAACCCCTCGCTGTCCCTGACCTCAATACGGGCGGCTTTTTCGGCTTGACCCTGACTCGCCAAATTGAGCAAGTCGGCTCCCTCGTGCTGCGGTACGGAGGACCGACTGTGTTGATCGGGTCTAGCTTTGGAGGGCTGACCGCCGCTTGGGTTGCTGAGCACCAGCCCAAAGTAGAACAGCTTGTGCTACTTGCTCCAGCGTTTGACTTTTTGAAATATCTGCGGTTGAGGGTTAAAGAACAATCTCGTCAGTGGCGCGAAGATGGCAAAATGTCTCTCTACCACTATGGCTTTCAGCGAGAAGAACCGCTGAGCTATAGCTTCGTCGAGGATTTAGCGCAATACCCAGATGCAGAGTTGAGGCGATCGCTGCCGACGCTCATCATCCATGGACTGCAAGACGACGTCATTCCAGCGTCGGCAAGTCAGAGTTACCAAAGTGCTCGTCCTTGGGTAGTGCTAGATTCGGTTGAAGACGATCATGCGCTTACCCAATCGCTGCCCTATATTTGGCAGCGACTGAGGGTGCAGCTTACCGCTTAGGTTCACTCCACCTTCGTGCGTACGTTGAGCCGTCGCAGTGGCCGTCTCGCCATCCGCACCGTGTGGGGCAAAACTCCTACCAACAGAGCGAATGCATCATCTGGAATCTGGGCAATCGTTTCTCGGTCAAAGTACCCTTCGAACTGGTTCAAAATCTTTTGAGCCCGGTCTAATGAGGTGTTGCCGTCCGTAAACTGATGGGTTAGGCGAATCCACTGTCGCCGAATCATGTAGCCCTTCTGACGCTCTTCGTGAGATGCTGGCTCAATGACAGAGAGGTCTCCTACGGGTAAAACGTTTTCGCAGTCCTGGTCAAAATATCCGCCAACAGCAGCACCAGGACCGGCAAACTCCGAGTGATAGGCTTTGTAAAGCAGCAGTCCGCTCCGGCGGCGGCTGTCTACCGTGAGTAACCGACCGGCTTTGATTTCGGCTAAAATTTCAGCTGCATTGGAGTACCGCATAGGGGGAATATTGGCCTTAGCAGTAGCGTCGCTGTCTGCGCGTTCGCTATGAGTGCCTACTTGCTGTAAGACTTGAGTTTGTTTGACTACTTGAGTCATGGCGTCGAAGCAATATAAAATTACTGTTTGAGCTGGATCAGAAGCAATCTACAGGGGTACGCGAGCGTTTGACTGTAGGCGAGACTCAATTTTTCAGACACTCAATATACGGAGCTAATAAATTGAGAGGCTTCTATTATTTTTCCCTAAAAAATAAGGGATGCGGTGTATTGGGCAGTAGGCATATTTCTACGGTCTCAAGTAAATTGGTTACTTTTGACCGATGGCAGCATCCTGTCATGGACCAAAAACACCTTTGAACAGACATCGTGACTCAGAAACTCTTCTTCCACCATTTTATGACATGATACCGAGGTATTTTTCTTAGAAATGACGAGGAGTTGTTAAAGACAGAATGAAGATGTTCATCAGGATTTAAGAACACTTACTTGGAGGACTGCCGTTTTTGGCGGTACTTCAGCGCGATCGCTAGCCCTAAGCCAATTACAAGACCTGAAGTTGGTTCCGGTACTGCCACGGGATCTGTAGGCGGAACCCCGCCACCGGTATTGCCACCGCCAGTATTGCCACCGCCAGTATTGCCGCCACCGGTATTGCCACCACCGGTATCGCCGCCGCCAGTATCGCCGCCGCCAGTATCTGCCGCCGCCAGTATCGCCGCCGCCAGTATCGCCACCGCCGGTATCGCCACCGCCAGTATCGCCGCCGCCGGTATCGCCGCCGCCAGTATCGCCACCGCCAGTATCGCCGCCACCGGTATCGCCACCACCGGTATCGCCGCCGCTACCCGTATTGGGATCGTCTGTTCCGCCATCCCCTCCCCCTGAAGGTGGGGGGCTCACGACGTCGTATCCGATGACATCAAATAGTAGCCGGTCCACATCCGTGATTTCAAGCTGCTGCCCTAGCGCTGGCGTTGGCTCCGAGATGCCAACGTAGGTTCCACTTAGTTCATCAGCCTGCCAACTACTCGCACGTTGACCGTCTCCGGTTCTGACACCGGTAGAAAAGCTGGCGATTTTGGTTCGTCCACCATCGATAGAGAAGTACTTGTCTACCTCCTGTCCGTTTATTTGGCGGCCTGTTGTCCAATCAAAGACGCTAGAAGCCTGCGTACTCGCAGACAAGGCCACGCTGTCGTCTGAGAATCGGAAGAGATCAACAGGGCTTACGAAGGGAAACTGGTTGTCGTTGAAGAAGAAGCTGCCATCCTCTGTTTCCAAAGGAGCGTTGAAATCTAGAACGTCAACTCCACTGATAAATCCCAACGACGAGCCGATCCCTTGAGCGGCCACACCTACAAAGTCAAAGGCATTGTCATCAATACCGTCACTTCGATCAAAGTCCCATGGAAACAGGCTGTTGAGCTGCAGCGAACCATCGCTCCGCGTCGTAGACGGATTGAAAGCTGCAGGAGCGCAGTTGCGCAGCCCTTCAGCCGGTAAACCAATTGCCTTTGCGTTGGCGCTCGTCAACCGGATTGAGCGATTGTTACAATCGCCATCTGCATCGAGGTAGGGCACAGTACTGCCCGGACCGTTGGGGTTATTCTGGGTTCCATTGAGCAAGAGCGCAAATTCTGCATCGACTAGCAGATCGAAGTTTGCGCTCTTGGGAAGATTTTGAATGGCGATTGGATCATTGATGGAAGTGGAATCGGCGGCAAGCGCATTGGTAAAGTTACGATACGAGACATTGACCCGGGTGGGACTGAACCGCCCTAAGGATGGGGAGTTGAGTACGCCGAACTCAACATCAAGGTTGACTGTGATATCGTCATCAAGAACTGACGACCACAAATCGCCCGCTTGGTTAAATCCGTTGATGACGTCCTCAGATGTTCCCTCAGCAAAACCAAAGTTGAACTCCAATGCCTGAGTGCGTGCGGGAACGCTCCATATTGTAGTAGCACCAAGCATGAGAGCGAGGATCCTCAATGGTCGATTGACGCCAATCACTCGGAGCCACTGAGTATACACGGTTGCTGAAATGTGTTGGGATTTCATATCCACCAAATTCTGATAGCTGCGGTAACGGTGGAAGATTTACACCTGAAACCTGCTGTCTTCGTCAGCTTTGAGCCTGTATCGAAATAAACTCTTCAGCACATACACCCGGTAACTCAATTACAAGATAGCGACAAATTAGTGCTGCCGTCGCTAGATACTCTCAAGGTTTACCAGAAATTAAAGTTAGACCCAGGTCTCAACAGGTTTAGATATATTTTTATGCCCCTCACATATATGAGGGAACTAAAGTCTGTAGGCCTCTCTCTCTAAGGACTGAGTAACCGCGTAACATGTTCCGAAATCGCCTTGAACCTTATGAGTAACCGTGAGCTGAGGATGTGCCACTTTGCGAACTGAACTACTACTCAGAAGTAGGTGAGCGCGCAGTCGCGAATAAAATGGCAGAGGTTGCCTCCCGGTACAAGAAGCGCTCTAGGATAGGACTATTCAAATAGTCCTATCGACTCATCGTGAACCTTCTTGTTTCGCAAACAGTGGGCGACATCTTTATCTTAGAAGAGCGGCAGATTAACGCCGACGCTAATACCAATTAAGGCGCTATTAAAATCAATAAAGTCAAGATCGGAATCACCGAGCCGCCCGCCGCCAAATAGAGAAATGCGCGTCGTCGAGGACGGTCTATAGCTGATCTGACCAATGAGCTGCTGATAGTGGTCGTCTCTATCTCCGTCTATGAAGTCAATGAGCGATAGCTGATAGAAAATACCTAGGTCTATCCTGGACTGAACAGGATAATTTGCCCCAACGCTCAAGCGGTTAATCAAGCGGCTGCGGCTGTTTGGATCCGCAAAACTGCGCTGAAGCTGATATGCCGTGTCTATTCTCACTGGGCCAAGCTGATCCTGACGCCCTATGCTTGCCCGAAGCTGATGGTCAGAAATAATGCGATCGCCACTCTCGCGGAAAAGCTGCTCATTCTTCCAGCCCACGTCAATATAGGTGCGGCGCGTGATTCTATGAAATATAGAAGCCCCCATCTCCAACTCGTCGTAGTTGAAGTCAGTCTCATCGAAGTAGCGCACGACGTTTCCATTGAGCGTCAGCACCGCAAAGGTTTGAGAGCCTAAAGCGGGTACAGCCCGTAGGCCAATGCCGGCCTGTAGGAGGCCGTCTTCAATAGGATCTGCGCTAGAGAGCGCGTTGTCGCTCAAGATCGTACTTGATTGGATTGTGGCATACACCACCGGAGGGCGGGGAGGCGTGTCCTCTGCGGGCTGAAGCCGCAGAACCCCCAAGTCTGTGTCTACGTCAGCTTGAGGATAGAGCCGCAGAGTCCCCAAGTCTGGATCGTCGTTGGGAACAGTAAAGCCATCGCTATTTGGCGTCTGGGCCAGTGTCTCAGCTAGCGTCTCATCAACCGAGGGCTGCAGCACCTCTGCTTGGAGTGAGCCGCCCTCCTCCGGTTCGTCTGGCTCTACTCCGCCCTGAGGGCGTTGAGAGGTGAGCGCCCACGCTGCCTTTTTGTTCGAGGTGGTCTGTTTCGCGGAGGCGAGAAGGACAGCAATATCTCTGCTGTCCTCTAAATCCTGTAATCTCAGCTCTATCGCCGTAGCATCGGCTGCAGCCTCTCGATCTGTGGTTGCTGCCTCTGATGGATAGGCTTGCGCATTAGCCGGCGCTTGAGCACACCCGACGCAGAATGTACAGACAGCCAAGAGTCGAATACGAAGGGTATAGGCAGAGTAGCGAGACATAGTTCAGGAACATTTTTCAGGCAGGTCACAGAAATTGGCCTTCCCGCATCTTAACCGATCTGCCAAGGACGCTTGGAAAGACTCAACGAAGTTGATGTGGCGTGCGATTGGATGCCTTTTTAACTTGTTATCGCTGGGCTAGGGACAGCATATTGCGTTTATTTGAAGGCGCAGTAAATCGAGCGCTATTTTCTATCAAGACCCAGTAAAGTTACTCCAACTTTATAAACAGTTTGACCTGATTTAGGAAAATCTAGATGATCATGGTATCAAGGGTCATCTATCTATATCCGGAGCGTTACGAGATTAGCTAGCTCCATACAGTGTTTTGTTGAATTTCAACCTCACCCTATGGTTTGATGTTGAGTATATTTTGTAACATCTCCGCTAATCGTTGCTGCTTGCTTGAGAGGTGAATTGACTCATGATCCGAAAATTTAGTCTGACGTTAACTTTTTCTTTATTTATAGGGCTTCTCTACCCGCTGTCGGCAGAAGCTGTTCCGCTAACTCGGGCCGTTATTCGGCTGCTTCGCAATGAGGTCAATCTTATCCCTCAGGGGCGATCGCCTCGTCAAGCATTTCTCTCCGACGCAATGACCCCCGGAGATGCCCTGTCCACTGCTCGACAATCTTTTGCAGAAGTTCAGTTCAACGATGGCTCCATAGCACGCGTTGGGGAAAGTGTACTGTTTCGCTTTGTTTCTGACACACGCACTTTTCGCTTAGACAATGGCACGGTCTTGCTCATCATTCCACCCGGCCAAGGTAGAACTCGCGTTCGCACACCGAACGCAACAGCAGGTATTCGAGGCTCAGCGCTATTTGTTCGCCACAACCAAAATGAAGAGAACCCTGAGATGGGGGTTACGCTGATCGGGGCGCTGACCAACAGCGAAATTATGGTGTGTAGCGACGGCGCGGTTGAAGTCTGTGATGAGGACTCTTCGGTTGAGGAGTCGCAGCAGGTGACGCTGGAAGCGGGGCAAATGGCCGTTGTCAGCGGCGGTGAAATTCTGCAGATCTATGAGCTGGATTTAGAGACGTTTTATGAGACGAGCCCGCTCGCTATCGGGTTAGGGGATTCGGAAGACGGATCCAACGATAGTGTAATCCCCTGGCAGGTTCAGGAAGAAGTACGCGATGGTTTAGCAACAACCCGCTTTCCAGAAGACAACGGCGACGATATCCTCGTCAATCCTGAATTTATCACTTCGTCTGATCTCAATAGAGATACGCCATCCTCTACCGGCACCGGCGGGCTCGCTTCTCCCGCTGAGACGGTAGATTCTATTTTCATTGATGGCGAGACAATATTGAATCTTCAAGGTGAGGAGCCATCAGAGTCACCTGTGGAGTCACCAACACCAGTACCACCAACACCGACACCAGTACCGACACCAGTACCGGTGCCAACGCCAACACCGACACCAGTACCGACACCAGTACCGGTGCCAACGCCAACACCGACACCAACACCGACACCGACACCAGTACCGGTGCCAACGCCAACACCAACACCAGCACCGACACCGACACCAGTACCGGTGCCAACACCAACACCGACACCAGTACCAACGGGCCCTATTGAGCCGCCAGTGACAGGACCAGGACCTGGCGAGCCATCAGTGCCAGGACCCATTGAGCCACCAATTCCAGTTGAGCCACCAGTTCCAGTTGAACCACCAGCTCCAGTTGAGCCACCAATTCCAGTTGAACCACCAGCTCCAGTTGAGCCACCAGCTCCAGTTGAACCACCAGCTCCAGTTGAGCCACCAATTCCAGTTGAGCCACCAGCTCCGGTTGAGCCACCAGCTCCAGTTGAGCCGCCAGCTCCAGTTGAACCACCAGCTCCAGTTGAGCCGCCAGCTCCAGTTGAGCCGCCAGCTCCAGTTGAACCGCCAGCTCCAGTCGAGCCGCCAGCTCCAGTTGAACCGCCAGCTCCAGTTGAGCCGCCAATTCCGGTTGAGCCGCCAGCTCCAGTTGAACCCCCGGCCCCAGTTGAGCCGCCAATTCCCGTCGATCCACCAGCACCAGTAGGACCGGGAAACCCCCAAGATGATCCGGGTATTGAAGTTCCTCCCCAGGGAGATCCGTTTGGAGATGACGGTATCCCATTCAACGGCGAGAACGACCAGGGGGAGGACAACAACAACCAGGGATAAGATAGACAGCTGACTTCGTTTTGTCAGTCAGTAACCATCAGTAAAGCGGCGAGAGACAGCTGATCGCCGCTTTACTGATGGCTGCGCAGTCACGATCAACTAGACAGCGGCGGTAAAGTCTATCTGGTTGCCGCTGCCGCTTATAGAAGTCGCCGTAAAACCCATCTGCTTTAGGGGTGGGATATAAGGCGGTGAGCGTTAGCGAATATGTCCACACTTTACACGGCGAGTCTTAGACTGTAAGTATGGTTCAAAGGGCTTACCGCTATCGCTTCTATCCTACTGCTGAGCAAGAAAACCTCTTGCGCCGGACGATGGGGTGTACTCGCCTGGTCTACAACCGCGCTTTGGCGGCAAGGACTGAGGCTTGGTACCAGAAGCAAGAGCGCGTCGGCTACGCTCAGACCTCGTCGATGCTGACCCAGTGGAAAAAAGAGGAGGGCCTCGAATTTCTTACTGAGGTTAGCTCGGTTCCCCTTCAGCAGGGGCTGAGACATCTGCAGACCGCCTTCACTAACTTCTTTGCAGGTCGGGCCAACTATCCCAGCTTCAAAAAGAAGCGCAACGGCGGTAGCGCGGAGTTTACCAAGGCGGCGTTCAAGTTTAGGGGCGTTCAAGTCTACTTGGCTAAGTGCTCTAAATCTCTGCCTATTCGATGGTCTAGGGCGCTTCCGAAAGATGCCGCACCATCGACTATCACGGTGAAGCTGACGCCTGCAGGCCGGTGGTTTGTGTCGCTGTTGGTGGAGGTGGATATTGAGCCACTGCCGGTATCTCCTAACAAAGTTGGCCTGGACATGGGCATCACCAGTCTGGTCACGCTGAGCACAGGCGAGAAGATTACCAACCCCAAAGGCTTCAGGGCTAAGTACCGCAAGCTACGAAAAGCTCAAAAGGCTCTCAGCCGCAAGCAAAAGGGCTCGAACAACCGATACAAAGCGCGGCTCAGGGTGGCTAGGGTCCACGCTGAGATAGCCAATGCCCGCAAAGACCTGCTTCCCTTCGGGACGCTTCGCGAACACAAGCTGACAACCCGGCTGGTGCGCGAAAACCAAGCGATCGCCGTCGAAGACTTGGCAGTGGGGAACATGGTCCGTAATCACTCTTTGGCGCGCGCTATCAGTGATGCAAGCTGGGGGGAGCTGGTGCGGCAGCTTACCTACAAGTGCGAATGGTACGGGCGGAAGCTTGTCAAGATTGACCGATGGTTCCCTAGCTCTAAGCGCTGTGGCAGCTGCGGCCATGTCGTAGATAAGCTGCCGTTGAATGTTCGAGAGTGGCAGTGCCCTGAGTGCGACGTGAAGCACGATAGAGACGTAAACGCTGCTGTAAACGTATTGGCCGCTGGTCTAACGGTGTCAGTCTGTGGAGCGACCGTAAGACCCGTTGGCGAAGCCTGCGCTTCGCGCATAGAGAGCAAATCTCGGAAGGCAGGTGCTACGAAGCAGAAAAGTCTTGGAGCAATCCAAGAATCCCACGCGCTTTAGCCGTGGGAGTAGTCAACTAGCCACGCTTTCACGAGACGCTAGAATAACAGCGGCGTAGTAGGGGAAATCACAATGGGACAGCGAGAGCGACTAGTACTGATGGCAGAAGACGAGCTAGTCAACTACAGCACCGACGCCCTAAAAATGGAGCGACTGCGCCGCAAAATCGGCCTGTCGGTCCCTGTAGCAGAGCAAAAGCAGGTCAAAGAAGAGCTGCAAACGGAAATGGACTCAGGATCTTTCGTCCAAGACATTGTAGAAAATCAGCGCCAGCTCGCCGCTCTGCCGTTCTGGGGCATCGCCGGGCTAGGCCTGCTGTTCGGCATCTCCTTCCGCCAGCCCCTCGACTTCCTCGCCCCCGCGATCGCCTTCCCCTTGGCCTTCAACATTCAGAAGTGGGGCTGGCGGCTAGAGGCCAAGCGCCTGCTGATTCGCACCCTAGAAGACATTGAGCAGCGGATGCAGTCTCCCCAGGAAGAGTCCTCGGAAACTGCGTAGAGAAACCTATCACCCGGTAGACGTCAACCAGGCGTCAAGTAGCGTCTGATGAAGAACCAAAGATAACGCCGAATCGACTATGTCTGACGTACGCGATGCAGAAACCCCTGTGATACACCGCGGTCTCCAAGATATTCTGATTGACAAGACCTATATCTCCGACCTCAGGACCGACGACTTCGGGCTACTTTACCGGGGCTACCCCATCGCCGCCGTGCTAGAAACCCTGACCTACGAGTCGGTGGTCTACCTGCTGCTACAGGGATCTCCCCCCGACGCGTCTGCGGCTCAGGCCTTTCGCGATTGCCTCGCCGCTCACCGCGAGCTGCCCGCCTTCGCCATTGCCATGATCGAGCAGCTTCAGGGCGCCTCCCCGCTGGTTGCCCTACGCACCGTGGTTTCTGCCCTAGCGGCAGCCGACAGCCCCGCTAGTCCCGCAGAAAACGCTACCGAAGCCTTCATCGACCAAACCGCCCGCCTCCTGGCCCAGTCGGCCACCGCGATCGCCATCCACCACGCCGCCCGTCAGGGGCGATCGCTACCCGACTACGACCCAGCATTGGGCCACGCCGCCAACTTCCTTTACCAAATCGCGGGGCAGCGCCCGACGGACGAAGAGGCCCTAATTATGGACCAGTGCTTCATTCTGCTGGCGGAGCACGGTTCCAACGCCTCCACCTTTGCGGGGCGAGTGGCCGCTAGCACTGGGGCAGACCTGCATGCCTCGATGACGGCGGCCCTCGGCACCCTAGGGGGCAGCCTCCACGGTGGGGCGATGGGGGAGGTGATCGACATGCTGAATGCGATTGACTACGACCAAGACGTGCTTACCCAGCTAAAGGCGCGGCGCAAGCAGCAAAAGCGCATCAGCGGCTTTGGTCACCGGATCTACAAGACCATAGATCCTAGGGCCCCGTTTTTGAGGGTTCATGCCCGCGCCCTGAGCTTGTCGAAAGGCAGCGACCTGTTTGACAAAGCAGAGGCAGTAGAAGCCGCCATGGCTCCCTATCGACGGCGCGGCGTCAACGTCAACGTCGACTTTTACCTCAGCATCATCTACCACCTGCTGGGCATTCCGGTAGATATGATTACGCTGACGGCGGGGCTGAGCCGCATGGTAGGCTGGGCGGCCCACATCCTAGAGCAGACCCAGAACAACGTGTTAATTCGTCCGTCTATGCTGTACGCCGGGGAGATTATGCAAGCGCCGTCGCCGCTGCCCGAGTCGGCGGCACTGCATTAAGCGAGCGGCGACACTGGCACACCCAAACAGAGGGGGCGCTCAGTGGCCCCCTCATTCCGCAGCCCCTTGCAGAATCTATCTTCGGGGTTTAGGTTGAGGTGTAGCCTCGAGGCCAAGACAGAAACTGAGAATTACTATGATAGAACCTGGAAAAACCGTGAAAGTACATTACAAAGGGATTCTAAACGACGGAGAGGTGTTTGACTCTTCTGAGGGAAGAGAGCCCCTGGAATTTCAGGTTGGCTCTGGTCAGGTGATTCCGGGGTTTGATGCCGCCATCCAGCAGATGGATACCGGAGCCACCAAGACGGTCACCATCCCGAGCGCCGAGGCCTACGGTGATGTGCGTCCTGAGATGGTGGCGACGGTGCCCCACGCCCAGTTTCCAGAGGGCATGAATCCCGAGGTCGGTCAGACCCTACAGCTGCAGACGCCCCAGGGTGCCCTGCCGGTGCAGGTGGTTAACGTTCAAGAGGAGGGGGTCACCATTGACGGCAACCACCCCCTCGCGGGTGAGGATTTGACCTTTGAGCTGACGGTGGTGGAGGTCGCTTAGCGGCACTGGAGTTTAAGCTCTTATGGCAGTGCGTGGTGAGGCCCTCGGAACCCGTTGCCTCACCGCTCTCACCCTTATGCGATCGCGCTTTGTCAAGAGTGCGTAAATTTCAGCACAATTACGGGATAGGATAAGGCCACCGCCGTCTACTGTAGAAGCAGACAGCGATGGCCGCTGCACTTACTGTCCTTAAAGCTGTTGACGAAATCGATGGTTTTTATGACTATAGTAGTGCGGATAGTTTCAGGCTTACGGTGTAGCCCTTTTATATAGATCAAGCCCAGTCGCTCCAAATTAAATCGACATCACCTGCATCTATGACACCATCCCCCGTCACGCCTGATTACGATGCGTCTGGCAGCTTGCCTGACTACTCTGGCAGCTTGCCTGACTACAACGAGGCAGATTTTTCTTGCTGTCCCACCGACATCGACTTACAGATGGTGGCAGCGCGCGATCGCCATCGTGTGCTGACGGCAAAAATTTTTGTTCCTGTTGAAGTAGAGCAAGTCTGGCAAACTCTGACGGACTACGAAGGCTTAGCGAGCTTTATCCCCAACCTAGCGGAGAGCAACCGCATCCAGCACCCCAACGGCGGCATTCGCCTGGAGCAAATTGGCAGCCAAAGCATGCTCCGGTTCAAGTTTTGCGCCCGCGTCGTGCTAGACATGGTCGAGAATTTCCCCAGCCAGCTGCACTTCGAGATGGTGGAGGGCGACTTTAGAACGTTTAAGGGATGTTGGCAGCTAGAGCCCGCTACAGACGCCGCAACGAACCAGAGTGGGACACAGCTCACCTATCACCTGACGGTGTGCCCTAGCCGCATCATCCCGGTGCGGCTAATCGAGCAGCGGCTGGGCAACAACCTGTGTGAGAACCTGATGGCCATCCGAGATCGGGCGATCAAGCCTCAGCTTTCACCCACGTAGCCGCGCAGGGTGCCGTTACCGAGAGCAGCGCACCCAATCGATACAGTCTACAGCCCCAAATCCACCGCCACCCGATGGGCGCAGGCGAATCCAGAAAACGCGACCGCGTTGAGGCCCTGCCCCGGAAACGTGCTGTCCCCCACGCAGTAGAGTCCCGGCACCGCCGTACGGTTGAAGGGCATCCCCAGCAGTCCCATGAGCTTGCGGCTGGGCACCGGGCCATAGGTCCCGTCGGCCCGGCCCAAAAATCGGCGGTGAGTGCGGGGCGTCCCCATCTCTTGATAGTCCAAGGCTTGCTCTAAACCCGGAAAAATCGCCTCAAGCCGCTCGATCAGCTGAGCGGCGATCGCCTCTTTCTTTTGCTCATATTCTGCAGAAGCCAGATTCCACCCGTCGATCCAGCAGGGGGTAAAGGCGTGGATGATGTGGTACCCTGGCGGGGCCAAGTCAGGGTCCAGTAGGGTAGGAATAGAGACAAATAGGGTGCCGTAGGGCGACTCCATTTGGTCCCAGTTTTCGAGCAAAATGTGGTGGCACTCGGTGCCTTCCGGCAGCAGGTCGGCCTTAACGCCCAGATGCATGCTGAAAAAGCTGGGGGACTTTTGGTATCGCTGGTCCCACCGCTGCTCTTTCTTTGGCTTCAGCTCCGGCGGCAACAGCTTGCCAAAGGTGTCCCAACGGGTAGCGTTGGACACCACTCGCCGCGCCCGGTAGGTTTCCCCCGTAGCAAGCTGCACCCCCACGGCGCGCCCCTGCTCCATGACAATTTGGGTGACGCGGGCGCGGTAGTGAATTTTGCCCCCCGTCTTCTCTAGCCCCTCCGCTAGCTTTTCGGCAATTTGGCCCACACCGCCCTTGGGGTAGTTGATGCCGCCGTAGTGGCGATCGCTGAACACCATCCCCGCGTTGATCATTGGGGTTTGTTCGGCGGGCACTACAGACCAGCAGTAGCACTCCATGTCGATAAACTTCAGCAGCTCCGGATCGTGAATGTAGCGCCGCGCTACGTCTCCCGCATTTTGTGGCAGGTACTTCACTAAGCCCAGGCAGGCCAAAGGACTCTGAAAGAAGACCCGCGTGAGGTAGCGAGGCTCTTCTAAAGACAGCAGCTCCATGACGTTGAGGCAGTTGAACACCGACCAGCACTCGTCGTAAAACTGGCGGATGCCCTTAGCTTCGTGGGGAAATTGGGCCGTGAGTTCGGCCAGAAATGCCTCGTAATCGCGGTGAACCTTAAGGGTCAGGTCGTCGGGCAGATGGTAGTGAATTTGTACCGGGTCAGGAATGGTCTCCACCGAGACGCCGACCGCGTCCAGTGCCCGAGTCAGCAGGTTAGTGGTGCCCTGGTCACCAAATCCAAAGATCATCGACGCGCCGACGTCGAACCGGTAGCCCTGCCGCTCGAAATAGCCGGCACTTCCCCCCGGGATCAAGTAGCGCTCTAATACCAGCACGCTGGCCCCCTTGGCGGCAAGCTGTGTCGCCGTCACGAGCCCCCCGATACCGGAGCCGATGACGATAACGTCAAACTCGGGTTGGGGTGAGGCGGCTGTGAATTGGGAGGAGCCCGATTGAGTAACTTGCTCTAAAGGGTGGTCTGCAGCCTGGGCTGCAGACTGAGGAGAGGAACGAGAAATTTGCTCTGACGGCACGACGCAATACTCGGTTAACGCTTCTGTACGCTTGGTCTTTAAGTCTACCTGACTAGGACGTTTCCTGGTCGGCTGGGGCTTGCTTCCTCTCGGGCTACAGCTGATGAAGATTAAATCGAAGTTCGACTAAGGGAGTATGATGATTCAGGCATCCAAAGCCTCTGCGTCATTACCGTTCATCCGCTTATCGCCATGGCCCCTCAACTGCGCGTCTATGTTCCTCCCCACCCGCTTATTAAGCATTGGCTGGGGGTCGCCCGCGATGGCGCTACTCCCTCTGCCTTATTTCGCAGTGCGATGGTAGAGCTAGGGCGCTGGCTCACCTACGAGGCCATTCGCGACTGGCTCCCCACCATCACCACAGAAGTTCAGACGCCCCTCACGACCTGCGAGGCCACCTTCATTAACCCAGAGGTGCCCGTCGCCGTCGTCCCCGTGCTTAGGGCCGGGCTTTCAATGATGGAAGGTATTCAGGCGCTGCTGCCGCTCTCCTCGATTTACCATTTGGGCCTAGTTCGAGATGAAGAGACCCTCCAACCCAGCTGCTACCTCAACAAGCTTCCTGAAGCGTTTAACCCGGAAGCACGAGTGCTGATCAGCGAGCCGATGCTGGCAACCGGGGGGTCAATTGTGACGGTAATGGAAGAGCTGACGCAGCGCGGCGTGGACCCGGCCCTCGTGCGAATCATTTCGGTTGTCACCGCTCCTCCGGCGCTACAGCAGCTGGGGGCTCGCTATCCGGCGGTGCGCATCTACGCGGCGGCGATTGACGAAACCTTAAACGATCAGGGCTTTATCGTCCCAGGCCTGGGAGATGCGGGCGATCGCACCTTTGGAACCTAGTCCCGCCGCTGACGGAAAACTGAAGCTGTTTCTAGAGTTGCGCTTAATAACTGTTCAAATTCAGCGGGGACGCAGCGCAATAAAGTTGATTCAGTCCAGAGATTGATGATATTTTCGGGCAATTCTAAAATAGTAAGGGTCCGCAATCAATAGTTCGACTAGACAACAGTCCTATAGAGGGTAAATCGACACATGGGTCAGCAGCAGGATAACTTCATGGGTGGCTTTTTGCTTGGCACCATCGTCGGCGGAGTCTTGGGTGGCTTGACCGGGGTTTTGGCGTCATCTCGTATTGCCAATCGCGAGTCAGTCCAGGGCGGGCGAGCGGGCGAATCGGATTCATCGCGGACCATCAAGCACACCAGCGGCCGCAGCATCGAATCGACGCGGCGGAGCCTAGAAGATAAGATTGCTCAGCTGAACGAGGCGATTGACGACGTCAGACAGCAGCTAAACAGCGTTGAGACCAGCAGCGACAACGGTGACCAGGCCATTATCAACGACGGCCTCTGAGCGAGAGCCCGCCGTTTAGATTAGAATGCAGGATAGGCCAACGCCAACCGTAAGGATATATCACCGCTAAGATACCCGCTTTAAGACACTATGGCTCTAGCTACTATCACCACTGCGATCGCGCAATTCTTGTTTTTCTACTCAGTCCTGCTGATTATTCGCATTTTGCTGAGCTGGTTCCCCAACATCGACTGGATGAGCCAGCCTTTTGCGGCGCTTAGCCAGCTCACCGATCCCTATCTCAACCTCTTCCGCTCATTTATTCCGTCGCTGGGCGGGATCGATTTCTCCCCGATCCTGGCGATTTTGGCGATTCAGTTTCTTCAGAACCTAATGGCAAGCGCCGCTGCATCGACCAGCTCCTTGATGATGCCCTACTAGCGTCGAGTCAAGCGCTGACGCTGCCAATTCCGAGCTAAGCGCCGACACGCTTAGTTAGTACCGCCGCACTCGCCCTGTGAACCCTGACGCTTTAAACTGCTCTAGCTTTAGCGGGGTGGGCTGGTTGGCAGCGACGCTGATGCGAATAGAGAAATCGCTGACGCCCGGCGGCACTTCGTCAATAGCGCCCAAGCGGGTGCGGTTTTGGAATACGGGATTGTTGTTGGCGTCGTAGATGCGGCCAAAGACGTCGGCGTTGAGGACCGGCTTGCCCGAGGTATTCTCTGCCTTACCTACCACGAGATAGCAGTCTGCTTCGGCGACGCTACCCGCAGCCACCATTCCGGTTGCAAGCTCTGCAGGGCAGTCAGTATAGTCGATGTCGAACAGCTTTACCTGGATTGAGGCGCTGGCGGTGGGCGATAGAAGCCAGCCCGTTACCCACAGGCAGAGGGTGAGGAGGCCGGTCAGTACGACGCGATGTAGCGAGGAGCGAGTCGTAGGCTCAAACATAGGTCAAATTCCATCGAGGTGGCAGCGCGGATGAGGATGGTATCCCCCATCAGCTTACCGCGCTGGCTCACCATCAGAGCGGGTAATCGCTACAATCTACAATGAGTTGGGTGGTCTATTGAGATGCGCTACCCCGGCGAACACCTGAAGCACGAGAACAACGCTATGACATCTACGGCAACTCCCCAAAATAGCCAATCCGCAGCGATGGAGATTGAGAAGCACGGCCTACCGGTTACCATCATCACGGGATTCCTCGGTAGCGGCAAGACAACGTTGCTCAATCACATTTTGACGAACCAAGACGGCGTGAAGACGGCGGTTCTCGTCAACGAGTTTGGCGAAATTGGCATCGACAACGACCTGATTGTTGAGACGGGCGACGATAGCGGCATGGTTGAGCTGAGCAACGGCTGCATCTGCTGCACCATCAACAACGACCTCATGGAGGCCGTTCACCGGGTGCTAGAGCGTCAGGATAATGTCGACTACCTGGTGGTGGAAACCACGGGACTGGCGGACCCGCTGCCGGTAGCGTTGACTTTTTTGGGCACTGAGCTGCGCGACATGACGCGCCTAGATTCTATCGTTACCGTCGTTGACGCCGAAAATTACAGCTTGGATCTATTTAATAGCGAGGCGGCCCAGAATCAGGTGGCCTACGGCGATACGATTTTGCTCAACAAGACCGATTTGGTTGACGACGCGAGGCTAGAGTATTTGGAGTCGAGCCTCCGCAAGGTGAAGGCTGACGCTCGGATTCTGCGGACGAACCAATGCCAAGTGCCGCTGCCGCTAATTTTGAGCGTGGGTCTTTTTGAGTCGGAGCAGTACTTTAAGTCCGGTGAGCAGGACGACCACGCCGGTCACGACCACGCCGAGCATAACCACCACGACCACGCCGAGCATGACCACGCCGAGCATGACCATCACGACCATGCTCATCACGATCACGACCACGACCACGACCATCACTCCCACCACCTAGAGAACGACGGCTTCACCTCGCTCTCGTTTCAAAGCGATAAGCCCTTCGCAATTCGTAAGTTCCAAAACTTTTTAGATAACCAAATCTCAGAAAACGTCTTTCGGGCTAAGGGTATTTTGTGGTTTGATGAGAGTCCCAAGCGACACATTTTCCACCTCAGCGGCAAGCGGTTTACTCTTGACGACGAGCAGTGGAAAGCGGAGCCCAAGCTGCAAATCGTTCTGATCGGCCAAGATCTCGATCACGAGACGCTGCGATCGCAGCTAGAGGCCTGCGTCTGCGTTCCCTCAAAAAATCGCGGCATGGGGTTTGGCGGCAGGTAAGAGCAATAGCAGGCTGTTTCCCTTACGCAATTTTGCAGCGCCGCCAAAACCGCAGCGTCTCGTCGGCGCTGCCGCTAACCAACTGGTCTCCGGTGGGGTTAAGGGCGATCGCGCTGACGCACCAGTCGTGGGGCAGGGCATGAAGCCGGGCAATGTTCTGCGGCTGGGTGAGGAGGCTAGATTCGAAGGGCTCTTTTGGCTCGCTGGCGCTGCCCGGCAGCCCCCAAAGATGAATTTGAGCATCATCACCGCCGCTCGCAAGCCGCTGAGGAGAGGGGCTTAGGGCCGTCACGGCTCCCTGATGGGCTGCCGTGACGTAAAGCCGACTCATGTCGACGATATCCCACAGCTGCAGCTGTCCCCGCTCATCCCCTAAAGCAAGGACGTCCCAGCGGGGCAGAACGGCCATGGCGGTTACGGCAGCGCCTACCTGCAGCACGTTGAGGGGTTTGGCCGAATCTAGATCCCAAAAGCGAATGGTGCCGTCGTGGCTGCTGCTCACCAAGATCTGCTGATTGGGGCTGATGGCGAGGCCGCTGATCTTACCCCGGTGCTGCCGCCAGCGCTCAATCGCCACGCCGTTTTGCCAATCCCACAGCTGCAGGGCGCCGTTCGCCCCTCCGCTAATCAAGAGGCTAGGCGTAGCGGCGATCGCGCTTACGTCCCAGCTCTGGCTCACCAGGCGAGTTTGCCGCCTGCAGTCTGCCAAAGACCAAACGCATAGGGTGCCGTCGTCGCTGCTGCTGAACAAGGTCAGTTCATCATCGCTGATCTGCAGAGCGCTGATGCGATCGCGGTGCCCCTTTCGGCCTGGCTGGATCACCTGACGGCATTCTCCTTCCCAGGTCCAAACTCGAATACTGCGATCGCTGCCGCCGCTGACAACGGTGGTAGGGCCAGCGGCGATCGCCGTCACCGCGCCGCGATGATCTGTGGCCCTGTGGTGGCAGCGCCAGGTGTCTTGAGCGCTGTCTTGAGGCGGCGGGCTGGGCGGGAGCTGTGGGGTGAGGGCTGGCAGGGCCTCCAAATCCCTGAGCACGGCGGCAGCAGTGCGGTAACGCTGGGGGGCGGGGCGCAGCAGCTGGGCGAGAACCTGCCCTAGCTCTGGGCTCACCAGGGGAGCAAGATAGGTCTGGCGCAGCTGGTCGGTTTGCGCTGCCGAGTAGAGGTCAAAGGGCGAGACCAAGGTCAATAGCTCAGCGCACAGTAGCCCCAGGCTGTACAGGTCGCTGGCAAAACCAGGCTGTCCCGCAACCTGTTCGGGGGCGGCATACTGCGCATTGCCCGCTGGCTTGGCGGCCATAGATCCCTCAACCAAGGCAGCGCCAAAGTCTACCAGCCACAGCCGCTGAGACGCCCCGCAAATGATGTTTTCCGGCTTGATATCTTGGTGGACAATACCGTGGTCCTGCGCCCTGCTCAGCACTGGCAGCAGCTCACTCAGCAGCTGACGCGCCTCGGCTTCGTCAAACGGCCTCCCTTCAGCCAACCGCGCGGCCAGCGAGACCCCGTCGATCCAGGCCCAAACCAAGTGCCAGCTGTCTCCCCGAAGAATTGCCTCCAGCAGCTGAGGCACTTGGGGATGCTGACTAAACTGTTCCAAACGCTGGGCGTATGCTGAAAACTGGGGCCGAGAGAGCTGGGGCTGAACCTCGCCCTCAGGACTAAACCAGCCCTGCTGAATGACGCAGCTGTGCTGCCCTCGCCCTTTGGGGTGGTTCTCTTTAGGCTGATGGTCTAGGCCTTGCCACGTCCTGCTGACGGCGCTCTCCCCAATGAGGGCGATCGCCCGGTAGCGCCCGGCCAGCTCCAGCGGTGAGCCACAGGACCGGCAGACCTCTGCGGTGAATGGGTTCTCGGGGTAGGGGCAATATCGATTAAGGCAGTAGCAGCCGTCGTTCATCTGGGGCGAGGGCTCAAGTTTTACTTAGTAAACCCGCACTTGCGAGATGGCGATCGCCCCGGAAAAGCACATGTCCACGTCGGAGCCCGGATCTCTGGGGCGCTGACTGTAGTTTCCCACATACCGGATGGCATTTTGCTCTAGCTGGTAGTCCGTGGGCAGCGGCTGACTGCACAGCGGGCAAAAGACCATGTCGGGTTCAGGCTCGCTGGCGCTCACGGTGGGGAGGTTAACGTTCCAAAAGGTTCCCGGCTCAGAGGGCTGACTCAAGAGCTTCGACAGCACCATCGCCGTTAGCTTTGCCGCCCTGTCCCAGTCGATGGGCGCTCTGTTTTTGATGTATTGGGAGATGGCGATACCCGGCACCCGGTGCAGCAGTCCTTCTCGGACGGCGGCTACCGTCCCCGAAACATGCACATCGGCTCCCAGATTCCCCCCAGCGTTGATGCCGGACAGAATATACTTGGCCTCTGGAACCAGCGCGTTAACGGCGACGCGGGCACAGTCGGCGGGGGTACCGTCTAGGGCGATCGCGTCAGGTGAGCGGCGGTCTATGGCGATGGGCCGGCCCCGAGTCAGCTGATGACTACAGCCTGAGTGGGGCCGGGTAGGGGCAACCGTGACCGAGTTGGCAATGTCGCAGAGGGTAAGCGCCTGCTTGAGAGATTGAATGCCGGGGGCGTCGATGCCGTCGTCGTTGGTGAGGATGAAAGTCATTCAGGAATAGGCGCTATTGCTGCGATCGCTACAGGCTTTATCGTAGCGAACTGAACCCGACTGGAGGCTATCTTACGGCTCTAGCGCTCGCCGGGCGGCCTCTTCAATCTGCCGGGCAGCGGTGGCTTTACGCTCGCTGTAGCGATCCGTCAGCTCGTCTACCTGGTCCCGCAACAGCAGGGTGAAGCGATACAGCTCTTCCATAACGTCCACGACGCGATCGCGGTAGGCTGACGCCTTCATCGTGCCGTCTTCTTCAAACTCTTGGTACGCCTTGGCCACTGAAGACTGGTTGGGAATCGTGAACATCCGCATCCAGCGTCCCAAAATGCGCAGGGTGTTGACGGCGTTGAACGACTGGGAGCCCCCTGAAACCTGCATCACGGCTAGGGTTCTCCCTTGGGTAGGCCGGACTGCCCCGATGTTGAGCGGGATCCAGTCGATTTGAGTTTTCATCAGTCCGGAAACGTTACCGTGCAGCTCTGGGCTCGACCAGACCTGCCCTTCTGACCATAGGGAAAACTCTCGCAGCTCCTGCACTTTGGGGTGGGTGTCTGGCTCGGCGTTATGAAGAGGGAGACCCCGAGGATTGAAGAACTTTGTCTCGGCACCAAAGTCTTCAATGATGCGGGCCGCTTCCTCTGCCAGTAGCCGGCTGTAGGAGCGCTCCCGCAGAGAGCCATAGAGAAAAAGAATCCGGGGTTTGTGGTCAGAACTCATAACCGAAGTTTTGTAGGAAGGTAGACTTTTAACGGGCTGGCAGTCTTACAGTGTCGGTAGTGTCGCCGAGTAAGTTTAGAATGTGCTGGACCTCTTCGGCTCGGTTTTCTTGATGTAGCAGCGCCGCCAGCGCCAGATAGGTTTACTTCGCAGCGCTTTACCCCGTTGAGTTCAACCGCCTCGATGACCTTGCGGCGTAAGTCAATGCTGTATGGGGTTGCCATGACAGATACTGAGAGCGGCTATTTCCCTATTCTATGTCTTAACCTATTATGGCGATCGCTATATGTGGAAGGGCAGAAGAGCCCATAGGATTACTCGCCTTCGGCTCACCGTCTTACTATCCCACCTCCTTTAGGGGGGGATATAGG
>CAVRCJ010000004.1:0-159554 GCA_963719515.1 uncultured cyanobacterium
CTACATACCCTGAAGTATCCTTTGTATATGATAGCTGTGAAAATTGCTAGCCTGAGCTTGCGTGAAGGGTGCACGACCTGCTCAAAAAGATGGCAAAGCATTATGAAGATGCCTCAAGCTATCCAGACAGCGTTTCAACTTGGGCAAAAAGCTCAAACCCTTTCCAGTGAGCAAGGCTATATCTGTGGGTCCATCTATTACTGTGATGCTCAGGAATGGCGCTATGCTCTCGATCTTGACGCGAAGCGCATGACTCCATGCGAGGTATGGCATAGGGAAAGTGAGCTGAAGCGGATAGGGTTCTAGCTTGGAAAGGGCGGCAACAAAGTGCTGCTTTCGCTTATAAAAATTCACCAACTAAATATTCACTAACCGTTCCTTACCCAACAGTAGAACCAATATGGACCTATCAACTTTGCTTGCGAATAAAGGCAGCAAGCTAGATGGAATAGATCTCGGTGGCCAGAACTTATCAGGGCTTTGTCTAGAGCGAGTCTCCCTGAAAAATGCCAACTTGAAAGGGGCCAATCTCTCCAGAACCAAACTGAATTACGCAAATTTGACCGGCGCAAATTTGACCGAAGCAAACTTGGAAGAGGCCAACCTGACTGAGGCGATCGCCAAAAACGCGACCTTCCGTAATGCCTCCCTGCAGCGAACCACCTTGATCATGACCTGCTTCAGGGGAGCGGACCTATCCCAGGCGAACTTGACCGACGCTAATTTGGTCGGAGCAGATTTCACGCGGGCAATTCTATCAGAGGCCGAGGTTTCAGAGACTAACTTGCGTGATAGCTGCTGTCTCAATTCCACCGTCATGCCCACAGGAAAGCTCAGTCAAGAAGGCGCCGTTTTCGGTTGGGACAGCTGGAAAGCTACGGGGGAAACAGCCCCCCCACCACAAAAGAGCAAAACGACACGGAACACCCATCGGCCCTGGATGACATATCGAGGGCGTCAGACTCACACCTGACCGTCCATAGCGGCGAGCAGCTAATCTAGGTAGGACGCCATCCACGCAACCGACGCCGCATGCCTAGATCCAACTTAAACCTGACCGCAGCATGGGTACTGGCGGCGGCGATCGCCAGTATCACCGCCCTCGGGCTTGGAACTTCAGCACTGGGCTGGCCCCTTTACTTAGAGGTATTCTCCCACTTTCAGCTGCAGTACCTCGCTTTGGGCCTGCTGCTGCTGGGGCTGCTGGGGCTTATCACCCGCAAGTCACCCTTTTGGCTGGGGCTATTTTGCTGCGTTGCGCTGGCGGTTCCCGTAGTCGTCTGGCACATTCCAACGCGGGAGCGATCGCCTGATGCGGGCAACCTCCGGGTTTTGGTGGCCAACTTAAATGCCCAAAATGAGCGCTATGACCTCGTTGCCGATCTGGTGGCCCAGGAAGAGCCGGACCTAGCGCTGTTTATGGAGGTTCCTCCCAGCCAGCAAACTCAGCTCGACAGCATTGTCTCGCTACCCTACCGCTACAGTGAGTCCACTCGCCGCAGCGCCGGTATGACGATCTACAGCCGATATGACCTACTCTCGCCTCGGGTTGACCGCTTTGGGACTGAGCGCAGCGCCAGCGTGCTCACCCACATTACCGTCAACGGTCAGAAACTGCTCTTGGCGGCCTCGCATCCGCTGCCGCCCACCGGCATGGACTGGTTCGACTCCCGCAATCGACAGCTCCAGGGTTTGGGAGACTATCTCGCTACCGTAGAGGAGCCTGTTCTGCTGCTGGGAGACTTCAACCTCACCATGTGGTCTCCTTACTACAGGCGCTTTATCGAGGCGACAAACCTGGAAAATGCCCGCCGTGGGTTTGGTCTATTGCCAAGCTGGCCGACTCAGCGCACCTTCAAAACGCTTAAGGGACCCATTGCCCTGCTGTTTTCAATTCCCATCGACCACTGCTTTCACAGTCCTTCCTTAGAGGTGGTCGACATTCGGTTGGGGGCATTCACCGGGTCTGACCATCGCCCTCTATTAATCGACCTAAACATCTCCCCTGATACCTAGCCCACAGCCACAATCTCAGCATCATCGCTAGAATTGTCGCTGTATCTCATAAAGTAACCCATGACCAGTCCTACTCTGCTCAGTCCGTTTCAACTCGGCGACTTAAATTTTCCCAACAGAGTCGTCATGGCCCCCCTGACGCGATCGCGGGCGGGGGAAGATCGCGTTCCCAACACACTGATGGCCACCTACTACCAGCAGCGCGCTTCCGCAGGCCTCATCGTTTCTGAAGCTACCGTAGTTTCCCAGCAGGGCATCGGCTGGGTTCAGTCTCCCGGCATCTATTCTGACGAGCAGGCGCTAGCGTGGCAGCACGTTACGGAGGCGGTTCACCAAGCAGGGGGCCGGATATTTCTGCAGCTGTGGCACTGCGGCCGCGCCTCTCACTCTAGTTTTCACGACGGCGCCCTGCCGGTGTCGGCCTCGGCTATCAAGCTCGATGGCGACGAAATCCATACCCCTAAGGGCAAAGAACCCTACGAGACTCCCCGCGCCCTCACCACCGAGGAAGTGCCCGCCGTCGTTGAAGACTACTGCCTTGCCGCAGAGCGCGCCAAGATAGCCGGCTTTGACGGGGTAGAAGTCCACGCCGCTAACGGCTACTTGATCGACCAGTTTTTGCAGTCTAAGACTAACCAGCGTAGCGATCGCTACGGGGGGTCTATCGAAGCCCGCTACCAATTCCTCAAAGAGATCGTCGAAGCGGTGCTGACGGTGTGGCCTGCAGAGCGCATTGGCGTACGGCTAGCCCCCAACGGAGCCTTCAACGATATGGGGAGTCCCGACTACCGAGAGACCTTCACCTACGTGGCCCAGCAGCTCAACGCCTACGGGCTGGCCTACCTGCACGTCATGGATGGCCTCGCATTTGGCTTTCACGAATTGGGGGAGCCCATGACCCTACTAGAATTCCGTAAGGTGTTTGGTGGGCCTCTGATTGGTAACTGCGGCTATGATCAAGAAAGCGCAGAAAACGCGATCGCCCAAAACAACGCGGATATGATTGCTTTTGGCCGCCCCTACATCAGCAACCCAGACCTGGTAGAGCGCTTTGCCAACGGCTGGCCCCTCAACGAAGAGGCAGACCAGTCGGTGTGGTATTCCTTCGACGCCGAGGGCTACGTAGATTTCTCTCCGTATGCTGAGGCCCAGGCCAGCTAAGAGGCTTCTGTGCGGGCATGGCGTGCTATGTCCCGCAATCGGACAGTAGCCTACAGACCCACTTCTTCTTCTTCAATCACGGCGGTCTCCCTGCAGGCCGCCTCGCGCCATGCCCTTACCTGGGGGTCGCTGAGGACGTGGGTGATGTAGCCCGTCACAGCGTCGTTTCCTGAGACGCCGTAGGTGTTGAAGCGAAATACTACGGGGGCATACATGGCGTCGGCAATGCTGAAGTCGCCAAACAGCCAGGGACCTGCCTCGACGTCAGCCTCTAAATTTTGGCGGCAGTTTGCCCAGATTTCCTGAACACGGTGAGTGTCTTTCTCCAGCGCCGGCGTCCCTAACACCTGTCGGGCTTCAGCGCGGCAGTTCATGGGCATTTTTTGCCGCAGCGCCATAAACCCCGCGTGCATTTCTGCCGAGATGGAGCGGGCTCGGGCCCGCTGAGCCGCATCCTGCGGCCACAGCTGCGGATGAGCTTCGGCCAAATACTCGGCGATCGCCATCGTGTCCCAAATCACCAGATCGCCGTCTCGGTAGACGGGCACCCGTCCCGCAGGAGACTGTCGGTAGAGCGCCGCTTGAGAACCCTCTACCGACAGCGGCACCATTACTTCCTCAAAATCAACTTCGAGCTTGGCCAACAGTAGCCAAGCTCGAAGCGACCAGGAAGAATAGTTTTTGTTGCCGATAACGAGCTGAGTCGACATGATTCCTAAAGGCCTCAATGAGCGCTTATCGGTTCGACTTACCGCGATCGCGCATCCGACGGCGCTCTCGCCTGCGGGCAACTTCTTTGCGCCGATGCTTCTCGGCTGGGGTTTCAAAATGTCGGTTCTTCTTCATGTCCGCAAAAATACCGGCCTGCGATACCTTTCGCTTAAAGCGACGCAGGGCCGATTCTAACTGCTCATTCTCGCCGACGAGCACCTGAGCCATTCAATATCCTCCTTAACAGTAGGCTGGGGTTGACAGTTTTGTCGTTGATAGAGCTGTAGCAGCATAATCTAGACGGTAGTCCATCATATCAGAAACGCTTGGCAGTATGCTGCTGGGGGTCAAATTCTAGCCGCTGCTCAAAATCTGTCTCCCCATAGAGGTTAAACGAAACCACCGGCTCGTCTCCCACCGGCTCGACATTGTGAATCGCGCCGGGTAAAAAGGCCACTACGTCACCCGGAATAAAGGTAACCTCGCCCACCTGCTGAATGCGATGAGGATGCTCTGCGGTCTCCGCCTGCCGCCAAAGCGTATTCTTCTCGCTGCCGCCCACAATGGCGACAATAGCCCAAGCCCCGTGATTATGAATCGGGGAGGGGTTTCCCGATAGCCAGGCAACCATTTGCGCTGTCAGCGGCCAGCCATACTCACGGTACAAAAAGTTGACCGACCAGCCCGGCTGCTCAGGGGGCTGCTTATATTCCATTTGCAGCCAGTAGGAGCTGATGAGCAGCTTGCGCACTAAGGGCACCGAACGCTCTAGCCGCTGCCGCTCGTCTGTCGTCGCCATCAAAATATCGTCTAGGTCCGACAAGAACCGGTAGAGACGATAGACCGTTTCGGGCTCCTCGACCTCAGCTTCTCCAAACGGCTCGCAGCGCCCGTCTGGGTAAACTAACCAGTTGGCGGGGTCGTGGTCAGCGTCGATAGGAACAAACTCGTCGCGCTCTAAGGAATCTGAGATTTGCATGGGTTTGGAAAGGCACCGCCGAGAACGGGGCTAGAATTTGGAAAGTTACCGTTTCGACTTTGGCGATCGCACTCTAAGTGCTGGTTTGATGATACGCATTGACCGAGCCTACTTGACCGAGTCCACAGTACCGAGTTCACAGTACCGAGTTCACAGTACCGAGTTCACAGTGGCGCATGGGGCCGTTGTTCAAGGAACTTTAGCCTAGTCTATCTCGCTAGCGCGGCGCGCTGCTCCGTTAGGACGGACAGAATATTTAATCTTTTTCTCATTTTTCTTTCAGCTTGTCGTGTCTTAATCCTAAGTTGAGGTGACAAGTCGTCATAACTGAAAAAAGTTTTACATCTGGAGAACCCCTATGAAAGTAAAGTATCTTGGTACCCTAGCAATGGCTTCTGCACTAGGCCTCAGCCTTGCTGCTACCGGCTGTAGCGGGGGCTCCAACCCTTGCGCGGGCAACCCCTGCGCCGGCGAGAAGACCGAGAATCCCTGCGCCAGCGAGAAGACCGCTGATCCCTGCGCCGCTAATCCCTGCGCCGGTGAATAGTTGAGCTAGGCAGAGCCTCTACGATACCTCGGTTGCTTCAATGTCTAAGCCCTAGCGCTTAGATTCTCTAGACTCAGTTGATCGCTAAGAGCCAAGCATTTATTCGAGAAGCGCATCGTTGTTAATGCGCTTCTTTGATATTGGCGCTTCTTCAGCAGTCGTCTTAGCGTAAAACCGCCTCAGTCATTTTGTATTTTGTGGCAGAGCGCCGTAGGGTAGCAGAAACCCTATTCCTGTCCGGTATGCTGCGCCAAATTTTGATTACTGCTGTGGTGCTGACGCTGACCGTTGGTGCTGGAATTCCAGCCGTTCAGGCTGACGTCCTCAAGGCCCCCACCGACCTACCGGATCAGGCCCCGCTGCCAATGGCGTCGCTTACGCCACTCACGGTAGAACTGCTCCAAGAGCGCGTTCAGGCCCCCGTTCAGCAGGAGGGGACGCGGGTTGTTGACCTGCGTCAGCTGACCATTGACCTAAGCTCAAAGAGCGATCTCCGCGATGTGTTTTATCAAACCCTGCGCCAGCAGCAGTCCAAGGTCCCCGTTGGTCTTGACATCAGTGGGGCAGTCGTTGTCGGCCCTCTGACAGCAAGCCGCCTAGGCCAAGTCGTGTCTCTCTACAGCCCAGAGCTCCCCGCCAGCCTGACAAATGCTGAACAAGAGCAGCTGCAGCGCGATCGCCGTCGCCTCACGCAGCCCAGCCAGCTGTCGCGATCGCTAGTCCAGCCGACGACCTCAAATCCAAACGCCGTGCTCTTTCCAGGAGCGCTGCGGGCCCAGAAGACGCGCTTCACCGGTCCGGTTGACCTCTCTAAAACCTTCTTTTTGGGAACAATTCAGGCTCAAGGGGCGATCGCCGAGCAAACCTTCACCGGGGCAGAATCGAGATTCAGTCGGTCAGTAGACTTGACGCAGGCAACTTTTGAAAGTGATATCCAATGGCAAAACGCCGTTTTCTTTGGCCCGGCTACATTCACCGGAACTGATTTCGAGGAAGAAACGAGCTTTGCCGGCAGTGAGTTTCGCGATGCCGCCAACTTCGCTCAAAGCCGCTTCCAGCAGGATGCCAACTTCAGTAAAGTCGTCTGGCAAGACGCAGACTTCTCTCAATCCTACTGGGCGGGAGCGGCGCTGTTCACCAGAAATACGGTCAATCAGGCTCTGCTGCTGCTGGACGCCCTATTCAATCAGCGCCTGTCGTTTCGGGAAACCCAGTTCAATCAGTCCGTCAATCTTAGGGGGGCTAGCCTTCTGGGCCAAGCGGACTTTGGGGATGTAACCTTTGGAGCCGACGCCTATTTGAATGTCTCAGGCTTAGAGTTCAGCGCCGGTCTAGCCAAGATCCTGGGCAGCCCTGGGGAAATTGGCGTTGCCCTGTCTGTTGCCACGCTTCAGGGCAACGAGACCTTACTGCGCAACCTCATCCGCAATTTTCGCCTCCAAGAACAGATTTCAGATGCCAATCAGCTTCAGTACACCACCGAAACCCTACGCCAGGCACTGCTCTATAGTCAGCTTACAGACCTAAACGTCAACTCAGCGGCCTTGCCCCAGCTCGAAGCAGTGGGGTTTACGGCAGAGCAAGCCCAAGCGATCGCCGACCGCCGTCAGGACGCCCCCTTTCAGAGGCTGTCAGACCTATTGCTCCTCGATCCCATTGACTTCGACACCTACCTCAGCCTCAGCGATGCCCTAGTCGCAGCCCCGCCTCTCAACCTCAAACAGCGCGTCGTCACCGGGATTTACTGGCTTGGGTTGACCCTGCTGCTGTTGCTCACCCGCTACGGCACGAATCTATGGCTCATTTTTGGCATTGGTCTGGTTGCCATCGCTTACTTTAGTCTACTGCTCTGGGGTATTGACCGCTTTCGCCGCCTGCAGGTGCCCTCTCCGAAGCCAACCGCGACCGAAGTCTACTGCATGCTCGGCAGCTCAGGGCTACTCGCGGCCAGCGGCGTCAACTCAATTGTGCAGTCGTCCGACCATCCTATTTGGTCTTTACTCTGTGTAGGCCTGGTAATTGGCCCCATTCCGCTAGCGCTTGTGGCAAGGCTCTATGCCCAGGCGCGTCAGCATCCACTGCTCAATCAAAGCTACTTTGTGGAAGATGGCAGCTCCCGGCAGCTGCAGCTGCTCATTGGCCGTCTACCTATCATTCCCCGCTTTACGTTCTTTCGCGATCGCTACGAGCCCATCCTCTGGGAGCGCCGCTGGAATTGGCTCAACTACCTTGACTTGAGTCTGCTAAATCTGATCAAGTTTGGCTTCAACGACATCCGCTTGCGGGATCAGTCTGTTCCTGGTCTAGTAACGGCGCTAGTGTGGTATCAATGGGCTTTGGGGCTGCTCTACGTTTCTCTGCTGCTGTGGACCTTCTCCCGCACTATTCCTGGGCTGAACCTCCTAATCTATTTCTAAGCAAAACTATTTCTAAGCAAAAGAGGGATAGGCAATGCCCATCCCTCCGTAAACGTAAATTCAAGAACTACCTCGCGCAGAGGCCGTCTTCTATCGCGTTACCGCGTCCGCCGCGTCGTCCGCTCCGCGCTTGACGCTCTTGGCGGCGTCATTCACAGCATCACCGACGCTATCTGCTGCGTCTTTGGTTGCCCGCTGAGCGCTTTGAAAGATGTTGAGACCTTTACGCTGAGCATCATCCGTTGCATCATCAACGGCGTTAGCGGCATCTTCAGCCGCGCGCTTGGTGCTCTGAGCCGCATCGCGACCTGCACGCTGAGCAGAGTTCTTTGCGTTAACTGCGGCCCGCTTGCTGCCGTCTAAGATGTTCTCAGCATTCTCGCTACCGAGGTCGCGGATGCGATCGCGGTTGACGTTGGGGGAAGTAAGGTCAGCATCGTCCGCAGCGTTCTCTGCCGCATCGCCGACATTTTCACCAATGTTCTGGATGCGCTCACCTAGGGGCGTACCGGACCGATAGTTATCGACAAAGTCGTCAACATCCTGAACCTTGTTTACGTTGCGCTCAGCGCTGCGCTGCAGGCGATCGCTCTTAGCGCTGACGCCAGACGTATCCCGACGGGGGTCAGTGTCGCTATATTGATTTATGCCGCCTTTGCGGGACTGAGTTTCGTCATAGGTGTTGGTGAACTGCTCACTGCCGGGGTTCTCGGCTGCGGTGCCGGCTGCTTTGGTCGACAAAGGAGAGTCGACGCTGTCAGCAGAGGTAGCGCTGGCGCTGCAGGAAGTGGTCAGCAGCAGAGTCACAGCAGCAAATATAGTAAGCGTTTTGCGTCCCCATACTGTGGCACGCCTTAAAAATGAAGTAATACGACTCATGGCTTATATCTCGCATTTGTACAGTATTGAATATCACAGTTTGTCAAATTAGCTGGCGTCTATCCAATGGGTAAAATCGTCTCATCTAAGGTTATAAATTTTGCTCAAAGTGAGTCTGAAGCAGCCTCAGACTCACTTTGGTCCGATGCAGCCTCTCGGCTAAACAATTGCCAAGAAGCGTAAGACTAATTTTCGGCGATCGCCAAAGGAGCCGGTAGGAGCAGGGCTCCTACCTTAGTGGCGTCACAGCCGGCGTCGGCGCCACGACCGCTACCCCCGCGTATTTTGTGCCCAAACTCGCGTGGGTAGGCCCCAGACATAGATGAAGCCCTCTGCCGCTTTGTGGTCGAACTGATCGTCAGCGCCGTAGGTCGCCAAATCAGGCGTATACAGCGATAGATCAGATTGACGGCCCACAATTGTCGCACTGCCCTTGAATAGCTTCACCCGCACCGTGCCCGAAACGCGCTGCTGAGTGTCTTGAATAAAAGCATCCAGCGCCGTCTTCAAGGGGTTGTACCAAAGGCCGTTATAGATCATCTGGGCATAGGTCTCTTCGATGCCGCGCTTGTAGTGGGTTACATCCGCCGTTAGCGTCAAACTCTCTAGGTCCCGGTGAGCAGCGATCAGCACGAGCAGCGCCGGCGCTTCGTAAATCTCCCGCGACTTGATGCCCACCAGCCGGTTCTCCACCATATCGATGCGGCCATAGCCGTGGCGTCCGGCAATATCGTTGAGCTGGGTAATCAGCGCGATGGAGGGCAGCTTCTCGCCATTGAGGGACACGGGAATGCCCTGCTCAAACCCGATGTCCACAAGCTCAGGCTCGTTTGGCGTGTCGGCTATAGCCTGGGTCATGGCGTAGACCTCTTCTAGCGGCGCATTCCAGGGTTCTTCGAGTGGGCCGGCCTCCACCGACCGACCCAGCAGGTTGCGGTCAATGCTGTAGGGGGAAGACTTTTTCACTGGGGAAGGAATGCCATGGCGCTCGCCGTAGGCAATGGTCTCCTCCCGGCTCATTCCCCACTCGCGGGCCGGGGTAAGCACCGTCAAATCGGGATTCAAGGCGGCGATCGCGACGTCGAAGCGCACCTGGTCGTTTCCTTTTCCTGTGCAGCCGTGGGCTACTGCATCAGCGCCATATTCCGCCGCCACCTCCACTAGCCGCTTGGCAATGAGCGGACGGGCCAGGGCTGTGGAGAGGGGATAGCGATTTTCGTAAAGGGCATTGGCCTGGACGGCAGGAAACGCATAGTCTCTGACGAATTCTTCCTGGAGATTGGCTACAATTGACTCGCTAGCGCCTGAGTCCAGCGCCTTCTGACGCACGCTCTCCAGCTCATCCCCTTGACCTAGGTCCGCAGCTAGGGTGATGACTTCTTTAACGCCCCACTCGTTCATTAAGTAAGGAATACAGACGGACGTATCGACTCCGCCAGAATAGGCTAGAACGGCCTTCTTTGCACGGCTCATAGTTAACAGCTACTTTATCTTGTACGACAGTTCTTCATTATCTAGGGAATTGGCGCACCGTCGAAGCTAGAGGGCTATGATTCGATGACAGCCTAAGGGTCTAGCCGGCTTTTCCCTCTATTGGGTGGTGACAAGGACTGATGAAGTTTGGCACTGAGATTTTGATTGGAGGATATATTGAGTAACATTGGGGTATAGAGGGCAGCTCAAGGATTTGGGCTTTGTAAGAGGCCTGTGTAGCCAGGGCGATCGCCACCGATGACCAATCATTTTCCACTACCGTGAGTAGATTAGCGGAACTGTTTCAGTCTTGGGTCAAGCTGCGTACGCCGTCGCTGACCCGGCAAATTCTAAATAGATTCCTGGCAACTGCAGCCGTCGCCTCTTTGCTGGTGGGCGGATTGTCCGCTGTGACGGCAGGCCTGTTGCTCAAGCAAAACGTTGTGCAGCTGCAGCAGGTGCGGACGCAAAACGTTGCCTACAGCATCGGTGGATTCATCGACGAAACTTACGCCTATCTGGGCCACCTTCAGCATTTGCCAGGGTTTGTGGCCCTACCCCTCGAGCTTCAAGAAAGGCTGACGATGGCGTTGGTGGAACAAAGCCGCGATTTTGAAGCGGCGGCTGTTTTCGACGCTGACGGAACAGTACAGCTGGTGCAAAACGGTCCCGCAGCTTTAAAGGCGGAACCCGGCGCGGCGGCCAACATCGCTGCCCGCTGGCAGGCGGCGCAGGTCAATGACGTGCCTGCGGCGCTGCGGCACCTAACCCAAGGTCAGCCCTTTTTCGGCCTCGTGAGGCTAGACGAGAACCAGTCTCCTATTGTGACAATGGCTGTCCCGCTGCACAACGAGACAGGGCAGGTCGAAGGGGCGCTAGTCGCCAAAGCCAGTCTTTCTCGGCTGTGGTCCACAATCTCTGAAGCCGACTACCAGTCTGGATACGTCTACATTTTAGATGAGCACAATCGCCTGATTCTTCAATCCGATCGGGCATTGACTGCAGCCGATTTTCCAGACGACTATCCGATCCTCCGCAACGGTGAGCCCAAGGTGCTGGCGCTAGCGCCGGGGGAGGATGCCGCCAGATCGCGCTCCTACGTCGGTCTGCGGGGGACTAGGGTTATTGGCCAGAAGATGTCTTTGGACCAAGTTCCCTGGACAGTCGTTGTCGAACTCCCGGTGACTGAGGCCTATGCGCCTCTTAAGACACTGCTGTTGACGATCGGGGCCTCAATGATCCTGGCGGGGGGCGCGGCGATCGTCATTAGCAGGCTGCTTTCCCGGAAGCTCGTCCGCCCCATTCAGGATTTGACCCGCATCGCTGCCGACCTAAAACTTGGAAAATTCGAGACCGCTAGACAGGCATCCCTGCCAAAAGCGGGGGAGCTCGCCGCCCTAGCGACCACCATAAAGCAAATGTCAGCCCAGATGGAGGTTTCTTTTGAGGCCATCCGCGACAGTGAAGAAAAGCTCTCGCTCCTGCTGGAAAACATTCCCACCGGCGTCTGCGTTTCTGACGGAGCAGGCCGGGCGGTTTTAATCAACCAAGCCGGTCGCGCCATTTTGGGCGCAGGCGATACGCTAGGGCTGAGGGACTTAGACTCAGTTTATGGTCTCCACTATCCCAATTCCGGTCAGGCCTATGCCGCTGCACAGTCTCCGATTGCGCGAGCGCTGTGCGGCGAAACGGTACATATCGCTCACGCCAGCGCACATTGTGAGAATGGTCGAATCTTTCCCATTGAGATTCGCGCTATCCCAGTTTTAGACGCTCAGCAGCGCGTTCGCTACGTCATCAGTGCCTACCAAGACATCACGGAGCATTGTGAAATCGCGCAGCTCCAGGCTCGCTATCAGCAAGACTTAGAGCGGCAGGTTGACGAGCGGACGGCTGCCCTAGCCGAAAGTGAAACTCGGCAGCGGGCAGTGCTGCAGGGTATTCCTGATCTAATGTTTTTGCTGAGCTGTGACGGCATCTACCTTGACAGCGTACGTACCAGCCCTGAGACTGACCTCTCCTACGGGGTAGAGGTCAGGGGGCTGTCAATCGAGCAGACCCTTCCCCCCGAGGTCGCGGAGCGACACATGCGCGCTGTTAGGCGGGTGGTGGAGACTGGAGAGGTGCAGATCTACGAGCAGGTCATAACGCACCGGGGCCGCATTCTGTACGAAGAGGTCCGCGTTGCGCCCTGCGGCGACGGCAAGGTGCTCCTAATTATCCGAGATATCAGCGATCGCAGGCAGGCGGAGCGGGCGCTGCAAAAGAGCGAAGCGGCCTTCCGGGAAATGTTTGAGCAGGCCGCCGTGGGCATCAACCAGGCCGATCTGGACACGGGGCGGTTCATTGTGGTGAACCAGGTCTTCTGCGATTTACTGGGCTATAGCGAAGCTGAGCTCAAAGAAAAAAGCTATATTGACGTGACCTACCCTGGAGATGTCGCCGTTACCCCAGACAACGTGCAGCGTCTCTATCGCCAGGAAGTGCTGTCGCTGTCGTTTGAAAAGCGCTACTTAAGTAAGTCAGGAAAGCCAATCTGGACTCAGGTAACGCTGTCGCTGATTTTAGACGATAGCGGCCAGGCCAAAACGAGCCTGGCTGTTGTGCGCAACATTAGCGATCGCAAGCAGGCTGAAGTCGCCCTCCAGCAGAGCGAGGCGACCAACCGCGCAATGCTGCAGGCGATTCCCGACCTCCTGCTTCGCCTAGACAGCGACGCCAATCTTCTGGAGCTGTTTGGGGCTAGGCAGCCTGCGACCCATAGGGCCGTCGACGAAACTGCTGACAGGACTTTTGGCTCGGTTTCTGAAGATTACCTACAGCATCGTGCCTCCTTGCCTCACTCTGAGGAGCTGATGCAGCGGCGGGTCATTCGGCAGGCAATCGAGACCAAAACTCTGCAGGTCTACGACTATGCCATTCCTGCCGGGGAAAGCACGCGCTATGAGGAAGCGCGTATTGTGCCTATGGAGGACGACCAGGTGCTCGTGATGCTGCGGGATATCACCGCGCAAAAGCAGGCTGAGATTGAGCTAGAAAATCAGCGGCGCTTTCTAAACCAGGTCATCGACACAGTGCCTAGCGCCATTTTCCTCAAAGACGAAACGGGGCGCTTTATCGTAGCCAATCGGGCGAGCGCAATGATGTACCTCACCTCTGTCGAAGACTTGTTGGGGCGGCAGGATCAAGACTTTAACAGTGATCCAGCGCAGATTGAGCGAGCCGCTGCTGTCAGTGAGCAGGTGATTGCTTCTCGAAGAACGATTGTCAATCCCGACGATGCCTTGACCAACTCGCTGGGAGAAACGCGGTACTACTACACCACCATTGCTCCCTTCGTCGACCCAAGTGGGCGCGTCAAGGGGGTGATCGGCAACAGCATTGACGTCACCGAGCGTAAAGCTGCCGAAGTCGCCAGACGCCGCAGCGAGGCCATCAACCAAGCGATTAAGAATGCGTTTCCCGACCTGATCATTTGCATGAATCGGCAAGGCATTTGCCTAGATGTCAAGCCTGCCAAAACCGTGTCGATACCGGTGCTAGCCCAAGAGGCTTCTAGAACCCACATCAGCCGGTACTTGCCTGAAGGCGTTGCCCAACTGCAGCTAGAATGCACCCGCCAGGTGCTAAAGGACGGAAAAACTGAGGTTTACGACTTCTCCGTCGTCATTGATGGCGATCGCTACTGGCGAGAGGCGCGGACGGCTCCCCTTGGCCCTGATGAGGTCTTGTTGGTTATTCGAGATATCACTGAGCAGCGAACTGCGCAACAAACCCTGCAGCGTAGCCTGGAGCGGGAACAGGCAACAGGGGCGATTGTAGATCGAATGCGCCGCAGTTTGGCTTTAGATCAAATCCTAGAAATTACGGTGAGAGAGCTGCGGCGCGCTTTGTACTGCGATCGCGTCGTCATCTATCGCTTCAACTCGGACTGGAGCGGCTCAATTGTGGCAGAGTCGGTGGAGCCAACTTGGGTCTCTTTGATGGGGGATGCCGTTTGTAGTCCTTACGGAACCGTCAACCAAGCAGATTGCATCTTCAAGGGCGCTGCCAATTTCAACCGGTCGAGCGCGATTGTCGATACCCACCTGCAAGAGACTAAAGGGGGGATCTACGCCGATCAGCGCAGCTGTCTGCAGGTCAATGATATCTATGCCCATGACTTTGAACCCTGCTACATAGAGCTGCTAGAGCAGTTTCAGGCGCGGGCCTACCTAACCACGCCTATTTTTCAGGGAGACACGCTTTGGGGGCTGCTGGCCGCGTACCAAAACGACGGTCCCCGAGATTGGCGGGATTGGGAAGTCAACATTTTGCTGCAGGTCGGGGCGCAGCTGGCGATCGCCACCCAACAGGCACAGCTCGTAGCTCAGCTACAGCAGGCCAAAGAGATTGCCGAAACCGCCAACCAGTCTAAAAGCACTTTCTTAGCCAACATGAGCCACGAGCTGCGGACGCCCATGAACGCTATTTTGGGCTTTGCGCAAGTCCTCGACCGTGATCCGGCTCTCCCCAAGGAGCACCAGGCCTATGTTCAAACCATCCTTCGCAGCGGCGATCATCTTCTACAGCTGATTAACAGCGTGCTGGACCTCTCTAAAATTGAGGCTGGCCACGTGAGCGTTAACCCCAGTGAGTTTGATCTCTTTGAACTGATGCGATCGCTACAGTCGCTGCTCATGCTCCGCGCTCAGAGTAAAGGCCTAACGTTTTTGGTCGAGACCGCGCTCGATTTACCTCGATATGTGCGCTGCGATCAGAATAAGCTGCGCCAAGTTCTGATCAACCTGTTGGGTAATGCCATTAAGTTCACGCCTCAAGGGTACGTCAAGCTTCGTGTCCTGATAGATGAAGCTTCAGCGGTTTTGGCTAAGCCACTGACGGCAGTTGATACCGTGGGACAACCCTACCGGACGGTAACCCTCTTACTCGACGTCCAAGACAGCGGAATCGGCATCTCGGCGGCCGATCAACTGGCTATATTCGAGGCCTTCGAACAAGGGAAAATTGGTCAGAATATTCCCGATGGGACCGGTTTAGGACTAACCATCAGCCAGAAGTTCATTGAGCTGATGCAGGGCCGATTGACGTGCTGCAGCACCCCTGACGTGGGAACGACGTTTCGGGTTTCGCTACCCGTGGAGGTGACGCAGGTCCCGACGCTAGAGGCCCATTCGTCGACGGATGATGCGCTTTCCATCTGTGGCGTCGCTGGTGATGTAAGGTACCGCATCCTGGTGGTGGACGATCAGCTGGAGAACCGGCAGTTTTTAACGACGTTGCTTTCTAGCGTCGGCTTTGAGGTTCAAGAAGCCGCTACGGGTGAGGAGGCGATCGCCTGCTGGCAGGCCTGGCAACCTCAGCTAATTTTGATGGATTTGCGAATGCCAGAAATGAGTGGATGCGAGGTAACCCGACAGATTCGCGCTGCCAAACAGAACAGACCTCAGCTCACACAGCCTAAAATTATTGCGCTGACCGCTAGCGCCTTCAACGCCGATCGCAACAGTGCTGAAGACGCCGGGTGTGACGAGTTCTTATGCAAGCCTATCTATAGGCAGCCGCTGCTGCAGGCTATCGGTCTGCTGCTAGATCTCGAATACTTCTACGATGACCGCGCCAATCGGTTCCCTGCACTAGATTCAGTGCCGACGCTGGAGATTGGTGCATTGAGGGTCATGCCCGATGACTGGCTGCTGCAGCTCCATCACGCCGCAACACTCTGCGACGATACGCTCATCAACCAGCTGATCGAGAAAATTCCACCGGAGCACAGCGCCCTGCAACAGGCAATAGATTACTACAACAAGCGATTGCTGATGGAGATTATTCTAGATGCGGTTGGCCCCCATGTGGATACCGTTGTGCCGCGCTGACCTAAAACAGCGTTGGTTTGGCGCGGCACTGAGACAGAGCGGGCGCTACTGTCTTAGCCCACCTCAGCAACAAAGTCTGCCGACGTTAGCGACTCAACGTCAATGCCGCTAATTTGAGCCAGGGTGTCCCCCGCGACGCGAACGACCGCAACCGTCCCACGCTGAACAATAGTCAGATCCTCGAAGGTGAGGTCAGACGCGAGGCCGAGCTGATCCTCCCCATCGCGGTAGTCCGTAATGATGTCGAAGCCGCCGCCGGTCTGCAGGCTAAACGTATCGCTACCGCCGCCGCCGCGGATAACATCAATGCCGCCGCCGCCGGTAAGGGTGTCATCACCGCTACCGCCGTTGACCAGGTCCCGACCCAAACCGCCGTCCAGCAAGTCGTTGCCTAGCCCGCCGTTGAGGGTATCGCTGCCTAGCCCGCCGTTGAGGGTGTCAGCGTTATTGTTGCCATTGAGGGTGTCGCTGCCGCCGCCGCCGTTGAGGGTATCCGCCCCCGAGCCACCATTCAGCAGATCGTTCCCGGTGCCACCGTTGAGGCTGTCAGCGTTACGCCCCCCGTTGAGAATGTCGTTGCCGCCGCCGCCATTGATCTTATCGCTGCCCCTGCCACCGCTCAGGTCATCGTCGCCGCGTCGACCCAAGATCAGGTCTGCGCCGCCGTTCCCCAGGATGGTGTCCGACTCTGCAGTTCCCAGCAAAAGATCGGAGCCTCTGCCGCCTGCGATCGCCGGGTCGATTTGGAAGATAGACGTGGTGCCGCTCACCTCGTTGGTGACTACCAACAAAGGCTGTCCATTGGGGCTATCGGCGGCAGAGATAAAGGTGAGACCCTCAGGCCCTAAGTCGCCCACCGCCGCTAGCTGCTCATCGGTGGGATCTGGATCCCCCTCTTCGTCTTCGTCGAAGACCACGCTAAAGTCGCGGTTGTTGATGTACTGCACGAAGCTAGGAGCCGCGGGATTGCTGAGGTCGTAGACGACAACGCCGCCGACTCGCTCTAAGCCAATAAATCCGTAGGTGATGCCGTCCACAACGCCTGTGGTTACCCCTTCTGGTTCAGGGCCACCGTCGTCGCTGCGGCTGTCGAAAGTGTTGGCGTCATTGTCAGAGTTGAAGTTGTCGGGGAAGGCGTCCGCCGTAATGCTCTCTAGGTCTGACCCACTTTCAAAAACGCGGTTGCCGCTGGCGTCTAGGATGGCAAAGGAGCGGCCTCCCAAGGCAAACAGCTGGTCGAGGTCGCCATCGCCATCGGTGTCGCCATCGACAATAGAAACCTCTAGGCGACCCAAATTTTCCTCTAGCTGCAGCGTTGCGGCATCGGGAAACGCTGTCGGGTCTAGCGTCACGTCAGCGACGCGCTCAAAGTCCACAATTTGGTTGATGGCGTCGCGACCGTCTCCCTCGTTGGCCACGATGTAGAACGTTTCGCCACCAATGTCAAAGGCGTCGATCCCGTCGGCCTGCAGGAACCGCAGCGCAGGCTGATCGGCGATGCTGATGCCGCCGTCTTCGTTGCTGGGGTCAAAGGGAGAATCAGAGGTGCCCAAGCTGATTAGGCTGGTCACCGTTGCCGTTGCGATATCGACAAAGGCCAGAGCGTTGTTTTCCTGAATAGTCACCACTGCAGTCTCGCCATCCGGTGAGATGGTGACAAATTCAGGCTCTAGGTCTTGGGATGCCCTGTTGCCCGGAAAGATGCGAATGCCTGCTGAACGCAGGGCGTCTTCTTGCCCGTTGAAGGCTGAAAAGTCAGCGGTGGCTACGTTGGCTTGAGTTAGCCCTGCAATGCCACCGGAGATATCAACGACGCTGATAGAGCCCTCAGGATCGACTATGAGGTCGTCGTTATCGTCTCCGACAGGCTCGCCTTCGTTGGCCACCACCACGAAGTTACCGTCAGGCGTGAACGCGAGCGAATCGGGCAAAACGCCGACGCCGATGATTACGGGTGTTGGAACAGCTGCGTTGATGTCGACGAAAGCAACAGAACCAGGAAGGGCATCGTCGTCGTTTGCCACGGAAACCGCCGCAATTCCGCCCTGAACCGCTACGCTAGTTGGGCTACCAGGAATCCCGAATGAGCCCAGGTCCAGACTGGTCACCAGCGTAGGATTGGTGGGATTTGCCAAGCTCAGGATGTCGACAGCGCTAGTGTCGCCGTTGATCTGTAGTAGCGACTGGGACGCTGGGTCGAACGCAGAAATTTCAGTTGCGCTCTCATCAAAGATGCCGGTTTCAAATCTACCAATAAGGTTTAAATCGATTGCCATAGAAATTCACCTGAAGTTTAATCAAAGTGCGCGTGGATTTCCCACCCTGCTCGTTACAAGGGCTACTAAAATGCGGCCCACGGCAGTGTCGCACACCGAGGTGAAGATTAGGTTATGGTATTAAATTTGACGCGGCAGGCGCTATAGGCCACTATCCCTGGCTACTGGCCGATACGGCCACTGACGATACGGCCACTGACGATACGGCTACTGACGATACGGCCGCTGACGATACGGCACTGACGATACGGCAGCTTTACTGCCCCAGAAGCAAATCCAGCACCAAGGCTGCCGTCCAGGCAAAGCTGTTTGACCCCAATCCTTTGCCCGTATCCGAGTGAAAATACTCGTACAAACCGGCCTGCTTCGGCAAGATAAGAGACGCCTGGCGGAGCTGCTCGGCTTCAACGGTATAGCTGTAGGTCTTTAGGCCTTGGTGGAGCAGCCAGTTGAGGTTGAGCCAGATGGAGCCCCGCCAATGCTGACCGGGATGAAAGCCTGCCTCATGGCGGCTGCAGCTCAAGATGCCGCAGGTTCTAACCAGGGGAGAGTAGAAAGCTGATGATAGCAGATGCTGCACCATCTGGTGCGCCTGTGGAAGACCCGGCACCTGACCGTAGAGAGGCACAAAACTGCTGGCTACGCAGGAGGACTCGTGAGTCTGATTCACAAGGTCATAGTTTTGGTAGTAGCCCAGCTTGTCGTTCCACAGCTTTTCATTCATGCTGATAGCCGTTTGCTCAGCCCAGCGCTCAAAGGGAGACGGATCGAAGTCTAGTAAGTGGGCGATCGCCGCTAAATCTCGGTTGGCTTTGACCAGCAGCGTGTTGAACAAGACGTCTTGAACCAAGAAAGGACAGTCTGCTCGAATTGCCGCTTCGTCGTAGCTGTGGCGGCGGGCCTGATTGAGGAGATAGAGGCAGCGATCGTAGTTGATGTCGCTGGAGTAGTGAGTACCGCTGGTGCGCTGCAGCCCTGGCTGCGGGTAAGGCGAAATTTCATCCGAGTTGACCTCAATGCGCTGTAGAACCCTGTCCCATAGGGGAGAGTTATCTTGCCCAGACTCCCAGGGATGACGGATGTAGATGAGACCGTCTCGATTGGGGTTGCGCTCTCGGTAGAGATAGTGATGCCAGGCTATGAGGCGAGGAAACAGCTCGACAAGAAATTGATAGGCAGCCTGGCGGTCGGTGGCGTAGCGGTAGATTTGCCAAGCGGCGGTAGCATGCACCGGAGGCTGAATAATGCCTGAGGTAGCGGGGATATGAGGGGCGTGGGGCGATCGCTCGGCCTGCCAGACCTCTGGCCCTGGAAAATAGTGAGCGTCGCCGCTGCGCCAGTGGTGAAACACGATATGGGGCAGTAGACCATTGCGCCACTGGCCCTCAAACAGCGATCGCAGCTCCTGCATGGCCCGAGCTTGATCGTAGTGGGCATATCCCATCGTGATCAAGCTAGAGTCCCAGCTCCACTGGTAGGAAGATAGCCTTGGCGCGGGTCTCGTCGCATTGCCGAGCCAGTTGCGGTTGAGCACAGCTTTAGCGGCGCGGATCAGGGCGAGATCCGAGGAGGAGAGATCCAACGGCAGGGGGGTGGCGTCACGAACGTCCGGAATTTGGAAGGAGGTCATGGCATGTAGAGTCGGTTGTAGAACATGGCTCTCTAGCCCCAGAATGTGACTGATCTAGCACTTAGCTTTGCCAACCGGAGAGGTGCGGTAGTCTCCTGTGTCAGATTCTACTCTCAGGGCCTAATTGAGCTTCTCGCTATCCCCGCAACTTTACAGTATTTTTACGTAATGCACGCTGTATGACAGAACTCTCCGGCTTGGGGAACTCGGGGAACTTGGGTAGGCAATGTCACCCCACTTGGCGCTCTGCCCGAACTCTTCTGCCCGAACTCTTTTATGAGACCTATCCGATGACCTACTTCATGAGACCTGTTCTGCCTTTTTAGCCTCCAGCTGACTCAACTCTCAGAGCCGAGGTTCTGTGAATATCGCTTCCCACCCTTGAGGGCCAAACTCTTTTTGAAACTCAGTCACGGCCCACTGCAGCGATCGCCCGTGCTGCTGGGCCACCTGGATGGCATAGTCTCGGTAGGCCTGCTTATCTTCGGGGGTGGGCGACTCTCCAAAAATCGCGTGGCGATACCACTCTTCGCGGGGCCAGCGGCTAAAGCGCTGAAAAAACACCTTGCGGGTCCAGCTGGGGGTAGCCCCTGTCTCGAAAGTCTGCCGGCGCTGAAACCGAAAAAAGGCCAGCAGCTTGTCCTCATCTACCTGCTGCAGCTGGTCTTCGCTCAGCAATTCCACCAGGTCGTCAGTGCAAATTTGGTGCATTGAGGGCCATTGGTAGCGGCAGTCAGGGCACTCGGTGAGAAAAGTGCGCATGATGCGGCTGCAGAGGGGGCACTGCTTGCTGGGCGGTGCGCCGCCGCCTCGAGGCGCGAGGCTAGTTGGCAGGTGATAGGCCTGGATATCTTCGGGAAAGCCTAGACGGGCTAGGTTGCCCGCCTGATCTAAAATCGTGCCGTGGGTCTTGCCCGTCTGCGGAGAAATGCGCATCACCCGGCCAATCTGCTGGAAGTGCAGCGCGGTGGACTGGGTGGGCCGCAGCAGCAGCCCCACCTCGACGCTGGGCTCGTCGAAGCCAATGCTAATCACGTTGCAGGAGGTGAGCACCCTCAGCTTTCCGCTACGCAGCGATCGGTACAGCCGCTGGCGGTCTTTAATTTTGGTCGAGCCCGCCACCACGTCCGCCGAGACCCCTACGTCGCGAAAGGCTAGGGCCACATGCTCGGCGTGCTCAACGTCTACGCAAAAGGCGATGGTGCGCTTGTCCGGGGTGAGGCGCTGCCATTCCTCCACAATGCGGGCGATTAGCTCAGGGCGATCGCAGGCGTTTTTCAGATCCCTATCATCAAAGTCCCCCGCCATCATCCGCACGCCCCCCAGATCGATCTGCCCTTCAGCGGGAACGCCGTAGTATTTCATGGTGGCGAGGTAGCCCATGGCCTGGATGGCCGAGGGCACCGGGGAGGCCACCATGGCCTGAAAGTGATCTCCCATTTGCCCTGCCCCTAGCCGGTAGGGGGTCGCCGTCATGCCGATATGAATCGCGTCAGGGTGGGTGCGGTAAAGTACCTGCTGACCCACCTGACTAAAGGCGGTGGTGTGGGCCTCGTCGTAGAACACCATGCTGGCGGGCCAGCTGCGCCACCAGGGGCGCTTGGCCATGGTCTGCACGCTGGCAATCTGCATCGGGGCGTCAGGGTCTTCGGGCCAGCCCGCCTTGATGAAGCCGCAGCGTAGCCCAAAGGCCGCCATTTTGCTATAAGTTTGCTCGACCAGCACATCCAAATGGACGATGAACAGCAGCCAGCAGCCTTGGGCGGCAGCATCGGCGCAGATTTGACCGCTGATGATGGTTTTACCCGCTCCGGTGCCGGCGATGATGGCAATGCGGCGGTGGCCCTGGTTGAGGGTTTGGTACAGGTTGTCAATTAGCTCGGTTTGATAGGGGCGGAGCTGAGGCGGTGGCGGAGCTTGGACCATAGCCGTTGAGCTAGCTGCAGCGCAGGGTGCTTGTGGGGCTTCTCAATTGAAGCAGATCACTCGTATTGGTTCAAGGACTACTGAATATAGGCCACCGTTACGCCCGTTCCCCCATCGGCTTTCTCCGCCGCTTCAAATCGCTCTACCTGTGGATGCCGCTTCAAGAACTCCTGCACCCCCAGCCGCAGCTTGCCGGTTCCGTGGCCATGAATTACCCAAATCGGCCCCGGCCCCGCTGCGGCAATGTAGCGGTCTAGGGTAATCTCTGCGTCTGCTACCCGGCTTCCCCGAATGTCTATGGTGTTTTTCGAAGTGCGCACGGCGGGCACATCGGCCTTGGGGGGCGCAGGGGGGGGCGCGGACTTGCGGCGCTCGGGCATTTCGGCCTTTTCTCCCTGCAGAGATTCTATGTCCGCTAGGGATACCGTCATTTTCATCAGGCCAAAGCGCACCGCCAGCTCACCATCCCCGTCCGCCGCCGTAATCACCTCCGCCGTCTGCCCTAGCCGCGCAATGCGGACGCGATCGCCCGGCTGGGGTTTGAACCCCGGCTTGGGTTTCGCAGCCTTGGCGGGCAGCTTCTTCTCGGCAATGGTGTTGATTTTCTCCGTAGCGGTCTGGGCGTCCTGCGCGGTGGCCTTCCCCTTTTGCAGCCGCCGAATGACCCCGGCAATCTCTCCCTTGGCCTGGGCGATCGCCGCCTGCACCTGCTGCTCTTGCTCTTGTTTGAGCGCCTGCTCCCGCTCCCGCAGCGACTGGGCTTTGCGGGCTAGCTCGGCGTGCAGGGTTTCAGTGCGCTTCAAGAGGGCGTTGGCCTCCTGGGAGCGCGATTCCTGCTCCCGCCGCTGCGCCTCTAGCCCGGCAATCACCTCATTGACGTCGTCGGTGCCCGCCGCCCCCACCAGGTTTCTGGCCTGCTCCACAACCTGGTCGCCTAGGCCCAGACGGCGGGCAATGGTGAGGGCGTTGGAGCGACCGGGAATACCCCACAGCAGCCGGTAGGTGGGAGAGAGGGTTTGGTCGTCGAATTCTACGGAGGCGTTCTCGAAGCGGTCGTCCTGGTATTTAAGGGCCTTGAGTTCGCCGAAGTGGGTGGTGGCCACCGTGAGATTGGCGTGCTCCGCCAGGTTTTTGAGGAGGGCGATCGCCAGGGCGCTGCCTTCTGAGGGGTCGGTGCCCGCTCCGACTTCGTCCAAAAGTACGAGGGCATTGGCCACATCAGGGGAGTCGCTGGGCTGCAGCGCCTCCAGAACCCTCACAATGCGGCGAATGTGGCCCGAGAAGGTGGACAGGCTTTGTTCAATGGATTGCTCATCGCCAATGTCCGCCAATACCTGGTCAAACCAGGGAATCTCCACCGGCTCGCGGGCGGGAACGAACAGGCCCACCTTGGCCATCAGCGCGGCTAGGCCAATAGTTTTGAGGGTGACGGTTTTGCCGCCGGTATTGGGTCCGGTGATGGCGACGACGCGGGTGCGCGGGTCAATGGTGACATCGATGGGCACCACGGGTGCGCCCTCCTCGTGCTGGGCCTGCCACACCAAGAGCGGGTGACGCAGCTGCCGCAGCAGGACGCGGTTGTTTAAGTCGCCCCCCCGTTGGTCACCCTCGGTTTCGGAGTCCTGGGGCCGCTGAACCAAACGCGGGAAATTGCCCCCCAGCCAGTAGCTGTAGCGGGCGCGGGCGGTGGCCAAGTCCAGCACCGTGACGATGGCCAGCAGCGCTTCAAGCTCTTCTAGCACCTCCGCCACCTGCTCGCTCAGCACTCGGCGCACCTTTTCTTCCTCCGCTTCTTCCCGCCGCAGAAGCTGCCGCAGCTGATTGCCCAACGGCACAATGCTCTGGGGCTCAACATACAGCGTCACGCCGCTGGTGGAGGCGTCGTGAACAATACCGGGAACGGCGTCTTTTTGAGAGGCTTTGATGGGCAGCACAAAGCGATCGCCCCGCTGGGTAATGACCGCCTCCTGCATAGCGCCGCTGTGCCGCTGCATGAGGCGCTGCAGGGTACGCTGGATGCGATCGCGGGTTTGGCGAAGCTGCTCTCGGATGCCCAGCAGCTTGGGGTTGGCGCGATCGGTGACCTGGGCGCGATCGTCAATGCAGTGGCGAATGGCCTGCTCTAGCTCAGGAAAAGTGCGCAGCTCGCTGACCAAGGCCTGCAGCGTCGGCAGCACCTCATCCTCCTGGGCGTCGATGGTGCGGCGCAGCTGCCGGGTGGCGTAGAGGGTAGTGGCAAGGTCTAGCAGCTCTTGCCCGCTCAAAACTCCTTGGCGAGAGACCCGATTTAACGACGGGCCGATGTCCTCAATGCCGTTAAACTTCAGCGTTGTCGTCGGCTGAGCCTCTAGCTCGTAGACTTCTCGGGTTTGGGCTAGCAGCCGCTGCGTCTGGGCGGGTGAGGCGGGAATCGCGAGCTGTCGGGCGGCGATCGCGCCCAGCTTTGTGGCGGCGAAGGTCGAGAGGTGCTGGCAGAGTCGCGGCCATTCCAGTAAGTTGAGCGTCTCGGTTTGAATCAAAAGCTATCCCTGGTCTGTATATCTTGCCTTTAGCTCAGTATGACTTTGCGTATCAGCGCTGCTGTGCCGGGGCTGGGCAGTGACGTCTATATCCTGCTCTCAACGCTTTGATACAAGCCGTAGTGACGATGTAGCACCCCTTGATTTTAGCGCTTGTCGATTTGGATTCCAACGCCTGAGCCTAGTGATGCGGTACCTTGAGCCGACAATCTTCCTCCAAACGGTTTTGTTCCAAACGTTACGACTACGCCATATAAGGTCTCACTAGCCGGGGAGCTTACGCGCTTTGGGAGACGTACATTCTGCGAAAAAATCCCATTTTGAGAAGCTTAAGTCTCCCTTAATAGAAGCTTGGGACTCGCTTAACATCTCCGTGAGAGCTTGTAAAACTGGATGCCAATTTCAAACTGTCGTTCACCAGACCAATCACGGAACAAGCTATGCCTTTTCAGCTACAGATTCTGCATGCCTCCGACCTAGAAGGCGGCGTTGATGCCATCACTAGCGCACCGAACTTTGCGGCAATTGAAGAATTTTTAGAAGGAGAGGTTGCCAACAGCATCACGCTCTCTGCTGGCGACAACTACCTACCCGGCCCTTTCTCGGCAGCGGCCAACGACCGCGAGACCTTCCGCGACGGCGGCGTCTTCAACGACTTCTACAATTCTCTGTTTGGGCTATCCCTTCTAGCCGACGGTAATCCTCGACGCCTACGAGTCCCTGCGCGAGGGGCTGGGCCGCGTTGATATTTCCCTCATGAACCAGATCGGATTCGACGCTTCTGCCGTAGGGAATCACGAATTTGACTTCGGTACCAGCACCTTTTCTGACATCATCGCCCCTGACTTCCGTGATGCGGGTCTAGCGGACGATCGCTGGGCGGGGGCGCAGTTCCCCTACCTGAGCGCGAACCTGGATCTCTCGGCAGAAGAGGCTTTAGCTGGGCTATTCACGAGCGACATTCTGCTCAACACCGCCTTTGAAACCGGCCCCGAGGAATCACTTGGCTGGGGCGAATGTGCCCAAGATTGCCCCCTCTACCATCGTTGAAGAAGTGGACCCCACCGACCGACTGTCCGCCGCAGCGATTGGCGTGATTGGCGCGACGACCCAGATTTTAGAAGATATCTACCTCGACTGGAAACGTCGAAGTGATTGGCCCTGATCAAAACGACATGGCGGCGCTAGCGGCCATCCTGCAGCCGGAAATCGACGCCCTCACCGCTCAAGGCGTCAACAAAATCGTGCTGGTGTCTCACCTGCAGCAAATTGTCCTAGAGCAAGAGCTGGCCGGTCTGCTCAACGGCGTAGACGTCATTGTTGCCGGAGGCTCTGACACCCTGCTGGCCGACGGCGAAGACGTAGGTCGGGGCCTGCAGCCGGGGGATACCCCAGATGGGGGCTATCCCTTCCAGGCGACTGACGCAGCCGGCAACCCCGTACTGATTGTCGGCACCGACGGCGAGTATAGCTACGTGGGTCGCTTAGTCGTCACCTTCGACGACAGCGGCGTCGTGATTCCCGGAAGCGTGGACCCCAACGTCAGCGGCACATTTGCCACCACGGATGCAGGCGTTACGGCTCTTTTTGGCGCTAACAATGCGTTCGAGGCCGGTACTGACGCTGCCGCAGTTCAGGCTCTCGTAGGAGAGACGATTGACATCGTCACCGAGCAAGACAGCGTCATCTTCGGCTCCACCACCGTCTTCCTCGACGGTCGCCGCTCCGAAGTGCGAACCGAGGAAACCAACCTCGGCAACCTGACGGCGGACGCCAACCTGTTTGTTGCCCAGCAAATCGACTCCACCGTCCAGGTTTCCATCAAGAACGGCGGCGGCATCCGCGACGCTATCGGCTCTGTTGGCGACGACGGTGAGCTGCTGCCCACGGTGGCCAACCCGGCATCGGGCAAGCAAGAAGGCGAAATCTCCCAGCTTGATATCGCCAACAGCCTACGCTTCAACAACGGCTTGACCCTGCTCACCCTCACTGCTGAAGATCTCAGAATCATTCTTGAGCAGGGCGTGGCGGGTACGGAAGACGGCGCGACTCCCGGACAGTTCCCTCAGGTGAGCGGCATCTCCTTTAGCTTTGACGCTACCGGTCAGGCGATCGCCTTTGACGACGAAGGCAACATTGTCACCCAAGGCAACCGCATTCAAAATGCAGCGATTACCGATGAAGACGGCAACATCGTCGATGTGTTGGTGCAGAACGGCGTAGTTGTTGGCGATCCGAACCGCGACATTCGCGTGGTCACCCTCAACTTCTTAGCAGACGGCGGTGACGGCTATCCCTTCGACGTGCTGGGCGAGAACCGCATCGACCTCTTCTCAGAAGATGACGCTGCTCCCCGCACGGGCGCTGCAACCTTTGTAGGCGATGGCACTGAGCAAGACGCGTTTGCGGAGTTCCTAAACGCCAACTTCAGCACGACCCCGTTCAGCATCGAAGAAACCGACCCTGAAAACGACACCCGTCTGCAAAACCTCAGCGTTCGTGCGGATACCGTGCTCACCACCTTCATCGAAATCGATGGGGGCATCGGCACCCTGGGTAACGATATCATCACGGGCACCGATGCCGACGACATCCTGCGGGGCAACAACGGCGACGACGTCATTGCTGGGCTGGGCGGCGATGACACCATCTTTGGCGGTCGCGGCGACGACGAGATCAACGGCGGCGCTGGCGATGACGATATCCGAGGATTGGCTGGCGACGACACCATCTTTGGCGGTGTGGGCAACGATCGCATCCGCGGCAATGCGGGCAGCGACGAGATGTTTGGCAACGCGGGCGAAGACGACATGCTCGGCGGTAAGGGCAGCGATCGCCTCAACGGTGGCTCTAACGATGACCTGATGCGTGGGGCCAAGGGCAACGACGTTCTGCTGGGGGGTTCCGGCAACGACATCATCTATGGGGGTCGCGGCAACGATAGCCTTGTTGGCGGCAGCGGCAATGACCTTCTGCGGGCTGATGCCGGCGACGATATCCTAGAGGGTGGTCAGGGTAACGACGAGATTCGCACGGGGGCCGGCGATGACTTTGTTATCCTGGGTGCCGGTGTCGGCACAGACACAATCTTCCGCTTTGACGCTCAGGGAGATGACCAGATTCTGCTGACCGATATTAGCTTTGACGACCTCAGCCTCAACGTCGTTGGCAGCAACACCGAAATCGTTTTTGGCGCTCAGACTCTAGCTGTTGTGGTCAATAACACTAGCCTGACGGGAGCTGACTTTGACCAGCTCGTCGTCCCGGCACCTCAACCCGTCATCTAAATCAGACCTAGGTTGATTGACCGGGTGCATCATTACTTTAGGCTGCGGCGAGGGGCGAGCTATGCTTTACCCCTCGCTTTTTCATCCAGGAGCGGCTAATCCCAACTTGGAGATCTGTCTCCCTCGTGCGCGGGCTGAAACACAATGTCGCACTGCTCACAGTAGAGCGATCGCGACCACTTGCGGTACTCCGGCGCGTAGACCTTGCTGTAGCGCTTCATCACCCGGCGCCTAGCATAGGCCGTGACCCCTGCAGCGACGCCCAGCACCGGCAGACTAGTCCCCACCGCCGCCACACCCACCATGCCGCCTAAAGCCACACAGCCCAGACCCACAGGGTCTCTCGGTGGCGCAGTTAGCCGCTCACCTCGTCGGGTTTTGGGGCTGCGTCCCAGCCAGTCGTTTACCAGGTCGCCATAGCTCGGCAGCGATCGCTTGCCGTAGCGCTGCCCTAGCGCCTGGAGGTGCTCGGCTTTGCCGCAGCGCGGGCAGCAAAATTCATCTTCGTCAGCTTGCGCTTCAGTGGGACGAGCTGATGAAGGGCGTCCGGCCTGAGTCCGGGGCAGCGGCCTGGCTCGAAACGAGCGACCGGAGGGGGGTCTACGGGACGACGCGGGACGTCTAGAAGTCATAGGAGATTGAGGCTAATTGTGCTGTCTATAGCGAACATGTGCCCGTAGAGTAGTATTTTTTGGCGGTTTGCACAATCTACAGCAAGGCAGACCCTGGGGGGCGGGGCGGGTAACCCACAGCGGGTAGATGTATCGCTTGCGACGGCCATAGCATGATGGATAATTCCGATGCGTTGAAACCAAACAGCTATGACCCTGAGCAACCAAAAATGCACCCCTTGTGAGGGTGCCGTCGACAAAATTTCAGAGGAGGAGGTCGCTAGGTTAAAGCCTCAAATTCCAGAGTGGAAGACCATTGAAGTGGGCGGGGAGAAGCGCCTAGAGCGGGTGTTCAAGTTTCCAGACTTCAAGTCAGCCCTCGACTTTACTCAGCAGGTGGGCAATATGGCCGAAGAAGAGGGGCACCATCCGGCACTGCTAACCGAGTGGGGCAAGGTCACCGTGACTTGGTGGACCCACGCGATTGACGGCCTACATGAAAACGACTTCATCATGGCGGCGAAAACGAACAAGATGAAGTAGCCCGTTCCCAGCGATCGCCCTGCGGCATAGAGACCTGTGGTGGAAAAGATCTAGCTCCGCTGGGGGCGCTGAACGATGGTCTCGACCATCCGCCGCCGGGCCGCTGGGTCAACGCCAATCAGCCGCACATAGTGGTTCGGATGTAGGGCCAAACAGGCTTTTAGCGCCGCCTGTGCGTCTTGCTCTTCTTTGCGGGCCGTTGTGAAGCTCTGCCACGCGTTGGTTTGGAACCGACGTTGATCCACATGCTCAATGCCGACGTGCAGGCCCTGAGACAGAAGCTGGCAGATGGTCTTTTGGGCATCGAGGGATAGACGGGGCAGGGGTTGCGGAGCGCTGGGATCTAGGCAAAAAGACGGGGGCGACGACGTTGCCTCTGCCTCGGTTATGGGGGCGCTCGCTTCTACCGCTGTCCCCATCGCTTTATATTTAAAGCCGTGGTTTTGACCGTTGCCGTTGGGCGGGTGGCCATTGGGCTCAGCTAAACCAGTAGGCTGCAAAACCCGGTTGTAGGCTTCTGCAAGGTGACCGTCCTGCACCTGTTGTTGCTCATCCACCAAGCTTTGGCCGAGGGAGAGGAGCTGGTCTAACCTCATTTGGGGGGGCGGAAAGCGGGGCGGTCCCTCAGCGCTGTTGACCACCCGCTGCGACACGCGCTCTAAGCCCGTATCGTGAATGAAGCGGCGCACCTGCTCGTCGTAGACGCGGGCGCGAAGGGCGCTAAAGAAGTCGATGGACTGCTTCGGGAAAGCTTTTACGAGTTTGACGACTGCCCGACTTGGCAAGTCATCCGGGGCAAAGATGCCCCCCACAATGCCGAGGCGATCGCTCTCATCCGGCAGCCAGTAGAACTTCTCCATGCGGCCATCGCGCACCAGCGGCGCATACAGCGTCGAAAAGTCGTTTCCTGTGACGATGATGGGCACCCGGCGCACGGGGTTCTCGTCATAGCTGCCGGGAAGCTGTACGTTGGTCGGGTTGTCGGCGATGTTCATCAGCGTCGCGTTGACGAGCTGGGTGTTGACGGTGTACTGGGTGCCCGAGTCAAACCGCCCTGCCCCGGCATCCAGGTCGTTGATCATGACCACCGCCATACGGCCCCGGACCTTCACCAACTCGGACGCCTCCCGGTAGCGCAGCCGCAGTAGCCTTGCGGGGTCGCCCGCATCGGGGCTCTCTAGCTCCCCCCCAGAAATATGCACCACCTCGACGCCCATCTTCTCGAAGGTCAGCTCGCACTGAAAAGTTTTGCCCTCTCCTTTGCGCCCGTGGACGCCCAGGATGAGGGGCATCCGCACTCCCGGTAGGTCTAGGTAGTTCTTGGTGAGGTGGATGGCCAGCTTGTCGCGAAATCGAGGAGAGAGATAGTAGTCCATGTTGTGGTTTCGCTTGACCTCTTGAGTCTACTGCAGCAGATGACCCTTCGATAGGGCGTTCAGGGCAACTTGAGAGGTCGAGGCGATCGGATTTGGACTGGACCGCTTCACTGCCGGCCTCGCGACGAAAGGACGTGGCGATGCCATGTCCTTACCGCCTGATTTGCGACCTGCACAATGCTGTGAATTCATGCCTCAATTCATCGATGATCCCCTTCGGAGTTGATTTGATTGAGACCGACGTGAAAGGAGTTCTTGTTGGGCGGAGATCCCTCCTGACTCCCCTTATCAAAGATACCCCTGGCGAAATATTCCGTAATGGCGTTTGGCGTCTTGCAGGCCCCCTCCGCCCCCAATTCGTAGTCCATGCCCTTCGGACAGGCTTCGCCAGCGGCTACGCTGCGCGAGGGGGAAACCTGAGCAGTGGCCATACCATTTGCCGCTATTGACTTCAAGGAGTTATAACTTCCCTGAAGGCCTCCAGAATTGGGGGATTTGGAGACCTTCAGAGAAGTCAGGAAATAGCCGAGATGTAACAAGACATCGAATTCGCCGGCGGCGTCAAAAGACGCGCAAGAAATATTCTCTTTGCGTCAAACTTGAGCTACACAAGACTAGCGGACACTGCCTGCCCCCCAGGCTAACCCCGAGGGATATCCAGAGAGCGCCGCCGCATCAGGTAGGCCAGCACCTGCCCTTCGCGGCGGGTAATCCTGACGCCACCATCGCCAATGGCAATGGGGCCGCTCCACTGGGCATGGTCCACATAGTGACGCGCCTGCAGCAGGTAGATGGTTTCCCGCACGCCTTCTGGGGAGCCGATGAGCAGGTGGCGGATGAATTCATCGCTGGGGCCAGGATCTGGGGAGACCAGATTTGGGGTGGCGATCGCGGTGGGGGTAATTAGGGGAGCTGCGGTGCCTGCGGGCAGCCCGTCGGGTGCGGCCAATAGGCTATGTGCGGCCTCGCTATGGGGCAGCTGAAGGTGGTGAATTGTCATGGGTTTTCTCTTTATAGTTTGGGTAAGAAAACCCAAAGAGCCTGGCCAACCCAGGGTGTTGCGAGTCTAGGAAGGCCGGGGACATTGCCATACAATGTCCCATAGCTCTAGACAGGCGGGTTCTGTCTGGGGTCAGGGCGCGGGCGTTGCGTCATCAACGTTCCGCGTCCGTTAGCGACCAAGTCTTTGGGCGAACGGTTGAGCGGTGCGAGACCGCTCTAGCTAGAAAAGGTACCGCATTTGGGGCCGGGGGGCAAGGGCAGATTTGAAAGGGCTTTTGGATGGTGGTGTGGCGAACGCCCATGGGTACGCTGCGCGAACGCCCATGGGCACGCTGCGCGAACGCCCTTTTAATGGCTCGCTGTCGTTAGCGGCGGTGCTACTTTAGAAGGAAAGCAACGGACAGGACCATGACTACGGCAGAGCAGATTTATGAGCTGGTGAAGGCGATGCCGGAAGCGCAGGCCAACATGGTGCTAATGTTTGCTGAACTGGTGGGGCGGCGCGACAGCGGTGCCAGTGAAGCTGAGGCCGTGGGGAAAGATGATGAGGCATGGCGATCGCTAATACAAGAATTGTCTGGAACCTGGCCAGATTTCCCTATGGCGGAGGCGCTGAGGGCGACAGCAGGGCAGGATGTAGCGCGTGAGCCGCTTTAATCTATGTTCTAGATACAAATACGGTAATTTACTACTTCAAGGGCATGGGTAGGGTAGCTGAGCGTCTAGAGGCGGCGCTAGCTAGTGAAATAGCCATTCCAACAGTTGTGCTCTTTGAGCTGTATGTGGGTATCGCAAAGTCCTCTGATGCAACGAGGCGGAGTCAGCAGCTCAATACATTGCTTGATGCAGTGACAGTGCTGCCTTTCACTCAGGACATGGCAAAAGCTTCTGCCAGTATTCGCGCCACGCTTGAACGGCGAGGAAAGCCAATTGGGCCGCTTGACGGTTTGATTGCGGGAGTGGCTTTGGCGGAAAGCACAACGCTTGTAACTCATAACACACGGGAGTTTGCCAGGGTGGAAGGACTGTCTCTTACGGACTGGTTCTAGGCTGGGCTTATTGAAGCGCTTCAGAAAGTAAGTGTAGGGCGATCGCCCTTTTTCGCTGCCCTCATCCTAAATCCCCTAATCTTGGGAGAGGGAAAGTCTTGGTGGGCTATCGTAGACCTATCGCGGGTTTCGTCGCCGCTGCGGTGCGATGTTTTGACTGTACTGAGCGTATGTCTGACCTTGACCTGATTGAGCAGCTAGGAGATTTCTTACGTCGCCCTCTGATAGAAGTCTCTGAGGAGCGGCTGGAGCGGCATTTTCAGACAAGGTATGAGTGGGATGGAGCGAATCGCATCAATCGAGACGCCTATTCTCTGGCGGAGAATGGCACCGTCAGCGGGCTGTTGCTGCAGCCGGTGACCAGTGAGATTTTATATGATTTTCCCTTTCAACAGCTCACAGATTTAAGGCATTTATATCTATCGCGAGTCAATCTGTCGGATTGGTCGTTCTTGAGCCACCTAACCGGCCTCACCTCGCTTGATTTAAGTTTCCGCATCAGCGATTGGTCATTCTTGAGCCACCTAACCGACCTCACCTCGCTTGATTTGAGTTTCACCCGCATCAGCGATGGGTCATTCTTGGGCCACCTAACCAGCCTCACAACGCTTGATTTAAGTGCCAACAGCATCAGCGATGGGTCATTCTTGAGCCACCTAACCAGTCTCACCTCGCTTGATTTAAGTCACAACAGCATCAGCGATGGGTCATTCTTGAGCCACCTAACCGGCCTCACCTCGCTTGATTTAAGTCACAACAGCATCAGCGATGGGTCATTCTTGAGCCACCTAACCGGCCTCACCTCGCTTTGTTTAAGTGCCAACAGCATCAGCGATGGGTCATTCTTGAGCCACTTAACCGGCCTCACCTCGCTTTGTTTAAGTGCCAACAGCATCAGCGATGGGTCATTCTTGAGCCACCTAACCGGCCTCACCTCGCTTGATTTAAGTCACAACAGCATCAGCGATGGGTCATTCTTGAGCCACCTAACCGGCCTCACCTCGCTTGATTTGAGTCGCAACCGCATCAGCGATGGGTCATTCTTGAGCCATCTAACCGGCCTCACCTCGCTTGATTTAAGTCACAACAGCATCAGCGATGGGTCATTCTTGAGCCACCTAACCGGCCTCACCTCGCTTGATTTAAGTTCCAACAGCATCAGCGATGGGTCATTCTTGAGCCACCTAACCGGCCTCACCTCGCTTGATTTAAGTTCCAACAGCATCAGCGATGGGTCATTCTTGAGCCACCTAACCGGCCTCACCTCGCTTGATTTAAGTTCCAACCGCATCAGCGATGGGTCATTCTTGAGCCACCTAACCGGCCTCACAGCGCTTGATTTAAGTTTCAACAGCATCAGCGATGGGTCATTCTTGAGCCACCTAACCGGCCTCACAGCGCTTGATTTAAGTTCCAACAGCATCAGCGATGGGTCATTCTTGAGCCACCTAACCGGCCTCACAGCGCTTGATTTAAGTTTCAACAGCATCACAGAAATTCCTCGGTGGTTGGCTACAGGCCGATTAGCAATTAAAGTTGATGAGCAATATGCTTTCACCTGCATCAACCTCTACAACAATCCCATCAAGGAGCCACCCCTAGAAATTGTCCGTCAAGGCAACGCCGCCATTCTCAACTACTACGACCAGCTCGCTGCCCAAGGCGAAGACCACCTCTACGAGGCCAAAATGCTGATCGTCGGCGAAGGCGAAGCGGGCAAAACTACCCTAGCCCACAAAATCCCCGACCCCAACTGTCCCCTCTCCCACGTGGACGATCGCACCCGAGGCATCAGCATTCAACCCCACAGCTTTCCCTGCCGCAGCCGTGACCAAGCCGCAGAACCCCGCGACTTCCACCTCAACATCTGGGACTTCGGCGGCCAAGAAATCTACCACTACACCCACCGCTTCTTCCTCTCCAAGCGCTCCCTCTACGTCCTCGTCGCCGACAATCGCAAAGACGACACCGACTTCAACTACTGGCTCAACATCATCCAGCGCTTCGCCGGTAACAGCCCCCTCATCATCGTCCTCAACGAAAAAGGCGACATCCAGCGCAGCCTCAACCGCGCCGACCTGCGGGGCCGCTACCCCGACAGCATCAAAGAAATCCTCTCCGTCAACTTCAAAACCCAGGAAGAGCCAGACCAAGCCAAAGCCCAGCAGCGTCTCAAAGATATTGATCAGCTCATCGGCCACATTCAGCACCAGGCCCAAAACCTCCCCCACATCGGCGAGCCGGTACCCGCCCGCTGGGTAGACGTGCGCCAAGCCGTAGAAGAGGACGATCGCAATCATATCTACCGCGAACAGTTCGACGAACTCTGCCACACCCAAGAGATCACCAAAAGCGAAGACATCGACACCCTGCTCAGCTACTTCCACGACCTGGGCATCCTCCTCCACTTCGAGAGCAACCCCCTGCTGCGCAACCGCGTCATCCTCAAGCCCGCCTGGGCCACCAACGCCGTCTACCGCATCTTCGACGACGACAGCATCAAAGCCAAAGCCGGTCGCTTCACTCGCCAAGACTGCGCCGCCATCTGGAGCGACCCCCAGTACCGCCGCATGCACGACGTGCTCATCGAGCTGATGAAGAACTTTCGCCTGGTGTACGAAATCGGCACCACCGGCAACCTCGTCGCCCCCCAACTGCTGCCCCCCAACACGCCAGCTTATCCCTGGGACGAAGCCCAAAACAGCCACATGCAGCTCCGCTACGACGCCTTTATGCCCAAGGGCATCTTCTGGCAGCTCGCCGTCACCCTCTACCGCTACATCCCTAATCACGACTGGGTGTGGCGTAGCGGCATGGTCATCCAGCGGGGCAACACCTGGGCAGAAGTCAAAGAAGACCTCAACCTCCGCCGCATTTTCCTGCGCTTCTGCGGCCCCAGCATAGCCGAGTTTCGCGCCGTCATCGTCGATGAGCTAGACCACATCAGCGGCACCTACCATGGTCTTAACTACGACAAAATGATTCCCTGCCAGTGCAGCGAATGCCAAGTAGCCAATCCGCCCCACTTTTTTGACTACACAGTTCTCAAGCGGCGGCAGGAATCGGGCAAAAAGCCAACCATTGAGTGCCAGCGCAGCGAGGAAGATGTTTCCCTCCGCTTATTGCTCGAAGGCTTCGACGTTCAAAAAATCGTCGAAAGCGTTGCCCGACAAACAAGGCGACGAGCCCGCGCCGCCTGGGGCACCCCCGGCTGTCGCCGTCCCCCTTCCCAAGGGGGACTATAAGCCGTATCCAGCAGGCGCAAACACCTATGCAATGCAAACCATCAAAATCTTTCTTGGCCTCCTCCTCAGAGCTGAAAGGCGATCGCGAGCAGTTCGAGATTTTCATCAGCCGCAAGAACAAGCAGACTGTACAAGACGGCATTTTCCTAGAGCTGGTGATTTGGGAAGACTTCCTCAGCGCCCTGTCCAAAACGCGATCGCAAGACGAATACAACCTCGCGATCGCCAACTGCGACATCTTCCTCTGCCTTGCCCACACCAAAGTCGGCCAATACACCAACGAAGAATTTCTCGTCGCCCTAGAAACCTTCAAGGACAGCGATCGCCCCCTAATCTGGACTTACTTCAAAGACGCCGCCGTCAACATGAGCCGCATCACGCCAGAAATCATGACCTTACTCAACTTCAAACAGCAGCTCTCTGACATGGAGCATTTCTATCAAAACTATGCCGACGGCAACGATCTCCTGCGTCAGTTTGGCGAGCAGTTGCTCAAGGTGCTGCCGCGATTAACTGGCGGCGACCCTCGTTAGATTTATCCATCAGAACGTCGCCAGTAGCTTTCTCACAGCGTATTTAGTACAATAGAACCACTCACCATCCTGTACGGTTCAGCAAGTGAGACTCAAGTGCTATGGATAAACCCAACGTCAAAACATCCCAGAATCCCGCGCCCCAAGAAGCGCCCAAAGATTCGACCCTCATCGCCGATATCATCGAAGCCCTTACCTTCGTATCCGAGCAGGGGTGCCCCGAACTCGCTAAAGACGCCGGGCGGGTCATGCAGCAGTACCCCGAAATGGTGAAGCGGACCGCCTGGACGCAGCTGCCCGCCGAGACAAGGCGATCGCTACAGCAGCTTTTGCGGGACGAACAAGCGGCTTAGCGCTATCGCGCTTCAATCTCACTGCGCCTTTGTTTCTTTGGGGGGACGAACGCGCAGGGTAATTTTTGCCACCCTAAACGTGTTCTTAAGTCTCGAGGAATTACGGTTATGGCGACTACGCCCACAAGCGACATCATCAGCAATCTAGAGTACGACTGGGTGAGCACGATGCACAACAAAGCTGAGGCCCTCAAAGCCTACGAGCAGTACATCAGTGACGCGGAGGCCGCTGGATCTCAGCCCTGTGTCGACCTGTTTAAGAAGATTCGCGACGCGGAGATTGAGCAGATTCGCGAGATTCGCGAGCATCTTATGACCGTGATGCAGCAGGGCAAGATGTAGCCGTGAACAGAGTTGGCAACGCTGCAGCCTAGATTGCCCTGATCCGGGCAACGCCCATTGGTGTGAAGATTGTATAGAATGACTTCTGGGCAGACGGTGAGAGAGTCTGCCTTTTTAAGGGTATTGCCTCCGCTGTCTGAATTTCTATGCTGCATCGCGTTGCCAAACGACTCTCCCCAACCTCGATTTCCTACGGCCTGATTGCCGTTGGGGTTATGCTGCGTCTGGTGCAATACGCCTCGGGGCGATCGCTGTGGGGGGATGAGGCGAAGCTGGCGCTCAACATCGTCAATCGCTCCTACCCCGAGCTGTTTCAGGTTTTAGACTATGACCAGGTCGCCCCTGTGGGGTTTTTGCTGGTGGAAAAGGCGATCGCCCAGGTGCTTGGGGCCAGCGAGGCAGCGCTGCGGCTGTTTCCGCTGGTGGCGGGCATTGGGGCGCTGACGCTGGCCTATCAGCTGGCGCGACGGACCCTCTCTCCGCTAGCGGTGCCTATCGCGCTGGCGTTCGTGGCTTTTTCTAGTCGGCTGGTGTACTACTCATCTGAAGTCAAGCCCTACGCCCTGGACGTTGCCCTGACCCTAGCAATTTTGGCCTATGGGGCGTTTGACCCCAGAACGGTGACCAGAACCCAGGCGATAAGAGCCGCGCTGATTGGGGCGATCGCCGTGTGGTTTTCCTATCCGGCGGTGTTCGCGTTAGCAGGGGTGGGCCTGGTGTGCATCGCGCCAGCGCTGGCGCACCAAGGTCGCCCCCACCCTAAGCCCATTCGCTGGGAACCAACCCTGCTGACTGTTTTGCCCTGGGCGCTCAGCTTTTTGGTCTTCTACGCGGTCTCCGTTCACAGCAACACGGGCAACAGTACCCTACAGGACTCCTGGGCCTCCCGCCGCGCCTTTCCCGCTTCCCTGCCAGACCTAGACTGGCTGTTCTATTCCCTGAAGCGCATGTTCGAGAAGCCCCTCAGCTTTCCGTCCCCAGTGCTAAACTATCTGGCGATCGTGGCTTGGCTGGTGGGCAGCGCGGCTTTTTTCCGTCGGGGCAGGCCGGGAGCCTATGCGCTGTTGATGTCGCCGCTGGTTATGAGTCTGCTGGCGGCCTACCTCAACAAGTACCCGTTTTATAGCCGCCTGATCGTCTTTTTGGTGCCTCTATTTGCCATGGTGATTGCGGAGGGGATAGCGACGCTGCTGCGGCTGCGGTGGCCCGCTGCGCTAGCGGGGATGGCCCTGGCGATCGCTCTGCTCTATTTGCCTGTGGTTACCGGCAGCAGCGTTTTGATTAGCCCCCGCATTGACGAAGACATTAGGCCGCTGATGGGCTACGTGCAGCAGCACCGCCAGCCCGGAGACGTGCTGTATGTGTTTCAAAAAAGCAAGTTTCAGTTTCAGTTTTACCAGTCAGAGTATGGCTACGACGCCGACGATTACATCGTTGGCATAGACCCAGAAGACCTGGGTGTGAGTGACTCCGGCGGTCTGCGCCGGCTGTACGGTAAAGACATCAAAAAGCTCTGCGGCGAGGAGCGGGTGTGGGTGCTGGTGGCCGATATCAACCTTCGCAGCGATACGGTGATTTTGCTAGAGCAGCTAGAGCGCCTGGGCCAGCGAGCAGAGCGTATAGAGGCAGACGGGCTGTCTAGCTTTGTAGACCGCTACGACCTCTCGGCCTGCGGCCCTGTGGCGATCGCCCGCAGCGTCAGCCGTCGCCCGTGATGCCGTTTCCCTCGGCGGCAGGCCGCCTGTTCAACAAAGCGATTCCTGCGCGGCTGTGGCTGATGGCAACCCTAAGCGTAGTGCTGGTTTACAGCGCTCCGATGCTGCGTCAGGCCTTCAGCGCCGCCGATGTCGTGCAGGACGACGCCCGGCAGCATGTGTTTTGGATGCAGCGCTTTCTCGCCCCGGACCTGTTTCCCCAAGACCTGATTGCCGACTATTTTCAGGCCGTTGCCCCTCCGGGCTATACCGCGCTCTACTGGCTGGCCGCCCAGCTGGGCATTCCGCCCCTGCTGTTTCACAAACTGCTGCCTCTGCCGCTGATGCTGCTGACGGCGGGGCTCTGCTTTGCCCTGACGCTGCGGCTGTTGCCCAGTCCTCCGGCAGCGGCGATCGCCTCTCTGCTGCTGGCTCAGGGCCTAGGGCTGACGGACGCCATTGTCTCCGCCACCCCCAAAGCTTTTATTTACCCGCTGCTGCTGGGGCTGCTGTATACCTTGGCCGCAGGCTGGCGCTGGGGCACCGTTGGCGTGATTGCCCTCCAAGGTCTGTTTTACCCGCAGCTGGCGCTGATTGCCGTAGTACTGCTGCTGCTGCGTCTGGTGGATTGGCGACAGCGGACATTGGCTCCGCAGCACTACTGGACGGCGGCGGGGGGCATTGTGGCGGTGGGGCTGGTGCTACTGCCCTACGCCCTGCAGTCCCACGGCTATGGCCCCACCCTCACCCTTGCCGAGGCGCGATCGCTGCCCGAGCTGAGCCTTCCCGGCGGTCGGGCTCGCTTTTTCTACGACGACCCCGCCACCTACTGGCTCAAAGGCCGCAGCGGCTTACGGCTAGCAACGGCGCTCACTCCGGTAACCAACGCGCTTGGGCTGCTGCTGCCTGCCCTCTATCGCCGCCCGCTGCTGCGCAAAGCTCGCTCCCTAGCGCTGCTGCCCCAGCTCGCGGCGGCCTCGCTGGTGATGTTCGCGGCGGCTCACCTGCTGCTGTTTCGGCTCCACTTGCCCAGCCGCTACACCCAGCATAGTTTCCGGGTGGTGCTCAGCGTCGCGGCGGCGATCGCTATTGTGACCCTCATAGACAGCGGCTGGCGCTGGGCTCGTTCCGCCTGGCAGCAGGCGATCGCTTTGGCCGTGACCGTAGTGCTGGGGGCCACGGTCCTGCTCTACCCCCTATGGACCGGCGGCCCCGTCACCGCCTACGAAGTGGGGCAGGCTCCGGCACTGTATGGGTTTCTTCGGCAGCAGCCCGTCAATTCGCTCGTGGCGTCGATCTCCGCTGAGGCCAATAACCTGCCCAGCTTTACGGGGCGCTCTATCTTGGTGGGCGATGAGTACGCTATCCCCTACCACACCGGCTACTACCAGCAGATTCGCGACCGCATCCGGCGATTGATCGAGGCTCAGTACAGCGCCGATCCGGCCCTGGTGCAGCAGTTCATCAGCGACTATGGCGTTACCCACTGGCTGCTAGACCGCAATGCGTTTGGGCCACGCTACCTGGAAAATAATTCGCTGGTGCAGCAGTTCCCCGAATTCGCGCCCGCCGCCAACGCCGCAGGGACGCCCGCACTGCAGCAGACTGTCAGGCGCAAGGCCTGTGTAGCGTTTCGCGACGATCGGTACATTGTGCTCGGTGCGGCCTGTCTGCAGGAGAGCGATCGCCTCAAGCCAGAGGGCTAGGAGAGGCAGCTGGCAATGGTCTGCTCAAGTTCGGGGCGCTCTAGCTCCGTCAGCACAAACACTTCCTGCGTTGTCTTACCCTTGCGGGCGATCAGCTTAAAGCCGCCGCGAATGGGCACCGAGACCTTGAGCTTTAGCTGGGGAGCGTTGGAGCGAGAGCGGCTGAGGACGGCAGGCGTGACCGTGCGAATGCCGGAGCATTTCACTAACCGCTCCAAAACCGGGATTAGGCCCGGCAGGTGGGTGGAGTGGTTCCAGACGAGTCGCCCGCTGGATGAGTCAGCCATTTTGCGCTCCTGAATCGGCGCCAGCCAAGCTTAAGCGCGACATTAAACCTTTTCCAGAGGAGCCATAGTCAGCCCTTCGCGGCTCAGCTGCTGATGATAAAATTCGGCCTGCTCGAGCGGCCCGACCCAAACGGTGGCCTGTCCCTCATGGTGAATCTTGTTGGTGAGATCCCAGGCCTGGTCTGGGTTGAGGCCAGGAATGTATTTCATCAGGCATTTGGCGACGTGCTGAAACGTGTTGACGTCGTCATTTAGAACAATGACCTTGTAATTGGGGTACTGTTTGGGAGCAACTTGACGCGATTGAGTCGGCGCAACCGTAGGGGCTGCTCCAATAGCGACGGGCCCAACAGTGACGGATTTGATGGTGGTGGACCCGGCGGTGGCGGGCCTAAAGGCTGCGATGCGCATTGTATTCTTCCGAGGTCTGCAGGGCGGTAGATAAAGCGTTCAAGTAATAAAAAATATATAGCTTCAGTAGCCTAATTTTAACACCCTCTACGAATGACGTAGAGAGCTGAGATGAAGTCCTTCGAACAGGCCGCAAAGATTGAGTAAGGAGGGGAAGCCTGCTCCGAGGGGCTGGGATAGTCTTCACCCGGCTGGAGTCACGGCGCTCCCCTGAGAATTGTGCTCAACATAGGAGACACGCAGCGCAGTCTCCTCGAAGATAGATCGGAGACAAAACTGAAAGCGGCGACCCGGCCCCGGCCGGGGCACGATCAGCCTCAGCTGCAGAGAGCGCCGTATAATATCAGCGCGACTGCACACCGAGATTGCCTAGACAAGGAACCCCACCGTCAATGAGCCCACTGCTGCAGGTCGAAGCTATAGAAGTGACCTACCGCCAAACCGGTGACGGGGGCATTTCCGACATTCCCGACCGGGAGCACGACGCTTCCGCAGACCGCCGAGCCATAAAGCAGGTCTCCCTCACGCTTCGTAAAGGCGATCGCATTGGCCTTGTCGGCGAGTCGGGCTGCGGCAAATCCACCCTAGGCCGCGCCATTATGCGGCTTCTCCCTTCCTCCACACAGGTCTCTGGCAAAGTCCTTTTTAACGGCGAATCGGTCCTCGATTTCTCCCCTCAGCGGCTGCGTCAGTTTCGCGGTGAAGCGGTCGCCCTCATCTTTCAAGACCCCATGACCCGGCTCAATCCGCTGATGACCGTCGGGGAGCACTGCTTGGAGACCCTACGCGCCCACGAACCTAGACTCTCGGGCCGCGAGGCTAGCGATCGCGTCAAAGCCACTTTCGAGGCCGTGCGTATTCCCGCCGATCGCTGGGGCCAGTACCCCCACGAATTTAGCGGCGGTATGCGGCAGCGGGTGGCGATCGCCTTGGCTCTGTTGCTCAACCCCAAGCTAATTGTGGCCGACGAGCCCACCACTAGTCTTGACGTCACCATTGCCGCCGAAATTCTCGAAGAGCTTGTGCGGCTGTGTCAAGAGCGGGAAATGGCCCTAGTCCTAATTTCCCACGACCTTTCCCTAGTGGCAGAATACTGCGATCGCATCGCTGTGATGCTGGAGGGGGAAGTCGTGGAGACCGGCAACGCGCAGCGGGTGCTTCGCCAGCCCCAGCATCCCTACACGCGATCGCTGCGGAATGCCGCCGCTCGCCTGCAGTCCGACGCCGAGGTTCGGAGCGCTTCTCCCCAGACAGGCCCCGCTGCGCCGCTGTTGGAGGTGGTCGATCTCGTCAAACACTACGCGCTCTCTCAGTCTTTGCTGTCTCGATTTGGCGGTCAGCGGCCTGCAATCAAAGCGGTCGATGGGGTCAGCTTTACCCTCCGAAAGGGCGAAATTGTGGGGCTGGTGGGGGAGTCAGGCTGCGGGAAAAGCACGCTGCTGCGCGTCATTTTGCAGCTGATTCAGCCTACGGCGGGCCGGGTGCTTTTTCAGGGCCAGGAGTTGACGGCGCTGTCCCGCTCCGAGCTGCGGCCTTTGAGACGCCACCTGCAGATGATTTTTCAAGATCCCCACGCCTGCCTCAATCCGCTGATGACCGTTGGGCGGGCGATTGCTGAGCCGCTGTTGATCCATGGAATGGTGGCCGATATGGCGACGGGAAAGGCGAATTCTGCAGAGGCGACTGTCTTACGAATGCTGGAAAGAGTGGGCTTGACGCCGGGCTCTGCCTTCTACGGCCGCTACCCCAACGAGCTGTCCGGCGGGCAGCAGCAGCGGGTCGCCATTGCTAGAGCCCTGATCACCCAGCCCAAGCTGCTGATCTGCGATGAGCCGGTCAGCATGCTCGACGCCAGCATTCAAACTCAGATCCTAGAGCTGATGTTAGACCTGAAGCAGGAGTTCGACCTGACGTACCTTTTCATCACCCACGACCTTTGGGTCGCCCGGTTCTTCTGCGATCGCATCGCCGTTATGCAGGCGGGACAGATCGTGGAGACGGCGCTAGCAGAGCAGTTGTTCAATGCGCCGCAGCACCCCTATACTCAAAAGTTACTGGGATCTGCCCCAAAGCTTGCGCTTTGCTAATTAAAACACCCCTTCACGCCCCATCACGCCACCATGGCTACAACGGAACGCAAACCGATTCTGCTTGACTTCGAGAAGCCCCTTGTGGATCTAGAGAAGCGCATTCACCAAATTCGAGAGTTGGCCGACGAGAACAACGTCGATGTCTCAGAGGAAATTGATCAGCTTGAGACCCGCGCCGACCAGCTGCGCTACGAGATCTTCAGCAGCCTGACCCCGGCTCAGCGGCTGCAGGTGGCCCGCCACCCCCGCCGCCCCAGCACCCTAGACTATATCCAGGCCATCAGCGACGAATGGATAGAGCTGCACGGCGATCGCGCGACCGGCACAGATGACCCGGCGCTCGTGGGGGGCATTGCCCGCGTCGACGGTCGCCCCATCATGATGATGGGCCACCAGAAAGGCCGCGACACCAAAGACAATGTCGCCCGCAATTTTGGCATGGCCTCCCCCGGCGGCTACCGCAAAGCGATGCGGCTGATGAACCATGCGAACCACTTTGGCATGCCCATCTTCACCTTCATTGACACCCCCGGCGCTTGGGCGGGGCTGGAGGCGGAGCGCCTCGGTCAAGGGGAGGCTATTGCCTACAACCTCCGGGAAATGTTCCGGCTAGAAGTCCCCATCCTCTGCACCGTCATTGGTGAAGGGGGGTCCGGCGGGGCACTGGGCATCGGCGTGGGCGATCGCCTGCTGATGTTTGAGCATTCGGTCTACACGGTGGCTAGCCCTGAAGCCTGCGCCGCTATTTTGTGGAAAGACGCCGGGCGGGCAGGAGAGGCCGCTGAAGCGCTCAAAATTACCGCTGCAGACCTAGAGGAGCTTGGTATTCTCGACGAATGTCTACCCGAACCTACGGGAGGTGCCCACGCTGCTCCGATTCAGGCTGCAGAGACGCTTAAGCAAGCATTGGTCAAGAATCTAGCGGTTCTCGATCAGATGAATTCATCCCAGCGGCGGGAGGCACGCTACCAAAAGTTCCGTCAGATCGGGCGATTTGCGGAGATTCCAGACTAGCGATCGCTGGCTGAACTCAAAGCGGGTCACGCCGACCCGCTTTGACGCCCAGGCCCCCCCGCCGGGCCGCAGTATCCTGGCCAGAGCGATCGCGCACAGGCGCATTTTCTTTAGCACAAATGAGCCTCTGTGCGCTGTAGCCTTTGGCTAGAATAATAATGTTATGCTAGCCAAGGCAACAAATATTTATGTGTTGCTCATTTACCGAAGCTTAAGGCTCTGTAGGCTATGAACTAGGAGTTCCTTGTGGTTCAGGAGGTCGCTCTTGAATAATCTAGAACTGAGGTCGATTTTAGGTAGAGGTAAAAACACGGCTTTCTAGGTTGGCGACCTATCGCTCGAGCCAGTCCGAATTGTCTGAGGATTAACGAACTTAAATGACGGGTTCAGTTCAACAATGTGCTCTGATTACAGGCGCGAGCAGCGGAATTGGCCGAGCCACGGCGATCGCGCTGGCACAAGCAGGATTTGATTTGGCGCTAGTGAGCCGGTCAGAGGGAGCCTTAGCCGAAGTGGCGGCTGAAGCGCAGACCTACGGCGTCTCGGCTAAAGCGTTTCCCCTAGACTTGGCCAATCTGGGCCAGGTCAAATCTGGCATCGAAGCGGTGGTAGCCGACTGCGGAGCTATTCACGTGCTCGTCAACAACGCCGGCATGGGCTACACCGGAGCGCTTCAGGATATGTCTCTTGAAGACTGGCAGCGGGTAATAGACCTCAACTTGACTAGCCCCTTCCTCTGCATGCAGGCCGTCGTGCCCCACATGAGCGATCGCCGCCAGGGCACCATCGTCAATATTGCCTCCATCGCTGGCTACCAGGCGTTTCCCGAGTGGGGTGCCTACGGCGTCAGCAAAGCCGGGCTGATCATGCTCTCCAAAGCATTGGCCGTCGAGTCACGGGATAGGGGAATTCGAGTGGTCACCCTATCGCCAGGGGCCGTAAATACTGGAATTTGGGACACCGAGACGGTCCAGTCAGATTTTGATCGCTCTCAAATGCTGACGCCCGACGTCGTGGCTCAAACGGTCGCCCAGACCGTCACGCTCCCTCACCAGGCTGTTGTTGAGGAAATCAAGATCATGCCGAGCGGTGGAGCGCTTTGAGCTAGCCGCCCTAGTCTTCACGGCTGTGACTGCTTCACCTCCCTAGTCACTCCTTACAGCTGTAGCCTAAAGCGTTCAATGCTGTGCGCTGTTGACTTTTTCCAACGTAACTTACGACTTGCTATGACTACTTCATTTGACAACGTCAACGAGACGGGCCGGAACGGAATTACGTCTGCCGCTGACGCTAGCCTGCCGCTGACGCCTCGTCCCGATCGCAACACCAGCAAAGGGCAAAAAATTACGATAAAGCCACCGGTAGACAGTACTCAAGAAGAGATGATGGCAGCGGTGCGATCGCTGCTGGTAGGGATTGGGGAGAATCCAGAGCGCGAAGGGCTCTTGAAAACCCCTAAGCGGGTGGCAGAGGCGATGCGGTTTCTCACCAGCGGCTACACCCAGTCCTTAGAAGAGCTGGTCAACGATGCTATCTTTGACGAAGGCCACAATGAAATGGTGCTGGTGCGCGACATCACCGCCTTTAGCCTTTGCGAGCACCACATGCTGCCGTTTATGGGTAAGGTTCACGTCGCCTACATCCCCAACCAGCGCGTAGTAGGGCTGAGCAAGCTGGCCCGCATCGTTGAGATGTACGCCCGTCGGCTACAGGTTCAAGAGCGCCTGACCCGCCAAATTGCAGAAGCCGTACAGGAGATTTTGGACCCCCAGGGCGTGGCGGTAGTGATGGAGGCTACCCACATGTGTATGGTGATGCGCGGTGTGCAGAAGCCCGGATCTTGGACAGTGACCAGCGCCATGGTAGGCGTCTTCCAGGACGACCAAAAGACGCGGGAAGAGTTTCTGAGTCTTGTTAGACACCAGCCCTCATTTATTTAACGTCGTCAGGTTGAGGGGCGTTTGGGGAGTAGCGCTAGGCGCGGCCAGTTTGGGTCTGCTAGCGCAGACGGCGATCGCCCAAGAGCGTCCGCTGACTCTCAATGCTGCGACCTATCCATTAGAGCTAGACCTACTGCCTCCAGACGCTGACCTGTCTGGGCGGAGCGTGGTCACTCGCTACACGGTGCAGGACTCCCAGCTCACGCTGCCCAGCTTGTGGTGGGCTGAGCAGCAGCATGGCGGTAAGCTTCTAGAAAACTGGATTGCCTACAGGGGTGAGGGCGAGAGCCCCCAGCGGGTCGATCTTGTCGTCAATCGCCAGCTGTGGAATCTCTACTCTTACGTGGAACGCTATCAGTTTGTCCATCAAATGGGCCTCTCGGTGCTGCAGTTTGGCTACAATACCCGCGTTTTCAATGAGCAAGGTGTCATATTAGGCGCTTACCTTTGTGATGCGCCTCAAGCTGCCCTGATGGCCGCTGGGACGCAGGCCGTAGCGCAGCTTGACTGCCAAATCTACCTCGATTCTCCGGGCATTGAGGTACCCCGGGGGCCATTTCGCTTCTAGGTCGCCGTCAAGATCGCATCTCGGGGTCAGCCTTCTCCGCGAAGGTTAGGCCGTCGTATCAAAACGATCCGCTCTCACAGAACGGCGCGTCTCAGACCACAGGCGATCGTAGGCCTCAGAAGCCTCCGGCGAGAGCGGTAAGATAGCGCTGCTCTGAGCCATAACCTGCGGGTCAGGCAAAATCGCGCTCTGAGCGCTGAGCGCGGGGGGAAGCGACGCGCGGGCCTGGTCAATTAAAACCGGAGAGACGCCTGCCCCCAGCAGCGAGAGGCGAAGGGCGATGTCCTGCTGCCAAAAAAAGCTGATCCACTGCTCCGCCGGAGCCGGTAGAGCGGCTTGCGCGCCAGAAGCAGCCACGGGCTGAACCCAAAGGTCAGTGGTGGTAAAAGTGCCTGAAGCGGGGACTGCCACCGCAAGCCGCTGGTTACGCCGCACGAGGGGGAGGATATCCGTCGACCAGCCCACCGCCACCCAGACGTCCCCTAAGATCAGCGGCTGCAGATAGTCCGTGGAGCTATAGAGTTTGACGCTGCGGTGGAGCGCCAGCAGCTTTTCTGGCAGCGCCGCTACGCTCGCCAGATCAGGTTCGTTGGGATCGCGGCCTAGCGCTTTTAGCACCGCGCCAACGACAACGCGGGCGCTATCCAGCATGGAGATTTTACCGGCGAGCTCGGGCCGCCACAGGTCTTGCCAATCCGCAGGCGGGCCGCCGTGGGCGTCTAGCTCGGCCCGCCGATAGACCATGACCAAGGTTCCGGTGCGGTAGGGTGCGCCCCACAGCTCGCCGCCGCTGTCGGGCTCGCCCGCCGCGCTGCGGGTCACGAGCTGCTGCCAGGGACGAGGGACCGAAGACCAGCCTGACAGCTGAGTGAGGGGCAGCGGGCGGATGAGATTTTGTCTGATGGCGGCGGTCAGCCAGTAGTCTCCCAAGGAGACGAGGGTCGTGCTGCCGGGTGCTCCCCCCAGGTCGGGGCGCTGGTTGCCCTGGTCTTGAGGGGCCGTCTCGTCTTCAGAAGCCTCTTCGGTGTAACCTGACAATTCCCTCAGCGCCGTAAACAGCTGGGATAACCCCGGTCGGGTTTTGAGCTGTACGGCCTGGGACTGCCCTCGCTGAAAGTCCTTGAGGAGGGTGGGCGGTACGGCACCCTCAAGGAGATAAACGGTGAGAGCATAGCTCCCCCCTGAACGACAGCCCCCTAACGCCGCCAGAGCCATCAGGCTGATGAGGAGCGATCGCCTGTGGAGAGATGAGGTACCGGGTATGGTACCTGCTGCGCTCTCGACCGGTGAATCAATTTTGGTATGCATTGTTGTTTTAGCCGGCGACGCCATAACGCCTATGACTGCGCCCAGGTTGTGGTTTTAGAGGGGTCGAGTTGACCCTCTTCAGTTTTGTGCTCTACCCCAAAGCCGATCAAATCGATGACGCTAGGGGGCTGACCATCTTCGGGACGCTGATAGGTCACAATGGTGCGCAGCCTTAGCGTAGGCGTGACAAATCGCATCTGGTCCACCGCGACAGAACGCGCGTAGTAGGTCGTCATTTCTAGGGTTTGTCGCGTGGGCTGATAGGTAAACCAGCCTGCGATCGCGCTGGCCTCGTAGTACCCGCGGTCGCGCAGATAAACGCCTTGAACCAGACCGTCATAGACGTCGACTTGGGAGGCTAAAGGCAGCGGCACCACAGCTCCCCCCGATGCGGTGGAAAAGTAGGCCTCCGGAACGAAGAGCGCGTTGAGAGACATAGCCACTACTTCGCCCTTCTCTGATTTTGTGTCGAAGGAAATTGCAAACCCTGGACAGGGCATATCGGCGGAATCGCTGTCTACCGCGACGATTGACGCGAGAAACTTCGGAGAAAACGAGACTTCACCAGGAACATTCTCTTGAGCCGGGAGCCCAGAGAGCATCTTTTGCTTGTCCACTGACGTTAGGGCATCTACCTGAAATTTGGTGTGCGATCGCTCTATGTCTGTTTCTGACAGCGAGTGATAGATCCGTTCGGTGCTCCAAGATCCAACACAGTCGGAGAAAAATTGCTCAAAACTTAGCATCGGCGACGTTGTTTGCATTGCGTTCAATGGACTAGCCCACGGGCCCGCCAACGGGCTCAGCCCCATCGACTATTCGATTCTAATCGGTGAGCAGCGCTCGTGGTTTCTCACCTGTGGTACAGATAAGGCATGCCGCCCAAAATCCCGGTGGTGCAGCAAGGGTTCATAAAGTCTGAAGTACAGGGTACAACCGATGTGACAGAAGCCGTCAATTCTGATAGCGGCGTTGCCGCGAGTCCCCCGGAAAATCTATATTGACTCGTAGACAGACTCAACTGCGTTTCTGCTCAATCTCGCTTCACTTAGGTCTGGTCTCTTGAGCTGCCGCTGCGGGTTTCGCTGTTGAAGAGGGCGGATTTCACAAAATGCAATTAAACGGCGGACGAAGTATTAAATTAATTGGAATACTTAAATCATTTGGGAATAGCCGTCGGCTTGAAAAAAACCTGTCTAATATGGTATCTGAAGCAAGATTTTATTGTTCCAAACGTTGAAGGCGTCAACGTACGACTAAATTAATGCAAAAGCAAATAGACAGTCTGAATATCAAAATTGACGCACTCCAGGGAGCAGTCGAGCAACTCAATACTCGAGTTTCCGACTCGTTGATGGAGCTCAAGCTTCAAATGACGTCCCAGACCTCCCCTCAAGCGTCAATAGTCGTTCCTCTGCCGGAAGAGGCTTTACACCGTCAGCCGGCCTACACGCAAAGCCCAATCCGCCAATACCATAAAGACATTTTGGCTGATGAGGCCTACGGAGATATCGACTCTAGCTGCGGCGAGAACTCACTGTCTCCTGAAGTTCAGACCCAGCGCTTGACGGCCCAGCTAACGGCGGCCTATAACCGGATAGCTGCCCTTGAAGAGCAGCTATTGGACTGCCGAATCAATAACTAAGAGCGCAGGCTGAGCTCTCCGTAAACCTCGTCAAAGTAAATTCGGCTTCTACGCAAAGGATAAGCCGCTAGGCCAGTCTAGAAATCTGATACAGCGCAGTCTAATTCAGCGCGATCAGAGGGGAGGACGCCACCCTTGCAAATGACGCAGAGAGGTCCACTTTTCGAGAAGAGCAGAGCCCTACATCCCCCAGAATCGGAAGCGAGACTCAGGGTGAGGGCTCAAAAGTGACATGCTCGCGATCAGATTTGGCCCCTAGCGACTTCATCAGCGCCTCGACTGCGACGACTAAGTCGCGCTGTCCCCAGCCCTGATAGAGAGAAGAGGCGATCGCGCATCCTCCAGCGGCAACCCCTTCTTTGACATACCCGGCTTCGTAGGCCCTGAGCTGCGAATAGCGAGAGTGGGCAAAGCTCAATTCCGAGGTGAGCAGGGGGACATTGACTGCAGCGGCGAGCCCTAAGGTATCTCCGGTGGGATCATCGGTGACCCAGCGCGTCGTGCCCACGACCACCTGCTCAGGGTTCCAGGCCAGCTGGTCGGCGCGAGCGATCGCCCCCATCAGGTGATATACCGCCAGCATTTGCGTTCCCCCTGCCAGCAGGACGCCCGTAGTTTGGCTAGCGGCGAGGGCCAAACCGGCAACGGCACCCTGCATTGGGTCTCCTAACCCCGCCCAGAGTTTTAGCGGCTCTAAGATAGACGGCTGGAAGCGCTGGCGCAGCTGCTGCAGACCGGCCTCCACGAGCTGCTGCTTTTGCCGGTGGTTGCAGCTTGGATGGCTGCTGTTGACCTTGCCGTGAGCGGCGACGCCCAGGGCGCTCAGCACGGCCAGGGCTGTCGTTGTGCCCCCCACAACGCACTCACCAACGACCAGATACCCCGGCGCTGCCGCTGCCGCTAGCTCATGGCCGAGACGGAGTCCCTGCTCAAACAGGTGTCGCGCAGCGGGCATCGAGAGGGCTGCTCCACTGCTGAGGCAGCGGGCAGGGCGGCCCTGAAGATTGCGGTGGGGGACCGGGGGCGGCTGGGGTAGCCCAGCGTTGACGATTTGAAGAGGCAGCTGCTGCCCTATGATTACTGCGCGCGAGATCAGCGCCGGAGAAGCACCGGCCTGCAGCGGTGGCAGCGCGTTCTGGGTGCGATCGCGCGGCCCATAGTACAAAAACTCAGCGTCGGCGATCGCCGTTGTGAGGCGATCGGCTGGGGTTGCACCGGCAGCCGATATTCCGGGAATAAGTCCCGTTTCCGTGAAGCCGAGGACGCAGACGCAGGTGGGTCGCCGCCCCCGAAACCGCGCCAGCCAGGGAACGGCAATATCGGGCCGGAGTGAGACGCGGATCATAAGGCTTGGCCCACGGCAGCTAAGAGGATCTCGGTTCGTCTAGCAGCACCCGTACCCAGTTGGGAGGCGAGGGAATCGGGTTGCCCAGACGCTCTAGCAGCAGCCAGGCGGCCAAATGAATCGTGAATAAATAGACGATATCGCTGCAAAGAATCATCGCCACGGTAGCGATCTGGACGGCGTTGACGTTAACCTGCCCCAACGCCCCGACACCGAGCACGCCCCAATTTACCGCCATTGACAACAGCCAATCCAAGAGACTGGTAATGCGCCCCGTCAGGTAAACCCATAGGTCTTCCCCCAAAAATAGGGAAATTAGCCAAATGCGAAAGAAAAAGCTGATGGTGGCGACAAGGCTACCCGAGGCAATGGACCAGACCCAGGAAGACTTACGAGCCCACATCGCCCCCAGCTGCACTCCCAGCAGGCCGTAGGGAATGAAGAACATAATGCTCAGGTAGGGACCCATCAAAATTGCTAACAGCAGCCCCGAGACAACAGCCGTCATCCAGGAGGCCCGCGACCCCCACCGTAGATAGGTCAGCGCAATGGGAATGGGAAAGACAATTCTCATCCAGGGACCCACGCTGAGGTAATAGCTTACGAGCCAGAGCAAGCTAGCGGCGCTGGCGAGAAAAGCGGTTTCCACGAGCGCCAGCGGGCTAGTGCCAACAGAGGCGCTGCCTTCAATGCCGGCCGGGGTAGATTGATGAGCCGTCGGTCGAGGCTGAGGATTGTCTAAAGAGAGCGCCTCGTCAACGCCCGACCAGTCCGTGAGGCTGCCGTTGTTTGAGGCACCGTTTAAAGCACCATCTGGAGCACTGTTGTCTGAACTGCCGCTGCCCGAACTGCCGTTATCTGCGCTGCCGTCGTTGGGCCCGGCAGGATCCTGATTCCAGGAATGACTCATGGAGTATATTAGCCGCCTTGTGATCGCCTCAGCTTAGCCCCTGATTCGAGTCGCCACGGGCATACGCTCAATCTCGTGGGTGCTGCAGTTCATCCAATGTATCGTTTTTTTGACGAGGCTGAACTGTCAGAGGCTCTAAAACCAGGACTTTTGAGTTTGAGCTGCCATTGCCGCGGGCTCGCCTACGGTCAGTCACACCCGCAAACGACGCTCGTCTGCGGGTTTTGTTCCTATAGCGGGGCAGCGCTGCGGCGCTGCCCAGATTGGACATTAGGGATCTAGAGCGTTCAGTTTCGCCCGCTGCTGATACAGTCGCTGCTGATACATTTGGGTGCTCAAACACCATCAGTTAATGGGAGAATGGTCCCATTGCCTATTTAGAAATAGTTGACGGTACTAGGCGTACTTAGGGGGAGACCATGCTCAAGCGAATTGCGGCGATCGCAGTCATAATCTTAGCTATCGGCCTGCAGAGTTGTCTGGCGGGGACGGTTGGCTTCAACAAATACGTAGATTCCAACGATGGATTTCGCTTTCTCTACCCCAACGGATGGGTAGAGGTCAGCGTCCCCGACGGCCCCGACGTAGTGCTGCACGACATCGTTGAGCCCAGCGAAAATGTGAGCGTGATTGTCAACGAGGTGCCCGATGGGAAGACCCTGCGGGATTTAGGATCGCCCTCTGAGATTGGCCGGAAGATGGCCCAGCGGGGACTGACTGCCGACAATGAGAGAGCCGCTGAGCTGGTTACCGCAGGCTCCAGGCAAACTGAGGATGGGGAATATTACCTGCTGGAGTACGAGGTGAGTTTGCCCGACGGCATTCGCCACAACCTTGCCAGCGTGGTGATTCGCCGGGGTCAGCTCTTTACTCTGAGCGCCTCAACCACCGACGGTCGCTGGAAGACGATGGAGGACCGACTTCGCAAGACGGTCAGCTCCTTCTCGGTGTATTGATTGGGAATTAAGGACGTGGCGATGCCCGATCTCCTCGGCCTGACCCTGGGTTGGTTCATGGATACCTATGGAGCCTAGCGAGATAGGTGCTCAAAAAGCTGCTGTCGCCAGCGGGCGCTCTGCTTGCGATCGCACTTCACCTCCAGCAGCCGTATACCGCTTGTGGGCAGCTCTGATATGGCGGCTGCTAGCTCGTCCCTACTCTCAATATGCCGGTAGCTGATGCCGTAGGCCTGACAGAGCAGCGGCAGGTTCACCCCCTGCGGCGTCGCGAAAAACTCAGTGAACGGCGGGTCAAACTGGGCCACCGGCAGCAGCTCAAAGATGCCGCCGCCGCTGTTGTTGATTAGCACGATCGTCAGGTGACCTCGAAACTGAGGCCGCAGCAAAAACCCGTTGGTGTCGTGCAGTAAGGCCAAATCCCCCGTCAGCAGGACAGTGGGACGATGCCCGTGAGCTGCCCCTAGCGCCGTGGACAGGGTGCCGTCAATGCCGTTTGCCCCCCGATTGACGTAGGGCACAATCTGGCGATCGCTCGCAGCCCAAAACCACTCTACATCCCGGACGGCGGTGCTGTTGGCGATCGCCAGCGGCGTTTGGGGCGGCAGATGCCGGGAGAGCAGCCAGGCCACGGTGCTCTCGTTGGTGGAGGGGGCACAGCGGACGGCGGCGTCGAGCTGCTGCCGGGTCTGGGCCTCGGCGTCGAGCCAGCGCTGGGCGTAAGGCCGGTCAGGGGCGCGCACCTGAGAAAAACTGAGCTGCGTGACGTCGCACCGAAGCGGAACAGCTCGCCCGTGGGTGGGGTCGAGGTTGTCGGGCGCAGTATCGACCCCCCAGCGCGGGGCGTCGGTTTGGGCAAGCCACTGACGCAGCACCTTGCTGGTGGGCAGGGGGCCAATTTGCACCACGGCCTGCGGGGCGAGGCGCTCTGCCCAGAGGGGCGAGCGCAAAATGCTGTCGTAGGTCGTCACTAGGTAGGGCTGCAGCGACGCCCAGTTGCGCAGGGGAGAAAGCCCCTCAGCGAGCACCGGATAGCCTGTCTTTTGAGAGAGCTGAGCGATCGCCTGACAGTAGCGCTCGGGGTCCGGAGGAGCCGCTACGCCCACCACAATGACTCCGAGCGGCGGCAGGTCAGGGAGGGGGAGGGATATCGTGGGAGCCGGGGCAGGGGCGACGACGGTAAAAAAATCTGGGGGAAGCGCCTCTAGCGTCGTGCCGTCTGACACCGGGGCCAAGGGGTCTCGAAACGGCAGGTTGAGGTGTACAGGTCCGCGCCCCGGCTCCAGCGATCGCCGCCAGGCCTGCACTACCGTTTGCCGCAGGTAGTCCAGCCGACCTGCCCCGGGCAGCGCTAGCTCGGCGTACCACTGCGCCGCCGCCCCGTAGAGCTTTTGCTGGTCGATCGCCTGCCCCGCCCCACAGTGGCGCAGCTCCGGCGGACGGTCCGCCGTCAGCACCAGCAGCGGCACCCGGCTCTCCCGCGCCTCAATAACGGCGGGGTAAAAGTTTGCGCCAGCGGTGCCCGAGGTGCAGACCATCGCCACCGCCCGGCCGCTCTGCTTGGCTCGTCCTAAAGCAAAAAAGCTGGCGGAGCGCTCGTCGAGAATAGAGATGGCCTCGATAAGCGGGTGCGCGGCAAAGGCGATCGCCAGGGGCGCCGAGCGAGAGCCGGGGCAGACGACCGCCGTCTGCAGCCCTAGCCGAGCGAGGGTCTCCACCAGCACGCTGGCCCACAGCGTGTTGAGGTTGCGGTAGTCAATCGACTCACCCACGGGCTAGGAAACCACATGACTATAGACTTTCGAGAGCCGGTCGACGTAGTTTTGGGTATTGAAAGCCACCGCCCGCCGCCGCCCCGCCGCCACAAGCTTCTCCCGCAGCGCTCCGTCCTCCATCAGCGCCTGCAGCTTGGCGCGAATGTCATTGACGTCGTAGGGGTCGACGTAGACGGCGGCGTCTTCACAGACCTCCGGCAGGGACGAGACGTTGGAGGTGAGTACCGGACAGTCGAAGGTCATTGCCTCCAGCGGCGGCAGACCAAACCCTTCGTACAGCGAGGGGAACGCGAAGCACAGGGCTCCGGCGTAGAGATGCTTGAGGTCTTCCATGGTGACGTATTCCAAAAGCCGCACCCGCCGCGCTAGGGTGCTGTAGCCGTCGTCCTTGAGGCGGCGCAGAACGTCTTTCCACAGCCAGCCCTTTTTGCCCACAATCACCAGCGGCACGTCGGTATCAATGCCGGCGTAGGCGTCGATGAGCCGACCCACGTTTTTCTTGGGCTCAATCGCCCCTACGAATAGTACATAGCGCTCGTACTGGAGCCCAAACTTTTTCACGTAGCGGGAGACCGACGTAGCGCTGCTGTCGGGGAGCGGCGTCAGGGCGATGGGCTGGTAGGTGACCCAAATTTTGTCGGGGTCAACGTCGTAAATGGTCAAGATGTCCTGCTTGGAGTGCTGGGACACCGTGATGATGGCGTCTGAGCGCTTCAGGGTTTCCTTCACTAAGTCATAGAAAGCCCGCTTGTTGTCTAGGGTTGCGTAGGGCAGCCTCAGGGGAATTAAGTCGTGCACGGTAGTAATTTTTTTAGTGCCGTTGATCCACACCGGCAGGGGGTAAGTGGCGTGAAAGACGTCGATGGGCTGCGGCACCTCTAGACAGGTATAGCGCTTGATGTATTTAAACAGCGTATTCGACCCGCTGTAGGCGTTGCGCAAGTTGAGAATGCCGATTTGGTCGACTAGCTCACTGAGGGCATTAAGCAGGCTTCCCGGCAGGGGCCGCTTGAGAACGACGTCGCTGGTCTGGATTTTGCTGGCGACTTCGGTTTGCCCCGCGAGGGTCTTGAGCAGGGCGATCGCCAGGCGGGCTCTTTTGGTGAGCAGGGCAATCCGGCTGGGTTCGTCTATGGGCTCGACATCGAAAAACAGCACCTCATCGAGAATCGAATTTTGGGTTTGGCCGATGTCGCGGCTAAAGAGAATGTCGGTACTGACGCCCAGCTCATGCAGCGCCCGCAGCAGGCTGATGCCGTAGGTCTTAATTCCTGTCCCTTGGGTCATTTCCAGGTTGTAGCCATCAACCAAGACCCGCACACCGGCTAAGTTACTCATGTTTTGTCTCTTGCAGCTTGTCTCTCACCGCTTGTCTCTCACAGTTTTGTCTCTCACAGTTTTGTCTCTCGCAGTTTGTCTCTCGCAGTTTGTCTCTCGCAGTTTGTCTCTCGCAGCTTTGTCTCTCGCAGCTTTGTCTCTCGCAGCTTTGTCTCTCACCAACCGCCCTCACCTCTCGCGTCTTACAGCATGGTCTCACAGCTCAGAATGCACTTTTGACGAAGGCAGCAGGCGATCGCTCCAGGTAGCCGGGAGGTGGACCAATCCTGGGGTCCGCTTTTCCGTCGGCTTACTGCCGTCTGCCGCAACGACCGTAACGACGACGCTCTCACTCGCTTTGTGGGGGGCTGCATTGGGGTCGTCCGGCGGCACCGCCAGCGTGACGAGAAGCCGGTACTTACTCTCGCGCAGCAGCAGCTCAGGCACAAAGCAGTCTATCAAACCCAGCCTGGATTCGCCGGAGGAAAGGGGCTCCGGCAGACGAACGATGTGGGTGGAGTGGGTGATGCAAAATTCGTCTCCTAGCACCAAGAGCTGCACCGTGGCCCGGATGCGGTGGACCTGGGGCTGACTAACAAACCGGACCTGGACCCGCAGTGGCGTTAGGCTCTCGAATGTGGTGCGGGGCTGTCCTGCCGGGTCGAGCAGCTCAAGGCCAGCGATTTCGATGGCGTCTACTTCGGTGTCCTCTGTGTCTTCGTCTTCGCGCATTCCATCTTGGGCCTCCATCACCGCCGCTGCGCCCGACTGCTTGAGCGCCATGGCTAGCTTTTGGCGACGCTGATTGACCACGCGGCGATCGCGCTTGGTCTCGGTCTCGGGCAGGTTGTAGTAGGCTTCGCACACCTCCGACGCCGGGCCAATGGTCTTCACCACCCCCTTGTGCAGCAAAATAGCGCGGTTGCACAGCTGCTCCACCTTGGGCACTAGGTGGGTCACAAAGACGATGGTCGCCCCCGAGCGCACAATTTCCTCCATCCGCCGAAAGCAGCGCTCCTTGAACTTCCAGTCTCCCGTCGCCAGCACTTCGTCCAGCAGCAGCACGTCCGGGTTGATTAGGTTAGTGGCGATAGAAAATCCCAGCCGCCCCTTCATCCCCGAGCTGTAGTTCTTGACCGGCGTGTCAATGAAATCCCCAATCTCGGCAAAGTCGAGAATGTCGTCGATGTTTTTATCGACCTGGCGGCGGGGAATACCCAAAATGGCCGCGTTGACGTAGATATTCTCCCGCCCCGTCAGCAGCGGCTGAAACCCGGCCCCCAGGGTAATCAAAGCGCCCATCTTGCCGCGAATGGTCACCTCCCCTGTGGTGGGCTTGATCAGTCCCTGCATAATTTTTAGGAGCGTCGTTTTCCCCGAGCCGTTGACGCCAATCACCCCAAAAGACTCCCCCCGCCGTAGCTCAAAGTTGACGTCCTGCAGGGCCCAAAACTCCTCGCGGCGCAGCTCCGGCTCGGGCTCACTCTGCAGCAGCAGCTCACTGGCCAAATCCTGCAGGCCGTAGCGGAGCGATCGCTTCAGCTGTTTGCAGTACTTCTTGGAGACATTGTTGACCTGGACTAAAACTTCGTCTGACGGCATCGTTCCCTTCCTCTTGGCTCAACTAATCGCCCTAACGCTCAACTAACAGCGGCACAGAAACTCGGTAGAGCACCCACCCCACCAAAAATAGCGCTATGGTCACCAGCGAAACCACAACAAACAAAATGGGGTTATTCAGTTGGCCCGTGGTCGTCAGGTCAATCACCCCCGACAGCAGGGGCGTGACCGGGTTCAGCTCCACGAGCAGCGAGTAGGGCCACCGCTCCGGCGGCGGGTAGAGAATGGGCGTGAGGAAAAACCAAAATCGCGTCAGGTAAGGCAGAGCGGAGGAAACGTCGGTATACAGGCTGCCAAAGGGAACGAGAAACAGGCCGATGCTGATTCCCAACAGCATCAACATCACGAGCGCCCCTAGCGCCGGAATGACACCCCACGTAATGTTGATGGGCGCGAACAAAAACACCAGCGTCAGCACCATGATCTGGATGCCCTGGTCAAACAGCAGCTCCCCGACCCCCGCCAGCATCAGCCCTTCTACCGGAACTTGGATGGTTCGCAGCAGCTGTAGACCGTCCTTCATGGCCTGCAGCGGCATGGCAAGGCTGCGGGAAAACACCTGCCACAGCACGGTGGCAAACATGACGTAGAGCGGGTAGGGAATTTCTGTTTCCCCCACGTCGACGACGCCGCTTTGCTCAAGCACCCGCGACGTTAGCGCCGCCAAAATGGGCGGAATCACGGCCCATAGGGGTCCTAAGAGGGATTGCCGGTAGCGCACGTTGAGCTTTCGGTACGTGAGCTGCCAGGCGAGATCGCGGGAGGTGAGCAAATCGTTCCAAATGTCTTGAAACAAAACGCTGGGCTGTCGCAGCCGGCTTTTGTGGGTGTAGGTCACAACCGGCAGCGTCGGGGAGTCAGGGGGGGACGATTCAGTTCTCCTCATGCGGGGGATTGGAATAAACCGGAGACTAAAGAGCTAAACGCCAAACGGAGCGCTGGACTTGATGATACTGCATTTGCGCAATTCTCATTTCCGCCAACAGCATCCTTTATTTGTGGGCGGTGCGGTGTAGCCAGTAATGACAATTGCTGTTAGCGCACAGAATGTCCTGAGGGCTAAAGAAAATGTGCTAGATAGGGGAGATACCGCTGTCGCTGCCTGAATCTCCCCCGCGCCATGGCCACCATCACCATTCGAGAACGCCCGCAGACTGATAAGAATTGCTTTGAAGCCGCGGTGAGCTTTGGGCGGGGCAGTAACCCATCGCCGTCAGCAATCCCTTCAGAGAGGCGGAAGAGCGGCTGGAGTGGCAGACTACCGGGCATCTCGAAAAATACAGGGTATGAAGTCTCAACATGAGCTCATAGAGGTCGTCGCGGGTAAGACTTCAAGTCTCACTGACGAGCCAAAATCACTCGACGATGAGCATCTGATAGGGCTGACGCCAATAGACCACGTCTTGTGCAATTTGCGATCCCTCCGCCTCTGGCACCCCTCTTAATCAAGAGGGATACCGCTGGCGAAATATTTCGTAATCGAGCTGTACGCTTTCGAGGCCCCCTAACCCCCAATTCTGGGGGAACCGGAGCAGTGGCCATACTATTCGCGGCTATTAACTTTAAGGAGTTCTAACCTCTCTGAAGTCCCCCAGAATTGGGGGATTTAGGGGGCTTCTCCGGGGCAGGAAATAGCCAAGATGTAACAAGGCATGAAATTCGCCAGCGGTATCAATCCTGGGGGAACCCGAGCAGCGTCTATACCATTGACTGCTATTAACTTTAAGGAGTTCTAACCTCTCTGAAGTCCTCTCAATTGGGGGCTTAAAGCCCTTCGGGCATACCAGAAAAGGGGGCTTCTCCGGGGCAGGAAATAGCCGAGATGTAACAAGGCATGAAATTCGCCAGCGGTATAAAGAGGGACAGGGGGGAGTCCTACGCTGAATATGGCAGCAAGGATTTTTTATGTGTAAGTTCTAGTCAAAATCAACCCTTCGTACCAGGTCAGAGACCACAGCATGCCACGGCCCTAGGACGTGCGATCGCCCTCTGCCGAGGGTTCCAAGCTGCCCCACCTCCTCTGTCTATCTGCTAAATACACACAAGTTTGACCCCCTCTAGCTCCCCTACGCCCTGCGGGCAGGCTAACGCCAAAGCCAAGGGGGAGAACCACGATTTCTCCCCTTTCCAAGGGGAGACTAAGAGGGGTAAAACAGCACTTAGACTTCACAGCCAAGATGTGTGTCTCTAGTAGCCTCTACCCACAGAACGCAGCCAAACCTTCTACCGTCCGCCGAATTCTAGTTTCAGGGCGGGTTTGCGATAGTGTTGAAGACAGACGCCAATAACCTTGCCCCACCGTCTCAACCCCAGCCAAGCCTCGCCCGCCGACATGTCCCAGCCTGACCTTCCAACATCCGACGCAGCGAATCGAGCCGGGGCCGACGCTCCAGAGTCGCCCCCCAATGCGCTCAAAGTTGCGATCGCCCATGAGTGGCTCGTTAAGCACGCGGGTTCAGAGCGGGTCGTAGAGCAAATGCTGCACCTGTACCCCGAGGCCGACCTGTTTAGCCTGGTGGATTTTCTCACCGAGGGGCAGCGCTTTTTTATCCGCCATAAGCCCGTCCAAACCTCGTTTATTCAGTCCCTGCCTTGGGCGCGGCGGCACTTCCGCCAGTACCTGCCGCTGATGCCCCTAGCCATCGAGCAGTTCGACTTCTCTGGTTACGACGTCGTTGTTTCTAGCCACCATGCCGTTGCCAAAGGCGTGATTACCCGTGCCGACCAGCTGCACATTAGCTATGTGCATACGCCGCTGCGCTACGGCTGGGACTTACAGCACCAGTATCTGGCCAGCATGACCCCGGCCAAGGGAGCCGTGGCCCGCCTGATTTTGCACTACCTGCGGCTGTGGGATGTCGCCAGCGCCCACCGGGTCGACTGCTTTGTGGCCAACTCTCGCACCGTCGCCCGCCGCATTCAAAAAACCTACCGCCGCACTGCCCAGGTCGTTTATCCCCCGGTCGCTGTGGACCGCTTCACCCCCAGCAGCCAGCGGGACGACTTCTATCTGGTGCTGTCTCGCTTTGTGCCCTACAAGCGAGTGGATTTAATTGTGGACGCCTTTGCCCAAATGGGGCTGCCCTTGGTGGTCATTGGCGATGGCCCCGATCAGCCCCTTATTGAGCAGCTGGCCAAGCCCAACATTCAGCTGCTGCCGCCTCAGCCTGAGGCGGTGGTCACCGACTACCTAAACCGCTGCAAAGCGTTTGTCTATGCCGCTGAAGAGGATTTTGGCATCGCGGCGGTGGAGGCCCAGGCGGCAGGCGCACCCGTCATCGCTTACGGGCGAGGTGGCGTCACGGAAACGGTGCTTCCCGGCAAGACGGGGATCTTGTTCCCCCACCAGACAGTTCCCAGTCTGTTGGGGGCAGTACAGGCCTATCACGCCGACCCAAAGCAGTTTCGGGTTGAAGATTTACGATACAATGCTGAACGGTTTTCACCGGAGCGATTTCACCAAGCGTTTTCTCAGGTCGTTGAGCAAGCTTGGGATCGCTTCCAGCACTCTGACGGAGCCGAATCGCTGTGAGTCAACCCATAACCGCGAATTTTTATGCAGCTCCACCGCACCTTTAGACCCGCCCTGTTGGCGCTCACGGTGTCCACCCAGTCGTGGCCAACGGTGGTGAGTATGGTAGGAGCCGATGCGGCAGGCTTAGGGCTCGCCGGAGCGATCGCCGTTCGGTTAGGCATCTGGGTCGATGGGAGCCTGCTGTCTGACCCGGCCCAATACTGGCCGCTGACGCCGCTGCTGGGGCTGTTTATCCTGGCCTATGCCACCGTGGGCCTTTATCCTGGCGTGGCGGTCAGCCCGGTGGACGAGCTGCGCTTGATTAGCACCGCTACCACCTTGATCTACCTCGTCCTGGGGTCGGCGCTATTCCTGTTTCAGGGCATGCCCGCCTACTCCCGAACCGTGTTCCTGCTGGGCTGGATGCTGTCGCTAATTTTGGTGCATGTCAGCCGCGCCGTGATGCGATCGCTGCTGGCGGGGCAAAAGTGGTGGGGCTACCCCGTGATTATTTTGGGGGCAGGGCGCACCGGAGATATGGTGGTGCGCACGCTGCAGCGCCGTCCCCGCATCGGCCTCAAGCCCCTGTTCATCTTGGACGACGACCCCGAGAAAAAGGGAACGCTGCACGGGGTACCGGTGGTTGGCAAGCTAGACATGGCCCCCCGGCTGGCGCGCATATACCGCATTCCCTATGCCATCGTCGCAATGCCGGGGGTGCCTCGGCCCACCCTTTTGGATATGCTGGCGCGCTATGGCCAAACCTTTGCCCACCTGCTGGTGATTCCCGATCTGTTTGGGTTTGCCTCCCTGTGGATTATCACCAAAGACCTGGGGGGCATCCTGGGGCTAGAGATTCGCCAGCAGCTGCTGCTGCCCGGTCCTCGGCTCACTAAGTTTGTGATAGACCTGCTGCTCACCCTGTTCGGCGGGCTGCTGCTGCTGCCCCTGCTGCTGGGCATCGCGATCGCCATTCGCCTGGATTCCCCTGGCCCCATTTTCTATGGCCACACCCGCATCGGCCAGGGGGGGCAGCGGTTTCGCGCCTGGAAGTTTCGCACCATGGCCCCGAATGCCGACAAGGTGCTGCAAAATTACCTCGACGCCCACCCCGAGCTTAAAGAGGACTGGGAGCGTAACCAAAAGCTGCGCGAAGACCCCCGCATCACCCGCGTTGGCTGGTTCCTGCGCCGCACCAGCCTAGACGAGCTGCCCCAGCTGTGGAACATCCTGCGGGGAGAGATGAGCTTAGTGGGGCCGCGCCCCATCGTAGACGAAGAGCTGTGGCGCTACGGCGATAAGATTTCCCTCTACAGCCGCGTTCCTCCCGGCATCACGGGCATGTGGCAGGTGTCAGGCCGCAACAATATCACCTACGAAGAGCGGGTCAACCTCGATGCCTACTACGTGCGCAACTGGTCGGTGTGGGTGGATATCTACATTTTGCTGCGCACGGTGTGGGTGGTGCTGCGGGGTGAGGGCGCGTACTAACGGTGGGCGACCCTAAGCGAGACCTGCCCAAATTTTGTCGCCCCCTGCTGCGAGTGAGTGCGATCGCCCTTCCCTACAGTTTTTACAGCCTGATCGGGCTGCTGGTCTTGAGCATTGTGCTGGTATACCACCGGGGCCAGCGGTGGATAGACCCGCTAACGCGCGGCACCCTAGCGCTGGCCATAGGGCTATTGCTGCTGAGCTGCACCACGGCCCGTAGCCAGGGCGAGGCGCTGCTGCAGCTGGCTAATTTTCTCCCTTTTTTTTTGCTGTTTGTGGGCTTGCCCGCCCTGCTGCGCCACGCCGACCTAGCGCAGGTGCTGCAGCGCGACCTAGTGCTGGCCTCGCTGCCTATTGGCCTCGTCACCCTAGTGGAATATGGCCTTAAGTCGCCCTATCTGCCCGCCGTAATGCAGCAGCGTCCCTGGGTTGAGGCGCTGCGAGCGGCCCCCCACCGGGGGCGGCCTATGGTGATGTTTGACCATCCCAACGTGCTGGCGAGCTATTTGGTGATTGTGTTCGGTTTGGCCTGGGGGCTAATGCTGCCGGAAGCGCCTCAGAAGACGCCCCAAAAAGCAGCTAAGTCCCGGATGTGGATTATCGCGACCCTAGGGCTGATTCTGGCGGCGATCGCCTGCACGGGGTCTCGCAACGGCCTAGCGGTATCCCTACTTCAGGGAATGATTGGGTTGAGCCTGCTGCGATTGCCTTGGCTTTTGAAAGGGGGGATTTTGGTAGGGGTGTCGGGCCTGGGCTTCGGGCTGGCGGCCCTCAGCTTGGGAACCACCCGCTGGACGGTGACGGCGCTGCGGGACGACCCTCGCTTTGGCCTGTGGCAAATTGCCCTCGATCTGATCTCTGAGCGCCCCTGGCTCGGCTGGGGACTGGGCAGCTTCAAGCAGCTCTACCCGCCTCGGCTAATCGACCCTGAATACCTGAGCGTGTTTCACCCCCACAACGTTGGACTGCTGCTGGCGGCTGAAGCGGGGGTGGGGACGGCGATCGCCTTAACGGTGCTGGTGAGCTTTATCGCCTACCGCAGCCTGCGGGCGCGTCCTGGCTGTCCCCCTGGTCTCTGGGTAGGCAGCAATCTAGCTTTTTTAGGGGTAGTCGGGTTTGCTTGCTTCGACGTCACCCTATACGACGGGCGCGTCAACGCCCTCAACTGGATCGTGCTGGCTAGCGCCTACAGTACGTTGTTTTGGGCACAGCTTCAGGGAAAACAAAACGTTAAGCTGTCTAAAGGTCCAATGCAGGATTAGTATAAGAGCATTCCGTGAAGTCCGGAGCATCTCATGGGTGGACTTGATAGCGTAAAGCTTTCCCAGCTCAAGGCATTGGTGGCGGTTGCCGAGCAGCACAACTTTAGCGAGGCGGCCCATCAGCTGCAGCTTTCCCAATCAGCCATTAGCCATGCGATCGCCACATTAGAGGATGAGCTGGGGGTGGTGCTGTTTTTGCGGGGCCGCCGGGGCGCGGTGCTCACCCCCGTGGGCGATCGCATTTTGCGCCACGCCCAGACGGTTCTGGGGGCGCTGCAGCAGATGGGTCACGAGGCCGAGCTGTCCCGCAGCTTAGACAGCGGTGAGGTGCGCGTGGCGTCATTTCGCAGCGCGGCCACCCACATCATTCCCAGAGCGATCGCTCAGTTTCGGCAAAAGTTTCCCAAGCTGTCGGCCTCCCTCACAGAGCACCTCGACTACGCCGCCGTGGAGCAAATGCTGCAGGAGGGCAAAGCGGACGTGGGCATCACCTACCTCCCAAGCCCCAAGGAATTCGAAACTTGGGAGCTGCTTCGAGACGAATATCTGGTCTTCCTGCCGCCCCAGGCTTCGGTGCCCGAGGCCCTCACCTGGGAGCAGCTGGCCGCCTATCCGCTGATCCTCGGCCCCGATGACGATGCTTGCCTAGTGACGCTGCGGACTCACTTTGCCCGACACAAGTTCTTGAAAAAGGCCGACTACCAGGTGAGCGAGGATTCCACGATTCTCGGGATGGTGGCTCAAGGGCTAGGCATTGCTATCTTGCCTCAGCTGGCCGCTTGCCCCACCCCCCCCGGAATTCAAACGCGATCGCTGCCGGTGCCCTTTTATCGGCATTTGGGAGTGGCGATGTTGGCAGAGGCCCTCCACCCGCCGCCGGTATTTGCCTTTGTCGACATTCTTAAGCAGCTGCCCGTGCAGACAGCGAGTTTTGAGGACAAGTTGTCGTAACCTATGACCCCAGCAGTTCAAGCCATTCGCAGCGCCTTGGTGATCTCCTGCCAGGCTCCCGCCGACTCTCCCCTCCACCAGCCTGAAATCATTGCCGCGATCGCCCAGGCGTCGGTCCAGCGGGGGGCAGTGGGGGTGCGCATCGACAGCCCCGCGCACATTCGCGCCGTTCGCCAGCAGGTTTCGGTACCCATCATTGGCCTGTGGAAGCAGACGCTGCCGGGGTCTGAGGTCTATATCACCCCCCAGTTTCATCATGGGCAAGCCGTGGCGGAAGCCGGAGCCGATATCATCGCCATTGACGCTACCCAGCGCCCCCGCCCCGGTGGGGAGACGCTGCCGCAGCTCGTAGAGCGCATCCACTCAGAACTACACCGTCCCGTGATGGCAGATGTAGATACCCTGGCGTCGGCAAAGGCGGCGATAGATGCGGGGGCCGACCTGGTGGGGACGACGCTGTTTGGCTATACAGCAGCGACGAGGTCGGAAAAGCCCCCTGGGTTCAAGCTATTGAAGCAGCTCGTAGATCTGGGGGTCCCTGCCGTCTGTGAGGGAGGAATTGCCTCGCCCGAGATGGCCCGGCAAGCGCTGGCGCTAGGGGCATTTAGCGTCGTGGTGGGGACGGCAATTACCGGGGTGGATGCGCTGGCGGCGGCCTATACGGCAGCGGTAAAATTCTAGCTTGCGGCGATCGCACGAAGCGCCAGCGCTAAGCGTCCAAAAGGCGCGCCGCCGCCGCACTGTACTCCGGGTAAGACTTTACCCCAACTAAGGTCTCTACGAGCTCGCCATCCTTGAAGAACATCACCGCCGGTATTCCCTTCAGCTCAAATCGCTTGGTGATTTGCCGATTGATGTCGAAGTCTATCTTCATTACCGCAACGTGACGGTCCGCCTGGGCCGAATGACCATCGCCATACTCCCCCGCCAGCTTATCGATGAGCGGCGTCACCTGCTTGCAAGAGCCACACCAAGACGCCATGCAGTCTACCACCAGCCTCGCCTCTTTCTCTAAAAGCGCGTCAAGCTCCGCCTCATCTTGAATCAGCGGAGCCGCCTCTAGGGTCTCGTAACCCAATCGCATTAACGCTTGGGTTACCTCCGCAAACGGCAGGCTGCCGTTGAGGGCCTTGAGCTGCGATCGCTGCCGATAGTGATCCAGCAGCGGGGCCACTTCTGCCTGATGGCGGTCCAGATGTTGGCGAATCGCCGTGGTTGAAGGGTACTTTTCTTTGTCAGCCGAGAGCCGGTTCATCAAAATTCCGGGGGTGGCCTTGAGGTAGACCACAGTGAAAGGCGGGAGACCCACCGCAGCGGCCCAATCGTCGAACGCCTGGGCTTGCCCCAGGGTGCGCGGAAACCCATCGAGCACCCACCCCTGCAGCATCACGTCCGGCTGCTCAAACCGCCTCCGGATTAGCGTCATGGCGGAGGAATCGGGGATCTGCTTCCCAGCCGCCGCTTCCTTCGCCTCAGCGCCAATTGCCGACTCGCTGGCGATCGCGGCCTGCAAAAGCTCATCCATGGAAACGTGGGGAATTTGCCAGCGCGTCGCGATCGCGGCGGCTTGCGATTCGACACTCACCCCAGGCGGCCCCAAGAGAATGAACTGCTTCTCCATCTGCTTTGTCGTTGGTAGCGTAGATCTTTTTAGCGTAGATCTTTATAAACTACACGCTGGCCGTCTCCTCTAAACCAAGAGCAAAACAAAAAGTTGCAATCGTTACGTTTTGCCGTGGCAATGCTTGAACTTCTTGCCGCTGCCGCACCAGCAGGGTTCGTTTCGCTTGGGCTGCACGGGTGGCAGCAGGTCGCCCTCCAGGTAAAACCATCGGCCCCGCTGCTGGCGAAACTGCGATCGCTCGTGCAGCTGGGCCGTGCGATCGCCCTCCCGGTAGACCGCCACAAACTCCACCTCACCGGTTTTGTCTGCTGGCTGCCCCTGATGCGCGGCAACCACGGTGAGCCCTAACCAGGTGACGCGATTGATCGTATCGGCGAGCGGGCGGCTGTCCGAGGTGCGGCGCGTGGGGTGGTGGGTCGCCATCAGGTAGTCGACCTGGCCCAGACAGTAGGCCGTGTAGCGCGATCGCATCAGCGCCTCTGCCGTCGGGGCTAGGCCAGTCCCTTGCAGACGGGGACCGCAGCAGTCTGTAAGCCGTTGGCCACTGCCGCAGGGGCAGGGCAACGCGGAGGAGAAATTGACCACGGGCTTGCTGCCCCACAGCAGGGCAGAAATTGCTGGTTAGCACTAGCCTAGACGACCCTTGGCCCCACAGCCAACTTTCCTTGCCGTCGAGTAGGTTTAGTCGAAGATGTCGGACCCGGCAATCCGATCGCTCACCTCACCGATATCGGTCCTTCTGAGAATAGCTAAAGCGCGATCGCCGAATTCCACCACCGCGTTTCGCCCCCGCTGCACCAGGGCAATGTCGCCCATGCGGATTTCTTCGTCCAGCACCAGACGGTCCCGGCTCTCCTCAAAATCCCGAATTATTAGCTGACCCGCTGTGTTCAGCACAAAGAAGTCGCCCCCCGAACCCCCCCAGGCCATATCGCGTCCAGCACCGCCGTCTAGAATATCCCGACCGCGATCGCCTTTCAACCGGTCGTTATCCTCACCGCCTAGCAGTAGATCCCGACCTCGACCCCCGATGAGTAGGTCTCGCCCTAGCGCCCCCACAAGGGTGTCATGTCCCGCGAGGCCGCTGAGAACGTCGGCTGTAGGGCCGCCCAGCAGCAGATTGCTCGCCACGCTGCCGATGAGGCGTCGGTTTCCTGGCTCGATGAGTTGGGCGAAGTCGATGTCGCCCAGCCGATTGAGCAGGCTGTTGGAGACGTCGCCTAACTCATCGGCAAGGTCGGAGAGCACCGCTAAGAGGTTGAGGCTTGGGATGTCGATGTCTGAAAAGTCAATGCCCGAGAAATCAATGCCTGGGAGGTCAATACCTGAGAAATCAATACCTGGGAGATCAATACCTGAGAAATCAAGATCGATATCCAGGTCATCAAAAATGTTGCTGTCGAAGATGGCCATACCGTTTCCTTGAACGCTCTATGGTCAAGCTAAGCGGTGCTGGAGCGGTGTGAGGGAGACCATGTGTCAGCTTTGGGGACTGCCCCCCTGCCCCCCCGTGGCGTGGCCCGCGTTTTGTCCCTACCACTCATGGGCACCCGTAGCCAAGCGCAACGTCCATCTCTAACACCCTGACCAAAAAGCCAAACTTGTCTGCAACCTCCTCAATCACCTTTGCCGTTGGCTTCCCCGCCCCGTGCCCGGCCTTCGTCTCAATGCGAATCAGCACCGGCTCTTTGCCCCCATGGGCCGCCTGCAGCGCTGCCGCAAACTTAAAACTGTGGGCGGGCACGACGCGATCGTCGTGGTCGGCGGTGGTGATTAGGGTGGCGGGATAGGCGGTTTGGTCCTTGAGGTTGTGGTACGGCGAGTAGGCATAGAGTGCCTTAAACTCCTCAACATTCTCTTCCGGCGAGCCATACTCCGACATCCAGGCCCAGCCAATGGTGAACTTATGGAAGCGCAGCATATCCATCACGCCGACGGCGGGCAGCGCTGCCGCAAACAGGTCAGGCCGCTGAACCATGCAGGCCCCCACCAACAGACCGCCGTTGCTGCCGCCGGAGATAGCGAGCTTAGCGGGGGCGGTGTACTGCTGCTCCACTAGCCACTCAGCAGCGGCAATAAAATCGTCAAATACGTTTTGCTTTTGCTGGGTCATTCCCGCTTGATGCCAGGCTTCCCCATACTCGCCGCCCCCCCGGAGGTTAGGCACTGCGTACAGTCCGCCCAGCTCCATCCAGACCAGACTGCTCACCGAGAACCCCGGCGTGAGAGAAACGTTGAAGCCGCCATAGCCGTAAAGCAGGGCGGGGTTGCTGCCGTCTAGGGTGAGCCCTTTCTTGTGAGTGATGAACAGGGGCACCTGGGTGCCGTCCTTACTGGGGTAGAACGCTTGGGTCGTGACGTAGTCCGCTGGGTCGAAGGCCACTTCGGGCTGGCGAAACAGGGTGCTCTCCCCCCTAGCCATGTCGTAGCGGTAGATCGTCGCTGGGGTGGTGAAGCCGGTGAAGCTGTAAAAGGTTTCGGTGTGGCTGCGCCTGCCGCCAAAGCCTCCCACAGAGCCGATACCGGGCAGCGCTACGTCGCCTGCTGGCGTGCCGTCTAGCTCAAAGACTTTGACGGCGGAGTAGGCATCCTTGAGATAGCTGACCACGAACTGATTGTTAATTGTATTGACGCTCTGCAGCGTTTCCGCCGCCTCGGGAATTAGCGTTCTTCGTGCCTCAGGCTGGGCAATATCAATGGCAATCAGGCGACCTCGGGGGGCCTCAAGGTCTGTCTTGATCCAAAACACGGAGCCGTCGTTGTCAATGAAGTCATAGCTGGCCTCAAAGGTGCTGATGAGTTCCACCACCTCACTATCGGGCTGGCTCAGGTCTTGGTAGAACAGCAGGTTCTTGCGCTCCGTTCCTCGCCAGACGCTGATAATCAAGTAGCGTCCGTCGTCGGTGACGCTGCCGTCAAAGCCCCACTCCTTTTCGTCCGGGCGCTCATACACCAGCCGATCGTCAGACTGAGGCGTCCCTACGCGGTGATAGTAGAGCTTTTGGTAGTAGTTGACGTCCTCAAACTTAGTCTTCTCGCTAGGCTCGTCGTAGCGGCTGTAGTAAAAGCCCTGACCGTCGTGGGTCCAAGAGGCCCCAGAGAACTTCACCCACTGCAGGCGATCGCCCAGCTCTTCGCCAGTTTCCACTCGCCGCACTCGCCATTCCTGCCAGTCGGAGCCGGAGCTGGAAAGGCCATAGGCAATATACTGAGCATCTTCGCTGATAGCTAGGCTAGAGAGGGCCACGGTGCCGTCGTCTGACAAGGTGTTGGGGTCAATAAGGACCCGAGGCTCGGCGTCTGATTCGAATTTCGAGTAGGGCAGGGTGTAGAGCACGTCCTGGTTTTGCAGTCCGTCATTCTTGAAGAAGAAGAGACGGTTGCCCCTGCGAAACGGGGTCCTGAACTTCTCGTAGTTCCACAGGTCGGTAAGCCGCTCGATAATCTGCTGACGCTGGGGAATTTGGGCCAGGTAATCGAAAGTGACGCGGTTTTGAGCCTCAATCCACTCGCGGCTCTGCGGTGAGTCCGGGTTCTCTAGCCAGCGGTAGGGATCGGCAACCGGAGTGCCGTGGTAATCGTCGATTTGATCGACGGTTTTGGAATGGGGATAGGTGAGTTTAGAATCGGCCTGAGAATTCGCCATGGACCCAGCAAAAGCGCAACGCTTTTAGTCTAGCGCCGCTCGTAGGAATAGATGCCGCCGGATTGAGTGAATAGGGCATCTGAAGTATCGCTCAGCAGCTGGCGATCGCCCTCACTCATTTCCCACGTCAGCGCCGTGGCGTTTTGCTGAATCTCCTCGCGCTTAAGGGTCAGCCCTGCAATCACGCCGCCCACGGCGGGCTGGGCCGCCGCCCAGTTTAGGGCTACTTGAGCAACTGTCTTGTCGTAGCCCTGCGCCACCTTTGACAAGGTCTCTAGCAGGGTCTGCACCGGCTTCCAGCCACCGTGAAGCTTTACCATATTGGCGTAATAGAAAGAGCGGGCGTGATCGGATTCTAGGGTGGGACGCTCGACGTGACGAAACCCATCAGAGAGAAAGCCCCCCGCCAAGACCCCATAGGCCAGCAGCGAAATATCCTGCTCTAGGCAAAAGGCCTGCATGCCGTTCTCGGCGCGGCGGTCTATGAGGCTGTACTGTACCTGGTTGGATGAAATGGGAGCCAAGGCGATCGCCTTTTTCAGCATGTCGAGATTGAAATTAGTCACTCCAAACTTAGCGATTGTGCCTTCGCTCACTAGCGCGGCAAAGGTTTCTAGGGTGCTGGTGAAGTCGAGCTGGGGATCTTGCCAGTGGAGCTGTACGCAATCTAAAACATCCTGCTTCAGATTGCGTTGCGCAATTTCTATTCTGTGGCGAATTTGCTTCGGGGTGAGAAGCTCGTCGAAAAAAGAGGCTTTGGTCAGCACCTGGCTGGTTCTCCCCTTTAGAGCTCGCCCAAGCACCTGTTCACTGCGGCCATAGATATCTGCTGTGTCAAAGGTCTGCACTCCCATGGCAACATAGGTATCAATCGCCCGAGTTAGGTGCTCCTCTGAATGGGCTTTCCAGCTGCGATCGTCTAATTGCCAACACCCTACGATTAGAGGATTTTCCGACATTGCGCGAAACGGCATAGAGCTAAAAACTCAGTCTGTGGATTATCGAAGGGGGGTGGATAGCGTAAAGTGAGCCGCACGGTACGGATTGAGCCGGTTCCCCATTATGAGCCGCCGAGAACTGATTTGTAAATCGAATCCTAGTTTTCTGCCATAGGAGACCACCGTTCGCTTTAGGGTTCCGGAGCGGGGGGCGCTGCCAAATGAGCGTAACCATACATGCGGGGATGGAAAAGAGACTGAACCGGGCGATCGCCCTCTAGATGCTCGGCGACAACGGTCGCAACATCGCTGGGCTTAACGCGGCAGTAAGAGACGCCGTCCGGCATGATGCGGACGTTGGGACCAACGCTACATTGGCTCATGCAGCCGCTTTCCGCAACGAAGACGGGAGGGGCGGTTTGGGCCTGAAACGCGTCAAACACTTCTGCAGCGCCGCTTCTTAGACAAGAGCGGTGCTGGCAAATTAAGATACAGCGGCGGTTTGAGGGCTCAGACGGGTTGGACAAATCCATGGGATAAGACTCTATACCTATTGCATTCTAGAGCTAGACCTGCTGGAGAGCACGCTAGGACAGGGCGCGCGCTCTGGCAGGCAACAGGTAAAAAGACGATAAGCTACCCCACAAGGCTCCCCAGCGATCGCATCATGTTTTTGGGATTCATGGCGTCTAGAGCAGCCGTAGGCTCATAGCCACAGTGCACCATGCAGTCGGCGCATTGGGGGTTCCCGCTGCGGTGGCCGTACTGATCCCACTCGGTATTATCCATCAGCTCTTGAAAGGTTTCGTAGTGCCCTTCATTGAGCAGGTAACAGGGCTTTTGCCAGCCCAAAACGCTATAGCTAGGGCTTCCCCAAGGGGTACATTCGTAGTCCTTTTCACCGATTAAAAAGTCGAGGAATAGGGGATTGTGGTTGAAATTCCACTTTTTCTTCCCCTGAGTCATCGGCGCTAAAATTTCTCGGAACAGCGCTTTCGTCTGCTCCCGCTTCAAGAAATGCTCTTGGTCAGGGGCCCACTCATAGCTATAGCCGGGGGACACCATCATCCCATCAACCCCTAGCTCATTTAGGAAGTCAAAAAAGTCCTGAATGTCCTTGGGGTTCGCCCCTTCAAAAATCGTGGTGTTTGTGGTGACCCGAAAGCCGCGTGCTTTAGCCGCTTTGATAGCCTTCACTGCCGTCTCGAACACGCCATCCTGGTTCACAGCGCGGTCGTGGTGCTCTCCAAGGCCGTCGAGGTGGACGCTGAAGGTTAGGTAGGGCGAGGGCGTAAATTTGTCGAGGTTCTTCTCTAGAAGAATAGCGTTGGTGCAGAGATAGATGTATTTCTTCCGCGCTACCAAACCATCGACAATCGCCTTAATCTGCGGGTGTAGCAGAGGCTCTCCACCCGGAATGGAGACCACGGGCACGCCGCATTCTTCTACGGCGGCGAAGCACTCTTCTGGCGATAGATGCTGCTTGAGAATTTCTTTGGGGTGCTGAATCTTACCGCAGCCTGGGCAAGCCAGGTTGCACCGGAACAGGGGCTCTAGCATGAGCACGAGAGGAAAGCGCTTGCGTCCTTGAAGCCGCTGGGTAATTAGATATTTAGCGACGCTAGCAGCTTGCTGTAGTTGAACGGCCATGGGATCTCCTCACACGATGTCTCCTATAGCAGGAGAAACTGTACTGTGTTGATATACTAGCTTGACCCTAACGAAAGGTTACGGGCTTAGGAATTAAGACTTTCGGCAAAAACGCTTCTTTGAGTCCAACGGTGTTGCTCTACCCTCGCCCGTTACGGCTAGACGCGAGAGCACCGCCAGCGGGTTTATCCTGAAAGCGCAGTGGATCTCTAGACTAGTTTTGCCGAAGCACCGGCCCATCTCGCTACGAAATGTAGGACTTCAACAGCCGCAGCATCGCGGCAACCGAAGACAGCGACGCCGTTTCATTGGCCGTATGGTAGTCCGTTGTGGGAATCTGTAGCGTCGTCCCGCTGATGACGCCGCTCGTGGCGGCAATTAGACGGCCCATTTCGGTACGGCCCATAGAATAGGGTCTGGTTCGCGTCTGGTTTTGAACGTTGATGTAGTCGTCTTTGTAGCTGTAGGTAATGCCCAGCTGCTCACATCGAGCGGCTAGCTCTTGCGTAATGGCCTCGGCAAAATCCGCGCTCGCATCCTTACGGCGTAGAGTTACCTGCTGCATATCAGCAGCCTCACGGTTGTGGTAAGGGCTGGTGTCAAGGGCAATCAGGCGCTGAGTGGACAGCTGGTGCCGCTGGAACCACGACAGGGCATGACGCCAGCTGCGGCCCGATTCCTCTTGGGCGGTAAATAGCGCGGTCCCCTGAAACCCGCAGCGAAATAGGAAAATGATCATCGCGGCGCTGATCACATTGTCGAGCTGAGCCGAGATGTAGCCTCCGCTGGACCGCAGACGATCTAAAAAGGCAATAGGGGTGCCCGGCTGCAGATGTTCTAAGCCATCTACCTCAAAGATCAAGTTGTGTCGTTCTGGGCAAATGTAAGAGTTCGTAATCGTGCCTTGCCCAATGTAGGCTCCGTTGTAGGGCTGGTGAGCCTGCACCCGCTGGCCCTGAAAGCGATTTTCGATGGTGTTGAGCATCTGCTCGGACACCGAGTCGCCAGTCAGCTCGCCCTTGTTTCCCGCAACAAAAGCCGCATATTGAAACTCATTAGGACCGGTGCATAAAAGGCCGTGGCGGTCGATATGGGCGGAGAGCATCAGCTCCTCGGGGCGGCTGCCCTGTGCGACGAGCACTCCGTAGTAGTAGTGAACCTCTACGCCGACTTCCTCTAGCTCTCGGCGCAGCACTCTGAAAAAGGAGTCTTCGCTACCCACCACCGCCGGTTCTCGGATGAGCTGCCGCAGGATCTTGAGAAAGTTTCTCGTATCTGCCAGTTCATTATTCTGGTCGTTGGCAATGACAAGAGGCTCGACCACTAAATCGACAGGAATCATAGGGTACTAGCGGCTAAATTTTGTTTGAACTCTGGTCTGAACTTTGGGCTTATAACAGCGGCGATCGCGTGATGAAAACGAACTTGGCAATCTAGCCCCCTATTATAGAGCCGAAATCGCGGGCCATCAGTACAGTGCAATACAGTTTTTCGCCGCTTACCGGTCTTAAGACTCAACCCTGTACTTAAAGCGATCGCTGCCTTTTCAACATCTCGAAGCGGTGATCTAATTCAAGGTTGTAGCGAATGGTCGCAATTGTAGAGCGCAACCCGAGATGTGCAGCCCAGTCCTGCACGGCTTGGGGGAGGCTGGCTAAGGCGGGATGGCCCTTGACGATGTCGTGCCAGCGCTTAACGTGCGGGGCCGTCGGATTCAGCCAGGCCTGTGGCTCTTCTAGTGAGTTGGCGTAGGCACGAGCCACGCAGGCGTAGGGTGAAACTGACGCCTGCTGCACATCGTCTCCAGAGGCTAGCCAGGGCTTGATCCCCATGGCATGGATGACGGCAGGTAGACCAAACAGTAAGCTCGATAAACGTTCGTCCGGCGTGTAGCTGCCTGGGCTAATACATTGGGCGATATCTCGGCCCGTTTTGAGCAGGCGGACGTCAAGGGTTTCGTAGGGTTTCGAGCCGAGTAGCGCCAGGAAAACGGCGTCGCTGCCGCGAAAGCACAGGGGGCGACTGTTGCGAGGCTGGGCTTGCCAATGTTGATAGCGATCGCTGGCCGACATCGCCTGCCACTGGCCCAAAAACGAGCGGTGGGCATTGGTGACCGACATACAGCAGTTGGAGGGAATGCGCCGAAAGCGACGGCCCAACGGCATATCCCAGCCCGCTGTGTGCTCATGGGTGACAAACTGAGCCTTGCGGGCCAGCTGCGACGCGACGAGAACCTCTTCCGGAGCCTCGATCAAGAGGCTGGGGGGCGATTGCGTCAAAATCATATCGCTATCAAACCAAACGACGCGCCGATAGCCTTGATCCAACGTCCACAGGAAATGGGCAGGTTTAATATCGCAGCCGCCCAGCTCACCCACACGCGTTAGGTGTAGGGTGACGGGGCGGGGCGCTAACCAATGCTGCAGCGACGGCGTCGCGTTGGGCGCGAAGATATGAATGTCGAGCGGCAAGCGTCGCTCTGTCAGGGGCGCGGTGTTTTCCGCTACTGCAGAGGCGCTGCCGGTCTCAATATGATTTGAAGGTGTCGGCTTTGAATGCGTCGGTGCAGAAAGGTGTTGAAGCAGGCTCGCAACCAGGAGCCTAATTCCGGTCTCGCAGCGCGGACGGTCTTCGTAAATAATAATCGCTGAGCGATCTTTGAATGCGGTGGTCATGAGTCGGTAGCTCCTGGGGGGTAGGCAATGACAAAGGGGAGAAGACGTCCGGGTATCTAAAGCTTTTGGTTTGTCGTCTCTAGGGAGGCATGCTGCACCGCTTCTAAGCTAACTGTAGAAAACAGCTTAATCAACGTCTCAGCCTCCGTCATGGCGCTGTGCTGCTGCGCCACCCGGCGCATTCCAGAGGCTCCCATAGCGGCCAGCTGCTCGCTGGGCCGCTGGAGAGCGGTGCGCATGGCTGCAGTCAGGGACGCCACGTTTCCGGGAGTCACTAGCCACCCGCACTCTGGCTTCACTAATTCAGGGATACCCGCGACGTAGGTCGTGATCACGGGGCGGCAGCAGGCCAGCGCTTCCATAATGACGACGGGCAAGCCTTCTGCGAAGCTCGGTAGCACCATGGCCCTAGCGCTCAAAAGCTGCTGTCTGACTTCAGCTCCGGTAGCCCAGCCGGTAATATCAACGTAGTCATCAAGCTGGTAGCGCGATCGCAGTGCCTCAATCGCCTCTCGGCTTTCTCCGTCCCCCACGAGCACCAGTTTGAAACGATGACCTTCAGCGGCGAGCTGCTTGACCGCCTCCATTAGCAAGAGCTGCCCTTTCTGCTCGCACAGCCGCCCCACACAGACAAGCTGCGCCTTTGAAGGAATGGGAACGGGATTTTGTCCTAGAAAAGTTTGGTCAACCCCGCAGCGCACGACGTGAATTTTTGGCCAGTGGTCGTAGTCACACCAGCGGTAGAGCTGGCTTTTCGCGAAGGAGCTGATGGCCACCACAAAGGCAGCTCGCCTAATTTTAGTGGGAAGGGCGATCGCCGCCACCTGATCAAATTCTTCGGGACCATGGACTGTGAAGCTATAGGGAGGACCACCCAGCGCCTCGCAGAGCATAGCGACGGTGGTTGAATTGGTGCCAAAGTGGGCGTGGAGGTGGCTGGCATGGGAATCGGTAATCCAGCCTAACAGGACGCAGGCTTCTGCCAAATAGATGATGTGATAGAGGACGCCTCGGCTTGAACGCCAGCCGACGGTTATCGCCAAACGTAGCGCTTGCAGGAAGCGCAGCGGTCGGGTTGCAATCACCTTCAGCAGCCCCAACAGCAGCCCCACGGCCCCCACCGCCAAAATAAATCGGGTTTTGGCCAGCTCTTGACGGTCGGCCTCATCCACTAGCTCCGCTGCGCAGGAGCGAATGGAGTAGCGCTCGATGGGCAGCCCTAAATCTTCTAGAGCCAGGATCTCCCGGCGGATGAAGCTGTGGCTGACCATCGGATACTGGTTGACTAAATAGGCGACCTTAGCCGGCATGACCTGGCCTCTGGGTGGGGGCGTGATGCATCAGCTCCGATACCGTTTTGAACGTATAGCCCTGGGCCTGGAGCGTTTTTACAATGGTTTCGGTAGCCATAACGGTGGCGGTGCGATCGCTGCCGCCGTCGTGCAGCAGGATGATCGAGCCGGGGGCCACATGCTGCACGACGTGATCTGAAATGGCCTTGGCATCAGAGGTGGCGTAGTCTTTAGGGTCGACGCTCCAGAGAATGCTCTGCTTTCCCATCTGCTTAAGCACCCAGGGCAAAATCAGTAGCTTAAAGCCGAAGGGGGCGCGAAAGTGGATGTCTTGCTTGACGCCAAACTGCCGCAGCAGCAGGTCCGTTTTTTCAATTTCGGTCTGCACCACCTGGGGACGCTGCCAGGTCAGCCGCCGATGGGAGTAGGAATGGTTGCCCAGTTCGTGCCCTTGAGCCACGAGCGTTTGCACCGTCTCTGGAGCCTGTTCTACGTTTTTACCCAGTACGAAGAAGGTGGCTTTCACCTGCAGCCGGTCGAGCAGGGCAATCAGCTGCTCCGTTATTGGCGGGTTGGGGCCGTCGTCGTAGGTGAGAGCCACTACCTTGTCGGTGGTGGCAACCCGAGTCGTAAAGTCTCCCAGAAGCTGAAACTTTGAGGTTTTTGCCAGGCGATCGAGCAAAAAGGCGATCGCTCCGACACCCAAGACGCTAGTTAGAACGAGTGACATGGCATTATGTTGGATTCGATGTCAGTTTGAATCAATTCAAAGCTCTTTGAACTTCGAATCGCTGGGAGACGCGGTCTCTCCGTGGAAGGGACTGCGATCGCTAGACGGATTGACGCTAGCTTGTCCAGTCGACGGTTCTCTTCCCGTGCGCACCCAAGCTCTCTGGGGGCGCAGCAAGAACTGCCGGTAAATCGACAGTTTCCACAGCATGTACATCGGCACCGACAAGATTAGGCGCAAGGGCAAGAATGCGCGAGCGAACCGCAGCCAGGAAATCGCTACCAGCGCGAATAGAATACCCCCCTGAGCCCCCAAGGCGATCGCGGGTAGCCAAGGACCGCCAAGCAACCCCACCACCCCGGCGACGCCGGTGGTAACCGTCCACAACAAAACTAACAGCGAGAGGGGCGGTACGGCGGTGTCTAGCGCCAATGCGAGCAGGCTAATGCTGCGGCGAGCAGCGGCCTGACGCAGCAGCTGCGGCACCTGGGTCACCAGCGTCTGGAGATGCCCGTGGGTCCAGCGGGTTTTCTGGGAATCGAGAGAAGACTCGTCCTCAGGAAACGTGCCGGTGACCAAGGCCTCTTCACAGAAGATGGGAGAATACCCTTGCAGAGCAAAGTCTAGTCCCATCTGCTTATCTTCGACGATGTTTCCGCTCGCTGTCGACACCGTACGGATGATACTCCAGGGAAATGCCATGCCGGTTCCAGTTAGACCGACAGGCAGCCCCAGCTGCTGCAGCCCTCGCTGCCGCACTAGGTTCTTGAACAAAAAGGCGAAAGAGAGAACGGCATGCTTTGGGGAAGGATCTCCCGGCGGAAGCAGCAGGTTGGTCGCCTGAACGGGGCTACCCGTGGAGACGGCGGTCTCCGCCAAACGTTCCACTGTGTTTAGAGCCACCTGACAGTCTGCATCAATGACGACAACCACATCCGGAGGGCAATTCTGCAGGGACCGGAAGCCAAAGTCGAGCGCGTAGCCTTTACCCCGGCGATCGCTATCAAATCGCTCAATCACCTCTACCCCAAAGCGCCGACCAATTTCTGCGGTCTCATCGGTGCAGTTGTCCGCCACCAGAAGAATGCGATCGCCCTTTGCCACCGTTGGTATCAACGACAAGAGCGTTGCTCCAATCACCTCGGCTTCGTTATGCGCTGGAATTAAAACGACGACGCTAGGCCGACGGGCAGCAGTCTGGCGATCGCCGCCTGCTCGTTTTACGGGTAAAAGCGCTGCGCCACATTCCACAATCAAAATTATTGTAAGTAGCGATAAAAAACCAGTCGTTCCGTACAAAGCGGTTTTGAGAAATAAAGCATCAGGGAAGTAGTTTGTCATTCTGTTCTTGACGGTTTTTCCATGCGAAATCCATAAGAAATCTTTAAGAAAAGCGATGCGTCACAGAGGGCCATAATAAATACAGCCTGCACGTGAATCCCTGATGGCACCGAGGTTTAAGCTTCTGAGGTGGCCTGCGGTTATCTTACTTCCTTGCCGTGAACCAGGCTATCCACTTTACTGAAAAAACATCTGCATTGCTGCGTTGTCTTTTTTGTTTGGCCCGTGATAAGCCACTAGTAAAGTATCGACTTATAAGCTATAGCGGCGATTTTATATAGTGAAAAAAATTTAATTTATATCGCTCAAAAAGGCTGCGATTTAGCTCGCGTAGCTCTGAGGAATGATATTAGCTAAATCTGGGAATTGAGCTAATCTTTCCTTGCTAAAAGATTAGCTTGATCTGTTCTATTTAGACTATTTAGCAAGAAGCTTTAACTCTGAAAGTAGCGTTGAATAGAGAAATCTGATTCTGAAGAGCCGATTTTTTCAAAGCGCAGCCATATCTTATAAATCTCATGACTACGCTATCGAAAAAATTCTGTAATCGGACTGAATTTTTACCTTATTATGGCGCTCTTAATGCTGCACAAGCTCTGTAAAAATAATTTATAACGGACTTTTGTACGGGAGGACACTTCGCCGATGTCTTTGTAAAAAAATACATTAGAAAGCCCCGTAGGACTCGCGCGGACAGCTACAGGCAGTAAGAGCAGATATCGTCCATCCTGTTTACGCAGCAAAGCTTCCGAGAGTTTAAAATTCTTCTTCAAGAGTTCTATTGGCATATCGAAGTTTTTAATGCATATTTCTAGATAAATCTAGAGCTGAGCCGGATCATTGAAAGAGAGTAACTCCGCTTTTGCGGAATTCAGCCCAGCAAGGCCTTATTTTCTAAAGGGGGAAAACCCTGCTCGAATTTGATTATGTTGGCGTTGATACTCAGCCTCAAAGCAGACAAAGTACACCGAAACGCTGAGATATTCTGGTTACTCATGGGTCGGCTGCTTGCGAAAGCAGGTAAGTGCGATCGCAGCTTGGCTGCCCATTCAAAGAAATTGTGAACACTTCAGGTGTTTTCCGGGTTGCCCTCAGAGGCTCAGTATGGTTTTCGATTTGGAAATCAGCGTATAGGGCTTCACCGAATTTGTCGCGAGAGAGAGCCGCCCTTGGATTTTCGTCAAGTCTGGTATATTCAGATACAATTTTCGCCAAGCCGCCCTGACTCATCTCAGAGTGACGGCAGAAAAATTTATTCCCGTCACAGAATTCTTGTAGCTTTATAAAGGCACCGTGAAGCCCGCCGCCGGCCAGATATCACCTGAATTCTCAGCATGCACAAACTTACCGCAGGTCTGGCTGAATGCCGCACGGATAGACTCTCCCTCAAGCGTTCTGCCGGGTTGGGATTGAGCGTAATCGCTCCCCTCTATTTTGGATTAATGTCTTGGAGGTATGCTAACTTCAGCTCTATAATCCAGGACGACGCCCGTCTGCACCTGGTTTGGCTGCAGAGGCTAATCGACCCGGCTCTCTTCCCCGCAGATGCGATCGCCGACTACTACTCCGCCATCCAGCCCATAGGATTTCAGGCCGTATATGGCCTCGTCGCGGCTTTGGGCATTGAGCCGCTCGCCTTTGCCAAGATTCTTCCGCTGGGGCTTGCGCTCATTGCTACGGTCTACCTCTATTGGGGGGTACTCCTCATCTGGCCGGTGCCTTTGAGCGGCCTGCTGGTCACCCTAGTATTCAATCAAAATATCTGGCTCAAAGACGATCTCGTCTCGGCAACGCCTCGGGCATTTGTCTATCCCCTTTTTGCGGCGTTCCTCTACTACTTCCTGCGCGACGCCAGGGGGTTTTGGCTACTAGTTCTAGGTCTACAGGGGCTATTCTATCCGCAGATGATGCTGGTGTCTTTGGGGATGCTGACGCTGCGATCGCTGGGGCGCGCGATGGGATCTAGGCTGCGCCAGGCAGAGGTTTGGGGCTGGCTAGCGGCGCTGGCGCTGACGGTGAGCCTGCTGCTCCTGTTTTCTTACCGGGCACAGAGCCAGGCTGGGGCATTGGTGAGTTTGAGCGAGATGCAGACAATGCCGGAGTTTCAGGCAGGGGGGCGGCGGGCCTACTTTGGGGTATCACCCTTGGCATTCATCTTTTCGGGGGCCAGCGGGCTGCGGATGCCCCTCTTCCCGCCAATTATCGGCGTTGGCATTCTGCTACCCGCTTTGCTTTGGAGACGTCGGGACGCCGCTGACCAGACACCTTATGTCGCGATCCAGGCTGCGGCGCTGGGGCAGCTTTTGGCCTCTGCCCTCATCCTGTTTTTGCTGGCCCACCTGACGTTTCCCCGCCTTTATCTCCCCAGCCGCTATAGCTTCTACAGCCTGCGCTTCGCCATGGCGATCGCTTCTGGCCTCGCGCTTACCCTGATCGCTCAGCGGGCAGACGCTTGGGTCCGGCGTCGCACCGCCTGGACCTGGCGCGATCGCCTTTGGGCTGCGCTGGGCGGAGGGCTAGCGATCGCCATTGTGGTCCTGCCCGCCATTCCGGCTATTGTGCTGCCCTGCCAGGGGTGGGTAGTGGGCCGAAATCCTGGCCTCTATCGTGCTATTGCCCACACCCCAAAGGACAGCCTAGTTGCCTCTATCGCCCCTGAGGTAGACAATGTGCCCGCCTTCGCCCAGCGGTCGGTGCTGGTGGGGGCAGAGTTTGCCCTGCCCTACCACAGCGAGTTCTACGCCCTGATGCTGCAGCGGATGGCGGACCTAGTGGCCGCGCAGTACAGCCCTGAGACTGCCCAACTCGCCGCCTTTATTCAAGCCTACGGCATAGATCTGTGGCTTGTGGACCGGCATTTTGCTGAACCAGATTACTTGCTCCAACAGGGCTGGCTGATGAATAGCTCCATCGGAGACCAAATTGCTGAAGCTGTCCGAGACCTGCAAACAGGGCTGCAGCCAGCGCTGGCCCAGGCCATTCCCGCCTGCGGCATTTTGGAGGAGGACCTGGTTCTTCTAGACGCCGCCTGTGTCGCTGAAAGGGCGCAGGGCGAGGGGTCAGGGGAGTGAACCGGCGCTTGGGCCCTGCCGCCACAGCAGACGGTAGGGGTCTTGCTCTAGCTGCTGCACCCCGGACGCTCCTAGGTAGGGCCGGTAGGCCTCGTCTCCTGCCAGATGGACCTGAAAAAACGTCAGACTCAGCATCTGGTGATACATTTCGGTGACGGGCTTAATGGTCTCCCAGTCTGTGGCCTGATTGGTGAGCCGGTTGACGACGTCTAGGGTGAGGCGGGCGTGGGGCAGCCCTGCGGTCACCACGAGATAGCGAGGGTCTAAGTCTTGTTTCGCTGGCGGAGAAGACCCCTCACTGGCGGGTGCAGTGACCCAAGAGAAGGCGGGCAGCTGCTCTATGGTCAGCGGCGTCAGCACGTCGTACTCCGTCGCCTCCCAAAACACTGGCCCCTCCACCTGGGCTAGCCCTTGCGGGCCGTAGAGGCTGCGGCCAAAAGGCACAAACAGGTAGACCGCCTGGACGCGCTTATCTTGGAGATCCGTCTGCGCGGGCGGCAGCTCCAGCGCCCGGCATTGATAGAGCAGCGAAATATTGAGTAATCCCGACCGGGTGGCGCAGGCGTGGCGCAGATGGTCGCGGTCGATGGTGGCCCCCGCGAGGGCCAGGGCCGTGGTGCCGCCAAAAGAATAGCCAAACACCCCTGCTCGTTCAGGGTCAAGGCGATCGCCAAATTGCTCACGGTTGCGTCGGGCCAGCTCGTCGAGCAAAAAGCTGACGTCTAGGGGCCGGTCTACATACTCCGCCGCCTCAAAATTCTCGGTGTGTATGCCCTGGTAGAACTCCTGCAGCCGCTGGCGATCGCTGCCGGGGTGGTCGAGCATCGCAACAGCGAACCCGTGGGACGCTAGATGCAAAGCCAGCTCATCGAAACGACTGCGCCGCGCCCCTAATCCGTTAGAAACGACGATTATGGGGAGCGGTTCCGCTGCCTCATCAGGGGTGTAGACATCGACCTCGAAGCGGCGATCGCGGCTCGTATCCTGCAGGGTGAGGGTTTGAACCGTGGTAGACCTGCTGCCCGGCTGCCGGGGGTCGGGGAGGACGCTGAAGTCCGCTGTGGAAGCTGAGGCGGCGCTGGTTTCGCCCGCGAGCTGCGCCATGGCCGTCTGGGAATTCGTCAGCATTTGCCCCACCTCGCGGGCAAGACCCAGGGCCGTACCGATATCAATGCGAATATCGGTGGGAAACGCCTCTAGAACGTTGAGCAGGGTCAGCCCCTCAGGGTCCGCTGCCGCTAGGGTCAGCGCCGCCCGTAGACCGTAAAGGCCGTTTTGCCCCGATTCGGTTTGCACCAGCTCCCCCGCCTCCGTAAGCAGCAGTCGCCCCGAAGAGGTGTAGGAAAAGCGGTTCACCAGCACGGGGTCGACGTCGTAGCGGGCCTGAAGCGCTGCGCGAATTTGCTCACTTTGCCCAGGGCCAAGTCGCGCCAGCAGGGTGCTCAGCCAGCCGTCTGCAGCCCCCGTCTGGGCAAAGGTGTCCAGGGCTTGCCGGGTAATAGAAAAGCCGAAAGGACCATACTGGAAGCGGATACGCTCTGCGGCCCCGACAGGCGACGCAGTCGCCAAAAGGCCAAGCATCGCGGCGGCGATCGCGGCTTTGAAGCGCCCCCCCAACCCTGGGATTGTCGTGGGGGTGCGGTGCGGTGACGGGGGAACTACGGATTTGGGCGTGAATTGTGGCAAAGGCATGGGGCTTCTGGGTTGGGTCCGACAGGGCAGCGTTACTGGCAGCAACCAATAAGACAGCGTAGCAAAGTTGGCAGCGTCAAGGATCAGGTTGTCTTTTAGGTCGGATGGGCCACTAAGTCGAGTGGGCCGCGACACCGGCCAACAGCTCCAGCAATGCCTCCTCCGAAAGCCTCGCCACTCCCAGCTTCTCCGCTTTGGCCAGCTTTGATCCTGCGTCTTGTCCCACCAGCAAATAATCCGTCTTCGAGCTTACCGCCGAGGTCACCTTGCCCCCCGCCGCCTGAATCTTTGCCTTCGCCTCCTCCCGGCTGAGGGTGGGCAGCGTTCCTGTGATCACAACCGTCTTGCCTTTTAACACCCCTTCTGTGGGCGCAGACTGTGTCCCGACGAGGGTTACCCCAGCGCTTGCCAACCGATTAACTAGGGTTTGGTTGGCGTCGATGCGAAACCACTGATGTACCGACTGGGCAATCTCCGGCCCAATGCCATATACCGCCGCGATCGCCTCTGGACTGGCCGCCGCGATCGCCGTCGCCGACGGAAAGGCCCGCGCCAGGGTCTGGGCATTGACCCGCCCCACGTGACGAATCCCCAGGCCGTAAAGGACCCGCTCCCAGGGCTGCGCCTTCGACCGCTCGATGGCCCCGATCAAATTCTGCGCCGACTTTTGCCCCATGCGCTCTAAAGCCACCAGCTGCTCTAGCGTCAGGTCATACAGATCCGCCACCGTCTGCACCAAACTCAAGGCCACAAACTGCTCAATCCACCGCTCTCCTAGCCCCTCAATATCCAGCGCGCCCCGGCTGGCCCAATGCACCAGCTCCCCTTTAAAGATGGCGGGACAAGAGGCGTTGATACAGCGCACTACGGCCCCGTCTTCCGGGTCCACTACAGGCTGACCGCACTCGGGGCAGTGGGTGGGGAAAATAAAGGACCGGGTGCCGTCAGGCCGCAGCTCCAGCAGCACGCGCACCACCTCGGGAATAATCTCTCCCGCCTTGCGCACCACCACCGTGTCTCCCACCCGCACGTCTAGCTTGGCGATGTGGTCTTGGTTGTGCAGCGTCGCCCGCGACACGGTTGTTCCGGCCAAATGTACCGGCTGCAGCTCCGCCAAAGGCGTAATAGCCCCCGTCCGCCCTACGTTAATGCTGATGCGCTCCACCACCGTGGGCGACTCCTCCGCCGGGTACTTGAGGGCGATCGCCCAGCGGGGAAACTTTTGGGTAAAGCCCAGCTCGGTCTGCAGCTGAAACCCGTTGAGCTTCACCACCATGCCGTCGGTGAGATAGCCCAGATCTAGCCGCTGCTGGGCCCAAGTCTGGAAGTAGTCCATCACCGCTTCGAGGCTATGGCAGGTGCGCCGGTTGGGGTTGACGCGGAAGCCCAGCTGCTGGAGCCTCTGCAGGGCGGCTTCCTGGGTCGACAGCGTCAGACCGCCCTCGGGCGCATGGACACCGTAGGCAAAGAAGTCTAGCCGTCGCCGCGCTGCCACCCGCGAGTCCAGCTGCCTGAGGGTTCCGGCTGTCGCATTACGGGGGTTTGCGAAGGGGGGCTCGTCGGCCTCGGCCCGCTCGGCGTTAATTTGCGCAAAGACCTCTAGGGGCAAGAAGGCCTCACCTCGCACCTCTAGGACAGGCGGCGGCTCTGCGGCGTTGAGGCGCAGGGGAATGGAGCGGATGGTGCGCACGTTTTGGGTGATGTCTTCTCCGGTGACGCCGTCCCCCCGCGTGGCTCCCCGCACCAGCAGCCCGTTCTCGTAGGTGAGGGCGATCGCCGACCCGTCAATTTTCAGTTCGCAGACGTACTCGACGGCATCAGCGTCGGTAATTCGCCGCCAGCGCTCGTCCCAGGCCTGCAGCTCCTCTAGGTCAAAGGCGTTCTCTAGGCTATAGAGGGGCACCCGGTGACGCACTGAGGTGAACTGCTCGGCAGGAGCATCCCCCACGCGCTGGGTGGGGCTATCGGAGGAAATCAGCTCGGGGTGCGCCGTCTCTAGCGTCTCTAGCTCCCGGTACAGCCCGTCGTAAACGCTGTCTTCTAAGATCGGCGCGTCGAGGCTGTAGTAGGCGTAGCTCGCCTTTTGCAGGAGCGATCGCAGTTCGACAATTCGCTGCTTGGGTGCAGATGGGGCCATAGGGTCTTTCGCCAAAGGTGCCGTAGCATTGGGAGCATCAGAAAATAGTTTAGCGTTCCTGTTTGCAAGCGGCACCGCTAACGATGAGGCGATTGGCGGGGGGCTGAGGGCAAGCCCAAAAGGCGATCGCGGAGGCTGCTATGGAATGAGAATAGGGCAATGTCCTACCGGACCGCCACGGTGGCCGCTGCGCAATCAGCTATGAATCCGAGGCTCATGGTGCAGCGTCGCCAACACCTCGCTCTCCACCTCAGCCAGCTCCGTCAGCCGCGCATCTACCACGCTGCGCTCAAAGCTCTGGGTCGCCAGCACCCAAAAGGCCCCATAGTGCCGTGCCTCAGACGCCATCAGTCCCCGATAAAACGCCCCCAGCTCCGGGTCCGGGCAGTGCTCTCCCAACAGCCCCAGCCGCTCGTGGCTGCGGGCCTCAATCAGCGCCGACACCAGCAGCGAGTCCAGCATGCGGTAGGGTTCCTGCTTGCGCACCTGGGCCTTCAAGGTTGCTCCGTAGGGCGGTGCATTCAGTGGAGCTAGCGGTACTCCTCGCCGCTCTAGCCAGCGGTTCACCTGCTCAAAGTGCTCCAGCTCCTCACGGGCGATCGCCGTCAGGCTATGCACCAGGGGCGCGTTGGCCGGATAGCGAAACATCAGGGTCAGCGCGTTGCTGGCCGCCTTGCGCTCGCAGTGGGAATGGTCCAGCATGACTTCGTCCAGGTGGGCGATCGCCTGATCGATCCAGGCTTGAGACGTAGGCTGCTGCAAAAACTTGATGGGCTGCTGGGGGATTGCGGGGGATTGCGGTGCGGTGGAATGAAGCGTCACAGGAGTAGCGGCCAGAGGGACAGGGTCGCCATTATCCTAACCTAAAGAGCCTACAGCGATGATCTCACGGAAGGTTCACCCCTATGTCAAGTGACAACAAGACGACGATTTTAGCTGCGATCATCGGTCTATTCAGCGCAGTTGGCGTTGCCGCGATTTCAAACTTCGATACGCTTTACTCAACTGTAACAGAAGCGACCAGCGTCACAGAAGCAGCATCGACAGAGTTAGAAAGGGAGCCTCAGACAGCATCGCCGTCTAGCCCAGCTTCAACAACACGCACAGAGCCTTCAGCCCGAAGCTCAAGGAATAGACCAGCAGCGCGTCAGCGAAGGGGATAGACGGTTTGGGGGCAGCGCAGTTTCAATTTCACCACCGTCAGCAGGGCCGCGGTCCCGCTATTCTGTTTCTGCATGGCTTTATGGGCGGCGGGCGCGATTTTGACGGGGTCTCGTCGCAGCTAAGCCAGCAGCAAACCTGTCTCACGCTAGACCTCCCCGACCACGGGCAGACCGTGACAGTTCGCGGAACGTCCTACTCTATGGCCGCAGTGGCGGACAGTATTCTGGACTGGCTGGCTGCGATCGCGCCGCGCCGCTGCATCTTGGCGGGCTACTCCATGGGCGGGCGGCTAGCGCTGTACCTAGCGCTGACGGCCCCCGAGCGCTTCTCTCACCTCTTGCTCGAGTCCGCCTCTCCCGGTCTAAAAACCCCCGCCGAGCGGCAGGCCCGCATCGCTCAAGATAAAGCGCGATCGCAGCAAATCCAGCAGGACTTCGAAGAGTTTCTGCAGCGCTGGTACCAAGCGCCCATGTTCCAAAATCTGGCCCAGCAGCCTAACTTTAACGCTGTGCTGCAGCGACGACGGCAGAATGCTCCCGAGGCATTGGGGCGATCGCTCCGCTGCCTCGGGACTGGACAACAGCCCTCCCTATGGCCGCAGCTGCACAAGCTTACTCTGCCGACGCTGCTGCTGACCGGCGAGCAGGACAAAAAATTCTGCACAATTAACGCTGAAATGGCGCAGCAAATTCCCAATGCGCAGTTGATAATGGTGGCGGGCTGCGGTCACACAATACATTTAGAGAAACCAGCTCGGTATGTGCAAGCGATCGCTGCTTTAGCTAGTTCGTGAAAGCCCCGCGCTGTATGCGCAGCATCAGCGTCGGGATGTGAGCGAGCGAGTCGAGGTGCGCCCTTAACTGGATGCCGAAGGCGGCAATTAAGGGCAGCGCCGAGGCGAGCAAAGGGTACAATTGAACCAAGCTCAAACTATTTCATGGCGGCGGCCTGCTATCCTGACACAAACGTACAGCCCTGGGCTGGTGAACAGTGCAGACGGTAGAAAACGTAGCTGGAAATTGAATACTCGTCACTGTCTGGGGTTGGTCATTGCCTGGACATTAAACAAATCGCCTGTCGATGGGATCTAATCGGGGTTGCACGGCTTGCTGCGTAACTAGACAGGACCAGATGAAGCAGGATACCTTCTTGCGCGGCATCCATTAAATTGTGGTGCGTGAGCCAAGAAGCCCGCGCTCTATCTAAAAGATGAGCGTCGGGAGTATGTCACTCGGGACAAAGTCTGATACTTGACCTATCTTCGTGGCTGCTGACGCTCAACCGCCGATAGAGTCTAGGGCTTCCCGTCTAGTCGCTAAATGCAACGGCATTGGTTACCTGCTGCTGCAATCAATGGCTTCTACCAGGTTACGCTGGCCCTCCAATCCCCCCACGGCCACTTGACCCACTCGGAACTGATACACTCATAGTCGGCGTGAACCCTCAGGTTTAGGACCTATGTACCCACCCGTTGACCCCATCATCTTTGAGTTTGGCCCCATTGCCCTGCGCTGGTACGGCCTCCTGATGATGCTCGCCATCTTGACAGGGGCAACCCTAGCGAGCCGCTACGTTGGCCGCCAGGGGCAAGACCCGGATGACTTCTGGGACATGCTGATTTGGGTGCTGATTCCTGCCTTCATTGGGGCCAGACTGTACTACGTGTTCATCCAGTCGCCGCGCGGTGAAGATGGCCTGCAGTATTACCTGTCGAATCCGGCGGAGATTTTTAAGATTTGGAGCGGCGGCATCCACATTTTTGGGGCGTTTATTGCGGGTACGCTGGCGCTGTGGCTCTATACGCGGCTGCGTAATTTACCCGCCTTGGTCTTTTTAGACGGCATTGCTTTAGGCTTGCCTTTGGCCCAGGCTATTGGCCGCTGGGGCAACTTCATCAACCAGGAGCTGTACGGCCCGCCGACTGACCTATCTTGGGGACTGCGCATCGACCCGCGCCACCGCATTGGGCCGTACCGCGACCTAGCTGAATATGACCAGAGCACCCGCTTTCATCCCCTATTTTTATATGAGTCGCTGTGGAATTTTGCGGGATTTGCGCTGATTTTCTGGATTTCCCGGCGCTTTAAGCTCAGAGATGGAGATTTGGCTCTGCTGTACCTAATTTGGTATCCCTTGGGTCGGTTTTTCATCGAGTTCCTGCGTACGGACTCCTGGTTTTTCCCAGGAACGCCGTTCAACGTGGTGCATATTTTGTGTGCGATCGCCGTCATTGCCGCAAGCGTTACCCTGTATTTACGGCGTCAGCGTCAGCAGTCAGCAGTTCAGTGAGCTACCGTAACGATTACCTATGGCTCCCCCTTCCCCCCGTCTAATTATCATCGGTCTCGACTGCATGGAGCCCTCCCTGGTCTTCGAGCAGTGGCAGGGCGACCTGCCCAACCTATCGCGGCTGATGGCCCAAGGCAGCTATGGCCGCCTAGAGAGCAGCATTCCTGCCATCACCGTCCCGGCCTGGAGCTGCATGACCAGCGGGCGCGACCCTGGCGAGCTGGGCATCTACGGCTTTCGCAACCGCCGCAGTCGCGACTATCACAGCATGGCCATCTCCGACGGGCGGGCGGTGAAGATGCCGCGCCTGTGGGACATCCTAGGGGATGCGGGCTGGCAGGTGGCGGTGCTCAGCGTACCGGGCACCTCGCCCCCCTACCCGGTGAACGGCTCGCTGGTGTCCTGCTTCCTCACCCCCAACACCGATGGCCCCTTCACCCATCCCCCCGAGCTGGCGGAGCAGATCCGCGACTGGATGCCCGACTTTATGCTGGACGTGCCCCAGTTCCGCTCCAACGACAAAGCGCGGATTTTGGATAACCTCTACACCCTCTGCGACCAGCGCTTTACCCTAGCGGAAAAGCTAATCCACAGGGACAGCCCCGACATGCTGATGCTGGTGGACATGGCCACCGATCGCATCCACCACTCGTTCTGGAAGCCCATGGACCCCCGCCATCCCCAGTACGAGCCGGACTCGCCCTACAAAAGCGCCATTCACGACTACTACTGCCACGTGGACCAGCGCATTGGTGAGTTGCTGAACCACTGCAGCGATGAGACGGCGGTGCTAGTGGTGTCAGACCACGGCGCTCGCCCGCTGATGGGGGGCGTGTGCATTAACGAGTGGCTGATGGCCCAGGGCTACCTGACGCTCAAGGAGACGCCTAGCGAGGTTGTCTCTCTAGATCAAGCCGAAGTGGACTGGAGCAAAACTAAAGTCTGGGGCGCGGGAGGATACTACGCCCGCATCTTTATTAACGTGGAGGGCCGGGAGCCGGAGGGCGTGGTGCCCATGGCGGAATACGAGGGGCTGCGATCGCGCCTGGCCGACCAGCTCAAAACCCTCACTGACCCAGAGGGCAATCCCCTCGTCGTGAAGGTGTTCAGGCCCCAGGAGATTTACCGGCGGGTGCGGGGCATGGCCCCCGACCTAATCGTTTATTTTGACGACTTGGCCTGGCGCTCTATTGGTTCGGTGGGCATCGGGGCGCTGCACACCACCGACAACGACACCGGCCCCGACGACGCCAACCATGCCCCCTTCGGGATGATGATTTTCCACGACCCCAAAGATCCAAAGGGAGGTCAAGTGCTGGAGGGGGCTCAGCTCTACGACATTTTGCCGACGCTGCTGTCGCGCTACGGGCTTCAAGCACCGTCTGGGCTGCGGGGCAGGGTGCTGCCGGTCTAGCCAACGCTATGACCGCTGCTTAGGTGCTGTATGGGTGGCCCTAAGCGGCGAGCAGGGCAATTGCTAGATAGGGTGCGGATTTTTTTGAGGCGATCGTGGTTACAACACTCCGGACAGTTTTTGATGATCAACGAGAGAATGAGGGTTTTAGCCCTCTCTTACGATAGTTGAGCGAACGAGAAATCAAGGGTTTCAGCGATCGCCTAGAAAATTGTCCGGACTATTGAAGAGATAGACTCAAAACAAAATAAAATTAACCATTTAACCATTTCGATAGCTGTCATCAGGTCATGAATCAAGAGCATGTAAACAATTTGGATAAAGGTAAAAATTTTTGGAATGAATGGCGAAAACATAATGCAGACATAGAACCTGACTTTAAAGAAGCTCAGTTAACTGATATGGATTCGCATTTAATCGCTCCCTTGAAGCGGAGAGATTTAAGAGGCTATGATTTGAGCAGAGCTAATTTTTGGCGGGCAAACTTTAGAGCCGTAGATTTGACTGAGGCAAATTTATCTAGAGCACACCTTAATCAAGCAATTTTAGAAGAAGCTGATCTAACTAGAGCTAATTTGCAAAGTGCTTGGGTTGAAGGAGCAAATCTATGTAAAGCCTCATTGCAGGAAGCTAATTTATGTTCAGCTCAGCTATGGAGATCAGATTTATCTAGAGCAGATTGTAGTAGTGCCTTCTTTTGTCAAGCTAATTTAGGTGCTGCTGATTTATTCAAGGCAAATTTTAGCAATACTTGTTTGCGAAATTCTAACCTTATGGGTGCGCGGCTTGTAGAAACTAATTTTAGGAATGTAGATCTTACAGGTAGTTCAATCTGGGGAATATCTGCTTGGGATTTAAATTTAGAAGGCGCAAATCAAGACAATTTAGTAATTACACCTAAAGGTTCTTCTACCATTACAGTGGATAATCTTGAAGTTGCTCAATTTACATATTTACTGCTCAACAATCAGAAGCTCCGTAACATAATCGACACCATTACATCTAAAGCGGTGCTGATTTTAGGGCGATTTACTCAAGAACGTAAAATAGTGTTAGATGCGATAAGAGATGCACTAAGACAGCACAATTTTGTCCCGATGATATTTGATTTCGACCGCCCCAGTGATCGAGACTTTACCGAAACAATTGTGACCCTGACCGGGATGTGCCGATTTGTTATAGCAGATATTACAAACCCGAAATCAAGTCCTCTTGAGCTACAGGCAACAGTGCCAAACTATATGATTCCTTTCGTTCCTATTCTTCAGAAGGGAGAAAATCCCTTCTCAATGTTTCGAGATCTCCGAAATAAATATGATTGGGTATTAGATACTCTAGTTTATGACTCTACAGAGAATTTACTTAAAGGGTTGAACAAAGCTGTTATTTATCCTGCTTTGCAAAAGAGTGAAGAGCTTATGTTAAGGAAAGCCAGTGAGTTAAAGACTAGAGATATTCATGATTATTTATAGTAATGTTGACCTGATTTTTTATACTTGTTTAACCCATAAATGTTTAAGTTATTTTAGTTAAGTAATAGAGGTCTAACACTTCACGGCAGCGGACGGACGGAAGCCGTTGGTGCTGAGTTCTGGGTTATCTGCCGCCGCTGCGTTTTGCCGTTAGACAAATGCTTCAACATGCCCCATCGGCTACGGGATAGAATGCTACCGGCGTGATTAATGTAGCAATTAGCCCGGGTAGTGACAGGCGACGTAATGATCATCGCCGCTAGGCTGGAGCATCGGCAGAACCTGTTGGCAGCGATCGCCTCCCTTGGGGCAGCGGCCATAGAGCCGGCAAACCTGAGGCGAGGGGTTGATGGGGCTGCGGGGTTCACCCGTCAGAGGAATACGAGGCGGACGGCCTTCAAAGCTAGGAATAGCCGAGACTAGAGCCTGGGTGTAGGGGTGCTGGGGATGGTTGAAGATTTGGTCTGTGGGCCCCGTTTCCACCAGCTTGCCCAGGTACATCACCAAAATGCGATCGCACAGCAGCCGCACCACGTTTAGGTCGTGGGAGACGAACAGGTAGCTCATGTTCAGCTGCGATCGCAGGTCGGCCAGCAAATGTAAAATCACCGCCTGCACCGACACGTCTAGCGCCGAGGTGGGCTCATCCAAAATCAGCAGCTTCGGGCTGAGGGCGATCGCCCGCGCAATTCCCACCCGCGCCTTTTGGCCCCCAGAAAGCTGATGGGGAAAGCGGCCTAGCAGTTCGGGCGGCAGGCCCACCTGCTGGGCTAGCGCCATGGTCCGCTGCTGCATTTGCTGGCGGCTGCGCTTGTCCCCAAGTCGCCGGATAGGCTCTGTGATCGTGTCAAAGGCCGTGAACCGGGGGTTGAGGCTGTCGCTGGGGTCTTGAAACACCATCTGCAGCTCGGGCCGATGGGCGCTGTGGGCAAAGGTGCCAACTGGGATGCGGCCAATATCGACGCCGTCAAACGCGATCGCCCCTGCGGTGGGTTCTAGCAGGCGGGCAATGAGGCGAATTAGCGTCGACTTGCCGCAGCCCGACTCTCCCACAAGCCCGACGCTTTCCCCTGGCGCAATGGTGAGGTCGATGCCGTCCACGGCGTGGAGCGATCGCTTGGGGCTGGGCATCAGCGGCCAGGAGAACCCGGACGGCGCGACGGGGAAGTGTTTTTCGAGTCCGGTGACTTGGAGCATTTTGAGGCTGTGCTTACAGGTGTTTAACTAAGGCTGTCGGTTTACTCCCCTCAGTCCCCCCTTGCCAAGGGGGGAAGTTCGGTCTGCGGCGCTGGTGCGGCTGGCATAGGGAAGTCAAAGGGCGATAAAGGGTGCCAGCAGGCCACCGCGTGGTCGGCCCCTACGGTTTCGTAGGGCAGCGGATTTTGGTGGCAGGTGTCGGTAGCGCGATCGCAGCGGCTGATGAACCGGCAGGGGGGGAGGTCGGAGCGGCGTAGGTCCGGCAGGTTGCCCAAAATGGGAATCAGGTCGTTAAAGCCTTTGTGGGGTTCTGGGGTGGCGGCGATTAGCTTAGCGGTGTAGGGGTGGCGCGGCTGGCGAAATAGGGTGTGGGTAGGGGCGCTCTCGACGACGTGGCCCGCATGCATGACTAAGATGCGATCGCAATATTCTGAGGCCATGGCCAGGTCGTGGGTAATGACGATGGTGGCCATCTGCTGCCCTGTGGCCAGCTGCTTAAGCAAGGTCATCACCGTAGCCTGGGTGGTGACGTCCAGACCTGTGGTGGGCTCATCTGCGATCAGAAGGTCGGGGGAGCAGGCCAGGGCTAGGGCAATCATCACCCGCTGGCAGAGCCCGCCTGAAAGCTCGTAGGGGTAGGCCTTATAGCGCTGCTGAGGGTCGGGGATGTTGACGCTGGCCAAGAGTTCCACGGCGCGGGATTTGAGCTGTGGTCGAGGCAGCTCGGTGTGGCAGCGCAGTACGTCGGTGAGCTGCTTGCCCACCTGACGGATGGGGTTGAGGGCGACCCGAGGATTTTGGAAGATCATCGACAGCTCTTTGCCCCGCAGCGATCGCAGCCGCCTTTCTGGGAATTTGAGTAAGTTACAGAGTCCTTCGGGCTGCTGCCAGAGAATTTCTCCGGCGGTTACTTCCCCGGCGCGGTCTAGAATTCCAAGGATGGTCAGCGCCAGCACCGATTTCCCGGAGCCGCTCTCGCCCACGATGCCGAGGGTTTCGCCTCGGTTGATCTGGAAGCTAACGTTTTCTAGGGCGTTGACGGTGCCGCTGCGGGTGCGGAATTCGACGGACAGTCCCCGAACGGTGAGGAGGCTTTCGTTGTCGCTCATTTTGTCCTCCCATTCCTCATCACAACTTGACAGCGCAGCGTTTTTGGACCAGGGCTAAATGCGCCTCCATTAACGCTTTACTTCCCCTAGATACCGCCGTTTGCAGGGGGTTTGGGGGAGTCAACTCGTCCCCCAGATGGGGGTTTGGGGGCCTGCCCCCAAGCAGCCGGTTACGTTCGCATCCTCGGGTCAATCAAATCCCGCAGCCCATCCCCCAGCAAATTAAAACAAAACACCGCCAGCATCAGCACCATCCCCGGAAATATCGCCAGCCACCACTCCCCCGAAATAATATACGTCGCTCCCTCGGCGACCATAATCCCCCACTCCGGCGTCGGCGGACGCACCCCCAGACCAATAAACGACAGCCCCGCCGCATTCAGCATCGCCCAGCCCATATTCAGCGAAATATGCACCATCATCACCGGCAGCACGTTGGGAAACAGGTGCGCCGCCATAATCCGCAGGTGGCTATTGCCCGCGAGCCGCGCCGCCTCCACGTAGCCCGCCTCCCGCCGCACCAAAATCTCAGAGCGCACCACCCGCGTATAGAGCGGCAAATTGATCACCGCAGTGGCGTAGATGATGTTCTCCACGGTGTTGCCCAGGGCGGCCACTAGGCCCATGGCCAAAATAAACAGCGGAAACGCCATCAGCGTGTCGATGACGCGGCTGATAAGGCGATCGCACCAGCCGCCGAAGTAGCCGGCGCAGGTGCCCAAGATGCTGCCCAGGACAAAGGACAAGGCCACGGCCACTACCGCAATCCCCAGGTCCAGCCGCGTCGCTACCATCACCCGGCTGAGCACGTCTCTCCCCAGGGCATCGGTGCCAAACCAGTGAGCCATAGAGGGGGGCGATAGGGCCATGGCTGCGTTGCTGGCCAGCGGGTCGTAGGGGGCGATCGCGTTCCCCAGCAGCGCCAGCAGCACCAGGCCAGAGAACATCAGGAAGGCCCCAAAGGTGACCGGGTTTTCGCTGATGACGTAGCGGGCCTGGTCTAGGGTCGCTTTGAAGGGCGAGGCGCTGGGGGGTTTGCTATGCGAGGGCGCTGTCATTCCACACCTGCCCGAGGGTCAATTACGGTGTACAGCAAGTCGATTAGCAGGTTTAGCACCACGTAGAGCAGCGCCATGGTGAGCACAAATCCCTGCACCGCCGCGTAGTCGGAGGCAATTAGGGCCGACACCGCGTAGGAGCCAATCCCCGGCCAGGCGAACACCTTCTCCACCAGCACGTTCGCCCCCAGCAAAAAGGAAAATACTACCCCCAGCGTGGTGACCACCGGCAGCATGGCGTTGCGAAAAGCATAGGCAAACAGCACCGTGTGGGCGGCCAGTCCGCTAGCGCGGGCGGTGCGGATGAAGTCGCTGGAGAGCACCCCCAGCATGGCGGCGCGGGTGACGCGGGCTAACGGCGCGAGGGCAAACAGCCCTAGGGTAATGGCGGGCAGAATCAGCTGGCCTAGGGCAGCGCCGAAGGTATCCAAGTCTCCGGCCAGCAGGCTATCTACTAGGAACAGCCCCGTCACGGGGTTTGGAGCCGAGTAGAGCAGGGCCAGTCGACCCAGGGGGGCAGGGGCGATGCCGAGGCGAAAGTAGAAGACGTAGATCAGCAGCAGCCCCGTGAAGAAGGTGGGCAGGGACACCCCCGCCGTGGCCAATACCCGCACCCCATGGTCAATCCAAGAGCCCGGACGGGTGGCCGCTAGAATGCCCAGCGGCAGGGCTAAGCTGAGAGAAAACAGCAGCCCCGCTAGGGTTAGCTCCAGGGAGGCGGGCAGTCGCGTCAGCAGGTCTGACATCACCGTTTGCCCCGTGGTCAGGGAGTTGCCCAAATCCCCCCGCAGCAGTTCCCCCACGTAGATCAAGAACTGCTCGGGCAGGCTGCGGTCCAGCCCTAGGGTGACGCGAATTTGGTCGATGGCCTCCTGGCTGGCCGCTGGCCCGGCAAAGTAGGCCGCTGGGTCCCCCGGTAGCGATCGCGTCAGCACGAAGGTGACCACAATCACGCCAATGACGCTGGGAACGGCGGCGAGGATGCGGCGAAGGATAATCGTGATTGTGGAGGGCCGGGCCATGAGTTACGCCTTCTGCAGCTGCCGGTAGTCCAGCTGCCGGTGGAACCAATATTGATAGCCCTCCACACCGGGCTGCATGGCCACCGAGAGGTAGGGCTGGGCAATCACGATGCGGGGCATCTCTTCAAAGGCGATCTTGAGGAACGCCTTGACGTTCTCTTCGTAGGCAGGCTCGTCCGGCGCTAAGGCCAGGGCTGCGTCCACATGCTTGTCTAGCTCAGGGTTTTGGTAGGCGCTGCCGTTAAAGGTGGCGTTCTGCCCGTGGTAGGAGTAGAAGAAGAAATAGTCGGGGTAGTTGAGCCAGCCGCCGAAGTTGTTGACAATCATGGGCCGGTTCTTTTCCACCAGCACCGCCCGGAAGTTGGAGCCTGGCACCTTCTCCAGGGTGACGTCGATGCCAATTTGGGCCAGGGATTCCTGCACTAGCACGCTCAGGGGTTCGGCCCACTCCTGGGTGCCCAGGTTGAAGGCCAGGGTGGTCTCAAAGCCTTCGGGGTAGCCCGATTCTGCCATCAAGGCTTTGGCCTGCTCCAGGTCGGTGCTGTAGGGGTAGGGCTGGGGCCAGTCGATGGTTTTCGGCTCGGCGCTGTCCGCCCCGTACATGGGAACACATTCCCCGTAGAGCGCGGTGTTCACAATGTCGTCGTAGGGCATGGCGTAGGCCACCGCCTGCCGCACTTTCACATCGCTAAAGGGGTTGGGGGCACCCTCCAGCTCGGGCTGAGAGTTGAGGTCGATGGTGTAAAGGCAGTTTTCAATGGGCGTAGAGACGATGGTGTAGTCTCCGGTGGTGCGCAGCTCGCTGACGTCTTTCTCAGACATGTCGAAGTTGACGTCCACATCCCCCTTCTCCAACAGGGCGCGGCGGTTTCCAGCCTCGGGCACGTTTAGCTCAATGATCTTAGCAACGGCGGGCAGCGGCCCCGATTTCCACTCCTCAAACCGCACCAGCTCCACCCGCTCTTCGGGCTGGAACGACTCTAGCTTATAGGCTCCGCCTCCCGCCGGGTTGGCGTTGACCCACTCCAGCCCCCAGGGGTCAGCCTCGGTGACGTTGGGCTCAATCAGCGCTGAGTTCATGATGGCTGGAATGGGCACCGCCATATCCATCAGGGTCAGCTTATCTTGGCGCAGGAAGTTGACCCGAAACGTATAGTCATCTTCTACAACGAACTGCTCAGGGTTCTCTAGCGCCCCGGCCTTCATCTGAAACGAGGGGAAGCCGCCCACGGAAACAGCGCGATCGTAAGACCACTTCACGTCTTTGGCGGTGACGGGGGTGCCGTCGTGGAAGGTGGCGTCTTCCCGCAGCTTGAAGGTCACCGAAAGTCCGTCGTCGGCCACGGTCCAGGATTCGGCCAGCTCGGGTTCAACTGTGGTGTAGTCGTAGGATAAGGAGCCGTCCTCTAGGGTTTTGGTGCCGAAGGTGACGAGGCGATCGTACAGGCACCAGGAGGTGCCGTAGGCGGGGCGGTTGGTGCCCACCTGGTGCAGGTCCAAGCCGTTGGGGAAGCCGCCGCCTCGGACGACGGTGAGGATAGCGGGTTCGCTGCTGCCCGAGGCGTCTGCCTCTGCGTCGGTTGAGGGGGCGTCTGAGGTGGTGTCACTGCTAGGTCCGCAGGCTTTGAGCAGCATAGCTAGGGAGATGCCTGTAGTGAAGGCGGTGCCCCGCTGTAGTAAGTCTCGTCTTCGCATGGTGTTGCTCCTTTGGCCCGGCCTGACACGTTAAAGATAATAGTAGGGCAAGGGCGCGGAGCTTTTGGGGAAGAAATCGGGAAGATTGAGCTAGTTGGACTGGATCTTGAGAGGAATTATGAATGGTCGAGGAAACTATCGTCTTTCTGGAAGCCTTTAAGATGTGGCCAGTGCTCGCGTGGCGGTTAGGAAATGGTGTAGGACATGGGAGAGCGGTGCGCCTTTACTTTGATGCCGAAGGCGAGAATTGAGGGCAGCGCTGAGGTGAGCAATAGGTGTACTTGTGGATGTACTTAAGTATAGATGTACTTAAGAGATAGCGGTAATGCGCACTAATATATCCTATGGGTATGGTCCGGAGCACCTGAAAAACCTGTAGTGGCGGTCAACCACAAGCCAGAGCCAGCTGGTGCTGAGAAGAGGATTTCCTCAAATTGTCTGCGGTGGGACGCACCGTCGACGTAAAACAAACAGCCTGTGAAGGCGTTCTGACCGGGGATGTCTGGGCTTGCTTGGATATCTAGGCATGAGCCAGTGAAACAGGACTTTCTGACTGTACCCGTAGGGTCAGGGGGAGAGCGTTAGGGCGGCCTCCTGCTCAAAACCTAGTCCGCAGCGTTAGGGCGGAGATAGCTGCTCAGACTATCGACAAGGGTGACCAACACCAACACCAAAATCAATAGGGCCGAAACCTCGTTGTATTTCAACACCCGCAGAGCGCTAATAATCTCCAGCCCTAAGCCCCCAGCCCCCACAGCCCCCAGCACTAGAGATGCCCGCAGGTTGTATTCCCAGCGGTAAAGGGTTACATCCGCTATCTGGGGAAAGATCTGGGGAAAGATGCTGTGGACAATCACCTGTGGCTGCGTTGCGCCAGTGGCGCGGGCCGCTTCTACGGGAGCCTGGTCACTCAGCTCAATCGACTCGGCAAAAAACTTACCGACCATACCGATAGAATGCAGACCTAAAGCCAGGGTGCCAGGCAATGTGCCAAAGCCCACCGCTGCCACCAAAATCATCCCTAAAATTAGCTCGGGAATGGCCCGGGCCACGTTGAGCGCCAGGCGAGCGAGATGGAAGACGCCGGGATGAGGAGACGTGTTTCTCGCGGCCAGTAGGGATAGGGGAAGGCACAACCCAACCGCGATCGCCGTCCCGGCCACGCTCATGGCTAGGGTGTCAACAATTGGGGAAATCCACTGGGGAAAGCGGCTAAAGTCTGGCGGAAATGAGGCCTGGGCGAGGCGGGCGATCGCGGGGAGACCTGCTGCCATGCGCCTGACATCCAGCAGCCCGACGGCAGCAAAGCTCACCGAAATAAGCCCCAACAGTAGGGCGAGCCGTATCGCCTGCCTATACCACCGCCGCTGATGCTGGCGGAGAATACCGCTGAACGGATCTTTGGGAAAGGGCTCTTGGCCCGGTGCGCTATCGGTCGGTGAACGCATACCGCTACTGAACAAACTCGCCTAAGTTTAATCCTAAAACTTCCCCCGCTCTACGAATTCCGTCGTAGTCCCCATCGCGCATCGCCGCAAAGCCGTCTGCCTTAAAGGGTAAGAGCACTGCATCATCCTCTAAACTCAAGAACGCCGAGCGAATTTGAGTTTTTAGTTCTGGGTCCAAGTTGGAGCGCATCGCCCAGGGATATTGGGGAATTGGGTCTGATTCGGCAATGATAGTGACCTGAGCCGCGTCGATCATGCCGTCTTCGACCAGGGAGTCAAAGATGGGTCGGCTCATTCCCCCAGCCTGGGCATTGCCGTTTTGAACGGCCAGCGCCACCGCGTCGTGGGAGCCCAAGAAGACGGCCTCGTAATCTTCGCCAGGCTCTAGTCCGCCCTCTGTCAGGGTAAGCTGCGGAAAGAGGCGGCTAGAGGTGGAGGCGGGATCGCCGAAGGCGACGGTGGTACCCTCGATGTCTGCAAGCGCCTCGATGCCATCATTGGCGTTCCCGATGATGACCGAGGTGTAGGTGGTCGCGCCGTCAGTAACCCGGGCCGCAAAGGGCTCGATATCGCTTTTGGTTTTGGCCAGCACGTAGGACAAGGGGCCAAAATAAGCTAAATCTAATCGCTCGTTGCTGGCGGCCTCAATCATGGACGAATAGTCGGTGGTGACCACCAGCTCGATTTGCTTATCCAGCGTCTCTTCTAAATAATCTGCCAGTCCCTGGTTGTCTTGAATGATGGTGGCCCCATCCTCATCGGGGAGCAGGGCAACCACGAGTCGGGGCGGATTGGCTTTTGAGGCGGAATCACCGGCTGAGGCATCGCTCACCGGCTCAGAAAGACTGCAGCCGGACCCCGCCGCAACGCCAATAACCATCAATCCTGCAATGCCTTGCCTCAAGCCGATACTGACCATACCGCTCTTTAAAGTTGAAATAGTGAACCCGCACTATAGCAAATGTCCTGATGCATTAGGACATTTGCGCGTTCAGCTGCCTACACAACGCCGGATTAGTTTCTTGCTTCGCTGATGTCATAACGCTCTACATCGGTTGGCGAACCGGCAGGCTGCCCTGCGTAAATTTCACTCAACACTTGAGGTCCTAATGCGGTAGGAGGGCCATCAAAAATAATCCGCCCGTGGGCCAGGCCAATAATGCGATCGCTGTAGGCTTGAGCAAAATCGACCTGGTGCAGGCTCAGCAGCGCCGCAATGCCGTCGGTCTTACAAATAGAGCGCAGTAGCGCCAGTATTGTGTGGGCGCTTTCTGGGTCTAAGCTAGCGATGGGCTCATCTGCCAGCATCAGCTGCGGATGCTGAGCCAAGGCGCGGGCAATGCCAACCCGCTGCTGCTGTCCGCCGCTTAGGGTGCTTACGGGCGTCAACGCCTTATCAATTAAGCCCACCCGCGCCAAGCAGTCTAAGGCGATCTTTTGGTCTCGCTGGGGCAGGGGCAGCAGACTCCGCCAGAACGAGTGGTAGGCCAGTCGACCTGTGAGTACATTTTGCAGCGCTGAGTATCGCTCAATCAGCTGGTGCTGCTGAAAAATCATTCCGGTTTGTTTGCGATGGAGCCGTAGCGCAGCGGATTGGGAAAGCGCGCCCAAGCCGTTAATGCTGACCCTGCCGCGAGTGGGAGGGTGCAGATAATTAATCGCGCGCAGCAGCGTCGATTTTCCTGCGCCAGAAGAGCCCAAGAGCACAACAAATTCGCCCCGGTTCAACCGTAGCGACACCGACTCTAGAGCAACTGTGCCGTTGGGGTAGGTGACGCCAATGCGCTCTAAGCGGAGCAGCTGATCGCCTTTCATCGCGTATCGTTCAACCGCACCTGGTCTTGAGAGACGCTCAGTGACATCCTCCCGACGCTGACAGCAAGCTGTACAGCGCGGGCTTCCTCAGTGACTCCCAGCTATTGCCGGGACATATCCTGAGATAGGTTTATACTCCGCCTGATGCCCCACGGCAGAGTTTTGAATTTTCATCTCCGCGAGGGAGGATACGCACTATGTGTCGCAGATACATTTGCAAACTGAGGAACGGGTGACTTGCAGCTTTCGCCTACGGGCCCGTCACACTCTTTGCGGGGTGTATCACCTTGCTATCTCTATCATACCAACTGCTAGCCTCAGCGCTGAGCGCACTATCCGCTGTGCATCATTTTGCGGGCGCACTTCGGCTAGCGCGACTCTCATCCCGACGCTCACCCTGACGGGTAGAGCGCGGGGCTTCCCGTCTAGTCGCTAAACCTACTGAGGTTGCCCCTCTTGATAGGCCCGCCAGCCGCCCCACGCGGTAATCTCCCGCTGTCCCTCACAGGCGATCGCCTCCCCTAGCACCCCTAGCACTTCTTCCCCGTCAGCAAGCTTCACCTTGCCAATCGCTAGCCCCGAGGGCTCCTGCTGCAAAATCTGCAATAGACCTGCAGACGGTACAGCCCATACCTCTAGGGCGATCGCGGCGCCACCCTCCTTCACGCGCTGCATAGCCGGGTGGCGATCGCTGATGGACCATAGGCGGTAGGTCGGCTCCGTCTGGGCATCGTAGAGAAATTCTGCTCCCGCTGCTTGCATGTTGCCGTTGAGTTCTAATCCCCGCATCAGGGTTCCGTTGACGGCAAGCTTGAGAGTGAAAGAAGGATCTGACATAGAAAGTTTGCTCGCTTGACGTCGATTCTAGGCCTAGGGGGCTGTGAGTCTGTAAGTCTCAAGTGACATTCTCCCGGCGCTTATCTTACAGATAAATCGCCGGCTTCAGAGAGCGCTCCCCTGCGATTTCCTGCTTATTTTGGCTCTGTCTAGTCACGCAGCACGCTATGCGACCCCGATTAGCTCCCATCCACAGGCCATTCTTACGTCCAGGTGATGACCCACCCCAGACACCAAGTATTTACTCCTTCACCTCACGTATCCTAATTTGCCGCACTGTTCACCAGCCATAGCTGCAGTTTGTGTCAGAACAGAAGGCCGCCACCCGTGTCGTCCCTCTGGGCGGTTTGTCCGCGTTGGCGATGTAATTCTACCATTTGTTCATCTCGCCACTGCCCTCAATTTCTGCCCTCGGCATCAGACTAGGGGCGCACCTCGACTCACACGATTTTCACCCCGACGCTGATGCTTTGCTTACAGCGCGGGGCTTCCATCTAAAAGCTAAAGATCGCCTCATCACATCTAAGCTGCCGCGCCCTGATCTTGCCAACGGCGATCGCCGTGAGAATCGTCGTGCGCGAGAGCGCAAAGAGTGCGGTGCGGCTAGAGTTGGCGAAAAGCAGATGACCGCATAACCCCAGGAACAGGAGGCCGAACTGGAGGGAGCTGTGGTTTTGTCCTAGCCAGGAGTAGCCCGAGATAGTGACCCCCTCACGATAAATTTTTCCCGTCCCCGTATGGACCCGTCTGCGCTGACGCTGAAGCTTGAGAGCCCCAGGCAGCTGGGAGACAAACGACAGGGGGCAGCTGCGCCGCCAGAAATCGTGGCCAAATACCAGCAAAACGAAGATACAGGCTGGAACGACAACCATCCAAAAGACAAAATTGCCCAGGCTGTAGGGGGCGGCCTCAAAGCACCGTCCCTGAAATTCAACACAGCGGCTGGGGCCTAAACGAAACGGGCTGACAAGGCTCGACCCAGCGGTCAGCTGGCTCGAAAGGGGGTCGTACAGCAAAGAGCAAAGCAAGATGCCCCATCCGGCTGTGAGTATCCACCTGACGCGGCGCATACTTTTTTCAGGCAAATCAGCAATCATGACGGGTGTGGCAATAGAGACGGGCCGGTCCACCAGGGTGGCGGCCCTTGATGTGAGTAGCCGAGTCAGGGAGAATCAGTTGGCGGAGAACTCGGGCAGTGCGACTGCGCTGACGTCTGGGGAAACCGACGTCGGAGATTGAGCAAGCAGAGTCACTTTGTCAGCAGCGTTGGCCTGAGCGGGAATGGAATAGTTCAACGGTGATGACGCCAGCGGGGTATTGAAGTCGTCTGACAGCAGAAACGCGGCTGTCGTCGCCGTCATCAGGCTACCGAGTCCCGCCAGTCCTATCTTTAGAGAGGGGTGGGTCAAGGGCGAGCCGCTGTGACGCACAATAGTGTAGCGGCGGCCCTGCGCTGGAGCTGCATTGCCGAGGCCTGAATGCCCCGTAAACTGCTGATAGTACTCCTGAAAAGAGGTTGCTTCCCCACCTGCCATAGGGTTTTCCCATTCAGTAAACGTAGAATCGCTGGTGACCGGTGCGTCATCAGGTAGCGACGATGCTGAGGAAGGAAGGCTAAATCGATTGTTCATAACTGCCGTGGCGCTGGGCGAGCCGAGGGAGGTGAGGCGACCCAAAACGGGAACAACCTCGGTTTGCGTGCTTAGGGTAATATCCATTTCTGTTTTCTCGTAAACAACAGTGGTAAGCGTCGGGGTAGTTTGAAAGTTGCCCTCGTGCGAAGGGGAGGTAGGGGCCTAAAGCGATCGCTTTAGGCCCCTACTCGCCGAGTTCTAGTAGGCTCCCGTCTTGCGCAAAACAGTGTCGACGGTCCGCAGCAAAATCCTGACGTCGAGCAGCAGCGACCAGTTCTCGATGTAGCGCAGGTCTAGGGCCACGACGTCTTCAAAATCGAGAATGTCGGAGCGGCCTGAGACCTGCCACAGCCCCGTGATGCCGGGCAGCACTTCGTGGCGAACGAAGTGGTGGGGCGAGAATTTCTCGGTGTCGCGGAGAGGTAAGGGGCGCGGACCCACCAGGCTCATCTCGCCGAGCAGCACGTTGATGAGCTGGGGCAGCTCGTCTAGGCTGTACTGCCTCAAAAAGACGCCAACGCGAGTGATACGCGGATCTTTCTTCACCTTAAACAAGATGCCGTCCTGGGTTTCGTTCATCGTCTCAAGCTGAGCCTGCAGGGCTTCCGCGTTGATCACCATCGTGCGAAACTTCCAGGCCTGAAAAAGATCGTCTTTGAGACCCATGCGCGTCTGCTTAAAGAAAATCGGACCGGGAGAGTCCAGCTTGATCAGCGTGGCAATCAGCAGCAGCAGCGGCGACAGCAGCAGCAGCAGCAGCAGCGCCCCGCAAGTATCAAAGACGCGCTTGACTAGAAATTCGCTACCCGTCAGCAGCGGCGGGGTGAGCCTGTGGGAAGAGAGGTCTTTCCCTAGCTTTGACTCGCGGGGTAGGGCGCTGAGGTTGGCGGGCAGGACCTGCAGCGTGATACCGGCGTTGCGCAGCTTCCAGTACAAAAACATCGAATTTTCTACGGTTTGCGTTCCGTAGAGAAACACGTCTGAAACCCCCTGCTGGCTAATCGTTTTCAGCGTCAGATCCCAGCCGCTGTTGTCAATTGCGTTGACGTCAATCCAGCCTTTGAGAGCGTAGCGATTTTGCTGCCCTAGCAGCTGCCGCGCGGCCTCAACCTGGTCGGATGGACAGATTAAAACGCTGGGATAGCGCCCCGTCCCCGACCGCCGCACTGACGCGATCGCTCTATCGAGGGCGGCGCGCCCCGCCATCACAAAAATGACGCTCAGCAGCCAAACCGCTGCCACTGCAGTCCCCAGAACAAACCCGTTCGGCTGCAGCGACGCAGCCAAACCGAGGGGCAAAGCCGCCAGCGCCAGCGCCTTGGCTACCGTCCCAGAGTCGCGGCGGTGCTCCCCCGGACCGTACAGCCCGCAGGCTGCCATAAAGCACACCTGCAGGGCGACGCTGAGCAGCATCACCAGGGTCTGCTCCTGTTGACTCCAAAACCAGTAGGGCTGGTGGGTCAACCATCGGTTGGCTTCTTGGGCCGCGCTGAGCAGGCTAATGTCTAGGGACAGCAGCGTCAGCACCCGCAGAGACACCAGGGGCAGGCCTTTTCGCAGAGTCGTGAAGGTGGAGGCCCGCAGGTCGATATTGTTTGAGGAGCGCCTAGCTGCTGGAGGATGAGCGGAGGCTTGAGCAGAAGGTTGAGTAGGGGCTTGAGAGGGGACCTGGAGAGTCTGGACTCGCTGCCCTAGCATCGTCTTGAAGACGCGGTAGAAGAAGAGAGGATTGCCCACTAGGTAGCGCTGCCAGAGCCGTCCCGGCTCTGTAAATAGCCGGGTGAGCCACTCTAGGCCCATATCGGTGGCCCAGCGAGGGCCGCGGTTCACCGCTCCGGTATAAAAGTCGAGGCAGGCTCCTAGGGGAAGAAACACCTTGGCGTCGATGCGGTCCAGGTTTTCGTCAATCCACCACTCCTGCAGCGGCATGCCGAAGCCTACGTAGAGCACGTCAGGCTTAAACGCGTTAATGGCGTCAATGACGGCGTCGTTCTCCGGGCCTGACTTCTCGAAGTAGCCGTGGTGGCCCTGAATGCGAAGGTTGGGGGCGATCGCCTTGAGCTGAGCAATGGCGCGGTCGGTAATGCCGGGCTCACCGGCCAGCAAAAACACCGAGAGATTGTTGCGATCGCAGGCCTGGGCCAAATCCTCGATGTAGTCAGGGGCGGTCATCCGGTGGCACGACTGCACATCGGCTCCAAGCAGTTTGCTGCCCAGCAGCGTCCCAAATCCATCGCAAAATACGAGGTCTGACCGATTGAGAAACGAGCGATACCACGGCAGGTCGCAAGAAAAATTGGCGCTGCGGATGTTGACGTTGCCGACGACCGTCTTTTCAGGCCGCTGACCGGCGTCAACGATGTAGTCAATCAGCTGCTCAACGGTCACCTTGTGAAAACGCGTTTGCAGAAGGGGAACTTCTTCAAACTGCGCTCTCGGCTCGACCAGCTTGGGGTCTTGTATAGATTGAATCATGGGTTGAACTCAATGGCGTGAAGATCGGACTAAGCAGGTAGACCACACCTTGAGCTTGGGTAAGCAGAACGCCTACAGTAAAAATTAAAACGGAGTAAAAAGCTTGCGGATCGAGACCCACGTCTCGTCTGGTTCAAGCAAAAAAGATTGAACCTATGAGTTGGAGATGAATGCTTATCTACAGGGGGCAGTATTGACCTGCCAAAATTCGGTATTCTAAACCTTTTGCACCGGTTTAAGCGACGAGAAATACCGATAAGTGAGTCATTGAGAGAATACACTCAACTTAGCGGCCTCTATTGATTACTCAAGACCACGTTGGGTCCGTAATTGTTCCACGCTTAGGCTTTTGTCGATACCTTTGGACGGGGTTACGTCACGGATGCGGGAGGTTTGGCCGAGGGGCAACTCCTGTGGCTTTTCCATTACGAAATGGGGACCCGCACAAGTCCCCGTTTCGTAAGCAGCCTTCTTGGTACTGCACATCGCCAGCTAGGCCTCACTAAGACAGCTGCGCCGCCAGCATTGAGGCAGGCCGCGCCGTCAAAATCTCCTCTAGTTCATTCATCATCTTGTCCATGCGGGCTACCCAACTGTGGTGGTCGATGGCTATTTGGCGGGCGCGATCGCCCATGGCGGCGAGCTGCTGGCGCTGGTGGTGGGCCTGGGTGAGGGCGCGCTTCAGGTCTTCCTTGTCCCCCGGCGCGTAAAGAAAGCCGGTTTTCCCCTCCTCCAGCGTGCGCCGGGCATCCTCAAAGGCAGAGGCCACCACGGGCTTGGCCATGGCCATATATTCGTAGAGCTTCAGAGGCGAGTGATACATCTTGCCCACCTGCATTTTGATCTGCCCAGTGTAGCCAACGTCAAACCCGGCGATGTAGTCCGGCACCTCTGACCAGGGCACCTGCCCTACAAAGGCCACCTGAGATCCCAGCTCCAGGGTCTGAGCCAGAGCCTCCCACTCAGGCCGCATCAGGCCGTCCCCCACCACCACCAGACCAACGGGGATGCCCTCAAGCTTAAGCTCGTGAATGGCGCTCAGCAACAGGTCCAGCCCGTGCCAGCTGTACAGCCGCCCGACGAAGCCCACCGTCAGGTGGGGGAACGGCCGCTTGGGCTTTGCCCGCTTGGGGTTGAAGCGCTCGGTGTCGACGCCGTTGGGCACCACAATCACCTTGTCGGCAGAAATGCCCGAGGCCTCAATTACCAGCGATTTGAGCGCCTCAGTGACGCACACCAAGGCGTCGCAGTCGCGGTAGGCCTGCACCTCTAGCCGCCGCGCTAAGCCGTGGAGCACCGTGGTTTTCCGTTCTGTTTTGGCCTCGTAAAACAGGGGGGCGTGGGTTTCCAGAACCCAGGGCACCCCGCGGCGCTTAAAAGGTTTTCCCAACGCCTGGAAGGGGGCAAACCGCTCGTAGACCCAGTCCACCTGACCCCCAAGCTCGCTCCAGGCCTCGCGGGCGTACTTCATACCCAGGACGATTCGCGCCAGGTCTAGCGCCAAAGCGCGAGGCACCCCGCCGCTCATGGCCCGCTCCGACTTGCCGGTCACCCAGGCGGTGGGAACGCGATCGCCGACGATGAAGGGGTTCACCTGCCAGCCCAGGGCTTCTTTGGCGCGAATGCAGCCCAGAATGTGGGCGCGGGGGCCGCTAATCTCGGCCTCGGGGTGGGTGGAAATTCGCGGGGCACCGCTGAGGTAGCCGAGTCGGGTGTTAAGGGTGGAGGTAGGTCTCATGAATTATCCTTAGTGAAAGTTACCTATTAAGCCTGGGGGCCAGCGATCGCAGGGTGGGCAATGCCCATCCGACCCATGGGACTATTTGACCGGGGAGGCCAGCGATCGCAGCGAGGAGACCCCCATCGCCTGGTGGTAGAGGCCTTCAAGCTGGCGCGTTTGCCGGTGCAAATCGAAGCTTTGGGTGACCCAAGCTTGCCCCCGGCGGCTGAATCGTCGCCACAGAACTGAGTCCGTCAGCAGCTGGAGAATGTATTGACCGAGGGTCTCCCAATCTCCCTCCGGAGCAAGAAAGCCCGTCTCACCGTGCATCACCGCCTCTGGAATGCCGCCGCTGGCAAAGCTGACTACGGGAAGCCCCATGGCCTGGGCTTCAACAAAAACGATGCCAAAGGCCTCGGCATCCCCCGAGGGCGCAATGACGCTAGGGACGCTAAACACCTGCGCCCGGTTCATCCAGGCTTTGACCTGCTCGGGAGACTGGCGGCCCAAGAAGCGATAGCGCTTTAGGGTTGCCTTGGCCTGCTCTTCTAGGGAAGAGCGCAGCGTCCCATCGCCAATTACCACCAGCTCAACATCGGGGCGCACCTGCTGGACCTGGGCCATTGCCTTGATGAGGCGATCGCAGCCTTTCTTCTCCACAAGCCTGCCCGTAAACAGCACCACCGGCTCTCGGGAAACGGTGCTGTCTGGGCAGAAGCGGGCGGTGTCGACGCCGATGTAGTGCACCTTCACCTTCTCGGGGGGAAACCCTTGATTGAGCATGGTGCGCTGAATAAAGTGGGACACCGCAATGAAGCAGGTGGCTTTTTTTTGAAGCCGACTGCGGTGGCGTAGATAGGTGCGGTGGCTGGAGGTGGACTGGCGAATGGCCTGTTCCGTCAGGGTGACGTCGTAGCCGTGCATCGTCACCAGCAGCGGAATATTCAGTCCCTGAGCGAGGGGTAAGGCTCTTAGCCCGTCTGGCCCGAAGTGGGCGTGGACCAGGCTGGGCTGCAGCTTCTGGGCGCGCTCGAAGAAATCGGGGGCAAAGCCCTGGAGCTTATAGGAAAGCTTCCACAATTTGCCCAACCGACCGGCGTCGACAACTAGGGTCCGCTCTGCCGGCAGCGGTAGCCCCTCAACCCGCTGTATCCCCGCGTAGTGGGGCACAAACTCCTGCAGCGCTTCCGCCTGCGATCGCACAAAGGTGGCTGAATAGGCCAGCAGGTCATCGCAATAGATCAAGGCTGATTTAGCCATGGCTTCAGTTCTATACCTTTTCAAAACCGTTATCTAGACGTAAGCACCCATGGCTCCGCCTGAACCGGCGGCGGGTCTGCAGGCTCGTCTCGCTCTTGAGGCGCGTGCCGCGTGCAGACCGTCGTGACGTAAAAAATCCAAAAGAAAGTATTTTGCAGCAGCCAGACGCTTTCCGTCAGGTTGTAGAGCAGCATAAACGTTAGGTAGGCCAGGGGCAGCAAATACTCAGAGGTCTGGGTGACGCTCACCCGCCGGATGGCCCGGTAGAACGCAAACGCCAGCCCCAGCCCAAATACAATCATGCCCAGCAGCCCCACGTCGAGCCAAAGGTCCAGGTAGCCGTTGTGGGAATGCCTAGGGAACCAAGGCTCTAGAAACCAAACGTCTGCAGACGGCCCCGACCAGCCGCGCCAAAATCCGCCGTAGCCATAGCCCCACCACAGCCGCTCTTGAATCTTCGTCAAGGCGATGCTCCACAGGTCCGTTCGCCCTGAGAAGGTGAGATCCTTGCCGGCGGCCCCCACCACGGACTCAATCTGGGCCAAAATACCGATAAACACGCCGCTGCCCAGCAGCAGGGTGACGCTGAGCACCGGCACCGCCAGCTTGTAGTAAAGCCGCACGATGCGGTAGACCGGCATGAAGGCCAGCAGCAGCACAAACAGCGCCAGAGCCGTTTTCGAGTTAGACAACACCAGCAGCGCCACCGACAGCCCCAGCCCCGCCCAATGAACCCAGGCCCACCGCTGCCCCTGCTGCGCGTTCAACAAAAACACCATGCCGCTCAGCACCATCACCCGGCCCAAGAGGTTTTTGTGGTGATAAATTCCTTGCCAAGACTGCCCCCCCTGCAGGCCATAGCTGGGCAACCCCAGGGCAAACACAAAGCTCAGGGCCACCGCAATCCCCATCACCCAGGCCAGCAGCTGCAGCTGCTGTTTGAGGGAGTAACGCTCCGCCAGGTAGACGCCAAACAGCGTCGTTCCCGTGAGGGCGATCGCCTTTTGCACCGTTTCTCCAGGGGCCGTCGACCAAACCACCGACGCCGCGATAAACCCCATGTAGAGCCACAGCAGCTTGGCCCGCACAATCACGGGCAGCGCCGTCCGCCACTGCAGCGCCAAAAGCAGGGTCGTCATGGCGTATACCCCCAGCCAAAACACCTGACGCAGGGCATGGGGAATCAGCAGAATGAATGACTCGGTGGACAGCAGCAGGGTCAGCACCGCAAATCCCGGTTCGATACGACGAAAAGAAATGGTAAAAGGCATGAGCGGTATGTATAAGACCGTTGTAGGGGCTTGGCGGTGCCAAGCCCACCCACAGGTTCAATCGGAGACGAGATTGGACGACAAAAGAACCGTTAGCGCGGCACCAAATAGCGGTACACCGCCCGAGAATTGAGCTTGAACCGGTCTAGCCAGGACAGCGATCGCAAATAGCTCGCCACAAAATCCCGCTGATCCGCCTCAATGCCCCCCGCCCGCCAGGATGCGCTCATGCCGCGAGCCAGCAGCCCGTGGGTAAAGCGCTCCAGGTTGGGAAACTTTTGACGAATCCAGTAGGCCGCCAAAATCAGGATGCGGGCCTGCATCAGCTGATTTTTGGGTTGCCAGGTGTAGGCGTTGTTGCCGTGAATGGTTTGGTTAGCTAGGTTTTGCTCCAAGAACACCCCTGGCGTTAGGGCCACGGTCGTAAACTTTAGGTAGTGATCACCGATGGAAATATGCTTTCCCTCCGGCATGGGCAGCACCTGCGCTAGCAGCGATCGCCTGAAGCAAAGGCCGGAGGTAGCGGGGGGGTCGAAGGAGACGGTCCCTTTGCTGCGAATGTAGCCCGTCATGTCGTAAATCTGCTCTAGGGCGTCGCCTTTGGGAAACGGCTCAAACAGGGTTTTGTGGGCGTCGCTAATGAGCTTTAGGGTGTGGAAGCACCAGCCGCTTTGGGGGTGTCGCTTGAAAACATCCATGACCGTTTCCACCTTTTGAGGCATGAACACGTCGTCCGCGTCGAGCAGGAAGATCACCTCGCCCTTGGCGGCGGCAAAGCCGGCGTTAAACGTAGAGGCCTGTCCTCCGTTTTCTTTAAAAACAGGCCGGACGCTGTCGCCATAGCCGCTAATGACGTCGCGGGAACCGTCAGTGGAGCCATCGTCCACCACAATTACTTCCGTATGAGGGTAGGTCTGATAAATGGCGCTGTCGATGGCCTGTTCGAGAAAGTCGGCGTAGTTGTAGTTGTTGATAATGATGCTGGCGAGCATGGGTTCTGACATGTCTGCCTCTTTGTAGAAAAGTTGTAGTAAGAATGGATGGAACTATTGGCGTCGCAGCGGTAGTGAAATGAAGGCAGCGCTGGATTTTGGGCTTATGATTTTGGACTGATTCAGTGCCGCTTCACGCCGTGATTTCAAGGTCAAAGCGCTAGGCCCGCTTAGAGCTGCCCCCCATCACCAGACGGAGGCGCTCCCAGCTGCGCACATAGCGCACAAACAGCATCGCCGCCGTAAACTGCAGGCGCTGCCAGTGGGTCTTAAGGTGGTCGTAGGACCAAATGTAGAAGTACATCCGCACGGGGGGCAGGACGTCTTTAATAGAGTCTCGAAGAATCCGCAGCAGCAGTGGAACAGGGGCCACACCGCGCGATCGCACTAAGTCTAGGTGACCGCCCGTGACGCGGGCCACCTTCACCCGCAGCTGCCGCCAGGTGTGGCGCGCGGGGTGAGCCACAAGGGCCTCCTCGGCGTAAACCTGCCCGTAGCCTGCGGCAAATACCCGCTGCCCCCACTCGCGATCGCCGCTGGACTTGAGGCTGTCGTCAAAGGGACCCTACCGCTTCAACAATGGCTTTGGAGGTAAACAGGTTGGCCGTGGCCCCGTAGTGGGACTCCGCCACAAACTCGGCCTGGGGAAAGCCGATTTTGATGCTGTCGTACAGCTCCACCGCTGTGGGCTGTGACGGGTTTTGAAAAAACAGCTCGATTTGTCCCGCCACTAGGCCACAGTTGTCGGCGGCCAAAAAGCGCGCTGCGCCCAGCGCAATCCACTGCCGGTCGGGAATGCAGTCGGCGTCGGTGAACGCCAGGATATCTCCTTTGGCTTTGGCGATGCCGGCGTTGCGGGCCGCGTAAGACCCTGGGCGACGCTCCCTCAGCAAGACGACTTGCTTGTAGGGATCCACCACGGGCTGCAGGTCATCATCTGAGCCGTTGTCCACCACAACCACCTCGTAGCGATCGCGGGGGTAGCTTTGGCGCTCTAGGGCCTGTAGGCAGAGCCGCAGGCGCTCGGCGTCATTAAAAACGGGAATGATGACGGAGACAAAGGGAGATGAAGTCATCGGTACGGTGTGGGTAATGGAAATTAGAATGTCGAGGCTAGGCGCTGTGTGGTTTGGACTCTTCCCCTTTAAAGGGAAGCTTTTAGGGACGCGTCAGGGCCTAGCCTCGGGTCGAGATGCCGCCCAGCCGCAGCCGCAGCCGCTCGCGGGCGCTCAGGTGCTTCACCGACAGCATTACTAGATTGATCTGCAGCTTTTGGGCCGCGCTCAAGCGCCCGTGGGTCCAGATGCGGCGGCAGTCTTCGCTAGAGAGTATCAGGTCTCTCGACAAGTCCCTCAAGAACTCCTTCCAGCGGTAGCCCCGCCGGGTTTTGAAATCGTAGTGGCCCCCGGTGATGCGAATTGTGCGCTTGAACAGCTCGGCAAACGACCGACGGGCCGGGTGAGCGACGCGGGTGCTCTCCCCATAGACCTGCTGGTAGCCCGCCTTGTAGACCCGCTGTCCCCACTCGCGATCGCCGTTGGACTTGAGGCTGTCGTTGAATCCTCCCACCCGGCCTAAAACGGCGCGAAAGGTGAAAACGTTGGCCGTTGCCCCATACCGCAGCTTCTCGATGAACTTCTTTTGGTGGAAGGCCGTGACGCTGTCGTAGAGTTCTACTAGGGTGGGCTGCTTGGGGTTTTCAAAGGAAAGCTCAATTTTTCCCGCGACCAGTCCGCAGTTTGAGGTGGCCAGCAGGGTGGCTACCCCCGTCTCCAGCCAGTCGGAGGCCGGAAGACAGTCGGCGTCCGTAAAGGCCACCACCTCGCCTTTGGCGAGCTTGATGCCGTGATTGCGGGCGGCGTAAGAGCCGGTTTTCTTTTCGTAGGTGAGAGTAACTAGGGGGAAGGGATCGACAGCTGGGCGGGGGTCTTCTTTGGACCCGTTGTCGACCACAATAATCTCATAGCGATCGCGAGGGTAGGTCTGGTTGTGCAGCGCCGACAGGCAGGCGCTCAGGCGCTCTGAGTCGTTAAATACGGGAATAATAATAGAAACAAACGGATGGAAAGAACTCATAGTTTTACGCGTCCCTTGAAACGGTATTACCGTTTAGCACGGTTAACAGGTGCAGAATGGAAGGGGCGGTAGTGCAGCCTTATAGGTCGATTGCGCCCGGTTTATACCGGGCTCGACCTCGCATATTAGATAAAAACTATTCTGGGAGCCGGGTCTCCCCGTCGGGGAGTATCTGTTTGGCATCTCGGAAGACCCCCTCTAACTCCCCCTTGCTAAGGGGGAGAACTGCACCTTCCCCCTTTGTTTTGGCGCAGCCTGCCCGTTGGCGAAGCCTGACCGAAGGTCATAGGGCGTAGGGGGATTGAGGGGGGTAAGACCGAGGCATCTCGCTGCTTCTCCAAAGCTGCTAAACACTTACATCGGGGGAAGCCCAGCTCCCAACCCAGACAAGGTTTAATTGACCTTCGCTGGTTATGGTAGACCAGGCGCTAGGGGCCAAGGTTCCGGCTTCACCGTATCCTCATCAAGGTTTGGCCGGTAATGCCACCTGCTGTGGGGGCCACTGAAGGCCGTACTGACGGATCAACGCTGACGCAAACCGGGTTCGGGACTGGTGGAGGGTGAAGGTCCGCTTGGGGGTTAGCTTGGCCTGTAGATGGTTGAGATAGATGGTGGGGCTGTGGAGCACCAGGCGCGCCAGCCGCCACGCACTCTCCAGCCTGCGGCGATCGCGGCGGCTTTGCTTGTACTGCCGCAGCAGGTACTCATAGCTGAGGTGGGCCAGCAGCGCCTTGCCCTGGGCGGTTTCGAGAGCTTTTGGCTTCAGCGTCTGCAGACGTTCTACATTAGCCGCCGCGATCTTGAGCCCCCGCTCTGCTTTCTCCACCGTGCGGGTGGGCTGGGTGGCCTGCCCGTCGTAGATGCGCCAGGTGGCCAGCAGCTGGGGTAAGTAGAGCACGTCCGTCGCGAGGGCCGCTCGCATGGTCCAGTCGTAGTCGCCGGAAGAGCCGTAGTCGCTGCTAAAGCCCTGCAGGGTTTCTAGGAGGCGGGTGCGAAACACGAGCGAGGTAATAGTGACGTAGGGGGCTCGGTAGGCAAAGTGGAGCACAAACTCGCATAGCCCCGAGCGGCGGTGAGGGGACCGGTTGACCTCGGCGTAGAGGGGGAACTGGTGCTCAATGATGTCTTGGTAGGGGCGCGTGATGTGGCCCTGCTCGTCGATGTAGGCAAACTGAACGTGGCACATGTCCACATCCGGGTGGGCATCAAGGGCGCGGGTGGTCTCTGAAACTAACGCGGGGTAGCAGGTGTCGTCGCTGGTGAGAATGTAGAAGTATTCCGTGTCGACATGGGCCAGACACTCGTTCCAGTCTTGATACATGCCCTGCTGGCGGCCCTGCAGCAGGAGAAAGCGCGGATCGCCTTTGAACTGCTGCATATATTCCCAGCTGCCGTCGGTGGAATAGCCGTCGACAAACACGCATCGCCAGTCGGGGCAGTCCTGCTGGAGGATGCTGTCGATGCAGGCCGGCAGATACTTAATTTTGTTGAGGTTAGGGACGCAAAAGGTAAATCGAGGCCGGGTCATGGTGTAGTCCAGGTCGTAAGGGTGTATTTCTGTAATAGACGCACCAGCGCCCCCCCGGCCCCCCGCCGCTGAAAGGCGCGAATCACGTTGACGACGGCCTGCTCGTACTCCCAGCTGCGGCGGGTTTCCCGCGTCTTCAGCAGCCACGACAGGGGAATGGTGCCCATTTGCTGTAGCTTGGGGGGGCGGAACTCGTCAACGGTGCGCTGCAGGCCGTCAAAGTCGTAGCCCATTTGGGCCAGAGTATCCGGCCCCAGCAGGGTCAAGTAGTCTTGAATCACCCGCCAATATTGGGGGTCAGACAGGTTCTGCGTCCATTTATCTAGGTTTTGCTGACTGGGGGTTCCCTGACGAAAGACGCTGCCCTGGTCTTTGTAGCCGTATCCAGACTGGGGAGCTGACTGGGTCTGATACTGCAGCAGGTCTGGGGAGAAAGGAAGACTGAGGGCAGCGCAGAGCGACTCGACGGTCTCGGCGGGCGAGGTGGTGAGCTGCTCGTAGGTGACCACCTGGGCGCGATCGCCCAAGGACTCAATCCCCTCTATCAAGTAGCGCGGCGCGGCCACCAAGTCCTGCTCGTAGCGGTGCAGCCGAAACCAGTTGTCTCGCTTCCAGGCGTTGGCGATGGAGCAGGCCACGGCCAAGGGATTGCGCAGCAGAATGACAAATTTCGCTTGGGGAAAGATGCGCTGCAGCTCGGGAATGATTAGGTAGTAGCGGGGGGTTTTGTCGAGGAAGCAGGCCTTATCGGTGGAGGCAAGGGCGGCGTTGTAGAGGTGGGTATACAGCTGGCGCAGCCCCGCTATGTAGGCGTCCTCAGGTAGCCCCTGCAGGAACTCCCCCACCGCCTGCCGCTCGGCGGAAACGGTGTAGTTGGCGCTATATCCCGTATCCTTGAGGCCGTAGGCTCCCTGCAGCATCACCCATGGCTCGGCCAGGGTGTGGACGGCGGCGTGGCTGCCCAGGATGCGCTGCAGCAGCGTAGACCCCGCACGGGGCTGAGAAATTAGAAAAATTAGGTTTTCGCCCGTGGGGCCAATGCTCATACCGATACCTACAATAGAGTTGACGCTGCGCTACGCCCTGCGCAGCAAAATAGACCGATGGGTTTCGCCGGCGATCGCTCCCCTAGCGATTTTGAACAGCTCTTTGAGAGGGACGCGGCGACCGGTCAGCGCCTGCCCCAGCAGCGCCAGCATGCGCCCCACGTCGCGGCGCTCCATGGCGTCGAAGAATCGCCACCGAAACAGCCTTGTGGTCCAGGCCTGACGAATGCGATCGCCCTCGGTCAGGGGAATCTGCTCCAGCAAAGGCTCAAGCTTGCTGTAGATCAAGGTCAAATCCTTGAGGTGGGCGGCGGCGTTTAGGGCAGTGGAGTCGCTGTTTTGATGGACGCGGTAGTCCACCAGCGGCGTGGGAATGTAGACCAGTCTGCCGTGGGCCGCCAGCCGCACCGACAGGTCGAAGCCGTCGTATCGGGGCAGGCGCTCGTCTAGTAGGCCAATGTCCTGCAGGGCGGCGCGGCTGATGACCAAGCTGCGCAGCAGCCCAAACTTGCCTGCGGCGACGTAGGCGAAAATCGCCCCCGAGGGGTGGGGGACGCGATCGCGCAGGCTAATGAGCTGCCCCCCTGACCCGACGATGCGCACGTTGCTGTAGACGCCGACGGCCCCCGGATGGGACTGCAGCGCTTCAATGGCCGTTTCGACGCCGTTGGGCAATACCTTGTCATCCCCATCTAAGATCGCCACGTGGCTTCCCGCGGCCACCTTGAGGGCGGCGTTGCGGTTTTTAGGGATGCCTACGTTGTGGGGCTGAAGGACGACGCGGACCCGGTCGGGATAGCGGCGGGCGTAGTCTTGAATCACCTCCACGGACCCGTCGGTGGAGCCGTCGTCGGCAACGATAATTTCGTAGGGGCTCACCGTCTGCTGCAGCAGGCTGTCTATGGCCTCAATCAGGTAGGCCTTGTGATTAAAGGAGGTGACGACGACGCTAATGCGGTAATCGGAATGGTTCATGGTGACACTGGAACTAAACTTGTTTCGGTTACCCTATCGCTGACAGGGATTTTGGCTTGAATCCTTGCGTTTCGTAGGCGACGGGGCGCGCAAACGCCTCAGAGCAGCTGCGCTAACAGCTCACGGGCATGGTGCGGCTTTCGACAAACTTCAAAAACCGCTGCACCTGATACTGAGGCTCAAACTCAGCCCGCTGGCTGTTGGCGTAGGCCTGCCGGGACAGCCGCTCGTAGACCCCCTCGCTGTGGCGCAGCTGCTGCAGCGCCTCAACGTAGCCCTCGGCCTGGTCGGCGGGCTGAACCAGCAGGCCGCCCTCGCCCAGGGTGTAGGGAATGCCGCCGATATGGGCTGCCACCACGGGAATACTGTTGGCCTGGGCCTCGACGATGACGCGGCCAAAGGTCTCGGTAAACTGCGACGGCACGAGCAGGATGTCCGTCATCTGGTAGACCTTGCGCATGTCGCTCTGGTAGTCAATGATGTCGACGTTGGGCAGCTCGCGGGCGATTTCCAAAAACGCGTCGGGTCGGTTCTGGTAGCGGGTCCACTTACCTTTGACGAACAGAAACTTTTCCTCAGGGAGTCGCCGGGCCACTTCAATCGCTTGGTCCACTCCTTTTTCAGGAACGGGATTCACGAAGGTGATGTAGCGGCGATCGCGCTGGGGCACCCGGTAGCGCTCGACATCGATGAAGGGCAGCACCACCCCAACGGGGTTGTGGGTAACCCGTTTGGCCTGGGAGGCGGTGAAGGGAGAATTGGCAATGGCGTGAATCTTGGCGGGAATGGTCTCGCCCGCCTCAATGCTGCTCAACTCTCGTACAAAGTAAAAGCTGGGGTATCCCCGGCTGGCGGCGTAGTTGAGCAGCGGGCAGTTGGGGCTGCTGTAGCCCACCACCACGTCGGGCTGGTACTTACTCAAGCGGCGCTCAAGCCACTCTTGCCAGTCATGCAGCTGGGTAAATTTTGACAGCCGTCGCCAGCAGGGATATCCCAAGTCCTTGTCTTGAAGCACCAAGCCGGGACGCTGCAGCCGCAGCAGCGACCGCAGCCAGCCTCGCCGGGTGAAGGGCGATCGCAGGGATAGCCCGCACATGACTTCTATCTCCCAGCCCAGACGCTGAAGACTTTCAAACAGGTAGAGCGAAGATTGCTGAGCACCTCCTGAGGTGTCTGGATAAAAGGGATGTTCTGTGACGAATAGCAGTTTTGGCATGGTGTCCTCGACTGATGGGGATCGGGGGTCGCTGATCTGCGTAAGTCTGCGGATGTTAGAGTTACTGACTAGACCCCGTTCGAATTGTTTCGCGCTTTTCTGTATCGAACTGTTAGGAATCTTTCACGCAAAGAGACTGAAATCAGCTGCATAAACCATCAAATTCGTTGGTAGAAAAGCGCTACGGGATTATTTCTTGGTAGCTGGTTTCGCGAGAAACCCCTGGGTAAAACTGAGTACTTGCCTGTAAAGATCGGGAGCCAGCAGAAATACGCTGCCGCCATAGACCAAACCGCCAGCAGTAATACTGGTGACTAGAACCTGACGAGGATCGCTCTGCTCCGGCCAAACCGATTTGACCGCAAAGATAGTCGCCACCATGATTCCGGCACTGAGCAAAGGCACGCCAAACTCTTTCAGGTAGTCCACAATTTTGACCCGGATGAGCTTTTGAATTAACCAGAAGCCCAACGGTGCTGAGAGGTAGCTGCGTGCAACCAGGGCGATCGCCACCGCCAAAATGCCCCAGCGCACGGCAATAAAGAAGCAGAGGACGTTCATCACCGTATTAAATACGTTGATTTTGAGCTGCCAGTCAGGCTGTCCCATGGCCAGCATGATGGGACCGTTGAACTGAAATACCGTCCGCAGGATGCCTAAAAAGGCCAGCACCTGCATCACCGGAATGCTCGGGGCCCACTGCTCGCCAAACACGACGGGAACGAGCTCAGAGGCGACGGCGGAGATCCCCAAAAATACGGGAAACGCGATCAGACTGGTGAGCCGGGTGGCCTGGCAAAAAGCCCGTCGCAGCCGCTCTGGGTCGTGCTGCAGCCGCGAGAAGGTGGGAAAGGCCACCTGGTTTGTCGTTTTAGCGAGCAGCGTCGTCAGCACGGTCAGCACGCGGTAGGCAATGGTGTAGTAGCCCAGCGCCGTCGGCCCGAGATAATAGCCCACCAGTAAATTGTCGGAATAGTTAGAAAGAAAGATGAGCCCATTCATGCCGACGACGTGAATGCCAAAGTTAAACAATTCCCGAAAGTGGGGCTTAGAGAGCCGCAGTCCCGGTCGCCAGTCGCTGACCATCCAAAGGACGGGAACTTCGACGATGCCGTTGGCGAGCTGATAGCCCACCAAACTCCAAACGCCAAAGCCCATCAGCGCCATTGCCACACCCACCGCCCCTCCTGCGGTAATCCCAATCAGGGCTCGCACGGCCAGGGGGCGAAAGGCCATCTGCCGGGTAAGAATCGCGTTTTGAACGCTGTTGAGCGCCTTGAAGACAAAGTTGATGGACAGCAGGCGAATCACCCAAGTCAACTCTGGCTCATGGTAAAGGTGGGCAACGAGGCCTGCCGTGGCCCAGGTGAGCGCCATCAGCACCAGGCTGATGCCGATGCTAATCCAAAAGGCCGTGTCGAGGTGCTCTGGCTCTAGGTCTTGCCGCTGCACAATGGCGGAGGCGAAGCCTTGGTCAAGGAACACTCGCATAAAGGCGATAAAAACCCCCGACATGGCAATCAGGCCGAAGTCTTCGGGACCCAACAGTCGGGCCAGCAGAAGGAAGACGCTAAAGGAGATGACCTGGCTTCCCCAGCGCTGAACAAAGGACCAGGCGATACCTTTGGCGGCTTTCTGTTTTAGAGACATGGCTGTCAAATAGGTGAAATTTTAGTTGCGATAGGGCATTCAGCCGTTGGAGTTGCCCGCGGGGACAGGGCACTGATGTGTGTTTAACGTTCTGGTAGACCCCCTCTAGCTCCCCTACGCCCTGCGGGCAGGCTAACGCCAAAGCTCAAGGGGGAGAACTGCACTTCCCCCCTTACCAAGCTACGGTGTACACACGAGTCGGTCTGACCCCCTCTAGCTTCCCTACGCCCTGCGGGCAGGCTAACGCCAAAGCTCAAGGGGGAGAATTGCCCTTTCCCCCCTTAGTAAGGGGGGATTAAGGGGGGTAATGCAGCATTTAGGCTTCTCAACAAAGATGTGTGTACACGGTAGCCTTATCAAGGGGGGAATTAAGGGGGGTAAAACCAAAGCGTGTCGCCTTTTCCAGAGTCGCTAAACACGTGCCTGCCATGTCCCTACTACACCGCCACGTCTTGATATAGCCGCGAATAATTCTTGGCCACCGACTGGGGATGGAAATGGGTCTCGGCAAACAGCTGTCCCTGCTGAGACCAGTGCTGCAGCTGCTCGGAGTCATTGAGCAGCGACGTCAGCCGGGCGGCGGCAGCATCGGCGTCGGGCGGCAGCACCAGCCCCAAATCGTGCTGCTCAAACAGCTCGGCAAAGTTAATTGTCTCCGCCACCGCGCAGGGCGTCCCCAGATACATGGCCTCCGCAATAGAAATGCCAAACACCTCCCAGCGGGCGGGCTGAATGTAGAGGCTGGCCTCTGCCAGCACCCGAAACTTGTCGGGGCCGTACACCGGGCGATGGAACTGTACGTTGGCGGGTAAGTCTTGCTTAAGTTCGTCCAGCCAGGCCTTAGTCTTGGCGTCTTCGGTGCCGTAGAGATGAAACTCGACCTCGGGGGCAAAGCGAGCGATCGCCACCAGCAGGTCGATGCCTTTATGCAGCACGTCGAATCGCCCCAGGTATACCACCCGCTTTGCCTCTGGGCCCTGCCAGCGCTGGCCCTGAAGGCTTTCGATATCAACCGGGTTAGGCATCCAGCGGACGATGCCGCCGTAGCTGGGGACAAACGCCCGCACGGGCCGCTCTTCTCCAGGGGTAACCACAGCGATCGCCGCAGCGTTGTGAAAGCGCGGCCTTTCCAGCACCCAGCTGTAGAACAGCTTTTGCCAGTAGCCCCGCTTTAGCACCTCGGGCAGCAGCCCCCCGGCGGGCTTAATCACGTAGGGAACGTTGTGCTGGCGGAACTGCCGCGCCAGCATGGCCTGCCGCATCTGAAAGACAGAGTGCATATGGGCCACGTCGGGCGGGTTCTGCCGCAGCCGCTGGGCGACTGCCTGGGGATCATACCGCCAGGTGTTGGGCAAGTGCAGCAGCTCAAAGCCGCCAGCTTTCGCGGCCTGCTCCCCCGCTTGGTCCGGGGGAGAATGGACCACAAAGGTGACCTGATGGCCCAGCTTAGCCTGCTCGCGGGCCATCACCCAGGCCGACATATTGAGGCCACTGACCCGCTTGGGGGAGGCCGATGCGCCGACGTGCCAAATCTTCATGGCGATCTCCAATGATTAACGATCTCGGTTGGGGTAAATGGCCGTTTACCCATACGGCGGGGTTACGCTACGGCAAGCTGCTGGGCGCGGGTTTGGGCGAAGGACGTCACGATGATGCGGTTCTGCAGCGCCTGGGCGCGTATGTTGTGCCAAGCCTCGTCCTTGATGTCGGGCGGGCTGCAGGCTGCCTGAACCGCTTGATCAGTCTTTTGGGCCGCTAGCTCTGGCGTCAGGTTTTCCAGCAGCGTGCACTGCTGCGATCGCTCGATTTGCTCGTAGAAGCGGGCGACCTTGGCGTGGACCGCGTAGGACTCGGCGTAGACCCCCATGGCGTAGGCCACGATCGCCACGTGCAGCTTGGTGGTCATCACGGCGGAGAGCCGAGAAATGAGGGCGACGGTTTGCCAAGTGCCCTGAAACGGCACCGTCAGGCAGGGGCCTTTGGTGCGCGATTGAATCAGTCCGGCCAAGCGATCGCAGGGCTCAGACGATTTGCTGCCCCCATCGTCGGCCAGCACCACCGGCACCACCTGGGGGTTGGCCGCCAGGGTCTCTAAAAGACTGTTGCGCAGGGCCTCCGCTTGGGGCGTGTCGGCCAAGATATAGCGGGGGTGGTGGATGCCCAGCAGGGGGCGATCGCCGTAGGGAGACAGGCGCTGCTCCACAGATGCGATCGCCTTTTCCGGGATGTCCTCCCGCGTCAGGGTGAGGGCGGCATCGGGGACCATGGCAACGGTGTCGATGCCGAGCTGCTCGCGCACAAAGGTTTCAGAGGCCTGGTCTCGCACTGAAACCGCGGTGGCGTTGGCAAAGATGCGCTGCACCTCTTTCCGCACCAAAAGGTTAGACAGGGGACCGACGCCGACCCCGGCAATTAGGTAGGGCACCTGGTGACGCATACACAGCTCGGCGGGCCACACGTGCCGCAGGAAAAAGCGCAGGCTCCAGCTGCGGTAGCCTTGGTAGCCCTTACGGGAGCTGATGTTGGGCTCGCCAAAATGACCGCCGCCAGCGTAAATCAGGCCTTGCCACTGCTGAGGGTTCTGGGTCCCAAACTGAGCCTCCGGAAAAAATCGCCCAAACCGGGACTGCTCCCCCTCTGGCACTAGGGGATAGACTACAGGCGACGGCGCGGAAGCGCGCAGCCAGGTCTCGAAAATTTTCATCAGCAGCAGGTCGCCGAAGTTGTTGTCGTAGTAAGCGCCGTGAATTGCAAACATAGTAAAAATAGGTCGATATTGGACTAGCGGATTAATTGGGGGAAGGGCCAGGGATGGGGGCCTCCGGGACGCTAAACCATGGCACTGCCATGTCCCTACAACCGGGTTGACATCCCTACCCGGCGGTTTCAGGGTTGGCGATCGCCATAGACTTTGAGGCGATATCCCCGACGACGACCGGCTTCGAGGCCACCAGCGTCTGGTAAAACTGCGACATCCGCCGCACCTTCTTGGGCCAGGTCTGCGTTTTAGCGTAGGCAAACCCCGCCCTCCCCATGGCCGCACGAGCTTCTGGGTCGCGGTGGAGACGCTCAATGGCCTGGGTCAGCCCTTGTCGAGTCTCAGCGGGCTCGGTGACCGCCACCTTTACTCCCGCCGCTGCCGGAACGTGGTCTCCCGCGCCCTGATGGTCGAGGATCACTACGGGCAGCGCCTGGGCCATGGCCTCCAGCAGCTGCGCCCCGCCGGTATCCCGCAGGCTGGTGAACAGCATGGCGTCGTGCTCCAGGTATTGGGCCTTCACCGCATCCCAAGTCAGAAAGCCAACGCAGGTTACCTTGTCCGTCAGGCCCAGCTCTTCTAGCCACTGGGGCAGCAGCGTCTCCTGGGCTGCCGCCCCCGGCAATGGTCAGCCGCACCGGCACCGCTGGGTCCACGTCGGCGATCGCCTCTAGAGCCAGCCGCAGGGCCTTGCGGGGAAACATGCGGGCCACCCAAAGCAGCCGCAGCTCATCGGCAGGCTCTCTTACTGGAGGCTCCGCCGGGAAGTAGTCCTCGGGCAGTCCGGCGTCGAAAAACAGCTCGGCTCGCTTAGCCCCTAGCCGCTGCACCAGGCCAACGCTGTCGCGATTGGCCGCCAGCACTAGGTCGGCGTGGCCAAAGGTGTTGCGCAGCCAGGGGTGTAGCGGAATCAGACGGTTGACGATGAAATTGCGGCAGGCCTCGGTCCACCAGGCGTCGTAGAAGTACTGCTTGAAGGCCGCTGGCGCGGTCTGGCCGCCGCCCGCCGGACCGAAGACGAAGGGCTTTTTGAGCTGCCACAGCCACGAGCCTCCGGTGAGGCTGCCCATGGTCACATGGTGCACCACGTCAAAGTTATGGGCGTCATCTAGGGCTTGGGCCACGCTCCGGGCTTTCCACTGCCACAGGAAGTAGCGCAAAATGGTGCCTTTCTTGTCTGTGAGGTGCTTGCGAATTAGCTCAGAGTCGGCGATGTAGACAAAGGTGAGGGCGGGCAGCGATAGGGTGGCCAGCACAGGCTCAATCAACGCCTTGTTTTTGGTGGGGGTGAGCACCCAAACGTGATGGCCCAGCTTGGCAAGCTCTAGGGCGCAGTTCCAGCCGCGCCCCTGTTCGCGCCCTCGGTTGGGTTCGCACTCGTAGGCAGAGAGCAAAATGTTCATAGTTGTCTTAATATCTGGAATCTAAATCTAAAACTGGTTGATCAGGTCAATGACCGCCCCTAAAGGCCGCAGCACCCGGCCCGCAAAGTCGAGAATGGAGAAGGTGTTGCCCTTCGGCACAAACACCACGTCGCCCTCCTGCACCTGGTACTCGTCAATTAAGTTGCGCAGGTCAATTTGCTCTCGCTGGATGGTGCCGCTCTCCGACAGACGCACCAGCTCGACGCGGCGCAGGTTAGCGTCTTCTGTGGGCCCGCCCGCCGTAGCCACCGCACTCGAAATTGAGCTGTCGGGGGTTACCGCTATCTCTCCCGGTAGGGTGACCTCCCCGACGACGCGCACCTGCACCGTGTCGGGGGAGAGCCGAGAGCGGGCTAGCACCCGCCGGTCAAGGCGATCGCCGCTGGTGTTGCGGGGCACAAACACCGCGTCCCCGTCCTGCAAAATTGGGTCTTGGGGCGTCGCCTCTGACCAGATGGCGTCCCACAGGTTAACGCTGATGGTCTGCGCCTCCCCGCTGCTGCCGGTGCGCTGCACCTGAATCTCGCGGATATCGGCCAGACTTGTCACTCCTCCAGCCTCCATCAGGGCGGAGCTAAGGGTGGGCATCGCCTCTAGGGCCGCGCCTGGGGTGCCGCGATTGGCGGATGTGGCCGTGGTCAGTCCCCGCAGCTCCACCGGACCCGGGCGCTGCACCTCTCCGGCAACCGTAACCACCACAGGGCGCAGGGTGGCCAAGCTAACGGTCACGGCGGGCTCCACCACCAGCGCGCTGAGCTGCGTTGTCAGGCTGCTCGTCAGGCTGCTGAGGGTCTGCCCCTCCACCTGCACCTGCCCCACCAGCGGCAGGGTAATGGTGCCGTCTGGCAGCACTACCTTGGGGCCGGTGTACTCCTCGTAGCCGTAGACGGTAATTTCGATCTGGTCCCCTGGGCCGAGCTGGTAGTTGGGGTCTAGCGCTGCGGGCGGTAGGGCTGGGCCTTGGGTGGCTGCGCCCTGGGTCGATATCGCGGGCAGCGGCAGCGATTCAACAGCCTTACTGGACGGAGCTGAGCTAGCCAGCAGGATAAGGGCGATCGCGGTGGAGTGAGGTAGCCGGAGAAATACTGGCATAGAACTCCTATAGAAATAAGGGTGGGGTGGGGACGGTACTGTCGGAGGTGAATGAGGGACTGTCCGCGCAGGCGCTAGATCGCGATATAGATTGCGGCGAACCCTGCGCGGCAGACCCTATTTGGTAGAACCCTGCAGTGACGCTGAGCTTAAGCGCCAGTAGTCACGCCAGTAGTCGCGCCAGTGGTCACGGCTGCAGGCACGACCTCGACAGGAGGCTCAGCAATCCGGTCTCCATCCTGGAAGTAGTAGTAGCTGTCGGGCTCTTCGGCCACCAGCACGTGGTTGGCGACAAGGCCGAGAACGGTCTGCCTAGAGCGCTCCAGAAAGTCCTTTGCCTGAGTGGCTTGGGCCTGGGTCGCCTCTCCGGGGCGCACCACCATCAGTAATCCATCCGTCAGCTTGCTCAAGGTGAGGGTGTCAGCGGCGCCCAGCAGCGCTGGGGTATCAAACAAAATCAGGTCGTAGTCGTAGCGATGCCTACAGCTCTCTACGAGGTGAGCCATCCCCTTAGAGCCTAAGAGCGCTAGCGTATTGGGCGGCGTCACCCCTGCCGTCAGTACATCGAGATTGGGCACAGTCGTCTGCACAGCCTGATGAAAGCTTGATTGCCGGACAATGACGTTGCTGAGCCCAGTGGTGTTGTTCAACTCCCAAAAATGATGCTGCATGGGCTGATGGAAGTTGGCATCAACGAGAAGGACTCGCTGTCCCCGCAGGGCCGCCGCCGCCGCAAGGTTGGCTACAACCTCCGACTTTCCTTCCCCCGCCACGGCGCTGCTGACGGCCACCGCCCGAATCACCCCGTCAGGGTTGGCAAACTCTAGGTTGGCTTGCAGCATCTGGTAGGCGCTGCTCAAAGGAGACTGGGGCGCAGCCAGCACCACGATGCGATCGCGGTTGGGCCGGTCGACGACGGGGCTGGGGCTGCGGAAGGCGGGAATTACCCCCAAGACGGGCTGGTCGTAGAGTACTTGGGCCGCCCTGATGGTCTTCACCGAGCCGTCGGCTAGATCTCGCAGGAAGGCCGCGGCGATCGCCATCAGCAGTCCGGCAATTATGCCCGCCGCCATATTGATTTTTTTGCTAGGCGCGACGGGGCTGCCGGGCGCGGTCGCCGCTGAAATCACCTGGGCGTTGCCGATGGTCTGATTTTCGGCCACCTGCACCTCTTGCAGCTGGGCTAAGAGGGTCTCGTAGGTCTGCTGCGCAGCGTTCAACTGCCGCTCTAGCTCCCGCTGGGTTTCCTCCAAACGAGGTAGAGACTGCGATCGCGCCTGCGACTCTCGCTGGGCCGCTTGAAGCTGCTCTAAACGCTGGGTCAACCCCAGTCGCTCTACTTCAGTCTGCACGAGGTCAGAAATCAGGCCTTGCTCAAGCTCTCCGAGCTGCAGGTTGTCTAGAGAGACAGACTGATTGGAGCCCAACATCTCTTGGACTCGCTCCCGCAGCAGCGCGATTAAGGAGGCTTCTTGGCGCTGGAGTCCCGCGACCTCGGGATGTTCCGCCCGATAGCGCGTTCGCTGAACCGCCAGCTCACCCTGCACCTGCTGCAGCTGCAGCAGGGCCTCTTGTACGCCCTGGGACTGACTGAGGGCGCTCATGGCCACGGCAACCTCAGAGTCCATCCCGACGCGATCGCGCAGGGTCGACGCTTTTTGGGTGATATCGGCGAGCTGCGACTTGACTTGGGTAATCGTCTGCTCCAAGGTCGACAGCCTACTCACTGTGGCCGTAGCTTCTTCCTGCAGCACCACAATGTTGTTTGCTTCCTTAAACTGCCTTAGCTCTGCCTCAGCTTGGCTTACGGCCTGCTCCGTCCCCGGCAGCTCCGCTAAAATAAACTCTCGCGCCGCAGCCGTCGCCGCCCGATTCATCAGAACGTTTTTCTCTCGATACACTTCGATGAGGCCGTTGACCACCGCCGCCGCCAGGATTGGATCGGGAGAGCGATAGGATAGCTGCAGCACGTCTGAGCCGGGAACAGGCCGCACCGAGAGCTCAGATGTAATCTTTCCTGGAGAAATAGGTTCCCCGTCTTCGGTACGGATGTCGAGGGCGTCAATGGTTGCTTGGGCAACGGCGGGCGATTTGATAATTTCTGCTTGGGTCGTCAGGGGCTCGCTTTTGGCGCTGACGCTGTCTAGCTCGCCACGCTTGTTTTGACTCTCTAGCCCCGTCAGTGATGAGCTTTGGTCACTTTGAAAGAGTAGCTTTGCTTGGGCTTCGTATACAGGTTCCTGCAGCGCTGTTGCGATCGTCGCCGCAATAACAGAGAGGCCAAATACGCTTGAGGCCACAAACCAGCGGCGCTTCAAGGTTAGCCAATACTTGCTGAGGTCAATATCTTCTGAATAGGTTTTGAGATCCATAGGGTTAAGAAATGCGGCACGCACTCAGCTAAACCGGCAATGCAGCGGTAAATGTACCCTAGGCCGTAGAAACGGTTGACTTACGATAGAGGTTATGCATGTGCTTTGCTTATGGGACGCTGAGGCCTCGGTAAAGTTCCGTACCTGCCCTTGCTAATGCTGTCTTGTATGTGACCTGGTTTCGTCCGGATGCTCCCAGAAAAGCCCGAATATCAGCGATATGGCTAAACGGCCTAAGCATCAGAGGACCGATGCGATCGCCTACTAACGATAGGCATTATCTGCATGCCGGTTACGAGCAAGCCAATCAGTCCAGATCCCACCAGCAAGACATGGACTGGCTTTAGCGCTGATCCCAGATATGTTGTCGCCGTGAGTAGTAGGGACAGCAGGATTGACGCGCTTTTGCGGCGCAATATACGAAACCGTATTATTCAGTTTTCCTTAAAAGGGTTGTGGTCGGCAGCAGGTGATAGAGCACCCCTAAACCTCAATCCACTGCCGCAGTAAGTTGGCGTGGGTTTTACTGAGCAAATCAAATTCGAGTGTTTTGCCGTACTTCTCGAAGATAGAGCGGCGAGCGGTATCTAAATCGAACAGCAGTTCGCGCTGCTGGGCGTTGCGCAACAGACTTTGCACCCAGGTTACCGCCGCTAGCCGCACGCCATCGGTTACTTCGGCAACCTGGTGGAGATAAGTAGAAGGATAAACAACCATTGACCCAGCCGCTAGCTTAAAGGACTGCTCCCCCACGTCTGTATCAATAATTAGCTCTCCGCCTTCATAACTCTCTGGCCCAGTAAGGAAGAGGGTCGCAGAGACATCGGAGCGTAGAACCGATGAAATCACGGCGTTATCCATATGCCAGCCGTACGCCATGCCTGCGCAGTAGCGATTTACTAAAGGTGGACGAATCACTTTGGGCCGAGCAACGGCTTGGAACAGTGCGTTGCCCTGAAGCGCCGGAAGAACAACGGCTGCGATCGCCTGAGCGCTCTCAGTCTTCTGACGAAGCTGCTCGTTGTGCTTGACCGTTTTGGCGAACGTTCCGGCAGTACTGCTCCCCGCGCCAAACTCGGCTTTTTCTAGCAGAAGATGGATTTCTTTAAGGCTTTCCGGCGTCAAAACCTGATCGATGCAGACAATCATAGCTTGCAGCAGACTATTAGATGGTTTTGCCGGAGTAACCTCGTCACTCCGGTAGGGAGTTTAGATCACCCCCCCTCTTCGCCACCTTCAGCTTCGGGCGTTACCTCAGGGGTGGTATCGATCTCTTCTTGAGTATCTGATGGAGTATCGCCATCGTCACCGGTAGTATCGGCCTCGCCGCAGGCTGATACGGTAGCAGACAGGCCAAGGCTTAGAAACAGCGCGACGGCTTTAGACGGTCTAGACACCATATGTTGGGGAAACCTTATTGAGCAATTTACTATATCTGAAATGGTAGTGCACAGCGCGCGCAAAGATTCAGAGCAACAGGCTAATCTGATTCGATAATCACCTCGGCGTCATCCGAAAGCGTCGTTCCATCGCTGCTAGTGGTGCCCGCGTTTGGCGTCACCTCCAGCGGAGCGACCTCAGAATCAGGTCGGGTAATCGAGGTTTCGGGCTGAATCGCACCGTTCTCGTCAGTCAGGCTGTCCGGGTTGTTGTCGGGCACAAACTCAAAATCGTTGCTGTCCTCCGCGTCGACAACACCACCGCTGCTAGTGGTGCCCGCGTTCGGCGCCACCTCTAGCGGCGCGACGTTCGAGTCCGGAGTCGTACCAGAGGTCTGGGGCTGAATAGCTCCATCTTCGGTAGCCCCATCAACGCGATCGCCCGCCACTTCACGACCCACCGAATCGATCGCGCCATCGCTGCCCGTGGGTGCCGTAATAGTAACGCTGGTCGACGAAGGCTGACGGTTTTGGTCAGCTTCTGCCGTGTCGCTATCGCTCCCGTCCCGAGCAACGGCGGGGTCGGGCTGCGGAGCGGGTTCTGCTAGACCCAGCAGCACCTCACTGTCAGGGAAATAGGTGGCCCACTGCTCGGTTTGGGGTACAGCCGTCCACTGCTCACGGGTAACGTTCAAGTCCAGCACGGGGGCGATCAGCCCTGCGTTGCTGCCGTTGAGGGTAACCAGGACGCTGTCCGCAGAGGACGTTTCGAAGTAGCGCTGAACCTGTACTTGAGCCGTTTGCCCGGCCCGCTTCACAAACGCTTCGTACGATTCTCCTGGCAATAGCGCCACGGAAATTGACAACTGTTGCGCTGGCGCTGAAACCTGGGCTTTGGCGGGCAATACAAAAGCTACGCCCGCGGTCATGAGGCTGAGGCTAAGGGCAGCGGCTTTAATCGTGGCTGCAGCTGTAGATTGAATCACAATAGATTTCTCCAACAAAGTGGTGGGGGCGGTTATGGGGGGCTGGATAAAGGCGGCTCTATTAGGGCTCTATCAAACGGCTTGATATCGGACAGTTTTATGCTGAACGCTCTGCGCAGTTTGGTTGTCTATTGTGAGGGGTGTCTGGAGGTTCGCGCCTGGGTCAGTCGGTAGATTTTGACGGCGGTGCGATCGCCCTCAAGAGAGACTTACGCCAAGAACAGCCGGGCGACGCCAGTGATATTGTCTTCCCCGTAGCCTTGAGCGATCGCCTCCCGGTAGACCTCTTGAGCCGCCTGGGCGATAGGCGTCTCGTGACTGTGCCGTAGAGCATAGCGAAAATCTTTCTCCACCAGCTCAATGGGAAATAGGGGCGCATGGCTCCCTGTGAGCATCAGCTGTCCAGCTCCGCTGGCTGCTGGACTCATAATTGGCAGCTGACTCAAGCAGGCGATCGCCTGCTTCGGGGATAGCCCCTGCTGCGTTAAAGTGCCAGTGCCGCCACTTGAATCAGGGATCACGGAAGAGCGCACCCAAAAGACGTAGGCTCAAAAATCGGCGATACTAGTACTCAGCCCGCTGTGTAGTTGATCGAGGCCTAGCCTTCCGTCTCACCCACCATGACCAATCCCCTCGAAGACCGCTCTGCCGCCCTGGCTACCGCTCAAAAGCTGCGCAACGCGGCGATCGCCGTCGCTGCGATTGTCCTTAGCGTGGCCCTCGTCGTTGGCCTTAGAAGTCCAGCCTCCTCTATGAGCTTAGCCGCCCTGGCCGAAGCCTCAACGCCCCTAGAAGTCGCCCTGCAAAGCGATCGCCCTACCCTGATGGAGTTTTACGCCAACTGGTGTACCTCTTGCCAGGCTATGGCACCCGATATGGCGGCGCTGAAGCAGGAGTATGGCGATCGCGTCAACTTTGTCATGCTCAACGTCGATAACGATAAGTGGCTCCCAGAAATGACGACCTACCAAGTAGACGGCATTCCTCAGTTCGTCTTTTTAAACGCTCAGGGAGAAGCCGTCGCGGGTCTATTGGGCGAGCAACCTCAAATTATTATGGCCGCTGATCTAGAGGCGCTTGTGGCGCAGCAGCCCATCCCCCATCAGCAGCGTCAGGGAGCGCTGTCCGCAATTCAAGAAACGCCCACTGTTACGGTGCAGCCCGGTCCCCGAGACCATGGCGCCTCTCCCAGGGGAAACTCTTAGTGGCTCAGCATTCCGTCAGGCATGGTGGCATTACTCAGGGTGGCGGCGTCTAAGGTCGCGCCGTCCAGCTTGGCTTTGCTTAAGTCAGCGCCGCTGAGGTTGGCGCTTGTCAGGTTTGCGCCGCTGAGGTCTACTCCCGTCAGATTCGCCCCCAGTAGCGTAGACGATTCCAGGTTGGCCTGCCTAAAGCAGCTCTCTGACAGGTCAGCTCGATTGAGGCGGGTGTGGCTTAAGTTGGCTTCGGTGAGGTCAGCGCCGGTAATGGTTGCGCTCAATAGGCGAGCGTTGCTTAGGTTTGCCCTCACCAGACGAGCCCCCGACAGCTTAACGCGGCCCATCTCGGCCCGGCTCATATCAACCCCTTCTAAGTCGGCGTTGGTCATATCGGCGCGGCTGATGTCCGCGCCGATCGCGTTCATATTTTTCAGGGTCGAGCCGCTGAGGTCGGCTCGCGTGAGGTCAACGCGATTCATAGTGGCATTGCTGAGGTCTACCCCCACCAAACTGACGCCCGCTAGGTAGGCGCCCAGCAGATTGGCCGACGTGAGGATAGCCCCATCGAGCTTGGCTCCGTTGAAGTCCACCCCACTGAGGTTAGCGCCGGCCAGGTTGGCCTGCTGGAGGTTGGCGTCTTCCAAGCCGGCGCCAACTACGTTGGACCTAGCCAAATTTGCGCCGCTCAAGTCAACGCCGCGCAGGCTGACCTGAGTCAGCATTGCGCCTTCTAAATCCGGCAATACGTCGGGATTGTCGCTACGCCACTGATTCCAGTCGGCGACGCTTTTTCGCAAGAGAGCAAGATGTTCCTCATTAGCCATGATGTCCTAGCCTCAGTATGTTCTTAGATTCTCTGACGAAAAATGCGGACAAGGTGACCCCAACCCTCATCTACCTACAAGTCTACAGTGTCCCTTACAAGGGACTGACGCCGTCAACAGCTCGGCTCGTTACGCTTCTTAATATTGCGGCTTGGGCGTGGAGAGACCCGTCCTTTCGCTATATGATGAAAGCTAGGCTAGGCTAATGGCTTGGCTCACTTGACGATTGGTTTAGAAAGTCTCTATCACGACCTATGGATATTTTGACGCTCGGCTGGGTTTCGCTGCTGGTTCTCTTTACCTTTTCCATCACTATGGTGGTTTGGGCACGCAACGGGCTCTAGTCTCTCCTGCACCTTTTTAAGCATTTGCTTCCAGTATCGCCGTGACACCATTGCCGCGTGAGCTGGCTATTCAGGGGTCCATCCTGCAGCCCCAGCATAGTTTAGCTTTTTCATTTTCCTTCGATACGATGACGCCGCAGGCGTTTGCCCTGAGTACTCTGGCTGTGGCCGCTTTGGGGATGCTGCTCGTTGTGACGGGGGGCATTGTCTACCTCACTGCCGTCGAGTGGCGCGATCGCCGTCGTCGCGACCGCGATCGCCGCAGCGGTTAGCGGGCCCTGCACCGCAGTTTACCTAAGCCCGCATTTGGGCTGCCTCTATGCCTACCTCAATCGAATCGATTGATTTAGCTCAATATATCGATCACGCCCTGCTCGATCCGGCCAGCACCGAAGAGCAGCTTAAGCAGTGCTGCGTCGAGGCAGATCGCTACCAGTTTCCCGCTGTTTGCGTCTACCCAATGCATGTGCGACTTGCCGCAGAGTATCTCAACGCCAAGCGATCGCGGGTTTGCGCCGTGATTGGGTTTCCGGCCGGGGCGACAACGGCAGCGGCGAAGCTTTACGAGGCGCAAGAGGCCGTGGAAGACGGGGCGAGGGAGCTAGATGTGGCGATTAACCGCAGCTGGCTGAAGATGGGCGACGCTGAGCGCCTGCACCGCGAGCTGGCTGAGCTGTGCGACATAGGTCAGCCCGTGAAGGCCATCCTGGAGATGTCGCGGTTGACGCCGCCGGAGGTGCAGATGGCGGTGGATGTATGCCTAAACGCTGGGGTGCAGTATCTAAAGACGAGCACCGGCTGGTTTGGCGGGGCGACGGTGGAGCAGGTGCAGCAGCTCAAAGCCCTCTCTAAAGACCAAGTGGGTATTAAAGCCTCAGGGGGCATTCGCACCGCAGAGCAGGCGGTGGCGCTGGTGCTGGCGGGGGCAACTCGGCTGGGCACCTCTCGGGGGCCGGAGCTCATGCGGCTAATGGAGCTGATGGAGCCGTCGTGATGGTCCGATTACGTCTCTTCCAGGCACCATAGCCATGGGCGGCACCTACAAGGCGACGGGGATTACCCTCAAAAGTACTCCCTTTGGGGAAAGCGATCGCCTCCTGACGATTCTTACGCCAGAGGTCGGTTTAGTGCGGGCGATCGCCCCCGGAGCGCGGAAGCATCAGTCACAGCTGCGGGGCCGGAGCGGCATCTTTGTCGTCAACCAGCTGCTGATCTCCCAAGGCCGCAGCCTCGATAAGGTCCTGCAGGCCGAGAGCCTCAGCTCATTTCCCAAGCTAAGCCAAAACCTGGGCAAGCTAACCGCTGGGCAGTACCTCGCCGAGATGGCCCTTGGCGCTGCCCTTAGTCAGCAGCCTCAGGTAGAGCTGTTTACCCTACTCAACGGGCATTTGGCGCGACTAGAGTCCTGTTCTAACTCGGCAGCGCTGGCATTCCTGGTGCAGGGCATTTTTCACCTGCTGGCTTTGGAAGGGATTGCGCCCCAGGTGCAAGTTTGCTGTCTCACCCAAACTCCGCTACTGCCGGTGCTGTCGGACACCAGCTGGCGCGTCGGGTTTGACGCCAGCATCGGCGGGGCCTTTTTGCTGACTTTAGAAGACCCGGACGGCGATCGCGCATCACCCCGCCCTCTCAAGCGCGTTACCTCCAAGCTCACCGCCTTAGAGCTACTGCTTCTGCAGCAGCTCTCCCAGCCTGATCTGCTGCAGTCTGACGGCACCCTGCTTCCGGCTATTGCCTCAGAGCTTTCGGTCAACAGCCGCGATGACCGAGCTGATGCCGAAGCGGGTTCCCAGCCCCCATCTCTTGAGATTGACAAAGCGGTTTGGCTTTCCCTAGAGCGAACGCTGCGGTACTACCTGCAGTATCACTTTGATAAGACGATTTACTCGGCTAAGCTCATCGAGTCCTGTTTCTAGGCTTTGATTCTTTAAGGCTTCAATGCCTCAGGCGTCCCAATAAGCGCTACGGTTAAAAGGTAAGGGAGTACTGCATGATCAGGGCTACCTCTCCACAATGCGTGCCCCTGGTGTATGTCGCCGCTGCATTCCAGCTGTCCCTGACATAAAACTGCGCTCAACTCGCGCGCCGCGCGGGCTACGCCCATGACTATCCTCGTGTACTATGAGCCGTCCGCCGACCATCAACGATCCACTGCCATCTCCACCGCCTGAACCCCCCTCAGCTGAGTCCCGATTGCCTGATGCATCCCCCGAGGAGACCGGCACTGAAGCAGAGTTTGCTCCTCTTCCGGTCTCCCAAGGACTGCTGCCGGTGCTCAAAAACACCAGCTTTTTGACGCTGTGGTCGGGTCAGGTGTTCTCCCAGGTCGCAGACAAGATCTACCTGGTCCTGATGGTGGCGATTATCTCCAGCCGCTTTCAAACTGGCGCTCAGACTATCAGCGGCTGGGTTTCCACTTTGATGGTCGTGTTTACTATTCCCGCTGTGCTCTTCGGATTTTTGGCAGGGGTGCTGGTCGATCGATGGCCTAAGCGAGCGGTACTGGTGACTACAAACCTGCTGCGGGGGGGGCTGGTGCTCGTTCTGCCACTGCTGATTTGGCTGACCCAGGGCTGGATGGTTGATGATGTTCCCGTTGGCTTTTTAGCGCTGTTGGGGATCACTTTCTTGGTGTCGACGCTAACTCAGTTCTTCGCGCCTGCAGAGCAGGCCATCATTCCCCTAATCGTCAAGCGAAAAAATTTGCTGCCCGCCAACTCCCTTTACACCACCACGATGATGGCCTCTGTAATCGTGGGGTTTGCCCTGGGAGAGCCGCTGCTTAACGTCGTCGATGCGATCGCCGTCCGCGTTTTGGGGGTCGATATTGGCAAGGCGCTACTGGTGGGGGGCTGCTACATCTTGGCGGGGGGGCTGTTGCTATTGGTAACCCCCAAAGAGGCCAGCCGAGTTGAGCTGAGCAAACCTAACGGCGGCGCTTCTAGTCAGACAGACTCCACCGAAGCCTCCCCCCTCTCTCAGGTTTGGGCCGATATGCAGGACGGACTCAAGTATCTCAACCAGCAGCCTCGAGTGGGGGCCGCGATCGCTCAGCTGGTAGTCTTGTTCTCGGTATTTGCGGCGCTAGCGGTATTGGCAGTGCGCATGGCGGAGGTGATGCCGGCGATCGAGTCGGCTCAGTTCGGCTTTTTGCTCGCGGCGGCTGGAGTGGGTATGGCTATCGGGGCGGGAATGATCGGTCAGTTTGGACAGCGGTTCTCTCGGCGGCAAATCAGCGTCGTGGGCTCCTGCGGCATGGCGGGTTGTCTCGCTGGGCTATCGCTATTTACCCACCAGCTTTGGCCGGCGCTGGTCTTAATTGCCTGCCTAGGGCTGTTCGCGGCCTGCGTCGGCATTCCCATGCAGACTACCGTTCAAGATGAAACGCCGGAGGCCATGCGAGGCAAAATTTTTGGACTTCAGAACAACGCTGTCAACATTGCCCTGAGCCTGCCGCTAGCGCTGGCGGGGCTGGCCGAAACGGCTTTTGGGCTCAGCGCGGTGCTATTGGGACTGTCAATAGCCGTAATTCTTGCAGGGCTACTGGCCTGGTATAGCTCCCGTACGGTATCGAAAAGCGCGTCGTCCCCTGTAAGCTAGATCCTGCAACATCTCTAGCTGTAACGTCTACTGACCTGAATGCATATCGCCTGGCTTGGAAAGAAATTCCCGTTCTGTGGCAACGTTACCTACGGTCGAGAAACGACTAACGCGCTTCTAGCTCGGGGCCATCGCGTTAGTTTTTTCCACTTCAGCGCTGCAGACATGGCGGACGGCCAAGGGAGTAAGCCGGCGTCAGGCCAGGCTGCGGCCACAACAGACTTCGACGAAGTTTCTTTGCCCTACCTCTATAAGTCGCAGATCTATACTATTCCCTCTTTGCGCTCTAGCCGCATTCTCAAAGACGCCCTCCGGCGGCTAAATCCGGATGTCGTTCACGCCTCATTAGCCCTCTCGCCCCTCGACTTCAAGCTGCCGGAGATCTGCGGCGAGCTAGGGCTGCCCCTGGTTGCGACGTTTCATCCTGCTTTTGACGCCCAGCGCCGCAACCTTACCTCTAATACCCAGCAGCTCACTTACCAAATCTATGCGCCATTCCTAGCAGAGTACGATCGCGTTATCGTTTTTTCCGAACTGCAGCGGGATATTCTGCATCGTCTAGGGGTATCCGGACGCAAAATTAGCGTCATTCCCAACGGCGTAGACGCCAACAAATATTCGCCAGGATTTTCGTTACAAAAGGCGCACTTTTACGCCGAGCGCCTGTTTGTTTACCAAGGACGCCTCTCTGTTGAGAAAAACGTCGAGTCGCTGCTTCGCGCCTGGAAGCAGAGCCATATGGGTCCCTCTTGCAAGCTGGTGATTATGGGAAATGGCCCCCTCGAGTCGTCGTTGCGGGCGCTGTACGGCGAGGAGCTTGGCATTATCTGGCTTGGGTTTGTTGCAGATGAACAGCGGCGAATAGATGTGCTGCGGGCCGCTGATGTGTTCATTTTACCGTCGTTGGTAGAGGGGCTCTCGCTCTCGCTGCTAGAAGCGATGGCTTGTCAAACAGCCTGCCTCGCCACCGATGCGGGAGCCGATGGCGAGGTTTTGGCCCGGGGGGCCGGCATTATTCTCACGACGCACCGGGTGACGACGCAGCTGCAGACGCTTTTACCCCTATGCCGCGATCAACCTGAGTTGACCCACCGCCTTGGTCAAGCTGCCCGTCAGCGAGTGCTGGAGCGCTATAAGCTGCAGCAAAATATTTCCCTACTGGAAGCGCTCTACAGTCAGCTACGCCAGCAAAAAATGGCGCTAAGTCGCTCTCACTAGGAGATGTAGCCGCTAAGCTGCTGGCCAAGGGTGGGAAAAAGCGATCGCCTTTCCCACCGTCAATAGACCTGAGTTATTGTACCGATTGAGAATTCTAATGGTCCGTAACCATCAATTTTTCTGATAGGTTTTTGAGGGTCGGAAACCCTGCTTGGGCACAGTAGATAAGCACCAGTTCAGCTAAAAACGGCCCGGTGAACTGACTGCGTTTTTCGCGGTGGACGATTGTCTGTATCCATCGCCAAGCCTACATCTATAGATATAGAGGTTAGGCGCTTTGCTAGAGAGAGACACTGTGCAGCACACCCACTGTGTTTGAGGGGGATTTTAGCCCTATAGACGATTATGAGTTTCCTATGACTGAATTTACGGCAAAGAGTCTGTGCTAGTTTGTAACAGTTCCGTAAATTGAAAATAAACTCATAACGAGTACGGTTAATGACGACCTTGTATCCCGGCTTCGAACCTATTTTGTTTTGGTTCGTGCGGAGTTGGGCTCTAGCTGAGTTGAATTACAACATTTATGAATCAACGGTTTTTAGGTGGATTGACGGCTGCCCTCATGGCGACGTCCTTTGGTCAGGTGATGCCCCTCCAGGCATCTGAGCCTGCAGTAGGTGACGACCGGCTCGATGGCGGATTCTCTCAAACCGCATCATTGCTAGAGGGAGCCAATCAGGCTCCCTCTAACGCGCCTGCAGAGGCATCAGCAGTCAAGATTGGTGAGTATCGCTCAAAGCAGCTCGACGAGGTGGACGAGGCGGTAGCGGCTATTCACGCCCACGAGATGGACAATCGTCAAGCCGCTACGCTCTACGTGCGCGATATTCCAGTACTAACGACATTGGGAGGTGCCGTCGATGAGGGCCAGGCTGAGCCTGTAGGCTCAGCGCAGGTCAAAGTGGGTCAGCCTGCGTCGGTCTTACAAAAGCAGTCTGTAGCTGACGGTGCGCCTGCCGATGCTGCCGGGGGGGACACAACTGTCGCTTCCGTTCAAGATCCGGTTTTGCGCGCAACGGCGATCGCCGCCCGCCTCAATCAAGCTCATAGAGAGCAGTTTGACCCCAGCAACATCACCGCTCGCTGGGAAAGTAAGCAAGAGACCTACGTCATCAAGCTAGGCGACGAGGTTCTGGTGACCTTTGACAACCGCGTCACGCTTCCCAACTCAACGGGCAATGAGGCAGAGGATGTTCTTCAAATTGCCAACCGCATCCGCCGGCAGCTAGGCGCTGAGCCTTTGACAGAAATTGAGGGCGCCCCCGAGCCACCCGTACAGGAGGTTGCCGTGGGTCCAATGCGGGTGCGGTTCTCCGGCATGGCTTCTTGGTATGGCCCTGGGTTTCATGGCCGTCGCAGCGCCAGCGGCGAGGTGTTCAACCAAAACGCCTTGACGGCAGCTCATCCTTCTTTGCCGTTTGGTACCCTACTTCAGGTCACCAACGCCAATACCGGCAGCACCGTGACGGTGCGCGTCAACGATCGCGGCCCCTATGCCGGACATCGCGTCATCGATCTCTCGGCAGGTGCAGCGCGGGCGATTGGCATGATTCGTTCTGGGGTTGCGCCCGTGCGAGTAGAAGTTCTGGGACAGGGCCGGGCTGCTAACTAGGCTGTAGCGCTGCCGCTGGCCACTGAAGGGATTTAGTTCCCCCGAAGTCGTCTTGTGCTGTCCTGCGTACAAGACGACTTCGAAGTGAAGAGGAATTATGTAAACTACTAGGCAAAGACACACATACGGGGATCAGGTGCGCTGGCTGACAACAACGGTAGAACTACGACAGTACTTGGACTTTCACCGCTTTTCCTCCGTCCTAGAGGATGACACCCTAGAGCAGCCGCACCATCCCTATACGGTGGGATTGGTGCCCACCATGGGGGCTCTACACGAGGGGCACTTGAGCTTAATCCGCCGCGCTCGCCAGGAAAATGACCTGGTTGTTGTCAGTATCTTCGTCAACCCGCTGCAGTTCGGCCCTGACGAGGATTTAGACCGCTATCCCCGCGATCGCCATCAGGACTCAACGCTTTGCGAGCAGGCGGATGTCGATGCGGTGTTTGCCCCCTCTCCAGCCGATATGTATGGCGCTATCGATCATCCCGGCCAGTTGACCCAGGTGGTTCCACCTCAGCGGATGGTCGAAAAGCTTTGCGGCCTCCGGCGCAGGAACCACTTTGAAGGCGTCGCTACCGTCGTCCTGAAATTGTTCAACCTTGTCTCGCCGCAGCGGGCATACTTCGGCCGTAAAGATGCCCAGCAGCTCGCCATTTTGCGGCAGATGGCGGAAGATTTGAGCTGTCCTGTGACGATAGTGGCCTGTCCCATAGTGCGCGAGGCTGACGGGCTGGCCCTCAGCTCTCGCAACCGCTACCTCACGCCAGAAGAGCGCAGCGAAGCGCCCCTCATCTACCAGGCGCTCCAGGTGGCAAAAGACAAGTTTAAGCAGGGTGAGCGGGACGGCGCTGTTTTAGTGGGGGCTGTTCGCGCCCTGCTGGAGCGCTCTAGTCTGCTGGAGATTGAGTACATCGATCTCGTTCACCCCCAGACGCTTGTTCCTCTAGAGCAGATTACCCACACCGGGCTACTGGCGATCGCGGTACGGTTGGGGGCTACTCGACTAATTGACAACCTGCTGCTGCAGGGACGCCGCCCTATAATCGCCATTGACGGTCCGGCAGGAGCAGGCAAATCGACGGTGGCCCGGCGGGTGGCCCAGCAGCTGGGGCTGCTGTATTTAGATACGGGGGCGATGTACCGGGCGGTAACCTGGCTGGCGCTGGAGACCAATACGCCCGTGCAGGACGAAGCGGCGATCGCGGCGCTGGTGCGTCAAAGCGAGATTCGGCTGAAGGCTCCCGATGAAGTCGGAAAGCCGGTGCAGGTATGGATTGATGGGCGAGAGGTGACCCAAGAAATTCGTCTACCCGAGGTGGCGGCCCAGGTTTCGGCGATCGCAGCCCAGCCGGTAGTCCGACAGGAACTTGTTAGGCAGCAGCAGCAGTATGGTCGCCAGGGAGGAATTGCCCTCGATGGCCGAGATATTGGCACCCACGTGTTTCCCGATGCGGAGGTGAAAGTATTTTTGACCGCTTCCGTTCACGAACGGGCACGGCGGCGACAGCAGGATATGGCGCAGCAGGGACAGCCGGTTCAGTCTATAGAAGATATCGAAAAGTCTATTTATCAGCGGGACCACAAAGACACAACGCGGGCGATCGCCCCCCTGCGTAAAGCGCCCGATGCGGTGGAGGTGCAGACAGATGCCCTATCTGTAGATGAGGTGGTGAGTCAGATTGTTGCGCTGTACCATCAAGTTGATTGAGCTCAGGCAGGCGGGATTGTGCCTTAAAGCTCTTTTATTCCTGCAAGCGCATGCGGTACAGCGTCTCTTTCTTCTCTGACAACAGGTCTTCCAAAATCACATTGCTTGAAATCTTTTTCCGAATATGGCCGCCCGATATATCTGGCCTACTTCGCAGCAGGGTGCAGCCATTACTTTGAGCAATCACCTCGGAAGTTTCAGCCGGACCGCCATACTTCAAAAACTGTATAGGTCTTGAAGCTTTAAATGAACCACGCAGGATAAAAAACGAATTAGGATAGAGCTTATTCAATAGATCGGAAAATGCCGAGTCCGCCCATCTGTCGCCATAAAAGAGCGCAGAGCGTATCGTGGAAGCGCGCCGCTCTAAGACGACGAGGCAACCTTGATACTGAGGTTCATCGAGGGTGTTCTCGATGTTCTGCATTCGCCGTGAGAGGTTTTGAAATCTTGAAGAAACCTGATCATAAGACAGATTGTACTGCTGGATGCTAGTCCCTATGCACAGAGCGTAGACAAACGCACAGGCTGCAGGGGCCAAATAAGGTATCCGAATGTCGGCGGCTAGGGACTCAATCCACGTCACCATCAGGACGAGAAGCAGCCCGCACAGGCCTACGGCCAAGACAAGATAGCGAGAGTGAGCAAATTCGTTGATGGTAACGAAAACTTGACTCCACATGACAATTGTCAGCCAGAGAATCAGTCGATTTCGTCGTTCGTCCAGCTCTGTGGCGGACGTCCTCGATGTTTCGGCTCCTGACCGTTTCATCTTGCCTAGCAGCCGTAGAACGCCCGAAATGACGCACAGTGCGCTTATGGCAAAGAGAAGATAGAAGAAAATATTGTCTCGCTCAAATAGTTTTGCCAGTCGCGTTCCAAGCGTAGCCGGTGAAGAGAGCCCCCGATCGCCCGTGCCATACTTACCGCTTGTCAAAGCGATGCCGCTCATCCACCGCCATACGCGTCCGTACTCGCTGAGGATAGGCAGCGTCGCAGCAACAAACGTCACAACTGACGTCGCTAATGCCAACAGCTTCAGCCGGTATCCAGCGATCGCCAAGCCAAAGATAATCGCGGGAAGGAACGTGATCTTGGTTGCCATCCCCAGACCGAATATCACCCCCAAGCTCAGCGCAAACCAACGCGTTTTGTCAACGCCGCGGCGAAACAGATAGACCACCAAAAGCGTCGCCAGCAGCTGGCTAAAGAAAAAGATAGCTGTTTCAGGATCAACGCGGCTGGGCTCGTTGACGGCGAGCGTTCTCACCAACAGGAGAGGCGTCAGCTGACTCAAAAGCGCCAGCAGCAGCCGATTGGTCAACAGAAATACCGTCAGCCCCAGCGCCAAAACTCCCAGCATACATAGCCCTAGCAGCGCATAGCTGATGCCGCTGAGGTAGGGTTCAGGGTCGCTCAGGACCGCCTCGCTGAAGCTGAGGACTGGCTGACCTGTGAGCAGCGACGCCGCAGACCGCAGACCATAGTTTAGCCAAAGAGCCATCGCCCCCAAGAGCTGAACGGGCGTTCCGGGATGAACTGTAAGCCCTGGCGGTAAAAAATTTGCCATGGCCAGAGAGCTGACCAAGTAGGCGTAGTCTGGATCTGGGTTAGGTCCTAGCCAGTAGGCAATCTTCTGGTGGCCCAGAGTAGCAAAGGCCGCTCCGTAAACCAGGGGCGTGAGCGCAAGGAGTCCAACTCGAGCGAGGTATCTTGTCGGCTTAGCTTTCATGAGTAACGGTTACAAACTACTCAAGCCGCTGAAACGCTAGATATCCAGTTCTGCCAGCGCTAGGCGAGGACCATAGGTTTCAATAAAGTCCCGGCGCGGCGCCACGCGATCGCCCATAAGTATAGTGAAGATGCGGTCTGCCTCGGCAGCATCCTCAATTTCCACCCGCTTCAGCGTTCGCGTTTCAGGGTTCATTGTAGTATCCCACAGCTGGGTCGGCATCATCTCCCCTAGACCCTTAAACCGCTGAATATTGTAGTTAGCGTTCTGCGGGAATTCCGCAAGCTGCCGGCTTAGCTCCTGCTCACTGTAGCAGTAGTAGTGCTGCCGTCCCCGCTCTACCTTGTATAGCGGCGGGCAGGCAATGTACACGAAGCCGCCATCCACCATGTCCCGCTGGTAGCGGTAGAAGAAGGTGAGCAGCAGGGTACGGATGTGGGCCCCATCCACGTCTGCGTCCGTCATGATGATGATGCGGTGATAGCGCAGCTGGGCGGCGTCGAACTCTTCGCCCTTGATGCCCAGCCCCAAAGCCGTAATCAAAGACTGAATCTCGTTGTTTTTGTAGATGCGGGCGTCGTCAGTCTTCTCAATATTGAGAATCTTACCTCGCAGCGGCAGAATGGCCTGGAACTGGCGATCGCGCCCTTGCTTAGCCGAGCCGCCTGCCGAGTCCCCCTCCACAATATAGATTTCCGATTCGGCGGGATCGCGGCTGCTGCAGTCTGCAAGCTTGCCGGGCAGGGTAGAAGACTCTAGCACCGACTTGCGGCGTACCAAATCGCGGGCCCGTCTGGCCGCCTCAGCGGCGTTGAATGCCTGAATCGCCTTTTCGAGTACAGCGTCAGCCACGTTGGGGCGGAAGTCGAGGTACTCCATCAGCACTTCGCCGACGCAGGAATCGACGATGCCCCGCACTTCGGTATTCCCGAGCTTGGTTTTGGTCTGGCCCTCAAACTCGGGGTCAGGCACCTTGACGGAAACGATGCCCGTCAGCCCCTCGCGGATGTTTTCTCCCGCTAAATTGGAGTCGCCTTCCTTGATCTTGCTGCGCTTGCGGGCCACCGTATTCATCGTCCGGGTCAGCACCGTCTTTAGACCCTCTAGGTGAGTGCCGCCGTCTACGGTGCGAATGTTGTTGGCAAACCCCAGCAGGTTGTCCGTGTAGGCGTCGACGCACCACTGCAATGCTGCCTCCACCTGCACGCCGTTGCGCTCACTCTGGATGTGGATGACCTCATCGTGAATGGGCTGTCTGTCTTTATTGATGTATTCGACGTACTCCCGGATGCCCCCCGCGTAGTGGTAAACCTCTTCGCGAGGCTCGCTCTTCTTGATCAGCTCCAGCCGGTAATCCCGAAAAACAATGTGGACGCCTGCGTTGAGGTAGGCGAGCTCTCGGAGGCGGCTGGCCAGCGTGCTGTAGTCAAACTCAATACCGTTGGTGGTAAAGATGTCAATGTCAGGCTTAAAGGATACCGATGTTCCCGTCTGCGCCTTGTTCTCCGCCGGATAGGATTGCAGCTCACCTTGGGGAACGCCCCGCTCATAGCGCTGGACATGGCGCTTCCCCTGCCGCCAGACGACAACCTCGACCCACTCAGACAAAGCGTTGACGACAGAGATGCCAACGCCGTGCAGTCCGCCAGAGACCTTGTAGCCGCCGCCGCCAAACTTACCCCCGGCGTGCAGCACGGTCATGACGGTCTCTAGGGCCGATCTCCCGGTTGTCGGGTGGACATCGGTAGGAATGCCTCGCCCGTTGTCGACGACCGTCACAGAACCGTCGGCGTTGAGGCCGACGTCAATACTAGTGCAGTGCCCGGCGAGCGCTTCATCAACGGAGTTGTCAACAACCTCGTATACCAGATGATGCAATCCTCGAGGACCGGTGCTGCCGATGTACATTCCCGGCCGTTTGCGAACCGGGTCTAGCCCTTCTAAAACCTGGATCTGATCAGCACCGTACTCTGCTGCCATGAAACTCACTGCTCCCAATTTTGTTAAGAGAGAACCTAAGGCAATTCAAAGCTCGCTTAGGTCTAATGGTTCCAAAATTCTAGCACAAAAGGCTTGAGCACGGTTTTAGAGCGGTTAAACGGCAGGTTTACAAGGGGGGTGCATCATACCTTTTATGAGGTTGAACTGCCCTCTAAAGCCCGCTAGGATGATTGACGCGTCGTCGTTTTGCTTTTGAGGTGCTGTGAAATTGACTCAAGACCCTGCTTCTAGGGCTCGCCAGATAGCGCCGTCGTCCGCTCTGCTCCCTGGTCTGCTCGTAGTCTGCGGCCCCACTGCCGTTGGAAAATCATCCCTAGCGCTAAACCTGGCCCAACGTCTTGGGAGTCCGATCTTGGGGGCGGATTCTCGGCAGGTTTACCGGGAGCTTGATATTGGTACCGCTAAGCCGACTCTAGAGGAGCGGCAGCGCGTCCCCCACTACTTAATTGATATCTGTGAGCCTACCGAGTTGTTTACGCTAGCAGACTATCAGCGCCGCACCCAATCTATAGTAGCTCAGCAGCATCAATCTTCAGCAACGCCTCTACTGGTGGGAGGAACAGGGCTTTATATTCGTGCCATCGTTCGGGGGCTGAAGATTCCGCGGGTACCGCCCCAGCCGTCGCTGCGATCGCAGCTCAAAGACTTAGGCCAGCCTCACTGCTACGCCCTGATGCAGCAGGTAGACCCAAAGTCGGCCCAGGCTGTCCATCCCAACGATCAGGTGAGGACGCTGCGATCGCTAGAGGTATTCTACGCAACGGGTTTGCCGATGTCGGCTCAGCAGGGGGAACGCCCGCCTACCTACCCGATTTTGCAAATTGGAATCGATTCTGACGGACTGCGCGATCGCATCGAGCGACGCACCCAACAGATGCTCGACGCGGGCCTAGTAGATGAGGTGCAAAGACTACAACGCCGCTACGGAGCAGATCTACCGCTGCTAAGAACCCTGGGCTACGCCGAAGTTGTGCAGCATCTGCGGGGGGATTGCACCCTGGCCACCGCTCAGCAGAACATCGTCGACCACACTCGGCAATTCGCCAAGCGCCAGCGCACCTGGTTCTACAGCGATAAGACAATTGAGTGGTTTGACGCGGAGCGGTCCGACTTGGTGCAGGCGGTCTGGGAACGGGTTGCTGAGGTGGGTCTCGCAAGACTTCCGTAAAAATAACGATCTAAAAAGCGACCCCTGACCAAAATTGCTCAACAATACCGAGAGGGAAACGCCTCTGGGCAGCCCACTCTAGCATTGTCTAAGGTTCAGGACTTGGTGAGTATATCCCCGGCCCACAGGGTCGGGGATTTTCTTTTAAACGGGCGTTGCTAGAACTGAATCTTGAGATAATCATCTTCCATCTTGGCCCCAGACGGCTGCCGCGCCGCCAGGGCTTGGGGCAGCACCAGGTTACGACGATGATTGCCGATGCGAATGTTGAGTTCGTCCCCCGTCTTGCTCAAGTCGACCTTATCTTTCGGGATTCCAGGTAAGTAGACCTCTAGGCTAAAGTTGTTGTCCTCTTCCACCACCCGCAGCGTAGTCTCCTTGTAGTAAACCTGCGACGGATCCTCATCGGCAAATAGGGTCTCTTTCAGGCGCTCTAGCGCCTCTAGCCCGCACATCTCTTGGGTGAACAACGGCACTTCTTTGACCGGCAGCGGATGAAAGTTGTCGTGAATTTCCTGGCGGTACTGCTGCTGGTTCTCCTTCCACTGCTTAAAGAAAGGGTCGGTAACGGTGTCGGGAATGATGCGGTTGGCAATTATTAGGTCAGTGGCAACGTTGTACAGGCTGAGGTAGGCGTGGGCCCGCAGCGACTCCTTGATCACCATTTTCTCAGGGTTGGTGACCAGCCGCACGGAAGTCTTCGTATTGTCTACCAGCACCCGCTCTAGCGCCTCAATCTGCTCGTAGAACTCGTAGGGGGCGTCCATCACTTCGCGATTGGGCAGGGAGAAGCCAGCAATGGGCCGAAACAGGGGCTCAACGAGGGGCCGCAGGGCCACAGACATGGCCTGCAGCGGCTTATAGAATCGGCGCATGTACCACCCCGCCACCTCCGGCAGGCTCAGCAGCCGTAGCGCTGTTCCCGTCGGCGCTGAGTCAATAATCAAAACGTCAAACTCTTCTTCGTCATAGTGGCGCTTCATGCGCACCAGGCTAAAGATTTCGTCCATTCCCGGTAGGATAGCCAGCTCCTCCGCCTCAACCCCGTCTAGCCCTCGCGCCTGCAGCACCTGAGTGATGTAGCGCTTTACGGCCCCCCAGTTACCCTCTAGCTCCATCAGCGCATCTAGCTCTGCCCCCCAAAGGTTGGGGCGGACTTGGGTCGGCTCGTGCCCCATCTCCATATCGAAGCTATCTGCCAAGGAATGGGCGGGGTCAGTGCTTAAGACGAGGGTTTTATAGCCAAGCTCAGCGCAGCGCAGCCCTGTTGCCGCCGCAACTGAGGTTTTGCCGACGCCGCCCTTTCCGGTCATCAAGATTACGCGCATGGGGTGGAGCCTAAGAGTTTACGTTCTTTTACCTTAGCGAGTTTTGGACGGTCAGGCTGGAAGTCCTGCCTAAAGGTAAGTCCACTGCGGGGCAAGAAGCAGAGAGACAATCGCCGCGCCGTCAGGAGTATAAAATGACGTGGAAGACTGCTGCTGCCCCCTTGACGCTTGAGGGGGACCTATGCCCTGTTATGACGGGTTTTGCCGTGAGAATCGCCATCATTAGCTCTGGATTTTTGCCGGTTGTCGATGGCGTCACCGTAGCCCTCCACCAGCGGGTGCGATCGCTCAGCCAGTGGGGCCACCAGGTGTTAGTTCTGTGCCCAGACTACCGGCCCATCGCGTCGGTGTATCCCCACTGGGATGACTATGTGGGGGAAATTTTGCCGGGGGTGCGGGTGGTGGGTCTGCCCAGTGAGCCTTTCATGGGGGTAGCGTTTGAGCGTAACGTCAGCCGCCAGGCCATTCCGGTGATGCAGCAGGCGCTGGGTGAATTTCAGCCCGATATCATCCATGTCGACGAGCCTGACCGGCTCTTCCTTGGAATGCTGCAGGCCCCAGGGGTAGCCTACGCCCGGACGCAGGGGGTTCCCTGCGCGGGGTTTTACCATACCCACTTTATTGACTACATTGAGGATTTCTTTCCCCTGCCGCCGCCGCTGCTGGCGCTAGGGCAGTGGGGCTCCTCCCAAATTATTCGCCGCGTCTTTCGCGCCTACGACGCGACCCTAGTCTCTAGCCCCAGCGCCGAGCAGCGGCTGCAGCGCATGGGCATCCACAATACCCGGTGCGATCGTTTTTTAGGGGTGGATGTGGCCACCTTCGGCTCCCAGCCCCGCGACCCCCAATTCTTTTCGACGCACTACGGCCTTGAGGATCTGGGCGACAGGCTAAAGCTGGTGTTTTTAGGGCGGCTGACCCCCGACAAGGGCTGGCGCTTCACGCTGCAGGCGCTGTCCCACTGGGCAACCCATCCCGACAGCGCCCCGTACCGAAAGCGGGTGGCGCTGATTGTGGTGGGAGATGGGGCGCTGCGACAGGAGATTGAAGCCAGCCTGCGATCGCTGGGGCTGACGGTGCATTTGCTGGGGCGGGTGCCGCCGGACGCAGTGCCGTCGCTGCTGGCCAACAGCGATATTCACGTCACCACTTCTGAAAAGGAAACGCTGGGGCTGACGGTTTTAGAAGCATTTGCGGCAGGCATTCCGGTGCTGGCTCCAAGGGCCGGGGGGGTGGTAACGCTAATTCGAGACGGGGAAAACGGGCGGCTGTTCGCCCCTCGAGACGAGGAGAGCTTTAGGCGATCGCTCCTCAGTTTGGTCTCGGACGCTCAGCAGCGGCAGCGACTGGGACAGCAGGGGCAGCGCGACGTGGCCCCTTACGACTGGAGCACCGTCACCCGAACGTTGCTCAAGACTTGGGAGGCGCTGTGCTCATCGCCTCCCAAGAAGCCCTCGTTTAGGCCCTCGTCTGAGCCTTCGTCCAAGCCGACAGGTTCAGGCTCAAGCAGATAGTTTTACCAGTGCGCCCCCGCTCGCCGTAGCTGTTGCGGCTCAATCATTCCCTGGCGTACAGTACGGGAGCCACAACCTTTCTGGCCGCCATATATCCATGAAGCGTACAAGCCTAAAGCGCCTGATTTCTCTCGTCGTCAGTCTTGGGATCCTCGCCTTGATCTACTGGAAGATTGACTTTGACGGCCTGATAGCGGTCTTTCGAGACTGCCACATCGCTTGGATGGCCGTCAGCTTACTGATGGTAGTTCCTATTACGGCAGCGTCGGCCTGGCGGCTGCAGGTGCTGTCTCCCCCCGAAGCTAAGCTCACCTCGGCGGAGGCTAACCGGCTGATTTTAGCGGCGAGCAGCCTCAACATGGTGCTGCCCTCCAAAATGGGAGACATTGCTAAAGCCTATTTCATGCGCGATCGCGGCGGGATTAGCGGGGCGCTGGCGGTGTCGCTGGTGGTGTTTGAAAAGGCTTGCGACATGCTGTCGCTGCTCCTGTGGTGCGTGTTTGGCCTTATTTTCTATCAGCCGAAGAACTGGCTATTTGTGCTGATGACGGCGGTTATTTTCTCAGGGCTGATTTTAGGGTCGCTGCTGCTGGCTTCGCCTCGCTTTGCTGGCCTCGCCTTTCACGCGGCGCGGCGGGTGGCCCCCGGTAAGCTGCGCCCCAAAATAGAGGCCATGCATGGGTCTTGGGAGGCGATGCATCGCTATGCCTGGCGCGATCGCGATCGGCTGCTGACCATTACGGGGATGTCGGTGGGCATTTGGCTGCTGCACCTGCTGCAAATCTGGTTTTTTATTCTGGCCCTTAACGCTTGGGTACCCTTTCTGACTAATTTGGCGCTTTCCCCCCTAGCGATCTTGGCGGGGCTGCTGCCCCTGACCTTTGCCGGGGTGGGGACGCGAGACGCAGCGTTGATTGCCTTTTACGCGCCTTTCTTTAACGCTCAGGTGGGGGCGGCACTGGGGCTGCTCTGTACCTCTCGCTATCTGCTGCCTGCGGTAGCAGGGCTGCCTTTTCTAGAGCGATACCTGAGCGCTATTGGGGCCAATCAGCAAAAGGTGTCTCGATAGCGAGGTGCTCTTGGCTTGATAGCGCAAATGCCCTAATGCTTACCTAATGCTTAGGGCATTTGCGCGCCGCATTACCTATGCTGCGCGAGGGTTTGAGCCCGCGGCCTTGCCTTAAGCAATGTAGCCAGAGCTATAAGCGCCGCTGGCGGGCGATCGCACTGCTGAGACAATGGGGTCCCCGCTCAAAAGCGCCATGCAGCGGGGCGGTCGCCCGCTTCGCGTGAGATTTGCCAAAACAGTATCTCACGCGCCTCTACTAGACAGCGCTCTACCTGCAGCGTTCTTCACGCCGCTGGATAACTCTGGAGTCTCGAATCTATGAGTGCGATCGCAGAATCCAAAAACCCGTAGCTCAAGCCGTATGCCGCCGCTTGCGTTTGCCCGGGCTACCGGTATTGGGCTTTCTGCTTCGAGCAGAACCTGCCTGAGGTTTCGACGTGCGCGACTTCGATCGGCCCCCCTTATCTTGCTTCTCTCCGCCTGGCTCAGGGCCAGCCACCGGCTCATACCCTGGAACAATATCTTGAGTGAGCTTGCGTTTGAGTAACTTTTCAATCCCCTTTAACAGCGGCTGCTCATCGTTAGACACTAGCGAAATGGCCTTTCCTTCGTTTCCGGCCCGCCCAGTCCGACCAATGCGGTGAACGTAGTCCTCTGGCACGTTGGGCAATTCAAAGTTGACGACGTAGGGCAATTGGTCAATGTCCAAACCCCGTGAGGCAACGTCTGTCGCGACAAGAACTCGAACCTTGCCTTTCTTAAAGTCGCTCAAGGCGCGGGTTCGCGCCGTCTGGCTTTTGTTGCCGTGAATCGCGGCGGTCGTCAGTCCGTCTTTGGCCAGCTGTTCCGCCAGGCGGTTGGCGCCGTGCTTGGTGCGGGTGAACACGAGCACCTGCGGCCAGTTGTTGGAGCCAATGAGATACGACAGCAGCTCCCGTTTGCGGCTTTTATCTACGGGATGCAGGTGCTGCTCGACTTGCTCAGCAGTGGTGTTGCGGGGCGAAATTTCAATCTGCACCGGATTGTGCAGCAGCTGACTAGCCAGCTTGCGGATGTCGGTTGAGAAAGTGGCGGAGAACATCAGGGTCTGCCGTGAGGCGGGGAGCTGGGCCAAAATTTTGCGGATGTCGCGAATGAACCCCATATCCAGCATGCGATCGCATTCATCCAGCACCAATATTTCAACCTTAGAGAGGTCAACTGTGCCCTGGCTCAGGTGATCGAGTAGCCGGCCCGGCGTCGCCACCACAATGTCGCTGCCCTGTTTCAAAGCCTGAATTTGGCGCACGATGCCCACGCCGCCAAACACCACAACCGACTTGATGGGCAGGTATTTGCCATAGGTATTGACGCTGTTGTTCACCTGAGCGGCCAATTCGCGGGTCGGCGTCAGAATGAGGGCTCGCGGGGCTCGCTGCGCTTTGGCAGAATGCTGGCTGCTCAGGCGCTGCAGCAAGGGCAAGGTAAACCCTGCCGTTTTGCCAGTACCCGTCTGAGCGCTAGCAAAAATGTCGTGCCCCTGCAAGATTGGGGGAATCGCCTGCTCCTGAATGGGCGTTGGCGAGTCGTAGCCCTCTTCGTTGACAGCGCGTAAAAGCTCGGCAGCAAGGCCAAGAGTCTCAAATGTCATGGATTTTTAGTCGCTCCTAGTGCCCCTACCCCAAGTAAAATGCTGGGACCAGTCTTAAGAGCAATAAATGTATGGTTCGCGTTGGACGGCTCGGGTTAACAAGCTCCAAGGCTGCAACGCTAGACCAGCGGTAAGTTGCAGTCTCCTACTCTAACACACGCTCGATAGGCGATTATAAACCCGCTTACTTTGCGAATAGCTCCGAGTCGATATTTCTAAATGCTTTAAACTCCAGAGCGTTACCCGAAGGATCTAGAAAAAACATTGTGCCTTGTTCTCCAGGCTGCCCTTTAAACCTTATGTAAGGCGCAATGACAAAATCATCAACGAACTCGCTAGCTCTTTGAGCGAAAACTTCCCAGTCGTCAAAGGTCATAACGACGCCACAGTGAGGCACCGGCACGCCGTGTCCGTCTACCAGATTTGAAATACTGGTTATCTTTCCAGCTTTGCCGATTTGCGGGTTGAGGTGGGTGACAAACTGGTGGCCAAACATATTAAAATCAATCCAGTTTTCCGCGCTTCTGCCCTCGGCAAGCCCCATCTTCGCGCCGTAGAAGTCCCTAGCCTCGTCAATATCGCGAACCTGGACCGATAGATGAAACGGCGTTAGCGGCATCACTCCTCCATACGCGAATGTGCGCGCGTCAGTAGTCAGCGGCAAACGGGGTCATTTCCGACTGCCTTACGAAAACAATATAGGCTACTCGCGCAGCGCTATCCAAACAGTTTGTTTCCTGCAGCACATTTATCCCCTTAGGGCCTGATAACGTAGTGCTGATACAGCTTTAAAAAGACTGAGCCCCGCGCGCTTTACAATTTTCTCCTCAGATGATACCCAGCTGGAAAACGGTAAAACCCTACGTCCTAGCAGCACCTCAGGCGATCGCCCTGTGCCTGTTCCTGGTTTTCCCCATTGCGCTAATCGCGGTGGTGAGCTTCTGGGAGTTCAACGGGTATTCCATGACGCCCGCCTTCACGCTGGACAACTACGCCGGCATCTTCACCTCCGACGTCACCCTCAAAACCTACCTCAACACCTTTAAGTTCGTGGGCTTGGTGTGGTTGGTGACGCTGCTCATCGGCTATCCCGTGGCCTACTTCTTGGCCTTCTGCGTGCCCAAGCTGCGCTGGCAGGTGCTGCTATTTTTGCTCTGCACTATCCCCTTCTGGACCTCTAACATCATCCGCATGATTTCTTGGGTGCCGCTGCTGGGAAAGGAGGGGCTGGTGAATCAGATTTTGCTGGGAAGCGGGTTACTAGACCAGCCCCTGGAATTCTTGCTTTACTCCGATTTTGCGGTGGTGCTGGGGCTGGTGCATCTCTACGTCATTTTTATGATTGCGCCCATATTCAATAGCCTCATGCGCATCGATCGCACCTTAATTACTGCAGCAGAGGACATGGGAGCCTCGGGCCTAGCGGTGTTTCAGGAGGTGGTGCTGCCCCTGTCGGCTCCCGGCATCGCCATTGGCTCTATTTTTATCGTCACCCTGGTAATGGGGGAGTTTGTCACGGTGCGGCTGATGGGGGGCGGGCAGGCGGCGTCCATCGGGAAACTGATTCAAACGCAGATTGGCAGCCTGCAGTATCCGCTGGCGGCGGCGAACGCCATGGTGCTGCTGCTGGTGACGCTGCTGCTGGTGGTGTCCATTTTGCAGGTGGTGAACATTCGCAAAGAACTTTAGCTACTAGACAGGAAGCCCCGCGCTCTACCCGTCAGGGTGAGCGTCGGGATGAGAGTCGCGCTAGCCGAAGTGCGCCCGCAAAATGATGCACAGCGGATAGTGCGCTCAGCGCTGAGGCTAGCAGTTGGTATGATAGAGATAGCAAGGTGATACACCCCGCAAAGAGTGTGACGGGCCCGTAGGCGAAAGCTGCAAGTCACCCGTTCCTCAGTTTGCAAATGTATCTGCGACACATAGTGCGTATCCTCCCTCGCGGAGATGAAAATTCAAAACTCTGCCGTGGGGCATCAGGCGGAGTATAAACCTATCTCAGGATATGTCTCGGCAATAGCTGGGAGTCACTGAGGAAGCCCGCGCTGTACAGCTTGCTGTCAGCGTCGGGAGGATGTCACGCGGTAGGCTCCTCGCTCGTCGATATTGGAATAGGAGTAGCGTTGCCGACTGGGGGTATACATTTTGTCAGGATACGGCAGTGCCTTGTCCCTACCGCCTGACTTTGGACCTACCCAAGACCGGGAATTCATACCTAGAGTCATCAATTCCGTCAACGCCGGAAATCTCTAAACCGATGTTCTACTCGGAATGCCCACTGCTGGAATGAACGAGTCAGCTCTAAAGTCTCACGATCGCCCCTTTCATGTTTTGGCGTGCCTACTGAGCCTAGGCGTGATCGGCCTAGGAACGCTTGTCGTCGTCGGCTGGATTTTCAACGTTGATGGACTGAAGGGGGTTTCGCCCGATCTGCCGACGATGAAGGTGAACACGGCCCTGTGCCTGCTGCTGGGCGGGACATCGCTGTCATTGGCCCAAATCACAACCCTGCCCCAGGTGGGGCGGTGGCGACGGAGCTGCCAGTTTCTCAGCCTGTGTCTTGCGGGGCTGATGGTTTGGCTGGGAGGCAGTACGCTGCTGGAATACGGGCTGGGGACCGACCTGGGAATTGATCAATGGCTGATTCTCCAGCCGGAGCCGTCTGGAAGCCTCGCCGCTCCTGGGCGCATGGCCCCTAACACCGCGATCGCCTTTTGGACGCTGGGTATAGCGCTAATATTCGTGCAGTACCCGGTGACCTGGTGGGGGGCGCAAGCGCTGGCCGCGCTGGCCGGCTGTATTAGCTTTGTTGCCCTGTTGGGATACCTCTATGGGGCCATTCCTTTCTACGGCGTAGGCTCACTGACGGGAATGGCCCTGCACACGGCCCTGGGCTGTCTCGCCCTCAGCTTGGGGATCCTGTGTCTATACCCCCAGCGGGGACTGTTGGCCATTGTGGTTGGGCCTGACCTGGGCAGTCGGCTGTTGCGGCGGCTGTTGCCCTTGCTGCTGGTAATTCCACCGACGATTTGGGGCATTGCCGAAAGCGAGTGGCTGCAAAACTACTACGGCGCTGACTACGCCGAGGCGATCGCCAGCACCGTCAATATCCTTCTGCTGTCGGCCATTGTCACCTGGACTGCCCATCAGCTCAATCAGCTCAGCCGCAGGGAAGGGGCCGCTCGGCGGGAGCTTGAGGTCTCTCAAAAGCGGCTCAAGGGCATATTACAGCATGTGCCCGTTGGTGTTTTTCAAACCACGACGGCGGGGCAGTGTACATACGTCAATCAGCGCTGGTCAGACATGACCGGACTGACGCTAGAACAGGCCCGGGGGGACGGATGGATCGCTGCGCTCCACCCCGTGGACCGCGAAGCCGTCTTTACCGAATGGCAGCAGTCCATTGAAGGCGACCGCCCTTTCGTGCTGGAATATCGCTTCATTAAGCCAAGAGGAGAAGTGGTTTGGGTCCAGGGTAATGCTGTGGCCCTACGCAGCGACGCCGGGGAGGTGATTGGCTATTTGGGCAGCACCCTAGATATTTCTGAGCGGAAACAGGCAGAGATCACGAATCAGGCGCTGATTCAGGCGATTCCCGACTACCTGGTACATATCCGACAGGACGGAACCTACGTCGATGTTTTAAACAAAAGCAGTACGTCCGTAGATCTTTTATATCCCGAGGCCAACGTGCCAGGATGCCACATTACAGATGCGCTGCCCCGCGATCTTGCCGCCGAGCGCATGAGCTACGTGCGCCGCGCTCTAGCCACGGGCCAAACCCAGCAGTATGAGTATCAGATCACCGTTCGGGACTGCCTTTACGACGAAGAGGCGCGGTTGATTCCCCTGGATGACGTCAACGTCTTGGCGGTGATTCGCGATATCACCGGACAAAAGCAAAAAGAGCAGTTCCTCAAACAGGCCAAACAGCAGGCAGAGGCCGCTAACCGGGCCAAAAGTGAGTTTTTGGCCAACATGAGCCACGAAATTCGCACGCCCATGAACGCCGTTTTGGGGTTTGCCGAACTGCTGCAGCCCATGATTACGGAGGCGATCGCGCAAGATTACCTGCGGGCGATCGCCTCCAGCGGAAAAACCCTGCTGGGCCTGATTAACGACATCTTAGACCTGTCGAAAATTGAGGCCGGGCGACTCGAACTCTATCTAGAGGCCGTCGATATCCGCATGCTGGCGCAGGATGTCTGCGCTATTTTCAGTCAAAACGCCCGCAGCAAAGCCATCGGCCTTGCCCAAACCGTTGCCGCAGAGGTCCCCCGCTACCTGCTGGTTGATGAAATCCGGCTGCGTCAGATTTTGTTCAACGTGGTGGGCAACGCCCTTAAGTTCACTGAGGCGGGCCAGGTCAACATTTGCATCGACCTCTGCGCGCCCCCCTGTCCATCACCCGGCTCGCCAGCATTATCCAACGCCAATCAGGTTTGCCTCCAGATTGTCGTTCAAGATACGGGAATTGGTATTGCCCCGACCCAGCAAGCCCGCATCTTTGAAGCCTTTACCCAAAGCCAAGGTCAGAGCGCCCGCGAGTTTGGGGGCACCGGTCTAGGACTCGCCATCACCCGACGCCTGGTTGACTTGATGGGCGGTGAAATCACCGTCACCAGCCTGCTGGGACAGGGCAGCAGCTTTACCTTTTTCTTTCCCGAGGTCGAAATCTCTGTCCCCAAAGCAGCTTCGGTGGTCTCAGACACCACCGACATCAATCTTCGCCAGTTTGCGCCCGCTCGCCTCTTGATTGTGGATGACGTCGCCTCCAACCGCGACGTGCTTGCCGGCTATTTTCGCGGGACGCCCCACACCCTCGCCTTTGCCGAGAACGGCGAGGCGGCGGTGCGTTTGGCTCTCACCTGGCAGCCTGACGTAATCTTGATGGATCTGCGGATGCCCCGCATGGATGGTCTAGAGGCCTCTCGCCGCCTTAAGGCCACAGAAGCGACTCGCCACATCCCCATCGTGATAGTGACCGCTTCATCCCAGGCACAAGACGAAGTTGCGCTAAGAGAGCTATGCGAGGGATTTATTCGCAAACCCGTCAGCTATGGCAGTTTGGTCGCGGCCCTGAAGTCGGTGATGGCGATCGCGGAGCCTGCCCCATCGGCGATGCTCTTGCCATCCCCCAAGGCCGAAACAAAAATCAGACCAGATTCAGCGGCAGCCCTATCCTCAGAGCAGCGTCAGCGCCTTATCCAACAGCTACAGTCTCTGGCGACTACCCTCTGGGAACCGCTGCAGCAAACCCTGTCGGTAGATCAAGTTGAGGCATTCTCAGCTACTTTGAATCAGCTGACAGCTGAGATGCCCTATCCCCCGCTATCGCAGTACGCCCAAACCCTAACCCAGCAGCTAGACGACTTTGACTGGACAGCGATTCCCCAGACTGTAGCTGCATTTATGCCTCTGCTGCACAACCTCACGGAGGGAGCGGTGCACCCCATAGAACCTATTTAAGCGTCCTCACGGTGACTTGGCGATCGCGAATTTCATGTTTTCTTAAACACTGAAGACAGAAGGGTATCAAACCGGTACATTAAATCTATATGTGAATGATTATCTTTGGAGTTTCTCAGGCCGGATTTCTCCGACTTGCGTCCCCGCCTCAGATCAAGTGCGTTGTTTTTACCGACCCCTCGACGTAGTACATCCCGCTGTCTACTCTCTAGCTCTATACCGGGGTGACCTATTGTGAAACCTCTCGCTCCCGCAGTTGCCACATCTAGCCTGATTTTGATTGTTGACGATCAACCAGCTAACCTCAAAGTGCTGCGCGGGCTGTTTGCCAACATGGGGCATCGGCTTACCTTTGCCGCGAGCGGGCAGCAGGCCCTTGAGCGAGCCCGCTCCGCCCAACCCGACTTAATTTTGCTAGACTTGATGCTGCCCGACATGAGTGGCTTAGAGGTATGTCAACGGCTCAAGCAAGCGGAAAGCACCGCCGACATTCCCATTATCTTTTTGACGGCCAGCCACGAACTCGACCACCTGCTAGAAGCCTTTGAGCAGGGCGCTGTGGACTACGTCACCAAGCCGTTCCGCTCATCTGAGCTGTTGACCCGCGTGCGGCATCACCTGTTGCTCCAAAATACAAAAGCTGCCCTGGCCGAGATCAATCATCATCTGGAGGAACAAGTTCAGCAGCGTACGGCTCAGCTTCGGCAGGCGCTTACTTTTACGGACATTTCTCAGCGCATTATTGAGCGCGTCCGAGACAGCTTGGATGAAACCCAAATCCTTTCAACGGTGGTGCATGAGCTGACCCAGGTGCTGGCATTAGAGCGAGCACAAACCGGTCTCTATAACGTAGCTGCAGAGACCTCTACCATTACTCAAGATTACGCAGTTTCTTCCAGTGTAGATAGGGTGAATCGGTTTGCGGACTATCAAGACATTTATAACCCGCTGCTGCAGGGCGAGACCATTCAGCGCCTCCTGCCCGCAACGCCGGCGCACCAGGTGCATCAGCTTACAGAGGCCGCGACGCTTCTAGCCTGTCCGCTCCAGCACGAGCGCGAAATTATTGGTGACCTGTGGCTCTACCGACTTCACCAGCAGCCTTTTAGCGACAATGAAATTCAGCTCGTAGAGCACGTCGCGGCCCAAAGCGCGATCGCCATTCGTCAAGCCCGCTTCTACCGGGCCTCCCAAGCGCAAGTCGAAGAGCTAGAGCGCCTCAACTACGCCAAAGACGACTTTTTGAAGACCATTTCCCACGAGCTGAAAACGCCGCTGACGACCATCAAAGCCGCTGCAGGCACCCTCGGCATATTATTTCAACAGCCCGACTGGCGATCTAAAGAAGCGCAGATTGCCCAAGAATCGCTCAATTTTTTAAACGAAGGATGCGATCGCGAAATTCAGATTGTCAACAATCTATTGGAGCTCGTCCATCTCGATATCGGCACCGTAGACTCGATGATGGAGCTGACGGATATTCCCACCATAGTGGAGGGAGCGTCTCGATTTCTCAGCCAGCGCTTCAGTCAGCGCAACCTTACGCTAAAAATAAGCCTTTCCGAGACCCTGCCGCTGCTGTTAACCCACGCTGAGATGCTGGAGCGCATCTTGCTGGAGCTGCTCGACAATGCCTGTAAGTACACGCCGCCCGGAGGAAAAGTCGAAGTGGCCGCATCCCACAGCGATCGCGCCGTTGAATTCACGGTGAGTAATTCGGACGTTACCTTACCGGATGAAAATCTCGATCGCATGTTTGAAACGTTTTATCGCTTACCCCAGCCCGATCGCTGGCAGCATGACGGCGTCGGGCTGGGGTTAGCTCTGGTGAAAAAGCAGGTGGACTACTTGGGCGGGAGCATTTCCCCGCACTACGACAACCGGTGCCTCACCTTTAAGCTCAGCTTTCCCTTGCGAAATCCCAGAGAGTTGGTAAGGTGACATACTCCCGACGCTCATCTTTTAGATGGAGCGCGGGCTTCTTGGCTCACGCACCACAATTTAATGGATGCCGCGCAAGAAGGTTTCCTGCTTCATCTGGTCCTGTCTAGTTACGCAGCAAGCCGTGCAACCCCGATTAGATCCCATCGACAGGCGATTTGTTTAATGTCCAGGCAATGACCAACCCCAGACAGTGACGAGTATTCAATTTCCAGCTACGTTTTCTACCGTCTGCACTGTTCACCAGCCAAGGGCTGTACGTTTGTGTCAGGATAGCAGGCCGCCGCCATGAAATAGTTTGAGCTTGGTTCAATTGTACCCTTTGCTCGCCTCGGCGCTGCCCTTAATTGCCGCCTTCGGCATCCAGTCAAGGGCGCACCTCGACTCGCTCGCTTACATCCCGACGCTGATGCTGCGCATACAGCGCGGGGCTTTCACGAACTAGCTAAAGAGAACCCATCCATGAAGCGATCGCCCTCGTTCTACCTGCTCGCGGCTTTCTTCGGACTATTTCTCCTGTTTCTCTACGGCCCGATGTTCACCATCTTTATCCTGTCGCTGCAGGGGCCCGACGGGGCGCTCACCTTTCCCGTGCGCAGCTTTGGGTTCTACTGGCTCGGTCAGGTGTTTCAAGAGCAGCGGGTGGGCAATTTTGTAGAACCGTTTCAGCGATCGCTCGTGTTGGGCGCAGTGGTAACGCTGCTGGCGGCAGGTATCTCGATGCTAGGGGCGATGGCGTTTCGGCTGCGGTTTCGCGGGTCTACAGCGCTGTTTTACCTCACGGTAGCGAGTTTGATTGTGCCCAGCATCTTGATTTCTTTGGGGCTAGGGGTGATGTTTCAGGTGATGGAATGGCCTACCCGCTGGTACACCTCAGGCTTGGGAGCCCATTTGACCTGGACGCTGCCCATCGCCTTCTTAATCATGCTGGGGGTGTTTAACCGCTTTAATCCAGCGTATGAAGAGGCGGCTCGGGATTTGGGGGCTGGCGATGTCCGCACCTTTTGGGAGGTGGTGCTGCCGCTGGTGGCTCCTAGCCTGGCGGGGGTGAGTCTGCTGATGTTCACGCTGTCCTATGACGAGTTCACCCGGACGTCGTTGGTGTCGGGGCAGTACAATACCCTGCCTTTGGAGATCTTTGGCATGACGACCAACGTTACGTCTCCGGCGCTCTATGCCCTGGGTACGCTAACGACGCTGTTTTCAGGGAGCTTGATTGCTATTGCCTATGTGCTCTACCGGCGGTTTTCGATGCGCTGATGGGATTGACGCTGCGGCTGAGTGAGAATGCTGGGACCCTTGAGCAGTAGGATCGTTCGTTGGCGTATTAAGGATTTTTGCTTGAGCGCTTGGAGCTTAGGATTCAGCACTGGCGCTGAACTGAAAGCCGTTGTCGAGCAGACTTGAGCATAAGTGGATTTGACTTGAGCTATAGGGCTTAACGCTTGAACAGTAAGGCTTTTTACAGA
>CAVRCJ010000005.1:0-291947 GCA_963719515.1 uncultured cyanobacterium
GGCCGCCAGCGGAGCCTGGTTAGCCAGATCAATCCCGTTGAGCTCTTCTTCCAGCCCCAAAGTCACATCGAGCGCCGCCGCCTGCTGTCTTAGCCGGAGAGCCTGAGCCTTGAGTCGCTGCAGCTGCTGGCGGTCGACTGCCTCTGGTGAGGGCCTCAGGCCAGTTGACCCTTGAACGCTGTGCTGATAGGAAAAGCTTCCCAAATTCCAGACGCCGTTCCCTGGGTCAACATGGCCGTAGTATGCGGAGGTGCGCTGCCCCTCGAGGGTGCGCGTTCCCTCAGCATGGCCAACGCTGCGGGCCACCAGAGAAGTTTCTCCGCCCCGGAATAGGGCCTCAAGGGAGATGGCGCTAGAGGGTCGGAGCGGGGGCGCGCTGGCCTCAAGGAGCGTCATTGAAGCAGAGGTTGATATCTCCAACGCACCATCAGTCGGACGCGGAGAGACAATCTCTCTGGCGGGAACGGCGATCGCCGTTGCAACAAAAATGAGGCTGATTTCGAGCCAGCGCGATGGCTGATGGGTCAGGGCGCGAATCAACATAGGCGTATCTACCTGCTGCTCTTTGACTCCAATATAGTACATAAATACTACTAAGTCTGCAGTCACTTCGCACAGCAGACGAATCGCGGGGCCCGTAGTCCGCTGACGCCTCTAACGCGGCAATCGCCTTGATGACAGGCTTACTTGCGGCAACTTGGTAGTCTAAGACACAGTCACATGCAACCCACTCTGAGGAAGCAAAAGTTCCTGGTACAATTTTTGTGGGATAGAGTTAGTTGGAACTGCTCGCAACACGCTACTTTGAATCGCCTGAGCGATCACCTATCACCACATACTATGGACTTATAAATAATGCCAATTCCTGCTGTCGATACGGCAATGACGGCGTCTGACAATCACATCGGACGTATTTTGGTTGTCGAAGATGAGGAGGTCATTCGGGAGACAGTCGCCCTAGCCCTTACGGAAGAAGGGTACGACGTGCAGACGGTGGCGGACGGCAGTAGCGCCCTTGAGGCGATTGGACATCTGATTCGAGATGGGAGCCAAGAGAAAGAGAACCGCATTCGGCCCGATCTGATTATTTTGGATTTGATGTTGCCCAACATCAACGGATTAGACCTATGTCGCATCCTGCGCCATGAAGGAAACCACGTCCCCATCTTGATATTGAGCGCTAAGGGGGGCGAAACGGACCGGGTTGTTGGCCTAGAGATTGGCGCAGACGACTACCTTGCCAAGCCGTTTGGCATGCGTGAGCTCATTGCGCGCTGCCGCGCCTTGCTAAGACGCTCCAATCATTTGGAGGCAGCAAAGCAAGATAGCCTAACCTTCCACAACATTGTCCTCTACCCGCAAGAGTGCCGCGTCACGGTGCGCGGCGACGAGGTCAATCTTTCTCCTAAAGAGTTTCGGCTCCTCGATTTATTTATGAATCATCCTCGGCGAGTGTGGTCTCGCGAGCAGCTGATCGATCGCATCTGGGGGCCTGACTTTATGGGAGACAGTAAGACAGTGGATGTCCACATTCGCTGGCTCCGGGAAAAGCTAGAGATTGACCCCAGTACTCCCAAGTACATCGTCACGGTGCGGGGGTTTGGCTATCGCTTTGGCTAGGGGCTTTGCCTGGCCCCTAAGGCCATACGCGGGGACGGCAGCTTGGTCTTTGGGAGTGATGCTGGCGCACCAAACCCCAGACCTGCTCAAACCACTGCTTCGCCTGGGTCGTAGAAAAGCCTCGATAGCGGCACAGCATCCCCGACATGAGACGAGTAACGCCAAATTCTGCTGAGCCGTCAGTGAGACTTGGGTCTCTGCTCTCGGTGACGTGGCCGTAATCGCCGGCCCGCAGCCGACAGGCTTCGATTAGCGATCGCGGGGCGTCATGGCCAATACTGACCCAAGTTCCAATAACTGGAGCACTCCTGAGCCCGGATGGACTGCTCAGAAGCTCGCTGCCGCCAGCAATAGATTGGGGGTCTACCCATAGGGGTTTTCCGGCTTGGGTGACCAGAGTATTGGTGCGCCAGCTTCCAGTCGCGAACGTTTCTCCCCGGGCGCTGCGGCCAAGACGCACAACGTCCCATCCCGTCCATAGAGCACCTGGGGCCAACGATACGCGCAGCTGCTGGCGATAGTGGGCTCCGGTAAACAAGATGGTTTCTTGCGGAAACCATTCCAGGCAGGCTCCAGGCTGAAGCGCAATGTCAATACTCTGCAAAACGGGCTCGCCAGCGCTGCGATAGACCTTACCGGCGGCGGCGCTGGTCATTAGCACCTTGGCCCCTTCGCCCAGAGTAAGACTCACCTGGAGGCGATCGCCACCCACAAGTCCTCCAGCGGTGTGTAGCATGACACCGTGACAGACCTCAGGGCCTTCTGGATAGAATGGTCGCTGCAGCTTGAGCGGCGCTTGAGCCCGGCGATGGACAATTCTCGTTGTATCATCTTGGCGAGCAAATGAGAGCTGTAGACTGCCTGCCCAAGCGTGAGACGCCCCTAAGGGCCGAGATAGGGGGGTGACGGAAGCAACTTTCTCAATCAAGGCCTAATTTGCCCCCGGACCGTAGGTTTACTAAGTTTTCTCACATTATCCTAGCGTTGTTTAAAGCGGTCTTGAAGATGGGACGAAATAGCCTTCCACCAACTTTTATAGCTGTTTAATTTATATAAACTCTTCGAGTCAGCTGCCGAGATGTCTTTAAGAGCTGCTATTGCCTAGCTTTAGTCAACCCCAGCCCGGCAAAACCGAAGCTGGTAACCCACAACGATACAACCCAACGATGCCTAACTGTGCCGCTGTGCTTCTACTGTCGTCACTCTCAAAGGGGGGCTTCCCCCTGCTGATAGTTCCATTTATAGACAAAGTTGACCCTATTTTTCTCACGCTGGGGATCGTTGCGTTTGCCCTTGTTGCATTTGTGGCTGAGTGGCTGCCGGTTGACCTAACGGCCTTGATTATTAGCGTCGTTCTGATGCTTGCGGGCCTGGTGACTCCGGAGGAAGGAGTTTCTGGGTTTAGCAATGTAGCGACCGTTACGGTGATGTCTATGTTCATCCTGAGCGCTGGCGTCTCAAAAACGGGGGTGATTCAGATTGTCAGAGACTTTTTGCTGCAGTATGGCGGCAAGAAACTCTCTCGACAGATCTTGGTTATGGGATTTATCCTCGGACCTGTAACCGCCTTCATTAATAACACCGCTGTGGTTGCCGTCTTTTTGCCCATCGTAGAAGAATGGAGCCGTAAGCAGGGAATATCTCCCTCTAAGCTGCTGATCCCTATGTCCTACGCCACAATCATGGGCGGATTACTGACGCTGATCGGCACCTCCACCAATATTCTGGCAAGCAGTATCTCAGAGCAGCTGGGCTACGGAGCATTTGGCCTATTTCAGTTCACGAAGCTCGGCATGGTCGTGTTTCTCATCGGCATGCTTTACCTCGCCCTGGTCGCCCCTCGACTATTGCCCTCGCGCCGCGCGCCCTACAGCGACGTCATGGATGAAGGCTACGGAATGCGGGACTATGTCAGCGAGTTTGCGATTAAGAGAGGGTCCAGCTTGGTGGGCCAAACCCTACGCTCCAGCAAAATCCAGCGTAAATTCGACATCGATGTTCTGGAGATGATCCGCAACGGCAGTCATTTCCCGCAGCCGCTGGCCAACAAGTCGTTTCAAGCTGACGACGTTCTAATCGTGCGGGGTGGCAAGGATGATTTGCTTGCGCTCCGCTCTCAGCGAGACGTGGAGATTATGCCCGATGTGGAAGTAGATCCAGACTCGATTGAGGAAGACTTGACCTCCAATGAAGAAGCGATCGCCGAAGTGCTAATTCTCTCCAATTCTCGGTTGAGCGGCGCAACGTTGAAGGAGCTGCGCTTTCGCCAGCGATACAACGCCACCGTGCTGGCTATCCGGCGAGGCCAAGATGTCATTCGAGAGCGGCTGGGCAAAGTTCCTCTAAGGTTTGGCGACCTGCTGCTGGTTCAAGGCCCGCGCGAGAGCTTTTTGGGACTGCAAACCAGCCGCGAACTGCTGGTACTAGAGCACCGAGAGGTGGAGCCTCCCCGCTGGGACAAGGCCTGGATTGCGCTCTCCATCGTGCTGGGGGTGGTGCTGATGGCGGCGTTTAACGTGGCGCCAATTATGGTGAGCGCCCTATGCGGTGTGGTGTTGATGGTGCTCACGGGCTGCCTCAAGCCAGGGGAACTGTATGGCACTGTCCGCTGGGACGTGATTTTTTTGCTGGCCGGGCTGATTCCCTTTGGAATTGCTATGGAAAAGTCGGGGGCGACCGCCTGGTTAGCGGGCAGACTGCTGCTGCTGGGAGACAATGTGTCAGGCTACTGGATTTTACTGCTGTTTTACCTCGCCACCGTCGTCCTGACGGAAATCCTCTCCAACAACGCCTCTGTCGTGCTCATGGTGCCGATCGCAGCCGAAGTGGCTACCGCCTTAGACCTCAACCCGCTGGCGTTTATCTTTGCCGTCGTGTTCGCAGCGTCTAATAGCTACATGACTCCCATCGGCTACCAAACCAACACTATGGTGTATGGCCCGGGGGGCTATCGATTTCTTGACTTTGCTCGGGTGGGTGCCCCCCTGAGCCTCATCTTGGCTGTGGTGACACCGCTGTTGATTATTCGGTTCTATGGCCTTTAGCGGCTGGCTCCTATTGCCTTTTGAAGCCTGTCCGCCTTTGGGGGGAGTGATACTGTAATAATTGAGGCACTGCTGTCTTTATGGCTGCTTCGCTACTGATCCCACCCCATTTACCGTCATGGTTACTCAAGTCACTCCCGCCTCCTGCGATCGCGACTGGACGCCCATCATCCGAGACTTTGAGGCGGTGCTAGGCGAAACTGGCGTCGTGCGGCGCAAAGAAGAGCTACTGGTCTACGAATGTGACGGTCTGACCAGCTATCGCCAGCGCCCCAACGTGGTGGTGCTGCCCCGGACGACGGAACAGGTGGCTGCCGTGGTGGCGCTCTGCGATCGCTACGACGTTCCCTTTATTGCCCGAGGGGCAGGCACGGGGCTCTCGGGTGGGGCATTGCCCACAGACAACTGCGTCTTGATCGTCACCACCCGCATGAACCGCATTTTGTCCGTCGATTTAGACAATCAGCGGGTGGTGGTACAGCCGGGGGTGATTAACAACTGGGTAACCCAGGCCGTCAGCGGCGCAGGATTTTACTACGCCCCCGATCCCTCAAGCCAAAGCGTCTGCTCCATCGGGGGCAACATTGCCGAGAATTCAGGCGGGGTCCACTGCCTGAAGTACGGCGTCACCACAAACCACGTTTTGGGCCTGCGTCTGGTGCTGCCCGACGGCACCATAACCGATGTGGGCGGCCTACCCGAGATGCCGGGGTACGATCTGACGGGGCTGTTTGTGGGGTCCGAGGGCACCTTGGGCATCGCCACAGAGATCACCCTGCGGATTTTGAAAGCCCCTGAGTCAATTCAGGTGCTGCTGGCGGACTTCACGACCGTTGACGCAGCGGGGCAGGCGGTGTCAGACATCATCAGTGCCGGAATTACCCCGGCGGGCATGGAGATGATGGACAACTTCAGCATCAACGCCGTTGAGGATGTGGTAGCGACCAACTGCTACCCCCGAGATGCTGAGGCTATTTTGCTGATTGAAGTAGACGGGCTCACGGCAGAGGTGGCGGAAGTTAGCCGAAAGATCGACGCTATCTGTCGTCAAAACGGGGCGCGAAGCATTACCACCGCGGCGCAGCCTCAAGAACGCCTGATGGTGTGGAAGGGGCGTAAAGCCGCGTTCGCCGCGATGGGAAAAATCAGCCCTGACTACTACGTTCAGGACGGCGTTATTCCGCGCACCAAGCTGCCCCAGGTGCTTCAAGAGATTGACTCTCTCAGCCGCCGTCACGGCTATGCCGTGGCTAACGTTTTTCACGCGGGAGACGGCAACCTCCACCCGCTGATTCTGTATGACAACTCGGTGCCCGGTCAGCTAGAAGCAGTAGAAGCTTTGGGGGGGGATATCCTCCAGCTGTGCATCCAGGTGGGGGGAAGTATTTCCGGGGAGCACGGCATTGGGGCCGACAAGCGGTGCTACATGTCCAGCATGTTTTCTGAGGTCGACTTGGACACGATGCAGCAAGTGCGGCAGGTGTTTAACCCCAAAGGCCTAGCCAATCCGGGCAAGATATTTCCCACTCCGCGAACCTGTGGGGAAGGTGCGGCGCAGAAAGCCCAGAAGTTTACAGACCTTGACCAGTTTTGATGACCCTATTTCGCGGCCTTAAGCTGGAGCGGCCTTAAGCTGAAATAGTAGGGTAGCGATCGCTCTACATGCGCGTGTTGCTCCATAAACGGGCACCGCTCTACAGACAGGCGTCGCTCTGTAAGCAAGGCATCCGTTGCCTCAGGCCTCCAAATTCCGGTACCACCTGAAATACAGCACCCCGCTCAACCCCCCAAAGACAATAGCCGCCCCCGCCAGCGTTCCCCAGAGGTGCAGCAGCAGGGAAATCATCATCACCACGCTCGAAAGCTGCCAGGCTACCCCCACCAGCACGTTAGAAATATCCGTCGCGTTCGCCCGCCGCTGCTTCTCCACCAGCGAATCCTCTAGCTTTGAGCGCACCGGTCCCCAAGCTCCAAATGGCCTGACCCGTAGCCAAAATGTTTTCAAGGTCTCCATATCCGTGGGAGGGGTGAGGTAAGAGCCCACCACCCCCCCCAGCAAAGAAAGTCCCAGGGTCACCAAGAACGTCAGGTAAAAGGCCAGGTCAGGGGCCCCAAGCTTGAGCGCCACCGAGGTCACCAGCCCCGTCGCCGTGGCGATCGCAAAGCCATAGCCGTTGAACCGCCACCAGTACCAGCGCATAACGATGGGCGCAGCTAGCCCCGCCGACAGCGGCCCCGTAATCCAGCTCCAGACCTCGTTAATGTTTTGCACCGACAGGCTCAGCGCGATGGCCACCACCGCGAAGGCCACCGTGCCGAGGTAGCTCTGGCGCAGCAGCGATCGCTCGCTGGCGGTGGGGTTGATGTAAATCTGGTAGATGTCTTTCACCCAGTAGGCCACCCCAGCGTTAATGGTGGAATCGAAGGTGGACATGGCCGCCGCCACCATTCCCGCCACCAGCATCCCCCGCAGCCCGGAGGGAATGGACTGGCTCACCACCACGGGCAGAGTCTTCTCCGGGTCGGCGGCCAGCAGCTGGGCCACCTCCGGGACCGTGCGGGCCAGCTCTAGCCCTAACACCACTGAGCCAATCACCAGCATCCAGCGAAACAGCAACAGTAAAATCCAGGTCGCCGTCATCAGCCCTGCGTCGCGATCGCTAGCGGTGGCGTAGAACCGCTGAGGGGCATAGCCGCCGCTGAAGCCACCTGTGCCCTCAAATAGCCCCCGGGCAATCCAAAAGATGATGCATACCCCAAAAGCCTGATACACCAGCGGGTCAGCCAGCCAGGTCATGGGGGCAGCCTGCCACTGAGGCCAAAAGCTGCCCCAGCCGGGGTAGCTCGCTGAGGCGATCGCCTCAGCGTGGTTGGGCAGGGTAAAGGCCCGGAAGCCAATGTAGAGCGACACCGACAAAATCAGCACCTCCTGCACTAGGTCAGTGTAAATCACACCGTAAAACCCTGATGTGGCAGTGTAGCCTACGGCCACCACAATCATGAGAATGGCGCAGACCGTAGGGCTAAAGGGAATGTAGATGGCTAAAAACTTGGCCGCGCCCTCGATGAAGTACACCAGCAGAGACAGGGTGACGATGATATTTGATGCCGCGCTTAGAAGCCGCGCCAGTTTCCCCGCTTGGCCGCTGCCAAACCGCAGCTCCATCCACTCCGCCGTGGTCATCACCTGCGATCGCCGCAGCCACTTACCCATATAAATCATCAAAATGGCATAGGGCAGGGCCATGCCGCCCCGCATGGCCACCCAAAATCCTTGGAGCCCGATGGCAAAGAAAAACGACACGATAACCATGGTGCCGGTCATGTCGAAGTTAGACGCGGTGCCCGACAGCCCCAGCGCCCACCAGGGAATATTGCGTCCGCCCAAGAAGTAATTGTCGAGGCCTTGAGCTGCCAATTTAGAAAAGTAGACGCCGACCGCTAGCACCGTGACGAAGTAGGCCGTGATGATGAGCTTATCGACGGTGGAGAGATATCCTAGGGCTGTCATGGCTGTTTTTAAAATAATCTTCTCAGCAGTTTGCATTCTGCGAGCTGGCTCGAAGAGATGCCAGCGGCAGCAGGGCAAGTAACATGACGCCAGCTATTTTCTGACTAGGGGATACTTTGACTGACTACATCTCTACGAAGTCTGGAGCGCTGAGAACTACCAAAATCCTGCCAGACATGGCAGAAAATATCCATCCTCAGAGCCTTTGAAGCAGCAATTTGTAAAGAATAATATTTGATCTTGGCTGTCAAATATTAAAAATAGATCAATATGCCGATTTGCTTAGTTCAAAAGGTTAGTCTGCGTGCCAAATAGGTCCAATAGAGTGAGAAGGTTCTTCAGCCATCTCCTCCTCTTGATCGTTACTCTTTGACTGGAAGTGTCCCTACTATACGGGTATTCGAAGTTCATTCGCAAGGAGCCAATTTTATGGCAATTCGTAAGTTTAAAGAAGTTTACCCCGATCATAAGGAGGCCTTCGGCAGAGACGGAAACGCAATTCAGTTTGATGAGTACAAGCTATACAGCCGTAAAGACGACCAGATCGGCTCTATTAAAGATGCGCTGTTTGATGACACTAGCGGAAATATTCGCTACCTGATCGCTGATACAGGGTTTTGGGTATTTGGTAAAACGGTTCTACTTCCCATCGGTTTGGCTAACTTCGACCGCAGCCAAAAGCGCGTCTACGTTGACGGCTTCACCAAAGAGCAGGTGGAGAATCTGCCTGAGTACAGCGACGGAATGACCATCGACCGCGACTATGAAGAGCGCGTCCGCACCGGCTACCGTGGCTTGGGCGAAAACCGCAAGCGTCAGTTTATGGGCAAAGCCTATAACGACGAGAACAAAGCCTACCCCGGCAGCGCTGCGCTCTACGGCAACAAAGCTGAACGGACGGCAGCAGTGGACGCCGAGCTGCAAGACTACGACCGAGAGCCAGGCCTATACGGTATGGATAAGGACACCCATAACCCTATCCGCCTGTACCAAGAGCGCCTAATTGCTGACAAAGAGCGGTTTAAGTCGGGTGAAGTCAACGTCAGTAAGCGCGTTGAGACCGAGACTAAGGAAGTATCGGTTCCTGTCGAAAGGGAGCGCGTTGTCATTGAACGGACCGCTGTAAACGACGCTCGTCCCACCGACGCTGCACCAGACTTCAAGGCAGGCAACGTTGCTCGGGTCGAAACCTACGCCGAGGAAGCCGATATCCGCAAAGAAGCGTATGTCCGCGAAGAGGTCAACGTCCGCAAAGAGGTAGACCGCGACACCGTCACCGGAAGCGAGACCCTACGCCGCGAAGAGATTGACGTGGATACAGATGGCGACCCCAAAATCGACGGCCGGAAGCCTAGGTAATAGGTAGCGTCTCGTCCATCTAGTATTAGGTAAAAAAAGGGATCCCGAGTGGAATCCCTTTTTTTCGGCTATTTACTTTTGACTAATCGAACCTATACCTCCTATGCCTCAGTTCTTACCCGTCGGGGCTGGCGAGCTCCTACCGTAGAACCGATTAGGGAAGACACAAGACCCAGCAGCGAGCCGAACAGAAACGCAAATCCAGCCTTAGCCGTATTTGATGCGTACTGCTGAGCCTCCTGGGTGGTCACGTCGGGGTTAGGAAGAGACGCGGGCTGCTGAACTTCTTCGGCGATCGCTCCGGCGTTAGAGGCAATAACGCCAAAGACACCCGAAATGCCCATGGTCAGTAGCCAGGCGCTGAATAATAACGTGGTGGCCCAAAGAATGGTGCCGTTGAGCATCGCTGTTCTTGCAGTCATCGGGCCGCAGGTGCTCGCCATCACCCAGCTGCCCAAGAACAGCGAAATCATGAGGCTGACGATGGCCCAAATGCCGACGCCAAGGCCGACCGTGCTGGCAGTGGTGCCCCCAGCTCCAGCCGACAGACCGATCGCCGTTCCCAAAGCGCTCAGCAGCAGCTGGGAGGCGATCGCAACGACAATTCCGGCGAAGATAGGACCCCAGCGAACGCGATCGTGATATTCCACAATCGGATTGACCACAGGTGCGACTGACGTATCTTGATACCCGACCTTAGGGTTTTCTGTATATGCCATTGTCAAAGTTCTCCAAAAAAACAGGACTCGTGCACGTTTTGCGGCGTGATGTCTCTTAGCTTATGGGCTGAGTCAAAATAAGATGACTATCGTTTGACAGAGGCTAGTCTATTCATTAGATATGCTTGTTCGCTAAACAGTTCTAATACCTTTGAATCGCGATTTATTGGTTACAAAACTTAATTTATTCTGGCCAACTTTATTGGACATTACCATTGATGGACGAAGGCGCAGCGAAGATCGTTTAGCATAAGCATGCCAACCTATTCCACCATTGACCGTCATGGCACTCTTCAAAATTGATGATCGATTCCCAAACTATCAGGAGCGTTTCCTCGACGGTAATGAGATTAAAGGCATTCCCGTCTATGCCAACGTAGATAACGAAAAAGTGGGTAGCGTTCACAATATTTTGGTAGATGACGCAGGTAGAATTCGCTATTTAGTCGTTGATACTGGGTTTTGGATACTGGGAAAAAAGGTGCTGCTGCCCATTGGTCGCTGCAGCGATGCCTCGAAGGGCGATCGCATTTACGTCAACGGTCTAACCAAAGAACAGGTCGAAGACTTGCCCCAATACAGCGACGATATGGTGGTGGACTACGACTACGAAGAGCAGGTGCGTTCGGTATATCGTGGCCCTCTAGCCGGTGAGTCTGCTTCGGTGGAGATGTCAGTGCCCGTAGAGGGAGCCGGGCTCAAGGGCTATGCGGCTGTCCCCCCCGCTCCTGCTAGGCCCGCTCCCCCATCCCCACCTGCTCCGGCGATCGCCTCTACGCCTCCGCGAGCGTCCCAGCCAGCGCCGCCCCCCCCGGCCAAGCTCCCTACTCCCCCTAGAGAGAAGCGCGTCGAGGTGAACGCCGATGAGTCGACCGCCTACGACCGCGAGCCCGAGCTTTACGCGATGACCGATGATCGGCACGGCCAGTTTCGCCTGTATGAGGAGAAGCTAGTAGCCGATAAGCGCCGCGAGAAGACGGGTGACGTGACGGTCACCAAGCGCATTGAGACGCAGCAGGTTGAAGGGTCCGTTCCCATTCAAAAAGAGAAAATTGTCATCGAGATAGAGTCTGTCGTCGGCGCAACCCGCGTCAACATGCCAGACGGCACCGTCGAGGCGGGTGATGTCGCTCGCACGGACCTGCACAGCGACCAAGTGGACGTTCGTAAAGAAGCGGCTGTTCGTCAGGAGGTTACGATTCGTAAGGAAGTAGACGAGGAGGTCGTTGCGGTGCGTGATACGGTGCGCCGCGAAGAGCTAGAGGTGCAGCGGCAGGGTTCGTCTGAAGTTGACATTGTCGATCGCGACTCCTCTCGGTCCTAAACCGTTAGCGCTGCCGGTCGCAGCCAGTTGGATCAAAATAGCAGCTTATTGAGAGAGCGTACTGCTGTATGCTCTCTCAATTTTGTGTGCTGCAAGAAAGAGAAAAGCCGCAATAAAATCCAGCTCAAAGTTAGTCATTGTCGCCTATATCCGCTAGTATCGAGCAAGGTTCCCCCTAGTGGAGAGTTTTTGGGATGCTAACTTTTTTGGCCCGTACTCGATTTGTGGGCAGCGCTGTGGCGATCGCTGCAGTAGTCACCGCCGCGCTGCCCTACCCAAGTCACGCCGAAGGGTCTACCGAAACAGGTGACGAAAGGCAGCGCGCAGCGCTGATGGCTGAAGGTCATGGTGGTTCCGAAAGTCATGACCACGAGGCCTCAAGCGGAGATACTCACGGTGAAAGTGCTCACGGTGGCGATCACGAGCATTCGGAAATGGAAGGTCACGACTCAGCTACAGCAGAAGAGCATAGTCACGGAACATTGGCCGTTCTAGAGGGTCAACCTACCCCAGAAGTGACGCTGACGGTGCATGATGATGCCCTGCGGGGCTGGAATTTAGAGGTCGAGCTGGAGAACTTCACCCTTGCTCCTGACGAGGTCAACGAGGCGAGCAATACCATTGAGGGGCACGCCCATCTATATGTCAACGGCGTCAAGATAACGCGGCTCTATGGCCCCTGGTATTACCTAGAATCTCTGCCCTCAGGGGAGCAAGAGCTGCGGGTGGAGCTGAACGCTAATGGCCATGAGGTGCTGACTTACGACGGCGAGGCGATCGCCGACACCGTTATCATCACCGTTCCCTAACGCGCATTTCTTTTATGGACGTTCCTGAACGGATCACACAATCGGAGGACCAATGGGCGCAGAGCTATTGCTGGTTGCAGGTCTCGGATTTTTAGGCAGCTTTGGCCACTGCATGGGCATGTGCGGCCCCATCGCGGTGGCGGCGTCGCTGTCAGTTTCTGCGGCCGAAGCTGAAGGGGGCCCTGACTCTGACTCAACGCCGCCGCTCTCCTCACCGGCAGTCCCCTTCTGGAAAACCCTTCGATTTCATGGCCTATTAAACCTAGGGCGGCTGCTGAGCTACACCTTGGTGGGGGCGGGCATTGGGGCCCTGGGGTCCGTGCTGGTTGCCGGGGGGCAGATGGCCGGTATTGGCAGCGGCCTGCGGCAGGGCATTGCGATTGCCATGGGGGGGCTGCTGATCTGGCTGGGGGTGGTGCAGCTCAACCCTTCACTACCCCGGCTGCCCAGCCTTAACCCTATGCGGCGGGTTGGCCTGCACGAGCGGCTAACCAACCTGATGCAGTGGCTTGTCCAGCACGCTTCAGCGGCGACTCCGGTGCTAGTCGGCAGCGTTTGGGGGCTGGTTCCCTGCGGCTTTCTCTACACCGCACAAATTAAGGCAGCAGAAACGGCCAACCCCTGGAGCGGAGCGCTGGTGATGGCGGCCTTTGGCCTGGGAACCCTGCCCTCGATGGTGGGCGTCGGGGCACTGAGCGATCGCTTCAGCGGCGACGGCGGCGCTCGCAGTCAGCTGTTTCGGCTGGGGGGCTGGCTGACGATTTTGATCGGCATTCTGACGCTGATGCGGGCCGGCGGAGAGCATATCGACTACGCGGGCCACGGAGCGCTGCTGTGCCTAGTGGCGGCGCTGGCGGCTCGCCCGCTGGCCCGCTGGTGGAACGCGCCGCTGCGCTACCGGCGGCTGCTAGGGGTCGGCGGCTTCGTGCTGTCGGTGGTGCATATGCTGCAGATGGTGGTACACAGCTGGCAGTGGAATCTAGATGCGATCGCCTTTATGCTGCCTCAGCATCAGCTTGGCGTGGCGCTGGGGACCGCATCGCTAGCGTTACTGACGCCCCTAGCTTTGACCAGCTTCGACTGGGCACAGGCTGCTATGGGGCGCTGGTGGCGACGACTACACCTGTTGTCGGTGCCCGCATTTTTGCTGGCGGCCCTGCATACGGTGCTCATTGGTAGTCACTATCTGGGTCGAATGCAGATCAGCTGGGTCAACATTACTTTGCTAGCGGTGTTGGGCGCTTCGGCAGTGGCGATTTTAGCGCTGCGATTCCCTTGGCCAAGGCAGGCCTCGCTTCACAAGCAATAAAGCACGTCTTTTAAAATTCACTAGAGATAATCATGCGAGTTCACGTCCACTTCCCCAAAGTCATCGCGTTCGGAATTGCGACCACTGCGATCGCCCTCCCCACGGCATCCGCCCTATTTTTAGCGTCAAACCTAGCGCCCGCCCTGGCCCACCAGGTTACCGTCGCAGATAACGTCGGTGGCACCCTCCACATTGAGCCCAACGACGTCCCTCGCGCAGGCCAGGAGGGCCTCGCTTGGTTTGCCCTCACGCGGCGCGGCGGCCAGGCCATCCCCCTGTCTGCCTGCCGCTGCGCTCTGTCGGTGTACCCGTCCTCTGGAGGAGCGGCGATCGCCACCCCCGCCCTAGAGGCCATTACTGCCGAGGGCTATCGGGGCATTCCCAGCGCTCGCCTCACGTTTCCGCGCCCCGGCCAGTATGAGCTGGTGCTCACCGGTCGTCCCGTCACCGAAAATGGCTTTCAGCCCTTTACCCTGCGGTTTGACGTTACGGTAGCCCGCTAGAACTGATCTATTGGGGTTGAGCCATTGGGGTTGAGCCATTGGAGCCAAGCCATTGACGCCAAGCCGTTGGCATCTACGCCAGCAAGCAACGCCAAAAGGCAGGATGTGCCGCCTGCTTGTTACAGTGTATTCTTGAATCCGATATCCAATCAGGCCATCCCCTCATGGAATTTAAGTACACCTACACCCGGCTCCACGTGGCCAACTTCGACGTCTGCAAAGCCTTTTACAGAGACGTCTTAGGATTACCTGTCAGCTTTGAAGACAGCATGGATGAGTACGCTGAATTCGACACTGGCCTCACCAAAATCTCCCTCATCAACCGAGATAAACTTCCAGAATTTGTGGGCCGCGACGAGCCCCTCACCTACAGCCCTGACGATGCCAGCATTGCGCTGACCTTTGTCGTCAACAACGTTGAGGAAGCGGTGGAGTACCTGACCTCAAAAGGGGTCAGTATGGCTAACCAGCCCGCCAACTTCCCCGACCGCGGCTACGTCTCTGTATGCTTCCACGATCCGGACGGCAACTTGGTCGAGCTAGAGCAAATGACAGACGTGGTAATTGGCGGCTAAACCCCTACTCCTTCATTATCTGCTCGACGAAGTTTGTGGAGATATCTCCAGATTGGAACGCAGCCGACTGTAGAATCCGCTGGTGAAACCCGATCGTCGTGGGCAGTCCGGTAATCGCGCACTCCCGCAGCGCTCGCTGCATGCGGCGAATGGCCGCAGGGCGATCGGGTCCCCACACGATGATTTTGCCAATCAGCGAATCATAGTAAGGGGGAATCTCGTAGTCGGTATAAACGTGGGAATCCATGCGTACGCCGGGGCCGCCGGGGGGCAAATAGCCGCTGATGCGGCCGGGATGGGGCCGGAAGTTGTGGTCTGGGTCTTCGGCGTTAATGCGGCACTCAATCGTGTGACCCCTCAGCTGCACCTCAGACTGCGACAGCTGCAGCTTTTCCCCCTGAGCAATGCGGATCTGCTCGGCAATCAGGTCCACCCCCGTCACCATTTCCGTTACCGGGTGTTCTACCTGAATGCGGGTATTCATCTCCATAAAATAGAAATCGCCCGACACGTCTAGCAAAAACTCGACGGTTCCGGCCCCCACATAGCTGATAGACTTCGCGACCTTAATAGCGGCGTTGCCCATCTGACGGCGCTGCTTATCGCTGAGAACCGAGCTGGGGGACTCTTCGAGCAGCTTTTGATGGCGGCGCTGAATCGAGCAGTCGCGCTCGCCCAGATGAATCACGTTGCCGTGGCTGTCGGCCAGAATCTGAAATTCAACGTGGCGGGGCTTTTGGACGTACTTTTCCAGGTAAACACCAGGGTTGCCAAAAGCAGCCTCTGCCTCGCCTCGGGCGGCGAAAAACAGCTTAACTAAATCTGCCTCTTCGTGGACGAGGCGCATACCGCGGCCCCCACCCCCCGCCGTCGCTTTAATCATCACCGGGTAGCCGATTTCTTTAGCCACCACCAGCGCCTCGTTCTCGTCGGTGAGCAATCCTTGGCTTCCCGGCACGGTGGGAACGCCAATGCGCTTCATCGTAGCCCGCGCCGTGGACTTGTCCCCCATTGCCTGCATCGCTTCCGGCGTGGGGCCAATAAAGGTAATCTGATGATCCGCACAAATTTCAGCGAACCGGGCGTTCTCGGCCAAAAAGCCATAGCCCGGATGGATTGCCGTCGCGTTGTGCATCAGAGCGGCGGAAATAATATTGGGAATGTTGAGATAGCTGCGGTTGCTGGGGGGATCTCCGATACAAACTGTTTGGTCGGCAAGCTGCACATGGAGAGCGTGGCGATCGATTGTGGAATGCACCGCAACCGTTGAGATACCCATTTCCTCGCACGTGCGAAGAATTCGCAGCGCGATCTCACCTCGGTTGGCAATTAAAACTTTGGAAAACTGCATCTTCCCAATCAAGACGAATACAGGGGACACAAAAACCATCCAGCCCTTTTAAGCTAGACGGGCCTGATGACGCCATTTACAGCGGCTGGTCAGGAGTTGATCGTATCACTCCGACACACCTTCGCGATCGCCTCTTCTGTTTTGGGCATTGGCTAAGCGCAGCCATAATGAGAATCAATAGGCGCCAATCGCACTCGTAGGGGCGCAGCATGCTGCGCCCCTACGGGATTCAAACAATTTGACTGCGCTAAGTCCTACTCTGCTGTTGCCAGCTCTGTGCTGCCCCGCGCCCGTCGCCGGGTCAGGGTATTGAAGAGCATCTGACCAATGGCCATGACCAGGTTGCCCTCAAGCTCATTGAACAGCTTCATGTTCATGCCGAAGGCCGCGTTGGCTTCATCCACAATCTCCTGGGCCGTCTCGTCGTCTACGGGTAGATTGTCCATCGCGCTGCGGTAGGTATTCTTAAACGCCTTCTCGTCGTCGATGTCGGCAAACTCATAGAAGGCGGTCCCCTGACCTTCGCTGAGGTTCATCCCCCGCTGGGCAATCTTTTTGAGAATCTGGCCGCCGGAGAGGTCGCCTAGGTAGCGCGTGTAGGAGTGAGCCACCAGTAGCTCCGGCTGCTCCGCCGAAATCTGGCGGATGCGATCGACATAGGCTTGAGCCGCCGGGGAAATGGAGATCTCCTCGCGCCAGTCGCTGCCAAAGTAATACTGAAGATCTTTCTCCAGACTTGCTTTTCGGTTGAGCTCGGGGAAGTAGATTTTAGAAAGGATGGGGTGCTCGCGGTGCTTTTCCATCTCCTCCTCCATTGCTGAGTAGACAAAATAGAGGTTGGAGACCAGCTTCCGGTAGGAGGTCTTTTCGACGACTCCTTTTAGAAAGCACTTAACAAACCCCACGTTTTCCGCCATCGTGTGAGACTTTTTAGTTCCCTCACGCAGCTGCGTTGCTAAATTACCGCTCATGCTAACTGTCCTATGTAACCGCTGTTGCTATGTATGGTGCGTTTATCGACTTACCGTCCCTGCCCCAATCAGCAGAGTAGCCGCATTATAAATTCAATCTCTAGACTGTCATAAAACACCCGGTTGATGAGAGCTTATGTTAAAAAATTTAACGCCGTTTGGCTTGGCCCTAAACTCGAATGGCTTCCAAAAGCCGCGAGAAATAGAAGCTCGTCTTTGTCATGGCGTTGCGCTCAATCTTCCAGCCATTGGCCTCTAAAAACCGGACGATTTCCGTCTCTCGGTGCAGGTAAGCCCGCGTCGCCTTACTGGGACCGGGAAAAAAGTCGCCTATTTTCTTGAGCAGGCTATAGGCCAAAGTCTTAGGAGCAAAGCTAACGATCAGGCGCTCCTCAGCTAGAGAACAGAGGTGCTGCAGCATGTCTAGAGCCTGCTGCTGAGGATAGTGAATCAGCACATCAAGGCAAACCACCGTGTGGTAACGGCCCGCTAGCGCCTCTAAGTCGCTGACCTTGAACTCGGCTGAACCCGCTGGACTGGCCAGCTGCTGGTACCGCTCCTGCGCTTCCCCCACCATTTTTTCAGAGATATCGCTGCCGTAGACCGTAGCCCCCATTTGGGCCAAGGGAATGCTGAGGCTGCCTACACCGCAGCCTGCATCGCAAATTTTAAGCTGCTCTAAATTATCGTCATCTCTCAGCCAGGCGAGCACCGTGTCAACGGTTTGCTGGTGACCCTGACGAATATCGAGCTGCACTTTGTTTACCTCGCCATCGCCGTAGATCCGCCGCCAGCGATCGAAGCCGGTGGCGTTGAAATAGTCTTTGACGATGACTTTGTCATCGACGGTTTGAGCGGTGGTTTGAGCGGTATTGTTGGCCATTGTGTTGCAGTTAGCCCCTCTAGGCTGACGAACTAAGCTGGACGTTGAAACGCTTAGAAATTTTAACGCTTCAAATCCTATTACGGTTTGTTGAAGACTGTATCGATGTTGAGGCAACTTTGTAACGAAACTTTAAAGCCGCCGCGCTGCGATCGCGCTGGCTGAGGGGTCGTATGACCACCGCAGCAGCGAAGCCCGCTGTCCCGGCTTCAGGGCCGGTAGCCCTAGGGCCTGGCGGGGGGCGTCGGTGGCAAGCGCGATCGCCTCTTCCGGGCTGCATAACCCCCAGGCTACGAGGTTCTCTACCCCTGACAGCAGGCCTCGCGCCGTACCTGCCAGAGTGCCGTCCAGCAGACGCGCCGTGCCGTCAGTCACCTCGATCTCGCGGGTATCCCAAGGGTAGCGCCCGTCAGGCAGCCCCAGAGGGGAAAGGGCGTCGCTGACGAGAAATAGGCTACGGGCCGTTGTGCCTGCCGGGCCACCCCGCGACGCTCGCAGCAGGAGGTCCAGCATCGCAGGGCAGACGTGCTGCCCGTCAGCGATCAAGCCACAGGCCACCCCCGGCATTGTCAGGGCCACCCCCAACAGCCCCGGTTCCCGGTGATGCAGAGGCGGCATCGCATTAAAAGCATGAGTGACCATAGAAGCCCCCTGCTCAAAGGCCGCTTGGGCTTGGGCCGCGGTGGCTAGGGAATGGCCTAGACTGACGGTGATTCCAAGCGATCGCAGATAGCCTAGGGCGGCGCCCGTTGGGTCTAACTCGGGGGCGAGGGTGACAACTCTAACCAAGTCGCCATACTCCCCCAGCACCGCGCCGACTTGCCCTACGGTCAAGGGCCTGAGGTGCGCTTCCGGGTGAGCGCCTCGCTTAGCGGCGTTGAGGAACGGCCCTTCTAGATGCACGCCGAGGATTTGGGCGGTCCGCGCCTGTGGCGATCGCTGCTGATGGGTCTGAATGACCCCTAACGCCCGGTGAATGTTTTCGATGGAGGTGGTCACCAGCGTCGGTAGAAAAGCATCGACGCCCATTTCCCAGAGATGTCGGCAGATTTTGTCTAATGTCCCTAAGTGCTTGTCTTCTAGCTCAGGAAACGCCAGCCCTAACGCTCCGTTGATTTGCAGGTCAACGCCACCTAGCGATATCCAATCTCCCCCCACATCGACTGTCTGAATGCGATCGCCCTCGACCTGAGCCATGACCTGAGCGCTGGGCCACACGGCAGTAATCTGGCCCGCTGCGTCAATAGAAATATTCTGTAGCCCGGTATGACCAATAAGAGCGGCGTTTTTGATTAGGGTAGGTTGATTGGGGTTCATGCTATGTCATCTTGAAGGGACTAGGTGTCGGGGGGCTTGGGGACACTCTAGAATCTTGATACGGTACAGTCGCAGGCTGGGTTGGCGACAGCGTAACCCAGCGAAACTGTAGAGCATCGGCGCGCTCAATCTAGCGATTCACAGCACCACCTCCGCTAGCCCCAGATACCGAATCCCCTGCGGCGTCACCTCAAACCGGCAGGGCAGCACCTCCAAACCCTGATCTACCCCAGCTCGCAGCAGTGCTCCGTAGTCCGGGTCAGTTGTATCGCCGGGCGAAAACCGCGTGCAGTCGCTGCGATTGATAAAATAGAGCATCACCGCCCTTGTGTCAGGCAGCAGATTCGTCAGCTCCCGCAGGTGCTTTTGCCCTCGCGTGGTCACCGTATCGGGAAATAGGGCTGTCGCCCCGTCGGTCCAAGTCGTGTTCTTCACCTCCACATAGGCAGGTGGCTTGCCCTCTGCCGTCAGCAGAAAGTCGATGCGGCTCTTCTGACCTGTGCCGTAGGGCACCTCGCTTTTAATGGTGTCGTAGGTCGCTAGCTCCTCAAAAACTGCCGCCCCCAACGCCGATTTGACCACCCGGTTGGGCAACGCCGTATTCACCCCTACCCAAACGCCATCAGTCTGAATAGCCTCCCAGGTATAGGCCAGCTTGCGTTTGGGATTGTCGCTGTGAGACAGCAGCACGGCACTACCCACCTGTGATACGCCAGTCATAGGGCCGGTGTTAGGGCAGTGGGCCGTTACAGTTTCGCCGTTGTCTAGTGCGACGTCGGCCAAAAAGCGTTTGTAGCGCTTTATTAAAGTGCCTTGGACTAAGTCTGGGTAGGCGTAGTGCCAGCTCATGATTGCGTCGCGTTATAGACAGCCCCCGTACAATACGGAAGTCTTTAGCAGCGCGCAATAGCTGCATAACCTCTAGAGACGTAGGTCCAACATATTACAGGGGCACAGCATGCTGCGCCCCTGCGGGTATCGCGGCGAACGCGCGACGGTCTGGAATATTTTTGGGGGCGTGATTACTTCAAGATGCCGAAGTAGAAAGCCGCCACGAGGAAGTTACCGGCCAGCAGCAGTAGCGCCCAGCCAAAGCGGAACGGATAGGGAGGATTGCCCGTGGTGGGAACGTCGGCCTTCAGTTGCTGTTGCTTAGAAGTCGTCATAAGAGCTCCAGATAGATTGAACGGTTAACGCCCCGCCCTTTGGTCTCTACCGTCACCAATGACGCTAGCTGAGCAAGCGGGATCATTAAATCATTATTAAACATGAGCGGTCAGTCGTCAGCATCCTCATGGCGTAAATTCACAAAAATAGTTCTGCCGGTAGGCAGAATTCTGACATTGACGCTCTCCCCCTGACCCTTGCGGGTACAGACGGAGATTCCTAGATTGCAGGGGAGGCAATCGTTAACCCCTAGCTAGGCATCACCACGGCACGTCCTGCCGCTGTACATCCGCGCTGCATCACTACCTGAGCAGCAGCTACATCTCGATTTGTTATGTAACCGCATTCAGGGCAATGATGCACACGCTCTGAGAGTTGTTTTTTGCCCGTCACTGTTTGACAACTTGGGCAAGTCTGGCTGGTTAGATTGGCGTCCACTTCGGCATAAAATACGCCGCGCTTCCAACACACCCACTTGAGAATGCGCAGAAACTCACCATGAGCAGCATCAAGGGTGTGCTTTGAAAACATTCCTCTAGCCCACGTCTCGAAGTTCAGCTTCTCAGCAAACACCATGCCGACGCCATCGCAAAGCCGGTGGCCCAGCTTATAAAACCAGTTCTGCCGACAGTTGCCAATGTGTTCATGCAGATTCGCAACCCTCACCTGTGCTTTGCGCCAGTTGTTCGATCCTTTGACTTTATGACTCGCTCGTTGTTGCAGCAATTTCAGCTTGCGTTGGAGATTCACAAAGAACTTAGGGGACTTGACTAGCTCACCGTCAGAAGTTGCAAGATAGCTCTCTAGCCCAACATCGATACCGAGCGCCCTTCCGTGCGGCTGGGCCTCCGGTACTTCGATGTCAGATTGCAATGTCAGCATCACATACCAGCCTGACGCTTTGCTGACCACCTGAGCCTGTTTCAAAACAAAGCCGTCAGGAATAAGTCTCGACAACCGCATTCGCACCCACCCTATACCCGGCAGCTTGATACGATCCTCCTTGAGAGGATTTACGCCAAGCTGAGGGAATAGCAGCGACCTCAGCCGGCCCTGTTTTTTGAACCGGGGGAAGCCGCGATTTTGCTCCCACATTGAGACAAACGCTTTTTCCAGTCGCCTCAACACCTGCTGGAGCATTTGAGCATTAGCAGCTTTCAACTCTGGGATTTTCTTGCGAGCTTGAGTTAGCGCTTTGCACTGACTGGCAAACGTGGGCCTAGGCGCGTCAGCAGGGATGATGTACTCACCGCGCAATAAGCAACTATCTATCTTGCATGACCTAGAGCGATACCAGTCTTTGCGCTCAGCTAAGGCATAGTTCCATACCCCACGAGAGGCTTCTAGCCACTTCTCGTACCGCTGAATCTGCTCCTTGCTGGGGCGCAGTCGATACTGATACGTCAGGTTTAGCATGAGTACATCATAACAAATCTAAAAATAGATGCAGCGCTTTTTAGGAATTGCTCGCTTGTCGCTCACTTGCCGCTTCACCACCCCCCATGCCTGCGGCTATGGGCGGAGCACTGCGGCAATCTCTAGGTAGCAGAGGCTAGGGCTGCTGCCCCGCGTGGTATGAGCTGCGCACCAGCGGCCCTGACCGTACGTGAGAAAACCCTAACTGACGCGCCTCCGTCCCTAGCGCTTCGAACTCCTCCGGAGTCCAATATTTTCGCACCGGCAAGTGGGCCAGGGAAGGCCGCATATACTGCCCTAGCGTGAGGCGATCGCACGCTACCGCTCGTAAGTCCCGCAGCGTCTCTAGAATTTCCTCTCGCGTTTCCCCATGTCCCAGCATCAGCCCAGACTTGGTGGGGATACTGGGGTTGAGCGTCTTGACCCGCTCTAGAACCCGCAGCGATCGCCCGTAGGTTGCGCCCCGGCGCACTGGCCCTTGGAGGCGCTTCACCGTCTCGACGTTGTGGTTATAGCAGGCGGGCCGGGCGGCCACCACTGCCGCTACGCGATCGCCCTGCCGGGCATCCGCTTCCTTACCGCTCCAAAAGTCAGGAGTCAGCACCTCAATTTGGGTTTGGGGGGTACGCCGCCGGATTGTCGCCATAGTCTCCACAAAAATGCTCGCCCCACCGTCGGGCAGGTCGTCGCGCGCAACTGAAGTCAGCACCACGTAGGCGAGGCCCAAGGCTTTGACCGACTCCGCCACCTTCTCCGCTTCACGGGGATCTAGCGGCATCGGGGCGCGATGCTTGTCCACCTGGCAAAAGGCACAGGCGCGGGTGCAGATCGGTCCCATGAGCAGAAACGTCGCCGTGCGGTTGGCATAGCATTCGGCCCGGTTAGGGCAGCGGCCCTCTTCACAAATAGTGTGAATGCCGCGCCGCTTTACCACCTGCTGCACCGGCGATAGGTCACTGGCTTTGCCGACAGGGCGGCGTAGCCAAGAGGGCAGACGCTCAGGGCGGGGTGATGGGGCGGGAAAAGCGGGGGGAACCATAATCTCAAGGCTGATAAAACCGGGGCTTTGGGGTTGAAGGCGATCGCTTGGCGCGGCGTCGGTCTGGGCGATACACTTTGTCTATAACGCTGGACACCGCGATCGAGTCCACCAAAGGCTACACTAGTTCATGCTAATGCACCGGCTTTAGTGTTGCACTTGAATTTAGCGACTAGACGAGAAGCCCCGCGCTCTACCCGTCAGGGTGAGCGTCGGGATGAGAGTCGCGCTAGCCGAAGTGCGCCCGCAAAATGATGCACAGCGGATAGTGCGCTCAGCGCTGAGGCTAGCAGTTGGTATGATAGAGATAGCAAGGTGATACACCCCGCAAAGAGTGTGACGGGCCCGTAGGCGAAAGCTGCAAGTCACCCGTTCCTCAGTTTGCAAATGTATCTGCGACACATAGTGCGTATCCTCCCTCGCGGAGATGAAAATTCAAAACTCTGCCGTGGGGCATCAGGCGGAGTATAAACCTATCTCAGGATATGTCTCGGCAATAGCTGGGAGTCACTGAGGAAGCCCGCGCTGTACAGCTTGCTGTCAGCGTCGGGAGGATGTCACTCCCCATTTATTGACAGAGGAGTCTACTGTGGCAACTCACAAAATCTTGGTTATCGACGACAGCAGAGTCATTCGCAACATGGTGCGAGACATGTTGCCTAAGGGTAACTTTCAGGTCTTGGAAGCGAAGGACGGCATTGAGGGGCTAAACGCAATTCAGCAGGAGCAGCCGAACTTGATCATGCTCGACTTCTTACTGCCCCGCATGAGCGGCTGGGACGTGTTTCAAACTATTCAAGAGCAGCCCAGCCTACAGAAAATTCCTTTGGTCTTGATGTCGGGGCGGCGCGAAGAGGTGACCGAGAAGATCTCTGAGCCGTTTGAGTATTTCGAGTTTATTGAGAAGCCTTTCGAGCAGCGGGATCTGATTGGGGCCATCAAGTCAGCCATGATGAAGGCGAAGCTGCCTCGTCAGGCAGCAGTCTCTAGTGCAGGCGGCGCAGATTCAGAAGTGCAGGCCCTGAAGCAGCGAATAGACTCTCTAGAGACGGAAATGGCGACGGTAAAGCGACAGATAGTTCAGCTGGTGACGTTCATCAAGCAAAAGCTGAAGTAGGGCCGAGACCTGGGCTCTATCGGCTACGCGTCTAGTTCCCGTCGACCTTCTAAAGCTCGCGCTAGGGTAACCTCGTCTGCATACTCTAAGTCTCCGCCCATGGGCAGCCCAAACGCGATGCGCGTTACCTTCGTGAACGGTTTTAGCAGCTGCCCCACGTAAAGCGTTGTGGTTTCTCCCTCGACGCTGGGGTTGACGGCCAAAATCACCTCTTCCACATCCTGCAGGCTTACTCGTCGCACCAGCTGCGATACCGTGAGCTGCTCTGGACCGATCCCCTCCATGGGGGAAATCAGGCCGCCCAACACGTGGTAGAGGCCCTTATATTCCTGCGTCTTTTCTAGGGCAATGACGTCCCGTGAGTCAGACACTACGCAAATCGTGGCCTTATCACGATTGGTGGCCCGACAGATGTCGCAGATCGGATCTGCTGAGAGGTGAAAACAGCGAGAGCACACCCCCACCTGAGCCTTGGCGTCAAGCAGCGCCTGGGCCAGCGCCTCGACTTCGCCATCAGGGCGTTTGATGAGATGAAGAGCGAGGCGTTGTGCGGTTTTGGGACCAACCCCCGGCAGCCGCTGCAGCTGCTCAATTAAGCGGGCTAAAGGACGAGTATAAACTGCGGGTCTCCTGGATAATCCTGTCGTCTAAATTGTGATACAAAACGGCTTGCTTTATTATTGCGCGTTGAGTCCCGTTCAGGCGAGGTCAGCCGGTTTGAGCGGTCTACTTGGAGCTATCAAAGCTAGATTGCGACCTGCTGAGTGCTGGTGGGCACAAACTCTAGCGCTGCTCCGTTGATGCAGTAGCGCTTGCCGGTGGGCTGAGGGCCGTCGTTGAACACATGGCCCAAATGCCCCCCACAGCGATCGCAGTGGACTTCGGTGCGCGTCATGAGCATAGAGCGATCGACGGCGGTGCCGATGCCGCCCTCAATCGGGGCGTAGAAGCTCGGCCAGCCCGTGCCGCTGTCGAACTTGGTTTCTGACGGGAAAACAGGGTTTCCGCAGCCGGCACAGGTGTAGGTGCCCGCTTCGTGATTGTGGTTTAGGGGGCTGGTGCCGGCCCGCTCAGTGCCATGCTGCCGTAGAACTCGGAACTGCTGGGGCGTCAAGAGTTCTCGCCACTCCTCTTCAGTTCGCATGATCTCGAAATTGCTGTCGTTAGAAGCCGTCGCAGTGTTGGCTTTTACGAGTAGAGTCAAGGCACTGGTGCCCAGCAGCAGTCCACCAGCTTGGAGAAGCGATCGCCGATTCATCATGGTGTTGAAGCGTAAACTATTTCAGCTACTTAATATATATTGTCTAGCTTAACGCGAGATGATGGGGCGCTGAGCGCTGAGATAGTCCAGTTTTGGAAAGCGGCGGTCGGTCATGGCTCACCGTTGCGGAACACGCTGAACCCGTAATAGCAGGGGCCAACGTCGCAGCTGTACATGGTCACCTCAATTTGCTGCCTTTCCGCCTTGGGGCTAGCCGTCAGAATCGGGTAGGCGTTTGACTCGGTGTCTCGCGCTGCCTCGCTGCCCAACTCATAAAAGATGAGATCTAAGTCGGTACAGTCTGAATCACACACCGCTGTAATCACATAGTCGTACCCCACCTCAAGCTCTAAGTCCCACTGGTGCGACTCTGTCTCATCTAGACCCCTGGTGTCGACGCGGCGATCGACTTGCACATAGCCCTGCTGGGCTAACACCGACTGGGCGTCGTCGAGCTGATGGACAACCTGTAGCTGAAACTCATTCATGTCTTGCGGCGATTGCTGCGCGCCTGCAGGGCTAGGGACAGCGGCAGTGGCCACTAACCCGCCAGCGGCGATCCGCATCATAGCTAGCGCTATACCCATTAAGCTCTCCATAAAATGCAGTAAGGCCTCCAGTTGCTGGAAGCCTTACACACGAGTCTTTACAGATCTAGAACTCGAAATCAGGATAATCGGTGTTGGCTTTAGCCAGCGGAACCGACCCCTGAGTACGCACCGTAGAAAAACAGACCGAGGACCGCTAGAGCACCGAGCCCTGCAATTGTTGCTACGATCCAAAGGGGGATTTTGCCGCTTTGAGCCATGTCTTGGTCTCCTAAAGTAGGGTTATAGCAAGCCGATAAGTTAGTTGAAGAAGTAGCTAGAGAATAGAATTCCAAGCACAAAAATGAGCAGCAGCCCTAGATAAAGCGACGTACGGTTTAGCTCAACCGGCTGCCTGTTGTTGTTTTGATTTCTGTCCAATGCCATGGTGTATGAATCCTAACGCTGAATGAACTGCATGGCCGCGATCGCGCCCACAAAGAATACCGAGGGAACCGCTAGCGTGTGAATCGCCAACCAGCGCACGGTGAAAATAGGGTAAGTAATGGGTTGATTCGGGCTTTGAGTCATGACTTATGCAAACCTTTTTGGATACAACAGTTTTGGGCAACAGCTTTAAGCAGCTATCGATCATTGAAGTCTTTGATCTGCTGCTTCGCATTTAGGCGATCGCTGACGATGGGAATTTCCTGACGCTCTTGAGTAAAGTACTCGTCAGGCCTTGGCGTACCAAAGGCGTCATAGGCGAGCCCGGTACTTACAAACAGCCAGCCAGCAATGAATAACGCCGGAATCGTGATGCTGTGGATCACCCAGTAGCGGACGCTTGTAATAATGTCTGAAAATGGACGTTCACCAGTAGTACCAGCCATCTATGTCTTCTCCCAGTTGGTATTATTAATACGCTTAATAAACATGATACGAGAGTCCGGAGATCGCAACAAGATCAAGCCTAAGCTGTTTCAGCTTCTCCCGCGTATCGAAGCAACGTGTTGCCTTGCCCTAAAATAAAGCCCTGCTCTGGATTGAGGAACACAATCTTGTACAGGTTCGAGGGAACGTTTTCAACCGCCCTATCTTTGAGCCAGGTCTTGCCGCCGTCGGTACTGCGCAGCAGGTTGCCGCTTCCCCCAGAAATCCATATCTCACCGGGGGTTCGGTAGGCCAGATCCAGGAGCCCCCAGCTTGTGGAAAATTCGGGGGCGATCGCCTCACTCCAATCTTCTAGAGTGTCAGACTCGCTAAAGCGCACCAGACCGCCTCGCGCCAGCAGCCACAGCCTCCCGTCTCGGCCAAAGCCCATGTTCTGCAGTCGGCGAGAGCTCTCGCGGTTGTGCTGCTCCCAGGCGGCCTGCCCCGGCTTCCAAGTAGAGTAAAAGTTGCCCCGCGCAGAAACGGTGACATACTCACCGTTGGGAGAGCGGGAAATGTTGCGATAGACCCCCACCGCCTGGGCCACCATGGCTTTCCAGTGGTAGCCACCGTCTTCAGTGCGGTAGATGGCTCCTACATCAGTCGTCATCTCCGCCTGGTCAGGGCCAAGGGCAGTAATCGTGCTGGTAACGCCGGGGAGCTTGTCGCTTAGGGGAACCCTCGACCAGGATTGCCCCCCGTCCTTGGTGTGCAGCAGCAGGCTGGGCTCTCCTACAATCCAGCCGTCGCTGCCGTCAAAGCTCACTGAGTTGAGGTTGTAGACCTGCTCATCGTCAAGATCTAGCGCTACAGGTTCCCAAGTACGCCCGCCGTCCAGGGTTTCCAGCAGCGTAGTTTGCTTACCGACCATCCAGCCATGCTGATTGTCGATGAAGCCGACGTCTAGCATGGTTGACTCTACCGGCAGGGTAACCACCTCCCAAGGAGGATTCTCCAAGGAGTCGAGATAGGCATTGCCGCAGCCGCTGCAAAAGAGAATAACGGCAAAGAGCACCACTGCCTGGCGCAGGGGCTTGAGGATAGACGACGGAAACCGTAAATGAAATAGCATCGTAAGCCTGGAGCTAAATAAAGGAAAAATCTAAAAGTAAGTCTTCAAAGGCGCAGCGCGCCTGCAGTCTATTTGAGGCCGTACAAACTGAGAAAGAACAAGAATCCTACGAACAGCCCCCCAAAAATGAGAATATTTTTTTGTCCCGGCGTCAAAGTATTGACCCCAAATCCGTAGCTCAGATTTTCCTTGAAGCCAGAGGGGTTCCCTAAGGGACCAACATTGCTGAACTGCAGCTTCGAGGCTCCGCACACTGGGCAGCGCCAGCTCTCGTCAAGGGTCTCAAACCGGGTTCCCGGTGCGGTTTTACCGTCACCCTTTAAGGGCTCGTAGGTGTAGCCACAGGCCCGGCATTCGTAGCGGTCTAGTTCAGGTTCGTCTGGGGGCGTTGCCTCAAGGGATGGGTTAGGCTCAGTGTTACTGTCAGTTGCCTCAGTGCTCATGGTGCTGCCTCCTGTTCGTACCGTTTGACATCCCGATTAAACAAGCCTGATAGATCGGTAGGATAGGCCCGCTGAATCGGCCAACCTTAAAAACTGTTACATATTATGACATAGTCAGCTACCCTTCACGCGACGAATCCCTCAATCGATCGATAAGCTATGGGAGTTACTGAGAGTCAGGCTACTGAGGGTCAGCCGCGCAGCCTTTACAACAGCGGCCACGTCATCAAGGGGCTGGCCGCAGGGCTGATGGTTATTGACCACGTCGGGGCAGTCTTTTTTCCGCAGGCCTCGCTGCTTCGCTATGTAGGACGGCTGAGTTTTCCGCTGTTCAGCTGGCTCCTGGCTCAGGGAGAGCAGCGCACTCGGCAAGTGTATCGCTACGGATTGAGACTGTTTGCCTTTGGGGTAATCACTCAGCCCATCTACAGCGCCCTCTTCAACCCAGGGCAACTCGATAACCTGGCCCAGCTAAACGTTTTGTTTACGCTGCTTCTAGGGCTAGTGACGCTGCGGCTAGGCCGGAGGCACCCCCAGGTGAAGTACCTCATCTGGGTCTTGGGGGTGCTGGTTGCGGCGCTGATTCCTATGGACGGCGGCGGATACGGCGTTGCTATGATACTGTTACTGTCTTACCCGATCACGCTGAGGTGGTGGGGGCCCTGGATAGCGCTACATGGGGTATTGGCTGCGTCTGGCGAAGTGCTGATGATGCAGCTCTGGGCCATTCCAGCGCCCCTAATCATTACGCTAACGTCGACCAAAGCTCAAAGCCCCGCCCCGGAACGCGATCGCCCTTCTCCACCAGCCTTTGGGCGCAGGCCAAAAATCCGCTGGTTTTACTGGTTTTACCCCGGACACCTGCTAGCCCTGTGGCTGATTCGTTTACTGCTTACCTAAGGGCGGCAGCGCCCGGTTACTCCCGCTCAACATCGGACCCCCCAATGCCATGAAAAAGCGCGTCACGCTCACCTTTCCTAAGCAGTCCGTACGCATGCCCGTCACCTACCGACTGGCCAAAGACTTCAACGTCGCCGCCAACATCATTCGCGCCCAGGTCACCCCCAATCAAATCGGCACGCTAGTGGTTGAGCTGCAGGGCGACATCGATCAAATCGAGGCTGCCATTGAATGGATGGAAGACACGGGCGTCAAAACCTCGTTAAAGCAGGGGGAAATTATTATTGACGGGGCCGCCTGCGTCCACTGCGGTTTGTGTACTGGAGTCTGTCCGACCGAGTCGCTCAAGCTGCACCCAGAGACCTTTGAGCTAGTGTTTACGCAAAGCTCCTGCATCGTTTGCGAACAGTGCGTGCCCACCTGTCCCGTAAACGCGATTTCGACCAGTCTTTAAGTCGCTCTTGCTGAATCGATTGGTCTTCTTCGCCGCACCAGATTACCGGCAGTAGGCTACAATCCCTGATGATCTAGTCCCGACCTAGACAACGGGGTTGAGCAAGGTCCATTTCAGTTCAGTTATAGAGCGGACTCATGATGCAGTGGTCAAGACGATTGTGGATGCGGTGGGCTGGGGGAATGCTCCTGGGGCTTAGCTTGAGCGGACTTGCCTCCTGCAATGGCGATTCTGAGTCGACCGGTTCTGCCGCTGGGGAAGCTGAGGTAGAGTTTTGGACAATGCAGCTTCAGCCCCAGTTTACGGACTACTTTGAGGCATTGATTGCCGATTTTGAGGCAGACAATCCCGGCGTCACCGTCCGCTGGACCGACGTGCCCTGGGCCGACATGCAGAGCAAAATTCTCACGGCCGTCTCTTCTGGTACTGCACCGGACGTTGTGAACCTTAACCCCGACTTTGCCTCCCAGCTTGCCACCCGCAACGCTTGGCTCGATTTGGGCGATCGCGTCCCTGCTGAGGTGCAGGCCACCTACCTGCCCAAGATATGGCAGGCCACCACTCTCAATGACCAAAGCTTCGGCATTCCCTGGTACCTAACCACCAACGTCACGGTCTACAACCAGGCGCTTCTAGAGGCAGCGGGGATAGAGGGCCCCCCGGCGACCTACGAAGAGCTAGCGGAGGCCGCGCAGGCCATCAAAGACGAGACGGGCAAGTATGCCTTCTTCACGACCTTTGTGCCGGAAGATTCCGCCGAGGTGCTGCAGTCGCTGATTCAGATGGGGGTTCCCTTGGTCGATGAGCAGGGTCAAGCGGCTTTCAATACCTCTACCGGGCGGGAGGCGTTTCAGTATTGGGTCGACCTTTACCAAAATGGGCTACTGCCCCGTGAGGTGCTCACCCAGGGCCACCGTCGCGGCATCGACCTCTACCAGTCTGGGGAAACGGCCATGGTGGGCACTAGCCCTCAGTTTTTGGATACCATCGCCCGCAATGCTCCCGATATTGCCGCTGTCTCCGCCGCCGCACCTCAAATTACCTCCACAGGAGCCAAAAACGTCGCGGCAATGAACCTGGTGATTCCCCAGTCCACCGATCAGCCTGAGGCGGCGCTGGATTTTGCTCTATTTGTCACTAATGGAGAGAACCAGCTCGCCTTTGCCAAAGCGGCCAATGTGCTGCCCTCTACCGAGGCTTCTCTGGAAGACGCCTACTTCTCCACTGAAAGATCCTCAGGGGAAGAGCCGACCCCAGGGGATTTTGCTCGGGTGATCAGCGCCCAGCAAATGGGTGAGGCTGAAGTGCTGGTGCCCGCTATGGAAAACGTCAAGCAGCTGCAAAAGATTTTGTACGAAAATCTGCAGGCGGCCATGCTGGGGCAGAAGTCTGTAGACCAAGCCCTTATCGATGCTGAAACGCAGTGGAATCAAACGGTGCAGTAGAGGGTTCCTGTCGGTAACCGTTTGAGCCGGCAGAAGCACGGCAGGCTATGCCCGCATAAAAACTATTTCGGAATTTGACAACGCCGCAGTTCCGCATTGATAAGGACATTTATAGGGACCATAACGGCACTCGGCCCCCACGTGTGAACCATTTTTGAAAATGGCCCTACCGCTTGTGACGACGGGGGATGAACTGCGCTAAGGTTGAGACGCTTTGTCGCTCATGTTACTGTAGGTCGCTGCAATGGATGGTATCGAATTACGCCAGTTAACCCGTCAAGCGCCCTACGAGGGGCGATCGCCCCAGGGTCAGCCCTCGGCCCATCTATCTGGGCGATCGCTGGATTTTTGTTTGCTGGCGGTGTGCTCCTGCCTGCTGAGCGTCATGTGCCACCAAGCTGGAGGCGTCGCCTCGCAGACGGCTCGGGCTGCGACAGCGTCACCGCCCCAAATTGATTTTGTCGTTAAGGCCGGGCTAGCAACCGCGCCCCGTCAGGATACGGAGAGCTCTGACGAGGAGGACGTCTAATCCTGGCCATGGGTCGGGCAGGGGGGCGCTGAGATAGAGCGATCGAGCCAGCCGGTGGCCTGCTGCAGCCGAGCGAGAGCGTCGTCTGATTGGTCTGAGAGCAGGTGAATAAGGGCGATCGCGGCCTGTTCGCGGGCGCGGGCCGTGCGGTTGCCTTTGAGGCGATGCCAGTCTTGGGGCATGATGGCCAGCCGCTCGGCGAGGACTTGCGCCAAAGCAGCGGTTTCAACCTCGGCGAGGGCGCGGCTTTGGTCGGTGGCGAGGATTTCGGTGAAAAGGGGTTGGGGTGGGGTCATGGGCGGGGTGGGTCTATGACCGCTGCGACAACTTCCTTTAGTCTATCAATATCGCCCCTCGAATTAACCCGCGTATCCGCCAGCGACACCATGCCTCCCTCCAATATGCCGCCCGATGTACCGCCCGATGTGCCGCCCGATGTGCCGCCCAATGTGCCGCCGCCGGAGTCCGACAGCGCCGAAGACGAGCTTGACGCCGAGCTGCGCCAGATAGAGCAGTCGGTGCAGGAACTGCGCGATCGCCATACTCAGGTGACCACAGCCCTGCAGGCCCAGCAAACTTTGAAGGTACAGCAGGCCCGACTGCAGCACGAGCTGAGGCAGCACCGCACCGAGACGCTCAAGCAAGAGCTAGCCCAGGTGAAGAGCCGCATGGAAGAGCTAGAGCTGACGCTGGAAAGTCAGCTGTTCTCCTGGGGCAGCCTCAGCGAGCCGTTTTGGCAGGCCGTTCGCTTCGGGGGCCTGGGCCTGCTGATTGGCTGGTTTTTGCGGGCAGCGGTCGGGTGCTAAGGACCGGGGCGGGTAGCCTTCTGCGGCGTCAAGCCCTGAGGAAAGACTAGTGTGGCCGAGACTCTGTCAACGAGCGTTAACAAACTCTCCCGCAATCCCGTAGAATGTCATATCCTTTGGCGAACTCCCCTTAACGAGCGTTATCCTGCGTAGTAACCTCTGCTTTGCCGCTCTGCTGCCCCATACTTTTGTTGGTTATGGTTGCACCCTCATTTGACAGCCCGCCTCCAAGCCGCTCGCCCTACTCACCGTCTTCTAGCGGGTCGGCTCAGGCTGTCTCTTTCGGTGAGACCTCCCAGCAGTTCATGGCAGACAATCCGCTGTCCGTGGCTGGCGTAACCCGCTACATCCACGACCTAATTGAAGACGATCAGCAGCTGCGTCAGGTTTGGATTGTTGGAGAAGTTTCTAGCGCCAGTCAATACCGCAGCGGCATTTTCTTCACGCTGCAGGACCCAGACGCCGACATGGCCATCAGCGCCGTTGTTTGGAGCAACCGTATCCGCCGCTTAGCGGTGATGCCAGAACCGGGTGAGCAAATTGTGGTTTTGGGGCAGGTTCGGGTCCATCAAAAGCGGGGGACTTACCAGCTCAACGTCTGGCAAGCGCTGCCCGCAGGGGAAGGGCTAAGGGCTTTACGGTACCGTCAGCTGCGGCAGCGTCTGGCTGCTGAAGGTCTGTTTGAGGCAACGCAAAAGCGATCGCTACCCGCCCACCCAAGAACCGTCGCCGTTGTCACCTCGCCTCAAGCGGCCGCCTGGGGAGACATCTTGCGGACCCTGCGGCGGCGCTATCCGGGACTCCATATTTTGTTCTCTCCTGCCCTGGTGCAGGGGGATCAGGCTCCTGCGGCGATTGTGCAGGCCATTGAGCGGGTTCAAAAAGATCAGCGCGCCGAGGTCTTGATTTTGTCTCGCGGCGGGGGCGCGACGGAAGATATGACCTGCTTCAACGACGAGCGAGTGGTGCGGGCGATCGCTCAATGCCCCATTCCCATCGTCTCCGGCATTGGTCACCAGCGGGACGAAACCCTAGCAGACCTGGCCGCAGATATCTGTGTTCATACCCCCACAGCAGCGGCAGAACAGGCGGTGCCTAAGCTCTCCGAGGTGTCCAGCGCCCACCACGAGCGGACGGTGGCACTACAGCAGACGGTAGCGCTTTTTCTTCAGTCACAGCACGATCGGCTCCAGCACCTGCGATCGCGGCTCCGCTACCTGCAGCTCGGCCAACGCATTCAGCGGGAGGAGCGCACCATTAGCCGCCAGCGTCTAATTCTCCTGCAGGCAACGGCGCTGCGACTACAGCAAGCCGAGCACCAGCGCCAGATGCTCTCCCAAACCCTATCGTCCCTCGACCCACACCAGGTGCTCAGTCGGGGCTACGCTCTACTGCGTCAGGAGAACGGAACGGTTGTCCGCTCAGCTGATGACTTGGCCCCCGGCCAGACGCTGCAGGTGCAGCTGGCAGAGGGTAGGGCTCGGGTGCAGGTTCTAGACGTCAATCGGGGTGATGAACCATAGCCTTTTGGAGGGGGATAGCTTTCCCCAAAAAACGCTGCTTACCGCTCTAGAAGTTTGACGCCCTGGGCTTGTGAGCCAACCCGTGAACCAACTTACCCCATAGCCCCCGATGACCGACATAGAACATTCAAGTCTGCCCTCTTCCCAGCCCCCTCCGGATTCTGACTGGAACTATGAGGCAACGGTTGCTGAGGTAGAGCAATTCATTCACCAAATCGAGACGGGGGAGCTAGAGCTTGCCGAGGTGTTTGACCAGTTCTCAGCCGCCGTTGAGCGACTGCAGCAGTGCGAAGCGTTTCTCAGCTACCACCGCCAGCAGGTTGATGTCCTCATAGAAACTCTCGACGCAAGCGACATCTGACGTCTGGCAGGTAGGGATATAGGCTGCTGGTCTTTAGAGGGTGGCGAATCCAAAGGTGACGTTAAACTCTTGGCACCAAACGACAGCCGACTGAAAATCTTCCACCGAGACGTCCTCTGGAATGGCGTAGCGCTGGCTGCCCGTGGTTGACTGCAGCTCTCCAAGGTTAACGAACTGCTCTGAACTATAGCTTTGGGGAACAGCTTCTCTGTGAAGCAATACGAATAGGTCTGGCCCGTCGTCAGACTGGAAGGCGTCGTCAAACTCGAGGTAGCGTTTGCCGTCTACCTCGACGACAGTTGCGGTCCCTATTGTGGGGTGATCGACCCCCTGAAATTCTCCGCTTTGGGTGGTGGCAACCGCTGCCCCGGCGCAGGGATTGGCGGCGCAAGGATTGGCGGCGCAGGGATTGGCGGCACAGGGATTGGCGGCACAGGGATTGGCGGCACAGGGGCTCGCCTGGGCGGGCTGGACGTCCGCGATGACGGCAAGTGAGCCTAGAGAGATTGTGGACGAAATGGCTAGGGCGACGAGGTAAGAGAGCTTCATAGGACCTGTTTCTTTTGGGTGTAGGGGTGGTTTGTAGCTCCGAAAGCTTGGCTACAGGTCTTAGTAAACTGGTGAAGCCTGAATTTACCCTGAGCTCAAGGTGCTTTCCCGATGAGCTTTAGCTGAACAGAAAATCATGTCCTCGTGCCCCGGTCGGTTAGAGGCGCGTTAGGGATACGGCATCAATATACTCGCGCCAGCGCTGAATTCGCCCACCTCGAAGGTCGATAGCGATCGCGTCTTCTGCCCGCGAAGTCTGCCCCGTCGAGAGATCTGTGTCCTCCCAGTACCACTCTAGGAGGGCGCGGTTGCCCTGCACCACGAGGTTGCGAAGCTCGATGGTATTGACTTCATAGGTCGTGATATAGGCCTGAAACGCCTCTAGGATGGCCTCTGGTCCTCTGCAGACCTGACCTGGAAAAATAAATTCACCTTCGTCCCAGAATAGAGCGGCGAAGGCCTGACCATCACCCTCTAGCCAGGCTCGTCTAGCCTGGGAGATGATGGCTCGGAAATCTGAATGGCTGTCCGACAATAGACTCAAGGGTCCACTATAAAAAATGGGAGTCAGGCCAATAGCGCGAAGAAATTGACGCCTCTGCACGGTGCTGCTCAACTGTTCGTTCTAAGTATGGCTTCAAGCGAGCGAGCGGTGCCTTTTGGTAGGCCAACTCTCGCGTGACGCGCCACAAGCCGATTGAGAAGTGATCGGCGGTCATGAGCGCCTTGTTCTTCTGCCCGAGGGTGCACCTCCTGGCCAGAGCCACTTCATCCACTTAAATTTGTGATAGGGGTGATGAGGACTCTATGGGGTGAGTGACGGAAGCTCTCTTTCCTAGGCTAGCGGCGATCGAGGAATTTTCGGCATAGAGGCGTTACCGATGCAGCGCTTCAGCATGATGCCGCACATGGTCCCCAATTACCGTCGCAATAAAGTAATAGCTGTGGTCATAGCCTGGATGGCGACGCAGCATTAGCGGCTGATTGACTTCGCCGCAGGCTGCCTCAAATATCTCCGGCAGCAGCTGACCTTGAGCTAAGAACGAATCGTCCTCCCCTTGGTCTACCAAAATCGGATAGTCGTGCTGCTGCAGGCGTACGACCTCGCTGGCATCGTAGGCCCGCCATTCTGATTCGTGTCCTAGGTAAAGGCCAAATGCCTTCTTGCCCCAGTCGCACTGAGTCGGGGCGGCGATGGGGGCAATAGCCGAAATCGACCGGTAGCGATCGCGGTGGCGGAGGCCGCAGACCAGTGCCCCGTGGCCCCCCATGGAGTGACCGCAAATGCTGGCGCGATCGTCGACGGGGAAGTTGTCTTGAATGATGCGGGGCAGCTCTTCGGCGACATAGCTGTACATCTGGTAGTGCTGTCGCCAAGGCTCGGCGGTGGCATCGACGTAAAAGCCCGCCCCGCTGCCAATGTCCCAATCGTTGTCTTCACCAGGAATACCGGTGCTGCGGGGGCTGGTGTCAGGGGCGACAAGCATAATGCCCTGCTCGGCGGCGTAGCGCTGGGCTCCGGCCTTAGTGGTGAAGTTCTCCTCGGTGCAGGTGAGGCCGGAGAGGAAGTAAAGCACCGGCACGGGGCCATCTTTAGCCTGAGGCGGGATGTAGACCGCAAAGTTCATTTTGCTGTGGCAGAGGTTGGAGGTGTGGCTGTAGAAGCCGACGGTGCCGTCAAAGCAGGTGTATTGATTGCGGAGGGTCAGCATAGGAAATGAATTTTGGAATGTCGATCGGTTAGGGACACAGCCTGATGCGTCCGTACGCTTTCGGGGATGCATCTAGAAATACTAAGCGGTCACGGGACGTAGAAGATGCAGTCTTAGAACGTCAAAACCGTGCGAATTGACTCACCCTTGTGCATGAGCTCAAAGGCCTCATTCACCTGCTCTACCGGCATCACGTGGGTAATCAGGTCATCAATGTCGAGCTTGCCGTCCATGTACCAATCCACGATCTTGGGCACGTCAGTGCGGCCCCTGGCCCCACCAAACGCCGACCCGCGCCAAACGCGCCCCGTCACCAGCTGAAACGGACGGGTACTGATCTCCTCTCCCGCCCCCGCGACGCCAATCACCACGCTCTCCCCCCAGCCCTTGTGGCAGGCCTCCAGCGCCTGGCGCATCAGCTTCACGCTGCCCACGCATTCGAAGGTGTAGTCCGCCCCGCCCCTGGTCAAGTCCACTAGGTAGGGCACCAAATCTCCCTCCACCTCTTTGGGGTTGACGAAGTGGGTCATGCCAAAAGACTCGGCGATCGCCTTTTTATCGGGGTTGATATCCACGCCGATAATTTGGTTCGCCCCTACCATGCGGCAGGCCTGAATAACGTTGAGGCCAATGCCTCCTAGACCAAACACGATTACGTTTGCGCCTGGCTCCACCTTGGCGGTGTTGATTACCGCGCCGACGCCCGTCGTAACGCCGCAGCCGATATAGCACACCTTCTCAAAGGGGGCGTCCTCACGAATCTTAGCAACGGCAATTTCAGGCAGCACCGTATAGTTGGCAAACGTCGAGGTGCCCATATAGTGGTACAGCGGCTTGCCGTTCAGGGAAAATCGGCTGGTGCCGTCGGGCATGAGGCCCTTGCCCTGGGTGCTCCGAATGGCCTGACAGAGGTTGGTCTTCATGTTGAGGCAGTACTCGCACTGGCGGCACTCTGGCGTATACAGCGGAATGACGTGATCCCCCGGTTTAACGCTGGAGACCTCTGGCCCCACCTCTACCACAACCCCAGCGCCCTCGTGCCCCAGAATGGTCGGAAACAGCCCCTCTGGGTCTCTGCCCGACAGAGTGTAGGCGTCGGTGTGACAGACGCCGGTTGCCTTAATCTCGATCAGCACTTCCCCCGCTTTCGGGCCTTCTAGCTGAACGGTTTCAAGGGTAAGAGGAGCCTTGGCCTCAAGAGCGATCGCGGCTTTAACGTCCATAGCAAGTAGAGTAGGTAGGTATTTCGGAGAATGTCGTTTTGAGGAGAACCGAAGTCAGCTCAATCCGTTAGGGCGAAGCCACCGCCCAAGCGGCCTCGAAAAACGCCAGCTCGCACTCCATAGCATAGCGGTAGGTTGGTCTTACTTCGGGGGAGTGGGTGCCGTAGGTGTCGGTGAGTGCCGCTAGCTGGGTGACTAAGCCCTCGAACTCATCACCGCTGTAGGTCCGAATCCAGTCGGCGTAGCGGTGCTGGGGCACAGCGGGCTGGGCCAGCTCTTTTCCCAAAGCCGCATAGAGCCGCATGCAGGGGGTCATGGCAGCGGTGATGATGCCTAGGTCTTTTCCCCAAGCGGTGGACAAAAGAAAGTCGGTATAGCGCCGGGTCGCGGCTCCGGGGCTTACGTCATTGAGTTCTACGCCCCAGGAGGCCGCATAGCCCTGATGCAGCGTCAGCTCCTCTAGCACTCCCGCCGCCAGCTGGTGAAACACCTGAAAGCTTTGCCAGTCTGACGCTTTAGCAGCGGCAATGCTGTAGGCCCGGGCAAAGGCCTCTAGGAAAAATGCGTCTTGGCCAACGTAATAGCTAAAGATTTCTTTGGAGAGCGAACCGTCGGCAAGCCCCTGCACAAAGGGGTGGTGAAGACAGGCGATCGCCAGGTCTTGGTTCTCTTGCCAGAGCTGTTGAGAAAGGGTTGGCGTTACCGAAAGCATTGCACCAAAGATAGTTCCGGGACTCAAATTATCGTCAGTACTAGAGTGGGGGTGAGCGATCGCGCCTAGAAAACCAGACACGACGCCCACCCCCACAATCCGTGTCAGAGCCAAAGGTTAACCCTGGCAAAGACCCAAACGGTCGGACCTATTGAACTAAGCCCTAGCCGCAGCAGGCTGCTTCTCAGCAGTGATTTTCTCGTAGGCCTCTCGCATCTTCAGGCCCACGAGCACCTGAAATAGTCCGGTTCCGTTGTTGGAGCCCGGATACTCGCGGTGCTTAAGCAGCAGCTCGGTCATCTCGCCGTAGAACTTCGCTGAGGTGTTGCTGAGGTGGCTCTCGACGTAAATCATCTCTTCGAGCTTGTCAAACTGGCCGTCTACCTCTAGCACCGATACTTCGTTGCCGTAGTAGGCGTCAGGACCGTAGTACATGCGGAACCCTGGGTAAGAGCAGGTCAGCTTGCGGCCGCAGGGCGTCCAGTTGATAGTAGAGCCTTCGTCGAACAGGTAGACCGGATCGAAACCCTGACCCTCTCTTTGAATCAGGCGCACGCGTAGGATCTTGCGCTCCTTATCGTCGGGAATCAAGTTTGTGGGGAGCACCTGAATGACAACGTCGGCATACTGCTTCTGTACATCAATGTAGGCCTCGAAGTCGGGGCGACGGGCATTGATAGAGGCAATAACGTCTTCGTAGGTGTGGCCTCGCTCGGCCATGTCGCGCTGAATCTTCCAGGCCACTTTGACCTCATCGCCAATATCCAGATAGACGCTGAAGTCGAGCAGCTCGCGTACCCGCTCGTCATACATCGGGTGTAAGCCCTCAATGACGATGATGTTGTTGGGTTCGATGCGCTCAGGGGGATCAAGCTCGCCAGTCTCGTGGTTGTAGATTGGCTTGTCGATAGCTTGTCCCTCTTTCAAAGCTTTGATCTGCTCATACATCAGATCAAAGTTATTCGCCTTCGGATTCAGCGCGGTAACGCCGGCTTTCTTCCGTCCCTTACGATCCAGGCTGTGGTAGTCGTCAAGACAGATCACCGTCATAAATTCTTCACCGAACAAATCACTTAGGCGGCGCAAGAACGTGGACTTACCACACCCAGAATCTCCGGCAACACCAATCAAAACCACCCGGTCTGGCTTACTCATTAGGCTCCCTCAACAAACAGTCTTAATAAACTATAAACAAACAGCAAAACATCCATACTAGAAGCTAGGATTGAGCAAAATCGCCCTGACCTCCTGCCCAAATGTGTGAGTCACCTCACAAGGGAAGTTCACATAAGATGCTATGTGTACAATATCAGCATCACCGACTGTGCCTGCAAAAACGACGCGATCGCTTCTCCAACAATGCTGGAGATTTGCGCTCAGCAGCCTTTATTCGGAGGTACAAAGACGCTTAGGCCCCATTTGCGATGGATTGACAGCACCTCGGGACAAAAAATCGCCTACGGTTCTACCAACAGCTCCGTAAAGCCGTAGCGATCGCTGGGATCGACGAACTGCGTACTAAACCGGTTAAGTATTTAGTACTAGATATCACCGTTGATATTACCAGAAGCCGATCCCCACTACAAGGCTGATTTGAGCTGAGATTGTCTTAATTTCGGTCAACCTGGTTTACCGTCGCAGCGAGGCCCTGAATGTGTCTATAGCGACACAATTGTCAAGAGAATTTCGGTAGCTCCAAATTTTGGCTCTATTGACGACGCAAACGGCAACATTGCTAACAGCGTCCTACCGTAAGCTCTGCTAGCCTAGAAACCCAAGCGGCGGCGCAGGACAGCAGGCTGCGTAACTGCATAGCTCAGCCTCTGGGGAAAGCCCGGAAGAAAGGCGAGAAAAACATGGAGAAATAGACTCCTTCAAGGTTTCCCGAGTTATTGCCAGTATGGGGTTAGGGTTGGACTAGCTCGTCCGGATGACTTGTCAATGTTAGGCTAATAAAAATTGCTCTACTGCTAGAACTTACTCTCTCACGCTTCTAAAAATACAACGTGCGATTGATCTAGCGGGGGCAAGGGCGTTGGCGGTTAGTCGCGCCAAACTTTGATATATAGCAGATAAAGGCATTTCAGACGGATATGTACAATCCAAACGCAGTAGGCGGAAATTCTAGCAACACAGAGTACAGCAGCCGACTCTTTGTCTATGAGGTAGAGGGCCTACGTCAAAACGCCGCCACCGATCGCCTAAATTACCCAATTCGCCGAAGCGGTACCGTTCTCATCACAGTTCCCTACAGCCGGATGAACGAAGAGATGCAGCGGATCACTCGCCTGGGTGGCAAAATTGTGAACATTCATCCTTTAGAGGATAGCGGCACGATACAGGCTTTAGTCAACAGTGACTCAAGCGGCTCAGACAACGGTGACACAGCAAGTAAAGCAAGCAGCAAAACGATGACTCAAGCAAAGGACAAAAAGAAGGATATCCCGGTCAATATTTATCGGCCAAAAGACCCGCTTAAGGGAAAGTGCGTCGAGAACTACGGGCTGGTGGGTGAGGGGGGCTCTGGAGATGTTCAGCACATCACGTTCGATGTGTCTGACAGCGACATGCGGTATTTGGAAGGCCAAAGTATCGGCATCATCCCTGACGGAACGGACGAGAACGGCAAGCCCCACAAGCTCCGCCTCTATTCCATCGCCTCTACTCGCCACGGCGATAAGCTGGACGATGATACCGTATCGCTGTGCGTCCGCCAGCTAGAGTACAAGCACCCTGAGACGGGTGAGGCGGTAAAAGGGGTCTGCTCGACCTTCCTTTGCAACCTGCCGGTTGGCAGTGAGGCCCAAATCACCGGACCTGTTGGTAAGGAGATGCTGCTGCCTGAGGAGGAAGACACCAACATCATTATGATGGCGACAGGAACGGGAATTGCTCCCTTCCGGGCGTACCTGTGGCGCATGTTTAAGGAAGAAGAGCGTCAGCTCAACCCTGAATACAACGGCTACAAAGGTAAAGCTTGGCTGATCTTCGGTATTCCGACGACGCCCAACATCCTCTATAAAGAGGAGCTAGAGGCAATGCAGGAGAAGTACCCCGATAACTTCCGCCTTACCTACGCCATCAGCCGCGAGCAGCAGAACAAAGACGGCGGCAAGATGTACATTCAGCATCGCGTCGCGGAGCATGCTGCTGAGCTGTGGGAGATGATCAAAGATAAGAAGACCCATACCTACATCTGCGGCCTCAAGGGAATGGAAGATGGTATCGATGAGGCGCTTTCGGCTGAGGCGGCCAAAGAAGGCGTCGATTGGAAGGACTACCAGCGCGAGATTAAGAAGAAGGAGCATCGCTGGCACGTTGAAACCTATTAATTGGGGTTTCGAAGGCGTATGTGCTCGTATTCTTCGATAGGAGTACAAGGGATGTGACCGTTTTATAGGGACATGGCAATGCCGTGTCCCTATCTATTTTGCGCCCCATCAGGGCGAGCGGCCGTCCACCCTGATGGGGCAGCGGGCGGTTGGGCTAGCTCGCCAGTTTTGACCGCGCTGTCTTGATCATTGCAATCAAGGTCTGATGGGCATCTTCAGAATCTTGCAGCTCGTGGTCGAAGGTGATTTGTAGGGGCAGGGTCTTCTCTTCGGTCTGCACCAGCAGGCTCATCGACTGTGGCTCAATTTTGAGCATCTGCGCGGCGATCGCACCCTCGACGCCGTGGGCCTTGGCGTACATCAGCACCGCGTCGGCGTGGTCGTCGTTCATATGGGTGCAGATGCGATCGCTTACGGGTTGGGTAATGGGGTCGGCCATTGGAGGTTCCTATAATTTAGAACGTATCAGGGCTGGGGACGAACAAAATTTAGAATCGTCAGAAGAAAAGTGCGCTGCGGGCTGGGGCAAGATCAGCCGCTGGGCTGAGTGAGCCAAAATAGGCCCAACCGAACAATGCTGAGGCCAATAAACCCAATCAGCAAGATGCTAATCGTAACGTTGACAATGTCTTTTGCTCGCTTCATAGTAGCCCCGACAGTACTTAGCTCTGTGATTTTATCAAAATCGTCTTTGGGCTGACAAAGACTCTTACAATTGATCCACGTACTGTTGACAAGAGACTGGGCTGTGGCATTCAACGTTGGGCTATTGGGACTAGGAACCGTCGGTGCCGGGACGGCGGATATCTTACTAAATCCGTCAGGGCGGCATCCGCTCCTGCAGGAGGTGCAGCTGCACCGGGTAGGGGTGCGATCGCTGGACAAATCGCGGGCAGCGGCAGTCTCCTCGGAGCGCCTGACCACAGACCTTTCTGCCATTGTCACCGATCCCGAAGTAGACATCGTGGTGGAGGTGATTGGCGGGCTAGAACCGGCGCGATCCCTGATGCTAAAGGCGATCGCCCATGGCAAACACATCGTCACCGCCAATAAAGCTCTCATTGCCCGCCACGGCGAGGAAATCTTCGCCGCCGCTAAGTCTACTGGCGTATATGTGCTGCTGGAAGCGGCAGTGGGCGGCGGCATTCCGGTAATTGAGCCGCTAAAGCATTCCCTGTGCGCTAACCGCATCCACGCCATTACCGGTATCGTCAACGGCACCACGAATTACATCTTGACCCGCATGCAGCGCGAGCGAGGAGACTTCGATGCGATCTTGGCCGACGCCCAGCGGCTGGGCTACGCGGAGGCTGACCCCACAGCAGACGTTGACGGCCTTGATGCCGCTGACAAAATTGCTATCCTAGCCTCCCTTGCCTTTGGCGGACGGGTGAACCTCGACGACATCTACTGCGAGGGTATCCGCCAGGTGAGTGCCGCCGATGTCGCCTATGCCGAGCGGCTCAATTTTGTGGTCAAACTGTTAGCGATCGCCACCCGCAGCCCGGAAGAGGAGCAGCTTCAAGTGCGGGTCCACCCCACTTTAGTGCCGCAGCAGCACCCGCTGGCCAGCGTTCATGAGGTTTACAACGCCATCTTGGTTGAAGGTGAGCCCATAGGACAGGTCATGTTCTACGGTCCCGGCGCTGGGGCAGGCCCCACCGCCAGCGCTGTAGTAGCCGATATTCTGAACGTAGCCGCGCTGCTCAAGCTAGGCCACAGCGGCGTTACGACCGCAGCGGGCACGCCCCTGCTCGACCCCCTATTGGCCCCTACCCATGCTCACACCTGGCGCTTGACGCCCGTATCGGAGCTGGTGACGCGCTTCTACGTACGGCTGCTGGCTAAGGACTGCCCTGGGGTAATCGGGCGGCTGGGCCACGGATTTGGGGATCACGACGTCAGCCTAGAATCGGTGGTCCAGATTGGTCTCCGGGATGACCTGGCTGAGATCGTCGTCATTACCCACGAGGTGCGAGAAGGCAACGCCATGGCCGCTATCGAACAGCTCCGCCACGACGAGGCGATCGCCGAAATTCCTAGCGTGCTGCGGGTGCTCTCGGCTTAGATATAGCAAATGTTCTGATGCATTAGGACATTTGAGTAAGTGGCCGACACAACGTCAGGCTTTCAGGCGATTTTGGTGTCCTAAGCAACTGAACCAATGCAATATTGCGCTGCCCCTGCTCTGCTTACAGGATGTTGGCGAGGTAGGGCTCAAACAGTTCGCCGCTGCCCCGACGAACGGTGATCACCGTTTTGACGCCGCCCCGACGGGTAAAATCTCCAATTACCCGCAGACCTTTAGGCTGCAGCGCCTCCCATAGGAAGTCGCTGACCTCGTTGACTACGGTTTCATGGCTGACGCGGCGATCGCGAAACGAGTTGATATAGAGCTTAAACGCCTTCAGCTCTACCACCCACCCATCGGGCTGGTAGTCCACCACCAAAGTGCCAAAGTCGGGGTAGCCGGAGCGGGGGCAGAGAGCGGTGAACTCGGGGTGCTCTAGGTGGATAACGTAGGGGTTAGTAGAGGGGTTGGGCCATTTTTCGAGGGCCGAGGCAGCCTGGGCGATCGCCTGATCGCCGTACTGCGGCCTGTTGGCATCTACGGAAGGGTTTGAAACTTGGGTCATGGGTCAGTTGAGCGGTAGTGCAGCAGCGCTATGGTCTGCAGCGCTATGTTCAGTATCTCTTCGATTATCGCCCTAAGACTCTTTCAGCGCCGAGAAGAGGTCACTATCGGAATGGCCGACAACCCCAGCAATGCTGCCACAACCATCATCAGCGGCACAGCGCTGCCACCGGTCAGCGCCTCCTTGCCCGCCAGCCCTAGCCAGGTATACAGCAGCGTACCGGGCACGATGCCGACAAAAGTGCCCAGCGCGTAAGGCTGTAGGGAAATCTGGGTCAGCCCAAACAAAAAGTTGACGACGCTGAAGGGGGAAATTGGCGCCAGGCGGGTCACCAAAACGCAGGTTACGCTATTACGGTCAATGGTACAGTTGAGCCGCTGCAGCAGCCCGGATTTTGCGAATCTCGCCTCTATCCAGTCCCGCAGCAGGTAGCGGGCCACGTAGAACGCGGCGATCGCCCCCAGCGTCGCCCCCACCACTGACCACACCGTCCCCCAGAGCAAGCCAAAAACGCTGCCGCCCACGACCACCAGCAGCGTACCGGGCAACCCCAGCATCGTTGCCGCCACGTGGGCCACAATAAACAGCGCTGCGCCCCAATGCGTATGCTGAAAGGTATTGACCAGGGCAGCGTGCTCGAAGCGGTGACCCAGTGGGCCAAAGCAGACTACGAGCGCCAGGCTTACGAGCGCCAGCAGCCAAAAAAGTTTGTGCTGTAAAATACGAGTCATCAACGGCATCAAAACGGCATCAGCATTCCCTATAGATATGATGCCGGGTATTGGTCCACTCTAGATGAGAGCAGCTTAAATCGTGAGTAAACCCACTTTGACGTACTCCCCGCCCTGAAGAGCGGGGATTCTGGAATCAAGCAGCGATCGCAGGCTGAGCCTGTCTGACATCGCCTAGCCCACGGGTTGACGCCCCAACCCGTTGAATGTTTATTGCAGCATTTAGGTCTCGGTCGTGGTGAGCGCCACAGGCAGAGCAATCCCACTCCCGTTGCTTCAGAGCCAACGCCTTGAGTACGTGCCCACAACAGCTACAAGTTTTAGAGCTGGGATACCACTGGTCGATGAATGCTACGGTCTTGCCTTTTTTCTTTGCCACCCACTGAAGGATTTCGAGAAATTCAGCTAGGGCTAGGTCCGATATCTTCCGGCCCCATAGCCGCTGCATCCCTTTCAGGTTCAGCGTCTCAAAGTAGAGCGCATCGTAGGTATCGGTTAGCCGGTGGGCAAGCTTCCAAAACCAATCTCGTCGCCTATTGGCTATGGCCTCATGGCAGCGAGCTAGATTTAGTCTTGCCCTGTGCCAGTTTGCCGACTTTTTTCGCTTGCGCGATAGGTTGCGGCTAGCTCGGCAAAGGTCTTTGAGCGATGCTTTCAGGAATTCAGGAGACTCGATTTGAGTACCATCTGACAAAGTGAGAAACGTCTTCAGTCCAAAATCAGCACCAGCGGTTTTACCCGTCTCGATGCCTTGAACTGGTTCAGCTTCCTGGTCCACCACAACGGCTAAAAACAGCTCACCCAAAGGCGATCGCTTCACCGTGACGGTCTTAACCTTGCCCTCTATCTCCCTTGAATTCCAATACTGGTAGACCCTGCTGCCTATCTTGATACGACCACCATTGAGCAGCTTGTATCCCGCCTGTTTTAGGGTGAACGACTTGTATCGCCTTACCTTCTGAAAGCTAGGCGGCCTATAGCCTTTGCCGTGATGCTTAAAGAACAGCTGGTATGCCTTTTCAATTCGCTGGCAGATGTCCTGCACAGCCTGAGACCCCACCAACTGCCAAAACGGATTGCGCCTCCGTAGCTTGGCAATATGAGACTGAAGTTTAGAGCAATTGAGGTGTTTGCCCCACATACGGTAGTACCGTTTGTGGAGAGCAATGCAGTGGTTCCAAATCACCCCAGCAGCATTAATAGTGCGCTTTAGGTGCCGGTTCCGCTTGTGCTCGTATATCTTAAACTTCAATGTTCTCATACTGTTTATGTTAGCATAGATGCGTAGGCATTGTGTAGGCAGTATGGCAAAAGGACAGCTTAATTTAAGAGTCTCTATTAAAAGATTGCAAAAGCTTAGGGCGATTGCAAAAGAGAGGGACAAGACCATGACTCAACTGGTAGAAGATTGGATAGATCGCCTACATTTAGAGAAGCCGTCCTGAAGGACGGGGCTTTAGACCCATGATTTTTGGTAAAAATGCAAGTAAACCCACTGTAGAAAACTGAGGGGGTCAGCTCAGCCGCTTTTGAGCGCTGCGGTAGCGCACGTACTCAGCCACAAAGGCGATCGCCCCAGAACCCAAAATCAGCACAACGCTGAGGGCGTTGATATCGGGCTTAACGCCCGTGCGGATGCGGCTAAAGATCTCAATAGGCAGCGGGTTGGCGCCGCCCCCCGCCGTGAAGCTAGAAATCAGTAGGTCATCCAGGCTCAAAATAAACGCCAGCAAACACCCCGACACAATGGCGGGCATCAGCTCCGGCAGCAGCACCTTGATAAAGGCCTGGGCCGGCGTTGCCCCTAGGTCTAGGGCAGCCTCCTGCAGATTGGGATTGATGCTGCTGAAGCGGGTGGACACCACAACGGCGATGTAGGCCAGGCAAAAGACCGTATGGGCCGCGATGATGGTCCAAATGCTGAGGGGAATCGCGAGCGTGGCGAGGAAGATGAGGGTCGACACCGCGATCGTAATGTCGGGCACAATTAGCGGCAGGTAAGATACCCCGCGATACAGCCCTTTGCCCCAGAACCGGTAGCGTGCTAGCCCGACCGCCATCATCGTGCCGATGACCGCCGAGATCAGCACCGCGACCGTGGCGATGGTCAAGCTATCCTGTAGAGCCGAGAGCAGCCTGGTATCGCTAAGCATGTTGCGATACCACACCAGGCTAAACCCCTCCCACACCGCGCCGTAGCGAGAGGCATTGACGCTGTAAATTGCCAGCACCGCAATGGGGCCGTACATAAAGGCAAACATGACCAGGGAAAAAATTCCCTGCCATGAGGGCCAAGATCGGCGCGCGCTCAGAAATTTTGCCATGGCGATTCGCTCAACTCCGCCTACATCCTACCGTTGCGCGGCAATTGTGGGGATGCCGCTAGCTCGCCTGAATGACGCTATCGTCCGGGTCCACCAGCCGCAGAAGCTTCTGCTTGATCTGGGCATCAAACACCTCCCACTTGATTTTGGTGTAGCTGCTGTTTTCGTTGAACCCCGACAAAAAGCCCATGGGAATCTCAAATCCGCCCGCCATGGCCCTACCCCCTCCAAAAAAGCGCCCTTGCGTATCTTGCCCGAAGGCTTCTTTAATAAATTCGTCGGGGTCGAGAGTGAGTTTATTGGTGCGCAGAGAGCCAATCACCAGCTCTAGCTCGTCGTCTTCGTCGTGAACAATGCCGTACACTAGCGCCGTGTGGATATTCTCCTCGGTCACTAGAAAGTCTGCCGCCTGGGGTATGGCGTCGCGGTCGTCATAGCGCAGGTAGCCCACCCCCGCGATGGAAAAGTTGTTTTGCAGCATGCGGTTGCGCAGCGATCGCTCGATGACATCCATCACCCGCCGCGATCGTGAGGCCTGCAAAATCGCGTTGAGCAGCTGCGGGTCATAGAGGCGGCTGAGGTAGCCCGCCGCCAAAAACTCCTCTTCTTGGGCCTGGCGCAGCTGGTTGGTATCGGAGCGCAGCCCGTGCATCAGCGCCGTTGCGCATTTGACGTGCTCGCTGTTGCCGCTTTCTAGCTCTAGCAGTCCGGCCTGCAGGTACTGAGTCAAGATGGTGGCGGTGGCGCGGGTGTGGGAGCGCAGGTCAATAAATTCCGCCTCCAAATCACCCTGGCTAGCGTGGTGGTCAATGAGCGCCACGATGGGGAGAGCCGCAGCTTCAAGGATGGGCCAAAGCTGGGAGGTGGTGCCCTGATTATCGATAAAGACGCAGCCCTGATAGGGTGAGAGATCTTTTTGCTTGGCGGTTTGCAGCGGCCAGCGCTTCACCATGAGGCCGGTAAGCTTCACCAGGGCAATATTTTCCTGATGGCTTAGGGTACCGGCATACACCATCTCACAGCGAATACCGTAGGTCTGGGCAATGAGGGTGTAGGCCCAAGCGGCTGAGAGCGCGTCGGGGTCCGGGAAATCTTGAAGGACAACGAGGTGGCGTTCGCCCCGGCGACGCTCTAGCACCTGAGCCAGTTCGCTGGCCTTAGAATCTACGATGAGCGCACCATTTTGCCCGTTTTGTCTAGCGCGGGGGCGCTCTACGACAGGGTTGACCTGTGGCGAGAATCCTTCGGGGGAACTTGTTGGCGCTGAGTCAGTCATAGCTTTTGGGGGGTTCTTTACAACTAGGGAACGGTCCAAATCATGCAGGTTGCCCCCTTACGACAAGATTGAAGACCATCAAGACCACCTCTAACTTCTAGCAAGTTTAGGGAAGCAGCGCATCCTATTGAGGAGCGAGAGTGATGACGTGACAATACGCGATGAGCGCCTAATTGCTTTAAGTCAGGCGGCTTGGGTGCTGTTGTTTGGAGGCGACTGCTCAAGCTAGCCTAACGCCATACGACCCAGCGTGACAGTGAGCTACAGCCCAATTACGTACTTTTGCCACTCGGCGTGAGACCCACTCTTGACGTGCTTCGTCAGCTCAAAGTACAGGCTGCTGTGGGGCTTGCGAGGGGTATGGCGCGTCGGCATGTTGGCCTCCCTCGGGGTGCGGTTGCCCTTCTTGACGTTGCAGCGCACGCAGGCCGTAACAATATTTTCCCAAGAATCCACGCCGCCCCGCGATCGCGGCACCACATGGTCTAGGGTGAGCTCATCGCCCGCGTAGCCGCAGTATTGACAAGCGTGGGCGTCGCGGTGCAATATGTTTCTCCGGGTCAGCGGGATCTCTTTGTAGGGAACGCGGACATAGTGCCTAAGTCGAATTACCGTGGGAAGCGGAAAATTCGGATAGATCTGCCTATCGAGATGTTCGACTCGCTCCGCTTTTTCCTTAATGAGAAGCACAATTGCCCTTCGCCAGCTTGTAATATTGAGCGGCTCATAAGAGGCATTGAGCACTAAAACTTTGCTCATTTACGTGACGCCTGTCAAGTGAGGGGGCTACTTTTTTTTACAGGCTATTCTAGCATAGCTGGATTTACCTGGGGGTACGGGCAATGCCCGCTGCCCAGAATTGGGCAGCGGAGAGCATCATTGTGTCCGGGACTAGGTCTATCTCCCTTAGCTAGGCACGCGGAGCCGCAGCTCCAGAGGAAGAGAGCACCTCTTGATAGAGTCTATCGAGCTGTCGGGCAACGCCTCTCCAGCTAAAGTGCTCCTCAACGCGCCTGCGAGCAGCTTCTCCTAAACGATCTCGCCAGGTCTCGTCTTCGAGAATGCGGTCGATGGCGCTGGAGAAGGCTGCTGCGTCTTTAGGAGGAGCCAGCAGGCCCGTCTCTTCGGACTTGACGGTGTACTGCAGGCCCCCCACCTCGCTGGCGACGACGGGCGTACCGGAGGCCATGGCTTCAATAGCGACAAGTCCAAAAGGTTCGTAGTGGCTCGGCACCACGCACGCATTGGCGGCGGCGTAGTACAGCGGCAGGTCATCGTCGGAGATGCGTCCAGGAAAAGTCGTACACCCCTCTAGGCTGAGCTCTGCCACAATCCCCTCAATGCGATCGCGCTCGATGCCATCGCTACGGCCCGGACGACTGCCGCCGCCAATCACCAGCTGCAGCTGGGGGTCCTCCCGAAAAGCCGACTGCCCTATGGCGCGCACTAGGGTCTCGATACCCTTACGGCGATCAAAGCGCCCGATGTAGAAGACCAGCTTCGTTTCTGGCGAGATGCCCAGCTGCCGACGGGCTTCCTGCCGTGACGCCTGCCCAAAGCGCTCAACGTCGGTGCCGCAGGGAATCACGACCACATCGCCCTCGGAAGACAGCAGCGATCGCATATCGGCTTCTTCCTGAGGGCTAGTGGCTACGGTGCGCTCTGCCGTCTCTAAAACGCGCTTCTCGGTCTCCAGGCGAGTGTCACCAATGGGGGGAATATCTTCCACAGCGCGATACTTCACGGCCCCCAAAGAATGGTAGGTGTGGACCTGGGCAAGCGCCTTCTGACGCTGCTTCCAGGTCATTCCCACCCAGGCCGAGAGCCAGTAGTTGGTGTGAACGATGGGATAGCGGACGCCCTCTTTACCTTGAAACGCCAGCATCGCGTCGACAAACTCCGGCAGGTAGTCAAAAATCTCATCCCGGGGGACAAAATCCTCTGGCCCCGCCGTCAAGCGAATCGTGCGACAGGTCTTGCTGTGCTCGACAATAGCGGGCTGCGAACCGGTTTGGCGGGTAAACATATCGACCTGCCAGCCTAGGTTGCCGAGGGCCTCACCCACTTGGCGAACGTAGACGTTCTGACCACCGGCTTCCTCTTTACCGATGTCAATGGCGGGGTCACCATGGACCGAGATCAGGGCAATACGCTGAGTTGGGGTCGCCATAGTAGAAATTGGAGTAGAGGTTTAGACCAAAAGTGATCGAGGTGAAAAAGAAATCTTGCACAAAAGAGTATCAAATTTTGACATCCATACCCAGAACTGGGACAACACCCGCGATGTGATTTTCAGCACTCAACGTCAGGTCTCAGTGCGATACGCGTAGGGACTTCGAGGGTTGTCTCAGAAAACGTCATGGCGGAAGTTCAGCGCTCCGTGAGAAAATTTTCTAGAACTTTTGAGGACCGCTAGCGCTTTGGCAAAATTTGCTGCTATGATCGATGCCTAGCACCTGGAGAGGTGGCTGAGTGGACGAAAGCGGCAGATTGCTAATCTGTTGATAGGTACGTAAGTCCTATCCGAGGGTTCGAATCCCTCCCTCTCCGTACCTTTGAACACTTTCAGTGACGCTTCTAGACTACAGCAGTCTTTGGGCGAAAAAGGACTGCCCCAGGGAGGGTGTCTCTTTCGCCACAGAGGTCGATGGTATCAAGGTCGATGGCCCTGACCCCAGTTTCAGCGACGTTAGAGTCGGTGAGGCTAGGGTCGTTCAGCCCAGCATCGCTGAGGCAGGCCCAAAAAGCCTACAGAATTTTTTCCAAGCCGTAGACCAGCGACTTAAGCGCGCAGACCTTGCGGATAGCCAGCAGCACCCCCGGCATGTAGCAGGCGCGATCGCTGGTGTCGTGGCGCAGGGTATAGAGCTGCCCCGGCGCGCCGAAGAGGATTTCCTGGTGGGCCAGCAGCCCCGGCAGGCGGACGCTGTGGATGCGGATATTCTCATCGGCCAGGCCGCCGCGAGCGCCCGTCAGCTTCTCTGTCTCATCGACCTGCGAGGGGTTATAAGACTTTCCTGTCTCCGCCAGCATCTGCGCCGTCTTAATCGCCGTGCCGCTGGGGGCATCCGCCTTTTGGTTGTGGTGTAGCTCAATGATTTCCACATGGTCAAAATACTGCGAGGCCCGCTGCGCCGCCTCCTGCATCAGCACCACGCCAATAGAAAAGTTAGGAACGATCAGGCAGCCGGTGCTGGCCTTATCGGCAAACTGAGATAGCTCATTGATTTGCTCCGCCGATAGTCCCGTGGTGCCCACAACGGGGCGCACCCCGTAAGCGATCGCCGCCCGCACGTTCTCGTACACCGCATCGGGATGGGTAAAGTCGACCACTACCCCCTGAATTTTTTCTTGGGTGGCCGAGGCCAGGGTCGCCTCCATGTCAGCCAAAAGCGGAATCTCCAGAGGGCCACAGCCCGCCACTTCCCCCACATCCTGCCCCTGCAGCTCGCGGCGGCGGCTGATGGCCCCAACGAGCTGCATATCCTCCGCCTGCGCCACCGCCTTGACGGCCTCGCGGCCCATTTTTCCGGTGGCTCCATTGATGACGACGGGAATTTTGTCTTGGCTCACGCTGCCTGGTCCATTGCTACAAAGGTCACCATAAGGCAGTCTACCAAGCTTGGCCCGGTCTGGTGCGTTCTGCAGTATCGCTTTGTAGCCCTAGCGCTCCCGAGAAATCACCAGCAGCTGCAGCAGCTGTAGCGCCGCGTAGACCGCCGTAGCAACGTAGGTCCAGGCAGCGGCCTGTAGAACCTGAGCAGCGGCGTCGCGCTCCTGGGCGCTCAGCCGCAGCTGATCCATCAACCGCAGCGCCCGGCGGGAAGCGTCGAACTCTACGGGGAGCGTAGCGAGGTGGAACCCCAGTGCAGCCGCGAATAAAACTAACCCCACTTGAATCAGTCCGTTCGCAAAACTACCCGTAGCGCTGAACAGGATACCCACCAAAATCAGCATGGGGCCGAGCTGAGAGCCGATATTAACTGCCGGTAGAAGCGCAGACCGCAGGGACATAAATCGGTAGCGCTGTCGGTCCTGCAGGGCGTGGCCGCATTCATGAGCCGCGATCGCCGTGGCGGCAAGGGAGGTGGAGCTATAGGTGGAGCGGGAGAGCCGCACTGCTTTAGCGACGGGGTCATAGTGATCACTGAGTTCCCCCATCACCATCTCGACCTTGATTTTTCCTAACCCCAGATTGAGTAGAAGCATGTGAGCGACCTCTGCCCCTGTCATATCTAGGGATGAGGCAACGTTTGCGTAGGTGCGATAGGTGCGCTTGATCTGACGCTGGGACCACAGCATCAGCGCAAGACCCGGAATCAAAATGGCGTAGGACCAGTGAAGGATTGGCATAGCGTTGATGCAATTGATAAGCTCTATTGGGGGTATTGAGAGGGAGCCAGAGGGCTTCTGAGTCCGACTGCGGGATCAGGCTACCAGCGGGACGGTAGCCAGAATCCAGCTGCATGGTCATGCTTATGTCTTCACGAGCCGTCACCGACACCCGCTGGAACCCGAGCAAAATTGTTAATTGTTGCAACAAGAGTTATCGCGGCACCCAAAACCTAAGGAAAAATTAAAGCTTAGCTTCGGACAGTGCTTCGGACAGTCGGTCCTCCCCTCGCTATCCGCTAGGATAGGTGTCGAGGTCAGCGTCAGCAAGTTGACGACACCCCTCCGATAGGCAACGGGTGCTGCGGTCGGCAGGTCATTGGCTAGTCCCAGGCAGTGTCTGTGTCTGATCTATCAACAAGGAGATTTGGTCTATGATGAATCTTATTTTTCTCGCCGACGTTCCGCCCCCCACCCCGTCGTGGAACTTGAGCATCGCGGCGGTGATGATTATCTGCAACGTGCTTGCCTTCGCGCTAGGTCGACTAACGATCGCCAAACCCGACGTTGGGCCGCTGTCTCCAGTTTTCCTGGGAATGGGTCTTCCGGCTTTGCTAGCCGTAACTAGCTTCGGCCATATCATAGGTACCGGCGTTATTTTAGGTCTGACAAACATCGGCGTTTTGTAGACGTCGAAAGGTTGTAGGCGTCAAAACCGCTCTACATTAGTGGGTCTTCAGTAGATTTTTGTTAGGGACAGGGCGGGGCTCTGTCCCTAACCGCGTTTAGGGTTTTGGTGCGGTGCCCCCCAATCGACAGGTCAATTTTTTAGCAATGCGTCTAGCGGCAAGGTTAGGAAGACTAGCGTCTTTCCGGCGCTTGGCGCTCTCTGCTGACGTTATAGCGCCGCTTCTGGTGGGCCTTTCGGCGATCGCCCTGTGGGAAGCGGCCGTCCGAGCCACGGGCATCCCCCCTTACCTCCTGCCGGGCCCACTGCTGGTGCTGAAAACGCTCGTTGAAGAGTGGGGAGCGCTGTTTCCGGCTCTGGTTGTAACGCTTCAAATCACCGTTACGGCGTTCGCGGCGGCGATAATATCGGGGCTGGCCATTGCCATCCTGTTTGCTCAAAGCAAATGGATTGAGCGCAGCTTTTTTCCCTACGCGGTAATTCTCCAGACAACGCCTATTGTGGCGATCGCTCCCTTAATCATCATCTGGCTCAAGAACAGTACTTTTGCCGCGCTGGTTGTCTGCGCCTGGATTGTCGCGCTGTTCCCTATCGTTTCAAACACCACTTTGGGGCTCAACAGCACCGACCGCAATCTGGTAGATCTCTTCAAGCTTTACAACGCCTCTCGCTGGCAAATACTCATTCATCTCCGGCTCCCTAGCGCCATGCCCTATTTCCTGGGGGGCCTACGCATCAGCGGTGGACTGGCCCTTATTGGGGCAGTGGTGGCAGAGTTTGTGGCGGGAACCGGTGGGGCTCGATCAGGTCTGGCCTATCAAATTTTGATCTCCAGCTACAACCTCCAAATTCCCCGCATGTTTGCCGCACTGCTGCTGATTGCGGTTATGGGAATTAGCATCTTTGTCATGACGACATTACTTTCTAATTTTTATTTGCGACGCTGGCATGAAAGTGCAGTAAGCAGAGATTTGTAGCAGGGCATTGTGGGCTATGCTCATCCTACCTGTTGATAAAATCCCTGTTTTCGATGATCCCTAATACTGAGCACTATTGGCTTAAGCAGGCCCACGTGCCCGCTTGTCTGCTAGATGTTGATGTCTCTATTCCCACCACGAATGACCCACGAGCGACTCTGCTGGGAGACGCTTTAGCGCTTGTCGATTTAGAAATTCGCGGCGGCGAAATCGCTCAGATTGTCCCGGCTGGACAGAGCGAATCGGAAGAATTTGCTGCTGTAGATTTGCAGCATAAGCAACTGTGGCCCTGCTTCGTGGATATGCATACCCACTTAGATAAAGGCCATACCTGGGAGCGCTGCCCAAACCCAAACCGCACCTTCGATGCTGCTCTCAAGGCCGTAGCTGAAGATGCCAAAAAGCACTGGAATTCGGAAGATTTGTACCGCCGTATGGCGTTTGGGCTTAAATGCAGCTATGCCCACGGCACCCACGCCATTCGGACCCATATTGACGCACAAAATGGACAGGCTCGAACCAGCCTGGGTGTGTTTAAGCAGCTTGCCAATGAGTGGAGCGATCGCCTCACGCTGCAGGCGGCCTGCTTAGTTCCCTTAGCGTACTTTTTCACCTCTGAGGGAGAAGCCTTGGCCGACCAGATGGCGGAGACGCCGGGAGGCATTTTAGGCGGGGTTTCTTTTCCCAACCCTGACCTAGACCAACAGCTAGACCGTGTCTTTGACTTGGCTAAAGAGCGGCGGCTGGCGCTAGATTTTCATACCGACGAGAGCGGCGACCCCACCCACCGTAGCCTGCGACAAATCGGCGAAGCGGCCCAGCGCCACCAGTTTGACGGCCCTATCACCTGCGGCCACTGCTGCAGCTTAGCGGTGCAGTCTCCAGATGAGGTTGCTCAGACTATCGATGCGGTTAAGGCTGCTCAAATTGGCGTGGTGAGTTTGCCTCTGTGTAACCTGTACCTGCAGGATCGAAAGCAGCAGGCGTCTGGAACCTTTCGCCAAACCGCCACCCCTTCTCAGAAAACGCTTAAAACCGGCCTGACCCCACGCTGGCGGGGCGTGACGCTGCTGCACGAGCTCAAGGAAGCCGGGGTACCTGTGGCGATCGCCAGCGATAACTGCCGCGACCCCTTTCACGGCTTTGGGGACCACGATGGGCTGGAGGTGTTCAACTGGTCGGTGCGCATTGGCCATTTGGATAATCCCTATGGGGATTGGCCCCGCACCATTACGACGACACCCGCCGACTTGATGGGGCTGCCTCAGTGCGGGCGCATCGCCGTCGGCGCTCCGGCAGATTTCATCATTTTTAAGGCCCGTACCTTCAGCGAGCTGCTGCCTCGCCCTCAGGGCGATCGGGTGGTGGTGCGCAGTGGGAAGGCGATCGATACGACGCTGCCGGACTACGCGGAGCTAGATGACTTGATGGGGTGAGCCATGGGGGTGGGCTATAAGTGACATCCTCCCGACGCTGACAGCAAGCTGTACAGCGCGGGCTTCCTCAGTGACTCCCAGCTATTGCCGAGACATATCCTGAGATAGGTTTATACTCCGCCTGATGCCCCACGGCAGAGTTTTGAATTTTCATCTCCGCGAGGGAGGATACGCACTATGTGTCGCAGATACATTTGCAAACTGAGGAACGGGTGACTTGCAGCTTTCGCCTACGGGTCCGTCACACTCTTTGCGGGGTGTATCACCTTGCTATCTCTATCATACCAACTGCTAGCCTCAGCGCTGAGCGCACTATCCGCTGTGCATCATTTTGCGGGCGCACTTCGGCTAGCGCGACTCTCATCCCGACGCTCACCCTGACGGGTAGAGCGCGGGGCTTCCTGTCTAGTAGCTAAGCTATCGCCGGCAAATATTGCGCGACTTCCGGCGCTGAGGACATGGAAAAGATCAGGCTATTTCTGGCTTCCTCGTCTGAATTAAAGGGCGATCGGGAGCAGTTCGAAATTTTTATCTACCGCAAGTGCAAGACCTGGTTTGACCGGGGCCTCTTTTTGCATTTGGAGATATGGGAAGACTTTTTGGATGCAATGGCCCCTGGGGGTCTGCAGAGCGCCTATAACCGAGCGATCGCGGAGTGCGATCTGTTTGTGATGCTGGCCCACAACAAGGTGGGCCTCTACACGGCGGAGGAATTTGGGCAAGCGTTCGGCCAGTTTACCGAGACGCAGAAGCCGTTTATTTTCACCTATTTCAAGACGCCGCATGCGACTACGAGCCGGGAGGACCTGCAGAGCCTGTGGGCGTTTGAGGATAAGCTGAAGGCGCTGAAGCACTACAAGACGGAGTACCGAAATATCGAGGGGCTACGGGAGCATTTTGGCAATCAGCTGGAGAAGCTGGCGGCGAATGGGTTTGTGCGAGTAGCGCCGGAGGCCGGGGCGTCTCCGGATGGGGAGCGTCGCGCGGGGAATACCGTTACGGTGACGGGGGATGGAAATGTGGTGGGAGACGGGAATAAGGTGTATCGAGGGGTGAGTAATAGCACGATTACGGACAGCTCGAAGACGTACAACATCGACAAGATTGATAGTGCGCGGTTTGAATGAGAATGGGCGACAAAACCTACAACATCAATACCATTGAGAACGCCCAGTTCTTCAATCAGTCGCTGGACTACCAGGAGCTGACTCAGCGGATTGAAGAAAAGCAAGAGCTGGTGGAGTATTACCAAGCCACCAGCAAAACCGATCGCGCAATCAAGGCCGGGGCCGAGCTAGAAGCCCTAGAGCAGCAGCTAGACCAGCTAAAGGAAAACGTGCTGCGGCTGTACGAGACCTTTACCAAAATCGACATCAGCACCGAGCGGCTGGCCCAGGCGAAGGCTCACTTTGAGCAAGGGGAGTTTCGGGAGGCGGACGCCGTCTTGAATGCGGCGGAAATGGGCCAGGACCTAGAGCGGCTGATGGAGCGGGAGACGCAGCTCGACCAGGAGAAGGCAGAGCTTGCTCAAAGCCGCAGCCAAATTGCCGATGAGTTTTTAATTAAGGCGCGGCTGTGGGCCACTTTTTATGAGCAGGCGGACTGGTTTGAGCGGGCCTGCGAGTTTTTTGAGGCGGCGCTGCGGGCAGCGCGGGCAGTGGAGGCGCTGTTTGAATATGCGCTGTTTCTACGAAATCACAATAGCTTTGACCAAGCGAAAGCGCTGTATAACGAGGCATTGCAGATATACCGAGCGCTAGCCGAGGAGAACCCGCGCATCTACCTGCCCTATGTGGCTGGGACGCTGAACAATTTGGCGAATTTGCAATCGGCCCAAAATCAGCTAAGCGTGGCTGAGGCCAGCTACAGCGAGGCATTGCAGATTAGACGAGCGCTAGCCGAGGAGAATCCCCGCATCTACCTGCCCTATGTCGCTACGACGCTGAACAATTTGGCGATTTTGCAATCGGCCCAAAATCAGTTGAGCGTGGCTGAGGCCAGCTACAGCGAGGCATTGCAGATTAGACGATCGCTAGCCGAGGAGAACCCCCGCACCTACCTGCCCGACGTCGCCATGACGCTGAACAATTTGGCGATTTTGCAATCGGCCCAAAATCAGCTGAGCGTGGCTGAGGCCAGCTACAGCGAGGCATTGCAGATTAGACGATCGCTAGCCGAGGAGAACCCCCGCACCTACCTGCCCGATGTCGCTATGACGCTGAACAATTTGGCGGTTTTGCAATCGGCCCAAAATCAGCTAAGCGTGGCTGAGGCCAGCTACAGCGAGGCATTGCAGATTAGACGATCGCTAGCCGAGGAGAACCCGCGCACCTACCTGCCCGACGTCGCCATGACGTTGAACAATTTGGCGACTTTGCAATCGGCCCAAAATCAGTTGAGCGTGGCTGAAGCCAGCTACAACGAGGCATTGCAGATATACCGATCGCTAGCCGAGGAGAATCCGCGCACCTACCTGTCCTATGTAGCTGGGACGCTGAACAATTTGGCGGATTTGCAATCGGCCCAAAATCAGTTGAGCGTGGCTGAGGCCAGCTACAACGAGGCATTGCAGATATACCGAGCGCTAGCCGAGGAGAACCCGCGCACCTACCTGCCCGACGTCGCCATGACGCTGAACAATTTGGGGATTTTGCAAAAGGTCCAAAATCAGTTGAGCGTGGCTGAGGCCAGCTACAACGAGGCATTGCAGATTAGACGAGCGCTAGCCGAGGAGAACCCGCGCACCTACCTGCCCTATGTCGCTAGGACGCTGAACAATTTGGGGCTTTTGCAATCGGCTCAAAATCAGTTGAGCGTGGCTGAGGCCAGCTACAACGAGGCATTGCAGATTAGACGATCGCTAGCCGAGGAGAACCCCCGCACCTACCTGCCCGACGTCGCTATGACGCTGATCAGTTTGAGTCTTTTTTACCTGCAGGACATCCCCAACCGCGAAAAATCCACCGCTCTGGCGCAGGAAACGATCGCCATCTGCCAGCAGTTCCCAGGCATCCCGACCGTAGAGCAATATGCCGCGACTCGCCCTCCAGGTCCTCCAGGCCCACGGCGCTGACAGGCCAGCTCCGGACGGCTAGCCAAGGCTGTCCTCGCCAAAGTGGTCACGAAGCAAGAGCAAAGTCCTTGTCGCCCCCAATATTCAAAAAACGCGATCGCAAATCGCAATGTGTCACATGCAAACTCAAATGTGTCACATGCAAATTTAAAGATCATCGCTGCACACTCAAAGATCACCGCTGCGCTTTGTAATGTGTCTCCTGCAAACTCAAATGTGTGCACATGCAAAGATTGCGCACTCAAAGATCATCGCTGCACACTCAACTGCAGACCCGCAACCCTCAATTGTCATCGGCCCGCCTTCAATTGTTAGGTCCACGCATCGAATTTGCGATCGCGCCAAGACTATCGCCCAACAAATTTCCCTAGTACGCTTGTCAGCGTCCCCAACCTCCGCTACAGTACTTAGCCAGGGACGCAAAACGCGCCCTATCCTCATACGACGCCCAATACTTTAGCGCGCCCCCTGGAAGTGGAACCAACACAACCAGGGAGCTAGCCCCGAGCTGACGACAGCAGCGCGGAGGCTGCCCTTGATTTTATCCTGTGGCAGCCACCTCGTTCTATGACGCAACGGGTGGCTGAACGATTTGGGCGTCTTCCTTCAAACCACAGGAAACACCCATGACTTATATTCTTTTTCCCCCCAGCGCGCTTGGGGCGGCACCGCTCGCTCTATCCGGCCACTTCAGCGAATTTATCGGCGGCGACCCCCACACGGGCGATCGCGCTAGCGGAGGCGAAGCCTCTATGCGGCCCCTCGCCCCCAGTACGGGCGACCGGCTGGTCGTCCCTTACACAATTTCCGAACCCAACTTCTACACCCTACAGCTCCTCGCTCTAGGACACCCGAACGCCGTCGACAACTGCCGCCTGCGGCTGCACAAGTTGGGCTACGCAGACCCCAACGATTGGTCCGTGCCGCTGCCCATCATCCGCTCTACTGAGGTCGTGCGCGCCGCCCGCCCTGGCGACGTCATGCGCATCCTCACCAAGCGAATCCCGAAGCCGTAGATTAGGCCGGGGCTTCCCTTTTCCCTAAGGAGAGTATATGTTCAGCGAGTGTGGAAAATCGCGCTACATCTCGACTTTACCCCCCTCAATCCCCCCTTGCTAAGGAGGGAAGCTAGGTTCTCCCCCTTAGCAAGGGGGAGCTAGAGGGGGTAATCCGAAACGCTAACGTACTTAGAGAGAAGGGAACGAGTGACCTAAACCGTCGCTTCCTTCACCAGCGTCTCCCAGCCCAAATCCTTCAGGCTGTTATTGCGGCGAATGGGACGGGTCACCAGCTCCAGCACATCCCGCGCATTAGTAAACCCGTGAATTTGAGCAAAGGTAAACTCCACCGACCACTTGGTGCTAATGCCCCGCGCCTCCAGCGGATTCGCGTGGGCCATACCTGTAATTACCAGGTCAGGCCGCACCTCGTGGATGCGCTCCAGCTGATTGTAGTTGTCCGGCTTCTCAATAATGCGCGGCAGCGGCGCACCCATCTCCTGACAGGTTTTCTCCAGCATCTTCAGCTCAGCCGCCTGATAGCGCTTGTCCATGTAGGGGATGCCGATTTCAGGCACCGTCATGCCGCAGCGGATGAGGAAGCGGGCCAGGGAAATCTCCAGGAGGTTATCCCCCATAAAGAACACCGACTTGCCGCGAATTAGAGAGACGTAGTCTTCAATAGATTCCCAAATTTGCGCCTCGCGCTCGTCTAAACCTTGAGGCTCAATGCCAAACACCGAGCAAATTTTCTCAATCCAGGCGCGGGTGCCGTCGGGGCCGATGGGGAACGGCGCGCCAATGAGCTTGCACTTGCGGCGGCGCATGAGTGTCGTTGCGGTGCGGGACAAGAAGGGGTTCACCCCGGAAACGTAGTAGCCCTCTTCTAGGACCGGCAGCTCGGTGTAGCGCTTAGCGGGGAGCCAGCCCGAGACCTTGATGCCCTGACGCTTCAGCTCTAGCGTCAGCTGGGTGACGACGGGGTCGGGCAGGGAGCCAAACAGCACCAGCGGCGGGTGATCGACGTACTCCGACTCTTCTTGCTTGGACTCTTCTTTGCGGCCAAAGCTGAGCAGCTTTTGCACCGCGTTGCGCTCTTCTTTCTCTTCCTCAGAGCCGACTTTGGTGGGGCAGCGCTGGGCCATGGCGGCCAGCACCGTGTCTTCGCCCTGGGTAAAGGCGTAGTCGAGGCCGTTGGCCCGGGCCACCACGATGGGGATACCGATCTCCTCCTCTAGCCTGGGAGCCAGACCTTCTAGGTCCATTTTGATGATTTCGGTGGTGCAGGTGCCGATAAAGACGATCACTGAGGGGTTGCGATCGCGCTTGATGCCCAGGCACAGCCGCTTGAGTTCTTCGTAGTCATTGAGCTTGGCGGAAATATCGCCTTCTTCTAGCTCGGCCATGGCGTAGCGGGGCTCTGCGAAAATCATCACGCCCATGGCGTTTTGCAGGAAGTAGCCGCAGGTTTTGGTGCCGATGACTAGGAAGAAGCTGTCTTCAATTTTTTGGTAGAGCCAAGCGACGCAGCTGATGGGGCAAAAGGTATGGTAGTTGCCGGTTTCACAGTCGAAGCTGAGCTGGGGCTCGGGTGGGGTAGTAGTGGTCATATTAAATTCGGTTTGTGCAGTGGTACAAATTCGGTAGGGACATGTCAAGGCTGTGTCCCTACAAGTGAGTTCTCTAATCCGATATCTTCTAATCCGATATCTACTAGATGAATGAAGGAAAGGTTACCGATCCCGTGGATTGTCACCGTGCTTACCGCCGCAGGCCTCGTCTTTGATCGCCGCCGTTTCGCTGGGCGATCGCTCTTCGAGCGACATCACCGAAGGTGACTCCATTGCAGATGAGACTTGAGCGGGCAGCATTTTGGGCGGGGCGATGCTCGGAGCACTCTCGGCCTCCAAATCTTTCAGCGCCTCATCCGGACTGAAGTTGAGTCCGAGAACCGAAACAATTCGATCCGGGCTGTTGTTGAGGCCCACGACTAGGGGCAGAAGCTGCGTCAGTCGGGGTTCGAGCACCGACAGCGTTGCCAGGATGAAGCTAGAGGAAGGGCGACGCTGCCCATTGTCATTGACCCAGACCGCTAGGTGAATGAGCCAATCGCGGTTGTCTTGATAGTAGGTGAGCCACTGATGCCTGAGGTTTTGGCGAAGCTGTTGAACGTTCACGGGGGGGAGACGGTAAGGGGTGAAGGGAAAAGCAAAGGCTACCGTATCACGATTCTTTGCCATTCCCACCGCCTTGTGACGTTCTGCAACCTGCAGCGCCTTGCAGCCTCACCCCATGGAGCAGGTCAGCCTACACCATCATCAGATCGGGCTCGGATTCCTTCACCTGCGGTCCGGCGGGGTTGAGGTAGAAGTCAGACAGCAGCGCAAACAGGTCGCGATCCTGCGCGTCGTTGGGCACCACGCCCTCGGGGTTGGCCAGCAGTTGGTCGGCGATATTGAGGTAGTAATCGCAGACGTAGTTGAGAGCGGGCTCGGTTTCGGCCATCTCAAACAGCGTCTTGCCCTTAACGCGAGAGACGCGGATGTCTTCGATTAGCGGCAGAATCTCTAGCACCGGCATGGGCACCGTTTCGATGTACTTGTCGATCAGGTCGCGCTTTGAGGTGCGGTTGCCAATCAGGCCCGCTAGCCGCAGCGGGTGAGTACGGGCCTTTTCGCGCACGGAGGCGGCAATTCGGTTGGCGGCGAACAGGGCGTCAAAGCCATTGTCGGTGACAATCATGCAGTAGTCGGCGTAGTTGAGCGGAGCGGCAAAGCCCCCACAAACCACGTCGCCCAGCACGTCAAATAAAATTACGTCGTACTCGTCGAAAGCGTTGAGCTCTTTGAGCAGCTTCACGGTCTCACCGACCACATAGCCGCCGCAGCCCGCGCCCGCCGGGGGACCGCCTGCTTCCACGCAGTCCACGCCGCCGTAGCCCTTGTAGATCACATCCTCAGGCCACACGTCCTCGTAGTGGTAGTCCTTTTCCTGCAGAGTGTCGATGATGGTGGGAATCAGGAACCCCGTCAGCGTAAAGGTGCTGTCGTGCTTGGGGTCACAGCCAATCTGCAGCACTTTTTTACCGCGCTTGGCCAAAGCGACCGAGATGTTGCAGCTAGTGGTGGATTTACCAATACCACCTTTGCCGTATACCGCTAGTTTCACGTGAGTTCTCTCCTTAGTTGCTTGTTGGGGGGTGCCGATGGATGCGCGGTGAGCGCTGAGGGGTGTGAGTGAAAGTTATGCCTTACCGGCGATTCTGCTGCTCGGTGACGTCTGAGTTCGTTGAGCTAGGGTTTGCGCTATCGGGTCTATCCCGCGATGTGTCCAGTCCTGTAGGCATTATTGTTCAACATCATCGTGAAGCAAAGGGAATGACAAATTAGTTGACATAGTGAGATTACCTTAAAGGGTTAGGGGTAGTCCCTATAGGCCTCAAACCAGTAATAAAAGCTTTTCAATCCCTAAAATGCCTATTTTTTGGGTTTTGGGAGTTTACTTATGTAGAAAGCGAAACAAAAAACAAACTTACAGCCGGCATAAATGCTAGCCTCTATAGGCGATAGGGGCGTTGGCCTTGCCTATCGCGATCGCCCCATTCAACCGCTTCACCGCCATTTGCATGCGGGCTATAGCTTTCCAGGCTGTACTTACCGTTGAACCAAGGGGAATAGCCAGCTCGCTATAAGCCGCGAGGCCGCTGCGTGGGCGAGGCCGCTTCCAAACCGGTCTGCCGCAGTGGGCAACCCGTCGGCCCAGCGGGAATTTTCAGGCTTGTTGGTAGATTTATTACAGTTTTCCGTTAAGAAACCTCAAGCTTCCGGCCGGCGATCGCCTCAAAGCGCAGCCTGCAGGCCTGATTCGGCCTAATCTTTAGCTTTACTAAAGCCCCGTGAGCCCCCACTCAGATCAATTGCATAATAGATAACTGCTGGACAAGCTCCGTGGAGCTGCCGGACGCCGAGTCGTGGAGCGCAGCGGTGAGGTGGCAGCTTGCCAAACTTATTAGAGATACAGCTTAGAGATATCGCGATACTTAAGGAGAGAGCATTGGTTAGTACACCCATTAAAACCACCAAATCAGAAGAAATTTTTGCGGCAGCTCAAACCCTAATGCCCGGCGGCGTCAACTCCCCCGTTCGCGCCTTTAAGTCCGTCGGCGGTCAGCCTATCGTCTTCGACCACGTCAAGGGGGCCCGCATTTGGGACGTGGACGGCAATGAATATATCGACTACGTCGGCACTTGGGGACCGGCCATCTGCGGCCACGCCCACCCCGAGGTGCTCGGCGCGCTGCGGGACGCCCTAGAAAAGGGCACCAGCTTCGGCGCGCCCTGCTACCTGGAAAACGTGCTGGCGGAAATGGTAATCGACGCCGTCCCCAGCGTTGAGATGGTGCGCTTCGTCAACTCGGGCACCGAGGCCTGCATGGCGGTGCTGCGGCTGATGCGGGCTTTCACGGGCCGCAACAAAATCATCAAGTTCGAGGGCTGCTACCACGGCCACGCGGATATGTTCTTGGTCAAGGCGGGCTCTGGCGTCGCCACCCTCGGGCTACCCGATTCTCCCGGCGTCCCCAAAAGCGTCACCAGCGACACCCTCACGGCCCCTTACAACGACCTAGAGGCGGTGAAGCGGCTGTTTGAAGCGAACCCCGATGCGATCGCCGGCCTGATTTTAGAGCCGGTGGTGGGCAACTCCGGCTTCATTCCCCCCCAGCCCGGCTTCCTAGAAGGACTGCGGGAGCTCACCCAGCAGTACGGCGCACTGCTCGTGTTTGACGAGGTGATGACCGGTTTCCGCATCGCCTACGGCGGCGCTCAGGCCAAGTTTGGCGTCACCCCTGACCTGACTACTCTAGGCAAAGTGATCGGCGGCGGCCTGCCCGTGGGAGCCTACGGCGGACGGCGGGACATTATGGAAATGGTGGCTCCAGCCGGCCCCATGTACCAGGCGGGCACCCTATCGGGCAATCCTCTGGCCATGACCGCTGGCATCAAGACGCTGGAGCTGCTGCAGCGCCCCGGAGTCTACGAGCAGCTAGACCAGGTGACGAAGCGCCTTGCCGTTGGCATGCTGAATGTGGCTGAGGAGACGGGGCATGAGGCCTACGGCGGCTCCATCAGCGCCATGTTCGGTTTCTTCTTCAATCCTGGCCCGGTCCACAACTACGATGACGCCTCACAGTCGGATATGGCGAAGTTTGGCCGCTTCCATCGCGGTATGCTGGAGCACGGCATTTATCTCGCCCCCTCGCAGTATGAGGCGGGCTTCACGTCGCTAGCTCATACCGATGAGCTAGTAGACCAGACGCTGGCGGCGGCGCGTGAGGTGATGTCGGGTCTATAGCTGCGGTAGCTGCGTATCTGGGCGCAAGGGCGTACGGCTGTACGCCCTTGCAAAAGAGATCAGCGCGAATAGCGATCGCCTCTCGGACATGAGACGCCGCCACGGTTAGCGCGATCGTCTTTTATGGACTTTGCGTCAGCGTGGGCTGAGGTATAAAAGTACTGGTATACTACCGGCTATAAGCTCAGTCATTTTGACCTATTCACCTGTGAACGTCGCCAAAGCCGTCTCTACCATGCCCCCCCGTCCCTTCATCAAGTGGGTGGGCGGCAAAACGCAGCTGCTTCCGGAGCTGGTCAAGCGAGTCCCCAAGACTATGGATCGCTACTACGAACCCTTTCTGGGCGGCGGGGCGCTGTTCTTTCGTCTCCAGCCTGAGCAAGCCATCCTGACGGACATCAATTCAGATCTCGTTTCGCTCTACCGGGTCATCCGCGACAGCGTAGAAGCGCTAATCGAGGATATGGATCAGCATGTCTACGACAAAGACTACTTCTACAGGCTGCGCAGCGTCGATAGAACCTCCGCCTACAAAACCTGGACCGACGTGCAGCGGGCCAGCCGCCTAATTTACCTCAACAAAACCTGCTACAACGGGCTGTATCGCGTCAACTCAAAAGGGCAGTTCAACGTGCCGTTTGGCCGCTATACCAATCCCACAATTCTCAACGCCGACAACCTGCGGGCCTGCAGCAGAGCGCTTCAGGGCACGGCGATCGCCCTCACCGACTTCCGCGCCGTTAGCGACGCGGCCCAACCCGGCGACTTTGTCTACTTCGACCCCCCCTACGCGCCGCTGAGCGCCACCGCAAACTTTACCGGCTACACCAAAGACGGCTTTGACCGCGACATGCAGTACGCCCTGCGGGACCTCTGCCGCGACTTGGACCGGGCGGGGGTACAATTTATGGTCTCTAACTCATCCGCGCCGCTGGTGCTCGACCTCTATGACGAGTTCACCGTTGATCTGGTCTACGCCACCCGGCTCATCAACAGCAAGGCGGGCGGGCGGGGGAAAATCCCAGAGGTGTTGGTCACCAATAGCGCCTCTGCTGCAGCGAATCCATGAATGGAAGCCGCAGGTAGCGGTAAAGGCATGATGGCATCAACTCAAGGCGGCGCGGCAAATCGGCAGGGGAAAATCCTTGAAAGCACGGTGATCCCCACCTTTGCAGGTCGAGGCTTTGAGGTGGTGCGCTACAGCGCTTGGAGCAAAAAGCCGCGCAGCTACGGAACCGAGCTGCTGCTAAAAAACGTGCCCTACACCACCATCTATGGCCAAAAGGGATACACCGAGTTTCTCGTCAAATCTGAGCGGTTTGGCCTCAATACGCGCATTGAGTGCAAGTGGCAGCAGTCTAGCGGGTCCGTGGACGAAAAGCTGCCCTACCTCTACCTCAACTGCATTGAAGCCATGCCAGAGCGAGACATCATTGTCATCGCCGGCGGGGGCGGCATGAAGCCGGGGGCGATTCCCTGGCTGAGGACAGCCGTTGCACAGGAAAAATATTTGGCGATTGGGGCCCCCAAAAAGCGAATTCAGATCTTTTCACTAGAAGAATTCCTGGCGTGGGCCAATAGAACTCTGCGGTGAGGGTTCAGGAAAGCCCAATCGCCTTTTTAAGAAAGCCCAGCTTACTCACCGGAAAGGGCAGCTTGAACTTATTGGCATAGGGGGCGTATCGCCAACCCAAGTCTAACCATAGAGGCTTTTTGAGCACGCTCTTCCGGTGGGAGAACGTCTCGAAGCTGGCTTTACCGTGATACGCCCCGATGCCGCTGCGGCCTACCCCACCAAAGGGCAGTCCCCAAATTGCCACCTGCAAAAAGACGTCGTTGAGGCAGACGCTGCCGGACGACGTTGAGGAGAGGACGGTGTTTTGAAGCGCCTCATCGGTTGTAAACAAATAGAGCGCCAGGGGCTTAGAGCGAGCATTGATTTGGGCGATCGCCTCCTCAATCTTTTCGTAGGTGAGCACCGGCAGCAGAGGGCCAAAGATCTCTTCCTGCATCACCGGGGCATCCCAGCCGACGTTGTCTAGAATCGTCGGGGCAATGTAGCGATCGCCGCTGTCGGTCTGTCCGCCAACAGCGACCTCCTCCCCCTCCAAAAGCTGCACCAGTCGGTCAAACTGCCGCTGGTTGACGATGCGGCCCAGGTCGGGGCTTTGAGCCGGGTCGCTGCCAAAAAATTCCTCCATTGCCTGTCGCATCTCCTTCAGCAGCGCAGGCTTCACCGCCGCCTGCACCAGCACATAGTCTGGGGCAACGCAGGTTTGCCCCATATTGACGAATTTTCCCCAAATAATGCGCCGCGCCGCCACCCTCAGATCGGCGTCCCCGTGAACGAGGCAGGGACTCTTGCCGCCCAGCTCCAGGGTGACCGGCGTCAGGTGCTGGGCGGCAGCCGCCATGACAATTTGGCCGACGCGATCGCCGCCGGTAAAAAAGATGTGGTCAAACTTCTGCGCGAGGAGTGCCTGCGAGGTCTCGACACCCCCCTCGATGACGGCTACGTAGCGAGGATCGAAGGTGGCCTTGACGAGATCGGCCACCACCCGAGAGGTCGCCGGGGCGTGCTCCGACGGCTTGAGAATAGCGCAGTTGCCCGCCGCGATCGCCCCCATCAGCGGCGACAGCAGCAGCTGAAACGGGTAGTTCCACGGTCCGATAATCAGCACCACGCCCAGCGGTTCGGGCTGCACCCAAGCGCTCCCCGGCAGCTGGGTGAGCGGCAGCGCCATCCGCCGGGGTTTGCCCCAAGACCGCAGGCGCTTGAGGATGTAGTCTAGCTCCCCCATCACCCCCAGCTCAAAGTAGCCCTCGTAGTCGGATCGCCCTAAATCAGCCTTGACCGCCGCTACGATGTCGGCCTGACGGCCAAGAACGGCGGCTTTGAGGCGGTTCAGCTGCTGCACACGAAACTCGATAGGCTTGGTCGATCCCGTGGCGAAGAAGTCGCGTTGGGCCTTGAGAACTTCAGCGGGAGCTTGAACTGTGGAGAGTGCTGTCATAAACCGGTGGCGTAGAGGCTCTCCTGATTCTATCGAAGGTTTAAATAGACTGAGGCTCAATGAGAAAGCTGAGAGGCCTGCGGGAGCTACACCGGCAGAGCATAGTGATAGAATTCCTCGTCTTTGCACTCAAAAAACTTCGAGCGCCGATGGGGTCTGAAGGCTGCTGGTAGAACACCCGATAGCGATCGAACAGCGGGGTGAGGGCGCTGAGGTGGGAGAGAGTGGCTCGGATGACGTTCATTGATATAGGGTAGGTCGGTTGAAAGTCAGGCGACTTCCAGGAACTGGAGCACGGCGATCGCAAACTCCTCAGGCGCATCCTGCTGCACCCAGTGAGAGGCGTTGGGAATAGGCTGAAATACTGCACCCGGAATCTCGCTGGCGAGCTGCTGGCCGTCTTCTGATTTTTGCCAAGGGTCGTCCATGCCCCACAGCACCAGCGTGGGGGCCAATATCGTTTCGTGGCGATCGACTAAGGCCATAGTCTGGTTCGCGTTGAGGGCGGAAGCGTTGCGCAGCAGGCTGAGCTTGCCTTCTTCGCTGGCCCAGGGGGCAATGATGCCCGCTCGAAATTCGGGGGTGAGGCGCTCGGGGCGGGAAAGTCCGGCGGCGAGGCTCTCTTCTAGGGCCTGGACAAGGTCGGAGACGGGGCGCGGCTGCCAGCGTAGGGGATGGCCGAAGTCGAGCATGTCGTCGTCGAAGCGATCGTAGCAGACGGCATTAGTGATGATTAGGCGGCGCAGAAGGTAGGGATGCTCAATGGCGAGGATGAGGGCGACGGCTCCGCCCGTGTCGTGGCCGACCAGGTCGACCTGGTCAATTTTGAGGGCTGCGAGCAGGGCCACAATCATCCGGGCCTGGACCTGAAAGGAGCGGTCGAAGCGATCGCGGCGATCGGACCAGCCGTGGCCCAGGAAGTCGGGGGCAATAACGCGGTACCCGGCAGCGGTGAGCCGGGGAATGACGGCATGATACAGGTATCCCCAGGTGGGAATGCCGTGCATAAGGAGAAGGGTGCCCTTTTGGGGCGTGCCGGCGTCGATGTAGCGGATGGTGACGGGGATGTGAGCGGCGGTGTGGGGCCGCAGGGTGATTTGCTGCTGGGCGGCTTTGAAGGCGTCGCCGGTTTTCCACTGGGCCATGGTTTTATCGTTCTGTTTGCGGTCCATTCTCAACGGCTTTAATCCGCCGCATCAGCGCCGGTCGGCTGCTGTAGTCAGCCTTAAGGCGCTCTAGCCGGCGCACGAACTCGGGCAACCTTTCCTGGTGCTTAGCCAGATCGCGCAAATCCTTCAGCAGGTCTGCCGCCTCGTCGTAATAGCGGCTCTGCTTATAGCCGATCAGCTGGACTACCCGCTCCCAGGTCTGAGACGCTTTGGGTGCCAAAGCGTCCAACTCGTTAATTCGCTGCACTTTGGCGGCCTCCTGTTCCCGCTTCTCCCGCAACGCTGCCGCGTCATTCGTGACGGCGGCCAGCTCGTTCAGCCTGCGCTGCCCTGGAGTCTGTGGTGTTGACTCGCTGACGCCAGCCAGCTCCTTCAGGCGATTGATCAGCTGCAGGTCAACATGGGGCTCTCGTCGCACCAGTTTGAGCAAGAATTCCTGCTGTTCGGCTTTGGAGAGCTTAGACAGCAGCTTTTCGAGCGGCGGCTCTGGGGCAGCTTTTTGAGACGGGCTGGCCTGGGCGGCAGCGGTGACTAAATCTGTATCTAGCTCCACCAGTTCAACAAAGGCTTGCTGAGCGTCCGAAAGCTGGCCTAAATTGGGCGGCACCGGGGGCTCAAGCGGATTCTCCTCCAAACCGTATTCAACGTGGTTGGGCGCTGCCCGCAGCCAAGCCAGGTATAGCAGCCGCAGATCCCCGCTCAGCAGCTCGTCGCGCAGGGGCAACAGGCGGGACAGCCAGCCTTCGCCATCGGCCCAACCGCCACCTTCGTCAGAGATGGTGATGTCTAGAACAAGATACTCAGGCGTCTTGGTGACGTCGATCGCACTGTCAATCTCATAGGGCCGGAACCCATCGACGTTAGCGATCGCCTTGGGGAAGCGAAACATGACCCGCCAGGTCCCCCAGTTGGCGATGTAGAACATCATGTCGAAGTACTGAGTCAATACCGCTTCGGGATCGCCCCGAAAGTCGCCATAGTTGTAGAGGAAGATGGCCTGGGTCGGTGAGACCTGCCCCCGGCTTGACAGTTTCGAGATCTCGGCCTGCTCCTGAGTCGTGAGCGGGCGGTCAATGGCCTGAAACTCATAGTATTGATACTCGCTCATAACGACTTCCCTGCTCATCGAGCTAAGCGACAGCGATCTCTTCTAATGCAGCTTGCTTACAGTGATGGTAGCTTCCTTGTACCGCTGCATCACCGCCACTGCATTAGCTGAAACTTAAGAAGAGAGAACCAGTTTATCCCATTCACGCCTGTGGCGCTAGCGCTTACAATGTGGTGACAGACTGAGCTACAGTCTTCTCTCTCGCTCTGTTATGGGTGAGTACCAGGAGGCAGTGCGGAGGATACAGAAATACTGCTTGTGATAGACCTATATCAGGGCTAGCCCTTAGCGTCTAGCGCTTTTGGCTGCCAACCCAGAGATACCCCGAAGCTTTCGCCTTCGCGTGATCTCGCCACTCTAAAGATAAACCCAACGTCGCGCTATGAGAAACATATTGACCCTGCTTCAGTATGCTGACGCGCAGTGGACTGTACAGCTCAATCTGGCAACTGTTGCCACCGTTTTCGGGGGCCTGCTGGCGGCGATCGCCCTATACTGGTTTCCCAGGATAATTGGTACCCTCACGTCAAAGCTCTCGCCTCTCAAGTCCAGTCCACTCTACGACAAAGTTTTTCTCCCTTTCAACAACTGGATTGGGCTGACTCTGCTCATCACCGCTGCAGACGTTGTTCTTCTGTTTTTTCAATCGCGATCGCTGCAGCTTGACGTGGCTGAGTTCACAGTTGGGCTGGCGCTGGCCGTCAATGTGGTTTTGCTAGGCTTCAAGATTTCTACTCAGTTTTTCGACGGCTACCTCCTGGAGAAAACCATTCAGGGCAGCGGTAAAGCCAATAGTGAACTGCTGCTGCTCTATAAATACTTATCGAATGCGGCCCTGCTGCTGGTCATTGTCTTCATTTTTGCCCAAGCGCATCGGGTCAACGTCGTGGGTCTGTTGGCTAGCCTAGGCGTAGGCGGAATTGCTATTGCCCTCGCCGCGCAAAAGATTCTGGAGCAGGTGCTGTGGAGCACGATGATTTTCCTCGATCGCCCCTTCGTGATTGACGACTATATCCACCTCGCCGACGGAACCTTTGGCCGGGTCGAGTCGATTGGCTGGCGCTCCACCCGAATCCGGCTGTCGGGAAAAGGGACGCTGGTGGTCATTCCCAACAGCATGCTGACCCAAATGGCGATTGAAAACCTGACGGGGGCGCAGAAAATTATTTCTTTGATCAACGTCACCTTCTATCGGTTTATCCCCGACGAGGAGCGGGCGCTGGTGCGGCAGCTGATTCTCTCTAGCACTAGCGATATCTACGGCATTGACCATCGTTTAACGGAGGTTACCTTTCAGGACATTGCCAACGGCAAGAAGCCGAGTACGGTTCAGGCGCAAATCCGCTTCTTTATCTTGGGAACGGGTGAGAACTCAATGGAAATCAGAGGACAGTTTCTGGAGGCGGCCCGCAAGATTGTTATGAAGCAGCTGAGAGACTATGGCATCGAGTTCAAAATTGAGGAAGGAACCGTTAACATTACCTCGCCGATGAATATTTAGTCAGAGCTTCGGTTTAAGTTTGCGCGATAGGTCCTGATTGAGTAGAAAGCTTTTAATGAACATGAGGCCGGACTTTTTAACCCGTTTCAGCTTTCAGATAGACGAGACCATGAAGCGATCGCTGACCTTCTTTGCGATTCGCCTGGGAATAGTTGTTGCTTGCGTTTTCGTTGCGATCGCGGTGGGACGATGTGTTCCCTGGCTGATTCGAACGATTCTCGGCAAAATGTCGGGCTCTCAAAAGCGGTCTCAAGAGTACGCTGCGATTGTCGATGCGGTAGAAAGGCCGCTTTCAATTGCCGTTACGCTGATCTTGATTTCGGTCAGCCTCAACATCATCAGAACCTACAGCGGTCTTCATTCGGTGACCTCGTTTATTGTCGATGCAGCCATGACCCTGAGTGTAGCCTGGACCGCCTCGCGCGCCGTCAAAATGCTGATTCGGCTCTATGGCGTGAGCATGCTGGGCCGCATCAGCGATGAGGTCAACGACATTGTCTTGGTTATTGAGAACATCGCCAATTTTCTGATTGGGTTCTTTGCCATCACCATCTTTGCGCAAACGCGAAACTTCAATTTCTTGGCGCTGCTGACGGGGCTAGGGATTGGCGCGGCAGGGATTGCGTTTGCGGCGCAAGAGGCCTTGGGGCAGCTGATCGGCACCATCGTCATCTACCTCGACCGGCCCTACATCGTCGGGGAATATATTCGGGCAAACTTCAATATCCACGCCGAAGACGTTTACGGGCGGATTGAGTCCATCGGCATTCGCTCCACCAAGATACGCATCGCCGTGAGCAACACGCTTTTAATCGTGCCGAACTCGGTGATGTCCAGCATGGATATTGAGAATATCTCCCGAGGGACGAAGGTAATGGTGTTGCTTTACATCGACTTCTCAAAACGGCTGGAAAATACGGCAGAAGCGCTAGTGTCTCAGACCATCGGAAGGAGTTTTGACGGCATCTTCGGCATTGACCCGGGCAGCACGAGGATTCACCTTTTTAACCCGGAGGATAAGGCGGGAACGCGGGCGAGGGTGAGCTTTTTTGTGATGGGGACAAACGAATCATCCATCAGCCTGCGTAAGCGGATGCTGGAGATAGCCAGTCAGTCTTTAAAAAAGGAGCTGACCGGCTATCAGTTTGATTTTTCTATGCAAGAGCCCACGGTTTACGTCGATTCCCCGGTGACGCTGTAACCCACAACCGACCCCGCGATAGGCGAGGCGATCGCGCTAACCCGCCCCTAATGCTTCAAATTCACTCTACTTAACTAAAGCGGTGATGGACGTCCAGGACATTATTGAAGAGCTGATTCCAATCGACGCTGAGTTTCAACAACAGCTGATTGCGTTTGGAATACAGGCAGGAATTTTCATCGCTGTGCTTGCTGCAGCCTGGATTTTAGTCCGCTTTATCCCCAACATTCTTAGCTTCATTGTCAGGCGGTTTACGCCGAAGGCCTTTTCTAGGGGATACGAGAAGGTTATCAGCCCGATTCGGCAAGCACTAGTAAGGGTGGGGTTCTTTGGCTCTGCCGCCCTGGCCTTAGCCCTGCTGCAGGACTACGCGGGGCTGTACGGTGTGCTCAATTTCTTTGTCTACCTAGCATTTTCAGCCTCTTTGGGCTGGTTTGCCTCCCGGTTAATCCGGCAGGCTCTTCGCGCCTACGGTACAGTTCTCGTTCGGCGACTGAGCCAAGACGTAGACGATCTGGTGATGGTGGTCGAAAATTTAGCTAACGCCGTCATCGTGTTCTTTACGGTGGTCTATTTTGCCCAGACCCAAAACCTCAACTTGATCAGCATCCTTGCGGGCCTTGGCATTGTGGGGCTGGCCCTCTCCTTCGCCGCTAAGGAGACGTTCGCCCAAATTATCGGCTCCATCGTTCTCTATCTCGATCGCCCCTACGTGCCTGGAGAATACGTCCGCGTCAGCTTCAACCCTAAAGATGAGGACGTCTACGGTCGCATTGAGGCTATTGGGCTACGCTCTACAAAAATTCGGGTGGCGGCAAAAAATACGCTGGTAATTGCGCCCAACTCGGTGATGGTCAAGAAGGATATCGAGAATATTTCTCGAGGGACGAAGGTTATGTCCCTGCTCTATCTCGACTTTCCTAAGCCCCTCCCCGACGGCGATCGCGCCCTGGTCAAAGACATCGTGGGCAACGCCATTGGGGAGCTGCTGGGGGTCGAGCCGCTAAGCGTCAGAATTTTCTTGTTCGAGCCCGACGATAGGCCTGGCACTCGCGCTCGGGTGAGCTTCTTCCTGCTGAGCTCTGGCCAAGGGTCTCTTGGGATTCGCAAGCGCCTCGTTGAGGTCGCAAATGAGAAGATTACGGCCTCTTTTGCTGCGCACAATTTGGAGTTTACGATGCAGGAGCCGATGCTCTACGTTGACTCTCCTATCACCCGATAATTACTTCTATACAGCTTCGTGGGTCAGAGAAAGCTCGTCTTCCTCTCGCACAAGCCGTCGCTCAATACTTTTCCGAAACCGGAACACTCCTGCGATGGGCCATATCGCTGCTGCCGTGACTAGGACAAACCAGCTATCGATGTCGGTCATGGGGGTCGAAGAGTCCTGACAAAAATCTCGCAAGAGGAGAACAAACATCAGGGCAGAAGGCAGGCCGTAAAAAAACATAATCACTTGTCTTATTTGATACTCCCTATGATGGCTAAAGGCATTGTTTTGTTCCCACAGAAGGCACATCTCGCGATTGAAGAAACTAGCCTGAACTTACGTTTCCCGGTAGTGCAAAGCTATTTTTCAGGGTTAACCACGGTTTTTGGAGACTGCTGAAGGGCAATAGCCTTGCGAATATCAGTACTTTCCGAAGCCTACGGGAGACTGACCTGTGCTGTGGAGGCGGGCAATGGCGCTTCGCTTTGCTTCGGGCGAGGACGATTTTCAGCGCAGTGGCCACCAAGAGACCTTATCTCTCGTCGTTCCATAGACCGCCTTCATGCCTTCTGGATCGCACACCTGCAGCCAATCTGTTGACTCGGATTTGGAACTCGCTTTAAGCAGCCCCACTTTGATCATGCCCTTCAGCACCTGCTCCACCGTGCGGTGGTTGAGCTGGCAGGCCTTGGCAATCACGCCGATGGGCAAGTCGAAGCAAAACAGCCCCTCCTCATCGGGCTGACTCCCAAGCGATCGCTCCTGGTAGATTAGCGCCCTCAGCAGCGCCGCTACGGCTTGGGGCGGATAGGTGCTGCAGTTAAGCAGGTGGTAGCGAAACTTTTCCCGCAGCTCAAACAGCAGGCTGTAGCGAGACTGGAACTCTGGGCTGCTTTGGTGCAAAGCCTGAACCGTCGCCTGGGGAATTTTGACGACGTCGGTGGTCTTATAGGCTTCTACTAAGCTGGGAAACCCGTGGCAAACCTGGCCGTAGCCTAGGCCCAAGCTCAGCATGCCAAAGCAGCCCCCTGGGTAAGACATGGCGATCACGCGGTCTAGCGGCGCGCTGCGAACAACGACGGGGCCGCCTTGCAAAATGATGTAGAGGCTGTCTGGCGGAGCCTCAGGGAGATGGGCGGTGTAGATGGGTCGATTGGAGTAAAGCTTTTCTAGCGGACAGGCATCTGACTGTAGCTGCTGGGCCAACTCAGCAGGGTCCCACCCCCTGAACAAAAAACAGCGTTGAGTCAGGGCCGTAACCCAGTCCGGGGCGGCTGGCGTTGGATTCTGAGGCATGGCTGGGTTTACAGGTCTATCTTCCTATTCTGTCACGCATCTACTTCAATCAAGTTTGTTTTGAGTATGAATCTCAAAACATTTGCAGATCGATTTCAAATTTTTGCTTTATGATGTGAGGCAGCTCAGATGTCTTAATCCACGTTTCGAGGATGCTATCTATGCGGACATGGCGACTATTTGACCGGCGATCGCACTCTCAAAAGTATCTGCTTCTGGGAGGATTCTTAGGTCTTGGCCTCGCTATCAGCCTGGGTAATGCCCCGGTATTTGGCGAGAATTTGGGAATGGCGAGCCCGCTATCCTGGCAGGCCTGGCTCGCGATCGCCGTTACTCTAGCCGCCTTCTGCGGCAATGCCTTCACCAGCCTCCCCGCCGATATTGTCTTCTTGGGAGCGGCGGCAGTGCTGTTTCTAAGCGGCGTTCTAGACGAGAAAGCGGCGCTGGCAGGGTTCAGCAACTCCGGCATGATTACGGTCGGCGTACTCTACATTGTGGTGACGGGCCTGCAGCAGACCGGGGCGCTGCAGTGGGTATCGCAGCAGGTGCTGGGGATGCCCAAAACCCCCAGCCGGGCGATGGTGCGGCTGATGCTGCCGGTGATGGGGGCGAGCGCTTTCCTCAACAACACACCGGTGGTGGCCATGTTCATTCCCGTGGTGAATGACTGGTGCCGCAAACTGCGCTTTAGCCCCTCTAAGCTGATGATTCCCCTGAGCTACGCGGCGATTTTCGGCGGGCTGTGCTCCTTGATCGGCACCAGCACTAACCTAGTGGTGAACGGTCTTTTGATCGATGCCACTGGCGGCAGCGGGCTGAAGATGTTTGACATTGCCTGGGTGGGCCTGCCCTGTGGCCTAGCCGGATTCCTGTTCTTATTTGTGACGCAGCGATGGCTGTTGCCCGACCGCCAGGCGGCCCTCAGCACCAGCGACGCCCTGCGGGAATACACAGTGGAAATGAGGGTAGAACCCAATAGTCCTTTGGTGGGCAAAACCGTCGAAAAGGCCGGACTTCGCCACCTGCCCGACCTCTACCTCGCTGAAATTTGCCGGGGAACGCGGGTAATGCCAGCGGTGGGCCCCCAAGAGCCGCTTCAAGGCAACGACCTGCTGCGATTTGTGGGGGTCATCGACTCTATTTTGGACCTGCAGCGCATCCGGGGACTGCAGCCTGCCACAAACCAGCGCTCTAAGCTGGAGGGCTCTTCTGAAGAGCGCACGTTGATTGAGGCCGTCGTCTCCAATACCTGCCCGCTGATCGGGCAGACCATCCGCGAGGGGCAATTTCGGACGCAGTACAACGCGGTGGTGGTGGCGGCGGCCCGCAACGGCGATCGCCTCACGGGCAAGATTGGCGATATTCGCCTGCGGGCGGGGGATACGCTGCTGCTGGAAGCTTCTCCCAACTTTGTGGGTGAGCGGCGCATCTCGCGAGACTTTTATCTGGTGAGCGGCGTCCCCAATTCTGAACCCATTCGCCACGAGCGATCGCGCGTGGCCTTTGGCCTGACGCTGGCGATGGTGCTGCTGGCGGCGGTGGGCTGGTTGAGTATGCTGCAGGCGGCGGTGCTCGCCGCCGTGGGCATGATTGCGCTGGGGTGCTGCTCTCCGGCTCAAGCGATGCGCAGCATTGACTGGTCGGTGCTGCTGGTGATTGCCGGGGCGCTGGCCCTGGGGCAAGGGCTGGAGGTGACGGGGGCGGCGGAGGCGATCGCCACGGGCGTGATTGGCGTGGCGGGCCGCAATCCCTGGCTGGCGCTGGTGGCGGTGTATGCCGTTACTTCGGTGCTCACTGAGATCATCACCAATAACGCCGCTGCTGCGCTAATTTTTCCCATTGCGTTCTCCCTATCCAGTCAGCTCGGCGTCAGCTACCTGCCGTTTGTCGTCGGCATTATGGTGGGTGCTTCGGCGAGCTTCGCCACTCCTATCGGCTACCAAACGAACCTGATGGTGTGCGGGCCGGGGGGCTATAAGTTCGCTGACTTTTTACGGGTGGGGGTGCCGCTGAATCTGCTGTACGGCATCGTCACGGTGGCGATCGCGCCTTTGATCTACCCCTTCTAGGTCTGTTTCTGTTATTGGAGGGGCAAAGACGATGATGAAGGTGGCGTTGGGAATGAGGCGGCGCAGAACTCGGAGGTGGGCGTCGGCGTCGTTGCGTTTGCGGAAGCGGGCGACGGTGATGCGCTGGGCTTTGGGCAGCAGGCGAATGATGCACCAGGGGTGGAGCTGCTGACGGTAGGCGCTGGGGATGGGATGGGTCACCTGTAGTCTCCTTGGGCTAAGGTAGTGGCGCTACTCTAGCGGGGGAGGTTGGGGAGAAGACAGGTCACGGTGATATTGACTTTTTGGTGGGGTTGAGGCATGGAATTGCACCCACCCTGTTAGCCCCTCCCGGAAGGGGAAGCATTTTGGCTGGGGCAGAGGGCGTTTTGGAGTTCTGGAGGAATTTGGCTGTGGTGGCGGAGGAGGAAGTCCATGAGGGCGAGGTGGCGCAGGTCTTGGGTGGTGGGCTGGTGGTTTTGGCGGAACCAGCGGCGGACGGTTGAGACGGAGCGGCTGCAGATGAGGGCGATGTCTTCTTGGCTGACTTGCCAGGTGGCGTAGAAGGTCTGAGGGGTCATGGCTTAGTGGTGCAGAGAACTCCTGAAAGCATTGGTACTAAAGGATTTCGCCGAAAACGACAATTTCCGCAGTTCAGGGCAAATTGAGGCAATTCCCCACGTATTTGCGTGGTTTGAGAGTACGTATCTGAGCTTTTCCAGCCTTTCTATGAGAATCAATACTCTCTGGCCGAGATTTCTGCACCACCAAGGGGGTCATGGTGAGCTGGCAGTGTGCGTAGTGCTGGATGAGCTGCTTTTGGATTGGGGTGAGGGGGTGGGGTGACATGGTGATTGGCGTAGACACGTTAGAATAGCTGCCTCAGACAATATAAGGCAATTGCCTTAATAAGGCAATATCTCTAGATTTAAGTTGCGGGTTTAGGGAATATAGGGAAGTTGCCTCTTAATCCTTCAAGCGAGTGCCCAAACCAGCCAAACCACAGATTCGGGTTTACCTCAGCGAAGAGACCGATCGATTGCTCAAGGCGATCGCGGGGATTAAGGGATCTTCAGTGAATGCGATCGCGAACGAAGCGATCGAGGAGTGGTTAGAAAACCCAGCGCAGAAAGAAATCGTTAAGAAATTTAATCTTGCTCAACTGGATGAGATTCAATAGCGGTGTTGGCTTTCCCGCAGCGATTAGAACGGCCGAAATTGAGTTGTCGGCGCTGCAATGAAGTTGCGCCACTTAAAGCTCAGTTATTGAGGCTGTTGCTAGATTTGCAAGCGCGTCACTGGTTTTGCGGCTATAGAATTAGGGCGATCGCAGTGGACATCTCTGTGGAGACAGTAATCAATTGGGAGACAGGGTAATAGAGGCGAAACTGACGCTGACGCGGGTGAAGGCGGTGTGTCAGGTTTTGCAGTGGGTAATTGAGGATGTGCCTGATGAGCTGGGGCTTGCAACTTATGCTTTGTACATAGCTTAGAACTCAAACGTTGCTAGAGGTTGGGCTTATGCAAGGAAAAATTATGGCGATAGCGGGTTCATAAGTACTAAGGTCACCGATCTTTTGCCCGATTAGAATATGAAGATGAGTTTTGGAAGCAAAGAAATGATGAAGGGATTTCAAGATCTACCGTGGTGGGCAAAGGCAACATTTGTATTTGTTTTAATAGTTGTTGGTGGTTTTAGTTATGAAACCTTATACGATGGTTTTTTAGTGGCTCAGAGCGGAAACAATCAAGCTTCTGATAGTGCTGACTTAAACCAAGTAGAAGTAACCGTTCTTGACCGAAGCACATCTCAACCCATTGAAAGTGTGGAACTACAAATTGTATTTGAAGGCCCTCCCGTCCTGAAGCGAACTGATAGGAACGGATACGTTGAGATAAAAATTCCGGCTAGAGATAGTGTTCAGCTAACGCTGACACATGGAAACTATGAAACGGCCACAGAGACTATAAACTTAAGAACAGATTCGAACACAACCAGGATTTTATACTTGGACTCATTAAACCCGTAATGTTCTTGCACACATGCTAATCGGCAGAAAAGGAATTGATTCTTGATTGCTAAAGCTGAAAGGGAGATCTGAATGAATCTTAATTTTTTGGGGATACTTATTGTACTTTTTGTGTGTGCATTACTTGCTTCAAATATCGTCATATTAAACAGTCGTAGTTCTATAGTTTCAGATTATGATTTCTGGAAGGATATTGGGGAAAGATTTAAGTTCTTCTTAATGCTAGCAGCTCTCTGCGCGTGCGGCTATCTGGCATGGAATACATTTTTTTATATTGTACTCGCACTACTTTTCGGTGGTGTTGCTTTTGCAATGATTCCCTTGTACAACTATTCTCAAGGCAAACTATCCTCGCTGCGTTACCTTGCCGAACCAGAGTTAGAAGACTCTATAAGCACAGCTATAAGAGCCAAGCAGATACTTGAGAAGTTCTATCAAGAATATCCAGAAATTGCTTCTCTAGAAAGTTCTGGATCTTTATTTGGCAGCTTTAATGAAGAACTACGTACGGCAAGGGCAGTCTACGAAAGGGTTCAGCAACAACGTCAGGATAAGGAGTCGTACTACTCGGATGAGAGGCGAAGAAATGGTCTGCACTATGGTGCTCCTTTAGAAAACGGTAGATGTCCAACAGGTTATCCGATAACGGCAACACGATTACCGCCCGGAAATACGTGTAAAGGTATTTATCATTGTGAAGGGGACAGAGGGTATGGGGCTGAAAGAACGTACTGGTGTTTTAAGTGCGTAGAGCACGCTGAAAGAGATGGTTTTCGTCCACCACGACACAAGGATGAACATCATCAAAAGAGATATCCCAACAAAGCCCCTTGTGAACAGGGGCAGGAGTTCCAATAAGAGACTCACTCGCTTTGTTTCATCGAGAAGCTGAGGTCTGACTAGAGCTTTTAAGTCAAATAGATAACCTAATACCAATTCCATATGTGGTTGCACATATTGGAGACCCCCTGCCGTCCCCCTTGCTAAGGGGGACGGCAGGGTTGATTCAATGTGAGGGGATGAAAGCTAGGATAGAGGTTAGCTAGAAACGAGGATGCTGACATGACGCTTATCGAAGCCCTTCAGAGTGTTCCCGACTACCGCTGTGCCAGAGGGAAACGACATCCACTGTGGATAATTCTGGTAATGATCGTGATGGGGAACTTAGCGGGCTATCGGGGTAATCGCCCGTTAGAAGAATTTGCCAAGCGCTATGGGGCTGATGTCGCTCGGCTGTTGGAGATTAACCCAAAAGCGATGCCCTCCTACTCGACCTTCAGGCGAACCCATATCGGGCTTGACTTTGAGGCGCTGAGCAAGGTCTTTCGCGAGTGGATGAGTCAGTACGCCAGCCCAGACAACGCTAGCTATGCTATTGATGGTAAGCGTATCAAGCAACCGATAGTCGGCGATGACGGCAAGACCCGCTTCGTGGGCCTGGTGAGTGTTTTTGCTCAGCAGCAAGGTATCACTGTCGATTTGGCAGCGTTGAAGGAGGGCGAAAATAGCGAACTTAAGGTGGTGCAGTACTTGCTTGAGAAGCTGAAGCTCAAGGGTGCTGTTCTCAGCCTGGATGCGTTGCACGCGCAAAAAAACGCTCCGGCTCATCATTGATAGCGGCAACGACTACCTAGTTGCCGTCAAGGGCAACCAGAAGAGACTCTACGGGCAGCTTTCGGCTATTGCTGACCATAGGACTGAGCAACAGCCCAGTGCGATCACTGACGAGCAACAGCATGGACGGCATGAACGACGGCAGGTGCGCTTGTTCTCAGCAGCAGGCATTGATACGAGGCAATGGCCTGGAGCAAAAACGGTGCTGTGTGTTGAGCGGCAGCAGACCCGCAAGGGTAAGTGCTCCACTCACAAGGCCTACTACCTGACCTCGGTTGCCGCTACCGCAACAGCACAGCTCGAAGCAATACGTCGGCATTGGAGCATTGAGAATCAGCTGCACTGGCCTAAGGATATGGTGCTCAAAGAAGATGACAGCTACGGCAGAGAACCCAATGCTTTGCTGATCACATCGGTGTTTCGTTCGATTACTATCAATTTGTTGAGGCTGCAGGGCTTCAAGTCCCTCACCTCCGCTCTACGAGAGCTTGCCAACCAAATTGAGCAAGTTTTTCAACTCTTACAATGAATCAGCCCTGAGGGGGACGGCGACAGCCGGGGGTGAGCCATAATGTGCATCTTCATATCCCTTTGGTATAAGCTCGCTTTCAAGATTTGCAGCAGGCATTGTAAACCAGCTTTAGTTCTCGTACTAGAGACACTTGGAAACATAGAAATAGAATAGTAGGTACTCATACGATCCTACTAAATAAGCAGCGTTTATACTCAGTGGACAAACCAACGAACTTTTTAAAAACCAGCACTATTCAGAAGCATCGCTCTACGCCCTAGAGAGACAGAAAAAGTCCCTGACAGAGCGTTTACAGCGATCGCTCAGTTCTCAGCTCTATCAGGCTCGCGGCCCTCTAAAATCCCTACCAAAACTAAAAGCAACACCTCCGTCTCCTCCGGTACCCGATACAGCTTAAAATCCGCCACCACCCGCCGAGCCTGCCGCTCAAACAAACAAAACCGCCAATCCTGCCCCGTCGTCACAGCTCCGTACAAAACCGGCGTCTCCGATTCCGACCACTCATCCAGCGCAATCAGCTCCGTCGCCAGCTGCGTCAGCCCATTGTCCAAATTCTCCCGCTTGGCCTCAATCACCAACAGGTTCTCAGCCTGAAAGTAATAGTCAAACGTTCCCCGCAGCCAAGAGCTAACCACAATGGGATACTCCACTCGCACCCGCTGCCGCGTCACCCGGCACACCTCTCGCACAACAGGCGCAATCAAAAATTCCCGTCGGGCCTGCTCGCTTGTAATCCCCACATAACGAATCCCATCTTGAATCTGGGCCTGCACCTGCTCCAGACCCTCTAGCGGCAGCTTATACTGCGGCAAATCGAGCGTCGCCCGTTCAACCGAACAGCCCAAATCCGCCAGGATGTCCTCAATGTCAAATGGTAGCTCGAAATATTTGCTGAAGCTGTAGGATTCCTCAGGCTTGAGAACCTTGGGGGTACGGGTCATAGGGAAAGCCTGCTCAATACCGTTGTTTATAAGTTATCTCGAATCCAGGCTCGAAGCGCACGCTTCGACGCCGTCTCCCCCTCCTCAGCGCAATCCCGCAAAAAGCGATAGAGCCGGTCTTTAGGCACAGCTGGGAAACTAGGGCTAGCGATCGCCTCCTGATAGCTGCCGCCTTGAATCTGGTAGATCGTCAGCTTTTGCCCGTTGTATCGCCAAAGCTCAGGGACGCCAAGCCGGGCATACAGCTCATTCTTATTGATGTCGGTATTTGGCTTGAGCATAACCGACTGCAGACTAAGCGCTGCAGAGCAAATAGCGGCCTCAGCCCAATCGAAGATAATGCTACGCTCAAGCTAGCCTCGTTGGGTAAAGACAATGGTTACTACTCCCTCCAAATTACTGAGCTTAGAGGAGTTCTTAGCGTCGCCCGACAGCGAGAACAGCGAACTCATAGACGGAGAGGCCATTCCCAAAGTGTCCCCAAAACGGTTTCACGCGGGTCTGCAAAAGTCGTTCATCAAGCTCATGGACGACTGGGCAGAATCGAGAGGACATTTCTATCCAGAGTGGGCAGTTGTCTTAGAGCGAAATGGAAAGCCGTGGGTTCCCATTCCAGACTTGACCTACGTCGCCTTTGAAAGGCTCGCAGCAGACTGGCTAGAGGACGGTCCTTGCCCAGTACCGCCCAATTTGGCAATCGAGATTATTTCACCAGATCAAACCTTTGGAGCGATGGTCTCTAAAGCTTCTGACTACATCGCAGCAGGGGTATTGAGGGTTTGGGTAATCGATTCTCGGGCCCGCACGTTTACCGTCTTTGCCCCAAGTAAAGTTCCAATCACCTATCGCGGTGATCAAGTCGTCAAGGACAGCCTATTCTCCGATCTGGCGCTAAGCGTCGAACTTATACTTAGTAAAGCCGGTTTGTAGGAGAAGCCGGGGACCTTCAAGATCCCCGGCTTCTAAGACTCAATCCGTCAGAGCAACTATGCCCCTACAGCCTCCTTCGCCGCATACAGCACTTCAGCCGTAATTTGCTCAATATTCCGCTCCCGCGCGAACTTCTCCGTGTTGCGCTTCACCTTACCGCGCACAAACCCCGGAATCTTGTTCAGCTCCGCCAGGCCGTCCTTGCTCCAGCCCATATCCGAATCCGCCGACAGCGTCTTGGTGATGCTCTCTTTGGTGTCGTGGCCGCCGAAGATTTCCAGCAGGTGGTCCTCCATACCCAGGGTAAAGGAGTTGTACACCAGGTCCACCACCTGGTTGGCGCCCTCGTAGCCCAGGTAGGGGCGATAGCCCACCGGGAAATCCTGAATGTGGATGGGGGCCGCAATCACGCCACAGGGGATGTTTAGGCGCTTGCCTACGTGGCGCTCCATCTGGGTGCCAAAGATAGCGGAAGGCTCTAGGCGAGCGATCGCATCTCCAATTTCCCCGTTGTCCTCACTGATCAAGATATCGTCGCAGTATTCCGACACCTGCTCCCGGAACCAGTCGGCGTCGTACTTACAGTAGGTGCCCGCTAGCACCACGTGAATGCCCATCTCCCGCGCCAGGATTTTGGTCATGGCGGCGGCGTGGGTGTTGTCGCCAAACACCACGGCCTTTTTGCCGGTGAGGTTTTGGCAGTCGATAGAGCGGGAGAACCAGGCCGCTTGGGAGACAAAGCGGGTCTGATCGTCAATAAAAGCTTCGTAGTCGACCTCAGCGCCCTGCTCATTGAGCACCTTTTGAATCATGCGAACGCAGCGGGCCGTCTCCACGATGCCCATGGGCGTGATGTCCACGGTGGGCATGTCGAACTCGGTTTTGAGGAAGTTCGCTGTCATCATGCCCAGCTCCCGGTAGGGCACCAGGTTAAACCAGGCCCGAGGCAGATTCTTCAGCTCGTGCACCGACGCCCCTTCGGGAATCACCGCATTCACCTCAATGCCCAGCTCGCCCATCAGCTTTTTCAGCTCGGTGCAGTCGTGGTTGTTGTGGAAGCCTAGGGTAGAGATGCCGATGATGTTGACTGAGGGCTTTTCGGTTTTCTCGGTGGCCATGTCCCCCGCCTTGCGAGCCTTGGCGACGTAGAACTCCACCATCTGCTGCAGGGTGCGGTCCGCCGCCTCTAGCTCGTTCACCCGGTAGTGGTTTACATCTGCCAGCAGCACGTCCGATTTAGACTCAAGCTGCGCCCGCTGCACAAAGTTTTCCAGGTCTTCCTGCAGGATGCTGGAGGTACAGGTGGGCGTGAGCACCACCATGTCAGGGCCAACTTCTTTGTCTTTGCGGATGATGTTGTCGACGACTTTCTCTTGAGATCCTCGCGCCAGCACGTTGCGATCGACGACGCTAGTGGTCACCGGGGTGTAGTCGCGCTCGCGCTCTAGCATGGAGCGCATGACGTTGAAGTAGTCGTCCCCGATGGGGGCATGCATAATCGCGTGCACATTTTTGAACGAACTAGCGACACGCAGGGTTCCAATGTGCGCCGGTCCGGCGTACATCCAATAGGCTAATTTCATGGGTTATTTCCTCGCAGTTGGATTGGGGTTAGGACTGACAATCGCAGGCGAGGGCAGTAGACACCCTGTTCAATTTTGTCAAAGATGGTTCGGGGGTAACGGCGTTTGGTGGCCCTGTTTCATTAAGAATCGTCTCTTCTAAAATCTGGTGCGATCGCCTACAAGCGGCTTCCAGAAGGCGATCGCGCCCGGCAACGCCAGTGAATTTATCCTAAAAGCTGTAATTGTCCGTAACGTAGCGCATCTAAGCTGTGGGCGAGTCGGCATCTGGGGGGTCTACCGTCTGAGCGTCCGTCGTTTGAGCATCTACATCTAAAGAGCTGATCTCCGGGGCAGCGTCTGGAGAAGCGTCATCTTGAAGTTCAGCGCCGGGCGCGGCCTTTACCCGCCGAATGGGCAAGTTGGCGATCAGCGCCGTCACCCGCTGGTCATTTTCTAAAGAGAACTCGGACAGGCTGGAGTCGATCTCGACGTAGCGGGCGACCACTTCCAAAATCTCCTGCCGCATCTTTTCCATGATGTCCGGTGAAAGGTCAGCGCGGTCGTGGGCAAGGACGAGCTGAAGCCTCCGCTTTGCCTCGCTGCGGCTAGTTTCGGGGGAGCGATTGAAAAGCTTATCGAGGAGATCGAGAATCATGGGCGGGGCTGAGGTAAGGGTCTGCTAAGAGGAGACAGGGCTATCGTCGGTAGTGATCGCTATCGCCGCGAAACAGTCGGCGGATGCGGGAGAAAATGTCGTCGTGGGCGGCAGTCAGGTCAAGGAAGGGAACCTTTTTGCCGTTGAGCCGCTGCGCAATGTTCCTAAACGCAATCCCCGCTAGGGAGATGTTCTCGGAGAGCACCAGCGGCTCCCCTTTGTTCGTAGAGACAATCACCCGCTCATCATCGGGAATCACCCCCAGCAGCGGAACGGCCAAAATATCCTGCACGTCCTGCACAGACATCATTCGGTCGGCCTGCACCATCTCCGCTCGCAGCCGATTGACGATTAGGCGAATCGCCTTGATGCCGCTTGCCTCCAGCAGCCCAATCACGCGGTCGGCGTCGCGGACGGCGGCAACCTCCGGAGTGGTGACGATAATCGCCTCACGGGCTCCCACAACCGCGTTTTGAAACCCCATCTCAATGCCGGCAGGGCAGTCAATGAGCACAAAGTGATGCTGAGCCGCCACGTCTTTCACGAGCTTCGCCATTTGCTCCGTAGTCACCGCGTCCTTGGTGCGGTTCTGGGCAGCGGGCATCAGCGCTAGCTTGGGCTGCCGTTTGTCTTTTACTAGGGCCTGGTCAAGACGACAGTCGCCCGAAATCACTTCCATGGCGGTGTAAACGATGCGATTTTCGAGCCCCAGCAGCAAATCGAGGTTGCGCAACCCAAAATCGGCGTCTATTAAGGCCACCGAATGCCCCAGCTGAGCCAGCGCCATGCCCAGGTTGGCGGTACAGGTGGTTTTTCCAACGCCCCCTTTACCAGAGGTAACAACGATGATGCGGCTCATGATTCTATGGGATCCAGTGGAGGATTTAATGGGACGGATGAATTTATCAGCAATAGGCTAGATGAGGTCAAGATTACCAACAAATGCGGCAGCGTAGGAAACCCTCTAGACAGAAGGACGACGCGCGCGGGCAAACTCTTGAGCGTGGACAATGCGGATGCCTTCAGGGGTAGCGTAAGCGACTTCGGGATGGTATTCAGCCGGAGGGGTCTCGGGCGATCGCGCAACGGCTCCGGCAATGCGGAGCTGAGTGGGCTCCATGCGCAGCGCCATAATGCGGCAGTCCTGGTTTCCGGCCGCCCCAGCCTGGGCCACGCCGCGTAGGGTGCCCCAAATAATCACGTCCCCGTCCGCCACCACGGCCCCGCCGGGATTGACGTCTCCCAACACGATCACAGAGCCAGAATGGCGAACCTCTACCCCGGAGCGCACCGTTGCCTCCACATACAGAGAGTCCACGGGAGAGGAAACCCGCTCTTTTTTTCCCTGGGACAGGTGCGCCACCGGCTCGTGCTGCTCTACCGAATAGCCCGCCGTTGCCGCCGCCACTGCGGTCTGCCGCCGACTCGTATAGACGCGCTTCAGGAGTAGGTCTAAATCGGCTAAGCTGCCGGCGATACTCTGGAGCTGCCGGGTATCCAGCAGGCGATCGCCTGCGACGAGGTGGACGAAGGTATTGGCTTCCCAAAAGCGATCGCCCGCCGTGAGCCGCTGCTGGAGCTGCCGCCAGATGTCGTTCCAGTCGGAGAGCCCATTGTCTTCCGGGGGAGGGGGCAGCAATAGCAGCAGTCGCCCGTCTTTTTCCTTAAAGCGGACCTGAGGGCCGCTCGGCGAATCCTGGGGGGGGGAAATCGTTGAAACGTTGGGGGAGGGGTCAGACGTCATTCTGGCTTATGTGAAATGGCTCAGGGCTAGGGTCAAGGCTGGGGAGCCAGTTGGGTAGACGCAGTAGTCAGCCGTTGCGCAGGCGATTACAAGACTAATCGGCCAAATTGTGATACTACAAATCGGCTATCTCTCGTAAATCCTACTGCAAATTAAGATTGGCGACCAGCCGCCGTGCCTGACGTCTTTCCCCAAAGGCGATCGCCTTTAGAAAAAGCAGCGGCGATCGCCGCTAGACCTAAGCAACCGGGAGATTTTATCAGAACTCTTGAAGCGGTAGGTGTAGTTTCCAAAAGGGAAAAGCACAACTGCATGAAATTACTTAAGCCCTTCGAAATTTGCGCGGATGGTGTTCCGCAGCATTCGTAAGTAGCAGCAGACCTATCTGGTAATGCAGACAAGGGCCGGCCTCCGGTATCTGAGCTATGCACAGATGCTCTGCGAGCAGTAACGATCTCCCCCAGTACTTACTCCTTAACCCTATGTCCACCCGCGCAATGGTGTTGGCCGTCTCCGTGACCGCAATGCTCACCTCCGTCAAGGTTGCCGTATCTCCAGCTGTGCCCTTTGAGGAGCAGCGGCTCCCTTTGCCCAAGCAGCTTCCGCTTCTGAGCTGGCAGCAGATTAAAAGCGATCTCACCGATCAGACGGGGGAGTACCGCTATCGACGCGGGGGCGATCGGCTCAACGTTGAAGTCGCACTCCACAAAGGCGGCAATCTATTGGAGCAGACGAGCGATCGCTGGGAGGTCCCTCAGCAAGAGGTCAGCATCCGCAAAACTTCAGAAATTGGAGCGTATGCGGTCTTTGCCGATGAGAAGTCAGCCTATCTCACCGCCTGCATTCCCCCCAGCGGCTCGACCACAGTCACCGCCTCTCAGTTTGAGGTCAACCGCCTTCAGCAGGCCGTACTGCAGCGATCGCTCACGCGCCTTTTAGACTACACCTCAGTGACCAACTCCCGCTGTCTTTGGGTCACCCTGTCTACCCCCCTAGGCGACCATTCGTCGCAGCTGTCCTTCCGGACCCTGCAGTCAGCTTGGTTCGAGCTCAATCTACAGTGGCAGCCTACGTTTCCTGAAGAGTAGTCCCTAGTAGCGTCTCGGCTAACTTCGCTGGCCGAAAAAGCAGGTTGATTTGAGCCGCCGATAGCTGAGCTAACCAGCTCAGCTAATTATCAGACGCAGTCAGTACAATAGGGCTCTATCGTTATGGAGCAAGGTAGTACCGCACCACAAAACCGGTTAACTATCACCTAAGGACAACACCGATGGTCAATTCTGAGCCGCACCCCTGGTGGGAAACTGGAGTAATTTACCAGATTTACCCCCTCACTTTTGCCGACGGGAACGGCGATGGGGTGGGCGACCTGCAGGGCATCATCGAGCGGCTCGACTACTTCAACGATGGCAACCCGGAGAGTCAAGCTTCCCTGGGCATCGACGCCATTTGGCTCTCCCCCATCAACAATTCCCCCATGGTGGATAACGGCTATGACGTCAGCAACTACTGCGACATTAACCCCATGTTTGGCTCCCTGGGGGAGTTTGACGCTCTGATCTCCGCCGCCCACCAGCGGGGCATCAAGATAATCATGGACTTGGTGGTGAACCACACCTCCGATGAGCACCCCTGGTTCCTGGAGTCAAAATCGAGCCGCGACAACCCCAAAGCCGATTGGTATCTGTGGCAAGAGACCGCCGAGGGGCAGTGGTTTCCCAACAACTGGCTGTCTTACTTTGGCGATACGGGCTGGACCCATGTCCCCGAACGGGGCCAGTTCTACTTCCACACCTTTAACGAAAACCAGGCCGACCTTAACTGGCAAAACCAGGAGGTGAGGGCTGCGGTCTACGACATCGTGCGCTTCTGGCTCGATCGCGGTGTGGATGGGTTTCGCCTCGACGCCTCTAGCGCCTACAGCAAAGACCCCTATTTCCGCGACAACCCCCTCAAGTATGGGGCAACTAACACCGCTTCTTACAACAACTACCACCACCTCTACGACAAAAACCTGCCCGAAAATCACCACATCATTGCCGAGATTCGCGCCATCTTAGACGAGTACGGCGACCGGGTGCTCATTGGGGAAACCTTTATCGATAACCGGCTATTTGACTCCATCGTTTTCCACGGTAAGGAGAATGACGAGCTGCACCTGCCCCTCAATTTCGAATTTCCCTTCAGTCCCTGGTATCCGGGTTACCTGCAGCGTCAGGTGCAAAAGACGGAGAGGTTGACGCCACCCGGAGCCTGGCCCGTCTACTTCCTCGATAACCACGACATCCCCCGTCACCTCTCCCGCTGGATTGAATGCAGCCTTTGCGTCGATTCGGAGGCGATCGCCAAGGCTGCGGCAACTCTGCTCCTCACGGTGCGGGGCACGCCCATTCTCTACTACGGCCAAGAGCTAGGAATGGTGGATAAAGAAGACATTCCCCCCGAGAAGCTGCAGGACAACGTCATCAAAATCAGCGAAACCGAGGATGTGCCCCCGCCGCGAGACGGGGCTCGCACCCCTATGCAATGGGACAGCTCGCCTCGGGCAGGCTTTAGCTTTGGCAAAGACGTGGAGCCCTGGCTGCCGGTGCATGAGAACTACACCGAGCTAAATGTCAAAGCGGCTAAGGGCAACCCCGACTCTATCCTCAACTTCTACCGCCACCTGATCCACGTGCGCCGACAGAGCGAGGCGCTGCAGTACGGCAGCTGGCGATCGCTGCTCGACTTCCCCCACGAGCATCTGGCCTATATGAGGGAAACTGAGTTAGAGCAAGTGCTGGTGTTGATCAACTTTACTTACGAGCAGCCCCTGGGCTTAGACGTACCGATTGACTGCTCTAGCTGGCAGGTGCTGCTGTCTACGGACTATGAAACCGGCAAGCAAATCAATGTAGCAGAGACGCTGAAGCCATTTGAGGTCTCTATTTTGAAGAAGGGGTAGGCCTGGCATCGCCGCTGTGGCGCAGTCAAAAGCCGCAACCCAACGCCACAACTCAACGCCGCAGCCGAACTTCGACGGCTTTTCAGCTGCGCGTTCACCTGCGTATCTTTATAATTATTTCATCCTAGTTTATTGTTTCACGTGAGGCGAATGCTATTGAATGGGAGGAAGCAATATTCAGTCCGTTGAGATATGGAAGTCGCTATTGGTGTTGCCGGGCTTTGGGTACTGTGGCTTGTCAGCCCTAAACGATGGAGACGCCGGCTTGTCGGGCCGCTCATCATCGTGGCCGCTGGCCTAATTGTGTTGAGCTCCTCCTGGTTTGTAGACCTGCTGACTTGGGGATTGACCTGGCCATTGCCCAATGACTCGGGCGATCGCGTCGATGCCATTGTGGTCTTGGGCCGAGGTGAATCGCTTCGGGACGAGCGGCTTGCCAAAGTGTGGCAGCTGTGGCGCGAAGAGCGCGCTTCGAATATCTTTGCGAGCGGCATGCTGGACGCAAAGTTTATCACTCGGCGCTTAGAAAAGAGCGGGGTGCCGGTGCTGTCTTTGGGGGGAGAAGAATGCTCCCAAACTACGGAAGAGAACGCGCTGTTTACGTCGGCGCTTCTACGCTCACGGGGGATAGACGACATCCTGCTGGTCACCGACTCGCCCCACATGCTGCGGGCATTTCTCACGTTTCGCAGCATGTCGTTTGAGGTCACCCCCCATCCTGTTTCGCTGCAGCCTCAGCAGATGGGCAAAATCAGTCGCTTGAGGACCGTCCTGAGAGAATATGTGGCCCTGCTTCACCATGCGATAACGGGCAAGTTTAAGGCGCGATCGCCTCAGGCGTTGGACAATCCGTCTGCGGAAATCACGCACAAGATCGACGACTGGAACTGCAAAGTTCCCAAAGCCCCCAAAGCTCAGCAGTGAGGTATTCGCCTTATCATGGTACGGACTAGAACATATAGCGCGTTCTCGCCCCATGTCTATTCCCTATTCCACGCAGGCGGCGGCCCGCGAGCCTTTCCTCGCTACGATACGAGAGCTTGCTAGGGCGTATCAGGCTTTTTCGACCTACTCGGAAAGATTTGTGCGGCAGTACGATTTGACGCCGGCTCAGTTTGACGTCGTCGCCACCCTGGGGAATACCAGCGGTCTTAGCATGGGTGACCTGGGCGAGAAGACGTTGATTACTAAGGGGACCTTGACGGGGATTGTTGACCGTCTAGAGAAAAAGGGGTTGGTCCAGCGCCAAGTGCCGCCAGAGAATCGCCGCAGCGTGATTGTTGATCTCACTCTAGAGGGGAAAACGCTGTTCGAGCAGGTTTTTCCCGCCCACATTGCGGACATGAGGCAGCATCTTGAGGCCATTGATCCTTCAGAGCTAGAGCTGCTGCGGGTACTGCTCAGTCGTCTGCAGCAGGTGTTCTAGAGCGCGGCTGGGAAACCGCTGTCGTTTTCATCAGGGCAGTGATAGTATTAGCTCAAATAGTTCTAGTAAAAACTGTTTTACGCGGTGCTCTTAAGGCTGCTTTGCAAACGCGGCTGAGCGGGATTTTTGTTGGCTACGGTCTACAGAAAAGATAGAATCGGGCTCAATAGCAATCGGCAAGGCTCTAGCTACGGCCTTCCGACGCCGACTAGAAGGTTCCCAGCGCCAAGCTAAAGATACTAATTAGAACAAACTGCGCTTTTGAAGTCATGCCCCAGCTTCCTGCCCTTTTCATTTCTCACGGTGCCCCCGATTTGCCCATTCGCGCTGGGGCGACTCAGGACTTTCGACGGCGCTTGCCTGAAGCGATCCCTTATCCTCAAGCCATCCTTGTGGTGTCGGCCCACTGGTCCACCGCCCAGCCAACCCTCGGCGGAGCCATTCGTCCCCAAACGATTCACGATTTTGGCGGCTTTCCTAAAGCCCTCTATCAGCTCCACTACCCTGTTCTAGGTGCCCCAGACCTGGCCGAAGACGCTGCTAAGCTCCTAACGCAGGCCGGTTTTTCGCCCCAGGTGCATCCGACGCGAGGTCTAGATCACGGCGCTTGGACTCCTCTCTTGGTGGCTTACCCGGAAGCCGCTATTCCGATTGTCCAGCTCTCGATCCAGGCCCATCAGCCACCCGCCTATCACCACCGCATAGGCCAGGCGCTAGCACCGCTGCGAGATAAAGGGGTGCTGATTGTGGGCAGCGGTGCCGCGACCCACAATTTAGGAGCATTTGTCCCAGACTACAGTGCGCCGCCGCCGGACTGGGTCGCGGCGTTTGACCAGTGGCTGGCAGCGGCGATCGCCCAAAATGCGCCCCACCAGCTGCTGAACTACCGGGCGATCGCACCCTATGCAGTCCGAAACCACCCTACCGACGAACACCTGCTGCCGCTATTCGTCGCCCTTGGCGCAGGGGGCAGAGGGCGAAAAATCCACCATGGATTCACCTATGGGGCTTTTAGCATGGCGGCCTACGCCTTCGACTAATCCCTCCCTCCGTACGGGCAAGCGGCCGCTTGCCCCAACCCCTCTCGTACGGGCACAGCATGCCTCTGCCCCAACCCCAACCTAATCCCATCTCACCCCCATCAGAGAAATATCACCATGGCGCTAGGACAACTCATCAACGGCAAATGGATCACCCAATGGACCGAACGCGACGAATCCGGGCAGTTCAACCGCATGCCCACCGATTTCCGCCAGCGGATCACCGCCGATGGCTCCAGCGGCTTCAAAACCGAACCCCATCGCTACCACCTCTACGTCTCCCTAGGCTGCCCCTGGGCCCACCGCACCGTGCTGCTGCGATCGCTTAAAGGCCTGCAGGACGCGATTAGCCTGTCGGTCGTGGACCCGGTCGTCAGCGAGCAGGGCTGGCGGTTTTCTGAGCGGGAAGGCTGCACTGCCGACAGCCTCTATCACGCTGACTATCTGTGGCAGATTTACGTGCGGGCCAGCTCCAGCTACACCGGGCGCGTGACGGTGCCTGTGCTGTGGGACAAGCAAACCCAGACCATCGTCAACAACGAATCTCGGCAGATTATTCAGATGCTCAACGGCGAGTTCAACGCCTTTGCCGTCCACCCCGAGCGGGACTTTTACCCCAAGGAAGCGCGATCGCAAATCGACGGCGTCATGGATGCGATTTACCAGCCCATCAACAACGGCGTCTATCGCAGCGGCTTCGCTGCCTCACAAAGCGCTTATCAGGGGGCAGTGACGGAGCTATTTGAAGCCCTGGACCATTGGGAAGAGGTTTTGGGCCAGCGGCGCTACCTGTGCGGCAACCAGATTACCCTGGCGGACTGGTGCCTGTTCACGACGCTGTTTCGCTTCGACCTAGCCTACCACGGGCTGTTTAAGTGCAATCTCAGGCGGCTCGTGGACTACTCCAACCTCTGGGGCTACTGCCGAGATCTCTACCAGCAGCCGGGGGTAGGAGAGTGGTGCAGCATTGAGCACGTGAAGCAGCTTTACTACGCCGGACTGCCCGAGCTGAACCCCAGCGGTATTATGCCTGAGGGGCCAGCAATTGACTACAGCCAGCCTCACAGCCGCGCCGCTCTTGTGGATGAACTGGCGATCGCCCCAATTTTGTAGCCTGTTTCCCAAAAACCGCCCCATCCTGTGAGACAATATCGAACTTTAACCGCAAATTTTGCAGTTTGGAGGTTGTGATGCAGACTGTTCCGACCGTCACCGACATCTTTGACTTTGCTAAGCAGATTGGCGTTCCCTTACCTAACTGGCTTCGCAATACCGAAGACTGGTCCACCGTGCTGCACGAGCTGGCCCACTGGGCCGTTAAGCCCCACGGCTACGTGCGTCAATACGTGGAAATGCTCAAGCCCTACGGCGACGCCATGCCCCTCAGCTCCACCCCCTGCGCCGAGATGGTCCTGCGCTGGAAAGCCCCGCCCCTAGTGCGCTGGCCCGACGGGCAGCAGGCCTACCTGCGCCACGACCACATCTGTAACCATCTACTCGACCCCACCCCCAACGAGTTTGGGGCTAGGGCCTGGGGGATACAGGTCCTCAGTAAGCTGGGCTGGCGGCACCCTATGGACTGCCCAGAGCTAATGGACGAGATGCGGCTCAAGTTTGGTATGGCTCAGTTTGACTCCAACGAGCTTTTCGGGGCTGCTGAACCCTACAACGAGCCCCACCCCATCAGCGCTTATGGCCCAGACCAGCTCGCATTTATGGGCATCGACGTCGCCAACGGCGTCTTTAGGCCCCAGGTGGAGCTAGACTTCGACGGCCAGTGGCTGCGGGTGCGCCGCGAGGAGACGGTGATTTGGGAGCACGATGTCTTCGCGGGGCTAGCGCTGCTGGGCTGGGGGGAGCCGGAGCCAGAGCTGACGGACTGCGAGCCGATTTTGCTGGAGGATCTGTTGGCGATTGCCCAGCAGGCCTCGCAGGCGTAAGCGCAAGGCCCATCCGCATCAGGGCCTTTCGACGCCCGCCGCTCCCCACCCCGCCGCTGGGGTTCTGCCGCCGCCAGCACGCTGCCGTCGGGGAACACCATAATGCCCGTCGCTGCCCCGATTTCTTCCGTCGGCTGTAGCTGATGTCCCAGCGCAGTCAGCCCTTGCCCAGCGGGCGTTTGCTCGAACCCGCCGTCCACCTGCGTTGTTTCGCCATTGCGCTGGGAAACGCGGGGGGCGGCGATCGCCTCATTTAAGGGCAGCCCAAAGTCGATGGCGTTGACGGCGATGCCCAGCACCGTGGTGATGATGGTGGAGCCTCCGGGAGAGCCGAAGGCCATCACCGTTCCGTCAGGGGCCAAGGCGATGGTGGGGGCCATGCTGCTGCGGGGGCGCTTGCCCGGTTCGGGGGCGTTGGGGTGAGGCGCAGTCGCGTCAAAATCCGTCAGCTCGTTGTTGAGCAAAAATCCGTAGCCTGGGACGACGATGCCCGAGCCGCCTGTGGACTCGATGGTGAGGGTGTAGGAGACCAGGTTGCCCGCTGCGTCGGCGGCGGTGAGGTGGGTAGTGGAAAGCCCTTCGCCATCTATACTCGCGGCGACGGGCTCCAGCACAACGCTGGGGCTAGGGTCGGCTTGAAAGGGGTAGGGGTTGCCGGGGGTGGCGGGAGCGATCGCGGCGGTGCCGGTGATGAGGTCGCGGCGGACGTCGGCGTAGTCAGGGGCGAGCAGTCCGGCCACCGGAGCGTCGACGTATTCTGGGTCCCCCAGGTAGGCAGCGCGATCGCCGTAGGCCAGCCGCTCGGCTTCAATTACCTGGTGCCAAGCTTGGGAACGCTCTAGCCCGGAAAGGTCGGTGCCCTCCAGTAGGTTGAGCACCTGGAATGAAGTGATGCCGCCGCTGCTGGGCAAGCCCATGCCGTAGAGCTGGTGGCCTCGGTAGGCGGTAGTGACGGGGGGACGCGCGACCACATGGTAGCGATCGAGGTCAGCTGAGGTCATACTGCCAGGGATGACGGGGAAGGGGGGCGCGTCTATGACGGGGGGCTGCTGCACCGTCTGCACAATGGCCGCGCCGATATCGCCCCGGTAGACGGCATTGGTGCCCGCCTCGGCAAGCCGGCGGTAGGTGCGGGCGAGGTCGGGGTTGCGGAAAGTGCTGCCCACGGTGGGGGGCTGACCATCGGGCAAATAGAGGTCGCGGGTAGAGGTGAAGGCGGCGAAGCGCCCTTGATCTAAAAACGGCTGCGCATACCCCGCAGCTTGCTGCGATTGGGATAAGCAGCCCGCCGACCGTCAGGTCGGCAATACAATTGGGTTATGAAGCTGCAACGAGCGAGTCACTGCGTGTATCAAATCCGCTACCACATGGTGTTCTGCATCAAGTACCGTCGAGGGCTGTTGGTTCTAGAGGAACGGTGCGATTACTTGAAGGGAGTGTTCAAAGAAATCGGCGAACGCTACTGGTTTGAGCTTGAGGAGATGGGAACAGATGGCGATCATGTACATCTATTTGTGGGAGCAGCGCCTAAGTACGCGCCATCGCGAGTGATGCAGATTCTCAAAAGTATCAGCGCAAGAGAGATGTTCAAGCGGTTCCCAGAAATGCGCAAACAGTTGTGGGGAGGAGAGTTTTGGAGTGATGGCGGGTATATCGGGACGGTCGGAGATGGGGTGAATACAGAAATCGTCAAACGCTATATTCAGGAGCAAGGCAGTGATGAAGAAAAGGTCAAAGGCCGTCAGATGAGGCTGTTTCCCCTCTAGATACCCCGCAGCTTGCTGCGATTGGGCTATTCATTAGCCGCGATTTGGTTCGCAAAAGTTTCGTCTACGGCGAACCCCGACTCAGCCAGCGCGATCGCGGGCTCCAGGGTTGCAGCCAGGGAGCGGGTGCCGTAGCGCGACAGGGCCTCCTGCCACAGCAGCGACGTCCCCGGTACGCCGACCGCTGCGCCGCTGGAGATGCGGTGGGGAAAGGGCAGGTTTTCCTCGGGGTTGTCGGGGTCGCGGAACATCGTGGGGGAGGCAGAGGCGGGGGCCTCTTCTCTGCCGTCTAAGGTCACTACCGTGCCGTTAGCCTGTCGCAGCACCATAAAGCCGCCGCCGCCGATGCCGCAGGAAAAGGGCTCTACAATGCCTAGCGCCGCCGCCGTCGCGATCGCCGCATCTACAGCGTTGCCCCCCTGCCGCAGCACCGCTAGCCCCACTTGGGTCGCGCGGGCATCCACAGAGGCGATCGCCCCACCGCTGCCCTGGGCGACCGGGCCGAGCGGGGCTTGGGCCCGGCTGGAGAGCCCTCCGCCGATGCAGACAAGCGTGACTAGAAGGGCTAGAGCGATCGCATTAATTCGGTGCCGCACGATGGGGTAACTCCCTGGATGTTTAATCTAATGTGCAAAATGCTGTAGGCGAGTCGGGTCGCGATGGATGAGCCCGGTAACGAGACAAGGTCGCGATCGCGATCAACCAGACTGGGTTTTGGCACAGCTCATCAACCAGCTCGCCACCGTAGCGCGCCGAGTCTTGCGCGGCTCTAGCTCGTCAATGGTATATCCCGTGAACCCCAGGTCTGTTTTGAGCAGCTGCTTATTTTCCTTAGGAATTGAGCGGGTGAGCCTGACGGTGGGCGGACGGCTGTCGGTGAAGCGGGGAGGCTCGGGGTAGGCCTCTCGCCAGTCAGGGTCCACCTGCTCACTGTTCCAGGTGGCGCTGCCTGAGTCGTAGCGATAGCCGAGGTGATGCCACACCAGCTGGTTGACGGTGTCGTCGTCTAGCTCATCCTTGAGGATGGCCCAGTAGGTGTCTGAGGTAAGGGGAGGAAGCGTCATGGCCTAAGGGAGCGTTCTGAGTTGAAAAGGTTCGGGGCGTGAAGGTTTGAGGCGAGAGTCTATAGTTTAGCTGCTAGACGGGAAGCCCCGCGATTTACCCGCTAGGGTGAGCGTCGGGATGAGAGCCGCGGGTGCTGACGGGGTTCAATGCCCCAGAAGCACCCATCTCCGGGGCGTCCTGCTGCTCAATGTACCGTTTCAGCACAGAGACAGTGACCCCGCCACAACTGGCGATAAAGTACGATTCGTTCCAGAGAACAGACTGCCAGTAGAACTGGTCTACTCGCTCTGCGAACTCCGACCTCAGCCTGCGGCTGGAAACAGACTTCAAATTACTGACGAACTTGGGTAGCTCCATCTGCGGATAATACTGAAACAGCAGATGAACGTGGTCGGCCTCTCCGTTGAACTCAATCATCTTGCAGTCCCACTTCTCGCACAGATCTCCGACAATCTCTAGAAGTCGCCGTATCATTTCTTCGGTAAAAACCTTACGGCAGTATTTCGTCGTCAAAACCAGATGGGCCTTAAGGTCTGAAATTGAGCGACCGCTAGAAACAAAGTCATTTTTCCATGGTGCATCGAAATCAGCGTATGCTATTATGATATCACTGAATTAGACGCAGTAGTGAAAATCACCCATCAGTACAGGTTACGCCCAACGGCTGAGCAAACGGTTACCATGACCCGATGGCTAGATATGCTTCGGGCACAGTACAACTGGTTGCTGGCTGAGCGCTTCGACTGGTGGGAGATGAACCGCTGTTCGGTCAACGCCTGCCCACTCACCTGTAGCCTTGCGCCACTCAAAGATAATCCTAATTACTGCAGCCAGAAGGCTAGCCTAGTACCTCTCAAGCGAGAGCGACCCTGGTACAAAGATTTGCATTCACAAGCGCTTCAGGAGGTGACGAAGCAGGTAAAGCAGACGTTCGAGCGTTTCATCAAAGGTGATAGGAATGGTAAGCGTAGCGGCAAGCCTCGGTTCAAAGGCGCGGGGCGCTACAGGACGTTCACGTTCCCTCAGATGAAACCTGACTGCATCGATGGAAGTCGTATTACCCTGCCTAAGATTGGCCAGGTGAAGCTAATCCTTCATCGCCCGATACCTGATGGGTTTACTGTCAAAACGGCCAAGGTGACTCGCAAAGCAGATGGTTGGTATGTGAGCCTGTTACTGGAAAACAATGCCGTTCCGATGCTTACTCCGGATGTCGATAGGGCTAAGTCTGTCGGTGTTGACGTTGGGCTGAAGGATTTCTTGGTTACCAGTGACGGTGAGAGCGTTCCTATCCCTCAGTTCTTTCGACGCTCAGAGCGGCAGCTATCGAGACAGAAGAAGGGCTCTAACCGCTGGCGTAAGCAGGTGAATCGCATCGCCAAACTGCATCTGAAAATATCGCGTCAGCGTCGTGATTTCTTTTCTAAGGTGTGGGACTGGCTGTTTTCAAAGTACGATGTTGTCGCTCATGAAAAGCTCAACATCAAAGGACTTGCTCGAACCAGACTGGCAAAGTCAATCGCTGATGCCGCATGGGGTACATTCTTGGAGATAGGCTCTTTCAAAGCCGCGAAAGCTGGAAAGATGACCATCGCTGAGAACCCACGCGGAACCAGCATTGATTGCTCGGGTTGTGGTGAGCGGGTACCAAAGACGCTGGCCGATCGGGTCCATAGTTGCCCATCATGCGGCTTAACGATCTGTCGCGACCACAACGCGGCTATCAACCTATTGAATAGGGCTGTGGGACATCAAGCCCTTAATCTCTCAGGAAATGTCTCAGCAGTAGCTGGGAGTCACTGAGGAAGCCCGCGCTGTATGCGTAGCATCAGCGTCAGGAGGATGTCACAGGGTGCCTAAACGGTATCACCCCAGCTGCCGCTGTGTCAGCCCAGCTCCCCTGGCAGACAGTTTTTTACACTAGGCTTACCGAGCCATAGGGCTATCAAGCTACACTACTGGAGTTATCGCGCACTGTAGCCCATGTCTTCGCGTCCTCCATCCCCCCCACCAGCAGAGAACCATCCGGCTCTAGAGAGACTCCGCTCTCTCAGTAATCTGCTCGACAACGCGATTCAAATTCCGGGGACGGACTATCGCATTGGGCTAGACCCGATTTTGGGGCTGCTGCCTGCGGGCGGCGATGTCGTCGGCACAGTGCTGTCGGCCTACCTGATTGTAGAAGCGGCTCGGCTGCAGGTGCCCACCAATATCATCGCCCAGATGGCCTTCAACATTGCTCTTGAGACCATCGTCGGTGCGGTGCCGGTTGTGGGGGATCTGTTTGATTTTGCCTGGAAGGCCAACGCCCGCAACCTCAAGCTGCTGGAATCTCAGTTTGAGCCGTCGATGCGGTTGGCGAGGCCCAGACCTCGGCAGCGCTGGCGCATCTTTTTAATCTTGATGGCGCTGGGGCTAGTGTTGGCGCTCGTTATTGCAGTCTATGTGGTGCTGCTGCGGTGGCTGGTGAGTTTGTTTGGCTGAGCTGCGGCCCAGCGAATAGGCTGAATAAACGCGATCGCCGCTAGAAATGCGATCGCTCCGGTGCCGAACAGGGCAGCGGTGCCTAAGTTCGCGTTTTTGATGAAGCCGCCAAAGACGCTGGCAGCGAGCGCCGCACCTCCAAAGTAGAGGCCTGTACCCAGCCCGCCTCGATGCGGAGGCACTGCCGATAGAGCGATGGGAATGGTGCAGTTGAACACCAAGCTGAGACCGCTGCCAACGGCGATCGCGCCCGCGACGGCAGTCCCAAGAGTTCCGGGGTAGATCAGGGCAAGGCAAAGGGCAGACAAAAGCGCTAACCCCAGCGCCATTGCTCTAAACGCGCCTAGCCGCTTTGCCAAGGTTCCGGCGGGGAAGGCAAAGCACACGATAGTAATGTAAATAACTCCCATCACTAGATTGGGCTGGGGGGTGAGGCGACCGAGCTGAGTAGGAAACGTCGTCAGCAACAGCTGCAGTCCCAGGGTGATGCTGAAACCGGAGGCGAACGTGGCGGCGAGGGCAGGCAGGACGAGTCTCCCCGATGGTTTTTCAGCAAGCTCACTGCTCAGGGATTGATTGGGGTTGGTAAACCGCAGCACCAGCGCTGAGCCCAGCATAGCCAACGACCCCAGGGTAAAGGCGAGCAGCGGCCCCACCCGCAAGATAGCATCTCCTGCCAAAGGCGCTAGGGCACCGGCAACACCCCCCACAAGGGTAAGAATGCTGGCCGCTTGAGGCTGGCGGGTGGCGATCGCATAGCGCCCCAGCAGCGAAAGCACCGGGCTACGGAACACAGTCATGGAGAGCGCCCACAGCACCATGGCGGTGGGTAAGAGCCAGCGGGTGGCGGCGGTGGGGCTTCCGGCTATAAGCGTCAGGGGAATGCCTAAAAAGCAAACCGAGGCCAGGACAATGCCGCTGGCAATGAAGGGAAACCGACTTCCCACCCAGCGCTGACTTTGGTCAGACAGACTTCCCATGATGGGTTCCATCACCATTGCGGCTCCCGCCTCTACAATCAGCAGTCCGGCAACGAAGCCAGTAGAGAAGCCGTATTGAGTCAGCAGCCGTAGGAGATAAAGGTTGTAGATCACCCAGGTGAGACTGATGGCACCCTGCACAGCGGCCAACCCCCAGACTTGGGGCCAGAGAATGGGAGGCGACGGGGGTGCTGACCGATGGGATGTCATATTGCTCTTCTAGGGCGGATAGCTTTAGGGGGCGGGGGCGGGGGGCGCTGCCAAATGGGCGTAACCATACATGCGGGGATGAAAAAGAGACTGAACCGGGCGATCGCTCTCTAGATGCTCGGCGACGATGGTGGCAACATCGCTGGGCTTAATGCGGCAGTATGAGACGCCGTCCGGCATAATGCGGACGTTGGGACCAACGCTACACTGGCTCATGCAGCCGCTTTCCGCAACGAAGACGGGAGGGGCGGTTTGGGCCTGAAACGCGTCAAACACTTCCGCAGCGCCGCTTCTTAGACAAGAGCGGTGCTGGCAAATTAAGATACAGCGGCGGTTCGAGGGCTCGGACGGGCTGAAGGAATCCATGGGCAAGACTCTAGACCTATGCCCATAAGCATAGGCAATCTGGAGGGCAGCTGTCTAATCTGACTCCAAATCCTCACGCAATCCAAGCTAGACCTCTTATTGGAGAGCTCTTTGCTGAAGCGCTCTCTAAGGCCGGGAACAAATTACCCCACAAGGCTTTCCAGCGATCGCATAGTGCCTTAGTAGGGACAGCCCCAAGCGGCAGAACACCGCCTCCAACTTTCAATGGCCTAAGGCAAATCTCCGCCTCTAGCGGCTTAGACCCACAAAGCTCGCTAGCATGGTGATAGCAAGGCACAGCATCGCCGTAGTTCAACTAGAAATCATGCCAGAGGGACCAGAAATTAGGCGAGCCGCCGACAAGATTGCCGGAGTGCTAGTCAACCAAGTGGTAGTAGAGGTTTTTTTTGCCTTTGAGTCTCTCAAGCCCTACGAAGCAGTTCTCAAAGCCCAAACCGTTATGGCTGTGGAGCCTCGGGGTAAGGCCATGCTCATCCGCTTCGACAATGGCCTGAATATCTACAGCCACAATCAGCTTTACGGCAAGTGGATGGTGCGCCGCGCCCGCAGCTACCCCGACACCAACCGGCAGCTGCGGCTCGCCCTCCACACCGCCCAAAAATCAGCCCTGCTCTACAGCGCTTCCGACATTGAGGTTCTCCCAGATGAGGCTCTAGGGGCGCATCCCTTTCTCCGCCGCATCGGTCCCGACGTGCTTGACGCCGATGTCAGCCCCTCTCAGATCACTCAGCGCCTTCAAGACAAGGCCTTCTATCGCCGCCAGCTCGCCATCCTGCTGCTCGATCAGCATTTTCTGTGCGGCTTAGGGAACTACCTGCGCAGCGAAATTCTCTTCGACGCGGGGATCTACCCCACCTGTCGCCCCACCGACTGCTCCCTCGGCTCCCTCAAGCGTTTAGGCGAAAGCGCGATCGCCCTTCCTCGCCGCTCCTACGATACAGGCGGCATCACCAATGACCTAGATCGCGCCATGGCCCTCAAAGCCGAAGGGCAGCCGCGCCGCGCCTACCGCCACTCTGTATTTGGCCGGGAGGGGAAGCCGTGCTACCGCTGCAGCACCGCTATCATTAAAGAGACCTTTGGCGGACGCCGATGCTATTATTGCCCGGTCTGTCAGCCGACAAACTGCCTGTCTGCCTCTTAGATCCATTTCCCGTATGACTCACAGCTACTTCCGCCCCAACGTCGACGCGATGACGGGGTACGTGCCCGGAGAGCAGCCCAAGCCCGGCACCTCCATCCTCAAGCTCAATACCAACGAGAACCCCTACCCCCCGTCACCAGAAGCGATCGCGGTGCTGCACGACTTTGATGGCGAGCGGCTGCGGCGCTACCCCCACCCCTACGCCGACGAGTTTCGTCAAGCCATCAGCGCGGTGTTCGGGGTGCCGCTCGACTGGATTATGGTGGGCAACGGCAGTGATGAGATTCTCAACGTGATTATTCGGGCCTGCGCTGAAGGACCCCGTAAGGTGGTCTATCCGACGCCCACCTATGTGCTGTACAAGACTCTAGCGGAAATTCAGCCTGCGGAGGTGGTGGAGGTGCCTTACCTGAGCGAATATAGGCTGCCCGTAGATGCTCTAGCCGAAGCTGATGGGGCAATCACCTTCATCGCTTCCCCCAATAGCCCCTCGGGCCACGTCGTGCCCCTAGAGGACCTGCGGCTTCTCGCCTCACGACTCTCCGGCATTCTGATGGTAGATGAGGCCTACGTGGATTTTGCAGAGGATTCGGCGCTGCCGCTGGTGCAGGAGTTTGACAACGTGATCGTCAGCCGGACGCTGTCCAAGGGATATTCCCTGGCGGGGCTGCGGCTGGGGTTTGGCATCGCCCAGCCTGCGCTGCTGAGCGGCCTGTTCAAGGTAAAAGACAGCTACAACATCGACGCGATCGCCTGCGCGGTGGGGGCGGCGGCCATGCGGGACCAGGACTACAAAAACGCCTGCGTTGAGAAGGTGAAGCGGTCCCGGGGAACGCTCGCGATCGCGCTGGAGAAGCTGGGATTTGAGGTGCCGGAGTCCCACGGCAATTTTTTGTGGGTGACGCCGCCGAGCGGTAATTCGGAGGCAATTTACCTAAACCTAAAGGAAAAAGGGCTGCTAGTGCGCTACTTCAAGCAGCCTGATCTAAACCAAAATCTGCGGATTACGGTGGGGACTGAAGCGCAAAATGAGCAACTGCTGGCGCTGCTGGGGCCAATAGTGTAATGCGGTTCAGGTTGACTTTGATCTATTCCCTTACAAAGCCACAAAATAGGAGCAGACGATTGCACACCAGGTAACTGAGACCCAAAGACCCTATGCCCATGCTGGCAAACCGCCTATGCAGTCATCAAAACCACGTCCAGATTCAGTCTTGAGGCTAGAACCAAGCACGCTGAAGCGTTGGTCGGTGCATGAGTACCATCGCATGAGCGAGCTTGGATTTCTTGATATTGACGAACGGACTGAACTGATTGACGGATACATCACGCTGATGGCTGCTAAAGGCACACCACATGTCACCGCGCTTCACCTGTTGGCCAATGCGTTGCGCAATCAGCTGGGTGATGCTGCCCTGGTGCGCACCCAAGATCCAATTTTTCTGGGCGATTTCTCGGAACCTGAACCTGATTTGGCCGTTGTTCAAGGAGACATACTGGATTACGCCGAGCAGCACCCTCACCCTAATCAGATTCATCTTCTCGTGGAGGTCGCTGATTTGACGTTGAAGCAGGACTGCGAGGTGAAAGACAAGCTCTATGCTCGAGCGGGTATCCAAGATTACTGGGTATTAGACCTCAAAAATCGCCAGCTCCATCTGTTTCGTGGTCCGTCTTCGAAGGGGTACAATCACCATCTGATTCTTGCAGAACCGGAGCAGGGGTCTCTTTTGGCTTTTCCTGGTGTCAGGCTGGCGCTCTCGTCAATTTTGCCGCCTGCATAGACGGTGTCGAATTTGATTCACGGCCTGTCGGTTCATAGATGTCGGGCTGGTGTTTTTTGCTGTGCAGTCTAATTGAGTCGATGGTTTGGAACCAACATTGGTGAGTTTGCTTTCTTTTCGATGAAGCGATCGCTTCTGAGGTGATGGGGTTAGTTGTGGTTTCAATCCCCTTGTATGTTTAGAAAAGGAGCGGTAGACCAACGTCCTCTAGTTCGTGATGGTCTCCATCATAGTTCGACCGTAAGCACGGCTCACCGCTCCTATCCATTCTCTGAGAACTCGAACAAAGTGCCTACGGCAGGGCAAAGCCCAACGCCAGGTTCCTTCATAGAGACCGTATCGCGCAAGACTGAGTGCAGAGCATGGAGTTAAACTAACCATCAGCATCATACCAACATTCATGGCTGCAGATAAATCAAAGCAATCCTATAACTGGATAGGCATCGACGTCAGCAAAGACTCTCTCGATCTCTATGACCTAAGCAAACAACACTACGCTCGCTACAGTAACAGTACAGAAGGGATAGAGGCGATCGCCGATAGACTCCTCAAACAAGAGAACATTGCAGTGGTTTGTGAGGCGAGCGGTGGCTATGAGTGGCCGATGGCACTTGCTTTGCACGAGGCTGGATTGCGGGTAAGCGTGGTGAACCCTCGTCCAGTGCGAGACCTCGCGAAAGGAATGGGCAAGCTGGCCAAGACTGATGCTCTCGATGCCCAAATGATTGCCACCTATGGCCAGGTGACGCAGCCAGCAGAAACGGTGTTTGCCTCGGAAGCGGCAGAAGAACTCAAAGCGTGGGTCACCCGCCGTCAGCAATTGGTGGAGATGCTGAGCGCGGAAAAGAACCGGCGTAAGCGTCTACGTGGTCCCAAGCGCGACGATGTCGATGAGCACATCGCGTGGTTGGGTGGCCGCATCAAGCAGATAGACGAAAAGATAAAAGAACTCAGCGAGTCAAGGGCCGAGTGGGCCGAGCGTAAGGCCATTCTTGAGAGCCCTAAGGGCATCGGTCCTGTGATCTCCTCTAGCTTGTTGGTGCTGTTGCCAGAGCTAGGCCAGCTCAACCGGCGGAAGATTGCTGCGCTGGCAGGGGTGGCACCGTTCAACCGCGACAGCGGCCAGTTTCGAGGGCAGCGCAGAATTTGGGGTGGCCGCGGTGCGGTACGCTCTTTGCTTTACCTAGCGACGCTGTCTACATTAAACATTATCGGAAATAAGGATGGGCATAGAATTCAGATACAGGAATTGAGGATCGCCATGAAGATAAACTACGAGGAGCTTCGAAATAAGCCACGCATACTGCAAGGCCTGACGGGGCTGAGGCAGAGGGAGTTTGAGGCGCTACTGGTGAGCTTTGAAGCAGCATGGGCAACGTTCGTTCGGCAGAGGTCTGAGCGAGAAGGGCGTCAACGGGGCTACGGTGGTGGTCGTCGAGCCAACCTGAGAACGCTGGCGAATCAGCAGCTGTTCATCTTGGTCTATTTTCGCCTCTATCCGACCCAGCAGGTACAGGGGTATCTATTCGGCCTGTCGCAGGCGCAGGCGAATATCTGGATACACCGGCTGACGGGGGTATTGAACCAGGCACTGGGCTACGAGAAGCAATTGCCAGAGCGAGAACCCGCCAATTTAGAGGCGGTTCTCGACGCTTGTCCAAGCTTGGAGTTCATGGTTGATGGCACCGAGCGGCCCATCAACCGCCCAAAGGACAGAGGCGACCGTAAGACCTACTACAGCGGCAAGAAAAAGGCGCACACGGTGAAGAACAACATCATCAGCGAACGGGGAGGTAAGGTCATCTTCTTGAGCGACACCTACGAGGGCAAGAAGCATGACAAGAAAATCGCCGAGGAGGAAGACTACCGGTTTCCTGAAGGAAGCGTGCTTTGGCAGGATACGGGGTTCCAAGGGTTCTCTCCTGCTGGGGTCACCGTCAAACAACCCAAGAAGAAGCCGCGAGGGCAGCAGTTGACGGCTGAGGAAAAAGAGGCGAATCGCGCGATATCTCAAGTGCGCATTGAGGTGGAGCATCACATCGGGGGCATCAAGCGCTGCCAGATTGTGGTGCAGAAGTTCCGTAACTGGGCTGCTCACTACATCGATGATGTGATGGAGACGGCTTGCGGTTTGCACAATTTCAGGCTGACCCATCGCCGTGCAGGGACAAGTGAGTCTCTGCAGGTTGTCTGAGAGCGGCGAGACTGAGGAGATTACTGTCACTCCGCCCATCCTTCACTATTTCCGATAATGTCTATTGCACTCGAACCGTGCTATTCGAGCGTACTATCAGCATCTGCTTAAGCAGGGCAAGCCTAAGAAGGTGGCGATTGTCGCCTGTATGCGCAAGTTCTTGATTTGTCTCAATGCGATGGTGAAGACGAAGACGCTGTGGGATGACGACAAAGTGACGGCTCAGTTTCAGTCGAATTAGCAGCTTTCAGAGGCACAAACATACGGTAATTGTGACAGCTTAGCTTGAAGATGTGACAGTTCAGCCCTCAATTTGACGCGTGAGGAGGCTGATAGTTTGTGCTGCGCAAAATGCTTGGCTTGATGGCTCAAAGTTACTGTCGAGAACCTCGCTTTTTGCTTTGCGTCCCCTTGACGATAAACATAATCGCTTGCGGGGTGATGAGGTGCTGAACTCAAAACCTCGCAAAGGCTGAGGATACGTTCGCGAGTTTCAGTCCCCTCGCGGGGTGATGGAGTGCTGAACATGGCAGACTTATTTGACTCAGCTACTGGCTGGAATTCATGTTTCAGTCCCCTCGCGGGGTGATGGAGTGCTGAACAGTCAAGATTGACGAAGTGAAAAAACGTCAAAGTCTTGTTTCAGTCCCCTCGCGGGGTGATGGAGTGCTGAACGGTTAATGCAGTCACGGGACACCTGTGACACTGAGGTTTCAGTCCCCTCGCGGGGTGATGGAGTGCTGAACACACAATGGACCGGCTAACGGTATCTAGGGAGTAGTTTTAGTCCCCTCGCGGGGTGATGGAGTGCTGAACGGGAATTCTTAAAAACTAGCAATAACTCAGATTAAAGGTTTCAGTCCCCTCGCGGGGTGATGGAGTGCTGAACGTTTAAGGGCGAGTATTTTGCTGTTACTCCTGAAGTTTCAGTCCCCTCGCGGGGTGATGGAGTGCTGAACTCGTACTGGATAAGTTTGAAGTCAGCCTTCTGCAAAGCAGTTTCAGTCCCCTCGCGGGGTGATGGAGTGCTGAACTATCTAGAAGGCTCAAACGAGCCTAAGATTGGAGAAATGTTTCAGTCCCCTCGCGGGGTGATGGAGTGCTGAACTGTGCGACCAGCAGCGCTTACAACCCCACCCCCGTTAGTTTCAGTCCCCTCGCGGGGTGATGGAGTTCTGAACGTGATAGAACGGTATTCGGACAATTTTAGTCCAATTGGTTTCAGTCCCCTCGCGGGGTGATGGAGTGCTGAACACCCAAGGTTTACTCGATGATCGTGGATGAAGAGGTAAGTTTCAGTCCCCTCGCGGGGTGATGGAGTGCTGAACATCTGTGGCACTTCGCCAATGACCAGGTGCCAGTCGGGTTTCAGTCCCCTCGCGGGGTGATGGAGTGCTGAACCTATCGAGACCTGAACTTTCCTGGGCTGGATCAAGAAATGGTTTCAGTCCCCTCGCGGGGTGATGGAGTGCTGAACATCTACTGGGATGCCATGTTGTTTTAGGCAACCCGTTTAGTTTCAGTCCCCTCGCGGGGTGATGGAGTGCTGAACTTCAAGTGCGGCAGCCAAGATTCTGGAAGGTGAGACAGGTTTCAGTCCCCTCGCGGGGTGATGGAGTGCTGAACACGAAATGTTACAGCGAATTCAATGGCAGTTAAAAGTTTCAGTCCCCTCGCGGGGTGATGGAGTGCTGAACTGAACCCAATGCAGGGAAACGACACTGTACTTGGTGGTTTCAGTCCCCTCGCGGGGTGATGGAGTGCTGAACGAAAAAGCCTGCTCCGGGGCCTGGAAGACAAGAAACAGTTTCAGTCCCCTCGCGGGGTGATGGAGTGCTGAACCGTAATGTTCAAGAGCCACTTAGAAAGCGTGGTACGAGTTTCAGTCCCCTCGCGGGGTGATGGAGTGCTGAACCCTCGGCTTTTGAAAGCCTTACAGGAAGCGACCTCCAGACCCCACTTTGCAGGGGGGTCTAAATACTTTGTCAATAAGGCAATTCTCTGAGCAACTAGAAAGCTCAAAAAACGGCTGAAACCCTTACCTGACAAAGGCTTTAGGGGGGTCAACGTAATAATGCGGTTTTCAAGGTTCGGCCTACCCCCCTACACTAACACTTCAGCACAAAAGCTCTGCAGACGTAATACATTCTTTAGAATCTCCCTCAAGCGGCTCAAACTTTTACTTGACAAGACTTTGACCTCCCTCCGTATCAACAACACTGGCCCGAAAAACACTTGGTTTGTGGGGCCAGTGTCGGCGCTGCACTAGCCCCATTTCTGGAAATGCGGAAACTGCACAAAAGTGAATCAAAGATGATGAGCGCCTAGAATATCCCTATCGATATGTCTCAATTCTAGGCGATCGCACCTGTAGCCAAGTGCCAGCTACCGTTTCCAGCGCATTGGACGATAGGTCTCCTGCTCCCCTGTTAAACAACGCACATACTCCCACACCTGCAGCTCAAAGATGCGCCAGTGGCTTACCTTGAGGCCGGTTTGTGGATGAAGGACTTCCTGAAGTAGGCGCTTCTCCCACACCGTCAAAAACCGCTTCAGTCCATCAGGATGTAGATAAACCCCGCCCCTGGCATCCGGTGGCGTAAAGTCCTCAGGCATCAGCGCCTTGGAGTTGACCACATAAGCTACTATCGAATCCACCACTAACGCTCTGAACTCTTCGATCAGGTCAGATACCAGTGCGGGATGATTCTCGCGAGGCACATGCAAATTGCCAAAGTGTTCAGCCGCTTCAGCAGCAGCCGAGAATTATGCAGCTTCGCCTGCACGCTCGCTTGCAAAGACGTAGCTTTCATCGCGATCGCCCGCAACAGGCGTCATCTTTCCCGCACTGGGTGAGCAAGCCAACCCCACTGCGACAAGATTCAACATCACGTCAAGCTTGGGCAAGGCCAGCGTCAGCACCGCTCAAAGCCCGTAAATTAAAGGGCACCTTACAGATGTACCTAAAATTACATCCGACATCAGATCCAATGCCCACAATCAATTCAATCAGCACCACCCTCACCCCCGAAGACCAGCAGCAGATCGCCTCGGCCATTGCCACCATCCGAGAGCGGCTCCCCTTCCTGCTCAATCTCTCCCCCAGCCAGCGCCGAGAGCTGCCCAAAATGGGCGACAAAAGCCGCGCCTTCGTGCAAAACGCCCTCACCGTCGCCCGCCAAAACCCCAACATCTTGCCCCGCTCGTTCGACTTCGAGGAAATGGAGCGAGACGTTCAGCTGTTTGAGGCGATCGCGCCCCTGCTGCTCTCCGTCGCCCAACTGCACGAGCTGCTAGACGATACCCTGCTGGCGGTGGGCAGCGAGTCCTACACCGCAGCCCTCAAGGTCTACAACTACACCAAGGTCAGCGGCCAGATGGACGGCCTCGACGCTGCCATGCGGGAGATGGGCCAGCGGTTCACACGTTCTCCGAGGACCAGCCCACAGGGGAGCGCACTCCCGCAAGAAGGCTAAGCGTTCTGACCCAGGGTGCATGAATTGAATACCATCTGCGTCCCTGGAGCATTCTTGGGGCGCTTTTTAGTTATTAAGCTCGACGGGCGAGGCTCTAAGCTTGGTAGGCGAAGCTCTAGATTTGATAGGTGAGGCCCTGAGCTCGGCGAGTCGAGTTCCTGAGCTCGAAGGGTGAGGTTCGTGGCTTGACCTTCGAGGGTTTGGGCTCGGACTACAAAGCTCTGAGCTCGGCGAGCGGGGCTCAAAGCTCGGGCGGTGAAGTTCTCTGCCCGGACCGCGAAGTTCTAGGCTCGGCGAGTGGGGTTCAAAGTTTTGGGGATGAGGCTTGGCGCTCCTTAAGAGACTTGGGCGGTTTTAAGACGAGCCTTGTGGCCCAGGTGCCCTTGCCCAAGTCCTGGAAAGCCCTCACCCCCGGCCCCTCTCCCAAATTTGGGAGAGAGGGGAGTTTGGTTCACTTAGTAGCCCGATTTCGAGGGACGGGACAGAGTCCCTCTCCGAAGCCTAGGAGACAAATTCTAGGCTCCTTCAGGTTCCCCTTCTCCCGAGTTCGGGAGAAGGGGCTAGGGGATGAGGGCCATCACGATTGGCAATGTGGATACCTTTAATTGCAGAAGCTGCCAAACGCCGGGAACCTTCAAGCCATGGCACTGGCCCTACAATTAAAATAGCGCTCTCGATTGCCGTGATTCTCCTCAACTATTCTACCACTGAGCTCAACTGCTCCGACTCGGAAGAGTATCGGATTTTGAGCGATGTCTCCTGGACCCAATACCAGACGCTACTCAAAGAGCTAGCGAATACCGCCTACCGCGTCTCATATCTCAATGGCGTCTTAGAAGTTGTGGCCCCCAGCCGCCGCCACGAAAGCAGCAAAACCCGTATTGGCGACCTGCTGCTGATTTATTTTCTGGAAACCAATACGGAATACTTCCCCATGGGCTCGACGACGCTAAGGCAAGAGCAGCAGGCAGGTGGGGAACCGGATGAGAGCTACTGCATCGGTAGCGACAAGGCGGTCCCTGATCTGGCGATTGAGGTGATCGTCACCAGCGGCAGCATCAACCGGCTGGCGCTCTATCAGCGCCTAGGCGTACGGGAAGTGTGGTTTTGGCAGGATGACGCATTCGCGCTGTATCACCAGCACCCAGGCGGGTTTGAGCAGTACCCCGACACCTCTGGGTACGAGCCAGTGACGAGCAGCAGGCTACTGCCAGGCCTAGATATTGCCCTGCTAACGGCCTGCGTACGCAATCCAGGTCCGCTAGCGACAGTGAAGAAATTTCGGCAGCGGCTACAGGCAGACGAATCTCAAGATAAATCGTGAGTGGTATGCCCCATCCCCAGCCGCGTTTCGCACCTGTGCCACAGAAGCTAGCGTAGCGCAGCAATAGATGGGCAACGTTAGCCAGCAGCGGGTCGGCTCGTGACAATACGCGAAGCGAAACGCTACCGGTAAACCCAGAAATACGGCTGCTGTGGACCTGAAACGATCGCGTCTGGATGCGGTGATGGGATAGGGCGATCGCTCCCCGAAGTAGCTCACCAAATCGTCCCCACCGAGGTAAACCGGCGCAAAGTGGTTCCAGCGCTCTAGCCAGCTGCGAAACATTAGGGTAGGCACAGGGAGCGGTAGGTAAAGTTTGCTTTGAGAAAAGGCCGTTGGTGTCGCAAATCTCAGGTCGAATTGCCGCACCGGGTCCGGCTCGCTAGCAACGTACTCGTGATACAGCGTCTCGTAGCTGGTGACTTCGTCCTCGCGGTTGACGATGTTGAAGCGGGCTCCCAGGGACTGGAGCTGATCACCTAAGTCGAGGGAGGCGATGGCCTTGGATGAGGGCTCCTGTAAGCCGCTGAGGGAGAGCTGGTAGAGAGCTCGCCCGGCTAAAGGTGACGAACTCTTTAGACGTTCTGCAGTGGCCTAAAATTCCCGAAAAGGTAGTCGAGGGTGTAGCTTCGCTGCCCATCTCAATTTGGAGCTGGGTATGGAGCAGTTTGGATAGTTCTAGACCGTAGGACTTGGGTAGGGAAACTGTGGTGTCGGTGGTCAGCGTCCAGGATGAGCGAATGAGCATGGTTACACCGCCTTTAGCTCAATCCAGCCAGGAACGTATTTGATTTCCCCTCTAGAATTCATGATGGTTCGTCGGGATTTAGGCGCTTCAAAATCCGGTGCTTTGATGCCGCAGGCGTCGCGAATATCGCCTACTAGCTCATCTGGCATCAACAGATTGACCGTTGTGCCCCGAAAGCCGCTGCCCCAACCCAGCCGCAGCGTATGGGGGCAGACCTCCGGCTCGTAGATGTCTTGAATATCGCCAAAGTCCAGATTGCGTCCCTGAGCATTGGGGTTATTCTGCACCGCCGCCCAATAGTCGTGCTCAAAATCCCACTGGTCTTGGGCAAACTCGCGGCAGATTTGCAGTAGGTCATCCACGGATTGAAAGGGCAACTGCATCCCCGCATTGTGGTGGAACCAGGACAGCATCCGTGGTCAATGCTGAGGGTGAATTCGGTCGGCACGTTGAACACCATCTGGCGTAGATGGAGGCGCGGTACTTGGCGCGGTAGTCCGGGAAACGGCTGGAGACGACGACTTCAGTCACCACTGGCAAATTTCTGAAGATGGGGCGCTTTCCCTGCGCTGCACCTTCTCCTCAATCAGCGGCTCCGTGTCTGATACTTGAATTGCCCGCATGATGTCGGTATTGGGTCCCTGCCGCGCTTTCACTTCCCGACCTGGTAGCGGAGGCCAAAGTTGGTAAATAGCTCATCCATAAACGCCGCATCGTCAAAGAACTCGGCCTTGCGTCGCAGCTCTCCATCGATTTGCGGAGCCTGTCCTCAATGGCGCTCACGCGGTGTTGCTTAGGCACTTTGTAGCGGTCAGCGTGCTTCAGCAAGATGGTAGGCGATCGCCGTCCGCAGCGCCCCTTTAATAGAGGAGCCGGGAATGTAGTGGTGGTTGAACCCATTGCGAATCATGGGCCGTAAATCGGTGATGCGATCGTTGACCCAGTCCAGGCTGCGGGACTCTCTCGGGGAAAGAGAGGCTGTCCGTCTTCTGTAGTCATCCGCACCCAGTCATCCCCGAAGGCATCGTTTAGCAGGTCGCCGATCGACTCGCGATCTTCAATGCAATGCACATAGTCATTCAAAAAGCCCCGCTGCTTAAGGGCCTTTGCCAGCGCTTCTGAGTCCGGCAGATAGACAAATCGATTGGCCTGCACGTATTCGAACGGGTTGAGCCGCGAGACCGCTGAGCCGATGTGCAGGATTCGGCTGGTAAGACGAATCTGCTTAGTCTCGTAGATGCTGGGTTTGGGCAGCGGTGAGTTAGTTGCGGAGGTCATACCAGTTCTCTATGCTGAGGTGGAGAAGCCTGCGTAATCGCTGATGTTTCGGGTAACTAGAATCAAGTTGTTCGTGTGGGCGATCGCAGCAATCTGTCCATCTACGAAGGGAGGTGTTGCCAAGCTCGCCCAGTCTCGCGCGCTCTGCGGCGTGCCATGTAGCACTTTCAGCGTCATATGATAGGAGTGGGACTGTCTTTCGAACGACGTTAGCTAGATAGGACTCAATCGCCTGCCGCTTTCGCGATTCCGCCAACCGTTGGCAACCGAACCACATTTCGTGCCAGACGACTGAAGCTGTGCTGACTTGCTCACGGTAATGTTCTAATTGTTTCAGACACTGAGGCTGGTACGCTTCCGCACTGGCTCGGAGAGAATATTTGTATCTAAGAGGTAGCGTAAACTCATCGATCAACTTCTCGCCCTGGAGATGAATTGCTCAGCCCTTCAAACACGTCAGCCTCAATTCCCTCAGCTTCTATGTTAAATTCACGTCGAAACGCTGTTAGAGCATCCCAGAAGTCAGGTTTGGATATTGTTAGTCGCTCATAATTCTGGCTAGAGACCAAGACCGCAACTCGTCTACCTGATTTCAAGATTTCAACTAGAGTGCCCTGTTCTACCTCAGCCATGATGTCGCTGAGCTGAGTTGGGCCTGCTCGATTGAATATTGACTGGGCATGGTCCTCCTAATTGGCTAAGCCACTTCTTCCTTTAGCTGGACAGACAAACTCAGAGCAACCCCGCTGCGATAGACCGAATGTCGCAGGCCCGGGTGCGGGCCAATTCACCGCTGCCGTCATCGAATATCCGGGCGTCACGTCAGCCAGCCGCCCGACAGGCTGCTTCGGAAAGACCGACCCCTCGGTAAACATGCGAATCATTTGGCGGCGGAGTTGGCGACCAGAGGGGGAGGCAATCCAGCCGCCTCGATCTTGAACGCCGTAGCGAGCGCTCTCCCCCAGCCAGGTTCGATTTAGGCTCTTGTCCCAAAACAGGCTGATTAGGCCGTGATGGTCACCCCCCTCAAAATTGCACCATTGCCGTCCAATCAGCAGGCAGCTCCTCCCACGCACACACCGTGAACCGGCCCGCCCCGCTAGAGCGCTCGCCCCCCACGCCCGTTTCGCCAAGCACCGTCAGCGTCTGGCGCAGCTCCTGCTCTAGCTCAGGTGCAGCCTCGGGAAGCTCTAGCAAGAAGTACAGCCCGGCTAATTGCTCGACATTTGGATCGCCCCAGTCCTCAGTGCTTCCGCGCCCCGGCTGCCAAGCGAACTGAATCAGCCCGGTGTGGTAGAGGTTTGTGGCGCGAGTGGTGCGATCGATGGCAACTTTGGGTAGGGTGTAGCGGGTGAAGGCATCGCCATAGCTAAACGTTTCTGCTTGGGCAAGGGCGGTGGGGAAAGCTCCACCATCGGCTTTGCTTTCCTTAGTCTCGCGCTTTTTGAGTTCTTCCCCATCCTCAACCGCAAACCCATTGCCCTGGTACCAGCGCTGCCAAACTGACTTGGGCAGATAGGTCAGTTTTTTATAGGCCTTGGCAAAGCTCAAATCATCGTCGGGATCACACCAGGTGGACCTCCGGCTAGCTTGGGGAGGTAGTCAATGAAACCATCTCCCTGGCGACGATAAACGAAGGTGGAGCTGAGGCGAAACAGGCGGAGCTGTGGAGGGACCTAAAAACTGCTATCGCCCAGCACTTCTACTTCGGGTTTATCGCCAACAGCATCCCCAGGTTGGTTGAAATAATCTCTGGCATAGGTGCTGATCAAGGCGCTAAACAACGTATCCGACTGCAGCCGCTCGGTAGTTTCTTCTAGGCCAATGCCCACTTGCCCAAAATGGGTTGGGCTGCGCCCAAAGTTGAGGCGCACTAGTCTCCATTCGCTCATGGCTGTCCTCTAGTTTTCCTCTGGCTTTCCTCTAGCTATTCTCAATCGCCACCGGGCAACAGTCGCTCAACCTCAACAGTTAGGTCGCCAAAGCGTTCTAGCAGCATAGTCGTATTGTCCAGCGTCAGAATCGGATCTGAAAAGTTAGCGCCAGCGGCTGTAATCTGCCGGTACTGCTCCACGCTGCGGTAGTAAAACTTGAAATTCTCAAACCGCACTTTGCCGTAGCCCCGCGACCCGTGGCCGCCTAGGGCGTCGTCTTCAAGGATAGCGAGGGCGATCGCAATGTTCTTGAGGTCTTCTACCGCCTGGGTTTTGTTTTCTACGGTGTAAACCAGCTCAAAATAAAGATCAGCACCAGCCGGGACGCGCTCACTCTGACGGGGGTTGGCGGCGGCGGTGATGCGATCGAGGCCGTTTTCGAATTTCCAGCTCAATTTCATAAAAACCAGGCCCGGTATCGATTTTTCTTCGAGCTGCTGGCAGACTGGGGCGAACAGTGGCATCGCGGCCATCCGTAAAGCCGGGCGTTAAGCCTTTTGGTGCGATTGTACTTTGCAACCATCAGATCGGTCGCAGAAATTAATGCGTCGATATCGTCAGCTAGTCCTGGTAAAGGGCGATCACCGGGCAGTCCAGGCGTTTTCCTCCCCCGTAGATCCAAACAGTTTTGGCTTTGCATTTATTGGCCGCCGATATCGCGCACATATTGACCATCGCCAATATCGGTGAAGCCATCCACTAGGTCATCGCTTTCGTAGCGATAGGTGCCGCTGCCGCCAGCGCGGTTGAGCGGCTTATTTAACAGCCGCTCCAAGGTCGCCCGCAGCTTGCCCTTAATCGAAGAACCTGGTAGATAAGGCTGCTGGGTGACCGGGTCGCGAATGACTGATTTATCTAGCCCGCCAATATCCAGCGTCTCGCCGCCGCCACCGATGTGGAGCCCTGTTTCTGCAGTCAAGGTACTCACCAGCCTTAGCTTTCCGAGCAGCGGCTTCTGGTCTCTGGTCACAACGGTCATAATTAGCGGCCTCCCGCAGCTTTGTGATAGGCAATGATAGATTCGATCATCTGAACCAGGCGCTCGAAGTCCTTGCGGTTATAGGTTTTGTTGATTGCCCGCTGACATCACGTTGCTGAGTGGCTGTCCAGCGTCTTGCCGGGCGGCGGCGTAGGCCAGCTTCGGGTTTAAGAAGGATGATATCAGACTCAATCTTGGCGAATAGTTCAGCGGCGCGGCGCTCTTTCTCCGCTTCAGACTGTATCTCTTCTTCAGGTACTACTGTATCGCCTTGGGCAAGCTGCGCTTTGAGGCGGTTGATGGCATGCAAAAACTTGCGAATTTAGTTAGTCTCCGCACAGCCAGTTTTCGGAGAAATGGACCGAATGCTTCTGCGCATGCTCCACCGGGTACGATCCCATAACCCGCCAAGCTATCCAACCCGTTGATTTCGTCAGTCATCTGTTTGGTAATGCTGACGAACCTGTATTCACTACGGCGCAGGGACGATTGGGTTTATCAATTATCTTGTTCTTGGCCATTGGTTTCTTTGGTTCCAGTTGAGCGGGTGAGTAAATCTAGCCAGGTGGCGATCGCCCGAAAATAGGGTGCGTTATAGGGGCTCTTTAGGGAGGTGCTAACAGCAGAAAATCCCTTTGTATTCTTCACCTCTTTCGAAACTCTAGCTAGGGTATAAGCCACGCGGGGCAGGTGAAGAAAATAGCGAAGTGCCTTAACCTGCGTAGACTTCTCTTCCTTTGCCTGCTTAATCCACTGCTCTTGGAGCTGCGCTGTAGAGAGCAGATTGCGGACAAAGCTGCGGGAGTACTGGGTACCCAGCTCGTCTTTGAGCTGACGGACGAACGGCAGCACGCCAAATAGAGCTAACGTCGTATCCTTGCCGATGTACTCCTTCAGTTCGGCGTCAATCACCGCAATTTCAGAAGCTGCTTGGTCGCGGCATCCCAACCACTCCTCCCACTTAAAAACTTGGTCAAACAGCCCCAAGCTGTCGCGGCCATTATCTTTACCCTGCTCCTCCGCATGGCCAGCATCCGCCGCCGACTGATACAGGGGATACTTAGGGCCGTTGAAGCTCACCCCCGCCGAAAGTGTAATGTCGGGGTGCCAGCCGGTGAAGGCGCGAAAGCTCTGGTACACGTCAAAGGCAAATTCTACGATTTGGTCCCAAGGACCGCTGACAAACAGGTCGTCGCCACCAGCATAGATAAACAGTAAGTCTTGGCGAAGGTCATCAGTTAAGCTCTGAAACGGCTGCTGGGATCTGTGGCCCAGGAAATCGCGATCGCGGTGTGCTGCCAGGCTGTTGAGGTAGACCTTAAAGAAGTAGCTCATCTGACGGGACAGGCTGGCGATTCGTAATAGGTTGGGGCAGGTCAACCCCCGAGCGAAGAGCTGCCCCAGGCGATCCACATCCATCCGCAGGTGCCCTACCCGCTGAATACCCTGCGATCGCTCTGCCATCTTGGAAGCGGGGAGAAACTGCTTTCGCGTTTGCCCTCTCTCATTCTCAAACTCGGATTTCTGACCGTAGTTGCCGAGCGGCAGCAGCGTTGGATTACGAAATCTCCTGACCTGATAGTCGCTAATTTTCCAGTTATTAATGAGGAATGTGGTCTCCACCGGCACCTCAGAGACAACATTCGTGGCCTCGAAAAGACGGTAATAAACCGCTCGCTGCCCAACTTGGATTTTGAGCTCTTTGCCATCGTACTTATGCTCCGGTTTGTGCATCCTTGAAGGCTCGTAGGAGCGGGTCATAGAGCCAACATCGGGCAGTTCGCTACCAAGGCTGAACATCTTGCGGCAGGTGGGGCACGCCTCCGGGCCTTCTTGGTCGAGGGTGTTGAGCGGCCCTAGCTCGTCTGTGTCGTCCCGGTGGCAGACTTTACAGGGTTCGTAGGCATGATGCAGTGCCAGTAGGTCGCCAATTTGGCTGTCGAACTTACGCTGCTTTTGAGCCGATAGCCGCTTATTGATAGTGGTCCAATCGTTCGCAAAGCCTTCTTGTCCCAAGGCGTTGATGTCAACCTCGACCTGATCCAAGCAGAGAAAGACCTTTCCCTGAAACTCCCTTCGTAGCCAGCCATTCACCTCTTCTCTGAGCTGAGCGATCGCCCCCTGAGTCTTCTCCCCAGCCGGGGCGATCAGATACAGCTTGCTGGCCCCCGTGTAGATAAGGCTGGTGCGCGGCAGCTGTAATCGCTCCAAAAGCTGCTGCACCACCTCTTCCGCCACCAGCTCCAGGTAAAAGCTGCGGGCACGGAGAGATTTAAGCGCCCCATCGGAAGCGATGGTGTATATAAAGTCCTGCACGCCAGAGAGGTCACCGCCAATGAGCGCGACCGTGTTGACCTGCTTATCTCCAGCCTCTGATGCCTCGATAGCGGTGGCGATCGCTGCAGTTGATTTTGCTAAGTCAAATAGAGAAATATCGGCATCACCGTAGCTGAGGCAGCCGCCAAACTTCTCCACGATGAGCGACAGCGAGGGAAGATTCTGCCAGTCGTCTGAGTTGAAGCCGGTTAGGTCAGCGCTGATGCTCTTTTTGAGTAGTTCAGCATCAGGTATTGCTTCGACAGGATATGGAATGGGCGGGGTGTCATCGGCGATCGCTGACATGGGCTGGTAGTGATGTCCTCGTGACCCTTGAGCGAGGTGAATTGAGTCAAAAATGGAGCGCAGCGGCTTGAGCTCGGTGGCGTTTGCCCAAGCCGGTAAGCTTGCTTTAGAACGGATAACCGTTGTCGTGTCTTCTGGCGTGAAAGCTACAAGAGCAGATAAACCGGCGAAATCTGCTAGACGCTCTACCGCCTGCTGAAAGATAACGAGAGCTGGGTCAGGAGTTGTCATTGCGCTGCTGCCGCCCTTCATGAAGACCTCGCGTCGAGTTCTGCGGCATGTCTTGGCGCGAAGGGGGGCTAATCACAACTTCAAGCGCTTTCGATACTAGCCGTAGTCCGCATATACCTTAACTAATGGTCTTGGCTCGCGGCAACGTTTTGTTTGCTATGAAATCTTAATATTTCCTGTAAGTCGCCCAGTGAGGGAGCATGTCACTTTTGAGCCCAGTCTAAAGAGAAGCCGCTAGCGTCTACACCCTAAATCCCTCTCCCAATCCTGGGAGAGGAACTTGGATATCTTGCTCTCCTTCTCCCAATTTTGGGAGAAGGGGTTGGGGGATGAGGGCCGCTTGCCGCTCACGCGAACCTGTCTAGCATCAGAGAATCGCCCGATAAATTTCCTCCAAAACAACGTTTAAGCTGCCTAGAATAGCTTCGTTTGTAAATCGTAAAACCTGGTAGCTATACTTCTCTAATTCTTCAGTTCTGTAGGCATCGTAGTCTTCGCGCTGCGCATGAATACCCCCATCAATTTCAATCACAAGCTTCTCAGAAGGGCAGTAGAAATCTAGGATAAATCGGCCAACCGGATGCTGCCTACGAAAGCGCAAGCCATTCAGCTTTCGGTTCCGCAACGCTTGCCATAGCCTGACCTCTGCGGGGGTAGAGCGTTTGCGCAGTTGCCGCGCGGCTTGGTCAATGTTCGGGGTGGTTCCTCGGATTCTGGGATGCTTTTGCTGTGACGCCATTGTTCTAGGGCGATCGCTTTTGAAAAGGATTCCCGGATTTGGCCCTCTCCCCCGGCCCCTCTCAACTGTGCATAGCCCTCACCCCCGGCCCCTCTCCCAATTCTGGGCGAGGGGAGTCCGGATACCTCACATTCCTATGAGAAGAAAGACCAACACGAGATTGAATTGAAATGCGATCGCGATCGCCTGGGCGTGTTTCTATCCCCGTGAGGGGAAGACGGCGCGAAACAAGCATCCACGAAAAGATCGAAGGCAGGGCCGCCTTGTTTCCATCCCCGTGAGGGGAAAATGGCGCGAAACCGCTCGCAGTGGTTGAAGATGAACGGAACAAAATGATGCAAGTTTCCATCCCCGTGAGGGGAAAATGGCGCGAAACCCCACCCCTTTTAGAACGCCCATCACACAAGGCATCGAGATACCCCGAACCACAGAGGTCTAAAAGAGAAGTCAATAGACAAGAACTGCTTGCATCAGACGTACGGAAAGTAACGCCTAAACCCTTGCGGGACAAGCAATCCACATAGGTCAACGTAACTATGCGGTTTTCAAGGATCGGTAGACCTCTGTGGCCAGAGCGTCATTGCCCCAACTATAGTGCCGAATACCGTTTTCTATCCGCGCCTCAAGAATTTCTTTAGAGTCAGACTACGGTCGATTGACCCGGCGGGTAAACACGCTGTAGAGCCGAGCCAAAATCAACTCGCGATCTAAGGTGCGTATATTGCGAGCCACAGTAAAGCTAACAGGACTGACGTAAGGTCACCCCCAAGCAGCCGACCGTTACGGTTTGCAGGCTGGTTGATGGTGAGTACGAGCTGCTGCAGTTCCGTAGCGGCAACGATGCTGATCGCGTCATGTTTCCCAGTTTTCCGGGGTTTGCGCCGACGGTGAACCAGATTTTCAATCCCGGTTAGATTTTTAATTTTCTGTGATGTCGTTGTTCCAGGGCGATCGATCTCCCAACCTAACGACCTGTGGTCACGCTACGCGTTTGCGAAGCATGAGCTTTGCTCAAAGGGCGAGGGGAGTCCGGTCCCCTTCCCTCGGAATCGGGGGAAGGGCTAGGGATGGGGGCCAAGTCCCTGTGAGGAAAGAGTCGTTTGGCGTTTTGAGGACCTCTCCCCCGGCCCCTCTCCCAACCTACGACCTGCGGTCACGCTACGCGAAGGGAGAGGGGAGTCTGGATACCCCATATTCCTATGAGAGGAAAAACCAATGCGAGATTGAATTGAAATGCGATCGCGATCGCCTGGGCGCGTTTCAATCCCCGTGAGGGGAAAAAGAATCGAAACCTCCTCGATTTAGAACCTCCGCCCCATAAGGCTTTCAGATAGCCAAAATTGCGGGGGACGGAAATATGAGGTCATAGTTGCGAAACGCTTGCAACAGGCCAGAGCAGAATAATGCTCAAACCCAGTCATAGTAAGCCCTCCGCGGGGGTCAACGTAATTATGCGGTTTTCAAGGATCGGCAGACCCCCACAGATGGAGGTCCATGCGCCAAATATAGTGCTCATCGCCTCGAATGTGTTTATTCTTTTGACGTTTCTTTAGAATCTCGCCCCCGGTTAATCCAACGGGTGAATACGCTGTAGAACTGATCTCCTGATGGCGTTCGCAGCAGCGGACTCCAAAGATTGGGATGGCCGAAGCCCTTCGAGTACAGCAGATGGATCGTGCTGGTGATTCCAGCGCGGGAACCCGTCAGCACCACGCGAACCGGCTCGCGGTTAGACTGCTCTGACGAATCATTATGATCGCGGAGTGGAGGAACATTGGACATAACTGATAGACCAAAAATAAGCAGGACGACAGGCGATGGGTGCTAGACCATCGTTTGATGAGACACTGAGACCAATAGCAAAACCAGCGCTGCTGGCGTCGGTCAAACAGCGAGTTTACTTATCCAAGCAGGCTTGTAATCCTATTGCTAGTCAACCATGCTTGTAGGGGTAAGTCAAGCTGGTTTATCCAAGCGTGCTTATACACAATGGCTCCGAAATCTTCAAAAGATCAAGACTCTCCTCTCCGTCAGCGACGAGAGGAGCTAGGCCTGACGCAGCGCGACCTAGCTCTCGCTCTCGGCAAAACAGACCAGACCATCAGCAATTGGGAAACGGGTATTTACGAGCCGAAGATGACTCCTCGGGAGATCAAGAAGTTATGTGAGCTACTGCAATGGAAAATTGAAGACATGCCAGATGAGTTTGGCCCGGCATCTGGCTAAACTTGAGGCACCCCTTTAAAGAATCGCCATCGTGATTAACGAAGACCAGGGCGATCGCTTTAGCGATCGCCCTACAGGTCCAGATAAGCTAGATTTCTGGCAAGCGCTTCAAAAATTCCGCCAGCAGCTCGAACATGAGAACTGGGCGATCGCCACAAGTTACAGCCCCTCAAGCTCCTCCCGCAAGACCTGAGAATCCCTCCAAGCGCTTACACGTCCATCGCGATAAACCTTAGCGATAAACGGTGCCGGATTTTCTCTAGCGAAATTTTGCATGCTCGTCATCGCTTGAGTAAAAGCTGCAATGGTGTTAGCCCCAGATAAATTCTGAGAGGTCAGCACGAACATCTTAACGTTGGCGCTAGCTACCGCTAGACGTTCTAAAGTTCGCTTACCGATCCGCTCATCCTTGGTGAGAACGATCCACCCTCGGCGTCCTATCTCGGGAAGCCAGTCTACGTCAGGAGCATCTTTAGCAAAGTGGTCGTCATGAATCTCGACGGTGAGGTTGAGATCCCGCAGAGCTTGAGCCAGCTTCTTGCGGCCTAAGCACCTGTCAATGAAAAAGGTTGCGACTTCAGATGATGAAGTCATGCCGCCGCTGGCATTTCACAGCGAATCGCTTCTTCCACAAATAAAGGCGGACAATCGTAGTCTTCCACTAAGTCTTGAATTGAATCCCCCGCTTTATACCTTTCTGCAATGACGCCTGTTGGAATGCCAGTCTTATCAATGACGAGCCGACCAAACGCAATGCGAGGGTCAATAACAACAATACGCGGGTTGTGGGCCTCGTCAGCTCGGGTAAAGGGGTAAAGCTTAATAGCCAGCCCAGAATCATCTGGCTCGATGCGTTCTAGATGCGTCTTGACCACCTCTTTCAAACTGGTTTGTCCCTGTTGCGAAGCGCTGATGAGGGTACCGTAACGTTCAATAAACAGATTGACGCCGTCAGTGCTAAAGCTTTCGTGGGCTAACGGATGGGAAACCCGAAGCTGATCTTCGAGGAAATCTAGAGCGCTCCGAACTTTGTCCAGCTGGATCTTGTGATACTTGCGAATTGCCCTCAAAACGTGGACTTCGACTAGGTTTGTAAATGACAGCAGTCGGGGTTTGAGATCGTCTGTGGAGATCAAGGGTTCAAAAAAGCGCTCTCCCTGTGATACTGGATATGACCGACCTGCCGTCCACGAACGAATTGTGCCCGCTGGAATTCTCAAATAGCGAGCAGCATCGCTAATTGCGTAGGTCGGAATGTTTTGAGGATTCCCACCGTCATACAGGTTTGCCATCGGTACGCGCGCTTACCCTGAAGCACAGGGAAGTAGGTGATGATTGGGCGATCGTAGCACTTTTTGAGGGAGGAGCAGCCGCATAACGCTAGTTTCTGCACTCGCGAAGGATTTGCTCTTTGAGCGTATTCTGCAATTGGCTAGCGCTTACTACCCTTGAAAGACATCTTTCAGTAGGTAACCGCCGTAAGTTAAAAACCTATAAGCACCTCATCCATGCAATTTGCCTCCACTTTCCTCTCCCACGCCTCTGTAGACAAACCTCTAGTCGAAGCCGTCGCCCAGCGGCTCGGTCGCCGGGGCGTCTTGGCCTGGCTCGACAAAACCGAGCTAGCCCTGGGTTCTCTAAGCGCCGCCCTCAAGCAGGCCGTCCAGCAGCAGGCCACCATCACCCTGTTTCTCTCCGAAGCCGCGATCGCCTCCGACTGGTGCCGGGATGAGCTGCTCTACGCCCTCGAAAATGCCGAGAACTTGGACCACATTCTGCCGGTGTACCTGGGTGACCCCGTCGCGCTGGTGACAAAACACCCCATCCTGCGATCGCGTTTCCTGCATCCCGACGGCGATCGCGTTGACCAGCTTGGAGTCTTTGACTCAAGCAATCCCACAAGCCCCGACCCAGACGTCGTAGCCCAGATGATTGCCGCCACCGTTTATGGGCACCTATCAGTAGAGTCATCCCCCGAAGTCGCGATCGTCTTAGATCAGCGGGGGAATGGACCGCGTCGGGGCCGTCTGCCGTCTATCCCCACTAACGTGCAGAGCTTATCGATTCCTGCGCTTACCTTTCGGCCCGATATCGGCGTACGGCAGCAGCGATCGCTTTTGACCGGCAGCGACTGGGAGGACATGAGCCAAACGATGGCATCCGCCTTCGACGCGGCCTTGGGCACTATGCGCGGCGACTCTCGCAAGGTTCTGATTCTTGGGAATGCTCAAACGGGGCTGATGTGGGCCGTTGGCCAGCACTTTAACCGGACGACCTCGGCAGATTTGTACGTCTATGGCAGAGAGGGCGTACCCTTGTCTAATAAAGGACAGATTCGGCATACGTCTTTGTCTGGTGGCGATTCGCAGCGGGCAACGCTTGTCTCTAACCCTGCGGACCTAGGTGCTAACCAGGCAGAAGTTGCTTTAGGGGTTGGCCCTTCAGAGAAATTTAAAGCGGCTGTCCAAAAAGCGGTTCCTCAGGTTCCCCTATTCTGGGTTGAGTCTGGCCGTATTGAGAATTCGGAGCAGGCGATGACGCTGGCTGCAGATATCGTCGCCTCGGTTGAGCATCTTCGCCAAACCTATGGCGTTGAGCAGTTGACGATGTTCTGGACGACGGCAAATCATGCAGCAACCCTAGTGGCCGCAAATTTGACGTCGCACGTTATCTCCAACGTCAGATACATGGAGTGGGACCACGGCAGCGGAGAATACGTCCATCTGCCAATGCCGTAGTGGGCTGAGAGCGTAGTCAGCTCGTCGATGACTCATCATCCGCCAAGCCGCTGGCTACTGACATGCTGTAACCCAAGAGCTACACCGCTTTTTCGGAAAAGAGCGATGTCTGGCTGGCTTTGCGATCGCTCGCGAGCCTGCGAGTGTTTTGGTAGGGCCGCTTTGTAAATGTGAATCGTGTTCGTGGTATGTAGTACGGGGCGCTCGACAGCGGGCTTTCCTGCAGCGCAATTTTTGTGTTTCAGTCCCCTGACGGGGTGAAGTAGTCCTGAACGAGGGTCCTGACGGAACGCTCAGCATCGCATTAGTTGTTTCAGTCCCCTGACGGGGTGAAGTAGTCCTGAACCAGTTCCTCAAACTGCTGTAGAGGCAAGCAACAGGTTTCAGTCCCCTGACGGGGTGAAGTAGTCCTGAACCCTTCTTCTTCACGGGCAACCGGCCCGGAGACGGGGCGTTTCAGTCCCCTGACGGGGTGAAGTAGTCCTGAATTCAAATGCGAATTCGACAAAGTTCTACAAAGGTTTGGGTTTCAGTCCCCTGACGGGGTGAAGTAGTCCTGAACCTGTAACGGGAAGGGAAAGGTAAAGAATCATCGCGGTGGTTTCAGTCCCCTGACGGGGTGAAGTAGTCCTGAACACGTTCGAGGAAATGCGGACATAGATATCTGTGGGTTTCAGTCCCCTGACGGGGTGAAGTAGTCCTGAACTGCCAATGCTTGGGTGTATGGCGTTCATTTACTGGATTGTGTTTCAGTCCCCTGACGGGGTGAAGTAGTCCTGAACCGATGATATCCTGAAGGGAGACATCAACACGGGAGTTTCAGTCCCCTGACGGGGTGAAGTAGTCCTGAACGCGCCTAGGTTCTTTCTCTCCACGTTTGTTGAGAGGTTTCAGTCCCCTGACGGGGTGAAGTAGTCCTGAACAATAAAGTTAAGTCTATCTAGAAGCGGAGCATCTGGTTTCAGTCCCCTGACGGGGTGAAGTAGTCCTGAACCCCCACCTTCTAGAACCCTTGCTACACAAGCCTTCCAGAAGCCGATTTTGACAGGTCCAAAACTTGTTGTCAATAGGCCCATTCTCTGAGCAATTATAAATCTCAGAAAACGTCTGAAACGCTTATCTGACAACGCTTGTGACAAGGTCAACGGAATAATGCGGTTTTCAAGGTTCGGCGCACACTGATACATTAACCCACTTCTCCTCATTTGTCCCATCCCGTAAGGTAATCTTCACAATCTCCCTCTAGCCCTCAAAGTCAAGCCCAGCAATAAATCTAACCCCTCCAGCCACAGCCATACTCAGCTCCACAGACCCATCGATTTTAGGCAAAAGCCCCCTTTCACCACTCCACATCAGGAAGCCCAAAAAATGCGCCTTAATGCATTTGGTATGCACAAAAAAGCCACCAAAGGCGATCGCCTCCGACTAAAACCCTCACGCCAAAAACATTCCAGCCATTCAGGCCGCCGAGCCATCACTGACAAAATTTCTACACTAAGCGGTATACCCCACCACTTCTCCACCACCACCACCACAGCACATCCCCATGCTAAGCTACACCCAACCCCAAACGGGGACCGAAACACAAAATCCCCACCATGGCAACTACCAAACCCCGCCGCAAAACTTCCCAACCCAAGCGCACCACCAAAGCCTCCCAGCCCACCTGGCCAAAGAACACAGAACTCCTGCGCCTCACCTTCACCCTCATCCCCGACAAAGACTACGACCTCTACGCCCAATACTCCATCGGCCTCCACGCCTGGTTCCTGCAGCAGATTCAAGAGACCAACCCCAAGCTCTCCCAAACCCTCCACGACGACGCCAACGAAAAAGCCTTCACCGTTTCTGGCCTAGACGGTGCCTTCGTCCCCAGCGGCCAGCAGCTGCGCCTGGTTGCCAAAAAGCCCTACCGCTGGACCGTCACAGCCTTCTCAAAAAAACTCGTGCAGTGGCTCGCCAAATGGCTCAAAACCTTGCCGCCTACCCTAGAGCTGCGAAATGCCGTGCTCACCATCAACGGCGTTGCCGTCGAAGCCGCCACCACCTACGAGGCAGCTAGCGCAGCAGGCCCACGCCGACAAAGATGCCAGCGACGCCCCAAAATCGCCCTCAGCTTCACCTCCCCCACCAGCTTCCGGAGTACGGGCCACCACCTGCCGCTCCCGGTTCCCCGCAACATCTTCCACAGCTACCTGCGCCGCTGGAACGACCTCTCAGGGCAGCCCCCCGTAGACCAGGGCGAATTCCTAAACTGGCTCGACGACCACCTCGTCATTCAGCGTCACGGGGTGCGATCGCTCAAAGTCGCCGCAGGGAAACGAGGATCCGTCACCGGGTTCATCGGGGCCATTGAAGTCAGCCTCACCGGACCCTCCTCAACGCGCCCCGAGTTTGTGCAGCTGTTTTGCACCTTGGGTCAGTTCGCTCCCTACTGCGGCACCGGCCACAAAACCCCCTTTGGCCTCGGTCAAACCCACCTCGGCTGGACCTCCCCCGACCGCACCGATGCCGCCGTGGCCGACCCCGCCACCCAAACCCCACAGCTCTTAGCCCAGCGCATCGACGATCTGACCGCCCGCTTCATGGCCCAGCGCAAGCGACAGGGCGGCGATCGCGCCCGTGTCGCTGCGGAAACTTGGGCCACCTGTCTGGCACGGCGGGAGTTTGGCGAGTCCCTGATGGATATCGCTGAGGATATGGGACTGAAGCACGACACCGTAAAGAGCTACGTGAAGCGGGCGCGGCAATCTTTGAGGGAGTAGCGATCGCTGCACGACGACGCTCTCTTCAAGCAGCAAAAGCTGCTGGGGATGATTTGCCAATATGACCCAAAGACTCAATTTTTGTACAGGTCAGGCAATATGGTGCAGTGAAGTTTGTTGCCGATATCTGCTGTGCCAGCAGTAGTTTTGGCTCATGGATGAGTAGGCCACTCCGGGCTAGTTGAATGCCAAACTGCCAGTTTGAGCTAGGTTGCCAGGGTGAGGTGACCCGTGCCAGATGTTACACGTGACATACTCCCGACGCTCATCTTTTAGATAGAGCGCGGGCTTCTTGGCTCACGCACCACAATTTAATGGATGCCGCGCAAGAAGGTGTCCTGCTTCATCTGGTCCTGTCTAGTTACGCAGCAAGCCGTGCAACCCCGATTAGATCCCATCGACAGGCGATTTGTTTAATGTCCAGGCAATGACCAACCCCAGACAGTGACGAGTATTCAATTTCCAGCTACGGTTTCTACCGTCTGCACTGTTCACCAGCCAAGGGCTGTACGTTTGTGTCACGATAGCAGGCCGCCGCCATGAAATAGTTTGAGCTTGGTTCAATTGTACCCTTTGCTCGCCTCGGCGCTGCCCTTAATTGCCGCCTTCGGCATCCAGTCAAGGGCGCACCTCGACTCGCTCGCTTACATCCCGACGCTGATGCTGCGCATACAGCGCGGGGCTTTCACGAACTAGCTAAAAAACTAGGATAGACCGCAAGGCTTTGTTGGCTTGCCTCAACCACTATAGTAATAGCGCTGTACTCAGTTAACACACCGCTCTGGAACCGCTGACGATTTAGCACATTTGTGCGTAACGTGCCTGTACGCTGTCCCGTCAGCCCTCTTGCATAACCTATGGAGACGCATCCCAATGCTAACGATATCAGCATCGGCTATCTTGGCCAGCGCGGCAGTAATCACGTCCAGCCTGACGGGCATAGAGCTACCGGCTCAACAGCAAAATAGTCCGAATCTATCGAGACCAGAAACACCGCTACAACTTGCAGATAGACCACTACAAGTTACCCTGCGGCAACCCGCTCGTTCTGGCTTGTTGACGGCAAAAAATACGGGCAGCTGGATCAATATCCGAGCCCAGCCTACTGTTCGATCGGAGGTTCGAGGTTATGGCTTTACTGGAGAAGAAGTCAATATCCTACAGGACACGGCTGGTCTATATGATAGGTATCGATGGTACCTCGTTCAGTTTCCTGGGGAGCAAATGCAGGGCTGGATCAGGGAAGACTTGATTCACGAGCAAGCGGCATCGCCGCGAGAGTTACAGGAGCTGCCAATCGCTAGTTCACCTGTAACAGACATACAGGAAATCGCCATGGTTCCGGCACCTCGCGCAGCTTCAGGCTATACCCCCGAAGAAATTAGCTACTTTACGGAGATTGCTCTGGGCAGTGAATTTGGCGGGGGTAGTCAGCGAATTCGTAAGTGGGGCGAAGACATTAGAATTCGCGTCCACGGCACGCCGACAGGTCGCGATCGCACCGAGCTCGCGAGCATCGTAGGTGAACTCGACCAGCTTCTGAGCCATAGCTCAGGGGATGGGATTAATGTTGAAGTGATGAGCGATCGCGATACGCGCAGGGCCAACGTTGACATTTACTTTGTACCCCACCGAGAGTTTCGTCGCTATGAGCCCAACTACCAGCCAGGGAATCTAGGGTTTGCCTATGCCAACTGGAGCCAAGATAAAATCTATCGGGCCCGCATTCTGATTACGACAACAGGGGTATCTCAAGCTGAGCGATCGCACCTGATTCGAGAAGAACTGACCCAGTCTTTGGGGCTATTGCAAGACTCCTTTCGCCACGAGGACAGTATCTTCTACCCTTAGTGGTGCAGAGAACTCCTGAAAGCATTGGTACTAAAGGATTTCGCCGAAAACGACAATTTCCGCAGTTCAGGGCAAATTGAGGCAATTCCCCACGTATTTGCGTGGTTTGAGAGTACGTATCTGAGCTTTTCCAGCCTTTCTATGAGAATCAATACTCTCTGGCCGAGATTTTTGCACCACCAAGGGTGATCGTAGAAGGTTTAAATCTGGCCCGGTTTGGGAGTAATCTGAGTCGCCAAGGTGCGGTTGGCGTTGCTACGGCGGGGCTGGAAGACATGTTCCTGGAGTTACAGAGCGATGTAGCTAGCACAGTATGAGGCTGTGCCAGTGATGACTCATGAGTCGACTTGCAGAATATCCTCTGTCTGCCCGCTCAACTTGATGCGTTGATTTTGACGCCTTCATAGATATCCGCAGCAGCTAATTTTAAATCACCCGTTTGCAGTTCTATGGTTGCATCTAGACCCTGATAAGTCTGTAAAAACCATTGATCTTGAGCAGTTCGCTGATAACAATCAATCACAGCCTCAGTTTGACTGACCAGCACATATTTAGAAAAGCTGGGAATCGAGCGATAGTATCGAAACTTATCTCCTCGGTCGTAGGCCTCAGTTGAGGATGATAACACCTCGACAATTAGGCAAGGATTAAGGATTTCGTCGCGTCGATCGTCATGCAGTTCAGGTTCGCCTTGAATCACGCTAATGTCTGGATAAACGCCTCGTCGATACTGCGGAATCCAAGTCCGCAGATCACTATTGTAGGGTTTGAAGTGAGTTCCTTGAAATGCCAAAGCAAGGCAGAGATAAAGATTACCCGCAATGCAGCTATGTTCAAGGGTTCCGCCCGTCATAGCAATGATTTTTCCATCATGATACTCATGCCGTTCTGTTGCGGCTTCTTCAAGCAATCTATATTCCGGTAGTGTAACTTTCGGAGTGAGTAGCTGAGAGCCAAGAGGTGCAGTCATGGCACGGTTGGAGGTTGATGAGGTTGTGACTGTAGGATTAGCTTTTATTGTACTCGTCAATAGTCCGGACACTTTTCTGGGCAAGCGCTGAAACTATTGATTTCTCGTTAGCCGAGCTGCTGTAGAAGAGGCCTGAAACCCGCATTCCACTGTTAGCCACCGAAAACTGTCCGGAGTGTTGTCGTGGGAGACACTGTCAATACCCAAAAACTCAGGCGGCCCCGCCATGCGGCCCCGCCAGTTCAGATCGTCATACATCTGTGTCGAAACGGCATTCAGCAGATCCAGTATCGTCTTGGGGTTTGTTTCATAGGCTACGGCGATCGTAAAGTCCACTCGCGACCACGACCGCGTCAGGTTCTTTACCTCAGAGATAGCGCTGTTGGGAATTGTGATCAGCTGCCCTTCGCCGTCACGGAGTTGAGTGATGCGCAGGTTCAAGCTCTCTACAAACCCACCCACATCCCCAATACTAATCACATTCCCCTCGGCAAACTGATCCTCTAGGAGAATAAAGCAGCCGTTGATGAAGTCTTTGACTAAGCTTTGGGAGCCAAATGAAATCGCGAAGCCAATCACCGCGCTACCTGCCAAAATAGACGCCGTGGAAACGCCCATAAAATTGAGCATCAGAATTATGCCCAAACCCACAAAAAGAATGGTGGTCAGATCTTCCAGTACTCCTGAAATTGTCGAGATTCTTAGCGCCCGGCGTTTCGCTTCTCCTAAAGAAATAAAGCTGTAGTCTTCCCAGTTATTCGCGGCACTGTTGATTAGTCCGTGGCCAATACGAATCGCCAGGCTCACCCCAAACCCGACGAGTAAAAGCTCAATGGGCAGTCCAAGGAGCCAGTTCCTGCCAACGCGCCATATGGCAACATTTGAGGTAACCCAGATTGCTCCACCTTGACGTACTCCCCGCCCTGAAGAGCGGGGATTCTGGAATCAAGCAGCGATCGCAGGCTGAGCCTGTCTGACATCGCCTAGCCCACGGGTTGACGCCCCAACCCGTTGAATGTTTATTGCAGCATTCAAGTCTCGATCGTGATGTTCGTTGCAAATAGGGCAATCCCACTGCCGTTGTTTTAGATCTAACTCCTTCAGTACGTGCCCACAACAGCTACAAGTTTTAGAGCTGGGATACCACTGGTCGATGAATGCTACGGTCTTGCCTTTTTTCTTTGCCACCCACTGAAGGATTTCGAGAAATTCAGCTAGGGCTAGGTCCGATATCTTCCGGCCCCATAGCCGCTGCATCCCTTTCAGGTTCAGCGTCTCAAAGTAGAGCGCATCGTAGGTATCGGTTAGCCGGTGGGCAAGCTTCCAAAACCAATCTCGTCGCCTATTGGCTATGGCCTCATGGCAGCGAGCTAGATTTAGTCTTGCCCTGTGCCAGTTTGCCGACTTTTTTCGCTTGCGCGATAGGTTGCGGCTAGCTCGGCAAAGGTCTTTGAGCGATGCTTTCAGGAATTCAGGAGACTCGATTTGAGTACCATCTGACAAAGTGAGAAACGTCTTCAGTCCAAAATCAGCACCAGCGGTTTTACCCGTCTCGATGCCTTGAACTGGTTCAGCTTCCTGGTCCACCACAACGGCTAAAAACAGCTCACCCAAAGGCGATCGCTTCACCGTGACGGTCTTAACCTTGCCCTCTATCTCCCTTGAATTCCAATACTGGTAGACCCTGCTGCCTATCTTGATACGACCACCATTGAGCAGCTTGTATCCCGCCTGTTTTAGGGTGAACGACTTGTATCGCCTTACCTTCTGAAAGCTAGGCGGCCTATAGCCTTTGCCGTGATGCTTAAAGAACAGCTGGTATGCCTTTTCAATTCGCTGGCAGATGTCCTGCACAGCCTGAGACCCCACCAACTGCCAAAACGGATTGCGCCTCCGTAGCTTGGCAATATGAGACTGAAGTTTAGAGCAATTGAGGTGTTTGCCCCACATACGGTAGTACCGTTTGTGGAGAGCAATGCAGTGGTTCCAAATCACCCCAGCAGCATTAATAGTGCGCTTTAGGTGCCGGTTCCGCTTGTGCTCGTATATCTTAAACTTCAATGTTCTCATACTGTTTATGTTAGCATAGATGCGTAGGCATTGTGTAGGCAGTATGGCAAAAGGACAGCTTAATTTAAGAGTCTCTATTAAAAGATTGCAAAAGCTTAGGGCGATTGCAAAAGAGAGGGACAAGACCATGACTCAACTGGTAGAAGATTGGATAGATCGCCTACATTTAGAGAAGCCGTCCTGAAGGACGGGGCTTTAGACCCATGATTTTTGGTAAAGAACTATCACCAAGAGCCAGAACACAGACCAGCGTAAAAAGCGATTGATGCCCAGCCGCCGCTTCAAGGAAAGCTGATGGTCTAACCCGTCGAGGAAGCGCGATCGCAGCTCGACCAAGCGCTCCTGCCAACCCTCTATTTCGTTTTCGCCTGTCCCGTTTTCGTCACCGTGATCACGTTCGACGACGGGCATCGACGGTGCCTCTTGGGCATCGAGTAGAATAGCAGCCTGCTCGGCCTCACGGCGCTGCAGCACTTTCCGGCGGCGTCTGAGGAGCCAGTGTAGCCACAGCAATGCAGCGGAAATAGCAGCCATTCCCGCAAAGATTCCGCTGGCTCGCAGTATCTGGGGGGTAATCTGATCTCTGGCTTGTGACATCCTCCCGACGCTGACAGCAAGCTGTACAGCGCGGGCTTCCTCAGTGACTCCCAGCTATTGCCGAGACATATCCTGAGATAGGTTTATACTCCGCCTGATGCCCCACGGCAGAGTTTTGAATTTTCATCTCCGCGAGGGAGGATACGCACTATGTGTCGCAGATACATTTGCAAACTGAGGAACGGGTGACTTGCAGCTTTCGCCTACGGGCCCGTCACACTCTTTGCGGGGTGTATCACCTTGCTATCTCTATCATACCAACTGCTAGCCTCAGCGCTGAGCGCACTATCCGCTGTGCATCATTTTGCGGGCGCACTTCGGCTAGCGCGACTCTCATCCCGACGCTCACCCTGACGGGTAGAGCGCGGGGCTTCCTGTCTAGTAGCTAAAACCTCAGCCAGCTGCTCCTCGGTCACCGCTCGCCAGTCCTCCGCAAGCTCATCAACGGACTGGCCATTAAACCGAGCGTCTAACTCGGTAATTGTGAGAATATTGACGGGTCGCGAGAGGTCATCATTGGTGACTTGAAGAATCGTCGCGCCGTTTAAAACAGAAATCGAGACCTCGGCAGAATCACTATCGGCCAGTCGCTCTACCGCACGTTTCAGATTAGCTTCAATCAGCTCTGCCCGCAGCTCAACTGGATATCGGTTCTCGTCGTACTCACCGTCGCGGGTATATACCGTAGGCGCTGCGACTTGAAATAAGTCCTGCCGCAGCAGTGGCGATCGCACTGGGGCGGTTTCAATGCTGCCTAGACGCGTGACGGTGCTGGGCACATCGTGGGGCCGTGCATCAGTAGCTCCTGGAGCGAGTTGGCCATGAGCAGGGTCCATCGCTCCAGACGTTGTCCAAAACATGAAAGCGACGAGCAGCGCGCGAAGTATAAGCTTCCGTTTAAAGTGGCGGCGAAACATAAAAAATACGGGTGAAAGTCTTTAAATAGGTCGGCACCTAAGTTGCTTCGCCCGTCACAATACCACAGGACTCAGCCGGTGACACAGTCAGTCCATCAACGCGCGCGTGAGGAAGCTTACGAAGTCGTGGTTTCAACATTGGAACAGCTGCGCCAAAGCACTGATTGCTGGCATTACGATAGAGGCAGCTAGGTTGCTCGAAATTTCTGAAGGCGCTTCTGAGGCGATACCGGATTTTCCGGGAATGGAGGTGGACTTTGAAGTCGAATTCTCAGCCGTGGGCTTTTCAGGGCAATATGGTGATTGCCAATACCCTGCTTCAGAATGATCATCCAAAGTTCAACTTAGTGCAGTCGCTGGCGCAGCAATCCCACCTCCGACGCGGCGATCGCCATGCTGCGACACGATGAGGCGATCGCATTTCTGCTGGCGACCTCGGCCATTCAGCCCTAACTATGTCTAATCTTGCCGCCTCCCGTCGCCCAAAACTAGCGATTCTGCTGATCACCGCCGCTGCCAGCCTTGGCATCGCTGCTCGGCTCTTTCTTTTAGGGGCAGCAGGGCAACTCATTTTCGTTCTGACGCGGGTCGTCATGCTCGCCCTACCGCTGGCCTGGTTTATCTGGGTTGATAAAGGCAAGCTCAGCCTGTCGTCCCCCTCAAAGCGACAGTGCCTAGATGGAGTCATCCTGGGGACCATTATGTTTGGGGTTATTCTTGGAGCCTACGGGCTGGTGGGGCAGCGCTGGATTGACCCGGCTGACGTCCGGCTAAAAGCAGAGCAGATTGGCCTGGCTCAGCCTCTGCTTTACCTAGCAAGCGCCATATACTTCACGCTCATCAATGCCCTAGTCGAAGAATATATCTGGCGCTGGTTTCTGTGCCGGCAATGCGCGGCGATCTTTAGCGGCGCTATCGCAATATATTTTGCCTCTCTCTGCTTCACGCTCCACCACATTATTGCCCTGGCTGCCTATACGGGGTGGCTCGTGGTAGGTGTGGGTTCCCTTGGCGTCTTTGCCGCCGGTGCGATTTGGTCGTGGTGCTATTTGACCTACCGCTCGCTGTGGGTCTGCTACATCAGTCACCTACTGGCAGATTTGGCGATCGCGCTTGTGGGGTGGCACCTTTTATTTGTTGCAGCCCCCGCCCTCTTGATCCACATTCCGCCCTTTCAATCCCTGGCTGGCGAGCAAAAGGGTCTAGCAGCGATTTTAAGAAAAATCGGGATGGCGGGATTCGAACCCACGGCCCCTTCGTCCCGAACGAAGTGCGCTACCAAGCTGCGCCACATCCCGAAGCGCTTGTACGCTTTAGCTTATCATAAGCCCATGGGAACCGCCGCTACCCGCATAAACAGACTGCCAAGATAGCTACGCCTTCTCATATGGGCTGAGGCGGTGATATCAACGGCTCAACTTGAGGGCGCAGGGAGCGATCGCTGCCAGACCGGCATCCCCATCGCTCCCACAGCGCTTAAATCCAGCGGCCTACTGCAGGTGCTCTTTTAAGAACGCCGTCGTGCGCTCCCAAGCCAGCTCCGCCGCCTCGGCGTTGTAGCGCGTTCCTGAGGGGTTGGCGAACGCATGGTTAGCGTCGTCGTAGAAGTAGACCTCTACCGGCTTGCCCAGATCCGTCAGCACCGCTTCAAACTCCCGTACCGTCTCAGGCGAGGGGTTGCTGTCTAGCATCCCGAAGTGGCCCTGAACCGGCAGCTCCAAGGTCTGGAGGCGATCGCGATCGGTGGTAATGCCGCCGCCATAGTAGATCACCGCCGCGTCGAGAGACTGGGGAAACAGCAGCGCCGTATTGAGGGACCAGGTGCCGCCGAAGCACCAGCCAATGCTGCCGATGCGAGGAGCCTCAAGCCGGCTGTCGAGGTAGTCGTAAGCCTGAGCTAGGTTTTGCTCTAGGCGAGTGGGGTCTTCCAAGGCTTTTTGCACCAGCACGCTCGCCTCTTCTCGCGTTTCGGCGACCTGGTCATCGTACAGGTCTACCGCTAGCGCGGCGTAGCCCTGGTCCGCGAGCTGGCGGGTCATGGCGCGGATATTATCGTTCAGTCCCCACCATTCCTGAATGACGATCAGGCCGGGGAGGGGTTCGGCTACATCAGCGGGTTGAGCGAGGTAGCCCGTGAGGGAGGTCCCGTCGATGTCACCGTAGGTGACGGCTGCGCCTTGAGCTTCGGTAGCCAGGGCCACGGCAGGTGAGGGGACTGGTACGTCGTTTTGGTGCAGCTCTGCAATGGCGCGGGCCTGACGCTGTGCGACTGAAGGCCCATGGCGAACGGCTCCGATGAGCACGACCAATAGACCCGCGAGGGCAAATCCAAGCAGTTTGCGATTGAACATGTTGCTGCGTTAAAAAGTGACACCCCAACGATAGCTTACTGCGATCGCCGCTATGCTGCACTGGTTCAGTGGCTTATGACACCAAAATCGGCTGAAAGCCTGACGTTATGTCGACAACTGAACGCGCAACTGTCCCAATGCATCAAGGCAGTTGCTATAGCAGCGGGATTGAGACATCGTTCAAACTCACTCGCTTGACAGACGCTCGCGTAAGTCAAACTTCGGTAACCTTACGCCCGTACCCTACAGTTTGAATCCCTATGTTTCTCAAGCAAAAAGACGAAGACGACCTTATCAAGATTTCCGAGGTCGATGTTCTCTTTGACCCAACAGAGTCTCATGTAAAGGGTCAGATTCAGGCTGGGCAAAATGAGCAACCGCCGGAGTCCTTTCAAAAAACTGGATTGATTTTCCCCTCGGGTGAAGCGCTACCTCAGTGCTGGGTCGACGCCAACTACCGGGCGAATATGCCTGCTGAGCCACAGGCTGACTGATACCGACTAGCTGACAAAAACGTTCCCTAGCCTTAGCGCTAGTCCGGCAGCTCGTACTGCCCCACGATGCGCTTAGCGTACTCCGGCACATGGGCATCCAGCTTGTCGGGATAGTTGCGCTGGGTGTAGAGATAGTTGCGGGTGAAGTGAGAATCGATGGAGAAGCGGGCATACTCCAGCCCCTTCGGCCCAATCTTCTCAATCACGACTCCCATCAGCCGCGCCGCCCACATCGGCAGCGTCACCCCCTTATCGTAGGCGGGAATGCTCTGCTGCACGGCGGCATGGCGATCGCCCTGGGAGGCAACGGGCTGAGTGTCGAGCTGGTCTGCCACCAGATCCAGCATTTCCTGGCCGGTGTCGTTGCGGACCACCGTCCACTGCCAGCCAAAAGGCGCTCCCATGTAGCCCACCACTAGGTCTGCGAGGGAATTGACGTAGTCAAAGCAGCTCATGCAAGAGGGGGCGAATACGTCTTTGAGCTGGTTGGTCTTGAGGCCAAAGAAAGGGACGGTTTCCGTGGAGCCATCCTCGTGCTTAAAGTGGACGCGAAAGTCCTGCATAAATTCGTAATGCACAACTGTATCCGGCGAGCGGCTGGTGGTGTCTAAAAACTTTTGCAGCCCTGCGCGGGTGACGTTATCGACGCAGGGGGTACCCAGCACGTAGAGTTTTTCGAGACCGAGCTTATCTTCCACCTCTCGCAGCGCCTGAATTTGACAGCCTACGCCAATCACCAGCAGCCGCTTCACTCCCGACTGCTCTATTTGCTCAAGCACCGATAAATTGGGAGATAAAGTAGGTTTGTTCACGCGCGCCGCCAAAACTTCCTCCGGCGATCGCGCCAGCACGGGCTTTGGCCCAAAGCGATCGTCGTCTTTGTTTTGCACGCACACCACCGCCTCCACGAGCCCCCGGTTTAGCATCTCAATGGCAATAGTGCTGACGATACCAGTCCACTGAGCCCCTTCAATCGGGGTCTGCTTGCGGGCAGCCATCATCGTTTGGTGTACCCCAAAGTAGCAATCGTCTGAACTCTCTAAGTCACGCGATCGCCCATGGACTTTGGTCTCAAGTTCCGGGATCTGCTGGTTGAGAAATGCGCAGGCGTCTTTGACGTAGTGGATATAGGACGTGTCGCAAAGGCCGCAGTCGCTGCATAGATCCTTCGCAGGTCGAGGCTTCCCCGGAGCAAGCGGCTTGGCTCGGTGATGTGGACGGTTCGGTTGCGCCAAGGTCATAGCGGTGAATCAGCAACGGTATCGTGATCGGCGTAGGCATTTGCTCTACGCCAATCACGATACCGCACTTGAATTACTGACCTTGTGAATTGTAATAAGCCGCAAACCAAAAATTGGGCCCGCCCTAAAGCAATCTCAGGATGAACGGATAGCGGAAGGGGTCGCCAGGTTGGGTAAGGGTGTGGAAAATAGCCCAGATTGCTAGGCCAAAATACACTAGCAGCAGCAGCGGTCCCAAGATAAAGCCCAACAGCCCTAGAGTGAGAAAGGTCAAAACGCCGACAACCAGGCTCCAAAACCATACGTTGATGTGAAAGTTGATGGCCTCTTTGGAGTTTTCTTTGACTACGGGATCGTCTGAGACCAGCATGACGGCAATCGGAACGCCGACAGACAGGACAAGAGCGTTAAAGAAGATAGAGCCGTGGCTCAGCGCAGAGAGAAGTTTCCGCTTATCTGCATCGTAGGGACCGGTCGTTTTCATGATCTATTTACTGGGGGGAAATCGCGTACCCTTATGATGTCACACCCCGCTTCACCGAGGGGTTCGGTTTTTTCGATAGTCACAGGTGGGGATGTACCGCTACAGTCAAAGTAGGTTCAGGCATAAGCTACAGCTGCGATCGCCAACTCAGGTCATCAATGCGGCTGAGGGATTAAGGCAATAGGTACAGATAGGTCAGTAACGGGTTGAAAACGGCAATGGGATTTTTTGATTCTGAGATTGTCCAGCAAGAAGCGCAAAAACTCTTCGAGGACTACCAGTCGCTTGTACAGCTGGGGGGGGAGTACGGCAAGTTTGACCGAGAAGGGAAAAAGATTTTCATTGAGCGGATGGAGGCCGTTTTGGAGCGCTATCACATCTTCATGAAGCGCTTCGAACTCTCTGAAGACTTTACGGCCCAAATGACGGTCGAGCAGTTAAAAACGCAGCTCAACCAGTTTGGCATGACGCCGCAGCAAATGTTTGAGCAGATGCAGCTCACCCTAGAGCGCATGAAAGGCGACGTCGACTAATTCCGAGTCTGCAAGCCTAACGGGTACGAACTCGGCGCACATTAGTCCGGCGCATATGCATATAGGTTCGGCGCACATCAGTTCAGCGCGCATTAGTCCCATGCACATTAGAACAGGGCGGACCAGCCTCCACGACCTGCCCGCCCAGCAAACGTATAGTCCGCTTTGCCGCTACGCGATGTGTGCATGGGCGTTGACGCCCTGATCCTGAAGCTTCTCAACCTGTGCCATAACCTGTTTGATCTGAGACATCAAATCGTCTAAGTTCTGGGTCTGCGCGAGTTGCCCTTGCTGAGGCGAAGCGGATAGAGTACTGCCAGCTGCCGGAGCTGGGGCAGAAAATCCGTGGAAGCTTTGAGCGGCTGGCATGGCTGATGCGGCAGCTCTAGCCATAGGCATCAGCGGGGCACTGCTAGCGGGCAGACTGGTGGGGCGAGGGGAAACTGGCTGTGTGATTTGAGACTTGGCGGGATCTATAAACGGGTTGAGACCGGCCTTCTCCAGTTTTTCGTCTGAAAATTGAACCGCGTCTACCCGTAGGGTCTGCTCTTGAAGTTTTTGCTTGAGCTGCGTGACTTCATCTTGGGTCTCTGACAGCTTTGCGGACGACTGTCTCCATCCTAGGCTGGACAGATGCACCGCCCCAACGCCAAAGCTGATGGCCATTGCGAGGCCCATGTACGGCACTGCAACGTCTTCAACCTGACCAACAAAGATGGGTTCATCGCCGAACTGAATGGTAACGGCGTCAGACTTTAGCATTGCGAGAGGAGCCGTTGCTGCGCAAAAGACAGCTCCAGCCAAAATTGAAGAAGACACTAGGGATCGAGAGAAGCTCATAGGTTCAGACTCCGTGAACTGTTGAAGTAATTGGCCTACACGGTCTAGGTGGCACTGTTCCCTGACTCAATGCTCGTGCGATCGTTTTGGCAAAGCAAACCCCATGGAGAAACGCCTGCTGTGGCTCCGTGAAGTATCTGGCAAAAGGAAACTTGTTAGCGGGTAGAATGCTGCTGGGCGCTTATTGTCAGCGGCTTGAGATGCGTAGATGTCAGATGTAGAGCGAGGCTCCTGCTTTGAGAGCCTACAGCTGTACTTTTGTGTTAACTAGTATCAACGTTAACCTGCTCGAGCTGCAATAACCGTATAAATCGTGTTAAGGCTGGCCGCTAGATATCTTGTTTGTGTAAATTTAGCTTTCAGCGGGGAATCCCCGCGCTCCACCCGCTAGAGCGAGCGGCGGTATAAGGGTCGCACGTGCTATGACTTGGCGTCTTCGATGTGGTCAATTAACCCGCTCTTATCCAGTTTGCTGCGGCCAGAGATGTCGAGCTCACGGGCCTGCTCATACAGCTCCGCCTTGGTGTTTGAGGCTAAGTCGTCGCTAGACGACCCTTTTGCCGCGTCGTCATCCGCGTCCTGTAGTGCCTCGATCAGCTCATCTTTGTTCATCTGACTGCGACCAGATATCTCCTCTGATTTAGCCTGGTCATAGAGCTCCTGCTTAGTCTGCTCTCCCCAGTGGGCGCGATCGCCATCCTGGGTTTGCTCGTTTTGCTCGCCCCACTGCTCTAGCGATCGCGCCGCATCATCCTTTTCATCTTTTTGATACCCCCCTCCCTCTTGTTCATACCGCTGCACCAGGAGCTGGCTTTTGCGGGCCGACCATTGCCCAGGCTCTCCCCCCTTGTCAGACTGCATGATCTCTTTCTTCAGCGCTCGGCGCAGGTCAGGGTGGGTATATTTCTCGTCGTAGTTGTCGCTCATGAGATGGGGGAAAGAATATTTTTTCTGGAGACTGAACGGATTGAGGAAGCGATCGCAGTGCTGCGCTGCCTACCATGATATTTTCTAATAAAACCACAAGATTTATGAAGAGGAAACTCAGCGGTGGAAATGCTCCGCTTGGGGGAGGGAACGGCCTCTGATTTTATTCGCCGGGCCGAAACATAAGCTATACCTCCATCCTGTGGATGAGATCATCCCCTCATAACCCTTTAAGTTCGTGCCCAAATTCGCCAAAATCTTGTCTGAGAATCTGCAAAAGTCGTTGAGATTTGTTACATTTTAATTAGCACTCGTTACACTCCTAATCAATTCCCCTTCTCATGAGTAATTTCTCTAGCGCTCTTTCTCTAGGCCTAACTGCCCTACGATCAAACTTCTCAGCCAACTATCCGTCCCAAATTGCCTGGACGGCCCTGCGCGTTGTCGCTGGCACCGTCATGATTCACAACGGATTAGACAAGCTGGCGGATATCGAAAGCTTTGCGACGGCCTACGTTCAGGTTATTGGCTTGCCCTTCCCAATATTCTTTAGCTATGTTGCTGCCCTAACCGAGGTAATCGGTGCGCCACTGCTGCTGTTGGGCCTGTTCACGCGCCCTGCTGCATTGGGTCTGTTCTCGACCATGCTCGTGGCCATGTACCACCACATCAAGGTTGCCGGATTTAGCATTCCTTACCTGGAGCTGTCGGCACTGTATTCTGTAGTCTTTTTGTTCTTCGCAGTCAATGGCCCTGGTCTGTTCGCGCTGGATACCTGGCTGGCCTCTTGGCTAGGCGCATCGGTGGCCCGTCCGGCGATCGCAGAGCTCGAGACTCCTACTCGTGAACTGGTGACCAAATAGTCTACAGCTCGCATTTATAATCTCGCTATTCAATGCGGGTTGCCAGAATTTCTTTTTTGCCAGCAGGTTTACACAGACTTGACTAGCCCTGAAGATATTTCGGCAGCCCGCTTTTAGCGTTGGGCTTGCACCGTCTTCCCCAAGCTTGCACTAAGCTGAGAGTAGCAATACGACAGCTCTATGAAACATCTTTTGTTGCTCCTTATCCGCGGCTACCGCCTCATCATCTCGCCGCTGTTTACCCCGAGCTGCCGCTTTCAGCCGACTTGCTCTCAGTACGCACTCCAGGCGATAGAGCGATTCGGGGCCCTGAAAGGAAGCGGCTTAGCACTGCGCCGTCTGCTGCGCTGTCACCCTTTTCATCCCGGGGGGTATGATCCCGTCCCGACCTGCGATCAAGATTGAAATGGCTCTTGTGTATTGACTGCGCGCGAGCTAAGCGAAGAACTTCCTGCTCACAGTGGTGCGTCTGGGGCGGCGGCTGACCGGCGCTCGTGGGCAGCGGCACTAAATGCCCGAATGTACTGCTCATGCCCACCAGGAAACACCACGTTCAGCGTCAGCGGGTCACTCACATCCCGAGGGTCTCCCGGCCCCGCCGTCACCCGCATCTCCCCAGCAACAGTATCTACAGTCAGGGGACGCCGCTTCACCTCCCCGCCGCTGCTGTCCACATACACCACCAAATTACCCCTGTTGATCTCGCGGCCCATATCCTGGATAAGCTGCAGGAAATTGCGATCGCTTCCCCCACGCCGCACCTGCCCGTCTACCACCTGACTGGTGATCGTGTCCCCAACGCCTACAATGAGCGGCATCTGCGCCGGGTCAAACTTCCGCGCCAAAGCTAATAGCTCATCGGCATTCTGGGGGGCGCTGCGGGCATTGAAGTCCTCGCCGAGGGGATATGCCCCTGTGCGCTGGCGATAGTAGCGATTGAGCAACGCCAGCACCCCGGCCTCTTTAATCGCCCCCCGCAGCATAAATTGAAAGTCGGTAGTGCCGAGGCTCCCCCCATCTCTATCGGCGTACCAGACTCGCTCATTTCCCTGGTCATCTCGCCCTAGATTGGGCGCAAAATGCACGAAAAAAGAGTTTTCCAATCCCTGTCCTGCAGCATCCTCTAAAAGAGTATCCATCAGCGCCACCATTTCCTGCTGCAGGGTCAGGTAGAGCTGAGGGCGATCGCTTAGAAGGCTCTGAAACGTGTTGAGGTTGGCGGTGGGAGAGGCGACATTGTCCAAAGCTGAAGCGGCAATACCTTGAGCGATGGTCTCGCCCGAAAGGCCGCTGCTGTGACGCTTAAAAAATGCCTCCAGCCGGGCCTTGATATGCTCTGGAACGGCGGTCAAAAAGGCCAGCTCTGCGTCGCTTACCCCCGGGTGGGAAACTTCCCCGGTTCGGGTTTGCCACTGTACCCCACCTGCCGCTAAGCCCGGCAGGTATCCAGTATTCAGCGGCTTGGCGTCAGCGCGCTCAATGATGCCGTTTACCCCTCGCTGCCCAATGTGCTCGCCATTAGTAAGCACATAGAAATGATTGTCGAAGGCTTGGGTGGCTCGCACGTAGCTTAGGTCTATGACGCGGGTGAGAGGGTCTTTGACCAGCTCCATACAGACGCCGTCGAGGTCTTGAATAATGAGCAGATTTTCGGTGGCGGCCAGGCTGTGGGCCAAGGCATTGTGGTCGAGGGAAAGGGTCTGCTGGTGAAGAGGACTAGGGGAGGTGGTCATGGAGTTACAGAATAGGTGCAAGTTGCCACTCTCAACCTGCCTGCGGCTGAAGATTCAGCTAGGCTAAGAGAAGTTCCACCAGGACTATAGCAAAGCGGACGGAATGCCAGGTCATAAACAATTGGGTATCGTTATAGGTATGCGTTACGAATCGTCATACAAGATCGCTGTATTCTCGGTCGCCATGTATTGAAAGGACAAGGCATCATGTGTTGTATTGCGATGCCAGTTAATGAGCTAATTTTAGATGCCTTCTAGCGCCGACTACCCTATCCCAATAGGGCTAGAATCATCCCTTATCAGGCGAGACCCCATCATTGTCTCATCAGATACGGCGGTGATAGAGGCGATCGCCCAGATGGACAGCGCTCAAATGAACCATAGAGCCAGTCCGTCGCCAGAGACTGGCAGCGATGCAGCAAGCAATTTGATAGACGACCATCGACACTGCGTCAGCTGCGTGCTTGTGGTCCAGAACGGGCAATACGCCGGCATGCTGAGCGAGCGAGATGTCATACACCTCGTCGCACAGCGCCGCGCGCTCGATACCCTCTCAATGCAGCAGGTGATGGACCGCTCTGACATCGCGCTGCGCGAGTCGGACTTGGCGGTGTCCAACCTTGGTGCGGCCTTCAGGCTGGACAAGGGCGATCGCAGCCGATATCCCTATCTCCCCGTCCTCGACGAACAGAATTATCCTATTGGGCTTGTGAGCTGCGAGGCCCTAGCGCGCCGCTCATTGAGTGCCCCTGAGCAGAAGCAACATCCTTCAGGAGCCCTGCAGCGAACTGAGATGACTCAGAAGCTTCAAGACGAAGCGTGCAGGCGACAGCAGATTGAGGCGTCTTTAATTGAGAGCGAGCGGACGAATCGCACTCTCATTGACACGATGCCTGATCTGTTGATTCAGATGGACCGGCAGGGAAACTATAGCCGATTTGCCGGAGGCACTGCCATTCAGGCTAAGCCGCTGCCAGAACCCATTGACGCGCAAAACGTCTATGTCGGCCTATCGCCTGAGCTCGCACAGCAGCGACTACGCCATGCCAACCAAGCCCTTGATAGCGGCTGCCTGCAGGTGTACGAGCAGAGCTTTGACCGCGATGGCGACCTGCGCTACGAGGAGGTTCGCATCGCCCCTCTCAATGGGCAAGAGGTGCTCATCATTATTCGAGATATTACCGAGCGAAAACGATCCGAGGCCCAGCTACAGAGCCTAATTGCCGGTACCGCCGCCACAACCGGACAAGACTTCTTCCCTGCGCTGACACATCATATCTCAGAGACTCTGGAGGTTTCTCATGTTATTGTAACCGAGCAAATTGGGCCAAACCTGAACGTACTGGCCTGCTCCATCAACGGAACGCTGCAGCCCGAGTTCTCGTATCAAGCTGCCACTACACCCTGCGAACAGGTTTTGCGGCATGGCTCCTTTTACTGTAGCAGTCTGCTTCAGCAGGCCTTTCCTGAGGACAACGATTTAGTAGAGATGGGGGTAGAGAGCTACCTAGGCGTCGCGTTGCGCAACAGCTCCGGTGAGAAAATCGGTACCCTATGTATTCTTGATGAGCGGCTGATTCCAAAACCAGAGTGGGCAGAACAAATTCTGCGCGTCTTTGCCGCTCGCGCCGCCGCTGAGCTAGAGCGGCAGCGGGCAAAGTCGTCTCTAGAGCAGCTCAACCAGCAGCTAGAAGCCAAAGTAAAAGAGCGTACCGCTGAGCTGCGGGAGCGCGAGCAGTTTTTACAGACTGTCCTAGATACATTTCCGCTATCCGTATTCTGGAAAGACCGCAACTCAGTTTACTTGGGCTGCAACCAAAATCTTCTTCGAGATGCCAATCTCAAGTCAGTTTCAGAGCTCATCGGGAAGACAGACTATGACATGCCCTGGTCCGAGACTGAGGCTGAGAGCTATCGGGCTAACGATCGCCACGTCGTCACTCAGAATGTTGCCAAGCTGGGAAGTATTGAGACTCAAGTCCATGCGGATGGCAGCCAACTTTGGCTAGAGACCAACAAACTTCCTCTACGCAATCTAGAGGGTGAGGTGATCGGCGTTTTGGGGACCTACCAAGACATCACCGAGCGCAAACGGGCCGAGCAAGCGCTGCAAGACAGTGAGCAGCGCTTTCGTAGCGCCATTGCCAATGCGCCCTTCCCCATTATGATCCGCGCTGAGGATGACGAGGTGCTGCAAATCAATGCGGTTTGGACTGAGCTAACCGGCTATACCCATGACGAGATTGCTACGGTCGGAGACTGGGTAAAGCTAGCCTGCGGCGATCGCGCTGCGAGTTGCCTGCAAACCATTCACGAAAACTACAGCCTCACGGCTCGGCGGGATGACGGAGAGTTTGCGATTACGACGCGAGACGGGAGCCAGCGGATTTGGCTGATCACCACTACCCCGTTAGCTCCATTGCCCGACGGTCGCCGCGTCACGATGGCAATGGCTGTGGACATCACAACCCGCCGTCAGGCAGAGCTTGCGCTGCGGGAGAGCGAAGAGCGCTACCGCACCATTTACAACCAGGCGGCGATGGGCCTTGTGATTGCAACTGCTGACGGTAGACTCATTGACGTCAATCCGCATATTTGCGCGATGCTGGGCTACTCCCGTGAGGAGATTTTGTCGAAAACAGTCGAAGACATTACCCATCCTGACGATCGCCAGAACATTGTTTTGGCCAGAGATCTCTCTGACGGGGCAGAGAGAACAGACTTTTCTCAAGAAAAACGCTACATCCGTAAGGACGGCAGCACCTTTTGGGCTGCAACAGGCCTTTCATTTGTACGCGGGGCTGATGATGAGTCCATGCACTGCATAGCCGCTATCCGCGACATCAACGATCGCAAGCGGGCCGAAGCTCAAGTCCATGCGCTACTCAACCGGACGCAGTTTCTCAACCGCATCAGCTCCGAGATTCGAGATTCTCTCGATCTGGACATTATCTTACACAATTTGGTCAATGGCGTTGTCGCTGAGCTTCCGGTCGAGAGCTGTGTGTTTGCCTGGTACAGGTTTAGCGACAGCTCAGAGCGAAGCTCACATCTGCTAGAGGCGGTGATGGAGAAAAAAGTCAGTGGGCTGCAAAGCTGCATTGGGACTTATACCTATGACGACTGCCCCGACATACTTGAGCACATTCTTGATAATCGGATTTACCGCATTGAGCGGCTAGCTGACGTTGAAGATGGGAAACTGTTGGAGCATCTCCAATCTGTCGGTCTTTCTACCTTGCTAGGGTTGCCCATCCATACGGCTGGCGGAGCAATCGGCGCCATTGTCTTAGGCCGAGTCACTGGCAGTCAGCCCTGGCGAGATGAGGAGATTGCTCTATTTCAAAGCATTGCCAACCAGGTGGCGATCGCCATCTACCAAGCCCAGCTTTACGAAGAATCTCAGGCCAAAACTCAGCAGCTTGAGCGCTCGTATCAGGAGCTGCAGGACGCTCAAATTCACATGGTGCAGGCTGAGAAAATGTCCAGCCTGGGGCAGCTCGTAGCGGGCATTGCCCATGAGATCAACAATCCTGTGGGCTTTATTTACGGCAATCTTGCGGCGGCGACAGACTATGTCAACAGCCTAACCACGCTCGTTCAGCACTATCAAGATGCCTATCCAGAGCCGCCCCAGGCGATCGCTCAGCTTTCCAGGCAGGCCGACATCGACTACATCCTTGAGGACTTTCCGAAGCTGCTCAGCTCAATGGAAAATGGCGCAACCCGTATTCAGGCCATTGTTCAGTCGCTGCGCACCTTCTCGCGGCTAGAGCAGGTTGGACAATCGGCAGTCGATATCAACCAGCGTATCGACAACACGCTGGTGATCTTACAAAATCGCCTCAACGGACGCGCCGGCAAACCAGAAGTTGAGGTGGTTAAGCTGTACGGCGATTTGTCTTTGATCGAATGCTATGGCAGCCTGCTTGACCAGGTGTTCATCAACTTGTTGGCAAATGCTGTCGATGCCATCGAAGAGCGACAGGCCAATGCTGAGCTAAATTATGCGGGCCGCATCGCAATCACCACAGCGATCGCCTCAGACACTAGCGTTTCGATTTCAATTCAGGACAATGGTATTGGCATGGCGGCTGAGACTCAAGCTAGCATTTTTGATCCCTTTTTTACGACAAAGCCCATCGGTGTCGGAACGGGAATGGGCCTCTCGATCAGCTATCAAATTGTGGCAGGCAACCATAACGGAAAGCTTTATTGCCGCTCGGCTCCCGGAGGGGGAACCGAGTTTGTTGTCGAGATACCGAAGCGCTTGAGTGGTTCCATTGGTCCTGTCGCTTAGCGCGCAGAATTACTCAGAAAATATCAATAGATGCTTAATTTACCGCCTAAATTAAAGCGGTCAAAGGCAATCTATCCTACTAGCAAAAGGGACGATGCCCTCAGAAAATTCTGATTCTGTCGGCGAATTCTAGAGGTGTCCCGCCAGGCAAATCGCCCTTTGCGCAGCTTCTTTTGGCAGCATCGCCAAAATATTTTTATCCGCCAATTTTCATTAAGATTCCCTTGCCCAAACCGAGGCATGAACAGACGGCAGACATCCTAGATGCCCCTCAATCTCAAAAGCTGGCCCGCTGCGATCGCCCACAGCCCTCATTTGAACCAGTTGGTCGCTCGCCAGCCAGCGGCCTGACAAATCGCGGCCCAAATGTAAAACTTCCCCTTGCCCCAACCGCAAAGATGTACTATTCTCATTTGCTATAGCCGTGGTTCCCATGGTTTAGTCTCCCAAGAATTCGGTCCGGGCGGAGCTGCGTGTTGCTAGTAACAACACGCAGCTCCTAAGCCCCCACGACAGGTATAGGCTGTCGGGAAGGCCTGAGGTACATTTTACCTGCGCCATCCCGAACGCACGACGTCTGGAGATGGCCGGTTTTTGGGGGACTCCAACCCAACACAACTGGAGTCCCTCATGTTACCTCTAACTCACCTATCGCCCCTCACCGAGGCGGCGGCACAGTTCGCTGCAGCAGGTGGCCCGCTCGATCCCCTGCTCATTGAAGGGCCAGCTAACACCCCCATCCCCCCAACCCTAATCGAGCCCGCCCCCGCGCCGGGATGCGTTGGTCCTTCAAGACCAGTCGAAGACTCACATCTGCGCCACCTGATTATCGGCTCCCCCGATGGAGTACAAGACGCCGTCGCCCGTCTGCACCTGCTGCACTACGTGGAGCGACGCTACTGGACGCCGCTGATTGCCATCCGCGATCGCGGCATCCACCTCACCCCCACCCATGGCCAAGTGCTCAGCTACCTAGTGCAGCAGCGGCCTATTCGCTAGCGCGGCCTGTCGCATTAGACACCGCTTGTCGCTGCCGCTTCAGCAAGGCTCATCTTGCTTGGGCTACTTGCTGCTTGGGCTGCAGCGGTGCAAACAAATCGAGGCCGCTCAACCTGTAATATCACCGCACTAGCCAGAGGCTCATTCGCAGCTGAAATCGGAGCCAAAGCGCTGATGGATACTCTCACCCTCTGTGCGCCAGCATCTTGTAATCGCAGGCGATCGCTCCAGCAAAATCGCAAGAAACCCCTTATCGTAATCAGTACGCACGACACCCGATCGCACCATGACCGACCTGATTTTATTCTGGCACCGCCGAGACCTGCGCCTCTCGGACAATGTGGGCCTCGCCGCCGCCCGTAGTCAAAGCCCCAAGGTCGCTGGCGTCTTTTGCCTCGACCCCAACCTGCTAGAGGCAGACGACGTCGCCCCCGCTCGCGTCACATACATGATGGAGAGCTTAGAAGAGCTGCGGGACGGCTACGCTCAGGCGGGAGGCCAGCTGCTGATTCTGCAAGACGACCCCACAAAGGCAATTCCCGCCCTGGCCCAGGCCCTGAGCGCTACGGCAGTCTTTTGGAACTGGGACGTCGAGCCCTATGCCCAAGCACGCGATCGCCAGGTGCGCGAAGCCCTCAAGGAAATTGGCGTACAGGTCCATACCAGCTGGGATCAGCTGCTGCACGCGCCAGGGGAGGTGCGCACCAACGCCGGAGACCCCTATACGGTATACACGCCCTTTTGGAAGAACTGGAGGACTCACCCCAAGGCCGCCCCTGAACCGAAGTTTTCAGAGGCTGAAGGGCTTTCCTCCAGCGAAAAGCAGGCCGCTGAGGCGGCGGGGGCGATCGCGCTGCCCACCGCCAAAGACCTGGGCTTTGAGTGGGACAATCCGCTGCTGCTGGCCCCCGGCGAAGCCGCAGCCCTAGAGCGACTAGAAGAGTTTTGCGACGGCGATCGCACCATTGCCGAGTACGACGACCAGCGCAACTTTCCGGCGGTGCCCGGCACCTCTCATTTGAGCGCAGCCCTCAAATTTGGCACCCTGGGCATCCGCACCGCCTGGGAGCAGGCCGACGAGGCGCTCAGCCGCTCTCGCAGTGACGACACCCAGCGCAACATCGAGACCTGGGAGAAGGAGCTGGCCTGGCGAGAGTTCTATCAGCACGCCATGTACTTCTTCCCGCAGCTGGCGGAGGGGCCTTACCGAGACCCCTTCAAAGATTTTCCCTGGGAGAACAACGAAGAGCACTTTCAGGCCTGGTGCGAAGGTCGCACCGGCTACCCCATCGTCGATGCCGCCATGCGCCAGCTCAACGAACTGGGCTGGATGCACAACCGCTGCCGAATGATTGTGGCCAGCTTCTTGACCAAAGACCTGATTATCGACTGGCGCTGGGGAGAGAAATATTTTATGCAGCGGCTCTATGACGGTGACCTGTCGGCCAACAACGGCGGCTGGCAGTGGAGCGCCTCTAGCGGCATGGACCCCAAACCGCTGCGCATCTTCAACCCCGCCAGCCAAGCCCAAAAATATGACCCAGAAGCGGAGTATATCCGGGAATGGCTCCCGGAGCTGCGCAGTGTGGATACAGGGCCGCTGGTGACGGGGAATATCCCGGAAGATGAGCGCGATCGCTGCGGGTATGGGCCGCCCATTGTGGACCACAAGCAGCAGCAGCGACACTTTAAGGAGATCTACAAGGCTCAAAAGTAGTGCCTTACTGACGCCCGCTATAATCACGCTACTTGCCATCACGCCAGCTGCGTTGGTTCAAGTTCAGCAAAATTTTCACACCATGCCCTATCGATTGAGGAAAAACGCTATGTCAGATTTAACCGGTGCCTGGCTCGGAACCTATTGGCAAAACGGCCAGCCCACTCGCTTTGAAGTGACCTTTATCCAGGCCGGCAACACCCTCACAGGCCGCATCTTAGACGACAGTAACCTCGGTGAAGCGCAGCTCAGCGGCGACGTCACGGGTCGCCGCGTTAGCTTCACCAAACGCTATATCACCACCACGAGCCTCCCCATCGAGTACACGGGCACGGTGGCAGAAGACGAGGGCTTTATGTCTGGCGTATGGCAGATTGGCCCTCGCCAGAAGGGAAATTGGGAGGCCCACCGCACGGGCGAGAGCTTAGTGGCCGAGCTGAATGAGCAGCTAGAGCGCCAGCCTGCCCTCACCGCCCCTGCCACCCCTGCCGCTCCCGCCGCCGCACCCACGGCAGGCGGCTAGACCTCAATCACCACTCGCAGGTTGCCCCGCTTGCGCACAACGCGGCAGGCGGTAGTTTCATTAGGGCGCTCAAATTCCAGATCGAGCACCGTTTGGCCCACCTTGAGGTTCTGTAAGGATAGGTAGTGAACCGAGGGGGGCAAGGTGGGATTGACGATCCGCAGACAGTTATTAGGTGCGTCGGGGATTAGGTTTGCCATAATCTGCAGGATCTGAAAGATGGTTCCCGTCGCCCAGGCTTGCGGAGAGCAGGCCACCGGGTAGCGCACCGGGCTGCTCTGGGGCGTCCGGTCAAATCCGCAAAACAGCTCTGGGGGACGTTGGTAAGGCTGTTGAATAGTCATGTCTATCAGCCCCTGGGCCACCTCAAACGCCTGCTCCGTAAATCCGAGCGATCGCAGACCCACAATAGTCATGCCGTTGTCGTGGGGCCACACGGACCCTACGTGATACCCCATGGGGTTATAGGCGGGGGAAACGCTGCTGAGGGTGCGAATGCCCCAGCCGCTAAACATATCGGGAGCCCGGAGGCGCTCAGCCACGCTGCGGGCTTTGTCTGGTGACAGGATACCCGAGTCTAGACAGTGGCCTGGATTTGAGGCGATGCTGTCCACCTGATTGCCAGCGCCATCGAGGGCCAGCGCCAAATACCCCTGCTCCGGCATCCAAAAGTCTTGCTCAAACTGTGCCTTTAGCTCCTCCGCCTGCTGCTGCCAGCGCTGAGCTAGGTCGAGGCGTCCTTTAACGCGGGCCAGCTGACTCAGCCGCAGTCTAGCGGCGTAGACGTACCCCTGCACCTCCGACAGGGCGATCGCCCCTTGGGCCAGCTCCCCCTTAGCGTTGACGATGCCGTCCTCTGAGTCCTTCCAGCCCTGGTTACGCAGCCCGCCAGAGGATTCGCGCTCGTAGGTTACGTAGCCCGTTTTGCTAGAGCGCTGATCAACCCAGGCCATGGCGGCTAGGGCAGGCTCCCACAGCTGGTCCAATAGGCCGCGATTTCCCGTCCAGGCATAGTAGTCGGCGTAGAGAATCAGCCAGAGGGGCGTAGCGTCGATGGTGCCATAGTAGGGCGTGTGGGGAATCTCATCGTTGCGGGCCATCTCTCCCAACCGCAGCTCGTGCAAAATTTTACCCGGCTCTTCCTCCCGCCAGGTGTTCGTCTCTTTGCCCTGATACTCCGCCAGCACGGTGAGGGTTTGGCGGGCAATCTCTGGGTTGAGGACCAGGGTTTGCTGCGCCGCAATGATGGAGTCTCGGCCAAACAGCGTAGAAAACCAGGGAATCCCGGCGGAGAGGATTTTGCCGGTGCCGAAGGTCTGCCCCAGGGCGTAAACGTCCTGCTCGCCCCGCTCAATGGTGGCGTTGAGGGAGCGATTGTCGGTGCGAATTTGCGTCGTGCGATCGCGCCAGATCTTCTCCTCCATGGTTTCTGCGGCGATGGCTTGCCCCAAGGTAGCGGGGATGCTGACGGAAGAGGCGGAGTGACCGTCTAAAAACGGCTGTAAGCGATAGCCCAAAACTTCGGTGGCGTGGGGCTGCAGCGTAATCTGCCAGACGGCGGTATACCCCTGGGCAAAATCAGGCCGTCGCTTGTAGAACTGAATCTGAGATTCCATCAGCAGCTGGTCGACGCCCTGATAGGCCAGCACCAGCGCTTTCGTTTCTCCCCCCGCAGAGCCATCGTCGAAGACGAGGTTGTCCGGCGTTCCCTCGTCAGGGCGAATCGGACGCATCAGCGTCCCCGTCTGCGGGCGCACGCGGCCTCGAATCTCAAACAGGTCCGCAAAATCGGCGTCTAGACTCAGGCTAATTTCGAATGCTGCAGGCTGGGTGCTGTAGTTGGTAAGGGTGAGCTCCTCAAACAGCCCGCCCTGCAGCACTAGATCCCGCTGGATACCGATGGTCTCTGAGGGAATATTCTCGGTTTGAGGATTAGCGCACAGCACAGACAGGGTAAAGCCTCGGTGAGCAGTACTGCTCAATAGAATGGGGGGCTGCTTTTCAAACTGCAGCTCTAAGCGGCTGAGGAAACGAGCGTCTTGGCAAAACAGTCCCAAACTATCATCGACCTCGTCGTCCAGACAACCCGAGATATTGCCCAGGGTATCTGTAATCAAAAACAAATCGTTATCTTTTAGGGTTAACGTCGGCTGCTGACGCTTAACCGTCGTGCAGCCCCAGTCTGGAAGGGGAACCTGCTGCGCTGGGGCAAAGATCCGTCCCTCTGACTTAAGGAAGGAAGACGCTGACCTTCTGTCTGGCTCAGTCTTGGATGAAGATTCCATTGGCGTATTCGGGGGTGAAGGAGTACTGGTCATTGCAACAGCGGCTAGACCTAAACTGCTAGGAGTGGTTGGGAACTAAGATAGTTAACCGCTTCAGCTGCAGGCTGACTACCTATCTAGGGCTATAGGGCAGAGGGTTTCTTGAAGAGGATGTTTGAAAAGTATCGGTTGGAGCGGTGTGCTCCTGCTTCAACCCCCCTCAATTCCCCCTTAACTTTGGCGTTAGCCTGCCCGCAGGACGTAGGGGAGTTAGAAGGGGTAACGCAGCACTTTTGTGACTTTTCAAACGCCCTCTAAGAAAATCTCTGCTGCTCGCAGCGGCTTATACCTGCTGCTTGAGCATATTTTTTAGCCTACAACAAGCCTATAAGATTTGTTGCTAATAGCTGAAAAACTAAAGAGTTGAACAAAAGAGCCTAGCTTATTTACAGAGGTGTTTTAAATCTAAAGGGGTTACATTTTTCTTTGAGGTTTAATTCAGTCTGCGAGTTCCCTCTTGAGGAAGATTCTAATTTTGGTCAGCCAATATAATCTGACTAAGCTACTCTGCTAGCATTATCCACTTCAGCTAGCTTTTCCAATGGATTCGCCTCAATTTGTAGGCCAGCTCGCTAGTAGGTCCGCTCACCAGAAGGAGCTAGGCCGTAGATTCATTCGGTTTGAAAAGCATCATCAGGGACGTCGAACGGATTGGCTTTGACCTCTCACAAAGTTTGGCTAGAGCAGTCTCACTTTTTTGCACAAGCGATATGCCGAAATCGGCTAAGGAAACGGAGCTTCCCAGCCTAAGTGAAATTCAGGCCCTCTGAACTTTTATGACAAAGCTCTCGGAAAGTACAGATTTAAAACTTAGCATTTTTTGGTTCTTTAGAGTTTCTAAACGGAGTTTTTATGCGGATTGCTCAAATTGCTCCTCTATGGGAAAGAGTTCCCCCACCCGCCTACGGTGGGATTGAGTTGATTGTCAGTCTATTGACCGACGAATTAGTTGCCCGCGGACATGAGGTCATCCTTTGTGCGTCCGGAGACTCCATTACTGCGGCAGAGCTACACGCCGTCCACCCGACCGCGCTGCGCCTCGATCCAGACGTCAAAGAGCCGGGCATTTACGAGTCGATGCATCTCAATCGCCTCTACAAAGCCGCCCAAAATTTCGACATCATTCACTCCCACGTGGGCTGCGCCGCCCTGTCATTTGCCAACCTAGTCCAGACGCCGACGGTCCACACGCTCCACGGCGTTTTCACCCCCGACAACGAGAAGCTGTTTCGCTACGCCAGCGAGCAGCCCTATGTCAGCATTACGGACGCCCAGCGGCGGCCCAACGGGTTGAATTATAAGGCCACCGTCTACAACGGCATCGACATCAACGCTTTCACCTTTTACCCCAAGCCTGCCGAGCCGCCTTATTTGGCGTTTCTGGCGCGGCTTTCCCCTGAAAAGGGTGTTCATCTGGCCATTGAAATTGCCAAGCGATCGGGGCTGCCCCTCAAAATGGCAGGTAAGGTGGATACGGTCGATCAGCAGTACTTTGAACAGGAAATTAAGCCGCAGATTGACGGGGAGCAAATTCAGTACCTAGGTGAGGTGAGCCACCGCGAGAAAAACGAGCTGATAGGCAATGCGATCGCCACGCTCTGTCCCATCACCTGGCCCGAGCCGTTTGGCCTAGTGATGACCGAATCTATGGCCTCGGGAACGCCGGTAATCGGCATCGGCCTAGGATCTGTGCCGGAAGTCATTGCCCACGGCAAGAGCGGCTTTGTCTGTCAAACCGTTGAGGATTGTGTGGCGGCGGTCCCTCGCGTGCCCGAGCTGAGCCGCCTAGCCTGCCGTGACCATGTGGCCACCCGCTTCAGCGTCAAGCAGATGGTAGACGGCTATGAAGCGGTCTACCGACAGCTTTTGGCGGACAGGCTGACTGCGGTTAACGGCCATGTACCGCCCGCTCAGGCCTCCCTCGCGTAGGGCACCGGCTCCTCAGGCTTGGCCTTTCTGCATTGCCTCCCGCAACGCCGAGGTATCCCAAGCCTGGTCGGCATCCTGAGGCAGGTCGTCACCGTCCGACTGCAGAATCTGCCCCAGATCCTGAGTCAGCTGCTGCGATCGCGCCACGATGGTCCGTTCATCGCCCTGCATGTAGGCCATCTCCTGCATCGCCTCCTCATCGTGGTGCCTGAAGGTTTGAGCGGCGCGGTGGGCGCGGTAGGCGCGAAAGCCCAGCAGCTTCAGGGCGTCTGTTCCTAGGTCCAGCGCCGACTCAAAGGTTTCCCGCTCCACCACGCTCACCCCACGGCGAATCAGAGCGTAGGCGTGGCGGCGATCGGTAGCCCGCGCCAAAATCTTCAGGTGGGGAAAGTGCTTTTGCACCATGTCCACCGTCTGTAGAATGCGTTCAGGGTCGTCAATGGCCACCACAAACAGCCGGGCATGCTCGGCTCCCGCCGCGTGCAGCAGGTCCAGCCGCGACGAATCGCCGTAGAATACCTTGTGGCCAAATTTGCGCAGCATCTCGATGTGGGAGGCGTCGTGGTCAAGCACGGTAGCCTCAAAGCCGTTGGCAATTAGCAGCCGCCCCACAACTTGGCCAAAGCGCCCGAACCCGGCGATGATCACCGGGGTTTCCCCGTCATCAATGTCGTCGGCCTCTCTGTCTACCCTGGGCGCGGCGAAGCGGGGCTGAATCAGGCGATCGTTGGCAATCAGTACTAGGGGCGTCAGGGCCATAGATAGGGCCACCACCACGACCAGGGGACCCGTCACCTCAGTGGGCAGCACCCGGCTCTGCTCGGCAAAAGAGAACAGCACAAAGCCGAACTCTCCCCCCTGAGCTAGGGCTAGGGCAAACAGCGCATTGGCGCTCGGGGTGAGGCGAAACCCCCGGCCCAGCCCAAACAAAATCATCCCTTTGACCACCATCAGCCCGATGACTAATCCCAAAATTAGCAGCGGCTGGCGAAATAAGATATTGAAGTTGATGCTCGCCCCGACGGAGATAAAGAATAGCCCCAGCAGCAGCCCCTTAAAGGGCTCAATGTTGGTCTCTAGCTCGTGGCGATATTCGTTCTCCGCCAGCACCACCCCCGCCACAAAGGTGCCCAAGGCCGGAGACAGGCCCACCAGCTGCATCAGCAGGGTAATGCCGATCACCAGCAGCAGCGCTGTCGCCGTAAAGATTTCCCGCAGCCGCGTATCGGCAATGAAGCGAAATACCGGGCGCATCAGGAATCGTCCCGCCACGATGATGCCCACCACCACGCCCATGACCACCAGGGTTTGCTGCCACCCCGAGAGGGAGGAGCCCTCCTGGGCCGCCACCAGCACCACTTTGGCCTGCACCTCAGGGCTCTCCAGCAGCGGCAGCAGCGCCAGCATGGGGATGACGGCGATGTCCTGAAACAGCAGCACCGAAAAAGCGGACTGTCCCGCCTCGGTTTTCAGCAGCCCTTTTTCCTCTAAGGTTTGCAGCACAATGGCCGTCGAGGAGAGGGCGAAGATCATCCCTACCGCTAGGGCCATAGGCCAAGGGAGGCCAAACAGCAGACTCGCCCCGGCGATCGCCCCGGTGGTCAGCGCCACCTGCAGCCCCCCCAAGCCCAAAATCGGCCCCCGCATTCGCCACAGCAGGGAGGGCTGTAGCTCTAGGCCAATGATGAACAGCATCAGCACCACGCCAAACTCGGCGAAGTGCATCACGTCCTCCTGCTGCCCGCCCCCCACCAAACCCAGCACAAACGGCCCGATAATCACCCCGGCAATCAGGTAGCCCAGCACCGACCCTAGGCCCAGCCGCTTGGCCACCGGCACCGACAGCACGGCAGCCAGCAAATAGATAAACGCCTGAAAGAAAAAGCTGTCGCTATGCACGGGCCACCTCCGAAGTCGTCTCGTCTCGCTTGAGGCTGTTTTGGCAGACGTCCTGGTCGATGGCGTAGTTGCTGTTCAGCTCGTCCCAGTCGATGGTGCGATCGCGGATGGCGGTGATCAAGCTGCGGTAGCGATCGGCGTGAGGGGCAATTTGGCTCGTCTCCCGCAGCTGGTGGGTGCCGTAGACGACAAACGGCGGCAGGTACTCCATGCCGCACAGCCGCGCCGTCTGCTCGAAGGGGGTCAGCAGCTCGCGGATGCTGTAGAAGTTATAGCCCTGACGGCAGTAGGCCGCTTTGGTGCCGCCTGTGGTGATGGCAGAAAAGCACTTCTTACCCTGCAGCGCGGTGCCCTCTTGGCCAAAGGCAAAGCCGTATTCCAAAACAAGGTCCTGCCACTCTTTGAGGATGGCGGGGCTGCTGTACCAGTAAAGGGGATGCTGGAACACGATGATATCGTGATTGACCAACAGCTGCTGCTCCCGCGCCACGTCAATATCGAACTGGGGGTAGGCTTCGTAGAGGTCGTGGATGGTGACGTGATCGAGCCCGTCAACCGCGTCGATGAGCTGACGGTTGACGCGGGATTTTTCTAGAACGGGATGGGCAAACAGAATCAGAATGCGGAGAGGAGTCATGGGAAAGCTGCTTCGCGACTGCCTTGACGATTCGATAGGACCTGAGAATTTACTCAGTCACAGTATTATCCAACAGCCTAGCGCGCTGTTTGCTGGATGACGTATAGCAAATGTCCTGATGCTTAGGACATTTGCGCGCCGCATTGCCTATGCTATGCACAGGTTTGAGCCCACGACGTGGTCTAAGCAAGGTGGCCAAAGCTATATTTGCCCCGCCTCTACGAGCGGCATGTCGCCTCAGCCCCTAGGCCCTGCAGACTCCGGGTTAAAGCTCCGGCTCACCCAGCTCCCGTAAGCGCTGTGCCAACTGCTCTGCCCGCTGCTCGGCGCTCTCCCGAGCGAGACGCTCTTGTTCAGTATCGGTCAGCAGCCAGTCACCCTCGCCGTCGCACCAGCGCAGCCAGCGTCCAGCCACGCCCTCAAAGTCTCCTTCCCACAAGCCAAGACCAATTCCTAAGTCTTCTAGCCAAATAGTGGACCGCTCAGCGCTCAAAGACTGCTCCTGGTAACGCCCCGCGATGAGCTGGAAGTATCGGAGGTGCTGCTTCCGTCTGCAGTAGACAAGGTAGTGGGGAATGCGTAGAAACTGCTCGTAGACCGTCAGTTTATCTGGCGTTGTGTCTGCAGGCTGAGACGGTCTTGCAGGCTCGCCGCTAATTTTATCGGCGCGGGTATAAAACCGCCCGAGGTCTGAGGCTTCGGTGCCGGAAGAGAGAAACTCAATCGCGACGGTGGGCGATGTGCCCTCTTGCCAGACCACGTAGCTGCGGCGCAGGTCATGCCCGTCGTAAAGTCTAGGAACGCCGACAGCAAGAAACCAATCGGGACGCTTGAACCACAGGGGATGGTGGACGTCGTAGTAGAGGTTCAGGTCTGAACTGCTGAACCACTGACTGCGGGTGTAGTCGGCTAGGGAAAGGGTGCGGGCGAGCAGCTGCGGCTGTAAACTATGAAACTCATCTGGCAAACCGGGCTCCCCTGGAAACTCGCTAGGCAAATCATACATGGTGGGCAGGGTCTTTCGAGGCGACAGGGGCGGATCGCCTTGGGGAACGGAATAGCCTGTGGAATATGCCATGGTGAGTGGCCTTGGGTGAGGATGTTTGCAGCGTTGGCTCTATCGCTCAGGGCAAAAATCAGCGGCCCAAAGCAGTGCATCGTCCGGGCAGTATGGCGCACTCTACTGTGTGGGCACTTGTTCTCTATTTATTATCCATCCTAGCCTGCGGGAGTTGCCTTCTATGTGCAGCGGATAACTTGCTCTATCGACCGGAAGCCTAGCTAGGCGCTATCCGGAATTGGGGCTCAGGCCATTGATTCTTTAGTGAAGGCACTGCCGTAGAATGGCCACTACAGCGACAGCCTTGTTGTCACCGTTACATTGATTGAGAGCCTGCACCGAGCCCCCCGCGATGAAAACACTGCCGTTTATCATTGAGAAGTTCGTCCTCAGAGACAGGCGATCGCAGACTGGCGAGCAAGTTGAGCTGGTCGACGACTTTAAGGCGTTTCCCCAGGGCAGCGATACCGCAATTCCGGGCTACTTTATCATGAGCAGCGCAACGCCCAATATAGATGGCGACCGCGACTCTAGTGACGCGACCACAGATGGGAAAAGCGCCCGAGCTGCCCAGCAGCATAACCTGGAGAATGCGGCCCAGGGCATTAAGGAGATCGCCAACTACCTCTACCAGATCTACACCGACACAGAAAAGTCCCCAGAACTCGTGATCGCCGTCCACGGCTACAACACCAGCCGTAGATCGGTAAAGAGCTGGTACAAAGACATCTTCTACTACATCAACCGCTACGACGCGGCGATCGCCGACCCCAAAAACCAGGTGTTCATTGGCTATCGCTGGCCGTCTGAGAGCGTCAGGGTGGGCCGCCTGTTTGAATCTTTAATTGCGCTACCGCCGCTGCCGCGTGACCTGCTGGTCTTCGGAGGCCTAGCAACCCTGGGGCTACTAGTCATTGGGCTACTAGAATTATTTCTTTGGGAAAAGCTCGTCGCCGCGCTCCTGCTGACTATTCCGCTATTTATGCTGACGATGCTGGGCCTAATGATGGTCACCTTAGTGATAATGCGGCTGGTGGTCTACTTTCGCGATCGCTACCGGGCCAGCAATTTCGGCGTCTTGGACTTAGTGGAGCTGCTGCGGCAGATTGACTGGGCGCTGGTGCAGCTGAAGGCCAACGATATTGCGGACGACATTAAAATGCAAAGTCCGAGCTACTCAGAGACTGAGACCAACAGTAGAGGCTTTAGACCAGGCCACCAAGGAATGGCGACAGGAAGCGCGACGGGTGAAGCTGTCCTTTATTGGTCACAGCATGGGCGGCTTCGTGGTCACCAACGCGGTGCGCATTCTGTCAGATGTCTTCGACTCTCGCTCCATTGAGCAGCACCCCCCCGCTGACGTCGGATCCGTATTTCGGCTGGAGCGGCTGCTGCTGGCCTCCCCCGACATCCCGATTCTCGACCCTGATCTCTAGCCGGGCTAACTTCTTGGCCTCCTCCCTGCGCCGCTTTGCCGAATCCTACCTGTTCACTAGCGAGGGAGATATCGCCCTAAGAATGGCCTCCACCACCGCCAACTACATTGCCTTTCCCAGCCGTACCCAGCATCAGGGCTACCGCCTGGGCAACGTCGCGCTGCAGGATGGAGACTTCGGCATCATTAACCTCGACGCATTGAACAACGATTTCATTGAAGGTAAACCTCTTCAGGAGATTATTACTGGGTCATCTCAGAAAATTTTATCCAATCTGTTTGTGACGGCTGAGCGATCTGGGGCCGATCGCTACGTCACTTTAGATAAGCTCTTCCGAAAGCAGCCTGGACAGGAAAACAAACAGATCACCGTAGCCGATTTTTTTACTTTCTTCGACTGCACAGACTACAAAGACGTTGAGTTCTCTGTGAGGGATCTGCATCGAACGCGAGAGCCTGGGCTAAGCGGCCTGTTTGCCTGGGCTAGGGAGAAAAAGCCGCTCGGGCCCTTTGACTATTTTTGGCTGACGGTTGACTACGCGACGCGCAGACTAGACGCCCCGAAGGGCATACTCACCAGCGCTCAGCGCAAGAAGATGCTGCGTCCCTTTGATTACTTTGGATTAGCCGTCGACTACATCACCGGAAGGCGAGACGTACATGGGGGCTACTTTCGAGGTGAGTTTACCCAGCAGATAATCTACCGCACGGCGTTTCTGGGGTTTACGGGATACTTAAAGACGGTAGATGACGATCCTCGAAACGCTTTTGACCCCAGCGGCGCTCTGAGTAAGTTTGACGCCGCCTGCCAAGAGAAAGGCATCCAGGGATTTTTGTCACCCATTCGCTACCGCGTTGATATTCAAAAGCACAAGCTCTCTGAGACGATTCGGGAGCTGTTAGTGGCGATCGCCCCACCGCTGGAGAAAAAAGTCGAGGAGAAAGTCAAAGAGGAATAGGGTCGAGGGTATAGTTGCGCCAATCGTGCGCCTCCATCTCGATGATGTGGGGCTGCACGGTGAAGCGGGCGGGTGAATCGGCGCTTACCTCAATGCGGGCGAAAGAGTAGGGGCGACGCTTGTCCGAGCCGTGGCCGTGGCGGCCGATGAACAGGTGCGATCGCGCTACGGGCCACTGCTTGCCGTCTACGTCCTCAAACAAGATGTCTCCCTCGATTCGCTGCCGCCGCAGGCTGTAGCCGCTGCCGCCGCACACCACCCAGTTGATGTTGGCGTCGCCGTGGCGCATGTCCTCAGTGCGCAGATAGTCAAAGCAGTGGGCGTGACCGCAAAGCACCAGGTCGACCACGGGGCGGCCATCCATCTGCGCGCCCGCCGCTTCGAGCACTTGGTCAAACACCTGCCGCAGCCGGGCGCGCACCCCCAAGGTCTGGCCCTGGTTCCACTTGGTGGCCTCCGTGATGTAGGGGGGGTGGTGGAAAAACACGACCCGTCCCCGAACTTCGCCGCCCGTTCCGTAATTGCGCCACGAATCGGTCAGCCGCTGCCGCAGCCAGTCGAGCTGCTCAGTATCCACGTCCATCTTGCGTTGGGTTTGGTCAAGCTGTTTCTCGGCGTCGCGGATCTCTTCTTCAATTTGCTCGTACTTGGCGTGCAGCTCATCGATATCTTCGGCTTGCTCGGGATCGTTCTCATCCAGCGCCGCTGCCTGCTCTAGAATTCTCTCCTGCTCCTGCCGCCAGCTTTCCTGCTGCTTCCGCAGGCGATCGCGTCTGTCGTCTCCACTTTCGCTGTCGGGCACCACGAATGGGGCGTTGATGGTGTTGGAGTCGAGGGCGTAAAACTCGATGCCCTGGTGGCGAAACCAGTAGTAGCGGTTGGGCAGTCGCGTGAACTTGCCGGGCTGGTAGCTCAGGCAGCGTCCGGTGTCGGTTTGGGCGGTGTAGTGCTGATCTAGGTGGCGCTTTAGCTGCTGGGGGTTCAAGCGCTTGAGGTAGTCTAAAAAGGCGCGGCTGTAGGCGTCGCCGACGTAGGAGCCATGCAGACCAAAGTTCATATCGAGCTGCCGCCGCAGCAGATAGCGCACCGGCAGCATCACCTGCGCCGTGATGCCAAAGGCCAGGGGCAGATCGTAGTAGTCGTGGTTGCCCAATACCGGGAATACGGGCCGCTTAAAGGTCATGCGGTCGTAGGCGATGTCTTTGGGGCGATCGCCATCCACCAGCAGCTCGCGGTAGGGCTTGATAAAGTTGTCGGGGTACTGCTCGCTAGACCCCACTAGGTAAACCACGTCGCCGGTGTGCAGGATAAACTCGCAGTCGTGGCTCTCCTTAATCATCTGCTCCGCCACCCGCCGCTGGGGGTGATCGCCCCGGTGCTTACCTGCTCCGGTGTCGCCAATGACTAAAAACGAAAAAGCTGAGCCATTTTGCCCAGGGTCCGCGCCGTTGTCTAACACAAGCCGCGTTTGGTCAATGCCCCGCGCCTTAATTTCGGCGTGCTGCCAGCGGACCCGCTCCCGCATTAGGGCGATCTTTTTGAGGATGGGCGGGTCTTTGACGAGTTTCATTGAGGGTGCAGAGAGGTGAAGTGCCTAAGCCAGTTTAAGCCAGTTTTCGAGCTAGCACCACACTACACCTCATCCCGGACTTCTGTCGGCTTTGCGGCGGCAAGCACATATTCTGGGTCATCGTCATCGCCACCGAACAGGCCAAACAGCGGCCCGAGCGCGGCTCCAAACAAAAAGCCGCCCGCGTGCGCCCAGTAGGCCACGCCGCCGCTCTCCATACCGACGTTGGCCGGGAGCCCCCAGGCTGGCAAACCCATAGAGCGCCTGCTGCAAAAACCAGATGCCCAAAAACAGCAGCGCCGGGATGCGGGTCGTGAAGAAGAAGAAGCCCAGGGGAATCAAGGTTAAAATCCGCACCTTGGGGTAGCGGAAGATGTAGGCCCCCATGACGCCAGCGATCGCCCCACTCGCGCCCAGGGAGGGAATGGCCGACTCTGGGGCAAAAAACCACTGAGCCAAAGACGCCAGCACGCCGCAGATGAGATAAAACACCAAAAAGCGGACGCGCCCCAGCTGCTCTTCTAGGTTGTTGCCAAAAATCCACAGGTAGAGCATGTTGCCCGCGACGTGCAAAAAGCCCGCGTGCAAAAATTCAGCCGACACCAGCGTCCCCCACTCCGAGAAGGTGGCTCCGCCAAAGCCGCTGTGAAAGCTGTCGGTGAGTTGCTTGGGCACCACGGCCCAGTGGTAGAAGAAGTCGGTGAGCTGCTGCGGGGGCAGCGTGGACTCGTAGAAAAAGAGCAGTACGTTGACGGCAATCAGCCCGTAGGTAACGTAGGGCGTGATTTTGATTGGGTTTTCATCACGAAGAGGAACCACAGACAGCGTGACCTGTAAAAATAACTCACTTACCGTAGCGAATTTCGCCGGGGATTTTCCTCTCTCCTGCGCTAGGTTTTGCCCGGCTTGCCCTCACTTCGTAGGCCAGCAAGACCGCCACCGCCACCGCCAGCGGCAGCAGAAAATAGACAATGCGGTACACCAGCAGGGCCGCCAAGAGCTGGTCTGAAGGCACCGAGGGAGATAGGATCATCAGCATCACCGTTTCAAACACCCCCAGCCCCCCCGGAACGCTGCTAAACACCCCGGCGAACTGAGCCAGCAAAAAGGCGCTGAGAACGCTGCCGTAGGGCGGCGAACCGGGTAGCAGGACGGTCAAAATGGCGGCGGCCAAGGCCCAGTCGACGAGCGTCAGAACCAGCTGGGCGATCGCCAGCGGCAGCGGCAGCCGAGGCAGGGTCCACCGCCCCAGGGTTAGTCCTCGCTGGCTGAGGGCGCTCCAGCCAAAGTAGCCGAGGGTGATGGCCAGGCCCAAAACACCAACCCGCTGGAGCAGGGCCTCAGACAGGGGGAGCCCTGGGGGAATGTCGGGAGGGTGGAAGGTAAATACGGTGCCCCCCACCGCAAACAGCCCCACCCAAAAGCTGAGGCTGCAAAAGGCAATGATTTGAGCGATCGCCAGGTTAGAAACGCCCCAGCGGCGATAGAAGCGATAGCGAATGGCGCTGCCGCTGAGGGCGGAGAACCCGGCGGTGCGGCTGATGGCGTAGGTCAAAAAAGCGGCTAGGGCCGTACGGCGGTAGGGCAGCGGGCAGCGGGCAAACCGAGCGGCGAGGGCGTCGTAGCCGGTCAGCGTGAGGTAGCTGAGGCCGACTAAGGCGATCGCGGTGGCTAGGGCGGCTGGGGGGATGGCCCAGATGCCCTGAAGAATATCCTGCAGGCTATAGCGCCCTAGCTCTTGGCGGATGGCCCAGGCGCACAGCCCAAATATACCCAGGCCAAGGACGGCAGGAATGATACGGGAGAGTCGGCGCAGGGTGATATGGGGCATAGGAAGATTTTACGGGAGACCCTCAGCTTATCTAGGCTTCTGGGGGCTTCGCCCGCCTGCGAGGGCGAAGCGATTCTTTGAAGGGGCGATCGCGAAGTGAGCCTGCAGCGCTGATCGCCTAGCCTTTTACCACCAGGGCAATATGCTCCAAGATCTAATTGTGCCATTCCTGAAAAAATGACTCACCTTCAGCGCGCGTGAGGTGGAGCCGCTGCTCGGCGTCTGCTAGCGTTGTGATGGCATTCGGAGTCGCAACTGACATCGGTCGTAAATGGGCCAGAACCCTGCTCGACTAGTCTTATAGAAGACGCCTTATATCCCACCGCTAAAGCGGTGGGATATAAGGCGGTGAGCGCAGCGAACAATCCCGAAACCCTCACCGTTACTGGGATTTGCTATAATAGAGATGGTCAATGACCCACCCGAGACGCAGACGCAACAGACAGCCTAACGTGACGAAATCGGCAACAAGCTGATGGCGCGGACAGCTCGGTAGACCGGGAAAAGAGGATAGGGCAACGGAGACGACCCTAGAATCAACAATCAACATAGAATTCCTTGAATTCAACAAATAAGAACCGCAGGGCTTGCGGGGATAGTCTGTGGAGCGACCGTAAGACCGGAAAGGCTTAGGCCTCGAAGGCAGGTGCTATGAAGCAGAAAAATCTTGGAGCGATCCAAGAATCCCACGTGCTTTAGCCGTGGGAGAAGTCAATGTATGGCGTTGGTATGGGTTGAGTTGGCGGCGATCGCAACAGGGAAATCTGCGCGGGGTATGATAGCGCTTTAAGCGACTGTAGGCGTGGGACGATGACTAGCCGCCAAGAGATGGAAGACCTGCTCGATGAAATGTACAATGCCTTTTCTCCTACGCCGCTACAGCCAGGAGACCCGGCCTATGTAGATTGTCGGGCCGTTCGGGGGGATGAGGATGTGCTGGAGGATCTGGGGCGCACGGTAAGGCGATCGCAGATTTTGACCTACCAACTCTATTCCGGCTACCGGGGCTCGGGGAAAACTACAGAGCTGCTGCGGCTGAAGAAGCACTTAGAAGACAAAGGCCACGTGATGGTCTACTTCGCGGCGGATGAGGAAGACCTCAGCGTCCAGGACGCCCGTACACCGATATTTTGCTGGCCTGCACCCGGCACCTGCTGCGCAAACTCGACGAGGCCAACCCAGACCCAATTCTCGACTGGCTGAAAGGGCGGCTCCGCGACCTAAAGGACGTGATGCTGACTGAGATTAGCGCAGATGACATCACCATAGAGGTGGGGCTGAAGGAGTTCGCTAAGCTGACGACGGCGGTGCGCCGAGAGCCGGGCCAGCGGCAAAAGATTCGCGATCGCATTGAGCCCCACACCGAGACGCTGATTCAGGCGCTGAATGCGTTTATTGCCGATGGTAAAGGGCAGCTACCAGAAAAGACAAAGCTGCTGGTGATTGCCGATAACCTGGACCGCATTGTGCCGATCTTTCGCGACAACGGACGCAGCAACCACGAGGAGATCTTTCTCGATCGCCACGAGCAGCTAAAGGCGCTGGACTGCCATATTATCTACACGGTGCCGATTTCGATGGTCTATTCTCGCTGGGCCACGGAGCTAAAGGACAACTACGGCATTCCGCAGGTGCTGCCGTCGATTATGGTGCGGCAGGAGGATGGTGAGCCTTACGCTGCGGGGTTGGAGAAGCTGCAGGAGATCGTTCGGCTGAGAGTACCGGAGCATTTGCGGGCGTCGCTGGTGCCGGAGGTGTTTGAGTCGGTGGAGGTGCTGCAGGAGCTTTGTTTGATCAGCGGCGGCTATGCGCGGGATTTGGTGCAGCTGATGCAGGAGGCGATCAATAGGACGGAGACGCTGCCGATTCGGGCGCGGGCGGTGCAGCGGGCGGCGGATTCGCTGCGGGATGTGTATCGGCGAGCAGTGGAGGAGGACCAGTGGGCAGTGCTGCGGGAGATCCACAGCGATAGAAAGATCGATAATGGAGAGGTAGAGCGGAGCTTGCTGTTCAGCCGCTGCGTGCTGGAGTATCGCTATTACGATGCGCAGGGCAGTAAGCAAACCTGGTATGACGTTCATCCGGTGTTGTGGAAGGAGCTGTAGTGGCTGAGCAACTGAGGAAAGGTGGCGTTGGGCAACTGGATGCGTCAGGCTTTTGGAGCGCTTGCAGGAAGCAATTATCGCTGGAGCCCTGAGGCAGAGGAGGTGGTGGGTGACCTGCTGCGGGCGCTGCGGCGTAAGCGCGGGTTTGGCCTATTTTTTGTGCAGTGCAGCCCTGCCCAAGGGCAGCAGGTGATGGCGGCTATTCAGGAGCGACTGCCTCAGAAGCGGCTGGCGGAGTTTGAGCTAGAGCGCGATAGCAAGACGCTCTATGGTGAGCTGCTGGAGAGCTATCGGGCGGAGCCGTTTGAGGTGGCTTGCGTGACGGGGGTAGAGCAAGCGCTGTATGACTATGAGGATACGAAGCGCATTGCGGGGTGGAGTTCGGAAGAGATATATAACTATAGCTGGAAGGGGCTGCCGCCGCTGCTAAGCCACCTTAACCGGCAGCGAGAAGCGTTTGAGGCCAATCTTCCTGTTGCATTACTTTTTTTGGTGCCGGGATTCGTAATTGACTATTTCGTTCAACGAGCACCAGATTTCTTTGATTGGCGCTCAGGTTTTTTTAGGCTATCTCCTAGAATCGGAAGATGCGGCGAAAAGCTATTTGAGGAGCTAACCAGTGAAGAATTTGAGGAATATAAAGAACTATCTTCAGAGAAACGTCTTCAAAGAATTCTACAGATCAAAGATTTATTGAAGTCTAGCGATTTAGAAAAAGAGCAGCAAGCGCAGATGCTGCGAGAGCAAGGACGCTTGTTTAGCAGTGGTGATGATTTCGAACAGTCTTTAGATTGCTACAGTCGCGCAATAAAATTTCAGCCAGATTGTCATGAAACATTTAGAAGCAAAGGAATTGTACTACGTAATCTAGAACGATACGAGGAGGCGATCGCTGCCTATGACACCGCTCTCAACATCAAGCCGGACAATCACAAGGTGCTCAACAACAAAGGAATTGCGCTATATCGTCTAGAACGATACGAGGAGGCGATCGCCGCCTATGACGCCGCCCTCATCATCAAGCCGGACAACCACTATGCTCTCAAAAGCAAAGGATTTGCGCTACGGAATCTAGAACGATACGAGGAGGCGATCGCCGCCTATGACGCCGCACTCATCATCAAGCCGGACTTCCACGAGGCGCTCAACATCAAAGGAAATGCGCTACGGAATCTAGAACGATACGAGGAGGCGATCGCCGCCTATGACGCCGCCCTCAACATCAAGCCGGACCTACCACGAGGCGCTCAACAACAAAGGATTTGCGCTAGATGATCTAGAACGATACGAGGAGGCGATCGCCGCCTATGACGCCGCCCTCAACATCAAGCCGGACGACCACAAGGCGCTCAACAACAAAGGAAATGCGCTAGGTAATCTAGAACGATACGAGGAGGCGATCGCCGCCTATGACGCCGCCCTCAACATCAAGCCGGACAAACACGAGGTGCTCAACAACAAAGGAATTGCGCTATATCGTCTAGAACGATACGAGGCGGCGATCGCCGCCTATGACGCCGCCCTCACCATCAAGCCGGACAACCACGATGCGCTCAACAACAAAGGAAATGCGCTAGATAATCTAGAACGATACGAGGAGGCGATCGCCGCCTATGACGCCGCCCTCAACATCAAGCCGGACTACCACGAGGCGCTCAACAACAAAGGAATTGCGCTAGGTAATCTAGAACGATACGAGGAGGCGATCGCCGCCTATGACGCCGCCCTCAACATCAAGCCGGACAAACACGAGGTGCTCTACAACAAAGGAAATGCGCTATATCGTCTAGAACGATACGAGGAGGCGATCGCCGCCTATGACGCCGCCCTCACCATCAACCCGGACAAACACGATGCGCTCAACAACAAAGGAAATGCGCTAGATGATCTAGAGCGATACGAGGAGGCGATCGCCGCCTATGACGCCGCCCTCACCATCAAGCCGGACTACCACGGGGCGCTCAACAACAAAGGATTTGCGCTAGGGAATCTAAAACGATACGAGGAGGCGATCGCCGCCTATGACGCCGCCCTCAACATCAAGCCGGACTACCACGGGGCGCTCAACAACAAAGGAACTGCGCTAGGGAATCTAAAACGATACGAGGAGGCGATCGCCGCCTTTGACGCCGCCCTTAACATCAAGCCGGACCTCCACGATGCGCTCAACAACAAAGGACTTGCGCTAGCTGACCTAGAACGATACGAGGAGGCGATCGCCGCCTATGACGCTGCTCTCAACATCAAGCCGGACAAACACGGGGCGCTTAACAACAAAGGAAATGCGCTAGCTAATCTAGAACAATACGAGGCGGCGATCGCCTCCTATGACGCTGCTCTCAACATCAAGCCAGACCTCCACAAGGCGCTCAACAACAAAGGAAATGCGCATATGACCTAGAGCGATACGAGGAGGCGATCGCCGCCTATGACGCCGCCCTCAACATCAAGCCGGACACGAGGCGCTCAACAACAAAGGAATTGCGCTAGGGAATCTAGAACGATACGAGGAGGCGATCGCCGCCTATGACGCCGCCCTCATCATCAAGCCGGACAAACACGATGTGCTCTACAACAAAGCCTGCTGCTACGGACTACAGGGTCAAGTAGACTCAGCCCTCCTCTGGCTAGAAAAAGCGATCGCCCTCGACTCTGAATATCGCACTATGGCTTCAGCTGACAGCGACTTTGACTCTATTCGAGACAACAAGCGCTTTCAGCAACTGCTCCATGCCACCCAAAGCAACGGGAGCGATCGCTGAGCAGCCCCAAAGCGATCGCCTCATAAAATTTTTTGTACTACCCTTGCGGCAGCTGACCCAATGCGATAAAGTCACTTCTTGAGAGCTGCATCCCGCAGCTTGGCTCCCAAGACTTTGGTCAGCGGAGACGACCGTCAGTAGCAATGGCGATCGCCTCCTAACCCCCTCGACAGACAATCCCTGTCTCGGCGGCTACGGGCATTATCCCGTGCCATCCCGAAACACGTCACGTCTAGGGATGGCCAAACCTTGGGTTTTCTGCCCAATTCACAACAGAGAACCCCAAAAATGACAATTCAATATCGCCCGTCGTCCCTTCCCCAAGAAGAGGCGGCACAGAGCCCAATGCCTTGCGAGCAGGAAAGCATCCCCAAAAGCCCACCCTCGTACGGGCAGGTTTTGCCGACAAGTTTTAACGGTGACCGTACCCATTTACGCCAAACCGGCCCCGATACCTTATCGGCAGCCTCCGGCAGCGACCACAGCCGCCCCCGCGAAACCAACCCAGACATTGAGCCAAACACCGAAAGCATTCTAAACCTCAGCGCCCCCCACCCCAGCTCAGGCGACGACTACCTGCACCACATCCTCATCGGCTCCCCCAAAGCCGTCCAAGACACCATCAAGCTGCTGCACGTCTTGCGCTACGTCGAAGGGCGACTCTGGACGCCGCTGATTGCCATCCGCGAACAGGGTCTCCGCATCACCCCCAACGAGGGCGAGGTGTTGAGCTACCTGGTGCGACAGCATCTGAAGCGGCAATAGCCACGGCAAAGGTCACCTCTAAAACCGCGTAGAGCGCGCAAAAAATTCCCCTCCAGCGCGGGCGATCGCCTTGGAGGGCGTTTGAAAAGTAAGGCCTTACGCTCTGGCTTCACCCCCCTTAGTCCCCCCTTGGCAAGGGGGGAAACCGCAGTTCTCCCCCTTGAGCTTTGGCGTTAGCCTGCCCGCAGGGCGTAGGGGAGTTAGAGGGGGTAATGCAGAACTTCTGCTACTTTTCAAACAGCCTCTTACGAGTGCTGTCGCGCTGAAGGGGGAAAAAGGGAGCCGAAAAGTCAAGCTTTGTATGTGTTTGGCGCAATCCTGGCCCTCTCCCCCGGCCTCTCTCCCAAACTTGATACCACTGGCGAAATATTTCGTAATCGAGCTGCACGCTTCGAGGCCCCCTAACCCCCAATTCTGGGGGAACCGGAGCAGTGGCCGTACTATTCGCGGCTATTGACTTTAAGGAGTTCTAACCTCTCTGAAGTCCCCCAGAATTGGGGGATTGAGGGGGCCTTCTCCGGGGCAGGAAATAGCCGAGATGTAACAAGATATAAAATTCGCCAGCGGTATCAGAATTGGGGGAAGGGCTAGGGATGGGGGCTTCCCAGGACGCTAAACACGTACCCCAAACTTGGGAGAGGGGAGTCTGGTTCCCTTCGCTCAGCATTGGGGGAAGGGCAGGGATGGGGCCTCCAGGACGCTAAACTCATACCAAGCTTTGCGGCGATGCGGTTCTACTTAATAAACAGCATCTCCTGATAGGTCGGCAGCGGCCAGAAGCTATCGGCCATCACCCCCTCCAGCGCGTCCACATAGCCCCGCAGCTCATCCATCAGCCCCCGCAGGGTCTTGGCGCAGTACTGCATGTGCTCCTCAGTAGAGGCAAAGTCGTGCTTCTCCAGCGCCGCTTCTAAGTTGTCCGCCGCCTTCACCATGCCGTTGGTCAGCTCGGCCACCTTCTTGGCGCTCTCCGCCTCCAGGTCAATGCCCAGCCCAGTGAGGCTAGCAATGGTGGAAGACAGCTTAGAGAGATACTCAACAGCCGCCGGATATACCGTGGTCTTAGCCAGGCTCACCGCCAGCTTCGACTCTACCTCAATGGACAGGATGTACTGCTCGGCGTACACCTCAAACCGGCTTTCCAGCTCAACCGGCGTCAGCACCCCGGTTTTCTCAAACAGGTCTTGGACCGACTCTGACTTGAGTGACGGCAGTGCATCTGCGGTGGTGGGCAGGTTCGCTAGGCCGCGCTCCTCCACCGCCATCTTGTGCCACTCTTCCGAGTAGCCGTTGCCGCCAAACACCACGACGCCGTGCTCGTCCATCACCTCTTTGAGCACGGTAGAAATCGCCGCGTTCAGATCCGCGCCGCCCGATAGCTCGTTCTCTAACCGGTTGCCGACCCAGTCCAGGGAGTCAGCCAGCATCGTGTTGAGCACGATTAGGGGACCGGAGACCGACTGGCTGGAGCCGACGGCCCGGAACTCAAAGCGGTTGCCCGTGAAGGCAAACGGCGAGGTGCGGTTGCGATCGCCCGCGTCTTTGCTGAGGGGCGGCAGCACGTCCACGCCCAGATCCATAACGCCCTTCTGCTTGGAGCCGCTGAGGTTGCCTGCCTTAATCTGGTCAAACACCTCTTCGAGCTGGGTGCCCAGGTAGACCGACATAATGGCGGGTGGGGCCTCGTTCGCGCCCAGCCGGTGGTCATTGCTCGCGGTGGCGATCGCCGCCCGCATCAGGGGTCCATACTTGTGGACGCCGCGAATTACCGCGCCGCAGAACACTAAGAACTGAGCGTTTTCGTGGGGAGAATCGCCGGGGTCTAGCAGGTTGCCCTGGGTGGCGTTGCCCACCGACCAGTTGACGTGCTTACCGGAGCCATTGATGCCCGCAAACGGCTTCTCGTGCAGCAGACACATGAAGCCGTGCTTTTTGGCCGTCTGGCGCAGCACCGTCATCATCATCTGCTGGTGGTCGCTGGCGACGTTGGCCGCTTCGAAGTAAGGCGCGATTTCAAACTGACCAGGGGCCACCTCGTTGTGCCGAGTCTTGGCGGGGATGCCCAGCTTGTAGAGGGTCTCCTCCACGTCCTGCATAAACACCTGAACCCGCTCAGGAATGGCCCCAAAATAGTGGTCGTCGAACTCCTGTCCTTTAGCGGGAGGCTTACCGAATAGAGTACGACCGGCCAGCAGCAGGTCGGGGCGCTGGGTCGCAAAGTTGGCGTCTACCAAGAAATATTCTTGCTCAGCGCCGCAGCTGGAATTCACGTGGGCGACATTGGTGTGGCCCAACAGCTTCAGTACCTTATTGGCGGCTTTGTCCATCGCCGCAATGGAGCGCAGCAGCGGCACCTTTTTGTCTAGCGCTTCACCTGTCCAAGAGATAAACACCGTGGGGATGCAGAGCGTTGCCCCGTTGGAGGTCTCCATGATGTATGCCGGACTGGTGACGTCCCAACCTGTGTAGCCCCTAGCCTCATAGGTGTCGCGGATGCCGCCGTTGGGGAATGAAGAGCCGTCGGGCTCGCCCTGTACCAGCAACTTGCCCGCAAACTCAGAGATCGCGCTGCCATCGCTTTGCACCGAGATGAAGCCGTCGTGCTTCTCGGCGGTTTGGTTGGTCATTGGGTAGAAAACGTGGGCATAGTAGAGAGCGCCCTTCGACATTGCCCAGTCGCGCATCGCGTGGGCAACGGTATCCGCAATCGAGGGGTCGAGGCTCTCGCCGGACGTGATCGTCTTCTTGATTGATTTGAAAACCGCCTTGGGAAGTGTCTCCTGCATCGTCGTCAGGTTAAACACGTTCTCTGCCCAGATGTCAGCCAAGCTCGACGGCGCTTTTGCAGGCAGCGGTGGCCGGTTAACTACGTTTTGAACAGCCTGAACGCGAGCATCATATCCACTCATACTTTTTCCCCTATAGTTCAGAGTGGCTTGATGTTACTCAAAACAGGGCATCGAAATAGATAGCAGATATACCAAAGCTCAAAAATTATCGCAAACTTCATGCGACAGCTCGCTGAAAAATGGCCCGTCCGAGCGCGACAGGTACAGCAGTGTGCTGAAGAGGGCAGGAGTTGAGGGAAGCGGCGCTACTAAAATTAAGAGGCCTAGCTATCCGCAACAAATATCCGAATTTCTCGTGTATTCAACCTTCCAGCTTGGTTCCATAAGCCTACAGATCAGAAACGCCCGCATTCAAAGCAGTTGAGGGACTAACCTCGACTTAGTGATTAATCTCACGGATTGCCGGGTTTCTACTGTGTGGAGGGCTACAAAATCCTGCAACAGCGCCGTTTTCCGCCCAGCGATCGCCCCTAGCTACGGCTGCCCCAACCGCCCGGTCGCGTAGCGGTAGTAGTGCCACATCAAATGCGCCACCACGCCCCGGTAGGGCTGCAGCGGTTCACAGCGCTGACGCAGCGCTTTTGCCGAGGGGCGATCGCTTAAGCCTTTGAGCTGTTGATACGCCACTTGGATTGCCAGATCTGAGGCGGGAAAGCTGTCTAAACGCTCCAGACAAAAGAGCATAAAGATTTCGGCGGTCCAAGGGCCAATACCCTTGACCTGGGTGAGCTTGTCGATGATGGCGCTGTCATCCCACTCAGATAAATTATCTAGAGGCAGGTCGCCCGAGGCGATAAGCTCACCCAAGGCGCGGCAGGTGGCTACCTTGGTGCGGCTCAGCCCCGCCTGCCTGAGAGCCTCTTCAGGGCAAGCCAGCAGGCGCTCCGGCGTCACTGGGTCTAGCCGCGTTTCTAGCCGCGCGAAAATAGCGCGGGCGGCGTGGGCCGAGAGCTGCTGACCGGCGATAGTGCGTACTAGCGCGCTGTAGGTGACCGCCCACCGGCGCACCTGCAGCGGACCCACCTGGGCCTCCACGCGGCCAAAGTCGGGATCGAGGGCGCAGACTTTCTCAATAGCCGCCCTTAAGCGAGGGCTGGGCGGAACGAGCTCGGGCGAGGCGTCTACCATAGGATACTTTGCCCTCAAGCCTATTCGGAGATTGCCGCCTTGAGGCTGCGGCAAAAGGCCTCAATCTCTTTGAGCCCCTGCTGGGGTGAGCCTTCCGCCAGCCGCTTTACAAAGGCGCTGCCCACCACCACCGCATTGGCTCCCCATTCCATAATCTGGCGGGCCTGGTCGGGCTGCGAGATGCCAAACCCCACCGCGATGGGCTTGTCGGAGACGCTTTGCAGATCCATGAGCAAATCCTGAACCCGTGACTCTACGCGGGTGCGGACCCCCGTCACGCCGGTGACGCTCACCAAATAAATGAAGCCCTGAGACTTAGCGGCGATCGCCTCAATGCGTTCCTTGGAGCTGGTGGGGGCCACCAGCAGCGTCAGCTCTATCCCATACTGCAGTCCCGTCTGCAGCAGCGTCTCCGCCTCTTCCAGCGGTAAATCTGGCACCACCAGTCCCTTCACCCCCGCCTCTGAAATGGTCTTCAAAAAGGCGTCAACGCCCTGATTGAGGATGGGGTTGTAGTAGGTAAACAGAATAATGGGGCTCTGCATTTCGGGGCTCACCTGTCGCACCACATCGAGAACGCTACTGAGCTGGGTGCCGCGCTTAAGGGCGCGAGACGCCGCCGCCTGAATCGTGGGGCCGTCTGCCAGCGGGTCGGAGTAGGGAACCCCTAGCTCAATCACGTCCGCGCCGCTGCGATCGAGCAGCCGCAGCGCCTGGGCGGTGGTGTCAAGGTCGGGGTCCCCCGCCGTGATGTAGGGAACCAAGGCGCACTGGCCGCGATCGCGGAGGGCGTTCATGCGCTCTGAGACGGAAGGTGAAGGCATAGGGGCTAGAGGGTGCTGAGACAGATCCAAGCTTACCGGATGGAGGTCTAATTTCTATTATCTGCTGATGGGCATCAGCCTGAAATAAGCGATGTATATCTCTGCCTAAGTCTCTGCTACTTAGACGGCTGCAGCACCCACTGCAATACCCCCGGCAGCAGCCGGTACGCCTCCGTGGCGATCGCCGCCGGCCCCACTACGGTCTCCGTCTGCCCCTTACTCACCGCCTGCCAAATCGCCTTAGCGACGTCCTCTGGCTCACTGGCCACGGCGCTGCTCAGAGTCTCCTGCATTTGCGATCGCTTTGCCTCCGCATCATCCCCACGAAACATGGCCCGCTCCATAAAGCTGCTGTTGATGATGCCGGGGTGGACAATGGCCACTTGAATACCTTTGGGGCGCAGCTCCAGCCGCAGGGTGTCGGTGAGGCCGGTGATAGCGTATTTGCTGGTGCAGTAGGCAGTCATGTAGGGGAGGGGCATTTTGCCGCCGAAAGAGCCGACGTTGACAATAGAGCCGCTGCCGCGGGCTAGGAACTGGGGCAGCAGCGCCTGGATCGTATGGACGTAGCCCCAGAGGTTGGTGTTGAGGATCTCGGTCCAGTCGTCGAGGGTGGTTTTCTCTGCAGGGCCGGTGAGACAGATGCCGGCGTTGTTCACTAAAACATCAATAGAGCCAAAGGCGATCGCCTTTTCAGCGAGGTCGTTCACCTGCTGGGCATCTCCCACATCAGCAGGAACCGCTAAGGCCCTTTGCCCCATGGCTCTTACCTCCTGCGCCACTGCCTCTAGCCGGTCGGAACTGCGGGCGGTGAGTACAGTATCGTAGCCCTGCTTGGCAAACAGCAGTGCGGTCGCCCGCCCGGTCCCCTGAGATGCGCCAGTAATTAAGACTGTTGGTGCCATAACGCTATTTGATGTACGACTAGACCTATCAGAATCTTTTGCAGTACTCCGACCATAGCTGAAAGCTTGGTTGGTGGTGTAGCGAAACGCGAGCAAAGCGAGCAATCTACAATAGATTATAGTATATTGTAGACATACTAAACATGACGTGGGAATTTAAGCTAAAGCCGAGCGCCGAGCAGGTTGCGGAGATTGAGCATACATTGTCTGTGTGCCGCAGTGTCTGGAACTTTGCGCTACGTGAGCGCAAAGACTGGTTGGATTCCCGCAACTCACCCATCAACGCCTGCTCACTGCGAGGAGAGTACATTCTCTCAGCAGACGAACCGTTCCCTGGCTACCACGTTCAGGCAAAGCGACTTACCGCTGCCAAAAAAGAGTTTCCACTCTTTTTGGCAGTTAACGCTCAAATGCTGCAGCAGGTGCTGAGGAAGCTGGACATTGCCTGGGAGGCGTGGCGGCTGAAGCGAGCCGGGTTGCCCCGGTTCAAGAAGTCTAGCCGGATGCGGAGTTTTGTTTTCCCGCAGATGCTCAAGAACTGCATCAGCGCTGATGGAATCAAACTGCCACAGCTGGGCTGGGTTGGAGTTCGTTGGTCTCGTCAGATACCGTAGCCTGTTCGCCGTCAAGCAAGCCCGAATTGTCCGCAAAGCGTCGGGCTACTTTGTCATGCTGTCGCTAGAGGCTGATGTAGACATCCCTGATGTTCCCTTTCACGGCCACCCGGTCGGAATCGATGTGGGCCTTGAATACTTCCTCTCGACTTCTGATGGCGAGCAGGTCAAGCGACCCCGCTTTTTCGACGAGCTGCACCGCAAGCTGAAATCGCTGCAGCGTAGACTCAAGACTAAGCGCAAGGGGAGCAACAACTGGCTGAAGCTGCAAAAGAAGATATCGAGAGTGCATCAGCGCATCGCCGACACCCGCAAGGACTGGCACTACAAGCTAGCTCATCATCTGTGTGATGGCGCAGGCGCTGTGTTTGTCGAAGACCTCGACTTCCGCATCATGGCGAAAGGGATGCTGGGCAAACACATCCTTGACGCTGGCCTGGGGCAGTTCACCAATCAGGTGTTGCCCTGGGTGTGCTGGAAGCGTGATGTCTACTACGGCAAGGTGGACCCAAAGGGCACCTCTCAGGAGTGCCCAGACTGCGGCGCTGAGGTCCGCAAAGGTCTGAGCACCCGAATATCGCACTGCCGCTCTTGCGGTTCACTCAAGCCGCGAGATGTGGCAGCGGCACAAGTGATTAGTACCCGTGGGCAACGGGGAATAGAAAATGCCTGTGGAGTCGAGGCGGCGGGGGCTGGGGTAACTCAGTCTAGCTGGCTGGCAGCGAAGCAGGAACTCTTTGGGGTAACCCAGGGAATCTCCCTGCATACCCGATAGGGTTGCTGGGAGAGGATGTCAATCCAACAGTGTGAATAATGCTGATGAGTTCCGCATCTGCCTGGACGCAGACCTGCCTTGGTCTACATCTGCGGAATGGGCTCCATGGTCTGATAGACTTGGCGATGGAGTGGGGTTTATTAAATCTTGCTTAAAAAGCCGTATCAATGAGTTTGGGAGGGCAGAACCCGTGGAGAGTACGCTTGGGTTAGAGATTATTGAGGTCGTCGAGCAAGCCGCGATCGCCTCTGCGCGTTGGATGGGTAAAGGCGAAAAGGACACCGCAGATGAAGTAGCGGTGGAAGCGATGCGCGAGCGCATGAACAAGATCTACATGCGGGGCCGCATTGTGATCGGAGAGGGCGAGCGCGACGATGCTCCCATGCTCTACATCGGTGAAGAAGTGGGCATTTGCACCCGCGAAGACGCCGCTGAGTACTGCAACCCCGATGAGCTAATTGAAATTGACATCGCGGTAGATCCCTGCGAAGGCACCAACCTGGTGGCTTACGGTCAAGAGGGCTCCATGGCGGTGCTGGCCATCTCTGAAAAGGGCGGCCTGTTTGCAGCTCCCGACTTCTACATGAAGAAGCTCGCGGCTCCTCCGGCAGCTCGCGGCAAAGTAGACATCAATAAGTCGGCCACCGAGAACCTAAAGATCATCGCTGAGTGCCTCGAGCGCCCCGTTGAAGAGCTAGTGGTCGTAGTGATGAAGCGCGAGCGCCACAACGACTTAATCAAAGAGATCCGTGATGCGGGTGCGCGGGTGCGCCTGATCTCTGATGGTGACGTCTCTGCAGGGCTGTGCTGCGCTTTTGAAGGGAGCAACATCCATGCGCTGATGGGTATTGGCGCTGCCCCTGAGGGTGTGATCACGGCGGCGGCAATGGAATGCCTAGGCGGTCACTTCCAGGGACAGCTGATCTATGATCCGGCGGTTGTGAAGACGGGCTTGATTGGCGAGAGCAAAGAGAGCAACCTAGAGCGCCTGCGGAGCATGGGAATCACCGACCCGGATCGGACCTACAACGCTAACGAGCTCGCTTCGGGCGAGAACCTGCTGTTTGCGGCCTGCGGCATCACCCCCGGCACGCTGATGGAGGGCGTTCGCTTCTTCAACGGCGGCGCGCGTACCCAGAGCCTGGTGATCTCTAACCAGTCCAAGACGGCTCGCTTCGTCGACACCATTCACAACATGAAGGGCGGCGACAACAAGCGGGCGCTACAGCTGCGGTAGGCGATCGCCGCGACGGTCTCAAAACCGATAGCAAAGTTAATTCAATGCTTTAGCGAGAGCGATCTTGCTGAAGCATTTTTTTGTCAGATTGCTTGCCGTGGCGGGCGGCACAGAGAACAGTTTTGTCTGCGCTACGCCACCGCGATACGAAAATTCATGTCATTTCCCGCTGAAGATTCCGGCAAGTTGATACACTTTTGTCTGACCTGAAGCCGATTTAATACGCTGCATATCGCAAATGGCCTAGCTCGCTGGGACATTCTCACCCCTCGTCGCCGACAAGACTCAAGGCTTTACGTCAAGAGGGTTATCTTGAAAGACCGGGGCAAAGAAACAAATTTTGGTGCGTTAAAAAACTGGAAGGAAGTATGAATATCATCGTCGTGGGTCTGAGCCACAAAACAGCACCGGTAGATGTAAGGGAGAAGCTGAGCATCCCCGCTGAGCAGCTTGAAGCCGCGATCGCTCAGCTGACAAGCTACCCTCATATCGACGAGATTGCGGTGCTGAGCACCTGCAACCGCCTAGAGCTTTACGCCGTGATTCAAGACACAGAGTACGGCATTCAGGAGATCATCCAGTTTTTGTCTGAGCACAGCACTCTACCGGCGTCACGGCTGCGGCCCTACTTGTTCACCCTGCTGCATCACGACGCCGTCATGCACCTGATGCGGGTGGCGGCAGGGCTCGACAGCCTGGTGCTGGGCGAAGGCCAAATTCTCTCCCAGGTTAAGCAAACCCACAAGCTCGGACAGCAGTACAGCGGCATTGGCCGGACGCTAAATAAGCTATTCAAGCAGGCCATCACGGCTGGAAAGCGGGTGCGGACCGAGACCAACATCGGCACGGGGGCAGTGTCTATCAGCTCAGCAGCGGTTGAGCTGGCCTTGGTCCACACCCAAGGGTTGTCGCGGCAGCGCATTGGCATTATCGGCGCGGGTAAAATGGCTCGCCTGCTGGTGCAGCATCTGCTCTCAAAAGGGGCCAGCGATATCACGATCATCAACCGCTCGATGCGGGGCGCTGAGTCTTTGGCAAAGCAGTTTGACGCTAGCCTCTCGCTTTGCACCCTAGCTGACATGGACCAAAGGCTGCCCCAGTGCGAGCTGATTTTCACCAGTACAGCGGCCACCCAACCTCTGCTGAACCGCGCTAAGCTGGAAGCTCTGCTGGCTCCTGAGCAGCCGCTAATGCTGGTAGATATCTCTGTGCCCCGCAACGTCGATGGTGATGTGGTGGGCATGCATCACGTGCGGTCTTTCAACGTCGACGATCTCAAAGCCGTGGTGGCCCAAAACCAGGAAAGCCGCCGCCTGATCGCGATGGAAGCTGAGCAGCTTTTGGAAGAAGAAGTCGATGCTTTTGAGGCCTGGTGGCGATCGCTGGAGACGGTGCCCACCATCAGCAGCTTGCGTAACAAAGTCGAAACTATTCGCGAACAGGAATTAGAAAAGGCGCTCTCCCGGTTGGGAAGTGAGTTTGCTGAAAAGCATCAGGAGATTATCGAAGCGCTGACCCGGGGGATCGTCAATAAGATTTTGCACGACCCCATGGTGCAGCTGCGTGCCCAGCAGGATATCGAAGCCCGTCGCCACGCCATGCAAACCCTAGAAACCTTGTTCAATCTAGAGACCCCCGGCGAGCGCTACATCTAAATCCCAATACCCAAGCCGCCTCGCTTTAAGGAATCGGCCCCGTGAGTTTAGCCCCGCCCCGCCCTGCCCCCCGCATCCGGAAGCGCAACGCCGCTTCACTTTGGCAAAGAACCTGGCCCATGGCGGCAATAGTTCTTATTGGGCTAGGGCTTGTCCTCTTCAACGCCCTTCTGGCCGAGAGCTTCTGGTTTGCAGAAGTAGGATATTTCTCGGTGTTGGGGGTCCGGGTGCTGGCTCAAGGTCTGTTGGGTCTAGTTCCTTTTTTGCTCAGCATTGGGTTTGTCCAGTTTAATCTCGCACGCGCGGCGGCTCAACGATGGCCTGTGGTCGCCCCGTCGCCGGCACTTTCACTACCCTCACAGCTCGTTCCGCCGCTGAAGTCGGCCAGCAGCGAGATGGTATGTGAAATCAAATATCCGGGGCGGCTGCGGCTGGGATGGCTGCTGCTAGTCGCCATCGGGCTGGCAACCCTAGTGGCGGCGCTGCTGATTTACCATGGCCAAGTCGCCATTGGCCAGTGGCAGTCTGCCCTCAGCCTAGAGAGCACGCTCACGCCAGTTCCCGTTAAGTTTCGCTTTCGGGCGCTGTGGCGGGTGGTTCAGCTGCTGCAGGCGTCGCCCTGGCAGCTAGGGGCGCTGCCCCCGCTCGTTATTGCCATTTTGATCTACCCGCTCACCCTGCTGCGGGGCGTCGCGGCAGCCATGAGCCTGGTGTTCGGCGTCGTGATGGTAGAGCATTGGACCGAGGTAATGCTGGCGTTCAGCTCGACGGATTTTGGGCAAGTCGACCCTATCTTCGGAAGAGACATTGGCTTTTACGTCATGCTGCTGCCGGTGGGGGAGCTGCTCACGTTTTGGCTGGTGGGCTTGTTTTTACTGGTGTGGGTTTCGGTAGCGCTGGTATATTTGCTGTCGGGCAATAGCATCAGCCAGGGGCAGTTTCCTGGGTTTGCCAGCCCGCAGATTCGCCACCTCTATCGCCTGGGCAGTGCCACTATGGGGGCGATCGCCCTCAGCTACTGGGTAGATCGCTACGAGCTGCTGTACTCCGCCACGGGCGTAATCTATGGCGCGAGCTACACCAACGTCACGGTGGAGCTACCGCTATACACTGGGCTCAGCATAGGAGCGTTGGCGATCGCCGTCCTGCTGCTGCTGCGATCGTCGTCGCTGCCTCAGCTACCGCTGCGCAAACCGCTGGTCGATCGGGGAACCGCCCTTACTCGCGAACGACGTCTGTCTTGGCCCTTGGTAACAGCGGTAGTTGTCTACTTTGGGGTGGTGACGGTGGGCGGGGTAGTGCTGCCTGCGGTAGTGCAGCGGCTGGTGGTGCAGCCCAACGAATTAGACCGCGAAGGTCCGTTCATTGAGTACACTATTGCCTCAACCCGCCGCGCCTTCGCCTTGGACGACATCGACGTGGAGGTGTTCAACCCCCAAAGCACCCTCACCTACCAGGAACTGCTCAACAACAGCCTCACGGTAAATAATATTCGCCTGTGGGATACCCGACCGCTGCTCGAAACTAACCGGCAGCTGCAGCGCATCCGGCTTTATTACGAGTTTGCCGATGCCGACATCGATCGCTACACGCTGACAGGCGAGAACGGCAGCGAACGGCGGCAGGTTTTGATTGCCGCCCGAGAGCTGGACTACAACTCGGTGCCAGACGAGGCCAAAACCTGGGTCAACCAGCATCTCATCTACACCCACGGCTACGGCTTCACCATGAGCCCGGTGAACACCGCCGGGGAGAGCGGCCTCCCGCAGTATTTCATTCGCGGCATTGAACATATCCCCAGCAGCGAAACCATCCGCCAGAGCATTCCCGTCGCCGACCCGCGCATTTACTACGGGGAGCTGACGAATACCTATGTGCTCACCCAAACCAATCTGGAAGAGCTAGACTACCCCAGCGGCAGCGAAAACGTCTACAACACCTACGATGGCGACGGCGGCATCTCCATCGGCAACTACTGGCAGCGGCTGGTGTACGCGGTGTACCTGCGGGACTGGCGGCTGCTGTTCACGGAGAACGTCACCCCAAAGACCAATCTGCTGTTTCGCCGCAACATCCGCGATCGCGTCCAGACCATTGCCCCCTTCCTGCGCTACGACAGCGATCCGTATTTGGTGGTGGCCGATCCCGATACCCCGCTTAGACCCGAACTAGAGCATCGCGGCACCAGTGACCCGAGCTACCTCTATTGGGTGATCGACGCCTACACCGTCAGCAATCACTTCCCCTACGCGGCCCCCCTGAACAACGACTTTAACTACATTCGTAATTCAGTAAAAGTGGTGGTCGATGCCTATCACGGCACCGTCGCCTTCTACATCGCGGATCCCACAGACCCCATTATCCAGACTTGGAGCCGCGTCTTTCCAGGCATGTTCCATGCCCTAGAGGAGATGCCCGAAGCGCTGTTCCGCCACATTCGCTACCCGGAAGACTACTACCGGGTGCAGGCTCAGCAGCTGATGACTTACCACATGACCGACCCCCGCGTGTTCTACAACCGGGAGGACGAGTGGCGGGCCCCGACAGAAATCTACGCCAACGAACAGCAGCGAGTAGAGCCCTACTACCTGCTGATGGAGCTACCCGGCGACAACCAGGGGGAGTTTCTCCTCTTTCGCCCCTACACCCCTAGCCAACGGCGCAACCTGATTGCCTGGCTCGCAGCCCTCTCTGACGGCGATCGCTACGGGCGGCAGGTGCTCTATACCTTCCCCAAGCAGGAGCTGGTGTTTGGCCCTGAGCAAATTGAGGCCCGCATTAACCAAGACCCGGTGATCTCCCAGCAGATTTCCCTATGGGACCGCCAGGGATCGCGGGCCATCCAGGGTAACCTGCTGGTAATTCCCATCGAGCAGTCGCTGCTGTATGTGGAGCCTCTCTATCTAGAAGCGGAGCAAAATCAGCTGCCCACGCTGGTCAGGGTGATTGCGGCGTACCAAAACCGCATCGCCATGGCCCCCACCCTGGACGCAGCCCTCAGAGCAGTGTTTGATGCGCCAGAGCCCTCCGAGGAAGAGACAATCGTGCGCTCGGTGAACGATGCTCCCCCAGATGCAGACAGTCCCCCGGCTACCCCAAACGATCTCACGGAGGAGACGGGAAGTGACGCGATCGCCGCGCCGGAAGCGGCGTCACCGTAGCGGCTGGCATTTGGCTTCAGCGGCCTCTCCTTCTACAGCCGATGGTGGCGGAACACCTCGCTTGCCGCCCGATGCAGCAGCGAATGCCGGTACGCCAGCGCCTCAAAATCCTTTGAATAGCCGCCGCCAATGACGCAGGCCACGGGACGTCCCGCCGCCGCGCAGGTGCCGAGAACCTGCATATCCCGCCTGAAGAGACCCGCATCCGTCAGCGCCAGCTTACCTAGGCGATCGCCAATGTGAACATCTACCCCCGCGTCGTAGATCACCAGATCAGGCTGCACCTGGGCCAGCAAATCGGGCAGGTGTGCCGCCAGACTCTGCAGATAGGCGTCATCTTCTAGCCCCTCGGGCAGAGGCACATCACAGTCGCTGCGCTGCTTGCGGCTAGGAAAATTCACCTCGCAGTGCATCGAAAAGGTAAACACGCTGGCGTCGTCTTTGAAAATGTGGGCAGTGCCGTCCCCCTGATGCACATCCAAATCGACAATCAAGATCCGCTGGGCTAGGCCTAAGTGCTGCATAACCCGGGCGGCGATCGCCAGGTCGTTGAAGATGCAAAATCCAGAGCCATAGTCGGCGTAGGCGTGGTGGGTGCCCCCCACCGTGTTGCAGGCTAGTCCGTGCTCCAGCGCTAGCTTCGCTGTCAAAATGGTGCCCCCCACGGCCAATTTTGTTCGGGTCACCAGCTCGGGTGACCAGGGGAGGCCGATGCGCCGCTGCGCTTTGGGCGGCAGCGTCCCCTGGCAATAGTCGTGAATATAGCTCGCCCTATGCACCAGCTGTAGCCAATCTGTGGAAGGCTCGTCAGGGCTATACACCTGGTGAGAGTCTGCTACCCCTTGCTTCAGCAGCAGGCGATAGAGCAGCCCGAACTTAGGCATTGGAAAGCGGTGGCCTAGGGGCAGAGGAGCTACGTAATGAGGATGATGAACGATAGGAAGATTCAGCATTGGGGCATTGGCTGTAGGGTGGGAGCCAAGTCGCCCCTCTAGATCATTGTATAAACTTTTATAAAATCGCCGTTTTGTGTTCGCCACTGCAGAAATTTTCAATATTATTTGAGCAGGAAGTAAGGACTTCCTCGGCACAGGCTTCAAGCAGCAGGAGCGCGGCGCTATAGCGGCCCAGGTTCAGCTCGCGCGCTGAGGCACGATCATCGCGTCACTTTTGAGAGTGCGCGCTTTACTTTTGGAGAAGCTCCTATAGAATTCGATCAGTCAGTTTTAAGGTGAGACGCGATGGCAACTTGGCAGGTAGTATCGGGCGACATTACGGCACCCAAGGGATTTCGAGCAGCAGGAATCGCAGCAGGGCTCAAGCCCTCTGGAGCCAAAGACCTAGCGCTGATTGTCTCAGATGTGGACGCGATCGCCGCTGGGGTGTTTACCACCAATCAGGTGAGCGCCGCCTGTGTGGACTACTGCCGCCGACGGCTGGCCGCCAAGCCCAGCGCCCGCGCCATCCTCTGCAACGCGGGGCAGGCCAATGCGGCAACGGGGGAGGGGGGATGGCAGGACGCGAAAGAGAGCGCCCAGGTCGTGGGTGAGGCCTTGGGCATTTCTCCCGAGGCGGTGCTGCTGGCCTCTACGGGGGTCATCGGTCAGCGCATCCGCATGGCCCCCCTCAAGGCAGGCGTTCCCACCGTTGTCGCGCAGCTTTCTGCCGGAGAAAACGAGGCCGCTCGCGCCATTATGACTACCGACCTATTGCCCAAAGTCATTGCCCTAGAGACCCTGATCGACGGCCGGCCGGTGCGCATCGGTGGCATCTCCAAAGGCTCAGGCATGATTCACCCCAATATGGCCACCATGCTGGCCTTCGTCACCTGCGATGCGGCAGTTTCCCCGCCCCTGTGGCAGGAGATGCTGACCCGGGCCGCCAACCGAAGCTTTAACCAGGTCACCGTAGACGGTGACACCAGCACCAACGACAGCCTGATTGCCCTCGCCAACGGGGAATCTCGCACCCCCGCCATCACCGCTCCCGGTGCGGCAGCGGACCAGCTAGAGGCCATGCTCACTGAGGTATGCACCCACCTCGCCAAGGCGATCGCCCGCGATGGCGAAGGGGCCACCTGCTTGATTGAGGTGACGGCAACAGGGGCAGCCGACGACAAGCAGGCCCGCCAAATCGCCCGGACTGTAGCCGGGTCATCCCTGGTGAAGTCGGCTGTGTTTGGCCGCGACCCTAACTGGGGGCGAATTGCCGGAGCAGCAGGCCGAGCCGGGGTGCCGTTTGACCAAACTGATTTAGATATTTACCTGGGCGAGACGCAGCTGCTGCGAGAGGGACAGCCCCTATCTTTTGACCGGGCTGCGGCGTCGGCCTACCTGAAGCAGGCCGCAGAGGGGGCTTACCTTAAAGAGGATACGGTGGCGATCGCTTTGAAAGTCGGACATGGACAGGGTTCGGGGGTGGCCTGGGGCTGCGACCTTAGCTACGACTATGTCAAGATCAATGCAGACTACACCACGTAGCGGAGCGTTCCATAGCCGTCAGTACTCCGAATTGCGCTCCGATGCCAGGTGCCGTCAGGACAGCGGGTACTGCTGCAGGACGTGACTCGCGTTTAATGGAGGCAATATGAGCGACCTTGTGTTGATGTCAGCGCATCAGCTGGCAGCTCTGATCCGCGATCGCCAAGCGTCAGCGGTGGAAGTTCTTGAGGCTTACCTCGTTCAAATCGCCGAGCGCAACCCCGCCCTCAACGCCATCTGCACCCTGGATGAAGCCGGAGCGCGGCAGCGAGCTGAGCAGGCGGACGAGGCCACCGCTCGGGGCGAAGTTTGGGGACCGCTGCACGGCGTCCCCATCACTATCAAAGATATTTTTGAAACCGCTGGTCTACGGACGACAGCGGGCTACATCCCCCTCAAAGACCATGTACCGTCTGAGGATGCCACTGCAGTAGCCCGGCTCCGGGCTGCAGGAGCTATCATCCTCGGTAAAACCAATATGGCGGAGCTGGCGGGAGACTACCAAAGCACCAACTCTCTGTTCCCTAGGGTCAACAACCCCTGGAACCTGGACTACACGGCGGGGGGAAGTTCTGGGGGCAGCGCCGCCGCCGTCGCTGCTGGCCTCTCGCCCTTAGACCTGGGCAACGACATCGCCGGTTCGGTTCGCCAACCGGCTCATTTTTGCGGCGTCTATGGCCTCAAGCCTACCGACCGCCGCGTGTCCACCGCCGGACAAATTCCAGAGGTGCCGGGAATGCCGACCTGTATCCGTCACCTCATTACGGTCGGCTGCTTTGCGCGATCGCTCGAAGATATCCAGCTCTGCTTCTCCCTGATTGCGGGGGCAGACCGGCGTCGCGCCGATGTCCCCCCGGTGCCGCTAGACATCCCCTCTAACAGGTCGCTTCAGGAGATCAAAATCGCCTGGAGCAGCGAATGGCCTGAGGTGCCCGTCGCCCGCGACATCCTTAACGCTATGACCACAGCGGCGGCGGCTTTAAGTGACGCTGGCGCTCAGCTTGAGGACTGGCGTCCCCAAAATTTCGACCTCTCGGCAACGCTAAACCTTTATACCAGGCTCGTGGCCTACCTGATGGTCTACGCCCAGCCGGTAAACCGCCACACCCTGCGGCGATCGCTCACTCAAATTTTTCGTACTGCAACCCAGGGAGACCGAGAGCTGCGGCAGCTGGGCAACTTTGCCGCAGTCCTGCCCGAGCTGCTGAATCCAGGACTGAAGGGATACTTTGAGGCGCTTACCGAGCGCGATCGCTTCATTACCGCAATGGAAGAGGCTCTAGACCCCTGGGACGTTTGGATTACGCCGGTTGCCGCTACGCCCGCCTTTACCCACCGCCCCGCCTGGAGCGCCATTGAAATTGAGGGACGACTATACCCGCATGTAGTTGCCAACGGTGCCTACGCGATGCCGTTTAACCTGAGCGGTCACCCGGCGGTGACGGTACCGATTGGACAGACTCCAGAGGGGTTACCCTTAGGCCTGCAGATCGTGGGCAAGCGCTGGCGAGAGCTGGAGCTGTTGGCGATCGCGAAGCATGTGCAGCGCGCCTGCCGCAAAACGCCATACACTTGACCACTCCCACGGCTAAAGCGCGTGGGATTCTTGGATTGCTCCAAGACTTTTCTGCTTCGTAGCACCTGCCTTCCGAGATTTGCTCTCTATGCGCGAAGCGCAGGCTTGCCAACGGGTCTTACAGTCGCTCCACAGACTGACACCGCTAGACCAGCGGCCAATACGTTTACAGCGGCGTTTACGTCTCTATCGTGCTTAACGTCGCACTCAGGGCACTGCCACTGTCGAATGTTCGACGGCAGCTTATCTACGACGTGGCCGCAGCTGCCACAGCGCTTAGAGCTAGGGAACCAGCGGTCTATCTTGACGAGCTCTCGCCCGTACCATTCGCACTTGTAGGTAAGCTGCCTCACCAGTTCTCCCCAGCTCGCATCACTGATGGCCGCGCCAAAGCGTGATTATGGACCATGTTCACCGCTGCTAAGTCCTCAACGGCGATCGCTTGGTTTTCGCGCACCAGCCGGGTTGTCAGCTTGTGTTCGCGAAGCGTCCCGAAGGGAAGCAGGTCTTTGCGGGCATTGGCTATCTCGGCGTGGACCCTGGCCACCCTGAGCCGCGCTTTGTATCGGTTGTTCGAGCCCTTTTGCTTGCGGCTGAGCGCCTTTTGAGCTTTTCGTAGCTTGCGGTACTTAGCCCTGAAGCCCTTGGGGTTGGCAATCTTCTCGCCCGTGCTCAGCGTGACCAGACTGGTGATGCCCAAGTCCAGGCCAACTTTGTTAGGAGATACCGGCAGTGGCTCAATGTCCACCTCCACCAACAGCGACACAAACCACCGACCTGCAGGCGTCAGCTTGACCGTGATAGTCGATGGTGCGGCAGCTTTCGGAAGCGCCCTAGACCATCGAATGGGCAGCGCCTCAGAGCACTTAGCCAAGTAGACTTGCCCCTCTCTAAACTTGAACGCCGCCTTGGTAAACTCCGCGCTACCGCCGTTGCGCTTCTTCTTGAAGTTGGGATACTCAGCCCGACCCGCAAAGAAGTTAGTGAAGGCGGTTTGCAGATGCCTCAGCCCTTGCTGAAGGGGAACCGAGCTAACCTCAGTAAGAAATTCAAGGCCCTCCTCTTTTTTCCACTGGGTCAGCATCGACGAGGTTTGAGCGTAGCCGACGCGCTCTTGCTTCTGGTACCAGGCCTCAGTCCTTGCCGCCAAAGCGCGGTTGTAGACCAGGCGAGTACACCCCATTGTCCGGCGCAAGAGGTTGTTCTTGCCCCACAGTAGGATAGAAGCGATAGCGGTAAGCCCTTTGAACCATGCTTACAGCTTAGCGCTCGCTGTGTAAGATGTGGATGTGTTCGCTAACGCTCACCGTCTTAATATCCCACCCCTAAAGCGGATGGGTTTTACGGCGACTTCTAAAAGTTTTGAGACTACACTCTCTGTATCTGCGCCCCCCAGAGCCCCTCAGAGCCTCTCAGCAGCGAGGAGAATGATACGATAGGGCTTCACTGCGTTTCAGGTCTTTTGTGGCCCCGTCCCCCTCCCCCACCACGCCGCCTAACAGAGCTCTAAGCGCAGGCACGCTTTACGCTTTACTGGCCTACGGCTCCTGGGGGCTTCTCCCCATCTACTGGAAATTCTTTGGACAGAGTTCGCCCTTAGAAGTCCTCTGCCACCGCATCATCTGGTCTCTGGTATTTTTAAGCGGCATTCTGCTGCTCCAGCGGCGGCAAGCCGAAATTCGCGCCCTGTTTCAATCCCGTCAGCGCCTGGCGCTGCTCCTCCTATCAGCTGTCCTGCTCACCTGCAACTGGGGCCTCTACATCTACGGGGTGAACACCGACCGGGTGATAGAAACTAGCCTGGGCTACTACATCAACCCCTTGGTGACCGTGCTGCTAGGCTTTGTTGTGCTTAAAGAGCGCCTACGGCCGGGACAGCAGGCTGCCGTAGGGTTGGCGGCGATCGCAGTGGGCTACTTTGTATGGCAGTTTGGTGCGGTTCCCTGGATTGCTCTGGGGCTGGCGTTTACCTTTGCGTTCTACGGCCTAGTACGAAAAATAGTGGTGGTCGCGCCGATGGTAGGGCTAGCGGTGGAGACGCTGCTGATCGCCCCCGCTGCGCTGATTTTTGTGGCCTATTGGGGGACGACTGGGTCCAGCGGTTTTGGCCAGTCCCTACCCTTGACGCTGCTGTTTGTGGGGGCGGGCGTCATCACATCGATGCCGCTGCTGTGGTTCAACAACGCGGCCAAGCGGCTGCGGCTTTCAACGCTAGGATTTTTTCAATACTTGGCCCCGTCTTTACAACTGCTGCTGGGGGTGTTTTTGTACGGAGAGCCGTTTACCCTCACCCATGCGGTTACCTTTGGCCTGATTTGGGCCGCGCTGCTGCTCTACTCCACGACGTCGCTGCTAGAGCGCAGGTCAACTCCACAATAAAGAATAATCCTATAGATTGTGCTGCTGACGCTGCTGCGGAACCACGATTTGTATCCACCCCCCGCCACCCTGGGGGTAGTTTTGGGCAACCACGGTGCCCTGATGCGCATTGACAATTTGCTTGACAATCGCCAGTCCCAGGCCGCTGCCCCCCACAGAGTAAGCTGCTGTCGAGGCCCCAGAAACCACCGGCTGACGAGAGCGAGAGGCATCTGCGCGGTAGAATCGCTCGAAGATATGAGGGAGGTCTTCCTCTTTGAACCCAGGGCCAGTGTCGACGATGTCGATTCTCACTTGGGGAATGGTGCTATCTCTATCTTCAGTACTCGCCTCACCGCTCGCCCCCTCACCGCCAGTCGCCCCATCGCCAGCGGGACAATCATGGGCCTGGGAAGAATAGCCCTCAGCATTGAGGCGGACCTGGACCGCTTCCCAAGGGGGGCTGTACTTAATAGCGTTGTCCAGTAGGTTCACTAAGACGCGGTAGAAGCGGGACTCATCTAGGGTTACTGGCAATCGTTCTGGCCCAACATAGTCCAGCTCGACGTTCTTCTTGTTGGCAATCGGGTCCAAGTTAAGCCAAGCGGCCTGAATCAGTTCGGGAAGGTCAACCGAGGCGGGGTTGAGGCATTGCTCAGATTCTTCCTCAAGCCGGCTGAGTTCTAGGAGATCTTGGACGATTTGGCTCAGGCGATTGGTTTGACTGATTAATCGGTCTGCCCACCCCTGCAGCGAGGGATCGAGCCGCATCTGCAGCGTTTCGGCCACCAGTCGAATCGAAGTTAGGGGCGTTTTTAGCTCGTGGGCCACGTCCGACACCCAGCGATCGCACTGCTGCTGCAGGGTAACCATGGCTTGCCGGCTTTCAATGAACATGCCCACATGGCCGTTGGGTAGCGGAATGCCAAAGCCCTCTAGAGCATAGAACTTCTGCTGCTTGACCCTTGAGGGGTCTGCGTTCACGGGGTAGAAGGTCCAGCAGCTTTGGCAAGGCTGCTGCTGCTGCCGCGTCACGTCGATGAGGCTGTCTAGCTCGTAAGAGCGCACAAGCTCTAAAAGCAGACGGGGTTCTGGCGTGTTGTCTTGGGTGATGGTGAGCAGCTGTCTGGCCTGAGGGTTACACCACACCAGCCGGTTCTCGTCGTCCACCTGCAAAAATCCTATGGGTGACAGGTTCATAATCTGCTGATAAAGCTCTAGACGAGCCTCATACTGCTGCTGAATTTTTTGCTGGTAGGCGACCGCCAGAGAAAGCTGGGAAGTCACGGAAGAGGGTGAGGGAATGCTGTCGGGCTTAAGGTTTCGCAGCAGCGATTTTAACCGTTGGTCAGCGCGGGCCCGCTGCCACTTAAGCAGCAGGCCGCCGACGCATAAACCCAACAAAAAACCGATGATGCCCATGAATTCCGCTAACACGATACTTCTAGCGTAGTCCGCTAGGCATCGAGGTGCTAGTGTGCCAGCGCACAGCCGTCTTTGCGGGAGTCTGAGCCCGCGGTCCGCAGGCCGGTATCAGGATCTATCCAAACGGCCTGTCCGCCTCCCAAAGGCATCGCCGACTCGCTCAACTTGGTGACCTCGGGTTTTAAGGCCCTCTACGGCGTCAGGAGGCATCCCCTCTTCCACCTGGCACAGACCGCTGCTGCCGCTGAACAGTCGCGGGCAGTCTAGCGCTTCTTGAACATCCATGCCGTAGTCCAGCAGGTTGGTAAGCAGCAGGGCGTGACCCATGGGCTGAAACTCTCCCCCCATTACCCCAAAGGGCATCACCGCCCGTCCCGCTTTCATCAGCATGCCGGGAATGATGGTGTGCAGGGGCCGCTTGCCGGGGGCGATCGCGTTGGGGTGTTCTGGCTCTAAGCAAAATCCTGCCCCCCGACTCTGAAAAACCACACCGGTGGCGGGGCACATGAGGCCGCTGCCAAAGGAATGGTAGACGGAGTTGATAAAGCTCATGGCGTTGCCCTCGGCGTCTACGACACAGAGGTAGACCGTATCGGGATGGGCAGGAAATTGGGACGGGGGGAGCGTCGCCATAGCGCTGTCCAGCGAAATATGCTGACGCATCCGATCGGCATAAGTGGAAGAGAGCAGCTGCTTCACCGGCACTTCGGCCTGGGCCGGGTCAGCAAGGTACAGGTCGCGATCGCGGTAGGCCAACCGCGCGGCCTCAGCCATGAGGTGGTAGCGCTCGGGGCTGCGGGGATCTAGAGCGGCGAGGTCAAATCCCTGGAGGAGGTTGAGCATCAGCAGCGCCGTGAGTCCCTGGCCGTTAGGCGGGCACTCAAACACCTGGTAGCCTCGGTACTCAGTGCTGATGGGGGCAACGTACTCGCCGGCGGCGCTGGCAAAGTCTTCTAGGGTATGTAAGCCCCCCAAGTCTTTTAGATAGTTCACCATTTGCTGAGCCGCTTCGCCGGCGTAAAAGGCGTCTCTGCCGCCCTGAGCGATCGCCTCTAGGGTGCGCGCGAGCTGCGGCTGCTGGTGGAGCTGTCCGACGTGGGGAGCCTTACCGCCGGGAAGAAAGGTCTGGGCTGCCGCCGGGCTTTGCTGTAGGGCTGAGGCCGCTGCGGCCCAGTCCGCCGCCACTCTGGGGTAAACGGGGTAGCCCCGCCGGGCCGTCTCAACGGCGGGCTGAAGCAGGTCACCTAGAGGCAGCCGGCCGTAGTCCTTGGACAACCGACACCAAGCGTCCACGGCTCCAGGGACGGTGACGGCGTGGGGGCTATGGCGATCGATTGCAGCTAGCCCCTGCTGGGTGAAGTAGTCGAGCTGGGCCGCAGCGGGCGATCGCCCCGACCCGTTGAGAGCGATGACTCCTGCTTCTGCTCCGGAAGCAGGAGTCGTTGGGCTAGGCGCTGGCGCGTACAGCGCAAAGCAGTCTCCCCCAATACCGGTGGACTGGGGCTCCACAACGCACAGCATGGCGGATGCGGCGATCGCTGCGTCAACAGCGTTGCCGCCTGAGCCAAGGATCGCCATGGCGGTGAGGGTAGCCTGGGGATGAGAAGTGGCCGCAACGCCGCGGGTGCCGTAGATAGAGGAGCGGCCAGGAAGATGAAAGTTACGCAAGGGAATTAATGCTGGACTATGCTCAAATACCCTACCATCACCGCTCGTGGAACTCCACAACGCTCTGGCGGACCGTGATGTCATAACCGCTAAAAAAGTCTTGACCCAGCAGCCCCGTGCTGAGCTCCGGACCGGCGATCGCCACCAGCAAATTGTCGATTCTTACCCCTGCCACCTCAAGGGACGATACATAGCCTAGCTGAAACGGAACGCTGCTGGCGCTGGCGGTGGCCACCCGGGCTTCTCCCACCGTGGCCACGTTGAGGGCTCTGGCCATAGGCTGGGTAATCACGGTGCCGCTGGCCCCGGTATCGACGATCATCTCAAAAGGTTCACCGCCATTGAAAGTCGCCAAAATCACCGGGGTTCCCCCCGCGCGGCGGACGATGGGGGCCTGGAACATTCCTCGCTCAGGAGGGGCTCTCCCGGCTTCCGCGGGCGGGGCGAGGGGTGAGGGGCGAGGCGAGGGGCGAGGCGCTGAGGCAGGGGCGCTGGGCGCTGAAGCTTGACGCGGCGCCGATAGCGCAGGCTCTTGGGCGGGCTCTTGGGCGGGCACCAATACGACGCGACCCGGCGCAGGTTCGGGGATAGGAACGTCTGCCTGCTGCTGTGCGTAGGCTAGGTTTTGCTGATATTCCGCCAGCTTCTGGGGCACAATGGCGTAGTTCGGGCTGCCCTCTGGGACAGTCTCTAGAAGGGCGATCGCCTGCTGCCAGCGGCTGGCCGTCAATCGCCAGTCGTCCTTGGATCGAGCCGACTGGCTCAGGGAAAATGCGGCAGAAGCCCGGTTAATGGCGTCGGCGTAGGATGCTGACGGAGGCGGTGCCTCCGGGGACGCTGTCGATGGGGGAGCGTCTAGCACCTCTGAGGACGTCTTCGCGTTTGCTTCTGAAACTGCTTGTGGGGAGTCAGGCTCACCCTCCACTACCGTAATGTCAGGCTGGGGCGACGCAGGCGGACTGAGGTCGCATCCTGCCACCGTCAGTGACAGCAGCAGCAGCAAACGCGAAGAAGAGAGGTTAGCCATTATAGTTGCTGAGAGGTGGCTGCATTCACTAGCCTATCTGAACGGCAAGGGTATCGGCCAGAACTGAGCCATTGTAAAGAAGATGCAATCGGTGGAAATTTGTAGGATTTTCGCAGAATGCAGAGGAGGCAACAGTCCCCGTTCCAAATTTTGGTTTATCATCGATCGTTGGTGTCCGTCACAGGCCAAACAGGCTCGCGGGTCGCTTAAGCCTTGTCTACTGCTCGCCATCGGAGTTCTCAACATGCCTTCCTCTCTTCGCCAGCCTGCCCTACTAGTCCTTGCCGATGGCTCTGCATATCGGGGCTACTCCTTTGGGGCGCTGGGCACGGCGATTGGTGAAGTGGTCTTCAACACGGGCATTACGGGCTACCAAGAAGTGCTTACTGATCCGAGCTATCGAGGGCAGATCGTCACCTTTACCTATCCAGAATTGGGCAACACTGGCGTCAACCCGGACGATGAAGAATCAGCAGCGCCCCAGATTAAAGGGGCGATCGCCCGCAACATTACCGACGTGCCCAGCAGCTGGCGCTCGACCCAGTCTCTGCCGGACTACCTCCAGCAGCACGGCGTTCCGGGCATCTATGGCATTGACACCCGCGCTCTAACCCGCAAGATTCGTTCGGTAGGGGCCATGAACGGCGGCATCTCAACTAAAATTCTGTCGCCATCTGACCTTCTGATGCGGGTACAGCAAGCGCCCTCTATGGCGGGGCTCAATCTAGTAAAAGAGGTGACTACCCCCGAACCCTACGAGTGGTCTGAAACAACGGACAAAGCTTGGGAGTTTTCCCCAGACCCTTCTCTGGGCCAAGACGGCGCAGCACTCACTGTAGTGGCACTCGATTTTGGCATTAAGCGCAACATTCTGCGGCGGCTGGCGAGCTATGGCTGCCGCGTCGTTGTGGTGCCCGCTGACACCTCCCCAGAAGAGATTCTCAAGCACAATCCCGATGGCATCTTCTTGTCCAACGGTCCGGGAGACCCCGCAGCAGTCACCGAGGGTATTGAGACCGCCAAAGCACTGCTCCAGACCCAGCTGCCCACCTTTGGCATTTGCCTTGGGCATCAGCTACTGGGGCTCTCCCTAGGGGGCGAAACCTTTAAGCTTAAGTTTGGCCATCGGGGGCTGAACCAGCCCGCTGGTCTACGGCAAAAGGTGGAAATCACGAGCCAGAACCATGGCTTTGCCCTAGACGCCGACTCGATTGCCAATGCCGACGTTGATGTTACCCACCTCAACCTCAACGATCGCACTATCGCAGGAATTCGCCACAAGACGCTGCCGCTGTTTTCGGTGCAGTACCACCCTGAGGCCAGCCCCGGCCCCCATGACGCAGACTACCTATTTGAGCGGTTTGTAGCCTCTATGCGGGAGCACCAGAGCGCGGCATCGTAGTAGAAACTGTGACAAAGTCACAGCTCTGTACAGAACTGGCTGCGCAGAGCTAGGCAGCCGAATTCACCTATAGCGCTTGCTACAGCGATTTTCAGTCGCGTGTCTGGGCGTTAGTGGTGCAGCGCGCCCAGACATTGATCAACTTGTTGTCTAGGACGGCTTGATGCCATGAATGGTAAAGCTATGCTGTGAGCTTCTAAGAATCTTGAACCTTCCACATTGATATCGAAGAAGTATCGTTCTAAGTATGGAGGGCAAAGCTTTATGCGTCCGCTGGTCGGTCTTGATGCTTTAAGCCGCGTCCTGCGTTAATCTGGACTCTGAATGATCACTATCACTACTAACGGGAGGACTCATAACCCTTGGAACGGACGTTTATTGCGATCAAGCCAGATGGTGTCCAGCGGGGCATTATTGGCAGCATCATCAGCCGCTTTGAGACCAAAGGTTTCACGCTGGTGGGCATGAAAATGATGACTGTGAGCCGCGAGCTAGCGGAGAAGCACTACGGCGAGCACGAAGGCAAGCCGTTCTTCAGCGGACTCGTAGACTTCATTACCTCTGGCCCTGTGGTCGCGATGGTATGGGAAGGGGAGGGCGTTATTGCCTCCGCACGCAAGCTCATCGGCGCAACCAAGCCTTCGGAGTCTGCTCCCGGCACCATTCGCGGCGACTTCGGCGTCACAATTGGCCGCAACATCATTCACGGGTCTGATGCCCCGGAGACCGCTACAAAAGAAGTCCAGCTTTGGTTTGACGACAGCGAACTGTCTTCTTGGCAGCCCACCATGATGCCCTGGATCTACGAGTAGCGCTCGGCTATCCCTAGTCAGCTGGGGCTTCGGGCGACGAGCTGGCGTCTGAGGCTTCAGCCTTACGTTTTGAGAAGCCCCAGGTAAACAAAGCACCGATGAGGGTCAGCATGAGCCATTCTGGAGGTACCAAATTAGGGTCGATGACGCGGGCCAAGAGCCTCACCCCTACTAAACCGACGGTGACAAATCCAGCATCTTCTAGATAGACAAATTCTTCTAGCCAGCGAATGAACAGACCTGCCATAAACCGTAGGGTGATGACACCGATAGTGCCGCCAACGATGACAACCCAGAGGTCTTTTGATAGAGCGATCGCCGTTGTGACACTGTCGAGGGAAAAGGCCAAGTCTGTTACCGCAATCATTGGAATAGCCTGCCACAACCCCGCAAATCTAGGTCCATGGTGCTCGTCTTCATCCTCGTCAGACGTAAAGTACTGGAAGACGAGCCAGAACAGATAAGCCGCTCCCAACACCTCAAACTGCCAAAACCGGATTACCCAGGTTGCCGTCAAAATCAGCAGAATTCTGAGAATGAACGCTACCACCAAGCCTAGGTTGAGGGCCTGTCGCTGAATTTCCTGACTCGGAAGGCCCTGGGCAATCGCCGCCAAAGCGATCGCGTTATCTGCCGACAGCACCACCTCCAATGCAATCAGTACCGGCAGCAGCAGCAGCGCATCAACGCCAACGTTGGACGAATAGTTGAGAAGTTGATCTAGCATGAAGGGTAGAGTTTGATAAACGTGGGCTTCAGCGGTCCTACCCAAGAGCGGGCTGCCAGTTTTAAGCTTAGCGTTATTCCACCCCAAAGCGGGATACCGACTTGGAGTGAGATATTGTCTAAGCCGGAGGGGAATGCCGTCTGCAGGCCGCCAATTCTACGACATAATCGACAGCATAATGTCAACTGATTTAATTCAACAGATTACCCAATTTCAAACTCGTTATCCCTTTGGCAGTCTCACTTCAGAGCTGCTGATGGTGCATGGCGACACCTACGTCATTCGGGCGATCGCCCAAGTGGGTTCGGTGGTTGTAGCAACTGCCATGGCGACCCATACAGAGCTCGAGCAGGCGGAGGATCGCGCCAAGATGCGGGTGCTGGCAACCCTCAACCTCTCGCCAAAAACCGAGCTAGCGCAGGAGCCAGCGCCCTCTACGACCCACAAAGAGAGCTCAAACCCAACGCCCAACGCTGATAGTTCCGAGCCTCTACGTCAATCGGCTCCACTCCCGGCTAGCTTCGTGAGCTCGGGGCGTCCATCGACGGATCCACTGCCACCAATAGACGAGACAATTCCTGGGCTAGACCTACTCTCGCCGACGGACCATCCGCCAGCAGCCTGGTCCGAGCCAGAACAAACCCTCGCTAAACCTCGCTTAGCGCTGGCCCAGCCTTCAGAACTCCAGCCCCAGAGCAGCGCTGAGGAAACCCTCACGCCCCAAGATCTATCTGATATCATCGCCAAGACCAGCGTCGAGCTGCGACGATTGGGATGGACCGATAAGCAAGGACGCGAGCACCTCCAGAACACTTACGGGAAGCGATCGCGTCAGCAGCTCACGGATCCAGAGCTAGTGGATTTTTTGCGCTATCTAGAGCAGCAATCCGCCCCACCCCAGACGTAAAGCCCCTTAGGCTACTGGCTCAGGGCGGCTACCCGCCGCATACTTATCAATCACCGTATCGATAAGGCCATATTCAACGGCTTCTTCCGCTGACATAAAGAAGTCGCGCTCGGTGTCCTCCTCAATCTTCTCGATAGGCTGACCGGTGTGCTTAGCGAGCCAGTCGTTGAGCCGCTGCTTGTGGTAGAGAATCTCCTTCGCCTGAATCTCGATGTCGGCGGCCTGTCCCTGAGCCCCACCCAGCGGCTGGTGAATCATGATGCGAGAATTGGGCAAACTCATACGCTTGCCTTTTTCCCCAGCGCTCAGTAAAAATGCGCCCATGCTGGCAGCCAAGCCCACGCAGATGGTGCAAACCTTAGGACGAATATGGTTCATGGTATCGAAAATACCAAGCCCCGCCATCACCGACCCACCAGGCGAGTTGATATAGAGGTAGATATCTTTCTCGGGATCCTCAGCTTCAAGAAACAGCATTTGGGCGACGATGAGATTCGCCAAATCGGAGTCGACCTGCTGGCCCAAAAAGATAATGCGCTCCCGCAGGAGGCGGGAGTAAATATCAAAGGCGCGTTCGCCGCGTCCCGATTGTTCAATAACGGTTGGAATCATTCAAACGCTTCCGTACAGACATAAGTGAGTCGCTATCAGTAAATGAGACCGACTTAGAGGACTTCCCTATCCGGGGAGCACGCTCCAGTAGCAATCGATATTTAATCATTTACCTACTTTAAGTTTACCGAAATCTCTGCTGGACCGCAGACATCGCGGATCCGCCGGAGTCTGTCGCGATCGCCTTGCTACGGTCGCCTTGCTACGGTTGTTCTGTCATGACGGCGGCGGCTCTGCTGAATCGCTAGTCCCAGCCGGCAGCGCCTCTAGATACTGAAGAAGCTGATGGAGCTTCATCCGGGGAATGTAGGGCCAGCCGCCGTTAGATTCAATGTCACGCAGGAGCGAGTACAGCCGCTGGCGGTTTGTGGGGAAAGCCTCTTGAAATAGGCTGTCGCGGATCTCTTTGTGACAGGTTTCTAGGGTCCTAAGCAAAGCCAGCAGGGCTAGAACATCGCCTTCCCTCTCCTGAGCCATCGTTTGCGTCATCTCGACGATCGAGCTCAGCTGCGACTTGGCAGCTTCTAATTGGTCAGCGTCAAGCGATGATTCGCCGGTAGGTTGTGACATGGTCAAACTTAGAGAATCAAGGTGAATGGACAGATCTACTGTGGGTTGGGTCTACGCAGGTAGAAGGAGGCGCACCAATTGCTGTAGACCAGGGGGATGGAAATGATGCGAAGTGAATACTCCCGACGCTCATCGCTGATGCGATAGAGCGCGGGCTTCATCGGTCACCCGATGAGTTTCCTGCTTCTGGGCCAGTTGGCTAGATATGGCTTCCCACATCCCCGCTACCTCGGCTCCACAGGCAATTTGAGTACCCGAAATTCCACGGGCGTTGATGACTTGAGCAGCGGCAATATCTCTCGGCTTGAGCGACCCACATTCATGACACCGATGAACGCGATCGCCCAACGATTTTTTGACCACAGCGCCGCAATCAGGGCACTCCTGAGAAGTGCCGTAGGGGTCAACCTTGCCGTAATAGACGCCGCGTTTGAAGCACACCCATGGCAAGACCTGGTTTATGAACTGCCCCAAGCCAGCATCAAGAGTGTGTTTACCCAGCATCCCTTTCGCCATGATGCGAAAGTCAAGGTCTTCAGCAAAGATGATTTGGGCTTGGTCACACAGCTTGTGGGCCAGCTTGAATTGCCAGTCAAGTCGACAGGCCGCTATCTGCTCATGCACCCGTCCAATTCTTCCGATGAGCTTGGCGCGGTTCTTCGAGCCCCGCTGCTTATTCTTCAGTCTGCGTTGCAGCAATTTAAGCTTGCGCTGCAGCTTACCGAAAAAGCGCGGACGCTCTACCTGCAAGCCGTTGGAAGTGGACAGAAAGTATTCAAGCCCTACGTCAATACCGATACTCTCCCCATAAGGAGCAGCATCAGGCACGTTGACGTCAGCTTGAATACTCGCGGTAGCGTACCACCCCGAATGCTTCTTGATGACGCGCACCGTTTTCACCACAAACCCTTCTGGGACAGGGCGGTGCAGAACGATGCGCATCGTGCCCAGCTTAGGCAGCTTGATTTGGCTGCCCGTCACCGGGTTTTCCTTGAACTGCGGAAAGAGGAACGAGCGGTACTGCCCAAACTTTTTGAAGCGCGGGAAACCGTGACCTCTCTCCTTCCTCGCAGCAAACGCTGCCTCTACCCTGCGAATAGGCTCTTGAAGCACCTGAGACTGCACGTCCTTCAGGTGAGGAAATATCTTCTTAGCCGCAGTCAGCGCATTTTGCTGCTTGTAGTAGCTAGGATATGGCGCGTCCGCCGCCATGACGTACTCTGACTGAAGCGAGCAGGCATTAGCTACGCAGCTTCTCGACTTTATCCAATCCTTGCGTTCGCGCAGCGCATAGTTGTAGACGCCGCGACAGGTCTCAAGCCAAGAGACCATACGGGCTTCCTGCTCAACAGACGGATAAATTCGGTAGGAGTAGTTCAAGGTCAACATACCTCGATTATAGCGTTTTTAAGGAGTAGTGCGCCACTCCTTAATCGCTCGCCTACGGCTCACGCGCCCATCATCCCGACGCTGATGCTGCGCATACAGCGCGGGACTTCCCGTCTACCAGTTAAATGTGTACGAATTAGGAGAGCAACGTCCTGTAAAATAGTGAGGGCATCTGACCAGGCTTCCAATAGCGTAGCTGGTTGGAGGCTCGTTTGAAGATGGGCTAACCCAGCCTAGAGCATCCCACTCCATCAAAGCATAGTTCCTATTCGCTCAATCCTACAGTTGCTCAGGGCAGGCGTATAGGGCGAGCGTGCAACCCTACATCCGTTGATGTTGGATTCAAGTGGGCGCACTCTAGAGGTCAGCCAATAGGATACAGACATTAACGAGGTATTGAGGTTAAGTATGAGGTATCGTGCCGTAGTTGCTGTGCTTTTAGCACTGTGCTTGGGCCTGCTGACAGCCTGTAGCGACGGAAAGTCAGCAGATAGCGCATTGACATATGACGACATTAGAAACACGGGTTTGGCTAACAGCTGCCCCAAGCTTTCTGAGACGAGCCGTGGCTCTATTCCCTTGGAGTCTAGCCAGAGCTACTCTTTGCAAGAGCTGTGCCTGGAGCCGACCGCGTTCTTTATTAAAGAAGAGCCTATCAGCCGGCGTCAGGAAGCTGAGTTCATCTCGGGCAAATCCTTGACTCGCTACACATCAACGTTGGACCAAGTCAGCGGTGACCTCATCTTGGGTGAGGGAGGAAAGCTGAAGTTTGTAGAAAAAGACGGCTTCGATTTTCAGGCCATCACGGTTCTTCTGCCCGGTGGCGAGCAAATTCCATTTTTGTTCACCATTAAAGGCCTTATGGCCGAGGCTCAGATTGGTTCTGAGGGAATCAATACTTCAACGGATTTTGAAGGCGAGTACAAGGTTCCGTCCTACCGTACCTCAAACTTCCTAGACCCCAAGGGTCGGGGACTGGCTACGGGATACGACAACGCAGTTGCCCTGCCTGCTAAGGGAGATCGCGAAGAACTCGCTAAGGAGAACGTGAAGCGCTTTGACCTGGGGAACGGAACCATCTCACTTCAGGTGTCTAAGGTAAACAGTGCCACAGGAGAGATCGCTGGCGTATTCGAGAGCGATCAGCCCTCAGACACCGACATGGGAGCTGATGAACCGTCTGAAGTTAAAATTCGCGGCATATTCTACGGTCGAATTCAGTCCACTTAACCGAATCGCCATCACATAGACAAAAAAGGGGAGCAGCTGCTCCCCTTTTTGGGTTCAGTGGCGGTGCGGCTCTCTAGAACCTCTACGCCATAGTCAGCGTTTCTATTGCCCAAGCCGCCCGGGCTTGAACGACAGCTGCGCTGTCGGTATCGGCAGCGGCCCGGATTTTTGGAATAACCTGCGATCGCTCCTCAGAAACTGAGGCACAAAGGGACTGTAGCCCTACTACAGCGGCGTAGCGGACCACCCATTCAGAATCATTGAGTGCGCCAAGGAGGGCGGCGATCGCCTGCTGCTGTGCCGGTCTTCTTTTGTCCTCGGGCAGCAGCTGCCAGCGAAGATTTCCCAGACCGCAGGCCGCCGCACGCCGCACGCTTAGAGCAAAATCGGACTGAACTGCGTCCAACAGTACCGCCAGCGCGTCGGGGTGAGCAATGCCCGAAACCGCCCGAATAGCCCAGGCTCTCGCCCCGTAGTTGTAGCCATCGAGCTGTGTCAGCAGCGCTGGGACAGCGGGATCTCCGATAGCTACAAGTCCCTCGACAGCGGCCACCGCTGCGCCAGGATTGTTGTAGCCTAATATCTGAATCAGCGCCGGCACGCTGGCCACGTCTTGAACTTGGGAAAGCTTCCGTACGGCTGTGACCAGAGCCGCCTTCGAGTCAGCCTGCTCGACGGCTTGAATTAACGCATCGGTAGGAGACATGGTCAAAGTAGCTTATCCATAAGCGCCATGACGGCTTTAGCCTCTGCAGACGGTGACCTCGCGTCTGCAGCAAGCTGGTGCTCCAATACCCCTTTAAGGGCAATGAGCTTTAGGCTATTCTCGGCGTAGGTGGCCGCGATCGCATCCGCCGCCGCCAGGTAGCCAATCGCCCCCAAATCCATCAGGGCTGAGCGCCGAAGCTGTAGTTCCGGCGCGCGTAGAGCCTCCACCAGGCGATCGCCATAGCAAGAATCTTGGGTCAGCTGATACATCGCCCGAGCCGCTGCGTACTGTATGCGGGGGGTGGGATGGGCCAAAAAAGGTAGAATAGCGTCTATTTTCTCAGTAGCATTGAGCATTCCTAGCGCCTCAATAATGGCGTCGTAGGGCTGCTTCAAATGGGGAGTACCAGGCACCAGGACAACATCGTCGGCTCCTCCGTGGAGTAGATTAGCCAGCGGCTGTACGGCGCGATTGTCTCCTAGCTCTTCTAGTGATTGAGCTGCCGCCTCTCTCACGTAATAGTCTGGGCAACCCAGGCTGTCGAGCAACAGAGGAACAGCCTGGCGATCGCCCAGCTTGCCCAGAGCCCGAGCCGCATTTCGCCGTAGTGGATAACCCCCGTCAGGGGTGCGGTTGGTCGTATCCGCCAAAGCAGTCAGCAGCGCTGCTACAGCGTCTGGCTGACTGACGCGAAAGTGACCTAGCCACCAAGCAGCGTAGTAGCGACTGCTCGGATCCTCTACTTGCGTTAGATTAGCGATCGCTTGGGAAACAGTTAGCGTCTGCGGAGAGAGCTCCGCTTCGGTTTGACGTTCTGCCAAAACCTATTCGGCACCCACAGACTTGGGCTTTCCGTCGGCCTGAAGATTTTGGTTGGCAGCCGTAGCCTGCGCTTTAACCTCGCTGCTGGCCTCTGAGCCTAGCTGCTCGATGCTGACGATCTTGCCGCCCATCCGATTGATGCGCTTCATTTGCTCGCTCAGACGGCTGTACGGAATTGAGAGGTAAACTTTGCCCGTGCTGCGAATGGGGTAGCTAATGCGGTTAGGATTGACGTTTTGGCCCATGCCCTCCACTTCAACGCGGTACATGCGGCTTCCATTCTGACTGGGGCTAGTGCTGCTGACAGCGCAACTTTGTCCAAACATGGGTTACTTCCTTAAAGAGAATAGCTTAACAATGGAAATTAGGCTCAATGCGACCTGTGGAAGGAACGAAAGCTCCCAACGGCAAACGATATAGTCGCTAGCGTAAGGAGCTTTCATTGCGGGCGTTATCCCGCCACAATCTGAAGACAGAGAGCTAAGCGGGACGAACGCTCTTGATTTTGGCGCCGCTGCGCAAAATCTGCTGCATCCGGTTGGATAGCTGCTCGTAAGGAACAAGATAGGCCTTGTTCGACTGACGAACCTTTGGGTCAAGCAGCGACGAGCCGATGCGTCCTGTAACCTCAACGCGGTACATTCGCGCGCTTTGGTTACCGATACCGCCAAACGCCTTCTTGGGCGTATTTAGCTTAGAGTCGCGCTTGTCCGACGGGCTATCAATGCTAGAAGCTTGGTTACGCGCAACTTCGGAAAAGAGATGACCATTACGGCCAACCACCTGTCCACGGTCGTTGTTTGCGTAGCCCCGATAGAGCTGAAACATGCGGCTAAAGCCAACGGTGCGAGAGCCGGCATCAACCCCGAACCCAACGAAGTAGGGAACGATGTTGTCGCCAAACTTGTTGGAGTACTCCTCACTTTCAAAGTAGGAGTTAATTTCAGCGTCATATCCGTCATCTTCAATCATGCGGGTATGCTTAGCGACTTCAGCTTCATCGTGGGGAGGTCGCCCCAAGATGTGCTTAAAGTTCAGCTCCACAAGGCGCTGATTGTTGTTGGGATAGAAAAACTTCGACTTGTAGAGTTCGGACAATGCGATCGCCCGAACAAAATCGCGTACCGTAATGTTGCCCTGCCGCAGCAGAGACTCAATAGAAATCAGCCGCTCGGACTTCATGATGTAATCATTGCCGAGGACTTGCCGATAGGCTGCCTTGATAACGGACTGTAGGTCGGACTCGGTCCAATCTGGACGAAGCTCTACCTTTGTGCCGTCAAACGCATCAAGACCCAGACGACCAGCGGCCTGCAAATTGGATGCTACTAATGTAGTTGCCACAATTCCCCCATATGGATGTGGATTAAAACGGTGATGAATAAGGTAATTAAAAACACTGCCCGGAAAAATTGACAACCGCTAGCTCAATTGCCAGCAATCGCTAATTCCTCCGGGCAGCAGTTCCTAACTGGACTAGCTCAGCGCGTTGATGGCGTAGTCGAGGTAGGAGTTAGCTTCGGTTGCTGAGTCACCAGATAGACCGTGATTGGCCTTGATATTCTTCAGCGCTTCGATGTACCAGCTAGGGGATAGATCGAACGTGCGGTTGATCTCGTCGATACCGGCAACAAGATACTCATCCATAGGACCAGTACCACCAGCAACGCAGCAGTAGGTCACCATGCGGAGGTAGTAGCCGATGTCACGAGCACACTTTTGCTTGCCGCGCTCGTCAGCTGCGTACTGAGGTCCCTGCATCTGGGTTGTGTAGGGAAACTTGCTGTACACAGCTTTAGCTGCGCCTTCGATCAGCTGATCTTTCTTAGCGCTGAGCTGCTTAGCGGCTTCGAGGCTAGCTTGAGCCTGATTGAAGCGGCCAAATGCAGTCTGCACCTCGGTGCTAGATAGAAAACGGCCTTGAGAATCTGCAGCAGCAACTGCTTCAGTTAGCGGAGTCTTCATTGTCTTAATATCTCCTTAAGGGTATTGCAACGGTTAAGTATTAAAAGGTGTCCAAACAGACGGAGGACTAGGATACTGCGGAAGCAGCCTGGTCGAAGTAGCTAGAAATCTCCGACATGATGGAGCTGCAGTCACCAGAAGTAATGCCGTTGGGGTCGCCAACGATCTTCAGGGCTGCATCCTTCATCTTCTGAACGCCCGTTGAAACGGAAGCACCAGGAGTACCTAGAGCAACGTAGGTCTCGCGAAGACCATTGAGGCAACGATCGTTGAGTACGCTGGAGTCGCCGCTGAAGATGGCGTAGGTGATGTAGCGCAGGATGATTTCCATATCGCGCAGGCAGGCAGCCATGCGGCGGCTGGTGTAAGCGTTACCACCAGGAGCGATAAGCTGAGGTTGCTCAGCGAACAGCTCGCGAGCAGCATCAGAGACAATGGCGGATGCATTGCTAGTGATGCGGTTTACGGAATCCAGACGCTTGTTGCTCTCAGAAACCATTTGGTTTAGGGCATCGAGCTGGGAATCAGAGAGATACTCGCCGCGAGTATCTGCTTGGGAAACGACTTTAGTGAATGCGTCAAACATTGACTGAACACTCCTAGATTTGATCAAGTTGGGTTTGTAAAACGTGTGGTGTGAAGACAGAGGCTCCGTAGCCCAAACCAATGCCCTAGACATCGGCTTTGTCTTCCCCACAAAGGTCTGCGCAGTGAGCCACAGACCTAAAGGGAAAGCAACAATTCAGAATTGCGCCGTAGCCGTTGAGACAGTCTCAGCCTACCCAATCTGAAACTCAGAATCCACGAGAAACCTGAGAATCATCTAGGACAAGATGAGAAGCATACGAAACCTGGCATCTAGAGCACCAAAGCGGCTTCAGGTCTCTCAACAACCCCCTCCAGAATTCTTTATACACTGTTGTAGAGTAGTTATTTTTTACGAATTGTAAAGAGTTGATGCAATTGTAAACAAGTGTGACATTACGGCTGAAACTTGTTCTCGAGTGGGTGTTTGGTGGTAATCGAATCTGCGTATTTTGGCCTAAGCTGCGCCTGAACTCGCACGAACTCCACTCGAACTGCGCCCAAATGATTCATCAGATCGAAATGATTTTTAATATTCTGTCTACGCAGAATGGCGTTGCGCTTTGTATAGCTTTCTATATCGAGTGAAAATCTTTTTGGCCGCTCCCATCGAGCGCTATGCCAAAGCTGCGTTGAAGCGATCGCTTTATTCTCCTGTCATCAGCGCTGCGGGTCAGAGTCTAGCCCAAAGGTTGCTGAGGATACCCCCATCGCCGATCGAGTCCGCTTCGCTTAGGGTCACGCCCTATGAGCATTGTCATTCCTCTCTAGAGTAGCTAACATTAAGAATATTAAAATCATGGTGTAACTACATCGATATTGTGCAGTTGTGCCGCTTTCACGTCCAAGCCGTAGATTTCGTGGAGATGCTAGTCCAGTGACCCTATCGCTTAAGCCATCGCTATCCAAAAGTGAGCAGCTGATTACGTCATTCTTTGAGCGAACTCAGGGACAGTGGCGGTCTGAGCGGCGTTACTACACGCTTCCTGATGGGGAGGTCAAAGAGATTGTTAGCTCGATTGTGGTGCGTTTTTTGCAGCCGGGAGCACCAGAGCTTCTCGAACTAGCGCAGCGCCATCAGCTCCCGGACGCTCAGAAGATGGTTTGTGGAACTTGGGTGAGCTGGGACAGCGCGGATTCGGTTTCAGGTAAAAAGCAGTCCAGGGGAAGCACCATGTTTGGCGCGCTGGGGACTATCCTCTACCGCGATCGCGGCTTTGCAACGCCCAAGCCGGTTACCGCTGACTTTTACTTCAACGATCCGAAAACTTTGTGTTTGAAGACTGAGTACAACGATTCTATCTTTGAAGAGGAACTCAAGCTTGTGGGCGATCGCTACCGAACGCGCCAGACCATCATCTCCCGAGCTGGCGAGCAGCAGATGATTGGGCAGTATCTGGAAACCCGCATAGATTAGTAGTGAGAATAGCGATCGCTGGCCCACTGAAACCCCGCGCTGCCGCGAGCATTGCCGCTGTACTGCCTATGTGTTCGTAGCAGCTTCCTTTGCCTCCCGTTCTCCTCCAAAGTCAGGTATGTGAGAATAGGCAGACTGTTTTAGGAGGTGTGGCGTCATGGTTACAGCACAGCATCAAAAATATGCCACTAGAACGTCGTGGTGTGAGGTTTCTCAATCAGCCATCAAAGCCAACGTTGCTGCGCTGCGACAGCGAATAGGGCCAAGCGTCAAACTCGGGATAGTGGTTAAAGCAGACGCCTTTGGTCACGGCTTGGTCCCCTGTGCCGGCGCGTTCGTAGAGGCTGGCGCAGATTGGCTGATCGTCAACTTTGCCTACGAGGCCGCCGCCATTCGTAAAGCAGGGGTCGATGCACCTATTTACGTTTGTGGACACGTCCTGCCGTCCCAGGCCCATATCATTGCCGAGACAGGGGCCCGGATTGTTTTGTACGACGCTGAAGTTGCGCGGGCGATCGCGGCGGCAGCAAAAGCGGCTGGCAGAACTGTTCCGGTCCATCTAAAAATAGAAACCGGGACGCACCGACAAGGGTTGACCCTCAAGAACGCCCTTGATCTTGCCCGCTACATTGAACCTCTAGAGGGCATTGTCTTGGAGGGCGTCACGACCCACTACGCCGACATTGAGGACACCACCGACCATCGCTTCGCCCATCATCAGCTCACGCAGCTGCTGGAGGCACAGTCGGCATTCCTAAACGCCGGCTTAGCGCTACCTATGGTCCATTCTGCTAACTCCGCAGCCACCATCTTGTGGCCAGAGACCCACGGCTCGCTGGTCCGCGTCGGTATTGCGGCCTATGGACTCTGGCCCTCTACCGAAACCTACGCCACGGTGCTACAAACGGCCGGCTCGCCTAGCGGCTTTTTACCCCATCTTCAGCCCGTTCTAGCCTGGAAAACTCATATTGCTCAAGTCAAGTCTGTTCCGGCGGGAGGTTACGTGAGCTATGGCCGTACGTTTCGTGCGCCCTACGCTATGAAGATTGCAGTTTTGCCCCTGGGATATCACGAAGGCTACGATCGCCGCCTGTCAAATCTGGGATATGCGCTGATTCAAGGGCAGCGGGCCCCTATTTGTGGGCGTGTCTGCATGAACATGGTGATGGTCGATGTGACCCATCTTACTGGCGTGTCGAAGGCGTCAACGGTAACGCTTCTGGGAAGAGACGAAGACGAAGCGATCAGCGCAGAGCAGCTGGCGACCTGGATGGGGACAATCAATTACGAAGTTGTTTCTCGAATTCACCCGTCGCAGCACCGCTATTTAGTGGCCTAGAACCGCCATTTGGTGGCTTAGAGTGAGCCTTGTAGGTCTGGTCCCACAGAATCTCGCCGGGCACTGCAGGACTAAAGCGGCGCCACGCAGGTATCAGTATTGCGGAGTGAAGCAGCCTGGAGCTCGGCTTTGAACGATAGGCAGTGAGAGTGTCTTAAGAGGTGATAGGTCACTGAGAGCGTCGTCACCGTAGTGACAACCGCGACTAGGGTAACGGCAATATGCTGTTGGGTAGCTGACCTGACCATAGGGCTGGACTCCTGATGCGGGTGAGTGCGGATGTCGTACTACAGCTAAGGTGCCCGCGATGAGATTGAGGATCACAACCTCAAAAGTTTTTATACCGACCTTACTGAAAGCCCACCAGCACCATAGCCCTCCCATAGCCGCCCTCAGAGCGCCCTAGAATGTCCCCAGAGTGCCCCAGAGTGTTCCGCAGTGGGCTTCAACTCCCTCTCACCCGACCCTTCAGCATTATGTGGAAGGGCAGTCGACCGCCTACAATGATGAAACTTAGCGTGACTTAGCGACTCTCTTCCTACCCATGTCTACAAAGCAGGTCTCTGGCCCGCGAGCGCAGGCTACCGAAACACCTAACCTGTGGCTTGCCGCAATCAAGCCACCGATGTATAGCGTGGCCGTCATTCCTATCTGGGTCGGCTCTGCCGTCGCCTGGGGGCAAACAGGGCAGCTCAACTGGGGTACTTTCGATACATTTCTCGCCTCGGCGATCGCGATTGTGGCCTGGCTCAACCTCAGCAACGACGTTTTTGACGCCGACACCGGAATCGACCGCAACAAGGCCCACTCCCTCGTCAACCTCACCCACAGCAGGTCACTCATCTTCTGGATTGCTAACTATTTACTGGGGCTGGGACTATTGGGCATTGCGGCGATCGCCTGGTGGCAGCGGGATATTACCATCCTTGCCATTGTGGCGGTCTGCTGCGGGTTGGGGTACAGCTACCAGGGTCCGCCGTTCCGACTAGGCTACCAAGGTTGGGGAGAGCCAATTTGCTGGGTAACATTTGGTCCACTCGCCGTTTCGGCGGCCTACTACAGCCAAACTCAAACTTGGGGATGGACGCCCTTAGCCGCATCCGCCATCGTCGGTATCAGCACCAGCTTGATTTTATTTTGCTCGCACTTTCATCAAATCGAAGACGACGCTGCCGCCGGAAAGCGATCGCCCATTGTGAGGCTGGGGACCGCGCGGGGAGCCGCGTTGGTTCCTTGGTCTAGCGGTAGCATATTTGGCGCTGCCCTAGTCTGCGCTGGGCTAGGGCTATTCCCGCTGCCTACGTTGATTGTGATGGCGAGTGCGCCAATTGCCTACCAACTCTCTCGCTACATCCAGCGCTATCACAGCTGCCCCGACCGCGTCAGCAACGCTAAGTTCATTGCCGTAGCGCTGCAGTTCTGGAGTGGATTACTGCTGGGTATCGGCTTTCTGTTGCCGATGGTCTAGACCTTGACTGCCGCTTCAGCACCGCTTACAAATCTTCGCATCAAAAGTTTTGCATTAGAGTATTCAGCTGCGGAGGGGTAACAATTCCTGGTAAATTCAGAAGTGCCGCCAGCGCGTCACACTTCTGGGGTCTGTTATGGGGCTTTCACCTATGGGACTTTCACCGACGCTTGTGGTTATGACCTGCGTTCTAGCAGCAGGGCCGTGAGGATAGGTTAAATGACAAGAGTTTTTACAGTAATGGCAATCGCCTAGGGGTCAGCTTACGCATCAACCTAGCTTTGATTTCGCACTACCTGACCCAGCGGTCTACTTCAGTTCATGATTCTTATTGAATTTTTGCCACGAAACGGTTTTAGAGTCGTGACACGGCTACATTAAGACGTCAGTGGTGGGTCTCGCAGCATATGTTACTGAAGAAATTGTTTTTCTGGCTTACTCACTATGTCTGACCTCCCCTTCACCCTAGACCAGCTCCGTATTCTTAGAGCCATTGCGGCTGAAGGGAGTTTTAAGCGTGCTGCAGATAGCTTATACGTCTCACAGCCTGCCGTCAGCCTTCAGGTTCAAAATCTAGAGCGCCAGCTTGACGTCCCTCTGTTCGATCGGGGAGGACGGCGCGCTCAGCTGACGGAAGCGGGGCATCTGTTGCTGAGGTACGGCGATCGCATTCTGTCGCTCTGCCAGGAAACCTGCCGCGCTATCGAGGATCTGCAAAATCTACAGGGAGGCACGCTGATTATTGGGGCGAGCCAAACCACCGGCACTTATCTCCTGCCCCGCATGATCGGTCGCTTTAGGCAGACCTACTCAGACGTCGCGGTACAGCTGCACGTCCACTCCACTCGCCGCACGGCCTGGAGCGTCGCCAATGGTCAAATTGACTTGGCCATTATAGGTGGGGAAGTGCCGCCAGAGCTGCAGGACCCGCTGGATATCTCTCCCTATGCCGAGGATGAGCTAGCGCTCATTCTGCCTGCGTTCCATCCCCTGTCCCGCAGCGCCACAATCCAGAAGGACGACCTCTACAAACTGAAGTTCATTGCCCTCGATTCTCAGTCAACAATTCGTAAAGTGATTGATAAAGTGCTGAGCCGTAGCGGTATCGAAACGAGACGCCTGAAAATCGAGATGGAGCTCAATTCGATTGAAGCCATCAAAAACGCTGTACAGTCAGGCTTAGGGGCGTCGTTCGTGTCAATCTCAGCAATTGAAAAGGAGCTACAGATGGGCGTACTGCACCGCGCCAAGATCGAGGGTCTAGTGGTTACTCGCGTTCTCTCAGTGATTATCAACCCAAACCGCTACCTTTCTAAAGCCGCCGAAGCCTTTGTCAAAGAGATTTTGCCGCAGTTCTCCAAGCCAACGACCGGCGATGCCGCTAGGCAGCCCGTTGCCGGAACTGCCGAAACGCTTTCGTAGCAGGCGGCCTGTGGCTGCGGCTCTTGTGCGATTTGGTGTTAGCCTTGGGCCTGGGTCTTGGTGCCGCGCGCAGGAAGACACAGCAGATTGTCCCCGTAGGTACTTACCAAGCCACGCTGACGGAGCTTGCCCATCAGGCGAGTTACCGTGACGCGCGTTGAGCCAATAGCGCTGCCGATTTGAGCATGGGTCAACGTCCAGGGAAGACAGTATCCGTCCTCACAGGGTTCACCAAATTCTTCAATAAGCAGTGTTAGAAACCCCAAGAGGCGATCGATTGTGCGCCGCTGACCTAGCGTGCTCAGCCAAAGGAGCTTGCGCTGATGCTGATAGCGAAAGGCATCCAGTACTTCACGACGGAAGTGGGGCCAGTTGTCCAGATCGTGCCAGTACATCCAGATCACCGAAGTTTGATCGACATGGGCAAAGCTTTGGAGCGTGAAAGGAGATTGGGCAACGATCTCAAACGGCTGACCTGCACCTACAAATCCGAGAAAGGCTTCTTCTGCATTCATCTGGGCTAGCTGTGAGGTTTCTTCCTCACCGTCAGAGGGGTAGGCATCGCCCACAAGCCGAATGGCACCGCGCTGCACAAGGTACAGCAATCCGGGCCGAGAGGGCACTCGCTCGTCTTTGCTAAAGGTGCGACAGCGGTAGTGCTCCTGGGCCCAGTCAATAATGCGCTGCCAGGTAAGAAACGGTCGAGGTGAGTTAGAAACTGAGGATGCTGAATACATAGAAGGCAGGTTCCGGTATCGAAGAGGGTTGCAGTGGGTTCAAACAGCAATCTGACAGACGATTCGTAGAGCCGTTAAGCTGGCGGCGGTGATTTTCAATGAGGCCAAATCGAGGGGCTAAGTCGGTATTATCCAATATGACCTTATGTACAGGAAGAACCCCCCAGAATCAGGACAACAACATACACTTTTGTGAAAATACGGAGCGTAGCGGTCGCATACCGAGTTCAATGGCATCGTGTCCCTCTAAAGAGTAATCCCTAGATGGCTCCTGCCGTGCCGTTAATTTGTTACGCTCGCTAGGTCAGGACGTATCACACCACAACAATACAGATAATACCGACCACCTGACACAATCTAGGGTTCTTTTGAGCAAAGATATTTGTAGCCTACGTTGCTGCGGCAGAACAACGATGCGCTGCTTGCTTAACGCCTACTATCGCTGTCTTGCGTTCCCTATGATTCTATCCTATGGGCTCTGCGCGCTTTGAGAAAAAGTATGGGGTTAGAAGGTTGAGTCTACCGTGAAAGGTCAAAATGAACACAGGACTGAGTCAGGAGATACCGACAATTTTCAGGGTTTGATGCAGCAGTTGGTCAGCAAAAGGGACGCCAGACCATTTCAACACCTGTCGCTGGGAATAGCGCTAGAGCGCCGGCTGCTGGCGGCGGCAGCAAACCGTAGCGGCAGTGTCTCATACGACACATTACATCTCGGTCATGGGCAAGCTTCTACATTCACTGGGCTCGACTTGAAACAAGGCTACCCCTTGAGCTATCGCTCGTCAGCTGCGATGAGACTAGCGCACTCCTTCAACCAGACGCCTCGGCAGTTAGCCCAGGCGATCGCGGCGATCGCCTCGGGCATCGGGTCCGGGCTGTACGGCGACGGGGCAGCGCCACATCTCTTCATCACGCCAGCTGGCAACTGGGTTGAGGTACAGGTGGCCGCGGCAGGGGTGGCACAGTGGCTACAGTATCTTCTGACTGCCCCTATTGACAGCCTGTCTACTGACCTCGAGAACGCCCCAGTGCTTGCCCCCCCCCGCGGGGAGCCTCCCGAACCCGCCCTGTGGCCGGCAAAGCTCGACTTCCGCGCCCTTCACGCTCACGCGCGCTGCTGCTCTATTTTGCAGCTTGCCCAAGAGATGGGAACCGCCCCAGCGCCGTCCGCCGTGCCCTGGCTAGCCGGAAACCTGCTCCGCGCCACCGGCTGCCCTCAACAGGCGCTGCTACAGCGTCTCATCCAGACTTTAGACTACGCCGCTCAGCACACAGCCCGAACGGATGGGCCTAGTCATATCGCTCTGCAGCGGATCTATGTCAAAGGGGCAAATCTAATAGGCCAAGCCTTCGAGGACTTTCACAGAGGGTGTCGCCCCCTGTCAACCCACTCAGTTTTTGGCAAGGCCCAGAGCAATAGCAGCGTGCGCCAAAGCGAGAAGAGCTTCCTTGAGCCAGCGCTCAACGCGCAGGTTGACCTAGGGTTAATTGGGGTGACCCAGCAAATCTTGGCGCTGTTCCTGAAGGCGCTAGGCCTAACGCCGCCGGTTGGACTGTAGCCGTCAATTGCGCTCTGGCCAGACGTCACACCAACCATTACAAAACATTACATAAGTACCCTGCCAAGAACAGTTCGGCAAGCCTGCGCTCAAACAGGCCTAAGCTAAAGCTACAGCAGAAGACAAAACCGTCGGGCAACGAAACCATCAGAAATAGTTATCGGGAAACGCACTGACAACGGCTGAGCACCGTGCTATTCTTGCTATTGTGTGAGGAGCGAACCAGCAAGGGTACCGAGACGAAACACGGACAGTCGTCGGTACCCTTTCTGCATTTAAACCCAAGCGCTTCGCACCCGACGCTTCGTACGTCTGAGCGCTTCAGTCACCTCAAAAGCTTTCACCTCAACCCTTGTTCTGTTCTAGCGCTCTTTGCGCTGCGGGCTTCTGTAGTCTTAGGCAAGGCGACCTAGCCGATCGCGTGCTGCAGACGGAACGTCTGCGGAATATAGTCTTTTCAAGCGACCAGCCTAAGCTACCTTAGTGTTACTGCTGATCGCTAACACGCGTTACTGGTTGCCAACAAGGACGACTATGGATACCGCCTCTTCTGCCTCTGCGCCCCTGCTCATCCTTGTAGACGGGCACTCTCTCGCTTTTCGCTCCTACTTTGCCCACAGCCGGGGGGCCGACGGGGGGCTGCGAACCTCTACCGGCATCCCCACCAGCGTGTCCTACGGATTTTTGCGGGCCCTGTTTGACATGCTGCAGGCAGAGACGCCTAGCCACGTGGCGGTGGCTTTCGATCTAGGAGGCCCGACCTTCCGCCACGAGGCAGATGACACCTATAAGGCAGGTCGCCCCGATGCCCCGGAAGATTTCTTGCCTGACCTGGAGAACCTGCAGGCGGTGCTCGCCGAGCTCAATATTTCCATGCTAGCGCTGGCGGGCTACGAGGCCGATGACATTATCGGGACTCTAGTGCGGTTAGGCAGACAGGAAGGCTATCACATCAAGATTCTCAGCGGCGATCGCGATCTGTTTCAGCTCGTAGATGATGATAAGGGGGTCAGCGTTCTCTATTTAAGTAGCACCTTTGGTCCCAGAGCCTCAGCAGGGGCAATGGAAATTGGAGAGACCCAGGTGAGGGAAAAGCTGGGGGTGACGGCGGCTCAGGTGGTCGATTACAAAGCCCTGTGCGGTGACCCTTCTGACAATATTCCTGGCGTTAAAGGAATAGGGGCTAAGACCGCCGTCAAGCTGCTCGACGAGTTTGGCAGCCTAGAAAATATCTACGCGTCGCTGGAGAAGATCAAAGGGGCTACCCGCAAAAAGCTGGAGGCGGGTCAGGAGGCCGCGCGCCATTCCCAGTATTTGGCTCAGATTCACCTCAATGTTCCCCTTGAAGCTGAGGTCAGCCACTGCAAGCTGGAAGGCTTCAAGACCGATCGTCTAGCGCCACTGCTCGAAAAGCTAGAGCTGCGCCAGTTTCTTAAGGCGCTGCCGCGTCTACAGCAAATTTTTACGGGGCAGGCTGTGGGCAAAAGTGAGCCCCCTCCGGTCGGGGAAGCCCTGCTCGCTAGACCCGATGACGACGATACCTGGTTTTTTAGCGCCTCAGACACCGAGGCGAGCGAAGCGGTAACGGAAGCGGCGATCGCCCCCCAGATCATCGATACCCCCGAGAAGCTCACCGCCCTGATTGCTACTCTCAAAACCCACACCGACCCGGCCCAGCCCGTCTCCTGGGACACGGAGACTACGGCTCTAGAGCCCCGCGACGCTGAATTGGTGGGGCTGGGCTGCTGCTGGGGCGCTGAACCAGACGCTTTAGCCTACATTCCTCTAAAGCACCAGCAGGGGCGCTGCTTGCCGGTGGCCGAGGTGCTAGACGCCCTGCGGCCCGTGCTAGAGAGCGCTGACTACCCCAAGGCGCTGCAGAATGCAAAATTCGATCGCCTGGTGCTGAGGGTTCAGGGGGTAGCGCTGGCGGGGGTTGTGTTTGACAGCATGCTGGCAAGCTACGTGCTTAACCCTGAGGGCAGCCACAACCTGACAGACCTCGCTTTGCGCTATCTCAACGTCGGCATTCAAAGCTATAGCGACATCGTTTCTAAAGGGCAGACCATCGACCAGCTGAGCATCAAAGCAGTGGCCCAGTACTGCGGCGAAGATGTCCACACAACGTTTTTGCTGGTGGAGCCACTGCGACAGGAGCTGGCAGAAATTCCTGAGCTTGAGCGGCTTTTCGAAACGGTTGAGCTGCCCCTAGAGCCAGTGCTTGCCGAAATGGAGTACTGCGGCATTCGTATCGATACTGACTACCTCAACGGACTCTCTGTCACTCTAGAAAAAGATCTCAGGGCTTTAGAGCAGCAGGCCTATCAAGATGCAGGCACCGAGTTTAATCTGGGTTCTCCAAAGCAGCTAAGCGAGCTGCTGTTCGATACTCTGAATCTCGACCGACGTAAATCCCGAAAAACCAAAACAGGTTATTCTACCGATGCTGCGACCTTGGAAAAGCTGCGGGGCGACCACCCGGTTATTGATGCGGTGGTGGAATACCGCACCCTTTCCAAGCTCAAATCTACCTACGCTGATGCCCTGCCGGACCTTGTTCGGGCCGATACGGGGCGCATTCATACTGACTTCAACCAGGCCATCACGGCCACGGGGCGGCTATCATCCTCTAGCCCCAACCTGCAGAATATTCCCATCCGCACCGAGTTTAGCCGCAAGATTCGGGCGGCTTTCGTTCCTCAACCTGGATGGCAGCTGGTTGCTGCCGACTATTCCCAAATTGAGCTGCGCATTCTGGCCCACCTCAGCCAAGAGCCGGTGCTTATCGACGCGTATCAAACCGGTGAAGATGTCCACGGCTTGACCGCACGGCTGCTGCTTGACCGCGACGAGGTGAGCGCCGACGAGCGCCGACTTGGAAAGATCATTAACTTTGGGGTTATCTACGGCATGGGAGCAGTACGCTTTGCTCGTGAGGCAGGGGTAGGCCGCGATGAAGCGCGCCTATTCATTCAGCGATTTAACGATCGCTACCCTAAGGTATTCGCCTACCTACAGCGTATGCAGCAAGAGGCCATAACCCAAGGCTATGTCACAACCTTGTGGGGCCGCCGTCGCTACTTCACCTTCACGAGCAGCAAGCTCAAGCAGCTCCGAGGCGCTGACCCGAGCACAGTAGATCTCAGTAAGCTCAAGTCTCCAGGCGTTTACGACGCCGGGCAGCTGAGAGCAGCGGCCAATGCCCCCATACAGGGCTCCAGCGCTGACATTATTAAAGTCGCTATGGTCCAGCTCCATCAGCTACTCAAAGGCTACCAAACCCAGCTGCTGCTGCAGGTTCACGATGAACTCGTATTCGAGGTGCCGCCGGACGAATACGACGTACTTAAACCCAAAATTCAAACCATCATGGAGTCTGCGATCGCCCTTGCAGTGCCCCTAGCCGTCGAGATGAATACTGGGTCCAATTGGATGCTGGCAAAATAGCCTAAAGCTAATAGCAATACTGCGCAATACTGCGTAGATTTTGAAGTTTTATGATACCGTATTCGGAGCAGGGACATTTTCTGGGCAGTTACATAGCGGTAGGTTGTCAACCTACACAGCGGTAGATTAATAGACAACAGTTTCAGCTAAAACTACCGCAATAGACCGTTTTAAGTAGGTCGGTGCAATTTAGCTCGCGTAAATCAAGTTTTGTAAAGATGGCTCCAAACTCTGTCGTATCGCCAATTTGAGCAAAGTTAATATTTCGTAACCTAGCTGCATCTTCCTATGCCTACCTCTTAGACTTTACATTTTAGATAGAAAACTGCTTCAAGATAATCCTTGTTTGAAGCAAAATTCCAAAAGCATCTTAGCGGTGAGGCCACATCGGAATTAATCGGCTGATGTGGAGCGTCTACCGCTCGTCACGTTCGCGTCAGGGTTGAAATTTGTGCGTCTACTTACTCACTCCACTCAGGATCATTCGTGTAAGTCTGTTGGCTTCTGTCGAGTTAGCCAGGCGGGTCAGCTTTTAGAAGCTAGCCCGCAGTTTTGTCGGCTCTTAGGCTACTCGCAATCAGAGCTGCTGCAGCTCCCCTATTTGGAGCTTTTCTTTCCCTCTGCAGCCGATATCTTGCTCTCAGTAGATAGCAATTCTCCCCATTTGCAAGATATTTTCTTGATCGCCAAAGGTGGAAAAGTGATCCAGACCTGCGCCACTTGCCTCCTTGAAAGAGCCACCCCAAATGCTGAACCTCATCACCTATTCCTAATCGAAGACGTCGCTGCTCGGTGCCTTGAGCGTAATCGGGATAAGGACTACAGTCAGATAAACCTGAGTCAGGCCATCTACGCCGTTCACAGCGGTTCTAGCATTGAAGAAATCCTCCAGGCTACAGAGGACTGGTGTCGAGCGTTGCTGTCCAGCTTTATTGGAATCAGAACCGATGGGTTTCGGCAGGGCGGACAGTGGAGAGTCTTCTCCGGTTCGAAGCGGGCGATCGTAGAGCATATAGCAGAGCTAGACTCGGTTCACGTTGCGACCTATCTGCATCAGGGCAAGTGCGTCAAACTGCAGACCAGTCCGCTGTCTGCGCCGCTGATGTCTGAGTGTCTCTATTGGGGCGCGGAAGCAGCGAGGGGAAAAGAGGACGTCGTACTGCTGCCCTCTCAAACTTGCCCAGGGGATAGAGTCTGTTTGAGCCCCGACATTCTCTTTATTCCCATTCATGCCCAAGGAGTACTCTGGGGGGCCATCGCGCTCTCCCTCTCGGCGGCGGACCAGTTTTTTCCTTTTAACGCCGCTCCGATGCCAGAGGTTGAGCGAGCTATTGACCTTGCAGGTCACGCTGCGCTTGCCATCACGAAGATAGCGGGCTGCGAGAATATGCAGCAGCGTAACCGCGAGCTAACGCAGTGGGTTCGCGCTCAAACCCAGCATCTACAGCAGGCACTCAATTTTGAGGCTGCCATAAAGCGAATTACCGAGAAAATCCGGGACAGCTTAGACGAGCACTACATCTTCGAGACCGTCATTCGCGAACTCTGTGAAACTCTGGTGCTCGATCGCTGTACCGTGAGTTTCTACAACCTTGAACAGCAAACGGTCGAAATTCGCTATGAGCATGTCACCACCGACGACTGCTATGACCTAGAGGGACACATCAGTCCGATGGCAGCAAATGCCGCAGTCTACGCCGTTCTTCGTGAGGGGAACTGCATTCAGTTTTCGCCTCGAACCGCATGTGGCGATCGCCTCTCGGCTGCTCAAAACACAACCCTTGCTTACCCCCTCACAGACGGACAGCAGGTCATTGGTGATCTCTGGCTCTCTCGTCCCAAATACTCAGCTTTCAACGAACAAGAACAGCGATTGATTCAGCAGGTGACCAGTCAATGTGCTATTGGTCTGCGGCAAGCCCGACTTTATCAGACGTCGCAAGCGCAGGTCGAATCTCTGGAGATCCTAGGGACCCTAAAAGATGACTTTTTGAGCACGGTGTCCCACGAGCTGAGAACGCCGATCACCAACATCAAGATGACGGTCAAGATGTTGGAGCTGTCCCTCGGTCTGCATCCTGTCAACCAGGCGCGGATTGACCAGTATCTCAGAATCCTCCGCACCGAAACCCAGCGAGAACTCACCTTAATCAATGACCTACTCGATCTTCAGCGTCTAGATTCGGGGGGACAAGTCCTGGAGTCAAGCCCAATAGAGCTGGCCCCCTGGGTTTCTCAAATTGTCGATAGCTTTAGAGAGCGAGCAAAGGACAACCAGCAGCAGCTTCATCTCACAGTAGTCACAGAAACGCCGTTTGTAGTCTCCGACGAAGACTGCCTCAAGCGAATTATTGCCGAGCTACTCAACAATGCTTGTAAATATACGCCACCTCAAGAGTCTATTAGTGTTGATGTTCACCTATGCTCCAAAGGTCTTCAGCTCAGCGTGAGCAACTCAGGGGTTGTGATTCCAACCATTGAGCACAAACACGTGTTTGAAAAGTTCTATCGCATTCGGAGTAGCGACTCGCGCAAAAAAGGGGGAACGGGTTTGGGCCTTGCCCTAATTAAGCAGCTCGCCCAGCATCTCAGCGGCGACATCTCCCTCGTCAGCAGCGACAACCTAACGAGCTTCACCCTCAAGCTTCCAGTGCTGCCGCAACCTGCCGCATCAGCCACTGATTCAGAATAGCGTTGACCTGCTCGGGAATCTCGTCCTGCGGACAGTGACCTGCGTTAGGTAAGGCAATAAATTTCTCAACGCAAGAGAATTTTGCCAGCGTGCGGCCTAGCTCGACTGGCTCCCAAGGATCCTCTACGCCCCACAAAATCAGCACAGAAATATCGCTGTGCTCTAAAGTTCCCAGCAGGTCTTCCGGTAAGGGACCAGAAGAGTAGCGGGTAAAGGCTAAAAAGACGTCAGCTGCTCCTACATCTCCAGCAGGCCTCAGCAACATCTCGACAAGGTCGTCCGTAACCCTATCTGGGGAAGCATAGGCCTGGGCCAAAACGCTCTTGACGGTACCGCGCCGCGCCAGCAGCCGAAAGAACCCGTGGCCCAGCCAGCGAATACCTAACGCCCTCTGGAGCAAGGGCGCACCAACTTGGCGATGCCACGGCAGGGTAGCTCGGCGCTTATCGTGCAGCAGGCGCATCGAGCAATTGAGCATCGCGACATCGCGCACCTGGTCAGGCGCATCGACGGCGGTTTGCAAGGCAACGATACAGCCGATAGAGTTGCCTACCAGAAACGCAGGCTCCCCCACAATTTCCCGGCAAAAGTCAGCGACCTGCTGTCCCCAGGTCTCAAAGGTGTATGAGAGCTTATCGCTTGGTTCTGGCTTAGCCGACCCCCCAAACCCAAGCAGATCTAGCGCATATACCCGGCTGTTCTCTGCCAAAGCGGGTATGTTGTGCCGCCAGTGGCCCCACGATGCCCCAAACCCGTGAATAAGCACCACGGCGGGACGGTTAGAATCCGGGACTGCCCCAGGGGAGCCGCTGCCCATAGCCTGGTAAACAATCGGAAACCCTCGCCAGATCCAGCGCTGAGGGTCAGGCAACGGCGTGAAGGGCAGTTCTGATTGAGAAGATGTTGGAAGGGGAGAAGACATTATTTAAGGGCAGTATTGCGCAGCGTTCCCTCTTAGAGAGTTACACCAATGGTCAGAATTCGCAACGGCTTTCGCCTGAGGAGAAATTTCCAGTGAGAGGGCTAAACCAAAGACAGCTGGATGCCTTGCTGCGAGCACAGTAAGTCCTCGACATGGCCTCGACGATACATCGGGGTCTTGTGGGTCGAGCGCCCTGACAGTCGGTGGGGAATATCCGCTCTTGCCAATAGATCAAAGCCGTCCTCACAGCTGCACTTGAGACACTGGGCCGCCACTTTGAGGGGAATCCACTCCTGACGAAACCGCGTCAGCAGAGTTTTATCCTTTTTAGTCTTAATGTCTGTCAGCAGATGGGCCAGCAGCAGCCAGCAGGCTTGAGCATCCGCCGCCGCTCGATGAGACACCCCCACATCAAACTTGAAGTGCTTCACGAGCTTCGGCAGCCGGCGTGAGGGGAGATCCGCCAGCATGAGCCGCGCCAGCTGCACGGTGCAAAGCTGCTGGTGAGCGAGTCTGTGAAACGGCTGACCCTGGCGCGCAAATTCAGCCCGTAGGAAGCCGTAATCGAAAGCAACATTGTGCCCTGTGAGGATGCCCGTCTCTAGGCGATCGCGGTAGCGCGGCAGGATTTCGCTAGCGCTAGGTTCGTTGGCCACCATCTCGGGCGTGATACCGGTGAGGCGAACTATCTTGTCGGGAATCTCTACCCCCGGATCGATCAGGTGGGTCATCTGGGTCTCGATTCCAGAACTGAGTGAGGCCTGGAGCACAGAGATCTCAGTAATGCGATCGCTTTTAGCGTCTCCCCCCGTGGTTTCAAGATCGACAACGGTAAAGCGGCTATCGGCCAGACGGCGATAGTGGTGAAGCAAATCGACAGAGAGCATGGTCAAACCGAAACTATATTTGGGAAGCTCGCGCTAGTCCGCCGGCTCGATAGTGCTCATCAGGCCGTGAGATTTCAGCATCTCAGAGTAAAACTCGGCGTGCTCTTGAGCGCAGACAATGACGACAGCCATACCGTCGCTGTGGGCCTGCATCATAATATCTACTGCCTGAGGCGTTGTCAGGCCAGCAACCGTCTTGAGCAACACCTCAACGACGTACTCCATAGGATTATGGTCGTCGTTATGAAGCAGGACGCGATATTGGGGGGCGTGCTTGCGCACAGTTGAACGCTTCTCGATCGTTTCAACCGACACCGTGAACTCTCCTATAGCTGAACTGGAATACAGGACCTTGATCTTACTGAATAATGGAGCTGACGGGAGTCGAACCCGTGTCCGCTCTGGGTAGTCATATTCCGCTCATTCACAGGCTTAGCCCACGTTACCCTGTGGGCGGGGATCGTCCATTGTCCCGGACGTGGGATTCTTTGGTGAGGTCTTAGCTAGCTGTCTACCAAAGACGACAGACTAGAGCATCCGTTGGGGTTAGGTCCACAGCCCTTAACGGAGTCAAGCCGTGGACTCTCGCGATCTATGAGAGATGCTTAGGCTACAGCAGGTGCGGCCTTGCGAGAGAAAGCTACGATGTTGTTCGCAGTTACGTGTTTTTGAGCCTTTATTTTCGAGAGTGGGCTCACTCTCGGCCTGAATCACGAAATAACTTTCGCCAAAACGTCGAAACCGTTACAGCCCCGTGCGTTATTCCTATAGTATAGCCTGCTGTCCAATGAGTCTGCACAAGTTAAATTTGCGCGAACGAATCTGAATGAATCAAACCCCATACCCCATCTACTGTATCGATCACCAGAGTCAGACGCTTTACGTCGAGCTGATTCAGGTTGTCGAGTCGCGCCAGCTTGCCTGGGTTCGTCCCCTGATGCTGCTCGCCTCCGGAGAGATGCTGGCGTCTACGCTCTATGGCCGGCAAGAGGAAGCCGATCTGCTATGCCCCCTGCCCTTGCTGCGGCAAGCACTAGATACTGAAGTTATTCCGCTATTGAGCAAAGCTACTCAGCTTAGCGATAGCAGCTTGAGCGACAGCGATACGGACGATCGCGGCCTGGGCGATCGCGGATGGCTGCATCGGTTTCTCCAGAAAGTTTGCGTCGACAATCCAGGACTCTTTCAGTCCTCAGAAGCGTCTAGCAGTGACTAGCAACCGTCTGCACCCGGCCCGCGTCCATTTCCGACATCAGCAGCTCTAGGGCCTCATAGTCGACGTCCGAAAGACAGCCCAGCTGGGTGAGCTCGCAGCTAATCTGATTTTCCATGTCGGGCGTTAACCGCCTGATGTATAGAGCCTGCTCTACAAGCTGGCGAATGACGTGATTTGCTTTCATAGCGCTATCCTCAAAGCGTGAACGGACTTCAACATTTCCTTTTGCTGACGAGTTGACTTTAGACGAGCGCCGTCACGCTGCTGAACGTATACCACGCCACATTAACTGTGCCAGATGCCGGCTTAGAGGCCAGTGACTCACGGACGGGGTCAATGTGATACTCATCACCAAAGCTTAGGGTCAGTATACGGATGTTGCCCGCCGGATCCAATAGACCAATGGACGCAATGTGCTATTGTCCACCGGCCTAGAGTTTTCTAAGAAGCTCATAGCGCTCTGGACTGAGGCATTGGGCGCGAGGTAGAACGCTACGAGCGGAGGCGCTATGATAGATAACCTGACCATCATTTCAAACCTATACCCCCGTTGCCCCTGTGACCGCCACTATCGAGCAGCTGCTTACGCCAGAAATTCTTCGTCCGGCTCGCTACCTGGGTAACGAGCGAGGGGCCGTCCACAAAAGCTGGACGGATACTGACGTTCGCTGGGTGCTCACCTATCCAGAGATCTACGAGGTCGGTGCGTCTAACCTGGGCCACATAATTCTCTACAGCATCATCAATGCCCAGCCTCGCCAGCTTTGCGATCGCGCTTATCTACCCGGCTCAGACCTAGCCCAGAAGCTGAGGCAGACCCAAACGCCCTTATTTGCCGTCGAGTCTCGCCGTTCGCTGAGCGATTTTGACATTTTGGGCTTCAGCCTCAGCTACGAGTTAGGGGCCACCAATATTCTAGAAATGCTCAGCTTGGCGGGTATTCCCCTCACCTGGCGCGAGCGCGATGCTGCGAGCTTACAGGGGCAAGACTATCCGCTGATCTTTGCAGGCGGACAGACCGCTACCTCTAACCCAGAGCCCTACGCAGACTTTTTCGACTTTGTGGCTTTGGGAGACGGCGAAGATCTGTTGCCGGAAATCGGACTTGTGATCGAAGAAGGAAAAGCCGCTGGCCTGAGCCGCCAGGCCCTCCTGCTGGATCTAGCCCAGGTTCCGGGGGTTTATGTCCCTCGCTTTTATCAACCGGACGGGCGCGGTGCCGTGCTGCCGATTCACCCTGAAGTCCCACCCCGAGTGATGCGCCGCGTAGCCGACCCCATGCCCGCTTACTCCGTCGGACTCGTTCCCTTTGTGGAGACGGTGCATGACCGCCTCACCGTGGAAGTGCGCCGGGGCTGTACTCGGGGCTGCCGGTTTTGCCAGCCGGGAATGCTGACCCGCCCGGCCCGCGACGTTGCCCCCGAGGAGGTCATCGACACCATTGAGCAGGGCATCCGCGAGACGGGGTTCAACGAGCTGTCCCTACTGTCTCTGAGCTGCTCTGATTATTTGGCGCTGCCCGCCGTAGGCCTGGAGATTCGCAATCGATTGAAGCAGGACAATATCTCCCTTTCCCTGCCCAGCCAGCGCGTCGATCGCTTTGATGAGAATATTGCAAATGTGGTGGGGGGCACCCGCAAAAGTAGCCTCACCTTTGCCCCCGAGGCCGGCACTCAGCGGATGCGGGACATTATCAATAAAGGGCTCACCAACGAGGAGCTGCTGCGGGGCGTCAAAACTGCTTACGAGCAGGGGTGGAATCGGGTCAAGCTCTACTTTATGATTGGCCTGCCGGGGGAGACCGACGCCGACGTGTTGGGCATCGCAGAAACTCTACGTTGGCTGCGCCGCAGCTGCCGTCAGGAAAGCCGTAAGTCCCTGGATTTTACGGTGACGATTTCTAATTTCACCCCCAAACCCCATACGCCTTTCCAATGGCACTCGGTGTCGACCACCGAATTCAAGCGCAAGCAGGCGCTGTTACGGGAGGCGTTTCGCGGCATTCGTGGGCTAAAAGCTAATTTTACCGACGTGCGCATTTCGGCCATGGAGGACTTTATTGGACGGGGCGATCGCCGTTTGGCGCCGGTGGTAAAGCGCGCCTGGGAGCTAGGGGCAGGCATGGATGCCTGGTGGGAGAGCCTAGACCGGGCCTTTGGGGCTTGGGTGCAGGCGATTGAGGAGGCGGGGCTGAGCTGGAAGTACCGTCAGGTGGATGAGGGAGAGTGGAATTTGTTTGAGGACGTCTCTGACCTAAGGGCTGACGCTGAGAACTCTAATGTTGAAGCTTTTAGCCCTGAGCCTAGCCCTGGTTCTGGCGAAGACGTCAAAAGCGACGCCGAAGAGCGGCTGGCCGCGCTGCTGGAAGCGCCCCTCCCTTGGGACCATATCGATACGGGGATTGATAAGCGCTGGCTACAGGAAGACCTACACCGAGCGCTTGAAGCTGCCACGGTACCGGACTGCGCGTTTGAGGGCTGCTCCCACTGCGGCATCTGCGGCCCTGACTTCGGCCACAACGTCGTCGTTCCCCCGCCGCCGATTCCGCTGCTAGAAGCACCTGAAATCCCCAAAGATCGGCAGCAGCGGCTGCGGCTGCACTTCGGCAAGCTCGGGGACGTCGCCCTGATGAGCCACCTCGATTTGGTTAGACTCTTTGACCGCGCCCTCAGGCGGGCAGCCCTGCCGATAGCCTTTACCGGGGGGTATCACCCAGGCCCTCGGATTGCCCCGGCAAGCGCCCTTCCTTTGGGAATGACCAGCTCAGGAGAGCTGGTCGACATCGAGCTGCACAAGTTTATGGATCCCTTGGCATTTCAGCAGCGGTTGGTCGCTCAGCTCCCTGGCGACTTGCCTATCTATAGCGTGGCCGACGTTCCCCTCTCTGAGCCCTCTGCCACCAAACAGCTCGACCGGGCAACCTACGTGATCACCGTCGCTACTGCTCCTGAGGACAGTTCAGAGGCGATCGCTCAAGACCCAGCATCACCGACGGCCTTGCAATGGCAAGCTTGGACCAGCGCTATTTTAGCGGCTACCGACATCAGCGTTGAGAAGAAGACAAAGTCCGGCAAGACAAAGACCGTCAACTTGAGAGACTGGCTCTACCATCTAGAGTGGGTGGCCCCCAGTGAGGCTCCGCCGCTGCCAGGGTTTTGCTCCCCCATCAATACTGGCGGTAACGGCGATTATGACGACGGCGCGGCCACGCTGCGCTACACGGGCAGCTGCCGAAATGACGGCACCATGCTGCAGCCCGCGCAGGCCGTAGCGATGCTAGAGCATGTGAGTCAGCGTCCCGTTCAGCTCCTCCATGCCCACCGCCAAAGCCTTGTCTTAGGCACTGACGCCTAGCTGGGCTGCCGGCGCTAGGTAAGAGATTTTTAAGCGGATGATGGCACAGTGGGTCACCCGCGCTATAATGCTCCCCATGTAGGGGAATTTGCCTACGGGGCCAATTCGGCTAGCTGGAGCCAGCTGAATTCCGGTAGGGAGGTTTCTCCAGAAAGATTTGGACGTTTGCTGAATTTCTGTAGCTGAGGCTCAGACCTGTTGTTCTGGGCTTTACCTAGCGAGATGGTTCATCAAGGTCGGCGGGCAGCAAATGGCCACCCAGGACGCTGCTGACGCGTTTGAGTTATGTTACAAGCTTGGACTAGGGCTTCCGAGATAGGAGCACTAGTCCAGTGGCCCGAGGAGCATCAACGCCACCAGATGTCACAGCGCTTGTGTTTTGGATTGTTGGAGTCAGGTTTTTGAGAACAAGCTACCACCATTATTTTTTGACGTTGCCCGCTGCGGGACTTGCGAACGACGCATACGAGTTCCCGAGGGCCAAATAGAGTTTTGAGGAAATTGAATGCCTAAGCAGATTGTTATTGCTGAGCAGCACCGTATTGCTGCCGTCTTTTCAGAAGACCAGATCCAGGAGTTGATAGTTGCCAAAGGAACCCATCAGGTTGGCGATATTTATGTCGGTACGGTCGAGAACGTTTTACCCAGTATCGATGCCGCCTTTGTAAACATTGGAGACGCCGACCGCAACGGGTTCATCCATGTCAGCGATCTGGGGCCGATTCGCCTGAAGCGAACAACGGCAGCGCCGATTACCGAACTGCTAGCGCCTCAGCAAAAGGCGCTAGTGCAGATCATGAAAGAGCCTACGGGCAACAAAGGCCCCCGACTGACGGGCAACGTCAGTCTTCCGGGTCGCTACCTGGTGCTGATGCCCTTTGGTCGAGGCGTCAATCTGTCGCGACGAATTCGCAACGAGGGGGAGCGCAACCGTCTCAGGGCGCTCTCCATTTTGCTGAAGCCCGCCGGGATGGGGCTGCTGGTGAGAACTGAAGCGGAAGGGGTGCCTGAAGAGGCCATCATCGAAGACCTAGAGGCACTGCAGCAGCAGTGGGAAATTGTGCAGCAAGAGGCGGAAACCACGCGCCCCCCCAATCTGCTCAACCGAGACGACGATTTCATTCAGCGCGTGCTGCGCGATGTTTACAGTGCGGACGTCAACCGGATTGTGGTCGACTCTCACCCTGGCTTAAAGCGAGTTAAGCAGCATCTAACGACGTGGAATGGCGGGCGATCGCCCCAGGGTGTACTGATTGATCACCACCGCGATCGCGCCCCTATCCTCGACTTTTTCCGGGTCAATGCGGCCATTCGCGAGGCGCTCAAGCCTCGGGTGGACCTGCCGTCGGGGGGCTACGTCATTATTGAGCTTACCGAGGCACTGACGGTAGTTGACGTCAACTCCGGCTCGTTTACCCGCTCCGCCACTTCTCGGGAAACCGTACTGTGGACCAACTGTGAAGCGGCCACCGAGATCGCTCGCCAGCTGCGGCTGCGCAACATCGCCGGGGTAATTATTATCGACTTTATCGATATGGATGCCCGCCGCGACCAGCTGCAGGTGCTTGAGACCTTCAACCGAGAGCTAAAGTCCGACAAGGCTCGTCCTCAGATTGCTCAGCTCTCTGAGCTAGGGCTTGTAGAGCTCACCCGCAAGCGCCAAGGACAGAACATCTATGAGCTCTTTGGTAAAAGCTGCCCGACCTGCGGTGGATTGGGCCACTTGGTTCACCTACCGGGAGAGGCAACGCAGCCATCAAACCTGGTAGCAGAGCCCGTAGAGCAGCATATTCCCCAGCAGCAGCAGCGGGTGATTACTGTAGGAGAAACTCGCGAATCAATGTCCACCGCCGATCGGGACAGCGCTGTGCCCGTGAAGGCGGCTCCAGCGGTGGTGGAAAATGGAGACGCGCAGCCCTCGCCAGAGCGTAGTGGAGGACAAAACCGCCGTCGCCGCCGTGACCCGAGCGTGACAGCGGCTAAGTCTGCGCCTCCGGTAGAAGTTACGCCCGCTCCGCCAGTCGAATCAGAAGACAAGAGCAGCAACGGCTCGGTTAAGGTGAAAGGGCGCGCTGAGAAAAGCGATCGCAGCTCCCGACGCGATCGCCCCTCAGAGCCGCCAGAAGTGGTCGTCGTTGAAATGACGCCTCAAGAGCAGGAGATCTATGCCCTGATGGGCATCTCCCCTCTAGTCCTGTCGACAGAGACGGTCAAAAACCCCAAGACGGCAATCGTCAGCGTTGCCGCCCCCGGAGAGCAGGGGCAAGTCAAGCAAATGATTATGGCAGAGGTGCTTCAGTCTCAAGGCGTTGAGCCTGCGGACACAGGGGCGAAGAGTGAGCCTAAAGGTCTATCGCCCCGGGAGAGCGACTCAAGCCAGCCCGTAACGACCAACGGTGAGGCGGTCCCGCAGCGCAAAGTTATCCAGATTCCGTCTCCCCAGAAAAGCGAAGCGGCTCCTGTGCCCAGCCCAAACCTCAGCCCCAGCAGCGTCAGCGAACCCGTTCCCGAGCCGACCGTCAGCGCACCCACCTCTAGCGCGCCGATCTCTAGCGCGCCAATTACCAGCGTGCCGGAGGAGCCAACCCCCGCACCAACCCCCGCGTCAGGTGGAGACGATGCCGCTGACGATACAGGCAAGACCCGCCGCCGTCGCCGCCGGTCTTCAGCCTCCAAGGAATCCTAGGGAAAGCTTTTGGTCAGGCCGTGTTCCTATGCCTGCGGCACCGTACGGATGGACCGTATTATCGCAGGCGTAGACGAGGTTGGCAGGGGAGCGCTATTTGGGCCAGTGGTAGCCGCCGCCGCCATCCTGCCCGCTGCAGTCCAGCCCACGTTGGTTCAAGCTGGGGTCACCGACAGCAAAGCGCTCTCGCCTCTGCGCCGGGAAGAGCTCTATGACCAAATTCTAGCTCTTTCCGTCTGCGCCGTTGGCATGGCCTCTGTGCAGGAAATTGAGCGGCTCAACATCCTGCAGGCCTCCCTTTTAGCGATGCGGCGGGCCGTTTGGCGGCTGAAACTAAAGCCTACCCACTGTCTAGTAGACGGCAATCAGCTCATCCCTAAGCTAGGAATTGCGCAGAAGACCCTCATCAAAGGCGATCGCCGTTCGCTGGCAATCGCGGCGGCCAGCATCGTGGCTAAAGTGTGGCGCGATCGGCTGATTATCCGGCTCGCGGAAAAATATCCCGACTACGACTTAGCCTCTAATAAGGGATACGGTACGCCAAAGCATCAGGCCGGTCTGCGGGAACTTGGACCGACGCGCTACCACCGCCTTTCGTTTCGGACCTGTAGAGAGGCAGTGACGGCAGGTTCTAATTCGACATCCCAGCAGGGTCAGTTGTTTTAGCAGCAAAGCCACAGGGGGCGCAGCATGCTGCGCCCCCTGTAGTGCGACTCCAAGTTTTGCAGCAGGGCAGTTGGCCTAGCGCTTCTTCGCTAGCTTCTTAGACATCTTCCTCAAGCGGATAGACTCTGGCGTCACCTCAACGAGCTCGTCGGGGCCAATGTACTCAAGCGCGCGCTCTAAGCTCATGTCTACAGGAGTCTGCAGCTGCACCAGCTCATCGCCGCTCGCCGCTCGGTGGTTCGTGAGCTGCTTTGTCTTGCAGACGTTAAGCTCTAGATCCTGAGGTCGGTTGTTCTCCCCAATGATCATGCCCTTGTAAACCTTGACGCCAGGCTCGATGAAGAAAGACCCCCGGTCCTCAGCGTTCTTGAGCGCGTAAAACGTTGCAACCCCCTCCTCAAAGGAAATCAGTACGCCGTTACGCCGCGTATCTAGGTCACCCAGCATGGGCCGGTAGTCAAGGAAGCTGTGGTTCATGATGCCATCGCCCCGCGTCAGCCGCATGAAGTCACCCCGAAAGCCAATCAGCCCCCTTGCTGGGACAACAAACTCTAGCTGAGTGCGACCATTACCGCCCGCCATCATGTTTTGCATTTCTGCTTTGCGCTGGCCCAGCCGCTCGATGCATCCCCCCGTAGACTCATCAGGCACGTCTAGCACCAATAGCTCGTAGGGCTCGCAGGGCTGACCGCTGATTTCGCGAAAGATTACCTGCGGCTGAGAGACCTGAAACTCGTAGCCCTCTCGGCGCATGGTCTCGATTAAAATGCCTAGGTGAAGTTCGCCCCGGCCTGAAACCGAAAACTTATCCGGCGTGTCTGTAGGCTCAACCCGGAGGGCTACATTGGTCTCTAGCTCACGCTCTAGGCGATCGCGCAGCTGACGAGAGGTCACAAAGTCACCTTCTTGACCGGCGAAGGGAGAGTCGTTGACGCAGAAGGTCATCTGCAGCGTCGGTTCGTCGACGTCAATTAGCGGCAGCGCCTGAGGATTTTCCGGGCAGGTAATCGTCTCGCCGATATTGGCGTCGGAGAAACCTGCCACCGCCACTAGGTTTCCAGCCTCTGACTGATCGATTTCGATGCGCTGTAGCCCTTCAAAGCCCAAAAGCTTTGTGATCTTGGACTTGACCGTCGAGCCATCGGCTTTGATCAACGCCGCCTGCTGTCCCGCTTTGATGCGACCATTGTGAATACGACCAATGACAATCCGACCCAAGTAGTCAGAATAATCTAGCGTCGTTACCTGCAGCTGTAAGGGCTTTTCAGCATCTCCAATCGGTGGCGGAACGTGGTTGACGATTGACTCGAACAGCGGCCCCATGTCCTCGCTATCGCTCTCCATGTCAGTTTTGGCGTAACCATCTAAGCCAGAGGCAAACAGGTAGGGAAATTCGCATTGGTCGTCGTCAGCCCCCAGTTCTAAAAATAGGTCGAGGACTTTGTCAATCGCACCGTAGGGATCGGCCTGGGGGCGGTCAATTTTATTGACGACCACGATAGGCCGTAGCCCTTTCTCTAAGGCTTTCTTGAGCACAAACCGCGTTTGGGGCATCGGCCCCTCGTTGGCGTCGACGATCAAAACGCAGCCATCCACCATCCCCAGCACTCGCTCGACCTCACCACCGAAATCGGCGTGACCCGGCGTATCAACAATGTTGACGCGCTTATCCTGATAGCGAACAGCCGTGTTCTTCGACAAAATGGTGATACCACGCTCACGCTCCAGCGTGTTTGAGTCCATCACGCAGTCTGGGACTTCCTCACCCTCACGGAAAATGCCTGACTGTTTCAGCATGGCATCGACCAGCGTGGTTTTGCCGTGGTCGACGTGAGCAATAATGGCGACGTTACGGATCAAAGAAGTCATAGGAGTTCTCGAGATGGAGGACAAGATACGCGTAAGGAAGAACAGGGAACGGCGATCTTACCGCAGCTACCGCAGTCGGACCCGTTGCTGATTTGGAATAATTACGGTTGAATTGAGCGCAGCAGTACAGATTGCAGTCACGCACCAGTCACAATCACGCTGCAGCATGAGCTGCCGCACAGTATGACCTCATATGAAGAAGCCTTAACAATTTTATCTCAATACGTTACGAATTGCCCACAGGCCGAAACAGTCCGGCTCTTCTCAATGGGTCAGGTGATGCCAGTTAACTGCCGATCACGCGCCTATTCCACAGGCGATCGCCAAAGGCCGCGCTGGTCAATCAGGTTCGAAGGGTCCGGTGCCTCTGAGTTTGATTACCACGGTTCAGACTGACAAATTTCCAGCATCCGCTCGTCGTTTGCGCTCAGCCCCTCCATCGCGTTTAGCCCTTCAAGACCAAGATCTAATGGTGCTGCAGCTTCTGAGGCGAAGACGCTCTGACGCTCAACTAGGGCAATCTCGTAACTGACCGTGGTTTGTTCGTAGCTATTGCGAATCGTTACGGCTAGGCGATCGCCTTCGACCTGGCCCTGAAAGCAGTCGAACGACGAGTAGGGCATGTAGAATGCACCCGTAACCTGGCCTTCACGGGCAGCGAACACGATGTAGATCGAGCCTACCTGCTCAGGTTCTGCCGCTTCTCCAAAAAGGTAGTGCCCTTCTGGAAACCGAAGCTGACGGTCTGAGGCGATCGCGATCCCTCCTATGGGCAAGCTCATCAGAAACGCCAGAAAAGCGCCCTGCCACCTTCGTCCAAGGCGAAAGAGGTAAGGGTAGGGCTGTGTGTTTAAATGCTTCACCAAATCCTCTCAACTGCCAGCCCGGTGCTGACCACTAGCAAGTGTCCTGATGCGCTGAGACACTCACGCGCTGCGTCGCCTGTGTCGCGTAGTGCTCTGAACTAAAAGTTCTGTTTCAGGCGATACAGCTAACGCTATATATTTAACCTTATCTAAAAACAGAAGCCGACCCAGGACGCTGCTTACAAGACTTCACAGAAGAGCTCGGTGCCCTAGGTGGCCAGATGGGATTCGTTATTTTCACTCAAAAATTCTGAAGCATCAGGAAAAAGCGCCCCGGTGCTTACGGGGCGCTCGAAGCGGCGTCGATTTTACTCAGACCGGTAGGACTAGCTGGCCAAGTAACCTTTTACCGTAGCTTTGCGGCGGCGTAGGTGATCTAGCGCCTGACGCTCAAGCTGACGAACGCGCTCGCGGCTAATGCTCATCTGCTGTCCCACTTTGGCAAGTGAAAGCTCGCGGCCATCGCTGAGGCCAAAGCGCAGGGAAAGCACCTCCCGCTGCTGCGGCGTCAGCTCAGCCATCAGGTTGTTTAGATCCTGTCGCAGAAGCTGCTGAGTCGCATAATCTTCAGGAGAGGCGTCTTCATCCTCCAGCAGGTCCTGCAGTTCGGTATCCTGATTGTCTCCCACCCGCATATCGAGGGACACGGGCTGACGAGACATCAGCAGGTACTCGCGGATTTGGGCGGGCTCTAGGTCTAAGGCTGCTGCAATCTCAGCTGGATTGGGAACCCGCCCCAGCTCTTGGGTCAACTCGCGCTGCACCTTCTTGATCTTGTTGAGCTTCTCAGTGATGTGAATTGGCAATCGGATGGTGCGAGCCTGCTGAGCGATTGCCCGAGTGATGGCCTGTCGGATCCACCAGTAGGCATAGGTTGAGAACTTATAGCCCCGCGTGGGATCAAACTTCTCGACCCCCCGCTCAAGCCCCAACGTACCTTCCTGAATTAGATCAAGAAACTCCAGGTTGCGCTTTTGGTACTTTTTCGCGATCGCAACGACCAGCCGTAAGTTGGCCTCAATCATCTGCTTTTTAGCGTGCTGGCCTTCACGAAGAACTGCGTTGAATTCATCGGCCTCTAAATCAGATGCTGCTTGCCATTCTTCGGAAGTCGGCTCACGCTCAAGCTGACTTGTTAAATCATTCTTAAGATCGAGAAGCTGCATCATTTTTTGAACCCGCTTCCCGTAAATGATTTCTTGCTCATGGGTAAGCAGGGGGACTCGGCCAATCTCATGCAGGTAGGTTCTCACCATATCTGCAGTAAACATTGGGGCTTCTTTTCTCTTTGAACGGCTAGACGTCTTTGTGGGCATTAGGGAACTACCTCATCGAGCAGTGAACGTAAAAATAGAATAAGTCGAATGAAATTTGAAACAGCTAAGCGCTCGAAGCGTCAAACCAGACTAGCTAAAGAAAGAACTGGGCGGCTAAAATACTGCGTGAGCTATGCAATTGACCGGTAAGTATACTCTCAGGGCAGATACGCCGTCAAGTGCTGCGCCGGCATCGTAACTGTGGTGAATGAATACCCTCGCAGCCTAGACAGCCGTAGGCCAAGAGATAGTCTGGTCGGTCTAAACAAGAGGACGCTCAAATGGCCTTTAACTGCGCCGTCATGCCGATGCAGGCTCGGCCACAATTTAGGCAATCAGATGGCTGGAAGCAACCCGTTAGCGCCACACCTTAACTGCATTAGATACAGCTAGGAGCACCCTAAGGATGTAGAGCCAAGACGACCTGAACCAGCGCCTTTGAATCTACAGAGGCCTGAGTAGGTAGACATTTGAGCAATCCCACGCCTCAAAACAGATTCGAACGCTTGCCTATACATATAGTATAACCGATGTCGAAGTCGTTATGAGTTTAGCTTGATTACGTGCCATTACAACTTTACGAGCTACAACAGAGAATGCATTCATCCAATGGGATGAGGTTTTACAAATGTTTATTTTGGCTACTTTTTGAAAATATAGCCTTACTTGAATGTAGCCCCGAAGGCTTAGAAAAACATTAAAGGAATAGGTAAAGTTTGCTGATAGGTTCGATGTCAAGCTCTAAGAGCCGCTCGAGCTTGATAGCGCCAGAGGAGGGTACAGACGTAATTTTCCATGGAGCAAGTCGACGATTCAAGGGTCGCTTTGGAATAGGGGGTTTAACCCATGACTCAAGCCTCTAAACGAACTCAGCAACCGGCTACAACAGCACCCAGGTAAATCCTGATTGTCAATGTACTGCTAGGGGGTTACATAATATTGTGGACGAAGAGGCCGTTTAGAAACACTGCCGGGGATGAGGAGATAACCGAACAAACTAGGGGAGATCTGAGCGTCGTCATAGTTTGCAGGTAGAGTTCAACTCTCACGCCCCCCGGGGCGATCGCCCTCAACAGCTCTAAAATCCCAAATCTAGGCGCGCGGTCTCTGCTTCCCGCAAAACCTCCGCCGTCGGTCGCTCTTCCCAGTCGGGTTCGGCAACGGCGCTGTAGAAAGTTTGGTCGTAGGGACGGGTGCGCACGACCACAGGCATAGGAACGGCGTGCCCAAGCAGCAGGGCCTGCTGCTTGGAGTCCAGCTTTGCCAGCACCGAGCGCAGGCTTTGACTGCCTGAAACTCCGGTAAAAATTGCGTCGATGTCTTTGTCGTCGTTGAGCAGTGCCGTAATTCGGGTGCCAATCTGGGACATCACCTCGGTGTCAATCCCTGAAGGCCGCTGGTCCACCACAAGCAGCGTGACAAAGTATTTGCGCATCTCGCGGGCGATAGTGCCAAAAATCGTCTGTCTGACCGTGCTCGAATCCAGGAAGCGATGGGCCTCTTCGATAGTGATCACTAGGGGCTGGGGGCGATCGCTGGGGTTCTTGGTCTGTAAAAACTGCTCGGCTTTGCGCACGTAGCTGCCGTGAATGCGGCGGGAGATGATGTTGGTGGCCAGCATGTAGGACAGCAGATTGGACTGGGAGCCAAACTCGACCACCACATGCTTACCCGCTTCAAGGGAAGACAGAATCTGCCCGACGCCGTCTTGAGGGCAGCTGTTGCGAATATATTTTAGGTCGTCTAGTCGGGTCAGCTTGCGCTGCAGCGCCATAATAGACGACTTGTTTCCCATTTTGGTCTCGCAAAATTCCTGAATTTCTTCATTACTCATAGACAACAATCTGGTGATCCAAGAGCGCCCAAACTCGTTGCGTAAAATAATGGCGTTTTCTAGGCTGGCCTCCGACAAATTCAGCTCCCCCCGCACCAGCATCAAGTCCTCAACCTCAATTTGGTTGTAGCTGATGTACAAATCCTGCGCGTCGCGGACGCCTCGCCGCTGGGTTGACTCACTGTCGAGGGTGTAAATCTGCACCTGGGAGGGAAACAGCTGCCGCAGCCCTTTGACGGTGCTAAAGCTTCGACCCTCCTGCACCGCCTCCCAGCCGTATTCCGAATGCATGTCAAAGATGAGGTTGACGGCGGCCTGCTTACGGATGATTCCCGACAGCAGCAGCCGCGTCAAAAACGACTTGCCGGTGCCCGACTTACCAAAGATGCCGTTGCTGCGCTCTACTAGTCGGTCTAGGTCAAGGCAAACCGGCACGTCCATATCGATGGGTTGACCGATGGCAAAGTTGCGCCGGGTGGGATCGTCTTCCCAACCAAACACGGCGCGAAAGTCGTATTCTCTAGCCTCAAACACCTGGCTAAAGTGGCTGGGCACCGTTTTCACCGGCAATAGCTCCATTTCGGTGCTGGTTTGGGCCTGATACGACGCCGCCCCGTTTTGCGTTTTGCTGGACGTCTCACCCTCAGTGGCCCTACTGCGAGCGCCCGATGCCCCAGGCTCCGGATTGAGCATCAGCATGGGGGCCAGCTCGACGGTGCCGTAGGTGCTGCTGCCCGCCAACACCTCCTGCATGAACCCATCGCCGGGCTCGGGAGGGCTCGCGGCGATGCGGTCGCTGGTGGTGCCCAGGGCAACGTCGGTCAGCAGGCAGAAAAACTGCGATCGCTTGCCGTGGACGACTAAAAATTTGCCGACGCGCATATCTTCGATGGAGACATTGGCGTGGAGCCGCACCTCTAGCCCCTTGCTCAGGGAGCCTTGAACAACGACCCCAAGAGGATGATCTAGCGTCATAATGCCGGTAGCCCGTGAACAGTTCAGCGGTGACAATACCAATGTACTGTACATTCTGCCTTGCTTACAGGCTGTGTCTTTCGCTGCTGAATGTCAGAGCGTTATCACTTACAGCGTTACCGGTACGATCGGCTCGATATCGGGGGCGTAGCCTCCGACCTGGTTGGTCCGCAGCACCCACACCGACGCGCCGTGCTCTAGAAACACCTTGACGATCACGTCACTCGCCTTGCGGGGCAGCAGCGTCCGCCAGCTCCCAAGGCCCATGATCAAGTTGCGAATGGGCTCGTCTTCGAGGGTGCTGCCCAGGTTGTATTCGTTTTTCTCCCAGTCGGCTCTGGGGGAGCCAAAGGGCTGCAGCACCCGCTGCAGGTCGTCGCCTAGAGCTACGCTCCGCTGAAGCCGCGCCGCCTGGTCAGGGTGCTGGGCAATCCAGCCGCGCTCCGCACCGTTCTCTAGGGTGCGGTCTAGCCGCTCTAAGGCGGCAAACAGCGCCTGATTCGAATCCTGAGAGCAGTTGTTGGCGATGCCGACGTAGGTGCCCCCCGTGCCGTTACCGATGCGGTAGCGGGCGGCCATGGCGCTCAGCTGCGTCACCATGGTCGATAGGGGCGATCGCCGTTCTCTACCCATCTCATACCAGCCGGTGAAGCTGTCGAGCTTGACCAACAGGTCGCACACCGGGCGCGTCCCCATCCAGCCAAACTGGCGATCGCCCATGTAGCGGTTCCAGTGCAGCGCTCCTGCAATCAGGCCGTCGGTGTTGTGGGTGTAGATTTGGTGGTAGTGGATATCGAAGCGCAGCTCGTCCGCCAGCGGATCATGCACCACCGTCGCCACGCCGTAGGCAAAGTGGCCAAAGAAAACCGGTCCTCCCGCCGCCGGTTCGCGCTTTTCTCCCCCAATGCCGCCGTAGACATGCAGCACCAGGGCGCGATCGCCCGCTTGCCAGGAGTCAATCGCCCGCTGTAGGGCGTCTGAAGTGCCGCTGTCTCGCGCTGCGCAGAGCACCGACGACGCCTTTCCTTTTTTTGTAGTGATATCGTCCCAGGTTTGACTCCGGATGTGGCGATAGGCCGCATTCTCCCCAAACAGCACCCGATCGGGCCGTAGGTTGAGCAGCGATCGCGGCGCGAGGGACTGCACCACAAACTGCCCCGCGTCGTTGGGCGTCCCGTAGATATACCAGCCGCTCTCATTGACCGGGGATTTCTCCAGGTGCTGCCGCGACGAGGGGAAGCAGCTGTTTTGGTCGGCCACCACTGCGGGCAAGTCGACTGTCTCCTGAGGGCCATTAAACTGGCGAGAGTGACGATCAAAATGGACGACGCAATATTGGTCCTCCCCCACTTGTTCTACGAACTGCACCAGGCCGTAGTATCGCCCCGTAATCTGTACGGGCTCCCGGCTGATGTAAAGAGTGGGGGGCTGGCTTTTCTGACTTGGCAGGTCGGAGGAGCCCTCTAACGGGTCTAGCGCTTCGGCCATCACGCCTCCAACCGTCACTCCCTCCAGCAGAACGACGACGTCATCTACCGGATGGGAGCCCGCCAAAGATTCTAGGGGGTCCACCTGCTGCCAGTGGTTGAGGCGCTCGGGGTGGACCAGCCCGCCGTAGATGCTGCTATATTCCGCATCAGCGCTAAAGTGCAGGTCTTTGGTCACCGCTTTTACCCAGCGCCGCACCGCTGGATCAGAGCTCCACTTCAGCACGACCACCTGGCCAATCAGCCGTGAATACGCTTCAGGGGTGTGATAGACCTCCAGCAGCACTCCCGCCGGCAGCCGCTGGTTTCGCTGGGGTAAAATGAGCCGCCCTAGCCAAGGGCCAACCGGGCGGTAGTACTCGCGGTAGAGCTTCGAGGTCTGTACCGGGGGGTGGACGGGATATGTGTTGGGTCGGTTGAATGTAGCCTTGCGGTAGCGAGTGTAGTTGCTAGGCTGGGCAGCGCTGAGGTCCGGTGTAGGAAGCAGCTCGCCGCGCAGAATATTGAGGATGGTGTCGATGGTCTTTTGAAGCGCCGTTTGTCCATTGGGTAGCGTCACTTTAGGGTCAAGAATGCCGCCGGGAACCTGGTGGCCCACGGGGCCTAAGGACACAGTAGAGATATTGCCGTAGCGCCTAGCGCGATTCCAGTAGGACAGGAAAAAGAGCCGCCAGCGCCCTGGAAACATGACGGGACCGATACGCTCGACGGTGTCTTTGTCCCCTACAAGGTGGTAGAGCTGCTCTAGCTTCAAAATGTTGCAGTTGCCGCTGATCACGCCGCCCAGAGAAATTACGTCAATGGGGGCGCTGAGGGCGCGTTTGAGCACCGGGGCACAGGCACAAGAAATCTGGCCGCCGCCGCTGTAGCCAATTAGGGTGATAGGGGTGCCGCTGCCCACGTCGTAGCCGTTTTTCATCAGACCGTTGAACACCACCTGGGCCACGCCGTGGTTATAGAGGGGGCCGTAGCGCCGGTCCGCCGACACCCCCACAATTAAGACGTTGCGGATGTTGACCAACAGGCCCAGCAGCGCCGTTGGGTTGGCAAAGCGGGCCCGGTCAGCAAGCTTCCAAAGAAAGGCGAGCGGACGGTCCTCATCTAGGGGGTTATTGAGAACGGAGTAGGGCATGATGCCGCGAATCAGCGCTACGTCTGGCGGAAGCGATCGCCCCAGCGCATCTAAAAAGTCTTCGATATCCGGCAGGTATTCAAACGTGGATTTGCCAATACCGTCTAAATAAACGATGTAGCGCGAGATGGCCGGCGCTTCGGCAGGTGAAGGGGAGGTCTCAGCCGCTGGCGAGTCACGGGTGGGCACAGCTAGCTCCCCCGCATTCACCGTGACGTCGATCTCATCGTTATACCAGCCGGCCCACCAGCCCAGGGTTTCCAGCGGAGCCAGCAGCCCCGCCACGACGATGCCAATCAGCCCTATCCAGGTAAAGTCAATCAGAGTGCCCAGAAACTCCGGCAGATCGCCATATCCCAGTAGCCAGCCTCGCAGCGGCCTAAGCGTAATTACTACAGCGCTAGTGAGGATTGCCATACCCACCAGCCCTAAAATCGTCCTTAGAACGCGATTTTGGCGGCCTAGATCGTCAGCCCCGCTGTCTGGCGAGACCACCTCGCTCGCCGTTAAGCTCATCTCCAAGGCTGAATGCGTCTCCGTAGCGGCACGCTCGGCGCTAGTCGGGAGCGGTGTTGCTCGGTCCGCTAACCGCTGCTGAAGCTCGTCAGTCCAAGCGATTTCACTGATGCGATCGCGCAGCGCCTCCAAAATATCCTGTCGCCCCGTCACCAGCTCCACCCCTGCCACCCGGTTGGCGAGTCGGTCTCCCAAGTTGGCGACGGGCTGCCCCACCGTATTCTGCAAAATCTGCAGCACAATCCACCCCAGCGCAATGTGGCTGAGGGCTGACCCAAAACTTGAGCCCGTAACGGCGCTAAACCCCGCCCCCATCGCCAGCAGATGCCACAGAGAAAGCAAGGTTAAGAGGGGCACCCCCAGGTAGGGTAAGGCTCCAAAGAAGCTGAAAATCAGCGGGGCGTAGCTGATGCCCAAAATAGTCGCCAGCACTCGGAACGGGATGTCCTCGGACCAGGGCAGTAGGGTAATTAGCCAAGTGCTGGCAATTAGAAAAAAGGAGCCCGCCGCAAACAAAATCCCGTTGACAATTAGGCTCAGCGCGAAGCGCAGTGGCTTTACCCGGTTGATAAATAGAACAATAGCTTGGGCGATCGCCTGAGATAGCCCAGCAATCAGCGCGATGGCGATCGCAATCCAGATTCCTTGGGACAGCGTAGAGATATCGCGGAGCGCCTCTGTGCTGAGGGCGAAGGTCCAGCCCACTAAATCCCAAAAGCGCAATGCCGGATCAACAATAGCGGCGTTAACCATGGCGAACAAGGCCCCAGAACGGTGAGCCACATAATATCAAAGAGCGATTACCTGCGCTCGATATCAGGCTACCCCGATATCGTCACTGTGCAAGAATTGCCCTTGAGGCTGTTGCTGTGGCTATCGCTATGGTTGGCGTGGCGGCTTGACGTGGCGGCTTACGGTCGCCGCCGCTCGTCGCTACGCTACCGCGTGAAACATGGGCTCAACCATCAGCGTTGAGTCTTGACGGCCTGTTACTCGCACAGCGGTTCCGGGGACGAGGGTAATCGGTGCGAGGCAACGGGCCCGCCACCACGAGCCGCTGTACTTGACCCAGCCCGATTGGTCAGCCGTAATTTCTTTGTCCACCAAGGCTTTGGTGTCGGTGTACTGAAAGTAGTTGGACGAAAAGATCTGTGAGGATTTCATGGCTGTGTCTCTCCACGTGCTGATAGTGTCAGAGCTTAGATATGAGCAATTGTGTCGTTCAGCCAAGTTGCCGAGGCTTGGCGTTTAATCCTGGGAACATCTGCGCTAGAGCAAAACCAATAGGGTAAATATGGCGATCGCTGCTGCGAGAGGTCCGGAGGCGCTGCTTGAAGGATCGGTAGCGTCGGCAGTATAAGAACACCTTGGTGTGATGCACTTGTACTGACTGCCGCGATGAACGATCCGGTTGCCCTTGCAGTAGGGACACGTCATATTTTCAGCGTGGGCCCACTCTAGTTGTGATTGCTGTAAGCCAGTTATCATAGTGGTCCTCCGATAGACAGCGAGAAGGAAGCAGCTCTAGCCGCAACAGTTAAGGTTGGCGACCTCGAATTCTGTTCGGTTAGGGTAAACGCAAACAGGTGCGCTAGAGCCGCAAACGTCAGGTGTTGAGACTTAGGTCGATGGGCGGTAAACCGATCTCCCTAAATGTCTCTAGACACCACTATCCCAGCGACTTGTCGAGGAAATTCTCGCAAAACTGTCGATCGACAGTATTCGTCAGCCCGTTTTTAAAGCTTTGATGAAGCCTGCAGCGTCCGCTGGCAGAGGCTCATAGAGCATCCGAAAGAAGATAAAGAGAAAAACCAGGAAAAAATTTTAGCTGAGCCGAGCTAGCTAGATGATGGACAAAATTGTGCTGCTTTGCGCGAGCTTCGATGCGAAAAAGCGCCAATTTTGTGTCACTTTATTACAACAAAGCTGCTGAAGGCAAAATTTCGAGCCTAGTGGCAAAGGGCTTGCCTAGACTAAATTGAGCGGCAGAATACGGCTCTGGTGGGGTGCAGTACGGTAGCATACCTGCTAGAGCCACGTCTGGCAAGCGCAGCTCGATTGACGGAAATCAGGTGTTGAGTAATCTACTAGACCATGGCAAACAAGCTGAGGTTCTCGGCTGACGGAAAACAGACAGCTCTGCGAGCGGCTCATCGACGGTACGGCGCGAATACCTGGCAAAGCCGGCTGAGCCGGGCGGCTGCGGTGCATCGGCAGACGGTTCGAAGGGCGCTGATTGACAGGGAACTGGTCCTGCTAGACAGCTTTGACAAGATTTGTATGGCGCTCGACCTAGAGATTGATACGGTCAGCGACCCAGATTCTGACCAAGATGATTTGAGCAACGGAAGCAGCGCAGTTAACTCAGCTCAAAAAGGCCTTAGTCACGGTAGCGACTTAAATGGCGCTGTTCAGAGCGTGCGCAGCTGCGTCCGCGATCGCATTCAGCACGACTGCGGCACCATTCAAATGTTGGCTAGCCGACTGCCTATTGGCCAATTCGTCGAGCTGAGCCTCTATCCACTGCTGGCGCTCCCATCAGAGCAGATGCAGTTTACCAGAGGGGGGGGAGGAGGTAGCCCCGTAGGTCGCGAAAGTTTTGACCGCATCGGCGTGCCTCAGCAGGCTGAGAGCGCTATCTCCTGTCGGGATGCCGCTCTCAACTACAGCCGACTGCTTGTGTATGGGTGGCCAGGCAGCGGCAAAACCAGCTACCTGAAGTGGCTTGCAACCCAGTGCAATCGGGGCGAGCTGCTGCCTGGCCACGTTCCCGTATTTCTAGAAATGCGCTCGTTTGCTCCCAAGGCCAGACAGCAAACCCTCTACGACGAGATTCGACAGTACTTTGAGAACTGCCGCGTCGAGGCTGTAGAGCAGGTAACCCGGCGATTGTTGATGGAGGGGCGAGTGTTTTTGCTGATCGATGGGCTCGATGAGGTTTCAGAGTCCCAGCGATCGCTCGTGTATACCCAAGTCGAAGAAATTCTCCGTACCTTCTACAACTGCCGGTTTGCCTTCTCCTGCCGGCTGCCGCTGCCGCTACCCTTTGGGGGCTCGTTTGAGAAGATGCTCATTGCCCCATTTAGCGCTAGGCAGCGGGCGACCTACGTACGTCGCTGGTTTGAGACAGCGCGAGCGGAGAACCCAGAGCAGATTGCGCGCCAGTTCTTAGAGCGGCTGGGCAAGCACGTCACCTACGGTGAACTGACCCGCACCCCCATTTTGCTCGACCTGCTGTGCCGGGTGTTTCGGCAATACAGCCGCTTTCCCTACACGAGGGCCGATGTCTACGACTTAGGGCTCCACAGCCTGCTGCGAGAGGAGGCCCACAACCTGCGCAACAGCAGCGTCTTGAAGGACATCTCTCTAGAAACGACCCGCGACCTGCTGCGGGCGATCGCCGCTGAGTTTTTTCTGCGCCCTCAGATTCAGACTGCCTTTGATCGGCGAGAGCTAGAGCGTAAGGTGGCGGACTACTTTGTTTCCACCTCGGACATCGCGAAAAGCAGCGTCGCCGCCTACCGGATTATCACCGACGTCGAGCTGACCTACGGCCTTGTCGTCCAGCAGGCGTCAAACCTTTGCTCTTTTTCCCATCTCACCTTCCAGGAGTACTTTACGGCGGAGTATCTGGTCAACGCCGATCGGCAGCTGGAGGTCCACCCGCATCTCACCAACCCCCAGTGGCGGTTCGTCATTCAGCTGGTGGCCGAGCTGCTGCGCCCTGAGCAAACGGAGGCCTTCTTCACTGGGCTAGCCCAGTCTGTCGATGCCCTGGTGCTTGAGAACTCCAAAGTTCTGCAGTTTCTTGACTGGCTCGACCAAACCGCAGAGATAGCTGCGCTTTCGGCGCGCGCCGAAACCCCCTACAAGCCGACTCTTCTAAGAGCCTGGTACTTTGCTTTCACCCTAGAAGACCGCTTCATCGCCTCAGCCGCTCACAGAGTCCGGCAGTTCGAGTTCCCCGACCTCGACTATGCTACGAGCACGCTGCGCAGCGACGCGCTAGACCTGCACACGCTCCTTTACCGCGCCTGGCACACCACCCGGCTAACCGCCGTCAACACCGCCGACACTGCCCACCGCTATGCCCCAGCAGAGGCTCGCTCCGGCTACCGGCAGTTTGTCCGCATCGTGGACGAGATTTATACCAGAGTGCGCCGCAACCCAAAGCAAGAGGTGCAGTTTGATGCCTGGCGCGATGTGATTCGCAACCAGCAGCAGCAGCACCGCATTCCCCAAGACTGGTGGGACCACAGCCGGGGGTACTGGCGGCAGCGGGTAGAGCGCTACATGTACAGCGCCCACAGTCTGCGCTGCGATTGGGAGTTCACCGAAGAAGACATCGCGCTGCTCAGAACCTACTACAGCGCCACGAAGCTCCTCTCGATTTGCCTAAACCTGGCAAGGCATGTTCCGCAGCGGCAGTACCAGCAGCTCGTTGAGGGTATGCTGCGGATAGCTAGGCCGTCGCCCGTCACCCCTTTTGAAGGATGGCGCTAGCCTACCCTCGGCCTATTTGCCTTTCCAGCGGTGGCGCTCCCGAATCGAGTCAGTCTCGGCATCTCGGCGCTCTAAAATTTGCCGCAGCGATCGCGCTGGCATCTGCCGAGGCTTATCGTCTTCCGTCTGCTTATCGTGAATAGACCCGTCCGGCATGACGGTTTCTTCTAAGTTAGCGTGGTCTAAGTTGGTTCCTTCCATGTTGGCACCCGCGAGACTCGCACTGGCGAGGTTAGCGCCACTCAGGTCAGCGTTGCGCAAGTCAGATTCGATAAAGTCGGCCCCCGTGCAGTTGGCCCGACTTAAGTCGGCGTCCCGGAGGTCGGCCATAATCAGCCGTGCGCCTCTCAGATCGGCCCCAGTTAAATTCGCCCCCCGCAGGTCGGCTTTAATCAACGCTGACTTACTGAGGTCGGCCCGAATCATATCGGCGCCTCGCAGGTCGGCATCGTCAAGCTCCACCGACTGCATCTTGCTTTCGATCAAGTTGGCATCCCGCAGCGTCGCGTCCCTCAAGTCACCCAGGTTGAAGCGCGCCCGCGCTAGGTCAGCGCCAGAGAGGTCAGCGCCGCTCAAGTTGGTCCCAACAAAGCTGTCGCCGTGGAGGTCAGCGCCACTCAAGTCGCTACCGCTGAGATCTTTGCCTCTAATCTCGGCGCTGCTCAAGTCAGGGCTGACTTCAGGGTTGTCGCGTCGCCACTGATTCCAGCTCTCAACTCCACCTTTGAGAAAACCCATATGATCTTCGTTGGCCACGGGTGCCCTCCTAAAATTGATTACAGCGTTGCCTTTCCCTATCTTGTCTCGCATCGTAGCGGCAACGGCAGCTATCGTCACTGTGCTAGGGAGGTATCTGTGGCACTCTTCTAGCTAGCGATCGCTGACGTTGAATTTCGCTTGCTTTAGAATTAGACCCCCTTCCACTTCGCTTCAAATTCACCTCAAACAATGAGCATTATCAAAGGCAGACGGCTAATCTGGGTGGGAATGCTGCTGGCCCTGTGGCTGTTGTGCAGCGGAATGACTGGGGCTACGGCGTTTCCTCTGCGCGATCGCCTGCAGCAGTTTCCGATTTGGACCAGTAAGCCCCCGGTCAAAGCTGCCGTTGGGGATTTGGCCTACCCCGACGGCTTTTTGGGCAACTGGCGGGTTACCACGACGCTGATCGATTTGGCGGCCCCCCTTGCCCCAAATATTGTCACACCAGGGTTCGAGGGTAACCGCGACCATCTCGATCAACCGATAACTTTTGAGGCCCGGTTTGTGCGATCACCCGCCAACCAAGCCGCCCTAACGTCGCTGCCGGTGACGCCGCTGCATATTATTCCCCTCACCCGCCGCCTGTCCCCGGTAGTTGCCGACCGCGCCTTTAATGGCCTTAACCTAACAAAGGCCTACCTCAACCAGTCTTCTGACGGCATGGGAGACCTAGTGCAGCAGGTAAAGGTGGACCCGGGTGCTCCCAACCGCCAAGTGACCCTGATGAGAGGAGATCGCCAGCTGGTGTCCACAATTACCGGGCGGGCTACCGAAATACCCGCCCCCAATACCTTCGTCACCAGTGAGGTATTTCAGCAGGTGTTTCGCGGCCTGCCCCAGCTCTACCTCAACGAGGTGGAATCCACCACGGCCTACCGCTGCGATACCGACTGCGCAGCCGTTCCCGCAACCCTCATCGCAGACCAAGTCACAGCGATCTACCTCTCCCCCCAAGATCCCAGCTTCTTCGAGAGCAGAGCGCAGCCCGCAGCGCTGTATCGATACGGAATGGTGCTGGAGCGCCTGCCGTAGGCTTCACTGGAGCAGCGTCAGGGCGGTATTTACGACTCGCAGGGCGGTTTCCGTAGCGGGGGCGATCGCTGATAATGGGGGAATCGTAGGTGGTGCTATATCCAGCCTGCGAGGCAACAGCTGACGACTGTAGCGCTGCTAATATCGAGACCTAGCGCGAAGTTCCTGGTGACTATGTGTTGAGATATTTTACAATTGTTGTAATTGCCACCTACCGATGGTGCATACGCGGTGCCATGGTCAAGTTAACCCTAACCAGGATGTGGTCACAGCCCCCAGTTTGATTTAGCCAATTTATCGCAGTTAGTTTGTCGCAGATTACATCGAGAGCAACCATGAAAGACCTCACCCGTTATCGAAATATTGGCATCTTCGCCCATGTGGACGCTGGTAAAACCACTACTACCGAGCGGATCTTGAAGCTCACCGGCAAGATCCACAAAATCGGTGAGGTGCATGAGGGAGCGGCAACAACTGACTTCATGGAGCAAGAGCAAGAGCGCGGCATTACGATTCAGTCCGCCGCCACCTCCTGCTTCTGGAACGACCACCAGCTCAACATCATTGACACCCCCGGACACGTAGACTTCACCATCGAGGTATACCGCTCTTTGAAGGTGCTAGACGGCGGCGTCGGCGTCTTCTGTGGATCTGGCGGCGTAGAGCCTCAGTCTGAAACCAACTGGCGCTACGCCAACGACTCTAAGGTCGCCCGCATTATCTACGTCAACAAGCTCGACCGCATCGGTGCGGACTTCTTCCGCGTGGTAAAGCAGGTGGACGAAGTGCTAGCGGCGAAGCCCATGGTGATGGTGCTGCCCATTGGCACCGAGGACGACTTTTCGGGCGTAGTGGACCTGTTAACCCGCAAAGCCTGGGTGTGGGACGACTCCGGCGACCCCTTGAACTATGAGATCAAGGACGTTCCCGAGGATATGAAGGACGACGTCGAAGTCTACCGCACCGAGCTAATCGAGCTGGCGGTGGAGCAGGACGACGACATGATGGAGAAGTACCTCGAAGGCGAGGAGCTATCCATTGACGAGATCAAGAAGTGCATTCGTAAGGGCACCCGCGATCTGGCCTTCTTCCCCACCTACTGTGGCTCTTCCTTCAAAAACAAGGGTGTGCAGCTGGTGCTAGACGCCGTTGTGGATTATCTCCCCAACCCTAAAGAAGTGAAGCCTCAGCCTGAGGTGGACCTAGAGGGCAATGAGACCGGCGAATTCGCCATCGTTGACCCCGATGCGCCCATGCGAGCGCTGGCGTTCAAAATTATGGACGATAAGTACGGGGCGCTCACCTTTACGCGCCTGTACTCCGGCACCATCTCCAAGGGCGACACGGTGCTCAACACCGCCACCGGCAAGAGCGAGCGCATCAGCCGCCTCGTGGAAATGCACGCCAACTCTCGGGAAGAAGTTGATTCAGCTCAGGCGGGCGACATTATCGCCATCGTCGGCATGAAAAACGTGCAGACGGGCCATACCCTTTGCGACCCCAAGAAACCGGCAACCCTAGAGCCGATGATCTTCCCTGATCCGGTGATCTCCGTTTCCGTAACGCCCAAGAAAAAGGGCGACAACGAGAAAATGGGCATGGCCCTCAGCAAGATGGTTCAGGAAGACCCCTCCTTCTACGTGGAGACGGACCAGGAGAGCGGTGAGACCATCATCAAGGGTATGGGGGAGCTGCACCTAGACATCAAGGTGGACATCCTCAAGCGCACCCACGGCGTGGAAGTGCAGATGGGTAAGCCCCAGGTGGCCTACCGCGAATCGATCACAAAGCAGATTCAAGACAGCTACACCCACAAGAAGCAGTCCGGTGGTTCAGGTCAGTACGCCAAGATTGACTACATGATTGAGCCTAACGAGCAGGGTGAGGGCTTCGCCTTTGAATCTAAGGTGACCGGCGGTAACGTCCCTCGGGAATACTGGCCTGCAGTCCAAAAAGGCTTCGAGACCAGCATCGACAAGGGGCCGCTGGCGGGCTTCCCCATGGTGGACATGAAGGTGACCCTGAACGACGGCGGCTTCCACGCCGTAGACTCCTCGGCTATTGCCTTTGAGATTGCTGCCAAGGCGGCCTACCGGCAGACGGTGCCCAAAGCCGGTCTGCAGCTGCTAGAGCCGATCATGAACGTGGATGTGTTTACCCCTGACGATTACCTGGGTGACGTCATCGGCGACCTCAACCGCCGCCGGGGCCTGATCAAGTCTCAGGACACCGGCCCCATGGGTGCCCGCATCAAGGCAGACGTGCCCTTGAGCGAGATGTTTGGCTACATCGGTGACCTGCGCACCATGACCTCAGGTCGTGGTCAGTTCTCGATGGCTTTTGGTCACTATGCGCCTTGCCCCAGCAATGTGGCAGAGGACGTAATCAAGGAAGCTAAGGAGCGTCAGGCGGTCGCTGCCGGCTAACGGCAATGATTCGCTGAAGCAATAGCTCGCTAAAACAAACGAGGTGTGGCACCTAGAGCACCACACCTCGTTTGTTTTGACGCTAGACGATCCCATTCGCAAAAAGTAGTTTTCTGTATCCAGCGCTCATCTTGAATCCTGGCGCAAGGCGGCGGCTTGTCTAGCTTTTTGCATGACCGACTCTATATATACCGTTTTGCCCGCCGTGTACGCCTCGCGATCGCTTGAAAATCGCTGCGCTAGGCAACGCTTCAGCTGCGCATACCGCGACGCTTCATCCGGGTGCTTCCGCAGATAGTCCCTAAACATTAGGCGCTCCCACAGGGCGCTATCTGCCGCCACGATATGAACGTGATGCGTGCGCGGGCCGTTGGGAGGCAGCCCGCGCACGAAGAACATCCGCTGTGGGTCAGGATTTTCCTTCCAGTAGGCATAACCTAGCTTTTCTAGCGGAGAGACGGCCGTTTGCTTTGCCCGTTGCAGACAGCAAACCCCAACTAAGAGATCGATGATAGGTTTGGCGGCCAAGCCGGGTACTGCAGTACTTCCAAAGTGCTCAATACGAGTCACAAGGCCTTCTTCTGCCGTTGTCAAAAGACGCGAAGCTTCCTGCTCAAACAGCGCTGGCCAGCTGGGGTCGTAATCGCTGATTAGAACGTTGTCCACTGGTCTCTCTTTAGCAAGACGATTGCCAAGTGTCCTCTGGGTAATCACCTACTTTCCTCAGGTCGTAGCTTGGAAAACTCGAGAACTCAGCCACAGGCCGAACGCCCCTTTCAAATTAGCCCGTTTTGTCCTGATAACGGCATGAATTAGCGTATCTATTGGCGTCTCTATGTAGATGCTGTTTATGTCACATCCTTTGAAGACCGGTGGCTTGCTGACGACGGCTTTCCTTTCTTGGAGTGCCCTTGACGTCGTCTCTCCCCACCCGGTGCGCGCTCAGCCCAATCCCCCCGCACCCTCTGTACAGCCTCTTCCCATTGTCCCAGCGATCGCACCTCAGGCGATCGCCCCCCTCCCCTCGCCGCTGCCGCAGGTTCCCGGACGAGACTACATTCCGTTCACGCCGGTTAGCGCCCTGGTGCTCGATGTTGCCCCTACAGCCGCGCCCGCCGCTGGCGAAATTGCCGGAATCGAAATTGAGGTAATCCCCTTTTCTGAAGCTGCTGAAAGCTCCGGGGTTGACCGAAGGGAATGGGAGGCGAGTACGGTGTCTTTGAACATCGACAGGCCCAGCAGCCTACCGATGGTTGAGCGGATTCGTTCTGTAGACGAAAGCGACTCTGGAGAGGGTGAGTATGAGCACAGCACGGTTTTGGCTGGCGAAGCAGGCCACGGCGAAGCAGGCCATGGCGAAGCAGATCGCGGCGAAACAGGTCATGGCGAAGTGGGCCACGGTGAGGTGGCCCAGCGAGACAAGCCACGGTGAGGTAGGCCACGGTGAGATAGGCCACAGCGACGCAGCGGCCAGCAAAAAATCTGAGCTTTTAACGCTTGCCGGTGGGACGGTAGCACCGCCCGAGACCCGAGGCTGGTTCGATCGCCAGATGGCTGAGACCGCGGCCCGCCAGAAGTCCCAGCGGGAGGCCCAGCTGCGGGAGAATTTGATTGGCTCGGTGCGGCAGCATGTCGCGCAAAACAATATCACAGCGGCGCAGCAAATTGCCCAAAACCCCGTTTTTCTAGATGCGGAACGGACGGCCCTGCAGCAGGCGATCGCTTCTGCCCCAAGGGTTAGCACCCCTGCCAGCAGCGAGCCGACAACTGAGCTAGCTCAAGACGTCGCGAGACTAGCGGCCCGGCAGGCTTGGCTCTTAGAGCGGTTGCCTGCGATCGCGACGCCTAGCTGCGAGCCTGAATCCGCGCCTGGCGCGGCAGGCCCGTCACTCCCTGGCTGCGCCGTCCAGCGGGTTGAGTCAAACTACGGGTGGCTGATTGAAGCGGCAAATCGGGCGTCCTATCCCGCTCTTGACTTCTCAGGATCTCTCCCGCTAGCGGCTGCAGCGCCCGTCACCTCCCGGTATGGCTGGCGCGTCCATCCTATCTATGGCAATCGACGCTTTCACGCTGGGGTGGACTTCGGCGCTCCGTTGGGAACGCCGGTGCATGCTTCCTTGTCGGGCTATGTCGAGACGAGCGAATACCTAGAAGGCTATGGCTTTACCGTCGTCTTGGAGAACGCCTCAGCCAGAGAGCGCCACCTATACGCTCACCTCGCTGATCTAGGGGTGCGGGCAGGGCAGTGGGTTGAGCAGGGACAGGTCGTTGGCTGGGTAGGAACGACCGGCAACTCCACGGGTCCTCATCTACATTTTGAGATTCATCGCTTAAACCAAGACGGTTGGGCAACCGTCGATCCTCTGTCTGTAGCGTCGCAGTAGAGGGCGAGGGTCGGAGCGCAAGCGTTGGCTTCCGGTGGCCACTTTCGGTCGATGGGCGAATACCAGGACCGGGGTTGGGTATGCTATGGTCGATCCTAGTCATTGTGGGTCGAAACCTATCCCGGTTTGGTGGACATCGAGGCGTTGTGGACCAAAATCGTCCTGATAAAGCAGCAAATAACTCCCTGAAGCAGAAGCGAATAGAGGCGGAGCGCATGCGAGACGTGCTGCTTTTGCTGGAAGATCTATTTCGGGCTCAAGAGTCGACTATCAAGCTCATTTTTGACCGTCTGTACGATGTGGGTTCAGTCCACCTAATAGACCAGAAGCTCTCTTCCCGCCTCCTCAACCGATTGACCCGGGCGATCGCTCCTGGAGCAAAGCCTGTTTTTCGAATCGTTGGGTACCTTTGGTTTAGAAATAAATGCCCAAAGCTAATTGCGAACTGGCTCTATAAAAAGGTGGCGTCGGGTCAATCGCTACCGACCCTAATTCAAGAGCTAGAAGAGGCCGAGCTCATAGCATTGACCCAGGTGTCGTCCCCTCCGCTACCGCCGGTGCTTCAGCCCGCGAGGCAGCAATCCGACCTGGTGGTTGTCGCTCAATCTAGCCAAGAGATTCGCAAGCTGCGATCGCAGGTGCAGTTTCTGCTGGGAGCGCTCGCGGGAACCGTCATGCTGCTGGGCAGCACGACGCTGTGGCTGATGCGCGATTCGACCCCACTGCTGCTGAGGCCGATTAACCCCGCTACGGCCTGCCTCGGCGAGGGCGGCTGTCGCGAAGCGCCAGTCGAAGCAAAATCGGCTTTAGAATAAAACCGATAGCCCCTCTTTCACCCCCGCATAAGCCATCATGTCATCCCTGTCGCTCCCTGCCGCAGTCACGGCCCCCCTCCCGGTGACTCTGAGACGTCGCCGGGAGCGCTTAGCTCAGCGGTGCGACTATCCTGTTGCCCTATGGTCGGGCTGCTCCCCCGCACGCAATTTTCCCGCCAACCGCTATTCCTTCCGCGCCAGCAGCCACTTTCTCTATTTTGCGGGGCTGCCGCTGCAGGATGCCGTTGTTTACATAGACAGCGGCAAACTTCATCTGTTTATGGATGATGCTTTGCCAGACAGTGCGCTCTGGCACGGCGTAGCCCCCACCAGAGAGGCGATCGCCGCCACCATCGGCGCGGACGACGCCTCCCCAATCGCAGCCCTGCCGCCGTACCTTCAAAAACAGGACCGTATAGCTACCCTCCGGCCGGGGGGACAAATGCGGCCTGAGCAAGCGATCGCCCTCGGTCGTTCAGGAATAGATCCCACACCAGCAGACCAAGCCCTTGCCGAGGCCGTGGTGCAGCTGCGGCTGATTCATGACGAGCAGGCGATCAGCGAACTGCAGCGGGCGGCGGCAGTGACCCTGGAAGCCCACCGAGCGGGGATGGCCCACACGCGAGGAGCGGCCCGGGAAGCGGACGTACGCAGCGCCATGGAGGGAGTAATTTTGCGCCACGACATGACCCCGGCCTACAACAGCATCGTCACGGTGCAGGGGGAGGTGCTGCACAACGAGCGCTACCACAACGCTTTGTCGGACGGTGATTTACTGCTGGCGGATGTGGGGGCAGAAACTGAGCTGGGCTGGGCCTCGGATGTGACGCGCACCTGGCCCGTTTCGGGGCAATTCTCAACGGCGCAGCGACAGATCTACGAGGTGGTGCTGGCCGCCCACGATGGGGCGATTGCGGCCCTGAAGCCGGGTGTGGAATACCGAGAGCTCCACTGGCGGGCCTGCCGCATTTTGACTGAGGGGCTGGTCAGCTTGGGCATTTTAGCGGGCGACGTCGAGGATTTGCTAGCGCAAGATGCCCATGCGCTGTTTTTTCCCCACGGCGTCGGCCACCTGCTGGGGCTAGACGTCCACGACATGGAGGACCTAGGCGATGTGGCGGGGTATGCGGCGGGGCGCAGGCGCAGCCCGAGGTTTGGCCTGGGCTATTTGCGGCTCGATCGCCCGCTGCAGGCAGGCATGGTGGTCACCATCGAGCCGGGATTCTACCAGGTGCCCGCAATCTTAAACGACCCGGAGCGGCGATCGCGCTACGCAGGGCAGGTGAACTGGACACGGCTAGCGCAGTTCGCCGACGTTCGAGGCATCCGCATCGAGAACGACGTGCTGGTAACGGCGGCAGGCCCCGAAGTACTGACGGCTGCCTTGCCCACGGAAGCAGCGGCCATTGAGGCTTTGGTGGGCTAACTGTAGCGAACTTTGGCAGCGGTCATACTTGTCTTATGTCACCTCCAAACGTCAATTCCTTTGGGAGGCAATCGGTCCTACTGCCGTAAAGATGGTCGCTGCGGCGCGGCGGCGGACAGAGCTTGGGCGCGGCGGAATTAAGGCCGGGTCGCAATCCGCCCATCCGGTCGGCGGCCTATGCCGGATGGACACTATTATAGAGAGAAGACTATTGCATTGGTTCAGTTGCTTAGGACAGCAGAATTGGCTGAAAGCCTGACGTTGCGTAGGCAACTGAACGCGCAAATGTCCTAATGCATTGGGACATTTGCTATATCTAAACACCAGCGACCCCTCCCTAGCGCGGCATGGCAGACCTCACGTTCCCCAATCTCTCCGGCAACAAAATTCGTCAAACGTTCCTGGACTTCTACGCCGATCGCGGGCATAGAATTTTGCCCAGCGCCTCTTTGGTGCCGGAAGACCCCACCGTGCTGCTCACTATCGCCGGCATGCTGCCCTTCAAGCCCATCTTTTTGGGTCAGCGCAAAGCTGAAGTAGACCGGGCCACCACCTCGCAAAAATGCATCCGCACCAACGACATCGAAAACGTAGGGCGCACCGCCCGGCACCACACCTTTTTCGAGATGCTGGGGAACTTCAGCTTTGGGGACTACTTTAAAGAGCAGGCGATCGCCTGGGCCTGGGAGCTATCGACCAAAGTATTTGAGCTGCCCCCCGAGCGGCTGGTGGTGAGCGTCTTCCGCGAAGACGATGAGGCCTTTGATCTCTGGCGCGACAAAATCGGCATTCCCGCCCACCGCATTCAGCGTATGGACGAGGCGGATAACTTTTGGGTGTCGGGGGAGACCGGCCCCTGTGGCCCCTGCTCAGAAATTTACTACGACTTTCACCCCGAGCTAGGGGATAAAAATATTGACCTCGAAGACGACAGCCGCTTCATCGAGTTCTATAACCTGGTGTTTATGCAGTACAACCGGGATGCCGCCGGGGAGCTGACGCCGCTCAAAAAGCAAAACATCGATACGGGTCTGGGGCTAGAGCGCATGGCGCAGATTTTACAGCGCAAGCCCAATAACTACGAAACCGATCTGATCTTTCCCATCATTACGGCGGTGGAGAAGATTGCCGGGGTGAGCTACGCCGAGGCCGATGAGTCCGCCAAAGTTTCCCTCAAGGTCGTCGGCGACCACACCCGCGCCGTCACCCACCTGATCGCCGACGGCGTCCGCGTCTCCAACACCGATCGCGGCTACGTGCTGCGGCGGCTGATTCGCCGGGTGGTGCGTCACGGGCGGCTGCTGGGCATCCAAAAGCCGTTTATTACGGCGTGGCAGAGGCAGCGATCGCCCTCATGGAAGAAAACTATCCCAACCTGCGGGAGCAGGCCGCCGCCATCACCGTAGAGCTAGAGCGAGAAGAGCTGCGCTTTTTGGAGACCCTAGAGCGGGGGGAAAAGCTGCTGGCGGATATCCTGGCTAAGTCTCCCCAGCAGATCTCCGGCACCGACGCCTTTACGCTGTACGACACCTACGGTTTCCCCCTGGAGCTCACTCAGGAGGTGGCTGAAGAGCAGGGCATCACCGTGGACATTGCGGGATTCACCACCGCCATGGAGCAGCAGCGGCTCAGGGCCCGCGACGCCCACCAGAGCATTGACCTGACGGCGAGAGGCGGGCTAGAGAAGCTCAGCGGCACCGTCGACGCCACGAGATTCCTGGGCTACAGCGACCACCAGACGGCGGCGGCGGTGCAGGCGCTGCTGGTAGCGGGGGAGTCGGTGGAGACCGTGAAGACGGGCGACGTGAGCGTTGTGCTCAACGAGACCCCTTTCTACGCGGAGGGCGGCGGCCAAATCGGCGATCGCGGCTATCTCTCGGGGGACAACCTGCTGATGCGGGTGACAGACGTGCGCAAGGAGTCGGACGTCTTTGTTCACCTTGGCCACATCGAGCGGGGTAGCCTCACCGTAGGCGATAAGGTCACCGCGCAAATCGACCGCGCCTGCCGCCGCCGCGCCCAGGCCAACCACACCGCCACCCATTTGCTGCAGGCGGCCCTCAAAAAGCTGGTGGACGCCTCCGTGGCCCAAGCGGGCTCCTTGGTAAACTTTGACCGGCTGCGGTTTGACTTCTCTTGCCCCCGCGCCCTCACCCCTGACGAGGTGGCCGAGGTAGAGGCGCAGGTGAACACCTGGATCGCCGAGGCCCACGGCGCGGATGTGTCCGTCATGTCTTTAGACGACGCCAAGGCGCGAGGGGCGACGGCCATGTTTGGCGAGAAGTACTCTGACGAAGTGCGGGTGATCGACTTCCCCGGCGTCTCCATGGAGCTGTGCGGCGGCACCCACGTTGGCAACACCGCCGAAATTGGCGTCTTCAAAATCATCTCTGAAACCGGCATCTCCTCCGGGGTGCGCCGCATTGAGGCGGTGGCGGGTCCGGCGGTGCTGGACTACTTGAACCAAAGGGAAGTGGTGGTAAAGGAGCTGGGCGATCGCTTCAAGGCCAAGCCCGAGGAAATCGTGGGCCGGGTGACGACGCTGCAGGACGAGCTGAAGGACACCCAGAAGGCAATGGCGGCCCTGAAGGGAGAGCTGGCGGCGGTGAAGTCGGATCAGCTGGTGGATGAGGCTCAGTCCGTAGGTGGCTACGCCGTACTAGTCTCCAACCTGGGCGAGCTAGACGCCAAGTCTCTGCAGACTGCGGCGGAACGGCTGCAGCAAAAGCTGGGGGACGGCGCAGCAGTGGTGCTGGCAGGGCTGCCCGAGGAGGGCAAAGTGAGCCTAGTAGCGGCGTTTGGCCCGCAGGTGAATAAGGCGGGGCTACAGGCCGGAAAGTTCATCGGCGGCATTGCGAAAATTTGCGGCGGGGGGGGCGGCGGTCGCCCGAATCTGGCCCAGGCCGGAGGGCGCGATGCCAGTAAACTACCCGAGGCGCTGGAGACAGCTCTGGCGCAGCTGAGGGAAAAGCTGGGGTAGAGGGGGCAGGTCTATTGCGGGGCGCGAAGATCCATATCACTGCCGGAAATCCTGAGAGGGTTGCTTCAACAACTGCGATCGCCCTGACTCTTTGGCTGGCCCTATCCCTATCACCGGAAACCTCTTGCTAGCTTTGCCTGTAAAACCCACAAGCTGAAGCTAGAGCGCAGCGGAAGGGCTTGTTGTCATGTCACCGAGCGGTGAAACCGGTGTAGGAGAGTTGGTACTGCCGGGATTTTTGCTCGATATGCCCCGCATTTGGGCCTGAATCTGCGACCTGAGGCCAATTTTTTACGGTATCGCTCGCGGTATGGTGTTGGATGGGCAGACGGCGATCGCCGCGCTCTTTCTCTATACACCTCTGCCCCTATGGAGTCATTGCTTAGGGAGTTGTGTTTTCAGCAGACCCTAACCAAATTTTTAGCCTCATGAAACAGCAGTACGCGCCTCTCGTGTTGATAGGCTACTGGCTTGGACCCGTTTTTATTATCACTTGCCACGCTGGCGTCCTGTTGGCTCTCCTCTATCCCCTCTCGCTGGGCGCTTGGGCCTGGGTGATTTTCCTCTACGCCATTCGCATGTTGGCCATCACCGGCATCTACCACCGCCTTCTTACCCACAGGGCCTACAGCGCTCCGGCCTACGTCGGCTGGATCGGCAGCATCGTGGCCTGCTCTGCGGGGCAGATGGGGCCAAGCTGGTGGAAAGGGCACCATACGGATCATCATCAGTTTGTGGGCCAGCAGGGTGATCCTCACTCGGCAGCCGAAGGCTTTTCGTGGACCCAGTGGGGCTGGCTGCTGTCCCGAAACTTTTTGCCCTCCCGGCTGCCCGCCGACGTTGAGGGCGATCGCGTCATGAAGGCGATCGATCGCCTTCACTTTTTGCCTCTGCTGGGGCTAGCCGCACTATCATTCTGGGTGGGCGGCTTCGAATATTTGGGCGCATTCTTCATCAGCACAACGGCGCTGTTTCACGGAGTGGCCTTGGTGAATTCGGTTTGCCATCGGTTTGGGGCGGTTCCCTTTCCGATGGGCGATTCCAGCACCAACAATGGCCTTGTCGCTTTCCTGACTTTAGGGGAAGGCTGGCACAACGCTCACCACGCGCTCCCTTGGTCAGCCCGCCAGGGCATTACGGTGGTTGAAGGCGAGGTGAGGTACCTGCCCGACCCGACGTTTTGGTTTATTCAAGGCCTGCAAGAGCTAGGCCTTGCAACAAAGGTGCAGCTGCCGCTGAAAACCCAAGTTTTGAGCGCATCGGACGCGTCCCCCGGCTAGACTGGTATTGAGAAAAACTGGGATTGAACTAGACCCGCGATGAGGGAAGCCCATGATCGTCATTCACCACAACCCAGACTGCGGCACTTCCCGCAATGTTCTCAAGACAATCGAGGCGGCGGGCTTCGAGCCCGTTGTCATCGATTACCTCAAAGAAGGCTGGACAAAGCCCCAGCTGCTAGCGCTCTTCGCCGCTGCTGACCTCACGCCCCGCCTAGCTCTGCGCGAGACCAAATCCCCCGCCGCCGAGCTAGGCCTTTTAGCGCCAGAAGTCACCGACGACGCCATCCTCGCCGCCATGCTTGAGCACCCGGTGCTCGTCAATCGGCCCATCGTCTGCACGCGGAAGGGCGTCAAGCTCTGCCGTCCCAGCGAAACCGTCCTCGACATGCTTGAGCAATGGCCTCCGGGACCCTTTGAAAAGGAAGACGGAGCGCTGTTAATCGACAGCAACGGCAGGCGCGTGAGCTGATAGAGGGCGACTAGCGATCGCGCTGAGCGAGCTGCTCTAGAAGCTGAATAGCCTGCTCCAAAGACCCCTGCATGGCTTGCATTTGTTGCTCAATTCCATCGAGTCGCTGGAGAACGGCGTCGGGAGCCTCTACTTGTGAAAGAGGGGGCAAGGGCTGGGTCACGGCTACTTCTTGAGTCGCGGCTTCAGGACTCACCGCTGAACTAGATGTCGGATCCTTGTTGAGCTTATCGGCCAAGGCATTCCATCCTCTGGCCTTGAGTCCAAAATGTGCTTTGGCATCATCAAAGTTAGCAAACTGCTGCTGAAGCTGCTGGGCGGTGTAGCGAGGCTGGGCCAGCGCGGCGGCTTGGTCCAAATCTTCTTCCACCATTTCCACCACCTCACCGATCAGCCGGTCGTGATTTTCCGCTAGCTGAGCCGCCGCCCCTAAAATTCGAGAGGTGGCCTTGATCTGGACGGCGTCCTCCTGCCGGAGCTGGTTGGCGATGGTCCGGATGCGATCGCCCAGTTTCGACTGATGGGACATCGGCGTAGTGGGTGTTTCGCTCACGCGGTCTTCCTATTCTGCAAGAATATCGCGGACGGTCTGCCAGATACGCTGGAACTTTTGCAGCAGACCAATGGGCGTGTCGTCGCCCTCTTCCACAGAGTCAACCAGGCTCTGAATGCGGTCCATGCGCCCCGCCAGCTCTTCGAGGTTGCCAATGGCGGTCTCTTTGCGCTCTAAGGAGTCGCGCAGCAGGACGGTCATCTCGCCAATCTCCTTTCTAAGCCGCTCGTTCTCCCGCTTGCGGCGAGTCTCCCACCCCTTGATGCCGGCCTTTGAGCGCCGCTCAAACTTGAGGTCAGACTGAGCTTCGGTATAGAGGGTAATGTAGCGATCGCGTTCGCCCTGGACCGTCTCAAGGGTGATCAGTAGTTCACCGCTGCGGGCTGTCTCCTGATTGTACAGGTCTAGATAAGACTGGGCCTGCTGCTGGGCTTCTTCATATTTCGTGAGGGCAGCCTGCTGTTTCTCCTGGTAGAGCGTCAGCGTTGTCTCATAGACCTGTTTGTCTTGCTGGTAGAGCGTCAGCGTCGTCTGATGCTTGTGCTGCTCTTCTTCGTAAAGAGCCAGCGTCGTTTGACCTTTTTGCTGTTCTTCTTCGTAGAGCGCGTAATTTTGCTCGACCTGCCGCTTGAAGTCCTGCGCTAGCTGTTGCGACTCATCTCTTTGCGACTGCACAGTCATTAAACGCTGTTTTAGGTCTTTGGTAGACACAGGTTCTAACTGACGCGATCGCAGATTTCTAATCACGTTGTCATCGGACTCACTGCGGCGATCGGCTCTTCGCATCGGCATGTCGGCACACCCCTTTCCGGGAATCTTGTTTCTTAAGCATAGATAGCCCCGACAGAGCTAATTTCAATCAGCTCTAGACTTTAAACAATCTTCAGGGCAAATTCACAAAACAGCCCCTACCCCTCACGCCGATCGCTCAACCGCTCTGTGGTCATCGGACAGCGATCGCCACTTTGGTTTGACTTCGGGGGCACCAAGCCTACCACGTGGGGCACTGGCCGAGGAATGTAGCCCATCAGCGACTCCCCTTCATAGGCCAGCGACGTGCTGGCTCCCGAATCTAGCATGATCGCTTCTCTCACCCCATATTGGGCCAAGGTTTCCGCCAGGTAGATAGCATCAATGCGCTCGTGGGTGACGCCGATAACCGGCTGACCAGCCCGGTTAATGCCCCAAAAAGCGCGGTGGCGGGGGGCGTCAAAGTCAAATAGGCCGTTAAACGATTCTGGAGACTGGGGCCGTCCGTCCTTCACTAGCCACGCTGCAGCCACAAAGGCATCGGTGACTCCGGGCATTGCCTGCCGAATCCCCGCTAGGGTATTGTGCTGGTCGGCGTCAAACGGTATAAACCGGACCCCACCATCACTGATTAGCACCAGCGGACGCCCGTTGAGCAAAGGATTTTCTCCCGGCTCGCCCGGCACAAACTGCCGTGTGCTGCGGCTAAACACCGGGCCGATCATCGTGTTGGAGTCGAGGTACTGCATGGAGAAAAAGCCCCCATCAACCGCCGCAACAATATCGGTATTGGCAATAATTTCGTTCACCTGGTAACGGCTGTCGGCGTGAATGGTGACCGGCTTGCCGCCATAGATCAAGGACATAGGCACGTCATCAATCATGACTTCGGCCTTCTGCACCGGATCTCCAAAGTTGAACGTAGTACCCCAGCTCTGGGACGGTGGACCACCCCAGGCTTCCTCCAATGCCCAAGCAATCTGAGATTGCCCCACGCGGTCTACGGCCAAGAGGGTTTCCGACTCCCCGGCAAAGCGGTCTTCCCAGTTGTCCATCGTCAGCGCAGCGCGGTAGCCTGCCTCTTCTACAGCCTCGGCCACTCGCTCGTCGTAGTTGCCTTCTGGGTAGGTGAAGTATTGAATGGGGATACCCAGCTTTTCTTCTAGAATCCGTTTTGACTGCACCACTTCAGTCTGCAGCTCTGCGTCCAGCACTTCTCGTAGGTCAGAAGGATGGTTGACGCTGTGGGCCGCGATGGTCACGAGCGGACTATTGGCCATCTCCTGCACCTGGTCCCAGGTCATGCCGGGGCGACCGTGGTCACGGCCCACCTTGTAGGTATAGATGGAGAACAGGCCCGGGTAGCCATATTCTTTTAGTAGCGGAAACACCTGCTCGTAATGTCCTAAATAGCCGTCGTCAAAGGTGAGCAGCACTGGCTTCTCCGGCAGCGGTAGTCCCGTCCGCAGGTGAGACACCAGCTGATCCATGGAAATGGGGGTGACGCCCTGCTCTTGAATGAGCTGCAGGTGGGCTTCAAATTCTTCGTAGGTGACGTCGAAGAACACCTCTTTTTCCGCCACGATGTCGTGGTACATCAAGACCGGCACCCGAGCCAGCTGCGATCGCTCGCTGAGTTCTGGCCAGGGCTGAGGAGACAGGTTGGCCGCCAGCTGAGGGCCGAAAGAGCGCACCATTGCCGTCATCGCGGTTTCGGGCTGCTCTACCCAGCTCGCCAGCTGCGCAGCCTGGGTGGCGATCGCGTCCATTTGTGTGGTCAAGGTCGACGGCTGGATGAAGCAGGTCGAGTTGAAGCTTTCCCCATCGAAAGGGCGATCGCCCTGGGACTCTCCAGACGGGCTATCCCAGTCGCTGCTCTGAGCATAAAACTCCTGGACCTCCTCCTGAGAAGTCGCCTCCTGAGAAGTCGCCTCTTGAGATGTCCCGAGCATCAGGGGTGCAGACAGGAGCGCTGCAGCGGGTACCAGCCCTAGCAAAAGACGGAATCGGTTAGGTAACAGTGGCATTGTCGGCAGCGTAGGGGTGAGCTGTGGATTGGGGAGGTGGCGCTCAAACCGCCACGGCGATCGCTCCCACCGATGTTTTACCCGATCTTAGTCGAAATACGAGGTCATTTAGGCAACATCAGGACAAACAATTTAAAGCACCCGGCGAATCACCGCCTCGGGAACCTGGTCCACCAGCGTCGCTGCCCCCAACGCCGTCGGCAGCACAAAGCGCACCCGCCCCTGCTTCACCTTTTTGTCGGCCTGCAGCGCCGCAATTACGGCGTCGGGGTCGAGGTCGGGTAGCGCCGTCGGCAGACCCGCTGCGGCAATGAGCCGGTTTTGGCGCTCGGCCATTGCCTCCTCCCAGTAGCCCAATTCAACGGCGATCGCCCCCGCAGCCACCATGCCCAGCGCCACCGCTTCCCCATGGTTGACGCTGCTGTAGCCCGTGAGGCTCTCTACCGCATGGCCGAGGGTGTGGCCGTAGTTCAAAATCGCCCGCAGCCCCGCCTCCTTTTCGTCCTTGCTCACCACGTCAGCCTTGGCCTGACAGGAGCGCACCAAAATCATCTGCAGCAGCTCGGTGGGCATGTCGGGCTGTAGGGAGGGAGCCACCTCCAGCTTTTCAAATAGGTCTAAGTCCCAGATAATGCCGTACTTAATCACCTCCGCCATGCCTGCGCGAAATTCCCGCACCGGTAGGGTAGCCAGCACCTCTGGGTCAATCACCACCTGGCGCGGCTGATGGAAGGCTCCGATCAGGTTTTTGCCCTGGGGGTGGTTGACGCCCGTCTTGCCCCCCACTGAAGCATCCACCATGGCCAACAGCGACGTCGGCACCTGCACAAAGCGAATTCCCCGCAGCCAGGTTGCCGCAGCAAAGCCGGTCATATCGCCGATGACGCCGCCACCTAGCGACACCATCGCGGAGGAGCGCTCTAGCTGGTGGGCCAAGGCCGCGTCGTACAGGGTTTGAATTGAGCCCAGGGTTTTGTGGGATTCCCCATCGGGAAGCAGGCAGGAGGCCACCGCAAATCCGGCCTGCTCTAGGGCAGCGATCGCCCGCGGGCCGTAGTGCCCAAACACCGTGGGGTTAGACACCAACAGCAGCCGGTTACCGGGCAGCAGGGGCTTGAGGCTAGCGCCCAGCTGGGCTAGGCTACCGGGGGCGATGACGACGTCATAGCTATCGACGGGCAGAGAGACGGTAATGGCGGTCATGGTAGACGGTCTTTGAGACGGCTGAATGACTGGGCGTACAGAAATAAGGTTTACTAGAATTACTGATGTCTGGCCAGGGCGCGAGAGCCGTGACAGGCTATCAGGCAAGTTCACTGTCTAAGGAGTATGGGTTATGTCTGGAGCGATCGCCTACGTTTTGATGCTGGGACTGTTCACAGGGGTGGCGTTTGGCCTGTATCTGGGTCTGCGGGCGGTAAAAGTTATCTAATCCGGCTGGCGCAGGATACCAAACACAGAGGTGTACCCGTGAACAAACGTCGTTTGCCCCACGGGTCCTATTTCTCCGTTGCAGAAAAAGCCGCTTAAGGGCGTGCCCTGAACATACTGATTAAACAGCTGGGAGTCGAAGTTGGCCTCCTTGTAGAGGTGCTCGCCCCGCCCCAGACAGGAAAACAGTAGGGCCCCAATCGAGCTGACGTTTTGCGCTGGCTCCTGGAACTGGTTTTGGTACTGGCGCAGCAGCCCCTCAAGATCGTCTGCCGAGGTCTTGGCGTCCCGCAGATGGAACTGAATTCGCATTCCGGGCCGGACGCGATCGCCAATGGCCAGCGCCCCGCCCCTCGGGTCGACCCCCATCAAGTTACGGATTAGAAAGTCGCCCTGCTCCAGCACCCGCTTAAATTCGCTCTGGGCGACGCCAACAAACAGCGACTGCTGGGCGAGTTCTCGCTCTTCAGGGGTCAGGTCGTTGGCCAGCTCCTGCAAGGCGTTAAGGGGCGGTTCGGGTTCGGCGTCGCCGCTGGCTTCCTGCACCTTGAGAATCACGTTGCGATCGCCTTCTACCACCTGGTACACGGGGCCGATAGGCCGACAGCCCTGGGCCACAATTGCATCTAAGGTAACGTTGCCGCTGAGAGCCACGCCCACCGCCCCGCCCTGAAGGGCTGCCCCTTGATAAAACAGCGATCCTTGCTGACCTGAGGACCCTGTGCTCGCTAGACCGCCGACCTTAGTCGCGCTGGGGTAGGCGTAGTCTAGCCCCTGTAGAAGGTCGTTCATCATGCCGGAGATGGGGTCGGCCAGTAGAATAAAGCAGGGCTGAGACTCAGGGGAAACCCCTACTAGGTCAATCCAGCGGTCGGGCGGCCCGTCTAGGTCCGGGAGCTTGGTGGACACAATGCGGAAGGGTGTGACGGTGACCTCTGGCAGCTCTGCCAAGGCGATGCTGAGGGCTACGTCCCCCTCAATTTCTTGAGAGGCGGTCTGGCCAGCCGTCCCGATGATTCCCCCGCCGCTACAGCCGATTAGCGTTGGCACCGACAGCTTCTCTTTGAGGAGCGGCATGAGGCGGGGATACTCGCTGGCGAAAGCCGCCGATATGAACACAAACCCAACGTCAGGGTTTGCCGAAGGCGACACCTGGGCTTGCTCCACCACTTCGTCAACTGCCGCCTCTAGGGAAGCACGGGTGGATAATGCACTGGTCCAACGCATAGGCTCTACTCGATAACAGGCAACAACATTAAGCCCATCTTAAGGCTTCTTCATTAGGGGACTCATGCAAAGAGAGCCCTCAAGATGACCATCCCAGGTGAATGGTGAGTGAGGGTCATTCATCACAATTACAAATCAATTCTATTAGGTATCCTGCACAGCGGTTGATTCAGTCGGTGCAGCACGCCAACTAACGGCTTTCAGGCCTTATTTCCCTGTTGACCGAGTCTAAAGATAATCTTCAAGATAGGTTGGCTTAGATAAAAACGCTAGGATAATCGTATTGGAAAACTGAATCATTGATACTACGGGTAATCCTATGAGCGATATCAAAACTCAGATTGAACAGGAACGGGACCAAGCTCGCGCCGTTTGCGATACCGATGGCGCCACCTCCGAGGGCTGTGCAGCGGCTTGGGACGCGGTAGAAGAGCTTCAGGCCGAAGCCTCTCACCAGCAAAATAATCAGCCTAAGAAGAATTCTCTTGAAACCTACTGCGACAACAACCCGGACGCTGACGAGTGCCGCATTTACGACGACTAAGTGAGTCGCCAAGAGTAAGCGATCTTGGCCTTTGGCGAGAATTTCCGCTAAGGGGCATCTAGCAGCTTTCCTTTTGGCCGCCCGCTCAGCGAGATGGCCCTACGCTCAGGGGAAGCGCTCTTCAATAAAGCAGGTCAATTTAATAAAGTGGTGCCCTTCCAGCCCGCCATAGACGGGGGCTTGGGAGGGTTCACTTTTGGGCAAACCTGGATTTGATAAAACTTGTGGTGAGGCGTGAGGTACGCAGTGGCAGATGAGCAGGGCGCGGAACAAGCAGCCATGTTGCTGGCGCTCCCCAACGCCGAGGCAACTCAGCGACTAGGCGCGGCGCTGGCCGAACTCCCCGCCGGCAGTACGCTGTTGCTAAAGGGTGACTTGGGCAGCGGTAAAACAACCTTGGCACAGGGACTAGGGCGTCAATTAGGTATTTCTGAGCCTATCGCCAGCCCTACTTTTTCTCTTTTAAACGAATACACGGACGGGACATTGCCGCTCTACCACTTTGACCTCTACCGCTTAGACCCTGACCAAGTTGCCGCGCTGGCCCCCGAGCAATATTGGGATGGAATCGAGGCCCCAGCTGGAATTACGCTAATTGAGTGGTGCGATCGCTTGCCCTACCATCCAGAGACAGCGCTCAATCTTACCCTAGAGGCGATCGCTCCCGACCCTACGCTAGCGGGTGATTCCGAGTCGGACCAGGCTGAGCTGGGGCGCGTGGCGACCCTCACGCTGACGGGAAGCTCTGAGGTCTCCCTAGAGGCGATCGCGATCGCGTTTGAGCGCCATGGGCATTAATTCACTTGAGCGCTACCCCACTTGAACAATAGCCCGTTCAATGGGATAGCCCATTCGAGCGCCAGTAAGAGCGATAGGGCTACTCTACAATAAGGTGTAAATCCCTAGCGGTCATCGCCCCCGTCAAACCCATGTTGGATCTTCGCTTTGGCCTTGCCACCGACCTCCACATCGCCCTACCCGACACCATCCCCGCTACCGCCAATCGATTTCACCGTACTGAGCTGAGCATTGCGGCTTTCGAAGAAGCTCTAGCCACCTTTGATCAGCTAGCCCTAGACTTCCTGCTCATCTCGGGGGACCTTACCCAAGACGGGGAACGGGACAACCACGCTTGGCTATCCCAGAGGTTGTCCCAGCTGTCTTACCCCGTCTACGTCGTGCCCGGAAACCACGACATTGTGACGCCGCAGGGCAACCAGGAGACCATCGGCGCTGCTGACTTTCGCCGGTACTATGCTAAGTTCGGCTATGCCGACGCCGATAAGTCTGGCTATGCTGACGCCGATAAGTTCGGCTATGCCGACGCCGATAAGTCTAGCTACGCCGACGCTAACACAACTGGCTGTGCCGACACCGATAAGCTCTACTACACCCTACAAATTGCTCCCCAGGTGAGGCTAATCGGCCTCAACTCCATCTTCTTTGAGGAAGACCGCCAAACCTACCGGGGACAGCTCGACGAGGCCCAGCTGCAGTGGCTTAAGGCTGTGCTGCAGGCCTCTGAAGACGAGCTGGTGATGGTGATGGTACACCACAACGTCATCGAGCACCTGCCCGGGCAGGCCGAGAGTGAACTTGGACAGCGCTATATGCTGAGAAACGCGCCAGACCTACTGGAGCTGCTGTCTCACCACGGGGTGCAGCTGATTTTTACCGGTCACCTCCACGTCCAAGATGTAGCCCAAAAACTCTACCATCAGCCCATTTACGACATCGCCACCGGCTCAACCGTCAGCTACCCTCACCCCTTTCGAGTTATGCGATATCGCGAGACGACTGCCGGACAGGGGCAATTACAGATCGAGTCGTGCCACATCCAAGCCGTTCCGGGCATAGAAGACCTGCAGACCGACTCCCGCGAATTTATGAGCGATCGCTCGGCGCGCTTCATCAAGCGCCTGCTCACCGATCCCCCCCTTGGACTCTCTGATGAGGCCGCAAGCCAGTATCTCCCAGATCTGCGCTACCTGTGGGCCGACATTGCTCGAGGAGATGCCCAGTTTAGCTTCCCTCAGTTTGAGCCAGCGGTGCAGCGATACTTTGAGCGATTTAGCTGCAAAGCGGCTGTCGACAACGCTGCGGTCTTAGCGGTGCAGCGCCCGGTCAGCAAGGCTCTGACGGCACCAGGTTAATCTCAAGCGTTTTTAGCAGATAATCGAAGCGCTTTTCAGCGATCGCTAATGTCGAGGGTACGGGGTGCTGTCCGGCAGCGCCAGCACCGCGGGGTCTCGCGTAGCCGAGCTGCTTTACGGTGCCGCGCAGCCGACTCGACAGTAAGATCACCAGCGCCCGATAAAAGCGAGCGGCAAAGGCAACGTCTTGTTCCAGCTTGTCGGCTAGAGCAGCGCGGGGGATGGCTAGCACGATTGAGCGCTCAAAAGTCTTTACGGTAGCCGAGGGGGGGCGAGCGTCAACAAAGGACATTTCTCCAACAATGTCGCCGCTGTGGAGTCGAGCCAGCTCCTTATTTCCCATAGCGGCCACAGAAACCACAACGGTTCCTTCCAGCATGATGTAGAGCGTATCAACGGGCTTATCTTCCCAGATCAAAATGGTGCCCGATGAGATATCGCGCCGCTCCCCGACCTGAATCAGCCAGTCGATGTCGTGCTGGTTGAGCTCGCCGAGGAAAAAAAGAACCTTTTTCATAGTTGACGCCTAGTGGATCCAAAGATGATGACTATGGCCGTTGAATCTGCCGCCTTTGATAGGTTTTGCAGATGCTGCTACAGCGTGAGCTTGCAAAACGCTAGATCGCGGTTAAAGTGCAGCCCAGCCGACATGCCGCGCAGCCAGAGTGCTGAGCACGGATGAATACGTGCAGCATATTACTGCTTAGCGCTATAGTTTTTGCACTTTTCTACATCTCTTATTGTGCCTTACTGCAGAAAAAATCAGGCAAGACTGAGTGACATTCACTATGAGATTGTGAGTTAGTGATATTTTTGCAAAGGCTGGGTCTGGGACTTGACACGCCGGCGGCGATGCCCCTTTCTGCCGGAACTACAATAGCTGCTTCTTATGCCATTCTGAAAAACCGGCGGATTTTAGCGGGGCAGTTTTTTCGAGGGACCAGAGGTCTCTTCCTTTACCGTGATAGTGGCTGGCTCAAATACTCCGCAAGGGGCTTACCCTGAATAGCGCAGTCTAGAAGCGTCATCGGATGAACGACGGGCACAGGACTTTGGCGCTGGCGAAGATGCTGACGAATTTGGAGCGCGCAACCAGGGTTAGGGGAGGCGATGATCGTCGCCCCCGTATTCAGTAAGTTATCTACCTTTTGCTGGCCTAGCTCGGCGGCGACCTCGGGCTGCAGCATGTTGTAGACCCCGGCGCTACCGCAGCATAGGGCCGCGTCCAGGGGCTCTCGCAGCTCGACTCCCGGAATCTGCCGCAGCAGCTGCCTTGGGGGAAGGCTAATCTGCTGACCATGCAGCAGGTGACAGGCGTCTTGGTACACCACGGCGAGGGGATCAGACTGCAGGGGCGATAGCGGCGCGATGAGCCGAATTGCGGCTAGAAATTCCTGTACGTCCTGCACCTTGCTGGCAAATTCAGCCGCCTTGTGGCGATAGCTGGGGTCGTCCTGGAGCAGATGACCGTATTCCTTAAGGGTATGACCACACCCCGCTGCGTTGATGATGATAGCGTCTAGCTCTAACCCCTCAAAGCTGTCGATCATTCGTTTTGCCATCGTCTCGGCCTGCTGCGTTTCTCCCTGATGCTGGGGCAGCGCCGCGCAGCAGCCCTGCTCGCTAGGAATATGAACCTCGCAGCCGTTGGCGGTAAGCACCCTCACCGTGGCGTCGTTGACTTCGGAGAAGAGCAGCCGCTGCACGCACCCCAAAATTAGTCCCACCCGATAGCGGCGATCGCCCTGGGCCGCTCCTGGACCCATGCTTTGGGCCGGAATTCTGGTGGGCATGGGGGGACGAAAGGCGGAGGTTGGGACGTTGGGAAGCAGCTCGTCCATGGCGGCCAGCTGGGGAGAGAGCCGCTTTAAAAGAGGCGTAGCTCGGACCAAAGACTGAATTCCTGCTCGCTGGTACAGGAACAGGGGAACCAGCAGCGCTCTGAGCCGCTGGGGGTAGGGAAATAGGGAAAAGATCAGCCTGCGAATGAGGCGATCGCTCCAGGAGCGGGGTTGGTTGCGGGCGACCTGGGCACGGGTGGACTCAATAAGGCGATCGTAGCGGACGCCCGAGGGGCAAGCGCTGACGCAGGCCAGGCAGCCTAGACAGGTATCAAAGTGCTGAGCAGTGGTGCCAACGAGGTCAATAGTTCCCTGGTTGACGGCGTCCATCGAGTAGATGCGGCCCCGGGGCGAGTCCATCTCGGTGCCCAATACCCGGTAGCTGGGGCAGGTTGTGAGGCAAAAGCCGCAGTGAACGCAGGCATCAATGAGCGCTGGGTCAGGGGGATTCTGGGGATCGAAGCCTTGGGTAAGGGTAGCGTCTGACATTGGGCTTTTCACAACGTTTAATTGAAACATCAACTCGGACGGGGACGCGGTATCGCCATGTCCCTATAGTAGAAAACGACCGGGGCTGAGGCGGCTATCGGGGTCGAACTGCTGCTTGATGCGGGCCATTAAGGGCAAAGCGTTGCCCGAATAGCCCCAAATATCGAAGCGCTGCTTCCAGTCTGCAGGAGCCGCCATCACCGACAAAAATCCGCCCTGACCTTGGTACAGCTGTCGTATCCTATCGAGTTCAGCCGCAGTTTGCAGATTTAAGCTGATCCAGCCCAGGCCGCTACCCACATGGGTCACCGCCGCCATTACCGTCACCATTGATTCCAGCTGCCGCAGCGTCGCGATCGCCTTTGCGGGCATCAGCCCCACCTTCGCCATAACCCAGACGCCTTCTGGGTCGGGGTTAGGCCGCTCTCGTAAATCCTGCAGCTGCTGCCACAGGGTTTGCTCTGCCTCACCTACTGCGGTTGCCGCCGTCAATCCCAATTCCCCTGCCCATCGAGATAAGATATCTACCTGGCTCTCTACTCCGACAGTAACGCTTTGGAAGCGGGCCAGCACGCCGGGATGAGCCCCATAGCCGAGCTGGGACAGGGCGCTACCGCTAACCAAGGAAAGCCCGGTAGGGGTCAGCCCCGATCTCAATACTCGAGCCAGCAGACGGTCTAGCGCGCTGGCTTCCCCAGCGATCGCCAGGGTTTTTGACGCTTCGGTTTGAGGATAGAGTCGCAAGGTCACCTCGCTCACAAGGCCCAAGCTGCCCCAGGACCCCGTCATTAGCTTCATCAGGTCGTAGCCCGCCACATTTTTCACCACCCGTCCCCCTGCCTTGGCGCGCTGACCGTCGGCCCGCACCAGGGAGACGCCAATCAGCATGTCCCGCAGGCCGCCATAGCGCTGACGCATCCAGCCGGTATCGGCGGTGGCGACGACACCGCCCAAGGTCGCCCGCTGTGGATAGGCCGGGTTGAAGCCAAAGCACTGACGGTGCTGCTGCAGCTGGGGCAGCAGGGAGGCCACCGTTGCGCCAGCCTCTGCCGTAATCGTCAGATCTCCGGCAGCATGCTCCACGAGTCGGTTGAGCCGGGCCGTGCTCACCCCGAGCTGCACCGGGCGGGACAGACCGCCCCAGGCCAGCTTGCTGCCGCTGCCAAAGGGCAAAATCGACCAGCCCTCGGCCTTAGCCAAAGCTAGAGTCTCAGCGAGTTCAGCCTGGGTTTGGGGATAGACGACGCCAGCGGGTAGGGCCTGGTTTGGGGCAATCGCTGAGGTGAGCTGGCTGCGCAGCGCTTCCGGCAGGTGCTCCCAGGGGGAAATACGCTCAGCACCTAGCGCCTGATCGACGCGGCGGGCGATCGCATCTTTGTCTATTGCGTCTTCAAACAGGGGTACAGCACTCATCCCTAAAGCCTGATTTAACCGCACCCTCGATCATCTCACAATTGCGAGAGACGCTGCACAATGAAGCAAAATGATGTTGTGGTGTTGTGCGAGACCGGCCTAGGTGACCCAGCCATGTTATTTGACTTCCTACAGCTCTGCCAAACTATAAGGCGGTTTCCGCGACGGTGCTTTGGAAACGTCACCTTTAGGCAGGCGATGGGCTGCAGCCTGGCAGGATTGGGGCTGATGCTGGCCTTGGGGCTGCAGCCTGGATGGGCGCAGCAACCGCTGGGCCAGATACCGGAAGTCACGCCATCTGCGCCGAAGACAGAGCCCGCCCAGGGGAGCACTTCCAGCACTGACAATGTCCCCAACGTTAAATCGCCAAAGACTGAAGCGAGCCAGAGCGACTCCGACAATGCTGAAGGATCTAGTAGCGGTCTCTCAACGCCCGAAGAGGCTGTCGACGTTAAGCGGGCGGCGGTAACCCTGGACGGCCGGAAGCTGTTTACCGTTGCGGGAGAAAGCGACGAAGCCGCCCAAGATCGCGCCGAGCGCATTACTCAGGCGCTACAGGCTTACGTCGTCGAGACGCCACTGCCCAAGGTCAGCATGAGGCAGACCTCAGAAGGCATCTCTATTTTGGTGGGAAACGAGGTCCTGATGCAGGTCACAGAGGCCGACAGCTATCTGGAAAACGACGATACTGCCCGTACGCCGACGCGGCTGGCAAAAGCCTGGGTTGTAGACATTAGGCGGGCGCTAGAGCAGGCCCACGAGCAGCGTACCCCCGAATCACTACGGCGATCGCTCCTGTTTGCCGGGGGCGCTCTTTGCCTCGCCACCGCAGTCTATTGGTGGACCCGGCGCTTTCAAGAGCGCGTCGCCTCCCACGTGTTTGCACAGGTGCGCGATCTCGTCTCCGGCAAAGCCGGCGATCCCTCGCTCCCTCAGCTGCTCAACCTGCTGGCAGGCTTAGGGCTTATTCTGTCCCGCGTCTGCATTGTCGCCGCCGCCATCATCTACGCGATCGCCTTGTTTCCCGACGCTAGCGGCCCGGCCTACGTTGTCGGACAACGGGTGCTGAGTACGTTTACCTCGCCCATCTTCCCCTTAGGAGACGACGCCTACTCCGTCATCGATTTGCTCATTTTGCTGGTGGCTCTCCTGGGGGTCGTCATCGGCGCTCGCCTGCTGTCCAACCTGCTGCGATCGCGGGTGCTGACCATGGCGGGGCTGAGTTCAGGGTCTCAGGCGGCGATCGCCACCCTCAGCCGCTACACCCTGATTGCCCTTGGCAGCATCGTGCTGCTGCAGGTGTGGGGGTTAGATCTAAGCTCTTTGACCCTGCTGGCCAGCGCCCTGAGCTTCGGAATTGGCTTTGGCCTGCAAAATATTGCCCGCGACTTTAGCAGCGGCCTAGTGCTCCTCTTTGAGCGGCCGCTGCAGGTGGGAGACTTTGTGGAAGTGGGGGAGTTTGTTGGCACCGTAAATCAGATCGGCGCTCGCAGCACCCACATCAAGACCCTCAACCAAATTTCAATCATTGTCCCTAACTCCTATTTTTTGGAGAACCAGGTGATCAACTGGAGCCACGAAAACCCCCTCTCGCGAATCGCTATTCCCGTTGGCGTGTCTTACAATGCCGACCCCAAAGCGGTACGCGAGCTGCTGCTCGACGTGGGGCGTGAGCAGCCTGGTGTCGTTAAGATGCCGCCCCCGCAGGTGTTTTTTAAGGGATTTGGAGATAGCTCACTCGATTTTGAGCTGCTGGTGTGGATTATGGAGCCCAACCGACACCCCTTAATCAAAAGCGACCTCTACTTCAGCCTTTTTGAGCGGCTGACCCGTGAAGCGATCGAGATTCCCTTTCCCCAAAGAGATCTACATATTCGCAGCGGCACCCTACCCGTAGAGCCGGCATCACCCGATGGCATGAGGCAAAATCATTCTTTAGCAGAGAAGATAGACCCGAGGAGCTAGGCCATTGAGTAGACTGTCTACGCCTATGGCGGTTTCTCTGACTCAAGCTTGGTGAGAGGCGGTTCACATCCACAAACCCGGAGGCGATCGCTGCCGGTTCTAATTGCTCTCTAAGGTTTTGCCGCCGTCCGTTCTGTATAACAAAGTAGTAGGTTGGGACCATGATGAGGAGGGGAGATTCTCTTCACAGGAAAAAGCTCGCTTCCCGAAGCCAGCCCTAGCTTAATTAGGACTGTCGCCTTCGGTCGGAGGGCCTGCGATTGAGCGACCTCTAACTAAAGTTTCAGCTGAAGCAAAGATACTTTTTTCGGCCGGTGCAGCAGCGCTAAATTAGGTCTGCTCCTTTAGGATGGTTTTTACAAATAGGGCAATTACCTCACAGCGGAAGCTCCCTTCTTTATAGCCCTATTCGGCTCGGCCCAGTCCATTGAAGCCAACGCTCTTGCGGAGCTTGCGCGTTAACTTCTCATTTAGGCTCTTCGTCCCATGGCATCGCCCCCAGATTCTCAACTACAGACTCTCAGAGAAAACTCCTCTCCCCAAACCCATCTGTCTTCTCAGAATACGGGCCGCCCCTGGCTGTGGGGAATTTTGCTTATCCTGCTGCTGGGGGGAGGAATTCTCCTGTGGCGCATGCTGACCTCCCGAGGAGCCCCGCCGGAGATGGGGCCAATGGAGGTGCTGGTAGAGCTGCAGGACCTAGAGCTAGAGCCGGTTGAAACTAGCTCGGAGTTTATTGGCGTCCTCGACGCGCCCCAGGGGGTTACCCTGCGGCCTGAAGTGGAGGGCCGGATTACCGAAATTTTTGTTGCAGCGGGCGATGCCGTGCAGCCGGGCGATCCGGTTGTGCAGCTCAGTCCCGATCGCAATCGGGCTGAAGTGAGCGCAGCCCAGGCCAATGAAAGCGTGTCCCAGGCGGCGCTGCGCACGGCCCAGTCTGAAGTGAGCGCCCTCAGAGCGGAAAAAGTCGAGCTAGAAGCTGATCTGGAGCTGCAGAACACCGAATACGGTAGAATCCAGTCCCTGGTATCTGACGGCGCTTTGGCCCAGCGAGATCTAGACCAGGTCGAGCGCGATCGCCGGACCGCTCAGGCCGCTCTCAACGCCATCAATGAGCGCATCAATGCGGCGGAGCAGGCAGTCGCCCAGGCCGAGGCCGCTCTCAGTCAGGCCCAGTCACAAACCGGGGCCGTGCAGGCGGACCTCAACGACAAACAGGTCTCCTCCCCCATTGATGGCGTGGTGGGCGACGTGCCCGTGAAGCTCGGAGACTACGTCGATGCGGGGGATTTGCTGACCACTATCACTCAAAACGAAACCCTAGAGATAGAGCTGGATATTCCCATCGAATACCGCGATCGCCTCCGCCCCGGGCTACCGGTAGAAATTGTCGTCGGCCCCAATAGCGACGCGATCGCCTCGGGGCAAATCACCTTCATCGATCCTCAAGTCAATGCCGCTACCCAGTCCCTATCGGCTAAAGCAAGCTTTACCAACGGTATCGGCCTCCAGGACGAGCAGCGCGTGGTTACCCGCGTCGTCTGGAGCGAGCAGCCTGGTGTCTTAGTGCCCACAACGGCCATTTCCCGGCTTGGGGGACAAACCTTTGTCTATGTTGCTCAGTCTGAAGCCAGTGAAGGCGGGGAGCCTCAAATGGTGGTAGAACAGCGCTTGGTTACTTTGGGAGACATCCAGGGCAACAGCTATCAGGTGATGGAAGGCATTGATGCGGGGGAAACCATCGTCACCTCAGGCATCCTCAATCTCTCCGACGGAGCCCCCATCACCACCGAAGCGACACCGCCAGGAGCGGGCGGACCGCCCGCAGGCTAAGCGCCAAGACGTCCTGTAAAGACGCTCTACTAAAGACGCCCCGACCGACAGCACCATGCTCACCACCACAGGCTTATGTTTGTCGAATATTTCATCAAGCGCCCCGTTTTCACCACTGTCTCTGCCCTGATTATCCTGTTAGTGGGGGCGATCGCCGTTCCGACCCTGCCCATCGCCCAGTACCCCGACATCAGCCCCAAACAGGTGACCGTTAGCGCCAACTATATCGGCGCGGACGCCCGCACGGTAGAGGATGCGGTGACCACAGTGCTAGAGCGGGAGATCAACGGGGTGGAGGGCATGCGCTACATGACCTCCTCTAGCTCCAACGATGGGTTTAGCAACATCACCGTCACCTTTGGTCCCGAGCGAGACCAAGACATTGCGGCGGTAGATATTCAAAACCGAGTCTCCATTGCCGAACCGCAGCTGCCGGAAGAGGTAATCCGCACGGGGGTAGCCGTCAGTAAAGAGTCCAGCAGCATCCTGCTGGGCTTTGGCCTCTTTGCCGAGGATGAGAAATACGACAGCACCTTTTTGAGCAACTACGCCGATCTCTACATTGTCGACACCCTCAAGCAGGTGGAAGGGGTGGGCAACGTGCAGATTTTCGGTGAGCGCAAGTACGCCATGCGCATCTGGCTCGACCCCAACCGCCTGGCTAGCCGCAGCTTGACGGCCCAAGACGTGGTGGACGCTCTGCGAGAGCAAAACATCCAGGTGGGGGTGGGGCGCGTGGGCCAGCCTCCTGTGGACGAAGACCAGCGCTACCAGATCGACCTGCGGGCCGTGAGCCGCCTAGAAGAGGTGTCTGAGTTTGAAGACGTGGTGGTAGCGCGAAGCGAAACGGGGAGCCTGACCCGCATCCGGGACGTAGGCCGCGCGGAGCTGGGGGCTGAAAACTACGGCACTTTCCTGCGCTTTCGCGGCAACGAGGCGGTGGGGCTGGGCATCTACCAAGTTCCGGGCAGTAACGCCCTGCAGGTGGCCCAGGGGGTCAAGGCGACCATGGAAGACCTCCGGCAGGACTTCCCCCCCGGTCTCACCTACGACATCGGCTTTGACACCACCGACTTTGTGCAGCAGTCGCTAACCCGCGTCATCTGGACGCTAATCCAGGCGGTCAGCCTGGTGGTTCTGGTGATCTTTATCTTTCTGCAGGACTGGCGCACGACGGTTATTCCGGCGGTGACCATTCCGGTGGCGCTGGTGGGCACCTTTGCCTTTGTTAAAATCTTTGATTTCTCCATCAACAGCCTGACGCTATTCGGCCTCACCCTGGCAACGGGGATGGTGGTGGACGACGCCATCGTGGTGGTTGAGGAAATTTCGTCGCGCATTCAGCAGCGCGACATGTCGCCCCAGCAGGCTGCCGTCACGGCGATGCAGTCTCTTACTGGGGCGGTTGTTGCCACATCCCTGGTACTGATGGCGGTGTTCGTTCCGGTGGCCTTCTTCCCCGGCACAACGGGGGCGCTCTACCGGCAGTTCGCCCTCACCATTGCTTTTGCCATCGCCCTCTCTACCTTCAACGCCCTCACCCTTACCCCCGGCCTGTCCGCCCTGCTGCTGCGCCGCCAGCCCCCCATGAGCGGTCCTTTGGGAGCGATATTCTCCCGGTTTAACCGCATGCTGGACTGGGTTCGCGATCGCTACAGCGATGCCCTAGAGTCTTTGGTGCGCTGGAAATACATCGTGCTCGCGGCTTTTGTGGCCCTGCTGGCGGCAACGGCCTGGCTATATTCCGTCGTACCGTCTGCTTTTTTGCCCGACGAAGACCAGGGCTACTTCATCACCATCGTGGGTGGCCCCGAGGGCGCTAGCATTAACTACACCAGCGACGTGGTGAAGCAGATCGAGGACCTCTACCTGCCTTTACCTGAGGTGCGGGCAACCTTTGCCGTGGGTGGCTTTGGCTTTAGCGGCAACACCGCCAACAGCGCCGTCGTGTTTACTACGCTGATTCCCTGGTCGGAGCGCACCGACCCCGCTCAGTCAGCTCAGTCCGTGATCAACCAGGTACAGGGCTCGCTGTTCCAAATTACAGAGGCCCAAGCTTTTGCCGTCAACCCGCCCGCTATTCAGGGACTGGGGACCTTTAGCGGCTTCCAATACCGGCTGCAGGACCGGCGCGGCAATTTGGACCTCAATCAGTTTGTGCAGGTGTCCAACGAGCTCATCGGGGCCGCAAACCAAAACCCCGATCTGCAGGCAGTGTTCACCACCTATTCGGCGAGCAACCCGCAAATCGAGCTTCAGGTAGACCGCAACCGGGCCAAGGCGCTAGACGTCGATATTGACGACGTTTTGAGCGTCCTGCAGACCTACCTCGGCTCTCAGTACGTCAACGACTTCAACTTAGGGCGGCGCACTTACCGGGTCTATGTCCAGGCGGACGAACCATTTCGCTCTAGCCCAGAGGACATCGACCAGCTCTACGTGCGCTCTAATCAAGGTGAGATGATTCCTTTGAGCAACCTGCTCACCAAACAGAATCAAACCGGAGCGCAGTCCATCACCCACTACAACGGCTACCGCTCCATCGAAATCAACGGTAGCCCAACGCCAGGCACCAGCTCCGGGGTTGCCCTAGAGGCCATGGAGGCCGTATCGGCGCAGACTCTGCCGCCGGGAATAGGCTACCAGTGGTCAGGCACCTCCCTGGAGGAAATTGAGTCCGGGGGCCAAGCCCCACTCATTTTTGGTCTGGGCCTGGTGTTTGTATTTTTGGTGCTGGCGGCGCAGTATGAAAGCTACGTCGACCCCACCGTGATTATGTTTGCGGTGCCTCTGGCCATTTTGGGGGCGCTGCTGGCGCAGCAGCTGCGGGGGCTCCCCAATGATGTGTACTGCCAAATTGGGTTGGTGATGCTCATTGGTCTGTCGAGTAAGAACTCGATTTTGATTGTGGAGTTTGCCAACCAGCTGCGCTGCGAGGGCTACTCCATCGTGCAGGCGGCGCTGGAGGCGTCTCGACAGCGGCTGCGCCCAATTCTAATGACGGCAATTTCTACCCTCAGCAGTATCTTCCCGCTGGTAATCGCTACAGGGGCTGGCGCGGCAAGCCGGCACTCTCTGGGCACAGCGGTATTTGGCGGCATGTTTGTGGCCACGCTATTGAGCCTGTTTGTGGTGCCGATTTTGTATGTGGTGATTAAGTCGTTGTCTACCCGCGTCCTGCCGCGCGGGGCAGATGCAGCTTCTGAAGCCGATGAAACGGAGAAGGAAAAGGCAATAGTTTAGAGGCGAATTTTCAGAGCAGTGGTTAGGGTTATCGCTTTGAGGGCGATCGCGGCACAGCCTAAAGGCACATTGCAAGACTTAGCCAGCTGAGATAAAGTTTAAGAGAATATTAAATTCCTAAGGTGTCGCTCGAATATGATGCTACTAAAGCCAGCAACTCTACGGTTGATCTGGGCGGTGGTTGAGACCGTGCCTAGCCAAAACCTGCTCTCTTCATCAGACACGGCACTGGTATCGACCTTAGTCCAACGCGCCTCAAGCCAAAGCGTCCTTAGCGAGAGCGAGATCTCTTCTCTTACGAGATACATTCAATCAAAGCTATCGCTGATTCGAGATATCGCTGATACCCGCAGCAGCGGATTCTATGCAAGCTAACCCGGCCCTACTAACTCTGGGCTAAAGAGTCCCCTCAGGCAGGGTTAGCACCTGATTGATCACGTGAATCACGCCGTTAGTCGCCCTGATGTCTGACTCCGTCGCCCTGACATCATTGGCATAGAGGCTGCTCCGGCGGAGCCGCAAATTGAGGTCAGGGCGAGCCAAGGTGCGCTGAGCTGAGCTCCGGCTACCCAAAACGGTGACAAAGCTGTCGGTGGTAATCGGTTCTGCGCGGACAATGATGTGATAGGACAATAGCGTCGCCAGCTGGTCTCGCTGCTCAGCCGTCAGGCCGCCCTGAAACTGGGGATTGGCGGCTAAGAATTCGCTGAAAGCGCTATCAGATGGCGCAAACACCGTGAATCGTCCGTAACCCCGCAGGTCTTCGGCAATGCCCAGCGTTTCCAGCAGGCTGACAAAAGTTGTCAAGCCGTACTGCTCAGCGGTGTCAACTAGATCCAAATGGCCGTCAGCGACAAGCGCTGGAGCGGCCTGTGACGGCAACGGGTTGAGCGGGACGGAGACATCCTCTATAGCTCGAACCTGAGTCGCAGCCGGGGCGATCAGCGCTAGACCTGATGCCGCGATCGCAATTGTAACCAACCTTAACCGGTTCATTTCAGCCTTCTCCTGCAATCCTAGGCTTACAATTCACATCGTAGCGCAACGGTATAGGATGGACGCTGGGACGCTTCGCGGCGGCTTTTTACCAGGCGAAAGTCGCGGTCAATGTAGAGATGCTCCAGCTGCGGCTGAGAGCGAAATACGGTTTCGAAGCGCTTCGCCGTGCGGGCATCCATGCCGGTTAAGTTGGGCTCGCTGACGGGGTTGGGTCCGGTTTTACGCGTCTCGGATTTATCGGCCTCTGCGGTGGCGTGTGCGATCGCCTTAGCCGCCGCTTGGTCAAACCATCGCCGGGCTGCGCCACCGCTGAACGGCTGTGCTCCGAATCTCACCGCCTGCTCGATTCCCACGTTTTCAATTCGCCATCCGTCAGGACCGGCGTCGTAGGTCTGCAGAATCATTAGGTCTAGGCTGACGAGCCATCGAGACACCTGGCTAAGCAGGGGGAGGTCGTTGCCCGGCTTGTAGCGAGCGGAGTTGGCGTAGTAGCCGTTGTCGGCGAACACCTGGTAAGATTGCTCTCGCAGTCGTCCGGGCAGCATGTCCTGAAAGGGGATGGTGGACCACAGCGATCGCCAGGTGCCGAGGACCAAGGGCACCTGCTCAGCAGGGTCAGGGGTAGGGTTACGGCGGCCTAGCTCGTCGAATAGGGGGGAGAGCTGCTGGGCCAGCTTGGCCTTTTTGCCGATGGGGTCGGTGTCGGCCTTTTGCGTGAACCGAAGCAGGGTCTCCTTGAGGTCGTCGGTGCTGGCGCTAGCGAGGGCGGCGGGATTGAGCTGATCTGAGGCGGCGGCTTGAGTCATGGCGGGCAATGAGCGGCGAATACTTCAGATTCTATCTCGCTATTTTAGCTACTAGACAGGAAGCCCCGCGCTCTACCCGTCAGGGTGAGCGTCGGGATGAGAGTCGCGGTCGTCGATGGGGCTCAATGCCCCGGAGACGGCCAAACTTCGGATGTACTCCCTAAGGACATCGTTGATAGTTCTTTCGGTCATCTCACAATACTTGTCAAGATGCTGCTTTTCTCTGTCAGCGGCTCTAATAGTTATTTGCTGCATGTCGTTCTGATGTCAATATGCTATCATTATTGCATGAAAGTCACTTATCAGTACAAGTTGCGTCCAGCGGCTGAGCAAACGGTTACCATGACCCGATGGCTAGACATGCTTCGGGCACAGTACAACTGGTTGCTGGCTGAGCGCTTCGACTGGTGGGAGATGAACCGCTGTTCGGTCAACGCCTGCCCACTCACCTGTAGCCTTGCGCCACTCAAAGATAATCCTAATTACTACAGCCAGAAGGCTAGCCTAGTACCTCTCAAGCGAGAGCGCCCCTGGTACAAAGATTTGCACTCACAAGCGCTTCAGGAGGTGACGAAGCAGGTAAAGCAGACGTTCGAGCGTTTCATCAAAGGTGATAAAAACGGTAAGCGTAGCGGCAAGCCTCGGTTCAAAGGCACGGGGCGCTACAGGACGTTCACGTTCCCTCAGATAAAACCTGACTGCATCGATGGAAGTCGTATTACCCTGCCTAAGATTGGTCAGGTGAAGCTAATCCTTCATCGCCCGATACCTGATGGGTTTACTGTCAAAACGGCCAAGGTGACTCGCAAAGCAGATGGTTGGTATGTGAGCCTGTTACTGGAAAACAATGCCGTTCCGATGCTTACTCCGGATGTCGATAGGGCTAAGTCTGTCGGTGTTGACGTTGGGCTGAAGGATTTCTTGGTTACCAGTGACGGTGAGAGCGTTCCTATCCCTCAGTTCTTTCGACGCTCAGAGCGGCAGCTATCCAAGCTGCAGCGGCAGCTATCGAGACAGAAGAAGGGCTCTAACCGCTGGCGTAAGCAGGTAAATCGCATCGCCAAACTACACCTAAAGATATCGCGTCAGCGTCGTGATTTCTTTTCTAAGGTGTGGGATTGGCTGTTCTCAAAGTACGATGTTGTCGCTCATGAAAAGCTCAACATCAAAGGACTTGCTCGAACCAGACTGGCAAAGTCAATCGCTGATGCCGCATGGGGTACATTCTTGGAGATAGGCTCTTTCAAAGCCGCGAAAGCTGGAAAGATGACCATCGCTGAGAACCCACGCGGAACCAGCATTGATTGCTCGGGTTGTGGTGAGCGGGTACCAAAGACGCTGGCCGATCGGGTCCATAGTTGCCCGTCATGCGGCTTAACGATCTGTCGCGACCACAACGCGGCTATCAACCTATTGAATAGGGCTGTGGGACATCAAGCCCTTAATCTCTCAGGAAATGTCTCAGCGGTAGCTGGGAGTCACTGAGGAAGCCCGCGCTGTATGCGTAGCATCAGCGTCGGGAGGATGTCACTTCCGCTGCTGGGGAGTGAACCGATTACCCATCTTGAAATGGGAGAATCTTGGTATGGCACATCGACACCACCACACCGCGTCAGACGAAATTGAAGAACTCGTTCGCGGGACAGCCGGAGGCTTCCTGTTTGGCGTACCGCTGATTTACACCATGGAGGTTTGGTGGATCGGCTCCTCCGTATCCCCCCCTTTACTGCTGATCACCCTGGCGGCAACGGCAGTCGTAGTTTTCCTGGTGGCCCGCACCGAAGGGTTCCGCCATACCCGAAGCAGCGACGCCGTCGACGCGGCCATCGACACTATAGAGGCGATCGCCATTGGTCTGGTGTCAGCGGCGCTGATGCTGACGCTGCTGAGACAGATCAACATCGACACTGCTCTAGGAGAGGCGGTGGGTAAAATTATTTTTGAGAGCGTCCCCTTCGCCTTGGGGGTCACCCTGGCGAACCAGTTTTTAAAGGGCGACCAAGAAGAGGTGTCAGAGCCGGAAGACAATCTCAACGAGACCTTCGCAGACATCGGGGCCACCCTGATTGGGGCATTAATCATCGCCTTCAACATCGCCCCCACCGCAGAGGTGCCCACCCTGGCGATCGCCGTAGGGTGGCCTCGGCTGCTGGTGCTGGTGGGGGTGTCGCTGCTGCTCTCCTACATGATTGTTTTTGGGGCCAGCCTGCGCAACCACGACAAGCGTCGACAGCAAACAGGCCTGTTCCAAGATCCGCTGAGCGAGACGATTATGAGCTATCTGGTGTCACTGATGGCCGCAGCGCTGATGCTGGTGTTTTTTCACCAGCTTGACCTCAGCGATCCCTGGACGCTATGGCTGCGCTACTCGCTATTGCTGGGGCTGCCGGCGGCTATCGGCGGCGCAGCGGGGCGGCTGGCCATATGAGCCCAACTCAAAAGCCCTTCAGGCAGCGCTCCCAAGCAGAATGGATTAGCCTGGGCGTCAGCCTGCTGGTGTTGGGCAGCGTTGTAGGATTAGTCCTCTATAGCTGGGTAACAGGCAGAGAGCAGACGCCCCCTCACGTATTGCTCTCTCCCGCCGAGGAGGTCAGGCAGCAGTCCGGGCAGTTTTACCTGCCGTTTTCCGTGACCAATAAGGGCGATCGCACGGCGGAGTCGGTGGAGGTGACGGCGGAGCTACTCCTGGGCGGGCGGGTGGTGGAGCGGGGAGAACAGCGGTTTGAGTTTCTCTCTAGCGGCGAGGTGCGGGAGGGGGCCTTTGTCTTTGGCCACGACCCACAGCGGGGAGAGGTCGTGATGCGAGTGTCGAGCTACAAACTACCGTAGACGGTGCCGCTACGGCACTAGGACCGCATTCGCGTCCGCAAGGGGAGCCGGTCTGCCGATGCCGTAGCCCTGCACGTAGTCCACGCCTAGCGCCTGCAGCTTACGCTGGGTTTCTAGATCTTCAACCCGCTCTGCAATGGTTTCTAGCCCCATGGAGTGGGCAATTTTAGTGATGGCCTCCACAATCGACGTGCTGATTTCGTTGGTCAGTAGGTTGCGCACGAATGAGCCGTCGATCTTGACGTAGTTGACCGCGAGATGCTGCAGATAGCCAAACGACGACATGCCGCTGCCAAAATCATCTAGGGCAAACGAGCAGCCCAGTGCCTTAATTTCGTAGATAAATTCGCGAGCCTTATTGAGGTTCGACACCGCTACGGTTTCCGTAATTTCGAAGCACAGGGCCTCCGGAGAAATCGAGCCGCGCTCGATCTGCTGCTTGAGGAAGGGTAAGAACTGCTCGTCGTTGATGCTCGCACCAGAGAGATTGAGGGTGTAGAACCCAGTTTTAAACCCCCTTTGCGATAGAGACAGAGGAACAGTAGCCTGAAGTTGTTTGATTTGAGAGAAAAACGCCTGAATCACCCAGCGATCGATAGCAGGCATGAGGCCGTAGCGCTCCGCCGCTGGGATGAAGGCCATGGGAGGGACAATGCCCGTCGCATCTACCAGACGCAGCAAAATTTCGTGGTGATGCATTACGCCGTCTAGGGTAAGCGCTGCCGGCGCGATAGGCTGCTGATAAAGCTGAAACTGATTTTCGTCCAGCGCTTGCTGAATACGGCCAATCCACTGCTGCTGGCTGCGCTGCTCTGAGAGCTGCTGATCGTCGGCCTGGTAGAGATAAATGCGGTTACGCCCCCGCTCCTTGGCGGCATAGCAGGCGGCGTCGGCGGCCCCCAAGGCATCCGCCAAGTTGCAAATCCTATCGTCAATCTCCACGACGCCAACGCTAACGCTGACCCCAAACGTCTTATCTTGCCAGACAAAGCGAAAGTCTTGGACCGCCTGCCGAATCAAATCCATCACCCGCCGTGCGTTTTCTAGGGAACATTTGTCGAGCAGGATGCCAAACTCATCTCCTCCCAAACGAGCGACGACGTCTGCGGCACGGACGTTTTGAATTAAGATAGTGCCCACCTGCTGGAGCAGCTGATCTCCAGCCACATGGCCGCAGGTATCATTGACCACCTTAAACTGATCGAGGTCTAGAAAACAGAGAACGTGCTCTCTCGGAAAATCCTCAAGAGTTTCGCTCAGCTTTAGCTCAAAGTAGCGCCGGTTCTTTAAGCCGGTCAATTCGTCGTGGGAGGCCTGCCACGCCAGCTGCTGGGAGAGGGTACGTGACTCAGTGGCATCGTGGAACACCAAAACAACGCCGATTACGGTGCCGTCGTCATCCCTGATGGGAGCGGCTGAATCAACGATGCTGTACTCGTTACCGTCCTTATCGATTAGGGCTATGTCGTTGATTAAGCCAGCCGTTCGCCCCGTGCGCAGCACCTCATCTGCTGGCGTGCCAACCCGCTCACGAGTGCTCTCATCAACGATGTGGAACACTCGTGAGAGTGATGTCCCTTTGGCCTCGCACAACGGCCAGCCGGTCAGCCGTTCTGCCACTGGGTTGAGATAGGTAATATCTCCCCAAGCATCCGTGGTGATTACGGCATCGCCAATAGACTGCAGCGTAATTTGCGCCAGCTCCTTTTCCTTAGACAGCTCCCGCTCAATCCGCTTTTGCTCCGTAACGTTGATGGCAACGCCGCCCAGCGCGGTTTGCTCGCCCATCGTCGGGCAGGGAAACTTACAGATCATCCAGTCGTTGGGGGTGCCGTCCTGGGCGGGGATGGTTTCGAACAGCTGACTGGCTTTGCCGGTCTCTAAGACGGTCCTGTCGTGCTGCTGCACATGATGGGCTACGTCGGCGGGTAGCCAGTCCTCGTCGGTCTTGCCGAGTAAGCTCTGGCTCAGACCGGCGAACTGCTCAAACCGCTGATTGACGTAGGTGTAGCGTCCCGCAGCGTCTTTCATAAAGGTGACCGCAAAGCTGTGGTCCATAAACGCCTTGAAGCGGGACTCACTGGCCTGGAGCTTCAGCTGCGCCTGTTTTTGAGGGGTAATGACTTCAGTGACCATGAGCAGGCCGCCAATGCGGCCTGACGGTTCATACCAAGGGCGCATCTCCCACTTCAGCCAGTCCGTCGATCCATCTTCCCGGACAAAGGCGTCTTGGTCGTTGCGCAGCACCTCGCCCCCCAAACAGGTTTGGTAGTTTGCCCGCCAGCGCTCTGGCATTCCGGGAAGGTCGTAGTGGTGTTTCCCGAGGAGGTTGCTGTTCTGCAGGCCATAATCTGTAACCCAGCGATCGCTATGAAAGAGGTAGCGCATCTGGGTGTCGAACATGGCCACTGCCGCAGGCATGTGCTTGACGAACTGCTGGAGCTGCACCTCGCGGTAGGTCACCTCAAGCTGAGCAGCATTGTACTCTTGCTGAAGCTGGCGCTGCTGGGTCACATCGCGAATAATCGCAACAAAGCCAATAGTTTGTCCGCTGCGGTCCTTAACCGGGGTGCTAACGGTTTCCCCGACGAAAACCGAGCCGTCCTTGCGCTGATATTGGAAGTCGTAGGGCTCAAAGGTTTCGCAGGCCAATCGATCGAACCAGAGCTTGCCCTGCACTTGGGCGTCGTAATCGCTGTGATAGAGCAGGCAGGTGGGCTTGCCCAAGAACATCTTCCGGGGTGTATCCAAACAGGATCGTCAGGGCCGAGCTGACCTTACGAATACAGCGATCGCGGTCAGCGAAGACGATGGCGCTGGGAAGCGCTTTAAACACAATCTCCAGGTCTGTGAGCTGTCGCTGGAGCAGCTCTTCGGTATGCTGACGCTGGACGGCTTCGCGCTCTAGCCCTTTCTCAATCTCAATGCGGCGCTCAATTTCTTTTTCCAGCTGCTGCTCTCGCTGCTTGAGCAGCTTGGTCATGCTCGCCTTTTCGAGGGTATGGTGAAGGGTGCGAACGAGCAGCTTGGGGGTTAGCTCCCACTTAGCCAGATAAGCCTGGGCTCCCACGCGGATTAGCTCTAGCGAGGTTTGGTTGTCGTCATTGCCCGTCATCACCACAATTGGCGTATCGACTGGGCATTCGAGGAATGACCGCAGCGTGTCGATCCCTTCGCTGTCGGGAAGATCTAGATCGAGCAGAATGATGTCGAACACAGACTGGTTCACCGCAGCGATCGCCCCTTTTAAGGTGTCTGTCGACTGAATTTTGAACTCTGTTTTCGAAGGCGACTTTAGATAGCGATAGATAACTTGAATATCGATTTCGTTATCGTCAACCGCTAACACTCGAATTGTTTGGTAGACCATACCAATAGCTCAACATAACCCGTGACAGCTCTCACTAGGTTGGGCCGACTTGTGGGCAATCTATCTTGCCAAAACTACCGATTTCTCAAACCCAAACCACGCTAAGCCTGTAAGATTGCGGGTCTGTTCCTTAGCTTTTCTATCCGGACGCAGGGCCGTTTCTTCGCAGAAAACTGTTATTTCAGTAAAACTACTTACGCTGGGGCATATTCCGCTGGGCATATGTAGGTCGGTCACATGACGTTGCGATCGCTAATCCAATAACTCGACCTGATTAGCAGAGTCGCCCTATTTATTCCACCATCAGCATCTACTTTTTACAGCCATGAACTTACGCGATCGCACGCCTCATCAAGGCGCTGAGCTTTTCTGCTTGCCTGCTCAAAACAGCGCTTCTCAAGTCGCTGCACCGGCAGGCTCCTCGCTGAACATTCAGCCATCTGTGCTTGTCGTTGTTGATTCTGCTGTAGAAGATTACGGCGCACTGCTGGCTGGCGTGAGCGCTGAGGCCCGGGTAGCAGTGCTAAATCGCGATCGCGATGGTGTGGCGCAAATTACGGCACTGCTGCGATCGCGGCCTGAAGTGGACGAGCTGCACATTGTATCCCACGGGTCACCTGGAACACTTTATCTGGGCAATGGAACGCTGAGCCTATCGACCCTCGATCAATACACACCGCAGCTCGGCTCGTGGTTTTCGGGGTTTCGCGACACGAGTTCCATCGCTGCTGCTCTATGGCTGCAGCGTTGCGGCGGACGACGCCGGGGAAGAATTTGTCGCTAAGCTCCATCAGCTCACCGGAGCAGATATTGCAGCGTCCTCCAGCCTTACCGGCCATGCGGCTCGCGGCGGCAGCTGGAACTTGGACGTGGTGCTGGGCGGGCAGACCCCGGCGCTGGCGATCGCTCCTGAAGTAAGGGAGGCCTATAGCGGCGTGCTGGCCAGCCTCAGCTTTCAAGGTCCCGTGCTTGAAGGGGGGAGCGCTCTACAAGCAGGTGCGGTCTATCGCTACGTTGGCGTCGCGGCTGGGCTTGATGCCCTAGTGACCGTGGAAGCTATCAACGGCGGCGCTATCTTAAGCAATATTGATGTGACAACCTTCGGCGACCTCAGCGCCTTTCAACCTGAGATCGGTGGTCCTGACGGCGCTAGCGTCGACTTTTCCATTGCCTTTGTTCAAACTGGAACCACCACGCCCACCGTTTCCCCTGACTTTTTAGCGTCTTGGGTTGACCTTGACGGCAACCCAACCTATCAAGAGTTCGGCCAGTTTAGCGATTTTGTCAGCTATACCTTCGAGTCGGGGACGGCGCTAACAATTTCCGGCACAGGGACCACACGGCAGTTTGTCGGGGCGGATTTTACGATCAATGGCATCAGCACCAATGATACTCAGGTCATGGCATCGGCAGTTTATACCGGTGTCACCACGTTCAATTTTCGAGCAGGGATCAGCGGCGGCGCTTCGCTGGCTCAGCGGCTATTCTCCCTCAGCTTTGATGACGCACTCGTCAACAACTACGCCAACCCGGTAACCGTTGTCGTCAACACGCCACCCACCGCTGGAGACGACACTGCGACGACCCCGAGCGATGCGGCAGTCAATATCGCGATCGCAGGCAACGACACCGACGCTGAAGATGGCGTTCCGGCAGGAGAAATTTCTTTCTTGGTGGGGGAACCTGCTGTAGTCGATAGTCCTGTCACATTAGCTTCCGGTGCGGTGGTCACCCTCCGAGCAGATCGCACGGTTGACTATGACCCCAGCGGAGCCTTTGATGCCCTAGCCGCCGGACAGTCCACCACAGATAGCTTTACCTACACCATTGCCGATAGTGATGGCATCAATGCAACGGCGACAACAACCGTGTCCGTCAGCGGTGTCAACGATGCTCCGGTCGCGGGCAATACCGCCATCACCGTGGATGAGGAAAGCACCGGCACCCTCCTGGGCATTCCGGACCCTATCGATGTTGATGGCGATGCATTGACGGTAACTATCACCGGACTGCCGACTCTCGGTACGGTCACTCTCGCTGACGGTACGCCTGTCGCCAATGGCACGACGCTTACCCCAGCTGAGCTGACCAGCCTGCTATACGACGCCCCTGCCGACTACGATGGCGTGGCCGACCCTGGAAACTTCACCTATGAGGTCACCGACGGCACGGAGACGGTCACGGGCACTGCTGCCATCGCCGTCAACCCGGTAAACGACCCCCCTGTTGCCGCTGACGACACCTACAGCACCACTGAAGGCGCAGCGCTGGTTGTGGATGCTAACGCAGGTGTCCTCAACAGTGGGGTAGACATCGATGGGGATGGCGACACCCTCAGCGTCACCGCCGCAACCCTAACCACGGCTCAAGGGGGCACGGTAGTACTCAATGCCGATGGTGGCTTCACCTATACCCCAGTGGCAGGCTACGTCGGTCCCGACAGCTTTGACTACGACGTTATCGACGGCAACGGCGGCAGCGATATCGGTACGGTTACCCTCACGGTAGACCCCGACGCCGATGGCGATCGCATCTCGGATGCGGTGGACTTGGACGACGACAACGACGGCATTGTCGACACCGTGGAGCAAAACGGTGACCCAGCGCTCGACACTGACGGTGATGGCTTAATCGATAGCCTAGATCTCGACGCCGACAATGACGGCATTCCCGACCTAGTGGAAGGCCAGCCCACGGCAGACTACACCATCCCTACGGGCACCGACGCCGATGACGACGGCCTCGACGACGCCTTCGACCCGGATCAGGGCGGAGAGGCGATCGTCCCCGTCAACACCGACGGCGTTGACGCCCCCGACTACCAAGACCTCGACAGCGACAGCGACGGCACCCCCGACGCCCAGGAGAGCGGCGACGGCGACGCGCCCACGGGCTTGGACAATGACGGTGACGGCCTTGACGACGCCTTTGACGATGTAGCTGGCCCTGACGCCACCGATGGGGTAAACGACCCAGCCCTCGACCTGCCCAATGCAGACGGCACGGGCGATGTGGACTACCGCGATGCGCCCCCCTCCGGCGTCATTATCAATGAGTGGTCCCAGGGCACTGACGGCGGTAAAGAGTGGGTGGAATTCCTGGTGGTGGGGGATGGTACTGGCCCCACGGTCAACCTGCAAAACGCGGTGTTGGCCGACACGAACCGGGGCATGGCGCGGCTGCAGCTCTCTGGACCGGGCTTTGCCACTATTCCGGTGGGCACCTATTTGGTGATCTACAACGGCAACGACCCCGACGATGGATTGGCCCTAGACACCACCGTTGATGTTGCGAACGGCGACAGTGGCTTGCTGATCGCCTCCACCAACGCCACGGGCGATTACGCCATTACCGCAGCCGGGGGCGGCAATGCTTGGATCAACGGTACAAACGGAGCCTTTGGCAACACCAACGGCGGCGATGTCCCGGTGCTGATGACGCCAGGCAGCGGGTTTTTCACCGCCGACAATACCCCCGTCACCTACACCCCCGTCAACGCCCTAGCCACCTTTTACGGCATCTTGCCTTTCAACAGCAGCACCCAGAACACCCCAGCTGCCCCATCCGTCGGCACCCTCGGTGGCAATGGTGATTTTTCATATCTGGGCAGCGATTCCAGCGGAATTATCACCGACGCCAACTGGTCCCGCGACACCAATAACGCTGACGCCAACGGCAACAGTCGCACTCCCGGTGAACCTAACGCCCAGGTGGTAATTGCTCAGTCGGGTAGTAGCACCGAGGTGGAAGAAGGCGGGGCGACTGACACCTACACCATTGTGCTGCGTAGCCAGCCTACGGCAGAGGTGACGGCGACCGCAACGCCCGACGCCCAAACCGACTTGGGTAATGGCCCCGGCGTCCCCGTAGACTTTACCTTTACCCCCGGTAACTGGTTTGCCCCCCAAGTGGTGACGGTCACCGCCGTAGACGACTTGCTGCTGGAAGGCACACCGCACCCCAGCCAAATCACCCATACGGTGGTCTCCCAAAACGTCGACTCGCTCTACAACAGCGCTAACGGCCTGCCCATTGTGGTAGACGGAGTAACGATTCCCGCAGGAGGCGTGCCGGTGGCGATCGCCGACAACGAGATAGACACCGACGGCGATGGCGTTACCGATGGCGATGACCTAGACGACGACAACGACGGCATCCTCGACACCGTGGAGCAGAACGGTGACCCGCTGCGCGACACCGACGCCGATGGGGTAATCAACAGCCTGGATCTAGACGCTGACAATGACGGCATCGCCGACGCAGTGGAAGCTCAGCCTACAGTCGGCTATACCTCCCCAGCAGGTCCGGCTGACGCCAGCGGCATCAATGCAACAGGACTGGTGACGCCTGTAGATACCGACAGCGATGGGGTGGCCGACTACCTCGATCTCGACAGCGACAGCGACGCCCTGCCGGACAGCGTTGAGTCGGGCCTCACTCTCAGCGGCAGCGACGCTAACGGCGACGGCATTGACGACGACCCGTCCATCGGCGCGAGCTATGCCGACCCTGACGGCGCGGTGAATGCCCCCATCACCGACTTGACCAACGCCGACAATCAGCCTGGTGACGTGGACTTCCGCAGCGTGAGCAATGCAGCGCCTGTGGCCGTAGATGATGCAGTCACAATAGACGAAGACACCATTTTTAACGGCGATGTCCTAGCGGCGAACCCCACGACACCGGACAGCGATCCCGAAAACGACCCGCTCGCCGTTACCGACATCAACGGCTCTCCTATCACAGACGGCCAAACCGTGACGCTGCCCTCGGGTGCGTCAGGCTTGCGCCGCGGACCGACGCCTCGGGGAACCTTTTCGGCCGACGGTCCGCGGATTCTCATTCCTCGGGAACCGGCCGAAGGTGCTGCTGCTCGGGATCGCACATCGACTCGGTGCCCGGCGCGGGCCGCTACGACGGCGTGCTCGGGGTGGACCGACGGCGCTGGCAGCCATCGAGGCCCTGGGCCGGGACACGCCGCTGCCCTTCCACGTCGACGTGGTCGCGTTCAGCGAGGAGGAGGGCGTGCGGTACGCGACGCCGTACCGGGGCAGCCGGGCGGTGGCGGGCACCTTCGACTTCGAGATGCTCCCGCGGACCGACGCGGCGGGTGTCTCGGTGGAGGACGCGATCCGGCGGCTTCGGCCTCGACCCGGGCCAGCTCGCCGGCGCGGCCGACGAGCCCGACGACGTGCTCGGCTTCGTCGAAACGGACGCCTCGAGCAGGGCCCGCTGCTGGAGGCGGCGGGGCGGTCGCTCGGCGCGGGTCTCCGCCGTCGCCGGTCAGAGCTCGCCTGCTGGTTCGGCTCACCGGCCGCACCGCGCACGCCGGCACGCGGCCGATGGACATGCGGCAGGACTCGCGCCGGTCGCGGCCGCGGGCGTGGTCGCGGCGGTCCGGGGCGGAGGGGCTGGCGACGCCGGGGCTGAAGGCGACGGTGGGGCGGCTGGACGTCTCGCCCAACACCCGCAACGTCGTGCCCGGCCGGGCGCAGCTCTCCGCCGGACGTCCGCCACGCCCACGACGCCACGCGCGTCGCGGCCGTCGGCCGCCTGCTGGAGCGGGCGATGGACCTCGCCGCCGCCGAGGGCGTTGAGCTGACGAGGTGGAGGAGAACCAGAACCAGCCGGCGGTGAAGATGGACGCGTGCGGCGATACGCGCCGCTGCACCGCCATCCTCGGCGACCTCGGCCACGCCGGCCCGGCGATGGTCTCGGGCGCGGGCAGGCCACGACGCGGTGGTCATGGCCGCGGAGTTCCCCGCGGCGCTGCTCTTCCTCCGTCACCCAGGCGGGGTCTCGCGCCCGCCCCGACGAGGCCAGCCGACGTGGCGGACGTGGCGGTGGCGGTGGAGGTGCTGGTGCGGC
>CAVRCJ010000006.1:0-499865 GCA_963719515.1 uncultured cyanobacterium
GACATTCAAATTAAAAAGTATGCCAAGGCTCAAGCTGTAGTCCAGGGAATGTCCACAAACCATTTACCGAGGTCAGGCTGACCTTCCTGGTCAGCCTGAGAGAGCCTTTGGATTTGTTGTTCCACCTGTGCCATCGCTTTTTGAGTTAGCTTGACCCCAGTTTGATAGGTCTTCGTGACCAAGGTGACCATCGGATGTCGTCCATGCCAGCACATCGTTTGGGCAAAACGGACCACGGTGTCAACCTCATCAAGGATGCTGCCGTTCCAGTGCTGCTCCAAGATGCCCCAAACGCGCTCAACTGGGTTGTACTTGCTGTGGTACGGCGGATAGTAAGCTAGACGGAAATTGATTTGGTGAGTCTGAGCAAACACCACGAGGCGGTGCATAAACTGGGTGCGCCTAGAATGATTTTCAGGGCCATTGTCCTGGTGAAGCAGCAGCGTCTGAATCTGAGGGAACCGCTGCCGGTTAGCACCCCACCACGATTCGAGCATATCGACCATGAAGTCACTGGTCACCTTCGAGGTACTCAGATATAAGAACACCTCATCCCACTGGGGCAAGAAAATGCCGTAGGGCACCACGCTCGCTTTTGGCTTGAAGTCATGGTCGCATCCCTGGGTGTCAGTTCGCGTTTTCCCTCCTCTTGAGAACGGACCCACCTTCACCGCCGCTTTGCTGTCCAACGAGAGTCTCAGTATCGTTGGGTCATTCTCCATTTCCTCGTAGACCCTACCCAGTTGATCAAAGATGGCATCGGTCAATGCAATTTTTTTTGAGGACGCGTTTTACCCACTTTGCTCGGATAGTACCCCAGCGTATTGAGCCGATTACGCAGCGTTTCATTGCTGGGCAATTCCTCGCACCTGTAGCCTTTACTCTCGATTAGCTCCGCTCGCACCCTCGCTACGCTTAGCCGGGTGTATAACCGTTGGTTCTTGAACTGTGGGTCGCTCTGACTTTGACTATCGACGATAGAGCGCAAGTCCTCTACCAGTCTCGGCAAGTGGTGCTCTGTCCGGTTGCGTCCTCGTCCCTTGAAGTTATCGATACAGATGATGCCGCTACTGACTTCTCGCTGCCCTTTGCGGATTACCTCACGGCTCCACCCCAGCTCCCGCTCGGCCAGCCGCTGTCCTCCCGCTCCTAGTTCAGTGACGGTCTTTGCCATGAAGCGACGGCGTTCATGCCCCTTCAGCGTTTCTACGGTCTCTTTGAGAAGCGACTTTAGACCTTTTGTCAGTTCCAATCTTGTCCACCCAGTTTCGATGACTCCTTCTGATTCTAGACGCTCACGCTGGAACGACGTTTTATTTGAATGTCCCTTAGCTGATGAAACTCTCGTCTACCCCGCCCACGACTACCGAGGACATACAGTCTCGACCATTGGCGAAGAAAAGCGCTGGAATCCTCGTTTTGTGGGCAAGGACCGCGATCGCTTCATTGAGTTTATGAATAACCTCGATTTGCCCGACCCTAAGAAGATCATGGAGGCGGTACCGGCAAATCAGGACTGCGGACAGGTTAGCGTGAAGACTTAAACTACGGCGGCGGACCACCAGTTCTTGTCAACTACCACACTATTCAAAGACTGTGAGGATGCTGTGAAGGTGGTAGAGGTTCCCCAAAAACAGCTGCGGCTGGGTACGAGGACGACAAAGGCTGAAAAGGAAGAGCGTATCATCAAGGTCACAGTAGGCCGCTAAACCTGGAGAGCGGCATGGGCCTGAATGTAGGACTGCGGCGGTATTGAACTAGGTTGAACCTGCCAAATCTTTTCGGCATACTCACAAATTGCGCGGTCCGATGAAAACTGGCCCATGTGCGCCACGTTCCAGATCGACAGGCTGCTCCACTTTTCGAAGTCGCTGTACGCCAAACTTACCCTGTCTTGGCAGTCAATATAGGACTGATAGTCTGCTAGCAGCATAAATGGGTCGTTCTGCAGCAAACGGTCTACGAGGGGACGAAATAGCTCTGGGTCGCCATGGGAGAAGTAGCCCGCTCTTACCAAGTCGAGGGCGGCCCGGAGCGCTCCGTTCTGTTTGTAGCAGTCCCAGGGCTTGTAGCCTTTGGCTTGCAGCGTCGCCACCTCTTCAGCCCGTAGGCCGAACAGGAAAAAGTTGTCGGCTCCTACGGCATCGCGAATCTCGACGTTGGCTCCATCTAGGGTGCCGATGGTCAGTGCCCCGTTCAGGGCAAATTTCATATTGCCGGTACCGGAGGCTTCCTTACCTGCGGTAGAAATCTGCTCTGAGAGGTCGGCAGCCGGGTAGACCCGCTGCCCAAAGGTCACATTGTAGTCGGGCAAAAACACAACTTTGAGGCGATCGCCCACATCAGGGTCACGGTTCACGACATCCCCTACCGCCGTGATCAGCTTAATCATCAGCTTAGCCATGACATAGCTCGGCGCTGCCTTGCCGCCAAAGATGAACGTGCGGGGCTGAATCTCGATATCGGGGTTAGCTTTGATGCGGTTATAGAGGGTGATGATGTGCAGCACATTGAGGTGCTGGCGCTTATACTCATGGATGCGCTTCACCTGAATATCGAACAGCGATCGCGGATTGACCTGGAGGCCTGTACGACTTTGGATGTACGTAGCGAGGTCTTGCTTGACGTCTAGCTTGATCTGCCGCCAGTCATGCCGGAACTGCTTATCTTGAGCAAAGGCGGCAAGCTGTTTTAGGTCATCGAGGTGTCTAATCCAGCGATCGCCAATCTTATTGGTGATGAGGCGGGTCAGCCGGGGGTTGCTCTGCACCAGCCAGCGGCGGGGGGTGACGCCGTTCGTTATATTCTCAAAGCGCTCTGGAAACAGCTCGTAGAAGTCTTTAAGCACCGTGGACTTGAGCAAGTCAGTATGTAGGGCAGCGACGCCATTAACGGCATGGCTGCCGACGCAGGCCAAATTTGCCATGCGCACATAGCGCTCCCCGCTCTCATCGATTAGGGACATACGCTCCAGGTGACTATCACCATGAAACCGCAGCCGCACCACGTCTAGAAACCGCTGATTGATTTCGAAGATAATTTCTAGATGGCGAGGCAGAACGGCGCGAAATAGCTTGATGGGCCAGCGTTCTAATGCCTCTGAGAGTAAGGTGTGATTTGTATAGGCAAAGGTGTTGCGGGTCACATGCCAGGCCTGGTCCCACCCCAGGTGGTGCTCATCGACCAAAAGCCGCATCAGCTCCGCCACGCCAATAGCAGGGTGGGTATCATTGAGCTGCACGGCAAACTTATCGTGAAACGAGGCAACGGCGTTGCCTCGACGAATGTGAATGCGAATCAAATCCTGTAAGGAGCAGGACACGAAGAAGAACTGCTGCTGCAGGCGCAGCTCTTTGCCTTGCTCGGCGTCATCGTTGGGATAGAGCACCTTGCTGATGTTCTCTGCCACAACCTTTTGGTTTACAGCGCCGTAGTAGTTGCCCACGTTGAACGCATGAAAATCAAACGACTCTGGCGCTTCCGATTTCCACAGCCGCAAGGTGTTAGCGGTACTGACCCGGTAACCTAGGATAGGCGTATCGTAGGGCACGCCCTTCACAACCTGGGCTGGAACCCAACGTACCCGGTAATTTCCAGCATCGTCGGTGTAGGGCTCGGTGTGGCCGCCAAATCCCACTTCCACAGCCCCTTCAGGGCGGGCGACTTCCCAGGGGTTCCCATACTGCAGCCACTTGTCAGTGAGCTCCACCTGCCAGCCGTCTCGGATATCTTGGCTAAAGATGCCAAATTCGTAACGGATACCGTAGCCCACGGCGGGAATCTCTAGGGTGGCCAGGGAGTCCATGTAGCAAGCAGCCAGTCGACCTAGACCGCCATTGCCTAAGCCTGGCTCTTCCTCCTGTTCTACTATCTCCGGGAAGTTGAGGCCAGAGTCCTCCACCGCCTGCTTCACCTGGTCGTAGAGGCCCAAGTTGATTAAGTTGTTCTCTAGATGAGGACCGGGCAAGAACTCCGCCGACAGGTAGGCCACTAACCGTACGTCTTGATTGAGGTAGGTTTCGATGGTGTGCAGCCAGCGGTTGAGGAGGCGATCGCGAACGGTGTAAGCCAAGGCCATGTAGTAGTCGGTCTTAGTGGCGATATCGGGAAACTTTCCCTGGACGTAGAATAGGTTGTCGGCCAAGGCGCGGCGCAGGGTTTCAATAGATAAACCGGTGCGATCGTCTTCAACTTGAATGCTGTGTGCAGTAGAGATATTCATAAAAGTCAGGCCTCTAACGTCAGCCATACGCAAGCCGATAGGCGCTCTTCTGAAAAACAGCTACCGGACGCACTCAAATCAGCCAATGGCCATCAGTTGCTAGCTGTTGTCAAAATATTCCCTCTCTCAAATGCTCCAGACTATTTATAGATCAAGAGTTTGAGGAAGTTATGAGAGATGAGGCAAAGGCAAGCCTAGACTGTTTGGTTCAGCTTTACCTGATTTAGGGGAAATGTGACATCCTCCCGACGCTGACAGCAAGCTGTACAGCGCGGGCTTCCTCAGTGACTCCCAGCTATTGCCGAGACATATCCTGAGATAGGTTTATACTCCGCCTGATGCCCCACGGCAGAGTTTTGAATTTTCATCTCCGCGAGGGAGGATACGCACTATGTGTCGCAGATACATTTGCAAACTGAGGAACGGGTGACTTGCAGCTTTCGCCTACGGGCCCGTCACACTCTTTGCGGGGTGTATCACCTTGCTATCTCTATCATACCAACTGCTAGCCTCAGCGCTGAGCGCACTATCCGCTGTGCATCATTTTGCGGGCGCACTTCGGCTAGCGCGACTCTCATCCCGACGCTCACCCTGACGGGTAGAGCGCGGGGCTTCCTGTCTAGTAGCTAAAATAGGCAAAACAAAAGCCGCTCGGTGAGCGGCTTTCAATTAAATCGGAGCGGCGGGATTTGAACCCACGACCCCCACTACCCCAAAGTGGTGCGCTACCAAGCTGCGCTACGCCCCGCAATGCTTTCCAACTATAGCACAAACCCAAAACTTCTCAACCCAGATGAAGCGCTTCAAAACACGCCTAGCGTCTGCGCTGCCGTAATCAAATCCGGTACCGCTTCGGCGCGCCAATACCCCTCCCCCCCGCGTCCCTCCTGCACAATCAGGTGTAGGTCATAGCAGTGGGCAAATCCCTCCGCCTCCAACCACACCCGTTCGGACTCGGCCTCGCAGCACAGTCGCTCCTCCGGCATCAGCTCCGACACCATCGCCGCCATAGTTTCGGAGAGCTGCAGCGCCAGCCGGCAGAAGTCCTCTAGCTCGGCCTGAGTTAACTCTAAAGACCAGCGATCGCTCCCCACCAGCCCTGTAAAGACGGGCGCATTCGGATTCCAGCCCAGTCGCCAGCCGCTGCCCTGCTTCAAATGGTGGGGCACCAGATCAGTTTGGCCTATAGATAGCAACCAGCGCCTCAACGAGCGCCTGTCGCTGGGATAAAGTGAGCGATCGCACTGCAGTCATGTCGGCGTTGCGGGGAGAGCCATCTAGCTCAGCGAAGCCAGGGTAAGCGGATTCAAGCACCCACTCATTGACCCCCAGGTAGTCCGCTAGAGTCAGCTTCCAGTCCAAGCGATAGATGGGCTGACGGCGCTGTACGAACAGGTGATAGCGCACGAAGCGGCTGATCAGCGTGTTCGATTCGTCGACATCGTTCGTGCCCGCACGCTCGTAGTAGTTTTCGAGGGGCAGGCCGGGCAGCTGCGCATAAATCTGCTCAGCCACCTGCCGAGAAGGCGCGATGCCCTGAGCCGTAGCCCGCTGAGGCCACCCCGGTAAAACCAGCAGCACAGAGATTAGCGCCAAGACCGCTATTCCGAGATAGCCGCGACGGCGAAGAGGGTGAACCATGCTGCGGATAGACCTAGCCCATCCCACGGCTACTCGCCAATAATTTCTGGCTGAGTCAACTCATCGGACATTTCAATCACGGCGCGAATGACGGGCTTCATCTTCGATTCGTCCATGCTGTCAAAGTCTTCGTAGCGCCGGCGCTGGGCCCGGGTGGCGACCTGAACGGTAATCCGGTAGCGATTGGAGGCCGCTTGAATCAGATCCTCGGCGCGGCACATCAGCTGGGCGTTATCGATTGCAGGACGCTTTGAAGTCATTAGGGCTACGGTATATGGGCAGGTTAGCGGGAGCCTGGGCTAAAAGCCAAGCGTCCTCTCATCTTAGCACTGCAGCATCTTGATTTTTTTAGGCAAACTTTAGCCTCCCTTGACGTGATGGGGACCATCGTATGTCACGATATAGCGAGATGTTAACTTTTATTGTCGACACCTTTGCTTATGGAGACCCTTTCCCCCATTCGCACAACGTCAACCCTGCTGCAGCGTGCGACCCCGCTCCGGCTAGTGGCGCTAGGAGATAGCCTCATCTACGGCTACGGTGACCCTGACGGTGGGGGATGGGTGGAGCGCCTGAGGCGACAGTGGATGAGGCCAGACAGCGCGGGGCACGTGCTTTACAACCTGGGCGTTCGTGGGGATGGCGTGGAGCAGGTTGCGCAGCGACTAGAGGGAGAATATCGCTGCCGCGGGGAGCTACGCCACCGCCTCCCTGACTACATCATTCTGTCGGTGGGGGTCAATAACTCCTGTCGGGTAGGGCGCTCCCAGGGACGGCACTTCACTCCGCTGGACCGCTTTCAGCAGGACGTTTCGACGCTCCTCGCTGAGGCCCAGCAGCTTTGCCCGGTTCTCTTTGTGGGAATGACGCCGGTCGATGAGGCGGCGATGCCGTTTGCCGACTGCCTCTATTACGCTCATGCCGATCAGTCTATCTATAACGAGGCCGTTCGCCAGGCCTGTGCCGACTACGGCATCCCCCACCTCAACCTGTTCGACCTATGGCTTTCCCGAGGCGATTTTTGGTGGCGATCGCGTCTCTCTGAGGATGGTCTGCATCCCAATGCCCCGGGCTATGACGGCCTTCTGCAGGATGTTCTGGCATGGGACCGGTTTGCCGCCCTCCTGCAGCCGCTATCCTAGAGAAAGCCCTCTTCTAAGACTAAACATTGGCCTCACCGCAACCCGCGCCAACGCCCCGCTGCCGAGACTGGATCTGGCGGGGTTGGCGCATTCGATACGCCTACGTTCGCCCTCCTGCCTCAGCTCAGGCCGCCCAAGGCCGCCCAGTTCTATTCATTCATGGGTTCGGCTCTTCTTGGCAGCAGTGGCACCGCAACTTGTCCGTCATCAGCGAGCAGCATCCCGTCTATGCGCTGGATCTGCTGGGGTTTGGCCAGTCGCAAAAGGCAGCGACCGCCTACCAAGTAGCGCTGTGGGCCGAGCTGGTGTTTGACTTTTGGCAGACCTTTATTGGCCAGCCCATGGTGCTGGTGGGCCACTCGTTGGGGGCGCTAGTGGCGGCGACCGCAGCGGTAGAGCAGCCCCAGTCGGTGCATAAGGTAGTCTTGCTCACGCTACCGGAAACGCGCCAAGAGGTAGTGGGTAACCCGCAGATGCGGCAAGCGATCAAGACCATTGAGGGTTTGGTCGCCTCCCCAGCGCTAATTCGGCTGATTTTTCGAATTGTTCGGCAACCCCGCATTATCCGCAGGGGGCTCAGACTCGCCTACGCTAATCCTGCGTCGGTCACTGATGAGCTAGTGGCCCAAGTAATTGCCCCCACCGCAGACCGGGGAGCTGCACAAACCTTGTGTCGTCTTACCCAGGCGGCCACCAGCTCGACCTACAGCGCCAGCCGCAATGTACTCTTGTCTCAGCTTTCGCAGCCGACGCTGCTGGTGTGGGGGACTGGCGATCGCATCATTCCTTTTCGTCAGGTTGAGGACCTTTGCCAGCTCAACCCCCGGGTCAGGCTGCTAGAGGTGCCGGAAGCAGGACATTGTCTCTACGATGAGGCGGCAGACACCCTCAACCGGGCAGTTCTAGATTGGGCCGCTCGCTGAGCTCTGGGCCAAAGCCTTGTTGAGGGGGTGGTGTAAACAGGCGAAGGAGTTCGCTACTGCGGGTCGACATAAGCGCCCCGCAGCCGGTGGCGTAAATCTCGGATGGACTGGGCCGTACGCTGAATGGGAGACAGATAGCCCTCGGTGTCGGTGGGCTCTTCAGGGGGGCGAGCCGTTAGGCAAGCACTTAGATCGGGCACGTGGGGTTCTAGGTCTAAGGCCCGCTGCACATCGCTGACGGTGGGGTAGCGATCGCGGGGGGAAATTTTGAGCATTTTGGTCAGCACCTGGCCGAAATACTCACTGACGGGAGCCATTTCCCGCCAGAGAATCTCTCCGGTGGCGATGTCGTAATCTAGCTCTAGGGGCGACTTGCCGGTGAGCAGATAGAGGCAGGTGACGCCTATGGAGTAGATATCGCTCGAGTAGCTGGGGCGGAGGGCGAGCTGCTCGGGCGGGGCGAAGCCTACGGTGCCGACAAACTGAGTCGTCATCTGCCGCGCCGCGCCGCCTAGCTGGGCAATCTCTTCCTTGACCGCGCCAAAGTCGATGAGCACCAGCCGCCCGTCTCGCTGACAGCGAATAATGTTGGGGGGCTTAATATCCCGGTGGATGACCTGGTGCTGATGGACAAACGAAACAATAGGCAAGACTTCGCGCAAGAACTCCCTGATTTGCTCTTCGTTGAAGGTGCCGTAGAGCCTGACGTGCTTAGCGAGGTTGAGCCCTCGAATGTACTCCTGAACCAGGTAGAATTCTCCAGTGCGCTCAAAGTAGCCTAGCAGCTGAGGAATCTTAGAGTGGCTACCTAGATTGGAAAGCACCTTCGCCTCCCTTTTAAAGCGCTCGCGGGCCTTAAGCAGGACCTGAGGACTTTGAACTTTGGGACACAGCTGCTTGATGACGCACAGCGGACGCCCCGGTAGCGCGATGTCGCGAGCTAGGTAGGTGACGCCAAAGCCCCCTCGGCCTAGAGGGCGGATCACAGCGTAGCGATTGTGGAATAGCGTTTTGGTGCGGCGGGCCTGATCGAGCTGACTTGCCGTGATAGATCCGTCAGGGATATCAGGATCTGGAGAACCTAGGGCCAGAGAATTCATATGGTCCTAACTCGGTAAATGCACAAGCTACTCATACAGCGAACCCTGAAACAGTTTTATGGTAACCCCAGATCCCCATAAAGATCCTATAAAGTGAGGGATGCATCATGGCACATCACCCCAAAAGTCTGAAACAGCGTAGCCCAGAAGGCTAATCATCTCTCGGAGCAGCGGCAGGCTGAGGCCGATGACGTTGCTGTAGCAGCCGGTAATTTGCTCAACAAATACGCCTCCCCGACCTTCTAGAGCAAATGCGCCCGCACAGTGCAGCGGTTCCCCTGTGGCCACATAGGCTTCAATTTGGCGATCGCTCACCTGGGCAAAGCTCACTTGAGTCACCTGATGGCGCAGTAAGGTCGTTTCCCCCCAAAGATCGATGAGGACATGCCCCGTCAGCAGCGCTCCGACGCCGCCCCGCATCTGCTGCCAGCGGGCGATCGCGATTTCTGGCGTCTCTGGCTTGCCCTGCACCATTCCGTTGACCACAAGCAGCGAGTCGCAGCCCATGACGAGGACAGCTCGAAGGCCGTCGTTTGAAGGGTCTCCCTTTGAGCCAGGGAGTTCTGAGACCTCAAGGCCAAGCGTCTCTGGCCTTTGCCTCAGCTGCTGCGCTACCGCGTTAGCTTTCCCCAAGGCAAGCTGCTCCACGAGCTCTGCGGGATCGTCGCGGTGAAGACTGGACTCGTCAAAATGACTGGGCTGCACAATAGGGGTGATACCCGCCTTGAGCAGCAGCTGCCGCCGGGCGGGGGAGGCTGACGCCAACACAAACAGGGGGGGAGTAGGCATAGGGCACTATCGAGGAGGCAAGTGCCGTTTGGCACCGTAAGTTCTGACTGATGCTCTTTCAGTGTAAAAGGGCAGGGTAAAGGGCGCACTTGGGGTTTGTTTTGGGCTCACGCTCAGGGTTTCCCAAAACCCGTTAATCGGACGATCGCGATAAACTAAAGAGGTGAATACCTCACAAGCCTAAACAAGCCAAATCTACAGCGCTGATGCTAGAGCTGCACTGTCATACCACCTACTCAGACGGCACCTTGACTCCCGAGGCCCTAGTGGCGAGTGCGCTGCAGGTAGACCTGCGGGCGCTGGCAATTACCGACCACGATACTCTGGCGGGCTGGCAGCCTGCTGTGGACGCCGCTCAGGGCACGGACTTAACTATTGTGCCGGGGGTCGAGCTAAGCACCGTGTACAACGGGCGATCGCTCCACATCTTGGGCTACTATCCCAATCGAGACGACCTTGCCCCCTGCCTATCCGAGCGACTTGCCGGACGCCACCGGCGGGCAGAAGCTATGGCCGAGCGTCTTGCCGACCTGGGATGCCCCATCCAGCTGCCGGAGATGCGGGGAGAAATGGCGCCCTGCCGTCCCCACCTAGCCAAAGCGCTGGTACAGGCGGGCCATGTCGCCTCGGCTCAAGAGGCCTTTGAGCGCTACATCGGCGACGACAAGCCTGCCTACGTCCATTACGAGAAATTCTCTAGCCAGGACGGCATTGCCCACCTGCGGCGATGCGGCGGGGTGCCGGTGTGGGCTCACCCCTGTCTGTTCCGCGGCGGAACGGTGGAGACGGTGCTGTCTGATCTAGTCGACGCCGGGCTGATGGGCCTAGAAGTCTACCATCCGGGCCATAGCCCCAAGCAGGTGACCCGCCTGCTGGCGCTGTGCGATCGCTACGGTCTGTTGAAGACAGGGGGCAGCGACTATCATGGCCCCAAAACCAATAGCCCTAAAGCCAAGCCCCACGAGACTCTAAATCAATACCGCCTACCGCTAGCGCTCCTACACCCCATTTGGGAGGCTGCCCTAGCGCTACAGCCCCCTCATTCCTCTAATCCCTACCTCCAGATTGGCCCGCTCACTTAGCCCTGGGTTAGGCTCTGTTGGCAAAGACCAATTCTATAGTACAATTGAACCATATTTTGAATCCCAATTAGCCCGATCTAACGTCTATCGGTTACCACCATGAGCTTCCTTCAGCGGTTACAAGATATTTTGGGCGTCGCCGACGTACCGGCCTACGGGGACGGCGGCTATGGGGAGGTGGGATACCCCGATACCTCCAACGTAGTCGAGATGCCGGGGCTAGCAACAAATCAATCCGAGCTTGTGGTGATGGAGCCGCACTCCTTTGAAGAGGTGCCTGACGCCATCTTGGCCCTGCGCGATCGCAAAGCCGTGATCCTCAACCTCAATCACATGGACGCCGACCAGGCGCAGCGCGCCGTAGACTATGTGGCGGGTGGGGTGTTTGCTATGGACGGACACCAAGAGCGCATCAACCAGAACGTCTTCCTGTTTACCCCGGTATCGGTTCAAATTAGAAACTACCCCACGGGCTCTTTCTATCCGTCAGCCGGGCTGCACCAGGGAGGGCTAGGGCATGAGACCGAAGAGCAGCGGATGCTGAAGCGACTCAATATCAACGACCCAGGCACCAACGGATTTTCTGAGCCGCCCTTAGGGTCACCAGGCCACCTGGGTCATTTTGGCCGCCCCGATACAGCGCTGGGCTAGGAACTATGGGGAAAGACGCAGCAGCTCAACTTAACCACATCATTCGCCAGCGGCGCTCGACCAAGCCCCGCCGCTTTAACGGCAGCACCATTGATGACGAAACGCTCTGGCAGCTTTTGGAAAATGCTAACTGGGCGCCCACCCACGGCATGACGCAGCCGTGGCGCTTTTTTGTCTTTACCCAGGGGGGCCTTCATCGCTTGGCAAGGTTTCAGGCCGCTCTCTACAAGCAGCTAACGCCCGAAGCTGAGTTTAGCCTCGATAAGTACGAGCGCATGAAGACCAACTTGCTCAAGTCATCCCACGTGGTCGTACTGGCTATGGCGCGTAAGCTGGAGGCAATTCCGGAGGTAGAGGAGATTGAGGCGGTGGCCTGCAGCGTTCAAAACATGATGCTGACTGCCGCTGCCCACGGAATTTCTTCATTTTGGGGGTCGGGCGGGGTCACCTATACCGACGAGCTAAAGGAATTTTTGGGCTTAGAAACAGGCGATCGCTGCTTGGGGTATCTCTATTTGGGCTACAGCGATGACCCGCCAGCCGCCGGAAAGCGATCGCCCATTGAGGAGAAGGTAACCTGGATAGACTGCGATACCCAGGGCTAAAGCTGTTCAAACCCTGAATTGCTAGACCAAACCCGTCAGCCACAGCACCACCGGCAGCGTCACAAAGCTCAGCAGCGTCGAGAGCACTACCGTCTTCGCGACCCGCAGGCGATCGCCCCCCAGCTCCGTCACCCAAATCAGCGAATTCACCGCCACCGGCATCGCCGCCTGGATGACCAGCACCTGCAGGTCCAACCCTCTTAGCTGCAGCAGCGTCCCTACCCCAAAGGCTAGCAGCGGTGACAGCAGCAGCCGCAGGCTAGCCCCGAACAGCTCCGCTCGACCAAAGGCGAAGGGCGTCCGGGACAGCTGAATGCCCAACGTAAGCAGGGCGATTGGCACTGCTGCACCGGCCAGCAGCTCTATTCCTCGCTCTAGCGCGAGAGGCAGGGTAGCCGAAAGTCCCTGCAGCCCCAGCGCCATCAGGGTCGCCCAAAGCACCGGCAGCCTCAGCGTGTAGCGCAGGCCCACCGCCACGCCCTCGCCCTTCTAGAGCAATGGGGAACAGGGTGGCGATCGCGAGTGACGAGGCCACGAGATACACGATAGCCCGCTCTAGGCCCGCCTCTCCCAGGGAAAACAGCACAAACGGAAGCCCCATGTTGCCGACGTTGGCAAATACGGTGGTGGCAATCAGGCTTTTGCGCTCTTCGCTGGAGAACTTTAGGGTGCGGCCCAGCCCCCAGGCAACCCCATACAGAACTGTGGTGTTCAGCAAAAAGCCCAGCACGATGCCCGTGGCGCTGCTCAAGCTGAGGCTATTCCCCGAAATGCCTGAAAACACTAGCGCAGGCAGTAGCGCATAGATGGAGATCCGAGCCAGGGTCTCTAAGTCCAGCTCAAACTTTTGACCCACCCAAATTCCAGCTAGCGCGACTAGCGCGATGGGCAGCACCGCCGAAATCAAGACATCTATCATCAGTAGGCCGCGTCGGCTGTTCAGCTTGTCCCGCGATCATACCAAGCAGGTCGCCGCCCGTCCGTCTTGGCTGCGCAGTCGGGAGGTTGAGCAACCTCGACGCTGGCGTTCACGACCCGTGGCCGTCCCCCGCAGAAAAACTCGATTTCGTATAATAGTCAGCGACCTCATCCCTACCCCCACCGTATGTCTGTCCCCCTCTCCAAGCGATCGCTTCAACGCCTTACTAGCGCGGTCCTAGTCGGCCTAGTCGCCCCGCTGCCTCTAGCCCAGCGCGCCTCAGCGCAAGCTCTCCCCCAGCCCGACCAAGTCGAAACCTGCGACCTGCTGATTGTTGGCGGGGGACTCGCGGGCACCGCCGCTGCCTACGAAAGCCTGAAGCTCGGCCGCACCGTCTGCATGAGCGAGCTGACCGACTGGGTGGGCGGGCAGATCTCCTCTCAGGGCACCTCTGCGCTAGATGAGGCCAAGATGCAGCGAGCCCTCCTGTTCTACTCCACCGGGTACAACCAGCTGCGGCAGCGCATTGAAGCCGAGTACGGGGAGCTGAATCCTGGAGCCTGCTGGGTGAGCGCCTCCTGCTTTTTGCCCCGCGACGCCCACGCCATTTTGATGGAGATGCTGGAGGATGCGGAAGACGAGGGAGCAGGCACTTTGAAGTGGTTTCCCTCGACGGTGGTCAAGGATCTCACCCTGAGCCCAGATGGCACCCTAATTGAATCGGCGATCGCCATTCAGCATCAGCCCCAGCCCGAGACGCCGCCCCTCAACGACGAGCCGCTGTCCCAGATTATTGAGGATGCCTACGAGTACGAGGCGTCTGACCGGCTAGCGAAGACCGTCATTCAGTTCGTGCCCCAGCAGCGCCCAGCAGGAAGCGAGACGGGGGCCGACTGGTACGTTATTGAGGCCACCGAAACCGGCGAGCTCATCGCCCTTGCCGACGTCCCCTACCGCCTAGGCCTCGACCCGCGCAGCTACCTCAATCCCTCTTCCGCCAGCGAAGCGGGCGATCCCTACTGCACCCAAGGGTTCACCTACACCTTTGCCATGGAGCAAACTGAGGACCCCCAGGCGCACGAGCAGCCCGACTTCTACGATCGCTATCAGCCCTACTACGGCTACGACCCCAACCCCAATCTGGCCAACTTCGACGCGGTGTTTACCTACCGCCGCATTTGGGCTCCTAACAGCGACGGGCGACCCGCCGTGCCGCGCTTCGGGGTGCCGGTCCCTCGCCCCGGCGACATCTCTATGCAGAACTGGGTGTGGGGCAACGACTATCGCCCCGGCACAGAGGAGGACAACCTGGTGTACAGCCGAGAGCAGCTAGAAGAGACAGACCAGCTAGAACCCGGCGGCTGGAGGGGAGGACTGCGGCAAGATGCGCTGCAAAGCGGTGAGGAACTGTCCCTAGGCTTCTTCCACTGGCTGGTGGCGGGCACCACCGACTCTCAAGAAGAGGCCCAGGCGGACGGCCTCCCCAAAATGCCTCACCCGGCCCACCGGCTGATGACGGGTCTAGATTCTCCCATGGGGACCCAACACGGCCTGTCGAAATATCCCTACATTCGAGAAGGGCGGCGCATCGTTGGTCGACCGTCTCTAGGACACCCCGACGGCTTCGCCGTCCACGAGCTAGATATCTCTCGGCAAGACTACCGCAGCGAGTTTTACCAGGATTTGCCTGCCGACCTCTACAGCGACGTTTGGAAGGCGCTAGCGGGGCTAGAGGCCACGAGTGCGATCGCCTCCAAGACCTCTCCTGAGGAAATCACCCGCCGCACCCGCTCCACCATCTACCCCGACGCGGTGGGCATTGCCCAATACGCTATCGACTTCCACCCCTGTATGGAGCAGTCTCCCCCGGAGGCCCCCGGCAATATCGAGCGCCCCGGCACCCGCCAGGCCCAGGGCCAGACCTACCCCGGCCAGGTTCCCCTACGGTCGATGATTCCCCAGCGGATTGATAACCTGCTGGTGGCCAGCAAGAGCATCGCCACCAGCCACGTGGCGGCGGCGGCCTACCGGGTGCATTCCTTTGAGTGGTCCGTGGGGGCGGCGGCGGGCATCACGGCAGATTTCGCCCTAGAGCAGAACGTCTACCCCTATGAGCTGGTGGACGACCTGCCGCTGGAGGAGCCCCTGCTGGAGACCCTGCAGCAGCGCATCGAGGCGGCGGGCAACCCGACGGCGTTTCCCAACACTTCAATTTTCAATTTGGATTGGGAGGACTGGCGCGTTTGGGGGTAGGGCTCAGGAGCCTGAATGATAAGGGGCTATTCAAGGCGTCGCTAAAGCGATCGCTTTAACACTAGCGGCTCCCCAGGCTTTAGGGCCTGAACCTTTGCGGTTAGGTCCAGCCACGGCTGCAGCTGCCCCATCTGATAGGTGCGGCTCATCACCACGTAGATAGACGTTTGGTCAGCGGCAATGCCCGCCGCCGTCACCGCGTTCCAGCGCTCAGCGCTCAGCTGATCGACAATCTGCCACTGCCCCTCCCGCCACTCAAACCGTCGCTCGAAGCGAAACGGAGCCGCCGCCTTACCGGTGATCAACACTTTTTGCAGCAGCTGGCGTACTAGATTGGGGAAGAACCGGCCCACCGTCAGCATCACCACCCGCAGCACCATCAGCTTCAGCGGCGTCATCTGGGTCTGCTTGGCCCAGCCTAAGCTGCCGCTAATCGTGATCTCGTCTTTCTTCACCTCTACGGGGTAACGCCCCACCAGATGGCCCACCGCATTTTTAACGTCTCCATCAGCCGTCACCTGCAGAGAGAGCTGGGTGTCGGACACCACGAGGCGATCGCCTCGAAACAGCTTAAACACGCCGCCCTTATTCAGCGCCACATACAGCGTGGTGTCGGCGCGGCGCTCAACAAGAATACGAGCCTCGGGGAGCCACAGCCGCTCTTGCGGTAGCGGTAGACCGGGCCTATGGTCTGCAAAGTTTTGCCAGGCCAGCAGATAGCTCCAGGTGTGGTGGCCCACGATGTGGTCGTCAGCGTAGCAGGCCCCGCGCCCCGCCGCTAGCCCTTCCAAAAATTTGTCGTTGATGCTGAGGGCTTCGGGGAGCCAGCGGCCCACCAGCTCGAACCCATGGGGGAAAAAGTTATAGGTGTTGCGGCTGGTATATTCCCCGCCATAGGAGCCGTCGGGGTGAATGAAATGGGCGGTGAGCAGCACGGCTTTGGCGATCGCGTCCTTCAGCTCGCTGCTGGGCTGCAGTTCGTATAGCCGCGCTAGGCAAGCGATGGTCAGGGTTTGGTAGCCGGGATCGAAGCCTTCGTACTCCTGAAACCAGCCCTCAGGATTTTGCCAGCTGAGCACCTGGGCTAGGCGATCGCCGCTAGCGGTTTGCCAGCGATCGCTGCGGAGCAGCTGCCCCGTCAGCACCAGGCACAGGGCGATCAGGGCCTGGTGGTTGGTGAGTCTGCCGCTCTCCTGGTGGTGGGCTAGCCAGTCAGCCCGCTTCTGAAAAAACTGCAGCAGCGCGGGGTCCTCTAGCGCCAGCAGCCGGTAGCTGTCGAGGCAGGCCAAGAGCGAAAACGCCGCCGCTCCGCTGGCGCGCTCAAACGGAAAGTAGTCATCGCAGGAGCCGTCGGCGTGGGCGCTGCGAGCGGCAAATCGCATGCCCGCCACAATCCACCGCCGCAGCGCCAGCTGCTGGTAGTAAGGATTCTCTGGAATGGGCAGGGCATAGACCAAAGCCAGCGGCAGCACGAACTCCTGGGACATGCCGCTGGGAAAGTCGATGATCTTGTACTGCCAAAAATTGCGGTCGAAGCAGCCATAGGTCGGACTGTGGGGATTCCGGTCCTGCAGCGTCAAAATTTTGGGGATGTGGGCTAGGGCTTCAGCCGCAAACAGATGTCGGGACATAGCAGGCGCTGTCGTGGGGTCTGCTTGATACCATAGCAGAGCCAGCCAGCGCCTTTGCGAGGCAGCGCCTTAGGTATCCTGGCCTTCAACGCGGATGGGGGGTTCTATGGCGTAGTTGTCTAGGCGGCCCGCCTCATCAATGACATACCCCTCTGTTGTGGACATACCCGTACCGGCTTCCTGCTCCTCGACGGCTTTCACCTCTTTGAGATTCTGGTCAGCATCAGCGTCAGTCGGGATTTTGGCGTCGTCTGGGTTGACGTCGGTGGTTTGAGCCGTCTGCACCGCCCACTGGCTTCCCGGTGCGCCGCGCCCCGGCTCGGCTTCTCTGGGGTCGCCGGGCTGGTTAGGGTTTGCTTGCTCAGTCATAGTTACTTCCTTGCTTAACGCATTTCTTGGCATACCCTATTTCACAATGACGTCGCTAGTCCTCCATCGTTGGGGAATACTTAAGCCGAATAGCTCTCTATCGCTAGCGAGAATATTGAGGCAAACGGTGCTGTCGGTGACGCTCCCACTGCTGATGCCGTTCGGCAGCGGTCACTGTTCACCTCCCTAAGGGGGCCCCTTAAACCTGCCGCCAGATAGCTCGCCGTTCTTAGTTATAGAATCTCATGTCAATCAATCAGCTACTCGGCGAACGTTACCAGATCCTCAGGTGCCTGGAGGCCAGCAGCCTTGGGAAAACCTACCTGGCCGCAGATACCTACCGACTCAGTTGCCCTAAGTGCGTCGTTCGGCAACTGTACCTATCAGCCCAGAGCCCCCGTGCTGCGAAATTTGCGCTGCTTCTACTTAAAAAGAAGGCAGAGGTCCTACGCCAGGTCAGTGGCCATAGGCAGCTCTCAGAAATTTTGGACCACTTTGAGGAAGAGCGCAGCTTTTGCTGGGTCGAGAGTTGGGTAGAGGGTTCCTCTCTGAAAGAAAAGCATCGCTAAAGAACAGGCTTTCTCTGAAGCGGCAGCGATAAGAATGATGCAGGACGTTCTCCAAGGGCTGGTGGTTTTGCACAGCTGGGGCGTTATCCATCGCGGCGTCAAGCCAAGCACTGTGCAGCGTCAGTCAGACGGACGGTTCGTGCTGACGGGGTTCGGCATCTTCGAAGACATCGTTAAGAGCGATCGCCAGAATCTCCAGCAGAATCCAGCCCAGCAGAATCCAGCTCTAGAAAAGACGCGACCAGAGTTGTCCAATAGGCAAATTGAGCAAGGCTTCCACAGAGATCTTTATGCCGTAGGTCTGCTGGCCCTTGAAATGCTGTCGGCGGCCAAGGACGGGGCCAATGCCGCTGCCGCCATAGGGGCAAGGGACACGTCAGACTCACGCTCCCAAAGCGGCCTGGCGCAAGGCATCGCGAGTCCGGGCCTTTCCGCAATCCTTGAGCGGATGCTTGCCCCTAGCCCGGAGCATCGCTATCAGTCCGCTGCGGAAGTGCTTGAGACTCTGCGCCGACTAGACAATAAGCGGCTAGCTTCACCGTCAGTCACGCCCCACCGCTTTCGGCAGCTCTTGTGTCTGGAAGGTCGGCGCAACCGCTGGAGCGCTGGCTTAACGCTGGCCGCCTGCGTCTTTGGGCTGACGTCGGTTCGCCTGCCTCAGCACCTGCTGTCGCACTACTGGCTCCACCAGGCGAGCGGCACCCTTGAGCAGGGGGAATATCAGCAGGCGATCGCCCTGTCGAGTCGGGCTATTCGCCAGGGCCAAGCCGGAGCCGCGTATCTACAGCGCGGACTCGCCCAGTACCACCTCAGCCGCTGGGATGCCGCGCAGCGCGATCTCACACAGGCGATTGATGCTGCGCTGCAGTCGGAGCAAGCGTTTTACTACCGAGGCGGCGCTCGGAGCGCGCTGGGCGACCACCGGGGAGCTTTGGCAGACTACACCGAGGCAATCAGAATCGCGAGGAATCCGGCTGAGATTTACCTGAAGCGAGGCAGCGTTCGCTCCGCCCTGGGAGACAAGCAAGGGGCGATCGCCGACTATACCCTGGCGATTGAGCAACAGCCTAGCAGCGCTGATGCCTACTCTCAGCGCTGCCTAGCCTACTCGGATGCCGGAGATCACCGCCAAGGACTGCAGGACTGCAGCCGGGCCATTGACCTTATCCCAAGCGCCGTGACCGCCTACCAAAATCGGGGGCTGATTCGGCAGCGCTTGGGAAATATTGAAGAGGCGATTGCCGACTTGAACCTCGCCCTGCGCCTCGATCCGCAAAACGCAGACACCTATTACACGCGGGGTCTAATTCGTCTAACAGGAGCCGACGAGGCAGGCGCGATCGAAGACTTTACCCAAGCCATTGCGATCGCCCCTTCCCATGACCTAGCCCATTATGAGCGCGGAATCACCAGAAAGCAGACGGGAGACCTGCCGGGAGCTAAACGCGATCTAGAACAGGCCATGACGCTATGCCTAGAGCAAGGCCGCCATCAGTGCTACGAAGCAGCGCAAGCAGAACTTGCTCAACCGCAGCTTGCCCGTCCGCCCCACTCTATTCGGACCGCCCCGTCCGCAGCAGCGCCCTTAAAAGTGCAGGCTGTTTCAACAAAACGTTGTGACCTATCTTGCTTACCCCCTTGAGCTCAGGGCATATTCGCCTAGACATTGGCCGCCCGAGCCGACGCTGAATCCATTAAAGGGTCAAAGCGCCCGCTTCCACGGTGGGCCAAATCTTGGCTAGAATCTTGTTGACTAGGCGTAACGGTCAGGCCCAGTGTATTATGGGTTTGAATATTGGAACCGAAGGCTAGCGTAGCCGCAAAGCTGGTGATTAGCGCACCAGTGAGGGCTGTTGCAAATGAGACAGACATGGATGACTACCTGAAAACGACTTACTACCTTTTACGGGTAGCCAGGTAGGGGTCCGGAAGCTTCTAATGCCGTGAAAACTGCCGCTTTACGGCAGTTTTCGATGCGCAAACCAGCTGTCAGCAGCAGCAGAGCGCTATCCTCGTCCTGTCAGTGCAAACACGCTGTTCGGCAATAGAGGCAGGATGTTTATACAAATATTGTTTGCGTAAAGCCCCCGGGCACTTCCCACTCTTTCCTTCTGAGAGTTCTGCTTTAAACATGGCCCCCGCTCAACTCTATGCGATTGACTTTGGCACGAGCAACACCGTCGTTGCCTGCTGGGATAGCGCAGTAGACGAAGCCAGCACCGTTATAGTGCCAGGACTATCTAGTACCCTGCTGCATAATCCCCCCAGTATTCCCAGTCTGGTCTACGTTGACCAAGCTCAGGAAGGGCGAGTGACCGTGGGCCAAGCGGTGCGCGACCGCGGCCTTGACGTCGCTAGCGATCCTCGCCTGTTTCAGAATTTCAAGCGGGGCATTGGCACAGCGGTTCAAGGCTTTTTGCCCGAGCTAGACGAGCGCAGCATGACGTTTGAGCAGGTGGGCAGCTGGTTTTTGCAGCAGGTGGTTGAGGCGCTGCCTACCCAGGACTGCGAACTGATTTTGACGGTGCCCGTAGACAGCTACGAAGCCTATCGCCACTGGCTAGAGACCGCCTGCAGGCCGCTATCGGTGTCGCAGGTGCGCCTGATCGACGAACCGACAGCGGCAGCCTTAGGCTACGGGCTAGAGTCAGAAACCCCAGTTCTTGTCGTCGATTTCGGCGGCGGTACCCTCGATTTTTCCCTTGTGCAGCTGGCACAGAGTAAAGCGCGATCGCTGGGGTTTTTGCTGAAGTGGAGCGGACAAAAGTCTGCCTCAGCGCAGCAGCCAAAGACGGCCCGCGTCTTGGCCAAGTCAGGCGACTCTCTAGGGGGCAGCGATATCGACAACTGGCTCCTAGACTACTTCGCAGAGGCCCAAAATTTGCCCAAGTCTGCGCTGACCCAGCGGCTGTGCGAGCGCCTCAAGGTTGCCCTGTCGGCAGCGGCGGCGGCCCAAGAAGTCCTGTTTGATGACGAGACCCTAGAGACCTATGAACTAGCCCTCACCCGCGATCAGTTCAACCAAATTCTGGCGCAGCGAGGCTTCTTTGACAGCTTGGAGGGTCTTGTGGCGCAAATGCTGTACCAGGCGCAGCAGCAGGGTCTATACGCTGCCGATATTAAAACTGTCCTCTTGGTGGGCGGCGGGGCGCAGATTCCGGCCCTGCAGGATTGGCTCCAGCAGCGATTCAAAACCAGCGTCATCTGCGGCGAGAAGCCCCTAGAGGCGATCGCCCACGGGGCCCTTCAGCTGGCGCAGGTCGAGCTGAAGGACTTCTTATACCATGGGTACGGGCTGCGCTACTGGAACCGCCGCGTCAACCGGCACGACTGGCACCCCCTGATTCCTCAAGGGCAGGCCTACCCCATGGAGACCCCCATTGAGCTAGTGCTGGGGGCTTCGATTGAAAACCAGCCCGGCATTGAGCTGGTGCTGGGGGAGATGGGAGCCAATACCGGCGGCACTGAGGTTTACTTCGATGGCGATCGCTTAGTGACGCGTTCGCGGGGTGACGGACAGGCGACGGTGAAGCTGCTCAATGAGGGGAAGAGCTTAGCCTCCCTCGATCCCCCTGGCGCTCCCGGCAGCGATCGCGTTCGGTTTGAATTTTATGTAGACGAGTCTCGCTTCCTGCGGGTGACGGCGGAAGATTTGCTGACAAACCGGCGCTTGCTCGATGACCAAGTTTTGGTCAAGCTGCAGTAGCATTCGGTACGCTGTGGGGAGAGTCCGGCAGGGATAAGCGCAACTTGTACACCGTAGCCCACCGATACCGATCTACCATGCAAACAACCGCCGACTATGCCTGCGCCTTTTGCGGAGAGAGCAGCGTCACGTTTGTTGACATCACCGCTGGGTTTCAGCAGTCCTACATCGAGGACTGCCAGGTGTGCTGCCGCCCCAACGTCCTCTACGTCACCGTCGATGAGGAGACCCTAGAGGTGACGATTCACACTGACTACGACGAGTGAGAGACTAGCGCCATGGTAATTATTTTGCTGTTGCTGCTGCTCGTGGGGGGAGTTCTGCTCACAGACCTATTGGCCTACCTGCCGCTCTACCTCATTGGCCTGCTTCACCTGCCCCAATGGTTCGGCTGGTTTTTTCTGGCGACGGTGGTGGTCGGTTTGATGGGCGATCGCCGCACTCCTTTAGAGTAAAAGTTAGACTGCCCCAAGGTTGTGAATTAGGCAAGGGTATCCATGGCTTTCCCGGTTCAGCAGGTCCAGCTTCCCCAGATCGATCAAGTGCCGCCACCCCTAATGATGGGTGACCCCAGCTCGTTTGCCTACCATACCTACAGCGATCGCTGGCCCTCGGTGGTCGAGCGCATTGTCAAAGAGAATAGCTTTGACGGACCAACGGTCAAGCGCCTCCGGCAGCTAACTCAAGACCTGTTTAATGGCACCCTGCGATCGCTCCAAGACCGCCACGCCCCCGACTGGGAGGGCTGGGAGCAAGATCTCTCCCCCTACTTGGGCCAGCCCTGGGTTGAGGTGCCCTGGCTGTTTGCCGAGTTCTATTTCTATCGCCGCATTCTAGAAGCCGTAGCGTATTTCTCGGGCGACACTCCGCCTGACCCCTTTGCCTCCCAGAAGCAAGCGGCCCTTCAGGCGGCGGGCGCAGCGGTCCGGCCCGCAGGCAGCATTTCTGAAAGTTTGTACGGTGCGCTCTGGGGCAACCGCGCCGACCTCAGCCTCAAGCCGGCCCAAACCTGGCAGGAAAATTCGAGCGAGGGAGCCCGCACCGATCGCGTTTTGGTAGACCAGACAGCGGCGATCGCCCGCTATCTACAGCAGGCCATACCGACAAAAAACGGGGCAAGCGGCGCTACGGGATTGACGGTAGACCTTGTGGCCGATAACGCGGGAGCCGAGCTGATTTCTGACCTGGCCTTAGCCGCCAGCCTGCTTGACGCTTATCCTAAGACGCGGGTGAGGCTACACCTCAAGGCCTACCCCACCTTCGTCTCCGACGCCACGATTGCCGACGTTGACCAGACGCTGGGGGCGATCGCGGGCAGTCCCCTGGGCCTCGCCCTGCAGCCCCATCTCGATGCCGGGGCGCTGCAGCTTCAAGACAACCCGCTGTGGAATCGGCCCCTGGCATTCTGGCAGCTGCGGGAGGAGCTGAGCGCTATTTTTGAAGACAGTCAGCTCGTCATTCTGAAGGGAGACGCCAACTATCGCCGTCTGCTTGGGGATTGTAGCTGGCCACCGACCGCTCACTTCAGCGCGGTATCGGCCTACTTCCCCTGCCCCGTAGCGGCCCTTAGAACGCTGAAGTCGGAGCTGGTAATAGGCCTGACGTCGGAGCAGATCACCTATCTGAATGACACTCATTCGGGCTGGATGACCGCTGGCGAGTGGGGGGTGATTCAGTCTCGGCTGGATTAGGAAATAGGAATGCCCGCAGACTAAGGAGAGCCTGTCCGGATACGGAGTCCGGCCTTGGAATAAAGCTCTAGGGAAACGGAACGAGCAGGCATTCCTAGGCAGATGCAAACTTGCTGCTGGCTCTAACACGTTGAACAAACGGCGCTTGATGCCTCAAGCGGCCTCGGTCAAATCGCTTACCTGAATTGAGCAGCCTGGGTTACCTGAGATCTAGAGTCGAGGGTAGCCTAGTTTGCGTTAGAGCAGCTATCAATCTCTAAAATTTCTTTCTTTGGCTTTCAGCTCTTCGGCTTTTGGGGTCTTAGCTGAGGAACGTATAGACGCACGTATTCCCGGTATTCTTCGAAATGCAGATGCGGCCCAAGCCAATTACACAATAGCCTGTTTCCTGACGCTGTGAACAGACTGTAATAGAAAGTTTTTTGTTTCCGCTGCGGTTTGCCCGAGCTGCGGTTTGCCCAAGCTGCGGGCTCAATCTCGCGCCCCAGACCGAATGATAGAGTTAGAGGCAGCCTCTCCGGCAGTTGTTTACGGCTGCCAGCGGCAGCATACCGAATTTATCCGTAGCCTCTATAGTGCCAATCTCCCCCCTAATTCTCACCTGCGGCGATCGCCAGCTCGACTGTACGCCGGCGGCAGGTCCCCGCGTTATGGGCATCCTCAACGTCACCCCAGACTCGTTTTCAGACGGCGGGCGCTACCTGGAGATAGACGACGCCCTAGCCCAAACGGAGCAGATGCTGCGGGGCGGCGCTGCCATTATTGATGTGGGGGGAGAGTCTTCGCGGCCCAAGGGCAGCGCCTATGGCAAAGGGGCCGAACCCGTGCCGGAAGACGAGGAAAAGCGGCGGGTATTACCTGCCATTGAGGCGATCGCCCGCCGGTTTCCGGAGGCGCTGATTTCCATCGACACCTACAAGCCCGGTGTCGCCATCGCCGCCCTTGACGCGGGTGCCCACATCATCAACGACATCACCGGACTGCGGGCCTTTCCTGAGATGGCGCAGGTGGCGGCCAAAGCGAACGCGCCGCTGATTGTGATGCATTCTCTAGGGCGACCGGGGGCGATGCCCCACGAGCACCGGTACGACGACGTGGTGGCGGCAGTGAAGCGATCGCTACAGGACTCTATTGCGGTGGCGCAGCAGGCGGGAGCCACCCAGCTGGTGGTAGACCCTGGCTTTGGGTTTGGCAAGTCCGTCAGCGAAAATCTGCGGCTGATCGCCCATACCCAAAGCTTTACGACGCTGGGCTATCCGGTGCTGGTGGGTATCTCCCGTAAAAGTACCGTTGGGGCGGTGCTGGGTGGGGAGACGCCGCTGCCCTTGGAGGAGCGGCTTTACGGCACGCTGGGGGCCACGGCGACGGCGGTGCTGCAGGGGGCGGCGATCGTGCGGACTCACGACGTGCGGCCTACGGTGGAGATGTTGACGCTGCTGGCAGCGACTCAGCTGCAATAAAAAGATTGGCTCATGACGCTACGTACTACCCAATCCATTTCAACCCCTGCAAAATTTCCGCCAAATCTCCCTCCCGATCGAGCACCTGATATACATTTGACTGGCTGTAGATCGGCGCAGCTGCCGTCCGCCTCAAAAATACCACCTCTCGCTCGTTTGTCACCATCGCATGGTATTCCCTAGGAGCAGTGCTGTCGGGTTGACCCAGCAAATAGCTCAGCGCCTGAGGAATACCTGCAATCACATCAAACTGGGCCTGCTTTGATTCGATCACCAAGACCAGAACCAAGACTTCACCACCAGCACGTCGATTCTGCCCGTGAAGGTCGTCCCTTGATCTGCCGCCTCTAGCACTACTGATGCCTCCGCTCGAATCGAAAACGGGGGCTGATAGAAGCCTGACAAATTTAGCAGCGGGGCGACCACCACTAGCTTGACGACTTCCTCTAGCGGGTTAGTTTCAATAATGTTGGCGTAGTTTCCTCGCAGCCGATCTAGCATCTGTCGCTCAAACGCCGACAATTCATCCATCTCTGACAGCCAGTTCTGGAAGAAAGAATCGTCGCGATCGCGGACGAGACCAAACGTTTCTTTTAGATCGCTGAGGCTGAGCGTGCTAATTGCGGTGACCACGGCAGTATCTCGCTCGCAAACAAAGAACTCACTTCATTGTAGGCACCCTGTTTGCAGGACAGGATTTTCAGCTATATCAGGTACCCCCTTGGCGTAATCAACCAGTCCCCCAACCGATGGGTGCAGCGATTGCCAATAATTACCGTCGTTACCATGTCCACCGGGTGCTCTAAAAACTGCGCCAGGGTCGTCAGCTGAATTTGCTCATCCTCGCGGTAGGCCGATCGCACCAGAGCGACCGGTGTCTCCGGGGAACGGTGCTGCAAAAAGATTTCCTGGGCGATCGCAATCGGCTGAGTGCGGGTCTTGGATTTGGGATTGTAGAGCGCCGTGACAAAGTCTGCCGCCGCCGCTGCCTCAAGGCGGGCCTTGATGGTCTCCCAAGGCGTGAGCAAGTCGCTGAGGCTGATGGCGCAAAAATCGTGCATCAGCGGAGCGCCGACGCGGGCCGCCGACGCCTGCAGGGCGCTGATGCCGGGGAAAACCTGGACGCTGGGCTGCTGGCCGTCCCACCCCTGCTGCTCTAGGGTCTCCATTACCAGCCCCGCCATACCGTAGATGCCGCAGTCTCCCGAGGAGATCACCGCTACCGTCAGCCCCCACCGCGCCAGGGCGATCGCCCGCTCGGCCCGCTGCCGCTCTTGGGTAATGGGCAGCGCCTCAATGATCTGGCCGGGTCGGGTAAGGGGTTTGATCAAGCCCACGTAGAGGCTGTAGCCAACAATCACGTCGGCGGTGGCGATCGCGCTGCGGGCGGCGGGGGTAATTTGCGCCAGGGCACCGGGACCAGTGCCCACCAGCCACAGCTGACCATCTCGCCCCGTCAGTTCCTGAGCGGCCTCAGCGACAGCCACGGTGACCGCCCCAGGCTCTCCCGCCAAGCGCACCACCTGCTTTGTCACTTTTAGCTCAGCGGTATCAGCTGTCCTCAGCGCTGCCGCCTCCGCAACGCTGGGGGTGCCCACCGCCTGCGCCACCACCTCGGAGGGATGGGGCACTGACGTCTGCTTTAAGGTCTGGGCATCGTAGCAGCGCAGAGGCCACTGGCGATCGCGGCAGACCTCCAGCAAGCCAGGCTCGTCGGCCTTCAGGTCTAGGGAGGCTACCCCCGCTACGGCCAGCGACGATAGGCCACCCTGCTCTAGCGCCTGCGCCACGCCAGCGGCAATCACCGCCGCCGAGGTGCCCCGCTCGCAGCCAACGCCTAGCCACAGGGCGCGGGGGTGCCAATAGGCTGTGGGAACTAGATGAGTTTTTGCCGGGGCGGCAGTGGTGACGCACACCTGAGCTGCGGCGGGCTGACCGGCCTCAAATAGAAAGGGGTGGCTCTCTGGCAGTCCCGTTTGCCACAGCGGTGACCCCGCCGTCTGGGCAATCGCCACCGGAGCTTGACGGGCGATCGCCGCGCTGACTGCCGTCCAGTCTCCGTCGCCGCGCCGCCAGCCAAAGGGACGCCCCAGCACATCGATGCCCGGCAGGTCGGCGGCAGCGGCGGCCCCGGTAATTACAGGCGTAGCGCCGAGGAAGTGAGCCACTCGCTGCGCGAGCAGGTCTGCGCCGCCCTGATGGCCGCTGCACAGGCTGATCACATGCTGTCCCGTCGGGTCAACTACCACCACCGCTGGGTCGCTGGCCTTATCGCTGAGTAGGGGGGCAATGAGCCGGGTTACGGCTCCGGCGGCGAGGCAAAAAACGAGGTCGGGGGCGGGGGCATTGGGCGGGGCGTCAGACCAGAGGTTCGTGAGGTGGGCCTGAAGCTTACCGTCGTAGTATTGTAGGCAGGCTGCCTCTGTCTTGAAGTCCTCTAGCGATTGCGGAATCCACAGCGTGGCACCCCAGCTCTGGCACAGCGGCAGCAGCAGCCGGAGTCCTGCCGGTGTGGTGGCGATCGCGGCGGTGGGGCGGGCCGCAGTAAAGTGGCGGGCCGCAGTGGAGGGGTGAGTCACAATGTCCATTTGCTTCGGGGATAGACCTTGAGTCTGTGAGCTAAGACTCTACGCGCTCAATGACTCGTCAGATGCCACAGTCGTGCTTGAGTACTCTCGATTCTATCTGAGTTGCGCATCGCGTCGCGTTGAACAAAGCTCGCTGTGATTGCTTTCAGCCATTCTCTGTAGAGAGCGAGGCGGCAGCTGTCCGAGGCGATCGCTGTGCCGCATATCGATGGCGTTCTCAACGTAATAATATGAGGATAAAGGCGATCGCTTTTTCGGTCCTTGTGGGTTGGGAAGGCGATCGCCCTAGCATCCCAGCGATCGCCCTACAAAACCTGCAGCATCCTGAAACGCCGCAGGCCGTACCATTCCCGCCGTCGAGGCCCGCTGCGGCTCAATGCTGCGCAGCGATCGCTTAAGCAAAATGGCTTTACGGCAGGCCAATCCTGAATTTAAGCTTCAAAATCGCTTGCCGCATGGCGCTCGGGAAGCTGCCCTTCCGGCGGTCCCCAGGTGCGGTTGACCTTGCATCCCCGCTGCACTGGGGGCCTGCTGTCAATCTCCTCGGCCCACCGAACAAGATGGGTGTAGGACTGAGCCTCTACAAACTTGGCGGCGCTGTAGAGGCGGTTTAGTACTAGGCCGCCGTACCACGGCCAAACAGCGATATCGGCAATGCTGTAGGCCTCGCCGCAGAGATACTGATTATCTGCCAGGTGGCGATCGAGGACGTCGAGCTGGCGCTTCGTCTCCATCGTAAAGCGATCGATGCAGTATTCGATTTTGACGGGGGCGTAGTTGTAAAAATGTCCAAATCCGCCGCCAACGTAGGGGGCCGAGCCTACCTGCCAAAAGAGCCAGGACAGGCATTCCGTCCGCTGCGCGGGGTCGCTGGGCAAAAGTGCGCTAAATTTCTCTGCGAGGTAGAGCAAAATCGACCCCGATTCAAAGACGCGGGTGGGCGGCGCTGTGCTGTGGTCCATCAAAGCTGGAATCTTAGAATTGGGGTTCACCGCCACAAAGCCGCTGCCAAACTGATCCCCGGCGTTGATTTTGATCAGGTAGGCATCGTACTCAGCGTCGGCCTTGCCGAGGGCCAGCAGCTCTTCCAGCATAATGGTGACCTTTTGCCCGTTGGGGGTGGCCAGGGAGTAGAGCTGCAGCGGATGCTTGCCGACCGGCAGTTCCTTCTCGTGGGTGGAGCCAGCGACGGGGCGATTGGTGCTCGCCCAGGTGCCGCCACTCTCGGCTTCCCATTGCCAAACTTCTGGAGGGGTGTAGGTAGATGTATCCATGACTTAGCGCTAATGTGAGAGGCTGACGCTTGACAGAATAGCGCAGTCTTGGGGGAGGCGACATCGTTCGCGTCAGGGGGCACAGGCTGAATACAAACACCTCTAGGCCGCTAGCCGCCTCATCGACGGTCGTAGGAGCGATCGCCGCCCTCTAGCTCAATTTGCCGCAGGCGGCTTGATGACGGTGCTCAGCGCTGTCAAAACGCGCTGGGCCACGTCCTGCGATCGCTCTCCGCTGTGGACGTCAATCGTCAGGTCAGCCTGGGCATAGAGGTGCCGACGTTCGGCCAGTAAATCCTGCAGCACCTGCTGGGGATCAGGGCGCTGTAGAAGCGGCCGGGTGGTGTCTCGGCTGAGGCGCTGGTAGAGCAGGTCGGCGGGGGCGTTTAGCCAAACGACCGCGCCGTAGTGCAGATAGCTCCAGTTTTTTCGCGCCAGCACAATGCCGCCCCCCGTCGCCACCACGAGGCGCTGGTAGGCGCAGAGCTTGCTGAGCACCTGGGTCTCTAGCTGACGGAAATCGGCCTCTCCTGAGTCAGCAAAAATTTGCGCCACGGATTTTCCGGCGGCCTGCTCCGCTACTTGGTCGGTGTCAAAAAACTGGTACTGCAGCAGGCGCGCCAAATGTCGCCCCACCGTCGTTTTACCCGCCCCCATCATGCCAACCAGGTAAATATTGATGTCGCTGAGCTGCGCTTTGATTTGCTCGGCTTGGGATGTGGTCATGGGCGTTTACTTCTGGCTCTCAACCCAGCAATTTTATAATGCCAGCCCGCCGCTATTCGGGAAGATCCACCAGCTCGCGGATATTGCCCTGGACGCCTCCAGCTGGCTCAAAGCGGCGATCGCCCCCGTGAACCTGTATCGGCATACCCTGAACCGGCGACATAACGATCACCCCCGACTGGTCGATGACGCTTTGGGGCGCTAGCTGAAGGCGGTAGCGCTGTAGGAGCATGGCCAGAATCAGCTTGATCTCCATCATTGCAAAGCCCGCCCCAATGCAGAGGCGGGGGCCAGCGCTAAAGGGGTTGTATTCGTAGGGCGAGGGGGAAAGGGTTTCCCAGCGGCTGGGGTCGAAGCGGCGCGGCTGGGGGTAGAGATCCGGCGTTTGGTGGGTTTGGGTAATGCTCACGAAGACCTCCGTGCCCGCCGGAATGGGGTGGCCCTGCATTTGCACATCCTGGGAGGTAATCCGGCCATTCCAGGGCACTGGCGACAAGACGCGCAGGCTCTCTTTGACGACGCGGTCTAGCAGGGGCAGCTGGGCGAGCTGCTCTAGGGTGGGGGGGCCATCTAAAACCGCTAGCTCGTCTACGACATCGGCGGCGATCGCCGGGTGCTGGGACAGTAAAAACAGGGTCCAGGTGAGGGCGTTGGCGCTGGTTTCATGGCCCGCCACAAAAATGACGTTGGCGTGGCCCATCAGCTCGGCCTCCGTCAGGCCCTCCTCCCCTGAGCCATTTCCCTCGTAGCGTGCCTGCAGCAGCATGGCCAGCACGTCGTAGCCAGCGCCGCCTTGGGTTTTCTCCTGGGCTCGCTTTTGGGCAATTAGCGATCGCTGCCGGTCGTCTAGCTGCCCCAGTCGGGTCAAAAGCTGATGGTAGGGCAGTCCCGGCAGGTCGATGGGCAGCAGCGCCACCCAGGGGTTGCCCAGGGTGCGAAGAATGTCCTGAATTAGGGGGCCGGTGGCGTCGTCGCTTCCCTCGGCAGTCAGCTCTTCGCCAAAAAAGGCCTTGGTTGCCACCTGCATGGTGAGGCGGCGCATCACGGCGGCCATGTCGTAGGTTTGCCCCACCTGCAGCCGGTCTAGGGTGGATTGGGTAAAGGCGACGATGTCGTCGCGGTGGGTGGCGATTTGGCGCTTGTGGAAGGCGGGCATCATCAGCTGGCGGTGCTGGTAGTGGCGATCGCCGTTCATCCCAAACAGGCCCGCGCCAAAGTGGTTGAGGGCTTCGGTGCGGGGAGTGTCGTTCCGCCGCCGGTACATGCGCCCTGAGAGGGGATGCTTGAGAAAGACGTGGTTTTCGGTGGCCACCTGCCTGACGTTTTCAGGGCCGTAGACCAGTATTGTACCGGGGCAGTTTGGGGCTGAGGAGTAGAGGTTGAGGCCGCCCCGCCGCAGACAGACCACGGACCCGTAGGTTTGAAATAGGTCGCGGGCGTAGCCGACGGAGTTTTTGCCAAACCGCAGAATGTTGCGCCAGCGGGCTATAGGGCCGGTTGGCGGGCCGGGGATGGCGTTGAGGGTGGCAGCTGCCATGGGGGAACCTCGCTTAACGCAAAAGTAAGCTAGACGATCGAGATGGGAACGACATCACGCAGGCAAAAGCATTCCTAAGGAAAATAGTACAGGTAATGTCGATTCTTCTCGAGTTCGAATCACCCGGCTACGGTTGTCCCTGCAGCAAAACTGTAGTACATTCAGCCATGGCGCTTAGGCGCAAGCACGCCCCCCGACCGTACCAGGAATACGATCGAGAGGCTAGCCCCCGAATTTGGCGTTAGCAAATTCAGCGGTTATGTTGAGTTTACTGTCTCACAGACGGCTCTTCAGCGATCGCTGTGCTTTGCATCGCTCCTAGCGGAGTACAGATCTGGGGTGGCTTGTTGCCTGAGCGCCTCCTAAAACACCTCAGAAGGAGCAGTTCAAAATGACATACGAATCTCGCCACGGCCAAGGGGAAACCACCCGCCGTGACCCATCGCGCAGCCAAATCGCCCACCCGGCCCCCGACAGCCGCCTCGATGAACTCAACACCCCAGACGCTGGCATACCAGACGGCCCAGACGACTCCGACACCCTGCTGCACATCATCATCGGCCCCCTCTACGCCGTCAACAACTGCCGCCACGAGCTGCATACTCGCGGCTACGCCGAGCCCAACGACTGGTCCAACCCCATCAAGATGCTCAACACCGCTGAGGTGATGCGCGGTCAGCATCCCAATGACGTGATGCGCGTTCTTAGGAAGCGGGTTAGGCCCATGCAGCAGCCGTAATTGACTCGATAACGCGCCTGATTTCTGTTTCGACATGGAGCCAGGCGCGATCGCGATCGCTCCATTGGGTAATGGGATCTGCCGTTTTGCGGGAGCCAGCTCAATTTGCCAAACGGCGTATTTTGCCGGTCTACAGGGCGCAAAATAACCGGGATGACGCGGGCCTCGCCAGCCTCATGGCGCTCCAGGGCTCGCGTCATCTCTTTCTCGTAGCAGTAGTCGGAGCCGATGAAGTCGGTGCTAATGAGCAGCAGGATGATGTCGGCGCGGTTGAGGTTGTCGTCGATTTCGTTGGCCCACTCATCGCCAGGAAGGATACGGCGATCGTGCCAGGTTTGGATGAGACCCTGCCGCTGCAGCAGCTTCAGGTGGGTTTCGAGCTGCTCGCGCAGGATGTCGTCTTTGTGGGAGTAGCTGTAGAACAGGCGCAGGGTGTCTTGGCGCTCTAGCTTTGTCTTGGGCTTGCGGCTGCCTTCGATGTCGACGCCGTTGAGCAGATCTGGGACGCTCAGCTCAAGCAGCTCGCCATCAATAACCTCTTAAAGGCGCTACGCCCGTTTTCTTCTCGGACCAAGAGGTCTTTGTAGCTCATGTTTTGGACGGACGGCCAGGAACAGGGACGAGCTTCTAGCGGCTTGAATTTGAAGCTGCTGTGGATGCGATCGAAGTCATAGCGGATGATGGCGAGCAGGCGGCGACGACTGGCGATGGGGCCATCCACGCTGATGGAGACGCAGCGATCGGCGCGATCGGCTTTGACTAGGGCGCGGTTGCCCTCGAAGTTTAAGATGACGCCGGTGCGCCAGCGCAGCTGGTGCTCGCTGAGAACGTGGGTGCGGACGATGAAGCGGGGCAGTAGGCCCTCGGGGAGGATGGGGTATTCGTAGCGGAAGTTGAGGCATTCGGCGAGGTTAAACTCTTCCGCTGCTTTGGGCTGCTGCTTGTCGAGCAGGTCGGGGATGAGGTAGCGCTGCTCGTCTTCGGCGAAGCGGAAGCACAGCTCGAATTTGCGCATTAGCTCTAGCAGGAAGCCGTAGCGTTCAGAAGGATAGTTCTTTGGATCTAGGATATCGACCAGGTTTGATTCCCTGAGTTCTCCTTTGGTCTCTGCTACGTTCGGAGCGTTGAGTAGGGCGTAGATGCCGTTAGTGACCCAGTGGGGATTGAGGACGTGGGTGTCGCGGAGGCGGAGATCTTCTTTGTAGTTGAGGGCGATGCCCAGGCTGTGGAGGCTGACGGCGAGGGAGTCTTGAGCGCTGGAGTCGGTTTCTTCGTTCTCTTGGCAGATCTCGCGATAGCGCTCGAAGGAAATATAGTTGTCGTCCATGCCGGACAGCCGCTCTTTGATGGTGAGCCAGCTTGCGGGGAAGGGGGTGCGTAGATATTCGAGGCGATCGGTTTCGCGCTTGATGGCGGCTTGCAGCTGATTTAAGCCCGATGTTTCGGCTTTACAGTCGGTGATGATGAACTCGCGGATGTTGGGAAACTTTTGCTGTAGCGCTCTGCGATTGACGTCGAAGGGGTGCTCGCTGAATTTGTTGAGGACGACAATGACGGGGGAGTCTGCCCCGAAGCTTTGAATCAGCTCCAGCCAGTAGTCGGCGTCTTCGTCTTCGTGACCCTGGCGACCGTTGAGCACCACGAGGTAGAGGCTGCGCTCGGTGAGAAAAAACTGGTGGGTGGAGTGCATGATTTCCTGACCGCCGAAGTCCCAGACGTGGAGGGTGATGTTTTCGCTGTCGTTGAGGACGACGGGCCACTGGGTGATTTGGATGCCTTCGGTTTTCTTAGAGTCGGGGTCAAAGGTATTTGTGATGAAGCGATCGACAAGGGAGGTTTTGCCGACGTTGCCGAAGCCGACGAGAATAAGTTTGGCTTCATTAAGGGGAGTGCGATCGCTCTGTATGCGGAAGTAGTAGTTGAGGATATCCTGGGGGTTAGCGGGCGTTGCGCTCTCTTCGTTGACCTGCTCCCAAGTCGGTCCCAACACCTCGACAGAGAGTCCTAATTTCTCGTTTTCGTGCAGGTAAAGCTGTGAAAGATTGCTCAGCTGCCCCAACTCCTTCGGCAACGCTGTCAGTTGATTTTGGTTGAGGGAAAGCTCTGAAAGATTGCTCAGCTGCCCCAACTCCTTCGGCAACGCTGTCAGTTGATTTTGGTTGAGGGAAAGCCGTGAAAGATTGCTCAGCTGCCCCAACTCCTTCGGCACCGCTGTCAGTTGATTTTGGGAGAGGGAAAGCCTGAAAGATTGCTCAGCTGCCCCAACTCCTTCGGCACCGCTGTCAGTTGATTTTGGGAGAGGGAAAGCCGTGAAAGATTGCTCAGCTGCCCCAGCTCCTTCGGCACCGCTGTCAGTTGGTTTTGGGTGAGGTAAAGCTCTGAAAGATTGCTCAGCTGCCCCAACTCCTTCGGCACCGCTGTCAGTTGATTTTGGGTGAGGTAAAGCTCTGAAAGATTGCTCAGCTGCCCCAACTCCTTCGGCAACGCTGTCAGTTGATTTTGGGTGAGGTAAAGCTCTGAAAGATTGCTCAGCTGCCCCAACTCCTTCGGCAACGCTGTCAGTTGATTTTGGTGGAGGTAAAGCTCTGAAAGATTGCTCAGCTGCCCCAACTCCTTCGGCAACGCTGTCAGTTGATTTTGGGTGAGGGAAAGCCTGAAAGATTGCTCAGCTGCCCCAACTCCTTCGGCAACGCTGTCAGTTGATTTTGGTGGAGGTAAAGCCTGAAAGATTGCTCAGCTGCCCCAACTCCTTCGGCAACGCTGTCAGTTGATTTTGGTCGAGGGAAAGCCGTGAAAGATTGCTCAGCTGCCCCAACTCCTTCGGCAACGCTGTCAGTTGATTTTGGGCGAGGTAAAGCTCTGAAAGATTGCTCAGCTGCCCCAACTCCTTCGGCAACGCTGTCAGTTGATTTTGGGTCGAGGAAAAGCACGTGAAAGATTGCTCAGCTGCCCCAACTCCTTCGGCAACGCTGTCAGTTGATTTTGGGAGAGGTCAAGCCCTGAAAGATTGCTCAGCTGCCCCAGCTCCTTCGGCAACGCTGTCAGTTGATTTTGGGAGAGGGAAAGCCCTGAAAGATTGCTCAGCTGCCCCAGCTCCTTCGGCAACGCTGTCAGCTCTAATTCAGAAAGGTCTAGCTTAGTCGCACCGTCTGAAATTGCCTGCCGGATTCGCCTTTTCGCTTCCGCAAAACCCTCGGCCTCATCAGCCTCTGTCCATTCCCCATCAGGCACGATCGCCCCCAGCTCCACCCCCAGCACCCGAGCGATCGCCTCAACGCTCGATCGCCCCACCCGCTTCCCCCGCTCCGGGTGAAACAACCGACTCACCGTATCCGCACTCATCCCCGCCCGCTCCGCGATCGCTGCAAAGCTCAACCCAAGCTCCGCCTTCGCCGCCCGTAGCCGCTCCACTCCCTCCGGGCTGGCCAAAAAACCGCGCTTGCTCATGAGTCGCCGTCATCCGTCAATTTTTCTCCAGCGTAGCCGAATCAGCACAGCGCTGTCCTGCTCAAACCCCAACCATTTACCCCCCAACCCCCACCGCCAAGCTCAAACCCTCAACCGCCGAGTTCGGAACCTCAACCGCCAAGCTCAAACTCTCAACCATCAAGCTCAGAGCCTCAATTGCCGAGTTCGGGGCCTCAATCGCCAAGTATCGGAACCTCAACCATCAAGCTCAAACCCTCAACTGCCAAGCTCAAACCCTTCAATTGCCGAGTTCGGAACCTCAACCATCAAGCTCAAACCCTCAACCATCAAGCTAAAACCCTCAATTGCCGAGTTCGGAGCCTCAATTGCCGAGTTCAGAACCTCAATTGCCGAGTTCAGAACCTCAACCACCAAGCTCAAATCTCGACATGACAAGCCCTTGGTCATTAAATTCAGTCACGCCACGACGCCCGCAGACAAATCGCGGGCTGATTGAAGGCACCCACTAAAGTGGGTTAAAGCCATGTCCGCAAAGCGTTTCAGCGAGTGAAGTTTCTCCAGAGTCCACTTCAGTGGACGGCCCCCGGTAGTCCGCGATTTATCTGCGGACGTTTGCTGCGAACGTTTGCTGCGGACTGCGGACGTTTGCTGCGGACTGCAGACGTTTGCTGCGGGCTGCGGACGTTTGCTGCGGACGTTTGCAAAGCGCCTGTAGGGCATGGCTGCGCTAAGACATCAGAAAACCCAACAAAACGACTGCTATTGTTGGGTTTCACTGCGTTCACCCCCACCCTACCTAACCCCAATTTTGAGCCCTGACGAAGGGCGAGTAACGATCGCCGCCGTCATTGAGCGATCGCCGTCGCTGCTGGCAAGAGGGGCAACCCCTTCACTGGCGACTCAACCGCGCATTCCCCCCCACCGGGCGAAAAAGGGGCAACAAGCGCAGCAGCCATAGTCCAGCCTCAAACTCAGATTTCCAGAGACCCAGGCTACAGGCGTAGGGGTGTTTATGGTGTTAATGTGGCGCAATGTATTGTAAGTCAGCCCATCTCAACCTTGGGTGCTGCACTAGGCCGACTCACCTACCCCCAACCTCTACAGCATGCAATTGACCCACGGCTTACACTTTCGGAATATTCGGGGAGACCTGTTTGGGGGCCTCACTGCAGCCATCGTGGCGCTTCCCCTAGCCCTCGCGTTCGGCGTTGCTTCAGGGGCGGGGGCGATCGCGGGGCTGTATGGGGCCGTCTTCACGGGGTTCTTCGCGGCCCTGTTTGGCGGGACGCCGTCCCAGGTCTCCGGGCCGACGGGTCCTATGACGGTAGTGATGGCGACGGTGTTTAGCAAACTAATCGCCGACGATCCCGAAAACGGCATCGCCATGGCGTTCACCGCCGTCATGCTGGCTGGCCTGTTTCAAATCCTGTTTGGGGTGATGCGCCTGGGCCGCTTCATTACCCTAATGCCCTACCCCGTGATCTCGGGCTTCATGTCCGGCATTGGGGTGATTATTATTGTCTTACAGCTGGCCCCGCTAATTGGATATCCCGCTCAGAGCAGCGTCGTCGAAGGGCTGCGGCAGCTGCCGGTCTATCTATCTGCGCCCCACCTCATCGCCACCGGGCTGGGTCTTTTGACGTTGGCCATCGTGTTTTTGTGGCCCAAAAAACTAGAGCGGCTGGTGCCCTCGCCGCTGGTGGCGCTTATCCTCTGCACCGCCCTCTCAATTTTATTTTTTTCCAACAGTGACCTAGCCCGCATCGGCGATATTCCCCAAGGACTACCAAAGCTGCAGTGGCCCCGGCTCAACCTCAATCAGCTGCAAAATGTCTTGGGGTACGGGGTGATGCTGGCGACGCTGGGCGCGATTGACTCGCTGCTGACCTCCCTCGTCGCCGACAACATCACCCGAACGCAGCACGACTCAGAAAAAGAGCTAGTCGGTCAAGGCATCGGCAACCTCTTGTCCGGTCTGTTTGGGGGGCTGCCGGGGGCGGGGGCAACGATGCGCACCGTCATCAACGTGCAGGCGGGAGGACGTACGCCGCTGTCGGGCATGACCCACGCGCTGATTTTGCTCTGCATTGTGCTGTGGGCCGGTGACATCACGGCTCAAATCCCCCACGCCGTCCTCGCCGGAATTTTGATCAAGGTCGGCGTCAAAATTGTGGACTGGAACTTTCTGTGGCGCATCTGCAGAGTCTCTCTGCGGGCCTCTCTGGTGGCCTACGGCGTCCTGCTGCTGACGGTGTTTGTCGACTTGATTACCGCCGTGGCCGTAGGCGCTTTTGTCGCCAACATGCTCACCATTCAGCGGCTGACCACCATTCAAATCGGAAAAATTCGGGCGCTCACCCATCCCGACGACGATCCCGATATCGGCCTGTCCCCCGAAGAGAAGCAGCTGCTGAGCCAAGGCCAAGAGCAGATTTTGCTGATTCAGATGAGCGGCCCTATCAGCTACGGGGCCGCCAGAACCCTGTCGTTTCACATGGGGCAGTCGTACAAGATTCTCGTTTTGGACGTCACTGATGTTCCGCTGATGGGAATCACGGCATCGCTGCTGATTGAAACCGAAGTCAAAATGGTGCGCGGCAGGCGGCAGGGAGATGTCTTTATTGTGGGCGCTAAGGGGCAGGTGCTCAAGCGGCTACAGCAGTTCAAGATAGACAGGGTTCTGTCGTCGTCAAACTTTGCGCCGACCTGTCACGAGGCGCTGCAGATGGCGCTGGCGCGGCTCGATACCGACGCGGCCACTGGCCAAGCCGAACAGAGTCCCTCTCAGGTGGAACAAGCCCCCAGATCGCGCCCGGCTCACCCCTCACGCAAACCCTAGCCCCCCGTCAGGGTCAAGGGCCGGTCTTGGGGTGCCGCTTTCGGCACCTGGCCGGACTGCGATCGCTCCCCAGGAGCCACCATCAGCCGGATCACCGTCAGCTCCGGCGGGCACCACAGCCGGCCCGGTGGGTAGGTTCCCAGGCCTCGGTTCACGTAAAGCATATTTTCCCCCACCCGGTGTAACCCCTGCGCCCATTCCCAATGCTTCACCACCTTGTGGCAGTCTCGGCGCATGTAGGGCACCCAGCGGCGCAGCCACTTAGGCGTCCGGTTGCGCAACTGTTGGTACCACTGAGGGAATGGCCCTATCCACGGCAGCACAATTTGCCCACCGTGGGTATGGCCCGACAGCTGCAGGTCAACCCGATACGGCTTCAGGGGGACGGCGCTGTCGGGGTTGTGAGAGAGGACCAAACGAGGGGTCCCCGCAGGGACTGTGTCAAGCACATCGGCGCGAAACTCCCGCGACCAGTAGTCCGCCAACCCTACCAGAGCCAGCCCCTTGCCCCAGGGGTAGCACACTTGGTTCCACAGCACCGGAATGCCCACAGCCTCAAACGCTTGGGTAACGGTGGACCGCGTGTGGGGGTAGTAGATGTCGTGGTTGCCCAAAATCGCGTAGACGCCGGTCTTTGCTTCTAAATGCTGGAGATGCTGAGCGAGCGGCCCGGCGGGAGCCGGGTCATTGGTGATGTGGTCGCCTGTGAGCACCACTAGGTCGGGCGCGTAGCGGTTGCTGAGGGCGATCGCCTCGGTGAGCAGGTCCGTAGACAGGCGAACGCCGTCGTAATGCAGGTCGGAAAGCTGGGTAATGGTGAGCCCGCTTAGGTGGCTGGGCAATCCTTTGATAGAGACGGTTAGGGTCTCGACGCTGAGCGACCCCGATAGCCATCGATGCATAACGCTACTCCAAAACGCAGTTGCTGAGGGCCAAAAACAGCCAAAGTTTACTCTAATTATCCTATCTATTCCTCCGGCATTGCCTCCTCCGAAGCGGCAGCAGTGGGGGGGCGATCGCTGCTCCAGGCCCACCAGGGCGCACCACATTCGCAGTGATAAAACTCTTGCCACTTGCGCTGCCGATCAAAGGTATAGACGGGCGATCGCCGATTGAGCCAGACCGCCGTTGCTTTCTGAGACGGGGCAGCGCATTGGGGGCAGCAAAACGTCCGGGCATGAATTGCCTCTTGAGTCCAATCGGGCGGCGTTGGCGCAAATGCGTCCATGAGTTACTCTGGTTTACTTCGTGTAGCTGATTTATTGGGGCGACTTGGTAGCGCTAGATGGCGTCGGACATCGTGCTTATTTTAGCGACTTCTCGCGGTTTCCATAAAAATTAACAACAACAGTCGCTAGGTCGTCACGTCAGCGATCGCGTTAGCGATTAGTATGGGGGCGGGTCTTCGGGCGCTTTAGCTTGTCTAGACGTCGGCCTAAGTCGTTAAGTTAGACCTGGCCCGGTTGAATTAGGCAAAGTGTGGTATGGATATTTTCGGTCTGCCACTTCTCAACATTATTTCTCTTCTAGGCATATTCGGGCTGTGCGCCATTGCCTGGATTTTTTCTGAGAACCGGCGGCTGAAATATTTTCCCTGGCGAGTGGTGATCGGCGGCATTATTCTGCAGCTGCTTTTAGGGGCGCTGGTGTTTGTGGTGCCGGGGGCCAGGGACGCCCTGCAGGTTTTTAGCAACTTGCTCAACGGCGTCTTTGACGCGGCGGATGTGGGGGCCCGCTTTGTGTTTGGCTCCAACATTGTGCCGGTGCCGGGGGAAACCCCTGCGGTAGACCTGGGCTATGTGTTTGCCTTTCGCGCCCTGCCGACGGTGATCTTTTTTGCGGGGCTGATGGCGCTGCTCTACAACCTCGGCGTCATTCAGATCGTCACCGACTTTTTCGCTAAGATTTTTTACTCCACCATGCGCCTCAGCGGCGCTGAATCCCTCAGCGGGGCGGCTAACATCTTTGTGGGCATTGAGGCCGCCATCGTGGTGAAGCCCTTCCTGGCCAAAATGACCCGCAGCGAGCTGTGCGCCATCCTATCCTGCTGCTTTGGCACCTCAGCCTCCTCGGTGCTGGCCATCTACGTCAGCTTTCTGCGGCCCGTCTTCCCCAACATCCTGGCTCACCTGGTGTCCGCCTCCATCATCGGCATTCCCGCCTGCTTTGTGCTCTCCAAAATTCTGGTGCCCGAGACCGGCGTGCCTCTCACCGCCGGCGGCATCCCTCGGGAAGAAGACCTGCGGGACTTCACGGCGGACGGCACTCCAGAGTCGCCTCAAACCGTGATGGGGGAGCCAATGATTAAGCAAAGCCCCATGGATGCGGCGATCGCGGGGGCGCTAGACGGGGTGCGCATGGCGGTGGGCATTGCCGCCGTGCTGATTCTCATTTTGGGGTTGGTGGCCCTGATCAACCAGATCTTCGACGGTCTTGCTGCCGTCCCCGGCCCGGTGGGAACGACCTTCCAATACGTCACCCTGCAAAACATCATGGGGGCGCTGTTTTTGCCCTTCACGGTGCTGACGGGCGTCAGCCTAGACTGGCCCGAGCTGTGGCAGGCCTCCGTACTCATCGGGCGTCGCCTGTTTGAAACCGCCATTCCCTCTTACCAGGCCCTGGGAGTGTTGGGGGCAGAGGGGGCCGTCAGCGATCGCACTATCTTGATTGTCAGCTACGCCTTATCGGGGTTTGCCCATCTAGCATCCGTCGGCATCTTTGTGGGCGGCACCGCTGCGCTGATTCCCTCCCGCCGCCGCGACATCGCCGAGATGGGCTGGAAAGCGCTGTTTGTCGGCACCCTGGCGACGCTAATGATCTCCTGCGTGGCGGGGGTGTTCGACGATGGGTCGCCGGGCGTCTTGGGTCGCCCGGCCTCAGCTCCGCCCGCCATCACCGAGCCCGCCCCCGCCGAGCTAGAGGAAACGGTGCCGCCCCAGGAGGTAGAGCCCGAAATTAACACCTTGCCGGAAGACGCATCGGAAGACGCACCGGAGCAGACAGAAGCGTCCGAGAACGAGCTAGCCGCTCCTCCAGCTTCAGAAGATCCGGCGACAGATGACCTCCCCGCTATCGACGAGACTCCGGCGGTGGATGAATTTCCGGCGGCCCCGGTAGATAACGACCCAGCAGACAGCGCCCCGGTAAACTGAGCGCTTTTCACAGGTAGAGCTACGCCAAATGTGGCAAGATCAAAACTCTACCCTTCTCAAGGGGTAGCTGCGTTTGTCCGTCACGTTTAGGCACCCGCTATGACCTCTAATCTTCCTCTCGATGCCCCTTTCCAGCGGCTGCGGACGCTCCGAACCCTGCTGCTGCGGCTGCACAAAGCCCTCCTCAACTGGGAACGGGTGACCTACGAGCGAGAGCACGGCCGCATCAAAAACAACGGCGAGTTTTTTCGCTTGGTGGTGGGCCATGAGTGGTTTAAGTGGCTGCGCCCCATGTCTCAGTTCATCGTACGCATTGACGGAGCCCTGAGCACCAAAGAGCCCGCCACCTTGAGCGAGGTGAATGAGATTTTGGGAGACGCGCGATCGCTCCTGCGCGTCAACGAAGCGGGCAGCGAATCTGAACAGCGCTACTATGAGGCGATTCAGCATAGTCCCGACATCGCCTTTATGCATGCTGAGGTGTCGCAGCTGTTGAACAAGTAGCGTTTGGAAAGGTATGGCGATCGCGATTATCTGTCCCAGCAGAGACACCGGCCCCTGGGTGGCGGCCATCAAAGAGATTGACCCAGACTTGGAGGTACTGGTGTGGCCCGATGATTCCCCCAGGGAAAACGTTACATTTGCGCTGTGCTGGCAGCAGCCACAAAGCGTTTTGAGCGAGTATCCCAATCTGCGCTGCCTGTCCTCTATGGGGGCCGGGGTCGATCACCTGATCTCTGACGCTGCGCTGCCGCCGCGCCTGCCGATCGTTAGGCTTGTGGACCCGCTCCTGGCGCAGTCAATGTTTGAGTACGTCTGCGCCGCAGTCATGTACTATTTCCGGGAGTTTGACGGCTATCAGGCTCAGCAGCGGCAGCGGCGCTGGCATCAGACTGCTTCGAAACCAGCCGTCGCAACGACCGTTGGCGTTATGGGTTTAGGGCAGCTGGGCGGGTTCGTGGCGGGGCGGCTCTCGGGCCTAGGGTTTAACGTGGTGGGCTGGTCGCGCTCTGCAAAATCTATTGACGGGGTGGAAACCTACGCCGGGGAGGCGCAGCAGGGAGAGTTCTTATCCCGCGCCGAGATTTTGGTCTGCCTGCTGCCGCTCACGCCTGAAACCGCCGGAATACTGAATAGAGATCTCTTTGGGCAGCTGCCCCAGGGCGCTTGTCTGGTGAATGTTGCGAGGGGGGAGCATTTGGTAGAAGGCGATCTGCTCGCCGCGCTGGGCGAGGGGCACTTGCGAGGGGCCTGCCTAGATGTGTTTCAGCAAGAGCCTCTGCCCCAAGACCATCCCTTCTGGGTCCACGAGAAAATCATGGTGACGCCACATTGCTCAAGTATCACAGAACCCAGATCAGTAGCCCCGCAGGTGGTGGAAAATTACCGGCGATCGCAGCAGGGTCAGCCGTTGCTCAATCAAGTCTCGACAGAGAGGGGATATTAGGCGGCCCTTCGCTGGGATCTCCCAGAAAATCGATGTGAGCCCCAGGTCCGCTCTGCCGGTGGCCTACGCCGCAGCATAAAACGTTCGGTTTGGATTTTAGCGACAATCCCTTAGAATTTAAGTCTTTCGCAACGGCTGGCGTTCAAGCTGACTCCAAACTCATTTGGCTCACCTTGGCCACAGCTCCATTCACCCAACTCAACGAAGCAACTCTCCATGGCAACTATCAACGACAACTACCTCAAACTCAAAGCAGGCTATCTCTTCCCCGAAATCGCCCGACGGGTCAAAACCTTCGTGGCCGACCACCCCGACGCTGACATCATCAAGCTGGGCATTGGCGACGTCACAGAGCCCCTGCCCGACGCCTGCCGCCAGGCCATGAAAGCCGCCGTAGACGACATGGGCGATCGCGACAGCTTCCACGGCTACGGGCCAGAGCAGGGCTACGGCTGGCTGCGGGAGGCGATCGCCGCTACCGATTTCCAGGCGCGGGGCTGTGAGGTAGACGCCTCTGAGGTGTTTGTCTCAGATGGGGCCAAGTGCGACAGCGGCAACATCCTCGATATTTTTGGCCACGACAACGCGATCGCGGTAACCGACCCCGTCTACCCCGTCTACGTGGACACCAACGTGATGGCGGGCAACACCGGCCCCGCCGACGAGAGCGGCAAGTATGAGGGGCTGGTCTACCTGCCGATGACGGCAGACAACGGCTTCACCCCGGCGCTGCCGTCCCAAAAGGTAGACATGATCTACCTCTGTTTCCCCAACAACCCCACCGGGGCCACGGTCACCAAAGCCGAGCTAAAGCAGTGGGTGGACTACGCCCTAGAGCACCAGTCCCTGATTTTGTTTGACGCCGCCTACGAGGCGTTTATCACCGACCCCGAGCTGCCCCATTCTATCTACGAAATCGAGGGGGCACGGGACTGCGCCATTGAGTTCCGCTCGTTTTCTAAGAACGCAGGGTTTACCGGCACCCGCTGTGCCTATACGGTGGTGCCCAAGGGGCTGACTGGTAAAGCCTCAGACGGCAGTGATGTAGAGCTGCACCGGCTGTGGAATCGCCGGCAGTCCACTAAGTTCAACGGCGTGTCTTACATCGTGCAGCGGGGGGCTGAGGCCGTCTACTCGGAAGCGGGTCAGCGTCAGATTAAGGAGCTGATCGCCTTTTACCTGGAGAACGCTCGTTTGGTGCGGGAGGCATTGACCAAAATCGGCATCGACGTCTACGGCGGCGTGAATGCGCCCTATGTGTGGGTGAAGACGCCCGGCGGCCTGACGAGCTGGGATTTCTTTGATAAGCTGCTGCAGGCCTGCAACGTGGTGGGAACGCCGGGTTCAGGGTTTGGGGCCGCCGGTGAAGGGTATTTCCGCATTTCGGCGTTCAACAGCCGCAAGAATGTGGAGGAGGCAATGGCGCGGATTGCGAAGACCTTTGGCTAAGGCTTTGTTTGGCTAAGGCTTTGCTCAATTTCAAATAGGGGGGGCATGCTGGTATCGCTGGCGAAATGTTTCGTAATGGCATTTGGCGTCCTGCAGGCCCCCTCCGCCAGCGGTATCAATGCTGAGGGAAGAGAACCAGACTCTTCTCTCCCGTTCGCGCAGCGTGGCCGGAGGCCGTAGTTGGGAGAGGAGTTGGGGGTGAGGGCCTTCGATGCGCTAAACAGATACCACGGCGATGCCGCGATCGCGTCGTCATGAATATCTTTTGAAAAAAGGCGGCACCCAGATTCGAACTGGGGGATGGAGGTTTTGCAGACCTCTGCCTTACCACTTGGCTATGCCGCCGTATCAATAGGGCTCTCTATAATACCCCGTATCTTAATTCTAGGATAGAGCATACGGCTGTATTGACTGCGCGATAGGGCCTCAAACCAGCCGCACTACGCGGGCACCTTTCCCGCTAGGCGATCGCGCCACTCCCCAACCCGCTGTGCCAGCCGTCCCGTCAGCCAGCCATCGTACTGCGGATAGACCGGCAGCCTGGGCTGCAGCCGCCAGCCCGTCTTCTGCAGCAAGGCCCACGATTGATGGCGGTGCAGGTAGTCTGGGTTCACCTCATCTTTAGGAACAATTCCCCCCAAGTCTCGCGCTCCCGCTTCCAGGCAGGCAAGCAGCGCCGAGGGGGATACGAGGTTGGGCGGCACCTGAATGATGACGTCACTGGGCAAAATCTCGGCGGCGATCGCCACGGCCCGCTGCAGCTGCTCGCCCGCCAGGGTAACGCCGTTCCAAGGCTGCTGATGGCCAACGCTGTGGGGCTGCAAAATCACCTCCTGCACATGGCCCCACCGCTCGTGGGTCTGGGCGATCGCTCTCAGGGAGTCGCGCCAGTCGGCCTCCGTCTCCCCTAGCCCTAGCAGCAGCCCCGTGGTGAACGGAATCTGCAGCTCTCCGGCCCACCGCAGCTGCTGCAGCCGCAGCTCGGGAAATTTGCTGGGGGCGTACTGATGCACCGTCTGCATGAGCTGGGGAGTGACCTGCTCCACCATCAGCCCCATAGAGACGTTCACCGCCTTGAGCTGAGCCATCTCCTCATAGAGCAGCGGGCCGGCGTTGGTGTGGGGCAAAAAGCCTCGGTCTAGCGCCAGATTACAGAGGTCGTAGATGCGCTGAAACCAGGCCTGTCGACGGGCGCTGGAAGGATGAACCTCACCGCTCAAAATCAGGATCTCGCTGGTTTCCGGAGGGAGCTGACTGAGGCGATCGCGGGCCTCCCCCAAAGCCAGCCACTCGTCGTCACCGGGGTCAACGCGAAAGTTGCAGTAGGCGCAGCGGTTGAAACACTCGTAGGTGGGAACCAACGTGTAGGCCGGACTGTAGGTCACCACTCGATCGGCGCGAGGGGTGCTCGGTAGATGATCCATCGCTTTAGCGCTGGGTAATTTTAATGGAAGAGAAAGTCGTATCTAGAGATTTGGCACCGCCTTTTTCTACCTGGCGCAGCAGCTGACCAAACTGCACCCACACCAGCGCTCCACCCAAGACGGTGATGGGCGCGGCGATGCTGTAGGCCACCTTAGGCGAAAAGGAAAACAGCTGCACGGTTGAGGCTAGAAATACGCAGATGCCGATGCAGGCGGCAAGAAACGGGATAAACAAGTTAAAGTTTTGCACCTCGGTCAGGCTTTGGGTGGCCCGGCTGCGGGACCACTGTTGTACACTTTGCTTCACGGTGGCCCCGAACGCTATCGCCGAGGTGATACCAGTAAGGAGCCCAGCCGCTAGGAGCACGTACGGAACGTTGTAAAAATTTTCTAACACGGGCTATCTCGGCAAATCCACGCTCTTATTATTCAGGGTTTTGGGTGAGTACGGCAAGCCCAGAAACTAGAAGGCGGCGGTTTTAGAACATAAAACCGCTGACGATTCGAGCGAAATAGACAGGTCAGCCCCATGCCCCGCCAATACCACCGCCGTATTAAGAAATAAGATCAAACGCCCTTCAGATATCTTTAATGAGCAGATTCCCGAAGCACAGGCTCTGTTTGAGGCGATTATCGGCAATAACTCTCAGGATTCTGCGACGCGTCTGTATTTGAAGCGATGTCAGCAGCATTAGCGCTGCTGGCGCATCGGCAGCGTGATCCGGCATTCGGTGCCCTGGCCTGGCGTGGAAGCGTACTCAAGAGTACCGTTGTGGCTGTGAATAATTTGGTGACTGATGGACAGCCCCAAGCCCGTCCCTTTTCCGGCAGGCTTGGTTGTAAAGAAAGGATCGAATAGGCGCGACTTCACGTCGCTTGCCAGCCCCGGCCCGTTGTCAATTATGCGGATGGTGATGGTCTGATCATCGCAGGCGGTTATGATTCGAATCTGGCCGGTAGTCTCGCTCACCCAGTGACGCGGTTCCGCGCGGACCCTGGCATCGTAGCCTGGCGTCGTGGGATAGCTTGGTGCGGTGGGTCTGCGCCGCTGGTACTGTTCTTCTAGCGCTTCGACGGCATTGACCAAGATATTCATAAACACCTGATTGATTTGCCCCGCGCGGCACTCCACTAGGGGAAGATCACCGTACTGTTTCTCTAGCCGAATCGCAGGGCCATGGATGTTGGCCCGCAGTCGGTGCTGAAGAATTAGCAGGGTATTATCGAGCCCCTCATGTAAGTCGATAGCCTTTGGAATATCTTCGTCTGTGCGGACAAATCGCTGCAGCGACAGCACAATATCCCGGATGCGTTCGGCCCCAAGCCGCACAGAGGCCATGGTCTTAGGCAAGTCTTTGATCAAGAAATCCAGCTCGGCTTCATCCCCCAACTGCGACACCTCCTTTTCAAAGCTCTCTGGGCAGCAGTCTCGATACCGCCCCACTAGGGCTAACAGGTAACGGCTGTAGTCGTCTAAGTAGGTGAGATTCCCATAAATGAAATTAACTGGATTGTTGATTTCGTGAGCAACCCCCGCCACAAGTTGACCCAAGCTGGACATTTTTTCGCTCTGAACCAGCTGGGTTTGAGCCGCTTTGAGGTGATCTAGGGCATTTGCCAGATCTTGCGCCTGCTGTCGGCTCCGGTTTATAAGGTCCGCCTGCTGAAGGGCAACGTCTAGGTGCGCCGCGATGTACTGCGCGAGCTCGATGTCCTGGAGCTTCCACTGACGGGGGCGATCGCACTGATGGATGCACAGCAGTCCCCACAAATAGCCTTCTTGAAGCAAAGGAACCACGAGATTAGCTCTGACGTGAAACTGCGCCAGGATATCAATGTGGCACGCCTGCAGGCCAGCGTTGTAGATATCGGGAAGCGCCTGAATTTGCCCCCGCTGGTAGTATTCTGCAAATTTACTGCCAAAGCAGCGATCTTCTATGACAACATCGCGGGTTGAGGGGAGGCCCGCCTCAGCAGACTCTGCCACAAACTCTCCTAGATCCCAGTCTGAATGGGGGTGGAAGCGATAGATGCCGACCCGGGATGCGGCGAGCAGCTGCCGCATCTCAGCGGCGGCGGTTTGAAAGACCTCGTCTAAATCTGAGCAGTGGTGAATTGTCGTAATCACCCGAAAAAGCGCTTTCTGCTGCTCGGCCTGATGTTTGATCTGCTGTAGCGGTTCAGAGTCTAGCGGCACCTCAACGTCCATCTCTTCGGCAATAGACGGAACTAAGACTTTAAGCGCCTCAAAAGTAGCCTCGTCACGGCAAAGGCTCCGAATTTGATTGAGGCGATCGCGGTGCATACGGAATTGGGTCCTTACTGTATCTCGTCGTGATAGGCATTGAAAAGCGCCAATCTTACGCAGACTTGACAAACTTGACAGCCTTCATGTAAAGCTTTAGAGTGAAGCTGTAATACGCTGTATTTGAAGTAAGTTACGTCAAAAACCTCTTCAGAGCAGGGGTTTGAGTTTAGAGGGATTTCTACGATGTGGAGTTTGGTGGATGTCGGACGTCACATAGCGCTCCGTCGTACCACAGCCTCTCACTACAGACGGGTACAGCAGATTAGAAGAAGGTAGCCCTGTGCCTCAAAGCGCCATGCCTGATTGAAGGGTAATCAGCCCTGAGAGCCTAGAAAACGAGGGCCTTTCGAGGGCCGCCGTCAAGGTCGGACCTCCCAACGGCCATAGGGCAAGGTCATGCAGTGCTTCACTCAACCTTGAGGCTGATGGTCCGTAGGCTCAGGTGCACGCCTGTGTCAAAGCTGACTCATCTTATCGTATTGGATCGGGCAAAGCTCCGATTCGATCACTTTCTTCACTCGCAGCCCCAATTTGCCACTGCCAGTCAGCGATCGCCTCGCGGGCCTCGACGTAGACGCTAGAGTCCTGCGGCACTAAAGCAGCCGCTTCAATGGCGCTGCTCAATTGCCCTTCGTAGGCTCGTTCGTAGGCCAAGTCCAGAATATTATTGCTCCAGCGCTCAAACAAGACTTGGGCTTGGTCGTAGTCGGCGTCTCGACGCTGAACCAGTCGTAAGTGGGCTATAGCCTCACTGTAGGAGGAAGCCTGGCTAGGCTTGATGATCGCCTCAGCGGAAGCCACCAGGCTTCGCTGCCCAGGGCGCCCCCCCTGACTGAGCTGCTGTTGCCACTGCTGAATCCGCTCCTGTGCCCTAGGGTAGACCGCTGCAACGGTAGGGGGAATGAGCTGGGCGGCACCGATGGCGTCGACGTAGTTCCCCACTTGGGCTCTGGCCTCGGCTAGGTCCACGACGGTGTTTCCCCAGCGCTGGATGTAAGACTGGGCCTCGTCATAGAGGGGCTGTCCGGGCTGAATTCGCCCGGCGATGGCGATCGCTCGCGCAAAGTCGGAGGCCTGATTGACCGGGGTTTCCTCACGCTCCTGGTTGAGGGAAGCGATCGCCTGAGCCAAAATTTCGGCATTGACCTGCAGGGTGTCCTCGTCTGCAGGGCGAACCCCAGCGCCGCTTTGAGCGGCCTGCCGGAGCGCGGCGTAGTCTCGGTCTTGCTTGGCGGGAGGCACTGTATCGAGCCACGCTAGGGCGTCGTCAAACTGCTCCCCTTCGATAGCGGCCCGAGCAGCGGTCAGGGCGGCTGACGTGACCTCGTCGGAGGTTTCCACCTTGGCGGCATTATCGTCTGCCGGTCTCGGGCGGGCGGCGCTGAAGAGAGCCGTTCGGTTACGCACCACCACGCCGAGAATCAGCAGCGATAGGAGCCCAATTCCCCAAATGCCTATCCGCCGCCAGAATACCTGGTCAGCGTCGAGGGGACGAGGGGGCGAGGGGGTGGTGGTGGCCTGCGGAATGGGCGCGGGCGACGTGGGAATAGAGGGGTTGGGCGGTGCGGCAAGCGCGGGGGAGGAGGGGGCTAGGGTGCTTGGGCGGGCTGTACTGAGGTCGGTGAGGGAAGGGGATGGCGCTGTCTCTGGACCTAGATAGATGTCCTCTAGAGCTGCTGGATTTACCCTTGCTGGGTCCGGCGCTGCTGGGTCCGCTTCCCGATACCCCGCTTCCTCTAGGGGATAGGCCCCCTCTTCAGGCACAGGAAAAGGGTTCTCAAGAGGCTTACCCGGTACGATTAGCTGGTAGCGCATGTCGTCTGGGACAAACGCCGCCGGGTTCTGCAGAGGCCGCCAGTGGTGCTCGCTCAACCGAGGGAGGCGATCGCCCAAGTCGAGGGCAAGCTGAGCGACGGTGATGCAGCTCTGGTGCAGACTTTCTATCAGGGCGGCGGTAAACAGCCCCTGGCGCAGCGCCAAGGTTTCGTGGGGGCTTTGGTCAGGCCGACAGCTGAGGATAACCGTGACCCCGTGCTGCTCGGCAAGCGCCAAAGCAGATTTTCCCAGCACGGCGTCGGAAGATAGCCCTAAGCGCTTGAGGTCGAGCAGCAGTAGAGGACGGGGAGCCTTTCCCAAGGTTTCCAGCAGCGGACCTAGGGCTATAGCGGTTGAGGGCTTTTCCGGGTTGCTGTCCGCTGCCAAGAGATAGTCTTCTCCAGCGTCATGGAACCCGTAGCCGCTAAAGGCAAACCAGATCACGTCGTCTGTGGGGATCTGCGGATCGGTTTGCTGAGCGCTAGCGGCTTGCACCACGTCGGCCACCGCTTGATCTATGGCCGCTTTGGTGATTCCATCTCCTACATTCGAGGCGTCGCCGGAGGTGCTGTCGGACTTGAGGGCCGCTTTAGTAAGCAGATGACACTGGGCTTGGGGAAATTCGGCATCGTCTACGCAATAGCGATAGAGTACAGCGGCGTCTCGCTCCGCGTACATTAGCGGCTGCTCAAGATACAAGTATTGATTGATGCCGACCGCGATCGCCCAGTACTGTGTCATGCCTATCACTTTGACCTATATACGACGGCCCATGCTGTCCTACTGCTTCGGTCTACCCTACGGGATAGTGGCTACACAAACGCATCACTACTCTCAGTGGCGACTGATCGATGTTTCACAATAACGCAATTCGTGCGGAAGCTACAAGGGGCCATTAGCTCATGGGAAGCTAAATGAGTTGAGCGCCGCGCGAGCCAATGGACATCACCATAAAGTTGCCACAAGACTGTTGTCATAAGGTCTGTATGATAAGTCGTCACAGCACAGAGATTCCGTACTAATATGGGGCAGATAATAGACCCTTGCCTTGCCGCCCATGTACGACAAAATCACGCCGCCCTCTGAAGGAACGCCCATCCAGTTTATAGAGGGTACGCCTCAGGTTCCCGATACCCCCATCGTGCCCTTCATTCGCGGGGACGGGACGGGCGTCGACATCTGGCCGGCGACCCAGCGGGTGATCGACGATGCGGTGAAGGCGGCTTACGGCGACAAGCGGAAAATCACCTGGTTCAAGGTCTACGCCGGGGATGAAGCTTGTGAGGTCTACGGCGAGTACCAGTACCTGCCCGAGGACACCCTGACCGCCATCCGCGAATACGGCATCGCCATCAAAGGCCCGCTGACGACCCCCGTTGGCGGCGGTATCCGCTCCCTCAACGTGGCCCTCCGGCAGATCAACGACCTCTACGCCTGCGTCCGTCCCTGCAAATACTACGCCGGTACCCCTTCTCCCCACCGCAATCCTCAGAAGCTAGACGTCATCGTCTACCGGGAGAACACTGAGGACATTTACCTGGGGATTGAGTGGAAGCAGGGCAGCGAGCAGGGCGATCGCCTCATCAAGCTGCTCAACACCGATCTTATTCCCGCGACGCCAGAGCACGGTAACAAGCAAATTCCCCTTGACTCAGGCATCGGCATCAAGCCCATCAGCAAGAGTGGGTCCCAGCGCCTGGTGCGGCGGGCGATTCAACATGCGCTGCGGCTGCCGCCCAACAAGCAAATGGTGACCTTGGTCCATAAGGGCAACATCATGAAGTATACCGAAGGGGCATTTCGCGACTGGGGCTATGAGCTCGCCACCGAGGAATTTCGCAACGAGTGCGTCACGGAGCTAGAGTCTTGGGTGCTCAGTAACGCTGACGCTAATCCGGACCTGACGGTGGAGGAGAATGCCCGCCGGGTAGAGCCGGGTTACGATTCGCTGACGCCGGAGAAAAAAGCGCAGGCCTGCGAGCAGGTGAAGTCGATTTTAGAATCTATTGGCGATACCCACGGTGAGGGTCAGTGGAAAACCAAGATCATGGTGAATGACCGCATTGCCGACAGCATCTTCCAGCAGATTCAGACCCGCCCAGACGAATACTCTATTTTGGCGACGATGAACCTCAACGGCGACTACCTGTCTGACGCAGCGGCAGCGATTGTTGGTGGGCTAGGGATGGGGCCAGGAGCCAACATCGGCGATCGCTGTGCGGTGTTTGAAGCCACCCACGGCACTGCCCCCAAGCACGCAGGCCTAGACCGCATCAATCCGGGGTCGCTGATTTTGTCGGCGGCGATGATGCTGGAGTTTATGGGCTGGCAGGAGGCCGCCGATCTGATTAAGACAGGGGTGAGCGGGGCGATCGCGAATCAGGAGGTGACCTACGATTTGGCCCGCCTGATGGAGCCGCCCGTAGAGCCGCTGAAATGCTCGGAGTTTGCGACGGCGATCGTTCAGCACTTTAAAGCGTGACTACTTTCGTGGATGCTTTGGAGGCTCAAACAAAGTCCGTGCCGCCCTATTAGCATGGGGGAACCATCCTCTACACTCGGGGAAGGAAAGAGGGATAAGCCAATGTCCAAATTCATGTTTATTACCGACCTCGACAATACGTTGGTCGGAGATAAGGCCGCATTGAGCGAGCTCAACCGGCTGCTCTCTCAACATCGAGAGCAGCACGGTACCCTAGTCGTCTACTCCACAGGGCGATCGCCTACCCTATACCGGCAGCTGCGGCAAGAGCAGGAGATGATCGAGCCAGACTTTACCGTGCTCGCTGTGGGGACCTTAATCTACCCTGGAACCAGCGACGAGCCCGACGCCGAGTGGGCGAGCATTCTGTCGGACGGCTGGGACCGAGACGCCGTCATGGCAACGACGGCCCACTTTTCTGACCTAGCGCCTCAGCCCGCTTCAGAGCAGACCTCCCACAAAGCCAGCTATTTTCTTCAGCCCGGTGTAGCGGATGAGCTGCTGCCCAGCTTACGAAAAGCAATAGCCCAAAAGGGTCTAGACGTTCAGCTGGTGTACAGCAGTCAGCAGGACCTAGATATTTTGCCCAAGCGCGGCAACAAAGGCGCCGCCGTCGCCTTTTTGCAGCAGCGCCTCGATATGCCCCAGGAGCGCACCGTCGTCTGCGGTGACTCGGGCAACGATTTGTCGATGTTCCAGGCGGCGAACGCCAAAGGGATTATTGTAGGTAACGCCCGCGACGAGCTGCGGGAGTGGCACCAGCGCGAGGCCTCCTCCGACATCTATTTGGCCCAGGCCCATTGCGCAGGCGGTATTCTAGAAGGCCTAAAGCACTTCGGTTTTCTAGCGTAAACAGCGATGCTCAGCTACCTCCGGGGAACTCTCATCAGTATTCAAAAAGTCGGCAGCGGACGCGTTCTCCTCGTGCTAGAGGTCAACCGCGTTGGCTACGAGCTGCAAATTTTGCCCCGCATGGTGGGAGAGCTGCCTGAAATTGGGGAAGAGGCACAGATTCACACCCACCAGCAGGTCCGCGAAGACCAGATGCTGCTCTACGGCTTTAGCTCCGCCGCCCAGCGGGATCTATTTCGCCAGCTGGTCGCCGTTAGCGGCATCGGCCCTCAGCTGGCTGTGGCCCTGCTAGACACCTTTGCCCTCACGGACCTGGTGCAGGCGATCGTCGGCGGCAAGACGCGGCTGCTGGCCAAAACGCCGGGGGTCGGCCCAAAAACCGCCGAGCGCATTTCCCTGGAGCTAAAAACTAAGCTGGCGGAGTGGCGCGAGCAGGCAGGCATCGTCGCTGTCCCTGACGCCGCCCCAGTGGCTTCGGTGCAGGAAGATGTGGAAATGACATTGCTGGCTCTGGGCTACTCTCCAGGGGAAATCGCCCGCGCCCTGCAGGCGGTCGGTCAGTCCACAGCGCTCTCCAAAACAGCCGACGCCGGGGAGTGGATTCGAGAGGCGATCGCTTGGCTGAGTCATTAGCAGAAGGCTATGGTAAGATTGTAGGCCTGACCATTCACAGACTTGATGGTCAAATTGATGACCATACATGACCTAGCGCAAGAAAGTAGCTCAAATCCATGGCACTTGTTCAAGAGAAAAAGCAGGAACTGATCAACGAATATCAGATTCACGAGACTGACACAGGGTCAGCTGATGTTCAAGTGGCGATGCTTACGGAGCGAATCAACCTCCTTAGCGCTCACCTGAAGACAAACAAAAAGGATTTTTCCTCTCGTCGAGGTCTCCTTAAAATGATCGGTCAACGCAAGCGGCTGCTCAGCTACATCCTGAAGCAAGACCAGCAGCGCTACCGAGATCTGATCGCCAAGCTTGGCATTCGCGGATAGACAGCCCGTCCCGACATAGACAGCAGGATAAGTTAGGTGCATGACCTATGGCTAGCCCCTCCAACTCTGACGATCGCTCTAAAGCCCGTTCGTCGAAGGCGCGTTTGCCGTTTGAGCCCAAAAGCCGGAAGAAGTCTGGGCCAGCGGTAGAGCCGGACGCTCCCGTCAAGGGAGACGGCGACAACAGCGTCAAGGCTAGCGACAAGCGAGCTAACGCCAAAGCGGCCAAAGTGCAGGCGGCCAAGGAAAAGCTAACCAAAATGAAAATGCTGTCTGAGCAGCAGCGCCGACAGGGTGGCCGCGGCGCGAACAAAGGTGGCATTCCTGAGGTGGTGACTCAGCGCATGGTAAAGCGCATGGCCCTTTTGGCCGGAACGCCGATGCTGCTGGGGGTGGCGACTTTTTTCGTCAGCTACTACATCGTCAGCCGCGACCTGCTTCAACTGCCCACAGTCGCCGTCTTGCTCGTTAGCCTAGGCTTCTTCGGTCTCAGCGTCTTGGGGCTGAGCTATGGCGCTCTATCCGCCTCGTGGGAAGAAACGAGCGAAGCGGGTAGCTTTTGGGGCTGGCAAGAATTTCGCCTCAATTTTGGCCGCATGCGGGGCTCGTGGAAGGACGCCAAAGAGGCTAGAAATTCGTAGGGCACAGGTAAATTAGGCCCATCAGCAGACGATGTAAGGAGACACCATCATGATTGTGGTAATGAAGGCCGGAGCCCCTGAATTGGAGGTGCAGCGCCTGTCGGATGAGTTTGAGGGTCGAGGGCTGACGCCTGAAAAGATTGTGGGTAAGCACAAGACCGTTATTGGCCTTGTGGGCGATACCGTTGACCTAGATCCGCTTCAGCTTCAGGAACTGAGCTCCTGGATCGAGCAGGTGCTGCGCGTTGAGAAACCCTTTAAGCGGGCGAGCCGAGAATACCGCCACGGCGAGGCTAGCGACGTGCTCGTGGGCACCCCTAGCGGCATGGTGGCCTTTGGTGAGAATCAGCCTCTCGTTTTGGTGGCGGGCCCCTGCTCTGTAGAAAATGAGGACATGATTGTTGAGACGGCGCGGCGCGTTAAGGCGGCGGGCGCTCAGTTTTTGCGCGGTGGAGCCTACAAGCCCCGCACTTCTCCCTATGCATTCCAGGGGCATGGCGAGAGCGCGCTGCATCTTTTGTCCGCTGCCCGAGAGGCTAGCGGACTGGGGATCATCACAGAGGTGATGGACACCGCTGACGTCGAGAAGATTGCTGAAGTTGCGGACGTGCTGCAGGTGGGTGCGCGCAACATGCAAAACTTTGCTTTGCTTAAAAAGGTAGGCGCTCAGGACAAGCCCGTGCTCCTAAAGCGGGGCATGTCGGCCACTATCAGCGAATGGCTGATGGCCTCTGAGTACATTTTGGCGGCGGGTAACCCCAACGTGATTCTTTGCGAGCGAGGCATTCGCACCTTCGATCGCACCTACACCCGCAACACCCTCGACCTTTCTGTAGTGCCGGTGCTGCGATCGCTCACCCATCTTCCCATCATGATTGACCCTAGCCACGGCACGGGCTGGGCTAGCTACGTCCCCGATATGGCCGCTGCCGCTGTTGCGGTGGGGGCAGACTCTCTGATGATCGAAGTTCATCCCAACCCGCCCAAGGCCCTATCAGATGGGGCTCAGTCCCTGACGCCGGAGCAGTTCTCTCAGCTGGTAGAGCGGCTCTCAGTCGTGGGCAAGGCTGTGGGACGCTGGCCTCTCACCCCAGCCGTCACGTAAGCTTGGACTGATCGGCGATCGCGTCCTGCGATGCTGCCGGATCGGCAGGGCTAGCGGCTCCCTCGGGGCGCTGATTGGGGGAATCGAGCCGCTGCAGTTTGCCCACCTGCTGTCCCAAACTCCGCAAGATATGGGAGAGGTCGGCCAGCACCTCCATCGAGGGATCAGAGCCGTCAGGCGATGCCGCCATCCGATTCTTCAACTCGCTCACTCTGAGCTGCACCTGCTTCGCTGCGTCGATGGCCTCCTGCCCTAAGCGCGTCATTTGCTGGCGCTGGTAAAGCTTGAGCGTCGCGCCCTGCAAAACCTGCAGCATCGCGTTCTCGCCCTGCTGGCTGGTCGTTATGCGAACGCGTAGAAGCACCGTTGATTCTCCATAGGTGTACTCCAGCTCAGCGAAGCTAGTACGTTTGACCAAGGCCATGGGGAGCTGCATCATCTGCTTCAGTTCATTCAGCACGCCCTGGAGCTGATCTTTGGAAATTGGGTCAATTGCCGACCGCAGCACCCCACTATCGCTCCAAAGGATGCGACCTCGGTCGGCCTGGGGCTCAAAGTAAAGGCGACTGATATTTCCCACTAGCACACGGCCCAAAAGCTCAGGCAGCAGATGGCGCGGGGCCAGCTCGGCAAGTCGCTCGAACGGCAGCTCTGGGCGTCGAATATCGAGCGCTAGCGCAGGGGGCGTATGCACTTGAACTGTAGGCTGATTCTCCTGAGCGCTGTCGTCACCTGAGGCTGGCGGTAGCTGTGGGTCACTGAGGGCAGATATGGGGTTTCCAGGCCTGTTTTTGAGATGAATTTCTGAGGGTAGGTAAGCTTCGTCTAGAGTCTCAGGGCTATCGACGACGTAGGTTTCTTGCTCTGGCCTTGGGGCAGGTCGCTTACCTTTGCGGCGGCGATCGCGCTTACGACTTGGGTCGGGTGCGGCATCGATGGGCTGAGCTGCGGCTGCAGCTGACTCTGAACCGGCAGGCTCAACCGCTTCAGGGCTAAAGATTTTAGGGTGGGACTGCGGCACGGGAGACGCTGCGGGCGCTGAGGTTTTTAGAGCCACGGGTGAGGCCGCGTCCGCGGCGCGCTTCGGCTGGGGTTGAAGACGCGCGCTCGCAGCATCGGCGGCATGGTGCTTTAGGTAAGCCGACAGCGCCACCTGCAGAACCGTCGAAGAAATAGACTGCTTGACGAGTGAGTAATTTAGGTAAGCAATGATACGTCGAGCGTATTCATAGGCCGCAGTATCACCGACAAAAACCATGCCCAAGTGCAGGTGTCTGCCCTTCAAAAAGAGAGGAAGTATCTGATGGTGTAGGCATATCTCAACAGGAAGCACGCTCTCGATCAGCGTAAACATCTGCTCGATGTTTACGCGCTCAGCCATCTCTTTATTAGAGAACTCTGGATAGAGACGCTTCACTAGCTGTTGGTAATCCATAGCCCTATCGGCCCACAGTAATCGATCATCCAAGCAGGATATGCAAAGGCTAACACATCAATCCCTATGGGGCTGACGTCCTTATGCTATGCCTGATCCTGCAGGCTTAAAGGCTTGAAATCCGGATTTTAGGCCCGAAACGCGGGTCCAAAAGTGTGGGCTCCAAAAGTGCGGGCTCTAGAAGCCTAACTCCTCAGAAAGGCTAACCTAGTGCCCTAGCCCCAACCTATGCCAGACTCCGAATCGATAGACCTAGCTGCTTCGCACCTCTTGAGCGGCCAAATAAAGCTTGTGCCAATCGCCCAACACTTGCGCGACCGGTAGGCCGTGCTTTTTGGCGATCGCCTCAAAGGTCTTTCCCGCCTTGATATCTTCTACCAGTAGACGCTGATACGCTGTCAGCTCGTTCCAGAACTGCTGCCACTGATCGGGCAAGAGACCCAAGCTATGTTCCTGAAGCGAGGTGCCCAACCAAGCGGTGACCAGGTCAGATTTACGCTTTGTGCAAAACACCTTAACAGCGTGATAACTGACCTTCTCTCGCAGCCGGTAAACCTGTTTGATTGGCATCTGCATCTGCTGGGCGATCGAGTCCTGGGTGTAACCCTGTAGATGAAGCCCAAGCCACGTCACCGCCTCATCTCCCAGCGCCTCCTCAAGGTAGCTCTCAAACTCCTCCTTGACGCTACGGCGCAGGGTTTGCTGCTCCTGCCAAAATTTGTTGTCTTGATACTGAGCGAGCGCTTCATCATCCAGCAAACTGATAGGGCTCTCGCTGTCACCGAGAGTTTGCTCTTCAGAAATCAGCCGAATTGTATCTCGGCTGGGCACCTGCGTCATGCCGCCCCGCTGGGAGCGTCGTAAGTAGTTGACAAACCGGTAAACCAGTAGCGGCTGGTTGCGAATGGGCCTCAGGCAGTACTCCTCAATGCTCGTCAAGATTAGAGCGTTGCGAAGCCGTCGGTCTGAGGTGCAGCGAGAAATAAATCGAAGCTGCTGCTGGATGTGGCGATCGCTCTGAAGCATCTCCTGAATCACCTCCTGAATCACCTCCATCGGGCTGCGGCGGCGATCCCGCGACAGGGCTATCCAGGTCCGCACCTTGTTGCGCACCACAGATATACTGTTGAGACGCTTAATCAGCTGATGATACGCGCGGTGAGGACTTCCAAGGTAGCGCCTGCACAAAATGCGGTAACGATATTCCATGGCCTGCTGCAGCACCCGCAGGTGCTCACCGGACGATCGCTCAACTTGATCTAGGCTCTCCCCCAGGAGCCAAGTCACGATGCTATCGCGATCCTGCTGGGACCAATCCGGCAGCTCCATCTGCAGCCGCGATTGCCATTGGTGCCTTAGGTCTTCAACTGCCATTATCAACCTGCTACAGCCTTATAAGTTACTAGGTGCAGCCTGCACGTCAAAAAATTTTCAAAAGGAAACGAATCGGTACAACAAAGACTATTTAAGGTCTATCAAACGCAGAACAGGCTACTAAACTTTGGTGAAGTATATTTAAGAATAGCCCAAATTCCGTACCCCTCAGCGCTGAATTTACCGCGTGCTGAAAGTTGTAGTCCATCAGCACTCATTCACCTAGACGTCGACATATACAGCAGCGTCAAGATGTAGCATCCTGTAGCCAGTTGTTCCAAAACTGCGAAACTGACCCCTCTAGCTCCCTTAACCTTTTCAGATGCTCCTAGAATTTCAAGTGATCTTCGTCACTTACTATCAATACTGCCTAGCTCATTCAGCCTGAAGTCGTGTATCTTTTTACGTGACATCCTCCCGACGCTGACAGCAAGCTGTACAGCGCGGGCTTCCTCAGTGACTCCCAGCTATTGCCGAGACATATCCTGAGATAGGTTTATACTCCGCCTGATGCCCCACGGCAGAGTTTTGAATTTTCATCTCCGCGAGGGAGGATACGCACTATGTGTCGCAGATACATTTGCAAACTGAGGAACGGGTGACTTGCAGCTTTCGTCTACGGGCCCGTCACACTCTTTGCGGGGTGTATCACCTTGCTATCTCTATCATACCAACTGCTAGCCTCAGCGCTGAGCGCACTATCCGCTGTGCATCATTTTGCGGGCGCACTTCGGCTAGCGCGACTCTCATCCCGACGCTCACCCTGACGGGTAGAGCACGGGGCTTCTCGTCTAGTCGCTAAAAATGTGACTTTCTGACCGTCACAGCGCATCGAGTGAGTTTCGGCGCAATGATGGATTAAAGCTAAGACTGGGCAAATTGATCGAATCGGTATATCGGCAGACTAACTTGTACAGCCGTTTGCAGTAATCTGTATAATTATGTCATCATGAGCTTTCTATGGGCTCTGTTGGGCTTTGTGCAGCGTCCGTCAGGGTGATGATAGTTACCAGTTAGGCAGTAAACAAGTTGCACAAGCTGATTGCCAACCATCCAGGGTGTTTTCTAATCAGAGAGAGGAGTGCATTATGTTTCAGACACCTCAACAGGCTCTAAAGCCTAACCCGTTTACAACTCATCGCGATCCAGAAACGGGACGATGGATTGTTGTGTTAACTGACGCGGCTCGTCTGAGCCAGGATTGCTCATCGGTATCGCAATCATCGGTTTCACAATCGTCGACGTCACAGTATTGCAACACCGCCACCGCCCGACTTTCCAGAAAATCAGCTTTATTTAGTTCTCAGCTTCGTCCCGTTTCTGCAGGATCCACCCACAGTATCAGAGCAGCCTCAGCGGTCCCCTCATCGTGATACAGCTTCCCTCCATCCCCAGCGACGTCTCCTTCAACGCTTCAATCAAGCTGACTGGGCAGCTGCTTGAGTCTGTTCGAGCAGCTGCCCAGTCACTCCCTCAATCAGCAGATGAGGCAGCTATAGCGCAGACAGTTGCTGACCTGGTTCAGAGTAAGCAAGGCGGCCGGGGCTTTTTTGTGGTCTATCTGACGGGTGAGCACCCCCTAGATCACCCGCCTCACCCGGCGGTGGTGGAAGGGCTTCGGCAAGCGCCTGAGCAAACAACAGACTTGCTCACTAAAAATCTGGCCATGTCCACCGCCATGGTGGTGGCTCACCGCCGCCAAGGTAACTCTGAGATGGCTCAGCAGTCAGAGCAGGTGCGATCGCGATCGCTAGAGCTAATTGAAGCACTGCGTTTACCCTCACTGACCGAAGCGCTGACGCAGCTGCGCGACAGCGCCGCCTCCAGCGACGGCAGCTTCGAAGCATTTTTGACCCGATGGGGCTACGACGATGAGCAGCGGCAGCACATTGAAAAATCCGCTGACGAAGCGCTAAAGCGGCTCAGTTAGCTCAGTCCTTCGCTCTAGGTATCAGACAAACCGGTCAAAGGGCAAGTCAGTAGCTTTAAAGAACTCACCTAGTTTTGTCGAGTAGCGTTACCGAAACTTAACGAGAAACCCACAGTGCTGAGCCATGATAGAGGACAGCAGCGTGGCCTAGTGCGTTTCTTGGCGAGCGGCGCTGCGAGCCGTACTAAATGAGACGAGGAGCACTGAGTGGCACGATTTTCCGCAGATTTACACCGCTACTTCTTTGAGGAGCCGCCCACTGACAAAATTCGGCTCGACCATATCTTAGAGCTGGCGGGCGAGCGCACCTTTGGTTTTTTACTGGTGCTGCTGGCGCTGCCCTCCGCGCTACCGGTTCCGGCCCCGGGCTACTCAATCCCGTTTGGCATTCTCATTGTGCTACTGGCCCTACAGTTTGCCGTGGGCCGGCCCGAGCCCTGGTTCCCTCGCGGCTTGCGGCAGCGGTCCATTGGCCTCAAGCAAACCCAGCGCATTCTCTCGGCGGGGTTGCCTTGGCTAAAGCGGCTGGAGTCTCTTTCCAAACCTCGCATGGCCTATATCTGCACGAGCCCCCTGTGGCGAGCCGTGCTCGGAGTCGCGATCGCCCTCATGGGAATCTCGATGATGATCCCACTACCGCTGACCAATACTTTTCCCGCCATCGGCGTGTTTATTGTCGGCTTTAGCCTCATCGAAGACGACGGCCTAGTGGGTCTAGCCGGGCTCACCACCTGCGTCATCGCCGGGGCTGTTTCTACGGCGCTGGTTACCGCTTACTTCGTCGGCGGCCTCAAGCTGGTGGAGGTCGTCATCGATCAGATTCGCGGCGTCGCGCCGTAGTCAAGCGGTTACAGACTCAGGCTTGGCAAAAATCATCCGCCCAGCAGACGTTTGCAGCGCTCCGGTGACCACCACCGACAAATCGTCTCCTAAGTAGCCGCTGCCCTCTTCTACTACCACCATAGTGCCATCGTCCAGATAGCCAACCCCTTGAGCAGGCTCTTTCCCCTGCTTCAAAATTCGTAGGTTGAGGCTGTCTCCGGGTAGGTAGTTGGGCCGTAGTGACTGGGCCAAATCATTGATGTTGAGGACGGTCACCTGCTGAAGGCTAGCGACCTTGTTGAGGTTATAGTCTGTGGTCAGCAGCATGCCGCTGATCTCCTGACCGAAGCGCACCAGCTTAGCATCTACGGTAGGGATATCGTCATAGTCTACTGGGTGAATGGAGATGCGATCGGGATAGTTGGCCTGCATCTCTTGCAGGACGTCCAGCCCTCGCCGCCCGCGAACGCGCTTTTGGTCGTTCGATGCATCAGCGACCTGCTGCAGCTCTTGAAGCACAAACTGGGGCACCAGCAGCTGACCCTCTAAAAAACCGGTGGTCAATAGGTCGTTGATGCGACCATCAATAATGCTGCTGGTGTCCAGAATTTTAGCGGAGGAGGCCTTAAGCGTTCCTTCAGCCACCAGCAAGGTTTCAACGCTATTAGGGTTGATTAACCGCAGGAGCGTGCGACCATGAATGTCAGCCAAACTCATGCCGGAAACCGAAAACAGGACGCTGCCTAGGATAGCAGCTAGGGGTTTGATGAATGCGAAGTCTTCTGAAATCGGCAGCAGGAACAGCGGCGCGAGCAGCAGGTTGGCAATGAGCAGCCCGAGAATAAGCCCTACAGCTCGACTCAAGAGCATGTCCACTGGCATATCGCGCAGTCCCTTCTGCAGCCGACGGTAGGTTGTCTGGGCGGCGAGCCCTACCACAGTGCCGATCAAGGCTCCAAATGCTGCCAAGACGGTGCTTAGTCCCTCAATGCTGCTGACCTGGGCCAGAGCATCGGTAGGCAGCAGATCGACGCTGTAGTAGCCGATCCCACCGCCTGCGAGTACAAATGCCAATACGATGATGATGTCGATCATGATTGCGTCCCAACCAGGGAAATAGAGAAAGTATGAAGTATCTGTAGGGGATCTATGGGGTATGGATAAAGCCAGTATGGCGTGAAATGCTGTCAAAGCGGAAGACCTTTTGACGCTGCGCTGTACGGTCCTACGCCCGCAGTCTCAACCCGAATTATTTCGGATAGAGTTGCCTCGAGAAGCAGCTCTGCTCCCTAATCTAGACAAGGTCTATTTATGGCCCTACTTCCCATTATCGGAAACGCTACCCTAATCGGCAGATAATTTAAAGCTATTGACTGAATTGCCGAGTAGGGACATCTCTACCAGTGCCTCCTCGTCCTCGCGGCGATCGCAGCTGCTTCTTTAAAATGCGCCGCTGAAAACGCAGAGAGGGCGATTGTGGCTGTAGTCGCTTAGCGTTGACGAGCGCCTAGCGCACTAGTGCAGATCTGCGGCCTTTAAAAGATCACGCCGAGAGCGACTCAGCCGCCGTAGCCAAAACCCGCCGAGCACAGCTATCACTAAAGACACCCACCCCGTCAACGGCTGCAGCAGTAAAAAACCGCCTAGGGCAAACATGCTGCCAAACAGCAGCAGTATCCCCGCCACCACGCACCAAAGGCTATTGGCAAGCGACTGGGCCGGGGGGAGCCCCGTCTGCTGCTGCTGCAATCGCCACCCCGGCCCGGGGGGCTGAATGCGCCGGTAGAAAGCGTTCAATATCTCCGGAGATTCTGGGGGCGTCGCCAGCATCACCCCAATCCAAATTATCGCTGTGAGCAGGGAAGTTACCATTAGCCGCCAGCCAAAGTCCTCAATTTGCACTACGGGCACCACGCTGGTAGCCAGGCCAATCACAAACCCCGTCACCATGGCGGCTAGCTCCGCCGCTGCATTGATTCGCCACCATAGCCACCGCAAAATCAGCACTAGCCCTGGCCCGGTGCCGATAGCAATGACTAAACGGAACACAGTGCCCACATCTTGGGCAAAGAAAGCGGCGCTCGCCCCTATCAGAGTCACCCCGACCGAGGCTAAGCGTCCCGCCATCACAAGCTCTGCTTGAGAGGCCTCCGGACGAAAGAAGCGGGCATAGAGGTCGTTAGTTATGTATGACGCCCCCCAATTGATCAGCGTCGACACCGTACTCATAAACGCTGCCACCAGGGAAGCGACTACGATCCCCAGCAGCACTGGCGGTAAAAATTCTCGCATCAGCATGGGGTAGCCCAGCTCCCGGTCCGCCAAATCAGGGTAGATCACCACCGCCGCCAGAGCCACCACTACCCAGGGCCAGGTGCGCACCACGTAATGCAGTCCGTTAAATAGCCATGCCGCCTGCTCTGCCTCAGCTTCTGTCTTCGCCGCCGCCAGCCGCTGCACAAATTCTCCCCCCCCATCGCTGCGGCGAAAGGCCCACCACTGTACGAACACATAGGCGAAGAAAGTGCTGACGCTGATGCCTGCCGTTTGGCTCCAGGCGAGCCAGGGGACGTCGCCAGTGACCTGCAGCGGAAAAAAGGCCAAAATATCGAACTCGGTCGTTGCCTGGGCCTGCTCGACTAGGGGAGCTATGCCTCCCACATGATTTACCGCAATTACCGCAACGGCGATCGCCCCGATCAGCGCTAGTCCAAACTGCAAAAAGTCGGTAGTCACGACACCCCACAGCCCCGAAAAGCCGGAGTACAGCAGCACCAGCAGACTGACAGCAATCACGCTTAGCACCTTGCCATTCTCTCCTGGGTTCAGCCCCAAGCTTTGCCACAGCTCGAGGGCGTCCACGACTTTCACCATGGCCAACATGGCATAGCCAATGCCGATACAGTTAATAGGGACAGCAAACAAAAAGGCCTTTGTTGCCCGCAGCGTCGCCGCCGGACGTCCCCCATAGCGAATCTCAGTTAGCTCAGCGTCGGTGACGATTTCGGAGCGCCGCCAGGGGCGGGCAAATAGGTACACCATCACCACGTGGCCCACACCAAAGCTCCACCACTCCCAGTTACCGGTAATGCCGCGGGTTCCGACAACGCCTGCGATGTAGAGCGGCGTGTCGATGGAGAAAGTCGTAGCCGCCATGCTCGTACCTGCCAGCCACCACGGGAGCTGCCGACCTGAAACGAAGAAGTCGGCTAGGCTCCCAGAAGCCCGGCGAGAGAGATAAAGTCCTAGGACGAGGGTAGCGACGAGGTAGGCTAAGACAATTAGCCAGTCGATTAGCTGCATAGCGCTCCAGACAGAACACGTGAGGTGGAATGTCTGGAGTCTATCGTGCTGCGGCCCCCGCTAGACGATGTAGTCGCGCCACACGCCAATTAGCCGGCCCTGCACCGACACCTGATCGGCAGGCTTTTTGATCGGCTCGTACTTAGGATTTGCGGGAGCGAGGGTGATCTCCATGCGATTACGGTAGAAGTACTTGAGGGTATTCCCCTCGCCTTCTACCCGCGCCGCGACGATGGTGCCATTCTTGAGGCGATCGGCCTCTTGAACGGGCCGCATGATCACGATATCGCCAGGGGCGATCATGGCCCCAATCATGCTGTCGCCGTTGACCCGCAGGGCGTAGTCCTTGGGGCGCAGCTGGATGCCGGAGAGGTCGAGCCTCTCTTCCGCATCGGTGCAGGGTTCAATCAGTCCCCCCGCAGCGATTTCCCCATAGATGGGCAGGCCATTGTGGACGGATTCGGCCAGGCGGATAGTGCGGGCGCGGCCTTCAGTCCAGGCGATGTAGCCTTTAGTGCGCAGATGATCTAGCCGACTTTGAATGGGGGCTGGAGATTTGAGTCCCATGGCCCGCATCATTTGACGGATAGAGGGGGAATGCTGGTTTTCGCGGATGTAGGCGACTAGCCAGTCATAAAGCTCTTGTTGAGCGGGAGTGAGAGGTTCCATATGGTTTGCCTATTCTTCTACCTCAGAACAGTTGTACCACCTTGGGGACGCGGTGTCCAGGTATTTGGGGGTGGATTTATAGAAATTTTGTTCTGTTGGACTGGAGGCAGCGCGGGGTGGGCTTTTAGGGCAGCTAGCGCTTCTGTGAGACAGACTGGTGCTGCTGCTTAACCCAGCTAAACCATTCGTCTAGCCCCGTCCCCTCCTTGGTCGATACGGGCAGAACAGGGACATTGGGGTTGACCTGGCGGACGTTGGCCTCGATTTGGGCGAGGTCGGCATCAAGGTAGGGGGCAAGGTCAACTTTGGTCACTAGCAGACAGTCCGCCTCGCGAAACATAATTGGGTACTTGAGGGGCTTATCTTCCCCTTCGGTAAGGCTCAACAGCGCCACTTTAGCATGCTCCCCCACCTCAAATTCGGCGGGGCATACCAGGTTACCCACATTCTCCACCAGCACCAAATCAAGCGCGTGGGGATCGTGCTGCGTTTCCAGAGTGCGAATCCCCCCGGCCACCATCTGCGAATCGAGGTGGCAAGCTCGCCCTGTATTGATGGCGACCACCGGCACCCCATACTGCCGCAGGCGATCGGCATCCAGTTCGGTGGTCATATCTCCCTCAATGACGGCGATCGCCAACTCTGGGGTTAGCGCTGCTAGGGTACGCTCTAGCAGCGCCGTTTTGCCTGCGCCAGGGCTGCTCATCAGGTTGAGACAGGTGATGCCCCAGCGGTCGAAGTGACTGCGGTTGTGGTCGGCCCCAGCTTGGTTGGCGTGGAGCAAGTCAAGCTCTAGGGCTGCGGAGAAAGTTTGGTGCATAGGGCGTCAATCAGAATAATTGGAGGCGATGTTCGGCCCAGCGTATTCTACGCGATCGATCTTCAGCTCTCGGCCGGAGCGAATATCGTCCAAGGGAGAGCCGCAGGTGGGGCAAGCGTACTGTAGACCGATAGTCGGGCGGTATTCGGCGCGGCAGCCGCGGCAAAAGGCCACCAGCGGCGTCTCGCGAATGACTAACTCGGCCTGGTCTAGGAAGGTCCCTTTGGTTTGATGGGTGAAGGCAAACTGCAGGCTGGCTGGCTCAACGCAGGTGAACTGCCCCACAACAAGATGCACCTGAGAGACCTGGGGCTGACCGGGCTGCGCCTGCCACCAGTCTTTAAGGGTGACAATCAGCGCTCGGGTCATGTCGGTTTCGTGCATGGCTGGGGTCTAGCTCCAGGCCTCATCGACAGCCATGTTCGCCTCGTCAGTGATGTAGGCGGGCTTTTCCCGGCGCGGGAGCTGCCCGGAGAGCACCAGGTGAGCCATACTGTCGCAGATAACGCGGGTGGCCATCAGCGCCGTGATGTCGCTGACGTCGTAGGGGGGGGACACCTCCACCACTTCAATGCCGCAGACTGGGGCGCGCTGCACGATTTTACCCAGCAGCATCAGCGCCTCCCGAGGCAGTAGTCCACCCGGCTCAGGCCAACCCGTCCCCGGCACAAAGCCCGCGTCAATGCAGTCGATGTCGAAGCTAATCCACACGCAGTCGGTGCCGTCGAGGGCTCGCTCTAGGGCAAAGTCAGCGGCAGCATCCATGCCCATTTCGATGATGTCGGTGACCGTGAGAATATTCGTTGAGCGCTCCCGGCATACCTTGACCCCTTGGCGAGGCACCTGCCAGCCGCCAATGCCCAACTGCACCAGGTTTTTGGCGGGGGCGTTGGCCATGTTGGTGGCGTGGAACCAGGGGCAGGTGTGCATGCGCTCGTCTAGGTCGGTTTCCTGAGTGTCCACATGGCGATCGAAGTGGATGATGCCGACTTTCTTGTCGCCGAGGTGGCGGCATACCCCCCGCACTGTGGGGAAGCCGATGGAGTGGTCGCCTCCTAGCACGATAGGCAATGCCCCCGACTGAAAAATATGAGCAATGCCCTTGGAAATTTGGTCGAAGGATTTTTCGTTGTTGGCCGGAATCGTGAAGATATCCCCCACGTCGCACAGGGTAATCTGCTCCCGCAGGTCAACGCCAAACTCAAAGTTGTAGGGGGTATAGAGAGCGGAAATTTTGCGGATGCCCTGAGGGCCAAAGCGGGTGCCGGGGCGGTAGGTGGTGCCGGAGTCGTGGGGAACGCCGACGATGGCCACGTCGTAGTTGCCCACCTGGCGCACGTCTTCGATGTAAGGGGCTTTGAGGAAGGTGTTGATACCTGCGTAGTGGGGCAGCTCGCCGCGAGAAAAGGTAGGAATGGTGCGATCGCGAATGCTGGCGGCGGCCTCTAGACCGTACTCTAGACCCTGGGACACCTCCTGCTGCCACCCTGTCATCGGGAGGCTTGGTTTCACGCTCTAAAGCGCTTTGAGCTTCTTCGCCCTGGGGCCGCTGAAAAGTTGAATCTTCCGGTGGGGTCATGCCTGAACCTCTGCGATGCCTTGCAACTGCTCACTATAGAAGCGCAGCCACCTGGGGTCAAGCCCGATTCTCAGTGAACAGTGACGGCGCAGCGTTGAAAAATCAGCCGAAACAAACCTTTGTGATTGACAAGTTTTGTTCATTCGTAACGCTTCCGTAACAGATGCTACTTTTTGTTGGCCTAGGGCTTGCTTCTATAGAGAGACCTAGAGGTGTTTGGCAGACAAATCTTGGCCTTCTTGTGCCGACTTTTGCGCCAAGGCGATCGCCATCCAAACTGAATATTTTATGATTCCCTAGGGTTCCGGTTCAGATGCTGCTGAACGGCTGGTCCGAGAGGGGAAGCCAAACCGTCCACTGTCTCTAGCCGTGTGGCGATTCGGTACACGGCGGGATAAAAGCCCGGGAGGTTCGCGTTTGTTGCCGATCTCCTGGGCTTTTGGCGTAGCATCGCGTGACCCACCACCTAACGATAGACCGCCTGACGATAGACCAATAGAGCCCTTACCCAAAGCGCATACGAAACAGTTTTCTTAGAGCATATGAAACGCCGTTCCCTACTTTCACTCACCCTCGCATTCGTCTGCACCTTCCTTGTTGCCGTAGGCTGCGGACAGCCGCCAGCCTCTGACTCAGACGCCGATACATCAACTGCCGACGCTACCGCTCCCGCAGAAGTTAGCGGTGAACCCATAAAAATGGGTTACAGCAGCTGGGCAGGCTGGTGGCCCTGGAAAATTGCTGAAGAGCAGGGTTTCTTTGAGCAAAACGGAGCCAACGTTGAGCTGATTTGGTTCGATGGCTATTTGTCTTCCATGGAAGCTCTAGCCGCCGGTCAGCTCGATGCCAACTGCCAGACGCTCAATGACACCATCTCCTTTGCGGCTGACGCCGTTAACGGCGAGGTTGGGGTGCTGGTAAACGACAACTCTGACGGCAACGACAAGGTAATCGTTGCCGAAGATATCAACAGCGTTGCAGACCTAGAGGGCAGGACCGTGGCCCTAGAAGAGGGGGTCGTAGGAGACTTTTTGCTCTCTCTAGCTTTAGAAGAAGCCGGGATGAGTCGGGACGCTGTCGAAATTAAAAATCTGGAGACGGGCGCGGCAGCGACGGCTTTTGCGGCGGGCCAAACCGACGCCTTTGCGGGCTGGGTTCCTTTTTGGGAAACCGCCCTGACGCGGGAGGGAAGCAAAGAGCTGGCGAGTTCTGCCGAGTTTCCGGGCGCTATCCCCGACCTGCTGGTTGTGACCCAGACCCTGATTGACGAGCGGCCCGACCAGGTTCAGGCTTTAGTCGACACTTGGTTTGACGTCCGAGACTTTATGGCCGAGAGCGCTGAAGAGGCCAACGCAATCATGGCGAAGCGGGCTAGCGTGGACGATGCTGACTTCGAGACCTATCTCGAAGGGACCCGCTTCTTCACGATTGACGAGAATCTGGAGGCTTTTGAAGGGGGTGACGACATGACTGCTATGCCTTTTGCCGCCAAAGAAATGGCCGACTTTATGGTGGAAGTGGGCTTTATTCCCGAGGCGCCCGATCTCGAAGCGGTGCTAGACAACCAGTTTGTTCAGGCCTACGCCGACGCGCAGTAGAGCCACCTTTATTCGCGCGCTGCCCTCCCTACTGCGCTCACCCTTGTAGGCAGAGTAGCTGCCCTCTCCCTGAGACTGTCTGTTGATGTTGCCCCAGGCTCGCTATGCTCACCGCCCGCCCTGCCGACGCTCCGGCGTCTGAACCCAAGAGCCTCCCCCCCGCCGTCTTTTGGCGGCTACGGGAAGACATTCCTGCTCGTCTCAGCGCTCTTTTGGCAGGGCTGTCAGTGCTGATACCCCTCGCGGCCTGGTGGCTCGTAGCCGCGTCAGGCTTCGTGGAAGAGAAATTTCTCCCCTCGCCCATTACCATAGCCCGAGCGTTAGCAGAACTGTGGCGTGACGGCTTCTTGGTGGGCGATACGCTGGCGAGTTTTCTGCGGGTGTCGGCGGGGTTCCTGCTGGCGGCGGCAGTGTCGGCTCCTCTTGGAATCTCTATGGGGTCTTTTGCCAGCGTGCGATCGCTGTTTGAACCTATTATTGGCGTTGTGCGCTACATGCCTGCCCCCGCCTTCATCCCTCTGTTGATCATTTACTTAGGGCTGGGGGAAGCGCCAAAAATAGCGCTGATTTTCATCGGCACGGTGTTTTTCAACACGCTGATGATTATGGACGCGGTGAAGTTTGTCCCCAAGGAGCTCCTAGAGACTGCCTATACCTTGGGAGGGGCAAGGCGGCAGGTATTGCTTCAGGTGATTACCCCCTACGTTTTGCCCAGCGTCATTGATGCGTTTCGCATCAACCTGGCCGCATCTTGGAACCTGGTCGTGGTGGCGGAACTTGTGGCGGCAGAGACAGGTTTGGGGAAGCGGATTTTGATTGCCCAGAAGTTTTTCCAGACGGATGAGATTTTCGCCTGCTTGCTTGTTCTGGGACTCATCGGGTTTTTGATGGATCTGTCGCTGCGGGTGCTAGGGCGAATAACCTGCCGATGGGCGATGGATTAATCTGCAGTATGAGGCAATTGCTATGCATTTGGAAGTCAACCACCTCTCTAAGCAGTTTGATACCCGTCAGGGGCCGCTGGTTGCCTTAGAGGACGTCAACCTCCATGTAGAAACGGGAGAGTTTGTCTGCGTCGTCGGAGCCTCGGGCTCTGGCAAGTCTACGCTGCTGCGCCTCGTCGCCGGGCTGGACGCCCCAAGCTCAGGAGAGGTTGTAGTCGATGGCTATCCGGTCACCGGACCGGGCGCAGATCGGGGCATGGTGTTTCAAAGCTATACCCTCTACCCCTGGATGAGCGTACAAAAGAACATCGAGTTTGGGCTAAAGCTGCAGGGGGTGAACAGCCCAGAGCGGCGAGACGCCGCGCGGTATTTTCTGCAAATGGTGGGGCTAGAGCACTTTTCTCAGGCGTTGCCCAAAGCGCTTTCGGGAGGTATGAAGCAGCGGGTGGCGATCGCCCGGGCGCTGGCCTCGCGGCCTAGAATCTTGCTGATGGATGAGCCGTTCGGAGCGCTGGACGTGCAGACGAAGGAATCGATGCAGCAGTTTATGCGAGAGCTGTGGCAGAGCACGGAAACTAGCGTTCTGATGATTACCCACGACGTAGAAGAGGCGGTATTTTTGTCGCAGCGGGTGTATGTGCTGGCGGCCCATCCAGGAACGGTGCAGGCGGAGGTACGAATTGACTTACCGGCTGAGCGGACCTATCAGATCAAGTCGATGCAGGCGTTTCAAAGCTACCGGGAGGACATTATGGCGCTGCTGCGGGGGCAAAGGCTGGTAAAAGATGCCGAGGTTGCTTCGCAGGGGCCGTGAGGTTAAGGCGATCGCTGGGCCAGCCGCTCGGCGGTGCGCAAAATCTTGGCCGCCAGCATTGCCGCCCCGAAGCCATTGTCGATGTTCACGACCCCTAGCCCCGTTGCGCAAGAGTTGAGCATCGTCAGCAGGGGCGTCAGCCCATTGAACTGGGTGCCGTAGCCAACGCTGGTGGGCACCGCCACCACGGGGCAGGCCGCCAGACCCGTTACTACGCTGGGCAGCGCCCCCTCCATCCCGGCCACCACAATTAGCACGTCCGCCTCGGTAATCAGGTGTCGATGGGCCAGCAGCCGGTGGATTCCGGAGACGCCCACGTCCCAAAGGCGCTGGGTCTGAAATCCACATAGGTCGGCGGTCACAGCGGCTTCCTCGGCGACGGGCAGGTCGGAAGTGCCGGCAGAGATGAGGGTAATGGTGCCGGGGTAGCGGGGGGCGATCGCGTCGGCCTTTGAGGGCTGATTATGAACAACCGCACAGATGCGCGCTTCGGGATAGTAGCGTAGCCCCGGCAGCTCTGGGGCAATCTGCTCGTAGACCTGGGGCTCAATCCGGGTCGCCATGACTACCGGCTGGTCCTCCTGGAGGGCCTGGATGATTTTTACGAGCTGCTCCGGCGTCTTGCCCGGTCCCCACACCACCTCCGGAAATCCGGTGCGCAAGGCGCGGTGGTGGTCTACTTGGGCGAAGTCCCCCACGGGCTCCACGTCGAAGTGCTTAAGCTTAGCCAGCGCCTGCTCAGGGGACACCTGCCCCTGAGCCACGCTGTGAAGAATTGCCTGAAGCTGATCGGGCTGCAAAACCTATTCCTGTCCTACGATTCACCACTTCTAGGGTAGAGCAAAACGCTATTGCTCGGTCAGCCTCAGCGACTCCAGGTTCCACAGCGCCCCGCCAAGGGCAGAGTACTGCACATTTTCCACCTGGTTACGCACGGCCCCCAGAGATAGGGGATTGACTAAGTAGATGTAGGGTAAATATTCCTGGGTCAGGCGCTGCGTTTCTGCGTAGAGCGCTTTCCGCTTTTCTTCGTCTAGCTCCTGCGCCGCTTGAATATAAAGATCGCTAATTTCACCCTCCCAGTCATATATCTTGCGACCGTCAACGGGGGGCTGTCCCGGCAGGGCGGCCTGGTTAAAGATATGCATGCTGCCGTCAGTCCGCCAGACGTTAGCGCCGCTGTTGGGCTCCACGCCACCGCTAAGACCCAAGATAAAGCACTCCCAATCCAAGGTATTGGTGAGCTTATCCACTAGCGTATTAAAAGCGATGGGCTGAAAGTCCACCTGAATGCCAATATCCAGCAGATCTCGCTTCACCTGCGCCCCGATCGCCTCTCGGATTTTGTTGCCTGCGTTGGTAATCAGGGTGAAGCGGACAGCATTGCCGTCCTTATCCTGCAGCGCCCCGCCGGCATCGTACTCAAACCCAGCAGTTGTGAGGAGTTCACGGGCGGTCTCTGCGCTGTAGTCGTAGGTCTCTAATCCGTCGCCGGGCGGCAGGTAGTAGGGGCTTTGCACCGATATGGGTGAGGTCTGGGGCTCTCCTAATCCCTGAAAAATATTGTTGATCATCGTGTCGCGGTCGATGGCGTAGGCGATCGCCTGACGAAAGGCCGGATCCGTAAACCAGGCGGACTTGATAGGATCCACCAGCGGCTTACCGTCGCGACTGCCCACGTTCAGGTTGAAGGAAATAAAGTTGGTGCCCGGACGGGGGCCGTCTTCGTGAATTTCGAAACCGCCTCGGTCCTCCTCGCGCTTCAGCAGGGCAAAATTCTCAGGGGGGACCGAAATCACGTCTAGTCCTCCAGAGCGAAACTGCAGCAGCGAGGCGTCTGTAGACTCCACAATTTGCAGCACAAAACGCTCGATGTAGGGCTGGGGTTCTTCCTCTGTCCCCTTCCAGTAATGGGGATTGCGCTCAAAAATTACCCGCTGTCCGGGAGCATAACTCACCATCCGGTAGGGACCATTGCCGATAATTTTCTTGGGGTCAGTGTCCGTCCCCCAAACTGAGATAAAGCGAGGGTTGCCGTCCATATCCATCTCGCTGACCGCCTCCCCCAGTACATGCTGGGGCAAAATCGTGATTCCCCCCGCGTAGCGCAAGAACGGCGCAAACGGCTGGGGAACAACAAACTCAACTCGGCGTTCGTCTAGCTTGTTGACGGTGGGAAACAAACCTTCGTCCCCAATCCGCAAAATATCGCTCTCGCCGCTAGGGATGGCGGGGTTGAAGTAAATGTCGTTGTAGGTAAAGACAACATCGTCCACGGTAAAGGGCTCTCCGTCCGACCACAGCAGCCCCTCCCGCAGCGTAAAGACAATACGCTTTTGGTCCTCAGAAACCTCAACCGACTCGGCCACCGCCAGCTCTAGCTCCCCGGTAATACCATTCTCCTGCAGCAGCCCCTCATACAGCAGGCCAAACACAGCGGTGACTTCTTGGCTCATGACGGGGTTGAAGGTCTTGGGGTCGCTGATTTCGCTGATCACCAAGGGGGAAATCTGCGCGGCCTCTGTCTTGTACCAGCTCATCTGGCAGCTGCCCATAGCGATCGCTAGAGCGAAGCCCAGGGCGGCACAAAACCACCGATAGAGTCGTGATTTCAGCTGTCGAGTCGAGACGGGAGGCATGGTGTCGTTTCTCTAAAAGACAACCAGCGGACTAATCCTCTACGCTCTACGCCCAATTGCCAAATTCTTTTGACAAACGAAGACGAATGAGCAGGTTTGAACTATGCTGGGGCTTAGATTCTAGCGTGAGCATATCGCTGGAATATGTCAATTCTGTGACAAGTAATCTGTGACAGGTCTGCGGCTAGCATGAGGTCCAACGTGAATCAACCGACCACCCCCCAAAACACCTCGCAGCTAGGGGCCTCAACTGCCTCTTCCTCGGCTCATTCAGACCTGGTCTCAGAGCTTCAGACGACTCGGCATCAGCTGAAATCAGTCAGTCAACAGAACCAACAGCTGATACAGCAAAATCAGCAGCTGCGCGTTGAGATTGAGCGCATCATGGCCAGCGCTCTAAATCTACACCATATTGTCTATTCTGAGCAGCCCGCGGCCCCTCCCCCATCTTCCACGCCCAGCTCCAGTCCCGACAACGAGGGGGCCAAGCATAGTGCTCCTACAGTATCTGAGTCTCAGCGGCAGGCTGACGGCGACGCAGATGTCCCGGCCTTCGATGTCAGTACGCCTGACCCTATCGCGCCCAACGCCAGCGTTCCTAAGGCCGACGCGGCAGAGGCTCATGCGACAGAGGCCAGCGCGACCGATATGTTCGCTGAACTTGATCGCCTTCTTGCTGACGACTTGCTCCCCCCATCTGGCCTTCAGTCTGGCCTCCAGCCTGGCCCTCAACCTAGTCCTCAATTCGCTCCTCAGCCGGTATCTCGGGACGATGACGAAAGCCTAAAAGCGGCCCTCAGCCACGTTAATGCCCGTCCCCGCGCCAGTGCTGCGACAGGGCCTCCCAAACCGTCCTTGTTTAAGCCGCCTCATCTGCGCCAGACCGTAGCCGTTCCCCCGTCTCCTCCCACCGCAAAGGGCGCTCCTCGCAGGCCTAATCTCTGGTTAATTCTGGCGGTCGTGGCCGTGATGCTGAGCTGCTTTGGCGCAGGATTTTTGCTTACTCTGCCGCTACTGCAGCAGTCTTCGGATCGTTAGATGCTAGCGTCTAACCCCACCGCTCGCATTCCTGCTGCGTAATCTGGTGCCGGTAGCGAAACATATCTTCGAGCCGGGTCTTAATAAAATCCCCCATCATCCAGGCTGAAACGGGCTGCCCAGGCAGGACAAAGGCGATCGCATCGGTGAGGCGCGTCTTGCCGTCCTCCGCGTCAAACTGATGCCGATGCACCCAGCGCTCCAGCGGCCCATCAACCTGCTCATCAATAAACAGACGATGAGGATCGCAGGCGGTGTGACGCGCCAGCCAGCGCACCGGCAGGGGGCCGAGCCAAATTCTAAACTCAGTCTCAGCGCCGACTCCTAAGCCGCCTTCCCGCCGCTTGATCTCAACCGGCTGCCAAGGCGGCGTCAAAATCTCAAGGATGTCTGACCGCTCGTGGAATTGCCAGACGATATCAACTGGCGCATTGATGACAGTGGAGCGTTGAAAATGTAGCTGCATCATCGGGCAGGTAAACTCCAGTGAGGAATCGATCAGCGATCGCCAGACTGCTTTCATTCTAAAGGTACTGTCTAGATATGATTAGGGCCCCTGGGCTAGGAAGGATAAATAAAGGCAGCCGGATTAGAGCGGTTAGATTAGACTTCAGGCATGATGGAGTTGAACAGACCTGGGATGAAGAGGTAGGGTATGCCCAAGCGGATAGCAGCACGCTTTATTTGGCTAGCGGCAGGTGTGACAGCGGCGATCGCAGCCCCAATGATGACGCCGATGGTGACGCCAGTGATGGCGCTGCTTAACTCAGTGGGAGAGGCAGGTATCGACGCCCTGCGTCTCCACCAAGACCCGCTCAACATCACCGGGGCAAAGATTGCCATCGGTCAGGTTGAGATTGGCCGCCCCGCTCAATATCGGCTCGATAAGCTTCCCCAGCAAAACCCAGTGGTGCGCGTAGACCGAGTCTTTAGGCAAGACGACTCCATTGGCGCGGGTGAGCTGGTCGACGGCCACGCCACCAACGTCGCCAGCGTCATGATCAGCCAGGATAAGCAGCTGACCGGGGTCGCCCCCAATGCCAGACTCTACTCCTCAGCGGTGGGGGTACAGCGCGCCGGCGCTCAGCCGGAGGAATGCCTCGCGGCACAAACCGTCGCGCAGCAAAATGGCCAAGACGTGCGGGCCATCAACTTTAGCTTCGGTGAACCTCTCGCCAGCGACCCTCGACCGGAGGCCATGCTAGACGGCAACGCGCTACTGACCCAGTGCATCGACTGGTCTTCTAACGAGCATGGGGTGCTGTACGTAATTGCCGGAAACCAGGGCCGTGGGGGAATTCCCATCCCCACCGATCTGTTCAACGGGCTTACCGTCGCCAACTCAATTCAGGTTGACGGCAGGTTCACCAAAATTGATTTTTCCAGCCTCAGCAGCGAACCGGAGATGATTGTCGGGCGACGGGAAGAGCTAGAGAGTAACGTCGGCCCCCGCCGCTCTGTGAGCTTGGTAGCGCCTGGCAGCAACTTGCGCATGGTTAACCCCGACGGCAGCACCATCCGCGCCACCGGCACCAGTTTTGCGGCCCCCCACGTCACCGCCACCGTGGCCCTACTGCAGGAATACGGCGATCGCCAGCTGCAGCAAAGGCGATCCGACTGGAGCCTCGACTCTCGCAATCCCCAAGTCACCAAGGTCGTGATGCTCAACGCCGCCGATAAGCTCGAAGACGACGGCTCGGGGCAATATCTCGGCATGAGCCGCACGCTGCTCACCCACCGCAACCAAACCTGGCTCGATTCTGACGCCTATACGGACAATACCCGGCCCCTCAGCGCCGACTTGGGCACTGGCCACCTCAACGCCTACAGGGCCTATGAACAGTTTAGCGGCGGTCAGCACGGCCCAGAGGGTCCGGTACCGGCTCAAGGTTGGGACTACCGCAGCGTTGCTGACGATGGTGAAGGACCGACATACCGCGACTATGTGATCGAGGGGCCGCTGCAGGCGGGCAGCTTTGTGTCTATTACACTGGCTTGGAGCCGCAAGGTTACCCTCAATGACCTCGATGAGAGTGGTCAGTATGAGCCAGGGGAGTCTTTCGAGGACCACGGCCTCAACGACCTCAATTTATATCTTCTCCCTGAGGACGAAGACGACACCGACGACAGCGTTTGGCAGTCCGTCAGCGCTGTCGACAGCGTCGAGCATATTTTTCAGCAGATTCCGGAAACGGGGCGCTACAAGATTCGCGTGGAGTATGAAGACCAGGTCAATGACGCTGTGCAGCCTTATGGTTTGGCCTGGTGGGCCGTTTCGGAGCGAGGCGATACGCCGTAAAGATCTCCGTCGCGAGACTCAAACGGAGTATGGGTTTATAAAAATAATGCAAAGAGTCGTCGGGTCACCCCCGATCTGAACCTATGCTGGGCAAATACTAACTTTTGTATAGCTATGTCTCGGCTGCCTGACGTTGCTAACCCCCACCGCAAGCTGTATCCCAGCGACCTCAGCGATGCTGAGTGGGCGATACTCCGGCCTCTGCTACCAACGCCCAAGCAGATCGGTCACCCGGTGGAAGTTGACTTCCGAGAAATTCTCAACGGCGTTTTCTACGTACAGCGCACGGGATGCCAGTGGGAGATGCTGCCCCACGACCTACCGCCTCACAGCACGGTTTACCTCTACTTTCAAAAGTGGCGGCGTAAAGGCGTATGGCACGCCATCCACGACGCGGTGCGCGAACAGCTTCGCTTGATTGCACCGATGGAGGCTGATAGCCCATCAAACCTCAGTCAGTCCCAGGTGCGGATCGCTCTCCAGGCTGTGGCTAGGCGACTAAAGGGAATTAGTGAGATGTTTTCTTAGAGACCAATAGGCCTAGTCGCACAGCCACTCCCATAAGAAATTTCTATTGTTAAGATTTACTTTACAAATCAGATTATTGTTAAGATTTACTTTATAAATCAGTTTCTAGCTCTTACAGACTGTTAAAGACCGCCTAATTTCCTAAGGCAGTACTGCTCTACAGACCAGAGACCTTGTCTCTCGAAGCAAGGCAATTTGACAAAGCTCTTTTTATACGCAGCTCGCATCGATTATTTATGGCACAGTTCCCCATTGGCATTGGTATCGTCGGGACCGGATTTGGACAGAAGATCCACATCCCTGGATTTCAGGCCCATCCTAAAACCCAGCTTATAGCGGTTTACCACCGGGATTTGGATACCGCTAGGGCGATCGCCGCTGAACACGATATTCCGCAGGCCTACCGGACCGTAGATGAGCTTGCCAATGACCCAAAAGTTCATGCCGTCAGTATTTCCACACCGCCGTTCCTACATTATGAGATGGCCCGCACCGTCATCAACAGCGGCAAGCACCTGATGCTGGAAAAGCCCACTGCGCTGTCGCTGAAAGAGGCTGAAGATCTGCAGACTTTAGCGGAGGTAAAGGGCGTTGTGACTTGCTTAGATTTCGAGTTTCGCTACGTCCCCGCCTGGCAACGGCTAGCCGAGCTGCTAGAAGAGGGGTTTGTTGGCCGCCCTCGTTTAGTCAAAATCGACTGGCTCGTGCCGGGCCGCGCTAGCCCAGAGCGGGCCTGGAACTGGTACTCCCAAAAAGACCTAGGGGGCGGCGTCTTAGGGGCTGTGGGCTCCCATGCCCTCGACTACGTGACCTGGCTCTTTGGCCCGATCAAGCGCCTGTGCGCTCAGCTGAGCACAGGCGTGACCCAGCGGCCTGACCCCAAGACAGAAACCCTAAAACCCGTCGATAGCGACGATACCTGTCAGATGATGCTAGAGCTGGAGGACGGCACCCCCGTTCACGCCGTGTTTAGCGCCGCTACCTACGGCGGTCGGGGACATTGGATAGAGATCTACGGCGATCGCGGTACGGTGATCTTGGGCAGCGACAACCTCAAAGACTACGTTCACGGCTTTCGCCTGTGGGCAGGAGAAGCAGGGCAGCCCCTGCAAGAAATCGAGATTCCATCGCGGCTGCGGTTTGGCCATGTCTATCCTGATGGGCGGTTGGCCCCCTTTATTCGGGTTGTCGATCACTGGATAAACGACATTGCCCAGGGCCGCAGCACTCCGCCATCTTTAGCGGAAGGGGTCTACGCTCAAAAGCTTATGGACTTGGTTCACCAGTCCAACCAAAGCCGAGTTTGGGTTGAGGTAGACCCCTAGCCTGAGCGGATGGGCCGCTAGGTCATTCATTCGTCGGGCTTAATTTAAGCTCAGCTTTTAGCGATTCGGCAGCTTGAAGTTACGTTAAATTGCCACAAAAGTCTTTGTGCGCTCTCGCGGCAGCTTAATATTTCTTACAGATTTCGTTTTATTAAGCCCACGAATGCGGTAGGGTTACCTGATATAGGCACAGCCGCTAAAAGAATCCGCCAGCGAGGTAGACTCGACAGCGGTTGGCAGTGTCAGGTAGTTCACTAGCACAGGCAATGACGATTCAAGTTTGGCCCGGCTCGGCGATTAAACTCGGTGCAACATGGGATGGTAAAGGCGTAAATTTTGCGCTGTTTTCTGAAAACGCGACCTGGGTTGAACTGTGCTTATTCAATGAAGCTGGTCAGGAGATGCGGATTCCGCTGCCTGAGGAGTACAATTTTGTCTGGCACGGCTACATCCCTGACCTTGAGCCTGGTCAGGAATATGGCTTTCGGGTCCATGGACCTCATGCGCCCAAAGATGGGCACCGCTTCAATCGCCACAAGCTTCTCATCGATCCTTATGCCAAGGCGCTGTCGGGAGATGTCCGCCACGGTGATCCCCTCTACGGCCATGATCCCGAACATCCCAAGGCCGATCTCTCCTTTTCAGATACCGACAGCGTCGACCTGATGCCTAAATGTGTCGTCGTAGATGAAACCTTTGACTGGGAAGGCGATCGCCTCCTGCGCCACCCTTGGGAAGAGACCATCATTTACGAGGTGCATGTCAAGGGCTTTACCCAGCAGCATCCCGACATTCCCTCCGAGCAGCAGGGCACCTATGCGGGTCTGGCCCACCCCGCCGCCATCAAACACCTGACAGATTTAGGTGTCACCGCCGTCGAGCTGCTGCCGGTGCATCATTTTCATACCTACCCCGGTCACCTAGCGGAAGCGGGGCTGCGCAACTATTGGGGCTACGACTCCCTTAATTTCTTTGCCCCCTACGACGGCTACAGCGCTGACCGCACCCCGGGCGGTCAGGTGCAGGAGTTCAAGCAGATGGTGAAGGCGCTTCACGCCGCCGGAATCGAGGTAATTTTGGACGTAGTGTATAACCACACGGGGGAGGGCAGTCACCTGGGGCCGACTCTGACGCTCAAGGGCATCGACAACGCCACCTACTACCGACTGGTGGAAGACGATCCGCGCTACTACATGGACTTTACCGGCTGCGGCAACTCCCTCAACGTCCGCCATCCCCAGGTGCTGAAGCTGATTATGGACAGCCTGCGCTACTGGGTGCTGCACATGCATGTAGACGGCTTCCGGTTTGACCTGGCGTCAGCTCTGGCCCGCGAGCTGTTTGAAGTGGATAGTCTGGCCGCCTTCTTCGACATCATCCATCAAGATCCGGTGCTCTCCACCGTCAAGCTAATCGCCGAGCCCTGGGATCTGGGGGATGGTGGCTATCAGGTGGGGCGCTTCCCGCTGCTGTGGTCCGAGTGGAACGGCAAGTACCGCGACACCATCCGCGACTTTTGGCGCGGCGAAGGGGCTACCCTGGCGGAGTTCGCCTATCGGTTTACGGGCAGCTCTGACCTCTATGCGGGTAACGGACGCCGCCCCCACGCCAGCATCAACTTCATCACGGCCCACGATGGCTTTCCCCTGCGGGACCTGGTGAGCTACAACGAAAAGCACAATGAAGCCAACCACGAAGGTAACCGAGATGGGGAGAGCCATAACAGCTCTTGGAACTGCGGGGCCGAAGGGGAAACCGACGACCCCAAGATCTTGGCCCTGCGGCTACAGCAGCAGCGAAATTTCCTGGTGACCCTGATGCTCTCCCAGGGCGTACCCATGATGCTGGGGGGTGACGAGATTGGCCGCAGCCAAGGGGGGAACAACAACTGCTATTGCCAAGACAGCCCGCTCTCTTGGTTCGACTGGAATCTGGCCCAAGGCAACCAAGACCTGCTCACCTTCACCCAGGAACTCATCAGCCTGAGACAGCAGCACCCCGTCTTTCGCCGCCGTCACTGGTTCCAGGGCCGAGCTATTCACGGGTCAAGCGTGGAGGATATCGGCTGGTTTAACCCAGACGGTAGCGACATGGACGAAGACCAGTGGCGCGACTACTCCCTAAACTCCATCATGATTTTTCTCAATGGGGGCCAAATTCCGTCCCGGACCAAGGACGGTCAGCCCATCCAAGACGACAGCTTTCTGCTGCTGTTCAACGATTTCTATGAGCCGGTGGAGTTTGAGTTCCCCGAGCGGCTGCTGCCGCTGTGCTGGCAGACCATCATCGACACCACCGAACCCCAGTTCTTGATTGCGGGCAGCTGCTACGACGGCGATCGCCCCATCGAGATTAAAGCGCGATCGCTCCAGGTGCTGCAGTGCCCCCAATCGCTGCCGTCTGGGTTGAACCAGGGCGATACACAACGTTAGCTTTTGTAATAAGGCTACACAATAGCCCAAATCCCTTCACGGTTGGGCGATCGCTCCTCTCTCGCACCCTAAGCGCATCTCCAAAGAGCGGGTTGCCGTGGAACATCCTGTACCCATTGGTGTAATATCTATGGCCTTACCGAATTTCAACATTCCGTAGGGGCTCGGTACCCCCAGGCCCTCATCCGTGCCCCCTAAATATCCAAGGTATTAAGGACCAGAACAAAGATCATGGCTGAGCAGAGCGGAACCGTTATCGTTACAGGCGCATCCTCGGGCGTCGGGCTCCACGCCGCCAACGCCTTGGCAAAGCGAGGCTGGCACGTCGTGATGGCCTGCCGCAACCTAGACAAAACAAAGCGCGTCGCTCAAGAGCTAGGTATTCCAGAGAAAAACTACACCATTATGCCCCTCGACCTAGCGTCGTTGGACAGCGTGCGGCAGTTCGTCAGCAAGTTTCGCAGCAGCGGGAAATCGTTAGACGCGCTGGTGTGCAACGCAGCGGTGTACCTCCCTTTATTAAAAGAGCCCGAGCGCAGCGAGGACGGCTACGAGCTCACTGTAGCCACCAACCACCTCGGCCATTTCCTGCTGTGCAACCTGCTGCTAGATGACCTCAAGGCCTGCAATTTTCCCGATCGCCGCCTGGTCATTCTGGGCACCGTCACCGCCAACCCCAAAGAGCTCGGCGGCAAGATTCCTATCCCTGCCCCACCAGACCTCGGAAACCTGCAGGGATTTGCCGACGGCTTCAAGGCTCCCATTGCCATGATCAACGGCAAGCCCTTTAAGTCGGGCAAGGCCTACAAAGACAGCAAGCTGTGCAATATGCTGACCATGCGGGAGCTGCACCGCCGCTACGCCGACACCGGCATCACCTTCAGCGCCCTCTATCCCGGCTGCGTAGCCGAGACAGCGCTGTTCCGCAATCACTTCTCCCTGTTTCGTACCATCTTTCCCTGGTTTCAAAAAAACGTTACCGGTGGATATGTCTCCCAAGAGCTTTCGGGAGAGCGGGTAGCGGCGGTAGTAGCCGATCCAGAATATAATCAGTCCGGCGTCTACTGGAGCTGGGGCAATCGCCAAAAGGCAGATCGGCAGTCATTTGTGCAAGAGATCTCGTCGGAAGCCAGCGACAACGATAAGGCTAAGCGCCTGTGGGACCTGAGCGAAACGCTTGTGGGGCTCAGCCAATAAAAAACCCAGCCTGGGCTGGGTTGGTGAGAGATACGCTGTCAAGATACCAAGGAAAGCTAGCAACACTGGAGTCGCTGCTCAGCAGCTGTCACATACGTGAGCCCACAGATAAGGAGGGCGGATAATCATATTGGGTTACATATAAGCGGGCTAGACATGCTGTTTCACTCAGCCCACTTATAAAGTAGCTTTCCCGCCTTTAAGCGAGAATAAATCCCATATGAAGTTTGGACAAAGATCTTTTGCCCCAAATCATTTCGTTTACCGCGGCACTCAGGGCTGCGGCACTGGCGTAATGCAAGCCTATAGCTGCATGTATAAAATAATGTACCCCATACGTATAAAATCGTACACCTGTCTAAAGAAAGATACACATCACAGCAGACATGTTGCCCTGCAATCGTCCTGATCCGCTACGCAAAGGCGATCGCCTCTACGTAGTCGCCCCCAGCGGTGTGCTGCAGGAGCGACGGGCCTTTGAGCAGGGTGTCGACCTGTGGCGCTCTCAGGGCTACGAGGTTAAGCTTTCTCCAGGCTACGAGCGAGGCTGGGGCTATCTAGCCGGTAGCGATCGCCACCGACGCAGCCAGCTACAGCAGGCAATATCCGATCCCAGCTGTCGCGGCATTCTCTGCGCGCGGGGAGGCTACGGGGGAACGCGGCTGTTGGAGGACTGGCGTTGGACCACAGAGCAGCCCTTACAACGCCCTTGGCTAATCGGCTTCTCAGATATCACAAGCTTGCTGTGGAGCTTGGCTTGTCAAGGGGAATACGGCGGAGGAGCAGGGCTACATGGCCCCCTGCTCACCACCCTGGCGCAAGAGCCTGACTGGTCTATGCAGCGTTTATTTGACTGGGTGGCGGGGCGTCCGGTGTCCCCTTTAGAGGGGGAAGGCTGGGGGGGAGGGGTCATGCAGGGGCCACTGCTGCCTGCCAATTTGACGGTAGCAACCTACCTCCTCAGCACCCCCCATCAGCCTGACCTTACTGGGGCGATCCTCGCGTTAGAAGATATTGCAGAAGCCCCCTACCGGCTCGACCGCATGCTCACCTACTGGCGGATGACCGGTGCCTTGCAAGAAGTAGGAGGAATTGCCTTGGGGCGCTTCAGCCGCTGCGATCCGCCTGGAGAGCGGCCCAGCCTCACGGTGGACGAGGTGCTGCGCGATCGCCTGGGAGATTTGGGCATTCCGATAGTGTCAGGGCTGCCTTTTGGCCATGATGGGGCCAACGCAGCCCTACCCGTCGGGGTACAGGCCCGTCTCGACGGCGATCGCGGTGTGCTAGAAGTGCTGGCCTAGCTAAGACCGGGCGATCGCATTCCCAACGCATGATTCAATAGGAGAAACCGCTTAACGACCGCCTTATTAGAATTCCTTATGACCACCGGACAAGAGCCCGCAGAACTCCTTCAAAATCGCCTTTTTTACCAAGGCCGAAAGTTTAATTACGAAGTCAATCGACTGCGATTGCCCAACGGTGTAGAAGGAGAATGGGAATGTATTCGCCATCCCGGCGGCGCTGTTGCGGTACCTCTCACCGCCGACGGTCAACTTGTGCTCGTGCGCCAGTATCGCTTCGCTGTCCAAGGGCGGTTGCTAGAGTTTCCCGCCGGGACAGTGGAAGTAGGCGAGACACCCGCCACCACAGTGAAGCGAGAAATTCAAGAAGAGACAGGATACCGCGCCCATAGGTGGCAGCCTCTAGGACAGTTCTATCTCGCACCGGGATATTCTGACGAGATTATCTATGCCTTTCTCGCCCAGGATTTGGAAAAGCTGAAGGTTCCGCCTGCCGGCGATGACGACGAAGATATTGAAGTGGTTCACATGACGCCTCGGGCCCTAGAGGACGCTATTCGCGAGGGTATCCCCGTGGACGCTAAATCAATCGCTTGCCTGATGATGGTCCGGAGCCTTTTAGACTCCGATCTATGACGTAAGCTCTAAACTCTCTCCGGAAAGCTGGGGATAGTTTCCGGCGGAGAATACTGGTAGTACTGATAGGTCTTGTCGTTGGTCAACTTCGAGCCGTTTGCTACCATACCAACAATAGGAATTTTAGCGGTATAGAGTTCGCCAAAAGCAGATTCTAGTTCTGAGAACTTCGCTTGACCTAGCCCTGCTGTCAACAGGACTCCTTGAGTTTTGGCCGCCACGATCAAAGCATCGGCAAACCCGAGAATAGGAGGGGTGTCGAAGATGACCATATCGAATTCTTTATAGACGCGCTTGAAGAATTCGTCCATGCGCGGAGTCGATAGAGTTCTACTTGGGTTTGGCGGAACTGGTCCCGAGGTGATGATAAATAAGTTCTCATCTGTGTAGGAGCGGACTAAAATATCCTCTAGCTCAAACTCGCCCGTGGCGTAGCTCGACAAACCCTTATCATTTGAAAGATTACAGAATTTGTGTAAGGTAGGTCGCCTCAAATCGGCATCCACGAGTAGGGTTCGCTGTCCCATCGACGCAATGGTGTGAGCGAGGTAAAAGCTGACGGTGCTCTTCCCAGAATTTGGGGTGGCGGAGCCAACGGTCAGCGCCTTAATAGAATTGTCTGGGTTACTGAGGTGAATATTGGTCGACAGTATCCGAAACGCTTCTGAGAAAGGCTGTGGAAGCGTATTTTGACTGTGACCGTTGCTGCCTAGGGAATGGCCATTAAGCCCATTTGTAGTCGAGTAAGCTGCGGATAAGACCGGAAGTGGACCGTCACCCAACATCGGATTGTGGGGAATATCGCCAAGAATTGGAATGTTCGAGACTTCTTTAAGCTCTTTGACCGTATGAATTTTGCCGCTCATACGATCAATCAAGATTGCGGCCCCCGACCCTAAAATCAATCCTAGGAAAGTTCCTATGACCAGATTATTCTTCGGGTTGGCGAGAGCTGCTTTTGGATCCGTTGGTGGCGTTAGAATTTCCCACGGAACCTGTCGTTGAGCCGCATCGATTCGTAGCGCTTCGCGCTTGATCAAAAATTGATTTAGATTATTGGTTGCAATCTCTAGGTCTCGCTGAATGTCGTTATACTGACGAGCTGCTGTAGACAGGCGTTTAATGCGCTCGTTCAGAACCCCGATATTTTTGCTTAGAGCCTGCTCCCGGTCGTTTAGCTCACGAATGCGGCTTGCCACCTCTTCTTGGACGCGAAAGCCTTCTCGCTCAAGCAGCGGCTCGAGGTTTTCCCGACGGTCTTCAATCACCCCGATTTCGGGGGTCCCTTCTAAATACAGCGACAGCTCGCCAGCTAGCTCACTATCGACTGCTAGAAGCTGGTTAATAAGCGCCTGATAGCGATCGCTCTGCGAGAGTGCAGATGTTGCGGCCAGCTCTGGGCCCTGGGCGAGCTCCTGCCTCAAATTCTGATAGAGCTTCTCAGTTTGCTCTATCTCCACTCTAAGGTTGAGCTGCTCGTTAGTGAACGCGGCAGCCTGCTGTGTAATTTGCTCGCCTTCGAGAACTGGATCGATGAGGTTGTACTTCTGACGCAGACTCTCTAAGTTTGCTTCTAGCTGGTCGACCTGCGCTTTAACAAAGGGCAGCTGCTCATCAACAAAGTCGATGCCCCGAGAAATGTCGTTCTGTCGGTCTTCCAGGCTATATCTCAAGTAAGCCGTTGAGACAAACTCCAAAACGTCAGCCACTTCACTTGATGTATCACCCTGATATTCAACGGTCAGAACTTTACCCGTATCGTTGGGTGAGATCTTCAAGCCGCGAATGACCTTCGCGTAGGTAATATTGGGGTAAATCCTCTGAAGCTCTTCAACAATAGGCTCCATAAGTCGAGGGCTTTTCAGAATCTTTACCTGTGTTTCATCAACCGTAATGCTAACGACGTCAGACTGATTGCTAAGGGCCTCTGGACTCAGAGTAGAGATAATTTCAGTTTCTAGCGTGACTGGCGGTGTAAGTAGCTCAAAACCGGCCTGGTAGGTCGGCGTATCTGTCACGGCTTTGAGAACAGCTGCGGAAGCCGTTAGGGCTGTTATCCCAACAATCCACAATACCTGACGCCTCAGGGATGCGGCTAATAGATCTAGCCTGAGACCTCCTTCCTGGTCTTGCTCTTGAGGAAGCACTCCTGCTGCCGGTAAGTTAAGTTCAGATGCCATTCAGATTTCCTTAATGCCTACTAGACTGCCACAAAATCTACGGGTCTTACCCACGGTACTAATCTAATACAGGCTGCTAGTCAAAGACTCTAAATAACTGACTGGGCAAGGTGAATATCGATAAAGCTCGGCTTAATGGTGTCAAAACACCATCAAGAGCATCCCCAATACTAGCTGTTGCCGAGCGCTTGACTACGATAACGTCGTTGTTTCGTAGAAGCGGGTTCATTGCTTCGTCAATACCCTCGCTAAAGTCAATGCTGATGGAGCGCTGGGTTGCTGTACCATCCAAGTTTAACCGAATCAGCTCGACTTGCCCTCGCCTCGCTCGATTGTTGAATCCTCCGGCTGCGAGTAGTCCTTGACTGAGCGGTGTGTTGGGCGGCACTTCCACAACACCGGGTTGATCGACTTCCCCCACCACGTTGACTCTAATCGTATCTGGAGAAAAGCTGGCTGCCGCGATTTCGGACAGTTCTTCGGTCAGCACTTCACTTGCTTTGGGAACGAAAACCGTATCTCCCTCCTGCAGAGTGATATCTTCGATGAGGTCACCTTCCTTCAAAAGCTGCCAAAGGTTTACGCCGATTGTCTGTTCTCCGCCGTTGCGCGTTCTGCGATAGACCGCGATCTGCCGAATATTTGCCTCAGGCTTGATCCCGCCAGCAACCTGAATAGCCCGAGTTACGGTCGGCGGCAGACCTGCCGCGCCTGCTCCACCGGGTATACCTGCATCTCCAGTACGAGCGGTGCCCGTAACGGTATAAGGCCCTGGCCGAAAAACTTCACCTACGACCGCAATGTTAAGAGGCCGGCTTTCGGCTGCTGCAAAGCTGGACGCCGCAATCTGAGCCGATTCTTGCGCGTCAAAGCCGTCTCGCGTCGGAACGAAAATAGTGTCCCCATCCCTCAGCATTATGTTTTGTTGGAGATTGCCGGTTGTGAGAAACTGCCAAAGATTGGCGGTAATCACTTGACCATCTGGGCCTACAGAGCGCTGAACAGTAATCTGGCGTAGGTTCGCAGACTGGGTAACGCCGCCTGCAGCCTCTAGAGCCCCAACCAAAGAAGGGAACTGATTGCCTTCTCGCTGTATGGTGTATGCTCCTGGGCTAAACACCTCACCGGCCACAGCGATTCTCAGAGCTCTAGGGTTGGTCAGAAGAACAGTAATGATTGGTCGGCGCAGTCTTGACGCGTAGGCCTGCGAAATCGCAGCTTCGGCTTGCTCAATCGTGAGTCCGGCAACGTATACTTGACCAACGGCGGGTAAGCTGAGCGTACCGCTAGCCAAAACTTCATAGCTGCCACTGTAGTCTGGAATTCGGAAGACGTTGATTTGAAGCTGATCGCCCGCTCCTAAAATGTAATTGCCCGGCGGCTGACGCGTCGCTGCAGAGTTGTCAGAGCTTCCCGTAGGAAGTGGTGCCGACGACTGAGCTAGTGCAATCGGCTGGGGCAAGCTCGATAGCAGAAGCAGCGATGTTAGGCAAAACTGAGCGCAACGATTCAGTGTCATAGCAGTAAGGTGAGGCGGACTGTCTAAATCAATATCTTCTCAAGGATGGGGTCTACATCCGGCTCTATTTTGACTTCGAAGAGCAAACTTGATGATTATGTTAGTCTACTTGTTCTATTCCACACGGCTAGTTACTGTAGACTACCCTCTCGATGAACTGTGCGATCGCCGCTGTTGCACAGACCGCTGCATAATCTGCTGAAGCGCCAACCACATAAAAGGCGGAATGGTTTGAAAATATCGTTTCCACAACCTTTTAGGTTCTTGCTTGAGTCTGTATAACCATTCCAGCCCCCCGTATCGTACCCACTTGGGAGCCCATTTTTGCACTCCAGCATAGACTGGAAATACTGCTCCAACGCCAACCATGACCGACTGCACATCACCCTTATGCTTCATCATCCAGTATTCTTGCTTAGGGCAGCCCAAAGAAACAAAAGTCAGGCCCGCACCGCTGCGGTTGATGCGCTCGATCAGCTCAGCATCCTCCGTATCGGTTAGGGGGCGAAACGGCGGCGACTCAGTGCCTGCGAGCTCAAGCCCTGGAAATTCTTGCTTAAGCTTGCCCTCCATTTTCTCTAGAACGTCTGGGGTGGAGCCTAGGAGATAGAGTGAAACGTTCTCTCTTTCGCAGCGCTCACAGACCGCCAAGAATATGTCCATACCCGCCACCCGCTCTTGATCTCGTACTCCAAGAGCTTTCATAACCCATACGATGGGCATGCCGTCAGGAGTATTTATGTCTGATGTCTCAAGGATTCGACGTAGGGCTGGATTCCAGTGGGATTCCATCACCATGTGAACGTTGGTGACACAGACCACTCGACTAGAGTTTTGCTGAGCCCACGAAAGCATTGACGCGATTTGCTCTTTAAAGGGAAGCGCCGTTACGGGTGTACGCACAACGTCGATTTGGGGTAAATTCATAAGTACAAAGTTAAGTTGATTCTTCTATTGGGAGGATGGCTTCTGCAGAGTATAGCTAAGCAATTGTGCCTGATTTCGTATTGGCCGTAGCTATCAATTGATGGAGACGTTGAGATGATGCAGCATCCCATTGATCTGTATATTGCCTTCAAGTAAGCCGCCCTTACGAAAAGCTCTCGTAATAAAATTCCGTAAAGAGTAAAGGAGATATGAAATAGCTTTAGATAGCATCGCTAGAGGGGAAGAAATAGAGCACTTCCCGAGCGACTTTACCCGCACGCCTAGCACGCTTGTGACTTTCGAGAGGAAGCGTAGAGCACCAAAACAGGGGAGAAGAAGGTATGTCTCATAGCTCAGTATAGCCTCCGTAATAGTTTTTCCGTAAGGAATACTACAGGGGTTCACGAAAAATTTATAATTTACTTCACGAGTTCTACATGCGCTAATGTAGCGGAAGTAATTTACAATGGCCGCACATCCCTTGCGCGACATGGGTTCAGCATGAGATACTCAGCTACACTATCCGTTGAAAAATAAGGCTAAGCTACAGCTTGGCATCTATTGACACCTTCCTAATTTTCATTTGCCTTCTAAAGTTTCACTAAAGCTTTACCAAATGTTAAGGTCCGGAGTGAGTAGCTGCAGATTTGATGAGCTAGCATGGCGGAAGGTTATCTCAGCGCACAGGAACTGAAGCCAGGCAATTGTATAGAGAACATAGACAACATGTTGGACAGCTTCTAGCTTCAACGTTTTGGCAGCAGCTGAAATACGCGGTTTATCAATACAAATTATAGGTACTATCTGACGAACTTTCGCGCACAAAACTTTAGTCGGGCGCGTAAGACTTGAATGTAATAGGTTTTTTTAGTATACCCTCTTGAGCGCTGAATGCGATCGACCTGAGTTTTGTTATTGTTATTACCTATATGCTCAAACAACTATCAAAATTTTTCTATATTGTCTCCGAAACAAGAAGAAAGCTCCTTTTGCTTTTACTGATGGCAGCTCTAACATCAGTTTTGGAGGCATTTGGTGTGGGTTTGATCGGTCCATTCATCGCAATAGCCTCAAACCCTAGCTCAATCGGTGATATTCCAATTCTGAATTCAGTCTATGCAACGCTTGGATTTAGATCTTACGAAGACTTTGTCGTTGCACTAGGGCTGTTTACGATTGCAGCTTTCTGTGTCAAGTCAGTTGCATATGTCGTTACAAACGCCTACGTATTTAAAGTTACCTTTGGCCAGAAGAAAGCACTGGTATCGCGGATGATGAGTGCTTACTTGTCAGCTCCCTATGTATTCTTCTTGAAGAAGAATACTTCTAGCATTGTCCAAAAAATATCGATTGAAACGACGACTTTCTCGCAAGACTACATGATGTCGCTTCTGATGGCAGTGGTCAACTTTATCACTATTATCCTCTTGCTAGGACTGCTTGCCAAAACCAATCCGGTTTTCTTAATGGGGATTCTGGGAGTCATTCTGCTTATTTTGATAGCCTTTCAGCTTTTGAGTTCTCGATTCAAGCGCTGGGGTCGTATGAGGACTGAAGCGGATCAGAATATGATTCGCTCTGTAAACCACAGTCTGGGAGGTCTTAAAGAGACGCGCGTTATCGGTTGCGAATCTTATTTCGAAGAGCAAATCTTAGCCTATGGAAACCAGTGGGCTAGAGCGGTGACTCTCTTCCGAAGCTCCAAAATGGTGTTTCCGGTCATCGTACAGACTAGTTTGATTGTGACCGTCATTGGATATATATGCGGATCTTTGGTTTTCGCAGATCAAGGGCTAGAGAGTATAACATCCGTCATGGCAGTCTTTGTAGCAGCGTCGTTAAGATTGGTTCCGTCGGTTAATCAATTTGTAAATTCAATTGGAAGCCTCGTCAACTCTAGTCACATCCTGGACATCATATATCTAGACTTAAAGGAAATAGAAAGTCTGAATAGCATTAAAAACAGCCAATACAAAGATGATTTATCGCAGGCTCTTGAAGAAAATCCGTCCTTTAAATCAAACTCAGATGCCAATCTAAATTTTAGGAAGAGTGTTGAGCTTCAAAACGTATCTTACAAGTATCCCAGTTCATCCGAGCCCGCAGTCAAAGACATTTCTTTGAGCATAAAGAAAGGTGAGTCGGTTGCACTGATTGGCAAATCTGGAGCAGGGAAGACAACCCTAGTAGACATCATCTTGGGTTTGCTTAAACCCCAAGACGGCGATATCCGCGTTGATGGCGTCTCTGTTTACTCAGACTTGCGCTCTTGGCAAGGTCTTGTTGGCTACATTCCTCAATCCATCTTTTTAATGGATGACACAATTGAGCGCAACATCGCCTTTGGCGTCCCTGACCATCTAATTGAGCACGAGAAACTTCACAAGGCGATAGAATCGGCTCAACTCAATGATTTGATAGAGAGCTTACCGGATGGCATAAGTTCTCAGATGGGAGAGCGTGGCATTCGACTCTCTGGAGGGCAGCGCCAGCGTATCGGTATCGCTCGTGCTTTATATCACGAAAGAGAAATTTTAGTGCTCGACGAAGCAACTGCAGCTCTCGACAATGAGACAGAGAGGTTGGTGACCGAATCAATAAATGCTTTGGCAGGGAAAAAAACGCTGATTATTATCGCTCATCGTCTTTCGACTATTAAACAGTGCGATCGCGTTTTTGAGCTCGGGAATGGAAAACTTATAAATTCTGGCACTTATAGCGAAGTTGTTAAGAATACCGTCTAATTCTGAGCTTATGGAAATCTTTATGTCTTCTGGGAGTTGAACTATATGGTAATGCCAAACTTTATCATAATTGGCGCTGCTAAAGCTGGAACAAGCTCACTCCACTATTATCTTAGACAGCACCCTCAAATATTCATGCCCTTCTTAAAAGAGACAAACTTTTTTGCTTTGGAAGGAGAAGAGCTCAACTTCAAAAATCCTGATCAAGCTATCAATCAAAATTCGATAACAACTATAGAAGATTACCAGAAACTATTCGAGAGCGCAGCGCATGAAACCGCCATTGGAGAAGCATCGCCGCTATACTTTTATTCTAAGAAAGCCGCAAAGGCAATCAAACATTATATCCCAGACGCGAAGCTGATTCTAATTCTTCGAAATCCTATAGATAGAGCCTTTTCTTGCTATACTCATTTGCTTCGTGAGGGTTACGAAACACTTTCTTTTGAGGATAGTTTGCTCATAGAGGATCAGAGAATTAATGAAAACTGGGCACATCTTTGGCATTATACCAAAGGCGGATTTTACTATGACCAGCTCAAGGCGTATTACGATCTTTTTGAGGAAGACAAAATCGGAATATTTCTTTTTGAGGATTTTTGCAAGAGTTCCATCACAGTTCTGAGCGATATTTTCGATTTCTTAGGTGTGGATGATACGCATAAACTTGACCTAACCAAGCAAAATGTTTCTGGAATGCCTAAAAGCATGATTCTTCAAAAGTTTTTCACCAGAAAAAATTTTGCAAGATCAGCTTTGCAAACAATTATTCCTAATAAGATTCGAAGTAATGCTGCTCAAAATATAAAGAAGTGGAACTTGGGCAAAAAGCCAACTTTGGCATCGGAAACAAGAGATTCTCTTAAGGAAGTGTATAAAGAAGATATTTTGAAGCTTCAAGGCCTTGCTAATAGAGATTTTTCGAGCTGGCTTAATTAAATGTATGAGCTTAAGCAAGTTTTATACTCTTCGGAAAATTGGGCTCGGAGTTTTACAGGAAAGTCTTACTGATTACGTTTTGCTGAGCGCGCCAATATGTTTACCTTCATCAAACTTGAGAGGGATTAGTTCGAAAGAAGTTGTTTTGAAGATGGTGAACATTTAATTAGATATTTCCAATCAACTTAGGAAAATATTTAGCGCGTGATCGAACTAGAATCTTAATTCAGTAGAAAAAAGTATCATTAGAATTCAGAAAATTATGGCGATTTTGAACCCGTAAAAAAATGTATACTTCCAACCTTTTTTCGTCAAAGCCCTTGCTTGACACCCTGTCCGAAAGAACTAAAGGAAAACTGCTTTCCTTTTTAAGAATGACGTTCTTAGTCTTTAAGGATTGATAGACAGAGATTTGTTTCATTGGCTCTCGATATAGATCAACCGATTATTGACGGCGTTAGTTTTATGAAAATAGGTAAAAGCTTGTTGCCGCAACGGTGCTTTTCTGTTTGTGTACGTCTTCTACTACTACTTTTCCTCAGCCGGTTGACCGAGCACTATAAAAGCTGTTTGTTTAGCTTTCGAGAAGAATCTCTAGTAGAAAATAAAGCTAATTGCATTAAATATCCGCAGAATTAGCGGTTTTACTATAAAGGAATTAAGATGCTTACATCAATACAAAAAAAATATGAACTTATCCGCTTAGCCGAACCAAAAACTATCCTCAGACGCTTATATGTGAAGCTAAATAGCGATTGGGAAGGGGAAGGCGGTTTTATAAAAAGGCTAATTGTCAATCACGACTTTCGCTTTATATACTGCCCAATATATAAGAATGCCTCCACAAGTATGATGGCCGCTTTGCTTGAACTATCAAAGACAAAAGCGATAGGAGAAGGACAGTTCTCGTCAGATGTATCTGTTCGCTCCTATATAAATTTGAACTACAGTCTTGCCAATTATACAAAATTACAGGCGAAAGAGATTCTTGATAGCGACTACTTTAAGTTTACTATCGTCAGAAACCCTTGGGCTCGTCTAGTATCGACTTATTCTAACTACTTTATTCGACTGCCTGCTGAGAAGAAAGTAATTTCAAAAATTGCGCAGAATGCTTCCAAGCACATTTACGGAGAGCATTTGTCTGCAGAGAAAAGCGACTCGATTACATTTGAGCAATACGTAGATTATGTTGTTTCAAAAAGCGACTCTCAGCTCGATCCACACAGCGGCTCTCAAAGCCAGTATTTAGCTGGAATTCAATATGATTATGTAGCAAAATTGGAGACCCTAAAAGCTGATATAGAGTACATCAAGGAAAAGCTAAATCTTCCAATTACCATGGAGAAATTCAATAAAACATCTTATAAAAAATATATAAAATCTGACCCGCTAAGCGAAGATTATTCTACGCTTACTCCTAAGCAGCTTAGAAATTTGGAGAGTAAAATTCCTGCTTATCAACAGTTTTACACTTCGGAATTGGTTGAAGCAGTTAGGAACAGATATAATGACGACGTTACTCTCTTCAGCTACTCTTTTGAGTAAGTTCTATCGCTTGTCAGGAACTGTAGCCTAATAACTTCAAGCGGATACTACAAATACGTTTTGAAACATTTTAAATCAGCGGAAACAACTCAAGATTAAAGAGCAAGCAACAATGCCAAGCAGTTGTAGAGTCCCCTGTTTCGTCAGTATCGTTATCAACAATTTTAACTACGATCGCTTTCTCTCTCAAGCGATTGACAGTGCGTTGAACCAAACTAGTTCCTGCATTGAGGTTATTGTCGTAGATGACTGCTCCACAGATGACTCCCGAAAGATCATAGAGAGCTATGGCGATCGCATTATTCCGGTTCTGCATCAAACCAACGGCAAACAGGGTGCCGCCTTCAACAGCGGCTTTGCGAAAAGCCAAGGAGATATTGTTCTATTCCTAGACGCTGACGACTACCTTTACCCTCACGCAGTTGAACATATTGTCGCCGCCTGGACCCCAGAACTGTCTAAAGTTCACTTTCGTCTAGACGTCGTCAATGCTGATGGTGAACCTCGTGGATTCTCCTACCCACAGGGTGGCACCCTAGACACTGGAGACATCAGTCGATCTGTTCTGACCGTAGGAACCTACACCGGCGTACCGACAAGCGGCAATGCTCTGAGCCGCAAAATGCTTGAGCAGGTCATGCCAATTCCCCAGGAGTTCAATACAACTTCCGATGACTATCTCTCAGTGCTGATGCCGCTCTACGGAAAAGTTGCTGCCGTAGAAACGCCGCTTGGGTCATATCGCATTCATACCAGTAATCAATGGGCAATGTCGAACGTGACAAGCGATCGCTTTCATCGCTTTATCCGTCATGATATCCAGCGCTGCGAACTTCTAAAGGTGAAGGGTCGTCAGCTTGGCTATACAGTCCCCGACGATCTAGAGACGCGCTTTTTTGGTCGAATATGGTCCCGTCTCTCTTCACTCAAATTCGATCCAGAGCACCATCCCTTACCGGGGGATCGGCCGCTGGAGCTTGCTGCCGCTGGTATCAAAGCCGTCTGGCGGTATTCTGACCACACGCTAAAAAAGCGACTTGTTTTCACCCTATGGTTTTTGTGGGTAGGCATCATGCCATCTTTTTTGGCCAAGCCAGCTATTGTCTGGTTATTTGCCCCCCAGCTGCGCCCTAAGCCGCTTCATTGGACCTTGGCAAAGCTGCGTACATTCACAAGCGCATAAAATTTATAATTTAGCCATTCTCTTCTAAACGTTATTGACAGCAGCCGTTGAATTGAACTACTACAAAAAATCACTATGACTATCGCTTCCCAACCTTCTACACAAGAAAAGTTGTCTCAGCAAAGCGCAAATAAAACTATAAGAGTTTTATTTGTCAGCCATACCTACGTTGTGGGAATCAATCAAGGCAAGCTCAAGGCTATTGCTGAAGCCGGGGCCGAAGTAGGATTGCTCGTCCCTCAAATTTGGAACGCTCCTCAGTGGAACAAAGATCTTGAGATTGAAAAGCCCTACCCTCAGATAAAAATCTACACTTCTCCTGTTTGGTTTGGAGGCAGAGCGGGCGCTCATCTATACCCTCCTCAAGAGATCTTCAAAGCTATTCGAGATTTTCAACCTGACATCATTCAAGTTGAAGAAGAAGTTTTCTCGCTAGCCGCTTTTGAAGTTTGCTTTTGGGCAAGGTACTTCAAGATTCCAGTCGTACTCTTCGGTTGGGAAAATATGGATCGTCAGCTTGCACTTCCCCGTCGCTGGCTGCGTCAGTACGTATTTGATACCGTTCAAGGAATTCTGGCGGGCAATCATGAAGGCGCAGAACTCGTCAAGAAATGGGGATATGACAAGATTGTTGAAGTAATGCCTCAAATGGGCGTTGATACTGAGGTCTTCTCGCCGAGCTTAAGGAAGAACCAAAACCCCAACGTTCCACTCTGCATCGGCTTCGTAGGTCGAATTGCCCACCACAAGGGAATTGATACTCTAATCGAAGCTGTAAATATCCTTTCTCAGACGGAGCGATCATTTCACTTGTACCTCTGCGGTTCTGGTCCTGATGAAGATAAGCTTCAAAAGCTCGCTAGCGGTTACGACTTAGATGACGTAGTCACTTGGCGAGGGGGCGTTCGCCACGACGAAGTTCCTCAAGAAATGGGGAAAATGGATGTATTGGTCTTGCCTTCCCGCAGCATCCCAACCTGGAAGGAGCAGTTTGGCCACGTAATTATTGAGGCAATGGCTGTCGGAATTCCGGTGGTAGGCTCAACCTGCGGCGAAATTCCCAACGTCGTCGGCACGCCAGATTTAGTGTTTCCTGAAGGAAACGCAGCGGCCTTGGCTGATATCCTATCCCGCTTAATCAATGACGCCAACTGGCGGCAAGACATGGAGACGTATAGTCTTAACCGAGTTTCTCAGTACTACAGCCACAAGCGGATTGCTGAACGGTTGATTGAGCTTTGGAACTCTATTCTATAGTTAGTCATAAGTTAGTCGTAGATCACTAATATATATGCGAATTGCTATTGTCCGTAGAGCTCCAGGCTCCTCCTTCAGCATGGATGTCTATGCCGATGGTTTGGTCAGCGGTCTCACCAATGTCCGCCCTGACTGGTCAATCGTAGAAATAACCCCATCCTTCACTGAGTATCAGGGCTCTTCTCTCGAACGGATAGGCAAATATTACAGTCGATATTGGAAATTTCCCAACGACGTCAAGGGCCGCGACGACATCGACTTATTTCACGTCATCGACCACAGTGATGGTCACCTTCTGTATGCATTGAAAGGGCATGATAAAGCGACAGTGGTGACCTGCCACGACTTGATCAACTACATTCACCCTGAAAACATTAGTGATCAAGCGCAGGTTGCATTCATCAGTCAGGCTCTTTGGAAGTACGCTGTTCGAGGCATTTGTCAAGCTGATCACATCGTTACGGTCTCTGACCACACGGCCAAAGATGTGAGAGCGCTCTTTCAAGTTCAACCTAGCCGCATAACGACGGCACACAATGGCGTTGACCCCAGCTTTCAACAGCTCCCACAGCATCAAGTTGACCAGGCACGCCAGCAGTACAGCATAGCGCAATCGACGTTTGCACTCCTCAATGTGGGCTCAAATCATCCTCGCAAAAACATTTTTACTATTTTGAGAGCATTGGCTATTTTGCAGCGAGTAGATATACCCATACAGTTTCTCAAGGCCGGAGCTGACTTTACCGCCGCGCAAAAGTCTTTTATTGAAGAGGAAGGCTTAGCGGACGCAGTCTCGTACGTGGGTAAGCCAAGTCAAGAGCAGCTTATAACGCTTTATAACGCAGCAGACGTCTTAGTCGCCCCCTCCCTATACGAGGGGTTTGGTATTACTCCGCTCGAAGCGATGGCTTGCGGAACTCCAGTTGTTACGGCCGATGTCACAGCCCTGCCTGAGGTCATTGGGGAAGCGGGCATAATGATTTCGCCTGAGGATGCGGATGCTGTTGCAACAGCGGTGAAGACGTTATATCAGGAGCATGGTCTCTACCAAGAGTTTGTTGGTAAGGGGCTAGAACGGGTTAAAGGCTTTACGTGGCGAAGGCATGGTGAGCAAGTTGCTCAAGTTTATGAAAAAATTCTAACCTCAACAATATGAAGTCATTCAATATACTGATCTCTGCTTATGCCTGTCGGCCCAATATGGGCTCAGAACCTGGAGTCGGATGGAACGTTGTCCAAGAACTCGCAAAGTTTCATCAGGTCTGGGTCCTGACTCGTTCAGACAATAGGTCTAGTATTGAAGCTCATCTTGCTCAGCATCCTGCCGGCAATTTGAAGTTTGTGTATTGTGATCCTCCTATGGGAGCACGGTTACTTTCAGCGGCTACAGTGCCTCATTACTACTTCTGGCAAGTTGCTGCGTACTTCGCAGCGAAAGACCTGCTTCAGCAGGTTGATATTGACGTTATTCATCACGTGACCTACGTCCGCTACTCAACGCCGAGCTTTCTATCGCTGCTACCAGTTCCCTTCATTTGGGGGCCTGTAGGGGGAGGCGAGATGGCTCCCAAAGCGTTCTGGCAGGACTTCAGCGCTAGGGGGCAGGCCTACGAAGTAGTCAGGCGTTTGGTTCATCGCATAGGGGAACTCGACCCTTTTGTTCAGCTCACGGCTCGCCGGAGCGCGCTTACTAGAGCAACAACCCAGGAGACCGCTGAACGACTGCAAAAAATTGGCGCTAGCAAGCTGGAAGTCTACTCTGAATCGGGCCTCTCCACCGATGAAATTGAGCGCCTGTCTCGGTGTGACATTTCAAGCACGACGCCGGTTCGCTTCATCAGTATGGCTAGGCTCCTACATTGGAAGGGGATGCACTTAAGCATACGCGCTTTTGCTGGAGCCAATCTTCCCAAAGATGTTGAGTACTGGATTTTAGGAGAGGGGCCTGAGGATGCTAACCTACTGACCCTAGCCCAAGAGTTGGGAGTAGCTGACCGAGTAAAGTTCTTGGGCCGATTACCGCGGCCTGAAACTCTTCAAAAGCTGAGTGAGTGCCATGTCTTGGTACATGCAAGCCTGCATGACTCAGGGGGGTGGGTCTGTCTAGAGGCCATGGCCGCTGGGCGACCAGTAATTTGTCTCGACCTAGGCGGACCGAGCGTTCAGGTAAATGAAGAGACAGGAATCAGGGTTCCGGCTCACGACCCCAGTCAGGTTGTTGAAGATCTCGCGCTGGCCATGACCCGCCTAGCGAATGACGCAGAATTACGGCGGCAGATGGGAGAAGCAGGGCGATCGCTCGTTCGTCAAAGCTTTTCTTGGGAAGCGAAGTGTCAGAAGCTCACCGAGAAATACACTGAGATTTGCCAGGAGATAGCGTCATGCGTATCCTAAGTATTCACAACAAATACCAGATTCGAGGTGGGGAAGACGAGTCTCGGGAATCAGAGGAGCGGTTGCTGCGGGATCACGGTCACGAAGTCGACGTGTATGAGGAATCAAACCACCGTATTCAGCAGCTCAATCCAGCTCAAGTCGCACTTAAGACGGTCTGGTCCGCGCAGGCCTATCGCGATGTCGAGCGCCAGCTAGCGCTCAAGCCTTACGACCTCGTCCACATCCAGAACTTCTTTCCGCTCATCTCTCCTGCTGCCCATTATGCCGCTAAAGCGGCAAAGGTTCCCGTCGTACAAACGCTTCGAAACTACCGACTGCTGTGCCCCAACGGGCTTTTTTTTCGAGACGGGAAAGTCTGTGAAGATTGTTTGGGAAAACCAGTTCCTTACCCTGGAATTGTCCATAACTGTTACCGAGACAACAAGCTGGCGACGACTGCTGTAGCGGCTATGATCACGACTCATCGCGCGATCAGAACCTGGTCTAAAGCCGTCAACCTGTTCATCACGCTGACGGAGTTCGCTCGGCAAAAGTTCATCGAGGGCGGCTTCTCTCCTGAAAAGATAATTGTCAAACCCAATTTTGTTTCCCCTGATCCCGGTACAGGCACAGGCAAAGGAAATTATGTCCTGTTTGTTGGTCGCTTGTCGGTGGAGAAAGGGCTCGACACCCTAATTGAGGCTTGGGAACGTCTCGATACCCCGATACCGCTCAAGATCGTTGGCGATGGTCCCCTAGCAGAGCGGGTTGAAAAGGCATCCTTACGTCACCCACACATTGAGCTATTGGGACGGCGACCCTTGCCTGAAGTTCATCAACTGATGGGCAATGCTCGCTATTTAGTTTTCCCATCCAAGTGGTACGAAACGTTCGGACGGGTCGCAGCGGAGTCATTTGCTACAGGGACACCTGTCATCGCTTCAAAGATCGGAGCAATAGAGGAGCTAGTAAAGTCAGGTCAAACGGGTATTCACTTCACACCAGGCAGCGCATCTGATCTAGCCGCTAAGGTAGCTCAACTTTGGGAGTCTTCCTCCGAAGACTACAGCCGCATGCGCTCTACCGCTAGAAATACGTTCGAGGAAAAGTATACCGCCGAGCAAAACTATCATCTACTTATGAATATCTATTCTTCTGTTCTAAACCCCGTCTAAGCTGAGAACTAGTTTTAATTTAAGGGGAAAACGTCGCTAAAATGCAGACCTTAGTTTCGAATGATTGCCTGTATGTCTATTGACACTCCTATTTCACCTTACTTCAAAAAATCTCGACCTAAGGGAGTGCTTATCAGCAATTCTATACTATTGCTAATAAGCTTTTCGACAGTTTTTTTTCCTAGGCTTCTTGATAGCGCAGGAGCGCCAGCACCAATCAACTTCTTGCACTTCTTAGTCGTACCTTTAGTTACGGCATGGAATCTAGCTCGATGTTCTCAAAAGAATAGGAAGCAGCGATTAATTTTGAATCAGCTGCTAGCGTTGACATACTTATTTTCAGGCGTTGTCCTCGCCAGCTCTTTTCTCAATGATGCAGCATTAGTAAATGCTGCTCTATCATTCTTACTTCTGGCCGAACCAGCAATTTTTTTAGTAAGCCTGCTTAGCGTCAACTATTCAACAGAGAAGTTTCTGTTTTTGAGAACGTGGCTGATTCGGTTTTCAGCTTTTCATGTTTTACTATCCCTAGCGCAGGCCTTTCTTCTGGACTTGGGCATCATGAAGACCGGCGCGATGGGAATTATTCAGGATAACATTCAAGGAGTTTTTTATCTGTCGGGTGGAGGACATAATGCGGCAGCTAGTGTATCGGTAAACTTTGGCCTCTACTATTTGATCAGCGCACCGAAATTTCCTGGAGTAGAGAGCCCTCCACATTACCTTAGATATGCATTCTTTTTGGGGGCGTTTTTCCAGCTTTTGAAAGCCGACTCAAAGCAAACTTTATTGGTAATGTTGGCCGCTTGGGTATTGTTGACCTTGCTGACAAAAGTAAAGGAGATCGGCACATTCATAAAATACTCCGCCTTAATCACACTACTTGTCTTTGCGCTATTCTGGGCGATCGACAATGTGCCTCTATTCAGGGCATTTGGGACTTGGCTAAGGCCGGACATCTGGGGGCCGGATGGAATAGCGACCCAGCTCAAAATTGCTGCATTTCCGGTTATAACTTCTCACTATGAATCTTTTCTAAATTGGTTTTTAGGTTTGGGGCCTGGTCACACAGTAGGACGTCTCGGAGGATGGTTGCTGCCAAAATACTCATCTCTACTGGGTCCGCTTGGAGCAACAGTACATCCTGCCAGTCAAGACGTGTGGGGAAAAGTCGCAGAAGCTTGGCTCGGCAACAACTCAAGTATGTTTTCACCTTTATTTGGATGGGCTGGAGTTTGGGGAGATCTTGGATTTCTGGGTCTAGGCGTTTATGCTGCCATGGGGTACGCTATTTGGAAGAATTTATGTCTAGACGACTTCTCCCGCTTCATATTACTCTCTATTGTTGTCCATGGATTTATCTTCACGCAGATGGAAGAGCCGGGCTTTATGATTCACTCGGCGGTGCTCATCTTCTTAAGGTGGAAGGAATTAGAGTTTAGCAAAATCGAGTTAGGAGAGCTTAAAGATGAGCCGAAGAAGCGAAAGCTGAAGGGTCTTCCAGTCCCAGTGCGATCGCATGAATAGAGCCAAGCGTTGTGTCATATCCGTCCGATAAAGTTTGATGTAAAACCCTTATTGCTTCTACTTATATAAAATGATTAAATCCCCAGAGTTCTTTATCGTCAGTTCGGGAAGAGCAGGTTCTACGCTCTTACAGTCTATCCTTAACGCTAGCCGACAAATCTATATCCCTCAAGAAAGCGACTTTATCGCAAGAGCGTATCCCTTTTTCGGAGACCGTAAGTCTATTGAACAGTCCGAATATGCTCAGCTAGCAATGATGTTTTGCGTCGCCTCACAGTCAAGTGGCTGGGGTATGACATACGATTACATTCTCAAACAATTAGAAGAACACAGTCCTCAGACACTCGCAGAGATTTTTTCTGTTATTTGTAGCGCTTATCATTCCCAAGAAAACACTTTAGACATAAAGTGGGGGGTCAAACATCCGGTCTTAATTGCCAGCCTCAACACAATTTTCTCGACTTATCCAGACATTAAAATAATTCATATTTGCAGAGATGGCCGAGATGTCTATTTATCCTATAAGAATATTCACGAGAATAGTCAAATAAAGTTTGGTCCTAATGGTGTAGTGTCTAGTGCTTTGTATTGGGTTGACGGTTTGCGCCGGATTGAGAAATATTTACAAGACCCAGCAATCCAAAATAAGGTTGTTTCCGAGATAAAATACGAGGATCTTGTTGGTCACCCGCAAGAATCCTTGAAAGACTTGTGTGGCTTTCTCGAGATTCAATACAGTCCATCAATGTCCGAAGAATTTTCCAGCTTTGAGGGAAACAAGCGAGTTGCCCCAGACGAAATTATGTCTTCTGTGCATACTAAGCTAAAAGGAAATCTTGATGCTTCGAACACAAAGAAGTACCTGAAGAAGATGTCTAAGCGCCAAATTTTCATATTTGAGCTTTTGGCAGCCCCCTATCTTATCAAGTATGGCTATCCTCTAGAGTTTAAATTGCTCGGCAACTGGATCTTCAGTCCGATAAGGGCTACGCTTTACTCACTGGGAAGAATCTTCAATGATCGCCGATACAGTAAAAGAGACAAGCGCTTTTTTGAAAGAGCTAAGAAAAAGCTTTTAGAGCGTCAACACTCTACGGGAGCATAGTCTTCGAAAGCCAAAAGGATATTGATATTCTCATTTCAAGACTGTATAGAAAATTATTAGACAACTTCGCCATGGCGATCGCTGACGCAACTTCTGTAGCCCAGACATCTCACTAGAAGGTAGAGGCTAATGGTCCTGCTTGTTGACCTTGTGGGCCCTGACTCTGCTTGTGAGAAATCCGAGCTTAGGAGAAGTTGAAGCGTCTCTTAATGAGGGCTGTTTAACTAAGCAGGTAGTCATAATCGAATGATGTGGCGCTGCCCGATTAAATTTTTATGACGCGATCGTGATAATTCGTATCTTCTGTCGCCAATCCCCCCACCTCACAACGGTGCTAGGATGATCCACATGCTAGGGGTGCCTGAGTCATAACCAGGCTGAGAACTACACCCTTGGAACCTGAGACTGGTTAGTACCAGCGCAGGGAAGCTGTTCATTGTAGGACTACCACAACTATGCGTACAGAATGGGTCGCCAAGCGGCGCGGACAGGGCAACGTGTCCCAGATGCACTATGCCCGTCAGGGTGTCATTACCGAAGAGATGGACTATGTGGCTCGGCGGGAGAACCTGCCGGTTGAGCTGATTCGGGACGAGGTGGCGCGGGGCCGAATGATTATTCCCGCTAACATCAACCACACTAATCTGGAGCCGATGGCGATCGGCATCGCTTCGAAGTGCAAGGTGAACGCCAACATTGGTGCGAGCCCCAACTCCTCAGATATGTCGGAAGAGGTGGCCAAGCTAGAGCTAGCGGTGAAGTACGGCGCAGACACTGTGATGGACCTGTCTACCGGCGGCGGCAACCTAGATGAGATTCGCACCGCCATCATCAACGCCTCCCCCGTGCCCATCGGCACCGTGCCCGTGTATCAGGCGCTAGAGCGAGTGCATGGCGATGTGGAGAACCTGACCGCTGACGACTTCCTGCACGTAATTGAAACCCACGCTCAGCAAGGCGTTGACTATCAGACTATTCACGCGGGCATTCTGATTGAGCATCTGCCCTTGGTGCGCGATCGCATCACCGGTATCGTCTCCCGAGGCGGCGGCATCCTAGCGCGGTGGATGCTGCACCACCACAAGCAGAATCCCCTCTACACTCATTTCGACGACATTATCGAAATCTTCAAGCGCTACGACGTGTCGTTTAGCCTTGGCGATTCCCTGCGCCCCGGCTGTCAGCATGACGCCTCCGATGAGGCTCAGCTGGCCGAGCTGAAGACTCTAGGCCAGCTCACCCGCCGCGCCTGGGAGCACGACGTGCAGGTGATGGTGGAAGGTCCGGGTCATGTCCCCATGGACCAAATTGAGTTCAACGTCAAAAAGCAGATGGAGGAGTGCTCAGAAGCACCCTTCTACGTGCTCGGTCCCCTGGTTACCGACATCGCGCCGGGCTATGACCACATCACCTCCGCCATCGGGGCGGCGATCGCCGGCTGGCACGGCACGGCTATGCTTTGCTACGTCACCCCCAAAGAGCACTTGGGCCTGCCCAACGCCGAAGACGTGCGCGAGGGCCTGATCGCTTATAAAATCGCTGCCCACGCCGCCGACATTGCCCGCCACCGTCATGGGGCACGCGATCGCGACGATGAGCTCTCGGTGGCCCGCTATAACTTCGACTGGAACCGCCAGTTTGACCTGTCTTTAGACCCGGATCGGGCGCGGGAATACCACGACGAGACCCTGCCCGCCGATATCTACAAGACGGCGGAGTTTTGCTCCATGTGCGGGCCGAAGTTCTGCCCCATGCAGACGAAGGTGGATGCGGATGCATTGACGGAGCTGGAGAAGTATCTGGCACAGGATGCAACTCGTGACACAGCGGGAGCGGTGTCGTAGTTTGACTGCTGTGGGGTGTGCTGCGGCGCACCCTCACGAAATGATAGGAAATGCGATCGCTCAGGGGTAATTTCCCCTGAGCTTTTTTATGGCCGTATAGCGCTTGAGGCAGCGCACTGTACAGCCCAAGCACATAGAAATGCCCCAGTAGAAATGCCCCAACTTATTGAAGTATCTACGCGCGTTGCCCAGAGGACTATACTCACCTACGAGTTTGGACTCCGGCTTGGCGATTCGCTGGGTGAGAATGCGCATGACGTCGCCAGAGGGCGATCGCCGCTGCAGCGCTAGGGCCTTAGGGCGAAAGTGTCGCTCTGAGCGATAGGGCAAGCACAATACTTTATAATTGGCTTGTCCCAACTATCCTAAGCAAGCTATGAGCGTCAAAGCCGTCGGAAATCCACCGCCTGAAGCTGACCAAGTCCGAGCTGTGCTTGAAGACCAGCTTCCCGATATCATCGCTAGCTTCAACCAGGTGCTGCGGGAGAAATACAACATTTCGGGAATCAGCATCGGTGGGTTTACCGTTGTTCCTGAGAGCGCTGTCCCCAGCTCCGTGACCTGCGATCAGGATGGCTGCTCTGTCGACTAGAGAGCTGAGGTATCGTCCTCTTTTACGGCTGTTCTTCAAAGAGGATGATATCTCAAACGCTAGCGTAGAGCGAATGTCCTTTTTGCTACACCCATCGACTAATGTCCTCGTCATAATAGAAAGCCGGGCTGCATAGCCCGACAGAGCTCACATCTCGGGAAACCTTATCGCGAGACATTATGACGCGAGTTATCGTTTGTGGCTTGGGCCGCACAGGATACACCATTTTCTCCTTGCTCAAGCAGCAGGGCGTGCCGGTGATTGGTCTCAGCACTACACCGGTCAAGTTTCCCTTGGACGACCCGCGCGAAGTGATCGTCGGCAACCTCCGCTCCGCCGATCTGCTGATGGCCGCCGGGGTGCGCGAGGCCCAGACCTTGGTGCTAGTCACCAATGACGATGCCCTCAACCTAGCTATCCTCACCCAGGCGCGGGTGCTCAACCCTAAGATTCGCATTGTTAACCGCCTGTTTAACGCCAACCTGGGCGACCGGCTAGACCAGACCCTACCGGACCATGTCTCTATGAGCGTGGCTTCCCTCTCGGCCCCCATTTTCACTTTTGCGGCCCTGGGCAGCCGCGCCATTGGTCACCTGCGCCTCACCGATCAAACCTGGCCTATCCACGAAGAGCTGATTGATGAGCACCATCCGTGGCTAGGGCGCTCCCTCAGCGAGCTGTGGGACAATCACCGCCGCATGCTGATCTACTACCTGCCCTCAATAGGGGAGCAAGATTTGGTCTCAGCGGTACTCGCCGACCAGTCTCTACAGCTGGGCGATCGCCTCATCATTGCCACTCAGCCCCAGCGGCGCTCTTCGCGGAAAAGCTTGTGGTATCGCCTACGTCGCTGGCTCAACATCCATCGCCTGCAGTCTATTCGTCCGACCCTGATGGCGATCGCCGTCTTGGGGCTGACGATCTTGGCGGCAACGGTTACCTATGTCTCGGTGCGACTGAACCTCACCATTGTGGATGCGCTGTACTTTTCGGTAGGCATGATTACTGGTGCAGGTGGGAATGAGCAGGTCGCAGAGCAGGCCGACCCAGTCATAAAAGTCTTCACCGTGACGATGATGCTGTTTGGTACGGGCGTGATCGGCGTCTGCTATGCCCTGCTCAATGACCTGGTGCTGGGGACGCGGTTTCAAAAAGTGCTGAATTTAGGACGCATGCCCCAATCGCACCACTACATTGTGTGCGGGCTGGGGGGCGTCGGCATGCAGGTAGTTACTGAGCTGATGGAGAACGGCCAAGAAGTGGTGGTGCTAGAGCCCGACGCCGACAACCGGTTTTTGCCCATGGTGCAGGCGCTCAAGGTGCCGGTGATTCGCGGGGACGCTAGTCTGGCGGCAACCCTACAGGAAGCCAAGATAGACCGTGCTGCCTCGCTGCTCGCGGTGACTAGCAACGACATGGCTAATTTAGAGATCGCGCTTAGCGCTAAAGCTAGCTCCCCTCGCCTACCCGTCATCGTCCGCACCCAGGACCCTGAGTTTGCGGCCCTATCCCAGCAGGTGTTTGACTTTGACGCCATCCTTAGCCCTACAGAACTAGCGGCTCCGTCTTTTGCGGCATCGGCCTTGGGGGGGCGAGTCCTGGGCAACGGCGTCACTGCCGATATCCTGTGGATTGCCATCGCGACGCTGATTACTCCCAACCACCCGTTTTGCAACCACTCTGTAAAGGCGATCGCCACCAGCGCCGACATTGTGCCTCTCTATGTCAAAACGCCGCAGCGGGGAGTGCACGGCTGGGAACTGCTGGACACGGTGCTGAGGGACAAGGATGTGCTGTATCTGACGCTGCCCGCGAAGAAGATTGACCAGCTGTGGCGCTGCAGCGATACCTACTGCTCGCCGATGCAGCTTAGCGGCATGGCTTAACTACTAGGCGGAAAGTCTCGCGCGCTATTTGTAAGATGAGCTCCGGAGGGATGCACGCCTTCGCGGTGGATTTCTGCGCTGCGGGCGCGGGGCGATCGCCGACCGTTCGAGATGGCGAAGCCGAACAATGGGGCAGGGGAGTGGAGCCTTTGCCCCCCCCAAAGCTTAGCTAAACGGCGACAAACTGCTGCGCCATTTTGATCGCTGCGGCTAGCTCCGCCTGGCTATTCGCCGATACCCTGAGGGTTTTGCCGTTGGCCTCCACCTCTAGCTCAATTGCTTTCCCCGACAGGCGATCGCCCAAAAACCTAAACACATATTGAATGTTTTCCATGCTGACCTCAGCCGTCAGCATGCCGACGAGGAATCCGCCCAAAGCCTTGCTGCCCTCAGGCGGGTTAGGGTCAACAGCGCGCTCAGCAGACTCCACGTCTAGGTCCCGCAGCTCTTGCACCAGGTGCTGCACCTGTTCGTCTCGGGCGTCCTCGTCGAGGTCAGCATCCGTCAGTCCGAGGGTAAGCCAGACTCTAGAATCAGTTGTGAGATGGGTCATAGCGCTTGTTTTCACAGCAGAGTATTACAGTTGCGATCGCCGCCACATTGGCAGCAGCGTATTGCATTGGTTCAGTTGCTTAGGACACCAGAATTGGCTGAAAGCCTGACTGAGTGTCGGCAACTGAACGCGCAAATGTCCTAATGCATCAGGATATTTGCTCTATCATGCCCGGACGGGTCTTTGCATTTCGCAGAGCTGTATTAATTAGCACAAAGCTTATCTGAGCCTTAAAGAAGCGATGCAGGGCTGTCTTACCATTCTGCTCCTTTATCAAAAGGGTGTAGCTAGAATCAGTTCACGCTCTGCTTAGGCAGATAGCAATATTCAACGTGCTAAATGTCACCGACAATATCCCGTAGCACCGAGCAATTTAGCAATCCGCAGACTGTTGACGCCGTGCAGAGAGCGGTACCCACAAAGCGAGCGCTACTCGTGGGGGGCAGCGAATATGGAAAAGGACTCGCCCCCCTTAAAGCGCCCCTGAACGACGTGGCCGCCCTAGGACGCGTGCTCAGCAACCCAGAACTGGGGCAGTTTGACCAGATCGATATTCTGACAAACCCCGACCCGCAAACCTTGAGGGAAGCTATTGAAGAGCTGTTTTGCACCGCCAGTAAAGACGACCTGGTGCTGCTGTTTTTTTCCGGCCACGGCCTTAAAGACGACCGCAATCGGCTCTACTTCGCCACGCGCCTTACCCGCAAAACCGCTAAAGGAGCCTTGGTGAAATCCACCGCCGTTCCCGCTAGCTTTGTTCAAGATCAGATGGGAGAGAGCTTGAGCAGGCGGCAAATCGTAATGCTCGACTGCTGCTTTAGCGGCGCGTTTGCCGTGGGAATGACGGCCAAATCTGACAATACCGTAGACCTGCAGGCTCAGCTCGGCGGCCAAGGGCGGGTCGTTCTCACCTCATCTACCTCCACCCAGTATTCTTTTGAGCAAGATAGCTCAGATTTATCCCTCTATACTCAATACATCGTTGATGGTATTGAGACAGGAGCGGCTGACGTAGACACTGACGGCTATGTCAGCGTTGACGAACTGCACGATTATGCCTGCCGCAAACTGGGAGAATCGGCTTCGGCCATGCAGCCCAAAATCTATGCCTTTGACCAGGGCTTCAAGATACATCTCGCCAAAGCACCTCTAGGAGATCCTGCACTTCGCTACCGCAAAGAGGCCGAGGCATTGATCACCCGGGGTCCCCTGTCAGTGGTGGGACGCTTTATGCTCAATGAGCTCCGGGATAGCTTGGGGATCTCTCCTGCGCAGGCCGATGCCATTGAGACAGGGGTTTGCAAGCCGCAGAGAGACCATCAAGACAGACGACGGAAATACTTTCAGGCCGTGCTGGCCGCCAGGGAGCAACCCGTGAGCGATCGCACCTGGGCAGACTTGGAGCGCTTCCAGGCTCTACTCGGACTCTCGGAGGCCGATGGGACTGAGATTCGTCAGCAGGCGGAAGCATACGCCCGCAGTGCCCCCGCTGAGGTACTTCCACAAGCTGCCCCTGGCCCGCCCGTGCTGCAGCCGATGCCCTATGCCACCGGAACTCTCGCCAGCGTACGCTCCGGCTTTTTGGGACTAGGCGGGATGTTGCTAGAGGTGCGCTATTGCTCTCAGTCGGCAGACACCTTCACCGAAGTCCTAGGCAGCAGCGCAGCGCTGAGCATGATCTCCATCCCTGCAGGGGCCTTCACTATGGGCTCCCACGTCTCGGAAGACGGCCATTGGGAAGTTGAGGGGCCAGAACACGCTGTCGCAGTAGCCACATTCTTTATGGGGCAGTATGCGGTCACACAAGCGCAGTGGCAAGCGGTCGCCGCCTACCCCAAAGTTGAGATTGACCTACCGCCTAGCCCCGCCCTGTTTCAAAGCCAGGCCTCCCGCACTATCCAGGCACACCATCCCGTGGAGCAGGTGGCGTGGCACGAGGCTGTAGAGTTTTGTCGGCGGCTGTCTCAAAAGACAGGGAGACGCTACCGCCTCCCCAGCGAAGCCGAGTGGGAATACGCCTGCCGCGCCGGAACGAAGACGCCGTTTTGTTTCGGAGGCACGATCACAACTGAGGTTGCCAACTACAACGGCACCTTCACCTACGCCGCCGAACCTGAAGGAACTCACCGGAAGCAAACCGTCGCGGTGGGGACATTCCCCGCCAACGGCTTTGGGCTGTACGACATGCACGGCAACGTCTGGGAATGGTGCGCCGACTGCTGGCACGATCGCTACTCTGACTCCCCCGCAGATGGCAGTGCTTGGCTTAATGGGGCTAAAAGTGATGGCGATAGAAGCGATCGGAGAGATCCCGCCAGCAGCGCTTCCGGCCCACGCCGGGTCATTCGCGGCGGCTCTTGGATGGACAACCCCAGCACTTGCCGCTCGGCCTCCCGAATCTGGATGGCTGCTGACGTTCGAAACGGAGATTTAGGGTTTCGAGTAGTCTGTGATGGGCTTTAACGGCCTACTGAGTTGAATGGGCATCAACGGCATATAGGTCGCGCCCCTGACCTAGGGAAAACCGTAGGGAGTGAGCTAGGTCTTTGCTGGAGAAGGTGATAAATACCAGCAGCCCTAAAAAGATCAGCCCCGCCGCCAGTCCAAAGATACCGCTGTAGCCGATCGCATCTGCGAAGCTGCCGAGAATAGGCCCTGCCATAGCTAGCCCCACGTCAAATCCCACCATGCACAGGCCAAAAATTCGGCCTCGCTCGTTGGGAAGAGAGCGATCCGCCATTAGCGCCGCCATCGTCGGGATCACAATCCCCGCGCCTGCCCCTTGAAGCGCCGCCCCCAGCAAAAATGCAGGCGCGCTCTCAGCCTGCCAGAGCACCACCATAGCGCTGCCGTAGAGCAGTAGACTCAGCGAAATGAATCGCCCACGACCGTGGTGGTCGGAGGCTCGCCCCGTCAGCAGCCGAACAGAAAAGCTAGCGATCGCCGCAGCCGTATAAAACAGCCCCACGTTGAAGTCAGCCCCGGTGTCGCGAATGTACAGCGGCACAAAGGTGCTGATCGCCCCAAACGCAATCCCCACCATCAATAGCACCGTTACGGGAACGCGGAGGCGATCGGTTCCCAGCAGCCGCCAAAACTGCCCCTCCGGCTGATCTGCTGTAGGATTGGCCCGCTGCGGCTCCCACAGCCTCAAGACGCACAGCAGCCCCAGACCGCCCGCCCCGGCGGCAAGTAAAAATGCAGGCTTGTAGCCCCCCGCTGTGTAAAGCAAGCCTCCCAAGGCGGGTCCGATTGCTAGCCCAAGGGGATTGACCAGGCTCATGTAGCCAATCAGCTCTCCCCGATTTTGGGGCGGAGACACGTCGACAACTAAGGCGCTGTATCCTGTCGCAAATGCCGCTATGCTAATGCCGTGAAACGCCCGCAGCACCGTGAGCAGCACCAGCGAGTGCGTGAACAGGTAACCCAGAGGCGCTAGGGCGACCGCCCCCATCCCAATCAGCAGAACCAGCTTGCGGCTATGCCAATCTGCCAGTTTGGAGAGCCGCGACTTAAAGAGCAATAGCCCGATCGCAAAGGACGCCATTACCGTACCCACCTGCTGGGTCGTGGCTCCGGCGTCCTCGATGTAAAGCGGCAGCGTGGGCAACAAAGAGGCAAGCCCAATCCAAAACAGTAGACCTGCCGCAAATAGAATAGATAGATTGATCTGGTGCTCTCGGCTGAGCGTTTTCAACAGCAAGCCAGCGCTCTCCCTTTTTCCAAAATGCTAAAGCGGCAGCACTATGGATGCGGTACCGCTCTTCCGAAATTGTCAGCAATAGGTGACTCACCATAGCTTAACAATTCTGTAACATTTTGGAAGAGGCCGTCGAATTTTAGGCGGGATTACCGAAGGGCAACCTCTCAGAGGCTACGCAATCTGCCGAGAGATGAGCTTCTCCGCATCGGCCTGGGTTTGCTGAAGGAGCTGCTGCCGGCTGTCTGTTGCCTGAATGATCGTAGGCAATAGGTTGCGGGCCTGAAGAGCCATATGGAGCTGCAGATGAGCAACGTAATCGCTAAACTGACCGTCGTCATTGAGCGAGCAGGCAGGAGCGGAAAGCGGTGGGTGCATGTCAGCCATTGCGAGTCTATAAAGGTATTCAATCGAGAGCCTAATGGAGGGAGAAACCACAGCTGGTAAACCCTAAAAAATCATCCTTCAGAAGTCTAGGATGCATTAAGCAATTGTTAAGCTTGTTCTGTAACTGAAGGTAGCACGGAGACTTTCACAGCTTGCCACTTCGCAACGAAGTGTAACTCTACGCGGCTCAGACCGTACAATTGTCCTGTCCTAGCCGCGATCGCTGCCCCATAGAAGATTTATCAATCTATTTATCAATCTAGAGGTTATGCCCATAGATCGGTTTGATGTCCGGCCCAAAGCTTTGATTTTCGATGTGGATGGAACGCTAGCTGACACTGAGCGAGACGGTCACCGGGTGGCTTTCAATCAGACGTTTGCTGAACTGAATCTGAAGTGGTTTTGGACTGAGGACCTATACGGCGACCTGCTCGTTGTTGCTGGCGGCAAAGAGCGGCTCCGATATTTTATTCAGTGTCACAAACCAGAAATCCCATCGGCGCTTGCCCCTCAATCTGAAGACCAGCTCACTGAGCTGGTCCACAAGCTCCATCACCTCAAAAATATTCACTACAAGCAGCGAATTCGCAGCGGCAAGCTTCCGCTGAGGCTGGGAGTGGGCCGATTGCTGTGCGAGGCGAGGCAAGCGGGTATTCGGCTGGCGATCGCCACCACAAGCGCCCTAGAGAATGTAGTGGCGCTGCTGGACAGTACGTTAGGGGCAGAGTCTTTGGACTGGTTTGACGTGATTGCAGCGGGCGATATCGTGGCTCAAAAAAAGCCCGCCCCCGACATCTATCACTACGTGCTGGAGCAAATTGAGCTCCCCCCCAGCGACTGCATCGTGATTGAAGATTCCCAATACGGCCTGCAGTCGGCGACTGCAGCGGGGGTAAACGTGATTGTGACGGTCAACGGCTACACCAAAACCCAGGGATTCTCCTCGGCGCGCCTCGTTCTCAACCACTTGGGAGAACCCGAGCGACCGTTTCGCCCCATCGGCGGCAATGCCTATGGCTTCTCGCACGTCACCCCTGACCTCCTAGCTAGAATCATGGCGAAGTAACGCACAGGTTTGGCCTATCGCCCCGAGCGACTGGCACACCGGACTCGGCCCGCAATTCGAATCACCTCTATGATAAAGAAGGACGTGCAGCTACCGCGCCACAATGCCGTCAAGCCCCCGCCTTTTATGAAACCGTTACTCATCACTGCCCTGCTGCTCAGCCTCTTTGCTCTCCCTGCAGAGGCCCAAGAGAGCCGCTCTCGCCGCAGCACCTCTCAGCGGCTAGAGCAACTGCAGCGCGATCGCCGCTCAGGGCACTCTGAGCGCGAGCAGGGTTTTGAGCGCCGCGAGTCTGAGCGCTACAATTCTGAGCGCTACAATTCTGAGCGTCGTGATTTTGAGCGCCGCGAGTCTAGCCGTAATGACGGCACCCCGAGTCGCTCGTATGACCCCGAAGATTTGGAATACCGCCGGGATTCCGGCCACTCCGTCCGGCGCGGGTCGACCCACGACCTGGGCAATCGTGGCGGCAGGTCCGTCTTCGGCCTGAGCAACGAGCGGGGCGTGATCATTTTTGAGCCTAGCCGCACCCTAATTATTCAGCAGCGCGATCGCAATGAGGGCCGGGGCGTAATTGACCTGGACCGCGATCGAGACCTTGTCCCGCCCAGTCGCCTACCTGACTTCGTGACGCCAGTTCCCACGGTCGCTGTACCCCAGTCTCAGCAACAGGATCCCAGGCGGCTGCACGGCGAGACGATTTCTCCCTTCACGGCTCGGGTGTATGCCAAGTCAGCCTTGGCGGGGTACGAAGGGCCTAGTGAGGTATACTCCGTAATCACGCGCTTCTCGCCGGGTCAGAGGGTGACGGCGCTCCAGTCTGCTGGAGGGGCAGACGGCTTTCAGTGGTATTTAGTCGCCTCGGAGCGGCAGTCTGCCTGGGTGCGGGGCGATCGCCTTTTATTGGTGCAGTAGATTATGGACTGGCAAGACAGACAGGGAAATTGGATACTATTGCCCGACCGGCCCCGAGCCATCATTCATTTTTTGGGCGGGGCTTTTGTAGCGGGTGCGCCTCACCTCACCTACCGCTGGCTCTTGGAGCAGCTGGCCCAACAGGGATACGTGATTGTGGCGACGCCGTTCATCAATACCATGGACCACAGCGCCATCGCTCGCCAAGTGCTGCTTACGTTTGACCGGGCGCAGGACTATTTGAAGGCGACCTTGGAGCAGCAGTATCTGCCGATTTACGGCCTGGGGCACAGCATGGGCTGCAAGGTCCATCTGCTGATTGGCAGTCTGTTTGACGAGGAGCGGGCGGGCAATATCTTTTTGGCGTTCAACAACTTCCCGGCGCGGCGCTCAATTCCCCTAGTAGAGCAGCTCACCCAGGCCTCCTCCCAGTTCTCCTCGATGCTGGACATGGCGCGGCGATCGCTGCCGGGGCTCGACCAGTTCACCCAGCCGTCTGTAAACCCCAATATTGAGTTTGTGCCCTCCCCGGAGGAAACGGTAACGCTGGTAATAGACCGCTACCGAGTGCGGCGCAACCTGCTGGTCCAGTTTAGCCGCGACGACATCGACCAGACCCAGATGCTCTACGACGCGCTGCAGCGATCGCCTGAGCTGGTGACGCTGCGATCGCTGCCGGGCAACCACCTAACCCCGCTGGGCCAAGACATTCCCTGGCAGCCGGGGACGGCGTTCTCTCCTATTGACGCGATGGGGCAGATGGTCAAGCAAGAGCTATACCGCGATTTAAATCGATTAAGGCGGGAGATGCTGGTTTGGCTAGACCCAGTGCGGTTTGGCGCGCTGCCGAAGTGATGGGCCAAGCGTTCCCCGTCTTGCAAAGGCATAGACTGCTGGCCACTAACCTTGGCCACCCACAATAGTGCCCCCCACCCGCAAAAATTTACCCCATAGGATTGACGCGCCCCACTCAGGTCAAAAATACCCTGGTAAACGTGATTATGCGATTTTAAGGTAACTATGCAGGTTCCACTAGAACTGTCCTATCGAGATGTCGAGCGCTCTGAGGCAATAGATGCCCTGATTCAAGAGAAACTGGAGAAGCTTGAAGAGGCCTGCGACCACATCAGCAGCTGCAGCATTGTCGTCGAGCGGGCCCACACTCGGCCCGATAGCGGGTCTCCCTTCCGCGTCCGTATTGACTTGACGGTGCCGCCCGGCCACGAAATTGTGGCGGAGAAAAGCCCCGATGATGGGGTGCAGTATGTGCCTCTAGACGCCGTAATTCGCGACGCCTTCGAAGCGGCTCGCCGCCAGCTGGTGGCGCTCAACGATCGCCAAACGGGGCAGGTGAAAACCCATCCGCAGCAGATGGTGGCCGGTATCGTCACGACTCTATTCCCAAAAGAAGACTACGGCTTCATTAAGACGCCCGTCGAGGCCGACATCTACTTCAACCGCAACAGCGTGCTCAACGACGACTTCGAGCGGATTGAGTTAGGAACGGGCGTGCAGTTTTTTCGGGTAGAAGCGGAAGATGGCCCTCGGGCGAGCAGCGTGAAGATCGTAGACACTCCCGGCATTCGCCCCCCGGAAGAGCGAGAGGAAGAAATCGTGCCGCCGCCAATGGGCTGGGAGCAGCAGGATAACCTCAACGCGTGAGACTGCGCTGAGGTCACTCTGCCGGGGGCGAGACAATGCGGAACCGTCCCCCGTCAGCTTCAACCCGCCCCCCCAGCCGCTCGATCTGCTGAATGGCCCACTGCTGGGTCGCTTCATCAAATGCGTTGGAGAGCACCATAGCCCAGGCTGAGAGCTGGGCCTCCGTACTGTCTGGGTTCTCCTGCAGCGCCTGCGCTGTTCTAAGAGACCGAGCCGCGATCGCCTGACTTTCGGGGTCGTCGTAAACGCTGGCCCATTCGGCGGCTGTGGCAAAGGACTGAGCGGCGGCCTCAGAGTCGCCCAAAAACAGCAGCTCGTCGGTGGCCTTATAGCGCCAGATGACGTAGGCTCGCTCAGGGGTTGTCGGGGTGAGGCGGGGGAGCTCCCGCTCGAAGATTTCGAGGGTGCGCTGGGGCTGACCTGCAAACAGGGTGCTGCTGGCTGAGAGAAACAGGTAGCCATCCTTAAAGTAGGGGTCGCGGGCAAGGATGACGTCAAAGTAGTCTGGACTGAGCCCGTAGCCCGTTTGGCGTCGAGCTTCCACCTCGCCGAAGTATTGGATAAACTGCAGCATGACCCAGTCGGCGATCAGATTGCTGAAGCCAAATGAGGGAAGCTGCTTGAGGGCGCTGAGCTGCTGCCGTCGCGCTTCTACTGCCTGCTCTGAGGCGGTTTGCTCAAAGCCAGAGGCGCGTTTGAGGGCGGCCAGCTGCTGACTTTGCAGCCGCAAAATCCCGGCGGCACTAATGAGGGCGATCGCCAAAAGTATTAGAGGTTGAGCAGACCTGGACCTAAAGGTATTTACTGGCTGCGTCATTCTGATAGGGTGATGACATCTTAATATAGTGTCGCACCAACGCTGCCTGCCATGGACGCCATAGACCCAAATAGCGTCTACGCAGACGCCTACCGACAGTATCTTCAGAACAACCAAGCGCTACATCAGGTTGATGGGGTGGTGAATCAAGCGCTGCAAAATACGCTTTGGGAAGACCCCAAAACAGATCGAGACTACCGCAACGCTGCGGTAGTAGCTTTAGTTATCGCCGAGAGTTCAGAAGATGCCCAACGCAGCCTCTATCTCAACGGGGCTCTAGAGGCGCTGCAGTCTACCCGTGACCCGATCTGTGCCGCTCACCGCTGCCTGCTTGCGGTGCTGCTGGGCGAGCCTAAGACTGTACAGCAGGCGCTTTCAACCCTGCTATCGCTGGCGGCGGCGGACCTCAGCGAGACCCTGCCATTGGGATTGGTCTACGTTCCGCCTACCCGGCCCCCTGCGCTCCGTTCAGATCTGCTGCTAACGCTTTGGCAGGCCCGCAACCCCCAGCACCAAGCGCTGCTGCTGACGGTGGAGGCTCTAAGGCGATCGCCCCTTGTTTTCTACAACGCTCAAGGGCTGAGATTTTTGCAGCTGGCAGTGGCGCACTATCCCCAGGTGGCGGTTCTCCAGCTGCAGCTAGGCGTTGCAATGCTGTTTAGCGGGCGTGTAGAGGGGATGGTCAATCTTCATGAGGCTCAAACCCTGGCCTCCCAGGGCGCTTGTAGTGCAAGTGCCGCCATGTACCAGGCGCTGCACTTGGCCTACCGCCCGCTATCGGAGCCACAGGCGAATCGTTGGCACCGTCAAGCGATCGCTGCTGCCCAAGGCGGGGCCGCTTGGCGGTGGACCCGCCTGCCCCCAGATAGTCCCATAACTTACATCCCGTTTGACGGATTGACCCTGGCGGTGGAGGCCAACTTGCGCAGCATCGTCACCAGCGTTTTGCTGACGGAGGGCACGTGGTTCGAGGCCGAGCTAGCGCTGTGGCAGCAGCACATCCAGCCGGGTATGGTAGTCATTGACGTGGGTGCAAACGTAGGGGTGTATACCTTTAGCGCGGCGGTGCGAGTGGGTCGTAGTGGCCGGGTGTTTGCCGTAGAGCCGTTTGCGGGCTGTGTGCAGTGCCTGGAGGAGACCTGCCGCGTCAATGCCTTAGACTGGGTGACGGTCTGTGCCGCTGCGGCGAGCGATCGCCCCGGATCGGCTCAGCTCTCCCTGAACGCTTCTAGTGAGTTAAATGAGCTAGTTACTGGCCCTACCGACCCCGCTGGCCCTGCTGTCGATAAGTCGACAACCGTCTCCTGCATCACCTTAGATAGCCTTGTGGACGAGCATGGTCTAGAGCGAGTGGACTGGATCAAGATCGATGCGGAAGGGCACGAGCTGTCTGTACTGCAAGGGGCGACGTCGCTGCTGCAGCGATTTAGGCCTCGTGTTCTCTACGAAAACGTGGCGGCGGCACAGGGGGCAAATCTAGAGGTGAGCCGCTGGCTGCAGCAGGCGGGCTACCGGCTACATCGCTACCGTCCCTATGCAAAGGAGCTAGAGCCAGTGGAGAACCTAACGGGAACCCAGGGCGTGCTCAATCTCGTTGCCATACCTGCGCCCCATCGCTCTTGACATAAATCTTCAACGACTTTTTACCTAACCTCACTATGCCGCTTTTTCTCAAGGCTCTGAAGGAGCACGGTCACCTCGACTCAGTGCAAATTGTCATCGCTTGCGTCGGCTCGCGTAAGCTAGGGGGTCGCGATGATTTGGGAGCAAGCTGGCAATTTTTTGCTCCCAACTTGACTATCTACGGGTTCGACGCCGACGCCGATGCCTGCGACGCCGCTAACCGAAGCCTAGCTGAGCGGCGGGTTCCCTGGAGCGAAGTCCATATTCCCCTGGCTCTATCCGACACCGTTGGGGACTCTACTCTTTATGTCACCCAGCACCCCATGTGCAGTTCACTGTTCCCGCCTAACGAGGCGCTGCTGAGCCGCTTCGCCCACCTGCCTGAGCTAGTGAATCTAGATTTTACAGTAGAGATGGAGACCACAACCCTCGACCAGTTTTGCCAGCAGGAGCAGATAGCAAGCGTTGACTTTCTGCAAATGGATGTCCAAGGGGCCGAGCTACTGGTCCTGGAGGGCGCTACGGCCCTGCTGCCAACGGTGCTGGGGCTGCAGACAGAAGTATCGTTCTCACCGCTCTATCAAAACCAACCCCTGTTTGCTGATGTTGACTCCTACCTGCGGCAGCGGCAGTTTGACTTCTTCAACTTCGAGTTTCTCGGCACTCCCGGCGTGCGGCGGCGATCGCCCGTGCAGTCCACCTCACGTGGTGGGCAGCTGCTGTGGGCTGACGCCATCTATCTCCGAGATTTGCCTTTGTCTACGGCACCCTCGCCCGCTGAGCTAGGGCAGCGGCTTAAGCTGGCCTGCATTGCAGACGCTCTAGAGTTCTCTGACTACGCTTTAGAGCTGCTAGTCGAGCTAACGGTGAAGACGAACCACAATTACGCTGACAGCATTCTTCAAGGGTTAGCCACCCTTCCCGCTTTGGCTCGCTTTGGACTGGCTAAACTACCCGTAGTGCAGCAGATTCGAGACTATCTCAGCGACGATGCCCGCGCTACCTTGAGCTAACACGCCGTTCCCACATCTGCTGGTATGCCTGTTCCATATCTCGGGCGAACTGACGCCCGTTCCATAAGGGCGCGGTGCGACGACCCTGCCACAGCTTCCAGGTAACCTGCTGTCGCAGGGCGGGATCCTGGCCCAAGCGGATGCCCCACGCTATATATTCGTCGTCAGTCCAGGCGATTCCCTCGGTGATGCCTGCGTTTCGCATCATGGTGTAGCTGTTGCGGCTTGAGAAGGTTTCCCCGACGCGGGTCACCAATGGAATTCCCACCCACAGAGTTTCCAAAGTGGTGGTGGCTCCGTTGTAGGGGTAGGTGTCAAGTACCACATCTGCCAAAGCCAGATTGGCCCGGTGAGAGGCTTCGCTGGGGGTACGGGGCAAAAATCGCAGTCGCTCGGCGGCCACTCCTTCCTCATGGGCAATCTGCGTAAAAAAGTCTTGAACCGAGCGATCGCCTGCACCCTTGATCATGAAATAGCTGTCGGGTACCTGAGCCAGTATGCGCATCTGCAGCCGCACCGTTTGGGGATGGCGCTTGTAGCCCCGCTGACCGCTGAAGTAGACCACAGCGGCGTCAGGAATATCCACGTCCTGTCGCCGCAAATCGGGGACCGCCACCTCAAAGCCGTCCACCGCCACGTAGGTGTGCGGCAAGCGCCACAGAGTCTCCTGGTAGTGGGACTCTGCCCACTCCGGCAGCACGTAGGGGTCGGCGATGAAGTAATCTACCGCCGGGATGCCCGATGCGTCCCAGCCTAGCCAGGTCACCTGAACCGGCGCAGGCTTGAGGGCCATCACCTCGCAGGTGGTGTCGAGGGTGATGCTGTCGAGATCGACCAAAATATCAATGCCATCGTCATAGATGCCGTCGGCGATTAAAGGCGCTTTAGTGCCTAGCTGTCTAACCTGGTCTGAATGGGCCACAAACCAGTCCCGCAGGGTATCCGGTTTTTCTGAACGGTAGTCAACCAGATAGCTGTAAAGGGCGACCTGTTCGCGGTCATGGTGTCTGTAGAGCCAGCGGGCGAGCCAACCCACGGAGTGACGCCGCAAACAGCTCGATATGTAGCCAACTTTGAGTGGGCGTCGGGAGGCGCTAGCAGGGGCAAATTGATAGCGCTGTATCCGATCGCTACAGTGCTGCTGTAGCTGAGTCTGGGCAATCGCGGCTACCTGGTTTTGCAAAGCTCGATTTGCCGCTAGATCATCCCGTAGGTAAGGCTGGAAGAAAGGCGCGGTAAACAGCCAGCGGGCCAGCACGGGCGGAACGTTCTCCGGGGGATGGGCTACCAGCCGTTGCAGCAGCTCTAAATGGCGCTCAAAGACCTGATAAATCTTCGCCCAGTCGCTGCCCACGGTCATCAGCCCCCGCAGCAGGACGTGATTCGCCGAAACTTGGCTGAGGAGCGATGGGGCAATGTCAAAGCAGTGCTGGGCTACGGCGATCGCTTCGCTGTACTGCCCCGCATCTTGATGAAAGCAGGAGAGGTGCTGCAAGATTGAGGGGTTGTCTGGAATCAGCCGCTGTACTTGCTTGAGCAGAGCTGCCGCCATAGCGGGGCGATGCTCATGGTAGGCGACGTGCTTGGCTTGGTCGATGAAGACATGGGCGGGGGGTGACTCGACTTGAAAGTGGGAGTAAGAGATCTGAACCAGCCTATCGGTGGCTGTACCGACAGCGTAACGGCTTAGAATATCGGCTAGCGTCTGGGCCAAGAGGGGTAGTGAGACGGCGGACGGTTGGGCTTGCTCCAATAGCGACAAGACGTGCCATTCATCCAAAGACTCAGGTTCAAATTGCCCTAGCCGTGACGATAGCAGCAGCAGCAGCAGCAAATTGCCGAGGTTTGTGGGATCAAGCTCGCGCATGTGCTGACGAATGCCCCAGGCTCGGGAATAGGCTTTTATGAGCTGCTGACGCTCGGCCTCCGTATCTAGGATAACCAACAGTTCTTGGGTCCAGACCTCAATGTCTTCTTCCTTCGCACCAGCTACGGCCATGAACCAGGTCATTTGGGCTTCATCTTCTTGGCCCAGCATCAGCAGCGCCAGCCCCAAATACCAAGCGTATGATCGCGCGGCTGGATCCGCGTCGAGGGTTCGCTCGCAAAGCTCTACGAGCTGCCGCCAGCTACCCTGGGCTGCTAGCTTGAATAAGTTTAAGTCTGCTGGAGGTGCTGTCATGGACAAAATGCTGCTAAACGAAAGCAGCGGACAGATTGCTCTATCCGCTACTCTACCGTTTTGGAACAAGGTGAGATGTCTTGTCTCCGCTTTAGGCCTTAAAGTCTAGTTAATAGCGTCGTAGGTGTCTGGGCAAGTTGGCGCTTCGGTGAGAGAGAAGTTAGCATCATCTTCACCGGTAGGACCATCAGCCACTTCAGGGTTGATAGCTTCACACAAGGTGGCGTAAGTTGTGGCCTCACCACCGGTTTCAACCGTTCCAACGCTGGTACCACCGATGTATGCCCTGAAGGCCGCAGTGGTGCCTTCAGGCTGCGCTTGGTTAGTTACTGAGGTACTGTCCTCACCGCCACCGGATATGGAATAGTTGTAGTTTTCGGTGTCGTCATCGAGACCCAGACCTAGACCGGTAATAGTATCAGAGAACTCTTGCTCCTCTAGGTAGTAAGCCTGCTGACCCCGGTTCATGGTGCCGACGTAGGTCTTAGCTTCAGATTCACGGGCGCGGTTGGCCTGGTTGAGGAAGCTCGGCAGGGCGATCGCCGCCAGAATACCAATAATAATGATGACGACGAGCAGCTCAATCAGCGTGAAGCCTTCGTCCTGCTGCTTCTTGGCGAGCAAATGGCGAAGGAATTTGGCCTGTAGTTCAGATTTCATAGCGTTGATCTCCTTGAACGGGCTCGAACCATTAGCAGTTCGGCTTTATCTGGGTACTAACTTTCCCACTTGCCTTTCGTTTGCGATCATCTATTTTGGATAAATCCGGGAACATTTGTGTCAACTTACCGTAGATGCAGGCTCTCAGCGCTTGACAACCCAGTGCTCACCCAGGCTAGAGTGTGACGTAAGCTACAGCAGCAATGGTCTAGGTTCCCGGATAGTAGCTAAATACCAGCTAGCAGACGGGCTTTAGCTACTAGACAGGAAGCCCCGCGCTCTACCCGTCAGGGTGAGCGTCGGGATGAGAGTCGCGGTCGTCGATGGGGCTCAATGCCCCGGAGACGGCCAAACTTCGGATGTACTCCCTAAGGACATCGTTGATAGTTCTTTCGGTCATCTCACAATACTTGTCAAGATGCTGCTTTTCTCTGTCAGCGGCTCTAATAGTTATTTGCTGCATGTCGTTCTGATGTCAATATGCTATCATTATTGCATGAAAGTCACTTATCAGTACAAGTTGCGTCCAGCGGCTGAGCAAACGGTTACCATGACCCGATGGCTAGATATGCTTCGGGCACAGTACAACTGGTTGCTGGCTGAGCGCTTCGACTGGTGGGAGATGAACCGCTGTTCGGTCAACGCCTGCCCACTCACCTGTAGCCTTGCGCCACTCAAAGATAATCCTAATTACTACAGCCAGAAGGCTAGCCTAGTGCCTCTCAAGCGAGAGCGACCCTGGTACAAGGATTTGCACTCACAAGCGCTTCAGGAGGTGACGAAGCAGGTAAAGCAGACGTTCGAGCGTTTCATCAAAGGTGATAAAAACGGTAAGCGTAGCGGCAAGCCTCGGTTCAAAGGCGCGGGGCGCTACAGGACGTTCACGTTCCCGCAGATGAAACCTGACTGCATCGATGGAAGTCGTATTACCCTGCCTAAGATTGGCCAGGTGAAGCTAATCCTTCATCGCCCGATACCTGATGGGTTTACTGTCAAAACGGCCAAGGTGACTCGCAAAGCAGATGGTTGGTATGTGAGCCTGTTACTGGAAAACAATGCCGTTCCGATGCTTACTCCGGATGTCGATAGGGCTAAGTCTGTCGGTGTTGACGTTGGGCTGAAGGATTTCTTGGTTACCAGTGACGGTGAGAGCGTTCCTATCCCTCAGTTCTTTCGACGCTCAGAGCGGCAGCTATCCAAGCTGCAGCGGCAGCTATCGAGACAGAAGAAGGGCTCTAACCGCTGGCGTAAGCAGGTGAATCGCATCGCCAAACTACACCTAAAGATATCGCGTCAGCGTCGTGATTTCTTTTCTAAGGTGTGGGATTGGCTGTTCTCAAAGTACGATGTTGTCGCTCATGAAAAGCTCAACATCAAAGGACTTGCTCGAACCAGACTGGCAAAGTCAATCGCTGATGCCGCATGGGGTACATTCTTGGAGATAGGCTCTTTCAAAGCCGCGAAAGCTGGAAAGATGACCATCGCTGAGAACCCACGCGGAACCAGCATTGATTGCTCGGGTTGTGGTGAGCGGGTACCAAAGACGCTGGCCGATCGGGTCCATAGTTGCCCGTCATGCGGCTTAACGATCTGTCGCGACCACAACGCGGCTATCAACCTATTGAATAGGGCTGTGGGACATCAAGCCCTTAATCTCTCAGGAAATGTCTCAGCAGTAGCTGGGAGTCACTGAGGAAGCCCGCGCTGTATGCGTAGCATCAGCGTCGGGAGGATGTCACTCATTGGCTTTAGCAGATGAATTAACGCGCAGCTCAAACTTACTCTAAACCGGGAGATTGGACCCTGCTAGCGATCGACTCTTTCCCAGCCACCACCCACCACACGCCGAGCGGCCTCACCCTTATCCACCGGCACCTGCCGTTTGCCCCCGTCGTTGCAGTTGACGTCTGGGTTAATGCAGGCTCGTCAACGGAGCCGGCGACAGCGCTAGGAATGGCCCATTTTCTAGAGCACATGATCTTTAAGGGGACCGAGCGTCTAGCGCCGGGGCAGTTCGATCAAATTATTGAGCGACACGGCGGGGCCGCAAACGCCGCCACGAGCTATGACTACGCCCACTACTTTATTCACGTCGCCCCGTCCCACCTCAGTGAATCGCTGCCGCATCTGGCCGACCTGGTAATGAACGCCGTCATTCCCGAAGGCGAGTTTGGGCGCGAGCGGGATGTGGTGCTAGAAGAGCTGCGCCAGGCTCAAGACGACCCCGACTGGATTGGGTTTCAGGCGCTAGTGAATAGCCTTTACCCCGCTCACGCCTACGGACAGCCTATTTTAGGCACAGAGGTGTCGCTGCAGCAGCAGACCGCCGAGGAGATGTGGCGCTTCCACCGCGATCGCTACCGCCCTGACAACATCACCGTGGTGGTAGTGGGAGATGTGTCTTTACCTGAGGCTAAAGACCTCGTCGACCGCTCGTTTGTCGCCTCAGGGCCCCGCCCCAAGGTGCCGGATGTCCCTTTAGCGCAGTCCAATCTCGCCCCTAGGGTCCAGCGCCAGGAGCTGCATCTACCTCGGCTAGAGCTTTCTCGGTTGCTGATGGCCTGGCACGGGCCTGGCGTCGAATCGGTGCGCGATGCCTACGGCCTTGATCTGCTATCGGTGCTGCTGGGGGGAGGGCGCAGCTCACGGCTGGTGAGAGAGCTGCGGGAGGACCGGCAGCTGGTGCAGGCTATTGACAGCAGCTTCTCGCTGCATCGCGAGGGCAGCCTGTTTAGTATTAGCGCTTGGCTAGAGCCGCAGCATATGGCCGAGGTAGAGCGCATCATCGGCGATCGCTTGGGAGAGCTAGCCAACCGCTGCCCGGACGAATCAGAGCTGCGGCGCTGCAAGCGACTGCTGTGTAACGACTACGCCTTCTCAACCGAGACGGCGGGCCAGCTTGCAGGTCTGTACGGCTACTACAGCACCCTGGCGGCAGACGCGGCCCTCTCCACAACCTATCCGCACCATATCGATTCATTTGGGGGGGAAGAGGTCCAGCAGCTTGCCAAAACCTACCTCTCACCGAGCCATTGCGCGGTCACGCTCCTTCAGCCTGCTTAGCCCCTCTCGCTGCGGCTCGCGTCGCTAAGGGCGCTACGACAGCCTCGGCAGGTCTAGGGGGCTTGTTCTTCTAAAGCGCCGCGAACGAATCTAATACACTGTAGGCAGGGGACCTGTATCAAGTTAGGCTACAGAAGTTTAGAGACTAGTTCACTATAAATATCTAAGAAGCAAATTTTTAAGAAACCTGATTCGGGTTGGGAAAGCCCGCTTCCGAAAAGGGTTTTGACTTAAATCGAGACGTATTGACAAATTCGTTTACCTAACCGATACCCCTAATGAGCCCCACCCCCGATTTGCCCCAGCGCTGCAGCACGCACCGAGCCGTCTTACCCAACGGGCTTGTTGTTTTGATTACCGAGAATCCTGCCGCTGACATTGTGGCAACTCGCGTGCTGGTGCAGTCTGGCGGACGGTGTGAACCCCCTGAGCAGGGAGGCGTTTCGGGACTGCTGGCCTCTGTATTGACGAAGGGTACAGCCCACTATTCTTCCCATGAAATTGCTGAGACGGTGGAGTCGCTGGGGGCATCGCTAGGGGCGGATGCGGCTTCCGACTACTGCATGCTGGGGGCGAAGACCGTCTCTGAAGACTTTCCGGCTATCCTAGCGCTGATGGCCGAAATCTTGCGATCGCCGACCTTCTCCGAACCCGAAGTGGCCTTAGAGCAGCGGCTCGCGATCCAAGAGGTGCGCTCGATGCAGGAGCAGCCCTTTTCAGTGGCCTATCAGCAGCTGCAGCAGGCGCTCTACGGCACTCATCCCTACGCCACGGGGACTGTGGGCACCGAGAAAACCCTGGCCCAACTCGACCGGAGCCACGTCCAGACTTACTACCAGAATCACTTTCACCCCGATCGCAGCATCATCAGCATTGCGGGGCGCATTAGCGTGGACGAGGCGATCGCCCGCGTCAGCGGCGTTTTTGGGGACTGGCCCCGGTCGGGCACCTCTACTGACGAGGTGCCCGCGGTCGCACCCCGAGCCCCCCAGCAGGTGGCCACGCCCCAAGAGACCCAGCAGTCGGTGATTATGCTGGGTTATCTAGTTCCCCCGGTGCATCACCCCGACTACTCGGCGCTCAAGATCCTCAGCACCTACTTGGGCAACGGGCTATCGAGCCGCTTGTTTGTGGAATTTCGCGAAAAGCGTGGCTTGGCCTACGACGTCTCAGCCCTCTATCCCACCCGCCTCGACACCTCCCATTTCATCCTCTACATCGGCACGGCAGCCCACAATACGGCGATCGCCCGGGAGGGTCTACAGCAGGAAATGGAGCGGCTCTGTCAGCAGGCGCTGACGCCTGACGCGCTGCAAATTGCCCAGAATAAGCTGCTGGGTCAATACGCGCTGGGCAAGCAAACCAACAGCCAAATTGCCCAGCTGATGGGCTGGTATGAGGTTTTGGGGCTCGGGATAGAGTTTGACCAAACGTTTCAGCAGCGCTGCCGCGAAGTGACCCCCGAAGATGTGCAGCGCGTAGCGCAGAGCTACTTTAGCGACAGTCCCTTCGTTTCTATGGTGGGCCCCAACGAATTTCTGGCTTAGCCAAATTTCTAGCTCAGCCAACATTGCCTCATCTCACTTCTGCCTTTATGCAATCGGCTTGAAATTGACGTCGCTGCCCGCTTCTTGTATCCTCAATCAACAATTGATAGCCCTCTAGATCCGAATTGAGCATGATTTTGGCAAACGCCCTCTAAGACATAGGCATTTACCGTTGCTTTCTCTATACTCAGTGCATGACAGCTACGCCCGTACCCCCACAACCTATTGACCCTAGATCTTCTGCTCAGACGTCAACTAACGTATATGCGCTAAAAGACGTGGTGGCTCGGCTGTATCGAGACCAGAGCAAAATTCAAGATTTGCTGGGTTCTCTAAGTTTCGCGCTGCGGAGCTTCAAAAATCTTAACCAGTTCTTAGAGCTAACGCCGCTCATTGCCAGTCGGGTTGCCGACGCTGACGGCGGCTTGCTGGTGCTGGTCCAAGGGGGGAGGCTACAGCTTGAGCGGCTGCACTGTCAGGACGGAGACCCGCGCCAGCAGCTGCAGCAGACTATTACTAGAACAGTGCGGGATTTAGCGGCCCGGCTGACCTCGCCCATCCAGGCCGAAGCGGGAGCCGCCGTGATGACGGCGCTCGATCAGCAGCTCACCCGCAGTCTAGGGCCAACGACCCAGCTGTTTAGTGAACCTATTTTGGTCAAAAATGCTGAGCGGGGACGGCTCTATCTGTTTAGCCACCAGCCCGACTACATTTGGACCGAAACCCGACAGAAGCTGACGCGCCTAGTGGCCGATCAAACCGCCGTGGCTATCGAGAACAACGAGCTGACGGCAGAGCTGCGCAAGAAAGAGCGCCTAGACCGCGAGCTAGAGATCGGCTCAGAAATTCAAGTGCAGCTGCTGCCCCGTCACTGTCCTAAGATCCACGGCCTCACGCTCGCGGCCCGCTGCCAGACCGCAAACCGAGTGGGCGGCGACTATTATGATTTTATCCCAGCAAACTACGACCAGGGCTGGTCGCAAAACCCTGACGATTTGGCCTACCGTCGCTGGAGCATTACCATCGGGGACGTCATGGGTAAAGGGGTACCGGCTGGCCTGATTATGACCATGCTGCGGGGAATGCTGCGGGCCGAGGTGCTCAACCAGCATTCCCCCGCCCGAATTTTGCAGCATCTCAATCACGTCATGTATTCTGACCTAGAGAATTCTAATCGGTTTGTGACGCTCTTCTATTCGGAGTACGACCCTAAGACCGCTGTCTTGTCCTACAGCAATGCGGCCCACAATCCGCCGCTGCTGTGGCAGGCTAAAACCCAGTCAATTCATCGCCTCGACACCTCATCTGGAATGCTGATTGGGCTTGATATTGACAGCCAGTACGATGAAAACAGCGTGCAGCTTCAAGATGGAGATACCGTGCTCTACTTTACCGACGGCTTCACTGACGCTGCTAGCCCCAGGGGCGATCGCTTTGGGGAAGACAACATTGAGCGGCTGTTCCGCAACGCCTGCGGATACGGCTACAGTCCCCAAGAAATCCTAGACCACCTATTCGAGCAAGTGCAGGCGTTTGCGGGCCTTGCAAGACAGCGAGAAGATGATATGACCCTAGTTGTGCTGCAGGCGCAGCCGTCACCGTCAACGAGTGGATGAGGGGCGATCGCGCCTCATGCCTTTGAGTTCGAGTCCCCTTGAAGCGTTAGAGCGGCACTGCTAACCATGAGACCACGGCCCCCAGCACCGACCCGGCAATGACCTGAGCGGGGGTGTGGCCCAACAGCTCTTTGAGCCGGTCTTCGTTGAAGGCAGGATGTTCGCTAAATAGCTCATCGATAATCTGGTTGATGATGCGGGCCTGCTGCCCAGCGGCCAAGCGGACTCCTGCAGCGTCGTACATGACGATGATGGCAAACACGCAGGCGATCGCAAATTCGGCGCTTTCCCAACCCTGAGTTTGCCCAACGCTGCAGGCGAGACCCGTAACTAGGGCTGAGTGAGAACTCGGCATGCCGCCAGAGCTAAATAGGGTTTGGATATTAATGGTGCCTTTGACAGACAGCTCAACAAAGAGTTTGAGAAACTGAGCCGTGAAGCAGGCCAACAGCGCTACCACCAGCACACGATTACTCAGAATATCAAGAACCTCCATGGGTATTCCTGCATTAGTGGGTGCGAGCCGTAATGAAATCGGCGAGGGCGACAAGGGGTTGGGCAGCGGGGCCAAAAGGCGCTAGCGCCTGTTTGGCATCGACAACAAGCTGCTGAGCTTTTGCCCTCGACTCGTCGAGTCCCCACAGGCTAGGATAAGTCACTTTCTGTGACTGTAGATCTTTTCCGGCGGTTTTGCCCAGCTCATCCTGGGTTGCAGTAATGTCCAGAATGTCGTCGACGATCTGGAACGCAAGACCAATGCACTGGGCGTAGTGGGACAGCCGCTGGATATCGCATCGGGGTGCCCCCGCCAGCACGGCTCCTGACACTACTGCTGCCTCCAGCAGCGCCGCCGTTTTATGCTGATGGATAAATTCTAGAGTCTCAGCCGAGACGTCAGGCTTGCCTTCGCAGGCTAAATCAACGGACTGCCCCCCTACGAGTCCTGCGGCCCCCAGCGCTCGGCCCAGCCGCGCCACCACATTCACCACTCGTTCTGCTGGCACCCCTTTGGTCGCCACCGCGACATGCTCAAAGGCGTAAGCCAATAGACCATCCCCTGCCAGAATAGCGATCGCGTCCCCGTAAATTTTGTGGTTAGTGAGCTTGCCGCGCCGGTAGTCGTCGTTGTCCATAGCGGGGAGGTCGTCGTGGATCAAAGACATCGTGTGAATCATTTCTAGGGCGCAGGCGGTGGGCATGGCCATGTCGAGGGTGCCCCCCGTCATCTCGCAAGTGGCTAAGCAGAGGATAGGCCGCAGCCGCTTTCCTCCCGCCAGCAGGGAATAGCGCATTGAGTCGTAGATAGTCTCGGGATAGACCACTGCAATCGACTCGTCTAACGCCTGTTCGACAATATCTTTTCGAGCGCTGAGGTAGCCCTGCAAATCAAATGAGGCTTCGTCTACGCGATCGCTGGCGGTAGCTGTGCCCGAATTCCTAGAAGTCATAATGTCACCGTTTATCTTCACCGTATTGCTGTTGTGCTGTTGTGCTGTGTAAGAGATCTCGACTTTGTCCTGCTGGCCCTATCTCGCCGGTCCTATCTCGCTAACCTGCAGGTCAGCCTCATCTTTTCTAGATGTTCGCCAGTCTAGATGTTCGCCAGTCTAGATGTTCGTCAGACATAGGCCCCCTCAAAGCGAAAATCGCTGCCGATAGCTCACCAGCGTATTGCTGAGCAGCATGGTCACCGTCATCGGCCCGACCCCGCCAGGTACCGGGGTGATCCACTGGGCCACTTGCTCTACCGCCTGAAAATCGACATCTCCCACCAGCCGCGTCTCTCCTGAGCGGCTGGTGGTGCGGTTTATACCCACGTCGATGACGATAGCGCCGGGCTTGACCATATCCGCTGTGATGGCGTTGGGCACCCCCAGCGCGGCGACTAAAACATCGGCCATTTTTGTAATGGCGCTCAGATGTTGGGTCTTAGAGTGCGCCACGGTCACCGTTGCATTCTCGGCGAGCAGCATAAACGCGAGGGGTTTGCCCACCAAAATACTCCGCCCCACAACCACAGCCCGCTTTCCGGCCAAGGCAATGTCATAAGTCTTTAGCAGCTGCATTACTCCTGCCGGGGTACAGCTCCTTAGACCCACCTCTCCCCTCAGCAGCTGTCCAAGATTGTAGGGATGGAGTCCATCGACGTCTTTGTGGGGATCGATGCGGCGGAGGAGATCGACGCTATCGAGGTGGGCGGGCAACGGCAGTTGGATAAGAATGCCGTCGACACAGTCGTTTTGGTTGAGGGAGTCGATGGCGTGCTCTAGTTCGGCCTGAGTCGTTTCGGTAGGATAATGCTGCCCAAAAGAAGCCATCCCGAGGCGATCGCAGGCCCTTTCTTTACCGCGCACGTAGGCCGCGCTAGCCGGGTTGTCCCCCACCATAATTACCGCTAGCCCGGGGGGTCGACCCACATGGGCTAGCTGAGAAACTTGCTCAGCCATCTGCGTCTGCATCTGTTTGGCTAAGGCTTTACCGTCGAGTAACTCTGCCATGCACATCGAGAGTAGTGAAAGACAAAAAGCAGCTAACTATACCACTGGTTGCTTTCATCTAGTGTCTCAGATTTAGCTCAGTTTTAGTGCGCGAGTGAGGCGACACCGATGAAGTCATATGTAGGGACAATCGAAAAATGCTGCATTTTCTAAGCAAAGCGGCAGCCCACCCCATAATGTGCGATCGCTGTACCGCGATGGCGGGGATGAGGGCTGCCGCTTTCGGAGGGAGCCTTGGACGACCTGCTACAGAAGGCGTCCAAGTCTAGGGAGTCGCTCGATAGTTCGGAACCTAGTAGCGGTAGGAGCTGCCACTTGCGTAGGAATTGCCGCCGCCTGGCTTGTGGATGATAAAGCCCATCACCTGACACTGCTTGATGTTGTCGAATCCAACGACGCGAACAAAGGACTCGCGGTATTCACTACGGCACTCGTTAGCCTCGTTGAGGACTTCCTGCACAGACCCGGCCCCAAACAGAGGCAGCTTCCACATCGTCCAGTAGGTTTCGGTAGGCTCTGCCGTTTCATTGAACTCAATGGCAGGAATGAAGCCCTGGTCGATGATGTACTGAATCTGTTTTGCGATCTGCTGATCGCTCAGTGGGGGCAGGTAAGATAGGGTTTCGTAACGGCGCTCTTTTGGTAATGTCTTCATGGTGGTTGATTCTTGGGTTAAATAGGGTGAATAAAAGCGGTCTGGCTATCCAGATGTTGGATATTCGCCGCCGCTGACGTCTGAGTCAGATGCTGCACTATCCGACGGCGGCTCACCTTCCAATGGCTGATCGCGGGTGCTATCCGCATCGAGGCTGGTAATTCGCTCTAGATACTGACGGCGATGCTCCATGTTGGCCTGCTGAATCCCAGAGCACACCATTTCAGGCAAGAACTCCGTGATTTCTTCGGCTATATGGGCTCGGACCGTCATGATCCGAAAGGCTAGCGCCTGATTCTCTTTCAGCAGCTCCCGTAGATAGGCGTCTCCATCCTGAATTTTGTTCGTAGAGGAGAAGCCGTGGAGCCACATGGAGAGCGCTGGATTGGTCTCGCGGAGCTGAGCCACAACGGTGCGAATAGCGCGATAGGTTAAGTAGCTGGTAACGGTTTTAGCGGTGTCTTTAGCAATCTGCTTCAGATCCATTGGGGACGTCAGTCCTGCTAAATGGAAGGATATGCGATGCCTACAGTAGGATCAGTAGGGTAAGCCTGTAAGCCTACCCCTACTACGCTTACCAAGACGGTATCAGACGGTATCAACAGTCTCGAATTCGAACTTGATTTCCTTCCAGACTTCGCAGGCCACGGCCAGCTCAGGGCACCACTTAGCCGCTTCGCGGATGATGTCGCCACCTTCGCGGTTGAGGTCGCGGCCTTCGTTACGGGCCTGAACGCAAGCTTCCAGCGCAACGCGGTTGGCGGTTGCACCAGGTGCATTACCCCAGGGGTGGCCCAGCGTACCACCACCGAACTGCAGCACGGAGTCGTCGCCGAAGATTTCTACTAGCGCGGGCATGTGCCACACGTGAATGCCACCGGAGGCTACGGCCATCACGCCGGGCATGGAGGCCCAATCTTGGGTGAAGTAGATGCCGCGCTCGGGATCCTTCTCAACGTAGTTCTCACGCAGCAGGTCGACAAAGCCCATAGTGACGTTGCGATCGCCCTCGAGCTTACCCACAACCGTACCGGTGTGGATGTGGTCACCGCCGGACATCCGCAGGCACTTAGCCAGCGTCCGGAAGTGCATACCGTGGTTCTTCTGGCGGTCAATTACCGCGTGCATGGCCCGGTGGATGTGGAGCAGCATGCCGTTGTCGCGGCACCAGTGAGCAAGACTGGTGTTGGCGGTAAAGCCAGCGGTGATGAAGTCATGCATGATGATGGGCATTTCGAGTTCTTTGGCGTACTCGGCCCGCTTGAACATCTCCTCGCAGGTGGAGGCGGTGACGTTCAGGTAGTGACCCTTGATCTCACCGGTCTCAGCCTGGGCCTTGTGAATGGCGTCAGCCACAAACAAGAAGCGATCGCGCCAGCGCTGGAAAGGCTGGGAGTTGATGTTCTCGTCGTCTTTGGTGAAGTCAAGGCCGCCGCGCAGACACTCATAAACCGCCCGGCCGTAGTTCTTGGCGGATAGACCTAGCTTCGGCTTGATGGTGCAGCCTAGTAGGGGACGACCGTACTTGTTGATCTTGTCGCGCTCGACGGTGATACCGTGGGGCGGGCCCTGGAAGGTCTTCAGGTAGGCAACGGGGATACGTAGGTCTTCGAGACGCAGCGCCTTCAGGGCCTTAAAGCCAAACACGTTGCCCACGATGGAGGTGAGCAAGTTGGTAACTGAACCTTCCTCGAACAGGTCCAAAGGATAGGCGATGTAGGCGATGAACTGACTATCTTCGCCGCGAACTGGCTCAATATCGTAGCAGCGACCTTTGTAGCGATCTAGGTCGGTGAGTAGGTCGGTCCAAACGGTAGTCCAGGTACCGGTGGAGGACTCTGCCGCCACGGCTGCACCGGCCTCTTCTGGAGGAACCCCAGGCTGAGGGGTGACCCGAAACGCCGCCAGGATATCCGTATCCTTAGGCGTGTAGTCCGGCGTGTAATAGGTTAATTTGTAGTCCTTAACCCCAGCCTCGTACCCTGACTTGGACTGAGTTCTCGATTGAGAATATGACATATCTCGCTTCTATCTCCCTTCGGTTAGATTAATCAACGTCCTACAACGCAAAACACTGTCAGAACAAATAGGCCGTCACAAAGCAAAACGCCAGACGACATATATCTCAACACGTTATTGCCTGAAAATGGCAGCCCTTGCAGGAAAATTTAGGCCACCTAAATTTGAGTGAAACCAGCGCACCGTAATAGTTTTGTCTACGCTATTTCAGCGAGCCAGTCTACTCAAAAGCCTGCTTCTAAATTGCTGATTTAGAAAAACTATATCAGGAATCGGACGCAACTCTATAAGCTCAACTTCCAATCTTCTTTGAGTTCGTATAACCTATGTTTATGTTTTGAGTCGATTAGTAAAGAGATATGACAAGGCATTAAAAAAGAGAGCATCTTATGAATGCCTCGTTTTTAATGTCTTGTCGAGGCTTTAGCGATCCTTATTCTTCTGAAATTTCCGGGAGAGTCTCAGGACTAAAGCTCTTGGGGCTACCTGAGATTGAGTCAGGGCTCGCTAGCCGCGGCGGTGCGCTCTGTGCTGATTCGCCTAAATTCGGATCGCTAGCCTCTGCCGGGGACTTTATTGTTGGGGACGCGGCAGTTGGGATGAGGTCTGGCGCAGTCTTGCTGCTGGGCTCAACCTCGGGCTCAAGAGCCGGTAGCCGCTCGGGTAGGGTCTCTTCCATCAAGATGCCCGGAGGGAAGGCCTCTGTCTTTGGCAGGCTAACCGGTTCGGGAACCGCTTCTGGCGTACTGTCTATTGCTTTAGCGCCAAGAGCCGCTGCTGGGCGATTTGATTTCGAGGTCTCTACGGCGGGAGTCTTTACCGGAGCCAGCAGAGGCTCTGGCTCTATAGGTTCTACAGATTCTGTTTCTAGGGCTCCTACCGGAGGCTCATAGCCAGCAATGATGATTGAGCGGGCGTCTTGCAGCGATAGTTCACCGCGAACGAGCTTTGATAGCGTATCGTCGCCGCCCGGCTCCAGTGTGATCAGGCGGGCTGTGTTGTTGTAGGAGTTGCTGATAGGGGTATCGTTCTCGTCTAAGAGCTCAAGCTGAATCCAGTTCTTACCGGGCTTAAACCCCGTCAAATATAGGGGCTCCCAAGTATCGAAGGTGAAGACTTGGCCATTGATAGTGCAGCGAATTTTCCAATCGGACACCTCATCCGCCCCGTCTTCTTGAGCAACTAGGTGCAGCGGCGCGTTTTGAAGATAGAAATCAAGCAGGATCGGTTCAGCACCATATCCCCCTTTAGGCCGGCTGTAGGTCAGCATCGGCGCACCTAGGTCAGGGCTGTCGGGGGTCTGCGTGAAGACGTAAAATTGCGTTTGAGCGTAGGCTTCAGCATTTTTGAAGCTCTCGTGCCAGGGCCTAGAAGCAAAGGCTCGAAGGGTATGAGTGCCCGGCTCTAGATCTTCTAAAACAAGGGGCTGGCTGGGATCATAGACTGCCCGGTAAGGCTCGTTGTCGAGGATCACATGGAGATGAGGTCCCATCGCCAGCGCCTCATCTTTAAAGGCGGGAAAATCGCTGACCTGGAACCGGACCGTGACTCGATCATCTTCAATGACCTCATCTTGCTTGGGGCTAGTGATGCTCAGCTGCGGCCGTACGTCGAGTTCTTGCTTGAGCGCCTGAATGACACCGGGAGTAGAAACTTCTTGGAGCGTTTTGGGGATTCCTATCAGGCTGTTAGGCCCGCCGGGGATGATGCGATCGCCCCCAGAACCACTACAACCAGTCAAGGCCGTCGCTGCAATTAAAAGGACTGCTGCAGTCCGAGCCAGCGATCTGAGCGCAGTGGACCGGAGTGTAACAAATCGTGACTTCCCCTTAGCCTGCTGTCCTGAAAGTCGCTGCAACATTTGATGCCAGTCATTCACGGGTGAATTTCTCCTTTTTTTCTGCTATGCCGCTTTTCTTATGCCGCAGACCCCATAGTCAAACTCCATCACGGAGTATTGGATTCCACCACCATACCGCTTTGGCCGTAGGGTTGGACAATAGAATTTCGCGCTGTAGTTGCTTTGCAATCGCGCTGCAGGCGACCTTCCAGCTAAGGCAAGGATGGAATTACATAACGCAATAGTTCGATAATGCCCAGCTATATTGAGTTTTGTGTAATTTTGATTCGGTAGGCACGATGTGCTAGGGGCTGCGAAACACACATGGTAGAAAAATCAACGCCTCCCGCTGTTTGAATTATTGTTAACTCCCGTCGAGGCGGCGGCGGATACGGCACTATAATGCTCGAAAGACCTGGCCCTGAAGTAGCCCAAAACTTCGAGCACTGGCTAGTTCCAGACTTCGAAGTGCCGCTTCTTTAACTTGAGAAAATCTCAACCCACGTTGAATTTCGATGGTTTTAACGGCGGCGACGGCGCGATTGCCTCGGGTAACGGCACTACTAGCTCGGACGTCTTGTTATTTGATATTGCCCACCTGGTCATCATGCAAAGCAAGACTCAAGTCAGTGGCACCTTTACCCAACGCCAAACTCAGAGGTCAGGATTTCCATCGTTCCTTGTCTAAAGAGAGGAGAGTCTCTAATGACAACTACCCCACGGGAGCGAGACGCGAAAGCTAAGATTCTCGTTGACAAAGATCCGGTTCCTACTTCCTTTGAGAAGTGGGCTAAGCCGGGCCACTTCGACAGAACTTTGGCTAAAGGTCCCAAAACCACCACTTGGATTTGGAACCTTCACGCTGACGCTCATGACTTTGACAGTCATACCAGTGACCTAGAAGATATTTCTCGGAAAATCTTTAGCGCTCACTTCGGTCATTTGGCCATTGTGTTTATCTGGCTGAGCGGCATGTATTTCCATGGCGCTCGCTTTTCTAACTATGAAGCTTGGTTGACCAATCCCACTGGCATTAAGCCCAGTGCGCAGGTCGTTTGGCCTATTGTTGGTCAAGAAATTCTGAATGCAGACGTCGGTGGCGGTTTCCAGGGCATCCAGATCACCTCTGGGTTCTTTCAGCTCTGGCGCGCCTCCGGTATTACAAACTCAACTCAGCTCTACGCAACCGCTATCGGCGGCCTTGTGATGGCGGGTCTGATGCTGTTCGCCGGCTGGTTCCACTACCACAAGCGGGCTCCGAAGCTCGAGTGGTTCCAGAACGTCGAGTCCATGCTCAACCACCACCTAGCAGGTCTGCTGGGTCTAGGTTCTCTGAGCTGGGCCGGTCACCAGATCCACGTGGCGCTGCCCATCAACAAGCTGCTGGACGCAGGTGTATCTCCCGATGAGATCCCTCTGCCCCACGAGTTCATCTTGAACTCCAGCTTGATGGCGGAGCTATACCCCAGTTTTGCAAAAGGTCTGACGCCTTTCTTTACCCTCAACTGGGGCGAGTATGCCGACTTCCTTACCTTCAAGGGTGGCCTCAACCCCGTCACTGGCGGGCTGTGGCTTTCGGATACAGCACACCATCACCTGGCGATCGCCGTGCTCTTCCTGGTTGCGGGCCATATGTACCGCACCAACTGGGGCATTGGCCACAGCATCAAAGAGATTTTAGAAAATCATAAGGGTCCCTTTACGGGCGAAGGCCACAAGGGTCTATATGAAATTCTGACCACCTCTTGGCATGCGCAGCTGTCGGTAAACCTGGCGCTGCTGGGCTCGCTCACGATCATCGTGGCGCAGCACATGTACGCGATGCCGCCGTATCCCTATCTGGCTACGGACTACCCCACTCAGATTTCGCTGTTTACCCACCACATGTGGATTGGCGGCTTCCTGATTGTTGGGGCAGGTGCTCACGGTTCGATCTTCATGGTGCGGGATTATGACCCGGCCAAGAACGTCAACAACCTGCTGGACCGGGTACTCCGTCAGCGGGACGCCATGATTTCCCACCTCAACTGGGTGTGTATTTTCCTGGGCTTCCACAGCTTTGGTCTCTACATCCACAACGACACCATGCGGGCGTTGGGTCGTCCTCAGGACATGTTCTCTGATACAGCGATTCAGCTGCAGCCGGTGTTTGCCCAGTGGATTCAAAACCTGCATACGCTAGCCCCCGGTACTACGGCTCCTAACGCTCTGGCTCCCGTGAGCTACGTGTTTGGCGGCGACGTGGTGGCAGTGGGCGGCAAAGTGGCCATGATGCCTATGGCTCTGGGCACTGCGGACTTTATGGTGCACCATATCCACGCCTTCACCATCCACGTGACGGTGCTGATTCTGCTGAAGGGCGTGCTCTATGCCCGCAGCTCTCGCCTGATTCCTGACAAAGCTGAACTGGGCTTCCGGTTCCCTTGTGACGGTCCGGGTCGAGGCGGCACCTGCCAGGTTTCCGGCTGGGACCACGTGTTCCTAGGCCTGTTCTGGATGTACAATTCCCTGTCGATTGCCATATTCCACTTCAGCTGGAAGATGCAGTCAGACGTCTGGGGAACAGTTGCACCGGACGGCTCGGTGTCCCACATCACGGCGGGTAACTTTGCCCAAAGCGCGATTTGCATTAACGGCTGGCTGCGAGACTTCCTGTGGGCTCAAGCGGTTAACGTAATTGGCTCCTACGGTTCGGCGCTGTCCGCCTACGGACTGCTGTTCCTGGGCGCTCACTTCGTCTGGGCATTCAGCCTCATGTTCCTTTTCAGCGGACGGGGCTACTGGCAAGAGCTTATTGAGTCTATTGTTTGGGCTCACAACAAGCTGAAGGTTGCGCCTGCAATTCAGCCTCGTGCTCTGAGCATTATTCAGGGCCGTGCAGTTGGTGTAGCACACTACCTCTTGGGGGGAATCGTCACCACGTGGGCGTTCTTCCTAGCCCGAATCATTGCTGTGTCTGGATAGGCATGAGGAGGACATAACTAACAATGGCAACTAAATTTCCTAAGTTTAGCCAAGCGCTAGCGCAAGATCCGACGACGCGTCGGATCTGGTACGGAATTGCCACGGCCCACGATTTTGAAAGCCATGACGGCATGACGGAGGAGAATCTTTACCAAAAGATCTTCGCCTCCCACTTCGGCCACATTGCAATCATCTTCCTCTGGACCTCGGGCAGCCTGTTCCACGTTGCTTGGCAAGGTAACTTCGAGCAGTGGATCCAAGATCCGCTCAACGTGCGTCCCATCGCCCATGCGATTTGGGATCCTCACTTTGGCCAGCCCGCTGTTGACGCCTTTACCCAAGGCGGCGCATCCGGTCCGGTCAACATCGCCTACTCCGGTGTGTACCACTGGTGGTACACCATCGGAATGCGGACAAACACCGAGCTGTACAGCGGCGCAGTCTTCCTGCTGCTAATGTCTGCCGTGTTCCTGTTCGCGGGCTGGCTGCACCTGCAGCCTAAGTTCCGCCCCAGCTTGTCCTGGTTTAAGAACGCTGAATCTCGACTGAACCACCACTTGGCCGGTCTGTTTGGCGTTAGCTCTTTGGCTTGGACAGGTCACCTGGTGCATGTGGCTATTCCCGAGTCTCGGGGCCAGCACATCGGTTGGGATAACTTCCTGACCACGCCACCGCATCCGGCAGGTTTGGCACCTTTCTTTACTGGCAACTGGGGCGTGTACGCCCAGAACCCTGACACCGCTAACCACATCTTTGGTACGGCTCAGGGATCGGGTACCGCTATCCTCACGTTCTTGGGTGGCTTCCATCCCCAGACTGAGTCCCTGTGGCTGACGGACATGGCCCATCACCACCTGGCGATCGCGGTTCTGTTCATCATTGCCGGTCACATGTACCGCACCAACTTCGGCATTGGCCACAGCATCAAAGAGATGCTGAACTCCAAGTCGGGTCTGTTGGGTGGCAGCAGTGAGGGTCAGTTCAATCTGCCTCACCAGGGTCTGTACGACACGCTGAACAACTCGCTGCACTTCCAGCTCGCGCTGGCTTTGGCGGCGCTGGGTACGATTACGTCCCTCGTTGCTCAGCACATGTACGCCCTACCGCCTTACGCCTTCATTGGCCGGGACTACACCACCCAGGCGGCGCTGTATACGCACCACCAGTACATTGCGGGATTCCTGCTTGTCGGTGCGTTTGCTCACGGCGCGATCTTCCTAGTGCGGGACTACGACCCCGTGCAGAACAAAGGCAACGTGCTTGACCGCGTTCTGCAGCACAAAGAAGCAATCATCTCCCACCTCAGCTGGGTCTCTCTGTTCTTGGGTTTCCATACCCTAGGCATCTACGTCCACAACGACGTGATGAACGCCTTCGGTACGCCTGAGAAGCAGATCCTGGTTGAGCCGGTGTTTGCCCAGTTTGTGCAGGCGGCCTCCGGTAAGGCGCTCTACGGCTTCGACACTCTGCTGTCGAACCCCGATAGCATCGCCTCCACCGCTTGGCCCAACAATGGTGCAGTGTGGCTGCCAGGCTGGCTGGATGCCATCAACAGCGGCACCAACTCCCTGTTCCTCACCATTGGCCCTGGCGACTTCTTGGTCCACCACGCGATCGCTCTAGGTCTGCACACCACCACGTTGATTCTGGTGAAAGGTGCCCTAGACGCGCGCGGCTCCAAGCTGATGCCCGACAAAAAGGACTTTGGCTACAGCTTCCCCTGCGACGGCCCTGGCCGTGGCGGCACTTGCGACATCTCCGCGTGGGATTCTTTCTACCTGGCGATGTTCTGGATGCTGAATACCCTGGGATGGGTGACCTTCTACTGGCACTGGAAACATCTGGGCATTTGGCAAGGGAACGTGGCTCAGTTCAATGAGTCGTCCACATACCTGATGGGCTGGCTGCGCGATTACCTGTGGCTGAACTCAGCTCAGCTAATCAACGGCTACAACCCCTACGGTATGAACAACCTGGCGGTCTGGGCGTGGATGTTCTTGTTCGGCCACCTGGTCTGGGCAACGGGCTTCATGTTCTTGATCAGCTGGCGCGGTTACTGGCAAGAGCTGATTGAGACCCTAGTTTGGGCTCATGAGCGCACGCCTCTGGCGAACCTGGTTCGCTGGAAGGACAAGCCGGTTGCGATGTCCATCGTTCAAGGTCGTCTAATTGGTCTTGCTCACTTCACGGTGGGATATATCTTGACCTACGCGGCCTTCCTGATTGCCTCAACTGCGTCGCGATACGGTTGACGTTGTTGACGGGTAATTAACAGAAATTCTCCCCTGCCGAGAGGTGGGGGAGTTTTTTTGGTTGCGATGCCGGTTGTTTTCAAGGTTCCACTCGACAACCTAGTATATAGACTCTATCAGTGCTACAGGGTTAACGCGCTATCCACCGCACCACCGATATCCTCCATGTCAATGCTATGCAGAGAGATTTGAGCGGACCCAACCCTTCCCCTCCCAAACCCCCGGCGAATACATGAGCACCCTCAGTCGCCGCATTCGAATAGACCCGTTACTTATCTCGACTACCACGCCACAGGCGATCGCGCCGAAGCCGCCATCAAAGAAGCCACGGCCCACGTCGCCGCCCTAGTCGGAGCCGCTCCCCACAACATCATATTCACCTCCGGCGCTACCGAAAGCCTCAACCTCGCCATTCAAGACACCGTGAAGACTCTAGAGCAGGTAGGTTCAAACCAAGCCGCCATCAAGCCCCGCGTCGCGATCGCCGCCGTCGAGTTCCCAACACCGCCGTAGATCCGTTTGTGTCGCGCTTTTCCAAACGACAAAAGCCAGCAAAATCGAAGACAAGCCGGTGCCGCCAACCAACCGCAGTGGGCGGACGCGGCACTGAAATGCGCGGTTGAGCACTGATCATCCCCGCAATCCCGAGTCTTAAAGCTGAGTCGCCGCGAACGTATCGCACTGCGCTACATCTCCCGTCTCCAGCCCCGTCGTAAACCAGCGTACCCGCTGCTCTGAGCTACCGTGGGTGAAGGCGTCAGGCACTACGTAGCCTTGAGACTTACGCTGGAGGCGATCGTCCCCGATGGCGCTAGCGGCGTTGAGCCCTTCTTGAATATCTCCCCGCTCTAGCTCTACATTTTCAGACCGGCTCGTGGAGTTCGCCCAAATTCCGGCGAGGCAGTCCGCCTGCAGCTCAAGGCGCACCGACAGCTGATTGGCCTCAGTGCGGCTAGCCCGCTGCTGCGCCTGCCGCACCTGGTCTGAGATGCCGAGCTGATTTTGCACATGGTGCGCCACCTCATGGGCCACCACGTAGGCTTGAGCAAAATCTCCGGGGGCTCCTAGTTGAGCCTGCATAGCCTGGAGAAAGGTCAGGTCGATGTACAGCTTTTCATCCGCTGGGCAGTAGAACGGGCCGACTGCAGACTGAGCATAGCCACAGGCAGACTCAACACCATTAGAAAACAGCACGAGATTGGGCTCTTGATAGTCCCGCCCAATCTCGCTGAACAGCTCGTTCCAGGTATCCTCCGTATCGGCTAGCACCACCGACACAAATTCGGCCAGCTCATCGTCTTCTGCGGAGGTCGTAGTGGGTGAGGACGACGGCCCTGTCCCAGTTGAGGTGCCCTGAAACACCACCGAGGGATCTCCCCCGAGCAGCATTATCACGACCGCCAAGACTAGAGCTCCGATGCCGCCACCGCCGACTAGAGCCGGTCCCGCTCCGCCGCCGCGCCTATCTTCTACATTGTTGCTTCGTCGTCCAAACTGCCAGCGCATGGGTGCTCTCTCGTTAGGGGTATTGTCAAGAGAATCTTAGACCAAAACGCGATAGAGGCCCATAACTCCTACGGGATAATTGCGCGTAGGTTTGAAGTAAGACTTTAGCATTACTGGCGACCCATCACCTGCACAAGCCAAAGCGAGATGGCAATGCCAAAGAAATGGGCCAAGGCGATATTGATGTTGGCCTGAATCACCCAAATATCCAAAGGCTGAATCGCTTGGGTAATGCGCTCAAAGATCGCGGCTCCGCCTTGAGGCTGGGACAGTGCTTTGCTCACCAGGGCTCCGATGAGGGCTTCTCCCCCCAGCAGCGTCAAAAACATGCCTGCCAGGTTGACAATCAGCCCAATTCTCAGCGATCGCACTACGTCGCTGGGCCGAGGCCGAGTCTCGCTGCTGGGCGATCGCAGCTGACGGGAGAGCCGGGTATAGCGAAAGGCCCAATACGCGCCACCGTAGAGGGCGACTAGCCCCAAACCCGCCAGCGCCAGCCCGACCCCTGCTCCTGGATTATCGCGCGGGGCGTTGCTGACGCTTTGAAAATTGATCAGCACCGTCGCAAATATGAGCGTCAGCGAGGAGACGATCGCCAAAATGAGCTGAATCCAAAAGCTTGCCCAGCCGTACCAGCGAAACGAGCGGACAATGCGTTGAATAGCGGGAGAGAGCCTGGAGGAGTCTTTATCTAGCATCGAAAAGAGCTCAACGGAGCAGGAGTCTTGGTTATGTCTGCCCCGTCGCTTATATCAATGGTATCGGCTAAAAGCCTTACATTGCGTAGGCGATAGGGCGCACAAACGTCCCAACCAGTCAGGACATCTGCTATAAAAAGCGACCATGACTGTACGATAGCATTTGCCCGCCTTCAGTCGCGGCGCGATCGCACCCATAGGCCCAGCCCCGCCAAGCACAATAGCCCTAGCCCCCCCGCCAAAGGGTTTTGGTCCACCCCCGACAGCCCCGCGGGGGCAGAGTCCTGATAAGTGAGTAGCTTGCCTACGGCGACCAGGTAATAGCTCCACACTAGCCCGGCGTGCAGCCCAATGGCCATGCCCAGCCGGCCGCAACACCTGCGCCGCGCCCATACCAGAACCAGGCCCAGCAGCACCAGCCCTGGAAACTGAGGCGCAGTGCGAATCATTTCGGAAACGGGCTTGATGAAATGGAGAGCCGCAAACCCTAAGCTGCTGCCCCATAGAGCAATCGGGCGAGAGTAATCTTCCTCTAATTCCCCTAGTAGCCAGCCCCGAAACACCAGCTCCTCCCCTAAGGCAATCCCCACCGCTACCAGCAGCCCCTCGAAGGCGATCACCCCTATTTGCGTCCAGACCGCCCCGTCCCATACCACCCACCCCAAAAGCCCCTGCAGCCCAAACAGCAGCATCAGGCTGAGCGCCGCCGCCCCAAACCCTAAGGCAAACTCGCGGCGATTGTGCCTTGTCCAGGTCAGACCGTAGCGATCGCGCAGTTTAGACCGGTAGAGGGTGCGGCTCCAAACCCGCAGCAGACCCAAAAACCCGATGAGGACGGTGGCGGTGGCCAAGATGCTGATGGTGTTGCTGTCGGTGACCCGCCAAAGAATGAGGCCATAAACAGGAAGCCACAGCAGCAGCAGCAGCCCAATGAATAGAAAGATGCGCAGGGGGACAGGACGGTTGGCCAGGGCCGGACCGAAGCCTGATAAAAACCGTAGTGGCTTGGCCATTGGATTCACCTTAAGCGCCTTGAAAGCCTCTCTAAGGGCGATCGCTCCCGCGTCCCAAGTTATTTCAGACCGCAACAGCGGCAGGAATCTAGAAAAAAATAGTCGGCAGCCATCCACGACAGCTACCGACAATCCCTTTAACTGATGCGGATGAAGGGACTTGAACCCCCACGTCCGAAGACACTAGAACCTAAATCTAGCGCGTCTACCAATTCCGCCACATCCGCATATCCAGGTCTTCTATAGTAGCAAAGCGATCGCCATTTAGGACAACAAATTTTGGCAACGAGTCACCAAAATTTTGGCGGTGGGCGATCGCTTTGCATTTACGGTTGGGATGTTTGCACACAGAGCGTTTTCAGAGAACGCCGTAGGAGCACCTCAGCCCCGAACTGTTCGTGGAAGTCCCCGGCGCTGTATGCGCAGCATACAGCGCCGGGCTTCCACGAATTAGCTAAAGAGGGTCGCAAACAGCGCCTCAGCGATGGGGGCCTCCAGCGGATTGCCGTCTACGACCGGGTCTCCCATGTCCGGTTCCTCTATCAGTTCTCCATCAGGCACAGGCTCCTCAACGACGGGGAGTTCTGCTGACGGCTCCGGTTCCTTGCCTTCTACAGGCGTTTCGTCAACTGGCTCTTCAACTATGGGGCCGTCGATAATAGGACCCTCAACTATAGGACCCTCAATCACAGGACCCTCAACTACAGGGTCGTCAATCACAGGACCCTCAACTATAGGATCGTCGGTGACAGGAGCATCCACTACAGGCTCGTCGACCTCTATAAGCTCAAGGAAATCCAAGAATCCTGCCGTTGCTGAGATATCCGCCGCCAGCTCAACTAGGTCCAGGTCTCCCGTCAAATCAACGTCATCGCTTGCCACATCGCTCACGGCAACGCCGTCGCTGAAGGTGACCGTGCCGGTCAAGCTTGCGAGGAAATCTGACGCGTCGCTCAGCAGCTGGGCGAAGTCAATAAAAACTGGAATGCCGGACTCTTCAGCTTCAGGCAGAGCTGGATCGACCGGTACCTCAGGAGACAGAACCGGGTCTACAGGGGCTTCAGGAACCATAGGATCCGTCGGCGCTTCAGGATCTATCATTTCGACCAAGGCGATGTCTAAAACCCCTTCGAGCACACCCTCACTGAGGATGAATTCGCCGTCCGTTCCGGCAACGATGGGGGTGACGAGATTGCTGATGACGCTAGCGAAATCGAACGGTTCGCCGATCTGTCCAAACGGTTCAACCGCTACGGTGGCAAATCCATCATCCACAGTGAACGTCAGGGGAAGGTCTACGAGGTCTATATCGATCCCGTCGCCGACGTCATCGCTGAGAGTTACTATTCCGTTAGAGAGATCAAAGGTTGTTTCAAAACCGCCCAAAGGTATCGTAAACTCGGCATCCTCGCCAAAGGAAAAACTTTCCTCGATGGAGCCAAATGGCGTATCGAGGTCAATGCCCAGCGCGCCGTCAAGAAGGCTGAATTCACCTTCAAACTCACCGGCTTCGCTGCCGAAGTCGACCGCGATCACGCCTTCGTTGAGCGCAAATGTCCCCTCAATATCTGAGAGGAGAGGCAGCAAAACGGTTTCGGTCAGCTCATTTAGGTCTAGGGTTCCCGTCAGGGGCTCTCCCTCTTCTAGAGTTAAGGCTGCGGTTGCCACCCCGCCTTCTAAACCCACAGACGCGGTAATTCCTGTGAGTTCGTCAATGAGTTCAGCAATCCCAGCGACGACGTCGACTTCCTCAGTGAAAGTACCTTCGGCACCGGTAAGGTCGGCGCTAATGACGCCGCCTGCAAAGGTAATGCTGCCAGCAAGGCTATCTGCAAACTGCGTTAGGTCAGTTTCAGCAAAGCTGTCGGGGAAGAATGCGGCTAGGTCGCTCAGCGCAGACTCGGCGGGCAAAATCGCGACAGCAGCCGTAATGGCGTCTGCGCCGGTCTCTACTGTTCTAGTAACGAGATCTGGTGTGGTTGCCGATTCAAGCATGTAGTGACTCCTGATTCCTAAAACGTTGTGGTATTGATGCTTAGTCTTTAAGTAAGAGGTGTCTTGTTGCAGACGGGTAAGCGCCGCTCAAACAAGTCAGTTGACGTAACTTGCTCCTGTATTGTGCCGCGAACTCCAAAATTCGATCCCGCCGCTACTGTAGCTTAGCCCAGCGGCTAAAGTCCTCTTGGGCGATCGCCTGCCGGAAGTGATACCGTAGATGGGCTAGGCCACGCTTGAGCACCGAACACCCATGAACTTTTTGACAAACTTACTTCCCACACCGCTCAGTCTTCCGCGCCTGAATCGGAGTCGGCGAGGCCTGACTAAATCGGCGGCAGAGATTGCCACGATGCGTCAGGCTACCCGCATTGTGGCGACTGTGCTCAAAGAGATCTCGCAGCGGGTCCGGCCCGGCATGACCACGGCAGATTTGGACGCCTACGCTGAGCAGCGCATTCGCGAGATGGGAGCCACACCAAGCTTCAAAGGCTATTACGGCTTTCCTGGCTCTATCTGCGCCTGCATCAACGACGAAGTCGTCCACGGCATCCCCAGCGCCAAGAAGATTATCCACGCTGGCGATGTGCTCAAGGTGGACACTGGAGCTTACTACGACGGCTTTCACGGCGACTCCTGCATCACCATTGGCGTTGAAGCCGTGACCCCCGAGGCGGCTAGCCTTATCGAGGCGGCAGAGGCCACGCTATACAGAGGCATTGAGCAAGTCAAAGCGGGGGCTTACCTTTTAGATATTGCGGGTGCTATTCAAGATTACGCAGAGGAAGCAGGCTTCAAAATCGTTGAGGAGTTCACGGGCCACGGCGTGGGCCGCAACCTGCACGAGGAGCCGTCCGTGTTCAATATCCGCACGCGACAGCTGCCCAACGTTAAGCTCCAAGCCGGGATGACGTTAGCCATTGAGCCGATTTTGAACGCCGGGTCTCGCCACACGCGCACCCTCCCGGACCGGTGGACGGTGGTAACCGTCGATCGCGCTTTGTCAGCGCAGTTTGAGCACACCGTACTGGTGACCGAGTCGGGATACGAAATTTTGACCGACCGGACGCAGGTATAGCGGCAGTTGGGAGGCTCTAGCCGTCAGGGCCTGCAGCCAAGGCGATCGCCCGAGGGTAGAGTCTGTGCTCCTGCTGGTGGATTCGCTGCTGTAGGGTCTCAGGGGTATCGCCGGACAGTACCGGAACGGCGGCTTGAGCAATGATTGGGCCGCTGTCCACCTCAAGTACGACGTGGTGAACGGTACAGCCCGTAATCTTAACCCCTGCTGATAGAGCCTGCTCTACTGCATGTAGACCGGGAAAGCTGGGCAGCAGGCTCGGGTGAATATTGAGAATGCGGTTTGGAAAGGCCTGAATCAGTTCATTGGTGACGCAGCGCATCCACCCCGCCATAATGACCCAGGCGACGCCGTGGTGCGTCAGCGTAGTGGCGATCGCCTGATCTAGCGCCTCGCGGCGCTTGAACTCGCGGTGGTTGAGCAGCACGGCGGGAACTTGTCGCCGCGCCGCCCGCTCAGCGACCCTGGCATCGGGGTTATTGTAGATAACGACGTCAATCTGGGCGTTGAGCTGTCGATTCTCAATAGCCTCTGCGATCGCCTCAAAATTGCTGCCGTTGCCTGAGGCCAGTACGCCTAGCTTCAGGGGAGGCTGACGGAAATTTTTTTCTAGGTCCTCGCTTGTCTCTGGAGGCGAATGAATGGCTTCATTAGCGGACGCGGTATAGGGAGTGATGGACATTCTAATGGGTATAGAAGCTCATAGCCGATCATACAGGGCTCCGCTTCCTGCTCACCACTCCGCTGAAGACTCGCGGGAAAGTCTATCGTCGTGCAGCGATCGCTAGCTGGAGTCAGGTCTTGAAACGACTAGATAGGGAACCCCAAAAGCTGCAGTTCGCTAGGACTGCGTGAGCGCAACTTGAGCATGTCCTGTTGGCCACCAGCCTCTAATGAGAGTACGATGGAGGGCTAATATGGCTTGAGGGGCCAGCATGTAGCGAAAATACAGGTGGGAATTCTATAATGGTTAACTATAGATTACAAATTTATAATCTCTTCCTATGGTCGATTTGGCGAGAGTTACCGCTATCGAGGACGAAGTGCTCCTCTATATTCCTCTAAACTTCACCTGCTGCCGCGCCTCTATGAGATTTCGAGCTTAAAGATATTAGGTATGTAGGCTAGACCTAGTATTTAGCCGCGAAGATAATTTCACCTAATCGTTCCACCTGCAAAGTGCGTGTCTTTTGCGCTTTGAAGTACAGCTTAAAGAAGCTTTTACGCTTGTCATCCTTTGACAGTCGACGAGCGCAAGACAAACGCCGACAAAACTTGCTAGTTATCAAAAGCCCCTAAGCTTTCCCTATGCTGATCTCCGAGACAGCGCGATGTCGGGGCATTATTCCTATAATTTTGCTAGCCTACGGCTAGCCTTTCTATATCGTTATACAAACCGATCTATTAGGTAAAAAATATATATGTATTCTAAAAGCCGTCTTTCGATCTTCGTAGACGGGAACAATATGTTCTATGCTCAGCAAAAGAACGGCTGGTTCTTCGATCCACGGCGGGTTTTACGCTACTTCACTGACGATTCCCATATTCGCTTAATCAACGCATTCTGGTACACCGGCCTCAAAGACTCTCAAGATCAGCGCGGGTTTAGAGATGCACTCATCAGCTTAGGCTACACGGTGAGAACTAAAGTCCTCAAAGAATACTACGACGATTCGTCGGGACGCTACTCGCAAAAGGCCAATCTAGATATTGAAATCGTGGTGGATATGTTCAACACCGTTGAGCAATACGATCAGGTGGTGCTATTTAGCGGTGACGGTGACTTCGAGCGGGCGGTTGAGCTGCTGCGCTCAAAGAATACCCACATCACCGTGGTCTCAACGGAGGGGATGATCGCCCGGGAGCTGAGAAACGCCACCGACCGCTATATCGATCTCAACAGCATTCGTAGCCATATTGAGAAAAGCGACGGCTACAACTAGTCAGGTACGAGGTTTACCAGTCAGAGGCGCTATCATCAGAGGATAGTTGTCCTAGCGACGAGGTCAGCCGCCTACTATGACTACGCCCAAGCCCGCTACATCTCAGTTTGACGTCCCCACAAATTCTGAGTTACCGTCCGATCGCATCATCATTTTTGATACGACGCTGCGCGATGGGGAGCAGTCTCCCGGAGCGACGCTCAACGTCGACGAAAAGCTAGCGATCGCCCTGCAGCTAGCGCGCCTGCGGGTGGACATTATTGAGGCGGGGTTTCCGTTTGCCAGTCCGGGGGACTTCGACGCGGTGCGGAAAATCGCAGAGAAAGTGGGAACAGAGGACGGCCCAACGATTTGTGGGCTAGCCCGGGCTACTGAGCACGACATCAAAGCTGCGGCTGAGGCCTTAGCGCCTGCCGCTCATCGCCGCATTCACACGTTTATCGCCACCTCCGATATTCACCTCAAGCATAAGCTGCGCAAATCACGGGCCGAGGTGCTGGCGATCGTGCCAGAGATGGTGAGCTACGCCAAGTCGTTTGGGGATGATGTTGAGTTTTCCCCGGAGGATGCCGGACGCTCCGACCCTGAGTTTTTGTATCAGGTGCTAGAGCAGGCGATCGCGGCTGGGGCGACTACAGTCAACATTCCGGACACCGTTGGCTACACCATGCCCAGCGAGTTTGGCGGGCTGATTCGCGGCATTGTCGAAAACGTGCCGAATATCAGTCAGGCCGTGGTTTCAGTTCACGGTCACAACGACTTGGGTTTGGCGGTGGCCAACTTCTTAGAATCGGTAAAACACGGAGCGCGGCAGCTCGAATGCACCATCAACGGTATCGGTGAGCGGGCAGGCAATGCGGCTTTAGAAGAGCTAGTGATGACGCTGCACGTGCGGCGACAGTATTTCAACCCTTTCTTTGGGCGATCGCCTGAATCTGAGGCTCCGCTCCACGCAATTGACACTCAGCAAATCTACAAGACCTCACGCCTAGTCTCTAATCTGACGGGGATGTTTGTGCAGCCCAACAAAGCGATCGTTGGGGCGAATGCTTTTGCCCACGAGTCGGGCATTCACCAAGATGGGGTACTTAAGAACAAACTCACCTACGAAATTATGGACGCTGAGTCCATTGGGCTGACTAATAATCAAATTGTTCTGGGCAAGCATTCCGGGCGCAATGCCTTCCGCAGTCGGCTACAGGAGCTGGGCTACGACCTGTCGGATCAAGATTTGAACAAAGCGTTTTTGCGGTTCAAGGAGCTGGCCGATAAGAAAAAAGAAATCAGCGATTGGGACCTAGAGGCAATCGTCAACGATGAGACCCAGCACACCCCCATCGCCTACACCCTGCAGCACGTGCAGGTCTCTTGCGGAGACCATGCGCGCCCCACGGCGACGGTGTGCATTCTCACCCCCGACGGCAAAGAGCTGATGGATGCGGCCATTGGGACAGGTCCGGTGGATGCTATATATAAAGCCATCAACCGCGTTATCGATCTGCCCAACCAGCTGATTGAATACACCGTCAAGTCAGTCACAGCAGGCATCGATGCTATCGGAGAGGTGACGATTCGACTCCGCTACGAGGGACGGCTGTTCTCCGGCCACGCCGCTAATACGGACGTTGTGGTGGCCTCCGCTCAGGCCTACGTCAATGCCCTGAACCGGCTCTATGCAGCGCAGCAGCAGGGGCAGACGCTGCACCCCCAGCGAGATAGCGCGGGCGTCTCTTGAGAAAGGATTGATAGAACGTTATGGCACCGCTCTTGCCGAACGCTGTGCAGCCGCTTTTGCGGCGGGCCGGTCTCTACCTCTTGCTGGGGGGCGTGGCTTTGCTCATGCTGCTGCCGCTGCTTTGGCTGCTCAGCACAGCATTCAAGTCGCCCGCAGAGAACATTGTTCAGTTCCCTCCGCAGTTTTGGCCTGAGTCACCAACGCTGCGGAACTTTGTGCAGGTGTGGCAGACCAACCCCATGGGACGCTACTTCTTCAACAGCACTCTAGTGGCAGTGGTGACTGTGCTGTTGAACCTACTGCTGTGCTCCCTAGCGGCTTATCCTTTGTCACGGCTTCAGTTTCCGGGAAGAGAGACCTTGCTGACCGTGATCATCAGCACGATTTTGATTCCATTTCAGGTGGTGATGATTCCGCTTCACATCCTGGCGGTGAATTTGGGGCTGCGCAATACTTATTTGGGCCTCGTCTTTCCGGCGATCGCCTCGGCGTTTGGCATCTTCCTGCTGCGGCAGGCATTTTTAAGTGTCCCCAAAGAGCTAGAGGAAGCGGCCCGTATGGATGGTTGCTCAGAGCTAGGCATCTGGTGGTTTGTGATGCTGCCCGCCGTCCGACCGGCTCTAGCAACCCTATCTATCTTTGTCTTTATCGGCTCCTGGAGCGACTTTCTGTGGCCGCTAATCATTCTAGACGACCCGTCATACTACACCCTACCCCTAGGCGTTGCTAAGCTAGCGGGCGCATTCTCTCTAGACTGGCGACTGATCGCAGCCGGGTCAATCCTGTCCATTGCCCCCATTCTCCTAGCGTTTTTATTCGCACAACGCTATATCGTACCCACGGATGCGGGTAGCGGTGTCAAGGGGTAGGAGGAGCTGCAGATTGAAGTGCTCGCGAAAACGTTAAGAAATATGTCATACTAACTGCAAGAGACATAGGCGTGTTAGGGCGTTCGCCTGTGACCCAATTGATTGAAACGCCCAATTGATTTAAACAAGGTATATCTATGACATCTTTAAATGCAGTTCCCGACGATGGCATTACCAAAAGCGCGCTTTTAGAAACCGTAAAGCGCAAGGCGGGGTTAGAAGACCTTTATGACGCACGCGACATCGCCGAGGTGGTCTTCCGGACGCTGCGGGATATGATGACAACAGAGGCTGCCGATCGGGTTGCGGTAGAACTCGAAGGAAAGCTGCTGACGACGGGAGATAGCGCTAAAGATAGCCTTGTGGAAATTTGGAAAGACACCAACTGGATCGTGCGTCTCTTGAGCCGCATTCGCCCGCCCCTCGAAATCGACACCGACACGTTCTTATTTAGAATTAGCCAAGAAGCGGGGCTATCCCGAGGGGTAACGCCTGAAGAGGCGACTGAAGCAGTATTTCTGGCGCTTAAACGAGAGCTCTCCGAAGACTGTCAAAAAGAAATCGCGTCTTTCCTTCCTGAGCCGCTGCGTGGGGCGTGGCAAGCCGCGTAGGAGGCGTCGGGCTGATGGTTAACGGCGTACCGTAGGGGTTATTATTCACCCCTACGGTACAAATATGTTTAGCGGAATCCTACGGCAGCCTGCCAGACAAACGCGAGCAGCAGGAAGAATACGGGAATGATGGGGAGCACATCTACGAGCGGGTCGAAAATTTGATAGGCTTCCGGCAGTTCCGCAATCAGTAGCGCTGGCAGTAGTAGTGACATCCGTCGAGTAACCTCGTATGTAAAGCTAACATCTCATAATTCAGCAGTATTGTACCACGACAGAGTTTAGTCCTACGGATAGACTTCGTTGCCAACCCCCGCTGCGGTACGCTTAGCTATGGTATATCGGCGCTGACACAGAAGTAAGTCTTTATTTGGACAACTAATATATACTATGCCCTTCCCTCGCACTAGCGGAGTTTTGCTACACCCCACCTCGCTGCCAAACCGTTTGGGCGTTGGTGATTTGGGACCGGAGGCCTTCGGATTTGTAGACTTTTTGCACGACTGCCATCAGAGCATCTGGCAGGTGCTGCCCCTCGGCCCCACGGGACACGGTAACTCGCCCTACATGTCCTACTCTTCTATGGCGGGCAACCCCCTCCTCATCAGCTTGCAGTACCTGCAAGAGGCGGGACAGCTGTCCTATGAGGATGTTGCTGTGCCTGATCTTTCGACTCCGGTCGTAGATTACGACGCAGCGACTCAGCTCAAGATGCCGCTGATGACGAAAGCCGCCGACCACTTTAGGGCCTATGCCCCTCCCGAGCAGCAGCAGGCCTTTGAGCAATTTTGCCACCAGCGGGAGTTTTGGCTTGACGGCTACGCGCTATTTATGGCGCTGAAGCAGGCCCATGGCGGCAAGTCTTGGACCCAATGGGACCCGGCTATTGCCCACCGCGACCCAGATGCGATCGCCGCCTGGACGGAGAAGCTAGAGGCCCAGGTATTTCACCAAAAGTATTGGCAGTTTGAGTTCCACCGGCAGTGGTCTAACTTGCGGCAGTACGCCAACGAGCGCGGCGTCTCCATTATGGGAGATATGCCGTTTTACGTAGCCCACGACAGCGCGGATGTGTGGGAATTTCCTGACCGGTTTTGCCTCACTCCTGACGGAGAACCTGCCCTAATGGCGGGAGTCCCGCCTGATTACTTCAGCGCGACGGGGCAGCTGTGGGGCAATCCTATCTATAACTGGGAGCGCATCAAAGAGTTGAGATTCAAGTGGTGGATTCACCGGTTTGAATCCCTGCTCGAGTTTGTTGACGTCATTCGCATCGACCACTTTAGGGGATTTCAGGCCTACTGGCAGGTTGAGGGGGGCGAAACTACAGCCATGAATGGCCAGTGGGTTGAAGCGCCCGGCGAAGCGCTGTTTGATCAGCTCAAGCAAGATATAGGCTTTTTGCCGATTATTGCGGAAGATTTGGGCGTGATTACCCCCGAGGTTGAGGCCCTGCGCGATCGCTATGAATTTCCGGGCATGAAGATTTTGCAGTTTGCCTTTGGGTCCGGTCCAGGCAATCTCTACTTGCCCTGCAACTACGTTCAAAACTGCTTGGTCTACACGGGCACCCATGACAACGACACGACGGCAGGCTGGTTTGAGAGCGTAGACGATCACACCAGGCATTGCCTCACCGAGTATGTCGGTCAGCTCGGGCAAGATGGCATCCACTGGGACATGATCAGACTGGCGCTCAGCTCTGTGGCCAACCAAGCCATCATCCCGCTGCAGGATCTGATGGGGCTGGGAACGGTCGATCGCATGAATACCCCCGGCTTGGGTGAGGGTAATTGGACCTGGCGGTACCACCCGGCAGACATTACTCCCGAGATCAAGGATCGACTGAGGTATTTGACGCAGCTCTATGGCCGGGCGCAAGTTTAGCAGCGCCTAGCAGAAACCTACACTTTAACGCCGCAGCGAGTCAAGCATCGTCGAAACTCGCTGCGGCGCTTTTTAGTCTTGCGAGCTGTGGCGCTATGTCCTGTGGCGCTATTGGGGAGGCGCGACTTCCGCGTCAGAGGGGGCGTCAGTTGAAAAAGTCCGCTCTAGCACAGACCCCGGCTCTCCCATAATCTCTGCCGGGCTATTGTTGATGGCGAGCAACACCCCACCGGCATTTCCGGCCCGCACCGTAACCTCGCTGTCAGCAGTCCAGGTTTGCTCACTGCCCTCCTGAAGCACACCCTCAAACTCTTCGTTACCGTCTACAATAACGCGCAGCCAAGACCGCTCCACCAGCTCTAGGGAAACCTGAACTGCGCTCTCCGCACCCTCGCCTAGAGGAGCGATCGCAGCAGGCCCGGCGCTAGCGTCCGCGGCTGACGGCTCGCCGACGCCTGATACCTCCGGGCGCTGGACGGCAGCGCTATCGGCAGTATCTCCCCCCGCCGTATCGCTGGAAGCCTGACTTTCAGCAGGGGGCTGCTGCAGCGTTGTCAATGTCGTGGGCGTCAGTACGCTGAGAAGATAAGACACGCCGCTCACTGCAGCGACGATTAAAGCAACATAGGCCGCGTAGAGGTGGAGGGGCCTGAGCTGGGCTGCAGCGGAACTGTTCCAGGAGCTTTGAACCGGCTGGACCTCGACCTCAATGGGAAAAGAGGCCGCAATTTCGCTGCCGTTTAGCCCCAAGCTATCGGCATAGCGCTTGATAAAGCCCCGAATATAGACTGCCTCGGGCAGGGTGCCCAAGTCTGCGCCCTCAATCGCCCGCAAAAGACGAGCCTGAATCAAAGTCTTTGCTGCAATCTGCTCAAGCGATAGGCCCTGCTGCTTGCGCACGTCCTGTAGGTGAGCCCCGATTATAGCGAGCTGCTCTCGCTGATCTGGCTTCTCACAAACCAAGTCTTGACTCACAACTCCAATCTCCTCAATTCTCAACAGAGCTCACTTAATTTGGATTATGGTGGGATACGTTCTGGCTGCTTTGAATCGCCAATAGCGACGTAATCGCGCCCAGACTTAGCTGACGGTAGTGCCCTTGAGGTAGCTGGCCTAACTGGATTGAGCCAATCGCAACCCGATGTAGTGCGATAACAGGATAACCAAGCTGATCAGCGACGCGACGAATCTGACGATTGCGTCCCTCCCATAAAACTACCTCTATTAGGGTGTTTTGAGAAGTAAACTCGATCACTGCGACCTGAGCAGGCAGCGTTTGCCGTCCGGATAACATGACCCCTTGACGCCACAGCGCTAGAGCGCGATCGCTCGGGTGACCTGCAACGAGCACCCGGTAGGTTTTGCAGATGTGGTGTCTAGGATGGGTCAATTGGAATGTAAGCGCACCATCATTCGTTAAGAGTAATGCACCCGTCGAAGCGACGTCTAAACGCCCTACGGGATGAAGGCCCAAACTGCTGGCCCACTTTGGCAACAAATCTAGCACGATTGGACGGTTTTGCGGATCCGTACAGGTTGACACAACGCCCTTGGGCTTGTTCAACAAGAAGTAAGCAGAGTCTGGTCGGGTTTGGGGGGCGATCGCCTTGCCGTCTACCTCAATGAGATCGCGCTGGGGGTCGGCCTTTTGCCCGAGATGAGCCGGCTGGCCGTTGACGCTGACGCGCCCCTGACTAATTAGCTGTTCGGCTTTGCGGCGCGAGGCGATGCCCCATTGAGAAATCAGCTTTTGCAGTCGTTTACCATTGATGTTGCTCCGCAGGGAAAGACGGTTTGCGGGCCGCTAGCAGGTGATCCAGGACCTTATTGGCCGCTAAGCAGGGGAGCAAATTGAGGGCCAGCGTCTGGGCGTCGACCCCTAAAACGCTGTGCTCTTGAGCCAGGGTAATGCCTGCCTGGGCATGCCACCAAGCTCCGGCCCAGACCGCTGCTTCAGCGGACTCATCTCGGGCTAGTCGCCTGAGCCATCAGCCCGCCAATCAGGCCAGTGAGAACGTCACCACTCCCCCCGCGAGCAAGGGCAGGCGTACTTTGGGGATGATCCAGACCCTACTGCTGGGCGAGGCGACAACTGGCCCGAGCGCCTTTTAGCAGCACGGTGCTACCGCAGTACTGGGCTGCTTGCTGGGCTTGAGCAATTCGATCTATTGGGGCGATCTTGGCGGCCTCCAGCATGTCTCGCCTCCTGGAAACAGGCGCTTGAATTCTCCTGAATGGGGCGTCAGCAGGGTGTAGGCATCTCGCTCAGAGAGCGCCGCTCGCACATCCCTCTGGGCAACAAGATTGAGGGCGTCTGCATCGAGCAGCAGCGGCACCGCCGCCGCTAGCACCTGGGGCAAAATTGCGGCGCGTTGGGTCAGTCCCGGCCCGCAGGCAATTGCGTCGTAGCGGCCAAGATCCATCGTTTCGGGGAAGGCAGCGATCGCCCCGGCCTCTGTAAGGCACCCCACCGTAACGGCGTCTGGAATCTGAGCCGCTACCAAGGGCTTGAGCCCCTGAGGAACAGCGAGGGTGAGCATGCCAACGCCGCTGGCTCTCGCGGCTAGCCCCGTCAGTATTGCCGCCCCCAGGTAAGTCTCAGACCCACAGACCAGCAGCAGATGCCCCTCCCGATACTTGTAGGTGGTGGGCGATCGCTTTAGGGGCAGCGCCTCGGCGACATCCTGCGGCGTAACGCGAATCAGCTGTGGCGCACCCAAAACCGCTTCAATATCTTTGACTGGAATGTCAAAGTCAATCAGCGCTGCTTCCCCTATATAGATCAGCGCCTCGTCCTGTAGGCAGGCGCGCTTCCAAAGCCCCAGGCAGAGCGTGTGGGTCGCTCGCACGGTCTCCCCCAAAGCTGCGCCAGTATCGGTGTGAACGCCGGAGGGCAGGTCGATGCTGACCACAGGAGAACTAAGCGCGTTAACGCTGCGCACAAGCTGTGCCAGGTTACCCTCGATGGGCCTAGAGAGACCGAAGCCAAACAGCCCGTCTATCACCAGCTCCGGAGCCAGCGTATCGAGCTGCTCTGCGGCAACAAACGGAATGCCCAAGTATCTGGCGTAGCGAGCGTGCTGCGCGGTCAACTCCTTTTGCTGGGCGATGGGGCTGCATACCGACAAGCAGTAGCCCCGATGATGCAGCTCCCGGGCCACTACGAGAGCATCGCCACCGTTGTGACCCGGCCCGGCCAGGACGAGCACCCGCTTTACGTCGGGGTAGCGATCGGCAACCCAGGTAGCAATTCGCCCGGACACCTTTTCCATCAGCGCCGCCACCGACAGTCCCGCCTCGAACAGCCGCGATTCGATGGCCTGCATTTCAGCGGCGCTGACAATCACGCGCTGCCGGAGTGCTTGAGATAGACCCGGCTGGGGCAGGCTGCTTTCAGAGTTACTGTAGCTAGAGCGGTTCGACATATCACGCAGCCGCCCTAACGGCGATAGTAGACCCTAGAATCCATGCCGAAATCTCGCAGAAACTGGTTCCATCGGGTTGCAGACTGGCGGTTGACAAATGGTCCGATGAGCAAGTGGGGGCCCAAGGGTTGGTCTCGCTGGGCGATCGCGTTGGGATTGGCCCCAAGAAGAGCAACTTGCCCCTGCAGTCGGTTGAGACTGTCAGCATCGCCCGGCACTACGATATAGTAGTCGCTGCCTATCGCATCTTGTGGGGCGGGGCTTTGGGCAACGGGAGCCGGAGCTACAGCCTCTGGCGCTAGGGCCGGGTCTGTAATCGTTGGTTCTGGAGTAAGCGGAGCGCTGAGTTCGGCGGGGGGAAGGGCCGCCACACCAGAGCCAATGCTAGAGCCTAGCTGGTCAAACTCGTCGTCGGGGGCTGTAGGCGCTGCCGCCACAGTAGCGGTAGCGCCTATGGCGGTAAATGGCTCGTCTATTGCTTCAGCCACTTCAGATTCTTCAGCGACCTCAGGCCCAGTCACCTCAGGCCCAGTCACCTCAGGCCCAGTTGCTTCACGTCCGGACTCTTCCAAACCAACGGCAATCTCTGCGCCAATGCCTTGGTCGGCTAAAGCCTCAACCTGCTGCTGCGCAGGGGCAAGCTGGGCAAACTGCCCCGCCAAAATCACCGACTGCCCTTGGTACCGCTCAAACGCGGCGGCGGGCTCCACACGGCGAACCTGCTCCAGTAGAAAAGGACTATCGCTATTGATCAAGACGCGATAGCGTTGGGCTGAATCTGCTGGCGCTGTAGGCACGACGTCTACAGGTTCCACTGCAGCAGGTTCTTCCACTGCAGTGGAACCTACCGCCGGTTCTGCCGCTGGGCTACCGGCCGCTGGCTCATTTGAGGGAGCTGGGGATTGAGGTTCAAGCTCAGGGATTGAGGGGGGCGGTGGTAAGCCATCAATTACGGTTTGGGCACCTGCCGCCTGCGCTAGGATCAAGGTGAGTAGGTTGATGCCAATTACCCAGAGCGACGGCTTCCAGCGCTTTGACATCGTCGCCGCAGCGTCGCTTCTACTGCCAGAGAGTCGGTTGTCAGGGTGGGGGCGGACAGAGGATTGATGAGATGATTCGGTGAGCTGGGGCTGGTGTGTCATCGCAACAAGAGGCAAGAAGGAGTACTGTGCGCGCTAAAACTGCGCGCGCTAAATGAGCATACTTGTGATCAGAGTGGAGATGCTGCCGACGTCAAGGCCTTGCCCACGAATGTTAACCTGAATAAGAGTCTTTCAATTTTACTAGCTACTGCTATCCGTGCGTAGCAGAATAGCGCATAAAGAACAGCGTACAAAGCCCTACGTGAGCTGCATCATGGCCCAGAGCCCTAATTCTATGTCCACCGCCCCCGAAGCGATGCGTAAAACTCCACCCAAGAAGGCGATGCCCAAAATCGTCGTTGGTTTATCCGGCGGTGTCGATAGCTCTGTTGCGGCGGCTACGCTACATCAGCAGGGTTACGAGGTCTTGGGATTAACGCTGTGGTTGATGAAGGGCAAAGGGCAATGCTGCTCAGAGGGAATGGTTGATGCCGCCCAGCTTTGCGAACAGCTGGGGATTCCCTACGAAGTGGTGGATAGCCGCGAGGTATTTCAGCAAGAAATCGTGGACTACCTAGTTGAGGGGTATGGGTCGGGGGTGACGCCTCTGCCCTGCTCCCAGTGCAACAAGGCCGTAAAGTTTGGCCCCATGCTCGCCTACGCGGCCAAACAAGGGTGCGATCGCATTGCCACGGGCCATTACGCCCGGGTGACCCAAGATCTGACCGGGCGCTATCAGCTGCAGCGGGCCTGCGATCGCCGTAAGGACCAGTCCTACTTTCTCTACGACCTGTCTCAAGAAGTGCTGTCGCGAGTCCTGTTTCCTCTTGGCCACCAGACTAAAGACGAAACCCGCCGAGTTGCCGCCGAGCTGAGTCTGCATACGGCCAATAAGCCCGACAGCCAAGACCTTTGCCTCATTGAAGCCCACGGCTCCATGAAAGACTTTTTGGGGCAATACTTAGCCCCTACTCCCGGCAACATCGTTGACCAAAGCGGGCGGGTGCTGGGCCGCCACGATGGCATCCACAACTATACTATCGGTCAGCGTAAAGGGCTGGGCGTTGCTGCCCCAAATCCCCTCTACGTCGTCGGAATTGACCCAGGCCGCAATCAAGTGGTAGTGGGTGAACGGCAAACCGCTTTTCAGCCTGGGTGCGAGGTAAGCCGCGTGAACTGGGCCTCTATCCCTGCCCCAAGCGGCCCCCTGCGGGCAGATGTGCAGGTGCGCTACCGAACGCCCCCCGTTCCCGCCACCATTATTCCGCTGGATGCCAAATTCGAGCAGGCTCGTGTTCAATTCGATGAGCCTCAGTTTAGTATTTCTCCAGGCCAAGCCGCTGTCTGGTATCAGGGCGAAGTTTTGCTTGGCGGCGGCATTATTCAAGCGCTCTGAGCAGTGAAGTGTTCTAAACGGCCACAAACTTTGCGTAGACAGTATATTTTGGGAAGAACTGTATAAAGAGACTGTGATTGGCGTCAATAGAATTGATATACGCCCTATTTCTCGTAATAGGATGTGAGCGAGCGGGCCCGTTCTGGGCTTAGACAACAGTGCGAAGGTTGCGCCTCAGTCGAGGCGGACAACGCAATTATTTCTATAGGAGTAAAACCTTGAGTCAAATCGATATTGCGCCTCCCCACGGCGGACAACTTATTAACCGAATTGCAGGAGCGGAGCAGCGTCAGGAGTTTTTGGCTAAGGCTGACTCTTTGCCGCGCCTGACCCTAGATGAGCGAGCCGAGTCGGATCTCGCTATGATTGCCATCGGCGGGTTCAGCCCATTGACTGGCTTTATGGAAGAGGCCGATTATATCTCGGTTGTAGATAAAATGCTGCTGGCCAACGGCCTGCCTTGGTCAGTTCCCGTCACGCTATCGGTCAGCGAAGAGCAGGCCGACAGTGTGACCGAAGGCAGTCTAGTGCGGCTTGACAGCGCTAACGGCGAATTCGTCGGCGTGCTGGAGCTGACTCAAAAGTACCGCTACGACAAAGCCCGCGAGGCGGTCAAGGTCTATAGGACTGACGAGGAGAAGCATCCCGGCGTCAAGGTAGTCTACGACCAGGGCCCCATCAACCTCGCAGGCCCGGTGTGGCTGCTAGAGCGCCATCCCCATCCGATGTTTCCGGCATACCAAATTGACCCTGCCGAGTCGCGGGCGATGTTCCGCGACAAGGGTTGGAAGACCGTCGTTGGGTTTCAGACCCGCAACCCCATCCACCGCGCCCATGAATATATTCAAAAGTGCGCCCTCGAAACGGTAGACGGTCTATTCTTACATCCCTTAGTTGGCGCTACCAAGAAAGACGACATCCCGGCAGATGTCCGCATGCGCTGCTACGAGATCATGGTCGATAAATACTTCCCTCAAGATCGGGTTATTCTCGCGATCAATCCAGCGGCCATGCGGTATGCTGGTCCTCGAGAGGCTATTTTTCATGCGCTGGTTCGCAAGAACTACGGTTGCACCCATTTCATTGTGGGCCGTGACCATGCAGGCGTTGGTGACTACTACGGTACTTACGACGCCCAGCATATCTTTGGCGAATTTGACGGCGATGCCCTCGGTATTACGCCCATGAAGTTCGAGCATGCCTTCTACTGCACTCGGACAGAAACAATGGCAACAAGCAAAACCAGTCCCAGCACTAAGGAAGAGCGCATTCACCTGTCAGGAACAAAGGTTCGTGAGATGCTGCGTCGTGGCGAGATGCCTCCTGCGCAGTTCTCTCGGCCTGAGGTGGCAGCTGAGTTAGTGCGGGCGATGCAGCAACAAGCGACGACAGGGGTCTAACGCACACTGTGAAACCAACGCGACGAGCATTTTTGCAGCGGACAGCTTGGGGGCTGGCATCGCTAGGGATAAGTCAGTCTGCTCTGTCCCTAATAGCTCGTCGCTATCACAGCGCACTGGCCGCTCCATCTGCTCGAAAGATAGCCCTGCTGGTGGGGGTCAATCAGTACCCAGAAAACGTCTGCGACTGCCCCCTGTCCCGGGGCTCGGCCCTGCAGGGGGCGGTAACCGATGTTGAGCTGCAGCGCGAGCTGCTCATCCATCGCTTCGGCTTTCAGGCCAGTGACGTCATTACGGTGACGGACGCGCAGGCGACTCGAGATGGCATTGAATCCGCTTTTATGTCGCATCTAGTCGGCCAAGTTCGGCCCGGGGATGTTGCGGTATTTCATTTCAGTGGCTTCGGTAGTCAAATTAGGTTTGCCTCTTCCGGAGAAGCGGGCGGCAGGACACCGGTCAGAAATAGCTTGGTGCCTATCGACGGGACGCTTCCAACGCCAGGGGATCCGACCGTCAACGATTTGATGGAAAGTACCCTAGTGCTGATGCTGCGATCGCTGCAGACCCGGCAGATTACAACCGTGCTTGACCTCAGCCACGCTGAACCCGGAACCACACTCCTCGGCGGCATTCGTATTCGCTCTCGCCCCAGCGTGCCCAGCGGTGACCTGAACCCAAAAGAGCTAGCGTTTCAAGAGCAGCTCTCCGCGCGGCTTGGCATCGGCAGTCGCCCAGACCGTCAACCTCTCAGCCAAGCTCCAGGTCTCATCCTGGCAGCTACCGACAAAAACCGATTTGCGGCAGAAGGATACTGGAATGGCTTTAGCGCCGGTCTATTCACCTATGCCCTGACTCAGCAGCTTTGGTACACCACCCAGGCCACCTCAATCTACGTGGACATGAGTCAGGCCGCGGGACGCGTCGAGCAAATTGTCGGTCGGCTGCAGCAGCCTGTCCTGCTCTCCCGCGCCAAGCCATCGGCGATCAAGCCGCTGATGTCGTCGTATCCAACGGTGCCCACGCAGCCCAGCGCAGATGGTGTGGTATCAGCGATAGAGTCTGACGGTCAGGTTTCCCTATGGCTGGGAGGTCTTCCGGCACTGGTGCTGGCTAACTACAATCCAGGGTCTTTGATGGCTGTAGTCAAAGCGTCTGACGGTCAATTGAGCGATCGCGTCTGGCTACAGATCAAATCGAGAGAGGGCCTAACGGCAAAAGCAAAGCCGTTTACTAGGACTCAGGCTATAGCTCAAGCTGAGCCTGCCCAATCCGGTCAGATTATTCAAGAGCGGCTACGGGTCATCCCTAAGAATACGCCGCTGATTGTGGCGCTTGACTTCAGCTTAGAGCGAATTGAGCGCGTCGACGCCACTAGCGCTTTGGCGGCGATTCCTCGGATATCGTCCGTTGTCGCCGGGGAGCAGCCCGCAGATTATATATTTGGTAAGGCAGTTTCCCCGGTGCAAACGACGGCGCTGTCCCTCGATGCCTCTAGTGGCAAAGTGGCTATTCAAGGGGGCAACGTCTCCAACCGCGCTTACGGTTTATTTTCTTTAGGGCGCACGGCAATTCCCAGCACCGTACTCGATACCGAAGAGGCTGTTAAAACCGCCGTCAATCGCGTAGCGCCCCAGCTGCGCTCGCTGCAGGCCGCGAAACTGCTTCGGCTGACGGAGAACGAGGCCTCGGCCCGGCTCGGGGTGCGGGCCACGCTAGAAATAGTCTCCCCGGAGGAGCGCGTTGTGATGCAGCATACGGCTCAGCGATCGCCCTGGACTGCGCCCGAGAGCCGGCTGGTATCCCTGCTCACCGGGCAGGGGACAGTTCCCTCTATCCCCAGCGGCAGCAAGATTCAGTATCGACTGCAAAACTTCAGCGATCGCCCCGTGTACTGTGTCCTGCTGGGGGTCGACAGCGACGGCAACGCCATTGCCCTTTACCCCTCGACAGCTCAGCGCAACAGAGACTCCGGGCAGGACGCCAGTCTAGTTGGCCCCGGGGAAACGATTGCCGTGCCGCCCCCTGCTGCGTCAGCCGAATGGCGCATCGACTCCCCTCCTGGTCTCGCCGAAACCCACGTCGTGTTCAGCGCAACGCCGCTCACCAAAACCGCAGCAGCCTTTGATGAAACCGTGCGCCCTACGGGAAACATCCGCCAGGTGAGTTCGCTCTCCGATCCCCTCGCGATCGCTCAGGCCATTTTGAGCGATCTGCACCGGGCGAGCGCAGACAAGCGAGTCGCGGGGCTAGAGATCAGCAGCGATGCCTATGCCCTGCATGTAGACCAGTGGGCGACGTTGAGCTTTTACTATCGCGTGGATGAGGCAGCGTCGTAAGGACCGCTGCCTGATAAGATTTCCGTAGGGACACGCGCTGTGCCCCTGCGCCACGTTGCTTGCCCAGCTCACCTCCGGCCTCGCCACAGTCATGAAAAAGCTAATCAAAGGACTCCGCCAGTTTCAGTCGAGCTACTACAGCGAGCATGCTGATGTGTTTGAGCACCTCGCCCACGGCCAAACGCCGCGAGTGTTGTTCATCACCTGCTCCGACTCTCGCGTTGACCCCAACTTGATTACCCAGTCTCAGGTGGGCGACATTTTCGTGATTCGCAATGCGGGAAATATTATTCCCCCCTTTGGAGCCACTAACGGCGGTGAGGGAGCGGCAGTGGAATACGCCATTCACGCCCTCAACATCGAGCATGTGGTGGTGTGCGGCCACTCCAACTGCGGCGCAATGAAAGGGCTGCTGAAGATGGATAAGCTGGAGAACGAAATGCCCCTGGTGTACGAGTGGCTCAAGCACGCGGAGACCACCCGCCGCCTAATTCGGGAAAACTACGCCGATCGCTCACCAGAAGAAACTATCGAAATTGCGATCGCTGAGAACGTGCTCACCCAAATCGAAAACCTGCGCACCTATCCCGTAATTCGCTCCCGCATCCACCAAAACCGCATGTCGCTGCACGGCTGGGTCTACAACATTGAGTCGGGTGAGGTCCATGCCTACGACCCTGTCAGCCACTCTTACCTACCGCCTCAGGCGCAGCTCAGCACCTACAACCCCGACCCTGAGGAGATGCCGCCCATCCATTTCCCAGGGGCGCGGTGGCTCTCCCCCCAGCAGTCTGAGCGCATCTATCGGGGGTCATCGTCATAATTTTGGGCGCATCTGTGCCCCTACGGGCGAGTTTAGCAGTCGCGGTTATTGATGCGTCCGTCGGGCATGACGGTCCTACAAAGCTGGGCCGCGTTGAGCTGGGCCGGCAGAACTAGCGCATCGGTGAAGCGAGCCCGGGTCAGGTCAGCGCCGGATAGCGTGGCGCTGGCCATAAACGCGCCCTGGAGGTTTGCGCCGACTAGGCTCGCCCCCGATAGATTGGCCGAGTCCAGATTGGCCTCCTGTAGGCGAGCCCGATTGAGGTTGGCCTCACTCAGCCCGGCGCGATACAGCCGCGTGCGGCGCAGGTCGCTGCCCCGCAACGAGGCTCCCTCAAGGGTAGACCAGCTGAGGTCAGCGTCTCGCAGCGTCGCTTCGGTTAAGTTTGCGCCCCCAAGCTGGCTCGATTGCAGATCCGCACCCCTCAAATCGACCCGCTGCAGGTTGTGGCGGCTAAAGTCAGCCGTAACCAAGTTGCAGCCAATGCAGACGCCGGTATCTTCTAGCTGCTGGCGATCGCGGGGAGATTCTGCGGCGGCGGGCAGTCCGACGCTTGTCAATAGGGCCAAGAGTGGGAGGAACCGTAAGTTGAGGTTAAGCAACAGCGTCTAAGGCCTCAGGCTGGGACGGGGAAACTGACGACTGCCCTGCAGGCATCAGCCGACCGTCTTCAAGATACACGACTTGGTCCGCCACTGACTGTAGCCTGGGGTCGTGGGTCACCATTAGCACCGTGCGCCCTTTCTCCTTGGCCAGCTTGCGCAGCAGCTCAATCACGGTCTGACCGCTGTGGGAATCTAGCGCCGAGGTGGGTTCATCCGCCATAATCAGCGGCGGGTTCCCGGCCAATGCCCGGGCGATCGCCACCCGCTGCTTTTGCCCGCCCGATAGGTCCCGAGGCAGGTGGTTGAGCTTGTCTCCTAGCCCCACTTCTTCTAGGAGCGTTTGGGCCTCTTGCCGCGCCGCTTGCTGCTTCCACCCCTTCATTTTGAGGATCACCTCAATATTTTCTGTGGCGGTCATCGCACCGAACAGGTTGAATCCCTGAAAGATGAAGCCGATATTGTGACGGCGAAAGCGGGCCAGCTCTTTGCGGTTGAGGCGCGTAATGTTGGTTCCCTGGAGGTAAACTTGCCCTTCGGTGGGCTGCAAAATCCCCCCCATAATTGACAGCAGGGTGGTCTTGCCTGAGCCAGAAGGCCCCATCAGCAGATGGATGTCGCCGGCCCTCACCGTCAGGTCAATGTTGTGGAGCACCTGAGTCGCCCGCGTCCCTGTGCCGTAGGTCATGCCCACCTGCTGCACCGCGATCGCTTGGGGCTCCGGCAGGGGCTCCTCGCCGCCTATGTTGCTACGGCCCGTGCGGGAAAACCGCTTCAAGCCAGCCTGCGTGGCTTGAGCTAGGGTATCGCTTACCGCTGACTTGCGCTTGAAGTTGAAGGTAGTGGTCATTAGCGTTCGCAGATCCAAACTTTGGTAAGGGGTGGATGAGGGCAGCGCGGAGTCGTCTCCCAACCGCTTTCCGGTTGCTATCACTGTACACAGGCTAGAGAATGAACCTGAGCGGACCCTATTCCAGAAATAAGATTGTCCCCACTGCGATGTGAGCGATCGCTGAGAAGACAAAGTCGATACGATGGGATTGACGCCGCATCGGACGGGCCAAAGTGCCTTGGCGAGTTCTTTTACTCGATTTACTATGACCTTCGCTCAATCCCGCCTAGTTCTCAGTATTGCTAGACCACTCGCCGCAGCGGTCGCGCTAGGTGCCATACTCGCCGGAGGGTGCAGCAATTCTATTGGCCTAAACGATCTGCTGACGCTTCCGGATCAGGCCAATGCGTCGGAGCTCACCGTCGTTGGCTTTAATCTGGAGTCGGGAGATGCCGCCCCAGCCTATTTGGCGCGGGAATATATGGCTCCGCTGTCGGGTGTGGACCTGTGGGGCCTGTCTGAGGTGCAGAACGACAGCTGGGTGGAGGTGCTGGAGGCCGGCGCTGAGTCGGGAGAGCGAGCCGACTACACCACTATCTTGGGCACAACGGGCGGCGGCGATCGCCTGGCAATTGTCTACAACGAGGCGCTGCTAGAGCTAATTGCGGTAGAGGAGCTGGCGGAGCTGAGCTTCGAGGGTCGGGTGCGGGCTCCTTTAGTCGCCCAGTTTCAGGTGCGCGATACGGCTCAGCAGTTTTTGTTTATGGTCAATCATCTCTATCGCTCAGACGCTGAAAAACGCCACCAGCAGGCCCGCTGGCTTAACCAGTGGGGGCGATCGCTGCCGCTGCCCATAGTCGCGGTGGGGGACTACAACTTTGATTTTGACGTGGTGAAGGGGGACGCCGGCAAGCGAGATTTGGGGTTCGACCTGATGACGGCGGAGGGAATATTTACCTGGGTGCGGCCCCAGCCCCTGAGCACGACCTACTGCAGCGATCGCTATAACGGCATATTAGACTTCGTTTTTGTAGCCAACGAAGCGACCCAGTGGCCCGTGACCTCGACGACTATTCCCTATGCCGACACCGACTACTGCCCCGACACGGCGGTGCAGAGCGACCACTTCCCGGTGATGGTGACGTTTGACCTGACGGATACAGTAGCGCCATAGATCGGCTAAATGGGCGATGTCTGAAGGTAAAGGCGACAGGCCCCACAACATTCAGATACTATGGGGCAAAACTCAGTTCATCATCCTAGAGTCTGCCCCATGCACAGCTTTCTGCCTATTGCCTACTTTGAGAACCAGTTCGTCCCCTTCGAAGAGGCCAATATCTCCATCGCCACCCACGCGCTGCACTACGGCACCGGCGCGTTTGGCGGCATGCGCGGCCTGCCTGACCCGCAAAACCCAGATAAAGCGCTGCTGTTTCGCCTCGACCGCCACTGCGATCGCCTCAGCACCAGCGCCCGCTTCTTGCACTACGACCTGCCTGCCGACAAAATCCGCTCGGTGATTCTAGAGTTTGTGCAAAAGAACCAGCCTAAGACCTCGTTCTACATCCGTCCGTTCGTCTACACCTCAGACCTGGGCATCGCTCCCAGACTGCACAACGTGCAGAAAAACTTCTTTATCTACGGCATCGAGCTAGGAGACTACCTCTCTCCCGACGGCGTCAGCTGCCGGATTGCCTCCTGGTATCGGCAGGAAGACCGCAGCCTGCCCCTAAGAGGCAAAATTAGCGGAGCTTATATCACCTCATCGCTAGCCAAGACCGAGGCCGTTGACTCGGGCTTCGACGAGGCGATCTTGCTCAACTCTCAGGGCAAGGTGAGTGAAGCTACGGGCATGAATATCTTCGTTGTGCGTAACGGCACGATCATTACCCCTGGGTTTGAGCAGGACATCTTGGAAGGAATCACCCGTGACAGCGTCTTGACCCTTGCCAAAAATTTGGGCATCCCCGTGCAGGAGCGTCCCATTGACAAATCCGAGCTGTTAATTGCCGACGAGGTTTTCCTCAGCGGCACTGCAGCAAAAATTACGCCCGTGAAGCGGGTTGAAAACTATAGGCTCCCTGAGGAGCGGCCCATCACCGAGCAGCTGCGGCAGACTCTCACCGCGATTACGGAGAACCGAGAGCCTGCATACCGAGACTGGATTACGTCCATCGAGCTAGCTTAAGCGCAGGGGGGTGACATCCTCCCGACGCTGACAGCAAGCTGTACAGCGCGGGCTTCCTCAGTGACTCCCAGCTATTGCCGAGACATATCCTGAGATAGGTTTATACTCCGCCTGATGCCCCACGGCAGAGTTTTGAATTTTCATCTCCGCGAGGGAGGATACGCACTATGTGTCGCAGATACATTTGCAAACTGAGGAACGGGTGACTTGCAGCTTTCGCCTACGGGCCCGTCACACTCTTTGCGGGGTGTATCACCTTGCTATCTCTATCATACCAACTGCTAGCCTCAGCGCTGAGCGCACTATCCGCTGTGCATCATTTTGCGGGCGCACTTCGGCTAGCGCGACTCTCATCCCGACGCTCACCCTGACGGGTAGAGCGCGGGGCTTCCTGTCTAGTAGCTAAAGTGCAGCAGCTCGTTTCTGCACCTTCTCTATCGTCAATGGTCCAGCAATGCCGTTGACGACTAGATCGCTAGCCTCCTGAAATCGCTTTACGGCAGTTTCCGTAGCGCTGCCATAGTAGCCGGTCAGCTGCTGCTTGCTGTAATAGCCGATGTCAGCGAGCTGGGTTTGCAGGCTTAAAACTTCTTGGCCGCGATCGCCCAAGTAAAGCACATTCCCCACGGCAGCAGTTGTGGGCACGGTGACGGGGCGGACCGGGGCAGCTGCCGGCTGCGCGACGTTTAAGACTGCAGCTTGAGTCGTCGGCTGATCGACGGCTAGCTCCGCAAGGGTGACAGGTCCGGCAATGCCGTCCGCTGTTAGCCCATTTGCCTGCTGAAAGCTGATGACAGAGGCTTCGGTAAGGGTGCCGTAGTAGCCTGTAACCGGTCCGCTGTAGAATCCAGCGGTGGTCAGCGCGTTCTGCAGGTCGCTAACGGCGTTACCCTGATTGCCGCGGGCGAGAAATCCGGCGGTGGCATCAGCGGTGGGGGCTGGTGATGGCGCTGCGCCTGTGCCCTGAATAGCAGCTAGAGTGTTGGAGCCCGCCACGCCGTCTACCGCCAATCCCCGGGATGACTGGAAATCTTGGACAGCCGCTTCGGTAAGCGAGCCATAGAAACCGGTGACGGGGCCGCTGTATGCGCCAGCGGCGGCCAAATCTTGCTGAAGCTGGGTGACGGTGACGCCAGAGTCTCCTCGCCGCAGCGCCGCGGCAGCGCTACCGGTGGCGAGAATGAGGGAGGCTCCGCAGGCAAGGGTGAGAGCATGACGAGACGCGCTGTTAATGACCTGTCTGGCGTCGTCGAATGAGGCAGAAAAATCGATGTTGTCGTCGATAGGGTTTGCTGCGGCTGAGACAAGGGCGTCACAGTCCTGGGCAGCAAGACCGTAGAGATATCCAATTGATTCCATGGCTGACCTGACTGATAACGTCTATGTATGTGACATCCTCCCGACGCTGACAGCAAGCTGTACAGCGCGGGCTTCCTCAGTGACTCCCAGCTATTGCCGAGACATATCCTGAGATAGGTTTATACTCCGCCTGATGCCCCACGGCAGAGTTTTGAATTTTCATCTCCGCGAGGGAGGATACGCACTATGTGTCGCAGATACATTTGCAAACTGAGGAACGGGTGACTTGCAGCTTTCGCCTACGGGCCCGTCACACTCTTTGCGGGGTGTATCACCTTGCTATCTCTATCATACCAACTGCTAGCCTCAGCGCTGAGCGCACTATCCGCTGTGCATCATTTTGCGGGCGCACTTCGGCTAGCGCGACTCTCATCCCGACGCTTACCCTGACGGGTAGAGCGCGGGGCTTCCTGTCTAGTAGCTAAATCATAAATTAAGAATTTATGATTTAGGGTGTCAACCTATAATAGTGGTTCGAAGGGTGTCATAAGAAGAGCCAGAAGAGCCATATCGAGAGCGATCGCAATGAGTGTGATTGGGCTGCTGCGCGAGTATGGGGAGAGGCGAGATTTTGGCACCATAAGGCCCTATCGGACAAGCGACTTCGAGACCGTAATTCAGCTTTGGTGGACCTCTTGGCACTCTTCATCAGGTTACAAACACCACAGACCGATCGCCGATTGGAAGCGGCGCTGGCGTGATTTGGAACATACCCACACGATTGCTGTGGTAGAGCACCGAGGTAACATCATTGCCTTTGTGGCACTGAACGCTCAGACCTGCCTGCTCTCTCAGCTTTTTGTATCGCCCCTTTGGAAGCGAAAGGGTATTGGCAAGCAGCTAATACGGTGGGCGGCGTCGCACTGCCCGAAGGGATTTAAGCTTGAGACCGCTGCTGACAATCGGGAGTCGAGAGCCTTTTATGAGGCATTGGGACTGGTGGAAATAGCCCGCAGCATCAACGACTTTAACGGTAGAGAGCAGGTCGAATACTCGACCCGTCAGCCGTAATCATCCGAAACGGAGCTGCCTAGGGATGAATCTATTGCTTAACCCCCCCCTTAAAGCAGCAGTGCTGCTCTCAAAGTTATGAAGCCCTTACAGAACCGAATGCTTAACTTCGCTGTAGTATGCCTCTCTGCGGCGATCGCTACCGCCTGCAGCACAACCTCCACTTCTCCAGATTCAGCGCCAGAGGCTAGTCCCATCATGGCGGGTCCCGCTCCCGACGCCGCTGTAGACGGCCCGGCGCTAGACTGCGCCACTTGGCAAGACTACCGCGCCGGCACCGCTGATACCGCCTCGGGGCTTAACGCAGTTACCGCAGACCTAGGCAGCCTACCGCAGCTGCCCGCCGGATTTGAGCAGGGCTGCCTCTTCAGCATCGACAACAGCCGCAGCCGCTCCGCTAACCCTTCGCCTATCCATATCTTGCGCAACGGCATCAGCCTCGAAGATGGCCTTGGCGCGAACGCCTTGCCATCGCCCGTGGTGTCATCACAGGGCTCAATTCCCCAAGTTCTGCTTCAAGACCTGCCCCAGGGCTTTCTTGAAAGCAGTGATGTGGTCACCTATCGACAGACCTGCGCGCTGCTAAACCCTAGCCGTAGCGGCGACTGCGCGACCATTCCCCCCTATGAGGCCTATATTCTTAGGCAGAGTAGCGTTTGGCAAAACAGCGTCTGTTTCCAAAACCACTGCCTTCAGAGCGCCCACTTTCCCCCCTTGGAGCTGCTTTCCCTCTGGGACAGCGACCTCCCGGAGCCAGCGCTGTCGGCCTACGGTGAGGATATTCCTCGCGAGCAGTACAGCCCCCGCCCGCTGGAAGCGATTCTGGCGGAGATATCTACTCCACCCGCAGAAACAGCTTCCGCTCCCCCAGGTGTGGCCTATAGCCCAGAGGCGATCGCCCTTCAGCTTTTTGGGCGCACTGCCCTAGAAGAAGGGCAGCAGCCAACGGTGGTCGCTTCCGCAGATACCCAAAGTCCAGTCGTCACCGTGACTAATTTCGGGGAGCTAGACGACTCAGTGGGCGGAAGTCGGTATCGCTTGGAGTTCGAAACCCTAGACGGCAATCAGTATAAGCTCGTCTGGGCTGGCGCTCAGCGCTACTGCCGGCGCACAGCTCCGCCCCAGTGGACGATGGAGCTGTGCCCTTAAAGCGCTGCTACTGCAACCCGCGCTGGCGCATTAGGTAGGCCAACACCTGCCCTTCTCGGCGGCTCAGCCGCACGCCGTCGGGCCTGATGGCCACCGGCCCGGTCCACAGGCCTTGCTCCACGTAGTAGCGGTTGATGTGCATGAGGTGGATGGTTTCGCGGATGCCCTCGCGGGAGCCGATGAGGATATGGCGCACCACCTCGCCGTCGGGGTGGGGTGGGGGCTCGGCCAGGCGAAGCAGTGCCGCCTCAGGGTTGAGGGGCTGCTCGGGGTATAAGAATGTCATGGGTTGGGTTCCTTTTTCTGTGTAGATGGGTAGGAAACCCAAGTTTGGCCATCCCTTTCGACGTTAACCGTTCGGGATGGCTATGGGACAATACCCACAGCTTCCGGACAGGTCTGTTCTGTCTTGGGGGTCAGGCGGTGATCGTCAGTGTCAGTGGCGATCGCTGCCGTTATGACCAAATACTTGGGAGCCAAGCTGCGCGGAGCAGCTCTCAGGCATAGACTCTACACTATTGGCGGTGGGAGAGGCAAGCCCAAATTTTGCCTTCACTGACGCCAACGCGGTCAGCAATTGCCGGGTCTGAACCTTGGAGGGTCAGCGATGCCATCTCACGGAGCGATCGCGATATCTGAGGGGGCAGTGGTGGGACTTGGGCGATCGAGGGAGTGTGAGTGTCCGTGCCCACGAGTAAGAAACTGGGAGGCTGACCTGTAGGTAGGCCATCGAACTCTAGCCACTGCTCAGTCGCGTTTGAGGAATCGTTGCGATCGATGAGTAGTTGTGTTCCCGGAGCAGCTATACTACGCTTCCAACTGGCTATCGTTATCACGAATTATCTTCAAAACTGTGTTCAGTACCCCAACATAGGCTTGCGCTATTGTTAGGAGTGTATTGTCGCCTTCAACAATAGTTCTAAAGACGCCATCTCTAGAAGCCGTGTACCTACCAGACAGATGCGGAACACTAAATTCCAAGTGTACTGTTACAGTGTCTCGCTCAGTAGTTGTGTCTGATATCCGAAGATGGACATCACAGTCTTCAAAATTTATGTATTCCCTTAATGGATCTTCTATTGACCTCAAAACAGCATCAATAGGACCGGTTTGCTCAGTATTTCCGTACAGCTTAGTGTCATCAAGCGTGAGGCACACGTTCGCACAACTTTTCTCAAGGTTACATGAAGAATTGAAATCAGTAAGTGACAGAATCCTTGTTCTATCAGTGTGATCTACGGTCATATGAGGATCGTATCTATTCAGCAGAATTGAGAATGCTTCAGGTGTAAATACCCAGACCTTAACTAAATCTTCATGTTCTTCTTCTTTCCCCCCAAACAATTCTGAAGAACCAATACAGATGTCAGCATACCCATACTTAAAAATATGTTCACGCTCATCAGAATTGTTCGTAAAGTATTCAGGTTCACAAGTTAGTATTGTGAGACCGTGTTGAAAAGCTGTTTCTATCCTACGTGCGTCATATAAAGGTAATATTTCTCTCTTCTTATTAGCTTCTTCCTCAACAGATTGACTGCACTTAAGCGTTTTCAAAGAGGCAACATATTCCTGTATCTTTTGAAATTCTTCAAATGTGACAAGTTTAGCTTTCTTCGCATTTGTAAGATTTCCTCTTACGATGTCTTCATCTATCTTTATTATATAGCTCTTTAGTAAATAGTCAGTTGCTCTGCCAAGGATACAGTGGACGGCACTGCTATATAGACTAGATCGACGTCCTTTCGATATCAAGCAGTCTATGAGTACGCTAGGAGTGCACAAAATGCCACCTAATTCAGTAACCAATTCGGTCATGTCATAGTCAGCGAACCGTATAAGTACATGTGGCATTTTAGAAAATCTAGTAGCGTCAAAAACTTCTCAAGAACTAGCTAGAGTTTTTCAATAGCAACTGGAGCAACTGCTTGTCCTAACTAGACCAACCATTCATTTGTAGCCAATTCATTTAGACAAAATCGCTATGATTCACGTGAGGTGGAGCAAGAGGCAAGCATGTCTCTCACCAACTCATTTTTTACTTCAATTTTTATCTTTTCTACAATATCAGCAAAATCACAGTCACTTACTTCTTTATATCGCTTACCTCTAGGAGCGAGATCTAACCCCTCTGATAAAAGCTGATGTATCAATTCAGATATAGTGACATCTTCTTCATCAGCTCTACTCCTAAGCGCATCTAGGATGTTTATGTCAAGTCGAATGCTATATAACTTCTTTGTTGTCATTGGAATTAACTCAAAGCGTGAGATTGCGGCACGCACAACATTGATCTGTCTACAGAATGTCATACGACTAGTGTTCTGTCAAGAATGAGCAGCGGATATAACCAATAGAGCGGCAGCTGAATCGCAATGTGCTTCTTGCAAGCCTTACAAGGAATAGCTTTCAAGAACTTTCTAGGAGAAACACATACAGTTTTTCGGAGGGTTTTTCATAGATCTAGGGGCTAAATCTATAGAAAATCTCGTATATATTCAAATCCGTACAGCTATTCTTCAGGTAGAAATTCTACTTGCGTCTTTGCGCAAACACCTTAAACTCTCATCTGCGAGTACTTTGCGCTTACTCTGCAAGCCTTGATATACAAGGCTTGCAGAGCAGGTAGAGATCTCTAGCAGTCAACACACTGGATAAGCCTTGACTTGTATACAATTGTATGACAATATACTTGCATGTGTATGACGCTATTGGCAGTGAACAGCATGAACTTAGCCTCTGATATACGTACCGACGCCAAATTTGGTAAGCAAGAAAGCTCTGCAAAGCCCACAAAAGAGCGTGTACGATGCCCAACCTGTGGAGAAATCGCTACTCGCAGACGTTATCTTCACGCAAAAGGGGGTTCAAATGAATTTATACGAAAGACGGAATGCTCTTCATGCGATTACTACCTTGAGATATGTGAATCAACAGGTAAAGTTTTGCATGCATATTTCTAGAGAGAATGAACTTCCCAATCGCAGCAAACTGCGGAGTATCACTTCGCTACGCCTCGCTCGGCTCCGCTCGATAATGCCCAATTGAACGTTGCTCTACAGATCGAAGAAAGCTGCGGAGTATATGACTCAGAGAAACTAGATCAAGTATTGTGGTTCTCATTTTAGTGCATACGTAACAACAAATACCTGGTTTTTATAGATTTATGATTTTAGAAAAGGTTAGTCGGATGTATCGGCATTTATTCTCTCAAAGGCGAACTGAGCTTCCATGGGAAATCAATTTGCGTACTCGTCCAATTCTTCATATCCAAAGAACACCGATCTCAATACAACAGGCTATTAATGATCTGCAAATAAAGCTAATTGATAAAGGCTTCTTAAGTCAACATACTGGCATATTCGATAATGATACAAAAGATGCTGTTATGACGTTTCAGGAGCAACACTATCTACGTATTGATGGTGTTGTAGGTCCTCTCACCTGGGCAGCACTCTGCTATCCGACTTTATCCTTGTCGTATGAAATTTCTGAAGACGAAAAGTATTTTGTTATAAAATTACAGAGATGCTTGCTTGATGAAGGATTTAGGTTGAAGGTCAACGGTAAATTCAACAATGAGACTGATAGAGCATTGAGACGGTTTCAGCGCCGATATGAACTTCGTTCAGATGGAATCTGTGGGCCTCTAACTTGGATTACGTTATCTGGTCAGCGGCTTACTCCAACTCAATCTACCTGGTCTCTGGGAATCATAGATCGTAAGATAGAGCATGCTCTTGAGCAAACATTAACCGTTTTTGCTATCTGGATTGGAATCACGTGGAATTCCATTCACTATCCGCAAGATGAAATATCCCATCCCGCAGCGATAGTTGTTGCTTATAGCCTCACTGCTTTTGGCTCACTTGTTCTGGAAAGACTCTTTCCTGGAATCATCAACACATACGAAAGAAAACCACTTTTACGCTATGGACCGTATGTATTCGTTGGTTTGTTCTGGAAACAGATTATAACTAGGATTTTGACAATTATGTCTCTAACCCCTTCTCTGTAGTCATTAGCTGAGCAGCCCACACTCACGAAAACTTTACCTTATTTGTCACTCATTGCAAATGATGTCTTCCTGTCTCAGGTAGGCCTAGCTTATTTGCCGGTCGCTACAACTACTCAGCCCGCAGGTAAAGTCACAACACCTTGATATAGCCCTCATCCCCAGTAAGCGATCGCACTAGTACTCAACAGCGTAAATAAGCCAAGGGGTCACGATATGAGAGGTTTACCTGTATAGTTCCACTTGAACGGCTTGGCCATGGTGCGATTGAAACAATCAACTGACTAACCTCTCTAAATCCTCTCGCTCTGATTCGCTTAGAACGATTGGCGCTGCTGCTTGTTGTGGCACTCGCCTAGCTCCACCACTACCTACTCCTAAACAGTAGCCCTATTTTTGCCAAGCAATACTAGCCACTCAACAATCAGCTCTACGAACCAGTGCTACGGCAAGATTCAAAATTGTGAAAGCCGCAGGGCGATATCATAATATTCACAGAACCGGCTCTCGCCAAGCAGGAGCAACTTGCGATCGCAGGAAAAAAGGGGTGGTTACCTAAGATCGGTTTTGGTGGACAATGCCCCACCCCACTCATCTTAGGAAGCGGTAAGGGATGAATCGGTCAATAGGCCAAAAATGCAGCTCGGTTAATCTAAGGCCGTTTAGCCAAGAAGGGGAATTATGAATCGACGTGAGTTTGTCCACTGTATGGGCATTAGCGCGCTAGCAACGTCATTGCCCGTGGCGATCGCGGCGTGCCGCTCTGAGCCTACATCCACTGCAGAGGAAGACTCTGAAACCGACGCAACCGATGACCTCACAACTCGTGAGGATGGTTTTGCCGCAATCGGGACCGTTGCTGAGCTAGATGCAGCCGGATTTATTGCCAACGTTCGATTTCAGGGTAGGCGGGTCATTGTCATCAAGGATCCTACCGAGGCATCAAGCGTCCTCGCCTTCGATGCGGTATGCCCTCACGCTGCCTGCACCGTCGCTTGGAAAGAAAGTCTATTCGACTGCGATTGTCACGGTTCCCAGTTCAACGCCGACGGCACCGTGGCAGCAGGCCCAAGTACTGAACCCCTCGGTAATTTTGATGCCAAAATCGAAGACGAGCAGGTATGGGTTAAAGTCTAAACCAAAGCCTAGAGAAAAATACAGAAGATGCAGCTGGGGCATGCCTATGCAGCATATGGGTCAGCAAAATGATGCCTTATCCTCTATTTTTCGAGATGCCCTGCAGCAGTGCCTCATTAGTCAGTCCTCGCAGCGTCTTCAAATGAAACCGGCATCACCTCATGAAACTGGGCGTAGTCAATGGCAAACTGCCCCGACTTCGTGTGGGTAAACAGGTCGCAAAACTGCATATTCTCAATCACCTCCGCCGGAATATAGCTGTGGCGGGCATGAATCGTTTGAGAAAAGGTTTCATCTAGCCCCGTCAGCGTGACAATCAGCTCAACGTCGGCATCCTCGTGGCGAAACAGATCGTAGTCGTACAGCGGACTACCGGGCACCAGCGGGTGCATTACCGTCCAAGACAGCGCAAAGATAGGACTCTGCGATCGCACCAGCGGCAGGTCATAGAAGCGGCGCATGGAGCGGCCTTCGTGGGTGATCTCGTTACGCACCAGAGTTACCGTCACCTGAGCTTCTAGAATGCGATTGCGTCGCTGGTTGGCGCAGCGAAACATAAAGGTGGGCACCCCATCGTAGGGGGCAATTACCGCCACATCGCTGAACATGATTTTGGCCGTAGGCCGCGAGAAGCGAGCAAAGATTAAGCCTGTGGCGATCGCCAACCCCATGACCCCTACCAACGCCTCTACGGTGACGATCATATTGGCGTAGGGCGTTTGGGGGTACATGGCCCCGTAGCCAATGGAGGCCATAGTCTGAACGCTGAAGAAGAAGGCATCGGCAAAGGAGCCGGGGCGGGCGTTGGCGATGGGGTCGTCGCCAAGCAGATAGGCCACCGCAAATCCGGCGTTGGTGAGTAGGTATACTAGCCCCACAATCCCAAAAAATACCGGTGTGGACTGCACCAGCATCCAGTGGTAAAGGTCGCTCCAAGGGGTGCCCGAAACGCCGAGACGGGCAATGTCGAAGCGGCCATCGGGGGTGACGATGCGAGGCTTACGGCGGGGTGAGATTGGGGTGAGGCCACGACGCGCGGTAGCATTAGACGAGCGTTTGCGCAGTCCTGGATCAATGCGACCGGGTAGGGGGCGTTGGCTCATGTCTCCATTAGAACAAAAAATACCGCTGGGCCATAGGCAGCACGTCAGCAGGCTCGCAGGTGAGCAGCTCCCCATCCGCCCGCACCTCGTAGGTCTCTGGGTCCACCTCCATACTCGGCAGGTAGTTATTCAGCTTCATATCCTGCTTGCGCACCCGCCGCGTTCCCGTCACCGCCATTACCGGCTTCGCCAGCCCAATGCTCTCCGCAACGCCATCTTCGATCGCCGCTTGGGAGACAAAGGTGATAGACGTCGCCGCAATCGCTCCCCCATAGCTGCCGAACATAGGCCGCATATGCACCGGCTGCGGGGTGGGGATGCTGGCGTTGGGGTCGCCCATTTGCGCCCAGGCGATCGCTCCCCCTTTGATGACAATTTCGGGCTTGACGCCAAAAAATGCCGGTTTCCACAGGCACAGGTCCGCCAGCTTGCCCTCTTCTACCGAGCCAATTTGGGACGACATGCCGTGGGTGATGGCGGGGTTGATGGTGTATTTGGCCACGTAGCGCTTGGCCCGGTGGTTGTCATTGCGCGATGAGTCCTCCGGCAGGGGTCCCCGCTGCACCTTCATCTTGTGGGCCGTCTGCCAGGTGCGGATGATTACCTCGCCCACGCGGCCCATGGCCTGGGAATCGGAGGCGATCATGCTGAAGGCCCCTAGGTCGTGCAGGATATCCTCAGCGGCGATGGTCTCCCGGCGGATGCGAGATTCGGCAAAGGCCACGTCTTCGGGGATGCCCCGGTCTAGGTGGTGGCAGACCATGAGCATATCTAGGTGCTCTTCAAGGGTATTGGTGGTGTAGGGGCGGGTGGGGTTGGTGGAGGAGGGCAGCACATTGGCCTCGCCGCACACTTTAATGATGTCGGGGGCGTGGCCGCCGCCTGCCCCTTCGGTGTGGTAGGTGTGAATCGTTCGATCTTTGAAGGCCGCAACGGTCTGCTCGACAAACCCCGCTTCGTTGAGGGTATCGGTGTGGATTGAGGTCTGCACGTCGTACTCGTCGGCCACCGTGAGACAGGTGTCGATGGCGGCGGGGGTGGTGCCCCAGTCTTCGTGCAGCTTCAGCCCGACGACGCCCGCCCGCACCTGTTCCACAATGCCCTGAGGCTGGGCGCTATTGCCCTTGGCTGAAAACCCAAAGTTGAGGGGAAAGGCGTCCGCCGCCTGCAGCATGCGGTAGATGTGCCAGGGTCCGGGGGTACAGGTGGTGGCGTTGGTGCCGGTGGCCGGGCCGGTGCCGCCGCCGATCATCGTGGTGATGCCAGAGGCGATCGCCGTTTCGATTTGCTGAGGGCAGATAAAGTGAATGTGCGCGTCGATGCCCCCTGCGGTGAGGATCATCCCCTCCCCCGCTATAGCCTCGGTGCCGGGGCCAATAATAATGTCAATATTGTCTTGGATATAGGGGTTGCCCGCATTGCCGATTTTGGCGATACGGCCATCTTTGATGCCAATATCGGCCTTGACGATGCCCCACCAGTCCAAAATCAGGGCGTTGGTAATCACCGTATCGACTGCCCCATCGGCGTTGGCAATCGGAGACTGCCCCATGCCGTCGCGAATCACCTTACCGCCGCCGAATTTCACCTCATCGCCGTAAACGGTGTGGTCCGCCTCCACCTCAATAATCAGCTCAGTGTCGGCCAGCCGGATGCGATCGCCTACGGTGGGCCCGTAGGTTTCGGCGTAGGCGCGGCGATTCATGCGGTAGCTCATGGAGATTCCTCTGCAATTTGCGGTCAAGGCTAGTGGGGAACACTGAGTTGCTCAGGCGAGTCCTAGAGAAAATACTGTTTAATTTGATACTCGCAATCGCTACAGTAGTACTCGAATGGGGGGTGGTCTTAATGCTTCAGCGTCAGCAGATCCAAATTCTGACGGGTTGAGCAGCAATGCCCGCTCATCTCGGCATCAGGAAAATGTATTAAAACTAAACATTTCTGGATTATATTCCCTCCATTGTGGTGTGGAATGCTTACAGTAAGGCAATTTACATCGTTATAGATAGCGCTGCAACCTATAACGACAGGGCCTGAGAACGCAGATCATCCCTTTTGCAGTACAAACTTCCGACGTCAGCCTTGCATTCAAGCACCTGTGCTGGACGCAACACCCGAGCAAAGACGCGATCGCGATTCCATTTAGAGATACACTTCTTCACTCCAGTCAGAACCCCATGCTCTGTTTCCTCGTCTATGCAGCCTCTCCCCAGGAGGGCTTTGGTCTAGCTATCACCCTAATCTCTCTGCTGGTTGCAGGCTACGCAAGCTACGCAAATGCTGCTTGGACAAGGGCATATACGGCCTCAGCGGGCAGCCCAGGCCTGAGCTTGGGCCTTTGGTCAAAGTCAGGTTTAATGAGGGCTGTGACTTGGGCTACCGGTACGGTAGCTCAGTACTTTGGCCTACAAATTATCTCAGCGAGCGAACTTGAACGGCAGCAAATAGGACTGCGGAACGCCCTGGCAGTTCAGGCGACCCTAAGCACCACGGCTCAGCTACAGCAGCAGGCTTTAAACCAGACCAGGTTACAGCTGCAGGATATGGAGCGCCAGCTGGTTCAGGCCGAGAAGCTAGCGGGTCTAGGACAGCGCGTTGCCGAGGTTGCCCACGACATTAACAACCCTCTCGGCTTTGTCCATGGCAATCTGACGTTTATCGAGCAGTATGTCCAGAGCTTGACTGCGCTGATTGAGGTCTATCAACGGCACTGTCCTGCCCAATGTGCTCCAGTTGAGGCGCTGATCGACGAGATTGGGCTCCCGTTTATTCAGCAAGATCTGCCCGAAGCGTTGGCCTCTGTGCAAATCGGAGTTGAGCGCATTCGAGTTATCGCTCAGTCGCTAACGCGATACGCGCGTCGAGACGAAGCCGACCCAAAGCCAATTGACATCCAGGAAGGCATTGACACCGCATTGCTGATGCTACGTCACCGGTTTGTTAGCTCAGGATCCCACCATTGTCCGATCGCCCTCACCAAAACCTACGGCGATCTGCCTCCTGTCTACGGCTTTTCGAGTGAGATCACCCAAGTGATCACGAATATTGTCTCCAACGGCATCGACGCGCTTTGCGAATCGTCTCAGCCTACACCGGCCATTCACATCCAAACCCGCCAGCTTGATCCAGCCTGGATTCGAATCACGATTTCAGATAATGGTCCAGGCATGAGCTCAGAGACTCAAAGCAAGGTTTTTGAGCCGTTTTTCACGACCAAACCTGCGGGTCAGGGGACGGGACTGGGTCTGGCCATCAGCCGCCAAATTGTTGTAGAGCGGCATCGAGGAAGATTGTGTAGTCACTCTAGCCCGAACGGAACGGCCTTCGACATTGACTTACCCGTTCATCCTGCGGCTGCTCCGACCTCGTAACGGGACTGCGCCTCAGCAATACCGACGCTATATTACAAAGGTCGCGATCGCTCTAGCATGTCCCATCCCCTTTCCGTTGCCGCAGTTTGGGTCACGGCGGCAGTCCTCGACTACGGCATTGGCGATCCCTGGAGCTGGCTGCACCCCGTCCAGGTGATGGGTTGGCTCATTCAGCGATACGTAAACATAATTTTTGCCTTGACGCTGCCGCCCGCCGCGGAGCGCATTGCTGGGGTGGGGCTGGCGCTAGGGTTAGTTTTTGGCAGCGCTGCGGCAGGTTGGGGAATACACGTCTTGGCAGGGGCTCTTCATCCCGCTCTCGCCTTGGGCCTCGACAGCGTTTTACTGGCCAGCTGCCTTGCCGCCCGCAGCCTCAGGGACGCCGCCAACGACGTCCTCAAGCCCCTGGCCCAGAACGATCTTGCAGCCGCACGCGATCGCTTGAGCCGCTATGTCGGTCGAGACACAGCAGAGCTTTACGAGCCGGACATCCTGCGCGCCGTGCTAGAAACGGTGAGCGAAAATGCCACTGACGGCGTCATGGCTCCCCTGTTTTACGGGCTAGTGGGTATGGCAACGCCCCTGGGAGGGGTATCGCTGGCGCTAGGCTATAAGGCTGCGAGTACTCTGGACTCGATGGTGGGCTATAAAAGGCCGCCCTTCACCTACATCGGCTGGGGCAGCGCCAGGCTAGAAGATGCCTTGACGTGGTTTCCCTGCCGGCTGACGGTGGTTACGGTTGGAATGCTGTCGGGCCAGCTGCGCCGCGTTGTGCAGTGCTGCCGTCGAGACGCCGTCCATGATCCCAGCCCCAACGCAGGCTGGAGCGAATGTGCCTATGCCGCCGCCCTCAACGTTCAGATGGGAGGCTTGAATTATTATCACGGCGTCGCCAAGGCAAAACCCCAGCTCGGTGATGCGCTACAGCCTATTGCGGGTGAGACCGTTTCCCAGGCGCTACAGCTGACGCGCTACAGCGTCCTGACCTGGCTAGCAGTGGCATTAGCAAGCTTGGCACTCTGGAGTATTGCTACGGCGGCGTAGGGGCAAATGCTACTCGTCTTCCCAGGTGTCGACGGAGAGCAGGTCTGCGATGGGATCCTGCATGGCGAACCCAAACTCTAAAAGCTCGGCTTTCCAATGGGCCCAGTCGTCTCCATACAGGAGCGCGATTTTCCACAGCTGGTCTGATCCTTTGACAGCGGTAGAGTCAACGAGTGACTTGACCTGCCGCTGGAACTTCACCATCGGGTGAATAACCGGGTGGTTCATATCTTGATAAGTATCCTAAGTGAACTTAAATTCTAAATGCGTCAACCATTACAGCTCGTCTGTTGACTCTAAAGCTGACGTTCATTACGCCTTAGCAGCTTTGAAAATCGGACAAGACAGTGCAGCAATGCTTGAGCTGCTGAGCTACAATAACACACTGTGCTCGTTCTCTATCCTAACGATGTTTTAAGCGATTGGTATTGCTTAAGCTATTCGTCTTTTGTATAGAAGAACACACCTGAAATTAGAAAGTTCAATCTGTGACCCCATTGCTGTACCTTGTGTATAATTAAGGTTTTGGGCTTGATTTTTAGAGAGGAAGGTTAATGTCGCGATATCGAGGTCCCCGCCTCAGAGTAGTACGCCGGTTGGGAGAGCTTCCAGGGTTGACCCGCAAGAGCGCTCGCCGTGCGTATCCCCCTGGTCAACATGGTCAGGCTCGCCGTAAGCGCTCTGAATACGCGGTGAGATTGGAGGAAAAGCAAAAGCTTCGCTTCAACTACGGTCTGACTGAGCGTCAGCTGCTCCGCTATGTGAAGCGCGCCCGTCGCGCTACTGGTTCTACAGGTCAGGTGCTGCTGCAGCTTTTAGAGATGCGGTTGGACAACACCATTTTCCGGCTGGGCATGGCCCCAACGATTCCATCGGCTCGCCAGCTCGTCAACCACGGCCACATTATGGTGAACGGTCGCCGGGTTGATATTCCCAGCTATCAGTGCCGCCCAGGTGACGTGGTCAACGTCCGCGATCGCGATCGCTCTAAGGAGCTGGTGGAGGCCAATCTACAGTTTCCTGGTTTGGCTAACTTGCCCAACCACCTAGAGTTTGATAAGGCCAAGCTAGAGGGTAAGGTTAACGGGGTCATTGACCGCGAATGGATTGCCCTGCAGATTAACGAACTGCTGGTGGTTGAGTACTACTCCCGTCAAGCTTAGGATCGAATGGGCTGTGTGCTATTGTCCGCCACGCCTTGGCTGCGGGTGGGATAGCCGCAGCGTCTATTCACTGGCTTGATCAATTAACCCCCTATCTGCGACATGGTGCGGCCATATTGGCCGCTCGCCGTGCCGCTCTCCCGCTGCTTAAAGTTGATATCGGGCTTGATGTGGATGAGGTTCTGGACCTGCTCCCGTAGCTCGGCCATCGGCGCCCCCGCTCTGAGAGCCGACTTGAGGTCAAGTTGGTCTGTTTCATTGAGTAGGCAGGGCCGCAGCCAGCCGTCTGCGGAGAGCCGCATGCGGTTGCAGCGATCGCAAAAGCATTCCGACATTTGGCTGATAAACCCCACGGTGCCCCGAGCGCCGGGAATTTGGAAGACGTCGGCGGGGCCATTTCCGGTGACCTGTCCTGTGGTCAGTCCCCACCGCTCCCGAATTTGCTGACGCAGGGTTTCAGAGGCGATCCACTGGCGATCGCCAAATAGCTCAGGGTTGCCGATGGGCATGAATTCAATAAATCTTACGTGCCACTCCTGCTCTAGGGTAAGGGCGGCGAGGTCGAGCACTTCACCGTCGTTGACCCCTGGGATCACGACCACGTTCAGCTTCAGCGGGTTGAACCCGACCTGATGGGCGACCTGAATGCCCTGCCACACCTGCTGCCAGCGCAGCGGGCTCTTGCCGCCGGTGATGCGAGTAAAGGTGTCGGGGTTAAGGGAATCCAGGCTGATGTTGAGGCGGCGCAGCCCAGCGGCGTAGAGGTCCGAGGCGACCTCCGCCAGGCGGAAGCCGTTGGTGGTCAGGGCGAGATCCTGGGTCTGGGGCAATTCGGCAATCTGCCGTACCACCTCGACCACGTCGCGGCGCAGCAGGGGCTCGCCTCCGGTCAAGCGAAATCGGGTAAACCCACAGGGAATAAACACCTCTTTGAGCAGCCGCAGCAGCTCGCTCTGGCTCAGCCAGTCTTCGCGGGCGGCGTAGGTGATAGCCTCACCCTCAGGCATGCAGTACTGGCACCGGAAATTGCAGCGATCGATGAGGCTGACGCGCAGGTAGTCGATAGTCATAAGCCGAGAACCAGGGAGAAGGGAACGCTGCCGCGACGGGGACCGCCACGCCGATAGAACTAGGGACTGCTAGAATACCGATTTCCGATGATTGTAGCGTAGCCCTCTTTCTATCACTGCCGTCCTAGCACCGACAGTTCTCTATGGTCAACCTCCCTCGCTCAGGCTATACCCTCCCCGTGTTCGCCTGCGGCGCAGCGGTTGCCGCCCTCAAATCGCTGCAGGCAACGCCAGGGGCGATCGCTTCTGAGCCCCTGCCCTCAGTCAGCATTGATCTCATCACCCCCCCTCAAAGGGTTGATATTGCCGTCGAGCAGGTGGCGCGACTCGATAGCGACTCGGCCCTAGCTGTCACCCGCAGTCAGCCAGGGGACAACCTAGACATCACCCGCGACACGCCAGTTTGGGCCTGGGTGCGCTGGGCCAGTTCAGCGCAAGTAGATCCCATTACAATCCTAGGCGGGGAGGGGCTGGGCCAGCAGGCCGACAGCGGAAAGCCCGCTATCTATCGCTACGCCCAGCAGCTCCTGCAGACCAATCTTTTAGGCCAGCTCCGGCCCGGCGAGCGGATTCAGGTCACCCTCATCCTGCCCGAAGGGCGGCAGCTCGCTGAGCGGACCTCCAACAGCGCCTTTGGCATCGTCGACGGACTTTCCCTGCTGGGCACCTCCGGCATCGCCCAGCCCCTCAGCGCCCCCCAGCAGTTGGATCAATATCGTCAGGCCCTGCAGCGATCGCCCTACCGAGACTGCTTGGTGCTGTGCATCGGGGAGAACGGCCTGGACCTCGCGCGGCAGATGGGTATAGACGCGGCGCGATCGCTCAAAACGGCGAACTGGATCGGCCCTATGCTGGTGGAAGCCGCTGCCCAAGGGGTTGAGTCGATTGTGCTGCTGGGCTATCACGGCAAGCTGCTGAAGCTGGCCGGAGGAATTTTTCATACCCACCACCATTTGGCCGATGGACGACAGGAGATTTTGGCAGCCTACAGCGCGGAGATGGGATTGCCCACCGCTGAGGTACGGGCCGTATTGGCTAGCCCTACGGCGGAAGCAGCGCTAGGGTATCTACGTGATTTGGGGTTACCCCCCGAAGCAGACCTTGCCCAAAGCTGGGCCGATGCCATCTATCAGCGAATTGCCGCCCGCATTGAGCAGCGCTCCCGCGACTATATCTATCAGCTCGCTCAGCGCCGAGTCTCCGTCGGGTGCTTGCTCTTTGATCGGCAGCGCCACACCGTAGTGAAGGGAGAAATTGCTGCCGCACTTCTTCCTCAAGTTTGCTAAGCTGATTTAATACATATTTATATTTGAAAGGCCTGCCGCTGAAGACTGCACTCACGCATTCGAGATAATGCGCCCAAGTCTGCCAGTTCAAGCCAGCTCACCTCACTTCACAGCCATTATCGAGGGTCTGCATCTCCGTTCAACGCAGACTTAAAGCCCCTCTAGCGATCCGCTAACCCATGAGCGATCGCCCACAGTTGGGCTAACTCTCGTGTAGATCGATGAGTTAACTCCCCCCTTACCCCTATAGCCGCACCTACGGTTTAGCGCCCATCTACATAGCAGGTAACCCAGTGTCTCTACACACCGAACAATCGCCTTCCCAAGCGATCGCCACCGCCATCAACCGTCAGATGATCGTCATCTTGGATTTTGGCTCTCAGTATTCTGAGCTGATCGCGCGTCGTATTCGGGAAACTCAAGTCTACTCAGAGGTTTTGTCCTACCGGACGTCGGCAGAGCAGCTGAGACAGCTCAGCCCCAGGGGCATTATTCTCTCTGGTGGACCTAGTTCGGTGTACGCGCCGGGTGCGCCCCACTGCGACCCTGAGATCTGGAACATGGGCCTCCCAATTCTGGGCGTGTGCTACGGCATGCAGCTCATGGTTCAGCAGCTGGGCGGCGACGTCTGTCAGGCGGACCGGGGTGAATATGGCAAGGCATCCCTCTTCATTGACGACCCCACGGACCTGCTGACCAACGTCGCTGAGGGGTCGACCATGTGGATGAGCCATGGAGATTCGGTAACGCGGTTGCCCGACGGGTTTGAACAGCTCGCCCACACCGATAACACCCCCTGTGCGGCGATCGCCCATCCCCAGCGGAAGCTATACGGCGTCCAGTTTCACCCAGAGGTGGTTCACTCTACCGGCGGCAGCGCGCTGATTCGTAACTTTGTCTACCACGTCTGCAGCTGCGAGCCGACTTGGACGACAGAAGCCTTTGTGGACGAGTCCATCCGTGAGATTCGGGCCAAGGTGGGAGACAAGCGAGTGCTGCTGGCTCTCTCGGGCGGCGTTGACTCTTCGACCCTGGCGTTTCTTTTGCACCGGGCCATCGGCGACCAGCTCACCTGCATGTTTATTGACCAAGGCTTTATGCGTAAGGACGAGCCCGAAAGGCTCGTAGAGCTCTTCGAGCGGCGATTCCATATTCCGGTGGTTCACGTCAAAGCTGGCGATCGCTTTCTCAAGCAAGTCGAGGGAATCACCGACCCAGAAGAAAAGCGCAAGCGCATCGGTCACGAGTTTATCCAGGTGTTTGAAGAGCAGTCGCGGGATTTGGGTCCCTTTGACTATCTTGCTCAGGGTACCCTCTACCCCGACGTCATTGAGTCGGCTGACACCAACGTCGATCCAAAAACCGGCGAACGCGTCGCCGTCAAGATTAAGAGTCATCACAACGTCGGCGGCTTGCCTAAAGACCTCAGATTTAAGCTGGTTGAACCTTTACGAAAGCTGTTCAAAGATGAGGTGCGCCGCGTCGGTCGCTCGATTAGCCTGCCGGAGGAAATCGTGCGCCGTCATCCCTTCCCCGGACCGGGGCTGGCCATTCGCATTATCGGGGAAGTGACGGAAGAGCGCCTTGAAATTTTGCGGGAAGCAGATTACATTGTGCGAGAGGAAATCAGCAGCTGCGGCATGTACCATGACTTTTGGCAGGCCTTTGCCGTGCTGCTTCCCGTTCGCAGCGTTGGCGTCATGGGAGACCAGCGCACCTATGCCTATCCCATTGTGCTGCGGCTGATTTCTAGCGAGGATGGCATGACGGCGGACTGGTCTCGAGTTCCTTACGACCTGCTAGAGCGGCTCTCGACGCGCATTGTCAATGAAGTCGCCGGAGTGAATCGCGTGGTCTATGACATCACGTCGAAGCCCCCCGGAACTATCGAGTGGGAGTAGCTAAACTTCTTTCAGAAGCGTCGCGCGGATTTGCTATAAATCATTAGTTCAGCTGCAGGGTCATCTGTGGAAAACTCCGCTTTGCCTGTGGAAAACTCCGCTTTGCCTGTGGAAAACTTGTCTGGGACAAAGAAGTCGACGGGATAGGGCTCCGGTACGACGTTAGAATACGGGGTGTAAACCTCTGACAAAGTTTAACGCTGTCTTCGTTAGCCCTTGTTGTTGTCACCGTTGAGTTTAGTCACATGCCGGGACCGTTTGAGACCTCTGATCCAAGCCGTCAAACCGACGCCCCCTCCAATAGTGCAGCTGACGCAACGGACAACCCGTTCGAAGCAGGTTTGCCGGGTCGTCGTCGCAAAGCGGCTGTCACTTTAACGGCAGTGTGGAGCAGCACCATCGCCCTCCACATTATTCCGGGGGGAACTTGGATCGTGATCGGGCTAACGGCTCTAATCGGCGTTCACCTGGTGCGGGCTATGTTTGCCCCATTTCTGGTGGTGCCAAGACCTTTGGGGGAATCAGCGGACTATCCCTACATCTCGCTGCTCGTTGCCGCCAAGAATGAAGAGGCCGTCGTTGCCGATTTAATCAAGAATTTATGCAATTTAGACTATCCCGCTGAGCAATACGACGTCTGGCTCATCGACGATTACAGCACCGATCAAACGCCAGAGATTTTGGACCGCCTGTGTCAGGTTTATCCCAACCTCAATGTGATTCACCGGTCTGAGAACTCGGGGGGCGGCAAGTCAGGGGCGCTCAATCAGGTCTGGCCGCTAACGCAGGCCGATATCATGGCCGTGTTCGATGCTGATGCCCAGGTTCCCTCTGACCTGCTTCGCCGCGTCGTGCCGCTCTTTGACCAGTCCGAAGTGGGAGCGGTTCAGGTGCGAAAAGCGATCGCCAACTGGCCTACAAACTTTTGGACCCGAGCCCAAAGTGGGGAGATGCTGCTCGACAGCTACGTCCAAGAGCGGCGCATCGCCATCGGAGGGATGGGAGAGCTGCGGGGCAACGGGCAGTTCGTTCGCCGCGCCGCGATTGAGGACTGTCACGGCTGGAACGAAGAGACCATTACCGATGATCTTGACCTCACCCTACGGCTGCACCTCAACCGCTGGGATATCTTGCACCTGCCCGATTCTGCTGTGGGGGAAGAAGGCGTTACGGATATTACGGGACTTTGGCACCAGCGCAACCGCTGGGCTGAGGGAGGATACCAGCGCTACTTGGACTACTGGCGACTGATTGTTCAAAATCGGTTGGGGACGCGAAAGACCCTCGACATGGCCGTGTTCTGGGTTATTCAGTATCTGATCCCCACCACAGTGCTGCCCGATGTGCTGATGGCGATCGCCCGAAATCGCCTGCCGGTCTTTAGCGCGCTGACTACCCTGGCGACGAGCTTCTCTGTAGTCGGCGTAACCTTGCAGCAGTGGCGACTTCATCGCTCGGCCCGTGCTAGCCTGCAGCCTACCCTGGCTCCACAAGGGAAAGCGTCAGCCCCCACCCTATCCAAGCTGCCAGATTTGCCCGACCAGCGGCTGATTGCAGGGATAACGATTCTCTTTCGCAGCCTGCGAACAACCCTATATATGCTGCACTGGATGGTAGTCATCGCAAGCACCTCGCTTCGAATCTCAATTCGGCCAAAGCGCTTAAAATGGATCAAAACGGTGCATCGGGGTAGTAGAGATGACGATAGCAGCGTTTTGATTAACCTATAGAGACTGCCCCGCTGACGCTGCATGAGATTACCGCGCTATAGATCTGTTCTTGATGGGACGAACTGAATCCATAACCCAGACCTTCTCGGCCCTCTGCTTTCTTGCAGCTGGCCTACTGTTTGGCGGTCGCGTTTTCTCTAGCGTTTTCTCCTCTAGCCTGCCTGCTGAGGCGAGTGCCCGGGCAGATTTTTCTTCAAGGTTAGGGGCGTTGGATGGAGGCCAAGCCTTTCAAGAAGTGCGAGATACCTCTCAGTTTGACGAGAGCGCTTTTGCGGATAGCTCCGCGACAGCCCCGATACAGCATCAAGCGGCACGTCAGCCCGATGCAGTGTCCGCTGCGCTACCGGCGAGCAGCCCTGGGGAGGAGGCCAAATCTGCCGCCGCGCCTGAACAGCCGCTGCATTCTGGCATAGCTTCGGTATTGCCCCTAGCCCGCTCCGCCCTAGAGACGCTGCCCGCAACCGCTAGCGTTGCTGCGGGCGCTACTACGGCAGATTTGGCCGTGGTAGATTTGAGCGATCGCCGCGTCTATCTCTACCGCAATGATGAGATTTTGGCAGATTATTCCATTGCCGTGGGCCGGACGCATTGGGAAACGCCAACGGGCGAATTTCGCGTCATTGAGAAGCAGGAAAATCCCGTATGGCGACATCCCTTTACCCGTGAGCTTGTGATGCCGGGTGCGGATAATCCGTTGGGCACGCACTGGGTCGGGTTTTGGAGCAATGGGACGCACCAGATTGGCTTTCACGGCACGAATCAGGTCGATGCTATCGGGCAGGCCATTTCCCACGGCTGCATTCGGATGCAAAACGCGGACGTTCAAACCCTCTACGCGCTCCTGCCGATGGGATCAGCGGTTACCGTTCGCCAGTAGAGCCCTTAAACCAAGGCTTTGTCACTGCAGGTCATCGGGTTCCTCAAGGGGAAGCGCCTGCTTCTGAGGCTCGGCCTGAGGAATCTCGATCTCAATTGCCTCTTCGATAGCCTCCTCTGTCGGCAAAGCTCGTAGATCGGGAAGCTCGATCTTCTCTTGAGGCTTTTCCTTTAAGTTCAGCGGCACGGAGAGAGGCTGGTCGAGCCAGCAGCTTGCCGTCGGTAGGGTGTGCTCTAAGTCTTCTAGCGGCCTCGGAATGATCATTACGGAGTGAAGCTCGCCAATGCGCTCTGCCTCCTGCATCCCTCGCTCAATGGCAATGGTGACGTCAGCGACGTTGCCGCGAATGATAGCGGTGCATAGGCCCGATCCAATCAGCTCGTAGGAGGCGAGATGCACCTCAGCAGACTTAAGCATGGCATCGGCTGCGCCCACCATGGCCGGAAATCCTCGCGTTTCCAGCAGCCCCACGGCCTGCTTGCTGAGCCGGCTGTAGCCTCGATCTTCCACAAGCCTCGCTAGCTTGCTGCCAATAGGCAACACGGCGTCTAGGTTGGGCAAAGGGCGGGGAATCACTGATTTGGAGACGAATTGACCAAACTGCTCTGCGATCTCTGCGCCGCTCTCTACCGCAATCTTGACGTCAGAAAAACGTCCTCGGACCACGGCAGTGCAGTATCCGCTGCCAATCTTTTCGTAGCCTAATAAAGTGACGCTGGCGGACTTGAGCATCATGTCCGCCGTACCGATGATGGCCGGGAAGCTACAGGTGGAAACAAGACCTAAGGCCATGTTGGCAAAGTCTGGACGACGCTGCGACGCATCCGACTGAGATGCTGCCCGAGACGCTATATTTTTAGACGCCATGTTTGCCATAAATTTTCACCGTCAGTGCCATACACCAGTAGTGCTCTAGCGCGATCGCTTCCCAAATTCAGGGCCTGAGCTACCTAACCTTACCTTTTGAGAAATTTGACGAAAAGTCAGGAGAGGGCTAAGGATCTTCAGACTGCTGGGGGGACATCATGCGCCTAAGCCGCTCTACAACCACTCGCCCATACACCTGGGTCGGACGCATAGGGACTTTAGAGTTGGGGGGAGAAGATGTGTCTGGCGGCGCGGCCTCTGCCGCTGACTGACGCTCTTCAACGGCAGCTTTAGAGACCGTTTCTTCAACAAACGTTTCTTCAACAAACTGCTGCTGATCCGAGCGCTGCTCACCCCAGTGGCCGCCAAATTCTGGCTCACCAATAACGGTCCCAGGTTCAACAAGCTGTCCCGGCTCGACTGACACTTTGAACAGCAGTGACGTATTTGCGCCCACGCAGGCCCCTGAGCCAACTCGGCCTTGTCCCATGATTAGAACGCCTGAACCCAGTGTAACCTGAGCAGCGAGGGATAGTACCCCACCTTGGGCATGAAGCAGCGCTCCCGAACCAATAGAGACGTTTGGCCCAACCACGAGGCGACTGTCAGAATCGGCCTGAAGAAATACGCCAGGGGCGATCGCGGCCGAGGGATGAACCTGGACATCGCCGCTAATGTAAAAGCAGGAGTCGCGTCTCAAGTTAGAAGGCACATCCATGAACGAGGTGAGTTGAAGTTGGGGTGACTAGTCCTATTTGACGCAGCCGAGGGGGGCGCAGCCCACTCGACCACACAGCTAAGGGCGCTGGATAATAGTCTCTAGCACTCGGCGCTTCGCCTTGGGGTCTATCCCAATCAGCCGGACATACTCGCCGGTGTGCTCAGCCATACAGCCCTCCAGTTCGTTGACCACCTGCGGAAGCTGAGTGGCCTGAATGGGAGAGCAGCTCTTCCATGAGGAGGTTTGAAACCGGCGAGTGGTAGCATGCTCAGTGCCAATGCGATGGCCCTGGCGCAGGAGGTTTTTGATCTGATCGATAGTGTCTTGCTCGAGACTCTGGCTGCTCACAGAACCACTTTTGTAGGGAGCATTGTAGCCGTTCGAAGCTCCTTTCACGCCGCTCGTCGCAGTGGCCACGGGCCTCACCTGGGGTTGAGACGGCAGCGTTGAAGACCCGTCGGGACGCTGAACGATTGTTTCAAGGACCCGGCGTTTTGCCGCTGGATCAATGCCAATTAGACGGACGTACTCCCCCTGGTGCTCTGCTAAACAGCGCTCTAGGCCAGAGAACACGTCAGACTCTCGGCTGGAATCAATAGGCGGGCAGGTGTGCCAAGACGAAGTGCGAAACCGGCGCGTGTCGGCATGCTCCATCCCAATGCGGTAGCCCTGAGACAGCAACCCCCTGATCTGCTGCACAATATCGCTGCTCAAGCCCCCCGACGCTGCTGGGGATCCTGACCCACCCGAGTATCGGGGTGCCTGCCTCGACGACTCACGGGTGGTGGCCTGTCCATTGCCAGACCAGCTCGACCCTCCCCCATAGCCAGCGGGATGCGTCATGGGCACCTGAGCGATCTCTTCTCCAGGCCGCTGAATAATCATCTCTAGCACGCGCCGCTTGGCCCGAGTATCGATGCCAATCAGCCGGACGTATTCTCCCTGGTGCTCTGCCAAGCATCGCTCTAGGCCGGAGAATACGTCGGACTCTCGGCTGGACTCAATGGGCGGGCAGGTGTGCCAAGACGAAGTGCGGAACCGGCGCGTGTCGGCATGCTCCATGCCGACGCGGTAGCCTTGGCTGAGGAGCTGTCTGACTTGGTCAACCACCTGGGGCTTGAGCGGACCTGACTGCTCCCGATAGCCACTGCCGTTTCCGTTTTGGGAACTGGAGTATACCGGCTTCTTGACGCTCTGCGTATGGAAGGCCGTTGTTCCGGGGGTGTCTCCAGGGCGCTGGATGATCTCCTCAAACATGCGTCGCTTCGATTGAGTATCAACCCCCAAAAGACGGACGTACTCGCCCTCATGCTCCGAGAGGCAGCGTTCTAGGGCTTTGATGACGTCACCATCGCGGTTGGACTGGCCCAAGGAGTAGCTGTGCCAGGACGAAGTCTTAAAGCGACGCTTGTCGGCGACTTCAGCGCTAACGCGATAGCCCTGAATGAGCAACCGCCGCACGTGGGAAACTACGCTGGCGTTGAGGTGAGCGGCTTGACCTGCGTAAGTTGCAGCGGCGTTAGGTAGGGTAGTCATGGTGTGTTGTGTGGATTGATAGCTCTGTTCCAGTTCCTTGCGAATAGCCGTGATGCAGCCGATATCTTCAGCGCAGCGGTAGCCACGTCGCAAAGCGTCGTTGACGTCGATCATTTGATGGGCAAATTCAGCGTCGACGGACTGAACATCGGGCAGGCGCTCTGCCTGCTCTTGCCGCGTGATGATGGAGCCCGACGGCACGTATTTTCCTGCCGGAATCTCCACATCTTGAATCAGGGCATGCATCATTACGATGCAGCCGCGCCCGACTCGGGCATTAAAAATTGTTGAACGAAATCCAATAAAGCAGTCGTCCCCGATGTAGGCCGGGCCATAGATGAGACACATGTGGGTAATGGAGATATTCTTTCCGATCCACACAGAGTAATTTCGGCCATCGTCCCCGACCACTCGTCCCTGCTCGAGACCATGGATAACCACACCGTCTTGGACATTGCTGCTCTCGCCGATGTGAAATGGCGTCCCTTGGTCGGCGCGAACAGAGGTTCCTGGGGCTATCAAGACTTTCTCACCCACGTGAACATCTCCAACAATGTTGGAGAAGGCGTGCACGTAAGCTGACTGATGAATTGTGGGCTTCGCTAAATCCTTAGACCAAGCGGTCGGTGGAGCGGTAGAACCTTGAGCCATTGTAAATCTCTCCTGTGTAGCCTGCGATCGCGCACTGGCCGCCTGCGGTAAGCATTTTTGTAAGCACCTTGCTGTGGGTAAACAGCCAGACTTCGAGTCCTACACCATAGAGGCTACAGCCAAGATACCGCATATTGCATACGGACCCCGATTGCAACCCTGGAGACGTTAAATAAACTTTACGCATCTACTCAGCGACCGCCCTCGGAACGCGCTCAAAGCCTCAAAAGCGTCGCGACCCCTCTTAATGCTGCGGTTTCCACCACTGCACGCCAATCTATCGTTCCTCCTCGCGCTTACTGTACAGGAACTGGCGATCGACGCTGATCGTGTCGATAATGCCGACCACTAGCGCGTCCAGCGGACGACGCTCCCCACTGTCAAACTGGCGGGCCGCACTTCCTCGACTCACCAAGACCCATTCATTGACCCCAGCGCCGACGTTGTCGGCTGCTACCTCATACTCGTCTAGTTCGTTGCCGTTCTCATCTACAAACTGAACCAGGAGAAATTTAACTCCGGTCAGACTTTGCTCTTTCTGGGTGCTCACGACAGTACCGCGAACTTTAGCAATTCGCATCAGGCAGTTTATCTCATAGTTGATGGACTAACGCCGCGATTTTGTGCAAGGACAGCGCCCTAGACAACTTGCGGCAGCTACTGCTTCTAAATCGAAATAAAGTAGAGGCAATGCTGCCGTCTTTGACCGGACGCTACTCCGAAAGAAACGCGGACCGTCAGGGGCAAGTTGGCGAATTACAGACTTGCCCTATCGACAGCGATGCCCAATACAGCAAAAGCCCATAGCGATCGCTTCCCGGCTAACGCAGTAGTTGAGGATGAGCGCCTAGCTTCTAAACTGCTCTACGGCCTCGGTATAGCGAATCGGCAACACGTACTCCAAGTTCTCGTGAGGCCGCGCAATAATGTGGGTCGACAGGACTTCACCCCCGTTGACGCGCTTTGCGTTTTCGATGCCAGCCGCCACAGATGCCTGAACCTCGGAGACATCACCTCGCACGATTACCGTCACGCGGCCACTTCCAATTTTCTCGTAGCCCACCAGCGTCACCCGTGCCGCCTTCACCATGGCGTCAGCCGCCTCAACGACCGCGGGAAATCCAAGAGTTTCTACCATTCCAACTGCAATCGGCATTAGTTATCTCCTAAAGCTTTAGATACGCAAGGTTTAGTCTGGGCGCTTGAGAAAATTGGCAACCACTCGGCATCGTCTTACCGCATGATCTACTCAAGCACTCCCAGAGAAACGTTGCTAAAAATTACCAAGCTTAAGAATACAGGCCCGCTTCGACGTTTGGCAATATAACTTAGAATGATTATTTCAAATCCTTCCAATAAGATAATCTCATATACACCTAAAAGCCATCACCAGCTCAAATGTTTGACAGACGGTGATACATCTAATTGCTTGTTAATTATTTTTAATAATTTAGAACAGTTGATGTGGCCTCTATGCTGTACCTAGCTTTCAGAAAAGGCTAGCTCAAGATTGAATTTGCAGGGGCGCGAAAGCGATCGCTTTCGCGCCCCTGCCGATACCCCCAGTAGCGCAGAAGTAGCGCAGACTCGAAAAACTATCTAGAGTTGAGCTTCCGCCGAAGGCCTCTTCAATTATCGTCCCGTTCTCCTGGTAAGCTAAGGGGTAGCCCAGATAGACGTCACGACGGTTGCTGGCCCAATCGCCGAGACGGGGTTGAGTCTTGGACAATTGGCGTTTGGCCTTTGCGCCAAAGCTGCTCCACGCATCAAAGTTAAAGGGTGCTGGAGCCGTTAGCGCATGCTGCAACTCGCCCTTGCTGCGGCTCAAATACAGTTTTTAGGATGAAGCGATCGCGATGATGCAGGCGCTGCTGCAATCAAGTTGGTGTGTTCCTCTCTATGGGTTGCTCGGCACGCTGTTGACCTTGCCCTGGTCCATTGGGCTCGTGCGCCGAACTGGCCAGCGACCCGCAGCTTACGTCAATTTGCTGACAACGGTGCTGGCGTTCATCCACGGGGCGATCGCCTTTAGCTTAGCTTGGGGGCAGCCTCCCCAGCATCTCGTGTTCCAGTGGCTCCAGGTTGCCGATCTCGATCTTCCTTTGGTAGTTGAAATCTCTGCTACCAGTCTGGGAGCAATGCAGCTCGTGGCGGGAATTAGTCTTCTGGCCCAGCTGTACGCCTTGGGCTACATGGAGAAAGATTGGTCCCTGGGTCGGTTTTTCGGGCTGATGGGCTTTTTCGAGGCGGCGCTGAGCGGCATTGCCATCAGCGACTCTTTGTTCTTGAGCTATGGCCTTCTTGAGGCTTTAACGCTGTCCAGCTACCTCCTAGTTGGCTTTTGGTATGCCCAGCCTCTAGTCATTACCGCCGCCCGTGACGCTTTTTTGACCAAGCGCGTCGGCGACATCATTTTGCTGATGGGCTTAGTTGCCCTATCGAGTTTTGGAGAGGGGCTGACCTTCTCAGATCTGCAGACTTGGGCGGAAACGACGCCACTGCCGGCTTCAGCGGCAGCGTTGTTAGGACTCGCCCTAATCGCTGGCCCCACCGGAAAGTGCGCTCAATTTCCGCTAAACCTATGGCTCGATGAAGCCATGGAAGGGCCCAACCCTGCCGGAATTATGCGGAACTCGGTAGTGGTTTCGGCGGGAGCCTACGTGCTGATTAAGCTACAGCCGGTGTTCACCCTGTCGCCTATATCTGCAGACGCCTTGATCATCATCGGCAGCGTTACGGCCGTTGGAGCCTCTCTGGTGAGCGTCGCTCAAATCGACATCAAGCGCACCTTGTCCCACTCTACTAGCGCCTGGATGGGGCTAGTGTTTGTGGCTGTTGGGGTGGGTCAGGTGGATGTGGCGCTGCTGCTGCTGCTGGTACACGCCATGGCGAAAGCGCTGATGTTCATGAGCATCGGTGCTGTTATCTTCACCACTCACAATCAAAACATGACGGAAATGGGTGGGCTGTGGTCGCGGATGCCGGCCACAACAACCGCCTTTGTCGTGGGTAGCGCCAACCTCATCGCCTTGTTTCCCTTAGGGGCGTTTTGGATTGTGCAGCGCTGGGCGAGCGGCAGCTGGATTATGCCAACCTGGCTTTTGGGGCTGCTTTTGGTTGTCAATCTGCTAACGGCCCTCAACCTGACGCGGGTGTTTCGCCTCGTGTTTTGCGGTGCGCCTCAGCCCAAAACGCGGCGAGCGCCGGAGGTGTCTTGGCCCATGGCGTTGCCCATGGTTAGCCTGACGGTTATCGTGGCGCTGTCGCCGCTGATTCCGATTCGGTGGCCGCTGCTGCTCACGCCTTCCATTCCCCTACAGATTGCAAGCTCTACTGAGGTCCACCTGTCGGTGCTGCTCATTTTGCTGTCTGGGCTGATTGGCTGCATTTTGGGAGCCACTATAGAGCTGCGGCGATTTTGGGCGCGCCCGGCAGGGGTCACGCTTCGATTTATGCAGGATCTGCTGGCGTATGATTTTTACATTGAGCGACTTTACGATAGAACCGTGATCTGGCCGGTCAGCGCGATCGCCAAGATCACCACCTGGTTTGATCGCTATGTGGTTGACGGAGCCGTCAATCTGGTGGGCGTAGTCACCGTGTTTGGCGGTCAGGCGCTCAAGTACAGCGCTTCGGGGCAGCCGCAGTCCTATGTCCTCACAATTTTGGTGGGCGTCGGCGTTTTACTGCTGGTCACCGTCGGCTGGAGCGGCTGGATTTTTTAAGGGGATAGTGAGCCTTGTGGTTTTCAGTGATCAAGACAACCTAGGCGTCGTAGAGACACCAAACTTTTGTGGGAGCGCGCGTTGATGCTGAGTGCACTAATCTGGTTACCGCTGCTGGGGGTCGTCGTGCTCAGCGTTTTGCCCAAGGCCGAGGACCAGCGATTTCGGCAGACGACGCTGGTAATATCGACCATCATGCTGGTTTGGACGATTGTACTGGGGGCGCAGTTTGAGATAGCGCCAGGGCTGCAGTTCTCAGAAGATATCCCCTGGATCACCAGTATCGGGCTGAGCTATCAGCTCGGCCTAGATGGCCTCTCTCTGCCCCTGGTGGTGCTCAGCAATTTTTTGACGGTGATTGCCGTACTCAGCAGCGATCGCAAACTCATCCGCCCCCGGTTCTACTACGTGATGATTTTGCTGCTCAATGTGGGGGTAACGGGGGCATTTTTGGCTCAAGACGTGCTGCTGTTTTTCCTGTTCTACGAGTTGGAGATCATTCCCCTCTACTTCTTAATCGCAATTTGGGGAGGGGCCAAGCGGGGGTACGCAGCCACTAAGTTTTTGATCTACACTGCGCTATCGGGCGTTCTTATCCTCGCCGCTTTTTTGGGATTGGCGTGGCTGACAGAGGCCACTAGCTTCAACTACACCGTACTGCGATCGCTTGCGCCTGCGGTAGGACTGAGGGCCCAGCTAGTGCTGCTGGGCAGCCTGCTTATCGGCTTCGCCATTAAGATTCCCTTCTTCCCATTTCACACCTGGCTCCCCGACGCCCACGTCGAGGCCTCTACGCCTATTTCCGTGCTGCTAGCGGGGGTACTTCTCAAACTGGGAACCTATGGCCTGCTGCGCTTCGGCCTGGGGCTATTTTTCGAGGCCTGGCTTGTTCTTGCGCCCTGGCTAGCGATTTGGGCAGCGGTGAGCGCCCTGTACGGAGCCGCCTGCGCCATCGCTCAAACCGACATGAAAAAGGTGGTCGCCTATTCTTCTATTGCCCATATGGCCTTTGTTCTGCTAGCTACCGCAGCCACCACGCGGCTGAGCATCGTCGCTGCGGTTTTCCAAATGGTGAGCCACGGCCTGATCTCCGCCCTACTGTTTTTGCTGGTGGGCGTGGTGTATAAGAAGACCGGCACGCGAGACGTCAACAAGCTTAAGGGGCTGCTAAACCCGGAGCGAGGGCTTCCTTTAATCGGTAGTTTGATGATTTTGGGGGTTATGGCTAGCTCCGGGTTACCAGGTCTAGTAGGGTTCATTGCCGAATTTTTGGTCTTTCGAGGGAGCTTTCCCATCTTTCCGGTTCAGACGCTGCTCTGCATGGTGGGCACTGGCCTAACGGCGGTGTATTTCCTGCTCATGGTGAACCGGGTGTTCTTCGGCAGGCTTCCCAAAGAGCTCGCCAATTTAGAGCCGGTAACCTGGGGGGAGCGAATGCCCGCGATCGCCCTAGTGGTGCTCGTGCTGGCGTTTGGCCTCAAGCCTGACTGGATGCTGCGCTGGAGTGAGCCTGAGGCGGGCTATCTGCTTACTGGTCGGGTGGAAGCTATTTCCTCATATCGATCTCCAGCTCGCCCGTCCTTGTCGCCTGTCCGTGCGCCCGCGCTCCTGTAGGCCTCTACAATAGAGCAGGAGTGTCCCGCAGGGTTCCGTCCATTAGCCGTCATCAGTTATCCACGCCATGGTTACCGTCAAGCCATTCTCAAACCCACCCTCAAATCCCTACATCCGTCGACTGGAAGAGGGGGGAGCTTTACTCAGCGACTCTGCGCTCCACCTTGTAGAAGTGGTGGATATTCTTAAAAGCTATGGCATGGTGCTAGACGCCTATTCCAAAAACTTAATCTACACGGGCGAAACCCAATTCCTCGTCTTTTTTCCGTTTTTTAAGTACTTCAACGGCGACGTTTCAATTGCTAAGCTCTTCCGGCACTGGCGGCATGATCGCCTCAACTACGAGTATGCAGAGTACTGCGGTAAGTCGATGTACTGGCACGGCGGCGGCGGATTGGCCGAGTACGTCGATGGACTGACGTTCAAGCCCCGAGTCGAACCCATTATCCAAAACAAGTTTAGGCATAACCCCCTGGTGCAGGCGCTGCACCGGATATTTCCGGAGTTTCTGCCTGAGCAAATGCGCCTGATGGCTTACTTTCACGGGCTAGGGCAATTTTGGCGGGTAATGAGCGACATGTTTTTGGAGCTATTCGAGCGCTATCAGCGCGGCGAAATTACCGCTATTCCCGATGTGGTTGACCATATCCGCGATGGGCTGGTGGCGGCGGCCAGCAACCCGGTGACCTACAGCGTGACGGTGGGCGATGGTCCTTCAGGACCGGCCGCAGGCCATCGCACCTACGACGTCATTCCCAAGTCAGCGGGTCTGACCTTTTTGGCAGACCTAGCGGTTCCCTACGTTGAGGCGATCTTTTTTAGAGGCACGCCGTTCCCCGGCACCGTTTCGTACAACGCTCAGGCCTATCAGATTCCTCTATACAAGCAGGACTTTGCCTACGGAGCGCTTTACGCCGATCCGCTGCCTATTGGCGGCTCCGGCATCCCACCCACCCAGCTCATGCAGGATATGCGTCACTTTCTGCCTGAAGACTTGCTCGAAGTCTACCGCAAGGGCACTCGCGGGGAAGACGACCTAAAAGTCAAGATTTGCGAGACATTTCAAAAATCGATGTTTTGCGTCACCACCGCCGCGATTCAGGGGCTAGCACCCTTTCCCCTGACCACTCAAGACCCTGCTGAGCAGGAGAAAAATCGCGTCTATCTGCAGGGTTGGCTGAGCCGACTTCAACCTTCTCGGCTAGAAGACGTACAGTAATCGGCGTCAGCGTCAGCCCCTAGGTGCGTGACTTTTGGTCGCTGGCGATCTGCCGCGACAGATAGACCTGCTAAAGTAATGACAGAACTGCTTCCCAGCGCAGCGATACAGTTGCTCTATATAGTTTGACGCCTTTGCCCTGCTAGCATCTGACCTACCCATGGTCTAGCGGTGAATCGTAGCGTCAAACCCTTTTTAGGAGTCTTGCTGATATTGCCGACTTTTGAACACGGACGCTATGACTGCCTTTCCTGTGCCCAATCCCAACCAGTCCGAGCCCTCTCTGCAGACGCCATCCCTTGATTCGGCGTCAACCGGCGCAGTGATAGCCTCTAGCGCAGACGACGTCGCTGCCGACGTTGACCGGACTGAGCCTGGCCCTGGCGCTTCTGGGGTCGCCGTGCCTGCAGGTACGGCCTCTGAGTCTCCGCCTAGTACGCCGGTCTCCGGGACCACAATCAGCGTTCTCGCACAGCCCGTAGGGGCAGAGTCGCTTACATTTCCCCATACGAGCCAGTCATCCACACCCGCGACCGCGACCTCCCAGCTGCTCGACTCCCCCAGCCGCTCGCTGACCATCGCCCGGGGCAGCTTTGAGGCATTTCTAGAGCCGCTCACCACCACCACCTTCAAACAGGTTGTTGAAGACGTCGAGAAGAAGCTGCTGGTTGTCAACCAAACGCTGACAATGCTCGACTCCCTGCTGGATAGCCAGGATTTCGAAGCTATTCTCAACGAAATGCTGCGCTCTATCACGCTGAAGACGGGAGAACTGCTGAATGCCGATCGCACGACAATCTATCTCTTGGACGAAGAGAAAAACGAACTGTGGTCACTGATTGCCAAGGACGATAACGGCGGCAATTTAGAGCTGCGGTTTCCGGCGACTCAGGGAATTGCGGGGGAGGTGGCCACCGATAAGCGGGCCATCAACATTGCCTTCGACTTTTACGATGATCCCCGCGCGGGATTTGCCAAGCAAACCGACCAGGCCACCGGATATCGGACCTACACCATGCTGGTGATGCCGCTGCTTAATGAGCAGGGCAACCTAGTGGCGGTAGTGCAGCTGATCAACAAGCTCAAGCAGGACTACGACGCTCACACCTCCCTTGAAGCGCGGGTCAACCCAGAGGGATTCTCCGAGGAGGATAAAGACCTATTCAACGAATTCTCCCCCTCAATTCGCCTGATTTTAGAGTCGTCGCGCTCTTTCTATAAGGCCGCTCAAAAGCAGCGGGCGGCGTCGGCGCTGATGAAGGCCACCCAGGCGCTGAGTCAGAGCAGTCTGGACCTGGGCGAAACGCTAGAGCGGGTGATGAACGAGGCCAAAGAGCTAATGCAGGCCGACCGCAGCACCCTGTGGCTGCTGGACGAAGCGCGCCAGGAGCTGTGGACCCGGATCCCCATCCAGGGCGAGCTACAGGAGTACCGCATTCCCAAAGATGCTGGATTTGCGGGCCAGGTGGCAGCGACCGGCGAGCCCGTCATCATCCCTTTTGATCTCTACAGCCATCCCAACGCCGAGAAATCAAAAGAGACCGACCGCCACAGCGGCTACCGCACCTGCAGCATTCTCTGTATGCCGGTGTTCAACACTGACGGCCTGCTGATTGGCGTGACGCAGCTGATCAACAAGGTGCGTCAGGGGGATTATCCTGCCTACAATCCAGCCTACTGGCCTGAAGCCCCCGAACGCTGGAAGGCAAGCTTCAACCGCACGGATCTAGAGTTCATGCAGGCGTTTAACACGCAGGCGGGCGTCGCCCTGCAGAACGCTAAGCTCTTTGACACGGTGAAGCAGCAGGAGCTGATGCAGCGCGACATTTTGCGATCGCTCTCCAACGGCGTGCTGTCCACCGATCACGAGGGGCGCATTATTGCCGCCAACGAAAGCGCCCGGGCGCTGCTGCACCTGCCCGACGATGTTGCCCTCGAAGGCCGCCAAATCGACACGCTGATTTCTATTGAGGAGCTGGACTTTTCAGACTGCTTTCGGCGGGCCCTGTCTCCAAAAGACGACGTCGACCGCAGGCAGTACTACCCCGAGCAAACCCTGGACGCTAAGCGCGGTGAAGACCACCCCGTTGCCCAGCACAGCGTCCATCTCTCAATCAACTCCATTGCCGATGCTAAAGACGCCACCGACGTCTACGGGGCGCTGGTGGTAATGGACGACATCAGCGACGAAAAGCGGCTGAAGAGCACCATGTACCGCTACATGAGCCAAGAGGTGGCGGAGCAGCTGCTCAACTCGGGAGAGCTGCGGCTGGGGGGCGATCGCAAAGAGGTATCGGTGCTGTTCTCGGACATCCGCGGCTTTACCACCATTGCCGAAAGCATGGACGCTGAAGAGCTGGTGATCATGCTCAACGACTACTTCGAGACCATGGTGGACGCCGTCATGGCCTACAAAGGCACCCTAGACAAGTACATCGGCGACGCGATTATGGCCGTGTTCGGCTCGCCGCTGGCCCTAGAAGACCACGCCTGGCGAGCGCTGCAAACCAGCGTTGAAATGCGTCACCGCCTAGAGGCCTTTAACCAGATTCGGGGGGGGCGTCAGCAGCAGCCCATCAAAATTGGCATCGGCATCAACTCCGGCAGCGTCATCAGCGGCAACATCGGCTCTAGCAAGCGGATGGAGTTTACGGCCATTGGTGACGGGGTTAACTTAGGGGCGAGGCTGGAAGGGGCGACGAAGCAGTACGGCTGCGACATCGTGATTAGCGAAAACACCTACCGCCCCTGCGCCGATCAGGTGTGGGCCCTAGAGCTAGACCGAATTCGGGTCAAAGGCAAAAACGACCCCGTGGCTATCTATCATCTGGTAGCCCTGCGCTCCGAGACGCTTTCGGGCAAAGAGCAACAGCGTATCGATCTCTACACGACTGGGCGAGAGCACTACCTCAACCGGCAGTTTGCCAAAGCGATGGGTAAGTTTGCCCTGGTTTTAGAAGAGGTAGACTGTAACGACAAAGCCGCAGCCGAACAGCTCAGGCGCTGTCAGTACTGGCTTGAGCACCCGCCTTCCGACGATTGGGACGGGGTTTGGTCCCTCACCCAGAAGTAGCGCCGTCAGTATTGCCGCTCCGCCATAGAATAAGCCCTAGCTCTTGCGAGCTAGGGCTGAGTTTTCTGTATAGTACGGGCCTCCCGGGAAGGGAGCGGGTTTATAGAGGGTGCATATAGAGTGAAAATCGGAACGCGGTGCGGTGACTATGGGTCTACTTTATCTCTCAGGAGATGAATCCTGGTTAAATGAACTTCTCAATCGCAGCAAGCTGCGGAGTATCACTTCGCTATGCCTCACACACTTCGTGGCTCGGCTTCGCTCAACAGCGCCCTATCGAGCGCTGTTCTCTAGACCGCAGCAAGCTGCGGGGTATGTGACCCAGAGAACTAGATCAAGTGTAAAGACTCCATAAAAGGCAAGGCTCCGGCAAAATACCTAACTTTCGAGCGATCGCGCCGGTTTCTAGGCAGATACGTCGAAATTGCTAGGCAGGGCTGCATTTACCGGCGCGGATTAGCCCCACTCGGCGGGCGATCGCATCTGACTCAGAGTCAAAGGGTCCCCACTTGCCTACGGCGTCACCAGCTTCTACAGCGCCACTAGTCTCTACAACAGCGTCAGCCGGATTCCCGGACGCCTTGCTGGGCCGCTCCGAATCGGGAACAATATGGCACTGTCCCTCTTCCTGCTTAACGATGTACCACTTGGTTTGCTCAGAGGCCATAGGGGTTAAATCAGGCTCAAAACCGGTCACAGAGAAAACAGTCTCTAGAGGCTGGCCTGTCTAGCGTATTCATCCGACAGCGAGTCGCTCGGCGCTGACGAGCCGTTTGAGGCGTCGTCTGATGCCAACAGCTCACCGGGAAGGGCGGCTGCGTCATCGCCTGAGGCCGGCTGACGGGCCTGGATCATCTCAATGACGCAGTCCACCTTTTCAGGCAAGATCACTACGAGGCTGCCGTCCGACGACGAGTCAAGGGCCGCTTCGATGGCCTCAGATTCTTTCAAGATGACCTCGTAGTTGACCTGAGCCTCTTCACTGGAAAGGCCTTCGACAATCAGCTCAGCCGCATTTCCGCGAGGGCGACCTCGGGTGTCCTCGTCCTCTTTGACCCAAATACGGTCAAAGATTTTGGCCGACAGACTCCCTAAAGTGACAAAGTCCTCGTCGCGGCGATCGCCCGGTCCACCGACAACGCCGACGCAGTCTCCAGGCCAGTTGGCCACGAAGCTACCCAGCGCCTCGTAGCTAGCAGGGTTGTGGGCGTAGTCAATCAGGACGTGGTAGCGTCCTAGGTCAAACAGGTTCATGCGCCCCGGCGTCTGGTCCGTGGAGGCCACGAAGGTCTCGAGAGCAGCGCGAATATGATCGATGGTCACGCCCTGGGCAAAAGCGATGAGGCTAGCGGCTAGGGCGTTGGCAATCATGAAGGGGGCTCGCCCGGCCAGGGTGATCGGCACGTTCTTGGCCTTGTCGATGCGGAGAATCCAGTCCCCTTTAAGGATGGTGAGATAGCCGTTCTCGTAGACGGCGGCGAGGCCACCCTGCTGGGTATGCGATCGCACCAGCTCGCTGTCGGCCTGCATGGAGAAGTAGGCCACCTGCGCCTTGACTCGCTTCGCCATTGCCGCCACCCGCTCGTCATCCGCGTTGAGAATGGCGTAGCCGCTGGGGCGGGCCGTCTCTGGAACCACGCTCTTCAGGTGGGCAATGTCGTCAACGGTTTCGATGTCACCGATGCCGAGGTGGTCCGCCGCGACGTTGAGCACCGCGCCGATGTCGCACTGCTGGAACCCCAACCCCGAGCGCAAGATTCCGCCTCGGGCCGTTTCTAGGACCGCCACCTCTACCGTAGGGTCTTGCAAAATCACTTGGGCGCTTTGAGGGCCGGTGGTATCGCCTTTTTCGAGCAGGCAGTCGTTGACGTAGATACCGTCGGTGGTGGTGTAGCCAACGATTTTTTGGGTCTGCTTAAAGATGTGGGCCGTCAGGCGAGTTGTCGTGGTTTTACCGTTGGTGCCGGTGATGGAAATGACGGGGATGCGCCTGGGATTTCCGGGGGGAAACAGCATCTTAACGATGGGTTCCGCTACGTTGCGGGGAATGCCCTCGCTGGGAGCCAAGTGCATCCGCAGACCGGGGGCCGCATTCACCTCAACAATAACGCCGTCTACCTCTCGCAGCGGCTTAGAGATATCTTCAGTAACGATGTCGATGCCCGCCACATCTAGCCCAATAATGCGGGATACCCGTTCAGCCAGCCAAATATTCTCTGGATGAATCTGGGCCGTCCGATCGATTGCGATCCCGCCGGTGCTGAGGTTGGCCGTTGCCCGCAGATAGCACACCTCACCGTCATCCAGCACCGTTTCAAGGCCTACGCCCTGGCGATCCAGCAGCTCCCAAGTCGTCCGGTCCACCGTAATTCGAGTCAGCACATTGTCGTGGCCTTCTCCCCGACGGGGGTCGCGGTTGGTCTCATTGATCAATTCATCGACGGTCAACCGTCCGTCTCCTACCACATGGGCCGGAATCCGCTCGGCTACAGCCACCACCTGATGGTTGACCACCAAGACGCGGTGGTCTCGCCCGCGGTAAAACCGCTCTATGATGACGCCGTCTGACACAGCGAGAGCAGCTTCGAAAGCCGTCTCGGCCAGCTCTCGCGTATTGATGTCAATCGTGATGCCTCGCCCATGGTTGCCGTCCAAGGGCTTGATGACAATGGGATAGCCGCCGACGTCATCGATTGCCCGCTCTAGCTCGTCTGAGTAATAAATTACGGCTCCGCGAGGCACAGGGACTCCGGACTGCCCCAGCAGACGCTTTGTACTTTCCTTATCGCTGGCCAGCTCTACGGCCAAGATATTGCTGTTTGCGGTCAGGCTTGCCTGAATTCGCTTTTGGTAGCGGCCGCAGCCCAGCTGAATCATGGCCCGGGCGTCTAGCTCCATCCAGGGAATGTCTAGCGCTTCAGCTTCCTTGATGATGGCTTCGGTGCTTGGTCCTAGGGCGCACTGCTCTTGAAGCTCGCGGAGATCCCGCAGGTCTTTCTCCAGCTCCTCTACGGGGTAAGTGCCTGTGTCAACTAGGCTCTGGCACAGGCGAAAGGCGGCGCGCCCCGCGTAGCGTCCCGCTTGCTCATACTGATACTGAAACACCACCTGGTACGTTCCCTCTGTGGCCGTTTCTCGGGTGCGGCCAAACCCAACGGTCATCCCCGCTAGCGTTTGTAGCTCCAGCGCAACGTGCTCTAAGATGTGGCCCATCATGGTGCCGTCTGCAACACGCTTCAGAAACCCGCCGCGAGTTCCCGGAGAGCAAAAATGCTCGACCAAGCTTGGCAGCACCTCAACAAGGCCATTGTAAAATCCTGGGATTTGGTCAGAGGGACGCTCGGCAAGGTCCTCTAGATCAAGACGCAGCAGGATGAGCTTGTGGTAGCGAACACTCCAATAGTTAGGACCTCGAAGCGTTTGGGTTTTCAAAATCCTCATGGTATACCAGGCAACTTTGCGTTTAAAGCGGGTTTGATTAGCTTTTAAGTCTCAACGAGACGCAGACCAGCAAACTGTTCACAGCGAGCGATTTGTGAGGTCTTCGCCCATACGATTCCCAAAATAGTCGAGAGGCCAAGCCAAAAGCATAAATACAGATGTAGGCCTTTGATGGCTAGAGTACGACATTCTATAAAGATCTTGAGGAAAAGTATACTTGATAGCCGTATCTCTTCCGGATGATGAGTTCCGTAAATTAGGCCCGAGGTATAGACCCGATTCATGCATTTCGACCTAGAGGGCGAGTCGCTATGTGGGGGGCAAGACCTGACGCTTCAGGTAGTCGTAGCGATCGCCGTGGCTGAGCACATGCACCCGTAAGTTGTGGATGCTGAGGGGGTCGCTGGTGCCCACGTCGGGGTAGTTGGTGTGGGTGAGCTGAGAGGGATCGACGACGGTGACGTTACCTTTGCCGACGACCTGAAACACCTGCTCACTGAACAAGGTGCAGGTATCTTCATCAATGCCAATGCCCAAGCGGTCAGGGTAGGCGGCGATCGCCGACATCAGCCGCGCCATCCGGTTCCGATTGTGAAAATGCTGATCGACGATAACTTGAGGAATAATGTTGAGTCCGTCCGTCATGTCTACCAGCGAGCGATTGGGGGACTCACCGCTGCCGCCGCCCGCAATCATATGCTCGCCCATGATTGCCGCACCCGCGCTCGTGCCCGCTAGAGCGATTTCCCCCAGCTGAGCCCGCACTCTCACAGTATCCATCAGCGGCGTGTCGGCCATCAGACCGCACAGCCTCAGCTGATCGCCACCGGTGATAAATACCCCTGTGCAGTTCGCCAAAAATTCATGCCACTGCGGATTTTCGCTCTCTCGGCGCTCGCGCACGTCGAAAATTTCGATGGCTTCTGCTTCCATCTCCTCAAAAATTTTCTGATAGCGCTCGCCGATTGCCGCTGGCTCTCGCGAGGCACAGGGAATGATGGCGATCCTAGCGTCCTTCCCCCCAGCCCGCTCAAAGAAAGTGCTGAGAATTTGTCGTCCGTGAACCTTGTCTTCTGCGCCACCAATAATGATGACAGTGTGCTGTTTAATCTGAGGCATCCTCGGCTGAACAGATTGGTGATCGAGCTGAACCATAGCATGAGACTGGGGTGAGATTGGCGGTGACTGCAGCGGTTTAGCAGACAAGCGCTCCCTAATCTTTCGGCCTAGTAGTCTAAGATAGTAGGCCACAGCGATTAGTTAACCTTGAGTCGACGTGACGCTGCTACATTAGCACTTATCCCACCAGCATCTGCCACTTGCATCTATGACGCCACTATTTATCGTGCCAGCATTGTGCAGCGCGCGGCTAGGGGATAGGCCTGTCAGTTAAGCCATCGTACCAAAAGATACCCCATCAGATGCCTAATGGGAGCGCTAATCGCGCCGTGGTTGATAGTCCCCACATTTCAAACTTGGATTAGTGACCGTGCGATTTGACCTCATCACCCTATTTCCAGACTTCTTCGTCTCTCCTCTGCAGTCTGGCCTGGTGGGCCGTGCCCTAGCGCGAGAAATTGCGACAGTCCACATCACTAACCCCCGAGATTTCACCACCGACAAGCACCACCGCGTCGATGATGAACCCTACGGCGGCGGGGTGGGGATGTTGATGAAGCCGGACCCCCTGTTTGCGGCGGTGGAGTCGCTGCCGGCGCTGCCCAAGCGGGAGGTGATTTTGCTGACGCCCCAGGGGGAGCCGATGCACCAGGCGATGTTCCAGGAGCTGGCCACCTATGACCAGCTGCTGCTGGTGTGCGGCCATTATGAGGGGGTAGACGAACGGGTGCGCGACCATCTCGTGACCCGCGAGGTGTCTTTGGGAGACTTTGTGCTCACCTGCGGCGAAATTCCGGCGCTAGCGCTGCTCAACGGCGTCTTGAGGCTGCGGCCCGGCACGGTGGGCAAGCAGGACTCCCTGAAGTTCGAGAGCTTTGAGACGCCGCTGCTCGACTACCCCCAGTACACCCGCCCCGCGAGCTTTCGGGGCTGGGGGGTTCCCGAGGTGCTTACCTCTGGCAATCACCAGGCGATCGCTCGGTGGCGGCAGGAGCAGCAATTAGAGCGCACGCGGGAGCGGCGACCGGATTTGTATGAGCGGTGGCGGATTGAGGAGGCTGAGGGGACCGATCAGAAGGCATAATTTTTGTAGGGATGTGTTTGGCGTTTTGGAGGACCCCCTCTAGCTCCCCCTTGGTAAGGGGGAGAACCATGGCCCCGATAGGTGTTTAGCGTTTCGGAGGACCCCCTCTAGCTTTCCCTTGGTAAGGGGGAGAACCATGACCCCGATAGGTGTTTAGCGTTTCGGAGGACCGGGGATGTTTGAAAAGTGGTAGCAGTTCTGCATTACCCCCTCTAGCTCCCCCTTGCTAAGGGGGAGAACCATGGCCCCGGTAGGTGTTTAGCGTTTCGGAGGACCGGGGATGTTTGAAAAGTGGTAGCAGTTCTGCATTGCCCCCTCTAGCTCCCCCTTGGTAAGGGGGAGAACCATGGCCCCGATAGGTGTTTAGCGTTTCGGAGGACCCCCTCTAGCTCCCCTACGCCCTGCGGGCAGGCTAACGCCAAAGCTCAAGGGGGAGAACCACGATTCCCTGCCTTCGTAAGGGCTACGGTGTACATACAGGTCTGCCCTCCTCTGACTTTCTCACGCCCCTTGGCTTTCGCGCAGCGCGTCCTACGGACGCAGGGGGATTAAGGGGGGTAAAGCCAGGATGTATGGCGATCGCTCCACACTTGATGAAAAGGTACCAGCGCCCTGTCCCCAACCTGTCCCCTACTAAAGACCCCATGACCTCCATGACCCTAAGAATCGGCAACGGCTACGACATTCACCGCCTCGTGCCCGATCGCCCCCTGATTTTGGGCGGCGTCGAAATTCCCCACACCCTGGGGCTAGACGGCCACAGCGACGCCGATGCCCTCACCCACGCCATCATGGACGCCATGCTGGGGGCGCTGAGCCTGGGAGATATCGGCCATTACTTTCCCCCTAGCGACCCGAAGTGGGCGGGGGCCGACAGTATTGAGCTGCTGCGGCAGGTGAATCGGCTGATTGGCGATGCGGGCTGGCAGGTGGGCAATATCGACAGCACCTTGGTGGCGGAGCAGCCGAAGCTGAAGCCTCACATCAAGGCGATGACGGAGCGGCTGGCGGAGGCGCTGGGGTGCGATCGCGCTCAGGTGAGCGTTAAAGCGACTACGAATGAGCGGCTGGGGCCGACGGGGCGTGAGGAGGGGATTGCGGCCTATGCGGTGGTGCTGCTGACTCAGAGTAAGTGAGAAGGCTGCACTTATGTGTAAGTTTTGGGTTTCCGGAACTGCGGCGGGCGATCGCGCTTTGGCGGACCGAAAATTTGAGCGTTGGTGGGGCTGTGCTGGAGGGATGGCTGAGGGGGAAGGCTTTGCGGTGTCTGAGCTTGAGCCGCCCAGGGAGAATCGTGAAGAATTTATTATGTTAGAGGAGTTTTCTTGTGGGCGTGTTAATGTAGGGGGGTCGGATGAACCTTGAAAACCGCATTATTACGTTTACCCGCCTAAAGTCCTTGTTAGATAAGGGTTTCAGCCGCTTTCTGAGGTTTCTACTTGCTCGGAGAATGGCCTTATTGACAAGGCGATCGGACCCCCCTGAAAAGTGGGGTTTGGAGGGCGCTCTCTGTAAGGCTTCTAGGAGCCGAGGGTTGAGCACCTCATCACCCCGCGAGGGGACTGAAACCTGGTTTGCAGTTTACCCTCAACACGTAACAATGAGTTGAGCACCTCATCACCCCGCGAGGGGACTGAAACAGTGATGCTGAGTCGAGCCAACTTGCCATGTTCGGTTGAGCACCTCATCACCCCGCGAGGGGACTGAAACCTGTCACAGGATCGCCCACGTTACCATGTTAGGTTGAGCACCTCATCACCCCGCGAGGGGACTGAAACTGTTTCTCAGACCCAGGTTGGTTCGGGTCTTCAGGGTTGAGCACCTCATCACCCCGCGAGGGGACTGAAACTGGGGATGACTTCTATGCCTTCATCAGTTGCGCCAGGTTGAGCACCTCATCACCCCGCGAGGGGACTGAAACGCGAGCGACGAGGCAGAGGCTACCCAGACTCAAAGTTGAGCACCTCATCACCCCGCGAGGGGACTGAAACTCCCCGCTACACGTTTGCGCAACTGCGCTTCCGTTGAGCACCTCATCACCCCGCGAGGGGACTGAAACGCGCAATTGCTTCGCATTCATCAGGATTTTCATACCGTTGAGCACCTCATCACCCCGCGAGGGGACTGAAACCGTAAAGTTTGTCTGTGCCTGAACCACGCCAAGAGTTGAGCACCTCATCACCCCGCGAGGGGACTGAAACAAGTGTGATTACACCAGTAGCTTGTACGTCATCGTTGAGCACCTCATCACCCCGCGAGGGGACTGAAACCAACGATTACGTCGTTGCTAAAGCTTACGCCGCTTGGTTGAGCACCTCATCACCCCGCGAGGGGACTGAAACTATATAGACGGCTTTTCCTCATAATTAAGGTCTTGTTGAGCACCTCATCACCCCGCGAGGGGACTGAAACATCTATTGTTAGTCAGACGAAAAGATGCTTAACGGTTGAGCACCTCATCACCCCGCGAGGGGACTGAAACTTGGCCCCATGGCCAATCACTTCGCGGAGCGGCGTTGTTCAGCACCTCATCACCCCGCGAGGGGACTGAAACGTCTACTCTCGAGTTAACTATCAAGCCAATTCCGTGTTGAGCACCTCATCACCCCGCGAGGGGACTGAAACTTGAAGCCAGAGCCGTATTCTTTGAAACCTTCTAGTTGAGCACCTCATCACCCCGCGAGGGAACTGAAACTAGATCCCGTTACTCTCAATAAATCCTCCTATTAGTTGAGCACCTCATCACCCCGCGAGGGGACTGAAACAGTTCACTCAGCTCAACAGGTAATACTGAAAGCTTTGGTCGAGCACCTACATCACCCCGCGATCGCCCTCCTACCCAGCAACGCCAGACCGGTAATCTCGAACGGTCGCTTAGAGCAATCGACACGCCGAGCCTTGAGACCGAAACATCAAGCTTTGAACCCAACGTTCCGAGCTTCGAGCCCGAGATTCCAAGCTCTGAGCCTGACTATTTGAGCTTTGAACCCGACACTTCGAGCTTTGAACTCGGCGCACCGAGCTTCGAGCTTGAGATTTCAAGCTCTGAGCCTGACGTTCCGAGCTTCGAGCCTGACCATTTGAGCTTTGAACCTAATACTCCGAGCTGTGAGCCTGACGTTCTGGGCCTGGAGATTGAAGGCGATCGCTAGGCGAGTGAAACTAAGCTTCTTCGCCATGGGGCGGCTCAAACACGATTTCAAACTGGCCTTTGGGCATGTAGCGACGAATCGCCCGCAGATGGTCGTCGGCGTCTTGGCGGTTGCGGAAGCGGGCCACGACGTGGCGCTGCATCTTTTCGCGCAGGAGCACCAGCATCCAGGGGTGGCAGCCTGGCGGCAGCATTGACACCTCTAGGCAGGCGACCCGTGACGGGTCTAAGACCGACTGAAGAATTTGGATGATCTGCTCTCTTGTGGGGCTGTCGTCGATGGGATGGAGAACCCAGCCTGGTGTGGGGTTGAGCTGAAAGCTGAGCTGGTAGCCCTGATGGGACTGAGAGCGATATACGGTCCAGGCGGGGTGCTGTAGTCGCTGATAAATCTTGAAGCCTTGGGCTTGGAGGGCGGCTTGGATGCGAAAAATTTCCATAGCGATGTGGCGGTCTTGGGGACCACGGGTGGGGTGAGTCATAGGAATTGGCCGAGGTTGAGATGCGGTTCTCCCAAAGTTAACACACAGTGTGCACACTGTTTGCACACTTTAGGTAAAATATTGCTCATCCGGTAATCTGGTGAGGTGCGAAACTCATGCAATTTGACGACGTGGCAACAAACAAGGCCAGGCTGGTTGCTTATTGCGACCCAGAGACAAAAGAAAAGCTTGAGAAATTGGCCGAACTTCGACTCCGAAGCTTGAGCAATTTGATCGAGTCTGTACTGGTTGAGGAGGTTGCCAAAGCTGAAGCTAATGGAGAGCTAGATTTGGGTAGCTGACGTAGGTTGGGTTGGAGCGTAAGCGTAACCCAACGCTATCAATCGTCTTGTTGGGTTTCCTGACGTCTTAGCGCAGCCATGCCCGCAGGGCTATACCGCAACCTACAGAACACGATTAGCGTGGCGAACAGTGCCACCTATCGCCACGCTATCCGTCGCTGCGCTAATGGGTAGGTGTTTGAGGTGAACGCTAATGTGATGCCGCTCAAAAGCAGACAGCGTATAGGATGCAGGCGATCGCACCAGAAAAGAGGTTAGCGCAATGGCTGAAAACTAGTAGGAGTAGGAGTTTGACGCTTTGTGGGTTTGTAGTGATTGGGGCACTTTAGCGATGGATGTGTTAGATTTGGGTAGATTAGCGCAAACGAACCTTGAAAACTTGATAGGCACTCCGTTTCAAAGTGCCGCAGTCGCAATGACCTAATACCCCGCAAGGGGATTGAAACAGCTGTGTTGATTTTTCCTAGATAAGTTTTTACTGTCGCAATGACCTAGTACCCCGCAAGGGGATTGAAACCTTTAGTGAAGCGTATATCGTGCCCGATTAGAGGAGTCGCAATGACCTAGTACCCCGCAAGGGGATTGAAACTAAAAGTCGGCACAGGTTGCAGCTCATGGACGTATGGTCGCAATGACCTAATACCCCGTAAGGGGATTGAAACAGAGCGAGGGCAGTCATGCCGAGCGATTTGCAGTGGTCGCAATGACCTAATACCCCGCAAGGGGATTGAAACGACTATCTCGCTGCAGTCGATAGACGGACGATTGCAGTCGCAATGACCTAATACCCCGCAAGGGGATTGAAACCAAATTCGGCATCGTAACTGACAGGGGATCTAGTTGTCGCAATGACCTAATACCCCGCAAGGGGATTGAAACAGCTCGCTATGACCTGGCAGCTTTGAAAAGATGTGTCGCAATGACCTAATACCCCGCAAGGGGATTGAAACTAAGAATTGATGTGGGTGAAAGAAGAAGATCGAAAAGGTCGCAATGACCTAATACCCCGCAAGGGGATTGAAACGCAGTTATCAATATCAATCTCAAGCTGACGCTGCAGTCGCAATGATCTAATACCCCGAGGGGAATTGAAACACCTACTCAGCGAAATCAACGCTGAGTAGGTGCGTTTGCCCACGTGCGATCGCCTACCAGAACACCCCTCACGGAATTCTGATACCGCTGGCGAAAAATTTCGTAATCGAGCTGCACGCTCTGGAGGCCCCCTCCGCCCTCAATCCTGATACCACTGGCGAAAAGTTTCGTAATCGAGCTGCACGCTTTCGAGGCCCCCTAACCCCCAATTCTGGGGGAACCGGAGCAGTGGCCATACTATTCGCGGCTATTGACTTTAAGGAGTTCTAACCTCTCTGAAGTCCCTCGAATTGGGGGATTGAGGGGGCCTTCTCCGGGGCAGGAAATAGCCGAGATGTAAGCAAGACATGAAATTCGCCAGCGGTATCAATTCTTACGAGACTCCACCTTCCGAGCTTCACCCCTCCTGAATCAGCAATCAAAGCTCCGCTTCAGAGCCAACGCGATCGCCCAAACCCTCAAATCCAGGGATCCTCATCCTCCTCAGCCGATGACGACGTCGAGGGTTCATCTGTCAAAGCTCCCTCCCCAGACTCCTGTCCATCCCGCGCAGCAGGCTCATCAGCCACAGGTTCCACAACATCAGCATTCTCAGCCACCTCATCGACCCAGTCATCCCAGACGTCGCGCTCGTCCGTCTCCAAATCCTGCCCATCGCCCAACGCCTCAGAAGCGATCGCCGCATCCTTCTCCTTGGAATCAGCCAAAGGCTCTGGCGGCACGTCACCCACTGGCTGAGCGTCCACCTTCCCCTCCGCAGGCTCAGAAACCTGCTCCGCCGCCTCATCCCAGCCATCCCCTCCCCCATCCCCACCGGCAGGAACCACTCGCGCCTCAGCAGGACTGCTCTGAGGCCCAGAGCGCGGCGCTTCCTCCTCCCAGTCCTCCAGCCCATCCGGTTCAGAGACCTCAGGTTCAGAGACCTCGACGCGATCGCTCCCCCTAGCGCCCCCCTCTTCAACGTCGCCCCAGTCCCCCCAATCGTCCAAATCCTCATCTTCCAAGTCAGGATCGCCAGTCGGCTCGCCGCGCGGGATTGCCTGCTCCACCCGCTCAGTGACCGTCTGCACCTCAGTTTGAATCGTGCGCACCACCTCCTGCGCCTCTTGGGAAAAATCCTGCGACAGGGTCTGCGCCCGCTCCCGCGCTCGCTGCACCAGACTCCCCATCTGGCCCTGAGCCCGCTCCGCCATCCCTTGCACCTGAGACGAGAGCGATCGCAGCTCTCGGGTGACGCTGTCCACATACTCTTCCTTGAGCATGGCGCGAATTTGGGCCAGCCGCTGCCGTAGGCCAGGCTGATAGATCTCCAGCGCCTCCACCTCGTCCGCCGAAATCAGGGTGCGCTTGGCGCTAAAGCTAATAATTTGCTTCGGGGACAGCAGGTAGGTGCCGTCGGTGACCGCCGCCCAGGTGCCGGGGGTCATCAGGTAGCGCAAAATGACGCCATTGTCGGGGTTAAACAGGCAGTCCACCAGTTTTCCCACCCGCTCACCGCGATCGCTCCACACCTCTTGGCCAATCAGCGACTCCAGCTGCTGCACCTTAGCCGCCACCGTCGGCTCTGGCTCTCCCTGCATCAGCAGCTTGTCCTCCCCCACCGCGTCAATCTGCGTCAGCTTAAACACCAGCCGCTTGGCCCCAAAGCGCCCCGGACGGCAGACCACCCCCAAGACGCGGTTGCGCTGGGGATACATCCACAGCGTCTCGACCCGGCCCACCTCCTCCATGGTCTGGCTGTCGAGGATGAGCTGACCTACAAGGTCGCGGTACTGCAAAATATCGGCGGGCTGAGTCATTGCGGGTCTATCTCGATCACCAAGGGATTACGTTAAGAAGCCTTTACAATAGAGTTTAATCCAGTCACTATTACAAGGTTATGGTCGATCAACTTATCCGGGGAGCCGCTGCAGACGGCGGCATTCGCATCGTTGGGGCTATCACCACACAGGCCGCCAACGAAGCGCGACGGCGGCACCGGGCCTCCCACGTGGCCGCAGCGGCTCTGGGCCGCACCATGACCTCAGCGCTCATCCTTGCTTCTAGCATGAAACGCCCCGAATCTCGCGTCAACATTCGGGTGCGGGGCAACGGGCCGCTGGGAGATGTTTTTGTCGATGGCGGGCTAGACGGCACCGTGCGGGGCTACGTCGATCACCCCGAGGTAGAGCTGCCCCCCAATCCCCAGGGGAAGCTCGACGTGGGCGGCGCAGTCGGCTCTGAGGGCTACCTCTACGTGGTGCGAGACGTGGGCTATGGCTACCCCTACTCCAGCACGGTGGAGCTGGTGTCTGGGGAAATCAGCGAGGATGTCACCCACTACCTCTCCACCTCAGAGCAGACGCCCTCGGCCTTGATTACAGGGGTTTTCGTCGATGCCACCGGGGTGACGGCGGCGGGGGGCTTGCTGATTCAGGTGATGCCCAAGGCGGCGCAGGACGACGAGCTGGTGGAACTCTTGGAGTCTCGCGTCGGTCAGCTGACGGGGTTTACGCCGCTGCTGCGGGCCGGGAAGACCCTGCCTCAGATTTTTCAGCAGCTGCTGGGGGATATGGGCCTGCAGATTTTCCCTGAAACCCAGATGATCCGGTTCCACTGCGGCTGCTCCTTCGAGCGCATGCTGGGGGCCATTAAGCTGCTAGGCGAGGACGACCTGCTAGACATGATTGCCAAGGACGACGGGGCCGAGGCCACCTGCCATTTTTGCGGCATGGTGTACCAGGCCAGCGCAGCAGACTTAGAAGCTCTGATCGAGGAGATTCATCAGGACCAGGAAGAGCGCCAAGCCACTTAAGACCTAGCCTTCTGCGATGGACAGAGATTCCCCGTACGGGGTACAGCGTGCTATGCCTGCATAAGCTGTGCCCTCCAGCGTACGCCATCCCCTTCTAGCCAAACGCCAGCCTACCCCAGCAGCGCCCAGCATTCCTTAGCGATCGCCCACTCTTCTCGGGCTGCCACCACCACCGCCCGAATCTTAGACTCCGGCGTCGCCACGTCCCCGTCTGACGTCACGCGGCTGTTCTTCTCGGGGTCTAGGGCCAAGCCCAAAAACCCTAGCCCCTCACTCGCCCGCTGCCGCACCGCCGCGCTGTGCTCACCCACGCCGCCGGTAAACACCAGTGCGTCCAGGCCCCCCAAGGCCATCAGCATCGAGCCAATCTCGCTGCGCAGCCGGTGAATAAATAGGTCTAGCGCCAGCTTCGCTTGCGGATTGCCCTGCTCAATAGCCTGGCCAATCTGTCGCATATCGCCAGAGAGCTCAGACACCCCCTTGAGCCCAGACTCCTTGTTGAGCAGGTGGTCCAAATGTTCGACGGTGTAGTTTTGCGATCGCACCATGTGAATCAGGATGCCGGGGTCGATGGAGCCTGACCGGGTGCCCATCATCAGACCTTCTAGCGGCGTAAAGCCCATGGTGGTGTTGATGCTGCGCCCCTCGCCGACCGCCGCCAAAGAGCAGCCGTTACCCAGGTGACAGGTAATCAGCTTTAGCTCGGTGACGTCCCGCCCTAGAAGCTGGGCGGCCCTGTGGGCGCAATACTGGTGGCTGATGCCGTGGAACCCATAGCGGCGAATCCCGGCTTTGTACCAGCGGTAGGGGACGGGGTAGAGCTGCGCCGTCAGCGGCATCTGGGCGTGAAACGCGGTGTCAAATACCGCCACTTGGGGCACCGCCGCCCCCAGCCGCTGCCCCACGGCTTCAATGCCCTCTAGATTCACGCTGTTGTGGCTGGGGGCCAGGGGAATCAGGCCGGCGATCGCCGCCTTAACGTCATCAGTGATGCGGACGCTTTGCTGATAGTCGCTGCCGCCGTGAACGACGCGATGACCCACGCCGTCAATGTCGCTCGGGCCATCAATGACGGCGGTTTTTCCCGCCCAGAGGGTGTCGAGCATTTTGGCAATGCCAGTGGGTTTATCTGTGCCCTGCAGCTTGTCGTGGTGGGTCTGCCCAGCGGCCTCAACGCTGAGCGCGGGGCCGTCGGCCTGGGTCCAGTCAATGCTGGCCTTCCACAGGGGCTCTGGCGGAGACTGGGGCAGCGTTGTCAGCTCATACAGGCGGCTCTTCTGGCTGCTCGACCCGGCGTTCATTACAAGTAGTTTCATTGCCGCCTCTCTCGCTCACAGTCGGTAATTCGTAGATGTTGATCCGATGATACCTTTGTGCCTGATGATCACACCGCTGTAATTGCTCTATGCACACTGATGCCTGGCTGGGGCTGCTAATCGGCAACACCCAACTACATTGGGGCCGATTCGAGCGGGGTGCCCTCGTCGAAGTTTGGGACCAGCCTCACCTCAGCCCTGCCGACTTAGCAGCGCCAGCGATCGCCAGGGTTCCGGCAGCCCATCAGGCCTTAGCGGCCACCCGGCGGCTGTGGCTGGCCTCCGTGGTGCCGCAGCAGACCCAATACTGGCAAGCTTACTGCCAGCCCCCCATCACCCTAAAGCAGGTGCCGCTGCGGGGCACCTACCCCACCCTCGGCGTCGATCGGGCTTTGGCGCTGTGGGGGGCAGGGCAGCGCTGGGGCTTTCCGGCCTTAGTCATTGACGGCGGAACGGCCCTCACCTACACCGGAGCCGACGCAGCGCAAACCCTAGTGGGCGGCGCAATTTTGCCGGGGCTGGGGCTGCAGCTGCGATCGCTGCACCAGTCCACCGGACTGCTGCCTTTGCTGCCTGCCACCCCCCCAAAGCCAGAGCCGCCCCAGCGCTGGGCCACCACCACCGACGGAGCGATCGCCAGCGGCGTGTTTTATAGCGCGATCGCTGGCGTCGAGTCGTTTCTCACCGACTGGCAACGCCGGTTCCCCAACAGCGCCGTCCTGTTCACGGGCGGTGACGGCGAGCTGCTGTGCCAGTCCCTTTCAGAGCCGCTGCGGCAGCAGGCCCACCACGACCCCCACCTTGGGTTTTGGGGGCTTCAGCAGGTGCGCAGCGCGATCGCGAGCTGAACCCTATCTAGAATTGGTCTTCGGCGCTGTCCCCCCGCAGAAGCGATGCGGTAATCGCTACGCGACGACGGTTTTGCCGGCGAAGTAGTCAGCGAGCTGCTGGGCGTGATCATGGGCTAGCTCTTCGAGCACGATGTCCTCACGCTTAAAGGCTTGAGCAACTTTAATCTCAACTTGGTCCTGCACCTTAAACTCCCCGGCCACCTCCACTTCCACCAAAACGCTGATGGCGTGAAAGCGGGGATCTCGCTGGGGCGACGAGTAGACCCCCACCAGTCGGCGAATCCCCGTGACCTCCAATCCTGTCTCTTCCGCAATCTCTCGGTGCACCGTCTCAGAAATGTCTTGGCCCCAGTCGATCATGCCGCCGGGAAGAGACCACCTGCCGCTGTCGCGACGCTGTACCAGCACAATGCGGCCATCCGCCAGAATGGGAATCATGGTGGTGCCGACGACCGGGTGTCGCAGAACGGCCCCCACGGCGGACTGAAATACATGCCAAAGCTGACCGAGCATAGGTTAGGCGCTGATTAAAAACAAAACGAGTAAGAGCAGTCGAATGAGTCACATCCTTGAGGTTGGGGGCGATCGCGAGGGTCGCCGCCCTCATTGTGGCTAATCCTAGGGGGGGATGTCGATAGGTCTAAGCCTGCGATCGCCGCCGTCCCAGCATGTGACGATTTATTAAAAAATGAGAAATCGTTACGTTTTTTAGTAATTTGGGATGAGGGGATACAAACTGGTAGACTCACTTCGGCTTTGCCGGTTTTTTCAGCGCGTCGTGCTGGTGAACTGCTGCGAGCTGCAGCATTAATCAGAGCCTGATGCGCTGGTGTAGATTAACAAACTGTTGCAGAATTACATTGTGCAGGATTGAGCTGCATGGGGGCGTGGGAGCGTCAAACGCAGCTCCGGTGAGCTGCCTAGAGCCATGTTGTTAGGGAGAGCTATGCTAAAACGATCTTTTTTATTAATCGCGATCGCTGTTTTGTTCGCGTTCCAGCTGATGGGGTCAGCCACAGCCCTTGAGCTAGACGCTGAGACGCGGACCATACCGCTGAATGACGACGGAGAGTCGCTCGTGCTCAGTCTTGAGCAAATTACGCTGGGCAGACGGCAGTTTAATACGGCCTGCGCCAGCTGCCACCTGGCCGGCGTTACGCGCACTAACCCCAATATTGACCTGAGCCCTGAAGCGCTGTCGCTGGCAACTCCGCCAAGAGACAATATGGAGGCTCTGATAGACTACATCGAAGAGCCGACCTCCTACGACGGTCTCTATGACATTTCAGAGGTCCACCCGGCGATCAAGTCTTCAGATATCTTCCCGAAGATGAGAAACCTTTCGGATGAGGATGTCAAGGCGATCGCAGGCCATATTTTGCTTCAGCCTAGGGTCAACGCTGCTCGCTGGTCAGGTGGTAAAGCTTACTACTAATTTCCACTTCAGCGCCATCGATGCATAAGCATTAATACTCAGCTGAAACGGGGCGAAGATTCGCCCCGTTTTTTGCTTTCTGCCTATGCGGCCCTTCTCACTTGCTTGGCCTCTTTTTTTAGGGCCTACGAGGCCCCGTCAAATCTGTTTTACACCCTGCTTCTAGCCGCCGTTGTCAGGCCTGCTGTTGACCTGCAGCAGGAGGTCAACAAGCCGGTCTTAACAGTGCTACGATTGCCACATACCAAAAAAAAAGAAAGTTAAAGGACGTAGTACGTCATGTTTGAAGACATAGAGAAGTCGATATCAATCGACGGAAGAGATATTCAGCTACGGATCAACTTTCTCGCTCCGCAGGCCGGTGGTTCGGTTTTAGTTCAGTCGGAAGGCACCGCCGTTTTAGTCACGGCAACGCGCTCATCAGGCAGGGAAGGCATCGACTTTTTGCCGCTGCTGGTGGATTACGAAGAGCGCCTCTATGCCGCAGGCCGCATTCCGGGAGGGTTTCTGCGCCGTGAAGGGCGACCCCCCGAGAAGGCAACCCTCACCAGCCGCCTCATTGACCGCCCGATGCGACCGCTGTTTCCCCAGTGGCTGCGGGACGACATTCAGATTGTAGCTACCACGGTGTCCATGGATGAGCGGGTTCCCCCCGACGTGCTAGCGGTCACCGGCGCGTCGTTGGCGACGCTGCTGGCGCAGATTCCGTTTAATGGGCCGATGGCGGCGGTGCGAGTTGGGCTATTGGGCGACGACTTTATCATCAACCCCACCTATGAAGAGGTGGAAAAGGGTGATTTGGACCTGATCGTGGCGGGGTCTCCCGACGGCGTGATCATGGTGGAAGCCGGGGCCAACCAGCTTCCCGAGCAGGACGTCATCGAAGCCATTGACTTTGGCTATGAGGTGGTGCGCGATTTGATTCAGGCGCAGCGCGACATTATCGAGGAGCTAGGGCTGAAGCCAGTGACGGCGGAGGCGCCCGTGGCGGACGCGAAGCTAGAGGCGTTCATCAGCGATCGCGCTACCGAGGACGTCAAGCAGGTGCTCAGCCGCTTTGAGCAAACCAAGGCCGATCGCGACGGGGCGCTAGACGAAATTAAGGCCAAAATCAGCGGCGCGATCGCTGAACTCCCTGAGACTGACCCCATCAAAGTGGCGGTGGCGGAAGATGGCAAAGCCCTAGGCAAATTGTTCAAGAGTCTCACCAAGTCCCTGATGCGTAAGCAGATCGTGGACGACGGCGTGCGGGTTGACGGCCGCAAGCTCGATGAGGTGCGTCCCATCCGCTGCCACACCCACGTGCTGCCGGACCGGGTGCACGGGTCTGCCGTCTTTCAGCGGGGGCTTACTCAGGTGATGTCGATTGTTACGCTGGGCACCCCCGGCGACGCTCAGGACATGGACGACCTCCACCCCAACGACTCTAAGCGCTACCTGCACCACTACAACTTCCCCCCCTACTCCGTCGGTGAAACCAAGCCGATGCGATCGCCCGGGCGGCGCGAAATTGGTCACGGCGCGTTGGCGGAGCGAGCGATTATGCCCGTGCTGCCGCCGCAGGAAGAGTTTCCCTATGTGGTGAGGGTGGTGTCAGAGGTGCTGTCCTCCAACGGCTCTACCTCCATGGGCTCGGTGTGCGGCTCCACGCTGTCGCTGATGGATGCAGGCGTACCGCTAGCCAAGCCGGTGAGCGGCACCGCCATGGGCCTGATCAAAGAAGGCGACGAGGTGCGCATCCTCACCGATATTCAGGGCATTGAGGACTTTTTGGGCGACATGGACTTCAAGGTGGCGGGCACCGACGGCGGTATCACCGCGCTACAGATGGACATGAAAATCAACGGCCTGCCCATGTCGGTGATTGCCGACGCCATCAACCAGGCCAAGCCGGCCCGCATGCATATCCTGGAGAAGATGCTGGCGACGCTGCCCGAGCCCCGCGAGGAGATGTCTCCCTACGCGCCTCGCCTGCTGACGATGACCATTGCCCCCGACCTGATCGGCATGGTGATTGGCCCTGGCGGCAAGACCATTAAGGGCATCACGGAGCAGACCGGTGCCAAGGTCGACATTGAGGATAGCGGTCTGATCACCATTTCCTCCGTCAACGGCGACAACGCCAAGAAAGCCCGCAGCATCATTGAGGGGATGACCCGCAAGCTGTCGGCGGGCGACGTCTATGTAGGCCGGGTAACGCGCATCATTCCTATCGGAGCCTTTGTGGAGGTGCTGCCCGGTAAAGAGGGCATGATTCACATCTCTCAGCTCGCGGACTACCGCGTGGGCAAGGTAGAAGACGAAGTTGCAGTGGGCGACGAGGTGATCGTCAAGGTGCGGGAAATCGACAACAAGGGACGCGTGAACCTCACGCGGCTCAATATCCATCCCGATGAAGCCGCCGCTGCTCGGGCCGAAGTCGAAAGCTAGACCTGAGCCTTGCACCAATGCCTTCCAACGTGACGCAGTATCTACTGCTAGAGAACCTCATCTTCCTGAGCGTGAGCACCCTGTTTTTGGTGGCCGCGGGCTACGCCTGGCGAAATCTAAAGCCGTTCGCGTTGCCCAAGCCGCTGCCAGGGTGGTTTTTCCTTTGGTTTGGGTCGGTTCAGATCTTGGGAGGCATTGTCCCTATTCTTGTTTTGATCTGGGGCATTTGGCAGCGAAACGCCCTAGTTGTGACGGTGCTGGCCCCATTTTTGATTCTGCTGGGGCTACAGGTTTTAGCGGAGAGCGTGACGCTGAGGCGATCGCAGTCGGTGATCTGGGTAATGGTGCCCTATCTCTATTTGCCCTATCGAATCTGGCAGCTGTGGGAGGGGTGGCTTTGGCTTGATGACCCCACCTCTAGCTGGCTGGGATGGCTGCTGGCTTTTGAGGTAGGGGTGTGGACCCTCAACTACCTGCTAGATCTAGCCCAGCTGCCGCGCCTGCTTCGATGGCCCGAGGCATGATTTCAAAGCTCAGGCGGCAACGGTGCCTGTTGCTTATCGCCATCGCCGTAGTCTTAGCGGCTTGCCACCCCCCCAATCAGCTCTTTGCTGACCAGCCGCTGCAGGCGGGCGAGCCGCTCAAGATCGGCGTCATCGTGCCTGAAACGGGGACATACGCCAAGATTAGTCTCCCAATCATCGATGCCCTCCTGCTGATGCGCGACACGGTTAACGCCTGCGGCGGCGTCAACCGGGCTCCCATTTCTTTAGTCTTCTACGACCACGAGGCCGAGCGCCAGACAGAAGCGACGGGGATGCGTCACCTCGTGAACGATGTCGATGTTCACGGGATTGTTGCGGCCCTCATAGAGCCGCTGTCGATCGATACTCTGGCGATCGCCTTAGACCGTGACGTCAGCGTCATTTCTCCCACCACAACGGCCACGGTGCAGCCCAAGCGACGCCTATCTCTCAGAGGATGGGGGCAGCTCAGCTTGACCGAGACGCAGCAGGGGCGGGCTTTAGCCAAGCTGGCGATCGCTCAAGGCTGGCAGCGGGCTGGCCTTTTAGTGAGCGATACCGATAGCGGCCTGCGGTTTGCGCGGGCGTTTACCCCTGTGTTCGAGTCCTTAGATGGCGTTGTGGTCAATAATGGTCCCATGCTTGCTCCCGCTGAGCCGCTGATGGAGTCAGAAAGTGGCTCGTTTTTCTCTACTGCCGCCCCCAGTGAAGAAAGCGATGCCGCAGCCGCAGACACCAGCGATGCCGTAGCCTTGGCGCGCACCGTGGACGTACTCGTTGCGTCCTTGGATGGTCCCCAGGGCTATAGTCTGTTGAAGTCTGTCGTAGAGCAAGCTCCCGGTCTCCCTGTCCTGCTCACTCACTCCCAAGCGCTCGCTATTTTTGGTGAAGGGCGCTTTCAGCATCTCGACCCCAATCGACCTTATGTTCTCAGTGGTGCTATGGGGCTGCTCCCTCCTGTCGATACCGATGTGCTGCAAACCCTTGCCTCTCGCTGGCAGGACGCAGACAAGTTCCAGTGGGGGGAATATGTGCCGCAGGCCTGGGATGCCGCCACCTTGCTGGTGCTGGCGGCGGAAGCGGCTGGACGCAATTGGAGGTCTGGCATACAGGAAAGATTAAAAGAGGTCGCTAATCCTCCTGGGGTGAGGGTCACGCAGGTCTGTGAAGGGCTTACGCAGCTTCGCAAGGGGGCTATGATTAATTACCAGGGTGCCAGTGGCACCGTAGATCTGGGGACGGAGGGCCAGCTTTCCGTTACATCCCAATACCGCCGCTGGCAACTCTCGGCCTCAGGTAAAATTCGCTGGGGAGACAGCATCACGCTGAGGTGACTGGCTCGAACTGAGTGGCGTTCTCGACACTATACTGCGACGACAGACAGCAATGAAACTTCCATTTAAACGCGACTCATCCTCTGCCGAAGCGGATCAAAGCCAGGGACTAGGCACGTTTGGTGGGGTATATACGCCATCGATTCTGACCATCCTGGGCGTCATCATGTACCTGCGGTTTGGCTGGGTCGTGGGCAATGTGGGGCTGATCGGAACGCTCTTGATCGTGACGCTGTCTACGTTGATCACTTTTCTGACATCCCTCTCCGTTTGTGCGATCGCCACCGATCGAGTGGTGCGGGCTGGGGGAGCTTACTATATGATCAGCCGCTCCCTGGGCATTGAGACGGGCGGGGCCGTTGGCATTCCTCTCTACTTTGCTCAAGCGCTCTCTGTCGCCCTATATACCATCGGCTTTGCCGAGAGTGTGGTTCAGGTATTCGGCCAGTTCAACCAAACGTACGTCGCCCTGGTCGTCACGATTCTGGTCGCGGTGCTGGCGATCACCTCCGCCAGCGTCGCCATCAAGGCCCAGTACTTCATCATGGCCGGCATTGTCCTATCTCTAGTTTCGTTTGCGTTTGGGCATCCCGTAGAGAACACAAATATCGAGATGTGGGGAGCCGCCGATCGCTATTCGGAACCCTTCTGGACGGTGTTTGCGGTATTCTTCCCGGCCGTCACCGGCATTATGGCGGGAGTCAACCTGTCGGGGGATTTGAAGGACCCCGTAAAATCCATTCCCACGGGAACTCTGGCTGCAGTCGGCACCGGCTATGTGATCTACATGGTGCTGCCTGTCCTACTGGCAATGCGAGCCGATGCCAGCACTCTGATTGCAGAGCCCTTGATCATGCAGGAGATGGCGCTCTGGGGTCCGGCGATTTTGGTGGGGGTTTGGGGGGCAACTCTATCTAGCGCCATCGGCAGTATCCTGGGTGCGCCCCGCGTGCTGCAGGCGCTTGCCCGCGACGGGGTGCTGCCGCGCTCGATGCGTTTTTTGGGACAGGGCAGCGGCAAAACCGACGAGCCCAAGATCGGCACTGCCGTAACCCTGGTCGTCGCCGTTGCCGCCGTCTGCATCGGCGATCTGAACCTAATTGCCCCGGTTCTAACCATGTTTTTCCTCACGACCTATGCGGTACTCAACATCGCCGCAGGGGTAGAGGGATTTCTGCAAAGCCCGTCCTACCGCCCAACTTTTCAGGTGCATTGGGCCCTCTCTCTATTGGGGGCGGTGGGCTGCCTGGCGGTAATGTTCTTGATCAATGCGATCGCCACCGTCGTAGCTGCGGCAATTGTCTTTGGCATCTTTCTGTGGATTCAGCGGCGGGAGCTTCGGGCCACTTGGGGAGATGCCCGTCGCGGCATCTGGATGGCGCTGATGCGTACCGGGATCTTACAGCTGCAGGAGACCCAAGAAGATCCGAGGAACTGGCGGCCCCACATTCTGGCGCTTTCGGGCTCTCCAAGCCGCCGCTGGTCTTTGGTGGAGCTGGCTGATGCGTTTACCCATAACCGAGGTCTGATCACGGTCTCTAGCGTTTTGCCCAGAGGATCGCGGGACGTTGGCCAGCAAACCGCCATGGAGAAAACCATTGTCGAATACTTAGAGCGGCGCGGCGTTAGGGCTCTGGTGCGCATTGTCACAGCCTCTGACCCTTTTGAGGGGGCGCTCCAGCTTGTGGAGACCTACGGTATTGGTCCTCTAGTCCCCAACACGCTCGTCTTGGGCGATAGTGAGGAAGTCAGCCGCCGCGAGAGCTATTGCCGATTGATTTCTCAGGCCCACAGCGCCAAGCGTAACGTGGTTATTTTGAGGGAGTCTGAGCGCGGGTTTGGCGCTCGCCGTCGCATTGATGTGTGGTGGGGGGGCCGCCAAGCCAACGGGGGGCTGATGCTGCTGCTTTCCGATTTGCTGCGCAACAACATCGAGTGGCGAAACGTCGATATTTTTCTCAAGCTAGTGGTTCCCAATGCCGCCGCCGCTGAGTCTGCCGGTTCCAATCTGACAGGGCTAATTCAAGATTTGCGGGTAGATGCCACAACCCAAGTTATCGTATCGGGCGATCGCCCCTTCGACAAAATTCTGCATGAGTCGTCGGCCCAGGCGGATTTGGTCTTCCTCGGTATGGCAATTCCGATGGATAACTACAGCAGGTACTACGAGGGGCTGCAGCAGCTTGCCGCAGGATTGCCCACCACAATATTTACGCTCGCAGCGGACGACTTCTCGTTTACTGAGGTTTTGGCAGAGAAGTAGTGCTCATTTGCTTGAGCGCGAACGCTACAGCGCCACAGAATCAGGTGCTGTCCAGTTTTGATAATCGGCTTGCCTTTGTTTAGCGAGACTTGGGCGTAAAAACGGCGAGTTCTGAAGGGCTATACTCAATTTCAACTGCGTCCTTGGATTTGAGCGCGGGCACGGGCGGCGCGATGATCTCTAGCGTTGACGCGTCTTGGAAGTTGCGCCGCTTGGTCTCGGGATGTGGGTAGTAAATTAGGCTATCGTAGGCGCTGCTGTCCGCCAGAAGGCGACAGCGGGAAAACGAAAAATCTTCCGGGGGATGGCGATCGGTCCAGGTGACTTGGCGAAACGTCCACTCGGGGTTGAGGATGCGGTAGGCCTGCGGCGCGATGGAGACGTTGATCGTTCCTTGAAAGAACTCCGACAGGTCTAACCCCAGCCGCTTGAAAATCGGACGCTGCATCTCAATGGTGCCGCGCGGATAGGGGCCGTTTGCCGCGCGGCCCGACGCCACGCCGTGGCCCCGGCAAACCATCCCCGCGACGCACTGACTCGGCATTAGCCCTGCTGCGCCAGATGCTCAAAGACGCTCTTATCGCCGATGTCGGGAGGAATGGGCTGCAGGACTTTGCGAACGGCAAACACCACTAGCAGCGCAGCGATCGCCACCAGTAAAGAGCGCTCGACCTGAGGAGTCCAAATTCCTGCCATATGTCCCAAAAGCAGAGCCGGAACTAGGGGCGTGAGAAACTTGGTTTCCAGACGGTCAAAGCAGAACGCCTCTTTGACAAACAGGCCCACCAGCGCCGCAAAAGTGAACCCCACCCCCCACAGAGCCATAGGCTGCCGGTACACCAGCAGCGCTAGCGGCTCAGGCTGCATCAAGCTTAACCCAATAGACGCTGTCATCCCTACCAGCAAGAAGAGCTGCAGGGCACGGTGCAGTGGCTTGAGATAGATATGAACGGTAAATAGACTGATGGCTAAGGCCACGCAAAGGCAGGCGTATAGGACTGTTACGGCTAGGGCTGCAGTCTCACCCTGCCAGAGCACGAATCCGGTTGCAAAGGCAAAGCAGGCGGCAACGACGGCTAAACCGCCGCGATACACCTTCACCTCAAGGCGATCGCGATCGTTGATGGTGAAGTTACCAAACTGTCCTTGGTAGACCAACGGTTGAGACGTCATAACCTATTCACCTGCAGTTACTTTACGCCAGCTCTACATCCAGCATACTCTCTAGCTAGATCTCTGCCCATCAAAAGCAAATCGTCTACAGGCAGGTAAAATATAAAATAATGCTTAAGATACGGGTAGAGGCGGCAGCAGACTGTCTCTATATTGCCAAGCTTGAGGCATCGGCAGAGCGCCTGATGGGTCAACTAGAGTCGATATTGGAGGGAGCTTGGTCAATCTCAACCGCTTATGCATCAGGCCATGTGATAGTTTGAGAACCGCTCATGAAGGCACCACTGTCGTCCCGACAAACTGAATCAGCGCCCACCGCGCTCGCCCTAGATCTAAAGCTGCTCCTCTTTGTCGACAAACGACCTCAGTCGAGCGAGCGTATTCGCCAGATACGACATTATCTGAAGCACCGCGCCGACAGCGATCGCTGTGAGCTTCAGGTCATCGACGTCGGGGAACAGCCCCACTTGGCAGAGCATTTTAAGCTAGTGGCAACGCCTGCGCTGGTCAAGTCTGCCCCCAAGCCGCAGCAAATGCTGACCGGCACCAACCTGGTGGAGCAGCTTGAAACTTGGTGGTCTCGCTGGCTTCCCGCAGATGAAGCGGAGTCTAACGGCGCGCCGGTTCAGCTTGCCCAAACCTCAGCTCAGCCGTCGATAGCCCACGAGGCTGAGCTTATTCGCCTGTCGGACGAGCTGTTTCAGGTGACGCAGGAAAAAGCGAATCTAGAAGCTCAGCTGCAATTCAAAGATCGGCTGATTGCTATGTTGGCCCACGATTTGCGCAACCCGCTAACGGCGCTTTCAATTGCCCTAGAAACCCTAGAGATGGGGTTCGAGAGCGACAGCGCCATCTCTCCCCTAAAGCCTGAGCTACAGGCACAGCTGCTTCACCACGGGCGCACCCAGACCAAAGCAATCGACCGCATGATTACCGATATCCTACAGGCCGCTCGAGGGAGCCATGCCCGCTTCCAGATCAATCCGGTGCCTCTCGACTTTGCGGCGCTGCTCATCAATATTATTGACCGGCTGCGGCGACAGTTTCACGGCAAATCCCAGCAGGTTGAAGTGGATGTCCCGACTGACCTTCCTCAGGTGCATGCCGACCCAGAGCTGGTGCGCCAGCTGGTCATCAACCTGCTCGACAACGCCACCAAGTACACGCCTGAGGGAGGAACCATCAGCATCAGCGCTCTGCACCGAACAACCCAGAAGATTCAGGTGAGCATCTGCGATACGGGACCGGGCATCCCGGAGGAAAATCAGCAGCGCATTTTTGAAGACCGCTTCCGCCTTAAGCGAGATGAAGCAAAAGACGGGTACGGGATCGGGCTTTCGCTCTGTCAGCGTATCGTTACGGCGCACTATGGCCAAATTTGGGTGGACTCTGAACCTGATCAGGGAAGCTGCTTTCACTTCACGATGCCGGTATTTCGGTGACATCCTCTCCATCCGGTCGCTAGGCGATACGGATGGAGCTTCCTTGGGTCAATCCGCGCGACGGTCACGTTAAAACGGTAGTCCTCTAAGGTCCGCTAAGCTCAAATGTGTGGTTTGCACAGACTGCAGTCTCTCCAGGAAAATAGTTCAACCTTAGGCCAACTACCCTATTCTTTAGTGCCCAATCCCACTAGCGACTCTCCGCCCTACGCCCTCGCCCTGCACACCACTACCCCAGAGCTCGGGATAGCCCTAGCGCCCCTCAGCGCCATCTCAGCCCCTCAGTCAACGCAAGATAAAACGCAGGTGTGGAACCTAGGCCACGCCCTCTCAACGCAGCTTCACGTCAAGCTGCAGGCCTTTATCCAACCCCTGAGCTGGTCTGACATTTCTCTCATTGCCGTTGCGCGAGGACCAGGAGGATTTACGGGAACCCGCGTCGGTATTGTGGCTGCTCGTACCCTGGCCCAGCAGCTCGATCTACCGCTGTTTGCCGTATCGTCCCTAGAGGCAGCGGCCTGGCAGGCGATTCTAGAGCACCCTGATGCAGAAGCGAGCCCAACACCAGCGGGCGATATCGCGGTGGAGATGCCTGCTCGCCGGGGCCAGGTCTTTGCGGCGGTCTATAGCGTGCAGCGCGACGCCAGCGATCGCCTCATCGGCCTTGTGCCCAAACTGCCAGATACGGTGATGGACCGGACCGTGTGGGAAGAGATGCGGCAGCAGTGTGTCCCTTGCCAGCAGTTTGCGGCTGAGGGAGGCTTAGGCTCAACGGTGAACGCCGTTTTACAGATCGCCCTCGCCCAGTGGCACCGAGGCGATCGCCCCCATTGGTCAGAGGCTCTGCCGTTCTATGGTCAAAGCCCGGTGTAGGGTTAGGGCAGTCCCAACCGCATGGACAGGGCACTGCCCTCAATTCTTCAGGTCTCGGGGGTCCAGCGCGTCCCGCAGGCCATCCCCCAGTAGGTTGAACGCCAGCACCGTAATCACGATTAAAAAAGCCGGGGACCACACCAGCCAGGGATAGAGCACCAGCACCGACGCGCTCGTGGCCAGGGAAAGCATATTGCCCCAGGAGGGGTCGGGCTGTTGAATACCCAAGCCGATGAGGCTGAGGACCGCCTCGGCAACGATAAACCCGGGAACCGCCAGGGTAGAAGCAATAATTACGTAGGTGGCCGTCTGGGGCAACACGTGCCGCACAATGGTGTAGAGCGATCGCCCCCCCATCGCCTGGGTAGCGCGGATGAAGGCCCGCTGCTTAATAGAGAGTACCTGCCCCCGAATAACGCGGGCTAGCCCAGCCCAGCTCACGAAAGACGTAATCAATACAATCAGCAAAAACCGCTGCGAGCTGCTCAACCCCGCCGGTAAAATTCCCGCTAGGGCAATCAGCAAATAGATGGTGGGAATCGTCATCAGCACCTCCACCACCCGCATTAGCACGGCATCCACCGCGCCGCCGAAGTAGCCAGAGATGCCGCCCACCAGCATTCCTAGAGGGAAGGAGATTGCAATGCCCACTAGCCCAATGCTGAGGCTGATACGGCTGCCGTAGACGAGGCGGCTGAACTGATCGCGGGCCTGCTCGTCTGTTCCTAGTAGGTTGATCCGAGCGGGCCCCACTGCGCCGAATAGATGTCGATCTCCTGGGATTCCCGGCAGCAGCTCCACGTCTTCAAAGGCGGGCTCCGCTAGGGAAAACTGCGTCGGCAGCGGCAGCTTGAGCTGGAAGTAGCGGTACTCCGTCCCTTTGGTCAACAGTCGTAGGGGAGCGGGCTGGCTGTAGTCGACCTGCAGCTCTCTTTCTCCAGTCTCTAGATCCACCGCCCCCAAGGTTGTGGGGTAGACGTGAGGACCGATAAACTGTCCCTCGGGCGATCGCCAATAAATTTGCGTAGGGGGCAAGAATGAGCCGGTGGCCTGGGTGCTATAGGCATCGTAGGGGGCCACAAATTCAGCGGTCAGGGCGATCGCATAGAGCGTCGCCAGGACAATGACGCCGAGGCGAGCTAAGGAATTATCTTTGAGCTTTTGCCACCAGTCCATATTGTGCAGTTAAGAGAGGGTGTGAAAAGGTCGATGTTGATGAGAGGTGTAAATTCGCTGCATCGGATAGGCCCGTAGAGACATAGCGGTGCCAATGTCTCTACCTGGTATTCAGTCTAGTTTGCCACGTAGCCCCCCGCTGCAGATTTAGATGTACCTTGAGTACGAATGAGTACGGATTTAATGAGTACGGATTTAATAAGTGCGGATTCAATCACAGAGGTGACGCGCTATGGCTGGACGCTTGAGGAAAGTTAGTCGCTATGCTCGGGTATTGCAGCTGTTTTGGGGTGCGGCGATCGCCGCAGAGCTGGAGTATCGACTCAATTTTGTCATCGCCAGTCTGACGAGCTTAGGGGGTCTGGTGGGGAGCCTATTTGGGCTCTTCCTGTTCTACCGCACTGACTATACCTTTAGCGGCTGGTCCTGGACCGAGGCGCTGATCGTACTGGGGCTGTTTACCCTACTGCAGGGGTTTGCCGCCACCTTTTTGTCCCCAAACCTCAGCCGCATCGTCCGCCATGTGCAGCAGGGCACGCTGGACTTTGTGCTGCTCAAGCCCATCAGCTCTCAGTTTTGGCTTTCGACTCGGACTATTTCCCCCTGGGGCCTGCCGGATATTGCCTTTGGACTGCTGATTATTGGCTATGCGGGCACCCAGCTCGGGCTAGCCCCAAGAAACTATCTCCTGGGTCTGCTGCCGCTGCTCGCCGGTTTTCTCAGCCTCTATAGCCTGTGGTTTATTCTAGGCGCAACCAGCATCTGGTTCGTCAAGGTCTACAACGTTACCGAGGTGCTGCGGGGGCTGCTGGAGGCGGGGCGCTATCCCATCGTGGCCTACCCTGCCGCCTACCGGGCGTTTTTTACCTTTGTGGTGCCCGTGGCGTTTTTGACCACCATCCCGGCTCAGTTTCTTCTGGGCCGCGCTGAGGGCTACTGGCTGGCGATCGCCGCTGGCCTCTCCGTAGGGCTGTTTCTTCTGTCCCAGGCATTTTGGCGCTTCGCGCTGCGGTTCTACACCAGCGCTTCTAGCTAGGCGAATGCCTGGGGTATGAGAACCGCAGCCATTAAGGTCAAAATGCTAAACTGATGACTAATGGTGCCGTTATCTGTGCTTGTGTCAAGGCGTGCTCGTGCTAAGACGTTCGCCAAAAGCTTTAGCCCCTAAGAAGTTAATCTGAGAAGATCGAATCCGATTAGCAGCCCAGCCCTTGGGCGCATTTGTCCGGCGTAAAGCTACAGAGCCGTCTAATCTAAGTTAATATTAATTAACAATATTCACACAAACGGTTAACGTTACCTTGAAACGGAATTAGGAGGACAGCTCCCAGTGAACAAACGGTGGAGAAATGCAGGGCTTTATGCGCTCTTGGTGGTGGTCGTTATCTTTTTGGCGACCGCTCTACTAGATCGCCAGCCGCCCGCTCAGGGACGCTGGGCATACAGCGACTTTTTACAGCGGGTTGAGCAGAGTCAAGTTGAGAAGGTGCTGATTAGCTCTGACCGTTCGCGGGCGATCGCTACCGCACAGGATGGTGAGAAGTTTAGCGTCGACCTACTGCCAGACTCAGAGCTGCTAGATACGCTTATCAGAAAGAATGTCGATATTACCGTTTCCCCGCAGGCGGAGGACAACGTGCTGCTGCGGGTGCTGAGTACGCTGCTGATTCCCTTCTTGCTGCTGCTGGTATTGTTCTTCGTGCTGCGCCGCGCCCAGAGCGGTCCCGGCAGTCAGGCGATGAACTTTGGTAAGTCGAAGGCTAGGGTCCAGATGGAGCCCCAGACCCAGGTGACCTTTGGCGATGTAGCCGGCATTGAGCAGGCCAAGCTAGAGCTAACCGAGGTCGTAGACTTTTTAAAGAACGCCGACCGCTTCACGGCCATCGGTGCCAAAATCCCCAAGGGCGTGCTGCTAGTTGGCCCTCCCGGAACCGGTAAAACCCTGCTAGCCCGCGCGGTTGCAGGCGAGGCGGGCGTGCCCTTCTTCTCGATTTCGGGTTCTGAGTTCGTAGAGATGTTTGTGGGCGTCGGTGCCTCTCGCGTCCGCGACCTGTTCGAGCAGGCAAAGACCAACGCGCCCTGCATCGTCTTTATTGACGAGATCGATGCAGTGGGTCGTCAGCGGGGCGCAGGTCTCGGCGGCGGTAATGACGAGCGGGAGCAGACGCTCAACCAGCTGCTCACCGAGATGGACGGCTTTGAGAGCAACACCGGGATCATCATCATTGCGGCGACAAACCGCCCCGATGTATTGGATGCGGCGCTCCTGCGTCCGGGCCGCTTCGACCGCCAGGTGGTGGTAGATCGCCCCGACTATGCGGGTCGTCTGGAGATTCTCAACGTCCACGCTCGCGGCAAGACCCTGTCTAAGGATGTGGATTTAGAGAAGATTGCGCGCCGTACCCCTGGCTTTACGGGCGCTGATCTGTCGAACCTGCTGAACGAGGCGGCGATTTTGGCGGCGCGGCGCAACCTCACCGAGATTGCGATGGACGAAGTCAATGACGCCATCGATCGCGTCTTGGCCGGTCCCGAGAAGAAGGACCGCGTCATGAGCGAGAAGCGCAAGTCTCTGGTGGCTTACCACGAGGCGGGCCACGCCCTGGTGGGGGCGCTGATGCCCGACTATGACCCTGTGCAAAAGATCAGCATCATTCCTCGCGGCCGCGCCGGTGGCCTGACCTGGTTCACCCCCAGCGAAGACCGCATGGATTCGGGGCTGTACTCCCGCTCCTACCTGCAAAACCAGATGGCGGTAGCCCTTGGGGGACGCATTGCGGAAGAGCTGGTGTTTGGGGATGAAGAGGTGACCACCGGGGCCTCCAACGACCTGCAGCAGGTGGCTCGCGTGGCGCGTCAGATGGTGATGCGATTTGGCATGAGCGATCGCCTCGGGCCTGTGGCCTTGGGTCGCCAGCAGGGCAATATGTTCCTGGGCCGCGATATCTCCTCAGAGCGTGACTTCTCCGAAGAGACGGCAGCGACTATCGACGACGAGGTGCGCAACCTGGTGGACCAGGCTTACCGCCGCTCCAAGGATGTGCTGAGCGGCAACCGCAGCGTTCTAAATCAGCTGGCGGACATGCTGGTTGAGAAGGAGACTGTAGATGCGGAAGAGCTGCAGTATCTGTTGGCCAACAGCGATGTCAAGGTGGCGGCGATCGCCTAGCCTAAGGGCGGCTGGTTCAACCGGTTGAACCAGCCCGACGCATCGGTCTAGTACAATAGCGCTACATTCGGGAGCTGTTACGGCGGCTCCCGTTTTACTTGCTTGACGTCGGTTATTTTTGATGGCTATGGACCTCACTGCCATCCGCGAAACCTGGCTGCTGCAGCTCAGGCGGCACCGAGCGATCGCGGTAATTCGCGCTGCCACCCCTGACCTGGGCTATGCCATGGCGATCGCCGTGGCGGCAGGGGGGATGCGTCTCATTGAGGTGGCTTGGACCACCCCCCAGGCCGCCCGCCTCATCGCCCAGCTGCGCGCTGAGCTACCCCACTGCCAAATCGGCGTGGGAACGATTTTGTCTATCGAAGCGCTGCGCCAGGCCGTCGACGCCGGGGCCCAGTTCGTTTTTAGCCCTCACACAAACGTCTCGCTGATGCAGGCGGCGCGACAGCGACCCGTTATTCCTGGGGCGCTGTCGCCTAGCGAAGTTGTTGCCGCCTGGAATGCGGGAGCGGCGAGCGTTAAGGTTTTTCCGGTTACCGCCGTAGGAGGAGTCGCCTACATCCGCGCCCTGCAGGGACCTTTGGGACATATTCCCCTGGTGCCTACTGGCGGTATTGCCCTAGCCGCAGCTCCCTTCTATCTAGAAGCAGGGGCGATCGCCGTCGGTCTTTCAACGGCGCTGTTCCCAAAGTCGGCGCTGCGGACTGGCGCTTGGGAGGAAATCACGCAGCAGGCTCAAGCGCTCACGGACAAAATTGCGGCGTTGGGTTAGCTTAAAATGTATTAAGTAAGGTTAAGCCGTGTGGCCTCTGCCACATCTCTCACTGTGCTCGTTTCTCCAACCCCATCCAATCTATCTAGCTCTACGCGACACACCGACGTTGCCATTGTCGGCGGCGGCATCGTTGGCATGACCCTTGCCGCTGCCCTCAGCCGCAGCGGGCTGCATATTACCCTCATTGACGCGAGCACCCGCGAGGCCGGTTTGCAGCGGGAGCGGGCCTACGCCATCACGCTGCTAACGGGACAAATCTTTGAGGGTTTGGGACTCTGGCGGTCAATTTTGCCGGACATCACCACTTTCGACACGATTCGGCTAGCAGACGCTGACTGCCCGGCGGTGATCAACCTGCGCCCTCAGGATTTAGGAACTCCGGCGCTGGGCTACGTCGGTGAGCATCGCGTTTTGGTCCGCGAGCTGCAGCGGTATCTTGACGGGGCGACAAACGTTTCTTGGCTCTGTCCCGCTCGGGTTGCGTCGGTCGCCTATGATGAGCGCTCGACGCTGCTGAGGGTTGAAAAGGGCAGCGAGACGTATCCGATCCAGGCACAGCTCGTGGTGGCCGCCGACGGGTCGCGATCGCAGCTGCGTCAGCAGGCAGGTATCAAAACTTTGGGCTGGAAATACTGGCAGTCCTGCGTCACCGCCGTAATTCGCCCCGAAAAGTCTCACGGTAATGTGGCCCGAGAGCACTTTTGGCCCAGCGGCCCTTTCGCCACGCTGCCCCTGCCGGACAACCGCTGTCAAATTGTGCTGACGGCTCCCCATGCCGAGGCGGAGCGTCTGATGGAAATGAGCGAGCGAGAATTTTTGGCGGTGCTCAGCCTCCGCTATGGCGGGGCGCTAGGTCAAATCAAGCTGCTGAGCGATCGCCATCTGTTTCCCGTGAAGCTAATGCACAGCCGCCAGTACGCTAAGCCCCGTCTCGCGCTTGTGGGAGATGCTGCCCACTGTTGCCACCCCGTCGGCGGGCAGGGCCTTAACCTTGGCATCCGCGACGCTGCTGCCCTGGCCCAAACGCTGCTGGCCGCCCACCAAGCCGGGCAGGACATTGGCGCTCTGCAAACCCTAAAGCGCTACGAGCGGTGGAGACAGGTGGAGAATCTAGCTATTCTTGGCTTCACCGATGTGCTGGACCGCAGCTTCTCCAATAGCTGGCCGCCCTTAGTACTGGTCAGGCGGCTGGGTCTGCGACTGATGGCGCGGCTGCGGCTAGCTCGGTGGCTGGCGCTCAAGATAATGACGGGGTTAGCGGGGCGGCTGCCTCAAGCGCGCTAGGCGCGCTTACTGCATGAACTACGGGAGATTTACGCGCGGGACTCGGCGGTAATTTTGTCGAGGATGTCTTGTGCGCCCTGGTCCCGGAGCAGCTGCGCGAGTTTGATCCCCAACGCATCGGCTTCGGAGGCCGGACCAGAGACGATGTCCCGTACAATGATCTGCCCGTCTAGGCTAGCGACCAAACCCGTCACAGTGAGCTGCTCTCCGTCTAGCTGGGTGTTGACGCCAATGGGCACCTGACAGCCCCCCTCTAGCTCCCGCAGGAAGGCTCGCTCGGCGTAGCAGCGCTGGGCCGTAGGCTGATGCTGCAGCGGCTTGATGATAGCGAGGATATCGGGGTCGTCGGCCCGGCACTCAATGCCTAGCGCCCCCTGTCCTACCGCATGGAGGGAAATCTCGGGAGGCAGCACCTGATGGACGCGATCGCTCATGTCCATGCGCACGAGCCCTGCCGTTGCCAAGATAAGGGCGTCGTACTCGCCGTTGTCTAGCTTGCTCAGGCGCGTGTTGAGGTTGCCCCTGACGTCCTTAAACCTTAGATGAGGGTAGTGGTGACGGAGCTGCGCGAGACGCCTTAGAGAAGACGTTCCGATGACCGCGCCTTCAGGAAGCGTATCAATCTGCTTATCTTTGTGGTTTTGGTGCACCACCAGCGCATCCGACGGGTCTTCCCGCTTGGTCACGCAGCCTAAGGTCAAGCCCTCCGGAAGGCGGGTCGGCAGATCTTTTAGGGAGTGGACAGCGAAGTCCACGTCGCCGTCCAGCATGCAGGTCTCTAGCTCCTGGGTAAACAGCCCCTTGTCCCCAATCTTGGCCAAGGCCACGTCCAGAATTTTGTCTCCCTGAGTGTTCATGGTGTGCACCTCAAACCGACGGTCGGGGAACACCTGCTGCAGGCTATCTCGAACCCAATGCGTTTGAATTAGGGCGAGCTGGCTTTTACGGGAACCGATGCGGATAGAGCGGGGAGGGCTTGCAACCATAACACTGGGCAAAAGTTAAAGGATGTAACGTATTAAGTTCTATTGAGCATAACGAGCCAGCGTAACAAAGGATCACACCGGGCGATCGCCCTAAACCTAACGACTGCTAGACAGCTTAGCGCAGTCCCTACCCTCAGTTCTGTTTAGAGATATTACGACCTTTAGGGGAGGGGGCTTGCAGAGTTGAAAGGTTAGAAGGCGAAGCCGCCAGAACGACCTTAAATGGGGCCGAGTTCGCGCGCCGTAGAGGCCTACTTTCACATCAGGCTTGAGTCAATGCGCTTAATGCGTGCTTAATACTACAGCAGCTGTGGCTGACTATACTTCACAATAAGGGATATATAGAATAGACAATGCATCTAAACGCAGTCCTGCGCTTCCGCTTTCGTCAGACTTTGATGTCCGGCGATGTCAGCCTCAAACGCCATCTACCCATCAGCGCTATTATCACTATTCCGCAGCACATCCATCATGGGGTGTCTCACCGCTATGATAGATTCAGCACCGAAGTAGTAGCCAGACTACTTAAAGATTCGGCGGTGCTGCACATTCAGGGTATCTACTAGGCTCGACACTGCGCTCATAAGCCCCGTCTCAGCTGGGAGGTGGAGTTTTCCGTTGGCGGAGAACCTCACGTCTCAAAGTGATTTTGGTTTATTGTGTCAATTATCGTCAACCTGAGACCTAGTTTCTTCCAATGGCGAACTCCTCCAAAGAGACTCCTTCCCTATCCTCCAACAGCTATTGTTCTCCCGCGTCCGATACATCCGAAGTCTGTGAGCATCCGAAGATGCCTGACTTTTCAGCTCTGATTCGCGATTCCGATGGGCAATTGACGCGGGAGCAGCTTTACCACGAGCTGCTTGAGCTTCGTCAGCGTGCCGCTTGTTTAGAAAACTCTAACCGGCAGATGCAGGAAGCTCAAGAAAGGCTGCAGGAGTTTAAGGATAGGGTGGACAATGCTTTAATTGGCTTCTTTCAGCTTTCGGCTGACGGAGACTGTCTCTATGCCAACAACGCACTCGCTCAGATCCTAGGCTATTCCACAGCTGACGACTTCAAGGCCAGCAGCAGCCCGCAGTCTCTTTTTCAAAATCCACAGGATTATCAGCGCCTCGTGCAGCGCGTTGAGCGTCACGGCATAGCGCAAGAGTTTGAGCATACCGCTCAGCCAAAGGACGGACCAGCGATCTGGCTTGTGAGCTACGCTCGTGCCGTTCGTGATCACGAGGGTGGGGCTGCGGCCTATGAGGGGTATTGCATCAACATCACCGCACGTAAGCATGCCGAGGCCGATGACCATCAGCTTAAACTTACGCTAGAGCAGCAGATAGAAGAGCGCACGGCGGCGCTGCGTGAGTCCAATGATTATCTGATTGAAGAGATTGCTGAGCGTCAGCGCATTCTGAACGCGCTCAAGAAAAGCGAAACCCAGAAGGAAGAAATACTAGCGGCGATTCCAGACTTGATGACCGTTGTGGGCCGGGACGGTATCTATCTCGACAAAGTTCATAGCGAGGCGTTTTCAGACTACCTCAACGAGTCAGTTGACGTCGTAGGTCAGCACGTGAGCGACGTACTGCCAGAAGACGTCGCCGAGCGTCAGCTTCAGGCCGTTCAGCAGGTGCTGGACACGGGGGTAGGCCAGGTCTTCGAGCAGCAGCTCCAGATTGGCGATCGCATTCAGTACGAAGAAGTTCGCGTGTTTCCCTGCCAGGACGATACTGCGTTAGTCATCCTGCGGGATATTACGGCCCGCAGAACGTCTCAAGATCAGTTCCAGGCTATTTTAGAAACGATTCCGGGTATCGTGTCTTGGATTGGGGCGGACCTGCGCTATCGGGGGGTGAACGCGCAGCTGGCCAGCATGTTTGGCTTGGAGCCCAAAGATTTTGCAAATCAAGATATCGGTTTTCTCCAGGCAAGCTCCGAATTTGCTGAATTTGTTCGAGAGTTTTTCAGACAAGATAGCAGAGAAGCCTACCGCGAGTTTCCGGCGATCGTTAGCGGTCAGAAACGCACCTATCTCATGGTGGTACAGAAATATAGCGATAACCAAGCGGCCTTCGCCGTTGGCATTGACGTCACCGACCGCCGTAACGCTGAAGACGAACTCAAGAGAACTAAGGCCCAGCTTGAGGCTGCGCTCGATGCTGTTCCCGGCATTGTCTCCTGGGTCAGCGCCGACCTACGCTATCTGGGCGTCAACCGCCACCTAGCCGACTTATTTAATTTGCCTCCCAGCGCCTTTGTGAATCAAGACATTGGATTTCTTCAGACGGGGCAAGACTTCAGTGACTTTGTTCAGCAAGTCTTTGACAGCCCAGGCACCTACGATAGCCGAGAAATCGACGCCAACATCAACGGGGCGCTGCATAACTTCTTGATCATGGCTCAAAAGTACGATCAGGGGGACTCCCAGGCAGTCTTTACTGTTGGCATTGACATCACGGAGCGCAAGCAGGCTGAACTGGCGCTCGAGCAGGCGGAAGTCAACTACCGCAGCATCTTCGAGCGGGTTGCCGAGGGGATTTTTCAAACCAATGTGCAGGGTCAGTATCTGAGCGCTAACCCCGCCTTGGCTAGAATCTATGGCTACAGCTCAGCTGACGAACTGATGAGCGACTTGACGAGCATTCAAAATCAGCTCTACGTCGAGCCCGACCGACGATGCGAATTTGTCGATGCGCTAGAGCAGCAGGGCGAGATTTTCAAGTTCGAGTCCCAGATTTACCGAAAGGACGGACAGCTGATCTGGATCTCTGAAAATGCGCGCGTCGTTCGCGATGAGGCGGGCAGGAGTCTGTACTACGAGGGGACGGTTGAAGATATCACGGAGAGGAAGCAGGCGGTTGTAGAGCTAGAGCGAACTAAAGAAGATCTCGAGAGCAAGGTTCTAGAGCGAACTCGCACGCTGCAGGATTTGAACCAGCGGCTGTTTGAGGAGATTTCTGAGCGTCAGCGCATCGAAAAAGCGCTGCGCTCCTCCGAGGCAGAACTGCGGGCCCTATTTGCGGCGATGACAGACTACATCGCGGTCTTTGATGCAGGGGGGCGTTACCGAAAAATTGTGTCCACGAGGTCCGATCTGCTCTACAGCCCAGATCTTGAGCGCGTGGGTAAAACGGTCTATGACGTGCTGCCCCGCGAGCAGGCGGCGCTGTTCATCATCCATATTCAGCGGGCGCTCAACACTGGCAGAACGCTCAACCTCGAATACTGCTTGCCGGTTGGTGATGGCTCTGAGGAGGTTTGGTTCACCGCCAGCGTATCTCCCATGCCGGATAACTGCGTCATCTGGGTCGCGCGGGATATTACCCAGCAAAAGCGCGCTCAATCAGCGCTGCGACAGGCGGAGGAAAAATATCGCGACATTTTCGAGCACGCTGCAGAGGGAATTTTTCAGACCACTCCTGACGGCAACTACATCAGCGTCAATCCGGCCTTGGTCCAGATGTACGGCTACAGCTCTGCTGAAGATTTAATCAATCAGGTCAACAGTGTCGATCAGCTGTATGTCGATGCTAATCGACGAACCGAATTTATTGATCTCATCGATGTAGAGAACACGATCTCAAACTTTGAGGCTACCGTATATCGCAAGGATGGCGATATCATTTGGACGGCGGAAAACGCGCGAGCGGTGCGCGATGAGCAGAGCAATATTCTCTACTATGAGGGTACCGTTCAAGACATCACTATCCGCAAACTGGCAGAAATTGCGCTGCTGGAAGAGCGAGCTGAATCAGAGCGACTTCTGCTTAACATTTTGCCTCGCCCAATCGCCGAAAATCTTAAGCTTAGAAGAGACGATCGGGCGATCGCAGAACGCTTTGAGCAGGCCACTATTTTGTTCGCCGATATTGTTGACTTTACCCCTATTGCGGCCAGCATTTCTGCCTCTGAAATTGTCGACTTACTCAACAGTATTTTTTCCTGCTTTGATAAGCTAGCCGACGTTCACGGGCTTGAAAAAATCAAAACGATTGGTGATGCCTACATGGTTGCCGGGGGAATTCCGACCCGTAGCGATGACCACGTCAGCGCGATCGCAGACATGGCCCTCGACATGCAGCGAGAGATTACCAAGTTTCGTCGCTCTTCCAAATCAAAAGAAGAGGCTGCACCATTTCAGCTCAGAATTGGGATTCACACCGGCCCAGTCGTTGCCGGCGTAATCGGCATCCGCAAATTTATTTACGATCTCTGGGGTGACGCGGTCAACATTGCGAGCCGTATGGAGTCCCAGGGCGAACCGAACTCGATTCAGGTCACTGCCGACGTCTACAGTATCTTGAAGGATCGATATCGGCTGAAAGAGCGCGGCCCAGTTGACGTCAAGGGACGGGGAATTATGAATACCTATTGGCTTCAAGGTCGCCGCTTCTAAAGGCATTCGGTTCAGCCGGTGCAGCTCCACAGGTTCAAGTCCTAGGTCAATGCAGCATTGCTTCATCAGGATTTGATGTGGACCCTACTAATTTCACGGTGTCTCACCCTGATGAAGAAAGGGCGTGGATGTATCTATGGTTATGCCTTGCCTATATAGGCGGAGCAATATCACTGTCTAGGTCTGAATAGTCGCTTGCAATAGACGACGTATGACGGACAGCGCGGGGTGCAAGACGACGTAACCTTTAATACTTCTCCCTTGTCTATGTCTATTAGTACCGCTGCATTGTGGACATTAGCGGCTTTAGCGACCGGTGAGCTGCCTCAAGCTGCTTCCACCGAGCCGGCTACTCCCCCCACCCCATCTTCCCTAGCGTCCTCCGAGGCTCTGCCTGATATAGCGGCGTCAGCAACAGCTGAAATATCCATCGCGCCTGAGACGATCGACCTACTAGAGCTTTCATCGCCGCCAAGCAGCGACGAATGGGCTGACTCACCTGCAGGGTTAGATCCGACTCAAGACCCACGCCTCAGCCCTTTGCCAGAGCGTCTAGCTGCGACCCCCCCCTCTGAAGCAGCGGCGGAGGCGATCGCAGCTGCCCCTGAAGCCGTTGGGTCAGCCACATCCGGTTTGTCCCCAGTTATAGATCCAGTGGTGGATCCAGTTATAGATCCAGTGGTAGACCCTGCTGCAGCGGCGAAAGTTATTAAAGAGACGCGGCTTGCACAGGTGCTAGATACTTTGCATCAGCAGGCGTTGACGACTCCCCAAAGCCTTTCGGTAACCGAGGTGACCCCGGCGGTTCGAGCTGATTCGCAGCCGCAGCTCCTAGCACAAACGCCCTCGCGGGAGCAAGTTGACCAGCTTCAAGAGCAGCTGCAAAATCTAGAACCGACGCCGGAATTTGGCAACATTTACGAAGGCTCACCCGCCATTACGCTATCTAACCCCTCAGGGTTTGGGGCAGACGACTTTACTGGGTTTGTCGGCTTTGGCTACCAGGAGCGGACCCGGTTTGGCAACAAAGACGATGGCACTTTAGGGGTAGGGATTGGCCTAGGAGATGCGGAAGAGGCCGTCGGCCTGCAGCTGTCTTACACCGTGGCTAGCTTTGGGGGCAGCCGGGATTTTGGCGCTGGTGGATTTAATGCCAAGCTGCACCGACAGCTTCCCGGTGGCTGGGGCATTGCCCTGGGCTGGGAGGGGTTTCTGACGACGGGTGAAGTGGACTTTGAAGATTCGATCTATGGCTCCGTCACCAACATCCTCAAAACCCGGGAAGATATTCGCAACCCGTTTAGCCGCGTTGCCTTCACCGCTGGGGTTGGGTCAGGTCGGTTTAGAAGCGAGAACGACATCATCAATGACGACGACGGCGTCGGCGTGTTTGGCGGGGTTGCCGTGCGCGTGATTCAGCCGGTTAGCGCCATCGTTGAATGGACGGGCCAGGATTTAGCGGCGGCGGTATCGGTGGTTCCTTTCCGAAATATTCCTATCGTAATTACGCCTGGCGTACGGGACATCACCGGAGCAGGCGACGGTGCCCGATTTGTCTTGGGGGCGGGGGTGTCGTTTAAGTTCTAGGTCACTTTTCTAACCATTCTAGGAGTTTATTTTTACGATGAAACTTATGCAGTATGGCTTGATTGGACTGTTAGGGGGGGCGATCGCAATTGTGGGGAGCGGTGCGCCAGCCCTAGCCCAGAACCAGTCGGATGTCACTGGCCCCAACGTCTCTGACATCACTGGCCCCAACGTTTCCGATATCACTGGCCCCAACGTTTCCGACAATACGGGAACGATAGTAGACAGTATCCGGTTTATTGACGAGACCACTATCAATCAGGCGAATGAGCTATCGCGCCTGCTAGAAGAAGCCTACTCCGCCTGCGAGATGTCTCAGTCTGTTACAGGCCCCAGGCGATTTGCCCGAGGGCCAAGTAGCCCTCAAGACTGCACAACGACCGCCTGTGTGCAATTTAACCAGATCGTGAGCCAGACCCAGCAGTTTTTGAGCGGACTAGACCCTGAGGTGGCAGAGCAGTTCTCGGGCGCTCTAGGTCGGCTCTGGTAGCGATCGCTATCGAAAATTCAAGTCCTAATTTTTGCCGTAATCCACACTTTATCCTGAGGGAGAGACTATGCCTAATTTCGCTTGGAAACCACTGGCGATGCTGGCGGTACTGGGCAGCGTTCTTGTTCCAGCGTCTTTAGTTCAAGCCGAAGAGTTTGACAACGGCGCTGTTCGGTTCGACGCTGACACCATTATCGAGTTTGAATTTATTGAGTCCAATAACGCCTATCAATCAACCTTCGGCGTTGCGGAACTCGACAACAGTGGCCGAGTTGTCCGCACCTACCCGCTCTATGAGGAAACCGTTCCATCTGATCGCAGTCAAGACGTAACCGCCCCCTCCAGATACAGAGATGACTTGGGTTTGCCAGATAGAAGCGACTTTTCCGGTAGCCCCGGCGTCACCGTTCCAGACCCGCTAGCAGAGTTCGAGTTTCGGGCCGATACGAGCTACGCCTTTTATCTAGAGTCTCAGTTCAACGGAATTTCGGAGGAGATTCTCTATTCGCTAGACGCTCTAAACCAGGGAAGACAGCGCTGGTTTAAATTTGGCGGGACCCTGAGCGACTTAGGTAATGGCGGCATCGTCATTCGCGTTGAAGATACTGGCTCAATTTTGGTGGGTGAGAGCGGATCAGACCAAGACTTCGACGATTTCAACGTCCGCGCGGGGGGGCATGTAGCCTGCTTCGACGCGGGCTTGCGCTCTGGCTCCAAAGCGGCTGACTGCCCGTTCGCCAAGTAGTGTAGGGAGGGGTGACGAAATCGTCCTCGTTCAGCCAACGGCTACTTAGCGGGCGATGTCCCCTCCCCTATCTCCAAAGACTGCGGCACCTGAACCCCCAAAACTACCGCTCGCACCAGCATGAATGCCGCCATCGCTGCCCACAGCAGCCCGTTTGCGCTCAGCTGCCAGCTCGCGATCGCCAGCGGCAGGAATCCCACAACGACTGCCGTAGCCATACTGTTGCGCAGAATCGGCCCGTTGGCCAAGCCTAGAAAATAGCCGTCTAGCACAAACGCCATTGACCCAAACCCCAACACGGGCAGCAGCCACAGGACGTCGTGGGCGATATGCTGCACGATTTCGCCGTGGTTGGTCAGCAGGGCAAAGAGAGATCCGGGAAACGCTGCGAATACCGTAGCCACCCCCAACCCCAGCACTAGCCCTGTTCCTCCCGCTAACTTCAGCAGCGGCAGGAGGGAACCGGTGGCCTTAGCGCCATAAAAGCTCCCCGCAATGCTCTCGGTGGCGAACGCCAGCCCGTCAATGAAGTACACCGCCAAAATGACCACCTGCAGCAGCAGCATGTTGGCCGCTAGGGCTGTCGTTCCGAGAGAAGCGCTCCAGGCGGTGAATAGGGCATAGACAGTAATAAACAGCACGCTGCGCAGCCAAATGTTGGCGTTGAGCCGAAAGGCCATCGTTAGCGATCGCCGGTTGAGAATTTGAGGGGCGATTCGCCAGTGCTGCAGGGGCACATCCCGTATCACAAAAAACAGCCCTACGAGCAGCATGATGTACTGACTGAGGGCAGTAGCCAGCCCCGCCCCAGCGCTCTGCCACCCCAGATGCACAATGAACCAGTAGTCCAGCGCCACGTTCCCCCCATTGCTGAGCGCCGACAGCAGCAGCACGCGCCCCCCCTGCTCGCGCCCTAAAAACCACCCCAGCAGCACAAAGTTGAGCAGCGTAGCGGGGGCATCCCAAATGCGAGCGCTGTAGTAGCTGCGCCCCGCCTCTACGACATCAGGGGTGGCATCAAACAGAGCAAACCCCAAAGTCCTGAGAGGGTTTTGCAGCAGCAGCAGCAGGACGCCCAGCGCCAGGGCAATAAGGCCGTTACGCAGCAAAATTAGCAGCACCTCATCGGGGAGGTCAGGGGCAGGTGCGGCGGCTGTAGACGCTTTCTCAGCAGAGGCCTCAGCGCTCGGGGCCACACTGCTACCAACCTGTTCAGCAGTCCCGCTAGCAGCTAACGCTTGGGCGGTAGGGCCTGTGGTGCCCATACGTAGAAAGTTGCAGGGTCGGTAGAGGTAATTGAATAGGGCGGTGGCGATCGCCACCCCAGCCAAAAAGCGAATGTTGCTGAGGTGCCCCAAGAAGGCTGAGTCCACTAGACCCGCCAAGGGCACCATCAGGTTCGAGAGCACGTTGACAGCCGCAAGACGGGCGAATCGTATCCAGAGCGGCTGATGGGGCAGGACGCTTTGGGTGGCGCTTAAAGAATCACTCACAGGAGTCACGGTACAGAACGGTTTGCCCACAAACTGACTCTAGACCCTGCTCGTTTCGTTTGGCTAGGTAGGCTGGGAAGAAATTATCTGGGATTGACCTATTGGTGCGTTGGGCAACCCGATAACAGGGCGTGTATCCGCACGCCCCTACGGTACTGGAATCTGTTGATCTAGCCGACCAGCTCTTTGACTTTTTTCATGATGCCTGTCGGGTCGATGCCCTGGTGGGGGAACTGCTCCCACAGGCCGCCGCTGCCCTCTTCATGGGTGCCCAAGAAGGCGAACTTCGGCGCGTAGCCCCGCTCTAGCAGCCAGGAACCGAAGCGGCTCCCTAAGCCCGTGCGGCGGTTAAACGATTCCACCGTCAGCACGAAGGGGGAGCTGCCCACCTTCTTCATCATGTCCTCGTCCACGACGTTCAGCGTCGCCTTGTTGATTAGGCCGACGTCAATGCCCTCTTTCTTCAGCCGCTCCACCGCGTCTACCGCCCGGTATAGCGCCTCACCAAAAGCCACAATGTAGCCGGCAGTGCCCTCGCGCACCACCTCGTCTTTACCGGGGGTGAAGGTATAGTCGCCGCCAAACATCTCGTTGCCGTCACCGTCCAAAATCATTGGCACCTTAGAGCGGGTGGAGAAGATGAACCGCAGGCCCTCGTCGTGGAACACCTTTTTGACGCAGGCCCGCATTTGGTTAGCGTCGGCGGGGAAGTAAAGTCGAGTGGCGTAGCTGTCATCTAGGCCACCGTCAGCGAACATATTGTTCAGCCCGAAGTGGCAGGTGTTGTCCGCCATGTCGTCGATGCCGGAGTGGGAGAAGTGACACAGCAGGTTGGAGTTGTTGAGCCGCGCCATGGTGATCTCGGAGATGCACATCTCTAGGAAGGCGCTAAAGGTGGCGAACACCCCCTGCTTGCCCTTCTCCATGCCGAAGCCCGCCGCCGCCGCTAGGTTGCCCCGCTCCATAATGCCGCCGCTGATGAAGATTTCGGGGTAAGCTTTGCGAATCTGAGTCAGACCGCAGGAGCCTTCTAGGTCGCTGTCAATGACCAAGACGCTGTTCTTGCGCTCCTCGTCGCTCATACCGCTCATCGCGTCCACCATGGCCTCGCCGAAGACGTTGCGGTTAGATCCCACTTTGTCGGTGGAGCCCATGAAGGCATAGTCGTTCTTGGGCTTTTTGATCCCCTTCAGGTGGTCGGCAGCGGCCTGGTAGCCTTTGGATTCTAGATAGTTAATAGCGCCGTCGACGGTAATCACGTCGTGACCGTGGTTGGTGCCCTCCAGCCCTTCGATGCCGGGGCACATGGGCCGCTTGTTAATGACAGCGATGGGGCCCGGCGTGTTGATGGCTTCGCAGATATTGCTGTACAGCCCGTCGATATCCTCGCCGTCGCCCCGCAGCACCTTGAGCCCATGCCCCTCTAGGGTGCGGCCCACGTCAAAGCCGGGGAGATACTTGGAGGGGTGACCGGCGATGGTGACGTCGTTGTCGTCGATCAGCAGCTTGACGTTCAGGTATTGGGCCACGGCCAGGCGAGCGGCCTCGGCGTCGTCCCCCTCCTGCTGAGCGCCGTCAGAGCCGAGGCAGAACACCGTCTTGCCGGGGTTAGCAAAGGCGACGCCGTTGACGTAGGGCCACATGTGACCTAGACGACCGGAGCTGAACTTAATGCCCGGCGTGAGGCCCAGCTCGGGGTGGCCCGGCAGCTTAGAGTGAGCCATGCGGTAGTTCATCAGCTTCTCTGCGGGCAGGTCACCGTCCAAGGTGGCCATTAGGTACTGGGTGCCCACCCGATGTCCGGCTTCGTCAAAGAAGATGGGGACAAACTTGTCGGCGTTGCTCTTGAACAGCGCATCGAGAATCATCACCTCGGGAACCGTGTCGTAAGGTCCACCCGTGTGGCCACCGACCCCATGGGCTGCGCCGGTTGCGGTGAAGAAGACGATAGCGGCGCGAGACAGCTCGATGTTGGCCTTGAGGGCCTCGCGCTGGTCGTCTGTGAGGGTGGTGGTGCTAGGGTCTAGCGTAATTTTTTTGTAGGCGCTGAGGTCAATGGGAAAGGTAGCCATAGGGTTAAGTCCTTATAGAGCAGTAATAGGGGTGAAGTTAGGGCAAGGAAATGCGATCGCAAGCAGGATCAATAATTACTATCCATTATCGATGGCCGAGGCACTCGCAGCGTGAGTTAGGTCTGAGCGAACAGGTGCTGGAGCCGCCTAGCGCTTTAGCCATGGCGCTTTGAGTCAGCACGATGGGTCAATATTTAGGCAATGTCGCTGGGCCAACATAAATAGCAGATAGATTAAATGAGCTTATCTATCTGCTATGAGATTACCGCAATCGGGATCAGGGTTTCAAGAGATTCGGCGACACGCTTTGAGTATTTATGCTTACTACTCTTGTGGAAAGTGGCCTAGAACCGCTCTATCCAGGGCCGTAGCTCGATTTTCCAGGTCCAGGCGCTACAGAGCGGCTGCAAAATCCGCAGATAGCTCCGGAGCGTAGCGCTATGCCGCGACGCCCTATGGCAGGTGCAATCCGCATTCCTGCTTCAATCCATGGAAGCGAGTTGATCGCTCGTCGGTGTCTTCAGCGGTTAGAGGGCGGCTAGAGTGCCAGTCGCCCACCGTCACGTAGCCCTGGTCAAAGAAGGGATGGTAGGGCAGATCGTGGGCAGTAAGATACTGGTAGAGATCTCGGGCATTCCAGCCCAAGATGGGGTGAATTTTAGTGATGCCCTCCTGCTGCACAACGCGATTTAAGCCTCGGCGGTAGTCCGTTTGCTGCTGTCTTAGGCCCGCCAACCAGGCGGTTGCCTTCAGGTCTCGCAGCGCCCTTTGCATCGGCTCCACCTTACGAATCTGATCGTACTTGTTCAGCGCCGCTAGGTCTTCCTGTGCCCAGAGCTGGCCGTACTGAGCCTCCATTCGGGCGGGGCTGAGGGGAGATTGATATACCTTGAGGTTGAGATTTAGCCGCTGGGTCAGCTCGTCAGCAAAGCGGTAGGTCTCGAGGGGCAGGTAGCCAGTATCCACCCAAACAACGGGGATATCGGGCACCACCTGCGTCACGAGGTGCAGCATTACCGCCGACTGAATGCCGAAGCTGGTGCTCATCATCAAGCCATCGCCAAATTCCTCGGCGGCCCACTGGACAAGCTCCGAAGCTGGTTTGTCTATCGTGTCGTCTCTCATGGGGTCTAGAGTAGCTCGTTCGGACTGTGATGCTTCAATCGGTTGTGCTGCCGGCTCGGGCTGTACAGCTAACGAATCCTTCCGCTTTATCTGAGCTGGGACTCCCACAGCTGTTGCATCGGCGGGCACGTCTTTCACCACCACGGCCCCCGCACCTATACGGCAACGATCGCCTACGGTAAGGTTGCCGAGAATCTTGGCACCGGCCCCTACCATCACCTCGCGGCCTACTGTGGGGTGGCGCTTGCCGCTGCCTTTACCCGTGCCGCCGAGAGTCACGCCCTGGTAAATCACGCAGCGATCGCCCACGATAGCAGTTTCCCCGATCACTACGCCCATACCGTGATCGATAAACACCTCTTGACCCAGGGTTGCGCCAGGGTGAATCTCAATGCCGGTGAGGAGACGGGAGAGGTGAGAAATTAGCCGGGGCAGCAGGGGAAGGCCGAGCTGGTGTAGCTCATGGGCAAGCCGATGGAGCGCGATCGCTTGGGGACCGGGGTAGCAAAGCAGCACCTCAAGCCAGCTGCGGGCGGCGGGGTCGCGCTCTAGGGCAATGCGATAGTCGGAGACGAGAGCGTTGAGCCTATTGACCAGGCTTTTTCGGAAGGCAGCGGCAGCGGACCAAAAGGGAGTCGGCGGGGCGACCGGGGAGGCAACAGACTGACGGGTTGGGTGGCAAGTCATGGTGTTTCCTGTAGTAGCTGGAGTCTACTGTGACGACTGCTGGAACGAGCGCTGTTGAAGAGGTTATGTACTGAACGGTCAACAACTGAGCAAAAAAAGGTCTAGATCTGGGGCTCAAGCATGCGGATTATCAAGTCTGACTGTTGATTGAGCAGGTCTTGGGGGACTTCAGCCTTGAGGCTGGTGAACAGGCCCATGAGAACGTGGAACATCAGTAGCCCTAGATCCTCAGCGTCAGCATCGGTGCGGAACTCCCCCGCCGCTTGGCCCTGGGCAATGACGCTGGTGAGCAGCGATCGCACCCGGGAGCGGTAGCCCTGAAGCAGCCGCTTGACGGCCTCATCGTGGGGGGCAAGCTCAATGAGGGAGTTGACGGCGAGGCAGCCGCGACAGTCGCTGTAGCCGCCGTAGACCTCGATGAGGTCACCAAGCCATTGACGCAGATCGCACCTGGGGGAAGAGCAGTGGCCGAGGCGATCGCGATGGGCCGCATAGGCTTCGTCGAGGTAGCGCTCTAGGGCGATAATGAACAGCGAGTGCTTGTCTTTGAACGCTTTGTATAAGCTGCCTTTCTGCAGGCCCGTAGCGGCCATAAGTGCGGTGAGCGATGTAGAGCCATAGCCGCGTAGCCAGAAGATCTCCATAGCGGCGTCTAGGACAATATCTTCGTCGAATTCGCGGGGTCGGGCCATGTGGCGGGATAAAACAGGTATTTTATAGATTCCAGTGTAGCAATTAGAAACCGATCGGTCAACAATATGCGCTCGACCTTGAGAGAGATAAGTCTTTAGGGAAAAGTCGGTCAGGGGGACGCTGACGGGTTAGGGTCCGGCCTCGTCGCTCGGGTTAACCAGCTCCCTCAGCCGCTCCAACGTGCCGGGTTCGGGCTCAGGGTCGAGGCCCAGAAGATTGGAGACGATGGGGCGCAGCAGCGGATTGCCCCGGGCGTACCAGCCAAATTTAACGCACTGAGCCGTGAACCAAAAGACAAGAAACACCGCAAATAGGGTAGAGGCAACGTCACCTATCTTTCGCCATGGATTCATGGGGGTTTATCCTGGAGTGAAGAGAATCCTGTGAGATCAGGGTAGTGCTTCTCTACTGCACTGTACAGTGCCACGATTATGACAGTGCCACGATTATGATTCTGTTGACCCCACGTAAGATTTTCGGTTCTGGCATAAGGCGATTTTTGCTGGTGTTCCTGGTTGTGCCCATTGTTGTACCGGTGTTTTTAGGGGCGATCGCCTCTAGCGCAGCGTGGGACAGTCTTGCCATCGCCGCTGTTGACCCGGCTGCCGACACCGCCTGGGTTGCCGTTGCCCGCTCAGAGCAAGGGATCCAATACGTCGCCCCCGGATCAATTCAGGTCACGGCGGGAGGGGTACGGCTGAAGAGCTATTGGCAGCCTCCCACCGACGGAGGACTGGAGACGGTGTACTACGTGACGGAATACGACTGCCAGGGTCGCTACCGCGACGTAGAGGCGACCAACGGAGTCAAAGGCCCGAGCCAGAAAGATACAAATTGGAAATCCATTGGCGCAGACCCCCTAAATCGTGGTGCTATGGAATATGGCTGTGCAAGGCAAGGGGGAAACTAGGATGGAGTGGCATATCACCGACGCGCAGAGTTTACGCATTATCGATCAGGAGATAGGCGACCATACTTTTTCACCGGCAGAGTACGAGATCGTACGGCGGGCAGTCTACGTCACAGCAGACTTTGAGTACGCCAACCTGATTCGCTTTTCTGAGCAAGCCCTGCAGTCTGGCGCAGCGGCTTTAGCCGCCCGCAGTACCCTCATTGTCGATATGCCTATGGTGCAGGTGGGGATTGCCCCCCTGATTCAGCGCACCTTTGCCAACCCGGTGTACTGCAGCATGGACACCCTAACCCGTCCTCAGCGGCAAAAGACGGAGTCGGCCTGGGGCATGGAAACGCTAGCCCACCGCTATCCCGAGGCCATCTGCATCGTGGGTCAGTCTCAAACGGCGCTGCGATCGCTTATTGAGCTTATTGAGGCGGAGGATATCCGGCCAGCTCTAGTCATTGGCACCCCTGCCGCTTTTGTGGGATTGGACAATATCGATGAGCGGCTGAAAGACTCGCTGGTGCCTTTTATTCACGTGGCTGGACGCAAAGGGAGTGCAGTAGTGGCGGCGGCGATCGCCTGTGGTTTAGTCGACCTGGCCTGGCAGGCCTATGGAGAAGGCCACAACATTCGCCCCTAGAGCAAACCTAGTATCTAGTCCCAAGCAGCCGCTGGCGCAACCCCTCCGCAATTTTGTGGCCCAGATATTCTGGAATGAGGCCCTCATTGGGGCCCAAGAGATAAAACAGCAGACGGGTACGGCCTCGCCAGACAAGCAGGTTGGCATTGACCACGAGCAGGTCTTCCTGCCACAGCGAGTACATCACCTTGTAGAAGAGGCCAGGCTGCGTTTCCGCATCAATCAGCAGCGCAGGCAGGTGAAACACGGGGTCAATGTAAAATTCTGTTTCCACATCTGATAGCCCCGCATCAAGATTAAACTCCACCGCCAGCATTTCCTCCACCTCAAATCGCCCGGCCAGGGCTTCATAGACAGCACGGCGGACGTTGTCTGCAGTACTCTCAGTAAGGGCTTTACTGTCCCGAGAGACGACCAGCTTAATGAACACCAGCATGGGCGGTGAAATCTGACCGTACAGGCTCAAGCTGTGAATGGTCAGCCCGTAGGCCGCAAGAACGCCAAAAATGTCGCTGAGCAAAAACGACTGGTTCCTGTAGGCAAAGTGCAGAGCGCTTTTGCTGGCTTCCGGCCTAACTTCAACAACAGCCTGCCGAGTCTTATGAAGCTGGTAGGCCAGCCGTAGGTTCTGAAGTTGAATCTCGCTGCTTGCGAACTGCTCATAGAATTTTGGAAACGCTCGATTAAAGCGTTTGAGGAGACCAACGGTGGCTGGGTTGAGCCCCTGCGTCAGCGAAGCAGGCACAGCGTGACTCCCAATAGATATGTTTGCCCTGAGCATGATGCGATACCAGTTGACAAGTATGCGTTCAGCGTTCCACGGTGTTTCTATGATAGAGCCGCGACGCAATGCCCCTGATGAACTCTCTAACCCACAATTTCTTGGAAACTGAAGGCGCTTAGAAGTGATACGGAGGATATACTAGCAGTATTGCGATCTATTGTGACTAGCCAAGTGCGCCTGCATGGGTTTCTGGAAAAGCTTATTCACCACTGCTGACACCCCTACCACCGTTGCTTCTACCCCCTCTGCTGGCGCTCAGGTGGCCGTAAAAGTGGCTAGTGATACAGCGGACGATACAAAGTTCTTCTTTACCACCGATAAAGAAATTGATCTTTATGACCTAGAGGAGCTTTGTGATGCGGTCGGCTGGTCTCGGCGTCCACTGCGCAAGGTCAAAAAGGCAATTCAGTTTAGCTTCCTGGTAGTCGCAATGTGGGAGCAGTGCGGCAATCGCCGCCGTCTGATTGGATTTTCGAGGGCCACCTCAGACCATGCGTTCAACGCCACCGTGTGGGATGTGGTTGTTCACCCTGATTTTCAGGGCCGCAAGCTGGGCAAGGCCCTGATGAAATATACCATTCAAAAGTTAAGGTCTGAGGACATCAGCAATATCACTCTATTTGCTGACCCTCACGTCGTTGACTTCTACCGCAACCTTGGCTTTGTCTCCGACCCGGAAGGCATTAAGGGTATGTTTTGGTATCCCGATTGATGGGGCTCGACTGACCCTCAGTCAACTGCGCCCCTTCACTCAACTGCGCCTCAGATGACCCACGAGCGCAGCCGCAGGGCTACCGCCAATCGCTGAACTGGCCTATAAAATCCCAGCGGCAGCGCCCTGGGCAAGCCAAGCCTCATAGCGCCTCGGGGGTGAAGCCGCTCCAGTCAGACAGGTGGAGCGTTATAGGCTGTAAACTAAGGCGATCGCCGCTTTGATTGTCTTGACACCACAATCAGCTAGGCACGACCCATGGAACTTTTTGCTTATATCGAAGCTTCTGCTCGCCAGCTCATAGCCAGCTCACCGGATGCTGCCGGCCAGAGCGGCACAAAGGCTGCCACGCCGGACGATCGCCTCAAGCTAGACGCCGCAGACGATTTAGAAGCCCAAGCGCAGCCCTCTACACCCACAGAGACCCACAGATGGGAAGACGACGCGATGGCGTCCAGCTGGTGGGTTTAGCCTGAACTACCGGTAGTCCAGCTCGGTTTGAGTTTGGGGGTGGGCCAATTCGAAGTTGGTCGGGTCGCGCAGATAGCGGATAACCTCTTCTTCTAGGCGGTGGATGAGATAGGACTCAATGACATCTGAGTGGCGCAAGGCTGCCAGATAGCCGTCGATGTAATGGCGAAGATCGTCGTAACGATAGCCCCGCCGCCACTGATCAACCAGGGCATCGGTGATGCGTTGATAGTAGCGAATAGTTTGAGTGTCCTGAAGCATGATAGAGATTTGGCTTTCCCAGCGGTTTCGCTGTAGAGAGGAACTTAAGGCACAAAGCCTGTAATCTATTGTAACGCCATCCCAAAGGCCATAGAATTTCAAGATGCCCTCTTTGGATGCGGTTGATGCCTTTTTCGAATAGGGTTGACAGGTCTTGACGGACACAGTGGACCAAAAAGCTACAGTGATAGGCCGCCTCCAGTGGCTGCTTACTACGCCTACGACCCCAGGAGACACCCGCCGAGCGCTGTGGTTTGGCGTCAGTATTGCGGCGGCCTTGCTCTACGCAGGACTGGGGCTGAAAGAGGCATTTGGCAACCCTTATGTCATCCATGACGACGTGCGGTCCCACGTCTTTTGGATGTGGCGCTTCTTCGACGCGTCCCTATTTCCCGGCGATCTGGTGACAGACTATTTCCAGTCCGTTGCCCCCCACGGCTACACGGCGCTTTACCGCGCCGCTGCGGCAGTAGGCATCGATCCGCTCACCTTCAACAAGCTGCTGCCCTTGCCCATCGCCCTAGTCACCACAGGCTATTGTTTTTGGCTCACTCTCTCAATCTTGCCGGTTCCTACTGCTGGGTTTCTTGCCTCAGCCTTGCTCAACCAGGCCATCTGGAACACCCATGACGTGGCCTCCGCGACCCCTAGGGCGTTTATCTACCCCTTTTTCATGGCGTTCTTGTATTACGTGGCCCAGCGCTCTTTGCTGCCCGCCCTGGTCGCCGTGGTGCTGCAGGGACTGTTTTACCCCCAGTGCCTGTTTCTCTCGTCGGGGGTGCTGGTGCTGCGGCTGCTAGAGTGGCGCGGGGGGCGACCCCGACTGTCGCGGGAGCGCCAGGACTACCTGTTTTTCGCCACTGGGTTAGGGGTCGCCTTTATCATGCTGCTGCCCTATGCCCTCAAGATTTCAGACTATGGCCCGGTGCTCACGGTGGCAGAAGCCAAAAAACTGCCCACCTTGGCGGGTGACGGCCGAAAAAACTTCTTTTTTGACAACCCGATTAAATTTTGGCTCTGCGGCGAGCGTTCGGGCATCTTGCCCTACAGCTGGTGCAAATACGAGCGGCCCCCGGAGCTATGGGCCTCCCTAGCGCTGCCGCTGCTGCTCTGGCCGCGGCGATCGCCATCATCGTCAGCGAAGCCACCGTCACCACCGCAAACATCACTAAAGCAGGTGACGCCCCAAGTTTATCTACTGCTCCAGGTTATCGCCGCTTCTGTGGGCATGTTCTTCCTGGCCCATATCCTGCTGTTTCGGCTGCATTTGCCCAGCCGCTATATAAAGCACAGCGTGCCTATGGTGGTGGCGATCGCCGCCGGATTATCCCTGGTGCTGCTTTTAGAGAAGGGGCTGCAGTGGGCGCAGCGGCGACGGGCTTCAAGACAAGGACTGGCGGCGTTTGGGGTGGTGGGGCTGGTGGGGCTCTACTGCTTTGGCTACCCCCTGCTGCTGGACGAATACCCCAATCCCGACTACGTGACGGCCCAAAGCACGTCAATGTACGAGTTTTTGGCAAACCAGCCCAAAGACACGCTAGTCGCCTCGCTGTCGGATCAGGCAAACAATATTCCGGCCCTCTCGAAGCGATCGGTGTTGTCAAGCTCGGAGACCGCCAACCCCTACCATCTGGGCTACTACCGGCAGATTCAAGCGCGGACAGAAGATTTGATGGCGGCGCAGTATAGCCTTGACCCAGATGTCATCCTAGGCTTTATTCAAACCTATGGTATCGACCTATGGCTGGTCGACGGATCAGCCTTTAAGCCAGACTACATTGCTCAGAATCCCTGGCTTCGGCAAATTCAGCCCACCGCAGATGAAGCGATGCAGCGGCTGAGCCAGGGACAGCAGCCCCTCATTGAAACGTTAATCCGCCCCTGCCGAACGTTTCGAGAGCAGGGGCGGATTGTTCTCGACGCTCAGTGCATTGCCGATCGGCTCTCAGCTAAAAGACGATCTAACAAATAGCCTGCTAGCCAGAGCACAGTTTTGCGTTCAAACGCTTAAAGCCCTGGACCGAAGCCTGCCCAAAGCTCTGCCTGGTGAGGCGTCACAATCACCTCGTCTTCCGTCTGCACTTCGGCAGGGGATGAAGACACCAAAGAAACTCGAGTGGCGGTATAGCCCACCATAAAGGCAGTCAGGGCAGCAGCGAGGCCGAGCGCCACTGTCTGATCAGCTGAAGAGCGCGTAGCGTTGTTGTAGGTCATCAGATACAGCCTTAATTAAGCAACCCAAGTATTATCCGGCTAATTCTGTAACAACTGCTACGTTTTAAGGTTTTAAACAGATTCTTGTTACGCTTTTATAACCCTCTACAGGTTTATAACCCTTTACAGAGCGTCCTGCTGAAGAGAGGGGATCGCCTGCTCCACCAAAGACAGCGGCAAGTCGGCGTAGTGAGAGACGACGCCGTGGCCGACGCCAGCGATCAGACCTAGAACAGCGGAGAGGACTATCGAGTTCATAATGTCCTTTTAAAGAGTGAGCGGGACTCAAGCCTGCGTCACGGCGTCAGCAGGCTCCGCATTAGGGTCTCAGCTGTGGCCTGCCGGTTCTGTAGCTAGATTTACCAAAATCATGCTGTGGGAAAGACTCGCTGCTCAGTACAAGGCTTGTCACAACAATCCTGCCGTTCAGTTTCAGGATGGGATGCACAATTACACTTCAAAGGCTAGAGCGGTGGTTCTATCAATAGGACCACCGCTCTGGGTCAAAGTTTGACGGTAGAGGGGCGATCGCTTGCCCTATCGCCCCTCTACCGTCGTATAGGGTTAGGCAAAGACATCAGCCGTCGCCACAAGGGCGTCATTGAACTGTAGGAACTCCACATTGCGGACGGTATCCGTACCGGACCCCGGACCTTGAATGGTGAAGTCATCCGCCGTACCGGCCAGAGTAAAGTCAGACTGGACACCCTCGTATACGGCTGTATCCGGACCCCGACCGCCGTCAATGAGGTCATTGCCCTGACCACCAATCAGCTCATCTGGGCCATTGCCGCCAAAGAGGCTATCATTGCCCGCCAAGCCAGACAGGGTATCGCGGCCGTTACCGCCGTTGATCACATCGTTGCCAGACGTTCCTTCGAAGGTATCCTGCCCGTTGCCTAGGTCCACGTTCACTCCTGGATTTGCGAGCGTAAACTGAGCTAAGAGAGGGTCGTGATCGCTGGCGCGGCTGTCACTTTCTGCGAATTCGGTATTAACGTGGACGATGTCGAGCACTGCGCCATCCTGGATGGCGTCGCTCACCAAGATATGATCCAGCTCTTGGGAGTTGCCCTGGAAGATAAAGCTATAGCGCTCGTCTTCAGGTAGGGTGTTCACCAGGTTGGTGAGGCCAGCACCCTCTAGACCGGTAACCGGCGAGATAAACTCAAACTCATTGAGGTCACCGAGCACGGCGATATTGGCGTCGCTGTCGCTTGTTAAGGTATTGGACACAAAATCCTGAACTGCCTCAGACTGCTCCCGGCGCTCGTCCAGACTGCCGTTCACCGTGACGTCCTCTTGGCGGTCAGTAAAGGGTTGCTCGACGCCGAGAATAGGCGCACTGCCGCCCTTTGAGGAGAAGTGATTATTGACCAAGGTGATCTCATCACCGTTGAACTCAAAGCTAGCCACTAGCGGTAGGCGCGCCCCCTCGAATGCGCCCCCTGAACTTTGACTCCCGATGGTTTGAACCGAATCCTCTACCAAATCAACCCGGCTCGGATCGTAGAGGAAAGCGGTGCGAATGTTGCCGCCGGGCTGTCCGCCGCTTTGTCCGTCGGTAATAAACGTATTGTCGATGAACTCGTACTGGGGACCGCCCGCAGCGACGATCGCATCAATCAGGGTTTGCAGGGTTTGGCTGGCGGATACGGTGCCGTCGTCAACTGAGCCGCTGTTGTCCTGAACCTCCTGGAGACCGATGACGTCAGGGGTATTGAGGTTATTGACAATGTCCTGAGCGATCGCGTCGAAACGACCGTTAGCGATATCGGTGTCGCCATCACCGTCGTTGGGATCCAGGTTGAGGACGTTGTAGCTGGCTACCGTAATCTGGTCAGCAGAACCGTCTAAATTCGATGACTCAGGGGTGAGGGTGGAGGACTGCTGCACCGCAAAGGGAGCCGTGGGGTAGATTTCGAAGTTGCCGAAGCCGTAGCCAACCACGCCAGTGACGTCGCCGAGCTGGGCACCGACGTCCACCTGTGGGATGTCAAACCCAGGCAGGATGCCGGTGTCTTCGTCAATCTGGATTTTCTCGGGGTTGAAGTCGTTGGGGCTGATGTTCAACGTGCCGCGATCGCTGATGCCGGTGGCGTCAGCGCCCTGGTTTGCCACGGTGAAAATTTCACCAAAGCGGTTGGTGCCTGCGACAGCCACCACGTCTTCAGCGGTGACCAACATCCCTTCTAGAGACTCGAAGAAATCAATGCCATCGGTGGTGGGCTCGAAGGCGCCAAAAGCGTCGTCGTCGATGGTTTCGCTGGGCGGAACTCGACCGCTTGAGCCGATGATAGTGGCAGTGGGCAGAGCGTTGCCGGTGGAAATGATGGTGACGGTGGGATTGCCGCTGATTTGCGTCGTGGACAGGTTACCGGTTGCCTCACCACCTGGGAAGAACTCAGACACAGTGCCTGCCACCTGGAGCTCATCCCCAAGGGCAACGTTGGGAGCACCGCCGGTGAAGACAAATAGAGCATCGGAAGTCGCAATGTCGCCATCGCCCACAGCGTCCTGCAGGTAGAAGCCATTGGTGTCGACCGCAGTGACGATGCCTTCGGTGGTCACCTGCTGCCCTTCAAGCGGTGAAGTGTGGGCCGCACCCTGAATTTCGTAGATAGGCGTAATCTCAGCGGGCTGCGGGGGCGCTTCGTTGGAGGTGCCAGGGGTGTCGGCGGAGAGGTCGTTAAAGGCGAGCGGCTGGAAGTCTCCTGTCCCATCGACCACACGGGCCGCCCCAGCAGGCGTGAAGCTGCCGTCGGGGCCAATGACGGTGTCGCTGTAGTTTTGGTCGGGGGTTGCGTCTCCATCAACCAGGGAAACCGAGTCGATGATGGTGCCGATGTTGCTATCGAGGGTGCCGTCGTTGTCGGCGTCGAGGTCGTCGCCTTGAGCCCCGGTGAAACCGTCGACCAGCAAGAAGCTGGAGGGAGAGCCGAAGAAGTCGAAGCTGGCGATCAGGTCGTTGTCTTCGGTCTGAGCCTGGGGAATCGCCGTGGCGATATCAGCGTTAGCCACCAGGACAACCCCATCTTCGTCTAGGGTGACGCCGCTGAGGTCAAAGGCGAAATCCACCTGACCCGGCTCAAATTCACCGGAAAGCACCACCAAAGAGACCCCATCTAGGGAAGTCCCCTCAGCACCAAAGATTTCCACAAAGTTGCTGCTGTCGTCCGAGCCACCCTGAGACGAAATTCGCAGCTCGTTGATCACGACATCTGGGGAATCGCCGCCGCCATTGCCGTTGCCATCACCACCGTCGCTCTCGATCAGAATATTGTCGATAGCGATATCCTCATCGCCGGAGTTAAGGCTGAAGGTAATGTCTAGGTCGAGGCTAGAGCCCGTGCCCGCGATCGCACTGGAGAAGGCGGCGAAGGTGCTCGTCAGTTCAGCGCCGTCGCCGTCACCGTCAAAGTCGGCGTCCTCGGCAGGCACCGCATTGAACGCATCGCCATCCGGGACGCTTTCAAACGCCAGCAGGTTCTGAAAACCGCCCCCATCAATCTGATACTGGATGATAACGCTATCGCTCAGATCCCAATCTTCGCTGCCGTCGCTAGCATCGTCCTCAGCGAATAGGGCGCTGAAGCTGAGGTTAATCGCCCCAGCAATATCGATGTCTGAAAAAGAAAGGGTTTGAGTTGACGCTGCCCCTTCACCGTCAAGATCCTGGACCGCAAAGTAAAAGCTGCCGTCAGAGCTGAGCACTTGGTAAGCCGAGCTAACATCTGAGCCGTCGGTGCGCAGAAAGAAATCGCCGCTGCCATCGGTGAACTCGGGAATTGAGGTCGTGTAGCGGGTACCGTTGCCGTCAGTTTCGAAGCTCTCGGAAAGAATAATCGCCATCTTTTGAAGAATATCTCCAGGGTTATAGATCCATTACATTGCCGCTGACGGCCAGATATCGCCGACCAACCGGGTCGCGCACCGACAATCAGCCTCCAGAAATCACGGTCTTCTAACGTAGTCCAAACAAAATGAGTCGCCCAAGTCGAGATAGGCGATCGCACAGCCCTCCCAGCAGAGTTGACCCTGGCTCATTGGCTAGAGCCGCGTCCCTCAACAATCCTGCACAAATGAGTAAGAATACTGAACCTATGTGGTCTTCTACACATAAAAACCTGTGGACAAACTTAGTTCACAGTGAACAATACTGAAGTAAAGGCTTGTTTAAGACTGGTTTAACCCTGTCAAACTTCATCAAGCCTTATTCTTCGTTTGCACAAACCTTTTCTGGACTTATTCTGATCTCCACCCCCTGATAGAGGATGCATGGGCCAAAGCGGGTAAAGTCGCTGTCGCCAACTTTGGACTGAAGACGTTCCTCACCTTGTGCGATGGCACAAAGGTCAAACCTCCTGAGTTCCTGGACTCGAGGCTCAAGGAGGTGCGCCGCGCTAGCCGCAGCCTACTATGGGTATATACTGGAGCGGCTATGCCTCAAGCAGCGTGAATAGGATGGCCCTAGCTGCTCTGGCCATCACGAGCGGAACCCCAACGATGTAGAGAGCGCTGAATGGGTTGGGGGATCAACCTGTGGGCTAGGTGGTGTAAGACGGGCTCAGGGCGTTCTCAATGCAAAATCCGCACAATCTCGATACGACCTCTGCAAACCGCGCGACATGAATACTCCGGCTCACATTGTTCTAAATTTGCTGTGCATTGGTCGCCAAGACAGCACTTCGGTCTTGATTCCCGTGGCTATTGGCGGGCTCCTCCCCGATTTGCCGATGTTCCTGTTCTACGGCATCGAGAAACTTAAAGGCACCCCGGAGCGGGTCATTTGGCGGCAGGCCTATTATGAGCCAGGGTGGCAGAATTTCATTGACCTGTTCAACTCGATTCCCCTACTGCTGGTAGGTTTAGGGCTGGCGTTTTGGCTGGGGTCGCGCTCTAGCGTGCTGCTGTTTGTCAGCATGCTGCTTCATATTGCGGGGGATTTGCCCCTGCACCACGACGACGGACACCGCCACCTGTTTCCGCTGTCAGACTGGCGGTTTGAGAGTCCTGTGTCCTACTGGGACCCTAACCACTACGGCAATATTGTCACCGTTGTAGAGGTCTTGGCGGTGATTGCGGGCTGCGCCCTGCTGCTCACCTGCTATCACTCCTGGGCCGGCCGCATTGGGGTGGGGATTGTTGGGGCGCTTTATGTGGCCTACTTTGCTTATGTATTCACGGTATGGACCCAGATTTGAGCAATGAGCCAGCAGGAGTTTGCGCGCCTGTGGGAACCGGTGCCGGACGTCGAGCTTTTTGAAGCGCGGCTCTACCGGCATCGGTTCGGAAAACATTTTCACGCGGCCTACACTATTGGCCTGAACGAGGCGGGTCAGGGGCGCTGTCAGCATGGCCGGAGCTATCGAAGCCACTACCCCGGCGGCTTTAACCTGCTCAACCCAGGAGATCTGCATACCGGGCAGGTCGCCTCCCCTGAAGGCTGGGCGTTCCGCAACCTCTATATCGGGTTACCAATGCTGGAGCGGGTGCTGGCCCAGATGGAGTGGCGCGGGTCAATTCCCTGCTTCGGTGACCCTGTGGTTCGAGATTCTAGTCTGCGATCGCTGTTCTACCAGCTTTTCCGCGCCTTGGATAGCGGTCCACGGCTGGCGCAGCAGTCCCTGCTCCTAGAGTTTTTGTCGCGGCTGTTTCACCGCTACGCCGTCCCCTGTCCTTTAGAGCCGCCCAAACCAGAGTCAAAAGCCGTTGCCACCGCCCGCGCCTATCTTGAAGCCCACTACGCGGACGACGTATCTATCGACGAGCTGGCCCGTCTGGTCCACCTGAGCCCGCACTACCTGATTCGCAGCTTCCATCGACAGGTGGGCTGTCCGCCCCATCAGTACCAGCAGCACTGGCAGCTCCAGCAGGTGAAGCGATCGCTCCACAGCCCTACTTCCCTAGCTGCTCTAGCTGCAGAGCATGGGTTTTATGACCAAAGCCACCTAAGCCGCGCCTTTAAGCGCACCTTTGGCGTGACGCCCGGCCAGTATCAGCGCCAGCATTGACGCCAGCCCTTTTCGTTGTGACAAAGGGCTAACTCAATCGCAATAGGGCAATTCTGTCCAATATTTCGCTGGGCGATCGCCTCTAGGGTGAGAACCAGTGTTCAGGGTCCGCCATGGGTATTCTCAAAGACATTTCCATTTCTGCGATCGTCACCGGCTTCATCACGGTGCTGGTGGGATACACCAGCGCTGGCGTCATTGTGTTTCAGGCGGCGCAGTCTCTAGGCGCGTCCCCCGCCGAAATTGGCTCTTGGTTTTGGGCATTGGGGTGGGGGATGGGCTTGACGAGTCTGGTGCTCTCCCTTCGGTACCGGGTTCCTATCATCACGGCCTGGTCGACTCCCGGTGCGGCCCTGATCGCCACCGGGGCAGGCGCGAGCTTAGAGGAAGCCACAGGGGCTTTTTTAATCTGCGCTGCCCTAATTACCCTCTTCGGCTTCACTGGCTGGTTTGAACGACTGATGAACCGAGTGCCCCTTTCCCTAGCGGCGGCAATGCTAGCGGGGGTGCTGCTGCAGTTCGGCCTCAATATATTTGTGGCGATGCAAACGCAGCTGCTTTTGGCGATCGCCATGTTTTGCGCCTATATCGTCCTGCGCCGGATGACTCCTCGCTACGCCGTAGTAGGGGCGCTGGCTATAGGCATCTTGATTGCCGGAGTTCAAGGGACTTTAGCCTTAGAGGTCATCAACTGGCAGTGGGCGACCCCCATCTTTACCAGACCGACCTTTTCCGGAAGCGCCCTGATCGGCATCGCCCTGCCGCTGTTTCTGGTGACCATGGCCTCCCAGAATGTTCCCGGGGTCGCCACAATTCGAGCGTTTGAGTATCGGGTGCCGACTTCGCCACTGATTGGCTGGACGGGGACAGCAACGCTGATACTCGCGCCCTTTGGAGCCTTTGCAGTCAACCTCGCCGCAATTACAGCCGCCATTTCTATGGGGCGAGAGGCTCACGAAGATCCTGAGAAGCGCTACATTGCCGGCGTCGCCGTGGGACTACTTAACATCGTGATTGGGCTGCTCGGCGCGACGGTGAGCTCCCTGTTCGCGGCGCTGCCGCAGGAGCTGGTGCTGGTAATTGCCGGACTGGCTCTTCTAGGGACGATTGGCAATGGCTTAATGACGGCCCTGGCCCAGAAAGAAGAGAGGGAGGCGGCGCTAGTAACGTTTTTGGTGACGGCTTCAGGAATGACGCTGTTTGGCATTGGGTCTGCGTTTTGGGGGCTACTTCTCGGCGTCCTGACCCGGATACTCTCTCAGATTAACCGCTGAATTTTGCGATTCTCTTGCTAAAGCCTAAAGGCCTGTTTCGCACTGGCTAGCTTCAGACTGCGATCGGCCAGCCCGTTGACGCCGCCGTTGATCACCCGCGTTACTGCGACCACGTTATCCGCATCGGCAAGGGCATTTAGCCCTCTAGAATTCCAGAACCAGCCCGCGCTCCTAGCCGCTAGCTCGTCTTCGGCAAGCCGTCTCGGCTGCACCACCAGCTGATTGCCAAGCCCCAGTCCGGCGCTGCAGGCGGTGTAGTTGGAGCGTCCCGTAATCTGAATCAAACCCCGCCCCTTAAAGCGAGGTCCATCCCCCGGCACCACATTGCCCAAATCTAGGCGACCCTCGTACTGGGTACCGTCGGACAGCTCTTCTACAAACCGAAACTCTCCAGACTCGTGGGCCAGCTGCGCGAGAAAATGGGCCTGCTGTAGAGGGCGACTGATGCCAAACTCGGCCATGGTGACGTTGAGCGGTGCCACGAACCGGCGCAGCTGCGATCGCGAGGCGTTGGGGGCAATTTGCCGCAGCTGCCCTTCGGTCACTTGGGCTAATCGGGGAAACAGCCCCGCATAGGGCAAGCGGCCAAACGGGCGCGCCGGGAGCTTGACTACGCCGGTGCGAGTGGCAATGGTGCGGATGGCGTTGTCTACGACAGCGTCTTGAGAGGCCAAGCGATCGCCCCTGATCTGTTCCACAAAAATTTTGAGGGAATTTGCAGCCCGCATACGCAGCTGAGGGAAGGGCAGCGTGCGCGGCACGACAAACAGGCCCATATAGGGTGTCCGTCCCCGGGGGCGAGGGGGCTGACCGGCCAGGGCCCGCAGCAAGCTATCGGCTTCCGCATCGGCGGAAGTAGGCACAGCGTCTGGAATGCGGTCGACTAGCTGCTCTAGCCGCTGGGCCGCGAGCTTGCGCCAGACCATTAGCTGCACGGCGCTAATACGGGCCGTAGTGTAGCCAAAGATGCCCTCATAAGGGTAGACCCCGGTGGGGCGCGCCAGCGGAAATCCTCGCAGCGCACGAATCAGTTCATCAGCCTCTTGGTCGGCGGGCAATAGTCCGCTGTCATCGAGGTGCTCCAGAAAAATTCTCACGCCGCCTCCAGCACGCTGCCGCAAGTCTGGCAGGGAGCGATCGCCAAAAATCCCGACATAGGGCGGGCTTCCCGCTGGTCGAGGAGACTGGTTTGTAAGTAGTCTCAGCAGGTCATCGACCTGATCGTCCTGCGGGGACGCTGCTGCCCCAGAGATAGCTGGAATGAACATTCCCAGCGCTCGTGCTGCGAGAGTGCGCCACACATCAAGTTGACTATCCATGCTTCTTGTGTCCTCTCCGTTGGAGCTAAGCGGCTTGCTGTCAAATACATCGCGCCGGGCGAATTTTCCGCTCAGCAATTCTAATTTCGAAACCAAGCATAGCGTGGGATAAGCGCCTACCGATCTCGCGGTGGCAAGACAACTCCATATAATTGGACCTGTATATATGAGTAGCTAGACAAAATTACTAAATTGTGCTGAATGACTCAGCTTAGGCTCGAATGGGTTATCCACGAGGCTGTTCCCGGTCAGATTGTCTGCTCATACAGCCAGTCGCATCCGCCATTTCCACAGATATAGCAAATGTCCTAATGCATTAGAACATTTGTGCGTTCAGTTGCCTACACAAAGTCAGGCTTGCAGCCGATTTTGGTGTCTTAAGCAACTGAGCCAATGCAATAGTATGCCACTAAGGAGAGAATAAACCTATGACTCAGCGACTTCGCCGACAGGCATCCCAATTTTGGCAGGTTCTGTCAGGCCCAGAAACGCGCCGTGCCTACGGCTCTGCAGTGGCGAAGACGGGGGCGATTGTTAGAGAAGGCGGGCTGCTTATTTGGCTCTTGGTTTGTCTGGTACTTGTCGCCTTTGACTCAGGCGTAGCGGCAGCGATCGCCGCTGGGCGGGCTTCTCGCAGCTTGGTTAGCCGTCTCAGTCACACCCAGCCCGACGCGATCGCGGTCAACACGAAGCAGTCGCTGCTGTCGGCGGGACAAACGGGTTTAGCCACTACCCTGTCTCAAGCAAGGCAGCAGCTCGGACTACCGCAGAAGCCGGAAGCGACACCTCAAGCGGCAGCGCCTAACGCAGTACCCGAGGTGACGGCATCTAAGACAACGGCACCTGAGACAGAGGCACCTGAGACAGAGGCACCTGAGACAGAGGCACCTGAGACAGAGGCGGCTGAGGCGAAAGCACTTGAGGCGAAAGCACTTGAGGCGAAAGCAGTACCCGGGCTAAAGGCAGAGCCTGCTGCGAGCCCTAAAGTTATGGCCAAGCCGGACGCTGCGGTGGCTTCCGAGGAGGCTTCAAATGAAGTCACGTCCGGTAAGGCTGCGGTAACCGAGGAGACTGAAGCTGCTGCAGAATAGACCACATCAAAGCCCATCCGCGAGTCATCTCCGGGGCTTTGTCGAATCAAGATACAAATTTGTAGCATTAGGCTGAGCCCAAAGCTGGGCGATAGGGACATGGCAATGCTGTGTCCCTACAGCTCATCCTCTACAACAGACGTTTTATCCGGTAGCAGCATCCTACACCTCAACACCATGCTTCAGCTGCGAGCACCTGCGAAGAGTAGCCAATCATTCCATTAAGAAATGAAACAGTTCGCTATCTCGCGATCAACTACTCTAAAATTCTCACCCCTACCACCGACGTATTGAATCGGTAGGTCCGGCCCTCTAGCTCTATCCCACTTCCAATCTTCACCTTGTTGTTGCCAAATACTACGCTGTCATCCGTGATCTGAGCGTCATCCACCAGGGTAATCAACATATCCACCGTGAAATCCAGTTCAGGGCGAGGGTCAGGGACAGGCTTGAGGGTGCCATCGGGCTGAGGGGCCGCTACTGAGCGAGGCAGCTCTCTAATCGACTGCACCTCGACTCGTCCAAAGGGCTGGTTGCGAATAATAATTTCTGTTTGACCCTCGTCCCGAATACTGTCGACTAGGCCTTGGGGATCGGTAACCGTCAAGCCTCGCACCATAACGTCCACCTCGACGGGCTGCGTCGTCGCTCCAATTTGAGCCACCGACCCCGAGTCTCCGGGGACGAAGAAAATGCCCGCGATGGTCAACAAAACCACCAGAACGGCCCCCGCATCGAGAATGCCGATACGCCCGAACAGCCGTCCTCTTGAGTCCAGAATTGCCATAGGTGTGCTAGGTGTGAGATACGGAAGCCAACTTACCATGATTAGAGTACAAGACTTTAGGGCGGGTGGCGTTGAGTGAACATCTTATGTCGGACTGCTGATGGTTAGGATAAACGGGTTGAGCTTAGGCATTGATTTTGGCACTTCAGGGGCGAGGGCTGTTGCTATTGACGTGAGTCAGCAGGTGCAGGCCGAGGCTCGCCGCGACTTTGAAGACTGCGCGGCGGCTGACTACGCAAGCCAGTGGCGGGCTACCCTGTTTGACCTGCTAGAGCAGCTTCCCAAAAACACCCGCCAGCGAATCACCGCGATCGCCGTCAACGGCACCTCAGGCACCGTACTGAGATGCGATCGCCGGGGAGAGCCATTGGGAGAGCCTATCCTCTATAACGACAGCCGGGGCCGAGAGGTGCTGGAAGCTATTGATGCCATTGCTCCCGCCGACCATGTGGTGCGCAGCGCCAGCTCCAGCTTGGCCAAGCTGCTGTGGTGGCACCGTCACGACGCCCCGAGCCTCTCCGGCAGCGCGCCTGCCTATTTCTTGCACCAGGCCGACTGGCTCAGCTCTTTGCTTCATGGGCAGCTGGGGGTAAGCGACTACCACAACAGCCTTAAGCTGGGGTACGACGTGGAGGCGCTGGCCTATCCCCAGTGGTTTGATGCGGTGCCGGGAGGGCTAGTGCTGCCCCGCGTTGTGGCCCCCGGCACCGCGATCGCCCCCCTAAGAGAGACGCTGAGCGATCGCACCGGCATTCCCCGCCGCTGTCAAGTCTGCGCCGGTACCACCGACAGTATTGCCGCTTTTTTGGCCAGCGGCGCAGCGGCATCGGGGGAAGCAGTGACCTCGCTGGGGTCAACGCTGGTGCTGAAGCTGCTGAGTCCCCACCGCGTTGAGCAGTCCTCTTCCGGCATCTATAGCCATCGGCTGGGCGATCGCTGGCTGGTAGGTGGGGCGTCTAATAGTGGCGGAGCCGTGTTGGCAAAATATTTTGATGACGAAGCGCTAAAGGCCTTGAGCCAGCAGATTCACCCTGAGAGCGATAGCGGCCTCGACTACTACCCGCTGCTGCAGCCGGGAGAGCGCTTTCCTATTAACGATCCCAATTTGCCCCCTCGCCTCATCCCCCATCCCCAGGATTCAACAGTGTTTTTACAGGGCCTTCTGGAGGGAATGGCCCGCATTGAAGCGCTGGGCTACAAAAAGCTTCAGGCCATGGGGTCGCCACCTTTGAAAAAAGTCTACAGCGCTGGCGGCGGCGCTAAAAATGTGGTCTGGCGCTCAATTCGGTCGCGGTATCTAGGCGTGCCGGTGGAAGCGGCGGTCCACAGTGAAGCTGCTTACGGCACAGCGCGTCTTGCACAGGGCTTGCACAGGGCTTATACCTGAAGTCTAGCTAGGGTAGGGAACTGTCTGGATTGCCCCAGGGAATCGCATTTTCTGTGGGGGATGATTCCAGGTAAGAGACCGCCCAATACATGCTTAGCGTTGAAGTACCGACAACCATCCAGAGGGCACTAATAACGGCCATCTGCCAAAACAGCGCCCGCTCCCGTCGGGTCCGCTGGGGAGTGCGCTTTTCGCGGCCTCCTAACAGAACGAGGTAAATCCCTCGGACGCCGAAGAGAGGCATAGAGAGACGAACGTCTAGAGCGTGGCTTCTGGGCATGAAAGTCTCGCAGGCCTTTCTCATGCTCATTTCTTGCTCAGCGGTGAGGTCGGCCCGTGCGGCGGGGCTCATGCTCGAAATTAGGCGATCGTAAAAAAAGTTGGCGGTGGAGCCGCCCGTGCGGCCATTCTGAGAGGCAGAAGATAACTGTTTCACAGGGTACTCCGTTGACGACTAGGGTCTGATGACTAGGACTAGGTGACTCAGGCGGAAAGCAATCTAAACCTTCCGCAATCTAGCCTGCACCAGAGGATAGAACCCTCCGTGCTTCTGAGGGACCGTTTGCAGGTCAGCAAACCGAATTTAAGTCAAATCAACTAGAGGGTTTTGGAGCGAGATGGCTAGGGCGCTGCCACAGACCCTTGAAATAGGCTAAGCCTCTCCTGAGTCGCTTCACGCAAGCTTCTTATGGACTGCTCAGATTAGCGTCAGGAAAAGCTCAGAGAGCCCCGGCACTATAGGAACTGTAGACGACAGGCAATCACTTCACCCCATCGAGGTCACTGCCTGAGACCAACACTTAATTCTCAAAGAGATTCGATATGAAACGCATCATCACCGCTACAGTATCCCTAGTTGCGATCGCTGCTCTTGCTTCTCCCGCTGCCGCCCTCTCGGGCCGCTTTGAGGAAGAGTTCCACGAAGGTTTGGGCAACAAGCTCTCGGGCCGCTTTGAGGAAGAGTTTCATGAAGGTCTGGGTAATAAACTCTCTGGTCGCTTTGAAGAGGAGTTCCATGAAGGCCTAGGCAACAAGTAATTTCTTCGTTCAAGCAGCGTTACCGTCACCATACAAATGATTCCGGGTCCATCCAGGGCTTCTACGAAACCCTGGATTTTTGTTGATATCAAGGCTTACGCAGGAGTCCCTATAGCGGCCTTTCAAACGTCATCAGGTGCTGACTCGGTAGCTCTTCAGTCGTGCTCACCCAGCGCAGCCCCACGGCCTCTAACTCCCGCCGTACCTGCCGCTGGGTCATTTTGTGGTGCCGTTTAATCGGAATCAGCGGATTCTCTCCCCGATACTCCGCCAGTACCACCCGCCCGCCGGGCCGCAGCGCAGTGGCGATCGCCGTCATCACTTCGTAGGGGTAGGCAAACTCGTGGTAGGCGTCCACTAGCAGCACCAGGTCTATTCCCTCTGGCAGGTGGGGGTCGGTCTCGCTGGCCAAAACCGTCTCTACGTTAGGGATCTGCCCGTCTTCCTTCAAAAACTCGACGATGTCCAGCATTTCGGGCTGGATGTCTACCGCCAGCACTTTACCCTGGGGCACCCGAGGCGCGATGCGAAAGGTGAAGTAGCCCGTCCCTGCGCCGATGTCGGCTACTACCAGATCGTCTTCTAGAGGGAGCGATGAGACTAGAGTACTGGGTTGCTCCTGCCGCTCGCGGCTAGGTCGCTCTAGCCAGGTTGCCCCGCGATGACCCATCACTTGGGAAATCTCTCGGCCCATGTAGACTTTGCCGATGCCATCGGAGCTGGGGCGACGGTAGCCGTAGTCGTATTGCTCTGGGGCCGAGGGGCTTTTGGTCAGGGCAGAAGCAGGTAGGGCAGTGAGCAAGAGGGCGATCGCGATCGTTAAGCTAAGGCTGAGGCGAGTGAGGATTTGGCGTGGCGATCGATTGTTGAAATAGGGAATGGGGTTGATGACCATGAATATTGCTAAAGAACGTCGCTGAAGTCGCTCTCTCAATTATGAAGCGGAGAGAGAATCTGAGCAGGCGAAAGACTAGAGCTTGGAGGGCATGTCGGCAATGTGTTCTTGTACTGAGCACTTTAAAGCGAAGTGGAGCTCCCCAAAATTTGAGGAACTCCACTTTTTAGTCTTATACGAGGTTTGATGGTTTTCTGTCAAAGAGGCGCTCGAATCGAGGCTAGAGCCTAGCTAGGGTCACCTAGGGTATTAGCAAGAACTGGCTCGCTGAGCGCAGTTAGGCTTAGGCCTCGCTCTCTTGGCCCTCAAACTTGCGCTTGCGGAGAGCCGCAACACCCATACCGATAAGGCCGGGGAGAAGCGCCGGGGTGGGAACCCTGTCGACTTCGAAAGTCGCAGAGTATACATTCCCGGCACCTTGTCTGATAGTGACTTGAGAAAGCTCGCCATTGCCACTACCCGTGTTGTTGCTAGAAGAACCAAAGAATCCGCTGAACACATACACCCTTCCGCCTAGAGGATTCGCGCCAGCGAAAGAAGCAGAGCGAGCCGTGAAGTCGAAAGCGTCGTCGTCAAAGTCAACTAGGAGCTGGTTTAGGTTTGTTCCCATGCTGATATCGTTGACTCGCACAGTCGAGGGGAGAGAAATCCCTGAAAAACCGCCAAACGCATCGATTACGAAAGCCGAGTCGCTACTGAAGTCAATACTGGTATCTGTAAAAGTGCCACTGCCAGCAATCGAATAGCCGCTGCCGACAGAAAGCGCATTGGCGGCAGACGGGAGAGCCATCACACCGACAGTAGCGGCGCCGACAGCAGTTAGACCAAGAAAAAGAGATTTGAGTGACATTGTTTTCGTCAAGGGTAATGTTGTTCGGAGCTAGGGAGAACCACTTACAACCGGTGATCAGTTTCAATCTCAGCGCTGTCTTTGCTGATTCAAGGCGCTGTTGCAGGTGGTGAATGTTTGGGCAGATGCGCTATCCAGACGCCAGGAGGAGCAGTCGACGTCTATATATTGATAGTAGGCCAACCACCATCTCGTATCAACTCATACTCAGTATCCTTACGCAATTTTAACAGTATCGCGCCTTTTTAAATTCTTTCTGTAAAGTCTATGGCGTCAAATCCCTGCATTCCAGAGAGTGCTAGGTGCGTACAGCCCAACACGAAACTACTAAGGAGCGCCTTTCAACAAAAGGGCGCTCCTTAGTACAGCATCAAATTATACTTATGACCACACACATCACGACCTAGATGCGTTTGGCAGTACTAGCCTGGCTGCTGCTTCGGTTGACTTCTCCGGCGCTCGCTGTTCCCTCGAGACGACGACATCCCCGTACGTCCTAAGCCGATGAGCCCTATCCCCACAATGATGAAGTTGCTTGTGGTAGAAACCGTCGTTTTAGTAAGGGTTGTCTTGGCGTTTTGCTCCAGGGTTTCAGCCTGAGAGTCGATCTGGCGGGTTGCTGTCGCAAAATCTTCTGGAGAGACCTGGTCTAGGATATCGGGGTCAGACTGGCTCTCTTCAACTCGACTCTGTAGCTCACTGGCCTGCTGCCTGATGTTTGCAAGCGCCTGAGACTTCAGCGATAGACTATCGCGAACGACGAGGATGCTGCAGAGCAAAAATAATACCCCGATACCCAAGGAGGCGTAGGCCATCCACTTACGCCAGGATCGATTTGCCCAGAAGCTGTAGAGCAGCAGAGCTATAGCAAACATGAGAATGATGCTGCGATCGCCCAGCTGCTGCAGCAGGCTAATGCGCCACGCAGAGCCGGACCCTAGCGGGAAGGTGAGGGCAATAAGGTCGAAGAGAAAACCAAAAAGACAGGTAAACCCAACAATGCGGCAGATTGCGGGGCCAATTAGCGTATTTGGGGGGGGGCTGGAGATATTAGTCATAAGATTAAGAGCTTAGAATATTGCAGAGCTGTTCGGGGTGAACAAACCAATTATAGTAACGCGAGAGCAGCCCTTCTTTAAAGCCTGTAAGCCGCTGTGTGATGCTTTCTAAAAGAAAGCAAGGAGCAGGTGACCGGCCTCGACTAGTCACCTGCTCCGGACAGATTGTGTTAAGTTATGCGGTCTCTTCTGCGTCTTGCTCCTTCTTATTGCGCAGTGCGGCAACGGCCATGCCGACTAAGCCGGGCAGTAGAGCAGGAGTCGGGACTTCTCCAACGATCTTGGAGCTCCCTTCACGAGAGCTACCTTCAGTGCCAACAGACGTCGCTCGAACACCTGCTCGCATCTGCTTATTGAAGATATACAAGTCTAAAGGACCGGCAGAGCTAGCTAGCTCAAAGCTCAGGCTGCGGATGTCATCATTACCAATACCTGAGCTTCCAATTGAGAATCCAGCGTCGAAGGCAGCTGTCCCCCCCCCATTGAGGTTGTTCCCGCCTCCAAAATTTTGAACGTTGTTGGTCGCAAAGGTTACGTCTGAAATAGGGGCACTTGCATTAATGATGCTCAGCGTATTTAGAAAAGCTTGATCGTCTCTCTTCAGGTCGAAAAAGAACCCTCGCAGGTCTGCAATATTACCCGTATTGTCTGAGACAATTCTGACATCAATTTTGAGGTTGTCTCCCAAATCGGTGAAGTCTAGGGCTACTTCTATGGGATTAGAACCAAAGTTGTTACCTCCCGAAAGATTGACAGAGAACGCTTGGGCCGGGGCATTGAGCGCACCTGTGCCCAGAACTGCCGCTGCAGCAATACCAGCAGAAATGAGTGCCTTTTTCATTGATTGAAATAAGTCCTTTTGAAGTATGTGTGGTTTTTGTTGTTGCCCAAGGTCTCTCCCGAAAATCAGGCTGCGCTCAGTCGAAGTTGTGTCAAAAAACTGTGGTGAGCAGCGTATGTGTCTGTGCAACCTGCTTCTGTACAAGCATATAAAACTTCAGCGCAAAGTTGTTCACTCTAGAGACAGTCTTTCTGAAACAACATAGAAGAGGAAGAAGTACTTTACATAAAGCATCTTTTTATAGAAGAAATAAAGCTATTTAATAGCTTTATAAAAGCCTGTTTTACTACGACCAAAAAACATCCAGCGCAGTTCTCATCTGCAAAAAGAAGTAGATTTTTTGCAAAATAGTCTGAGCTAAGCGCTAGCTTCTATTTTCTCTTTCAAATCAGTATCCGGAAAAGTTTTGCTTTTCCGGATTCTTTTCAGGCCTATGTAAGATTGATATGAAGCTGTCTAGATAGCATTCACTATTGCCGCCCATTTTCTTGGCGGACGGCTTCATAATGCACATGCAGAACCAGGTGCGATCGCCTTAGCCATCTCATCCCTCGTCATGCTGCCGGGCTCCGCTTTCCGTACGCTTGCGAGGGAACTACAGGCTACTGAAGGACGTCTATTCAAGTAGACTACGATAGATGCCATCGTTATAGAGCGCGGTCTAGAAGCTCTCTTAGCCTCTTTTAGGCAGATGTTCTCAATTGGCCCGTCTAGGCGTAGCCTGTGCCCTCTTTACCGGCGGATAGGCTGTAAGCGCAGCTGGCCGCTTGATCCTATTTGTCCGTCAGCTTAGAAGTACTGACGATAGGCTTCCCCTCAAAAATTAGAGGGGTCAAGGGGTCTTCTCCGAAGCACAAGGGAGTCTTTGAGCAGCAAAACACCGAATATCGCAAGATACGAATTTCGTGAGTGGGGCCGGAGGTTGGAGCTAAAGGGGTGAAGAGTCCTGTAGTCCTATGTCAGCCGTACAATCTCGGTACGTACAGGCTTGGTAAGAGTAGCCCTGTATAAAACGCAAAAAAGTGGGGGGGCTGACTCAGGTCAGCCCCCCCACTTTACACAAGAGATAGAAGCTATGCTGTTTCTTCTACGTCTTCCTCTTTCTTATTGCGCAGCGCGGCGATTGCCATGCCCACTAGCCCCGGAAGCAGGGCAGGAGTCGGCACCTCTCCAACAAGCTTGGCGCTGCCTTCACGACTGGTGCCCTCTGGACCTACAGACTGAGCCCGAACCCCCGCCCTTGTACTTTTGTTGAACAAGCCTAAATTCAGAGCACCGGAGGAGCTAGCCAACTCAAACGTTATGCTACGGATATCATCGCCGCCTCCGATACCTTGTTGACCGATGGAAAATCCGGCATCAAACTTCTTCGATGTTCGACCATTTAAATTGTTGTCCTGTCCGAGATTAATGACGTTGTCCTTTTTAAAGGTCACGTTCGAGATGGACTGACTAGCATTCACAATGCTCAGCGAATCTAAGAAAGCTTGGTCATCCTGGATGATGTCGAAGAAAAAACCTCGCAGATCCCCGATATTTCCTGTGGTGTCTTCTGGTAGAAGGCTAACGACAAACCGCAGGTTATCCCCTAAATCAGCTAAGCCTATGCTTGCTTTTATATTTTCGTCAGCAGTATCGCCACCCCCGGAAAGAACAACGCTAAACGCCTGAGCTGGTGCGTTGATTGTTCCAACGCCTAGGATTGCCGCAGCAACACCAGCAGAAACAAGTAAGTTTTTCATAGATATGGGAGTAAGTTCCTATTTGTAGATGTTACTAAGGTTTGTTTGAGTGTTGCTTTGCTCTCTAATAAGAGTGAGGTTTTCCGCAGCAGGGTCTACTTGCGCCATACAAAAGCCCCAGCTGCACCTCACGACCGAACTTCATAAGTGATTATACTGTACTCTCCTCAGAGGATACTCATCTAAGCGCCGAGCTTCATCAAAGCTATATACAAAAAAAGAGGCCGCTTTATATCTGCTACAGGGGGCGCTGCTCCGCTACCCTGCAGCCTTTACCAAAATCACTGTACTGCGGCTTTCCGCTCCGATCGACGAATCAGCCACATCATGATGTAGTAATACGCCGTCAGCAGAATTCCCGAAAAGATCTGACCGCCCCAGAAGCCGTGCCAGAAGTTAAACCACCACTCCCCCCAATAGACATTGGCAATGGTCACCAGCATCAGGCGAGGAATATTGAACAGCATCGATATCACTACCGCGATCGCAATCAGCAACGCCATCTGGCCCCGCTTTTGCTTATAAAGAATTCCCATAAAGAAACCTACCGCTGCCACCGTCAGCGCCATGTCTAATCCGTTACATCCCCAGCCCACCTCGACAGCGCCCTCAGGGAAAGTGATGTAAATGCCTTGCGCAGTGGCCGGAAAGCCAATCGCCCGCATCGCCGCCCCTCCCCACTGCGCCATGAGGCGCTCAAGAAACTGATAAGGCGTGAAAAAGTCCCAGATGAAGCGGGAGATAAACCCGATGCGGGGATACACGCTGAGAGTGGCTAGAAACGTAGCCAGCGGAAACCGCGCGAAGAACGCGATGCCCCAAGTGCTGCAGACCATACCGACTAAGACCAGCAGCCAAAGAAAAGACTGAGGCCAGATGGCGAATCGACAGAAGGGGAGAAGCACCGCCCCCGCTACGATGAGCAGATGCCCCAAAAAACGGTCTTCCTCTGAGGCAGACAGCTTCTTCAGCTGCTTTTGCCGGCTCCACAAATCGTAAACTGCCAACAGCAGCATGCAGGAAATCAAGAACCAGCCGATTTTGCCTTTGAGCATTCTCGGCACTAGGTACCCCAACCACACAGGCAGGTAAACCAAACCGGCGGTGAGTCCCAGCAACGTAAACCGGCCATCGTGGGTCTTTGCAAGCCTTGTAATCCAGGCGATCGCTGCTTGAAAAGATTGCTGTGGTTTTATTGAAAGGTTCACTGACCTAGCACCTTACATCTTGAGGGAATAAAATATAGACCATTATCTGGGCAAATCAAAATCTTTGAGCTATGCTCGTTGGGGAAATACTGGCCCGGCGAGAGAAATACTGAGGCTAGCTTAACTTAGGCTTTCCCGTCTAGGCAGATAAGTATGGCAGACTCATCAAAAATTCTTAAACTCATCTGTGCCGTATGAAAGCGCTGACGTTTGCAGCAGCAGGAGTGCTCTGGCTCATGGGGACCAAGCGCTGGCGGAAGCGGCTGCTTCAGACGCTGATCGTCATGCTGATCGGAACGCTAGTCGTGACGTCATCCGCGTTCGTAAATCTGTTGACCTGGGGCATAACAGCGGCAGTTCCAGCTGACTCAGGCGATCGCATCGATGCCATTGTAGTTTTGGGAAGAGGGCCAGCCCTCAGAGAAGAGCGGCTTGAGCTAGTCCAGCAAATCTGGCGAGACGAGCGATCGCCGGTTGTCTTTGCTAGCGGCATGAGCGACGCCCGCGAGATATTAAAGCATTTAGAGAAGAGCGGTATATCTCCTTCGGCGCTAGTCGGAGAGAGATGTTCTCAGACAACGGAGGAGAATGGTTTATTTACGTCGGCAGTCCTGCGACCGCTAGGCGTTGACACCATCTTACTGGTGACCGATCCTCTACACATGTGGCGATCGCTTTTGATTTTCCGCAGCGTGGGATTCGACGTGGTGCCCCATCCAACGCGCCTGGTCTCTGGGGAGGTCAGCACTCAGCAAGAACTCTATAGATTGGGACGGGAATACACCGCCTTGGCCTACTACGCCTTGACGGGCAAGTTTTTCAGGCGATCGCCTGAAAAACTAGACAATCCCCCAGCAGAGGTCAGGCGTAAAATTCGCGATTGGAACTGCAAGGTCTACAAAATTTAGGCTGACTTGGCGATCGCTCATCAAGGGAACTGTCTGCCAATAGTCAAGCCCAAAACCTAGGGGCCTCGCAAACCGATTGAAGGGGTGAGTAGAGTATTAGCAGTAGCAGCTCAGTGAGAGTGAACAAGTTAGGGTCGTAGGTAAAAACTGCCAGAAGCTTTGTAGAATCTGCATTCTCGCAGCTCTTTGACCCCAACTTCTATCCTCTAGTGAGATATCTGAGCTACAGTGCCAGGCCAGAGTTGAGAGTTAAATTGAGATCGGTTGCAGGATCAATCGTGATCATCGTTACTCGATCTCCCCCCAGCAGCACTCCGCCCACTGTTCCGGCTGCCGTTCCGGCGAGGACTTCTAGAACATCAATTCGGCTATCGCCCGTCACTTCTGCGAGCACGGCGGCGGCTCCGGATCCAACCACAGCGCCCGCGATCGTATCTACAACGTCCACATTTTTGCGGATTGTCCTGGTTTCGGTAATGGTGCGAGATACCGCATCAATAGCAACCCGTTGACCGTTGGCAAGCACAAGTTCCTGGGCCACAAACTGTGAACCTCGCCCCGAGGGACGTAGCTCACCTACCACCTGACTGCCCACGGGCACGACAACCTGTCCCTGGCTATTGGTCAAGGTTTGAGACACCGTCAGCACGAGAGGAAGCGTCTCACGGGGCAACAGCAAAATCTCATCCGCCTCATCGCTATAGCTGACCGGGATAGTCGCCCCAGCAGGTAGGCTCACTGAACTGGAAGGCGTGCTGGGAGCCTGGGCTAGATCGACGATGTAGGGAGAACTCACTGCCGTCACCTCACCTTGGCTCGCCAGGGCTTGATAGATGAAGGCGGCTACATCCGCGCGGGTAGCGGCCTGATTAGGCTGTAGGCGCTGCACGCTAGGGTAGTTGACAACAATGCGCTGCTCCGTCGCGGCGGCAATGCTGTTGATAGCGTAGTCTGGGATGGTAGCAGAATCAGCGTAAAGCCGCAGGGAGTCACTGCTGTTGGCGGTGTAGTTTAATCCGTTGGCCAAGGAGACAAGCACCTGGGCTTTGGGAATATTTTGGTCAGGACGAAACAGGTTACCGGGATATCCTGAGAGGAAGCCCATACGGTAGGCGTCATCAATGGCGGGGGTGGCCCAGTAGTCACGGGCGACGTCCCCAAAGGAGGCTGCGCCTCGAATGTCTGCCTCGTTAAAGGCTTTGCGCACCATGGCGGCATACTGAGCCCGGGTGACGGGGGCATTGGGCTGAAAGCTACCGTCGGGGAAGCCGGCGATAATATCCCTTGCGGCCAGATCCATGATGAAACGCTCGGCCCAGTAGCCAGAGGGAACATCGGTGAAGCGAGTTTGAGCGACGGCGGGGGCGGGGCTGACCAAGGGGGCGACAGCGCCCGTCCCTAAGCCCAGCAGCAGTATTAGGGCAGTGCTCGTTTGAAAGCGTGAGAAGTTTGACATGGACGAATAAGCTCCAGGAAATGGTGGATGCAGCTGCATCCGGTTGTAATAAGGAGGCGGGATTTGCTTAGGAATTAATTTCTAGAAGGCGGAGGTTGAGATTCCAGCGTTTCTTTGAGAAGGTATTCTTTTGCTGAATCTTGAGTACAGGACAAAGCGGACTTTGTAGCTGCAGCCTGATGTCCATAATGAACGTTACGAGGCCAAAAAGTTCGGGCCCTATGCCGAAAATTGGACTGTCTGAGGGCGATCGCCCACCGTTGAACCAGAACCATCTTGAGAGCCATCATGGCTGACTATCCAGTGACTCCCGACGGACGCTATTTTGTGGTGAGAGGAAGGCTTTGGCGCTGCACGAACCCCAATTTAGACGAAGAAACCCGCCAGCGCTACGTGAAGCAGCTTATGGAGGCTCGCCGCCAGGTGAAGCGAGCCAAGCAGTCCGAGGAAGCAGCCGCGCTTAAAGAGGCGCGAGGTCAGGTGCATCAGGCCAAGGTCGCTTTAGGAGAGCGCGGGCCGGTGTGGTGGAAGGATAGTGAGCCTGACTTCAACCGATATTTAGCCAAGAATACGCCCTATGCTGATTGGTACGGGGCACTGTCTGAGCCGTCTTGATGCTTGACGTAATGCGCTGATTTAGCGCAATAAGACCAAGGCAATAGTCGAAATTGCGCGCACCTGCTGAGAGATGCGCGCAACTTTAGAAATTGGGGCCGGCACTTCTGCGTCCCTTCTCATTAGAGTTATCTTCTAATCGAGGAGCGCCGCCTTAACCCTGTGGCGATTCGGCCTAGTGCGTTTTGGTTCCTTCAACTGCACCACCAGCGGCTTTCCACGCCGAAATGCCGCCCTGGATGGCAGACACTTTTTGGTAGCCTGCCTGACGGAGTTGGCTAGCGGCTTCAGAGGACGCTTGGTCAGCGTCACCGTACACAAACAGATCGCGAGTGTCTTCTAGAGCATGCTTTTCGCGCACGCTAGCGACCAAGTCATTCATAGGTACGCCAATGGCTCCAAGAATGCGCTCGCCGTCGTAGTTCTCCTTAGAGCGGACATCCAGAATAGAAAGAGCAGGCTCTCCCCAGTCGAGACGCTCTTTGAGGTTGCTGGCGGCTACAGTCTGCGCCATATCTGGAGGCGTCGGCAGAGGCTCAGTGACGGTCTCTTTGGCAGAACGGACGTTTTCTTCAACAGTACCCATAAGGCTCCTTAAGTGTCATAAAACTTATCATTAATAAGATGGTAAGCAATGTAACACTACCTGGTGTCTTCCTATAGTGAGAGGTCTTCTTCAAGTCTCTCTAAAGAGCTAGCCCCAGGAAATTTGTCTAAGCGAACTTAGTCAAAAGACCAAGAAGAGCTTTTGAGCGAGGCGTCAGCAGCGTCCGTCTATAGGTATCTGCCGCCTTTTTAATCGCTTCAGCTTCTGTGGGATAGGGGTGGATGACGCTCGACATTTTGCTCAGGCCAATCTTGTGAACGATCGCGGTAGTAATTTCGCTGATCATCTCCCCCGCGTGGGGAGCCACAATCGTCGCCCCTAAAATTTCGTCAGACCCTCGCTTGTGCAAAATCTTCAGAAAGCCCTCGTCGTCGCCCTCCGCCAGCGCCCGGTCGACGTCGTCGAAGTTAATCTTGATGGTGTGAGTTTCCAGGCCCTGCTCCTGCGCGTCTTCTTCATAAAGCCCCACATGAGCAATTTCGGGGTCAGTGTAGGTTACCCAGGGCATCACCAAATCGCTGAGCTTGGAGCGGCTCAGACCAAAAGGAGAAAATAGCGCATTTTTGATCACAATGCGGGCGGCGGCGTCTGCCGCGTGGGTAAACTTCCAGTCCATGCAGACGTCACCCGCCGCGAAGATCTTCGGGTTACTGGTCACCAGCTTGTCGTCTACAATAACGCCTCTCCGGGGGTCGTACTCAACGCCCGCTTCCTCTAGGCCTATGCCCTCTACGTTGGGGGCGCGGCCTGCCCCCATCAAGATTTCGTCCACGACAATGGTTCCAGGCTTGCCGTTGCTCTCGTAGGCAATTTGCTTACCTTGGGGCGTCGCGGTGACCCGCTTTAGCTTGGAGTCCAGCACCAGCTGGACGCCGTCCTGCAGCATAGAGCGCTGCACAATTTCAGCGGCATCAGGGTCTTCCTTGCCGAGCAGGTGGCCGTGGCGGTGGAAGAGCACCACCTCGGTACCCAACCGCTGAAAAGACTGAGCTAGCTCGCAGCCGATGGGGCCGCCACCAATTACCCCAAGGCGCTTGGGCAGCTCCGTCAGGTTGAACACCGTCTCGTTAGTAAGGTAGCCCACCTCGTCAACGCCGTCGATGCTGGGGCGTACCGCCCGACCGCCCGTGGCGATTACCGCTTTCTTGAAGTGCAGCTTGGCGTCTCCCACCTGGAGGCAGTCGCGGCTGACAAAATGGCCGTGGCCTAAAAAGACGTCTACGCCCGTTTTTTGGGCCGACGCTGCCGAATCGATTGGGCTAATGTCCGCCCTGACCTTGCGCACTCGCTCCATCACGGCGGCAAAATCGACGGTGACGTTCTCGGGAGGCTGCACGCCGTAGGGGAGCGATCGCTTCATCTCAGCGACAGCTCGCCCGGACCGAATGATGGTCTTAGAGGGTACGCAGCCTACGTTAAGGCAGTCTCCGCCCATCAGGTGCTTTTCGACTAGGGCAACCTTGAGGCCAATGTCCAAACCCGCCGCGCCTTTGGCGACCACCAGGCCCGCCGTCCCGGACCCGATGACAACCAGGTCATAGCGTTCCTGGGGCCGTGGGTTTTGCCAATCGCTGGGGTGAACGTTGTCAATCAGCGCCCGGTTGTACTTATCCATTGGCGGGATAACGACAGGCTGAACTGTAGAGCGAGTCATAGGGGTTACCTTCTGTGGTGGGGTGATAGTGCTATAGCGTTTGCGCCATCAAGAGATATTAGCGGTGCTAGGTTTATTAAAGCTAGGGACATAGCGCTGCCCTGTCCTCGCAAGATGCTAGCCATTGGGCTGGGCATCGGCTTCCAAATCTTCGTCGACGGTCTCGTCGAGGGCTTTGCGGGCTACGCGAGTTACGTAGAGGGTCACGGCGACGGTGGCAATAAAGCCCACAATTCGAATGGCCCACTGTACGGCGGCGTTATCGGGGGTGTCTCCTGCGCCAAGGGTAGCGAGGTTGCCCGCCAGCGACCCGAGGTAGACATACATGATGGTACCGGGCAGCATGCCGATGCAGCCCAGCACGTAGTCCCGCAGCGACACGCCGGTTACCCCGTAGGCGTAGTTGAGCAAATTGAAGGGAAAGATAGGGGATAACCGGGTCAGCAGCACAATTTTGAAGCCCTCTCGTCCCACGGCCTTGTCAATCGCGTTGAACTTCTCGTTGCCCTCAATTTTCTTTGCCACCCAGCCCCGAGCTAGGTAGCGTCCGACGAGAAAGGCCGCCGTTGCACCGATGGTCGCGCCCACGAATACCAGCAGCGAGCCGAGCACGACGCCAAAGACGACCCCTGCCCCTAGGGTGAGAATGGAGCCCGGTAGAAAGGCCACCGCCGCCACTACATAGAGGACGACAAAGGCGATCGCCCCCAGCGGCCCTAATCCCTGAATCCATTCCAGGGCAGACTGCAGCCACTGCTGCGGAGCAAACCCTGCCGAGTCCTGGGCGATCGCGGGGGAGGTTGTGAGAAAAAAGGCGATCGTTGCCAGCAGCAAGCCTTGAACGAACCGGCGGAACCGGCGTCCTATAGCTGCTGACTTTTTGATTGTTCTAGCGGTAGATCTAGGCGGGGTCACGGTGTTCTCCTGCAACAAGGGCTAAATGTTCAACGCTGTCAATACCATAGGCATCAAGACTTAGACCCGTATGATGCGAATCTGAGGCTCATATTAAAGCTAGTTCTACGCAAAAAGGTTAAGCCAGACTGAGAGCCCGCAAAAATCTGTGGTAGATGAAAATCACAGAAACGAGGGAACTACTCTAAACATCTAATGAAGACTGCTCAATGACCTAGTCGCGGGGGCAACTGAGACAGCTAGAATTTAGACCCCGAGGCAATCGAGCGTAGTCGCAGCGGCAGCTTACCGCCCCACAGCGGCAGCGATTTACTCTGCCCTAAAGGCTCAATCCCAAGAATCCGTTTATCCAGTGAGTGTCGAACTCCATGCGCAAGCACCTCAGGCAAAAGATCGCCTTGATTGAGAATTTAACCATTTCGGGCTTTGCCCTATTTGCCTTAGCCGGAGTTCTTCAGCACGAGATGTGGCGGGATGAGCTTCAGTCGTGGATGTTGGCGAGGGACAGTACTTCGATTGCCAACCTTTTTCAAAATATGGCATACGAAGGTCATCCAGCACTGTGGCATCTCTGTCTCTACGGGCTGAGTCAGATAACGTCCGATCCCCTGATCATGCAGCTCTTTAACCTGTTGATCTCGATTGGAACCATCTGTTTGATTGTCAAAGCCTCTCCTTTTCCACTCATTCAAAGAGTTTTGCTTTCCTTTGGATATTTCACATTTTTCGAATACACGTTTATTAGCAGAAACTACAGTATTGGCGTCCTGCTATCGGTCTTGTTTTGCGTAATTTACGCTCACCTAGGGCGACGATACCTGGCGCTCTGCGTCGTAATTTTTTTGCTTGCCAACACCAACGCCTACAGCCTGATTGTCAGTCTAGCGCTAGCCCTGTTTTTGGTTTTAGAGGCAAGAGCGCAGCCGAGCGATCGCTGGCGAATGCCATCACAGCTGGTGTCTGGCCTAATTATTGCCGGGTTTGGCTGGCTCCTGTCTGGGCTACAAATTACGCGCGCTGCCATTCCTCAGATTATGGAGGGTCTGGGGCTAACAGCTCTAGTTCGAGGGTCAGAGCAGATCGTCATCACGTCAGGAATGCTGAGCGCAGGGCCAGTCTTACCTGAGCAAGTCAACCGCTTTGTTTACGCTGTTGCCGAAATCTGGCGCAGCTATGTTCCTATCCCGGCAGTGTTTAGACCCTGGTTCTGGAACTCCAACATCTTGGATTTACTGAGCGAGCGGTTTCAGTTGGTAACGGTTTATGGCGTCCCTATCGGAATTTCTATCGCCTTCGTGCTCTCGCTGTTCTTAATTGCGGCGGTTGCCTATTTCTTTTCCCCCGATCGGACCGTGCTCTCGACGTACCTATTTGGAACGTCAGCCCTGATTTTGTTCAGGACTGTGGTCCATGACAGCGTGTTCGCCCGCCATCGAGGGCACTTCTTTATTCTATTTGTTCTTTGCTTTTGGCTGCTGGAGGTCAGGGCGTCTCGCAGGTCTTCGGTATCAGAAAAGCCCGTAGTCTTTGGGCAAGGTCAGCTGCGGCTCCGATTTTTGTCGGTTATCCTTTGTCTGCAGGCGATCGCCGGCATCTACACCGCCAGCGTCGATTACCTCCGCCCCTTCTCCGCCGGAGAGGACACCGCCCGGTTTATTCAGCAAAGTGGCCTGGCGGAGGTTCCCATTTTTGGGAGTCCCTACAGAGAAGCGTCTGTTATTTCTGGCTACCTAGATGTCCCTATTTACTACCCTGAAAAGCAGGCAACTGGAAGCTTTTGGACCTATCGTCTGCCAGACATTGAGAGCGAGACCAAACTGGTGCAGCGGGTGGAAGAGCGGCTAGACGAGGTTGACGGCGCTCGGCTTTTGCTCGTGCTGACGGAGCCGTTGAGCGCAGCTCCATCCGCATCCCTAGAGGTTCAGGAGCTGGCACACTTCAAGGACTCCATTAACCTAGAGGAAAATTTCTATCTCTACCTGGCTGAGCGCCGATGACGTCGAGGCGGATTGTAGCACTTTTTTATTTCTAAGCAAGAATTTGCTGCAGTGGGGACGTCACCTGCATATAGTGCCGAAGGATATGCAGCGCCGTATCGTTGCGGATAGCGAGTCTGCAGACCTGACGCTGCCACAGCGTCAGGTCTAGCCTTTCATGCATGCGGCTGAGCTGTTGCGTAGAGCAGGCCTTGAACTCATCTATGATCTCGGTAATGCCGTCTTGCTCAATCTCACCGCTGAGCAGCACAATACCGCAGACGCGGCTGGGGGTAACGGCAAAGTCGTCGAGAGAGAGACCGCAATACCGCTCCGGCAGGGCCAGCCAATGGTCTTGTATCGTTTGGCCGCTGGCGTTGAGCAGCATCTTACCGCTGAACAGGTTGCCAAACAGGCTCTCTTGCCGATAGGTATATAGGGCGATGAAGTGGGCGTTTAGGCTGGAGTAGTCGTATGTCCTGGAAGACTCTGGTCGCCTGTGGTGGGCACTAGGGGACGGGCTATCCCCGGCATCCTGATGGGCTGCGCCAGCAGAGAGGCTGCGCTGATGAGCGTTGCGTTCTAAACAATGAGCCATAGCTCGAAATCCTGAGACACCCGTTTGGAGAGTACCCACATCCGAATAGCCTACCTGCCCCGTACAATCGCCAAATTTTGCCGTCTTGCCCGATCTCAGCCTGAGGGTTAGCGCAAGTATAGTTCAGGTATACTATGAAATGTGATATAAAAGCGCTTGAGCGGCTAGCGATAAGGATACCATGGCCAACTTGCTCCTGATTGAAAGCCCCGGCAAGCTGAAAAAGCTGGGGCAAATCCTCGGGCCCGACTGGGTTGTCAAAGCCAGTATGGGACATGTGCGAGAGCTCGCCAACGATGGTGAAGACGCCCTCGGGTTTGATCTAAGCGATCGCCAGCAGTCAGGCCGCAGCGGCGATCCCCTCATTCCCTGTCGCTATCAGCCCCGCGATGCCCGCTCTAAGAAGGTGCTCTCTGAGCTGCGGCAGGCGGTTAAAAGAGCCGACGCGGTATACATCGCCACCGACCCCGATCGCGAGGGAGAAACCATCGGCTGGCACCTGCAGCAGGCGCTGCACCTCAAAAATCCCCACCGGGTGGTGTACAGCGAGATTACCCCCCAAGCCGTGCGGGCGGCGATCGCGCGCCCCCGAGCTTTGGATCAAAACCTGGTGGCGGCGGGCCGCGCCCGCGACTGCCTGGATAAGCTGGTGGGCTATAAGGGAAGCCGGCACGTGGTGTGGCCTTTAAACAACGGCGCTAAGTCGATGGGCCGGGTTCAGAGCGCGGCACTGCACCTGCTCTGCCAGAGAGAGCGGGAAATTCAGGCGTTTGTGCCTCAGGACTACTGGAGCGTTTGGGTGAGGTATGAGGAGGGGTTTAAGGCGTTTTACCGCAGCAGCCCCAAGCCGAAGCGGAAGGCTAAGGGGGGAGAGGACTCTCAGGATAAAGAGGGCGATCGCGTCACCTCACAAGAGCGGGCTGACGCGCTGGTGGCGATCGCTCAATCCCATCCCCACCGAATCATTCACCTAGAGGCCAAGCAGACCAAACAGTCCCCGCCGCCCCCCTTCGTCACCTCTACCCTGCAGCAGGCGGCCGGTCCAAAGCTCCGCCTCAGCCCTGAGCAGACCATGAAGGTGGCCCAAGCGCTCTACGAAAAGGGCTACATCACCTATATGCGTACCGACTCTATTAGCCTAGCGGCCCCTTTCCGCCAGGCGGTGCGTCGCTATTTGCAGCAGCACGACCCCGATAATCTCCCTGCTAGAGCCGTCCAACATCGGAGCGTCAAGGGATCCCAAGAGGCTCACGAGGCGATTCGACCGACTGAGGTCGACCGTCTGCCTCAAGACCGGCGCGAGCTGTCCTCTGACGAGGCCAGTCTTTACGCCCTGATTTGGAACCGTGCTGTAGCCTCCCAATGCGCCCCTGCCCAGCTGAACAAAACCCGCGTCGTCACCCAGTCGGGAGAAGCCTACTGGGAAGCGCGAGGGCAGGTGGTGGCGTTTGCGGGCTATACCCGCTACTGGAATAATCTCAGCGCCGATGCAGTGCTGCCCGCCTTAATTCAAGGGCAGACCGTGACCCTACAGCAGGCCCAGGCCGACCCAAAGCAAACCCAGCCTCCACCGCGCTATAGCGAGCCCAAGCTAGTGAAGCTGATGGAGCAAAAGGGTATCGGTCGCCCTAGCACCTACGCCCCCACCATCAAAACCCTGCGGCAGCGGCAGTATGTGGCGCTGCAGAAAGGAAAGCTGACGCCGACGCCCTTAGGACTGTCGCTGGATACGGCCTTAGAAACCCTGCTGCCGGATCTGATTCAGCCGGAGTTCACCGCCCAGATGGAAGCCGCCTTAGACGCGATCGCTACTGGAGGGCAAGAGTGGCAGACCTACCTGACGGACTGGCACCAGCGCTACTTTGCCCCAGCCTTAGAGCGGGCGCGACAGCAGCTGCCTTCAGTGCTCTCTACGGGAATGCCGTCGAAGACGATTGACGGCGGCCCGCCAACAGGGCAGTCCCGTGATTCCCTTCAGCCCGAACGCCCGCCAACAGCGGCGCTCCCAGCCAAGTCATCGCGATCGCCCGCCTCAAAATCTCCCCAGCCCAAAGCGACGCCCTGTCCTACCTGCGGTGAGGCGATGAACAAAGTGCCTTCCCGCTCTAAAAAGCTCAAAGCCAAGCACTTTTTGCGCTGCTCCGGCACCTGCGGCACGGTGATGTTTTGGAATCCGAAAGCCGGCTATGAGCTACCCTATGCTCAGCGCAATGCCACTAACCCAGACAGTTTTACTGACCATCCCTGCCCCGTGTGCGGGGCGCTGCTAGAGCGATACGCCTACAAAAAGGAGGGGCAAGACAAGGTGATGCTGCGCTGCTCAATTCTTGACCACCGCCGGGAAAAGTGCAGCGAGGTGGCTTTTTTTCAGAGTCGCGGTGAGTTCTGGTCGCCTAAGTTTGGCACTCTGGCTGAAGGGAACAAGCGCTAGCTCAGTCGGTGACCCGTTCGACAGCGCTGCCGTCCCGCGTAGGTTCTAGCGCTAGAGCGGTGTAGGGCGACTTGGGGTCCATTCCGAATTGTTGACGGCCGAGGGGCTGATGACTGGTGGCACAGCCGTAAGCCGTAAGCCCAGCAAATACTGGCGGACTACGTTGACGTAAGGTAGCAGGGCGGGGGCTTTAGCGAATCATAGCTGCCCATATCTAGGCTTGCTGTGCGGCTAGCTCTTGCCGAGAGTGCAAAGCTCAATTCACTTTTGCGTTCTGGTGCGATCACAAGCATGAACAGGCTCATGTCGTCAGGACTACTGTTGCCCTTGACGATTGCGCACTACAATGATGACATTCTACCAAACGTGCAACGGTTACACCGGCAAGGGAAATCACCGCTATGCGACAAAATATACTGGCCATACTCGTTGGCATCGGCCTGGGTCTTAGCGTTGGCCTTTTACTTACAGCGCCCCCCATTGTTTCAGCGACACCAGACCACACGCTGTAGCCAGACCACACACTGTAGATAGTATTGCGGACTTTTGTAGCTAAATGAACCAGCTTAAGGATTTATTTAGCTTTTAAATGGGAAGTCTCGCCCTGTATGCAAAGCATCAGCGTCGGGATAAAAATCGCGTGAGTCGAAGTGCGCCCCCAATCTGATGCCAAAGGCAGGGATCAAGGGCAGTACCGAGACGAACAAATGCTAGAATTTCATTGCCAACGCGAATAAGCCGCCTACAGGGGCAACGCGGGTGGCGACCTTCTGTTCTGACGCAAACGTACAGCTATGGCTGGTGAACAGTGCAGCGAATAGGATACGTGAACTGAAAATGTCGCATATCCGCAGTGATTGGACGGTATTGTGTGTGAAGGATATAGCGCGGTACCGTTAGGGCAATCATGACTAACTCCTCTTCTAACGATCGGCCTCCTCCTGAGGAGCGCCACGGCTCTATATGGCGTAAGGCTGGTGTGGCAGCAGCTGTTGTGGGCGGCGTTGCCGTTGTAGGAACAGGGGCCGCTGTCATTGCGGCCCGCTACTTCGTCTATGAGCGGCTTGCCCCAATTGTCGAGACGGCGCTGACCGACTCCCTTGATCGCCCCGTAGAGCTGGGGGAAGTGCAGCAGTTTAGCCTTACGGGAATCACGTTTGACGGCGCGGAGGTCCCTACAACGGAGACCCAAAGCGACTATGCGATCGCTGAAACGGTGCAGGTCGGGCTCAACCCTATCCAGATTGTTACCGATCTAATTCGCGATCGCGAAGTGCCCATTACGATAACCCTAATTAACCCCGAGCTGTTCTTGGTCGAGGAGGAAGACGGCTGGCTGCAGACGGAGCTCGGACAGGACGAAGACGACGAGGAAGGCCCGGTGTCGGTCGTTGTTGAAAAAGTGGTGGTGGACAACGCTACGGTCGTCGCCAATCCTAAGGGATCGCTAGACGCCAGCGCCAAGCTAGAAGCGAATGATCCCGATGAGGACGCCAATGACGTCGATGCCCGCACCGATATTGCCCCCGATACGGCTCCTGAGACAACCGACCCCAGCAGCCCCGACCCCAGCCGGGAGGGCATTGTGCCCACGATTGAAACGGACGGAAAGCCCGACGTTCGCTTGGAGCCCGTGGTTCTTGAAGGCGTTGACGCCGTAGCGACGTTGCGTAACGAGTACAACAACATCAGCTTTGAGACCAGCGGCGGGCTCAAGAGCGGCGGTGAGTTTGATATTCAGGGAGAAGCAGATATCGAGGCGCAGCGCGTTAAGGCACTAGTCCGCAGCAGTGACGTATCGCTGCCGGTGTTGGCCGCGCTGCTGCCGCTGCCGTTGGCGCTAGAGCAAGGCGTACTCAACAGCAACGTCACGGTGGAGTACCGAGGCAGCGAAACCCAGCCGCCCATCAAGTCGCTCTACTTTCAGGGGACAGCTCAGCTCTCAGACGCTATAGCCCAGCTCAACGTCGCGCCCAAACCTATCGAAGACCTCAATACAAGGCTACGCTTTCAAGGGCAGGAAATTCGGCTCGAAGACACGAGCTTGAGCTACGGTCAGATTCCAGTGGAAGCAAGCGGCACCCTCGACCTCCAGGAGGGGTATGACCTTGTGGGTGAAGTGCCGGAGGTGACGCTAGCGGGGCTGCAGGAGACCCTGAACATTCCTATCCCTGTGGAGGTGGCAGGTGCGTTTCAGGCGGTAGCTCAGGTGACGGGACCGCTAGAGCAGCCGGCGGTGACCGGGGAGATCAGCAACCGCGGCAAGATTGAGGTAGACCGCACCGCTGTTGATTTGGTGGAGGCAGCGTTTAAGTTTGAGCCTCCCTTACTCAGCGTGGATTCGTTCACCATTCTGCCGACGGTAGGAGGAGAGATTACGGGAGAGGGCACGATTGACCTGGAGGCCGACGGCGGCGTTTTGGCCAGTATCGACGTGGTGCTCCCGGCAGATGGACTAGCGCAAGACTATGGCTTCTCTTTGCCTGCCCCTTATCAAATTGGCTCTCTGGTGGCCGACTTAGAAGTGTTTGGTCCCTTCGATAATATTCAAGCGATCGCCCAGTGGCAGCTGCCTGAGGCCACCTATACCGGGCAGGGCGAAATTCGCTACGGGGACGGGGCCATCCGGCTGCAGGACACCCAGTTTCAGGTGGAAGGGGGCACGGTCACCGCTGACGGTATCGCACAGCTCGACCCGCAAATCTGGCAGGCCAACGTCGAGGCTTCCGGGATACAGACGGGGGACATTGCGCCCCAGCTCCAGGGCTTGCTCACCGCCGATGTGGCTCTGTCGGGGCGACTGGACAGCTTAGACTTAAAAGCCGTCAGCGCCCAAGGAACGGCCCGTCTCGACAATACTCAAATCCAGCCCATCAACGGGGTGGCGCTGGTAGACCCCGGTACCTATCAAACCGGCTTCCGCTGGACCGGAGATGGGCTTCAGGTCAGCGACTTTCAGGGCCCTAACCTGCGAGCAGAGGGGTTCGTTGGCCTAGACCCAGCGGCGCAGCCGGTAGTCACCGGCTTTAATCTTGACGTGGCCGCAGAAGACTATGCCCTGGCGCGGCTCGATCCCTTTTTACCTGACGCCGTTCGCGCCCAGGCGCAGCTTCGCGGGCTGGCGAGTTTTGCAGGTCAGGTGAGCGGCACCCTAGATGCCCCTCAGGTTGACGGAACCTTGGCCCTCGATGGCTTTGGGGTTAACCGGTTTACTTTTGCTAGCTTAGCTGGTCCAGTGCAGCTGGGCCTGGGACAAGGGGGCGCGATAGATCTGCAGGGGGGAGGCGATCGCATTGCGGCCACCGTCAGCGAAGCCTACATTCCTACAGACTTTGCGATTCGCAACGGCGAGATTTCCTTATTGGGGGAAACCCAAGGCGACATCCTGACGGCCCAGCTGCGCGACTTTCCGCTGCAGCTGCTGGACTACCAGCCCTTAGGGGAGCGGCAGGGGGCAGTGAGCGGTGTGGTTAACGCCAACGTGGAAGCCAACATCGCCACCCTCAGTAACCCCTCTGCCGTTGTCAGCTTAGCCGTAGCGCAGCCCAGCTTAGGCGCAGTGGTGGCGGACCAGTTTACCGGAGAGGTCACCTACCGGAACGGCGCCGTGGGCTTGGCCAACGGCGATCTGATTCAGGGGGAGAGTCTGTACGCGCTAGAAGGCCGCCTAGCCCTGGATGGAGCGCAGCCCTTTGAGGCAAACGTGGCCGTGGAAAACGGGCGGCTAGAGACGGTGGTTGCTGCGGCGCGGCTGGTTTCTCCCGCAGGTGAGGATCCGGGCTCAGCTGCGCAACCCTATCGAGATGGCGACCTCGACGTGTCGGAGGTCGGACGCCCAGAGCAGCCGCTGCTGGAGCAGGCCCTTTACGCCGCCAAGCTTGCTTATCTCAATGGGCTGCTGAATCCGGAGGACCAAACCACAGCCCTGATTCCGCCCCTAGAAGAGCTGAACGGCAGCTTTGATGCCCAATTGGACCTATCGGGTCAGCTCAGCAATATTTTTGAAGGGTTTAGGGCCGAGTTTGTCCTGGACGGGGAGAATTGGGACTGGGGGCAGTACGATCGCCCCAATGAAGTGGAGGTGGCGGGCCAGCTTGCGATAACAGACAGTATCGACGGCGCCACGCTCACCCTAGAGCCGCTTCGCTTCCAGTCAGAAGAGACCCTAGTGGCTTACAGCGGCAGCTTCGGGCTGGCCGGGGATCAATCAGGAGTGCTGCAGGTGGAGCAGGTGTCGGTGCCGCTGCTGCAGGACATCGCTGAGAATTTCGTCAACGTGCCCGTTGAGCTGGAGGGCACTCTCAACGCCCTAGTCGAGTTCGGCGGCAGTCTGGTTGCTCCCCAAGTGGACGGCGAGGCGGCAATCGCCAATGCCCAAATCAACGGCAATTCTCTAGAAGAAGTGGCCACCACTTTCCGCTACGCCGACGCCCAGTTCGACGCCGACGCCCGCGTCGTCAATCAGGGACCTCAGCGGCTGTTAGCTGAAGCCAGCATCCCCTACGCGCTGCCCTTTATGACGGTGCAGCCTCAGACCAACCAGATTTCGGCGAAGGCGGCGCTGCAGGATGAGGCGCTAGGGCTGCTGGGGGTCGTGACCAACAATCAGCTTCAGTGGGAGGGCGGCAGCGGCCTAGTGCGGGTCGACGTTAGCGGCACCCTAGAAGAGCCGGTGGTGGCGGGGACGGCCCAATTCGAGGATGCCACCGTGGCTCTGCAGCTGATCAACGACCCGATTACGGACATCACCGGACGAGCCGCCTTTGACCTGCAGGAAGTACAGGTCAAAGACCTGCAGGCTAAGCTCAACGGCGGCGATATTCAGGTGAACGGGACGCTGCCGGTGCAGACGCCATCTACAGACTCCGAGCTGGCGGTTAGCTTGACTGAGGTGCCGGTGGACCTAGATGTAGAGGCGATCGCCGGTCGCGAGGTGGGCTTTAGCGCCACGGTCGATAGCCAGGCGATCGTCAGCGGCACGGCGCTGGACCCCGTTTTGGGCGGCCAGGTCCAGCTGCGGGATGGCCGGGTGGATGTGCTTAGTGGTCTCTTCAGTGGGTTTGGTTTGGGGTCTTCCGCGGCGGAAGCGTCCGCGGCGGAAGCATCGGCGGAAGACGGCGCTGCTGAGGACCCTCAAGAGCCCAACCTCATCTTCGGCACTAGGCGAATCAGGCGGCTCTTTAGGAAGCCTGAGGCCGCCATCGCCAATGGGGCCTCCGCCCGCCGAACGCCTCCGCTCGCCAATATTTTTGGCAGCGACGCTGATTCTGACAGCCTCATTCGCTTCAACGATCTAGAAATCACGCTGGCCAACGATTTACAGGTCGCCGGAGGCTCTCTCTTCAACGTTGAGGCCGAGGGAAGCCTGATTTTGAACGGCGGCTTGGGTAATTTACGGCCCGATGGTGAACTCGATCTCGTCTCAGGGTGGGTAAACCTATATAGCGCCCAGTTCCGCTTAAACCGAGATGAGCCCAATCGCGTCGTTCTCACGCCCAACGAGGGTCTAGACCCACTGCTCCAGGTCAGCGCTGTTGCTGATATTCCCGAACTGGAGCGCACCCCAGTCCCGCCGTCGTCTCCGTTTGCGGCATCTGAGGTGGCGGACCAGTCTGCCGTTCCGTCGTTTGGCGGTTTTGAGACGATCGAGGTCACCGCTCGCATCGACGGGCGGCTCAGTCAGCTGCAGCAAAATCTAGTGCTAGAGAGCCAGCCGCCCCGCACTGAGGACCAGCTCGTTGCGCTGATCGGCGGGGGATTGGTGAATCAATTTGCCCAGGGTGATGCTGCGGCAGGGCTGGCCAACTTCGTGGGTTCTGGCACCTTTGCCAACGTCAGCAATGAGATTGCTCAGACATTGGGGATCGATCTGTTTCGCATCTTCCCCGCCACCGATGTCGGCGACGAATCCAATTTGCCGATCAACGTGGGCGTTGAGGCCGGTGTCGACATCACTGATGATCTTTCAGTTACCATACTGCAGCTTTTGGGCAGCACAACGCCGCCCCAGGTGGGTCTGCGCTATCGCCTCACTGAAGAGTTTCAGATTCGGGCGAACACGGATTTAGATGAAGACACGCGGGGTATTTTGGAGTATCAGATTCGCTTCTAACGGGACGTGCCGCGCCTACAAAAGTAATCCTCCAATCTCAGTTGCAAGAGTGCTTTCCATCCGACTAGGCTGTAATGGCCCTCCAACCTTGCACCACCCGCCGCCCCAATCACTATGAGCGCCTATCAAACTACGCTGCGTATCTCCACCGCCGGTAAAACCCTGTGTGGCATCACATCCCAGGTACAGTCCGCCGTCAAAGACTCCGGCATTGAAACCGGCATTTGCCATCTATTTTTGCGCCACACCTCCGCCAGCCTGCTCATCCAAGAAAACGCCGACCCCGACGTTTTGATAGATATGGAACATTTCTTCGCCAAGCTCGTGCCCGAAGGCGATCGCTACATCCACAGCGCCGAAGGCCCGGACGACATGCCCGCCCACATCCGCACCGCCCTTACCCACACCTCAGAGCATATTCCCATTGCCCGCAATCGGCTGCTGTTGGGAACCTGGCAGGGCATTTACCTATGGGAGCACAGGCGGCGATCGCATCACCGGGAGCTCGTGGTTCATATTCTGGGCTAGGTCACGGGCCAGGCTCACGGGCCAGGCTCACAGGCCAAGAATCACGGGCCAAACGGCCACTCCCTTCTGCTCGGCAACCCCGTACTCAACATTATGCACTCTACCATCCATCAAATTCCCTTGGCCACAATGGCCTCAGGCGACAGCGTTTTCCTTCAGGCCTATCAGTTCCGGGGAGCGAAGAGCGGGAAAAAAGCTTACATTCAGTCCAACCTCCACGGCGCTGAAATTGTGGGCAACGCCGTCATCTACGAGCTAATTCAGTTTCTTCAGGGTTTGGATCCAGGACAAATTTCCGGAGAGATTTGGCTCGTGCCGGTGTGCAACCCCCTAGGGACCAACCAGCGATCGCACCACTTTTCCTCCGGGCGGTTCAACCCCTACGATGGCTCCGACTGGAACCGCATTTTTTGGGACTACGCAGACCATATCGATGACGCCGATCTCGACATTGGCGAGAACCGCGATCGCCTCAACGAATTTGCCCAAGCTCATCTCAAAACCCAGACCTCAAACATTCAGCAGCAGTATCGCCAGCGCATCTACGCCGCCTTTTCAAAGCAAAAAGACGCCATCAATTCTCCGATGGGCGTTCCCTTCCGGGAGCAGTACCGCTATCAGCTGCAGTCTTTGTGCCTCGACGCCGATTATCTAATTGATATCCATTCCTCCTCCAACCAAGGAATTAACTACCTCTACTACTTCTCCGGCAGGGAGGAGAGCGCCAGGCTGTTTTTGCTGCCCGCCGGCATTCTGCTGGACCGCTACGACGGGGATGCGTTTGACGAGGCCTTTATGAAGCCGTGGCTCTCTCTAGAAGAGTGCTTCGCCGACTGTGGGCGAGAGATTCGCTTTGACGTTGAGGCCTGGACCCTGGAGTTGGGAACGGGGCTGCGAATTTTACCAGACTCGGTAGCCAAAGGCATGCGCGGCATCAAAAACTACCTTACCCACAAAGGAATTCTCTCCCTACCCAACTTTCCGGTCGACGCCCTGTCCTACCACGACGTCCGGTTCACCGCTACAAGCAAGCTTGCCCGCTACTACGCCCCCCAGGGCGGCATGGTGCAGCCCATTGTTTCTTTAGGCGCTGTGGTGGAGGTGGGCCAGCCCCTATACCGGCTGCTGTCCTTCGATAAGCGTCAGCCCGAGCCTCAAGCTCAGGTCATCCACGCTGAGCAAGACGGGCTGATTTTTGACATGGCCATAAATCAGGCCGCGAATCAGGGGGAGTACGTGTTAGGAATTTTGTAGGGGCTGCGGCTGTGCCGGCGGCGATCGGCGATACCAGCGACACAGCTTCTGGGGGGGGATTCCTATCAGGTAGCCCAAGACAATCAGCTGATTGATTACGGTGGTCTGCAAGATCCCCACTGTTCTCCAGCGTCTTCCCGAGGTCGTGACGGCCTCGGGCAAAATGGCCAAGTCTCCCTGCCGCCGCAGCTGCCGCACAAACTCAAAGTCTTCCATAATAGGCAGGTCTGGAAACCCGCCCAAGGCCTGAAAGCGATCGGCTCTGACGAAAAGAGCCTGATCGCCGTAGGGCAGCTTAAAGTACCGCGATCGCCAACCAACGCCCCACTCCACGAGCCGTAGCCCTCTATCCTCTCCGCGAATTTTGAGGGAAAAAGCGCCTGCAACTGGTGGCGCGGCGGCGCGATTACTGCTGCGAGCACCCACCAAGGTCTGACGGATCAAGGTGATAAAGCGATCGGGAAGCTGCGTGTCGCCATGCAAAAACAGCAGAATGTCTCCTTGAGCGATCGCCGCTCCGGCATTCATTTGGCGGGCGCGTCCGGGCTCTGTTGAAATCACCGTAGCGCCGCTCGCCTGGGCCAAGCCCACGGTTTTATCAGCGCTGCTGCCGTCCACCACAATAATCTCTACCCCTTCCGCATCCCGAAGCTGGCGCTGCAGGACGCTTAGCCCTGCTTGAATACGAGACGCCTCGTCCAGCACGGGCATGATGATGGAAATGGTTTCTGTGGTCGCGGGTAAGGGGCGCTGGGCGACGGCCTGCCACTGCGCTAGGTCATGAGGGTAGTCGACGTCTGTGAGCGGAGGGAGTTTCTGGCACGCTAGACCCAGCGACTTCACCTGAGCCTCTGTCTGGGCCAAGACGCGATCGCTGCTCCATTCAATGCCGCGAAATAGCTCTGCCCATTGGGCATGTGCGTCTCGCTTGAGGCCAATAAGATAATAGCCCCCATCGCTGGCCGGCCCCAAAACAACGTCGTGGGTTTCAAGCGCCTCACAGGCCTCTCGCAGCCGCTGGGACGTTAGGGCAGGGCAGTCGATGCCAATGGCAATTACCCCCGTAGCGGTCTCAAATCCCGAGGCGAAGGCCGTCGTGAGGCGAAGGCCCAGATCTCCTATCCCTTGAGGCACGTAGGTCCAGTCTGGCCCTAGCCACTGTTCCATTTCAGGGCGATCGCTTCCCGTGTAGCGAACGCTCGCCGTCAGCACTTCTGAGCGAACCAACAGAGCAGCCTGCTGTAGGGTATGTTCCGTCATCTGCTGCTGCAGGAACGCAGCCCCCGTGGCTCCTAGCGCCGGAATTAGCCGAGTTTTGGTCGTCCCTGGATTGGGGTAGCGTGTGAAAACAAGAAGATGGTTTGTCGGGAACATCGCTGAGTAGGGGCAGAAAAACTAAGGAATGAAATCCAATGTGGTGATAGTGCAACCATAAGCGAAAAGTCAAAGAGCCTGATGAACGCGGGCTGAGAACCCTTGAAGGAGTCAGGACTTTTTTTGGAAACCTAGCCATCTGTAGAGCCATCCTCTGTGGGGGGAAGATCTCAGCGCCTTAAACCACGCGGACAGTGCGGAAATTGTGATATCTATCACGCTGTTTCCTGCAGATCATCACACGGGTTGATCCGGTCGATCACGTTGCTTAGGTTGCAGTCAGGGGATGATGTGAAGCATCAGGAACTGGTACAGCGTCAGTCGCTCATTCGAATACCTTGATAGATGCTAGAGATATGATGCTATGTCATCCCTGACAACGCGGACGCTATCTAGCTAGATTTGGTCCGCTCCGTAAAATTGCTGAGTGAATGGCTGTCATGCTGCCCTTATGGCGGATGTAGGCCGAGCTGTCTTCTGAATATGTTGGAACTAGCGTGAGATGCGCAAAGAGCTCAACAGACTTTAGATAGCGCCGTTATATCAGTAGTAGACAGGTGAATGCTTAAAGCAAGCGGCATGGGTCTGGGTTGACGATAGGTCTGGGGCTGGTGGCAGCGATAATTTTTGGGGAAGAGGGCATTGATAATGAAGAGGATTGAGACTAGATCGCGCCGCTCGCGTCAATTTGAAGGCTGGTTGACCTGGCAGCACGTTAAACGCCCTCTGGCAGGTCTTGTATTGACGCTAGGGCTGCTGGCCAGTGGGTTTCCCGGCTTTTATTTTAAGTTCAATAGTGCGATCGCTTTGCCTAGTTCTGTGATTACTGAGGAAGCTTCTAAGCAGACTTCGGCAGACCTGCGCTCAGCAACCCCTAACTCAGCGCTGCCTAGCGACGGAGTTTACCTATACGGTGAGTCCTCTGAGCCAAATCAGGTTGGGCAAGTCTACGCCGTGTTTGAAGTGACCGACAGCGAGACGGTGGGCGCGTTCTATATGCCGTCTTCCTCTTTCGACTGCTTTTACGGTGAGGTTGACGCCCAAGAACTCGATTTGATGATTGTCAACAGCTACGAGCAGTCAGCCTATCCTTATTCCGTCCCCTTAACCTACGAAAACGTCGCAGGCGCGTCCGGAAGTGTCCCCGTGCCGGAGGGCTATCACCGCATCGATGAGCTGAGCCAGCAGGATTATCAGATTCTGAGTACCTGCCGCAGCAATAGCTCCCAAGCAATTTAGTCTCCATTGAGCTGCAGACATTTAGCTACAGAAGGTCTCTTTTAAAAGAACTCCAGCGGTCATTCTGGTACAATCGTGACCCTGCAGTTCATCTTGGCTCGAAAGGAAATCTCATGGCGCGCCTATTCTACGACGCTGACGCAAATTTAGATTTACTCAACGGTAAGACCGTCGCCATTATTGGCTATGGGTCTCAGGGGCATGCCCACGCCCTGAATTTGAAGGACAGCGGCGTCAATGTCGTTGTGGGACTGTACCCCGGCAGCCGTTCAACTCAAAAGGCGGAAGATCAGGGCCTAACCGTCAAGTCGGTAGCCGATGCGGCAGCCGTGGCTGACTTCATCATGGTTCTTCTCCCCGACGAGGTGCAGCGCTCTGTGTACGCAGAGGCGATCGCTCCCAACCTCAAAGAAGGTAACGTCCTTGCCTTTGCCCACGGGTTCAACATTAACTTCGCTCAAATCGTGCCGCCAGAATCGGTAGACGTGGTGATGGTCGCCCCTAAAGGGCCAGGGCATTTAGTGCGGCGCACCTACGAGCAAGGCCAAGGGGTTCCCTGTCTGTTTGCCATCTATCAAGATGCCTCGGGTCAGGCCCGCGATCGCGCCATGGCCTATGCCAAAGGCATTGGCGGCACCCGAGCCGGAATCCTAGAAACCACTTTCCGAGAAGAGACGGAAACAGATCTATTCGGGGAGCAGGTAGTGCTCTGTGGCGGTTTGAGCGAGCTGATTAAGGCAGGCTTCGAAACGCTGGTAGATGCTGGGTACCAACCTGAGCTAGCCTACTTTGAGTGCCTACATGAGGTGAAACTCATCGTTGACCTAGTGGTTGAGGGGGGGTTAGCTAAAATGCGCGACAGCATCTCCAATACGGCAGAGTATGGCGACTATACCCGAGGCCCGCGCATCATCACGGATGAGACCCGCGCCGAAATGAAAAAGATTTTGCGGGAGATTCAAACGGGACAATTTGCCCGCGAATTTGTCACAGAGAATATGGCCGGTAAGGCGATGTTCAACGCGACGCGCCGTCGGGAAGCCGAGCACCCGATTGAAGAGGTGGGTCAGGATTTACGGGCAATGTTTAGCTGGCTGAAAAAGGTCTAAGCCCGCTGCGCAACTGAACCGCCAAGCAATTTAAACCCCCCGTATTCTTGAAGAATACGGGGGGTTTTGTCAGCGAAAGGCTGGCGCTCTACTTGGCAGCTTCAACCAGGTGGGCTTCCAAGAACCACAGCCGCATATCCGCCGTCCGGGAAATCTCGGTATACAGATCTGCGGTGTCTTTATCTCCTAGCTCATCGCAGGCGTCGATTCCGGCGCGGAGGTGGGCGGCGTAGCTACCGTAGCGGTCTGCCAAGGCGACGACGTGATCTCGGCCGCTGACGGCATCGTAGGGATATTCCTCTAGAACAGATTCTTCAGCAGCAGTGCGGGCCGTTCCCATGGCGATTCCGGCTAGGGCAGTGACGCGCTCGGCAACCATATCAACGTACTCCTCAAGCTCTGTCGCCATCTCGTCGAACAGCTCATGGAGCTGATAGAAATTCATCCCCTTGACGTTCCAGTGAGCTTGCTTGACCTGGGTTTTGAGGTCTAACGTCGTTGCTAGGGTTTTGTTGAGATGAGCGATAACAGATTGGCGGACGTCAGCCGGTAAGTCTATCCGCGTGGGATACTGGCGGCGTTCCGCTTGAACATCATGGCGAGAAACTGTTGCGGTCATAGCTTTGCTCCAGTGAATGTTTGAGCGGTTTAAGCTGCTGGACGACAATGGGCGACTAGTCTGCGCTGAACGTCGGCAGAACTTTGACGAGCGAGCTTGCGAGTCGTGCTGTCGTCTAGCACTACAATAATCATACTCATAACGACTTCGCTTTGCAAGCCAGAATGCCAACCGCTGCTGACTGGGTCCATAGAGCCTCAGCAGCTATAGCGTGATTTCATCTATCAGGCGGCTGGGTCTAGGGTGAAGATATCAACCTCGCCATAGAGCTGCACGGTAATCTCGGCAGTGGCTGCTTGAATCCGGTCTATTTCACTGCTGGAGAGCTTCTCTTTCCAAGCGTATAGCGTAGACTGCCGGCTCCTGGGCTGATAGAACACTGAGGTCGACTCCTCGGCATTGGCGTCGGACGTATATTTGTTGACGTAGCGTAGAATTTTGCTATCTAGGTCTAAGTCGAGATAGTCAAAAATTCTTTGGAACTGGTATTGTGGCTCCATAACAACGTCTTCATGTCTTACAAAAAACCAGTTTGGATATTGATCCCGGTACTTCAATATGACGGAGTTGAGGATTTTCCACAAAAGTATAGCTCTGTCGATAAAGTCCCCTGCGGTTTTATCAGCGCATAGCGCATCAATTTGGTCAGTGAAGTCGCTTAGCAAGCCTGTCATTAAGGCATCCTGCTTGCGCAGATTTTCAAAGTCAAAGTCCCACCCGGCAGCTTTTACGCTGCTTACAAAGGCGAAGGGATTTCGAATCATGCAGATGACTTTGAAGTCGTATGTTTCGTATAGCCAGCCTGCGGATAGGAGCGCCAGCGGGTCTTTAACAAGAATCCGAGGCCTCAATAGCTCTAGGGCGAGATACTTGCTAAACTTTAAGGGAAGCTTTACGGTAATCCCGGCCGCCCTGCATTTTTCAATAGCGCCCTGTATGGGATTTGATAGCAAAAGACTGTCGAACGATGACGCTATTTCTTCTTTTTGATCAGAAGATTCAAAATGCGTAAACCAAGTATCCAGTTTTAAGCTGACGATCTCGTCTGGATAATGAACGTGAAACGGCTCTTGCACATATCTTACTTTTGAATGTTGCGAAATTGTTTTCCCAATCCAGGTTGTTCCGGAGCGATGACAGCCGGTCACAAGAATGGGAGAATTATTGTCTTTCATAAAAATAAGTGTAAGAAATTCCTAGGATGAAGATTTAAAGTCTAGGTAGTAAGGATTTAGACTTTGGGAGATATTGCCTTTGAATTTATTTTCTTAAACATCTTATATAATCCATTCGCCCTAGTAACTACAGTCGCTACATAAAGTGAGATTGTCAATGTCCCTTAGGCATAGAGGTCTAAAGATCGGTCGAGACTGTTGCTTACGAGCTTGGTCCGTCGGAGCTGTCTTTTGACCTCAGAATAACTGAAGCAGAATTGGCAGCATAGTCTGGAGCGAGGTCAGATGTCTCAGCTTTGTTTTCTATTCACAATTCTGCCCAGTTTGCAAAAGACCTAACCGGCTGCTGCCTCAGCTGTAGCCATTGCACCAAACGAGCCAAGCAGCCTCAAAGCCTAAATCCTTAGCGCCTCAATACGGCGAAAATCTTGCTCCACCTCTAGCCATAGCGCTCGGTTGTGGGGATCGGTGCGCAGAGCTTTCTTCAAGTAGCTATGAGCCTTCGTTGACTGTCCGTTCTTGATCAGAGCACGGGCCCAGCGCTGATAGGCGATCGCCTGCCACTGCCGCACCTCCGAGTCATCCGGTAGGCGTTGAGCGAGCCCCTCGACCAAGGTCACCGCACGGGGGAACCGCTGCTCTTTGAGACATTGCTGCAGCTGACTGTAGACATGATGCTTGAGCTTGCGATCCGCATTCGATAGGGTCGTAGCCGGGGAGGGCGGCACGGCGCTAACTCGAGCCGGGGACGCAGGGGGGCGGGGAAGCGGTTCTGCTGCTTCGCTAGGGCCGAGAGCTGCCATCAGCGCCTTGTAGGCTACCGTTAGCTGAATGAACTGCTCTTTGGACCACTGCGCATCAGCAGCACTAACGTCGGGATGAAACCGCCTCGCCAAGCGTCGATAAGACGCCTTGACATCAGCAGAAGTTGCGCCCTTGGATAGCTCTAGGAGTCGGTAATACTCGGCTAGGTCCATACCCTGCTAAATCGGTTTTCCTACGCCGCTTCGGCAGGGCTTTCCACCACTTGGTCAATCAATCCATATGCCTCAGCCTCTTTCGCAGAGAGAAAATAGTCGCGGTCGGTGTCTTTCTCAATTTGATCCAGCGATCGCCCCGTATGTTGGGCCAGCATCTCGTTAAGCTCCTGACGCACCCGCAAAATCTGCCGGGCCTCAATATCAATATCAGTCGCCTGACTACGGCCAATACCGCCCATAGGTTGGTGAATCATAATGCGGGAGTGGGGCAGAGCCAACCGTTTGCCGGGTGTACCGGCAGCAAGCAAAAATGCGCCCATCGAAGCCGCCAGACCGACGCAGATGGTCACCACCTCAGACTTAATGTGCTGCATGGTATCGTAAATCGCCATGCCTGCTGTCACCGAGCCACCAGGAGAATTGATGTAGAGGTAGATAGGCTTACCGGGATCTTCAGAATCAAGGTAAAGCATGTAGGCCACGATGGCATTGGCAATGCCGTCGTCAACCTCTTCGGCTAGGAAAATGATGCGCTCTCGAAACAGCCGCTCGTAGATGCTGATCCACTGCTCGTAGGTACTGCCGGGAAGCTTGTAAGGAACGCTAGGAACGCCAATAGGCATGGGAGTCTACCAAATGAAGAATAACTAAAGGGCATGAGGGGCGCGAGAGGGCACCTCAACGCTAATTGGACTGAAGAACTTCATCAATTAGCCCGTAGTCCTGAGCCTCTTGGGGAGACATATAGAACATGCGGTTCATGTCGCGCTCAATCTTTTCAACCGGCTGTCCCGTGTTTTGGGAAAAGATATCAAGGACTAGATCGCGCTTAGCCAGCACCTGAGCGGCATTGATTTGAATATCGGTCGCCTGTCCCTGGGTGCCTGAAACGGCGTGGTTGAATGCGATTGTCGCGTGGGGCAAGCTGGCGCGCTTCCCTTTGCTCCCTGAAGAGAGCAGTAGCGCTGCCATGCCAACGGCCTGCCCCAAACAGATGGTTACAACATCCGACTTGATTTGCTGCAGGGTGTCATAGATGGCCATCCCGGCCACCACGGAGGATAGACCTGCGGCCACTGAACTGAGTCCGGCGCTGACGGGATCACCAATCGAGTTGATGTACAAGTAGATTGGCTTGCCAGGATCATCTGACTCCAAGTAAAGCACCGTGGAGATGACTGAATTTGCCACCCCATCTGTGATTGGCTGGTTGAGAAAAATGATTCGGTCCTGGCTCATGCGGGTGTAGATGTTAATCCACTGCCACTGCTGGCTGCCGGGGATGTTATAGGGAACCCGAAGCGGGCGATCAACAGGCATAGGTCAAACTGTGGTGTACGAAGTTGAATGCGATGTTCTAACCGGGGCCAAAGATGCAGCGGCTAAGAGGCGATCGCTGAAAGGGGCTGAGGCAGTTCTTTGGCACTCTCTAGAACGCGGTCAATAATGCCGTAGGTCTTGGCCTCTTCCGGCGTCATGTAAAGCATTCGGTCTGTATCTTTTTCCAGCTTGTCCACGGTTTGACCCGTTGTGCCCGACAAAATGTCCAGCATGGCCCGACGGTTTTGCAGCACCTCTTTGGCACGGATCTGGATATCAGTGGCCTGACCTCTCGCGCCCGAGCGAGCCTGGTTAAGCACGATCGTAGCGTGGGGTAGGCTCGCTCGGGAGCCCTTAGTACCCGCTGACAGAATCATCGCAGCCGTTCCCATTGCTTGCCCAAGACAGATGGTGTGCACGGGCGGTTTGATATATTGAATGGTGTCGCAGATGGCGAAGGCTTCGGTTTCGTAGCCCACTGCATCTCCGGTGTACCACGAGGTGCCTGTGGAGTTGATGTAGAAGAAGATCGGCTTCTCGGCGTTATCAAACTGTAGGTACAGCAGCTGGGCAATAATGAGCTTAGTCACATCTACTCCCATCTGCCGCTTAGCGTCATCCGAGGAGAATAGCGGCAGACCTAGGTAGACGATTCTCTCCTTAAGCAAAAGCGAAGGGAGGTCTGGCGGCGGTGTCCGGTAGGCAGCGTCTCCGCCATAGTAGGGCGACTGAACAGCCTTAATGGGTGAGGTCATAGTAGAGTTAGCGTGACGTGACGTGACAGCAGTACTATTTAACGTATAGAAACCATAGTAGCGTGGTCACTGTGCGAGTGTTAGCGGTCTGGCGGGGATTACTGAGCCTGCTGTGGTACGGAGAACCGCCCTCTGTAGGGAAAAAGGAAACTTTCTGAGCGCGATTAATTTGGCGCGCAGGCGAGTTAAACCAGCCGTCAAGCTAAATTAGCTTGACGGCTGGCAAATACGCCTCCTCTAGGTTGAGCAAGGGGGGGCTACGACTCAACCTAGCTTTGGTTTATTATCTGGGTAAGTTCCAAAAGACTGGAAATGAAGCTCAGCTTCGGATTAGCGGCCGTAGTTACTCCGACCGCCGCTAGGACGAGGTTCGCGAGGCTTGGCCTTGTTGACCTTCAAGTTGCGACCCATCCATTCAGCACCATCAAGATCTTCAATCGCAACTTCTTCCTTAGATTCATCCTCAAGCTCCACAAAAGCAAAACCGCGGGGACGACCGGTTTCGCGATCAGTGGGTAGGCTAACGCGGCTGACGTTGCCATACTCGGCAAACACCTGAGTCAAGTCGTCGCGGGTAATATCGTAAGACAGGTTTCCAACATAAATAGACATCAGGACATCTCCCAATCAAAACTGTAAAGCGAGTTATACGGAGTTGTACCTGAGACGAGTTTGCAACAAGCTTGGCCAACCGAAAACTAGCCATGCCAATTATAACATCCTCAAAAATTTGACTGCTACCGTTTTTTGAGGGTTGTCATCGTTCTATTGAATTTGTAAACTAGCCCTCGCAAAATCAATTTATTTTTGTAACAATGCCGCACATGGGAACTTGAGCAATGCTAGCAAAGGTTATCTTGCATTGAAGCGCTGTAGGGTAAAAGATAGGGTTTTCTCTATAGGCAAGACGCTATGTTCTAAAGTGATTTTCGCCAGACCTGTATCGCGACGTCAAAAGGAGTTTGTAGGGGTTGGAGATGACAGTTTCGTCTGATTTGTTTACGGCTCAAGAGCGGATCGAATCTCTCAAAGCTGGAGTGCTGACGGGCGCGATCGCCATCGGTCCGGCTTTGGGTTTCCCTCTTTTAAGCAAGGTGGTGAGCGGTGTAGATTATGGCCTTGCCCTGCTGCCCAACGCGGCAGATACTGTCCCCCTAGTTTTTGCCGTTGTCTCTAGCGCCCTGTTCGGTATCACCTACCGCTATGTCGTGCGCCAAGACCACAACCCTCAGCTCGCCGCTGGGGTTGTGGGGGCCTTTGGTTTAGTACGAGGGCTCGCCCAGATAGAGACTGGCATAGGGGGAGCGGCCGGGTGGGTGCTGGCGCTAAAGCTAGGGGAGAGCATGGCGCTGTTCGCGATCGCTCAGTTCGGGCTACAGATAGCGCTACAGCGGCGATGGCTTCAGCCTTTTGGGGCAGCCCCGCGGCCTTGAGCGGTCAGCTTCAAGGGGCCAATCTCAGGTGACCAGCTTCAAGAGACCAGCTTCAAGGGGCTACTCAAGGCTGTGGGTGCGCATCGTTTGAGTATGTATGAGCTGAGAGAGAAAGTATTGGGCGATTAGGGTGGGATGCTCCGCCTCCATGATGGCCCTGACGACGGCGACGCGGGTCGCCCCCCCTCCCAGCACGCTGCCGAGGTTGTCGGTATTGATGCCGCCGATGCAAAACCAGGGCACGGTGGCATTCTTTTGGGCGTGGCGCACGTAGGACAGTCCCGCTGCCGCTTTGCCCGCTTTGGTCGGCGTTTCGTACACTGGGCCTACCCCAATGTAGTCTGCACCCTCCTGCAGCGCCTGCTCCATTTCCTTTGGGCTCGTGGTGGACTTGCCAACGATGCAGTGTGGACCGAGCATCTGCCGCGCTAAGGCTACGGGCATGTCGTGCTGCCCCAGGTGAACGCCGTCAGCCCCCACGGCAAGCGCTAGATCCACTCGGTCATTCATAAGGAACAGCGCGTCATACTCGTGGCAGAGCTGCTTGAGCTGCTTGGCGTGGCGGAGCCGCGTTTTGTCGTCAGCAGTTTTGTCGCGGTACTGCACCAGCGGTAATCCACCCTGCAGCGCGGCCTCTACCACCGATATCAGATTGTCTTGGGGAGAGGTCACCAGATACAGCTGCGATCGCAGTAGCTTTTGGTGGCGCTGGTGTCCCAAGAGTCGGCTCTCTAGGGTGTAAATGTCGTAGCGCATTTGCTTACAGCTCGCCGCCATGTCGCTTCGATAGAGCTTACCGTATTCTTCTAAAACTCTGAGCGCTTCTTCCACACGGCAAAAGTTAGCCTGCAGCAACTGCTCTAGGCCGCTGCGGCTGGCCTCTCTAGGGTGAGTGAGGTCAGTTCCGGGGTCGTCGGGCGTATTGCGGGCCGCCCGCAGTTCAGGGGTGTGCCAGCGGGCAAGGGCTTGACGCATATCTTTGCACTGCCCTGAGAAGCCCGCATCTTTAAGACCAAAGCGGCACCACTCTTCGATAATCCTCAGTCCTTCGCGCGCCCGGTCTAGGTTGGCGTCTAGAATGCGATAAACCACGTCTGACGATTCAGACGGCTGATAGTCTGTCATTGAAGCCCAATCCCCGTACTTACAGCACTGTTTTGATGATCACAGCTCGATTTTCGCTTTGATCTTAGCGGGCGTGCTGCTGAAAAGAAATGTATCTCTTTCTACGGGCTCTCGGCTAGGGGTCCGGCTGTTTTAAGGTGGGTCAGTGGGTCAAAGGTCTAGGAATGGGGATTCTATCTGCTGCGTCCTTCGCTGCAGGCGGTGTCCTTGCCGTTGTTATCAAACTTGGCGAATGGAATTTCGTGAGTCAGAGTTTTTGTGAATCAGAATGCTGTGAATCAGGCTAACAGACCCCTAGTTGATGCGCTCCGCCGCGCCAGCCAGCGCTCCCACGCCTCTTTCTATACGCCAGGCCACAAAGGGGGGCAAGCGTCGCCCTTGCGTTCCTGGTGGGGGGAAAACGTGCTGGCGGCGGACCTGCCGGAGCTGCCAGAGCTAGACAACCTGTTCGCCCCTGCTGGCCCGATCCGCGACGCCCAGACGCTCGCCGCCGCTGCCTTTGGCGCAGAGCAGACCTGGTTTCTCGCCAATGGCTCCACCGCTGGGGTCGTTGCCGCTATTTTGGCCACCTGCACCCCTGGCGATCGCCTCATTGTGCCGCGCAACGTCCATCAGTCGGTGGTATCAGGGCTGATTCTCTCGGGGGCATGGCCGGTGTTTGTGCCGCCTGTCTGCGCTCCCGACTGGGGCCTCGCCCTAGGCGTAGCGCCTGAGACCGTCGCCGCTGCCCTGAGGCGGACCCCGGCCAAGGCCGTCCTAGTGGTCTCGCCCACCTACTACGGCACCGGCAGTGACTTGGCCGCGATCGCCGATCTGGCCCACAGCCACGGGGTTCCGCTGCTTGTAGACGAGGCCCATGGCGCTCATTTTGCGGCCCACCCCGACCTGCCGCCCACGGCCTTAGCGGCAGGGGCAGATGTGGTGATTCAATCCACCCACAAGACCCTTTCGGCCCTCACCCAAAGCGCTATGCTTCACCAACAGGGACAGCGTCTCTCCGGCAGTCGGCTGAGCCAAGCACTTCAGCTTGTGCAGTCTACCAGCCCTAACGCCCTGCTGCTCGCGTCCCTCGATGCTGCTCGCCACCAGCTAGCGACCCAGGGAAAGGTGCTGCTGACCCAGACCCTAGCCCTCAGCGCTCTAGCCCGCGAGCGGTTGGCGACTTTGCCTCCCCTGCGCGTGCTCACTCCGACAGCGGCCCTACCCTTCTCCTTGGACCTAACCCGCCTTACCGTTGACGTTTCTGGGCTGGGAATGACGGGATTTGAGGTGGATGAGTGGCTGCACGAGCGAGGGGTGACGGCGGAACTACCGGAGCCGCGATCGCTGACGTTTATTTTGAGCCTGGGAACGAGTCAGGCAGATGTGGCGCAGCTGGTGGCCAGATTCACTGACCTGGTGGCGACAGCCTCAGAAGAGGCCGCCCAAGTTTCCGCCGTAGAGCTGCCGATCCCCACCCTAGGCTGCTCCCCGCGAGACGCCTTTTTCGCCGATGGGGAAGTTGTGGCCGTGGAGTTAGCGGTAGGACGTACTTGCAAGGCCACTATATGCCCCTACCCCCCCGGTATTCCAGCGCTGCTGCCGGGTGAAATCGTCTCAGCTGAGGTGGTAGCACGGCTGCAGGCGATCGCAGCAAGCGGGGGCGTGATTACAGGCTGTGGCGCTGGTCTAGAGGCTGTAGAGGTGGTGAAATAGGACTCGCGCCAAGGGGAGTACTGCTTGGGGATAATAGAGCAGTGATATTGACCCTCAAGCAGTGCGCCTCATTCTACGAGTGGCTCATAATAGGAAAGGCCCTGCTCTCTTTCTGTGGTGGGCGTCGCTCACCTTTGCGTCAAATCCTATGGCACATTCCGAATCCAAGCGCTCTATCTATGCGGCAATGGCGGCCAACGTCGCCATTGGCATCGCCAAGTTTATCGGGGCGGGCATCAGCGGCAGCTCGGCTATGCTCTCTGAAGGCATCCACTCTGTTGTGGACTCAGTCAATGAGGTGCTGCTGCTGTATGGCCTGAAACAAAGTGAGATTGCCCCCGATGAGCAGTATCCTCTAGGCCGCGGGCAGGAGCTGTATTTTTGGTCGCTGATGGTCGCAGTGCTTATCTTTGCGCTAGGGGGCGGGATATCGGTTTACCAGGGGATTCAGAGCTTTCAGAATCCCGAGCCGGCCAGCAGTCCTCTGGTGAGCTACGGAGTGCTTGGGGCGGCGGCTCTTTTTGAGGGGGCGGCCCTTTTCGTTTCCATTCGAGAGTTTAATAAAAGCCGTTCCGAGAATGACGGGGGGCTGTGGCGCGCTATCCAAGAGAGCAAAGACCCCAGCAGCTTTATCGTCATTGTTGAGGATACGGCGGCGCTAGCTGGCCTAACCATCGCGTTTGGGGGCGTTTGGCTCAGCGAAACCCTGGGCAACCCAGCGTATGATGCGATCGCCTCTATGCTTATTGGCCTCCTGCTAACTATAGTCGCGACGGCCTTGGTGGCCAAGACGAAGGGGTTGTTGGTGGGCCAGAGCGCCTCTGAGGCCACTCGCACAAGCATTAGAACTATCGTTATGTCCGACGAGGCGGTGCTGGAAATGGGGCCTCCCATTACAATTCACTTTGGGCCAAGGGACGTGATGCTGGCCATGAATATTGAGTTTGGGGATGACCTTTCGGCAGACGATATCGAAGCGGCGGTGCGGCGTATTGAGAAGGCGATTCGGCATAGCCACAGCGAGGTCAAGCGAATTTTTATTGAGGCGCAGGAGGCGGGCACTGAGTTTGAGGAAGTCGCTTTAAAGTAGGCCGCTCTTCTGATCCCAGGTCTGCAGCAGCTATGGCGACTGGTGGGGGGGCACAGCGGCGTTTGGACCTTTTTTATCAGCGCGGCGGGCAATCTTGTCGGCTATTTCCTGCGTGTAGAGCTTAGCTGCAGATTCGATCACATGGTCAGCATTTTCCATTTGGTTCACCCCAAACGTCACTGGGTCATCCATAATCACATGCATGCGATCGCTTCCGCGCGTTTCCCGCCTGAGCTGCTGCTGAACCTGACGAAAATAGCGGCGAAACTTTGGATTTTTGTACAGCCCCTGGTACAGAGGGCTGGCCACGATGTACACGTCAAATTCATGTTCGTCCGCGAGGTCTTGGATCGCTGATAGCGATCGCCGATTAATATCGGAGATGGGCTCGGCGCGACCCCTGACATCGCTAATATGTCCTGCGGCGTCTTCTACGACGCTTTCGGGGTTGGGGTTGTATTTAGCCATAAAGCCGCTGGGGGACACCGCGAATTCTTTCCCTTTTTTGAAGGTCTTGGTGGGCTTTTGCAAGAAGTCCGCCAGGGTTTTGCTTGAGGTGTAGAGATGCAGATGTTTGTACGAAAACCACTGAAGCTTTTGACCAAAATCGGGAGATAGCGGCGGCGTAAAGGAGCGCATCGACGCTTGGGACAGCGGCGTTCTAGAGAGGTGGGCGAACGTCTCGCTACCGACGTCTCGCTGCCACAGGTCATAGACATGAACGATAACGACCTGTTTTGGAGGTCCCACCTGATCGATATGCCGCTCCAGCATCCAGGCGTCGTTGAATACTAACAGCGGACCGTATATGCATAGGTTGAGCGCGGTTCCCCCCAACGCTTCGCTCAAAACTTCTGGTACAACGCCCTGGTTGCAGCTTGAATCCCCTAGCACTAGCCAGTCTACAGGCTGCTCTAAACGGGTCAGCAGGTTCCATTTATGACTGGCTAAGAAATAGCCACGGTTTGAGATCAAGTACTTGAAAAATACGTTCGCCCCGCTGTTGAGGAAAACGACCAAGACCAGCGCCCCCAAAAGATTTAGGCAAACCTCTCTCGCTTTTGAGGATCTTATTTTCTCGCTAGGGACTGAGGTTTTGACGCGATCGCCGTTGGAGGCTTGATTCATTGATGGGGGGCCACAAAATAACGCTTTCTTTAGAACTGAAAGTAGATAAACTCAGCTGTGTCGCGACTGCTAAAGACAATAATAGCCGCCAGGAAAGCGCCGTACAGCGGCACGCGAATCCAAAATTTCAGCTGGGTTAAGGTCAGTAAGTCTTGAGACCGGAGCTGTAGCCATTGAACAGCAACCAGAGGAAGGCTAAAGAATAGCAGATCGTAGGCCAGGTCAAGGCTATTGGCAGATGGGGTTAGGCCAAGATGGGTAATCATATAGCCTGCTTGCGAAAGACTGGTAGAGCGAAACAAAATCCAGCCAATATTGGTTAGGAAAAACATTGTGGCAACGCTGAGCCACTGGACAAGACCCCCCAACGCGCCTTGTCTCGACGGCGGAGACCGAGACGACAAGCGCTTGTCGTCGCCATCCTCGGCGGCGCTTGGGTAGGCTTCTTGACCAGCGCTACCGATGTAGGGCTGGATGATTCGGTAGCCAATTAGCAGCGCGCCGTGGAAGGCACCCCAAAGAATAAAGTTCCAGGCTGCTCCGTGCCATAGACCACAGAGCAGCATCGTAATTGCTAGGTTGCGATAGGTTGCTGTGCGCACCTGCGCGGTTGCCCCCCAACGGAATGTAGACGTAGTCTCGAAACCAGGTTGATAGGGAAATATGCCAGCGCGCCCAAAAATCACTTGGGTTGGCGGCAAAGTAGGGGAGCTTGAAGTTGATCATCAGCTCAAACCCCATCAGCTTGGCTAGTCCTCTAGCAATGTCAGAGTAGCCTGAGAAGTCACCGTAGATTTGCAGCGTAAACGCCAGGGTGCCGATGACAATATCGAGACCTTGGTAACTTGTATACTCCTCAAAAACGGTCGCGGCAACGTTGCCAAGGCTGTCGGCCACGACAAGCTTTTTGAAGTACCCCCACAGAATCAAGAACAGTCCCGCGTTAATTTGATCGGCGCGGAGGGTACGAGGCGACTGAATTTGGGGCAAGAAGGTCGACGCCCGTTCGATAGGGCCGGCAACGAGCTGAGGGAAAAAGGAAACAAAAAGGGCAAAATCAATGCCGTTACGCACGGCGGACATTTTTTGCCGGTAGACATCGATGCTGTAGCTCAGGGTCTGAAAGGTATAGAACGAAATACCCACGGGTAAAATCACGTTCAAAAAAACTGGGTCGGCCTGTAGTCCCAATAGAGCGATCGCCCGCCCGGCAGTTTCCGAAAAGAAATTGAAGTATTTGAAGAACCCCAGAATTGATAGATTTGACGCCAAGGAAATTATCAAAAATATCCGCCGCGATCGCTCACTTTTCGACTGCTCGATTTTGAGTCCTACCCAAAAGTCGATCAGGGTTGAGCCAATCAACAGCAGTAAAAATCGAGCATCCCAGTAGCCATAGAAAAGGTAGCTCGCGGTTAAAAGCAGGCAGTTTTGCGCTCTATAGCGATCCTTGAGGACAGCATATGCGGAGTAAACGATGCAGAAAAAGGCAACAAAAATGAAAGAGTTGAAGAGCATACTTTGTGCGCACCTTTTTCTGTCGTCTGCCTATTCGGGCCAGACTGACTCGGTAATTTCAGTAATTCTATCCTACTGAGAGCGCTGAGCGATATGACGGGAAGAATTACTGCGGCCTCTACTATCTTGACGCAGACGGAGCCGTACACTTATAGGTAAGGCACTAGGCTTTAATAGAATATACGGAAAATGTCCTAATGCTTAAGACATTTGCACGCCACATTGCCTATGCTATGTGAGGGTTTGAGCCCGCGACATTGTCCTAGACAATGTGGCAAAGCTAACTCCTAGATGAAGCTACACAGGATATAGCACAAAATGGTTCAGGATATCGAGAGAATGCTGGGGGAGATACTTCCCGAAATAAACTTTCTAAAAATTTCAAACTCTAAAATAATTCCTGGCTCTCTACTGGAGTCTTCTGATATTGATCAATGGGTTGGAAACATCCAAGACGTTTTAGTGACTCATTTCGACAAAGAGGATTTTGAAACGGAAATCATCCCAGCCTCTTTGAACCTCAGACAAGCAAAGCGCTCGTTTTCCGGGGACGCAGCGATTAATATTTTAGGATTATTTGGCCTCAACCTAAAGCGACAGTCTCAGCTCAGCCTAAACATCGAAATAGCTCAGGTCAAAGTTCGCCAGTTTAAGTCGAGTAAGATAGGTATCATCCAGCTGGAGAGAGTATTTAAAAATCTCAAGGAAGAAGACAGCGATACCTTTAAAAGTTTGCGAGGACGATTCTTGGTGTTCTCCGCGTTCTACGCCAGTCAGCTGAGACTAGAGTTTAGCGAGCTTTCTGGCAGCGGTGGTAGTCTCAAAACAGATTTGGAAGAAGTAGACGCTGGCATTGAATTTTCTGTTCGAGAAGATGCGGTATTCGTTAGCAAGAACGATGCAATTCCGTTCGGCGTCTTTGGCTACGAAATTACGAAAACCGGCGTGATTCTCGAGACAGTATAGCGCGATCGCCGTCTCTCGGCTTTACTCAATCCGATATATCCAGGTCTGCAGATACAGGTCGGGCTGCCCTTTTGGTTCAGCGAGATACCGGTCTCCTTGCTCTATCAATAGCCACTGCTTTTGCGTCTCCAAGTCCGCCATTTTGCTCTTAAAGTCGCTGCTCTCATAAAAATCAGGGCGCAGGGTAAAAATAATCTGTCCGCCTGGTTTCGTCACCCGAATCAGTTCGTCGAACGCGCGGCTAGGGGCGTGGCCATAGGTAAAGACGCCGCAGGCGGTTACCGCGTCAAACATGTCGCTAGCAAAATCTAAAGGCTCCCCCAAGATCATCTGCCGCAGTTCAGTATAGACCGCCTTCTTTTGCGCCTCAGCCAGCATTCCTTCAGAGAGGTCAATGGCGACCAGATGGCGATAGCCTTCCTTATGCAGCCACTGACCCAGGGTACCGGTACCCGCTCCGGCGTCTAGAATACAAGCGGTTTTAGGAACATATTTAAGCGTCAGGTCGACGATGGGCTCGCGGCCAGGGCGACCAAATACGCGGGTTAGATCGTCTTCGTATTCCCGAGACCACTGATTGTAGCGCTGAGCTAGCTCTTGGTTGTTCTGAGAATCGTAAACCCACTGGACTTTGTCTTCTGTATTCATTGGCTTGTTGGCTTAGTTTGGTTGATTGCTAAGCAGCGTCTGAGCCGCTGGGCCAGCGTCAACACGCAGGGTTCCATCATCATGGTGAAGTGATTGCCGGGAACCCGGTGAAACGCTAGCGGTTGGCCAGAAAGCTGGCTCCAGCCCCAGGTGGGGTCTTTGAGCGTCGCCTCTAAGCCGGGGAGAAAGCTGTCTTCTGGGTGGACGTCACTGGCCCGCAGAAGGGTGATTGAGCTGGGATATCCCACCTGAAGCTCGTACTGGGTCATGGCCTGCATATTGGCTTTGTACACCTGGAACAGCCGCTTCAGCTCTGCTACGTTGAACGCCTGCCCTGCTTTTTTTAAAGCAGAGCAGAGCAGGTCTATCTGCTGGTCTAAGCTCAAGCTGCCCAGCGCCGGCGGTGAGTCCAACGCTTGCTCAAAGGAGCGTTCAAATACGCTGATGAACCCTTTGGCGTATCGGCTGTCGCTCCAGTGAATGGCATCTTTTTCATAGTCCACAACGGGCACCTGAATATCCATCACCACAAGCCGGGAGTCGTGACCTTGGGCCTGTAGTTGGTTAGCAATTTCAAAGGCAACTTTGCCCCCAAAAGAGTGGCCGCCCAGAAGATAAGGGCCGTGGGGCTGGACCGCTTGGATGGCTTTGATGTGGTGGGCAGCAATGTCGGCCATGGTTGTGTAGGGGTCAACCTCTTCATCAAGACCGAGCGATCGCAAGCCATAGAATGGCTGCTCAGACCCTAAATGGCGGGCAAGGGGCTCTAGTTCGAACACGTTGCCCAAAATTCCAGGCAGGCAGAAAAAGGGCGGTTTGGACCCCTGGGGCTGGATGGCAACGAGGGTAGAGCAAAAGCCGCTTTGGCTACAGGAGGGCGCTGACTGGTCTAACGCCAGGGTCTCTGCGAGGTAGTCGACCAGCGCGTCTAGGGTGGGGTAGTCGAACAGGAGGGTTGAGCGAAGACTGCGGCCCAGGCTTTTTTGCAGAGAGCTGCGCAGCTCGATCGCCATCAGCGAGTCTAGCCCTAGGTCAAACAGCCGCTGAGTGGGCTCAATGCTCTTCGGGTCTTGGAAGCCCAGAGTTTTCGCAGCCGTGGCCCGAACGCTGGCGGCCAGCGCTTCGCGGCTCGTCGGCAGAGTCTGAGCGATCGCTAATGACTGTGGTGCAGGCTGGGTAGCAGGCAGGGTAGCTGCTTGGGACATCACGGTCTGATAGAAGGGAGACACCTGCTGCCCCTCTATCCAGGTCGACCATTGCACCGGCAGCACGACCACTTGACTGACGTCTTGTCCCGTCAGCTGGCCAAGTAATTCAAACCCCTCTGTAGGGCGAATAAACTCAAAGCCCTGGGCCTCTAGCTTCAGCTGCTGATCCTCAGTCAGCTTCGCGGCCATCCCCACGTCTTTCCAAGCACCCCAGTTGAGGCACAGGGCCGGTAGCCCCAGGGCTCGGCGATGGTGAGCGATCGCATCTAAAAACGCGTTAGCGGCGATATAGTTCCCTTGCCCTAAGGTGCCTGTGACTGAGGCAGCAGAGGAGAAACAGATAAACAGATCTAGAGGTAACGCTTGGGTCAGCTGGTGCAGATGCCAAGTCCCCAACACTTTGGGGGCCATGACCCTTTCGAAGCGCTCCCAGGACTGGTGCTGAAGAACGCCGTCGTCTAAGACACCAGCGGCATGAATGACGCCGCGGAGGGGGGAGGGACAGCTATCGATTAGGCGGGCGACGTCGTCACGCTGGGACACATCCGCCTTGACCACGAGAATCTGGGCCCCGCTTTGCTCTAGCTGGTGAACCTTCTCTTGGACCTCTGGCTGAATTTGGGAGACCATCTTCCCCGACGGCTAGCTAAGACGATACAGCTAGCCCCCTGCTCAATTAGCCACTGCGCCGCCTCAAGACCGAGCCCCCCTAAGCCGCCGGTCACTAGATAGCTGCCCTCTGAATGGATGCGCGCTGAATCCACCTCCGGCATCGCCAAGACCACCTTGCCCCGATGCTGCGCCCCCGCCATAAACCGAAAGGCGTCAACCACGTTGGCGAGGGGGAAGGTCTGCAGGGGGAGGGGCTTAAGGCTGCCGTCGGCAAAGCCTGACAGAAGGCTTTTAAATAGCACAGGAAGTAAACCGGGATTTTTTACCGACTCTTCTCCCAAGTCGAAAGGAAAATAGGCGGCATCAGGACGGCGCTGCTGCACCGTTTCCTCACTCCAAATGTCGCGCTTACCCAACTCCACAAAGCGCCCGTTTTGAGCCAGGACCTCAAAGCTTTTGTCGACAAAGTCTTTGCTAAAGCTATTGAGAACGATGTCAACGCCTTGGCCGTCGGTGAGTCGCTCAATGTCCTCAGCAAAATCCAGCGTGCGGGAGTTCATCACGTGGTTGACGCCCATGGCCTTGAGGAACGCCCACTTTCCGGGGCTAGCGGTGCCAAACACCTCTGCCCCTGCCCGCTGCGCCAGCTGCACAGCGGCCTGACCAACCCCACCTGCAGCGGAGTGAATGAGGATGCGATCGCCCGCCTGAATGTGGGCTAGCCCGTGGAGAGCGTAGTGGGCCGTCAAGAAGGCGGCGGGAAGGGTTGCGGCGTCCTGAAAGGTGAATCCTGCGGGCAGTTTGGCCACCTGGCCAGCAGGCGTGGTGACCCAGCTGGCTAGACTGCCAGGAGCCAAGGCCATGACGCGATCGCCCGCCTGCAGGTGAGAGACCTTTTCTCCCACGGCAGCCACTTCACCGGCGCACTCGAACCCTAAGAGAACATCCCCCGACTGCCGAATCCCTAGCTCGGTTTCGTAGTACTCCTGAAGCATACCCAGGGCATTGAGGACATCCCGAAAATTCAGTCCGGCAGCGCAGACTCGAATTTCCACCTCGTCGGGCCCAGGCGGGCGGCGCGTCAGTGGCGCTAGCCTGAGGTTCTCTAAAAGGCCATAGTGCTCTATTTGGACCCGCACCGGGGCGGTGCCGGGGTCAAGTTTGGCGTCCAAAGTAAAGGGCTTCAGCCGGGGAACGTAGCGGACGCCGTGGCGATAGCCTACTTGGTCTTCTCGATCGGGAGACAAAAGCTCGGCCTGCAGCGCTTCTGCGGCCTGCGTAGCGTCTGCCGACGGGTCTAAGTCCAGACGTCTACACTGAAGCTCTGGATATTCAAGGGCGATGGCCTGGCCCAAGCCCCAGAGGGGAGCTTGGTGAACCTGGAGCGGGCCTGAATCGATGGGTCTTGCCCCCTGGGTGACGAGCCACAGGGGGGGGCGCTCTCCCTCAGCTTTAGCCAGCGCCTGAACGAGATGCAGCGCGCTCCCCGCCCCCAGACGCTGCGATCGCGCTATATGCCCTTCCGTCAGCCCTAGCCCTTGCTCTTCCTCTTCGACGCTCCATAGATGAATCACGCCCCGCCAGGGAAGCGGGCAGTCGGCAAGGAGCTGCTGAAATTGTTCGGGAGCTGCCGGGTCAAGCCGATAGCGCTCTGCCGTCCCATCATTTGCGGCTAGCTGGTAGCCCGGACCGGGAACAACCAGCGTACAGCGGTGCCCCTGCTGAAGCAGCCTTTGGGCTAGGGTTTCGCCAATTTCGCCGGGGTCCGTCAAGATCAGCCAGCGACCAGGGGTAGCATCTTGGGGCGCGATCGTTTCCGCTGCAGGTTGCCAGGCAATCTCATAGAGGTGGTCTTCTAGCCCTGCTGCGCCGCTGGCGTTGGCCTCCATGCCCTTTCGTAACGCCAGCCCAGAGGCCAGCGCAACCAGATTCCCTTCGTCGTCAAATAGATGAACCTCGGCGGTTAGGGTTTCGCTGACGTCAGTCTTTCCCGGTTGGAGGGTGGCGTAGCTCCACAGGTGGCGGCTGGGCGGACGATAGACCTGCAGGCGCTCCAAAATTACGGGCAAGTAGGTTCCCTCAGGCAAGATAGCCCCCAGGGTGTGAAGACCGGCGTCGAGAACCGCCGGATGCAGCCGGTAGCGGCCGACGTCTCGCCACACCGCATCCGGCACCCGAAGACGGCTCAGGGCAACGCCATCACCCTTCCACAGCTGTTCTATACCCCGGAAGCTGGGGCCAAAGTCGATGTGGTGCGATCGCCGCCCCTGATAGAAGCGTTCAGCGGAAATGCCGTCGGTACAGGCGGCCTGCCAAGCCGCTAGGTCGAACGCCACCGGCTGAACAGAGGCGGGGGATGTGGGCTGTTCCGCCCTTATCTGCCCCGAGGCGTGACGGGTCCAAACTGGTTCATCAGAGGACTGCTCTGCAGTCGGGGCTGCGCCAAAAATCTCAAACCGATAGACCTCTTTACCCTCCGAGGTTAGGGCAATCTGCAGGGTATGGGGCGAGGCGCTGTCTTCGGCCAGCACTAGGGGCTGCTCGATAAATATTTCCTCTAAGACAAGCTGCTCTACGCGCTGGCCGTCAGTCTTAGCAAACGCTTTTGCGCCTGCGGCTAGCGCAATTTCGACATAAGCCGTCAGCGGCAAGACGGCCTCGCCATAAATGCGGTGGTCGGCAAGGTAGGTCAGGGCGGCATTGCATAGGCTAATGCGAGATTGAAACCGCAGCTCTTGGGAGCCCGCCAGCTGTATCTGCTGGCCGAGGAGGGGATGTCCGTAGGGGACAGGCGCTACCGCAGGGAGAGGAGGCTGAGGGTCTAGCCAGTAGCGCTGCCGCTGAAATGGGTAGGTGGGCAGGTGCTCCCGGCGACGGGGGTAGTCGCGGTCGAAGCCGAGCCAGCTGACGGGGACGCCCCGCAGGTAGAGCTGAGAGAGGCTATCGAGGATGACCTGCCAGTCTGTTGGCGAGGGTGCCTGCGGTGAGGATTGCGGAGCCTTGGGCGATCGCAAGCTGGGGAGCCATAGCCCATCGTCGCTGGGCAAGCACTGCCGCCCTAAGGCCAGCAAAGTTGGCTTCGGGCCAATCTCCACCCTGATTCCTGCCCCCTGCTGGGCCAGGCTGTTCATGCTGGCGGCGAACTGGACGGGCTGGGTGACGTGGCGTACCCAGTAGTCTGGGGTGGCGATGTCATCGGTGGCTAGCTGTCCGGTCACGTTGCTGATGAGGGTGAGCTGGGGCCGCGAAAAGCTCACCTCGCGGGCCGCCTGCGCGAACTCGGCTAGCATCGGCTCCATGAGCGGCGAGTGGAAGGCGTGGGAGACGCTGAGTTCTTTGCTCTTGACGCCGGCCACGTTTAGGCGATCGCCAACCGCGCACACTGCGGGGCGATCGCCCGAAATCACGACGCTCTCGGGGCCGTTGACTGCGGCGATCGTAACGCTATGCCTACCGCTGCTTTGGCCGTTCTGCTTACAGGCGGCATCCTCGTAAGCTCGAATCGCTGCAGCCACCTGCTCTGGAGAGGCCATCAGAGCCATCATGGTGCCGTCCTGGGGCAATCCCTGCATCAGCCTGCCCCGATGGGCGATCAGCGTCAGGCCGTCTTCAAGGCTAAACACCCCCGCCACGCAGGCGGCCACATATTCCCCAACGCTGTGCCCCAGAACGACCCCCGGCTCAATGCCCCAGGAGAGCCACAGCTGAACCAAGGCGTATTCCACCGCGAACAGGGCCGGCTGGGTGTAGGCGGTCTCCTGGAGCTTCGAGGGGGTGGCCGCGTCGGCAGGGTATATCACCTCCAGCAGGGGCAGCGCTAGGTGGGGCCGCAGGATGTCCTCGCACCGCCGCATCGCCGCCCGAAAGGTGGGCTGGGTCTCGTAGAGCTGGCGGCCCATGTTGACGTATTGGGAGCCCTGCCCGGTGAACAAAAAGGCGATCGCCGCCCTTTCAGACGGCTGGACCACGGCCCTTTGCTCAGGAGCCCGCTCGCGCAGCCGCTCCTGCAGCTGCGCGGGGGAGTCTGCCACCACGGCCAGCCGGTGGCTAAAGTGCTTGCGTCCGCCGTTGGCCGTAAAGGTGACGCTGGCGAGGTCTAGGTTGGGATGGGCAGCGAGGTAGTCTATGTAGCGGTGGCGCAGCGTCTGCAGCGCCGCGGCGCTCTTGGCCGAGAGGGTCAAGATGTGGGACGGGCGGTCCTTGTGTTCGGGTGGCTCTTGCTGCGGCTGGTCCTGCGGCGCTTCTTCTAGCACCAAATGAACATTGGTGCCCCCCATACCAAACGAGCTGACACCGGCCCGCCGAGGCTGACCCTGGGTCCGCCAGTCCCGGCGCTGGGTATTGACGAAAAACGGGCTGTTGGCGAAGTCAATTTTGGGGTTCGGCGTCTCGAAATTTAAGCTAGCGGGAATCACCTGATGCTTGAGGGCCAGGGCCGTTTTGATGAGGCCCGCCACCCCCGCCGCGTTGGCCAGATGTCCCACGTTGGTTTTCACCGAGCCAATGGCGCAAAATCCGGTTTCCGCCGTCGTGGCCCGGAAAGCCTGGGTCAGGGCGGCTACTTCAATGGGGTCGCCCAGCGCCGTACCCGTACCGTGGGCTTCGATGTAGCCGATCGTGCTGGCCTCGACGTCGGCAGCAGCCTGAGCGTCCGCAATCACCGCCGCCTGGCCTTCCACAGAGGGGGCGGCGTAGCTCACCTTTAAGGCCCCATCGTTGTTGATGGCGGACCCTTTAATCACCGCGTAGATATCATCGCCATCGGCCAAGGCGTCCGACAATCGCTTGAGCACCACAATCCCCGCCCCGTTGCCAAACACCGTACCGCTCCCTTGGGCATCAAAGGCGCGGCAGTGGCCGTCGGGGGAGAACACTGCCCCTTCCTGGTACAGGTAGCCCGTCTTCTGCGGCAGCCGGATGGCCACACCGCCCGCCAGCGCCATGGTGCATTCGCCGTTCAGCAGGCTCTGCGCAGCGCTGTGGACCGCCACCAGCGCGGTGGAGCAGGCCGTTTGGATATTGACGCTGGGGCCGGTGAGGTTGAGCTTGTAGGACAGGCGAGTGGGCAGGAAATCGGGCGACTGTCCGATGGTCATTTGAATATCGCCGACGGTTTCTAGAAACGAGCGGTTGGCGGCGTAGCCCAGGCTGGGGCAGACGTTGTTGATGAAGTAGGTGTTGATTCCGCCTCCCGCGTACACGCCAACGGTGCCGGGATAGGTCTCCGGGTCATAGCCCGCGTCTTCCAGGGCTTCGACGGCGCATTCCAAAAAGACCCGCTGCTGGGGGTCTAGCTGCTCGGCTTCTCGGGGGCTGTAGCCAAAGAAGGGGGCATCAAACTGGTCCACATCGGCCAAAGCCGCCCCGGCGTTGACGTAGTTGGGCTGGCTGAGCCAATCCGGGTCAGCAGGCTCTAGCTCGCCGGGGGGAAAGGCGGAAATCGACTCTACGCCGTCACACAGATTTTGCCAAAAGGTCTCCACGTCCGGGGCACCGGGAAACCGCCCCGCCATGCCGATGATGGCGATCGCCTCGTGGGATAGCCGCTCTCGCGGGCGGCGGGGCTTGTGGGGCTGCGCCGCCTGGGCTGGCTGACTGAGGTGCTGGGCCAGCCGCTGGATGGTGGGGTATTGGAACAGCGTGACGACGGAGAGTTCGGCAGTCAGGCCTGTTGACAGATCTGAGCCAAATGCCTCCACTAGCTTTTGATGGGCCTGAATCAGCAGCAGGGAGTTTCCTCCTAGCTCAAAGAAATTATCGCCAATGCCGACTTCGTCTAGCTGCAGTAGGTCTCGCCACACCTGGGCGATGCGCTGCTCCGTTTCGGTTTGGGGCAGCACCAGCTCGGTGGCCAGCTCGGGGCGCGATCGCTCTGGGACTGGCAGGGCCCGTCGGTCTAGCTTGCCGTTGGCGTTGAGGGGCATCGCGTCTAGCAGGACAAACGCCGCCGGGACCATGTAGTCCGGCAGTCGGTCCTGCAGGTAGCACCGCAGGGTGGGTTCGAGGTCGCGGGCGATTTTGCCTTTGAGGGGGTTGTTGGCGTAGCGGCTCCAGTCATGGGTCGGCGAGGTTGGGGTTGGCGGGGTTGGACTGTACCACAGCAGCGGCTCCACTGGTGCAACTGGGTCACGCTCAGCGCCATCTCTAGCCCCCAGTTCTGAGGGGAGACCGGACTGGAAGTCCCCCGCAGCCTCTAATTGCCCTGGATGCTGCCGCTCAAGAACGACGTCGTAGCAGCCGGGACTTCCCGCCGACCAGGTTACCGAGACGGCGTAGGACAGCGCCTCCCCCAGCTGCCACCAGTCCTCTGGCTCAACGCCCCGCCCTGCCCGAATCTGAGATTTGAGTTTACCAACGGTGCAATCATCCTCGCTCTGCAGCGCCGCCAGCAGCGCCATCTCTGTCTCCAGACGGGCATTGGGCACCTGCTCAACCACGAGCGCCTGGGGCCGGTCTTGCAGCAGCAGCCGAACCTGGTCCAGCGTTAGCGGTCCTCTGCCCGACTCCCCAGCATTCCAAGCGAGCTTTGTCACCTCGGGCGAGGCAACCGGCGTGCCCTCAACCCACAACGTCACGTCGTAGCGAAACGCCGTCAGCTCATTGCGGGCCTGCCCCCGCTTCAGCTGCACGACAACATGGCTAATTTTGTCCGTCTGCGCCGCCAGGGCGTAAAATAGCGCCGGATCAATCAGCAGCTCCTCCTCGTTGTCGATACTCCTTTGCAGTCGCTGCCGCAGCTGCCGTTTGGACAAAGTATCGGGCGATCGCGCTAGCTGGACGGAAGCGTGGAAGGCCTCCAGCAGCGGCAGACTGCGGATATCGCCGATAAAAATGAACCCGCCGGGCCGAACCGCCGCAGCCGCTTTCTCCAGCACCTCAACGAAGTAGTCCACGCTGGGAAACAGCTGAATCACGGAGTTGACGACTACCGCGTCAAAGGAATCGGGCGCAACGCCGCGAAAATCATCGGCGGCCCGCTGGCGCAGCGCCACCTGGGACCAATCTCCCGCCAGGGCGGGGAGCTGCCGGGCCACGTAGTCCAGGGCTTCCTGAGAAATGTCGGTTCCTAGGTAGTGGGCGCAGGTGGGGGCCACCCGAAACAGCAGCATTCCCGTACCGCAGCCGATTTCAAGGACGCGGGTCGGTCCTCCTGCGCGAATTCTGGCCACCGTAGCCTCCACCCAGTCCCGCATCTGCGCCGCCGGGATGGGCTGGCCGCTGTAGCTGTCGTTCCAGCCGACGATGTTGAAGGTGGGGTCGGCGCTGTCATCCATCTTCGTTTGGCCATAGACGACGTTGTCCACCTGCTGCCACTGGGCCACCTGCTCCGCCTGGGCCGTTGAGCTGATGTCCTGATGACCCACCACATAGGCCACCACTCGCCTATCGCCGGGGGTGTCTTCTCGGGCCACTACTGCCGCCTGCTGCACCGCCGGGTGGTGACTCAGAGCAGACTCAATTTCCCCCAGCTCAATGCGAAAGCCGCGAATTTTCACCTGGTCGTCAGTGCGGCCCAAAAATTCCAGCGTGCGATCGCTGCGGTAGCGCACCAGGTCGCCGGTTTTGTACAGCCGGTAATCCCCAAACGCGGCTCTCGCGGTTTCAAAGGGGTTGGGTATAAATCGCTGCTGGGTCAGCTCCGGCCGATTCCAGTAGCCGCGGGTAACGCCAGCGCCGCCGATGTATAGCTCTCCCGCACCGCCGATGGGCACGGGCTGGAGGTGGGAATCTAGCAGGTAAATTTGGGTATTGGGGATGGGGCGACCAATGGGAACGGTGGTGTCTTCCGGCTGGGGAGTGCAGCGATGGACCGTGGCCCAGACGGTCGCCTCTGTGGGGCCGTATTCGTTGTAGAGCGCGGTGTCTTTGAGGGAGCTGTGGTGCTGGGTGATGAGGGCGGGAGGACAGACCTCGCCCGCCACAATGACGACCTGCAGCGAGGCCAGTGAGTCGGAGTCGCGGAGACTCTCTAGGCACAGCCCATAGAGCGACGGCAGACAGAGGAGATGGGAGATGCGCTCTTGCGCGATCAGCTGCGTCAGCTGCTGCGGGTCTTTTTGAACCGCATAGGCGGGAATAACCAGGGTGCCGCCCGTGCAAAGCGTCCAGAAAATGCCCGCAACGGAGCTATCGAAGGCGAAGGAGGACAGCAGCAGGTAGCGGGTGACGGGCTCGGGGTAGTAGTCGAGGCGGGCCGCCGTGGAGTGGAGCAGGTTTCGGTGAGAGACCAAAACGCCCTTAGGGTTGCCCGTGGAGCCCGAGGTGTAGATTACATAGGCTAGGTTGTCTGGCCTAGCCTGCTGGGCCGGATTTTCGCAATTTTCCTGGGCAATCTCCGGCCAGTCGGCGTCGAGGCAAACTAGCTCAAGCGAGGTCTCCGGAAGCTGCGACAGAACGTTTTGCTGGGTGACCAAAATAGACACCTGAGCATCCGCCAGCATGAACGCCAGCCGCTCTTTGGGGTAGGCCGGGTCTAGAGGCACATAGGCTCCGCCCGCCTTAAGGATGCCAAGAATACCCACCACTATATCCAGCGATCGCTCAACGCAAATCCCCACCAGAGCGTCTGGGCCAACGCCTCGCTCTAGCAAATGGTGTGCAAGCTGGTTCGCCCGAAGATTCAGCTGCTCATAGGTTAAAGCATCATCTCCGCAGGTTAGCGCCACAGTATCCGGCGTTTGGGTAGCCTGATGCTCAAACCAATGGTGAATCGCCTGGAATTTTGAGCGATCGCCTGGAGCGTCATTCCACTCAATGAGAAGCTGATGCTTTTCGGCTTTTCTTAGCAAGGGCAAGCAGGATATGGGCTGCTGAGGATTGCGAACGATAGCCTCTAGCAGCGTTTGAAAGTGCTCCATCCACTGCTTTATTGTGGATGAGGTAAACAGCAGCTGATTATACTGCGCACAAACGGTAATCGCGTCCGTTGTTTTCGAGGTGATTAGGGCCCAGTCAAATTTTTCTGATGCAGTGAAGGAGCCGTTGGTTTCAAAATCTTGGCTTATGAAAACAGCCGAAAATTCCTCAAGATCCTTGACTTCACTATCCGGTTTTGACGACGTCGACTTCCAGGTCAATTCATTTAGGGCGTCGAAATTTCGCCAGCGACGAGCAGCAAACTCAACGGTCGGATCTTCGGAGAAATCTACAGAAATAGGGATAAGGCTATCCGATACCACGGAGTCTTTTCTGAAGTCGTTTTTCTCGCCTCTTTTTTGTTCTCGCCGCCTTGCTTTAGCAGGCTTCGCCTCAGCTGATCTTACTTGAGAGGGCAGCGTAGATGTAATTTTAAAAGCATCTAAGGATGACAGCCGGTGAAGCAGAATTTGAAACGCTATCAACAGCAGGTCATCTGCGGAGATTCCAAGGGAATACGCTGAGCTGACAATCCTTTCCGTAAGTGTTTCGCACAGCCGTATACTGTGCCTTTCTTCCTTGTATGCGCGCGGATGATGTCGAAGTCGATCCGTCAGCAAATTTAGAATAGGAAAATCATCCACTTGTCTAGACCCTCTGTTCATTTCACCCAGAAAATGCTTTTTTTAAGAGATAACGGCTTACGCCCTATGCCCTACGCCATCACATAGGATCGCGCCCAAGCGGACCGACAACGCTATTGAAGGCCAAAATCTTACATGGTGTGCATTGGAACCAGATGAACATAGTACTTAATCGCTGTGGCGATTAAGCAGGACATCCTTCTACATTATAATTGATTGCTATATGCCTTGAGCTGATGACGTTACTAAAACCAATCTTTGCAGAATCGGTGCCCTTTCTCAGCGCTTCAACAATCTTTTGGCCGCAATAAGATTCGCCACAAATCTCAACAATGTATTAATTTTGATATGTGAATATTAGGATGGCTTGTTCGATCTCGAGCATGTCTCTATCCAATCAAAAGCGATATTTTCACTTTAAAGCAAGCATTTCTTAGCGCTCTAAATTCTGTCTACAGTCTAAATTGAAAACACAAGTTCGAAGGGCTACGCACTCTAGAGTACGCTCGTGCGGGATAGCTCGTTCTTTCAAGATCTATCAATGCCTTAAATTTTTGATCTGGCTTTTTTCTTAAGATAGCCCTGTTCCTATTGCTTAGCGTTCTTTTGGGTTGTAATACTCAGTAATACATAAAACAGTATTTGCCTGGACGTATGCTTTGCCCTCTAGACTCTAGACAAAGCGACTCTGGTTGTCTATTGCCGTTGGGCGGAGGCACTGCCCGTTCAGAGCACTGCCTGTTTAGGACATTGTTTGCCACAAACATTATGCTAGCGTTTGCCAACCTTGATCATGTTAAACAGAGGTTCTATGGGGGATTAGAGACAGGATTGGAGACTCAGGCCCGGCTACTTGAGCAAGACAGGCTCCGAATTCGAGTCAATTCACATTCTAATTGGTCGCTTCCTTGCCGATCGCCATTCCCCTGCTCCGCTCGATACGGCTCGCATCTTAGGCAACAACCCGAAATTTGACTGGGGAGAGGGGATGCCGCTCGAAAAGGTGATCGACTCCCCAGAAGCCTTCGATGCCCTAATGCTCAACCCGTCGCTGTTTCGCAACGCGATCGCCATCATCGAGCCTTGGGAGCACGTCGGCTATAACCGTTTAGGGGAGCACGTGCGAGCCTCCGAAAACGTGGCCTACCTGGCGCAGACTATTGCAGACTGCGACTCGGTGCTGTTTCCGATGTGGTCGTCAGGGCCGTTCGACCTAGACAAACTTATCCCGGTAATCAGCTCAGGGCTGGCGATCGGCGTGGAAGGCGGAGATCCTCCGGTGCGCAACCCAGCTACCTTCGAGGGCTCAAACGCCTCCCAAGCCGAGATGATTGCCCTCACCGAGTATGTTGACTTTGAGACTAAGGAAGTGCGGCGCTCGTTTACAGAAGACGTCGTAAAGCCCACTCCTTTAGGGGTGGGATATAAGGCGGCGAGCCAGAGGCGAGCAATTCTATTCCTCTAATCGCAGCCGATCTATCCATTCCTCTATGAGTTGGGTCATGGTTTTGTCCCGTTCTTTTGCAATACTTCTAAGCTTTTGCAGTCTTTGCTCAGACAGCCTGATGGTAAAGTTCTTTTTTGTCATCTCGCATGTGCATTGTATGTGCGTTTATGCTAGCATGACAATAAGTTCTTCAACATACTCAAGGTTCGGCGGGTTCGGCTGAGAAGTTCAGCCGGTAAAGCTTTGAGCGTACCGAAAGGATGTAGCTTAGCAGTTTAGACGGGTAAAACAGAGCCGCGAGCGGTAAAATGCCGGGTTCGACATTGTCTGCAAAGCCTAAAGGAAGAAAACCGTCTTCGGTTGCTTGTGGAAACACAACCAGGCAGGGCGTTGTCTGATGGGAGAGTAGATGTTAGACAGGCTCAGCCTGCATTCTACGCCGGTATCCCAGAATCCCACGCGCTTTAGCCGTGGGAGTGCGTCAAATCGGTGCCGGGAGTACGTTACGGCAAAACGCCAACCTATACCTATGCCATCGCCTTTCATTTCGCCCAACGATATCCTAGAGGCCGCTCGGCAGATTCGCCCGGAACTTCCCGAGCTGCTGCCCGCTGAGTCCGTCGCTCGCTTCGATCGTCAGCTTGCTGACTACCTCGCTCAGGCTCACAGTGGCGAAGCCGTCCATGAGCAGGTTCTTGAGCTACTGCAAAGCGACCCCGAGACCGAAGACTGGCTACTGGAGACCTTTGGACCCCGCCGGGTGGCTAAAGGAGAAACCATGCGGGGTGGCTATCAGGGGTTGCCCGGCAGCATCAGCGCGATTGGCGCTCAGAAGTATGTCTGCCCCGAGGGCAATGACTACACCCGATTTTTGCGCTCCGCCGGCGATGTCCCCCGCTGTAAGACTCACGGTTGTTTGCTGGTTCCCGCTAGCGAGGTGTAGATGTACAAAGGCTTCCTCACTGCGGTAAGCAGCAAGCTGGCCGAACGCTGGGTCGCTAACCTATTTGCCCCTGCCTTTGTGTTCTGGGTAGGGGGGCTTGCGGCACACTTCCAAACGGAGAACTGGGAAGATCTAAAGACTTGGCTCGCTGGTCTAGACAACGCGCTGCAGGTGGCTGTGCTGCTGGGTTGTCTGTTGGTGGTGGTGACATCAGGGTTCATAGTCCAGCGGTTTGACCTAGCGGTACTGCGCTTTTTCGAGGGCTACTGGCCGGCCTGGACTGCGCCGCTGCGCGATCGCCTTTTGCAGCGGCAGCAGCAGTGGTACGCACAGGCGGAGGACCGCTGGAACGAACTGATGGTAAAGCAGCAGGAAAGCAGCGGTAGAACCTCCCAAGAAGACGAAGAGTTTATTGCTCTAGATGCGCAGCTGCATCGGGCACCCGTGGGGCACAGCCGACAGATGCCCTTAAAGCTAGGCAATATTCTGCGGGCCGCTGAAATGCAGCCAAACAACAAGTACGGCTTGGATGCGGTGGTGTGCTGGCCCAGATTGTGGATGGTGTTGCCACAAGAGGTCAAAGAAGAGATTCAGCAAGCTCGCAGCGACCTCAACACCGCCGCGCGGGTTTGGCTGTGGGGGGTGCTGTTTTTAATTTGGTTTTTTATCTACCGATGGACCTGGTGGGTGGTTCCAGTAAGTTTGGGAACGGCATGGTTTGCTCATCACTGGATGCTGCTGGCAGCGGCGACCTACGGGGAGCTGCTGGAGTCGGCCTTCGATCTATATCGCTTTGAGCTCTACGCGGCACTGCACTGGCCGCTACCTAAGACTCCCGAAGAAGAGCAGCACAGTGGAACGTTGCTGACCCAGTATTTGTGGCGAGGATCGCGAAGTAGGTCACCGGAATTTGTATTTGACCGCGATTGAGGCGATCGCGTCAAAAGTAGACCAGTTCCCGACAAAGAGAAACCTAAAAAAATACGACACCGTTACCGATGTCGTCATGCTGGGCGATCGCTCTAATGTAACCCTGTTCGTAGCGGCCTTGTCCCCAACCGTGTGAAACCTGAAAATTCAGGTTTCACACGGTTTTAGCTGTAGGTCCACGCTAGCCTAAAGCTTCAGCACCACCTACAACCTCTAGGATCTCCTGGGTAATCGCAGCCTGGCGCGCTTTGTTGTACACCAAAGATAGTGAACTAATCAAATCGCTGGCGTTGTCGCTGGCGTTGTTCATCGCCGTCATTCGAGCTGCGAGCTCGCTTGCAGCCGACTCCTGCAGAGCGCGTAGCAGCTGGTTGTTGAGATAAAGCGGCAACAGAGCATCCAAGATTTGGACTGGATCCTGCTCGAAAATCATGTCCTGAGGCATCTGCGCGGGCGTCGGAGCCTGTAGCGCATCGCGCTCGACCTGAAAAGTACCGCCGCGAGAGGTGAGGCGAAAAATTTCGTCGTCTTTGGGTTCTAGTCCCTGAGGATCTAGCGGCAGCAGCGTCTGTACCACAGGCTGAGAGCTAATCAGCGAGACAAACTTAGTGTAAACCAGCTCGACGCGGTCGACCGTTCCTGAAAGAAACAGAGACAGCAGCTCATCAGCAACCTTAGAGGCCTCAGCCGCCGTCGGCACCTGCTCCAGGTTGGTAAACGTTTTGCTGATAGGCTGGTCGCGGCGCTGAAAGTGCTGAACGGCCTTGCGCCCTACCAGCACATAGCGAAAATCAACGCCTTCTGCCTGAAGCTCCTTAGCCCTTATTTCTCCCCGGCGAATCACGTTGGTGTTGTAGCCACCGCACAGACCGCGATCGCCAGATACCACCAGGATGGCAACCGAGCCCACCTCTCGCTTCTGGAGCAGCGGCAGATCAGCGTCCTCAAATCGCAGCCGGGTTTGCAGGCCAAAAAGCACCTGCGCTAGCCGGTCGGCAAAGGGCCGGGTGGCGGTCACCTGCTCTTGGGCACGACGCACCCTAGCCGCAGCCACAAGCCGCATCGCCTCAGTAATCTTTTTTGTGTTCTTGACCGACTTGATGCGATCGCGAATTGCCTTAAGGTTTGCCATGGGTCTTGTTTAAAGGTGAATGATTGAGCTAGCGCGATCGTCGACAACAAACGCGATCGCGCTAACGATAAAGGCTACAGAGAAGCCTTAAAGACCTGCTTATACTCAGTCAGCACGTCCTTCATGAGGCCAACAACGGCATCGGAGAACTTCTTGTTCTCTTTCTCCACCAGCTCAGGGTAGTCCGTGCGGTTGGTTTTCATATAGTCTCGCAGCCCATTGGCAAAGTCCGCCACCTTATCCACAGGCAAGTCGTCTAGGTAACCGTTAATGCCTGCGTAGATGAGGATGGCCTGCTCAGCTACAGACAGCGGCGAGTACTGGGGCTGCTTGAGCAGCTCCCGTAGACGCTGACCACGAGAGATCTGGTTCTGCGTCGCCTTGTCGAGGTCAGAGGCAAACTGGGCAAAGGCCTGCAGCTCGTCAAACTGAGCTAGCTCCAGCTTTAGCTTACCGGCCACCTTCTTCATCAGCTTGGTCTGGGCCGCCGAACCCACCCGGGAGACGGAGATACCAGCATTCACCGCAGGCCGTAAGCCAGAGTTAAACAGATCAGAAGACAGGAAGATCTGACCGTCGGTAATGGAGATCACGTTGGTAGGAATGTATGCCGAGACGTCACCCGCCTGAGTTTCGATAATAGGCAGAGCCGTCATGCTGCCCTCGCCCAGCGCTTCGCTGAGCTTGGCGGCCCGCTCTAGCAGACGAGAGTGTAGGAAGAAGACGTCTCCGGGATAGGCCTCACGTCCGGGCGGACGACGCAGCAGCAGGGACATTTGGCGGTAGGCCTGGGCTTGCTTGGTAAGGTCATCGTAGACCACCAGCGTAGCTTTGCCGTTGTACATAAAGTACTCGGCGATGGACGCACCCGTGTAGGGAGCTAGATACTGTAGGGCGGCAGGGTCACTAGCGTTAGCGGCGACGACAATGGTGTATTCCATTGCGCCACGCTCCTCAAGGGCGTCGACGACCTGGGCCACCGTGGAGGCCTTTTGACCGATGGCGACGTAGACGCAGATCACGTCCTCTGATGCCTGGTTAAGGATGGTATCTACGGCAATAGAGGTCTTACCGGTCTGACGGTCACCAATGATGAGCTCTCGCTGGCCCCGACCAATAGGAATCATGGAGTCGATGGCGGTGATGCCGGTTTGTAGCGGCTCGTATACCGACTTACGGGCAATAATTCCTGGTGCAACTCCATCAATCAGGCGGGATTCACTGGTTTCAATAGCGCCCTTTCCGTCAATGGGTCGACCCAAAGCGTCGACCACCCGGCCCACCATGGCATCTCCTACAGGCACATCGGCGATGCGGCCCGTAGCCGTCACTGAGCTACCTTCTTGAATGTTGCGACCGCTGCCCATCAGCACGACGCCGACGTTGTCTTCTTCTAGGTTGAGGGCGATACCAACGGTACCGTCTTCAAACTCAAGCAGCTCTGACGCCATGGCCTGATCGAGGCCGTATACGCGGGCAATCCCGTCACCGATGGAAAGCACTGTCCCAACGGTGGAGACCTTGACTTCCTGGTCGTACTGCTCAATCTGCTGCTGAATAATGCTGCTAATTTCGTCTGGTTTAATGCTTACCATAGGTCTTCCTCAACGTAGTTGTTCGTCGTTCCATTGCTTGCGATCGCGGCAGAAATTCATCTCAAATGCTACAGCGGAGCCGCCTGCCGTTCTCCTAGGATCCGGATATGGACCCCAGCTTCAAACCGATGCGGCGAAGCTGACCGCGCAGGCTGGCGTCAATCACCTGAGAGCCCACCTTAATAATCACACCGCCAATGAGGTCGGGGTCAATTCGGGTTTCAAGCTCAATTTGATTGGCCTGAGTGAATCCCAGCACTTTTTGCCGAACGGATTCTTGCTGCTCATCTGACAGAGAAATCGCCGACGTTACCTCCGCCAGCACCGTGCCATTGCGCTCACGAACCCTAGCCTGATACTCGACGCAAATGCTGTCCAGGTAAGAAATACGCCCTTTATCAATCAACAGCATCAAAAAGCTGCGAGTGTAAGGGTCTAAATCCTCGGCGGCGCGGGTCAATACGCCCTTTTTGACGTCGTTTTGAATCAGTGGATTTCCCAGAAGATTTCGCAGCTCCTCTGATTCACCCAGAAGCTGCCGCAGCCCGCGAATATCTTCCGCTATAGCGTCAACTTTTCCCTGAGCGTCGGCGAGAGACATCAGCGCTACCGCATAGGGCGATGCAATTTCAGACGTCATAGCTGCCATGAATTATTCTCCCAACATTGTGATACTTTTATCTACCAGACGCTGCTGGGTAGAGTCGTCTAAATCAGAACGGAGGCGCTCCTCGGTGCGCTGCAGCGCCATCTCGGCCACTCGCTGTCGCAGCTCAGCCACCATGCGATCGCGCTGGGATGTCGTGTCTTGGACCGCAGCCGCCCGCAGTCGCTCCACATCCTTCTCAGATTGATCAAGGACAGCCTGACGGGCCACTTCGGCACGGCCTTCAGCATCCTTAAGTAACTTTGCCGCTTCGGTTTGCGCCTGAGCCAGCTTTTGCTGCTCTTCTGCAAGGTTCGCTGCCGCGTCCTGTTTACGCTGCTCGGCATCTCGAATCTCTGATTCGATGCGCGATCGCCGCTCAGCCAGAGTACTTCCTAGAAATCCGCGGCCAAAATAGACGAGAACGCCAATAATAATGACTAGATTAATTAAATTGGTATCCAGCAGATTTAAGTTGAGAGCAAATCCATGCTCTTCGGCTGCTTCAGACGCTTCAGCGCCGATAGCGCTAGCCTCTACAGCAAGGAGAAATAACGTTCCCATGTCGTTCACTTTCGATTTAGCACGTTTCTACATCATTCTAGAAATACTGGCCAGGCGCTGCAGTTCATGAGGCTTCAGTTAAACGCTCAAGAGGCGGTCTAGAATCTGCTGACTTAAGCTATTTACCTGGCCCTCTAAAGTAGCCATAGCAGACGTCCGCTGTTCCTCAAGCTCTGTTTGAACTTGTTCACGCTGCGCTTGAGCCTCTTGCTGCGCTTTTGCGATCTCCTGGGACGCAATCTGCTGTGCCTCAGCCTGAGCGTTGGTTACAATCTCTTGAGTGCGACGCCGCGTTGACGCTAGCTCACTCTCATATTGCTCGGCTAGCTTCTTTGCTTTGGATAGCCGCTCTTCAGCAGCGGTAATACTATCGCGCACGAGTCCTTCGCGCTCGTCAATCATTCGGCCCAACGGCTTATAGAAAAGCGCATTTAGTGCGGCAACTAGCAGTAAAAATTGAACCGCCATCAGCGGCAGAGTCGCGTCGAGGTCAAACAGTCCACCGGCTTCTTCAGCCGCTGCCTCTACCGCGAATAAAATCGTCCAGCAGGTCATAACAATATCCCGACAGCTATAGAAGGGAGCAAATAGGCAAAGCAAATATGGGCAGAAATCAGTTGACTTCCGCCCAAAGATGTGGCTTATGCGAAGGGGTTAGCAAACAGAAGGACTAGAGCAACCACCAAACCATAGATGGTTAGCGCCTCCATGAAGGCCAAGCTCAGCAGCAGAGTACCGCGAATTTTACCCTCTGCCTCGGGCTGACGAGCAATACCTTCTACAGCCCGACCAGCGGCATTACCTTGACCAAGACCAGGACCGATAGCGGCTAGGCCAACAGCCAGTGCAGCAGCGATAACGGAAGCGGAAGCAGTAAGTGAATCCATGATAATTCTCTCTTTTTAAGTAAACTAAAACTTTTCTTTCAGACAAACCAGCTTGGCGGCTAAACCAAGCGCAAACACTACGCAGAACAGCCAGCAGGCTTGCCCTAGACCCTACTCAGAATTCATCCGAGAAGCACCTCAGCAGACCTGCAGAACTATCCTTCGCCTGAACACAAGCATTAAGCTACTCGTGCTCACCGTGGTCTTCCATAGCCTCACCGATATAGGCTGCTGCTAGAGTCGCAAAAATCAGAGCCTGAATTGCGCTCGTGAACAGCCCGAGAACCATTAGCGGCAGAGGAACAAACAAAGGCACGAGCAAAACCAGTACCGCGACGACCAACTCATCCGCCAGAATGTTTCCGAAAAGACGGAAGCTGAGGGACAAGGGCTTAGTAAAATCTTCCAGTATCTTGAACGGCAGCATAATCGGTGCCGGTTCAACATAATTTGCGAAATACCCAAGACCCTTCTTGCTGAAGCCAGCGTAGAAGTAAGCCAGCGAAGTCAGTAGCGCAAGAGCAACTGTAGTGTTGATGTCGCTTGTTGGAGCAGCTAACTCGCCCTCTGGAAGCTCGAACAGCCGCCAGGGAACAAGCGCACCAGACCAATTTGACACAAAGATAAACAAGAACAATGTACCAACAAATGGCACCCACGGACGATATTCCTTCTCTCCAATTTGAGTTTTGGCCAGATCTCGAATGAATTCCAGCGCATACTCCATCAGGTTTTGAAGGCCGCTTGGAATTCGCTGTAGATTGCGGGAAGACAAAAATGCCACCCCAATCAGCAGCGCAATCACAAACCAGGAGGTCAGAAAGACCTGACCATGTAGCTTCAAATTACCAACTTGCCAATACAGATGATTGCCGACTTCAAGCTCAGCAAGGTGTAGGGTTGTTAGATTAAATCCGTTCAGCAGTCCCATGGGACAAATGCCCTCAAAAAATCAATTTAGAATCACGGCGCGGAGGTCAGACGTCCAGGCGGAAGCTGATCTCAAGACGATGAGTCTGAGAAAACACCTCGAATAACATAGACGATTAGGGCCGCTTTATAGGTCAGAAAACCTAGGAAGATTGGTAAAATCTCTAGCTGATTAACGCGAGATGCGATTAAAATCACTCCTACGAGGAGCGCTAGCCGACTGTTACCTAGCCGCGCCCGCTGACGCCCCAGCTGTCCCACATGCTTGGCTAACATGTTGAGATAGATTAGGCCGGTAGAGGCTCCAATTAAGTAGTTGAGCGCTACGTTTGAACCGTAGACCCACCAGACGGAACCCACTGCCAAGCCGGCCAACGCCACAGTCAATACCAGCAGCTCACGGCGGAGCTGCTGGTATTCTTGAATGGAGTCGTCAGGCTCTACTGAAAGAGATGCTGCGGAAACTGGGGCCTCTGCTTCGGGTAATGCCTCTACTTCTGTAGAGGCATTAACTTCAGGAGAAGCGCTGCCTGTCTCGTTAGCTTGCTCAGGTTTAGCCGCGATCGCTCGATCAGTCAAGGGAAATACCGGTGGCAGTTAGAGGGCTGTGGCTGCGCGAGCCACAGGAGATCATAACATGCAGCGCTGCCCGAACCACATAAAAAATTAAGGTTTGTCTGGAAGCTAGCAGCGGCCCAGGATCAGCCCAAGATCAATAGCGTACTGGAAGCGATCCGGGGGTCACAAAATCGTAGTCGGTCGAATCAACCAAATTTTGGGTTGGGGATCATGGGGATTCAGATTCACCCCATGGGCAGGCTCGCCTGTGGTTCAGCCCCTGTCCAAGCGGGGGAACTCAACAAAACTTATCCTCTTTCCTCACGATTCAGCAGCGTCCTCTATCATATTCACTATCTTGTCTTCAAGAAATCGCTGCGCTTTGATGGGCTAATGAGTTCTACACACTTTTTAATAAATCCCCGCAGCGATCCCAAAACGATTTAACCTGAATCTTGAGCTGGGTCAAACCTTAGGCATTTGCCAGAGTTGATTTCGCAGGTCTTCTATAGCGTGTAGTCATGCCTTGTGTATCAATAGGCTACTCGCACGCAGTGGGTCTGCTTTGAGTTAGCCCTCCGCTAGTCACCCGGCAACAGCCCGTTTTGAATCTTGATATTGACAACCGCTATTAATTTATCAATGGGAGCTTTTGAAAGCTTATGAGTGTAACAGCAAGTGGTGGAAGCTCTGTTGCGCGTCCGCAGCTATACCAGACCTTGCCTCTGTCAACCATTATTCAAGCTGAGCAGCAAGACCGCTTCTTGGCACGGGGTGAGCTTGGTGAGCTATCCAGTTTCTTCGGCTCTGGCCTGAAGCGTCTAGAGATAGCTCAGGTGCTAACTCAAAATTCCGAACTCATTGTCTCTAGAGCTGCAAACCGCATTTTTGTGGGCGGCTCTCCCATGTCTTACCTAGAGAAGCCTCAGGAAGCTGAGGAGGTCAAAGTCAGCATGGGGGGCACAGCGCTTGACACAAAAGAGTCAATGAGGCTTGGGACTGCAACCTTCGTAGACAGCAAAGGGGGGATTTTAGAGGGCATTCGCTCTTTATTTAGCGCCTCGCCTAGTGGGCCTATTCCCACCGGGTTCCGTCCTATCAACGTTTCCCGCTACGGCCCCAGCAACATGCAGAAATCGCTGCGTGATCTGAGCTGGTTCTTGCGCTATCTCACCTACGCAATTGTTGCCGGTGATCCCAACATCTTGACGGTCAACGTTCGGGGCTTGAGAGAAATCATTGAGAATGCCTGCTCTAGCACGGCCACGGCTGTCGCCATTCGAGAAATGTCCCAAGCCGCTTTAGGCTACTTCCGTCGGGATGGCGAGGCAGGAGAGATCGTCAGCCGCTACTTTACCGTGCTGATCAATGAGTTCGAGGCTCCCGAGCCCTCCGACAAGCTTCGGCAGCGCCCAACGAAAGACGCACAGGGCCTGCAGCTCCCTCAGAGCTACTACAATGCAGCTGAACGTCGTCCTCGATATGCGATGAAGCCCGGCCTTTCCAGCGGTGAGAAGGAAGGCATTATTAAGGCGGCTTACCGTCAGGTCTTTGAGCGCGATATTCGCAGGGCCTACTCCCTTGATATCTCCTATCTAGAGTCTCAGGTAAAGAACGGCGACATCTCCATGAAGGAGTTTGTTCGTCGCTTGGCAAAGTCGCCGCTCTACCAGAAAAACTTCTACGACCCATACATCAATAGCCGAGCGCTGGAGCTGGCCTTCCGCCACGTTCTGGGTCGGGGTCCCAGCAGCCGAGAAGAGGTGCAAAAGTATTTCTCCATCATTTCCGATGGAGGCCTTCCCGCCCTGATCGATGCTTTGGTCGACTCTAAGGAGTACGCGGACTATTTTGGGGAAGAAACGGTTCCCTACCTCAGGGGGCTGGGTCAAGAGGCTCAAGAGTGCCGCAATTGGGGAATTCAGCAGGACTTGCTGCGCTATAGCGCTCCCTTCCGCAAGATCCCTCAGTTCGTCACTACTTTTGCCGCATATAACCAGCCACTGCCCGACCAGCACGTCTACGGCTCAGGAAATGACCCGCTAGAAATTCAGTTCGGCGCCATTTTCCCGAAAGAAACTCGCGACCCTAGCACAAGCCCAGCACCCTTTAATAAAGATACACGGCGTATCTTGATTCGGCGGGGTCCAGGCATTACCAACCAGGTTAGCAACCCAGCGGCGCGCGGTGAATTTCCTGGCTCTCTAGGTCCCAAAGTGTTCCGCCTAGACCAGCGGCCCTTCTCGGGTTTAGGAGCAGCGCAGAATCAAGCCAACAGCGTCAAGTTTTCTGAAAGCTCGACTAGGGCCGTGATTAAAGCTGCCTACCTGCAGGTGTTTGGCCGAGAGCTGTACGACGGCCAGCGGCTAACGACGGCGGAGATCCGGCTAGAGAATGGCGAGATCACGATGCGCGACTTTATTCGCCAGCTGGCTAAGTCAGAGATCTTCCGCAAGATGTACTGGACTTCGCTGTACGTCATGAAGGCTGTCGAGTATATTCATCGCCGCCTTTTAGGACGTCCGACTTACGGTCGTAAGGAAACTAACGCCTACTTCGATATCTCCGCTAAGCAGGGCTTCTACGCCCTCGTAGATGCTATTATCGACAGTCAGGAATATGTTGAGGCCTTTGGCGAAGATACTGTGCCCTACGAGCGCTATCTAACGCCGCAGGGAGTATCATTGCGATCGCTTCGTCCTGGCAGCATCAGCAGCACAGCGGCTAAGCCGACTAAAGAAGAGACCCCCCGGTTTATCGAGCTGGGAAGCGTCAGCGAGTCTCGCGCTGAATCCAATATCGCTTCTCGCATCCAGCAGGGGGTTAGCGCTCAGCGGCAGCAGACTAAAATCTTCAAGCTTACGACTCTTGCCGACAAGGCTGCGGTGAAGACTACTCTTCAGGCGGCCTATCGACAGGTGTTCGAGCGCGATCCTGATCCCTATCTCGCCCGCAACGAGTTTGGGGTTCTAGAGAGTCGCTTGGGTAACGGCGAGATCAACATGAAGGAATTCATTGAAGGTCTGGGTAACTCCAGCCTATATATCAGAGAGTTCTACACGGCGTATCCCAACACGAAGGTAATCGAGCTTGGTCTCAAGCACTTCTTGGGCCGCGCTCCCCGCGACCAGGCCGAGATTAGGATGTACAACCAAATTCTCGCCCGCCAGGGTATCCGCAGCTTTGTGAGCGCGGTCATCAACAGCATGGAGTATGCGCAGGTCTTTGGCGAAGATACCGTGCCCTATCGGCGATTCCCGACGCTGCCAGCGGCCAACTTCCCCAACACGGAGAAGCTGTACAACCAGCTGACTAAGCAAAACGACGACATCGTCGTACCTAGTTTCGAGCCAGTACCCTCTACTTCTCGCAGCTAAATCCCGTCTGGGCAGCCGTCCTAGCGCCCGCCCACTAGCCGACAAGGCAGCCGGTCCCTACCCCAATACCGGCTGCCTTGTCGTGCGCCGTCGCTGGGCCAAGGTAATCGGGAAAATCGTTAAGAAAATGAGTAAGACTGTTACGAAATATTGCTGCTCAGCTCGAATGGTGAGCGCAATGCCGCAGAATTATTCCGGAGGCGGTTAGGCTCTAACCCTTCTAAACGCCAGCATTAGATAATTTCTGGTCAATCTATTTTTTTTGGAGGACTTTGTCGATGAGCATTGTCACGAAATCTATCGTGAACGCCGACGCCGAGGCTCGTTACCTCAGCCCTGGCGAATTGGATCGCATCAAGTCGTTCGTAACGTCTGGTCAGCGCCGCCTGCGCGTTGCACAGACGCTAACTGAATCTCGCGAGCGGATCGTCAAGCAAGCCGGTGACGCACTTTTCCAAAAGCGTCCTGACGTAGTTTCTCCCGGCGGCAACGCCTATGGTGAGGAAATGACGGCGACTTGTCTACGCGACATGGATTACTATCTTCGTCTAATCACCTACGGTGTGGTTTCCGGCGACGTCACGCCCATTGAAGAAATCGGCATCGTTGGCGTCCGCGAGATGTACAAGTCTCTCGGAACCCCCATTGAAGCGGTCGCTCAGGCTATTGCTGAGATGAAGAACGTAGCGACATCCATGATGTCCGGTGAGGACGCTTCTGAAGCAGGTTCTTACTTCGACTACGTTATCGGCGCAATGCAGTAGAAATACGAACGTTTTGATTTCTCAACGTTTGCTGTAAAACATAATTTTGGTTTAGGGAAGCGAAATAATGCAAGACGCAATCACTTCTGTAATTAATTCCTCCGACGTCCAGGGCAAGTACCTAGACGGTTCGGCAATGGATAAGCTCAAGAGCTACTTCGAGACTGGTGAACTGCGCGTTCGTGCGGCAACCACCATCAGCGCTAATGCGGCTAGCATCGTCAAGGAAGCCGTTGCTAAGTCTCTGCTGTACTCAGACATCACCCGTCCGGGCGGCAACATGTATACGACCCGTCGCTATGCGGCCTGCATCCGCGACCTCGACTACTACCTGCGCTACTCCACCTACGCGATGCTCGCAGGCGATCCTTCCATCCTTGATGAGCGGGTTCTCAACGGCCTGAAGGAAACCTACAACTCTCTGGGTGTGCCCGTCGGTGCTACCGTTCAGGCAATCCAGGCTATGAAAGAGGTTACCGCGAGCCTAGTCGGATCTGACGCTGGCAAAGAGATGGGTGTCTATCTAGACTACATCTGCTCTGGCTTGAGCTAACACAAGCGCCGCAATCGCTAGCTGCTGACTAGCGAATGTAATCGCGCTAATTCGAGGGCTGGAAACTGTAGGTCGATTCTAGGCGGTCAAGGGCTGTAAAGCTGGGACGGTTTAGGCGATCGCAAGCTCCAGTCCTCATGTTGTAAGAAGAGTCATCTCGACATCTCCCGCATTAAATGAGGTATCGCTCCATGCGAATGTTCAAAGTTACGGCTTGTGTTCCTAGCCAAACTCGAATTCGGACGCAGCGTGAGCTGCAAAACACCTACTTTACTAAGCTTGTTCCCTACACCAATTGGTTTACGGAGCAGCAGCGTATTCAGAAGATGGGTGGCAAAATTGTTAAGGTCGAACTTGCTACCGGTAAGCCGGGCATGAATACCGGACTGGCCTAGCGTTAGAGTTCTCCAGTTGAATCACGCTAGATTGCGCTACTGCGAAAGGGGTCATTTGGCCTCTTTTTGCTGTTTTGGGCCATTGTCTAGGCCATTGTCTAGAGCACTGCGCTACCCTTCTTGCTACTGTGTCTCTAGCTCTCTATCTCTGTAGCTCATGCTCCGCTACTTGTTCCCCATCATCGATCCCTCGGCAAAACACTGGGCATTTGAGGCACGGCTGCTCCGCTGGCTAACGCTAATCTGGCTCCTTGTGGGGCTGATCGTGCTGTTCTCCGCCTCCTATGTGGTCGCTGACGCAGAGCGAGGTGACGGTATGTACTACTTTAAAATGCAGCTGCTGTGGATCTTTGCTGGACTGACGCTTTTCAATAGCTTGGCGTACCTGCCGCTGAGGCGGGTCGTGAGCGGAGCCCCTTTAATATTTGTGGCAGTGTTTCTGCTGATTGTGGCTACGATAGTTCCTGGCGTCGGCACCACCGTCAATGGGGCCACCCGCTGGCTGCTGATCGGTCCTATCAGCATTCAGCCTTCAGAATTGATCAAGCCATTGCTCATCCTGCAGAGCGCCCGCATTTTTGGACAATGGAATGCCATTCGCCTCGGCACGCGGCTGGGCTGGATATTATTTTTTATTGTGGTTACTGGCTGCATTTTGATACAGCCTAACCTCAGCACTGCGGCGCTCTGCGGCCTTGTCGTCTGGAGCATTGCTCTAGCCTCAGGCCTGCCCATGAAATATCTCAGCAGCGCGGCCCTCAGCGGCTTCACCGTAGCGGCTTTGAGCATTGGTTTTAGAGAGTATCAGCGGCGGCGCTTCATCTCATTTCTCAACCCCTGGAATTCTCCCACTGGAGATGGCTATCAGCTGGTTCAAAGCCTGCTGGCCATCGGGTCTGGCGGCCTCTGGGGCACGGGTTTGGGGTTCTCGTATCAGAAACTGTTCTACCTGCCTATTCAGTACACTGACTTTATCTTCTCGGTCTTTGCTGAGGAATTTGGCTTTGTTGGGTCGCTATTTCTGCTGCTGCTGCTGCTGCTTTACGGAACGATTGGGCTGCGGGTGGCTCTAAAAGCCACTTCGTCTCTGCATCAGCTAGTGGCAATCGGGGCTGTTCTTTTGCTCATTGGCCAAGCCATCCTTAACATCGGCGTAGCGGCAGGGGCACTGCCGACCACAGGGTTACCCTTTCCCCTGATGAGCTACGGCGGGAGCTCTATGATTGGCAGTCTGGCGGTAGCGGGTCTACTGGTACGCGTTGCTCGAGAAAGCTGCGGGGCCGAGGTGGTGCCGCTCTCGTAGGGGAGCAGGGCGGCGATCGCCGTGAGGCAACACCGTCTTCAAGGGTTAAGTCCGCTAAGATTAAGACGTAGCGGCTCGGCGAGCATCTCACATGGATACCCTTCAGCTTTGGCTTTATGACATAGAGCAGCTTGCAGACTCTACGGTAGTCAGCCAGCTCGACCACCTCAGCTTCTTTAGCCTCGGCATCATTTTTTCAGCGGGACTGGTCACCAGCCTTACCCCCTGCATGCTTTCCATGCTGCCCATCACGATTGGCTACATCGGCGGCTATGAGGCTAACAGCCGCTTTCAGGCTGCTAAGCAGTCGCTGTGGTTTGCCTTGGGTCTGGCCACTACCTTGGCGGCGTTAGGACTTTTGGCGGCGATCGCCGGCCGAGTCTATGGCCAAATTGGGGTCGGGCTACCGCTGGTGGTCAGCGCCTTAGCGATCGTCATGGGGCTGAACTTACTGGGATTGCTACCCCTCAAATTCCCCAGCTTGGGAGCTACTGACTGGATCACCAAGGAACTGCCCGAGGGCATGCGGGCCTACCTAATCGGCCTGACCTTTGGGCTAGTGGCCTCTCCCTGCAGTACCCCGGTGCTGGCGACGCTGTTGGGCTGGGTGTCTGCCACAGGCGACCCACTGCTGGGCGGCGGGCTGCTGCTGGCTTATACGGTGGGCTACGTGACGCCGCTGGTGCTGGCGGGCACTTTTACCGCCTCACTGAAGAAGCTGCTGGAGCTGCGTCAGTGGTCCAGCTGGATTACCCCCGCTAGCGGAGCGCTGCTGATTGGCTTTGGCGTGGTTTCCCTGATGCTGCGGCTGCCTGCAGTTTAGGGCGAGCTCGCGCGTGGTGACGTCTTGGGCGGGCTAGCAGCGCTAGGCCCCTGCAAGATTTTCGGGTATTTACGAATTTACGACCGAGATTATGACCGAACTCTCTCTTCCTCCAGCCATAGGGCGCTACTTCAAGCAGCAGGTGTCTCTACTGGCCGACCTGCGCCTCGCCATTGGGCTACTGCTGGCGATCGCCCTGTTCAGTATTGTGGGCACCGTCATGGAGCAGGGGGAAACCGTCGCTTTTTACCAGGCCAACTACCCTGAAGAGCCAGCCCTGTTTGGCTTCTTAACCTGGCGAGTGATCCTGCAGTTTGGGCTCAACCACACTTACCAAACCTGGTGGTTTCTCGCTCTGCTGATTTTGTTTGGTGCTAGCCTAACCGCCTGCACCTTTACCCGCCAAGTTCCGGCACTTAAAGCCGCCCGCCGCTGGAAGTTTTACCAGCAGTCCAGAGAGTTTCAGAAGCTAGCCCTTAGCGCCGAGATGGCTATCCCCACCGAAGGGTTAGACCGCGTTGAGGCGCTGCTGCTGAAGCGCCGCTACCGCATTTTCAAGGAAGGCAACAGCCTCTATGCCCGCAAAGGCATCGCAGGCCGAATCGGCCCGATTGTAGTGCATGCCAGCATGCTCATTATTCTCGCGGGGTCGATTCTGGGGTCAATGACGGGCTTTTTTGCCCAGGAAATGGTCCCTAGCGGCAACACCTTCCAGGTAAAAAACGTCTTCGAGGCTGGCCCCTGGGCAAAAAACCTGTTGCCTACCGATTGGGCCGTGCGGGTCAACCGCTTTTGGATTGACTACACGCCGGAGGGGGCAGTAGACCAGTTCTACTCTGACCTGACGGTGGTTGACGCCGACGGCGAGCCGCTTCACCACAAGGTCATCCACGTCAATGAGCCCATGCGCTACCAGGGCATCACTTTTTATCAAGCCGACTGGAGTATTGCGGGAGTAGAGGTGCGGGTCAACAGAAGCCCAACCCTGCAGCTGCCCATGGCATCCCTAGAGGCCGGCAGCGGCAAAATTTGGGGTACCTGGATTCCCACTAAGCCGGATCTAAGTGATGCGGTGGCGGTGGTGGCCAAAGATCTAAAGGGGACGCTGTTTCTCTACGGCACGGACGGCGAGCTGTTGGGCAGCATTCGCGAGGGCATGTCTACTCAGGTAAACGGCGTCACGCTATACCTCGACCGAGTAGTGGGCAGCACGGGACTGCAGATCAAAGCGGATCCGGGCATTCCGGTGGTGTATGCCGGGTTCGGCCTGCTGATGATCGGGGTGATCATGAGCTATGTCTCTCACTCTCAAGTGTGGGTACTGCGTGCGGAAGACGAGCTGTACGTCGGGGGACGGACAAACCGGGCTCAGGTGACCTTCGAGCGTGAGATTGTAGAAATTCTCGACCAGCTATCAGGAGAGTCAGGCTCCGAGGGCAATCATGCTGAAGCGACTGAAGCGCGATCGCAGGAGCCGGCGCTGAACTAGTTCAGGTGAGCTACGCTAGTTTAGGCAAGTTTATCGTTCGTTACAAACAAACCTGAAGTAGATCCTGAAGTAACCTCAACTTTTCAGGATTTTTTCTGCTGCCCTGCGCCGCGATACTGAATTTAAGACAGCAAGGCACCGCTTACAGCAGCGTGCAACCTCCCAACCCCCAGGAGAATTTAATCATGGTTGCTACTCCGAATAGACTATTTTCTGCTTCCCCTTCAACAATCTCCCCGCCTCCCCTCAAGACATCGGCTAAAGCGCCTCAGCCCCAGCAAAACCGCTACAGACTGACCGCCCGTTGGGTCTCAGAAGACGGCAAATTAGTCTGCAGGTGGCTCCCAACAATCCAGTAGCGGACAGCGAATTTTAGGTAAGGCCAACAGAATCTCTTTGCCCCCTCAAAGCGAAGCAGCGTTGGCCCTTACCTAAGCCAGACGAGACATACCCAACCTCTTGATCCCCTGACCTCACCGTTAAGAAGGTCGCAACAATGGCATTCCCTGAATCTGAATCCCCCGTAGCCTCTCTCGGTCTTATGCCCCAAAACAACGATCGTGCGTGCCCCACCCCACCAGAGGCACCGGCTGAAGCTGAGAGGAAAACCAATGCCGTCTACCTCCTCGCCCCAATTATCGCAGTGGTCTTGATCTATCTCGGCAGCGCTATGCTGATCACGGCAATTATTGACTTCAATCACTCGACTTTGATTGATGCCCCAGCTCAAATTGAGCGTCAGCGGTGAGCCGGCGCGGCGGCATCTGAATTTTGAGCTGGGGCCTGTAAGAATGCTACTATCTTGCGAGCTGCGGCTTCTAAAACCTCAGGCGGATGCACCAGCGCTAGGCGAATGTAGCCTTCTCCATAAACGCCAAATCCCGCACCGGGAGACGCCGCCACGCCGGTTGCTTTCACTAGCTCCGTGCAAAAGCGGACCGAGTCTTGGGTCCAGGGCGAGGGAAGTTTGGCCCAGATATACATCGTCGCGACCGGTATTTCGACGCTCCAGCCCAGTGACTTTAGGGTTTGCACTAAAGCATCTCGCCGCTGCCGAAAGGTATCGGACCCTGCCTTGACCGAAGCCGACGGTCCCTCTAGAGCGGCGATCGCCCCATTCAAAATGCCGCGATACTGATTGAAGTCCACCGCTGCCTTCACCTGCCTCAGGGCGCGAATCAGCTCGGCGTTACCGATGGCGTAGCCTACGCGAAAGCCCCCCATGTTGTAGGACTTAGACATGGAGAAAAACTCGATGGAGACCGCTTTTTCTGGGTCAGCCTGCAGAACCGACGGCGCAACTACATCGTCAAACACGATATCCGGGTAGGGAAAGTCGTGGACCAGTACCAGGTTATGCCGCTGGCAAAAGGCTACGGCCTTTTCAAAGAAAGACAGCGGCGCGATCGCCGTCGTGGGGTTGTGGGGATAGCTGAGCACCATCATTCGAGACAGGGCAAGCACCTCACCGGGAATATCTTCCAGCACCGGCAGAAAGTCGTTCTCCGCCAGTAGAGGCATCGTATGGATACGCCCATTTGCGAGATGGACCCCACCCGCGTGGGAGGGATAGCCCGGATCGAGCAGCAGCGCCACATCTCCGGGATTGAGCACCGCTAAGGGCAGATGGGCGGTCCCCTCCTGAGAGCCAATTAGCGCCAGCACCTCTGTCTCCACATCGACCGCCACGCCGAACTTACGCTGATACCACTTCGCCGCCGCCCGCCGAAAGGGCTGGGTGCCGTGGTGGAGCAGGTAGCCGTGGGTAGCCGCATCGGGCAACGACTGGGCAATTGCCTCCAAAACATGGGGCGGGGTAGGCAGGTCAGAGGAGCCTAAAGACAGATCAATTACGTCTTGCCCCATAGCCCGTGCTTCGGCTTTGGCCTGGTCCATGTCGGCAAAGACGTTCCGCTGAAGCGGCTTCAGACGCTCCGAAAATTGCATATTTTCTCCCCTTTAAAAAGCGATCGACTTTACCTACCGGGACTTATCGGAACCAGCGGGGGCAGGCATCCCCACGCCCTATCACTCAATAGACCATTAGGCCGTAGCCGACAGATGGCCATCCAAAAAGCTCGTCAGCCGGTCCTTGGTGACTGCCCCCTCTATGCCTTCTACCTTCTCCCCCCCGCGAAATAGCATCATCGCCGGGACGCCCTCTACGCCGCAGGTCGCTACAGACTCAGGGTTGGGGTCCACCTCCATCTTGGCTATCTTCAAAGCGTCATAGCGATCGCTAATGCCGTTCATCACCGGGCCCATCAATCTGCAAGGGCCACACCAGGGAGCCCAGAAATAGACCAACACGGGCTGCTGATGGCTCGCATCAACCACCTCTTGCTGAAACTGAGGATCGGTAATTTCGGTGACGGCCATAGTTATATCCTTGCTATTCATCGCATCGCTATATTACTTCTAGATTAGCGGGATTTGGGGTCTGCAGCGCATGCGCTAAGGTCGCCAAGGGTAGTCGCTGAAATCAGGAGGACGCTTTTCTAGGAAAGCCTGCTTTCCCTCTCGGCCTTCCTCCGTCATGTAGTAGAGCAACGTCGCATTGCCTGCTAGCTCCTGTAACCCAGCTTGTCCGTCACAGTCGGCGTTGAAAGCAGACTTGAGGCAGCGAATGGCAATGGGGCTTTTCTGCAAGATTTCCGCCGCCCAAGCGACTCCTTCAGCCTCTAGCTGGTCTACCGGTACGACGGCGTTTACCAGACCCATCTGTAGCGCGTCTTGAGCGCTGTACTGACGACACAAAAACCAAATCTCCCGCGCCTTTTTCTGCCCCACGCTACGGGCTAGGTAGCTCGCCCCAAAGCCACCGTCAAAAGAGCCCACTTTCGGCCCGGTTTGGCCAAACCGGGCGTTGTCTGCAGCAATGGTGAGGTCGCAGACGACGTGAAGGACGTGACCACCGCCAATAGCGTAGCCCGCGACGAGGGCAATCACAACTTTGGGCATGGAGCGGATCAAACGCTGCAGGTCCAAAACGTTCAGCCGGGGAACACCTTGGTCATCGAGATAGCCCGCCTCGCCGCGGACGCTTTGATCGCCGCCCGCACAGAAGGCATATTTGCCGTCGGTGTGAGGGCCTGCACCGGTGAGCAGGACAACACCAATGCGCGGATCCTCGCGGGCGTCGAGGAAAGCGCTGTACATTTCGGAGACGGTTTTAGGGCGAAAGGCGTTGCGCTTGTGGGGGCGATTGATTGTGATTTTGGCGATGCCGCCGGCTTTGTGGTAGTAGATGTCGTCGTAGTCGGTTACGGTTTGCCATGTCACCATGGGGGTTGAGCCTGAATTCAGCTTCACTATTATGGCGAGTTGCGGGGCTTAGGGCGATCTTCCTAGCGCGATCGCTGAATAATTTCCGGGAGGATAACGCCCACTTGGTTGTTAAAGACCTCCATATTGTTGCGGTCTTTGTCGTCAAAGCTCGCCCTGAAAACTTCAGGAACATCGGGCCAAGCGTCCGAATTGTAGAGGTCGAAGCAATTGGGCAATCGCTTATTGAGAAGCTGCGTCACCCCTAGCAGCTCGCCGTCGGTGCTTAAAATAGGTAGGCACAGCAGGCTACAGGTGCGGTATCGCGTCTTCTGATCAGTTTCGCGCGCTCGCGCCGACTGAGAATGATCGTAGAGATCAAAGGGAATATTGACGCCTCGCTGGGTTTCGGCCACGAAACCCACAAACCCCTCACCCACAGGAATGCTGGTTTCCATCCAGGCTCCCCCCTCCTGCTGAATTCGGGTCCACAGGCTCTGCTTATCGGCGTTGAGGAGCCATAGGGACGTACGGTCGGCATTGGTCAGATTTTTGAGGGCTTTCATCACGTTTTGAATCAGCTCTTCCGCATTGCCGCTGCTCTGACTGACAAAGCTGATAGCTCGGTAAAGCGGGTCGAGTTCCCGCCGCTGCTCTCGAATCGTGAGAATCTCTTGGTGGAATGAGCGGAACGCCTGTAGCACCGGCAGGAGATTGTCGGTAGACTGCTGCAGGAGCGACGCATCGGCCTGGCTAAACCCAGCTGAGTTGACGGTGCGAGCAATCTGAAGGTCGAAGCTAGGTTCAAGTTTGTCAAAACTACGCACCACCGCAATCACGTTGCCCTCGTGATCAACAATCGGGAACAGCGCCAGGCTTTGAAAGCGGTTAAGCCGTTTGATGCTGATGCCTTTACAGACCAGTGGGTCGCGGAAACGGTGGGGCTGTGAGGCCACCTGGACAGCTCTGGAGTCCGCAATTTTCCGCGCGATTCCCAGGGTCGAAGAGACGCGAAACTCGCTGGCGTTCATATCCCCTTCTTCAATACTTAGGGACCAAAAATCGGTGCCGTCGAGGTTGAGCAAAAAGACCGTTGTGTGGGCCGCGAGCAGCTGCTTGCTAACGGACTGGCTGATAAAGTTCAGCATGTTGTAGAGGGCATTGTAAAGCGCCTCTTCGTTTTGGTCAGTCACCGCATTGCTGAGGACGGCTAAGGCATTATAAATAGCCTCTTTGGGCCTAGCCTGAGAGAGATACTTAAGCGTTTCGTGACTTTTAACAAACTGAAGAATTACCCCTACCCGCTGGTTAAACAACTGCATCGCCTGCTGGTCGTTTTTATCAAAGCTGGTTTTGAAGTGATCGGGGACGTTGGGCCAATCTTCTTTGCGGTAGGGGGGATGGTCGCCGGGTTTACGCTTGTTGATCAGCTGGGTGACCCCAATGAGCTCCCCATCGGGGCTCAGAATAGGCATGCACAGCAGGCTACAGGATCGGTAGCGGGTTTGCTGGTCGGTGTACTTAGCGTTACCGGCGCTGGGATGCGTGTAGAGATCGTAAGGGATGTTGATGGCCTCGCGATTATGGGCCACCGTCCCCGCAAAACCAACGCCAATGGCGCAGCGCACTTCTCCTTTGCCCGGAATCTCGGTCCACAGGTCACCGCGATCGCGGTCAACCAGCCATAGGGTACTGCGGTCAGCGTTCATCAGCTTCTTCGCCGAGTCCATCACCCGCTGCAAAATAGCCTTAGTGTCAAGGCTGATCTGATCGATGGAGCTAGTGGCCTCCATCAAAGCCGCCGTGGCCCGCAGCTTCTTGATCACCGCGTAGCACGACTGACAGCTCTCTAAAATGCGGCGAATGGGTACGAGGCACTTGGAAAGCCGCTCTAAATCTAGGCGAGTAAACCCACGAGGGGCAATAGTCGCAGCGCTATTGTAGGCGGTCTGCAGCTTATTGAGCACCTGAATCACCGCCACGACCTCCTTGGCTCTATTGAGAATGGGGAGGGCCAAGATGTTGTGGGTGCGATATTGGTAGGCCTGGTCGTAGACCTTGACGCGGTCGGCGCGGGAGTCGTCGTAAAGGTGATTAGGGATATGAATAGGTATCTTGGTTTGGGCTACCCGGCCGGCGATGCCTTCTCCCATCTGTAGCTGGATGTCTAGAAATTCTCCCTGGTCATTTTCGGCCACCAGCGAGCACAGCTCGCTCCCCTCATCGCTCACTAAAAAGATGCTCACTCGGTCGGCGCTCAGCAGAGCTCCAATCTTCGCGGCCACGTCCCGTAGGGTTTTGTAGAGAATGCGGGCCGAGGCCTGATCATCTGCCTCGCTGTCGATACTCGATAGAATTTGCACTTGCGAAATCAGCAGCTTACGCTCTAGCTGCAGCAGCAGCTTGCGAAACTCAGATTCACTCGCCTCTAGGCCAGAGTGCAGCTTCTTGAGCACGCTACCCACCCAGTCCACATTGAATATAGTGGCGTAGATGCGGTTGTGAATGGTGAGCACTTCGCCCTGCTGTTGCGCTAACCCAAGACGCTGCAGTTCCTTATGTTCATGGGAGTTGGCGATTGCCACTTCACCCTGCTGCACCACAGTGCGATAGAGCTTGAGCAGCTTGACGTGGCTAGGGCGGGGGCGCACGAGATAGTCACGGATGTCGCGAATAAACTCCAGCTCGGGGCTTTTTTCCCAAACCCGAATGACGCGATAGTGAATAAATTGCTCCACCCACGCCGCCTCAGAACCGGCGGACGGGGCCTCTTTTCCCTTGAGTAGCAGTTCACACAGCTGCCGCGTGAGAATGGGCTGTCCCCCCGTCCAAACCAGCAGCGCGTTCCCAAGAGCAAGGTGGTTGGGGAACCTCTCCGCAAAGTCTGGGGGAATGAGGGTACTGCGATCGGACGATATGGGCTGAAGCTTAATGGCAGACATAGATCACGTCCCCACTGGTGACGGAAGGCTCGGTCGCCGGTAAATCCGCGACGGGAGTAATGACCTATTATGACATTCACCTTGACTCAAATAACACCATTCCAAGCAACACGGGGCTTGGCCAGCACGGGCGAGTAGGGCAAATTCGCGGGGCCGACCTGAGTCTCTTGGTCTAGCACATGCACCACCTGATTATGAATCGCCTCGGCCTGCTCGGGAGAGTTGCCGATGCTGGTGAGCCCCAGCTTGCCGAACTCACTTAGGCACCCCATGAGGTGAAACGCAGTGCCGGTTTCCGTGGCGCTGTTGAAGTGTAGTCGGTGATGGGCAATGATTTCCATCAGGTCGCTGGGCAGCAGGCCGCGGTAGGAGGACTTTTGCAGATTGTCTGAAGCAATGTAGTACTTGGGGTTGCCCTCTTGGTCAAAAAACATGCCGGTGCCCGGATCGTAATGTCCATTGGTCAACAGCTTCATGGTCATAAAGGGGTGCGTCGTTCCCCCTTTTCGCAGGTTTACCTCAATCGCCTGCAGCTCCCAGCTGGCGGCAGCGCTGGCGGGGCCGGGCTGCCGGGCGGCAATCACATCCACGCTGTAGCGCTCCACCGCGCCCTTGGCGGCCAGACACTGACCGACTCGATAGCCCCACTCCTGCAGCGGCTGCCGGTAGGCGGCGTCGGCAGGAAAGCGGCACCCCAGAAAAATTTGGCCGTCGGGGCCGCCTAAAATCTGGTCATGGGTGGAGAGAATTTCCACCTTCCCCGAAGGGGTGACGCGCCCTTGGACGCTGGGCGATCGCTTTTCTTCTCCCTCAATAAAGGCCTCCGCTATAGCCCCTAGCTCCGCAACCCGCCTGCTGAAGGTAGTCCAGGTCTCCGATGGCGCTTGAAAGCTCAGGTGGTGAAACTGCTGGGCGATCGCCGCCACTCTATCGGTATGGGAGGCGCTTTTTGGGGTAACGGAGGTCAGCGGGGACAGGTCTAAAATAGCGTTGCCCTCCCCTGAGAAGCCCTCATTGAGCTTAATCACAATCCGCTTTAGGTGGGGCTGACGCTCCCAAAGCTCGGCAGTTACCTCAGCCAGGTCATCTGCGCTATGCACGAGCTGACTGCCGTCGGGGTGGGGGATGTTGCAGTCGGCGAAGATTTCGCGACTGCCCGCCTTAGTGCCCCAATGCAGCAGATCGGGGGTCAGCCCTAGCAGCGGAACTTCGAGCTGCAGCGCCAGCTCCTGCTCGAAGTGGGTAGAGTTGTAGCAGGTCATGTACGACTTGCCGGGCCGTAAAAACTGCCGGATACGCTCCACTAAACGCGGGCGCTCTAAGATCTTTTCCGTGAGGCACTTGAGAGAAGCGTCGTAGGTGCTCAGCATCAGAAGGCGATCGCGAGCCTGGGAGATGGGGACGCCGGGCAGCAGCTGTAGGTAGTAGTCAACGACATTGGGGTGAATCGGCTGAGAGGTGATGTAGATGAGGCGCGTTTGGGGATTGCGCAGACGGATAAACGAAAACAGCAGCCGCTCCTCGTAATGGTGAAACCCCTTAATTTTCTCTAGCTCCCGCTGATCTAAGCTGAGAGAGGGCACCACCAAAATATCGTAGGCGCTGCGATCGAAGTCATCAATGGGCTGCCAGCAGTCCCGCAGCTGGGCCTGAAGCTGCTCAAATCGCTCAGCGCCATTAGCTTTTGCGTGCTGAGCCGAGGAAGAAGAGGACATGGGACAGCTCCAAGTAAAGCATTCAAGATCGGCAGGCAAAACAGTGGCCAGCGTCAGCCTACCAAAACCGCCGCTGGCTTCTAATGAGAGGACACCACCTCACAAGATGATACGGGGGATACCCCCGCCAGGTCCAGAATCTGGGGGATCAAATCCTCTCGTCGCACCGCCATCATGTGCACCCCCTGACAAATCTGACGGGCAGCCTTCACCTGCTCGGCGGCAATGCGCATGCCCTCTTCTAGCGGCGCTTTGGCTCGCTCTAAGCGCTCAATGGTTTCCTCCGGGATCTGTACCCCCGGAACGCAGCGATTGATAAAGCGGGCATTTTTGGCTGACTTAAGCAGAAAAATGCCCGCAAGTACGGGCTTATCGCTTCCTGCTACCACCTGGGTCATAAAAGCATCGAGGCGCTCAAAGTCCGACACCAGCTGACTTTGAAAAAACTCAGCGCCAGCCTCTAGCTTGCGCTCAAAGCGGCGCTGTAGGCCAGACCAGCTCGGACATTGGGGATCGACAGCCGCCCCGGCAAACAGGGTGGTGGCTCCGTCGGTGAGCGGCTTGTCGTTATCGTCAAGGCCATGGTTCAGGCGTTCAATCAGCGCCAGCAGCCGCACCGACTCCAGGTCAAAGACGCTCTTCGCCTTGGGGTGATCTCCTGCCTTCACCGGGTCGCCCGTCAGGGCCAGCACGTTGCGGATGCCCAGCGCCTGCGCCCCCATCAGGTCGGCCTGCAAGGCAATGCGGTTGCGATCGCGGCAGGCAACCTGATAGATGGGCTCGATACCAGCCTGCTGCAGTAGAGCCGAAGCAACCAGAGACGACATTCGCAGTACGGCCCGACTGCCATCGGTTACATTGACGGCGTGGACTCGGCCGCGGAGCTGCTGCGCCATAGCGAGCATGTGGGCCGGGTTCCCTCCTTTGGGCGGCATCACTTCAGCCGTAAGCAAAAATTCTCCTCCCTCTACTGCGCGGTGAAGTCGCCCCTTGTCTGGGGTGGGTGCTGATAGGTGCGTCGACGGTCGTGGGTCTAGCATGGATGATGGGGGCGCTTCAGGGGGGAGGGGAAGTGACGAGAAATTGATGGGTGCTGTCCTAGGGAGTTTGCCTCGGAGTCTCACCTTGAACTCTAGCGTGGGCTCTAAAAAAAGGCACGCATCGACTGCGTGCCCCATTGGACGAAGGTATCGTCAGCAAAGCGAATAAGCGTGGTCTGCGCCGTGTAGCGCAGTGCCTAGCTAGCCTTATAGAAAGTGACGTTGCGATCCTTAGTGGCCCAAAAGATGTTGTGGATCTTCTCGAGGGCGGCCATTAGCTCACTGCAGTGCTCAGGGCTGACTTCGACTTTACAGGCGGAGCAGAGCTTGGCGGCCTTCCAAAAGGTGTCGTGAAGGTCGGGGTACTTCTCCAGGTGAACGGGCTTGAAGTAGTCCGTCCAGAGGATGAGAATTTCGTCCTTAGTGATTTGAGCCTGCTCTTCTTTAATGGCGATGTAGCGAGACATTGTATTTCCGTAAGCCGCCATTGCCTTAGCGTCACCCGAAGCGGGAGGCGCGAGGTCGAGCATCTTCTTGGTCATGTTGACCACGGCCTCAGCTGCGATGCGAGCCCCTGCTGGGTCATAGACGCCGCAGGGTCCGTCGCAGTGAGCATGGACGGCTTCTGCAGGAAACCAAGCTTTGATTTGGGATGCAATTGTTTTTAGCATAGCCATAGGTGAATTGATGTTGTAACAGCGTGAAAGGATATTGCCTAGCGGGTCAGCAGCTCAAACCAGCGTAGCGCTGGTTCGATAAATTAGTCTGATGGGCTGGGCTGATGGGTGAGGCCGACAGCGCCAAAGGCTGCGCGCGGCAGCTCGCAATCATTCTACCAAATCTGTAGTCAGACAAATCTGTAGTCAGGCAAATCTATCGTCAGGGGAGAATTCCTGTCAGAAGCCATAGGGCCAAGAACTACAGGGCTCGCTTGGCCTCTTGCGCCACCTGTTCCATCTCATCATTGGCCAGAGTTTGCAAGGCTTCTCGGGTGTCCTCGCCGCCAATTTGACCCAAGGCCTGCGCAACGCGGTGGCGAATTTGCCAGTCTGAGTGGTCGACGTAGCCAGTGAGATAGGGTACCGCCCTTGGGTCTTTGAGTTCCCCCAAAGAGCCGATGGCGACGGTGTGAATAAGCTCATTGCTCCCCTCAAGCGCGGCGACTAGAATCTCGTAGCCTCGCGGGTCGCCTAGCTCTCCCAGCGCGGCCACAATGCTAAATTTGACCAACCACTCGTCAGTCTGCTGATAGAGCGTGTGCATTGCCTCGAAAGCTTCAGTGAGCTTGAGCGCTCCCACCGAATCGGCAGCGGCAGCCCGCACATCCATATCGGCGTCGCGCAGCAGCGCTTCCTCTAGAATTTGAAGCGACGTCTCGCGGTTGTGCTGACCCACAGAGGACAGCTGGCTGATGGCGGCGTAGCGGACCCTGGGGTTTTGGTCGGCGATCGCCACCTGAAGCAATTCAAACGCCTGGGACACATCCAGATAGCGGATCTGGTTGACCGCGCTGAGGCGCTCGCCATAGTCCTCCGAAGAGAGGCGCGCTTTCACCGATTCAAAGGTTACATTCATGTCCTGTGCTCATCCCCATCCTATATCGACACCTTGTCGCGGCATGGTCCGCAGCGACAGGCTCCTTGCACGGCACAGCGTGCAGCGCAACCAACCACCGCAAGCCTTACTACGTCCAATCTAAGCCTCATCCTGCTGTGAGGCCATGTAGCGGATCACATCTCCCCGAGTGACGACGCCAACAACCTTAGACTCGTCGCCCGCGACCACATCGACCACAATCAACCGGGAAACTTCCTTACGGTGCATTAGCCGCGCAGCATCTCGTAGCGAGGTCTCGGGCGATACTGTCGTCACTTTATCGGTCATCACGTCCTTCACCCGCTGCCCTAGCGCCTTATGCAAATCGCGCTCGTAGTTCGCAGGATTTTCGAGATAGATGACGCTGTCGAGCAGCATGACGTACGGCGGCAAATCGACGCCGCTTTCCTGCCACATCAGCTCAGCTTCTGAAATAATGCCCACCAATTTGGCAGACTCATCAACGACAGGAAGGCCGCTGATGCGCCGCTTGGCGATGGTCTCAATGGCCTCACGCAGCGGGCTATCAGGCATTACCGTAACTGGATCTGAGGTCATCACCTCGCGGACTGTCGTCTGAGTTGGAATAATCATTACGATCGGCGGTACCGATTTAGCTGTAACGTCAATTGTACGGAATATATGAGCTGAGGCTGAGTTGCTGTCACAGATTTGTTACAAAGACAACAGTTTTGCAGACAGCCCCGACAGCCTATTAGGATGCGCTAATTCCGCTAATATGAAGTGCTAAGAGCCAGACCCGCCAAGATAATGTCCGCTTCTCGACAAGACCGTACCAGTAAGACCGTGCCAGCGAGACTATGCCACTAATTGATGCCGTTGCCTGGGTATGCGTCCGCGATCGCCGCCTGCTGTGCGTGCTGTCACGGGGGAAAGGCGCCTATTTTTTGCCGGGGGGAAAGCGGGAACCCGGAGAGAACGACTGGGAAGCCCTGTCGCGAGAGGTGTGTGAGGAGGTGCAGGTGCGCCTGAAGCAGGAGAATTTCAAGTTTTTTGGCACCTACCGCGACCTCGCCCACGGCTACACGACCGGGCGGGAGGTGGAGCTGATCTGCTATACGGCCACCTACGAGGGCAACCCGGCACCCAGCCGGGAAATTGAGCTAGTGGATTGGATTATCCACCGCGATCGCCACCGCTGTGCGCTGCTGACGAAACAAATTTTAGACGAGCTTTACCTCAAGAATTTAGTTGATTGACTATTGTCAAGCCCGATGGCGCATCGCAAAGGCCGCCTGACGTCTACTTTTCCTAGCTCCGCTCAATTTCTAACACCCATGCCCATTCCCGTTCCTACCCGCCCCAGCGGCTATCGCATTGGCTCTGGCGATGCTCCAGTACAAGTCGAGGTCTTCCTGGATATAGAATGTCCGTTTTCTAAAAGGCCTGGCCGACTATGCTGGCGCTGGCTAAGCTGGCGCTGGCCAACTCGGAAAACGCCCAGCTTGCAGTCACGGCACATATCATCGTGCTGTGCGATCACCGCCAGAGCTGGGATTTGACCAAGACGCTGACCGAGATTGCGGGGACTGATGCGCCTAGAGGCTGGGCATTTATCAGCCATCTCTATCAGCACCAGCAGCGCTTTAGCAGCGAGGTCTTTCAAACCAAAACCCGGCAAGACCTGCTTCGTCTGATTGAGCGCTTGGCGGCAGAGTTCGATTCTGAACAACCTGCTCCTGATTTAGTCAATGCCGTCAGCAGCGATAGTGGCGCGATCGCCAATCGGGCCAAAGCCTCAATTCGCTATGCCGCTAGCCGCGGGGTATGGTCAACCCCAACCTTCATCGTCAACGGTAGCGAAGTACCTCAGCTCGAATCGAGCGCTACGATTAGCGACTGGCAGAAATTTTTGGCTTCTCTATCCTCTCCATGACGAACACGACAAAGGCAGTGCCGCTATCAGGGCAAGTTTGGCGCGCTTGAGATTAGCGGCAACCAGCGCTGCCCACCTGGTCGCAAGCTACTTCAATGTCTGACGGATAAGCCCCGGTCGCCCGCCCGCACAACCGCGATCGCATAGCGGAGACGTAGTCTTTATCGCCAAGCCTCACTGGCAGCTGGCTAAAACTTCTCTACCTGGTCCATCAGGTGCTCCCCCGGAAACAGATCAATTCCGACAGCTGACTTCATCAAATAGGCCAGCATAAAGATAAACAGGCTAATCAGCAGGTTAAGGCTTACCAACAGAAACACCGCCGCGACAAAGTTACCGACGCGCGTCAGCGAATTTGCCTGATACTGTCGCCGCCCCCGACGGCGATCCTTCCCCACAAATAGCACCACATAGAAGCGCGAGATCAGCAAATCCACCGTAAAGCGCAAGTCTACAATCTTGGGAGACGGCTTAGGGATCGCGATCGCCAGCAGCCGCTTCACCTCGCTCACCTGATGGGGATCTAAGCTACTGCGCACCTCGGAAGCCATATAGCCTAGGTAATCATCTACCGTCGGAACCGTGCCGCGGGAGCGGGCAGGGTAGACTTTCTCAGACAGAACGCCATCGGCGCTATTCTCTGCGCCATGGCTCGTGGAAGATTGTGTCATCTGAATGAAGATAATGGGGTTATCGCGAGCAGATGCAGAGGGCAGTTGTCTCTAGGGCATCAAATTTGCTGCGCCAAGCGCTATGACATTCAGGTACGGCATAAAGCCGTGAACCAGCCAGCCCAGAACCCCAGCCGACAGCGTGAACAGCGTCACTAGCGACGGGGCATATCGCAGGGGCAGGTCTAGGTGGCGCAGAATCTGCTGGGTCTGCGATCGCCCCAAGGACAGGAGGTAAAACCAGATCATGGCCCCAAGCCACAGGGCGATCAGCGACGCTGCCCACAGCCGCGCATTAGACTGAGGCAATGTGCCGCCTAGGCCAGCGGGCCAAGTCTTTTGTAGCGTAATAAGAGACATCGTCACAACTAGCCCAAAGTTGGCTAGCGCTATGCCGTCTCGCTCCACCTGAACGAGATAGATAACCAAGCCACTGACCCCGAGCCAGCCATACCAGGGCAGGGCAAAAGCGGCTAGCAGCCACCCTCCCCCTAGGGCGCCGAGCCACAGAATTGTCAAACTAATTGAAGGCAGCAGCGGTTTTGAGGCCTGTTGAAGCAGCATATTGGGCGGGGCGCGTCGCTTATACGGGAGACTAGGCCTATTGTTCCCGCAGCGCTGGGGTTTTATCGTTCGCTGTTCAATGTCCGAATGCGTCGGGACAGCAGACGAATAATGTTGATAGCGATCTCGGGGGTTTCGTCGATGGCTTCGTAGAGCTGCTGCTGGGTCAGCAAGAGGCAGTCACAGGCCTTGAGCGTTTTGATGGAGGCCGAGCGCGGCTCGGCGTCAAAGACGGCCATTTCACCGAAGCAAGCCCCCTTTCCCAAGGTTGCCAGCACGCGATCGCGAATCTGCACGTTCACTTCGCCGGACACCACAATATAAAGCGATCGCCCCTCTTGGCCCTGGTCAAAGATGGTGTGTCCTGCCGGAAACCCGACTTCATCCATCACTGAGGCTAGCCGCACCAAAAAGTCGTCCCGCAACTCCTTAAACAGAGGCACCTCTCGGATGAACAGCAGTCGGTCAATACTGGCTAACATAGAGAACTTAGAATTAGATCGAAAACTTAGGAGCGAAAGCTTAGAGCGAAGGGCGAGAAGGGCTGGAAAGCCCTAAGGAAGGTCAATGCGGATACCACACCAGAAAAGCGCTAGGTTAGCGGATCGGAACTACACTAGCGATAAGACCGAGAAAATTCATCTCTGACACGTGCTGACTAGGGGGAGTTGGGTCTGTAAAGGGGAGGGGGCTAACTTCGGCGCACTGTCACGATGTAGCTGGCATGATATAGCTGTCGTGGTATAAACCGATGGTGAAAACCATTGACGGTGTGGTCATGATGTATATCATTTAACCTGAGCCGATGCAAATCGGCAGACTCTCGCTCGAAGTCCCTCAAGTCCCTCCATTGCTGTTGTCGGTATTGTAGACCCGTATGCTCACGTTTTTGTCTGCCGCATCACTGCTACTTTCGCAAACTATTGCAGCCCCGCCCCGTCTTCCTAATCCCGATGCCTCCCGCTCCATCTCCCGTCAACAGGTGGTACGCCCTCTACCAGAGGAGCTAGACACCGTCCCGGTGTTTAACAGCAATAGCCCTGAGGTGGTGCAGTCCGAAGGCATCTTGCTCTCGACCTTTCCCCCGGAGGGTATGGCAGTTCCCTCGGCGCACCTAGACTTTGCCTTTGAAGACCGGTTCGATATTTTCACCCACCACATCGCCCGAGGCAGAACCCCAGATGATACCCGCACCCTGTTTCTCGGCGTCATGCTGTACAACCCTGGCGATCGCCCCGTGTCGGTGGAGGTGCTGCAGGGGGTCAGCTACCTCACCAACGAGGCCCCTTACCTAGACCTACCGGCCTACGTCGCCAACCCCTACGGCACGGTTTTCGCCGGACCGGGTAGCCGCACCATGAGCGATATGCTGCGGGGCGTGCGTCAGCCTAGCTTGCCCTCTAGGGTGACCATTCCGGCGGGCTATACCCATCTGTTGGTCAATGCCCCCATTCCCGTACGACGGCTCACGGTGCCGACTGACGGCACGCTGCTGCCGGGGCGGCTGATTCCCACGCCGCGTAAGACTGCGGCCTCAGCAGGGGTGGACGGTACATTAACCGATCTGGCGGCGCTGCGGCCTCAGCCTCCCGCCAATCGCTCCCTGCCGACTAACGGACGCTCGTCCCTGATGTATCTATCGAGCGATGGCCCTGTCCATGTGGCAAGTATGGCGATGTTTGCCTCGGTGGGCCCTGACGGCAATGAGCGCGTACCAACGCTCCCGGAGTGGCAGCGGCTTTTGCTGGGCCGTGGCCTAGCCGGTCCCCGAGACTATCCCCCGACGCCCCCTGACGCTCAGCAGTTCAGCCGCTTTTTCTATGGCCGGGTGGCTGGGGTTGCTCAAGGCTCTCAGTGGTCGACGACTCTCACGGATGACCCTAATAGCAGTGCGCTGCAAATTCCTGATGCCGGCGACTATCTCTCGTTTGTGCTGAGTACGGTGGATCACAATACCTTTGGCACTGAGCAAATTCAAAGTGCGCCGATCCTAGCGCGCTACCCTGACACCGCCTACCGGGCCCACGGCAACTACGGGGTGCGCTATGACCTGTCCTTGCCGCTGGTCAACGATAGCGATCGCACTAAGACGGTGGCCCTCTCTATTGAAACCCCAGTGCAAGATGAGTCCTCGGCTGACACCCTTAGTTTTCTTAATCCCCCCAGCGATCGCATTTTCTTTAGGGGAACGGTGCGCTTTCGCTATACCGACGACTGGAACCGGCAGCAGACCCGCTACTTCCACCTGGTTCAGCGGCAGGGACAGATGGGTGAGCCGTTGGTGACCCTGCGGCTGCCGCCCCGCCTGCGCCGCACTGTTGAGGTTGAGTTTCTCTATCCTCCCGATGCCACTCCGCCCCAGGTGTTGACCGTCCACACCCTGCCCGACACCATCGCCGAAGGCTCTCCTGAGCCAGAAGCCGCCCAAAGATGACGCATATCCATGCTGCCGCGCGGCCTTAGCGTACACCTTCCATCACCTCAGAGTTTCTGAACTTCCAGGCGGCCCCTAGCAGGCGAACCCAGTTGCGCTGTACCTGCTTGGGCGTACAGTTGAGAATCTTGGCAATCTCGCGGTCGGTGGGCAGTCCCCCATCGCGATCGCGGATTTGCTGACGCTTGAGGTGTAGAAGCTGACGCTGCTGAGGCTTGAGCTGGTCAAAGAACTGCTCCCACTGGCCTTCTGAAAGCCCTAGGTTTTGGTCGAGGTCGGCCCCCAGCCACTGATGCACCATTTGCCAGTTCCGCGAGCAGGAGAACTTCTCCACGTGGTACTTGAACCGCTGCTGGAGATAGTCCCGCTGGCGGGGAGTGAGGCCCAGCACTTCGTCGATTTCAGGGGCCGACAGGTCCTGCAGCTTTAGGGAAAGATAATCTAGGCAGTCCTGCTGGTCCTGCTCGGCGAGGTAGGCCATCAGCTCCGTTACCACCCGGTCCCGCAGCACGGCTTCGGAGGGGTCCACCGCGTCGGCCACCATTTGCTCTTTAACCTGCTGAACGATGGGGGAGCGGCTGTACATTTCCGCCTCTTCGCCGCGCCCTGATTCGACCGCCGCCTCAAAGTCCATGGAGGTCTCGCTGGGCTGCCGCTGGCAGAAGGCCTGGGCCCGCAGGACAACCAGCTGCTGGTTGCGCCGACCGGGCAGGGAGATGCGCCGCTTGGCGTACTGCTCGGTGAAGGCCATATATTCCGATAGCTCAATGCGGCTGCGGGGGCGATAGGTCTCGGGCATCTCGTTTTCTCGCCGGAAGCTCTTGAGCACCTCAATATAGAACCCCTGCAGGAAGTCTTCAATCATGCTGTAGCGAGCCTGGAAGCCGTAGTTCCCTCGGCTGGGGGCGATGTGGCGATAGACCATAGCGCTGAGGCTGCTGTGCAGGTCAACCCGGCCTCGCTGCGACCCGGCGCGATAGTAGCCTAGGCATTTAGTCACCCGGTGCTGAGCCAGGGTCTCTTGCCAAGAGCGGATTTCTCCAGATTGCTGAATGCGATCGCTCTTGAGGCAGATGCGCTCAACCTCACGGGTGAGGCGGCGGGCAACGGACCTAACGCTGCTTGTAATCGAAGGAACGTCTTTCTTAAAGCCATCAATAATAAACTTATATAGGTACGATGCCTCAATATTCTCAGGGGGCGCTGCATCGGTACCGGTTGTATCAGGCTTATCCTCTAGTTTCGCGCTGTCAGCATTGGAAATGTTGGCGGAAGTGCGGATGTTCTCTTTGTATTCGGTAGTCATGAGTTATATCCTTTGGTGATGCACGGACACTTGAGTCAGGCCTTGAAGTCAGTCCCTTTCAGGCGTCCTACACTTCAGACTGTATGAAATCGAACTGTGCCAATGTCGGTAAGCTGTGTCACTCTCTTAAGTAACTTGAACTCAGCTCATTGAGGCCTAATATTGGGGGCGGTTGGCAAACTGGCTCCAAGGCGTCAAAAGCCCGGTACCTATGCATCTCGTCGCTTTTTGTGCTCCTTGCCCCGCTGCTGAGCAGGCTCCCCCTAGCCCAAAAGTCCACTCCAATTCTCCAAGTGGTTCAGCTTGGCCAATAATTATTGTTGTGCGGACGGTGTGTCCGGTTTCCCGAATATGTAAATGAGGATCTATGGCGATCGCCTATTTTGACTGTCCCACTGGAATTGCGGGAGACATGTGCCTGGGTGCCCTGCTTGATGCAGGTTTGCCCTTGTCCTACCTAGAAGAACAGCTTGCCCAGCTCGACATTCGTGGCGAGTTTAGTCTGGAGGTGGAAACCGTCCAGCGGCAGGGGCAGCAGGCGACGAAGCTGTGGGTAAGGCTCAGGGAGAACCGCCCAAAGCTTACGCATGACCATCACCATTCAGGCCAGGTCAACGGGGATGCCCATGGGCATCCCCATACACACTCCCCAAGTCGCCATCTCCCCGAGATCCTTACCCTGATTGAGCAGAGCGAGCTGCCCCCTCGCGTCAAAGCCTGGAGCACAGAGGTTTTTCAAAAGCTCGCCCAAGCGGAGGCCCAGGTCCACGGCATTCCCGCTGAGCAGGTACACTTCCATGAGGTGGGGGCCGTGGATGCCATCGTCGACATTGTAGGCACCTGCATCGCCCTAGACTGGTTTGATATCGAGCGGCTCTATTGCTCAGCGCTGCCCACTGGGGGCGGCACCGTTAGCGCAGCCCACGGGCGACTGCCGGTGCCGGTGCCCGCCGTACTGCAGCTTTGGCAACAGCGTCAGGTTCCCGTCTATAGCAACGGCATTCAGCGGGAGCTAGTGACCCCTACGGGCGCGGCGCTGATGGTGGCCTTGGCGACTGAGTTTGGCGGTCCTCCAGCGATGTCCCTGGAACGAGTAGGTTTGGGAGCCGGATCAGCGGCGCTGCCAATCCCAAACGCGCTGAGGGTGTGGATTGGCGAGGATAGCTCGGTCTCGCCGCCAGCAGCGTCTGCCCCAACCCCGCTAGCTTTGGTAGCATCGCCAGCGCTGGGTGCCCTAGAGGCGATCGCCGTCCTTGAAACCCAGGTTGATGACCTCAGCCCGCAGGTGATTGGCTATCTGTTTGAGCGCCTTCTGGGGGCCGGAGCCTTAGACGTGTTTACTCAAGCGATTGGCATGAAGAAGAGTCGCCCCGGCGTATTGATCAGCGTCGTCTGCCCTATAGAGCAGGTCAATATCTGCGAGCAGGTCCTCTTCCAAGAAACGTCAACTCTGGGGATACGCCGCCGAACGCAGCAGCGCACCATCCTGCAGCGAAGCAGCGACACTGTGGAAACCCCCTATGGCCCGGTAAGAATTAAAGTGGCCCGGTCTCGCGCAGACGGCCCGGTGGTCAATGTTCAGCCCGAATACGAAGACTGCGCTCAGCTTGCCAGAGCGGCCAGCGTGCCGCTACGCAAGCTTCAGGAGCAGGCGCTGCAGTGCTGGCAGGCTAGCTACCCGGCAGACAAGCCCCAGTGACTAGCGCTGCAAAGTAGGCCAGGGCGTCGCTAGGCAGACTTGAGCTGTTTGCAGAGCCTCAGCTCAGTCCCCTGAGAATTCCACTGCACGCAGTCAAAGACCTGATGCAAGATGTATAAACCGCGACCACATTCCCCTACTTCCTCGGGCATTTCGTGGCAGCGTTTCTTCACTGTGCTGGATGATGGAGCAAATCCGCCGCCTTGGTCAGACACAATCCACCAGTACTCATGGTTAAAAAAGAAGAACTGAACCATGACCGCTTTGCCGGGATCAAGCTTGTTGCCGTGTTTTGCCGCGTTCACCAATGCTTCTTGAAGACCGAGCCTGACCTCACATCGACACTGAGAGGGCACGTCGGCTAACAGTAGATCTAGAACGGGGCAGAGGTGAAGAGTCGAGGAGAAGCTCAGAGTTCCATATTTACGACCCAAATTTGGCCGCATTGCAACTGCAATCACGCTAGAACCTCACCAATACTGTAATTTTTCTAAGCCTTGAAATTGGCCTAGGTCAAGCTGACCAAAGCGTTCAGCCCACACTCATAATAACACAGGCATTTTGGTCGTCTCTAAGTTGACGAAGGCGTTTCTCTTGCCTGGTCTAGGATTTAGCCATTCTGACCAGTGATCTGCGCCGGGTGTAATGTGTGTTGTAGGTCACTTTTCAGGGAAAAGAATGACCAGTTACGGCTTTTCCTGGTCCACCGCCGCTCGCCGCAGCCGCAGCTGAACGTCCTCCATTACTTTGCGGTTCACCGACAGCAAATCGGCCACCAGTCCAAAAATCCACAGCTGCACCCCCACCAAAATCAGCATCGCCGCTAAAATCAGGCTCGGCGCGCGGGCGCGGGTCGGGTCGTCGAACAAAAACAGGATTACCCACCGCAGCCCCAGCAGCAGCCCGGCCCCAAACGGCAGGCCTCCCAAAATCGTGAAGAACCGCATCGGACGGTACACCATAAAGATGCGGATGATAGTCAGGATCGAGCGCTGAATATAGCTGGGGATGCTCTTCACCAGCCGAGAAGGCCGCAGGTCGCCGTTGATGCGAATAGGGACTGAGGTAATCACCATGCCCTTGTGGCCAGCCTGGATGATGGTCTCTAAGGTGTAGGTGTACTCATTGAACACGTTCATCTGCAGCGCTGCCGTGCGGCTGAGGGCACGAAAGCCGCTGGGGGCGTCGGGGATTTTGGTGTTGCTGGCTAGACGCACTACCCAGCTTCCCAAGCCCTGCAGCAGCTTTTTAATAGGCGAGAAGTGGGCAATATCGTGGATAGGTCGAGCGCCCACCACGATCTCGGCCTCCCGCCGTAGGATAGGGGCGACCAGTTTGGGGATGTCGGCAGCGCAGTACTGATTGTCGGCGTCGGTGTTGACGATGATATCGGCCCCGGCCCGCAGGCAGGCTTCTAGTCCTGCCATAAAGCCCACCGCTAATCCTCGGTTGTGCTCGAAGCTAACGATATGGTCGACGCCGTAATTTTTCGCCACCTCCACGGTACGATCGCTGCTGCCGTCGTCGATCACCAGCCACTCCACTTCATCTATTCCTGGAACCTGGCGCGGCAGCTCGGCCAGGGTCGTGCCGAGGGTTGCCTCTTCGTTGTAGCAGGGGATCTGAATAATCAGCTTCATCGCGTAGGCTCACTGTGCTTCACTCGTGGTGAGTCAAGTAGTTTTCGAGAGTATCGAAGCCCTCGCCTCAATAACGGTTCATTATCTAGTCCAAGTGACGCTACGGTAAAGCGAACGGACCCTTGGACTTAGATATGGCACGATGGGGCAACCTACCCCACGCTGCCGTGAGGCTTAATCAAGATCATGCCCCAATCCTCATTGACCGATATCGCCCGACAGGCGCAGGCGATCGCGGCGGCTGAGACTGCCGTTGTTGCTCTAGCCGAAAAAAGCGGAGAGACCATATTCTACGCAGCGGCGGTTGGCAAACATGCTGAGGCGATCGTAGGAAAACGAAGCCAAGCGTCTACCTCAGGGCTCTGCGGTGCTGTCTTCGCTTCTGGGCAAGCGGAGCTGGTGTGTCACACTCGCGGCGATTTGCGGGTGCGGCAAGACTTAGCTGAGGCATTGGGCATTACAACCGCTTTAGCGGCTCCTATTACTCGAGGCACACAGCTGTTGGGGGCGCTGATGGTGCTCAACCGGCAGGATGGCGGTGTCTTCGACGACGTGAGTAGAGGGGAGCTAACTGCCTATGCCGAGGCTTTGGCAGAAAGTTTTTGGCGGGAAGTACAGTCTTAGCGGGCGATAATCTTGGCGGGTGGTTGGTCAGAGTTCAAAGTATGCGTGACATCCTCCCCCGCTAAACCCTAACGGGCTGTAGACGGGGGCTTCCCAAATTCACAATTGAGAGTTGCTGGTTCAACGGCATCCCAACGGATAAGCCTCCACAGCCAGAGAGCGATTGTCCGACCGCCCTATTCAATATGTTGATTGCTGCATTCCAATCCCGGTTCATCTTGAGCCCACACCCACAGACATGAACCCTATCACCCAGCGTCTTGACGACGCGCTCACCACAGCCCGAACACTCAATGCTAGTACCGTTGGGGTTGACGCCAATAGCCAGTTTGCTGCGTTTTACCGCGACCGCTTGCAGGATATTGAGGAATTGGCCCCAGGCCGCATCGAGGATCGACTTAGCCAGCCGGGTTCTGGCAAGTCCCTTGATGTTCAGGTTCTCGAACGCTATCAAGTCGTAGTTGGCGCAAAGCCAATGCGAGAGCTGATAGTGAAACTCTTTGCGCTGGCGGCCTACATGCAGGTGCAGCCGCGCCACCTTGTTGGCCTGCCGCTGGTGGTTCTTAGAGCCCTTCTCCATTCGGGCCAATTTGCGCTGCTGACGGCCAAGACGCTCTTGAGCTTTGCGATAAAACTGCGGAATACTTACCGCTTCACCGTTAGAGGTAGTGAGGAACTTTTCAAGTCCCACATCAATACCAACGACGGATTCAACCTCGCTGACCGGCAACGGTTCTGGGACCGTCCCGTCTTCAAGAGACAAGCTGACATACCAACCATCGGCCTTGTTCAAGATTGTGGCCTGCTTCAATTTGAAGCCGTCAGGAATTGGTCGGTGCAGGATGACCTGTACTTCGCCAATCTTCGACAGCTTCAGCATGTCGCCGTTCAAAAACGCGCCGGCCTTAGGGCAGTTCACCCTTGGGTAGGTAAACGAGCACAGGTTGCCCCGCTTCTTAAAACGTGGCCTACCGCCCCGCTTACCATTTTTGTCCGGCGACATCCAGCGCTTCCACGCTTTGTCCAAGCGCATCAGGTTTTGTTGCTGGCAATCAGCGTAAATGCCTTTGTACTCAGGGAACAGCTGTTTCGTCTCTTTGAGGGCAGCAGCCTGTGAGTAATAGTCAATCTTTCCGCCAATCTCGCCTATCGGCTCTGAGCGCAGGCTGCATCTATCAATCTGGCAGCGCCATCGGGATAGCACGTCTAGCCGCTCCCCCAGAGCGTAGTTCCAATGCCGACGCAGCAACTCTCCCCAGAGGGCCATAGTGTCGGCCTGCTGAGCAGTTGGCTTTAGTCGGTATTGGTAGGCTAGAATCATGTCATCATCATAGCTTAGTGACATGACCTACAACAAGGGCTATCGCTGTGTTTACAGCTTGAACATACACTTAGTGCTTGTAACTAAATACCGGCTTAACATCATTGACAAGCCAATTCAAGAGCGTCTCTACGAGATTTTTGCTGATACCTGCGAGAAGTGGAGTAGCAACCTTGTCGAGATAAACGGAGAAGCAGACCACGTTCACTTATTGATTAGCTATCCACCGGACGTGCAGCTTAGCAAACTGGTAAACAACCTGAAGACCGTGTCGAGCAGATTGATTCGTAAGGAGTTTGAAGAGCGTGTTGCAAAAGCGTATCGAAAACGGGTGTTCTGGTCTGGGGCTTACTTTGTCGCTTCAACCGGCGGCGTCACCCTGGAGCAGGTCAAAGCCTATGTCGAGAATCAACCAGGCGTCGAGCCTAGCTGATTCTCGCTCCTATCCCCCTCGCCACCAAACGCTAGCGCGTTCTGGTGGGAGTACCCCGGAGAACTAGATGGATTCGATACCGGCGCGGATGATTTCAACAGCGTAGGCCCCAAAGTTGATCGTCAGGGCCAGCAGGGCGGCGCTGTAGGCCCCCAGACTCGGCCCCAAGCTGGAGATGCCGAAGAAGATGAACAGCAGCTGTACCAGGAATGGCGTGTTGCGGATGGCTTCTACGTAGGTGGCGGCGATCGCTCCCAACAGGCGATTACCCGAGGTGCGGCACAGCGCTCCTGCTATGCCGATCAGCAGCCCTAGCAGCACCGCTAGGGTAGAGAGCTGCAGGGTGAGCCACACCCCACTGAGCAACAAATCCCAATTATTCCAAATGACCTGAAATTGAAACCGGTAGGCCATCGCTGTTTAAATAACGTTCGTTGTTGACCACCGTCACCATCCACCTGAGGGGCGTGCGGCCATACGCCCCTACCGGTTACACCATCCCCACAATCTGCTTGTGACGTATTACGACGCGATAAATTCGTTCCATTTTTGAACAAGATACGTATTCTCGCTCATGGTCGAATTCCACACCACGATATTGCCAAACCGCTCCTCAAACGAGCCGCCATCTCGCACGGCCCCCGTCTTCGCCAGGGTTTTGCCAAACGGGTCCACAATATCCTCTGGCGCAGGCTGTCCCTCGTACCAATAGGCCCACTCCGCGTCAGACATATAGGTCTTGGAGTTCTCCGGCGCAGCGCTGTAGTAGCCCTGACGACCCAAGAAAGCGCCTACCCAACCCTCTAGCATCCAGTTCAAATATTCGTAGGCGGCGTCCCGCTCCATGCCTTCGAGGTTTTTAGACAGCCCGACGCCGCCACCCCAGCCGCGATAGCCTTCCTTCAGCGGCGCATAGACACAGTCAATGCCCTGGGCCTGCACCGCCGTCACCGCCGGAGACCACATGGACTGCAGTACCACCTCGCCTGACGACATCAGGTTCACCGACTCGTCAAAGGTCTTCCAGAAGGCTCGGAACTGGCCGTTGGCCTTTTGCTCTTTAAGAATTTCGGTGAGCTGATCGATCTCGGCTTGGGTCATGTCGCCCTTGTCCGCAAAGCTCATTAGCCCCAGGGCCTCAGCCACCATAGCGGCGTCCATGATGCCGATTTGGGGAATGTCGAGGATGGAGGTCTTGCCGCGAAACTCTTCGCTGAACAGCTCGCCCCAGCTTTCGATACTACGGCCCACTAGGTCGGGGCGGTAGCCCAAGGTGTCGGCGTTGTACTGAAAAGGAATCAGCGTTGCGGATTCGGTGGGGGAGTCAGAAAATTCGCTGGAGTCTGGTCCCTGTAGGTACATGACTCTATAGGGCGCGGTGCCCTGCGATGTCTCGACGGGCATGCCGTCGAATTTGCCTGAAGTAAAGAAGGGAACGATTTTGTCCCAGGCCGTGATTTTGTTGATGTCGATCGCCTGCAGGTTGCCGGAGGGGACCACCAGCGGCAGGCTAAAATACTCGCCGTCAAAAACGTCGTACTGGTCGGGCTGGGTGATGGCGATTTGGTTGTTTTCTTCGGTGCTCAGGGCCCGCATCTCTAGCTTGAAGCCGAGATCTTCCTGGGCCTTGTCGCGAATTTCGTTGATTTGAGAGACGCCGGTGCCGATGAGCCGTAGGGTGACGTCTTTAGCGTTGTTGGCGTTCACCTCGGGGCCGGTGGCAGGGTTGTTAGGGGTGCCTTTGGGGGCGGCGCACCGAGCAGTGGCTACGGCAGCACCAGCCGCGAGGCCGGTGTAGAGCAGTTTACGGCGGGTAATTCGGGTCATGGTCGTCTCCTCAAAAACGTGATCTATATCGAATGTTTGGAACGTTACCACGCTGCGAGGCTGTGCTGCGAGGTTTAGTGGGGTAAAAAAACGCAGTCGCTAGCGGGCCACTGCACGGAGAGCGTCTGACCTTCTTTCACACCCAGCCGGTTCCAATCTTCGGTCCGTAACGTATGTAGCAAATCTTGTCCTGTGGCTTCTGCTACCAAAGATACACGGGTCACATAGCCGGTCATCTCTACGGCGGTGATGCGGGCGGTAAGACGGTTGAGGTGCTCGCCGGTTGAGCTCGCTGCCGGTAAATCTTCTCCCGACAGCTGCAGCAGATCTGGGCGCACTGAGCAGGCCGCCTCGCTGCCCACCGGCACGCCGTGGCCCGTTGCCACCAGGACGCCAACCTCTGGCACCTCTAGCTCCACTAGCTCTTGACCCGAGCCGTCGGGCACAGCGCGGATGACCTTGCCCGCAAAGACGTTGTTGTCTCCAATGAACTTAGCCACGAACCGCGATGCGGGGGCATTAAACAGCTCGGCAGGCGTGGCCACCTGATCGATGAGGCCGTGATTCATCACCACGATTTGGTCTGAGAGGGAAAATGCTTCCTCGACGTGGTGGGTGACTTGAATGAAGGTGAGACCAAACTGCTGCTGAATTTTGCGCAGCTCTCGCCGCATACGGACCCTTAAGTTTTCGTCTAGCGCGCTCAAGGGTTCATCCAGCATCAGCACCTGAGGGCGGGTAATTAACGCCCGCGCCAGGGCAATGCGCTGCTGCTGCCCGCCGCTGAGCTGGTGGGGTTTGCGATCGCCCGTGTGGGTCAGCCCCACTAGCTCCAGCATTTCGTCCACCCGCTGACGCCTTTCGTTCACCGGAAGACCCTGCATCTTGAGCCCAAACTCTACGTTTTGCCACACCGTCTTGTGGGGAAACAGGGCGTAGTTTTGGAACATCATGGCCGTGTTGCGCTTCGCTGGCGGCAGCGCCGTGACGCAGCGATCGCCGATCAGCACCTGCCCCTGGGTCACCGCTTCGTGTCCGGAGATAAGCCGTAGGGTGGTGGTTTTGCCGCAGCCGCTGGGGCCGAGCAGACAGCAGTAGCTCCCGGCTGGAATGTCGAGGGTCAGGTTTTCGATGGCGACCACGGTGCCGTAGGTCTTGGTGACAGAGCGCAGGGCGACCTGAGCGGCGGTCCCCGTTTGGGGCGATGTCTCCTGCTGGCGCGGGGGGGATGAGAGGTTGGTGCTGACCGCCATGGCTACTTTACGGAGAGGTTTTCTGTAGTGAATCTGAGGAATCTTGTTCGGCGCACGGATAGTGCTGGTCAAGCTGCAGGAGCGTGTTCAGCAAGACGTTAGTGCCGGCGATGCAGTGCTCTGGCAGGGTGTACTCGGTTTCAGCGTGGCTGATGCCCCCCTGACTGGGAACAAAAATCATGCCCATATCCGTGAGGCTGGCCATGATCTGCGCGTCGTGGCTGGCGCGGCTGGGCAGCGGGCAGGCGCTTAGGCCGATGTCGCCGCACACCTGGGCGATCGCATTATAAATGTGGGAACTGACGGGGACGGGCTCGTTGCGCAGCTGGGGCGCGACGCGAATCTCGGTTTGGGTGGCGGCGGCGATCGCCCCGGCCTCGTCTTCCAGCATGGCCGCCATCCGGTCTAAAGACTCGTTAGACAAGTCCCGCATGTCCACCGTCAGCTCGACCCGACCCGGCACCGTATTCGCTACGTTGGGCGTCAGCGTCATCGAGCCGACCGTGGCCACCTGGTCCCCGCTCACCATCTCGTCGCACAGGCAGGCAATTCGGTTCACCGCTAGGGTCATTTCCGCCGCTGCCACCAGCGCGTCCCGCCGCATGCTCATGGGGGTGGTGCCCGCGTGGCTGGCCTGGCCCACCACCGTAATCAGAAACCGTCGCTGCCCCACGATTCCGGTGACTAGACCTACGGGTACGCCCCGCTGCCTCTAGCACCGGACCTTGCTCGACATGGAGCTCTACGAAAGCGGCCAAGCTTCCCGGCGGACGCTGCGCGGTGGACAGCACGGCCCAGCTGCCGCCAATGGCATCAACGCTGGGCTGGATGGGGGCGTAGTTGGGGTGCTCGTAGTGGGCCGGATCGGGGCTGGCCCGTCCCGCCATGGCCTTGCTGCCAATCATCGTCCGCTCTTCATCGGCAAAGATAATCACCTCCAGGGGGTGACCGAGCTGCTTGCCCTGTTCGTGCAGCGTGCGCACTACTTCTAGCCCAGCCAGCACGCCATAGGTGCCGTCGTAAATTCCCGCCTTGGGGACGGTGTCGAGGTGAGAGCCGGTGGCCAGGGCTGGGGCTTTGGGGTAGCGCCCTGGATAGCGGCCTATTATGTTACCGGCAGCATCCGTGACGGTACGCATCCCCGCCGCCCGCATCCAGTCTCCCACCACCTGCCGCGCCTGCCGGTCTTCAGGGCCAAAAGCCAACCGCCGCACGCCGCCTTCCGGCAGCGCGCCAATCGCGCCAATTTCGGCGATCGCCTGCATGAGGCGCTCACCGTTCACGGCCATCGCTGCGGTGGGGGGTTTGGTAGGTAAAGTATCTTTCATCAAATGCCGGTAAATTTCCCAGCAGGGGTTATCTGCTGATGACGGTTTGGGTAGCTCTAGTTAAGCATAGGCGATCGCTTGAGGTCGGAGTTCCCTGAACATATTGGTGCAAGGTCTTCTGTTCTGTCGTAAAAGATACGGTCTTCACCTTTGCCGTCAATGGGAAAGGCCTTTTTGTCTATTGCTTTATTCAGGATAGGGATGGAGGGGTAGGTTGAAGTTGAGCGAAGTGAAACCCAACGCTAGCGATCGCTTTGTTGGGTTTCCTGACGTCCTAGCGCAGCCATGCCCGCAGGGTTATACCCCGGCCTACAAGTTTAGATTTGATTCACTGGAGAGCTGATGGGCTATCGGCCTGCGCTCTGCCTTTACCGACGCGGTAGCGGTATCCGTTTGGTGAGGATGCGCATGACGTCGGTGGGGGTGAGGCCGCGCAGAACGCCGTTGGTGTTGGTCATGGGGATGGGCTGTGACCATTCGTGGGGTTCGGCGTAGCCGAGCAGATGTAGTCGGTCGCGGCAGTCGTTGACGGCATAGAGGGAGCCAAGGGCGATCAGCCGCAGGGCGTGGTAGCCGGTCTCGCTTTCGCCGATTAGGTAGTCGCCGGTTTTGGGGTCGATGTTTAGGCGTGCGAGAGCGTCCTGACGGGCGTCAGGATTACGGGTTATTTCGTAGGTCATTTGCGGGTTGTCTCCCATGTATTGGATGTAGGAAAGACAACCCAAACGTCTAGCCACCCCGCGAGCATAAGGCGAGGTGGCTACTCTGGGATAAAATTCCCAGTAGCGCCTGCCGCCTCGGACGGTGGGGGTTAGTCCCCTGGTTGTGTTTGGCGGCACTTCCAGGGGGCGCTAAATATTTGGGTAGTCAGAAGGACAGCTTGTGATTTGCGTCCATGGCTTGGCATCGTAGCGAAGTTTTGCGTATGGCGCAACCGTGTTGGGAAATTTTTGTGGGATGGGTGTGGGGTGGTGGGCTTTGTGGCTGAGTTGGAGGGCGATGGTTTGGGGCGATCGGTTGGGGCGATCGCTGCAATTGAAGGAAATCTTTCGTAATCTGTGGCTAAGTCATTGAGAATTTCGCTTTACACCGCAGGGCTGTGTCTGGAATTGTTCACTTGTACACTGAAGCAGATACAGGTGGTCTCGGGCTTATTAGCCTTCGAGCAATAGATGCGTATCAATTCGATAGACAGCTGTGTAATTGCTGGATTCTGCAATTACACAGCTGTGCTTTTCAGAAAAACTAATTTCAAGTCAATTCTATAGCGCTCAGGTTCATGCTTAGAACAAAAATCTTTATTTCGTATCGGCGAAAAGATAGTCTTCGAGAAGCAAGCGATATACATAATGCTCTGGCATTGGAGTTTGGCAAAGATTCTGTTTTCAAGGACGAAGCAAAGATCGAGCCTGGAGAAAAGTTCAAAAAAGTAATAGACAACGCATTAGATGACTGCAAGGTCTTGCTTGCCATTGTTGGAAAAAAGTGGTTAACGGAGACAGATTCAGATGGAATCACTCGACGACTCGACAGAGAAGATGACTTTGTACGCATGGAGATAGAAAAAGCTTTAGATCGCGGTATACCAATTGTCCCAGTTCTATTAGATGGTGTAGACGTTCCCCAGAAGATTCAGTTGCCGGCGATATTACAGCCTTTGTTCGACAGCCAGAGTATAAAGATTCGTCACGCTTCTACTTTCGAATCTGATATGGCTAGATTGGTGACAAGAGTTGCGAGATATATTGGCCATCACGTGACCACAGACAAATGGGGAAAAGTATGTGTATTTGACGAGTCAGCAGGAACAAGAGTATGGATTTACCCCATAGACGACAATGATATAGAAAATGAGCCCCCCTGCAAATCAGTTCTTGAGTGGCCTCCCGAAATAGAGGGGCTTGTTGGCAGAAGTAGTGAAGTTGAAAGAGCGGTAGATTTAGTAAAAGACAAGCAGTCAATAGAACTTTATGGAGATTCAGGAATAGGAAAGACTGCTATTTTGAGTTACCTGAGTAGCGTCTTAGGAGGTAAAAACTCATATTATAGAGACAAGTTTGGTGAAGACTTCCATTTTGATATTCGCTTTAGAAATGGAATTTTATGCAAAATTGGGACGCTCTAGATCACCCACTAGCCGCTTAGATCACCTGTCCACTTTTTTGAGATTGGCTTTGTTTAGTGGCATTATAGTAAAATCCACTCATTTGCAGCATTTAGCACTGACAAATTTACCCACTACAAAAGAGGCAGATCTACAGGTAATAGAAGCTATTTTGAGCAGTTTAATACAAAGCAATATCATAAGATCTAGTAAAGCTAATAGAAATGATGAAGGCAGTATTTATTACAGAATGGGACCAGATCTAGCAGTTTTTTTGCGGCAATCATGGAACTTAGATGATTGCCTTCGAAAATCGCTTCACTATTTTGAAGACTATCTAGAAGAGCAATCACACATAACAGGTTACGATAAACTAGAAGAATGCGACCTTGTTGCATTCTTGCTAGAGCTAGCTAAAGACAACAAGGAACTTCGAGGAGTATCTTTAAGATTAATCAAGAAATTATCAAGAGCAATGCCTATTATAGGGTGGTGGGACTCATGGCACGAGCTTCTGAACATTATGCTTGAGTCTGCGAGGAGCCTCGGAGATGAATCTGCAGAAGCATTTGCTATGCATGAACTAGGAACGCATGCATTGTGCTTAGATGATAACGAAGCTGCAGAAGCTTACTTAAATGATGCTCGTGATATACGAACAAGGCTTGGGGACGAAGCAGTCCTGAACTTCACGAACCATAACTTGCAGCAGCTTCGGCAAATATCGACTTTAGCTCCTTCTCCTAAACCAGACCCTTCTCCTAAACCAGATCCCATTCTCAGCCCGGCACGCCCTAAACGGGGTACGCCAGCACAGCTTTTGGTTGGTGGTGCTATCACTACTATTGGAGCAATTTTACTTATCTCAACAGTCAATTCGTCTCAGAATAATTCATCCACACAGGGTGAACTTGGAACTATAGAAGCATCGCTTGTATCTGTAGCAGATGGCTATTTTGGAAATACAAGAGTATGTGCGCAGTCTGTCAACGATTACAATTCACTAGATTGTGTAGATGTTGAAGCTGGTACAGTGCCAAGAACTATTGAACTAAATATTCAGCCAGGTGAGTATTTTGTATTTGCTACTGATGAAGAGCTTACCGTCGGCGGCCTACTTTATACTCAATATCATGTAAATCAGAGCGATTTTGACGCTGAACCGCTCTCTGTTAGTGTCGCTGCCAATGAAAGAGTCACAGATATTTTCCTTTCTAATGAGGGGCCTTGTTTCAGAGATCCTAAACCTGAATACTGTGTTGACCCGTTTAAGCAATAGATAATGTGACCGTATAAGCCTTTGGAGAAAGGCTGCGATCAGACTTCCTGAGTGTAGAAGTGTAATCATTCTGAAAGAGCTGCACAATGTTAATGATTTTGCAAAGCCCCTGACTAATCTTTAATGCATAGTTACTAAGGGGCCACAACCACTCACAGGAGCATAACCCAGCCCCCCTTCCTCCAAGACTGCACTTTGACATAATCTAAAGAGACATGGAAACGATCTCCGTTATTGTGCTGGTCAAAAACCGAAAGCGTCACTTACGCCATCTCCTGATAGGCGTACAGCAGCTCAACCCTCCCCCCAAAGGCAGCGCAATTGAAACAGTAGTCGTTCACATGAACGAGTCGCCCCAGCCGCCCCCAGACTTTTTCACAGGAAACTACGTCACAGCTGAAATCCACAGCTCAGCGACCAAGCTGCCCCTAGCGCAGGCAAGAAACCAGGGCGCGAAAACCGCCAGCGGCGATCGCCTCATCTTTTTAGACGTCGACTGCATGACCTTACCCCGAGAAAGTGGACATTCCAGAAGAGAGGATAAACAAGGAGAATGTTCACATGAGTCAGAAACCACGTCGAAAATTTACAGCGGAGCAGAAAGCGGAAGCGGTCCGCATTGTTGAGCAGTCAGGTAAACCTATCAGCCGAGTGGCAAAGGAGATGGGGTTAACCGAAAGCGCATTGCGCAACTGGGTGAAGCAATCGAAGGTTGACCGCCAGCAGTCTCCTGGGGGGTCGCTAATTTCTAGTGAGCGGGAGGAGCTCAATACCTTGCGCCGAGAGCTCAAGCGGGTTCGGATGGAACGAGATTTTCTAAAAAAGGCGGCGACCTTCTTTGCCAAGGAAAGCTCAAACCCTATGAGCTGATTGGCGCGGAGAAGGAGAATTTCCCAATTGACATGATGTGCCAAGTGCTAGGCGTTTCGAGGAGTGGCTACTATGCCTGGTGTCAGCACAGGGCGTCCGCCAGAGAAAAGGAGAATGAGATTTTGTCTGAGCAGATTCAACAGATTTATAGAAGTCGCCGTAAAACCCCTCCGCTTTAGGTGTGGGATATAAGGCGGTGAGCGTGGCGAATATATTCACACTTTACACGGCGATTGTTAGACTGTAAGTATGGTTCAAAAGGCTTACCGCTATCGCTTCTATCCTACTGCTGAACAAGAACAACTCTTGCGCCGGACAATGGGGTGTACTCGCCTGGTTTACAACCGCGCTTTGGCGGCAAGGACTGAGGCTTGGTACCAGAAGCAAGAGCGCGTCGGTTACGCTCAAACCTCGTCGATGCTGACGCAGTGGAAAAAAGAGGAGGGCCTCGAATTTCTTACTGAGGTTAGCTCGGTTCCCCTTCAGCAGGGGCTGAGGCATCTGCAGACCGCCTTCACTAACTTCTTCGCCGGTCGGGCTAAGTATCCCAACTTCAAAAAGAAGCGCAGCGGCGGTAGCGCAGAGTTTACCAAGGCGGCGTTCAAGTTTAGAGAGGGTCAGGTGTACTTGGCCAAGTGCTCTAAACCTCTGCCCATTCGATGGTCTAGGGCGCTTCCGAAAGATGCCGCACCATCGACCATCACGGTCAAGCTGACGCCTGCAGGCCGGTGGTTTGTGTCGCTGTTGGTGGAGGTAGACATTGAGCCACTGCCGGTATCGCCTAACAAAGTTGGCCTGGACTTGGGCATCACCAGTCTGCTCACGCTGAGCACCGGCGAGAAGATTGCCAACCCCAAGGGCTTCAGGGCCAAGTACCGTAAGCTACGAAAAGCTCTAAAGGCCCTTAGCCGCAAGCAAAAGGGCTCGAACAACCGATACAAAGCGCGGCTCAGGGTGGCCAGGGTCCACGCCGAGATAGCCGATGCCCGCAAAGACCTGCTTCCCTTCGGGACGCTTCGCGAACACAAGCTGACAACCCGGCTGGTGCGCGAAAACCAAGCGATCGCCGTCGAAGACTTAGCAGTGGGGAACATGGTCCGAAATCACAAATTGGCGCGCGCCATCAGTGATGCAAGCTGGGGGGAACTGGTGCGGCAGCTTACCTACAAGTGCGAATGGTACGGGCGGGAGCTGGTTAAGATAGACCGATGGTTCCCTAGCTCTAAGCGCTGTGGCAGCTGCGGCCATGTCGTAGATAAGCTGCCGTTGAACGTTCGAGAGTGGCAGTGCCCTGAGTGCGACGTGAAGCACGATAGGGACGTAAACGCTGCTGTAAACGTATTGGCCGCTGGTCTAGCGGTGTCAGTCTGTGGAGCGACCGTAAGACCTGTTGGCGAAGCCTGCGCTTCGCGCATAGAGAGCAAATCTCGGAAGGCAGGTGCTACGAAGCAGAAAAGTCTTGGAGCAATCCAAGAATCCCACGTGCTTTAGCCGTGGGAGTAGTCAAATCTAAGTAAATTTACTTTACAGGTTCTTATCGCTACAGCAGGCGAAAAGGCTCTATCTTGTAGTCATAGGTGCTCACCCTAAGTCGTCAAAATATCGAGTTTTTTCACCCGTGAGTTGCGCTAAGAGCCCCGAAACCGATCCCCCAGACTTCACCGGACAGAACCTAACCGGGCATGACTTCTCCAACCAAGATCTTCGAGAGGCAGTTTTCACGGGGGCTATTCTTGTAGGGGCTAATTTCTCCCGCGCCTGTCTCGACGGCGCTACTTTAGACAGGGCTGACCTCACCCAAGCAAATTTCAGGTACGCCCATATGGAAGGGGCGAGCTTGAAGCGGACCTATCTCGACAGAACAATATTCAGATGCGCCTTTTTGTCCTACTCCGATTTTGGCAACGCGGCGCTGATTGACGTCGATTTCACCCGCGCCGACCTCAGCGGTGCGGTAATTAGCGATACGCGGCTGAAAGCCTGTCACATCACTAATGCCGTGCTGCCAGACTGGAGCATCGTCTACGAAACTCAGCTCACCCTCGAAGGGGGGTACCTGATGAATTTTGAGAATAATGCCCTGGCCACCTTTGACTAGGCAACAGCGATCGCAGCGGCATTTCCAAGAAAGATCTTGGAGCCCTCAAAGAACTCCAAGATCTTCCGCGTGCAGCGGTGTGTGGCCCCTCAGCTTATCTAGTTGATGCCGTCCGGCACAGCAACGCCCGGTAGGGCCTCTAGCTCCGCTCCGCTCAGCGGACTGCCGCCAAACTGGTCATATTGCCGCGCCAGCGCTCCCGTAAACGCCGCGTTGTAGTCGAGCGCGACCTCGTTGCGAATGTAGTCGCTGCGGTCGTCTCGGTAGTCCCCATCGCTGGGAGACGCTGGCCCGCCAACCAATGCCCCATAGAGTATATTGGCGTTTGGCGCACCGCTGTTGAAGCTATCCCAGCCGCCGCCGTGGGAGCCTCTGTGGTGAGGCTGCTGCGGAGAGCTCTCTCCAAAGCCCACCATGTAGCTAAAGCTGCTGGGGTTCTCTCCCAATAGATAATCGATTTGGCGATCGCTGAAGTCGCTGTAGCGCTGGTTAGGGTCATTGACTGTATCACCATACACCCCGGCCAAGAACGCCGTGTTGGCGCTCAGACGCAGCGACCCCCATTGGTCTAGCCAAGCTAAGCCGCCGTCCGTTTGAGCAACCCCCGCGCCGCTGTCGTCGCTCCACCAGTCCAGCCAACCCTCAACGTCCTGGCGATAGCGGGGGTTATCGCTTTCCTGCGCCAGCAGCACCGCCGTACCGTAAGCCTTGTCGTCCCAGGTGTGGGTGTAGCGAGCCAGCCCTTGGTAGGCGGCTTCGGCCTTGTCCAGATAGGCTTGGTCTCCTGTCGCTTTGTAGAGCCACGTTGCGCCCCAGGCCAGCTCGTCTTGATATCCACTCCAAGAGTTGTAAAAGTCTTTGGCGTTGTCGATGGCGTCAGAATACTTGCCGCGATGCTCATCGGCAAAGGCATAGAGCTGTTTGGCGTTCTCCAGCAGGCGGTCGGCGTAGGCCGAGTCGCTTTGGCGGAACAGCAGAGAGGCCGATGCCAGTGCGGCTGCCGACTCACCCGCCAGATCTGACCCCGGGTTGGCCGCATCAATCTTGAAGGCAGGGCGGTCCATAGTCATCTCTTCCGCTGCCCCCCAGTAAGCATGGTCGGCGTTGCCGTCTCCCACCTGGCCCCAAAAAGCTTGGGTCTTACCCCCCTCGGTAATGTGGGCTTTCAAGATGTAGTCTGTCCCCCAGCGCACGGCCTCCATCAGCTCGCCCAACTGCCCGCTAGATTGGTAGGCCTCTTCATACTCCAATGCGCCCCAGCTCAGCAGCGTCATCGAGGCCGCCATAGGAAACCCAAATTTCACGTGGTCCCCCGCGTCGTAGTAGCCGCCGGTGAGATCAACGCCAACATCAGCGCCATCATCCAGCGCTGAATCGCCGCGCCACTCAATGCGGCTGTCGTCAGGAAGGGGGCCAGAGCGCTGCGCCTCGTAGAATAGCAGGGACTTCTGCAGCGCCTCGCCGTAGTTAAAGTCTCCGGTAGCTGTGTCAGCGCTGCTGCCGGAATCGCTGACAGAACCATCATCAGCACTACCCACGTCGTCGCTAGCGCTCTCACGCCCGGCGTCCGGGCCATCACTTGAGTCGCTGCCCACATCACCCGAGGCGGGCGCAGCGCCATCGCCCGTTTCCTGCTCCGCTGCGGGCACCTCCTCCGACGGCGTTGAGGCCGGACCGGAATCGGCGGCTCCACTATCGCTGTTGCCACCAGATGGGGTAGGCGTGGCCTCACTATTGACGGCGATCGCCGCTAGCTCTCCCGGCGACCCTGCTCCATTAAAGCCAATGGAGACCTCACCACCAGCGGCAATCGTGCCATTCCAGCTAGCGTTCTCGATGGTGTAGCGGTAGCCTCCCGGTACCGGCTTGCGAGCGACGATTTGAGCGTTCCAAATATGAGCAATCTCAAACGGGGCTTCAAATTCAATCGTCCAGTTGTCTAGGGCAGACGGCGAAGCAAGCACGAGCTGCCCCGTGAATCCGCTGCCCCAGTCATTCTCAACGGAAAAGGTAACGTCTGCGGCTGCCATAAGATAAGTCCTCTAAAAATATTTTCCAAAGCAAAAAGGCTCCCACCCAATCTCTTGAGTAGAAGCCTTCCGCTGATATGTAGTAAGACTCGTCTCTCGAATAACAGTTCCAGCGAGGCGAAGCGAAATCCGGACTATTCTGCGAAGGAGGCTGCCCTAAAGTGAAATCCAGCGCAGAATTGCAGCGGGGCTACAGGCGCAACCGCGCCATCTGACAGTCCCGCTCAATCTGCGCCTTCAGCGCCTCCAGAGACTCGAAGGGCTGCTCAGCCCGCAAAAAAGCCTGCAGCTCGACTTTAAGCTGCTGTCCATACAGATCTTGTGACCAGTCCAACAGATGGGCTTCTATGGTGCGGTGGGTGCCCTGTACCGTAGGCCGATAGCCAATATTGACCACTCCAGCGATCGCGGCGGTCTGCCCTTCGGCCCATACATAGGCCGCGTAGACGCCTGTGCAAGGGACGAACTTGCATGGGGGAAGATCGAGATTGGCGGTGGGAAAGCTCAAGGTTCGGCCTAGGTGCTGCCCATGGACAACGGTGCCAAAGAGCGTATAGGGGCGTCCTAGCTGCCGGTTGGCTTTCTCTAGGCCACCGCTGCTGAGGACGTCGCGAATCGCCGATGAGCTGATGCGATCGCCTCCAGAGACCTCAAGGGGGGTGATGTAAACCTCAACCCCGTGGGCAGCGGCGATCGCTTTAAGATCTCCCGCAGTGCCAGCGCGCCGACAGCCAAACCGAAAGTTCTCCCCCACGCTCAGATATTTAACCTCTAGCTGCTCAATCAAAATAGAGGTGATGAAATTCTCTGGGGATAGACTGGCCATGGCCCGGTCAAAAGGCAGCAGCACTAGCTGCTCTACCCCAAGGGTAAACAAATACTCGGCCTTTTCCTCAGCGGGGGTAAGCAGGGTCCGCTGCTCACCGCTGAAAAAAGCCCGGGGGTGGGGATCGAACGAAACAACGGTCTTGTGCCCTGACGAAGCCCGCAGCATAGGATGGATCACCTCAAGATGACCCCGATGGACGCCATCAAAGTTTCCGAGTGCGATTGCTGTAGGACGTTGAAGGGCTAGTTGAGAAGAAATAACCTGCACGTGTTGGTATCGAGAGAATGGGCGAGCGGCCCCGTGAGTCATTTGCCTCAGCGACCCGCAAACCGCTATCGGGCGCGGCTCACGACCGTATCTTCGACGCTGGCTGTCGGAGTCGCCCCGAGATTGAGCTCTAGCCCTTCCCAAGCCACGGTACTGTTGGGGAAGTGCTCGGCGGCTTCTTGCTTAATATTGTCCATGAATTCGTCGCTGTGAAGCGGATCATGGTGGAAAATGATCAGCTGCTTGACGTTGGCAGCGCGGGCAATCTTTACCGCCTCTTGCCAAGTCGAATGGCCCCACCCAACCTTACCCACCGGCTTCTCGTTATACTCGGCGTCCGTATAGGTCGAGTCATAGATGAAAACGTCTGCATCTTGGGCAAGCCACAAGACGTTGTCGTCTAGGCGATCGGGGAAATGCTCTGTATCGGTAACGTAGGCCGCAGAGAAGCCATTCCAGCTGACGCGGTAGCCCACGGCCTCACCGGGATGGTTGAGCATGCGGTTGTCTACGCGAATGTCGCCTACTTGGATTGAATCCCCCACCTCAATGTCGTGGAAGCGAAGGGATGCGCCCATAATCTGCAGCGGCACAGGGAAGTTAGGATGCAGCATTTGGTCGTTAAGCCGCTGCTCGACCGTTGAGCCGTTGGGGGCTACCGTGCCGTAAATGTTGAACTTGTTGCCGGGAACAAACGCTGGGGTAAAGAAAGGAAACCCCTGAATGTGGTCCCAGTGGGAGTGGGTAAAGAACATGCTAGCTTCGACTGGGGTGTGCTTAAGCAGCTCTTGACCCAATACCCGCAGCCCTGTGCCACCGTCAAAAATTAGCCGGTGCCCATCAATCAGCATCTCAATACAGGACGTATTGCCGCCATATCGAACAGTATGTCCGCCAGGACAAGCGATACTACCGCGAACCCCCCAGAAGCGAACTTTGAACTGACCTTCAGCGAGCTGTCCGTTACTCTCAGACATGAGTATCACTTACACTCAAGTTAACTATTCCTGTAGAGGACCCTGTCACCCTCAATCCTTATCCAATTCTAATGATTATCGCCTAGGGATCGCATGTCACCGATCACAAAATAGCTCAAATCTCTGAAATGTTGTTCGCCGCAAGAACTATCCTGACAGGTTCACCCAGCGTTGAGGAGTGTGCGATCGCCACCCGTTTTAGGCTTTTCGTATCTTATCTCAACCTTGGCATAAAAGAGTATTGATGTGGCAGCAAATTATGGTACTCACAACAAACTTCGTCCAAGCGAGCCTAAAGTGTAGCGCCTTGAAAACTCCTCTCCTACAGGGTCTTGTCAAAGTGACGCTGGGTTATTGACCCAGCCAGGTCCGCTGCTTTAAGTTTCGAAGACCAGAAACGCTCGTCATATTATATTCAAGCGGCGTCACCGTAATGTGGTTGCGGCGAATAGCCTGCACATCGGTTTGGATTTGCGCGAGCTCATCCAAAAGTTCTTCGCAAAAGGTGTGTTCAGCGACCTCATCAATTTCTTCTAAGACCTCTCCCGCTAGCCAGTAGTAGGTCTTCCCTCGTGGGTCCACTCGCTTTTCAAATAGATCCACGTAGCGGCGCACCCCCTGTCTGGTTAGCAGTATGCCCTTCATAGCCGACTCCTCAACAGCGGGGATATTGATATTGAGAAGGGTTGCTTTGGGCAGCGTCTGGTGGTCGAGAGAGGCAACAAGCGATCGCGCCACGTTGGCGGCAGGCTGAAACTCTTGGGCTGAAAAGCTTGCCAGGCTAAAGGCAATGCTGGGAATACCCTCTATGACCCCTTCCATTGCCGCTGAGACGGTGCCGGAATAAAGCACGTCAGTGCCCAAGTTGGGGCCATGATTGATTCCAGAGAGCACTAGGTCAGGTGGGGTTTTGAGCAATGCGCCCAGGGCGAGCTTAACGCAGTCGGCCGGGGTTCCAGAACAGGCCCAGGCGGTAACCGACTCGACAAAAATGGAGTCCACCTGCTCGGCGCGGATAGGATCATGCAGCGTCAGGCCGTGGCCGGTGGCAGAGCGCTCGCGGTCGGGGCACACCACCGTAATCTCGTGCCCCGCCGCCGATAGGGTGTTTGCCAATGCCCGAATACCTGCTGCAAATACACCGTCGTCATTGCTGATCAACAACTTCATAGGCAACCACCAAGCGCTATAGTTTTCAGCTGCCTTTGCGATAAACTGGGTTAAGATTACGGCTACCGCTGGCTCAGCCTCATTTTAGGGTAGTCGGGCCATCCGACAGCTTTAGGGTAGTCGGATGGCCCGACAGCGACAGTCCGGCAGCAATAGAATTAACCCAGGCGAATGGCTAGTCTAACCGAACTTGAATCCCAACTTACACAGCTCCAGACTGGCGCGCAGCAGGCGATCGCTGCAGCCGACGACCTAGAAACTCTAGAGCAGCTCCGCATTCAATACCTGGGTAAGAAGGGGCAGATCTCCAAAGTGTTGGGCGGCATGGGTCGCCTAGATCCTCAGGAGCGTCCCCAGGTGGGCGCTCTTGCCAACCGCGTCAAAACGGCGCTTCAAGAGAATTTGGACCAGCGACGCGGCAGTCTGCAAACTGCCCAAGTTAAGGCTCAGCTGGCTGCTGAGACCCTAGACATCACTATGCCAGGGGTCTATCGCCCTCAGGGAAAAGTTCATCCTCTTACAAGCACCGTTGACCGGGCGCTCGACGTGTTTGTGGGCTTAGGCTATACCGTGGCCGATGGGCCAGAAATCGAAAGCGATTACTACAACTTTGAGGCGCTCAACACGCCGGCAGACCACCCCGCCCGCGACATGCAGGATACCTTTTATCTGCCCGGTGGAGACCTGCTGCGTACCCACACCTCCTCCATCCAGATTCGCTACATGGAAGAACACGAGCCCCCGATCCGCGTAGCGGCCCCGGGCCGAGTCTATCGCCGCGATACTGTGGATGCCACTCACTCGGCTGTGTTTCATCAGCTAGAAATCTTGGCGATCGATAAAGGGCTGACGTTTACCGACCTTAAGGGGACGGTGAGAGTCTTTTTAAGCGCGATGTTCGGGGATTTGCCGATTCGCTTTCGCCCTAGCTTTTTTCCGTTCACTGAGCCCTCAGCAGAGGTCGATGTTCAGTGGCGGGGCCGCTGGCTTGAGGTTCTAGGCTGCGGTATGGTAGACCCCAACGTGCTTAAAAACGTCGGGTATGATCCTGAGGTGTATACAGGCTTTGCGGCTGGGTTTGGCGTTGAGCGGTTTGCTATGGTGCTGCACCAGCTCGATGATATTCGTCGCCTCTACAGCAGCGATTTGAGGTTTCTGCGGCAGTTTTAGACGGCTTCACAGTTCGGCTTTACAGCTTAGTTTTACCTTTAGCAATAGCGACGGATATCTTCACCGCACTCATCTGCGAGATAGCACAGCGCGCGGAACCGTAGGCCAACGAGCTGCTCGTAGAGTGGGTTTAGCTTGCACAGCGGCGGGATATGGGCAACATGGTGACCAAACAGGTTGACGTCTCGCTCAAAAGGACATTGGGCCGGGACGGCATTGGAGATGAATCGAGCCAGTTTGGGGCGGCGGACGTCGATTCTGTCAAGCCAGCGCCGCAGGGGGGAGAAGAGGTCGAGGCGAGACTTGAGCTGAGCCGAAGATAATATAGTCATGGGTAGCACAGACGTGAATTGGCTAAAGCACAATATTTGACAGTCAGGTTGAGCGTATGGCTCTGAGCAAAGCGACTGTAGGACCCCACGGGGGGATGCCCGGCATAGACCTGCTTTGTGGCTATCTACTCATCTGAAATGCTGTTCACTATTACCAAGATACAAACGCTACTATTGACTTTCTTGAAGGAATCAGAAAGCATTCCACAATAGGCCTAAAGCTTCCGTAAAGATAAAGGTGCTAAACGGCTTCTGGATAAGTAGCGTAGGTTTGAGAGCGAATGACCCGCAGCGATGGCGATGCGATCGCCCCCTGCACTGAGTTTCTAGCGACATGCTCTCGGTATAGTGCAGCTGCCTCGGCCATGGAGGAGACGGCATACTGGATCTTAGCGCCGCCCCCGAGAGGAATGGTCAAGCAGAGCTTCGATGGGTCTGTCCCTCTCAAACTTTTTTGAGTGACTAACATCACAACTTCCTGAGAAACAATGGTGAGCCTGGTTTGGCTGAGTCGCGATTGGCTAATGGACCAATGAGCTGAACCGTCTCAAGCCAGGTATTTGGTAGACTCTATATCTATTAAAGATCCTAATCATTGAGAAGATGTTCCAAGAGCAGTTCGGATCTTGAAGTGGCATAGCGAGGTCTCTCGTAAAATTGGGTCATTGAGGTAAGCAGCATTACGTATGACATTAGCTACGGTATCGTCTAAAGAAGGACTTTTCGGGGCTGCCCTGCGTTTACGTCTAGTGGTGGGGGTGATGGGCTGCTTTTTAGGAGTTGCGCTTTTGGGGGGCTGTGCAACTCGGGTTTCTACGCCCGCTCAAGATGAAGCAGCTCAGGCTAAAGACCCGTCAGCAGAAGGCTCCGACTCATTTCAGGAGGCCGTACGCAAGGCCACTGAGGCGGCAGCGCTAGGTCAAACGGCAGAGACGGAAAGCGAGTGGGAAGCGATCGCTAAGCTGTGGCAAACTGCTGCGGACCTGATGCGGGCCGTGCCAGCCGATCACCCTCAGTATGAGATCGCACAGCAGCGAGCGAAGGAAGACTACACCAAGAACTTTCAGGTTGCTCAGCAACAGGCTGGGACAGCTAGCAATGTGGATCAGACGACGGATGACGATAGATTGACCAAAGTGGACTTTGGGGATGGATGGCCCTTCGTCATCGACGGAGAACTTCGCTGCGAGCCGGTCAGCGTTGGAGACCGTCAGCTCAAACTCGTGACGCTTCACAGCATTGGTCAGGTTTACGCGGTCAATGGGCCCGCCCAAGCGCGGGCCAGCGAGCGGGGCTGGCGCAACGTCGATGAAGTCTGGCGCAGCAGCCCAATTGGCTCGGGAAAGGCCCCAATAAATTGGGTGTTGATGCGGGCGCAGTCGGCCTGCGGGGCCTAGGGCTTTGGCCTGCAATTACGGGGCACATGTGGAGCACATATGGGACGCAATGGCCTGTCGTGGCTACGGTTCTACTGACGGTATGCCAGCACAAAGCGCTCAATGCCTGCTAGGTCGGCAAAGACCTGCACGTCACGGTAGGGTCCCTGATGCAGTAGCTCACAGACCGCGGCCGGCTGTCCCAGCATGGTCTCTACCAGCCATACCCCCCCGGAAATCAAATAGTCTGGCGCAGCAGCGACCAGCTGACGCACTGCCATTAGCCCATCTTCTCCGCCATCTAGAGCCAAGAGAGGATCGTGCTGGACCTCCGGGGCAAGGTCGGCCAGCGCCTCGGTAGGAATGTATGGAGGGTTAGAGATGACGCCACCGACCTGGTTTCGTAGCCCTTGGAGGGGCTCAAACCAGCTCCCTTGATGAAACTGGATTGAGAGCGCGTACCGCTGGGCATTGTGCCGGGCGACCGCTAGCGCGTCAGGGCTACAGTCCACGGCGTGAACTGCCGCCTCGGGGAGGGCCGTTGCCAGCCCCAAGGCGATCGCCCCGCTGCCTGTCCCTAGGTCGGCCCAAGGGGATCTTCTAAGAGCCTGCTGGCGTTGCGTGGCTAGCAGCGCCAGATCGATCAGCCGTTCGGTTTCGGGCCTAGGAATTAGAACAGCCGGTGATACCACCAGGTCGAACTCTCGCCAAGGCGCTTTGCCTATGACGTACTGTACGGGCGATCGCGCTTGAATGCGAGTCTGCCAGCGCCGATTGAGCTCCTCTAAGGGTAGCTCTAGAGCGACTGCGGACCGCAGCGTCACGGTTTCTAGCCGCAGCGCTAGCCGGTCCAAATCACTGACGTTCAGCAGCACCCAGTCCACCTCGTCGGGAGACACCTGATGGGCGATCGCTTGACGGCGGGCCAGCTGCCGCCACTGCCAGAGGTCATCTCCCGACGCAGTATACATGACGGTTGTAGCCTAGCTAGCGACTATGGCTGGGCTGCTTCTGACTCGTCATTCTCTTGAGACGATTCCCCTTCTGACTGAGCCTCTTGAGCCGCTTCTAGCGCTTCAAGGGAGGGAACAAGCCGCAGCTGCAGCAGCTCTTCGTCCTCAGTTGTTTCTAGGGTTTGAATCAGCTCCTCTAGGCGAATAATGAACGGATCGAGTCCTTCAGCAAATTCGGGCTGACGCTCGCCAATGGCGGCTATCAAGGCTTGCAGCTGATCATAAGAGAAGAATAGTGGGACAATCTGATTGTCCTCACCATCTGGGACGGTCAGGAGTCCCTCTTCATCTGAACCCGTAGCGCTGCGGGCTGTAAATAGCGGCACGCCCAAAAATTCGCTGACGGTTGAGGGGTCTTCGCCATTCTCCTCTAGCTCACTCTGCAGGATCTCCACGGCAGAAGCGGCTTCATCTCGGGAAGGCACAAACACAAACTCAAGGCGGTTCTCGGGGTCTTGACCCTCAACCGCCGCCGCATAGATTCGACCCAGCGATACCGGGGTGACGCGAACCTCCGATGCCAGGTCTGGGTTACTCTCCTGAAGCGAGCCTAGAAATGCTGCGGCATCTGCTTGGGTAATAAATACTCTGACGAGCGGTGCCCCCGGCTCTCCCTCTTGAGGCTCGGCGACCAGCGGCGCTCTATCTTCATCGGTGATGGTGAATACCGGCACGGCCCGAAGCTGTTGAACAACTTCCTCTTGGGTAAGAGCCCAAGCGCTGTTGGCGACGCCCAGCACTGCTCCGGCGACGATGCCGCCAAGGGCAAATGCGGCGCTCTGGCGAGTAAATAGATTCATGGGGGCTCCTGGTCTAAACTGTAGTTTGCTGAAAAGGGTCTTCCAAAGGGTCAATTCACTCGGCTCACGCAGCCGTAGCAGGGCGCTAACGGGCTCGTCAGCTCAGCAATGGAGGAGATTGTCTTATGTCCTGAATCGTTTGTCAATTGACGGCGAATTGGGTTACTAAGTCTTCTTAGACCCAATAAAAACGAGGTTTTCAACTTTTCAAGCGGTAGCGATCGCCGTCCGGATAAGCTTCGACACTAAGCGCCGTCACGCTGGGTCACGCAGTCCTGCAGCGTCTCTTGCACCGAGCGAGGCCTCCATCCCAGCTGACGCTTTGCCTTAGATCCATCGACGCGCACACAGCGATCATAGATGTAGTGAACCCGCTCTCGGCTCAGGGGCGGTTGCCAGTTCGTCAACCGTCCAATGGGGTCTAGCAGGTTACCCGCCAGCCGGACAACGGCAGGGGGCACCTCCGCCGGGGCCGGTACCCCGGTTATCTGGCTCAGCTGGTCAAACATTTCCCGCGTCGTCAGCTCGTCCGCCGACAAAATGAAATGCTCACCCGGCTGCCCCTGCTCAATTGCCAGCAGCATACCGTCGACTAAATCATCCACATGCACGATCCCCGTCACGCGATCGCCCCCAGCCCACACCTTTAGCTTGCCGCGCCGGAACGTCTCTAGGACGGGGCCAAAGTGGGGGTCGTCGGGGCCAAAGATGCCCGAGGGCATGACGCTAACCGCATGAAGCCCCGCTGCAGCGGCCTCATCGACTAGCTTTTGGGCTTCGTATTTGGTGCGATCGTAAGCAGAGGAAAAGCCTGTCTGCTGACGCTCAAAGGTCTCATCGATTACCTTGCCCTGGGTATCCCCGTAGATTCCAATCGTGCTGCAGTACAGCAGCCGGGAGCTTGCCTCTCTCGCGGCTGCGAGCACGGTGCGGGTGCCCTCAATATTGACGTGGGCCATCCGCTCTGCATCCACAACCCCTAGCTCTACGTACGCCGCCGTATGGAACACCCAGTCTACCTCTGACATCGCCTGAGTCAGAGCGGCTCGGTCGGTGACATCACCGTAGGCCAGCGCTAGATCGCCTTCAATCTGCGGTTCTAGGCGAGATAGATTACTCGTAGGGCGCACAAAACCAACTACCTGATGGCCACGATGCAGCAGCGCTTTAGCTAGATGCGACCCCGTGAACCCGCTGGCCCCCGTGACTAGCGCCTTCATAGTGCTTTCTCGTAGGTGCGATAGGTTTTGTAGATGGTGGCCCCCGTCGCCTCTACAATGCTGCGGGAGGCGCTGTTGTTCTCGTAGACGTACCCTAGCTCGGCAAAGCGATAGGGCTTACTCGTTTGTCTACCATAATTGAACCCTAAATAGATGAGACCCAAGGGGACCATGCGGCGGCGGTGCTCTGGCAGGGCGCAGATGACCAGCACTCGCAGCTGATCAATAAACCGGCGATACCAGAGAAACTTCAGTTTACCCAGTAAGTCAAGCCGTCCGTTGAGTCGCTTGAGCACAATATTGTAGTCCGGCAGCGTCATAAAAAAGCCGATCATCTTGCCCTCGTATTCCGCAATCCAAAAAATGTCTGGGTCCACCAAGGATTGTAGATCTTTTGCCTCTTCCCGGAACTCTTCTAGAGTTCGTGCTGTCGCACCCCAGTTGTCGGCGAACATCTTTGTAAACAGGTGGTACATCTGCGTCACGTCTTGCCAAAAGGCCTCTCCTTTTGTGTGCAGCGGACGAAACTCAACCCCCGATCTAACGGCGATGTTATAGCCCCGCTCATACTGAGGCGGCAGATCTTCCGAGCCGTCTAGCCCATAGGAATAGGCGTCTATGGCCTTCTCCCATCCCAGCTGCTCCATAAACTTAGGATAGTGGGGTGGGTTGTAGGGCATCATGATCATCGGCGGGGAGTCGAACCGATCCAACAGGAAGAGGCAGCGGTTGTGAGTAGACAGGTTTATGGGTCCCTGCACAGCCGTCATTCCCTGTTGCACAAGCCAGGCCGCGGCCTCATCGAACAGGGCCTCAGCAACCTCAACGTCGTCAATACACTCGAAGTAGCCAAAAATCCCAACGGGGCGCTGCTCTTTCTCAATGAGTCGCTGGTTGACCGCAGCAACGATGCGGCCAACAGTGGCACCCTGTTTACTGGCGACGAATGCCCGAAAGGTGCCATATTTCAAAAACTCGTTGTCTACGGCGAACAGCTGAGCCTCGCTGCTTCTCAGTGGAGGAACCCAGCAATCATTGCCCTCATAGACCCGGTAAGGGAGGTCTATAAATGCGGTTTGAGTCTGGGGCGACGTCACGGCCTCAACTGTGATGCCTGAAGAATTGACAACGCTAGTCATTAGTCCTGCCACCGTAAACTGCTCTTAGCTTACATGGGGCGGGTTTAGGCGTCTAGAGAAGCACTCACCCATAAAGGACTGCTGCGATCGCACCATTATCGCTTCGATCACAGCGCCGCCATGTACTCCCGCAAATCTTGACGCTTGCCTCGCAGCCGCCGCAGGGCGTCCTGCTGAATCTGGCGAACCCGCTCTCGGCTAACGTCTAGCTCATCGCCAATTTTTGCCAGAGTGAGCACGCGTCCGTCCCGGAGTCCAAACCTGAGGGTGAGGACCTCCTGCTGCTGGGGGGTAAGATCGCTCATTAGATCGGCTAGATCTTGTTTTAGATGCCGGTTTACGACAATATCCTCGGGCGAGGCACCATCATCAGGTAGCAGATCCCCCAGGTGATTGTTATCGTTGTCGCCAATGGTCAGATCTAGAGACAGGGGTTGGCGAGCCCGATCGAGGTAGTAGCGGACCTTGTCAGGAGAGATGTCCGTTTCTTGCGATAGCTCAGCCACCGTAGCCGATCGCCCTAATCGCTGCGAGACTTGACGTTGAGCCTTCTTGATTTTATTCAGCTGCTCGACCACATGTATCGGAAGGCGAATAGTACGACTTTGCTCTGCGATCGCTCGGGTGATGGCCTGTCGAATCCACCAGTAGGCGTAGGTGGAGAATCGATAGCCCTTGGAGGGGTCAAACTTCTCTACACCTCGGTAGAGCCCCAGAGTGCCCTCCTGAATCAAATCAAGAAACTCTAAGTTGGATTTGATGTATTTCTTGGCAATGGAAACCACTAGCCGGAGGTTGGCCCGCACCATCTTCACTTTGGCGCGCTTACCTTCACGCAGCGATCGCCGCAGCTGGTTGACTGAAAGGTCAGCAGCCTCGGCCCAGTCGCAGAGCTCTAGTTCGCTCGCTTCTGTTGACTCCAAAAGGCGATCGCGCACCGCTTCCAAGTCCACTAAACACCGCACCTGCTTACCCAAAATAATTTCTTGCTCATGGGTCAGCAAAGGAACGCGTCCAATCTCTTCCAAATAGGCGCGGACTGGGTCAATACGGCGAGTAACAGTCATAGTAATAATGAAACACCTCAGCAATCAAAAAGTATCAAATTCAGAGATAGCGTATATTCCATAAGTCGCATGCATCCACCGTCAGCTTTTGAAGCAGCTTAACTTATGGGGCAGCAAGACCAACCACAAGAGACAAAGCCGCTATAGAGCTCAATCTCGACCTACGAGCAGTGGACTGCTTGCTAATTAACCCTCATGAAACCTAAATCATCACGCCGTGCAGTGCCAGAGACGCTGCACGGCCACACCGGCAGAAAAAACAATCCGTACAAAACGTAGTCCGCACGAATCAGTATAGAACTGCTGCCTGCATACGCTCATGTGCAACGGCATTGCACGCAATAAACATCCCCTCTCGTCTCTCCATCATAGCATGAAATGCCAATTTTGAACAGCATTTTATGACGGTTGAACGCAGGAAGCCCCGAACTACGGACGAGAAGTTTAGGTGAGGTAGCAGAATCTAAACCCTCGGAGATAGCTCTTTCCTCGCACTTTAAAAGCCTATTAGACCGTATCCGTAAAAGCCTATTAGACCGTATCCGTCAGGTCCCCTTTTACGGCACAGGTGAAAACGACAGGGTCAGTCTGCGCCGCCGCACTGTCGACTCAGGTCAAGAGTATTGCACTTACAGAGTCTACCTCTAGAACGATGACAGCATGATGTTGAAATTAAGCTGGTGATTTCTCGACTTATTTTTCAGAATGTTTGCTACTTTTTTAGAGGGAACCCGCTTGAATCATTTTCAGAATTCGAGCCTACTTTTATTCCCTTAACGCTGTTTCGTTGCAAAGGAATTCATTGATGACGCTTCAAAGCTATTGCTCGAATTTAAAAAAGAAGGCGATCGCTGCACTCAGCTTAGCTAGTCTGGTGTTGTGCTTAGCCGCCCTACCCGCAGGCCAAGCGCAAGCTGCCCCTCAGCAAGCTGGACAAAATACCTACTTCTCCGACATCTATACCGGTCAGGTCCAGTCGCTAGATCAGTTTGACTCCTCACAGCTCGACGCCATTGCGGCTTGCCTGCCCGAGGAAATTAGCGCCAACAACGAAGACATCGGCGATCGCGTCGCCCGTGCTTTCGGCGAGATGGGGAACGATTTTCTCGAGCGTGCGTTTAATCTCAAGGACAACCCAGAACTTAGCGATGCGGAGCTAGCGTTTCGCGACTGCTTGCAGGGTAAAGGGGTCAAGTTTACTTCTCCTGTCCGGTAGTCTATAGTCCACCAACGGATATCGCTGAACTTCACGACACGGCTGGACAGCGTAGATTAAGAGCAGCCCAGAGGTCTCAAAGGAGCGTCTGGGCTGCTGCTGTGAAGGCTCTTGCTACACCATAAAATTCCGAGGGGTGACTGCTGAACTTCGGTACAATCTGGGCAGATTGACCCTACCGGTTTTTGTACTTTGACTCCTCTAGACTCATTCCAACCGTCAGCAGATCAGGTCCAAGACCTATTTGACCGGATTGCCCCCCAATACGACGCCCTCAACACCTGGTTGAGCTTTGGACAGCACTGGGTCTGGAAACAAATGGCCGTAAATTGGGCAAAGCCCTTCTCTGGGGCGACTTGCCTAGACGTCTGCTGCGGTAGCGGCGACCTCACCTACCTGTTAGCGCGGCAGGTGGGACCTCAAGGGCGGGTTGTTGGGCTTGACTTTGCACCCCAGCAGCTGGCGATCGCTCGTCAGCGCTCAGAACTACAGTGGAACCTGTCCCTAGCCCCTATCACCTGGACGGTCGGTGATGCCCTCCATCTGCCCTACGACGATGAGACGTACGACGCCGTCACCATGGGGTATGGACTGCGAAATGTGCTAGATATTCCTCGAAGCCTGCGGGAGCTGCACCGCGTGCTCAAACCCGGAGCGATCGCCGCTGTTCTAGACTTCCACCGACCCGGAGATCTCTGGACAAGCCGGTTTCAGCAGACCTATCTGGACTATTGGGTCGTGCCGGTGGCTCGGCAGTTCGGCCTGGAGACAGAGTATGCTTACATTAGCGACAGCTTACGTCGCTTCCCGACTGGAGACCGTCAGGTTGAGCTAGCCTACGAAGCTGGGTTTGCAGCAGCGGTCCACTACAAGATGGTGGGTGGCATGATGGGAGCCTTAGTCGTCACAAAAGCTTAATTTCACCCAACCCCCTCCAATATTCGTGGCACTTTCCAACCTCTGGCTACTCATTGCCCCTCCGGTTATCGGAGGAATCATCGGCTACTTCACCAATGATTTAGCGCTCAAAATGCTGTTCCGCCCCTACCGCCCGGTTTATGTGGGCCGAAAGCAGCTGCCCTTTACGCCGGGACTTATCCCCAGTAACCAAGAGCGGTTGGCCAAACGAATTGCCGATACGATTATGCAGTCGCTGCTCACACCGGCAGAGCTACAAAAGCTAGCGCGGCGGCTACTGGCGTTAGAGCGCATGCAGTCAGCGATCAGCTGGCTCCTACAAATGGCGGTAGAGCAGGTCGGCCCCAACGAGGAAAAAGCTACGCGCATTGTGGCTGGCATTTTGGAAGATTTGGCCGAGGAGTCTTTGCCCAAGCTGCTCAAGGCGGTAACCCGCAACGAGGACTTTTTAGAGCCGCAGTTTAACCAGGTTTTTGATCGGGTACTGCTGGAGCTTCAGCTTACGGAGGCCCAGGCAGAGCAAGTGTCCACCTGGCTTTTAAGCACCGTACTCTCTCCCGATACCCTTCGTCAGACCCTCGTCGATTTTTTGACTGACCGCAATATTCGCACTATCGACGAAGCCATCCGCGAGCAGACCACCGGTACCTATTGGGTGGTGGCCAATATCATCGGACTGCGTAATACTCTTTTGCGACTGCGCACCTACTGCCTAGAGGAGCAGGATGCTAGCAACGCCAAAATTGCCCGCCTAATTCAACAGCTTGACCTAAAGGGGCGGCTGCAGGAGTGGATACAGAACTTTTCTCTACAAAATTTGCCGGTGTACACCGTACGGCAGATTCGACAGACGGCCCACCAAACCCTGCGAGAGTACATCTACCTGCAGGGGGGGAAGGTGCTGAAAGATCTCGGAGAGTCGATCAACTGGCGGGCGATCGCCTCCCTTTTGGTAGAGCGGTTGCGCAGCTCAGACACCATTGCCAAAGCGCTGGTGCCGGTGAGCTATGAGCTAGCGCTGGTCTTAGAGCGCTACCTAGAGCGTGATTTGGAAACCATTGTCGCTCAGGTCATCCCTATCTTGAACATCGACCAGGTGATCATTGAGCGCATCAATGCCACCACGCCTCAGGAGCTAGAGGTGACGATTCAGGGCATCGTCCGCAGCGAACTTCAGGCCATTGTCAATTTAGGCGGCATTCTTGGATTCACAATTGGACTTTTGCAAGCTGCTTTTTTCGCTCTACAGTAGCCGTCGCTAGAGGCTTCAATCTTGAAAAAATTGTTCCAGGACTTAATAATCTTGTGGGTTGGCGCCGCTTGAGATAATGCGGCTGGCTACACCACGCAATTTGAACGGCGTCCAGAAATATAGCAAAGCAACAAGACGCATATCGCTTTGGCCGCATTGCCTACACAACGTTAGGCTTTCAGCCGATTCTGGTACCTAAGCAACTGCACCAATGTAATAGGGCATCTGTGGAACTTATTTCTCTATCCTGACGCGATCGCTGAGGTTCGTATCAAGAAATAGAACCCTATACGGCAGCTTTTTCCATGGCGATCCATACCCTTGTATCCCTGAGTGTTTTCTCATGTATCGCCGTGCTATCTGACGCGGCGGTCGCCGTAGGGCCAATCCAAACGTCCACCGCGGCCAGCATTCAGCCTGACGGGCGATCTCAGATAGAGGCTGTCATCCATCAAGCCCATCGTGGAAGCGGACGCTGCAGCACCGAGCTGTGCGGCGCAGAGCGCAGTGAGTCATAGCGGGCGGGCGCAGCAGCCCTGGGGCCCTGCTAAGCACTCTGTGCCAGCTTGATGCGGGGATCGATTACCTTGAGCAGCAGGTCGGCTAGCAAATTGCCAACAATCAGCATTACCGCTCCCATCATTAGGCTAGCCAGCACCAGGTAAAGATCTTGAGCCTGCACAGCCTGGAGCACTAAGAGGCCTAATCCCGGCCAATCAAAAAAAGTTTCGGTGATGAATGCCCCACTGAGCAATGCCGAAAATTCGAAGCCCAGCAGCGTAATCAGAGGATTGACGGCGTTTCGCAGCGCATGGACATAGATCACCTTATTCTCCGGCAGCCCCTTTGCCCGTGCCGTACGAATGTAGTCCTGTCGCAGCACGTCGAGCAGCTCGCCCCGCATGATGCGCTGCAGTCCGGCATAGCTCGTTAAGCTAAGGGCTAGCGTTGGTAAAATCAGGTGCCAGCCAATGTCGACGACTTTACCCAATAGCGTCAGGTCGGCATGGTCGATGCTGGTCATGCCGCCCACCGGAAACAGCGGGGCCGTCATTTGAGCAAAGAACAGCAGCAGTAACCCGGTGATCAGCGTTGGCATTCCCTGGCCCAGGTAGCTAATCACCCGCAGCACCCGATCTACTAGCTTATTTTGGTGGACCGCGCCGATAATTCCTAAAGGAAGAGCGATCGCCCAGGTGACCAAAATCGACGAGAGCGACAGCAGCAGCGTCGCCGGAATCCGCTCAATTAAAATAGAGGTTACCGATCGCTGATAGGCGAAGCTGGTGCCAAAATCCCCCCTTGTGAGGATTTGCCACAGCCAGCGACGATACTGTTCCCAAATAGGTCGATCCAGGCCAAAGCGGGCTTCGAGATCCTGGACGGTTTCCGGAGAAATTTGCGGGTTTTGCCGCAGGATATCTAGAAAATTGCCGGGGGCAAGCTGAATGATCAAAAAGCTCAGGAGGGAGGCGAGCAGCAGGGTCAGCAGCGCCTGCAGCAGCCGTTTGACTAGGAATGCAGCAGTCTCACTCGTAAAGAACCGCATCAAGGCAGTCAAGGCGGGTTTTAGCGGCGGGGAAGATGAGGTCATAAATAGCGCGCTAGTACTGAACCAAGGAGACAATGGGGACGCCTGAGGGCAGCTGCCTGCGTCCCTCAAGCTCGCTCAGCTCAATGATGAAGCCAAACCCCGCTACGTGGCAGCCTGCTTTTTCAATTAGGTTGGCGGTGGCGCGGGCGGTGCCGCCCGTCGCAATCAGATCGTCTACTACCAGGACGCGGCTCCCGGCGACGAAAGCGTCCTGATGGATTTCGAGCCGATCGGTGCCGTACTCCAGATCGTACTGGGCACTGTACACCGCTGCCGGCAGCTTCCCTGGCTTGCGGACGAGCACGAAGCCTCGACCCAGGTGGCAGGCCAAGGGGGCTCCAAAGATGAAGCCCCGGGACTCCATGCCGACGACATAATCAATGGGCTCATCGGCGAACGCAGCCGCCAGGCCTTCGACGGTATAGCGGAGACCGTTCGGATCCCGGAGCAGGGTTGTGATGTCCCGAAACATGATGCCAGGCTTGGGAAAATCAGGAATAGTCCGAATTAGCGCTTTGAGATCCATTACATTTTGGTTGCAAAAGCCTGCTGCGCGAACCTAACGGCAGCCTAATCACCGCAATCGTAGCATCTTCACTGCCGCGCCTTGTGATTGACTGCTGACCTAATTACTGACCTAATTGAGCTGTTGGCCTAGTGGGCCGCTGGCGGCAACCTGCTGATTATGAATTTGTGATCGTAAATGGGGTGGTGAAATTCTGAGCGGTGCCGTCCTCTAGATTGACCTCCGTCTCCACCGTATGGCGGCCATTTTCCGCCGTCCGCGTGTCGAACGGCATTGCGGTATTTACCCCTCCTCCTGCAAAGTCGTAGGGAGCCCGAGACTCCAACCGGCTGGGCTCTCCAAAGCGGCTGTCCAAACCAAAGCGCACGCTGTCGACTGCTATGTCTTGGTCAGCCGATAGGAAAATATAGACTTCACCGCCTACCTCAGCGCTAGCCAGAGGGCGCGCCTCGCTGCGATCGCTGCTGCGAGAGACCAGCAAGCGATAGGGCAGAGGCTGGTTTGCTACGGTAAAGGGGACAATCAGCTGCTGGACTGTACCGCTTTTGAAGCGTATCTCCGCGTAAATGCTGTGGGGACCGTTGTCGAGGGTCCGCGTGTCGAACGGCGATGCGGTTGGGGTGCCTCCTCCAGCAAAATCATAGGGCGCAAACCGCTCTAGGCTTCCAGGTTCGCCCCCAGGACTGTCTAGCCCAAACTGCACCTCGTCGATCTCGTCCCCCTCACCCTGGCCTAGTTGACGCAGGTCCAAATAAGCGTAGATATCGTCGCTGACCGTTTGGCCCGCTAGGGACCGAGGATCCCGGCGATCGGCAAAAGTCGACACCAGCAGCTGATAGGTCAGACGGCTGCGGGACTCGCACTCGATTACGTCGTTGGGGCTAAGGGGGAGCTCTACTCCTCTTCCGTCTGGGACCGCCGGGATAGCGGCGATCGCCTCCCCATTACGGGTGCAGGTGATGACCCCTGCCGTAACGCCGGGCTGAGGGACCTCCCTCACCGTCGCCTGGACGGGACGAACCAGCTGCCAGCCAAAGCTGGCTCGTCCATCCACTTCAGTGGTTGTTTGGAGCGGTAAGGTGGCGATCGCCTTTTGGGCTGCTGGTCCGCTGAGGGTCACTTCAAACGTCCAGCCTGCTGCAGGAGCGTCGATGCCGTCGGGCTGCTCTACCCGCTTTCGAATGGTAATCGACCCTCCACAGGCCCGCAGGGCAATTTCTCGCAGGCGATCGTCTAGGGTATCAAAGTTGGTGATGTAGAAGTCGTCGTTGCGGTTCTCTCCTGAGACGCGCCGTAGGTTATCGGGAAGCACCCGGGTCCCGATACCAATAGCGATAATCCGCGTTCCGGCATGACGAACGCGATCGGCTGTTTCAAAGGCGGCCTGCTCTGCACCGGCTTGATTGCCGGGCAAAAAAGGGGCTCCATCGGTACAAAGAATAATTAGGTCGGGGGTCAAGCTTCGGGCGCTGTTAAAGGCGTCCGCCCAATTGGTGTATTCGCCGCGGTATTCGTAAGCGTTGAGGCCGTCAACTACCGCGCTGACCCCTGCCGGTTCCGAAACGTCGGTGAGGGGAAATAGGACCTTAGTTGTCGTGCTAAAAATCACGAACCCTACCTGAGATGGCGTGCCGCCAAGTGCCTCAGTAAAGTCAGCTGCCGCTTGACGGGCAAGATTGAAGTTCTCTAGCCCCATAGAGTTAGAGCTATCGAGGGCAATGACCACGTCAAGACCGCAGCGGCCCGGAAAGGGAGGGTTTGGAACTACCATAGTATTTGAGTTGTGGGGGCACGCCATGAGTATAGCGGGTGTTTTGACCCCCAACCTAGTCCCCTAGCGCCATGTCTCAAAATTTGCGCTAAGGGATTAGCAGGCGAGGTGTTCTAGAGCCTGCTGAAGCGATGTAATGGTGGGGATATTTGACGGGCTATTCAATGCTCGGCTTTGGGGATGCTCCCACTGCTTTAGAACCTGGAGGCAGCGTCGAGCCGCGCTGGGATTGTCTTGATGGATAAAATTCCAGGCGGCCGTGTTGAGATCGTTTTGAGCCTGAGGGAGCTGCTGCAGATGCTGATGCACAAGGGCGCGCCGATATAGCACAATGGCTGAGTCTGGGGCTAGGGCATGGGCGGCGTTATAGTCCTTGAGGGCTAGGGTGAATTGGTTTAGAGACTCCCAAGCTCGCCCTCGGTAAAACAGAGGAATCACGGAGACCGGCATCAGCTGAACAGCCTGCTCAAAGTCGGCGATCGCCCCCTCAATATCTCTCTGCTTGTGGCGCAAAAAGCCGCGATTGCAGTAAGGGCTGCCCAAGTCGGGGTCAACTTGAATTGCCTGGGACAGATCCCCCAGCGCTGCGTCGTAGTCGCGCTGTCCGTAACGCAGAATTCCGCGCATGTTGTAGGCCACCGCATCGTCCGGTGCGGCAGCAAGGAGGCGGTCTAGCTCAGCAGCGGCAGCAACGCCCTCCCCCAGGTCGTACTGCACCATGGCCTGCCGCCAGCCTAGCTCTGCCCGACTCGAAATTTGCTCACTGTGGGTGTAGCGCTCGATGAGGGCATTGATGGTGCTGGCGCTTGTTGTTCTAATTTTTAGGCCGAGAGTCTGGGTCTTGGCGGCGGGAATTAAGGGGTGATCAATGCCTACAACGGCTTGCGCTCGGTCGACAATCAAAAAGTTTTCCCCCGCTTCGAGAAGCTTAAAGTGCAGCGATTTGGGGTAGCGGCGCTTGAGCTGCAAGAAGTACTGCAGCGTCGCGTGGCGGACGGCGGGTGAGCTCGCGTCAAGGGACCAGGTTTGACGAATGGGGGGTAAAAAGTGGGCCCCCTGGTGGCTCCGCTGACTGCACCAGCCCACGAAGAGCGACTTACCAGACTCTAGAAAGGTGGTGAGCTGCTGCGCTAGAGACGCCTCTAATTGGTAAGACGCGGCCCAGGGCCAGGTCAAAACGACCCGATCTTCGGCCTGTTGAAGGGCCTCTTCTAGCGCCAGACGGCTACAGGTGGCCGGACGGGGCGATGCTGCAGGGGTATTGGCCACCGCGTTTCCCCCGCTCGCCTCGACGGGTAGATCAATCAAAAGCTGATGGGGGGTAGCCTGGGCTGGAAAAGCCTGCAGTCGTCGGTGCAGCATCTCTTCTAAAACAGACTCCAAATCGGCTGAGTTGGGCAGCGCCTGAATTTTGTCTTGAACTGCTTCGAGAATTGCCTGCCATCGCCGATGCAGGGGCTCAAGAGAATCGTCTTTTGATTTGCTTAGCTGCTGCTGCAGCGCGCCGAGCTTTTGGTCTAGCTGCTGGTCTCGCTCGGATTGAGACTGATACCGGCGCTGCAGCGATTGCACCTGTGCGCTGATGGTGTTCCAATCGCGGCGAGGCACTAGGTCAGCCATCAAATTGATGATCTCGTTGAGGCGCTCTTCGCCAAAGTCTGCCGTTTTATTGGCGGGGACGGGCGGCTGGGCAAGTTGTTCAAACTGCGTCTGCAGATGACTCAAGGCAGGCGTCATCTTGTCATCGAGATGCTGAAACTGGTGGTCAACCTGCTTCACTTTTTGCTGTAGTTGAGCGATCGCCCGCTCTACTCCTTCAACTTGCTCACGGGTAGTCATCTCTTGTAGGCTTGCCTGCATATTATCGAGCAGAGTGTGGATGCTGCCGTGGGCAGCCCGCAGGCGAGAAATGTCTTGAGCGATTGCGTCGTAATCTTGCTCTTCTAGCTTAACGAGTCGTGACCCCATCATGGAGTATGCGGACTTGACGTAGCCCGTCATCTCCTCCATGACCTGCTGCTGCTGGCGCTGCTGGCGCTCCATCCCCGTGATAATTTCGGGAGGCGGCATCGTCGTTGCCTGTTGCCTGAGCTGCGTTACCTCCTGGCGCAGTTGGTCAAAGTTGCCGAGCCGTTGGCTATTATCCTCCTGCTGCGCCTGCAGACGGCGGCGGTTGAGAAGTCCGATGGCAACGGCGAAGGATAGAGGCGTTGTCGCGTACAGAAACTGCTGGGCGATCGCTGAGGTGACTGAACCCATGCCCAGACCCGCTAGGGAAACGTACTCAGCAACATCGAGCCAATGCGTCCGACGATTTTTCACGGTTAAAAGAGCAAAAATGGGAACCAGAACGGCACAATCACGTCTTGATTACGCTTGTTCTGCTTTTCGCCCGCCGCGCCGAGCTATCCGGACAACTGGTCTAAGAGTCAATTTTCTCTCCAGCTAAGAGGGCTGGATACTGTAGGATGACGTTGGCTCAGCGCCAAAAATAGGTGACGGATCGAGACCGGTGATACTGCTGAATTGAGCCGACGTCAGGGTGCTCACAATGGGCTGAATTTCCCAGTGCTGCAGCCGCGCATGAACCTGAGCTAAGAAGCCGATCCCTCGGTTGAAGGGAACGCTTAACCAGTTTTCCACGATAATCTCTGCTAAAGAAAGCTCAATGAGCGGTAGTGGATAGGCCTGCATCAGGTTATCTAGGTAGGCGAAAAAGCCAGCTTTTTCCTCTCCTTCGAGGCGGTAACTCTGCACAATGTATTTGATTCGCTGCTGGCTAACCCTTTCGTATAAGTTCATGTCGGCTGAGCTTTAGGGGCATAAGGTATTGACGGCGTCATCACTAAAGCGATGCACTATTTAGCTTATGCTCCGCAGTTGAGTTAGTGCAACTCAATCAATGCGATCCAATCAACGCAACCCAATCAATACGACCCAATCAATACGACCCGCTCAGTGCCGCTGCAGTAACGCGCTTAAAGCAATTCAAGCATCACGCTCCGAACGTGGTCAGCCCAAGCGTGCCAGTTCAATCGCTCCTCATAGGTGCTGCGGGACGACAGGACGAGCTGCTCGTAAGCATCTTTCTCGGAGAAAACGGCCGCCATTTTATCGGCATACTGGTCTGCCCCCGCATCAGGAGAGAAGGTATAGCCGTTGACCCCTTCTTGAACAATAGTTGGAATTCCGCCGACGTTGCTCGACATTACCGGTAAGCCAAAGGCCGCCGACTCACACAGCACAATTGGCGAGCAGTCGGCGCGGGTAGGAAACAGGAAGAAATGCGCGTCGAGAAAAATTTGGTAGAGGCGATCGCGCTCTCGCTTCACGTTTTTATTGAGGAAAGGAATGACGGTGAGGCGATCGCTATCTACCTGGGCGACGGCATCTTCCGGTGGGATACAGCCAATCATGGTTAACTCAGCGTCGATTCCCGCATCGAGTAGCTTGACTAAAGACTCAAACGCCAAGTTTCCGCCCTTGCGCTGCCAATCTTTACCAATAAACAATAGCCGGCAGCGGGATGAGGACAGCCGCGCGCGAACTCGATCTAGCTCAGGAACAAAGTCTAAATTGGCGCCAAATGGAGTAACGCTGACCTGCCCCGGCGCTGCACCGTAGTCCTGAACGGCTGACTCGGCTGACCAGCGGGATGGATAAACCAGCTTTTGCGCCTTAGCCACAACTCGCTTTTCCGTCGCGCTAGCCGCCGCAAAGCTCGCCTCGTCCGGGTAAATCTTGTAGTAGTCGTTGTAAATTAGCCGAGGCGTCGCGTCGGAGGAGAAGACGATAGGAACCGACGTCTCAATTAGGTCTACCTCTCCAGAAGCAACGGGAGCAAAGATAACGTCACACTTTTTCTTTTCTAGTGACTGTTCTACCTGCCGCTTAAATTCGTTCAGCTCTGAGGCGCTTTTGCCAGATCCCAGCTGAACCTTGCTCAGCGCCCGGCTAATTCCTTTGCCAATACGGCCTTGGGCCTGAGGCTTTTTGAGATCGACCATCTCAACCCCTTTAGAGGCCAGCGCCTGGTACATATAGTACAGCGTTCCGGAGAACGTATTTTTATCTAAATAGTTTTGCCTGGATAGAAAACCAGCTTTGATAGGTTTCTTCATAGTGACGATGCGTAGGTTGAGCTTACTTGTTACTGCTGAGCTTAAACGCAAAGCTGTTCTTTAAAAAATCGGAAAAGAACTGAGGCGGATCAACTTGGGGTTTCTTTTGAACGACCTGACGCAGTCTCCACAGGCTATATCCCGCCATCCAGGCATAGTCAGCGGCCTCCGCGTAGAGTCTGCCGTAGTTCTTCGTGAAGTAGCGTCGCCTCGAATCAAACCAATACTGCGGTCTACGCTTTGGCGGCTGCTTGAGGTTAGTGACCCCTGAGCTTTGACCAACCAAGTGGACCACGCGGCTCTCTGGAACGTACCAGCAGGGCCAGCCAGCCCGGTTGGCGACTAGACAAAAGTCCATCTCCTCGTAGTACATGAAGTAGTCGTCGTCCATCAGGCCAACATCGTCGAACACCTCTCGGCGGACGAGCATGCTGGCTCCGGCAACCCAGTCCGTTTGGACCGTGTCGTCGACCACTGGGGGAGCCACCACCCAGTGGGACAGGAGTTTGGTAACGACCCCTAGCCTCAACCCTAAATCTAGCTCGCTAAAAACGGTGTGAAAGCGGAAAGCAGAGCGTTGAGGGGTTCCGTCAGGGTCTTCAAGCCGACTGCCCGCAATCCCCACGTCTTTGTGGGATTCCATGAAGGTATAGAGGTGCTCTAGCCCATGGGGACGAACCACGGTATCGGGGTTAAGCAGCCAAACGTAGTCTGGAGGGTTTTGTGCAAGTCCCTCTCGAATAATGGCATTGTTCCCGTAGGCAAACCCACCATTTTTGTCGAGCGGCATCAGCGTCACCCAGCTGTGCCATCCTTCGCGCTCGATGGCAGCCGAGATTACCTCAATGGAATCATCGCCAGAAGCGTTGTCGGACACTACAACTTGAACATTGGGAAGGCGTTGAACTTCGTCTACAAGGGAATGAAGGCAATCGATCGTGAGCTTAGGCGTCCGGTAATTTACAATTGCAACGAGTATCATCGTCAATAGGGGTGGGGTGAGATAAAGAATATCGAACGTCTGCGATGAGCCGCGCCTAGGCTCTATGACATAGCCTTCCTGGCGATCGCTAGCTCAACTGCGAGTAGGCGCTAGAGGGCAGCGCAGGTGCTGTCCTCGCCGGGCGTTTTCGAGACCTAGAGGTAAGAGGTCGCAGCGCAATTCCCGATAGGCTTCCGCAGGCCAAAACATAGATGGGGTTGATCATGGCGTTGAGCAAGCAGTCGATGGTGTACATCACCACAGCCATAGATAACGCCGCTAAAGGCGCGTATTCTGGCTTCATCCACAGCTTTGGTGGACAGCGCTGCATGAGCACGGTTACGGGGGGGAGGAGCAGCAGCGCCATCATGCTGACCAGGCCGACAGCTCCCTTCTCTCCGTACTCAATAATCCACAAGCTATCAGGAATAGTGAGCATTTTGCCGTTTTCGTCAAGCAGAAGGGACCTGCCCCAGCCCCCCCAGCCCAAGAGGGGCCGTTCCCGGGCGATATCCGCCAGAATCTCTTCATTGTTAAATCTAAAGGCGAGGGACTGCACGCGCTCTGCGGGTAAGACGTTTGATAATCCTTCTACAATTTGATCGGTTACATAGGCATCGGTTTGAGAACTGATGAATAGGTAAGCGACTATGGTCAGAGCTAGAAGAAGCACCGGCAGGGCCGTCCGTATTTGCCAGCAGAGGTACAGCAGGACAAATCCAAAGGCGAGCAAGAAGTAAGCGCCTGTGGATTTGCACAGCAGAAACGTCACAACCAGTGCGATCGCCAGCCAGCTTATAGGGATATTGCTGACCTTTTTTAAAGCCCCGCTTTTCCACAGCCACAGCCCAATCAGGCTAGCTGCCATCATAAAGGCTGCAACCGCAAGACCGTGCTTCATAAACACGGTTGGTCTAAAGCCTCCCCAGCGAACGTTTTGGCCGAATGAGGAGTGGGCTCTGAAGCCATAAAGCATGAGGTGGAGCTGGGGGCTCATTCGAACCTCATAGAGGCAGAACGGGATGTACGCCAGTCCGCCCAAAAAGATACCCGTAGCGAGCTGCTGAGCGCCCTCTAAGTTGGCGAGATAGATTCGGCCCAAAAAGTAGGGAATTCCCCAAGTCACCACCTGGATCAAAACCGCTGATACCCCGTCGTATAGCCCTAGCCCATTGCTTAAAGATGTGGCAATAGGACAAATACAAAAGATAAGCGCTGGAACATCAATCCAGCTAAAGCGGAATGCGCTGAACCGTTTGACGTCAAAAACGAAAGTTGCCAGCAAAATTCCATAGGAGGTTGCTGACATTTTCGTCAGGTCAGGAATGCCAGGCAAGACAATTTGCGCCTCGGGCAAGAATAGCCAAGCAATGATAAAGCTCATGACGACGGCTTTTTGTGCTGGAACCCGCTTGAATAGGTAAAGCACGAAGGGAATCCACCCATATAGGGCAATGTAGGCGATTGGTGACATGGCATTCTACTCAAACTAGGGATTAGCTAGACCAGCTAGACAGATCTCGATTAATGAAGTCAGCAAGAACTTTGTTGGGTTCAGAAAAATGTTCGAGCAGCTTTTGACGTGTCTCAGGCTTCATGGGCGGAGCGGTATAGGTCTGTCGCACCTGCTTACCGTATGACGACTTTTGAAGCAGTTGGTAGACGCCGTCGCGCCAAGACTGTGGCACAGCCGCTGCGGCCGTTGCCAGCAGAGGAACTTTTCTGAGCGGAGCAGTAATCCGCCCTCGAAGCGTGTCCTCGAACACCTGTTTACCCTGATTTGCGATGACCGGTCCCTCGTCAGCAAAGTCGAAGCCGTCATCAACGCCAATAAACTGGCAGACTGATTTCAGCGTCTTGTACGGGGCGTCGATCATATCTTCGGAAAGCAAAAATAGAAATCTTTCTTTGGGAAAAAGGGCTGTGTAGCGCTCGATTTGCATCATGTAGTTACTGCCGTCAATAGCTTCACTGGTGCGCTCAAGATATTCCTCAAATGTCTCGTCTACGCCAGAACGGTGGCGATGCACGTAGTACGAATAGGCGCGGTTAACGGGATGACGCATGAGGTAGATCAGCTTCACCTCAGGGAGATGCTCCGCCATTCGCTCGGCGGCGTGGGGATATCTAGGCCATTTGGCGTAGTCTGTAGAAGCTTCGCCGCAGGCCTGGTCTTCCGTCGCTAGCTCAAATAAAGATGCGTAGTACTCTAGTCCCTTTTCGTATTTTTCGTCTATCCCAAAAAAGTTGGGTTCTTTGTCGTCAGGAATAAAACAGCCTGGATGCTTGCGAAGATAGGTTGCTAGAGTCGTTGTCCCCGACTTGGCCGCCCCAATGATTAGAAATTTAGGTAGATTCATCTGCCCTTTATTACTCATAACTTTATAACTCATACAAACCAAGCTCAGCTTAGCGGAATAGCTTATCGATAGCTGACACTATAGAAACACTTCTCTAATAGATAGCTCAAATCCTAGAAGATAACGACATAGGGCAGCAAGAGCAACCGCCGAAAGCATCAGAAATGTGGCTAAAAGATCCTGTTTCACAAACGAGACCTTTTCTCGGCAAAGGCCATAAGCTGCAACGCTGTAGGGCAATATATCGTTCAGCGCGATCGCAATAATTGCACCCGGCAGTCCAAAAGCTTTATAAGATAGAGGCACGGCAACTATCATGTAAATGAGCTTGAAATTGTATCCAACCGCGCCATAAACGGACTGGCCCACCGCCAGCAGAACCGCATTGGAAAGCTGAAACAAAATCATGGGCCAAATTCCAACGGCCAAAAGGGGCAACATCCAGGCCGCATTTCTGTAGTTCTCGTCATACAGAACGAGGATGATATAGTCTCCTACGTTAAAGAGCAGCGCCACGCCTAACGCCATGCCAATCAAGAGTAACCAGCGCTTCTTCTCTAGCTTTTCTCGCAATACGGCTCTAGGCTGGCTAGCCTGTTTTGAGACGACTGGAAAGACAACCTGGGTCGTCAATCGGCTGACGACCTGAGCCGGCAGATCGGCGAGGGTAAATGCGACGGTGTATACCCCCAGCATCTCGAATGAGAATAGCTTACCCAAGATAAGTCGGTCCGACTGCGACGCCAAAAAGGTCATTGCGGTGGAGACAAAAATCCACTTTCCAAATGAGAAAATTTCTTTTGCGGCTTCCGCATCCCAGGTAAACCGATGCTTTAGGTCTGGAATGAGCCGGTGACTCCAGATCATTTTGATGGTTGTGGAAACAATATTGCCCCCCACCAACGCCCAAACAGTCGGGCTGATCAAAGCCCAAGCCACCATAACGCTCAGAGATATGGCCTGAGCCACAAACTCAAAGACCGTTATCTTGCCAAAATCTAGTCTCTTTTTTAGAACATGCAGCGATGCGGAATAAAATCCCTGAATAATGGTTGTCAGACTAACGACCGGAATTAACCAAAGTAAGCGATCATCTTCATAGAATGAAGCCACTGGCCAAGCGATAATCAGACTACAGGCCCAAAGTCCAAAGCCTCGAATGGCTTGAATTGTCCAAGCTGTGTTGACAAATACAATGTCATCACCACGCTTGTTCTGGATGATGCTGGGCCCAATACCGATGTCAGAGAATAGAACAAGACCTATCACGAAGGTGTTGATCAAGCTCATCAATCCGAAATACTCCGGGACAAGCAGGCGCGTCAAAATGATGTTGCCGGCGAATCTCAGCCCTTGACTCGCACCGTAGCCGATGAAAGTCCAAGCAGCTCCATGTATAGCTTTCTTTTCGAGGGACACCATAAACGTGAATCAGTGATTGGGTCTTGAGATTGGCAAGGGTGCGTTTAAAGGCTAGAAAAACCGGGAGAGACGGCTAAACAGAAGCTTGACTTGAATCTCTTAGACCAAACGAGCCGGTGACAGCAGACTGCGGCATTTGTTTTTCTGAAAACAGCTCCTTTAAGACGAGTGCTTCAGCAGTGGCGTCGTGATAGCTCCGAATCCGTGCCTTCCCTTGCTCCCCCATCGTTTCGAGGGTCTCTCTAGATGACTCTAGCGCAGCTCTAACCGCCTCTGCGAGTTTTTCAATAGCGCCGGGAGGAACGAGCCATCCACAGCAGCCAGGCTCGACTAGTTCCGGAATACCGGCGACGTAGGTGCTGACAACCGGTCGCCCGAGAGCCAGCGACTCCATAATGACAACGGGTAAACCTTCTGCAAAACTGGGTAAAACTGAAATCTTTGAGCTAACTATATAGTCCTTAACTTCTGAGCTACTCGCCCAGCCGGTGATTGTAACTTGATCCGTTAGGTTGAGGTCTCGGATGCGGTCTTCGATGGGCGATCGCAGAGGACCATCGCCAACAAGCACTAGGCTGAACGGAACCTGCTCCTTCGCGAGCAGTCCAGCGGCCTCAATCAGCATCAAGTGCCCCTTCTGCTCAGAAAGTCTCCCGACACAAACTAGCTGGGGCGTATCGGGTAGATCGTGCGTAGGGGCAGAGAGGTACTCTTGATCGACGCCGCAGCGAACAATTTTTATCTTGGACCAGTGCTCGAAGCTGCACCAGCGATAGAGCTGACTACGCCCAAATGAGCTGATGGCCACCACAAACTTAGCTCGCTCTATCTTTTGGGTCAGGCCAATCCCCCCTACCCGATCAAACTCCTCTGGGCCATGGACCGTAAAGCTGTAGGGGATGCCGCTCAGCTCGCTGGCCAGCATCGCCACAGTTGCCGAGTTAGTGCCAAAATGGGCGTGCAGGTGGGTCACACCGTCAGCTATCAGCCAGTTTGCCAGGGTGCAGGCCTCAACAAGATAGATGAGGTGGTACAGGATGCCGCGATCGCCCTGCTGTCCCTGCTTAAGCGCTAGCGTCAGCGCTGCGACAAAAGCGACGGGATGAGTGAGTAGCGCTTTAACAAAGCTCCAAAGTAAAATATACGGTGGCTGGCTCAAGACAACCTTTGTCTTTTGGAGTTCTTGCTTGTCAGCCTCGTCGACAAGTTCTCCACTGCAAGAGCGGATTGAAAACCGCATCACTGCTACGCCGTGGCTCTCTAGGCTCAGAATTTCTCTGCGAATAAAGCTGTGGCTGACTTTGGGATATTGATTGACTAGATACGCAACGCTAGACATATATAATTTAGATAGAGAAAATAAGGTAAACGAGTAGTAAGATTCAATATTGAAATCGGCGATATCGCGGTAAGCCGCGTCAGCGAGTCGCAACCATGACCAACCCTTATCTGAGACCCGAGCTGTGGGTCTAGTCTAGTTAACCCCGGCTAAAGGTTGTCAAAACATTGGTTCTGAGAGCATCGATTTTACTCAGCTATCCACAAGCACTCTATAGGCTAGAGGGCCTGCCACCTCTAAAGGTAGGTTAGGACGTGTAAAGCTCGACTATTTCCCGCCAGACAATCATCGACTCTTCATTATTCCTAAAATAGCTTCAAATTTTAATAAAATTCAGCAGGCTGGCATAATCCTGCCAAGTGCTTAGCCAGAGAAGGTTTGAGGCAACACCATCTGCTTCCACGAGCCTCTATTCGCCTGCAAAGGACATCTCCTTTGGAGATTAATTTGCAAATCCTTTATGTTTCACTGAGTTTCCCTGGCTGAAGCTTTACAACTTGGACGAAGTTAGGCGCAAATTGTTTCGGGGTCCACAGGCATACTTTAGGTATATTTAACGAAGAGCGTCACGCGACTTTCAGCCTTAAATAGAGATTAGGGCAAAAAAAGGCAGCGGCCTAGAGAAAAGATACTTCATGCCTCAACAATTTGCTGCACTGCTCTCACAAGCTGCCGCGCTTAATTGAGACCTGCATATTTGATTTTATGATGAACAACCCCTCACGCTCTCCGATTTCAGCAACTGAACCCGATTGGAGCCGAGAAGAGCCTTCAGCGCTTTGGGAGCCTTCGAAGCAGCTTATGAAAGCCATTCGTCGCTACCAGGCTTGGCAAGACAGAACAGGACCAATAGCCTGGGGAACCTGTAAGCTGGCGGTGCTGCAGCACCGTTTTTGGAGCGTTGTCACGGGAGCCGACGTTCCCATTAATTGCCAGATTGGTGGAGGGCTGGTTTTGCCCCACCCCAATGGCGTCGTGATTCACCCCGAGGCTCGTATTGGACCGAACTGCGTCTTTTTTCAGCAGGTGACCGTGGTGGCTGGGGTCACGGTGGGAGGACAAGTCAATATCACCGCAGGGGCGAAGATCATCCGCCCCGTGACGATTGGAAACCACGCCAAAATCGGGGCAAACGCGGTGGTCCGATGCGATGTTCCTGCTGGTGCAACAGCTGTAGGCGTTCCGGCCCGGGTGATTCTGCCGCGTCGCGCCGAGGCCGATGACGGCCAAGCTGAGAGACAGTCTGCTCCGTCTCAGCCTGTAAGCCTGAGCCATCAAGAGAGCGGCACGGCTTAAACCGCGGCCCTCATGTTACAGGCTTATTTAAACCTGGGGCGACGCGTAGCGAGTACTCGGTGTGGATGTCCCATTGAGTCCTGTAGACCAGTAGAGTCAGGCGATCGCAGACAAACTCAAAGTGAACCGGACGCGATTGTAGGTCGTCCCAGGCTCGGCGAAACAGCGCTGGAGACAGGTTGCGTGAGGCCACGGTGACGTGAGGAGAAAAGGAGCGCGACTTGGCCTTAGGATCGCTAATGCTGCAGTGGGCGCTGAGGTGGCGGGCAATCTGAGCCTGTAGCGTTAGCAGGGCCTCAGTCTTTTCGACATTTATGTAGAGGACGCGGGGCTCAAATGCGCTGAACCCATTGAGGCAGATTGGTACCGGAGCCTGTCGGGCGGCGATCGCCTCAATCTGTTGAGCGAGCTTGCTGATGGAGTTAGTATTGGTGGCCCAAAGGAAAGGGGGCTGCAGCGTGATGTGGGGGGCAGCTTTGGCGGTACTGGTGCGGTAGCGCTTTCGCAGCTCGGCAATCACGCCGCTGGCATAAGCTTCAACCTCTGGGGCTAGCATTAGGGCGATGAAGAAGCGCGCTGGGTCTGAATTAGACAGGGTCATGGGAGCTAGATAATGTCGCTAGACAGACTTTGCATTAGTGGTCAATGGTGTCACAGTAGTAGGTAGCGATCGTCTCAAGGGAGAACCTATGGTAACTATTGCTGTCATTGATTACGATATGGGCAATCTGCACTCTGCCTGCAAGGGCATCGAGCAGGCCGGCGGCCATCCTAATATTACCGACCGCGCCAGCGATATTCTCAGCGCTGATGCCGTCATTCTCCCAGGGGTAGGCGCTTTTGACCCCGCCGTGCGCCATATCCGCGCCCGCGACTTGGCCGGACCCATCCGCGATGCGATCGACAGCGGCAAGCCATTCCTAGGCATTTGTCTGGGGCTACAGATTTTGCTAGAGGGCTCTGAGGAAGGGCGAGAGCCGGGGTTAGGGCTTATTCCCGGCATGATTCGCAAGTTTCAGCCAGAGCCCAGCATTACCATCCCGCAGATGGGGTGGAACCAGCTCGATCTGACCCAGCCCAGTCTGCCGCTCTGGAATCAGATGCCCCCTAACCCCTGGGTCTATTTCGTTCACTCTTACTACGCCGACCCCACAGACCCCGACGTGGTTGCCGCCACCGTCACCCACGGCTCTCAAGTTGTGACCGCTGCGATCGCCAAGGGCAACCTCAGCGCTGTGCAGTTCCACCCGGAGAAATCTTCAACGGCGGGGCTACAGCTGCTCGCCAACTTCGTCCAAACCGTCCAGCAGGCTTCGGCTGTGGCAGTCTAGCCAGCGGCTTCGCTGAGCTGTTCGCGCAGGTCGCTATGGCGCTTCGTATCTACGGAAATCGTCCCCTTAAAACGCTGCCGGGGCAGAAAACGAGACCGACGTCAGCGCGGGTACGAGAGGCCGTATTCAATATCCTCCAGGGCGACGTTTCGGGCTGCCGCTGGCTAGACCTTTGCGCCGGCAGTGGAGCCATGGGGGCAGAGGCACTTTGCCGGGGAGCCTGCTACGCCCTGGGCATTGAGCGCTCTGGGCCGGCCTGCGCTGTGGTCTCCCACAACTGGCGGCAGGTCGCTGGCCCCGGCCAAACGTTTGATGTGGTCCGAGGAGACTTAGTGAAGCAGCTCCCCAGGCTCAAGCGACCTCCCTTCGACTACATTTACTTCGATCCGCCCTACGCCAGCGATCTCTATGAGCCCGCACTGCAGGCGATCGCCACCTACGCGCTTCTACAGCAGGGGGGAGCCCTCATTGTCGAACATGCCGACGACAAAATGCTCCCCCCTGAAGTTTTAAGCCAAGACAATTCCAAGGACTCGCCTCAGCTAAGGCGCTACCGACAAAAGACCTATGGACACACCCAGCTCTCGTTTTATGCCGTTGATTGTGCTGCTGCGCTTTAGCGCAGCAGATTAATCGCCTGTGATTGGTTGTCCTATAGATCGAGCTGGTTGCCGCGTCGATACTGCAAATAGGCAGCAACAAACAGACCTGCCAGCGTGATAGGAATTAGACCCAGTACAATCCCAGATAGTAAAGGCTCAACCATAGCTCAAATCTCCTTGTCGTACTTGTTGTTATCAAAATCGACCTATCGCCAGCTCGATCTAGAGTCAATTCTAGCGACTGCGGTAGGGCTACTACGATCTATATCGCCGTGATCCGTATCATTGAGATCGTATCACTGAGACAGCAGTCGTGCAGGTATTGCATCGAGCACCACGCGCCCAGTACGCTCATACGTCTTCATCGTCGCACGCTGTGGCAGTCTCATGCCGTTCACATTCCGTAACAGAGCTAAAAATAACGACACTCAACTGACCACTTTGCCCGTATCCCTCTCTCCGAAAAGATCTCCGCTGCTGAGGAGCAGGCGATTGACAGGGAAAAGCTTTGGAAAACTTCAAAGACCGCTTGAGCTGGCGTTAAGAAGGATAAAGTATTAAAGTGTTTTATTAGATAGCGACACTCTATATCCCTAGCGTTGACTAAAGAACTTTTGAACGAGCGTACAACACTCAATCTCGATGTGATTATCCAAGGGTTATCCTTAGCGATAATCGCGGTGCTGTTCGCGGTGCTCCTGTTTTTGCTGGGAATGTATCAGACGCGCTACGCCGATCCCTACATCCGCAGCGTCTTAGCGACGTCAGGTGATGCTGAGCGAGGCAGCGCAATATTTCAGATGAACTGCGGCACCTGTCACGGACTCTACGGTGATGGGCTTGTCGGACCTAGCTTGCACGACGTCTCTGAGCGTAAGTCGCGGGTGGCTATCATCCGGCAGGTCATCAGCGGCAACACGCCACCCATGCCCCAGTTTCAGCCTAACTACAAGGACATGGCAGACCTGCTGGAGTACCTTGAAGTAATCTAGCTTCAGGCATCAGCTTCGTAAGCCTCTAAAGGTAAGTCGTCTGGATCAAAGAAGAAGGTGAACTTGCGGTTGGTTAGCTTATCTACGCGAACGGGTTCGACGTCAACCCCTTGCTCGATCAGATATTCCGCAAATTCGTCAACGTTGTCAACGGCAAATGAGAGGTGACGCAGCCCACGAGCCTCGGGGTGAGAAGGACGCGCGGGCGGATTGGGGAAGGAGAACAGCTCAATGCGCTCGCGATCGCCCACTTTAAGGTCTAGCTTGTAGGAGTCGCGCTCGTCTCTGTAGGTCTCCTCGATAATGGGGAAGCCTAGAATCTCTGTGTAAAACAGCTTAGACCACTTGTAGTCTGAGCAGATGATGGCGACATGGTGGATCGACTTAATATGCATTAATCGCAAAGGTATCGGGACGAACGATGTGCTGACTCGCAGCACATCTCAAAGTTTAGCAACTCCTTGGAAATTCTCACCGAATCTCAGCGGCAAGAGTGACCCGCCGCACAGCTGGGCTCTCTAGCTGCGCGAGCCCGCAATCCGGTTGGGCAGTATCGTCGGCTCTTCCACGGCCCTCCGGAACTCTTCAACCTCTTCGTTAAAGTCAATGGGCATGACGGCAACCACGTTCTCGTGGGGTCGAGGAATAATGACCCAGGTCTCTAGAACGCCACCCGGTGTATTCTCAGCGGCCTCAACACCCGCTGCCATCGCGGCTTTGACCTCAGAGACATCGCCCCGAATGTTGACGACGAATCGGGCGCTTCCCCCACGGATATAGCCAATCAGCGTCACGCGGCCCGCCTTAACCATGGCGTCAGCGGCGGCTAGCACGGGCGGAAATCCTTTCGTTTCGAGCGATCCAACTGCCTGGGGCATACCAACTCTCCTTACATCAATCTTGCCTGTGGATTTATCAGCGTGAAAAGCCCGTAGAAGCGCATCAGCGACCAATATCTCTACATCATTCTACGGGGGTTTGCTCCCATTTTTTGGCCCAAGCTGCTTCATCTCCGCATTTGGGCGATTCTTAAAATCTGCTTAGCGGACAGCAATGCTTCGACATAAAGAGAAACATTACGAAACGCGGAAGGGTTCGGACTCTTCGGTGAAGTCAATGGGCATCACTGAGACCGTATTGGGGGTTGGATTGGGGATGTAGCAGTGACAGGTAACCTCGCCGTTGTAGGGTAGGTCGCTCGTGGCCAGCTTGCCCGCTTCCATAGCTCGCTTAACTTCTGCCACGGGGCCTCGAATGACGACGAAGTGACGGCCACTGTCGGCCTGCTCCCGCCGCACAAAGGTGACGCGCCCCGCCTTGATCATGGCATCTGCCGCGAGCATAGAGGCAGGAAGACCGTGGGTTTCGATGACGCCAACAGCAATAGGCATTTGAGAGTTCTCCAGTTTCAATAGCGATGGTTTGCAGGTCCTAGACCTTGAGCAGGCTAGGCTCACCAGCGGAGGCAATCACCTGCTCGCAGCGAGACTGGGGGTAAGCCCACCCGTAGTGACATTCATTGGGGTCGCCCCAGCATAAGCCCAAATATAGCTCAGCGCGGCCCGCCTCAATCTCTACCCACTCCGCCGCCTGAATGCGCTCGTCAGCTTGCTTTGCAAAGATTGTTCGAGTCGGGTTCAGCTGCCATAGAGGCATCTGACCAGCCTGCTCTCGCCAAAAGGCCAAAATTCTGGGCTTACTCGCAATCAGGTCGTCTTTATCGCTGCCAATGGCCACCAGCTGATTGTGAATTTCGGAAAACTGGATGACCTGTCCGTTAAACTGACAGCTGCGCTGAATGAGTCCCGATACGCTGTGGTCAATCTGATATTGGTGAATCTGACTGCGAAAATCTCGATAGGCGTACACCTTGCTGAGCTTTTCGGTGCCCAGCGCCTTTTCCATGACCGGATCGAGCCGACTCGACGACAGAAGAAGGCGATCGCCTTTCCAAGCGGCCTGAAGCTCTTCGTCCAAAATCCGAATCAGCTGCTCGGTACTGTAGGGCATTGTGTGGGGCAGCTAGTCGAGATAGCCGAGCATGTCGTCCATATTCTCAGTGGTGTTATCGCCGACGGGGCGATTGCGGGGCAGCGGACGAACGGGGGGGCGACGAATATCAATCTGCGGCGATCGCTGAATGTTGAGTCTGTCAGCGCGGGGGGTGGGCTGAATCTTGTAGCGGGGATCTGAGGTCATGATTTAATAGCGATAATACTGTTGCCCAAGGCCAATGCGTTGGAATGTGCTGGCCAATGCCCTGAGGCTATGGACTTCTCCTATCTTACTCGCCAATCTCCCCCCAATCGCGATCGCCCTTTACTCATTCCCTAAGACAGATACACCATGGTAGATTCCCCCTGGCTCGTTGCCATTGCCCTCAATACCGTTCTAGCGGCGATCGCCTGGATTGCGCCTAAGAAGCTGCTGACTCCTATGGGGCTGCTGCACGCCTGGGCTCTAGGGGTGCTGGTGTGGGGCACCTTGGGCTGGGCCGCATACGGCGTGATTATGGCCTATTTTTTGGTGGGGTCTGGGGTGACGCGGGTGGGAATGGTGCAGAAGGAGGCTGCGGGCATCGCGGAGAAGCGCTCTGGGGCCAGGGGACCGGAGAACGTCTGGGGTTCGGCGTTTACGGCGACGCTGTGCGCCTTGGGGGTATGGGCGATTGCGCTAGCTCAGCCTGCTGGAGCCAACGCCTGGACGGCGGCGCTGCTGCTGGGCTATGTGGCTAGCCTGAGCACCAAGCTGTCGGACACCTGCGCCAGCGAGATTGGCAAAGCCTACGGCAAGCGCACGTTTTTGATCACTACGCTGCAGCCGGTTTCTGCCGGGACGGAGGGGGCGGTGAGCTTGGAGGGGACGCTGGCGGGCATTGTCGCATCGCTGGTTTTGGCGCTGTTGGGATGGGCGCTGGGGTTGATTGGCGCTGTGGGAGTAGGGCTCTGTGCGATCGCTGCCTTTGTGGCTACCAATTTGGAGAGCCTAATTGGGGCAACGCTCCAAGAGCAGGTGGGCTGGTTGACCAATGAGGTGGTGAATGTGATCAATACGCTAATCGGGGCGGCGGTGGCGATGGGACTGTATGGTGTGTGGCTGTGGGTGTGATATCAGCTGGCTTAGGCAGGCCGCGGCATCGCAAGGCGTAGGGGTGTGGTGTACTGACCGGGTAGGGGGCTGTCCGCATAGCGCCTATACGCTGACATAGCGACGCACATAGCTCTCCAGCGACTCCATCTTCAGATCAAATACCTTCTCCAAGTGAGCCACCTCATCCGCGGAGCAGAAAAACTCATTGCCCAGCAGCGTCCGCAGCGTTCCTAGAGTTTCCTTCGCCTCAGGATTCACGAAGCCCAGCGCCGTGCGCACTCCGTCTACCACCGACAGCGGCAGGTTGACAACAATGGGCTCTCGGTTAAATATCTGACCAAAGATGCGGGAAATATCCTGTCGCTGCAGCACATCGGGACCGCCCACCGCGAAAATCTCGTTACGGGCGGCCTCTGTGTTGGCCGCCGTCGCCGCAATGTGGGCTAGGTCATCAGTGCTGACAATGGAGGTGCGGGCCGTGGGCTCGCCAATGAGCAGATATAGCCCAGTTTGCTTGAACCGCTCCGCCGGGGAGACTAAGTTGGAGGCAAACCCGGAAGGCCGCAGAATCGTGTAGGACAGGCCGCTGCGCTGCAGGTACTTCTCCACCTCGCGCTTGGCCTTGAACACGGGGGAGTCCTCGTAGCCCCGGTCTGCCCCCAGCACTGAGATGAAGGTCATGTGCTGCACTCCTGCCGCCTTTGCACCATCAATGAGGTCGATATTGGCCCGGTAGTCGATGGCTTGGGGGGTGGCCTGGCTCGCTTCGTTGGTGCCGTGGGCACTGATCACATGCTGGATGCCCTGGAGCGATCGCTCAATGTCTCGGGGTTCGAGCAGATCGCCAATGAATACATCTGCCCCCCGGCCCTCTAAATCGCCGTAGCGCGAGGAGAGCCGCGTGAATGCCCGCACGGGCTTCTCTTGCCCGCACAGCCGCTTAACAATGCGGCGACCTAAGTCGCCTGTCGCTCCGGTTACCAAAAACATAAGCCCTATTCCCTTGTATGTATTGACCCGCTGTAAGACTCGATTCGCTGTCAGCCTAGATCGATTTTATCGCTCGCCCAATAATCTGGGGGCTGACGATGGCGGGGATCGGAGCCCGAAAGCGATCGTAGGTCACCTGCTCAAACCCAGCGGCCTCAATGACGGGGCCGGTCTCCCGATCTAGGCAGCAGCCATCGGCAATGACGTGCCAGGCTGGCTGCAGCCAGCCCTGCACCCGCCGCAGTTGGGTTTGGGGCGGGGCGGCAACATGCTCTAGAAAATAAAAGGTGCCCCCCGGCCTCAGAACCCTCAAAATCTCCCGCAAGACGCCCTCTAGGTTCTCCACTGAGCAGAGCACCAGCGTGCTGACCACCGCGTCAACGCTGCCGTCCTCGACGTCGAGTCGCTCGGCCTGTCCCTGCAGAACTTGAATCTGCAGGTTGGCCTCTTCCGCCCGTTTCTTTAGGTAAGGCTGCATAAAGGGATTGGGCTCGATGCCCATCCAGCGCACAGATGAAGGATAGTAGCCAAAGTTTGCGCCTGCGCCGGGGCCAATCTCTAGGATGGTGCCCTGCAGGTCGGCAAACAGGGCTCGCTTGCGATCGCTCACCGAGGCTTCGTAGCCCGCCGTGCCGTGGGCCATCAGCCAGGCAATCAGGCGCTGATACCAGTTGGGAGGAGACATAGTTGTGGGTAGGGTGCTGTTACCGAGGTTAACGCACCAAATTCTATTGCGGTACTTTGGCTATCTAAGTTGGAGCTGTTGATGCGGTGGGTTGCTCAACTTACGGGGAAGAAGATTCGATCTCCACAATTACGGGGGTGTGGTCGCTGGGCTTTTGCAGCTTGCGCGGCTCGACGTCGATTTTACAGGCCGTGGCCCGCCCGTATAGCGGTGGCGAGAGGTAGTGGTGGTCGATGCGCCAGCCCCGATTGTTGGGGAAGGCAGCGGTGCGATAGTCCCACCAGCTAAAGTGACCGCCCTCGTCGGTGAACTTACGAAAAGCGTCCGCTAGCCCGAGATCTAGCAAAGTTCGCAGCGCCTCCCGTTCTGTAGGAGAGGCCATGATGTGGTTGGGCTTCTTGGGAGCATAGATATCTCGGTCCTCTAGGGCAATATTGAAGTCACCGCACACCAGCAGCTCGGGCCTATCTGCCAGCAGCGCCTTGAGGTAGTCCTGCAGCAGGGCGAGCCAGCGCAGCTTATAGTCATACTTGTCGCTGCCTACTGCTGAGCCGTTGGGCACGTAGAGGTTGACGACCCGGACGCCGTCTAGCACCCCGGTAATCACTCGCTTTTGCACGTCGAGATCGCCAACGTCTGTATCGGTCAAGACGCCAGCAAACCCGGCGCTCACCTCGCTCAGCGGCTCGCGGCTGACCAGCGCTACGCCGTTGTAGGACTTTTGGCCGCTGATGTAGAGGTGATAGCCCAGCGCTTCGAAGGGCGATCGCGGAAAGTCCTCGTCCACTACTTTGGTTTCCTGTAGGCACAAGACGTCTACAGGGTTGTTCTCTAGCCAATCGGTGACTTGCCCTAAGCGCGAGCGGACGGAGTTGACGTTCCAGGTGGCGATTTGCATGGACAGGACTCTACGGATTTTGGCCTATGGGTTGTGGAGTATAGCACGACGGCCCAGCCCGACGCGATCGCCAGCCCCTGTACCGGCAGCTCAAACGAGTCGCTTTTGGTCCATATAGCAAATGTCCTGATGCATTAGGACATTTGCGCGGTCAGTTGCCTACACAACGTTAGGCTTTCAGCCGATTCTGGTGTCCCAAGCAACTAAACCAATGCAATAAAGTTCTCGCTTCACGGGCGCTGCCGCACTACAGGCTCGCAGCATCTATATCGCTTGAATTTGGAGCCAGTTACACCGTTGTTGGGGGTGGATAAGGCTTCGCAAAGGTAAAGCAGTCTGGCGAGCCGCCATTACGCTCAAGCGCCTCCAGCTTCGCTTTCCCTTGCTCAATCGTGGGCAGACACCCCACAGGAAACCACCACATCCCAAAGTGCTCGCCCTGATAAGGTTCAAACCACTGACGGCGACGGACAAAGAACTCACCATGTAGGCTCCGATAGACGTAAACCTTGAGCTGTTCTACAGTACGCCAGACTGACAGATTAACCAGCATTCTCGGATCTGAGTAGGCCCGAATATCCGTTGCATCGCCAGATGATGTTTGCAGCCGCCAAACAAAACCAGGACTTTGCTCTGCTACAGCATTGACCTCGGCTAAAGCAGCAGCAAATTCAGCCATTATGGGATCCTCTAAAGGCGCTCTCATCAAGGCAACGTTGATTTGAGCCAGGTAATAGTCTTGATCCTGGGAAATCAATTTTTCCGCAACCATGCTCGTTACCCTGTCCTACAAAATTATCTGAAGTATCTAGAACTCCGGGCTATGTTGTCTTGGACGATGTTGACCAAAACGCTGTGCTTTGACGGCTCCAGTTACTCATAACCTACACTTTCAGCTTCGAGCTCTACGCTCAAGCGCGGAAAGACTCGGCGGCATTGAAAGGGATACCGTCTTGTCTGCAGGCTCACCGTCTGGGGGTGTGGCTCGCGCAGCAGCTAGACTGCGAATCAGCAGCGGCACCGTCGCCCCCCCAATCAATAACGCCACCCCCAGGCCAATCAGCCCGTCCACCCAATACCAACCCGTCTGCCAGACGATCAGCGCCGCCAGCAGCACCCCCAGGGAACTCGTTACATCCGCCAGCATGTGCAAAAAGGCTCCTCTGACGTTGAGGTCATCGTGGCTATGCTGGTGCAGCATCGTCGCACTGATACCGTTGACCACAACGCCCCCCAGAGCCGCCGCCAGCATCGGGCCGCTGAGAATCTCCTCAGGAGTGCCGGTCAAATGCTCAACCGACTCCCAGGCCAGCCAGCCCGCAAGACCCAGCAGCAGAGCGCTGTTGAGAGCCGCTGCTAGGGGCTCCGCCCGATGCGACTTCAGCCAGACCGTTGTCCAAGCTGCGCTTAAGGCGATGCCGATCGCGATCGCATCTGAGAGCATGTGACCCGCCTCCACGCGCAGGGCGATACTGTGGCTGTAGAGCCCTACCCCAAACTCAGCGAGGGCGAAGGTCAGCAGCAGCAGCAGCGCCGCAATCAGGGCGCGGCGTTTGGGAGCACAGTTGCACAGAGAGGAAATGCTGCGGGAGAGGTCAAGGGCTAGAGCCATCTGCAGGTCAGAGCGTGGGGTGTAAAGATAACGAAATCCTAAATTCCGTAACGAAGCTTATCATAGCGCTGCCATGGCCCGGTAGCTTGTGGAACAGTGGGGTCAGGAATTGCTTCATTGCAATGAGTGCCTGTCCGGTTGCCGACCGGACTTTTTTATGGGCGATTTTTCTTGCGCAGACAGACGTTAAGGTCCAGTGTTCAAAGCCTGAATCTGCTCATTAAAATAGTCGGTCTGATAGCTGAGCTGCTGCGCCAACTCCAGCCCTTTGCGAAACGACGCGATCGCCTGCTCATTTTGCCCTTGACGGCGGTGGATTTGCCCCATTTGGTCAAAGGCCTCCATCATGCCGTAGGTATTGTAGGCCTGCCGCTCGATGTCTACCAGCAGTCGGTAGACCGTCAGGGCATCTTGAGGCCGCTCGACAGAGACGTAGAGATCCGCTAGACCGCGAGCAGCCTCCGCCGCGTAGCCCAAATAGCCCACCCGCTGCGCCGCCGCGATCGCCTCCTGGTAGCTGCGTACCGCCCCATTGAGACGCCCTAGCCGTTGATAGTCTGACGCGATCGCAATTTTTAAGGGCGGCACCTGGGCAAGCTCTCCTAGCTGACGGTAGCGCTGCACCAGCCGCTGTCGGGTGGCCACAGCATCACCAAATCTGTCTGTCTCGTCATAGACGATGGCTAGCTTCTCTAGCGCCTGCTGCTCGCCAGCGGCGTCCTGCTGAGTCTGACGCACCGCCAGCAAATTCTCGTAGACCGGGACAGCCTGCTCATAGTTAAACCAGACCAAATGCACCTCCCCTAACGCCTCTAGGGCTGCCGCCTCGGTGGCCACATCCTCTCGCTGCCGCGCCTGCTGAATAATCGTCATGTAGGCAGCGATCGCCTGGTCGCGAGACCTGAGCGCTTTATAGGCATCAGCCACCTGCAAGAGTAGACCATAGTCCGGAGAAGGCTGGGCGCGGATTTCCTCCTCAATCTCCTCTAGGCGATCGCTGATGGCGCGAATCTCCAGGGTCTGGTTTTCCTCCCAGGCCACCCCACCCACGCGGCTCAGGGCGGCAACCTCGTCTTTAGGGCCCAACACCCGCCGCAGCCGCAGCTCTCGCAGCCAAATCTCAAATGCTTTTGGGGTATCGCCCGCATCGTACTGCCGCTGTCCCTGACGCCGCAGCTGCTCTAGCGAAACCCGTAGCGCCTGCTGCTCCTGCAAACTCAAAGGGCGCTCGACAATTAAGTTGGGCAGCAGGGGGTCAGAGAGATCCGGCGCTAGGGGATTGTCGAGCGCGGATGGGGTTGAGGTGGGTGGTGACGAGTCGGAGGATTGCGCTTGGGCAGCCTCCCCCCACCCCACAACAAGGCCGACGGGTAGGCTACTCGTTAGCCCCCAAGCGGCTAGGGCTAGGGCGGCGCGACTCGCACCAGCGTGGCCGATCCGCTGATGCCAAGCGCGTCGTGTCGAAACGGGGCGAATACTGGTGTTAGACATGAGTTGCGGCGGGAGAGTTGGATCGGCAGGATGAATAGGGTGAGGCGGACAGTCTATACCCGCCATAATAGCTGCCGGGGTCGGGGTGGGCATGAGGGCTCTGTGCCAGAGATTGAGGCCAGAGATTGGGGCCAGAGATTGGGGCCGAACGTTAGGGCTAGAGGTTGGGGCCAAACATTGCGCACAGACATTGGGCGACGCGCGGCTGAGGCGCAAACTATGGCACTCTGTTTGAAGCATGGGTCTTGAAGCATCGAATATTTGAAGCATCAACCGCGTTAGAGGAGCTGAATCAGGTGAATATCTTAGTCGTAGGCAATGGAGGCCGAGAGCATGCGATCGCCTGGACATTAGCTCAATCGAACGCCGTTAAGACAATTTATTGCCTGCCCGGAAACGGCGGCACCGGCAGTATGCCCAAGTGCCAAAACCTTCCGTTTGAGGCAACCAACTTTGCCGCCATCACTCAAGTTGTTCAAGCTAGCGCGGTTGATCTAGTTGTGATTGGCCCAGAAGCCCCCCTCGCTGCAGGCCTCACCGACCATCTGCAGGCTGGGGGAACTACTGTCTTCGGTCCCACCCGCTCCGGCGCGCAAATCGAGTCTAGCAAGGCCTGGGCTAAGGCCCTGATGACAGAGGCCCAAATTCCCACCGCCGCCTCGCAAACGTTTATAGACTCAGAGGCGGCGATCGCCTACATTCGCGCCCAGGGTGCCCCCATCGTCATCAAGGCAGACGGGCTAGCGGCAGGTAAAGGGGTAACGGTAGCCCAGACCCTAGAGGAAGCGGTAGAGGCCGTGCGAGACTCCTTCGGCGGGCGGTTTGGGGAGGCGGGCCAGCAGGTAGTCGTAGAGGAATACCTCCAGGGACAGGAGGCCTCAATTTTAGCGGTCACCGACGGCAAAACCATCCGTCCCCTCGTGCCTTCCCAAGACCACAAGCCGGTGGGCGAGGGCGATACCGGACCCAACACTGGCGGTATGGGAGCCTACGCACCGACGCCCGTGGTGTCTGAGGCGCAGCTGCAGCAGATTCAGCGCCAAATTCTAGACCCGGCGATCGCTACCCTGCAGCAGCGCGGCATCGACTACCGGGGGGTGCTCTACGCCGGGCTCATGATGATGCCCGATGGAGAGCCCAAGGTGATCGAATTCAACTGCCGCTTCGGTGACCCAGAAACTCAAGTCGTCTTGCCCTTGCTCGATATGCCCCTAGAAGAAATTTTGCTGGCCTGCGCCCTGCAGCGGCTAGGCCAGCTTCCCCCCTTCGCCTGGAAGCCCCTCGCCTCGGCCTGCATCGTGTTGGCCTCCGGCGGGTATCCGGGCCATTACGAGACGGGCTATCCCATTCAGGGACTAGAGCAGGCCGCTGAAGCCGGGGGACTAGTCTTTCATGCCGGCACACAGCAGCAAGATGACCAAATCGTCACGGCGGGGGGGAGGGTGTTAGGGGTGACGGCCTTGGGCAAAACCTTTGACGAGGCGATCGCCCAGGCCTACCGCGCTGTCGATGAGATTCACTTCACGGGGCAATACTGCCGCCGCGACATCGGGTACCGGGTGCGTCAATAGCTCTGTCCTTCGACGCCATTGATGACGCCATCACCTGTCAGCCGTACTGCGAAAACATCTAGCGTCAGCAATTCGTGTCAAACTAATAGGCAGGACGCTACGTCTCAGTCTATTCACTCAGACGCTTCAGCTGTTGTTTCAGCCCCCAGGAAGATCTTGATATCGCTGCTTAACAAACTTCGAGATGGCCTGGCCCACTGGTGGTCTGAGTTTACGCTGCAGACTCGCCTGATGGCGGCAGCGACGCTGGTGGTATCGCTGCTGATGAGCAGCCTAACGTTCTGGGCCGTCAACACCATTCAAGAAGATGCTCGCCTCCACGACACGCGATTTGGGCGAGACTTAGGGCTGCTGATGGCGGCGGATGTCTCCCCTATGGTGGCCGGCCAAAACCGCTCTGAGCTAGCACGATTTTCCTATCAGTTTTACCAAAGCTCCTCCAGCATTCGCTACGTCATCTATGCCGACGGCGGCGGCGATATCTTCTTCGGAATTCCCTTCTCAGAGCTGGAGGTGCAGAACTCCCTCACGATTCAGCGGCGCATCCAGCTGCCCGAAGGATTTGAGTCAGCTCAAGAGCCCTTGGTCCGGCAGCACCAAACTCCCGACGGCGAGGTGACCGACGTCTTCGTCCCGCTGATTTCCGGCGGACGGTACTTGGGCGTTATGGCCCTTGGCATCAACCCTAATCCTACGGTGGTGGCTTCATCGCACCTGACCCGTGACGTGACGGTCGCCGTCTTTGTCTCAATTTGGGTAATGGTTATTTTGGGGGCCGTGTTTAATGCCCTAACCATCACCCGGCCTATAAAAGAGCTGCTGGTGGGGGTGAAAAATATCGCTGCCAAAAACTTCAAGCAGCGCATCAACCTGCCGCTGGGGGGAGAGCTGGGGGAGCTGATCGTCAACTTCAACGAGATGGCCGAGCGTCTAGAGCGCTACGAAGAGCAGAACATTGAAGAGCTAACGGCAGAAAAAGCCAAGCTTGAGACGCTGGTGTCGACCATTGCCGACGGGGCCATCTTGCTAGATGCCAACCTGAACGTGATCCTGGCTAACCCAACCGCGAAGCGAATTTTGGGGTGGGAAGGACTCAACGTTGCAGGGTCCCACATCCTGCATAATCTGCCGGAAACCATCAAAGCAGAGCTAATCCGCCCTCTACATCGCATTACCACAGCGCTTCCCCCGGAGGACCACGGCCAGGGATACGGCGGGGAGCACAGCGAAGGTCGCAGCGAGGCGATGGAATTCCGCCTGACTCTCTTTGATACCGCTGGTCGCACGGTGCGCATCTTGCTGACGCGGGTGCTGGATCAGGCGAGAGAACACCTGCGGGGCATCGCCATCACGGTGCAGGATATCACCCGCGAGGTGGAGCTCAACGAGGCCAAAAGCCAGTTCATCAGCAACGTTTCCCACGAGCTGAGAACGCCGCTGTTCAACATCAAGTCGTTTATCGAAACGCTGCACGACTACGGTGAGGACTTAAGCGAAGCCGAGCGGCTGGAGTTTTTGGATACGGCCAACCGCGAAACCGATCGCCTCACACGCTTGGTCAACGACGTTTTAGATCTCTCGCGCCTAGAGTCTAACCGCCTCTATCGCTTTGAAGCTGTCGAACTGCTCCAGCCCATCGAGCAGACGCTGCGCACGTATCAGCTCACGGCTAAAGACAAGCAAATTCAGCTGCTTCAAGACGTTGACCCCCACCTACCCGCCGTATTGGGCAACTATGATTTGCTTCTGCAGGTGCTGACCAACTTGGTGGGCAACGCCCTCAAGTTCACCAATGCCGGCGGAAGTATCGCTATTCGTGCCCATGCCCTAGCGCCTGACCGCGTTTCCTCAACCTATCCCTGCGTCCGAGTTGAAGTGGCCGATACCGGCATTGGCATTGACCCTGAGGACCAAGCCGCTATTTTCGATCGCTTTTTCCGAGTTGAAAACCGCGTCCATACCTTGGAAGGAACGGGACTGGGGCTCTCTATTGTCCGCAACATTGTGGGGAAGCACCACGGAACCGTAAACCTCATTAGTGAGCCTAGCGTAGGCACCACATTCTGGTTCGATCTGGCCGTTTTCCAGGCCGAGGCTCCCTCTTTTGAGGCGCTCATTAACGCTGGTCCGTTTACGGCCCGGTCCAACGCCTTGCCCGCAGCCTCGCCCACAGACGCCTCGCCCACAGACTCTCTCTCTGAGGCTACAGAACTGACCCCCAGCGCCACCGCCGTCGAAGCGTAGTGACGGCCCGCGCCGCCGGCTTCCAGGACTAGCGCAGCACAACCAGAATAGAAACCACGGCCAGCCCAATCCACAGCAGCGCTCGGCTGTGCTCCTGTATCCAGGACTGAACGCGATCGCCCTGAAACAGTCCTTTAGCGCCACTAGCGGGGCTGGGGCGATCGCTCCTCAACGCATCAGCAGCCGGGGCGAGCGGTTGATAGAGGGTACATTGGCGGGCGTAGGGTCGTTTGGGAAAGTTGCAGGTGTCGTCTTGGTGGTAAAGGCAGCTCTCGCAGAGGGCAGCGCCATCAGTGGCCTGGTGTAAGGAAATGCCGGGATGGCCATAGGCTTTAAGCAGCGTTCCACAGGCCGGGCAGGCGATCGCCTGGGAATCGACGCTTTGCTGGCAGCGGGGGCATTCTGGCATGACTCTGCTCCAAACGCGAACTTCTCGCGAATTTTGATTGACCAAATTTAAAATACAGACTGGTAAAACGCAAACCGGCAAAGCGCAGCCTGGAATAGGCTAAAGCAGCCCTCAGCAACCATTCTAGCGCCGGGTTGATTTGCGCACATAATACTTCTTGGTTTCCTGCAGCTCGTAGGTTCCGGCCCCCATGGCAGCGCAGAAGCGACGCTCTATCTGGTCAAGTTCGTCTTGAGGGATTGAAAACCAGGAGTCTTCCGTCTCCCACTGCACCACCGTGATCACGTCTGTAAGGGAGTCATGACTAATCCAGATGTCTTTTCCTAAAAAGCCGGGATATCGAGACAGAGCTTGGGTCCAGATTTCGTCATCTCTTTGAATAAATCGCTCGCGACTGGCCTCTTCGACCCAAAACCTCAACCATTCGATAACCATGGCCTTGAACTCTCTAACCTACTCCGCTAAGCATATCTTAGGTGGTGATTTGGCCCTTGTTGAGGGCAGGTTATCCGAACATCGCATCTAGCTGCAGCACGCTTATAATGACAAGTGCTGGGCCATTGGCGCTAGCGGGCTTGAACCCCATCTGTCCGGACGACGAGGACTGTCTCAATGGAAAACAATGTACTTAAGCAATTGCTCATGGTTGGGATTGGCACCACCTCCCTAGCTGCGGACAAGCTGCGGGAAGTGAGTGAACAATGGGTAAGGGACGGCAAACTTGACCCCGAGCAGGCCAAGACGTTTGTCGATGATCTGATGGGTCAAATGCGCTCTGAGCAGACCAATTTTGAGGCTCAGATGCAGCGGCAGCTCAAGCAGGTTTTACAGGATTTAGGGGTTCCCCGCCAAAACGAGATGGATGAGCTGCGGGGCCGCCTTGACCGCCTAGAGCGCCAGATGCGAGACTTGGAAAATCGGCTCTGGCGATAAGATCGCGTCGGCCTGGGAAACGGTAAGCTAGGAACGCTGGCGTGAGTGATCCCGCTGCCGCCCCGTCTTGCCTAACTGCCCTGACTGCTCAACTTGATTGCCCAAATTTGGAGACCTGCTGTGCGAGAGATTTTAATTAGCGTCGCTGTGATGATTGGCTGTGCCGCCGTGCTGGTTGTTGCTCAACTGACGGGCTCATCGGCGATCGCGGCCCCGAGTGAAGTCCCTCGTCCGGCGTCAGCGGCATCCCCCCTAGAGCAGCGGATGGGCCCCTCTAGCGCATCCCAAACCGAACCCGAAATCATTGCCCAAGCCCCGACCCTATTTGAATCTAACCCCATGGCCTCAGAGGACTCAGCGCTTGACACAGTCACTACGGCTTCGGGCCTACAGTATATTGACGAAGTAGAAGGGACTGGCGCGCAGCCCCAGGCTGGCCAGACCGTAAGCGTTCACTATACCGGCACCCTAGAAGACGGCACCAAATTCGACAGCTCTCGCGATCGCAATCGGCCTTTTTCGTTCCGCTTGGGCGCTGGACGGGTGATTCGCGGCTGGGATGAGGGCATTGCCACAATGCGCGTTGGCGGACAGCGCAAGCTAATCATCCCCCCCGATTTAGGCTACGGCGCGAGAGGGGCAGGTGGGGTCATTCCCCCCAACGCGACGCTCATCTTTGACGTTGAGCTGCTGCGCATTGGCGCCTAGGATTTAGCGAGGCCAAAGGGCTTTGAGGGGTAGATGAGTTCTACAGGGGTCACCCCGCAGAAACTTGTCTACCAAAGGCCGCCGCAGTGCTCCGCCTATACCGCGTAGCGGCTAGGGGGTGGTGAAGCGGCGCGTGAGCCGTAGGTGAGCAATCAATCGATTTCGGCTTGCTGCTGAATGTACTGCTTCAAAGCTGATATGGGAGCGCTGCCGCAGGAAATAAGGCAATACGACCTGCTCCAAAAAACCGGCTTACCCCGATAGACACGGTTGAGGTGTCCCGTCAAACTCTTTCCTGATTAAGCGGCTCGACACGGTTTTGAGATTGTTCACCAGCTTGGACGGCTGAACCTTGGGATTGACCGATATCAGCAAATGGATATGGTCCGGCTCACCATTGCACTCAATCAGCTCACATTCCCATTTGCCGAGGGTGGCGCGGAATATCTCGGCCAGCCGGTCTTGCATCGCAGCAGTAATACATTTTCTGCGGTCCTCTGTGCAGACGACCAAATGAAACTGGATATTGTAAGCGCAGTGCCTAAGCTTGTTTAGGGTCTGCATCGGTGTGACGACTAAGCTACAATACATCAATGCTAACACTGACCCGTGAGTACAAGCTGAAGCCGACCAAACGACAGGCGATTGAGATGGAACACATCTTGTCGGTCTGCCGTAGCGTCTGGAATTATGCATTGCGAGAGCGCAAGGACTGGATTGCCTCGCGCAAAAGCTCAGTCAATACCTGCTCTTTGTGGGGCGAGTACATCGTGGCTGCTGATGCTCCGTTTCCTGGCTTTGCTGAGCAATGCAAATCGCTGACGCAAGCCAAGACGTCGAACGCAGCGCTCAAGTCGGTCAATGCCCAGGTACTTCAGCAGGTGCTCAAGACGCTAGACAAGGCGTTTCGAGACATGAAGGAGCGCGGCTTTGGGTTCCCCCGGTTCAAAAAGCGAATGCACTCCTTCGTGTTTCCGTAGCTTGGCAAGCACCTTCTGGGCAATGGGTCTGTGAAGCCCCTGCATTGGCGACGCGAGGATTCGCCAGTCCCGGCCCTATCCCGATGGCTTCAGGGTTAAGCAGGCGCGGGTTGTGAAACGTCCATCAGGGTTCTATCTGATGCTGACGTTTCAGGCTGATTTAGCTACTAGACAGGAAGCCCCGCGCTCTACCCGTCAGGGTGAGCGTCGGGATGAGAGTCGCGCTAGCCGAAGTGCGCCCGCAAAATGATGCACAGCGGATAGTGCGCTCAGCGCTGAGGCTAGCAGTTGGTATGATAGAGATAGCAAGGTGATACACCCCGCAAAGAGTGTGACGGGCCCGTAGGCGAAAGCTGCAAGTCACCCGTTCCTCAGTTTGCAAATGTATCTGCGACACATAGTGCGTATCCTCCCTCGCGGAGATGAAAATTCAAAACTCTGCCGTGGGGCATCAGGCGGAGTATAAACCTATCTCAGGATATGTCTCGGCAATAGCTGGGAGTCACTGAGGAAGCCCGCGCTGTACAGCTTGCTGTCAGCGTCGGGAGGATGTCACACATTCCTCAACCCCCTGTAGCAGGTCATATTGTTGGTGTTGATGTTGGCCTGGAGTATTTTCTTTCCACCTCTGACGGCCTTCAGATTAAGCGCCCTCGATTCTTTGTGGATATGCAGCGCAAGCTGAAATTGCTGCAACGCAGATTGAAGCGAAAGAAGCGAGGGTCAGCAAACTGGATTAAGGCTCAGCAAAAGGTGGCGCGGCTGCACGAGTGCATCAGGAATACCCGCAAGGACTTCCACTTCAAAGTCGCACATCAGCTTTGCCATGGAGCCGATGTGATTGCAGTAGAAGACCTCAACCTAGTTGGACTGTCGCGGGGTATCCTCGGTAAGCACATGCGCGATGCAGGCCACGGGCAGTTTCTCAATCAGATATTGCCGTGGATTGCTTGGAAGCGAGGCAAGGCGTATCTGAAGGTTGATGCTCGCGGCACTTCTCAGGAGTGCCCTGATTGTGGGGACAAAATAGTGAAGCAGCTATCTGACCGCTGGCATAGCTGCTCTTGTGGGGCGTCAATGCCTAGAGACGTTGCCAGCGGCCAGGTGATTCGACATAGGGCCGTCGGGCGGACGGTTCTTGAAAATGCCTGTGGAGACGGTCTAACGGGGGCAGTAGCTTAATGCTGTTGTCTAGCCAAGAGTAAAAGAAACAGGAATCTCCGACTGTACCCACAGGGTCAGGGGGAGTGCGTCAATCTTCCTGTTCACCTTTTTCCTGAAAGCCCTGCACGATACGGGAAAGCTCATTACGCTCATTGACCGCTATCCGGTTAGGCGAGCCGCTGATAATCCGCTCGTATTCTCGGAAAGACTTCTTAATCTGAGGTCCGTTCTCGTCAATCATGTACTCTCGGATGCCCTTGTCATGCCAAGAGCCGCGCATTTTGAAAACGTTGATGGCCCGGGACATTTCCCCTCGAATCTCGACGTACTGAAGCATCAATATGGTGTCAGTGATGGTCGAGATATGTGAGTCGGTGATTGAGTGAGACCCCATGAATTGGTCGGTGGTGTTCGTGAAGAACCCTGTAATCTCCTCTTGTTTAGCGAACCCTGTTACTCCAATCACAAACTGACGGAAGGTATTGTTGCTGACGCCGCGGGCTAGGGCGGAGAGCGAGTCGATAGCAATGCGGGACGGCTTAAAGTTGGCAATTTCAGACTTGATAATCTGTAGGTGGTCTTCAAGCCCAGCAGACTCGGGATAAGCGCATAGAATGCGCAGCAGACCCCGCTGCTCCAACTCCTCAAAATCGATTCCCCAGGAATAGGCGTTACGGGAGAGCTGCGCCCGCGACTCTTCGTAAGCAAAAAGGATGGCACGGCTGTTGTTTTCGCAGGCGTTCTGCAGAAACTTGCTCACTAGCATCGTCTTGCCGGTGCCGGTAGCTCCGGTAGCCAGGATGATTGAATCTTTAAAGAAACCACCGCCGCACATCTCGTCTAGCGTCTCAACGCCTGAGGACACGCGTACGTTTGACGAGCGCTGGGTGAGGCGCATCGCTCCGAGCGGAAAGATATTGATCCCCTGATTGGTAATCGTAAAGGGATACTCTCCCTTCATGTGGGTGGTGCCTCGCAGCTTGAGGATTTCGATTGTTCGTCTACGGCGTTCTCCCTCAAGGGCGTTGCGAACGATAACAACGTTGTCAGAGACGAATTCTTCAACGCCGTATCGTGCTACGCTGCCATATTCTTCGGTTCGCTCTGCTGTCATCACGGTGGTAACGCCCACTCGCTTTAATCGCGATGCCAGTCGGAATAGCTCGCGTCGCACAATTGAGGTGGCGTCGTACTGCTGAAAAAGGGCGGTGACAGAGTCAACCGAGACGCGAGACGCGCTGTACTTTCGAATGGCGTATTGAGTGCGCTCGATGATTCCTGACAGGTCAAAGTTACCGACGACTTCTTGACCTTCTGGATCGGGCGAGGCGTCTAAGATGAACAGCTTTCCGTCGTCAATGAGCTGTTGAAGATCCCAGCCGAAGCTATGGGCGTTCTCAATGATGTCGGAGGGGGACTCTTCAAAAGTAATAAAGAGTCCCGGCTCGTCGAAATGAATAATGCCGTTATATAAAAAATGAATAGCAAACAGCGTTTTTCCGGTACCCGAGGTGCCGCTGACCAGCGTCGTTCTGCCCGCCGGGATACCCCCATGACTGATATCGTCGAAGCCCTCAATCATGGTCCGGAGTTTTTGAACGCCCTCTTCCCCCCTCGACGTGTCAAAGGGGTCAGTTTCGCGAGCGTTGTAGGAGTTTGGCTGCATGGGCTATGCAATCTAAGTTAATACAGGGTCGTAACACTCTCAATCCTAGCCGGTTATGCGTCACTAGGGACAAGGCTACAGTACCGAAGAGCCGACGCTACTAACTGTCGTCGCTCAGCTCACCATTGGACAGGGTATCGTAGAGCAAGTCTAGTCCAATCAGCACCTTCTCTCGATCAGACAAGTCCCCAATGATTTTACGAACGGGCGGCGGCAGAATTTTGGAGAGCGTCGGCGTTGCTAGGATCTTGTCCTCTTCAGCGAGCTGGGGATTCTTCATCACATCAATTACCTTAAGCGCGTAGACGCCATGAAACTCTTGCTCAAGGATGCTGTTGAGCGTTCTCAGGGCCCTCAGGGAGTTTGGAGTGTTGCCTGCAACGTATAGTTTCAAGACGTAGGTTTTTTGGGGAGGAGTCATAGGAGAGAGTCCGTACCTCTAGAGTGGACTGCTCAAAGCAGCATGCTAGAGACCGTAAATAAGGCCAAATAGGGCAAGGAAGTGGGCTTGTGACCAGGAAGGGAGCGATTTCCCGACGGCTAGGCCTGCCGAGGAATCGATCGCCTATACATTTCGCATAGGTTAGAGAGAGTATCGATCAAGGTCAATCGGTAGTCTAGAAGAATTTCCTCGCTGCGGCCCTCGATTTTCAGCTGCTTGGAAAATGCATCCATAAGGTCCATGTGGATCTCAACGACTTGAACAATGGGCACGTCAGCAAAAAAGGCTGAGTTGACATAATTATCAATCTTTTGGTTGAGCAACGGATCGTCTGTAAAGTAATTGAGAATAATTTCCTGGTAGCTTCGCTTCAGCTGAGCGAGCTGCCGCTGTTTTTCCTCTGAAGGTAGATAGCGCAGAAATCGCTCTGGATCTCGCTTATAGTAAACGCTCAAATACCCTAGCCTCTCTTTCAGCTTTTCGGCCAGTCGGTCTTGCTGACAGGCGAGCAGCGCATGCTCTTGCTTGTCGATATCATTGTGTGAAGGCTGCTCAGTTTCGCCTGATAAGGGGATTTTGAGAAACTGGTTGATCACGCGATCGATGTGGGACGGCAGCTGGTTGAGCTGCTGGAACTCCAGCCAATAGATCGCGGTGTAATATCCAAATTTATCTGGGCTGTCGGCCTGCTCGGCGATCGCCTCATCTTCGAGACGTCTGTCCCTAATTAAAATTGTAGGCAACAAAATCGAGCGCGATCGCAGTTCGCCAAGCGCTGACGGAAGCTTGCCCTGAGCATCTAGAATTAGACAGTCAATACCATTGCGGCAGGCTTCAATCGCCTCAATGAAATCGCTGTGGGTCAGAAATATTTCGAGCTGATACGCGTCGCCGTCTAAACTTGACTTTAGTGAAGGCGCTACCGCATCAGTCGCTAAGTAGGCATAGACAACTATCTTTGGCTTTGATTCCTGTTTGGAGGCCATAAAAGCGCTCTACAATCACGATACATTGGTGCGGGGGCACTACGGTCTATTGTAGAAGCTGAGCGACCATCTACTCTTGTGCCTTAGCGGTACTTCTATGGATAGCGAATCGATTCAGGCTCTGATCATAGCGGTACCGACCTGTAATGCCCAGGATCGACTGATATCGATTTTTGAACAGCTTACGACTGCCGAAGGAGAGTGGCTTTTGATCTGGGACGAGGATCCTGTCGGAGCTTTGCCCCTAGCCTCACTGTCGCAGCTGATGTCAGCGATAATTTGTGGACTGACCCAGCCTATTGACTCGCTGCCCTCCCACGACAGCGCATCAGCCCCTGTTTCTAGCCGCGATGATGCGGCCCCCATGCCGCTGCTGCAATCGACCCTGAAGCAAGTGCTTGAGCGGCCCGAGCTGCGCCTGCAGCTGAAACCGCTGCAGCTTGTTCCTGCCACTTGGTCTGTGCAAGAGTTCAAAGCTTATCTGCGGCACTATTCCGACGATGCTGCCCAATTTGAGTGGGTCGCCGTTGACGCCGAGCAGCGCCCCCTAGGGTTGCTCAACCCAACTCGGCTGGCACCGACTTGGAACAATCCACTGCCCTCCCAAGAGCTTATGGCTCAAAACGCAGAACTGGTGCAAACTAGCCAGCTTAAAAGTAGCTATCTTGCCTATATCAGCCACGAAGTTAAGAACCCAATAACGGCAATGCTGGGGCTTTCAGAATTGCTAGCCGATTCCGCCCTCAAGAGCTTGAGCGATCGCCAGCAGCGCTATATCCAGCTCATTCGGCACAACAGCCAGCGCCTCGCTGCCATAGCCAACGACATGCTCGACCTATCGCGCGTCGAGCTAGGTCAGCTACAGCTTTCCTATCAAAGCCTATCGATTCGACAGCTGTGCGATCTCGCTTGGCAATTTCAGCCCCGCGCCGCTGCGCAGCCTCCTGCCGCTACAGTTCCGCCTTCGATCAGCATTCAGCTAGGGCTGAGCGAAATTGTGGCAGACAAGCAGCGTCTGGTCCAGATGCTGGCTCAGCTGCTCGCGAATGCCCGCCGTTCTACGGCCACATTTGGCGAGGTGGGCATTGCTGTTGAGCAGTGGGGACAGTGGTATGCCTTTACAATTTGGGATACCGGGATAGGCATTCCTCCAGAGAGACAGACGCTACTGCTGCAAACCCTACAGCCTTTGGAAAATCCCTCTACCCATGCTGCAGAATCCGGACTGGGACTGGTTTTAACCCAGCGACTGGTCCAGCTGCACGGCGGCGATCTAACCTTTGTCTCGAATCCTGGAAGAAGTGAGTTCACGCTGCTTTTGCCGCCTGCGCCGTCCCACATTTCTGCGCCACCCTCTCCTCAAAGTAGTGCCGCAGCGGTTCAGATGACTCACCCTCTCGCTGTTGTCGCGGAAGCAGCGGCCTCCCACCTGACCCAGCTCGTTTCACAGCTCAGCGACATCGGTTATCGTGTCGCTGTCGCCCGCTCGGGAACGGAGGCGCTGCAAAAGGTGAGGCGGCTGCATCCCAAAATCCTCTTTCTAGATCCAGTTTTGCCTCTGCTCTCGGGCTGGGACGTCCTAGCGCTGGTCAAGGGTGACTTGGCGACTCGGCATATTCCGACTATTCTCAGCACGGCGTCCACCGCACATCCTTTAGAACGAGGGCAGGCGGACGCCGTGCTATCACTGCCGTCAACGCCATCTGCCCTGCTGCAAACGCTGGCCGATACGGTGCCGCAGGGACTGCACTCCTCAGCGTCAGCCCCCCGGACGGTGACGCCCCGAGCTCCCTCGTCAACAACGCTGACGGTGCTCTATTTCAATCCATCTGAGGAAACGGAAGCGCCGTCTACGATAGACTTCAGTGGATTACTTCATCCCTATGGCTGCCGCGTACTAGAGGTGGACGATCTCGATCAAGCTGGCCTCGTTGCGCAAGTTTGGAAGCCCAATGTGGCTCTGCTGGGCCTTTCTGTTCCGGCGAATCCTGCCTACCTCCGGCAGCTGGGGCAGCTGCGCAGTCTGGCGCTGCTGCCGATGGTGGTCCTTGAGCCCACGATCGCCGAAGCAGGCCACCAGGCCGGACTGCTCGTCTACCCCTGCCTAATGTCGCCACATGGCCTCAAAGGAGGAGCATCGGTTGATTTGACCCTGCTGGTGCAGGTCATTCGCGTTGCCGCGCAGGGCGCAACGCTTCCGCCGGAGCCACAGTGACTGATGGCCATCCTCTAGCTCCGCTTTTCCCCCGCTAGCTGCCAGGAGCGGTTAGCAGGGGAGAACGCCTTACAAAGACGCTCGGGGGCGCGATCGCACAAGATAGCGCAGCACTTGCCCTTCGGCTTGGGTGATGGTAAGGCCCCGCTCACCGATGGCGATGTGGGGCGTCCACAGACGGTGCTCGACGTAGCGCAACAGGTGCAGCCGCTCCACAGCGGCGTCTACGCCTTGGGGCGAGCCAATGAGGAAGTGGTGCAGATATTCGTAGGCGGCGTCGGTGGGAGTGGCGAGCCTGAGGCTGGGAGGCGCACCGGCATCGTCGGGCCTTAAAGCACCGCCGGGGTGAGTTTCGCCTGCAGGGCTACAGCCGTTAGCTGAATCTGCGGGCAAACCCTGCCTTTGGGGCATAGCGCTCTGTGCCGTCTCTTGGGGAGACGACGGCTGGTTGTATTGAGATAACATGAGGGACTCCTTACGGTTTCGGTTGGAGTCCCCCAAGACCGATCATCCGCGACGTTTTGGGTTGGGGATGACGTGGGTAATAATTACCTCAGGCCTTCCCGACAGCCACATCCTGCCGTGGGGGCTTAGGGGCTACGTGTTGCTCGTAACAACACGCAGCTCCGCCCAGACCGAATTCTTGGGAGACTGAGCCATGGGGTCCACAGCTCTAGCCACACAGAACAGGTCATCTGCGCTGCTATGGCAAGAGGGCGGCTGGTATTTTGGGAGCATGGGTAGGGCGAACAGTTGTCCAGCCTACCTGGCCGAGCGAGGGCGACGAAGCACCGGAAACTTTGAGCCCGCAGCCGCTCTCTCTGTGGACAGCGATCGCCAGACGTAGGACCAGGCGGGTGAGTCTGACGGTTTGGCTGAGCTGGGTAAAAGCATTGACCTTAAGACGTTATTGCTCTTCCGCTTGGAGATGGCGGCGCGACGGTGTTGGGCTCTCTGCCTCTGCTGGTGCCGGGTTCTTACGCCTAGCCTCTGGCGCAGTTAAGGACTAATCTCAGCCCAATTGACCAATCGTTCGGACTATGTGGTCTCCTGGCTCAGACGTATAAACTGCTAAATATCTTACGCGAGGCGATTCTAATGCGGGTTTCTATACTGTGGCTGGGCTTGACGGCGCTGATGGTGGCAGGGGCGATCGCCCCTCGTGCGGTGGCGCAGTCTGAAGAGGATGAGATGCTGCTTCAAGTCGAGGGCGTGTTAGAAGAAGGGGACCGGGTTTCTCCCGATGACGGAAGTTTTTATGACACCCACTCCTTTGAAGGGCAGGCAGGGCAGACCGTGTTGATCATGATGGAGAGTGACGAGTTTGACACTTATTTACTCTTGGCAGATGCGCAGCAGAGACTGGTCGCTCGCAACGACGACCTAAACAGGACAACAACCAATTCGGGCATTGTAGCGACGCTGCCGCAAGATGGCAGCTATATCGTCGTTGCCAATGGCTTGAATGCAGAGAACCAAGGGCGATATCAGCTCACGGTGCAGGCGGTAGAAGCGCCACCAGCTGAAACAAGCGTGCCGGAAGCGCCACCAGCTGAGACAGAGGCACCAGAAGCACCATCGGCTGAAATAGGCGTGCCAGGCGTGCCGGAAGTGCCACCGGCTGAAACAGAGGAACCAGAGGGACCAGAGGGACCAGAGGAACCAGAGGAACCAGAAGCACCATCAGCTGAAATAGGCGTGCCGGAAACGCTACCGGCTGAAACCGATGCACCGGAAATGCTGCCGGCTGAGACAGAACAGCGCTAGGAGCTTCAGGAGGTTAGATTCGGGCGATCGCGCTCTTAGCTCAATTCATAGCATCGGCCCCTTCACTGAGGCCATTCCTGGCGTTAAACCAAAAACCCCAAGTGAAGGGGTGCGGCGATCGCCCGTCGATGAGTAAGCTCCAATCTGGGCCGGGTCCCAATCACCCATTGGTCTAGCCTTCAAACCTACGTTTCACAGGTTGGTGGATAGAAAAAGGTATCTTATCAGATACCCTGATGGGGAAAGCTTGATGCACAACCTCCTCGCCGACAAAGTCCAATCCGACGAGATGGACCATGACTGACCCCATCCCCACCGACATTCTTCAGGAATGCGATCGCCTCAAAACCCAGCTCGACGCCCTCCGCCCCCTAGACCCCGCCCTCCTCAAAAACCTCCGAGAACTCTACACCGTCCGCCTCACGCACAACTCCACCGCCATCGAAGGCAACACCCTTACTGAAACCGAAACTCAAATCGTCCTCGAAAAAGGCATCACCATCGGCGGCAAACCCCTTCAAGACCACCTAGAAGTGGTCAACCACGCCGAAGCCATCGACTACATGCGCGACCTCGCCCAGACCAGCACCCCCATCACCCAATGGGAAGTTCGCCAAATGCATAGCTTGGTGTGCAAAGGAGATAAGCAGGCGGGAGCCTACCGCACCGTCAATGTCATGGCCGCAGGCACCAACTACCGGTATCCTAACGCCATCCAGGTGCCCGATCTGATGGCCGACTTCGGCACCTGGCTCGCTCACCCCCACCCCCTACATCCAATTGAAATTGCCACCGAACTCCATGCCCGTTTGGTCACCATTCACCCCTTCACCGACGGCAACGGCAGAGTCGCTCGCCTCCTAATGAACCTACACCTGCTGCGAACCGGCTACCCAATTGCCGTTGTCCAAGCCACTGACAGAGCCGCTTATATTGATGCTGTCGTCGCCTGGCAAGCCGGTCACACCAAACTCTTACTCGGTTTAGTGGCCGACTGCGTAAAAGCCTCAGCGATCGAAATCCTCGGTCTAGTGAATGGCTAACGAATAGCGCTTAAACGAGGCTTAATCGTCTGAAAATGCCCCGACGATATCCCAACAGTGACTGGCGGGACAGCCTTCTCAGCGGGCACACTGGTCAAGTACAGTGTCACCCAAGGTTCCTGAACATGAGATTTCTAGTCCAGCTGATTGGGTTCGCCCTCATGCTCCTCGGCGTCTACTTTCTCGGGCGCAACATCGTCTTCACCACTAACGTCTATCCGTACTTTTGGCGTGGCCTCTCCGCCGATCTGTCGGTACTTTGCCTCGTTCTAGGCGTCGTCTGGCTGCTGATCATGCCCATCGGCGCGAGACACTTCGGCTGGGTCTTCCTGATCGCCGGTATCGTCTTTGTCTTCGGCAGCAGTCGCGCCATTCTCAACCCCACCAGCCTGTGGCAGTTCTTTGTTGCCTTTGCCGCCATGGCGTCAGGCTACAAAATGCTAGCGACCGGGCGATCGCCATTCTAGAAACAGTTAGATTCGTGGTCCAAAAAGCGATCGCTCAATCGGGAAACTGAGCCAGCAGATCCTTACCGGAGATAATTGTCGAAGTGAACATAAAGTCGCGATTTGACCGGTAGCGCGGGTCGGTTTTGATCATCGCCGTGTGGCTAGTGCAGCCTAGGCGATCGCCGATTCTCGGTCGCCTGTGGAATGCTCGTCTAAGGCCAGTTCGTCCTGCGCCACAGCCTGGTGCTCCCGCCAATAATCAAACTTCGTAGTATCGATATGCTCCACAATGCCGCCTAGCTGCCGCACCTGCTGCACCATGTCGTCTGTGCCGCCGGGGCCGTCGCCCCCCTGCCCGTCCCACAGCACAAGCAGCCGCATGCAGTCAATCCGGTGAGTGAGGGCGTTGTACAGCGTCCAGCGGTTGTTGCGGCTGTAGATATCCTCCCCATCTGGAACCTTGCCCAGCCGCTCGGGCTGTAGGTGAATCGTCGCGTCCGGGTGGTTGGCGATCGCGTAGAAGCGCTCCACCCAGCGATCGCCCGCAAAATTCACAGAGTCTTGAATAAAGCCTGGAGGGTCAAAGGGGAGATAGATATCGGCCACCATGCCGCGAGCCAGGCAGGACTCTAAAAAGAGAATGTCGCCGCCGCAGGCGATGCCGCCGCAGATGGCCCTGCAGCCCGACTGAGCGCCCAAACGCTCTAGCACCGCCTCAATGCGCCGCTTGGCTTCCGGCTCCATGGTGGCCGGAAAGCGAGGCTTAGGCCGACTGGGGCTATCGATCATGTGGCCGGAGAACATAAATACGGGGGCGGCGGTGTCTCCGTCGCCCTCCTCAATCGTGGTGCTGTTGAACCGACGCAGCTCTTCGTCTAGTACGGTGCGGCCCGCCTCCACATACTCGGGGCGAAATTCCAGCAGGTGCAGCAGATACAGCTGATCCAAAATCGATTGGAGGGCAAACTTTTGGTTCCACAGCGCCGTTAGGGCCTTTTTGTAGGCGATCGCCACCTGTATGGGCTCAGACGCGACGCACACCGCGAGGTCTCCCAGGGACGAGGCCGCCCAAAAGTCCTTGGGGTGGTTTTGCATCTGGCTGCGCAGGCAGAACTCCACCGCCCCCTTGAGGTCCATCATCTGCTGTCGGTAGGCCGCTTCGTCGGGGTCACCCGTCGGCCCTACCCGCTCCGCTAAGCTGTCCAGCACCGCCGTCAGCATAAAGGCGTTGATGCCAGGGTAATAAGAGTTTTGGTTGAGCCGGAAGGCGCGCAGGTAGTTTTCAATCGCCTTTTGCAAAAAGTGGGAGGCGTCGTAGGCGGCTTTGATGCGCAGCTCGGCCTCTTCTAAATGGAACCACTTGTCTTTCCATAGGTCTTTATAGATCCGAGCCAGATAGGCCATGGCCTGGGTGTGATTGGGCTCGTCCTCCAGCAGCGCCTCCAGCTTCACGATGGCCTCGTTGGGCTGATGCAGGCGGCTGAGGTGGTAGGCCTCCTCGCAGCGAAACTCGACGTTTTCTGGGTTAATGTCTAGCCCTTGTCGGTACTGCTTCAGGGCCAAAGCAGAGTTCCCCGTATCCCGCAGCACTTTTCCGGCGTAGGCCAGCACGTCTTCTTTCACCAATGGATTTTTCACTTCTTCGGTGAGCAGCAGCACATCGCCGATGCGCTTTTGCCGTTGGGCGACCTGCAGCCGCTGCTGCAGACTGGTGTACTCTTCCCAGTAGCCGGTGGCTAGAGGGGTGCGCAGGGTCTTGCGGTCAGGCTCTATCAAGCCATCCAGCAGGTTGAAGATGGGGCTGTGAATGGCGTTGCGGTCCGACTCCCAGGTGGCAAGCAGGGTGCTGATAATGGCCTGCTTATCTTTTTTGAGGTGGGCGGGATCAGGACAGCCGCTGTCATCGCAGTGGTAGGGGATGGTGCGCACGTTGAAGATGTCGAAGGGCATGTAGGCCCGTCCGGATTGGATGTGGACGATGCCCCGCTTGCGCATGGCGTGGCGGATGCCCAGCTCGTAGTAAACGTTGGCATTGTCGATGCTTAGGTCCGCAATCACCAGGTCCGCCAGCAGCAGCTCTTGGAACATATCGGTGAGGATGTCGCCGCTGGCGGATTCTTCGTCGGCGCGAAAGGGTTCGAATCGCGCCTCTAGCAGAGCGGGTTTGATCAAATCGCTGTAGATGCGGTCGAAGTCAATCCAGCTGCCATCGGCTGCCTGCTTACGGCCAAAGGGCATCACGACAAAAGCGTGGGGAGCTCCCCGAGGCACGGTGGGCAGCTCTGTAGGCACGGGGGCGGGGACAGGGGCGGGCAGAGGCGCAGGCTCTTCTACGACCACCGCTGCAGGCACGTTGGGCGGCACCGCATCGACGCTCTTGTCGTCGTCGGCCTGAGGTGGCGCGTCCTCGGTATCGGTGAAGCCGACGTCCACCGTGATCGGCGTGATCTCAGGTTCTGTCCCTTGAGGGACCTGGTCAAGTTCAACGGGGGTGGCGGTGGCGGCCTGCAGCAGCGTCTGGTCCGTATCGTCTAGCTCGGGAATGCCTGAGGGCTGGCCCGTCAGCAGCGCCTCAGTCGCCACAACCAGCTGAAAAAATTGGGAGCCCGTGCGCTCGTCTGGCATCAGCCCCAGCCAGCGATTGCGAATTAGCATTAGCTCTAGCCGCCGCTGCGTCGCCGCCTCCAGGGTCGCGGTTAGGCCAGAGATGTCAATCCACAGCCCCACCGCCAGGCTCGCTGCCAGAGGCAAGGCGGCCCACAGCCTGAAGGGACTGGCCAGCACCAGCAGTAAAATGCTGCAGCCCCCCAAGAGCACCACTACCACCCACAGCACCTGCTGCTGGCGCTGCAGCCCAGCCACCTGCCGCGCCAGCTGAGAAATTTGCGGGTCAAGGCGTTCTGTCAAGTAGCCTTCTGCCAGCAGGTCGGGGTAGCTCTCGCGGGACGCCGCCTTTGTCATTAGCAGAACTCCGGTGGGAGCCACCTGCTGCTGCACTTGCTCTACCTGGCAAGTTAGCCAATGATGTCGCTGCGGGATCTTTTGCAGCACGGTACGGTAGAGATAAATAGCCCGCCCTAGGGTCTCGGTAGCGCTCTGCAGGGCTGCCCAGGACCGCCGCTCTCGCATTTGGCTGGCGCTGACAAACAGCATTACGGCGGCGATCGCCAGCCCAATCGCGCCCACGCTGAGACCCAACGCCGAAGATGCCTTAGGGGAAGACAGCAGCGCCAAGAAAATTGCCCCTAACAGCAGCGTCATCCAAGCCGCTTGGACGAGCAGATATTTTCGAAAGGAGTCGCGACCGCTCTTTTGAAGCTGGATATAGAGCTGCCAAGCATCGGCCAACAGTGAGGAATCGGAGGGGCGATGGCGTTGCGTCATAGGTGTTGAAGGTGAGAAGGGTAGCTGCATAGGGCTGTGGGAGAGCGGTAGCTCCTATTTAGAGTGCTACTGTTTAGCCCGACCACAGTGACGTTACTGAACTTCTAAGGCGGAGCCTCCCGCAGTTGGGATTCGCCGATAAATTACCTGCACCCTTTTCGCTTGTTTGTTAGGACACTGACTTTAGCAGCATCCCCTTAGACCGCTTAATGCCCCGCCATCTTTTGAATGACCGACGTTTGCTGCTCAATCACTGAGGTCTGCTGTTGAGATAGCGCAATCAGAGACGCAATTGATTCCTGCTGCACCAGCTGCAGCGATCGCAGCTCGCTGATCTCTTGCCTTAGGGACTGAATTTGAGCCTGTACGTCGTCTTGAGAAAATTCCATAGTTGTCCCAAACCTGTTGGTTATTTTACATAAAGCCAGCGGCGACGCGTGCTAAGCCACGATGCGCGCCTTGGCCCGGTCGATGTACTTAGAGAATACATCCCAGCCATGGTAGCCGCCATTGACTAGCTTACGTACGCGCCGCCAGTCTCCGGCCCGGGCCGCTGTCGCGACGCCCCGGTCTTTGAAGTAGCAGGCCAGCACTTTAGCCGAAACTTCAGGATCCATCGCCAGATCGGGGTTGTTTTCTAAGTCAACGCCGAGCTTTTTACCGTAGGTGCGGTAGTTTGCCCGGCCCGTCAGCTGAATATAGCCCCGCCCGTGGTAGCGAACCCCATCGCCGGGGTGAATATTCCCCAGATCTTTGCGGCCTTCGTAGCGTTTCCAGTATTTCTCCCCCCCCCATTCATGAACGGGTTTCATTCCCGAGGTTTCGACGCGGATAGTGGCTAGCATGCCGATGAGCACGTGTTTGTCGAGGATGTCGTAGTCCTGCAGCGCCGCGAGAATGCCGGGAAGATACTTGCGGCAGTCTTCTAGCGGGCATTCCAGCACTTGCGACACCTCTTCCGCTGTTGCCAGCTGGGGCACTGAAGCTACGGCCCCATTTCCGCTACGGATTCTCTGGCCGGCTCCATTGCCATTGGCTACTGGCTTTGTCTGGTTCACAAGCGCCCGAAGCGCGTCGAGATCAACCTCCTCTTCCCAGGGCATCGCCGCAGCCCCCAGTGGCGGCAGCCCCTTCAACGGGTCTAGGCCATTGGGGGCTGCGGTCCCGTTTGCTACCGGCTCGCTGGCGTCGCCATCAGAAGAATGGGCCAGTCTTTGGCGTTCCTCTAACTGTCGGCGCTCTTCTAGCTGCTGCGCTCGCTCGAGCTGGACGTTAACGTTTCGCAGGGCGGCCTCGGCATTGAGCTGGGCCTCTTTAGCTGCGAGTTTATCTTCGTCCTGCTTTTCGTCTAAGCGAGCGAGGAATCCTTGGACATCCTGCTGGATGTATTGCTCGACGCGATTGGCAAAAGCGGTGTAGGCCTCGCTGTGGCTTTCAAACTGGTGATAGGGACCGGAGAGCTGGAAAAACTGCCACCCTTCAATCTTCATCCCCTCCGCCGTGTTGCGGTAGTCACGGTATTTGTCGCCGTGGCCGAAGAACTCCTCCACCGCCGCCGAAACGGCAACGATCTGACTGAGCCCCAAAGCCGTCCATCCGACAGCGTTTTGAAAGCGCTGGTTTTCTTCGCCGGGACTGCGGAAGCTGATTAGCGCCGGCACTAAAACGCCGCCGACAATGGTGATCATTCGTAGGGTATGGTGGCGGTTGCGCTCTTTAGTGGCCCGGCCCTCTAGCCACATCAGCTGATCCAGCCAGCGATTTTTGAGAAACTCTTTGCGCAACTCGGAGATATCTAGACGATCGACGATACCGCCCAGGGTGTTCTTGAGATAGTTTCGGTAGTCATTCTTCTTGCCCATATGCCTTTAATCCCAAGTGCTTATCGTTAAACTAGCGCAATTGTGAAGGGCGATCGCGCTCCAGCGCGTTTGCGTAGAACATCCGAGCTGTAGATGGTCCGACGGTTTTCGCCGAACTTCGCAAATACTGCAGGAAAGTCACAAAAATTCACGTCTTCAAAATCTTAAAAAGTGAAACCTGCTTTAGAGAATCAATACCTAAAAATACGCTGCTCCACTAAAAATCTCAAGCGGCTGCAGATATTTCCATGAACTTACGTTTCGATGCTTTAGGGGTATTTACCAAAACTTTATTTCGCTCAGGCTATAGTGCAAATATCTTGCTTTGCCTTGAGGCCGCCTTCCTCGAGGCTAGAGCCAGGATTATTGCCCAGAACGGTGTAATAAGCCGTGCTAATGCGGGCGATTGTGCAACTACCGCTTAGGCTCCCCAATCGTCATGAATCTTCACCTTAACGTCCTCCAGCCTCAGTACGAGCGAGCGTTTCTCAACTGCGCTATTCGGTCCGACAGTCAGTCGCAGGTCGAGGCGATCGCCAATCAGATGGTTGGGCTGCGATCGCATTACGAAGCCGTAGAAGCAGAGACGGGAGTGCCCTGGTGGTTTGCCGGGATTTTGCACTACCGGGAGTGGAATTTTCGGGAGCCTGAGCTGTTTGAGCGTAAAGCAGCAGAGGTTTTGATTGCCAAAAACTATCATCAGGCCCGTACGCGCACCTTAGGAGCCTACCTGTGGGGCTTTGACCTTTGGAACGGGTTTCGAGACGGCTCGGGTGAAGACTCCTCCTGGGTGTGGGCGGGCACCAACATTCTTGAAGAGGACACCCAAAAAATTGGGGTTGCCGCCATCCTGGTGTATCTGCAGAAGAGGAATATCATCGACATGCCTAAGCCCCAAAAGGGGGCGCGGCTGATAGTGCTTGCAGATACCACCTTTAAGGTCCGGCCCGAGCAGTCCTACCGCCTGAAGTCAGACGAGAAGATGGTCGTCAAGGCGGGGACTCAGCTCGAGGTGCTAGAAGACGATCCAGCGGAGGGCAACCACACCAAAATTGTGCTCCCCGATGGGGTACTGATGGGGCAGGATAGCCGCAGTGACTGGTATGTGTTCAGAGGGCATGTGTCCATGGAGGGCACTGATCCAAAAAATCAGCCCAAGGACGAGCCCGAGGAGCCTGTCGCCTCGGTGGCTTCTGAAGACAAAGGAAACCCCATTACGGTGCCTAAGCTGGGCACCGTGTATCTCGGCAACCCCATCTTAGAAGGGGGGCATTTTAGCTGGGCTGAGGCCACTAAAAACGGGGCCCGCATTCCCGTAGACGGGGGGGTTGTGGACGGCATCCTTAAAATTGCTGAGGTGATGGAAGAGGTGCGGGAGCATCTGGGCGATCGCTCCATTCGGGTTAACTCCTGGTACCGCGACCCGGTAACCAACCGCCGCGTGGGGGGAGCCAGCAAATCGCGCCACCTGAGCGGCGATGCGGTGGACTTTGTGGTGTCAGGCATCTCTCCGCCTCAGGTGAATCGTCAGCTCGAGTCCTGGTGGAACAGCCAGGGCGGTCTGGCCAGCGCCAGCAGCTTTACCCACCTCGACGCTCGCGGCTATCGCGCCCGCTGGTCATACGGATTTTAGTTAGAAAAAGTAGCCATGAATAGCTTCCAAGATGCGTTTATCTCCTACGGACGCAAGGACAGCAAGGCGTTTGTCGCTCGCCTAAATCAGCGGCTGTTGGCGGCGGGGTTAGAGATTTGGTTTGATTTTGACGACATTCCCCTGGGTGTGGACTTTCAAAATCAAATCGATGACGGCATTGAAAAATCCCACAACTTTTTGTTTGTCATCTCTCCTCACGCCGTCAACTCTCCCTACTGCCGCAAGGAAATTGAGCTAGCGCTTCGCCACCGTAAGCGGGTTATCCCGCTACTGCACGTGGAAGAAGTAGACCGGGCAACCTGGGCAGCGCGATCGCCAGACGGTACCAATGAAGATTGGGACACCTATTGCGCTCAGGGACTGCAGTCTAGCTTTGTCAACATGCACTCCGACATCGCTAAGATCAACTGGGTCTATTTTCGCGAGGGGCAAGACGACTTTGAGGCTGCGTTTGCAGGGCTGTTGGATATCATCGGCCGCCAGCAGGATTACGTGCATCAGCATACCTATCTGCTCAAGGATGCTCTCACCTGGGAGCGGCAGCAGCGGCAGCCTACCTACCTGCTGGGCAAAGACGCCGGGCGTGCCCACCAGTGGCTGACGAAGACGTTTGACGAGCAGCCCCCCTGCTTCGCTACTGATCTGCAGGCGGAGTTCATTACCGAAAGCCTAAAGCGGGTCAACGGGGGGATGACCCAGGTGTTTTTGTCCTACAGCGAGGAGAACCGGCTGCAGCGGGAAGTAATTCACCGTATTCTCCAGCGTCAGGGCTTCACGGTTTGGGTCAACACCACCGATATTCAGAGCGGTACGGATTTTGAGCAGGCGATTCGAGAAGGCGTAGAGCGGGCTGACACCGTCGTTTATTTGCTCTCCCCCAATGCTTTGGCCTCCCAATACTGTCAGCAGGAGCTTGGCTTTGCCCAAACCTACAACAAGCGGATTATCCCACTGCTGATTCACCCTGTGGATGGGGTGGAGGTGCCCGATGAGCTGCGGGTCATTCAGTTTATCGACTTTCAAATGATTTCTGGGACTGATGAGGCAGAAGGCAGGGTCGAGGACGAGGCGGCGCAGGGGGCCATCGCCAAGCTGATTCAGGTGCTGCGGCAAGACGAAGACTATTATGACTGCCACAAGCGCACCCTAGTCAAGGCGTTGCACTGGGAGCGCAACCGACGCCGCAAGAAGCACCTGCTGCGGGGGAGCGCGTTTGCCGAGGCGGAAACCTGGCTGACGGCCAGTCGGCACCAGACGCTCCCGCCCACTCGTCTGCAGGAAGCGTTTATCCAGGCTAGCCAGGACATCAACCGCTACTTTGACGCCTTTATCTCCTATGGACGCGCCGATAGTCTTCAGTTTGCGGTTCAAGTGCAAGAGCAGCTGAGCCAGCAGGGGCTAAGCGTCTGGCTCGATAAAAGCGACATTCCGGTGGGGGTCGACTATCAGGCTCAGATCAACGACGGCATCAGCAAGTCCCACAATTTCATTTTCATCATCTCCCCCCATGCGGTCCACTCCCCCTACTGCCTCAAGGAAATTGAGTTTGCCCTGAAGTTCAACAAGCGCATCGTGCCCCTGATGCACGTTGAAACCATTAGCTACGAGACCTGGCGGCAGCGCAACCCTGAGGGCACTTCGGCCCAGTGGAAAGATTACCAAGCGGCGGGGCGGCATACCGCACAGGGAAGCGTCCACTCCGAAATCAGCAAAATCAACTGGCTCTTTTTCCGTGAGGGGGTAGACGAGCCCGAAGCCGCGATCGCCAGCCTCATCGAGCTGCTGCGGCAGCATGAGCCGGTGGTTCATCTGCACACTGAGCTATTGCTCAAGGCGTTAGCCTGGGATACTCACCAGCGGCAGGCTCAGTATCTGCTCACCGGAGACGATCGGCGGGAGGCGGAAGCCTGGCTGACGGCAGACTTTGCGGAGGAGCAGCCTCCCTACCGACCCACCGACCTGCAGGCGGCGTTCATCACTGAAAGCATTAAAAGCGTTGACGGGACGACGCAGGTGTTTTTGTGCGCGGCGGACGAGTATGGGAATGAGGAGCCTTCAGCCTCAGAGGCACCGGCGGCGGACACTCCTATACTCCAGTCAGCTCAGATTCGGCGAGCCCTGCAGCGCTCGGGCATTCCCGTCTGGAATCCCCAAACAGATGTGCAGGCCGGGGAGAATTTACAGCGGGCGATCGCTCGCGGGGTTGAGGAGACCGACAGCGTTGTGTTTGTGATATCGCCTCAAGCGCTGGTAGAAACGGTGTGTCTTGAGATTTTAAACCAGGCATTTCAGCTCAACAAGCGCATCATTCCGGTGCAGCTGCAGGCCTTGGATAATCTGAAGCTGCCCTCGGTGCTCAAGTCGCTGCGGCCCATCGGGCTAGAGCGCGATGGCGGCGGGCTGACGGAACTGAGCGTCCAGCAGCTCGTGGGAGCTCTGCGTCAAGATGCGGTGTACTACCGCACCCACAAGCTGCTGCTGCGCAAAGCCCTCAAGTGGGAGCGGCAAAAATATAACCCCAGTATCTTACTGCGGGGCAAAGCGCTGCGGCGCTATGTCACCTGGCTCGACGTGGCGCAGCGCCGTGAGCATTCTCCCATTCCCATTCAGCAGCGCTTTGTCCGCGAAAGCCTGGACCAGCCCCCTAACCAGACCGTGGACGTGTTTATTGCCTCAGCTCCAGAGGACATCGAGTTTGCCCGCAGACTGAACCAAACCCTCCAGGTTCAAAGTAAGACCACTTGGTTTGAGCAAGAGCACCAGGCCACCGAGGTCGACGCCCAAGGCGATGTTCGGCAGGCGATAGAAAACGCCGAAAACGTGGTGGTAGTGGTGTCTCCTAACTCGGTGGGCTCTGCCGCTGGCCTCAAAGAGCTAGAGCATGCAGAAGCCCTCAACAAGCGCGTTATTCCAGTGCTCTATCAAGAGGTGCTGATTTCGAAGCTGCCCCCCGTCTTAGAGAAGCGCTCGGCCATCGACTTCCGCGCCAACAGCGGCGACTTTTTGACCAACTTTGGCGAGCTCTACCGGGCCATTGAGAGCGAGCCCCAGCATATGTATCAGCACACGCGGCTGCTAGTGAAGGCGAAGGAGTGGCACGACGCAGGGCGAGACGACAGCTACCTGCTGCTGGGACGCGATCGCGATGAGGCGGTGGACTGGCTGGCGGCGGCTGACGCTAAGACCCCCTCGCCTACAGATCTGCACCGAGGCTACGTTAAGGCGAGTCAGCAGCTGCCGTTTCGCCGTATCAGGCGGCGCTTTGCGGTGCTCACCAGTCTGGCGGCGACCGTCTTGGTGGGCGGGCTGAGGTTGGTGGGCGGCCTGCAGGCGGCGGAGCTGCAGGCGTTCGATCACCTGCTGACGCTGCGGCCCAGTGAGCCCCAGGACGATCGCTTTTTGACGGTGACGGTGGATCAGTCGAGTGGCTCCTGGCTGCGGGAGCGCTTGATTGACGGCGACTACGAGCCGGGATTGGGCACGGTGCCCGACCAGGCGCTGGCGGAGGCGATCGCCTATCTCAACGAGCAGGGGGCGCGGCTGATTGGCATTGACTTCTACCGCGACTTTCCAGCAGAACCAGCGCTCGCCCAGCAGCTTCGGCAGCTCGACAACGTGATGGGCATCTGCAAAGCGAGCGACGACTTTAGCGAAGGATTTATGGCACCTAGCGACGTGCCTGTTGAGCGGGTTGGCTTCAACGACTATCTCAGCGATGGCGGTAGCGTAACTCGTCGCCACTATCTTAAGCAGGACAATGATCCTGAGTTCTGTGACACGGAAGACAGCTTTAGCCTAGTCTTAGCGCGGCGCTACTTGGCTCAGGAGGGCGTTGACTACGTCGATCCTTGGGACGAGGAGACTTGGCCCCCTGCCCTGAAGTTTGGGGAGACCACCATACCTGAGCTGTATCGCGGCCGCAGTGCGGGGTACTCCCTATCTTTGGCCGGTGCCGAGTCAAACAGCTCGGTGAATGGGTTGGGGGGCTACCAAACGATGCTCAACTTCAGAGCCCACAACGGGGATGCAACCCAGTTTGCGCCGGTCATCAGCTTAAAAGACGTGCTCACCCGTAGCGCTCCTCGCGACCTAATTGAGGGGCGTGTTGTGCTCATTGGCTATGAGGATTTATCGGATCGCAACGCAGATGTGTACAACACGGCTTACCAGGAAATGCCTGGCGTTATGCTTCAAGGACAGATGACGAGTCAGCTGATTAGTGCCGCCCTAGATAATCGCCCCTTGATCTGGTATTTCAACCTAGAGTACGACCTTCTGTGGATTGGCGCTTGGTCCCTGGTCGGCGGCTTGGTCTTTTGGGGGTTCGTTCGTCCATCACGGCTGATTCCAGCCAGTGCTGCTGTCTTAGGTCTCCTTTACGGGAGCTGCTATGTCGCCTTAGCTGGGTCAGGTCTCTGGTTACCGCTTGTTCCAGCCGCGATCGCATACCTTGTGGCAGGTGCGGGCGTGAGTGCCTTGAGCTATCGCGTCCGTCATCCATCGTAGTGTGATCGCCGCGTACTGAACTGCTGTCATCTTTGCCTTGGCGAAGACCCAGGCCCTTCCCCCTATAACACCGTCCCACCCCTAGTTTCCATGCCGCAAGCTCTCCGCAAGCTCATACACCGTACCCTCGCGATCGCTCTCATCGCCTGGGTACTGGTGCCTCTACAGATTCCAGAAGCTTCTGCCGGTCTATTTGGTTCACCTGGGCGCGGCCCCAGCAGCGCCTCTGGCCGCAGACGCGGGGGGGGAGTTCGCAGCGGTCGCCTGCTGGGGGGCATCAACCCAGCCATCCCCTACGTGATTTCTCCCCGCCACACCTGGCTAGAGGACGACACCTTCACCATCGAGTGGAACCCCGTGGCGGAAGCTACCAGCTACACCGTCTCCCTGTGGCGCTGGTCCTACGCCCGCGACGAGCGAGACGCGCTGATTTGGCAGACCACCACCACCGAGGCCCAGGTGCCCTATGCCGGCAGCCCAGCGCTAGAGCAAGGTCGACATTACTCCATTGAGGTGGTGACCGACGGCGGGATTTCGTCTACCGCCGACGCCGGTGACGCCAGGGCCGGGTTCCAGCTGCTGTTTGCCGAAGATCTGAACCTATTGGAGCGCGATCGCCTGCGCATTGAGCGGCAAGACCTGTCGCCCACGGAAACGGCGTTTACCCTAGCTGCGCTGTACGCTGAAGACCATCTGTATGACGAAGCTATCGATATCCTGACGCCCCTTACCGAGGCCGGGACGCGCGACCCCTGGATCCATAAGGCCCTGGGCGACGTACAAAGTTATATCGGGTTGAATCAGCGCGCTCTAGATCACTACCGGCAGGCCCATCAGCTTGCCGTCGCCGCTAACGACAGAGAGACGCAGGCAATTATCCTAACCAGCTTGGGCGCAGTCAGCGCGACCTCAAACCGGCTAGATGAGGCTATCGAGTTCTTCGAGGCGGCTCAGCAGCTCTACCGCCTGCAGTCGGTAGACGACAGGGTTGCCCGGCTGCAGCGTCGTATCGACCTGCTTGAAGCGGCTCGCCAAGCATCAAAATTTTAAACTGTTGGCCCACAGCTATTGGTTCACAGCTCTAAGTCGCGGTCTCCAGAGCGCCTACAAACCTACTGCCTTAACCCTATGCCTGCCTACTCTCTTACGCTACGGCTCTCCCTACTGACGGCGGCCCTGATGCTGCTGGGCCAAACCTCAGCCGTGGCTCAGTCCGTCGTCGAGGCTGACGACGACGTTGGCACCGTGGTGAGGCAGCGCGATCGCACCTTCGATATTGACGGCGGCACCCGCTCGGGCGACGGACACAATCTATTCCACAGCTTCGAGCAGTTTGGCCTGGACGCGGGCGAAATCGCCAACTTTCTCTCTGACCCGGAGACCCGCAACATTTTGGGCCGGGTAATGGGCGGTGAGGCCTCCCTGATTGACGGGCTGCTGCGGGTGAGCGGCAGCGACGCCAACCTGTTTTTGACTCAATCCGGCGGGCGTGATTTTTGGCGAGACTGCTCGCCTAGACGTGGGGGGAGACTTCACGGCGACCACCGCCACCGGCATTGGGTTTGGTGAGGGGTGGTTCCCGGCTGTGGGAGATGGGGACTACAGCGCCCTGGTGGGCGACCCGACGGCGTTCGACTTCGCGGTGGCGACTCCCGGATCTATCGTTAACGCTGGCGCGCTGGCGGTGACGCCGGGAGCGTCTCTCACATTGCTCGGAGGGAGCGTGCTGAACACCGGCACCCTCACCGCGCCGGGAGGCACCTTGACCATTGCGGCGGTGGAGGGCGATCGCCGGGTGCATATTACCCAAGAGGGGATGCTGCTGGGGCTGGAGCTGGAAACCCAGGATTCTCCTGCTGCTGAAAATGCGCTGCCCTTCACGCCGCTGGCTCTGCCGGAGCTGCTGACTGGAGGCGGGGTCAGCAGCGCTAGCGCGGTGCAGGTGAGCGACGGGGAGATCAGGCTGAGCGGCTCGGGGCTGACGGTGCCCAGCGGTGCGGGGACGGCAATCGCCTCAGGCACCCTAGACGCCTCTGATCCAGGGCGCTCTACGGCGGAAATTAATGTGGTGGGCGATCGCGTAGTGGTCGCAGACGCAGCGCTGGACGCCTCCGGCGCAGAGGGGGGAACGGTGCGCGTCGGGGGAGATTTGGGCGGTGCTGGGACCATTCCCAACGCCAGGGACACTCTGGTGACTGCCGACAGCGCGATTCACGCCGACGCGCTCGCGGGAGATGGCGGCACCATAGCGGTCTGGTCTGATGAGACGGCGACCGTGGGCGGGGTGCTGACGGCGCGGGGGGGCGCGATCGCCGGTGACGGGGGCTTCATCGAAACCTCGGCCAGCACCTTGACCCTCAACAGCACGCCGGATGCCAGCGCCCCCAGCGGCAGCGGCGGCACCTGGCTGATTGACCCTACCGACATCGACATTGTGGCGGGAGCGGGGGCGATCGGCAGCAATACGGTAGGGGCTGACACCATCAGCGCTGCTCTGAATACGGGCACTAGCGTCACTATTACCACCGAGATTGGCGGCACCGATGCGGGCAACATTACCCAAGCCGCAGACGCGCCGATCGCCAAGACAGAGGGCGGTGACGCGCAGCTGGCCTTTGAGGCTGCCGGTGACGTTGCCCTACCTGCAGAAATTACGGCGACCAGCGGGGCGCTAGACGTGACGGTTATTGCCGACGCCGATGGCAACGGCAGCGGGGTCGTTAGCGTTGGCAACGCCGGAGCGGGGGGTATCACTTCCAACGGCGGGGCTATTGCGATTACCGGCAGCAGCAACAACCCAGCCTCTGACTTCGGAAGCGGCGTCCGCATTCAGGGGCCGGTCTTCTCCGGCGGCGGGGACATCACGATCGCAGCGGCGACGGCGCTGCCTGATGAGACCCCCATCGATTTGCGATCGCCGGTCGACGTCGGGACAGGGACGCTGACGCTTCAAGCCGACCTGCTGCCCCCCGCCTTCGAAACGCTTCAGGGCACCGGCACCTTACAGCTGCAGCCCTTCTCCCCGGCGATCGCCTTTGACCCCACGGGAATCGACCTAACCGCTGTCCCAGACACCTTCAGCAATGTGATCGTCGGCGACCCCAACAGCACCGCGCCAATTCTTATCAGCGACGACTTAGCTTTTAGCAGACCGCTAACGCTGCAGACCACAGGCGATATCACCTTCGATGCGGACGGAGCGCTGATCACGATTGACGGTCCCAGCCTCAGCGCTATTTCGGGCAATACCATTCGCATCAACTCAGATTTAGATGCAACCGACTTAGCTCTGACCGCTACCAACGACATCGTCTTCAATAGCGCGATGGTTGCCGCCCAGAATTTGAGTGCGATCGCCGCCAACAACATTGTGATCGCGCCGGGGGTGTCTCTCACCTTTGGGATTCCCGACGAGCTGTCGGCTGTGCCGCTGCCGGAGGATGCCGCGATTGTGCTGACTGCCAACGCTGATGGCGTGGCGGGGGGGGACGTGACGATGGACAGTACCGAATCGCTTACGATTCCTGGCGGACGCGACCTCAGCGCTTCTGGAGAAAATGTGGTCCTTGGCACGCTTTCGGTGGGCGACTTTCTGCAGCCGTTTGATGCTGGTGACGTTATCACCGGCTTCATCGAACGACCGGCGGCAGATGTGACCTTGAGTGCCGCCGCCGACCTTTCGGTCACTCAGCTCGAATCTAGCGCCAATACAGGCGGAGACCGGTTTGTACCGACCTTGCCTATCCAGGCTATCCAACAGGGGGGGGACGTCTCCCTGTCGTCTGCGGTAGGCGATATCACCGTCGCGGGCAGCATCCGCGTTGAAGCTGACCCATCGGGCGCTCAGACCGATCTGCAGGGGGGCAGCGTCACTATCAGCGCAGCTCAGGGCGACGTCACCATTGGCGACAACATCAGCACCTTTGCGCGGGACAATGCTCCTGGCAGGGATGCCGTAGACGTCGACTTAGTTGGTGGTGATATTGATATTGATGCTCCCAATGGCGAGGTAAGGGTGGGCGGACAGCTGGCAACCTTTGCCCGCAACACTATGCCAGGAGAGGTCTCTGTGGGAACGGGGGGGAGTGTCAGCATCGTGGCAGACCGCATCCGCATCGACAATGCTGCTGAAGATCGTATCGGTGTCTTCGCTATCGAAGCGCCAAGCGTCGACGAGATCATAGATGCCCCCGGCATAGGTGGGGCGATCGCCCTGACGGCCCCGGGCGGCGTTCAAGTTGCTGGAGACATCATCACCAGCAACGCCCCGATTACGATTGACGGTCCTGCCATCCTCAGCACTCCGGAGGGAGACCGCGTCAGCGTCACTAACCAAGGTACGACGGGGGCGATCGCCTTTGGCGACACCCTAGATGCGCCGGACGGCCTGCTGGTAGAGTCTGGGGCGGGAGATGTGACCTTCGATGGCGCGGTGGGCTCCAGTACCCCGCTGGACAGCCTCAGCATCGAAAGCAGCGGGGCAACCCGGTTTAACGATGATGTCAGCGCCGTCAGCCTCACCACCGACGGCGGCGGCAGCACGGACATAGGGCTCAACCCCACCCTGAGCCTTGACGCCCTTTCCCTGGGGGATACGCTGCTGGGCAGCGGCAGCCTGACGCTGCAGACGCTTTCACCTGGGCTGGCGATCGCCCTGGGAACGCCGATAGGGTCGCTACCGGCAGACTTGGTGTTGAGCGCCGCCGCCACGGGGCAGCTGTCGCAATTTTCGGGTCTTGCGGTGGGTCGACCCGACGGCAGCAACGATGTTGGGGTTTTTGCCCCGATCACCGTCAATGGCCCCGTGACGCTGACCGGTGGTGACATCACCGTTGACGCTGCTGCCGCCCTAGAGACGTTGAGGGGAGATATCGCCCTTGACGGCGACGGTGTTGACATCGCTGGAACCCTGGCCTCGAATGGTGGAGATATTGCGGTGAGCGGTGACGCTGGCGACGGAGGCATCGACGTCGCCCTATCGGGGACGATCGCTGCCGGGAGCGGGGATATCGCTCTGACAGGCAGCCAAATCGACATTGCCCCGGAGGCTACGGTCAGCGGCAGCAGCCTGCTGCTGGTCCAACCCAACGTCGCCGACCTCGACATTGAGCTGGGGGGCACGGCGGGGTTCCTCAGCCAGAGCGAGCTGGACGCCCTGGCCGCTGGCTTTGGCGAGATTACCATCGGCCAGCCTGACAGCACGGGCAGCGTTACCCTGAGCAGTGGCGTACGCGTCAGCAGCCCCCTCACGATCGCAGGCGGGTCTATCCTCATTGGCCCTGACCAAGACACAATATTCACGATCACCGATGGCGATGGCGGCCGCGTTTCCGGACTGGGGTCCCCCGTTCGGTTCGAGAATTTTGAGGCGATCGCGGCGGGCAGCGGTGACGATACGTTCCGCAACGGCAGCGTCTTTGACGGGGCGCTGGACGGCGGCGCTGGGTTCGACACCTTTGAGGCGGAAGCTGACGGCACTATCGAGCTTACAACCCTCGATCTGGAGAACATTGAGGCCATTCGCGGCAACAACAGCAGGCTGCTGGGAACCGCCGGGGCTGATGACTTCTCGGTTACTGCGTCAGATACAGTCGAGGTGCAGGGCTTCAGCATCAGCGAGCTGGCTCAGGTCGACGGCGGCGCGGGCAGCGATCTGTTCCGAGTTCTGACGGCGGCAGCGCTCGACGATTTTATTCGTGGGGGGGCGGGCGACGATGAAATAAGCTACGCAGGACTCACTGGGTCCCCTCAGCATCGACTTAACCGCCCTCAACCCCGAGGGCATTGAGACCCTTACGGGCAGCGCTGGCGACGATACGATTCAGCTGGGCAATAGGTTTGACGGCGCGCTGTTTAGCGGCAGGATTGGGGGCGGCCCTGGCGATCTCACCCTGCGGGGCGGGACGCTCAACCTGGCGGAGCTGACCCTCAGGGCAGCTGGCGATCTGACTATTGAGGGCAATGGGGCAGTGACGGTCGGGAACCTAATCAACCCCGGAACCGATATCACTATTACCGGTAGCGCCATCACCACCGGCACCCTCAACACCAGCGCTGCGGAAGCGGAGGGGGGGGCGATCGCCCTTCGGTCAGACTCATTCATCGAGACCGGCACCCTAATCACCTCGGGGCTGTCGGGCGGTAACCTACGAGTGGAGGCCACCACTGAAATCACCACGGACCGCATCGACACTAGCGGCGCTCTTGACGACGGTGGCGACGGCGGCGACGTTTTGCTTGACCCCAGCGGCGATATTCAGGTGACGAGCATCAACGCGCAGGGCGGGCCAGCTGGCATCGGGGGGACGATTGACATTACCACCGAGAGGTTCTTTCGGGCCACCGGCCAGTTTACGGATCAGACCAACACCCGAGCGAGCATCTCGACAGCTGGGGGCGGGGGGGGCGGTCCGATTACAATTCGCCACGGCGGAGCGGGACTGATTCCTTTTTCCATCGGTGACGGCGGCGGCGATCTTCTCAACGGCACCTCAGCGGCGATCGCCAGCGGGACTGCTGCCCTATTGCCGGTTCAGGCCATTGAAGAGAGCCTCACGGTCGGCAATATTCGGATTTTGACCGACGTGTCAGAACGGGCAGACGTGCTAGATCTCGATCCCTGCCCTCCGAACTGCGGGGACCTAGAGGCAGATCGTCTCGGTCAGTTTCAAGCCTCAGATCTTGAGGCAGACGTCTCCGACAGCATAGACTCGCCCCTCGTCGAGACCCTATCTACCAACATCGGCGAGGTCGCAGCCGCTGTCTCACAGCTAGAGGAGCAGTTCACCGCAGAGTTCTCTGAATACTTGCGGTTGGGCCGTCCGGATCGGGTCTCGCTCTCTGAGCTGCAGGCCAGTCTACGGCAGGTCCAAGCGCAAGCCGATATCTCTCCCGCCATTCTCTATGTCACCTTTGAGGATAGGGAAACGAAACAAAGGCACTTCGATTTCGCAATCCGATCGCCGTCTGGAGCTGATTTTGGTGACGGCAGATGGATTGCCCTTGCACCTCCGCGTACCTGAGGTAACCCAGCGACAGCTGCAGCTCGAAGCGGCGCGGCTCAGGCGGCAGGTGTCTACCCCAAGCCGGGTGGGGACGACCCTCTATGAGGACTCGGCCCAGCAGCTCTATCGCTGGCTGATTGCGCCCGTGAACGACGCATTGGTGTCCCAGGGCATCGACACTGTTGGCGTTGTCACGGATGCCGGGCTGCGATCGCTGCCCTTTGCGGCCCTCCACGACGGCACCGGCTTTTTGGTTGAGCGCTACGCCCTCACCCTGGTCCCCAGCGCCAGCTTGACCTACCTAGAGTATGAAAATCTTCAGCAGACGGGGGTTTTGCTGGGAGGGGCGAGTCAGTTCGCTAACCAGTCGCCTCTGCCGTTTGTGCCCGTCGAACTCGATCGCATTCAGGCCCTTTGGGGGGGCGATCGCTTCCAGGGGGATGAGTTTACCCGCAAAGCTCTCGCGGACCAGGTGCAGCAAGACTACAGCATTATTCATCTGGCCACCCACGGGGAGTTTCAGCCCGGCAGCACTGAAAACTCATACATTCAGTTCTCCGATGGTCGGCTGCAGGTTGACGAACTCAAGGCCCTCGACTGGCAGCCTGACGATATCCGGTTGGTGACCCTCAGCGCCTGCCAAACGGCCCTTGGTAACCGCGAAGCCGAGCTGGGATTCGCCGGGCTGGCCGTGGCCGCTGGAGCCCAGTCCGCTCTAGCCAGTTTGTGGAGCGTCAGCGATGCGGCTACCACAGGCTTAATGATAGAGTTCTATGAAAACCTACAATCTATCTCAACTAAGGCCCAAGCGCTGAGGGCGGCACAGTTGGCTCTAATTGAGGGTAGTCTACCGATAGATGAGTTGCTTTTGGAACAAGGCAGCTCAGCTTTGGACGTTTCAGAAGCTTTTTCCTCCGGAAGTCAGTCTTTTGAACACCCCTTCTACTGGTCTGCCTTCACCCTAGTCGGTAGTCCTTGGTAATTAAAGCTGCTATTTGTAGGTAGAGTTGATAGACTATCCCGCCGACAGTGTTTATTTAAACTATGGCCAATAGAACCGTTTCCTTTCGGCTCCCCGAGACCCTAATTCGCGCGATTGAAGCAGAGGCAGAGCGCACGGGCCGTAGTAAAACTGAGGTGGTGATCGAAGCCCTGACGCATCAAGATAGCCCCCTCGATGCCCTGCCCGCTATTACCAAGCCCAGAAGCCAGCTAGAGCGTCAAATCGACACCATCCGCTCTCAGGTTGAAGACATCCACGGCACGTCCAATATCCACGTTGAGCAGCAGCTGGCCATTCTCATTAAAGCTGTTGAGGACGTTGCGTTGCGGGTTCAATCTATTGAATCACGGCTCAACTCGCCATAGCGTAGCGCTAGGCAGAAAGCCAAAGACACAGGCGATAGGGCACAAGCAGTGGATACAGGCGCAATAGGTATAGACGCAAACTACACCAGCGCAGTCCACTTCAGTCCCTTGCAGTTGCTGAAAGATAGTGCTGAAACCGCGATCGCAGGTCGGTAGCGTTCCCGGTCCAGTACTCCACTAGGGCTTGTCCAACCGCCCAGGCATTAGTCTGAGGTACACCGCTCATGTCGACCATTAGGGGCCAGAGGGTCATAAGTTCAAACCGCTGCTCGTCTTGACTCAGCAAAGAAAACAAATCGTAGGCCATTTGCAGCTTCCCCAGCACTAGGGGCAGTTGCTCTACGGGAATTTGCTGGGCTAGCACCTGAGCTAGGGTCGGCGATCCGGTGGACAGGGTGGCGAGGTAGCTAAGGATGGGGCTTTTGAGCAGGGCAGTGATGCCTTGGGTGGTGGTCATGCGATCGCTGTAGCGCTGAATAATCTCTGCCGCTGCCGCTGCCCGCGACTGGCGACTGCGCAGCGCCCGGGCCAGCCGCAGCCGCTTGGCCGGACTGGCGACGTTCAGCAGCACCTCGGAAAGGGCGTCAAGGTTCCACGGATCTCGCTCTACTCCCTGCGTCACCAAGGGAACAACCCGCTGGCACCGAGGCAGCTGCTCCTCTCGGTAGGCTACCGCCGCTCGAATGGACTGCTCTTTGGGGCGATCGCCGCCTTGCCAGTCGTAGGGGGGCGACCACTCTCGCACGGGCCGCAGCCGGTCGACCTGCGTCACAAGCGCGATGACGGGGAGGTCAGCGATGGAGGCGGCCTCGGACGGGTCCAGCAGGGCGTCGTCTAGCATCTCTGCGAGCCGGTCAGCGTCCATCTGAAGGGCCGGATCGGTAGCGGGGGTGACGAGCAGCACAATGTCAGCGTCCCCCAGCCCAAAAGCGTCCTCGCGATCGACCTGTTCGTACCCCGGTGTATCCCACAGCTTCACGCTTTCTCCCGCGTCGGTTTGCCACCGATAGCTGCGAATCTCTTCGGTGTTAGGAAGTAAATCGACCTCGGCGCGCTCTACCCGGAATAGACTATTGATGACGCTGCTCTTGCCTGCTCCTGTGCGCCCAACGATCCAAATATTTAGCGGAGCCCGCTCCACCTGGTCAAGCGGCTTTGCCTCAGAGAGAATCTCCTGCAGCGTCGCTGACTTCTGCTTGAGGGCCGGAGGCGGTACCGCTTCTACGAGAGGCATCTCGGCCCCACCTTCACGTCCGCCGTACAGGTTTGCGGCCTGTTGGGCCAAGTTACGCAGCGCCACTTCCCGCAGCATCTGGCCCATATTTCCCAGCAGCTCCTGGTTGGCCCGCTCACTGTAGGGCTGGCTCGTCTGCCGGACCACGGCCGCTGCTGGATTGGTAACCCACTGCACCCAGCCCCACAGGCGGCGGAGCTGGCGGGCACTGGGTTCGAGCTTTTGATAGATGCGATAGCCCTGGTAGCCCTGACCCACGGTAACCCGCCCTAAGACGGGAGAGAGCTGCTGCATCCAGCGGTCAACGTCGTCAACAGTGCCTCGAATCAGCCCGTAGGCTTGAGGGATATATATGTTGAGTAGGGGGTACTTGGCAGTTGGGTGGTAGATTTGGGCGATCGCCACTACAAGCTCCTGGCACCGTTGCCAAAAGCGCTCCCAATCTTCCCACAGCGGCAGGTCGGCTTGGGCGGCCGCCAACACCTCTGTAAGCACATCCTGAATAGCTTGGGCTTCATCGGCGACTGGTGCCGTAATCTCGTTGGCCAAAGATGTTGTGGGTACCACCTTGGGCCGGGTCCACAACACCAAAAGCCATCGCCAGGCCACCAGTCCCAAAATAATAATGGCCCATATCCAGCTGATACCCCAGCGCTGAATTTGCCAGCCGGCGGCAAACAGCACAAATCCTACAACCAAGGCGATAGGCGCGATGAGCCCTGCCCATTGCCAGCGCGTTAGTTTTACCATGACGCTACCGTGATCCTCTGCGGAGATCTCTGGGGACAGTTTAGCGCCTTGGTAACAATGCCGTCTGTTACATCAAGTCCTCCTCCAAAATTAAGCTGGGCAGTAGAGCTGAATGCGGGGTAACCGAACAGACGACAGAATTCCAAAAGCCAGGCAGACCGCCCACTAGCCTCAAATAGGGATCGCCGTAGCCCTCGTCCTGGAGCAGCCGAAACAGCGCATTGACCGAGAACGCTTTTGGTGCCAAACCGCAAGGGCCTGTGGATGGCCCCATTCCCAGGCTCTTTTGTAAGACCGTGACAAAGCTAGCTTGGTACGGGGCCACAATAATGAGCCGACCCTGGCGCTTGAGCTGCAGCCTGAGCTGATCTAACAGCGTCTGCGTTAGGGCAAACTGTGGGTCAACAAGGAGAACGATGGCGTCAAATTCCGCCTGTTCAGCGGCCGGCAGCGACTGGACCTGAACGAGGGTCTCGCGGGTTTTGTATGTAAATCGACAGCTGAGCGGTTTGAAGAGGCGGTCGGCAATCAGTCCGGGAATCAAATCACTGTCTTGACCAAGGCACAAGACCTTAGGTCGAGCGCCGCTGGTTAAATGCTCAATTGGGCCAATTAGCGCCTGAAGAGCGGTAATTAAGGACGTGTTGAATAAGAAGCTAGGCTGCTGAGTACGGGGTTTGGTTCGAGCTGAAACTGGTGTGAGCTGGCTGATCATGTTGTCGTCCTTTAAAACTTTGGAAACTGAGAAGATTAACGGCAGGAGAGCTGCATTGACTGACGCTCAGCGGGGCGTAGCGCCATGCAAAAGCCCGCCCAACTGATAAACCTAGCTGGTACTGAAAGTCAGTAAGACCAAGGAGACAGGCTTGGCGTGCGGTCTGAGAAATTTATCTTTAGAGATAAGTTAATAGTATTCGAGGCTGAGAAGGCTTGGCCTAAGTTGTTCCTTCCCTAAATGATTTCTTTAAGGAAAACGTACCAACAATGAAGATCTACGGCGGCAAAATGCTAAAGCAGGAACTTTCCTAGTCCAATTCCTATCGCCGTCAGCGTCAGATTGTCGATATCTTTAAACGGCAGCGCTTCTACTAACGTTGCCGCTAAGGCGATCGCCCCCACCTTGAGCGCCGACTCCCCCGTCAGCGGAAACGCAAAGTACCCCAGGGCGTCAAACCACCCCAGCATTGCCAGGCTAAAGGTGAAGCTACCCAAGAACATTGCCCCAGAGCCCACCCAGCTTTTTTGAGGGCTGAACGGCAGCTTATGTTTGCCCCACCGCCGTCCTACAATGTCGGCCAGACCGTCCCCGCCACACAAAATCATCAGCGCCAAAATTCCCACCGGAGAAGACCGCCAAAACGCTAGGGTACAGACCACAAAAGAAAGCCCGTAGTACAGCGGCCCCCGCAAAATCTCTCGCGGCTCGCCGTGGCGGGTCATGGCGGCAACAGCGGCCTTGTCCTCTACCCAGCCAAACCCTACTGCTGCAAACTGCAGGGCGATCGCCAGGGGAATCAAAGCGGCCCACCAGCGAGCGGCGGCGGTTTCGGCGAACAGCGGCCAGCACAAGATAAACAGCGGCCCGGTGCCGGTGTGGATGATCTTGCGGCTGAGGGTTTGGGGCACTAGGCCTCGGTGGGCCAGGGTGTCCATGACGCGCAGCCATCCCACCGCTAGCCCCAACACAACGAGAGTTACTAGGCCATTGCGCAACTCGCTATTCACTGGGGCTACTCGCTGGCTGCGCCATCACCAGGCGCATCAGTCCCGCCCGCTGAGGACTGCAGCCGCTCTAGCCGCTGTCTCAGCTCCTGCTGGTAGCGACCATATTCCGCCCAGTCGCCGGCCCGTAGGGCATTCTGAGCGTTTTCGTAGGCCTCGATAGCGGCCTGAACGTCACTTACCGAGGGCGTAGCTACTGAGGGCGTAACGCCTGTCTCGGGGCGGGGTGCGGCAGCCGTCGCTGGTTCTGCAGGGGCTGTGGTGGGAGGCGCGGGCTGGGGCGCTCCAGTATCAGGGCTAGACCCGTCAGCACCGGCCAGGACGCCCTCCCCGAAGATGGTCTGCAGCGCCTCTTCTAAGGACGGCTCCATCACCGTCTGGTTGCCGTAGGCCACAATCACCCGCCGCAGCTCCGGCAGTTCGCCCTGCTCAGCCCGCAGATAAATCGGCTCGACGTACAGCAGCGATTGATCGATGGGAATAACCAACAGATCGCCGCGAATTACCCGTGAGCCTTCCTGGCTCCACAGAGTTAGCTGCTGAGAGATCTCGGGGTTCTGGTCGATGCGGGCCTCGATTTGGCTGGGGCCATAGATCAGCTCCTGCTTAGGAAACTCGTACAGCAGCACATTGCCGTACTGGTCGCCGTCCGAGCGGGCCGCCATCCAGGCAATCATGTTGTCCTTATTGACGGGGGTGAACGGCAGAATCAAAATAAACTCGTCCTCCTCTGATTCCGGCAGGCGCATGTTGACGTAGTAAGGCTGCATCACCTGCTGACCTTCCCCGTCTTGCTCCAGCGGAAAGCGCCACAGGTCTTCCCTGTTGTAAAATTCCTCCGAGTCGACCATGTGGTAGGACAAGTACATCTGGGCCTGAATCTTGAACAGGTCCACCGGGTAGCGGAAGTGGGCTCGAATATCAGGGGGAATGTCGCCCGACTCGAACAGGGTCGGAAAGATATTTTGGTAGGTGGCCAGCACCGGGTCGGTGGCGTCCACAACTAAAAACCGCATGGTGCCGTCATAGGCGTCGATCACTACTTTCACCGAGTTGCGCAGGTAGTTGACCCCACCGCGAAGAATCTGCTGCACGTTGCCCTCGCGGAAGACCGCTCCCGCCTCAGCGCTCTGGCGCACGGGCTGGGCGTAGGGAAAGCGATCGCTCACGGTGTAGGCGTCCAGAATCCACTGTAGTCGCCCATCAATGAGCGTGATGTACGGATCGTCGTCGAAGCGCAGGAAGGGGGCCACCTGCTTCACCCGCTCTAAAATTGGGCGGTGATAGTGGATGCGGGAGTCGGGGGTGAAGTAGTTAGAGATCAAGATCTTGATGCTGCCCAAATCGTAGGCGTAGGCCAACTTGTGCAGCAGCGAGGGCATGGGCACCCCGCCGGCCCCGTCGTAGTTAGTGAGGGCATTTTTGTCGGCGCGGGGGTAGTCAAACTCCTGGGTGGTGGTGCCGGTAAACACATAGGTGTCCGTTGCCTCGCCGTAGTAGATACCGGGCTGGGTGACCTCGCGGTCGATGGTGGAGACAGGGGGGATGTCTTGAATGTAGAACTCCGGTAGGCCGTTGTCCGTCACCCGGTTCACCGGGCTCATGGCCACGCCGTAGCCGTGGGTATATTTGAGCCGCTGATTAACCCAGGTTTGAGCGGCGGCGGGCACTTCGCTGTAGTCCAGCTCTCGGGGCGCGATCATCACCTGCTGGTCGTTGCCGTTTAGGGTGTAGCGATCGACGTCGACATCCGGAAAGCTGTAGTAGGGCCGAATTTCCTGCAGCTGCCGGTAGGTGCTCAGCAGCGGGCGGTAGTCCCACAGACGAATATTTTTGATGGTGGCCGAGTTGCGATCGATGTCGGCGGCGCTCAGGTTTGCCTCTGCCGGATAGTCCCGACTTTCAATGGGGGTCAGTCCGTAGGCGGCGCGGGTGAATTCGATGTTGTGCTTGATATAGGGCGTTTCCTTTACCAGCTCGTTGGGCTCGACGATGAACGATTGCTGAAACCAGGGGTAGAGGCCGCCCACTACAACCAGCACACCGACGTAAACCGCAGTACCCACGATGGGAAGCATGACCGTCTGCTGCCACAGGGATAGCAGCAGCAGGCCCGCCAGCACCAGGGTGGCCGCCGCCATGATCCAGTAAGACTGCAGCCGCGCGTTCACATCCGTAAATCCGGGGCCGAACACCACGCCCTCCGAGGAATAGAGCAGGTCGTAGCGCTCTAGCCAAAAGCCAAAGGCGGAGAGTAGCGCAATGCCCATCAGCAATAGTCCGAGGTGAGCTCTTGCCCCCCCAACCACCACGTTGCGCCAGCCGCGGCCGGGGGTGATTTCTCCCTTGAAGCCATACACTAACGTCGCCGCCAGCAATCCCCACACCAGCAGGCTCAAGAGCCAGTCTCGCGCGAGCTGGAGCACCGGGAGCCGAAAGACGTAGAAGCCGACGTCCTGGCCGTAAATCGGGTCGGTGAGGTCGAACGACGTGGCGTTGAAAAACTTGAGCAGCGTCTCCCACTCGCCCACGGTTGAGCCCACAGAGATGAGGGCGATCGCCACCGCTAACGCTAGCGCAATCAGCCCTGGCAAAGACTGGGGAATAGTCTGCCAGCGCCCCCCTTCAACCAAAACCCGAAAGATGCGGTGGCGGGTCAGCCGCATTGCTAACCAGTAGTTGCCCAGGATAAACAATCCATAGACCAGCGCCGTGACGATGCCGATGCCCCACTGCCAGGCCAGCCGAGTTTGAAATACGGGGCTAAAGCCTACAGCGTCAAACCACCAGTATTCTGTGACGAGGTGGACTAGGCCACCCAACATCGAGAGCAGGGCGATCGCAGCGAACAGCAGCAGGGGGAGCAGACGAGTCGAGGACGATTTCAGCTGGGGGGTCATAGCGCTCGTGACGAGTTTTTGGGGCTGGATTGGGGTACGCCATACTTTGGGGCACTGGGATTTAGCGCCTTAGAGCTTGGCGGCCTAAATTTCGGGATACCGCTCCACGCTTGTGGGTTCTCCGAACTTCACTCAGATTAAAAAGCGCGGTAGGGTTGTACCTATAGCGATAACGGCAGATGCCAATCGATACAGTCTGTCCGTTTAGTGCTAGATACGGTCTGACCATGTCACTCCGGCGCAGCAGATGTGGAGATGACGCTGCGATTTCATTTTCAGTTGACGGCCTGGGTGGTTCGCTCTAAGGAGTTTCACTTCGTTGTCTATTCTGAACCTTCATTCAGTGTATCGTGCCACGTCAATCGACTTTCAGAACCGCTCACTTTCACTTAGCAAGAGGTAAATTTCTCAATGACGACCCCTACCGTAGACCCCATCACCAATAATCAAAATGAGCTGCATGCCGCGATCGCCACGGCTCGTGATGCCTGCCAGACCAACGCTGATTCCCCTGAGTGCGCTGTCGCTTGGGACACTGTGGAAGAGCTTCAGGCTGAGCTTGCTCATCGGCGTCAGGCTAGGCCTAAGAGCAGTCTAGACACCTACTGCGACGAGAACCCCAGCGCGCTGGAGTGCCGCGTCTACGACGATTAGAAAAGGGCGCTAACGCGCCGCTTTCTAGACATAAGGTCCCCCTGTAGAGGGGGAGCCTCTCTTTGGGCCTCAGGCCTAACCATCGGTTTTCTTTTGCTGAGCTGGGCTACAAGCCTCAATAGCACTGCGCGAGCTGGTCGTAAAAATCGTATTCTCCTACCCAAACGAGGGCGAGCAGCCGCAGCCCTTGCTCTGAAACAAATATTGTGGCGTCTTCAACGCAGTAGTCAGACTCACTTCCTCCCGCGGCCATGATCAAATCGCTAATCCACGCGCTGCAAGGCTCTGCAATATGAGAATTTTGCAGTAGATAGCACACCCGGGCTTGGTCCCCCCAGCTTAGACGTAGCTTTAGCTGACTGTAGATGCAGATGCCGGTGCGCTCTTCGACACCGCCAAGCATTTCCTGCAGGTACCAGGCGGCTTGCCCTTCACTGAGCTGGTCGAGGCGATGTGCGATGCGCGATAGGAGGCGTTCAGTAAAGTCAACGCCCAGGCAGCGATGCACCGCCTCGACAGCACTCTGGGGCTTACTGCTGCTGAGCGTCTCGACGTAGGGACGGGCGCCCGGAAACTGCTGCTTTAGGAGGGCGTATCCGCGCTCGCTTAGCTGTAAACTATCGCTATTGCCCCCAACCGAAACGTCTAGCCCAGGAACGGCTCCAGCCCTGACTAAGGTTACGAATAGGGTAGCAGCACTAGGATTTTTCATAGCATAGGCTCTTCAGAGGCATCGTCATTCTTGTTAAAAGTTAACATCCTCGTTTTCCTAGCGCGTCACTACAAGGTAAGAGATGTGATGAGAGATGGGGCTATGGCAACGCCGCTGCGCCACGCGAATTTGCGCCATTTCTGCTAATCGGGTTAAATTTAGTTAAGATTTTCTAAGGTAGACGTATTGACTCCGTGAGGTGGCGATCGCGAGCTTACAGCCGCAGTGAGCCAGATTCTTCGCAGGGGAGGCCGTCCGCCGTCGCACTAAGAGGCTGTTACAACAATGAAATTTTCCTGGAGAACGGTTATCCTCTGGGCATTGCCGATCTTGATCATCGGCTTCTTTATCTGGCAGAGCGCGTTTGCAGCGGGTTCGCCGGATACAGGACGTAATGCTGCTAACACCCGCATGACCTATGGCCGGTTCCTAGATCGCCTAGATGCGGGTCAAATTTCTAGCGTCGACTTCTACGATTACGGTCGGACCGCGATCGTCGACGTCGTAGATTCTAACTTGGGCACCGGCGTCACGCGCTCTCGCGTTGACCTACCCGGCAATGCCCCAGAGCTGGTCTCCAGGCTAAAGAATGAAGGGATTAGCTTTGACACCCACGCCCCCCGCAACGATGGGGCAATCTGGGGTTTCCTAGGTAACCTGATTTTCCCACTCCTGCTGATTGGTGGCCTGTTCTTGCTGTTCCGTCGCTCCGGCAACGTCGGCGGTGGTCCTGGGCAAGCCATGAACTTTGGCAAGTCGAAAGCCCGCTTCCAAATGGAGGCCAAAACCGGCGTCAAGTTTGACGATGTGGCCGGTATTGACGAGGCCAAAGAAGAGCTGCAAGAGGTGGTTACCTTCTTGAAGAAGCCCGAGCGCTTCACTGCTGTCGGCGCCCGCATCCCTAAAGGTGTACTGCTGGTGGGTCCGCCGGGAACGGGTAAAACCCTACTGGCTAAAGCGATCGCTGGCGAAGCCGGGGTGCCTTTCTTCTCCATCTCCGGCTCTGAGTTTGTAGAAATGTTCGTCGGTGTAGGAGCCTCCCGCGTTCGCGATTTGTTTAAGAAAGCGAAAGAGAATGCCCCCTGCATCATCTTTATCGACGAGATTGACGCCGTAGGTCGCCAGCGGGGCGCGGGCATCGGCGGTGGCAATGACGAGCGCGAGCAAACCCTTAACCAGCTGCTCACCGAGATGGACGGTTTTGAAGGCAACACCGGCATCATCATCATCGCGGCCACCAACCGAGCCGACGTTCTAGACTCAGCGCTGCTGCGTCCCGGTCGCTTTGACCGTCAGGTGAGCGTTGACCCGCCCGATATCAAAGGCCGCCTAGAGGTTCTAGAAGTCCACGCCCGCGATAAAAAGCTGGGCAAGGATATTTCTCTCGACACCATCGCCCGCCGCACCCCCGGATTCACGGGAGCTGATTTGGCCAACTTGCTCAACGAAGCGGCCATTCTCACCGCCCGTCGCCGGAAGGAAGCCATCACCATGGCGGAAATCAACGACGCCGTGGACCGCGTGGTAGCGGGTATGGAAGGCACGCCGCTGATTGACAGCAAGAGCAAGCGCCTGATTGCCTACCACGAGATCGGTCACGCCATTATTGGCACCCTAGTCAAGGGCCACGACCCCGTCCAAAAGGTAACCCTTGTGCCTCGGGGTCAGGCCCGTGGTTTGACCTGGTTTACCCCCAACGAAGAGCAGTCGCTGATTTCGCGATCGCAGCTGCTAGCCCGCATCACGGGTGCGCTGGGGGGACGGGCCGCTGAGCAGGTGGTCTTTGGCGACTCTGAGGTGACCACTGGCGCAGGCAACGACCTGCAGCAGGTAACCGGCATGGCCCGTCAGATGGTCACGCGGTTTGGCATGTCAAACTTGGGGCCGCTGTCCTTAGAAGGTCAGCAGAGCGAGGTGTTCCTGGGCAACAACTTGATGACCCGCTCTGAGTACTCTGAGGAGATTGCCGCTCGCATCGACGCGCAGGTGCGCAGCATTGTTGAGCACTGCTATGAGGATTCTTGCCACATCATTGAGGACAATCGGGTGGTCATCGATCGTCTGGTGGACTTGCTGATTGAGAAAGAGACCATCGATGGCGATGAGTTTCGTCAAATTGTGGCTGAGTATGCCGATATTCCTGAGAAGGAGCAGTTTGTGCCCCAACTGTAGGGCCTCAAGCCTAAAAGCTTGAGCTGCATGTCGAGTCACTCATGAGTGACTCAGTAGGGATGTGACGACGTCACATCCCTTTTTGCGGTGTAGACGTTTCGCCAACACAGCGCTTCTGGCACAGCGCTTTTGGCACAGCGCTCTTGTAGGGCTTCGGTCTAAGCAAAAACACCTCTCGCGCTAGAAGAAACGCGGATCACTATTTGCTACCTTAAAGCCTGATACCCACGACTACAATCACTATGTCTGACGCAAAGACTCAGTCCCAGCAGCTCAATAAGCTGAGGGAGCTCATTAAAGATATTGAAATTGCCATGCTGACTACAGTTGCCGAAGACGGCAGCCTTCACAGCCGGCCTATGTCGTCAAACGGCCATATCGACGCTGATTTTGGCCTCTGGTTCTTTACCTACGCCGACTCAGTCAAGGTTGACGAGGTTGACCAAGAGCACCAGGTCAACGTCAGCTTTTCCTGCCCTGAAAAGCAGAAATATGTTTCTGTTTCAGGCAAGGCCTCCCTAGTCACAGATCACGGTAAGATCGAATCTCTGTGGAGCCCTGAGCAGCAGGCCTGGTTCCCCAAGGGCCTCGAGGAGCCGGGGCTGGCGCTGCTAAAGGTCGTACCGCATACGGCGGAATATTGGGACGCACCGTCCAGCCTTGTTGCCCACACCATTGGTCTTGTCAAATCGGTGACTACGGGTGAGCAAGCTAGCCCCGGCGAGAACGAGACAGTCGTCTTCAACTGATTCCGACCGCTCTTAACTTTGGATGGTGCTGGGCTGCAGTACGCTGGACGCCAGTATCAAGACATAGGGGGCACAGCATGCTGTGCCCCCTATCTTTTCGCTGTTCTGTACCCAGCTGCGAGGCCTCGATAGACTTTAAGGTTGGCTTACCTGCTCATTAAACTGAGAGACGCCAACGGCGGGCAGCAGGGCGGCTGCCTGTGTCGTTGAGTACTGAGCGATCGCCTGCACCGCTGCGCCGATAAGCCGGGTTGGCTGTAGATCATCTTTCACAAGCTCCCACAGTCGGGCGACTTCCTCGGTATGGAGACGGTCGTCTTCTACCAGGGCAAGCAGCACCTGCCGCCGCAAGAATTCCCCTTCTTCTGAGAGCAGGTAGGTTGCTCCCATACGGGCCGTGGGCAGCAGGTCAAAGGTTGAGCTACTGCGGGCGATACTGATTAGATTTTCCAGGCGGTGCCACTGAAATCTATCATCTTTGAACAAAATCTGTAGCAGTCGCCTGCGGAAGGCCGGAGACTCCTCGCTCAGCAGGCGACGAGCCACGTAGGGATAGGCCACCTCGACAATGCGAAAGTCGGGGTTGAGGCTGAGGGCTAGCCCCTCTTGGGTTACCAGTGAGCGAATAATTAGGGCAAACTTGGCGGGGACGCGAAAGGGATACTGATACATCAGTTCGGAGAACTGATCGGTAATACTCTTGAAGTTAAAGTCGCGTACGCTCTCACCGATGGCGTTGTCAAACACTGCCTCTAGGGCGGGAATGATGGGCTGGATATCAGTGTCGGGCGTTAAGAAGCCAAGCCTAACAAAGTCACCGGCAAGGTCGGCGTAGTCCTTGTTTATCAAATGAACTACTGCATCTACTAAGGTTTCTTTAGTGTGCTGATCAAGCTGGTCCATCATGCCAAAGTCGATGTAGGCCATACGACCATCACCCAAGGCAAACAGATTGCCAGGGTGGGGATCAGCGTGGAAGAAGCCGTGCTCTAGCAGCTGCCGCAGCCCTGAGGTGACGCCGACCTCAATGAGCGTGTCGGTATCGAGCCCAGTCTCTTGAATCCGGGCCGTGTCCGTAAGCTTGAATCCGTCAATCCACTCCAGGGTCAGGACGTGGGTGCTGCAGTAGGGCCAATAGATGGCCGGCACCTTCACCTCCGGATCTCCCTCAAAGTTGGCCGCAAATTTTTCGGCGTTCTGCCCCTCGTGCAGGTAGTCCACCTCTTCAAAGAGTTTGGTGCCAAACTCGTCGACAATTAGCTGTAGGTCAAACCCCAAGTTGAGGGGAAGCCAGGGGGCAATCCAGCCCGCTGCCCAGCGCAGCAGATAGAGATCGAGGGAGATTTTAGGGGTCAAGTTAGGCCGCTGCACCTTGATCGCCACGGTTTCACCGCTGTGGAGCATTGCCTTATAGACTTGACCCAGGCTAGCCGCCGCGACTGGGGCCTGAGGAAATTCGCGGTACAGGCTGCTGATAGGCTGACCTAGCTCAGCCTCGACAATCGCCCGAGCTTTGGGAGTAGGAAAGGGAGGGAGCTGGTCCTGCAGCTTGATCAGCTCTTCGAGGTAGTCCAGTCTCACCAGGTCGGGCCGAGTTGAGAGCGCTTGCCCGACCTTAATAAAGGTTGGCCCCAGGCGGGTTAAGATACGGCGCAGCTGCGCCGCCCGCAAGAGGCTGGCGGCTGCAGGGCGACGTAGCCACTTGTCTAGCTTGACGCTGATGAGGAGGCTTAGAAATGGCAAAAGGATAGCTAAAGTTCGCCAGATAGTTTGCCACGGGCGACGGCCATAGTAGCGGGCGATCGCCCTCGAGTCGTAGAAGGTCAGCTGGTCTAGCGGGTGCTTCCTCACGCGTCAATCCCCTTGATAGTCGGACAGCAAGACACCTAAACTCATCTTTCCTAGGCGTATGTCCTTAGGGCATCGGCACCTCAGACGCTGATCTCTAGGGCATTGACCCTAATAAGGGCCGTTCGAATCAGGCCGAGAAGGTTAGACTTTTGAGAGGTATCTTACAATTAGTATAATAAAGTACAAGTTTTTTTACACCTGTCTTGACGAAAGTTATTGTTTTAGGTTAGGACAGGGCGATCGCCTCAGCACTAGCGGCGGCAGCGCTATTCCCCCCGGCAGCGCTACTTTTCCGGTAGCTCTAGCACCTCCTGATAGAGCTGCACATACTTCTGTGCCGACTTATCCCAGCTGAAGTCTACCCCCATGCCCCGCTGCTGCAGCGCTTGCCAATCTGCCTTGTGCCGGTAGCCCTCCCAAGCTCGCACCATGCAGGTGTATAGGTCCAGCGGCTCATAGCGATCGAAGCTGTAGCCTGTCCCAGCCTTGCCGACCGGATCGTGGTGCTGCACCGTGTCCACCAGGCCGCCCGTCCGCCGCACGACCGGAACGCAGCCGTAGCGCAGCGCAATCATCTGGCTGATGCCGCAGGGTTCAAACCGCGAGGGCATCAAGAAGGCGTCAGACCCGGCATAGATGCGGCGAGACAGACCGTCGTTGTAGAGCAAGTAGGCTGACATCCGCCCTGGAAACTTAGAGGCGATTTGCCACAGCTGGGTTTCGTAGTAGCGATCGCCCGTCCCCAGCACGATGAACTGGGCATTGGAGTATGCCAAAAACCGCTCAACGGTTTGCAAAATTAGGTCTAGGCCTTTTTGCTCCACGAGGCGCGACACCATACCCATGAGAAAGGCCCCCGAGTTCACCTCTAGACCCACCTCTTCTTGGATCGCCACCTTGTTTTTGCGGCGCTGATCGAGGGTGTCGGGGCCGAAGGTAGCGGCAATCTGCTTGTCGGTTTCGGGGTTAAACGAAGTCAAGTCGATGCCGTTTACGATGCCTACTAGCTTTTCGCTAATAAAGGAGAGGAGACCCTCTAGGGTTTCGCCATAGGCTGCCGTTTGGATCTGCTGAGCGTAGGTGGGCGATACCGTATTGACCCTATCTGCGAACTGAACCGCAGCGGCCATAGTGTTGTGTCCCTGCATGTACCAGGGGCACCAAGTCATTTTCTCTAGCTTCCAGCGCCACGGACCTTGATACGCTAGGTTGTGAATGGTAAATACCGTTGAGATGTCGGGCGTTTGGTGCATCCAGACCGGAATCATGCCGGTGTGCCAGTCGTGGCAATGCATGATTTGAGGCTTCCAGTGGTTCCAGGAAAATTCAGCCGCCCCGTTGGCAAACAGCGTGAACCGCCAGTCTTCGTTGTCACCCCCGTACACCCGTCGGGGTGCAAAGGCTGGGTGGCCAAAAAGATAGACGGGAACGTCGGAGCTAGGTAACGTAGTTTGATAGACGGCAAAAGATTCAAACATCGCTGAGCCGCGCCATACGGGCTCTTTGGGAATGTCGACTTTGTCAGGCAAGAAGCCGTAGTAAGGCATGAATATGCGGACGTCGTGCCCCATGGCGCGGAGCACTTTTGGAAGTGAGCCTACGACATCCCCCATGCCGCCGATTTTGGCCAGCGGCGCCGCCTCAGCTGCGACAAATAAAATGCGCATTCTCTCTTGCCTATCCCCCAGTTAGAATTTCTCTAAGACAAGTCTAATGGCCTCTGGTCACCGTGCATAGTAGCTGATTGGAAGCAGGCTCGTCGCGCATACGTCAGCCAAGTGGGAGAGGCAAACTCTCTCAACTGTCAGTTAAATTGAGTTACCCAGTTTCCCGGTGCCGATCTGCTTTGATGCCCTCTTGCTGCACACTGGGCTTACACTTCAGTCGTTTGGAGAGTTTTAAACTATGCTCAAGCGGATTGAGGAGGCTTACCCCGACTATCAGCAGCGCTTTTTCGATGGCCGCGATGTCGTAGGCTTCAAAGTCGTCACAAACGGCGATCTCGTCACCATCGGCACTGTCGACACCGTTTTGGTCGACGGTGAGGGACAGCTGAAGGCGCTTGTACTTAACCTGGGTCTGCTATCAACGACTCAGCGCCTGCTGTCGATGAAGCACTCCCGTATCGATCTCGATTCGCAGTGCATCACCACAGCCTACATTCAGCAGCAGGAGCAGGTGGACAGCTTGCCTGTTTTCGATGCAGATGATCTGGCCGCTGTGGACCAGGCTGATTTGGCCTAAGCTACTTAGTTCAGGCCGATCTGACATAAGCCCCACTGACCTTAACTATTGAGCCGCGAGCTACCACCATGATTCAAACGGCCTACCTTATTTTTAATCCCGTCGCGGGCCAGGGCAACCCTGAGGCAGATTTAGCGCTCATTCGCTCCACCCTAGAGCCCAAAATCGACCTGGATATTCACGAGACGACCAAAGAGATCGGTGCCGATAAGCTCGCTAATCAAGCGCTAGAGGCCGGTGTAGAGGCGATTTTCGTATCCGGCGGTGACGGCACCATCTCCTCAGCGGCCAATGCACTGATCGGCACCAGCATACCTCTAGGCATCATTTCTCGGGGAACGGCGAATGCCTTTGCCAATGCGCTAGGCCTACCGGATGGCATTGAGCAGGCCTGTCAAACAATTTTGCAGGGCAAGACAAAGCAGATTGACGTTGCCACTTGTAACGACAAACCGATGGTGCTGCTAGCGGGCATCGGGTTTGAGGCGGAGGCCATCGAAAAGGCCGATCGCACCCTTAAGAATCGCCTGGGCCGTCTGGCCTACGTATTTTCCAGCTTTCGCGAGCTGAGAAACATCGAGAAATTTGAAGCGACGATTGAAACAGACGACAAGACTATCGAGCTAGACGCCACCGCAATCACTATCGCCAATGCGGCTCCTCCCACCTCAATTTTGGCTCAAGGTCCTGCTGGCGTTTTGGTCGACGACGGCTACCTCGACCTAACGGTAATGACCACTGAGGGATTCACAAACGCCCTGTCCGCAGGGTTTAGGCTGCTGCGCTCCGCTATGAACAACGACGCGGTAGACGACCGCGATGACATTGGCTTTCTGCGATCGCGCCACATCAAGGTCAAAGCCGAGCCCCCCCAAAAGGTCGTCTTGGATGGTGAAATCATCGGCTACACCCCCATTGACATCGAATGTGTCCCCCTAGGGCTAACGATCTTTGTGCCAGGTGAGCAGGCGCCGCAGCCCAGCGAAGGGATTGAGCAGATGCCCAACGCGACGGTGACGGAGAAGACTTAAGGCTTCGGCTTGACATCGCGTAGGCTGGCATCGCGTAGACCCCCAAGCGCTACAGCCAGTACATAGCGCTGCACAGACCCCAAGACGCGCTACTCTAGGCTTGACGCTACTCAATTTTCTGTATGCTAACCGTTGCTCTTCCCAAAGGGGCGCTCCTCAAAGATAGCGTTGCGCTATTTAAGCAGGTTGGTCTCGATTTCGAGATCTTGCTCGATAAGGCCAACCGCCAGCTTGAGGTGTGGGATCCCACCCACAGCGCGAGGGCGCTGCTGGTGCGCAACTCTGACGTTCCGGTCTATGTAGAGTATGGACAGGCCCAGCTTGGCGTTGTAGGCTACGACGTGCTGCGGGAAAAGCAGTCTGCGGTGGCCCACCTTGTAGACCTTAGGTTCGGCTACTGCCGCATGTGCGTCGCGGTGAAGCAAGATAGTTCCTACCGCCGCACTCTTGACCTCCCTCCCCACTGCCGTATCGCGTCCAAGTTTGTCTCCTGCGCCCGCGAGTATTTCGACCAGCTGGATATGTCAGTGGAGGTCGTCCCGCTCCACGGCTCTGTTGAGCTAGGTCCCATTACCGGTATGTCAGAGGCGATCGTCGATCTCGTAGCGACGGGAACAACCTTGAGAGAGAATAACCTAATCGAGATTGAACAGCTGTTCGAGAGCACGGCGCGGCTGATTGCTAATCCGGTGAGCTACCGTCTGGACCAGGCCGGCATGCACAGTCATATCGACCACATTCGCCAGCAGGTCCTTGCGGCGGCGTGATTTCTTAACCTTGCGCCTGCCTTTGACGCACACCCTACAGCCAAAATTCGCGGTTGGAGAGTTCAATAGGGGCAACAGTTCTGCCTATACTAAGTCAAGTTGCCTTAGCTGTGATTTATGATTGCTAGGCGATCGCTCTTTAAAGCGATACCCCAGCCGATACTTCAGCTCGTTTTTCCCAATCCGGTTAGCACCGTAACTTAGACCAGCAATGCCAAGAAAACCCAGCGAATACGCCGTTCACCTGTTTATGGAAGGGGGGCACCGAGAAGAGGTGCGCTTCAATGAGATTCAGGACTTTCAAAAGTGGTACAGCACTGAGTTTGTCAGCAAGTCAAACTCAGACGACTTTATCAGCGTTCCTTTGAAGACAATTCAGGGAGAGCATATGGTGGTGCGGCCTTCCCGAGTCGTTGCGATTCGCATTGAGCCTATCTTTTCCTCTAGCGTCGAACGGTTTTAGCCTTGGCCACGATGAGGCCCACTGCGCTTACGTCAAAGCGATGACCTCGCGGGCGATCGCCGACCGTCTTGCTGCGTCTGCCACCCGCAGCGCATAGAGGCTTTGGGCGGCTGTAACGTAGAGCTGGCTTTGATTAGGGTTGAGAACCGCATCTAGCACCAAAGCCGTATCTCGAGCGAACAGGCCGCGGCGGCTGCCCACGGTCAAGGGTCGCCTTTCCGCTTCCAAAAGCAGCTCACCCGCTTCTCGGTCAACCCGCAGCCGCCCCTTTTCACCCTGCACGTCTAACCGCCGCTGGCTATCCCAGATGGCCTGCCCCTTGCCGTAAACGACATCCGCCAAAAGCCCGCTGGCAAACCGCAGCTGGGCGCTACAGAGCACCGCGCCGAATCTGTCTTGGGTCTCTGGCGGCAAAGGGCTACCGCTGGGCGACCAGATTTGACTGCTGCAGGTGACCGTCGCGACCTGACCAAATAGGTCGACCAGCCGGTGGATACGAGACAACGCACCGACTAGCGGAAACCCTAGCAGCTCAGACGAATAGCTCCAGCGCTGCGGGGCGGGGCGCTGCGGGGCCATGCTGACATAGCGGGCGTAGAATGGCGCTCCAATTTCCGGCAGCGCCTCTCGAAGGGTGTGATGGATGCCGCTGAGCAGCTCTATGTGCTCTACGTGCAGCAGCGTGCCCTGACGCTGGGCTGCCTCGACAATAGCGATCGCTTCCTGGAGATCGATGGCGAGCGGGTACTCAACAACGGTTGCCTTGCCGCAATCTACCGCCGCCCTAGCAACCGGACCGTGGTCGCGATTGACGGTAGCTACCACAACCAGGTCAATGTCCTGGCGCTGCACCAGCTCAGGCCAAGGCAGTACCTCTGCGCCGTAAGACTGGGCGAACGTCGCTGTGCGCTCCGGAGAACCTCCAGCTACAGCAGTCAGCTGCGCTCTCGAGTCTGACAAAACAGCCTCCGCCCGCTGGCGAGCGGCGTATCCGGTTCCAACTAACCCAACGCGGATTGTCAATCGCTCTATTGCCCAGAAAGCATGGCTACAGGGTTGATAGCACCTTGGTCGGGTAGGTGAAGCTCGAAATGCACGTGGGGGCCAGTGCTGTAGCCTGTGCTGCCCATCTCGGCAATCTGTTCACCCTGACGCACCTTTTGACCTACGCGCACCAAGTTGCGGCTGTTGTGGGCGTACCGAGTTTTGTTGCCGTCGGGGTGGCGAATATCAACCATGTTGCCATAGCCCCCCGAGTTCCAGCCGGAGAACTCAATCACGCCAGGCGCAGCGGCAACAATAGGTGTTCCCACAGGGGCAGCAACGTCAATTCCTTTATGCATGCGGCCCCAGCGCCAGCCATATCCTGAGGTCAGAAGACCTTGGGCAGGCCACAGGTAGCCGTTGAACGGCATTGAGGCATCTGGAAGATGATTTTCTGGGTCAGAGAGCGGCGGCAGCTCCGGAGAGACCATCCGTCCCGTTACGGGCTCGGCTAGAGGCGCGTAGTTGGCTGAACCTAGAGGCGCAGCGGCGACTAAAGCCTCTGGCTCCACGGCCTCTGGCTCGTTCGCAGCCTCTGGCTGGCTCACAGCCTCCGACGTTGACGTCTGAACGGCGGTGCGGGTGGAAGGAGCGCTGCCAAGCTGGCGGGAGGCCACAAATTCTGGGTTAACGCTGTCGTTAACCTGGTCCGACACCGTTGAGTCTAATGCCGTTGAGGTGGGCTCATTCAGCGTTGCCGGAGCGTCTTGCGCTGCTAAAGCCCTGGGAGCCTCGTCAGAAGTCGCCTCAATCTCACCGTCCTCTGCGATTTCCTCAATGTCGCTGATCAGGTCTTCAGCATAGGGATTAGAGGCTGCGATCGCGGCTTCTCTTTCAGCTGAAGCGCTATTCACAGGCTCATCGACGGAGGGCGCTAGACTTTCGGCGGCGCTGATCGCTGTAGCTTGATCCGAACTAGGAGTCGGCTGCTCTAGGAGGGCCTCAGGCTGAACGGCTGGTTCAGCAGAGTTACGCACAGCGGCGGGAAACCGAGACGCCTCGGCGGTCGGGATGGAGACCGGTCGCGCTGCCGCTAGCTGAACGGGCTCGTCGGGAATCTGGGGCAAAGACGCTGCTGCAGGCTGCGGCGCTGCCGGAACCTTTAGCGTTTGTCCAACAAAAATTCGGTTGGGGTCGCGCAGGCCATTGAGCTCAATCAGCTCTCGGGTCGAGAGGCCGTAGGTTTGAGCGATAGAAGAAACCGTCTCGCCAAGACCAATGGTGTGAGTTGACGCCCCTATAGCGCCGATGCCATGCGCCGTTGGCAGCGCAGAGACGACAGACGCATCAGCAATCAGCTGCTCGCGCTGCCCTTCTGCCTGCAGCGCTTCCGTCTCGACAGCCCCCGGAACGACCAAAGAGGGCGCATTTGACTGCCCAACGTCTACTTTGTCCTTCTGGGCAGTTAAGGCTTTACTGATCTCAGGCGAGGCAAGCAGGGCTTCTTCCTTCTGAAAGTCGCGTAAGGCGGCAGCGGCCTCAACGGAAGCCCCTACGGCAGTGGCGGCCTGTTGAACTTGGATCTGGGCCAAATTACGGGAAGCTTTAGCGGTGGAGCGGGGCTCAGCGACGGCCCGAGGCGTCTGCTTCGAAATCTGGCGTCTGTGCGCTGTCGTCAAAATTTCAATGGTTTGTCCCACGCGCAGGCTATCGGCGTCAACACCGTTGTTGCGCGCAATATCTCCTGGGGACACTTGGTATAGCTGTGCCAGATTCCAAAGTGTCTCGCCCTCGCGGACGACGTGCTTAACTGCGATCGCACGAGCGCTTGAGGCCGGCATGGGCACAGCTGCCGCAGAGGGTCTGCTCGGAGCGGCGACTTCGGTAGCGACCGGCCGGTCAGCCGCTGTCTCGACGACCATCGTCTCAGAAGCAATCGCTTCGGTAACCGCTTCCTCTGCGGTAGCCGCTGCCTCCACGTCAAGATCGCTTTGCCGCGTCAGGGATGGTGCAATCGCACCCACAACTTTGGCCTTATCCCCCGCTGCAGATGCTGGCTGATGCGGGACAAGTGCAGCCGATGCTCCCACAGAAAATGCTAACCCTAGCACCGTCATCGCTGATGCTCTAGCTTTAGCGGGCATAGACCCGCTGCGCTTGGACGAATGTGCCATGGCAGACTCTGGTAATTCCATAGGAAACTCTTCCTCTTGCCGAAATACGCGTTTCAAACAGCGACCTCCTAGTGTAACCATCGCCTGATTTCCGGGAGCGATTACGCTCCTATATGTCAGTCAATGATATGGATCACATAGACCAAGACATAACGTCACCGACGGGTCTAGTTATCGTAGGTTAGATTACCTTGCTTTACCAAAATACACAAGATAGTTCCCTCGCCTCAGCAGTCTGAACGATTAGATTTTGAAATCGAGCCTTTTGAGGTCCGAGTAGACCGTTTTTGGTGCTGTCTAAGGGACCTAACCTGGTCGGCCAAAGCCTTATATAAGGGGAATCTAACGCCCAGAGACTACTAAGCAGCACTGGGGTGCTTAGCCCAGCAAACAGTCTAGCTTAGATCGCCTGAAATGTAATCCGAGGCGAATTGTGCATAAAAGTGAGCCATCCGTTCTAATAGCAAGACTTATACAGGGCAAGTACCGTTAGATGGAGAAGTGCCGCTGCGCCAAATTTCACCCGAAATTCACCTATATCAAGGAACATCCCAATTAGCGGGAAGCGCAGGCGTTTGATATTAGCGTTGATATCAGCGCTGCTTCTGCAGCAGTTACAGGCGCTTTGTAAAGATCCGCATAGGGATTTCTTATGAGAGAGTCAAGATAAACTAGACGCGCAAAAAATTCTCGTTCCCCGCCTCGGGCAAGGTTTTCTGACCCCGCTCACGGTTCCAAGTAGCCGAGCTGCCGCCGGGCTTCGAACAGCCCTAAGGCGGCGCTAACGGAAAGATTAAGACTGCGAACGTGTGACTGCGACATCGGGATGTGGACCGTTTCGTCGCAGGCCTCCAGTACGGCGGCGGGGAGCCCTTGGGTCTCGCAGCCAAACAAAAGCCAGTCGTCAGGGTGAAACTGAAACGTGCTGTAGTTCAGGGCTCCGGAGGTGCTGAATCCTACCCAGCGTCCTGGCTCGGTCTGTCTAATCGCTGAAAACTCGTCCAAAGAATCGTGGCAGTGCAAATCGACGTGGGGCCAATAGTCTAAACCCGCCCTCTTGAGATAGCGATCGCTCAGCTCAAAGCCCAGGGGACCGACTAGGTGAAGCGCTGTCTCCGTCGCCGCACAGGTGCGGGCAATGTTGCCGGTGTTGGGCGGAATCTCTGGATGGACTAGTACCACACAAGGCATAACTGATTATCCTGATCATCAAAGCAGCAGGCACGTTACCCGGATTGCCTGCATTACGCCGCCAGCTGCTGGCACAGCTGGTCTTCCAGCATCTGCTCCTGCTGAATCATATCTTCTATGCTGTGCTGCAGAACGACCTGAGTATCCTGCACCTGAGCGTAGTGGCTCAGCCACTGCTGGGCCGTGTTCCCCCGCTTTAGAAGAGCCTGAATGGGCAGCAAAAAGCAGCCGATACCTTGGGCTTTCGCCGTCGGCCACACCTCCTGATAGAGCTCTTGGATCCAGTCGCGGGCAAGGATTGGGCGACCCTCTTGCCAGCGCCGCAGCTGAGCGTCCAAGCTGCTGTGGGCTGCGGCCAGCTCGTTTTCGTTGGTTAGGGTCACCAAATCCTCAGCGCGGCTAGCCTCGGGGAGCTGGCTGGCCTGTAGCGGGTCAAGACTCGGGTCGGCGATCGCCTGGGTGATGCGCGACTCTAGCAGGGCGGTGATGGCAAGTAGGGAAATGGGGTCGGTGACCAAGTCACAAATTCTCAGCTCCAGCCGGTTGAGCTGATAGGGACGGCGATCGCCGTTGGGGCGCACAGAATCCCAGAGGTGGCGAACGTTTTGCATGGTGCCCGCCTCAAGCTGGGCTTTGGTCCACTCTATATAATGACGGTGATTTTCAAACAGGGGGACGTGGGCCGGGGTCTTGGGGAAGGTGTACCACCGGGAGGAGTGATGGCCCGTTGGTTTGCCGTCTATAAAAGGAGACGAAGCGCTGAGGGCAAGATAGAGGGGCCCCTCGACCCGGACTAGGCGGCAGGCCCGCATCAGCACTTCGGGGTCTTCGATGCCGATATTGATGTGGATGCTGGCGGTGACGACTGAGGTGCCGTAGGTCTGCTCAATGTAGTCGTGGTAGGGATTATTAGGGTCGGAGCGGTGGAAGCGATCGCTGCCGCCCAGGGAGAGGGTGCTGCCCGGGATGAGGGTATAGTCTCCCAGGCTTTTGAGATACTTCCGCAGCTTTAGCCGGGGCTGCACGAGTTCGCACAGCAGTCGCTCGTAGCGGCAGAAGGGGGCGGTGGTGTATTCGACGTTGCGGCTGTCGGGCTCCCGCACAAATCCGCTCAGGTCTCTGACGATGCGGTCGGATAGGCCCACCACCTGGCCGTCGGGAGTACCGGTGTAGACCTCGACCTCAAACCCTTTTGTCAGCAGCACGGTATTACCTCGGGGGACTCAATTATCTACGTTACGCCAGTGGGGGAATTGGGGAAATACCTTTAGGCGGGTATCGGCAAGGTGGTCTGTATTAGGGGTGGTCTGCATTAGGGGTCGTCTGCATTAGGGAAGGACATGGCATTGCCATGTCCCTACCGTACGTTTGCACCCTTTCTACAAAGGATTCTATAGGTTGCAATCGGTGACGGCCCCGACGCTGCTGGAGGACACCAGCTTGGCATACTTGGCCAAAACGCCGCGCGTGTAGCGCGGTGCGGGGGGCTGCCACTGGGCGCGGCGCTGGGCTAGCTCGTCGTCGGACACCTCTAGGTGCAAGCGGCGCTCGTCGGCGTCGATGGTAATCGTGTCGCCGTCTTTGACGAGGGCGATCGCCCCGCCCACCGCCGCTTCCGGGGCCACGTGGCCCACCACCATGCCGTAGGTGCCACCGGAGAAGCGCCCGTCGGTAATCAAGCCTACCGAATCGCCCAGCCCCGCGCCGATGATGGCGGAGGTGGGGGCCAGCATTTCTCGCATGCCGGGGCCGCCTTTAGGACCTTCGTAGCGCACCACGATCACGTCCCCGGCGCTGATTTGGCCGTCTAAAATGGCGGCGAGACAGTCTTCTTCAGACTCAAACACCCGGGCCGGACCGCTGATGGATCGCTGCTTGATGCCGGTGAGCTTGGCCACTGCCCCTTCGGAGGCCAAGTTTCCTTTGAGGATGCCCAGGTGACCAGCGGGGTACATGGGGTTGTCCCAGGGGCGGATAACGTCTTGGTCGGAGCGAGGCTCGTCGGGGATATCTGCCAACAGCTCGCTGACGGTTTGCCCATTGATGGTGGGACAGTCGCCGTGAAGCAGACCATGGGCCAGCAGCATTTTCATCACCTGGGGGATGCCGCCCGCTTTATGCAGGTCGGTGGCCACGTAGCGGCCTGAGGGCTTCAGGTCGCAGAGTACGGGCACCCGGGCGCGGATAGTCTCGAAGTCGTCTAGGGTCAAGGGCACTTCGGCAGTGTGGGCGATCGCCAGGAAGTGCAGCACGGCGTTGGTAGAGCCGCCCACCGCCATAATGACTGAAAGGGCGTTCTCAATGGATTTGCGGGTAATAATGTCGCGGGGCAGGCGCTGCTCGCGGATGGCGTCCAGCAGGACGTAGGCCGATTTCTCGGTGCTCTCCAGCTTCTCGGCATCTTCTGCCGCCATGGTGGAGGAATACATGAGGCTCATGCCCATGGCCTCAAAGGCCGACGACATGGTGTTGGCGGTGAACATGCCGCCGCAGGAGCCCGCGCCGGGGCAGGCGTTTTGCTCTACCGCCGTCAGCTCGGCCTCGTCAATTTTGCCGGCGCTGTGCTGACCTACAGCCTCGAAGGCGCTCACCACTGTTAGGTCTTGGCCGTTGAGGTGCCCCGGCTTGATGGTGCCGCCGTAGACGAACACGGCCGGGATATTCATGCGGGCCATGGCGATCATCGCGCCGGGCATATTCTTGTCGCAGCCCCCCACCGCAATCACGCCGTCCATGCTCTGGGCGGTGGTGGCGGTCTCGATGGCGTCGGCAATTACCTCGCGGGAGACGAGGGAGTATTTCATGCCCTCGGTGCCCATGGAAATGCCGTCGCTGACGGTGATGGTGCCGAACATCTGGGGCATGCCGCCGGCTTCCCGCAGGCTAGCGTCGGCTTTTAAGGCCAGGTCGTTGAGCCCCATGTTGCAGGGGGTGATGGTGCTGTAGCCGTTGGCAACGCCGACAATGGGCTTGGTGAAGTCGCCATCTTCAAACCCGACGGCCCGCAGCATGGCGCGGTTGGGGCTGCGCTGTACGCCCTGGGTGATGGCTTGGCTTCTGCGATTGTCCGGCATGCTTGGCTGTCCTGAAGTTGAGGCGGGATAACCTATTTATTTTTGCAAACCGCTGCTGGGAATGGGGGGCTTCGTTGACAATCTGTATCGTTTTCTATGAAGTACGTCGGGGCGAGCGTTTTGGGGTTTAGGTTGGGTTGGGGCACAGCATGTACGGGGGGTAGGGGCGATCGCTTTTTGGATGGGGGCGATCGTTTTGGGATTTGGGTTGGGTTGGGGCACAGCGTGCTGTGCCCGTACGGGGGGTAGGGGCGATCGCTTTTTGGATGGGGGCGATCGTTTTGGGGTTTAGGTTGGGTTGGGGCACAGCATGCTGTGCCCGTACGGGGGGTAGGGGCGATCGCTTTTGGCGCTATTCTTTGGGGCGCTGCTGGATTAGGTAGCTGATGACCTGGCCTTGAGCGGGGGTGATGTGGATGCCGACTTCTCGCACGGCAATCAGCGGGGTCCAGCGGTGACGCTCTATTCGGTGGCCGAGGTGCAGGCGGTTTATGGCATCGGTGACGCCTTGGGGGGAGCCGATGAGGATGTAGTGGATGTAGTCGTAGTTGGCGTCGGGGTCAGGGGTGGTGAGATTGAGGGTGGGAGCCTCGTTGGGGCTGGAGGCCCCCAAACCCCCAATTCTGGGGGCTTCAGAGCTAGATACACTGGCCTGTGCCGCCTCATCAGCGGGATGAGACGACGGGCGGTATTGGGTTGTCATTCTTGGATTCCTTTTTATAGATATGGGTTAAGGAAGCCAAGAATTCAGCCATCCCTTGAGCATCATGTGTTTCGGGATGGCTGTCGGAATCGCTTATGCTACCGATAGCCGCCGAAGCAGGGATTGTCTGCTGAGGGGGTTAGGGGGCAGTTGTCGGGGCTAACGGCAACCGCCTCCGTTGAAAGGCCAAATTCTTGGGAGCCAAGCTGCGGAGGGCAGCTCTTAAGAAAAGACAATAGCGTACTGATGAACGGGCTGCAAGAGTAGTACGGATTTTTTTGGGCGATCGCTACTAGGGTGGATGTCGCCCAATCGCGTAAAGCACTTGCCGCAAATTGACCGCCCCAATGCGGTTGAGCTGCAGTTTCTCGACGGTTGCTCGTCCTGTTAGCGTTAGTCCTACGACGGTCGAAGAATCAGGACTCCAAGTAAAGTGCTCCCTCCATGAGTTCTGGCGAGAGTGATAGAGGGCAACAAGTCGCCCCTGAACCGGATCGTGAGCAGTGACATTGTTATATTTATGGCCGTTACAGCCTTGGCAGGCCAGCGCCAAATTGTCCTGGTCGTTAGTTCCGCTCTCAAAGAGCGGAATAATGTGCTCGATCGAGAATCAATAGTCCGGACACTTTTCTGGACAAGTGCTGAAACCCTCGATTTCTCGTTGGCCAAGCTGCCGTGGAAGAGGCCTGAAACCCGCATTCCACCGTTAGCCATCAAAAACTGTCCGGAGTGTTGGAGAATGGATCAGGGGAGAAGCGGGCTTGACTCTGACAGTACTCGCAGCAGCCGTTTGCGCGTTGAGCGACGTAGTTTCGCTGAGCGGCGGAGATGCGATTAGCCATAGGCAAGGGTTTCAATGCCTAGATTCGCCATCAGAGTCTCAAGGCTGACCCCTCGATGCTCTGACAAATTAATTAGAGCTTGAATACGGCGAACGTTGGCTTGCTCAATCTGCTCAGAGATGATGACTAGCTCCGTCTGCTCGGCTTTTGTCAGGGTCTCAGCCTGACGCTCTGCAATTAGCGTATGGTAGCGTTCCCAAGTATTTTGCGAAAGCCCGATGTTGACCTGCTCCAACAGCTCGGCTTCTACGGTAGTGGAAGTCGGCGGGCTAAGGCGCTGCTGCAATAGATTGAGGATGTAGCTGGTGGGGTCAATGCCTTGCTGTGTTGCAGCTTCTCACAGACGTTGCTCTAGTTCTGGAGTGAGGGTGAGGGTTAGCGTCGCCATAGTACTGACGGGATTAGATTTCCTCTATTGTAGTGGCGAGTTTTTTAGGCGATCGCTTTTATGGTGTTTAGTTTTGCTCAAGCGTTTGCTGCTGTCGTTTAAGCGTTAAAGGGTTTTGCTGAAGCAATGATAAGTTTCCTTTAAGCACTTGTTGTATACCTATAAGCGGCAAGGGGTTTTGCTTGAGCGGTTATCGCGATCGCTTGAGCTGCTGTTGGTTTCGCTGAAGCGGTACGGGGTTTTGCTGAAGCGATCGCGGCTCACCAGTAAGCGTTTGTTGGTTTTGCTTGAGCGGTGGCGGTGGCGTTGCGTGAGGCGGCAGCTTCAGTGGGCTGAAGAGGGCGATCGCGTTGTGGCTATATTAAGCGATTGAAATTAAAGTGGGGATATTCAGCATAGCCCCATAGTTATGGCAGACCCCATCAGCAGCACGATTGTTGGCGCGATCGCAGGCCCCGTATTTGAGCAGCTTTGGAAGGCGGGCGGCAGCGCCGTACAAAGTATCAAAAGCGAGTACAGCCGGGTAGAGACAATTGATAAGCTTCGTGCGGCGAGCGCCGAGTACGAGCAACGCTACCGTAAGCGTCATGGGCTGATTCGTGTAATGCCAGGACTGATGAAAGAGCCGGTACCGCTAGAGAACATCTACACGGCGGTGAAGCTTCTGGATGACCGAGACATTCGCTACTTCCGGACAGAGCAGGATTTGGAAGAAGCCTACCGGCAGACGAGGCGGCGCAGCTTTCAGCTTGGAAGCGACAGGCGGCGGGATGGGATTGCGATCGCTAATGAGAAGCAGTATCTGATGGTGTTGGGGGGACCGGGCATTGGTAAATCCACGTTCTTGCGAAAGCTAGGAATTGAGGCGCTGAAGGGGGAGGCGGGGCAACTCACGCACAGGCGGATTCCAGTGTTGCTGGAGTTGAAGGAGATGCGGGACGCTGAGGTTGATTTGGTGGGAGCGATCGCCCGCGAGTTTGAGGTTTGTGGTTTTCCAGCGGCGGCGGCGTTCGCACTCAAGGCGCTGGAGGGGGGCGATCTGCTGGTACTGTTTGATGGGCTAGATGAGGTGCCAAAGCAGAACCTTAACCGGGTCATTGAGGCGATCGAGAATTTTGTAGACCAGTACGACAAAAACTGCTTTGTGGCCTCTTGCCGAATTGCCGCCTATAACAGCGGCTTTCGGCGGTTCACGGATGTGACGATCGCGGAGTTTGACGATGAGCAGATTGAGCAGTTTATCAACCGCTGGTTTAGGTCTGAATTGGACCAGAGTAACCAGACGGCTGAAAAGTATTGGGAACTACTGGCTAAGCCAGATCATAAGGCAACTAAAGAATTGGCCCAGACGCCACTGCTGTTGACATTTTTATGCTTGGTGTATGACCGCGAGCAGACGCTGCCTAACACCCGTAGCACGCTTTACGGACGTGCACTGAATATTTTGCTGACGGAATGGACAGCACAGAAGCGGCTGGAGAGAGACCCGATCTACGAGGGCTTTAATCCGGATTTAGAAGAAGTGCTGCTTGCGCAGATCGCCTATGGCACCTTTGAACAAGACAAATTATTCTTCTCAAAAGCTGAAGTTACCAGGAGAATTGCGGAATTTTTGTCTGACACTTTAAACGCACCAAAACACCTCAACAGCAGCACGGTACTAGAAGCCATAGAGAGCCATCAAGGGCTTTTAGTTGAGCGAGCAACTGATACTTACTCATTTTCTCATCTGACGATTCAAGAGCATTTAGCTGCTCACTATATTGTTAGAGTTTCTGGAAAAGAATTAGTCGAAAAAATAGTTTCTCAGCATATACTAGATAATAGATGGAGGGAAGTATTCTTGTTAATAGCTGGGCTTTTAGGAGAAAATCTTCAACTATTACTGACTTCCTTGGAAAGAAAAGCGGCCTCCTGCATTGAAAAAGATCAAAAATTCAATGAGCTTTTTCAATGGGTCGAAGAGATTACTAATACTGAAAAAAAGTGCTACAGCACCAAGGCAATGGCACTTTATATTGCTTTTGGAAATGCTGTCAATGTTGTCAATAAAAAGAAAGAGCAGTCTATTGATGACTTCGAAGTTTTGGGGAACACTGGGAAGAAGAAGAAGCTTGAGATTGTAGAAGATGCAAATTCTATTATCACAGCTAAAAATAGCCTGAACGGGCTCATAGAAGGTAATTTTACTGGCTCTATGCAAGATATTTACAACGCCTCTGATGCTATTAATAAGGCTATTATCGTAGCGGTTTATATTTCCAGCTTCACTACTACCGCTACGAATACAGCCAGCGAAATAAAAATCGAGATCAATGCTGCTATCTCCGCAGCAAATAAAATCGAGCAGGCAAACATATTCGACTCTAAAAATCTTCGTAAACTTCCATTAGAGCTAGACTCTCTCAGCAAGAACATTCCACATAATAATGCACCAGAATCAGAGTGGGGAATATGGAAAGACAAGCTTGCGAACGTTTGGCTTTCCAGCTTTGATTTAACAAATGACATTGTTTCCTTTTCATGGTCGAGTGTAGAATCAATCGCTAACTATCTATATATTAATGAGTTGATTATTCTTTGTAAGAACTCCGCTGTGCGCGTTTCTAAAAAAGAGTGGGAAGCCCTAGAAGCGCGGCTGTTGACTCTGCCAGAAAGCCATTCTTAGGCTGGATAAAACTGACGCAAATAAACTATTTCTTGCCCGTCTTGCGACCCTCCCGTCAGCGGCACTCCCCTTATCAAGATGCCGCTGGCGAAATATTTCGTAACCGAGTTACACAATCTAGAGGCCCCCTCCGCCCCCAATCCTGGGGGAACCAGATTAAAAGCTAAAACACTTGCTGTTGATAGGTTTTAGCCAGTAAATCCGTAAATCTTGCTCCCCCAGAATTGGGGGTTGGGGGGCCTTCTTCGAGGCGTAAAATAGCTGAAACATTACAGGACATGAATATCGCCAGCAGTATCGTATCAAGGGGGAACCAGATTAAAAGCTAAAACACTTGCTGTTGATAGGTTTTAGCCAGTAAATCCGTAAATCTTGCTCCCCCAGGATTGGGGGTTGGGAGTCCTTCTTCGAGGCGCAAAATAGCCGAAATATTACAGAACATGAATATCGCCAGCAGTATCGTATCAAGGGGGCAGGGGGGCTCCCTACGCTGAATATGGCAGCAAATACTTTTTGCGCGTCAATGCGTAATGATTTCGGTACTCATCGCGTTAGCCTAACTGCATCTACGAACCCAATCAAACCCGCCCTGCTGCAAACACCGCCCCAACATTCAACCGCAGCTCCGAAAACGTCGCCGATGTCAGAATATCGCTGCCCTTAAGCGATCGCTTCTCATACCGGTCCCCCACCAGCTCACACGCCGTAACCGCTGGCTGCTTAGGACTGCCAACATAATCCCTACCACCCAATCCCAAATAATCCACAATCCAATACTCCGGCACTCCGAGCAGCGCGTAGTCTTCCGTTTTACGGGCATAATCGTTTTGCCAGTTGGTGCTGACCACCTCAGCAATTAACTTAATCGCCCCGTTAGAGGTAATCACCGGCTGCTGACGCCACAGCGGCTCGTGTACAAGCTGGGTTTGGTCCAGCACAATTAGATCTGGCCTAAACGCCGTGTTGTCTGAGGCCCGAACCAAGCAGCGATGGGGAATGGTGTATGGCAGATTGAGGCGATCGATTTCAACGTTGAGCTTTCTAGCGATGAAGGCAATAACTAATTCATGCAATCCAGTCGGCTCCAAATTGACTAGCTCCCCATCAATCAGCTCATACTCGTCGCGATCGCCATACTCCGCAACAAAGCTATCTGCGGTCAATAGGTTGGAATTTAGCTGGACCATTTCCCTTCCCTAATCCACGACTTCAGAACAACATTCACTTACCCGTTCAGCAACCGCGCCACCTCAACCTCCGGAAACGCCAGTGGTCTCACCACACCGCCTGAAAAAGTTTCTTGAGATTCATATCCCTCAGCAGTCGGCGATCGCATCACCACCAGCACCATCGTCTGTAGGTCGTCGTTAGGGCTATCCCTCTGTGGGTAACCTGCTTTTAATCATAGCTGCGCGTGATTCTGTGGGTTGAAAGACGGGCTGCTCGGGGGCTTGGCCCCCAAACCCCCGACTGGGGGACAAGTTGTCTCCCCCAGACCCCCTGCAAACGACGGGATCTGTGGGGGATTTGGGTTCTGGCGCGGCAGCTTTTCGCGCTAGTAACGACACCCTGTGGTTGGGTGCGCTTCGCTTAACGACCAGCCTACGAGCTTATGGCGTCTATCAACGAGTCTCCGCCAAAGCGCACCACGTCTGAGCAGGGTAGACCCGTCTCCCGGTGAACCTGAGCGATCGCCTCGCGGGCGGCCTCATCACTCAGCCCCCAAGTATTGAGGGCGATCGCCGCCACCTTGGCCCCCGAAAACGATGGACTCGCCGCCGCCACGGTCTCGTAGAGCCAAATTGCCTCGGGCAAAGGCGGCAGCGCGAACTCGGGAAAGTGGTGGATGTGGGTCTGCCCCACGCGATGGACCAAGACTAAGTGGGTGGGCTGACTCCCCCGCATCAGCGGCAGGGTAGCGGTGGAGCCGGGGTGAATGAGAGACCCTTGGCCCTCTATAAATAGGACGTCCTGTTCAGCGCCCCACCGCATCACCTGCGCCTCCACCGCCCCCGCCGCAAAGTCGATGCGCACCGCGTCTAGGGCCACCCCATCGTGGCCCAGCATCAGGCCCGTCTGCCCCGTGGCGATGAACTTGGCGCGCAGGCCCTTTTCTTGAGCAGCCCGGTGCAGCTCCAGCGCCGTAGACATCTTGCCCACGGCCATGTCGGTGCCGACGGTAAGCACCCGGCGACAGGGGAGCGATCGCGCTTTGCCGCTGCCGATGCCCAGCCCTTCTGGCTCCCGGCGCACGTCCCAGACCCACTGGCCTTCTGTGAGTAGATCGGCAAACATCGGCTGCATGGGTGTGTGCAGACCGTTGACTACCGACAGCCCTGCTTCCACCCCCTGTCGCACCTCCTGTTGCCAAGGCTCGGGGAGTGCGCCTCCCGAGGGGGCGATACCAATGGCGAGCACGGTTGGGTTGAAGGCCAAAGCATCGTTTACCGAGGCAACGATGGGGATGTCTCGGGGAATGCCGGTCAGCGCCTCGACGCTCTCGCCGGGGCAGTCTTGGTCCACCACCGCCACAATAGGGTAGTCGCCGTAGCGCAGTAGGGAAATGCCAGTTTTGCCGCTGACCTCTTTCAGGCCGCCGTGGAGCAAAATGGCGAGGCGATGATTCCCAAGGGCCGGCGTGTGGCCATCGCTGAGCTTAGTCATCCTGCCGCCTCACGCCAAGACCGGGGGCGTCGCTGGGCCAGGGCCGCCCCTGATTGAGGGCTGCGCCGATGAACGGGTCGTCTATTAAATTTAGGTGGCTGTCGAGGTCCAGGTAGTCGGCAAAGGGGGCCAGCTGCGCCGCCGCCGCGTTGGATAGAGCGCTATCGGAGTAGCACCCAAACATAACTTTGAGCCCATGGGCTTGAGCCGTGTGAACCATACGCAGCGCCTCCGATAGTCCGCCTGATTTCATTAGCTTAATATTAATGCCGTGGACCCGGCCCGCCAATGTCGGAATATCTTGACTGGTGAAACAGCTCTCGTCTACCACAATGGGCAGGGGCGATCGCCGGTAAAGCGCCGACAAATCTTCCTCTTGCCCGTGGGCCAGCGGCTGCTCGATGTAGGTCACCCCCCGGTCCGCGAGCCAAGAAATCATGGTGAGCGCCTCTGCAGAGGTCCAGCCGCCGTTGGCGTCGACGCTGACGTTTGCCCCTTCCGGCACCTCCTCTCGGACGGCCTCGAACATCGCCTGGTCAATCTCCAGGCCCTGAGGACTGCCCAGCTTAATTTTCACCGCTTTAACATTGTCAGCCCCCAGCTGCTCTTTCCACAGCCGCAGCCGCTCTTGGGCTTTCTCCGGTGAGTTGATGCCTATCGTAAAAGAGGTGGGCACGATGCGATCGCGATCGCCTCCCCACAGTTTCCAGAGCGGCACGTTTAGCGCTTTGCCAATCCAGTCGTGAACGGCCATATCTAGCGCCGTCCGCGCGGCAGAAGGGGCCGCTGTCGCCAGCTGCTGAATCTTCTGGGTCTCAAATGGAGAGAGGGCGGATAAGGCCGGGGCCAACTGCTGCAGCGCCGCGAGGGCCGTTTCGCTCGTCTGCCGCTGGCCCACCGCAAAGGGAGAGGCTTCTCCCCAGCCCTCCACATCGCCATGACGCAGCCTCACCCAGAGGTTGGTGCTTTGGGCCGTGGTGCCGCGACTGATGGTGAGGGCGACGCGCTTTTTGAGCGTGAATGACTCGAAATAAAGTTGCATACTGCACGAGGCGTAATCTTGATGATAGTTAAAGTTATCTCCTGCGGTGGAGCATTCGGGCTAGTAATAGGCCAACACCGCTATGGTAAAATCGCGATTAAGACAATGTAGGCTAAGGATATTAGGCATGTCAGCAGCAGCCCCAGTTACGGATTCCAGCTTCGAAAAAGAGGTCTTGGAGAGCGAAGTTCCTGTTCTAGTTGATTTTTGGGCTCCTTGGTGTGGACCATGTCGGATGGTTGCTCCAGTTGTCGAAGAAATTGCCGAGCAGTATGACGGTAAGGTTAAGGTCGTCAAGGTCAACACTGACGAGAATCCAAGCGTTGCCAGCACCTATGGCATCCGCAGCATTCCCACTTTGATGATTTTCAAAGGGGGACAGCGCGTTGACATGGTGGTGGGCGCTGTTCCTAAGACGACGTTGGCGAATACGCTAGAGAAGCACATCGCATCGTAAACACATTGCATCATAGCCAAGTCTAGAGCGAGTTTGGCTTGAGGGCAGCGTCTACAGACGCTGCTTTTGTTTTGGCAATGCGGACGGGTACGCCGCGGTGCGGTGCGGTTAACATCACGCAACACTCGTAGGGCGGTCAATAGAGATGCCGCTAGAATAGGGTGCTGTCAGTTTTGTCAAACCTATGGTTTCCTCATCTTCGGCCCTGGAATCTCTTCGCGCAGAGGCCAATGAGCTCCTTGACCAACTTCCTACAATGCGCCATGGACAAGTGATTCAGCAGGCGCTGACAACGCTGGTTCGCATGGCAGAGGTGGAGGCCGATCGCCTTGACTGGAAGCTCTTGACCGCCGCTATGCAGGATATGGAGCGAGCGTTTCGGGTGTTCTACCCCTACCGCCACACGCGAAAAATCACGATCTTTGGCTCGGCCCGCACCGATCGCAAAACTGGTGAATACCAGATGGCCACTGACTTCGCCCGCGCTATTGTTCAGCGTGGCTTCATGGTGATGACGGGAGCCGGAGGGGGGATCATGCAGGCGGGGAATGAGGGGGCAACGGCTGAACATTCCTTTGGTCTCAATATTCAGCTGCCCTTTGAGCAGGGCGCTAACGGCTACATCCAAGACGATCCGAAGCTGATTGACTTTAAGTACTTTTTCACCCGCAAGCTTTTCTTTTTGCGGGAGACCGACGCTCTGGCCCTGTTTCCCGGAGGCTTTGGCACCCAAGACGAAGCCTTTGAATGTCTGACGCTGATTCAAACCGGTAAGTCAGACCCCATTCCCCTCGTGCTCATCGACGAGCCAGGGCGAGACTACTGGCGCAATTGGGACGGCTACATTCGGGAGAATTTGCTGGCGGCGGGGTTAGTCAGCCCTGGCGATCCCGACCTCTACACCATCACAACCAGCATCGACGAGGCCTGTGAGACGATCGCCAACTTCTACCGGGTGTATCACTCTAGCCGCTACGTGGGCGATCGCCTGGTAATGCGGCTGAAATGCGGCCTGACGGATGAGTCGCTGGCCTACCTGAACGACACGTTCAGCGACCTGCTGGTTACAGGGAAAATTCTGCAGGGCGGTCTGCTGCCGGAGGAAAAAGACGAAGAGACGCCCGAGCTGCCGCGCCTAGTGCTGCACTTCAATCAGCGAGAGTTTGGGCGGCTGAACCAGTTTATTAAAGTACTCAACGAGATGGAGACAGAGAGTCCCAAGTCCGTGACCCACCCTGAGAAAAAGTAGGCAAAGCTTGCCGGCGGGGTTGAGGCTTTAAGTTAAAGGGTGACGATCGCTGCTGCCTGCCGGTGGCGGCGATCGCCAGTCCTGATAGCTTGCCGGTAAGGCCGCAAAGCAAATAAGACTGTAGAATTGAGCAGGCTTGCAGAAAATAAACTTTTGTTGCGAGCCGATGTTCGTATACCCGCGCCAAGATGCTTGTCAAAAAGAAGATTGATTATTACCCTGTTACAGTCATTTTGCTGGTTCTAGGGATCGACCTCGCCGTCGTCTTGTTCAGCCCTTCCCCCGTCATCCCCCTTCTCTGGACGCTCGTCAGCCTCAATATCAAAGGGTGGATTTGCAGCTGGAACCATCACCATCAACACGTTAAGTTCTTCACCCTCCCCTGGGCCAACCGCGTCATTGAGCTGGCCATGGGGCTACAGACGGGCATCGTGGGGGAAGCGTGGGTGCTGCACCATACGCTAGGTCACCACCTCAACTACTTGGACCAATCTAAAGACGAATCGGCCTGGAAAACTAAAAGTGGAAGGTTGATGACTCGCCTAGAATATACTTTCAAGGTAGCAATTATGGCGTATCCCAAGGCCCTGGGCGTGGGTAAGCGTCATCCCAAAGCGCGCACCAGGCTTGTGCAAAATATTGCCGTGACGGTACTGCTGCTGGGAATGCTTGCCTGGGTCAGCTGGATGAATACGCTGATTGTGTTTGTTATTCCCATGGTCGTGCTGCTGTTGATGACCGCCCACGAGACCTACTATCACCATGCGGGTTTAGAGGACGATGACCCCTACAGAGCGACCTACAACATCACCGATCGCTGGTACAACTTCTTCACCTGCAACCTGGGCTACCACACCGCTCACCACCTTCAGTGCGGTCGCCACTGGAGCGAGCTGCCCCAGCTGCACGCAGAGATAGAAGAAAAGATTCCTGCCCATCTCTATCGGGACGCTGGCTTCCCGTTTTCTTTGATGACGCGAGTGGAGCAGGGGCTGTCTCGCCAGTTCGGGAAGGTGCCTAACTTTCAGTAACCGCTAGGAGGCTCCATGCGCCCGAATCTCTGCCACAAACTGCGGCCCGTAGCGCTCTAGCTTGCGGCTTCCAACCCCCGGCACCTCGGCAAAGGTCTCTAGCGTTACCGGGCGCGTCTGGGCCATAACCCGTAGACTAGAATCGGCAAACACCACGTAGGGCGGCACTGACTGGGCGTCTGCCAGCCGCTTGCGCAATGCCCGCAGCGCTTGAAATAGGGCCTCTGCCTCTTCCGGAATCGCTCGCTCTGTTGCCACCGCTGGGGTTTTTGGCATTGCGATCTCCACCTGTCGCTGCTTGCGCAGCACCTCCCAGCTGAGAGCGTTGAGCCGCAGCACCGGGTAGCCATCGGCGGTCTCGTCCACCAGCCGCTGGTGCAGTAGCGATCGCCCCAGCGTTCGCCAAGCCTCCATTGAGCGATCGCGCCCGATGCCGTAGGTGGACAGCTGGTGGTGGCCGTTTTGGATTACCTTCTGTTTCTTAGAGCCGCGCAGCACGTCGATGATATGGGCCATGCCAAAACGCTCGCGGCAGCGGGCTACGCAAGAGAGAAACTTTTGCGCCTCAACGGTCCAGTCTTCTGTCGGTACGGGGTTGAGGCAATTGTCGCAGCTGCCGCAGCTGCCTCCAAACTCCTCGCCAAAGTAGGCGAGCTGAATGGTGCGCCGACAGATAGTGCCCTCTGCGTAGTCCAGCACCTGCCGCAGCTGCTGCCGCCCGATGCGCTGCTCTTGGGGGTCAGACTTTTGGTCGATTAAATACTCAATGGTGCGAATGTCGCCGTAGCCCAAAAACAGCGTACATTGGGCGGGCTCCCCATCTCGCCCTGCCCGCCCCGCCTCCTGATAGTAGCTCTCCAGGTTGCGGGGCAGGTCGTAGTGCACCACAAAGCGTACGTCGGGCTTGTTGATGCCCATACCAAAGGCCACCGTGGCCACAATCACCTGCACATCGTCCCGCACAAACCGCTTTTGGTTTTGCGATCGCACGACGTCACTCAACCCTGCGTGGTAGGGCAGCGCCGAGATATTATCCTCCTGAAGCTTTTGGGTGAGCTCATCGACGCGGCGACGGCTGAGGCAGTAAACAATGCCCGACTCGCCATTGGCCTTGCGAATGAGCTTCAACAGGTCGTAGTAAATCAGCCGCTGCTTGGGGCGCACCTCATAGTAAAGGTTGGGGCGGTTGAAGCTAGCCACATGCACCACGGGCTGGCGCAGCTCTAGCTGGGTGATAATGTCTTCCCTCACCCGCTCAGTTGCTGTCGCGGTGAGGGCCATAAAGGACACCTCCGGGTAGCGCTGCCGCAGCCGCCGCAGCTGCCGGTATTCTGGGCGAAAGTCGTGCCCCCAGTCGGAGACACAGTGGGCTTCGTCGATGGCGATTCCGGCCAGCCCCACGTCTTCTCGCACCTCGTCTAAAAACATTAGGAACCGCTCCTGCAGAAGCCGCTCCGGGGCCATGTAGAGCAGCTTAATTTTTCCGGAGAGCACTGCCTGCTGCCGCTGCCGCACCGTTTGTCCATCTAGACTGCTGTTGAGGAAGGTGGCTTCAATGCCGTTGTCCTGCAGGGCGTCTACCTGGTCCTGCATCAGAGCGATGAGAGGAGAGACCACCAGCGTTACGCCGCGTTTGAGCAGGGCGGGCAGCTGAAAGCACAGAGACTTCCCTCCCCCAGTAGGCATTACGACCAGCACATCCTGGTTTTGCAGCTTGGCCTCAATGATGTCGGCCTGGCCAGGGCGGAACCGTTCGTAGCCAAAATATTGCTTTAGCGCTGTGAGCGGAGACTGCGAGATTGAGACCTGGGAAAACGAATCGACCATAGGTTCCGTCAGACTATATTCCGTCAGACTGTATAGAGTTGGGCCTTAGCGCCCGGGACAAAGTTCATAGCTTGTAGCGCTGAGGCACAGGCATACCCTGCGCCACTGTTGTCCCCCTACTAGCCTACCGAGTTCTGCCCGCTGCGTTAACGGTGCGGGCAGGTAAGAGCAGAGCGCTACGGCTGATGGCTCCCTCCACATTAAACGTCGGTTTAACTCGGGTAATAGACGTAATCTTTAGGGAGATTCTTAACGAATTTTAATGTTCGAGAGCTATGGCCAAAGGTAGGTGCCTTGAGCAAATCCCTTCAGTACTATAGGAATGTAACTAAATACAAGGCTGTATGGGTGTTGTGTCGCTTGACCCAGAGCTGAACCTCGAAGGAGAACGATGTCAGAGGGGACGGCAGTCAACTAATACAGAGCGGTTGCAGAGTTTTTATCGTTTCCTCTGCTTAGTTCCCATCAGGGGGAGGTTCAACCCTCCATCAGAGCGATCCGAGATGGGAACCAATTTGTATTGATCAATTATGTTCGCAGCTATGCTGATGCAGGCTGTCGAGGCATGTATTATTAGAACTTGCGTGATATCGGACTGTGCGTCTGATGTTGCGCTGTTTTTTTGGCGCATTTTGCTTGTCCCTTTTAAACCGCTGCCTCGGATTATGCAGACCCAGCCCAAGCCCGCTACCCCAGACCCCGCCGCGGCTACGCTTCTTCAAGTGCGCGGCCTCGATGTCTACTACGGTGAGAGTCACATTCTTCGAAACGTGGACCTCAGCGTCCCCGCAGGCAAAATGGTCTGCTTGATCGGCCGCAACGGCGTCGGCAAAACCACGCTGCTCAAGACCGTCATCGGGTTGCTGGCACCCCGGCAAGGGCAGGTGATCTTTGACGATCGCCCCATTACTGGTCTTTCCCCCGACCGCCGTGCCCGCTTGGGCATCGCCTATGTGCCCCAGGGCCGAGAGATTATTCCTCGGCTCACCGTTCAGGATAATTTATTGTTGGGGTTAGAGGCGCTGCCTGCTTCAAAGCGCAGCGAGCGCGCTATTCCTGAGGAGATTTTCGAGCTGTTCCCGGTTCTAAAGTCCATGCTCTCCCGGATGGGAGGAGACCTGAGCGGCGGACAGCAGCAGCAGCTGGCGATCGCCCGCGCCCTGATGGGACAGCCTCGACTTTTGGTGCTTGATGAGCCCACTGAAGGCATCCAGCCCTCCATTATTTTGGACATTGAAGCAGCGGTGCGGCGCATTATTGAGGCCAAGGGTATCTCAGTGCTGCTGGTGGAGCAGCACCTTCATTTTGTCCGGCAGGCCGACTATTATTACGCGATGCAGAAGGGGGGCATCGTCGCTTCTGGAGAAACGCAGTCGTTGAGCAACGAAATTATCCAGTCGTTTCTGGCTGTGTAGCGCTGGTTGTGTAATGCTAGCCCGCTAGAGCCTACGTGGCGCTACCGGTCCCGCTGGGCTGGGAAAGTCGCCTGGTCTGCTTCTCGTTAATGATTCGCTGGACCCGCTTTTCCCACGCTCTGAGCTTCAGCTTGCGGGCCAAAAAGTCAGCCGCAAAGAGACCCACACCATACTGGCGCGCTCTGTAGGTAGCGCGAGAGGCCCAGCTTTGCACCCGCAGGTATTCTTGGAGAAGCGGCGTCACCGTCATGACGGGGAGACCGCTCAGCTCATAGTCCCGCTGCACAAGAAGGTCTGAAATCCGAGACTCTACTAAACGAATTTGCTGGTTCGACAGCTTTTTTCGCCATTGCTGAATGCGCTTTGGATCGGGATAGCGGTAGCTTGTGCGCTCGATGTAGCTCATCATGGCCGGGTCATAGGACACTCCTACAAACTCACAGAGCCGGGTCAGCTCCTGCTCGGGGTGCACGATCAGGTTCTCGTAGCGCAGCTCAGTCCACTGCTCGTCCGGCAAGGCTGGCTTGAGGCGTCGCCAGTCGTTTTCCACTTCTATCCAGCGCCGGGAGCCCGACCAGACGTTCCCGGCCCAGCCCATGCCAATGTTCGAGCGCGCCACGTCGCGGCCATCCCGCAGAATATAGATGAGCCGAGCGTTGGGCCAAAGCGAGAGCAGACGATCGAAATGGCGGTGGACCGTTGCCCCCACAATGGGCTTGCTGTGGCGATCGCATTTTTGCAGTAAAAAGCTCTTCAACAGGTCCCGATAGCTCAGGCTTTTGTCTACTGAAAATTGGTTGGCTAAAAAGATGCGGTGCGTCTCAAGCCAGTCGTGATACTCCTCTAGGTCAGGCCACTCTCCCGCATCAGAGACCTGATCGACGGCGTACTCAAACTCGTGACACCAGGAAACCTGGGGATGACCGTCGAGCATCAGGCGAAGCAACGTTGTCCCCGATCGTTCTGCCCCAATAAGAAAAATAGGTGCTTCTGCGGTATTAGCGGCTGCAGCGGTCATAGTTGTGTCTGTAAGAGTCATGAGTTTTTCAGTAAAAACACGCTGTTGATAAGAACTTGACTTAGCGGCTGCAGCGCTTTGCCCTTGAGAACGCTGAGGTGAATCAGCCGGGGTTGAACCCTGACTCAAAGTATTGCAGCAGTGCCTGTAAGTACGCTTGAATTTTAAGGCGTCTTTACTGAAGTCGGGCATAAAGATTTTGTAAATGCGGTGATTTTCAACGATGACGATATCGCCTAGAATATGTTTATGGCGGACTTTTTGACGGCGGCGTTGTCCGGCAGAGCTGCCTCGGCTGTGCTTCTTTAAGGGAAGATGCACAATTAAGAAACAAGGTGCACTCTGTGAGATGAAGGCAATGATCTGGTCGCCTCAAATTCGCTTTGCTAATCGCTAATGCGGTCCGGTAAACAGGCTCTCCGCCGGCGTTTGCTTGCTCAGCGCCGTGCCCTACCCGCGGCCCAGTGGCTGGAAAAAAGCGATCGCCTCTGTCAGCAGCTTCGCCAATCAGGAGTTTTGCCCTCTGCGGCATCGGAGCCTGCAACCCTATTGGCCTACTTCAGCACTAAGCAAGAGCCTGATCTCGCGCCCTTGTTTACCCCTGTATCCAATGACACCAGCTATCGCTGGGGGTTCCCGCGCTGTCACGGAAAAGTGCTGCGCTGGCATCTTTGGTCCCCAGGCGATCGCCTGCCCCTGCAAACCAACCGCTACGGTATTCTCGAACCGCACCCCGACGCCCCCCAAGTTGAGGCAGCGGCAGTAGACTTAATTCTGGTGCCGGCGATCGCCTGCGACATACGGGGCTACCGCCTGGGCTACGGCGGCGGCTTTTACGATCGACTGCTGGCCCAGCCAGACTGGGCAGAGGTGCCGACGGTGGGAATTGTGTTCGCAGAAGCGCTGCTGCCCCAAGTCCCCGTAGAGCCGTGGGACAGGCCCCTACAGATGGTCTGTACCGATAGAGGGTCTCGTATTGTCCGACCTAAGTGACATCCTCCCGACGCTGATGCTACGCGTACAGCGCGGGCTTCCTCAGTGACTCCCAGCTACCGCTGAGACATTCCCTGAGAGATTAAGGGCTTGATGTCCCACAGCCCTATTCAATAGGTTGATAGCCGCGTTGTGGTCGCGACAGATCGTTAAGCCGCATGACGGGCAACTATGGACCCGATCGGCCAGCGTCTTTGGTGCCCGCTCACCACAACCCGAGCAATCAATGCTGGTTCCGCGTGGGTTCTCAGCGATGGTCATCTTTCCAGCTTTCGCGGCTTTGAAAGAGCCTATCTCCAAGAATGTACCCCATGCGGCATCAGCGATTGACTTTGCCAGTCTGGTTCGAGCAAGTCCTTTGATGTTGAGCTTTTCATGAGCGACAACATCGTACTTTGAAAACAGCCAATCCCACACCTTAGAAAAGAAATCACGACGCTGACGCGATATCTTTAGGTGTAGTTTGGCTATACGATTCGCCTGCTTACGCCAGCGGTTAGAGCCCTTCTTCTGTCTCGATAGCTGCCGCTGCAGCTTGGATAGCTGCCGCTCTGAGCGTCGAAAGAACTGAGGGATAGGAACGCTCTCACCGTCACTGGTAACCAAGAAATCCTTCAGCCCAACGTCAACACCGACAGACTTAGCCCTATCGACATCCGGAGTAAGCATCGGAACGGCATTGTTTTCCAGTAACAGGCTCACATACCAACCATCTGCTTTGCGAGTCACCTTGGCCGTTTTGACAGTAAACCCATCAGGTATCGGGCGATGAAGGATTAGCTTCACCTGGCCAATCTTAGGCAGGGTAATACGACTTCCATCGATGCAGTCAGGTTTCATCTGAGGGAACGTGAACGTCCTGTAGCGCCCCGCGCCTTTGAACCGAGGCTTGCCGCTACGCTTACCGTTTTTATCACCTTTGATGAAACGCTCGAACGTCTGCTTTACCTGCTTCGTCACCTCCTGAAGCACCTGCGAATGCAAATCTTTGTACCAGGGTCGCTCTCGCTTGAGAGGTACTAGGCTAGCCTTCTGGCTGTAGTAATTAGGATTATCTTTGAGTGGCGCAAGGCTACAGGTGAGTGGGCAGGCGTTGACCGAACAGCGGTTCATCTCCCACCAGTCGAAGCGCTCAGCCAGCAACCAGTTGTACTGTGCCCGAAGCATGTCTAGCCATCGGGTCATGGTAACCGTTTGCTCAGCCGCTGGACGCAACTTGTACTGATGAGTGACTTTCATGCAATAATGATAGCATATTGACATCAGAATGATATGCAGCAAATAACTATTAGAGCCGCTGACAGAGAAAAGCAGCATCTTGACAAGTATTGTGAGATGACCGAAAGAACTATCAACGATGTCCTTAGGGAGTACATCCGAAGTTTGGCCGTCTCCGGGGCATTGAGCCCCATCGACGACCGCGACTCTCATCCCGACGCTCACCCTGACGGGTAGAGCGCGGGGCTTCCTGTCTAGTAGCTAAA
>CAVRCJ010000007.1:0-194286 GCA_963719515.1 uncultured cyanobacterium
ATAATTTCAGTCAAATAAATCGCGATAAATCAAACTCATCCGGGGTATCAGCAGCGTCACTAACCGACTTCAGCAGCAGCAAAATTTGCTCCGTATAGTCAATCGAGCCGCTCAGCTCAGCTTCTAAAATCTCAAGCCCGCCATTGGCATATTCCTCAAAAATTTTCACCCGCTGCACATCGTGCTCGTCGCTATTGGTCAAAATTTTGGGGTCTTGCGTCTCATGTACCGCAATCAGATCGATTAAAAATCGTTTCTTAAACTGATCCTGCGGAATCGGGTCGGGGTCGTACTTGGTGCTTTTCTCGATGGGTACCCGTCTTCCGCGACTGACGCCGATGGCGGCGGCAAAGGTCAACAGCTCGGAATAGGAGTTGAACAGGCCGGTCGAATCGTCGGCAAGCCGCAGCGATTTGACAAAGTCTCCTTTCTCTTCTGCAATATGAACGCGGGCAAGCGGCATCGATTAACTTCCCCCACGGTGCCGATGCACCTCAATAATTTCCGTAAACTCAAACTCACCGGGGCTCTGCCGCACCAGCGGGTAGTCGTCCCCCTCAATGCGAATCGCATCCCCCCGAGAATCTTCCTTGGTGGAATTGTAGACCAGCACATACTCCCGGCCCATGCGGGGCAGCATCTCCTCCTCCACCTCGCCGCGCCATTGGGTTTTGCTGGCCATCACAATCAGCTGATCGGCCAGCGCAGGCAACAGCTTGGCAATCTGCCGCCGGTAAATCTCATCTAGGCTACCAAAGGGCGAATCCATCACCAGCGGAAAGGTGCTGCTGTCCGGCCCCATTACCAGCCGATCTTTGCTCCACTGGCGAATCCGTTCCACCACGCTGCCAATGAACGACAGGCTCAAAATCTGGTTCTCGCCGGTAGAGGCCCCCACCAGCACGTCCTGACCGCCCACGTGCTCCACTAGGCTTAGCTCATACTTTTCGCTCAGCTTGGGCCGGTAGGCTTTAAAGGAAATCTGGTCGTAGAGGTCGATCAGCTTCGCCTGCAGCTCTTGGCGAAACAGCACGTCCTGGTTTTCCTTCAGCTGCCGCAGCCGGTCGATTGCCTCCTGGGCCGCTTCAATGCGCTGTACTGCCAGCTTTTGCTTATGCTTGTTCTGGCGGCGATCGCGCACCTGCTTGCGCAACTGGGTCAAGTCCTGGCTCAGCAAGGCAATGCGCTCCTGGTTGGCCCCCTTCTCTAGGGTCAGCTTCTCCACCTTGCGGTCTACCTCATCTAGCCGCTCCTGCAGCTGCCGGATGTCTTCCCGGGGGCTAGTGCGCAGCTGGTCACGAATCTCCTCTAGCGCCTCCTCAATCTGAGACAGCTTCTGCTTAGCTTGGTTGAGGCTGGCCTGCTCCTGGTCTACTTCCTGCCAAAATTCCGCCTGCTGCCGCCCCAGATCATTCACCTGGGCATCCACGCGATACACCGCTGACTCCACCTCCGCCAGGCCCGCCCGCTGCAGCCAGGACTCCACCGCCTGCCGGTGGGGCGTGCCTTCATGCAGCTCCGCGCCGCAGATGCAGCGGCTGCGCTCCAGCAAATCCTCCACAAAGGACTGCTTAATGTCCGCTGGCAGCTCGCCCTGCCGCTCGCCCTGCTGGACAATGCCCTGAAATTTGGCCATCACCGCTGGCAGAAACACCGCATAGCCCCGCGAGGAAATCGCCCGTTTGAGACGCTTTTTAGAGACCTGCAGCCGCTCCCGCAGGCTCTGCTCTTGCTCCTCTAGGGTATCTCGCTGGATTTGCAGCGCTTCCACCTCCCCCAGCTCCCGCATCCGACGACCATACTCCTGCCGTAGCGTCGCCTGGTGTCCCAGCTCCTCGTCAATTTCCAGCTGCCGCGCCTCTAGGGCGTCTTTCGTATTTTCCTGCTCCCGCTGCAGCGCCAGCAGGCTTTTCGTCTCCGCATCCCCAATGTCCCCCAGCTCGTCTTCCAGGCTTTTGCGGGCGGCGTTCAGGTGCTTGATGGCATTGTCGAGCACCTTTACCCCCAACAGCTTCTGGGTGGCCTCCGCAATCTCCGCCCGGTTGTCTCGGCGCACCAGCTGCTCAATCCGCTCCCCGTCAAAAAAGAAGTACTGGTGCAGACTCTTGGGCAGCATGCGCCCCACCACGTCATCCGGGTTTTTGGAGGCGGGCAGCGTGGACCAGCGACCATCATCTCCCACAAACTGCATCACCACCTCGCTGCGGTCTTGCTCCACCTCGTCCCCAACGCGCAGGGCTTGGCAGGAGCGGCGGATACGGTAGTGCTTACCGTCGTGCTCAAAGGCCACCTCTACCCAACAGGTGACGGCTTCACTGTCGCCGGCTTCAGCGATCGCCCGCCGATTGACCAGCTGATCGGGAGAGGCCAAAGCTGCCGTAAACCGCTCGTACAGCGCCCAGGTGAAGGCGTTGAGCAGCGCCGTCTTCCCAGAGCCGTTGTTGCCGTGAATCACGGTAATATTTTGCGCCTCAGTTTTGGCGAACGTTAGCTGATGCTCGCCATAGAAGGGACGGAAGTTGCAGAGCGCCAAACCCAGAAGCTTCACTGGATGGTTTCCTTTACGATCCGCAAAATGTCGGCGTTGACCAGGCCGCGATCGTTGCGGTCTAGGCGATCTTTTTCGATCTCTAGCACCTGCTGAATGATCTGCCTCACCTCAGGCGGCGCGGTTTCGATGGGCATTTGCACGTCTTTGGCGGTTAGTTCAGACACGGCTGGGCAGCTTGCGGGAGATGGGGTCTGTAGTTGTCTAGTTTGACATACTCCTTGCCCTTCAGAGCGAGGAGTATGGGGTAAATCACTGCGCTCTCATCTTGTTAACGCATTCTCGCAGTGAGATGAGTTTGTTCTGAACAACATCCTAGATAATCTCATCGTCGATCGAGAAATAGGCATGCGCTAGGATGTTTCTCAATCCTGCAACCTTGCGCCACCCAATTTCGGTGTGAGAGCTACGCATCTCGGCTGGGATATTTTTGACGGCTTCACCAATAATTTGTAGGTTGTGGGCGACAGCATCGAAGGTGCGCTCGTCAGCTACAAACGATTCTTTAGACATGTTGGCTGTGTAGCGCTGTATTTTCTCGATACTTGTAAGGATATCGTCCAGGTAAAGCGCTATGCTACGCGACATCAATCGCGTCCTTTAGAACGGATTCAGCGATTTGGGACTTGAGCGATCGCCGTGTGACAAGGTCAACCGGTTTACCAAAAAGGTCTTCTAGAAAAAACTTTAGGTCCATGTAGCGATCAAAAGTGGCACCGCCGTCAAACTCGACAAGAAAGTCGAGATCACTGGTATCGGTAGCTTCGTCGCGGGCGACGGAGCCGAAGAGGGCTAGGGAACGGATACCGAAGCTGTGAAGGGTATCGCGGTGGTTATGGAGACGGGTTAATACAGTTTGGCGGTATGAGGGTTTGGTCACCATGGGTCATGGCCTATTGTTTACTGGGTCTGGCGAAGGGTATGCAGGGTGGGGCGATCTTCCAGTGGGTGGATCATAGTAAGGAGCTCCCCGTCCACGAGCTCGCATCGCTGCTCGGCATCTAGAGCGAGGTAAGCGTCAAACGTATAGCGCTGAGTCGTCGGTGTAATCGTCATGGATTAGGCCGATAGTCTTTCCGTCGGTGTAATCTTTGCTCAATTATGACAGCTACCAGCAGGCCGCTTGCCGCATGTCACATATCCAGCAGCCCGTAGCGCTTTTGCAGCCCCAACAGCTTCACCCTGGCCTCTCCTGCGTTGTCCGCCAGCTTGGCAAACTCGCTAAAGCGCTTTAGCTCCTTGGACAGCAGGCGTCGCTCCAGGAGGGTGGTACTGCTATCAAACTTGGGTGGGGCCACCACCATATCAAAAATCGTGGCGCGGTCTTTTCCTGGCGATCGCCGCAGTACCCGTCCCCGCCGCTGGATAAACTGCCGGGGGTTGCCGCTGCTCGCCAGGATGACCGCCGTGCGCGTAACGGGAATATCCACACCTTCATCCAGGCAGCGGATGGCCACCAGCCCCTGCAGCTCTCCGGTTTCAAACTGCTGGCGCAGGTCTTCGCGGGCGTCCAAAGGCGTTTCTGCGGTGTAAGTATTGACGCGGTAGCCCAGCTCTTTCCCCAGCAGGCGCGTCACCGCCTCCACCTGCCGGTAGGTGGTCTGCGACACCTCGTCTTCTACAGAGCCGTCGCCGCAGTAGAACAGGGTGTGGGTGGTATGGAGGCGATCGCCCATCAGCGATCGCAGGGCTTCCAGCTTGTTGGCGGCATTACTAATCAGCCTGGCCCGCTGCCGCAGCAGCGCTTTCAACAGCTCATCGTCGGGTTCTTGCTCCTGGTCGTAGCCGGCCACCAGGTGGCCAATCTTTTGCGACAGCGCCGCGTAGCGAACGGCTTCCTCATCCGTGAGGTCTACCAGCAGGGGGTAGTAGCGATAGGGCACCAGCGCCCCCTGCTCAATGGCGTCTTCCAGGGTGAATTCGGGCTGGAGCACCGGGCCAAAGTAGTTCAGCAGGCTGGCGGTGCCCGCGTCGTCAAAATAGCGCTCTGGCGTAGCCGACAGCGCCAGCCGCAGCCCCACCGTCCGGGGGAGGTGCTTTTCCATGCGGCCCGCCCCCAGGTTGTGGGCTTCATCCCCCACAATCAGGGTTTTTTCCGGGAAATAGGGCAGCTGAGACTGAAAGCCCGCCGTAATTAGCGTCGCGTTGGTGGTCAGCACCGTCACAAACGGCTGGTGGCCTGAGCGTAGGCTGTAGAGCTGGCTGGAGAGTTGGCCTTGCCAACGCCGCACGCTCTCATAGGCTAAGACGGGGGCTAGCCCAAACTTTTGGCTCTCTCTGGCCCACTGCTGCACCAGATGCCGGTAGGGACAGACCACAATCAACGCCTGTAGACCAATTTTTTCGTAGAGTTCAGCGGCGATCGCTAGAGCCGTGATGGTTTTGCCGCTCCCGGTCGCCATCTTTAGGGTGCCGCGACCGCTATTGTCAAACCAGTTGCGAACGGCTTCCCGCTGGTAGTCCCGCAGGGTAATGGCATTAGGTAGGGCAGGCGTTCTGACGCTAGAGCTTTTCAAGAAATTCAACGGCGCAGCTATAGGAACCAGACTGTTCTCAAGTCAATGTAGCGCGATGCCAAGCGTCAGCAGATGTTGCATTACACTGATGAGCAAAGCCCCTCGCCAGCGCCATGACCACCACAGCTCAAACCAACCCCTTCCTTGGCAGCAACTTCGCGCCCATAGTCGTAGGGCTAGAGGTGCTATTGGCATCTAGACAAGTTGATAGTCCATAATCGATGAGCTGTGCGATCGCAACAGTGAAGTCGTAACAGCATTTCCCAATCGCAAGCGTAGGCGTCCGCGCACAACTGTTAATGCTGATTCATGAGTATTGATCACTTTCGAACAAACTATGCCACACTTTCCCGAACAAATTCAGGCGCTGCCCGCCTTTAACGGACCCTTCGACGCCTTCAAGCTGGCGGCAGAGGGCTGCGACGTTCTGCTCGCCTCCTACCCGCCAGGCACCACTATCCCGCCCCACACCCATGACACCGATAACGTGGGCGTCATCACCCAAGGAGAGCTAATTTTGACTTTAGACGGAGAAGAAACACGGTACGGCCCCGGCGATTGGTATCACGTGCCCGCACAGGTTTCCCACGCCGCTCGATTTGAAGCGGCGACCTCCGAAATTGAGTTCTGGTTCGCCCGCCCGCAGCCTGAGTGAATACTCCCGACGTTCTTCCTGCGGAAGCGCTTTGCGAACATCCTACGGATAGAGTGCGGGCTTCATCGGTCACCCGATGAGTGTCCTGCTTCTGGGCCAGTTGGCTAGATATGGCTTCCCACATCCCCGCTACCTCGACTCCACAGGCAATTTGAATACCCGAAATTCCACGGGCGTTGATGACTTGAGCAGCGGCAATATCTCTCGGCTTCACAGACCCACACTCACCACAATGATGAACGCGATCGCCTATGGAATTTTTGACAGCAGCGCCGCAATCAGGACATTCCTGAGAGGTGCCGTAGGGGTCAACCTTTTCGTAATAGACACCGCGCTTGAAGCACACCCACGGCAAGACCTGGTTCACGAATTGCCCCAGACCAGCATCGAGTGTGTGTTTACCCAGCATCCCTTTCGCCATGACGCGAAAGTCAAGGTCTATGTCCTTCGGACAGGCTGCGCCAACGGCAAAGATGATCTGGGCCTGGTCACAAAGCTTGTGGGCCAGCTTGAACTGCCAGTCAAGGCGACATGCTGCTATCTGCTCATGCACCCGTCCAATCCTTCCAATCAGCTTGGCGCGGTTATTCGAGCGCCGCTGCTTATTCTTCAGTCTGCGTTGCAGCAATTTAAGCTTGCGGTGCAGCTTACCAAAAAAGCGTGGGCGCTCTACCTGCAAGCCGTTGGAAGTGGACAGGAAGTGCTCAAGCCCTACGTCAATGCCGATACTCTCCTCATAGGGAACAGCATCAGGCACATTGACATCGGCTTGAATGCATAGGGTAGTGTACCGAATGCTTTTTGATGACGCGCACTGTCTTTACCTTGAATCCATCAGGGACAGGTCGGTGCAGAACGATGCCCATCGTGCCCAGCTTAGGCAACTTGATTTGGCTACCCGTCACCGGGTTTTCCTTGAACTGCGGAAAGAGGAACGAGCGGTACTGTCCAAACTTCTTGAAGCGCGGGAACCCATGACCTCTCTCCTTCCTAGCCGCAAACGCTGCTTCTACCCGCCCTATAACGTCTTGAAGAACCTGCGACTGCACTTCTTTCAGGTGGGGAAGCACTCTCTTAGCAGCCGTCAGCGATCGCTTTTGGTCGTAGTAACCGGGATATGGCGCGTTTGCCGCAATGATGTACTCCGATTGAAGCGAGCAGGTATTAGCTACGCAGCTTCTCGACTTTATCCAGTCCTTGCGTTCACGCAGCGCATAGTTATAGATGCCGCGACAAACCTCAAGCCAACAGACCATGCGGGCTTCCTGCTCAAGAGACGGATAAATTCGGTAGGAGTAGTTCAAGGTCAACATACCTCAATTGTAGCATTTCTAGGAAGGGCAGTGCTACTCCCTAGAAATGCTCGTCTGTGACTCGCTCGCTTACATCCCGACGCTGACTCTCCGAGTACAGCGCGGGGCTTTCACGAACTAGCTAACCTACAGCACAAGTCCCCACCTCAACTCGGGGATTGCAATCTCGACTTCTAGACAGCCGCGAGTCTGTAGGGCTGTTATGTTTGTCTGTGACTAAGTTTCGCTTGCCGGTACGCTTCGCAACAACCTGAATGAATCGGAGCTTGCGGGGGGCTGCTTCTCGTCTGATGGGAGGAAGATGTTCTTCAATATTCAGCGCCCTGGTCTCACTATCATGCTCTATAGAACAGATGTTGACATCCTCCCCGCCCTGAAGAGCGGGGATTCCCGGTCTGCCCACTAGGTGGACTCCCGACGGGTGGACGCCTCAGCGCGAATTGCCCCTGACGAGGTCTTATGCCCGCTCCGCGTCCGTTTAGAGTCTCGGGCTAGCTCCAGCCCAGACGTTTCAATATTGCGGCTAGCATTGCCGTCTCGGTCTTGGGTTTTGCCGCAACCAAGACAGACCAGCTCTCGAACCGACAGGTCCAGCTTGCCCCAGCGGTAGCCGCAGTCGGCACACTTCTGGCTAGTCGGCTCCCACCGGCTGATGACCGATACCTCGCGTTCCAGTATCATCGCGGCCTTTGCCTCGCACATCGTTCGCAGATCACGCCAGCCCTGCTGCGCAATAGCGCGGGCCAACTTGCGGTTGCGCACCATGCCGGACACGTTCAGGTCTTCAATAGCCACAACGCTATGGTTGCGAATCAGCCAGGTCGAGAGCTTATGCAGAAAATCCTTGCGGATGTCCCGCTGCTTGGCCTTTAGCTTAGCAATGCGCAGCCGGGTGCGCTCACGGCGCTTCGACCCCTTGAAGCGCCTATTCAGCTTGCGCTGCTCACGGCGTATCTTGCGGCCAATGCGGTCGTAACCAGGAGACTCAACGCGCTGGCCGCTGCTGAGCACCGCGAACGTCTTGATACCCAAGTCCACACCCACGCTTTGGTTCTCAGCGCGAATGTGGACTGGCTGCACTTCGACAACGAAGCTCAGAAGATAGCGGCCTGCTCTGTCCTTGATGACGGTGACGGATGACGGCTCAGACGGCAGCGGCCTCGACCAGCGCACCTTGAGGTTGCCAATTTTGGCTAGATAGACCTTGTCGCCCTTGAGCGAGAAGCCGCCCTTGCGGAATCGCGCCGACTGGCGGTTGTCTTTGCGCTTGAACCGGGGCGGCATCACCTTTGCTCCTTTGCGCTTGCCTTTGAGCGAATCAAAGAAGTTTTTGAACGCTACGCCCAAATCGGCGATGGACTGCTGCAGCGGGATATTTGATACCTCGCTCAGCCACTGGCGCTCAACCGTTTTCTTAGCCTGCGTGATGCAAGCCTTCTGAAGGTCGCCATTCTTAGGCAGCGAATCCGACTCCTTGCACAGTGCTAAGGCGTCGTTCCACACGACACGGCAGCAGCCAAACAGCTTGGCTAAGCTGATCTGCTGTCCGGACGTGGGATAGACCCGGTACTGGTAGCGGCACTTCATAAATACAATTGTCCTACAAAAGCCGCCCTAAAGGGCGGGGCTTGAGACCCAGTTTTTTTGGTCAGCCTATCCGCGTTTAGGCTGAACTCTAAGTCACAGCCCCTCTATTGCATTGGTTCAGCTCCTTGACATGTCAGAATCGGCTGAAAGCTTGACGTTGTGTAGGCAACTGAACGCGCAAATGCTGTAATGCATTGGGACATTTGCCATACCTAAGGCTTAGGCACCCACACCGACACCGACCCAGCGCCGCAGGAAAAGTCAGCCCAGCCCTCATCGTTGGTGGTCACCGGTTCGCTAACGTTTTCAGTTAGGTCAGCGTAGGTAGCGTTGGGCTGCCCCACTTCCATCCACTTCGTGCCCGCATCGCCGTTGCTCAGCACCACCGCCATCCCGCCAGGATTCTCCGCCGTACCCAGCCGCGTCCAGCCAATAGCATTGGCGTGGTCGAAATAGTCGTACTGGTCGCCATAGCCGTAGGCGTGGCGGGCCTGCAAAAACTTATCGATAATCCACTGGTGGCTGTCGAGCCAGATCTCCTGCTCGTCGCCGTTGCCGTCGGTATCGACGTAGTGCGCGCCGTAGTAGTCGGCGTAGAACAGGCAGGGATAGCCCTCCTGCCGCAGCAAGATCAGCGCGTAGGCCAGCGGCTTGAACCAGGACTCGACCACTGACTCTAGAGACTGCAGCGGCTGGGAGTCGTGGTTTTCCACCAGGGTGACGGCTAGGGCAGGCTGATGCTGCACCAGGGTGCCATCGAAGATGGTGCGCATGTCGTAGCCGTTGCCGGCCTTGCTGGCTTCGGTGAAGTTGTAGTGCAGCGGCGCGTCGAACAGGGTAACGTTCCCTTCGGTGACGTCGATGAAGTGGTGCAGCGCCTCGATTTCGTTGGACCAGTATTCGCCCACGGCAAATAGAGGCCTACCCACATAGCTGCGGCAGTGCTTTAGCCAGTCGGGGAAAAATCCAGCCCGCACGTGCTTCACGGCGTCAAAGCGGAAGCCATCGACATCTGTGGTATCGAGATACCATTCGCCCCACTGCTTCAGCGCGTCCTGCACTTCGGGGTGCCTCATGTCGAGGTCGCATCCCATCAGGTAGTCGAACACCCCTTTTTCCAGGTCCACATCGCTGTCAAACGTCTTGCCCTCGAACAGAAAAACTGAGTGGTTCCCATCGTCGTAGGCGTTGTAGTCTACCGCCGTGAAGTGCCACCAGTGCCACGCCATGTCGGAGTGTTTGCCGTCTCGACCGGGAAACGTGAAGTGGGTGTAGGCGTTGATGGTGTGGGGCTCGCCGAGGGGCTCTAGCCGGTTGTCTGGGTTGAAGGGAGTCGCAGTAGCCTCTTCAGTGTCGTCTCCTCCCAGCATGTGGTTGAGCACCACGTCGGCATAGACGCGGATGCCTGCAGACTTAGCGGCTTTGACGGCGGTAACGTACTCTTCCTTGGTGCCGTACTTGGTGCGCACCGAGCCCTTTTGGTCAAACTCGCCCAGGTCGTAGATGTCGTAGACGCCGTAGCCCACATCCTGATCGCCACCCACGGCTTTGTAGGCGGGAGGCAGCCACAGAGCCGTCACGCCAATGTCGGCTAATGCTTGGGCGCGATCGCTCAACTCAGACCACAGACTACCGTCAGCAGGCAGGTACCAATGAAAGTACTGCATCATGACACCGTTCATTGCAGGCATAGGTGAAGTCCTTCCCGTTCGCGGGAGAAGTTAAGCCCAGGTGATTTTTGGAGGATTGATTGGCAGTGGCCAAAAGCTGGCGGAGTAGAGGCTCTCGGTATCTTGCTCACACCGTATAATGGCATTTGGAGAAACGGAGCGATATCTATCCTGAGAGCTATCTTAAGAAGTGTAAAGACGCAAAAGGGCAAAAGAACCGATTAGAAGTGTCTCTCGCCGTTCACATTGGGGTATTAGGAGTGAACAACCGTCTAAGGATAGATTCTTAGGATTGAAAGTCGTGACCAAAAAAACTGGGTCTCAAGCCCCGCCCTTTAGGGCGGCTTTTGTAGGACAATTGTATTTATGAAGTGCCGCTACCAGTACCGGGTCTATCCCACGTCCGGACAGCAGATCAGCTTAGCCAAGCTGTTTGGCTGCTGCCGTGTCGTGTGGAACGACGCCTTAGCACTGTGCAAGGAGTCGGATTCGCTGCCTAAGAATGGCGACCTTCAGAAGGCTTGCATCACGCAGGCCAAGAAAACGGTTGAGCGCCAGTGGCTGAGCGAGGTATCAAATATCCCGCTGCAGCAGTCCATCGCCGATTTGGGCGTAGCGTTCAAAAACTTCTTTGATTCGCTCAAAGGCAAGCGCAAAGGACCAAAGGTGATGCCGCCCCGGTTCAAGCGCAAAGACAACCGCCAGTCGGCGCGATTCCGCAAGGGCGGCTTCTCGCTCAAGGGCGACAAGGTCTATCTAGCCAAAATTGGCAACCTCAAGGTGCGCTGGTCGAGGCCGCTGCCGTCTGAGCCGTCATCCGTCACCGTCATCAAGGACAGAGCAGGCCGCTATCTTCTGAGCTTCGTTGTCGAAGTGCAGCCAGTCCACATTCGCGCTGAGAACCAAAGCGTGGGTGTGGACTTGGGTATCAAGACGTTCGCGGTGCTCAGCAGCGGCCAGCGCGTTGAGTCTCCTGGTTACGACCGCATTGGCCGCAAGATACGCCGTGAGCAGCGCAAGCTGAATAGGCGCTTCAAGGGGTCGAAGCGCCGTGAGCGCACCCGGCTGCGCATTGCTAAGCTAAAGGCCAAGCAGCGGGACATCCGCAAGGATTTTCTGCATAAGCTCTCGACCTGGCTGATTCGCAACCATAGCGTTGTGGCTATTGAAGACCTGAACGTGTCCGGCATGGTCCGCAACCGCAAGTTGGCCCGCGCTATTGCGCAGCAGGGCTGGCGTGAACTGCGAACGATGTGTGAGGCCAAGGCCGCGATGATACTGGAACGCGAGGTATCGGTCATCAGCCGGTGGGAGCCGACTAGCCAGAAGTGTGCCGACTGCGGCTACCGCTGGGGCAAGCTGGACCTGTCGGTGCGCGAGCTGGTCTGCCTTGGTTGCGGCAAAACCCAAGACCGGGACGGCAATGCTAGCCGCAATATTGAAACGTCTGGGCTGGAGCTAGCCCGAGACTCTAAACGGACGCGGAGCGGGCATAAGACCTCGTCAGGGGCAATTCGCGCTGAGGCGTCCACCCGTCGGGAGTCCACCTAGTGGGCAGACCGGGAATCCCCGCTCTTCAGGGCGGGGAGGATGTCAAAGTCTTAAGAGAATCTAGAACAGAGTCCTTAGTATACTCAAAACATCGCCTGGCTTTACTGACGCGCCTTAACCTTACTGAGCGAGAGTAGCAATGGCCAAAACTGCTCCACGCCTTAGGCCAATAGAAGGTGCCCTGACGAGTCGCCGAACGCCTCATCGTCTGCAGCGACTGACGCGCCTGAAGCTTATCTTCACGCTCGTGCTGGCGGTGCCCTTCATTCTTCAAGTCAGCCTGGCCATTGGCCTAACAAGCTGGCTGTTGCTAAAATCTCGCCAGCAGGCCGTCGAAGATATTACATCCCGCTTTGTCAGCGAGATCAGCAATCAGGTCTATGACAGACTTGGAGACTTCCTAGAGACGCCCCACACCGTCAATCAGATCAACGCCGATGCAGTGCGTCTTGGGCAGTTCGACACGAACAACGTTCGTAAAATAGAGCTGCGATTTTGGCGACAAATTCAGGTTTATGACTCCCTCACCTCAATTGGGTTTGGCCGCAAAGACGGAACGTTTGTCGCCGGCGATCGCCGCAATAGCAGCTTCCGCAGCGGCCACCGCGACAGCCGCTCGCCCGAGGGCAGAATTCACATCTATTACACCGACAAAGACGGCAATTATCTAGGGCTCGCTCATCGAAGTGACCCAAACTACGATTCCCGCCTGCGGCCCTGGTATCAAGCAGGCGCAGAAGCTGTTCAGGGGCGCTGGACAGACATTTTCGCCTATTCCTCTCAGCCCATCTACGTTCTCTCTGCGGTGCAGGCCTTTTATGATCAGTCCGGCACTTTTCAAGGCGTAGCCGTCACGGACTTGATGCTGTCACATATCAGTGATTTCCTGCGGAGCCTCGATATTGGAGAATCCGGTGAGGTTTTTATTGTGGAGCGATCGGGGACTTTAGTGGCCACGTCCACACCAGACGCTCCCTACGAGGTCGTCAATGACAAGGCGAGGCGGCTGCAGGCCACCGAGAGCTATTCCAAGCTGATCCGAACAACGGCCCAGTCGATGCAGCAAGAGTTTGGATTCTCGACTATCGATATCTCAAGTCAAGAAGACTTCACGCTAGACAATAAGCGATATTTCTGGCAAGTCCTGCCCTATAAGGACAATCGGGGCCTAGATTGGCTCATTGTGGTGGTGCTGCCCGAGTCAGACCTCGCTGTGAATGCGAGCTACATTCGCTCGGCGATCGCCCTTGCTTTGGCCGCCTTTGTTTTGTCGCTACTGGTAGGCTGGCTTATTTTGCGCTCCTTCGTTCGCCCCATTGCCAACCTGGCGGCCACCGCTACAGACGTTGCCTCGGGCAGCGGCAAAAAAACCGGCAGCGTGAGCCGCCTAGATGACCTGGGCGCGGTGACGATGGCGTTCAACCGCATGTCGAGACAGCTTCAGTCGTCACTGCATATGCTCGAAGACCAAAAGGCGAAGCTAGCGGAAGCCCAACAGCTGGCGCAGCTAGGAAGCTGGGACTACGACGTTGATAGAGATGAGTTTTCCTGCTCGGACGAGCTCTATCGGATTTTTGGGCTAGAGCCGGACACAGGCCACATTGCCCCGCTAACCATTGCCCAGCTCTACCAGCGCATACACCTGGAAGACCGCCCCCGGGTCAATACGCTGGTGCGTCAGGCCGTCCGCGATCGCATCCCAGTGGAGATGGATTACCGCATTCTTCAGCCCAGCGGCGGCTTTCGATACCTCTACAGTAAAGGGCGTCCGATAGCAGACGAGTCGGGCCGCGTCGTTCGCATGATCGGCACCATGATGGATATTACAGCGCGCAAATCTGCCAAAGCGGCGCTGGAGGCGAAGGCCCAAGAGCTCTCTACCGCCAATGACCTGTTGACCCAGGCGAAGCTTCATTTGGAGCGCCGCAACCAAGACCTCGATCGCTTTACCTATGCGGTGTCGCATGATCTGAAAGCTCCGCTGCGCGCCATTGACCAGCTGTCGACCTGGATTGAGGAAGACTTAGACGGCCAGCTGCCTGCTGATAACAAGGCTCAACTGCGGCTGCTGCGACAGCGTGTGGCGAGAATGAAGGCGCTCATCAATGGGCTGCTGGACTTTTCCCGCGTTGGGCGGTCCAACGTTGTGGTGGAAGCGGTGGACCTCAACCGGCTGCTAGCGGAAGTCATTGACTCTCTTGCCCCGCCAAAGACATTTACGGTTCAGGTGCCGCCAGACTTACCTATCATCAACGCTAGGCGACTGTCCCTCCAGCAAGTGTTTGCCAATTTGATCAGTAACGCCATCAAGCATAGCGATCGCCCTGACGGGATAATTACAATTACGTTTGCTGAACAAAGCGAACAATACAATTTTTCTGTGGCGGACAACGGTCCTGGCATTGCAGCTGAGCACCACGAGCGCATCTTTAGCATCTTTGAAACCCTCAAGTCTCGCGACAGCGTGGAGAATACGGGTATTGGGCTGACGTTGGTAAAGAAAATTGTGGAGACGGAAGGCGGGAAAATTACGGTTGAGTCCAATCTGGGCCATGGAGCGACCTTCCGGTTCACCTGGCCGAAGCTGGCCTAAGCCCTCAAAGCCCCACCCATCTACAGCTGCTATCTTAGTAGCGTGCCACCCGAAAAATATTAACTATCGACTATGCCGCTACGCCATCCTCTTACTGCTCTGCTCGCCGCCGCCACCCTTCTCAGCGCCTGCTCAGCAGTTGCCACACCGGCAAACGTCACCATCACCCCCCTCGGTAGCCACGACGGCGAGTTCTGCGCCCGCGATCGCGCCCTTGTTCTCGAAGATCCCAGCGGGCTCCGCATCCTCTACGACGCCGGCAGAACCGTCGCCGGGGCCGACGACCCGCGCTTGGGCGACATCGACGTTGTGCTGGTGAGCCACGTTCATGGCGATCACTTAGGCGATCGCCGCATTGAGGCGGTCAATGACGGCACCTGCGCCCAGCCTCAAACCGACGTACCCACCACCCCCAACTCCAACAGCGTCGAGATTGCTGTGGGTCAGGGGGCCCGCATAATTGTGGGCAGCGAGATGGCTAGCTTCCTCTCCAACAAGGTCGCTGGGCTGGGGGGCGATCCGGAATCTGTACAGCTGGTGCGTTTTGGGGCATCGCGCGAGGTGGAGGGCGTTAGCTTTACCACGGTGCCCGCCGTCCATTCCAACGGTCTCAGCGGCGATTTCATCGAGGGTGAGCTAGGGGAGAGCCTCAGCGATGCCGGGTTGAGCGCCTATGTAGGGCCACCGACGGGATACGTGATTACATTTTCCAACGGGTTGGTGGTCTATCTCTCTGGCGATACGGGCGTCACCGCCGAACAAGAAACGGTAGTGGCGGGGCAGTATGGCGCTGAGCTGGTGGTGATCAACATTGGCGATACCTTTACCACCGGGCCAGCGGAAGCGGCCTACGTGATTGACGAGCTGATTCAGCCCACTGCCGCGATCGCCTCCCACGCCAATGAAGCGGCGACAGAAGGCGGTGCGGTGCTGCCGGAGACGAGAACGGCAACCTTTATTGACGCGACAGAAACCCCGGTTTACGTTCCCCTGAGCGGTAGCGCAATGTCGTTCGACGCCGAGGGGAACTGCAGTGAGGGATGCACAGCTCCATAACAAGCCCCATGACACCAATTAAAAAGTCGGACTTCACGCTACAGCCCTACATGAGGAGCAACGACCTGCGGGCCACGGCCCAGGTGCTCAACACCGTTTTGCCCTACCTCCTGCTGTGGGCGATCGCCATCAGGGCCGCGTCCATTTCCCTATGGCTTTTGCCGCCCCTGATGGTGCTCATGGTGCTGTTTTCGACCCGGTGCTTTTCGCTGATGCATGACTGCGGCCATTACTCCCTGTTCACCTCTAAGCGGGTCAACAGGGCCGTTGGGTTCGGCTTCGGTGTCCTAAACGCCATTCCCCAATACCCTTGGTCGAGGGGACATGCCTATCACCACAAGACGAACGGGGACTGGGAGCGATATACGGGGCCGTCGATGCTCATTTCCACTGAAGAATTTGAAAAGCTGACGCCGTTGGCTCAGTGGCGCTATGAGGCCGTGAGGCACCCTATCATGCTGTTGCCGTGGGGCTTTTTCTACCTGGCGATCAAGTCGAGGGTAGCCCTGATTGCTGGAGCCTGGGGGTTTGTCTGTCACGCCTTAAGCTGTCTTAGAAAAGACTTTAAGATGAGTCCGTCGGCGATCGTTCACTCTTACAAATCGAAGCATTGGTATACAGAAGCTGAGTTCTGGGATCTGCTCTTCAACAACATTTTCGTTGTGGGGAGCTGGGTTGCTTTGGGCTACTTCCTGGAAGCAAAGCTGTTCTTTGCTGTTTACTTTATTGTCTTAACGCTTTCCGCTGCGGTTTTTATCTACTTCTTTTTTGTCCAGCACAATTTTGAAGGCTCTTACGCCCACAAAACAGAGGGCTGGGACTATTTACTGGGCGCAATTGAGGGCAGCAGCTATCTGGAGCTGCCCCCAATTCTCAGATGGTTTTGTGCCGATATTGGCTATCACAACATTCATCACCTGTCTGAGAGAATCCCTAACTACAACCTGGAGGCCTGCCACCGGGCCAATAGTCATCTTCTCTCGGGGATAAAGACGCTCAGAATTTGGGATATGCCGGCCTGCGCCAAGTTCATTCTTTGGGATGTAGATTCGAAGATCCTGGTCTCTATCGAAGACCATCGTCGGAGCGTCGAGATGAGAGCTATGGCGCTCAACAACGCCTGAAGTCGGGGTGCCCGCAGCCTACCTTGCCCCAGTCGAGCCCTCTCTACAGCCCGAATCACAGCCTGGCGCTGAGCAGAGTCGATAAATCCATAGCAGAATAAGGGAGCCTGACTTTTTGAGGTAGCGCCAAAGGATTATGCAAAGCACAAGCGACGACTTGAGTAGGGTTTCGACGGGCATTCCACTACTCGATCGAATCATCTGCGGCGGTCTGCCCAGAGGAGAGCTGTACGTCGTCAACGGAGAGCCGGGAGTCGGCAAGACGGTTTTAGCGCTGCACTTTCTCAAAGCAGGCGTCGAAGCCGGAGAAACAGCCCTCTGCATTGCCCTCTCCCAGCGGGTTGAGAGTCTTCGTCAGACTGCTGCCTCCGTAGGCATTGACACAACTAATATCCTGTTTCGAGAATTGAGCAGCGCCGAGGCTCTCGAATCGCTGACCACCAGGCAAACGGTCTTTGACACCTCCGAGTTTGATCTGGAGAACACAATGGCCTCCTTCACCCAGGCGATTGAGTCGGTGCATCCCCAGCGAGTGGTGTTTGACAGCATCTCTTACCTGCGGATGCTGGCCAGCAATCCCCTTAGCTATCGGCGGCAGCTGCTAATTCTACGGGACTACATGGCGAGCCGAGACATCACCGTGCTGCTCACTGACACCCCAGAGCTAGCGCCGGGAAACAGCGAGCTGATTGCGCTTGCCCACGGCGTTTTGACCTTGTCTATTGATACCACCACCTCCGGCAGCGACTACCGCTACCTAAAAATCGCCAAGATTCGCGGCAGTGGCTACCAGCAGGGCATCCACAACGTCGAGATTTCAGAGCAGGGGATGCAGGTCTATCCCCTCTATGGCCACGGATCCGAACCCGAGCATCAGCCCCTCGATTGCCAAGTGACCAGCGGCACCTCCGAGCTAGACGAGCTGCTCGGCGGCGGCTTGCTCTCGGGGACGTCTTGTCTGCTACTAGGGCCTTCCGGTGCCGGAAAAACCTCCATCGCGACCATGTTTGCCCACAATCTGATACAGCAGGGGGGCAAAGCCAGCGTATTTCTCTTTGATGAGTTGGCCACCACGTTTTTGGCTCGCTCTCAGGGCTTGAGTATCGGTTTCGATAGCGATAAGCATTCAGGGCAATTTCGCCTTCATGAGCTAGGGCTGGGCAACATCACTCCCGGAAAGTTTGCCTACTTGGTTGAGCAAGATGTGATGGAATGGGGCGCGAAAATTATCGTGATTGATAGCCTGACCGGCTATCTCAACGCCATGCCCAATTCCAAAATGCTGCTCACTCAAATGCATGAGCTGATGAAGGCGCTAAGTCGGCAGGGTGTCTTGACAATACTGATAGTTGGTCAGCACGGCGTTTTGGGCTCTGACACCAATCAAGACGTGGATATCAGCTACCTCGCCGATACGGTCCTGATGCTGCGCTACTTCGAAGCCGCTGGAACGCTGCGCCGCGCCATTAGCGTTTATAAAAAGCGCTATGGTACCCATGAGCAGGGTATTCGCGAAATGCGCATGAACTCAAACGGCGTTCAAGTGGGCGATTTGCTAGATCAGTTTACGGGCATCCTCTCTGGCCAACCCACCTACGTCGGCAGCGCCAGAGAGTTAATTGAAATCCATGAGTAGCGCTACTGCATTACCTACCGATTGTGGTTCCATTGTGCTCAGTGCCCAGCTGCCGCAGAACACTGAGGCTATGGAGCGGGTGCTCGAGGAGCAGGGGTTCTCCTGCGCGATCGCCCCAACGATCGCTGCAGTTGTGGGCGCGATTCAGGCGGAGGTCGATTTGGTAATTTTGACCGAAGATGTACTGGCCATAGGCGGCGCAATCGATCAGCTCGTAGCCGGTCTAAACCAGCAGCCTGAGTGGTCCGATATTCCCGTCATCTTTTTGCTCAAAGACTGTCGGCGGTTTCCGGCTTGCCTAGTGGCGCTGCAGGGGGCCCAGCGCCAAGGAGGGCTTACCCTACTCGAAATTCCGCTCCAGCCCTACCGCTTTGTCTCCGTCGTGCGCGCCTGCCTGCAGCATCGCCAGCAGCAGTATAAGCTACGAGACACGCTGCAGCAGCTCAGAGAAAGCAACCAGGAGCTAGAGAGCTTCGGCTACGCAGCGGCCCACGACCTCAAGGCACCGCTGCGCGGTATTCACAATCTTTCGACGTGGCTGTCTGAGGACTTAAGCGGGGTAATTCCAGCCGAGAGCCAGGAGCAGCTCCAGATGTTGGGGCAGCGGGTTGAGCGCATGGAGGCGCTGCTCAATGATTTGCTGGAGTATTCCCGCATAGGGCGCACCAACCAGAAAATCGAGCCGATCGACGTCGGGGCGCTAGTTCAAGAGCTGTTGACTGCCTTTCAAGCGCCCCCTGAGATCGCCATTCAGCTCATAGCCCCGTTTCCCACCTTAGAGGGGAGGTCGCTGCGGCTGCGCCGGGTTTTCTCCAATCTCATCAGCAATGCCATCAAGTACGGGTGCGCCAATCAGCAGGGTGAGATCACCCTCTCCGCTGAGGATCGTTCGTCTTACTATGAGTTTGCGATCGCTGACAACGGTCCCGGCATTGACCCGGCCTACCACGAGAAGATATTTGGCATTTTTGAGACCCTACAGCCTACCGATGCAGACAGCACGGGCATTGGGCTTGCGATCGTCAAGAAGCTCGTTGAGGTAGAAGGCGGCAGTGTTCGAATTGAGTCTGAAAATGGCGAAGGCACGACGTTTTACTTTACCTGGCCAAAGCAGGCGTGGCCATAGTCTGCAGAAACCATCGACAGCTTTGGTCCCGATGAGGTGTCCGAAAAGCTGATGGAGATGACCAAGGGCATGTCCCTGGATGAGAGCAAAGCCCGCATTGGCCGCAAAATTCTCTGGGGTGGCGAAAATATCCAGCTCCTGAATGACTATTTGGAAGCGGCTGTAGAGCAGGCTGAGCAAACTGCCCGGAGAAAGGGAGCGCCCCTGCGAGCTGATTACGCCGCCATGGCGACTAAATACGAACAAGGTCGAGCTTTGCATTATTGGCCGAGCAATTGTTCGACAGAAACCTCAACACCTGGAAATGCTGTTGGTTTGACGGTTCCGGTCGTCAAGGTTTGGCGCGATTGGTAATCGCCCTGCTGTGGGTTTGTGAAAATAATTAGCTCGCTGGTTTTTAGGTTGACGACCCAGTACTCTGGGATGTTGACTGAGGCATAAACGAAACGTTTGGGCTCTAGGTCTTTAGCCAGGCTAGTGTTAGAGAATTCGATTAGCCAAAAGACGTCTTCTGCGTAGGGATGGCGGTTTCGGTACCCTTGACCCAGCGGGGCAACGACTGCAATGTCGGGTTCTGGCTCTGAGTTGTCAGGAAGCGTGATCGGGCGTCCTTCTCTAACTTTGGCGCGGCTTCCGAGCAGAGCTTCTAGATAGTCTCCGGCCTCGTCTGCCAGGTAGGCGTGGGTGGGGCCTTCTGGCGACATTTCAACAATTTCTCCTTGCAGTAGCTCGACGCGGCGATCGCTTAAGATGCCTGCTTCTACTATCTTGTGGTAGTCGTGGAGGGTCCATTTGGCCGTGGTTAGCGTCATGGGAGGAGCCTGGGTGCGCTGCGTCTAGTTTAGCGGAGGACTGAGGCGCTAGAGGCGATCGCTCTCGGCAAGAGCTGTGATATTTACAATGCCTCTCACGAATATCGTAAAGCTAGAAGATCTATTATCCTCCACCTCGAGATATTTTCCTATTTCTCTAGATCCTGAGATCTTCTGGTATTTGTAGCGAGTAATTTTTTCAACCTCCTGTGCAGCATTATTGAGCCGATCAGGATTGCGAAACTTACTTTTTTCTCTATACTGGTCAGACAAACCAGGAATCCTGAGTCCCTGCTCGACTGCTCTGAGGTCGCCTAAGTACCAGCTTTCTAGCTCTCTGCAGGCAATTCTAATCAATGTATTAGGCTTGCCAGCCTGACTACAGATTCTTTTCAGGTTTTGCTTTATTTCAACACAGTCGCCGCTGTCTTGATCACGTAGAACTACAAAGACTGAGCTTGGTTTCTGCCAAGCCCTAAGCTTAATCGGCAGGCTTTTCTCTAAGTCAGTCTTGCCTTCAAACACGACGTAAATAGGATGTACATAAGCTGGTAGCATCCGAGGTAGTAAATTTTTTAACATTTCTTTAGCACTGCGCTCTTCCAAGAAAAAGACTAGCTCCATCATTGTGGATCTACTCCTCCAAGAAGACCTTGCTTCCACAGGTATCCCATCTTATCACCAGCATTCATGAAAGCAACTAATTGTTCGTCTTGGTTTGCCCTAAATATTTTTGCATATCCGTTTTCTTTAACAAGCCAAAAGACCTCATCTATCCGAGTGGCATTGAGAAAATCTGGTGAGTGAGTAGATACAAAAACTTGACCTCCCCGAAGCGCATAACTTTGAAATTCCTCGGCAAGTTCTGGCAGTAGACTCACATACAGTTGATTTTCAGGTTCTTCTATACATAAGATTGGATGAGGCGACGGATCGTATAGCAAAACGAGATAAGCGAACATTTTAATTGTTCCATCTGAAACATATCGATCTAAAAAAGGATCCTGAAATGAACCATCCTGAAACTGCAATAGCAGGCGACCTTCTACCGTACTGACTGTTCTTATATCAGAAATTCCCGGAACGCGGCGCTTCATAACTTCGATGATGTCATCAAAGGTTTCCTTGTGGTTCTCAAATATATTTCGAGCCACCAGCTGAAGATTGTCACCACTATTTGATAAGTGCTCTTCATATCCGGCGGCATCTTTAGAACCACGCGCTGCAGAAATATGGAAGTCCGATATATGCCAGTTTTCGATTAGCTTACGAAACGCACTAGCGGCTTTGAATCTTTCAAACTGCCCCAATCCCTTTATTGCTAAAATATCAGGAGAGTCCAGCTCCTGAGTTTCGCGATTGAGCTCTTCATCTGGTCTTGAATAGTCCTCTTCGTTTGTAATTGCGTATCCTTTTCCTCTAGAAAAATCTAGGAAATGATATGGACTTCCGAAAGAGCCACGCTTATAGCGAAGAATCTCTCTCTCAACAACAACATTTCCTGAGTCTTTCTGAATACACAATATATATGTAACTAGTCGCTCTTTTCCGGCAATCTCTAATCTAAACTGAATCTCAAACTCTAGCTTTTTTTCGTCTGTATTTCGGCTTAAAACCTCTTCAAATCCTCCCCGAACCTGCAGCGCTCGGCGTACGTTGAACATTAAACATCCCTTTAAAAATTCAAAGACGTCGAATAGTGTAGACTTGCCAGTTCCATTTGCGCCGATAACAACGCAAAATTGCGGAACATCTAGCATCTCGACATCTTTAAAAACCTTGAAATTCTTAATTCTTAACGTTTCTATTCTCATAAAATTCTTAAAGATGTTGGATTTATTTGCTCCATAGGCTTGTTCTCACAGTAAAACTGTAGTACATTCAGCCATGGCGCTCATGCGCAGACACGCCCCCCGTTCGTACTAGGCATACGACCGAGAGGCTAACCCCCGAATTTGGCATTAGCAAATTCAGCGGCTACGTTGAGTTTACTTCACCGTATAGCTCACAAGCAGCTGTGCTTTGCATCGCTCCTAGCGGAGTACAGATCCGGGGTGGCCTGCCGCTGAGCGCCACCACACCCTCATAAGGAGCACTCACAATGCAACTGCATAACTACACCGGCGAGCCCACCCCTCGCCACAGCTCGCGCAGCCCAATTATCACCCTCCCGGACACAAGGCTAAACGAACTCAACACCCCCGACGCCGACATCGTCCCCACCATCCAAGAAGACGACAGCCTGCTGCATATCCTCATCGGGCCCCTATACGCCGTCAACAACTGCCGCCACGAGCTGCACCTGCGCGGCTACGCAGAACCCAACGACTGGTCCATTCCGCTGAAGCTGTTGCACACCGCCGGAGTCCTGCGCGGCCAGCACCCCAACGACATCATGCGAGTTTTGAGGAAGCAGATTAGGCCACGGCAGCTCAGCTAAACCCTGCTACAGCAAGTGTCCTAACTTGTGTATTTATTTAGCGCAGACTTGGCCCTCTCCCCCCAGCCCCTCTCCCAATCCTGGGAGAGGGGATTCTGATCCCCTTCCCTCAGAATTGGGGGAAGGGCTAGGGATGGGGGCTTCCATGACGCTAAACGCGTACTGACTTGTTAAGACATCTGCCATATTGGCCCGCCCGTCGCAGGTCAGCTCGCCCGTCGCGCTGGGCGCAACAGCAGACGCCACATCGAAGATGCGTAGCTTCTGCAGCGATCGCCAAAAAGCCAGCGGTAAAGGACACTTCACCGCTGGCCTAGCGTTAAATTTCAGTCAGTCCTAGTTAGGCAATCCTAGAGCTGCGCATCCAGCGGCAGAATCACCTGATCTACCGCGTGGATGACGCCGTTGCTCGCCGGAATATCGGTTTGGATCACGGTGGCATTGTTCACCATGACGTCGCCCGTCGCGTCATCCACGCTGATCGTCAGCGGTTCCTCAGCAACGGAGACCACCTCACCCGGCGACACATCAGCCGCCATCACTTCCGCAGGCAGCACATGGTAAGTCAACAGCTGAGTTAGCGTTTCCTGATTCTCGGGCAGCAGCAGCTGGTCTAGCGTGCCCTCCGGCAGCGCATCAAAAGCGGCGTTGGTGGGTGCAAACACGGTGTAGGGGCCGTCTGCCGAGAGGGTTTCCGCAAGGCCCGCAGCCTCAATTGCCTGCACGAGGGTGCTGAAGTCCTCGTTGCCCGCGGCGACATCCACAATAGTGCCTGCTTCCTCATCCATGGCGGCAGGTTCTTCTGTGGTAGGCGGCTCCACCGGGTCAACGACGGCGGTATCCGGCTCCTGCTGACAAGCCCCTAGAACCACGGCAGCGCTCAGACCAGCCAGGCCAATCATCATTCGCTTAGAAGCAGATTTTGTCATCATAGAATGTTTACTGAGTACAATATTGTAAATAGCTTATAGAATCTTAATGACTCACTGGAGATAACAGCCTCGTCCCTCTGACAGATATTCTTTAAAAGAGACTCAAACCCGCTTGTCAGCGGAAACATACGGCTCGCCGCGAACCGCGTCCTCCTGGACTAGCGGTATCTCATCAGCATCGCGGCCTAGCCAATCGTGCAGCAGCACATAAAAGCACGGAATAATAAACAGCGTCAGCAGGGTCGCCAGCGCCAGCCCCGAAAACACCACGATGCCCAGCGGCTGCAAAAACTCTGACCCTTCCCCGATCCCTAGCGCCAGGGGAAACAGCCCCAGCACCGTCGTCACCGTCGTCATCAAAATTGGGCGCAGCCGCTGGGGAGCAGCCTCGCGAATGGCTAGGGCATAGCTGACGCGATCGCGATCGCGAATCTGGTTGGCCAGCTCCACCATGATGATGGCGTTGTTGACCACGATGCCCACCAGCAGCACCGCCCCCACAATCACCGTCGCTCCCACCGCCGTCTGGGTAAAAAACAGTCCCCAAATCCCCCCCGCTAGGGCCAGAGGCACCGTGAGGATAATCACCAGCGGGTCAATCAGCGAGTTGTACTGCAGGGCCATGACCACAAAAACCAAGAACACCGCCAGCAGACTCAGGGTTCTGAGGGAAGACTGCAGCTGGCTGTTGGCCCCAGCGGCGAAGCTGGGCAGGCGTAGCACGTCCTCAGGCAACTCTAGCCCCGCTAAAATCGTGTCCACCTCCGCCAGGGCCTCACTGAGGCTGGCTCCCTCCACCAGGCTGCCTTCAATCAGCAAAATCTGCCGCTGATTGATCCGCTGAATCTCTCCCGGAGCCTGCCCCGACTCAATATCGGCAATGTCTCCCAGCTGCACGGCCTGATTATCCTCGGTGAATAGGGGAATGGTGGCCAGCTGGCTCGCCGTCTGCAGGCTACCGGGGGCGAGCTGCACCCGAATATCTACGAGGCGATCGCCCCGCTGCAGCTGGGTGGGCACCGCACCATCCAGCGCCGTTTGAATCGTGTCTCCCACCTCTTGAGCCGTCAGCCCCAGGTCGGCCACCCGCTCCCAATCGGGGAGAATCTGCACCTCGGGCAGAGGCGGGGCGGCGTCGAACTCGTAGCGGGCCAGGGTGGCGTTTTGCAGCGCCTCTAGGGCGATTTCCCCGGCCTCATCCAAGCTGCGGGTGTTGTTGCCCTGAAACAGGACATCGACGTCGTCTCGGGTGGGGGAGTTAGACAAAATCAGGCCACGCACCGAATCGGGCCGGGTGCGAATGGAGGTATCAATCAGCGGAATTTGCTCTCCGATGGTCTGGTTCACGCGGTCGACGTAGGCCGAGATATCGCTGCCGGGTTTGAGGGTAATGGTGCTCGACCCGCGCAGGGCGTTCTCGCTAGTAACGTTGGCAAACAGCGCCCCGCCCGAGGTGGTAAAGGCGTATTCGGTTTCAGGCTGCGCCAGCAGCAGCTGGTCCACGGCGGCCATCACTCGCCGGTTGTCTTCGATGGGGGTGCTGGGGGGAAACTGGACTCTTAAAGATCCCTGGCCCGTATCGATGCGGGGCAGTATTTCCTGCGGCAGCTGTCCCCACATCCAGCTGCTGCTGCCGCCTAAGACAAAGAAGGCGATCGCAATCACCAGCAGCCGGTGGTGCAGCACCCAAACCAGGCTGTTGCCGTAGCGGCGGGTGAGCTGGTCCAATCGATGGCTAAAGTGGCGAATAGGGGCCAGATTGTTGACGCCGCTCGACCTCCGCATGGCAAAGAGGCGAGACGCTAGGGCGGGCACCACGGTGAGGGCAATGACTAGGGAGGCCGCCACCGCAAAGCTAATAGTCAAAATTAGCTCGCTGAACAGCAGGGCGACAAAGCCGCCAATCAGCAGGAACGGCAGCACCGCCACCAGGTTGGTGGTGGTGGACGCCAGCAGAGCCGACTCTAGCTCCCGGCTGCTGTCTTCAGCCTGCCCCATGATCTGAGCCTTACCGGAGGAGCGCGCCACGCCTTTAGCAATGTTCTCCAGCATGACGATGGAATTATCCACCACAATCCCCACGCCTAAAGCCAAGCCCCCGAGGCTAAACACGTTCAGCGACAGGCCAAACAGCCCCATCAGCAGCAGCGCCGACAGGGTAGCCAGGGGAATCGCCAGCACAATCACCACGGTTTGCCGTAGGGAGCCCAGGAAAAACAGCACTGCGATCGCCGCCAGCCCTGCCCCGGAAAGGCCAGCGATCGCCACGTTTTGAATTGAGTTGCGAATGTACTTCGATTCGTCCAGGGTGGAGACCATGTCCATATCTTCTGGAATCAGCCCCGAGCCCTGTAGGGTGTCGAGCTTCGCCTTCACCCCGTCGACCACGGTAATCGTATTGGCATCAGGCTGCTTTTGCACGCTCACCTTCACCGCCGGTTGCCCGTTGAGGGTGACGATCACCCGCTGCTCTTCCGTCCCGTCAACGACCTCGGCCACATCCCCCAGCCTGATTTGCTGAGGCGGCGTGGTCCCCTCCACTTCCAGCATCAAGTTGCGCACCTCATCCGCCGAGCGAAATTTGCCCACCAGCCGGGTGAGCGACTCAGCGTCGCCGCCCCGCAGCAGTCCCCCGGAGGTGTCTCGGTTGCGCTCCTCCAGGGCGTCCAGCACGTCGGTGAGGTCGAGATTTACCGCCTGCAGGCGCTGCAGATCTAAATTCACCTGCACCTCTTCCTCCACCCCACCGGAGATATCCACATTGGCCACCCCCGGGACTCTCAGCAGCTCGCGCGCCAGCTCCTCATCGGCAAACACCCGCAGCGCCACCGGCTCTAGAGACGCGGAGGTGAGCGCCAGCTCGTACACCGGCAGCTGCGACGGGTCGAACTTAAACAGGCGCGGCTGGTCCACCGTATCGGGCAGAGCGTCGCGGGCGCGGTTGAGGGTGGCGGTGGCGTCGTTAAGCGCCTGGTCAATGTCTTCGCCGGGTTCAAAAAAGAGGTCAATGCTGATGCGGCCTTCGCGGGTTTGGGAGAAGATTTGCACCACTCCTTCTGTGGCGGCCAGGGCTTCTTCTAGGGGGCGAGTGACCTCGGTAATCGCTACCTCCGGCACCACGCCGGGGGCATCGGCCCGCACCCCAATGCGGGGATAGGTAATGGAGGGCAGCAGGTCTACCGGCATGCGGCTGACGACGAACAGCCCGACTACCACGACGGCGAGGGTGGCCACTAGGGTGCCAATGTGTCGCCGGATGGCGAGGGTGCTGAGGCTAGGTCTGGGGGTCATGGGCGTTGCGTCGATGTCGGAAAGGACGGATAGATATGGCACCGGACAGGGGAGTGCCCCGTGCCTACGGGAGGCGCTACGTTTCGGACAGCAGGCTGCGCCGCACGGTTTGCCCCGCCGTCAGAGGGCGATCGCTCTCCACCACGTAGAGTTCGCCTGAATCGAGGCCCGTCAAAACTTCGACCTGGTCATCGCGGCGATCGCCCAGCTGCACCGGTCGCGGCTCAACGGTGGGCTCCTCATCTCCGCTGACCACGAAGACCGTCTCACCATCAGAGGCGTCAAGGGCGCTTTGCGGAATCAAAATCGCCTCGCGGGGGGCTGTTTCAACCTGGACCCGCGCAATCAGGCCGCTGCCAATTTTACCGCCGGGGTTAGATATGGTGATCTCCACCGGAATCAGGCGAGCGGTGGCATCGGCCACCGGAGAAATGCGGGTGACAAGGCCGGTCATCGTTTGGCTAGGAAAAGCGTCCAGGATAACCTCAACGCGCTGATTGAGGGCGATGAGGCTGCGATCGCGGTCGGAGATATCGATCAAAACATGCACCTCGCTCAAGTCCCCAATCTCCACGACGGTCTCACCGGGCTGCACTAAATCCCCCGGCTCCGCCGCCTTAGTGAGCACGACGCCTGAGAGGGGAGACTCTAGCCGCGCGTAGGACAGCCGCTCCCGGGCCTGGTCTACAATCGCCTGCTGGGACTCCGCTCGCTGCTGGGCCGAGGCGATCGCCTGCTCGCGGGTGCGCACCTGCTCCTGGGCCGACAGCAGCACTTGTTCAGCGGTGCGCCGACCGGTCACGGCTAGCTCCGAGTCTTGGGTAGAGATGGCGCCATCTTGCTCCAAGCGCTGCAGCCGTTCGGCGTCGCCCTGGGCCTGCTGCAGCGTCGCCCGCGCCTGCTCTACCTGGGCGCGGGCCTCCGCCAGCTGAGACTGAGCCTGATCCACGTCAAAGCGGCGGGCGGCTAGCTCCGACTCAGCCTCCTGCACCGCAGTCACCAGCAGGTTGTCGTCTAAGCGGGCGATCGCCTGCCCTTGGCTCACAGCATCCCCCACGTCTACCAGCAGCTCTAATAGCTGCCCCTCCACCCGCGAGGTGAGAGAAATTTGCTGCAGCGGACGGGTGGTGCCGGTGTAGCTGAGCTGACCTAGAGCCGAGCTGGGCTGCGCCACAGCCACCTCCACAACCGGAGGCTGATTATCCTCAGCGCCGGGGCGACCCGACTGAGCGCTGCTTTGGGGGTCGAGGGTGCAACCGACGGGGAGCAAAAGACTTGAGGCGAGGAAACAAGACGCAATCTTCTTCCGAGAGACCATGAGGAGACCTGTTTTGGCGGAGCTGCGCCGTGGCTTTAGAATTCTTTAAACAAATTGTAGCAACCCTGTGGCTATTGCTCATCGTCGTAAAACCGATAGAAAAAATACGAATCCTGAAACAGCTGCTCATCCGCCACGTGACGAATCACCCCTCGGTCCATCAGCATCTGGCCAATGTCCACTGCCCCCTGCTCCGACACCCCCTGGGTACGCATCAACCAGTCCACTGCCTCACAGCCCAAAAAGCTCTGCTCATAGAGCCGCAGCCGATAAAAGCGGTCCTTAATTTCTATTCCATTTTTCCCCCGCATCTCCGCCATGAGGGCATCGACATCGATCGCCGTCAGGCTCTCCTCCAGTCGCGGCTGCGAAATCAGCGCGTTCTGCTCTGCCGGGGTCTGGCCATCAGTCGGCGCGTTCAGCGCTTGGCCGCTGGCGTTATACAGCCGGGGGGTCGACGACGTCTCTTCCGGATTCCCGTGGTCTGCGCTCCACTGATCCACCAAATGCTCCAGCTTGGGCGATCGCACGTGGATATCCTGCTGCTGGTGGGGAATGCGGATGCCGTAGCGCTGGAACCGCTTCACGACCAGGTACTGGAGGTCGCTTTTGAGTAAAAATTGGTCTTTGGGGTCGCGGGTGGCCACAATCATCCGCAGATGCAGGGCGCTCTCCCCCAGCTCGGTGAAGATCACTAGCGGTTGCGGATGGCTCAGGACGGATTTGTGGTGCTTCGCGATATCGAGCAGCACCTGCCGCACTTGATCTAAGTCCGCCTCGAAGGTCACTCGAATAGTTACGGCGACCCGCACCACCCGCTGACCGTAGCTCCAGTTAACCAGCTGTTTGTTAAGCAGCTCGGCGTTGGGGATAAAAATGGCCACCTGGTCTAACCGCCGAATTTGGGTGCTGCGGGGACCGACATGCTCCACAATGCCAAACAGCCCGTCCAAATCGATGAAGTCCCCCGCCTGAACAGGCCGCTCTAGCAGCAGCACGACGCCGCTAACAAAATTATTGGCCAAATCCTGCAGCCCAAAGCCAATCCCCACCCCCAACACGCTGGCGACGATGGTCAGTGAGCTGATGTCGATGCCCCAAGCCTGCAGCAGCCCAAGGCTACCGATAACGGTGAGGCCGTACTGCGCTAGGGTAGCGATCACTTCTTGGGTGCCCTGTGGTACCCCCGTCAGCCTCAAAATGCGGGCCTTGACCCCTCGTACCACCGCCCGCACCCCCAGCCACAGCAGCAAAATCAGCCCGACCAAAATCAGCAGATCCGCTAGGGAATAGGTCTGCTCTGCAAGACGAAAAGCGGGAAACCAGAGGCTGGTTTTGAGCAGGTACCACCCCTGGTAGCGCCACTGGCGAATGACGGGAAACAGCGCCGTGCCGTAAGCCGCCACCCCTAGCCACAGCAGCAGCCGGCCCGTTAGCCCGAGGAGCACAAGCCGCGATCGCCGCCGCTGCAGCACAGGAGACTGGCGGGAGGGGGAGCGGTGATAGCGAGCCAGCAGGCCGTCGACCAGCCGCAGCGATAAGACGTGAAGGAGAAGGGCGATCGCGGCGAGGCTTCCGAGTCGAATGGCAGCCCCCCGAAGATAGTCAGAGGTCCGCTCTACCAGCGCTTGCCTTAGGACCGGCTCAATGCTGTCTTTCCAGGCCTCTGCCCGCTCTTCTGGAGGCTCTCCCGGCACCACGTCGCTTTCGGTTACCGTCAGCAGCTGCCGTTGGTTGAGCCGCAGGGTCACAAAGCCACCTCGCTCTAGCACCCTCACGCTGACCGATTTAGGGCGGGGGCGCAGCATATCACGAATCACTTGGTTGGCCTGGGCGGCTCGCTCCTCAGCGGTAAACCCCTCAATGCTGCCCACAGAAAACTGCGATCGCCCGTCGACCACCACCGTGGCCCGAGTCGAGTCGAGGTTAACAAATCGGGTCGTAGGCTGGGCGATCGCGGGGAGAGAAAGTCCTATGGCAAAGAAAATCAGTGCGCTTACGCTGCACAGTCGCCTAAGCATGAGCCTAGCGTCAATCATGGATACATTCCGTAGTCTGCTGAGACGGTCACTGGCGCTGCCATGCTATCCCAGAGTTAACGGCCATGAATGAGCAACAGCTGAACGTCGGGTTCGTGGCGGTTCAGCGGCGCTTTAACTCACTAACCAAAACGTCTTCTGTTTGTTTCAAGTATTTGTCTTGGATGGGAGAGAAATCAGAAGAGACTAAAGGGTCTCGTGAACAACGACTTGCTTACTGCTGAGCAGCGCCGGCAAATCCAAAACGTACAGGCTCTGAGCACTGTACGACGCCACCCCTTGAAGGTGGTCTCGATTAAACGAGCAAAGATGGGTCTCCGCTTTTTTGAGCGCTTGAGAATCAACAGAAAACATGGCATCGTGAACTGCTTCCACGAGCACAGCAACAGCTGTATCCTCAGACTCAACGACGACCGCCTTAGGCAGTCTGGAAAGGGCCTTCACGGGTAATCCCAGAGGTCCACAGAGATCCAAAACGGTCAGCACTTCACCCCGCAGATTGATATTACCGACAACGTGAGGTGGGCAGCAGGGAACGGGCATCGCTTGGCGAACTGTAATGAACTCCTGCACCAGCTGTGAGTCAAGGCCAAAGAGCCGACCCCCAATCCTCACCACCGCTAGGCTTTTCGACTGCCTCAACTGCTTCACTCTCATCAAGCGATCGCCTCAGCGCTTCGGCCCGCTGGCGAAGCACGATTTGATCCTCGGAGGAGAAAGTCGCGCCGAGTGAGGCCTCGCTATCCTCGCCGTGAATCTTACCAATCAGAAAGCTCGTCACCGATACCACCTGCTGCAGGCTGCTCACGTTCAGCCAGTGCTGGGGCTCTTTCAAGACGAGACAGCTGTCTTCTAAAACTACACCGGCCAGCATATCCCTGGCCTCGGGGCCAAACAGATCTCGATGCTCAGCAAGGTTGGTCGCGATCGCCTCTGGGTCAAGCTCTCTTATCCCTTGGGCTGCGCTGACAATCACGCCAACCTTTAAGTCGGCATGGGTGATTACCAGCAGACTATCGGTGACCTGATAGCGACGGGGGGAATCGGCGGCGACAAGCTTGAGATCTAAGACGGGCAAAATTTCTCCGCGAAGATCCACCACGCCAATAATCCCCAAAGGAGCGTCAGGAAGCAGCGTCAGCTCGGGCAGTGCCAGAACCTCTCCCACATGGACGGCAGCGATCGCGGCGAGCTGCTGATCAATCCGAAAGAGAAAGTAGGGCTGTGCCATGGGTCACCTATTCAGCTATTTTTGAATTCTGTTCAATTTGGGCGATTAGCTCAGCGGCGGTCAGGTTTCCCAACCTGGGAATCCGCATGTCCGCCGGAAGCTGCTTCAGCAGCCCTAGCGCTGACTGCTGCATTTTGGTATTGCTGCCTTCAAACTGCTGCTCTAACGGGCGGGCATCTTTCTCCTTTGAGGCAGCCCTGCGGTAAGGAATTCGACCGGCGGGCGATGCTTGAGGCGATCGCATCGAGCGTTCCGGAATGGGCCGGTAGGCGATCGAGTCATCAAACATTTTGACTTGAAACTGGCTAAGATTTTGGCTGTGTAGCTCCGCATGGCCGACGATAAGATAGCCGCAGCGATCCAGCGCGTCGTAAAATTTGCTCAGCACCTGCTTGATGGCGACGTCGCTGAAGTAGATGAATACGTTACGACAGAGCACTAAGTCCATATGGGCTACAGGAAATGGCAAAGCGTCGAAGTCATCCGTCAGCAGGTTCACGGTTTGAAACTTCACCATATTCTTGATATCGGGCGCAATATGCAGTAGGCCGTTTTTCTCGTCAAAAAACTGCTGCTTTATCTCTGGAGGCACCCCTCTGAAAGACCAGGGGCGGTAAATTCCGGCCTGAGCTTTTTCAACTGCGGCTGAGTTAATATCAATGCCGATGACGGTAATATTCCACTGCTGAATGTCAGGCAGAATGTCGCTCAGCAGCATCGCAATAGAGTAGGGCTCCTCCCCGGTAGAGCATCCCGCGCTACAGATGCGCAGCGTCTTTCCCCGCTGGTTTTGCTGAATTAGGTCTGGAAGAATGTCATTTCTCAGCAGCTTAAACTGCCCTTTATCCCGAAAGAAGAAGCTTTCGGAATTTGTAATTTCAGCAATAAAGTCTTTCCACTCTTCGCGGCTAGATTCGCTGTCGGCCTCTAGAAGTTCATAATAATTTTCGGAGAAAGGCAGGCCGACAGCCTGACGCCGACCGGCGACGAGGCGCTCAAAGGTTTCCTGATCGTTTTCTCTAATTTTTATACCGGTACGCGCAGCAATTAGTTGAGCAAACGCCTGCTTTAGCCCTGGGCTCAGCGGTTCCACCCGCGATACGTTACGCTTCACCATAATGACAAAATATATAAACGATTAGATTGAGCGGAGTGCCGGACGCTCAACCGCCTTTAGCAAGGTCGGCGCGATTTTTTGGATGGGCAAAATGTGCTGGGCCGCGCCTGAGGCGATCGCCTCCTTGGGCATGCCAAACACCACCGAAGTCGCCTCGTCTTGAGCGATCGTCAGCCCCCCGGCCTCAGCAATCTTCTTCAGCCCATCAGCGCCATCGCGCCCCATGCCGGTGAGCAAAATTCCCACCGACCGACGACCATAAAACTGAGCCACGGCGGAAAATGTGGCCGTCACCGAGGGCCGATGGCCGTCGACGGGCGGCAGCAGGGAATAGGTCAATCGACCCCGCGAGTCGATCTCAAGGTGCTGACGCTCTGGGGGAAAGTAGATGTGGCCGGGCGCCGGCCTTTCCCCGTCTTGAGCAATTTTTATCGGCAGGGCGCAGGTGGCGGAGAGCCAGTCGATGAGACCCTGAAGAAAGCCTAAGCTAATGTGCTGGACACAAACAATCGGCAGGGGGAAATCGGCGGGCAGGGGCGAAAACAGCTCTTGCAGGGCGATAGGACCGCCCGTAGACGCCCCAACAGCAACGATTTTGGGGTTGCGGCGGACCACCGAGGTCGCTACGCTCGCTGGGGCAGCGGTCAGGCGCGATGACCGCTTTGGGAGCGCTGGGCGCGATCGCTTTTTAAACACCCGCACGCCAGACAAAATTTTGACTTTATCGATCAGCGCTTGCCTGAGCTGTAAATCCTCAAGGTCTAGGCCCACCCTGGGCTTGGGCAGGATGTCTACGGCCCCTGCTTCTAGCAGCCGAAAGATGCGGTGGGTATCTTCCTCCTGCACGGAGGCGCTGATCACCAAAATGGGAAGCGGGCAGTTCGCCATCACCTGCGACGTCAGCTGTAGGCCATCCATCTCGGGCATAAAGAAGTCAGTGCAAAGCACGTCGGGCTGCGCTGTCGGAATCAGCGCTAAGGCTTCGACCCCGGTTGAAGCCGTTCCGACGATTTCAATCTCGGGGGATGAGTCCAGTATTCTTTTGAGAACGGTGAGCGCGATGGGTGAATCTTCAACGAGAAGGACGCGAATCGACATGGGCTATCCAAGGTTAGGGTTTGACGAGCTAAGGCCAGCGCTATACGATCAAGCGCTATATGATCAGCCGCTCTAGGGTTTCTAAAAGCGCCTCCTGATTAAACCGGCCCTTGATGATGTAGCCGTTTGCCCCCGCGTCCGCGCCTCGCCTGCGGTCCTCATCAGAATCCAGCGTCGTCACCAGCACAATGGGAATGTTGTCATACTCCCGATGCTGACGAATGCGAGCCACCAAAGAGAAGCCATCTAGATGGGGCATTTCCACGTCGGAGACCACCGCATCGAACTCGCGCATTCTGAGCTTTTCGTAGCCCTCTAGGCCGTGGACTGCGGTAACCACCTCGTACCCGGCCCCCTCGAACAGGCGCTTTTCCTGAATCCTCACGGGCGGTGAGTCTTCTACGAGCAAAATCGTGGGTTTGGCTCGCGGAACCGGCCGTGGCGCAGTCGTCAAGAACGGGCGCTGCCGCTGCAGCGATTTGACCAAATCTGAGGGATTGAGGATCATGCACACCTCCCCAGTTCCCAAGAGGGTCGAGCCGCTGACGTTGCGCACCCGCTTGAGCACCGAGCCTGAGGGTTTAACCACGACCTCCTGCTGGGTAATGAGCCGGTCTACAAAGAATCCGGCCTGCGCTTCCCCGAGCTTAAGCAAGACGCAGGGACGGCGATCGCTTGGGGCGGGCGGCTGGGCCACCTGAGCGTAGAGGGGAGAGCGGGAGAGCTCTAGGACGTCCCCTAAGTCTGCAACGGGTACAGTCTCCTCCCCCACGACGATGGTGTCTCGGCCATCGACCGATACCACCTGATCCGCAGAGACCAGCAGCGACATCTGCAGAAACTCGATGGGTAGGGCAAACGTAATCCCCTGGACCTCCACGAAAATGACGTTGGCCGTACTCAGGGCCGTACTCAGCTGCAGCCGGAAGGTGCAGCCTTCACCGGGGGTAGAGTCGATCTGAATGCCCCCTTTCAGTCGCTCCACCTGGGTGCGCAGGACATCTAACCCCACGCCCCTGCCGGAGACTTCGGTGATAAAGGTGCGCGTCGAGAATCCCGGCGCTAGGACAAGCTGCTGAATTTGACTGGTGGTCATCTGCTCTAGATCTTCTCCGGTGTGGAGCCCCCGCTTGATGGCGGTGCGCTTGATGCGCTCCATATCCAGCCCTCGACCGTCGTCCGTGATTTCGAGGGTGAGGCTGATGGCGGTTTGGTAAGCCTTAACCCGCAGGGTCGCGGTGGCAGGCTTACCGGCAGCTATCCGCTCATCTGGCGTCTCAATGCCGTGGTCTACCGCATTTCGCACGAGGTGCATCAGAGAGTCCCTGATGCCCTCCAGCAGGCGTTTATCAGCGGTAACTCCCTCCCCCTCCAGCACCAGCTCCACGTCCTTAGACTGCTGCTTAGCCAGGTCGCGCACCAGTCGGGGCAGCGGCTGAAATAGGGTCGAGATGGGCAGCAGCTGCAGCTGGCGAACGCGATCGCGGATGTCCTCTGCAACGACGTTCAGCTTGCTGCTGTTCTCCTGCACCGTCAGCCGCAGCGATCGCAGCAGGGTTTCCATCTGCTCTTCGTAGGAGGGGGCTGAGGCATCGAGAGGCTTTTGGCCCGTCTGCCACTCGTCCCAGAGGGCAATCAGCTGCTGGGCTTGGGTAGAGGACTGGGCTAGCTGAATCCGGGTGACGGCTAGCTCCTCCGCCTGGGAGGTCAGGGCGTCTAGGTCCTTCGTTTTGACCCGGATAGAGTCGACTTGAGGACTGTCCTCTCGGGGAGCCGGCGTCTCCTGCGGCCCAGGCTCAACCGGCGACCGCACTAGAGCGTCCTGCAGCACGGGAGAGGGCGGCACTAGCGCCCTGAGGGCCCCAGCCAGCTGGTCGATATCGACCCCAGCCGCAGTCCCCGCCACGGCTTCTTGAACCAACAGCCCAACGGCGTCTAGGCTCCGGTAAAGGGCATCGCTGACCGACCGTGTCGAGGGCGATCGCCTGCTGCTGAATCCCCACCAGCACGTCCTCCACGGCGTGAGCGATCGCCTCTACCGAATCCACCCCAGTGCTTCTGGAATCCCCTTTCAGGCTGTGAGCTTCCCGCATGAGGACGGCCAGGGTGGCCTCGTCCTGAGGATTCTTTTCGAGGTAGAGCAGCTGGGCTTCTAGGGTCTGCAGCCGCTCTTCACTGGTGGTGCGGTAAATTTCCCGCAGCTCTGCATCTTCGATGGTGACGGGCTGCGCAGGCAGATTGGCGGCGGGAAGCAGGGCCGCTTCATCTTTTGCCGGAGCGATCGCTTCGATATCGGCCGCTGTTTCCGTCTCGGCATCAGTCGCTAGCTCTGCAGCAGCCATCTCCTGCAGCGTTTCATGCACCAGCAAGAGATCGACCCCGCTGGGCTCACCCGATACAGCCTCATCAACCAGCTGGCCAATCGCGGCCAAACCGTAGCTCAGCCCCTCCCCCATCAAAGGGGTAAACAGGGTCGGCTGCAGCTGCACCAGTTTGACCGTGTCTTCAATGCTCTGAACCAGGTCCGCCAAGTCGTCTAAGCCCACCATCCTAGAATCGCCTTTGAGGCTGTGGGTTTCCCGCCGCAGCGTCTCTAGGACATCGGCGTCGACAGTTCCCAGCATCAGCACGCCCAAACTCACCGAGAGAGACCGCAGTCGGCCTTCGCTGGTGCTGCGGTAGATTTCCCGCAGCTCTTCGTCGTCAATGTAGAGATCGGATGTCGGGCGGGGGCGGGCGCGGGCTGTCCCGACAGCGGGCTGCTGAGCAAAGCCAGCATAGCGTCAATATCGACGTCCCCCACTTCTCCCGTCGCCGCCTCGTGGAGCAGTTCGCCGGTGGCCTGGAGACCCTGATAGAGGCGATCGCCCACGGCTTCCGTGAAGGTTGCCTCACCCTGCTGCAGGGCTCTGACAATGTCCTCGATCTGCTGAGTGAGGCGGGCGATCGCCTCTAGCCCCATCACTTTAGAATCGCCTTTGAGGCTGTGGATCTCTCGCCGCAATTCCTCAAGAACGGCCTGATCGCCGGGCCACTGCTCTAGGTGCAAGAGCCCCATCTGGAGATTTTGAAGTCGCTCTAGGCCTGTGGTCTGGTAGAGATCACGCAGCTCTTCATCTTGAATCATCATGGTGGGGGTCGCTGTTTACGCCGGTCAGAAATGCGGTGTGGCCAGGCCTCAGAATGGGCGCAGCGTCGGGGCTAAACCATCTGCTGTAGCACTAGGGCCGCGTCGTTGAGCTGCTCGGTGCCCACTTTGGACTGGTTTAGACCGGTGGCCGTTTCCTTCGCGCCTCGGTCGATTACTTCCATCGCGTCCACCACCTGCTGAATGGCGTCCACCTGCTGCTTCAGGTTCAAAGACACCTGCTGGTTGTTTAAGACCACCTGGTTGACCGATTCCTTAATCTCACCGAAGGCCGTCTCCGTCTGCTTAGCAATTTCGACGCCCGCTTTCACGGTTTTGGTTCCCTCTTCCGTCACCATCACCGTTTCGTTGATGGCCTTTTGGATGTTAGACACCAAGGCGTTGATCTTGTCGGCAGACTGCTGGCTTTGGTCTGCAAGCTTGCGAATTTCGTTAGCGACTACCGCAAAGCCTTTGCCGTGCTCTCCTGCCCGCACCGCCTCTACGGAAGAGTTGAGGGCCAACATGTTAGTTTGGTTGGCAAAGTCAATTACCAGCTGAGAAATATTGCCGATTTGACTCGCTTGACTGCTGAGATCCACCACCTGCTCAGCAATCACTTCCACATTCTTCTGCAGCGCCTGCATGCGCTCTAGGCTTTGGTTTACGGCCAGTGAGCCTTGGTCGGAGGCGGCAAACGCCCGCTTGGCGGCTTCCACGGCGGCAGCGGCCTGTTCTGACGCATGGCGAGAGGAGGCCTCTAGCTCGTCCATGGTGGTGGTGGTCTCACTCACCGAAGCAGCCTGCTGGCTAGCCACGCGCTCTTGCTCGGCGATGGTGGTGGCCATCTCCTGGCTAGAGGTGGAGATGTTAGTGGCCAGGTTTTCCATCAGAGCCACCAGCTGTCGCCCCCGCAAAACGGCGATGGGGATACCGACCGCGAGGCACAAAAACACCGCTAACCCAGACAGCAGCTCGAATTTCTTTACCGAAGAATACACCACGCCTTTGGGCACTTCGGCGATCGCCACCAGTGAGCTAGGGTGCTCTGGGTCAGGCACAAACTTGTGGTGGGAGAGCAGGTGACTGCCAGTGTCGACCACGCCGACTTCGGTTGTCAAGATTTCGTCCACAACCTCCGGGGAGAAGTCATTCGCGAGGGTTTCTTCTTTACCCAGCTCGAAGCCCCAGGTTTTTTCGAGGTCGGGGTGATAGATGTAGTACCCATCCTGGTTAACAAGAATCAAATCCTCGTTGCTGTGCAAGTCATCGGTCTCGCGAATTTGAGAGAACTGGTCTATCAACGGCTGAGCAAATACGTTGGCGATAACAATCCCCCGCTTTTGACCGGAAGAGTCTGTAACGGTGGTGGCGTAGCGGATCACTGGCGTGGGGGGATCTTGAATTTCATCTTCCATGCGATTCAGCTCTACGGGCGAGATGTAGACATTTCCAACCTCCATCTTCATCGTCTCGATAAAATACTCAGAATTGGACTTATTTTCCAACTGAGAACCAGAGTCGACGTTAATTTCACTCCCGTTCGAGGTTACCCGCACCAGCTCTTGGCCTGATGCATCGATGTAGCGCAGCTGCATATAGACGGGCTTTTCAACCATCATCTCTTTAAACAGAAGCTCTAGCTGACTGCCCCACTGCTCAGAAGATAAATTACCCTCAGGGTCTGCGCCGCCACTATTCTCTGCCCGAATAATGCCTCGAACCTCAGGCAGCTTGCTCAAAAACAGCACGTCGCTGCTGACGCCATCTAGAAAACTGTCGAATTCTTCAACCTTGTCGTCTACTTCTTCTTGAAGCGTAGCGGTTGCGATATTTGATAGGGAGCTTGACGCAGAGAATACGCCAGCCAAGCCGACTAAAGCGGCAGGAATAGCGGCGCTGAGCACAACCAGCAGCAAAAACTGCTGCTGAATTCTTAGGGTCTTGAGACCGTTAGTAAGCTTAGATAACATTGCAATAACCTGTAATAGCTAGTGAATTTATTGGATTTGAAGAACGCGTTCGTTCAGCTCTGAAAAGCGCTATGCGCAAATCCATTTGCGGTAAGAATCAAAGCTCTACTCTTGAGTACAAGCCGCGGCCCACAGCTTGTTTACGCAGATCGACGTCAGGCCTTAGGCGATAGAGAGTCAATCGAGAGTCACCATACAAAAATCAAAAAAAGCGCAGGACGAAAGCAAGTTGACTAAACAAGTTTTCTTATTCGTCATTGGTAAACAGAACTAGTTTACAAACCTTAACAGTGCTTTGCCGCAATTTTCTAGGCGCTGAATTAGAGCATTAATCTGGAACAATGCTGCAGAATAGTAAAGCGCTTTTCTCTATACTGCTCGCAGCTTACCGGTCGCGGTAGCCGATTGAACTAATCTTTAAAATTGCAATACTTGCAAATATTATAAAGAACAACAGTCCTTGGATAATTGCAATACTTGCAAACGTTAAGGAAAGGCAAACTATTAGGAACTTGTTTGTCTTTTCAAGATGATCAGTGTTAGGTTGTGGGTCAATAGACAACCCTCCAGCATCACCGTTTAAGTTGGGCGTCTCTTTAAAAGTTTTGATGGTGACGCTACCGTTAGATCAGACTCCAGCTCGCTCACCGCTGTGCTGCATCGCCAACGCCCTGACGCAAGCTTTTTTGAACCGATACCTTTCGAACGTCTACAAACCTCAGGCGCTTTGAACCATCTTCAGGGCCCGTCTCTCTACAGCGATTCCCAATTGCGTGAGGTACGGATTTAGCCTCCGTACCTCACCAGCATTAGAAATGCTGTACAGCTGTAGTCCAATGCCGGGCTAGCTTCAAGAAGCTCAAGCTCGGTATGCGCTTCTAAACGAGTCTTCTACAAGCGCTAGGTTTGCTTTGGCTAGGGACTAAAGCTTTGGCGAGCGCTACCTAACAAGTTTTCTGGGAAATACGCTACAAACTGCAGCTACGTTAAAGCCATTTAACATTTAATTCAAATGAAACTTACTGAGCTAGTTCAGCTTCTCGAGCCGCCCAACAAGCACTTCAGCGGGTACTTATTCTTAAGCAATCAAAAGGTTGCTTGGGGTCTTATCTTCATTCAAGGCCAGCTTCTCTATGCGGAGGATAAGCGGCATGCGGTTCGTCGCTGGAGCCGCAATATAGAGCAGTATTTCCCAAACTATGACTGGCGAGCGGACCTTACCCAACCCGCAGACTGCTTTTCTTGGCAGGTTCGCATCCTTGACAACGGCATTCACTGCCAGAGATTGAGCTTAGTCCGCGCTAAGCTTATGCTGCGAAACCTGCTTCAGGAATGCCTATTCGAACTCAGTCTTTGCGATCGCCTCGACATAAACTGGCAGCCGACTTCGCTACCAGTATCGCGATCTTGCCAGAGCATTGCCCTTTCTTCTTGGGAAAGCAAAATGATTTTTGGCAAGGTCGACATCATGCACAAGCAGTGGCAGGAGATTGGACTCATGCAGTGGGAGCCAACATTGTCGCCAACGCTTAAGAAGGACGTTCAAGCGTCGCAGCTCTCTACGAATCTGCCGGTTGATCATGCCTACCTCAGGGGCGACTTTACCCTTTGGGAAATTGCGGGACAGCTCAACAAGCAGCCCGGAGAAGTCGCGGAGACTTTGCTACCGTTCATCCATGAGGAAACGTTAGACTTCCTGGCGATCGCTGATTTTCCGATACCGAATGCCCAGGCTACGGCCCCCAACACGGCACCGCAGCAGATCTCGGTCGCAGCCCAGATTGCTCAATCGAGTACCGCGCTTGAAGTAGGCCACACCAGACCACAGGCAGGTCCATCAGACTGCGTTCAGCCGTTGATTGCCTGCATTGACGATAGCCCTGTTCTGACCCACAGTCTAAAGAAAATGCTGGGTTCAGTGGGCTACCGGACACTCATTATTCAAGAGCCAATGCGGGGTTTTTCGCAGCTTATAGATCATAGACCGGCCTTGATTCTGCTCGATTTGATGCTGCCCAACGCTGACGGCTACAGCGTCTGTAAGTTCTTGCGAAATACGCCGGTGTTTGAAAAAACGCCCATTATTATTCTGACTGGGCAGAGTAAGCCTATCGATCGCGCTCGGGCCAGCTTGGCGGGGGCAACGGAGTTTTTGGTAAAGCCTCCAAAGCGCGCCCAGCTGCTGGAGATGATTGGTCGGTATGCAGGCCTCGAGGCCTGTATTAACCACGCCTGATGCCCTTTGCCGCAGGCTTCTCTCCCTACCGGTCGTAGAGCAGTCACGATTCGGCTTATCAAAATATATCCGGGTCAAAATGTACCTTCACCCCCAGCATCTCCTCCATCGCCGCAATCATCTCCTCCGGCGATGGCGGGCTAGGGCCCTCGACAAACTCCTGAATCGTTATCTTGCGATCGCGAAAATCCCGCACAAAGTCTCGGATTTCCTCCATCGCCTTGATCTCTACCGCCGCTTCCTCCACCAGCTCGCCCACTAGGTCAACCCCTTCCTTAGCCGCCTTACGGTAGGTCTTCACCATCACCCCTTCCTGGGTATTGTTCCGCAGCTCCCGAAGCTCATGCTTGATGCTCTCATACTGCTCCTGCAGCTGAACGTTCTCCCGAGCTAGCCGCTGGCACTCGCGCTCAACGTCGCTCTCCGCCGAGCTAACGGTCTCCGCCAGCTCGGCGTCTTGCTGCTCTAGCTCCAACAGCCGCGCAAAATCCCCCGACTTATAGGCCCGGTTGATCTCTTTCATGATTTCCGTATTGCGGGCTTGGGCCGTCTCGTCCTCAGCCCGATCGGGGTGGTAGACGGAGGCTAGCCGCAAAAAAGTTTGCCGAAAGGCGCGATCGCGCCCTGCTGAGGCGTCGGATGCTGCTGCACTGTCGTCGGCTGCACCATCATCGGGTTCTGGCCCTGAGGACTCCCCGTCCTGCGGCCCAAATCCAGCTGAGAAGGGATCTGCCTCTGCAGGGTCAAAATCGGATTCATCCTCGCGAAAAAAGTTATCGCCATTAGAGTTGAAGCTGATGATACCCTGCATCTGCAGCGAACGATAGACCTGCTCCACCTGGCGGCGCGATCGCTTCCCGAGCTTGCGCTTTTTAAAAATTTCGTCAAATAGAGCGTGAATTTCGGCATCCAGGACTCTCATCTCACTTAGACTCCCAGAACTGCGCTGAAACAGCTCGCTCGCCAAGTCGCGCATCTGGGTGATGAAATTATCGAGTTCACTGCGCTTGCGGCGAATCTGCTTCAGCAGCCAGCGGCGCTCTTGCTCTAGCCCCAGCAGCGTTTCGTGGGGAATGACCTCAGCTAAACCAGACTTACTGCTTGCAGCCGGCGATTTTTGCTTTACCACTAGGGCCTCCCGCAACGCTCTTCAAAGATGGCAGCTAGAGTATTATTACCACAGCGACTCGCCAACGCGCTGTTGCGTCAGAGAAAGTTTTGGGTCCGGCTAAATTACCACTGACCGATTGCCGTAGAAAAGCTGGGATAAGCAGGTGGCAAACGGAGCGTCAAACATCACGTCTTGGCGATCGCGGATCGTTCCATCGGGAAGCACCGCGTTAGTAATCAGCGCGTAGCGGAGCTGCTCCCAGTTGACCTTAGCCCCCGCCAAATTAGCACCCCGAAGATCTGCGCCAATCAAGTTCGCCCCCAGCAGGTTCGCCTGACGCAGGTCTGCTCCCCGCAGGCAAGAGACAATCAGCACCGCATTGCTTAGGTTAGCTCGCCTGAGGACAGCGCTTTCCAAATTTGCGTTTTGCAAATTAGCCCCGCACAGCGTTGCCTCCGTCAAGATTGTGTTGCGCAGGTCAGCGCCGCTCAGGTCCGTTCTGGCGAAACTCGCCCTGTTGAGCTTAGCGCTATGCATCGTAATTCGGCTCAGATCGCGATCGCTCAGGTCCGCACCCGCAAGGGAAGCGGCTACCAAATCAGAGGTCGAGTAGACGCTCGACGCTATATCTTCCATAAGTTGTTTACCGTAAATGGGTCTCGCTGGCCCCTGCTGGCACCTGCTGGTCCCTGTGGAGCCAGATCATCGCCTCTAGACATTTCCTCAGTAGAGTACCCACACCCCCCAATGGAAGCCATGTCGAACGCCCCTCTTCTCCGTTATAGGAGCAAACGGCCTCAACGCCGTTAAGGCACTGTAAAAAAACGCGATTGAGTGTATTTTTAAGCACATTGGCCTCCGTACGGAGGAGCATTTTACAGTTGAGCACGTCCGCAGATTTGGCCCAATCACAGTGTTGTTTTCCTTCACCCCCTCGTCGAGACCGCGCCCAACCGCCGCGATCGCCAGCAGGCCTAATCGCTAAGAAAAGTTACAAGTTTATGGGTGGATCAAGCTTTGAGGCTGTGGAAAAGCTCTAAAAGACTGTGGAAAACTGGGGGGAAATATTGTTGAAAACAGGGGCCTTCAATGAGGAAAACTCAGTAGTACAGGTAAACTGTGGGAATCTCGCCGTTTTCCCCACAGGTTTTCCACAGGACTTGTTCAGACGGAAAATCCTTGTATGCCGTTAGTTCACAGATTTTCCACAGTTTCCACAGGTCCTACTACTGATCCGGTTTAAAAACTTTCTTTTAAAGAAGTAGAACTCTTTAGACGCGAGCAATTCAATAATTGAACCCGCAAGACAGGAGTGCTAGAATCTCGTTCTCAGGATGCTTAACTTTTTGATACCGAGCACTTGCGCCGAGCGCTTGCACAGCAGGCTCTCGGCTTACACCGCGCTTCTCAGCCCCAAATTCAGTTGCTGGTACCCCATGAAACTCATCTGCTCCCAAAACGAACTCAACACACAGCTGTCTTTGGTTAACCGAGTGGTACCTTCTCGGCCTAGCCATCCCGTTTTGGCAAATGTGCTGTTTCAGGCGGACGCTGAGCGACAGCAAGTCAAGATGACCGGTTTCGATTTGAGCATTGGCGTGCAAACCAGCTTTGGAGCTCAAATCGAGTCAGGGGGGACCATCACGCTGCCCGCCAAGCTGCTGAGCGATATTGTCTCCCGACTTCCCGATGGAGACATCACGCTAGATGACGATGAGGGAGAAGAGCTGATTACAATCACGGCGGCATCGGGGCGATACCAGGTTCGGGGGTTAAGCGCTGCTGACTACCCAGAGTTGCCCACCGTCAGTGAGGGTGATGTGGCGACGCTGCCGGTCGATACGCTGACGGAAGGGCTGCAGGGGGCCCTGTTTGCCTCTAGCTCCGACGAAGCAAAGCAGGTGCTTACTGGCGTTCACCTGACCTCTGCAGCTGATGGCCTCGAATTTGCCGCCACGGACGGACACCGGCTTGCCGTCGTAAAAACCGTTGAAGGAAACGCGCCGGAAAGTGCGGCTGAGTTTGATGTGACTGTGCCGGGCAAAGCGCTACGAGAATTGGAGCGGATGCTGCAGTCGAATCCAGCGACTGAGGCGATCGCGCTTCAATTCGACCAAGGACAGCTGGTCGTCGAGTGGGAGGGCAAGCGTCTTACGAGCCGCCTACTAGAAGGGCAGTATCCCAACTACCGGCAGCTGATTCCAAAACAGTTTGGCAGACAGATGACGGTGGAGCGCCGGCTGCTAGTGGCGGCGCTAGAGCGAATCTCGGTGCTGGCGGATCAAAAAAACGGTATTGTGAAGCTAGAGGTGAGCAACGCCGATCGCGAAGTGATTTTGACGGTAGACGCGCCAGATGTGGGCAGCGGCAAAGAAGCCGTGCCGGCTCAAGTTACCGGGGAAGATTTAGAAATTGCGTTTAACGTGCGCTATCTACTGGAGGGGCTGAAAGCCATCAGCTCGGCGGAGGTGCAGATGCAGTTTAACAACCCCACTAGTCCGGCTATTGTGACACCCTTGGGCGGTATCAAGATGACCTACCTCGTGATGCCGGTGCAAATTAGGTCATAGCCCCCTTGGATAGTAAATCTTGGATAGTTAAAGTAGCGCCTCGGTTAGGCAGAAAACTTCACCGCTCAAAACGATTTTAACTTTTAGGCGGGAAGTCCCGCGCTTTAATCTTTGATTAAGCGTCGGGATGAGAGCCGCGTGAGCCGGAGGTGAACAGTACTTGTGCATGCTAGAATGTATACATATCAATTGTTTAGCAAGGTTTTCCACCCCTCCAAGGTGTTCGTCGAGAAAAGTATCACCCATAGAAAACGTAACGGTGACGCGACACAGTTTTTGGAAGAAAGGAAGCTCAAAAAAGCAATCTGTCTGGGGTTGGTCATTGCCCGGACGTAAAACAAATTTCCTATGGATGGGATCTAATCGGGGCCAGTACAGCTTGCTGTATGGCTAGACAGGACCAGATGAAGTAGGAAACCTTCTTGTGCGGTACCCATTCGTTTGCGGTGCGTGAGCCAAGAAGCCCGTGCTGTATGCGCAGCATCAGCGTCGGGAGTATGTCACTGAGCTCTGGCTTTGGTAACTTTTGTTGCTGATTGTGAGAACGCGATCGCGGCTAATTATCGCCACAGTGCGTTTTTGTGAGAAAAGGTCGATTCCCCTGTTTCAACAAAGGTAGATTAGGCGTTATCGTATTGCTTGACTGCATCTGTTGGAACCGGTTGTGAGCCTTTTGCTATGCCTGAGCTGTTGACCCGAATTCTGCTACTCGCCATTTTCGTTTGGCTCTTTTGGTATATCGTTCGAGAGCTAATCCCCGGCAACTATTTGACCATTTTGGGAGGCATAGCGCTGGTTGCCTTAGCAGTTGTTGCTTTTCAAGATCCCAACGATCGCCTGGTCGGGCCTATTTGGACGGTGCTTTCCTTTCCGTTCAAGCCTTTAGGGCTATCGATCTTGCTGCTGACGATCGCCCTGCGTAAAGGCCTCAAAGCAATGGATTCAAATCTTGTTGCTTGGGCCTTAGCGGTTTTATGGATTTTCAGCACGCCCCTAGTCGCCTATTGGCTGGTGGGGCGTACCCAGGAAACCGCTGAGCAGCTCGCTGCCCTCAACGATCAGGGCCGAGCGGCGGATGTCATTGTAGTGCTGGGAGATGGCCTCAACCCCGCTGACCCGGCCTATCGCGGGGGCACTCAGCTCAATAACCCAGACAACGGGTTTGGCAATAGCTTTGTTAGCCGTTTGCAGTATGCCGGACAGCTCTATCAAGAGCAGCAGTTTCTGGGCGGGGCTCCGCCGCTAGTCATTGTCAGCCCAGGGCCTCAAGTCATTGAAGATACCGATGAGGTGGAAGATAGCGTCTTACGTATTCTGGGCGCCTTTGGGGTGCCCTCAGACCAGGTCGTGGTAGAAGAATTCGGAGTCGACATGCGCACCAGCGCTGATGGCGTGGCCTTTATTCTCGAAGGCCGAGACTATTCAGAGACGGGGTATACCCTGCTGCTGGTTGCGCCTGCGAATAAGGTCCGCCGGGGGCGCTCCACCTTTGCCGATGCCCTAGGCATTCTCAACGATAATGTTGTGCCTGCCCCCACCGATTTCTATGGGTTTCAGACCGCCAACAGCGATCTGATCATGCGGCTAGGCGACCTGCTCCCGACGGCTGAGGCCCTAAATTTATCGAGCGACGTCGTTGAGGAGTATCTTGCTATGATCTACTACTTCTTAAGAGGGTGGCTGTACGACCCAATCGACGCATAGGCCCAATCGACGCATAGGGTATCTCGCCTCAAGGCAGGAGGCATCTCATCAAGAGGCAGTAGCATGGATGGGTACGTGCTGTATTGTGCGCTACGATTCGATCTCCCCTTTGCCTGTTGCCAACGATGACTCAATCTACCCCCGCCACCCTCCGCTCTTACGTTCGCCCTTATTGGCATAAAACAGCGTTAGGCATCGCTGCACTGCTAGTGGTCAACGGCATCGGAGCCTACATTCCTCAGCTGATCCGCAGCGGCATCGACCGCTTAGAGGTTGCTTTTGACTTTGACCAGATTTTGCAGGCTGCCGTCACGGCGATTCTCCTGGCTTCCGTGATGTGGGTCATGCGCATGGTGTCGCGCATTTTGATTTTTGGGGTGGGGCGTCAGGTTGAGTTTGATCTCAAGCAGCGGATTTTTCAGCATTTGCTCAAGTTGGAGCCTGCGTACTTTGAGCAAGTGAAGCCAGGGGAAATTATCAGCCGCGCCACCAGTGACGTCGACAATATTCGTCGCCTGGTCGGGTTTGCGGTGCTGAGCCTGGCCAACACCCTGTTTGCCTATGTGATTACGCTTCCCTTCATGCTCGCCATCAACGTCCGGCTGACCCTGGCCTCGCTGGTGGTCTATCCCATCATGCTGTTTATGGTGAGTCTATTTAGCGAGCGCCTGCGGGATGAGCAGCAGGTGGTGCAGGAGAAAAATGCCAATATCAGCGACCTCATTCAGGAAGACATGAGCGGTATGGCGCTGATCAAAATCTATAGCCAGGAGGACAACGAGCGGCAGGCTTTCCGTCAGCTTAACCATCAGCTCCTCACCGCTAACCTCCAGTTAGGCCGCACCCGCAATACCCTGTTTCCGCTCTTGAGCGGCTTGGCCAGCGTCAGCTTACTGGTGATTTTGGCCTTAGGGGCCGGGGCGATCGCCGATGGCTCCTTAAGCGTCGGCGATTTTGTGGCCCTGCTGCTCTACGTGGAACGGCTAGTGTTTCCGACGGCGCTGCTGGGCTTCACCATCACGGCCTACCAGCGCGGCGAGGTCAGTATTAACCGGGTGGAAGGCATTCTGTCGGTAAAGCCGAGCATCTACAGTGGGTCCCAGGCTGAGCCCCTGCCTCAAGCTGAGGTGAAGGGCCATATTGAAGCCCAGCAGCTCAGCTATAGCTACCCTGGCGCAGCGCAACCGGCCCTGGAGGACGTGACTTTCGCGATCGCCCCCGGAGAAACCGTGGCTGTGGTGGGGCCAATCGGCTCTGGTAAGTCGACCTTGGCCAATGCGGTTCCCTACCTGTTGGACCTGCCGCCAGGACAGCTGTTTGTCGACGGTCACGATATTACGACCCTACTGCTGCCCGATCTGCGAGAGGCGATCGCCTACGTGCCTCAAGACAGCTTCTTGTTTAGCACTAGCATCCGCAATAATATTCGCTATGGCGCTCCCCTAGCCGAGCAGCCTGCGGTAGAGCAGGCCGCCAAGCAGGCGCAGATTCACGGCGAGATTCTTAACTTTCCGAAGCAGTACGATACTTTGGTGGGGGAGCGAGGGATCACCTTGTCGGGAGGCCAGCGCCAGCGGACTGCCCTGGCCCGAGCGCTGCTGGTAGACGCCCCCATTTTGATTTTGGATGACGCGCTCTCCAGCGTTGATAGCCGTACGGCAAGCGCTATTCTGGAAAACCTGTCGGGGGGAACGGCCCAAAAGACGGTGATCTTCATTTCCCATCAAATGGCGGCGGCGGCCACCGCCGATCGGATTTTTGTGATGGATAAGGGTAGGATTGTGCAATCAGGCACCCATAGTCTTTTGCTTCGGCAGGCCGGACTTTACCGTCAGCTTTGGGAGCAGCATCAGCTAGAAGAAGTCCTTCGCTAGGGCCCAATCAGAGTTATCCGCTAGGTTAATGCCAAATATTATTACCCGCTCTAAACCGAACCTGGAGTTTATTCCCCCTCGGTACGCTGCTGCTGTGAGGTGGGCTGGCGCCCACGTGATCCCGTTTTGGCTGCGGCATCAGCTGCGGGTGACCGAAGTCGAGCTAGTTGGCAGTAAAGAGCTTGCTGAGCTGTATCAGTTCTTTGAGTCCGGAAAGGTAAAATTTTTGCTGGCGTTTCGCCATCCCACAACGGATGACCCGCTCTGCATTGCCCATGCCCTCTGGAATAAGCTGCCTCAGGCGGTCCCTGAAGCTCGCGCCCTCGGCAAAGCGACCCACGCCCACTTTGTCTACGAGCGCGGTATTCCCCTCTGGGCCGGACGGTGGACGGGGTGGCTCTTCTCTCGCTTAGGTGGGACACCCATCCGCCGTGGGGTTCTCGATACCCAAGGGCTGCGCTCTATTCGCGACCTGCTGGCTTCGGGAGAGTTCCCGGTGGCGATCGCTCCCGAGGGGGCGACTAATGGCCATAACGAGCTTGTGAGCCCTATCGAGCCCGGTATTGCCCAGTTTGGGTTTTGGTGCCTAGATGACCTGCACAAGGCTGGGCGAGGGGAGGACGTCTTGATCGTGCCCTTAGGTGTGCAGTACCACTTTGTGAACCCGCCCTGGGGAGCGCTGGTAGACCGTCTAGCCCAGCTTGAAGCTGACACCGGCCTCGAGCCACCAGATGAGTCGCTGATGCTGCAGGACGGACAGCCGCCCTCCCCTGAGGAGGACGAGCTGCTCTACCGGCGGCTGCTGCGTCTTGGGGAGCATTTGCTCTCTCAGGTCGAGACGTTCTACCAGACCTATTACGGCTACCAAGCGACCTCAGAGGCCTTCGATACTCAAAGGCCTGACGCACGTGATGTAAGGTCTACCGCCGCTGGTTCCCCTACAACGGGTTCCCCCACAGCTGGTCCTGCCGCAGCGGTTCCTGCCGCAAACCGCGACTTCGCCACCCGCCTCAGAAACCTACTCAACGTGGCGCTATCGGTGGCAGAGGAAACCTTTGACATTAAGGCTAAGGGCAGTTTGAGCGATCGCTGTCGGCGGGTGGAGCAAATGGGATGGGACCGCATCTACCGGGATGACTCTGCCCCAGAAATTTCTCCTCTGAAGCGCGGGCTTAACGAGCTGGTGGCGGAGGAGGCAGACCTGCGCATTTGGCACATGCGGCTGGTGGAGAGTTTGGTGAGCGTCACGGGAAAATACGTGGCCGAGGCGCGAACCATTGACCGCTACGCTGATACCACCTTGTTAATGTGGAAAATCGTCAACCAGATCTGCGGCAAGCGGTCGGCCCGTCGCCAGTACTTAGGCGATCGCACGGTGCAGGTGACCGTGGGTGAGCCCATATCGGTGGGCGATCGCCGGTCTGAGTACAAAGAAAATCGACGACAGGCTGTAGCGGACCTCACCCAAAAGCTACAGACGGCAATGGAATCCTTGGTTGTTTAACGCGCCCGTTCAAAGGGCCACACAGCCAATCCCCACGTTATCCTCAGGTCCGCTTCAGCTTTAGATGGCGTAATAGGCACAAGACCAGGTTGTCGCAGTAGAGCCGTCCTATGCTTCTTCCCTCATTTCTCCTCAGTCGTTCCAGCCGCTTGATTCAGCTTTCAGTCCTGCTAATTCCCTTGGCGCTGCTCGGGTGCTCAGCCCTTCCTGGGCAGCAGTCTCGTTCTACGGTTAGCCTATCGGGTACTACCGAACCCTATCAGCTTGACCAGTACCAACAGGTGCTCAGTCGCTACGTCGGCGAGCAGGGGCTGGTCGACTACGACGGGCTGCAGGCCGACCGAGAGACGCTAGACCAGGTGGTGGCCTCTTTTGGCGCGGTGACTCCTGAAGCCTACGGCTCCTGGAGCGAAGACGAGCAGATTGCCTTTTTGATCAACGCCTACAACGTTTTCACGCTGCAGTCCATTATTGACCAAGAACCGCTGAAATCGAGCATTCGCGATATTCCTGGCGTTTGGCGATTGCGCCAGTTTGCCATCGCTGGGGATACTAAGACCCTCGACAATATTGAGCACGACACGCTGCGAAAGAACTTCAACGAACCCCGCATCCACTCTGCCCTTGTGTGTGCGGCCATCAGCTGCCCTCCTCTGAGGTCTGAGCCCTATCGCGGTGACCAGCTTGACGCTCAGCTCGATGAGCAGGTGAACCAGTGGCTCGCTGGCGACCACGGCCTTATGGTGGATCAGCAGAGCGATCGCGTTGCCATCTCGTCAATTTTTGAGTGGTTTGGAGAAGACTGGGTGCCCACGTACGGCAGCAGCTCAGCCCAGAACGAGCAGCTCCCCGGCAGCGATCAGGAAAAGGCGGTGCTGAACTTCATCAGCAACTACGTTAGCCCTGAGCTAAAGACCTACCTTGAGTCGGGCGGCTACGAGCTGACTTACCTTGATTACGACTGGTCCCTAAATCGGCAAGGCTGATCTGAGATTTTTTCAGATAATAGCTTCCGATGTAGCGGCTATACGTCAGAGGACATATTTTCGCAGGTTCAACTTCTTCCGGCAAGTCGATGCGGGTCTTAACAAAAATTTGCTTTCATGATGACTGAACTATGTCAAATCAGCAAAGTAGAAGAGTAATTATGCGACCCATCAATATTGGCTTAACGGATGAGCAGCGGAAAGGCGTCATCGATATGCTGAACCAGGACTTGGCCGATCAGTATCTCTTGAACATCAAAACGAAGAAGTATCACTGGGATGTGGTTGGTCCTTCATTCCGCAGCCTGCATGAGCTGTGGCAAGAGCACTACGAAGCAATCACGCTGAACATTGACGCGACCGCAGAGCGGGTCCGCGCTCTGGGCGGCTACCCCGTCGGCACAGCAGAGGGGTTCCTAAAGCTAACCACCATTAAAGAGCACACGGGTGACCTGCCCAACTCCACTGAGATGGTCTCTCGCCTAGTGGAAAACCACGAGCAAATTATCCAGAACCTGCGGTCTCACGTGGATGACTGCGGAGAGAAGTACGGCGACGAAGGTACGGCCGACTTCTTGACGGGGCTCATGGAGCAGCACGAAGAGATGGCCTGGATGCTGCGCTCCTTCATCGAAGGTCAGGCGCTATCGCCGTCTGGTCAGCGTGAAGGCGACGCGTCTGTCGCGGTGTAGCCACACGATATAACCCCCTGTATCTACGTAAAAGAGAAGATTTTGCATCATGGTAGCCGAAACCTATAAAGCTGAGAAAACTGTATCTGCAGTGTTCGAATCTCAGCAAAAAGTCAACGACGTGATTCAACGCTTGCTCGATCGCGGTGTGACGCAGGAGCATATTTCTGCCCTAGGCCGCAACTTTGAGACAGAGACCCGCATCACGGGATTCATCTCCAAAAAGGATGTGATTCTTGGCGGCCTTAGAACCGGCGCCATTTTCGGGTCTCTGTTTGGGTCTTTGCTCAGCCTATTGACCGGCGTTGGGGTCTTGTTCATCCCCTTTATAGGCTCAGTCGTGGCGGCGGGCCCGATTGGGGCGGTGCTTCTAGGGGCGGCGAGTGGCGCTTTAGCCGGTAGCGCGGGCGCGGGTATCGCCTCTGCCCTGGCCACCCTAGGCATGCCTCAGGAAAAAGCAGCCATCTACGAGACGCGCCTGAAAGCGGGCGAGTTTATTGTGATGGCTGAGGTGCCCGCCGACCGGACGGGAGAGTATCAGCTGCTGATGGAGAGCGCCGGTGGTGAAGAGATTCACACTCTAGAAACCGCGCTGCCTCGCGCCTGTCCGGGCCGGTGCAGCGGGCCTGAGAGCTTATCTCCTGAGGTGCGCTCGCATCTCTCCGAGGAAGCGCAGCCCCTGTTCATCGATCGCTACAACGAGGTGTTCGACGAAACTCAGGACGAGTCGAAAGCTGAGCATGAGGCTTGGTCCGTCGTCCGCGATCGCTTTGACGAAGATGAAAACGGCGTTTACTCGAAACCTAAGGTGAACGCCTAGCGACGGGTAGACGGCCAGGCCGCTAGACTGGGGCGTGCAGCGTACTGCGTGCCCCATTTTCATGCGATGGGGGACATATCCGCTCTGCCGATAGAGGCCTCGCGATATATAGCTTTAGCCCCATTGCTTGAGACAATATCGCGGGCTCAAACCCTCACATGGCATAGACAATGTGGCGCGCAAATGTCCTAAGCCTTGGAACATTTCTATAACAGCAAAGACAAGCTTCAGCCTTTGCCCTTTGCCCTAACCTTGAGCATTTATGCCGCTGTTTAAAGGCCTGCGGGCCAAGTTCGATCTGCCGGTGCAGTTTTGGGTTGTCGCGCTGATTGCGTTTATCAACTCGGTCAGCTTCACCATCATTATCCCGATTCTCTATCCCTACGCTAAAGAATTTGGGCTGAGTGACTTTCAAGCGAGCTTGCTCACAACGGCATACGCTGTTTCGCAGTTTGTTGCCACACCGCTGCTGGGGCGGCTTTCCGATGTCATGGGCCGTAAGCCGCTGTTGGTGGTCAGCCTTGTGGGGACGGTCATCGCCAACTTGATCGCCAGCTGGGCCTCGTTTGCCTGGCTGCTGTTTAGCGCTCGCGTTCTGGACGGCGTCACCGGGGGCAATAACTCCATTGCCCGCGCTGTCATCAGCGACACCACCTCCCCTGAAGATCGCCCCAGAGCCTTTGGCCTATTTGACGCGGCCTTTCGCATGGGGTTTGTTACTGGCCCTGCCATCAGCTTTTTTGCCCAGGGTTTGCCGACCATACCCGGCGTCTCGCCTTTGGGAATGAGCTTTTTTGCGGGCGCGGTGATGGCGGCAATCGCCACCGGCCTGACGATGCTGCTGCTTAAGGAGACGCTCCCTCAAGATGATTGCGCAGATTCTTTGAAGCTGAGCTGGAAAATGTTTGGCTTTGGGAAAATCATCAGCTCCATTCGCCGCCCTTGCCTGGGGCAGGTGTTTTTGCTCACCTTTTTGAGCGGCTTTACCTTCACCATTTTCACGTTTGCCTTCCAGCCCTTTTTCCTCAACGTGCTGGGACAGGATGCCCAAACCCTGGCAATTCTGTTTACCATGATTGGCGTTGTTGGCGTGCTGACGCAGATTTTTGCGGTGGAGCCGCTGACGAAGCGGTTTAACCTAGCGGATATCATGTTTGTGGCGATCGCGGTGCGGGGGCTGCTCTTTTTGCTGATGCCGGCGTTCCCCACGGTAGCGGTGTTTGTGGGACTGCTGGCGCTCCTAGGAGTAGTGAACTCTTTTCCCATGCCGCTGATCAGCTCTATCTTGAGCAACAACAGCGGCGATCGCGAGCAGGGAGAGGTGATGGGCATCAATGCCTCCTACTTGAGCATCTCGAATGCGATCGGTCCGGCCACGGCAGGGCTGCTGGTGAGCTTTGGCTACGGGACGCCGTTTTGGGTGACGGGGGTGCTGACGCTGCTGACGGCGGGGTTTGCACTACACCTGAAGCGGGTAGCGGACTGCGACAAGAAGGTGGCTTAGACCCATACTAGTGGCGACAATACAATTGAGCCACCCCGCGAGCATGAACGGGGTGGCTCACTCAGTAAAACCATTCTCCAAGGTGAGAACGGCTGTACCGGAGCGCTCACAGTTGACGCGGCGATCGCGACGCGAAGGCAATGGCTCTATCGCCGTATTACAACATCGTTTTATAGCACGATGGTCAACCGCTACGCCGCTAGCTCACTCGCCACGGTGAAGCTGACGTCTGCTACCGCACCGCTTCCTGCCAGGAATACCTCCATACGGGCCACGATATCCCCTTCGCCCAGGGCAAAGGTAGCGTCAGCCTCTGCCTCTAGAGGCAGACCTAAAGCGACCAAACCAGCGGTGTCCAAATCGCCTGCGATCGCGTCAACAGCGCCGCTCACGTCGGTGAGTTCGATGTCAGCCGTGTCCAAGAATTCCTCGTCAAAGAAGAGGCTGGTGACGCTAGAGGAATCGCTGCCCCCCACAACCACAAACTGACTTGCTCAATGTGTAGCCTAGAGCACAAACGATATAATCAATTTATGCAGGTTTCTGAGCAACTTCCCATCAGCTTCTTATGGTCTGCTCAGAGTTCAGTCAGGAGCGGCTCAGATAGCTCCGGCACTATAGAAACTGTAGACAACAGGCAAATCGCTTCATTCAGCTTCGACCGCTGCCTGCAATGCGCCCCCAATTTTTAAGGAGATTTCTGTTATGAAACGTATCTTTACCGCCGTTCTATCCATCGCCGCGATCGCCGCCTTTACTGCCCCCGCTGCTGCGCTCTCTGGCCGCCACGCTGAAGAGTTCCACGAAGGCCTAGGCAATAAGCTCTCGGGTCGCTTTGAAGAAGAGTTTCGTGAAGGTCTGGGCAACAAGCTCTCGGGTCGCTTTGAAGAAGAGTTTCGTGAAGGTCTGGGCAACAAGCTCTCGGGTCGCTTTGAAGAAGAGTTTCGTGAAGGTCTGGGCAACAAGCTCTCTGGCCGCTTCGAAGAAGAGTTCCGTGAGGGTCTGGGCAATAAACTCTCGGGTCGCTTTGAAGAAGAGTTTCGCGAAGGTCTAGGCAACAAATAGAGGTTTTACCTGAGGTAAAAAGTTCGAGCTACCACACAGACATAGACACAATTCCAGGGCCTCAAAACCCTGGGATTTTTTTGCGGGTTAGCGCGTCGGGCGCTGCTGCACCAGATAGCTCAACACTTGCCCCTGAGCCGGTGTGATTCTAATGCCCTGCTCCCGGATCGCAATCAGCGGGGTCCACAGTCGTCTTTCGACGTACTGCAGCAGGTGCAGTCGGGCGTTCGCACTAGCGAAGGCTTTGCCTTATCGCATCCTGGACGTCTGCGGGGGAGCCGATGATGATGTGCCTCAGGTGTGAGTCTCCGCCTGATTCTGAAGGATCGACACAGCTGGGGGCTGGGGACGGCTCGATTAACACTGGCGCGATGGGTGCTGTGTCTGGCGCGGAGCCGGGTACATCGCTGGGCAGCGCGGGCTGTGCCGCCTCTTCGGTGGAGGGCGACAGATAAGTTTTAGGTAACATGAGGGACTCCTGTTTACGTTGGGTTAGGAGTCCCCCAAAAACCGGTCATCACCAAACGTTTACGCGGTTCGAGATGACACAGGTAAAATTACCTCAGTTCTTCCCGACAGCTGTAACCTGTCGTGTGGGATTAGGGGCCGCATGTTGTCTGCATCAACATGCGGCTCCGCCCGACCGAATTCTTGGGAGACTAAGCCATGGAGACCACGGCTACAGCAACTGAGGATAATACATTTGGTCTTTGGAGGCAAGGTGTCTGATGGTGGCGATCGCGTCTAAGCGTTAGGCAATTCCCGACGGGTTGAAGTGGAGCCGATGATGGCAAAGGGCAGAGCGTGAAAGCGGCTGAACTACTGCGACTCTATGAGGCGGGGCGGCGGGCCTGGATTCGCGCTACTTCTGTCGCGTTTGCGGCAACGGGTGGCACGAGCTTTTACCGCGCTAATCTGACGGATGCTAGTTTTGCGGGGGCTCAGCTTCGGGGTACGGATTTTCAGCAGGCGACATTGACTGGTGTAATTTGGCGAGAGGCTGAGGGGCTAGCCTGGGTGCGATTGGATGAACGGCTTGAATAGCTGTAAAAGCTAAACTTACTGATTTGTGGTCAACAAGAGGAAGGCGATCGCGGTTTTTGGTTGGCGATCGCTTCGATGCTCCGAAGGACCTTCGAGGGCGTAGTCTATTGCGAACGAACGTCCTTCGCTGTTCTAGATGAAGTCTGCGCGATTAAGATCACCGACGTTCACGTTTTCTAACAGAAGTATGCTGCGTCCGCGAAATTGCACCAGCACATCATCTCGCCGCTGATCTAGAGTAATCTGACCCAAGCCAATACCAATCAAATTAACTCTGTCACGCCTGTCTTGAAAGTCGGTAACGCGGTCGAATCCTTTACCGCGAATAATGATTTGGTCGCGTCCGGAGCCAGTCTTTATGACGTCGCTGCCGCCGCCGCCATCAATACGATCATTTCCCGCGCTACCAATCATAACGTCGTTGCCGCCGCCGCCGCCCAAGCGATCGTTGCCGGCCCCACCAATCAATCGGTCCTTGCCGCCGCCGCCCTCTAAGCGGTCGTTGCCGGCTCCGCCAATCAAGACGTCTCTACCGCCGCCGCCAAGGAGCGTATCCCTGTCAATACCGCCAACGAGTCGGTCGTTACCGCCCTGGCCTATAAGACGATCGTTGCCGGAACCGCCTATGAGACGATCGTTGCCAGAACCGCCTATGAGCTGGTCGTTACCGATGCCACCATTGAAGCGATCGTTTCCAGGGGTACCGACTATAACATCATCGTTGGGCGGTGGCAGTATTGGTTGTGGCGATGGCAATATCGGCTGCGGCGATGTTGGCTGTGACGGTGCTCCGGTTGGAACTTGGGTAATGTCTATGTTGTAAGTAGTTGAGGCCCCTCCTATCCGAATAAAGTAGGTTCCAGCCGATAGATTTGTAGATAGTCTGTCACGCCCACTGAATCTCCGAGCAACACGCTCACTAGATTCAGCAACGTTGTTACCATTTCTATCAGCAAAGATATCAAAAAATATTCTATTGGTTTCTCCACTAAAAACTACACCTAAGTTACTATTTTGGGCCAGTGTAAACTTATAGAAATCGAACTCATCTAAAGTACCTACGTAATCGCGGATACTGCGCCCTCTAGGTAGTACGCCTAAATCGAGCGCCTGGGCAATATTATTTCCGGGGTCTACAGGAATATTGCTTGGCTTTAAAGTTGGTGATAGTCGAAGATCATAGTTTGTTGTTGCTCCATCTACCTCAATGAAGTAGTCTCCGGCTGGTAAGTCTGTAGAAAGAACATCGCGTACATTTGATCTTCTTACGATGTCTTCACCGCGATCAAAAATTCTATTGTTGTTTCGATCGGAAATAATTCTGATAGTGTTAATTCTATCATTACCTTCTTCATCAACGACTACTGCAAGATTTCCATTCTCGGGTAGCGTAAGCTTGTAAAAATCGGAGTCGTCCAATTCTCCTATATAGTCTTTTAAGCTAAGTTCTGCAGAGACTATTCCCAGATCAAATGCTTGATCGATGCTATTTCCAGGGTCTGAAACAAGATTACTTCGTCTTTCGGTTGCTGCTAGCTGAACGCTATAGTCGACTGTGTTGCTTATGAATGAAGGCACAGATAGCTGAATAAAATAAGCTCCAGCTGTTAAAGGTCTAAAAAATCTTCCTGATGTTGGAAAGGAGCTTCCCCTAATACGCTCGGTATCTTGAACAATTCCATCTTTATTTATATCAGTAAGTAGAGTGAATGAGGGTGTTCTCGTTATACTACTTATGTTTGCTGAAAAATCGCTGTTTTGATTAAGGGTGAATTGATAATACGCAGTCTGGTCTGTGTCATCAAAGGTATCAATGATAGTACGCAGGCTAGACAGAACGCCGAGATCATTTGCGGTTGCGAGGGTATTGTCGGACAGTGAAACCATGTGAATCTATAGTGACAAGTGTGGCTATCAATCAAGACGAACATGTATAATTTATCACTAGAAAATCGAAGTACATCTAATATTGCGCGATGGTAACAATTCCGCAAAGAGATTAACATTTTGGTAAGAATTTTAAAATTTAATCAAATGATCATTGCGCAGGCTCTACAAGCAGTTGTGGCATGTTTACAACTACTACAATCGTGAGCGATAAATACGCACAGGTTGAAGTATCTCTGTCGTAGCGTTATTTTTAGGCCGGAGTAATCCTGATTTTGTTTTCCGGAACGGTGATCAAGGCTATCCATTGTTCCTACTCTACGTACTGCAGCAGATCCAATGCCGCCGCCGTCGGCAACATCACCAGCGGAGCCGTCACCTTCTCCGGCGACCTTAACAGCTTCGCCAATAACCTCACCGAGCTAACCCAGACCCTAGGTATTCCCGTCGAGCAGGTGCAAACGCCTCAGCCGTAGGCACACACCATTGTCATACAGACTGCATCTCGATTAACCTAAAGCGACAAATTGACAATATTTTGTGCTGGGACAGCTACCATAGCTCTGTAATTATATGTATTGCGCAATATTTCAATCGACCTATGACCCTAAAATTACTCATAACCCTAGCGGCCCTGCTCACCCTGCCCCTCCCTGCTGTCGCCCAAAATATTCAAAGCGTTGACGACGCCCCCAACGACACCTTCAGCGATCGCGTCTCCATCGCTCCTGACGTCACGCGAATCTTTGGACAGCTTGAGCCACCGGAAATCCCTGACACAGACTATCGCACTCGCGAAGCGATGAGTCGGGGCGAAGCCAACACCGTGACGATTACCGGCCTGCCCGCCTCCGAGCCCTTCTTCGCCTGGGTGGAGTCTGACGACTCAATGGACCTCGTCATGGCGCAGTTCGACGGTGCCGGAAACATGATCCTATTCGACGACGACAGCAGTCCGTTTGGAAGCCTTGCGCCAGCGATTCGAGGCATCGTACCCAGTAATGGGACGGTAGAACTCAAGGTATCGGGGCTTGGGGATGACGATTTCGACGGATTTCAGGATTACTACAACCCCGAGGGTGTGGTGTCGTCGCGCGACCCACACGGCCAAGCAGGAGACTATACCCTATCGGTACTCACGGGTGAAGAGAGCATCACCGGTGACCTCGACTTCTTCACGCTGAGTGGACTGACGCCGGGAGATGTTTTTTCGGTAGCCGTCAGCCTCGCAGAAGCTGGGGCTTCCGTAGGCTGGCTAGCGGGCGATGGCAGCCTAATTGGCCGCAGCATTTACTCTGAGGTGGATAGTCGTGAGCAGGTCAGCGGCCTAGTTCCGGCCAGCGGCGAGATTCATCTTGTGGTGAGTGGGTATGAAGACTTCAGATTTGAAGGACGTCACGGAACCTCTGGAGAATACGTTATAGCTGTCGAGACCCGAGCTGTTGAGTCACCATAGGATACAGGATTAGAGTTGGTGCTGTCGGAGAGCGCTTCTTGATGAGAGTCTCTCCAGCAGCTCAGAGCCCCCATGTCTGAATCAAGGCGCTACCTACAGGATATGTATCTTTCAAAAGGACTTATCTCCTCCATTGCTGCGGTTTCTCCCAATGCCGTTTTCTTCAAGCCGACGACAGAAAAAGTTATTGGCCTGACCATTGATGATGTGCCAACGGCGGGTGAAGCGGGCTACCCCTCGACCCAGCTTATCTTGGAGGCGATCGCCCGCCATAACCAAACCCTTGACGAGCGGGACCACGCCCACGCCACCTTTTTCGTCATCGGTAGCCAGCTTACCCACGGCACCGATATCCTGCACCAAATTCTGGAGCAGGGCCATGAGCTGGGAAATCACGGCATGATGGACTGCTTTCACGTCAGCCAATCGCCTCAGGAATTTGAGGCCGAAATTTGGCGATCGCACGGTTTGCTCACCGAAGGCACTGCTGCCCGCGTGCAGTGGTTTCGTCCGGGGCGGGCTTTCTTTAACCCCACCATGGTCACCACGCTGAAAGCGCTACAGCCCCAAGGCTATCGCCCGCAGATGGCGCTAGCTTCGATGATGCCTCTCGACACCCGCGACGAATTCAAGAATCCAGCGTTTACGCTTCAGTACGCCCTGCGGTTTGTGTTCCCCGGAGCAATTCTAGTGCTGCACGGTGGCAGCGAGGAGCGGGATAGAAATACGGCGATGGTGCTCAAATTGCTGCTGCCTCGCCTTCGCGCCATGGGATACCGGGTGGTGACGCTGTCTCGGCTGTTTTCTTAGCGGAGGTAGTAGTTGCCGCGATAGCGCAGGGCGAGGGCGGAATCTATTGACCGAGCGACACCCTGACGGAAGGCCGTTCCGCTGCCGCGATAGGTCCCCGACAGGCCAAGTTCGGCTGTCTTGATGGAAGTGGTCTTGACAACGAATTCAGCGCCACGGTAGGTAAGATTTTTCATGGGGTCAAAGGGGTAGAGACATCGAAAGCACTGCCTGTGCGCTGCCCTCGATGAGTCTAGTATGACAAAATTTTTCAGCAAGAAAATACTGAAGAGTTGAGATTTGTTCAGGACTGACCTCAGGTTTATTCAAAGCTTTCTTTCTCCACTCAGGCGATTCAAGCTCACCGAAGCAATAAAAAACGTTAAATGGTCTGCAGTAGAATGTAGACCGTTGCTATAACCCTGGGCAACAAATTTTACGTCAGAACGTCCAGGTTCTGTAGCAATTATCCTGATGCATTGGGATAATTATGTGTGTTAGCGCTGATGCGGTGCAGTAGCTTGAGCCGGTCAAATTGTCCTCGCTGGGGCCAATGCAACAGGGGGCAGCGCGGTTTGTCCCTCTAGGGGTAAAAAGGGCGCTTCGCCCAAAACTTTGCTTGCATAGTCGTCAGGATTGAGCGCATGAATCCTCATCTCAAAACCTTGGGCCGCTTGTCCCTAATCTTAGCTGCCACCATCGGCCTAGCCTCAGCTATAGACGCAGATCGAAACCGCTTGGGCCTTGTTGTGACCAATTGCCGCACCGCGCTGCCGGATTGCCCAGCGCAAACGCCCACGGCCACGATGAACCTGTCTCCCGCTCAGCAGCGGCAGCTCGACGAGCAGGGGGCCGACTATTTGCAGAACGCCAACTCTTACGAGGTGCTGCGGGCCTCTGCCCCTCCAGCAGAGCGCGGCGATCGCTCCTCTGAAGGTGCGAGTGAACTCGGCGGGGAAAATTCGGGCGACATTACGGGCCGGGTTTACTACTTTCCAGCTCGGGCCTGGGTGCCCTACGCTGGCCTAACGCTGTTTGGTTTGACGGCTTGGACGACTGCGGAGGTGTTGCTAAGGCAGCGGCGATCGCAGCAGCGGCAGCTCCACACCCTCAAGAGTAGCCTGCAGCTCACTCAAAAAAGACTAGCCCAGGCCAAAGCGCTTGGCCGTAGGGAGCAAGAGACAAAGCTTAGAGCAGAGCTAGCCGCTTGGCAGCAGCAGACTGATACCGCCAATCAAACCGTCGAGCAGCTCAGAGCTGACCTTGAAGGTCTGCAGCATGGTCAGGATGAGGCGGCTGCAGAAATCCGCAGGCTGCAGCGTAGCCTGCGGCGCGCGCAGTCAGCGGCGGACCAGGTCGGCCCGCTGGAGCAGGAGCTAATCAATACCCAGGGGACTGAATCGCTTGCGGTGGCGGAGAATGAGGAATTAAGGCGCGAAAACGAGGGCCTAAAGCGCGATGCAGAAGGCCTAAAGCGCGAGATTTTGGGGCTGCAGAACCGGCTTGAGACCAGACGTAGCGCTCACACGCTGGCTCAATCTATTAGCTTGAGCCAGGAAGATTACGCGATCGCCCTAAAAGCAACTGAAGCCGACCTCTACCTCGACGAAAAGCGCGATATTTTGCTCGACCTGCTGCGTGAGGCGCTGTCCACGGTTCCGGGGAAAAGCCGCAGATTTCATCTCCTGTGCGACCTTATCGACTGCAACCCTGCGTCGGGGCGTCGGGGCGAGCTGCATGCGCAGGTCCACCAAACCTTGAAGGCGTATCGGTCGATGGATTCTCAAATTGAAAAATCTCTCAGGCAAATGGGATTCGACCTGAGGAAGACGGGTAAGCACCACAAGATCATATTTTGCGGCGACCCGCGATACGTGGTGACGATGTCCAAAACCGGCAGCGATCGCCGAGGAGGTCTCAACTTGGTGAGCCAAATCCGCAGGCATTGCCTTTAGTCGTCGTAGTCCGCTCCCGCCCCGTACCGCCAGGCCTCTATCCGCCGGTTTAGGCTGTATCGCTGCCGCAAGGGCAGGTCTCCCAGCAGCGGCCCAGCTGCCTCCCCCAGGGCGCTCAGCCCTGCGTAGGCCCCCAGGCTGCCGTAGTGCCCCAGCCACCGCAGCAGCGACAAGGGGCCGACCTGAGGGAGCACTCTCAGCGGCATATTGGGGTGGCGCAGTGAGGTTTGAATTAGGGTGCGCGTCAGCGCCGGGAACTGCACCACGTCCTGCAAAAAGGGCTTAAGCACCGGGTCCCCCAGCCGCTCCATCTCTACAAACACGTCCGACAGCAGCTGGTTGATTTGATTGGGCGATGCCATCTCACCCACCCCAACGCTCATAGTTTGCTGAAATAGCCAGGTGACCGACAGGCTAGGCTGATAGGGCTGCAGCAGAGCGATCGCTTTTTGCCCCAGGGCATCGGCCTCCAGCGCTTCTGAGACGCCAGTGGTCAGCCGCGCTAGGTGACGCAGCATTGCCCCGAAGCCGCCAAAGCTCAAAGGAGACTGATTGCCGCTGCTATCGCCAATAGCCAGTAGGCGATCGACGGGAAACCGCAGCGGGCTATCGCGATAGCAGGGAAAGAGGCCAAACAGGGCGCGCTTGACGTCGAGCTGGTCTAAGCTGACGTTTTGATACTGGGGCAGCAGCGTAAAGTAGTCCTCAAACAGATCTTCGAGGTCGGGGCGCTGGGGGTGGGCGTCGAGATAGGTAAAAAGGTAGGTGGTGCGCCCGTCGCGGGCGGGGAAGGCTTCCCAAAAGTACTGGCACTGGTTGCGGATGGGGGTAAAGGAAGCCAGCAGGTCCCCGGTATCGTTTTGGGGATAGCCCGTAGCGCAGGTGCCCACCACCAAGCAGACGGCGTCGGGCTTGCCTCCCCCTCGGGCCTGCAGCGCCAGCGGTGAAGCGTGGCCCATAGCATCTATGAGCAGGCGGGTCGTCAGAGCGTTCTCTGGCGTTTCCACCCGTACGCCATCCGGATGTACCGTGGCGGATTTGAAGGGCGCTTGTTCAAAGAGCTCCCCACCTGCCGCTAAAAACTTAGCCTTCAACCGCTCTAGCAGGTACACCGGATCCACACCGATGTTGAGCACATCTTTGACCCAGAGCTCCGTTCCCTCATGAAAGGCAACGCGGGCCGGGTTGTACTCGGTGGCGATCGCTTCTTTAATTTCCTCGGCGCTCAGCAGCCCTAAGCGCTGAAACACCTGGAGCTCTGAGCGGGAAGTATTCCACTCTTGGGCGCGGCCCCGCAGCTGGCCTCGCTCTAGCACCGCCACCCGCCAGCCCTGCGCCGCGAGGGCTGCCCCCAAGAAAATGCCCAGGGTCCCCCCGGAGATAACCACATCCCAATCCGCTGGGCCCAGCTCGCTGTCATCAGTGCTGTAGGCCTGAGGCACCGAAATTTGACCCTTTCGCAGCGATCGCCAGCGCTCGTCAGCCTGACGCAGAGCCTGGAGCTGACCCGGCAGGGCCTCCAAAATTTGCTCGGTAATCATCAATCGCGACCTGGCTGATCGCGGTCTAGTCCATTACTCTCCACCGCCGCGCTCCAGATTTTCTAGCCCAGAGACCACCCGCGCCGTCTCAATGCGATCGCCCTGTTGAATGTCGTCGACAATGGCCATATCTTCCTCCTCAACGGAGCCAAACACCGCATACTCGCCGTCTAAAAAGCTGAGGTCTGACAAAGCAACGTAGAACTGGGACGAGGCAGAATCTGGGAACTGAGAGCGAGCCATAGCGACTGCCCCGCGAACGTGGCGAAGCCGAGGCGGGTCAGTGATACCGGCGGCGGAAAAGGGCTGGCTGTAGGTCGGCTCGTCGGCCCCTTGAGGCACAATTTCTAGAGGGATATAGCGGGGAGCTCCCGTATCCGGATCGTTAAAGCTGCCGGTGCCCAGGCGCTCCTGGGGGAAGTCGGGGTCTTTACTTTGAGGATCGCCCGCCTGAACGACGAAGGGTTCGGGCTCCCGGACGACGCGATGAAACGAAACGCCGTCGTATACGCCCCGCTCGACCAAATCCACGAAGTTACCGCCGGTTACCGGCGCGTACTCACCGTTGACTTCAACGGTAACCGGCGCGCCGTTAATGACCAGCTCGACCACTGCGGTGCCGTTGAGTCTGGGCAAGGACGACATGCTGGGCATATCGCTCACGACGTCGCCGTCGCTAGACGGGGAGCAGCCGCTAAGAGTTAGGGCGGCGATCGCCACTAGCACAAAGAGCCGGTGAAGCGTACGGCGGGACGCGGAATTCCCTAGCAGATTGAATCCATTCATGCTAAATCAATGTTCTAAACTAAATTTTGAATTAACCGTATCAAAAGCGAAGACCTGCAAAGGCTAAAACGTTGCCCAGCCAATGCTTCGATGACGGCAGCCTGATGCCCCCCTTGGCGGAAGCTATCGCCGTGAGCCGGTCGCGCCTCGGCCTATCCCTCACCCTTAGCCCCAAGCTATAGGCCTTCCAGCGGCACCGAGAGGAAGCGGGCCAGCTCAGCGCCCTGGTCTTCCAGCTCAGAGAGGCCCAGGGGCTGGCCGACTCGGGTCAAGGGAATGTCTCGCTTCCCCCTCACTTTTAGGTAGAGCGCTCGCTTAGGATTGATGCCTTCTCTGAGGTCTACAAAGATAGACTGGATATCGTCGAGGGGATGAGTGACCTCAATTTGGCGATTTTTACCTGGAAATCCCCAGCGAAAGATGCACACCTTGCCCGTGTCCTTATTGAACTCGTTGTATCCACCGCCGACGTTCCAAACGATAACGAGCCATAGATACGTTGCGAGCAGCAGCGCGGCAACCCCGTAGAACCCCATAGCGATGCCCTGGGGGATGAAAACGAGCCGGGTTGGGTTTGAAATGGGGAGTAGATTGACGCCCAAGTAGCTGGAAAGGCCCGACAGGAAAAAACCTACACCACCAATTGAAATGATTGTGGCCCACCAGTAATTGCTCAAGCGGCGAGAGCCCAGAATGGTTCGGCGCAGCACGGTCTGGCTTTGAGGGTTTTGATTTTGAGAATCTACAGATGCAGTCGATGTCGACATGGGCCTAGTATCCACGAAATCAATGGACAGATAATGGATTCAGCAGGCAGTGCGGGAATGCCCTGTCAGAGTCTTCTGGCAAATCACCACGCCGTGCCGTACCCATCATAGCGAGTCGCTCCCCCCTCTGATGACCCAACCCTCTTCCTTTCACAGAGCAGACTCAAGGGCTCAGCCGGATCGAGCGCTACCGCACTGATTTCCCGCACCGAATACCTATGAGAGCCAACGTATCAGATTGTAAAATTTTGAGTATATCTCTATCATGTAAAGGACTTGTATGATTTCTGGCGACGCGGCTACACCGAAAGGTGGAGCTAAACCTGAGAAGGGACCGGCGGAGTGGCATCCCCTGATTTCCGCGTCGAGGTATGCTTATATTCAACCTCTCATTTGCAGAGCACGTTCTATATAAGCAGCCTTGCCTTAGGGTCGCCTTGAACTAAATACTGATTAATGAGGATTTGATATGACCGTAGCAATGGGACGGGCGCAAGCCAGTCGAGGATGGTTTGACGTCCTTGATGACTGGCTAAAGCGCGACCGATTCGTCTTTATTGGCTGGTCTGGTCTATTGCTGTTCCCCTGCGCCTACATGGCGGTGGGGGGCTGGCTGACTGGGACCACCTTCGTCACCTCGTGGTACACCCACGGACTGGCATCGTCTTACTTAGAGGGCTGCAACTTTCTGACGGTTGCGGTCTCGACTCCTGCAGACAGCATGGGACACTCCATCTTGTTTTTGTGGGGACCGGAAGCGAACTGGAACCTGGTTCGCTGGTTTCAGGTTGGCGGGCTGTGGAGCTTTGTTGCACTGCACGGCGCGTTTGGTCTGATTGGCTTTATGCTGCGGCAGTTTGAGATTGCGCGGCTGGTGGGGATTCGTCCTTACAACGCGATCGCCTTTTCTGGGCCGATTGCGGTGTTTGTGTCGGTATTCTTCATGTATCCGCTAGGTCAGTCGTCCTGGTTCTTTGCGCCGAGCTTCGGGGTAGCGGCAATCTTCCGCTTCCTGCTGTTTTTGCAGGGTTTCCACAACTGGACGCTGAACCCGTTCCACATGATGGGCGTGGCGGGCATTCTGGGCGGCGCTTTGCTGTGCGCGATTCACGGTGCGACGGTAGAGAACACGCTGTTCCAGGACGGCGAGCAGTCGAGCACGTTCCGTGCGTTCAACCCGACGCAGGCAGAAGAGACGTATTCGATGGTGACGGCGAACCGATTCTGGTCACAGATTTTCGGAATTGCGTTTTCGAACAAGCGGTGGCTGCACTTCTTCATGCTGTTTGTGCCGGTAACGGGACTGTGGATGTCGAGCATCGGGATTGTGGGTCTAGCGCTGAACCTGCGGGCGTATGACTTCACGTCACAGGAGATTCGGGCAGCCGAGGACCCTGAGTTTGAGACGTTCTACACGAAGAACATTTTGTTGAACGAAGGTATTCGCTCCTGGATGGCAGTTCAGGACCAGCCTCACGAGCAGTTTGTATTCCCTGAGGAGGTACTACCCCGTGGTAACGCTCTCTAATAACGATTTCATTGGCGGTCGCGATCTAGAATCCACCGGCTTTGCCTGGTGGTCTGGAAACGCTCGATTGATTAATTTGTCCGGTAAGCTGCTGGGCGCTCACGTCGCTCACGCAGGTCTGATCGTCTTCTGGGCGGGTGCAATGACCTTGTTTGAGGTCGCTCACTTCGTTCCTGAAAAGCCCATGTATGAGCAGGGTCTGATCCTGCTGCCTCACCTGGCGACGCAAGGCTGGGGCGTTGGCGCCGGCGGTGAAGTCATCAACACCTTCCCCTACTTCGTAGTGGGTGTGCTTCACCTGATTTCCTCCGCCGTTCTCGGCCTTGGTGGTATCTACCACGCCGTTCGCGGCCCCGAGACGCTAGAGGAATACTCTTCGTTCTTCGGCTACGACTGGAAAGACAAGAACAAGATGACTACCATCATCGGCATTCACCTGCTGCTTCTGGGCGGTGGTGCCTTCCTGCTGGTGCTCAAGGCAATGTTCTTTGGCGGTGTCTATGACACCTGGGCTCCCGGCGGCGGTGACGTCCGCGTGATTACCAACCCCACCCTTAATCCGGCCATTATCTTTGGCTACTTAACTAAGGCTCCCTTCGGTGGAGAGGGTTGGCTGATTGGTGTCGACAACATGGAAGACATCATCGGTGGCCACATTTGGGTCGGTCTGCTCTGCATTACCGGCGGCATTTGGCACATTCTCACCAAGCCGTTTGCTTGGGCGCGTCGTGCCTTTGTCTGGTCTGGTGAGGCATACCTCTCTTACAGCCTAGGTGCGCTTTCTCTGATGGGCTTCCTCGCTGCGATGTACGTGTGGTTTAACAACACGGCATACCCCAGTGAGTTCTATGGTCCTACGAGTTCCGAGGCGTCTCAGGCTCAGGCATTCACCTTCATGGTGCGTGACCAGCGTCTGGGTGCGAACGTCGGTTCTGCTCAAGGCCCGACCGGCCTAGGTAAGTACCTGATGCGCTCTCCCACGGGTGAGATCATCTTCGGTGGTGAGACCATGCGTTTTTGGGACTTCCGCGGTCCTTGGCTGGAGCCCCTACGGGGACCCAACGGCCTTGACCTCGATAAGATCCGTAACGACATTCAGCCCTGGCAGATTCGCCGCGCGGCTGAGTATATGACCCACGCTCCGCTGGCGTCCATCAACTCTGTGGGTGGCGTCATCACCGAGCCGAACTCCTTCAACTATGTGAACCTGCGTCAGTGGTTGGCTGGAGCTCACTTTATTCTCGGCTTCTTCTTCTTGATTGGTCACCTCTGGCATGCGGGCCGCGCTCGCGCCGCTGTGGCTGGCTTTGAGAGGGGCATTGTGCGTGAGACTGAGCCGGTTCTCTCGATGCCGGATCTCGACTAGAGTTTGCTTGATCGGTAGGGTGGGCGCTGCCTACCCTTACTTCTATCCCCTGCCCTGTTGTGGTGGGGGATTTTTTGCTTTAACACGCCTGGCGTAGCCTTTGACTTTGATATAAGCTGCTGTGAAAGCAGGGGGCCGCATGACTGAAGCGTTTATTTCGTACTCGCGTAGAGACAAAGCCTTTGTTAATCGGCTCTACGAAGCGCTAAGCCAAGACAATCGCGACGTTTGGATCGATTGGGAAAGCATTCCCTTTACGGCGGACTGGCGTAAAGAAATATACGAAGGAATTGAGGCGGCCAACAACTTTGTTTTTATTATCAGCCCTAGCTCGGCAGCGTCTAAAGTTTGTAGTGAGGAAGTTGAGCATGCTATTCGATGTAACAAGCGGCTAGTGCCAGTTGTGCATCAGTTTTCCGGTGACGTTCACCCAGAGCTGACAAAAATCAACTACATTTTTTTCGATGCGGAGCACAGCTTTAAGGCGAGCTTTCGGGCCTTGCTTGATGCCATCGATACTGACCTTGCCCATGTCAAAGCGCATACTTATCTGCTGACCAACGCCCTGAAGTGGGATAAGAAGCAGAGCGACAGCTGCTTGCTGCGGGGTAGCGAGCTGGAGGCTGCAGAGGAGTGGTTAACCTGTGGCGCAGACAAACAGCCTTACCCAACGCCGCTGCAGCGGCAGTATATCAACGCTAGCCGTAGAGCGGAAAAGGTCAGCCAGCGAAATCGGCTGGCGGCGGTGACTGCTGGCTTTGTCGTGGCCTCTGGACTGGCGGTATTTGCGGCGCTGCAGTGGCGAGAGGCTCAGCTAGGCCAAGTTCTTGCCCTGACCCAAACCTCAGAGGCCCGTTTTGCCCTCAACCGGGATTCGCTGGATGCATTGGTTCCTGCTTTGGAGGCGGGGATACGATTGCAGCGATCGCCCTTTCTTTTTCCAAGTGCTGCCATTGAGCAGGATGTAGTGCGATCGCTGCGGCAGGCGCTGGACTGGGTTAGGGAGCGCGATCGCTTGGAAGGACACAGCAACTACGTGCAGCATGTGAGCTTTAGCCCCGATGGACAAATGATTGCGACCGCAGGCCATGATAATACGGTCAAACTGTGGACCCGCGATGGGGAGCTACTGTGGACCCGTGATGAGCATACAGGGACGGTAATGGGGGTAAGCTTTAGCTCTGATAGCAATACCCTTGCGACGGCTAGCCTTGACGGTGTCGTCAAGCTTTGGAGCCAAGATGGAGAGGAGCTCCAGACTCTTACTGGTCACGAGGGTGGCGTATACAGCGTTAGCTTCAGCCCTGATAGCCTGTAATGGACCCGGAAAACTGGACAGGGGGCTAAGCTCTGAACCACTCAACAAATGATAGGAGTAGTTCATGGGCAACAAACGAAAACAATACAGCGCGCAGTTCAAGGCCAAAGTGGCACTCGATGCCAATCGGGCTGAGAAGACGATCGCCGAGCTAGCGAGTCAGCATCAGCTGCATCCGACGGTGATCAACGGCTGGAAGCGACGCCTATTGGAAGGAGCAAGCAGTCTGTTCGAGAAGGGCAGCGCGGCATCGAAAGCTGATGCCACGGCCCAGGCGCAGATTGACGAGCTGTACCGGCAGATAGGGCAGCTGAAGGTAGAGCGAGATTTTTTAGCGAGCAAGTCCAAAGAGCTGGGCCTGCGGAGCGAAAATCCATGGTCGTAGCAGAGCACCCACAGCTAAGTATCGCCCGGCAGTGCGAACTGCTCAGGGTTGCTCGCTCTAGCTACTACTATCAGCCACAAGCGCCGCAAGAAGAGGAGTTGACGCTGCTGCTGCTCTTGGATAAGCAGTACATGGAGACGCCATTCTACGGGGCAAGGCGGATGGCGGTCGTGCTGCGGCAGAAGGGCTACCCAGTGGGCCGCAAGCGGGTGCAGCGGTTGATGCGGCAGCTAGGCATCGAGGCCATCTACCCCAAGCCCAGACTCAGCAGGGCGAACCCGGAGCACCGGGTGTATCCCTACCTGTTGCGGGGACTGGAAGTTGCCAAAGCAAATCAGGTTTGGTGCACTGACATCACCTACCTGCCGGTGCTCAAGGGGCATTTCTACCTGGTCGCTGTGATGGACTGGTATAGCCGCAAAGTGCTCAGCTGGCGCATCTCCAACACCCTTGAGGTGGGCTTTTGTCTAGAGGCGCTTGAGGAAGCCATTGCCCGCTACGCTACCCCTGACATCTTTAATTCGGACCAGGGGAGTCAGTTTACTTCAAACCAATTCACTGAGCGCCTTACAGCAGCAGGGATTGCCATCAGCATGGATGGACGGGGTCGCTGCCACGACAACATCTTCATTGAGCGGCTGTGGCGTTCTATCAAGTACGAGCTGATCTACTTGAAGGCGTTTGAGGATGGACATCACTTAAATCAGGAGGTCACAAGATGGTTTGACTGGTACAATCGGGAGCGACCGCATCAAGCGTTAGGCTACCTCACTCCAGAGGAGGTCTACTGGGAAGAGTGAAGCTTCTCTAGAATGCTTGAAGAGGATATAGCGATCTCATCTTTTCAGAGCTTAGAGATCCCTCGAAGTTGTCCAAAGGACTGGGTCCACTTCAGCCAAACGCTTGCTACCGCTGGTGAAGATGGCACAGCTAGGCTGTGGACTCGTGACGGAGCGCTCCTACAAATTCTGAAAGGACACAGCCGACCCCTGCGTCGCATAGCCTTTAGCCCTGATGGTCAGACGCTTGCGACCGCTAGTGAAGATGGTACAGCTAGGCTATGGACTCGCAATGGAGACCTGCTACAAACCCTTGATGGGCATCAAAGCACCGTTAATAGCGTCAGCTTTGGCCCTGATGGTCAAACGCTTGCTACTGCCAGCAACGACAATACTATAATCCTTTGGAGCGTTGCGGGGAAAAAGCTCCAAACTTTGAAAGAACATCGCGAGGAGGTTGTTGATGTGGGCTTTTCACCAGATGGTGAAACTATCGCAAGCTCTAGCGAAGACAACACGATCAAACTCTGGAACCAAAATGGTGAATTACTAAAAACCCTGCAGGGGCATAGCGGACGCATCAGCAGTGTTAGCTTTGACCCTAGCGGACAGACGTTAGCTAGTGCAAGTAGCGACAAGACCGTTAGGCTATGGAGCGTTGAACCTGAACGGTTTACGGTTTTATTAGGGCATGATGATGTAGTCTACAGCGTGAGTTTTGCTCCCGATGGTGAGGCAGTTGCCACTGCAAGTTTCGATAAGACGGTAAGGCTTTGGAGTCCGCAGGGAGAACCTTTTCGCTCGCTTCCTCATACAGGCTGGATTAGCCGAGTTAGTTTTAGCGTCGATGGCGCTACCTTTGCTACGGTTGGGCAAGACCTAATGGTGAGGCTTTGGGACAGAGATGGTATGTTACAAAATACTTTTAAGGGTCACGACGATTGGGTTCATAGCGTGAGCTTTGGCCCAGATGATAACGCTATTGCCACGGCTAGTGAGGATGGCACCGCAAAGCTTTGGAACCGAAACGGTGAACTCCTGAATACGCTCGCAGGGCATGATGGCCCAGTTTACGGCGTTGACGTGAGCTCTGATGGCCAAATCATAGCGACTGCCAGTAAGGATGGCACCGCAAAGCTTTGGAACCGAAACGGTGAACTCTTGAACACGCTCATAGGTCATGGCGGCCCGGTTTATGGCGTTGCCCTCAGCCCTGACAGCCAAATGATAGTGACTGTCAGCGAGGACAATACGGCACAGCTTTGGAGCCAAGATGGTGAGAGGCTGAAGCTGTTAAAGGGGCACAGCGCTGCAGTCTTGGCCGCGGCATTTAGTCCCGACAGTCGAATGATCGCGACTGTAAGTCGGGACAGAACTGCAAAACTTTGGAGTCAAGATGGGGAGTTGGTTACTAGTTTTGTTGGGCATAGCGATACCGTTAATCAAGCTAGCTTCAGTCCTGACGGTCAGGTTTTAGCAACTGCCAGCGATGATAGGACGGTAATTCTATGGGAGCTTGACGAGAATAGCTTAGATAGCCTTGCAAATAAAGGATGTAACTGGTTGCGGAATTATCTAGAAAGTACCACGGAGGAAGGGTTGGAACGGCTATGTAGATATTAGTCTGAACCACTATCAAATATTGTTTAACATGATTGCTGTATTTTCCGTAATGTATGTTCGAACCCCTGTAGATCAGGGTAGTGTTAAAGGTGCATTATGACTGACAAACCAGAAGCTAACTCTGTGCCAGACTCAACTAGTGCAGAAAAAGTGCCCCTCCCAGAAAAATCGCAGAATTCTGATATACCATTGGGTCCTGGCTGGCCTATTACAGAGGGGCACGGAGAAAAGCAGGAAGAGCAAGAACAGCCTCAACAGCCTCAAATTGGTACGCCCTCAAGCGATGAGTAGTCAACGTTCTAGACCTAATGATTTATCTACTTCGAGCCATTGGCCGCTAATTGGGATGTGAGGGACTCGTTCTCCTGCTGCAATTCTCGGATTCGCTGCTCTAAGGCGGTGATGCGCGATGCAGGAGAACGCTCTGTAGCTGAATTAAAGAGCGCTGCCGACTGTTCAAGCTAGGCTGTAAATCCCAAACCTTCACCCACCAAGCCCTAGATGCCGCAGAACAGCACCCGGAGCTGATCTCCGCTTCTTCGACATCGAAGCCGCCCGCCGCGATATGGATCTGTTTGTCGCCCTCAACCTCGTTCTGCAGGCCGTCAGTGAACTCCAAACCCTCGTCAAAGATACCCAAACTTTAGCCGGTATCGAAGCCTACGCCGCCGCCCGCATGGCCTACTCAGCGGCAAAGACCATGGCCGCCAGCGCCCTGGCCCTTATTGTGCGGTAGCGCAACTCTCACGGCGCGAACCGGGTCATCTCCACCCGAGCAGCAGTAAAGATTAGCCGTCCAGAGGCCGACCTATAGACCAATGCCCAATCCATCAGACCGTTAGTCTGTAGGTTGCATATTATAGAAATAGGGCCAACAGTCTCCCCAAACAGACCCAAAGGCCCGCCGTGTTGTTTCATTAGAGGGCAGGTCATGGAATCTTTCGATTCAGATACTGTACAGTGGTCCGCTGAAGCGCAGCAGCGGCTCAAGCAAATTCCTTTTTTCGCGCGGCCTCAAGCGCGGCAGCAGGTAGAGCGCCGGGCCGCAGAGTGCGGCATCGATCTCATCACGCCTGATGTATTAGAGCGGGTGCGGCGAGAGCTAGGGCAGTAGCGCGTCATCGGGGTACCGTGAGGCCCTGCGGCAGCGGAGCAGTATCAGGAAGCTCTTTCCCTTGAATCAGCACCCCAAAGTTTCCCAAGCCCATGGGGTTGATTAGGGCATGGAGGGCATCTCGCCGCTGAATAATGTCGTTAATGGAGCGATCGCCATTTTGCGACAGCTCATTGAGGCGATCGCCTAGCCCCAGCGCCATGAGGAACAGTCCCTGCTGCGTGAAGCCAACGGTGCTGAGGCCGCAGCGCTCTCCCGCCTGCTGCAGCGTCGTGAAGTCGACGTGGGCGGTGATGTCTTGGTGGCCGACGTTGCGGTAGGGGTCGGCATGATGGGCGTGGCGATAGTAGCACTGCAGCGTGCCAGGCCGAGTTGGCTGGTAGTAGCGGGCAGCGGTGTGGCCGTAGTCTATGGTGAGCAGGTAGCCCGTTTTGAGGCGAGTTGAGACAGCGTGAAGCCAGTCTAGGGCCGCCAGGTTGACCTCCGTGGTGTAGCCGTCGGGGTAGTCCTCGAAGCTAATGCTGAGTTGCTCAAAATACTGCTGGAGAGCGGGGGTGGAGAGGTCGCCCGTCGTTTCAGTAAACTGTTCGGCGCTATCTGCGAGGGTCACGTAAACCTCCTGCAGCTCACCCGCCACTACTCTGACGCGGTGCACTGGAAAAGCGTCCACAAGCTCGTTAGAAAAGACGCAGCCTACAATAGAATTCTCTGGGATGTCGGACCAGCGGCACCACTGAAGACCACTCCAGGAAGATTCATCCACCGCTGCCAGCGCCGCCGCGAGCCGCCGCTGCTGGTCTGCCGCAAGCCGGGGCGATCGCTCGATGACCCGGTAGGCGATCGCCGCGAAAAAAGAGGGGTGGTTTCGCTTGAGAGCCAGCAGAATATCAGCAGCAAGCAGACCCTGCCCTGCACCCTGCTCTACCAGCGTGAACGGTCGTGGTTTACCCAACGCGCCCCAAAGCTGAACAAACTGCTCCGCCAGCAGTTCACCAAAATCTGATCCAAAGCTGGAAGAAGTGACGTAGTCGCCCCGCTCACCGACGGGAATGCGGCTGGTGTAGTAGCCCTGCTGAGGGTGATAAAGTGCCCACTCCATGTACTCGGCAAAGGAGATGCGGCGCTGGGGCTGCTGAAGAATATGGTCTACGATCTGCCTGAGCAATGCCGGGTTGGCATTGTTTGACTCGATGGGGTTGCCTGGGGGGCGGTGAGGAGACTGGGAATATGCCATAAAAAATAGGGCCAACGCTGGCCCCATTGTAAAACTTACGCACAGGCTGCCTACAGCGCGCTGCTGCCAAACGAAACGGGACGATTGACGCCGTTGGCGGAAAAGGCTACAGCGAATTCAATGTTGGGATGCTGAGCCTGCAGAACGCTACGATAAGATTCGGCGTCGACAGGTCGCCTGAAGCGAGCCCATACTTGCTGAGATTCGGACTGCTGCTGGACAACCCAAGGGTTTAGGCGCTCTTGATAACTCATAGATTTAATACCTCACCGTCAGTAATTTTGACACGTAGCTGTGATACAACCTGTATCTCAAGGGCTAGCGCTAGAAGAGCTAACGGCCTTGAACAGCGTCAGATTGATTGCATGGAGAGACAGGCCCGCGCACTCCAGGCGGAGCCTTCCGATGATAAGAACTGCTTGTAGCGTAAGAGCTTGAACACCCTAGGATCGAAGCCTAATGACCCTCTCAAGGCACGAATAAACCCAAGCAACGATTAAGTTTTTGGTTCTGATGGGGAACCTGATTAAAAACTTTATGCGGCACGGTAAATAGGATTTACCCAAACATTAGGCAAATGTCTTGTGCCAACACCTGCATCTAGAGCAATTATATCTGCTTAGACTCTGCATCTAGAGTTTTTTTGCCAAAAAGCTCAACTTGTATTAAAAGTACACACATAGAAGACCTGGTATGTAGCGTTTTTCCCGCCCAGGCTTGTTCGATTTTAGCAGGGGTGGAGTTTCCGTGAGCAGACGCTTTTGAGCGGAAAATCAATGCCGTGACTCTAGCGGCGATCGCCCCAGTCCTAAAGAATGACTCAACTGGCGGGGGCGATCGCTAAACATTAGGGGCGATGTCAAAATGAGACAGAATAATCACCCCGACTGCCTAGTGTCTCGCCCCACCGTCCGCTCCCCCTGGGTTTATGCCGCTGCCCTCTCCCTTCTCTGGCTATTGAGCCTGGGGATAGACGGCCTGTGGCTGTGGCTAGACCATGCCGTGCCCTCCTGGGACCCCGCCGACCACCACATCGGGGCGCTCAACTACTGGTGGACGCTGCGGCAGATGCAGGGCACCCCCGAGTGGTGGCAGGGCTTTTGGACGCTGTCCTCCAAATACCCGCCGCTGCTGTATGTCTCCACCGCGCCGCTGATTGAGCTACTGGGGCGATCGCCCGACGCGGCGGTGCTCGTCAACGCTCTGTACACCCTGGTGTTGCTGGTGGCGGTGTTTCAGCTGGGTCGGCAGTTCTCCCCTGCGGTAGGCCTGTGGGCCGCTAGCCTAGCGCTGCTGCTGCCCCAGCTCTATGTCACCCGCACCGAATACTATATGGACTACCCGCTGACGGCGCTGGTGGCCCTGAGCCTACTGGCGCTGACCCGGTGGCGCGACGCTAAATTTGGCGGGGCGCAGTGGGGCTGGGCGATCGCCTTTGGGGGCTGTCTGGGACTGGCGTTTTTGGCCAAGCAGACGGCGCTGCTGTTTTTGGCCGTGCCGGTGCTGTGGCTGGGGGCCTCTCGGCTATGGCGACGCCAGTGGGGGCGTTTAGGTCAGCTTGTTTTGAGCGGGGGCATTGCGCTATTGCTGATATGGCCTTGGGCGCGCACCAACTGGTTTTTTCAGGTGAGCGCCGCCTTTAGCGCCAACATCCGCTCCGCCGCTATCGAGGGCGATCCGTCGGCTGCTAGCCTGGCCGGGTGGCTCTACTACTGGCAGCAGCTCCCCCGGCTAGCGTCGTTTCCGCTACTGCTGCTGGCCGTGGCGGGTCTGGTGCTCGGGGTGGCGAGGCGGCGGGTAGCGCTTCGGGATCGCCAGGCCCTGGGGTGGCTGGGCCTGTTTCTGGGGGGCAGCTACGTCATTTGGTCGGCGATCGCCAATAAGGATGCCCGCTACATCATGCCGCTGCTGCCGGTGCTGGGGATTGTTCTAGCCTACGGGCTGACCCAGCTTCCCCGCTGGCTGCGCTGGGGGACGGTAGCGGTGGCGGCGGGGCTGATGCTGGTAAATTTGTTTGGCGGCAGTGCGGCGCAGGGGGGGGTATCGCCTTTGACCCCAGGAGCCGCCCACAGCCCCTATCGGGGCGAACCCTATCCCCACGCTGAAGTGATTGACGAGATCGTTCAGGCCCAGCCTCACCAGCTGGTAAACCTGGGAGTGCTGCCCTCCACTCCTGAAGTCAATCAGCACAACGTCACCTACTACGGTAACCGAGACGACTTTCACGTCTATTCCCGCCGCGCCGGCAAGAGTAGGGGGCACCTAGAGCAGGACGTGGGCGCGTTTGACTGGTTCCTCAGCGTCACCAAGCCGCAGATCCACTACCACGATGCCAAATCTCGCCGCCGTCAGGCCGAGATGGTGAGGCTCCTGCGGCCTGGGTTCCGGCGGCAGCGAAACTGGACCCTGCCCGACGGCAGTCAGCTCAACCTATTCCGGCGGCGTCAGCTTCCTGTTGAAGTGCGCCCTTTGCCTGATGGCGACGCTGAGGCTGTGCAGCTGGCGGGGGTTGAGGTTGCCGGTCAGGCGATCGCAGGCGAGCCGGTGCCCATAACCTATCGGTGGCGAGGACCTTGGCGCGAGCTGCACGACGGCATCGTCATATTGAGCTGGGAGCAGGACGGGACGCTGGGCTGGCTGCACGACCACAGCATTGGCTTGGGGCGGCTCCATCCCCAGCCTATTCAGGCAAACCAGACGGTGCTCGCCCCCTCCAATGTCGATCCTGATGAGGCGTTCGAGGTGGTAGAGCATACGGCCATGCTGCCGCCCGATGGGTCTGCAGGGCGCTACCGACTGACCGCGACGTACCTCAACCGCTCCACTGGAAAAACTTACAGCCTAGCGACGCCGCCCCAAACCCTAGAGATTGCCGCGCCCGTCGCTGCGGTCGGGCCTGCGGCTGACGCGGAAACTGAGCCCGAAACCGTCCCGTCTTTAGTTACGCCCCCCGACGCGGGAACTCAGCTGCGGCAGCTCGCCCAAGCCCTCCCCCTCGGCCCCGATGCCCTAGAGCCCGTCTTCGATCAGCTGGGTCGCCTCAGCCTCTATGACCCCATCCAGCAATATCTCCGGGACGCCGAAGTCAGCTTGTCCTATCGCCTCGCCAAAGCACCGGACGACCTCACGTTGCTCTATCCCCTGGTGCTAGCCCAGGTGCTGCAGCGGGATGCACCGGGGGCGATCGCCACTCTAAACCGAGTCACCCAGCTCGATGCCCAAAACCCCTACGCCTACGGCTATCTCGGCTTCGTGCAGCTCTACGCCCTGCGCCCTGCCGCTGCCGAGCGATCGCTGCGGTCTGCCGTGGCTTTAGCGCCAGAGTCGACCGAGCTGCGATCGCTCCACGCCGTCGCCTCCCTACTGCGGGGTAACCTTTGGGGGGCATGGCGGGAAGGCCGCGGGGTGATAAACTCTCAAAACGTTGAGTAGGTGAACGCTATGGTGAATCGCTGGGTAAGGGCTGCGGGAACGGCTGTTTTGGGCGTGGTGCTGGTGGTGGGCTTTTGGCTCTACGCGCCTCAATTTGCCAATGCCCAGGATAACCAGGTCAACTACACCCTCAGCGACCTAAAGGGGAAAGACTTTTCCTACAAGAATTTGGAAGGGACGTCTTTGGCCGGGGCGGAGATTCGAGGGGCGAATTTTGAGGGAACGAACCTGACCGCCACAATTTTGACGAAGGCATCCTTTATCGGGGCGAATCTTGCAGGCGCTGACTTCACTCAGGCGTTCGCCGACCGCGTCAATTTTGATGAGGCTGATTTGACAAACGCGGTGTTCGCGGGCGCGATGCTGAGCAGCAGCACCTTCAATGGCGTCAAGGCAGACGGCGCTGATTTTTCAGATGCAATTTTGGATCGCTATTGGACCAAAGTGCTGTGCGAGATGGCGACGGGGACGAATGCGACGACGGGGGTGGCAACGCGGGATAGCCTGGGCTGTCGGTAGTCGATTTACCTGGGATTGCCATAGAACGCCCTTAGACTGTAGCGAGGATAGCTACGGACGCTCGCTCCGACCTGCTATTAAACGTAGGTCGATGCTATCCCCGGTAGAGGGATTGGAGTAGGTGTGAGGAACGGGAAGCTGCGCTGGTTGGGGTTGGCCCTGTCTGTGATGTTGGTCTTTGCGGGGGCGACTGCTGTCCGCAGTCAGACCCCAGAACCCTTAGTCTTAGAGCGAACGGGGGAGTTTTGCGCCGACGATCCGGCCTGCTTTAACCGCTACCATCCCGAGATTCCGGCTGCGGCAACGGCAGAGCCGGGCCAGACGATCGTACTTGGCACCCGCGATGCGTTTGACGGCGCGTTTGGGCCAGAGGCGACCCCAGAAGACGTGGTTGCCGCTGATTTGGCCTTGGTCCACCCCCTGACCGGCCCGGTGTTTGTTGAGGGGGCCCAGCGGGGGGACGTGCTGGCGGTTACTGTCCAAGATATTGAACCCGACCCCTATGGCTACACCGTCATTGCTCCGGGGTTTGGCTTTCTGCGAGACCTGTTCCCCGATCCCTACATTGCCAACTGGAGCCTCGATCGCACTGCGGCGGTGTCAGCAGAGATTCCCCAGGTGCAAATTCCCTTTGCCCCCTTTACTGGGTCGATGGGGGTGCTGCCCGGCGAGCCTGAGCTAGAGACCTTCTTGAGCCGAGAGGCAGAGCTGGCTGAAGTCGGCGGCATTGCCCTGACGCCTCTCCCCACGGGGGCGCTGCCCGCAGCGCTGTGTGGCCCAGACGGCACCGACAGCGATCGCTGTATCCGCACTATTCCGCCGCGAGAAAACGGCGGCAATATGGACGTGAAGCAGATGCAGGTGGGGACGACGGTTCTCTTTCCCTGCTTTGTGGACGGCTGTGGCCTATTTATTGGCGATGTGCACTACGCCCAAGGGGACGGCGAAGTGTCGGGCACTGCCATTGAGATGGGGGCGACGGTCACGGTATCGACTGAGATTCGGGCTGGGTTGGGCGCACAGATCAAAGCGCCGCAGTTTGAGGGGGGCGATCAGCTCAAGGCGCTAGCGCCGGAGGCGTTCTATGCCACAACGGGGATTCCGATTAAGCAAGCGGGAGAAATTCCGCCCTACCACACCTATTTGAATAGCGAGGTGCTGGAGCCCCTGAGTAATCTGTCGGAAGATCTGACGCTGGCGGCCCGAAACGCGCTCATTGACATGGTGGACTACCTGGTGGAAAACCACGGGCTCACCCGTGAACAGGCCTACGTGGTGTCTAGCGTGGCGGTAGATTTGCGCATTGGCCAGCTCGTGGACGTGCCGAACTATATGGTGTCGGCAATCCTGCCGCTGACTATCTTTACGGAGCCCGCATCAGCGGCCTCGCAACCCAACGCAGAGGGGGCGGCCCGTGAAGCGTCGTGATTGTCTGCGGGGGCTGGGCGCGATCGCGCTGTCACCGATCGCGCTCTCACCAATTATCGCGCCGCCGCTGGCCCACACCCCATTCCCCCAGTGGAAGGTATACCGCAGGCTACACCTGTTTATTGTGGTCAACCGGGAGGATGCTGCGGCCTATGACCTTGGGCAGGCGATCGCCCATACCCTGGCCGAAGACCTTCCCGAATCCCGCGCCAGGGTCACCCGCGCCCGCGATGCGCTGCGATTGGCCAGCTTGATTAGCACCCATCAGCTTGATGTGGCGCTGATATCCCGCTCGGAGCTGGCGGCCTGGCAGCATAATCAAAGCCCCTACGACCAGCTGCAGCCCACACCCCTAAAGGAGCTATTCACGACAGAGGACTATGTCTTGATCTGCCGCGACGACTTTCTGGCGGGCCACGCTGCTGTGGTGACAAAGACGCTGCAGTCTCATCTGCGCTCTGGCCCACGATCTGGCCATCATGCTCTAACAAACAATCCGAATCGCCGCCTGGTCTAGATAAGGGATATGCTGCTGAAGCTGAGCCTGCACTGCTTCAGCGATCGCCTGCCCGTCTTTCACGGAGCATTGCTCAGCCACCACCACATCCGCTTCCACATACAGCCGGTGCCCCAGCCACCGGGCCCGCACGCGGCCCAAAGACGCTACCCCGTCTACAGGGTCGGCGCTATGGCGGACGGTATCGATCACCTCAGGGTCTACGCCGTCGAGCAGGCGCGTGAAGATGGTCTGCCCCGATTCCCAAACAATTTTCAGCAACAGGACGGTAATCACCAGGCCAATGAGCGGGTCAAGCCAGGAGTAGCCCAGCCCAACTCCAACCGCGCTCACTAACACGGCTAAACTCACCAAGCCATCGGCTAAGGCATGCTGTCCATCGGCAATCAGGGCCGCGCTGTTGATTTCGCGTCCGACTTTCATGCGAAAGAGGGCGACAGTTTCGTTGCCGATGAAGCCAATGATGGCGGCGATGGCGAGCGCGCCTAGATGATAAATCGGCTGAGGGTGGTAAAAGCGATCGATGGATTCGTAGGCGGTGATGAGGGCGCTCAGCAAAATGATGGCCACCACGGCAACGCCCGCTAGGTCTTCAGCCCGGCCATAGCCATAGGCAAAGCGCTCTGTCGGCTTGCGTCGCCCCAAGAGGAATGCCACCCCGAGGGGGAGAGCGGTCATGGCGTCGCCGACGTTGTGAATTAAGTCGGCTAGGAGGGCTACGCTGCCCGACAGCCAGAAGACGATCGCCTGCGCCGTTGCCGTAATGATGAGGCCCACCAGTGACCATTTCACGGCCCAAAGCCCCCGTTCTGAGGTGGCGATCGCGGGGTCGATGGCTCCGTGGGTGTGGGCTTCATCGTGGTGGTGGTGGGTGTGAGCCTCATCACGATGAGGGTGGGTGTGATGGGCGGTAGATTGGGTGGGGGCGGGGGGCGTTGTGAGGGCCATGGGCGATAGGAAAGGGAATTTATGATTTGAGGGTAGAAGCAAATATAGCTTTACCCGGTGCGCCATAAAAGCTCGTTACAGACTAAATGCTGCTGTGGTGATGGTTTTGGATGAAAGCGAGCCGTTGGATCTCTAGATTCGATTTGCTTGGGTGCTAGCGATTGCGCTGGGGATTTGAGGGGACGGCAAGAGCTGCACCTGAACTTGTCTGAGTGGTAGCGGATATCGTTGCCACTGGACACTCCGTCCGTCATCTCACTGCTGTGCTCTATGCTGTCGTTTCGACTCGCAGCTCTCAGAAAGGGTTCTGGGGCAGTAAGCCCCTTGTATCTCAAGTGGTAGATGCTCAAGTAGACAATCTAGAGTGGCTTTCAAGGTCTTATCATCAATCAAGGCTGGTGTAGGCGATACTGAAGAAGGGGATTGAAGCACGGCTAAAGTCCGATTTTAGGCAGCCTGACTCTACCCCCTCTCCTCTCCTTTCTTAATCTCGCTCAGAGTGTTTTGTGGAGTACATGAGTATTATTCACGGCTCAAATTCTCGATAGCTCAGCGGCTAAGGCTTGATCCCAAGCAACATGATAACCAAAGGTTCCTCAAGCGCTTTCGTGCTATTGAGGTCAACTTGTTGTTCCTGGACGATGAGCCAGTGCCGACCACAAACAATAGCAGCGAGCAGGCGCTGCGGTGGAGTGTGGTATTTCGCAAGGTAACCCACCGCTTTCGTTCAGATTGGGGCAGGGATTTATTTGCTCTAGTCTGTTCCATGATCAACACCGGAAAGCATAACGGTTTATCTGCCTTCGATGCCATATTCCACGCTCTTATCTCTCCTTAAATATTGATGTTATCTTTTTCCCTGCTCACAGTGACGCTGATCATAGGAAATTAAGCTCTGGCAAGTATAATCTATCTACGCGGATTCACCTAAGCTCAGCGATTGCCATGAAAAAGATTTTGTTTTTGGCTGCCAATCCTAGTGATACTGCGCATCTCCGGTTGGGTGAGGAGTTCAGAGATATTGAGAATGGTTTCCGTGGGGCGCGTCACCGAGATAATTTTGAACTTGTTCACAAACCTGAAGTTCGTGTTAGGGATCTTCAGAAATCGCTGCTGAATGAGTCTCCACAGATTATTCATTTTTCCGGTCATGGGGAAGGAAAAGAGGGCTTAGTTTTTAAAGATGAGTCAGGTCAGACTAAACTCATTAGTACTGAAGCTTTAGCTGGGCTATTCAAGCTGTTTGCGAACAGCGTTGAATGTGTCTTGCTGAACGGGTGCTACTCTGAAGCTCAGGCAGAGAGTATCTTTGAGTATATCGATTGTGTGATTGGCATGAGACAAGCGATTAGAAATGGGGCTGCAATTGAGTTTGCTGTTTCTTTCTACAATGCTTTGGGAGCGGGAAAGTCCTTTGAGTTTGCTTACCATTTAGCCTGTAATGCTATTCAACTAAGCGCCATATCGCCAAGTCAAGAATCAAAGCGCAAATTGATATCGGATGACGCAGCAGATAAAGAATTTCCTGCTGCGTCATCCGGAGAGCATTTGATTCCTAAATTATTCATACGCACGGATCAAGCGCCAGCTAGCTCTGATGAAACGCCAATTCAAATATTTCTTTCCTCTGCAGAGGAAGACAAAAAATTACGAGAGAAGCTCAAAGGGCATCTAAAAGTGCTTCAACGTACGCGAAATATTGATGTTAAAGATAGAAGAGATGTTCGCTTTGGCGTCAATCTTAAAGACGAGATCAAACGACTAGTGGAAGCAGCAAATATTATTCTAATATTAGTCAGCGACAACTATATATTTTCAGACTTTTGCTTTGAATACGAGTTGCCGTTAGTGATGAGCCAGTCAAAGAATCAAGCCGCTGTTGTAATTCCCATTATTCTTGAGCCCGGAGATTGGGAAGAGTTGCCGTTTGAAGAATTAAGCCCCTTGCCTTCAAATCGCGTACCAGTCACACTATGGAACAATCAAAATGAAGCATTTAGAGAGATTGTTAAGGGAGTACGTGGAGCTACTATACTCTCTTAGAAAGCAAGTGTAATTCTCTTGTTAAGAACACCTAATATTAGCTTTAATGCATCTTACCAAAACCCTTAAGGAAAATGAAAATCTTTATATCTTGCGATCAAACTATTCTCAGGGATAAGGAAATTTGTGAGGAGTTAAGCACTAGACTTTCCTCAAAATGGTTTGTAGGCAAACTGAACCCTATAAAACTAACAGTTTGGCATGAGGGTATGGCGACGGGGTTCCTTGAAAAGGAAATTGAGCATAATATAGCAATATCAAATATTGCTATATTAATTATCAGTCCTAGATTTCTTGGAACTAAAAATAGCGAAATCATCAAATTGGAAACACGTTCGACAAAAGATCGCTTGATATTAGTCCCCGTATTGTCCGAAAGCATAGAATCTTGGGGTGTTGCCGAAAATGATGCTGCTGCTGCCATCTCAATTGATAAACTATCATATTTCCCTTCAGATAGAACTATTTCTATTGAGGATCAATGGTCTTCAGAAAATCGAAGCAAGACATTTAAACATATAATGTCAGATCTCAAAAAATTCATAAAGGAAGAGCATGAGCTTTATTATAAAAGAAGTCAGTATAGAAGTCGACTAGACTTAGAGTCTGCAGATTATCCAATTGACAACGAAGCTTTTGAGAAACATCGAAAAGCATTGGAATTAAAAATAGACGAAGTCGATGATATCGAAAATACTTTCCAGGAAGAGTATCTTTCCCTAAAAGAAAAGTATAACGAAGCTCTTAAATCGATAGATTTCAACGAGCTAAGCTATCGGGAATCAAAAGAAAAAATTGGCCTTGTGCGTGATGAATTTCAGCTGAAGAGAGATGGAAAGATAGCTTCTAGGGAAGAAGAAGCAATATTGTCTCAGAAAGCAGCTGAGCATGAGAAATCGTTTAAGGAGTATGCGCACTTATACAAGCAGTCTCTTCAAGAAATAGACAGTTTGCTAGACGGCGTTGAGCCAGTTGGAAATAGGCTTGAGAGATTACGTAAAGAGAGAGAGAGATTAAGGCTTTGCGAAGAAGAGGTCAGGGAAAAAGAAAGGCATTTACAGAAGGAGCGAGAGCAGCAGCTTTATGTGCAGGGAAGGCGAGATTTTCTAAAAGAATATAGTGAGAAGATACCCCAAGAGTATCCTGATTTCAGACACACTTTTAGAAGATTGAGAAATAAACACGGTCTAAATAGACAAGAATGGAACGACGATCTCAAATCCGAGGTGGATAGAATTGTTAAACAGCATAAAAGCTACTTGAAAGAGTATGAAGAGGCCTTAAATGACGTTAAAGATCAAATCAACTCATCTAGGCTATCAATTTTTGAAATTGACGAACGTCTCGATCAGGAACTAAGCAATCTCAGGCTAGTGCGGAATGATATAATCCAGGAATGCGAGAAAGGTGTAAGAGAGCTTCAGAGGCAAGGCAATGGAAGGAAATCAGAATACGAAGTAGAACTTCGTCGGCTTAACGAGAAGTCTTCCAGAACCAAATTGACTGCTGAAACCAGTAGCGATTTGAAACAATTAGCTAAAAATCTCAAGCTTCATGATCGAGACGTGAAAGACTGCGAAACCAGGGTGAATCGCCCTTTACAAGCTTCTTTGCAGCCACTGTTGAGAAACAATCTAGATAGACTCAATAACAGTCGTACAAGAAAGCGCTTAAGTATTTTTGGCGTGATCTCTATTGGTCTGCTCGTTTTACTTTTTGCTGTAAGAGCTTTTAGAAAAGAAGAGGCGCCGACTGTCGCTCCGTCTGAAGAGATGCCTCCAATTTCAGATGAGTCTTTAATCATTGACAGAGAATCCGCAATTACCATCGTTGAAAATTGGTACAAAGTCAAATCAGTTGTGTACAACATAAACAGAATCAACGAGCTTGATATAAATGATCCTATTAAATATTTAGAGGAAAGCAAAGTTGTAACTGGAAGATTCTTAGAAACAGCGGAGAAATATGTAAGAGGAGTTCGAGCAGAAGAACACAACTTCCCTTTGTATTCATTTAATATTGAACACTCCACAGATACTAACTTTCGCATCTGTCCGCCTCATCAAACTAACAGCAGCGTATATCGAGGACATTCTGGGAAGGCAGAAATTCACCTAGATGTGCGGCAAAACGATGACAACAGTTCAAGCTGGGCGTTTGGACTGCTCTACGATAACTTCAGTCAAGCATGGAAGATTGAGTATGCAGAGCGTGGTGCCAATACTAACAAAATCTTAACTGAATTCAGAAGAAATTTTTGGGGCATTGAAAATAAAGATGACCCTATTGATTGCCCTTCAAACCAAGCATGACAAGCATGAGGTATAGGTCATGAAACCTTAGCACCTGAGTGGTGCAGAGAACTCTTGAAAATTCCATTAATTAATTAATGGATTGTTGCAAAACTAGCGATTTCTGAGATCGCGAGTAGATTGAGACCAAACTTTACATATTTACGTGGTTTGAAGGCACATATTTAGGACTTATCCGGCCTGAACTAAGAAGAAAATATCCTCTCCCCGGCTTTTTTATATCACTAATCTCTAGCACAGTCGGCTATTTAGAAATACATTGCTTAACCAACTCATTTCTTAACCTCCTAATCCTCAATATATGATTTACCAACGCACTAAAAACTTTCGCGTATTGCGGGTTGCCAAAGTTAAATTATTCGCCAAAGCGATCGCGGCAATTTTCAAATTGTATGAACCGATTGGAGTACCTGAACTTGCTAACCCTGCTCGAATCTGACCCGCTAGCAGCGCCGCCTCATCCTCAAAGGGCAGCGAGATAAACCGTGTCAGAAACGCTTGCTGCCAATCCAGCGTACGGGCCGGGTTATTACTGCGAAATGACCCGTAAAACAACTCAGCCTTGACCACAGAACACACCGCCATGTCCTCAATCGGGGTAGACAGTAGGCGATCGCGCACCGATGGCGAACGACCATTCAAATACACCACACACACATTCGTATCCAGCAGATAGCGCATTCCCTACTCAAACGCTCCCGCCAAGTCTTCGTCCAGCGCATCCGAAACTCCTGCTTCATCGACGTGAATCGGGTCGCCTGCGCAGATGCTATATAGATTTTCCAAAGGCTCCACAACTAGAGTAGCCGCTTGCACCGGCTGATAAATCACCATTACCTCTATCTCTCGGCCCGTCAGCCCTACCGGAATATCAAGATGCAGCAAGCAGCCCTGCCAAAAACTCACCCTTGCCTCTTCGCCGCAGATGCGATAGATTACCTTGCTAGAAGCTGTAATCCGATGCAGCTTGACGACAACCCCAAAAATTTGGTCAAGACGGGTACGATCGCCATCACCAGTGACGATCGCACCCTGACCCTTAGACAGGAAATCGAGCTGTCTTCGAGCTAGAGAGTATTGTATTTCAATACTTCTGGCCATCCTAGACGCCCAAGACAAGGGATGACCGATTTTTGGGTTTTCTTACCCACACAACTCAAAGAAAACCCATGACATTTCTATATCCTGAGCTGCCCTCCCATGGCGAGGCAGCACTCAGCTTGCCGTCCACCGAGCAAGCACCAAACCTGCTGACCACCCCCGACCCCGGCCCCAGCGGTGAATATATCCGCCATATTCTCGTCGGCTCCCCCGAAGGCGTCCGCGAAACCATCTACCGGCTGCACCTGCGCCGCTACGTCGAGCAGGCCCAGTGGACCGGCCCCATCAAAATCGGCCCCAACGGCATCCACATCACCCCCAGCCAAGGGCAGATCCTCTTCTACCTGATGCGGCTGCGATCTCTAGACATGCCTACCGGCTAGCAGCACAGAGTAGGGTGGGCACTGCCCACCTTACCAACTGGTGTGTAGATCTAACGCACCAGGCGAGGATAGAGCCGACCACACAGGGCCACCAGCCCCGCCGTCACCCCAACCAAAACGGCAAAATCCACAGCTAGGCCATAGCTCCCCGCCTGGCCCACAAGCATCAAATCCCGCAGGGCATCCACAAGGTAGGTCAAAGGATTGATTCGCGATAAAACCTGCAGCCACGGCGGCATGATAGAAATCGGATAGATGGCATTGCTGGCAAAAAACAGCGGCATCATCATCAGCTGCCCCACCCCCATCACCCGCTCATTGGTCTTCACCCAGCAGGCCACCGTGAGCGAAAACGTCGAGAACAGGGCCGCCCCCAGCACCGCAGCGATCGCCACCCCCAGCAGCGCCAGTGGATTCCAGTCTAGGTTGACCCGCAGGCAGGCCGCCACAACGTAGATCACCAGCAGCTGAGACAAACAGCGCACCCCAGCGCCAATCGCCTTTCCCAGCACCAGGGCCGAACGCGGCGCTGGGCTGACCATCAGCTTATGCAAAATCCCCAGGTCCTTCTCCCAAATCACCAGCAGCCCGGTAAAAATCGACATGAACAGGATGCTCTGCGCCAAAATGCCCGGCGTCATAAAGTCGATGTAGCTCAGGTCCCCAGTGGGGATGCCGCGCACCTGGGTAAACACCTGGCCAAAAATCGTCAGCCACAGCACCGGCTGCACCGCGCGGGTAAATAGCTGAATCGGGTCGTGCCGCAGCTTGCGAATCTCCAGCTCTGCCGCCACCAGAGATTTTTGGGCAAACTCCCCCACCGTCACCCCGCCGGGGTCCGGCTTACCCCAGGCGTTGGGCGGTGCGTCGGGTGCTTGATGTGTCACGATAGGCTCCTGCTTCAGTGGTGAGGTAGTCTCCGGTGTAGTGGATGAAGACATCATCCATCGTGGCCGCAGGCGTCGGCAGGCCCGCTTTGAGGCTAGCGGGCGTCCCCGCTGCCACCTGCTGCCCGCCGTAGAGAATAGAGAGGCGATCGCACAGGGCGTCGGCTTCATCCATAAAGTGGGTGGTCAAAAAGACGGTGGTGTTGTGGTCGCGCCGCAGCTGCAAAATCAGCTCCCACATGGCTTTGCGGGCCACGGGGTCTAGGCCCACTGTGGGCTCATCGAGGAAGAGCAGGGGCGGCTGGTGCAGGGTGGCCTGGGCAATTTCTAAGCGGCGAATCATGCCGCCCGAGTAGGTCTTCACCAAACGGTGGCCTACCGGCTCTAGTCCCACGTAGTGAAGGGCGGCGCGAATCCGCTCTAGCCGCTGCCGCCGGGGCACGCCGTAGAGCTTGGCCAAAATCAGCATGTTCTCATAGCCCGTCAGCGTCCCGTCGACGGATAGCGCCTGGGGGACGTAGCCAATGCGGCGCTGCACCGCCATAGCCTGACGGGTGATGTCGTAGCCCGCCACCGTGGCCCGCCCAGCGCTGGCGGGCAGCAGGGTAATCAGCATTTTGATTAGCGTACTTTTGCCCGCCCCGTTGGGGCCCAGCAGCCCGAAAACCTCACCCGGCTCAACCGAGAGGCTGACGGCGTCGACGGCGGTTTTGTCGCCAAACTGTTTGGTGAGCTGGTGGAGAGCAATGATGGTCATAGTCCTAATTTTACTGCTGCACGAGCGTAGGTCTCATTGTGATACTCCCCGCGTGAGCCGGATTCGCGCTTCCGCTAAAAGGAGCACTTCTTCTAGCGCAGGTGACTGTTCACGACCGACACAGTGCTCTTGCCTCCCCGCATCAAACAGGCCAAGTAATTACCATGGTTATTAAGTAGAAGGCCATAACTAAACGACGCTAACAGGGGGTTCGCCCCCCGCCGGGGGGCGAACCTCCAACACCGTTCATTTGTGGCTAGCCACTTAATACCCTCTGCCCTGTCCAGCAAATGCCCATTTAACAGACGCCCGAAAATATGCCGAACGTATCATCAGATGTTCTCTGGGACGTAGCCGTAGCCCAGTGCTGCCAGGAACCGGTTCACATCCTGGGCTACATTCAGCCGTTCGGAGGGCTGCTGGCAACGGATGAAAACTTAGAGCTAATCACCCACGGGTCCGCTAACCTAGCGGGTTTGTTGGGCCTTTCGGCCATCCAAGGGGATGGGGCCAGTCTCCTGGGGCAAGACCTACAGACGCTGCTGCCTGAGCAGCTCGTCCATGACCTACGCAATGCCTGCGGACTGCCTTGGATTCAAGCGCAGCGGGAGCGCGTCGGTACTTACGACATCCAGGGGCGAAGCTTTGACATCAGCGTTCATTTTAATGGGCATCGCATGCTGATTGAGTTAGAGCCGCTGCCCACCGTTCTAGAACATCCAGCGGCCCTAGCGGCCCGCATGAAGGCCCTGCTTCAAAACGTGAGCAATTCAGAGATGCTCATAAGGGCCGTAACCGAGGAGCTGCGGAATGCGACGGGCTTCGATCGGGTCATGGCCTATCGGTTTTTACAGGATGGGTCTGGGGAGGTGGTGGCAGAAGCTCGCTCTACCGATATGGCGTCCTTACTGGGGTTACGGTTTCCCGCGACGGATATTCCGGAGCTGGCCCGGCTGCTTTTTCGTAAAACGTCGCTTCGGGTTATTCCCCATATTGATGCGGCCCCAGTCCCCCTTTTAGCCTGGAATCCTGAGGAAGATCCATTGGATCTTTCCTTGGCCCAGGTGCGCGGCGCTTCCACTGGCCATACCCAGCGGTACCTGAGCAATATGGGCGTTCAGGGCAGTATGACCCTGGCCATCATTGTCGAAGGGCAGCTATGGGGCCTGTTTGCGCTACACCACAGCCAGCCGAAGCTGCTCTCCCCAGAGTTTCGGACGACGCTTGAGTTGTGCGGCACGTTGCTTTCCATGCATTTGCAGCAGACGATTACCGCAGAGCACTTTTATGCCCGCAAGCAAGCGGCTACGGTCCTCGCTCAAACCTTTGCCCAGGCAGAACCTTCACCGACCACCAGCGATAAGCGAGAGCAAGTTCTGAATCAAAGCTGGGAAATGCTCGTGGTTGAGGCTCAGCCGCAGCTGTGCAAGCTGCTCAACGCGGATGGTTTGGCCTTTGTGGTGGACCAAAAAGTTTTGGCATCCCACGGCCAGGTCCCCCCAGAGCGCTCCATTTTAGCCCTTATTGACCATGGGCCGCTCAACGAGCAAGTCCAGTCTGAGACCGGCGTTGTGGCTGTGGGCAGCTTTGAAGCCCTCTCGGAATCGTCCCCAGAAGTGGCGATCGCTACGGACTGGGGCGACAGTGCGGGGGGCGGATTTTTCTCAGTGAAATACTACGAGAACCATTATTTTTCCTTTTTTAGAAACGAGCTGAGTTCTGAGGTGCGGTGGGCCGGCAACCCCCACCAGCAGGACGTCGTGCCAACGGACGATACTGAGTTTCCGTTTTCTCCCGAGCGATCGTTCGACATGTATAAAGAGATCGTTGGTGGGCAATGCCGCCCCTGGAGCCGTGATGATTTGGCCATTATTCTAGAGGTCAAGTCAGAGCTGCAAAATCAGGTCGGTTTGTTTCTGCAGCAGCAGCAAAACTTACTGATTGCGGAGTTGAAGCACCGGGTCAAAAATATTTTGGCTCTGATCCGCTCAGTTGCTCGGCAGACCAGTCGATCTAAATTGTCTGTCGCCGAGTATACCGACGTTCTAGAGCAGCGCATTGCGGCGCTAGGGCTGGCCCACGATTTGATTAGCCATACAGGGACAGAATGGCCCAGTCTTCGAGAAATTTTTGCGATTGAACTGCGCCCTTACTTGGCTAATGAGTCTGAACGCCATCAGCAGGCCCAGCTCCTCGGGCCGAATGTCAAACTGAGTAGCCTCTTTGTCCCGACCTTTGTTTTGGTTATCCATGAATTGGTCTCCAATGCGGTAAAGTATGGCGCTCTGTCAGTTCCGGAGGGTAGGGTTGAGGTAAGCTGGCACCCGGTGAACGGTGGAGCTAGCCTGCACTGGCGAGAGTCCAGCGGTCCTAGGGTACAGCCGCCTCAAGAGCGGGGCTTTGGCTGTGAACTCATCGAACGCGCAATTCCCTACGAGTTTGACGGGGAAGTGACGCTACGCTTCCCCGCTACGGGCGTTGAAGCAGATTTCTGGATACCCCAAGATTTACTGGAGTGGATCTCTCCGGCCCAAACGCCACGGCGGCAAGAGCCGGCGCGACAGCTTGCGCAGGCTGTTCCCCCCCCTGGAAGTAAGGGACGAGTGCTAATTGTTGAGGACAGCATGCTGATTGCGATCGAGCTGGAAAATACGCTAAAGGCGCTCGGCTTTGACCCAGTTGACTCTGCCCCTAAAGTTTCCCGGGCGCTGAAGCTGCTAAACCGAGAGAGATACCGCGTCTGCTTGTTGGACATCGATCTCAAGCACGAAACCAGCTTTGCGCTTGCCTATAAACTTCAAAAAGAGCAAATTCCCTTTCTGTTTACAACAGGCTATGACTCCAAGTACTCTATTCCGGACGACCTAAGATCTGTAGTTCTCCTTAAGAAGCCCCTGAACCCCAAAAAACTGCAGTACAATCTCGATGAGTTGCTGCGAACCTCAGCTCAGATAATTTAACTAATCTTAATCAGTTTGCACAGAATAGATATACCTTAACGACCTTTCAATGGCAACTATTCTAATTTGCGAAGACGACATTTCTTTAGCGGCCTACTGGCGACAGCTGCTTGAGGCTGAGCGTCATACCGTTTACTGTAGCGAAACGGCTGCGGAAGCCTTAGCATTAACCGAAAAGATCTCGCCTGACTTGATCATTACTGACATGATGTTCAAGAAAAATGGAAACTTTTTTCCTAAAGGTGGGTTAACGCTACTATCGGGATTGCGCAATAGAATGCAGCTCTCCACTCCAGTGATTTGCGTTAGTGGCTACAGGCCCAGCCGCTATAATCCTATGCCTGCAATAGAGTTTGCCAAAGTAATGGGAAGTGACTTAGCGCTCTACAAGCCGATCTCCCCAAGAAAGCTCATCAATACAGTTCACGAGCTGCTGCACGGCTATGATTTTCGCAGCGAACGTTTGGCAATGTAAGTAATATCTTCCCTGGTTCGTTGGCTTAAGAGGGCGTTTGAAAAGTAGCAAGCGTTCTGCATTACCCCCTCTAGCTCCCCTACGCCCTGCGGGCAGGCTAACGCCAAAGCTCAAGGGGGAGAACCAGGATTTCCCCCCTTGGCTTTCGCGCAGCGCGTCCTACGGACGCAGGAGGATTAAGGGGGGTGAAGCAGTGGCGTAAAGCTTTAACCAACACTTTTCAAACATCCTCTAAGGCCCCAAAACTGCCTCAAGAGGCGATCGCACTCTACTCTTGGAGCGTGACCGGCAGCCTCACCTCAAAGCACGTCTGATTCGCTTGGCTCTCAACCTGAATCGAGCCTCCCAGACAGTGAGTCAATCGCTTTGTCAACGCCAGCCCTAGTCCTGTGCCGCCGTGCTTCCAGCGATCGGCCCCTAGCACCCGATAAAAGGCGTCAAAAACGCAGGGCAGTTCGTCGCTTGGGATCTCAATGCCTGTATTGCGCAGGCGAACGCACAGGATTCGGGAGGGTTGAGTAGAACCAGACAACTCGACAGGGTCTGCCTCTGTCGCCGGTGCCTCTGCTGGCATATCTGTCGTTGCGGCCGCCTGGTGGAGCGCTACGGTTATCTCAATCGTTTCTCCTTCTGGCGTGTACTTGCAGGCGTTGCTCAACAGTTCAGCGATGATTCGCCGCAAAGCGCTGTGATCCGAGATTAGCGTTGGCAATTGAGCTGGCACATTCACCTGAAATAGCCGCTCGCGTTGACGTACTCGGCCTTCAAAGGCCGCTAAAATTTGGGACAGCCAGCTCGGTAAATCAAGAGGCTGTAGGTCCAGCTGATAGCCCTCTGTATTAAGTCGCTGAAGATCTAATAAGTCATTGATTAAATCTATTTCTTGACTACACTGACTGCGCAGAATCTTGAGATAATGCGCTGCTGAATTTTGCGCTTGAGGTTCTTGTGCTAAAAAGCCTTGCTTGTCCATCGCAATTTCGAGCATCTCAACCGCCATTTTAATATTGGTTAGGGGAGAGCGGAGCTCGTGGGAAACGGTAGACACAAAATCATCTTTGAGTCGGTTGAGGCGTTCGAGTTCAGCATTGCGGCGTTCGAGCTGCTGGGCTTGCTCAATTGCCCGCTGCCGCTTCTGGGCTTGCTTGAAGACGGTGATGTCGCGAAAGATAGCCACGGCCCCCGTAACGGTGCCTGACTCATTGACGAGAGGCGCTACGCTATCGGCGACTGGGCGCTCATTGCCTGCTTTGTCAATCAGTAAAACGCCATCGACCAGGTGTACAACAGCGCTTTTCCGTAGGGCAATGGTCACGGGGTTCTCAACGGGCTCCCGGGTGCTTTCATAAATCAGCGGAAACACCTCTTCTACTGAGCGGTCGTAGGCGTCCTGCCGGGCCCAGCCGGTGAGAGCTTCGGCAGCAGGATTAAAAAACCGAACGCGATGCTGAGTGTCAAAGACGATAACGGCATCGCCCATACTTTGCAGAACGATGGTCAGCCATTGCTCGTGCTGGTGAAGCTGCTTCTCTAGCTCGTAGCGGTTGAGGGCGGTTTCAATCGCCACCATCAAATCTTGTTCTCGAAAGGGTTTTATCAGATAGCCAAAGGGTGCAGTCGCCTTGACCCGGTCTAATGTTTCGGCATCGGAGTAGACGGTGCTGTACACCACCGGAATTCTCAGCTCTGACCAGATAGTTTGGGCGGCGGCTATGCCGTCTAGTTCTCCCTCTAGCCCAATATCCATTAAAACCAAACTCGGGCGAAGTCGTCTCGCCTGAGCGATCGCCTCTTCGCCGGAGATGGAAATGCCTAAGACCTCATAGCCAAAGCTTTCAGCAATCTCTTTTATATCTCTGGCAATCAGCCTCTCATCCTCCACGATTAAAACGCGAACCACCGCCGTATTGCGCGAGCTAGAGGACAGGTCGATCATGATATGTGCCTCCGTGAGAAGGCAATCTGAAATTCGGTATTTGGATGATGACGAAGCAGGATTTCTCCTCTCAGCTGCTGGGTAAAATCTTGAACAAGCTCTAGGCCTAGGGTCTGGGCCTGGGCTAAATCAAACCCCTCTGGAAATCCGATACCGTTGTCTTTTACAAAGAGATAAACCATTTCATTTGAATCAACTCGTAGCTCAATTTCGACATCTCCCGATCGCTGATTGGGAAAAGCATAGCTAATCGCATTGGTTATCAATTCCGTAATGATCAGGCCACAGTAAATGGCCTGGCGGATATCGATCTTTACCGGGTCAATCTGAAAGCGTAAGCGAATTAACTGCGGATTTACTTTATAGGCTTTGAATAGGTTCTCGACTAAGTTGGTAATGTACTGGTATAAATCAACAGAAGCCAGCTGCTTTGTGCTGTAAAGATTCTCGTGAACTAGAGCGATCGCCAGGATGCGATTTTGGCTCTCCTGCAGAACTCTAATCAACTCTGGATGCTTGACCCGGCGGCTTTGCAGCCTCAATAAACTAAGAAACACTGCCAGATTGTTTTTGACGCGGTGATGGATCTCCCGCATCAGCGCTCGCTGTTCAACTAGCGCCTCATTGAGCTCCTGCTCAACTTGTTTTTGAGCGGTGATATGTTGATGAATCTCCTGCATCAACACTTGCTGTATGACTAGCGCCTCATTGAGGTCTTGCTCGACGTTTTGACTATCTTGATCAGCGTTTTGATCGGCAGCGTCTCGTCCGGCGGGCTGCTGGCTAATCTGATAGGCATTCAGGGTAAAAAGACTGAAGAGAACGAAACAGCTGCAGGTGACGCTAATAGCGACTGCATACTCTGAGCTATACCACTCGCGTAAATGTCCCTGCTGCGCCAAAAACGTAATGGCCGGTACAGCCAAAACCAGCGGCAGCGTACGGCGCAGCAGCACACCGCCTAAGGTGTCGCTCAACAGGAGCGCTAGCCAGCCTTTGTGGACGTTAAAGCCAAGCACGCCAGCGCTTAGGCCAATGTAGCCCAGAGCCGTTTGGATTGCCATTTCCGGCCCTGACCCAAAGTTATAGAGTTCGGGTGCATTGAACAGGTAGCCCCAGAGCGCAACAAGTCCAAGCACGCCGGGCAACACCGCTAAGCTTTGCGTGATTGACCACGAGACGGGATAGTGCAGCGCGATCAATGCTCCCCCCAACGGCACAAACCCATACTCGGCTAGCGCTGTCCCTCCTAGCCCAGTCATCAGACTCGCCGCGAGAAGGCTGATCACCTGATACAGCCATCGACGTTTAAGCACGGCTATCGTGGTTGCCTGGGCAAAGGCTAAAGATATTCCTGCCATCAGGAAGCAAGATGCGGTATTGACCGTCACTGCTGGCAGACCCTGCACGACGCTGTTGAGCACCTGATTGCCAGAAATCCACCCGACGATAATCAAGATTCCCATGCCAATCAGTCCCAGACTGACAAACCAGGGCAACGCCCTGAAGACAAACCGATCATCCGCTTCGCCCATCTAACTCGTTCGTTCCCAGTAAAGGATCAAGATACCCCAACGCGACGCTGGACTAACCATGAGCCTCTTCAAAATGCCCAAGTCTTTCTCCTAAATCACCGGCAGCCCCGCAAAAATTGATATAAAGTAAGACGCTTTGAGTCAACGCTCCCAGCGTCATAGCGTTGATGGCGCTCAGGTTTCTGGTCAGCCGCCCGCCCGACAGCACGTCGACGCTGGCGGCGGCCTTGGCCACATGGGCCGGGTGTCGCAGCGGCAGAATGAGGCTGGCCCGCGATCGCTTTCGATAGTTTATGTGCTGGGAGGCCATTGACCAGGGTATCCGCAATGGCCTCCATCAATGCGTAAGCCCTAATAGATATTCCGCTACGCCCAACGTTACGCCGCAGCCAAACCTTCCAGCACCGTCTTCCCGATCGCCTTGCCGCTCTCCTGCAGTTCGTGGGCTGCCCGCAGATTCTCCACCGTCAAAGCGCTCCCATGGTTGTTAACGGTGGAGATCAGCGTGCCGTCATCCAGCAGCGCCGAAACCCGGTTTAGCAGCTTGTGCTGCATGTCCATATCCTCTGTCTGAAACATCGGACGGGTAAACATAAACTCCCAGCTTAAAGATAGCGCCTTGCTCTTAATCGGCACCACATCCAGCGACCTCGGGTCGTCGATTAGGGCAATGTGGCCCCGAGGCTTAATCAGCGCTTGAATCGCCTCGTAGTGGCTGCCGGTATGGGTAAGCGCGGCCACATAGCGCGGCGAAATCCCCAGAGCCTTCATCTCCTCGTCCAGCGGGTTGTGGTGATTGACGATGTGGTCCGCCCCCATCTTTTCCGACCACTCTCGGGTATCGTCGCGGGACGCCGTGGCAATCACCGTCAGCTTCGTGAGCTGCTTCGCGAGCTGGGTCAAAATAGACCCCACGCCGCCAGCGCCGCCGATGATCAGCAGGGCCTCGCCCGCCCCTTCCCCCTCCTTCAGCCCAAAGCTATCGAACAGGATTTCCCAGGCCGTAATGCTGGTCAGCGGCAGGCCTGCCGCTTCGGTAAACCCCAGCGACGACGGCTTACGGCCCACAATACGCTCATCCACCAGGTGGAACTCGGCATTGGTGCCGGGCCGGGTGATGTCGCCCGCGTAGAACACCTCGTCGCCGGGCTGAAACCGCGTCACCTGAGCGCCAACCGCTTTCACAACCCCGGCAGCGTCGAAGCCCAGGATGCGGGAGCCATCCTTCAGCTGAACGCTGGCCCGCACCTTGGTATCCACCGGATTCACCGAGACCCCGCGCACTTCCACCAGCAGGTCGTTCGGGCCGGGCTGGGGCTTGTCGACCTCAACCTCAATCAGAGCGTTTTCCGCTGAGATTGGCCCTGCGTCTGTGTAAGCGATCGCTTTCATCGTTATGCCTCCTTGCACTCTATGGGAAACGTTACGAGCATGATAGCCATTCGCGAAAAAATGATAATCAGGCTTTTCGCGAAATGATAGTTCGGATATTTTTGATAAATGGATATCTTATCGCTCCGCTTATTCCTAAGAATTGCAGAACTCGGCGGCGTCTCGGCGGCGGCGTACGACCTGTCTCTTTCCCCCGCCAGCGCCAGCGCTCGCCTGGTCAAACTCGAGGAAACCGTCGGATTTCGGCTATTCAATAGAACAACCCGGGCCGTGTCATTGACAACCGACGGCGAGGCATTTTTGCCCTACGCTCAGCAGACCCTAGAAACGCTAGAAGCCGGTCTAAGCGCGGTCAGAGGTCAGGGAGCGGAGGTGCAGGGTTTATTGAGAATGACCCTGCCCGGCTCCTTTGGCCGCATGTACATTATTCCAGCACTAGCCGAGTTCCAGGCCCACTATCCGCTTGTCCGCCTCGACCTGCGGCTCTCTGACGAAGTCCTTGACGTCGTCGAGGGCGCTTACGACCTGATTATCCGCAATGCCAGCCTGGCCGACAGCAGCCTCATCGCGCGAAGGCTAGCCTCCGACCGGCGGCTGCTCGTGGCTTCTCCCGCCTATCTCAAACAGCACGGCGCTCCCGCAACGCCTCACGACCTCACCCAGCACCGCTGCATCACCTTTACTGAGAGCAACAGGTGGAAGTTTGAGGACCAGACCGTTAGCGTTCCCCGCACAATCGCGGTCAACGATGGCGAGGCCATGCGCAAACTGATCGAGCAGGGCATGGGCATCGGCATCAAGTCCCTCTGGAACGCCAGCGAAAGTTTGAAGTCCGGACTCCTCGCCCAGGTGCTGCCGGAATACCCGCTGGTCACGGAAGCCTCTATTTGGGCCCTCTATCCCAGTCGCCGCATCGTGGCCCCGAAGGTTCGAGCCATGCTCGACTTTCTAGTGGAACGGTTTCAGCCCGTCCCACCGTGGGAACGCTGAGGCATCAGCAAAGCCTACTTCAGCGCCCCGCGTACCGCTCTTCCTTCCAAGGATCTCCCCGACGGTGGTACCCGTTTCGCTCCCAAAACCCCAGCGCTTCCTCGTCCAAAAACTCCAGCCCGCTAATCCACTTGGCGCTCTTCCAGGCGTAGAGATGGGGCACCACCACCCGCAGCGGCCCGCCGTGGTCCGGCGGCAGCGGCTCACCGTCGAGCTCATGGGCAAAAAAGTTCTCCTCCCGCACAAAGTCATCCAGGGGAAGATTCGTCGTATAGTCCCCGTAGCAGTGCAGCATCACGTGGCTCGCGCTGGGCTGCACCTCCAGCTGCGCCATCACGTCCGTTACCTTGATGCCGCGCCAGGTCACATCTAGCTTCGACCAGCGGGTCACGCAGTGAAAATCCTGAGTAAATTCGGTTTGCGGCAGGGCCATTATTTCCTCCCAGCCAAAGGCGTGGGGCGTAGCGCTGCCCCACACCTTGAGCTGCCAGGTTTCTTTGCTCACCGGGGGCGTTGACCCATAGGTGAGCACCGGGAACCCCTTGGTCAAAAATTGCCCCGGCGGAGTGCGATCGCCCATTTCAGGGCCGGGTTTTTCAAAAAATTTCATGCCGAAGTACGAAGTAGGGGTGGCAACGGACATCTTTTCGGACCGTCTAGCCGATTCTAAACCCGTCTGCGCGAAGATACCACCCCGTCCGGTCGAGCAGACTTTGCTGACACGTGCGGGGGCACAGCGATACTATTGATGCTAAACCTGCCCCTTCTGCCCCTTCCGCATCTGAACCTATGTCCTCGACCGCCACGCCCGACCTCAGCGCCTACGACTGGCCCAGCCTTCTGCAGCAGCTATTGGACCAAGAGTCTCTGACCATCGAGCAGGCCTCTACCCTCATGCAGGGCTGGCTAACCGAGGCCATTTCTCCCGTTTTATCAGGGGCTATTCTCGCCGCCATCCAGGCTAAAAACGTGTCGCCCACCGAGCTAGCGGGCATGGCCCAGGTACTTCAAAGCCAGTCCCAACCGAAGACCAAAACCGACTTTCCCACGCCGCTGATAGACACCTGCGGCACCGGGGGAGACGGAGCCTCCACGTTCAATATTTCCACCGCCGTTGCCTTCGTCGCCGCAGCGGCAGGCATTCCCGTCGCCAAGCACGGCAACCGCGCCGCCTCCAGCAAAGTGGGGTCCGCCGATGTGCTCGAAGGGCTAGGGATCAACCTCCGCGCTCCCCTAGAAAAAGTAGAAGCCGCCGTTGAGACGGTGGGGATAACGTTTTTGTTTGCCCCCGGCTGGCACCCGGCGATGAAGTCGGTAGTGCCCTTCCGCAAAGCGCTAAAAGTGCGCACGGTGTTCAATCTTTTGGGGCCATTGGTCAACCCGCTGCCGATTACCGGCCAGGTAATAGGGGTCTACCATCCCGGCTTGGTGTCCACGGTTGCCCAGGCGCTCCAGCTTTTGGGGCGTCCCCAGGCCATCGTCCTCCATGCCCAAGAGGGACTAGACGAGGCGGGTCTCGCGGATGTCACCCACATGGCGACGGTGTGGCGCAACCAGGTCACACCCGTGACGCTCAAGCCAAGTGACTTAGGAATTGCGCAGTCCCCGACCTCAGCGCTAAAAGGCGGCGACCTTCAGGAGAATATAGACATCTTAAAGGCCGTGCTTAAGGGCAAAGGCACTCAGGCTCAGCAGGACGTGGTGGCCCTTAACGCAGCGCTAGCCCTGACCACCGCCGGAGAGGTCGGTGAGCCAGGGCTAGCAACGTATCAGACTCAGCTCGAGCGGGCCCGCTCGATTCTCTCTAGCGGTGCGGCTTGGGAGAAGGTGGAGGCCTTAATCGAAGCGCTGAAAGATTGAGGTGTTAAAAATTTGAGGCACTAAAAAGTTAAGGGAGCGATCGCCTTTTATTTCAGCGATCGCTCCCTCAACCTAATCTAGTCGGACCTAGTTGTGCTTAGAAGAGACAGAGTCCCGAGAGTCCCGGCTGCGGCGCGGGCTGGGGCGGCCACCCCGGCGCGATCGCGGCTTGGGCGTCGACATCGACTCGTGGTCAACCCGCGTTTGCACGGGGCGAATCTTGTCGTAGGCCATCTGCAGCGCGGCGGCGGCTACAGTGTGGGGCTCGTAGTTTTCGCTCAGCTGGGCCACGATGGGCAAGAACGAGGCGACCCGCTCGCCGACGAGCACTTCCTCAATCTGAGACTTGAGCTTTTGCAGGTGACGAGCCTCGATGTCAGCGCGGGTGGGGATGTTGGCCCACTCCAGCTTTTGCCGGGTGTGGTTCTCAATGTCGCGAATCTTGCGCTTGTCGAGGGGGTGCACCAGGGTGATGGCAGCGCCCTCCTTCCCGGCTCGGCCCGTGCGGCCAATGCGGTGAACGTAGTTCTCGACGCTGTCGGGCAGGTCGTAGTTGATGACGTGGGTGAGGTCTTCAACGTGCAGACCCCGCGCCGCGATGTCAGTGGCCACGACCCAGCGCACCTGGCGCTGCTTAAAGCGCAGCATCAGCCGCTCCCGCTGAGACTGACTCAGGTCGCCGTGGTATTCGTCGACGCTGTGGCCCGCGGCCTGCAGCTGCCGGGTGAGGTCTGCTGCGGTGCGGCGGGTGCGCACAAAGACAATGGCAGATTCAGGGTCTTCCATTTCGAGGATGGGCTGCAGCGCTCGGGCCTTGCTCCAGCCGCGAGGCAGCATGTAGGCCGTCTCCACAACCCGGCTGGGCGTGGCCTGGGGCTGCTCAACGGTGATGGTGACGGGCGATCGCAGGAACTTCGCGGCCAGCGCCCGAACTGCGGGGGCCATGGTGGCCGAGAAGAAGGCGGTTTGGCGCTCTGAAGGAGCCTGGGCCAAAATGCGTTCGACGTCTTGGATGAAGCCCATGTTGAGCATCTCGTCCGCCTCGTCAAGCACGAGCCACTCTAGGGTGTCGAGCTTTAGCTCACCTCGATTGAGCAGGTCTAGAATGCGCCCCGGCGTGCCGACAACAATCTGAGTGCCGCGTCGCAGCTGCTTAATTTGCCGGTCGATGGCCTGGCCGCCGTATACCGACAGCACGTGGACGCGGCGATCGTCGTTGAAGCCGCGAATGGCCTGATAGACCTGCTGTGCCAGCTCGCGGGTGGGCGTGAGAACCAGCGCCTGCACCCCTTTAGCGTTGGGGTCAACTTGCTCTAGCAGCGGCAGCGCAAAGGCCGCCGTTTTGCCGGTTCCCGTTTGGGCCTGGCCGACAACGTCTCTACCTGCTAAAAGCGGCGGGATCGCCTCTGCCTGAATTGCAGTGGGCTGCGTATATCCCACTTTCTCAAGGGATTGTACGCGGGCTTCTGAGAGGCCCAAGGTGTTAAATGACAAGTCCATCCGTGTCTCCTGTATTAAATAGTCGAGACACGTCGGAGCGCGCCTCTAAGCTGAGTTTGAGGGTTTGCAACATGACCGTACAGGTCGTAGATATCTGCATGGGTAATTTCGGCAGGCACAATGCTGCCGAGCGGGGCGCTGCCTTCGAGATAGACTACCCCATCGACGTCAGGCGCAAATCGCGCCGAGCGGCCTACAAGCTGCCCAGTTCCGGGGTGCTCTTGCTCGACAAGAACATCGACAACATGGCCTACCTCAGCAGCATTCCTCTCTTGAGAAATGGGCTGCTGAATTAGCATCAGCCGTTCTAAACGGTCGTCCATTACGGCTTGAGGCACAGGGTTCGGCAGACTGTACGCCGCCGTTCCCTCTTCTGGAGAGAAGGTGAATCCCCCGACATGGTCAAACCGATGGCGCTGAACAAACTGCAGCAGGTGCTCGAACTGCGCGTCGGTTTCACCGGGAAATCCGACAATGAACGTTGTGCGCAACACCGCATCGGGGAGCTCTGCCTTGAGAGCTTCGATAACCCTATCGTTGACCTGTCCCTGCCAAGGCCGATTCATGGCCTTGAGAACATCGGGGTGAGAATGCTGTAGAGGCAAGTCTAAATAAGGTAGCACATTGGGCGTGTCTTTGATGGCGGCAATCACCTCAGGCGTGAGGCCGGTGGGATAGGCATAGTGCATGCGAATCCAGGGAACCTCCACCTCACCCAAAGCCCGCAGCAGCTCGGCTAGCTGCGGCTTGCCGTAGCGATCGAGCCCGTAGTTGGTGGTAATTTGAGAAATAAGCACCAGCTCTTGGACGCCCTGAGCCGCTAGGTCAGTGGCCTCCGCCACAATGGATTCAATAGAGCGCGATCGCTGCTTGCCGCGCAGGGTGGGAATAATGCAGAAGGCGCAGCGATAGTCGCACCCCTCCGCTACCCGCAGGTAGGCCGTTCCCTCGGCGGTGGTTCGGTAGCGAGGTACGGTCTCGTCGGCAATATAGGTGGGCTGCTGGGAAATTTCTTTAACCCGCTCCCCCTGCTCCACCCGCTCGATTACCTCGACAATTTTTTGGTAATCTCCAGTGCCCACCACCGCCACCGCTTCGGGGATCTCCTCCAGCAGCTCTTCTTGAAAATGCTGCGCCATACAGCCTGCAATGACGACCTTTTTGCCCGCCTCGGCTAGCTCAACTAAAGCCTTCACAGACTCCTCGCGAGCCGCTTGAATGAAGCTGCAGGTGTTGACGACGACATAATCAGCCTCGTCTTCAGGGTTGCCCACCTCGTAGCCCGACTGCGCGAGCAGACCTAACATATGCTCGGTGTCGATCCTGTTTTTCTCACACCCCAAGTGGGAGATGGCAACCGTTGGCTTTGTGCCCATAGACTCCTAAACTTACTTCTTTACTAGACGCGAAACTAATAGTGATTACAGCGTCGATAACACTCTGTTCAACCCGATTGGGCGATCGCCCGGTTCGCATCAGTTCTTTTAGGGCGCTTCAAGCGGTGCACCTGCAGGACCTGATTGGCCCATTGGGAGCGCCGAAGAGCGCGCCGATAATTGACCCGACTCGTCATCAGATTGCCTAGCCGACTCTCCAACAGCGTTTGAGCCTTTTGGCTGACGACATATGCAAGCCGTATGGGTCTGTTGTTGGATAAGTTATGTAAACAACGCTTCTGGACCATCCTATCGTAAAAATACATAACAATGTGATCGACTTTGAGGAAGTCGTGATAGAAGGGTTTGACTTGCCGGTGCCGAACTGAGGCTGAGTCCCGGGGACGCGTGCCGTCGGCGCTGCCGGAAGAAACTGGATGGAGGTCGCTTTGCTGCCAATTATTCGATAGGATCTGGAGTGGCCCTATTAGGCTTTCAAGATAAGCTTTCAAGACGCTCTTTGAAACCATTGGACCTTTGACCTCAGACCGTGTGGGCTAACGTGGAGATACGTGGATTTACGTCAGGTATTTAAGACTTCAAACCCAATTGTCGGTGTTGTTCACCTGCAGCCTTTGCCGACGTCACCCCGCTGGGGCGGAGACCTCAAGGCGGTGATCGCCAGAGCCGAGCAGGAAGCCGCTGCCCTCGCCTCGGGCGGCGTCGACGGCATTATTGTCGAGAATTTCTTCGATGCCCCCTTTACCAAAGCGCCTGCCGATCCCGCCGTGGTCAGCGCCATGAGCCTCATCGTGCATCGGCTGATGAATTTGGTTACCCTGCCCTTCGGAATCAACGTGTTGCGCAACGACGCCCGCAGCGCTCTGGCGATCGCAAGCTGTACCGGGGCTCAGTTTATTCGGGTCAACGTGCTCACGAGCGTCATGGCCACTGACCAAGGCCTAATTGAGGGGGACGCCCACCGGCTGCTGCGCTATCGTCGCGAGCTGGGCAGCGATGTGAAAATTTTGGCCGACGTGCTGGTGAAGCACGCCCGTCCCTTGGGGGCACCCAACCTGACCACAGCGGTGCAAGAGACCATCGAGCGGGGGCTGGCCGACGGGGTGATTCTATCGGGCTGGTCCACGGGGTCGCCTCCGAATAAAGAAGATTTAGAGCTGGCGATGGCGGCCTCTAAGGGCGTCCCGGTGTTTATCGGCAGCGGTGCCACCTGGGAGAACATTCCCAACTTGATTCAGGCCGCTTCCGGCGTGATCGTTTCGTCGTCCCTGAAGCGCAAAGGCCAGATCGCCCAGCCCGTCGACCCCATTCGCGTCAGCCGGTTTGTCGATGCCATGCGTCTGGGGCTCGCCCAAGCAGCAGCCACACATGAGCCAGGTGCCGTCCCTACCTATTCCGAGCCCTGCCCCGAGTAGAAACAGAGCGCTGCCCTGTCCTGCTTTCCCCCGGCGGTCTAATCCTGCAGCCCCACAGCCCAGCGCAGTGATAAAAGCTGATACCCTGAAGGGCGTTGTGACTCTTACCCACAAGCCTTGCCCCAACGCTCCCGCTACCGGCAGCTTTTGCCCTACATTCAACGCCACTGGCGCACCATCGCCCAGGCGCTGCTCTGCACTGCAGTATTCACCATCTTCTGGCCCTTCTTGGCCTGGATCGCTGGGGAAATGCTGGGGGCGTTAGCGGCGGGTGAAGTGGGGACATTAGCGCGGCTAGCCGGGGTGACCACGCTGCTGTTTTTGGTGCAAAAGTTAGCCCAGTACGGACAAGACGCGCTCATGGCCCGGGCAGCTCTGCGCATCGCCTTCGACCTGCGGCTCGACACTTACGCTCACCTACAAACCCTCAGCCTCGGCTACTTCGAGACTGCGAAAACCGGGGATCTCTCCTACCGACTCACAGAAGATATTGACCGGGTGGGTGAAGTAATCAACAAGCTGTTTCACGACTTTGTGCCCTGTCTGCTGCAGCTGGTGGTGGTCTTTGGCTACATGGTCTACCTCAATTGGCAGCTGACCCTCGCCACCCTGGTGATGGTACCGCTGCTGGCGGTGCTGATTGGCTGGTTCGGCGATCGCATGCTGGCCGCCTCCCGCCGCAGCCAAAACCGGGTTTCCGACTTGTCGTCTTTGGTCACTGAAACGGTGAGCGGCATGCGCATCATCCAGGCCTTTTCCGCCGAAGCCTTTGAGCTAGAGCGGTTTCGCCAAGAGGCTGAGCGCAACCGTCAGGCCCAGTACCGCACCGCTTGGCTGCGGGCCGTTCAGTTCCCCGTAGTGGGGTTCCTCTACGCCATCAGCATTTTGCTGCTGCTGCTGCTGGGAGGCTGGCAGATTGCGGCGGGCAACCTCACCGGGGAAGCCTTTGGCAGCTATGTGGCGGCCGTGCTGCTGCTGATTGACCCCATCGCCCACATTACCGATAACTACAGCCAATTTAAACAGGGGGAGGCGTCGGTAGACCGCATCTTTGAGCTGCTGGCTCTGCAGCCCGCCGTGGTGGATTTGCCCCAGGCTAGGCCGCTGCCGCCCGTGGCGGGGCGGGTGGAATACCGGGCCGTTAGCTTTGCCTACGGGGAGCAGCCGGTGCTGCGGGACTTGACCCTCAAGGTGGCCCCTGGAGAAGCGATCGCCTTGGTCGGCCCTAGTGGGTCAGGTAAGACGACCCTGGTGAACCTGCTGCCGCGCTTCTACGATCCCCAGGGGGGACAAATTCTGATCGACGGCATCGATATTCGCGACGTGGGCCTGCGCAGCCTCAGGCGGCAAATCGGCATCGTTCCCCAAGATACGCTGCTGTTTTCCGGCACCATCGCCCAAAACATCGCCTTTGGGCAGCGCGATGTTGACCTGGCGCAAATCGAGGCGGCGGCCACCGTCGCCAATGCCCACCGCTTCATCCAGGGATTTTCCCAGGGCTACAGCACCTATGTGGGAGAGCGGGGCGTCAACCTATCCGGCGGGCAGCGGCAGCGGCTGGCGATCGCCCGAGCGGTGCTGCTCGATCCCCGCATTTTAATTTTGGATGAGGCCACCTCGGCTCTGGACTCTGAGTCGGAGGCCCTGGTACAGCAGGCCCTAGAGCGGCTGATGCTGGGGCGCACCGTGTTCATCATTGCCCACCGGTTGGGCACGGTGCGGCGGGCCGACCGAATTATGGTGGTGGAGCAGGGCCGCATCGTGGAAACGGGCACCCATGAGGAACTGTTGGCCAAAGGCGATCGCTACGCCGCGCTGCACGACCAGCAGTTTGCGCTGTCCTTCCGCCCCGATATAACCAGGCCGAATTGATTATCATGGAAACGACCTATCTCGGGCTGCTCCGATGAAGTCTTCTTCGACTACCTTAAGGCCTCGGCAGCGCGGCAAAGCGATCGTGCTGGCGCTCGCTGGCATCCTGCTCCCAGGGATCCACAAGTTTTACCTGGGCGAATGGCGCTGGGGCATTGTTTATCTGCTGACTTACTTCACGTCCATTCCCCAGATTGCCAGCGTCATTGAAGGGGTGTGGTATGGCTTGATGAGTGACGAAGTGTTTGACCACAACTTCAATCAGCGCTATCTGCTAATGCGTCAGGCTCAGACCCTGCAGACAGTGCAGAACTTTCCGGACCCAAAGCAGGTGCAGTCTGTCGCTGAGGCGCTGCGTCAGCTTGATCAGCTCCGCCAAGACGGATTAATCTCAGAGTATGAGTTTGAGCAAAAGCGCCGCCAGTGGCTAGACCGTATAGACTGATGGCTGGGTGGAGTTAGGGATTGTAGGGCAACGCTGTGGAGCTAAAGCGCTGGATTGGGGGATTAAGGCGATCGCTAGACAGCGAGGCGCGAACCCGCGTGCTGGAGATTCAGCAAAATCCCTACTGCCGGCTGTGCACCCTGGATGATGTGGCGATCGCCGTGGAGCTGGGTCTATTTATCGACGCTAACCGGGCGGGGGTGGACGACTGGCTGCGCCTGCCTCACCTCTCGATTCACCAGGCGCGCCAGCTGGTGGCGCTACGACAGGCAGGCGTGGTGTTCTACTGCCTAGAGGATGTGTCGAGTGGTTTAGGGGTGTCGACCGCCGTATTGCAGCAGTTTTCTATGCTGATTCAGTTTCGATATTATTCGGTCGACGAAACCAGTATTGGAGGACTGAATCCAAACTACGCGCCGCTGACGGCTCTCGCGGAGCTTCCCGGCGTTAGTGAGGAGGTTGCCCGCTCCATCGTGATGACCCGCGAGGCGGCGCCGTTTCGCGATTTGGTCGACCTGCAGCGTCGTCTTGGTCTGCCTCGGGACGTTGTGAACCAGCTGCTGCATTATCTACGGTTTTAAGCCCTGTCTAAATTGGGAAACTCCGCTTCCCAAAAAGTTTTCAGTTGATCTGCGGCCTGAGTTTCCAAAAACAGAGTGATGCGTATCGAGTGATGCGTATTGAAGCGTTACATCCCTAGCAAAACGCTATTCTATCCTGCTATCGTAGGGGTCTCGTACCTACGCTACAGGTTGAGGTTTTGTTTATGTCCCTATCCACATATATGGTCAGCACAGCGATTGTTTCAACGTCTGAGTCTTTAGTTAAGGATCCCCTCAACGACGGCAAAAGCCGTATTCAGCTCTTATCTCACATGGGTTCAGACCTAGACGTGGTCAATGACGCTCGCGCCTCCTTTGAGAGAGTGTCCGACGAGCTGGCCGAAAAAGACATCAAGCTACTGAATTATCTTGCTGCTCATCAACACACGTCTCCCTTTCGTGGCGTCGTATTCAAATTCAAGGTTAAAGCACCCCTATTTCTGGCCCGCCAGTGGTGGAAGCACACAATTGCCAGCAGCCACAGCGACGAGCAGGTGGGCTGGAACGAGAAGAGCTTTCGCTACGTTGCGATTGAAGATGGTCAGGAGTTTTACTGCCCCCAGACCTTTCGTCTGCAGGCTAAATCCAACAAGCAGGCCACTGAGGGTGATCTCGACCCCGCAGCCAACCAGCAGGCGATCGCCACCTACGAGACGCTTTGTCGCCAGAGCTATGAGGCCTACCGACAGCTGCTCGATCTGGGGGTTGGCCGAGAGCAAGCGCGGGGCGTGCTTGTCCCTGCCGTTTATACCTCCTGGGTTTGGACAGTTTCCCTGCAGGCCCTGCTGCACTTCCTCCAGCTGCGACTGGGTAAAGGCGCACAGAATGAGATCACCGCCTACGCCCAGGCCATACATGACCTAGTGCTGCCCATCGTGCCCCATTCAATCGCCGCCTGGGAGAAAAGCCTAGGTTCGAAGTGACCTATGACAGCGGATTAAGAAGTAGCCCATTACCGAGGACTGCGCGTTTAGGATGGATTAGCGTAGAAACAGGAAGTCTATGCGCTGAGGAAACCCTATGTGGCGTTGCTGGTTGCTTATCCTGCTGTTTTTGGGAACGGGCTGTGTCAAAACAGGCACCGAGCAGTCTACCGAGGCGTCTTCTGCAACTGACTCGTCAGCTTTGGGAATCGCTTCCTCGGATGAGATCACCACAATTACCGCCGATCGCCTCGGTCCTGCTCGCTTAGGAGCAACCTTTGGCGAACTCAAGGCTGAGGTGAATCGGGTGTTTGGAAACGCGATCACCTTTGCCTCCGTGCCCAACTTCATGGTGGATTTGGACGCGATCGCCGTCACCCTGGGAGACGAGACGCTGTTCTACGTGCTGCAGTTTAGCTCAGAGCCCCTCAGCGATGACGATCCGGTCAGGCTGCTGCTGACAACCAACCCCCGCTTCAAGACCACTGCCGGAGTGGGACCGGGGACACGGCTGCCGCAGGCCGAAGCGGTCTATGGCGAAGCGACGCTAGCCTACAGCGCGGAAAATGAGACGCGAGAATCCGTCCAATTCAGCCGTTTTGAGCCCGTCAGCGTTGTCTTTCGCACCAACGGCTTCGCTGACGGAGAGGCGGCTGCGCTGGCTGGGCTGTACGCCGAGCCGATGGAGGGCTCTTTCTACAAGACGACGCAGTACCGCAGCGATGCTGTCATCCAGGCCGTGATGCTGGACGGTCAGCGGTTAGAGGCCTCTAGGCGATCTGCCGGAGACGGGGCCACGGACGCGGCAAGTAGCGACGCCGCAGGTGAGGCCGCAAGCGAGCCGCCCTCTGCGAGTGCCTCCGAGGACGCACCAGCCGATAACCCAACCCCCAGCGAAAAGGCCGACAGGATCTCTTATGCAGAGGCCGACCGCCAGCTCAACCGCACCTATCGAACGGTGACCAATGCGCTGTCGCCAGACGCTCAAGCAGAGCTAGTAGCGGCACAGCGCAGCTGGATTTCGTTTCGAGACGCCGAATGCGCGTTTCAGCCGCTGCTTGGAGTCGATCAAGAGGACTGCCTCGCTGAGCTGACCGGCGATCGCACGGCTCAGCTCAACCTGCTACTGACGGATGAGGCGCTTATCGTTTCGGACTCGCTCCTCGCAGGACTGGGCACCGTCGATGTCGTCAGCAGCGGCGGAGAGATCGTCAACTGCGATGATCCCCAAGACACGTCATCCGTCAGCTATTGCACGTTCCTGGCCTACGAGCGGGAGGACGCCCGCCTCAATAAGGTGTACCAGGCTATCCAAAGCGGCCCCAGCGATCCCGTAAAAGAGAGTCTGGTGGACGCACAGCTAGCCTGGATTGACTTCCGCGACGCCCATTGTCTGTCAGAGGTCCAAGAGGCCTACGGGGCAACGGGCTATAACGCCTACTACGCAGCCTGCCAGGCTCGGATCACCCAGCAGCGCACCAGCAGGCTATCCGGCTATAGCGACCTGCTTTAGCACCGCGATCGGTCCGTGGGTCTTGAGAAGGTCGAGCTGAGCGTCATCCTGGACAAACAGCGAGCCCGCAAAGCCAAGAGAATTGACGGAAATCGACTTGAACGACTCTTGCGATCGCGGCACTACCAGCATCCACCGCCGCGTAAACAGCAGATTATATGCCTCGGTCTGCTGGGCCCCGCTGACCGTGATGTCAACCGCCTGGAGGAGCCTGCGGTAGGCCGCGAGCAGCTGGGAGGCTGACTCGATAGGGGCCAGGGCCATGGCGCTATGGAAGAAAGGCAGGGCAGGCAGCCGGTGGGGTGCGCCGAGGCATTCAAACTGCAGCACGGCATCTATTGGAATCTCGTCCGTGGCGGTGGGAATGAGCTGCAGGTGCTTATGGCGCTGACTCGCCCCCGCTAAAGTGCCGCCGTTGTAGAACGCTAGACCCTCCATCTCAGACAGACAGCGCCAGACGGCGTCAAAATCTTGTTCATTGAGCCAGGCCTCTTGCGATTCGAACGCTCGCGTCACCATGAGTAGGTGATGATCCACGACATTGTACTTATTGAGCAAGCAGAGGTGGGTGGATGAGAGATTACCGACGAATAAATCGCTGTCGTAGGGCAAAAATGGGTTGAAGGGCTTTCCGTCTGCCGTGGATTTTGTCTGCTTTTTTTTGGCCTGCGCCTTGCGCGCTAGGTTGGCCAAGATACGCACGACAAACCGCACCCCTTGATCCTCCACAAACTGAGCCTGCGTTGGAATGGACTGCAGTGCCCCACAGTCTAGGGCATGCTCAGTTTGCGCCTTGACGCGGGCCCAGAGCTGCGCTGGCGGGAGAACGGCGTCCGGGTTGAAGATTGAATCAGACATAGGAGTTAGCGACTGGGCGGGATATCTTGCGGCTTAGAGAATCTCAACCTGCTGAACTTCTAGCACCGGGCCGATCATCGACAGCGTCATCACATCGTTTCGGACCCGGCCCGTCACCCGCGCCCTGAGTCCATCCTGCTGCAGCTCAGCGGGCTGTCCCTGGTAGATCTCGTAGGTGCGATCGCTCCCCTTAAACGCCCAGGCCCCTGTCCCCATGCTGGAGTAGACCACCGTCCCCTCAACTGTGATCATCTGCTCATCCGTAGAACTGCTCATCGGGCCGCCTCCACCCTTAACGCTAAGTAAGCCAATACTACACAGAACCCCGCATTCACGAGTAAAAAGAGGCTGGCGATCGCCCCGCCTCCCAGCCATATTAGAGTTGGCGTAAGAAAGGCGCTGACGGCCAAGCAGCTGGCGACCCCGAGGGTGCTGCCCACGGCAAACCACTTCAGCGTCGGGTGGGAGAGCAGCAGCGCCAGCAGCGCTAGCGGGATGAGGGCGCTGGCCGTAATCGGGTTCAACGCGCCGCTGCCCCCCACGGCGGTCCCGAGCTCTGGGAGGGAGCTGCCCATCACCCGCATCGGCCACTGGGGCAAGTCAAAGACGTACAGGCCCCGCAGAAAAAACGCGCCCGCGCTGCCGCCAATTAAGCCGCTGGTAAACCAGCCGCTGCCGAGGAAAGGAGCGGTGAAGGGCAAATAGGTGCGCAGCACCCAGGCCAGCAGGTAAGACCCCAGCACCATGCCGATTTTCGGCAGCAGGGCCACCACGCCGCCGTCAAACCAAAAGCGCAGGTTAAGGTAGCCGTTGCGGTTGAGCCAGCCGAAGAAGTCTTTGGGAGAGATTTTGCCGGTTTGGGCCAGCTTGACGGCGGCAGCGGCGTCTAGGTGTCCGGTCCCCAGGTAGTTCAGCTCGTCGCTGCGGGCGGCCCGAGAGGACTGGAAAAGGGTTTGGGCCACCTCGTCAGGATCGTCGACGCCAGAAGCCACCACCAGCGCCGCCACGCCGCTGACGTGGGCCGTCGCCATGGAGGTGCCCTGGAGCGGCCTGAGGGCTGAGGTTCCCTCGTTGGGAACAATCGTATCCTGCAAAATGCCGCCGGTTTCGGCTTCGCCGAGACTGCCGCCGGGTGCAGCGATATTGACTCCCGCGCCGTAGTTAGAGTAGGGGGCTCTAGCTCCCGTGGCGTCTGTGGCCGAGACGGCGATCGCATGGGGGTAGCGGGCCGGGTAGGCGGCGGAATTCTCGTCGGAGTTTCCGGCTGCCGCGACGATGACCACCCCCTTGTCGTGGGCGTAGTCAATGGACTGCCGCAGCACCGCACTGTCCCCTAAGCCGCCCAGGCTGAGGTTGACCACGTTGGCCCCGTTGTCGGCGGCGTAGCGAATTGCCTCCGCAATGTCGACCACGCTGCCGCCCCCCGACGCGCTCAGCACTTTGAGAGGCATTAGGGTAGCGCCGTGGGCGATTCCCGCCACTCCGTAGCCGTTGTCGGTGGACTGGGCAATGGTGCCGGCAATGTGGGTGCCGTGGCCGTTGTCGTCTGAGGTGTCGCTGCTGTTGTCGACAAAGTTATAGCCCGTCGCAAACTTGGTTTGTGCCAAGTCCTTGACGCGGCTGATGCCGGTGTCGATCACCGCCACGGTCACCCCCTCACCCTGAGTTTCATCCCAGGCGGGCTCTATATTGATGCTGCGGAAGTTCCACTGCTCTGGGTAGCCGGGGTCGTTGGGGGCCTTGGTCGCTTTGTAAATATAGTTGGGCTCAATGGCTTCGGTGACCGCCTTCAGCTCTGAGCGCCGCAGCTGCTTGAGGCGCTGGCGCTGCTCGGAGGCTGACCCGAGGGCGTCACCTGAGAGGAGGTAGGTGCGCTCAGCTTCGGAGTAAGGGCTGTTGAGCCGCGCCGAGGGAACGCCCCAGTCTGCTAACTGCTGCTCAATTTGCGCAGGCGACAGGTCATCGCGAAAATCAAGAATAAGGCCGTCGTATTCAGCTCGTCCCCCGGCCAGCGTCGTCAGCGCCCAGCCCAACCCCACCAAAAACAGGATTCCCCACTGCCACTTCATAGACTTAACCAGGTGTAAAAGTACAAAGGGTAAAGATATGTCCTACCATAGCTCAGCCGTTTCTTAACTTAAGCCTAGAATAAAGAGGATGACGTAAAACTTTAGCTCCAACGCCTCAGATTATGCTGCACGGATTGATGTGGTTTCCCCTGCTAGCTATTTTTATTGGCCTTACCTGGGCTGGCTGGAACGAATACCGGAAAGTAGAGGCCTATCGGGTCTGGGCTGAAACCTACGATCGCGCTAAGTACGACGTGCGGGCAATTTTGGGCCAGCGAGATCACGCGCTGATTTGGGGGCCGCCTACGCGTCAAGGTCTGGTGTCACAACAGTCGGTTTCTCTCAAAGAGGTTGAGTCCTTTCAAGTGCGGGTGGGCGGCCAGCTGGTCGACGCTGCGCCCTCGGGAAAGTCGGCGGTGCTGGAGGTTTGCCTAATTGATGGAACGCTGCGGTCAATTCCGTTCACAAACGCTGAGATGGCTTTGCAGTGGTGTCAGGCGCTTCAGAAAGACCTGCCTCAGCCTCAGCTCAATGCGCCGTAGCGGATATTGATGCGAGATGGCTAGACTCCGGTCCTCCCCCCTACAGCTTATTAAGCGTCGCCGGCAGCTAAGACGTCGGCGGCGCTGGCGCATTGTGCGATCGCTGTGGCGGTTTCTGGTGGTCTCGGCCATGACCGTCGGCGTCATCTGGACGATTTCTTTGCCGGGGTGGGTGCTGCGATCGCCTAAGCAGATCGTCGTGAGCGGCAATGACTTTCTGTCGACGGAGACGGTGCAAACGCTGCTGCCGATTGAATATCCGCGCTCCATTCTGCGGGTCAAGCCTAAGCCGCTGGCCGTGGCTCTCAAGTCGAAAGGGCCGATTGCTGAGGTCACCGTCAATCGCCAAATCCTGCCCCCTAGCCTCAAGGTTCACATTCGGGAGCAGCGACCCGTTGCGCTGTTGTTGGGTAAAACAGATCTACAGACGGCGGCGACCGCTGCGTCGCCGTCCAATTCAGTCGGCCTTACCCTACAGCCAACAGGTCTACTGGACGAAGCGGGAAGGCTGATTCCGATAGAGCGCTACAATACCGTCCGCCGGGACATCAATTTGCCTCAGCTGAAGCTGATTGGCATGGGCCAGAGATACCGCGATTTGTGGTCGTCGCTCTATGTTCAAATTAGGCAGAGTCCCGTGGAGATAACTGAAGTTGATCTCCGGAATCCGGCAAATATTACAATTGACAGTAGTCTTGGCCTAGTGCACATCGGCTCTTACACTCCTGAACGCTTTGCGGAACAGCTCAAAACCCTTGACCGGATGCGAGACCTCCCCGAAACCCTGCCGCTGTCTGAGGTCGACTATATTGACCTGACAACCTTGGAACCCTTTTTACAGATGACAAATGGGGGAGGACTGGAAGCAGACGAACTAGAGGCTGCAGAGCTCGAGTTGGAGGGATCTGACCTAGAGACAGAGTAGCTCGCTCAGCTCCCTCGCTTGAGGGCTTAGAATGCTGTTTATGATCGTGGCTGAGGCGATCGCCCTTAGATGACTTCAGGCAGGATATTTGGGAGCGACGCCTTTGCCAGCGCCGTTTCTAGAGACGGTTGGTGTTTTAGAGCAACTTACCCTATAGTGAACAAGAATAGCCCCGTGCTCAATGGATATCCTCTTCGCTGCGCACTACAATGGTTCTGCCTTGTGCGGGTCGGGTGAGCTTCTAGTTTAGCTAGCTATTATGCAGGTGCATTCCTTGGTAGATAGTATTGTACTGAAATAGATAGTATTGTACTGAAATAGATTGTACTGACTGGCCCTAACGTTCGCTGCTGTGTCTTAGCTGCCGATGAATACCGCGAATACATCAAATCCTTTTACAGACCCTAGATCCCACATAAGTCAGATCAGTAGTGGGCAGGCAAATAGTGGGCAGACAAACAGTCACGATAACGGTGTGCCAGACGAGCAGTCGAGGGGTAATTCGGTCGTGCCAAGCAGCGTAGCGAGAATTAAAGTTATTGGTATAGGCGGGGGGGGCTGCAACGCCGTGAACCGCATGATCGCCAGCGATGTGTCGGGGATCGAGTTTTGGGCTATCAATACGGATGCTCAAGCGCTGGAGAGTTCCTCGTCCAAAAACGGACTTCAGGTGGGTCAGAAGCTGACCCGAGGGCTAGGCGCTGGGGGAAATCCCGCCATTGGCCAGAAAGCCGCTGAGGAATCTAGGGACGAGATTGCGGCCGCTTTAGAAGGCTCAGACTTGGTCTTTATCACCGCCGGTATGGGCGGCGGTACCGGCACTGGCGGTGCGCCTGTGGTTGCCGAAGTCGCGAAGGAAGTTGGGGCGCTGACGGTTGGTGTGGTGACGCGTCCGTTCATGTTTGAGGGGCGGCGGCGGACCTCTCAAGCTGAGGAGGGCATTGCGGCGCTGCAAAGTCGGGTAGACACGCTGATTATGATTCCGAATGACAAGCTGCTGTCGGTGATTTCTGAGCAGACGCCGGTCCAAGAAGCCTTTCAGGTCGCGGACGACATTCTGCGCCAGGGCGTCCAAGGTATTTCAGATATTATTACGGTGCCTGGCTTGGTCAACGTTGACTTTGCGGACGTGCGCACCGTTATGGCGGATGCAGGCTCTGCGCTGATGGGCATCGGCATCGGCTCCGGGAAATCTCGCTCTCGCGAAGCGGCGATCGCAGCCATCTCTTCTCCCCTGCTTGAATCTTCGATTGACGGGGCGAAGGGTGTGGTCTTCAATATCACGGGCGGAAGCGACCTGACCCTCCATGAGGTCAACGGGGCGGCAGAGATTATTTATGAAGCCGTCGACCCCAACGCCAACATCATTTTTGGGGCGGTGATCGACGATCGCCTCCAGGGTGAGGTTCGCATCACCGTCATTGCTACAGGGTTTGCGCCAGAGTCGGGAGAAATGCAGGTCGAGACTCCTCGCATTGCCCCCTTAAAGCGTCCGTCGTCAAAGCCTACGTTTTCGGCGGCGCCGTCGGAGCCTGCGCCCAAGTCTTCGGGTGGCCTCGATATTCCCGAATTTTTGCAGCGGCGGCGTCCATCCCGATAGGGCCGATTTTGATAGGGGGCGATTTGGAAATCGCTTCTTACCGAGGCGTCGGGTTTGTCCGGTCCTCGATAGCCCCCTCCGACTGGTGTACGATCGCCCGCAGCGCCTCCACGCGCTCTGGAGGGGCCTGCCACAGCTTACGCTGGTGCGCTTCTAGCAGTCGCTCTGCCATATCCCGCAGTGCCCAGGGGTTTTTTTCCTGCACGAAAGCCTGTACTCCCTTGTCGAGTACGTAGGCCTCGGCTACGCCGTCGTACATATGGTCGGCGACGCAGCCTGTGGTGGCGTCATAGGCGAATAGGTAGTCCACCGTAGCCGCCATCTCAAAAGCCCCTTTGTAGCCATGGCGCATGACGCCTCGAATCCACTTGGGGTTGACGACCCGCGAGCGATAGACTCGGGCGATCTCCTCTCCGAGCGGGCGAACGCGGGGACGCTCAGGCACGGCGTTGTCGCCAAGATAGACGCTGGGATCACCCCCCTGGGACCGCACCGCCGCCGTGAGTCCCCCCTGAAACTGGTAGTAGTCGTCAGAATCTAACAAATCATGCTCTCGGTTGTCTTGGTTGTGCAGCACCACCTGCATCTGCTGCAGCCGCTGCTGAAAGGCTTCCGGCGCGGCTTTGCCCTCGCGGCCCGTATAGGCGTAGCTGCTCCAGTTGATGTAGGCCCGCGCTAAGTCGCTGGCGTCCGTCCAGTTTTGCCCTTCGATCAGCCCTTGAAGCCCTGCCCCGTAGGCACCCGGCTTAGAGCCAAATACGCGGTAGTGCGATCGCGTTTCGGCCTGCTGGGGCAAGAGTCCCGCAGATTGCCATTGGGCCATATCCGCGTTCACCTGCGCCGCTAAGGGGTTGTCCTCAGCGCGCTCCTCCAGCGCTGCTACCGCCTCAACCGCCCGATGAAATAGATCGATCAGACCGCTGAAGGCATCGCGGAAAAAGCCCGATACCCTTAAGGTCACGTCAACGCGCGGACGCCCCAGGGTCGCCACAGGCAAAATCTCAAAATCTACCACGCGCCGAGAGGGACCATCCCATACGGGCTGTACCCCCAGCAGCGCCAGCGCCTCGGCAATGTCGTCGCCGCCCGTGCGCATGGTTGAGGTGCCCCACACCGAGAGCCCCAGCGTTTTGGGATACTCGCCGTGCTCTTGGGTGTAGTGGTCGATTAAGGTCTCTGCGGCTCGACGCCCCACGTCCCAGGCGCTGGGGGTTGGAATAGCGCGGCTGTCGACGCTGTAGAAGTTGCGCCCTGTGGGAAGCACGTCGCTGCGCCCTCGGGTGGGGGCACCTGAGGGGCCGCTGGGCACGTAACCTCCCGCGAGACCCTGGAGGAGAGCGGTAATTTCCTGGCGGGTCTGCGCTAGGGCGGGCAAGAGCCGTTGGGCGACCCAGATTAGCTCTTGGGCCAAACCTATATCGGCTGTGAGCTTGTGGGGAGGCTCTCCCGAAATGAGCTTTTCCACAAGTCGGCCCGCCGCCGCTTCGATTGCTTCTACAGCGTCTCCTACAGTGCGGCAGCCGCCCAAAGCAGGATGATCGGCCTGGAGCGGTTCCCCTAGATTGGCGGTGAGCGGGTCTAAATCGAGCCGCCACGCGGCGGCGATCGCCCGGGTGAGGCCCATCCGCCCCGGGTCAGGGTAGCGGGCGATCGCCACCGCCAGATCTCGCTGCTGATCTCCCTGGGGGGGCTGACCGAAGATATGTAGCCCATCTCGAATCTGAGATTCTTTCAGCTCGCACAGGTAGCCATCAGCCTGGGTAATAAAAGCCTCAACGTCAGGTCCCCCTGAGGAGCGAGCTGTTTACTGCGGTCTGCGGTGACTGGGAGGCCCAGCCCAGGTCTTTATCTAGCTGCGCCTGCTGCAGCAAGGCCATGAGGCGATCGCGGATGGCCGGGAGACGTCCCGGATCCAAGCTTTGAGCCTCATAGTATTCATCCACCATAGCCTCAAGCTGCAGCAGCGGCCCGTAGAGCTCGGCCCGCGTGAGGGGAGGGGTTAGGTGGTCGATGATTACGGCTTGGGCACGCCGCTTAGCCTGAGAGCCTTCTCCAGGATCGTTGACGATGAAGGGGTAGAGGTGGGGCAGCGGGCCAAAGGCCGCTTCCGGGTAGCAGTTTTCTGAAAGGGCGATGCTTTTGCCGGGCAGCCATTCCAGATTGCCGTGCTTGCCCAGATGCACCACGGCGTGGGCGTCAAAGGCCTGTCGGATCCAGTGGTAGAACGCCAGATAGTCGTGGGTCGGGGCGAGGTCGGGGGCGTGGTAGCTCAAGCTGGGGTCGGCGTCGTAGCCCCGCGAGGGTTGGATACCCACGAAGATATTGCCGTATTGCCGACCGAAAACTGGGATGGTCCCGCCCGTCGCCGTGATCAGCTGCTGCCACCGCTCCGTAACCCCTTGCCTGACGGCCTCGGGCAGCCCTTGAAAATACGTCCAGTAGTCTTCCAAGGCCAGTCCCTGATTGGGCGACTTCAGCTCCCGCGCCTCGGGGTCGTTGGTGGGGCCAGCGGTGAGCTGCCGGATCAGCTCGTCTCCGGTTTGAGGACTGTCGCCGACCATGTAGCCCGCCTGCTGCAACGCTGCCAGCACCTGAATACAGCTGGCGGGGGTGTCGAGGCCCACCCCATTGGCGATGCGTCCGTCCCGGTTGGGGTAGTTGGCGAGGATGAGGGCGATGCGACGCGCTTGGGGAGGCGTTTGCCGCAGCCGTACCCACCGAGCCGCCAAATCGGCTACGAACTGGACGCGATCGCCCACGGGACGGTAGGTGACGACGTCGGTTTCTAGCTGTTGGCTTGTGGTGGCGATCGCCTTGAAAGAGACGGCCCGGCTGATGATCCGGCCATCTACCTCCGGTAGCGCCACGTTCATGGCCATGTCTCGGGGAGACAGCCCTTGCCACCGCTGCTGCCACTGATCTTGAGTGCCGCCGCTGAGGATGACCTGCAGCACCGGTACGTTTAGCCTGTGCCAAAGGGCCGGGCTGGGATCTGCGTGATCTAGCTGGGCGATGGCAAAGCTGGTGGTATTGAGGATGAGCTGGGCCTGAGGCAGCTGTTGGGCAACTTGGTCTTGAACCTCGGGCTCCCGCAAAGAGGAGACGAACAGCGGTTTAGGAGTGAGCTGCCGCTGCGCTAAAGCCGCGCAGAGCGCCTCAACGGGTGCTGTATTGCCCGAGAGGTAGTGGGCACGATAGAACAGCAGGCCGACTTCAGGAAACGGGACTCCGTCCGGCTGGGCCGCTTTACCCGTTACGTCCTGGCTAGCCCAGGGGTAGGGGCCGACGCGGGGCACAGACTGGGGCAGCGGCGGGTCGTATTGGGCGCAGAGTCCAACGGCAGCGGCATACTGCAGGGCGTGGGTGGTATTGGCCAAGCCCCCTTCGGTGAAGTAGCGCCAGAGCCGGTCAGCGATCGCCAGAGAGACTGTCGAATGACTCATCAGGTGAGGGTCCGGGCGATCGTCCCCTGGAACCACGACCAGCTTTGCGCCAGAGGCAATAGCGCTCTGCTTCACCACTTCGAGTCCGTAGGGCCAGTATGCGACGCCCCCCAAAAGCCGCAGCACAATTACGCGGGCACGGGAGAGGATATCTTCGGCGTAGGCATCGACCGTGAGCTGCTGCTGAAGCTGCAGCAGGCTGGCGACCCTGACTGCTGGAAAAGACGGAGGGAGGGTCGCTGCGGCGCGAACCAAAGATTGAATATCGGTGTCGGCTGCAGTCAGAACGACGATGGGTGCAGGCTGCTGGTCAATAAAAATGACGCCGTCGGTGTCGGGCGTCCATCCTCCGGGCATTGTAGCTAAGCGATGCATCGTATTATCTTCATGCAAGTATCACGAAATTCTTTAGATTCGCGGGGGGGGATTAAGGGGCGAGATAACATTACAAGTGCTCAGACCTACTGCAGGTGGGCTCTTTAGAAGGACCACTCTTAAGGCCCCCTTTGCCCCATGAGTCCCTGCCCCCTCGATATCTTTGATATCACCGCCGTGGCGCTCTTGGCGCGATGTTCTACAGCGATCATCTATGGCCAGTTTCGACCCAACGTTTCGCTATCAGCTGTCGACGAGTCTATTTCAGCACTTGCGCAATAGCTTTCATCAGGTCTACCAGCTTGGCGATGCGAATTTTCCGCAGTCCATACTCTACGTCTTGACAGAGACGTCTTTGGACCTCGATCCGTCTAGGTTGGAGAACATTGACCATTTTAGTCTAGTGGTCTCAGATACGGTTGGGGCGCTGCTAATTGCTCAGCGATCGCAGCTCGCCCCCTCCAATTCTGCTACCCAGCCTCGAGCATGGAGCTCAACCCAAGAGCAGTACGCAGTTGACCTGCTGGATGGAGAAGCCGTCGCTCAGTTTGTGGACTGGCTAGCCGAGCAGCTGCCATCAGACTCGGACCATCTTCCCGTCATCCGGCAGGTGCGGCAGCTTTGCGGCCCCTCGACCAGTCACCGTTTGGTCGTCGAACTGATGCTAGAGAGCCTATCTCAGATTGAACGGCGGCTCGCACCCAACCCACTTCTGACAGCGCAGACGGCGGCACCGTGCTACAGCCCTCTGTCCTCTGCGCTGTCGCACCACCTACCGCTCGAACAGGAGTCACAGACAATGACAGAGACTCGCGTCACCCCCACCCCCTCAGCCCCTGCGGCAGCCTCTGATTTGTCTTCTAGCCCCTCAGGTCAGCCTCTCACTGCGGCCGGTACCCTCGATCTCTTTGAGCCGGAATACGCGCTGGCGGAACGGGCAAAGAACGTCTTTTTGGCTTCGGTGAACCACGAGCTGCGTACGCCGCTGACCTATATCCTGGGGATGTCTACCACTCTGCTGCGCTGGCTTGATGATGGCGCTGACGCGGCGCTCAAGCGCGCAGCAGCGCCACTACTTGGAGAGTATCTATAACCAGGGTAAGCATCTGTTAGAGATAATCAACAGTATGCTTGATCTCTCCCAAAGCGAGCTGGGGCAGATGACGTTAAACATTCAGCAGGTTTCCCTCTCCGCGCTTATTCAAGACTGTTTACAGGACTATCGCCTTAACGCCGAGAACCGCAGCATCACCCTGACCCTAGAGACTTCTGCAGAGCCTCCCCATGACGGCGTCGCCGCCGACCCCCATCGTCTTAAGCAGGTGATTGCTATCTTACTAAGCAACGCGGTTAAGTTTACTCCGGCGGGGGGCTGTATCGCCGTGCGGCTGTCGCTGAACGAGGCCGAGGCAATTATCCAAGTGCAGGATACTGGAATTGGCATTGCCGAGCACCACCAGACCATCATCTTTCGGAAATTCAAGCAGCTTGACGACTCGTACCACCGGCAGTACGAGGGCACTGGCATAGGACTTGCCCTGGCAAAACAGCTCGTCGAGCTTCACAACGGCTGCATCACCTGCGACTCTTCCCTAGAGGCTGGGGCTTTGTTTACGGTGCGGCTACCCCGTGCGCCAGCGCTGGGAATGCCGCTGAGCTGCACCGTCCCGACGGGCCACCTCGGACGCCGCATACTGCTCGTCGATGGTCAGAGTGAGTCGGCTCGTGCGATCGCCGATCGGGTGACGGCAGTGGGGTGTCAGTTGATCTGGATGCTGGAGGGGCGTCGGCTTGTGAAGGAAGTCGGGGCGCTGCAGCCCGACTGCGTTATTGTCGGGTCGCACATCACTGATGTAGATAGCCGGGAGCTGATCTACTCGCTGCGTCAAGCTTTGCCGAGGGTGCTAATTGCGGCTGTAGACGATGGGCGCAGCGCAGAAGCGCTGGACCTACGGCATCACTATCAAAGCTTGGGGGTTGACAGCGTCCTGAGCACGCAGGTAGACATCGACAATCTGCTCGAAGGCCTCCGCCAGGACGGCCCGCGATCGCATTAGGGCAATTGCGCTTACCAGTGGCTTACCAACGAGGCTGGAGCCCTTGATCGCGCAGGTAGTCCTGGAGGTCAGAAATACGCCCTTCAGGAACGATGTCTGCCGGAGCGAGCTGGGGAGCCTGTGTGATTAGCCAACCTGCCGTAGCGCCCGAAGCTGCCCCAATGTTCCACTCGCTGTGGTGTATTCGGGTGACGGAGTTGGCGATGTGGGTAACGGCGATCGCCTTTCCGCCGACCATCATATTGTCCAGCTCTTGGGGGATGAGGCTTTCGAGAGGAATGTGGGTTGGTCGGACGTTTTGCTCGTTGGTGGGGGCGCTAGAAGCTTCATGGGAGGGCATCCAATTGCGGTAGCGACAGCCGTGGATATCCATATCGTAATGGGCGATAGCCACCGAAGTGGGCGTAAAGTCTCGGCCACCGCCCTGGTCCCAGCGCATATCCGCTTGCCGCACCATAAAATCAAGCTGGCCGTAAGCGTCACGCCCCAAAATGCGCCGCCCTTCGCGGATGTAGGGCACCATACTCAGCCCGGTTTGGGTGCCCATGGGTGCGCCCCCAAATAGATGGGCCAAGGGCTTGTCGGGCTGCTCTTGGGTTTCAATCAGCCAGCGGGAGAACAGCAGGGCGTGAATAGCGCCGTGCTTTAGGGCACTGGCGGAGAGCCCTCCCATCCAATTGTCAAACTGATCTGTCTCTAAGAGGCGATCGCGGTTGAGAATCAGCGGTGGATCCATCACGTTCCAGTCGTTCCCCGGGTGCCAATTCACCAAGGTCACGTCCCCCAGAACGGGCGTTCCGGCGGTAGGGCTATTCTGGGCCAGGCTGATCATGCGGCGGTAGTTAAAGAAGCTGCGCCCCGAGAACATGGAAAATCTGCCGAGAGAGTAGCTGTCCCAATGTTCTTCAATATTAAATTCAGGCTCGAACTGAAGCAGGTGCTGATAGCTTGCACCGTCGTCCTCTGCGATCGCCAGGGCAAAGGGAAAGGTGAAAGCCTGAGTACAGTCTGGGTTGTCTTGCTCAGCGGCGTGCTGTTCGCCCGTAGTTTGCCAGGAGTCTGACCCCAGGCGATAGGGCACATCGGCCCAGGCTACAAGCTCCCCGGTGTCGGTGGCGTCAATGACAATCCAGGGCTTGTCGTTCGGCGGCACTAGGCGCAGCGGCACTTTCGCGAAGGTATCATCGCTTGACCAGGAATACCACGCGGGAAGCTCTTGCCACAGCTTTCCTTCGGGCAAGTAGGTGCTCTGGCGAGGCACCCGGCGTACGGCCTGAACCGCTGTAATGTGGCGGCCGCTGTCGTCAAATTCTGCCCCTTTAAAGGCTGTGGAGGTGGCCCAGCGACTCCCAGGCGATCGCTCAGAAGACTGGGCAAGCAGGGCTTGAGCCGCTAGCGAACCTGCCGTGGGGGGAAAGCACAGCGCCCCTACCCAACAGCTGTTGAGTTCTGCAACGGATTTAGAGGGGCCGGCCCAGGTGGGAAGATTGACAATCTGCTGGCGGATGAGCTGTTTGATTTCATTCCAGCTTGCCGATGTGTTTTGAGAGCGGCGCACCAAGCGTGACTCGTCGATGGCGGAGACGCCCTGAGAGCTGATCTGACCGCCTAGCCAGGGCGTCAGCTCAATTAGGCAGGTTTGTGCTCCCGAGCGCATCGCCTGCGACGCCGCCGCGACGCCCCCCAGCGAGCCCCCGACCACCAGCACCTCGCAGGTCCACTCATCTTCAAACGAGTGGCGGGCAACGTCTGCTAGGGGTAAGAGCTGCTGGAGGCCTGCGTTCGCCTCGGTCGGTGAGGAGGCGGCGGGTTCTGCCGAGAACCAGCGCCAGACGGAGACCCCTATGAAGCTGCCGTAGAAGGCAGCGGCAATACCAACAAATGATGTGAGCTGACGGCGAGGATGTGAGAAATACTTCACGTTGCAGACGTACTAAAAAAATGAATACGAAACGGCTGTCAGAATTAAGCTAGACCAGGTATCAGCTCCCTTGCTCAATACTACAGGGTCTGCCCTCCGTCTACGCGGGTTCCCAGCTAGTTCCCAGCTAGCTTTCTGTGGGGTTTGGGTTAGCCTTACAGCTATCTGGTTGGCCTACAGGCATGTTAAAGGCCACGCCTGAATGCCGCTGAAGCCGCATTCAGGGTTTAGAGCTCCCCGGTGCCAAAAAAGATTTTAGATGCTGATGATAGGTACTGGGATCTTCGAGCATCGGGAAATGGGCTGTATTGGGGATGGTCACCTGCTCAACTTGGGAACTGAGCGCGGCGGCGTTGATGCCCAGCTGGGCGGGGATGATTTGGTCGTGCTCGCCCGAAATCAGAAGCGTGGGCACCTGGAGGGCCGCAAATTCTTTTGGCATCTCTTCTGAGGCGCGCTGGCTAACGGCGGTGTAGACCGTCCCCATAGCGGCTTCGCCATCGGCCAGTAGGTAGTCTTCTAGAAACGCAATGCGCTCGGGTTTAGGAATCGGGCGATAGAGGAATCGGGTCATAAAGACCTGGTCAACGCCTGGGATGCGGCTGAGCCAAGAGGGCCGCAGGGCAACGACGCCCCGGCTAGCCTGGTGAAAGAGCTTAAATGCCCAGGGCACGTATTCAAAAATGCCGCTACAGGTGAGAACTGCCTGCTGGACGCGATCGCCATACCGGTTGAGGAACAGAACGGCGATGGAGGCTCCCGTTGAGTGGGCGTTGAGGTAGACCTGCTCTAGACCTAGATGGTCGAGAAGCAGCGCCAGATCGTCGGCGTAGCCCTCTAGCTCGTAGCCCAGCGCCGCTACATCAGGGGAAAGGGGGCGGGGAATGCGCGATCGCCCAAACCCCCGCAGGTCATAGAGCAGACAGTCGAAGTGATCGGTGAGCGCCTGGGCCGTGCTCATCCAGTAGCGCAGAGAGCCGCCCCAGCCGTGAATGAACACCATTACGGGTTTGCTGGGCTGGTGCTGATCGCGCTCGCCCGTGGCGGTAACCCAGCGGTAGAAGTGCGGCACACCCCGAATGTCTACGTACGCCATAGCTATTGAGTCAAAAATGCTTGTTAATAGGGGCCTAGCGCTATGCCGATTCTGGCTTAGGCAGCGAAGAGGGGTGCAGCAGCAGCTCTGCGGTAGATCGCTTTTCCACCATCTCTCGGGTGATAGAGCAGCGGGTGACGTCGCTGCGGGACGGCAGCTCGTACATCACGTCCAGCATCAGCTCCTCGACGATACCTCGCAGGGCGCGGGCGCCAGTTTTGCGGCGATAGCCTTCTCGGGCGATCGCTCGAATGGCGTCTTGATGAAACTCTAGCTGCACGTTGTCCATGCGCATCAGCTTTTGGTACTGCTTCACCAGCGAGTTTTGAGGCTCCATTAAAATGGCCACCAGCATCTCTTCATCCAGCGGCTCTACCACGGCAACCACAGGAACGCGGCCAATAAATTCAGGAATCATGCCAAACTTCACCAGATCGTCTGATTCCATGTGCTGGAGCACGTCCACCATGCGCCGGTCTTTGCCAAACTGGCTTTCTCCCGGCTGGACAAAGCCGATGGATTTCTTGCCGATGCGCTGCTCCACCGTCTTCTCTAGACCCACAAACGCGCCGCCGCAGATAAAGAGAATGTTGGTGGTGTCGATCTGAATGCAGTCCTGGTAGGGGTGCTTTCGCCCGCCTTGGGGCGGCACGTTGGCCACCGTGCCCTCCAGCATTTTGAGCAGCGCCTGCTGAACGCCTTCGCCCGAAACGTCTCGCGTGATGGAAGGGTTCTCGCTCTTGCGGGCGACCTTGTCAATTTCGTCGATATAGATGATGCCGCGCTGAGCCTCTTCCACATCTAGATCCGCTACCTGCAGCAGCCGCAGCAAAATATTCTCAACGTCTTCACCGACGTAGCCCGCCTCCGTTAAGGTGGTCGCGTCGGCGACGGCAAAGGGCACATCCAGCATCTCGGCCAGCGTCTGAGCCAGCAGGGTCTTGCCGCAGCCCGTAGGGCCAATCAGCAAAATGTTTGACTTTTGCAGCTGCACGGGGTCGTCGGTTTTGCCGCTGCGCTTGCTCTGCTCGTAGCTCAGGCGCTTGTAGTGGTTGTAGACGGCAACCGAAAGCACCTTTTTAGCCTCATCCTGGCCAATGACGTGCTTATCGAGGTGTCGCTTGATTTCAACCGGCTTAGGGACTTGGCTCAGAGAGATGTAGGAGCCGCGACCCTGGCGCTTTTCGGCTTGCTCGCGGCGGGGGGGCGGCTGGGGAACTGCTGCACTAGAATCAAACAATTCCTCATCTAGAATCTCATTGCATAGGTCGACACATTCATCACAAATGTAGACGCCCGGTCCCGCAATGAGCTTGCGAACCTGCTCCTGGGACTTGCCGCAGAAGGAGCATTTGAGATGGGAATCGTATTTAGACATGGTTGTGCCTCTTAATCACCTGCCGTCTTAATCATCTGCCGTCTTAATCGTCTGCCGCCCAGGGCCAAATCGTTCTAAGCCGGATGGTCACCCCTCAAACTTTGGAAATCACCTGATCAATCAGACCGTACTCTTGAGCTTCCGCCGCCGACATAAAGAAATCTCGCTCAGTGTCTGCCTCAATCTTGTCGATGGGCTGCTTGGTGTGATGGGCCAACATCTGGTTGAGCCGCTGCTTGAGATATAGAATCTCTTTAGCCTGAATTTCGATGTCAACCGCCTGCCCTTGGGCTCCCCCTAGCGGCTGGTGGATCATGATGCGGGAACTCGGTAGCGACATGCGCTTACCAGCAGCGCCACCCGCCAGTAAAAACGCACCCATGCTAGCGGCAAGCCCAAAGCAGATAGTTGCAACATCTGGGCGTACCTGCTGCATGGTGTCATAGATGGCCATGCCAGCGGTCACCGATCCACCCGGTGAGTTGATGTACAGCTGAATGTCTTTTTCAGGCTCTTCAGCGTCGAGAAACAAAAGCTGAGCCACGATAGAGTCGGCAACCTCGTCTGTGACTTGAGAGCCTAGAAAAACAATGCGCTCTCTCAGCAGCCTAGAGTAGATGTCAAATGCCCGCTCTCCTCGCCCAGACTGCTCTACAACAGTCGGGACAACGCCAGAAGGATGGGAGGTAGATGCCATCGTCAGCAGTGAGGAGGGCTGTTGTGAGTGGAAAGAGGTCGTGCGGTAGCTCGTAATCATGTCAACGTTTAAATGCGGGGAGAATCAGGGAAGTTTGCATTAATAAAGGAGGAGTTGATGGCGTAAAGTCACGCTATGAGCTGCCCAAGGTGGGTACGCTTCTATCAACCAATTCCTACAGCCCGGCTTTTGCCAATTGCCAGCTATGAAGCCTGTATTTTGGTTAGATCCAGTTGGGGTGACCAACTGAACTGAGTCCGGTGCTCCTATCCGCCATTATGCCTTAACTCTTTAGAAAGTTGCGGTGCCTGTAAAAGACCGTCGAAATCGCTGAGGCACTCAGTAGGTCCGGTCACCTACGGCTCAAATTACCTATGACCCAAATCACTGATGGCCTAGAGCTATGAGGGACTGTCGCCGTCGTCTTCCGAATCCGCCTCCTGGGTCGCATCTGTAGAAGATACTGCCTGACCAGAGACTTCTGCTGCGGAGACGTCTACTACTGTATCTGCAGCAGCTCCGGCCTCTGTCGCGGGGGGCTCACTAGAGGCTTCACCCACTTCACCCGCCTCGCCCTCAGCCTCAGACAGCGTTCCCTCGGCAACCAGCTCAACGGTGTTGTGCTCTGCCAGCCAATCCAAGACCTTTTCCTGCGTCAGGTCGTCTTCAAGCACCTGACGGACGCGATCGCGGTCGACGCTGGAGTCGTCGTAGCGAGCGATAAACTCATCGATCTTCTTTTCCAGTTCCTCTGGCTCAACGCTGAGCGACTCCTGCTTGGCAACTTCGCCGATGGCTAGGGTTTGCTTTAGCCGGATGATGGCATCTGGGCGCGATCGCTCTCGCATTCCCTCCACCAGCTCTTGGGTCAGTAGCTGCTTGATGTCTAGCCCCTGCTGCTCTAGCCGCATCGCGGTTTGGGTCACCATATAGTCCACCTCTCGTTGGACTAGCGTTTCGGGCAGGTCAACTTCAATCTGGTTAAGCAGCTCCTGGGAGATAGCCTCATGGGTATTGGTCTTAGTCTTCTGCTCTGCCTCTTCCCGGTAGCGCGTCTCTAACGACTCTGTGAGTTCTGCCAAGGTCTCGAACTCGCTGACGTCTTGGGCAAAATCGTCGTCTAATTCGGGCAGCTCCCGCTCTTTAATTTCCTTGAGGATGATGTCGAAGATGGCTGCCTTACCGGCTACATCCTCTTGGGGGTAGGACTCTGGGAAGGCCGCATCGACGGACTTAGACTCTTCCGGCGTCATGCCGACAACGCCTTCAATGAACCCTTCGATAAAGCGGCCCTCTTCCAGGTCAATTTGGAAATCCGTAGCGCTACCGCCGGGAATAGCGACGGTTTCCCCGTTCTCATCGGGTTCAGCCAGCCGACCTTCAAAATCCACCAGAACCACGTCCCCCATCTGCGCAGGGCGATCGTCAACAGGAACGAGGGTCGCTGTCTTTTGCTGATACTCTTTCAGCACATCCTCGACCTTTTGGGGATCGTAGGCGATCTCCTCAGCCTGCACCGTCAAACCCTGATACTGCTTGATTTCGACGGCGGGCGGGACGTCTACTGCTGCCGAGAAGGTCAGCGCTGCCCCGGGCTGAAACGTCCCGATTAGCTCTTCAAAAGAAGAGCGCAGCTCAAACTTGCCGATGGCGTCGATAGACTCCTGTTCGAGCGCTTTTTTGAGGCTGTCTTCAATCAGCTCTTCGAGCACCGCTGCCTTGATGCGGGCTGGGCCTATCCGCTGAATCAGGATTTGCCTGGGAACTTTACCCTTGCGAAATCCAGGGATGTTCATGTTCCGCGTGAATTCTTTCAGCGTCTTCTCATAGGCCTTGGTCGACATCTCGGGAGAGATTTCGATGTCGAGACGGACCTGACTTGCAGGCAGCTTCTCCTGGATAACCTTCATCGGCGTTACTCTAAACGGCTTAAATATCGGCGGAACTCACTCAGACTGACGGAAAAATCAGCTGCGAAAACCCAGTTGTCAAAACAAGGGACGTAAAAGACTGCCGCTGCGCAGCTAGCGCAGCCGCAGTTAGCTATACTAGCTTATCTGATGCAATGCTGTGATGAGCATTACGAACTCGTGACAGAGGAGACCGGAGCCGCTTGCTCGCTATAGCGCGCGCTACGACGGTGTAGGATACTCGTCATGAGCCGTCAGTAAAGACGTCGTGACTGGAGGTCATAATCCTATGTCTAACTCCTATCGAATTGCTGTTTTGGGGGCAACGGGCGCTGTCGGTACCGAACTCCTCACTCTGCTCGAGGAACGCAACTTTCCGGTATCTGAGCTAGTGCTGCTCGCCTCCCCGCGATCGGCGGGACGAACCCTCACCTTCAAGGGCCAGTCCGTTCCCGTTCAAGCTGTGAGCGATCGCGCCTTTAAAGGTATCGACATTGTGCTGGCTTCGGCGGGCGGCTCCATCTCGAAGGAGTGGGCACCCAAGGCTGCTAAGGCGGGCGCGGTGGTAGTCGATAACTCCAGCGCCTTTCGCATGGACCCGGCTGTCCCTTTGGTCATTCCCGAAATCAATCCCGACGCGGCCAGAGACCACCAAGGCATTATCGCCAACCCCAACTGCACCACGATTTTGATGGCGATCGCGGTGTGGCCCCTGCATCAGGTACGCCCCGTGCGTCGTATATTGGCGGCGACCTATCAGTCGGCCAGCGGCGCTGGCGCGCGCGCGATGGAAGAAGTCAAGCAGCAGGCTACGGCCATTTTGAAGGGGCAAAAGCCTAAAACCGAAATTTTCCCCTACCCCCTAGCGTTTAACCTATTTCCCCACAACTCCCCCCTCGACGAGCAGGGCTATTGCCAAGAGGAAATGAAGATGGTGAACGAGACGCGTAAAATCTTTGCCCAACCTGACCTCCGGGTCAAAGCCACCTGCATCCGCGTTCCTGTCCTCAGGGCTCACTCGGAGTCCTTGACGCTGGAGTTCGATCAGCCGTTTAGCCCGGACGAGGCCCGAGACCTGCTGGCACAAGCGCCCGGCGTCACCCTTGTAGAAGACTGGCAGGCCAACTACTTTCCCATGCCTACTGATGCCAGCGGACAGGACGACGTGCTGGTGGGCCGCATTCGCGCTGACATCTCTCACCCCAACGGGCTAGAGCTATGGCTGTGCGGCGACCAGATCCGCAAAGGGGCGGCGCTCAACGCCGTGCAGATTGCAGAGCTGCTGGTGGCGCGACGCTGGCTGCCGACTGCCGTAGCGGCAAACTAATCCAGGCCATGCCGCACAAGGAGGCTGCCATATGACGAATTTTGGGCGGGTGATCACCGCTATGGTGACACCCTTTAGGGATGACGGCAGCGTTAACTACACGATGGCCGAGACGCTGGCAGCTCACCTTGTTGAGCGGGGCAGCGATGGGTTGGTGATTTGCGGGACGACGGGGGAGTCCCCGGCGCTCACCTGGACTGAGGAGTTTGAGCTGTTCAAGGTAATCAAGGGCTGCGTGGGCGATCGCGCCATCGTTCTGGCAGGGACGGGGTCGAACTCAACCCAGGAGGCGATCGATGCGACTCAAAAAGCCCAGGCCTTAGGTTTAGACGGCTCGCTGCAGGTGGTGCCCTACTACAACAAGCCGCCCCAAGAAGGGCTATATCGCCACTTTTCGGCGATCGCCCAGGCCTGCCCAGAGCTGCCCATCATGCTGTACAACGTACCGGGGCGCACCGCTCAGTCTCTTTCTCCGGAGACGGTGGCCCGACTGGCACAGATTTCGAATATTGTTGCCATTAAGGAAGCCAGCGGCAGCCTGGATCAGGCGAGCCAGATTCGGGCTTTGACCTCCAAAGACTTCTCAATATATTGCGGGGATGATTCTTTGACGCTGCCGCTGCTGTCCATTGGCGGATGCGGCGTGGTGAGCGTGGCCAGTCATTTGGTGGGCGATCGCCTGCAGCAGATGGTGGGAGCCTATCAGGCTGGACGCCCTGATGAGGCGGCGGCAATTCACCTACAGCTCTTCCCTCTATTCAAGGCGCTGTTCGCTCAAACTAACCCAATACCGGTAAAAGCGGCTCTGCGGCTCGCGGGATGGGACGTTGGCGACTGCCGCTCTCCGCTGTGTAGCGTTTCTGCTGCTGCTGCTCAAACCTTGAGCGAAGTACTTCAAGATCTGGCACTTCTTGCCGCAGAATAGGTAGCTTGTGCTAATAATGTTAATAGGGACAAGGAATTCCCGCTGACTCTGGACTAATGCTCGGGATACAATTTCTGAGAAGCAGTCTGTAGCTAGAGGTCTACAGCACAGATAGCGAGAGGGGATTCAGCTGCTAGGACTGGATCGCAGCCTATAGCGTTTAACCTGGAAAAGTTCTGAGCTGCGGGCTTAGAGTGGGGCCAGTGAACGGCCTCCAGAACAGCCAGCGCCAGACCCAACGATGAGGTTTTGGCATTAAAACCTGTCAGTAGCAAAGTTTCTGACAACTGAATATCTAAAGCAGGTCGCTACCCTACCGTATCGGCTGTCGGTCTAACGCACAAGCTCGGTCACTATACCGATGGCTTGACTAGCGAATTCTTGGACAGCTGATTCTAATAGCAAAACCGAATCCGATGAGGTTTTGCACCAGAAACGATTTGACGTACGTACAATTGATGTATTAAAGGACACACATGATTCGAAATGGCTCATCAAAAGCTCTAAAAGTTATTCCCCTAGGGGGACTTCACGAAATTGGAAAGAATACCTGCGTATTCGAATACAATGACGAAATTATTTTGCTAGACGCTGGTCTAGCCTTTCCGACCGACGGCATGCACGGCGTCAACATTGTGCTGCCAGACGTCTCTTATCTACGGGAGAACCGCCACAAAATCAAGGGGATGATCGTCACCCACGGTCATGAAGACCACATCGGCGGGATTGCCTTTCACCTTAAGCAGTTTGATATTCCCGTAATCTATGGGCCACGCCTGGCGATGGCTTTACTACAAGGGAAGCTTCAAGAAGCAGGCGTAGCCGATCGCACAGAGCTACGGACGGTACGTCCCCGGGACATGGTGCGCTTGGGCAGTTCGTTCATCGTGGAGTACATTCGCAATACTCACTCCATTGCCGATAGCTTTACGGTTGCTATCCATACTCCTATCGGTGTGGTAATTCACTCCGGCGACTTCAAAGTAGACCACACGCCCGTCGACGGTGAGTACTTCGACTTTCAGAAGCTGGCGGAGTACGGCGAGAAGGGCGTGCTCTGTCTGCTGAGCGATTCTACCAACGCCGAGATTCCGGGCTCTACGCCCTCTGAGCGCTCGGTTTACCCCAACCTAGATCGGGTATTTGGTAAAGCCGAAGGGCGGCTGCTGGTGACGACTTTTGCCTCTTCTGTCCACCGCGTCAACATGATTTTGGATCTGGCCGGGAGACACGATCGCAAGGTCGCTGTAGTCGGACGCTCCATGCTGAACGTGATTGCTCACGCCCGCGAGCTGGGCTATATCAAGTGCGAGGACAAGCTATTTGTGCCGCTGAAGCAGGCTAGATCTTTGCCGGACGACAAGCTGCTAATTTTAACAACGGGCTCTCAAGGGGAGCCGATGGCGGCACTCACCCGCATCGCTCGCAAGGAGCACCGGCAGCTTAAAATCCAGCAGGGGGATACGGTGGTCTTTTCCGCTAACCCCATCCCAGGCAACACCATTGCCGTGGTTAACACCATCGACCAGCTGATGATGCAGGGCGCTAAAGTGGTGTACGGCCGCAACGAAGGCCTGCATGTCTCCGGGCATGGCGCTCAAGAGGATCATAAGCTGATGCTGGCGCTGACGCGGCCCAAGTTCTTCGTTCCCGTCCACGGCGAGCATCGAATGCTGATTAAGCACTCCCAGACGGCTCAGAGTATGGGCATTCCTGAGGAGAATATGGTCATCATCGACAACGGCGATGTGGTAGAGCTGACGGAGAACTCGATTCGAGTCGCCGATAAGGTTTCTTCGGGTATCGAGCTGATGGATGCAGCCCGCAACGGCGTTGTTCAGGCCCAAACTCTCCGCGATCGCCAGCATTTGGCTGAAGAAGGACTGATTACCATTGCGGTCACGGTGGACAGAGGCCGGTTAGTAACCCAGCCTGAAATTAATCTACGGGGCGTGGTGACTTCAATTTCGAAAGAGCGCATGATCAAGCTCGCAACTCAGACCATTGAGTCGAGCTTGTCAAACGCCAGCCGCCGTAATGCTCAGGACGACTGGGCTAGGCTTCAGTCCACTCTGGAGCTAGAGCTGCGGCGCTCGTTCCGGCGTGAGCTACGCAGCAATCCCTTCCTGGTGCTGCTTCTGCAGTCTCTAGAGACGTCTAAACAGGCTGTTGCTGCCTCTTAGTGAGGGCTGAGCAGAGTTCATCTTGACGAAGAACTCTGCTCGAAATTGTTTTGATTCTCTAACTCAAACCCCCCACTGCCGAATAGGGCAGTGGGGGGTTTGAGTTAAAGGCCTGAACTCGAAGACCGATCAGCCAGTAGTTCTTTTTACTGAGAGACGTTTGACTCTATCTCTTCAGGGGCTTCTTTACTGCTGGGCAGCTCGAGGCAGTAGCCCGCACCGTATACCGTTTTAATGTAGCTGGGATGGCGCGGATCTGGCTCTAACTTGGTGCGCAGGTGTCGCACATGGACTCGGATCGTTTCGATGTCGTCGCTGGGGTCGTAGCCCCAGACTTCCTTCAAGATTTCTCCTGGAGAAACGGTCTGTCCATGACGCTGCAGCAGACAGTGGATTAACTCAAACTCTAGGTGAGTGAGCTTGACGGTTTTGTCGAACCAGATAGCCTCTAGCCGTTCTGGAATCAGCGTTAGAGGGCCGTAGTTTAGAATCTCTGAACTCTTGGCGGCTTGGGGAATGCGATCGGTGCGCCGCAGCAGCGCCCGGACGCGGGCCAGCATTTCTTCGATTTCAAATGGCTTGGTGAGGTAGTCGTCTGCCCCAGCGTTGAATCCGTCTACCTTGTCTTTAAGCTGGCCTAAGGCCGTGAGCATAAGAATTGGAATATCTGCTGTGCGGCTGTCGCGGCGCAGCCGCTGACAAACGGTAAAACCGTCTACCTTAGGCAACATGAGGTCAAGCATGATGAGATCGGGGATGATCTGAAGCGCCAGAGCCTGCCCTTTAATTCCATCTATCGCCTGATTCACGTCGTAACCAGCCATCTCTAAATTTACGGCGACAAGCTCCGATATAGCAGAGTCGTCATCAATGACAAGAATACGCGGCATATCTTATGCAGGGGAAATAACAGCTTAATATTAATATGGAAAAATTTAACGAATCGTAAAATTGAGAAAAATTACTCAACACATTGGGTACGTATATTATAAGCCGGGACGTTACCTCCTCAAACCTCGAGCGAAGGATTCTCAGCCCCGAACTAAGCTGATAACCGCATCGACGCCCTCTGTTGGACTGCAGGTTGCCTCTATCTGAGCAGATCTTCCAGGCGCTTTATTGGCGATCGCGCACTTTGGGCGGTGGAGAAGTTTCAAGATATCTTCTGCAGACTCGATGTGCCCAGACACAATGCGTCTGGACCTAGTATGTTTAGACTATGGCGCGTGCTGCAGCGGCTGAGCCTGAATCCAGTCTAGAACTCGGTTCCAGGCCCACCAGGGGTCGGGGTCACCGCAGCGCTGCTGCCCGCTATGGCTGTTGACGTAGCCCACGTGGCCGCCGTGTTCCGTCAGCAGCAGCTCGATAGCAGCGCTTGCGCTGGCCTTCGCTTTGAGGTCAGGGACGAGCGTGGGGTCAAACAGCGGGTCGTCAGCAGCGTAGATAATGAGCGCTGGCTTTGTTAGGGTTTCTAGAAAATAGAGAGGGCTTGTGGCTTCGTAGTAGGCTTCGGTTGTCGGGAATCCGAGCTTAGGAATGACGATGTGCTGGTCAAACTGACGAATGCTCATCGCCTTGGCGATCGCCTCCGGGCTAACCTGACTAGGGTAAAGTTCATGCAGTCGCCAGGCCAGCTTTTGCAGCGTGCGGGCGATCGCCTGCTCAAGGTACCGTCCCAAAAAGGCTTGCTCCAGGTATCGCAACGAGCGGTCCGACTCTAGGCTGGGGCAAATCACCGCCGCCCCACCAATATCACTGTCGGCAATGCCGTAGTTCCTTTGTAGGTCTGGCTCTTGCGCCGTTTTGAGGCCCCAAAGCGCTAGCTGCCCTCCCAAAGAAAAGCCCGTAAACCATACCGGAGCCGCGCAGCCTAACTTACGGGCTTGGGCCGCAATGTGAACAAAGTCTGGCCCCTCGTAAATGCCGTCAGAGGTAAGCGCAGGAGACAGTTCTGCGGTTTTGCCGTGGGCCCGCCAGTCGAACAGCACGACGTCATAGCCTGCTGCAAATGCTTTACGCCCCATCAGCCGCAGAAACCACTGGTTGTCCAAATCTCCCGTAATGCCATAGGTGCCGACCACCGTACCGCGCCTTTGACGTTCTGGGGGCTGCTGTGCCACCAGACCCCACAGCGGCACTTGGTCAGCGCCATAGAACGTCGTTGGCTTGTAGGGGGGTGAGGGCGGTGCGCCATTTTGCCAGTTTTTGCTTGCCCCTAGCGCAGCGTACAGCGTCATGGCCACCCCGTTGCGCAGCATTGGGCTCGGCCTAAAGGAGGTGGGGTCAGAGGGCATCATGCTGGCCAACGGCATAGTCCCGAAAGCGAGCCATGTCGGCTTGGAGCGTGGACTCGACAATGCGCCCTAAAAACAGATTGTCCATCACTTTCCCCAGGATACCGGGGATGGCGTAGGCGACCGTTAGTTTGACCACCGTATGGCCTCGGCGATCGTAAAACCGGATCGCGCCGCGATTGGGCAGCCCGTTCACCGACTCCCACCGAATAATCTGGTGCTCTCTAATTTCAAGAATTCGAGAGAGCCACTTGAACTCTAAGCCGCCGGTGGCAAGCTTCCACTCCGATAGCTCGGGGTCGGCTTCTAGAACGGTGACGGAGTCGATCCACTTCATCCAGTTGGGCATTTGCTCCAGGTCAGACCACAGCCCCCAAGCCGTTTCAATGGGAACGTCGACGTCAACCTGTACGCTGTGTTCGAGCCAGTCGGCCATGGTGGGTAAGGGGGGCTGGTGGGTCAAGTGAACATCACTTTGCAAGGTCTGCTGCCCGGCAGCGAGAGCCAGCGGGGAGCTAGTAATGATAGCTTCGGGCTATACCGGTTGGGCTACCGCAGGCTGATCCGCCATTTCCAGCACCGCTCTCGCCGCCTGCCGTCCCGATAGGGTAGCCCCTTCCATGCTGTCGATGTAGTCCTGCGCCGTGTAGCTGCCCGCCAAGAAAAAGTTGGACACCGGCGTAGCCTGAGTCGGGCGGTAGGGATCCATGCCCGGGGCTTCCCGGTAGAGGGACTGGGCCAGCTTGACGACGCTATACCAGGTCATGTTGAGCTGGCGGGATGAGGGGAACAGGGTATGAACCTGCTCTAACACATGGTGAGCGATCGCCTCGTTGGGCTGCTTGATGAACGGGTCGCCGGGGGTGAGCACCAGCTGCAGCAGAGAGCCCTGGCCCTCGCGGTAGTAGTCGCTGGGGCTCGTGAGGGCGAGATCCGCAAAGCAGGAGAAATCGGCGTCGGGGGTGTAGAGCAGGTTGTCGATGCCGGCGGCCTGGTCGATTTGGGTCATGGCCTCGGAGTCCTGCAGCTCGGTGACCCAGCCGTCAAACCGCAGCTGCACCGTAGCGACCGGAACGGCGCTCAGCTTATAGATGTTGTCGAACAACGCCCACTGCCGCCACTCGGGCGGGATGAGGCGCTTAACGCCGGGAACGTCGCAGGCGCAGACGTAGGCGTCGGCTTTCACGGTGGTCTCTCCTTCCCCGTCGCTCACCAGTAGTCCCTTAACCCGCGTGTTCTCACCGTCTGAGTCAAACAAAACTTGCCGAATGCCCCGCCGGGTGTGAATCTTGACGCCGCGCGCCTCTAAATAGTCCAAAATGGGCTGGACTAAGAATCCCTGAGGGGAGCCCTCCAGCATCCGCAGCACGGAGGCCTCGGTGCGGGCCGCGAACAGCTGAAAGATCGTCAGCATGCAGCGGGCCGAGATTTCCTCGGTGTCGATGAAGCCCAGGGCATAGGCGATGGGGTTCCACATGCGCTTCAGGCTGCCGTTGGACCCGCCGTGGCGGCGAAACCAGTCGGCAAAGCTGACGCGGTCTAGCTCGCGGATAGTCTCCATCGCGCCGTCAAAGTCCACCAGACCGCGCACGATGGGGCTCGTGCCGAGGGCGATCGCGTTTTGGGCTTTATCCTGAACAGAAAGCTGAGAGGTGGTGAAAAAGGCCTTGAGGCCGTTGAAGGGAGCCCCGGTGAGAAAGCGGAAGTCTAGCGCGCCGGTCTTTCCTCCCTCATTAATAAAGGTGTGGATATGCTCCTTGAGCCGCAAATTGTCCCCTGCTCCCACCTTTTCCATCAGGGCAAACAGGTTGTAGTAGCAGCCAAAGAACACATGTAGCCCCATCTCGATGTGGTTGCCGTCGGGGTCGACCCAGCTGCCGACTTTGCCCCCCACAAAAGGGCGCGATTCAAAAATTTCAACGGCGTGACCCGCATCCGCTAGCTCGACGGCTGTGGATAATCCCGCTAGCCCTGCACCGATGATCGCAACTCGCATTCTGTCTTAACCTTAGCTATCTCTTGTTAATTATTCTAAACCGATGCCCCAGTCTTGTCCGCGCTAGCGCGGCTTGGTGGTCTTAGTTTTGGTTTTGGTCTTGGTGGCCCTGGGCTCCGGCTGCTTGCGGTGCTGCTTGCGATCGCCTTTGATGGTAAACAGCGGCAGCGTGAAGTGAAACTGGCTGCCCTGGCCTCGCCCTGCCGACACCGCCCAGATTTGGCCGCCCAAATTGCGGATCACCTGACGGCAAATGGCTAGCCCGAGCCCGGTCCCGCCCGCCGTGCGCCGTAGCGCTCCCTCTTCCTGGTAAAAGCGATCGAATACCGCTTCTAGGCGATTGGGCTCAATGCCGCGCCCCGTATCGGCCACGGTCACCTCCAGCATGCCGCGCCCGTCTCTATGGGCCTCAATGCTCACCTCTCCGGGGGAGTCGGTAAACTTGCAGGCGTTGTCCAGCAGCTTCGAGAGCACCTCCACCAGCCATTCCCCATCCGCCCGCACTAGCGGCAGCCCGTCGGGCACCTGAATTCTGATGGCGGGTAGCTCCTCGTTGCGCTGCCGCGCCCGGAGGCTGCTCAGCGCCAAATCTATGCATTCTTCCACCGACAGCGCTTCCACATGCCACTGGACGCGTCCGCTCTCTAGCTGAGAGAGGGTGAGAAAATCCTGCACCAGCTTGCGCATGCGCTCGGCGTCCTCTAGGGCCGTGCTCAACATCACCTGCCGCAGCTCTAGGGGCATGTCGGGCTCGCTGGCCAGACTCTCTAAACACACCTGAATCGTTGACAGCGGTGTCCTCAGCTCATGGCCCGTAATGGCAATCAGGTTGCTGCGGGTGCGCTCTAGGGCCTCAAACTGCTGGTTCAGATTTTCTAGGTTAGTGTAGGCGTCGGCCTGAATCAGCGCCACCCCCAGCTGGGCGGCGATCGCTTCCACCATCTCTCGCTCGTGGAGGGTCCAACTCCGCTGAACTCTGCAGTCGTGCAGCTCAATCATGCCCATCAGCTTACCCTGATGCACCACAGGCATCAGCAGCCAGGAGAGAATTTTGAGCCGCTTGCTGGTGGCCTGGAGCGCCTTAATCTCTTTTGGGTTGTCGAGAGCAAAGGGCTGGTTTGAGCCCTTCACCGCCGCTAGACTATCGAGGGCGATCGCCTCTTGGCGCGTCATCACCTGCCGAATTAGGGCGTTTGTTTGCAGTGGCCAGGTCTCACCGACGAGGGAGGGCAGAGCGGGCTGCGACAAAAATTCGTGCTCAATGGGCGTCGCCTCATCCTCACTGCTGCAGCTGTAGATCAGACAGCGATCGGCTTTGAGCGCTTGCCCCAGCTCTTGCACAGCAACCGAGAAAATTTGATTGGTGTCCAGCGTTTGGCGAATGGCCGACGACATGAGATTGACCAACCGCTCGCGCCGCTCTTTGAGCGCAATCGAACGGTAGGCTTTGATTAGCTTGTACTGCCCGGCCTGTAGGTAGGTCACCAGCCGCTGGGCAAATGGGTCGGGGTCGACTTCCTGTGGGCTGCCGTTGGGGAGGCTGCCGGTTTCTAGGCTGCAGACAGCGGGCTCTAGATACTGCGATCGCGCCAGGGCAATCTTCTCCGACAGCTCTGGGCGATAGCTGAGTACTCGGTTCAGCATAATGTCCGCAGCTTCCCGGCAGACCTGGGGGTTGAAGGTCCAGATTCCCTCAAAGCGCCGGGTTTGGTCCATGCTTAGGGGCAGCGATACATTGGTGTCTGCGCCGTCGGTAAGGTATCGCTCCCGACAGACCAGACAGACGGAGTAAAGCGGGTTAATTACGATCAGATGCCACTCGCTGGTAAGCACGTCTGACGGGTCAAAGGCGACTTTCTCGTACTCGTCAGAGACGCTAGAGAAGCCCGTCTCGGGCGCGGCTAAGACGTAAACCTGATCGTTGCGCTTAGCGATGCGGAGATAGCGCTGAGCTTCCTGACGGTAGAAGCGCTCCCACTGGAAGCTAGCAATCACAAGTGAGGATGCTGACGTCGCTAAGACTTGATCCTCCATGGCGTGGGATAAGGCCGTTAGCGCAGACTTGAAATAGACCTGGGGCCGCAGCTTCGGTATTTGCTGCAGCAGCTCTTCCAGCACGGAGACGGAGCGACTCATGAACTCTAGCCGATATTCTAAAAAGCTTCGCCAAAACCCGATACCGTCATTTCTAATGTTGTGCAAGTATTTATACCTGCAAGCATCGGACCACTGACGGTAAAACGCGAATCAGCACGGTCGATCACACGTAACGTACCCCAACGCTCCTTTAACAATACTACGGGGATGTCCGCCTCGGATCGGTAATCATCCCCTGCAGTAGACCCAAAGACGCTCTGTTGCGAGATTCACTGAGGCGATCGCTATTGGCATTGCCTGCGGTGCTGCCAGTCTACTGGCCTATCCGAGGCTGGATGATTTGTGGCCACGTTGATACTGTAGAGTGTCTATTATGTATAGCGATGACGATCTAACTGTACTGAACGCTGTCGGCGGCTTTGAGAGCCCTCTAGACCGGCTAGCGGTCCAGGATGATGGCTCCAACGAGAGTTATCTCGATCCCGATGAGATGTTGGCGCTGTTGACCTCACCGGAAAACTCGCAGCGCATGTTGGCCGCTCGAGCCTTTTGCGAAATTCAGGACTCTCGGGCTATTCCTTTCCTCGTACAGCTGCTTGGCGACGCCTGTCCGCTAATTCGCGTGAGTGCCGCCTACGGTTTGGGACGTAACCCCAGTCTGGACGCCGTAGAGCCCCTCGTCTGTCAGCTTCAGACTGACTGGAATGGCTACGCCCGTAAGGGGATGGTGTGGGCATTGGGCAACTGCCGCGATCGGCGATCGCTCCCGTCGTTGACCAATGCCCTGCGTACGGACATTTCTGCGGTGCGTCTATGGGCAGCGAGTGCCCTAGCCCAGATGTCGGAGATTGGCTATGACGCCATCATCGTTGCTATCCCACCTCTTATTGAAGCGCTGCGCCAAGACCCGATTGCGGCGGTGCGCAGCAACTGCGCCTGGTCCATCGGTCAGCTCTGCCGAGAATTGCCGTCCAATGTGGTCTATGCCACCGCTGTCGATGCATTGATTGAGGCATTTGCGGAAGATGATGACGTCGGCGTCAAGGAAGACGCACGCTCAGCGGTCCTGAAGCTAGGCGACCCTAGAGGGCTGCAGGTGATTGAAGAGGTGGAGCGGGACGGAATTTTGTAGCCGCTTTGGGACGGCGCTGCCATATTTTCTCCCTGTTAAAGCGGCCGAAGCGGTCAGCTTGGCTGGGAGAGCGCATCAGTTGCCGCTAATATAGAGAAAACTCTTCTGAAGTAGCTCTAACAATAGAAAAAACTCTATTGAACTAGGGCAAGACGTCAGAGTGTCAGGTGCGCCCTAGTTTCTACAAGCGAGGAAATATTAATGATTCACGCGACGCTGCACCAGTTCAAAGTGTTTGAGGCGACGGCTCGCCACGGCAGCTTTACCCGAGCGGCAGAGGAGCTATTTCTCACCCAGCCGACGGTCTCTATGCAGGTTAAACAGCTGACTAAGTCTGTAGGGCTACCGCTGTTTGAGCAGGTCGGCAAGCGCCTTTATCTAACGGATGCGGGCCGGGAGCTATACACCGCCTGTCAAGACATCTTCGAGCAGCTCGACACCCTCGACATGAGAATTGCTGACCTCAAGGGCATGAAGCAAGGGCGGCTGCGCCTCGCAGTAATCACCACCGCTAAGTACTTTGTGCCTCGGCTGCTCGGTCCGTTTTGCCGGCGCTATCCCGGCATCGATATTTCTTTGACCGTGACTAATCATGAGCAGGCTATAGAGCGGCTTGCCGCCAATGAGGACGACCTCTATGTCATGAGCCAGATTCCTCAGCATATCGACGTCAAAACCTATTCGTTTCTTGACAATCCGCTGGTGGTGCTGGCTCCCAAAAACCATCCGCTCGCTCAGCAGCGCAATATTCCCCTAAAGCGGCTGATGGATGAGCCCTTCATCATGCGGGAATCGGGGTCGGGGACGCGTCAGGCCATTTACGATCTGTTCAACAAACACAAAATTGACGTCAAAGTGCGGCTAGAGTTGGGCAGCAACGAAGCGATTAAGCAGGCGATCGCCGGCGGACTAGGGCTTTCAGTGCTCTCATGTCATACCCTGACGCCGGAAGGAAACCTGGGGGAACTGGCCATATTAGATGTAGAAGGGTTCCCCATCAAGCGTCAGTGGTATATTGTCCACCTGTCGGGGAAACAGCTTTCGGTAGTGGCCAGTACTTTCCTGGAGTACCTGCGGGCGGAGTCGGGACAGCTTGCGGAAAGTATCGTAGCGATTCAGCAGCGGCTGCTCAATCAAGATTGTCCTGATCCAGTCTCCCCTTCGACGGCAAGATAGAATAGAGCGATAATCATGCCATGATTGCGATCATTGGCATGGCGGTTGCGCGATAGGTGTCTAGCGCGATTGCGGGCCTTGATCAGCAGGAACGGGAGGAATGGCGTAGTCCATGGGTAAGGTTGTTGGAATTGATTTAGGAACAACAAACTCAGTTGTCGCTGCGATGGAAGGCGGCAAACCGGTTGTCATTGCCAACGCCGAGGGTATGCGCACCACCCCATCAGTGGTGGCCTTTAGTAAAGAGGGTGAACTGCTTGTGGGGCAAATGGCCCGCCGTCAGGCTGTCCTCAACCCGCAGAACACTTTCTTTGGCGTCAAGCGCTATATCGGTCGCCGCTATGTGGAGCTGTCCCCCGAATCCAAGCGGGTGCCCTATACTCTGCGTCGTGACGACGACAATCAAATCAAGATTGCCTGCCCCCGGCTTAAAAAAGAGTTTTTTCCAGAAGAGCTCTCGGCCATGGTGCTCCGTAAGCTGGCCAATGAGGCGGAGCGCTATTTGGGCGAAGAGGTGACGGGAGCCGTGGTTACGGTGCCCGCCTACTTTGACGATGCCCAGCGGCAGGCCACCCGCGACGCCGGACGAATTGCCGGGCTGGAGGTGAAGCGAATTATCAATGAGCCCACGGCGGCGGCGCTTGCCTACGGACTCGAGCGAAAAGACTACCGGCGCATCCTGGTGTTTGACCTGGGGGGCGGCACTTTCGACGTGTCGATTTTAGAGCTAGACAACGGCGTCTTTGAGGTGAAGGCCACCAACGGCGATACCCAGCTGGGGGGCACCGATTTTGACCGCCGCATTGTCGACTGGCTGGCCGAGCAGTTTTTAGAAGCAGAAAAGATTGACCTGCGTCGCGATCGCCAAGCGCTGCAGCGGCTGTTAGAGGCGGCAGAGAAAGCGAAAATTGAGCTATCTGGCGTCACGGCCACCGAAATTAGCCTGCCGTTCATTACCGCCACCGCCGATGGCCCCAAGCACCTAGAAGCCCGGCTGACGCGCTCTCAGTTTGAGGGGCTGTGCGGGGATTTGATCAGCCGGCTGCAGGTGCCGCTGCAGCAGTCGCTGGCCGATGCAGCCCTTTCCTCTGGGCAAATTGACGAGGTCGTGCTGGTGGGGGGCGCAAGCCGTATGCCCATGGCCCAGGCGCTGGTAAACTCTCTGCTGGAATGCCCGACCTCCCAAAACGTCAACCCTGACGAGGTAGTAGCCATAGGCGCAGCTATTCAGGCCGGGGTGCTCAACCAAGACATCAAAGACATTCTCCTGCTGGACGTCACGCCCCTATCGATTGGTCTTGAAACCATCGGCGGCGTGATGAAAAAGCTGATTCCCCGCAACACCACCATCCCGGTACGCCGCTCAGACCTATTTTCCACCGCCGAGGACAACCAGACCTTCGTGGAAGTGCATGCAGTACAGGGAGAGCGGGAAATGGCGACCGACAACAAGACTCTAGGCCGCTTTAAGCTGATGGGCATTCCCCCCGCCCCTCGAGGTATCCCCCAAATTGCCGTATCTCTCGACATTGACGCCAACGGCATTTTGCAGATTGTCGCGGTGGATAAAACCACAGGGCGGGAGCAGGGGCTCACCATTCAGGGAGCCTCTAACCTCAGCGACAGCGAAATTAACCGCATGCTTAAAGAAGCGCAAAAGTACGCTGACTACGACCGGGAACGCCGCGATCGCATCGAAAAGCGCAACAAGGCCGAGGCCCTCACCTTTCAGGCGGAGCGGAATCTGCGGGAGGTGGCCCTCGACTTCGGGATGCAGTTCGCCAATCAGTACCGGCGGCGCATCGAGTCGCTTATTGGGGAGCTGCGGGACTACCTTAAGCAAGATGACGAGCGGGGCATTGACATTGCCCAGGCCGATCTGCAGGATGCCCTCTATGAACTTAATCAGGAGGTCTACCAGGTTACCCAGCGCGATGAAGAGGACGATGGCATTCTGGGCACCATCAAGCGCACCATCGTCGGCGAGCCCGACTTCTACGACGAGCCTTTTCCCCAAAGGGGCCGCGATCGCTACCCCGCCAACTACGACGATTACTACGACAAGCCCCGCACTAAGTACCGGCGACCTTACGATGACGGCGGCGGCGCTCCCCCCCCTCGCCGCGATCGCTATTCCGGCAGCTATGACGATTGGGATGACGACGACGACTGGCTCTAGATCTGGGCTGATCTAGACGTCAATCTAGACTTTGAGGGTGCCGTAGAGGATGTATTACCGCTAAGCTGTTAGCTCATTCATGCAGAATTTTCGCAATTATTACGACATTCTGGGCGTCTCTCAGGCCGCCACCGCAGAGGAAATTAAATCAGCCTATCGAAAACTGGCTCGGCGCTACCACCCTGATCTCAACCCCGGAGATGCCGCTGCCGAAGAGTCCTTCAAGGAAATCGGAGAAGCCTATGAAATTCTCTTTGATCCTGAAAGGCGCACTCAGTACGATCAGTTCAGCCGCTTCTGGCGGCAAAAAGGTTTTGCAGAATCTCGGCGCAGGCGCAGCAGCGCCGATCCAGACTTTAGCCAATTCCAGGACTTTGATACCTTTGTCGACCAGCTGCTCAATCGGCGGGGTGGGTCAGCCCCCAGCAATCGACGGCGCACCGTTCGCAGCGCTACTCCAGCAGATGCCAAGGCCTCTCCCCGCCGCGATCCCTACGAGCCCAAGCGCACCAAGAAAGCCTATACGATCAGCGCTCCCGCCCGCGGGCAGAAGGAGGATACTGACGCGCAGCTCATCCTGCCCCTAGAAAAGGCTTACCGAGGGGGTCCCGAGCGCATCCGTCTTGAAACGGGTCAGCGCCTCGAAATCACCTTGCCTTCCGGCGTGCGGGATAAGCAGCGGATTAAATTTGCCCGTCAGGGCCTCAATGGGGGGGATCTGATCTTGCATGTGAACGTCGCGGCTCATTCGCTGTTTCGGCTAGTGGGGCAAGACGTGGTTTGTGCGATTCCGGTGACGCCGAGCGAAGCCGTCTTGGGGGGTACCATCGCTGTTCCAACCCTAGATGGCCCTGTTAAGATGACGATTCCAGCCGGCATTTTCTCAGGTCAGCGCCTGCGGCTAGCCCGGAAAGGCTACCCAACCGAATCGGGGCGCGGAGACCAAATTGTAGAGCTTTGCATTACGCTTCCTAAGGCTATCAGCGCTCAGGAACAGGCGCTCTACGTAAAGCTTCGCCGCTTGGAGGCAGATCCCCGGACTCATTTACTGAACCCCTAGGATGGCTCAGCGGCTGTATCGCTCAGCGAAGGCGTGGCCTAGCGCGCATGGCCCAGAGTATATGGCCAAATGTATATGGCCCAGAGTATATGGCAAATGTGGATGGCTCAATGTCCACAGCCCAGAGCGTATAGCTCAGAGTGTAGGACTCAAAAGGCGAGGCCGTGAAGCCTTGCAGTAGTTGCTACAATTTTCAGGGGATAAGTTCAGCTCGGCCAAACGTATACTGCCAAAGCAGCGCTTTAGATAACGCTAGGTCGGTTTGAACAAGTTGCCATACAAATCGTTGTGAGCCCATGGAGGTACCGATGGAACCTGCTCAGGTCAATTGTGCTGTTGACTGCGTTAACGGCTGCGTCTTAGGAGAGAACTGTCCAAACTTAGAACATAAAGAGCGGGCAGCAGACTTCATTCAGCAGACGTCTCTTGACGATATGCTTGCGATCGCCGACGAGGCGGTCAAGAAGAAAATGACTGAACCCCCAAAGTGGGTGTTTCCAGAGGATGGGATTTAGGGCCAGAGATTGGAAGTAACGGACGACTCTTACGGGTCAGAGCGTAGAGTTTGCTGAGGAGACAGCACAGCGCTCATCTCGTCTAGGCCTCGCTGAATCCTGCGGGTTACGGTCATGGGGCTAACGCCAATTCGCTCAGCAACGTCTTTGCGGGACATGCCCTTTAAAAACACGGCCTCGATGATCGTGCGGGTTTTTCCTTCCAGCTGACCTAGCGCCCGGTGAATGAGCTGCCGGTCCTCTTCTAGACGCTGGAGGACTTGATAGTCCAAATCGGGCAGGGTATCCCCTAGGGTGATGGCAGAGTCTGTTTGGTGAGAGATCGTCGCGTCGAGGCTGAGGGGCGAGCGGTTCTTGATTGCCAGCCGGGCTTCTCGCCATTCGCCAACGGAAACGCCAAGCGCCTCGACGACCTCTTGCTCTAAAGGCTGGCGGCCCAGCTCCTTCGCGAGTCGCGCCTGCTGCTTTTGCCCTTCCTTCTGTAGATCCTGCCAGCGGCGGGGCACTCTAACAGCACTACCGCGATCGCGCAGGAAGTGCAGCATCTCGCCCCGGATGTAGGGGACGGCGAAGGAGCTGAAGGCGCAGCCTTGGGTGGGGTCGAAGCGCTCGATAGCCCGAATCAGGCCGATGTGGCCGATCTGCTCTAGATCTTCGTAGGGCTCGGCGCACTGATGGCTAATGCGGTGGGCAATCTTGCGAACCAGGCCCGTATTGAGTCGGACAAGCCGGTTGCGCAGCTCTGTGGTTGGGTTCTGGTGGTAGGCCATCAAGAGCTCCATGCTCTTAGTGCGGACAGAGGAGAGAGTCGCCATAACTGAAAACCTTGACTGTGTTGCACCTATTCTCTTCAGTTTTCGGCATACGGAGCAGCGTCATTTCACGGTAATGCTTCAGAAAGATTTATAGGGTTTCCGCAGATATACCGATTTGTTTCAAAACGGTCGCCAATAGTACAATATGGAGCTGCACGGCTCGGATGAAAACGGTAGGCTCGAAAAAGGCGTCTGTGTTAGGGCAGTCTTGAGGATTATAGATTCCATGTTAGACACAACAGAATTAAAGCGCGAGACGGAACTGTTGGCAGAGCGCCTGGGCAAAGCCCAGGACTATCTTTGACGTTCCTGCTCTGTCGGCAAAAATTCAGGATTTAGAGGCGCTTGCGACCCAGCCAGACTTCTGGGATGAGCAGTCTACCGCTCAGCAGACGCTGCAAACTCTGACCGATCTAAAGTCCAGTCTTCAACAGGTGAAAGACTGGCGAACTCAGCTTGACGACGCGGAGGCGGCGCTGGAGCTTCTTGAGATGGAGGCCGACGCCGCGCTAGAGGAAGAGGTTAGTCAAACGACGCAGCGCCTGGATCGGGAGCTAGAGCAGTGGGAACTCCAGCAGCTGTTGTCAGCGCCTTATGACAAGCACGGCGCTACCCTGAGCATCAACGCTGGGGCCGGCGGAACAGACGCCCAGGATTGGGCTGAAATGCTGTTGCGAATGTACACCCGGTGGGCCGAGCAGCATCGCTTTCGCGTTAGCTTAGCTGAGATCTCGGAGGGGGAAGAGGCCGGCGTCAAGTCAGCGACCCTTGAAATTGAGGGGCGCTACGCCTATGGCTACTTGAAAAGCGAGAAGGGTACCCATCGGCTGGTGCGCATCTCCCCCTTCAACGCCAACGGCAAGCGGCAGACCAGCTTTGCTGGGGTGGAGGTGATGCCCATTTTAGATACCTCTATCGATCTCGACATTCCCGAAAAGGATCTGGAAATTACCACCTCTCGCTCTGGCGGTAAGGGGGGGCAAAACGTCAACAAGGTGGAAACTGCCGTCCGGATCGCTCACCTGCCTACGGGACTGGCCGTTCGCTGCACCCAGGAGCGATCGCAGCTGCAAAATAAGGAAAAGGCGATGGCCCTGCTTAAGGCCAAGCTGTTGATCATTGCCGAAGAGCAGCAGACTCAGCGGATTGCTGACATCCGAGGAGATATGGTAGAAGCCGCCTGGGGAAATCAAATCCGCAACTACGTATTTCACCCTTACCAGATGGTCAAAGACCTTCGGACCCAGGTGGAAACCACCGCCGTAACCGACGTGATGGACGGCGAGCTCGATCCCTTTATCGAGTCATACCTACGGCAAGATACAGCAGTTTCTGAGACAACGCTCTAGCATTTTGCAGTTCCGTTTGGTTTTGAGACGGCTTGGCTTGTTAAGCTATTGTTACAGTCACAGATTATGGCCATGCCCAATCCAGATACTGCTCCAGTTTCCCCCTCAGAGTCCCCCGTATCTCAGCAGTCCCCTGACTCAGAGCCCCAGCCTGCCGCGACGCCTGCTGAACCGCCCCCGAGCTATGTAAAGCTTGCCATGCGCAATATGGTGCGCAAGGGCGGCACATCGCTGTTCCACTTTGCGCTGACGGCCAGTGCGCTGATAGGGGTGCTGATTGGGCTGTCTTACCTAACGCGGTAGTTTGACCAAGTCACTTTCTGACTTAGGCGAGCGTCAGCCGGAAGGCGGTGCGGCATGGCGATGACGGCTGTGGAGGTTGGACTGCAGCTTGACCCTGTCGATCTTGTGGCGACGGTAGTTGCCTCCAGCGTCGGGCATGATCCTATTGACGTGCTTGCCCCGGCTACTTGGGAGCAGTGGATGACTGACTGGCTAACCGGCCTGCAGTCCAATTTGCCTGCGGCTGCGGCCTATGAGCTAGGTCTCTTGCTGACCGACGACAACGGCATCCAGCAGTTCAACCGGGACTACCGGCATCAGGATAAGCCCACCGATGTGCTGTCCTTTGCGACCCTTGAGGTCGAAGGTGCGCCCAGCTGGGCTCCCGATTGTCCGGTTTACTTAGGAGACATTGTGATCTCTGTAGAGACCGCCCACAAGCAGGCCTGCGATCGCCACCACGCCCTAACCTACGAACTGGCTTGGCTAGCGGCCCACGGCCTCTTACATCTGCTAGGGTGGGACCATCCTGATGATGTTCAGCTGGAGGCAATGCTGCTGCTGCAAGACAAGTTGCTCTCGTCGGTTAGTTTGTTCCCGTCAAATCAAGACTAAATTCGTAAATGGTTCAGATAAAGCAGCATGACGGATACGAAGCTAGCATATCTGTATATAGTTCTAAGTACATCGTTGTAGATACAGCTCCGAGCTTTACCCGTCAAGTTGTAGGGGTGTTGCGCCAGCGCAGCCCTACCGAGAGCGCTCCCCCCTCAAGCGCTATTGCTCGATACAGTTCTTGTCTAAGTTAAACGCTTTATTTAAGTCATGTCTCAGCAACTTTCAACCGACTCTCGCGACATCGCTAATTCATCGCTTGAGCCGCCGCGGACGGACCTTAAGCAGGCTGAGGAGCGAGACCTCTCTTGGCAAGTTGCATCCAACCTGTTTGTAAGCTTTCGGTACGCCTGGGCGGGAGTGACCTACGCCTTTCGAACTCAGCGAAACTTTCGCGTCCATAGTCTTATCGGTGTGGTGGCGATCGCTCTGGGACTATGGGTGCAGCTCGCGCGCGGCGAAATGGCGGTTATCGAGCTGACGATTGGAGTGGTAATGGCAATGGAGCTAGTGAATACGGCTGTTGAGGCCGTTGTTGATTTGGCGGTGGAGAATACTTACCACGAGCTCGCGAAGGTCGCGAAGGACTGCGCCGCCGGAGCCGTGCTAATCTCTGCGATAGCGGCGCTTGTGGTGGCCGGATCGCTGCTGCTACCGCCGCTGATCGATAAGGTTACCGCGATCGCCCTGTCGTATTGAGCCAAAATCACCGCCTAGTCGAGACGCGAGCCGAGAAGCTTGTGGGCTAAAGCGCGGTTGATAGAGGCTCCTTACAAAAGGTCTACGATAAGGGTTAAAACACAGGGCGGCTGGCTATGATCTTGGTGATAGACAACTACGATAGCTTTACCTACAACCTGGTGCAGTACTTAGGCGAGCTGAGCGGTGAGTTTCCGGTTGCCTCAGATATTCAGGTGTTTCGTAACGACCAAATCACCCTAGAGCAGGTGAAACGGCTGCAGCCAGACGGTGTTGTCATTTCGCCAGGGCCGGGCCGACCCGATGAGGCGGGTATCTCAGGCGCTTTGATCGAGGCGATGGGCCGCAGCACCCCGGTGCTGGGGGTTTGCCTGGGCCACCAAAGTATTGGCCAAGTGTTTGGAGGGCGCATCGGCAGCGCGCCGGAGCTGATGCACGGCAAAACCTCGCCCATTCATCACCGGGGGCAGGGCGTCTTTGCGGGGCTAGATAACCCCTTTGAGGCAACGCGGTATCATAGTTTGGTCATTGATCCCGACAGCTGCCCTGAGGTGTTAGAGGTGACGGCCTGGACCGATGACGGTACTATTATGGGCGTGCAGCACAAGGAATATCCCCACGTTCAAGGGGTGCAGTTTCATCCGGAGAGCATCCTGACGACGTCGGGAAAAGCTCTACTGGCTAATTTTTTGAAGGGGCTGAGGCCGTAAGCTGCTTGCAAGCTCCTTCGAGCGCGATTTCCTGCCATACTGCCTGCCCTTGACTAGGTGAGACGATATGAAGCGACGAAAGTTTTTTCAATATGCCGGAGCTGGAGCGATCGCCACGCTGGGGCTATCCCGAGGCCAGCGGGCTCAGGCCCAATCCTCTAGCGTGACCATTGAGTGGCTGGGGCACACCTGCTTCCTTTTCAGCGGTGGACAGCGTATTTTGGTCAACCCGTTTCGTCCCGCTGGCTGTACCGCCGGATACCGAGCTCCCCAGGTGGCGGCAGACGTGGTCATGACCAGCAGCAAGCTGTTTGACGAGGGCTGGACTGTAGACCTGCCTGGAAATCCTCGTAAGCTCAGTGAACCCGGCATCTATGAGCTCGCGTCAGGGCGCGTCGAGGGCATCACCGCTGACCACGATCGTCAAGGCGGACGCCGGTTCGGCACCAATATTTTATGGCGCTGGAGTCAGGGCGGGCTGACAATTTTGCACATGGGCGGAGCGGCAGCGCCCGTTACTGAAGAGCAGAGAATTTTGGTGGGCCGGGCCGATGTTGTCTTGATCCCCGTTGGGGGAGGGCCCAAAGCCTACGCTCCCCAGGAGGCCAAAGCCGCTATCGAGCGTATCGGACCCAAAATTGTCATCCCTACCCACTACCGCACTGCCGCCGCTGATGCTGCCTGCGACCTCCAACCCCTAGATGATTTCCTCTCCATCATGGATGCCCCCGTGCGCCAGGTCGGCAGTCGCGCTTCCTTCAGCTCCGCTTCACTGCCCGAAAGCGGCTATCGAGTCGACGTCTTTGGGTACAACTTCTAGGGCTTTTATTTAAGACTTCTTTGCAGAGTGATTATGCCTCAAATCGATCAGGGTGAATATCGGCAGCGGCGCGATCGCCTGATGGCGGCCATTGATGGCGGTACCGCTATCTTCCGCAGCGCCTCCATGGCGGTAATGCACAACGATGTCGAATACAACTTCCGTCAGGACAGCGATTTCTACTATTTGACCGGCTTCAATGAGCCGGACGCCGTAGCCGTATTTGCCCCCCACCACGAGGAGCATCGCTACGTGCTGTTTGTGCGGCCCAAAGATGCCCTCAAAGAAACCTGGTCGGGCTACCGGGTGGGGGTGGAAGCCGCCAAGGAGCGCTTTGGGGCTGACGAAGTCTATCCCATTGAAGAGCTAGACGAAAAGCTGCCTCAGTACCTGGAGAAAGCCGATCGCATCTTCTACCGCATCGGCCGCGATCGCCCCTTTAACGACCGCGTGCTGCGCCACTGGCAGCGCCTCATGCGCAGCTATCCCAAGCGAGGCAGTGGCCCCATCGCCATTGAAGACCCCGCCCCGCGCCTACATCCCCTGCGGCAGGTAAAAAGCGACGCTGAGCTAGCGCTGATGCGGCGGGCTGCCGAGATTTCCGCTGATGCCCACTGTAAGGCCATGGCGATCGCCCGACCGGGGCTATATGAGCGCGAAATTCAGACGGAGCTAGAGTACGCCTTCCGCAAGCAGGGGGCTGCAGGACCGGCCTATCCCTCCATTGTGGCGTCAGGGGCCAACGCCTGCATTCTCCACTACACCGAAAATGAGTCTCAGCTTCAGAATGGCGACCTGCTGCTGGTGGATGCGGGCTGCGTCTGCGACTACTACAACGCCGACATCACCCGTACCTTTCCCGTGGGCGATACCTTCACCCCGGAGCAGCGTATTCTCTACGAGCTAGTGCTCACGGCCCAGGAGAAGGCGATCGCCCAGGCCGTTCCCGGCAACGCCTACAGCGCGGTACACGATACTGCTGTCCAGGTGCTCGTAGAGGGCCTTATTGACCTGGGACTGCTCAAGGGTAAGGCAGAGGACATCATCGAGAAGGAAGCCTACAAGCCCTTTTATATGCACCGTACGGGCCACTGGCTGGGGCTAGACGTTCACGACGTTGGGATCTATAAGCGGGGAGAAGAGCCGTTTAATCTAGCGCCGGGTCAGGTATTTACCGTGGAGCCGGGGCTGTATATTTCCCCGACAATTGAGGCCGCAGAGGACCAGCCGGAGGTGCCGGAGCGCTGGCGCGGTATTGGAATTCGCATTGAAGATGACGTCTTGGTGACGGCTGAGGGACACGAGGTGCTGACGGCGGCGGTGCCCAAGGCGATGGAAGCTCTAGAGCACCGATGAGTCCTGCTGAGACCTTCAGCCTTAGGACTCGAAGTCCTCAATAGCATCACCCTCGGAGCTTCTGGGTGTTGGTTAGTAGGCTTTGCGCAAACTTGTCAAACCGCTCCCCAAGCTTTTCGTCCTTGAGGGTGCCGTCTTCTTCAAAGGCTTGCCACGCCTGCCCAATTGCAATTTGCTCGGGGATGACCCAGGCATGTACCCAGCGCATAATGAGCCGCAGTTCGTTGAGCGCGTTGCTGTTCGGCTGTCCGCCCAAAACGCTAATCAGCCCGGCTACTTTGCCGCTCAGCTCGTCAAAGCTCATTAGGTCCAGCGCGTTTTTAATCACGCCACTGACGCTGCCGTGATACTCCGGAGTCGCCAAAATTAGGCCGTCGGCCTGCTTCACCGCATTCTGCAGCACCGCCACATCAGGATGCTCGGGATAGCCCTCCCCCCCGTCGCAAAACGGCAGCGCCATGCTCCGCAGGTCGAGCACCTCTACTTCGGCCCCTAGGGCCTCAACTCGGGCGATCGCTAGGTGCAGCGCCTGCATACTGTGGGAGTCAGTTCGTAGGCTACCGCCAAGGCCAACAATTTTAGTCATCTGAAAATTTTTCGGTGTGAACGTCTATGGGAAAAGTATCATTCTACTTCAGGATACAAATCAATCTACTATAGGCCCAGACGGGTGAGCAGGCCATCAACCCCCGTCACCGCCAAGACCCCTGCTGTTATTGCCGTTGTCGCTGAAGTGACGGCGATCGCAAACAGCCACCAGGCTGCTGCGGCCAACGCTTTGCGGGCCTCGTTGAGCTGCTCTAGTGCGGCCTGCTGCAGCGCGGCTTGGCGATGGCGAATCTCCTGCTCTACCCCGGCTACCCGCTCCTGCACCCAGTCCTTGAGGTCTTCTGCCTGAGCCAGCAGCGTTTCTGAAACGCCTTGGGCCTTGAGCAGCTGACGGAACGCATCTTGAGCGAACTGGGCCACCGCTGCCGCAATGCCCTCAGGGGCGCTCAGCAGCTTGAGGGGCTGCAGGGCTGAGATATCCGGTGAATTGGACAGCAGCGCCTGCAAATCTGTCTTCAGTCGACTGGGGTCGAAGGCGAGATATTCTGAGCTTTTTAGAATGGTACTAATCGACGAAAACCAAGACTCTAGGGAGGCTTGAGCCTGCTGACGGGCCTGGTCTGCCTGGGCCAACAGCTGTTGGGCAAATAGCTCTAAGGCCTGCCAAATGGTCTCAATTTGGTCAGCGGTCAGATCCTTGCGCTGAGCAACAGTTTTTTTGAGCGCACCCCAGTCGAAGCTGCTGATTTCCGCTGCGGCAGCGGCCTGAATGTCCTGGAGCTGGCCTAGCCCTTGCCCCAACTGCCCCAATTGCTGATTGGACGACCGCCAGAGCCATTCTAGGTTGTGGCGAATTTCTTCTGGGGAAAGCTGGTCAGGGCTGCTGTGGGCAAGATACTCAAGGGCGCTGTCCCAAAAGGTTTTTACCTCAGCCGATCGCCGCAGCGCCCAGCGTCTGGGGGGCTTAAGAAAATCGGTGAGGGCGGTTTGAACCTGCTGAGTAGCCTGCTCAACTTGAACCTCTGAAGCCTCGAGCTGAATTTGAGCCTTTTTTTGCAGGGTTGGCCAGTTTACCTGGCTAAGCGATCGCCGCAGCGTCTGGGGATCATTAATAGTTTCTTTCAGAGGCTCCATCAGTTTGGGAATCAGGTCTTGAGCCTTTACTGTTTTGGCGATCAGCTGGGACACCGTCAGGATCAGCGCCCCTTCGATTGCCAGCATGACCTTAGGGCTGATGGGCTTGTCTTCAGCCTCGTCACTTCTAGCCTCCACCGCCGCATGGTGCTGCCACGCCGTCTGCACCTGCTGAATAAGGAGGTCTTGCTGCCCGGAGTCTAATCCTTGGCGGCGGCTGAGCACCTCGGTTAGGGGAACCATCGGCAGCTCGGGTCTGATCTGGCGCAGCGCCTTGTTGGTCAAGGCAGACTCACTCACCAGGGTCTCAACTTTTTCGGCGATCGCCGCGTGGGTCATCTGGCTTAGGCTGGTGTAGTGCAGGTAATTCTCCAGCTTCTGCTGAATTTCTGCGATCGCCTCGCGCTGCTGTGCGGTTGGCGCGTCGCCTTTGACGTTGGTTTCCTCGCTCTCGCTCTCGGTATTTGCGGTTTCGTCAACTTGGCCGGAATCAGAAGCCTGTAACTCTGTTAGGGATGCGATCGCAGACTGGCGAATGGTGTCTAGTTTGGCTGCAAGGTCTTCTATCTGCTCTTGAACTAGGTCCCCTCGCTCCCTCAAACTGCGAACGAAGTCTTCCGAGCCCAGCGCCTTGAGCTGCGGCAAGACCTGGTCCGCTGCTGCTTCTGGGTCCACCAGCAGGTCTCGAAAGTCTTGCTGTAGGGTGTCATCGCTCAAGCGCCAGGGAGAAACCTGGCGCAGGTAGTCCGCCACATCTTCGCGGATGACCTGACCGCCAAGGTCGAGGGACAAACCGCCTGACATCAGCCCCGAGGCGTTGCCCTGCAGCCAGTCTTGCAGAAGCGGGCTAACTCGGCTCCAGATCATCTGGATATCCAGGTCGGTCAAATCCACTCGCTGTCGGAGCATTTGCCGGAGGTGGTCCACCATGTCTGCGCTGGTGACACTTTCTTTAGCCTCTCCAGAACTTTCAGCGTTCAAGCTCGACTGACCTGCTTCTAGAGGAATTTCTGAGGAACTCTCTGGGCGAACCGAAGCGCTGTCCTGCTGGATGCTCGCCAGCAGGGTCTGCACCGCTTCCGGCGTCAGATCTTTTGCTGAGGCTGTCGAAAACAAGTCCTGAAGCGGCTGAAGTGATTGAGGAAGATTGTCGGTGACGCGCTCCCAAGCCTGGTGAAGCAGCTCCGCGATCGCCTCAGCGGCCTCTCCCACAACCCCTAGCTCGTCTTTGACCCATTGAGAAAAGGTGCTGAGGTCGACCTGTGGCAAAAAGCCCTGCTGCTCAGGGCGGGCGAGGTCGGACTGTGCCAGGGTCTCTTCAAACTTGGGCTGTAGACTGTCGAGCCGATGCGGCGGCGGCATGCGCTCATCCACGTAGCCTTCGATAAGCGCTGGAATATCGATTTGGGCGATCGCCGCCTGGGTTTCTTGATGGACAAGCTCGGCGGCGGTCGCAGGTGTGAGGGACGCCTCAGCGTCACCAGACAGCGACTGCATCACCGCGCTCAGCGCCTTAAAAATTTGCCGCAGCCCCGACACCGCTGAGCTGAGGACGAAGGCCACCAGCGAATTGGCCGCGCTGGTGCTGAGCCAGGTCATCACCAGCATGTAGGCCGACCAAATCACGAGCCCCAGAACGGCTCCCGAAAAGGCGGTCACAGCGCCGCAGAACTTGACCGCCGCGTAGCAGGCTGTAGCCAGCACGCCGTTGACGGTCAGCAGCAGTCCCAGCCCAGCGGCGATGCTGAGGGTGCCAGCGCTAATCGACCCCGATTCCTTCTCCGGGTCACCGGAGCGGCCATCGCCTTCGGTCTCTGCGTTGTCTTTAGACCTGCTCCAGGACTGACCGCCCCAAATGGTGATGCCGACGGCAAGCCCTAAATTTGTAAGCAGTAGCTGACAGGTGAAAGCAATCAGCAGTCCGACGATGAGCGCGGCGACGACTTGGGACGCAGGATTTGTGGCAATCATCACAGGAAACCCTTCAGATAGCGGTATCCCCACGATACTTATTTTTGATGGCCCTGGTGACTGGCTAATGGTTGAGAGTAGGTCGGCGTACCAGTAAAGCGAGCCAGTCAATCATCTCAACAATCATCCCAACTAGAGCGAGAGTGCTTTCTTTAAAAGAGAAACAAACCTCTACGACTCAAGTTAGCTGCTGGAATCTAATGCTATTCTCAGTGCTGTCTCAGATACAAGCATTACTTTTTATATGTGCAGCAAGCCTGAGATTTACATAATATTTCTCATGCTGAATCCAGTTAGCAATTGTCGAATTTAGCTCAGGGTAATCTAGGAATTATTTGATAAAGATCTAAGTCAACCAAAAGAGTTTCTTCGCAGACAAACCTGCTTACGCCGGGGATCTAGAGCCGCTGAAGGTAGGCGCTAATTCGCGCTTCTTCAAGATGCTATGCTCCCGAAAGCTATGCTCGCCTCAATTCTAATCCGCTCAAATCGCTGCATTTATTACTATCAGGTCAAAGCTATCCTGAGGGATTAAATCTCTCAGAGCAGCCTGAATTTAGAATGAATGCCGCTATAAAACTGCGGTCAAAAGTACGCTCATCTTTCAATGATTCAATCAGCACGATTGAAGAGAGTTTTCGCTTTTTAATACTTTAAGGAATGCCAAATGAACCCTATCGAAGTTACTGTTTCTATTGAGAATATATCTCCTGAGAATGGAACTACTTTAACGCCCTTATGGTTTGGCTTCCATGACGGCAACTTTGACACCTACGATCGCGGACGTCCGGTCTCCCCTGGCCTTGAGTCTCTGGCAGAGGATGGGGCGACCGAGCTTATCTCTCAGGAATTTGACCTAGCAGGCTTTGGCGCTGTGCAAGGTGCGATTCCGGGCCTAGAAGGGACGCCCGGTCCTATTGACCCCGGCGAAACGGCTACCGTGACGGTCGAGCTAGACGGCAGTGACTCAACCAGCCGCTTTTTCAACTACGCCTCAATGGTGCTCCCTAGCAATGACTTCTTTATCGCTAACGGGAATGAGCAGGGAATTCCCATTTTTGACGAAGCGGGCAACTTCATTGGGGCAGACTTCATTGTCTTAGGCTCCAGCGTTTTGGATGCCGGGTCAGAAGTCAATGACGAGCTGCCGGCAAACACCGCCTTCTTCGGGCAGCAGGCTCCAGACACCGGGGTCGTCGAGAATGGCGTTGTGCAGCTGGCTGAAGGCTTCATCCCCGGTGGCCCCATCCTGAGCAGTGAAGACTTCGGCAACGCCGATTTCACCGCTGAAGGGTATCAGGTCGCCCGCATTCGAGTATTTGCGGCATCGCTAGCAATGCAGGGGACGAGCGGCGACAATAATATTGTCGGCAGCGCAGGGGACGATACCCTCAATGGCCGTAGGGGCAACGACACGATTAGCGGCCTCGCGGGCAATGATACCTTACGAGGCGCTAAGGATGACGATGTCCTGATTGGTGGCTCGGGCCGCGATCGCCTGTTTGGTGGTCAAGGCGACGACAGCCTCCTAGGGGGCGGCGGCCGCGACCTGCTTCGAGCGGGAAGTGGCAGCGATCGCCTCGACGGGGGGAGAGGAAATGACATCATCCGCACGGGGGCGGGGGACGATAGCATCGTGCTTAGAGCTGGCGACGGCCGCGATCGCATCTTCCGCTTTGATGCCCAAGGCAGCGATCAATTTTTGTTGGAAGATATTAGCTTTGGGCAAATCAGCCTCAGTACTAGCGGCAGAAATACTGAAATTGCCTTTGGCGACGAGCTTTTAGCCGTTGTAGTCAATAATACTAGCTTGACAGTGGGGGATTTCGAGACGTTTAACGCCTAATCAAATGGCCTTCCCCTGAAGCGCGAAGATGTCTGTAGGGTGGGCGATGCCCAGTATCTGTTTAGCGCGATCCTGGCCCTCACCCCCGGCCCCTCTCCCAGCTACGGCCTCCGGCCACGCTACGCGAAAGGGAGTGGGGAGTCTGGTTCCCTTCCCTCAGCATTGATATCGCTGGCGAAATATTTCGTAATAGCATTTGGCGTCCTGCAGGCCCCCTCCGCCCCCAATCCTGGGGGAACCAGAAAAATGCCAGACTTCTTGATATTAAAGACTTTCAAGAATTCTGACTTCGAATCTTGCTCCCCCAAACTTGGGGGCCGGGGGGCCTCTTTAAGGGGTGAAACAGCACGAATGTTACAAGGTATGAAATTCGCCAGCGGTATCAGCATTGGGGGAAGGGCTAGGGATGGGGGCTTCCAGAACGCTAAACACATACGATGCCCACCCTACTATGATTACAAAACCTGCCAGCGGCTGCGAGCCTGAGATCCGTCCCCACGGCGGGCCATGCCCAAAATAAAGTCACTCGTTCCCACGAACAGGGTATACATGATTTCAACCGCAAAATCTTCTTCACCAACGGGGGCAGAAGATATCCGGCGGGCTGCTGAGCTATCAAAAACCTCAAAGCGATATACCGGCCCCGAAAGCGCCGTCGTCGTGCTGTCCTGGGCCTCCTGCAGCGCCGCATCGGTGAACTCCACCTGCTGAAACGAGAGGATGCGCAGCTCGTCTTTTGGTGGCTGATTCCTCCCGCCCCTCTCAAACAGGCGGTACACCCGCAGCGTTGCCAAAATTCGGCCCGTATACTCTCGGAGGTTAATCTGCCGGGTCTCAGCAATAGAAAACTTTCCTTCTAGGGCGTTAAGCGTGTAGTCCGCATGCTCGTAGGTCGGGTAGCGCACGGTTGTGCTACGGCTGTTTTGGGCGACGATGCGGGGCCCTTGAAGGCCATCCCAAGAGACGCTGCCGGGGGCCGCACCGTTCTCCTCGTCAGTGAGGGGGCAAACCGTGCCGCTGGCAAAGTCTACCTGAAAGAAAGTGCGCTCGGTGTCGGGGGCCACCGCAGGCCAAAAGGTGCTCAGAGCGGCGCAGAGCTTAGCGTCTTCGGGGAAGGGGCTCCCCAGACCGTAGGACGAGAGATGGGTCCGGTTCCCAGGGCCGGGAATGCGATCGCCACTGGTGTCCCAACCGGGGGCAAACACCCCCGCAGCGGCATCGGGCAGCGCGGCGTGGCGCCGGGTTGTGGGGGCGTCGGGCTTGGGTCGGGTGGCGTCGATGGGCTGTAGGCAAGTCACGAGGGCGGTCACCGTGTCGTCATCGCCCAAAAAGCCAGAGTCTCTCAGCGTGATATTGGGGGCAGACCGCTCGTCCGAGAGCGGCACCGGCTGCGCCCGCCAGAAGTCCCAGTAGCCCTCCTGTATCAGCTGCTGCAGCCAGGAGGGCTGAGCAGCCCGGCGGTCCCGAACTAGCTGCCACCACTCAAACACCTCTCGCTGATCGACCGCCGGAAAAAAGTCGGGGGCAGCCACTAAAGAGTAAGCGGGAACGGCGGCCACCTCATCTAAACCCGCTACAGCAGCGGTAACCCGTCCATCAGCGGTGAAGTCTAGGATATTCAGCGCTTGATAGCGGCCCGCTTCCGCCTTCGCTGCCGCGTCGGGGCGATCGCCGAAATAGACCACGTTCTCGCCTTGAACCTCAAACCGGACGTGGGCATACTCCGGCCAAGGGCGGACTGGAGGGGGAGGGGCATCGAGAGATAGGGTGGGGGAGAAGGCCTTGCTAAAGCCGCGCCGATCCATCGTGGGGGCCGGAAACGTCAGCGGCTTGTTGTTGAAGGTCGCCCGCGCAGCTAAAGGCTGAGGCTGGGGACTGAGAAGACCGGCTCCCCCTTGAAAGGCTCCCAACCAGTTGGCGAGGCCCTGATCGTTGATAAAGGGGGCCTGCTGGCGCTCCGCAGCGCTAAACCCAGAGGAGAGGTTTAAGTTTTCCAGGTGCTGGTGCAGGCGCTCTAGCTTTTTGTTTTGATGGTGGGCTGAGAGAGAAATTTGCAGCGTTTTGCCCCGCAGGCATTCGTCGCCGTCGAAGAGCTTGTGTACCGGTACCCAAAAGTTACGGTTGTTGTCTCCCGTCTGCCCTCGCGCTGGGCCAAAGCGGCTGTCGTTGCGGCGCGATCGCACGGCGAGCCAAGTCGTGTATGGACAGGGCAAGACGCGAATGGTGTGCACGCTGTCTCCATCTTGGAAAGGTCGATAGCCGCGCAAAAGACCGTCGTAGGCCGCCCGCGCTGTCCCCACCCGAGACACGCCCGTGCGCGAGTGGCAGAAATCGGCATGGCGCTGGTGGGGGGTCTCGGGGGCGGGGCGGTACTCTGAAGCGAAGACCGCCACCACCATCTCTACCGCATCAGGCCCGATGTCTAAGAGGTTAGCGGCGTGCTGGCGCACCTCTGTGAGGCTGCGGTTGGCTTTGGCATAGATATAGTTGGCGATCGCATCGAGCTCTTCTAGGGTAGGGAAGTCGGTGAGCGGCTGGCTCAGTGCCCCTATTTGGGTGTCTTCTTCGGGCACGACAACCACGTTGGGAGAGGCGAAGGCGTGGTAGAGCAGGCTAGCTGCCGGACTCCCAGGCTCAATGCCCCTGGCGCTGTCGCTCTGGATGCTGGCCGTCACAAAGTCTTCGAATCCAGGAATGCGCCGATCTACCTCGACGAGTTGGTCCAAAGCTTCAGCTAGCGCCTGTTCGCTAGACTGCTGGATGTCAATGCCGTGCTTGAGCATTAAGGCCCGCCAGCCGGCACTGGCAAGGCGATCACAGATTCTTTTTACGTCGGCAATTAGAGGCATGGTTGTGCTGCGTCTCCGTTTAGTAATAGGAATAAAGTTTGACGTACTCCCCGCCCTGAAGAGCGGGGATTCTGGAATCAAGCAGCGATCGCAGGCTGAGCCTGTCTGACATCGCCTAGCCCACGGGTTGACGCCCCAACCCGTTGAATGTTTATTGCAGCATTCAAGTCTCGATCGTGATGTTCGTTGCAAATAGGGCAATCCCACTGCCGTTGTTTTAGATCTAACTCCTTCAGTACGTGCCCACAACAGCTACAAGTTTTAGAGCTGGGATACCACTGGTCGATGAATGCTACGGTCTTGCCTTTTTTCTTTGCCACCCACTGAAGGATTTCGAGAAATTCAGCTAGGGCTAGGTCCGATATCTTCCGGCCCCATAGCCGCTGCATCCCTTTCAGGTTCAGCGTCTCAAAGTAGAGCGCATCGTAGGTATCGGTTAGCCGGTGGGCAAGCTTCCAAAACCAATCTCGTCGCCTATTGGCTATGGCCTCATGGCAGCGAGCTAGATTTAGTCTTGCCCTGTGCCAGTTTGCCGACTTTTTTCGCTTGCGCGATAGGTTGCGGCTAGCTCGGCAAAGGTCTTTGAGCGATGCTTTCAGGAATTCAGGAGACTCGATTTGAGTACCATCTGACAAAGTGAGAAACGTCTTCAGTCCAAAATCAGCACCAGCGGTTTTACCCGTCTCGATGCCTTGAACTGGTTCAGCTTCCTGGTCCACCACAACGGCTAAAAACAGCTCACCCAAAGGCGATCGCTTCACCGTGACGGTCTTAACCTTGCCCTCTATCTCCCTTGAATTCCAATACTGGTAGACCCTGCTGCCTATCTTGATACGACCACCATTGAGCAGCTTGTATCCCGCCTGTTTTAGGGTGAACGACTTGTATCGCCTTACCTTCTGAAAGCTAGGCGGCCTATAGCCTTTGCCGTGATGCTTAAAGAACAGCTGGTATGCCTTTTCAATTCGCTGGCAGATGTCCTGCACAGCCTGAGACCCCACCAACTGCCAAAACGGATTGCGCCTCCGTAGCTTGGCAATATGAGACTGAAGTTTAGAGCAATTGAGGTGTTTGCCCCACATACGGTAGTACCGTTTGTGGAGAGCAATGCAGTGGTTCCAAATCACCCCAGCAGCATTAATAGTGCGCTTTAGGTGCCGGTTCCGCTTGTGCTCGTATATCTTAAACTTCAATGTTCTCATACTGTTTATGTTAGCATAGATGCGTAGGCATTGTGTAGGCAGTATGGCAAAAGGACAGCTTAATTTAAGAGTCTCTATTAAAAGATTGCAAAAGCTTAGGGCGATTGCAAAAGAGAGGGACAAGACCATGACTCAACTGGTAGAGGATTGGATAGATCGCCTACATTTAGAGAAGCCGTCCTGAAGGACGGGGCTTTAGACCCATGATTTTTGGTAAAAATCGAAGATCGAAATACTGGCCTGCGGGCCTAAATGGCCTACTGGCCTGCGGGCCTAAACGGCCAGCGGCTGCTCACTTTGATATAGCGATCGCAGTCGGCTGACGTCGCTGTTAAACCAGTCCCGCAGCCACTGGGCGTAACGCTCGGCGGCGATCGCGTCTGAGCAGCGCCCCTGCAGGCAGGCAGAGATTCCGTGAGCTGCCTGCAGCCCTGACATCAGCGCCTTGAGAACGCCGTGGGACGACGCTGGGTCGAGCACGAAGGCCGCATCGCCCATCAGGACCCACTGCTCGCCCGCCAGCGTTTCGTTAATCCGCCAGGTGACATCCTCACCCCGACTCGGGCCTGCCGGACAAAGCGCCTGCAGAGAGGGGGGCCACCAGCCCTGGCCAGGGTCTGCGCCGTCGAAGCGCATCCGCACCCAAGCGCAGCGGTCGCGGCGAACCCGCGCCACCCAAGTCCAGCCGTCGGCGTCGCGGCGCATGAGGGGTAAATCAAACCGGGTGACCTCTTCTGGACAGACCGCATAGCCGTAGCGGGCGCGCAGCGGGGGCGAATGGAGGATGGACCGCAGCCCCAGCTGACGAGAGAGCCATTGCGATCGCCCTGACCCATCCAGGAGGTACTGGGCTTGAACCGAACCTCGATCGGTATCGAGCCTGAGAGGTTCTCCCTGGTGAGGGGCACTCTTTAGAGTAGAGGCGCGAACCCGACAGGGTTGCCAAACTGTTGTGCCACAGTCGATCGCCCGCTGCAGCAAGATCTGATCGAGTTCCGGTCGCCAGGCCTGATAGCCTTGCCAGTCGCCCCGCTCATCGCGGCCAAAGGGCTCCATCCGCTCAGGGCATCCCGCTTCCCAGGCTACCCGATGACCCGGATGACGGATAAAGCCAGCGGCGTTTACCTCTGCCGCCACTCCCAAAGTTTCAAACAGCGGCTCGATGCCAGGATGGAGTGATTCTCCAGGGCGGTGTCTAGGAAACTCAGCGGCTTCGAGGAGGATAACCCGGAAGCCAGAGCGGGCCAGGGCGATCGCAGCTGCACACCCAGCGGGACCGGCACCAATAACGGCGGCATCGTAGATCATATCGAGACGGTGTAGTAGCGCTTGACGACTAGCAGGCAATCACGTGAAGCCCAAAGAACCACTTCAGCGCCGCTATCACTTATTACGACCTGGCTTTACAACTCTTAACCCTATTGGGTTTGAGGCGACTTCGTCCCCCCGCTCATAAGCAACCTCTTGCCAGAGTCTAAAGCAGTCCTCTCGAATACCGTCGCTGCCCGACGTTTAAGCTTTGTGCAGCTTGCGCATAATTAAAATTCAGGAATTGCATATCTGGGCAAGAGCGGCAGATTTATCGGGTTATCGTTGATTTAAGAGGGGTCTTCCGCGCAAAATTTGTAGCGCAAAAAGCTCTACTGTTGGTGTCTACAGCCTTACTCCATTTCGCTATGTGAAGTCTGGACTTTATCAGGTTACAAAGCATTACTTATGGCAGGGGCTAGCGGGCTGTAGCAGCAGTAGGCGGCTAGAATGAGGCGACGCGCAATACGCGTGTTGCTGATTTGCATTTGTGAAACTGCGCAAACGTTCAGCCATGCCAATATCCCAGGAGTCCATCAATGAATGGTCGTCGTAACTATTGTGGGTTCAACCTCTCCAATCGAGATTTTTCGGGACAGGATCTCAGGGGCGTCAGCTTTAAGAATGCGATTCTTAGGGGAGCCAACTTTTCCCAGGCTAATTTAGAGAGAGCTGACTTTTCTAGCGCTTACCTGGACAGTGCTGACTTCAGCAGAGCCAACCTTTTTGGGGCGACCTTTAAAAGAGCCTATCTGGCGGGTTCGACTTTAAGGCAAGCCGATTTGACCGCTACCGTTTTCAGAAATGCTTATTTGCTCGATGTCAATCTTGAGCAGGTTATTCTATACGACGCCGACTTCGCCTATGCCGACCTCACGGGGGCTGTCGTCGATGGTCCTAGCTTGAGCCTTTGCCGCCTTTCAAACGCGACGCTGCCAGATGGGACAAGATCTCAGGCTGACCCACGGGAAACGCTAGTGGGCTAGCTTGAAGATTGACAAGCTCGGGGTCTTGAAAGAGACTTAAACTGTTGTTCGCTAAAAGCAGCTTAAGCCATTGCTTTGACGAGGTTTTTGTTGGATTTCGCTACCCATGAACGCTACAGCTACTCCGCAATTCCCCAAAGACCCGATTACGACTGGCCTGAGGGAAAGCGACTAGCGATTTACATCGCGCTAAATTTAGAGCATTTTGCCTTTGGGGAAGGCCTCGGGGCACAGCTTGCACCGGGCGGCCCTCAGCCCGATGTCCTCAACTACGCCTGGAGAGACTACGGCAATCGGGTAGGGGTTTGGCGGTTGCTAGAGCTGTTTGACGCGCTGGATTTGCCGGTAGCGCTACTCGCAAACTCGACGCTATATGACTATTGCCCTCAGGTGATAAAAGCTTTTCGCAGCCGCCAAGACGAGGTAGTTGCCCACGGGCGCACCAACTCTGAGCGTCAGAGCACTTTCTCAGAAGAGGGAGAAGTCGCGTTAATTCGCGAGACGACGGAGATGCTAACCCGTCATGAGGGCCAAGCGCCCCAGGGCTGGCTCGGCCCCTGGATTGCTCAAAGCCACGTCACCCCCGACCTGCTGCAAGAAGCCGGCTATAGCTATCAGATGGACTGGTGCTGTGACGACCAGCCCATTTGGTTCAAGACGCGGCAGGGAAAAATTCTAGCGCTGCCCTACCCTCAAGAAATTAACGACATTCCGGCGATCGCTGTGCGCTGCACGTCAGCCCCAGAGTTTGCGGAGATGATTGTCGATCAGTATGAGGAAATGAAGCAGCAGTCTCTGCAGCAGCCGTTGGTCTACGGCATCGCTCTCCATGCCTACATTGTCGGTCAGCCCTTTCGGCTTCGCCACCTGCGGCGAGCGCTAGAGCACATTGTCAAAGACGCTGGCCGTCACAGCGATCGAGTCTGGCTCACCCATCCCGGAAAGATCTCGCAGCATATCTATTCGCTTCCGGAGGGCATTGTGTCCTAAGTGAGCCTCGGTGCTAGAAGCGTTTCTTAGCTTTGCTCTAGAGGGATGATTACCTGAAACTCCGTGCCCTTTAAGGGCTCTGATCTGCAGATCAGGTGACCGCCGTGCTTGTCGGACACGATTTGGTGGCTAATCGAGAGCCCCAGTCCCGTCCCTTTGCCCACAGGTTTGGTCGTGAAAAATGGGTCAAAGAGCCTGTGATGATGCTCGGTTGGAATGCCGGGACCGTTGTCGCAGACGGTAATGACGACCTGGTCCTTTTGGGTTTGGGTCTTGATCTTGATGTAGGGCGGCTCGGTGGCCGCTTGTCGCTCACCGTCTACAATTTGCTGGTCTAATGCGTCTATGGCGTTGCCGATCAAATTCATAAACACCTGGTTGAGCTGGCTGGGATAGCATTCAACTAGCGGTAGGGTTCCGTATTCCTTGATCACCTGAATTTTGGCGCGGCTGGCCTGCACTTTGAGGTGGTGCTGCAAGATGAGCAGCGTACTGTCTAGGCCCTCGTGGATATCTATCGCCTTTTTCTCCGCTTCGTCTAAGCGGGAAAAGGTGCGCAGCGACATCACGATTTGATGGATGCGCATGCTGCCAATCTCAACGGACCTTAGAACTTTATGCAAATCCTCTATCAAATAGTCTAGTTCTATTGTCTCAATGAGCTGGGCGATCGCGGGGGGCGGGGCGGGATAGCACTGTTGATAGAGCGTCAAAAGCTGGGTCAAATTGCCGTAGTAGCGCTGGAGGTAGACCACGTTGCCGTGAATAAAGTTCACGGGATTGTTGATTTCGTGGGCAATGCCGGCCACCATTCTCCCCAGGCTTGACATCTTCTCGGTCTGAATCAGCTGGGACTGAGCCTGTTTGAGATCGCGCAGCGCCACTTCCAGCTGATCAGCTTTCTCCTGGGCGATCGCGGCACTGCGCTGAGTTTGGGCGTAGAGTTCTGCCTGCTGGATGGCAACGCCAAACTGTCCGGCTAGAGACTGCAGCAGCTCAATTTCCCCCTCTGTCCACTGCCGGGAATTAGAACACTGATGGGTGATCAACAGTCCCCAGAGGTTTTCTTGTACCAAGATAGGCACAATCAAATTAGCCCGTACATCGAGACGTCTCAGAAAGTCTCGATGACACTCGTTGATCTCCGCCGTCTCAATATCGGCGATCGCCCTCATGCGCCCCTGGCGATAGAGCGTTGCATATTCTTCAGCAAAGCAGTTGTCTGCGCCGATATCTCCCAAGGTTGAGCCCCAGGGCTCGATCACAGACTCAACAACAACTTGTCCATGCCAGCTTTCTTCAAAGCGATAGATTGCCACTCGGTCAGATTGAAGAAGCTGACGAATCTCATGCACCGTTGTCTGCTGGATGATCTCTGGCTTGAGGGAGCGGCGAATCTGGCTAGAGATTCGGTTGAGTAGCCCTCTTTGCTTGGCGAGTTTCTGGAACGTTTCTCGCGATCGCGTCAGCAGGTCTTCTGCAATTTTGCGCTCGGTAATGTCTTCAATAGCGCCCAGTAGCCCAATGACGTTGCCCGCCTCATCGTGCAGGGGGAGTTTGCTGGTCTCTCTCCAGCTGATGCGGCCATCCGCCTCGCGCTGAGACTGCTTAATGCGCAGCATCGGCCTGTCGGTGTCCATCACCTGGCGATCGCATTCTATATACCAGTCGCGCTGCTCTTTGGTCCAGGGAAGGTCGTCATCCGTCAGCCCCACGACGTTGCTGGGGTCGCCGATTCCCGCCATCTCGGCCCAGCGTCGATTGCAGCCCATGTAGACAGAGTTGCGGTCTTTCCAAAAGACATGCTGGAGGATGTTATCTAGAACGAGCTGCAAAAATTCGGTGGTTTGGTATACCAGAGCGGACCCAGCTGAACTCGCCTCTACTGGTTTAATCGATTTGGAGGAAGGTGACAGGTTCCAGGCGGTCTGCTCCAGCGTTGTGGAGACTCTAGACAGCGAGGGTTCTTCCATACTGGGCATCTGAGCCGTAATCAAATCCTCTACGGATTGTTCGGCCTCTGGGCGCTCCAGCAGCTGCGATCGCCGCTTTACTTGAGGCACCGCTTCCCGGCTTATGGTCAAAATTTGGTGTACCTGCCCCTGCGAGTCGGGGATCGGCGTGTAGGTGGTGTCGTAGAGCCTGACGCCCTCTGCGGTGGGAAAGGGGTGAATTCGCCTTTCTGCCCTGCCGTGCTGTAGAACGGCGGCGATCGCGTCATCCACCTGCCGCCAGTAGCTCTGAATCGCAATTGGCTTTTGAATGCGGGCCGCCAAATCCGCTAGGTCAGCGTTCGTCTGGTTGAGCAACGTTTCGGCGCTGCAGTCGAGAGCCTTGACCAAGGCGGGGCTGACCGCACAGTAACGGCGATCGCGCCCATAGCAGGCCATAACTTCTAGCGATCGCGTCACTAGCTGCTGCAGCCCGTCTAGGGCAAGTTGTGAGGACTCTGAGCCACGGAAATCTGCAGCTTTCATAGGTTAGCGATGAGCGGTCTCGACAAGGGCTCTCTGATGATAGATCGACTGATAGATCGACAGTGGATAGCGCCCTAGTTCCCTCTTGATTGACTAGTTTCGTCTGTGACATCCTCCCGACGCTGACAGCAAGCTGTACAGCGCGGGCTTCCTCAGTGACTCCCAGCTATTGCCGAGACATATCCTGAGATAGGTTTATGCTCCGCCTGATGCCCCACGGCAGAGTTTTGAATTTTCATCTCCGCGAGGGAGGATACGCACTATGTGTCGCAGATACATTTGCAAACTGAGGAACGGGTGACTTGCAGCTTTCGCCTACGGGCCCGTCACACTCTTTGCGGGGTGTATCACCTTGCTATCTCTATCATACCAACTGCTAGCCTCAGCGCTGCCCGCACCATCCGCTGTGCATCATTTTGCGGGCGCACTTCGGCTAGCGCGACTCTCATCCCGACGCACACCCTAGCGGGTAGAGCGCGGGGCTTCTCGTCTAGTCGCTAAATCTGCATTCCTTGTAAGCCGCAAGCTTCATTCACTCTAACACTTGTAAATTAACACTTGTAAATAGGCTCGCCGGGCGGTGGCGGCGCTCCTTACACGTAAATTTGACGGTTGGCTATGATCAAGCGCACATTCAACACGGCTAAAGCCTAATATCCTATTGAGAGCTTTCAGCCTTTGCCCCCCCATTACCCTTCGTCATCAACAGGAATTACTCTATGGTGTTTGAACCCGGAAGATGGCGTGTCATTCGCCGTCGGAACTTTCTCAAAGGTCTAGCCAGCTTTGGCTCCGTCATTGTTTTAGCGAAGCTCACCGGCTGCGCCGACTCAGATCCCTCTACGGCGGACGGCGACGCTGCGGACGGTGAGGCTCCAGCGGCTGCAGACGCTGGCGAGGCTGGCTCCGAGGCCACGGGCGAGCCGGTCAAGCTGGGACTGGTTGCCGCGATTACCGGCCCCTCTGCTCTTTCCGGAGAATCCATCACGCGAGGGCTGGAGGTGGCGATCGCTGAGATCAACGTCAATGGCGGCGTCCTGGGGGGCCGTCCGATTGAGCTCGTCATTCGCGATGACGAATCTACCCCGGCTAAGGGGGTTGCAGCTGCCCGAGAGCTCATTGAGCAAGAGGACGTGGCGGTAGTGTTTGGCGGGCTAGATTCCCCAGTATCCCTAGCGATGCTGCCCGTCGTTCATGAGCTGGAAACGCCCTACATGGGGGTATGGGCTGCGGCTACAGGCATCACCCGCAACGACTTCGAACCCAACTATGCGTTCCGGGTGTCCGCCAACGACAATATCGTCGACAACTTTCTGATGCGCTACGCCAAGGAAGAGACGGGGGCCTCCAAGGTGGGGCTAGTGCTAATTAACAACCCCTGGGGTGAGTCCAACCAAAAGGGCTTTGAGGAATGGGCTTCGGAATACGACGTCGAAATCGTCGGTATCGAGAAATTTAACGACGGGGACACTGACGTCTCAGCGCAGCTGGGTCGCCTCAAGGACGCTGGCGCGGAGACCCTGCTGCTGGTGGCTAATGCGGCCCCCGGTGCCCAGATGATGAAGTCTCTAGCACGCCTTAGCTGGGATGTGCCTGTGGTCTCCCACTGGGGCATTTCTGGGGGACGCTTCCCTGAGCTCGCGGGAACCGAAGCCGCCGATAAGGTCACCTTTGTACAGACCTACAGCTTCTACGGCGACCAAAGCCCGGTGGGCGATCGCGTGCTGACGGCCCTAGACGAGAAATACGGCCTGGCCGGCCCCAAGGAAATTTTGGCGCCCGTCGGCACCGCCAATTCCTACGACGCGATGCACCTGGTGGCCCTAGCGCTGAATACTGCTGAGACGACCGATGGCCCTGCGCTTCGAGAAGCGTTTTACGACCTCCCCACTTACGAGGGTCTGATCAAAACCTACGACGCCCCCTTCAGCCCTGACAACCACGACGCCCTTAGCGAAGACGACTACGTCTTGGTGCAGTGGGAGGGAACTGAAATCGTGCCTATTGAGTCCTAGGGTGCCCGAACTGGCAATGCCCTGGGGAAGGCAAGACTTGACCTAGGGCTCTTCTACCGGTGAATTGCAGAGGCTTAAAGCGCTATGTGGCCACAGCTCATCCTCTCCGGCGTGGCGATTGGCAGCATGTATGGCCTAGTCGCTCTGGGGTTCCAAATTACCTACGCCGTCTCCAACACGATGAACTTTTCCCAAGGGGCCTTTGTCATGGTGGGGGCGGTGCTGTGCTACAGCCTCAATATCACCTGGGGGTTACCCGCCCTTCTGGCCGTTCCCGCAACCCTACTGCTCTGCGCCGGGCTGGGGGTGGCGGTAGAGCAATGGGCCGTGCGCCCCTTTGCTCAGGGCGGCTCCAATGCCTGGCTTCTCAGCACCATCGCCCTGGGCATTATTGCCGAGAATTTGGCGATGGTTACCTTTGGGCGGGAGGTGCGGGGCTATCCCTCTCCCCTAGCCGAGTCCCCAGTAGCAATCTTGGGCTTCGGCGTCTTTCCCCTAGAGCTGCTGATTCCCGTGGTGGGGTTGACGGCGGCGATCGCCCTCCGTATCCTGTTTACCCAAACTTTGCTGGGCAAAGCTTTTCAGGCGGTAAGCGAAAGCCCAGAGACAGCCCAGCTGATGGGGGTGCCGGTGCTGCGGCTAACGGCCTTTTCCTTTGCCCTCTCGACGGTGATGGCCGGTCTGGCAGGCATGCTGATTGCCCCCATCGCCAATGTCTCAGCCACCATGGGCACGCTGCTGGGGCTGAAGGCTTTCGCCACCGCAATCATCGGCGGGCTGAGTAGCCCGTGGGGCATCGTGGTGGCGGGGGTGGCCTACGGCGTGGTGGAGTCGATAGCCGCAGGGGTGCTGGGGGGCAGCTACCGAGAAATTATCGGCTTTGCGGTGGTGATTTTGGTGCTAGCTCTGCGGCCCAACGGCCTATTTGGTCGCGCTCAAATCGAGAAGGTATAGGTATGGTAAGGGTCTCAGTTGGGCTGGTGGCGTTTGTTTTGGCGATCGCGGCTACCCTCATCGCTCCTAATACCTATTACTTATTCATCTTGGGGATGATTGGGGTGACCACGCTGGTTTCAGTGGGGCTGAACATTTTAGCGGGGCTGTCGGGTCAGATTTCCATCGGCCACGCTGGATTCTTCGCCATCGGAGCCTACACGGGAAGCCTGCTGATGCTTAAGGCCGACTGGCCGTTTTGGCCTGCCCTAGCTCTAGCCGCTGTAGCCGCTGGCGGCACCGGTTTGGCGCTGGCGGCACCGGCGCTGCGGGTGAGTGGCCCCTATCTGGCAATGGTCACGATCGCCTTTGGCATTATTGTTGAACGCATTTTGATTGAGTGGGTAGGGCTGACGGGCGGCTTTGGCGGTCTGACGGGCCTGCCCAAACCGACGCTGCTGGGTCTATCGCCTCTGCGGGACACGGTGCTGCTGGTGATGGTGCTGGCCTTTTTGGCGGCGCTGTCTTTTGCTCAGCTAAAGCGCCACCCCTGGGGGAGGGCAATGCAGGCGGTGCGAGACGATGCGATCGCCGCTAAGTCCTTGGGGCTCAATCCGCTCTACGTCAAAGTGGTGGCATTTGTCCTCTCAGCGGCGCTGACCGGGGTGGCCGGAATGTTTTTTGCGCCCATCGTGGGATTCGTCAGTCCGGATAGCTTCACCTTTCACCGCTCAATTCTGTTTTTGCTGGCGGTTATTTTAGGCGGCTTAGGAACGGCGGAAGGGGCCGTGCTAGGGGCGCTGGTGCTCGTCATTTTGCCGGAGCTGCTGAGCGATTTTGCCGAATACCAGCTCCTGGTGTTTGGACTGCTGCTGGTGGCGACCCTACGGCTTGCTCCTGACGGCATCATGAGTGCCTTTCGCTGGCTAGACCAGCCCAAGCCAGTGCATCCCCTACCCCAGCCGCCCGCCTCGCCTTTGCCCCTTCTTCAGCAGCCCAGCCCCCTAGCGGTAGAGGACGTCAGTATCCAGTTTGGCGGCATCCGCGCGGTGGACCGCGTCAGCGCTACGGCCCACCCCGGCACCGTCACGGCGGTGATTGGCCCCAACGGCGCGGGCAAGACGACTCTGCTCAATTTAATCAGCGGCTTTTACCGCCCCCAATCTGGCTCAATCCGGCTGGGGGACCAGGACTTGACCCACCTCAGCAGCCGCCAAATTGCTGCCCTGGGCGTTAGCCGTACCTTCCAGGCCACCCGGCTGTTCAATTCTCTATCGGTGGTCGACAACCTGCGCATTGCGGCGGCGGGTGCGCAGCTGGGACCTGTGCTTTGGGGGCTGCTGGGGGTAGAAAGCCGTAGGTTTCCTCAAAACTCTATTTTGGAGCTGCTTTCCTTCGTCGGCTATCGGGGCGATATTCATCAACCGGCGGCAGCGCTTCCGTTTGGCGATCGCCGCCTGGTGGAGCTGGCCCGCGCCCTGATTACCCGACCCCAAGTGCTGCTGCTGGATGAGCCGGCAGCGGGATTAGGAAAAGAAGACAAAGTGGCCTTGGCTCAGCTGATTCGCCGCATCGCCAGCAGCGGCATCAAGGTGATTCTGATTGAGCACGATATGGAGCTGGTGATGGGCATCTCGGATACGGTGCTGGTGATGGATAGTGGGGAGGCGATCGCTTCGGGTCCCCCGGCTCAGGTGCAGCAAGATCCCAAAGTGCTGGCGGCCTATCTGGGCACCGAGGCCTCCGGCGAAGGCTTATCCCGCCACCGCGTCGCCAGCGCTCCGCTGCTCACCGTGACAAATCTGACCACGGGGTACGGAAGCTTACAGGTGCTCAAGGATCTTTCCCTGACGGTCAACCAAGGCGAACTTGTGGCTATCATCGGAGCCAATGGCGCGGGTAAAAGTACCCTGCTCAAGAGCTTGGTCAACCTGCTGCCTGCCTGGTCAGGGCGCGTCGAGCTTGAGGCCTGGTCCCTCTCCTCTATCCCTGCCCACCGGATGGCGTCCAGCGGGGTGGTGCTGGTGCCCGAGGGTCGTCAAGTGTTTAGAGACCTCACTGTTATAGACAACTTGCGGTTGGGAGCCTTTCACCGGCTGGATTCTGGCATCGAACCCGACATCGAGCGCATGCTGGAGCGCTTTCCTAGACTGCGGGAGCGTCAGGGGCAAAAAGCAGGGCTGCTCTCGGGGGGAGAACAGCAGATGCTGGCGATCGCCCGAGGGCTGATGGCCCGTCCCCGGCTGCTGCTGTTGGATGAGCCCTCGCTGGGGCTAGCGCCGCAGCTGGTGGAGAGCCTCTACGCTACGCTGGCGGACTTGCGGAATGAGGACATCACCATTTTGCTAGTGGACCAAATGGCCAGTTTGGCGCTGGCGATCGCCGACCGAGCTTATCTGCTAGAAACGGGACAAATTGTGCGGTCGGGCTCGGCGGCTGATCTGAGGAACGACCCAGCAGTTTCAGACAGTTATCTGGGTACTTATGTGGGTTAGCACAACGGTTTTGGACAGTTATCTGGGTACTTATGTGGGTTAACGAAAAGAGTACGCTGGTTTCACAAACCCCCTAAAATTTCAATGCTTCGAGAAGAGCAACGCTCTGCAGCGCCACAATGCACTACGACTCACAGCCCCAACAGAGCAGCCGTCAAGATCACCCCCAGCTGCAGCTATCCCTGCGGAGCCTGCTCTTCATTCCGCTGGTGGTGCAGATCATCATCGCTATTACGCTCGCGGGGTGGCTAGCCCACCGCAACGCGCAGCTGGCGGTTCAACAGCTGGCCCATCAGCTCCTGGCGAATACAGGCCAGCATCTCTATAGTCAGCTCGAAGCCCAGACCGCTATTCCCCCATTGGTGGCACAGCACAACGTCGATGCCCTAGAGCTTGGCCAGCTCGACCCTACGGACTTGAAAAGCTGGGTTCCTCACCTGCTTCGGCAGAGCAATCGCTTTCCAGCGGTGACCTACATTTACTACGGCAGCAGCCAGGGCCAATACGTCGAGATTCACAAGTTTCCAGATGGGCGCCTGGAGCTAGCGCTCAAATTGAGTCCGAGCGAACCACATCCTAAGATCTATCAGCTAACCTCAGAGGGAAAAATTGGTGCTCTGCTGGAGGTAAATGACCATGAGCACTACTATCATCGCCAGCGGCCCTGGTATCGGGCGGCTGCGGTTTCTGGTAAAGCCCTGTGGACAGACGTCTACGAGTTTACTAGCGCGCAGCCTGAGATGGGCATCAGCTTTGTGCGGCCCTACAAGAGACAGAACCAGTCGCTTGAGGGAGTGCTGGGGGCTGACTTTACCATTTTTGCCATTGATCAGTTTTTAGAAGACCTGAAGCTGACCCCCTCCAGCGAAACGTTTGTCATGCAGCCCGACGGGACGATCATTGCTAGCTCGGAGCATGCTGTTTCCGACGCTGAGGAGACGGTGCCCCCCGCCCCGCCTTTAGGAGCGCTCGCGGTCGCCGAGCTGAGCCAGCAGCTCGGCGACCTCAGTCAGCTTAAGACAGTGCAGCGGATTCAGTTTCGCTCCAAGGGTGAGGTGTATTGGGTGCAGGTGACGCCGTTTGCCGACGACTATGGACTTCGGTGGCTAGGGGTGTCCATTTTGCCAGAGGTCGATTTTACCGCTGAAATCAGGCACAACAATCGCAACACCGTGCTGCTGTGTCTTTTAGCCTTTGTGGTTTCCACGGGGGCCAGCTCTCTATTGGCACAGCGGCTCAACCAGCCTATTTTTCGTCTGGGGCTAGCTAGCCGAGCGATCGCCCAAGGAATCCCAGCTGTAGCAATTGCCCCGTCGCATATTCTAGAGGTAAATCTCTTGGTGCAGCGCTTTAACCGCATGGCCCAGGACTTAGCTCAGTCACAATCCCAGCTCAAAGCCTACTCTCAGCAGCTTGAGACGCTGGTGGAGGCCCGGACCCAAGCCCTAAGTCAGTCGGAAGAAAAGTTTTCGGTTACCTTTCAGGCCAGCCCCAACGGCGTCGCGCTCTCAACCCTTGACGAAGGGAGATATTTGGAGGTCAACGATCGCTTTGCGGAACTGCTGGGGCGACCTAAAGGCGACATTGTCGGACGCACCAGCACTGAATTTGAGATTTGGGTTGCCCCTTACACCCAAGCTGAATACGTCCGGCAGCTAAAAGCGGGCCGTATCCGTAACCAAGAGAGCCAAATTCGAACAGCATCGGGGGGTATTAAGACGGTGCTGCTCTCTGCGGAAATGATTAACGTGCAGGGAGAACCCCGTATTCTCTCCATTGTCAACGACATCAGCGATCGCAAGCGGGTGCAGTCTGCATTAGCAGTGAGTCAGGCCAAATTTCAGCGGCTTGTGGACGATATTGGCGATGGGTTTGTCATCTTTAGCCACATGGGTCTTGACGGCGTAATTACTTATGTCAGCGGCGGATTTACGGCGGTATTCGGCTTAGAAAAGGAAGAAATTCTGGGACAGCCTTGGGGGAATTCTGTGCAGTGGCTGCGAGAAGATACCGTAGCGGCACAGGCCGCCGTTGTTGAGGCCGCAGCGGGAAAAAGCTTTCAACAGTTCGAGATGCGGTTTATCCACCCTGAGGGTGAGCTGCGTACGGTGGTGGTTTCTCAACACCCGGTTAGAGATGAGGTAGGCAACCTAGTTGCCATAGACGGCATTTTGGAGAACATCACCGGGCGCAAGCGTACAGAATCGCGGCTCCGGCGACGGGAGGCGCAGCTGGCCGAGGCGCAGCGCATTGCCCATATGGGCGACTGGGAAATCGACCTAAGAACCAGGGAGACGACTTGGTCAACAGAGCTACTGCGAATTTTTGGTTTTGACCCTGAAGGACCACCGCCCTCTTACGCTGAAGCGTTCCGGCGGCTTTATCCCGACGACCGTCAGCGCTGGACAGACCTCTTTCGGCAGTTAATTACAACCGGAATGCCCTATGGAATAGACCTGCGGGTTATGCTGCCCTGTGGGGAACTGCGGCATGTCGAAGGCCGGGGGAAGGGTGTTCAGGACGAGCAGGGCCGGATAATTCGCGTTTTGGGAACGGGGCTAGACGTCACAGAGCGCAAGCGTACCCAAGAGCAGCTGGCCCAACAGTTTCAGCGGCAGCAGCTGCTCACCGGCATTACCACTCAAATTCGCCAGAGCCTCGCCATCCGGAGCGTCTATGAGACGACCGCACAAGAAGTAGGCCGAGCCTTCAACGTCAGCCGCTGCCTGCTGCAGATCTACGCCAAGCCATCAACGACGAGCGTGTTGACGGTAGCTCAGTATTTGGCTCCGGCCCAGACCTCTATGGCGGACCTAGCGCTTCCCCTTGACGGCCTCTATGCTCAAGCGATCTTGACTTCAGACTGCGCTATTGTTATGCCCAACGTCCATGAAGACCCGTTACTCGCGCCAGCCTTAGAGCTGTGTGACCGGTTCCACATTAAGTCCTTACTTGCCATCAGCACCTCTTATCAGGGCGTCGCTAATGGCTTTATCAGCCTGCACCAATGCGATCGCCTACGCCAGTGGACCGATGATGAGGTGAGTCTGCTGGAGTCGGTGGCGGCCCAGGTGGGAATCGCGATCGCCCAGGCCAACCTCCTGCAGCAAGAACAGCATCAGCGGGAGAAGCTGGCAGAGCAAAATATCGCTCTCGACCAAGCCATTCGCGCCGCCGAAGCGGCCAACAGGGCAAAGAGCGAATTTTTGGCCAACATGAGCCACGAGCTGAGGACGCCCCTCAACGCTATTCTTGGATTCAGCCACCTGATGGCCCACAATGACAACCTCACCCCGACTCAGGCCAGCAACCTCAACATCATCAACCGCAGTGGTGAGCACCTGCTAGAGCTGATTAATAGCGTCCTCGACATGTCTAAAATCGAGGCGGGACGCACCACGCTTCATTTGACTGACGTCGATCTACCTCGGCTGCTCGCTGATATCGCTGACCTGTTTGAGCTACGGGCCCAAGAACAGCAGGTTCATCTGAGGATGGATTTGGCATCCGACCTGCCCAACACCATTCGTACTGACGCGGGTAAGCTGCGCCAGGTGTTGGTAAACCTACTGAGCAACGCGCTTAAATCAACTGACGGCGGATTCGTGACGCTGCGGGTCAGTGCTACGACTGATCTGACCGCCCCCAATCTAAACGCAGCGCCCGAAGCAGCGCCGATCGAGGGAGATGGGCCCAGCCGGGACAACTTGGTGCTGAAGTTTGAGGTCGAAGACACCGGCTGTGGGGTGATTCCGGACAACATGGCCAAAATATTCGAAGCGTTTGTGCAAAGCGAAGTCGGGCTCAATACCCGCTCCGGCACCGGACTGGGCCTCACCATCACCCATAAGTTTGTTGAACTGCTGGGCGGTCAGCTTACTGTCGCAAGCGGTGGTATGGGCTACAGCCCTGGAGAGCCCCGGCCGTACCCGACATCCGCCGCTCCCGCCCTGGGCTCCTGCTTCAGCTTTACGGTGCGGGCGCAGGTGGGGCGACCCACTGCTCGGCAGCTCCAATCTCCGCCCCGGAGGGTCATCGGTCTCGCCGAAGGCCAATCGCCCTGCCGAATTTTGATTGCCGAAGATCGTCACGAAAGCAGGCTGCTGCTGCAATTGCTAACTGCAGTTGGCTTTGAGGTGAGGACCGCTGATAGCGGACAAGCCGCAATTGAAGCTTGGCAGCAGTGGCATCCAGACTTAATCTGGATGGATATGCGCATGCCGGTGATGGACGGCTACCGCGCGACCCGCCACATCAAAGCTCAGCCTGGCGGACAGCAGACTGTTATTATTGCTCTGACGGCCAGCGGCTTAGAAAATAGTCGGACAAGCGCTGCGGCAGCGGGCTGCGACGACTATGTGATAAAGCCGTTCCGGGCCAGCTTGATCTTAGAAAAAATTGCGGAGCACCTTGGCGTTCACTACCGCTACGAGCGGGCGGACAGCTCAAAGACTCATTCTCTATCTGCGCTGGTGGGAAATCCCTCGGCGATCGCGGAGCAGCTTGCCGATGTGCCGCTGGAGTGGGTGAGGCGACTCTGGCGGGCTGCAGCGAGCGCTGACAACGACCTGATTGCTGAACTCCTCAGCGATCGCCAACCGGCCAACCCGCAACTCTGCCAAGCGATCCAGGCTACCGTCGACCACTTTCGCTACGATATTTTGATTCAAGCCACCCAAAATAGACTCGATGCGATACCAGAGGAGCTGCACCCGTGACGCAGTATAAAGGTGACATTTTAATTGTTGACGATACTCCAGATAATCTAAGGGTTTTGTCTGCCCTGCTCACAGAAAGGCAGTACAAAGTTCGGAGCGTCATTTCAGGTCGCCTTGCGCTTACCGTGGCCCAGCAGGCCCAGCCCGATCTGATCTTGCTGGATATCAAGATGCCGGAAATTGACGGCTATCAGGTGTGCGAATACCTGAAGTTGAACGAAACCACTGCTGATATCCCAGTGATCTTTCTTAGCGCCCTCGACGCCCCTATTGATAAAGTCAACGCTTTCAAGGTGGGAGGGGTTGACTTCATCACCAAACCCTTTCACAACGAAGAGGTCGTAGTTCGCATCGATACGCAGCTCAGACTGAGGAACATGACCCGTGAGCTGAAGGCCATCAACGTTGAGCTGGAGGACCGGGTAAAGCAGCGCACCGCACAGCTCGAGCGCGAAATTTCCGAACGCTGCAACGCCCAAGAGCAGCTGCTCCACTGCGCGCTCCACGACAGTTTGACGGGTTTGCCGAATCGCGCCCTACTGATGACGCGGGTGAGGCAGACGCTCAAAGGCGCGAAAAAGCACAACACGTTCAGCTTTGCCGTCCTTTTTCTAGACTGCGATCGCTTCAAGCTGGTCAATAACTCACTGGGGCATTCTGTCGGCGACAAACTGCTGGTGGCGATCGCCCGCCGCATTGAGGGTTGCTTGCCGCTAGGGAGCACCCTGGCGCGTCTCGGGGGAGACGAGTTCATTGCGCTTGTCGAGAACGTTTCTAGTTCAGAAAACGCCGTTCGAATCGCAGACGCTATCCAGCGAGAAATTAAAGCGCCCTTTCAAGTTGAGCAGTACGAATTTTTTACCAGCATCAGCATTGGCATCGTTATGGGCAACCCCAGCTACAGAGAGCCAGAACACATTTTGAGGGATGCCGACGCTGCTATGTACGACGCTAAAGCAGCGGGAAAAGGGTGTCACGCTCTATTTCTACCTAGCCTTTACCGGCTTGCGCACCATAGCTTCAGCGTAGAAGTTGAGCTAAGGCGCGCGCTTGAATGTAATGAGTTTGTACTGAGTTTTCAGGCCATTGTTGACCTAGAGGGGGCGCAGCTGCAGGGATTTGAAGCTTTGCTGCGATGGCAGCATCCCGAAAGAGGGCTACTGCGGCCTGACGCCTTTATCACGATTGCCGAAGAGTCGGAGGTTGTAGAACTGATTGACTTTTGGGTCTTGAAGCAGGTTTGCCTAAAAGTTGCAGAATGGCAGCTAAAAGGACTGATTCACCCCCCCTTTAGAGTTGGCGTTAACTTTTCGGCCAGACACTTTTCGAGGGGCAACTTTGTCGAGCGGGTGGACCAGCTCCTTTCCCAATACAACGTAGCAGGCAGGCTTCTCAGCTTTGAAATAACGGAGTATGGCCTGATGGGGCATGCTGACGCTGTAGCACAGACCTTAGATCAGCTTCAGCAGCGGGAGATTTCGATTTCCATCGACGATTTTGGCACCGGCTATTCTTCTTTGAGCTACCTCCACCGCTACCCCGTTGACACCCTCAAGATCGACCGCTGCTTTGTGCGCGATCTCCATATCAGGGCTCAAAACGTGGCGATTGTGCGGGCAATTATTGCGCTTGCCGGTGCTTTGGGCATCAAGACCATCGCTGAGGGCGTAGAGGTAGCTCCGGAGCGAGATCTGTTGATTGAGCTCGGAAGCCACCTGGCCCAGGGCCATTTCTTTTTCGTGCCGCTAGATGCGACTGGCGCAGAAGTGCTGTTGAGCGATCGCCATCGGTGCTCTATTTCCCCGTAGGGCGCTGGCGGCCTGTGGCGATTTTGACGCTATGATGCAGCTATCGCCACGATGGTTTTGCGTTCTTGTCGCTACAGTTCTTTGCCGCTACAGCGTTTTGCAAGTTTTTTATGGTTATCCTCGACCCTGACTTTCCCGATATTGTCTGGTCATTTAGCTACCGAGGCTGGCAGCTTGAAATAGACCAAAGTAAGGAGAATGGGTTTGTCTTCTATTCGGTGTGGGCCAACTACGTCGACGGGTGCGCAGTAGCGGTGCCCTACGCGTCCAGCCGTCGGGCGGCAATTCAGCGAGGGAAGGCGTACGTCGACGCGCGATTTCGGGCAGAGGGTGTGCAGCAGAGTCCTTAAAGCCTGCAAGGTTGCTAGAGGCGATCGCGTTAGTCCCCTATACCTAAACGCTATTTCCTCGGATAGAATACTGGAGCCAAAAACTCATCTACCAAGATGTGGCCAGTGCTCCGCTCATACCGCTTGGCGGTTAAGGGGTGGTGTCGGACATGCGAAACGAAGTGCGCCTTTACTTTGATGCCGAAGGCGGGAATTGAGGGCAGCGCTGAGGTGAGCAATTGGTACAATTGAGACATAGCGGTAATGCGCAATAATATATCCTATGGGTATGGTTCGGAGCACCCGGAAAACCCGTGGTGGTGGTAAACCACAGACCAGAGCCAGTTGGTGTTGGAAAGAGGATTTCCTCAAATTGTCTGCGGTGGGACGCACCGTTGACGTAAAGTAAGTGCCCTGTGAAGGCGTTCTGACCGGGGATGTCTGAGCTTGCTTGGGCATCTAGGCGTGAGCCAGTGAAACAGGAATCTCCGGCTGTACCTGTAAGGTCAGGGGGAGAGCATCAAGGGATGACTTTACGGGCATAGCCTGCGATGCCCCTTCGCAACATATAGCAAATGTCTTAATGCTCAGGGCATTTGCGCGCCGCATTGCCTGTGCTATGTAAGGGTTTGAGCCCACAACATTGTCCTAAGCAATTGGCCAAAGCTATAAAAGCGCAACGCCGTCAACAAAACGCACCGGAAATACCCTATGACCACCAAACTAGCAGCGACTCCCTCCATAGAATGGGGCAGCGGCGATAAAGCCATTGTGTTTTTGCACTACTACGGCGGGGCGGCGGAGAGCTGGCGATGGGTGGCAGAGCAGCTGTCGGACTATCGCTGCGTTGCCATCAATCTTCCCGGCTTCGGCGGCACCCACGCTCAAGAACCGCCCTCTATCGAGAGCTATGCCAGCGCCGTCTCCGCCGAGCTTGCGCGGCTGGGCATCAGCGACTACGCTCTGGTGGGCCACTCCATGGGCGGCAAGATTGCCCTGCAGGTAGCCGTCAGCAGCGATCGCCCCCCGCAGCAGGTCGTGTTGATCGCCCCCTCGCCCCCCACCCAAGAGCCCATGCCCGAGGAGGAAAAGCAGCGGATGCTCAACAACCACCCCAGCCGAGACAACGCCGAGACGACCCTCGCCAATGCCGCTAAGCGCGAGCTCAGTGACGAGCAGCGAGAGATCGCTATTCAAACCCATATGGACATCGAAGACGGCCCCTGGCGCTGGTGGCTACGGGAGGGTATGAACCATTCTATTGCGGACCAGATGGCGCAGATCTCCATCCCGGTGACCGTGCTGGCCTCCAAGGATGACCCTGTAATTGGCTATGATCTCGTTCAGAGCGACGTGCTGGCCGTGATTCCTGGCGCTAAGGGGGTGGCCATTGAAGGCGTCGGTCACCTGATTCCCCTGGAGGCTCCAGATTGGGTGGCGGCTCAGCTGCGTCAGGTTGTGCAATAGGGTTACTCCCCCACGCGCAAAACGGCTGCCCCTAGGAAAATACCCAGCTGAGCTACCACAATGCTCGGCCCCGACGGCAGGTTAAACAGCGCCGATAGCCCAATCCCTAGCAGCGCACTCACCGCACCTAGTCCCGCAGACAGCACCACATGAGTCGTAAAATTGCGGCTCAAGAAACGAGCCGCGCAGGCCGGAATCACAATAAACGCGCTCACCAGCAGTACGCCGATCGCCTTAATCGACACCCCCACCACTAGCGACAGCAGCACAATGAACGTCCTGCGGTGGGCCGACACCGACACCCCATGAGCAATGGCCATGGGCTCATGCAGGGTGAGCCTCATTTGGGTGCGCAGCGTCAAGGCCATAAACACCACACAGCCGCACAGCAGCACCCCGCTACGCACCAAATCGCCCGTCTGTACCGCCAGAATATCGCCAAACAGCAGCCTGTCAATGCTGCCCTTGTACTCCCCTACCAAACTGAGAATAATGACCGACAGCGCCAGACAGGAGGAGCAAAGAATATTCAGCAGGGCGTCGGTCCACAGCTTAGTGCGCTCTAGCAGGTAGGCGAAAACCAGCGCAAAGGCGATCGCAAACGGCAGCAGCACCAGCGACGGACTGAGCCCAAACAGCAGCCCCAGGCTAATGCCCAGCAGGGCAGCCTCTCCCAACGCCTCGCTAAAAAAAGACAGCTCGCGCAGGATAGTGATGCTGCCCATCAATCCCCCCATCAGTCCCGTCAGCACGCCGCCCGCTAAGGCTCGCTGCATAAAGGGAAACTGAAACAGCTCGGCAACGCGGACTAGCTCAGCGGAAAGCGTCATGGCTGACCCCGGTCGCAGGCGTGGCGGTAGCGGGTGAACCCCGCCCCGTAGGTGACCAGCAAATTCTCGTCAGCCAGGGCAACGTCGGGGGTGCCTTGACAATGGATGGTGTGATTCAGGCAAATAACGCGATCGCAGTTGCGCCGCACCATGTCTAAGTCATGAGAAATTTGCAGGATGGTCCAGCCCTGCTCGCCTTTGAGCTGGCCCAGCAGCCGGTAAAACTCCTCCTCGCCCCGCATGTCGAGCCCGGCAGGGGCTTCATCTAAGATGAGTAGGCGACGGGGCCGTACCAGACAGTAGGCCAGCAGCACCCGCTTGGTTTCTCCCCCCGATAGGCTGCTGATCATCTGCCGCCGCAGGCCCCAAGCATCGACGCGATCGAGGGCCTGCCGCACGGCGTGGCGACGGGGCTTATAGCCGGCCCAAGGCAACCGCAAGCCGATAGGATCCCACCCCAAACTCACCACCTCTTCCACCGTCATTGGAATGCGGCGATCGACTAAAAAGCTCTGAGGTAGGTAAGCGATTTGCTGTCGCACCTGGGGCGCGAGCTGGCCCGATCGGGTGAGCGCGTGACCCAAAATAGAGACGCGCCCGGCCTGGTGAGGCAAAATTCCCAGCAGCGCCTGCACCAGCGTGCTCTTTCCTGCGCCATTGGGGCCGATGATGGCGTTGTCGGTACCCGCCGCCAGGGTAAACGAGACGTCTTGAATGGCGGCGTAGGCGTCTCGATATACGGTGAGGGCTTCAGCGGTGACAACAGACTCTCTCAATTGGGGCCTCTGGGTTCGGTAACTGGTGTGGTATTGCGACGGGTTTGACGGGCGGGCGGGACGGGTGTTTTCGGGCCCGGCCCTGTCTCTACGGCCGGGTCAACGCGGCTTCTATGCTGTCAACGTTTTGGCGCATTGTGAATAGATAGGCTTCAGGGTCGGTAGAATTCCCCGTTTCCATTGGGTCAAATAGACCCACCGCCACGTCTAAATCTTTGGCCAATGCCGCAAACGCATCTCCTGCCTGCGGTTCACTCAGCAGGACTTTAATGCTTTCAGTCTCGACTGCTTCAATGACGGTGCGCACGTCCTCCGGCGACGGATTTTCTTCTGGAACGTCCACTAAAAACTTGGCGTTTAGGCTATAGCTATCGGCGAAGTAGCCCGTAACGTCGTGAAACGAAATATAGGTTTGCCCGCTGTAGGGAGCCAGCTTTTCTGCAATATCTTGGTCTAGCGCCTGGAGCCTTTCTATATAAGCTTTGGCATTGTCGGCGTATTCGGCTTCTCCTTCGGGGTCAGCTGCGATTAGGCCTTCTCGAATGGTTTCCACCTGAGCCACTGCCCGTTTAGGATCGAGCCAGATGTGGGGGTCGACGTCGTGGTCATGGAGGCCGCCGTGGTCATCAACGCCGTCAAGGGTAGGGATACCCTCGCTAGAATCAATCATCACCAGATCCGGATTACCGGCGTTTGCGACTAGGCTATCTAAGAACGTCTCTAGCCCTAGCCCATTGAGCACCAGGACATCAGCCGTGGCGATCGCCTGCACTTCGGCGGGTTTAGCCTGATAGTCGTGGGGGCCGGCGCTGTTGGGCAGGAGCTGAGTGACCTGCGCCCGATCGCCTGCCACCGCTTGGGTGAACTGGGTGATTGGAAAGAAGGTGGTGATCACCTGAAGCTCGCCCTCGGAGTTGGGGTTCTCTCCAGGAGCAGGTGTCGAGCTGCAGGCCCCTAAGGTAAGGGCGATCGCCGCTAGGCTGCCCCACCGGCAGACGAACTGCAGGCGAGCGCCAGGGGCTTTATGGTGCTGGGAACGACCGGAGGGTGTAGGTGAGGACATCGTTAATCTGCTGGCGCTGATCTATTGGCGCTGTGTGACTGCTATTCGGGTAATACTCGAGGAATCGCGATTGCGTGAGAATGATTATCATTCTACATGATTTGCAAGAGTACCGTGCAGCAGCGTCCGTCTTCACACAGCTATGTTTCATACTCCGTAATGTTTGACGCAGCGTCTTTTGACACCTCCCCATCTGTTGATCATGATGAGAGGAGATTCTCCAAATTTTAGTAGCAGGAGTATATTTTGGAACGACTACTGTCAGCAATTTTAGCGATCGCGATCGCCTTGTTCAGCGTGGCCCCAGCAGCAGCTGTAGAGCTGAAGGAGGGAGCCAAGGTGTTTTCCAATAACTGTGCCTCCTGTCACATCGGCGGCAACAATGTCGTCAACCGCGCTAAGACCCTAAAGCAGGGAGACCTGGAAAAGTATGACATGGCGTCCTTAGCGGCGATCAAATCTCAAGTGACCAACGGGAAGCTGGCTATGCCAGCCTTTAAAGGCCGTTTGAGTGAGGATCAAATCGAGAATGTTGCCGCTTACGTATTGGACCAGGCAGAAAAGGGCTGGTAATCCAGCGAATGTGCCCTCGGAATTTGGCGCGCCAATCCCAGAGAAACCTTTTTTGCCGGTTTTCTTCTCTTAATGCATAAGTAAGGGTTCGGACGCTTCTATGATCAATCGACAAAATTGCGCCGCCATCTTGAGCACAGCGATAGTGCTGTTGTTTCTCCTGACGGGAGCGCCCGCGAAAGCTGAGACTGCTCTAAGCCAATTCGATCAGGGCGTCGAAGCATATCAACAGCACGACTATTCCCGCGCGATCGCTGCCTTCACGCAGGTTATCGAGCGGAGCGGCGAGCAGGACCGGGGGCCCTCAAAGCCGCTGGCCGCTGCCTATGGTAACCGCTGCTTGATCGAGCTAGAGCTTGCAGCCTACCGGCAGGCAATCGCCGACTGTACCCATGGTCTCCAGCTTAGTCCCGCCAATACCGAGGCGTACCTCAACCGGGGGCTTGCCTACTACCGAGTCAACGACTATACCGCCGCCATCGGAGACTACAATCAACGGCTCAACCAGGTTTCAGGCGACTACCGCGCCCTTTACAACCGCGGGCTCGCGCAGGCGGGACTGCACCACTATTCACAGGCGATCGCAGACTATACCCAGTCGATAGAACTGACCCCCGATATCCAGCCGGTCCATAGAGCCCAGGTCTACGCCGACCGGGGCCTCATTCATCTACAGCTTGAGCGCTACGATGAAGCGGTTTCGGACTTTTCCCAGGCGATTGGCTACGACGATGCGGCCATTGAAGCTTACTGCAACCGGGCCTACGCGCTGCATGGGCTGCACAACGATACTGCCGCGCTCAAAGACCTGCACCGAGTTTTGGCCCTCGATCCCACCCACGCCAAAACCTACTTCAATCTGGGAATACTGCGCTATCACATTGGTCAGAGAGAGGCCGCGATCGCCAGTTTTGAGCAAGCGGCCTATCACTTCTTTAGCCAAAATGACGACAGCGGCTATGCTAAAGCGATGACAATTCTCAATCAGCTACAGCTTTCCACTGCCCTTGGCTAGCTCGCTTCTTCATTCCCGGCTCTTGCCGCCGCTTTCTTCACAGTTGTCTCACTAAGTTCGGTTTGCCGCCCGGACCTGCCGCCTCATGTCTCCCTTACCGCACTATCAGCCCAAACAGCTCTCTCTAGGGACCCTAGAAGCCGAGATTGTAGAAATCCTCTGGTCTTTGGGCTCTGCCACCGCTCAACAGGTTCATCGTCACATTTTGTCTGACCCCTCCAGGGAGCTGGCTTATGGGTCGGTCATGACGGTTTTGGGACGTCTGGAGAAAAAGGGCTGGCTGGCCTGCGATCGCGAAGGGCGGGCCTTTGTATGGACACCTCTCGTCTCTCAGCAAGCGGCCCAAATTTTGGAAACCCACAATCGCCTGCAGACCTTTTTAGCGGTCGGAAATCCTGACGTTGTTGCGGCCTTTGCAGACAGCCTAGATACCGATAGCATTGAACAACTTGAAGCAATCGCGGAGCGCCTCAAGGCGGTGCGAGAAAATCGGGGGGAACCATGCACTTAGCCCTATTCGTCGTGGTCATCGGCACAACCGTTGCCGGTAGGCTACGGTGGCACCAGCACAACGCGGATCACCGGTGGCAGATAGCCCTCGCGACATTCTTGCTGCCGCCCCTCTGTCTGATGACGACAGCGGGGGCCGTGCTTTTTATGGGCAACAATGGTCAGATGCTGGGTCACCCTGTGGGAAATCTAGGCTACCTGACGGCAGCTGGTTTCTTTAGCCTTGCTGTGGGGCAATTAGGGCTGTCTGCCTGGCAGGGATGGCGATCGCTGCGAACGGTGCGATCGCTGCCCCAGATGACGCTTGAGGGCTATGTCTGTCGTCAGCTCGACATCGAGATTCCGTTTGCGGCGCAAATCGGCTTTTGGACCCCAACTTTAGTGGTCAGTCGAGGGCTGGTAGAGACGCTTACCCCCCAACACCTCAGGGCTGTGCTCATCCACGAGCAGGCCCATGCGCTTCACCGCGATACTTTCTGGTTCTTTTGTTTAGGATGGCTGCGGCAGGTGACGCGCTGGCTCCCCCAAACCGCTGGCCTTTGGCAAGAGCTACTTCTGCTTCGGGAGCTGCGAGCCGATGCCTGGGCCGCTCGCCGCGTCGACGCCATTTTGCTAGCGGAAGCGCTGCTAACCGTGGTTCAGCATCACGCCGCTAGCAGCTCCCCCAAAATGCCTGATAGCTTTTGTGCCCCATTCGATGCTCCTGAGCCGAGCCGATTAGCAGAGCGGATTGCGGCGCTGATCGACCAAGCTGAAGCATCAGAGCGGCGCTCTTGGGTCAGAGCCTGGACTCCTTACGGAATTGCGGCAGCGGCACTGATGCCCGTTTTGACAATTTTTCTACACCGCTAAGCTTTCGGTGGCCCCGAACTTTCTGTCTCTCGGGAGATAGCTACTTTTCACATTGTTGCTGATGGGGCGAGAGGGGATGTGTTGGGCGCGGGCCTGTTGAGAGCCCGCGTGCTAGGAGCAGACGTGTTGGTAGGAGCAGACGACAAAGGGCGATCGCTATAGAAAGTGACCGTCATCGTGCGATATCAAGGGTCGCTGACTCAGAGCAGCATTCTTGCTTAAAAACGCTTGAGTAACCTACCGGTTGAGCCTACAAATAACCAATAGCGTATTACATGCAAACCACGCGCCGATGCCGACAAGTAAAGGGCCGTAAGCAATGTGGCTGGAAGCCGCGCTTCATGTAGGAGCGTCCGGTCTGGAATTGGATTTTCTGGGACCATGTCACTTTTGAGCCCACTTGCAGAGAAGCCGCTACGCGTCTACACCCTCAGTCCCTCTCTGCAGAATTGGGAGAGGACCTTGAATTCCTTGCTCCCCCTTCTCCCAAAGCTGAGAAAAGGGGCTGGGGGATGTAGAGCTTTGCTCTCCTCGAAGAGTAGGATTTTCTGCGTCATTTGCGAAAGTGACGTGCTCCCGATTTTCTCGTGGTCACCCAGTTATGTACTAAGATTAAATATCAAAGAAGGATGGCAATTATCCTTTTCCTGGTATCGGTTTAAAACTATCATTTTAGACAAGATCCTCTTTTGCGCATAGCGCTCAGATCTTATACATATTAAAAGGGGCTCAAGAGAGACATGACTAAACCTCTAACCGGCAAAGCATTACTTCAAAAAGTAGAAACGCTGTCGCATCTATCCAAACGAGAGACCGCCCGCGAATGTGGCTACACCAGCATTAACGGCCGTGGCCAAGAAAAGACAAATCTGTCTGAATTCTACGATGCTTTATTAGAAGCAAAGGGAATTCAGCTAGAGCCCGACAAGCAGGCTGACAAACGCGGTCGTGAGGCGGATTTTCGCGCCAGGGTGCAGAAGAATGGTCAGATTGTAATCGGCTCGTCCTACACTGAGAAAATGAATCTCAATCCTGGTGATGAGTTTGAGGTCAAGCTGGGATACAAACACATTCACCTCAACGCACTCTAAGGCTATTCGCCGGATCTACAGCCTCCAATCGTTTCGGGTGACCGGAGTTTTCCTTAAGCGAAGATTCTTGCCGCCCGAAGCCAGACCTTTTTTGATACGGTGCGGCTTTATTGCGTAAGATATAGGCACTGAACTCGACCTTTATCTATGGATCCTCTAACCCTGACGTTTGATCTCGCCGCTGCGATCGGCGGGCTCTATCTAGCTATTGGGCTTGCTCTACACCTCATTTCTGCCTGGAAGGACTGTGCCCTTACTTCAGCTGCCGCAGTTCCCGTTGCAGCTTCTCGCGCTTCTGATGAGTCTGCACCTTTGCGAAGCCGGCAGCGCGGGCGCTCCTTGCCTGAGTGGGACCAAAGCTTAGGGCTGACCTAGGACTAAGAGCGAGCGATCGTCTCTAATATAGGGTCTTCGGTATCGCGATCGCTTTCGGAGGGTTGGAGGTCTGTGCCATAGCGGCTGCACAGGAGCTCTGTAGGGTTCCATGGGCTAAACCAGTAGAGATCATGGGCGATCGCTGTCGGCGGGTCGTCTCCTTCAGGAAAGCTCACCATGCCCATATTGTTGACGCCAACGACCTCAGCGCCATTTTGAACCCACCGCGATCGCAGAAGCCGCTGCCACAAACTTAGCGCCCAGCGTCGCCACGCTCCCACGTTGAGGTCAGGGTTTCTGAAGTCATCTACTTTACAACTAACCTGACGAACCTGCTGCCGCGACAGCCACTCGAGGTGGCACCACCAGTCAGGCTGTTGTCGTGACGCCAGATCTGGGGTTGACTCTAAGAGTCGATGCAGAGGGCTACGCTTGATCTCAGTCATTGTTTTGGGGTGATTCCACCCTGCCCAGTGACGATCGCGCTCTGGCAGGAGCCAAGACTTTAGCCGGCTTTGAACGAGGCGGGTCTGGGCTTCTTCGTTCTTAAAGCTGCTGCAGGTCAGCTGCACCAGGAGGCTAGGACGGTGGGCAGCGGCAGCAGGTTGATAGGTCAGGCGCACCGATGAACTGTAGTGAATGTCGCCGGAGAGAATGACCACCTGCTGTCGGTGCTCCGCTAGGGTCGTTATCAGCTTGGCGAGTGCTTCCATGTTGACGGTCCAAGCGTCTCCCACATCGGTATTGAACACCCTATGGTTATTCAGCTGCCGGTGATGAACCCAGTCGATTACCTTTAGGTGAAACAGGTTAGTGGGAGCGACGACAAAGGTCACCTTTGAGGTGCAGCGCGCCAGCGGACGCGCCAGCTGCTCCTCGAAAGCCGCCGGGCTCAGCAGCTGGGTTGGGGTGATGGGAGATTCGTCTATTAAAAACCCGCGATACAGCCGCGTGTCCAAGAGGATAACGGTGTGGCTATGGCTCTCGATGACGGTGTACCAATCAATCGCTTCGGGCGATCGCTCAAGGCACTGCAGCCCCTCTCCCACCTCTATGAAATGGGGCAGCCCCGTCTCTGGATCATAGGCGGGCATGCCCACATAGCGAGCGATCGCTTCATGGACCTCTAGGTCTTGTCCTTCAGACTGGGTCCAGTCTTCTGTGGCCTTCAGCAAAGCGTGGGCGGGCCCCCACTCAAACTGCGCCGGACAGTTTCCCCAACCCTGAAATAGAGCGTAGGCATGGAGAGCGTTTTGTACCGTCCACCGGCCTAGAGGTTTACTGAGCGCTCGCACACACCACGCCTGGTTCAAGTTCCAGTCATCACTGACGTCGTGGTCATCAAAAATCATATAGCTGGCTACATTCGCCAGCGCTCGCTGAACCCGCCACAGCGTAGCCCTGAACTGCTGGAGGGATTGAGTATCCCGCTGCCAGCGGCGAACCTCGCTGCGATCTAGGCCGTCGTGGGGCAGCGGCAGGCTAGCGGGCCAGCAGTTGGGAGACCACATCATTAGGTACAGCGCACAAAACTCCCCCAAACTAAAGAGGTGGCTGGTCACCCGAGGGCGCTTTTCCCGGAGCCCACCGGTAAAGCCCGCCGTCCGCGTTGCCGTCTCGGCCCGCCGCCCCGGCAGCAGCGCCTCAGGCGAGTAGTAGTCTACATCAGACGCTTGGGGTCCCAACGGCAGCGCCTCCGTCCAGCCCAGCAGGGCGTTGCCAAAGGGGCTGCACATTGCCAGCATGACGTCTGCCACGTCATCCGCGTAGATCTGGTCCCCGGTGTGAAAAAGCTGGTGGGGCCGGTGGTAAGGAGACGCGGCGGTTTTCTCAATCAGCTGGTCGAGGATAGGCAGCGTGTCGAGGCCCTCTCCGTGGGCCTTACGGCAAGACCCATGGGCAATTTGCAGGTGATTGAGCTGGCTTGGCGACAGGGCAAACGTGGGGCGCTGATGGTCGAAGTAGCTAATAGTCTTCCCAGCGCCTAGGGCCTGGAGCAAAGACTGGGGAGGGTGGCCATCTTGGGGAATGAACCGCAGATCGTAGGCGTAGAGGCGATCGCTCTGCAGTGAGGCGGTAAGAGGATGGGCGGTGATCACGGCCATATGGAGCGATCGCCCGACTTGCCTCGTGGTTGCCTGACCCGCCATTTGTGGTTCACCGACCCGAGCGCCGCGATTGGCCGTTGTATAGATAGTTAGCTCTACCGTGCAGGGGCGCTTGAGAGCAACCCAGACTGAAACCGTTTCAAACGCAGCGTGCCGTAGAATTGGCCCCGCCAAGACCAGCGGACAAGTTTGAAGATGCTGGTACCAGTCAAAATAGGTCATCGCTTCAGGCTTCGCCACGGATTAACACCTTAGCGAACTTTGAGGAAAGATGCCGCCTCCGCCCGATGGGACCTGCTCCAGCTGAAGTCCAGCATTCATAGGTCAGAAGAGCCGATTCAACAATCTGGCCTAGGGCACCGCCCTATTTCTGAAAATTCGTGGTTAAATGTGTCATGAATTGCGCATCATCCCAGTTCCTCTGGCCGCCTTCGTGGTGCTTGGATTAGTGAGAAGGGTTCAGATTAAGGGTCGCGCCTTTGGCGACTCAACTTGGGTTCTTTACCGCGGAAAGGCGTCTGCTCTTTTGGCACGACCGCCGCTCTCCTGACGCTACTTCCCTGCTTGTTCCCAAACAAGATTGCGCTAGTCTGATTTAACCCAATCCGTCACCCTGCTCATGAGCCAGCTCGATCCCTCACTTTCTCCTAATCTTGGTCGCGCCGATCTTGTGCCTGTTCCCAAGGTCGGTCGCTCGCTCGCGTCTTGGCGGTGGCTTGCTGTAGCCTCTGCCCTTTGTATGGCTATGGGCGCAGCCGCCGTGAGCGCCTTTCTGTGGCTGCTGTCGGTACCCACCGCTCCAGACTGTCAGCGGTTGTCGTCCCTGTCCCCTGATATCGATCGCCTCTACTGCTCTCAAATCGCCGCCTCATCGGGGAACGTCGACGATCTGCTGTCTGGGCTAGCGCTAATGGCCAGCTGGGATGAGACCCATCCTCTCTATGCTGAAGCTCAGAACTGGATGGAAGAGTGGTCTTCCTCAATTTTAGAGATTGCTCGCGACGCCGTACGGCAGGGAGATCTAGAGCGGGGTCGACAGCTCTCTCAGCAAATTCCAGCCAGCAGCCCGTCCTACGACGATGCTGTGGCAGCTTTGGCCCAGTGGGATGAAACCTGGACTTGGGGCGAAGACCTAATGCAGCAAGCTCAAGAGGCGATCAAGGCGAGCAACTGGGGTGAAGTGACCGCTATTGTGCAGGTGCTGCGGCGTTCGGAATATCGCTATTGGCGGCTCCAGCAGCCCCAGATGCTGAACGAGCAGGTGACCTTAGAGAAGGCAGCTCAGCGACAGCGGGCTGACGTTCTCCGTCTGGCCCGGCCTGGAAGCCTGGAGGCGCTTCGTCAGGCGATCGCCCTTGCTCAGCAAGTTGACCCAGACACCTACGCCTGGGCTCAGCTCCAGCCTAGCTTGAACCAGTGGGGCAATCGCCTGCTAGATCAAGGTCTCAAAGACTGGTACGCCACGCGGTTGCCAGAGGCGATCGCCGGGGGATCGCTGGTGACCGATATTCCCGATCTGGCGATCGATGCCCACGACCTGATGATTCTGAGCCGTGCTCGGCAGCGGGCCATGGACAGCTTTACCCACTGGGCGCCGACCGTTTCTCACCTGTGGGAGCTCAACCGCGCCATTGCTACAGCAAAAGCAATTACGCCAGGGAGCCGATTCTATCCTCAGGCGGCAGCGAGCATCGTCAGCTGGGAGCGCCAGCTTCTAGACCTGAGTCAGCTTTATCAGGCGCGGCTAGCGGCAGATGGTCAGCAAATTTCCTCTTACCAAGCGGCCATTTCTAGCGCGGCTGTTGTCGAGGCAGGGCGGATGCGGCGGATGCAGGCTCAAACCCTGGCAGCCCATTGGCAGCAGGAGATTGAGCGGATTGAAGATGCGCCTCGACTGCAGGCTGCTCGACAGCTCGCCAAGCCAGGTGCTGTAGAGGATTTGCGGTCTGCGATCGCCCGCGCTGGCCAAATCGAGTCCGACCGAGCCCTCTACCCAGAGGCCCAAGGGGCAATCGCCCAGTGGACGAATCAAATTCAGACCATTGAAGATCAGCCTATTCTCGATAGAGCTAGACGCTACGCCAGTCAGGGACGCCTCCGCCAGGCGGTTCAAGAGGTCTCAGCCGTTCGGGGCGGACGGGCGCTGTCTGGAGAAGCCACTGCCCTAAGGCGGCAGTGGCAGGCCCGGCTCAACGCCGCTGCCCGCCCCGAACGGCCCCCGTCGACATCATCGCCCAAAGCCGTAACGCCGACTCCGGAGCCAGCGCCTCCTCCGGTGCGGCAGCCCAAAGTGCAGCGGCCTGCAGCCACCCTTCCCCCACAGTCTGTACCACCAGTCTTGCGGCCCGCTCCCCAGGACATCGTTCCCCCCGAACCCGAGGCGAGTCCATCTCAACCCCCGTTGTTCAATCAATCTCCTGCGTCCGGCCTCTATCCTTCCGAAATGCCGACGCGGCTAACCCCAGCGCCCCCCCGTTTTTCCAACGAGTTTGTGGACGAGACCGGCAGCGTGGCTGAACCCGTCACTGGCGCTCCCCCCCCTTGTTGGAGCCGCCAGCGCCTCCCCCGGCTCCCCCCCCCGGCTCCCCCCCGGGCAGCGCCTAGCCCAGCTGCACCTGCTCCGGTCTTGGAGCGCTCCGCCTTGCCTGAGCTGGCCCCAGAGACAGGCGATGCCCTAGAGCCCCAATCGCGCGCGCTTCCCTCCCCCCAAGCTGCGCCGGCTTTGGCAGACGCTCAGCTAAAGGCCAGCTCGATTGTCGCGCCGCCAGAGCTGGTAGACCTGCTGCCAGAAACCGCCTCAGCTCGATTCTTGGGCGATAGTGAGGCATTTCCGCTGCTCTACGCAGCTCCGCTGTTTGTGATGTAGCGCCGTGGATTTACCGTAGCTTTATGGATCGCAATAGCCTTGAACGCCAGTACGCTCCTGCCACTGAGCGTAACCGAGACCCAATTCTCACCGTACTTCAGCGAGTTCTCCCCCCGACGGGCACGGTGCTTGAGGTCTCTAGCGGTACCGGGCAGCACGCCGCCTATTTTGCGCCACGCCTCCAGCCTCGGCGGTGGCTGCCCTCTGACTATGACCAGCAGGCCCTCAGCAGCATCGCGGCGTGGCGACAGCACCAGCCCGCCGAGACTCTTTGCCCTCCGCTACAGCTCGATGCTCAAGCCCCAGTCTGGCCGGTCGAGTCCGCTTTGGCCGCTGACCTAGATCCCACCATTGCCAGCGAAATTTCCGCTCACCCCATCACCGCTATTGTCAACATCAACATGCTGCGTATTTCCCCCTGGGAAGCCGGTTTAGGGCTATTTGCCGGGGCAGGTCGTCTGTTCCGGCAGGCGGAGCGCTGTATCTCTACGGTCCGTTCCGCGCCCAGGGGCAGCTCGTTCGAGCAATGCGGCCTTTGATGAAACGCTTCAAAGCCGAAACCCGCTCTGGGGGGTGCGGATCTCGAGGCGGTCGTGGCGGCAGCGCAGACTCAGGGCCTAAGCCTAGTTGAGCAGGTGGCTATGCCTGCCAACAACCTGTCCCTCGTATTTGAGGCTTGAGCATAGTGCCCTTCGTCTGCTGGCCTCGGTCCGAGGGATACCCTGCCAATGGGTGGCCAGAGGGCTCTCCTCTAAAATCGACTCAACCCAGTCATTCTGCTGGGAAGACAGCTTATCTTTCCAGGCTGAGGCGATCGCCTCGGAGGAGCCTACAGGCTTTTGAATTTTCGCTTCAATCTCCTGGGTCCACGGCAGCCCAGATGCAGCGTAGATCCGCTTCATCACGCCGACCGGGTTGTGCACCAGATCCTCGTAGATCACCAGCACGTAGTTTGCACTCCCCTGCCCCGCCTGGTAGATTATCTCATTGGCGTAGCGCCAGTACCACAGCTCGAGTTCATCGACAGACAGGGCCTCTAGGCTGCCCATACGCTGGGACCAGGCGGGACTAGCGGCCGCTAAAGGCTTGAGGCGATCGATGTTGGCCTGCTTCACCTGTTCGAGCGCGCGACTGTCAACGTAGCGATTGCGCCAGGAGTTTAGGAATCCGCCGGGGTGTCTGATGATGTGGACTACTGAGCTTTGAGGGCGGTGCT
>CAVRCJ010000008.1:0-154910 GCA_963719515.1 uncultured cyanobacterium
CTAAACGCACTATCATGACTCTGATTCGAAAAAACAAAGACATTCTGCGGGGCGTTCTTGCGGTTTGCATGGTGGTGGCTGGGGTGCTGCATTTTGCGGCGAGCGAGCCATTCGTAAAAATCGTGCCGGGAGCTTTACCGTTTCCGGAAGCGATCGTCTACGTCAGCGGCGTGATTGAAATTGTGCTCGGCATTATGCTGCTCATTCGCCCGCTGCAGCGGATTGCGGGGTGGGGGCTGGTGCTGCTGTTTGTTGCCGTTTATCCGGCAAACATCAACATGGCGGTGAATCAGATTCACCTAGAGGGCATTCCAGATTCGCCGTGGTTTCACGCAGTGCGGCTGCCGTTTCAGTTCGTGCTGATTGCCTGGGCCTATTGGTACACAAGGCCAGAGGGTGAGCCGCTGGATGGCCCAGTACAGCAATAGGCCTCTAGCCTCTGGCACCGGCCTCTGGCTCTGGCTCTGGACCCTGGCACTGGCCGCCACAGAAGGCGATCGCACTCCGGTTTGGTACAATGCCGGTGGGTAGAGATTAAGGAATTTGGGCTTCTATTTTTACTATGGCGTCATTTCAGCGAAGGCTGCCATTGCCTAGCTTTGTCGGTGCTGCGATCGCCATTTTTAGCCTCAGCTTAGCGGGCTGTAATTCTCCTCCCGAAACGCTCAAGCTTTCGACCGGATCGTCCTCAGGCTACTACTATCGTTTGGGTCAGCAAATTGAAGCTTCTGTTGAGGACACCGTAAACCTCGACATCGAAGTTCAGGAGTCGAAGGGCTCGCTGGATAACCTGCAGCAGCTCCTCGACGGTAATATCGATATGGCTTTGGTGCAGCTCGACGTTGCCGAAGAAAAGATGAAAGCGGGCCAGGTGAGGGCGATCGCCGTTCTTGCCCAAGAGCATGTCCACCTCATTGGCCGTCAGGCGACGGCATCAAGCGCTGGTGCGGCCCAAAACCCCGACGTTGAGCCCAATCAGCTGTCTGACCTAAACGGTAAAACCCTTGCCATTGGCGCTGTTGGTAGCGGTATTCGCTTCACCGCTGAGCAGCTGCTCACGGCAGCTCGCCTAGAGGCTCCGGAGGCCGTTCAAGTCAACGACGCCAATTTTAGTGATGCCCTGGATCTATTGAGTCAGGGCGAAGTGGACGCAGCTTTTTACGTGGGTCGTCTGGGGGCTAACGAGCGATTGCGGGAGGCCTTTGCTAGCGATTCCGCGCTAAAGCTGCTGTCTGTTTCTCCTGGATTGGTCAACTTCCTAGCGATTCAAAATCCAGGGGTTTATCAGGCCGGGACGATTCCCGAGGGGATCTACGGCGTCTCCCCCAACGTTCCGAATCAAACCTTGACCACGCTGTCGACGCCGACCGTGCTGGTTACCCGCCCAGACGTCAGCTCAAAGGCGGTCCGCTTGACGACTTGGTCAATTGTGGCAACGGCTCGGCGCTATACCGCCTTCTATCCGGAACTGCAGTCAGAAGATCCCAATGTGCTGCTGCGCCAGGGGCTGTTCTTTGTCCATCCTGATGCCGTAGCCGTCTATGAATATGGCGATCCGCGTCAGGCGTGGGTCCGCTATTGGGAAAACAACAGCGACCTGCAGGCCGGAATTTTTATTTTGGTAGGGACGAGCGTCATCGGCATGGTCTTGCAGTACTGGCGCAAACAGCGCTCTAAACATTTAGTCAATCGCATCTATCGGCGCATTCTTGAGGTCAACGAGCTGCTGACCGAATCGCCTCAAGACGCGCTGCGAGAAATTGACGCGCTGAGCCAGGACAATCGTCTACAGCTGATTGTGGGTAAGCTTCCCGAAGAAGTTTATGCACAAGTTCAGCAAAAAACCCAAAGCTTTAGCGACCAGTGCCGCTCTGTAATTGCTCAACAGCGCAAGGAGAAAATTCTGAGTACCTTACTGCTGCTCGACGATTGGCAAGCGACCCTGCAAGCTGACCCTCAAGCCGCCCTCAGCAAGCTTGGGCAAATTAAGCAACAGTACCGAGATATGCTGCTGGCCAATGAAGTCGACATCCAGGCCTATATGGAGCTCACGGAGCTGACGCTAATTTCGGTGATGACCCTAGCGCCAGAGCAGAGGCGAGCGGTAGAGGTGAGTCCGGTGCTGTCCCCTACCGGTTCGGTAGCTCCGGAATAGACTGAAATCACGCTGGCTCTACCCGTAAATAGGGTGCGGCACAGGCGCTAAACGCGGCTGGCCAGAAGTCGACCTGCCCCTCGTAATCAACATATACACCGCCGGCACAAAGTACAGCGCCAGCAGCGACGCTCCCGCAATGCCCCCCATGATTGCAACCACCAGCGGTCGCCAAAATGGGTTCCCATCTAGCAGCAGTGGCGCAAAGCCCACCATCGTCGTCACCGTCGTGGTGAGGACGTGGCGGGTGGCCTTTAGCAGCACCCGCTGCACCGCTTTGGGGTCGCCCTGACTGGCCTCCGAATCGTCGTTGAGCGCCGTCAACACCACGATTGAGTCGTTGATCGCAATCCCCGCTAACCCCATGCTGCCGATGATCGCCATAAAGCCCAGCAGCGATCCAAACAGCTTGAGGGACAGCAAGGCCATGCCGATGGAACCCACCGCCACCGCCGCGATGATGCCCGCCTGACGGAAAGACTCCAAAGACAGCACCAGCGCCGTCACCATCACCAGCAGTAGAATCGGCACAAACAGCAGCAGGTTGCCGATCGCGTCGCCCTGCTCTTCAGACTCGCCGCCGAACTCGTAGCGGTATCCAGGCGGTAGCTCAAAACCTGTTGCCTCAAGCCGCTCTTGAAACGCGGCGAGCACGGTGCTGGGCAGCACTCCAGCGGTAATAAACGCCTGCACCGTATTGACGCGCTCCTCATTGCGGCGAGCAATGCTGGCGAGCTGGGGCGTCAGCTCAAACTCACCCAGGGCCGAGGTGGGGCGAAACTTCCGGCCCTGGGCCTGGTCAGGCTGCAGGTCTAGAGAGGCCAGCGCGTCGAGGCTAGCGCGATCGCCATTGGCCAGCCGCACCCGTACGGGCAGGTTTTCGGTGGACTCCAAAATCGCTCCGCCGGTTACCCCTTCCGAGTAGGCCGCTAGCTGCTGGGCCACGCCCGTATTGGTCAGGCCCGCCTGCCGCACCTGCTCATCGTCTAGGGACAGGCTCAGCTTGGGCTGCCCTTCGGTCAGGTCATCGCGGGCGTGAACCACGTCAGGAACGGTGGCTAACAGGGCGCGCACCTCCATGCCGAGGCGGCGCAGCTCGTCAATATTGGGGCCGTAAATGCGCATTTCGATGGGGGCATCGAAGGGAGGCCCCTGCTGAAACTTCTGGACGATGACGCGAGCTGAGGGAAACCGCTGATTCAGCTCCCCCTGCAGCTCCTGCACCAGTGTCGTCACCCCCTCTTGAGAGGTGAGCTGCACCATGGCCTGGGCGTAGTTGGCCTGGTTTTTTTGGTTGCCCTTGAGGTTGTAGTAAAACCGAGGCGCACTCTCCCCCACAAACCAGTGGACCGCCGCCACGGTCTCATGCTCTAGAATTACCTCGCGGACCTCTATGACCTTTTCGCGGGTCTCTTTGATGGCGGTTTGGGAGGCAAACTCCATTTCAATATGGAACTGGTCCCGGTCCAGCAGCGGGAAGAATTGATTGTCTAGGGTTCCGGCCAAGATGAAGCCCAGCAGCGGAATAGACAGGGTGATGCCGATGGTCAGCAGGGGCCGCGCCACCGCCCGACCAATAGACCACCGGTAGGGCCGGGCCAGCGCGGGCAATGAGATACCCTCGTTCCACCAGGCTCCTGGCCGCATCAGAACCCTCATAATTTTGCCGCCAATGCCAAGGCGGTTCTGGCGTAGGGACTGCTGGTACTGCCTGCTGCTGCCGCCCAGCATTCGCCCCGCAAGGGCAGCAATCACCGTCAGGGAAATCGCCAGGGACGATACCAGCGATAAAATCACGTTGAGGGCGATCGCACCTACAAACTCCCCGGCGCTCCCTGGCATCAAATAGATGGGCAAAAAGGTCAGCACGGTGGTGAGGGTAGAGGCCAGCAACGGCACCTTTAGGTAGTTCACCGTTTTCGTGACGGCCTGCAGCGGCTCGTCGCCGTGCTGCATCTCCATCTGAATTTCATCCACCACGACGATCGCGTTGTCGATCAGCAGACCCAGGGCGATGATCAGCCCCGTCACCGACATCTGGTGAATGGGGACGCCAAACACCGTCATCAGGCCAAATACCGCAAAGATGCAAAAGGGCAGCGCGGTGCCCACCACCAGCGCCGATCGCCAGCCCATGGCCACCAGGGTCACGGCCACCACCAGCGCCGCCCCGATGACGAGATTCAGCATGAGAGTGCTGATGCGGTCGGCGACATAGCCGCTCTGGTCAAAAATCACGTCTAGGGTGACGCCCTCGGGAAGGCGATCGCGAAACCCAACGATCTGCTCCCGCACGGTGGCCGACCACTGGTCGATGCGTCGTCCCGACTCCATCATCACCCCCACTACCACCGCTGGCTGACCGTCAATCAGGGCTAAATCCGTCAGCGGATCGCGGACCCCCCGACTGACGCTGGCCACGTCGCTGAGGCGGGTAAACTGGCCGCTCCCGGTTTGGATGGGGATTTGCCGCACCTGCTCTAGGGTTTCTAATTCGCTTTCTACCTCCAGGGCAACGGTTTGATTGGGGGTGCGCAGCTGCCCGGCGCTGGCCTTGGCGTCGCTGAGGCCAATCTGGCCCGCGAGCTGCTGGGGCGACAGGCCGACGCTCACCAGCGCTGCCGCATCGATTTCCACTAAAATCTCTTCGTCCGGGTTGCCAAAGAAGTCTACTTCTTCAGTTCCGCTCACCCCCCGCATCATCACCCCCAAATCTTCGGCGTAGCGGCGCAGTACGGCGTAGTTGGGTTCGTCGGGCAGCCGCCAGGTGAGGGAAGCGACAAAGGTATAGGCCTTAACGAGCACCTCATCGAGTTCCGGTTCTAATGCCCCTTCGGGAAAGATGGCGGAGGCATCGTCCATTTCGTCCCGCACCTTAGACCAGACGGGCTGAGCATTTTTGATGGTTTCCAGCAGCTCCACGGACACGGTGGAGAAGCCCACCCGCGAGTCAGACTCGATGACGTTGATTTCTTCAATTTCGGCCAGCTCTTCTTCCAGCACAGTAGTGACCAGCGCCTCCACCCGCTCGGCGCTAGCTCCGGGAAAGGCGGTGGTGATGACGGCGGCGCGGGACACCAGCTGGGGGTCTTCCTGGCGGGGTAGGGATTGGTAAGCCGAAAACCCCCAGCCCAAAATCAGGATGACGGTCAAGACCAGCAGGCGGACGTTGGTGAAAAAGGGGCGAACCATGGTGAAGTCTAAAAAGTAACGGTATCTAGCTGCCCGGGCCTTTTTGAGAAGCCGGGCAGCCAAAACTGGACTAAAGGGGCTGCACCCGCTGACCGGGGACCAGCCGATGCACGCCGCTCGCCACTAAGCGATCGCCCGCCTGTAGCGTTCCTCTCACGAGAGCGCGATCGCTTTCCTGGTGCAAAATCTCGACCGACTGGGGCTGCACCTCATAGCCCCCCGCGTCCAGTGACTCTTCTGCCGCTGAGACCACCCCGTAAGCGCTCCACAGCCCGCGAATGTCTTGGGTCAGCGCCTCCGTCGGCAGCCAAAATCCTGCGCTGGCAATGGTCTCCGTCAGCGTCATGCGCACCGTCTGGCCGGGGTTAATGCGCGGAATGACAGCAGGCTCCAGCTGAAAGACGACGGTCTGGGTTCGGGTGTCGGGGTCCACCTCCGGCAGCACCGAGGCTACGGTAGCCTCGTAGCGGTCTGCGCCCAAATCCACGCTCACCGCATCGCCCGCCTGCAGCTGGTTCGCCGCCTCCACCGGCATGCCAATCCGCGCTTCCGGAGCGGCATTCTCCACCAGACGCACCACCGACTGCCCCGCACTCACCACGGCTCCTTCATCCACCTGCCGCGCCGAAACAATGCTGTCGAAGGGGGCTTTGAGGGTGCTCTTGCTGATGTCCACGTCCACGTCAGCGATGCTGGCCTCTAGCTGCTGAACCACGGCCTGCTGCGCCGCCACCTGCTCCGGGCGAGTGCCGTTGAGCAGCTCATTGAGGTTACTTTTGGCCCGGTCCAGCCGCGCCTCTAGGGCCTCGGCCCCAAAGGCAAACTCATCTAGCTGCTCCCGGGCGATCGCTCCCTCCTCATACAAAAACTCTCGCCGCGATCGCTGGGCTTCCTGGAGCTGCAGCTGCTTCTCTAGGTCCCGCACCTCGGCCTGGGCCGCCGCAATATCCTCCTGGCGCGCTCCCCGCTCTAGCTCCAGCAGCCGGGCCTGGGCTTCGGCCTTTTGGGCCTCAAACTGCCGCCGCTGGGCCTGCAGATTTTGGGTGTCGAGCTGGGCTAGGGCTTGACCAGACGCGACGCGATCGCCCTCTTGGGCCAGTACGTTGATCACCTCGCCGCCGCGCTGAAAGCCCAGATCGCTGCTGCGCAGGGCCGCAATTTCTCCGGTATAGGCGCGGGACACTTCGTAGCTGCTGACGGACTCCACCGTGAGCGTCTCCACGACTAGGGCGTTGACGCTGGTTTCAGCGGCGCTCTCCTGCGCCGCGAGCTGGGTGCGGGCGATGGGCACGATGGCGAGCAGCAGCCCAGCAGCCCCTAGGCCAATGAGCCAGCGTGGGTAGCGGGACCGCTGGAGGGGCGCTTCAGAGACTTCGGTGGGAGTGAGTGCTTCTTGAGGGGATGTGGGGTCAACCATTGGAGGTTATCCAGGCGGTCAATCAGCCTGTATGAAGTTTTGCCTTATTCATGAGTATCATGATATCTATAAAAATACCAATATCGTTTTAGCATTAAGCCATATCAAAACTGATATCAATGAACCTCAAAACCCTGCAGTCCTTTATCACTTTGGCCGAAGAGCTGCACTTCGGTCGGGCCGCCCAGCAGTGCGGCGTTTCGCAGCCCGCCATGAGCCGATTGCTGAGTGACCTAGAGGCAGAGGTGGGCGTGAAGCTGCTCCACCGCACCTCCCGCGACGTCTCTTTGACCCATGCCGGACAGACCTTCCTCAGCTCAGCCCGGCAGGCGATCGCCCATGTGGATATGGGAATGAGGGCGGCAAAGGCAAGCGTGGTGAACGGCATTGACACCCTCAAGGTGGGCATGATGCTCGGCGTGGCCCAGCCCTATGTGGGCCGCCTCATCCGCCGCTTTAAAGCTGCCCACCCCGAAACCCGCATCTCGCTGTATCACATCGATGAGCGCTCCATTGGGTCTGCCCTGACCTCTGGCAAAATTGACCTGGCCGTGGCCTGGGAGGTCTCTATTCCGGCGGGCCTGCACCGCAAAAATCTGGCTAGCGTTCCCCTGTCGGTTTTGGTGCCAACGGGGCACCGGCTCGAGCAGCAGGAGACCGTGAGCTTTAGCGACCTCAATGGGGAATCAGTGATTATTCCGGCGCGGGATGGGCAGCCGATTATCTACAACACCTACTGCCAATACGCGACTGAATTTGGCTTTAAGCCCACCATCGCCATTGAGGTGGCGACGCACTCTGACCTCTACGCCATGGTGGCCGGCAAGGTCGGGATTGGAAACGCTCCGGTGGTGGAGGGTCTGCAGTACCCTGGCGTTACGGTCTTGCCCCAGGTGCCGGTGCTAAATCTCAATTATGATTTGGCCTGGGTGAACAAAACCCGCTCTGTTGAAGGCTTTCTAGAGCTTCTCTGATAAGCGTTTAGCTCTAGTCTCTTCTTGAGCAGCTGCGACTGGCGCAGCGATAAAACCTACAGCACCCGCCCTGACGCCGAGCGCTTCAGATACTGCCCCATTCCGGCGTGGCCTAGCCACTCCTCCCCGTCTACAATGCAGTCCCCGCGCAAAAACACCTTCTGCACCTTGCCCTGCACCTCGCGGCCCTCAAATAGAGAATAGTCCACGTTGGAGTGGTGGGTGCTGGCGCTGAGGGTGTGGCGGGCATTGGGGTCGAACAGCACCAGGTCGGCGTCGCTGCCTACGGCGATCGCCCCTTTCTGCGGAAAAAGGCCAAACATCTTGGCGGGCGCGGTGGCGGTGAGCTGCACAAACCGGTTTAGCGTGATCCGTCCGGCGTGGACGCCGCCGTCGTAGAGCAGGGGCAGCCGAAACTCGACGCCGGGGGCCCCGTTGGGGATTTTGTTGAAGTTGTCGCGGCCATACTGCTTGGATTTCAGCAGGCCCAAGGGGTTTTCGTTGAAGCAAAAGGGGCAGTGGTCCGTGGAGACGATCTGCAGGTCGTCAAACCGCAGGCCTCGCCAGAGGGCGTGCTGGCACTTATGGTCCCGCAGCGGCGGCGTCATCACGTATTTGGCGCTCTCGAAGCCGGGGCGATCGTATTCCGACTGGTCTAGAAACAGGTAATGGGGGCAGGTCTCGGCGAAGGCAGGAATGCCGCGATCGCGCGCCTCCACCACCGCGTCTAGCGCCTCTTTGGCCGACAGGTGCACAATATACACCGGCACTTCCGCCAGCTCCGCGATGCGAATCACCCGGTGGGTGGCTTCCCCTTCCATCAGCTGGGGGCGGGTGAGCTGGTGATACTTGGGGGAGGTGTGGCCCGCCTCTAGCGCTTCCTCAATCATCGCCTGAATGACGATGCCGTTTTCCGCATGCAGGTTCACCATGCCGCCGTGGTCGCTCACCTTGCGCATGGTGCGATAGATGTCGGCATCGTCTACCATCATCACGCCGGGGTAGGCCATGTAGAGCTTGAAGCTGGAGACCCCGTCGCCGCTGATGATGTCGGGCAGCTCGGACAGGGCATCGGGGGTGACATCGGTGAGAATGACGTGAAAGCCGTAGTCCACGCAGCACTGAGGCTCCGCCGCCGCCAGCCGCCGGTCTAGCGCGGCCTTGGGGCTATCGCCTTTGAACTGCTGGGCGAAGTCGATGATGGTGGTAGTGCCACCAAAGGCTGCTGAGCGGGTGCCGGATTCAAAGGTATCGCAGGTTTCGACGCCATTACCCATCGGCGTTTCCATATGCACATGCACGTCGATGCCGCCGGGCATCACCAGCAGGCCACTGGCGTCGTGGGTTTGAGCGTCGCCTACGCTCAGCTCGCGGGCGATCGCCTCAATTTTGCCGTTCTCGATCAGGATGTCGGCGGTGTAGTCGTCGACGGCGGTGACGATGCGTCCGCCTTTGATTACGGTTTTGGTCATAGCGCGTACGGTTCTTTAAAGTGAACCGATTTTAAGGGGTAAGCGTTACGCCGTTGGTATCCTTTCCAGCCGTATGGCCTGACCCGTTGGCCCTCCCAAAATTAGACCCACCCCGTTGCCCCTCCCAGGAGGGGAAGTGTTTTGGTCTTCGCTTGGGCGTTTTGCGCTCTTTGACAATATGTGGAGGGGTAAATTGCAGTGGCTAGGAGGCACAGCCGAAAAGAGGCCGCCCGATACAAAACACCCAAACGTAGCCACAGACTTTTCCCTCCTGGGAGGGGCTAACGGGGTGGGTAAGCGACCGGTCGGGCACTCTAACAATCATCTCCCTCTCAATCGCCTGCCCAATGCGCTATCCCATTATCCCCTACAACCCCATCCTCAAAGAACGAGCTCGCCAGCTCCGTAAGCGGATGACTCTAGGCGAACGCCATTTGTGGAAACACCTCAAAGGTAAACAGATGCTGGGCTACGACTTCGATCGCCAGCGCCCTATTAACCACTTCATCGTGGACTTTTACTGCAAAGCGCTTATGCTTGCCATCGAAATTGACGGCTCCTCTCACGATAGCCCCGAGGCCCAAGCCCGCGACGACATCAGGCAAGGAAGGCTAGAAGCCCTCGGCGTCAGGTTCTTGCGCTTTCGAGAAGGGGCTGCTCGACACAATGTAGACGGTGTTTTGGCAGAAATCCGGGCCTGGATAGAAGCAGAGGCAAGCGATCGCTGAGCGACTAGAGTTTAGACAAAGCAAACGAGAGAGGCGATCGCTTCTGTGGGGCAGGCGTTAAACCGTGGGTCAACTCTGTTGGGCCTTATATGCAGCCCAACCCCCGCAGTCTGAAATATCGGGCCAATCGTTTTCTTCGACCTGCTCTTGGGGATACAGCATGGCGATCGCCGTCCCCCCGCCGTCTAGACCAACCTCAGCGGGATACATGTGGGGTGGCTCGTTGGCCAGCAGGTAGTCGTATTGCTCAGCGGTGAGGCGATAGAGTTCGCCGGGGATGGAGATGCCGCCGGTTTCGACTGGGTAAATGCCGGGATGCCAGCCGTCTTTGACCGAATGCAGGCGATAGCTAGGGACGGTTTTGGCTTCGCCGAGGAAGGTGGCGGACTGGAGATTGTCGTGGTCGGGCTGTCCCCGGAGGGCAGACCCGCAGATGAATACGACTGTCGACTCATCGGGCATAGAGTGGGTTCCGTTCTCGTCAAGACTTAATCTTAATGGAGAAGGGGCCGCGATCGCACTGCCGCCGTTACCGCCGCACGATTTGCGGTAGCGCTTGGGTTGTCTTTCCTACATCCAATACATTTGGGAGACAACCCGCAAATGACCTACGAAATACCCCAAACCCCTGACGCTCGTCAGGGCACTCCAATTCAGCCGCAGCTGCGCACTTACGATGAGGAACTTGCTAAAATACAAAGCTGCGATCGCCTTACAACGCCTAGCCCCAACGGTAAGCATGCTACGCCTCAGCGAAATCAAACTGCCGCTCGATCACCCCGAATCAGCGATCCAAGACGCCATTCTCAAAAAGCTGCAGATTTCTGCAGCTGAACTGATTCACTACACCATCTTTAAGCGCAGCTACGATGCCCGCAAAAAGGGCAAAATCATTTTGGTGTACATCGTTGACGTTAAAGTCGCCAAAGAAAAAGCGCTGAAGCAGCGCTTTAAAAAAGACTCCCACGTCGCTCTGACTCCCGACATGGGCTATCACCCGGTGGCCCAAGCTCCCCAGGATTTTGGCCTGCGGCCTATCGTCATCGGCACGGGGCCCTGCGGGATGTTTGCGGGGCTGCTGCTGGCACAGATGGGGTTTCGCCCAATTTTGCTAGAGCGGGGGAAATCGGTGCGCGATCGCAGCGTGGATACCTTCGGGTTTTGGCTTAAAAAACGGCTCAACCCTGAGTCCAACGCCCAGTTCGGGGAAGGCGGTGCGGGGACGTTTTCCGACGGCAAGCTCTACAGCCAGGTCCGAGACTCCAGGCACTATGGCCGTAAGGTGTTGACCGAGCTGGTAAACGCTGGCGCGGCCCCAGAGATTCTCTACGTCAATAAACCCCACATCGGCACCTATCGGCTGGTCAAAATCGTGCAGAACCTGCGGGCCACCATCGAAGAGCTGGGCGGCGAGATTCGGTTTCAGTGCCGAGTGGAAGATGTTGATATTGACCAAGGCCAAGTTGTAGGGGTGAGGCTAGCGAGCGGGGAATACATTGCCAGCCGTCACGTGGTATTGGCCGTGGGCCACAGCGCCCGCGACACCTTTCAAATGCTCTGCGATCGCGGCGTCTATATTGAGCCCAAGCCTTTCTCCATCGGCTTTCGCATCGAGCACCCCCAATCGCTGATCGATCGCTGCCGCTTCGGCAAGCAGGCTGGCCACGAGCGCTTAGGGTCTGCGGACTACAAGCTGGTGCATCACTGCGAAAATGGCCGCTCGGTCTATAGCTTTTGCATGTGCCCCGGCGGTAAGGTCGTGGCGGCAGCGTCGGAGCCGGGGCGGCTGGTGACCAACGGCATGAGTGAATATGCCCGCGATGAGTCCAACGCCAACAGCGCCATTGTGGTGGGCATCACCCCAGAAGACTATCCCGATGGGCCGCTAGCGGGGATTGCGCTGCAGCGGAGCCTAGAAGAGCGGGCCTTTACCCTGGGCGGCGGAACCTACGAGGCTCCGGGGCAGCTTGTGGGAGATTTCCTCGCGCACCGCCCCTCTCAAGACTTTGGAAAGGTCCACCCCTCCTACAAGCCGGGAGTGGCCCTGGGCGACCTGAGCGAGAGCTTACCGGACTACGCGATCGCAGCCATTCGAGAAGCAATTCCAGCCTTTGACAAAAAGATCCGTGGGTTTGCCATGGATGACGCCATTTTGACGGGAATTGAAACTAGAACCTCCTCGCCGATTCGCATCAAGCGCGACGAGAACTACCAAAGCTTAAACACCGCAGGACTCTATCCGGCGGGGGAAGGCGCAGGGTACGCGGGGGGTATTTTATCCGCCGGAATCGACGGGATTCGGGTGGCGGAGGCGATCGCCTTGAGTATCGCGGCAGGGTGAATAAAACGTGAGCGGCTGGATCGATGAGCAATTGCCCTCCAGCGGCCCATTTAATGCTATAAACGTAAAGGTTTATTAAGTTTTCTGATTTGACTTCCTTGAGAGCAATCGATCTACTGAATTGTCCCCATGGTTGCGACGACGCTCTGAGCCCCAGCCTCGTCAGTAGGTTCCCCAAAAGCTCTACCACCACAATTGTTTGGAGATTTAGTTTTGACTTCAACGACTGATCGGTCTGGTTCATCCGTTGGTGAGCTAGCCGCCCTTCGCGCGGTTCAGATTAAAGACATCATTTCATCATTGCCAGCGGCCTGCTTCGAGAAGAATAGGGTCAAGGCCTGGAAATCTGTTGCTCTCAGCGTCACTGCCGCTGCCCTGGGCTATACCGCGATCGCTTTTGCGCCCTGGTTTTTGCTGCCGTTTGCCTGGTTCTTCACCGGCACGGCCCTCACGGGCTGGTTTGTGATTGCCCACGACTGCGGCCACCGCTCGTTTGCTCAGCGTCGCTGGGTAAACGATTTGGTTGGCTCGGTGATGATGTTGCCCCTGCTCTACCCCTTCCACAGCTGGCGACTGCTGCACAACCACCACCACCTGCACACCAACAAGCTAGGGGTCGACAACGCCTGGGAACCCTGGACCGTCGAGAGGTACGACAACTCGTCGTCGGGGCTGCAGATGTTTTACAGGGCGCTCCGGGGTCGTCTGTGGTGGGTGGGGTCCATTGCCCACTGGGCCGGGATGCACTTTGACCCGCGCAAAGTTGCCCAACGCGATCGCGCCAAGGTGGTGCAGTCTGTGGCGCTGATCATAGCCTTTGCGCTGGTGCTGTTCCCGACGCTGCTGCTGGTGGCCGGTCCCTGGGGTGTCGTGTCGTTTTGGCTGATGCCCTGGCTGACCTACCACTTTTGGATGAGCACCTTCACCATCGTTCACCACACCCTGCCGGAGATTCCGTTCCGCCTCGCGGAAGACTGGAACGCGGCTGAGTCGCAGCTGGCTGGGACGGTGCATTGCCGCTATCCGCGCTGGATAGAGGTGCTCTGCCACGATATCAACGTGCATGTGCCGCACCATATCTCGGTAGCCGTTCCCTCCTACAACCTGCGGTTGGCCCATGCGAGCCTGGTCGAAAACTGGGGACAGCACATTGTGGAAACCGAGTTTTCCTGGCGGCTGATGGAGCGGGTCGTCAACCAGTGTCATCTTTACGATGCAGACCAAGCCTATCGATCGTTTGGTGATGCGGCGCGGTCTGCCTAGGCGCTGGCCCAAAGCCTACAGCCAAAGGCTCTCATACGGGCGCTGTCCATAGATTCTACCTTTCGATAGCGCTACGGCCCCTATTCTCTCCTCCGGTCTCCCTCTTAATCCTGACGACTGATGATAGGGAGACCCAATACTGTTCAGACATAACGACGCGATCGCCGCGCCACGCCATTCGCGGGGTAGGCAAAAGTCCTATTGAGAATCTGATTTCTCATCTTGGGAATCTGATCTCTCATCTAAGTAGGGTTTGTTTCGCGGTTATGCAAACTGTTCAACAAGGTTCAACCTCATGGCAGACAAAGACATCAAACAAGACTACGACGCCGATCCCCGGCGCGAGCGCGACATTAACCCCGACCCCATCACGGGAGAGCCGGGCGCTCATCCCATCGGCACGGGCGTAGGAGCAGCTGGCGTAGGCACCGCCGCAACGGCAGTGGGCGCTGCGCTAGGCGGCCCCGTAGGCGCTGTTGTCGGAGCCGTTGTGGGTTCCGTAGCGGGTGGCCTTATGGGTAAGGGCATCGCCGAGCAAATCGACCCGACCCTCGAAGAAGAGTACTGGCGCGGCAGCTACCGCGATCGCCCCTATGCCGAGGCCGATTACGACTACGACAAAGACTATTCTCCGGCATACCGCACGGGCTACGACGGTTACTCCTCCTACGCCAGCGAGAATGCAACCTTTGAGACCGCAGAGCCGCGTCTGCGGGAAGACTACGAAAAGAATCGCGGCAGCAGCCGCCTAGACTGGGAGAAGGCTAAGCCCGCCACCCAGGACGCCTGGAACCGGGCCGACGTTACCGTTCGAGGCACCCGCGAGAATGACGAGTATTGGCGCAGCAACTATCAGTCTCGGCCCTACGCCAGCGGACGCAGCTACGACGACTACGCGCCGGGCTACCAAGCGGGATACCTGGGCTACCGAGACTATGGCCTCAACCGCGGCATGACCTATGAGCAAGCAGAGCCAGAGCTGCGATCGCGGTACGACCGTGACCACCACGGTGACGGGTCCGCCTGGGACGACGTCAAGGACGCTGCTCGAGATGCTTGGCACCGGGCAAAAGACACCGTAACGGACGACAGCCCCCGCCGCCGTTAGGGAAACTGCCGTCATTAGAGACCCTAAGGGGGTGGCCTGGCTCATGCGGCAGGTCGCCCCCCTAGCGCGCAATCCTCACGGTTGTGTAGCCGTCGCCGTCGCGCTGAATGACTCCCGCCCCGCTGCGAGTCTCAAACGTGAAGCGATCGCTTTTCCCGCTGCGCACCTGCTCTAGCCCCCGCTCCACCTGAGACGTCAGGCCCAGGTTGCTCATGCCGTTGACGGTCACTTTGACCACCAAATCATCCACATTGGGGGCAAATGTCGCCTCAGTCTGCTGCACCTCCCCACTTTGGCTATAGAGATAGGTAAGGCTGACGCGCCCTGGCTCTGCCTCGTAGTAGGCGTAGGAGGTATTTGGGTCATTGCCTGCCCCAGTTTGGTCCGGCGGTCCCAAGTCGGCCTCAATCTGCTGGCGGGACGTGCCGACGCCGTAGCCTGGAATGGGCTGAATAGCGCTGGGGTTGTTCGATGGCGGACGCTCTTGTCGTGAATTATTGCCGCTGTTGCCAGAATTATCGCCAGAGCTGTCGCCGGAGCTGTCACTCGTCCTAGACTCTTGGCGGTCCTGTCGGCGCGACTCGCGATTGCCATCGGCCTGGGGCAACCGCGGCAATCGCGGTAGACGCAGCGGAGGAATCTCAATAGAAATACCCTCGTCTGAGTCTGAGACGGGATCTTCCGCAGGGTCTTCTACCGGTTCCGGCTCGGGCAGCTCTTCCACGGTCGGTTCCGGCGGCTCAGCAGGCAGCTCAACAGTCGGTTCCGTAGGGGGCGTCGGCTGACGCGATCGCCACCAGAGGGCGCTCACCCCCGCAGCGGCGATCGCTGCCGTGGCCAGCAGGGGAATAAATAGGCATCCCAAGCAGCTATTGTTGCGGCGGCGCTCGGGTCGCACCGTTTTGACGTCGGTGGGCAGCTCGGTGGGGGGGGCAACCTGGGTTGACTGCCGAGGAGAAACCGCCACCGTTGGGGCGGTCTCGTCGGGGGGGAGGGGCCGCCGCTGTTTTCCCCGTGGTCCTGGGGTCGTTCGCGGCTGCGTTTTTGACGGAGCACCTGGGGCGATCGCTACGGTTTTGCCGGTGCGGCCAGCGGCACCGGCGCTGGGGGGCAGCAGCGCCAGCCACTGCTCTACCGTTGCCGGACGCATCACCGCCTCAGTGGCCATGCCCCGCATCACGGCGTCATTGACGCCATTACTAATGCTGGCCCGCAGGTCCTGGGGGTCGGCTAGCCGCTGGCGATCGCGCAGCACTGCTGCAATTGGGACTGAGGCCGTGAGCAGGGTATAGAGGGTAGCGGCGAGGCCATAGACGTCGGTGGCCGGGGTGCGGGGGGCCTGGGTGAGGTATTGCTCAATGGGCGCATAGCCCTCTGAGAGGACGCTGGTGTGGGTTTGCTGCTGGCCCAGTCGAAATTCGCGGGCGATGCCAAAGTCTATCAGAATCACCTCTTGGCTGCCGTTCCGCAAGATGATGTTCTGTGGCTTAACGTCCCGGTGCAGCAGGGCATTGCGGTGTACAACGATTAGCGCCGCCCCAATTTGCCGGCTGTAGTGAATCGCGGTGGCTTCGTCTAGGGGGGAGTTGGGTAAAACGATCTGGTCTAGGGTGCGGCCCGGAATGTAGTCCATCACCATGTAGGGGATGTCTTTCTCCACGAAGAAGTCGCTCACCCGCACAATATTGGGGTGGACGCAGCGCGCGAGCCGCCTTGCTTCCTCTAAAAACTGCTGCTGGAGCTGCTTGAAGTCTGAGCGTCGTCGCACGGAGGCGTTTACGGTCTTGACGACTACGGTTTGTCCGAGGATGTGGTGGGTTGCCTTAAACGTGACCCCAAAGCCCCCTTCCCCCAAGAGCCGATCTAAGGTGTACTTTCCAGATTGGAGAGACTGGCCAACGAGTGAGTCCATTAGTTCAATCGGCAATGAGGACAGGGTAGGGCAGGGCCGCTACTGCCATTGGCGTCTTTGGAGGCGTTTCTAAAGGCGTTTTTGCAGATGTCTCTGTGTCTTCCGCCATCACTTCTGCCACCACTTCTGCGATCGCATTCTCTCTTTCCTCCCCAGATTCTACAACCGCCTGTGGAGGCTGCAAAGATGTCGCTGTAGCGGGGCCCGTCGCCGTCTCATCTGGCCCCCCGGCTCCCGGTTTTGGAAGGGAGTACGGGGTCAGCGACAGGGCGCTAAGCTGCTGCAGCCCCTGCTGCAGTGCGCTTTGGACAATAGGGTCAGGGTGGTGACAGAGCATGAGCACGAAGCAGTCGGCAATGTCGTTGAGGGCGGTAGGGTCTGACGTGGTCTTTGCCCAGCTGAGGGCGCGTCGAATGGCCACGAGCTGGTGAATAGGATGGGTGGCCGCCAAGGCCATGAGGATTGGCTCTACTGGCTGGGGCGCTGGGGGGCTGAGGTCAGTCGGTGCGGGGGACTGAGGGGCTGTCTCTCCGAAGAAACTATCCGCACCGCGACGCCACAGAACCGTCGCCATAATCAAAGTTTGCGCTATGACCAAGATCGTTAGCCCTGGCCAAGGCGATCGCTGCCACAGCTGCAGCAGACATCCTCCGGCGATCGCGGTACCGGCAACGCCAATCAGCGCCAGGGTCAAAGGCCGGTTTGCCGGTCGCCACCACCGCTGCCAGGGCAGCCAGGTAACGTGAAGGCGGTCTAGCTGGTGGAGGTAGATCGTGAGGCCGACCCCCAAGGCAACCACGGCGATCGCCGTCATGGGTCCGTTTAGCAGCAATCCGACAACCCCGATGGTGCCCCCCGCCAGGGCTAGCTTTGGGTGGGTGAGGCTTTGCCACAGCTTTTCTTCCTCTGCCCTCACAAGCAGGCCCTGAGCGGAGTCAAGGGCACTCTGAAAGGTTTTGGAGGCTGCGCGTAGCGGTAGTGGGCGTTGCATAGGTGAGAGGGCGGATAGGGCGGGGACCAACTCAAGGCTAACCGATTTCAGGATAGCGCTATTTGGGACGGGGACAGCTTGGAAACGGGTATCGTAGACTTTGAAGCCGTTGCGTTCACATCAGTCGCACCATTATGCCAGACCTAACAGCCGACGTTCTTGTGGTGGGGGGCGGCACGGGCGGCACCGCTGCTGCCCTGCAGGCCGCCCGCGCCGGGGCTAAAACGATATTGGTGAGCGACGGGCCTTGGCTTGGGGGAATGCTCACCGCTGCTGGGGTGAGTGCCCCCGATGGCAACGAGCTGCTGCCGCTGCAGACCGGCATTTGGGGCGCGTTTTTGCGAGAGCTGGCCCAGGATGCTGCGAACGATCCCAAAGGTGACGGGGCATCGCCATTGGGCAACGGCTGGGTGAGCTGCTTTACCTATCTACCCGCCACCGGGGCAGAGATTTTTGCCCGCTGGGCGGGGGAATTACCCAACCTGCAGTGGATTGTGGGAGGTATGCCAAAGTCGGTGCAGCGCCAGGGCGACCGTATTGTCGGGGTCAGCTTCCAGCAGACTGACCGTGAGGCACTGCGAGTCAGCGCCCACGTCACCATCGACGCCACGGAGCTGGGCGACCTGCTGGCCCTTGGAAACGTTCCCCACCGCTGGGGCTGGGACTGGCGATCGCCCGAAGTGCCGCAGTGGAATGAGCCTAGCGCCCCTGACGGCCCCAGCGCTTTCACAGAGCGCCACCCGGTGCAGTCGCCCACCTGGGTCGTGGTCATGCGGGACTACGGTAGGGCGATCGCCCCTGAGGTTTCCGCACCGCCCGGTTATGACGCGAGTCAGTTTGTCGGCGCTTGGGAAGGCTACGGCGCTGAAGCGTTCCTCAACTACGGTCGGCTGCCGAGCGATCGCTTCATGATTAACTGGCCCCAGCAGGGCAACGACTATAGCGTGGGGTTGGACCGACTCGTTCACTCCCCTGAGGCGCGGCAGCAGTGCTTGCAAGAGGCTCGCTGGCACGCTCAGGGCTTTACCCACTTTATCCAAGCTCAGCTTGGGCGACGCTACGGCCTGGCGGAGGACTGCTTTCCTGATAGCGGTTCTGAAGGCAGCAGGCTTGGAGGCGGAGCCTATGCCCTGTACCCTTACTACCGTGAAAGTCGGCGGCTGCAGGGGCTAACAACGCTCCGCGAGCAGGACCTCTTACCCTCCCTAGCGGCAGTAGGGGCTGCGCTGCCCCAAAATGCCGACGGCATTGTAGAGAGCATCGCCATCGGCAACTACCCCAACGATCATCACTACGCAGGCGCAGCGTTTCCCGTCGCCAACAAAACCATGCGCTGGGGCGGACGCACTGTGGGTACGCCTTTCTCCATTCCGTATCGATGTTTGGTACCGAGAGGCGTAGATGGACTGCTGGTGGCCGAGAAAAACATATCGGTCTCTCACATCGCCAATGGCGCGACCCGTCTTCAGCCAGTGGTCTTAGGCATTGGCCAGGCCGCAGGCATGGCGGCGGCGCTGTGCTGTAGGCAGTCCTGCCAGCCGCGAGAGCTGTCGGTGCGATCGCTGCAAGAGGCGCTGCTAACGGACAAGACTGCCCCCGCTGCGGTGGTGCCCTTGCTAGACACCTGCCCTGACGACTCGCATTGGCTCCACCGGCAGCGCCTCTTTTTGGACGACCCAGAGCGCTATGCCCCGGCTGACAGTCTAGACTGCCTCGACGCTAGTTTTGCGATCGCGTCACCCCAGGCCACCTCCATTGTTGGCCAGCTCCGCAAGCAGCGCGTTCAAAAGTACGACATTACAGCCCGCGATAGCGCCACCCCAATTCCCGTGATTACGCTGGTGCCTCAGGTCAATGCTCAGCTGCGGAGTCTGTCGAATACGACGGTGGAGGCTGAGGTGGTGGGCCAGTACAACCGCGCTGTCGGCTGGTTTATGGTTGAGCGTCTGTATTTTAGGTAGGCCTTTTCGGACGTACGGACACCCCCACAGCAAAAGCGCCCCCGCAGTGGGAGGCGCTTTTGTTAGCTTAGCTTAGCTGAGTGAGGAGTCCTAGCCGTTGATAGCAGGTGCCTCAGCAGCAGCAAGGTCAAGCGGGAAGTTGTGAGCGTTGCGCTCGTGCATCACTTCCATACCTAGGTTGGCACGGTTGATGATGTCCGCCCAGGTGTTGATGACCCGGCCCTGGCTGTCTAGAACAGACTGGTTGAAGTTGAACCCGTTCAGGTTGAACGCCATCGTGCTGATGCCCAGCGCCGTGAACCAGATGCCTACGACAGGCCACGCGCCCAAGAAGAAGTGCAGTGCCCGTGAGTTGTTGAACGATGCATATTGGAAGATCAGGCGGCCGAAGTAGCCGTGCGCTGCAACGATGTTGTAGGTCTCTTCTTCTTGCCCGAACTTGTAGCCGTAGTTCTGCGACTCGCTCTCAGTCGTCTCTCGCACCAGTGAAGAGGTCACCAGTGAACCGTGCATCGCGCTGAACAGCGCTCCGCCGAAGACGCCTGCCACACCTAGCATGTGGAAGGGGTGCATCAGGATGTTGTGCTCGGCCTGGAACACGAACATGAAGTTGAACGTACCCGAGATGCCGAGCGGCATGCCGTCAGAGAATGAACCCTGACCGATGGGGTAGATGAGGAAGACTGCAGATGCCGCTGCAACAGGTGCAGAGTAAGCAACGCAAATCCAAGGGCGCATGCCCAGACGGTAGGATAGTTCCCACTCGCGGCCCATGTAGCAGAAGACGCCAATCAGGAAGTGGAATACCACCAGCTGGTAAGGTCCGCCGTTGTACAGCCACTCGTCGAGTGATGCTGCTTCCCAGATGGGGTAGAAGTGTAGACCGATGGCGTTGGATGACGGAACAATTGCACCAGAGATGATGTTGTTGCCGTACATCAGTGAACCTGCAACAGGCTCGCGGATGCCGTCGATATCGACAGGAGGAGCCGCCACGAAGGCGATGAGGAAGCAGGTGGTAGCAGCTAAGAGAGTCGGAATCATCAGGACGCCGAACCAGCCTACGTAGAGGCGGTTGTTGGTGCTGGTGACCCACTCGCAGAACTGCTGCCATACGTTAGCGCTAGTAGAGCGCTGCTGTAGGGTAGTAGTCATAATTGCGGTTGGTGTTATTGATGTTGTCAGATGTATGTTGCGGGAGGCTCATAACCATTTATTTGCTTCCCACTGATTTAATACTACAGGGTTTGTAACGAAAAGTAAAGCGATTCGTTACAAACTTAACATTGGCGTCCGGATTGAGTGGATGGGCTAGTCTGAGAGGGCGCAGCGGAAGGGCGCGAGTTTGTCCTAATTAGTCCGGTATCAAAACAGCGGGTTCCTCTTAAACACGATAGGCACGAGGTGGCTAGGGTTATCGATGAGATGGGTTTAATCGATGAAATGTAAGGCAACTGGAGCGTGAAGACCATGGCGATCGCTGCCCGTAACCCACAGCCCCCCATTGTGACGCCGTATCGCTGGACCAGCGATCGCTACCGGATGGCGGTGGATGCGGGGATTTTTGAGGGACAACCGGTAGAACTTTTGGATGGAGCGCTAATTGAGATGGTCCCGGAGGGCATTCCCCATGCTGGGTTGAGTAGCGATGGGGCGGATTATCTACGAGCGCTTTTGGGCGGGCGGGTGAAAATTCGAGAGGCGAAGCCCATTACGCTGCCCAATGATTCGGAGCCGGAGCCAGATATTGCGGTGGTGAAGCTTTTGGGCAAGGTCTACAGGACGGAGCGCCATCCGGAGGTGCCGGATATCTTCTGGGTAATCGAGTATTCTGACACCAGCTTAGAAAAGGATCTGCAGCTCAAGACGAAGGTTTATGCTCAAGCAGCGATCGCGGAGTATTGGGTAGTGAATTTGAGGACGCGAAAGCTGACTGTCTTTCGCGATTCGGTGGGGGAGGGGTATGAGTCGCGGCAGGTGATGGCTGATGGGGCGATTCGCCCGGTGAGCTTTCCGGCGGTGAGTGTTGAGGTGAATCGATTGGTGCGGTAGGTCAGGCTGGGTATTGACGACGAATACACGCTAAGACAGGCCGAGTTTACTTGAACAGCCGGTCAAACATGGGGCCGATAGTGAGGACGAGGCCGTTGGCTAACCGAGGTGTGGTACTTTGCTACGGCGATCGCCGAGTATTGGATTCGGTCAAGTGATGGTGGTAGGGAGCCTAGGTTAGGGAAACCTTTTGACACCACAAGAGCCGGTATTACAGCTATCAACATGCGATCGCTATCGGCTCGTAAATCTCTAATCGGGGCACGGAGGATTGGCATTGACCGGGGCAGCACAATGTGAAGCAATGATTCAATCCTTGCAGTGGGAAGATTTGCGCGCTCTGTGGGAAAGGATTGAGAACCGTAATACTCCGGAGTGGGGTCTGGGAAAAGCCTTTGAATACCTTGTCATACGAGCTTTCCAGCTTGATGGAGCAGATGTTAAGTATTCGTACAGGGTGAGGTTATTTGGGGAAGAAGTTGAGCAGGTTGATGGTGTCGTTTACTGCTCAGGGCTATCTTGTCTAGTGGAGAGCAAGGACTTTGCTGACAGGGTCAATGTTGACATAGCACCAATCGCTAAACTGCGTAACCAGCTTTTGCGCCGCCCTGCGAACACGCTTGGCTTAGTATTTAGTCGAACAGGGTTTACAGATCCTGCCCGCCATCTCTCCTATTTTTCGCTGCCTCAGACAATCCTCCTCTGGAGCGGAGAAGAGATAGAATATGCTTTAGAGCAAGAATCAATTTGCGAGCTGCTACTGCTCAAATATCGCGTGTGCGTCGAAGATGGACTACCTGACTATGACGTTAGAGAGAGGGACATTCCATGACAGCTTACGTTGTGTGTGAAGGTGAGTGCGATGCGCAGATACTGAAGCGTCTGCTTCCGGAAGAAGCTGTCGGTGACGTTGAGGTTGTTGTGGCGGGTGGGCTTTCTGCTGTTAAGTCGTTAGCTCGGTCTTTGGTTGTCAGGCGGCAGTGCCCTGTTGCGATCGTGGCGGATGCTGATGCAGTCGTTCCGGAGCAAGTTGAACAGCGGCTTCAAGATATACAAGAGATTGTTGGAAATATTGCTGCGAATACGCCTGTCAAGGTGGTGCTGGCTGTTCCTGCTCTTGAAGCTGTCTTCTTTCAGGATGTTTCTTTACTTTCAAAATGGTTGGGGCACGCGCCTTCTCAAGATATGCTCAATTTGGCAATCTATCAGCCTAAGCAGGCGTTGGTGCAATTGATTGCTCAATCGGATAGTATTCAGAGTCAGTCTCATCTGGTAGAGCAGCTTGCCCACAGCGAGGTTGAAGTTCTTCGCGGTGCTCCAGTTATTCAAGAGCTGATTCAGTTTCTTCAATCTACGCGAGAAACTGCTGGTGCTTTGTGATGTGGTGCGATCGCGAATAGAATTATATCAAGCGGATAATAGAATTAAAATTGTTATTTTTAGCTCTCCCAAAGTGCTAGCGCTTTTTTATTTTCTGCCTTTGCTAAACTAATCTAAGATGCCAATAGTGAAGCCGCTAAAAATGTCTAGAGAATTGCGATTGAAAATCACATCTTTTTTCGATTTTTGGAGGAAAAAACACGAATTTATTTATGGTTTAGATTTGAGTAAGCGTGACTACGAAATTCATGTGCTTCTCTGGGCTTCATTGGATGCACTGTCTATTCTGTGGTCAGAAAATTTCGGAAAAGAAGTATGTAAAAATAAAAATAAAAGACGCATCTTTGATGCTTTTTTAGTCCAATACGGTGACAATATTTTTCAATTCGCCTCATTGCCAGATATCTGGGATCGAGTAGATCAAAAAAATACAAGAATTAGTAAAGATCGCGAATTATCTCAGGATGTCTCTGCTTGCCTTCAAACGATTGGAGATCGGCAGACTCCTACTCATGTAAGCAATCGTCAATTACGTCAAACCTCTGATGATTGGAGCATGAGAGGAGTCGTTGATTTTGTTCTGAGAAAGTACCCCTTGGTGGTGCAGAAATCTCGGCCAGAGAGTATTGATTCTCATAGAAAGGCTGGAAAAGCTCAGATACGTACTCTCAAACCACGCAAATACGTGGGGAATTGCCTCAATTTGCCCTGAACTGCGGAAATTGTCGTTTTCGGCGAAATCCTTTAGTACCAATGCTTTCAGGAGTTCTCTGCACCACTAAGGAAAGTACCCTGATACAAATCGAGTCGACCTTGAAGATTGGGTGGCGCAGTCGCGATATGGCTCGATTGCATATAAGGAGATGCGATCTTCTTATATCCACAAAGGTATACCTGGTGCAAGAACACATGGTTTCGACCTATACGAATCTAACGTAAGGCCTGCATATCTCAGCGGAATTTATACTACACCTCCTAGTATCGGATTCAAGGCTGAATTCATGCTGGCTGTGCTGAAGAAATGCATCGATGCATTTGAATCAGATGCGTTGATACAGCAAAAAGACCCGATTCTAGAAAAATACCGCAAAATGTGATCAATCTTTGATAGCGCTAGCTGCAGGTAGAGTCAAGGGATGAACCTCAACATTGCTGTTGCTATTAGATATCCCGACGAAACTTATCGATGCTCTAAATTTATTAGGTTCTTTGACCGTACCTATTCAGGTGCAGGGATTGACAAAGGGAGACGTTGCGGTAGCGTTAGTTGATGAGCCCACCACCTGCCTCGGATATTCCAGACCTCAGCGAATTAGAGCAAGCACCGCGCTCTGTGCTGGTAGGGATTATCGTGCGGCAGCAAGAGCTGATAGAGCAGCTAGCTCGAGAGGTAGAGCGGCTCAAAGGAATCATTGATAGCGATAGCCAGAGTTCGTCGAAACCGCCGTCAAGCGACTTGGTGCGACGCAGTGAGAAACCAAAGCCAGCAGAAGAGGGGAAAGAGGATTTGCCCAAAGCCGGCAAGCGGAAAGCAGGGGGACAGCCAGGGCACCAGGGGAAAACACGCAAGGGATTTGGACGAGTAGATCGATACGAGGTGGTGCATCTAGAGCATTGCCCGAGATGCGGAAGTGGACATATCGAAAGCGTGGGACAAAGCTATCGGTGCTACCAGGTGGCGCAGCTGGTGGCCAAGCCGATAGAAGTGGTGGAATACCAGCAGTGGCGGGGATATTGCGGGGGATGTGGTAGCCATGTCGCTGCGCCCTTACCCGAGGATGTGGTGGCAGGAGAGGATTTGGGCGTGAGCTTGCAGGCGATGCTGGTGTGGCTGAGTCACTATGGCCACTTATCCTACGGCAAGCAGCAGGAATGGCTCAAAGAGCTAGGTGATATCGAGGTAGGTGTGGGGACGCTTGTGGCAACGACGCGGCGGGCTAGCCAAGCAGTAGCGGCAGCGGTGGATGACTTGCAAGCTTGGGCAAAGCAGCAACCACAGCTGCATGTGGATGAAACAGCTTGGCTGGTGAAGGGGGTCAAAGAGTGGTTATGGACCATCAGCGGTGAAGGATTTGCGCTCCTCCATGCCGGGGATACCCGCTCGCGCAGTGAGCTGGAGATGCTGCTGGGAAAGAGCTTTGCAGGGGTGCTCATCTCCGATGACTACAGCGTATACAACGGCTACCCGGTAGCCGCTCAGCAGAAGTGCCTAGCGCACCTATTGCGGCACTTCAAGCAAGTAGCTAAGCTAAAGCCCCCGCACCAGAAGGCATTGGCCGAAGCATTCATTGCCTTGATAAAAGAGGCCTTTGACCGCCATCGCCACTACCGCCTCGCAGGCGACAGGGCATCCTATAACCTATGGGCTGAGCAATTCAAAGTTACATTAGCCGAGGCAATAGCCGAGTGGAAGCCCAAAGCGGGCCATGCGGCTGGGCTTCTGCTCACCTCATTGGTGAGCAAGGCGCACCAGTGGTGGTACTTCCTAGACCACCCTCAGGTGCCGCCAGACAACAATTGTGCTGAGCGCTCGCTGCGGCTCGGAGTGACCAAACGCAAGGTGTCAGGCGGCTCTCGCTCGATGTCAGGCTTTGAGCACACCGCACGACTATTATCGGTGATTCAGACCTGTCGGGCTCAGGGACGCTCTGCCATAGCCTTCGTCGGGCAGGCATTGGCCAAAGCGGCAGGAGCCATCGACTTGGAGGTGTCACTCATCCCTCTCCAGCATCTACAGCCCTGTGCCGTCAACCTCTAGACCTGAATACGTACCTTTGACCGTAACCGTCCCAGAGATTTAAGGAAGGCTTAGGCATTGCCGGGATCGCACTCAGGTAAATTGGCGACATGAGTGAAGACATTGAGATCGCCGGGGTCAAGATTCCGAAAAGCGACTGGGAGGCCAGCCCTGCCAGTATGCGACTGCTGGTGACGGTACTCAGTGAGCGATTGGCAGCATTGGAAGAGCAGATCAAGCAGAACTCGCAGAATTCGTCTAGGCCGCCCTCCTCGGATGGGTTTGGCAAGCAAATAAAGGAAAAGAAGAAGGGCAGAGCGCCCAAGCGCGAGGGGACGCCCAAAGCGGCTCGGCGAGTGCGCAAGCTGTATCCTCCAGAGGCTTGCAGCGCGGTGCATCAGGTGAAGCCGGAGGTGTGTGGTTTTTGCGGGGAAGGGCTTCGGGGAGAGGAGAAGCGCCCTGAGCGGCATCAGGTGATAGAAGTGCCGCCCGTATTACCAGAGGTAGTGGAGTACCAACTGCACAAGCTCAGCTGCGAGCACTGCGGGGGTGTGACGAGGGCAGCGCTACCGCAAGGGGTGGCTGCATCGGGGTATGGGGAGCGGCTAACGGCTATCGTCGGGCTCTTGAGCGGACCCTACCGTCAGAGCCACCGGCAAGTATGCGCGCTGATGGAAGAACTGTTTGGCGTTAGGCTATCGCGAGGTGGGGTGGGGCGGATGCGCCAGGAGATGAGTACAGCGGTAAGCGGGGCGGTCACCGAAGCAAAACGCTATGTGCAATCTCAGCCTGTGGTCAATAGTGACGAGACCAGCTTCACTCAGGGGAATCGGGATGGCCAGAATGCCCAGAAGAGCAAAGGCTGGCTGTGGGTGTTGGCCACTCCTCTAGTGAGCATCTTCGAGATAGCGCTCTCTCGCTCGAAGGGGACAGCAAAAGCCCACATCGGGGAGAACTTCAAGGGCATCGTTATCTCAGACCGCTACAGCGCCTACCAGTGGCTAGCACTAGACCAATGGCAGGTGTGCTGGGCACATCTTAAACGAGACTTGACGGCGATAGCCCAGCGCAGCGGCGCGTCGAAGGAGATTGGCGAAGCGCTGCTGAGGCGAGAGCGGCGCTTGTTCCGCTGGTGGCATCGGGTGCGTGATGGCACCCTCACCAGAGAGCAGTTTGCTCTCCATGTCAGACACTTGCGTGCAGGCTTCAAAGCGGAGCTAGAAGCTGCTGCGGCCCTGCCGATTGCCCAAGGCGAGAAGACGCCGCTCGCCAAAACCGTGCGCACCTGCCGCATGCTGCTCAAAGTGGAGCCTGCTTTGTGGACTTTTGTCACCACCGTTGGCGTCGAGCCGACCAACAATGCAGCAGAGCGAGCATTGAGACCAGCAGTAATCTGGCGGCGCACCAGCTTTGGCTCGCAGTCGCAAGCGGGTAGCGAGTTCGTGGCCAGGATGCTGACGGTGAGTGCTTCGTTAAAAGCGCAGCAGCGTAGCCTGCTCGAGTTCCTCACACAAGCTTGCCGGGCGGCAAGAGGAGGATTAGCACCGCCTTCATTACTGCCGCTGATTCCAGATGACAACCCTCGCCCTGACGATAAGCCGCTACTGGTGAATCCTGCGCTGGCGGCTTAGAACCATCCTCCAGGGACGGTTACGGTGAAACACCTATCGAAGCCCTAAAAGAACTGGGTATTGCTAGGCAAGCCTGGATAGATGCAGCCCAAGCGGAGGACAAACCTATCCCGCCGCCTACTTATCGACCCGTCATTTATCAGCTCAAAACAGCGTGAGCTCTCACTGGTAAGAAGCAATTCGCCACTGGGGACAAAACGTTTCACCCTAAGCGCAAAGCCATCGCCGCCGCAACTCTAGCGATCGCCCTACCGGCAAAGAATTAAGCCCACGAACAAAGCGATCGTGTAGTCCTTGTTGCTCCCTCATCCCAAAATCTCCCCCACACGGTTGCACCCGCGGCAAAACTCCGCTACTATGCCAAGCCATGGGCGCAAATCACATACCGTCCAAACTCCGACACCCAAATATTTAGCGCCCCCTGGTTGTGTTGAGACCACTTCCAGGGGACTACACCCGCTGAACCAACCAGCGAGCGCTACTGGGATTTTATCCCGAAGTAGCCACCTCGCCCTGTGACCGCGCGGTGGCTAAATTTTTGGGTTGTCTTTCCTACTACCCAAAGAAGACAACCCTCAAATAACCTACAAAATAATCCAGACCCCTGCCACCAGCCAGGACAGAGCCGCACGCCTAGACATCAACCCTCAAACCGGCGACTACCTCATCGGCGATCGCGAAGCGGAGGCGCAGCTCTCCAATCGCGAGACCGGCTACAACACCCTGCGGCTGATCGCCATCGGCTCCCTTTATGCGGTCAACAACTGCCGTGACAGCCTCCACGCCCTCGGCTACGCCCGCCCCGACGAATGGTCTCAGCCCATGCCCATGACGACCGGCGGCATCCTCCGTGGCCTCACCCCCACCGACGTCATGCGCATTCTCACCAAGCGCATCCCGCTGCCGCCGCATCAACGCTAACCCTCGCCCGCTAACCCTCGCCCTTAGCAGCAAACGCGCCTTGCCGCCAGTAAGTGCGGCCTCGCTTTGTGGGGCTTTGGGGTGCTGGCTGCTTAAAGCAAGTCCCTCAAAGCCCTAATAGGGAGCGAATTAGAGCTTCGCCTATCCTCGTGGGACAAACGCTAGGACATTCGCGGAAAACTGCCCGTCGGGTAAATGCCTTCCTTAGGGTCTCTGTAAGGGAAAATATCTGTGGGAAATTTCCCCGCTCTTTCCCACAAAAATTCTGGCAAATTACTCAAAAAGAACTGCTTCTCTTCCCGCAGGCCTCAACAAAAAACGCAACAGTTTTCTAAGAGTAAAGCTGATTCAAACTCTCCGGATGCCGTTTTACTCGCTCGAAAGGAGAAGGTGAACATCGTTGAAAAAGCGGATTTGTACACCCGTTTCTTCGCGAGAAGCACATTGCTTATGGCATATACGCCGGTTGAAAAAATATATTACATCGATAGATTTACCAAACATAAATAGATACAGAGCCGCGCAGCACAGGGAAGCTAGATTGACCCTGAACCCTTTACCCTGATGGCATCTGCGCCAGCTAAAAGATGAGTTTAGGAGTTTGAATCTATGCTTTTATATGCTGAATTTACATAAGAAAAGCATTGATTTTAGGCTCTTTATCCCATAAGAGGTCCGAAAATAATATGTTTCTTTATTTTCGCTTTTCATGCAAATTGTGATGTTTCGTCATCAGCTTTTGTCAGATTCTTTCAGAATACCAGAGTAGTCATTATGCTTGTAAGTTCCGAACTCGCTAATATTCCTAGCGTTGAGCGCTTGGTGGATATCTGGGCCGAACGCTATTTGCCACATTTGCCGGAGATAAATTTAGCCGATGACCCTGTCCTTCGTGACAAATTACGTCACGCGGCAGCAGTCAGTGGCCGGATTGAAACCGTTGAGAAATTGCCCGAAGACCTAGTTAAAGATCGGTGCCGATTAGCGGCAGTCCGGGTTAGGGGCACCTACGAGCATCTCCCAGAAGGCTGTGGCATGCGGGAAGTTCTAAATCTGGCCAAATTTTCCGCCCCGGTCTATCTCAAGCTGCTAGAAGTCTATCAAGACTCTGCCGCTAACGCAGAGTCTACAGACGCTTTGCAGGCTAGCTTTGGCAATTCGTCACTGGCGGCCTGGGGCATGCCGAACGTCGATAAGCTCTCAAGCGATCTCGAACCGCTGCTGCTGGCTTTTCAAGAGCAGCACTTGATTGCTAAAGACTGGTGCACCCTTGGGTTTATTACTACAGAGATCAACTTCAGCAATGCTCTACTGCTAGAGGAGCTTAGCCCCGTAGAACAAGTACTGCTCACGGCCTATTTTAATTTTCTAGAAGAGCAGGTCGCGCTGCCCTGGCAGCGGATATGCGCGGCAGCGGCCCGCCACGACCTCAATGCCCCACTCTTCAAGCTAGTTGAGCGGATGCTGCCCCAAGCGTCAGATATTGCCCTAGCGGTTCACAACCGAGCCTGCAAGACCTTTCCTAAGTACCAAAGCCCCCGAGGCTCGCTGGACGACCCGTCGGTCAAGCATTCGTCGTTGCGAGACTTGTGCATGTTTCAAGCCTATCTATGGCTTGCCGTACTGCAGGGAAGTCTGCGAGTCGTCGAGCAGGAGTTGGTTGCGCTATGTATTGTCGTGCTAGAAAAAATCGGCGTTCCCTGGAAGATGACGGCTCAGGGTATTCAGATGCTGGTGGATGAAATTCATTCTCGTCTTGATGCCGACGAGAGTAAGCTCCTCAAACCCTACACCAGCGGCATGGTGCGGGCCTTTACCAGCGCAGCGTAAAGGGCATTGCCCTTAGTCAGGATATACAGCGCCAGACGACGGCGTCCGGTGCTGTAGGCCTCACAACAGGTATTCTATAGCAAATCCCGATGGGTAAAGGCTTTCGCCGCAGCGCCCGAGTAGCTCGCCACTACATGCCCATCCCCCACCAGCTCATAGCGATAGGTCACTAGCCCCTCCAGCCCCACCGGCCCGCGCGGCGGCATCGTCTGCGTGCTGATGCCCACCTCCGCGCCAAAGCCATAGCGAAATCCGTCTGCAAAGCGAGTCGAGCAATTACGGAACACGCCCGCCGCGCTCACCCGGTCGAGAAACTGACGGGCCACTGCATTCTCCTCAGTCACGATCGCCTCCGTATGGCGAGAGCCGTAGCGGTTGATGTGGCCGATGGCCGTTTCCAAATCTCGAACCACTCGCACAGCTAAAATCAGGTCGCTGTACTCCGTAGACCAATCCTCCTCATCAGCCGCCGCCATGGGGACGATCTTCTGCGCAGCGTCATCTCCCCGCAGCGTCACCCCCTGCTCCTGCAGCGCTTCGGCCACGCGGGGCAGCAGCGCGGGCGCGATCGCCTCGTGCACCAGCAGCGTCTCAATGGCGTTGCAGGCCGAGGGATAGCCCGTCTTCGCGTCGACGGCGATGGCGATCGCCTTTTCGGCGTCAGCAGCCGCATCTAGGTAAAGGTGGCAGATGCCCTCAGCGTGCCCCAGCACCGGGATGGCGGTGTTTTCCTGCACAAAGCGCACAAAGGCATTGGACCCTCGGGGGATAATCAGGTCGATTTCCTGGTCTAGGGTCAGCATTTCTAGGGTCTCTTCCCGCGTCGTCAGCAGCTGCACCGCTTCCGGCGGCACCGCCGCCGCCTTCAGCCCATCTTGAATCGCCGCCACAATCGCCTGACAAGAGCGCACCGCTTCCCGCCCCCCTTTGAGAATGACGCCGTTACCGGACTTGATGGCCAGCGAACTAATCTGCATCACCGCGTCAGGGCGCGATTCGAAAATTACCCCCAGCACCCCCAGCGGGCAGCTCACCCGCGTCAGCACTAGGCCGGCGTCCAGCTCCCGGTGAATCTGCACCTGTCCTACGGGGTCAGACAGCTGACCCACGCTGCGCACCCCCGCGATCGCCACCGCAAGCTTCTCGGCATCCAGCTTTAGCCGCCCGTAGAGAGGCTTGGCAAGACCGCCCTTTAGGGCCGCTTCCCGGTCAGCGGCGTTAGCTTGAGTGATGGCGTCGGCGTGACGCTCTAGCGCCTGGGCGATCGCTTCAATCGCGGCATTCTTCGCCTCGGCTGAGAGGGTAGCCAGGGTCTGAGCGGCGCGGCGGGTATTTTGCGCGGTAAAGCGCAGGGACGGCGGGTTGGAGACGGTCATGGCTTAGGCGTAGGGTGGGGCTAGCAGCAGATAGGGGGCGCGATCTATGGCGATCTACGGCGCTCGATCATTACGAGAGCTGGAGACGACTATTTTAAGCGATCGCCTCACTGAAACAAAAAACCGGAAATCATGAGTGGGACAAACAGCAGCGCAACCACGATGACAACGACGGTCATGGGATCGACATTGAGGGTGGGGGGCGGCTCGGGGCGGTTGGGGTCGGTCATTTTTTCGCTCGCGTGGGCCTTTTAGTAGGTCTGTCACAGTCTCGGAAGGGCATGTCGCGCTGCAGGATATCTCATGACGCTTGAGCCCTCAGTCTCTAGCCTAGCAGCGTCTTCACCGCCGCGTCCTCCGGGTCAGCCGGGTCAAGCGACAGGGAGCGTTTGTGATACGATCGGGCTCAATGATTACGTTTGATTAACCTCGGGCTTACGCAGCGGGGGAAATTCTTGGGAGCCGTTGCGCAAGGTCTGCAGCAATTGCGCTGAGCCGGGGGCGTGGCGGGAGTAAGAGGTGCAGCAGCACAGTGAACCAGAAAAGCAAGACCGTGGACCAAAGCGACAGAGCAAATAGTGGCCCATCGACCTATCACCTGCAGGACGATGACCAACTGTGCTTCATTCATATCCCTAAGACGGCAGGGACAACGCTCACCTCAATCCTAGACTCCAAATTTGACCGAGACAGAATTTGCCCCGAGCATCGCCTGATCGAGCTCCGGGACTATCCTGCTGAGAAAGTCGCGGCCTATCGCCTTTTTAGAGGCCACTTCTCCCACGACATTAGCCTACTGCTGCCGCAATGGTCTGAAGACCAGCCTGAACGGTCACTGCCCTACCTCGTCACGATGCTGCGGGATCCCGTCGAGCGGGTAATTTCGGCCTACGAGTTCATGAAGACCTGCATCATCATCCATCCCCAAGCGGCGGTCACCCAGCACAAGGCCCGCACCCTACCGCTCAAAGACTACATCCGCGACCCCGACGTCTCCGGCGTCATCAATGCCCAAACCCGTCAGCTCGCCGGGCGGGCCTGGCGGGGAGAAGCCCGCTCGGCCCACAGCGACTGGCTCGACGCGGCTCGGGCTCACCTGGAAGGGTTTGCGTTCGTCGGCCTCACAGAGCGCTTCAACGACTCTATGGATTTGCTGAACTATACCTTTGGCTGGTCGCCGCTACAGCAGGTGCAGCAGCTGATGGTTGGCAGCAAAACGCTAAAGCGAGAGCAGCTGACGGCAGAAGAGCTAGAGGTGATTCTAGAGCACAACCAGCTGGACATGGCGCTCTATGACTCCGCGAAAACCCTCTTTGAGGCGCGCCACCAGAGCATGCTGGAGCGGCTTCACGCCCTGAGCGGCCCGCGAGATGCCAGCGCTCCTACCCGCTCACCCATAGACAACACCTACCGGCAGCAGCTAGAGCAGCATTACGAAACCTGCTTCACCCAGACGCTGCCGCCCCCTACCCATCGGCTCACCTTTACGTTTGAGCAGGGCTTTTCTGGTTCTGGATGGCACGGCTGGGAGGGAGAAGAGCGCCATCTACCCTTCCGCTGGACTGGACCTGGGCCCGAGTCAACCCTCGACTTTCCACCCCTGATTCCCGACGATTATGCCATTGAGATTCGGGTCATCAACGCCATCACGCCTGAGGTGTTGAGCAGCCTGACGCTGCAGTTCAACGAGACGCCGCTGCACCTGTTCACCCTCTACTGCGACACAGACACAGCTATCTTGCGCGGCACCATTCCCAAGCCGGCTGTTAAGGCTCCGTTTGCGCGGCTGATGTTTTGCGTCAGCCACACTCAGTCCTTTAAAGCAGTAGACCCCACCGTGACAGACCGGCGGCGAGTTGGGGTTGCCATTGACCTGGTGCAAATTTTTCCTGTGGGCGATCGCCCTACTATCGATGCCACGGCCTTCTTGTTTAAGGAGGCTCCTCAACCTTGGCAGGAGGTTGAGGACTTTTTGCGTCAGCACCTCAAACCGGGGGAAAAGATCTTCGCCCCCAACCTGTTTCGCTTTACCTTTGGCGACGCTATGCCCAGCGAAACCTCGATTCCCTCCGGGCGCATCGCCAACTACGGCGATGCCCAAGTCGACCCGGCAGTCTACCAGTGGGCAGTGCTCCACAAAGGCATGCAGAACGAAACGGGACCAGTTTTTCTGCGGCTGCTGGCTTCACCCTTTCGGCCCGTCTTGGCCAACGAGGTCTTCACCTTATTTTCCAGCCGGCCTGGGCTATCTAAGCTCAGCTACACCACACCCCACGTGCGCTATGCCTATACAGGCTACGTCAAACATCTTGTTGCCCAGTCCGTCACCGCGATCTCAGAGTCCATCACCCGGAAGAGCAAAGGGTGGGCTAAAGCTCTGCTAGGGCCCACGCTAGAGCGACGGGCTACCGACTGGTGGGGGCGAATCACCCGCTAACGGCACCTATGATTATTTCCCATAAGCACCGCTTTATCTTCATTAAGACGATGAAGACGGCTAGCACCAGTCTGGAGGTGTTTCTCTCTCAGTACTGCGGCGATCGCGGCGTCGTGACGCCCATCTACCCCCCGGTGACGCCCCACCAGGCCCAAAACTACCAGTCGCAGTTCAACCCCTTGCCGGAGCTGTGGCTGCGGCAGAGGTACCGCCAACCCCTCCAGCCTGCCTGGAGCGACTACCGGACCCAGAACCGGTTTTATAATCACCTGCCGGCTTGGGCTATTCGGGCCAGGGTGCCCCGCAGCATTTGGCGGACCTACTTCACGTTTTGCGTCGAGCGCAACCCCTGGGATAAAACTCTGTCGTATTACCACATGCGGCGCTACGACAGTAAACAGCCCCTCACCTTAGACCAGCACCTCAAGGGCGGCGATTTTTGCCTCAATCACCCCTACTACACGGACATCGCGGGCGATCGCATCATCGTTGATCGGGTGGTGCGCTACGAAACGCTCTCCCAGGAGCTCAAGGAAGTCTGTCAGCGCTTGAACATTCCGTTCAGCGGCTCTCTCGACATTCGGGCCAAGGCCGACCGCCGCAACGACTACCGTCCCTATCGGCAAATCTATACCCCACAGCAGCGTCAGCTCATTGAACGCATTTTCGCAAAGGAGATTGAGCTTCATGGCTACCAATTCTAGGATAGGCAAAGCGGCTCTCTCAGATAGCCCGGCGGCTCCCCCCTCTCCCGACGCTTCTTCAGACAAAACCCTAATTTTTCTCCACATTCCCAAAGCGGCAGGCACCACGATGGCCAGCATCCTTACGGGCCACTACGGCAGCAAGGCGACCTATCGCACCCGGATGAACGCCTTTAAGCACATGCAGGCCCTGCCGGAAAACGAGCGGCGGCGGCTGCGCCTGGTTCACGGCCACATGCCCTTTGGCATTCACCAGTATCTGCCCCAGCCCTCGGTTTACTTTACGCTGCTGCGGCACCCCGTCGAGCGGGTCATCTCCCACTACTATTTTGTGCTCAAAAGCCCCAGCCATCCGGGCTATCCCATTGCCCGAGCGGCCCGCAGCGTGGCTGAATACGTCGGCTGCGGACTGCAGAAGCAGACCAACAACGTTCAGACTCGTCACCTCTCGGGGGTCAGCGGCACCGTGGGGTTTGACGAATGCACCCGGCAGCACCTGCGGCTGGCCCAGCAGCACCTCGACACCGCCTTCGCGGTAGCAGGAACCTCAGAACAATTTGACGCTACGCTGCTGCTGCTGGGCCAGCACTTAGGCTGGTCGCCCTCCCCCTACCCCAAACTCAACGTCAACGCTCAGCGCCCCCCACAACAGCAGATCTCTCCCGGAGCGATCGCCATCATCGAGCGCTATAACGCCCTCGACCTAGAGCTTTACCACAGCGTACAGACGCGGCTCAACCGGCAAATCGCGGCCCAGGGCAGCGCCTTCCAGCAGGCCCTGCAGGCGTTTCAGCAAAAGAATATCCGCTACGGGGAAGCGCTACGGCACCCTGCTCCTGACGCAGCCGTCCCCCCAATAAGCTCCCACCACCCTGCCCCCTCCGAGCTGGCGCGGGTCAAAGCGCAGCTGCAGGCGGTCACTCAGCGGGCTGAGGCTTCGGAGGCGCTGCAGCAGCGAACCCAGCGCCAGCTGCGCAAAGCCTTGTCTACTCTGACCGACATGCGCAGCAGCCGGCTCTGGCAGGCGGGGCAGCGCGTCAGGTCACTGAGCCGCTGGCGCGGGTAGTGCTCCGCACCCGCAGGCTCTGCTCTTAAAGGCGAACAAAAATTGCTGCTGGCGATCGCTCGGTTGGCCAGTCAAATTTAGACGCGGTAAAATCGAACGATGCGAACTCCTAAGCTATTTTCGTATCCCCTCGACCGCGCGGCGGCGATCGCCATCCTCGTCCTAGTCATCACCGTCACCGGTGTGGTTCTGTTTGCCCAGCAGCCAGCCCCCGCCGTGCGGGAGTTTAGCTGGCAAGACAAGCTCGTCGGGGCCGAGGACCAGGCTTTCTTTCTTACCTTTAGTCGGCCCATGGACCACAAGGCCGTCGAGGAACACCTAGCGCTCAAGGCCATCATCTCGGAGAATGACCAGCAGGTTATCCCCGGAAAGGCGAGCTGGGCCGGTCGACGCATGGCCTACACGCTCCTTGCTCCCGCTCCCTATGGCTATCCCTACAGCCTGACCGTAGAGCGAGCTTGGGACCGCTTCAGCAGCGACCGCGCCGACCCCGAGCAGATGCTTGTCCCCTTCGAGGGCCACTTTCGCACCCGCGATCGCGCCTTTCTTTACCTGGGGACCAAGGGCGAGGAATCGGGCCGCATTGTTCTCTACAACCTAACCCGCAAGGAGAAGCGGGCTCTCACCCCAGAAACCCTGGTGGTGATGGACTACGAGCCCTACCCCGATGGCGATCGCGTCCTATTTTCGGCGGTGGAGAGAGCCTCCCGCGATCAGGGATTGCTCAGCCAGCAGCTCTACGTTGCCACCACTGGCGTCAAGGCCGTCGATCCTGCCATGACTCCCGGCGCTCAGAATGAAGCGGCGGCCTTCCCGCTAACCAGCGACGTGCAGCTTTTACTGGATAGCGACGAATACCAGAACCTTAAATTTGACCTATCTCCCGATGGCCAGACTATCGTCGTCTACCGCGTCAACCGGCAAAACCCCAGCGACTTTGGTCTCTGGACCCTGCGGGTGGAAGCAGACGGGACGCCGGCCCTGACGCCGCTGCCCGCCGAGCCGGGAGGTGATTTCCTCATTACTCCTGACAGTCAGGCCATTGCCTATCTACAGGGACAGGGTATGGCGCTGCTCTCTCTCAGCGAGGACAGTGCAGAGACCCTCGATTTCTTACCCCAATACGGCCTAGTGCTCGACTTTGCCCCAGACGGCACCGCTGCCGCTCTAGTCCGGTTTGACGCCGACCCCACCGAGCCGACCCAATCGCTGTTTCTCGTCACCAATCAGGGTGAGGAGGAAAATCTGCTTTCGGTGCCGGGAGCGATCGTAGACGCCCAGTTTTCGCCGACTGGGGACTACCTCTACGGCATTGTGACCGAGCGTCTACCCGGCGATGTCTATGCCGAACAGCCCTACCTGATAGCGATTGATCTCGAAACGGGCGATCGTAGCGACTTACTGCTGCTGCCGGCGCAGCCCAACATTAAAATGAGCCTCGCGCCGGATGGGCTAGGGCTTTTATTTGACCAAATTACAACGGCCGTCAGCGCCGACCCTGCAGGCTTACGCAGCACCGACGGCAACGTGATTGCTGACAGTACACTGTGGTTTTTCCCGATTTTGTTCGACGAGGGCGGTACACCCTTACAGGCAGACCCCAACGAGCTGCCGACCGCCGGATTCTATCCGCAGTGGCTCCCCTAGAGAGTTTGGTATAAAATAAACCCCCTCTGCAAGATCTACAGAGGGGGAATCGATCGCTTACCTGTGTCCTAGACAGTGATAACACGGCTTTTGTGCCTGTGATATCAGTACTTTCCGCAGATCAAACCCTCTTCACATTTGTCACAAAAACTACTAGGCAACCTTACACACCATTTCGTCAAGACCTACGTTCACAAAAGTTAGACAAGGTCTGTCCGACTGACGTTAGGCTAGTAAGGTGTGAGATCCCAGAGAGGTAGTCTGCGTGAAGAAGATTGAAGCCATGATTCGACCTGACCGACTCAACGAGGTTAAGGCGGATTTAGTTAAGGCCGGCGTCCTGGGAATGACGGTGTCAGATATTCGAGGATACGGCCGACAAAAGGGGCAAACGGGCAACTACCGAGGAGCCTCCTACGCGATTGAGTTTCGCACAAAGCTTCGGCTTGAGGTGTTTGTGCGCGACGACCAGATAGAGGACGTCAAGCGCACTATTGTGCAAGCGGCTCAGACGGGAGAGATTGGAGACGGCAAGATTTTTGTGTCGCCCGTTGACAAGGTAATTCGCGTGCGGACGGGGGAAACCGGAGAAGAGGCGTTTTGAGCGCTCACGAGCTGAAAAGAGCGCCTTCTAGCCCAGCAGCTCAATCGCTGCCGGCTTGACCATCGCCAACGTCGCCTCTACTGGTGACAGTTTTAGCACTTGGGCGATCGCCCGGCGACGGCGCTCTTGGTCATCCCGAATAGACCACAGCCTGTTGCCCAAGCCCGGAGCATCCCACTCCCCAGTTTCCGGGTTGATGTACGACCAGGTGCGGGCCCATAGAATTGCATCAGCTCCGCGCAGGCCTTTGTCGTAAGCCTCCACCAGTCGGTCAATGTATCCCCCTTCGCCCAGAGCCGCTTCAGGAGCCTGGTTGGCCAGGTCAATGCCGTTTAGCTCTTCCTCCAGTCCCAAGGTCATGTTAAAGCTGGCGGCGCGCTCCCGCATCAGCACGGTCTGCCTTTGAAGACGCTGCAGCTGCTTGCGATCGGCCTCCTCCGGAGAGCTCGCGCTGTGCTGATAGGAAAAGCTGCCCAAGTTCCAGACGCCATTTCCGGGGTCGGTGTGGCCGTAATAGGCCTGAGTTTTCTCACCGCCCGCCGCTCGGGTGCCCTCAGCATGGCCGACCGTCCTCGCCACCAGGGAGTCTGGGCCACCCTCAAACAGGGCCTCCAAAGAGAGGTCTGGGGCAGGGCGTGCCCCAATTACGCCCGGCAGGGCTGGCGCTTGAGCCCCATTCTCAGGCTCAAAAACCGTTTCCTCAAGCTTAGGTGGGGCCTGGGGCTGAACAACTTCCGCCACCTCCCGCTGGTCTTGAAAATAGCCCAGCGCCCCCGTTATGGCTTGGTAAGGCACTGTAACAAACGCCAAAAAGATGCCGACCGCCGCTAGCCACGAGGGAAACAGGCCCACCGGATCAGCGGTGTAGTGAATATTGAGGTTGGGGGTCAGGGAGTGGAAATTTAGGGAGAGGTCAAGGAGGAGCACAGGCGTTAGTTCAGGTGACAGCAGCGGCGAATCGAGAGCCCCAGGTGAGGCCAGCAGAGCCAAACCCAAAACGCCACGCGCCCACCTTAACGGCTACATCAGTGGAGACATCACCACCCTGCTATAGATTTTTTCCGGATGTCATCGATCCACGATAGCCTGAGAAAGGCATCCTCACTTTATCAATTCGCGGGGTCAGCACATTCGCCATGGTAGTCAAACCCATCATCCCCAAGCGCTTCAGCTTCTGGCAGCTTAGTCTGTCGCGGCAGATGATGTGGGCTGGCGTCGCCATTACGGTACTGTACGTGGCGATCGCCCTCTTCGCGCCGCTGCTTCAGCAGGTCGGACTGCTGCAAGACCCAACGGCATCGCTAATCAACCCCATCCATGAGCCCCCTTCCGCAAACTACTGGTTTGGCACCACCCGCCAGGGCTACGACGTCTTTTCAAGAACCCTATTCGGAACCCAGGCCGCGCTTAAAGTGGTGCTGCTGGCCACGACGCTGAGCCTGTTTGTGGGCGTGCCGCTGGGTATGGTCAGTGGCTATCTAGGGGGCCGACTCGACCGCACGCTGCTGTTCTTTATGGATACTATCTATACGCTGCCGGGGCTGTTGCTGTCGGTGACCCTAGCGTTCATCGTGGGGCGGGGGGTCTCCAATGCGGCGATCGCCCTCAGCATTGCCTACATTCCGCAGTACTACCGGGTGGTGCGCAACCACACTGTCAGCGTCAAGTCAGAGCTGTTTATCGAAGCAGCCCAGGCCATGGGGGCCTCCACCTGGGCCGTGCTGTCCCGCTATATCTCATTAAATGTGGTGCAGAGCGTCCCCGTCTTGTTTACCCTCAACGCCGCCGATGCCGTACTCGTGCTGGGCGGCCTGGGCTTTTTGGGGCTCGGCCTCCCGGACCAGACGCCCGAATGGGGGCAGGACCTGCGGCAGGCGCTAGATGCCCTGCCTACCGGTATTTGGTGGACGGCTCTGTTTCCGGGCTTGGCGCTGACGGGGCTGGTTGTCGGGCTGTCGCTGCTCGGGGAAGGGCTCAACGAGCTGGTCAACCCACTGCTTCGCAAAGAAGAGTAGCGATCGCCCCCTCAGCGAGCCCCTCAACGAGAATGCTGGGCTTTGGCGCTACCGCTTTCCCAAATGCAGAGTTAACCCAGTGGCCTAATTTTTCGCTCACGTAGCGCAAAAACGCGTAGGCTTGCCCGGAGGGCAGGCGCAGCTTTTCGCCCTGGTATTCAATAATGTAGTCCCCCATAACCTCAGGGCAGGCGGTACAGGTCAGGGCCTCTTTATTGAGGGTATCGACACTCAGCTTCAGTATCTCCTGGCTTAGCCAAGCCTCAAAGTCTTGCATCAGCGGTAGTTTCTGCTGGTCTGTAGACGGCTGGCTCATAGATGTCCTCCTGCGATCGCTGAATTGGCTCACGAAACCATGATCTCAGATTACGAGGAGTCGATGAGATTCAGCTAGGCAAAGGCTGTGCTGGTCTCATGCTGGTTTACTTAAAGGGGCCAAAGATGTCGGTCCGGCCTATGCCTATAGACTTACCCAAATGTGAACAGAAGCTTAAAGCAGCGTTACAATCGCTTTACTTTCCTTAACAACTCTGGTAGTATTAAATCAGTGGGAGAAACAAAAGGAAACAAACCCACAATACATACACTTTCAATAAGGCACTCATTACCTCATGACTACTACCCTACAGCAGCGCTCTAGCGCTAACGTATGGCAGCAGTTCTGCGAGTGGGTCACCAGCACCAACAACCGCCTCTACGTAGGCTGGTTCGGCGTCCTGATGATTCCGACTCTCTTAGCTGCTACCACCTGCTTCCTCATCGCCTTCGTGGCGGCTCCTCCCGTTGACATCGACGGCATCCGCGAGCCTGTTGCAGGTTCACTGATGTACGGCAACAACATCATCTCTGGTGCAATTGTTCCGTCATCCAACGCCATCGGTCTACACTTCTACCCCATCTGGGAAGCAGCATCACTCGACGAGTGGCTGTACAACGGCGGACCTTACCAGCTGGTGGTATTCCACTTCCTGATTGGCGTCTTCTGCTACATGGGCCGCGAGTGGGAACTATCCTACCGTCTGGGCATGCGCCCTTGGATTTGCGTTGCTTACTCTGCACCTGTTGCAGCGGCATCTGCAGTCTTCCTCATCTACCCGATTGGTCAGGGTTCATTCTCTGACGGCATGCCTCTGGGCATCTCGGGTACGTTCAACTTCATGTTCGTGTTCCAGGCCGAGCACAACATCCTGATGCACCCCTTCCACATGCTGGGTGTGGCAGGCGTCTTCGGCGGAGCGCTGTTCAGCGCGATGCACGGTTCACTGGTGACCTCTTCACTGGTGCGAGAGACGACCGAGTCTGAGTCGCAGAACTACGGCTACAAGTTCGGGCAAGAGGAAGAGACCTACAACATCGTTGCAGCGCACGGCTACTTCGGCCGCCTCATCTTCCAATATGCATCGTTCAACAACTCCCGCGCACTACACTTCTTCTTGGGCGCATGGCCTGTGGTAGGCATCTGGTTCACGGCGCTGGGCATCAGCACGATGGCGTTCAACCTGAACGGGTTCAACTTCAACCAGTCTGTTCTAGACAGCCAGGGCCGGGTCATCAACACCTGGGCGGACATCATCAACCGTGCCAACCTGGGTATGGAAGTGATGCACGAGCGCAACGCTCACAACTTCCCGCTTGACCTTGCTGCTGCTGAGGCTCCTGCTATCAACGGCTAGGACTCCTCACTCAGCTAAGCTGAGCTAGCAAAAGCGCCTCCCGCTGCGGGGGGCGCTTTTTTGTATTGCTATCGGGATGTTTCTAACGGGCTAGCGCGGCTTTTGGGGCAGCGAGACCCGCTTGGTGAGAATGCGCATGACGTCGGTGGGGGTGAGGCCGCGCAGGCCCATGTTGGTGTTGCTGAGGGGAATGGGGTCAGACCATTCGTCGGGGCGGGCGTAGCTGAGCTTGTGCAAGGTGTCGCGGCAGTTGTTGACCGCGTAGAGGGAGCCGACGGCGATCAGCCGCAGGGTGTGGTAGCCGGTTTCGCTATGGTCTCCGATTTGGTAGTCGCCGGTTTGGGGGTTGATGCCGAGGTCGTAGGCGGGCTGGGGGGTGTTGCCGGGTGCGGCCAAGGCGCGGCTGTGGTCAGCGCTGGGCTGGCCGGAGAGGTTATCTGTCATTTTGGGGTTGTCTCCTAGATTTGCTTTTGAAGTAGGAAAGACAACCCAAACGCTCAGCCACCCCGCAAATTAAGGCGAGGTGGCTAGTCTGGGATAAAATCCCATTAGCTCTCGCTGGTTAGGTCAGCGGGGGTTAGCCGTCTGGAAGTGGTGACAACACGACCAGGCGGCGCGGCTAAATATTTGGGGTGTCGGAATCTGGACGCGGTGTGATTTGCGTCCATGGCTTGGCATGGTAGCGGAGTTTGAGGCCTGGTGCAACCGTATGGCGGGAAAATGTTTTTTGAGTAGACAGCCCATACGCCGTAGGTTGGGTTGGAGCGATCGCGAAACCCAGCAAATTCAAGACATTAGTAAGTTTTTCGGGATATTTGATGACAATATCGGTGTTGGGTTTCCCTGCATCAACCCAACCTACGGTGATTTGCTCGCCGAAAAGACGTAGGTTGGAGCGGTCAAAGGTAGGGGTCCCAGGGGCCGACGACTGGTTCGCCACTTTTCTCTTTTTTGGCGAGTTCGAGGTTGAGGGTGAGGAGTTTTTCGAGGATGTCGTCGTTGGGGCTGAAGCCGTAGGCAGCTAGTACCAGCGCGTCGAGCTGTTTGTGGAGTTTGTAGAGCTGGCTGGCGGGTTCATCAAAGTAGGCGTTGTAGAGTTTGGTGATGCCCCACTGTTTTTGCTCCATTTGCTGGCTGCGGTAGTCGTGGAGTTCGAGGGCTTTAGCGCGGATATTTTGGACGGCCTTTTGGGTGGGAGTTTGAGGGAAGGGGAAGGTTTCGAAGCAAGTTGTGTTTGTATATCGAGTATCACTTTTCAAAGTATAGCAATCCTGTTTGATTTATGAGAAGGAGCCATACCTGTGCAGTTTGGGGAAATCGAAGGTGTCCAACCTGAAGAACTGCTCAAACAGGGCTTTGAGTGCCGGAAACGATGGACACAACCCAGACATCCGCCTAAGCCAGGTCTTGCCTTGAAGCCAAGCATCTTCAATAGGGTTCTGAGTCGGGTCATTGGGGTCAAAACGAACACAGTGAATCTTCCATTCTTCTTGCGTAAGCCCCTCGTTCACCTGGGCTAAATACTCCTTAAGCTCGCCAGAGCGATGATAGCTGGCCCCATCCCAAAGAATGAGTAACCGCTGGTGGGGAAACTGAGCTTGTAAAGACTTCAGGTAAGCAATGGTACAAGCGGTGTTGCCCTTCTCATGCGCTTCGATAAATAACCGCTTGCTCACTAGGTCCACTGCCCCGTAGTAGGTTTGGCGCTCTCGCTCATTGACAACCGGCACTACCACCCGCTCATCAGTTCGCCCCCAAACATATCCTTGTAGGTCACCGCTCAGAAGGTGACACTCATCAAAGAACAGCACCCTCAGCTGCCCTTTGGCAATCGCCTCGCGGTAGAGCGCCAGCAGAGCGCAGATTTCGGCTTTTTTGCTGCCACCGCCTTAGCGTCCGCCTTGGGGTTGACCTTGCCGCTCTTCTTCCAGCTGATGCCAGCAGCCTCAAACAGGTCGTAGTAGCTTTGCTTCGACTCGTAGGCCACATCGTACACCTCAGCCAAGTGGTGCTCCAATTCGCTCAACTCCCAAATCGCCTTTTGCTGTAACCAGCTCAGCACCGCTGCCTTCTGCTGGGTCTCTAGATAGCTTTTTCGGCCCTTGTGCTGGGGCTTAAAGCCAGCTACGCCCCAGCTTTCGTAAGCTTGTTTCCAGTTGCTCACTGCACCCATCGATACATCGAGTATCCCGACGATCGCCTCATACCTATAGCCTTGGTAGAACAGCTTCACCGCTAGTGCCTTTTTCACTTGCCTGCCATCTCGTTGTTGACGGATGAAGGCTTTGAGCTCCTCCACTGCAGCAGTTTTATTAGGTTTAGCGGGTGTCGTTAGCATTGCTCAGGGCCTCTCAGTATCAGCGCTTTAGTCTCCTCCGTAATTATACTGGCCCTACTCCACGAATCACCTCGGATTGCTATAGAGCATTGGGCAGATATCCACAACCGGTGGTGTTCGGATGTAAGAATTCCCAGAATATAGAAGTCATTGGTTGCAACGACTGCAGTGGAGTCTCCTAGCAGGAAGTTACAGCTTGCAGGGCAAAATATGAACCACTTTGAATGTCTAGGAGTAGCAAAGTAGAAGTTGACATCCTTTAGAGCTTTTCTCATGTCTGAACGAATTCGCCAATACTTCCACCAGTTCAAAATAGCCCATTCATCTTTAACCTTGCCTCTCTGAGGCTTGACATACTTCCTGACATGCGAAAAAGGCATGAAATAATTACTCGCCTCTTCCAGAGGCAAATTGTCAAAGTCTATGATCCATCTTTGAGGTTCAAAGTTTGGACTTGCTGTCAAGCTACGAGCATCGATAAAAGGCTTAACAACAACTTTGTTTTTTGGCTCTATCGACAGCCACTTGCTTGCTTCTTCAGAATCAATAATGAAATGCTTTCCTCGAGGCTCAACTCCTTTGAAGCATAGATTCAAATTTGATTTGAGCCGAGACGAAACTCCTGCAATATTGATTCTGGATTCAAAAGAGGAATTGATTTGAGAGACTATTTTATTGTCTAAGTATAATTCCTTTGAATCACTCTTTGACCAATTGACAATACTGACATGTACTTTTGCTTCGCCAGACCAAGGCTGAGTCGAGATGGCCTCGTGTATAACACCCTCGTGTCTCAATAAATAATCTAGAGAAGCTGTGCGGGCTAGTCCTTGACTAATTGAATTTGTACCTACGAGTCCAGCTCTTTCCAGGCCTTCGATATTTTCGTGCGCCAGTCTAAACCAATAGATGCAAAGATCTACTTTGTCTTTGACTTCAGGAAACACCTCACAGACCTTCTCGACGTATTCGTCTCCTAAGTCTGTCTTCATTCGAGATCTACCAAGGAAAGGTGGATTCCCAATAATCGCATCCGCCTTAGGCCACTCCGTGAACAGCGCATCTGCGCAAACAATATTCTTATCCAACGTATCCAACGGCAGCGCCGGCTCAAACAACCCCAGCCGATCGATCGCCACCTTCCGCGCAATCATCAGCGTCACCCGCGCCAGCTCCACCGCAAACGGATTATTATCAATGCCAAAAAACTGATTCGGCGTAATGAACCCCATCTGCATCTGTTCTCGGGGCGATCGCCGTCGCTCAGCAATCTTCTCCAGCAGCATTTGCTCAATCTGCTTCAGCTCCTGGTAGGCGATGTACAAAAAATTCCCCGACCCACAGGCCGGGTCCAGCACCCGATACGCCTGCAGCTCAAGCTGTAGCTTCTCCAATTCCCCAATCGTGCCCGCCGCCTCAATCCGCTCCTCCCAATAGCGAGAAATCGTCGGGCGCACAATTTTCATAATGTCCGCCTCCGCCGTGTAGTGGATGCCGTGGGCGTGACGCTCTTTCTCATCAATGGCCGACTCAAAGACGTTGCCGAAGATTGCCGGACGCACCATGCTCCAGTCCTCAATCGCCGACACCTCTAAAAACTTCAGCTCTTCCTTGGTTAGCTCCAGCGGGTGAATCTCAGCGAACAGCCCCCCGTTGAAATAGTCCACCCCCTGGAAGCGACCCACTGGCGTCATCCCCGGCGTATTCATCGCCTGGAACAGGCCCCGCAGCACATCATACGAACTCTCGCCGCTCTCCAAACAGTCCTTCACGCAGCGCAGAAAAATGCTGTGGGGCAGCAGCTTCCGGTCTTCGGCGAACATGGCCAGCACGCACTGCAGCACAAACCGCTGCGCCACCAGCGTATCTATCCCTCGCTTTTTCAGCTCCACCAGCAGCTCACCCATCTGCCGCGCCGCCGTCTCCGTCACCTCCACCTGGTTATTGCGAAACACCGGCTCGCGGTTCACCTTTTCCATAAAGGCGAAGGTCTCCACCTGCTGCGGCAGCTGCTCCAGCGTTATTGTGTCTACCGGCGTATCGATCTGAGTGTCAAAGTCGTAAATCCAAAACTCGTCAAAATTGCACAGCATCACATAGCGGGGCCGGTTGGGCACCGCCCGCTGCCAGTAATCAAACGCCTGAGAGTAATGCTTGCCGAGCTTCTCCCCACGCTTCTTCATCTCAATCAATACGCGGGGCTTCCACACCAAGTCAGCAAAGCCCGTCTTGCCGGTTTTGCTGCCCTTTTTGATGCGTTGCTCGTATTCTGCGCCCGCCTCAAGCGCCCCCTCATGGCCGAAGGCGCGGAAAAAACGGTCTAGAAACGTTTGTGCCTCTCCCTTCTCATCCCCCCGGATATGCTGGTCGCAGAAATTGACAAAATCCTGGAGGCGCTCGGAGGTGGAGGACACAGATTGGCTAGACGTTTAGTGAGGTGTGGTGCCTACAGTTCTAGCAGATTTCTACAGGGGCTTCACTCAGGCAACGTAAGCGATCGCCTAGCGGCAGCGCAGCCTAAGCAACTCGCAGGCGGCCTAAGCCAAGACAGTCCCTACCAAACAGGCATCCCCAAAACTCGCTCCCGACAGCGTCACGCCATGTAGGTCAGCGCAGAGCAGATTGGCCCCGTCCAGAGCCGCCCCCGCCAAATCTGCACCTCTCAAGTCAGCCTCCTCCAAATTTGCGCCGTTGAGAATCGCTCCCTTAAGATTAGCCTGACTGAGGTTGGCCCCCTTAAGGTTAGCGCCATTGAGATTCGCCCCCCGTAGGTCGGCGCTGCGCAGGTCGACGCCAGAAAGGTTGACCCCCATCAGCGTCGCGCCGCTGAGGAACGCCGCCGCAAAATTGGTGTGCTTGAGGCTCGACTGCATGAGATTGGCCCCCCGCAGGTTGGCCCCCCGCAGATCGGCGCTCGTCAGATTGACCTGCATGAGGTTGGCCCCCAGGAGGTTGGCCCGCAAATCTGCCCCAATACATTGGCACCCCACCATATTCGCCCCTTCAAGCCGAGCGCCATTGAGAATGGCGTAGCTCAGGTCCGCCCCCGTGAGCAGGGCTCCCGCCAAATTAGCGCGGCTGAGATCTACTTTGACCAAGTCCTGGTCTTCAAGCCGCGCCCCCGGCAGTTCCGTCAGCTGCCCCGCTCGTATCGCCTCAATATTCATACGTCGTTCTTCAATGTCATCTGCATTGTGCTAGGGATAATCTCTACCAGCGCGAAAGCGATCGCTTCAGACCATGAGCCAACAGACGCCCTGGCTAGCCGTACTGTATCATCTAACACGAATCGTTATCTGACGCCGATAGCTTGAGAAATCGCGAGCAGGGCAGACGCCGCCGACCTACCGTACCGTTAGCGTCGGTTCGGCAAATTCAGCGTCGTCGTCCAGTAGCCAGAGGCCAGAGGCAATTTTGGGAGCCGTTACCGACAAGCTCAATCCTTGGCGCAGGCCATTCACCAGCAGGGTTAAGATCTCAACGAGCTTTGGATCCCATCGTCCCTCCTCCTCAGTGCAGACCTCAAGAGCGCGGCCCAGCGCATCGGCGTCCAGGTTTTTGCCAAAGCGATCGCCCTCGGAGGTCGCCTGCTGCTCTGCGAGCCGGGTTTGAAAGGCACTGGCCAGCCCCAGAATTCTCGACTCCACCGGAATCGCATCGCCCTCCAGTCGAGCGGGCAGGCCCGAGCCGTTCCACCACTCGGTGTAGTGGGTGATGATAGCGGCGATCGCCCTGAGGCGCGGCATGGTTCGCAGCACCTGCGTCCCTGGATTGAGGGGACAGAATAGTCCGCTTGCCGCCGTCTCCTCTTCTAGCCGAGGGGCCGGGGCAATAGGGTCGTCTATATTCTTCAGAAACGCCAGCCGATGCAGCAGTCCCGCAAGCCGCAGCCGGTGAAGCTGCCAGCCGGGCAGATCGAGAAGCTGTCCTATCGCTTCAGACAGCGCCGCCACTTCAGCCGCCGCCATGGGATTTCTCATGTCGGCCTGGTCCATGATTTGGGCCAGCCGCAAAAAGGCCTGTAGCTTGTTGGAAACCAGATTGCTCGCTAGAGGTTCGGCGCTATCGGGGTCAATGATAGCGAGATCCGTATCGGGCGCAGCGGTGTGGGTATCTTCAGCGGTCTGCAGATAATCGACGACCCGATATACGATATCGCCTAGGTGAAGCGTAGTGTCGGGGGCGCGGCTCATATCAGCGCCAAAGGCATCAGCCGTACGCTCAATCTGCGTCACCAGAGCGTTGTGTAGCGCCTCGTCATACTTGCGCACGTGGTCGGCGGCTAGCCTAGCCGTCTCCAGCACGAGGCCCGGCTCAAACGTCCAGAACCCGTAGAACTTCCGCTCTAAGTCCGTCGTTGGCTCACCTAAGGCCCGGTAGTCCTGCGAGGAAAGCTCTTGGCAGAGCACCATCGCGGTGTAGGTCGGCGACAAGATGATCAAGTGCCACTCTTGAGCCACCGGATCATCGTCGCTGAGGCTGACCAAATCGACGTTGGGCCTTTGACCCGTTGGATGGTCGTGGAAGCCTGCATCTGGGGAGGCCATGATGACAATGCGCTGAGCCTCCTCGGCGATCTCACCGTAGCGATCGGCCTCCTGGAGGTACCACTGCCCCCGCTGGAATGCGGTGATCACCAGTGGGTCGCTGTCGATCGTAAGGATGGAGTCTTCTAGCGCATGACAGAGCGCCACTAGGGTGTTTTTGTAGTAGACGCCGAAATTGAGCGATTGCTGCCCGTCGGCGCTTCCCTGATGGGCCTCTCTGAGTTTCTGTAGAATCGAACCGCTGAGCATAAGGTGTTGAGTATAGGGTGGGTATTAAAGAAAGGCTTTTATGGTTTGGTGAGGTGCTACGGCCTCGAGGTAGGAAAGGCCTGCAGCACGCTGAGCTGAGGCATCTGAGTGAGGCATACAGGTCTACGACACGGCGGTGAGTTCGCGGGGCTGGTGAGTGATGGGAGCCGACAGCGCCTCTTCTAGGTCGGATCGCCCCAAGGTCTCCTCTAATAGTGCCATGACCTCGCGACCAAAGTCTTTGGGGTTGCGCTGCCAAGCCTGTAAACAAATGTCACCAAAGAAAGAGCCCATGGGTTCCGGGTTCCACAGCAGCTTCTTCGCTGTCCAGGGCATCATGCTCATGGGGTTGTAGTCAGGCTTGAGAATATCCTGCTTAAAGGCGTACTGCTCTAAGTGGGTGTGGGGCTGCAGGCCGATGAAGAAAATGGCGGGCTCTACCTTGTCTGCGCCAAACACTTCTTCTAAAGCGCGATGGTAGGCCACGGTTTGGCGGATAGTCTCGGGGCGCTCGTCGATGACGTTAAAGGAGTAGTTGACGGAGACCGTATCGTTGAACCCCGCCGCCTTGAGATCGCGGCAGTTGTTCAGCACGGTTCTCAGGTTGTAGCCCATGCGCATCTTGCGGACAAGCTCTTGAGAGCCGCTGGTGATGCCGATTTCAAAGTAATTCATGCCGGTCTGCACCATCAGCTCGCACAGCCTTGGGGTGAGGTTGTCGGCGCGGATGTAGGCGGCCCAGTGGATGTCATCCATGCCCGCCGCCAGAACTTTTTCCAGCAGCTCTACGGCGTCATCAATGTAGCGTCGCGCCGGAATGAACTGAGCGTCGGTGAACCAAAAGTTGCGGATGCCGCGAGCGTAGAGCTGCTGCATCTCATTGACCACCTCGTCAGCGGGATTGATGCGCACCTGCTTGCCCTCCACCACGGTGTAGATGCAGTAGCAGCAGTTGTGGGGGCAGCCCCGCTTGGTCTGCACGCCCACGTAAAAGTCCTGCTCTTGGAGGTAGTAGTCAAATTCGGGCCAGATGGTCTCGATGTAGTCGTAGCGGCAGGCCGACTTCTCTAGCGGTGCGGGGCTCTCGTGAATCATGCGATCGCGAGGCTGAGTTTCCCCAGCGACGTAGCAGCGCTCGCCGCTAAAATCCTCGCCCTTGAGCAATTTCTCCAGCAGCAGCTCCCCTTCCCCCACTGAGACGACGGTGCCTTTGGGAAGGCGATCGCACATCTGCTCATAGAACACGCTCACCGCGCCGCCCCCAACCACGGCCCGCACCTGAGGGACATAGCGCTGGGCCCGCTCAAGTCCCCGGCGAATTAGGCCAAGGTTACGCCACAGCTCGGTGTAGTAGGCGGTCGTCACCCGCAGGCCGCCGAAAGCCCCCCGCAGTTTCACGAGGGGATTGCGGGCGTAGTAAAACTCGAAGGCGTTCTGCAGCGGGTTGCCGCCCCGTCCGCCGACCGGCGCGTAGATCTGAATGTCTCGCCAGGAGAATACCAGCAGCGTCGGCTTAAACTCGTCCACACAGCGATCCAAGGCACCAGAAAAATCAAGCGGCGGCACGGTTCCCAGATCGAAAATGCGCTGCGCTGCCTGCGGAACGGCCTTGTGGACATGGTCCGCTAGGTAGACAACGCCAATTGGGAAAATGGGGTTGCAGGGAAGCCGGACGTACAGGACACGGTGATGCTGCAGCTTTGCAGCGTCAGTCTGAGCGGCGTGAGGGGTATTCTGGTCGGAGGGAGTGGGGGAAAGAGCCATAGTCTGTATGAGGTGACCTGAGGCTGACTTAACGGCAAGTGGGCTAGCTGGAGGCTGGCGACGCCTCCAGCTGTGCGAATTTTCTGATAATATTTCACATAACTTTACGATACCACCTGCGTCCTTAACCTGCATCCCTTTTCCCGAACAGAATATGGCAGGGTGTAAAGTTTTACCGCCTTTGCAGCGGTGTCTTGCGATATGTTTCGACATACGGAGAGCAGGGTTGTCCTCAGCCGGCTTCCTGAGTGACCAAGGCCCTATCCACGCTGCGCTGCGGTCAGCATTAGGGCCAGGTGAAGAAGATTTCGCTGCAGGAGACCTATCTTTTTGAGTAGATTTGTTAAATGTGAGCGGTAGAAATTAGACTTGGTAGTCGGATTTACAACTATCCGGGATCGCCTAGTGTTAACGTTTCATTAGGCATTTATACGTCCGCATTAAAGCTTCACACATTAACATAAGGTTATGGCACAAGTTTTTGATCCCGTTCCATCCGATCACCCGAGCCGCATCCTCTGCTGCTACATCAACGCCACCAGCAAGATTCAGATCGTCCGCATTACCAACGTCGTGAACTGGTATTTCGAGCGCGTCGTTTTTCCTGGGCAGCGGCTTGTCTTCGAGGCGCTAGCCTCTGCTCAGCTTGAGGTTCATTCGGGCGCGATGGCGAGCGCCATTCTATCCGACACGATTCCTTGCCAGCGACTGCAGGTCAGCACGGGAGAGTCGGAGCAAAATTTCGCGCCCCCCCAGCCCGCTGCCCCAGAATCCGCTGCCCCAGCGCCGCCTAGCTCAGAAGACCAGCCGCGAGCCTCTCACAATATGCCGGCGGCCCGTGCGGTCTACCAGTCTGTGTAGAGGGCGACGGCAGCTGCTGGCCCCACAAGCTGAGAAGGGCTCATGCTAGGCTTGACTAATGAGTTTAATGTGATTTGCCCTTGGACTTACCCTCTTTTATCTGGCTCTGGCGCATAGCGGCTTGGTCCATGGGGCTAGCCGTGTGCGCCTACTTCGTTTTGGCAGCTACTGGAGGCTGGATCTGGATCCGTCAGGGCCTGCTGCGCTCCCAATGGCTGAAGCTGCTTCACTACGGCACCGGCATCTGCCTTGTGGCTCTGGTGCTGCTTTTGCTGGGAATTGGAATCGTAGGAACGCTTGGCGAGTATGGTTCCCTTGGGCATTCCGTACATCTGCTGGCGGGGCTTGTGGTGGTTGCGCTGGTGCTGCTATCGGCCTGGAGCGCCAGTCAGATTGGGGGCAATCGCTGGGCCCGGCGGCTGCATGTCTCCATCAACGCAGTTTTGTTTGCGGCAATGGCGACCGTGTCTTGGACGGGGTGGTCTGTGGTTCAAAAGTATTTACCGTAGGGAAGCGCGATGGGCAAGAGTAATGGCGATCGCCGCATCTTTAACTTATCCCCCCTCATCCGCATAACGCTGCTCGGCCTCTACGCCGCGCTGCTGCTTCCTCTACCCATACTCGCTCAGGCTACCGCAGCGCCCCTATCTCCCGCGCTGCTGACGCTGGGCGTCCTTGCGGGGGCCGTGCTTCTCTACGCGGCCCTCTCGGAGCGCGTGCTCGTCGATGAGGCGGGGATTCAGGTGGTTTATGCCGCGTGGGTTCCCAGCCTCTGGCGCTCGGGCTGGTCGCTGCGGTGGCAGGACATCAAGGCGCTCAAGCCTCGCTCTACTGGTCAGGGAGGCATTGTGTACTACTTTGTTGCTCAGCCGGACGCTGGCAATAGCAACAGCACTACAGAGCCGGTCTCTGAGCAGCGGGCCTATCTTTTGCCTATGCGAGTAGCTGGCTTTGCTGAGCTGGTGCGCTACGTACAGGCTCAAACCGATATTGACATGACGGACGTCCGCCCGCTGGCCCAGCCCTGGATGTACCTGATTTTGCTGAGCTTTACGCTGGTGTTAATGCTGATTGACGGCTGGGTGGTTTGGATGGCCCTATCTCATCAGCTTCCCATGCCCCTTTAGAGGGCGCGCCGGGCTGGGCTAGCCCTATGGTTGGTGCTGGCTGCTCTATTCGACGTGGCGCTTGCTGATTAGTAGGCAGTTGCGCTGGTCTGGAACCCGCGTATATTCAATCGTGTCCGCAATTCGCTTCATTAGCCCTAGCCCTCGCCCTCCCGCCGCCTCCTGGTTGAGCTTGAGGGATGCCTGCTCGATGTAGTCGTCAAAGTTGAATCCTGGACCGTGATCCCAGATACGAATTTCGAAAATATCGTCATAGATGCGAATTTCAATTTCTACCGGCGTCTCGGGGGGCTTACCCTCGTGAGCGTGGCGTACCGCATTGGTAAATCCCTCTGCTAAGGCAAGCTGGCAGGGAAGCCAGACGGAGTGCGGAAGAACTGGATCCTGAAATTGATCAAACCACGAGAGGACCCGGGGCAGCGCGTTTAGATCGGTGGAGACCTGGATAGACGATTTCTGAGACAGCTTCAACGGTGCACATTCCTCACTATGCATCAATAAACTTATCCCGAAATTTGGTTTATAACCATCAATCGAGTACAACTAATGTAAACGCCTCCCTTCCTTTCTCTAAGGTACGCTGAATGAACCTGAATCATCAACGGTAGGATGAGAGGCTAAAGCGCTATTTATCCCTATCTTCAGCAAAGATTCATTTGAGCCTATTGAGTTCGTCCGGTATGACCTGCTGCAATGGTGTAGCGAATATAGAGTCTTGCTCTCTAAATACTCGGTCGGCGTTGCTGCAACGCTAACTCAAATCCTAAAGTAACGTCCCGTCGCAGATGCCATGTCAAAAATTCTCGTCATTGACGACGATCTAAAAGTTCTAGCCTTTCTCAAAAAGTCGCTTCAGGGACAAGACGCCGAAGTAATTGTGGCAGATGATGGCCAAACAGGACTAGATTTGGCCCGCAGTATCCGCCCCAGCTTGATCATCTGTGACTGGTTGATGCCGGGGCTAGATGGACTAGAGGTCTGCCGGCAGGTGAAAGCGGACCCTACCCTAGCAACCACCTTCTTCATCGTGCTGTCAGCCAAGGGAGGCGTTAAGGACCGCGTTCAGGGGCTCAATACCGGCGCAGATGACTTTTTAGCCAAGCCCGTCGATCTGAGCGAACTGCGGGCCAGGGTCAAAGCCGGTCTGCGGCTTCACCAGCTCAGTAAGGATCTGCAGCACCAAAAGGAGCTGCTAGAAGCTGAACTCCAGGAGGCAGCGGACTACGTGCGATCGCTGCTCCCCGCCCCAATGAAGCAGCCGCTGGAAATCACCTCTCGCTTTGTCCCTTCCCGTCAGCTGGGGGGAGACTGCTTCGACTATTATTGGCTCGACCCAGACTACCTGGCCATTTACCTGCTGGACGTCTCGGGGCACGGGCTGGGCGCTGCCCTACCCTCCATCTCAGTTCAAAACGTGCTGCGATCGCAGTCGCTTCCCGACGTCAACTTCTACCGCCCCGCTTCGGTACTGCAGGGCCTCAACGAAGCCTTTCAGATGAACGACCAGAACGATAAGTATTTCACCATGTGGTACGGCGTCTACAACCACCGCCGGCGCTTCTTGACCTACGCCAGCGCGGGTCACCCCCCCGCTATCCTGGTTGCGGAGGATGCCGAGGGGGCGCTGCAGGCGACGCGGCTGCGCACTCCCAATCTTCCTATCGGCATGATGACCAACGCCACCTACGACGGCGATCGCTGCTCGATTCCCGTCAACAGCAGTTTGTATGTGTTTAGCGACGGCGCGTATGAGAGCTTTGACTACAATATGGACCCAGCGGACTACGTCTGGGGCCTAGACGAGTTTGTTACGCTGCTGTTGGCTCACCACGGCAAGAGCACCAGTCTCGACAATATCCTCTCAGACATCCGAAAAACGCGTCAGCAAAACACGTTTCCTGACGACCTCTCGCTTTTGCAGATCACCTTCATCTAAACTTTGAGAGAGATTTGAGACTTGTGCCTACGCTAGCCCATCTATCATGCCGCCGCCTTGGAGCGCTCTCCACGCCCGCTTACACCACACGCTGCATCAGCGTCAGCTGCTCCCCCCGTCAAGCCGCGTCTTAGTCGCTGTCTCAGGCGGACAAGACTCCCTTGCCCTCGTGCAGCTGCTGCTGGATCTGCGGCGCAAGTGGCAGTGGACCCTAGCGATCGCCCATTGCGACCACCGCTGGCGGCCTGATTCGGCCCGCAACGCTGCCCATGTGTCTCGGCTCGCGCAGGAGTGGAAGCTACCGTGCCACCTGAGGACGGCCTCAGTCGAAGCGGCCATGACCAGCGAAGCCGCCGCCCGCGACTGGCGCTACCGGGAACTGGCTACTGTGGCCTGCGAGCAGGGCTATCCCTACCTCGTCACGGGCCATACGGCGAGCGATCGCGCTGAAACGCTGCTGTACAACCTAGTCCGGGGCAGTGGGGCAGACGGGCTGCAGGCGCTGACCTGGCGGCGGGAGCTGAAAGTGGAGCCTGCAGCTTCACTGTGGCTTGTTCGGCCTTTGCTGGACATGCTGCGCCAGGAGACGGCTCAAGTTTGCGCCACCTACCAGCTGCCGGTCTGGGACGATGAGACGAACCGGGAGCTGCGCTACGCTCGCAACCGCGTCCGCCACGAGCTATTGCCCTATCTGGCAGCCTCATTTAATCCCAGCGTCGAGCGCACCCTAGCCCAAACCGCCGAAGTGCTGCAGGCAGACGTCGCCTACCTGGAGGCTCAAGTTGATTTGCTTTGGACCCAGGCTGTGCGGGAGTCCGACACCCAAGGTATCGCTGTGGCGCTGCAGCGATACAGCCTCCATCGTCTGGCGCTGCAAATGGCACCGCTAGCGCTACAGCGGCGCTTGCTGCGGCGACTGTTTCGCCAAGCCAGCATCGCCCCATCTTTCAAGCTGATTGAGGCTTTGCTTGGCCTTATCGATGGCCCCAACGGATCTCAAACGTCCCCCCTTCACAGGAGCGCCATCGGCCGGGTAGAGGGGGATTGGATCGTGTTTAGGAGGCTGCCAGCTGGGGAGAAGGATCATCGTCCATCTGGCTAATGGTCGTACGCGCTTCAGAGAGTGCCTGCGCATGCTCGGTCTGAGCCGTCTGTAGGCGCTCTGAGGCCTCAGACATAGACGGCAACCGGTTTCGCAAGTCATCAAACGCATCTTGAACCGGCTGGAGGATCTCTTCGTAGAGCCGAACCTTCCCCTCCGCTTGGGCGACGGCGGCGCGATCGCTCTCCAGGCTAGTATCCTCCTGCTTAAGCTGAGCTAGCTCCTCGTCTAGAGACGCCTTGCGCGCCTGAACGGCGGCTTCGGAGTCGCCGAGCTCACCTTCTAGTCCCTCAACCTCGCTCTGGAGCTCTTGAGCGCGCTGGGAGAGGGTTGCACAAACCGCATTGGCCTGAGAGAGGGCAAGGTTGGCGTCGAGATCAGTTGAACTGTCTTCTAGCGGCTGACCTTGGCGCTGCGCCAGCACGGCCCGATGGCGCTTCAGCAGCAGCTCTCGCTCTTGGAGGTTGCGGCGCTGCCCCACGAGGGTGTGGTTCAGCATTTGATAACTTTCCCTTTCGTCCGAGAGCTGGGTTTCGAGCTGTAGGCGATCGTATTCGTTAGCGCCAGCAGCCTTCGCGCTTAGCTCATCAATGGTCTGCTGCTGTAGGTTCAGCTCTTCTTCTTGAGAACTGACAAACTGAGAGCTTTTCTCAAAGTCCTGCTCAAGCTCAGCCACCTTCTTCTGCAGAGCTTCTAGCGGCATTTCCTGCAGCGCCGAGAGGTCAATTTTGTCCTCTAGAGACAGCGGCGTCCCGGGCATTCCTTTCAGCTGCTGTAGGAGATCGGCCTGCTGTTGAGCCGCAGTCGAAAACAGCTGTAGTGCCCCGCGCTGCGCCGCCAGCGTCGCCTTCTTGGCGCTAAGGCTAGCGGCCTCTTGTTGCCAAGACGCCTCTGTCTCGTGCCAGCTCTGCCAGCGAGACTGGAGCTGCTGGGCGCGCTCCTCTAGCTGCGCCTGCTGAGCGTTGAGGGTATTTCGCTGCGCTTCAAAGGTCTGCCAATGCTGCTCGAGACGCTGCTGCTGCTGTTCAACAAGCTCACCGTACTGACCTAGGGACTGGGGGAGTAGCTCAGGGGAAAGGGTATTTAGATCGCTTAGACCCGACAGGCGCTCCAGCATCTGACGCAGATATTCCACCTGCTCGGGATCGCTACTTTGGCTGTCTCCCTGGCGCTCATCGAGCCGTCGCCGCTCTCCGTTGAGCTGCGCCCAAGCGCCCTCAAGTTCTTGGCTTTTGCGCTCAAATTCCGCCTGCAGCTGATCGACCTCGCCGCGAGCGGTCTCAATTTCCTGACGCTGTTGCTCAAGACGCTCAAAGTCCTCCTCCATCTGCTCTAGCTCTTCTTGCCGCGTCTCTAGCTCTAGCTCTCGGCGATTGAGCTCTTGGCTTTGATAGGTGAGCGACTGTTTCCACTGCTCAATTTCCTCTTCTTGAGTCTTTGACTTTTCTTGAAGTCGAGAAAAATGCTGCAGGATGTTGACCAGCTGCCGCCCCGCGTCAGAATGTCTCTGAACCTGACGGTTATTGCTCAGGTCAACCATAACGAGCGTACCGGAGCTGTACGGAACGTCGTCGGGAGCTGGGATAATGTCTTCGTTGACTGCGGCCCAGGAATTTTCCGACCGTTGACACGCGAGGAGGCGAAACTCTGCTTTGCTACTCCCGAGTACTCTGGTCTTTTTCTGTACTTCCGCTAAATACAGCACGTTGACAATCTCCTGAATCTCTAGAACCTAATACTCCAACGTCTTACCGCACAAGCCAGTGTAACGTGACACAATTTATACACCAACCGACTACACACTGACGACTCTAGATCCCCTTTGCCGTGCCTAAGATTATGCGTGACTCTACCTGAATCGACAAGAGCGCAGCTTTTAGATGGGCCTAACTTGGACTTTATAGCGCCCAACTTTCGAGGGCCAACGTATATTGATGTCTTTGATGTCGGACTGTTTTACAGCGAAGCCAACCTGTCGGAGGATTGCCTCCACGGAGCAAGCTACATACCAGACCAGCGCTGATGCCGTATCCTGCGGGATACTGGCAGAACATTGACTAAAATTTCCGGGAAGACCCCCAGGCATGGCGCACCCATATTATTATGCACCATCTGAACGATCTCATATTAAAGTGCTGTAATCTACAAAAGAGCGTGGTCCGCTGAGCAGTGTGGTGCTGTAGTTACTCGATGTGAAACGGTAAATAGGGGGTTGGGCTGACGGCATGCAGGGAAACTTGAACGAGATAGATATTCGCAGCATCCTGCAGCTTGTCGAGCTAGGCCAGCGGACCGGAGAGCTATTTGTGGAGACGTATCAGCAAGACGCCCCACCTCACGTCGGCTCAACGCCCAAAGCCTCATGGTTTGTCTTTTTTGACAATGGCCGAATTGTTTACGCCGCCAGTGGACAAGATAGTACCCTACAGCGGCTGCGGGATTATCTGCACCGGTATCGGCTAGTATCGACTCTCGATGAACTCAGCAGTCCGGCGATCGCCACCGTCCACGCGCCCGAGTATGGCTATTTGTGGGCGCTGTTGGAGCAGCACGCCCTGACGCCCGCCCAAGGACGAGTCATTCTGCGCAGCATGATCCGGGAAACGCTGTTCGATCTCCTCGGTCTCCACGACGGCAAGTTTACGTTCGAGGTCGGTCCGTCCCTCGCGCCCCAGCTGCTGACCCTAGATATTGGTCCTTTGGTGAAAGATATCGTCAAGCAGGTACAGCTGTGGAAGCAGCTGCACCCCCACGTGCGATCGCCAGAGGCTCGTCCCGTCGTCGTCAATGCCGAGCCCCTTAGGCATGTCCTCAAGCCCGAAACGGTCAACGCTTTGAGTCGCTGGGCCGACGGACGCACGTCGCTCCGCCAAATCTCTCGGTATCTCAGTCAAGACATTGCCATGCTGGCCAAAGCCATCTATCCCTACGTCCAGCAGGGGGTTGTTCAACTGGCAATGCCGGACTCACTCGCCCCCTCGTCTACTCTGTTTGAGGAGCACCAGCCCTACATTCTGTGCATTGATGACGGGCTCGTCCTGCGCCAAACTGTCGAAAACATTCTCACGCACCACGGCTACCGGGTGGCCTCCATTGGGGAGCCTATTGAGGCCCTCAGCCTGACTATTCGAACTCGACCAGACCTAATTTTGTGCGACATCGCGATGCCTGAGTTAGACGGCTACGAAATTTGCGCCATGCTCCGGCAAGTGAGCATGTTTCGGCAAACGCCGATCATCATGCTCACGGGACGAGATGGCTTTATAGATCGAGTAAGAGCTCGAATGGTGGGCGCTACGGATTATTTGACGAAGCCATTCGGCCCTCAAGAGCTCGTGACTCTAGTCGAAAAGTACAGCGCTGGAACGCAGCAGTCAGCCTTTTCGAGGGAAATCAATGCTTAGCCTGCGGGGCGCAGCACTGTAACATTGGGGCATGCTGATCTAAACCCTGTGGCATCGGGCCTTTGGACGATGGAGATTCTAGCGGCTTCAGCCGCAGGGGATGTTAACGCTCTATGATAGGTAACTAAAACCATGAAGTAGTCGAGAGGCGATCGTCGCTTTGATGGTTGATCTGGCCGCTTTGCAGTCTGGTCGACAAGCCGCGTCAGCAGATAGGCGATGCCGCTGCAGAGACTTGCCTCTGGCGATCGCGGTTTTAGCAGGAGCCGTTGTCTAGTACTTGTGCGATAGGGAATAATTTTAGCTCTCTCAAGGACGAGGGGAGTGGTAGGTAAGGCAATATGAGCAAAATTCTAGTCGTTGAAGATAGCGTCACTCAGCGGGAGATGATCAGCGATTTGCTTCAGGGAAGTGGACTTGAGGTTACCGTTGCCAATGACGGGATTGACGCTTTAGAAAAAATTCAGGGACATTTGCCTGACTTAGTGGTGCTGGACATTGTGATGCCCCGCATGAATGGTTACGAAGTATGTCGCCGGCTCAAGGCAGATCCCAATACGCAGGCTGTTCCTGTGGTAATGTGCTCTTCTAAAGGGGAAGAGTTCGATCGCTATTGGGGTATGAAACAGGGCGCTGACGCCTACATCGCAAAGCCGTTTCAGCCTACTGAGCTTGTTGGGACCGTGAAGCAGCTGTTGCGAGGGTAATCGTCGTTTAAATTGTCGCGTGAAAGCTATACCGTTTTCGGCTGAATTGACGTCGTGGATTGATGTCTCCCATAGACCTAAAGCCTCCCATGTAGGCTGCTTTTGCGCCCTATCTACAGTTAATATCAATCTAAATCACCATGGTGGGCAATCCAGACTTTTTAACCGCAAAGGAGCAGGGGCAGGTTCCAGACATTCAGGAGCTAGATAGCCCTGAGGGTGAACTCTATCTTCGCTTTTTGACGGCGTCGGAAAGTCAGTTTGCGCTCCCCGCGACTGGCATTCTTGAGGTGGTGTCGCCATCACCAGAGCAGATTACGCCGATTCCCAACATCTCGCCGCTGCTGCTTGGCACGCTCAACATGCGTGGGCGCGTAATTTGGGTTGCCGATTTGGGGCAATTTTTAGGGGAGGAAACGCGGCTGCCCCTTGAGCGTTTTGAGCTTCCTGTGATCGCGGTCGAAGACCAAGACATTCGCCTAGGGCTAGCGGTTGACCAAATTATTGATATGGACTGGTTGAGTCTAGATGAGATTCAGGTTTCCACTAACGTTCCCGACAGGATGGCTCCCTTTATTCGAGGAGAATGGCTGCTTCCTGACGGCGATGAGTCTGAGCGCAGTCCTGTCTCCGGGGGCCGGTCGACCCCAGCTGGAAGCCATCCCCTCAGACTTTTAGATCAGATGGCTATTTTGCGCTCAGCTCGCTGGGCGGCTTAGGCAGAGTGGCTCAGCCAAGCCAATCAGCTAGACTAAATTTAAATCTTCGGGGGATGGCGTAGATGCTGACGGGAGTATTGGACAAATAGAGACGTGCTAGACCAACGACGTGCTAAAGACTAGATACGTGATAATAGACTGCATGCCGTTCGCGCGAGCAACTCACAGTCACTCGACGTTGGTTACTAATCAAATCACGATAGAGCGCTTGTTCAAGCCGGAGAAAGGATATGGAACTAGGCACCGAGTACGCAGATGAATACCAACGCGCAGAGCGATCGTATATGCAGGGGCATTACGAGGATGCTGCCGCTACTGTCGACCGGCTAGCCGAGGCGTATCCAGAGGATGTCAGCGTTCGCTTGCTTAAAGGCCACATCTACTGCTACGGACTGCAAAGCTACGAGATTGCCCAGGAGCAGTACAAGGCCGTCATGGCGCTGACAAGCGACGACGAATACTTGGACTACGCCAGGAATGGCTTGACCTACGCTAGCCAATTTACTGAGTCCCCTGATGGGGCTACGGGCGAAGGCGAGGCGGATGCACCATCCTATAGCGATGACGGCGACAGCATCAACGAGACCGTGCGGGAATCTTGGGACAGTCTAGGTCTACCAGAAGATGACGAGATTTTTTCTGCCGGTGCTGACGATCCCTTCCAGATTGACGAGGGAGAGGGGGAAGGTTCCGCTCCGCCAGAGGTGGCACCAGAGGTGGCGGTAGATGACCCTATCGTTCTTGGCAGTGGCGCTGCCGTCAGCGCTGACGGCAGCGATGACGAGCTGCAGGAATTTTCCTTCGACGATTCGGCTCTTTTTGAGGCAGATGCGCCCGCTGATGGTGAGGTAAGGCGATCGCCCCGCGCTTCTAGCGAACTCAGCTTCGATCCCTTTGCGATGGATAACTTCAACGTCTCGGAAGACGACGCAGACAGCGATGCCGAACTCGATAGCGCCGTAGAAGATTTGTTTGCCGTTGATATGGAGGGTGACACCTTAGGTGAGGTCTCGGGTGAGATGTCTCCATTTCAAGAAGATGCCTTTACGATGTCTTCGTCAGGAGGCGATGACGCTGAGCCTACGATGGTCGAGCCTGAGCCCGCCGAGCTCTACAGCGAGCCCGGCTACGACAGCTATGACCAATCGTACAGTGACGAATCGTACAGTAGCGCCAGCGACATGCCCCTCAGCGAGGGGAGCCAAAACTTCTCTCAAGCCTTTAACGAAACAGATACGATAGACAGCCCGGCGACCGGAGCGTACCTGGACGATACGCCCTCTGAAGCTGCTTTTGAGGGGGATCTGACAGAAGAGCAGTTTAGCGCCCCGTTAGGGGATTCGGTTCCTGACGATGCGTTTGAAGACAGCGAGTTTGGGGCCTATGATGAGTCGCTGACGCCCGCGAGCTTTCCAACGACAGAGGACCCCTCCCTCGCTGACACGACTCCCTCGGCAGGACAGGTCCGGGGTAAAGGCTTCGATTTCCTAGATGAGCTGGATGACTTTAACGAGCTAGACGATCTCCCAGACCTAGACTTCTCTGATAACTCAGCCGGGTTTGCCCGTCCGGCACAGATCGAGTCTGAAGGCGACATTGGCGATGAGGGAAGTGAGATTGGATTTGACTCATCAGAATTCTCCAGGACAGACACTGCCCTCTCCCAAGACGACGAGGTGTTTTCCCTATCGGGGACAGCCGACGACCTGCCCGCTTTTGCGCAGTCAGGGTCCCAGACCGGCGAGCTAGACGTCACGGTGGAGCAGGGTTGGCTGGCCCCCTTAGAAAACGCGTCTTTGGGAGCAAAGCGCTTTATTGTGGCTTTGGGCACGGGAATCGTGTCGGCTATAGCCGTGGCGGTGGTGAGCTACGGGGCGTCCACAGTTTTGGTGGATGAGGACGACCGTAGCGCCGTCACCCAGACGGGATGGATCATGACGCTCGCGGCTGGCGCGGCTGGATTTGGGACCTCTCTGGTGCTAGGACAGGCCGCTTATCGCTCCGTCGACAAGACCGTCAACGAGCTGCGACATCAGTTTGAGCTGGTCTCGACAGGAAACCTCGACGCCCGGTCCAACATCTACTCAGAAGATGAGATGGGCAAGCTAGCGACTGACTTCAACCAAATGTCGCGGGTGATTCTCACGACGACCAGCGAGGCGCAGCGCAAGGCCGAAGAGCAAGAGCAGGCCAAAGAAGATCTGCAGCGGCAGGTGATTCGGCTGCTGGACGATGTGGAAGGTGCGGCTCGGGGCGATCTGACGGTGCAGGCGGAGGTCACCGCTGACGTGCTGGGTGCGGTGGCCGATTCCTTTAACCTGACGATTCAAAACCTGCGGGAAATTGTGCAGCAGGTGAAGCAGGCGGCGCGGCAGGTCAGCAAAGGGTCAACCGAAAACGAAATCTTTGCGCGATCGCTCTCTTCTGACGCCCTGCGACAGGCGGAAGAGCTGGCCGTTACCCTCAACTCGGTACAGGTGATGACCAACTCGATTCAGCGGGTGGCCGAGAGCGCCCGTGAGGCGGAGGAAGTGGCCCGCTCCGCTTCGGCCACAGCCATTAAGGGCGGCGAATCGGTGGAGCGCACGGTGGCGGGCATTCTGGATATTCGCGAGACGGTGGCCGAGACGACGCGTAAGGTAAAGCGCCTGTCAGAGTCCTCCCAGGAAATTTCTAAAATTGTGGCGGTGATCTCTTCTATTGCCTCACGCACCAATTTGCTGGCCCTTAACGCCAGCATTGAGGCGGCGCGGGCTGGAGAAGCGGGTCGCGGATTTGCCATCGTGGCGGATGAGGTCCGTCAGCTGGCGGACCGGGCCGCCAAGGCCTCCAAAGAAATCGAGCAGATTGTCCTGCAGATTCAGGGGGAGACCGGCTCGGTGATGACGGCGATGGAGGAGGGCACTCAGCAGGTCATTGCGGGCACCCAGCTCGCGGAGCAGGCGAAGCGATCGCTCGACGACATTATTCAGGTGTCTAACCGCATTGATGTCCTGGTGCGCTCAATTACGGCAGACACCGTTGAGCAAACCGAGACCTCCCGCGCGGTCGCCCAGGTGATGCAGTCTGTGGAGCTAACCGCTCAGGAAACCTCTCAGGAAGCTCAGCGGGTGTCCGGGTCACTGCAAAATTTAGTAGGCGTTGCCCGAGATCTGCTCAACGGTGTTGAGCGCTTCCGCGTCGACTCATCGGAAACCCATTTGAGCTAAGCTTTGAGGTAACCCGTTTAGGTTAGTCCGGGTTAACCTAAAAATGGGCCTGACAATGAGTCAGGGGTACCGTTTAGGTCGCGCTGATCGAACCGCTGCCGTGAATGGGTACGTTATCGAGACCCGCGCCGCCATCCCATCAACGCTGAGGCTACAGCACTTCGCTGAATGGCACTTCGCTGAACGGCACATCACCAAAAGGCGCATTACGTGTTCAAGGGGGTACTTCAATGTCGTCAGAACAGCAGCAGCGCATCATGGGCTACTTCATTGAGGAGGCAAAGGACCATCTCAATACGATTGAGCAGGGATTGCTCAATCTTCAAAGCACAACGGAAGACCCGGAGCTGATCAGCGAGGTTTTTCGAGCGGCTCACTCCGTTAAGGGTGGGGCAGCGATGCTGGGCATCGACAGCGTTCAGCAAATGTCACACCGCCTTGAAGATTGCTTCAAAATTCTTAAAGAGCGGCCGGTTCGAGTCGATCAGCGGCTAGAGTCCCTATTTCTACAGGTTTTTGACGCGCTCAAGGCGCTAATTGAGCAGCTGCAAAGCCCCTTCGGTCTAACTGACCAAAGCGCCAATAGTATCGTACAGGCGGTAACGCCGGTGGTCGAGGAGCTGCAGGTCCACTTCAACCAGCTGCTGCGCTCTGATGAATCGCCATCGGTGATGGAGGGCGGGATCTCCTCAGACGTCTCGGCCCTTTCTGAAGGAGAGCTTTCCCCAATAGCCCGGCGGTTTTTCCAGGCTGACGTCCCGGAACACTTGCGGCACATGCTGCAGCTTTTCAAGCAGCCTGATAGTTCTGAAGGCCGCTACCGGCTCGATCAGTGCTGTCAGCAACTGCTCACCCCCAGTCGTGCCGTTGACCTACCGGCGCAGTGGCATCAGCTTGTGACCTACGTCCAGCGGGCGATCGCCTACCCCACAAATTCGTATCGCCAGCTCGCGCCCATCATTATTAAGAACCTCAAGCGTGCACAAGAAAACGCCGTTGCGGGACGGGCCTACGCCATAGACGTTAGCGATGACCTGCAGGCCTTACTGCCAGCAACGCAGGATCCGTCAACTCAAGGCAGCGAGCTAGATCTGCTGCTCGCAGGCGCAGCCTTTTCCGGCGATTCACCTGGGGATAGCGCTGATGACATGGCTGCCTTTGATGACGAGGCGATCGCCGCTGGGGATGGCGATGCTGAGACGGGTGCTATCGATGAGGCCGCGCTGGACGACTTAGACCTTTTCTCTGACCCCGACGCAAATCTTGCCGATGTTGATATTGCTGATATAGATGGCTTGGCGGATTTGTTTGAGGCGGAGCTACTAGAGCCAGGGCTGTCAGAGCCTGAGCTACCAGAGCCAGAACCTTCCGAGTTAGAGCTACCAGAGCTAGAGCTTTCCGAGCCAGAGCAGCCAGAGCCAGAGTTACCAGAGCTAGAGCTTTCCCTAGATTCGGAGAGCAGCGACGACCTGGATATCCTGTTTGGAGTAGGTGACTTCGGTGACAGCGACGCAGAGGCTGCTGTAGAGCCCGACACGCAAGACCCTATTGCGGACGCTTTTGATGCTGAAGGTGACGTTACCGATGGGGACGACCTCTCAACGTTGCTGGCTATGGATAGTGAACCTGAAGCTGAGCGTCTAGTCTCGGCCCTTTCGGATACGGTCGACAGCGATTTGGACGAGCTATTTGGCGATTTGCTAGGGGGTGACGATTTAGAGAGTGAGAATCTGGCAAACGAGAATCTGGCAAACGAGAGTCTGGAGAGCGAGAACCCGGAGGGCGAGAATCTGGGGAGCGAGACCTTTGAGAGGGATTTGCTAGAGAGCGACGATCTGTCAAACGAGACCTTGGAGAGCGAGAATTCAGAGGGCTATATAGAGGCTACGACAGAGGCTCAAACTCAGGAGGCTCAAACTCAGGAGGCTCAAACTCAGGAGGCTCAAACTCAGGCAGCCGAGAGTGATGTTGTGCCTGAGACCGACGTCACTGAGTTGGGCGCAATAGAGGATGACGCCGAATTAGACCTTAGCTTGTTCGACTCAGTTAGCCCTGACGAGGCTCCTCCAGAACAGCCCTCTCTGGCGCTAGATGACCTCTTTGCTGACTTTGCTGAGCCGTCTGAGGCAGCGCTAGAGCTAGAACCAGAATTTGATACAGAATCAGAGCTTGATACAGAACCAGACTCTGATATAGATACCGACCTAGACCTTCTCGCAGTTGCTCCTGACGACCAACCCCCAGCGCAGATAGTGGAGGACGATTTTGACCTGGGTTTGGAGCTAGAGGCTCAAGCCGCTCCCTCCGCCTCGCTAGAGGATTCTGCATCCTTGGAATCAGACGAATTTTCTGCTCTTTTCGAGTCTACCCCGGAGCCCTCCGCTAGCCTTTTCGATGAACAGCCCGATGCGCCTGTTGCCGAGGGCGACAGCGGCTTAGACGGGTTCTCCTCACTGGAGCCAGAGACCGGTGATGCTGAGGCTTCCGGCGATATTGAGTTCTCTAACGACACTAGCGCTGCCGACGCTTCTGTCCCCGATGACGCACTGGATTTTAGTCTAGACGCGATCGCTGACCTAGAGGCTACCGCCGTAGAGGTGGACGCTAGCCCTGAGGAGGCGCTAGGCTTTGATATCTCCACGGTCGATGTCACAGAGGATGTCTGGGAGAGCGAAGACAACGAGCCGGAGTGGATGGAGGCGATCGGGTCTGACGCTGAGGGCGAGAATCCCTTTGAGGTCTCGGCCACCGGCCTTGAGGAGGAGGGCCTCACTGAGTCAGCGGAGAGCGGACTCGACGAGCTATTTGAGGGCCTACCGCTACTTGATATCCTGTCTGACTCGCCGCTGGACATTGTTGAAGCGCAAGAGCCTGCCCTCGGCGAGACTGACGCCATGGCAGACGGTAGCGATGCTTCCTCAGAAGATGCCACACCGCTAGAGGCCACATCACTTCAGTTTGAGGGGGAGGAGATATTTGAAGGCGATGCACCCGGAGAAAACGCGCCTCTTGAGGAGAGCGTCCCCCCTGAAGAGAGCGATATCGATGCCAATCAGTTCGATGCGCTGTTTACCGATTTTCCCGGCGTCGCCCAGCCGGACAGTGCAGCGGCGGAAGATCCCTTCAGCCTGGATGACCTAATGACAGCCGAGGCAGAGCTGGCCCCCGACGACTCTGCCGTTGAAGATGACCAGGCTTCGGAGCGCCTTGATGATTGGGCTGTAGGCTCCTCTGACGCGGCGCTATCCGAGCCGCAGGAAGAGGTGGAGTTGTCCGAGCCCGAGCCATCGCCCGACGAGTTCGACGACCTGCTCAGCATTGGTAGTTCAGACTCCACTGACGGGGCTGAGGCGGATTTAGCCGATGATGCTGGTCTAGGAAATAGCCCGCAGAATAGGTCTGGGGAACAGCGGTATCGTACCGAAGACGTCGCCGATGACTTCTCAGATTTGGACGCCCTATTGGGAGACCCCGATGCCGATGTTCAGGCGGACCTGTCGGTCATAGACTCGGCGGAGTATAACGATTCGGCTGCAGCTGACTTAGCTTCAGGCGACTCGTCCGAGCCCTACGATCTTGCAGAATCTGACTTAGAGTACATAGACCAGTCGCTCGGCGGAACAGAGCAAATTGAGGCGGCTATTCAGGAGCTAGAGGGACGGGGAGAATCCGATCTATCTTTAGACCCGCTAGAGGACAACGCCCAAAGCGCCGATGACTTTGCTGATCTAGAGAAGCTGCTGGAGCAGGCCGATGAGACCTTGGGCGGTACCCCAATGCCCTCCACAGCCCTGCGGCTGGCTTCACCGGGTCGCCGCGCTGCTCGTCGCCCCGCCTTGGGAAACCAGACCATGCGGGTCGCCGTCAAAAATCTGGACAACTTGAACAACCTGGTTGGAGAGCTGGTGGTCAACCGTAACAGCCTAGAGCAGTCTCAAGATCGGTTGCGGCAATTTCTGGATAATCTCATGTCCCAGGTGCAGCAGCTGGGGGATTTGGGCCAGCGGATCCGCGATCTCTACGAGCGATCGCTGCTGGAAAGCTCCCTGCGGTCGAGTCGCCCGCAGCAGACCGTTTCTTTTGTCTCTGACGACCAGCAACACGTCACCGGGGCGCGGTTTGACGCGCTTGAGATGGACCGCTTTACAGGCTTTCACAGCTTGTCTCAGGAGATCATTGAGCTGATTGTGCGCGTCCGGGAAGCCGCCTCTGATATTGACTTCGTCGTCGATGAGAGCGACCAGGGTACGCGGATGCTCAGGCAGATCACCACACAGCTGCAGGAGGGCATCAACCACACCCGCATGGTGCCTTTCGCGCAAGCCGCCGATCGCCTTCCTCGAGCCGTGCGCGACATCTCGGTCAAGTTCAACAAGCAGGCTGAGCTAGTGGTTGAAGGGCGAGATACCCTAGTGGACAAAATGATCCTAGAGCAGCTCTACGATCCCATGACCCATCTGGTGAATAACGCCATCACCCACGGCATTGAGCAACCCGAAGCGCGAGTAGCGGCGGGTAAGCCGTCCGTAGGCAAGATCACGGTGCGCGCGTTTCACCAGGGCAACCAAACCATCATCTCGGTCACGGACGATGGCGCTGGCATTGATGCCCATGAGGTGAAGCAAAAGGCGCTACAGCGCGGGCTGATCTCGCCGCAGGAAGCCGAAACGATGACCCAGCTGGACACCTACGATCTCTTGTTTCACCATGGGTTTAGCACCAGGGACCAGGCGGATGACTTTGCGGGGCGGGGCGTAGGGATGGACGTGGTGCGCACTAGCCTCAGCGAAGTGCGCGGCACCGTCAACATCGATTCTACGGTGGGACGGGGGACCACGTTCACGATTCGTCTGCCGCTTACCCTCAGCATTTCCAAAGCGCTGCTGTGCGTGAGCGATCGCTCACGTATAGCCTTCCCCATGGATGGGGTCGAGGACATGTTCGACATCCCCCAAGACCGGGTACAGAGAAACAGCGCCGGGCAGACCTGCATTCCCTGGCGCGAGACTCTGCTCCCGTTCCGGCCCCTGTCCAATCTGCTGAAGTTTAACCGCACCATTGGTCGCGGTAGCGTCTATGGCGGCAGTCAGGACGACGACATGATTTCTATTGTGGTGCTCCGCAGTACTGGCAACTACTTAGCGCTGCAGGTGGATCAGGTACTGGAAGAGCGGGAGATCGTCATTAAGCAGCTAGAGCCCCCCGTGCCCAAGCCTGCCGGGATCGCGGGAGCGACGGTGCTGGGGGATGGTCGGGTAATGCCTATCACCGATGTCCTCGAGCTAGTCGATCTCTCCCTAGGGCGATCGCGCCGGGAGCTATCGCGGGAGGAGGAGCCCCCTGTCGAAGAACCGCCCACTGAAGAACGCGAGCCTACCGTCCTGATTGTGGACGACTCGATCACGGTGAGAGAGCTGCTGTCGATGACCTTTGCCAAGGTGGGGTATCGGGTAGAGCAGGCTAGAGATGGTCAGGAGGCTTGGGAGAAGCTCAAGTCAGGCTTACCCTGTGATCTGGTATTCTGCGACATTGAGATGCCGCGTATGGATGGCCTAGAGCTGCTGTCGCGCCTGCAGCGAGACCCCGATCTAAAGGCGCTGCCGGTAGCAATGCTGACGTCGCGAGGAGCCGATCGCCACCGACAAATGGCGGTGGAGCTGGGGGCCAAGGGATACTTCACAAAGCCCTACTTAGAGGAGGCTCTGCTGGAGGCGGCTCACCGGATGCTGACGGGAGAGGCGTTGGTCGCTAAGTCAAAATCGTAGCGATCCGTTTTCTGTGTCACTGGTCTTTGCAGCTCGAAATCCTGCCGTGCAAAACCCTGTCCTGCTTATCCATGGCCTCGACGACACGTCCGCCAAATTCTACCGGCTTGGGTCTTATTTGCGCGATCGCGGCTGGTCAGTCCACAGCTTAGATTTGTACCCTAGCAATGGTTCTGTCGGCATCGACGTTTTGGCTCATCAAGTGAGCCGATATGTCGACGAGAATTTTAGCGTCGAGCAGCCTATTGACGTTGTGGGCTATAGCATGGGCGGTCTTATAGGGCGCTACTACCTGCAGCAGCTGGGCGCAGTCCAGCGGGTGCGGCGACTTGTGACTGTCGCTTCCCCCCACCACGGCACCCTCACAGCCTATCTACGACCTAACGTTGGCGCTTCTCAGATGAGACCGGGCAGCCCCTTTTTGGCTGCGCTCAACGAAACGGTAGCGCGGCTCAATGGTATCTGCGTCACCTCTATCTGGACCCCGCTGGACCTGATGATCGTCCCGGCCAGCAGCAGCCAGCTGCCGGTAGGCCACCAGGTGCAGGTTCCCGTGGCGCTGCACCACTGGATGGTGGAAGACCCCCTAGCGCTGTCGGCGATCGCCGCTGCCCTGCGCAGACCCGTAGACCCGTAGACCCGTAGAGAGAGAAAGGAGGACGGGTTAAGTTTCCCCAACTTGCTTATGGTCAACCGCGCCAAAAATCACTTCAGCATTGCGGTAGTACTTAAACTCCATCAGGTTGTGGAACGGGTCAGCCAGGAAAAACGTGCGGTGTTCCAGCAAGGAACCTTCAAAGCGGCGCTTGGGGCTGACGTGAAAGCCGATATTGTTGCCATAGAGCCGCTGCAGAAAGGTGTCGAACTCACTCTCTTCGGGAAAGACTAGCCCAAAATGCCGAGGATAGATTCCGGCCTGGGGTTCGATGGGCTCGGACGTCAGGTGAGCCACGAGCTGGTGACCCTGAAGATTGAGAATGACGGATTTATCGTTTTCACGTCCGGCGCTGCAGCCTAGCTTCTCGCAATAGAACTGCTTAGTCTGGGCAATGTCAGTGACGGGAAACGCAATGTGAAAGATCGGACTCATTGTTGGTTTGCAAGCAGCAGCGGAGATGACAATTATTCTAATCTGCAGGAGAGCGTGACGCTGAACTGTGCGATTTGAACATTTCAAAAGAATAGCGCCAGGTTTACTTTGTTAAACAAAGCCAGCGAGGAACAAACGAGCGGACAGACGCGGTGAGGGAGAAACCCTTGTGTCATAGGGCGCTCAGCGAATGCAAAGCTACAGTATTTTCCTAGGTCTACCGCATTTTCCTCAGCAATTTAGAGGCGGTGCGATTTAAAATAAGGAAAAAATTATGAGCGGGCGCGAAAATGCTTGTTTTTTGCAGGAAGTTCTAATATAGTGAAGACATGCAGTCAGCAGTTGGATGTAGGGCCAAAGTCAATACAGGTTAGTCTTGTCGACTTTGAGCAGTCTGACAGCGGTTTTTGCCTTAAGTCTACGACCCAAATCTAGAGCGTTAACTCTAGGGTGTTAAGTAGACTTGCATATTGACTGAACTCTCGGCAGGCTACGGCCAAATCCGTTTGAGGCTCTCGGCCCAAGCGTTTAAACTGCCGAGCTTACAGGAGTTCACAGGGCAGAAGCCTGATAGCTGGCTCGACAGCATGATGCTTCGGGGCGGGCCTGATTTGTCCCCGCGCTTTGAGTTCAGTAAGGTCCGTCTTGGTCCGTCGCCGATCTGCTTCAGCCGCGCAAAGCTAACCTTTTTGCAAGTCGCTCTCGGGTGACTGAGCTTTAGGCTTGCCCTTAAATCTGATGAGAATCGGCAGGGCTTTGGCGGTTTTCTCAGCTGACTTGGTCTTGCTCTCGACCTCGAAGACGCTCAGCGGTTTCGCCGCGCACTCGCCCTAGGTAGTGTCCCGCTGGCTGTCGCACTGGCCGATCGCATTTCACCTGTTTGCAGCAGCGTGTCTCAGCGCCGAGCGCACCGCTCAACCCATCTCCGCAGCTTGCCCACCGCTGCTGAGAATCACCAAGCCTCAAATTCCACCAACTAACGTTTCAGTTTCAACGGTTGCCGATGTCCCCAAAATCTCTCCTTCTCCCACTTTGCCTCTCTTTCTTCTGTCTATCTATCGCCCTTCTGACAGGCATTAGCCGTCTGTCGTTGGCAGAATTTTTGCCTTATCAAGACGCCGCTCAAGTCAGCTTTGCTCTAGAGCAGTCCTTCGCCCCTGCTGCGCTGCCGGTGGAAACGGTGCTGCTGGCCGTCAGCGATCGCCCGTCTGCTGAACTCGTTGCCCTACGGTCTCCCCATCAGCAGTGGGGCATCTGGAGCCGGGCGCTGCAGCGCACCCGGCAGCTTTTGTGGATGCTGACCCGCCAAAGCCAGACCCTCCGCCAGGGTACGCAGCTTGCATAATTGAGGGGTACGCCTTCTGAGTTAGCGAGATTGTTCATCAATGGGTCAGGTGTCGCTTCAAAAACTGATTGACCAGGTGCAAGGCGGGGGCCGTTTGGTGAGCTTCCCCACCGACACCCTACCCGCGCTGGCGTCTCGCCCTGAAGATGCCGCCCTCGTTTTTAAGGCCAAGCAGCGCCCCGCCCACAAGCCGCTGATTTTGATGGCCGCTCGTGCCGAAGCGGTTTGGCCTTGGGCGATGGGCAGCGAGGCGGAGCTAGCGCTGTGGCAGGCCGCCGCTCGGCGATACTGGCCGGGGATGGTCACCCTAATCCTGCCGGTCGGCGATCGCGTGCCTAGAGCCATGCACCCAAGCGATCCCCATACCCTCGGATTTCGGATTCCCAACTGCGCGATCGCCCGCGAAATTTTATCCCAGACGGGGCCGCTGGCAACCACCAGCGTCAACAGGTCTGGTCAGCCGCCCTTAGAAAATCTAGATGAAATTAACCGCCAGTTCCCCGAAGTTTTGACCCTCGCTGCTGATGAACTCGAGCGCCGCGCCATAGGGTACACCGGGGGCGGGCAAGCATCGACCGTCGTCAAGTGGACGGGGCAAGGGTGGACCACTGTGCGCCAGGGCAGCGTTGCTTTTTCGGGCTAGCGCAAAGCTTAGAGCTCAAAATCGGTCCACACCCCGTATATGAGCCAAATGGCCATGGCCCGCAGGTAGTGGCAAGCGCGGAACGTCCCCGCAGCCGTAATTGCCTCTGGTGTGCGGAACTGCAGGCCGTGGTCATACACCTGGCGCACGACCGCCTCTGTCAGCCGCAGCGCCCGATTGGGCTGATCCATCTGCAGTAAAAACGCCGCCAGTCCAAAGTTGATGCCGGTCCACACTTCTAATGGATGGGTATCGTCTGGATTTTCCGGGGAGCCGTCGGGCCGCAGCCCATTGGCTGCCCCAAGCGTCCCGTCGGCGAAGCGCAGGAAGCAGGTCTGATAGACCGTGTCCAACGCCGCCTGAGCGCAGTCCGCAGGCACAATATCCGGCAGCCCCAGCAGCCGCGCGTAGAACTGCCCGCAGAGCTGGTCCGCCATCACGACGTCAGAGCCGCTGCCGGTGTCTAGCCGGTAATACTCGCCGGTCCACAGCCGCGCCTGATAGAGGGGCTGGGCTTGGGCAAACCAGCGCCGCCACCGCAAGATCGCGCCCTCTATTTCGTTACTATCTCCCAAACCCGCGTCCAACAGCCGCTGCCCGATAGCGATCGCCGCCTGGAGGGCCGCCAGCCACAGCCCGCCGCAGTAGGCGCTGATGCCTTTGAGCTGCCAATCGTCGAAGGTTTGGTCCGGCGCGCCGCTGTTTTCAGGAATGCCGTCGCCGTCAATATCAAAGCGCTTCAGGTAGTCCAGCGCCGCTACAGTCGCCTCCCAGCAGTCCAGCAAAAAGGCGTTGTCGCTGCCGCCGGTGAGGTAAAAGTCGCGGTAGACCTGCAGCACGAAATCCGAGGCCAGGTCTTTCCACTGGTTGCAGTCTTGATAGCTGGTGTAGTTGGTCTGCTCCCAGGGAAACTCGTTGGGAGCCCCCAAGTCGTGGGGCGTGGCCCCAGCCAGCTTGCGCTGGGCGGCGGGGCTGGCTTTGCCCACCGTCATGTAGTAGCCGATGGTGCGGGTGCGCAGGTCCGCTAGGGGAATGGCTCGGGCAAAAGCCCGCAAGATGGCCTTGTCGAGCTTGGGAAACAGCATCAGCAGGGCAAAGGAGCCGTACAGCCGCACGTCCAGGCTTTCATACCAGCGGTAGTCTAGGCTCTCCAGCACCGCGAACTGGCCTTCTGGGTTGCGATCGCTCGCCGCACTCCACAGACTGCCGCCGCTGGCCAGGTCATACAGCTCGTTAAATAGAGCCATCTTGAACCAGTCCGGCAGGTCGCCGCGCTCCAGCACGGGCTGCTGCCAGGTCTCAATCTGCGATCGCCATTGGGGATAGGTTTCCAAGGCTCTGCAGGCAATGTCCCAAGCCGAGCGGCCCGAGGTGCCAAAAAAATCCGTGTAGCGGCGGTAGGTCTGCACCCCAGAAGCAAATTCCGTCACCGGAAAATCCCAGGCCAGCGCCATGGGGATGCGGCGCTGCTCTCCGGGCTGTAGAGTCACCCGCACTGCGACCGCCGCGCCAATGCGCTCTTCCGCTGCGGCGGGCGTCTCGTCTGCCACATTGGCCAGGGAGCCGTCTTTAGAAAAATCATGCCATAGGTCTGCGCCGTCGCCGATTGGGTTCCAGCGGCTGTGGTAGAACACCTCAGCCGCACCCGCGCAAGCCTCCACCGCGATCGCCCATTCTCCGTCCCCCTCCCGAGGCGGCTCGCTGCGGGCCTGACCCAAGACGCAGCCGTAGCGCGAGCCGTCAGTCACCCAGCGATTGCTGTTGCCCTCGCTGTTGCCCAGCCGAGGCTCATAGACATACACGGGGCTGCCGTCATCCCGTACAGTCACCTCAGGAGACGCCGAGGCATTGGTAAACCAGCCCGCCATGTTCTCCCAGCTCAGCAAAATGCTCAGAGTGACGGGGCGATCGCTGGGGTTTTGTAGGGTCCAAAGAAACACCGCCACCGGGTAGCTGGTGTCCTGATAGTTGTGGGGCAGGATGGGGGAAAGCTGCTCGCAGGTAATCTGGGTTTGAAAGACCTCTCGGTAGGTAAACCAGCTGCGAGGGTAGAGGGCGTGGTATTGCCCTGTATTGTGCTCCTCTTTTGAAGCGAGGCCAGGATAGGGGCACCAAGCTTCTAGCCCTGATTCTATCGGCCCCAGAGCGCAGGCGCGAGACTGCTCTCCCACCCGCTCAAAGACGCTGAACTGACAGGCCGGCATAGCCGCAAACACATGCTCGCCCCCGTCGATGTGCCAGAGGTTAAACTCCCCCCGAGGCGATCGCCCGATACAGCCTGCTCCCAGCCCGCCTAGCGGCGCGCCATGCCAGGGACCATCGTCTAGATTGCTGTCGTAGCGTACGCGGTAGGGCTTATCCCACGGCAATCCCAGCGGGCGGCTCCAGGCACAGGTTGGAATCATATTAAGTCACTTAACAGTCGCGGCAGTCCACATCAGCAGTGTATTACGGCGCGTCTTCTCGCGCGATTGCTTCTGATGCGCCCTCTTCCGGCGCAGTTGCGAGGGGCTGCCATCCCGCCTGCCAGAGATCTGGATCCTTGAGCGCCTGAGCGTTGAGCCAAAAGCGTACGCTCGGGTCGCAGGCGGCGACGAGCTCAGCGAATACCCATCTATCTTTATTCTTGCGATTTGTAACTCGAAAATGCCGCCATCCCCAAGTTTTTTGTCGCGCTGTCCACTTTGAACCCACTAGATAAGGAAATCGCTGCCGTTTCGCCATAGTTTTGTTAAGAAAAGTGTCGCTCTAGATTGAATTTTGCTATGCGAACAGCCTAAGCCAGGGATGGAGCAACTATTACGACTTGCTACACTTGACAAGTACAGCCGAGGCAGCGAATTAAAGGCAAATTTCGGATGTCTTCGCTAAACTATTTTAGTGTCCCAGGCTACGAGCCGCTCAATCGGTGTGGCTCGGGACAACAAGCCCATGTGAAGCATACATATGCGCAAGACTGCTTTTGGAGAGTGCCACATCTTTATAAAAATTGTGGTGACCCTCTCAATCTTTGGCTAAACTTGTGGCATCTACTGGTGTGTAGTGGTTTTCTGTAGTGGCTTTTTACTGTCTTGATTTAGGAGCATGAGGAACGCGGCATGACCCAAGCTAAAAATGCATTGGATGTTGATCGTTCTAAACTGGATGGCAACCAGTCTAGAGCAGGTGTGGAGCTGGCTTCGTCTAGCGATGTAAAGTCGGAGACGGCCAAAACCGAAAAGAAAGGTAAAGCTAAGGGACGCGCGTCTCGTCGAGTGCAGGCCAAAAAGAAGCACTATACCGAAGACTCTATTCGCCTTTATCTGCAGGAAATTGGCCGAATCCGCCTCTTGAGAGCTGATGAAGAAATTGAGCTGGCCCGTAAAATTGCGGACTTGCTAGAGCTAGAGCGGATTCGCGAGCAGCTGACCGAGGATCTCGATCGCTGTCCGACCGACGCCGACTGGGCTGAAAAGGTAGAGATGAGCCTGCCCGCCTTTCGCCGCCGCCTGCATCTAGGCCGCCGCGCTAAGGACAAAATGGTTCAGTCTAACTTGAGGCTGGTGGTCTCCATCGCTAAAAAGTATATGAACCGCGGCTTGTCCTTCCAGGATCTAATTCAGGAAGGCAGCTTGGGCCTTATCAGAGCCGCAGAGAAGTTCGACCACGAGAAGGGCTACAAATTCTCCACCTACGCCACCTGGTGGATTCGTCAGGCCATCACCCGAGCGATCGCCGACCAGTCCCGCACGATTCGGCTGCCGGTTCACCTCTACGAAACCATTTCCCGCATTAAGAAAACCACCAAGCTGCTCTCCCAGGAGATGGGCCGCAAGCCCACCGAAGAAGAAATTGCCACCCGTATGGAGATGACCATTGAGAAGCTGCGCTTTATTGCTAAGTCAGCTCAACTTCCCATTTCCCTAGAAACGCCCATCGGTAAGGAAGAAGATTCTCGCTTAGGCGACTTCATTGAGTCAGACGGCGAGACGCCGGAAGACCAGGTCTCCAAGAATCTGCTCCGAGAAGACCTAGAGAGCGTCCTCGATACCCTCAGCCCTCGGGAGCGCGATGTGCTGCGTCTGCGCTATGGCCTAGACGATGGCCGCATGAAAACCCTTGAAGAAATCGGCCAGATCTTCAACGTCACCCGCGAGCGCATTCGCCAAATAGAGGCCAAGGCGCTGCGTAAGCTTCGTCATCCCAATCGCAACAGCGTTCTCAAGGAATACATTCGCTAAAGATATGCGCTGTTGAGGGCGATCGCGCACCGCAACATGAATCTGACGGGGGAGCAGCATGGGTTGTTCCCCCGTTTTCAATTATTCGCAAATTTTGAGGCAGGCCACCCGACCAGATCGATTCAAAAAGAGTTGTTTGCTTTTCGTATGGGACAGCTTGCGCTAAGTTGGCGTTACGCTTTGTGTCTTCTGCAGGGATAGGAATTTGTGTAAAAGCGGGTAATATCTTTTGTAATCAGATAGATAGTGATAAGATTTCGAGCAGTTATTGGCTCTACGTCAGGTCCAGGGTTCGTCTAGAGTTCGCGCAGCTATTCTTGCATCTCGCTAAAACAAGTGATCCTATTGTCGTGAGTTTTCTCTCTAATCTCTTTTCAAAAAAGTCAAAAGGCATCGGCGTTGAATTGACCCCTGAGCGAGTCAACGTTGCCCAAGTTAGACGAAACGGGCAATCGTTCCGCTTGACTCAGCTAGCCTCTGCTGACGTTCCTGAAGGTGTCTTTCATGAAGGGCAGATTCTCGAGCCGTCGGCCATGGCCGATATTATCCAGCAGCTGTTCTCTGAGCAAAAGCTAAAGGCGACTACTGTGGCCACCGCTATCTCAGGGGGACGCGACACCGTAACGCGAATTATCCCAGTTCCCGCCGAACTAGACGACAACGAATTGCGGGAGATGGTTCTTGACCAGGAGGCCGGACTTTACCTTCCCTTTCCCCGCGACGAGGCGGACGTTGACTATCAAAAGCTGGGGTTTTTCGTCGACGAGGACGGGATTGAAAAAGTTCAGGTGCTGCTGGTGGCCACCCGCAAAGAGGTGACCGACAACTACCTGACCACCTTTCAGCAGGCTGGGCTGGACGTCAATATCCTCGAAATTTCTAGCTTTTCGCTCATTCGCACCATCCGCGAGCAGCTGCGGCAGTTTACCCCCCAAGAAGCGGTGGCGATCGTCGATACCGAGTTTGAGAATACCGAGATTTCCATCGTCGTCGATGGCGTCCCCCACTTCTCTAGGACGGTCCCCATCGGCACCTACCAAATTCAGTCGGCGTTGAGCCGGGCCATGAACTTGCCCCCCTCGCGCAACACCGACCTCCTTCAGGGCATGACCATCCCAGTAACGCCCATGGATAGCGTGGGTGTCCCTCAGATGGGGGCGGGAACCAATCCCGGTACGGCGGCCATGATTCGAGTGCTAGGTGAGCTTGCCGATGAGCTGCGGCGCTCTATCGACTTCTACCTCAATCAGGGGGAGGAGTTAGAGGTCGCCCAGCTGCTGCTGTCGGGGCCGGGTGCCGCCATCGGGCAGCTTGACGAATTCTTTTCTCAGCGTTTGAGCCTGCCGGCGACCCAAATTGATCCGATATCGGCGCTGTCTTTGGATGTTGAAGCTGATATTCCAGACATTCAGCGTTCTGGGTTAGGCGTGGTTATTGGTTTAGGGCTAAGGGAGGCTTGGTAGGATGTACGGCCTTGATATTAATTTTCTGAACGACCGCAACGCTCAGGTCGCGGCCTCGGCGGCGAACGAACCCACTATCCGAGAGGAGTCTAACTGGCGACCTACAATCTTGGGAGCGGCTATTGGCCTTGCGCCACTGGTGCTGTTGTTGGCCTCCTGGCTAGCGCTAAACACCATGAATAGTCGGCTTGAGGCCCGGCGGGATGAGCTCGACCGGGAGCTAGCGGCTCAGCAGGCGACGCGGCAAGAACTCGCGAGCGCCTTGGCCCGCGCTCAGCAGGCCGAGAACGACGCCAAAGCGCTAGTGACGGTATTTGACCAGATCAAACCTTGGTCTGCGCTACTGCAAAGCATTCAGGACAATGTCCCTAGCGGCGTTCAAATCGCTGGGGTAGAGCAAACCGCTGAGAGCGAAGAGCAGAGTATCAGCATCTCGGGATATGCCGTTTCCTTCGACGACGTCAATGACTTCGTGCTGGTGCTGAGGCGATCGCCGTTCCTCGACCCTGAGGAAACCAGTCTGGAAACAGCCAGCTTAATAGACTACCCCGTTGACTTTGAGCTGCCCGAGGGTACGCCTTCTGGCGCTGACGTTCAGGTTCCTCAGGTGGTGGACTACACCATCTCAGCAGACTTAACTGAGCTACCGGCCTCTGAGCTGCTAGCGGAGCTGGAGAGTACGCTAGCGGTTGGGTTGACCTCTAGAATTCAGGCCCTAAGAGATAGAGGAGCGTTTGAGTAATGACCGTAAGCGATTATCCCGACGATGATCAGGAGTATTATCAAGCCGAGCCGGTCTATCCGACGGCATTTGGCGTCGAGCTAACGCCGACTGTTTTAGGAATCCTAGCGGCGGTTGTGGGGATTGGGTTAACGATTTACCTTCTTCTTAACTTCGTCTGGCCCGCGTTCCAGCAGCGTCAGCAGCTACAGCGCGAGGTTACCGAACGGGAGGCGCTCATCCAAGACCCGGAAGAGACGCAGCGTGAAATTGCCGAGGCGAGAGAGCGGCTGGCGAGAGCAGAGCAGCTTCAGGCCGACGTGCTTGCTTTATTTGCCAACGAGGAGAACCTCGAAACGCTGCTGTATGACATCAACCAGCGGGTGCAGTCGGTCAACGCTGGCATTGTCGACGAGGACCGCAGGGCTGAGCTGGTTCGATTCGATGTGGATGAGGCGTCTTCTGGCCTTGTTCAAGATGGCTCGCTGGGCGAGAGCGTCAACGGTCGTATAGAGCGGCGCGTGTACAATGTTGAGCTTGCAGGAAGTTTTGCCCAAACTCAATCCATACTGCGTAATGTGGAGCGACTACAGCCGCTTTTGATTATCCAAGAGTTCGATAGCGATCTAGAAACGGCCAATCAAACCGTTCAGATCGATCAGCAGGGCAACGTTGTACCCACTAGTGCGCCGCCCCAAGCGCGGCTCAATACTGCATTCAGACTAGACGCTCTGCTGCCTGCATCACCAGAAGCCGTCGCGGCAAGTGGGGCAGTAGGACAGGACGGTGAGGCAGCTGAAGGCGAAGCGACTGAGAACGGCACCAGCGACTCAGCTGCCGAGGGAGCATCGGAATAGGGTAGAAGGCTAGCGGTAGTCATAGGTCTGAACGTACACAAGAAATTTTCATTGGGAGGAGAGAACGGTGAAACGGCATCTCGGAATAGGACTTAGCGCCTTAAGTGGCTGCGCGGCAGTGACCTTAGTAGCCACCTCTGCCGCTGCGCAATCGGTCGCGGTGATTACTGACGTCGCCATTCGTCAAGCGGCAGAAGGAATTGAGGTCGTCTTGACCACAGACAGCGGCACACAGCCGCAGATCTTTACCGTCAGCCGCGACAATACGCTGGTGGCTGATTTAATCAATAGCGAGCTGAGCTTGGCGAGCGGCGGCGATTTTGTCAACAATAATCCAGCTCCCGGTATCGAGTCCGTCACCGTCTCTCAGCTGGACGCCAACAGCATTCGCGTGGTTGTGGCGGGGGAGACGGAGCTGCCCATAGGACAGGTTCGTCAAACCGATAGCGCCATCATCTTTGATTTTTCAACGGCGACGGCGCTGGAAGTGGAAGATCCTATCCCGGTGACTGTAGAGCCTGCCCAACCCTCCGCACCGCTACCAGAGCCTCCAGATCTAGCTCAAGCACCGGACCCCATCATCGACAATGACAATGATGTCTTAGTGCCCGATCCAGACGTGCGGATTGATGGCGTAGAGGTGGATCCCGCTCCTGTCGTCACCGCCCCTGCAGCCCTTCCTCGGGCGATCGCCCCGCCGGTGGGCGATATCGCCGTCACGAGCATTGATCCCTCACCCTCCACTATTTCTCTCGGCACCTCTGAGGTACTGCCGCGCCTGGTGCTGCGAAACGCGCCGGTTCGCGAGGTACTTTCTCTGCTGGCGCGGGCTGCAGGACTCAACCTAGCGTTTGTTGGCGATCCAGCAGCCGATATCGACGAAGAGGATATCACTATCTCGCTGGACATCGAAAATGAGCCCATCCAGGACGTGTTCAACTACGTCTTGAGGCTATCGGGTCTAGACGCGAGCCGGTTCGGCCGCACGATTTTTGCAGGGCCTCGTTTGCCCAATGAGGCGCGGCAGCTCGTGGTGCGCAATCTACGCCTCAACCAGGTAGACGTTCCCACGGCGCTCAACTTTTTGGTCGGTTTGGGTGCGGAAACCGCCGTCAGCCGCCAGCGGCTGGTGACCAACGTCAACGCGGTCTCAATCGGTGACAACGTCGAGCCGCTGACGCAAACTCAAACGATAGAGGAAGAGCGGATTGAAACGCAGCGCATCGAGTATCAAGACTCGTCACCCATTCTGCGGGGCCTTCAGGTCGTAGGGGATGAGCGCACCAATTCCATTACCCTAGTCGGTTCGCCCAGGCAAATCGAAATTGCCGTCGCGCAGCTGATTCCTCTCGATATCAGGCGGCGACAGGTCGCCGTCAATGTCAAGGTTGTCGATGTCGACCTCAATGCTATTGACCGGGCATCGACCAGCTTCTCCTTCGGGGTTGATGGGACGACAGTAGTGTCTGACGGGGGAGTCGGCGTCATCAACTTTGGCGACCAAAGCCCTATCTCCGTTCCCGGTGATATCTTGACCGACAACTTCGGAGCGGTAACGGGCACCCTCGGGTCACCCTTTGACTTCGAATTTGGTGAGGATTTTCTGGGGCAGCTGCAGCTCGCTATAACCAACAGCAACGCCAAAATTCTGACAGATCCTACGCTGGTTGTACAGGAGGGGCAGCAGGCCGAGGTTGTTTTGGCCGATGAGGTCATTACAAACGTCGAGATTGAGACGGACGGTACGGGGGATGACCAAACGCAGACGGTCACCGTTGTCACAGAGCCAGCTGGCGTTATTCTTAGAGTCCAGATTGACCGCATCGACGATAACGGGTTTGTCAATCTCTCTGTCGCGCCAACAGTCTCTGAGCCCAGCACCACCGAAGATGTTACGGTTGATGGGGCTAGCATAACCCTCACCTTACTCTCCGAGCGGCGCTTGACCTCCGGGCAGCTACGACTGCGGGATGGTCAGACTATCGTTCTATCCGGAATCATCCAGGATACTGACCAAGTCAGCTCGACTAAAATTCCGATCTTGGGCGATCTGCCCATTATTGGTGCCCTCTTCCGCCGTACTGAACGGTCGAATGAGCGGAGCGAGGTGATCATTGTGATGACGGTCAACGTCCTAGACGATTCTGAGGGCTCTACCTTTGGCTATAGCTATACGCCAGGCAGCGCTGACTCTCAGGAGCTTCTGCGGCGCTAACTCTGCGGGCTAATGTTATAGTGACCTGAGCATGTTTGTCTTCTTTGGCAGACATGCTTCAGTCTGTCTATATCCCTTGGGGGGCGATTGAACTGAGCGCAGAGCGGTGCGTGCTGTTTCGGCATTACCGGCGCGGTGAGCAAAGCTCGATACTGCTCTTAACTTTTCAATTAAGACCTGTGTCTAGCACAGTTGCTACACATGCTGCACCGTTTTCTATACTTTTACGATAAGCGAAACATAGTTAACAAAATGTGCTGTGGGCGATGGGCTGCAGTTAACGCCATCACTATTCAACGCATTTCTTGACGATTGGAAAAACGGGCTATGCTCAGTAATGACAAAAATAGCTGGTTTTTTCCAAAAATTTCAAAAAAAATTCTCAAATCGCCGAAAATTAGGCGTTTGGTTATTCCAAATTATCGGACTTCCCTCTAGAATAGGGCATTGAAACTCAGCTTTTACTGGAGTTTCGGAACTTGGCAAAGTTTTATCTCAATCATGCCTGCCCGTTTATCTCAATTCAAATCTAGGAGATTCTTATGAACAAAGGTGAATTAGTTGACAAAATTGCTGAGAGAGCAAGCGTCACCAAAAAGGAAGCAGATGCTGTACTAACGGCCGCCTTAGAGGCAATCATGGATGCCGTCTCGGACAACGACAAAGTGACGCTAGTCGGCTTTGGCTCATTTGAGCCCCGCGAGCGGAAGGCTCGAGAAGGCCGCAACCCGAAAACGGGAGAAGCGATGACAATTCCGGCTACGCGGGTGCCGGCTTTTTCTGCGGGCAAACTTTTCAAAGAGAAGGTTGCCCCCAAATAGCCGCGGTGCCATGATTACAGTGGCTCAGGTGCCACAGCCATGATGACACCACCACATCACGGGGGAAACTTAGCTTGGGCAGCTCAGCTAGCGGGCTGTTTTCCCCATGATATTTTGGATTTCTCGGCCAGCATCAATCCTCTAGGTCCGCCCAGTTCAGCGATCGCGGCCATTCAAGACAACCTCCATCAGCTGCGGGTCTATCCTGACCCGGCCTACGGCCAGCTGCGGCAGGTGCTCTGCAATCTTCATCAGCTCCCTCCAGAATGGGTTTGCCCCGGCAATGGCTCAGCCGAGCTGTTGACTTGGGCCTGCCGGGAGCTGGCTCAAACTCAGACCACCACCCTGATTACGCCTGCCTTTAGCGACTACTGGCGCGCCCTAGAGTCTTTCGGAGCTCACGTAACGCCCCAGCCCCTACCGCTTGGCGCAGCGCCAGAGATTCAGTGCCGACTTCCTATCGACCTGCCGGCGTCGGGCTGCGGGCTGCTGATCAATACGCCCCATAACCCTACAGGCCTGCTGTTTGACTACTCAGACCTGTGCGACTGTTTAGATGCGTTCGAGCTGGTGGTTGTAGACGAAGCGTTCATCGACTTTCTCCCTCCCGCTCAACGGCTCAGTCTAGTTCCGCTAGTCCCTCAATATCCCAATCTTGTAGTGCTGCGATCGCTGACCAAGTTTTACAGCCTGCCGGGCCTGCGCATTGGCTATGCGGTGGCCCACCCGGACCGGCTGCAGCGCTGGCAGCGCTGGCGCGACCCTTGGTCCGTCAATGCACTGGCTGCGATCGCGGCAGAGGCCGCCGTTCAAGATAGGGCATTTCAAGCTCAGACCTGGAGCTGGCTGCTGCCCGCCCGGCAGCATCTGACCGCAGGCTTGAGGCAGCTCCCTGGACTTGTTCCCCGTAGCAGCGCCGCCAACTACCTGCTGGTGAACTGCGATAGCTCTGTAGTTGAGATTCAGCGCCAGCTGCTTCAGCGCCATCGCATCCTCATTCGAGACTGCATAAGCTTTCCTGAACTGGGCGATCGCTATTTTCGCGTTGCGGTGCGCACCATCGCTGAGAATCAGCGACTGCTAGAGGCGCTCTCCGACGTGCTGACCCCCAAGGCGATCGTAGGATAGATGAGCCCAGCCGCTACTTCCGGATTGTAAAGATGGCCGTTGACTATAACCTTGTCATTTTGGGGGGCAGCTTAGTAGCCCGTCACGCCGCCATTCGTGCTGCAGGGTGGAGCGCTAGGGTTGCCCTGGTGGAGCCGCCCCACGGCGATACAGACTGGGAGAGAGAGCAGCTCCAGCTGGAGTATCTGCAGGCGAGCTACAAAAAAGCTAGTGACGACGTGTCTCAGAGAGAGCTCACAGACCGGGCCGCGCGGCTGGCCCAAGCCCGTGACTTTGCCGCTTGGCAGTTTGAGCAGTCCTCTCCGGCCGTGCTGGCAGCTCAGGGCATTGATGTCGTTGCAGAAGCAGGGCGATTCGTTCATCAGCCCACTCTGGGGGTGCAGGTCGGCACTCGAGTGCTGCGCGGACACCACTATCTCGTCGCCGTGGCGGCTGTGCCCCAGCCTCCTCCCAACACATACACCAGGGTTGCTGCTCTACAGCAGTGCCTACAGCCTCAGCTGCAATCTGTTGCCGTGTGGGGAGCAGAACCGCAGGGCCTTGTCTTAGCCCAGGTGCTGCAGCGGCTGGGGCTGTCGGTGATCTTGGCTACCCCTGCAGCCCGACTGCTTCCCCAAGAAGATCAGGCTATTGCCGACCTGGTTCAGGCGCAGCTCGAAGCTGAAGGAGTCCGTGTGATGACGACAGCAGCAATTAGGCCTCGGTCTCAGTATCGTTTACCGCAGACCAGCGCCCCAGAACCCATTCCTATCCCCCCAGGCGTAGATGTCCAGTCTGGGCCGCTGACTCTCAAGGCCGATGCTGCCATAGCCTGCGGAGGCTACCGGCCCAGCCTCTCTACCCTCAATCTTCCCGCCGCCGTTGGCTTAACGCCTGAGGGCATTCGAGTAAACTCCCGTTTGCAAACCAAGCACCCCCGCATCTACGCCTGCGCCCTCAGCGCCGGCTGCTCTAGCGATGTTGCGATCGCCGAGGCTCAGGTGGCCGTTGATAACGCGCTGTCCTGGCCCTACCGCCGTGTTTCCTACGATAGGATTCCACAGACCATTCAAACCGACCCGCTGGTGGTGCGGGTCGGACTGACAGCGGCGCAAGCGCGAAAAGTGAACCGAAATGCCGCGGTGCTGCAGCAGTCCCTCGCGCCCATGAGGCGATCGCAGCTGGGCGGGGCAACCGGAGGACAATGCCAGGTGGTGGTCTCGGCGGGCGGCACAATTTTGGGAGCCTACGCCGTTGGTCCCGCCGCTCAAGAGTGGATAGGACTGCTGAGCTGGGCGATCGCACGCCGCTTGCCGCTCCAGGCTTTAGAGGTCGTTTGGCCCAGCCCAGCCTATGGCGAAGCGATATCAAACCTGGTAGGCCAGTGGCGACGGCAGCGACGGCTATGGCGCGCGGATGGCGCTGAGCTGTTGCTCAACTGGCGGCGCGACTGGACGCGATAGGACGGACGCGATAGGGCGGGCGCGATAGATTGGGCGCACCAAAGTCACGGGGGAGCCGTGCGGGAGCATAGCCTTACTGTATGCCTTCAAGACTGTATGCCCCCGAGACTGTATGCCCCCAAGACTGTATGCCCCCGAGACTATACGTCCCTAAGACTCGTCGTAGGCTTCCATATCCAGCAGGTGTAGATAGGTTTCTACCATGTCAGGGCGCTGAAAGGCGATCGCCCGCAGCAGGTGCCAGTCCTGGAGGCCATCAAAGGGGCTGCTGTATTCGTCTTGCTCTAGTCGCGCGGCGAGCTGTGCAATATCAAGTTCAGTAATGTTGTCTATGTCGTGCTGCGAAATCGTTAACGTCGTCATAGTGAGGATCTCCAGAGCGAATACAGCAGTTGCGAGCTGAGCGAACTCAGGTCTAGCGAGAGGGCACGGCAGTAGGGCCCCTGCTTTCTTATCCTATTCGGTCTAATCTACCATTGGCCTATTACGTTCGATAAAACTTTGCATAAGATTGAGAACTTTAAGGGAAATTTCGTGGCCCATGGGCAGCTCGTGGTAGTCCACCGGGGTGGAGAGGGCCGTGAGCTGCTCGTGGGCTTGGTGGGCCGCCTGCAGCGGAACGACCGCATCTTGAGCGCCATGCACCAGCAGCGTTGGGGCCGGGCGCTCTTCCATCAGCGCTCGGTGAAGGTAGCCGCTCAGCACCATCAGCTGCGCTAGCGGCAGCTGCGTCCCCACGTCTAGGGTCATAGCGCCCCCCTGAGAAAATCCTCCCAAAACCGTACGCGATAGGGGCACATTGAGTTGCTCACAGAGCGCCAGAATCCAGGTCCGCAGCCGCTGACGGCTTTCCTGAAGGTCGGCCTGATCTAGGCCCAAAAGCTGGTTAAGGCCGGTATTGGGGAAGTCATACCACATGAACCCCCCCGGTGACTCATGGCGAAACGGCGCGTTGGGAAACGCCATTGCGTATCCGGGCAACCGCAGCTCGTCTGCCAGCGCCGCAACGTCCTGGGCATTCGCGCCCCAGCCATGGAGGATTATGAGCAGATTTTCGGGCTGGGACTGGGCGTTGCGGACGATGCCGGTGAGGGCGTCAGTGCTGTTGACCATAGCCAATAATGAGGGGCAAATAACTAAGACGAACAGGTATAACGCCGTTCTCGTTGATAATAGGGTGCAGGTAAGGGCAAAGTCCATCAAATTTCAGGGAGAAGACATGGCACCATTGGCACTGCTGAGCGTATCGGACAAGACAGGGCTAGTGGAGCTGGCCCGCGCTCTAGTAGATGAGTTTGGCTTTGGGCTGGTGAGCAGCGGCGGCACGGCTAAAGCGCTGCAGCAGGCCAACATCGCGGTGACGAAGGTCTCTGACTACACGGGATCCCCGGAAATTTTGGGGGGCCGGGTCAAAACGCTGCACCCTCGAATTCACGGCGGCATCTTAGCTCGTCAGGACAATGACCAAGACCTAGCTGAGCTAGAGGCCAACCAGATTCGCCCGTTTGAGCTAGTGGTGGTCAACCTCTACCCCTTCGAGCAGACGATCGCCACCGCCGACGTTACCCTGCCTGAAGCCATCGAGCAAATCGACATCGGGGGCCCCACCCTCATTCGCGCCGCCGCCAAGAACTTTGCCCATGTGACGGTGCTCTGTCAGCCGGAGCAGTACAGGACCTACCTAGACGAGCGCCGCAGTCACGGTACCCTGTCACCAGAGTTTCGCCGTCGCTGCGCCCAGCAGGCGTTTTGGCAAACGGCCTGCTACGACCAGGCGATCGCCACCTATCTCACCCAGGCTGATGCGCAGACAGCCGATCAGGCTACCCTGCCCCAGCGCTTCGCCCTCACTGGCCAGCAGCGCCAGAGCCTGCGATACGGCGAAAACCCCCACCAATCTGCCGCCTGGTACCAGACCGGAACGGTGGCCTCGGGCTGGGCCGCCGCCGATAAGCTCCAGGGCAAAGACCTGAGCTACAACAACCTAGTGGATTTGGAAGCAGCCCGGCGGATTATTGCCGAGTTTTCTGCCGAGCAGCCCGCCGCCGCCGTACTCAAACACACTAATCCCTGCGGCGTAGCCGTTGCGGACACCCTTGTAGAGGCCTACAGGCGGGCCTTTGACGCCGACAGCACCTCCGCCTTCGGCGGCATCGTCGCCCTTAACCAGCCCATCGATGCGGAGACGGCCAAGGCGCTCACCCAGACCTTTCTAGAGTGTGTCGTGGCTCCGAGCTGCGACCCTGAGGCGGAAGCTATTCTTGCAAAGAAATCGAAGCTCAGGGTGCTGACCCTGAGCGATATCGCCGGGCCAAGCCAGCTGGTGCGGCCCATCGCCGGGGGCTTTTTGATGCAGCAAAGTGACGACCGGCCCATCGTTCCCAGCGACTGGACGGTGGCCACCGACGCTCAGCCTACCGACGCCCAGCTGGCCGAGCTGGCCTTCGCCTGGCGGGTGGTCAAGCATGTGAAATCGAACGCCATCGTCGTCAGCCGCGATCGCGTCACGCGCGGCATCGGAGCAGGGCAGATGAACCGAGTGGGGGCGGTGGCGATCGCTCTGGCGCAGGCTGAAGAATCTGTGTCGGGGGCGGTGTTGGCCAGCGACGGTTTTTTCCCCTTCGACGATTCGGTGCGCAGCGCGGCAGCCGCTGGCGTGGGCGCTATCATTCAGCCGGGGGGAAGTATACGAGATCAAGACTCTATTGATGCGGCCAATGAGCTAGGCATCATTATGGTGCTCACGGGAATGCGTCACTTTCTCCACTAGAAAATGTAAAGAAGATTAAAATCGATAGCAGTGCTGCTTTTCTACAAACTTTATGGACTTCATTCCCGACGCGATTAAACCTTGGCTGAACTTCATCCACCCTGTTTTGATGTGGGTGCTGCTCATTGTGTCACTTTATGCCCTCTACCTGGGTTGGCAGGTCCGTCAAATTCGTTCGGCCGACCCCGAAACCCGCAAAGAGCTTGTCAAGAAAAAGGTCAACGTCAAGCATTTTCAGATTGGCTCTGCCCTGCTGGCGCTCATGGTGATTGGCTCCATCAGCGCGATGGCGGTCACCTATATCAACAACGGCAAGCTGTTTTTTGGGCCTCATCTGCTGGTCGGTTTGGGGATGACGGGCCTAATCGCCACCTCGGCTTCCCTCTCCCCCTTTATGCAAAGGGGTCAAGACTGGGCTCGCTATACCCACATTGCGCTCAACGTCACCCTGGTGGCCCTATTCGGCTGGCAGGCGGTGACTGGAATGCAGATTGTGCAGAAAATTCTAGAGCAAATGCTGAACGCTTGAGGGCAATAGTTGACCCATGGCCTGGCGGCCCGAAGAGGGGCTACTGCCCTTCGACGACCGCCAAGCTCCCCTAGACATTGACGATCGGTTGACTAGCGCCGGTCACAAGTAAGGTTGTTGCATTGAGGCGACCCGTAATTTGGACTAGGTCTCCAGGCTTAACCCTCAGCGGCTGCTCAGAAAAAGCAAACCATTCGGTGGCCTGAAAGCGGACCCGCATGCGTCTGTCGGCAGCGGATACGCTGGTCACCGTGCCAGACTGCGGCGGTTTGGCTTTTGCTGCGGGTGTCACGGTCTGTCTGAAGAATCTCAGCATAGATGCCTCCTTTGCTTGCGCTCGGCGGTTTCGTTATGTGAGTATTCTTCACAGTAGGCCGTGAAAGTACGGACAAGTTTTTTAACTCTACAGAAAAATGTAGCTGGCTTGCCCTAGTCTGGCTTGATTTAATCTAGTTTGATCTAATTTGGTTTGATCTAATTTGGCGGAGCCGACGCCGATACGGCAGTCTCTGCGTCAGACTCATCGTCAGGCGCGCTGAGATCGAGCAAGAACTGCAGCGCCTTGGCGATATATTCAGCGCAAACTTTGGGAGACGACTCGTAAAACTGCTGCCACGCTTGGTCAACGTAGTGGTCATAATGGGCTTCGCTCAAATCGTGGTCGACGATATGGTCTATCCACGACAGACGAACCGCATGGCCAATAAGCACGTCTAGAACGATATTGCTTTCGATTTCAAGGTCTGCGTTGCGCTGAGCGATCGCCGCCAGCTCTACTAACGCTTCCACCACAAGCTGTCGGTACTCAGGGGCCTGCAGCTTGTTGAGCAGGTGCTCCACCCGCAGGGCAAAGTTCTGCTCCTCGGGGGTCATCTCTGAGAGCACCAGCTCGCTGTCCAAGCGATTGCGGCGCTCTAGCTTGTCGCCGATGACGAGCCCTTTGCAGTGCTTCAACACCTCGCGCACATCGCCGTAGAAATTCTCCGGCATGCGGTTGAGTGACCCTTCCCGCTGCCGATGCCGCCACCAGCTGCCGCCAAAGGGCTCGCTGTCCCCCACCTCAAACATCATCTTCTCCGGCAGCACCCACTGAATCGCTTGCCGGCGCTTAACCTGTAGAGACTCATGGCGCGCCAGCTTTTGGCCCAGGGCGCTATAGCCTTCAAGCACGTGCTGCAGCCGCTGCTTCACCTCAAACGGACTCATCTGCGTCAGCAGCTCAAAGGCCTCATCTTGAGACACCCCCTGCTCTTGAGCAATCTCGTCGGTGAGCAGCAGCATCAAGTAGCCCGTCCGTAGGGTTAGCAGGCCGTCAAACAGATCGGGGTTTGTTTTGATTAAGATGCTCAAGTAGATCAAAATCTCTTGGGTTAGCGGGCGCTCCCGCAGATCTTCGCCGCTGCAGGCCTCGATTTTCTCCATGATTTCGCCGTGGGACATGGGCTCTTGAATCAGACAGTCCTCGCTGTAGATCTTGCCGATGGCGATTTGCTTTTGTCTCACTAAAATGTCGGTAACGGCGTCGGATAGCCCAATGTCGATTTTGACCAGCAGCCCAGCGGCGTGACGAATAATCGACCACAGCTCTAACTCGCTGGCCTTGGCGTAGACCTCCGTCAGCAGCTCGGTCACCGTGATGACTTCGTCCTCTTCCCCAAATCCTGTATCAAATCCGAGCCCCTCCAGCCGCACCAGCAGGTCCAGCAGCTCGATCTGCTCGTACAGGTTCTGGGACTCTCGCAGCGCCTGCAGGAGCTTACCGCGATCGCGCTCCTCTTCAATTAAGAACTCCTGGCTGTAGCTCAGTGGAGCGCTCAGCTCAGAGGAAAACTGCAGCAGCCGAGACAAGGCAACGCTGTCCTGCACCGATGCCCGAGACAATACAAAGTCGGGCAGGTGGTCGATGCGCTCGACGTTGGCGGTCAGGCTGAACTGATTGAGATGCCCTAGCGTCACAGGCGTGCCGTCACAGTCTCCGTCCCTGAGCTGCTTGATAAGCGCCAGCAGAGGCGATCGCTCAATGCTGTCAAACCGATTGAGCTCAAACATCGAGTTGGTGAGCAGCAGCGTCACTGTGGGTCGCCCCAGCTCGTGCCAATGGCAGTGAATGTAGGCCAGCTCGCCGCGAATCTGAGCCACCAAAAAGTGGTAATCCCGCGTCAGATAGAACTCCCGCTGGTCGAGAAACGCCGGCAAAAAGACTACGGTATCCCCCTGAATGCGAAACAGATGGGCCGTCGTTAAGCTCCGCAGCCGCCGAATAGGTCTCCCAGAGAGGCCAAGCTTTTCGTTGCGCCCAATTTGAGAATAGATGGCCGACAGTTCGCTCACTTGCCGCACCTGAATCGGGTCTAGCTCGGCGAGGGTTTGGGTGTCGATGCCGTTAGCGGCCAGCTCGCTCTGCAGGGCCTTATCTTCTGCTAGTAGAGCCACCTGAACTAGCGGCTGCCGGTTTTGCCCCCGCCGCCGATAGCGCCCCAGCGGGTCGATATCTCCCATGGAGATCAGGCCGTCCTGCAGCATCCGGCCCAGCAGATAAAGGCTCTGTGCCCACACCAGGGGCAGATTTTCGTTGGGCAGACGCTTTTGGCTGCTGGGCTGCTCGCGCTCCGCCTCGATGGCCTCTTCGGGCACGTAGTACAGCTCTGGCAGCACCCGAAATCCATCTTGCTCGACAGTGATCTCGTCGAGCCGCTGCCGGTAGCGCTTAGCCGTAGGGCGATCGCCTCGGGCAATGGCGTCTAGCAGCAAATAGGTAAAAAACAGGGGCCACTCGCACTCGATATGCTCAAACTGCTTGAGTTCCGCCGGCTCGTAGTGCAGGCGCGTCACGTCCTCAATCGCGGCCTGGTGGCCGTCCCGCAAAAAGCGCTTGCAGCCGTAGTAGCCCTCTAGCTTGCCCGTGATGGTATCGCGGGTCTTGTCCACTAGCTCAACGTTTTCAATAGCAAAAGCCGGATAGCCGATGATGCTCAACACCGAAGCGTCGACCTCCTTGGATCCCGATTCTCTGGGCAGCAGCGACTCTAGGGTGATGCGGGCGCGGGCAATCTCATCGGGCAGCACGTAGACCACTGAAGCCGCCCCGCCCTGGATTCCAAATAGGTTAAACCCATTTAAAGCTTCCAGCGCGGCTTTGGCCATGCCCACGGAGCTAGCGTTTAGCTCGGGTTTGCCGTGGTTGATTTTGTTGCCCCGCTCCCAAATACCGTAATCCGGCGTCCGATAGGCGCGCCCGATGTAGTACAGCAGGTTTTGGACAAAGTTAACCTCGTCTAGGGTTTGAATGATGCTCAGCCCCGAGGCAATCATTTGGGCCAGCATCAGCAGATAAATTGAGGTGGCGTCAATCTGCAGGTGGCCCCACTCATCGTCACCCACCACAGGATTAGCCGATAGGGGGTGGTATTTGGCGTGGAGCGAATCGATGGGGGCTTGGGTGACCTTGAACTGCTCGACCTTGTCGGCCTGCTTCATCATGGCGTACAGCAGGCCGCGCATCAGCTTGATGGTGCTGTGCTCTAGCTCGTATCTCCGCCCTTGGTCGTTGTCGAGCTTGCGGTAGGCTAGCGCCAGCCCCCACACCGCCAGAATGCTATAGACGTTATCGCGGACCCAGGCATCGGTGTAGTCACCGTGGACCGTAACGGCGGTGCTGGCCGGAAGCAGCCCCACTAGAGGCGTCTGCTTCGCTAGTATGATCGCCTGAACCTCAGCGTAGTAGGCCTCTAGACGGTCTTGAGACGGAAATACTGTCGGCCAGAACTCAGATCGACGTGCGTCAGCCATAGTGGTTGCCTAATGATACTTACACCAATGCAGTGGGTCCCTGCCTCGCCAATATGCCCAGATGGGGTCACCAAATTTTGGCCACCCTCGAACCGAACCCTCGAACCGACGGTGCAATCTAACCCGACGAAGCGCGATCGCCTCGGGGATGTACACCGCTAGCGGACGTTTGGCAAACCAAGTGTAACCTAAAGTTATATTTGTGCAGATATTCTCTCGCAAAGAGCCGCCTGCAGAATGCTGAGGGGACGGGCACTGACGAGGTTCACGAGATTCACTGTTGCTGATGGTGTTTCGGGGGCTGAGCCCGTGTAATATGAGCGGTGAACACCGGCACCGCTGGGGCACTCTCAAATTCGATGACTAAACGACTGGAGCAACCGAGATATCTGGACGCTAGGCTGGAAATGCGGGTATTAGGACTGCCGGTGCATGTGCTTGACGACTATGCTGGCTGGCTCCTGCAGCAGATTCAGCGGGACAGCTCGGTCCATGTCGTTACCCTGAACGCTGAAATGGCGATGCAGGCCGAGGGCGATCGCGACTCTCCTGCAGGTCAACGCAATCTAGCCGACATTATCTGCGGCGCTGAGCTAGTTGTTCCTGATGGCTCTGGGGTGGTGCTCTACCTCCGACTGCGCAACCAGCGCATTCAGCGCTGCCCTGGTATCGAGCTGTCAGAGTCCCTTATCCGGCGGCTGGGGGCGTCTCCCGACCACAGCATCTTTTTCTACGGTGGCGAACCCGGCGTGGCTCAGGGGGCAGCTCAGCGCTGGCAAGCTCGCTGCCCCCAGCTCAATGTTGCTGGCGCTGAGCACGGCTACATCTCCCCCGAGGAGCAAGAGGCTCTGTGCGATCGCCTTCGCCGCGAGCAACCCGCCGTAATTTTCGTAGGCCTGGGCGTTCCTCGTCAGGAGTTTTGGATTGACCGCCACCGGCATCTATGCCCCCGCTCCATCTGGGTTGGCGTGGGGGGGAGTCTAGATATCTGGGCCGGAACTAAGGTGCGGGCACCAGCTTGGCTACGCAACAACCATTTGGAATGGAGTTACCGACTGTATAAAGAGCCCTGGCGCTGGCGACGGATGCTGGTGCTGCCTCAGTTTGCCTGGCGGGCGCTAACTGCGCCAAGACGTTAAGATTACCGGCCAAGTTTGGCGGCTGAGGCAGGTTGGGTACGCAATTTGCAATTAAATTGTGTAAGTGCTTGGTTATTTAACGTGCATAGTTTAAGATTCCAGAGTCAGTATCACAATCCGCTGCTGCCCAAATCGATCCATAGGTTGATTCGCCCATGCCGCTCAAGACTGCCGCTGATATCCCCTCATCTGAATCCTCTGATACGGTATCTCGCTCCCGTCGGGCGGCATTTCGCCCAGCGCCTCCCATTCCTCCGCTAGCTGCGCGGCCCGAGCAATCAGCGACGCAGCCTTCCTCGGATCAAGCCTCAGAGTCGGCGCGAGGCTCAGAAGAGCGGCCCGCATCTCGGCAGGCGGCTCAACCGGTCATTCGCCTAGAGCAAGTCACCAAAACCTACGCCAACGGCAGCCTGGCGCTCAATAACGTCAACTGGCAAATCCGCAAAGGAGACTTTTGGTTCGTTACCGGACCCTCCGGGGCCGGAAAGTCTACCCTGCTGAAGCTGCTCTACGGCGCTGAGCAATGCTGCAGCGGCAACATCACCGTCAATGACCAATCTGTGTGCGGTCTTCGGGGCAACCGGCTATCGAAGCTGCGCCGGCAGATCGGCGTTGTCTTTCAAGATTACAAGCTAATTTCCCGGCGCACGGTGTCTGAAAACGTGGCGTTTGTACTGTGGGCGCAGGGCTTTACCCGCAAAGAGATCCGGCGGCGGCTGGTGCCTACTCTAAAAATGGTGGGCCTGCAGGATAAAGCAGACTGCTTTCCTCACGAGCTGTCGGGGGGCGAACAGCAGCGGGTGAGCATTGCCCGCGCCATCGTCAACACGCCATCCGTACTGCTGGCGGATGAGCCGACGGGTAATTTAGACGCCTACAACTCCTGGCAGGTGGTCAAAATTCTCAAGAAGCTGAATGCGGTAGGCATCACGGTGATTATTACGACCCACGATGAGCATTTGGTGCGCCTATCGGATTTCCCCGTGATGCAGCTGCGGGACGGGCGACTACATCAGATGCGCGATTGGGAGATTGGCCGCAGTCAGTCAGCGCCGTTGTCAATATAAATGCGATACGGACTGCGGCTAGGGTCAAAGGGCTGCTGGCCCCTCCGATGAGCAAATGACCCTACCGGAGGCGATCGCGCAGTCGATTCAGGTGGTCGGTGGAGCTAATGGGCGATCGCGGCTGGGGAAGGTCAAAGTTTGGCCAGGTGGGCAGGTCGTTGCAGGGACAGGTTGGGGCTCCGATACCTACGGTTGCCGCTGGGACAGGCATCTCGCAGCGGGCGCAGGACTTAATATCCCAGGTCTCGCTGAGTAGATCGGCAACAGTTTGATCCGTGCCGTCTAGGTAACAGGTGTCTTTTGAAGCCAGTGCCGTTTGCCAAAGCGCCTCAAAGGCGTCACTGTAGCGATCGCCAGAGAACACCGGCTCCGGGCGATCGCAGTCGCCTTGAGGAGAGGTGATTCCCTTACCAGCCTGGAACCAGTAGGCCAAATATTTGCGGACGTCTTGTTCAGTCGCCATAGTCAGTCATCGTAGTATGGTTCTAGGAAACGTGGTGCGAACTTCTGATGCGTGCCTTCTACAATCCTAAGCATAAGTCTTAGATTTATTGTCAGGTCCACAGGAACTCTGCAGATTTAAGCTAACTTACTGCTACCCTGACAGGTGTAGCGTGGAGTAAGCCTATGCCCCTGCTGTTGATTGCGGCGCTTGTCGTGGCGTTTCTCGCCGTTGTGTTTGCCTTGCAAAACTCGATTCCTGTGGAGGTCAGCCTGGGAATTTGGCAGTTTGAGGCGTCGCTGGCTATCATTTTGCTGGTTACGCTGGCGCTGGGCTTTTTCGTAGGGCTGTGCGTTGCCGTGCCCTCTTTGATTCGGCGCAATCTGCGTATCTCTCGCCAAAAGAAGCAGATTGCTCAGCTGCAAAGCGAGCTGGTGGACGCTAAGACTTCTGCCCCCAGCGAGTTTCCTGCCTCACCGATGCTGATGCCGTCCACATCGCCGCGCGCCGAAGAGCGCAGTACGACTACCCTACGAGATGCTCGGGCAACGGATATGAGAGATTCAGAGCGGGGATCAACTTGGGAGGATGCTTCCACGGATGCTCCGATTGATGATCCAGCGGGTTCCCAGGGCTACTCTTAGCCGTTTTAGTCGGGCAGTCTATGCTGTATGCAAAAAATTGAACCGCTGCAGCGTCAGGATTTGGAGGTGATGTGCAATAGTTGTTGAAGGCATACCAATGTTGAAGGCGTACGAATTACGTAGACTTTTTAGAGCTTGACTGGGCTCTCAAGTCATTCAGCCTTTAGGGTCCACTTCACACGGCCAGCTAGCTGAGAATAGGAGTTTCCGATATGGCTTTAGATCAACTCAAGGCGTTTCTGAAGAAGATGCAGTCTGAGCCTGCGCTTAAGAGTGAGGTGCTTGCAGCATCAACTGCGGATGATATTGCGCGAATAGCGCTAAAGCTTGGTTATGAATTTTCAGGCGATGAATTATTGAGAATATCAGGCCAAAAAGTTGACGGGGTTACTGTTGTGAAAAAGCCTACTCCTGGAGAGTACAATTAAGCATCTCTTGAGCGTCAGATTCTAGTTCGTACTAACGTTAAGGCATAGGGGTAAAGCACAAATTTCCTAGAACATGCTGCACATCACCACGATTACTGTGGATGTACGTCCTTCCAGCCTAAATGCCGACCATCCAGCTTTCACCGCTGGCTAGAGTTGAGCTTCGGCCTACTACGATTCCGTTGACCCGACCCTTAATAGAATTAGATCGAACCTTGGAAGTTCGAAGCAGCTCAACAACGAGTCACAAGTGTCTTGAAGTTCTTCGAAGGGCTGCTCAACAAGCAGTTGGCTGAAAGCATATCCAGACGGCCAATTATTTGCATTTTTCCAAATTGAGAATTGCTGGCTTGCGTAAGCTTTGATGCCGTGAGGCGGGCAGAAAACGCTAAAATAGGCTCTGAAGCGACGGTACTACTCGTGGGTAAAAAGAAGGCTAAAGGTAAGCAGCAGTTTGGCCATCAACCGCCTCAGCACGACTTTTTTCTTAATCCTTACAGCGATGTTCGGTTCACCCGCTGCCCGAAATGCGACGGCACCACCAAACTGAGTAAGAAGCCGCCGCTCATAGAGATGACGTGTCTGCAGCACTACCCACAGCTAATCGGTCACGATTATCTTATCGTGGGCACAATGGAGCGCAAGTCTTGGCGCGAGGGGCACCACAAAGCGTCGGACCTTTTCGAAACGCTTCACGACTTCAAGCAACATCTAGAGTTCAAGCCCGCTCGCTACAGTTGGGCTAAGGAAGGCTGACGCCATGGTTCAAGCGCAGACAACAGGTCCAATGAGCTTCGAGACATTTTTGGGGTGGTATCCCAACGATGGCCGTCGATACCAGCTAATCGAGGGAGCAGTCGTTGAAATGTTGCCAACAGGTCCCCACGAAGATGTCAGCGGTTTCTTGGCGGCAGAACTCAGCATTGCAATTCGGCAACAGGGGCTGCCCTACTCAATTCCGCGAACCTGTTTGGTCAGACCTCGTGCCGCAGGCTCTGGCTATATCCCGGATGTAGTCGTTTTAGATCGCGAAGCCTTGGGTCGTGAACCTCTTTGGCCGACAGCATCAGTAATTCAGTATGGGGGGACGGCTCCCCTAGTCATCGAGGTCGTCAGCATAAACTGGCGGGACGATTATGGTCACAAGCTGGTCGAGTACGAAGCTATGGGAATCGCGGAATACTGGCTGGTCGATTTCCACGCCCTTGGAGCCGTACGCCACATCGGCAAGCCGAAGCAGCCCACGATTACGGTCTGCCAGCTTGAAGAAGAGTATCAGATGCGCCGCTTTGTGGCGGGCGATCGCCTGATATCGCCCGCCTTCCCTCAGCTGGATTTAGCCGTAGACGCCGTGTTTGCAGCGGCAGGCTGATAGACCAGCACCGGCACCCGCTTATAGGCTGGCGTCTGCGATCGCGGGTCGATGTGGCCCTTCATCAGCACGTTGGCTTCGGGGTAGAACATCAGCGCCGCCCCCTGACGCACCGCGCCGCAGATGATTTCGATGTTCTCTAGCTCGCCCGCGTCCCCCTGCACCGTCACCCGCTGGTGGTCTTCCAGCCCCGCTTCGGCCACGTCGTCGGGGTGCATGAGGATGCAGTGGCGGTGGGGCATGCCGCGATACTTATCTGCGGTGCGGTAGACCACGGTGTTGTGCTGGCCGTAGCCCCGGCCCGTGACCAGCGCCACCACAGCGCCTCGCGTCTCCGCTGCTGCGCCAAAATCCTGCTTGGCGGGCAGGGTGAGGGTGGGCAGCTCGGGGGTCTGCATCTGCGCTTTGCCGGAGGGGGTGGGGAAGTGGGGCTCGGTGATGATCCTGCCGCCAATGGTGAACTCCTCTAGGGTCTCGTCGATGGTGGCGATCGCCTCGTAGCCGGGCACCGTTTGGGCGATCAGCTGGCGCACGTAGTGGGTATCTTTGAGCCGCCGCCAGTCCACGGGAGAATCGCCGTGGAGACGGTGGGCGATTTCGGTGATAAAGTCCACCTCGGCCACTAAATCCGCGTCTTTGAGGTGGGTTTCCCCCGCGTCGTTGAGGCGCACAAAGTTGTTGCCCGACTCGACGGTGGTCTGGTGGGGGTTCTCGAAGCGGTTGAACACCGGCAGCACTAGAGTATTTTGGCGGGCCAGCCCGTGGAAGTGGCCTAGGTTGGGCTTGGTGGCCAGGTAGGCGATGGTGTCGATATTGCCCAGGGCGCGCTTGGCCTGGGTGAGGTCCGGGTTGGCGGCGTAGAAGTTGCCCCCCAGGCACAGCAGGGTATCTACCTTACCGGCGTCGGCAGCCTCCACCAGCGATCGCGAGTCGTAGCCCGGATCTCGGTTGAGCGATCGCTCCAGGATTTTCTCCAGGGCTCCCCGCAGCTCTTCTTTGAGCTTGTTGAATACCCCCATGGAGCCAAAGCCCTGCACGTTGGAATGGCCACGAATCGGCATTAGGCCGGTGCCCTCGCGGCCTGCGTTGCCGCTCAGCAGGGCCGTGTTGGCGATGCCAAAGATATTGTCGACGCCATTGGTTTGGTGAGTGATGCCCATGGCCCAGGCAAACACCACGCGAGACGACTGGGCGATGATTGTGGCTGCGGCCTCGAGGTCCGCCTGCGAGACGCCGCAGGTGCTGGTGATCTCCTCCCAGCGGGTTGTCTGCACCTGCTCCACCACCGCTTCCCAGTTCTCCGTGTGGGCCTGCAGGAAGGGCTTATCGATGCGATCGCGCTCCACCAGAGCCTTTTGAATGCCCATCAGCAGCGCCAGATCGCTGCCGGGCACAGGCTGCAAAAACAGATTAGCGATGTCTGACCCCGGCACTAGGGATTTGAGGGGAAAGGCCGGGGAGCCGAACTTCACAAGGCCAATCTCTTTGACGGGGTTGACGACAATGACTTTTCCGCCCCGGTCCCGTAGCTTGATCAGCTCGTTTAGCAGGCGGGGATGGTTGGCGGGGGCGTTGGACCCCAGCAGCACCACGCAGTCCGACTGCCGCAGACTAGCCAGGCTGACCATAGAGGTGCCGCTGCCGAAGACCTCTTTGAGGGCTATTGAGGAGGGGCGATGGCAAAGGTCAGAGCAGTCCGCTAGGTTGTTGGTGCCCAAGGCCCGCATCATCAGCTGCAGCAAAAACGCCGCCTCGTTAGAAGAGCGCCCCGAGCTGTAGGAGGCGACCCGCTCTGCGGGCTTGCGAAAGGACTCTGCCACGAGGTCATACACTTCAGGCCAGGAAAGCCGCTCGTAATGAGACTGGCCCGCCCGCAAAATCATCGGCACGGTCAAGCGCCCCAGCCGGTCTGCCTCGCGGGAGGTCAGCTGCTGCAGTTCGTCAATGCTCCGCTGCTCGAAGAACTGCGGCTCCACTCCCGCCATCAGCTCGGCTTTGATGGCCTCCATACTTTTGGCGCACCGCTGCAGCCCTTCGTCCAGCTCGTTTTTAAACCCACCCTTTTGTCCACCGGTGCCCCAGGCGCAGGAGAGGCAGGCGCTTTTCTTGAAGATCACCTCCCAGGCTCTGGGTCCCTGAGTATCCAGCGTGTATTTGGCCCATTGTTTGATCACGGGCAGGCCGCCGCCAATGTCGCGACCGGGGTGCTCGTCGCTGGCGTGGTCTGCGTCGGTTCCGGTTGCGTCAGCTGGGGTTGCGTTCGGAGTGTTTACAGGGTCGAGGTCCATGAGGGTTGCGGTGTCCTAACGGCAGAGCGGTCGAGCGCTATAGGGCTAGAGGTTCACTTTCCGGGCGCGGGGACGCGAATCTGCCCAGCTTTATCCAGAGTTACCTTAGCCTAGCTCTCTTTATTGCAGCATTATCCCTATCAAAACGACTCCTGCGCATCGTTCGCGGTGATGAGGCCCTACGCAATATTCGGCAATACAGCGTTCAGCGATACAGCGTTCAGCGATACAGTCGGGCAAATTCGCGATCGCGGTGGAGGTACCGATTCCGTGTGGGCGATCCATAAGTTCTCGTGAAGCCAAGGGGCGTCTCTGTTACAACAAAGAGGTTGAGGTTTGCTGAGCGTGCCCTATGGCGATGACCCGTGATGAGCTGCTGGCGCTGATTGACCGTGCGGAGCGGGAGGACTGGGAGGAGCTGGATTTAGCGGGGAATGGCTTGGAGGAGCTGCCGCCGGAGATTGGACGGTTGACGGGGTTGAAGCGGCTGATTTTGGGTAGGTGGGATGAAGAGAGATTTGAGACTCTCGGCAACCAGCTGAGCAGCCTGCCGCCTGAAATTGGCCAGCTCACCACCCTGCAATCGCTTGACCTCCGCGGTAACCAGCTGAGCAGCCTGCCGCCTCAAATTGCCCAGCTCACCACCCTACAATCGCTTAACCTCTTCAATAACCAGCTGAGCAGCCTGCCGCCTGAAATTGGCCAGCTCACCACCCTGCAATCGCTTAACCTCAGCGGTAACCAGCTGAGCAGCCTGCCGCCTGAAATTGTCCAGCTCACCACCCTGCAATCGCTTGACCTCAGCGGTAACCAGCTGAGCAGCCTGCCGCCTCAAATTGTCCAGCTCACCACCCTGCAATCGCTTGACCTCCGCTTCAACCAGCTGAGCAGCCTGCCGCCTGAAATTGTCCAGCTCACCACCCTGCAATCGCTTGACCTCCGCTACAACCAGCTGAGCAGCCTGCCGCCTGAAATTGTCCAGCTCACCACCCTGCAATCGCTTTACCTCCGCTTCAACCAGCTGAGCAGCCTGCCGCCTGAAATTGTCCAGCTCACCACCCTGCAATCGCTTTACCTCGGCTACAACCAGCTGAGCAGCCTGCCGCCTGAAATTGTCCAGCTCACCACCCTGCAATCGCTTTACCTCAGCTCCAACCAGCTGAGCAGCCTGCCGCCTGAAATTGTCCAGCTCACCACCCTACAATCGCTCGACCTCAGCGGCAACCAGCTGAGCAGCCTGCCGCCTGAAATTGTCCAGCTCACCACCCTACAATCGCTCGACCTCCGCGGTAACCAGCTGAGCAGCCTGCCGCCTGAAATTGTCCAGCTCACCACCCTGCAATCGCTTGACCTCAGCTACAACCAGCTGAGCAGCCTGCCGCCTGAAATTGGCCTGCTCACCAGCCTGGAAAAGCTTGACCTTCGGGGCAACCCGGTTCCCATTCCCCTCGAGATTCTTGGACCCAAAGAATCCTACGAAGATCCAGGAAGCTCAAAAGAAATCCTAGATTTCTACTTCCAAGCTCAAGACCCCAACCAGCAAGAATACCTCTACGAAGCCAAACTGCTCATCGTCGGCGAAGGCGGCGCAGGCAAAACCTCCCTCGCTAAAAAGGTCGAAAATGAAGCCTACGACCTTAACCCCGACGAAAAAACCACCGAAGGCATCGACGTCATCCGCTGGGACTTTCCCCTCCCAGACGAGCGCACCTTCCGCGTCAACGTCTGGGACTTTGGCGGTCAAGAAATCTACCACCAAACCCACCAGTTCTTCCTCACCGAGCGATCCCTCTACGCCCTCGTGGTCGACGAGCGCCGCGAAAGCGCTAACTTTTACTACTGGCTAGAAGTGGTGAAGCTGCTTAGCGGCAACAGCCCCGTCCTGCTCATCAAAAACGAAAAGCAAGACCGCCAGTGCCAGGTAAACGATCGCCAGCTGCAGCGCGACTTCCCCAGCATCCAGAAAATTCTGCCCGCCAACCTCAAGACCAATCGTGGTCTGGCCAACATCAAAGCCGCCGTCCAGCAGCACATTTCTAAGCTGGACCACGTCGGCAACCCCCTGCCCAAATACTGGGTGCGCATTCGCTCCGCGCTCGAAAACTACGCCCAGCATTGCAACCACATCTCTCTCGAAAAATACTTTGACCTGTGCCAGCAGTTCGGCTTCACCGACAAAACCAATATGCTGCGGGCCAGCAAATATCTGCACGACCTGGGCATCTGCCTCCACTTTCAAAAAGACGACCTGCTGAAGAAGACCGTCATTCTCAAGCCCGACTGGGCCACCACAGCAGTATATAAGGTGTGCGATACCGACAAAGTAAAAGAGAACCAGGGCCGCTTCACCCGTGACGACCTAAAAGAGATCTGGCAGGACTCTCAGTACCGCGAGATGCAAGGCGAGCTGCTGCAGCTCATGAAGCAGTTCAAGCTCTGCTACGAAATTCCCGGCCTCAACAACACCTTCATTGCCCCTCACCTGCTGCCGCTGGACCAACCAGAATACGACTGGGACGCCGCCGACAATCTGATCATCCGCTACGAATACGAGTTCATGCCCAAGGGAATGCTGACTCAGTTCATCGTCGAGATGCACAGGCTGATTGAGCGGCAGGTGCTGGTGTGGAAGACCGGCGTGGTTGTCACCGACGGGCAAGGCCCGAGTAGAGGTGACATGAAGTCCTACCGGCCCCACAAGGGCGAGATTAAGGTGACGGCCTCCGGCACCAATAAAAAGCTGCTGCTAGAGCGGGTACGCCACGAGCTGTGGAAAATCCACGAGTCCTACGACGACTTACCCTACAAAGAGCTGATCCCCTGCAACTGCTCTCAGTGCAAAAGCGATCGCAAACCCGAATCCTATCCTTACGACCTGCTGCAAAAGTACCTCAACGATCGCAGATACAGCATCGAGTGCCGTCGCAGCTACGAAGATGTAGACGTGCGTAAGCTCATGGCCGACGTTGTGCAGAGCTACGCCGCTGCTGAGGACTCCTACAAAGTTCAGCGTTCTGAGTTTGACCGCTTTAATAGCGATCGCGCCCACAGCGGACAAACGACTCCTATCAATCACGTTGAGACGTACTCCAACAAAGAAATCTTCATCTCCTACGCCTGGGGCGGCGACAGCGAAGCTATGGCCGACAAGATCGAAGCAGTCTGCCAACAGCGCAAAATTCCTCTCATTCGAGACAAACGTGACCTTGGTTTCAAAGGACTAATCAAAGACTTCATGCGCCGCATCGGTCGCGGTAAGGCCGTAATCGTCATCATCAGCGAAAAGTACTTGAAATCGGAAAACTGCATGTTTGAGCTGCTAGAACTCTTGAAAAACGGAAGCTTCCTCGATAGGATTTTCCCCATTGTTCTCAGCGATGCCAAAATCTACAAAGCTCGTCCACGGCTTCAATACGTCAAGCATTGGGAAGCAGAGATTAAAGCATTAGACGAAGATCTAAAAACTGTCGATGCCGCCAACCTTCAGGGGTTCCGAGAAGACATCGACCTCTACACCGAAATTCGAGGGGCGATCGCCGAACTCACCAACACCCTCAAAGACATGAACACCCTCACCGCCGAGATTCACCAAGATTCAGACTTTGAAGCATTGATCGAGGCAATAGAGAAACAGCTAGAGTAAACCCCAGCCTCACCCAGCTTGCGATCGCCACCACAGACGATCGCCACCACAAAGCCCATCCAAGCCAAAGAAAAAATTTGCCCTTGCCCCCAGCGCCCCAAGACGCTACACTCATCTGCTAGAAGCTGTGACCCAATGCAGCTTGACGACAACCCCAAAAATTTGGTCAAACGGCCACGATCGTCGATGTCAGCGGCGATCGCGGCCTGACCCTTGGACAGACATAGGCTGTCTTCGAGCTGCAACCATTGTATTTCAATGGTTGCAGCCATCCCAGACGCCCAAAACCAGGGATCGACCTGATTTTTGGGTTTTCTTACCTACTTAAACGGAGAAAACCCATGACATTTTTATACCCCGAGCGGCCTCAACCCGAGGCCGCACCCGACGCGCTGGCCGCAGAATCAGCGCCCGCTCTGTACGGGCAGGTTTCGCGAGAACACCCACAGTCGCCGCCGAAACCGCTCGACCAAACCTACCCCAACACCATCCCCGACCCTGGCCCCAGCGGCGAAGTGGTCCACCACATCATCATCGGCTCCCCCGAAGCCGTCCGCGAGACCATCCACCGGCTGCACCTGAAGCGCTATGTCGAGCAGGCCATGTGGACCGGCCCCATCGAGATTGGCCCCGACGGCATCAACATCACCCAAAGCCAGGGACAGATCCTGTTCTACTTGATGCGGCTGCGTTCGCTCGACGTACCCGCCGGGTAACCGCTCGACATGGGCTAATTCCTTCTAAATCCCCCTTGGCCCTCGGCGTGAGGGGGATTTAGAAGGGACTGATCGTAACCCTAGGCGACAAAGGGGCCTTCACGGTGCGATCGCTTTTCACTGCCGCAGTATGCGGTGCGTCTGCCCGACGGCAACACCCCCCTACCTGGCTTTCGCATCGCCTCAGCGCCCTCCGTCTAGCTCAATCCCCTTTTGCTGCAAACACTCGCGATAGGCAATCTCAGCCTCACTCAGCTTGCGATCGCTGTAGGTGCCTTTGAAGTTCAGCAGCACCCGCTCCAAAAAGTCATTCCCCGACTCCTTCAGCGCTCGGGAAAAATTGGACTCGCTCAGCTGCTTAGGCAGACAGGCGGCCATTGCCGTCAGGTCGGTGCCATCGGCAGCCACGAAGCGCTTTGAAGCCGGGGCATCATCGGCGTAGGCGGGCTGAACTAGGCAGCTGACAGCAGCCACCATCAAAAGCGTGACGACAAGCCGCCGGGTCAGCGCACGAAGCGCTTTCAGCATTTTGGACATGGAAATACCGGGTAAAAACTACGCAGACGGGCCTATTCTAGTTCAAACCGCACTGCGTCGGCCCTATCGCTGAAGGCCAATGCTGGCGGCAAAAGCACGACGTCACCCAAGCGACAAGGCCCGATTGCACCCAGAGAAACCGCGCCAAAAGAGATAATGTATCGATTGACGGCTAGACGATAGAACCATGGCTGCAGCGCCTCCCAACTCCGACCCCGACCTCTCCCCCACCAAACGCGCCCTGATCGCCCTCAAGCAGCTCCAGGCCAAGCTCGACACCCTCGAAGCCGCCCAGCACGAGCCGATCGCCATCGTGGGCATGAGCTGCCGCTTTCCGGGCGGCGTCGAAACCCCAGACGCCTTTTGGACCCTGCTAGAGCAGCAAACCGACGCCATCACCGAAGTTCCAGGCGATCGCTGGCCCATCGAAGACTACTACAGCCCCGACCGCGACGCCCCCGGCAAAATGGTCTCCCGCCACGGCGGCTTCGTGCCCCACCTCTACGACTTCGACGCCCCCTTCTTCCGCATCGCCCCCCGAGAAGCGATCGCCCTCGACCCGCAGCAGCGGCTGTGGCTAGAGCTGGGGTGGGAAGCGCTAGAGCATGCGGGCATTGCCCCCGACAGCGTAGCGGGCCAGCCCGTCGGCGTATTCCTCGGCATCAGCAGCGTAGACTACTGGCAGCGACTGTTGGCCCAGCACCCCGAGGCCATCAACGCCTACCTGGCCACAGGAAACACCCACAGCGTCGCCGCCGGACGGCTGTCTTTTCTCCTTGACGTCACTGGCCCTAGCCTCGCGGTAGATACCGCCTGCGCCTCATCCCTAGTCGCTGTACATCTGGCCTGCCAAAGCCTGCGTCAGCAAGAGTGCACCCTGGCGATCGCAGGCGGCGTCAACCGCATCATTACCCCAGAGGCCAGCATCAACTTTTCTAAGGCACGGATGCTCTCGGCGGACGGGCGCTGCCGCACCTTTGACCAAACCGCCAGCGGATTTGGCCGGGCAGAGGGGGGCGGTGCGGTGGTGCTCAAGCGGCTCAGCGATGCCGAGGCGGCGGGCGATCGCATTGAGGCGGTGATTCTCGGCTCGGCGGTAAACCACGACGGGCGCACCAGTGGACTGACGGTCCCCAATGGGCCCGCTCAGCAGGCGGTAATTCGTCAAGCGCTGCAGGCCAGCCGCATCGAGCCGGATGCGGTGGGCTACATAGAGACCCACGGGACGGGGACGGCCCTAGGCGACCCGATTGAAGTGGGGGCACTGGGAGCGGTTTTTGGAGCGCGATCGCCCGAGCACCCGCTTATTCTCGGGGCCGTCAAGACCAACGTCGGCCATCTAGAATCTGCTGCGGGCATGGCGGGCCTCATCAAAGCGGTGCTAACCACCCAGCAAGACAGAATCCCCGCCAACCTACACCTGTCCGCCCCCAACGCCCATGTCGACTGGGCTACGTTCCCCTTCAAACTGCCCGCAGCCCCCACTCCTTGGCCATCGGGCCGCACCGCTGGGGTCAGCGCCTTTGGCTTTAGCGGCACCAACGCCCACATTGTTCTCACGTCGCCCGATCTGGCAGAGGGTCCAGCCGCCGCGCCGCCCAATCCATCGCCGCCCAACCTGTTGCCGCCCGACCTATCGCCGCCCAAACTCCTGCCGCTCTCCGCCCGCACCCCCGCAGCTCTTAAACAGCTCGTGGCAAGGTACGCCCAGCATCTGACAGCCCACCCCGAGCTAAACCTGGCCGATCTCTGCTTCACCGCCAGCGTAGGGCGATCGCACTTCCCCTGCCGTTTGGCGATCGTGACCTCGACGCAGGCCGAACTCCGCCGCGCCCTCATCGACGTCCTAGCGGAGCGGCCCAACGCGACCTGCTGGACCTCCGACAGCGCTTCCCCAGAACCCGGCTCAGATCTAGAGCGGCTGGCACAGAGCTATACCCAAGGGGAGGCGATCGTCTGGGGAGAGAGATACGGTGCGGCGCACCGGAAGGTTGTCCTCCCCACTTACCCCTTTCAGCGGCAGCGGCACGAAGTAACGGGATAAAATTGGACGTGAATTCAAACGGACCTCAACCGCCTTGAACCAAAAGCCATCAGGTCAAAACTCAGAGCATGATACGAGGGCTGTACAGACCCGCCCCCACGCCATCATCACCGGTGGCTCCAGCGGCATTGGCCGCGCGATCGCCCTACGCCTAGCCCGCCAGGGCGCAAATATCTCCATCCTCGCTCGCCGCCCCGACCAGCTAGACACAGCCCAAAAGGACATCCAGCAGGCGGGCAGCGCGGCGCAGCAGGTGCTGGCGCTGTCCGCAGACGTCAGCGATCGCCCCCAGGCGGAAAAGGCCATCCAGCAGGCGATCGCCCAGCTCGGCCCACCCCAATGGCTGATCACCTGCGCCGGTATCGCCCGCCCCGGCCACTTCCAGGAGATTCCCATTGAAGTATTTGAGCAGACGATGGCCATCAACTACTTCGGCACTCTGTACTGCATCCGCGCCGCGCTGCCCGCCATGGCGCAGGGACATATTGCCCTAGTGTCGTCAGGGGCCGGGCTAGTGGGTCTGTATGGCTACAGCGCCTACTGCCCCAGCAAATTTGCCCTCCGGGGTCTGGCCGAAGGGCTGCGGGCGGAGCTAAAGCCCATGGGCATCAAGGTGGCGATCGCCTATCCCCCGGATACCGACACGCCCCAGCTGGCCGAAGAAAACAAGACCAAACCCCCCGCCACCAAGGCCATCACCGCCACAGCAGACGTCTGGTCCGCCGACGGGGTAGCCCGCGTCATTTTAGAAGGCATGGATCGCGGTAGATTCGCCATCACTCCGGGCGTCGAGATGGGCGTGCTCAACCAGCTGCACAGCCTCATTGCCCCGCTGCTCAACCGCTACTTCGATCGCATCGTCGCCCGCCACCCCGGCCCAACTAAGGTCAGCGGGTAGGGACGTGGCGCTGCCCCCCGACAAAATATCTACCCCGCCCCGCCCGGCACGCCATTGGCCTTATCTAGCGCTTAGCCTAGCGGCCCCGCTGTACTACGGCGCGGTCACCCTGCATCACGTATTCAGCCACGAGTTCATCGTCCAAGACGACATGCGGCAGCACGTGGTGTGGTTTCAGCAGTTCCTCGACCCGGCGCTGTTTAACGGAGACGCGATCGCCCAATATTTTCGCAGCGTTGCGCCGCCCGGCGTCACTGCGGTCTACTGGCTGGGGGTGCAGATGGGCATTGAACCGCTGCTGCTGGCCAAGCTGCTGCCCTTGCCCCTGGCGCTAATCGCCACCGTTTTCTTGTTTTACACCACCCTGGCGATCGCCCCTCTGCCCCGCGCCGCCTGGATAGCCACACTCATCTTTAATCAGCACCTGTGGCTCAACGACGACCTAGTGTCCGCCACGCCGCGGGCGTTCGTCTATCCTCTATTCGCGGCCTTTCTCTACTACGCCGTGCGGCCAGCCCTAATCCCCATGCTGGTGTCGTTGGCCCTGCTAGGGCTGTGCTTCCCGCAGATGATGCTGGTGGCAGTCGCGACCCTGGTGGTGGGGCTGGTGGGGCGAGGCCCTTCAACCCGATGGCGCAATTGGATGTGCCTGACGCGGGACCGCCGCCGCTGGCTCGCGGCCATTCTAGGGCTGGGGGTGGCGATCGCCGTCGCCTTGCCCTTTGCCGCTGGCCTATCCGACTACGGGGAGGCTGTGACGGCGGCGCAGATGCGATCGCTGCCGGAGTACAGGGCTGGGGGCCGCAACGAATACTTCGGGATGTCCCCAGCTAGTTTCCTGCTGCACGGCTCAAGCGGCGTGCGCATTCCCGTCTTTCCCTCGATTATCTGGGCGGGATTTGCGCTGCCCTTTGTCCTCCGGCGTAAGTCTTCTTCGACCCCTTTTGTCACATCCCAGAAAATCCTGCAGGATTTAATGGTAGGGTCTTTCGGCCTTTATCTTTTGGCCCACTTGCTGCTGCTGCGTCTGCATTTTCCGAGCCGCTACCTCTACCACAGCTGGCGGTTTGTGCTGCCCATTGCGGCGGGGATTGTGCTGGCGGCGCTGATGGCGCGGGGAAGGTCCCCTAAGCCCCCCCCACAGGCCATCAAGGCTAGCGCCTTCGCTAGCGCGGCCAAACCCCTCTATGCCCTAGCCGCCGTATTGCTCATCGGCGTGCCTATGCTGCCCCCGCTCATGCTGGCATTTCAGGGCTGGGTCGTAGGCGAAATCCCAGCCGTCTATCGCTATCTCGAAACCCAACCCACCAATATTCAAGTCGCGTCCCTAGCCCCGGAAGGCAATAACCTCCCCGCCTTCGCCCACCGCAGCGCCTGGGTCGGACGAGAGTTCGCCCTGCCCCACCACCCGCAGTACTACGCCATTGTCCGGCAGCGCACCGCTGATCTGCTTCGGGCCCTCTACAGCCCCGAGCCCTCAGACCTGCTGCAGTGGCTTGACCAAACAGGGGTTAACTTTCTCCTAGTTGAAGGCGCGACCTTTGAGCCGGGCTACCTACGCCAAGACTGGCTTGCCAATAGCAGTCTACGGCCCCAGGTCAAAGACATCATGGCGCAGCGGGGCAGCCAGCCGGCAATTCTCAGTGCCCTGTCCGCCTGCAGCGTCATCACCACAGCGCGATATGACCTAGTCGACACCGCCTGCCTCCGGACCCAGCTAGCGCGGTAGGTTGAGGCCCACGTAGCCCATGACGCTGTCCCGCCCCGGATTGCTGTCGAAGGTGTTGGCATTAGAGATGTGGTGCCAGCGTAGCCCCACCATCAGCCGCTCCTCATCGCTGAGGCGAATGGTCGCGCCACCGCCCGCTTGGGGGGTGAAGTTGAAGCTCGACCCGCCGCTGGGCACGTTGTCGGTGGTGCCCAATATCCCAGCGCCGCCGTCAACGTACAGGGACCAGTTTTCCTGGCGCACAAAGTGGTAGCGCAGCAGCAGGTTCAAGTTCGCGCCCACCGCGTCATCTCCGTCCTGGCTAAAGGCCATGCCGTTTAGCTCAGCGTTGATGCTGTGACCCTTGGCAAAAAAGTGAGACGCCCCGACCCCAACCAGCGCGAACTCATTGTCGAAGGTGGTGGCGGCTCCGCTCTGGATATACCAACGGTCAGAGCCTCTGGCCCCGAACGCCTCAGGGCGATTTTCGCGGGTCTCAGCGCTATTGGGGGTACCGTTGGGAGCGCTATCAGAGGCGCTGTTTGGGGGCGCTGCCGTCTGCGCCACTAGGTCTAGCGCTTCGGTCAGATCAATGGCCTCGGGGGGCGCTATGGTCACCACTTCCTGGCTTGCCGGGGAGGCGATCGCGGTCGGCGTAGCGGCAGCTGCCTCAGAGATTCCTAATCCGGCCTCGGGTGGCCCTCCTGCCCAGGCAGCGTCAGCCCCAGGCGCGACCGTAGCCGCCGTCAAGCAGGCTGCGGTGTAGGCCCACCGCTTGGCAGTTCGGGAGGCCGAGAGCCTTTGAACAGTTGAGGACAGCGATGCTGTATTGTGACCGCTGGGGCGAGGAAGTCCTGAATAAGTCATGTGGTGTGTCGAGCAGTAGTTAAACGGCGCTGAGGGCGTGACGGCAACAAAGCAGCCTATATGTTCTCATTTCCAGCGGTTGACTTCCCTCATCCGGCTAACCACTTCATAGGGCTGCAGTGAAGTGGTCCACCAGCTCCGCTGTAGTGACGAGCTTCGTTCGAGGCTGCCCCTCCTGATACAGATCAGCGGTGCGATCGCCCTCAGCTAAAAGCCGCTCCTGAATTGCCATCAGCCGCCGCGCGGCCTGCTTTTCTCCCCACTGCTCCAGCATCAGCGCCACGGCGGCCAGCGTCCCCAGCGGGTTGGCGATGCCCTTGCCCGCAATATCAGGGGCGGTGCCGTGGACCGGCTCGTAAAGCCCGAAGCCCTCGGCGTTGAGGCTGGCCGACCCCAGCAGCCCGATAGAGCCAGCGATCGCGCCTCCAAGGTCACTCAAGATATCGCCAAATAGGTTTCCCGCCAAGATCACGTCGAAGGTCTGGGGGCGCATAACGAGCTGCATCGCCAGGTTGTCCACCAGCATTGGCAGTACGGTCACCTCAGGAAAGCCCTGGGCCTCTTCTCGAACCAGCCGCGTCCAGGGGATGTGGGGCAGAGCGTTTTCCTTATGGGCGACGGTGAGGTGCTGACGGCGCGACTGGGCATGGCGCAGGGCCACCCTGGCGATGCGGCGAATTTCGGCGTCGGCGTAGCGCATGGTGTGGAAGCCATAGCCCCCCTCACCGCTTTTATCGCCTCGCCCCGAGGGGCCAAAGTAAAGGCCACTCACCAGCTCTCGCACAAACAGCAGGTCTACGCCTTTGAGTAAATTCGGCTTTAGGGGAGAAGTCTGCAGCAGGCTGGGAGACGGGCGCACCGGACGCAGGTTAGTAAAGAGGTCAAAATGCCGCCGCAGCGCCAGCAGACCGCCCTGGGTCACTGCCCCAAACAGGATGCCGTCTGCCCCCTCGCACAGATGCAGGGTTTCCTGAGGGAGGGCGACCCCGAACCGCTGCCGCGCCGGTTCGCCAATCCAGCCCCGCTCGACGGTGACCGTAAAGCCCTCGGCAGAGGCGATCGCCGCCAGCACGGTCAGGCTCCCCTCGACCACCTCCGGGCCGATGCCCTCCCCAGGCAGCGCCGCCAGCCGGTAGCGTCGCGGAGACCGCTCAGGGACGCTCACAGCGCTGCGGCCTGCAAAATCAGCAGCTCGTCGGCCAAGACCTGCAGCGTCTGGCGAATCTGCGCTTCGGTATGCAGGCAGCTAATGAAGAACCGCAGTCGGGCCGCATCGTAGGGCACCGAGGGGTAGACCATCGGCTGCACGTTGATGCCCTGCTGGAACAGAATGTGGGAGAGCTGTACCGCCTTGCGGGGTTCGCCCACGATGATGGGCACCACGGGGGAGTCCTGACTAGCCCCAGTGTTGAGACCGTGGGACTGGGCCAACGACAAAAACAGCTGCGAGTTCGCCTGCACCTGGGCCACTCGTTCAGGTTCGGCCTGCAGCACCGCCAAGGCGGTCAGCGCCGCAGCGGCATTGGCAGGAGACATGCCGACGCTGAAGATAAATCCCGGAGCCGTGTATTTGAGGTACTCCACCAGGGCAGAGCAGCCCGCGATATAGCCGCCGCAGCTGGCAAAAGACTTGCTGAGGGTGCCCATCCACAGGTCTACTGACCCAGGCGGGACGCCAAAGTGCTCGCCAATGCCCCGCCCTCGCGCCCCCAGCACCCCGATGGAGTGGGCCTCATCCACCAGCAAAAAGGCGTGGTGCTTCGCCTTGACCCGCACCATGTCGGGCAGGGGCGACAGGTCGCCATCGGTGCTGTACACGCCTTCGATCGCCACCAGCACTTTTTCGTAGTGGCGGCGGTGCTCATGGAGCAGCTGGTCCAAGGCTTGCCAGTCGTTGTGAGGGAACTCAATGGCGGTAGCCCCAGACAGGTTGCACCCCTCGCGGATGCTGTTGTGGCTGAGGGCATCGTAGAGAATTAGGTCTTTTTCTTGGAACAGGTGGCCAATGGTCGTGACGTTGGTGGCGTGGCCGCCGATGTAGGCAATGGAAGATTCGGTGCCCAGGAACTGGGCGATCGCCTGCTCTAGGGCTAAGTGGACCGGGCGCTCCCCTGACACCACGCGGCTGGCGGACACAGAAGTCCCGTACTGGGCGATCGCGGCCTGGGCGGCGGCATTGACCCTGGGGTCGCCCGACAGTCCTAGGTAGTTGTAGCTGGCGTAGCTGATCAGCGATCGCCCCTGGACCTGGGTGGTGTCGCGGGCGGTGCCTTCGTGGACCGTGAAGAAGGGATTGCCCAGCAGGCTGAGGCGATCGAGATCTTGGCGGAGGCCGAGGTATTCGGGGGTTTGGTGAAACTGGTAGTGGGCTGGAGGGGGCGTATAGGAAGGCGCTGGTTGCAGGGGCGATTTGGGCGCTGCGCCGTTTGTCCCTTGATTGGTGGGGTGGGCAGAGGAGCCGTTGGCCGGCGGTGGAGTTTTGGGCTGCGGTTGAGGAGTGGGCGGGGCGGTAGGGCGGGGCTCTGAGGCTAAAGGCTCTGAGGCTAAAGGCTCTGAGGCCGAGGGCGTTGGGGCCGAGGGCAGTGGGGCCGCCGGGAGGTCCAGCGTCGTCGCCAAATGGGCCGCCAGGGCATTGACGGTGGGATAGTCAAAGGCCTGGGTCTGGGGCACCGGGCGTCCCAGGCTTTTCTGCAGGCGGTTGCTGAACTCCACCGCCATTAGAGAATCCATCCCCAGGTCCCCAAATCGCTCGTTTGGGTCAATTTGGTTCGGGGCGCTGAAGCCCATGACTTTGGCGAGCTGGGCCTGCAGGTGGGTAGCCAGCAGGGCGACGCGATCTGAGCTGTGGATGAGCTGGTTGAGAAATTCTGTCGCCCCAGGCGAGTCGGGTCGAATTGGTTTAAGCCCTTTGAGCAGGGATGTTGAGCCGCTCAAGGGACTAGAAGCTACAGTGCGATCGACGGGAAGAATGCCGATTTGAGGTTGACCCTGCCCCATGGCGTCTTCAAGCAGCGCCAAGCCGGTCTCAACCGGAATCGCCGTCAGTCCCTGGGCCGCAAACCGCCGCTGCTGCTGCTCGCCTAGCCGCGCTGCCATACCCACCTCAGCCCAAGGCCCCCAGTCGAGGCTGAGGGCCGGCAGGCCCAAGCTGGCGCGGTGGTGGGCGATCGCATCGAGAAAGGCGTTGGCGGCGGCGTAGCTGCCCTGACCGGGGGAGCCGACGAGGGCAGCCATGGAGGAAAAGCAGACGAAGTGGTCCAAGTCCACGGCCTGGGTGAGCTGGTGCAGATTCCAGGCTCCCGCCACTTTAGGGGCCATTACCGCCGCCATCCGCTCCCAAGACTGGTTGACCAGCAGGCCGTCATCTAAGGTACCCGCCAGGTGGAATACGCCCTTGAGCGGCGGCGCTACCGCAGCTAGGCAGGGCGCGATCGCCGCTTTTAGGGCGCTCAAATCCGCTACGTCGGCCTGAAGGATTTGAACGCTAACGCCCTGGCCCTCTAGCCGCTGAATAGTCTGCTGTGCGTCTTCTGAGGGCGATGGCCCTGACGGACCGGTCCGAGACCCACGCCGTCCCAGCAGCGTCAGATGGCGCGCCCCCTGTTCCGCCAGCCACTCCGCCAGCCGCAGCCCCAACGATCCTAGCCCCCCAGTAACCAGGTAGGCGGCATCAGCGCGAATCAGCGGAGCAGCGGGGGGAACCGCCGGCAGCATCAGCACCACCTTACCCACATGCCTCGCCTGGGCCATGTAGCGAAAGGCGTCTGGAGCCGACTGAATGGGGAACACCGTTTTAGGCAGCGGGGAGAGCGTCCCGGACTTAAACTGCGCCATTAGGGCTTTGAGAATGTCTGCAATTAGGGGGGGGTTGTCTCGGGAGACCTCCAGCAGGTCAAAGGGGAAGTAGGCCACATCGGGCCGTACCTGCCCCATCTGCTCGGCGTCCCAGATGCCAATCTTGCCAATTTCAACAAACCGTCCCTCGGAGGCCAGGGCCGCCAGGCTTTTGGCGATCGCCTCTCCGTTGAGGCTGTTGAGCACCACGTCGACCCCCTTTCCCGCCGTTGCCGCCAGCAGCTCGTCGGCGAAGTCTAGGGTGCGGGAGTTCATGACCGGCACCCCCATAGCCCGCAGCACGGGCCACTTCGGCGGACTTGCGGTGGCAAACACCTCCGCCCCCAGGGAGTGGGCCACCTGGACCGCCGCCTGCCCGACTCCCCCCGCCGCCGCATGAATGAGGACGCGATCGCCTGCCTTTAGCTGCGCCAGGTGAACCAGCCCGTAGTAGGCCGTGAGGAACGTCGTGGGTAGGGTCGCCGCTTCTGCAAAGCTCAGAGTATCGGGCTTGGCGATGACGAAGTCGGTGGACGTCGTCACAAACTGACTCAGGCTGCCCATGGTTTGGGCGACAATTACCGCCTCCCCAACCTCTAGGGTGGTGACGCCTGCGCCAACCGCCGTCACAACGCCCGCACATTCGCCGCCAAACGGAACGTCAGCAGCGGTGGCAAACCCCATTGCCTCCGCCACAGTCTGCAGCAGCCCCAGGGCGTTTAGCACATCTCTAAAGTTGAGCCCTGACGCCTTCACCTGAACCTCCACCTCCCCGGCTTGAGGCGATCGCCGCTGGCTGGGTACTAGCGCTAAGTTATCGAGGACGCCGTAGCTAGACAGCCCCAGGCGAAACGACGCGGCGTCAGGAATTGCGGCTTTGGGGGGAGTGCAGGGCAGCAGCCGCGCTACAAAGCGCTTGTCCTGGCGGTAGGCGATCTCGTCCTCCCCGTCACCATGCTGCAGGTCTGCCAGCAGCAGCGCCATCGTCTCCGGCGTGAGCAAGTCGGGCAAGTCGACGCTGGTGCAGCCCCAGCTGGGGTGCTCTTGGCGCAGGGTGCGGGCCAGCCCCCAGAGGGTTGTCTGAGACAGATGCAGCGGCGACGGGGCTTCTACGGCCTGGGCGGCTTGGGTGACCAGCCATAGGCGCAGAGGCTGGTCATTCTGGTCATTCTGATAATTAGAGAAAAGGCCAGCCATCGACTGCAGGAGGCGCATCAGGCTGCCGCAGCTTTGCTCCTGGGCGGCCAAGCTTCCCGGCGACTCTGGGCTGCGGCCCAGTCCCCAAAGGTAAAGCAGTCGAATCGGCTGGCCGGCGCTCACGGGTTCAATGCGCGCCTGCAGCTGCTGAAAGGCATCAGGCGCTTTAGGGTCGAGGCTGTAGATATCCTCCGACGGCTGAGCGCCCCCCGGCATCACCACCAGGCAGCGATCGCCCTGTGCCTCTAAGGCCGCGCCAATTTGCGCCCCAACGCTCTTGCGGCCCGCTTGCGGCGCATCGGCAAAAATGAGCCAGGTGTGTGCCTTTATTGGAGGCTTGGTTGGACTGGCTGAAGACAGGTTGGGCTGCAGCTGCCATAAAAGCTGGTAGCGCCAGTCTGCATGGGATGGAGCGGTAGGTGCGGTGGGTGACGAGGTCGTGGGCGATACCGTCGTGGGTGATACCGTCGTGAGCGGTGGCGTCGTGGGCCATGGGGCCGTCGGTGCCAATAGCCGAGCCAAGGACTCCCGACTGACGTACCTCAGGGTTAACCCCGTCACCTGAGCGGCGATCGCCCCGCTGTCATCCCAAAGCGCCAGGTCAGCCTTCAGCACCTTGGGGGGAGACCCGTTAGCGCCGCCGCTAAGTTCACCACGCGTCGCCCCAAGCCAGACGCCGCACCAGCCCGACGCCCCCAAAGCGTGATGGACCTGAAGCGCCTCAACGCCAATAGGCAAGTAGGTTCCCGATAGATTCGACCCGACCGACCCAATCGTCTGAAAGGCCGCGTCGAGCAGCACAGGATGCAGGCAATAGCCCTGAACCTCAACGCCCTGTGGACAGCAAATTTGGCTTAGGGCCTGGCTGCCGCGCTGCCAGAGCTGCTGAATGCCGCGAAAGGCGGGTCCGTAGTGCAGCCCCTGGTCCGCAAGGGCCTGGTAGTAGGCCGCTGGGTCTATGGGGTAGGGCTGTAGGGCGGCCTGAAGGCTGGCGAGGGGTGCGGCATTAAAAGCGGCATCGCGGCTCAGGGTGGCGGCGCTGTGGCGCGTGTGGCTCTCCGCAGAAAAACTTTTTTCAGAGAAGCTGTAGATCTGCAGCGTCGCCGCGTCGCCGTCGGGCGTCAGCACCAGCTGCAGGTCCGTTGGCTGCTCAGATAGGCGCAGCGGCTGCTCAATAGTCACATCCCGCAGCGAGAGCGGAGTGGATGACCATTGCAGTCCAGCGGCGATCGCCATCTCTAAGTAGGCCGCGCCGGGAAAGATAGCCTGACCCGCCACGCAGTGGTCGGCCAAATAGCGGGGAGACTGCACGCTGAGCTGGGCTTGAAAGCGCTGCTGCTGGGTCCCTGCCAAAGGAAGGCGGCTGCCCAAAAGGGGATGCCCGGCGCTGAGCAAAGATAGCCCCGGCGAGGCCGCCCCGGAAGTCTTTGCCCCAGCCCACCAGTAGCGCTGCCGCTGAAAGGGATAGGGGGGCAGCGACACAGGCGGGCAATTGGCCACCACTGCCGCCCAGTCCAGCATCGCCCCCCGCTCGTACAGCTTCGCTAAGCTGCTTAACATCATTGCGTCCTCGGGCAGTTCCGGCCGCAGGCTTGGCAGCCACGCAGCGTCTGACTGCGGCAGACACCCCAGCCCCATGCCGAGCAAGATAGGCTTGGCCCCCAGCTCCAGGAAGCAAGGCCTGGTCTTGGTCTGCTCGTGGAGGGCGGTCATCGCCTCTAGAAACCGCACCGGCTCCCGCACATGGCGCACCCAGTAGTCAGGCGTGGCGATTTCGTCAGTGATTAATGTGCCGGTTAACGTGGAAAATAGCGGCACCTCGGGAGTGCTATAGCGCACTGACTCCGCGACCTCGCGAAATGCCCCTACCATCGGCTCCATCAGGGGAGAGTGAAAGGCGTGGGAGACCCGCAGCGGCCTGCAGTCTAGCCCCTTAGCCTCTAGCACTTCCACCGCCGCGTCAAACGCCGCTGGCTCGCCCGATATCACCGTATTTTCAGGGCCGTTGGTGGCCGCAATGGCCACTACACCCTCGAAGGGCGCGATCGCCGCCGCCACAGCCTGCGCCGCGGCCCGCACCGCCGCCATCTTGCCCCCCGGCAGCGCCTGCATCAGCCGTCCCCGCGTTGCCACCAGCTTCAGGGCATCTTCCAGGCTAAATACCCCCGCTACGCAGGCCGCCACGTACTCCCCCACGCTGTGCCCCAAAACCGCAGATGGGCGAATGCCCCAAGAGAGCCACAGCTGCGCTAGGGCGTACTCCAGGGCAAAGAGAGACGGCTGGGTGTTGAGGGTTTGCTCCAGCTGCTTCTCCGCAGCGGCAGCATGGCTGTCTGGATACAGAATCTCCAGCAGCGGCACGGGCAGCAGGTCGGCGCACCGCTGCAGCGCTTTGCGGAAGACCGGCTGGCTATTGTAGAGTTCGCGGCCCATACCGACGGACTGGGAGCCCTGGCCCGTGAACAGGAACGCGATAGCGGGCGTTGTCGCGGCTGTCGCGAGAGGGACCTCCTCAGCCGGCCAAGCCTGCAGCTGCTGCCGCAGAACTGCGGCAGACTCGGCGACAAAAGCCGCCCGGTGGGCAAAGTGCGATCGCCTGCGGGCTGCCGTGGCGCACGCCGCCGCTAGCGCTGTATCGGGGACGTCTTTGAGCCAGGTTTCGTACCGTTGAATCAGAGCTTTTAGCCCAGTCCGGCTCTTTGCAGAGAGGGGCAGAATCTGGGCTGCAGGCGGCTGAGAGGGGGGCAATTCGCCTTCGAATGAGCCTCCACCCAGCTCTCGCTCCCCCTTATCCGACTGAGCGCTGGCCAGCACGACGTGGGCGTTCGTGCCCCCAAAGCCAAAGGAGTTTACCCCAATGTAGGTCTGAGGGCAGGGTAGTGTTTCTTGAGGTAAAGGCTCTAGCCCCGTCTGCACCCTTAGCCCTAGCCGCTCGAAGTCGATGGCCGGATTGGGCTGGCTGAAGTGCAGGTTGGGGGGAATCTGGCGGTGGTGCAGCATCAGCGCCGCTTTGATTACTCCGGCGACCCCGGCAGCGGTTTCCGTATGGCCAATGTTGGTCTTCACCGAGCCGATGCGGCAGGGACTGTCGGGCGATCGCCCTTCTGAGAGCACCGCCCCCAGCGCCTGGGCCTCCACGGGGTCTCCTATTTTGGTACCGGTGCCGTGGGCCTCTACATAGGCGACCTGGGCCGGGTCCACCCCCGCCCGCCGGTAGGCTTCCCGCAGCACGGCTTCCTGGGCCTTGGGGTTGGGAGCCGCCATCCCCTGGCTAAATCCGTCTTGGTTGACGGCGCTGCCCTGAATCACCGCATAGACCCGGTCACCATCGGCCACCGCCTGGGCCAAAGGCTTGAGTACCACCAGCCCCGCCCCCTCGCCGCGCACGTAGCCATCAGCGCTGGCGTCAAAGCTCTTACAGCGCCCGCTGCCCGACATAAAGCCACCCTTAGAGAAGCCCATGGTGACGGTGGAGAGCAGCAGCGCGTTCACCCCTCCGGCGATCGCCATATCAGACTCCCCATTCCACAGGCTCTGGCAGGCCAGATGCAGGGCTACTAGGGACGAGGAGCAAGCGGTGTCAACGGCGAGGCTCGGCCCTTTGAAGTCAAATAAGTAGGAGATACGGTTGGCGGCGATGCAGTTGCCGGTGCCCGTGGTGGCGTAAGGCTCGTTCACCGGCTGCTGCCACAGCATGATGGAGTAGTCGTGGGTGCCAATGCCGATAAAGACCCCGGTTTTTGAGCCTCGCAGGCGATCGGGCACTTCCCCCGCGTCCTCCAGCGCTTCCCAGGTCACCTCTAGCAGCAGCCGCTGCTGCGGGTCCATGGTGGCCGCTTCTCGAGGGGCGATGCCGAAGAACTGCGGGTCGAACTGGTCGATCTGCTCGAGGAAGCCGCCCCAGCGCGTGTTCATCTTGTTGGGCACCGCGGGGTCTGGGTCGTAAACCGAATCTACGGCCCAGCGGGAGGGGGGCACCTCGCTTACCCCGTCGACGCCATTGCAGAGCAGCTGCCAAAAAGCGTCGGGCGCGTCAGCCCCCCCCGGATAGCGACACCCGATACCAGTGATTGCGATGGGTGCGGGTGGTGTGGGCTGTTGCAGGGTCATAGGTGGATAACTTGACGTCAACGCTGTGTTAGTCGTGTTAAGTGTTAGTTGTGTTAAGTCCCGCGTTTCGTTCCGCGCTGGCTTAATCAGTGTGAATCGCTATCGATTGGGCTTTTAAGTAATTAAACTGAAACTTCGGGTGTGTCAAGCTACGGCAAGACCCCGCCGACCACAGCACCCCGTTCCAAGCCAATTCTTGCTCCCAGCTAATCTCCCAGCTAATCATGTTTCAAGCCACCCGCAGGCGGCTCGCCCTTTGGTATACCGGCGTCACCGCCGTACTCCTCCTCCTGTTCGCCACCGGCTTTTACCTCTACGTCCGCCACACCCTCGTCGAGCGGGTCGATGATACCCTCAACCACGTCATCGAAGTCGTCCAGCGATCGCTCGTCATTGAGCCCGACGGGCCCCTAGAGGCCTCCCAGCTGCACATCAACATCGACGCTAGCTTTCGCAACAAGGCTCAGTCCGTGGAGGATGACCGCATTGACCTTGAGTGGTTCGGCCCTACCGGAACGCTAGAGTGGTCTACCCTAGAGCAGCCCCTGGCTGTCCCCATCCACCTAAACCCCAACGGCGAAACGGTGTACATCACCGACGACCTGCTGCTGCGGCAGATTACCCAGCGCATTCAGGTGGGCCGACAGGTGCTGGGCTATCTGCGGGTGAGCCACCCCTGGTTTGAGGTCACCAAGCCCATCCGCCAGCTGACTGTAGACTTAGCGATTGGCACCACGCTGACCCTAGGGGTTGTCGCCGGCATTGGCTGGCTTCTTTCCGGCCTCGCCATGCAGCCCATCCGCCATTCCTACCACCAGCTTAAGCAGTTCACCGCCGACGCCTCCCACGAGCTGCGCAACCCCATCGCCGTGATTCAAACCAATGTCCAGGTGGCCCTCGCCGACCCGGACCCGGACCCGCAGCAGCAGGAGGCCCAGTTTCGGGTGGTTGAGCGCGTTACCCGGCGGCTGGGTCGCCTAGTGGACGACCTGCTGTTTTTGGCCCGGCAGGAAAGTGGTATCGACCAGCAGGCGGCGCAGCCCGTCTCCCTCTACGCCCTGCTCAACGACGTGCTGGACGAGCAGCAGGCGATCGCCGTTGAGCAAGGAGTCACCCTGACGCTAGCGCCCAATGAAGAGAGCCCCTATCCCGCGACGCCGCTGTGCTGGGTGGAGGGCGATCGCGACCAGCTAGCGCGGCTGTTCACTAACCTGATTGGCAACGGGCTGCAGTACACGCCAGCAGGGGGAGCGGTGGCGGTGCAGCTAGACCTGCTCTCCGATGCGGTGCGGGTTGAGGTGAGCGATACGGGCATCGGCATCTCTGCGGAAGACCTGCCCCATATCTTTGACCGGTTTTACCGGGCTAGCGTCCGAGCCAGTCAGCTGTCCCGCAGTGCCCAAACGGGAACCGGACTCGGTCTGGCGATCGCCAAGGCCATTGTGGAAAACCATCGCGGCCAGATTGACGTTGGCAACAGCGCCAAGGGAGCGATGTTTACCGTCAAGCTGCCTTTGAGCGATCGCTAAAGGGGTTCGCCCCCTACGAGCGCGCCTGAATGACGCGCACAAACTCAGACCCAACGATGCGCGGCTCACCCTCCACTAGCTGCACCGTGAAGGTTCGCGCCTCGCGCTGCCTCGAGCCATCGCTGTAGGTGTAAATGTTTTCTCCCACCAGCGTCAGCGCGTCTGCGTCCTGCTCACGCACCTGCAGATTTTCTACCGCGACCCGCTGAAAATTTTGAAAGAAGCCGGGGTCAAACTGCGCAGCAAGGACCCCTGCAGTCAGCGATCGCGCCTCTGCCCAAGATTGGGATGAGACCTGGTCGTAAAACTCGGTGACCGTTGCCTGGGCGACAGCTGGGGTCAATTCGTCCGCCGGGTTAGCCTGGGTCGCCGTTGGGGAAATTGGCGGGGGCGCGCAGGCTCGCCAAGCGAAAGCTCCCGCACCGAAGACGGCGGCGATCGCCATCAGGGTAGGGAGCAGGCGGCCTGAAGGTCTACGGTTCGGTCTCAGGGGAGAGGCGGCCGCAATCTCTGTGTGACCCCGGCTGAAGCTTTCAGAGGCTCTGGGGCGACCCACCACGGCCACCGTCTGCTGGTCTGGGTCGGGCTGGGGCGGTGGCGGCGCGGGCTGCGGAGAGGACGCGTTGTCCCTCGCAGGATCTCCGCTGGCGCTGGACTCGCTGAGGGCGGCAGGAAGATGCTGGCTGAGGGCAGCAGGCAAAGACTGCAGGGCGGCGATCGCCTCTCGGGCTGTGGGGTAGCGGGTACGAAAGTCGTAGCGCACCATGACGTCTAGCACAGACACAAGACCGGCAGGCGCGCCGGGGGCATAGCGGTGCCAGTCAATTTCCCCAGTGCTGGAATTGTGGGTGAGCTGCTCAGTCTGCTGCCCCGTAAGGGCCTGAATACCCATGATGCCCACCGCATAGATATCGCTGCTAAAGCGCGGCTGTCCCGAGAGCTGCTCGCTGGGCATGTAGCCCTGGGTGCCGACGGCCACGGTGTTGGCCGTACCGGGCTCCAAGTTGACAAGCTGGGTACCGACTTGCTTCACCGCGCCAAAATCTATGGTTACGATCCGGGAATCGCGGTCTCTACGAATGAGGTTGGAGGGCTTTAGGTCGCGGTGAATGACCCGGTGGTCATGGACGAAGGTCAGCGTGCCCAAAACGTCCCCCAAAAAAGCCACCACATGGGCCGCGTCCCAGGACAATCCATTGAATTCTTCTGTCAGGGAGTGGCCGTCAATCAACTCCTGGGCCAGATAAAATTCGCCGTTTTCTTCGAAGTGAGCCAGCAGACGGGGAATTTGGGGGTGATTGCCGAGTTCGTAGAGGGCGCGGGCCTCGGTGTCAAACAGTCGCCGGGCCACCTGCAGCTGTTGAGCGCCGCGATCGTGAGGTTTGAGCTGCTTGATGACGCACTGGGGCTGCCCAGGGAGATGCAGGTCTTGAGCCAAAAAGGTCTGCCCAAATCCGCCCGCCCCAAGCTGCTTGAGGATGCTGTAGCGGCCCCCTAGAGCTGGCCCGGAGTCCGAGCGGAAAGATCGAAGAAAATTTAGCGCCATGCTCGCTATTGTATCTGGACTCGACTTTGTGAGTGATACAGCATTTTCCATGCTGGTGGAGTACGGGTGGTAGTGGCGCGGTGCGCCACTACCACCCAAATCCATACCTCACGCGACTGGAAATCGCTATATGCCGATCTAAAGTGTGGAGTGTGGGGTATAAGATCAACTGTGGAATCACTGCAGCATTCATCATACGGAGAACTGTCAATGGGACTTTTCGATCAGGTCATTGGGGCAATCGACAACCCGAAACAGCAGGCTAGCAGCAGCGACCTGGGCGCTATTTTGGGCACGGTGCAGCAGCTCGGCGGAAGTCAGGGCGCTAGCTCAGACAACATTCAAACGCTGATGTCGATCGTAGGCCAGTACGCCCGCTCTTCGCTTAAAGAAACGAGCCAGACTGCCGGTCGCGGCCAAGCCGAGGAAATGGTCGATCGCTTCGCCGGTACGGGCCCCAGCACGGATGCGATGCAGGCTCTATTTTCTCCTCGTCAGCGAGATGAAATTGCCAACACTGCCGCACAGCGCACCGGTCTCAATCGAGACACCATCATGACCCTCCTGCCGATTGTGGTTCCCCTGGTGCTTAAGTTCCTCAAAACGGGATCCAGCGCGTCTGGAGTGCCCCGTCAAAATCAGTCCAACTCAGTGCTGAGCATGTTCCTAGATTCCGACAATGATGGTGATGTGGATATGGGGGATGCCATCGCCATGGCGGGGCGCTTTTTGAGCAACCGGTAGCCTCCCGCCATAAGCCCCCGCCACAAGCTGTAAGCCCGCCCTCAATCCTTTAGTGTCGGCGGGCGGAACAGCTTCTCGACCGCCGAGACGATCGCCTGGCGGGGCAAAAATCTCGGCAGGTTGGCGGTGAATTGGTTCATGACGCTGCCGCTGACGACTACAGAATCGTCCGAATCGATCGCCTTCAGGATGTCTTCTACGACCGTTTTAGGAGAGGTGGTTTGCTGCATACCCCCCCCTGAGAGCGAGTCGGGAAATCCTGCCTCATCAAAGAACTTTGTGTCTGTGGGGCCTGGGCAGATGCAGGAGACCTGAACGCCGTCTGTCTTTACCTCCGCCCAGAGCGCTTCGCTAAAGCTGAGAACAAAAGACTTAGAGGCTGCGTATATCGACAGGTAAGGAATGGGCTGAAACGCCGCAATGGAGGCGATGTTGATGATGCTGCCGCGCTGGCGCGATCGCATCCCTGGCAAAAACTGATAGGTCAGGTCCACCAGCGCCAGAACGTTGAGCCGTACCATATCCAGGTGGCGCTCTCGGGGGCGATCGCCAAAGGCCCCGTATTCCCCGAATCCGGCGTTGTTTACCAAAATATCCACCGCCAGCCCCTGCTGCTCCGTGGCGGCATAGACGGCTTGAGCTGCGTCAGGCTCCGTCAAGTCCTGGACCACCACGTCAGCGCGAATGCCGTGGCGCTGCTTGAGCTCCTCGGCGAGCGCATAGAGGACGTCTTCTGAGCGGGCCACCAAAACAAGATTGATGCCCTTTGCGGCCATCTCCTCGGCCAGGGTTTTCCCAATGCCCGAAGATGCGCCTGTGACTAACGCTGTTCGCATGCTGCTGTTCCGTAAACGCCATCCAAATTCTAGCGATCTACAGCCTGTCCATGCCGCGACGGAGCTTTTTGGGTAAAGACAATCCTAAGTTCTGATGGAAATCCTGCTGCACCTTACGGGTCAACCGGCGAGAGACCTGACGCACAATTTGGGTGATGAGGCGATCGCCCGTCGACTGGATGAGCCCTAGCGGTAGCGCGTGGATAAAGCCCGGAAACTGGATCAGTACGGTGAGATCTAGCGCCCACTTGACCTCCGTCACCAACTGCGCGCCTTGAGCAACCTCAAAGAGCTCTAGCGCCGCCTGAAAGTCAACTTCGTAGCCCAGGTATTGGGCCTCCGGAATCGGAATGGTTTGAATGCGGTACACTCCGGACTGCTGCGGCAGCAGCTCTAGGCCGATACGGGGCTCTACGTCGTAACCGAACGCGCCGAATCGACCAATTCTAAGGTCGTAGCCGTTTTTGCCAATGGCTTCAACCGACATGGGGTGAGCGCACCGATGGAACCAATCGCTGTGGTCATCAAGGTAGTGCGCGACAACCTCTGACGAGGCGTTCATCACCATACTGCTCGACGAGTGGCTGTGAAATGCGATTGGTTCGTGGGTCTCAACCGATTCCAAGGCGAAATCTCCAGCATCCGGTGACACTAACTCTGAGGCCATTTGTAGAAGGTTGTCTGGCACTGTCTGTTGGTTCCGAGAGTTGGCCTGCATAAGCGACGGGGACTCGAGTAGGTCTATACAACAACGTGAGATAGGGCAATCAGCCGCAAGTCCTGGTAGGGATAGCAGAATATCCTGCTTACAGGAGATGCCGCTAATGTGACCAAGCTCGACAATGGGTACTCGGGACGAAGCTGTGAACCGATGGCGTTGTCTAGCAAGCCATCGCCTCGGTGGTGTAACCGAATCATAGCGCCATCGCTAGGGTCGAGGTCAATACCCAATGTCTTTAAATGCCCGTGTCTTTGATGCCCGTGTCTTTGATGCCCAGGGTCTTTAATCAAGATACATAGGGCTACGCTATGATTCCTCATAACTTAGAAAAAGAATCAGCTTACGATAGCTCGATTTTATGTAGTTTGATTGTGATCGTCGACAGCAGCAGCCGTAATCTGGCTCAACTGGGCGATCGCCGTCGCAGCCGCACCCAAGTTATCTCAATACCAAAAACCAATGAAAGCATTTGTCGCAGGGGCTACAGGAGAAACCGGTCGTCGCATCGTCCAGGCGCTCGTTGAGCGTCAGATTCCGGTGAGAGCCCTAGTTCGAGACTTGGACAAAGGCCGCAGCATTTTGCCCGCAGCGGTAGAGCTAGTGGTGGGCGACGTGCTCAAACCCGACACCCTAGCCGACGCGATCGCCGACAGCACCGTGCTGCTGAGCGCCACGGGAGCCGCCCCTAGCTTTGATCCCACCGGTCCCTACAAAGTCGACTACGAGGGCAATAAGAACCTGGTGGATGCGGCTAAAGCGGCAGGCCTAGAGCAGTTTGTGATGGTGTCTTCGATGTGCGTCTCCCGCTTTTTCCATCCGCTCAACCTGTTCTGGCTGATTCTTTACTGGAAGAAGCAGGCCGAAGACTACCTCCAAAGCAGCGGCATGCCCTACACCATTGTTCGCCCCGGCGGGCTGAAGAACGAAGACGGCAGCGATCCCATCGTCATGGGCGAAGCCGACACCCTGTTCGAGGGGAGCATCCCGCGATCGCAGGTGGCTCAGGTGTGCGTGGAGGCGCTGTTTGAGTCTGAGGCGAAGAACAAAGTCGTGGAGATTGTCGCCAGCGCTGAGGCTCCCAAAAAGCCGATAGAAGAGCTGTTTGCCCAAGTGGGATAGGTTTTCTGCAGGCAACAGGCGGCGGGGGAACAACCGTCCCCTTCGTAGCCGCCTCATCTTTAGAAATCGTTACCATAAAAGGAGCTTCTCTTTAGGCAAGCTTTACCCCATGCAGGTTCCCCTAGTCGGAAAAGTTCGTCGCCCAGGCCTAATTGCCCTTGCCGTCGCTGGCATTCTCAGCATCGGCGGCCTAGCGGCCTACGTCGCCTACCAGCGCCAAACCCGCCAGGTCGACACCGAGGCGCTCACGGTGCCTGTGGAGTCGCAGCCCTTAGCGGTGCGGATTACCGCCAGCGGCACTGTTGAAGCGGTGGACAGCGTCAACCTCAGCCCCCGCACCTCAGACGTGCTGATCGAGGTTTTTGTTGAGCAGGGCGATCGCGTCGCTGAGGGGCAGGTGGTGGCCCGCATGAAGAGCAGCGGCATTGAGGCCGAGATGGCCCAGGCGGAGGCCCGTATCGCTCAGCTAGAGGCCAGCTTAGCGGCGCTAAGCTCAGGGAGCAGGCCAGAAGAAATTGCCCGAGCTGAGGCCCAGGTGCGGCAGGCCCAGGCCCAGGTGGCCGACGCCGAGGCCCGGCTACAGCTGGCCGAAGCGCGCGTCGAACGCAATCGCGCGCTGGAAGCTGAGGGTGCGGTAGCGCTTGACGACCTCGACAACGCCATTCAAGAGCAGCAGCGATCGCAGGCCGGTTTGGCTCAGGTCCAGGCCGGCGTCCAGGAGGCCGAGGACAATCTGCGGCTGTTGCGAAACGGCAGCCGCGCCGAAGACATCACCGTCGCCGAGGCCCAGCTGCAGGAGGCCCGCGCCCAAAAGCAGGGCACTCAGGTACGCCTTGAAGATACGTTTATTCGCGCACCCTTTGCGGGCATCATTACCCAGAAGTTCGCTACCGAAGGGGCGTTTGTGACCCCCACCACCTCCGCTTCAGACGCCTCATCAGCGACCTCCTCGGCCATCGTCGCCTTGGCCAAGGGGCTGCAGGTGGTGGCAGAGGTGCCTGAGGTCGACATCGGCGAAATCACGCCGGGGCAGCAGGTGGAGGTGGTGGCCGATGCCTACCCCGATCAGACTTTTGAAGGGCGGGTGGAGCGGGTGGCGCCAGAGGCTATCCAGGACCGCAGCCGGGGAGACTTTACCTACTTCGAGGTGGTGATTGAGCTGGTGAGCGGGCAGGAGGAGCTCAAGTCGGGGATGAAGACTGACGTGACCTTTGTCGGCGACAACCTGCAGGAGGCGCTGGTGGTGCCTTCGGTGGCTATTGTCAGCCAGGACGGCCAGCCCGGGGTGCTGGTGACGGATGAGGCGGGGGAGATTCGCTTTCGGCGGGTGACCCTGGGCTCCCAAGTGGGCAACCAAATCCAGATTTTAGAAGGGGTAGCGTCGGGCGATCGCATTTTCCTAGAGCTGCCCCCCGGTAAGACTTTGGATAACTTGAACTTTGGCCAAGGGGAAGAAGACTAGCCATGAACTTTTTAGAGAGCGTCAAAATGGCCAGCAAGGCGCTGGCCGCCAATAAGCTGCGCAGCACCCTGACCATGCTGGGGATCATTATTGGCAACGCCTCGGTGATTGCCATGGTGGGGGTGGGAGAGGGGGCCCAGGACTATATCACAGACGAGATTGAAGGCCTCGGCCCCAACGTGATGTTCGTCGTCCCCGGCAGCCGCGACACCCAGCGGGCCACCTTCAACGTCCCCAAAACCCTGGTGCTAGAGGATGCGGAGGCGATCGCTGAGCAGGTGCCCTCAGTGGCGGCGGTGGCCCCCGAATATAACACCCGGGGCCTGATTACCCGAGGCAACCGCAACGTCAACGCTACGGTGGTGGGCACCACCGATGGATTCTTGTCGGTGCGCAACTTTGACATGGGCCAGGGTCAGTTCTTTGGAGAGCTGGACGCCCGCCGCAGCAACCCCGTAGCCGTGCTGGGGGCGGACCTAGCAGAGCGACTGATGGACAGCCGCGACCCCATCGGCCAGACCATCCGCATTGACGACGTTAGCTTTCGGGTGATTGGGGTGCTGGATGAGAAGGGGACTAACCTGGGGCTGAACTACGATGACGCCGTGGTGATTCCTCTGCTAACGATGACCAATCGGCTGGTAGGGCGCACCTCCCCCTACGGCATTGAGCTAACCTACATCAGCGCCTCGGTGTCTGACCCCGAGCGTATGGACGCCGCCAAGTTTCAGATTGCCAACCTGCTGCGGCTGCGGCACCAGGTGGTTAGTGAGGACGACTTTACTATCAACAGCCAGCAGGACATTCTAGAGACGAGCGAGACGATCACCGGAGCGCTGACAACGATGTTGGCTTCGATTGCCAGCATCTCTCTACTAGTTGGGGGGATTGGCATCATGAACATCATGCTGGTGTCGGTGCGGGAGCGCACTCAGGAAATCGGGCTGCGCAAGGCGGTGGGGGCTTCTCAGCGAGATGTCCTCAGCCAGTTCATGATCGAGGCGGTAATTTTGTCGGCGGCAGGAGGGGTCATTGGTACGGCCTTGGGGGTGGGCGGAGCGATGCTCATCGGTTTGGCGACGCCGTTTACCCCAGGCGTATCGGTGACGGCGGCGGTGGTGGCGGTGGTGGTTTCCGGCGGCATTGGCCTCTTCTTTGGCGTCTTTCCGGCCCGGCAGGCCTCTCGATTGGACCCCATCGTGGCGCTGCGCAGCGCCTAGAGCAGCCTGATAAACTTCGTCTAGGTTGGGAACTGGTTTTGGTTTAAGGTTGTTGCAGACCCAACTTCCCCCAGCTATGGAACAGCTCCCCCCCAACAACACCATCACTATCACCTACTGCACCCAGTGCCGCTGGCTGTTGCGGACCGCCTGGATGGCTCAAGAGCTGCTGACCACCTTTGAGCAAGAGATTTCTGAGCTGGCCCTCAAGCCGGGCAGCGGCGGTATCTTCGAGGTGAGCGCCAACGGCAGGCTGGTGTGGTCCCGGAAGCAGGAGGGGGGCTTTCCAGAGATCACGGAATTAAAGCGGCGGGTGCGCGATGAGATTGCCCCCGAGCGAGACCTGGGTCATATTGACAGGACGTCGTAAGTTCCCAAGACTTAAACAAAATTTGAATAGATCTGAACTTTTCTAAACGGGCTGCGATCGCCCCCTCAAAAATCTGGTTAAGTAAAAATTAACGTGCATGGTATTGAGGGACAACGTCATGGAATCCCGTATGTTCGATTTTTACATTCCCCACGAGCTTCGAGACACAGAACATCTAGTCTCTGAAGCGTTATCCGACGAAGACATCGCGCTCAGCTCGGAGGACCGCAGCGACGGTATTCTCACCACCGCGATCGCCGTTGTGCTGCTGAGCATCAACTGCTTCGTGATTGCCGCGGCGGTCGCTGAGTTTAGCCGCTCGGCAAAGGTGCTCCCCGTTCCGCAGGCAGAGGTTCAGCAGACGATGGGCCAGTGGCTGGCGAGCCAAAAGCTGCTCTAGTTCAAATGTCTGCCTGCATTGAGCCGCTGGAGGTTCTTTTTTTGGGCGGCCTGCAGGACATAGAACGTATAGCCATAGAAGTCGCTGAATTGCTCGAATAGAATTTCTTCTCAGTTTCCGAATAGCGAGCTGAGTACTTGGTGTGAGTCGATCTCTGCATCCCCTCGGATTTTAGCTCCCGGCAGAGGCCCCGTGAATCCCCCAGGTCTGGGACTTGGACGAGGTTAGCTTCAAATCTCCTCAGCGGCCAATGGTATAGCGAGCCTGGGTCCTAGGTGTGATGTCGTCGGCTTTCATGCCTTGTTACATCTCGGCTATTTTGCCCTGGAGAAGGCCCCCTTTTCTGGTATGCCCGAAGGGCTTTAAGCCCCCAATTCTGGGGGACTTCAGAGAGGATAGAACTCCTCAAAGTCAATCAGAGCGTGCAGCTCAATTATGAGATAGTTCGCCAGCGGTATCAGCAGAGCGTTGAGGGGTGCAATTTGAGCTGTAGGCGGTGATCTTTAAAGTTGCGCGGGTGATCTTTTAAAGATCGTGGTCTGTATTTGAGAGTTGAGGGGGCGATCTTTAGAGATCGAGACCTACATTTGAGAGTTTAGGCGTCACGCTTTAAAGATCGAGACCTACATTTGAGAGTTGAGGGGTCACGCTTTAAAGATCGAGCGCTGCATTTAAAGCGTAGGCGGCGATCGCTCAAGATCGCGGCGTTGTTTTGACGATGGCGGGCGAGCCGGGGTGGCTCCCACCGTTGGCGTCCCCCTGAGTCGGGGGACTATGTGCTCGGTTCAGCTAGACAATGACGTCTAGGGAACGCAGCCGCGTGAGGTAGAACAACACCTGACCATGGCTATGGGGGATGTTGACGCCGTTGGGGCCAATCTCGATGGGGCCGGACCACCGGGTGGGTTCCACGTAGCGCTTTAGGTGCAGCAGGTGGATGGTTTCCCGCAGGGCTTCGGGGGAGCCGATGATCACATGGCGGACGACTTCGCCGCTGGGGCCGGGGTCGAGGGTAGTCAGCATGGTGGGTGCTGCTTCGCTGGCCAGCACGTTAGGTGCTGCCTCGCTATAGGCAGGCTGCTCGGGGTATAAAAATGTCATGGGTTTTCTCCGTTTTAGTAGGTAAGAAAACCCAAAAACCTGATCCGTCCCTGGTTTGGGCGTGTCTAGGATGGCTGCAACCATTGAAATTACAATAGTTGCAGCTCGAAGACAGGTACGCTCTGTCCAAGGGTCAGGGCGCGATCGTCACTGACGATGACGATCGCGTCCGTTTTGACCAAATTTTTGGGTGTTGGGCAAGCTGCTATCAGGGAAACAGCTTCTAGCGGTCTAATGTACCCTATTGGGGGGCGAGAGGCAAGGGGTTGTTTGGATGGGGCGATGGAGGCTTTGCGATCGCACAGCGATGAAGGCTTTGCTCTCGCTGCGCGATCGCCTTGCGTTGCGGTCCGTGTTGCTGATGTCCTGCATGGCGTCGATCTTCAGCAATGCAGACCGCTGGGTTTCGGCATCCTCAATCAGCTTAACCAGGGAGTTGGGCTGCTGTGGCCTACTGTCCACTGTAACAGCGTCTGTCTGGGTGAGCTGAGAGGCGATCGGTTCCTGCATGGGCTCGAGCAGAAAAGACAGTTAATTCCTTAGAATAGCTCACCATGCTTTGGCTGATAAGACAAGCATCGGCTTCGAGTAGCTTGAAGCCTAGCAATTTGAACTCACCATCCCTCAGTGGTGCAGAAAACTCAAGGAGAGAATATTTGCTCCCAGGATGAGGCCGGATAAACTCAAAATCATGCCCTCAAATCACGCAAATTCGTGGAGGGTAGCCTCGCTGCACTTGCGTTCGCAGAAACTGACACTTTTTCAACAATCCTTTAGCCATAGGGGTTTCAGGAGTTTTTTGCACCACCAAGCCTTAGAGCCTTGGTCGATATACTGAGGCTAATTCTAGAATAAATAAAAAATAGATTTTCAGTGTCGATATCAATTAGTAAGTAGCAACCACAGTCAGATGTATAGCAGCTATTTTTCACTACTAAAGTCAAGTGCAGTATTGTTGGTTGGCGGCTTAGCCATACTAGGATGCCAATACACTCGTCTGAAAGCTCCCCAGGTATCCTCTTCTGACAATGAGTCTACTGTTGTTGATGAAGCTCCGAATACAGCCGCCACAGTTGAGACGACTTCTGTCACTGGAGCAGGCACTCAACTGAGTCTCTGCGGAATGCCGCTCTCTCAGAGAAGTAATGCCTATCCCCTAGAGGTATATCCCCTTTATTTAGAGTCTTCTAGCCATGAGTGGTCCTGGTCACAAGCAGCAGCTCCAGAGCTGATTGAAGTACGGGAGCTGCTTTGTCCCAATGCCCACATGGGCTATATCCGGGGAGGACCGGAAGGCTCTGAAAACTATCTAGTTTCTGCAGTTATTCTGGGGTATGTCGCGGGGGAACTACAGGCTAACAAAGCGTTAGAAATGCTAAATGCGCAGTTGCCGATACTAAAATCCCAGGAAATTATAGCTGCTACGGTAGGGCCAGCAATCTCCCTCGAAAGTCTACCCTCGCCTCTTGAGGTAGTCGCTCAGCGGGCCAAGCTCAGTATAGACCAAGCGCAAGCGTTGCTAGAGCCTGACCAATACAGAGAGATAGGACTAACATTTGACGTAATTGTTCCGACATATATCCCAGAAGGATATGAAGTTCAGTCAATCGAAGCCGTGACTAGACCTGCTAACGGCTATCTAGCTTTCGCCCCCGAATACTCAATTACATATCAATCAGCAAACGATTCCTGCTTTCGAATTTACGGCGCAACTGGCCAAGGCGGTGCGGCTGCCGAAGATGTGCAATATGCTACAGCTGACTCTGCTTTACTGGGAGCAGTGACACTGATTTATATCAATTTTGTTCAAGAGAGAGATGGCTCATTCCTGAGCTTTGAGGGATTTCAACTACCAACTAAATGGGGAGGAAGCCAGCTCTATTCCTTTGGCGATGCTGAATGTTCCAAAACGGTCTCTTTAAATGAAGCCGTCAAAATTGTGGAATCCTTTGAATATTTGAATCATCCAGCGTATTAAAATCATCGCTTCCAAAGGCGTTGCGACGACTCAATTCGTATCCCTCATTTGAGCAGGACACAGATCTTCAGCCCCGAGAACGTCATTGCTGGTGAAATAATCCTGGAGCCAGTCACATCCCTGCTCGATCGATTCCCTTAAAGAGCGAATGTTCCAGAGCTGCACTTCTCCATTCGCTCCCCCAGCCAAAATATGCTTGCCGTCTAGCGCCGGGCTTATTCCCCAGATGGCTCCTTGGGAATGTAGATACTGAGTAATTTGCCGACCAGTTAAATCCCACAGGCGAACGCTACCATCCATTCCACCAGTCGCTAAGAGAGAAGTATTGGGAATGAATGCCAGTGCATTGATACCGCTCTGGTAAGTATAGAAATTTAGTGTTTCTCGCCCACTAGTATCCCAGAGCCGGACGGTACCGCCTTTATCGGCCGAAGCGATCGCCTGACCATCGGGCCCGAAAGCCAAGCCACTAATTTTGCCCTGGTGTCCCTGCCAGGCTTGCACCGAGTTGCCGGTAGTATCCCACAGTCGAATCCAACCGTCCCACCCTGCCGTTGCTAATGTCGAGGTATCAGGGCTGAAAGTGACCACACTGACAATGTCTCCGTGACCTGTCAAAGTGGCAACCTGCTCTCCACCCGCAGTCCATAATCGGGCTTGTTTATCGGCTCCGGCGGTGGCAAAAAATTGTCCATCGGGGCTAAAAGCGAGACTGCTAGTAAAGGGCCTGTGACCTTCAAATTGTGTAATCCTTTCTCCCGATGGAGTCCAGAGGTTAACAGTCCTGCCATATCCTGCAGTCGCGATTCGACCGCCATCAGGGCTAAGGGCAACAGTAAAGATATGTCCGGAGGGGTTGGCTGTCCAGGAGTTGAGCAATTGGCCGCTGGCATCCCAAACGGTTAAGACACCTTCGTTCCCGGCTGCCGCCAACAGCTCGCCATCAGGACTAATGCTGACGGCATTAGCATCGTCAGTCAACCCTGTTAGGCTGAGCGCTCCTAGTCGCTCTAAGCTCCACAAGCGAGCGGTGCCATCTCGTCCAGTGGTCACCAAATATCGACCATCGGGACTGAAGTTTGCCTGCCAAACCGTGCCGCGATGGCCCTGAAAGTGCGCCAATGATTCTCCCTCTAGATTCCATAAGCGGGCGGTGCCATCATCGGAGGCCGTGGTCAACCTAACACCATCTGCGTGAAAACTGGCACTGGTTATCAGACCCGTATGACCTTCTAGATTTTGGACTTGTTGGGCAGACAGCGTCCAGATTCTGGCGGTGCGATCTTTTCCAGCAGAGACCAGACGCTGACCATTGGGACTAAAACTAACTGCATAAATCGGTTCTCCCCCATGGCCGCTCCAAGCAATTTGCTGCTGGCCTGCTGCATTCCAAATGCGAATGGTGCCATCCATCCCAGCGGTGGCTAGTCTTTGACTATCAGGACTAAATTGGGCTTGAGATACGCGCCCTTTATGACCAGTAAGCTGTCCTGTTTGCCTGCCAGAGGTATCCCAGATTAAGACTTCGCCATAGCTATCCGCTGAAACAATGCGTTTGCTATCCGGGCTAAAGCTGACCGTTGCTACTTCGCCAGCGTGCTCAGAAAAAGTAGCTATCAGTTCGCCAGCACGGCTCCAAAGCTTAGCAGTGCCATCGGTACTTGCCGAGGCGATGTAGACTCCATCGGGGCTGATGCTGACCGCATTGATGTCCGCCAACGGACCGCCTGCATGAGCTTGAAATTCCTGTACCTGGCTACCTGATAGGTTCCAGATTTGAATCTTCCCGTCGCTGCCGCCTGTTGTGATGAGCTCACTATCCGGGCTAAAGGCAGCGGCTTTGATGTTTTTCTGCTGAGTGGGGAAGCGGTTTTTTTCATCAATGCCGTTCAAGATCGTCTCTAACGCCACTATCGGGCTGTAGAAAGGATATTTTCCTAGCGCGGTGTTTGGTGCAACCATACTCTGGCCAGCTTTGGCATTTTGAAGTGCTGCGATAAGAGCATCAATTTCACTCACGCCGAGTTCGGCTTGCTGAAGCAAACTAATACCGTTCTGTTCGAGTCGGCTTAGGATAAACTGTCGTCTCAAAGCCCAAGCTCCCAAAAGAGAAATAGCTAGAGCTGTTGGGACAGCAATTGCCAGGAAAACTACCCCCTTGCGGATAATTTTCCTGGCCTTATGGTTAGCTGCGGTCAGTAGCTGAGTACGTTCTCTCTCAGTCTCTAGCTCAGCTCGACGACGTCTCTGCACCGTTTGCCACTCTTGACTGGCATCGATGAATTGAGTTTCCAGCGGAGTTAATCCCCCCAAGCGTGCAAAGGCTTTATTTGCGCTCAACTCAATAACGCGATCGAGTTGAGCTCCCTTCAGCAATTCTTCGTTTGCATGGTCACTGTTTTCGTCTCCATCAGCAACGCTCCTCGCTTTTGCCGCCTCCCACCGCCTCATACTATCCGTTAAAAGAGGTCTGAAGATGATGGCGTCTTTAGCCTCTTCCATCCAGTTTTTGAGGACGTCCCAGGAGCTTAAGATAATCTCGTGGGCGACTTCGTAAGTTGCGCTTTGCCGCCTGACATTGCCCCCATCCATGAGAAAGAGAGATTCTTGGCCAGAGTAGTCATAACTACCAACCACCATTTTTTCATCAACAAACCTTTGCAGCGTATGTTCAAGGGTCGTACCTTGAAATTCTGCGCGGTAGGCTTTGCGGCTAACAGGTTGAGAAACAGAGTCTGTAATGTGGACCAGGCGCAGAAAAATCTGCCGGGTGGCGTCTCGTTCGGCCTGATTAAGCTGTGTATAGATTTGATTAATCCGCAATTGCAAGGCCCCCCGAACTCCCTCCAGTTCTGTATAGATAGAGCGATTCAGAGTACGATCGGCAATGTGAGGCTGACCGTCTTGACCCAGGGTTCGACATTCTGTTTCCCAAAGAAGGTCTAAGGTGAACTGCAGCAGAGGCAAATACCCACTTTGCCCCTGGACGTCTTTAGTAATCTGCTCAACAAGGCCTTCTTCAAAGACTACTCCATGCCTCGCTGCTGGCTGCTCAATGGCTAACCGTAGCTCATCGGGATGCATGTCGGTGACTAGATGAATAGTGTTGTTGTTAGCAACCTGGCCCAACTGAGGATACGCACTGAAGTATTCCAGAAATTCAGCCCGCATGGTGAGAATAATGCGCACTGAATCATCCGTGTGTTGCTGTAGATGTACTAAAGCATCGATAAAACTAGTACGAGTAGATTCATCACAACAGTTGGTAAAGATTTCCTCAAACTGATCGATAAAGAGAAGCCAACGTTCCTCGCCCTGCTGAAGAGTTTGAATAACAGTAGTAAGTGTTTCTGGGGAAACTGGTCTAGCAGGCTCAACTTGTTCTTCAGTAAATCGATACTCTTTACCATTGGCGCGCAAGTTGGAATAAAAACTTTCGAAGGGATAACGTCCTGGTGAGAACGAAACGATCTTTAGCTTGCTGATACCCAAGGTCTTTCTTAACTCTGGAATAAGCCCCGCCTTTACTACTGATGACTTACCACATCCGGACGCCCCAACCACTAACAAGCATTTATTCTGGTTAGTGGCCTCGAAGAGACGGGCAATTAAGGCATCACGACCGAAAAAATATTCTCGCTCTGCTTCTGTGAATTGGTACAGTCCTTTGTAGGGAGATGTAGGGTTGAGTTCTCGCTGTGTAACAACACTAGTCGATTTGTAGGTAATCTGGGTTTGAATTTGTGTGCCAATTTGAGTAGGTGCAAACGTAAAGGCAGCACTATCGCCTTGGATACTGACATCACCCAAGGTATTGTCCATTTGTTGAGATGGTAAGTTACCCTGCTCGTCACCATCGCTCGTTGCCATTACACTGGAATGCTCCATACCTTAGCGACTATGGAAGCCACTGCCATCACTGGTCCAGCCAAGTCCTGAACCCCTTGTAATCCCTGCTTTAGCGCTAACACGGTTCGGCCAATCAAGTTTTGGTCAGGATTGTCTTTTTTGGCTTCATCGGCAAGCTGCTCAACTTGGTTCTCAGCTCCAATTTTGGAAAGCTCGGGCAGAGCTTCGGAAGTGCGAATGGCTTTCTGTAAAGAGGACAAAGCTTGAAGTAGTTCTCTGTGGCCAGAGGATCCCTGAGCAAAGGTGGTAGAGGTGTTGACGTCTCTCCCGCCCTGCTCCGGCTGAAAGTTAAAAGTAGAGTTACCACCGCTGAGCTGTACATCGCCAAGGGTATTTGTCATCGACTGTCCCTTTTCAGGTTGATTGACCCAATTTTGACCACTAAGCACAGTGGTCAAGCGAGCAACAAGTTCATCTTTCTCAGTAGCACTCAGCATCTCAATACTTGAAATAACTTGTTCAACAGTAAGTTTAATCATAAGAAAAGTGAGCGACAAAAACAGCAAGAAGATAGTAGTGAAACAATACTAAAACTTACGACACTACACCATTGTCATATTGAAGTTTACTTGTTTCGGCTGGATCTAGGTATTGTAGAGACTCAAGTATTTTAACCATTTCCCCAGCAGAGATTATTTGACTACACAATTCTCGATCCGGCGAACCGAAAGCGTAATCAGAAGATTCAAACTCGCCTTGTCCACCAAGTGTCGTGATAGAAAACCCTTGATCCCCTGACTGATCAAATCCAATGAGCCCCATATCTATCTCTATACCAAGCTTTTCCACCTTCACTTTCTCAATTTCTTCCACTTCTGTTGGACCAGCCCCTGCGCCTTCCGTATCAAGCGCAGATGCACTGACAAAGAAACAGGCATCAGTGCTACTACTTTTGTAGACGATGTAGTAGTACTCATAGAAGTAGTCTGTGCCTTCCAAAAACGATGATGTTTTGAAGTATTCGACTTCAAAGCCAGGAGGAATATACGAAGGTACGACAACAGCCTGCAATTTTCGCTTGAACTTCGGGGTTTCAAGTTCAGCATTGAGCAGCTCTTTGGTCTGCTCCGAAGACAACTTAGCCGTCTTTCCCCTAGCTTCAGCCGAATCTACCGGCAAAGATGTTTTAGATTCTGTATCGCCAATATCTAATGAAGTAGCTTCTGGTGATGCTGTTTCTAGAGGGGGAGGGCTATTTGTACTTGTGCAGCTCGTTAAGATAGATAGTCCGACACAAGCTATTGTCAGTGCTTTTCCTTTTTGCCAAGACACGCTGCCTAAGCCTCCTTCACGTATAGTACTTTTCACGGCTTAACCCTGGTTAACTATGGTGGCATTCAAAGAATAACGGCTGCAATCACATTCTGGTCCTATTGTGTCGTTATCTTACAGTTGATAGCCCAACACTAAGAGAGCATTTGGAAAGCCTGCTGAGCCGAGCTTGACAGCTTGACAGCTTGAGGCATCTGCGAATTGCACAAGACTGAAGAGATTTGAGACGACCTCAAACTCAATCGAGGTATCTATTCCTACGTAAGTCAGATCATTTCAAACGCTCTCCTACTGTTGGGCTATCCCTGTTACGTGGGTAATCACCGTCTGTTAGCATGTAAAGCCCAACAGTTTAGAAATGTCGCTGCCAATTTATCAGCACCTAGAGCAATGGACTTGACGCTCGCACAGTTCAGTTTTGCGCGGCAATAGGTTTTGACCTCAGTACAAGACAAAAAGATTTAAAAGTAAGTGAGGGTGGGGTTTCATCAGAATTACGACACCCATCAGAAACCCCATGAGCCACGATAGTGAATTGAAGCATGACCTCCAAGAGCAGCTGGGCTGGCTTATGGCTTCATCAGCTCAAGCCTATACTTATCAAAACTCATGGCCGCAAGGCTAAGGGCATTTTTCGTCTAGGATCTGACCATCTATGAGACATCGTCCCCAATCCCGCTTGCTTAGACGACAACGCGTTTCAGCAATCCTTAGAGGATGTTTGAGAAAGGGGTAGGGCTGTAAAAAAAGCTCTCCGGGCATAGGCTGGATGTGAAAGCATACCAGCACCCGAAAGAGCGATGAGTAAAGCATATCCCAGCAACCTTACCCAAGACCAGTACGAGCTCCTAGCCAGTCTTTTGCCCGCTGATAGCGATCGCGGACGCCCCAGAACAACCTGCTTGTGGGCCGTGCTCAACGCCATCTTCTATGTGCTGTGCGAGGGGTGTACCTGGCGCGGCTTACCGGGGGAGCTTCCCGCTTGGCAAACGGTGTACACCTACTTCCGTCGCTGGAAAAAGGACGGTACTTGGCTTTTGATGCATGACCGGTTCTACAAGATGAGCCGACTGTGTGCAGGACGCGATGCTAGCCCATCAGAGCTGATTGTTGACAGTCAAAGTGTGCCGACGGTTACCATGATTAGCCACGAGGTTGGCTATGACGCAGCCAAACGTATCAAAGGACGCAAGCGCCATCTGACAGTCGATACCTTAGTGGTGCAGGGAAGTCCTGAAAGTATTGGTATACATAAAGTCTCAGCCTAGGACAGGGGTTAACGGTAGGGGTGTTCCATGAGAAGCTTAAGTTCCCCAACTCAAAGCTAAATCAATGGAAACACCCCTGCTTTATCGTCAGCTGATGGACCAACTACGTCAATGGGTCAACCCAAAAGACGAGCGTCACCTGCAAGGCGTTGCAGAAGCAGTCGCTGCTATCCTGCAATCTCAAAGCGCCTGTCTGGGGAAATGGGTCACCTACCTGAGCCATCGAAACTGCGAGGCTAGAGCACACATGGAGCGCCTAAGCTACTTGGTTCACAACCAGCACATCAGCGCTGAGCGCTTCTACGTACCGCTCCTACGCCATGCTCTGCAAGCATTTGACGGCAGCGAGATTACCCTAACTTTAGACACCAGCATGCTGTGGGAGCAGTTCTGTTTGGTGGAAGTCTGTCTGGTGTGGGGTGGGCGCTCGTTTGCCTTGGCTCAGGTGGTGCTAGAGCACAAGAGTGCTAGTGTCGCCTTCAAGGACTACAAACACGTTCTTGAGGCAGCCAAAGCGCTGGTGCCCTCCGGTTGCGGGGTGACGCTATTGGCTGACCGAGGCTTTGCCCACAGAGAACTGCTGGTCTGGCTCGAGGAGTGCCAATGGCAGTGGGCGGTTCGGGTCAAGTGTGACATGCAGGTCCGCCTTGCTACTGGAGCGACTCGTTCGGTGCAATATCTATTCCCCCCAGAGCAGCAAGCTTATCTATTACACAATGTCACTGTCTTAGAGGACATTGAGGCGCACCTCGTCACAGGCCACCTTCCCAACGCCAGCGAGCCCTGGGCGGTTCTATCAAGCACGCCCCCCTCCCTGCAAACCTTCGCGCTCTACGGCAAGCGCTTTGGCGGCATAGAGCCGCACTTCAAAGACTACAAGTCGGCGGCCTTCAATGTTGTCGCTTCCGGTCTAAGGGATGCTCAAGCCCTGACGTGTCTATTCATGCTGTTGGACACGGCCTATCTGATTGCGCTAATTGTTGGCATGATCCTTGTTCAGAGCGGTCAACGCTCAAAGCTCGACTGGCATGGCGATAGGGGACTGAGTTTTCTGCAGCTTGGTCTGAGAAATATAGGACGGTGCTGCTACAGGCGAGTGCTACTGCCAACGCTGATTGCCCTACCACCCAAAAGTCCACCTAAAGCCTGTGCCTCGAAGCGCAAGCGAGCCGCTTTAGACTGCCAAATTGAGTTCTCAAGGGTGGTCGTCTTCTCATGATGAGTCCGCTTAAGCATCCTTTGAGATTTCTGCACCACTAAGCAGTCGATACCCTGGGGCTATAGCAGTCCTGTTTGATTTATGAGGAGGAGCATACATGTGCAGTTTGTGGAAATCGAAGGTGTCCAGCCTGAAGAACTGCTCAAACAGGGCTTTAAGTGCCGGAAACGATGGACACAACCCAGACATCCGCCTAAGCCACGTCTTGCCTTGAAGCAAAGCATCTTCAATAGGATTCTGAGTCGGGTCATTCGGGGCGAACTGAACACAGTGAATCTTCCATTGTTCTTGCGTGAGTCCCGCGTTCACCTGGGCTAGATACTCCTTAAGTTCGCCAGAGCGATAATAGCTGGCCCCATCCCACAGAATGAGTAGCCGCTGGTGGGGAAACTGAGCTTGCAAAGACTTCAGGTAATCAATAGTACAAGCAGTGTTGCCCTTCTCGTGCGCTTCGATAAACAACCGCTTGCTCACTAGGTCCACTGCCCCGTAGTAGGTTTGGCGCTCTCGCTCATTGACAACCGGCACTACCGCCCATAAAGCGGCGATCGCTCCACCACTACGAAAAGCAGCTCCGCCACACCAAAACTCAGATCCAAGACCTGATGCGCCTGCAGGCCAGCCAGTCCCCCACAAGACATCTACTGGAAAAGCAAACCCAGCTCGACTACCAGCGCCGCTGGCTCCCCTCCCAAACCCAGTCTCTAATGCCCACCCAGCTAGGCAACATCCTCCACGCCGCCGAACTGCGCCCCGAGGCCAAATACGGCCTTAACGCCATCGTCTGCTGGCCCCACCTGTGGATGCTGCTGCCCGACCACCCCAGAAGCGACCTGCAAGAGACCAGAGCCAGCCTCAACACCGCCGCCCGCGTTTGGCTTTGGGGTCTGCTGCTCTGGTTCTGGGCATTCTTCGGCCCCTGGACACCCTGGGCACTCTTGGCCCTCCCCCTCGGATTCGCCACCATGGTCTTCGCCTATCGTTGGGCGCTATCCACCGCCCGCAGCTACGGCGACCTCCTAGACGCCGCCTTCGACCTCTACCGAGGCGAACTGTACAAAGCCCTCAGATGGCCCCTGCCAGAAAGCTCAGATACCGAAAAAGCCATGGGCCAGCAGCTCAGCCAATATCTGTGGCGCGGCCCCGTGCATCCAATTTCTTATCACGACTACGAATAACTGCGATTGAGTCAGCCGAAACCGATAAGAAAAGACAACTAACTCCTTTCTCCTAAGCACGGTCTGCATCACCAAGGCCCGCTTGAGTCGTTTGCCTTAAGCGGGCTGAATCTCTAGAACTCCCATCATGCCCTGGTCCTCGTGGTCGAGAATGTGGCAGTGGTACACCGTGCGCCCAGCAAAGTCATCAAATCGGACTCGAATGGTGACACTTTCATAGCCCTTCAGGCCCACGGTATCTTTCCAGGCGCGCGTCGGTTCAGGGCGGCCATTGCGCTCTAGAACCTGAAAGCGATTGGTGTGCAAGTGAAACGGATGATCGATGCTGGCCTTGTTGATGATGCGCCAATCTTCCACATCGTTGAGGCGAACGCGGGTGTTGACGCGGCCCATGGTAAAAGACTGACCATTGATCGTGAAGCCGGTCGATGGAGCGGTAGCATCGAGGCCATGGTCTAGCAAAAATTCGCGGGTTGCTTGAGGCTCGGGCAGCGGCTCTACCGGAATAAGCTGCTTCGGCAGCGGCAGCGGGTCAGGGCGATCGCCTTCCCCATACCGCAGGGTAGCGACCGTGGTTTGGGTCGGCTGCACCACCCCCACCATTTGCTTGGCGGCATCCCCCAATGCTGAGCGGCTCTCAGCCAGACCGCGATCGTAGGGCAAGCTGATTAGTGGGTATTCTCCTGGCTCCCGCTTCCCTGAAATCAGCACCTCAGCGCGTTCTCCAGGCGAAAGGAGCAGCGTCTCAAGTTCAGTAGGTTCAGCGATCGCCCCTCGGTCCGTTGCTATTAGATACCAGGGATGGTCCTGGAGCCGAAGCTGGTAGATGCGAGAGGTCGAGGCATTGATCAGTCGCAGCCGCAACAGGCCGTTGCGTGGCAAATCGAGGGTAGGGTTCTGTTGACCATTGGCCAGGATAAGACTCCCCTCTCGTCCCCACCGCTTGGCCAGTGGATGCGGATCTTGGAGCGCTTGCGGCGAATCAAGTACGTCCTGCAGCAGTAGCAGCGCCTCGTCAGCCTGCTGAATTTCAGGAATCTCATCCAACTCCCCTCGAATGATCAGCGGCCCGGCTAAACCGCCGAAGACCTGCGGGGCGACGTTAAGGTGATAGTGGGGATGATACCAAGCGGTCACGGCGGGGTGGTTGTCTGGTATCTGAAACTCGTAGGTGTACTGCTCTCCAGGGGCGACCTCTCGAAACACATCATCGATTTGAGGAGAGATATGGAGGCCGTGGTAGTGGAGGTTGGTGGCGGTGTCGAGGGCGTTGCTGAGGGTCAAGCGCACTGTATCGCCCCCGCGGGCTTCGAGCAAAGGGCCAGGCAATTGACGGTTGTAGGACAGCAGATTAACAGATTTTCCAGATAGAGTTTGCCTGCTGGGCTGAGCTGCAAGCGAAACCTCTAGCAGGCCCTCGGTGCTCGCCACAGAACTAATGACGGGGGTACGAGCACACCGAGATATCACCGGCGCACTTGATGCCGCAGCCATGAGCCAGAGAAATTGACGACGTTGCATAAACTCTAATCGGCCTTAATCTCTAGGACTCCCATCATGCCACGGTCTTCGTGGTCCAGGACATGGCAGTGATAGACGGTTCTCCCGACATAGTCGCGGCAGGGAATGCGAATGCGGACGCGATCGCCTGGGCTGACGGAGACAATATCTTTCCAGGCTGCATAGGGCGCGACCGTTGATTGCTTTCATAGGTGAGTTATAGCAATTTCCACTTACCTGAGGCGCGGATTTGGGGGATGGTGGCGCGGTGCGCCGCAGGGTTTAGCGCCCTGGAAGCCCCTATCCCTATCCCTTCCCCCAATTATGAGCTACTAAGTACACACATCTTGGCTATGCGGCTCAAGCATTGCTTTACCCCCCTCAATCTCCCCTGCGTCCTGCGGACACGCTCCGCGAAAGGAAAGGGGGAGATTGAGGGGGTTTTCCGAGACGCTAAACATATACCCCAAGATTGGGAGAGGCGTCGGGGGTGAGGGCCTTCGACACGCTAAACAGATACGGTGCGCCACCACCCCCTGTCCTCCACCAGCGTGAAAAACGCTGCAGATAAGCCAATTGGGTCTGCTCAATAATTTCATTTTGGCGTTTTTAGGTCAGGGAGACGAGCGAGAGGGTGACAGTTTTTAAATAACAAAGGCGCTAATCTTGTTTCTACCAGACCCAAATGAAATCAAAATGAAATTTCCCTACTTCCTATGACAGAAACTCTAATTCTCTCTATTGGTAGGTGCTGCGGCGTGTAATTTTTCGCTAATTCTTTACTACACAGCAGCTTGAGAAACGTTCATCACATCAACTCTCATACGAAAATCCCAATGACAACTAGCGACAGCGCCATCGACGACCGCACAGATGCTAAGCACCACAAAGGTATGCAAAGCAGCTACATCAAATTCTTTGCAATGATTGGCACCTCAATCATTACGATGTTTTTCTTAATGTATCTGCACTCCTATCAAATATTAGACCATGCCTGGTTTAGCGAAACGCGGGTTTTTATGGCCCTGATTATGGGTGCTGCGATGATGGTTATCATGCTGTCGTACATGCTGCACATGTATAAAAGTCGTACCGTAAACGTTGCTATCTACGTGGGCGCAATTATCTTGTTTGGAGCTTCGCTATGGCTCGTTCGTAGCCAAATCACGGTCAGCGATGTGGACTACATGGAAGGTATGATTCCGCACCATTCCATTGCTATTTTGACGAGCGAGCGAGCTCAAATTGAGGATCTACGGGTTCGAGAGCTGGCGGATGAAATCATCGACGCCCAACGACGCGAGATTAAAGAAATGGAGTGGCTGATTTCTGATATCCGAGAAAATGGCCTGGTCACCATGCAATCCGAATTGGCGGGAAGATCGGTGCCGGACTTTGCTCCTACGCCCGAATAAACCAAAACCATTGTGGAAAGCGAAGTTTTCCCTACAAAGAAAACTCCACTTCGTGACATCCTCCCGACGCTGGCAGCAAGCTGTACAGCGCGAGCTTCCTCAGTGACTCCCAGCTATTGCCGGGACATATCCTGAGATAGGTTTATACTCCGCCTGATGCCCCACGGCAGAGTTTTGAATTTTCATCTCCGCGAGGGAGGATACGCACTATGTGTCGCAGATACATTTGCAAACTGAGGAACGGGTGACTTGCAGCTTTCGCCTACGGGCCCGTCACACTCTTTGCGGGGTGTATCATCTTGCTATCTCTAGTATACCAACTGCTAGCCTCAGCGCTGCCCGCACCATCCGCTGTGCATCATTTTGCGGGCGCACTTCGGCTAGCGCGACTCTCATCCCGACGCACACCCTAACGGTTAGAGCGCGGGGCTTCTCGTCTAGTCGCTAAGCGGCCATCTGGCGGCAGGATTCTGCACAGCGGCGGCAGGACTCAGCGCAGCGCTGACAGTGGTCGGAATCGTGCTTGCCGCATTCCTCAGCACAGCGATCGCAGGCTTCGGCGCAGGCCCGACAGAGGTAGGTGTGGATTTCGGACTGGCGCATCATGAACCGAGCGCAGATGGCGCAGGTGTCGGCGCAGTCGCGGCAGCGCTTGATGCACTCGGCCATCATCTGCACGCTGTCGCTGCTAAGACAAGATGTCACGCAGTTTTCGCAGTCCTGTAGGCACGCGAGGCAAGCTTCAATGCATGCGGCCATGTCGCTGCTAGATTGAGTGGCGACCATAGATCAACTCCTTGCATTCAAAATTATACGACAATAAGAATCTAGCTTGAGCGTCGCCGTCGGTTCATCTATCAACAAGCGGAGTCCGAAACTAAGGCAAGGAAGATTAGCAGCTCAAGCCAAAAACATCACAGCTTAGCGCGCTATCGCCAAACTGTGAAATCAGAATGAAATTAGACTATCTCTTAAGGTACAAACTTTTATTGACTCCTTGGGTGGGGCTCAGGGAACGTGCAGTTTGTTACGCTTAGATTGTTCAACGCTATCAATTGAGCAGGTGTTAAATAAAATAACCACTGCATAGATACTGAAGTAGTCGAGTGTTATATAGAGCGGAGCTAAACGATACGTTGTTACACCGAACTACTTAGAAGAAACAGGCAGTCTTGAAGCCAGATCAGGAGGAGATACAGGTGACCGCTACTAATACCGACACTAAGGGGCCAAAGGCTGGCCAATCCGTCCAGGTATACCGCATGTCGATGCCAGAGCACGAATGCCCCTGGGGACTGCGGGCCATCAACCTGCTTAATGAGCAGGGAATCGAATTTGAAGACCACAGGCTCACCTCTAAAGAAGAGGTGGAGGCATTTAAGGCAAAGCACAACGTGCCCACGACGCCGCAAATCTTCTTTGGCAGCGATCGCATCGGTGGCTATTCCGACCTAGCAGAGCGTTTCGACGTCGAGGCGGAAGAATCTGAGTACTCCTATACCCCCGTCGTAGCAATCTTTTCAACCGCCGGTCTGATTGCCCTAGCAGCATCACTGGGAATGACCGGTTTCATGGGGGTAGCGCTCTCGATGCTGGCATCGCTAAAGCTGATGGACCTGGAGTCGTTCACCGAGAGCTTTGAGAAATACGACCTGATTACCCAGCGGGTAAAGCCCTACGGCAAAGCCTTCCCGTTTCTAGAACTGCTGCTGGGGCTGGGGTATCTTTCCGGGATTGCTCCAATTGCAACCGGCATTGGGTCACTGGTTATTGGTACTAGCGGGGCGGCGTCTGTTTTTAAGGCGGTTTACATCGATAAGAAGGAGCTAAACTGCGCCTGCGTGGGCGGCAATTCTAGCGCACCGCTGGGCGTGGTTAGTTTTCTTGAGAACGCCATTATGATCGTGATGGGTGTGGTGCTGCTGGTGTCGGCGGCGACCTCCGATACGGCTAGGCTCAACGAGCACCCCGAAGTGGCATTGGAGCCTGAACGGCTTGAACTCCTGCGGCCCAGCGCTGACTAGCTCCATGTCGGTGCCTCAACTGGCTATCGGCAGCGTAATTGTAAATGTGCTGCCTTGACCAACTTGGCTCTGCACCTGGATCTTACCGCCATGAGACGCCGCGATCGCTTGGGCAATAGAAAGCCCTAGCCCAGAGCCACCGCTCTGGCGCGATCGCCCCTTGTTGACTCGGTAGAAGCGATCGAAAATGTGGCGCTGGTCCTTAGGGTCAATGCCAATGCTGGCATCCTCCACCACCACGAGCGCTTGTCCCTCCATCTGCTTTAGACGAATGGCAACCTTGCCATTTTCGGGCGTGTGCTGCAGAGCATTGCTGACGACGTTCAGCATCAGCCGGTAGAGGTGAGCTTCATTCCCGGGGAGTGAGCTTTTTCACTTCCATTTCACAATCGTCTGTAAGTCTCGTAAGCTAAGGGCAACCTGTCAAAACCACGTCCAGTATAAAATATGATGAATCGCCGCTTGTTTACATCCGGACTGCTTTTTTCGGGACTAATTGCTACCACTATTGCCGTGGCAGGATGTTCCGCTGCCGATGATCCAGCAGCTCAAACCACCGCCGACTCGGTTCAGCACGTTGCTGCGGACACCGAACTCATCGTGTTTCGCAGCCCGACCTGCGGCTGCTGCGGCAAGTGGATTGAGCATATGGAAGCGGCAGGCTTTCGGGTGAAGGATGAAGTCACCGAGGATATGACGGCGATGAGTTTTGGATTTTCGATTTTCGGCGGGCGGCTTAAGCGCGTCCGAACTTCCTCAGAATGGCGATGGATTTTTTGTCCCAACCCGCGGCAGCAACGACGTAGATGCCGGCGAGGATCCAGGCCATGGCGAATTGAGAAAGCGCGAACAGGTAGGCCGCGTTCACGTCGCCCCAGACCGGTCGGCTCATCATCTCGGGAAACCAGCCGACCAGGATCGGGAGCGTGAAGTAGTAGACGATGAAGAAAATCGTCGCCGGAACGACGAAGGCAGCTTTCTGCTTGAGGAGCGCTCGGAAGTCGGCGTCGGCTTCGATGGCATTCCAATCAGCGGTCACTGGGTCGCCTGGCGGCGGAGGGGTCGGGGAGGACATTGGGGGCAAGCTAGGTAGCGGCAAGGGAAGTGTCGAGTCTCACAACAATTCGCGCGGGGGCATTGCATAATGTTGGAGATTCAGCGTTTATTTCGCGCGATGTTGCGATTCTTTGGCCGGCCGGGCCTCGAAATTATTGGCGGACTTGGCGACTACGCGCTCTTTACCGGGCGAGCGTTTGGTGCTGCCGTCGGATCGCGGCGGCTATCCCGACGAGTGGCGCGCGCCATTTACGAGCAGGGTACGCTGTGTCTACCGGTGATTCTGATCGTGGGGGTTTTCACGGGGCTGGTCTTGGGTCTGCAGGGATATTACGTGCTGAATCGCTTCGGGTCGGAGGGATTGCTCGGCGCGTTGGTGTCTCTCAGTCTCGTGCGAGAAATGGCCCCCGTGCTGGCGGCCTTGATGTTGGTCGGGCAAGCCGGATCCGCTCTGGCGGCGGAGCTCGGGATGCAGCGGAACACGGAACAGATTGTCGCACTGGAGACGATGGGCGTCAGTAGTCACGGTTACCTCGTGGCGCCGCGTTTGATCGCGGCCGTGATCACGTTCCCGATTCAGACCGCGCTGTTTGTGGCGATCGGGTTGTGGGGCGGGAGTTTGTCGGGGTCGTTGCTGTTGGGCGTCGAGCCGGGAGTTTACTGGTCGTCCGTCGAGCGGGCGGTGGGGTCGCGCGACGTTTGGGAGTGTTTCTTGAAGGCGACGGCCTTCGGGATCCTCACCATGAGTGTCTGCGCCTATCACGGTTTTAATTCCCACCGCTTCCGCGGCGAGATCGGTGCGCGGGCGGTCAGCGCGGCGACCACCCGGGCCGTTGTGCAGGCGAGCATTATCGTCCTGGCTGCGGACTACATCATCACTTCGTTTTTGGTCTAATGGAGAATGTCGCCCCAACGACTCCGCTACTTCAAGTGGACGGTCTGCAGAAACGCTTCGGCGAGAAGGTCGTGTTGGCGGGCGTCGGGCTGGAAGTCGCTCGCGGCAGTGTCTCCACGGTGCTGGGGCCGAGCGGTGCCGGGAAATCGGTGCTCCTGAAATGCCTGGCTGACATCGAGCGGCCGGACGCGGGGACGATCACTTTTGACGGGCGGGAATTGAGGTCGAGCGATCCGCAAACGATTCAGGATTTCCGGCGGCGTTGCAGTTTCCTCTTTCAAGGCAACGCGTTGTTCGACTCGATGACAGCGCTTGAGAACGTGGCGTTGCCGTTGGAGCAGACGTCGGAGGCTCCGACGGAGGAAATCAGGGAGCGCAGCTTGGAAGCACTGAGGCAGCTTGAGCTGCAAGAGCACGCGGCGAAGTTTCCCGGGCAGCTTTCCGGCGGCATGCAGAAGCGTTTGGCACTTGCGAGGGCGATCGTCACGAGACCGGAGTTGGTCTTTTTCGATGAACCCACGGCCGGTCTCGATCCGCTGAGGCGCAACGCCGTCTTTGCTATGATCGCAAAGTATCAGCTTCAGTTTGGCTTCACCGCCTTGATCGTGACCCACGATGTGGTCGAAGCCTTGGTCGTGAGCGATCGGGTGGCGTTGCTGCAAAAAGGGAGAATGTGCTTCGAAGGCACACCCGCGGAGTTCTCGGCGAGCGATCATCCCATCGTTCGGGGATTCCGCGACAGCGCGGAGGCACTTGGCAGCGCGCTTGCATCAATCCGCGCTGGCGAGGACACTCCGACCGAATAATTTCATGAATCAATCCAAACTCGAACTCCTCGTCGGCTTTTTCGTTCTGCTTGGGATCGTCGCCATTGGCTACCTAGCGATCAAGCTTGGGACGGGATCGTTGCTCGGCGGTGGGACCTACGAGCTTGAAGCGCGGTTTGCGAATGCGGGCGGGTTAAACGTGGGCAGCAGCGTGATGCTGGCTGGTGTCGCGGTCGGACGGGTCGAGGCGATCGAAATTGATCCCGAGGACTACAGCGCGATTGCGACCCTGCGGGTGCGCGACGCCATCGAGTTTTCCACCGACACCATGGCTTCGATCAAGACCACCGGACTGATCGGAGACAAATACGTCGCGCTGGCTCCCGGTGCGGACGAAGCGATGATGGTCGAGGGCGACCGGATCACGATGACGGAGTCGTCGGTGGATCTGGAATCCTTGATCGGCAAGATGGCTTTCGGCAATGTTGACGCCGAAAGCGAAACTGAAACGACCCCATGAAACTACGTGCTCTCTTACTCCTCCTGTCCACACTGCTGATCTGCGGATCGGCACTGGCTGCCTCGAATGTCGCGACCGCCGAGTCGAAGCTGAAAAAATCCATCGACGATGTGTTGGCGGTGGCACAAAGGAGTTCCGGCGGTGATCTGGCTGAAAAGCTTCGCCCAACGTTGACGCGGGCGATCAGCTTCGACGCGATGACCCGGCGGGCGGTTGGGCCGGGCTGGCGGAAGTTTTCCAGCGGTCAGCGTAGCGAGGCTACGAAGCTCTTCACGACACTGATCATTCGGACCTACAGCGCGAAGCTGACGCCAGGCGAGACTCCTCAGATCAAGATCAAATCCGCATCGGAGACTGCTGCGGGTCGAGTCGAAGTGCCGACTACGCTTTTTTACAAGGGAAGTGATTACAATGTGGCTTATCGGCTCGAGAAAGCTGAGGGTTGGAAGATAACCGACGTTGTGATCGAGGGAGTGAGTCTGATCGCGAACTACCGAACTCAATTCGATAACGAATACAAACAAGGAGGGGCCGACGCGGTGATCTCCGCACTGAAGCAATCCGTCGCCCGACCCTAATGAAAATCCTCCGCAGACCCCTTTTCCTGATCCTATCGGCCGCATTGCTTGGCGGTTGTGCCACCACTTCCCGAACGGATCGCGACGATCTTGCAAGTGGTGAGAGTGTCCTGATTGAAGACGAGTTCGACGGTAAGTCGGTCGTGGCGAGCGATGGCGAATACGATGACCTTGATGAATACGATGCGGTCACGGTGCCGGATCCGCTCGAACCTCTGAACCGGGCGACGTTCATGCTGAACGAAGGCGTCTACATCGTTCTTTTGCGTCCGATTACCAAGGGCTACGAGTTCATCATCCCGACTCCCGGCCGCACGGCGTTGTCGAACGTGTTCGAAAACGTGAAGTATCCCGTTCGGTTCGTGAATAGCCTGCTCCAGGGGAAATTCGAACGGATGGCGCAGGAGACCGGAAAATTTCTGCTGAACAGTTCGGTCGGCGTGGGTGGTATCTGGAAACCATCTGACAAGGTGGCGGATCTGCGGAACCTTCCGACGGTCGACACCGCGCAGACCTTCGCGAAGTGGGGGATTCCGCACGGCGCGTATTTGGTTTTGCCCGTGCTTGGGCCCAATAGCATCCGCGACGCGGTCGGCTGGGCGGGCGACGCGGCGTTGAATCCGGTGACTTACGTCGGGTTTTTCTACAACGGGAAATTCTTTAGCGATACGTATGACTGGACGGTCGCCATCCCGGCGGCCAACGCTCTGCGGGCTCTGCCGGAGGCAATGGACACCTACGATGCCGCGACGGAGAACGCGCTCGACCCCTACGTCTCGGCGCGGACGTTCTACATTCAGTATCGTGAGCAAGTCGCCGCGAAGTAGCGGACGCGGCTGACTTAAGCGCTCCCACAGGGGGAGCCTCGCTCTGGACCGTTTGTCGGCCAGCAGGTCGGCCGTCACGGGGACGTCTTTGATGATCTGTCTTCGCTGGGGGACGACGCCAATGTAGCGAAGATTGGTCGGATTCGGTTCCACTGCGGCGACGGCGACGGTCGCCCGGAGGAGCGCGGTGACGTAGCGCCGGGCGTTGGTTGGGAGGTCGGCGTGGTGGCGGACGGTGGAGATGTCTTCGGACCAACCGGGGTGCCATTCGTAATGGGTTTCAGGGAAAGGGGGCAGGGGGGGAAGAGCTGAGTGTGCAAAAAGCCCTCGTCCGCCCCTCCCGCCGCACGCCTCCCGCGACCGAGGCCTGATCCCGTCACCCTCCGCGCCTCAGCGTCTCTGCGCGAGACCCCTTACCGCATCCTTTCGCAGCTTCGCGTGATAATCCGGACCCCGGCGAGCCTTCGGCGCTTATCCTGTGCCGGCCTTCGCCACGATCCCGCCACCGATCAGCGCCTGACCGCACGCCGGTGAACGACTTCGCAAAATTGCCTCACTCCGCCCTACCGCGTCGCCCGCAGCCGCAGCGTCGTGCGTGCCGTCGCTGTCGCCGATGGCTCCACCTCGCTCGTCGCGTGCAGGCGCACCTTCACCGTGCGCCGCACCGCGATCCGCCGCCGCGTCCGGGCCTCCACGACCACCCGCGCGCTCCCGCCCGCTGGCAGCGCGATCACCGCGTTACCCGAGCGCACCGCGTTCGTAATCGTCTGGCCGTCCAGCGTCGTCACCACCTTCACCGGCGGCTTGCGCCGCGGCTTCGACGGCCGCGGCGGGCGTGGCCCCGGATTGTGCGGCTGCACGCTCTTGCTCTGCGCCAGCCGGAATGTCGTCGTCGTGCTCCCCGTATTCGTCACGAAAAACACCGCCCGATCCCCGCGATTGCGCACCGACAGCGTCACACCGTAGTTCGGCTCCGGCGGCGCTGGCGGCGCGGGCGCTGGCACCATGAACGTGAGCGCATTCCCCGACAGAGCGACCTGACCGGCGATCCCCGTCACCGTAAAGTCCCCTGCCGAAAATCCCGCGACGCTTCCAAACGTCATCAGCGTGTAGACCCGCCCGATCTCCACACCCCCATCCGTCAGCGCGATCTCGTAGCTTCCCGCCGTCCCCTTCGTCAGCGCTCCGCTCACCACCGCCGGCGAGAGCGTGTCGTGAATCGTCGTCGCAAAGACGCCGCCCCCATCCCACGTGAGCCCGCCCATCGCCAGCGCCCCGTCGTCACCCGTCAGCGTCCCGCCCAGCGCCACCTCGCCCGCCAGCCCGCGCATGCCACCCAGCGTCGCAGCCGGAGCTACCGCAACCGTGCCCGACCCGAGCGTCCCATCCACCAGCAGCGTTCCGGACTGCAAATCAAAAGTCCCGCTCACCGTGTTCGTCCCCTCGAGAATCAGCAATCCCTCACCGGTCTTGACCAGCGCCCCGGCTCCCGCATTGCCTCCCGAACCGCCGCTTCCCGTCTGGTCGGCGATGTCATCGCCGATCGTCTGCGTCTCCCCGTCCCCCACCGCGAAGGTCACCGTGTTGTCTCCCTGAATGAAAATTCCGCTGCCGAAAGCCGAGCCAGGCTGCCCCACGCTGGAACCGATAGTGCCCCCAGCTCCACCACTCACGCTCCCATTCGCGGTCGAGCTCGTGCCCGACACCGTCACCCTGCCGCCCGCCATCACGAAGACAGCTCCGCCAGCCCCAAGACCCCCACCAGCGGCGGCATTGCCGATGCCTCCTCCGAAGCCGCCTGCGCCCGCGGTGCCCCCGAACGATCCACCGCCGCCACCACCGAAGCCGCCGGCCCCGCCGGAATATCCCGCGCCACCACCACCGCCGAAACCTCCAGCACCACCGACGAGTGCGGAGATATTGCTCGTACGGACGCCACCACCGCCGCCACCGAAGCCGCCCGCGGTCCCCAAGGTACCAAGGCCGCCGCCCGCCGCTTGCGCGAAATAATCCGCCGAGGCTGCCCCGCCGTCCGCGCCCGCGACGATCGTGCTAGCTCCCGCCGTGCCGTTCGCTCCGCCGCCATTCGCGCTGGCACCCAGCCCGCCACCGCCCCCGTTGGGACCGCCATTCGTAGTGCTACCATCCCCTCCCGCGCCGCCCATGCCACCGCCGCCGCCCGTCGGGCTCGTACCTCCCGAGTAGGCAGGGTTGGAATCCTCGCCGCCAGCGCCACCCACGGCGGAATTCGTGTCGAAAATCACGTTATCAAGCGCCAGATCGACATTCGCGTGCACGAAAACGCCGCCGCCCAGTCCCGCTCCCCCGCCGCCGCCCGTCTTTCCATCCGAGCTGCCGCCGGCACCGCCCGCCGCCACCGCGTTGCGAATCATCAGGTTCGCGATCCCCACCGCGATCCGCCCCGAGGCCGAGTAGGTGAAAAATCCCCGATACATCCCCGCCCCATCCAACGCATATCCCGCCCCATCGATCGTCACATCCGCCTGCACCGCGGGCAGGTCGCCCGCCAGCGTGATGTCGTTCGCGAAAGTGATGATGTCGCCATCCTCCACGGCGATGAGCGCGGAGCGCAGCTCGGCGTCATTCGAGACCGTGAAAGTCTGCGTCGCGGCCTGCGCCCAGGGAGCGACAGCGCTCAGCTGGAGAATTGCGAGCGAAACGCACAGGAGGAAACGGGATGTTTTCATGCGATAAATTGCGAAGCCGTCAGACGTTGGCTCAAGCGTTGGAGTTGTAGTGCACCCTGATCATTAGGCGTAAATTCGTTTTCCGGCAAGCGGGCAAAATAGCTCCCCTACCGCCGCGCGAGGAAGGAATACGCGCGCATCAGTTTCCCAAACTGCACCCGCGAGTCGAACCACCGCCGGATCTCCGCCCGGTCCGGCAGTATTTACGGAAGGGGTCAGCCGATGAATTCGGATCAAGACCATTGGGACTGGGGTCAAAAAAGCTGGGGGTCAGAAATGGGGTCAAAATGGGGGAAAGGAGTCATACCATCTCTCGCGGATAAGCTTTCATTCTGCGTGAGGGTTAGTAAGGTATGGCATGGCAGGAAGAAAATTGAGACTGTGTCAGCCTGAGGTGGCCGCAGTGGTAGCAGAGCTTTACCGCAAGGAGCAGGATGGGCGGCGGAAAAATCGGCTCTTGGCCGTTAAGTTGGTGGCTGGAGGAGAGCATACTTCACAACAGATTGCGGATCTGTGCGGCATCGCCCGGCCACATCTTTTCGAGTGGTTGAGGACGCTGCGAGATCGGGGACTTGAAGGGCTATTGAACTACGGCAAACCCGGGCCAAAAGCCGGGACTCGCAAAGGCCTGAGCGCCGAAATAGAGGCTGAATTTGAAGCCAAATTGGCGGCTGGTGAGTTCGTTACAGCGGTAGCGGCTCAACGGTGGCTCAAAAAGGCCCACGGGGTGGATCGGCCCTACCAAACGGTGTGGCGATGGTTAAAAAAAGCCGGAGGAGTGCTGTTGGTGCCGCGACCCAGCCACTCCAAAAAGGACCCCGCGGAGCAAGCCAAGTTCCGTGAAGAGCTTGCGGAAAAACTTCTCGGCTTGGAACTTCCTGCCGGCAGCCGGGTCAAGCTCTGGATGAGCGACGAAGCCCGCTTTGGCCTACACACAGAAATGCGGCGGCTCTGGGCATTGAAAGGTCAACGTCCAGTGGTGACTCGACAGATCAAATACCAATGGGACTACCTCTACGGATCGCTCGATCTCACTAGCGGCCAGGCCCACTTCTGCCAATTTCCTTCGGTCAACCAGCAATGGGATCGGGTCTATCTCGAAAACCTTGCCGCCAGCGACACCGAGGCCATCCACGTCGTGATCCGCGATCAGGCTGGGTTCCATCTCAAAGACGGTGATGCTCGTCTACCTGATCGAGTTCGCCTGATTAACCTCCCGCCTTACTGCCCAGAATTAAATCCATGTGAGCAGCTCTGGGACCTCATCAAAGACGAACTCGGCAACCGAGTCTTTGCAACCATCACCGAACTACGCCGGGCGACTCTGCCGGCTTTGGAACGATATTGGGAGGATCCAGGTGCCGTTCTCTCCCTTATTGGACGCGACTGGCTGCGCGATCAACTAAACTCTTCGCACAAAACTCAAATGTCAGTTTAATCTAGAGAGATGGTATGAGGCCCGCGGG
>CAVRCJ010000009.1:0-26421 GCA_963719515.1 uncultured cyanobacterium
TTAAACGTTAATCGATACACGTCGTCTTCAATCGCCTCAAAATCTGTAATCAGCGTTGATACGGGTTCCCCATAGCTTCCGCCGAATGGACTGGGCGCGCGCTGTGCCAGCGCATCAAAAGGGCGGGGCTCGATTTGCAGTTCAGGGGCAAAAAAGCCGTGGTGGCAACCCACCACATAAGGCGGCGTTTTAGTGGTGAAATGTGCAAATCCACCGCCTGGTAACTGGACCGCGTTGCACGCATCGAGCGCTACATCTGGCAGGTAACTCAGCTCGCTGTATCGGCCCCGTCCATAATACTCATCCCCACCTTCACCAAAGTAAATGGGGGTGCCGTCAAGTCCGAAGGCAATGGGCAATTCAGGGTCATGCTCATCCATTAAACACACCGGCGCGTAGTGATAGTGATAGTCTTCTCCTTGGCCGGAATGGCCCCCACATTGGTCCAGCTCACCCTGAACAACAGTATCGTTACGCAACTCATAGTTATCTAGCGACGTGGAGACATCGGGTCGTCGCTCGTAGTGAAAGATGGGCACGCCATCTACCGCAACCGCGACGGGGCCACGGGCGCTGGCCTCAACAGGTTCATCTAGCCAAGATGGGGAGCGGGGGATACGCCATTGGTAGTCGTAGGGAACCGGAACCCTTTGAATCCAGGAACGAATGCCCACCATGGGAATATCCTCGCTGCTTCCAGCAGTCAAGTCGGGTAAACCAGTAGCGGCTACCTCCAGAAAGTCGGCGGTGCAGTTAACGGCGTCAGGAGTGAGATGTAGCTCAAACGCCGCTTCGTTGGTGCAATCTTCGGTGCGCAAACTTTGCTCCTGAAGAGCAGCATCTGGCGTGGGAGCAGACGTTTGCTGCGCTGGCACGTCGCCTTGACAAGCGGAGGTAAGCGTTACAAAACTCACTATCAAAGCTGCTGTAGGCTTTAGGCAATTCATACGATGTCCTAGCGGTTAGTGGCTGTGCAATTTCTAGGGCTTGTTGACGCATTGTTGAAGCGGCTATTGCGCTTGAATAGCTGGTTAGGACAAGTGGTTTCCTAGACCCCTTGCTCCGCGCGGGGTCTAGGAAACTGCACCGCACACACCTGCTCAGCGAATGCAATACCTTTTGTTGATGAATGGCTAGCCATAGTTAAGTAGGCCGGGGGCTTGGGCGATCGCGGCGCGGAATCGGCAGACCGGGCGTCGTCCAATCCAAGACCGTTAAAAGATGTAAATAATGAATAATCTTTGTTTTTGTTTGTGAATACATGTTCTGGTCTGTTGTCATAATCTAGACCTATGGACGTTGTTCGACTCAAGGGGCTCTTAAAATCTTGTGGCCAATCGTCAAGTGGACTCAGACCCTGATCTTATCGCAGTAGAGCTGCCGGAGAGTGATACTCGTGGCCTCCTTGCGGGGCTGAAGCTTCAGTATCAGAGGGCCAAACTCTTCTCTGAAGTGACCACCAAGATTCGGCGGTCCCTGAATCTCTGCGAAATTCTCAATACAACCGTTGCCGAAATTCAGCGCATTCTCAATGCTGAGCGAGTGCTGATTTACCAAGTTTTTTCTGATGGGACGGGGAAAGCAATTAGTGGGCACTGGTTGCGTAGAGGGTGATTTGCTAGGATGGTTGAGGTACATTGGTTCTAGCCTATGAAATGTCCTCATTGTCAGAGCGAGCAGACCGTGAAAAACGGTACAGCAGCCCTCAAGGATGGCAGTGCTCAGCAACGCTACCTCTGCCGGGGGTGTAGCAAGCGATTCAACGAGCGTACGAACACACCCATGGCCAGACTAAGAACTCCGGCAACCATCGTGTCTGCTGCCATTAATGTACGGACAGAAGGACTGGGAGTACGAGCAACAGGACGTTGTTTTGACAAATCTCACTCGACGATTATCAGCTGGGAACGACGACTGGCGGCCAAGGCGAGTCAATGGTCGCCGCCAGCGCCCGAAGGGGCAGATGTGACGCTAGAAGGAGATGAAGTATACACCCCTTGTAGGCGAGAACCTTCCCCCCCAATGAGAGTGAAGGCTGGACCATCCATTTTATTGAGCGAGAGAGTCGCTACTGCATAGATGCTCAAGCAGGATACAAGGACGACAAACTATTTGAGCGAGGTACTGCGGCAGCTTGGGTGTGGGCAAAGACAGCTGAGTTCATCCGCTGGTTTACAGACGGGGAGCGGCGCTATGGAAAGGCTCTGTGGAAGCTCGCTAGCTTGTGGCTCAAAGCGGGAGAGGTGCACCCGGACTACGGACACCGCAAGGTATGGCGCAAAGGGCTAGAGGTGGCGATGAAGATCAAGGGGTCTCAGGGAAAGCCACGAGTCGAGTGGGGCAAAGTAGAGCATCCGTTTACCGCCATCAGTCCTGCAAGCGAGGTCCATGCCAACCATAACGAGGCCCAAAACAGCGCTATCAGGCGAAGAACAAGTGCCTACAGACGACGGCAGATCTATACGCCAAGAAGGTTCAGGCCTTGCAGCGGGTATTAGATGTGCAGCGGCTGATCCATAATTGGGTGCGACCACACTGGGGACTGGGAGAAAGTATGACACCAGCCATGGCGATCGGCTATTGCAATCGCCCCGTTTCAACTCTTGAACTACTGACCACCAGAGGATTAGACAGCATCACCTTTTAGAAAACCAGTGCCATTGCGCCATCTTTGTCTCTGATAATAATATCTCCCCGTACATCCCGCAGATAAATTAGGACTGGAATATAGTCTGGCGCTTTAGGATGCAGTAACTTGCGCTGCTCCTGATTGGCGTAGATTAGGGTTAGGTAACGCATCAGCGTTGTCTTGCCCGACCCAGGCGCTCCCAAAATTGCCAGCCGACGCAGTGTATCGTCTTGATGCATTTTCACCAGAAGATCGCCAATTTCTAGCGGCTTCGATGCCTTCGGAGGAAGCTTCTGAATTAAATCAGGTGAAATCTTAGCAAGGCTTTTTGAGGAAATTTTCAAAGGCACAAAAACCTTTCTCAGCCGCAGAACTTTATCCTTATCAAGTCCTTGAGTCTCGTAATTCCGGGAGATGTAGATAAGGCGCTGATAATATTTATCTCTGAAGTCTGATCTGAGCCGCCGCCATAGGGAATCGACTCCATCTCTAGCGGTCATAGCAGTGCGATCGCTTGCCACAAACATCCACCTCGCCAAACCCCCACCCCGACGCGCAGACTCTTCCTCAACCTCCTTCATAAATTCGCCGCTAAACCTCACCCATATCGATGAGCAGCTAGTAGCGATGGCAGCCAAGACCGCCTGCGTCCAATCTTGCATCAGAAGCGAATGCGCCGTTATCCCAATGCCAGCCTCAGACGGCATCCACTTCACTAAATTAGCGATCGCAGCTTGAACCAGTTTTTCCATCGGTAGCGCCCCGTCTACATTTTCCCAGGAATATTCTCTAGTCTAGCCGCCCGCCACTAACCCTCCCACAAGAAGCAAGCGACCGGTCAATTTAGCTCAAACCCCCACCCACCTCACATAACCACTTATTCCCCCAGCGCGATCGCTCTCCCACCGCCCTCGAATACTCAACCGCCGCACAAAAAACCTCAACGGCCAGTCTCCATTCCCGGCCCACCACACAAAAAACCTCACGCGCCGGTATCGCTCGCTCACCCGCCACACAAGAAGCCTCGCCGTCCTCCCACAAATACCCACCCGCCACGCAAAAATACTCGCCCTTCTCCCACGAATGCTCGCGCACCTCACAAAAAACCTCAAACGTGAGCCAAAACTTCTCAAGTCTCAGGCAACCCGACACAAACTTCTCCACCACGGTTGCACCAGCGACAAAACTCCGCTACCATGCCAAGCCATAGGCGCTAAAAGCGACCTATTTCAACTCAACGCCCGAAAAACTCAGCGCGCCCTGGAAGTGCGGCAACACCGCCAGGACGCTAACCCCCAACGCTGACATCAGCAGCGCGGCGGCTATGATGGATTTTATCCTGTGGTAGCCACCCCGTTCATGCTGCGCGGGGTGGCTTGGTTTTGAGGGCACCCACCCAACACCACAGAGATAAAATCCATGACTTACGATCCTTCCCCGCGCCCCGAGTCTCTAGAAGCGCAGGATACCCCTCCCGCACGGCCCGACGGCGATCGCCCCTCCGGCGGCGGTGACGATACCCTTTGGCTAATCGCCATTGGCACCCGCCGCGCCGTCGACCACTGCCGCCTAGAGCTGCACCACCGGGGTTACGCAGAAGCCAACGACTGGTCACCGCCCCTACCCGGCGCTAAGCCCGAAGCCATCCGCATTCTCGACGCCAAGCACGTCATGCGGGTGCTCGTTAAGGGAGATGGCTAAAGCACAATAGTCTTCGTCTCGCCTGTAGCCAAAGCGCGGGCGAGGCGAAGATACCCGCTCAAGTGGTTTAACGCTTCTAGACTAAGCTCTAGGCAACCGTAATTCGCTTGAGTGGACGCCACGGTCAAAACTTCCTGCGCCCTTTCTAATACCTGGTTTAGCCTGCCCTGCTGCACCGCCTGATGAATAAAATCGAGATATGGTGAGATAGTTGCTAGCCCGAATGCCCATGCACATCCAGGTTCGCTCGCTAACGCTGCAGCTGCTGGCGGAGCGGGCAGTGTATCTTCCAGAGCAGCGATCGCTGCTGGTGGCCGATTTGCACGTGGGCAAATCCGAAACGTTCCAGCGCTTTGGCATTCCCATCTCGACGCAGGTAAGCCAAACCACCCTAGACCGGCTGGTGCAGCTCTGCGATCGCCTACGGCCCGAGCGACTGTTCATTCTCGGAGATTGGTTCCATTCAAAGCTGGGGCTAGTAGACGAGGTGCTCAAGCCTTGGGCAGACTTCTTAGGCCGTCGTGATATGGCGGTAGAGCTGGTAGTAGGCAATCACGACCGGCGGCTCTTAGAAGCCTGCGTCGCGGCCATGCCGTCGCACCTCACGGTGGTTACCGAAACCGCCTTTGCGGGGCTGTGGCTCTCTCACGCCCCAGAAGTCCTTCCCAGCGCCGACCTGCAGCTCAATATCTGCGGTCATATTCACCCCTGCGTGCGGCTGCGGTCGGCGGTAGACACCCTGCGACTGCCCTGCTTCCATTGGGACAAGCGATCGCAGACGCTCATTCTGCCGTCTTTTGGAGAGTTTACCGGAGGATACGAGATGCCTTTGACGCCGGGGACGACGGCTTATGCAGTGGCGGAGGGACAGGTGATCGAATTTGAGGGGAAGCGGTTCTTTCGTTAAATCCCTCCACCGCCTTATCCCAGCTCCTCCGCATGCTGCTCCAAAATCTCAGTGGCCCGGGCCAAAAACCCCTCTTCACGGTACTCCCGGTAAACCCGCGCCACGTTTTGCGTCGAAACTTGTCGCCCCGCTTCGTCCTGAAACTCCATGGTGATGCGCAAATCTTCCAGGTAGTGCTCCGCCGCCATCGGCCAGTCGCCGCAGGCCTCCGCGAGGTGGCCCAGCTGAGAATAGACGCGCGCCTGACTGTAGCGATCGCCAAACTCGGTATAAATCGCCAGGGCTTTGCCATAGCTATCTTTCGCTGGAGACCAGCGCTGCTGCTCTTGGGTCAAAAGACCCAGCTGAAAATAGGTCTGCGCCTGACCGGCGCGATCGCCCTGCTCAACGTAGCGGTCTAGGGCCTGATGGCAGTGGACTGTCGCCTGCTGCCACTGCCGCTGCTCCCGCAGCACGGCGCCCAAATTGTAGTGGGTGCGGGCCTGACTAGGGCGATCGCTCTGCTCAATGTAGAGTTCAAGCGCTTGCTCGTAGTGGCGGGTCGCCTGCTGCCACTGTCGCCGCTCTTGGGAGACAACGCCTAGATTGTGATAGGTCCGAGCCTGACCCGCCCGGTCGCCAGACTCGCCATAAATGCTCAGCGCCAGCGTGTAGTCCTCTGTGGCCTGCTGCCACTGCCGCTGCTCCTGGGCAATCGTCCCCAGACGGTCATACATTCGAGCCTGGCCGAAGCGATCGCCGTACTTGATCTTGATCGCCAGCGCTTGGTTAAAGTAGGCGATCGCCTGCTGCCACTGCCGCTGCTCTTGGGCCACAACGCCAAGCTGATAGTACGTATTCGCCTGACCCGGAAAATCCCCGGATTCAATTTTGATCGTCAGCGCCTGGTCAAAGTACTCAATCGCCTGCTGCCACTGCCACTGCTGCTGAGCGACAACGCCGAGCTGATGATACGTACAGGCTTGGCCATAGGTGTCTTCATACTTCGCTTTGATGGTCAGCGACTGGGTAAAGTGGCCTTTCGCCTGCTCCCATCGCTTTTGCTTTTGCTCAACGATTCCCAGCTGATGGAAGCTCACGGCCAGCAGCTTGAGCTGCCTCGATTTCTCCTCGATTCCCGTCAGCGCTTCGGCGAGCGTGATGGCCTCCCAATACAGCTCTTCTGCCGATGGGTAGTTTTTAGAGAGTAAGTGGCAGGTTGCCAAGTCGCCAGCCACCATGGCGGTATCTAGCCCCAATTTCCCCACCTTCACCGTTTCGGGATACTGCGTCAGCTTGTCGTAGACAAACTGCGACAGGGCAACCCCGCCCTTGAGGTCATGGGTAATTCTCAAGAAATCCCTCAGAGCATAGAAGATATCAATTGAGTCTTGCTCCTCCAGGCAAATTTTCAGGGCCTGAGAGAGATTCTCGTATTCCAAACGACAGCAGGCCAGCCCAATTCGGCGCTCGTGCCCCGCCGTGGAGTTAATCAAGCTCCGGTAGTGACCGCTCGTTTTCCGGTAGTGGGTCTTAAAAGCCTGCCGCAGTCCCCACTGAGTTTGCGGGCCTAGCGTTCTTAGCTTTGCGCCTAGAAAGTAGGACAACACCGGCTGAATCGCCAGCATCTGCGGCTGATCTTCCGCTAGCCGCGACAGCAGCCCTTTACTGATTGCCTCCGCGATCGCCGCCTCAAATTGCTCGAAGGAATAGTCTTGAAACAAGTTGTGCTGCTTGAGCTGCTGGAAATACTCCGGCAAGAAATCTTGCCTAAAGCCGCCTTTAAAGGGAGCCAGCCCCAGGAGCAGGAGCTGCGCTTTGGGAGAGGGGTGAGCGTGAAAATACGCGGCGCACTCGATAATCTTTTCCGTCAGCGAAGCGTCAGCTCGATCTGGGAGGGATTCTGGTTGGGCCTGAAGTTCCGCGAGCACCTCCCTGGGCGTCTGCTGCCGAAGCTGGGGCAGCACCACCTTCATCGCCAGCGGGCTTCCAGATAGCAGAGCGATCAGCGGCTCAAAGCCTGGATCTTGGCTGAGGGCCGCGATCGCCTTCTCGTCTCTCTGCGCCCCTAAAATAGATCGGGCCAAAGGCAACCGCGCATCTGGTACCAGTCTTCTGAGGACATGGCGAGTGATACCGCTAGCCCCATCGCCGGGTGGGCTCAGCTCCGCCTCTAGCCACGGCGCTGGGCTGCGGGAGGTTAGCAGCACTTTCGTCAGCCCTCCCGCTAGCACCTGTAGGCAATACTTCAGCGCCTGCCGCTGGTGCGAGGCCAAGACAGCCGATATCTCCGGGGAATGCGCCGTCAACGCCGTTAGGCCGTCAAGCATTAACAGGTAGCGATTTGCCCGCAGTAATTCACCCAGTCGATCGATTTGCTTCGGCAGCGGCAGGGCCTGAAACTCTTTGAGCTCAAGCGGGTTGTAGAGCTCCTGACTGAGGTCAGACACAATCTGCTCCACCGTCTGAGGCCGCTCGTCACAGTCAAAGTAGAATAGCTTTTCGGCGAAACGGATGGTTGGCCACCACCACCGCAGATGGTGGAGCAGCGCCGTTTTGCCCACGCCTGCCTCGCCCAGCAGCAGCAGAATGTTGTGGCGGTCCAAGGCGCGCTCTACTTTGAGGATGTCCAGGTCGCGCCCCAGGAGGCTCTGGCCCAGTGCTTTAGGGTTTAGCGCTCTAGGGCTTGGCGCTTCGGGAACTGGCGCGTCAGCCTCTGGCGCTTCGGAAGACGGCTGCTTCTGCGCCTCGAAGAAAGCCGCCTCTTGGGGCGTCAGCTCCCGCAGGTTGAGGTCTACATCTTCGCTGCAGTAGACTGCGGGAAGTAGCCAATCTTCTGTATTGACAAGCTGTTGAACTGGGGAATGCCGCTGACGCTCGTAAAGCGATCGCCTCGCTTTGTATACAGCATCGTGCGGCAGCTGACCCGCCAGCAGCTGGGCGTACAGATGCTCTAGAAACGTCGTCCCCGCTTCCGCCAGGTCGCCCATCGCTACCACCGTACGCACCCCAGCGACCATTAAGTGGCTAGCGATGCTGTCCTGTGAAAAGTTTGTCAGCGGTTGACAGTCGTTGAGCAGACACAGCGGCACTGATTTCTCCCGCAGCAGCAGCGCTAAGCGGTCCACATCCACTAGGGTAGCGGTGCCCCTTCCGCCCCCCTCCAGTAGCAAAAAGGCCTTTCGGTCCTCATATTTGGGAATTGGGCTGCTTTCGGACGCCGAATCTTGATCCGCCGCAGGCGCTCCCCCACCGCTCATCGCCTGCAGTTGCGTACAGGTGAGCAGCGTGCCCTGAGCATCGAAGTGGACGATGTGATAATAGCCCTCTTTGCCCTGCAGGTGGTTCTCTAGCGCTTCGTAGGTGGCGGGCCGCAGCAGCTCCACTCTCACCGGCAGCTGGGCTCTCTCGATCGCTTCCACAATGGGGCGGGCCATCGTCCGGGGGTCCGCATTCGGGTCGTTTCCTGGTCGCGCCGTCACCAACAGTAGGTCTAGGTAAGGCGAAGCCTCCATGCCGTCGTAGAGCGACTCAGGGGAACCCAGTCTACGGACCAAAGTACATTGTGTCGCTAGCGGCTCCTCTAGCTCTGGGTCTCGCAGCGCTTCCCAATGTATGGCCTGAAATTCGAGGGACTGGCTTTCGATGCTGATTTCGAGCTGACTGAAGCGATCGCGCAGTTGACGGTACTGAGCGTAAGCGGCTTCGCTGCTGTGAAAGATCTGGTTAAAAAGCTGCTCGCCGTAGTCTTTGCGGCTGCCTAGGCCACCTTTCTTTGCCTGAGATAGGTCAGTCTGTTGTTTAGCGTGCTCTGCCAGGCTCTCTACGTCCTCACTGACCGGATTCACGACCGTGATAGGGTATTCGCTTTCGTAGTCAAAGCTCACTGTGGCTTCAAAGCCCTGATCGCTCTGGTGGCGATCGCTAATCGTGATGGTATGCATGGGAGGCTGCAGGTAGGGAGCTTCAGGACAGTAGGGGCGCTGGGAAAGTTATGGTTAGGGGGCCGCTCCTCATACTTGCAAGCTTTTTTGGGGTTCTCAGGATAGGTAGCGGGTGAGAGGACGCTGAATTGTAAACTCGCTCCCCTGAGCCGAGTGGCCCTTGAGCAACATCGCACCCCTTCAAAGCCGCGCTCGCCCCCAATACTGTGGCCGTGGCGTCAATCCCCGCAAGCTCTGTATTACAGTTAAGGTCGCAGGTCGGTGTACCGCTAATCATGGACGTTTCGCGGCACGCTGACTGTCTCATCTGATGGCGATCGCCCGTGCCCCTAGAAGCTCCGCCGTCCGTCACGCGCTCGATTGAGCCTAACGTCCCTCTTCTGCCCTCTCAGAGCCCCATCAACATGATTCTCTCTATTTGGCGACGGCGCTATCTCGGCACCGCCCTGCTGCTGGCGCTTTTGGCTATGGCCTGGCCTGCAAGGGCTGCAGAGCGAATTCTGTTTTACTACAGCATTATTGAGCGCTCTCTTGACGTCAGCAGCTTGGAGGCGTTTGCCGAAGATGGCACCGTCAACGGGCAGCTTGGCAGCTACTTTGCCATTGCTGGAGTTAATGAAGAACAGCGAGCGGCCTTTCGAGCGGCGCTTCAGCGGCCCGCCCCCATCGAGCCCGCCTTGCTCTCCCGCATCCTCTACACCCCCATTGGCGAAGATATTTTGACCAAGTTTCTCGGCGATCTGCTGCGCACCGAGGCCGGGCTCAACGGGAAGTTTTCTCTGAGGGCAGCGCTGGTGCTTGCGGCGCAGGACGAGGAGGGTCTCTCAACGCTCAACTTCTTGCGGTATCTGCCTACCGATATGCGCGTTAACCTGCAGTCGGTCTTGAGTTTGGCTCGAAACGTCGAAGCGGTTGTTAACGCGACGCTGTTTTCAATTGAAACGATAGAAGTTCTCTCTGATGAAGAGGCGCGCGGGGACGTCGCCGTGGACTACGCCGCCCTACCGCAGCTGGATCAGTCGGGGCCCTACGGGACGCGATCGCAGCGCTGGGAGCTAGTTTCTGAGCGGCAAGATCCCGTATCTGGCCAACTCTATCAGCGTAAATTCTACGTCGACGTGGTTCGCCCTGACCGATGGCAACCAGGGAAAACGCCTGTGATTGTGTTCTCCCACGGCCTGTCGTCAAGCCCCCGGCACTTTTCAACGTTGGCCGCGCATATGGCCTCCCACGGCTATGTGGTGGCGATGCCGCAGCATCCCGGTAGCGATGCCCTCTACCGCAATCAGCTAATCAAAGGCTTGACCAATGCTGTGTTCGAAGTCGGAGAGTTTGTTGATCGTCCCTTGGATGTGAGTGACGTCATTGATGAGCTAGAGCGCCGCAATGAATCAGAATTTGAAGGGCGGCTCGATCTTGCTCACGTCGGCGTGGGAGGACATTCTTTTGGGGGCTACACGGCCCTCGCCGTAGCTGGGGCAACCATCGACTTCGACTTCCTCTCGGCTGACTGCGGCGATCGCTTCAGCTACCTAAATACCTCGCTGCTGCTGCAGTGTCAGGCGCTAGAGCTACCTCGACAGGACTACGAGTTTCGCGACGAGCGGGTGCAGTCTGTGGTGGCAATGAACCCGGTGAACAGCAGCATCTACGGCCCTGAGGGGCTACGCCAAGTTCAAATTCCGGCCCTCATCCTTTCGGGAAGCCACGACCCGGCAACGCCTGCTGTGTTTGAGCAGTTTCGCACCTTCCCTTGGCTGGCCTCCGAGGAGCGGTACCTGGGCTTGATTGAAGGTCAGGCCCACATTGATTTTTCGGAACTTGATGTCGGCATCACGGACACCATCAATTCAATCAATGGCCTCACCCTAGCGGACCCCAGAATTATAGCCACCTATTCCTGGGGGTTCAGCCTGGCGTTCTTTGGCGTGCATGCTGCGCAGGATGAGAGCTATCGCCGCTACCTGCAGGCGTCCTATTCCGACTTTTTGAGTCAAGATCAGGGCTCTTCGCTGCACTTGGTCAGCGAAGCTATGACTCCGGAGCTAGAGTCGGCGGCAGCGCGGTTGGCGGGTAGTCCACTGAATTAGCGCCCATAGCTTACCCGAAATTTTGTGGCTCCAATAGGGGGCTATAGGCGAATGGCACTGACATAAGCTGTATCAGGCTGCCAGTTTAGCTTTGAGGACAGAACGCGGTTGCTGCATGCGAGGAAAAGGCTTGGGTCTGCGTTTGACCACTCTCGGTTCGTGGCGATTGGGGCGAAAGGGAACGATGAGCTGAGCAATCAGACGCAGCAATATCTGATACTGCTGGGAGCGTTGCTGGTGGGTTGCGCCAATAAATGCAGGACGGGCGTGATTCAGCTGCTGTCTTGTGCCCTGCAGCGACAAGCGCAATGCCGCTGCTGTTGAGCGCTCCGAGGCTTGCCACATCAAGGTGCGCAGCAGATTGTAGGCGAGCAGGTGCATCCATAGGTCCTTTTTGACCATCTGTGGGGTCTTGGCTGCAATCATCTCCATGCCTAGGGTGGTTTTGAGGTGCTTGAGGTTGACCTCAGTGGCCTGCCAGCGCTGGTGATAGAGGTCAATGAGCTTGGCCTTTGGATAGCGTTTGGGATCGCTTAAGGTGGTCACCACAATGATCTCAGTTGGCCGAAATCCGCGCTGAGTAATCAGTAGATGCACTTCCCTCACCTCCAGATACAACGGCAGCGACTCAAACGCTGCGCTGCTCATTGAGGCTGGACAGCGGGCGGGGCGCTGCCAAACGACCCGGTGGTCGCCAATGCCCAGCTTCTTGCCTCGGCGAAAGTCGCAGCGGCGAGCATGATGCTTGCGAAACACTCCATCAGCACCAGCCGCCTGGACAAGCGCTAAGTCAGCATAGGTGCCATAGGCGGAATCAGCTACCACCACATCCTCTGGAGCCAAACAGGCATACAGTTGCCGCGCCAGTTGCCATTCGCTGGTGCCAAACGGAGCAATGGCCGCTTCGAGTACCGCTCCACTGGTCAGACAAAACCACACCACCACCCGGGCGATGGGAAACCCACAGCCGGGCTTTTGCGTACTCACCTGCGGATATTCCGCCTGATTGGCAGCAGTATCGCTCATCTGTACTCCGGTGCCATCAAACGCTTTCACCCGTCTGCCACACCAGTACTGCTCAACTGGTACTTGCGCGTGTAGGGCACTCGCGCTGCGCTTGAGTAACGATGGGAGAATCGCCCAGGGCAGCCGTTTGCGGGCTTTGCTATACCCTCCAGTATCCGATGACGGCACCGCCTCACCTGTCATCGCCATCCAGGTGGTCACCCGCTTGACTGCGTTGCTCAGGCTGCTGTCACCATCTATCACTTGCGATATCCACGCCCACACAACCACCATCGGCGTGTAAAGCACTTGTCGATAAGTTACTTGGTGTTCCTCTAGCACCTGGGCAATTTGAGATTCGCTGAGCACCTGGGCAAACGGCAGGCCCAGACTGTTTTGGTATTGCTGCTTGAGAATTTCGGCTCGATTCGGCATAGTAGAGACAGTATTTTGTGGCTTTGATCCCCTGATTGTCCCTAATCATGGGGCTCGAAGCCTTTTTTTGTCTCTTACGTCAGTGCCATTCGGCTATAGGCTTATTCGTAGCTAGTAGAAAGCGCCATTGGAAAAAGCGATAGAGGGCGCTCACCTCTATCGCTTTACTTAACCAACGGTTAGGCTGAATTGACCGAAAGCGCTACGCCTTAGGGGGACGCTCCTGCGTGAAGGTCTCCCAAGCCGCTTTTGCTGCCTCAGAGAGGCGATCGCCAAACGTTGCAACGTCGTCCACCAGAGTTTGCCAGTTCTTCTCGGCCTCAAGCTGCAGCTGGGCGATCGCCTTCTCAAGTTCGTTGGGGTCAACCAACTTGTTGTGCTCGACGTTTTGGCGCGCCTGCCGCACTGCGCTGAGGTACGCATCGCGGGCCAAGTCCCCTGCTGCCGTGGCTTCAGACATTGCTCGGGTGCGAATGGCTTCGGCAAGCCTTTGGGTCTCCGCACTGAGCACTTCCGGGGTTGCTGGGACTTCGGGCAGTGTTGTAGGATCGTTCGCCCCCCCTGCTTTTACAATGGCCTCGTCTTCTGGGGCAGCGCCCGCCTCAGGAATGCCTGCATTCAAGTTGTCGTTCGGTGTCATAAAATTGTCTCCTTAATCATCAATGGCGTCGGTCAGCACCGCTTTAGCACTGTTGAAGCAAGCCACTCTATAAAAGCACAGTCAACAGGAAAGCACAGTCAACAGGAAAGTGGGCGGCTTGCCAGTCGAGCTGCCCAAGCTCATTAGCGGGCCGTATTGCTTACGCTTTGGCTCACGCCTTCCTCAAGCTGCAGTAGTCGATTGACTCGATCTTCAGTAGAGGGGTGGGTCGAGAACAGGTTGTTGAGCCCAGCCTTAGGAAGGGCGTTCATAATCAACAGGGGCTCAAATGCCGGGTTGGCCTGGATGGGCATGCGGCGAGCGCTTTGGTCTAAACGCTGCAGGGCACTTGCCAGCGCTCGGGGGTTGCCCGTTAGCTCAGCCGCACCCGCATCGGCGCTGTACTCTCTGGTGCGGGAGATGCCAAGCTGAATGACGGTGGCGGCCATGGGCGCTAGCATTACCGTGAGCAGTAGACCGAGCGGATTAGCTCCCCGGTTGTCGTCTCTTGACATGCCACCAAACCACATGCTGTAGCTCACCATCTGCGCCAGGAACGATACGGCCCCGCCCAAGGTGGCCGCTACGGCTTGGGTTAGGGTATCGCGGTTGCGAATGTGAGTCATCTCATGGGCCAGCACGCCTTCAAGTTCGTCGGCAGGCAGCATGTCCATGATGCCCTTAGTGACGGCCACAGCGGCGTGCTCGGGGTCGCGTCCGGTGGCAAAGGCGTTGAGAGACTCGGTCGGAATTACGTAGACGGCGGGCATGGGTAAGCTAGCGCGATCGCTTAGCTTTTTCACCATGCGGTGTAGGTCCGGGGCTTCAGTAGGGCCAACGGGCTGGGCGCGGTAGACCGACAGCGCAATGCGGTCTGAGTAGTACCAAGAGCCCAAGTTAGTCGCAGCGGCGATCGCCACGCCGATTAGCACGCCGCCTGTGCCACCAATCGTCCAGTAGCTAATAGCAATCAAAAGACCGCTCAGCAGTCCTAGTAAACCGACTGTTTTGAACTGATTCATTCTTTTACCTCGTACGTGCGCCTCGGCGGGCTAGCCCACGACTGAGTTAAAATCGGTGCTAATCGGGCTAAAGCGCTTATACCCCTATAATATCTAGGGGATCTGGGAGGTTCACCTCTACTGAGGGGGAGAAAACCGCCATAGGCTGAGTGGGGATTTCCGGAGCTGGTCTTGGGCCGTCGGGTTTAGCTTGTTGGCCTTGGGTGAAATTTTTTAGCTACTAGACAGGAAGCCCCGCGCTCTACCCGTCAGGGTGAGCGTCGGGATGAGAGTCGCGGTCGTCGATGGGGCTCAATGCCCCGGAGACGACCAAACTTCGGATGTACTCCCTAAGGACATCGTTGATAGTTCTTTCGGTCATCTCACAATACTTGTCAAGATGCTGCTTTTCTCTGTCAGCGGCTCTAATAGTTATTTGCTGCATGTCGTTCTGATGTCAATATGCTATCATTATTGCATGAAAGTCACCCATCAGTACAAGTTGCGTCCAGCGGCTGAGCAAACGGTTACCATGACCCGATGGCTAGATATGCTTCGGGCACAGTACAACTGGTTGCTGGCTGAGCGCTTCGACTGGTGGGAGATGAACCGCTGTTCGGTCAACGCCTGCCCACTCACCTGTAGCCTTGCGCCACTCAAAGATAATCCTAATTACTACAGCCAGAAGGCTAGCCTAGTACCTCTCAAGCGAGAGCGACCCTGGTACAAAGATTTGCACTCACAAGCGCTTCAGGAGGTGACGAAGCAGGTAAAGCAGACGTTCGAGCGTTTCATCAAAGGTGATAGGAATGGTAAGCGTAGCGGCAAGCCTCGGTTCAAAGGCGCGGGGCGCTACAGGACGTTCACGTTCCCGCAGATGAAACCTGACTGCATCGATGGAAGTCGTATTACCCTGCCTAAGATTGGCCAGGTGAAGCTAATCCTTCATCGCCCGATACCTGATGGGTTTACTGTCAAAACGGCCAAGGTGACTCGCAAAGCAGATGGTTGGTATGTGAGCCTGTTACTGGAAAACAATGCCGTTCCGATGCTTACTCCGGACGTCGATAGGGCTAAGTCTGTCGGTGTTGACGTTGGGCTGAAGGATTTCTTGGTTACCAGTGACGGTGAGAGCGTTCCTATCCCTCAGTTCTTTCGACGCTCAGAGCGGCAGCTATCCAAGCTGCAGCGGCAGCTATCGAGACAGAAGAAGGGCTCTAACCGCTGGCGTAAGCAGGTAAATCGCATCGCCAAACTGCATCTGAAAATATCGCGTCAGCGTCGTGATTTCTTTTCTAAGGTGTGGGATTGGCTGTTTTCAAAGTACGATGTTGTCGCTCATGAAAAGCTCAACATCAAAGGACTTGCTCGAACCAGACTGGCAAAGTCAATCGCTGATGCCGCATGGGGTACATTCTTGGAGATAGGCTCTTTCAAAGCCGCGAAAGCTGGAAAGATGACCATCGCTGAGAACCCACGCGGAACCAGCATTGATTGCTCGGGTTGTGGTGAGCGGGTACCAAAGACGCTGGCCGATCGGGTCCATAGTTGCCCATCATGCGGCTTAACGATCTGTCGCGACCACAACGCGGCTATCAACCTATTGAATAGGGCTGTGGGACATCAAGCCCTTAATCTCTCAGGGAATGTCTCAGCGGTAGCTGGGAGTCACTGAGGAAGCCCACGCTGTATGCGTAGCATCAGCGTCGGGAGGATGTCACAGAGGATTGGAGTGCAGCGTACCCCACCGCAGTGGGGACAATTTCTTTACCCCGGCGCCACCGTCAGCGCTGCTCCGGCTAAATACAGCAGGGGAGCCAGCGCCAAAGCCGGTAAGAGAGAAGCAATTCGAACCTGCGTTGCTTCTAGCAGAGTCAACCCCAACCCCATAATGATCAGCCCGCCTACCCCCGTAGAGGCCAAGATAGCCGGAGAGGTGGCAGGGTCCGGAAGAATTTGGGCAAAGGTGGCCGCACCTAAGGAGAGGCCGCCCTGGTAAAGCAAAATCGGCAGGGCTGAAAACCCCACCCCGACGCCAAAGGTGCTGGTGAGAGCAACTGAGGCTAAACCATCCATCACAGCTTTGATCACCAGCAGAGCGTTGTCGCCGGTGAGACCATTGTTGAGGCTGCCGATCAGGGCTAAAGGGCCAATGCAGAACAGCAGGCTAGCGGCCACGAAACCATCAGTAAAGCGCCCCTGTCCCTGAAAACGACGCTTGAGCCAGTTTCCCACGGCCTCTAGCCTGCCCTCAAGGCCCCACCATTCTCCTAAGAGTCCGCCGCCCACTAGGGCGAGCAGTCCTACAATCACGCCGTCCACAGCTCCGGCCTGCAGGTCAAACAGGCCACGGCCCATTTCCGCCCCTAGCAGCAGAGTGATGAGGCCTAGCCCTTGAGTAATCACCCGCTGCATCGGCTGGGGCAAGCGATCGCGCAGGGACAGTCCAACCGCTGTCCCTGCAATGACGGTGAAGACGTTGATCCAGGTACCGCTGGTTTGCGTCCAGAAGTCTATCACTAATGCTTAATGACAGGCTACTGGAACTTTCAGCCGCTCATGGATGCCCAAAATCAGGTTTTCTGTCTCGTCCCAGCTGATGCACTTATCGGTGATGGAAGTCCCGTACTTGAGGTCGGCGCGATCGCTGGGAATAGGCTGATTGCCCTCATGGATATTCGACTCTAGCATCATGCCGATGATGGAGCGGTTGCCTGCCAGCAGCTGATCGACCACCTGCTGGGCCACTACAGGCTGACGGCGATGGTCTTTGTTAGAGTTGCCGTGGCTGCAGTCGATGACCAAGCGCTGAGGTAGATCACGCTCGGCAAGGGCTGACTCCACCCAGCGCACGGTTTCTGCGTCGCAGTTAGGCTTGCCGCCGCCCCCCCGCAAAATCACATGGCCGTAAGGGTTGCCCTTTGTGCGGATGACGCCCACTTGCCCCTCTGCGTCGATGCCCAGGAAATGGTGCGGGTTGCGGGAAGCCTGCAGGGCATCGATCGCCACTTTGACGTTGCCGTCGGTGCCGTTTTTCAGACCGACGGGCACCGATAGGCCGCTGGTCATCTCACGGTGGGTTTGGGACTCAATCGTACGGGCGCCAATGGCGTACCAGGAAATCAGATCGCTGATGTACTGGGGGGTAATGGGGTCCAGCGCCTCGCTGCCCGCTGGAAGCCCTAGCTCTGCGAGCTGTAGGAGCAGCTGCCGCGCTACATGAAGACCGTGCTGCACCTGAAAGGAGCCGTCAAGCAGCGGGTCGTTGATCAAGCCTTTCCAGCCGACGGTGGTGCGCGGTTTCTCAAAGTACACCCGCATCACCAGCAGCAGGCGATCGCTCACCTTCTCTGAGAGGGCCTTGAGGCGGCGGGCGTAGTCGAAGGCTACGTCTAGATCGTGAATGGAGCAGGGACCCACAACAACAAACTGGCGCGAGTCGTGGCCATCGATGATGTTGGCGATCGCCTCTCGCCCTTTGATGACCGTCTCCATAGCCTTTGGGCTGAGGGGCATCTGGGCCATCAGTTCCTTGGGGGAGAGCAGCCGCTCGTAGGATTCGATATGGGTGTCAACAATATTTTGCGTTGCTTGGGGCTGATCCATCACAGGCGTCCTTAATTTTTCGCTGCAGAGCACACGATTTCCATCATACGTGCCAAATGACGGTTCAATGGGTGGACCGAAAGATGTGTCATATTGTGTTATGCAACCGCCGCTTGAGGCAGCTGGGCAGGCTGCGCTAGCGTGTCAAAGCGGAAAGTGTCAAGGCGATCGCCCTGCTCACCCGGCCCGAAAGGCTAAAGTACAGTCATGTTCAAGCTTCGGTCTCAGGTCGGTTTACACCGCGCTTCAGACAATCCTGAGGCCCGGTTACAGCGCTTACAGGAGCGTGCATTTATGACAACTAAACGGCCATTCATTCCCCTACTGTCCTTGGTGCTTTTACTTGCAGCCGGGGGCGGTACCCTGCTGGCGCTGACGTCAGACAACCACTCTAATACAATTGACGCCGCCTCTACTGAGCCAGGTTCTGCCTCGCTTGAAGAGCCCACCGGGGCGAATTCCACCGAGCAGCCAGTCGCGTCTTCCCCGACCGAACCACAGCCCGAGACCCAAAGGTCGGCGCAGCAGGCTCAAACCCCGCAGCGCTCACCGTCTCAGACACAGTCACCCCAAGCGCCGCCCCAAGCGGGATACGATACCACCGTCATTCCAGGGGAGCGGGTCGGCCCCATCACCCGCAGCACCACGCGCCAGGATTTAGCCGCTCTGTTCGGGGAGCAGCAGCTCATCGATATCACCGTGCCGGTCGGTGAAGGCTTCACCGAACCGGGGGTCGAGATTGCCTTGGACGATGGACTGACGCTCAGCCTCATCTGGACTGACGCGACTCAATCTGGCGTCCGGGAAGTCCGTGACCTAGGGCCAGCGTGGCGGACTTCCGAGGGCGTTTACGTCGGCATGCCTCTGAGTGAGTTCGAGCAGGTGGCGGGCGAGTTTGAGTTCTACGGCTTCGGCTGGGACTACGGCGGTACGGTGCTGTTGGACAGTAGTCGGCTCGCTCAGTACGACGGCGATCTAATCCTGCGCATGGCGATCGACTCCTCTCAGCCCTATCAGGCGCTATCGGGAGACTCGCAGTATTCTTCTGCCAACGGCGGCCTAGAGGCGCTCAATCCCTATATCGACGAGATGATTGTGACGCTGACGCCTTAGGGCAAAGCCCCTACTTCGTCAGTCCGTTTTCTAGGGCATAGCGCACCAGCTCGGTGCGGCTGTTGGTTCCCGTCTTGCTAAATAGGCGGCTGACGTATTTCTCCACGTTGCGCACGCTCGTCTCCAACCGGCGAGCGATTTCTTTGTTCATCAGCCCTTCTGCCACCAAATCTAGAACGCTCTTCTCGCGGGGGGTGAAGTCGATATCAACAGAGCTGGTGGTCTGAATCGCGCTACCTCGCTGCCCCAGCATGGCGCGGATTTCCGCGATCTGACGGGCCATCTCGGCAATGTCGGGGTTCTCACCGCTAGAGACTTCTGTGCGCACGGCTGCCCGCCGATCTAAGAGGCCTTCTACGACGGCCACCAGCTCGTCGGGGTCGAAAGGCTTGGAGATATAGGCATCACAGCCCGCTTGGTAGCCCTGAATGCGATCGCTAGTCATTCCTCGGGCGGTGAGGAACACTACGGGAAGCGTTTTGAGGCGATCGTCCGCCCGCATCTGCTTCAAAAACTCGTAGCCATTGACTTTAGGCATCATGATGTCGGTGATCACCAGGTCGGGCAAAAACTGCTGCAGCTTCTCCCAACCATCCGTGGCGTTGCTGGCCACCTGCACCGCAAATCCACTGTCTTCTAAGTAGGCCTGCACCGCTTCGCGCAGTCCGGGCTCGTCGTCCACCAGCAGCAGCTGTCCTCCCGCCATATCTCCTCCTCTAACACAGCATTCGCGGGCGATTTGGTATCGCCATATATACCAGTGTAATGCTAAGACAGTGGTTGTTTTGAGTTAACGCTATGCGGCATTTCCAGCGGCTTTGGCACGCGCTTCAGTATTCTTTGGCTATGGTCGCTTGCGCGATTGCCGCCGCCGTTGTCGTCTGGGCCGATGTCTATCCCTTTCTTGCCCCCAATCGGCCCATTCCTGACGCCGATGCTCTGGTGATAGAAGGCTGGATGCCAGACTACGCGATCGCCGCCGCCGCTGCTGAATTTCGCCGGGGCAGCTACCAGCTGATTATTACGACGGGGCCTCCCATCCGGCACGGCAGCTATCTGGTTGCCTACCAGACCTTTGCCGACCTTTCGGCGGCAACGCTGGTGGCTCTGGGCGTTGATCCCAACAGGGTTATTGCTTTGCCCCATAGCGCAATTGCGGTGCGGCGCACGGCGTCTCTAGCGATCGCTCTCCGTCAAGGGCTCCAGGACGCTGACGTTGCCCTCCAGACGGTCAACCTCTATTCTCTAGGGCCACACGCCCGCCGAACTTGGGAACTGTGCCGCGCTGCCCTCACGCCTGAGGTCCAGGTTGGCGTTCTTGCTGCTGTGCCCCAGGAGTACGAGCCGGCTTGCTGGTGGCGCACCAGCAGCGGCGTCCGCGTGGTTTTGGGGGAGATGATTGCCTACACCCATTTCTACCTATCCAGACAGCTGGACATTGTTTGAGCCACGGTTAAGCCAAAAAAAAATTAGCTTAGACTAAATTTTGAAGTGTTTCTTGAGTTTCGTGGTGCAGCTGCCGGGAAATGCGGAATAGCTCTCGTCCCGTATGGATGTAGTGTTCGTTGTAGCAAGAGGTAAAGCGCTCGAACTCGTCTAGGCCGTCTCCCACCTGATTGAGGCAGTAATAAAGGCCAGAGGCAGTGGCCGCGACGCTTTTGGGATTGGGCGTTGAGCGAAACATGTGCTGCGCCCAGTCGAGGTGGGTGCGGCAGGTATCGAGGTAGTCTTGAAACTCCTCCATGAGCTCGTCGTCGAACGGATCGGCGGCAAGCTGGTCTAAGGCCCCGTCGAGGGAACCCAGAATGTCGGTAAGGTGCTTATCGATGGGACGATAGACCGCAGTCAGCCAGTTTTGAAGCTGGGCATCGCTATTTTGCCCGTAGGATCTGCGGCGACTGGCCTTGACCTCGCTGTAAGCCGTTTCGCTGCGGGCCGCTCTCCTATGGGCCGCCTGCTGGCGCTGTTCGGCAGGATTGTCTTCTGTGGAGTAGCGCAGCTGAACGTCGTACCGGCGTCGCTTGATGGGATCCCCAAGCACCTCATAGGCCGCGTTGATGCAGCTTATACGATCGTGGCTATCGATGGTGCGGTTGCTGTCGGGGTGAAACTGCTTGGCTAAGCGACGATAGGCCCGCTTGATGTCTAGCTGGCTGGCCTCTGAATGCAGCTCAAGGACTTGGTAGTAGTTTACAGACATGCCTGCTATTGTACCGCCATCCTCATTAACGGGCCAAGAGCCCTGCCGCCCTTTGCCAGGCCGAACAGAGGCGGTGGGGGGGACTAGTTCGTAGCCGACACCAGCTCAGGATCTTGGAACAGCGGCGTGCTCAAATAGCGCTCGCCAAAGCTGGGCTGAATCATAACAATTAGCTTGCCGTCGTTCTCGGGGCGGCAGGCCACCTGCACTGCAGCGGCCAAAGCCGCGCCGCTAGAAATTCCCGACAGCAGACCTTCTTCCCGGGCTAGCCGCCGGCCATAGGCGATCGCTTGATCGTCCGTGACGGCAATGACCTCGTCTATGAGTTCCCTACGCAGCACGTGAGGGATGAACCCTGCACCAATTCCCTGAATTTTGTGAGGTCCGGGGTCTCCCCCTGACAAAACCGAGCTATTCGACGGTTCGACGGCGATGACCTGAAAGGATTCCTTGTGCTGCTTCAAAACCTCTGCGACACCGGTGATGGTGCCTCCCGTCCCTACCCCAGCAATGAGGATGTCAACTTCTCCGTCGGTGTCTGCCCAAATCTCCAGCGCCGTCGTTTCACGGTGGATCTTGGGATTAGCGGCATTGCGGAACTGCTGCAGCATATAGGCATTGGGCAGCTCGTCTACAATCTCCTGCGCCCGCTGAATGCAACCCCCCATTCCCCACATGCCGGGAGTTAGCTCTAGCTGCGCTCCGTAAGCCCGCAGCATAGCCCGGCGCTCAGCGCTCATGGTTTCGGGCATCGTCAAAATCAAGCGATAGCCTTTTGCCGCCGCCGCCATTGCTAGGGCAATGCCTGTATTCCCTGAGGTAGGCTCTACTAAAACCGTTTTCCCCGGCGCGATTTGGCCTTCCCGCTCAGCCGCTTCAATCATGCTGATGCCAATGCGATCTTTAACTGAAGCGGAGGGGTTCATGCTCTCCAGCTTCACCACAATAGAGGCTAGGCATCCCTCTGCAGCCGGAATGCGATTGAGCTGAACTAGGGGCGTATGCCCGATCAGGTCGGTCACTCGTTGAGCAATGCGCATAGATCAGTTTAGATATAGTACATGAAGTTTAGCTGGCGCTTAGCGTCGCGCTGCTCTGCCAAATCCTGGAGACTGTAGCTTTGTAGGACGGCTTCAGCAGCTTGCCTAGCCTCCTGCCAGGCGTCGTGGATCACAACTTCAGCGGGGAATTTCTTGGCGCAGGGCGAAGCCTTAGCGTCTAGGCCTTCTACACAATTGAGAATTTCTAAGAGGGTAATCTTCCAGGGTTCTCGGGCCAGCAAATAGCCTCCTCTAGCGCCCCGTTGGCTTCGCACGAGCCCAGAGCGCCGCAGAATTGCCAAAAGCTGCTCTAGGTAACGGTCTGGAATAGATTGCTCTGCCGCAATCTGCCGAATCTGCAAAGGTTCTCCCGTGGGATAATGGCTGACCAGTTCTAGAAGCGCTAGCAGCGCATATTCGCTCTTGGTTGAAAGTTCCACAGGTGCTGTTTGTGTGTCTATGACTCAGTATACTCCGGTTTTCCACTGGGGTTTAGGACGATGGCGGAGAATTCTAAGCACCGCATAGAAAAGCGGGCATGGATTATACAATCCATGCCCGCCTTAAATTGTGTGAGCGTTAACAAACTAACTGATTCCAGTTCTAGAACTGGAAGGTCGTCCGGATGTTGCCGACAAAGCTGTCATCGTTGTCGTTGTTGTTGTAGGGATCGTTGATCCACAGGAAGCCAGGAGTAATCGCGATGTTGTCGTTCAGCTGATACCGGTAGAAGACCTCAGTTAGGAAACCAGTGTCTCCCGTAGAGGCATTCAGATCGCGTGAATACTCAGGAACACCCGCAACGACGCCGAGCTGGTTGCCTTCACCGAGGACATCGTTGATTGCCAGCGTACCTTGATAGGTCCAGATCTCGTAATCTTCGGCTGCGCCGATGCCGTTCACCTGGACGAATGCACCACCGCCACCAAGCTCAAGCGCGCCGTCAAACAGGCGGAAGTTGAACTGAGTACCGTAGGTATTAGCGACTTCGTCGTTACCAGTTGAGCTAGCTTCAATCGGAGTCAGGTTCATCGGACCACCAAAGTCTTGCCCAGCGGGGAAGGTGTAGCCGAAGCCGTCGTTTGCGTAGGAGTTAGCGTAGGTGATAGCTGCGTCAAAGAAGCTGCTGAGGAAAGTGATCTGACCAATTGCACCGTAGGTGCCGTTGAATAGACCGAAGCCGTCATCCGGGTTGGACGCGTCGGCAGCGGAGTAGCCGAAGTCAAGACTGAAGTTGTCATTCAGCTGAACGACTGCGCCAAGACCTGCGTTTCCTGGCACCGCGATCGCATACTGGCGAGGGAAACCGAAGTCGGTGATAGTGCCGGAGCTAGCGCTGTCTAGCGGGCTGATGGTGCTAGCTACAAAGTCGTCGCTTGCAATGCTGTTAGCGCCAACGACAACTTCAGCAGGGCCAAGCGGGAAGGTGTAGACCAGGTCGTCTAGGCTAAAGCCACCGTCACCCTCGTTGCCGAAAGAACGACCAATCGGATCGCTGTCAAACTGGCCAAGGTCGCGAGCTTGGAAACGAGTCCGCAGCCGATCTTCGCCGGTGAAGCTGGTGTCAAAGTTCAGGCGAACCCGATAACCAAAGGTTGCCTCGTTCTCATCCGGAGTTTGGCCGTCGTCAAAGCCGTCTACATTGGCGTCGTCATCGATCGCAAACTGCTGAGCGAAGATTACCTCACCGTTCAACTTAGTAGTTGTGGAGAATTGGTTAGCTTCTAGCTCGGCGGTGCGGGCTTCGAGAGAGTCAACGCGACCGCGCAGGGTAGCCAAGTCAGCGGCGAACTGCTGCTGCAGACGGTTCAGCGTGGCAATATCTTGCTGGTTGAGCTGGATTTGGTCCAGGTTCGCCGTGATGTTGTTGAGGCAGGCGTTAAGACCAGCGGCAAACTCGTAGCGGCTGAGGGCGGTGAAGCCACGGTAGGTCCCGTCGGGATAGCCGGCAATACAGCCGTAGCGAGCGATCAAATTCTGCAGCGCCTGAAAAGCCCAGTCGGTAGGCTGAACGTCAGAGAGCTGGGAAACGGAGGTTACCTGAGAGAGGGAATCATCCTCTCCCTCAGCAGCGTACTCATTGAGCTGAGCTAGCTCGCTTTGAGCAGCTTCTTGAGCGATCACAGAGGTCGACAGAGCGATAGTTGCGCCCAGTACAGCTGGCGCAACAAGCAGAGACTTCAAAATTGCTTTATATAGCATCACAATTGTCCTCACACCTATAAGACAAAATCAAACTAATCCGAGGGCGCGAAAATCGCAAGATCTTCGAACACCTCCAATAAGATTAGCAGAGATTTTTGAGATGGGTAACAGGAAAGGGCCAACAATTTGTGAGGAAATCGTGAAAACTGAAATAGATAGCTCTTAAGACAGAGCTATCCGTCCCACCGCGCCTCGGATTGCAGCCAGCGTCAGTCGACTCTGAGACTAGAATTTGAAGCGAGTTCGGATAGCGCCGATGACGGTGGCATCGTTGTCGTTCTCATTGAACGGGTCGGTGTTGATGATCACAGCTGGGGTGATATCGATATTATCGCTGAACCGGTAGCGGTAGAAGACCTCAGCTAGGATAGACGTCTCGTCGGGCTGATCTGCTAGGTCACGGGTGTAGGTGGGAACCCCAATCAGGACGCCCAGCAGGTCACCGTCGTTAATCAGATCGTTAACGGCGATTGTTCCCTGGTAGCTCCAGGCCTCGAAGGCATCGTTACCGCCTGTGGGGTCGAAATCGCTGTAAGCCATCCCTCCCCCCAGCTCGAAAACGCTGCCGAGCTTGAAGTTGAACTGAGCACCCAAGGTATCAGCTGCGGTCGCCCCAAATCCATCGAGATCATAGACGCCCTGGTCGAACTCGCTGGCGCTACTGGCATAGGAGTTGGAGTACAGAATGCCCGCGTCGAAGAAGTTGCTGAGGAAGGTCAGCTGAGCTGATGCCGCGTAGTCCCCGTTGAATAGGCCTGCTTCCGGGTCGGGGCTAGAGGGATCGTCAGCAACGTAGCCGACGTCTAGGCTGAGGCTAGAGGAGTCATTGTCGAGGATGACGATAGAGGCCCCCAAACCAGCGCCGCTGCCGGGAAAGGCTTGCTCATATTGACGGGGGTCAGCAAATTCAGAGATGGCGCCGCTGCCGGAGCTATCGAGCGGGCTGATGGAGTCGCTGTAATCGTTGTCGATATCGAGGCCGCTGGCACCCACGACTATTTCAACGCGATCGCCAAACAGCGGGAAGCTGTAGATCAAGTCATCAATCTCGAAGTTACCTTCGCTGTCGCCACCGGCCTGGAAGCCCAGCGGGTCGCCCGAAAAGTCGATCAGCTCTTCGGCTTCGAGTCGAGTCCTCAACCGGTCTTCACCCGTAAAGCTCGTGTCAAAGTTGAGGCGAGCGCGATAGCCAAAGATAGCCTCATCGTCGAACTCGTCGCTGTCTTCGTTAATAGAGAAGGCGGGAACGAAAAGCACCTCACCATTGAGCTTAGTCGTCGTGGAGAACTGGTTGGCCTCTAGCTCAGCGGTGCGTGCTTCGAGGGAGTCGACGCGACCGCGCAGGGTAGCTAGGTCAGCGGCAAACTGCTGCTGCAGACGGTTGAGCGTAGCGATGTCCTGCTGGTTGAGCTGAATCTGATCCAGGTTTGCCGTGATGTTGTTGAGGCAGGCGTTGAGACCGGCGGCGAACTCGTAGCGGCTCATCGCGGTGAAGCCCCGGAAGGTTCCGTCGGGGTAACCGGCGATGCAGCCGTAGCGGGCGATTAGGTTCTGCAGCGCCTGAAAGGCCCAGTCCGTAGGCTGAACGTCAGAGAGCTGAGAAACAGAGGTGACCTGAGAAACAGAGTCGTCCCCATAGGCAGAGAGCTCGGAGAGCTCGGAGTTACGGGCGTCCTCGACCACTGCAAGCGCAGCGGGAGAAGCGATAAGACCAAAGCCCACAAGGGTAGACAGGAGGGGCAGCGAACGACGGAAAACCCTAACTTTCATATGATCCTCACGCATATTTGGCCTGTACAGCATAGAGCCGTACAGGCCAAGTTAAAGCGTGAAACTTAAAGAGGTCTGAGACCTGAGCTAAGCTCTATTTAAGGAAAATTCAGCGAAAGGTTATGGCGATCGCGGCTCGTCTCCAGGAAGCGTTGG
>CAVRCJ010000010.1:0-904777 GCA_963719515.1 uncultured cyanobacterium
TCCGTATCCGAAGAAGATGGCCAGGGCAGCGTGGAAGCTTCTAAGACTGAACCTGGATCGACCCAATCGTTTTCAAACGGCGTGGCGGATTGCGGATCAACGCCCTCAGGGTCTGGCATCCCCGCCACCGTTAGCGAATATCGACTTAGCAACACGTAAAGGTCCTTAAGCGCTTCACTTGCCGACTGGTAGCGCTGCTGAAATCCATATCGCGTCATGACGGTCAAGATCGCCTGCAGCTCTGAACTGATATTGGCTTTGTCTTGCCACAGCAGCTCTCCCGTTTTTGGATCTTCAGGAAGCTTGTCGGGCGAACATCCCGTTGCAGCCTGGATCCCAACCATACCGACCGCATAGATATCACTGCTAAAGCGAGGCGTGCCTGCATACTGCTCATTAGGCATGTATCCCCGCGTTCCAATGCCAACGGTGTGAGCTTGACTTTGATCTTCGGCAAATTGGGTATGGATCTCCTTGACTGCACCAAAGTCGATCAGCACCAGCCGCTGGTCTAAATGACGCCGAATTACGTTGCTAGGCTTTATATCGCGGTGAATAACGCCGCGATAGTGGATGAATTCAAGAATCTCTAGCAGATCTCTCAAAATCTCTACAACTTTAACTTCAGGGAGCGATCGCCCTGGTCTTAGCTCTTGCCGAAGCGGATGGCCATCGATAAATTCTTGAATGAGGTAAAAATCACCGCTTTCCTCGAAGTACGCTAGAAGCTGAGGAATTTGATTATGCTGGCCAAGTCGCTCTAAAGTTTCAGCCTCTCGGGTAAATAGGCGTCTTGAAAGTGCAAACAGCTTGGGGTCGTTGCTCACCGGACGCAGCTGTTTGACAACGCACAGCGGATTACCGGGGCGCTGCGCGTCGACAGCAATGTAAGTTTCTCCAAAGCCTCCGGCCCCCAAAACTTCAACCAGCTGATAGCGACCCGCCAAGACGCGCCCCAGCAGCTCTTCTTCTCGGTCCAGCAGCAGACCCCTTAGGCTCTCATGCTGGCTGATGATCTCTTTGATAATAGGCGAGCTGGCGTATTGCTTCAGCGCGCTGTGCAGCTGCACTTTGTGAAAGTTCTCCCGAATTAGCCCTACCGCAACGTAGGATAGCCCGCATCCGGCGATCGCCAAGATAGGCACTGCGATGGGAATGATCGTTTGGATTCCCACGAAGAGAATATAGCTCAACAGCCCATAGCCCACGGCTGCGCTGGCTGTAATTGCCCCCTTGTAGATGGCTGCCCTGGTCTGGCTGATACCAACGCCAGCGGCAGCTGTAACCAAGACAGCAATAAAGCCATTGACGTAGGGATTGGTGACGCTGTCAATGGTGCGCCCCTGTATCAGCGTCGCGATCGCGTTAGCGTGGACTTCAATACCCGACATTTTCCCAAACGGCGTTGAGTGGGTGTCCTGAAACAGGGTGGCCGTCGGTCCAATCAGAACAATCTTTCCCTCAAACGTTTTGTTTGCCAGGTGATTTTTCCAGGCCTCTGGGTCCACTAACGTCCAAAATGGAACCTGAGAGAAGGTTTTTGCCGGTCCATAGAAGGAAATATTTTTTCCGATGACCTCCCCGGCGTTGAACAGATCATCCGCCAGCTGAATGTCGGCAGCCTCGATAGCTGCCCGGTCAAATGAGGGCACCGTTTGACCCAAAGTCAGAAAGTAATCCGTTTGATCAGGGCTTTGCTGAGCCAGCAAGAACGGAAATGCTTCAGACAGCCGGTGGATGCGGCCATTGGGCTCAAGGGGAAAGTTGATTGTTCCTTCAGCCGTATTGCCCGTGCGAAATTCAGGCAGCGGCTCAATCAGCTGCGTGATGCCGACCTGATCGCCAATCAGGGTCTCCTCGTAGCTCGACGCGATGACGACGCGATCGCTGTAGGTTTTGATGGCCTGCTCAAGCACAGCATCATCGGCCTCCCCCCAACTGCTCGGCTGGTCAAAGATCAAATCAAGCGCCACGGCCCTAGAATCAGCGGCCATCAGTTTCTCAATGGCAGCGGCGTAAACGCGCCGCTGCCAGGGCCAGCTCACAAGAGGCTCCAACGCTTCATATTGAACCGGATCTAGCCTATAGAACGACCCCTGCTCCAAAGACGACTCGTCGATGGCAACCACCACAATTTCTTCTGGGGGGGCGACTTGTCCTCGTAGCTGAAACAGCAGCGTCTGAGCCTGACGCTCTAGTCGCTGCACCGACCCAGAGTTCCCTAGGGTCAGGGCCGCTGCTCCCAATGCCCACAGCCCCGCCAGCAGGTAGCGAAACCGAATCGGGCCGATTTGCTTGTCGTCGTCTAGCAAAAACTTGCTGCCTTCATCGAGCCAGCGGCTGATAGAGGTTAGGTGCGTGGATAGCTGAAGCCGAGTCCCGCTCGCTGGGCTCTCGGTCGCCCCCAAAGAGGACAGCTTGCGCTGGGAAGGGGGGCTGCCACCGGTAGAGCTAGAGTGATCTGGCCTTGACGATCGGTTCATAGACGAGGGTGTGGCGGTGGGTTAGATAACGATGCAACCCCTGACCTAACTTGTCAAAAGCGTTCCCTGATCAACACTTACTAAACCTGCACAGGTAGCTAGACCGCTACGGTTTCTAACTGTGATGGGTTCTGGGCGAAGCAAAAGCGAGACGGCCGTAGCGCGTTGGCTAAATGAAGCCTAATCCTCACACCACATCTTTACACAGCAAGAGCCGTCTTGAAGGCTGAAAGATGCCCAATACTCCGCCTTTTCGCGGTGGGGGGCTGTAGCCTGCTTTGTGATACAGCCGCCTAGCGGCAGCGTTGTCTGCCATCACGTGGAGGTTAAGCGTCGAAATACCCCAGTCTAAGCTAATGCGCTCGCCCACCAGTAGTAGGCGGCGGGCGACGCCGTGGCGACGGCAGTGACGGTCAACCGCCAGGTTTGAAATATAGATGTGGCGATCGCCGGACCACCAATTAACCCGCTTTCGCACCGACATCTCCATTGTACCGACTATTTTAGGCGCTGCGGCATCCGCGCCAGCGCCTTCACTTGAGCGCTCAGGATGCTGCACTGCGACTAGGCAAACGTAGCGGTCGGCCGGGTTTCGCAGTCGATGGCGCAGATCCTCGCGGATACTAAATTCAAGTAGGGGATAGACCAGCCCCATTGCGCCCTCACGGGAGTGAAAGCTGTCAGACAGTAGAGATGATAACCTGCTCAAATCCTGGAGTCTTGCGGCTCGAACAAGTAGATTAGGCGACGTCTGCTGAGCCAACGAGACCAACTCCAAACCTAGCGAAGGTAAAAACTGTGGTGAAGCGTCTGAGCCCCTAAAGTCATAGTGACATCCTCCCGACGCTGACAGCAAGCTGTACAGCGCGGGCTTCCTCAGTGACTCCCAGCTATTGCCGGGACATATCCTGAGATAGGTTTATACTCCGCCTGATGCCCCACGGCAGAGTTTTGAATTTTCATCTCCGCGAGGGAGGATACGCACTATGTGTCGCAGATACATTTGCAAACTGAGGAACGGGTGACTTGCAGCTTTCGCCTACGGGCCCGTCACACTCTTTGCGGGGTGTATCACCTTGCTATCTCTATCATACCAACTGCTAGCCTCAGCGCTGAGCGCACTATCCGCTGTGCATCATTTTGCGGGCGCACTTCGGCTAGCGCGACTCTCATCCCGACGCTCACCCTGACGGGTAGAGCGCGGGGCTTCCCGTCTAGTCGCTAAACCAAAACTATTTTGGAAAGCGGAGTTCCTCCTTAAGAAAAGTATCGCCTTAAAGAAGAAGTCCGCCGAGCTGGCCGCGGGTCTAGGGCTACCCTCTTCGCTTCCCTGAGGCAGCCTGTCTAGAGGACTCAGGGAAAGAAGGGCGTCTTTTATTTTTCGATGAGGTAGCCCGTTAGGTGCTAGGCCGGATGCTTAAACAAAGCATCCAGGTAGACCCGTGCTGTAGGGCGATAGTGCTTTGCAGTCTCTACAGTCGTACTGCCATTTTGGAGGAGAAACAGCGACAGTGCTGCAGAAAAAACGCGATCTTGGTCCCAGTCAGGGTGGTAATCAAGGTAGCTTTTCAGGGACTCGTGTAGCTCTTCGGGAATTTCGGCCAGAATACTAACGGTTGCGTTCATGGGAGTCTTCTTTGCTGAATGGGACGGGAGCAGTACCGGATGAGAGGCCTTGCGGAAACAGCCTGAGCTGACCGGTTGAGACAGCCACCCAAAAATCAGGCTGCCGTCCCGCTTCAACTGCCTCAGGACAACGCCGTAGCGTGGAAGCCTGCAGTTGTGGAATTCGGGACAGCGCCTTGTGGGGCCGGTCGCATCATTTTGCGCTAGAGGGGGTGGGGTTTGTCAATGCTAGATTACTCAGCTAGAAGTTTTACAAAAACCATAGGTTTACGAGAGAATAGGGGTTTGAGGCCGCTTTTGTTAATATAACTTCATGGAGAACCCGGGTTTTCTCAGAAATAGTGGTGCGGTAGCTGAAATCCCCAAGAAGGGAGCGGAGGGGTAATGGTAGCGTTAACACCCTGTGGAAAACGGGGGATACCCTGTGGAAAACATAGGATACCCTGTGGAAAGAGTGTGGAAACTCTGCGGATTGACTGGGGAAAACCAGTTAGGAAAGATAAGAATTACGAAATCTGAGAAACTCAAATTTTCCGGGTCAACTTCGCAAGGCCCATGGCTAAATCGAGAGGATTGCAGTACTCTATGGCAACGGTCTTCTGCAGCCGTCCTCTATCCTCTCGCCCCCCCTTCTTTCGCCCCCCCTTTAAGCGCGATGCTCAGCTTAGGTGTCAACATCGACCACACCGCAACAATTCGACAGGCTCGGCGTACCGTTGAGCCCGACCCGGTGGCAGCAGCCGTTTTGGCCGAGCTAGCCGGGGCCGACGGGATTACGGTTCACCTGCGGGAGGATCGGCGACATATTCAAGATCGGGACGTGCGGCTCCTGCGCCAGACGGTGCGCACCCACCTCAACTTGGAGATGGCTGCCACTGAGGAGATGGTGGCGATCGCCCTTGAAGTGCAGCCCGACTACGTCACCCTCGTGCCGGAGCGGCGGGAAGAGGTGACCACCGAAGGCGGCTTGGATATTGCAGGCCAGCTCGATCGGTTCAAAGGCATTGTCAATCGGCTACAGTCTGCCCGCATCCCCGTCAGCCTGTTCATTGACCCAGATGCGCAGCAGATCGACGCCTCCGCCGCAGCCCAAGCCCAGTTCATCGAGCTGCACACCGGAGCCTACGCAGAGGCCAAAGGCGACGAGCAGCACAAAGAGCTAGCGCTGCTGGCTCAGGGGTGTCAGCAGGCGCTAGGCGCGGGTCTGCGCGTCAACGCAGGTCACGGCCTCACCTACTGGAACGTCGCCCCCGTAGCGCGGCTCCCCGGCATGGAAGAGCTCAATATTGGCCACACCATCGTCAGCCGCGCGGTGCTGGTGGGGATGGAGCGGGCGGTGCGGGAAATGAAGCAGGCGATCGCTGCCGCCGTTGGGTAAGACTATGGCGCTGCCATGGTCCTACTCTGTCGCCACAGCAGGCAAAATATAGCAAACGCCCTAACCATTAGGACATTTGCGCGCCGCATTGCCTATGCTATGTAAAGGCTTGAGCCCACGACATTATCCTAAGCAATGTGGCCAAAGCTATATATTCATATAGAAGAGCAGAAAACCCAAAAAGAAGTCCATGCCCACCTACCACTACATTGCCGCCAGCCGAAAGTTTTTGCTAGAAGATGAGTCCATCGAAGAGGTCATCGAAGAGCGCATTCGCAACTACCACGAGCAGGAAAAAGAAATCGACTTCTGGCTCATCGAGCAGCCCGCGTTTCTTCAGGCTCCAGAACTCGCCGCCGTGCGCGATCGCATCCCCCAGCCCGCGATGGCTATCGTGTCCACCGAGCCGCAGCTAATCGCCTGGCTGAAGCTGCGGCTCGAATACGTGGCCTCTGGGCAGTTTAGCGCCCCTTCGGAGACCATTCCTGACCCGATAGCCTCCTTAACGACGGCGTGAGGGCCGGGGCTTAGGGCGACTGGGCGACTGGGCGGGTGAAGGACAGGCTGCGTCCGGGCGTCCTTGATCTGGACGATCTTCTTGACGCATCGACAGGCCAACCCGCTTACGGGCTACCTCCACCTCCAACACCCGCACCCTGACCACCTGCCCCACTTTGACAATCTCGTTGGGGTCAGAGACAAACCGGTCTGCCAGCTGAGAGACATGCACTAGCCCATCTTGGTGAACGCCGATGTCCACAAAGGCCCCGAAGTTGGCGACGTTGGTGACCACACCCTCTAGGGTCATGCCGGGGGAGAGATCCGACAGCGCGTTAATATCGTCCCGAAACTGAGCGTAGGTAAACTGCTCCCTGGGGTCGCGTCCGGGTTTTTCTAGCTCGGCCAAAATGTCCTGCAGCGTCGGTAGCCCTAGGCTGTCGCTGACGTAGCGCTTCAGCTCCGTCTGTTTGAGGGCGGCGGCGAGGCGGACAGGCTCTTTCACGGGCACCCCCACGTCAGCGGCGATCGCCTTCACGGCTCCGTAGCGTTCGGGGTGGACCGCCGTTTGGTCCAAAGGGTTATCGCCGCCGCGAATGCGCAAAAACCCCGCCGCCTGCTCAAAGGCCTTGGGGCCAAGCTTAGCCACTTTCAGCAGCTGCCGCCGGTTGCTGAAGGCCCCGTTCTGGTTGCGGTAGGCCAGGATATTGCCGGCGACGGCGGGCGTCAGCCCGGACACAAAGGTCAGCAGCTCCTTCGAGGCCGTATTCAGGTCAACGCCCACGTAGTTGACGCAGCTGGCCACGGTGTCCTCTAGCTTTTGCTTCAGCCGCTTTTGGTCCACGTCGTGCTGATACTGACCCACGCCGATAGATTTAGGATCGATTTTGACCAGCTCTGCTAGAGGGTCTTGCAGCCGCCTACCGATGCTGATGGCCCCCCGCACGGTGACGTCGAGGTCGGGGAATTCGGCGATCGCCACGGGGCTGGCCGAGTAGACGGAGGCCCCGGCCTCGCTGACCGTTACCTTGACGGGCGGGCGGTCCAGTGGCGCGAGCACCTCACTGACGAAGGCGTCCGTCTCGCGGCTGGCGGTGCCGTTGCCGATGGCAATCAGCCCAATACGGTGCTGGGCAATCAGCCGCGTCAGGGTCTGGGCCGCTGCCTGCCGCTGGGCGGCTGAGCCGTGGGGAAACACCGCCTGATACTCTACAATTTTTCCCGTCTCGTCCAGCGCCGCCACCTTGCACCCGGTGCGAAACCCCGGATCTATGCCCAGGGTGGGCTTCATCCCGGCGGGGCTGGCCAGCAGCAGGTGGCGCAGGTTGACCGCAAAGGTCTGAATGGAGGCCTCGTCCGCCTCCTGCTTCAGCTGGGCCAATACGTCGCTGGTAATTGATGGCTTCATCAGTCGGGTGAAGGCGTCTCGAATCAGATCTTGGTAAAACTGCCGTACCTCCGGCGACCTGGCGCGAATTTCTTGATGCTCTAGGTGGGCGATCGCCGTGTCTTGGTCGACCTCTAGTCGAAAGCTCAGCGCCTTTTCCGCCCCGCCCCGATAGAGGGCCAGCAGGTTATGGGGCGCGATGCTGCGGACCGGCACCTGGTAATCGTGGTACATCTCAAACTTGCTTGCGCCGTCCGATTGATCGCCCCCTGAGGCCCGGGATTTGATAACGCCTGTTTTGATAAACTGCCGGCGGCACCAGGCGCGATAGGCCGCCGTCTCCGCCACCCCCTCGGCCAAAATGTCGGCGGCACCTTCGAGGGCCGCTTGCCCCGTAGGGACCTCGTCACCAACGTAGGGCTGAGCAAGTTGAGCGAGGGAACTGTTCCCTTGACCCAGCTGATTCATCGCCCTGATGGCCTCCGCCAGCGGTTCTAGCCCCTTCTCCCGCGCCGCCGTTGCCCGCGTCCGTCGTCTAGGCCGATAGGGCAGGTAGAGGTCTTCTAGCTCGGTCTTTTGGGTGCAGTGGGCGATCGCCTGCCGCAGCTCCGCTGTCAGCTTTCCCTGGGCGTCTATCGATGCGAGAATCGCCTGCCGGCGCTCCTGGAGATCGGTTTGGTAGGCATAGGCCTCAGCCAGCGCCCTCAGCTGGGTTTCATCCATTTGCCCCGTGCGCTCTTTGCGGTAGCGGGCAATAAAAGGAACAGTGGCCCCCTCCTCCAGCAGTTTGAGCGCCTGGGTAACCTGGTGGGGCGACAGGGAAAGGGTTTGAGCGAGCTGCAGCGTTAAATCAGGCATTTGAAATCAAGCTTTTGTAGATATGACGATGGGCTTACGCTAATCTATCTAAAGGTACAGAGTATCGCGCGAACTCACAGTTCTTAATCTTTTGTTTACTTTAGACGTTTATGCTCTATCCGACACAGTGCTTAGGTGTGTCGCAAATATAACCGAGTGAGAGCGTACAAACATGATGTTTTACAAAAGAGCTTTGTATGCGGCCTTCAGCCTTTCCCTAGTGGCTGTTTTGGCGGCATGTAGCGGCGGAGAGCCCGCTGCTGACAGTGGTGCAGAAGACGGAACCGATGTCGCTTCTGCTGAAGGCGGCGAAGGCGTCAGCGGAGACGTGCTCGTTGATGGCTCCAGTACCGTATTCCCAATTTCTGAAGCCATGGCGGAGGAATTTATGGCCGAGAACCCCGACACCCGCGTGACGGTTGGGGTTTCCGGTTCTGGCGGCGGCTTCAAGAAGTTTTGCGCCGGCGAAACCGACATCTCCAACGCATCCCGTCCCATTAAGCAAGAAGAGATGGACCTCTGCGCCGAAGCCGGCATTGAGTTCATTGAGGTGCCCGTTGCCTTTGACGGCGTGACCGTCGTGGTCAACCCCGAGAACGACTGGGCCGAGTGCCTCACCGCTGACCAGCTGGGTCAGATGTGGGCTCCCGACGCTGAAGGTACGATTACGAGCTGGAACCAAATCGATTCGTCCTATCCCGATACGCCGCTGGGTCTATACGGTCCTGGTACTGACTCTGGTACCTATGACTACTTCACCGACGCTACCACGGGCGAAGAGGGTGAGAGCCGCGGCGACTACACCGCCAGTGAAGATGACAACGTCATCGTCCAGGGGGTTCAGTCAGACACTGGTGGCCTGGGCTTCTTTGGCTACGCTTACTACGAAGAGAACCAAGACAGCCTAAAATCGGTTGCGATTGAGAACGCCAACGGCGAGTGCATCTCGGCTGGCTCCGACGTGATTTCTGACGGTACCTACAATCCGCTAGCGCGTCCCATCTTCTTCTACGTGAAGACGGAGTCCTACCAGACCAAGCCCCAGGTGAAGGCGTTCGCGGATTACAACATCGACTCGTCCAACGAGAACCTGATCTCTGAAGTGGGATACATTCCTCTCCCTGGCGATGTCGTTGAGAAAGTCAATGCTCGCCTTCAGGACGGGACGACAGGCTCCATCTACGAAGGGGGATCTTCTGTGGGCGTGAAGCTGGCTGATAAGCTCTAACGTCCATCGGTACCGCAGACCTAAGCCTCCGTCGTACGGCTTCTGCTACCTGTATGCTGTAGGGGCATCGAGGCTCCTACAGCATTTTTAAGTTCAACGTTTGCAGCCTAGTGGCAACCGCTCATCGGTATCCAGTATTCAGCCGGTTCCCGATGCTGAGCGACGCTATCTCAAACTATTGGTTTTAAACCCATGCCTACTGTCGATCTTTCCTCTCCTACAGTTTCGGAGATGTGGAAGCCCAATCGTAAAGCCGCGAAAATATCGCAAGCGATCGTCAAGTTTATCTGCGGCGTCTTCGCGTTTGTCTCTGTGATGACTACGATTGGCATTGTGCTGACGCTCATTTTCGAAACGACTGCCTTTTTCCAGGAAGTTTCGATATTTCACTTCCTGACTGATACAAAGTGGACGCCGCTATTTAGCAGCGGACAATTTGGCATTTTTGTCCTGATCAGCGCTACCGTGCTGACGTCAGGAATTGCAATTCTTGTTGCCCTGCCCTTAGGGCTACTGATTGCCATCTGTCTGAGCGAATATGCCAGCCCTAAAGCCCGCAGCATTCTCAAGCCCGTGCTGGAGATTCTAGCAGGTGTCCCCAGCGTGGTGTTTGGCTATTTTGCGCTGCTGTTCGTCACGCCTCTGCTCCAGACGTTCATCCCAGGGCTGCAGGGCTTTAATGCCCTTAGCGCCGGCATTGTACTGGGCATTATGATTACACCGATTGTGGCCTCCCTGAGCGAGGATGCGATCTACGCTGTGCCTCGCAGCCTCAAAGATGGCTCCTATGCCCTAGGTGCAACCAAGCGAGAAACTATCTTGTCTATCGTTATCCCTGCCGCGCTCTCTGGGATTGTCTCTGCCGTCATTCTGGCCATTTCCCGGGCCATTGGCGAGACGATGACCGTGACCCTAGCGGCTGGTCAAAACCCTCGCTTGGGCCTCAACCCTTTGGTTCCGGTAATGACGATGACAGCGTTCATCGTGCAGGTCAGCTTGGGGGACACCCCTGCCGGCTCATTGGCCTACAAAACTATCTACGCGGTAGGAATGACGCTATTCTTAATCACCTTGGTCCTCAACGTCTTTAGCTTCTGGTTTGTTCGCCGTTTCCGGGAGAAGTACGACTAATGACGATTCAAAACCCACTATCCCTCGATACTAAAGGCGACAGAGCGTCAAGATTCAACGTCAATTTGGAAAGGCGCTACCTCATTGACAATATTTTTGCTTTTTTGACCTGGGCCGCGATCGCAATTGCGATTATGGTGCTGGCGGCGCTGCTGTTCGATGTGTTGACCGATGGATTAGCCAGCTTCGATTGGCAATTTGTCACGAGCTTCCCCTCCCGTAAACCGGAAAGAGCGGGTATTCTCTCAGCGCTTGCCGGCAGCGTCTGGCTGCTCGGTCTTGTGGCGCTAGTGGCCTTTCCCCTAGGGGTTGGTGCCGGAATTTATCTAGAAGAGTTCTCGTCCGACAACTGGCTTACGCAGCTGATTGAGGTCAATATCAACAACCTGGCGGGCGTTCCCTCGATTATCTACGGCCTTCTGGGCCTGCAGGTGTTTGTTCGGTGGTTGGGGCCTCTAACGGGGGGGCGCAGCCTTTTGACCGGGGCGCTGACGATTTCGCTGCTGATTCTTCCAATTATTATTGTGGCGACCCGAGAAGCGCTGCGGGCCGTCCCTGACAGTACCCGACTGGCAGGCTATGCTCTTGGCGCGACCCGTTGGCAAGTGGTCCGGGTCCATGTTTTGCCCAGCGCGATCGCCGGTATCTTGACCGGGGCGATTTTAGGGTTATCTAGAGCCATCGGCGAAACGGCGGCGCTGATCACTATCGGGGCGCTGACCTTTATTTCGTTTCTCCCTGAAGGCCCTCAAAGCCCGTTTACTGTCCTGCCCATTCAGATTTTCAACTGGGTGGGTCGTCCTCAGCGCGAGTTTCACGATATTGCAGCCAGCGGCATTATCTTGCTGATGATTGTGCTGCTGCTGATGAATTCGGTCGCCATTGTTCTGCGCAATAAATTTCAGCGGCGAAGCTAAGTCCCTTTACTGTATTTCCCAAATTTATAAGGAAGGTTCCCTATGGTTGATTCCATCGTCTCTGAGCAGGCCACCCAGCTTACCTTCAAAGCCGAAGATGTCGATGTTTACTACGGCTCCAACCTCGCGGTGCGAGATGTCTATCTGGATATTCCACAGCGCAAGATCGTGGCCTTCATTGGTCCCTCCGGCTGCGGCAAGAGCACCATCCTGCGCTGCTTCAACCGTATGAACGACCTGATTCCCAGCGCTAAGGTTAAAGGCCGGATTACCTACAAGGGTACCGACATCTACGCTAAGGGCGTGGACCCGGTGGAGCTGCGCCGCCGCATTGGCATGGTGTTTCAAAAGCCCAACCCTTTCCCCAAGTCTATCTATGACAATATTGCCTTTGGCGCTAAAATCAACGGCTACCAGGGCGATATGGACGAGCTGGTGGAGAACTCCCTGCGGGGTGCGGCCCTGTGGGATGAGGTCAAGGACAAGCTGAAGGAAAGCGGTCTGTCCCTATCCGGGGGGCAGCAGCAGCGTCTGTGCATCGCTCGGGCGATCGCCATCGAGCCCGATGTGATTTTGATGGATGAGCCCTGCTCGGCGCTAGACCCCATCTCTACTTTGAAGGTGGAGGATCTGATGGCGGAGCTGAAGGAAAGGTACACGATCATCATCGTCACCCACAACATGCAGCAGGCCTCCCGCGTCTCTGATATGACGGCCTTCTACAACGCTGAGGAAACGGACGCGGGCGGCAAGGTGGGCTATCTGGTGGAGTATGACCAGACTGAGCGCATTTTCCAGGACCCGCAGCAGGAAGATACTCAGCGGTATGTTTCGGGTCGCTTCGGCTAGGATAGCCTGCAAGTATTGCTGGTTTCGCCTCACTCAACTGCTGCTGCTCTTTGATAGGAAAGAGCAGCAGTTTTTTGTCTATCTTGGTTGCGACGCGACGCATTTAAACCAGGGCGAAAGCCGTAAACTATTTTCATATTTATCTCGTGGGCTCGTAATCTGTGTCATATAGATAGAAGACTTCTCACTCTTTGGAGCAGTGAAACTGATGGATGTCTTGGCTCTCACAACCTTTCTAGCGCCTTGTCTACCTTTTTTGCTGGAGAAGGTAGGTGCCCCCGCCCTAGAAAGTGCCGCGACTAAGCTAGGGGAAGACACGTGGGCCAAGGCCAAGGCGATTTGGGCTAAGCTTTGGCCTCAGGTAGAATCGGAGGCGGGGGCTAAGGTGGCGGCAGAGAAGCTGGCGGATAAGCCTGAGAGTGCCGCCTGGCAGGAGGCGTTTCAAGAGGAGTTGGCGACCATTTTGAATAACGACTCGGCTTTGGCAGAGGCTGTGGCAAAGCTGTTTCAGGAGGCGCAGGCTTCTGGCGGTGGTACCTACGTGCAGCAGACGGTTCAGGAGAACCGAGGCCAGGTGATTGGCAATATGTCTGGCGGTGAGGCCAAGAATATTGCCGGAATTGGGCCAGTTCAAGGTGATGTGAACCTGTAGCGATCGCCTCTAAGCAAAACGTTTTAAAGTGCCCTATGCCGGACGCCGTTCCACACCAGCCTTTATCACCAGAAAACCAGGCCCAGCAAGATATTGAACGTAACTCCGGTCAGGCAACGGGTAATATGTCTGGCGGACAGGCCATCAATATTTCCGGCGGGACCGTCACCATTGGCTCTGGTGGTGAGGCTACAAATACTCAGCGAAGGCCAAGGATAGAGCAAATTCCGTCACTACTGCCCTACCTGCCCGATCGGACGAACCAGGAGTGTGAGCTAGCTGAAGTGATTCAGCGATCGCCTTTACAAACCAGACAACCGTTGATTTGTCTTGTCCATGGCGATGAGCGGCAGAGCCACGACAAGTTTTTAGAACGGCTGCGGAAGGTCTCGCTACCTCGCCTGCTACAGACGAACCAAGAGCCCACCCCAGTCAAGGCGTATCGCCTACAGTGGCCCGCAAGTCTGCGGCAGTTAGACAAGCTCCCCGCGCGTCTATCCCTGAACCTGGCCAGCGAGGTAGAGCGCCGCAGTCTAGCTAGCCTCGAAGAGATCAATCAAACATTTTGTACCCATCCAGGGCCGGTGCTCGTGCATCTGCATCTGATGACGGATGATTGGGACCGGTTTGGGGCTAGCCCAATGGCTAAAATCTTGGAGTTTTGGCAGAGCTGGCCCGACCTGGGGCCTGACCAAACCTTGGTGGTCTGCGTGTTTATTAAGTACCAGCTCAAGCGCTCCGGAAGCAAGAAGCGGCGCTGGTTCATTAACCCCATCGCTTGGCTGCGTCAGTTCCTTAGGTGTCGCCGCTGTCAAAAGCTCAACCGCGCGATCGCTGAGCAGTTAGAGAGCCTCAAGTCTACTGGTTTTGTATCCTACGACCGGCTGACGGGCACTGTCCTATCTAAGCTAGAAAACCTCAACCGCAGCCACGTAGAAGACTGGGTGCGAGATGAGGAGACCAAAAAGTTTGCGGGGGAAGCGGCTGTGGAACATCTGCTAAGAGAAGTTAGAGAGATGTTTGACCAGGATGAAACCCTATCTATGGATAGGGTGGCTGACCGCCTCACTGCTTTACTTAAAGCGATCGCTATCAGCGGGAGGGAAGCTTGATTAGCCTGCCATTTTACCGAGGAGACGGCAGTGCCCGTCCGGAAGGAGCTGTGCAGCTACCGGTGATTGAGCGATCGCGTTTACTGAGTCCAGAAAACTACATCGCCGATGAAGGGCTGCGCAATGCTTGCAATGTAGCCCTGCTGCTGGGGCAGCCGCTGCTGCTCACGGGGGAACCGGGCACCGGCAAAACTCAGTTCGCCTATAGCCTGGCCTATGAGCTGGGGCTCGACGAGCCACTGAAGTTTGAAACTAAGTCTGACAGCAGCGCCCGCGATTTGTTCTATACCTACGATGCCCTGAAGCGGTTCCAGGATGTGCAGAGCGGCGTAACCGCTAGCCAAACCTTAGACTACATCACCTACCAGGCGTTGGGGTTGGCCATCCTCCGCACCCAACCAGCGGATAAGCTTGACCACCTGCTACCCCTTGACTTTGAGCGGCTCAGCCCCCAGCGCTCGGTGGTGCTGATTGACGAGGTGGACAAAGCCCCACGAGATTTCCCCAATGATTTGCTGAATGAGCTAGACCAGCTCTATTTTAGGGTGGCGGAGCTGGGCAATGCCAAAGTGGAAGCCGACCCGGCGCTGCAGCCGGTGGTGATTATTACCAGCAACTCGGAAAAAGACCTGCCGGACGCGTTTCTGCGGCGCTGCATTTACTACAACATCCCGTTTCCTGAGCCAGCGCGGCTAGCGGAGATTTTAGCGGGGCGGCTAGGGGGCAACGTAGACAAGACCGACGCGGTTTTGCAGACGGCGCTGGATTTGTTCGGTCGACTGCGATCGCCCAGCGCGGGGCTGCGGAAGAAGCCTGCGACGGCGGAGCTGCTGGGCTGGGTGATGGCGCTGCAGCGGTTTGCCGCAGGGAAGGCTGACCCGTTTGCTGACCCGGCGGTGGTGTTTCAGACCTTGAGTAGCTTAATCAAAACGGCAGAAGATCAGGCCAAGGCGAAGGGTGTGGTGGAGCGATGGATAGCGGAACGCGCAGCGCAATAGAGGGCCTGACGCCGGAGCTGCTGGTGCAGTTTTTGGACGACCTGCAGCAGGCGGGCTATGGCATTAGCCTCACCCACTACTTAGCGGTGCAAGATCTGCTGCTGACCTTGACGCGGCGGGGTGAGCTGCAGGAGCTGCAGGATCTGAAGCTGTTGCTGGGTCCAATTGTCTGCAGTTCTGCGACAGAACAGCTCGATTTTCCCCAACGGTTCGATCGCTGGGCGACGCAGGTGCAGCAGCGGCAGTACCGCCCTCCGCTCACCGAAAAGGAGCAAGCCGAAGCTTTGGCGGCAGAGCTGAGCGGCTTGCAAAAAGGGGCGAAGCGGCTACGGCGGTGGTTAATCGTCGTCGTTGCTCTATCTACCGCCGCATTTGTTCCGGTTTTTTTCTATCTTTCCAGGCCTCCGGCAGAGCCCCCTATTGTGGAGGAACCAGCTACCCCTGCAACAGGCAATCCCGCCGCGAATCCACAGCCCGCCCAAGACGGAGTCGCCCCAGAACCAATTCCATCTGAGCCAGAGCCACCTGCACCAGGTGACTTGCTCGTCGCCCCGCCCCCGCCAGAGGGCATCTTGGGACCGGGGCCACAGCTCGGCGAGTTTTTGTATTTGGGCGTGATTGTGGCCGTGCTGCTGTGCTGGCGCGGGTGGTGGTGGTGGCGAGCGCGGCTGTTTCTCAGCCGTCGGGAAACCAATCGCTCTCCAGAGCTGCAGAACATTTCCCTGCAGGGCATTCGGTCCACCGTGTTTCCACCTCGAGTGATGTTTCAAGCGGCGCAGCAGCTGCGGCAGCGCACTCGTCAGCCTGCCAGCACCCTAGACATTGACCGAACGGTCCAGGCATCTTTGCAGCGCGGCGGCTGGTTTGCGCCGGTGTACGGCTACCGGCAGGTCATCCCGGAATATTTGGTTTTAATCGACCGCGCCAGCTACGCCGACCACCAGGCCAAGCTGGTGGAGACCCTAGTGCAGCAGCTCCGGCAAGATGGAGTCTACGCGACGCGCTATTTCTTTGATGGCGACGCGCGGGTATGCTACCCGGATGCGCCATCGGGCCTGCCCCAGGCTTTGGAGACCCTGGCGAAACAGCACCGGGAAAAGCGGCTGGTGGTGGTGGCCGGTGCGGAGACGTTTTACAGCAGTCAGACGGGGGAGGCGGTGCCCTGGCTGGAAGAGCTGCAAGGGTGGGAGCAGCGGGCGATTTTGGTGCCCAATCCAGCGGAAACCTGGGGGGGCTGGGAGTTTGGGCTGGCGAGCCGGTTTGTGGTGCTGCCGCTGTCTCCCCAAGGCATCGTTACCCTGGCCACGGTGTTTCGTCATGGGTCTGCAAGCTATTCTCTAGCTGGCGATGCGGCCCCATTCCCGGAGACCCTGGCCATGCGGCCCCAGCGATGGCTAGAGCGCCACGCCCCGGCCCCGGAGGAGGGGCGACGGATGCTGATGGAGCTGCGAGAATATTTAGGGGAAGCGGGGCTCTACTGGTTTGCGGGCTGCGCCGTGTTCCCGGAGCTGCACTGGAGCATTACGGTGTATTTGGGCAATGTGCTGCGGGATGAAAAGGATCGCCCCCTCTTGGAGCGCTACCCGCTTGTTAAGCTGGCGCGGCTGCCCTGGTTTCGGCAGGGCTACATTCCCGACTGGCTGCGGCAGTATTTGGTGGTGAACCTGACGGCGGCGCAGAACAAGACTATCCACCAGGCGTTTCAGCAGCTGATGGTGACGGCGGTGCAGGGGGCGGTGGGGCCGCTGCAGCTGCAGATTGCCCAGCAGTATCAGCAGTCCTTGTCTCACCTGACTAATCCGCTGCTGCGGCTGCTGTCGCGGCGGGCGGCAGATGAGGCCCCAATAAAGGACTACATTTTTGTGGATTTTATGGCGCGGGAGTCGCTACTGACGGTGACGGTGCCAGAGGATGTGCAGCCGCTGCTGCGGGGGAGCCGGTATGAGAAGGCGGTGCGGCAGCAGCAGCGGGCGCTGGCGGCGGTGGTAAGCAGCTTGATTATGGTAGTGGGGTTGAACTTTTGGTGGGTGATGGCGGCCCCGACCCGGGAGATGAATCAGCTTTTACAGAGTACTCAAAGCTCGGTAGAAGAAAATGCGCTGCTAGAGGCTTTGGTTAGCTTGACGCGGGTGGGTCAAATGCTGCGGGCTTCCGGCAGCAAGAATTCTAATCTGACTTCGTCTGCGACAGATTTGTTCCTGCAGCTCACGTCGCGAGGGGTGGATGCTTCAGAGACATCTTTTGAGTTTCGGGAACGGAACCAGCTTGAGGGCTACGGCGATCGAGTTTATAGTGTGGCATTTAGCCCAGATGGGCAAACCATTGCCTCGGTTGGTAGAAACGATAGCATCAAGCTGTGGGACCTTAGCGGCAATGAGCTCGCTACCTTTGGGCACTACAGCGGTTGGGACTCTAGGGTGGGTGTTGAGATCGATGGTGTGGCATTTAGCCCAGATGGGCAAACCATTGCCTCGGGTATCTGGGACAATAGCATCAAGCTGTGGGACCTTAGCGGCAATGAGCTCGCTACCCTTGCGGGCCACGGCGATCGAGTCTATAGTGTGGCATTTAGTCCAGACGGGCAAACCATTGCCTCGGGTAGTGAGGACAATAGCATCAAGCTGTGGGACCGCAATGGCAGTCTACTCGCTACCCTTGCGGGCCACGGCGATCGAGTCTACAGTGTGGCGTTTAGCCCAGACGGGCAAACCATTGCCTCGGGTAGTGGGGACAATAGCATCAAGCTGTGGGACCGCAATGGCAGTCTACTCGCTACCCTTGCGGGCCACGGCGATCGAGTCTATAGTGTGGCGTTTAGCCCAGACGGGCAAACCATTGCCTCGGGTAGTAGGGACAATAGCATCAAGCTGTGGGACCGCAATGGCAGTCTACTCGCTACCCTTGCGGGCCACGGCGATCGAGTCTATAGTGTGGCGTTTAGCCCAGACGGGCAAACCATTGCCTCGAGCAGTGGGGACAATAGCATCAAGCTATGGGACCGCAGCGGCAATCTCCTCTCCACTCTTGCGGGCCACGGCGATCGAGTCTATAGTGTGGCATTTAGCCCTGACGGGCAGACCATTGCCTCGGGTAGTAGTGACAATAGCATCAAGCTATGGGACCGCAGCGGGCAGCAGGCCGTTCTCGCAATCGATCAGGGCCCTGTTCTCGAAGGACATGAGGGGCTGGTCAGTGATGTCGCCTTCAGTCCTGATGGCTCGCGGCTAACCACCAGTGGAGAGGATGGGACGGTGCGGCTATGGAATATCAGTGGTGAGCAACTAGCTGTTCTCGAAGGACATGAGGGGCTGGTCAGTGATGTCGCCTTCAGTCCTGATGGCTCGCGGCTAACCACCAGTGGAGAGGATGGGACGGTGCGGCTATGGAATATCAGTGGTGAGCTGTTTGCTGCTGTCTTGGAAGGAAGTCAGGGGGCTGGCAATGATGTCGTCTTCAGTCCTGATGGCTCTCAGCTGGTCACTGGAGGAGAAGATAGGACAGTACGGCTATGGAATAGCAGCGGTGAGCAACTAGCTGTTCTCGAAGGAAGTCAGGGGGCTGTCAATGATGTCGCCTTCAGTCCCAATGGCTCTCAGCTGGTCACTGGAGGAGAAGATGGGATAGTACGGCTATGGAACATCAGCAGCGGTGAGCAACTAGCTGTTCTCGGAGGGAGTCAGGGGGCTGTCAATAATGTCGCCTTTAGTCCCGATGGCTCTCAGCTGGCCACCAGTGGAGAAGATGGGACAGTACGGCTATGGAATAGCAGCAGCGGTGAGCAGCTAGCCGTTCTCGAAGGACACGAGGGGCTGGCCAGTGATGTCACCTTTAGTCCCGATGGCTCTCAGCTGGCCACCAGTGGAGAAGATAGGACAGTACGACTATGGAATATCAGCGGTGAGCAACTAGCTGTTCTCGGAGGGAGTCAGGGGGCTGTCAATGATGTCGCCTTCAGTCCCAATGGCTTTCAGCTGGTCACTGGAGGAGAAGATGGGACAGTACGGCTATGGAATATCAGTGGTGAGCTGCTTGCTGTCTTGGAAGGTCACAGCGCGGCAGTATCGATTGTGGTGTTTAGTCCTGACGGGCAGACCATTGCCTCGGGTAGCGCAGACAGCACCATCAAGCTATGGCCTTGGCCTCTAGAAACCTTCGTCGCGTTAAGCTGCAACTGGCTAGAAAACTACCTTCGCACCAACCCAAACGTCACCGCAGAGGACAGAGCCCTCTGCGACATCTCTGACGAACCATCGGCCAGTGGGACTGACTAGCCCCGCCCCCACTCAATCAGGATCTGTCGGCCCCAACGTCATCCCAAACACAGCCAAAACAAGCTGACTGAGACTATTCGACACCGCATAGGTATTCACGTCCTTCTGGACTCTCCGCGATCGCCATCCGCTAAACCGCGCTGCCAGGACCCCGAAACCTAAACCCCGAGGCCCTGGCAATAGGCTTTACCGCAAAGGCCGCTGCTGCACCAGATAGCTCAACACCTGCCCCTGCGCCGGGGTAATGCGAATCCCCTGCTCCGGCACCGTAATCAGCGGCGTCCACAGGCGGTGCTCCACATACTGCAGCACATGCAGCCGCTCAATGGCGTGGCGAACGCCCTCCGGCGAGCCGATCAGCAGGTGGCGCAGATACTCACATCCCGGCGATGGCGATGGCTCCACCAGCGTCGGGATAGCGGGCTCCTCCAGCGGAGAAGGAAGCCGAGCGGACTGGTCCGCAGCGAGCTGTTGGGCCACTGCGAAGCGTGCCGCCTCTTGAATCAAGGGCAGCGAGGGATATTGGATTGTCATGAGGGACTCCTTATGTGGGTGATTTGGAGTCCCCCAAAGAACCCGGACATTCCAGACGTTTCAAGGGTTCGGAATGACTCAGGTACAATCGCACAAGGTCATCCGGACAGCTATTCCTGTCTTGGTGGCTTAGGGGCCACATGTTGCGGATATCAACATGCGGCTCCGCCCGACCGAATCTTTGGGAGACTAGAACCATGGAACACGGCTCTAGCCACAAAGAATAGGACATTTGCGCTGCTGTGGCAAGAGCGGCATTTTGGGGCCAGCAATTCTCATTTTGGTTTTGTCCCCGTCGCCCGCAAATAGCGGTTGCTGCTTCGCCCGCAGATAAAGGATGCCGTTGGCGAATAGGGGGTCAGATCCTTCATTAGAGTTTCAGCTTCGCTTTCACCCCACCCGCAGCTGAAGCGCGGGCTAGTAGAGGTCACCCGCTCAAGCGGGTTAAGCGCGCCTCTAGCCTATGGTTTGAGCCTCAATGCGTTTCTAGAGTCCGCTTGAGCGGACGGCGTTCGATAGCCCGCGCTTTTAGCTGCGGGCGCTTGCGGAGCGCAGCCAGTCTACGACATGGGAGGTGGGATACCCTATTCGCCAACAGCATCATTTACCTGCGGGTGAGAATGAACTTGCCGACGCCGCCCTTGCCGCTAGAGACCGCCAGGGTGGCGCGAACGCCGGGAATGGTGCAGAGCTGCACGTAGGCCTTCTTGCACCTACTCCTGGAGATCGAGCTGGTGGCAGCCCACGTAGAGCCGCAGGTAAACGTAGCCCCCCACAACCCACAGGTTGCGCACCATCCCCAGGCTGACGACGTCGTTTCGGGCTTGCGTTCCCCCCTCCGAGCCTACCCTAGAGGCTCCTAGCCCATAATCATAACGGTGTCTATCACATGAATTACGCCGTTATCGGCGTCAATATTTGGCGAAACAACTGTGGCGTTTTTGACCTCAAATTGATCCGATAAGTCTAGGGGAATAGCAGACCCTTCTACTGAAGTAAGGCGATCGCGGTCTTTTAATTCAGACTCAGTGAACCGACCTAGGACAACGTGATATTTAAGAATTCGGGCCAGCTGCGGGGGATTTTGCACCAGCGTTTGCACTGTACCAGGAGGCAGTTTAGAGAAGGCTTCGTCAGTGGGAGCAAATACGGTAAAGGGTCCCTCTCCCTTGAGAACCTCGACCAAGTCAGCCGCTTTAACAGCGGCTACTAGGGTTGAGAATCCCTCTGTGCTGATGGCAATATCGACTATGTCAGGCATGTTTTTAATTCAAGTAATAAGGCTATCGGTAGTCTTGGCGCTGAATATCCCCTAGCCGCGCCTCTGGCCGTAAAAAGCGGTCCATTTGCGATTCAAAAAATTTTCGGTTGGCCATCAGATGCTTAGGATTAGAATCGTCTAGCGGATACAGCAGCGCCTGACGCAGAGCGTGGAGGACTGCGGAAGTAACGTTGTACATAGAGCGCTGAAAGGTAACGCCTAGCTGAATTAGAGCGTCGTCACTGCCGCGAGCATGCTGCCGGTAATAATCTTTTAGGTAGGGGGGCAAGAAGTGAAACATGTCCTGCATCAGCAGCGTTGGCGGGATGCCGGCCGTGCCCACGGGAAACACATCGGCATAAAGAATGCCGTAGTGGAAGTCGGCCTGGGATTCAGGGATTTGTCCCGCCTGCGCGTTGTAAGATTTGGTGCCCCGAAAGGGAGACGTGCGGTAGAAAATTGCCTCAACATAGGGCAGCGCCGCCTCATGAAGCCAGTTAAAGCCTTTGGACTTAGGGATAATTTCGTAGCACTCGTCGCCTATGTATAGGTGATGGTAGATGGGTCTGCCCGCGACGGCAAATATGCCGTTGACCAGAAAATTCATGGCCTCCGGCACCCCTTTGAAGCCTCCCTCATCGTAGATATCCGACATCTCAAAAAATACCGGAGCCATCACTTCCCAAAACAGCCCTAGATTGGCGTAGTACGACAGCTCTCGCACCTTTTCGATAAACATCTCGGGAAACAGGCTGTAGAGCCCCAGCATCGCCGGGTTGTTTTTAAAGTAGGCGCGGATAGCCCGGTCGCAGTTGGCCCGGTACTCCTCGGTATCGAGATAGGCGTCAAACCGGTTCACCGGAGCGACCATGTGCCGGTGCCACAGCATGGCGCGCATGCAGGCTTCGGCAAACTCCATGTTGATGCGATCGTGCCAGAGATGGTGAACCAGCTTGGGCAGGGGCCGCTTTACCTCCCCTTTTTCAATAAAGGCCAGCAGCTCGGGGTGGGCGGCGGCGTCGCCTCGCCAGATGCGCAGGCTCGCGTCATCTCCGGCGTAGTGGTTGGGGCGATCGAGATACTCCTGGGAGATGAAGTACTTGAAGAAGGGCAAGGGGTTGAGAAATACCTTCTCCGCAATATAGAGCAGGTCCCGCCAGTAGAAATCCATCGGCACCGCGTAGGCTTTGTAGATGCCGATAATCTGCATTAAGTTCTCGGGGGTGTCGGGCAGCATGGAGCCGCCGGCTTCAAGCCGATGAATAATGTCGGCATAGGGATGGTTGGACGGGGGAATGGCAGGTTTGGTCGGGGTGAGGGTTGTGGTCATGGCAATGTTTACGGGTGCAGTTCGGTAGGGATAGGGCGCAGCATGCTGCGTCCGTACGGGGTGTGAAAGAGACTGGGGCGTTGTGGCTAATTATCGGATTCAGTTAAGGGATGGTGTGGGAGCACAGCATGCTGTATCCAGGGGAGTATAGGGTTCGTCAGGCAGCGCCTTGGCCACCGTCACTGCCGGTATAGCCGCGATCATGCTGGCTGCCGTCGCCTCACTCCACTGAACCAGCCAAGTGGGCTGCACCCCCAGCAAAAAGATCAGCCACGCCAGCACCAGAGCCGGAGTGCGATCGCCCCATTCGACTTTTGGAATGTAGGCGGTGTTGCTAAGCTTGCCAAAGCAGGTGCGGTTGAGCAGAATGACGAAGTACACCGCCGTTAGCCCCGTTCCGACCACGCAGATTAGGGTTTGCACCGGGAAGGTCGCGTAGCTGCCCTGGAAAATGAGAAACTCCGCCACAAACCCAGCCAGCCCAGGGATACCGGCGCTCGCCATGCCGCCTAAAATCAGCAGAGCGCTAATGGTAGGCAGGCCCCGCACCGGGTTGAGCAACCCGTTAAGGACGTTGAGGTCGCGGGTGCCCACCTTCGATTCCACCACCCCAACCAGGTGAAATAGAATCGCCAAAATCAAGCCGTGGGCCGCCATCTGCGACACCGCTCCCACAAAGCTGAGCGCCGTCATCGACGCCCCGGCCAGCAGCAGGTAGCCCATATGTCCGACCGAGCTGTAGGCCACCATCCGCTTAATATCCTTCTGAGCGATCGCTGCGATCGCCCCATAGAGGACGCTCACGGTTGCCCAAGTGGCCAGCCCCGGCGCGAGGGTTGCCCAAGCTTCTGGCAGCAGCCCCATGCCGAAGCGGAATATCCCGTAGGCTCCCAGCTTTGCCAGCACTCCTCCCAGCAGTATCGCCACGGGCGCTGACGCCGCCACGTAGGTGTCGGGAAGCCAGGTGTGAAACGGCACCAGGGGAATCTTGATGCCAAACCCCACAAGCAGCGTACCCAACAGCAGCACCTGTACGCCCATCGGCAGGGACTGCCCGGCGATCGCCGCGTAGTCAAACGATGACGCCTCGCTCAGCCAGCCTAGACCTAAGAAACCCGCCAAAACGAGCGCCCCAGACACCGCCGTGTAGATCAAAAACTTCGCGGCGGCATACCCGCGCTGCTCTCCCCCCCAAATTGAAATCAACAGATAGAAGGGCACTAGCTCCAACTCATAGAGCAAGAAGAACAGCAGCAGGTTCTGCGCCACGAATGCCCCCGCTACCCCGCCGCTGATGAACAAAATCAGGGCGTAGAAGAGCCGAGGACGAGAGACCTCTTCTGAGCTGCTAAATATTGCCACCCAGGTCAGCAGGGCGTTAAGCAGCACAAGCACAATTGACAGCCCATCCACCCCCAGGGAATAGGACAGCCCCAAGGTCTCGATCCAAGCGTGGTATTCCTGCATTTGCAGGTCGGGGGTAGCCAAATCGAAGCGACTCGCTATCCACAGGGTATAGAGCAGCAGACCGCCCGAAAGCCATAGAGCCACCCAGCGAACCTGCTTTGTGGATAGGGATTGGGGAAGAAAACCAACGACAAGGGCTCCAAGAATGGGGAGCCAGATGAGTACGCTAAGCATGGGTTTAAGGCGTGGTCACAATAAGAACTGGGACGTAACACAGGAGACGAACGGGGCAGCTACAGGGGCGCAACGGCCCCCGAAATAGACAGGATAGACCAGCCCGTCAGCAGCAGAATTACCACCACGCCGACTGCGATCGTCAGCACGTAGAACTGCCCCCGGCCCGTATTGCCATACTTCAAGGTTTGACCGCTAAACAGCGACGCCACCCCGACGAAGTTGACCAAGCCGTCGATGATGTAGCGATCGCTCCAATCTACAACTTTAGACAGCAGATCTACGCCGCCCACAATGCTAGAGCGATAGAGGCGAGGGGTATAAAAGTCGTAGGTCAGGAGCTCCTGCAGCGGCCTCCAGGGAATACGGATGGGCTTCGCCAAGGAGCCCAGGTAGATGACTGCGCTCAGGCTACAGCCAAAGACGCTAGAGGCGGTGAGCAGGAGGGCTAGGCTTTTGTTGAGCAGCGCCCACGATGGCAGCAGCGATAAGCTTTGCAGAATCAGCGGCAGGTGGAGCGCCAAAGCGGCCATCATCACCATCGGCAGCGTAACGGACCAAATATTTTCTGGGGAACGGGAGGACATGATCTGAGGGCGGTTGCCAAAGATCAGGCAAAATATCCGCGTCACGCTAAAAGCAGCCAACGCATTGATAACCAGCAGCAGCGCCACGACGGCGGGACGGTCTGGCCACACTCTGTCTATTAAATCCGCCATGGCCCAAAATCCACCCAGCGGCGGCAGGGCCACGAGGCCAGCGGCTCCAGCAAGGAACGCCAGTCCTGACACCGGGCGGCGGCTCCACAGCCCGCCCAGCTTGGTTAAATCTTGAGTGATGCTGTTGAGAACGACAGAGCCCGTGCTCATGAGCATGGCGGAGACCGCCAGGGCATGCATGAGCAGCAGCAAAAAGGCCGCTCTGGTTTCCTGCAGTCCAATGGCGATGAACACCACCCCCATATAGGCGCTGGTCAAATACGACAGCGATCGCTTCACGTCTATTTGGGCGATGGAGATTAGGGTGGCTCCCAGGGCCGTCACCGCACCAATGGCGATCGCTGCCGTCAGCGTCGTCGGCGAGAGCGCTAGCACCGGACCTAGCTTAATCAGCACCCAGGCTCCCGTCGCCACCACGACCGAATTTCTCAAAATAGTGCTGGGATACGGCCCCTCCATGGCCTCATCGAGCCACAGGTGAAGGGGAAACTGGGCGCATTTGCCCATGGGCCCTGCGAGTAAGGCCAAGCCCACCAGCGTCATCACCGTCGGGTCAACCTCTGCCGTCGGTGCCCATTGAGCGAGCTCGGAAAAATTCCAGGTTCCCGCTAGAGGATAGATGGCTAGCACCCCCATCAGCAAGAATAGATCTCCTACCCGCTTAGTCAAGAAGGCGTCTCGCGCCCCGGTCACCACCAGGGACTGGTTGAACCAGAACCCAATTAGCAGGTAGGTTCCCAGAGTCAGTATTTCCAGAATCACGTAGCTGAAAAACAGCGAGTCGCACAGCGCCAGCGCGCACATTCCGGCCTCAAACAGCGCCAGCAGCGAGAAAAACCGCGCCCAGCCCCAGTCCATCTCCAGATAGCCTACCGCATACAGTTGAGAGAGAAAATTGATGCCTGTCACAAGCAAAATCGCGCCCAGGGTCGCGGCGGAGACCTCTAGGGACAGGGTGATGTTTAGGTCGGCCACCTGTAGCCACGACAGCTGGGTGTAAAACCCCGACTGCGATCGCAGCCCTAAGAACGCAATGGCCGCATGCCCAAACGCCGTCGCCGTCATCAACAGGTTGAAGTAGCCCGCCGGGCGAGGTCCAGTGCGTCGAGACAAGGACGGAAACCAGAAGGTGGACAAGACCATCCCGGCTAGGGGATAGCAGGGTATGAGCCACGCACTTTGAATGAACGCATCAGTCATTATCAAATTGGTAATTGTTAACGGCCGGAATAGCCACCCGCCACAGATAGATAGATCTATCTCTATGACGATCGAATAACTTATCTATAAAACTCTATGGATTAGCATATCGCAATCTTTAAGCAGATTTAAACCGCTGTCATCAATTTTTCTGATTACCATCCTTAGCAGTCTCTTATGCGATCGCTCCTCTCCTCGGCTATGACAATGAAATGTCCTCGCCCAAAATGCCGTACAGCTGACAGCCCAGCCGAACCTTCAGCCGCAGGCGAGCCGAGAGCGGCAGCTTGCCCATATTCTATAATCCCATGACGCTGAGCATGATGTCTCCCGGCGGGCCTGAGCAGTATATTCAGACGTTTTGTGACGCTGCTCATAAGCGCCGAGCAGCTGATCCTTGAGAGAAAGCGTCACCGTTTGTTGGGGGCGATCGCCCAACGTTAAGCTGTATCGGCGTTGGCGCGATCGCATGCATCAAGGTAGACGTCAGCGACAGGGGCTACTCACGTCTGGATTTTTGCCGCTAGAGCGTTAGGGACGGCATCGGCAATTAGCAGATGATGGGCAAACTGTTTGGTAGCGCGGGCTGGTTTCTTCAAGGGGTAGGCTTGCTAGCAAGGGCCGCTGCGCAGGGAGGGACATGCGCGATGAACTGCAGCTGATGAGGCGATTCAGGCTATGCTACGAAATCCCCAATCGTTCCGCAAAAGCCCCTCGCAAGCCTCAGTGGACCTGAGCAAGATGCTGCCCTAGTCAATATGGCTAAAGCCATCAAAGACGCCGCGAACGCTGGAACGAGTTCAGGTTTTCCCTAATTGCGATCGCCTTCGAGCCTCTCTCAAACCAGTGACATCCTCCCGACGCTGACAGCAAGCTGTACAGCGCGGGCTTCCTCAGTGACTCCCAGCTATTGCCGAGACATATCCTGAGATAGGTTTATACTCCGCCTGATGCCCCACGGCAGAGTTTTGAATTTTCATCTCCGCGAGGGAGGATACGCACTATGTGTCGCAGATACATTTGCAAACTGAGGAACGGGTGACTTGCAGCTTTCGCCTACGGGCCCGTCACACTCTTTGCGGGGTGTATCACCTTGCTATCTCTATCATACCAACTGCTAGCCTCAGCGCTGAGCGCACTATCCGCTGTGCATCATTTTGCGGGCGCACTTCGGCTAGCGCGACTCTCATCCCGACGCTCACCCTGACGGGTAGAGCGCGGGGCTTCCTGTTTAGTAGCTAAAGCATTTCTCAGGCTCGCTTCAGCGCAAAGGCCAACCTTTGCAGCATTAAGCCAAACCAACAAGGCGCTCAGCCATAACGCTCAAGCGCTTTCGATTCACAGCAAAGCGATCGCAGCCAAGTCTTGACCGCGATCGCTTTGTTTTGGTATCAGCCTATCTTAATAGGTAGCTGAGGCTATCCAATGATGTTGCGCTTAGATGTGACGGACATCGGGATCATCTTTAGTCTTGACCTCTAGCTCCTCGCGGCGCAGCGTTTCTTTACCGGTAACGGTGTCGCGCTCAACTTCTTTGCGAACGGAAACCTCTTCCCGCACAAAAGCCTGCTTGTCGATGTTGGCCTTCTCTTCGTAGACCTCGACGCGCTTCACCTCACCCTCATTAAAGCTGGCGCTGCCCGGTGCAACGGCGCGCCCCTCTAGCTCGCCGGTCCGCTCAATGACGATTCTCTCCTTTTCCACAGGGATTGAGACCTTCTGCGTCTCGGTCTCGACCCGCTTACCGACGTTTACAGCGCCGGACTTGACCCGATTTTTTTCAATGGCCAAGCGCTCTTCATAGAGCTTCAGGTTGTTGGGCTCGTCTAATGCAGACCCCTTGGAGTCATAAATTTCAAATTCTTCTGCGTTGTTGCGGCGCATGACGGTTTCCGCCAGGCCGATTTCTCGCTCAGGGCCATTGATCATGACCAAAAAGTCACCTGAGGACACCCGGTCGCTGTAGACCTTTGCTCGCTCTTCCGGAATACCCAAACCAACAAGCGCTCCCAAAAGACCACCCGTCGCCGCGCCAATCGCGGTACCGGCCAGGGTGGTAGCGATCGCGGTGGCTTCTGCGCCAGCCAGGAGAATTGGCCCAATACCGGGAATCGCTAGAACGCCTAGACCGACCAGTAGACCGCCAACGCCGCCCAATGCGCCGCCGGTAAGGGCACCCGTTAAAGCACCGTCGTCGGCGTGGTTACCCACCTCTTCCGTCTCGGTTCTAGTTTTATCCAACCCCGTTTCCACACCGGAAACTTCGTCGGCATCCTTAGCCACAATAGAGACGCGCTCCATATCGACGCCCGCGTCTCTGAGTTCTTCTACGGCGCGTTCGGCGGCATTGCGAGTGGGAAAGAGACCCACGGCGCGGCGGTAGCGGTCAGTTCTGTTAACAACCATAATTTCTCCTAGTTTACTTAGCTTTTGTTTTGTGGTTTTCGGGAGTAAGATTTATCCCGATTTACTTTTAGGTTTCGGGTTCAGGGCCAGGCACAATCTCAACGTTAAGTTCCACAGAGTCGACGCCATTGATTTCTTGCGTTAGCGTTCTCATTGTTTCGTATTCATTCTCGCCAGGAACGGTGCCGGCAATTTTAACCATGCCGTCATCGGCTTGAACAGTCAATTTACTGCGAGGAATATTGGCCTCTAATTTGGCGCGGACTTCGCTTTCAATATCAGAGTCGGCGCGAACGTCCTCGTCGCCTAGCACTTCATTGCGCTGCTCGCGGGCTCGGATGTCAGAATCGAGCTGGTCTTGGCGAACCTCGCTGTCAGCGTCGTCGAGGGTTTCTTCTACCTGCCCGGGCTCTTCTACTTGGCCGTCTACGTCACTGGGGGCATCGGCGCTAGTTCTAGCAGTATCGCAGGCGACTGTGCCGAACAGTAAGGCACTGCTCGCCAGTGCTAGTAGTACTCTTTTCATAGGAGAATCCTCCAATCATCTAACTATCGATGCGATCGCACCGACAAGCTCATACTGACAAATTAGATTCGCTATTTTATCTGTAATTAGAAGGAATAACTTAATTTTAAATGTCTTCCCTTTGATAACGCAGCCTATAAAAGTTTTTGTACTTTTGTTGCGCTTAGGAGCTCTTAGAATTCTAAAAATATGCTAGCTCGCTTAAGTGTTGGATTGTGCCCATAGCTTTAAGCAGAGCAGCATCTTTAGGCAGCAACAGCGTAAGTTTAAGCAAGTCGGTTTTCCTCAAGCTTATTCTTTGCCAGCATCATTGCTGCCCTTATCGTCCCGTACATTGTCGGCGCGCCCTCGATATATCCTCACGTCAGATGCACTGCACCGCGAATTTTGAGTAGGCTACCACCATATGATAAAACGCACGAGGTTGGCCTCTAGTGAAATTTAGTAAGTTTGTGGGGCTACTCGTCCTGTTTATAGGGCTATACCTTCTATGGCGTATTCGTTTTGTAGTTCTGCTGGCGTTCCTGTCCGTGGCCCTAGCCACCGTACTAAACCGGGTCGTGCGATATCTGATGCGCTGGCGGCTGGGGCGCGGTGCGGCTATTGCGGTGACGCTGACCGTCATCTCGGCGGCCAGTGCGCTTGTGCTGACCGTGGCCGTCCCTCCGTTTGTCGAGCAAGTTAGCCAGTGGTTGAATCAAGTTCCCTTTGAGGTTAACCGCATCAGCATTTGGATAGCGGCCTTAGACGATCGCCTGCCGGTAGAGCTGTCCCAGCAGCTGCAGCGGCTCGACACGCTGATTCAAGATATCCCGCAAATTTTACGAAACGTCTTCAATAACTTCTTCTTGTTTCTGCAAACAACGCTGTCTATTCTAGTGAACGTGTTCCTAGTCATCGCGGTGACCGTCATGCTGCTGGCCAATCCCAAGGCCTACCGACATATATTCGTTGCGCTGTTTCCCCAGTTCTACCGCAATCGCGTTGAGGAGATTTTAGACAGCTGTGAGGACTCCCTGGTGGCCTGGGGGGCAGGCGTGCTGTTCAATATGGCCGTTATTACAGGGCTCAGCTTTGCGGGCCTAGTCACGATTGGGGTTCCCCTACCTATTGCCAATGCCTGCATCGCTGGAATTTTGACCTTTATTCCCAACCTCGGCCCTACCCTCAGCGTCATTCCCCCGGCTGTCCTAGGACTATTAGAAGCGCCCTGGAAGGGGCTGGCCGTCATTGGGCTATATGTGCTAATTCAGCAGGTCGAGAGCAATGTTCTAACGCCGCTCGTCATGAAGCGTCAGGTTTCGCTGCTGCCGGCCATCACCCTCATTTCTCAGCTGATGATGGGGGTGTTATTTGGTTTTCTGGGGCTGTTCCTGGCGCTGCCTATTATCGTGATCAGCCAAGTTTGGCTCCGGGAGCTTCTGATTAAAGACGTCATGGACCCCTGGAGTGAACCGACCTAGCATAATCGATCTAGCTTAATCGGCCTAGCCGGATAGACTTAGCCTAGCGGCATTCACCGTCCCAGAACCCCTATGACGCCATCCGAGCTGAGCGCTTCGACAGCTCAAAGGCCTCATGCACCGCCTGCAGCGCTACCACCCCGTCCGACTCCGCCACCACGCAGGTAATTTTAATTTCCGACGTGGCAATCATCTGAATGTTGATCTGCCGCTCTGCCAAGGCCGAGAACATCCGCGCCGCTATCCCTGGCTGACCCACCATCCCCGCCCCCACCACGCTCACTTTGGCGATCGCCGTATCAATAGTGACGTTGTCGCAGCCTAGCTCAGAGGCAATGCCCTGCAGCGCTGCCTGAGCTACTGGGGCATCGGCCTGCGCCACCGTAAACGCAATATCTCGGGTGGCCACACCATCCACCAGTCGGCACCGCTGGGACTGAATGATGGTGTCGACGCTGATGTAGCGGTCGGCCAGGGTGGTGAAGATTAGGGAGGCCATTCCCGGCTGGTCGGGCACCTGACGGATGGCGATCCGCGCCTGCTTCTCGTCCAAAGCCACGCCGCGTACCGGAGGCACGTTGCCCTGAGGAGCGGCGCCTTCCATCGGCAGGTGGGACTGGCTGATGTTGAACTGGCGGCAGAGGGCTTCCACCGCGCGATCGCAGTCGTCGGCGCTGATGGCGCAGCTGACTTTGACCTCCGAGGTGGAGATCAAGCTGATGTTGACCTTCGCCTCCGCCAGCGCCGCAAACATCTGGGCCGCCACGCCGGGCCGACCAATCATGCCCGCCCCCGCTACGCTGATCTTGGCCGTGCGCCGGTCGGTGACCACCTCAGCTTGGTCCAGACTCAGGGGGGACTGGCGTAGGGTGGGCGTAATGGCTTCCGCCACGGCTTCTGCCCGATTGACGCTGTGGTGATTCACCGTAAAGGCGATATCGTTGAGGTTGCCGTCGTGGATGGACTGGATAATCAGGTCCACGTCTAGGTGTTGGGCGGCAATTTCGCCAAACAGGCAGGCGGCGATGCCGGGGCGGTCGGGGATGCGCAGCAGGGCAATTTTCGCCTGGTCGGTATCCACCTCAATGGCGTCGATGGGGTTGGCTAGCTCAATGCTGTTGAGCGATCGCGGCTGAATGAGGGGAGACACCACGCGGGTTCCCGGCTCGTCGGTCCAGCTGGAGCGCACCACCAGGGGTAGCCCGTAGTTGCGGGCGATTTCCACCGCGCGGGGGTGGAGCACCTTGGCCCCCAGGCTAGCCAGCTCCAGCATTTCGTCAGCGGTGATTTCGTCCATCAGCTGGGCGTCTGCCACCAGCCGGGGGTCGGTGGTCAAAATGCCGGGGACGTCGGTGTAGATTTCGCAGGCGTCTGCCCCCAAGGCGGCGGCGAGGGCAACGGCGGAGGTGTCGGAGCCGCCCCGACCCAGGGTGGTGATCTCCAGATGGTCTTCTATAGCGGTTTGGGCGATGCCCTGGAAGCCGGCCACCACGACAATAGAGCGCTCTGACAGGTGGCGCTGGATGCGATCGACGCGAATCTGGACGATGCGGGCTCGGGTGTGGGCGGCCTCGGTGACGATGCCCACCTGCGCCCCGGTGAGGGAGACCGCTGAATGACCCTCGGCCTGGATGGCCATACTCAGCAGCGCAATCGACACCTGCTCCCCGGTGGACAGCAGCATATCCATCTCGCGGCGGCTGGGGGAGGGCGTAATGTCGTTGGCTAGCTTCACCAGCTGGTCTGTGGTTTTGCCCATAGCTGACACCACCACCACCAGCGAGTGGCCCGCTGCTGCGGTCTGTACAGCCCGCTTCGCTACCGCCTGAATGCGCTCGACGGTGCCGACGGAGGTGCCGCCAAATTTTTGAACGATGAGTCCCATAGTCTTGATGCGTCTTTGGCCAAGATCAATCCAGGTAACTTAATGTATCATCATCACCCGGCGACTCTCGCCACCTTGTTGCACTAGGTTACACGCTATGGCTCTCATCATTGCAGGCGATCGCAGCGGCGTCGGCAAAACCACGATTACCCTGGCGCTGCTGGCCGGTCTGCGTCACCTGTTCCCCCATCAGCCGGTGCAGAGCTTTAAGGTGGGCCCCGACTATATTGACCCCATGTTTCACGGGGCTATCACCGGGCGGCCCTGCCGCAACCTGGACCCGGTGCTCACCTCAGAAGACTACGTCCGGGAGTGCTTTGCTGCCCATAGTCAAACCGCCCACTACAGCGTAGTAGAGGGGGTGATGGGGCTGTTCGACGGGGCTGGGGCCACCGACACCGCCAGCACCGCCCATGTGGCCAAGCTGCTGGGAGGGTCCGTGCTGCTAGTGCTCGACGCCCAGCGCACCTCCCGCTCCATTGCCGCCCTCGCTCACGGGTTCTGCAGCTTCGACCCTGCCGTCACCATAGCGGGGGTGGTGCTCAACCGGGTGGGGAGCGATCGCCACTGCGACCTGCTCAAGGCGGCGCTAGCCTCTATCAATCTGCCCGTGCTGGGGGTGCTGCGGCGAGAAGCGGCGATCGCCCTGCCCTCGCGCCATTTGGGGCTAGTGCCTACAGCTGAGCTGACAATTCAGCCTGTGTTAGATCGGCTGGTTCAGCTCGGCAAGACCGCCTTTGATTGGGAGCGACTGCTGCCGTTGCTCACCTGTCCTCCCAGCCCACCCTCAGGATCGACGCCGCTGGCGAACAGGCCTTGTCAGACCTCAAAGTCGCCTGCCCTGCGTCTCGCGATCGCCTCCGACGCCGCCTTTAGCTTCTACTACGCCGATAATTTAGATCTGCTGTCGCGCCGCGCTGAGCTAGTCCCCTGGAGCCCGCTGCGCGACCCGCTACCGCCCGATGTCCACGGCCTTTATTTGGGGGGCGGGTTTCCGGAGATGTTTGCGGCGCAGCTGGCGGAGAACCGGGAGGCGAGCGATCGCCTGCGCCAGCTGGCTCTGGGCGGGCTTCCGGTTTACGCCGAGTGCGGCGGGCTGATGTATCTGTGCGAAAGGCTGACGGACCTGGAGGGCAAAATTCACGCTATGGCGGGGCTGATTCCGGCGGCGGTGGCTATGGAGCCTCGCCTCACTTTGGGCTACCGCAGGGCTACTGCCCTAATTGACACCCCGATGGTGCCTAAAGGCACGGTGGCGTGGGGCCACGAATTTCATCGCTCTCAGGTGGTCTATCAGCCGCAGACCGAGCGGCAGCTATACGCGCTACAGAATTTCGACCAGCAGTCTCTAGGCCGTGAGGGCTGGTACTCGCCCACCCTTCACGCCTCCTACGTTCACCTCCACTGGGGGGCGGTGCCCGAGCTGCCACAGCGATTTCTGCAGGTTTGTGATCGCTACGCTGATCAAAATCACGCGCTAGGGGTGATGTAGTCTAGTGAACCGAGCGAGGCGCTAATCCATACTGAGGTCAGCGAGGCATTGAGAGAGAGCAATGACAAACCAAACCGGCGAAGCAACGAAGAACACAACGGTAATGACGCGGCTGGTTCAGGCAGCTGTCCTGACGCTGCTGCTGCAGCTCATCTCCCAGTTCTACCCCTCTACCCTGACTCGGACCTCCTCCCTACAGCTACAGGAGATCAACGAGACCCTGCTTGCTTGGGAGCGCACCCCAGACCGCGAGGCGCGGTGAAGCGCCTGTGCCGTTGACTTTGTACTGCCAACGCTGTGCCGCTGACTTTGTACTGCCAACGCTGTGCCGCTGACTTTGTACTGCCAACGCTGTGCCGCTAACATTGGATTTGCTGCCTGACGGGCCTACGTTCGAGAAATTTCCTCGCTAAAGAAATGGGTCATCACGGGTGATCACTGAATTATCACTGAACCCGCTACCATAGATGGCGTAAGCCCACTCTCTACTCCAATCGGGTTCATCATGGTAGATCTCCTCAATCGCCCTACCCCTGCCCTGCCGACCGGACCTCGTAGCTCTCCCGCCCGGCAAATCTTTAACTGGCTTACCCGGCCCTATCCTTTTTTAGACGACTGCGCTCAGAAATTTGGCGATACCTTTACCCTACGATTTTGGGGGCTAGAGCCCATCGTCTTCTGCAGTAATCCTAAAGTCATTCAATCTATCTTCCGGGCCGGACCCAATCGCTTCACGGCGGGCAGCAGCAACAAAATTGCTCGCCCGCTGGTGGGAGACGCCTCAATTCTTCTGCTTGACGGCGATCGCCACCGCCGTCAGCGTCAGCTGCTGATGCCGCCCTTCCACGGTGAGCGCATGCGCACCTACAGCGCGACCATTTACGACATCACGGCCCGCGTCTCCCAAAGCTGGAGCCAGGGCGATCGCGTTCCCGTGCGCCCCGTCATCCAGGACATTTCCCTGCGGGTGATTTTAGAGGCGGTGTTTGGTCTGCATGAGGGTGACGCCCTAGAGCGGCTAGCGACCCTCACTAGTGAAATGCTGGATACCACCAGCTCTCCCCTCAGCTCGTCGATGCTGTTTCTCCCCGGACTGCAGCGCGATTTGGGGGCTTGGAGCCCCTGGGGCCAGTTCCTTCAGCGGCGATCGCAGATTGACAAAATTCTCTACCAGCAGATTGAGGCGCGGCGCCGCGCCATCGAGGCAGGGCAGCAGTCGAACGATATTTTGTCGATGCTGCTAGAAGCCCGTGACGAGGCGGGTAACCCCATGACGGATTCAGAGCTGCGGGACGAGCTGATTACGCTCCTCGTCGCGGGGCATGAGACAACGGCCTCCTCTTTGGCCTGGGCGCTGTACTGGCTGCACCGCGACCCTCAAATCTTGTCCACCCTGCGCAACGAGCTCGCCACTGTGGATGTTGACGCCACGGGTGACCCTATGACGCTGATGCGGCTCCCTTACCTAAACGCGGTGTGCCAAGAAGCGCTGCGGCTTTATCCGGTGGTACCCATCACCTTCCCCCGCCGCGTTATGGAGCAGCCCTTTGAGTTTGAGGGACACCTGCTGCCGGTGGATAGCTTGGTTGCCCCCTGCCCCTACCTCACCCATCAGCGGCCAGATCTCTACCCAGAACCTAAGCGCTTCCGCCCCGAGCGCTTTCTAGAGCGGGAGTTTTCGGCCTATGAGTTCATTACCTTTGGGGGCGGCAACCGTCAGTGCATCGGCATGGCCTTTGCCCTATTCGAGATGAAGATCGTGCTGGCAACGCTGCTCCAGCGCTATGAGTTTACCCTGGCTCAAGCTCAGGATATCAAGCCCGTGCGCCGGGGGCTTACCGTCGCGCCGCCGCCGTTTCAGCTGACGGTAGCTCAGCGCCTTGAGGGGCGACTGAAGAGGCATGGGCAGTAGCGCCCCTTCCCTGTGCCATCTCCACTGTCCGGGCCGGGTTGATTACCAAACCGCCTGGGACTGGCAGCGATCGCTCTTGAACCAGCGGCGGCACAATCCGGACCTGCCCGATATGCTGCTGCTGCTGGAGCACCCGCCCACCTATACCCTGGGCCAGGGCTCCTCCCTAGAGTTCCTTAAGTTTGATCCCCAGCAGTCAGAAGTCGCGCTGTTTCGGACGGAGCGGGGCGGGGAGGTGACCTACCATGGTCCCGGGCAGCTGGTGGGCTACCCAATTTTGAACCTGCGCCGCCACCGACAGGACCTGCACTGGTATCTGCGTCAGCTTGAGGCGGTAATTATTCAGGCGATCGCCCCTTACGGTCTGCAGGGAGAGCGAGAGGAGGGACTGACCGGGGTGTGGGTGGCGGGGGAAAAGGTGGCCGCCATCGGCATCAAAGTCAGCCGCTGGATTACGATGCATGGGTTCGCCATCAACGTCTGCCCGGACCTGGCGGCGTTTGAAAAGATCGTGCCCTGCGGCATTGGCGATCGCTCGGCGGGCAGCCTGGAGCGCTGGGTTCCCGGCCTAGAGGTTGCCACCGTACAGCAGCAGGTGTGCTGCTCCTTTGAGCAGGTGTTTAACCTCTCCCTGCAGAGCATTTCAGAATTGGATCTCCACAGCGTTAGCCCCAGCTCACCATGAATACCCTCCCCCTCCCTCCCCACTACAGCCCTGAGCGGGTCGCCGAAGTGTGGCGAGTGCCCTATCAGACGCGATCGCAGGACGCCCGGGCCTGGCGCGACGAGTACGGCATCGCTGCCGCTGCCGCTGATGAACTGCGGGTGGGGCTGCTGCTAATCGATGTGCAAAACACGTTTTGTATTCCCGGCTTTGAGCTGTTTGTGGGCGGGCAATCGGGGAACGGTGCGGTGGACGACAACCGGCGGCTGTGTGAGTTTATCTACCGTAATCTGGGCGGCATCACCCAGATTTTAGCGACGATGGATACCCACACCGCCGCGCAGATCTTTCATCCTGTATTTTGGGTCAACCCCGAGGGGGCGCATCCCGAGCCCATGACCGCCATTTCAGCTGAGGCTGTGGAGCAGGGCCGGTGGCGGGTGAACCCTGCGGTTGCCGCTCTCTCCCCCAAAGGGCTGGGCTGGCTGCAGAACTACGCCCATCACTACGTCAAAACCCTAGCGTCCAACAGCAAGTATCCCCTGATCGTTTGGCCCTATCACGCCATGGTGGGGGGCATCAGTCACGCTTTGGTGGCTGCTGTGGAAGAGGCCTGCCTGTTCCACAACTTTGCCCGCAGCAGCCCTACCCACTTCGAGCAGAAGGGCAGCAACCCGCTGACGGAAAACTATTCGGCGCTGCGGCCCGAGGTGCTGGCCGACCAGGCGGGAGAGGCGATCGCCTCCCTCAACGCCGCCTTTTTGGATCGCCTGCTCAGCTTTGACCGCCTGATCGTGGCAGGGCAAGCCCAGAGCCACTGCGTCGCCTGGACGGTGGATGACCTGCTAACAGACCTGCTGGCCAAGACCCCTGAGCTTGTGGGACGGATTTACCTGCTGGAGGACTGCACCTCGGCGGTGATAGCACCGGGAGCCGACTTCACGGAGCAGGCTGATAGCGCCTTTCAGCGCTTTGCGGCGGCGGGAATGCACCGCGTGAAGTCGACTGACTGTATGAAGGAATGGCTAGGAATGTAGAGGATTAACAGAACATGCGCCGACAATAGGACTGATAACCAACTTGAGCACGGGAGCTTGCTATGGCGTTTCTCAGTACGGCGGGCGGAGCGGGTGGCGTTAGAGTCGATGTCGATGCCTATGGGTCTTTTGGGTCCGGGGTTGGCGTTGGGGTAAGCGATGCCATCTATGACCCCGTTGGCAGCCTCGGACCGGCGGGAACAGTGTTTGAGTCTGGTGTGGCTATTGGGCTTGACGCCGCCGATACTCGAACAGTTCTGACGACGGGCCTAATCGGGGATGTAGAGGGTTTGGTGGACCCGGGCTTTGTTTCTACTATCGGCGCTGCTGGCGTCGTCAGCGTCTTTGAGTTCGGCAGCTTGGGGTTTGGGCTCAATCAAGACACGACCGATCTGGTTAATTCTGCCGGCGATCGCACCGGTAGCCAGATCACCCAAATCTACACAATTACCAATAGGGCCGCCCAAACCGTCAGCTTTGACCTGTTCCGATACCTAGACGGCGATTTGCTCTTTGACGACACCTCTTTTGATAGGGGCGGCCTATTTATTGATGGCGACCGGGAGCTCTTATTTCAGATTGACGCCGGCGGCAATCCCGCTATCGGGACGACCCTTGTGGGCATTACGGCTGAAGGCGGAGACACCAGCGGCCCCGGACGCTTCGAGCTCAACGCCTTTCCTGACGTAAAGCTTGGCATTATCGATGGCAACGACCTAACGGACACCCTCGCAGGGGACGGCCCAGATGCCGACCGGTTCGTTGATGCTGGGAACGCTCTAGACGCCACCCTTGCCCTTAGAAATGACTTTGTGCTGGCACCGGGGGCGATCGCGACCTACACGACCACAACCCGATTTGGCACCGGAACCCCGGCAGCTGTCGCCCGATCATCAGGCTCCGCCAGGGTGCTCGTCATTGGCACGGCACGCTCTGATACTCTCGATGGAACCTCCGGGGACGAAGACTTTCGCGGCCTTGCCGGTGACGACTTTATAGTCGCTCTAGGGGGGAATGATCGCGTTCTGGGAGGCCTTGGAAACGATGGCATTGCGGGCAACGGTGGTGACGACATTCTTTTGGGTAATGGCGGCAGCGATCGCCTTGCGGGCAACGGCGGCAGCGACCGAATTCTGGGGGGCTTTGGCAATGACCAAGCCCTGGGCGGCAGCGGCGACGATTTAATCAGGGCGGGTTTGGGCGACGATAGGGTCGTCGGAGGGAACGGCGACGATGAGCTGTTGGGCAACCGAGGAGCCGATCGGATCGTCGGCGGCGCTGGGGACGATCGGATCATTGGCGGCTTCGACAGCGATCGGATTACGGGGGGTGGCGGCAGCGATACGATGGTCTATCGCAGCATTCGAGACGGCTTCGATACCATCACTGACTTTGAACTGGGTACCGATCTCATTGACGTGAGGCGGCTGTTGAGACGCTCTGGTCTGACCGCTGGGGCTAGCGCCCTAGGGAATGCGATTCAGCTGGGCGGCGGCGACAATCGCACCGTTGTCTCGTTCGATCGCGATGGCGCTGATGGCAGCAGAGATCCGCTACGTCTAGCGGTTTTGGCCGGGGTCAGTCTATCAGCAGTCAGCGCCGAGAGCTTCGTTTTCGCCTAGATTTGAGCCGTTGCCTGGGGAATCACCGTGGTGGCGGACCGCCGCTGCCGTGACCAGGTTGACCAAGCCCTCGACCATGCGATCGCGCTCTAGCGGCAAGATGTCGCTCCCGTTCATCACGTTTTGCACAATGAGGTAATGCACCAAAGAACCGGCAAAGATGCGCGCCGCTACCATTGGGTCGGGAAGGTTGAGCTGCGGTTGCGAGGCGAGGTAGGCGGCGAGCTGCTCTAGCAGAGGCTTTTGGATATCTCGCACAAAGGTCTGGGCTAGGTGGGGAAAGCGCTCAGACTCCCCAATTATCAGCCGCATTAAGGTCAATAGCGCCTGGTTTCCAGAGAACTCTTCCAGCACGGATGTGGCCATCTGCCGCAGCATCTGCGCCGGTTCGGCTTGGGCATCGGGACTTGTCGGCAAGCTAAACAAAATTCGGTTGCTGCGCTGCGTGAGCTTTTGAATCAGAGCCACGAACAGCCCTTCTTTGTCTTGAAAGTAGCTGTATAGGGTTGGTTTCGAGACCCCCGCCGCTGCCGCAATCCGATTCATGCTGGCGGCCGCGTAGCCGTCCGCCATGAAAACCTGCAGAGCGCCTGTGAGAATTGCCTCTGCTTTATCGGATTTTTGCTTACTTGACGGTCTGAAGGAAGGGGCGGACTCAAGGGGGTTGTTCAAAGGGATTAGGGACGTGGGTAGGGGATAGCTTGCGGTTTTGGTTAGCGCTGGGCGGTACCCCACATTGTATACAACTGGCTTATCACCAAGGTGACGTGCCTGGACTTGACTTTACCAAACGGTTTAGTAAAATAGAGCTATAGCTTTTCTCGTGCTGAAGGTTGGGAGACCCCTATGAGCTTAAACGCGGCGAGCCACCCCACTACAGCAGCCCTACCCCCTCGACGCTGGCTTGTCTTAGGGGCTGCCATACTCTGCCTGACTGGTGTCCTCGCTTGGGGTACCGACCGCTTTCGGATTGCTGCGGTCGACGAGGCCCTTGTGGAACCCCCGTCAGTGCCGCTCCAGACCGTCACCGCTTTGGGACGACTGGAGCCTGCGGGGGAGATTATCTATTTGACGGCACCCACCTCAACCCAGGAGAGCCGCATCGCCGAACTCCGAGTGGCTGAGGGCGATCGCGTCGAGGTAGGCCAAATTATTGCCGTGTTGGACAATCGCGATCGCCTGCAGGCCGCTTTGCAGCGGGCGGAAGAGCAGGTCAAAGTCGCTCAAGCCCGGCGTGAGCAAGTGGAGGCAGGCGCTAAAACGGGGGAGATTCAGGCGCAGCGATCTGAGATTGCTCGCCTGGAGGCAGAGCTAGCCGGCAACGTAAATACCCAGCGGGCGGCGATTGCCCGCTTTGAGGCGGTGGTCGAGAACGCCCGCGTCGAATACCAGCGGTACAGCGCGCTGCAGGACGAGGGAGCGGTTTCGGCCTCCGAGCGTGACGCCCGGCAGCTCACCTACCGTACGGCTCAGCGTCAGCGCCAGGAGGCTGAAGCGGCGCTGGCGCGAATTGAAGCGGCGGGCCAGGCTCAGCTTGCCCAAGCTCGCGCCACCCTAGACCAAATTTCCGAGGTGCGGCCTGTAGACGTGACGGCCTCAGCCGCTGAGGTGCGCTCTGCCCTATCCTCGGTGGCTGAGGCGAAGGCCCAGCTGGAGCAGACGCTAGTGCGATCGCCTCAGGACGGCCAAATCATCGAAATCTTCACCCATCCTGGAGAAACCGTTGCCGAGCAGGGCATTGCCACCCTAGGGCAAACCCAGCAAATGATGGCGATCGCGGAGGTGTACCAAAACGATGTTTTTCAGGTCTCGGTAGGCCAGCCGGTGACGGTGACCTCCCCCGCTCTTCCCGGCTCTCTCCAGGGCACCGTTGAGCGTATCGGGCTACAGGTGGGGCAGCAGCGGGTGGTCGATGAAGATCCCGCTGCCAACATCGACGCCAGAGTGGTGGAAGTCCACATCCGTCTCGACCCAGAGGCGAGCGAGCGGGTAGCGAAGCTAAGCAACCTGCAGGTTACGGCCACGATTCAAACCGGTCACGATTGAAGTCAATGTATAGCAAATGTCCTAATGCATTAGGACATTTGCGCACACAGTTGCCTACAGAATCTCGCGGCTTTTGGCCAATTGTGCTGTCCTAAGCAACTGTGCCAACGCAATAGGAGTGATCTACCATGCTGGGCTTACTCAACCGCATTAGTGTCCTCAGAACTCTGCGACAGCGCACGCCCCTAGGGCTGAAGCAGCTGAAGCACGACCCGCTGCGGCTGCTGACGGCGATCGCAGGGATTACCTTTGCCGATGTGCTTATCTTCATGCAGCTGGGCTTTGCCGATGCCCTCTACACCACAAATACCCAATATCCCCGCAGCCTGCAGGCCGACCTAGTTATCGTTAGCACCCAAGCCAAAAACTTCAGCCAGCTGCGCACCTTTCCCCGGCGACGACTCTATCAGGCCCAAGACGTCCCTGATGTCGCTACGACTGATTCACTCTACGTGGGCTCTGCCGAGTGGCGTAATCCCCAAACCCGCGAAGAGACCTCAATGATGGTGCTGGGTCAGAGCCCCGATCGACCGGCGTTTACCCTGCCCGAGGTCAACCAGCAGCTCGATACGCTTCGCCTACCCGACGCGGTTTTACTTGACCAAGCCTCTCGGGGCGACTACGCAGAGGTGATTGACCAGGTGCAGCAGGGCAATTGGGTCACTACCGAAATTGGGCTGCGTACCATCACCGTGGCGGGCCTGTTTGAGGTAGGGGCGTCTTTTGCCGACGATGGGGCACTGATCACCAGCGACCAAAACTTTTTGCGGCTGTTTCCTCGGCGGAGCGCTGGGGCGGTCAGTCTGGGGCTAGTGCGCTTAGCGGCAGGGGCTGACCCGGAGACGGTGAGGACTGACTTGGCGGCGCGGCTGCCAGGCGACGTGCAGGTGATGACCCACGACGCCTATGTCGACTTTGAGCTGGCAGACATTCAGTCTGAGTCACCCATTGGCTTTGTCTTTGGATTAGGGACGGCCATGGGGTTCATCGTCGGCGTGGTGATTGTCTACCAGGTGCTCTCCACTGACGTCAACAGCCACCTTGCGGAATACGCGACCTTCAAAGCCATGGGCTACCGCAACCGCTATCTGCTGGGGGTGGTGTTTGAAGAGGCTCTAATTTTGTCGCTGTTGGGCTTTGTACCGGGCATGGCGATCGCCTTTGGAGCCTACCAGCTCACCGCTGCGGCGACGGCGCTACCCATTGCGATGCCCGCCAGCCGCGCCTTACTCGTGTTTTTGCTCACTTTGGGGATGTGTGGCGGATCAGGGGCAATAGCCACTCGTCGCCTCCAGGCCGCCGACCCCGCCGACATTTTTTGATATCCCGCATGGCCATCAATATCTGTACGGGCGAATGGCCATTCGCCCCCACCCACCCAACATTCGATATCAATTCAAATTATGACTACCCCACCACCCGCCATTTCTATCCATCAGCTCAATCACATCTTCGGCAGCGGACAGCTCCGTAAACAGGTGCTCACCGACATTACGCTAGACATCGCCACTGGCGAAATCGTAATTATGACCGGGCCATCAGGCTCCGGGAAAACCACCCTGCTTACCCTAATCGGCGGCCTGCGATCGCCTCAGACCGGTAGCCTCAACGTGGCAGGCCACGAGCTATGTCAGGCCAGCGATCGCCAGCTGGTGGCAGCGCGACGGCACAACGGCTATATCTTCCAGGCTCACAATCTTCACGGCAGCTTGACGGCTCTAGAAAACGTGCAGATGGCCCTAGAGGTGCAGGGGACCTTGTCACAGCTAGAGCGCCACCGCCGCGCCGCTGAGATGCTGATCCAGGTCGGGCTAGAAGATCGCCTCCAGTACTACCCGGCAGACCTGTCGGGGGGGCAAAAGCAGCGGGTGGCGATCGCCCGCGCCTTGGTGAGCCACCCAAAGATTGTGTTGGCGGATGAGCCAACGGCGGCGCTAGACAGCAAGTCGGGGCGGGATGTGGTGGATATTATGTACCGTTTGGCCAAAGAGCAAGGGTGTACGATTTTGCTGGTGACCCACGATAGCCGGATTTTGGACGTCGCTGACCGCATTGTTCATATGGAAGATGGGCGCTTGGCCCAATCAGCCAACGTCCGGAGTCCTGTCTGAGCTAGCGGTAGCGAGACCGTAATTTGATCTGAGCTAGCCTAGCGCATTGTCTCTAGTTTGTGGGCAATAGAGGGCTTTAGCTTCTCCAACTCAGCCTTCAGGACGGATTTACTGAGGCTGAAGTCAGACGCTCGCGCAGCTTGACCCATCATCGAGAATTCGTTGAGCCGCTTTGCTTGGGTTTCAAGCAGCTCTGGCTTGACCAACACCGACGGCTCTGTAATCGTCAGCAGCTTCACGTAGGAGCACCGCTGGGCGTCTTCTAAAGAAAAGCACAGCATACGGTAGTGCCTTGTTTTACTGAGTACCCGCAGCAGCTGCTGTCCCTGCGGTAGTTTGAGATCGAGGTAGCAAGGCAGCCACCGGGGGCTGTGCTCGTAGTTGTAGAGCACCGTCGCCCAAAGTAAAACGGGATGCGGCGACGCCAAAAACATAAACTTGTTGTAGGGAATCGCCGCCGCTATCCGTTCAATATCGCGGTAGGGCAGCATCACCCAAAGCGTCGCAAAGAGCTCGTCTTCGAACTGCATGAGTTGGGGAAAGACGATTTCGGCTCGAGGTTTTCCCTCAGGCCACACAGCGCGGCGGCACTGCGCTTCAATAGACGAGGAGAGATTGTAGGGCTTTGGCCTTTCTTCGAGGATAGCGGGGTAGGATTTGTACTGCTCTGCGATGGGCTCTAGCCGCTTCAAAACCTCGCTGACGTGCTGCGGGCGACGGCTAGGAGATTTGGCCATGCAGTCCATAATCAGCTGATCTAGCTCCTTTGGAACCCGAGTTCCAGGGCAAGCTGCATCGATTGAAAGGGGCTGCAGCTTACGGTGAGCCTGATACCACCCGCCGAAATTGTTGTTGACGGGCTGAAAGGGGAGCTTTCCCGTCAGCATTTGGAACATCATAACGCCGAGGCTGTAGAGATCAGAGCGCTGATCGAGGTTTTGGCCCTCCATTTGCTCTGGAGAAGCGTAGGCCAGAGTCCCCATGAAGCAGTCCGTCTGCTGCGAGTCTGCCTGGCGCATTTTGGCGATGCCAAAATCGAGAACTTTGACGAGCTGACCTAGCGTATCGTTCTCAGCGACAAAAATATTGCTGGGCTTGATGTCGCGGTGAATGACCGGAAACGTCTCGTCGTCGATCTCAATCCCCTGGTGCGCTCGCTGCAGCCCCAAGCAGGTTTGCCGTGAGACGTCTAGAAACTGCGGCAGCGGGAGTGGATTATAGCGAACCATGTCGGCCAGGCTTTGCCCAACCAGGTGCTCCATGACGTAAAAAGGCACTTTGCGATCGTCGATACCGTAATCCGTTACTCGCACGATGTGAACGTTTCGCTGACCCAAGATAGCGCAGGTTTGGGCCTCTCGCTCAAACCGCTCCCGCATCTTTTGGTTGAGTAGCGTCTGCGCCAAAAATTTGACGGCGACCATGACCCCTCCTAGGGTCAAATCTTTAGCGGCATACACCCGACCCATTGAACCTTGGCCCAAGGGTCTGACAAGCTGATATCGGTTAGCTAGTTTACGGCCAAGGTTGGTGTCTGCCTGCACTGGAATGCCCTCGCATCATGATCTATGGCTTTTGGCGAAGCGCGGCGCAGAAGGTCACCCACGGTCAAGCTTCGCCTATGAACAATTTTTCCCGAATAGATGCCCCGAAGTGAGACCAAAATCCATCTCGGAAACTGGAGTTCCCGCGCTATATGAGAGTGTTGTACAATCTCGCAAGCTGTGTAGCCGTCAGCAAAGCGCCGCAGGTTGACCTCGCCGGGAAGAGGACGTCCAGTACAGCAGCGTTTGTTGATGACGACCTACTTTCTTAACGATTATAGTTACGGGCTGCGAATAGCTCTCAGCGTCAGCTGCAGTCTTGCCTTTTCTTTTACAAAGATGCCCTATTCAGTCATAGCAGTGTTTATGCCATTGGACTACGCCAGTCTGTTCTTTTTCCCAAAGTTTTGGGGAACTTGAGGCACTGGTCAGTAAGCCCAAGCTCAACGCATCACTCCGTTGAATTGGCTTCGAAGTGAGCCAATAGCCGCAAGTGATAGCCTTTGCCGTGGCGCTTACCCAAGAGATCGAAGACATATTCAGTAAAGAAGATTGGAATTTTGGGGCGTGAGGGCTATATTAATTGTGCAGTACCGATTGACACTGCATTCTGGCTGCACTTCGGGGATCTACGACCATTTATTGCTTATGAAGGCCAGAGGCTTGCTCTGCTGTTGTAGCGGTTTGCTGCACTTTTGATTTTGCCTGTAGCTGGCGCCTTACCCACTTCCACGATCGCCTAACATCCTATGTCCGTGCCAAACCGTTCTACACCCAGTTACGCTAAGGCTCGTCGCCGATCGCGGACGTCCCGAGCGCTAGGGGCTAGCGCAACCCGCTCTTCTAGCCTTCAGGTGAGCGGGTCGGCTGCCCTTGCTCCCCTTCCCGCCTCCCCTCGGGCGATCGCCCCTAAGCCTGCGCAACCTTCACTGGTCGTAACGTTCCCGAAAGGGCGACGACGTCGGCAGCCTAAAGCTCTACAGCTGTTGATGGTGGCCCAGCGGAGTTCTTTCATCTGCGCCTCTACGGTGACGGCTATTGCCCTAACGCTTTACGGTTGGACGGTTTACTCCCAGCAGCGGTGGTCGAACCACTACAGCCGCTTTAGGCAGCTTCAGCACTATGAACAGCAGTTGGTTACCGTTACGGGTGCCCTCGAAGCGCAGATTTTACAGCCCGCTGACGCCGCGTCCATCGTGCGGCCTATTACCCCCGACGACGTTGTCGAGCTGGTTCCGGCTGCGCCCCGGTCAGCGATCGCCGAACCTACCCCCCCTTCTGAGCTGACCTGGTCCGCGCCTCAGCCCGTTGGATACTGAGGCGGTGCATTAATATGGCTCCCCGGCTCCCTGTTCATCGCTACTCTCCCCGGCAAGCTCAACCTGTTGGACGCCGCCCCAGTGCAGGGAGCGCGGTCACGCTGGCAACGCTAGGTCGCGCTAAACCGGGCCGCGCTAATCTGGGCCGCGCTAATCTGGGCCGCGCTAAATCGGGCCGCGCTAATCTGGGTCGCAGTCGGAGACCCTCACGGGACCGCCGCGCCTCAGCGCTGTCTTACCGCTGCCCCAAGCCTCGGCTGATTGCGGCGTGGCTGCTGCTGGTCATGGCGATCGCAGGGCTAGGCGCGCGGCTATTCCACCTGCAAATCCTGCAGTCTGATACCCTTGCTCAGCGCGCTGAAGGGCAGCGCCGAATTGCGGTTATGCCGCTGATTTCCCGTCGCCCCGTCGTTGACCGGTACAACCGCGTTGTCGCCACCGATCGCCAGGTGTATACTCTCTACGTCCATCCAAACCAGTTCGAGGATTCTTCCCAAGCCTATATCTCTGAGGTGGCCGCTAAACTAGCGCCGCTGGTTGACCAAGACGCTGACAGCCTTCGCAGTCAGCTCAGCAGCGCTGACAGCGGGATCAAGCTGCAGGAAGGGATAACGGAGGACACCGCCAACCGAATTCGACGGCTTTACCTCAACGGGCTCGATTTGAGTTCTCAGCGCGAGCGATTTTATGCCCACGCGGGCGCGCTTGCCCATATAATCGGCTACGTCGATTCGGATGGCCTAGGGCAAGTCGGCGTTGAGCAAAGCTATGAAGATCAGCTGGCTCAGCCGTTTGAGGCTACCGATCTGATCCAAGGGGGCAATGGCGCGGTTGTCTCCAGCGGCGTCCCGGCTGAACTGCTGCATCGCGACGATCTCAGCCTTAAGCTCACAATTGACAGCCGCCTGCAGCAGATTGCCTATCACGCTCTACAGGAGCAGGTGGAGGCCTATGGCGCTGACAAAGGAGCAGTCATGGTGATGGATGTCCGCACCGGAGCGCTGCGGGCTATGGCTACAACGCCCACCTATGACCCCAATCAGTTCTATAACTCCGATCTTGAGACGCTCAAAAACTGGGTGCTCAGCGATCTCTACGAGCCGGGATCGACGTTCAAACCCATCAACGTGGCGATCGCCCTAGAGACAGGTTACCTACAGCCCACCGATATCATCAGCGACGAGGGTAGGATTGTCTTCGGCCAGTGGACAATTCAAAACCATGACTACGAGACGGTAGGTAGCCGAGGGGCGCTCAGCGTCAGCGAGGTGCTCCAGTATTCCAGCAATGTGGGCATGGTCAACATTATGAAGCGTATGCCGCGAGAGGAATACTACAGCTGGCTGGAGCGCCTAGGGCTGCGGGAGGAGACTGGAATCGACCTGCCCTCTGAGGCGTTGAGCTTGCTCAAGTCTCAAGAGCAGTTCACCCAATCGCCCGTTGAAGCGGCAACGACGGCGTTTGGTCAGGGATTTTCCCTCTCTGCGATTCAGCTTTTAAAGCTTCATGCGGCAGTTTCTAACGGCGGTACCTTGGTGACTCCCCATGTCATTGAAGGGCTGTTTGATAACCACGATGTCTCCCAGTGGCAGCCTGAGCGCCCCGCAGTACGACGGGTTTTTTCCCCGAAAACCAGCCGAGCCGTAATGTCTATGATGGAAGATGTGGTTGTTGAAGGCAGCGGTGAACCGGCTCAAATTAAAAACTATCGTATTGCTGGAAAAACAGGAACGGCCCAGAAGGCCGGAGCGGGGGGCTATTCCAACTCTCGCGTCACCAGCTTTGTCAGCGTCTTACCGGCAGACAATCCCCGCTACGTCGTGTTGACCCTAATCGATGAGCCTCAGGGAGAGGGGGCTTACGGCTCAACGGTGGCCGCGCCCGTGGCCAAAAAGGTGATGGAGGCGCTGATTGTGATGGAAGGGTTGCCCCGCCAGCAGACCGACTAGTGATACCATCAGTCAAATTACGTTAGGCTATAGCCTCAGTTTACAGATGTCTACCGTCACCCTCCCCAAAAGTCTAGATGAAGCCGTGGTCCAAGCTCAAAGGGCAACTCAAGCCGCCCTCGACGATGGTCACCAGCGCCTTCAGGTGGAGCTGCTGTTTCCTGAGCTAAAGGTGATGCCCGTAGCCCAATCGTTTTTGGAGGAGTTCGAAGCTTTAGGTGCGGCTCTGCGGGTTGTATTCCCTGATGCGGGTTCGGCGGCGCTGGCGCGACGAGACTGGGGCGACAAGTCGTTTGTGATGCGCGGTATAAGCGACATGAACGCGAAGTTTCAGGACGACGAGGCGATGTTCATTTTTGTTGAGCCGTCCTCGGTTGAGGTGACCCAGGTGGAAACCCTCTGTCAGGCCGCAGGCGATCGCCCCGTGGTCATGCTCAACCCGAGCCTAGAAGATGTGGCCGTTGTGGGGATCGGCTACGCGGCCAGGCAGCTGCGAGAGCGGTTTTTGAGCCTGTTTGAATCCTGCTACTACCTCAGACCGCTGAACGACGCGGCGCTATTTCGCTGCTACCCCAGCCCTTGGCAGGTGTGGCGACAGGTGGGAGAGGAGTACGAATGGGTCGGGGAGCAAGACACCCGTCCCAGTTCAGATGAGATTGATCAGATGCTGATGGGCACCCTAGATGAAGATGGCCCAAAGCGAGCTGTCCGGCGCGGTATATTGTCGGAGCTACAGTCGTTTCTGCGGGCGCTGAGCCAATAAATATACTAGTCAACACAGCAAATAACCTTCGTAAAGATTCAATTAACGTTGTTTCAGTTTCATGCAATTAGCGCTTTAGACCCAGTAGGTTATCAAAGAGGGATAGGAGCGCTACAGGGCGCTAATCTACAGGTCGCCAATCTACAGGGCGTTAAGACAGTGGGTGTTGAATAGAGTCGATAAGACAGACGGTGCAGTTGGCTCCTAGCCTGATTTCGTTAGTAACCAGAGGTTTGAGGCGTGTTTCAAGGCCGTCAGATTGTAATTGGTGATGTGCATGGGCAGTACGACGGATTGATGCGACTGCTCGAAGCCGCCAATCTTACCTCAAGCGATCGCGTTTATTTTCTGGGTGATCTGATCGATCGCGGACCTAAGAGTGCTCAGGTACTGTCGCTTATTCAGCAGCAGGGCTACGTCTCTTTGCTCGGCAACCACGAGCAAATGCTGCTAGATGCGTTTCCTAACGGTAAGGCCGCGCCTTCAGCGCTAGCGGCTTGGCTATACAGCGGCGGACAGGCTACGCTGGACAGTTTTGACACTGTTCAAGACCTAATCGCGCAGCTTGACTGGATTAATTCCTGGCCCACATACCTTGATCTGGGCGATACCTGGCTGGTCCACGCAGGGGTTAACCCCGATGTGTGCCTTGAGAAGCAAACTAAGCAGGACCTCTGCTGGATTCGCCAAAAGTTTCACAGCATTCCCCGCCCTTACTTCGCGGATAAGCTGATTATCACCGGGCACACCATCACGTTCACCCTGCCCGATATTGCCCCAGGCGCTTTGGTGAGAGGAGAAGGGTGGCTCGACATCGATACCGGAGCCTACCACCCCCGCAGCGGCTGGCTTACAGGAGTAGACCTCACTTACCAGAAGGTCTATCAGGTGAATGTCTACACTAAGGATCGCCGCTGCTTATCTTTAGAAGAAGCGGTGGTAAAAATCGACCCGACCTTGATTCCCCGCCGCAGGCCGCTGGCTAGGTTTGCAGGCTAGACCTTGCGGTCTAAGGTTTGCAGGCTAGACCTCGCCGAGATGAGCCACGTCATTAAACCGCCGAATTTGCCACAGCGAGCTGTTGAGCTTCTGCTCAGGCGTGGCCCAGCGATCGCGGTCGAGCCAAATTTCGATCAGGCCCGCGTTGTTTAGGGGAAATTCCCAGGTGCGATCGCAGCCTAGCAGCGCCGACAGTAAGTGCTGCAAGAGCCACTGGTGAGACACTACCCAGACCTGCTCCCCGGCCTGATGGGTCAGTAGCTTTGCCATGACGCGGTCGGCGCGATCGCGCCCCGACTGCAGAGTCTCCGCTCCGGGAATAGGGATCCAATCATGGGAGTGGGTGAGCCGCTGGCATAGTTCAGGATAGCGACTTGAGGCCTCTGCCCAAGTTAGCCCTGCAAAGACGCCATTCTGGAACTCCTGCAGATCATCTAAATAGACCAGGGGAGGTGGCGACTGCTGAGCCTGCTGAAGAATCTTCGCTGTTTCTGCCGCCCGCTGCAGCGGACTGGCATAGAGACGAGTGGGGCTAGGACCTTGCCCTAAGCGCTCTGCCAACTGCTGAGCCTGCTGTCTACCGAGGGCCGTCAGCGCGTCGTGGCGTCCCATCATCCGGCCTTCAGCGTTTCCCACTGATTGGGCGTGACGAATCAACAGCAGCCGCAGCATTGGGCGATCGCTCCTTAGGGGTTTGGTCTCTAGACGTTTGGCCTTTAGACCTCGAGCCTTTGGCCTAGACTCCGGTTTTGAAGGGCGTTTTTTTCTTCTTCTTAGACTTCTGCTTCTCGTAGTCGATTTCTCGCAGCTTTTTGAGAATGCGGTCAAAGTACTCTTTGAGATAGGCTTCTAGGGTCGTGATGCTTTCAGGGTCGATGTCGAACGCTGCGTAGGTTTTTTCCATGCTGGCGTCGAGGGGCTTGCCTGAGGCCACTACCTCCATAAAGGCAAGGCGATCGGCGATGTTGGAGGTCCACTGGAAAAAGCGCGCCGACCGGCGGATCACCCGCAGCAGGCCGCTGGGCATGCGCGTGATGCGGGCGTCTTTGCCCGACAGCCGCTCGCACAGCCGGATGATTTCGTAAGCGCCCCAAGCGCGGCTGCCCACAATCGGAAAGGTCTCTCCTACGGTCTCTGGTCGCTCTAGAGCCTGGATAGCGAAGCGAGCAATATCTTGGGTATTCATGTAGGCTGTGGGTGAAGTATCCCCCATCACCCACACGGCCTGACCCTCAAGAATCGGAATGGCGTATTGGCCGATCAAGCCCTGCAGGAAGCCACAGGGACGCAAGATGGTGTAATCTAGCCCGGATTCTGCCAGGTACGCCTCTGTGCAGCGCTTGATCTCCATCAGCGGCACGTCCGGATATTTCTCAGCATCTAAAATAGAGATAAAGATGAAGCGCTTCACCCCGCAAGCCTGAGTCGCCTTGATCAAGTTAACCTTCCCTTCCCAGTCCACCTGACGAATAGACACAGAGTCTGTGGGACGGTTGGCAGAGGCGTCGATTACAGCGTCGATTCCCTCTAGGGCAGCTGGCAAGGTGTCAGGCCGGCGGAGGTCTCCACCCGCAAGTTCAGTTCCCCATTCTTTTAGAAAAGCGGCTCTTCGAAAACTTCGAACTAGACAGCGGACCTGATGTCCCTCATCTAACGCACGGCGGGCTATTTGACGACCTAGGGTACCCGTCGCACCAACGATCAATACTTTCATGGGGAAACTTAACTGTTGTATCGTTAACTTTTTATAAGATTTTATCAGATAAGGTAAGCTTACCCTAAATTGACCGCAGCGATCGCTACTAACCCTTTCAAGATAGAGCTAAGCGTTCCAACCCTCGCCTTCTAGCGATCCCACCACGATTCGCAATCTTTCACTGCGCCAACAGCACATAAGATTGAAGGGGCCACTAGGGAAACAGGGCAATGAGCGGCGAGAGAAGTTTTGAGCAATTCCAGCAGGTGATGGAATCACTGGCGCGTACAGAGGACTACCTATCGCTTCGGGTACGGCAAGAAAAGCGACTCGCAATTCAGACGCTGCTTGAAGAGTGGGCTGCCGATATCTCGGCAGAGGAGCGGGCTAAGCTGCGGTTTGAGCAGGGTTTGATTGACGCCTACGAAAACAACTATCGGGAGGCGCTTTCGGTCTGGGACGCCACCGGCTTAGTGGATTCAGGGACAGTAGATAGAAGTCTAGTGGATGCTGCTCCCAAGCAGTCTGGGTCGTCTAAGCGTGACGTTCGCAGCGTTTTGAGCGCTTACGAAGCCGCAATTGCCGCCTATGAGCACTCTAGCCCCGGTGACCCGGCGGAGGGCGTTGTTCTGGGGCTGCTTAACCGCTACCCAGAGGCGATCGCCGCGTTTAGTCAGGTTCTGGCAGACCGCCCCAACGATAGTCACGCCTGGTACAACAAGGCGATAACGCTGCGTAAGCTCGGCAGAGACCAGGCCGCGATCGCGGCTTTTGATGTATCCCTCGACATCGACCCCGACGCCACCAAGGCCCACTACGGTAAAGCTATGCTGCTGTGCGAGCTGAATCGCCACGGCAAAGCTGCCGCCGCCTGGGACGACCTGCTGTCCCTCCAGCCCCATCGGCTTGAGGGACTGTTTGCCCAGGGCTTGTCCCTCACGTATCTGGGGCAGTACCGCGAGGCGATCGCCGCTGTGGGCGATGTTTTGGGCCTAGACCCCGACGACCAAGATGTCCTGCAATATCAGGGGTATGCCTTTCGTAAGCTGAGGCGCTACAAAGATGCAGTGGAGGCCTACGGGAGCGCCCTCGACTTTCGGCAAAACTATCGGGGCATGGCCCATCGTCAGGTCAGCTACCCGAACTTTGTCTGTCAGCAGCTCAGCCAGCTCAAAGCCGCGATCGCGCCAAAAGAGGACGCGTCAGAGGCAACTGCTCTAGATAGGGCCAATGCCGAAGACTCCGGCGCTAAAGCACCAGAGGCAGTACTCAATGCCAGTACATCAGACGCCAATACGTCAGCCCCTAACCCGTTTGATTCCGCTAGCTCAGCGCCGGAGCTGTCTGAGGAGCCAGGACTGCCGCTGCTGATAGACCCTATAGAGCCTAAGAACGAGCTTAAGAATGAGCCCAAAAATCCTGAACCCGAGCTTCAGGAGCCCGAGGGTCAAGAACCCGAGCTGGACTCTCATGATCAAGAACCCGATGATTTGACACCACAGGCGGAACTAGAAGAAGCGGCGATCGCCCCGGCTGAAGAGGGCGCTGAGGTGGAACCCCCCAAGTCGGTGGAGCTGGAGACGGCGGCGATCGCTGAGGCCTCAAATCTTCTAGACGATATGGAGCAAGCCCTACTGCAGGATGCTGAAGCGACGCAGGAGAGAGAGGATGAAGCGGTATCTGAGGCCCTGAGCGGTGATGCTGACACAGAGCCGCCGCCCAGACTCGATGGGGACCACGAGGCGCTTTACAACCAAGGGAATGCCTCAGTGCGTCAAGGCCGCTACGAAGAGGCGATCGCGCTCTACGACGCCGTTTTGACGATTCAGCCAGGCTATCAGTTGGCGGCGTACAACAAGGCCTGCTGCTATGCGCTGTGGGGGAGGCCGGAGCGGGCGGTGCAGCAGCTTGAGGAGGCGATCGCCCTCTATGCTGGGTACCGTGAGAAGGCTATGGCTGATGACGATTTTGCGTCGCTACGGGATGATGAGCGCTTCAAGAGTCTCGCGAATCGGAACGCTGCGCACCGCCATAAGTGAGGCTCCTGAAGCCAGTAGGAGCGGTAGCGGTGGAGCGATTGTAGAATCCTCGCCTGCCGTCATCTGTACTGTGACAAACCTTAAACAGAATCTAAATAATAGCCAAAGGTTGCAACTGCTGTAACTGGGGCGATCGCTCTATGCCTACAAGCCTTGAAAGCCCTGCGGGGCTTGGCATTCAACCCTTCGTTTGGGGTTGTTCAGATCGATAATAGAAGGCCGAACCTGTGGGGATCGCGAGTTGAGTGGGATATCATGACTTAGCTGTGGTTCATTAGAATGCGTACCTTAGCGACTCGTACGACCTTGAGGGACAGTGCCAGAACCGTTCTAGAGCCTACAGCAAGCGCTCAATGTGCAACCTCTCAAGTTAGTTCTAGCGTTTGACAGAAGGCCTCAGGTAATCTGAGGCTCATAGTCAAGGCGCTATCAAAATCTGTTGGTAAAAGGAGAGTTCATGAGGATTTCTGTCGTTAAAGAAAACGGCTTTGATGAGCGCCGCGTGGCCTTAACGCCTGACGTGGTCGCTCGACTAATCAAATCTGGATTCGAGGTTCACGTTGAGTCGGGCGCCGGAGAAGGCGCCTTCTTCTCAAATGAAGATTACCAAAGCGCAGGCGCAACAGTGGTGAGCGACCCTGGCCAGCTTTGGCGAGAGGCCGAGATTTTGATGACGGTATGCAGCACTCAGGCCGGAGATGATGACCAGCCCGGTTTTCGCTGGCTAAAGCCAGGCGCGATCCTCGTCGGCTTCATGAACCCCCTGGGTGAGCCCGTCAAAATCAAAGAGATGGCCGAGCATGGAATCACGGTGTTCCCCATCGAAATGGTGCCCCGCAGCACCCGCGCTCAGAGCATGGACGCGCTGTCGTCCCAGGCCTCTTTGGCAGGCTACAAAGCGGTCTTGGTTGCGGCAGCCTCCCTGCCCAAGTTCTTCCCCATGCTAACCACCGCCGCCGGCACCATCCGCCCTGCCAAGATATTTATCATGGGGGCTGGTGTCGCGGGTCTGCAGGCGATCGCCACTGCCCGTAGACTCGGCGCCGTGGTAGAAGGCTACGACATCCGCCCCGAGGTGAAGGAGCAGGTGCAAAGTCTGGGCGCTAAGTTTGTGGAGCTAGTGCTCGATGAAGACACCAACGCTGAGGGGGGCTATGCCAAAGAGCTCTCTGAGCAGTCGAAGCAAAAGGCCCTAGAGCTGGTAGCCGACCACGTCAGTCAGGCCGATGTGGTGATCACCACGGCCCAGGTGCCCGGGCGGAAAGCGCCTCTGTTGGTGACCGAAGAGATGGTCTCCCGCATGAAGCCGGGGTCTGTGATCGTAGATTTGGCCGCTGGGCAGGGGGGCAACTGTGCCTGCACCGAAGCTGGGAAAGACGTGGTGGCCCACGGGGTAACCGTCATTGGTCCTACCAACCTGCCTGCCTCCATGCCGGTCCACGCCAGCCAGACCTATGCCAAAAACCTGCAGTCGCTGGTGGGGCTGCTGGTGAAAGACGGGGCGATCGCGCTCAACTTAGAAGACGACATTGTTAGTGGCACCTGCGCTGCCCACGAGGGCAAAATCCGCAACGCCCGCATCCAGTCGGCCCTGGACAAGGCGTTGGCGGAAGCTCTGTAGGGTGCGTTAGGAACGCACCGTCTCACTCGGTGCGTTCCTAACCTCGCATGAACTGTCGCGTTTCAAGACGGGTGCGTCATGACGCACCCTACGTAAACTTCCCTGTTCTAAAACCGGTGCGTCACGACGTACCCTGCGAACAATCAAAACCCGAAAATGGTGCGCTGCGGCGCACCGTACACCCAAGGAGCATATCTATGGCAGCTGGACTGCTAACCGGATTGGTTGTCTTTGTGCTGGCGTCGTTCATCGGCTTTGAAGTCATCAACAAAGTCCCACCGACGCTACACACCCCCCTCATGTCGGGCGCAAACGCCATCTCTGGCATCGCCGTAGTGGGTGCCCTGCTGATATCCGGACCGAAAACCTGGAATCTAACGGTTATCCTGGGTCTCGTCGCCGTGGTGCTGGCTACCATCAACGTTGTGGGTGGCTTCCTGGTCACCGATCGCATGCTGGAAATGTTCAAGAAAAAGGAGGCGTAAGTGAACGCATTGACTGGATTGAATACCGGCATTGAGCTGTCTTATCTCGTCGCCGCATCACTGTTCATTTTGGGCCTTAAAAAGCTAGGCTCGCCCGCCACTGCCCGTCAGGGCAACACCTACGCCGCCGTGGGCATGCTGGTGGCCGTAGTGGCGACCTTAGTAAACCAAGAGGTGCTGAACTACCAGATAATTCTGGTGGGCGTAGTCGTTGGCTCGGTGATTGGGGCGATCGTCGCCCGCTCGGTCGCCATGACGGCGATGCCTCAGATGGTTGGCATCTTCAACGGTTTGGGCGGGGCCGCTTCGGCGTTGATTGCCATCGGTGAATTCTTCCGGCTTTTAAATGCCGGTGGGCCGATTACGTTTGACGCCAGCCTAATTGCCGTACTGGGCGTGTTCATCGGCGGTCTTACCCTCACGGGTAGCCTGGTGGCCTTCGCCAAGCTTCAGGGTATTTTGCCCGGTATGCCGATTAAGTATCCGCTGCAGCAGCCCTTGAACCTGGCGCTGCTGGTGGGTTTCGTGGTGGGTTCGGTCTACCTGATTGTGAACCCGACAAATCTGCCAGTCTTTCTAGGTCTGGTGGCCATCTCCCTGCTGCTGGGGGTGCTGTTTGTAATCCCCATCGGCGGAGCCGATATGCCCGTGGTAATTTCGCTGCTCAACTCCCTTTCGGGTTTGGCAGCGAGCGCGGCGGGCTTCATTCTGCTCAATAACGTGCTGATTGTCTCAGGGGCGCTGGTGGGCGCGTCGGGCCTCATCCTGACGCAGATTATGTGTAAAGCTATGAATCGCTCTTTGCCCAGCGTGCTGTTTGGCGCATTTGGCGGCGGCGGGACAGTGGCGAGTGGTGGCGGCGGCGCGGACTACGACAAGACCGTGCGTCATTTAGAGGCAGAAGAGGGCGCTATGATGCTGGGCTACGCCAAGTCTGTGGTGATTGTGCCCGGATACGGTATGGCCGTAGCTCAGGCACAGCACTCCATCCGCGAACTGGCTGACCAGCTGGAGAACCTCGGCGTCGAGGTGCGCTACGCGATTCATCCTGTGGCAGGGCGGATGCCGGGTCACATGAACGTGCTGCTGGCGGAGGCCAATGTGCCCTACAACCAGCTCTACGATATGGATGATATCAACCCTGAGTTTGACCGTACGGACGTAGCCCTGGTGATCGGGGCCAACGACGTGGTGAACCCGGCGGCTCGCGATGCGCCCACCAGCCCTATCTTCGGCATGCCCATTCTGGAGGTAGACCGGGCGCAGCACACGATCATCATCAAGCGCAGCCTCAGCACGGGCTTTGCAGGCATCGATAATGAGCTGTTCTACAAGAGCAACACGGCGATGCTGTTTGGTAGCGCTAAAGATATGGTGGCTCAGCTCGTGAGCGAGGTGAAGCAGCTCAACTAGTCTGCGCTCTCTTAAAGATGCGGTGGCCGTAAGTAAACCCGCTGTCCTAGCGATCGCCTTTTTTGACAGGAGGCGATCGCTAGCCGTTTTAGCCCTGGCCCTGTACTCAAGCCTGGGCCAAAAGCCAATCCCACGGCGAATGCGATACAGTCTGTAGAGACCCCGTCAATAGACCGTATTCGCACTATGACCACCCTTCCCCGACCTCAAACCGAAACCTCCCTGACCTGGTCAAAGGCGATCGCCCAACCCGCCTCAGAGTTTCCCAAGACAGCGCTACCTCTGCTAGAGGGCTGCGTTCCCCAAGGGTTACGGGGCACCCTATACCGCAACGGGCCGGGGCGGCTGGAGCGGGCGGGTGAAAAAGTGGGGCATTGGTTTGACGGGGATGGCGCTGTGCTGGCGGTATCGCTTGGGGAGGAAGCCTCAGCCACCTATCGCTACGTGCGCACCAGCCAGTTTGCGACCGAAGAGCTCGCCGATAAGTTTCTCTACAGCGGCTACGGCACAATGGCTCCGGGGCCCGTTTGGAAACGCTGGACGACTCCCCTCAAGAATGCCGCCAACACCTCAGTCCTGGCCTTGGGCGATCGCCTCCTAACGCTGTGGGAAGGTGGCAACCCCCACGCCTTAGACCTAGATAGCCTAAGGACTTTGGGGCGCGATGACTTAGATGGGGCACTAGCAGGAAATCTCGCCTACTCCGCCCATCCCAAGGTTGACCCTACAACCGGCGATATCTATAACTTTGGCGTTGCGCCAGGACTCAACTCGACGCTTCACCTCTACCGCAGCGATCGCGCGGGGCGAGTGCAGCAGCAGGCCGAAATTCCTCTAGACGGCACGCCTCTGGTGCACGACTTTGCCTTAGCAGGCCCTTACCTAGTGTTTTGCGCCCCCCCCACGCGCATCGACCTGCTGCCTGTAGGCCTGGGTCTCAAGCCGTTCAGCGACTCGATTCAGTGGAAGCCCGAGCTAGGTACTCAGATCTATGTCGTCGATAAGACCTCGCTCGCCTTGGTGAGCCAAAGCGTCGCCGATCCCTGGTTTCAGTGGCACGTCAGCAATGCCTACCTCGATGCCCAGGGCCACATTGTGCTGGATGTAATCCGCTATGCCGACTTCCAGACCAACGAATTTCTGCGAGAAGTGGCCGCAGGGGAGATCCAAACCCAGACGAAAGGAACCTACTGGCGATTTCAGCTTGACCCCACTACGGGTAAGGTTCTCTCTCAAACAGAACTCATTAGCCGGGGGTGCGAATTTCCGGTGGTGAAGCCACAGCACGTCGGGCAAGAAGCTGACGCGGTTTACCTGACCATCCACCGCCAAAACGCTAGGGGTCACCGCGATTTATTCGGGGCGATCGCCCGCCTTACGCCTGCAACTGGGGCAATGGTGTTAGCGGATTTGGGTGAGCAGCGCTATCCCTCAGAGCCGATTTACGCTGAGGATTGCGACGCGCCTGAACGAGGATGGCTACTGACTGTTGTATTTGACGGGGCGAGGGAGCAAAGCGAGGTATGGATTTTTGACGCTGATGGGTTAGAGTACGGACCGGTAGCCCGGTTAGGTCTGCCCGGCATCATTCCCCACAGCTTCCATGGCACTTGGCACCCAGCGATTTAAATGACCCCAAATCAAATAGGGCACTGCTCCACCACAGCGACGAATCCCTTAGCTGAGCTTTCCCTAACTCAGCTCAATGAGTGGATTCGGCATGCGAAATACTATGCCAAGAGCGGTCGTGTGCCCACCTACGTTGGCGGGCTAGCAACGGCTCAGACAGACTGGTTTGGGCTCAAGATTGGCGGGGAGGGAATCGCGAAACAGCTGGGGGAAACCCACTTAGCGTTTCCGCTGATGAGCGTTATGAAGCCTTTCTTGCTGTTTCACCTGCTCGAAACCGAGGGGGAGCGAGTTTTTGAGCAGGTCGGCATTCAGCCTTCTGAGCAGCCGTTCAATTCTCTCAAGCAGCTCGAAGCGGACGACTACTTCCCCCGCAACCCCATGCTCAACAGCGGGGCTATTGTCCTCACCTCAATGCTGTCCGGCGCTGATGGCGAAGCGCGGTGCGATCGCCTGCGGCAGTGGCTCAACCACCGGGCAGGCTGCGCGCTGACCCTAGACGAGCAGATGCTGGCCACCGTGCGATCGCTGCCCAACGAGCGAAACCGCTGTATTGCTCGGGCTTTAGGAGATGCCAATCGGCTACAAAGCGAGGTCTCAGTCGCCCTCGACGCCTACGAGCGGATCTGCTGTCTCTCTGGCACCCTAGACGACGTCGTTGCCTTGGGTAAGCTGTTTGTTGACCCGCAGCTCGGCGTTTTCGAGCATCAGCGGAAGGTGCTGGCGCTGATGCTTACCTGCGGACTTTACGAAGAATCAGGAACGGCTGCGGTCCGCATCGGACTGCCTATGAAGTCGGGAGTCAGCGGCGTGCTGCTGGCCGTCCTGCCGACGGGCGGAATTATTGCGACCTATAGTCCTCCCCTCAACGCCATTGGTAATTCTTTAGGGGGGCTCTATCTGATGACCCAGATGTCTCAACACCTAAAGCTCAGCCTGCTATCGCCTAAGTTATAACCATGGCCTCACGCTCTAAAGCTCTTTTCTACTACGTGCTCACGCGGCTGCTGCTAGCGCCCCTGATGCTGTTTACGATTACGACGTTTGTCTTTTTGCTGATGCGGGCAACCCCCGGTGACCCGGTGGATGTGGCGCTCGGCCCCCGAGCCCCTGAGGCCGCTCGGGAGGCAATGCGGGAGCGGCTAGGGCTCAACGCACCGCTGTGGGTCCAGTATTTGGTTTACATGGGGGCCCTGCTGCGGTTTGATTTGGGAACAGCGCTAGATAACACTCCGGTAACCCGAATCATTGCTCAGCACTTTCCTGCGACGGTAGAACTCGCGGTCTGCAGCATGCTCGTTTCGGTGACGGTGGGGTTGGCGGTCGGGGCCCTGGCGGCCTCTCGGCCCAACACCCCGCTCGACGCTGGCGGGCGGCTGTTTGGGATTATCACCTACGCTGTGCCCATGTATTGGTTTGGGATGCTGCTGCAGCTTTTGTTCGCCGTGCAGCTCAGGTGGTTTCCCCTAGGCTCGCGCTATCCTCTCTCCGCGCAGCCACCCGACGGTCCGACAGGGCTATATCTGGTAGATAGTCTGCTCCATCTCAATCTGGGGCAGTTTGGCACAACTCTCTACTATCTGGCCCTTCCCAGCGTGACCTTGGGCGTCCTGCTGAGCGGCATCTTTGAGCGGATTATTCGGGTCAACCTCAAGCAGACGCTGCGCTCAGACTACGTTGAGGCGGCAAGGGCTAGGGGGATTCCGGAGCGGCGTATCGTACTGGTCCATGCGCTAAAAAATGCGCTGATACCCGTGGTGACGGTATTGGGGCTGACGTTTGCCTCCCTGTTGGGAGGGGCAGTGCTCACAGAGGTGACCTTTGGCTGGCCAGGGCTGGCCGGACGGCTGTACGAGGCGATCGCTGAGCGAGACTATGCGGTGGTGCAAGGTGTGCTGGTGTTTTTCGCCGTGATTGTGGCGATCGCTAGCATCGTGATTGATATTCTCAATGCCTGGATTGATCCGCGCATTCGCTATTAGATCCTACTTTTGAGCTGGAGCAGAAAACCTGTCCTATAGAGTTAGCGGTGTCTATGTCTCAAGATAGTTTTAGTACGCAAACTTACGCGGGCTGAACTGCTCTGCTTTAAAGGAGCGTCAACGCTGCTTCTCGCCGCCTTTGGCCCACAAAGTCATAGTGCAATTCTCTCAGTGGAAAAGCGCGACCGTAGAGCGATTCTGAATCACTCCAATGGTGGAGGGGATTAATCAAATATCACGGAATCATGAAGTTAGACATATAGCAGATGTCCCAATGCATTAAGACATTTGCGCGTTCAGTTGTCTACCCAAAGTCAGGCTTTCAGCCGAATCTGGTCTAAGCAACTGAACCAACGCAATAGTGCTCTAAAGCATAAACAAAATTAATAAAACTAGAGGTTACAGCAATGGCCGACAAGACAACGCTGGAAACGAAGCTTGCCGATTTGAAGCTTTTTCAAACGGTTCTCATTGAGATTGAGCAAAAGCTCATGGCGCAAACTCAGGACAGCACCATTCGCGAGCGGCTCGAGGGCATGCTGAAGAGCGATCGCGAAAATCTCGCCCCTATCGAAGAGGCAATCTCTAAATCTGCTACCAGCGGCTCTCCCCGAAATATTACTCAGCAGCACGCCGACAAAGTTTTGGAAATGATGGACTCATCGGACCTGTCTCTCTATGACAAGTTCTTTCAGTTTGAGCTTTTGAAGCACCAGCAAACCATGACTGGTTTGGTACTTCATAAAGTGGGGCAGACGCTAGACGATACGCTTCAAGACGCCATGGAACCCCTCAACAAAGTCAACTTTGAAAATCGCGCTCATCAAGAGGTGCTCAAGGGCGTTCTCTACTTCGTCGGCACGAGAGAAATGGCAGGAAAAGATCCTGACATGGGCATTTGGGCGAGCGTTGAGCAAGGCATTGCGGCCCTCAAGGGCGCTATCGGTTCAGCCGCAAGCTAGTAGAAAATCCAGATTGATCCAGCTGAATTGATTTTATCAGGTTGGTTTTGTCAGGTTGACTTTGCGAAAATCGCAAAGTCAACCTTTTTCTATGCCGCGGTTCAGGGCCTATCCACCGGTTAGCCCCAGCAGCACTAGTCCTCCCACCAGCATAATCACTCCCAACCCCAGCCACACGAACCCGTTTTCTCGGGTGTTTACCTGGCTTAGATCTACTGGTTCTGGCTTCGGGCTTGGCTTCGGCGGGCGCGATCGCTTTGGCGGTGCGTACTGCGACAGTCCCTTGCCCGAGCCGCCCTCTTCTAATGAGGACAGATCGGGAATCGGAGTGATCCATTCGGGCCGCAGCTTGAGCTGCGGGGCCTCCAAGATATACAGCAGTCGTCGGGCCTGCTTGGCGGTGACGGAGTCTGGATGACGGGTCACCTGACGGCATAGGGTGATGGCGTCCTGCATTTGCCCCTGGGCTTGGTAGGCGGTCACCAGCCAAATCCCCACCTCTCCGCCAAAGGGAGAAATTCTGTCCACCAAGCTGACCGCTTTTTCTAGAAGCTGTACGGCTTGGCGATACTGCCCCCGCTCAAAGGCCAGCTTCCCCAGCTCGTACTGCTGGCGGGCAATCGTACGCTGATCCGTCATGCTCTCGCTACTGGAAACTCACGTTCTGGGAAAACTCTTCGGCGAACTCTGAAGCAACGATCATGCTGCCCACCCCAGCATCCGTCAAAATCTCTAGCAGCAGGGCATGGGGCACCCGACCATCGATAATGTGAGTGGCTCGTACCCCTTGAGCAAGCGATCGCACGCAGCAGTTCACCTTCGGAATCATACCCCCAGCGACAACCCCCTCGTCTATGAGGTCGCGGGCCTGCTGAATGTTGAGCTTGGGCACCAGGCTATCCGGCTCGCTGCGATCGCGCAGAATACCGGGAATGTCGGTGAGCAAAATCAGCTTCTCAGCTCCTAGCGCCGCCGCTAGCTCTCCCGCCACGGTATCGGCGTTGATGTTGTAGGCTTGTCCGGTTTCATCCGCCGCAACGCTTGAGATGACTGGGATATAGCCTGCTGCCGACAGCGTCTCGACCACTTTTGGGTCCAAAACGTTGACCTCTCCCACAAAGCCAATGCCCTCGTTGCCCTGAGAGCGGGCGCGAATCAAGTTGCCGTCTTTACCGCTCAGACCAACTGCCGATCCGCCAGCCTGACTGATAAGCGTCACAATCTCCTTATTGACTCGGCCCACGAGCACCATCTCCACAACATCCATGGTGGCGGCATTGGTAACCCGCAGACCGTTCTTGAACTGCGGCTCAATGCCCAGCTTTCCCAGCCAGGTATTGATTTCAGGGCCGCCGCCGTGCACCAGCACCGGGCGCAGCCCCACGCAAGACAGAAACACCACATCTCGCATCACGTCTGCCTTGAGACGGCCATCTTTCATCGCTGCCCCACCGTACTTAATGACAACGGTGCGGCCGGTAAATCGCTGGATGTAGGGCAGCGCTTCGCTCAGAACCTTAACGCGAGACGCGGCGGCAGCTTTGAAAGATTCGGTGTCAGTTGAAGTAGTACGCACTGGGCTAGAGGCAGCTAAAAGACTATTTCTCAGCATACCATCCCCACATTCGCAGCCCTATAGGATTCGCGTCAGGGCCGCGACCTTAGTGAGCTTGGCGGGTTCAAGTCCGGCTAGATCCTCGGCTGCAAGCCATCCCTCTTTCGTCAGTTTTGCCAAAACGAAAAGAACCTCTTCCTCTCTATCGTCATACTTACCGTCAATGTCAAAGCGGCGAGCGCTCAAAAAATCGTTCAGACGCCAAACGTCATTGAGCTGCTCAACTTGAGTCGCTTTTTCGCGCACCCACTGAACTAAGCCGTCGGTTTCTCGCTTACGCGCCGTCTGTAGGGCTGTTTTGACAATCTGTTGCTCCTGAACGGACCAGTGAGTTTTACTTACCTGCATCACTAAATATTTGAATAACTTATGTGTATAACTTCAATATCCCTCAGTATCAGCTTTTTTGCAAAACTTTACACTCTCTCATAAACCGGACCGAAGCCTTGAAGAAGGCTTCGGTCCAGATTGGGACACCGATTGAGCGGAGCCGAAGCTGAATTAGCTTCGGCCACAGCGAGCCTATCGCATCAGATTCAGGAGCTCTTTGGGAGACGCGAGCAGGTCAATTGCCACAAAGAAAATTTTGCCGTCTGGGTTGAGCAAGAACCGCCAGGCAATATTCATCCCAACGCTCGCGCCAAACCAAGGGGTCTGAACCTTCCCGGTGACCTTAGTCTGAGTGAAGCCGTCGTCAGCGGGCTCAGTCACCCCGCGCTCAGGAATAAGATTTAGGTTCTGACACTCTTCTCTAAAAAAGCGCAGGACGTTGTCTTTACCGACAATCGGCTTTCGAAAAGGAGGCTGCAGAGCACCATCAGGGGCGAATAGCCCAATGAGAGCGTCGAAATCGTTGGCATTCAGGTTATTCATGTACGACAAGATCGTAGCGTTATCGACCCCTTCGATCTTGACCTTGGTGCGCTTGTTCATATCCTGAGGCGGTTCGACGGGCTCTGAGACGCGGGCTGCTGCGTCCAAATTGCCTTGGTCAAACCCCATATCCAAGACCGAATTTCGGAGCACGGTGATTTGCTGTCCCGACTCGAGGCTTCTGATGTCTTGCAGCACCGCTGAAGCATTGGCAGAGAGCTTGTAGCCCTCCGGAATAGGCGCGACAGACCCATCTGCCATCCACTGACCGAGCTGGTACCAAAACCCTAGCTTGATGTTGGGAGACCAGGAGGCATAGGTTCGACAGAGGGGGGTATCAACCCGGTTCGCCAAGTTACACATTGCCTGAGACTGCTCTTGGAAAGACATTTCTCGGACCTCTTTCAAGGTGCGCTCCGCAAACTGCATGCTGGCAGCACCGAGGGCGACATCTGTAATAGACTTGCCCATTTCCAGGTAGGCAAACCAAATAAGCGCCAGCTGATCCTCAGCGCTGAGCTGGTTAAACCTTGCGATGGTAGCCGGTACAGCGTCGGCTGTTAGCGTGCTGGGAAAGATATTGCGGGCTGATTCGATAGTAAATGGCATGGTGTTGGTTGTGCTCCTTCGTCTGAAAGTTGGTTGATTCTTGTAGGGCTTTATTACTTTTTGTAACAAAACCTAGCAAAACCTATATATTTACAGTACGGGAGGCTCGTCCTGTTGTAAAGGACGTTAGAGCGCGAGATGCTTAAATGCGGTGAGCAAAATCGCTTCTCAGCCGCCGAGGGGAACTAATCCACCCTCGGTAGAATTAAATCTACCCCTGATGCCTCTGTCACCAGCTGCCCTAGACGCTGCCGCAGCGTCTCCAGCCCCAGGCGATCGCGGGCCGACACAAACACCGCATCGGGGTAGAGGGCCTTGGCCGTCTCCAGCACCTCGCTGTCCACCTGGTCCAGTTTGTTAAAAGCCAGCAGGTTGAGTCCCGGCGTCAGCTCCAGGTCGCCCAAAATCTTCTCCACTGAGTGAATCTGGCTTTGCCAGGCCGGGTGGGACAGATCCACCACATGCAGCAGCACATCCGCCTCCGTCACTTCCTCCAGGGTGGCGCGAAAGGCGTCCATCAGCGACGGGGGCAGCTCATGGATAAAGCCCACCGTATCGGTAAGCACTAGCGGCACGGACTCTCCCGTTTCTGCATGGGGCACGTTCAGCCGCCGGGTCGTGGGGTCCAGGGTTGCAAACAGCTGGTCTGCGGTATAAACCTGGGCGTTGGTTAGGGCATTGAGCAGCGTCGACTTGCCCGCGTTGGTATAGCCCACCACCGCCACCGAGGTTACCTCCTGGTTTTGACGCTGCTGCCGCAGTCGTCCCCGGTGGGCCTGCAGCTGATTGACATCCTTCTGCAGCCGGGAGATGCGGCGCTGAATGGTGCGGCGCTCGGTCTCTAGCTTCGTCTCGCCAGGGCCTCGGGTACCGATACCGCCTCCCAGTCGGGACATGGCCTGACCTCGGCCAATGAGCCGAGGCATCATGTACTCTAACTGCGCCAGCTCCACCTGCAGTTTTCCCGCTCCGGTCTGGGCCCTTTGGGCGAAGATATCCAGAATCACCTCAGTGCGGTCCACCACGCGGATGCCGATGCGTGATTCTAGATTACGTACCTGAGCGGGAGAGAGGTCCTGGGCGAATACCACCAGGGTGGCCCCCGTAGTCTGGGCTGCTAAGGTAATTTCCTGGACTTTGCCTGCGCCCACGACGGTCTGCGGATGCAGGTGCGATCGCTTCTGAGACAGGGTCTCAATCACATCGCCCCCCGCCGTATCTACCAAGCGTCCCACCTCTGCCAAGCGATCGCTGAAGGCTTGGGCCGTTAGGCCCTTGGTAACCACCCCGACCACCAAGACCCGGTCGTGGTCGCTGTCCACCTGCTGTGCCACAAACTCGCGGCGGAACTCTTCTTCTAGCCCCTCAACGAGATCAATAAAGTCCTGGCTAGCGATGTCGTCTAGGGTTGTGGGTGGCGACACTGTCCAGCGCGCTTGAGGGATTAGATGGGCCAAGTAGCCCCCATCAACGTAGCCCGTACCGCCGCCCCCCCGCCGCTGAAACCCTTCCCCCGACAGCGTCAAAATAGCCAGCGCATCAAGCCGCTGAATAGCCATTGCCGTCAGGGTGGCCTCACTGGGCGGGTCGGGGGTGCGCTGGGTGGCTAAGCAGCGCAGGCCACAGAGACGCTCCGCGCCATATCGCGGCAGTTCTATTGGGGGGATTTGGGTCTGGCGAGGGGAGCCCACCCCTACCCGCACGACATGGCCCCGCCGGTCGACATAGGCGCACAGCGGCTGGTCGACGCTCTGACTGGCAGAGGCAAGGCGCTGCGCAAATTCGGGCGTGGTAACGCGATCGCGGGGCAGCCGCTGGTGGTAGAGCCGCCGGAGCTGCTTGAGCTGACTGGGTTTGAGACCTTGGATCTGTCCGTAAATCGTTTCGATAGGCGTTGAGTCGGTGCGGGGCAGCCGATAAATACAATACCTTTAGTCTAAGCCTTTAGTTTAAATCGGTATTGCGCTGTTGGTTGAGGAAGGGGCGACGGGAGCCTATCACCGCAAATGACAGTGACATACGCCCCGGGGGCGATCGCCCCTGATAGATACCGCTTCGCTGAACACTTGACAAGGATTTTCCTGCGTGGCTTTACGTAGCGCTATCCGCTGGCCACAGAGAGCTGATGACAAAAATTGGAAGGCTCCCCAGCAAATTATCAACAAGTTCTCTGACTTTATTCCAAATTTTTTCGAATAGTCTTTCAAATTAAACTGCGCTGAGTCTTGTGGCTTATGTGATCTTGTCCCTGTGGAAAGCTCGCAAATGGGCTTCAGATTGGACGGCGGTAATCTGGCGCAACCTAGTTTTTACTGATGTTTAATTTTACTACGGAAGAAGTTCCGTCCATTTTGCTAGAAGCAGCGGCTTAAGAATCAACCTCTGCCTGCGGTGGGTGACTCCTAAATTGGGTTTCACCCCCTTTGCAAATCTTGACTAGCTTAGATATGGTCTAAATGAAAGAGCAAGTCGCCTGGAAAAATATGCTAGTTAAAGTAGGTTGATTAGCGCTTATGTGAAGCAAGCTATTTCGAGTGACGAGCGCTTTCGAGGCTGACGCCGTTCAGCATAAGACCTGAGATTCTAGCTGAAGTGAAATAAATTACTTCTCAAAGCGAGAAATATTTTCTAGATAATCTGTTAGCCCGACTCGCGTCCTTTGGCTTCTAGATGTTCAGCAAATAAAACAAAAACGGCTTCTAAATTTAGAGTGGAGACGTCAGTTTTCTAGATACGCTACCGGACTCAGCTTGTGCCGGCTCACCTTAAACAGTAAGCCGGTGAAAAAAGAAAGATCAGCTCGCCGCTGTTGCCACTCACCTCGCCTGTAGGACTACGTAAAAATGAGAGATGCTCTAACGGTTGGCATCAATACCTATCAGTATTTGCCGAAGCTGAAGACTCCAGCTAATGACGCGAATGCGATCGCCACTTTATTGGAGCAATACGGTAGCTTTCGCGTCCAGCGCCTGCCCGAGGTCATCCGTGAAGAGCGGGCTACCGTCGGACGACGAACGCCGGTTACTCTTCCAGAGTTAGAGTCGGCTTTGATTCGCCTGTTTAAGCCCCCCGGTTCTAATGTGCCCCAAACGGCATTGTTTTACTTCTCAGGGCACGGCATTCAGCGGCATGCAGGCATTCGGGAGGGTTATTTGGCCCTGTCGGACTCTCAACCTGAGGCCGGGGCAGCGGGGCTGTCGCTATTTTGGCTGCGGCGACTGCTGCAGGAAAGCCCAGTTCGGCAGCGCATCGTCATTCTAGACTGCTGTCACAGTGGCGAATTACTCACCTTCCTAGAGGCCGATCCCGGAGCGCGGCCTGGCACCGACCGTATGTTTATGGTGGCCTGCCGGGAGTACGAAGCGGCCTATGAGTCTCTCACCAGTGATCACAGCATCTTTACCGAGGCCATCTTGAGTGGGCTTGATCCTCGCTGCCATGCTGCGGGCCGCGTCACCAACTACTCCCTCACGAGCGGGGCGAATCGAGCGCTCCAAGGGCAGCCCCAGCAGCCCCTCTTCGAGAATTCGGGGGGAGAAATTCTGCTCACCGCTAGCAGCACTCAGCTACGGGCTCGGTCTGATGGGGACGACTACTGCCCCTATCCAGGGCTGGCTCCGTTTGATAGCGGTCACGCCGACTATTACTTTGGGCGGGAGAAGCTCACCCGCACGCTCATCGACGAAGTGATTACGCGCCCGCTGGTGACGCTCATTGGTCCTTCGGGCTGCGGCAAATCTTCCCTACTGCGGGCGGGGCTGATGGCTCAGCTGCGCCGGGGCCAGGCCTTTCCCGAGAGCGATCGCTGGCGCGTGCGGCTGATGGTGCCAGGCGATCGCCCCCTCAAGCAGCTGGCCGCCGCTTTCATTGACCCTGACAGCACTGGACTTGAGCGGGCCGAGCAGCTGCGACGGGCGGAGGGGTTTTTGCAGGACGGCGGCCCAGGGCTGACCCAACTCCTGCGCGGCAGCCTGCTGAAAGAAAGCGCCAGCGGCTTGGGGCCACGTCCACGATTTGTGCTCGTGATCGATCAGTTTGAAGAGCTGTTTACCCTGTGCCACAGCGATCGCAGTCAAGCCGAGCGGCGGCAGATGATTGATGCGCTATTGCATGCGCTGCGGGAGGCCCAAAGCTGTTTTCGCGTCGTTGTGGGGCTGCGAGCAGACTTTTTGGGCCGCTGCCTCCAAGATGATGCCTTGGCGGCGGCGATGACGCCAGGACTGCTGCGGGTGCTTCCCCTATCCTACGAGCAGCTCAAAGCAGCTATTCTCAAGCCTGCTCAAAAAGTAAACCTCTATTGCGAACCCCACCTTGTGTACGCCATGCTGTTTGACATCGTTGGTGCGCCGGGGGAGCTACCGCTGCTGCAGTACACGCTGCGCCAGCTGTGGCAGCAGCGTCAGCAAAATACGCTCACCCAAGCAGCCTACACGGCTTTGGACGGCGTTCACGGCATCCTGCACACCCGCGCCTCCCAGGTGTTTGACCATCTCTCGGTAACCCAGCAGGACATTGCGAAGTGCATTTTCCTGGCGCTCACCCAGCTGGGGGACGGCACCGAAGACACGCGGCGGCGGGTGGCAAAATCCCATCTGCTGCAGCTGGCTTACGCGCCCCGAGCCATCGAAGAAACCCTAGAAATCTTGGTGAACGAGAAGCTTATTATCACAAGTCATCGAGACCTAGACTGCTCTGAGGGAAAGACTCTGGAGGGCCACCGCGAAACGGTGGATATTGCCCATGAAGCCCTAATTCGCCGCTGGCCGCTATTGCAGGGGTGGTTGGACGAAAATCGGGACATGCTGCGGCGGCAGCGAAGTCTGGAGCAGGCGGCAACGGTCTGGTATCAAGCCGGGCAGCCTGACCATGTAGAGTATCTGCTTCAGGGGAGTCGCCTTCTCGACGCCGAAGAATTTCTTCACCAGCCCAACTATAAGCCTACTCGCCTAGTCAAGCAGTACGTCGCCCTCAGCCGCGCCACCAACCAGCGATCGCATTGGGAGCGGCGACGACTGCAGTTTGCTCTGCCCTGCATTATTCTGATGGCCTTGGTCGCCGGCTTTTCTCAGTACTATGGCGCGGCGAGGGCACGCTCAATTCAGACGGCACAGCTGCGCCAGCTGCAGTCACGAGAGCAGGCGGCAATCGCTCAAGATCTGCTCGATGACCCCACCAGTGATCCGACGACGGCGCTGCTCATCGGCGCGCTGGCCCTCGAGAGTGCCCCCACCCCCGCCGCGCAGACCAGCGTTCGCCAGGCGCTGGCACAGCTTCCGCTCCAGACTCTATCGCTGGACTCAGGGCCAATTACCCAGATTGCGGCTGATGCCGGGCAGCTGGCGATCGCTAGCGCTGATGACACCATTCGCTTGTGGTCTTCCCGTCGCCGGGGGCTGCAGCGCCCTAATCATCGCGCTGCAGCACAGCAGCTCTCGGCTCCGGACTATTTGCTCTCGGCCTCTCGGTCGCCGCTTGACCCTGAGGCCAAAGCTGTGACCCATCTCGCCTTTAGCGCCGATGGGTCAGCGCTAGTCGCCGCCACTGAATCGGTGACGGGCAGCACTTTAATTCGCCTGTGGTCTACTGATGGGGTGCTGCTGCATGAGCAGGACATCGACAGCCCTGTGACGGCGCTGGCGGTCAGCCCAACGGGGCGCTGGGTGGCAGCGGCAACTGCGGATAGCCTGCTGGTGTGGGAGCCTCAGAATAAGGTGGCAGAACTCGCCGCAAAGCCACTTTCCAAGATCAAAGCGCTACAGTTCCAGAGCGATACCGCCCTAGTCTCATTTAGCGGCCAGACTCTCCACCACTGGCGGCTCGGTTCGTCACCTTCTCTTCAGGAAACCCAGCAATTAGAGCCCCCTGGTGCTGCAGGTCCTGGCGCTACTCACTCTAGTTTTGCTCGTTTCAGCGCCGATGCGTCTCAGATCGCCGTTTCATCTCAGGAGGTCGGTCACCTCAACATTTGGCAGACTTCTACCGGAGCGGTCCGGACGGTGACCTCTAGCCTGGGAGGTGATATGGCCTGTGCCGGGTCGCGGTTCCAGCGGATAGACCGCAACCACCGCTATACGGCGACCGTTGTGTCAGACGCAGCGCAGCGCTACCTTTGCGTTAAGCCCCTAGAGCATCCCCAGTCTCTCGCCTTTAGGCTGGACGACGCACCGACCGCGATCGCCTTTAGTGAGCAGGGGGATTACCTTTTAACAGGAGATGTGTCTGGCACGGTACGCATCTGGTCTTTAGGGGGAGGAGAGCTGCCAACTATTGCGGCAGTTGAGCCGGTCCGCTGGATTCGCTTTCAGCCCCAGGCCACCCTGACTCAGCAGGGTCTACAGAGTATCGGAGTAGCCAGCGACCTGAATCTCATCTCTCCCCCACCGGGCCCCGCTCGGCTCGTGGGAGTTACCGACGGGGGTGACGTGAGCTATCGCGTTGCAGCTGGGCTGACCGCGCTGCTGACCCCTTCCCCTCCCGCCGCACCCGCGCAGGATACCGCAGACCGGGCGATCGCCACAGCTCCTATCGCCTGGAGCGCGGACGGTGATCAAAAACTGATTCCCCAAGGGAAAACAGTGCATCTTAAGGAGGTTTCTTCAGGGGAAGAATTCCAGCTAGAACACGAGTCTGACGTCTTGGCGGCTCACTTTAGCCAAGAGGGCGCTTGGATTGTGACGGTTGAGGCCAGCCGAGCGACCCTCTGGAATACTGTGTCGCGGCAGATTGCCCATCGGTTCGAGCATGACGCTGAAGGTAAGCTCACTGCTGCGGCAGCAGATGCCAAACAAGGGCGCTTTGCGCTCGGCGACAACACCGGTAAGATTCACCTTTGGGATACCGCTCAGGGACGCCTTCTGGCGCGCTTTCAGGCTCATACTTCCGCCCTCTCTGCCCTAGCCCTCAGCCCAGACGGTAAGAGTCTGGCCAGCGCCGATCGCAGGGGTCAAGCTAGCCTGTGGCAGCGCTCGACCGAGGACGGAGTCGCCCAGCCGCTTGAGCTGGCGCATGGCGACAGCCCCTTTGTTCAACTTGCTTTTAGCCCCACTGGAGACTATCTGGCGCTGTTGGACCAGATGGGACAAATTCACCTGCGCGTTGGCCGCCCCGAGCCACTGAGACAGCTGTCCCAAGACCGGGCTGGGCGATCGCTCACGGCGCGAGAATGTCGGCAGCATTTGGTACCGACAGTGGACTGTCAACGGCTAGACGGCGAGTAGTGACCCCATAGCGTACGGTTTTACGGTGCCCTGCCTTGCCGCATCTCACGTTGCGGCATCCTCCCGCCAGCATTGCCCTTAGCAATACTGGCTGACGTCCTCATCGCAGTCGTCCGCCAGGTAAGTCAGCGCCCGAAACCGCAGGCCCACAAGCTGCTCATAGAGGGGATTGAGCTTGCACATGGGGGGAATGTGAACCAGCTTGTGGCCGAAGAGCTTGACGTCGCGCTCAAAGGGACACTGGGGCGGGATCATTTTGCACAGGAAACGGGCAACGCCGGGACTCTCGATATCGAGCTGGTCGAGCCACGCTCTTACGGGACGAAGCGGCTCAAGGCTGGACTGAAGATCCGACGCTCCGCCCTCACTGGGAAGGGTAAGGCGCAGGTGATCAAGAACGTCGGTCGGCTGGTTCATCGCGTCGCAGAACTGCCGCAGAACGCGGTCTTCTGCTGGGGAGTAAACGCCATCGGCGATCGCGACCATGACGGCGGTGCGCATAAAATTTTCAACCCTCTCTTTGTCAGGGCCGATAATCTCGGCTAGGGCCTGAGGCTCGATGACCTCTAGGGTCTCAGGGTTGGCGCGTGGGGCAATTTCCGCTTGAGCTAGTGACAGGATGACATCTTGCTCTTCGTCATTAAATTGGCCATCGGCCCAGGCAACAGTTGAGAGGCCTCTAAGCCATGCAGAGGTTTGCTCACGGGTGTAAGCGTAGGTAATATTCGTCATCAGACTGTATCCGTGTGGTGTACTGGCTGGATTGGTCTCAATCTAAGCGTGCGGATGAAGTGCTCGAAAATCACTTCTGCCAACGACTCTTGCGTATTTTGATTGCTCGCTACGATTCTAGCGCTGGTTTTTTAGTTTGGCTGCCCTTGAGCCAAGCTGCGGCGACAGCTCGACCCAAAGACTAGCCTTTTCTAGCTTAGAGTTAGCCTACTCAAAAAACGTTTAGCGATAACCGTCCAGCGAGATCCTTAGCACGATCTACCCTTGGACTTAAACAGACCTTAGAAATCGTCTAGCTCTGCTGGGTCAATTTGTCGGCGCATCTCGGCAATGGTCTGCGCGGGAGCCGTCGCCACCATCGGCATGCCTCCGTTGTGGCTCAAGATGTTTTGCCTAGGGGGCGGGGTGATGAAAGCCGCCGAATCTCCAATGCCATAGCGCTGCTGAATTTGAAAGATACGAAACTGAAGCTCTTCCACTGCAGTCGCCGCTAAGTTTTGCAGCTGAGCGGGCTCGAGGTCATCTTCTAGCACCCAGGGCATGTAGAACGCTTTGAGCGCCCTCAAAGTTGCATCTCGGGGCGGCAAGATGGGGTCTTCTTTGAGATAGTTCACCAGCTTTCCATCCATGGAGCTAACCTCAGCATCGATGCGGATGCTGATGCGCTCGCGCTTTGGCTTACTCATGACAGCGCTCCCATAGAGCGAGATTGTGATGTGGACAGGGTACCATTGGTCGCGTCGCTAAACTTGATTGCCAGCCATTTTGCGCCGCCGTAGCAGTCGGAGAAGCGAGCTTGGTCAGCAGGGGTCATCACCCGCAGCACAGAGCAGACCTCACGGCCCATCTCTGCTAGCCAATTGACTTCAGCGCCTGGCATATCTGTCAGCATCTGATTGAGGTTGTCCCGCAGCAGCGTATGAGCCGTGCCCCCGCCAATCAGGATTTCGTAGTTAGGAATGTTGAGCGAGGCGAACTTATCGCTCAGGTGGTGGCGGACCTGCTCCCAATAGTAGGCTTCTGCTTTCTGACGCCGTTCCGTGAGGGGATACTGCTTGCCGGGCTGATCGGGAAACGCCACGGTGTCAGCGCCGCGAATGAGAGCATCGTAGAGATAGGGGTTGTCGGGCTTGCACATGCCCTGGGAAATCGACTGTAGATATTCTAGATAGCCCAGACGCACCGTTCCGCTCGGCTCTCCTGTCGGGGGCTTTCCCTGCCGGAAAATAAGAAAAGTGAGGTCGCGGTGACCGACAATAACCACTACGTAGGAACTTTGCGGGGGCTGACCATGCTGCATGGCCTGCATTTTTCGCCACTGCACCAGCCCAGCGCCCTCAGGCAGAATTTTAACGGCCTGAGGCTCAATCGTAATTTCTTTGCCTCGGTACAGAAAAGACGACGTTGAGCTGAGCTGCTGGCTAACTTCATGCTGATCGCTGAGGTACTCGTCAAACGGGAGGGCAACGCCGATGTCGATGGGCAGCCGGTCAACTTTGAAGCGCTCTGCCAGCTCGCCAATAGCCCCTAAAATTCGCAGCTTGGCTAGCGTGCTTTTCCGCAGCATCTCCGTGCTCTTGTTGGAGCGGCCTTCAGCGTCATCTGCCAGGGCATAGCCCTTGCCGTCTACCTGGAGGTAGGCTCCTGAACCAATACCGCCACCAAACTGATCGCCTTGATCGGTCAGTATCTGTAATTCGGAGGGAGGGAGATCGGCGACTTTGGGCGGACAGAGATAGCTGTAGAAGCTGATGCTATCGCTGAAAGACGCCTTTGTCGCACTCATGCCCAGGTCAACAAAGATTTGAAACTTAGCCATGGTTCTGCTGTACTGCGAGGGAAGCTAGGAGCATTATGGCGCATTATGGCGTTTAGTAACTGTATAACAGGGGGATGATCTGACTTATTACAGATGACTTGATAAACCTGTCCTGATTTAGAGTTTATCTGGCGGAATTCTGGTTTTTGGGCTGTCTAGATAAGTGGATGCCTTCTTAGAGGGCGTTTGAAAAGTAGCCAACGCTCTGCATTGCCCCCTCTAACTCCCCTGCGTCCTCCGGACATGCTCCGCGAATACAAAGGGGGAGAATCAGGATTTCCCCCTTTGGCAAGAGGGAATTAAGGGGGGGGGGAAGCAGTGGCGTAACGCTTTGATCAACGCTTTTCAAACATCTTAGGACTCGGAAACTTTAAGGCCCTTTGAGACCCAAGCTTGAGACCAATGGACCCTCTACCTGCGATCGCTCTCACCCTTTAGGATATTTCCCTGATGACTCAACTTGCCTCTTCCGCTACCGCTTCGCCCCGCGTGGTCTCACTAATTCCTAGCGCCACAGAAATTATTGCAGCGTTGGGACTTTCAGAGCAGCTCGTGGGCCGCTCTCATGAGTGCGACTATCCCCCAACCCTGAGCGATCGCGCCGTCTGCACCGCGCCCAAGTTTAACCCTGAAGGCACAAGCCGCGACATTCACGAGCGGGTAAGCGATTTACTGCAGCAGGCCCTAGCGGTGTATCGCATCAAAACAGAGGTGCTCAAGACGCTGCAGCCCACCCACATCATCACCCAGGCTCAGTGCGATGTGTGCGCCGTTAACCTCAGCGATGTAGAGCAGGTGGTGGCCGATGTGACGGGGCTTGGAACTCAGATTATCTCGCTCCAGCCCATGACTATTGAGCAGGTGTGGAGCGACATTGACCGCGTCGCCGCCGCCCTAGCGGTCGACGCCGCGCCGCTGCTCGCCCAGATCCGCAATCGCGTCGCTGCCTGCCAGGAGCGGGTGGCTAATAGCGATCGCCCTACGGTCGCTTGCATTGAGTGGACGGACCCGGTCATGGTGGCAGGACACTGGATGCCGGAGCTGGTGTCTCTTGCCGGGGGGCGCTCGCTATTCGGCAAGTCGGGGGAGCCGTCTCGAATTTTAGAGTGGGACGATCTGGTGGCCGCTGACCCCAATGTCATTGTGGTGGTTCCCTGTGGGTATAGCCTCGACCAAACCCGCGACGACATGCAGGGCACGCTGGCAAAACATCCCCAATGGTCACAATTGACGGCGGTGCAGTCGGGCCGAGTTGTTTTGGCCGACGGCAACTACTACTTCAACCGCCCCGGGCCCCGGATCATAGACTCGCTGGAGATTATGGCGGAGATGCTGCACCCAGAGGTGGTGGGGACCTCGCAGCGCCACCACGGTTGGGATTACTACACCGCTGACTAGAGGCTCAGCGCGGCCTGCCAGCTGAAGAAGACCGCCATCCCCACCACAATCGTCAGCAGCAGATTTCGCGTTACGCCGCCTACAATCCCCGCAGCGATCGCCCCCACCAGCCGGGGATTTAGATAGCTCAGGTTCAGCGCCCCGTCTTGAAGCATCACCTCCGGCACGACGATAGCGGTCAGCACCACTGGGGGCACATAGCGCAGGGCGCTCAGCACGGCGGGGGAGAGGGCAATGCGGCTGCTGGCCCCAAACATTACGTAGCGAATGGCAAAGGTGGCGATCGCCATGCCGCCAATCATCAGAAATTCAGTCACGGGGGTTGCCTCCGGTGGGATAAGACTTTTGGGCCAGCGCTCGCTCGCTGCAGACCCCAGCCAAGATGCCGGCGATCGCTGCCACCATTAGCCCAAGCTTGTGGGGCAGCGGGCCGGCCATCAGGGCGACCAAGCCCGAAACCGCTACGGCTATACCCATAGGCCGGGTTTTGAGGTAGGGAATTACCATGCCGATAAAGGTCACCGACATGGCGAAGTCAAGTCCCCAAGCGGTGGCGTTGGGAATCATCTGCCCCACGGTGACCCCAAGCAGCGTGCAGAGCTGCCAGTTGGCGTACATCACCAGCGCCGCCCCCAGGTAGTACCACTGCTTAAACGGGGATTCATCGTCAGCTTCATAGCGGCGGATAGCAACGGCGAACGCTTCGTCGGTGAGCCAAAAGGCGAGAACCGCTTTCCACCGCTGGCTGAGCGGCTTCACGTAGGGCACCAAACTCACGGCATAGAGCAGGTGCCGCAGGTTGACCACAAACGCCGTCACCACAATCAGCAGCCCGCCCGTGCCGGCAGCCATCATGCCCACGGCGATGAACTGAGACGACCCGGCAAAGACGATCGCCGATAGGGCCAGCGTGCCGCCAGCGGAGAAGCCGCTGCTTGGGGCTAGGGTGCCAAAGATGATTCCGAAGGGAACCGCACCCACAACAAGCGGAATGATGTCCCGCGCTCCGGCCCAAAACTCAGCGCGGGGAGAGGCGTGCTGCGATCGCCTTGAAGTTAGAGGTAAGTCAGTCGGCATAGCCTTAGTAGAGATCTACAGCCCTTAGACTATCGGGATCATTCTGCGCAGTCTTGTACGTTTTTAATCGCAGTGGGCGAGGTCGCAGTGTACTTGGACGAACAGCGGGAGGAAACCCACCGGATTCAGGTCCTGGGTGCGGGCAATGTGGTCGGGGCGGTAGACTTTTTCCGCCAGTCGACCCACCAGACGACAGCCATTGTCGAAGCGCCCAGCACCCTCTACCGACTGTCTAAAGAAAGCTTCCAGCGCATGGAGCAAGAGCACCCCGAGGTCGCTACCGCATTTCAAGCGGTAGTAATTCGGATTTTGGGCGATCGCCTCACCTATGCCTACAAAGAACTTGCCGATTTGCTGCGATCGTAATGGGGAAAAGGCCCGGTACTGCTGCACAGCGATGAACTGCTCTAGGCAGGCCACGGCCATTTTTGACGGCTTGTTTGAAGCACTTGGAACGGCTCGGCTACGGAGCGCTGCCTCTCTACCCGCTTGCCAAGCCCTGAGCACCTCCAGGACTCTATCCAGTTTTGCAGCCCCGCGCATACTGCCCGGGTGTCACCCCCAGCATCTTTTTGAAATGGCGATGCAGATGACTTTGGTCTGTAAACCCGATCTCTAGGGCGGCATCGCTCAGAGACCAGCCTGCCGCAATCAGTCGTTTAGCCTGGTGGACCCGGACATGGTTTAGGTAGGCATGGGGCGGTAGTCCAACCTGCTTGCGAAAGCTCTGCAGTAGCCGCATTGGACTCAAGTTAACGAGTTCAGCCAACTCGGACAGAGGCGTATTTACGCTGTAGTGAGCCATCAAGTACTCCCGAATGTCCTCGACGGCGCGGCACTCTTTGCCGGGTGGAGTTCTGGGCCTATGGTCCGTGGAGTAGCGCTCCACAAGCTGAGCCATATCCCACAGGAACTGAGACTCACGCTCTAGGGGTGAGGAGGAGGTCTCGAGCGTGCGGTGAAGCTTCACAAGCTGCTGGTTGAGTCGGCAATCTCGAATGACTGGCGAGGGAAAATGGGGCACGCCACAGGGACGTCCCGCCAATTCTGTTGCGGCATTTTGCAGCCAATCTACGGCAGGCAGCAGGGTGCGATAGGTCCACCCCGTTTCTAAGGCGGCATAGCCTGTATGCATTTCACCGGGGCCGGTGATGACGACAGTGCCCGCCGGAGCAACATGGGTGCTCCCCCGATAATCGAACGCCATGGCCCCCGATTCCACGATGGCAATTCCAAATCCCTCGTGGGCGTGCCGAGAGAATGCGTAGGTGACATAAGTAGCCCGCAGCATCTCCAGGTTGTGCAGGGCCGAATCTCGCCAAAACTTAACCTGCTCTTTTTTGATCTGTTCTTTTCTAGTCTGCGCTTTGGAAGTGGCTGACATAGTGACTGTTGACCGAGCTATCTCATTATCAAAGATTGTCGCAGTACTCCGCCCCTTTAGTGCGGCGGTCGATGGGTTTAGCGTAGATCCCAGGACATGCGCAGCAGCGGCACATGGAGCTAACTGCATCTTTGCCTGTCGCCCCTCAAACTTTTTCTCTGCAATATCGCCTAATAAAATTTGCCCAACAAAAAATTTGACGCAATCTCACACTTTACGCCCACCTTTCTAGGCTCACGTCTCAACGCTGGATAGGTTCGTGAACACTTCATGCTAAGACCTCCGGACTGACCCGCTGTAAGCGGGAAGGATGGAGCAGTTTGAGTTACGGGTGGACCTGCTGAGTACTGCAGCGGCAATTGTTTAGTGATTAATTCCTATTCTCTAGGCGCTGCCTTACCTAGGTCAAGTTCTACCGCAGCTACAGTTATTTGAGGTTGAAGTTTGTAATGGGTCAACCCATGCATCGTGCGGAAAGAAGCACCGGCAGCTTGGGCCGTAAGGTGATTTCAATGCTGAAAAAGCTATTTCAGCGACCGACAACGACATTGACAGCATTAGCCCAGCGCCGGTTGTTGATTACAACTCAGTTTTTCCCACCAGATTTTGCGGCTACTGGTCAGTTAATTGATGAATTGGCGCAACAGCTCAGCCGCCAAGGACATGGCGTTACGATTTTTACGGGACAGCCAAGCTACGCCTTTGAGGTGGAATCGGCGCCGAGCTACGAACATAAAGCTGGGGTTGTTGTGAAGCGATCGCGGGTTTCTCGGCTATGGTCGTCCCGAATTCGCGGCAAGATGGTGAGCGGTCTGCTATTTTGCGTGCGAGTCGTCCTTCATCTAGTGAGGCGAGCCGCGACCTACGACGTGGTGCTGCTCACCACAGCGCCCCCCTTTCTGCCTATTTTGGGCTACCTAGTCTGCCGACTCCTAAAGCGCCCCTACGTTTGCCTGATCTACGATCTCTACCCAGATATCGCGATCAAGCTTGGGGTAACCAGTGAAGTTCACTGGGTGAGCCGACTGTGGATTTGGGCCAACCGACAAACCTGGCGGCATGCCCAGGGCATCGTTGTGCTCAGTGCCTCTATGAAAGCGCGAGTGGAGACCTTAGCGCCAGAGGTCAGTGGCAAGCTCTCCATCATTCACAGCTGGGCTAGCCCCACTCAAATCACCCCTATGGCCAAGGAAGCCAACTGGTTTTCCCACCAGCACCACACCGTAGAGCGCTTCACGGTGATCTACTCCGGCAACATGGGGCGCTGCCACGACGTCGATACGGTGCTCGATGCCGCCGAGCGGTTGAGGTCTTATCCGATCCAATTTGTATTTATCGGCGGGGGCGCTAAGCAGCCCTACCTAAAGGCTAGCGCCGACGAGAGGCAGCTCAGCAATTGCCTATTTTTGCCCTATCAAGATAAAGCCGTCTTGCCCTACTCGCTGACGGCAGGTGACCTTTCTTTGGTTACCGTTAGCGACGGTATGGAAGAGCTGGTTGCGCCTAGCAAACTGTACTCGGCGCTGGCTGCAGGCCGCCCTATCGCTATGGTTTGTGCCGCGTCTTCTTACTTAAATCATATGGTTGCCCACGGTCGATTCGGAGCGTCGTTCGAGAATGGGGACAGCTTTGGACTGTCGGAATTTATCTTATATTTGAGCCGCCATCAGCAGGTCGTAGACGCTATGGGCCATCGAGGGCGGTGCTACCTCGAGCGGTATTTCACGCCCGACTTGATTGCGCTGCAGTACAGCCAAGTTCTGTTTGAGCAGGCGGTCATCTCTAGTCTGGTGGATCGCGCCCAGCCGCTGACGGCACCGCTATTTCTGCCAGCTCAAAAAATTGCGTAAGCCGGGCCTCTGGCTCGCCATCAGGGGCAGCACCGTGACCTGATTTGCAGCACTCAGTAACACTGCTTAAACCAATTTATTTATGACATATCTCTCTGCCCTCGATCTATCAAGATCGACCACAGGTTGGGGACTTTGCTTGACTCCGATCGGCGCTGGCGGCCTCGCCCTGTGTCTCACCCCCTGGGTGAGAGCAGCTGCGCAGCTGCTCGGCTACCTAGATGCCCCTGACGCCCGAAAAGTTCACTCCCAGCCTGTAGTCCGCCTGGGGGGAGTCGCCATCAGCGTGGCCACCTTGGTCAGCGTGGCGATCGCCCTGCTGCTCTTGCCCATAGAGACGGCGAGACCGCTGCTTGGCGTCTTGGGCGGCAGTCTAGGATTTTTTCTGATTGGGCTCGCAGACGACTTGATTGGCCTATCGCCCTATTCGCGTTTGGTTCTACAGGGCCTAGTGGCGGCGGGAAGCTGGAGCCTAGGGGTGCGCATTGACGTAATTTCTCTGTTGGGGCCTGGCGCCATTAGCCTCGGCCTACTTAGCCTGCCCATCAGCGTCGTTTGGATGACCGGCGTGGTCAATGCGATCAACTGGATCGATGGCCTCGACGGTCTCGCAGCGGGTATCTCCACCATCGCGGCCCTAGTCCTATTTGTCCTCTGTCTACCGTTTGGCGCGCTGGGAGAAGAGGTGATTTTCCTAGCTCTCATCGGTAGCTTGATGGGCTTCCTCCGCTACAACTTCAACCCTGCTCAAATTTTCATGGGGGATGGGGGCTCTTACTTCATTGGCTTCTTGCTCAGCAGCATGAGCGTCACGGCCCTGACCGCTCAAAGTTCAGACCATCCTTCGGCTTTGGCGATCGCTCTACCTCTGTTGGTTTTGGGCGTTCCGCTGGGGGACATGGTCTTTGTGATTGCAGCCCGGCTGTGGCGCGGCCAGTCTCCCTTTGAGGCGGACCGAGGTCACGTTCACCACCGGCTCATGGCCGCTGGGTTGACCCACCGCCAGACGGTGCTATTCCTCTACGGCGCTACCCTGTGGCTGGGGGGGCTGGCGCTGACTGGGATTAACGTCTGGGGCGGCGTGATGGGAATGGCGATTGGGCTAGGGGCCATGGGAGGACAGCTCTGGCACTCTCGGCACGCCGTTCTGTGGCGGGACGACCTCAGCGCTAGCCGCTAAAAATCAAAGTAAATATAAGGCAAACTCTCTGATGGCGCGAGCAGCCACGCCAGATAGATCAAAACGGGAGCCAGCGCGACCTTGAGGTACCAGTTAAACTGCAGCTTCAGCCCCTGACGAAACCCCTGCACGACCGCCATCACTCCGAGCACCGCCAGCAGCATGAGAATGACCTGAAAGCGGCTAGCCTGTAGCCCTTCTGCGTAGATCTTGGGCGCGAACTGAATGTCGGCAGTCTGTCCGATGAGTCGACTCAGGGCTAGCTTATAGGTCTGAGGGTCAGGAAGTCGAAAGAAGATCCAGGCAAAGCAGACTGTAGACTGGGTAAGCCCCCAGCCCAGAAATAGTCCCAAAGGCTGGCCCCAAAACTGAGCCACAGCGGGCGATCGCCTGGCGAGCTGGTCCGTCAGCCGATGGACGGCAAGGGCGACCCCGTGAATTAGCCCCCAAATAATGAACCCCCAGCCTGGATTGTGCCAAATTCCGGCAATGACCATCACGATCACCAAGTTGAGGCAGGTGCGTAGAAGACCCCGCCGCGAGCCGCCCAGGGGAAAGTACAGGTAGTTTCGCAGCCAGTCGCCCAAGGTAATGTGCCACCGCCGCCAAAAGTCGGCAATGCTGGCGGAGAAGTACGGGGCGCGAAAGTTTTCGGGCAGATAGATGCCCAGCAAAATAGCGCTACCTCGAGCCACGTCGACATAGCCGCTGAAGTCGAGGTAGATCTGCAGGCCGTAGGCCACAGTGGCCAGCCAAATGTCCCCGCTGCCCGCCCGCTCTAGGTTGGCAAAACTGAGGTTGACTAAGGTGGCCAGGTGATCCGCCAGCAGCAGCTTTTTGACCGCTCCCACCGCGATCAGCCACAGCCCGTCAACCCCCTGCTCAAGCCGGAGGGGCAAGCGGTGCGCCAGCTGGCTTTCCATCGCGTGATAGCGGGTAATTGGCCCTGAGAGCAGCTTGGGAAAAAACAGCTTGTAGGTAACGAACTGTAGCAGATGGACGGCGGCGGGGGCTCCGCGATAGACATCTACCAGGTAGGCGATGCATTCAAACACAAAGTAGCTAAGGCCCAAAGGCGCAATTAGCTGGGCGATAGGGTTAGTGCTGGGCGGGGGTATGGGAAGAGTCGTCAGCGCCGGCTGGGCCACCGTCAGCAAAAAGGAAAGATACTTGAACCCCACTAGCGCTAGCACCAGCAGCCCGATACTCAACCCCAGCAGTCCCAGCCGTCGCCGGTTCCAGTCGGGTTCTGAGGGCTGCTCCTTTGAGTACGCTTTCTCTGAATACCCGGCTGCGGGATAACCGCTCGGCGCACCGAAGTCAGAGGGATAGGCCTGCCTACTGGCGGCCATGGCCTTACCGACCTCAAACGTAATCAGCGCTAGCGCCAGCAGCAGCGGCACGTACTGAAGCTGCAGCGACCCGTAAAAGACTACGCTAGCCAGCAGCAAAACCCCGAGCCGCAGCGATCGCGACTCCTGTAGCCAGTACAGCCCCAGCACGCTGAGCAGGAAAATGCCGTAGGTAATCGAGAGTAGCGTCATGGCGCGATCGCGTCGTAGGGTAAGGGGGGACCAACAGCACAGTTCACAATGCTCAATTTAACAGTTCGAGCCCCCCTCGCCGTGGCGCTGGGCGCGATTGCCGGAGCGCTGTGTCGCTACTACATTAGCCGCTGGATTTCCCTCACTGGTTTTTTAGGCAGCGCCGATAGCGGCTTTCCCGCAGGCACTTTTGGGGTCAACATCAGCGGCTGTCTGCTGATGGGCCTAGCCGCTGCCCTAAGCGATCGCCTAGGCCTAGCGCCCGATCTAAAGCTACTGCTGACTACGGGGGCACTGGGAGCCTATACCACCTTCTCCACCTATAACCTGGAGACTGTTGCCCTACTGCAGCGGGGCCGTCTGTGGACCGCAGGGCTGTACTGGGCAGGCAGCGCTGCGGTCGGTCTGGCCGCGCTGTGGGCCGGGTTCAGTTTGGGGGGGGTAGGGTCCCGCAGCTAACGCTTTCTCCCTTCAAACCCCAGCTAGCCTAGACCCTGAATTAGCTCAGAACCCAATCAGCTCAAAAAACTGATCGTCTAGCTCATACCCCAGAGTTTTCGTCATTAGCTTAACGCTATTGCGTCCGGCCACGTCGTTCGCCTTTAGCCAATGAACGATGTGAAACACCTTGCTCATAACAAATAGCTCTAGCGCCTCAGGGTTGTACTGAATGCCTGACTTGCTAAACTGATGCGGCACTAACATGGCGGTGTACCGCCCTAATTCTCCCGACTGCCAGTCTAATAAATAGGGGAACCAGGGATAGCGCGCGTCGAGGGCCACAAACCAAAGCCGAACCTCAGGAACTTCAGAGAGCTCGCGGGGGTCAGACGGCTCGCGGGGGTAGTCGACGTCAAACGCAATGGGCGATCGCTGGGTTAGCGCTCCTGATGCTTGCCGAGACTCAATTACAGTCTGAGCTGGGGTTAAATCGAGCGTTTCGATATGGGACTGCAGCAGCGCAACGGTAGACATAAAGTGTTGAAGTATAGGGTTAGCAAATTAGCCTAAACTGGGTAAAACTCGGTCTGGTAGACAATCTTAAGACGTTTACGCTAAGGTTGGAATAGTCTGTCAACACGAAATCATATCGAGTTCGCCTTAGACGCAACACAACGATGCAACAAGACGCCGCTGCTCCCAAGCCTATTCGCTCTCTAGAGGATGCTTTTGCCCGTTGTCGAGACTTAGGAATGAGGCTTAGCAAGCAGCGCCGCTACATTTTGGAGCTGCTCTGGAGTCAGCGGGAGCACCTCTCTGCGCGGGAGATTTACGACCGTCTGACGCAGCAGGGAAAAGACATTGGCCACACGTCGGTTTACCAAAACCTAGAAGCGCTCTCAGGGCAGCAGGTGATTGAATGCGTAGACCGAGCAGATGGGCGGCTTTACGGGAGCGTCAGCGACTCCCACAGTCACGTCAACTGTCTTGACACCGCGCAGATTATGGACGTCTTTGTTCAGCTTCCTGAAGACATCATTCAGTCTATCGAGCGTCAGTGTGGCGTCAAAATTACCGACTATAGAATTGACTTCTTTGGCTACTCCCAGCAAGATGAAGCGGAGAGCGCCCCCGTCGACTAGCCGCACCGCGTAAGCAACGGCTGTCCCATACCCCAGCTGATTGACGAGAGCCTTGGGCTCTGCCATCATACGCTCATGTCAACCCTTGATGAGACTGAGGGCTGACCCTTTGGCTTTGAGACTGCCTTCAGCTTCCCATAGGGTTGCGGTGACCTGCCTCTCTGCGGTGCGCAGCCCACATCGATACTTTTCTTTTGGGCAAGCTCTTTTGGGCAAGCTCGCTTAGTTCTCTCAGCCTGTACCTACCGCACTCCCAACAGCTGCACTATGCGTGACGTCAGCCGCTCTACCCATCCGCAAAGTGAAGCGATCGCCAGTCTGCGCCAGGCGCTGGCCTATCACCAGCCAATTGCCCAAAGATCTGAGCGCAGCCGCCGGGAGCGGTGGCAGCTATTGAGCTGGGTCTGGTCTCCTTTACTGCTGCTGGGCCTGGCGCTGACGGGAGGAATTGGGATGGTGGCGCTCCAGTCCCTTTTAGAACCTCCCCCCGTTCCCAACTGCCGGGCTCTCTCTCTCCTTGCCGCCTCCGCCAAGCGGCTGCACTGCGCCCAGCAGCTCGCCTCCACGGGAGACTCCACTCACCTGATTGCCAGCATCAACACGGTGAAATCCTGGGACGCTACCCATTCCCTACACCGCGAAGCCCAGGCGCTGTTGACTGAGTGGTCGGCAGTACTGCTAGAGAATGCAGAGGATACGCTAGCTGTCGCTGGACTAGAGCAGGCCGTCCGGCTGGCCCGCTATATTCCGCCCACCAGTTCTGTCTATGGGACGGCTCAAGCCAAGATTGAGGACTGGCAGGGGCAGTGGACTGAGGGTGAGGAGATCTATCAAACGGCGATCGCAGCCCTAGAGCAGCAGCAGTGGAAGCAGGCCTCACAGCAGGTGGTTGCCTTGGGCGATTTGACCTCGCCTTATTGGCATAACCGCGGCAGCATGCTCAGCTTGCGCATCGTCGCCGAGCAGCAGGGACGTCAGATTTTGAAAGAGGCGGAGGAGATGGCGGCTCAGTCTCCGGCACAGACTCCCGATCAGATCGCCGCCGCGCTGACGCATCTGCAGACTATTCCCCCGCAAACCCTAGCGCAGCAGGAGGCTGCCTCGCTGCTGCAAACCTGGAGTCCCCAAGTAATCGACGCTGCCGTAGCTGAACAGGCTGCAGGCCGCCTTGAACGCGCAGTGGCCTTGGCCCAGACGCTGCCCCCCGCAGCAGTCCAGACGGATCTCCCTGACCCGGTTAGGGATCTCATCCGCTACAGTCAGGCGCAGCGCTTTGCCCAAAAAGCCGATGCTCAGCCAGAGCAGTGGTGGCTGTTGGCCGAGGCGATCGCTTCCGCCCAGGCAATTGCCCCGCAGCGTGAATTGGGTCAGCGGATTGCGCCTCAGCTCGCCCAGTGGCAAACCCGGCGGGACGCCATGACCCAGCTGCAGATGGCTCAGGCCATCGCGGGCACGGGGCAGCGCTGGCTGCTGCAGGCTGGCCTGGCCCAAGCGGAAGCCGTCAGCGACGCTGGCGGTGCTGACGACCTGCTGCGATCGCGGGCTAACGAGCTGACGGCGGCCTGGCGTCAATCCGTCGCTCAAATTGACGGTCGTCCCTACTTTGCACTGGCTCAACAAACGGCGCAGCCGGGCAGTGAAGAGGCGCTCAGCGACGCCATCCGCATTGCTGAGCCTCTGGTGGCCTCGGGTCTGGAGTGGCCCCAGGTGCAGCAGGCGCTGGCCGACTGGCGATCGCGCATCCAGGTGATGGAAGATCAGCCCATCATCGCCCAAGCCCAAAAGCTGGCCGCCGATGACAAATTTCAGGAGGCGATCGCTCGGGCTCAGACAATTGCCGCAGGCCGGGCGCTCCATCCTCAGGCCCAGAGCTTAGTGGGTGAGTGGCAGGGCTCCCTGCGGGCGGTTGCAGATCGCGATCGCCTCAATGAAGCGACCGCCCTGGCAAACCGTCTGCGGCTGAGCCGGGCGATTGAAGTGGCCCGGGAAATCCTTCCGGCCAGCGGTGCGGTGTATAGCGAAGCCCAAACCGCCATCGCCCAGTGGCAGCAAGAGCGAAACGAGCTTTGGGCTGAGCGGCAGCGGGCTCAGGACGAGGCGAGCTGGGCGCAGCCTGCTAGACCTGCGGAACCCGCCCCTAGCCCTGAGCCGGTGGCAGCTCTGCCAGACCCTGAGGTTAGCGCTGATCCGGCTGAGTCCCCTTACTCTGGCTATTACGGGACTACTGAGTAGTGCTACCCTAAAGCCACTGGCTCAACAGCCATGGCCCAACGCCCACCTGCCGCCTCACGAGTTTGTTCTGCGCCATGACAACGCTGCCCTCCGACGCGCCGCTTTTAGTCACCGTCATCGACGACGATGCCATCTTTCGTGCGGGGCTGTGTAGCTGGCTCGAGTCTCAGGGCGTAGAGGTCCTCGCTGGGGGCCGCGTCTCAGCGGTCGGGCTCGCGGGTCGGCCCGCATCCGCGCCGTCCGGGCGACCCCAGGTTATTCTTTATGGCTTCAACCGGGGAGCAGCAGCGGTTGCGCCTGCGCTGCGGTCTTTACGGGCGATCGCGGAGACGCCCCTATTAGGGCTGGGGCCAGCCGAAACGGCCGTGGCGCTCAGAGCGCAGCAGGCTGGGGCTCGCGGCTACTGGGTCAAGGGGCGCGACCCCGAAACCCTGCTGGCGGCAGTGCGCCGGGTGGCGTCAGGGGAGGAAGCCTGGTCTATTCCCTACTGGGCCTCAGCGCCGGCTGCCGGGTCCGGGCCGATTGACCGCTGGCGAAGCCGCCTCTATGCCTCGGGTCTCAGCCAAATCGAGGCGGCGATCGCCGACCTTGATGCCCAGCTAGCCGCGCAGATGCCGCCGCTAGACCGGGCCGTGACGGCAGGGCACCACCGCGAGCTGCGGGCGGCCCGCGGTCTGGTGACCTGGCTGCTGGCACCCCGCGTTGGGGCTAGTGAGTTTGGGACGATGCCGGCGGGCGATGGTGGGCCGACGGGCGACAGCTGGTCTACTAGCGCCGACGCTGCGCCGACCCCGCCCTCATCCTCCAGCTTGACTGAAGCCTCAGCGCCCCAGCTTCGCCTCAGAGAGCAGACCGCCGACGGAGCGATTACGCTGGGGGGCATGCAGGCAACGCTGTTTGAAAGCCTTGAAACCAAGCTGCAGTCCCCGCTGCGTAACCAGACCCCTCGCCCCCTCGAGCTCGATATCTTGCGTGAGGATCGTCGCCGCGAGCTGCTCTATCAAGTGCTGCGATCGCTAAAGCTGTTGCTGAATGAGCTCCGACAGAGCAGCATCCAGCCGGCTCAGCTTATAGATCAGCGATCGCGGCTGCTGCGAGACCTGTGGCAGAACGTCACCGTCGAGTTTTTTGGTAAGTACTACGCCGTGTCTATTGAGGGCGTGGAGCTAGAGGTGGTGCCCTTACTGCTGCGGGAGGCCGACCGCGTCCTGCCCATCTTAGAGGAGATACCGGGCGTCGTCGATCTGCTGGCGCACCTGCTATTTCAAAATCCCCTGCTGGTGGACAGCGTTCCTCACGCAGTGGGCACGGCAGCGGCAATGGCGCGGGCTGAGCAGCTGCTCGACAATCTAATGGTGCGAGTGGCCAACGCGGTGGTGCAGCCCATGCTCAATCAGCTCGCCGACGTGGAAGTCATCAAGCAAAATTTCTATACCCGTCGCCTGCTGTCGAGCCGGGATATAGCCCAGTTTCGCAACGATCTATCGTGGCACTACCGGCTCGCTAATGCCCTGTACGAGCCGCTCGATATCTTCGAAAGCCAGATGCGGCTGTTTCGCCTTGGCCCTATTGGGGTTGAGGAGCAGCGAGTCTACTTACCCAGACGCAGTGAACTAGAGCAGCTGACGGGACTGCGCTTTGCGGTGACGCTGGTGCTGGAGCTGCGCGATGCCCTAGCCCCCCGATTTCAGGCGCTGGTGAGCTGGGTCGGTAAGCTGGTGGTTTACCTGTTGACTGAGGTGCTGGGGCGGGGCATCGGTCTTGTGGGCCGCGGGGTGCTGCGGGGAGTCGGCAGCGCTTGGCAAGATGCCCGGGTGAGCCGCGATGGCCCTAAGGGTCCGTCTGGTCAACGCCGCTAGCTCAGCGCATCTAGAGCAGCTTGAGCGGAGGACGGACGGCCCTTTGGGTCACTATTGCTCATGCCCCGGAGCCAGGCCGTGAACTGAGGCGAAAGGAGTAGGGCCCTGTCGTCAGCTCCTGAGGCTCCGGCGGGATCATACAGGCCCTGTCCCGTAATCAGGGTCGTGATCGTCACGCCCAGGCTATAGAGATCAGAGACCTTAAGCGCGCGACCGCCAAGCTGCTCGGGAGCCCGATAGCGATGGGCTCCCAACAGGGTCATGCCCGTGTTGTAGTCGGGGTTCGGCAAGATAGGTTTGACTGAGCCGAAATCAATCAGGTAGACTTGCGTTCGCTGTTTCGGCAGCGTTGCCAGCACGATATTGCTGGGCTTGATGTCCCGGTGTAGGATAGGCGGCGACTGTTCGTGCAGATAGATCAAAACGTCGAGAATTCCGATCGCAATTTGCTTCGCCTCTTTCTCTGAAAAGGTGCGGCCTTGCCGAAGATAGCGGTCTGTTGAGGTGCCTCCGATGTAGCTCTCTATCAGCACGAGCGCTTTTTTCTCACGGGGGAGCTCGATGTCGAAGCAGCCCAGATACTTGGGAATCGAGGAATGGTCGAGCTGCTTCAGCGTGTCGATCTCGCGCTGAAAGAGGCGCAGACAGTCTGGATGGAGCTCCTCATCAATAGAAATAAGCTTGAGAATCACCAAGCCATCCGTGGTTAGGTCTGTGGCCAGCAGCGTCCATCGACCGGCTTTGTAGCCGAGCTGTTTCTCGATGTGATAGCGATCGCCTAAGATTTGACCCGCCATATTGTTTTATTTCGGTTCGTCTCACCCAAATCAGCAGTTCGACAGTCAGTGATGCGGTTTGTTACTGCCAACGATATCATCCGTCGATCTACGGTATCTTTAAAGCCGTTCTTGACTTTTGCTGAGCGGTTCCGCAGGTTCAATCCGGCGCTGAGGACCTCGGCGCGCTTAAGCTCAGCAAACCGTACCCTACGTAATCTGTCATGTCTTTAGCTCCCCCGGTCTCCATTCGGCAACAGCAGCACCCGCTGATTTGTGCATTAGCCAACGCCATCGAAGAGACATGGCATCGCTACCTAGATCTGTCTCCCTACGAGCTGCCCCATGACTTGGGATATATTGAGGGGCGGCTGGAGGGCGAGCGGCTGGTCATCGAAAATTCTTGCTATCAGACGCCTCAGTTTCGCAAGCTCCACCTCGAATTGGCTAAGGTTGGTTCCAATCTAGACATTCTCCACTGCGTAATGTTTCCCCGCCTAGACTACCCTTTGCCGATGTTTGGTACCGATCTGGTGGGTAGCGCTCAGCACATCGGTGCCGCTATTGTTGATCTTTCACCCATTGAACAGGTGAAACAGGATTGGACGCTATCTGCCGACTACCAAGCAGCTTTGCGGGCCTTGCCCAACGCCGATTTTTCCCAGCCCCGGGAGCTTCCGAAGTGGGGCAACATTTTCTCCGAGTTTTGCCTGTTTGTTCGCCCGAGCGGCGAGGCTGAGCATCAGCAGTTCGTGGCGAGAGCCCAGGCGATGCTCGCCATTCACTGTCAGCAGGCCGCCGCCATGGCCCCCGCCTCCGAGCGCCGCGCTGAGATTGCGGCAGGGCAGCGGCACTACTGTCTGCAGCAGCAGAAAAACGATAAGACTCGCCGCGTTCTAGAGAACGCCTTTGACACCCAGTGGGCAGACCGGTATATGACGACGGTGCTGTTCGATTTACCCGAAGACTAATGCCAATCCGCATCGTCCCGCGCTACCCTTCTTAGTAAGCTTTAATACGCTATGACCACCACACCTTTCTCCTCCCGCCTTATTCAGGGGCTACTCAGCGTTCGGCCCCTGGCGGCGATCGCCAAGCATCAGGCCCGCCGCATGATTATCAACCGCGCCGAATCGCTGGGTATCCCTTGGCGGCAAGAGGTGGAGCGGCTGCGATCGCAACAGCCCCAGTGGGAAGAAGACCTAGCCGAGATCCGCGACTCCGACGTGACTTACCCCGACTACTTCTGCCAGTCGTTCCACGCCTACGATGAGGGAAACTTGGGCTGGATGCCCGCTTTTGAGGTGGATGTAGCTGCGCAGGCGGTTCACGCGCGGCTGTGGCCGGAAGAAGGCCGTCGGGGAGACCTGCGTCTGCGGCAGGAGTACCACCAGGTGCTCCAGGCTCACCTGCCCCAGGCCCCTCGCGTCAGCGTTGACCTCGGCTGCAGCTGCGGGGCCAGCACTGCCGCCCTGCAGGAGGCGTTTCCCGAGTCCCAGGCCGTGGGTATAGATCTTTCCCCCTACTTCCTCGTGATTGCCCGCCAAAACTTCCCCGACGCCCCCGCCCTGAGCTGGCGTCACGCCGCCGCTGAGGCGACCAGGCTAGAACCCGCCAGCGTCGACTCTGGTCTCCGCATTTTTGCTGTTTCACGAGCTGCCGCCGTCTGTGGCGATTGCGGTGCTGCAGGAGGCTAAACGAATCTTGCGTCCTGGTGGCCACTTTGCCCTCATGAGCATGAATCCGGCCTCCCCGGCCTACGCCAAGATGCCCCCCTACGTGCGCACCCTGATGCGGAGCACCGAACCCTTCATAGATGAATACTTTGCCTTAGATTTAGAGGCGGCGATCGCTGAGGCGGGGTTTGAGCCCCCGACGATGGCGGAGACGAGTCCGCGTCACCGAGCGCTGATTGCTCAGATTCGTTGAACAGATTCGTTGAACTGCGCCCGCGCGAGTGAAATAAGCAACAGCCACCCCATTTAGCGGTTTGTTGTGACGCCGCGATGCTACAGCTGTGTCATCAAACATCAATGTCGATGTTTTCGTAGAGAGAGGTAATCTCGATTTGAGCCTCAACGGCGCTCAGCGCAAATACGGCGTTCGGATCGTCGTATTCTGTTAGCAGCCATTGATTAGAAGAAGTTTTCACATAGTGCTCTACATGAGTACTGTACTGATCAATGAGTAGATATTCGTGAAAGCTATTGATAGTCCGGTAGGCAGAAAACTTTTCACCGTGGTCGTAATCTTGGGTTGATTTAGAAAGGACTTCAGCAATGAAGCAGGGATTAGTCACGGTGTCAGTACGCCCGGTTTGAAGCTGCAGAGGCTTTTCGATAGCCATGACGTCGGGGTAGGTGTAAAGATTGCGGTCGGGAATCCACAGCCGTTGATCGGCTCCAAAGATCCGGTAGGGTTTACCCCGCAGAGCAGATTTGAGCAGGGCTGCGAGATTGATGGCCAATTCGTTATGGTCAGGCGTGCCCCCGGTCATGGGCCGAATTTCTCCATTCACGTATTCGTGGCGTTCCTTCGAGGCCACTTCAAGCTCAAGATATTCTTCGCGGGTGTAAGTCCGTTGCTCAAGCGCCTGCGTCATGGGCTAACCCTCTCCCACGATTTGCTGAAACCACTCGTCGCGGCGCAGGCGGGCAAAGGTATTGTCCGTGCGGGCTTCAGACTGATAGCGGCTCTCTAGCTCGATTGCCCGCTGCAGGTTCTCTAGCCCCAGATCGATTTCTCCCTGGTTCACGTAGGAAGCTGCCTTGCCGTAGTAAGCGGGGGCGTGGTCGGGCTGCAGCGCTAGCACCTGGTCCAGGCTAGCGATCGCCTCCTTGAACTGCCGCAGCGCCGCCTGGCTATTGCCCCGGTTCAGGTAAGCTTTGTAAGATTTTGGGTTCAGCTCTAGGGCATGGTCAAAGGAGTCAACGGCGTCTTCATGGCGCTCTAGCTCCACTAAGGCCAGGCCCCGATTCAGCCAGGCTACCGCGTCTCCCGACTCAATTCCCACAGCCTTGTCGAACGACTCAAAGGCGTCCTCATGGCGCTGCAGAATTCCCAGGGCCACCCCCCGATTCACCCAGGCCTCGTGGTAGTCGGGCTTCAGCTCCACCGCTTTATCAAAGGACTCCAGCGCCGTCTCCCGGTCCTTGAGGCGGTTGAGGACAATACCGCGATTTAGCCAGGCTTTGGGATCGTCCGGCTGCAGCTGCACCACCTCATCTAAAGCTGCTAAAGCGGCGTCGTACTGCTTCATCTCTTTGAGCGCCAGACCCCGGTAGTACCAGGGAACTGGATTTTTAGGAGCCAAATCAATCGCCTGGTCGAAGTTGGCGATCGCCTCGTTAAACTCCTGTAGCTCGGCTAAGGCCAGCCCCCGCCGATACCACAGGTCTGCGTTTTTGGGCCGCAGCTCCAGCGCCTGATCGTAGGTGGCGATCGCCTCCCGGTAGCTGCCCTGTTCTGCCTGCTGGGCGGCCTGAATGACGTAGTCATCAATGGCCATAAACAGCTCAGGGTGGTTAGATTTCAGGGCATCCAGCAGCTGGGTCATCGAATCTAGCCGCTGCTGGGCTTCATCAATGAAGGTGCCGGCCACCACCTCGGGGGTCAGCTCAGACAGCCGCGTCAGAATGTCCTGCTTGCGGGCGTCAGCGTCTTGCTTAAGGTCGCCCAAGGCCTTGGACATGTCTCGCTCCAAGTCCCGCAGGTGCTGCAGGGTTTGATTACGGCCATCCATCGCCCCTGATTCCAGCTCGGCGAGCTTAGCGTCAAATCGCTTTTCAAGAGATTCAACGCTCTGACGCAGCCGGTCTTTTTGATTCTTAACGGCGGTTTTCATGTCGCCAAGCTGGTCGGAAATCTCACCGTCGGCCCGCTCTAGCGTAGAAAATACGGTCTCGCTGCGCCGCTTGACGTCGCCCTGAAGAGCATCCATCTCCTGGGAGAACTGAGCTTCTAAGGACTTCAAATGGGTCTGAATGCCGCCTTTGTGGGTCTCTGTCTCCGCTTCTAGCGTCGCTTTTTGGGCGTCAAATACCTCTGAGAGCTGGTCTAGGTAGTCCCGAATCGCGGCCTGCTGCGTCTCTGCCTCACTCTGGAGCGACTGCAGCTGCTGGGTAACGCGCTCTTCCAGCTGAGTTAGGGTCTGCTGGACCGCGCCCTGCTGCTCGGCTACGCTTCCCTGCATCTGGTCAAGCTGCTGAGTGAGCTCGTCCGACAGCCGGTGGACGTTCCTCCGCAGCTCGTCCCGCTCTTGGTCAGTGGTCGACCTCACGCTGGCAACGTCAGCTTCTAGCGCCCGCTGAAGCTGCTGCATTCGCTCGGTGGCCTGGGCGCGATCGCCCTTAGCGTCATTTTCGAGCTGAGACAGCTGCTCCCGGTAAGCCTGCTCAATTTGCCGGAACTCGTCAACCAGTCGGGTTTGCTGCTCTTGCACCAGCGATCGCACGCGGTTGATGTCCTGCTGGGCCTCATCCTGCACCCCCTGCAGCTGCTCGATTCCCGTACGCGCCTGCTCCTGCACCTGCTGCTGAGCTTCGGCGCGGAGGCTGTCAAGCTGTGGCGCAAGCTGCTGCTGGAGCGCTCGCAGTTCGCTGACAATTTGGTCTCGGTCAGAGGCCGCCCCGGCGGTGAGCTGCTGCAGCCGCTGTCGGGTATCGGTTCGGGCCTGGGTCAGATCCTGCAGCAGCTCTGTTTGCTGGCCGTCTATATCGTGGCGGCGCTGGTTGAGCTCTTCGTTAAATTGGCCGCCGGAGGCGTCCAAGGCCTCAATCACCGCCGCTTTTTTCTCCGTCAGGGTCTTCTGATACTGGGGAATTGAATCTATAAAAGAGGCTTCCGCCGAGCTGAGCCGCTGCTGGGCTGACTCTAGGGAAGCGCTGAGGGTGTCAGTAGCCCGCTGCTGGATCTGCTTCAGCTCTTCTGAAAGCCGGGCTAGGCGCTGGTGTCGGTCTTCGACGGACGTTTCAAAGGCTTCGGCTTCTTTTCCAAGATCATCGGCAAAGACTTCAAACTCCTGCACAACGCTGCTCACCTCACGCTTGGCGCTGTCGATTTCCCCCCGCAGATCCCCCAGCTCTTTGAGGTGGCCCTGCACAATCTCCGTCACTTCCCGCAGCACCGATCGCCGCAGCAGCCATAGGGCCGCGATCGCCGCCACCAGCAGCAAACCCAGCACCCCCAGCATGACGTTGAATAGAGTAGTGGTGCGCTCCACCTGCTCTAGCCGCAGCTCTAGGAGCTCTTGGGCAGAGGTGTCGGATTGAGCTAGTAGGGTAGACGCAGAGAGCGGCATGACGCTGGCTTGAGCCGGAGCCGCGCTGACGCTTCCCATCACGAGGAAGGCGATCGCGAGCACCGTACTGCTGCGAGAAATCCAGGTCAAAAAGTTGAACGTTAAATGCGTCATCGAAAATACCCCTACGAGCTGGGCGGTAAGCGTTGGAACAAAGTTGGGCCAGTCTGCCAAAAGACCATACCCCATATTCCCATATCGCAACTGTAGCTTAGGATCACCGTGGTCTGATGGGACTCTCCGCCGCCGCCTCCACAAGCTGACTCCCACTGACGGTGGGCCGGCGGGTCATGAAAGCTTTATAAGCCCGGCTAGCGATCGCCGAATCAGCAGCTTTTCAAGGTCTATGCCGAAATTTCATAGAGGCCGTCCTACGAAATGATCCCCCGTTTTCTCTCTGCAGAAGCCGCGATTATACGCGATGAAAATTTCGCGATACCCTCTTTTATTTCTGGAAAACATCCTATAGGATGCCTGGTATATGGCCCCTTGTGGCGGCAAGAAATAGATCTAGCGCCGCGGTAGCGTCTCAGATGAGTCCGCTACCGCGGCGCTTTCAAAACTTGGTTGACAGTCTACATTTCACTCAAACAATTTTAGTTAAACGAAGGATTTACCGATGGGACTATCCGAAAGCTTTTCTCGACTCTGTCACTCTTACCTCAATCTAGCCGACCGCTTTCAGCAGCTCGACGTTGAGCATATGGCCCTCAAAAAACGCCTAGTGCCCCTGCTGCACAACTTCAAAGGTCAGCAAGAGGAGATCGATGGGCTGATGGCGCAAAATCAGGCCCTGTCGCAGCAGCTAGAGGCGATGACCGTTAAATACGAGGCGGTGAAATCTCTGGAGAGCGTCATTGGCCCCGAGCTGCAGTCTTTGCTCAAAGAAGCCGAAGCGCAGGCCGATCTGGTGGATGAGACCATTCTCGAGATGGACAGCGACAGCATGCCGGGGCTCACCCCCTACGACAAACAAATTCTAGATCAGTTCTTCAGCCACCCGGAGCAGTTCGCTCCGGCGGAGGGGAGCGATCGCAGCGGTCACTCTGTCCCTGTCGAAGCGGCTAAAGCATCCTAGAATCCGCTAGACGTCACCTTCCCCCTCAAACAGGGTGTCCAGCGGCTCCGCCTCTAGGCCCAGCGCCTCCCGCAGGTAGCGCGCCAGCGTATCCGACTGGCCGTGGGTGACGTAGATCTTTTCCGCCTGGGTTTCTTTTACCGTCTGCACTAGCCCCGGCCAGTCGGCGTGGTCTGAGAGCACAAACCCCCGCTCATAACCCCGCCGCCGTCGCGCGCCCCGTACCGCCATCCACCCCGAGGCAAAGGCGGTCTGGGGCTGCTTGAAACGCTTCATCCAGCTAGAGCGGTGCCCCGAGGGGGGTGCCAAAATTAAGTCACCTTGGTAGCCGTGGGTTTTGGGCACCGCTGTGGTGGGGATCGTTTGCCCCAGGTCGATGCCCTGCTGCCGGTAAATCTCATTGAGGACGGCGATCGCCCCGTGGACGTATACAGGTCTATCGACCCCGGCGCGCTGGGTAATCTGGGCTAGCTCCGCCAGCACCCGCTGCGCCTTGCCAAAGGAATAGCAAAACAGCAGGGAGGGGCGCTCCGGGGCCTGCTGCCACCAGTCGTAAATTTGCTGGGCGATCGCCGCGCCGGACTGCCAGCGATAGATAGGCAAACCGAAGGTGGCCTCGGTAATGAAGGTGTGGCAGGGCACCGGCTCAAATAGAGTGCAGGTGGGATCGGCGTCTCGCTTGTAGTCTCCGGAGATCACCCACACTTCGCCGTCCACCTCCACGCGAATTTGCGCCGACCCCAGCACGTGGCCCGCCGGATGAAACGAGACGGTGGCCTCCCCCAGCTGGATGCGATCGCCGTAGGTCATCCCCTGGAAAGCGATCTCCTGCCCCAGCCGCTTGCGCAAAATCCCTTCCGACTGGGACGTGGCCAGGTAGCGCTGCGCCCCGGTGCGGGCGTGGTCGGCATGGGCGTGGGTAATCAGCGCGCAGTCAACGGCGCGCCAGGGATCGATGTAAAAATCTCCGGCGCTGCAGTAGAGCCCTTCGGGGCGAATCGAAATTACGGCCATGGGAATGGAATAATAAAGTGCAGCGCTGTGGGCCAATAGCAGGGTAACCTACACCCCATACACCCCGCTCTCTATCCATTGGCGAGGTTCAGCGCCTAACGTCCTGATCATATAGATAGGACTATGGCCCTTGACCCGTCTACCCCGATTCACCAGCCCCGCATGATTCGACTCACCTCAAAATTCTCCCACCAGTGGCTCCGCTGGCTCAACCTCCGCCCCGAAGAAGCGCCCCGCACCCTGCTGATGCTGGCGTTCTACCTGTTTTCGTCCATAGGCATTCTGTGGTTTGAGTTCACGGCATCCGCGCTGTTTTTGGGAGAATACAGCGCCAACGCCCTGCCCTGGGTCTACATCGCCAGCACCGTTATTGGCACTGGTCTAGGGGTGCTCTACTCTCAGCTGCAGCGGGTGCTGCCCCTGCGGCGGGTGATTACGGTAATCCCGCTGCTGATGGCGCTGCCCATTCTCTTCTTTTGGCTGGGGGTGAGGGGTGGGGTTGCATTCGGCTACAGCATATTTCTGATTCGGCTGTGGCTAGAGGCAATTCACACCCTCAACGAACTCAATACCTCCATCGCCGCTAACCAGCTGTTCAATATTCGCGAGATTAAGCGCACCTTCCCCATCGTCAGCAGCGGCATTTTGCTCGCCGACATTGTCAGCGGTTTCTCGATGCCGGTGCTGCGAAAGGTCATTGGCCTTGAAAACGTGCTGCTGGCGGCCTGCGTGCTGCTGCTGATTGGGGCGGCGATTTTGGCCTATATCAGCTCGGCCTATAAAGACTTCTTTCCCAACCTAGAGCGCCGCACAAGCGGCTCCTCATCCGCCCCCAGCGCCCAGCGCCTGCAGGGTCCCTTTCAAAAGTACGTGGTCTGGGTGGTGGTCTTTTTTGTCATGTCCCAAGTGCTGCTGCTGCTGGTGGACCTGCAGTATCTCAGCCAGCTGGAGCTGCGGCTCGGGGACCGGGAGGGCAGCATCGCCGACTTCATTGCCATATTTAGCGGCACCCTGGGCATTTTCGAGGTGATTACCCAGTGGTTCGCCTCCAGTCGGGCCATTGAGCGCCTAGGCATTTTTGTGGTGAGCGCCCTACTGCCGGTGTTGATCATCACCTGGAGCGGCCTCACCCTGATTGGCCTTGTCCCCGTTTTTGTGGGGGTGATTATCCTAAAATTTGCCGACGATCTGCTGCGCTACACGTTCATTGCCTCCACGGGACCCGTCATCTTTCAGCCGCTGCCCGCCCTCAGCCGCAACCACATCCAAGAGCAGGTGCGGGGACTCGCGGAGCCGATCGCCATCGGCCTGACCGGGGCGGGCATTCTCGCCACAATTTGGCTGTGCCGGCTGCTGCTGCCCAACGCCTCTCCTAGCTTCGTCGCCGAGGTGCAGACGTTTGTATTCCTCGCTCAAATCATGGCTCTGGGTCTGGTGTGGCTGCTGGCGGTGTGGGTGCTGCGCGATCGCTACCTGGAGCTGCTAGTGCTGAGCGCCGAGCGTGGCCAGCTGGTGGCTACCCGCGATATGGATACCCGCACCTTTAAGCAGGCCATCATCGAAACCATCGAAAACCCGGCGGTGGAGGTGCATAAGCGGGCCGCCTGCATCGACCTGTTGGCCAACCTTGACCCCAGACAGGCGGGGGAAGTGCTGGCCCCGCGCCTGATCGAGCTGCCGGTGTCGCTGCAGCAGCAAAGTCTGGACGTCATGCTGCGCTATCCGCAGCTGGACTATATAGAGCATGTGCAGCAGCTGATCGCCCAAGTGCCGCTGCCGGAGGTGCTCACCGGGGCGCTGCGCTATATTGGCCTGATCGACACCCACCCAGACATCAGCGCCCTGCAGCCTTACCTGCAGCCCACAACCGACCCCAGGGTGCGGGCAACGGCGGCGGCGCTGATGCTGCGTCGGGGAAATGCCCGCCAGCAGGCGGAGGCCACCGCCGCGCTGCGGCGCATGCTCACCGACCGGGAGGAGGAGCTAGAGCGGGTCAGCAGCTGCCGCGCCCTCAAAGATGCCCTTTACCTGCAGGCGCTGCGAATTCATATTCCCGGCCTGCTGCGCGATCGCTCTCTGCGGGTGCGGGCGGCCATTCTAGAAACTATTGCCTCGGTCAACCTGCAGGAGTACTATCCCTCCCTGGTAAAAGCCCTGGCCTACCCCTCCACCCGCAAGGCCGCCATGGGAGCCTTTGTGGAGCTGGGGGACGAGTCGGTGCCCCTGCTGGTGCGCATCGGCACCGACTCTTACCGGCCTAGCAACGTGCGGGCCAGCGCCTGGCGAATTTTGGGGCAAATTGGCAGCGCCACCGCCCTGCGAGAGATGGTGGAGCATGTGATGGTGGTTTGGGGAAAAGAGCGGCGGGGGGTGCTGCGATCGCTTCTACTGCTGTCCAAAGAAGACGGTATTGAGGCGGTGAACGACTACCTAGGGCGGCGCGGCATCGAGCAGCTGATTGGGCAAGAGCTGTGCTTCATCGCCCAGATCTACGCCGCTGAGCTGGACATTAAGGCTCAGGACTCTAGCTGGAAAGAGCACGGGGCGGCAGAGCTGCTGAAGCGATCGCTCCGGGATCAGCGCCTCGACGCCACCGGTCGCCTGTTCTTACTGATGCAGTTTCTCTACCCCGGCGACACCATCAGCGCCGCCGCCTTCAACCTCCAGTCTCAGTCTTCAGACAGCGTGGCCCGTGGACTGGAAATTTTGGATAACACTGTGGACCTTTCGGTGAAGCAGGTTCTGCTCACCGTCCTCGACTCCCACCAGTCAACCTTAGAACAGGTGCAGGCGCTGTCGAGCCTAGTGGCCTACGAGCCCCTGCCCGCCAGCGATCGCCTCCGTCACCTGCTGGACCTGCGGCTGTTCCTCTCCGACTGGTCGGTGGCCTGCTGCTATCACTTGGCCAGCGACGCCCGCTGGAGCCTCAACCCCGACCAGGTGCTGTGGGGGGTGCGCCATCCGACGGGGTTTGTGCGCGAGGCGGTGCTCAAGTATTTGGAGGTGGCGTCGCCGGGGGCGCTGCGATCGCTGCTGCCCCAGCTACAAAACGACCCCGACCCCCTGGTCTCCCGGCAGGTGCATCAGCTCACCCAGCGGCTGTCCCGAGAGGTGGGCTAAGCAAGGCGGTAGCGATCGCCGCAGGTTACGCCGCTGTCAGGGGCAGCATCACCGAGAAGCAGGTGCGCCCCGGCTCCGACTCCACCATCAGGTTTCCGCCGTGGCGGTTTTCTATGACGCGGCGCACTACGTCAAGCCCCAGCCCAGAGCCTTTGCCCATGGGCTTGGTGGTAAAGAAGGGCTCTAGGATTCGGTTCTTGAGGTTTTGGGGAATGCCGGGTCCGTTGTCCTCCACCTCGACGCGGATGCAGTCTTCCTTGCGGCAGGTGCGAATGGTAATCGTGGGAGACTCATCGTCGGGCGTCCCGTCGTTGAGGGCGTCGATGGCGTTGTCGATGAGGTTGGTCCACACCTGGTTTAGCTCGCTGCCAAAGGCCATAATTTGAGGCAGCTCGGTGGTGTAGTGGCGCTTCACCGTGACGCCATGCTTGAGCTTGAAGGCAAATAGCCGCAGGGTGTCTTCGATGCCGGTGTGGATGTCGATTTCCTGCTGGGCGGCGCGGTCCATGTAGGAATAGGACTTCATGGACTGCACCAGGGTGGAAATGCGCTCGGCCCCGTCTAGCCCACTTTTAATCAGCCCCATGACGTCGAAGGAGAGCGCCAGCCACCGCAGCCCCATGTCCCGCAGCTCGGTGGGGTCATCCCGCCAGCGGTCCATCATGGCGTTGAGGCGCTTCGGGTCCACTTCCCCAGCGGCTAGGGGTTCGGCCAGCTGCCAGGCGTTCTCCACGCCGTAGTCTTCCAGCCAGTCGGTGAGGGCGTCTTCGCGATCGCTCTCGGCTAGGGGGTCGTTTTTAGGATGGGCGATCGCCTCAAAGCCTTCATCCCGAATATCCAGCCACTGCTGGGTGTGGGCCTCATCCACCTGACGCTGGCCGTACACCATATTCATCCGCTGCAGCTCCAGGATGGCGGGCCTCATGTCCTTGAGGACGCGCACCAGAGCGGCGGCGGGGTTGTTGAGCTCATGGGCCAGCCCGGCGGTGAGGGTGCCCAACGCCGCCATCTTTTCGCGATTGCGAATGAAGGACTCCAGCCCCCGCAGGCGCAGACTGACGGTGCGGAAAATATCGCGCTCGAACTCGCGGCAGCTGTGGAGCACCTCTAGAAAGTCGGGACAGTTGAGCCGGTAGAGATCGGTGGGGCAGTCGGCGATGAGGGTGACGGGCACCACGTCTTCGGTGAGCACCTGAATTTCCCCAAAAAAGGAGGGGCTCTCGTGGCGGCCCACGGGCATGTCTGCGCCGTTGCTGCGCCGGTAGACGGTGATCTGACCGCTGACCTGGATAAAGAAGCCGAGGGCAGGGTCCCCCTCACGCACCAGGACCTCGCCAGCATCCAGGTGGATAGGCTCGGTGCGATCGCAAATCCACTCTAGCCGCTCGGGGGGAAGCGTCTGAAAGGGCTTCATCTGTAGGAGAGAGTCTGAACAGAGCATAGCGACCTCCTTAAACCTGCGCTAAATGGCGATGGACAAACTGCACGCATATTGACCCCTCCCCCACGCCAGAGGCCACCCGCTTCACCGAGCCGTGGCGCACGTCGCCCACGGCGAAAATGCCGGGGACGCCCGTCTCCAGCAAAAAGCGATCGCGCTTTAGGGGCCAGGGGGTTTTCTCGGGCAGGTCCGGTCCGGTGTAGATGAAGCCGCGTTGGTCCCGCTTCACCACGCCGCCCAGCCAGTCGGTTCTGGGGGACGCGCCGATGAAGATGAATAGGGAGCTGGTCTCAAAGGTCTTGACTTCGCCGGTTTGCGAATCCTCTACCCGCAGCTTTTCCAAGCGATCGCCCCCCAGGGCTTCCACAACGCTGTGGTGGGTGAGCACGTCGATGTTGTCGGTGCCGTCAATTTGCTCAATCAGGTATTGGGACATGCTCGTGGTCAGCGATGCCCCCCGCACCAGCATCCGCACCCGGCTGGCGTATTTGGAAAAGTACATGGCCGCCTGCCCCGCTGAATTGGCCCCGCCGACCACGTACACCTCCTCGCCTTTGCAGGCCGCTGCCTCGGTCTGCGCCGCGCCGTAGTACACCCCCGCGCCGCTAAACTGCTCCACCCCCGGCATGTTTAGCCGCCGCCAGGCCACCCCCATCGCCAGAATCAGGGCGTGGCAGCTCACCTCGCTGCGGTCCGACAGGGTGAGGGTGTGGTAGCCCCCTTCGCTGCGGATGGCGATCGCCTCTTGGGGGGTCAAAATCTCCACGCCGAAGCGCTTGGCCTGGGTGACGGCGCGCCGGGCTAGGTCGCCGCCGCTCAGACCGACGGGAAACCCGAGGTAGTTTTCAATCCGGGAGCTGGTGCCCGCCTGACCGCCGGGAGCCTCTCGCTCCACCATGACGGTGCCCAGCCCTTCTGACGCGCCGTACACCGCCGCCGCCAGCCCTGCCGGACCGCCCCCCACAATGACCAAGTCGTAAAAGGGGTTGGCCGCTTCGGTCTGCATGCCCACATGCTGAGCTAGCTCGGTGGGGGTGGGCTTCACCAGCTTTTCGCCGCTGGGCAGCAGCACCAGCGGCAGACAGGCGTCCCCGGCTCCGGCGTAGCTCACCAGCTGCTGGGCCTCTGGGCTGTGCTCAATATCCAGCCAGCGGTAGGGCACCTGGTTGCGGGCCAAAAAGTCGCGCAGCTCGTGGGAGGCGGGGGACCAGCGATCGCTCACCATTTTGATGCCCTGGAATTCGGGCTTGAAGGTGGCCTGCCAGTCGTTGAGCAGGTCGTTGAGCACAGGGTAGAGCTTTTCTTCGGGCGGGTCCCAGGGCTTGAGCAGGTAGTAGTCGAGCCGCGCTGTGTTGATGGCGGCGATCGCGGCGTCGGTGTCGGCGTAGGCGGTGAGCAGCGCCCGCTTGGCGTCCGGGAACACCTGGGTGGCCTGGTCTAAAAACTCTACCCCGCTCATCTCCGGCATCCGCTGGTCGGCCAAGAACAGGGCCACCGCAGCGCCCCGCAGCTTCAGCTGCTGCACGGCTTCTATGGCGGTAGCCCCTGAGTCGGCCCGCACGATGCGGTAGCGATCGCCGTAGTAGGTGCGCAGGTCGCGGGCTATGGCCTGCAGGACTGCGGGATCATCATCGACGGTCAGTATGACTGGCTTTTCCATGAAGGTTGGGGCTCAGTTGAGCGAGACATTCCCCTTCAAAGGGTAGCAAGGATAGTGAGAGTTCAGCGGGCTCTGGGCTGACTGCTCTGGGCGACCTGCGCTCTACTTCTGGGCGTAGCGATCGCTCAGCTGCAGCAGTGTCGGGAATGATAGCGGTCTGGTAGATGGCTGCGAGGAGTCAGAGAGGATCAATCAGGGCAAGATTTGGAGGGCGGAGGTATCGCTAACGCCAATTGCGGCTAGCCCCGCTCTCATAGAGGGTAATTCGCATGGGTAGGGACTTTCAGAACGCTAAACACAGACCCAGCCCTCATCGCCCGCTGCCCCATTCCCCACCAGCGCTCGGCCATTCGCGGATCGCGCCTGCTTCGCTTATCTCAATCCGCCTTAAAATATCGGTAATGCCCCTGGCCCTGTCCGCATCGCCCACCCGCACCCTATGCCCTTCTTGATCAATCTCCTGATCCTAATTGCGGTCAGCATTTTGCTGGGCGGCCTCCCCCTCACCGGCTGGATTGTCGCTTGGCTGACGGGCCAAAAGCTAGCGCAAATCGGCACCAGAAACGTCAGCGTCTCCGCCGCTTTCTATCACGGCGGTAACGTCGTAGGCGTCTTAGCGGTGCTCGCTGAGGCAGCCAAAGGAATCGGGGCCGTGCTGCTGGCGCGATCGCTCTTTCCCCAAGAACCTGCCCTAGAGATCTTTGCCCTCATCATGCTGGTGGTAGGGCGCTACTGGATGGCCCGCGGGGCCGGGGTCACCAACGTCGTTTGGGGCTACTTCGTCCACGACTGGCGCGTGGCTTTCTTTGTTGGGCTAGTGGGGGGCATCAGCTTCACCATTTTCAGAGAGCAGCAGCGCGGACGACTCGTGGTGCTGTGCCTCTTGCCCCTAATTACCATTGCGCTGCACCCCACCGACGGACTGCGCGGTCTCATGGCGATGACCCTCAGCACGCTGATTGGCTTTATCTACTCCCGCATCCCCAGCGACCTAGACCTTTCCCCCCAAGACGCCTCGGATAGCTCCCGCCAAATGTTTACCTTTTTTCGAGGCGATCGCGCCCTAATCAGCCTAGAGTCTCTCCTGTCTGCCGACAAGGTGGGCAGCAAAGCCGCTACCCTCTCCCAGCTTAAACAGTGGAACTACGCCGTGCTGCCGGGGTGGGTGCTGCCCCCGGGAGACGACCCCGAACCCCTAGTCGAGCGCCTAGACCCAACGCCCGAGGCCCCGGTCATCGTACGCTCTTCCGCCAGGGGCGAAGACAGCGCCACCGCCACGGCTGCTGGCCAATACGACTCTATCCCCAACGTCACCAGCCGCGCCGAGCTGCGAGACGCCATCCTGCGCTGCCAAGCCTCCTACAGCCGTCCCGCTGCGAGTCAATATCGCTCTCAGCGAGATGGCGGAGCCGGAGCGTCTTCCGAGGGGGGCATGGCGGTGCTGGTGCAGCCCCAAATCAGCGGCGTCTTCTCGGGGGTGGCCTTTAGCCGCGACCCCATTGCCCGGCAGGGGGACGCGGTGGTAGTAGAAGCGCTGCCGGGGGATGCCGCCCCCGTAGTCTCGGGCAGAGTCACCCCCGAAACCTACCGGGTTTTGGTCAGCGACAGCGTTACTAACGTCGTTGACGATACGGGGCAGCCCATCCCTACCGAAATCAGCTTTCCCGTCGAGGGCAGCGGCGACGTGCCGCACCACATCATTCAGCAGGTGGCCGGCCTAGCCCGCCAAATCGAGCAGCGCTACCACGGCGTTCCCCAGGATATTGAATGGAGCTACGACGGCCAGCGGCTGTGGATTTTGCAGGCGCGCCCCATCACAACGCTGCTGCCCATCTGGACGCGCAAAATTGCGGCGGAGGTGATTCCGGGCACCATTCGCCCCCTCACCTGGTCTATCAACCAGCCTTTGACCTGCGGCGTCTGGGGAGATCTGTTTAGCCTCGTGCTGGGCGATCGCACCCGAGACTTAGACTTTATGCAGACCGCCACCCTGCACCACTCCGCCGCCTACTTCAACGCCTCCCTGCTGGGGGAAATCTTCAGACGTATGGGGCTGCCCGCCCAAAGCCTAGAGTGGCTCACCCAGGGCGCGCCCTTCACCAAGCCGCCCCTGCGGGCAACGCTGCGGGCTTTGCCGGGGCTGCTGCGGCTGCTGGGGCGCGAGTGGCTGCTCAAGGAAGACTTTGACCAAGAGTACCAGGAGCGGTTTGCGCCCCAGATGCAGGCCCTGCAGGAGCGGCCCGCTGACCAATGCTCAGACCTAGAGCTTTTAGAGCGCATCAACGCAATTTTAGCCACCCTGCAGCGGGTGACCTACTACAACATTTTGGCCCCTCTAGGCGCAGCCCTGCGGCAGTCCGTGATGCGGGTCAGCGACGACGAGCTGAACCAGGGCGCTGTCCCGGAGATTGCGGCCCTGCGATCGCTGCAGCGGATTGCTACCGACTGCCGCCACCTCTTGCCCAAGCTAGACGCCGACCACTGCTCTACCCCGGCGGTGTTTGCCACCATTGCTGAAGACGTCAGCGGCAGCGCCATTTTGCATCAGCTCGACCAGTTTATGGACCAGTACGGCTATTTGAGCGAGGTGGCGACCGACATCGCCGTGCCGCGCTGGGCTGACGACCCTCGCCCGGTGCGGGATCTGTTTGCTCGCTTCGTGTGCACCCCCCCGGAAGCGGCGGACGACAGCCCTGAGTCTAAGGCCTTGTCTAAGCACCTATCTCAGCCCTCTTGGCGATCGCGGCGGGTCCAGTCTCGGGTCGACGTAAAGGCCCAGGTGGCCGAGCTGTACAACCGGCTTTTGGCCGAGCTGCGCTGGAGCGTTGTGGCGCTAGAGGGCCACGGGCTAGAGCGGGACATGCTTCAGCAACCGGGAGACGCCTTCTTTCTAACGCTGGATGAACTCAAGCAGCTAGTGACCCAACCTGACGCCCCCAGCGTCCCTCAGCTCGTGGCCCAAATCGAGGTGCGGCGATCGCAGTGGCAAAAGGACCAGGCCAACACCAACCCCGCGCAGCTGGTCTACGGCGCTGACCCACCGGAGCCAAATTCGGTTACCCTAGTCAAATGGTCCGAGCCCGGACTCAGAACCCTCAGCGGCATTGGCGCTAGTCCAGGCCAAGCGGTGGGGCGAGTGCAGGTGCTTACTACGCTGGCGTCCCCTCTCCAGATCGACAAAGATACTATTCTGGTGGTTCCTTATACCGATGCCGGTTGGGCGCCTATCCTGGCTCAGGCGGGTGGCATTGTGGCCCAGGCGGGAGGGCGGCTTTCCCACGGCGCTATCATTGCCCGCGAGTATCGAATTCCGGCGGTGATGAATGTCCCCAACGCCATGGAGCGGCTCAAGGATGGGCAGCGGGTTCAAATCGACGGACAGCAGGGAACAGTGTTAATCGTTTAGCTACTAGACAGGAAGCCCCGCGCTCTACCCGTCAGGGTGAGCGTCGGGATGAGAGTCGCGCTAGCCGAAGTGCGCCCGCAAAATGATGCACAGCGGATAGTGCGCTCAGCGCTGAGGCTAGCAGTTGGTATGATAGAGATAGCAAGGTGATACACCCCGCAAAGAGTGTGACGGGCCCGTAGGCGAAAGCTGCAAGTCACCCGTTCCTCAGTTTGCAAATGTATCTGCGACACATAGTGCGTATCCTCCCTCGCGGAGATGAAAATTCAAAACTCTGCCGTGGGGCATCAGGCGGAGTATAAACCTATCTCAGGATATGTCTCGGCAATAGCTGGGAGTCACTGAGGAAGCCCGCGCTGTACAGCTTGCTGTCAGCGTCGGGAGGATGTCACTTATACCGGTTTAATTGCGACTGTGATTATTTTTGATTTTGATGGAACAATTGCAGATTCTTTAGGGGCGCTGGTCACGGCGTCCAATCGTTTAGCGCGCGAATTTAACTACGCTGAGATCAGCTATACCCAGGTCAAACATCTGCAGACCCTCAGCTCTCGGGAGATTATTCAGCAGTCTAAGATATCGGTGTTCAAGGTTCCTTTCTTAATGAAGCGTCTGCGGACGGAGATGGGCCAGGAGATGAAAACCGTAAAGCCCATAGACGGGATTGAATCAGCGCTGGCCCAGCTGAAAGAGCTGGGATATTCTTTGGGAATCGTCACCTCTAACTCCACCGAAAACGTCGACGAATTTCTTTACCACAACCACCTGACAGACACCTTTGACTTCACCCATTCAGCGGCGACTCTATTTGGAAAGCACCGGATCCTTAGGCGCTTAATTCGCGATCGCCAGCTCGACTTAAAGTCGACAATTTATGTGGGAGACGAAACGCGAGACATCGTCTCGGCCAAGCGCATCCCCATCAGCGTCGTCGCTGTAAGCTGGGGCTACAACGCCAAAGAGATCTTGCAGCAGCACCAGCCCGACTACCTGGCCCATCACCCCAATGAACTCGCGGCGGCGGTGCATCAGCTTGACCCACGAAGCTAGGGGCGCGGGCGCGGTCGACCTACAGTCCGTCCTCGACTGGTTCAACCGCCAAGGCTGGCAGCCTCTTACCTTTCAGCAGCAGACTTGGCAGGCTTATCTGGCGGGGCGCAGCGGGCTGATTCAGGTGCCCACAGGGTCCGGAAAAACCTACGGAGCCGTTATGGGGCCTATTGCCCGCATGCTGGGCGACCCCGGTGGCGGCCTCCGGCTGCTCTACATCACGCCGCTGCGATCGCTCTCCCGCGACATCGAGCAGTCTATTCTGCTGCCCATTGAGGCGATGGGCTGGCCGCTGACCGTACAGTCCCGCACGGGAGACACCTCTTCTGCCCGCAAGGCAAGGCAGCTCAAGGCCATGCCCCACATTTTGATCACCACTCCAGAATCCCTGACGGTGATGCTCTCTTACAAAGCCGTCCGGAACTGCTTCGCTGCCCTAGAGACCGTGGTGCTGGACGAATGGCACGAGCTGCTGAGCAGCAAGCGAGGCACCCAGCTGGAGCTGTGCTTGTCCTATCTGCGCGCCCTGCGGCCCCAGCTGCAAACCTGGGCCATCTCCGCTACCCTGGGCAATCTGGAAGAAGCGGCCCAAACTGCCGTGGGCTTGGGCACCGATCCGGTTATCGTGCAGTCGAATCTACGGCGAGAAACCATCATCCGCAGCGTGCTGCCCGCCAGCGTCGACGCCTTTCCCTGGGCGGGGCATCTGGGCCTGCGGCTGTTTCAAGAGCTGGTGGACGCCCTCGATATTGCCGCCTCAACGCTGATTTTCACCAACACCCGCTCCCAGGCGGAGCGCTGGTATCAGGCCCTGCAGTACGCTATGCCGGAGCACGGCGATCGCATTGCTCTGCACCACGGCTCGGTGGATGCCAAAGCGCGCTCGGCGATTGAGGCGGGGTTGAAAACCGGGGACATTAAGTGGGTGGTCTGCACCTCGTCTTTAGACTTGGGGGTAGACTTCCAGCCCGTGGAGCGGGTGGTGCAGGTGGGCAGCGCTAAAAACCTGGCGCGGCTGCTGCAGCGGGCAGGGCGCTCGGCCCACGTCCCGGAGGGAACGTCTGAGCTGGTGTTTTTGCCCACCAATGCGCTGGAGCTAGTGGAAATCTCGGCCTTTCGGCGGGGGCTGGCGGCGGGGGCGATAGAGTCTCGCCGTCCTCTGCGCTGTCCCTACGACGTGCTGATTCAGCATTTAGTGACCCTGGCCTGCGGGGAGGGATTTGAGGCGCAGGCGACGCTGGCGCAGGTGAGGCGAACGGCGGCGTTTGAGTCACTCACGGACGAGGAGTTTGACTGGATCCTCACCTTTATTGAGCAGGGGGGCAAATGCCTCAGCGCCTATCCCCACTACCGCAAAGTGGTTCGAGAGGCCGATGAGCTTTCGGCAGCGGGTCATCGCTACCGCATCGCCGACGCCAAGCTGGCCCGCATGCACCGCCTCAGCATCGGCACCATCACCTCTAATTCCCTGGTGCGCATCGCCTACACCAACCGCAAGCCCATCGGCACCGTAGAGGAGAACTTCATCTCCCGCCTCAAGCCGGGGGACGTGTTCTTTTTTGCGGGGCGGCAGCTGGAGTTTTGGCGCATGCGGGATATGGTGGTCTACGTGCGCAACACCCGCAAAAAGTCCACCGTCACCCCCACCTGGCGGGGCAGCACTCTCGCCTTTTCCGATACCCTCAGCACCTACCTGCGTCAGGAGCTAGATGCGGCTCGCGACAGCCCATTGGCGAACGAAGAGCTAGAGTGCGTTTCCCCCATCTTAGAAACCCAGGCCTACCTCTCCCACCTGCCCGCCAAAAGCGAGCTGCTGATCGAAACCTGCAAAACTCGGGAAGGGCAGCACCTGTACGTGTTCCCCTTGGAGGGGCGAGCGGTGCATGAGGGGCTGGGCTTTTTGTGGGGCTACCGCTTTGCCCAGCAGCAGCGGGCCACCTTTACGATTTCTGTTAACGACTACGGCTTTGAGATTTTGGCTCCCAAGGGCTACCCGTTTCAGGAGCTGTTTAGCGAAGATTTCTTTGACCGCAGCACCCTAGAAGCCGACATCAAGGCCTCCCTGAATATCTCAGAGCTGACCCAGCGGCGCTTTCGCGGCATTGCCCAGGTGGCGGGGCTGGTGTTTAAGGGCTACCCCTCTTCTCGCAAAACGGCCAGCCAGCTGCAGGTGAGTTCCTCCCTGCTGCATGAGGTATTTTGCAAGTATGAGCCGGACAATCTCCTGCTGCGGCAGGCGGAGCAGGAGGTATTGCAGCAGCAGCTTGACGGCGATCGCCTGGCTCAGACCCTAGAGCGCCTGCAGGGGTTTACGGTGGTGTGGCAGCAGACCCGCCGCCCGTCGCCGCTGGCTTTTCCGCTGCTGGTGGAGCGCCTCAGTTCGAAGTTGTCGAATGAGAGCCTGATGCAGCGCATTGAGCGAATGAAGCAGCAGTGGGACAAATCGCGGTAGAACAAATCGCGGTAGGACAAGTCGGCCTGGGCCTTTGCCCTTCTCAGCCATAGGCTCTACAGAGCAGAGGAATACAACCCGCCCACGTCAAGCCCGCTGACCCGAGCGCCGGTACCACCCGACGGCATGCCGTGGCGCTACTCTTCGCTGCCCTGGAGGCGCAGCAGCAAGAAGCCCAGGGCTAGCCCCACCAAAATGAGGGTGGAGGACAAAATAGCGGCGTTAAAAATTTCACTGTTCATGGCGTTCAATAAAGCGTTTCTACATCCGTCTGCATACCGTATTCTAGAGCAGTTCGTGACACATTGAATTGGATTCACTATGGAGCCCTCCCCTTCGCCTCAGCTCGCCGTTCCTTTGGGCGACCCCGCCGGGATAGGCACTGAAGTTGTGCTGAAAGCCCTCGCCGACCCCGAAATTCAGCCGCTGCTGCCCCACATCACCTTGGTGGGCGATCGCCGCCTGCTGCACCGCACCTACGAGCAGCTCTGCGACACCCTGCGCTCAGCCGGGCGATCGCCCGATCTGATTGCCCCGACGGCCCTAGCCGTACTGGACGTGGATATCGCGCCTCAGCTGACCGCAGACATTACCCTAGGTCAGGGCAACGCCGCCAGCGGTGAGGCCAGCTTTCAGTTTTTGCAGGCGGCGCTGGACGAGACGATCGTAGGGCGATTTCAGGGGGTGGTGACGGCCCCCATCGCCAAGTCAGCCTGGGCGGCGGCGGGGCATTTGTATCCGGGACAAACTGAGCTGCTCGCTGAGCGAGGCGGCAGCAGCCGGGTGGGGATGATGTTCGTGGCGCGATCGCCCCACACCGGCTGGACGTTGCGCGCCCTGTTGGCCACCACCCACATTCCCCTACGACAGGTTTCTAGCGCTCTGACGCCCGAACTGCTGCTTGGAAAACTGGCGCTCTTTATCCAGTCCCTGCAGCAGGACTTTGGCATTGACCAGCCGCGCATTGCCCTAGCCGGGCTGAATCCTCACAGCGGCGAGGCGGGGCAGCTGGGCCGAGAAGAGCAAGACTGGATTACGCCTTGGATTCAAACCGCCAACGACAGCTTGCCGGGGGTGCAGCTTCAAGGGCCGGTGCCTCCCGATACGATGTGGGTGAGCCCCGGACAGGCCTGGTACGGCATCGGTGACCCCGCTCCCCACGACGGCTACATCGCTCTATACCACGACCAGGGGCTAATTCCTGTCAAGCTGATGGCCTTTGACCGGGCCGTGAACACCACCATCGGCCTGCCCTTTGTGCGCACGTCCCCCGACCACGGCACCGCGTTCGACATCGCGGGGCAGGGGGTTGCCGACGCCACGAGCTTTAAGGCGGCGCTGCAGCTCGCCGTGGAGCTAGCCCACCGACGCTCAGGGCTGCCTCAGGCAGTTGTGCAGTAATCGATTTATCTTTGGTTAATGCCGCCTTGAGTAAATTTTGCTTCCCGAAACCGTCTCCCTATGCAAGCCCCACCTCACAATTCTGCGCCCCAGGACTCTGCGCCACCGTTAAGCGTCTGGACCAAACTGGCCTACGGGGCCGGGGGCATTGGCAGCTCTGCCACCGGCAGCATGCTGGTGTTCTTCTTTCTATTTTTCCTGACTGACGTTGCCGGACTGTCGGCGGCATTGGCGGGCAGCGTCCTGATGCTGGGGCAAGTCAGCGACGCCATCAGCGACCCGCTAGTGGGGCTGCTGAGCGATCGCACCCAGTCCCGCTGGGGCCGCCGCTACCCCTGGATGGTGCTAGGCGTTGTTCCCTTCGGACTGGCGTTTGCGCTGCTGTGGTTCATTCCCACTGCCAATCCCTGGGTCATGTTTGCCTATTACAGCATCGTTGGTATCGTCTATAAAACGGCGCTCACGGCGGTGTATCTGCCCTATGTTTCTCTCACCCCCGATTTGGCGCAAGACTACAATGAGCGCACAAGGCTCAACAGCTTTCGCTTTGCCTTTTCTATTGGCAGCAGTATTCTTGCGCTCGGGCTGGGGGCGCTGTTGTTTGGCGCGATTGACGATGTGGCGGCTCGATATCGGGCTCTGGGGGTCGTTGGCGGGGCGCTGTGCATCGTCGCGCCGCTGCTGTGCATTTGGGGCACCTACCCCCGCGCAATGGCGGCAGAGCGGCAGCGCCAAAAGCGGGCCGTCCCTCCCCGAATGCCGATGCTCAAGCAGCTGAGGGTGGTGTTCTCTAACCGCCCCTTTTTGCTCGTGATGGTTATCTATCTTTGCTCTTGGCTCGCCGCCCAGCTGACGGCGGTTGTAATGCAGTATTTCGTGGTCAGCTGGATGCAGCTTCCCGCTAGTCGGTTCACTCAGTTTGCGATCTTGGTCCAGGGGACGGCGCTGCTGATGCTGTTTGTGTGGAGTTGGGTGAGCCAGCGCATGGGGAAGCGGTTTGTTTACTTTATGGGCAGCGGGCTGTGGGTGGTGGCTCAGTTTGGCTTTTTCTTTTTGCAGCCAGGACAGGTGGGGCTGCTGCTCGTGCTTGGGGTGATGGCGGGCTTCGGCGTCTCGACCGCCTACCTGGTGCCCTGGTCAATGCTGCCGGATGTGATTGAGCTAGATGAGCTAAACACAGGCCACAGACGAGAGGGAACCTTCTACGCCTTTATGGTCATGCTTCAAAAGGTGGGGCTGGCGGCGGGGCTATTTGTTGTGGGGCAAGCGCTAGAGTGGGCAGGCTACCTAGAGACGGTCGCCGGAGAGCCGAGCGCGGTACAGCCCCAGGCGGCGCTGCTGGTCATTCGGCTGGCCATCGGGCCGGTGTCGGCGCTGATTCTTTGCGTAGGGCTGGTGGCGGCCTATCTCTATCCCATCACTCAAGAGGTCCATGCTGAAATTGTGCTGAAGCTGCGATCGCAGCGAAATCAGCTGAACAACGGCTAGGGCCTATCGCATCAGGGGCCGAAAATGCCCCGCGCCAGTCCGTTTGACCTGCAACAACGGCCACAGAAAATCTGGGCTGCTGCCGATAAGCTAGCGGGAATGTGCAGAGATAGAGGACTTAGAAAAATGAGTGGATTGGGCGGTCTTAATAAAACCCCAAACGGCGTTGTTTTGGGCATGGTACAGATGCAGCTTCCCAACGTGGCCACCCCAGAGGACCTCTCTGCTCAAACCCAGCGCATCTGCGACATGGTGGCTAAGGCACGCCGCAACATGCCCACCCTAGACCTGGTGGTGTTTCCAGAATACTCGCTGCACGGCCTGTCGATGGCCACCCAGCCCGAAATCATGTGCCGGCTTGATGGCCCCGAAGTAGAAGCATTTCGCCAAGCCTGTATCACTCACCACATCTGGGGCTGCTTCTCCATCATGGAGTACAACCCTGACGGCAATCCCTACAACAGCGGCATTATTATTGATGACAAGGGCGAGCTGGCCCTCTACTACCGCAAGCTGCACCCGTGGGTCCCCGTCGAACCTTGGGAGCCCGGCAACATCGGCATTCCCGTCTGCAGCGGCCCCAACGGCAGCAAAATCGCTCTCATCATTTGTCACGACGGCATGTTCCCGGAGATGGCCCGCGAATGCGCCTATAAGGGGGCAGAAATTATGATTCGGACGGCGGGCTACACGGCTCCGATTCGCCACAGCTGGCGCGTCACCAATCAGGCCAACGCCTTCTGTAACTTGATGGTGACCGCGTCGGTGTGCATGTGCGGCAGCGACGGCACGTTTGACTCCATGGGTGAAGGCATGATCGTCAACTTCGACGGAGAGCCGCTAGTCCTGGGGAGCCACCGCCCCGACGAGATTATTACCGCCGAGGTCCGCCCCGATCTGGTGCGGGAAGCGCGCAAATACTGGTCAGTAGAAAACAATATCTACCAGTTTGGCCACCGGGGCTACACGGCGGTCAAAGGCGGCGCGCAAGACTGCCCCTACACCTACATGCAGGATATGGTGGCGGGCAACTATCGCCTCCCTTGGGAGGATGAGGTGGTGCATACCGACGGCACGTCCTGTGGTTTTGACGCGCCCACCCGGGAGTATCAGGGAGAGGGCTCTGATGCGGTCTTGAGCCAGGTCGAGTGAGCCGCTTTGAGGCGGTAGTGCCACTCTGCTGCGTTAGCTGGAGACGCGAAACAGCAGCAGCTGGGTAAACTGGTCATCGCTAAAGTTATCGTCGCTGATCATCAACAGGCTACGGCTGCCGTCCGCCAAACGGGGCCCAAAGCTCATGCCCTCAATGTTATCTAGCGCAATGCCTAGCTCCGACAAATCCAGCGCCAGCCGTTTGCGAATGGGCTGAATTGAATTGACGGAAGCAGAAAACCGCTCAATGCCTGAGGTGTCGGTCGCCCCGCCCGTCGCGATTTGAAACAGTTTAATGCCGCTGCCCCCCAGCCCGAAGGATCGCTCTATGCTGAGGAAGTGACCGGGGTCTAGCGGCAGCAGCTCTACGAGGCCATTGTTAAATGCGCCAAACGGCTTTGGCTCAATGGGGTAGAGGTGCTCGGCGATCAAGAGCGTTTGATCTTCTCCCACAAGATAATGCATCAGTCGCCCCTGAGCCGGTTCGTCTGGCGATTCCCCTTCGGGCATGTCCTGAACTAGGGGTTCCTCGATCGCCGCGAACACCCGAAACGGCTCCATCAGCCCCGTCCCCAGCCGCTCGGTCACGATGGTGAGGGCCTCAAATCCCCGGTTGTCCTGCACGCCCTGGGACACGACCTCTTCATTGGGCTGCGGACTTGCGGTGCTGGTTTGCAGGACGGCCTGCTGCGGAATGTAGCGCTCTGGGATAGGCAGCTGCCCCACGCGCTGACCGCCGAGGTCAAACTCGTCGATGAACGGGGGAATGCGGTCCCGGCTGACGCCCTCGCTGGCGATGAACAGCGTGTCTCTGGGGGAGAGGGCGATCGCTTCTGGGTCGAGGCTGCCGGGGGGGAACGGCTCGCCGGTTTCGTCCTTTAAAAAGGTAACGGCTTCGATATCGAGGCGGGTGATGCTGGGCGTCTTCGGGCGAGATTTGCAGCTGCGCGGTGTAGAATCTGGCGGGCGATCGCTCGCTGCGGTCGTCGGAAAGCAAATAGAGGCGATCGCGCTCTCGGTCGTAGCTGAGGGCGGAGAGTCCGCGCACGGGGGTGCCGTCAAATTCTTCCGTTGAGGGCAGGCGGTATTCGTCCAAAAACTCGACAGAGACGGGTAGAAAGAGTCGGTCTTCGGCGCTGACCCGGGGGATGGCGCAGCCGGCGAGGGGGATGAGTAGGGCGAGGAGGCAGAGGGCTCGCCCGAGACGTCGGGTAACGGCCTCGAAGAGGCTCGACTTCGGCAGCCCGCGCTTCAGCTGCGGGCGAAGATGCTGATAAGACCTGACCATTGCCAACCTCTCCGCACACCGGTGTTCAAGTCTCATATTATCTGCACTCCTTTGAGGTTGTGTGGCGATCGCCCGCTTCACTCCGCCCCATGAGGTTTCGCCAAGTTGCGGAAGCGGGTGTACTGCTGCTCAAACAGCAGCTTCACGGTGCCTACCGGGCCGTTGCGGTGTTTGGTGATAATTAGCTCGGCGATGCCGCGATCGGGGCTGTCAGGATTGTAGTACTCATCGCGGTATAGCATCAGGACTAAATCTGCATCCTGCTCGATAGATCCCGAGTTGTGAGAGACGATGCCGTCCGCCATCCAAGACGACGGCCCTGGAACCGTCAGGTCGTAGACGGTCTCTTGCCCAAGCGGCTCGATCGAAACGACCTCATCCCAGAAAATGTCAGAGTTCACGACTTCTTCTAGGTCTGAGCTCTCTAGAATTTCGGCATAGCTAAGCACCGTTTCCCGAGTGGGTGCGAATTTGAAGTGGGATGAGCCGCCGTAAGACGTTCCTCTTGATGTGGCCATACGGCGATGAGAAATCCCTTGGACTTTCATCTCCTGCTTGACAATATCAAAGACTTCAATGGGAAGCGTGTCTCTATTGGGATTTGGCTTGCCTCGGCGTAGAAGCTCAGCCCTGGCTGCTTCAGCAGGCTGTACTCGTGGTGGCATACGATTGGCTACGGCGAGGCGATCGCCCGCTTTAAGCTCCTGAACCTGTCGCCAGCCGTCAAACGTATAGAGGCGGTGCTTGCCGGTGGCTTTGATTTTTTTACCGCTTGCAGTAGTCAGAGCATAAACGGGCTTTTCGCCAACTTTCCAAATCAAATCGGCTTGAGCTTTCACGAGTCGCCCTTGTTCATTCATGCTGACAACTTCAGGTGTTTGACCGACTAGCGCTGCAATAGGTAAACGTCTGCCGTCTGCCAGCCAAACCAACGTATCTTCCGTGACGCACTCCCTCAGGTCAGACATCATCGGTCGCTTGTTCGTCCGCGACTCCACCCCTCGACTCAACTGCGACAGGGCAATAATCGGCACGCTCAGCTCCCGCGCCAGCGCCTTGAGCGATCGCGTTACCTTAGAAAGCTCCTGCACCCGGTTATCGCTACCGGTGCCCTCCATCAGCTGCAGGTAATCGATCAGCACTAACCCTAAGGCTCCTCCCTGCTCCGCCTGCAGCCGCCGCGCTTTCGAGCGCATCTCGGTTACTGAAATACCTGCCGTATCATCAATAAAAATGGGGAGCTGAGACAGGGTATTGATGGCGTTACCCAGCGGTCCCCACTCGTTTTGCCCCACTCGTCCGCCCCGCAGGCGACCGCTCTCAACTCGGGCCTCGCTGGAGAGCAGGCGGTAGACGAGCTGCTCTTTGGACATCTCTAGGCTGAAGACCGCTACCGGTAGCTTAGGCGTGGCTCCGGCGATGTTGCGGGCGATGTTGAGCACGAAGCTCGTGTTGTGGACACAGATATCGTTGGCGACAAAGTTGTGGGTCTCTGGAATGGTTAAATCGTAAACTTGCTTGATGTCAACAGGCTCAATCGCGACAATTTTGTCCCAGTAAACGTCGCTGGTGGCAAGATGTTGGAGGTCTTGATTCTCTAAAGCAGTGGCCAGTGCGAAAAGGCGATCGCGGCTCAGCGCCCGCTTACCGACGTGAATATTGCTTGTTCCCTTTAGTCCGGCCTGGGTTGCGAGAGATTTCCAGGTCTGCTGGCCTTTGGCCTGCTGCAGCGTCTCCCAAATCTCGACGGGAATTAGGTCTCGATTGGTTTGATAGCGCCGGTTACTCAGAGCCGCTTTAGCCTTCTCAAGGGCCTGCTCCTTGCCAAAAATCCCGATCTCGTCAATAAAAGTCTTAATCGAAAGCGCGTCTGTGATGTCGAGCTGGTAAGCAGGACGGCGATGGTCTTGGTACTTCACCGAACGGGTTTTGAGACGAGCAATGACCCCAAACCGCAGCAGCAGGTGCTGTACCTGTTGGGCCAATTTCTTACAAACCGTTGCAAACCCGAGCTGAACTTGACCACTCGCCAAAACGCTAGCCCAGCCATCGGTAGCAAAAAGGCGGTTTAAGAAGATTGCGAGCTGTGGCTTTGGTAGCTTAAATACGCAGGCTGGAACCCTCTTCTGATGGGCCGATTTTCCCCATAAGCCATGCTCCTGCAGCCACAGGGTTACGGAATTCTGACTGTCGGAGACCACAAAAAAGGACGGCGTTCTTGTGCCGCTAGAATCTTCCCGTCGGACCGTTACCCCAGGAAACTCTAAGGCTGAGTCCACAAACTCGCTTTGGATCGCTGGGTTCTCATTTGTGAATCCCGGTGATGTCCTCGTCAGTGAGCCGTCGCCGATGAAATAGCCCAGCAGCTTCACCTGGGATTCAGGCAACGTCTCGGTTCCAAAAATAGGTAGGCACCTCGGAACAGCAATTTTTTGCCCTGCCTGCAGGTCTTCTAAGGGTCGCCATCCTTGAATAGTCAAAAACGGGTGAGACAGCGTGGTCTCGATAGTCCTTCCCGAGCTTGTCTCGACGCGAAAGACGCGCTTCAAGCCATCATCGACGTAAGCGCTTGGCTGGGTGAGCTTTAATCGCCAGTCGGTGTCTAAAGTCAGGAGAGAGGCGTTCTGCCCAACGTAAACTTCTTCAATCGTTTTAACGCTCCCGTCACCCACCACAATTTCAGCGTCAGCGCTGAGGCATTTACCCATGGAGGGACGCCCCGCCGCAATGATCAGATCTGATCGCTGGAATCCCTGGGTCATGGCGTCTAGGTCGTAAAAGCCAGAGGGAATCCCCGGCAGCACCAAACCCTCGGCCCGATTCTCAATGTCGGCAAAGGTGGAAATCAGAATTTCGGAGGTGGGAGAAAGCCCCTGGGTGGGCCGGTCTTGGGTGACGGCGAACAGCTGCTGCTCCGCCTGATCGACCACCGTCTCAAGGGTAGAGCGCGTGTCGTAGCCCATCTGGGCAATCTCATGGCCGGTTTGAATCAGCCGCCGCCGCAGGGCCTTATCGTTGACCAGCTGCGCGTACTGGTCGACGTTGACGGCGCTCACCGTGCGGTCCACCAGCTGAATGAGTCGCCCCTGTCCCCCTACCTTTTCTAGGGTGCCGTTGTCTCGAAGTGCGGTGGCAATGCGCATCAGATCCGTCGGCTGGCCTTGGGCAAACAGCGCTAGAGCCGCTCGGTAGATCTCTTGATGAGCGCCAATATAAAACGATTCGGGGCGCAGGGTATCGATAATGCGGCCCAGCGCCTCGGGGTCCAGCAAAATACCCCCCAGAATCGCCTCCTCCGCATCAATGTTTTGGGGAGGGAGGCGATCGCTGTAGGACTCAAAAACGGGCTCGCTGACCATTAGCTCACCGATAGTAGTGTTTTTGTACTACTAGCAATTATAGAGCAGCTACGTGAATTTCCACCGTCGCCGTCACTTCAGGATGCAGCTTGATAGTGGCGTTGTAGAAGCCGAGCTTGTTGATATCCGGCACGGTAATCACGTGGCGATCGATTTCGCGGCTGGTGCTCTCTTGAATCGCGTCGGCGACCTCCCGGTCGGTGACGGTACCAAAGATAGCCTCGCCTTCGCCCACCTGCTTCTTCACCATGAACCGGCTCACGGTCTCCAGCGCCGTCTTAATCGTTTCGGCCTGGGCCTTCTCCTCAATCAGCCGCTGGCGCTCCTCTTCCCGACGGCGCTCTACCTGCTTCAAAATGCCGGGGGTGACGCGCACCGCTAAGCCTCTCGGCAGTAAAAAGTTACGGGCGTAACCTGGAGCTACCTCGACGAGATCGCCGTTTTGCCCCAGCTTGCGAACGTCCTCTCGAAGGACGATTTGAACACGTTGTGCCATCTGCTGAACCTATCTGCTAAATCTTTTGCGCTTGAGTCAGTCTACTATGTTATCCGATTCACGAAACCCTAGCCAGATCATCATCAAGCCTCTCTAAAGATATAGGAACGAATGCCCTAGGCGGCGATCGCGGACTGAGGGGCGATGGTTAAAGGCCGGTCCTCCGGGGGCCACCGCTCCTCAGATTATCTCAGTCGCCCACCGGAAGACTAGGTGGCTGGCTGTGGTGCTTCGGAGGGGGGACTATAGCGCCGCCGCTCGGGCCGCCGGGTGCCGCCTGCCATCTCGTATTCTGAGCTCTTGCGGCCATAGGCGGCGGCGATCGCGCTGAGCATTCTCTCGGACCGTTCAGCGACCCGCTTTTCGGTGGCTAGCATCTCGTTGTATACGTTGTCGACGTTGGACAGCAGCCGGTTGTAGGCGTTTTGCTGCAGCCGCATCTCGTTGATCTCGGTTCGAAAGGCGTCGAGGGTGAGGTCGTTGCCGAGGTCGAGATCGACGTCGATGGATTCCATGCCGGCAATGCGGCGCTCGGCATTTTGCAGGGTGATGGAGGTGCGTTTGGCGCGTGCCATGGGGTCAATTCCTCTAAAGGTCTGTTGGGTGTTTGTGTGAGCCGAATGAATTGTTGGCTCAGGTTTAGAGTGGACCTGGCAGGGGCCAAACTCGCTGCTCGCAAAGGAATCGCTATGGAAGCTTAAAGCTATGGCACAGAAGGCTTTAAGCGCGAGCGGTGATTTTATCCGGATGCTGTTGAACTGGGGGTTATGGCGGGCTGGCGGGCTCTCAGTTGGGTGATATTTACGGGATAATGCGGATGGCGCGGTGGCTGCGATCGCTGTGAGGACTGGAGAGCAGCTTTGGAGAACGGCTGAGCTTGTTGGCAGAACTAATTAGCTGCTTGACAGAGTTGCTGAGCAACTCATTAGAACTGATAGGCTACTTGGCAGAACTGTTAAGCAGCTTGGCAGTTCTGATGGACCGCTGCTGCAAACTTGCAGCCTGCTGTGATGACGGTATGAGAACCTATGGCCTACTGCTGGCCAGATTATTGAACGTTTTCGGCAAGCTGGTACTTTGGCCAATAGGCATCGTTGAGGTCCTAAGCTTTGCAGCGCTCAGGACCTCGGCGCGGTTAGCCGGTGGGCGCGTCAAATGCCCGTAGCCGCATTAGGTAGGCGAGCATTTGCCCTTGCTCTGGGGTGATGTGGATGCCGCTGGGGCCAATTTCGATGGGGCCGGTCCACTGGGGGTGCTCGACGTAGCGGAGCATGTGCAGCCGGTATATGGTTTCGCGGATGGCTTCGGGGGAGCCGACGATGATGTGGCGGATGATTTCGCCGCTGGGGCCAGGGTAGGAAATGGGTTTGTCGGGGCAGGTTTGGTTAGCAGGTTTTGGCGATGGGAATAACGGCTTTTGCAAAACCTGCCCGTACGCGGGGGTAGCTTCGGTCAGCGGGTTCTGTGCGGCCTCGTGAGGTCGCTGAGAATGTTGAAATGTCATGGGTTTTCTCTCTTTGTTTGGTAAGAAAACCCAAAAATTGGCCATCCCTTTTCTTGGGCGTCTGGGATGGCTGCAGCCGCTGAAATACAATGGCTACAGCCCGGAGACAGCTCACATCTGTCTAAGGGTCAGGGTGCGATCGGTGCTGCTAACACCGGTCGTACCCGTTTTGACCAAATTTTTGGGGTTGTTCGATCAAGCTGCTATCGGTAAACAGCTTCTGAACAGGTAATCTACCGCATTTGGGGCACGGAAGCAAGGGCAGATTTTGTGTCAGCACATACCGGCAAACCAATTGTGCGTAGGGTGGGCACCGCCCACAAAACGTTTACACATGTGGGATAGACCAACGCGCGGGACGGGATACACGGCATGGACAATGTGGGGTGGGTGATAATTCGGTGGGCAATAAACAATATGTAGTGGGCATTGCCCACCCTACGGGCATCGACATGCCCAATCGATTCGATAATGTCCGTTATTGACCCATTTTTGAAAACTGGAATAGGGCCATTGATGCGGGCAATTCGCCCACCCATGCTTCACCGGGTTGTAGTGAATATAATTGAGGCAGCGGGCCAATTCTTCTTCTGTGCGGATGGTACGTTCCCAAAAGCGACGCTGCCACACATCGCTTTCGCGGTGCTTTCGCCGGGACTCAGAAATGTCATCAGGCTGAACATTCTTGCCCCTCAGCGACTGAGTGAATAAGACTTTGATGCGTCCGACTCGTTTTGAGTAGTTGCTGTCGCTATCGGGCAATGTCCAGACGAAATGAATGTGATCGGGCAAAACGACGGCGGCGACGATATCGAATGGGTCTTCGGCTTTGATTTGGCTGACGGCTTGGCGGAGGCGAGTTACGTTGTCGGCATGCTTGAAGAGCGGAGCGCGCTGATGGGTAACCCAGGTGAGGAAGACGGTGCTACCAGGAATGTAGAGGCGGCGGTAGTTGGGCATGCAGGTTATGAGAAACGCTCGACCTGCTTAAGGTGCCCTGACGCAAGCTCGCCCGACTAACTTTCCTTTTGCTAGATTGTGGGTACAGGAAGATACCGGCAATATCGATGTCTATGGACAACATCCAGCTTGAAATTGAGGGCCAGGGCGCGATCGCGGCGGCAGAGGACCTGCTGCAGACCGAGGGCATCCAGGGGCAGCTTGAGCCTATGGACGATGAGCCCGAGCGGGATTTAGCGATGGTTACCGCGATCGCCACTATCGTCAGCCTGGCGCTGAACGCTATCGAGCTGGCGGAGAAGATTCACGGCTGGTACCGGGCCTATCGCCAGCGCAAGGATGCTGACAAACGAATCGAGAAGGTCCTGCTGATTGGCAAGGACGGGCAGCGTATTCTGTTGGCAGATGCTTCGGTGGAGCAGATTCGCCGCATTCTCGAATAGCCCTGACCTCTATCGTGCTGCGCCGCCATGGATATGGACATCCTTTACGTTGATCTGCTGCCTGCTGATGACGGCTATGTGACGCTGCGCTATGGAAAAGACCCTGATGATTGGGCCTCGGCGGACCGGCGACTGGCCCTTAGCGATATTCAAGCGCTGATTGACCACGACAAGCTTTTTTACTTCACCCGTCGCCCCGACTTTTGTAGTGTAGGTCAGCAGCTTTACGCCTGGCTGGATGGGGAGCAGCGCTGGCTGACGACAGAGATTGAGCGCTGCAGCGCTTCGGAGCTGGTGTTGATGATTGCGGCGCGGGGGAAGCTGGCCCACCTGCCTTGGGAAGTGCTGCATGACGGAGACGAGTTTTTGACCCAGGCCATGACCCCTGTGGTGCCGGTGCGCTGGGTGGAGGGAGCGGCAAAGCCCCAGCCTCCCCAGGCGCGATCGCTCAGCGTGCTGTTCATGGCAACTTCGGTGGTGGGGGAGCAAGCCCTAGATTTTGAGCAGGAAGAGGCCAAAATTCTTGAAATCACCAACGATTTTCCGCTGAGCCTGCGGGTTGAAGAGAGCGGCTGCGTCACCGAGCTAGAGAAGCTATGGAAGCGCCACGACGAGGGTAGCTTTGATGTGTTTCACCTGACGGGGCACGCCGGGATTACCAAAGCGGAGCCGCCAACGCCATTCTTTATTACGGAAACTGAAACGGGCGATCGCCGCGACGCCACCGCCAAAGATTTGTTTCGCGTTTTCAGGCGCAGACGCCCGCGGCTGGTGTTTCTTTCAGGCTGTCGCACCGGGCAGGCAGCCCAGGATGGCACAGTCAGCTCCATTGCCCAAGAGCTGGTGTCCTACGGTCTCCCGGCGGTGATGGGCTGGGGGCAGTCCGTGCGCGATCGCGACGCTACCCTAGCGGCCCAAAAGCTGTATGAGTTTCTAGCGGCGGGCTATTCCCTGCCGGGGGCCTTTAGCGAAACCATCCAGCACCTGCAGGAAGAAGACGCCCGCGATTGGCACCTGCTGCGGCTGTACGCCCGCACCGATATGCTGGGGCCGCTGGTGCAAGCCGGTTCAACAGGGGTCTACCTGCCGCCCCTCGAAACGACCCAAAGCTACTTTTTAGACGACGAGCAGCAGGTGCGCGTGGCTGGCCCGGACAAGTTTGTGGGGCGGCGACGGCTGCTGCAGCGCTGCCTAGGGCACCTGCGGGAGCGGGGCAAAGTTGGGGTGTTGCTGCATGGTCTGGGGGGCAACGGCAAGAGCACGGTGGCGGCGCGGCTGCTGGACCGGCTGCCGGGCTACACCCCCGCCGTGGTCTACCGGCGGTTAGACGAAGCCTCTCTGCTGCGATCGCTAGCGCGACAGGCCACAGACAAAGCGGGCCAGCCCATTCTAGATGCCGACGCCCCGCTAGAGCAGCGGCTCACCGACTTTTTGCGCTACCACCTGCAGCGGGGGCAGCGGTTTTGCCTGGTGCTGGATGACTTTGAGGCCAACCTGGAGCTGCTGCCCAACGGCCAGCCCGCCTTCAAGGCAAAGGCCGCCGCCAGCGCTAGCGCCGCCCTTTCCCCCCCAGAGGTGCTGACGGCTCTGATGCGATCGCTCCGGGCCACGGCAGAGCACCGCCTAATCATCACTAGCCGCTATGAGTTTACGCTGCCGGAGCTGGATTCCTACGTGGCGCGGGCATCGGTGCCGGCGCTGAGCGGCGCAGACTGGACTAAAAAGTGCGATCGCCTGGACGCCTTTAAGCCCCAGTCTGAGGTGGATCAAGACCTGCAGCAGCAGGCCAAAGACATCGCCAACGGCAACCCCCGGCTGCTGGAATGGCTGGACGACGTGTTGCTGGCCCCTGACCTGGATAAGGCCGCGATTCTAGAAGCGATGGCGGCAAAGGAGGATGACTACCGGGAAAGCATCTTAGCTGAAGCGCTGCTGGAGCAGCAGGTGCCAGCGGTAAGCCAGCTGCTGGCGCGGGGGCTAATCTATCAGCTTCCGGTGCCGGAGGCGGCGCTGGCGGCGGTGTGTGATGGGATGGAGAACTTCGCCCAGCATCGCGATCGCGCTGGGGCGCTGGGGCTGCTGGAGCTGAGCCAGATTCAGGGGGAGCCGCATTACCGGGTGTCGCGGCTGCTCGAAGAGCTGCTGCCCCAGGATGAGGCCACCGAAGCGCGGTGTGCTGCTGCTGCGGAAACGCTGTATGAGGTGTGGTGGACAGCGGCAAAGTCAGCTTCTGAGGAGCGATTACTGGAGATTCACCGGCTGGCGGTGGCCGGAAAACAGCCGGAAATTGTAGCTGCATTGGGGAGGGTTCTCACCGACCAGTGGAATACCCACAGCCGCTTTCGCGATATTGTTCGACTCTGTGAAACCAGTAAAACAATTGCGTCAGATGCCCGAGTGATCTATCCGCTAGCTCAAGCAGAGTTTGCTTTGGGTAATGTTGAGACTGCTCAGAGTCACTATCAAGGAGTTTTGGGACTTCCTAAAGCCGAGGGAGATGAAGAATATAGAGCCGCCACCCAGCATGAGATAGCGCGCATTTACGCTCAGCAGGGACAGGTACAACAGGCATTGGACTTCTACCACAAATCTCTTGAAGCTAATGAAGCGATCGGGAATGTGAAAGGCGAAGCTGCCACCCGGCATGAGATAGCGGGCATCTGTGCTGAGCAGGGATATACGAAACGGGCCCTAGACCTCTACAAAAGGTCTCTTAAGGACTTTGAAGTAAGTGGGGATGTGAAAGGCAGAGCTGACGCGATGGCAAATATGGCTACTATCTACGCCCAGCAAGGAGAGATGCAACAGGCCCTAGACCTCTACCAGCAGTCCTTTGAAAGCAATGAAGCAATTGGGAATGTACAAGGCAAAGCCGCCACGCTGCATCAGATGGCAGGCATCTATGCCCAACAGGGAGAGGTGAAACAGGCCCTGGATCTCTACCAGCAGTCCTTTGAAAGCAATGAAGCAATTGGGAATGTACAAGGCAAAGCCGCCACGCTGAACAATATGGCTACTCTTACACTTGAGACAGGTGAGCGCGATCGCGCCTTGGAGTTACTAAAACAAACGGTGGAGGCAGTCTTCCAATCTGGAGACTATTTCAATGCAGTCGTAGTCCTCTCCAATGTCGCCGCCGCCTCTGAAGATGGCAAAATTGCCTACTTCGCCCAGGCCCTCTGGCTTGCCCTGCGAATAGAAACGCCCTTGGACAGCCTGATGCGCCGCCTCTCCAATCTCTTCAACGCCCTCCCCAAAGGCGACCCCCTCGAACCCCTCCTCGCCGCCACCGCCCTCTACCACTGTGCCCAACAGTCCAACCACCCCAATATCGAAGCCCTGCAAAAGCAGGCCCTCGGCATGCTCGGCTACGTCGCCAGCGCTCAAGGCATCGAAACCCAAGAAGCCCTACAACCCTGGATGGCCCAAAGCGGCCTCAACGACCCCAGCCAGTTTCTCCCCCGCCTCACCCAGGAACTAGAGGCCCGCATCGGTGGCACCTGGCTCTTCAACCCAGAGGAGCTGCGACGCCCATAGATTATGTCCCGAGTGGCATCCTAGCCGACGCTAAATTCCCCACTGCTCCCGATGCCACCGCAACCCCTCCAAACTCGGCCAACTTCTCTCTTCCCTCGGCAACCCAATCGCCTCTCCCCGAAACGCCCCCATCTCCCGACTCCCCACCGCAGCCTCCTCCGTAAACCGCTCCCCCGGCACCAAAATCCGATACCCATCATCTACCCCAAACCACCCCCGATCAAACGCCCAGTGATGGTTCTTACACAGCGCCATCCCGTTCACAAACCGATCATCCCGAAACTCCGAAAACGGCTTGATATGCGCCCCATCCACAATATCCTGCCCCTCCACCCCAATAATCCTCAATCGGCAGAACGCGCAGCGCTGCTCATATAGCGACACCACAATTTTGCGGAACGCCCCATTGCGCACCACAACATTCTCCTCATCCTTCAAATCTTCGACGCTATAGGTCGCGCCCCCCTCTCGCAGCAGCCCCGCCTTCACCTGCTCAAATTCATCAATCAGCGAAAGCTGCTCTACATCCCGCGATCGCCCATCAAACCAGCTATCCACCAGCACCCGCAGCAATATCAATCGCTGCCCTGGGTCCTGCAAAATTGCAAACAGCTCCGGGTCCAGCCACGCATACTGCACCATATTTTGAACCGCCCTAACGCCGCGACGCCCCAACGTCGTCGCCGTCGTCGCCTCACTATCCGGGTAAAACGACAGGTGCCAAAACTTATCCCCCGTCAAATGCACAAACGGCAGGGAAATATCCGAGCGGTGATTGCTGCTCACCAAGCTGCGCCAATACTTCAAAAACGTCGAAATTAGCTCCGGTGACAGCGGCACCCGGTTCGCCCGAATCTTGCCCTGCTCCATCATCTCAATCACCGACATCAGCAGCACAGGCTTGTGCGGCGCAGGCCCGCGCTCCTTGTGCCGGTTCACACTGAGCTTCGCAAACTTCTTGACGTAGTGTGGCAGGTCTTTCGTCATCCTGGAGCAGTTCTCAGGCCCAATTTGGCAGCGTCCTTCCCCCAAGTATGGAAAGCCCAAACGCGATCGCCCCCTACCGTAAAGAAACGTTACAGCTCGGCTTGACCACACCTTGCTGCGCTGACAGCATCCACTACGCGCAGCTTTGATGAATATTCAGGGATTGAACTATCCAGAATCAGAGCTACGATTGCTAGCATCACCCCTCCAATGCTTTTGCTATGGTCGCCTTGCCGTCACTAGAAACCAACATTCATTTAGCGAATAATCTGAAACAGGTTTCCGTCAATCCCGAGCAGCTAGACAAACTCTGCCGAGAACACCCGATTCGTAAGCTTTCGCTCTTTGGCTCCATCCTACGGGCCGACTTCACGGGCAGCAGCGATGTCGATTTTCTAGTTGAGTTCAACCCAGAGGCTAAGATTGGCTACTTCAAGCTAGTTCAAATGGAGCAAGAACTCACTGAACTTGTTGGCCGTAAGGCTGATCTCCGTACACCCGGCGAATTGAGCCACTACTTCCGCCAAAACGTCCTCAACGAGGCGATCGCTCTGTATGTCAAAGATTGACGACCAAACCCGGCTTCGCCATATGCTGGATGCGGCTCAAAAAGTAAGCCAGTACATTCAACCCGAGACTCGGCATCCCTTGAAAAGGACGAAAAACTTGCCTTAGCGCTCGTCCGCCTGCTTGAGATCATCGGCGAGGCAGCGGCAAATGTGAGTCAAAAGAAGAAGGCTGCGCTTCCTCAAATTCCCTGGAAGCTGCTAACTGGAATGCGAAATCGAATCGTTCACGCATACTTTGATGTTGACTATGACATTGTCTGGGATACCGCGACTGACGATATTCCCGTGCTTGTCTCCCAATTGAAAAGCGCCCTTGCCAAAAGCTAATCATCTACTTCGACCACCAAGCCGCAACTTTTGCTCTGAGAGTTGTCAAAAAATCCTCTACGCCACGACTATAGGCTTCGGTAACGCTTGCAGCTTCGGCACGACCGCCTACGATCTTTCGGTGAACTACACAGCCAGCCGCCCCCACCGCCGAATCTCTCAGCGGCAGAGGCAAAACTGTACGGGCAAGTGGCTGCCCCGATGAGAACTGACAGACGCCGCTACCTTACCGCACCGCCTCATACTTCTGCGTCAGCTTATCCAACTGCTGCACCAGCAGACTCAAGAACAGGCCCACATCCGTCACCACCCCCACCGACTCCACCGAGCCGCGATCGCTCAGCTTCGTCACCACCGCCGGGTTAATGTCCACGCACACCATCTTGACGCCTGAAGGGGTCATATTGCCCGTGCCGATGGAGTGCAGCATGGTGGAGAGCATCAAAATCATGTCCGCCCCCTCGATTAAGCGGGCGTAGTCTGCCTGAGCTTTGAGCAGGTCCATCTCGGTGTCGGGCAGCGGCCCGTCGTCGCGAATGGAGCCCGCCAGAGAAAACTCCGCCCCGTTGCGGACGCATTCGTACATGACGCCGCTGGTGAGGACGCCCTGCTCCACTGCCGCCGCAATGCTGCCGCAGCGGCGAACGGTGTTGATAGCCTTGAGGTGGTGGCGGTGGCCGCCGTGGACGGAAATGCCCCGCTTCATGTCCATCCCTAGAGAGGTGCCCATCATCGACTGCTCAATGTCGTGGACGGCGATCGCGTTGCCCCCCGAGCAGGACGTTCACGTAGTTCTCGCGAATCAGCTTGGCCAGAGTGGCTGCCGCCGCCCGTATGGATGACTACCGGACCCGCCGTCACCACCACTTTGCCCCCCCTATCGCGGATGCGGCGCAGATCCCAGGCGATTTGCTCCACGACGATTTCCACGCGCCGCTCGCTGGAGACGCCGGAGCCCATAAAGCTGAACTCCTCGGCGCTGCGCTTTTCTCGCGACTCGGCCTTACGGACCGTCCGCAAACCCTCAACGCCCACCACCACGCGATCGCCTTCTTTTAGGTCCCGCAGCAGAGCGCAGTAGGGCTGTCCCGCTGTAGGCACCACAATGGCAGCGTCCATACGCTGCCCCGTCACCCGGTGCCAATTGCCGCTGATGCGCACCTCGGTGGGGTAGATGGTGGTGACGTAAAAGTCGTCGGGGGCGACTCCGTTTTGAGCGACGGTGTCTAGCTTTGCCTCGGCGTCGCTGGCGGTGGCGATCGCCCCCATGTCGATCAGCTGCGACATGATCTCCGCCATCACCTCATGGCTGGGGGCAGAGACGCGGATATTGGCAACGGAGGTGTCCTGGCGCTGGTTGCCCAAGTCGAAGTTGAGCACCTGGAAGCTGCCGCCCCCCTTAACGACGGAATCTAGGGCGCGGTTGATCAGCCCAGAGTCGAGCAGGTGACCCTCTAGCTTCACGTTGCGGCTCTCGACGGCGGCGCTGGAGCTAGAGCTAGGCATAATGGGCTCAGTGGTGCGCAGCGTCAGACATTTTGCCGCACCGCCCGCTTTAAGAAATTCCGTCAGCGGCGTCTCGACAAGGGTAAATCCCGCCTCGCCCATGCGCTGCTTCAGCTCGTCGGTAGCCTGATTGACGACCACCGTCTTGTTGACGTCTACGGCGTTGCAGGCGAAGTTCACGGCGTCGACTTCGCTGATGGGAATACGCTTTTCAGCGGGGACGCGCATCTCAATGAGACGGTTAGAGTAGGCGTCAAAAGCGGGAGGATAATACAGTAGATAGCCGTCGCTCAAGGGGCAAAAGCAGGTGTCGAGGTGGTAAAAGCGCTCGTCGGTCAGCCGCAGCGATAGCACTTCGATGTCCAGCCACTCCGCCAGATAGGGATGGGAATCGAGTTCAGAGCGGAACCCATACCCCGCCCACAGCCAGCGACCGCCCCGGTCTAGCAATGCGTCCCCTGCCCCCTCAAACGGCAGTCCTCTGGGCAGCTCATGTACCGTATAACCCTGCTCTTCAAACCATCGCTTAAAGTGAGGCTCTTCCCCCTGGCGCTCGGGATGGAAAAAGTGGCTGAGCACCACCGTTTTGCCCAGCATCAGCCCGGCATTGGCCGTGAACACCATGTCGGGCCAGCCCTGCTGCGGTTTTACCAGGTCTACGGTGGCGTACTGCGTGAGCACTTGGTAAAGCTTGTTCCACTGCTCCTCAGCGCGATCGCGAGAAGAGCGGTGAACATTGCCCTCCATCCAAGGGTTAATGACGTAGTCGACGTCATAGTGGTGCGGAGGGCACATAAGGATGTGGACCGGTTGAGTCATGATGATGCCTGAATTTGAGCGAGGGGTGGTTGCGTTGGAAAGCCAGTAGATGATTATAGGGTACTGCTGGGTTAAGCCGACATCAATCGTCAGGATTTCTAGACAGAATTGGCGAATACTCAGGGAATAGCCGATGCCCCCTAGCTCTGTCGTTCTAATCCGGTACGCTACGTTACGTTCTTTGAAGTTTCACAGGCATTTACAAATGTCGGCGGAGGCGCTGCTGTAGACTAGGAGCAAATTTGAGCGGATATAGAATTTCGGCTCAGCGCGTTTGTCCTCTCGGTCAGTTCTTGCAGTTTGCCTCGGCGCTTTGGCGCAGTAGGCCTGTTGGCAAGGTCTGTCCAAAGGACGTAAGGGCGATCGCCAAAGTCACGATAATAGTCCCGAATAGGAGCTTCTATTTAATGTCTCATTCTGTCAAAATCTACGATACCTGTATTGGCTGCACCCAGTGCGTTCGGGCCTGCCCGACGGACGTCCTCGAAATGGTGCCTTGGGACGGCTGTAAGGCCGGCCAAATTGCCTCCTCTCCTCGCACTGAGGACTGTGTGGGCTGCAAGCGCTGTGAAACGGCTTGCCCGACTGATTTCTTGAGCATCCGGGTCTACCTGGGCGCTGAGACAACTCGCAGCATGGGTCTAGCGTACTAAGCGCTGCCCCTGTCCCGTCCGGCGATCGCGGTCCTTTGTGCCTTGATGAATGGGCTACGCCAACGCTAAAGAGAGGCTAAGCGCGATAGACGGGGAGAGTCCCTACAGCGATTACAAAGTTGGCTTACATCGATTCGCGTCGGGGACAAGGTGCTGTACCTTGTCCCCGTTTTTGCGCCAATCCGCAACGTGACCCCACGCTATAGCGTTCGTCATTCCAGGTAGGATCAAGGCAAAGGGGACAGGCCGCCTTTCTCAGGCAGACCCCAGTTCACCCGTATTCATCTAGCCCATGGACATCAAAACCTTCTTCGAAAAGAGCTGCGGCAAGTGGTTTTGCCAATGTACTAGCCAGCACCTCGGCCACAGCCAAAGCGAATGGCGGCGTACCGATACTTGGATCACCCTTTTACCCTCCGACGACAGCTCAGTTCTGAGTCTGTGCGAGCAGTTCGCCACAGACCCCGCCCTTGTGGTCTGTGGCCTTTCCGCCCGATGGGAAGGGACCGTGGGCGCAGACCCCGATAAAAAGACGGGAAACTCTTTACTGGTGGCGATCGCTGACGCAGGCGCAGCGGGTCAGGGCACCCTGCTGCGGCAGAGCGCCCCCGACAATGTGGCCACCACGGCCTGCTACATGATTGAGCCTAACGAGACGCTGGTGGTGATGTCGGAGCAAAGCGGCCTTGAAACCCAGGAGCGAATCTGGTTTGCTAGCCCCAAGCTCCGCCTCCGCAACAGCATCTTGAAGCGCCCTGATGACTTCAGCACAACGTCCTTCTTCTCAGAAATCCGCGTGGGTGACGCCTAACTTTCCTGCAGGCGCTGGCTCTTGAGCGGCTGAGACGGCATTAGCCACACCCCGATCAGATAGCCTAAGCAGCAGATGAGCAGCCCGTAAACGTTGACTCCAAAGTCTTCGGCATATTTACCGGCTCCGATACTAATCCAGGCGGGAAAGATCGCCGTCTGGGCCACGTTTTCCACCACGCGCAGCACGCCGAACAGCAGCCCAGGCCAAAACGCCAGATGAAAGCTGAGGGCCGCGCCGCGCAGGAAGGACAGCAGAAAAATAGGGGCTAGCCCCATCACCATGGTGCCGCTGATGGTGGTGGCCGAAATGATGGCGGGACCGACCTGGTCCCCCAGGTAGATGCTCAGCAGGGGCAGGTTACCCAGCACGGCGATCGCCACCATGGCCCAGCGTCCGATGTAGGCTTGAGACTCGGTGGGGGAGCCGTGGCGGTTGGACCAGTCTCGCCCTGCCAGCTTGGCTACGCTAGAGAAGGTTGAGTCGAGGGTGGAGCCGGCGCTGGTGAGCATGATGCTGTTGAACACCAGCAGCATCGGCAAACCAAACAGCGCGGGGACCGCCAGAGTCGGCTGTCCCTCAACCGTGAACCGCAGCGCATACAGCCCCACTACGCTAAACAGCAAAATGAAGCCCCCGCTGAGCAGGCCTGCCAGCACAAAGCCGCGCACCATTCGCTGGGGTGAGGTGATGAACCCCCGGTCTGTGAGAACGGGGTCATGGAAGGGATAGCTGAAAACCTGCACAAAGGCCAGCCCGCAAAAGGTGAGGCCCGCCCAGCGGGTGGGCTCATCCACCACCGGGAGCCCGCTCGTGACCAGCCCTGGCCCCAGCTGCGCCAAAATTACCACCAGCAGCACCGCCGCCAGCAGCATTTGCGCCCCGTCTGTCAGTAGGCTGCTGCGCAGTCCTCCCAGCAGACTGTAGTAGACCGTAAACAGGGTCACCAACAGCGCCGCAACCCAATAGCCGGCGCTGCCTTCAGCTCCAAAATAGAGAGAGAACACCTTGGTGTTTGACCACACCTCATTTAGCAGGCGTACGGCGATCGCAATCAAAAACAGCTTGGCGCACAGCGGTCCGTAGCGCCCTACTAAAAATTCAGGCAGCGAGCGGTAGCCGCCTCGGCTGCGGATAAAGTAGATGGCGATCGCCGCGGTGATAAAGCTGAGATAGTAGATGGCGTAGCCGATGCCGCCCGCGATACCAAAGGCGTTGGAGAGGCTAGCGGCATTGTCGATGGATTTGGCAAAAATCCAGGAGATGGCGGCACTCGACACCAGCAGCCATAGTCCAGGACTTTGCTCCCCGGAGCGCCCTTGGAAAAAAGCCAGCGCAGATACTTTGTCGGGCGTCGTGCGCTGAACAACGCGGTAGATAAAAAAGCCGTAGCCCAGCAGCAGCGTCCAGGTCAATGTAATTGTGAGCATTCAGAGCGGCACCTTTCCTTCAGTTTTGACGACGTCTAGATGGCCCCCCGCTCCCTTTGACACCGCTGAGGTGACACCGCTGAGGTGATACCGCTGGCGGAAGGCTCGTCTTGTAATGTTTCCAGTGTTCCACCACACGAAGAAGTCTCCCGCCTTGGGATGCCCGTCAAGAGCAATAAATTAGGGGATTTGAGAGGGCCAATGCGTAAATGCTATATCTATATCAACTCTTAGACAGGGCCGCATTAACCAAGGCTGAGATTTTGGTTAGAGTGCTAGGTTTGGAGTGCTAGGCAATGCCCTGAGTTCTGAAGGTGACGTTAGTCCCATCGCTGAGCTGCTCTAGCACCAGCAGAGGGGTTGGCTTGGCAGATTGGTCCCAGCTAATGGTGACGATTCGCCCCTGCAGCGTGGGCTGCCACCGGGCGTGGTCAGTCGTGGGGCTCATGTAGGCTTCTAAGCAATCGACCACCTGCTTCACGGTCACTGAGGTTGCCTGCATGGGCAGCTTGAAAAGGCGAATTTGGATGCGGAACAGGACGCCGTTTTTAGTCTTCTTTTTACCGCGCAGGCTGTACTCAACGTCAAAGGTGCAGTTGACCTGCCGCCCCGTGCTCGCAATGCCAATCACCCGCTGGGGCTGGCTTTCCCGCAGGGCCAGCGCGATCTGCTCTTTGACTTTGTTTTTCACCTGATTGACAATCGCGTTGTGAAAGCTGGCCTCTGCCATTCGCAGGCGCAGATAGTCTAGGTTGAATTCCCGAGAGTGAATGAGGTCGGGATTCGTCTCCATCTTGCGGAGAGTCTGCAGCGCCATCTGCAGCTTTTGGGCCAGCTCCCGGTTTTTGAACTGCTCAAATCGCGTTTGCTTTTCAAGGGTTTTGACCTGGCGCTGTAGGCGAAGAATGGCTACAGCGCTCGCGGTCGTCACTGCGGCCGTAAGTGCTGGCCAGCCGTAAGCCTGCAGCCAACCGATAACGCTGGGTTGGGCTGTTACAAGGGGGAGTAAAGCGGAGTGAGTCAGAACGCCCATAGTGGCATCTAAGAGTCGGTGGTGCTGAAGAGGCAGGGTAGATAGAGGTAAGAGCTATGGCGGTCTTGAGGTCTCAGGGCAGCTGCGCGCTCTATCGCCCGGTGGGCACGGTGGCCCAGATCAGCAATTCTGTTCTAAGCGGCGTGGCCAATGAATATAGGTGGGGCTGTCAGTATATCTTTATGCTTCGAGGACGAGTTAGCGAAAGCCGGACAATCTGGAGACCTTACACGAGAGGCTCATAGAAGGCTTAAGTAGGGTCATCGCCCCGAGCAAAACCGCGATAAATCTAGCGCTGGCGAATAACGGTACGAATTGCCAGCGTTGCATAAGCTCAAAGTTAGGAGGTAGGGTGGCGCTCTATTTCCCTTGGGCCCCCACCAAAATACGAATATATTGACGGTCAAGTCTACGCTAGGGATGGCGGCAGCGCTAATCACAGCCGCATCGCCGTCCGCCTAACTGCCTTGCTCGACGCCCCCCGAGCAAACGCCGACTGCATCACCGGCAGCTCAGCCCTGAATGTCAGCGCTAGCCCGCACTTAGATTGACCTACACAAACGCCAGCCGACGCTCTCAATACCGCTTGCAAAAAAGCGATCGCCCAAGCCATAGATACCGCAGAAGATAAAAGCCAAGAACCCCGGCCCTTTAAAAGGGCCGGGGTTCTGACATATTGGGATCTTCTAGGGTATTAGGTGCCTACCGTCCAAGAGTTGATGTACTCCTCTTGATCCGGCGTCAGCTTATCGATCGCAATTCCCATAGCCTGTAGCTTCAGCCGCGCAATCTCCTTGTCCACATCCTCAGGGATGGAGTGTAGGCCAGGCTCTAGCTCGCCCTTGTGGGTCACTAGATACTCGCAGGCCAGCGCCTGATTGGCAAAGCTCATGTCCATCACGGCGCTGGGGTGGCCTTCTGCCGCCGCCAGGTTGATCAACCGGCCCTCGCCCAAGACAATTACCGACTTGCCGCTGTTTAAGTGGTACTGCTGGGTGAAGTTGCGCACCTGGGTGACCTCTTTAGCCATCCCCTTGAGGGACTCCAGGTCGATTTCGATGTCAAAGTGACCGGCGTTGCACACCATCGCGCCGTCCTTCATCACCTCGAAGTGCTCTTGGCGAATGACGTGCTTGTTGCCGGTGACCGTAATGAAGATGTCGCCCTGGGAAGCGGCGATCGCCATGGGAAGCACCCGGAAGCCGTCCATCGACGCTTCGATGGCCCGTACCGGGTCAATCTCAGTAACGACGACGTTAGCGCCCATGCCGCGCGCCCGCAGCGCCGTACCCTTGCCGCACCAGCCGTAGCCGACGACAACGATGGTCTTACCCGCCAGCAGGATGTTGGTGGCGCGAAGGATGCCGTCTAGCGTAGACTGGCCCGTGCCGTAGCGGTTGTCGAAGAAGTGCTTGGTGTCGGCGTCGTTGACGTTCATGGCGGGGAAGGTGAGCACCCCGTCATTAAACATGGCCTTGAGGCGGACAATGCCGGTGGTGGTTTCTTCCGTGGTGCCGAGCAGGTCAGGAAGCTGGTCCTGGCGCTCTTTCACCATGGTGGCTACCACGTCGCTGCCGTCATCGATGATGATGTTGGGCTTGTGGTCTAGTGCCGTCTGCACATGGCGGTGGTACATGGCGTTGTCTTCGCCTTTTTGCGCGTAGACAGGGATGCCGTAGTCGGCGACGAGGCTGGCGGCGACGTCGTCTTGGGTGGACAGGGGGTTGCTGGCGATGAGAATGGCGTCAGCGCCTGCCGCCTTGAGGGCGATCGCCAGATGGGCGGTCTCCGTGGTGACGTGGCAGCAGGCGATAAGGCGAATCCCGGCCAAAGGCTTTTCGGATTCGAAGCGTTCTGTGATTTGGCGCAGCACCGGCATCTCGCGACCGGCCCATTCGATGCGCTGCTTCCCTGAAGCGGCTAGGGACAAATCTTTGACGTCGTGGTCGAGCTGAGTTGTTGTAGTCATAAGCGGGTTGCGACCTGTTAACGGTAGTTAGAGAGGAGCGATGTAGCGATGGAGCAATGGGTGCTATTCAACCCATCATCCTCAAGAGATATTTACTATCTTTGTAATGTTAACTATTTCTGCCGATTGCGGCAGGCCAATCGCGTCGGCGCAATCCAGCAGCGACGCTGAATGGGGGTAGGCGATCGCCCTGGCAACAGCATCAATGCCGTAGGGTGTAGCCCCTGCCCGGAGTTGACGTGAGCCCTATAGGGAAACGGCATAGAATGTTACATTAACACCCAGATTACTACCCCATTCTTTCTTGATGCCGCCATGGAGCCTTTGACCTCTGCGCAGATCGCCCAGTACCGCTCTGCGCTTGCCACCGTACCCGATGCTCTTTTAGCCCTAGATATGGTTGAGGACTGTGAGGGAGATCTGGAAGACGCGGCGATCGCCCTGGCGCTGCAGGTGGGACAGGAGCCGGACCGCTCGGACCAGTGGCTTGAGGGACTGGCGAAACGCTGGCGGGTTACTCTCTGCGATACCAATGTGCAGGCTTATATCGACTCAGACCGACTCGCTGCCGCAGCGCAAACCTTAGTGAATGCCGTCAACCTCTCGCCTCGTTTGGTGACGCTGATCATTATCTATGCGCACCAGTACGGAATTGCCAAATTTTGTCAGGTTCTCAACGTCACTCAAGACTAGTTCTATGAAGAGAACCCTTGCGGTGAAGAATCTCACAGTATGTATGTGAAAGAACATGTAGGCGAAAGAGCATGTGGGTGAAAGAGTGCACAGGATCCTAACTCATAGCAGGACATCTATCGCTGTAGGGGCTAGTGCGCCTCTAGCACGCTTCGCTATCAATAATTTCTCCACTAAGCTTACAGTCCTTTAATAGAGATGTCCGTAAGTTCACGGAAAATTAATAGCTGTAAAAGTAAAGTCGAGGTAGTATTAGCGCGTAAACCGCTAGTGCCTCAAGATACCTATTTCTTAGCAGGTTCAATTGACTTAGATTTTGAGGCGTTGTAGGTCATCTCACAGCAAATGCCCTGCGCATTGAGGCATTTGCCATACACCCCAAAGCAAGGAGCCTGTTTCACCATGCTGCGTCAATTTCAACTGAGAAGCGCTGCCTTTTCGGCAGTCTGCACCCTGTCTGCCGTCTTTTCGGCAGCTCCGGCCCAGGCGATTGCCTTTGCCGAATCTCAGGGGCAGATTCTCTTCACTGGGTTTCGCCAAACCCCGATATCTACCACCACAGTGACTGACACCGATACGGACACCTTTTCAAGCCGAGGAATTGCCGCCGCTGACGCAGGTGCTGACGCCTTGTTTCCTGATAGTGAGGTTTTAGGCGAGAGTCCTGCGTTTGGTTTCAACACTATTTTTAGTGAAGCATTCGTCGACGGCGTTGGGGTTGCAGATGCGTTTAGCGAAGCCTCAGTTGTAGGCGACTTTTTGGTTGATGGCTCTAGAGATACCCCGGTAGCGTTCTCTTTCGATTTTCTCGCGTCCCTCAGCACGTTTGGGCAGGTTGATTCTTCCGTTACGGAACAGGCTAGCGCATCGGCGAGCGTTGTCTGGGCGCTTGTGGAGCGGTCGAACGCTCAAACTAGCATCCTTGACGCTTTCAGCCTCAGCGCGGCAGTCGATACGGCAAGCGATCGCGATTTCCTTTCTTTAGAAACCACCCCTAATGTCGACCTGTCCGCGGCGCTGCCCTTGCTAGCGAACAGCTTCGGCGGCAGCAGCGAAAGTGCTGCCGCAGTGGTATCAGGGCGTTATCAACGTAGGTTTGACGAACCTCGGTCTTTGCAGCTGGTGGAAGTCAAGCAGGGGCACGCTTCTGCCACTGCCGTGCCGGAGCCTTCTACAATTTTGGCGAGCGTCGGTTTGGGGCTGGCTATTTTGAGACGAGCGCAGCAGCGACAGGCTGCGACTGAGTCTCGGGAGGACTAACGGCTCGTCGTCCTTGGCGATTGCAGCAGCCTGTCTCAGCTGACAGGTTAAAGTAGGTCACAGCCCCCAAATGCGGTGACCCCGATGATGGAAAGCCCGTGGATCCAAAGGTCTGCTTTGCTGTGGCTGCGGGATGAGCGACCGCAGCCACGGCGGTCATTTGCGATACTCCAAGTCGCGCTGCAGCGGTGCTGGTGGGGTATCGCGGCTGGACTTGGCCTAGCGGCTGTGGTGCCGACGCCAGGCAGTGCCGCCGTGGCCCAGCCCTCCCCACCCAGCTGCCCCGCTCAGTTGGGAGAGACCCTAGAGGCGATCGCCGCGGCGTCGCTTGGTCCTCAAGCCCGGTGGGGGGCGCTGATTCAGCCCCTAGCGGAGGTCGCCCCGCCGCCCCTCTATGCTCACAACCCTCGGCAGTATTTCACCCCCGCTTCTAACGTCAAGCTGCTCACCGCCGCCGCCGCTCTGGCTCAGCTCGGATCAAACTTTCGCATTTCCACGTCGGCCTATGCCGCTGCATCCCCAGCCGCCCCGCCAGGATTTGAAGGAATTCAAAGCTCGGTCGATTTGTGGGTGGAGGGTGGAGGAGATCCCAGCTTTGATAGCGGTGATCTGCAGCGGCTAGCCCAACAGGTGAAGCGCTCTGGCATCACCCAGATCAATCACCTGATTGGGAATGAGCGCTATTTGGGCGATCGCTTCGTCAACCCCACCTGGGACTGGGAGGACGCGCAGGCGGGCTACGGCGCGCCCGTCAACAGCCTTATCCTGGATGAAAACGCGATTGGGGTGCGGCTGTTTCCTCAGGCTGTTGGGCAGCCGCTACGGCTGGAGTGGGAGCAGCCCCAGCGCGCGGACCGCTGGCAAGTGGTGAATGAGTCGGTGACGGTGGCAGGGCCTGAGCCAGAGTTTGTGCGGGTGGGCCGCGAGTGGAGCGCTCCGGTGCTGCATATTCGGGGGCAGCTGCGGGCAGGGGCGGCTTTGGATCGCTCTGCGGTAGCGGTAGCAGACCCCGGCAGACAGTTTTTGGAGCAGTTTGAACTGGCGCTAGAGGCTGCGGGCGTGACGGTCAGTCAGTCAAGTTTAGAGCAGTCTATAGGGCAGCAGCCTCCGCTGGACTTGCGACGCGAAGTTGCCAGGGTGGTCTCACCGCCCCTAGCCGAGCTGCTAACCGTCACCAACGCCGACAGCCGTAACCTCTACGCTGAAGCCCTGCTGCGGCATCTGGGACGCGCCGCTAGCCCCGATGAGGGGGACGCAGAGGCGCTGTGGCTAGCGGGACTGGCTCAGATGGAGACGACCCTGGCGGCTTTGGGCGTTACGGGAGCCTACCAGCTGGCCGATGGCTCCGGACTGTCGCGGCGCAACCTAGTGACGCCGGAGGCCTTTGTGCAAACCCTGCAGGCTATGGCTCAGCATCCCCATGCTGAAGTTTACCGGGACTCCCTCGCGGTGGCAGGGGAGAGCGGCACCTTGCGCTCGCGCTTTCAAGGGACTCCGGTGGCGGGGCGCTTTTGGGGCAAGTCGGGGGGGCTGACCGGCGTATCATCCCTGTCGGGCTACCTATATCCGCCCGGCTACGACCCCGTGGTGCTCAGCATTTTGATCGACCACTCCGACCAGTCGGGCGCGGCGCGGCGGCAGACCATCGACGCTATGGTGGAGGCGATCGCCCGCTTCACCCCCTGTCCATCGAGCTGAGCTAGCTCCAGTCGTCTCGCTTGGCGTTGACGTGGCGGTAGACCTGCCCCACCGCGTGGATGCGGCGGGTCTGCTCGAATAGGGTTTCTTCCGTCAGGTTCCAGGTCTGCAGCACCTGGGCCAGGTCTTTTTGAATGTCGCGAGCGCCCGGAAAAGTTTGATAGCGGATATAGAGGCGGGCCACCTCGGCTAGCCCCTGCTCCGACGGTGGGTTTTCTCGCATCAGAGCGCTAACAATGTCGCGATCGCGCCTGTACTGAGGGTGCTGTTGGTCTTGCTGGGTTTTGCTCATGGACTAGGTGACCTTTGCTGTGAAGCTGACGCGGTTCGTTTGGAGCATAGGTATTCGCAGGGCGTGGCTCTGCCCTGTCTCTACGACTGAATCTAATTGGGCGACGTTCAAAAGCCCCAGGTGCGGCGGGGGCCAATGTCGAGGTGAATAATATTAGGGAACTTGCTGTAGATGCCCACTCCGCCAGGCCACCACAGCAGGACTTCGTTCGCCACTTCCCGTCCGCTAAGACCGTCGACGTCAATGTCGGTGGCCATCCCGAACAGGTGATAGCTCTGAGAGGCTCCCCCCACTGCGGCGTTGATGGCAGGAGGACGGTACCAAGAGGTGATGAAGAAGGTGCGTCCCAGCTGGTCGCGAGCCTGCTGCAGCTGTCGGGCTAGCTGAATAATATTGTCTACGATATTAACCGACGCGGGAATTCGGCTGGCTTCTTTAGTGGCCTCCCCCCAAGTGAAGTTGCCGCCGGGAATGATGGGCTGATCGGTGAAGAAGGTGCTGGTGTTACCGGGGAGGCTAAAGGGAATGCCGTTGAAGCGCGTCGACGTGGATTGGATCGGCTCTGGGGTAGGGATAGGGAAGAGGATCCTCCCCTGGCGCTCAATTTGGGCGTGGCCCTGGTACACATACCAGGTGTTGAGCCCGCGAATGTAGTCTTTAGGATACTCAAACGCGATCTTGAGATGGCCATTGAAGCGATTGCCCTGAGGATCTCGGTAGGCGTAAGAGTTTAAGGGCACCAGCGTCCCCTTTTTAATCGCCTGCAGCTTGTCTGGTGAGAGGGTGGAAGCCTGGTCAGGCTCCCGCTTGAGCAGCGTATCTTCGGTGATTCTCAGTCGGGGTAAGTTGGGGTTTTCCGTCGGATAGACCACCTTGCCGTCGTACTCGACGTAGGCGTGGCGATCGTATACAAACCAGGTGCTCAGGTCGTCAATGTAGTCCTGCGGGTAGCGTAGGGATACTTTGATATGGCGGCCAAAGCTGCCCTGAGAGTCGGCGTAGGCGTAGGAATGTAGCGGGAAGGTTTTTCCCTGGGGAACCGAACTCACCTCATTGGAGGGCAAAATGGAAGCCTGAAGCGGACGACGCTTAAAAACCGTACTGCGCGTCACTTTGAGAACCTGTAGCGCTTCTTGATCTTCGTGGGGGTAAACGACGCGACCGCTGATTTCGATTTGGGCGTGCAGGCTGTAGATATACCAGGTGTTGCGTCCCCGGATAAATGAATCCTTGAGCGCAAACTTAATGTGGCCGTTAAAGTCTCCTCTAATAGCGTCGGCGTAGGCATAGGACTGAATGTCAAAGGTTGTGCCCGCTGCTACCTCATGGATCTCTTCTTCAGCCAGCTCAGACACCTGGAGGGGACTAAGTTTAAGGACGGTATTGGCTTTAACCAGGAGAACTTGACGCGCCATGACCACTCCACTCGAATTTCGGCTTTTGTCCTATGATTTTAGGCTAAGCTGTCGCTGCAGAAAGCGAAAAGAGCCTTAAAAGCGAAAAGAATTTGCTCGGCGATTGCATTTTGAAGCCGCGTCTCACCTAGCTTTAGCTGCTGCGGGCCAAACGCCGCTGTAGATCGCGTAGGTGCATCGCTCGGCTCGCGATGGTGAGCTGGTTGTCGTCCTGCTGCACATAGACACGCCCTGATAGCAGCTGGCGGAGGGGTGACCTGACATAGACCCTCAGCGGCGAATCGAGGCTGACATCAACCGAGGCGGAGTCAGCCTCGTCAAGGTGGTAGCCCATTTCGTCTAGGACGCCGTTGACCTGCGCCAGCGACGCGGAGCCGGGCGGAGCAGAGATTGATATGGCTGCAGTGCGGTTGAAATACCCTCCCAAGCCCCCCGCGACTAGACCGACAGCTAGGCCAAGCTGCTGAGGCAGGCCGGTGCCGAAGCTGAGGTTCAACCCTCGGGCGGCGACTAGGGTCGCTAAAAGGGTAGCGCTAGTGAAATAGTACAAAAACGTGGCGGTAAAGCCGGGGCCGACGTCTGTGGCTTCTAGCGTCGTCGGGGCGGTTGACTTGGTCTCAAAACGGGGTGATTTAGTCATTGGCGGGCTCGCTGTCCTCATGACCATTAAATAGCATCAGTGCCTGACGACAGAACCGCTTTAGCTTTTCCTGTAGCTCGGGCACGGGGGTGGAGTCCCCCAGCACCTGCCACTGGTCGATGGTAGAGAGCTGCCACTGCTTGCCGCGGTGGTCAAATCCGGCGATTTCTAGGCCGATGGCTCGGTAGCGATCGCCCAGGCCCTTTCCCTCATCCTTTGCCTCCGCTCCCCCGCTTAGCTCGTCTTGGTAGAGGCGAATCTGTACCAGCAGGCTGCGGCCCTGAAGCTTGCGGCTGTAGCCGGGCATGTGAAACCCAATGTCTATAGAATCTGGGTCGACGAGGGCTTGAGTCTCGCTATCATTGGCCCAAGGCTTGAGGTCGGATCTGGCGTCAGGAAACTCTGATTTGAAGTGGGTGATCACTGCCGCAATTTTACTAGCGGCATCCACAGATTTCGCTTGTTCAGCAGCGTTCACTGGCATCCATACTCCGTAGCGGTTATCAGGCCCACTTACCAGCGGTCCGGCCGATAAGCGTTCGACCATTCTAATTCAGTTCCCCAAACGATTTTGATAGCGGCAGCAACAAACTTAGGTTTGGACCGCAGCCTTTTTCCCTGTGGTTTTATGCGGCTTCCCCACTTCTCAAAAGGGTTTTGGTTTATCATCCAGACGTAGGCGCTCCTCGCAACCGTCTGCGGTATGCCCTCTAAATCTCTAAAAACCACCTTCAAACTGCCGTCGCCCAGCTTGGACGAGGCCGTTGTTTACCTCTCTGAGCGGTTCTTACGCGCGGCGCGGGGGCTGCGCGTGGTTAAATCACCCAGCGAATTTTGCCTGCTCACTTTATGCCGCCCTTTAGTAGACCGCTGGTTTGGGGGTCAGCTCTCTTACAGGCCGGGGCAGGTCACCCTAGTTTTCCACGACGACGCGCTCTCATCGGCGGCGGATATTTTGATGTATGTGCCTGAGCGAGGCGATCGCTTTTTGTACACCAAGCCCCACCTTGATCCCCCTCTTGAGGCCCCGCATGACGCGCCGTCCGATGCCTTCGCTCTAGAGTCCCTACTCCGCAAATTAGAGCAGCTCGAATCTTTGGTTGCAGCCGCTATCTCTCCGCCCGCAGAGCCGAGTTCAACTGCCCCGAATGACCCAGAGGCCCTGTTGGGAGCTTTGTCCCAAGCCTTTCAGTCTTCTAGTCGGCCCATGCTCAGCGCTGTGGCCCAGCTCACCGACCGCGTTCAGCGCGTAGAGGCGATGACCCAAGCCCTTTCTACTCAGCAGCAGGCCCTTGCGCCGCAGCTGCAGCAGATTTTGAGCCAGCTTGTGGCCCTCAGCGACGCGGGCCCCCCCGTGCCGCAAACCGATGATGAATGGCGATCGCGCATCGAGGACACTCGGGGGACTGTGGGAGACTACGAGACCTACAGCGCCGCCTACCGAGAGATGCATGGCGATGCCCCCCTATTCGATACGCCTGACTGGGTCATGCTGTGCGAATTTGACTGGGCACAGCGGCTGTGCCCTACCCTCGCCGATCTGTATAAACTGCTTTATGGTGCCGATGGTGTTGGCGATGAGGGCGCAGATATCTTGCAGCAGTTCGGGGCTCACTGCCGGGGGGCGGAGCGATATTACCTCTACGAAGAGCGCGGCTACCAGGCGGAAGCTGCCCTGCAGGAAATTGCTCACCACCCCGACTACGCCTGGCTACCTATCTTGCGTCAGCTTTGGCAAACGCCTAAAGCGTCGGTCCAAGATATCCTCGACCTTTTTGGCTGGGAGGCTGCTGCTGTAGCGGCGCTAAAAGACCTTGCCACCCCATCTCGCTACCAAGACGACAACGGTAACTCTGGCCGCAGCCCATCAGGACGGCCGCCGAGCGACGACTCAGCCCACCGGGAGCAGTGGTCAACTGCGCCTGTAGAACCTTCGCTACAGGACCATCAGGCCCGTCTCAACATCGGTCCCTTTGCTCCTCTGACGGCAGAGACGGTCAAACGGGCCTACCGGCGGGAGATGAAAAAAGCCCACCCCGATTCGGGCGGCAGCACACACCAGGCCCAGCAGGTTAATGAGGCCTACCAGGCAGTGATGCGGCATTATTTCCCGGATAGGATCTAGGCCATTTTCTAGGGGGTTCCCCCTAGTCGCTTAGATAACCGTCCCATCGGAGATAACGGCGTTTTTCAGAATCACCGTGACGCCAGTTCTGATGTAGAAGCCCAGCTCCTCTTTGTTGGACTCCTCCACCCGGTCTTTGTTGATGATCTGTACGTTCTGTCCAATACGAGCGTTTTTGTCGATGATGGCCCGCTGGACAGTTGTGTTAGCCCCAATCCCAAGCGGAACGTTGTCGAGAGCCGCACGACGAGACTTCTGACTGTCTTCGAACTGCTCGTAGTAGTCTGCACCCATGATCAGTGAGTCACGGATGGTGCAGCCTCCGTCGACACGGCTCCGAATGCCCAGCACAGAGTGATGAATTTGACAGTCCTTTAGAACACAGCCGTCGCCGATAAGCGATTCGGTGACATGACAATCTAGAAGCTTGGTGGGCGGCAGGTAGCGAGGACGGGTGTAGATGGGGGCGCTTTCGTCGTAGAAGCTAAAGGCAGGGTGAGGCTGCGCTGTCAACGCCAGGTTGGCGTCGTAGAAAGCCTCAATGGTTCCAATATCTTCCCAGTAGTCATCAAACAGGAAGGCCTGTACGTTGAGATCCCGGGCGGCGCTCGGAATAATTTCCTTGCCAAAATCGGTTTGCTCCAGACTTTTCCGCAGCAGGTCTGCCATCACCTCTCGTTTGAAGACATAAATTCCCATGGAGGCGATGTAGGGCTTTTCTTTGGCCTGCTCTGGCGTCAGTCCCAGGGTTGTGGTGTCTACCTGCATTTCCTTCAGGGCGTCACCCTTGGGCTTTTCCATGAAATTGGTGACGCGACCTGTTTCATCATCGATGCTCATCAAGCCGAAGCTTGACGCCCGCTTCTCAGCAATGGGCACTACCGAAATAGTGATGTCGGCGTTGGTGTCGCGGTGTCGCTGCACAAACTCACGATAGTCCATGCGATAGAGGTGATCTCCGGAGAGAATCAGGTACTCATCTACATCTGCAGATTCCATGAGCCACAGATACTTGCGGACTGCATCCGCCGTGCCCTGAAACCAGCTCGGATTGTCAGGGGTTTGCTGTGCCGCTAGAATTTCGACGAAGCCATCAGTGAAGCTTGGAAACTCATATGTTCTGGAAATATGTCTGTTGAGTGAGGCTGAGTTGAACTGAGTCAACACGTAGATTTTGTTGATCTCCGAGTTGATACAGTTGCTCACCGGAATATCGATCAACCGGTACTTTCCTGCTAGAGGTACGGCTGGCTTCGCTCGCTGTTTCGTCAATGGATAGAGTCGGGTGCCGGCCCCCCCCCCCAGGATAATCCCAAGTACTCTTTTCAAGAGAATCCCCCGTCACTGCCTGTAGGTGTCACCACCAGTGTCTGATTGAGGGGAGAAGTTTGCAAGGGGAGAGCTAAGGTTTTTATAAGGTTTTCTCCACCAAAATGGACTGGGGACGGTAGTCAAGCCGTTGATAGAGGCTGCGGGCAGCCCTGTTATCGCAGAATACATGCAGCCCCAGCTTTTGGTAGCCTTGTTGCCTGGCCCAGCTCTCGGCCTGTGAGAGAAGGGCGGTGCCAAGGCCTCGGCGGCGATATTCTGATATGACGTGGACTAAAAAGATATAGGGATGGCGATCGCCTCTAGCGGGATCTACGGTATAGCCCAACCAAAGGCAGCCCACAGGTCCAGGCTGCCCTAGGCTAGTCGCCCACCAGACCCGGTGGTCAGTGCTTAAGTACTGGTCGACAAAGTTGCCCAGGTCGGCGCTTACTGATTGAGAAAACTGCTCCTCATAGGACCAGGCTAAAAACTGCCTTAGGGCAGCAGGACTAACCTGACTCCCTGGCTGACAGGTGTAAACCCACGGGGACGGTTGGGAGGAATCCGAGCTCAACGGGGGCCTAGTCTATGGAGAACTGGCCAATGCAGAACTGGCCAATGTAGAACTGGCCAATGTAGAACTGGCCCAAATGGAATTGACCAATGTAGAACTGACCGAGGTGGAGCGGTTCGCTTCCTTCTACTAGCTTGTCCTGGGAAACTAGCCCAACGGGCTCGCCTTCAATAGGCGCAGGGGCCGCCATATCACCCGGTAAGAAGGAGCGGGCGCTAGCAGCCACTAAAGCCACTAAAAAGACCACCAGAATTAAAGCGGGAACAACATATTGACGGAATATAGACACGACTCTAGCCTCAAAATACGGTAACGATAGGGTTTTTGGGTTCGTCAAACTGACTTACTGACGTGCAGACTGTCGCTAATCGAACCCCCCAGAAGGGAGTGAGTGGCTTGGTTACTCGATCTTTTCCCGAATACGGCGAAGTGTTGTGCTATTCGCTACGTAATCTTGCTTGTGTAGACAACTCTAAGCAATTACTTATGAACTTGAAAAGGATGTACCACTTACTTAACCAAAATACATCTACCGCAATATTCTGCCCTTATCCTAATCAGCATGCTTGATACGATAGTACATAGACCTGCAGAGTTTTTTGCCAAACTGCGGTCTGCAGTCCTCAGTGCTGAGGGATAGCCCTGTCCTGAGGGCTGAATCTTCGGTCGTTGCCGGCAGTGCGAAGCCTCTAACTCGCTAAAATGACGACTGTCTCCTACATTTACATCTCAGCATCCTACGTTTCAGCCTTTAGCTTAGAGTTCTGTTTATCAGTGATTTAGAGTCCGGCCTATGCAGCAGTCTACCCGCTGGAATCCTTGCCGCTTTGTTAAGACGCTCGCCTACTTTGGCGCTGTCCCTATGCTTGGTGGGGCGGGATGGCTGCAGCAGCTGCTCGGTCTGCCAATGCCCCCTCTAGAGAATGGACTACAGGCAATGACAACAGACCAGATTGTGCTCACTGCCGCCGATACCGCCATGGCTGGCCTACTGGATCAAGCGTTGGTTGAGCAGGGCTACCGGGCCTATGCATTGCCTCCCGACCGGCTCCCTGAGGCGATCGCCCAGCTTCCAGATGAGGTCAGGCGTGAAGTTGTGGGGGCTATTGGTGTAATTTCCTCAAGTGAACTCTCGCCCACGGGGCCGAGTGCGATCGCCGACCTGCTGGCCCAGGTGCCACAGCGGCGGGTGATTTTCGACTTTCGTCAGCCTGTAGCCTTAGACTCGCTTTGGGGTCCAGTGGACGATGTGGTGATGGGGGGGGTGAGCGAGAGCCGCATTGAGAAAGTTGCCACAGGCGCGCTGTTTTCGGGCAGAGTCTCCACCGAAAACTCGGGCGGATTCGCCTCAGTCCGAACCCGCAACCTCGACCCGCTCGATCTATCGGCCTATGAAGGGATTCAGCTGCGGGTTCGGGGCGACGGCAATCGCTATAAGTTTTTGCTGCGGGACAGCGATCGCTGGGATGGGGTGGCTTACTCTGCCTCTTTCGATACCGTGCCCAATGATTGGATGACGGTGCAGATTCGATTCGATGAACTAGTGCCCGTATTTCGCGCCCGCACCCTCGAAGAGTCGGACGGCATTAACCGCCAGTCGGTGCGGGCGTTTCAGGTCATGTTAAGTAAGTTTGAGTATGACGGTGAACTCAATCCCCGGTTTGAGCCCGGTCCGTTTGAGCTAGCGATCGAGTCGATTGAAGCGTACGGCGATGCGTCGCGGGCCGTTTGGCTAGCTCCCGGTTTGTCTGCCCCTCAAGTTCATCTAGAGCTTTCAAGTACGGTACTTCGCGTCGCGGCCATTGGCGATAATGATTCTTCTCTAATCGCGCTGACAGCGTCTGATGAACCTAGCGGCACCCTCTCCCCTACGCAGGCCGCAGAACTCTGTGTCCGAGCCCTAGAGACCCCTGCGCTGCGCTATCAGACCGTGGCGGTGCGGCTTGGGGTCGGTCAGCCTTTAGCAAACTGGCAGGGGATTCTGAAGGCTTATGCCCAGCCTGCGTAAAATACTTTATTGTGCACTTGGTATCTGACGGCAATAGAGCGTATAATGAGTTTTCTGAGCAGGTAAAGCTGGGTGATGAGTGCTTGGCCTTGGCGAAATGCCGGGAGTAGGCTGAAAAGCTACTTGAAGTGCCCAATGGTGAGAGGTAGCCCAAACTTTAACGCAGTATCACGAACGGAGATAGGTATCAGGAACAGCCCGCATGGTGGAACAAGCAGAAAAAGAACAAGACAGCTTAACTAACATTGGCTTCACCCACGAAGACTTTGCAGCTTTGCTCGATCAATACGACTATCACTTTAGTCCAGGCGACATTGTCGCCGGGACGGTGTTTAGTCTGGAGCCGAGGGGCGCACTGATTGATATTGGGGCTAAGACCGCTGCATACATTCCTATTCAGGAAATGTCTATCAACCGCATCGACGGTCCTGAAGAGGTGCTGCAGACGGACGAAACGCGTGAGTTTTTCATTCTCACTGACGAGAATGAGGACGGCCAGCTAACGCTGTCAATTCGTCGCATTGAGTACATGCGCGCCTGGGAACGGGTTCGCCAACTCAAGGCCGAAGATGCGACCGTTCGCTCCGCTGTGTTTGCGACTAACCGAGGGGGTGCGCTGGTTCGCATCGAAGGGCTACGGGGCTTTATTCCGGGGTCTCACATTAGCACTCGGAAGCCGAAGGAAGACTTGGTTGCTGAAGAGCTTCCCCTTAAGTTTCTAGAGGTGGACGAAGATCGCAATCGCCTGGTCCTAAGCCACAGGCGTGCTTTGGTTGAGCGGAAGATGAACCGTCTTGAGGTGGGCGAGGTCGTTATCGGTAACGTTCGCGGCCTTAAACCCTACGGTGCCTTTATCGACATCGGCGGCGTCAGCGGCTTGCTTCACATCTCAGAAATTTCTCACGATCACATCGACACGCCCCACAGCGTGTTTAACGTGAACGACGAGATTAAGGTCATGATTATTGACCTTGATGCGGAGCGGGGCCGGATTTCCCTATCGACGAAGCAGCTTGAGCCTGAGCCTGGCGACATGGTCAAGAACCCAGATTTGGTCTATGACAAGGCCGAAGAGATGGCTGAAAAGTACCGCGAGCGGGTGCTGCAGCAGTCTCAGGGTTCTGATCTCAACGGAGCCTCAAGTGAAGATGAGAGCGTTGATGAGGCTGTTGCAGTTCCGGAGTAAACTGCTAACGAAACAGCCTGCCAATGGAACTCGCTATATCAGCAACCTGCTAGCGCAATAGCCTGCTGGTATAGCGGACTAGCTGCTCGCACAGTGCGCTATAGGGCGCTCGCCTTTGAGAGGCTGTTGCGCCCGAGCAGCTACAGGTTCAAGACGTTTGCTGTCTTGTCTAAGAGATTGTTTGACGTCTATGGAGCTTCAGCCGTGATTTCGGTTCGCTGCGACCAACATAAATTTGACGATATTCGTGCCGTTCTGTTTGACAAGGACGGCACGCTTGCTGATTCCGGAAATTTTTTAGCCCGGCTGGGTCGTCGCCGGGCCCGGCTGATCGACGCGCGTATTCCCGGGGTGCAAGAGCCGTTGCTCATGGCAATGGGAATATCGGATGATGGCACTGATCCTGCTGGGCTGATGGCGGTGAGTAGCCGTTGGGAAACTGAGGTTGCCGCTGCGGCCTACGTGGCTGAGACGGGGCGAGGCTGGCGTGAGGCTTTGACTATTGTCAGCGCCAGTTTTGCAGAAGCAGACGCTGATTGGGGGGGCAAGGCAGCCCATACCCCTCCCTTTGGAGATGTTTCGGCCTGTCTGCAGCATTTGCGCAAGTCGGGGCTTAAGCTCGGCATCGCTTCCGCAGACACGTCGGACAACGTTAGGGAATTTGTTGAGCATTACGGGCTGTCCTCATACTTTGACCTAGTGCTGGGAAGTGATCTGCCGCTGGGAAGTGAGGGGCAGCTGCCTACTTTTGACGGCGATCGCCAGGCGGTCAAACCAGAGGCGGCATTTTTGGAAAAGGCCTGCGACCTCTTGAAAGTAGCGCCGTCGCAGCTGCTCGTCGTTGGAGATTCGCTGGCTGACGTCGAACTGGCGCGTCAGGCAGATACGGCAGGCTGCATTTTGATCGATCGAGGCGGGGCCGATAGTGAAGCGATCGCCGCCGCCGCCGTGACCTTACCGACGCTGACAGCGCTGCAGGCTCACCTGAGCTAAACGCTACGCTAGACTTCAGTTACAGCCCCGCATTCCTACAGCGCTAAAGCGATTAAGTGCTAGGCGATTTATTTTCAGAGCCACGACCGGGTAGAATCAGTCAAGAATAGCGCCAGCGGTATAAGCCGTTGGGCCGATATCCGTCACGTTCGAGACTGTAAACCTTAAGTAAACTGTGAGGCCGTTTCCTTGCCGCGTCGTTACCTTTTTACATCCGAGTCCGTTACCGAAGGTCATCCCGATAAAATCTGTGACCAAATCTCAGATACGATCGTCGATGAATTATTGGCACAAGATGTCGGTAGCCGCGTTGCCGCTGAGGTTGTCGTCAATACTGGCCTTGTTCTAATTACCGGTGAAATTTCGTCATCTGCCCAGGTCAACTACGTCGATTTGGCCCGTCGCAAAATCGCTGAAATTGGCTACACCGACGCAAACAACGGGTTCTCTGCAGAGAGCTGCTCTGTGATTGTTGCCCTTGACGCCCAATCCCCCGACATTGCGCAGGGGGTTGATACCGCCCAAGAGATGCGGGAGGATTCGAGCGATGAGGCTCTCGACCGCATCGGGGCCGGCGATCAGGGGCTTATGTTTGGATTTGCCTGCAGCGAGACTCCTGAGCTGATGCCGCTGCCCATTAGCTTGTCCCACCGGGTATCCCGCAAGCTGGCGGCAGTTCGCAAAAGCGGAATGTTGCCCTATCTCCGCCCTGATGGCAAGACCCAGGTGACCATCGCCTATGAAGAGGGTCAGCCCGTCGGCATCGATACCATCCTGGTCTCCACGCAGCACGCGCCCACCATTGAAGAGATCAGCGATGGCGCTGCCGTTCAAAACCGCATCAGAGATGACCTTTGGGAGCATGTCGTTCAACCCGTGCTGGAAGGCCTTGATGTAAAGCCCGAAACGAGCACGCGGTTTTTAGTGAATCCTACCGGAAAATTCGTCATTGGTGGCCCCCAAGGGGATTCTGGCCTGACCGGACGCAAGATTATCGTCGATACCTACGGCGGCTACTCCCGCCACGGTGGCGGGGCTTTTTCTGGAAAAGATCCCACTAAGGTCGACCGCAGCGCCGCCTATGCCTGTCGATATGTGGCGAAGAATATTGTGGCTGCAGGGCTGGCCGACAAGTGCGAAGTACAGCTGAGCTACGCCATTGGGGTGGCCCGTCCGGTGAGCATCCTCGTGGAAACTTTTGGCACTGGCCGCGTTGAGGATGATCACCTGCTGACGTTGGTAAAGCAGCACTTCGAGCTGCGTCCGGCGGGCATCATCCAAATGTTTAACTTGACCCGGCTTCCCCAGCAGCGCGAAGGTCGCTTCTACCAAGACGTCGCCGTCTATGGTCACTTTGGTCGGTCTGATCTAGACCTGCCCTGGGAGAAGACCGACAAGGCCGAGAAGCTGCGTTCGGATGCGGCATCCCTGTTTGGGGCAAGAACTTAGCCTGGAATAAAAACCTAGCTTGGTGCTGCCCGCTTGGCGCTAAAAGTCGGCGTCGGTCCGGGCTAGTCCACCTGCGCCGCCAGCCAGCTGAGATAGTCCGGTGAGCCGTCCACGATGGGTAGGGCAATAATCTCGGGCACCTCATAGGTGTGTAGGCGGCGCACGAGGATTTCGATTTCAGGAAAGCGAGCCTGACGGGTTTTAATCGCCAGCTGCCACTCTTGGGCCTGCTCCACTTTCCTTTGCCAGCGATAAAGGGACTGGATCGGGGTGATAGCAATACAGGCAGCGAGTTTTTGCTCTACTAGCGCAGAGGCGATCGCCTCTGCGCTGGCTTTTGATGGGGTTGTGACCCAGACGATAATCAGGGACGCCGCGGGAAAACCGGGTGTGTGCATTGTTATTGTCTGCACCAGAAGATCTGAGCCCAATATAGCGTTAGGCCTGTAGCCAATGGAGCTGCGCTTCCCCTGGAGCTGCAGCCAATGCCAAGTACTGTTGGGCTCGCATCTCTGTCCTCAGCTGAGCAGTTGCGTCGTCCTGGCGAACTGACGAGGACGTTGACCTTTCCGCTGAGAAGCCATCCCCGCCGTCATTTCGATCAAGCGTAGATCTCAGCGCTGAGGGGCTGAGGCTGACGTCCCGCAGATCTAGGGTGCCGATATGGGCTCCCTTCAGATTGACGTCGGTCAAGAATGCTCCAGCGAGGCGCGCTTCACCCAGTCGAGACGCCGCCAGATTCGCCCAGTTGAGATTGGCCTGACTGAGATCGGCGCTGCGCAAGTTGCTGCCCAGCAGATTCGCGCCGCAGAGATTTGCCCGTTGCAGCAGCGCTCCCCGCAAATTCGTATGGCTCAGATTCGCGCCGCTAAGCTCTGCGCACAGGCAATTCGACTTCACCATAAACGCACCGCTAAGATCGGCTTTCGTCAAATTTGTGTTCTCAAGGCAGCCGTCACTCAGCTTGCTGAAGCGCAAATCAGCCCAGTTGAGAGCAGCTCCAGAGAAATTTGTGCCCGTCAGAAAGGCGCGGGATAAGAGCGCCCCTGTAAGGTTAGCGCCCGTTAGATTGACGCCGATGAGCGTGACGCCCCTTAGGTCAGCACCCTCTAGGTTGATGCCCCTAAAGTCGCGTCGCCCTGACTCGTAGGCATTGAGTAGAAATGCAGCGTCTATGCCCATACTTTAGTAATCTCTAGTGCTCCTGTCCCTCCCCTACTAGACACTATGAAGCATTTCTGGATAGTTTCAGCCATCTGTAATCTAGGTTGGTTCATAGGTACAAAACAACATGTAGCGACATAGTTAGCAACGTGTGTAGGAGTGCTAGCATCAAGGTACACGTTACGTAGCATAGGTATGGCACGGCGGCTTTTGTTTATCGTCCTCTGGCTGGGGCTAATCGGCTATGCGCTTGTTCTGGCCCCTCCAGATCAGCCCGACACCCTATCGCTGATTAAAAATCTGTCCTTCGGGAACTGGGGCGACATCAATCCCATCATCATTGCCCTGTTTAACCTCATGGGGGTGTGGCCAATGCTATACAGCAGCCTCATGCTGGTGGACGGGCGATCGCAGTCGGTCCCCGCTTGGCCCTTTGTCGTCGCCTCCTTCGGCGTGGGTGCGTTTGCGGTATTGCCTTACCTAGCGCTGCGTCGTCCCAACTCAACATTTCCCGGAAACCGGGATTGGCAACTGAGGCTAGTAGATTCTCGCTGGCTCGGCGGGCTGGCGGCGATCGCCATCGTGGCTTTGGTGAGCTATGGCCTGGGCTGGGGCAACTGGGGAGCCTTTTGGGAGCAGTGGCAGACTAGCCGCTTCATCCACGTCATGAGCCTCGACTTTTGCCTGCTGTGCCTGCTGGTGCCCGCCCTGCTGGGCGATGACATGGCTCGCCGGGGCGTGGGGCCGTGGGGCTGGCTAGCCGCTGTCCTACCAATGCTGGGGCTGGCGCTCTATATTGGTTTACGTCCTCCTCTAAACTCTACAGAGACTGCGGAGAGCTTAGGCGATGGCCCATTAGGGGCCGGTCTTTAGGCTATTGCGCTTCAACCTAAACAAGCTGACCCATGGAAAACACAACGGCCCAGAAAGTCTACGAGGGTAAGGCCAAAATTCTCTATACCACCGAAGACCCCGACGTTCTTCTGACCCATTTCAAGGACGACGCCACCGCTTTTAATGCCCAAAAGCGGGGCACTATTCAGGGCAAGGGCGAGATGAACTGCGCCATCTCTACCCACCTGTTTCAGCTGCTGCAGTCTCAGGGAATCGCTACTCACTGGATCGCGTCGCCCTCTCCGAACACGATGCGGGTCCGCAACGTTACAATCATTCCTCTAGAGGTGGTGGTGCGCAACTTGGCGGCGGGGAGTCTGGTGCGGGAAACAGGACTACCCGTGGGGCAGTCCCTCTCGCCGCCCCTAGTCGAGTTTTACTACAAGAGCGACGATCTGGGCGACCCCCTGCTGACCCGCGATCGCATTGCGGCACTGGCGCTGGCTTCTGAAGCGCAGGTGGCTCGGCTCGACGCTCTTGCCCGCCAGATCAATCAAGTGCTGCAGGCTTTCTTTGAGCGCTGCGGCATCGCCCTAGTTGACTTCAAGCTGGAATTTGGCACTGACAAGAGCGGTCAGCTGCTGCTGGCAGACGAAATCAGCCCTGACACCTGCCGCCTGTGGGATCAAAGCGTTGCTGACCCCAAGCAGCGGGTGATGGACAAAGACCGCTTCCGCCATGACCTGGGTCAGGTGGAAGCGGCCTACAAAGCCGTTATGAAGCGGGTTCTAGCTCAGCCCGCCTCGCCTTAGTACTGTGCGCCGGGAAAGTGCTATGCGTTGCGCTATGCACTGGGAACCGACTCTTTGAGCGCCGCCAGCACCGTATCGTGAATGGCGCTGTTGCTGACCACCACGCCCTGATTGTCCACCAGCTTGGACCCCTTCGAGAAGTCGAGGGGTTTGCCGTGCATATCGGTCACGCGACCGCCGGCCTCTTCCACCACGATCACGCCTGCTGCGTGGTCCCAAATTTTCTCGCGGTAGTTGGGAGATTTGGGAGACGGCAGCCGTAGATAGAGCGCTGCTTGCCCTGCGGCCACCGCGCCGTACTTGGCCTGACTGTCCATCTTCAGCGCGGACGCGGTGAAGCCGCAGGCGCTAGCCACCGCCTGCTGACGGCCCTGATCCCCGTGGCCGGACTCGACGCTCTCGACAAAACGCAGGGTGGCTGTGTCATCTCCCACCACGCGAATTGACTGCTCAGCGCCGCCGCTCAGAGGCCGCATAGTTGCCCCTTCCCCCCGAACGGCGACAAACAGCAGCCCTTCTTCGCTGGCGTCGTCAAACTTGAGGGCGGGGCAGGCGAGCACGCCCACCTTGATTTCGCCTTCCTCTAGCAGCGCGATCGCCACCGCATATTGATCATTGCGCAAAAAGCCCTTGGTGCCGTCGATGGGGTCGAGGGTCCAGAAGCGCTCAGCGGCCTGGCCGTTGCCCCGGTCGATCCAGTCCATCACGGCTCCCGGCGTCGCCTCAGGCTCGATGCCCTGAACAAACTGGGTCACCTGCTCTAGCTTTTCCTTCATCTCCAGCGATCGCAGCTGGCCCGCGTCTTCTTCGCCCACAATGGGGTCATTGGGAAAGGCCACGTCTAAGGCGTGACACACTAAAGCCTGGGCCCCATAGTCGGCGATGGTGACGGGGCTTTTGTCCTTTTTCTCGATTGCCTCGGGAGAAATTTGGTTTCGCACCTGCTGACAAAGCTTAGCTGCCGCGATCGCGGCTTCAATCGCTACGTCTTTCTCACGCTGATATGCCATAGAAATTCCTGTAATTTTATAGATCTGCTGAAAATTTACGACTTGCCTTTGCGCTTAGGCAGCACAAAGTTTGTCTACTATACCGACTTTCGTCAATCGGCCAGCCTGGACCGGCCAGCGTTAAATTGGTCGTTCTAAGTCGGTCGCTCTAAGGATGATACTTAATCTACGCGGCAAGTGATGATACCGCTGCGACAGCTTTACGCCACCTTTGCGTTGCCTTTACGCCAGCGCTGATGCCGCTTAGTCTGTTTAATCGTATTGGCTCATCCACTGACGCGTGCCAAAGGTGGTGCAGGCCAATGCCGCGACTTGAGCAGCCTGCTGAAGCGCTGCGATCGCCTGCGACGAGGCAAGTTCCGTCTCTTGCAGCTTTAGGTCATTGAGCGCTGACGTCAGGGCGTGGCAAAAGACCCCGTGAAAAATATCGCCTGCCCCCAGAGTATCCACGGCCTCAATGGTGGGCACGGCAATTTTCCAGCAGCGATCGCCGCGCCAATAGAGGATCGGTTCACTCCCCCGCGTCATTGCTACGTGAGGCACCCCTAGCCGCTGAAGATAGCTCACGCTCTCTTGGGCAGTTGCGCAGCCGGGAGGCCTAAACTGGGCTGAGCAAATCGCGCAGTCGGTCCAGCGCAGCACTTGGTCAAAATTGGGCTTCCAGCTGCCGCCGTCTACCACGACGGGAATTCCCTGTGCTTGGGCCCGCTGGGCTACGGCAGCTCCAAGCGCCATCTGGTGCCCATCAATCAAAACCACGCGACAGCGCGGCAGCAGATCCATCACCTCGGCGGGAACCTGAGCCGAGACCTGATGACGGCGGGCGTTGAGAGACACCACGGCGCGATCGCCCGTGGCGCGGGTGACTAAAATTGAGGAGACTGGGGGCGGCTCAGGATGGGACGGCGCGAGGTCAATCAGGGTAACCTGGTGGGCTGCCAGCTCAGCCGCGACGTGCTGACTCAAAGGGTGATGACCCAGTACGCTCACCAGAACGGCGCTTTGGTTAAAATGGCGGTATGCGATCGCGGCGTTTGCGGCGGGGCCACCGGCAACGGCCAGATAGTCTGAGGCAACGAGCTTCTCGTTAGGTGCAGGCAGTCGCTCGACATGGTAGATCAAGTCGAGGGTAAGCAGTCCTACAAACAGTCCTTGACGCGGGAGTTGACTCACGATTAGCGTTGTCCGGGTCTATATACGTTGATACCAGTAGAATTTGCATGCCACAGCCCACTGTACCGCAGCCTCCTATGCCTCAAACGTCTGCGCCACTGCAGCCTAATGGATTGCCCCAACAGACCTCTAGCGCCGACGTCACGCCAGGGACGCTGTACATCGTGGGGACTCCCATTGGCAATCTAGAGGATATGACCTTTCGGGCCGTTAGGATCTTGCGTCAGGTCGACCTGATTGCCGCTGAGGATACGCGGCACACCGGCAAGCTGCTGCATCACTTTCAAATCGATACGCCCCAGATGAGCTACCATGCCCACAACAATCGCTATCGCGTCCCGGAGCTCCTGCAGCGACTTCGGGATGATGGGACTATTGCCCTGGTGAGCGATGCGGGTATGCCGGGAATCTCAGATCCCGGCTATGAGCTAGTGCGGGCCTGCCGGGAGGCTGGCGTCGCCGTCAGTCCTATCCCCGGCCCGAGCGCGGGCGTCGCGGCACTCAGCGCTTCTGGTCTGCCTACGGACCAGTTCGTATTCGAGGGGTTTCTGCCCGTCAAAGGAGCACCCCGTCGCGATCGCCTCGCAGCCCTCAAAGCTGAGCCGCGCACCCTGTTGCTCTACGAAGCGCCCCATCGCCTCCGCCAAACCCTAGGTGATCTCAAAGAAATCTTAGGATCTGAGCGCCGCCTGATTCTTGCCCGTGAGCTGACAAAGCGGTATGAAGAGTTTTGGCAGGGCAGCATCGCCGCCGCTGTTGAACGCTACACTGAGCAGACTCCTCAGGGAGAATTTACGCTTGTAGTTGCCGGTGGGGAGTCAAAAGCGCCAGCGCTCAGCGAAGCCGACATTACCTCCGAACTGCGGCGGCTTTTGGCTCAAGGCCTCTCTCACTCCGATGCCAGCCGCCAGCTGGCGCAGCAGGCAGACCTGCCTCGTCGTCATGTTTACCAGCTCGCCCTCAGCTTAAAGCAACAATAAGTAACTATGACAAGACACGTCCTACAGCAGTGGCCCGCCTTGGCGATCGCCCTTGTGATCGTGGCCGGCTGTGGCCAATCTTCCGCCGAGCTTGAACCCAGCCCTACGCCGCAGCCGGCGTCTGTGGTCTCTGAGGCTCCCGAACCGCCGCCTCCCGCCGAGCCCGACAATCAAGAGATTTCGACCCACGGCATTGGTCCGGCTCAGCTCGGGCTTACCCTGGGGGAACTCAAGCAGCTGCTGGGATCAGAGGCGTCTTTTACTCCCCAGTCCCCCTTCCTCGCTGAATTTGACGCGATCGCCGTGCGTCAAGGTAGGGAAATCTTGTTTCACATCTTGCATTTGCCTGGCGAGCCAATCGCCGATGGGGACGTCATTCAAGGTGTGTTGACCACTAACCCGGCCTTTGAGACCGCTGAGGGCATCGGCGCGGGAACCTCCATCGCTGAGGCCGAAGCGACCTATGGTAGCGCCACCCTGTCGCACCACAAGGCCAACGCCTCTCTAGAATATGTCCGCTTTACTACCCCTCCGGCTGACAACGTTTCCTTTGGCACTTGGGCTAGGGAACCCGGCGCGGCGACTCCGGACTACGCTGGCATCTATCCCCAGGAGGCTGGGGACTACCGGGAGACCACGGAGTACGACCCGGAGGCCACCATTAAGTCGGTGTTGGTGGTTTGCCTGACTGAGATCTGCGCGAGTTAGTGATGAAAGGGATAGTAACGCTGCTTCTGTCGGTCTTGTTGGCGAGCTGGATTTTAGCGATCGCCATTCTATCGGTGCAAAATGCCTTTATCGTCACCCCCGACGGTCCGACGCTGGTTTCGCTGCAGGTTTTAGGCCGGCAGCTGCCGCAGCTGCCCTTTGGCGTGATCTTGGCCGCAGCGGCGGCGCTGGGGGCCGTAGCCATGGGTGGGGCGATCGCGCTACAGCGGCTGCGGTAAGTCTCCCTTGCCTCTATTCTTTGGGGCGGCTCAGCAGATCGCTTCAGTAAACCGGCTGCTTGAGTTACGTCCCCTTACTTCCTAGAATGAGGCAATAGTTTGTGACGAAGCACCAGAGCGTGCGTCTCAGCAAGCGCCATATCCAGGAGAAACTATGTCAAGCCGCCCCATAATACTCGGTATTGTTGGCGATAGCGCTGCCGGAAAGACAACCTTGACGCGGGGCATTGCCCAAATCCTGGGGGAAGACAACGTTACCGTGATCTGCACGGATGACTACCACCGCTACGACCGTCAGCAGCGGGCCGATATGGGGATTTCAGCGCTCCATCCAGACTGCAACTACCTGGATATTATTCAACAGCATCTAACGCTACTGCGGACCGGTCAGCCGGTGCTCAAGCCCATCTATAACCACACTACTGGAGCCTTTGACGCCCCGGAATATATCGAGCCTCAGCGCTACGTCATCGTTGAGGGGCTGCTGGGTTACTCCACGCGCGGCATGCGTGACGCCTATGACGTCAAGGTCTACCTGGCACCTCCTGAAGAGGTGCGCTTTGGGTGGAAGGTAAAGCGCGATACCCGCAAGCGGGGCTACACCGAAGAGCAGGTCCGCGAGCAAATGAGTAAGCGGGAGTCTGATTCGGAGTCCTTCATTCGCCCGCAGCGGCAGTGGGCTGACGTGGTGGTTACCTTTTATCCCCCCAGCAGCGAGCCCGTCAACGAAACCCTGCTCAACGCTCGCCTGGTGCTGCGGCCTACAATCCCGCACCCAGACTTTACCCATATTCTCAGCCCCAACGGAAGCCACTTAGGAGAGGCCATCCGTCTTGGCCTTGATCGCGATATGGGCAAGCCCGTAGACGTACTTGAGATCGACGGTCACGCTACCGATGAGCAAGTCAAATCCCTAGAGCGAGTGCTTTGCAACGAAATTCCCTACTTGGGTCCATTCTGCAGCCTAGAGGGCAATCAAAACTTGGGTAAGGTGGTCGGCACAACGGGAGAGACCCTGCAGAGCTATCCGCTGGCTTTGACACAGCTGATGATTACCTACCACATGCTCAAAGCTGCAAACATTATGGTTGTCCGGACTTGAAGATCGCTTGGGCGCTACGGCTCTTTCGAATCTGCCGCCAATGAAACGTTGCGTCGTCGCTGCTGCCACGTGCCTGAGCTGCGAATCGCTAGCCACAGCAAAAATAGCGCGATTAGGCCTCCTTGACGCGGCGCATCGAGGGCGAGAAACACGAGCACGACGCACAGCACATCCTGAGTCAGGATGAACCACAGCGGCAGCCCCCTAAGCCGGTAAAACCAACCGAGCTGTACGAGCCGTAGAACGAAGGCCAATGACGCGCTGACTGCCCCGATAATGCCGAAAATCAGAGCCGAACTGCCGACGGTACTCACAACGGCAATGCCAGCGATCGCCCCTACCACCGGACTTAGAAATAGCTCCACCGTCTGTAGCGCTCTATGCCCCACGCGATCTTTGGAGATCACGAGCTCCAGGAGTGACCAGCTGACCAAGATCCCCAGCACGGTAGCGGGGCGAAGCATAGAGAGGAGCGGCACTTGGCTCCACAGGTCGTCACCGCTCAAAATGCCGAGAATCAGGAGCGGCAGCGCCAGTCTCAGGCCCGCTGCAGCTCCAATGGAAAGTGCAGCTAGGAGTTCAAACATGGCTCAGGGAATTGGCGTAACTGCGGTTTCCACAAAAGACTGGTTCACTAGCGAAAACACGTGACATCCTCCCGACGCTGACAGCAAGCTGTACAGCGCGGGCTTCCTCAGTGACTCCCAGCTATTGCCGAGACATATCCTGAGATAGGTTTATACTCCGCCTGATGCCCCACGGCAGAGTTTTGAATTTTCATCTCCGCGAGGGAGGATACGCACTATGTGTCGCAGATACATTTGCAAACTGAGGAACGGGTGACTTGCAGCTTTCGCCTACGGGCCCGTCACACTCTTTGCGGGGTGTATCACCTTGCTATCTCTATCATACCAACTGCTAGCCTCAGCGCTGAGCGCACTATCCGCTGTGCATCATTTTGCGGGCGCACTTCGGCTAGCGCGACTCTCATCCCGACGCTCACCCTGACGGGTAGAGCGCGGGGCTTCCTGTCTAGTAGCTAAATCTAGTGTAGTCCTAGTTTCCTTTCAGTGCCGTCATGCCTCACGCCGCAGTGCCCAGTGCCGCCATACCCAATCTGTAGGTCTTTCGCGGCAATGACATCCTGCTCAAACCCCTAGGCTCGAAAGCCGCTGTAGCTGTCTACAAAATTGAGCTAAGCCTGGCACAATAGTGAACACCGGGCGCTTCCATTCGTTTGACGATCGCCGACATTACGGAGGCAATTCATTTGAAGCTCGAATCCCAGCAGCACGTGTCGATCTCGCTGTCGACTCTGTTCTCTATTGTCTCAGTTGGGCTAGCTATCGTGTTGCTTTGGCAGCTGCGGAGCTTGCTCTTACTCTTGCTGATCTCTACCGTTTTAGCCTCGGCGATCGCCCCTATTGTCAACTGGGCCGAGCAGTGGCGTATTCCCCGCTGGGTCACGGTGCTTTTGGTTTACCTCACGCTCATTGGCGGGCTAACGGGGTTTGGCATTCTCATTGGTCCCTCCCTATTTGAGCAAATTCAGCGCCTCATTCGCCAGGTGCCCCTTTCCCTCGACAATGTCTTAGTCACCCTAGAGGATTTGGCTACCCGTCAAGGCGACAATCGCCCTGACTTGGTGAGCGACTTGTTTAGACAAATCATTGATGTGCAAGGGCTAACCACCTGGGCCATCCGCTCGACCCAGCAGCTGCTGAGACGGTCGGTCAGCATTACGACGGGGCTAGTTGGCGGTGTTTTTAGCGTAGTGCTCGCCATTTTTATCTCCGGCTATATGGTTTCCGACAGCCGCAAGCTGATCCGCGGCCTCGTCAGCCTCTTGCCCCAGCCCTGGGATGAGCGCCTCGCTGCCCAAATGGCCCCCATTGGCGATCGCATCGGCAGCTACGTGCGGGGGCGCATTTTAGTGTCCGCGATTTTGGGCGTGCTGATTACGACCACGCTGCGGTTTCTGGGGCTGTCTGAGTTTGCCCTAGGTCTTGGGGCGATCGCCGGGGTTACCAATCTCATTCCGTTTATTGGACCGTTTCTTGGGGCGATTCCGGCGTTGACCATTGCGATTTCCCAGGGCTGGTGGACTATCCTTTGGGTTGCGGTCCTGTTTGTCGTCGTGCAAAACCTCGAAACCTACGTCCTTGATCCGCTACTGGTGGGCTCGTCGGTGGGGGTGCATCCGCTCTATCAGCTGCTTGCGGTGCTGGGGGGGACCCAGGTGCTGGGAATTATCGGGGCCATTATCGTGCCCCCTTGGATTGCGGGGGCGGCGGTGCTGGTAGAAAACCTGTACCTGCAGCCTAAGCTGCGAATGGAGAAGCGGGCGGCAAGGCGGGTCACGGCCAAAGCGCCCGTAGTCAGCGGGTAGGGACAGAGGGCCAATTTGCCCCTACAATATGCCTGTGTTGACGTAGATAACCCATGCGCATCAGGCGTTCTTTTTGGCTGCTGGCTAGCCTCATCCTCTGCTTGAGCCTGTCGTGCGGCCAGCGCGGGCAAGACATCCCAGCGGCCGATTCTATGCCGCCAAAGACGGCTCCAGCCGCCGAGCCTAGAGGTGACTCCCGAGGGGCCACAGCGCCACAGCTGCCGCCAGAAACCGCAGCGATCGCCTCTAGCGTGGCGGGAGGCCTGGTCAATCCTCCCAAGGGAGACTTGCGCCTAGCGGTAATCAGCGACCTCAACGGCGCGTATGGCTCGACGGATTATGACCCTGAAGTGGATAAAGCGATCGCTCTGATGCCGCTCTGGGATCCAGATATAGTGCTGTGCAGCGGCGACATGGTGGCTGGACAAAGCCCTACCCTCACGGTAGAAGAGATTCGCGCGATGTGGGCCGCCTTTGATGCCCATGTCGCCGCCCCTCTGCGGCAGGCGCAGCTGCCCTACGGATTTACCGTTGGCAATCACGATGCTTCTAGCGCTCGGGGGCAGGGGGGAAGCTTTTTGTTTGCGCAAGAGCGGGATTTGGCGGCGGAATACTGGAACGACCCGGCCCACGATCCGGGACTCCAGTTTAGCGATCGCCACCAGTTTCCCTTTTTCTATAGCTTTACGTTTGAAGATGTCTTTTTTCTAGCCTGGGACGGTTCGTCCAGCTCCCTCTCCGATGAAGAGCTGGCCTGGGTGGAGCAGGCCCTCGCCAGCCCCGAGGCTCAGAACGCCAAGCTGCGCATCCTGCTGGGGCACCTGCCGCTCTATGCCGTGGCCATTGGGCGAGACAGTCCCGGTGAGGTAATGGAGAACGCCGACGTCCTGCGGGCTCTGTTGGAGCAGTACAACGTCCATACCTATATCAGCGGTCACCAGCACGCCTATTACCCCGCCCGTCGGGGTGACCTGCAGCTGCTGCACACGGGCCTGTTGGGGTCTGGTCCTCGTCCGCTCATTGCCGGTAACCTGCCTCCCGGCAAGACATTGACAATTATCGACATCACCTTCGACGTGCCGCAAGCCCTCTACACAACCTACGACATGGAGACCCTGGGGCTTATTGAGCTGCAGCAGCTACCCCGCTACCTAGTGGGCCACAACGGGATGGTGCTACGGCGGGACGTGGCGTGGAAAGACCTAGAGGACTGGGAGCAAGCAGACTGTCTGCAGCAGCACGGCGAGGCCTGTGGCCCCTAACTTTGGCTATCAGGCCAATCGCTTTAGCAGGTAGTGACGCAGCTTCTTTTTGCGTTTGCAGCGATACATCGCCTGGTCAGCGCATTCCCAAGCGTCCCACAATCCATTACTAGGACTTCGAAAAGCCATCCCAAAGGAGGCCTCGATTCCCTTGAGCGCAAAGCTCCTGCGGATTCGCTTCAGCAAGGACTCGCCAACGGCCAGCGTACAGACCGTGCTCAAAATAGCGAACTCATCGCCCCCCACTCGAGCCACGATATCGTGCTGACGCACAGCGTTCCGAATGAGCTGGCCCGCTTGACGGATTACCCGGTCTCCTTCCACATGGCCCTGACAGTCGTTGATTTCCTTTAGCCCGTCCAAATCAACGGCGATGATGCAGGCGGAGTACCCCTGTCGCCGACATCGGGCCTCCTCTTCAACCAGCCTCCGGTTCCAGCCCCGACGATTGTAAAGGTCGGTCAGGACGTCTTTCATCGCTACAGCTTCTGCTTGCTCAGCCTGTTTTGCCTGCTGTGCCAGCTTTAGGTCGGCGTCGAGCAGGCGGCTAAGTAGCTCAGCTATCGCTTCAACTAGGGGGAGCTTGGATGCGATCGCGTCGGGCTGAGGTTCGGGATGGATGGCGCAAAGCGTTCCGAATAAGGAGCCATCGCTGTAGAGCAACGGAACGCCTATGTAGGATTCGATGCTTATCTGCTCCCCGATGGGAGCGCTGTTATACGCTGGAATATCTCTAGAGCGAGGGGCAATCCGGGGGCCTTTGCCGGCTATCATCCACCAGCAGAAGGAGTCCAACCACCGAAAATTTTCGCCTTCTGCGATGCCATACCCTTGATCTTGAGCCTGTAAAACAATCCAATCGGTCTGTTTGACCTGGGTCACCATCCACAGGTCGAACCCAATCCATTTTTGAAGAAACGCTAACGCCTCACGGGCGGCGGCATCGAAGTGAGCAGAGATGGTGGCATCAACCATTGGTTAACCGTTCCGCAGTCTGTGAGGCAGGTTGCTTAGGACAATAATAAACGGCTAAATAAAATTTGTCTTACCAGACGATTAGATTTTTGGAACTCTAGCGCGGCAGTCCCTAATCTCAGCGCAGCGGATTAGGGAAGGATAGGGGATGGCGGAGCCGTCAATCAGTCGGTGCATCTTGGCGGTGGATGTATTGTTTAAGCATTTCGATTGGGGCTCCGCCAGCGCTAGCGACATAGTAAGCGTTGGACCAAAACGCTTTATGTCCCCCGTAGTGTTCTTTGTACTGCTGGGGAAATTCTTTTTTCATGGTGCGGCTGGTTGCGGCTTTAAGGCTGCCAACGAGCGCAGAGATTGAGTTGCGTGGATGGAAGTCAACAAGTAGGTGGATGTGGTCCGCTTCCCCTGAGAACTCCAGCACCCTACACCCCATCTTCACGCAGACCTGAGAAATCATTTCCTCAATCCTAGTAAGCATTTCAGAGTCGATGGCTTTGCGCCTGTAGTGCGTTACGAATACTAGGTGCAGGTGCACACTAAAAACGCTGTGACTTCCTTTTCTTGTTGGCATTTGAGCTAGGTGTAGGCTATTATGGGCACATGGTAACAACTCGCCGCGTCACTTTCAAGCTGTATCCGTCCGCCACTAAGGCGGCGAAGCTGCATGATGCGCGAAAGTTACACCAGTATCTGTACAATGCCGCACTAGCAGATCGCCGCGATATGTATAAGCGGTGGGGCGTCTCGGTGGACTACTTTGCTCAGCAAAACTGTTTGCCAGCATTTAAGAGAGAGTGGCCTGAGTACAAAGGGCTAGCCAGTCACGCCTTGCAAGCGACTCTAAAGCGGGTTGACCTAGCATTTCAGGGCTTTTTCAATGGCCTGCGGGGTTACCCCAAATTCAAGGCATTCCGCTACTACAGAGGTTGGACATATCCTTGCAAGTCAGGATGGAAAGCCCATACCGATGGTACAAATGGCTACTTGGAGCTGAGAGATTTGGGGTTGCGCATTCAGATGCGCGCTCAGGCCAGAACTTGGGGAAAGCCAACCATCTGCACTATCGTCTACAGCGCCGTTGAGGATTGCTGGTATACCAGCATCACGGTCAAATGCAGCCCGGTGCGGGAGACAGGGACAGGCGCTATCGGTGTGGACCTGGGCTGCAAAGATGCCATATCGTTCTCGGACCGCACCAAAGAGCGCAAGCCTCAATTTATCGCCGAGGGCGACCGGGCCGTTAAGCGACTGAGCAAGTCCCTGCAAAGGAAGCGCCGCCCTGACCGGCGTGGTGGGGTGCGTGGCTCTCGCAGATGGAAAGCAGCGCAACAAAAGATTTCTAGTCGCAAGCGAACAGTGAAGCGCCAGCGCGAGGATTGGCTTCACCAGGTAACCAGCAGCATAGTACGCGATAACAGCCTAGTTGCTGGCGAACAACTCAACGTCAAGGGCATGACTCGCAAGGCCCAGAAGGGTAAGCGGAAAAAGCAAAAGGCCGGTCTCAACCGCTCTATCTTGTCGGTAGGGTTTGCCGAGATTGGCAAGCTGCTATCCTACAAAGAGGCTGAGGCCGGTGGCTTCTATGTCGAGTCACCTACCCGGCAGCTTAAGCCTACTCAGCGGTGTGCTGTGTGCTGACAGACGACGCCCAAGACGATGGCTGAGCGCACTCACGTATGCCAGCACTGCGGTCATGTTGAGGACCGCGATACCAATGCAGCCCAGGTCAACTCTGATCTGGGCCAAGGGGCACGAACTGTCCTTAAGCCGTCGATCCACTAGCTCCACTGATTGCCGAAGCATGAAGCGCCTAGCGGAAATGAAACGTGCGAAACGTCTAGCTCAGCCTTGCGGCTAGACGTAGTTCATGAACCATTTCTTGCCGAAAGCGGCGCACAAGAGACAGGACTGCGCCGGATGTCGCCCTCTGTCCAACCCTATACCCATTGTGTAAATCTGTTGACCGTCTGAAGTATTGCGGCTTTCGGTCATAAAGATCCACATAATGGTCAAAGCTACTGTCATAGAGGATTCTCACGTCTCAAATGACTGCGATTGATGATAGAGAACTCGATCGATACGATAGTGAATGGGTTGAGACGGACATCATGGTTCAAAAACTGCGGCGAGTCGGCGTTGACCTATTTCAGGGTCATGTCTTTGGTCGCCCGGCTCCGCTCGATGAGCTAGTGCTTTGACGCTCTGTATGCTGGGCTGTGGCTTTAAATTACGTTCGATAGACAAGCGCCGTGCTATCGATTGTTCAGACAGTAGGCAGAGCCATACGCCGGTATACTAAACACCTCGTTCTCAATCTCTATCGCCGTCTGCCATGCCGTCTGACTATTTAGAGCGCATTTTGACCGCCCGCGTCTACGACGTTGCCCAAGAAACCCCCTTAGAGTTAGCGCCTAATCTGTCCGCTCGGCTTGACAACCGGCTGTTGCTCAAGCGTGAGGATATGCAGTCTGTCTTTTCGTTCAAGCTGCGGGGCGCTTACAACAAGCTGGCGCAGCTGTCCGCCGAGCAGCTCTCGCGGGGAGTGATCGCTTCCTCCGCGGGAAACCATGCTCAGGGGGTGGCGTTGGGGGCGCAGTGGTTGGGGGTCAAGGCGCTGATCGTCATGCCCGTGACTACCCCCCAAGTCAAGGTTCAGGCTGTGAAGGCGCGGGGGGCGGAAGTGGTGCTACAGGGCGAGACCTATGACGATGCCTATGCCTACGCACGCCAGCTTGAGGCCGACAAAGGATTAGTCTTCATTCATCCGTTTGACGACCCCGACGTGATCGCGGGTCAGGGCACCATCGGCATGGAGATTTTGCGCCAGCATCAGCAGCCGATTCATGCCGTCTTCGTGGCCATTGGCGGCGGCGGGCTGATTTCGGGCATTGCGGCCTATATGAAGCGGCTGCGCCCAGAGATCAAGATTATCGGGGTAGAGCCGGTGGATGCTGACGCCATGGCGCGATCGCTCGAAGCCGGCCACCGGGTTCGTTTGGAGCAGGTCGGCCTGTTTGCCGATGGGGTAGCGGTGCGGGAGGTGGGGGTGGAGACCTTTCGCCTATGCCAGCTGTATGTGGATGAGGTGATTCGGGTAGAGACGGACGATGCCTGCGCCGCCATCAAAGACGTGTTCGAAGACACGCGCTCGATTTTAGAACCCGCTGGGGCGCTGGCGATCGCCGGGGCGAAAGCCTACGTAGAGCGGGAGCAAATTCAAGGCCAAACCCTCGTGGCGGTAGCCTGTGGCGCTAACATGAACTTCGACCGGCTGCGGTTTGTAGCGGAGCGAGCGGAGCTAGGAGAGCGTAGGGAGGCGATTTTCGCCGTCACTATTCCTGAAAAACCCGGCAGCCTGCGCACGTTTTGCCACTGCATCGGCACCCGCAACGTCACTGAGTTCAACTATCGCATCGCTGACCATCAGGTGGCCCATATTTTTGTCGGGCTGCAGATCGCCAATCGCGCCGACGCCGCCCAAATGGCCGCTACCTTCGAGGCCAACGGCTTTGAGACCTACGACCTCACCGATGATGAGCTCGCAAAAATGCACCTGCGCCATATGGTCGGGGGGCGATCGCCTTTGGCCCAAAACGAGCTGCTTTATCGGTTTGAGTTTCCAGAGCGCCCCGGCGCGCTGACTCGGTTTGTAGACACCATGGGGCCCAACTGGAATATCAGCCTGTTCCACTACCGCAACAACGGGTCCGACTACGCTCGCATTGCAGCGGGTATTCAGGTCCCCCCGGAGGATACCTTGGAGTGGCAAACCTTTCTAGAGGGCCTAGGCTATCGCTATTGGGATGAAAACGAAAATCCAGCCTATCGTCTGTTTTTGGGGTGATGGGGCTCTCGCTCAGGCAGCGCAGTGTCCTGTCTCTAACAATTTCTACAACGACTTTTACGCAAGGGGGTTGCGCTTTCCATAGCAGGCTGTAACGCCCGACGTAAACTTTTTTTGCCCAATCCCCCCAGCTCAATTCGGGGTTGATACAGTCAAAAAAGATTTGGATTTGAAATCTATCTCATAAAGGCAGCAAATCGGCTAAGTATGAAACACTATTGCGACGACTGGATTCAAGAGTGGTGCCAAGATAATGGCTGGACTGAGCCGGTCATGAATCCTATCAACGCCTACTGGGCTTTTCCGCCAAACGCAGTGATGCCCGAGCCAATCCCCTTTTCGACCCTAAGAACCATCAAGGCTCGGAAAGGCCTAACGCCCCAAGAAACCCGATGGACGAGTGCGGCGATCGCCGTCAGCGTTTTGGCGATGGGGATGAGCTATTGGCTAAACTGCCCGCTGCCGCTGCTGGCGGGGTTTGCCTTTGCGGCGTTTGTGGTAGCTAGCCTAGAAGTGGAAGAGTAGCGGGCTGACACCCCTGTCGGCAGCGCCAGCTGCTCACCTATGGCCATTGCCCAATCACGCAGACGTTTTAATTACGCAGGCGTTCGCTCTCGCTCTTTTACCGTTTGATTAGCCGTCGGCAACCGCAGGTTGAACGCCTCTGGCCCCGTAATTAGCCTTGCTCCGCCCTTGCGGGTGAAGTAGTTCCAGGCCCATTGAGTCATTACTACCAGCTTGTTATCAAACTCGATTAGGTAGTAGATGTGGGCAAAGATCCACACTAGCCACGCAAAGAAGCCCGAGAATTTTACAAAGCCCAGGTCTACCACGGCGGCGTTTTTGCCGATAACGGCCAGGCTACCCCGGTCGATGTAGCGAAATTCAGGAACGGACTTCTCCGCCAGGCGAGTCTTGATCAGCTTCGCCATATACTGACCCTCCTGCATGGCCACTGGGGCTACCCCCGGCAGCGGGCGATCGCCCTGGTGCGACACATGGGCCAAATCGCCGATCACGAAGATGCTGTCATCGTTTTCCAGGTGCAGGCGGGGCCCTACCATCACTCGGCCCGCCCGGTCTAGCTCCGCTCCGGTGCGAGATTCTAGCACTTTGCCCATCTTCGAGGCCCGCACCCCGGCAGCCCAGAGCACTGTGCGTGCGCCAATGGTTTCGGTGGTGCCGTCTTTTTTCTTGAGGGTCACCCCTTCTGGCTGGACGTCGGTCACCAGAGAGTTGGTGACTACGGTAACGCCCAGACCCTCTAGCGACTCGGCCGCCCGCGCAGATAAAGAAGGATCGTAGGGGGGCAGCACCCGGTCCATACCTTCGACCAAAATGATGCGAGACTTGCGGGTGTCGATGCGGCGGAAATCCTGCGGCAAAATGTTGTAGGCCAGCTCGGCGATCGCCCCCGCTAGCTCTACTCCGGTGGGTCCCCCGCCCGCAATCACAAACGTCAGCCACTCCGCCTGCTTTTCTGGGTCAGCTTCCTTCTCTGCCGCCTCAAAGGCCATGAAGATGCGGCGACGAATTTCTAGGGCGTCTTCCACGGTCTTGAGGCCAGGGGCGTCCTCTTGCCAGTGGTCGTTGCCGAAGTAGTGGTGGCTGACCCCAGTTGCCATGATCAGGGTGTCGTAGGGTACGGTCTCGTGCTTGCAGAGCACCTGCTTTTCATCGGGATCAATATCCACCACTTCATCCAGCAGCACCTTTGTGTTGCGGTTGCGGCTGAGGATGCCCCGCAGCGGGGAAGAAATGTCGGCGGGGGAGACGGTGCCGGTGGCCACTTGGTAGAGCAGTGGCTGAAAGAGGTGGAAGTTGCGGCGATCGATGAGAGTGACATCGACAGGGGCTTTGCCGAGGGCTTTAGCGGTATATAGCCCGCCGAAGCCACCTCCCACTATGACAACGCGATGGGCCTGCTGAACCGGATTTTCCATTTGCATACCGCCGTCCCTTAAATGCAAGGTGCTTACTGTTCTTGACTTTAGAGAAATCTGCAGATCGTCGATGAAGTCGATGCTACCGTCTATTGGCTCAATATTACAAAAAATTAACTCTATTGTCTTTAGATTGAGCTGGGATTTACAAAAACTTGGTACACTGCATGGGCCGTTTTGATTCGAGACCTATTCCCCTCGTGACTTTGCTCTCCGGTGGCTCTGTTCTCTGGTGGCCCTGTTCTCTGGTGGCCCTGTTTTTCAGCGGCCCTGTTTTTCAGCGGCTTTCTCAGGCGGCTCTGTTCTTCGGCGATCGCCCTTCCGTGATTGAACTCCAGCGCATCTCCCATTGGTTTGAGGCCTCTCGTCCCGTTTTGCGCGACATCACCCTCCAGCTTTGCGAGCCGCGCATCGGCATTATCGGCAGCAACGGCTCCGGTAAAAGCACCCTGGCCCGCCTCCTGAATGGGCTGATTCTCCCGGCGCGGGGGCGAGTGCTAGTAGATGGTCTCGACACCCGCAAGCAGGTGCGCTTGGTGCGCCGCCGGGTGGGGTTTGTGTTCCAGAACCCGGATAGCCAAATTATTTTGCCCACTGTTGAAGAGGACGTCGAATTTGGGCTGAAGATTTTGAAGATTCCCCCAGCTGTTCGGCGGCAGCGGGTTAGCGATATCCTGGTCCGCTATGGCCTGGAGGTGATGCGCCATCAGCCTGTTCAGACGCTCAGCGGCGGGCAAAAGCAGCTGTTGGCGATCGCGGCTGTGATGGTGATGGAGCCGCAGTACGTGGTGTTTGATGAGCCCACCACCCTGCTCGATCTGCGCAATCGCAACCTCGTGCAGCGGCTGCTGCGGGGTCTATCGCAGTCCATCGTAGTGGTGTCCCACGATTTAGATCTGCTGCTGGATTTTGACCGCGTCATCGTGCTGCAGTTGGGGCGAGTGGTGAAAGACGACAGGCCAGCGGCGGCGATCGCCTACTACCGGCAGCTCATGACTGAAAGCTCTGACCCGTGCTAGGGCTCTACGTTTCCCGGGCTTCCCCCATCCATCGTCTTCCCGCCGCCGTCAAGCTGCTGGCCCTGACCTGCGCGGGAATTGGCCTGTTTTGGGTGCGATCGCCCGTGGCGCTGGCGGGTGCGCTGGCCGGGGGGACAGTCTGCGTAGTCATCGCGCAGCTGCCGCCGCGGCGAGTGATTCATCAGCTGCGGCCTCTATTCCCCCTGCTGCTGTTCATTTTTCTGCTGCACGGCTGGGCCACAACTTGGGAAACCGGAGCAGTGGTAGTACTGCGCTTTGGGCTACTGGTGCTGCTAGCGACCGTCGTCAGCTTGACCACTCAGGTGACCGCCATGATGGCGGTGCTAGAGCGATCGCTGCGGCCCCTGGAGAGGGTGGGCGTTCCGGTTGCTGCCGTTACCCTGCTGCTATTGCTCACCATTCGCTTTATTCCCGTGCTGTTTGAGCAGCTGCAGGAGATTCAGGCGGCGCAGCAGGCTAGAGGCGTCTCCCGCCCGGCGCTGACGCTGTGGCTACCGCTGCTGTTGAAGACGCTGCGCCTAGCCGATCAGGTCACGGAGGCTCTAGACGCGCGCGGGTATGGGGACGGCTGAGCGATATACTTTTGAGCGATATACTTTTGGCTCTGGCAGCGCCTTTTTGGGATTCTGGCAGCACCGTTGTAAAGAGTTTGCCGTCTGGGACATGACCAACCGCGACATCGTTCATATCGCTCTATTCGCCGCTCTTGTAGCGGTGCTAGGCCTAATTCCACCCATTTTCTTTCCCTTTATTCCTGTTCCCATCACCGCGCAGACGCTGGGGGTGATGCTGGCAGGCTCGATTTTGGGGATGCGGCGGGGTGGGCTGGCGCTGCTGGTATTTTTGGGGTTGGTGGCAATGGGGCTGCCGCTGCTGTCTGGCGGGCGCGGGGGGCTGGGGGTGTTTTTGGGACCCTCCGGCGGGTTTGTGCTGTCGTATCCGCTGGCGGCGGCGGTAGTTGGCGCTTTGACCCAGAGGGTTTGGAGGCGGCTGAGCATGCCCCTCGCGTTTATGATCAACGTTATCGGCGGCATCGGCGTCATCTACGCTCTGGGGATTCCCTGGCTGGCGATCGCCTCCGATCTGCCTCTGCTCCAAGCGGCACAAGGATCCCTAGTCTTTATTCCGGGTGATTTGGTCAAGGCGGCAATTGCGGCGGTGGCGGTAGTGACGGTGAAGCGGTCCTATCCGACCGTCAAGTCTTTTTAGGTTTCGCGCCCAATGGGACGAATTACTGACGAATTTGTAGAGCGGGCCATCCAGACGCCGGATAAGGCCGCTGTGGTCGTGGGCGATCGCCTCTACTCCTACGGTAGGTTTTTGAAAGAGGTCCAGCAGGTTGCGGGCTACGTTGCCCAGTTGGGGAGCGAGTCTACCGGCCTCGCACGGGACGGCCTGCCTAGGGTCGCTTTGCTGAGCGCTAACCGCATCGAGTTTATGTCCGTGTTTTTAGGAACGGCAAAGGCTGGGGGGGTGACGATGGTGCTCTCGCCCAGCTGGGGCGTGGCGCAGCTGCAGGAAGTGCTCCAGCGATGGCCCCCTGACTGGCTGGTAGGAGAAGCGGCTTTACTCAAGCTGGACCTGTCGCCAGACCTGTCGATGCCCACGACTGCGTTGCCGGCCTTGCCGCCGGTCAATCTATCCTGGTCTCATGTGCTGACCCAGAACGCTGAGGCGATCGCCCCCGACCCCGAGTTGCCTTTCTACATTTGCTTCACCTCCGGCACCACTGGCCGGCCCAAAGGCATCGTTAAAAGTCACCGCTCCTGGCTGGCGGGGCTAACGGCTAGCCGCGCTGAATTTGGTATTGATGCCGCTGACCAAGTGTTTGTGCCGGGAGGCTTGTCCCACAGTCTGTCTCTTTACGCCGCCACAGAGGCCCTATCTGCCGGGGCGACGCTCCACCTGCTCTCCCAGGTTACCGGGGCAGCGGCAGTCTCGTGGATGCGACAGCACCCTATTACCGTCGTGGTGGCAGTGCCGACGCTGCTGCATCTGGTAGTGAAGGCGATGGCCCAGGCCCTTACGTTTCCGGCGGTGCGGCTGGTCATCTCCGGCGGTGCGAAGCTGACGGAGCACATGACCCAGGCGCTAGCGCGGGTATACCCTCAGGCCCGCATCATTGAGTACTACGGAGCGTCGGAGTTGGGGTTCGTTAGCGTTCGTAGCGGTAGGTCAGTGCCGCCCGAGTCGGTGGGCCGTCCGTTTACGGGGGTAGAGCTGTCCATACAGCGGCTGGAGGGCAGTGGGGAGGCGGCAGTAGGAGAATGCGGCTGGGTGAGCTTGCGCAGCTCGATGATTTGTTCTGGCTACTTGGAGGGGGGGGCTGCGGCTGGATTGCGACAGCTCAACGGTTGGTGGACCGTGGGCGATCGCGGCTGGCAAGATGAGCAGGGGTACCTGTACCTGGCGGGCCGCGAGGAGATGCTGGTGTGCGCCGGGGTGAATGTCTACCCGGCTGAGGTGGAGGCCGCGCTGCTGAACCTGCCTGAGGTGGCGGCGGCGGCGGTGCTGGGGGTGAGCGACGATTGCCGGGGCGATGTGATCTATGCGGTGGTGGCCTGGGAAGGGGAGGCGCTGAGTCGGCGATCGCTGCGGCTGCGGCTGCGACCCTACCTTAATCGCTATGCCCTGCCCCGCCGAGTTTATGCGCTTCCTAAGCTGCCCCTTACCCCCAGCGGGAAGGTGGCGCGGGCTTTGCTCACTGAGCAGCTCGGGCGCGGAGAACTAACCCCTTATGAGGTGCGGTGATGATGGAGGTCGAGCGATGTCTCTAGGAGACCCGTTGCCTACTGACCCGATTATCGTCGCTGCCCGCCGTACCCCCATTGGTCGCGTGGGGGGCAGCCTCAAAACCTTAACGGTAGAAGACTTGCTGGCTCCGGTGCTGCGATCGCTGCTGCAGGATACGGGAATTGCCTCGGAGCGGGTGAGCGACGTGGTGATTGGGAACGCTGTCGGGCCGGGGGGAAACCCGGCGCGGCTAGCGCTGCTGGCGGCGGAGTTTCCAGTCACGGTGCCCGGTCTGACGGTGGACCGGCAGTGCGGCTCCGGACTAGCGGCAATCAACCTGGCGGCGCGTTTGATTCAGGCGGGGGCGGGAGAGGTGTACGTTGCCGGGGGGGTGGAGAGCGTGAGCACCGCCCCTTGGCGGGTGGAGAAGCCCCGCTCTTTACACGAGCTGCCCCGCTTTGCCCATCGGGCGCGGTTTGCCCCTGAAGCCCTGGGTGACCCCGATATGGGGCCAGCGGCAGAGGCGATCGCTCAGACTTTCGGCATCAGCCGCGATCGCCAGGACGAGTATGCCCTGCATAGCCACCAAAAAGCGGTTCGAGCGCAGCGCGAAGGGCGCTTCGTTGCCGAAATCGTTCCTCTGGCCCTGTCTTCTACCACCGTTGTCGATACCGACGATTGCCCCCGCCCCACCCTGACGCCCCAGCGCCTGCAGCGTCTTGCCTCCCGCCTTCACCGCCAACGGCACCGTCACGGCAGGAAATGCCTGCCCTATCAATGACGGGGCAGCGGCGGCAATGATTGTGTCACGGCGGCTGTTTGAGCAGTGGGGCATGACAGGCGGACTGCAGGTTGTGGAGGCGATCGCCGCTGGAGTTGACCCCAGTTTGCCGGGGCTAGGACCGGTGGCTGCCGTTAGGGCTCTGCTGGCCCGTCAGCCGGCGCTAAAACTTCAAGATATCGATTGGGTAGAGTTTAATGAGGCCTTTGCGGCCCAGGTGCTGGCCTGCATGGACCAGCTGGAGCTAGACCCGAAGGCGGCTAAACGTTGACGGGGGAGCGATCGCCCTGGGCCATCCCTACGGAGCGTCGGGGGCCATTTTGGTGACGCGGCTGTTTAGCACGATGCGATCGCCTGGGTCTTTGGGATTGGCCACGATTGGCATTGGGGGAGGGCTCGGTCTCGCGACGCTGGTAAAGCGGGTCGATCGATAGCGCCAACGCAATGGCGGGAATTTGAATGTTGATTCTGATATTGAGAAGACGGTTGGTCTGAGCGAGATCCGGCACAATAGGATTCGGCGTTTCCTCCATCCACTGCACAATGACTGACAGAATCCTGATTATCGTTCATCAGCCGAGTTCTACCCCCGGACGCATCGGCCAGGTGCTGCAGGAAATGGGCTATGCCCTAGAACTTCGCTGTCCGGCGGCAGGCACGGCGCTGCCCGCTAGCGTAGAAGAATACGCCGCCGTGGTCGTCTTTGGGGGGCCGATGAGCGTCAACGACGATCTGCCCTTCATTCAGGCCGAGCTGGCCTGGCTACCCCAGGTGCTGGCAGCTCAAAAGCCGCTCTTAGGGGTGTGTTTAGGGGCTCAGCTGCTGGCGAGAGCCCTCGGCAGTACCGTCAGCGCCCATCCTCAAAAGCGGGTAGAGATTGGCTATGCGCCGGTACGAGCGACAGAGGCGGGGCAGGCGCTGTTTGGTGAGCTATCTCACGTTTTTCAGTGGCATCACGAAGGGTTCGAGCTTCCCGAAGGCGGGACACTGCTTCTCACCGGAGATGTCTTTGCACATCAAGCCTTCCGCTACGGGCCGGGGGTTTACGGGCTGCAGTTTCACCCCGAGATGACGCGATCGCTCTTAGAGCTGTGGAATTCCAAAGCCGCTGACCAGCTAGACCTTCCGGGAGCTCAGCCCAGCGAGGCGCAGCGCGTGGCCCACCGGCTGCATCGGGAAACCGTTGAGCGCTGGCTGCGGCAATTTTTGGCCCAGTGGCTGACGGAAGGCGGGATAAAGCCCCTGCCCTACGGTTTGTTACAGTCTGGTTACCAGGCTTCTGCCTAGGTTGAGAATCGAGATAGTCTAGATCAAGCTTTATGAAAACCGGGGTTAGCGCTAACCCTTATAGGGTACAAAGGTAAAGCAAAAGGATTTAAGCCCGTCTACACGGAACGTCCATCAGTCTATGACACAGTCATCGCTCAACGTCTCAGCTCCCGCCCCAGCCTCGACAACTGCTGCGGCCCCCCCTGCTGACTCTAAGTCACGGGTCAGCGACTTTATGAAGTCGCTCCAGGATAATATCAGCCAAGCTTTGCAGGATTTGGACGGTAAAGCGACGTTTCAGCAGGACGCCTGGGATCGAGAAGAGGGCGGCGGCGGGCGATCGCGGGTCATCAAGCAGGGCAGCCTGTTTGAGCAAGGGGGCGTCAACTTTTCAGAAATCTGGGGCAAGCACCTGCCGCCCTCCATCTTGGTACAGCGGCCCGAGGCGAAGGGCCACAAGTTTTATGCCACCGGCACCTCTATGGTGCTGCATCCCCGCAACCCCCATGTGCCTACGGTCCACCTCAACTATCGCTACTTTGAGGCAGGTCCAGTGTGGTGGTTTGGCGGCGGCATCGACCTTACTCCCTACTACCCCGTAGACGAAGACGTCGTCCAGTTTCACCGCACCCTTAAGGCGGCCTGTGATGCCCATCACCCTCAGTACTACCCCACGTTCAAGCCCTGGTGTGATGAGTACTTTTATCTAAAGCATCGCGAAGAAACTCGGGGAGTAGGCGGCATTTTCTTCGATTACCAGGACGGGCGCGGGCAGCTCTATCGCGGTCCCCACCCGGACAAAGCCGCCGCAGGCCACAGCGATAAAATTGGCGAGGTTGAGCCTCGCAGCTGGGAGTCCGTGTTTGACTTCGTTCAATCGTGCGGCAACGGCTTTTTGCCAGCCTATATCCCCATCGTAGAGCGGCGGCGAGAGACCGCCTACGGCGATCGCGAGCGTCAGTTTCAGCTCTATCGGCGGGGACGCTACGTCGAATTTAACTTGGTGTACGACCGGGGCACAATTTTCGGGCTGCAGACCAACGGCCGGACCGAATCAATTTTGATGTCTTTACCCCCTCTGGTGCGGTGGGAATATGACTATGCCCCTGAGGCGGGAACTCCTGAGGCGCGGCTGTATGACGTATTTTTGCGGCCTCAGAACTGGGTCGATTGGTCGTCTTCTGAGGACATGGGTTAAGCTACCTTTAGTAGTAAATAGGCGCGATCGCCTTAGACCCTAAAACGAAACTGTCAAGAGGACGGCGTCAAGAAGCCACCGCTATGGACCAAGAGACTTTGACCCTCGACGAGAATAAGCAGGTCGCTATTCTCCGTCCCTCCGGCCGGTTGGACATCACTACGGCTTGGCAGTTTCGCCTAAAGCTTCAGGGCTGCATATCTCCAGGCTGCCCTCACGTGATTGTGAATCTAAACGACGTCAATTTCATCGATAGCTCCGGTCTGACGTCTTTGGTTGCCGGCATGCGCGACGCCGACAAAGTCAGCGGTAGCTTTCGCATTTGTAACGTTCACTCAGATGCGAAGCTTGTACTAGAGGTCACTATGATGGACTCGGTCTTCGACATCTATCCATCTGAGGATGATGCTTTAAAGGCGATCCCAGGCTAGTTCGTTCCCGGCCTTCTCTCAGCAGTTTACGTCCCTGTTTCTTGGCAAACGGTCAGAGACAAGGGAGAATGAGGGTACGATTAACGCATCTTAACTTATCAGTGAATAACGTCCGTACCGTTTCAGACACCAAGCGTGCTTTCTACAGCACTCATACCCGGCCGATCAATTCAATCTATCGTCGGGTCGTTGAAGAGCTGATGGTAGAGATGCATCTGCTATCGGTGAACGTAAACTTTCACTACAACGCCATCTACGCCCTCGGCGTTGTGACGAGCTTTGACCGATTCATGTTGGGCTATCGCCCGGAGCAGGACCTAGAGTCAATTTTCCCGGCACTTTGTCAGGCTATTGAAGCGGAACCCCAACGCTATCGTCAGGATGCTCAGCAGGTTTTAGCTGACGCGGCTCAGTTGTCTTTAGATGATCTGACTGCGTTTGGGCGCTCCGAAACCTCAGAGGCCTTGAACAACACCGCTCTGCTTGGCACTTCCCTAAAAGACGTTGCCGATACGCCTGAGTTTAAGTACAGCCGCTTGTGGGTCATTGGCCTTTATACTGTCGTTGAGACAGTGGACAGCGCTGCTGCAGAAGATGCCGCGCGCTTAAAAGAGGTTCTTGAGCCACTTTGCGAGCGACTTCACATATCCTTTGACAAGCTCCAGAAAGATTTGGATATCTATCGTTCGAATTTGGAAAAGCTAGAGCAAGCCCGAATCGTAATGGAAGATATTCTGAAGGCGGATCGTAAGAAAAGAGAGCAGCGCCAGCCTGAGAGTCAGTCCCAAGCCGCTGAGGAGCCCAATGAGGCACCTTCTGAGCCGCAAGATTCTAAGTCTAAGGACGAAACGTAACCGCGCTCGGCAATCAGCCGGAATTCTCTGCAAGGCTGATCCTAAAGATTGAATAAACTTGCCAAAAATGTATGGCAGCTGCCTTACCGAACGTTTACAGTGTCGTATGTATTCGTAGCTTGTGTGCTTTGTGCCGAACACTTTCGTATTGAACGTCTCTAACTTCTAGGAGTTTTGAGGGTTTGATTCTATAGCGATTGGCAGCAATCCAATAGCTTGTGGCCTTACCTCTGCTGGGCAGATGATTGAGTATAGAGAATATAAGTATAGAGATCTGCGTTGGTAAGGCTGACAAAGTTGACCAGCTATTTTAGTTATTATCATTATATTCAGGAGTTAACTGATGGGTAGCGAACAGCGCGGCGTCACGGTATGGTTTACGGGATTGAGCGGCTCGGGAAAGACGACTATTCGCATCGAGCTTGAGAAAAAGCTGCGGGCCCAGGGGCTCAAGGTTGAGGTACTAGACGGTGATATCGTCCGGCAGAATCTGACTAAAGGGTTAGGCTTCTCGAAAGAAGACCGTGATGAGAATATTCGCCGAATTGGCTTTGTCTCCCAGCTGCTGACTCGCAACGGAGTAATCGTCTTGGTTTCGGCTATTTCTCCCTATCGGGGCATCCGGGACGAAGTGAGAGAGCGCATTGGAGACTTTGTCGAGGTCTACGCCAATGCTCCCCTATCAGTGTGTGAAGATCGGGATGTTAAAGGTCTGTATAAGCGAGCCCGCTCTGGAGAAATCAAGCAGTTTACCGGCATCTCTGACCCCTACGAGGCTCCCGAAAACCCTGAAGTCGAATGCCGCACCGACCTGGAGACTTTAGAGGAGAGCGCCAACAAGGTTCTCTCCAAGCTAGAGGAGATGGGCTACGCTCCAGTCAAGAGCGCTACTTAGTCTGTAGGCCAAGCCTGTAGGCCAAAGTGGCGCGCATGTCGCTCTTGAGCCCACTCGTTGAGAAGCTGCTACGAGCCTGCACCCTGAATCTCTTGGCCCTTCTTCTCGCAAATTTGAGAGAAGAGGCTAGGGGATGTAGAGCTTTACTCTTCCCGAAGAGTGGGCCTTTCTGTGTCATTTGCGAAAGTGACATGGGCCCCCAAAGCGCTGCTGGGCTTCCTCTATTGAACAGAATCGCGGCAGTCCCTAATCTCAGCGAAGCGGATTAGGGAAGGATAGCGCGTGAGCGTAGCGAACATAGTACGATTGTCTCAGTGCATACATCGAGTTATGGCAACACGCCGTGTAACGTATAGGCTCTACCCGACGACCCAGCAAGGGGCGATGCTGTTCGAGTGGCGGCGTCTTCATGCCTACCTGTACAACGCCTGCATAGAGCACCGCCGCACCAGCTACAAACAGCACGGGCAGTCTGTGGGCTACATCGACCAGCAAAACCTGCTACCTGCATTCAAGGAGTGCTGGCCAGAGTACAAAGCTTTGGGCAGTCATGCTTTGCAGGCTACGGTCAAGCGAGTAGACTTTGCGTTTCAGCGGTTCTTCAAAGGGCTAGGGAAGTATCCCAATTTCAAGTCGATACGGCTGTTCTCTGGCTGGACCTATCCGTGCGGTTCTGGCTGGAAGGCGCTAAGCGATGGCATCAATGGTTGCCTGCAGCTATCAAACTTGGGCAAGATTCGGATGCGAGGACAAGCTCGTACCTGGGGGAGACCGACAACCTGCACGATTGTCTACCGGCCAAGTGAAGGGAAGTGGTACGCCTCCATCACCGTGGCGTGCAGCCCAGAGCGCCAAACCGCTGGCGGTGCTGTCGGGATAGACTTAGGCTGCACTAATGCGGTGTCGTTCTCAGACGGCACCAAAGAGGAAAAGCCTGAGTTTATCAAAGCGGGCGATGTCGCGGTTAAGCAGGCCTGCAAGGTGCTGCGCCGCAAACGCAGGCCCAACCGCAAGCAGGGCGTCAAAGCCTCCAACCGCTGGCGCAAAGCCAGACGCAAAGTTTCCAAGATTCAACGCAAGGTAGCCAACCAGCGAGCGGATTGGTTGCACAAGCTCACCAGCAACATAGTTAGCCGTAATAGCCTAGTCGCCGGAGAGCAGCTTAACGTCAAGGGCATGACCCGCAAGGCCCGCAAAGGCAAGCGGAAACGTCAAAAGGCCGGTCTCAATCGCTCAATCCTGTCGGTGGGGTTTGCAAGGGTTAGACCGCTGCTGTCCTACAAGGAAGCTGAGGCGGGCGGATTCTATCTGGAGTCTCCTACCCGGCAGCTCAAGCCGTCCCAGCGCTGCGCTCAGTGCTGGGAGCTGACGCCCAAGACGTTGAGCGACCGTATCCACCGATGCCAACACTGCGGCCATACCGAAGACCGCGATACCAATGCTGCTCAGGTCAATCTGATCTGGGCACGGGGGCAGGAATCTTCCCTCGCAAGCGCTGAGCCGCCTAGCTCTACCAACTGCGGAAGCATGAGGCAACTAGGGGCAATGAAGCGCACGAAACACCTAGCTCAGCGTAGCGGTTAGGTGTAGTTCATTGAACTGGGGGCAGTCTTGCGTCGCCATAGGGAAAGGGGAAAGCTGAGGATTTCCCTACGGTAGGTAGAGCCTATGCCAAGAGGACAGTTCATCAAAGAGATCTCAAGGCGCTAAGCGTCGTTGCGCAGTTTCATCAGTTCTGCAACGCTAGACAAACTCGCCTTCAATGACTTTATGTCGACGGCGAGCGGCGATCGCCATAGCTGATGCTACCGCTAGGCCCGCGATCGCTCCGGCTGGGTAGAGGGAACCCTCGGGTAGCCCGTGGTGCCACCGCTCAAGAGCGGGCTCTTCCGGCGGAATGAGCTCAGGGGGTGAGACAAGCTCCCAGGTCAATGATTCTTCAGCAGCCTCGAGCTGCAGCTGTTCCCGGCGGTCGATATGCCGCTGCAGCTGGTGCGTACTGGTCAATAGCCGCTGTTGCGCAGCCTCATACCGGCTCAGCGCCCCCGCCACGCGATGGCGCTCCTCAGCTAGCGTTATCTCCACCTGCGCGAGCGTTTTTTGGCGCAGTTCCAGGACTTCGATCTGATGGACAACGCCGACGAGCTTTTGCAGCAGCTCGCCGTAGATAGGCTGCTGAAAAACAGGATCAACCGGGCCCCGGGGATTGTTCAAAAAGCGTCTGAGCCCCCCTTGAGCGTCTTGGGCGAGCTGTGCTGAGATAGAGCTGTGCTGTTGATAGAGGGTGCGCAGCGCCTGGCCATCGGTTTGAGCACGGCCAAACTCTACCGCAATTTTCTGCTCAACCTGACGCAAGATCTCTAGGGTCTGCTGATAGGGGGCATCCTGCTGCAGTGTCGTAGAGGCTGGGGTTTGTTCTCTTATGCTGAGCCGATCTTTTAGGGTCGCCTGCTCTCGATAGGCGGCAGACAGGCGCTGCTCTAGCTCAATAGTTTGGCGCTGAGCCTCTACAGTCCGAGCCTGCAGCAACTTTGCCTGCCGGTCTGGGGCTGCGCTGCTTGCGTATAGCTGGCGCAGCTGGGTCTGGTCGGCCTGTACCTGCTGCTGCACGGCGGGCAGTTTTGCCTCAATAAACTGCAGGCCGCGGCAGGCGGATTGACGGCACGTATGACCGTGGGATAGATAGGTCGAACTGAGCTGGTCGATGACGGCCTGGGCCGTTTCTGCGTCCGGGTGACGGTAGCGAATATCGAAAGTCTCTCCTCGGGCTTCAAGGGTCAGCGATTGGATGAGGCTGTCGTAATTGATATCGATGGCGCGAGCCTGAAGCTGGTCAACGACAGGTTCGAGCAATGTTGGGCTCTCCATCACCTCAAGCTGCGTCTCAATATCGAGATGGGTACGCCCCCTGCTCTCGGCAGCTAATTTGACGTGCGCTTCGTAGGTTGGAGTGACCTGTGTGGCTTGATCAATGATCCCGATAGCAGCGACGATCGCCACTCCTGCCGCAATACTAATCGGGAGCAAGCGATCGCTGGGATCACTGTCATAGACCACCGCGTCGCAGTCAAGCAGAGCGGGCTTGAGGCGAGGGGCCAGCACAACTGCCGAGGAGGAGGAGGCAATCACCTGAGGCCAACCGTCTGCCGGGCGCGTTGGCTCAGCAGGGATCCAGAGGGGTGGCATCGCGATTGTCTCCATGATCTTCTTTGTGATACCAGGTTTACGTTTTCAATGAGTTATACGGCGTTTCCGTGCTCCTATCGGGATAAGTAGGAGTCCATAAATAAACGACGCGCTCAGGGGGTTCGCCCCCCACCGGGGGGCGAACCCCAACACCGTTTACTTGTGGCTAGCCATTTACCTACTCATGTTCACAACGAGACGACTACAATTGAGAGTGTGGAGAGCCTAAAGACCTGGCCAGCAAAGAGCCAATTTTGGATGACCTATGATCCCAGCGGTGCTAATCAAAGAGTTGCAAAAGCGCTACGGCTCCGTTGATGCGCTCAACGGGGTTTCCTTCAGCGTAGAGCCCGGCGAAATTTTTGGTCTGCTTGGCCCAAACGGGGCTGGGAAAACCACGACCCTGCGCTGCTTATGTACCCTGGCTTCGCCAGATTCAGGGACGGTGGAGGTGTCGGGAACGTCGGTGATTGAGGAGCCAAAGCTCGCCCGCCAACGCCTTGGCTACGTGGCTCAGGAGGTGGCTTTGGACAAGGTGCTCACGGGGCGAGAGCTGCTGCAGCTACAGGCGGCGCTCTACCATATTCCTCGGGCAGCGGCAGTGGCGCGCATTGATGCCATGGTTTCGCTGCTGGGGCTGACAGACTGGATAGACCAAAAAAGCGGCATTTACTCGGGCGGGCTGAAAAAGCGGCTCGATTTGGCGGCTGGGCTCCTGCATCAGCCAGACGTTTTAGTATTAGACGAGCCTACGGTAGGTCTAGACATTGAAAGCCGCGTGGTTGTCTGGGACTTTTTGCGGCAGCTCAAGGCTAGTGGGACGACGGTGCTGTTAACCAGCCACTACCTAGAAGAAGTTGACGCTCTAGCGGACCGCGTTGCCATCATCGACAAAGGCACCGTGATTGCCTCGGGAACCCCATCAGACCTCAAAGATAAGGTGGGCGGCGATCGCATCACCTTACGCATTCGCGAGTTTACGCCAGACGACGAAGTGACCCAAGCTCGGGGACTGCTAGAGCAGCTGCCTTTCGTCCAGGAAATCATCGTTAACGAGTCCCAGGGCAACTCCCTCAACATGGTGGTCGACCCCCAAAGTGAAGCTTTGATTACGGTACGGCAGGCGCTCAAAGACGCAGGACTGCCTACCTTTGGCATCTCTCAAGCCCGCCCGAGTCTAGATGATGTCTATCTCGCGGCCACCGGCAAAACCCTCATGGACGCGGAGCTAGCCGCTGCGGGGAACCGCGATCTCAAGGCTGAACGCAAGCAAAACATGCGCTAAACCAAGACACCCTAACATCGACATGAATCAAACCATTACTCCCCTGACTCCCGCCTCCGGTACGCTACAGCACACCCCCGGTCTACTCTCCGGCGAGTTCGTCCAAGAGACGACAGCGTTGGCCAAGCGGCTGTTTATTCAGCTGCAGCGGCGACCCACCACCCTTATTGCTGGCATTATTCAGCCTCTGATGTGGCTGATTTTATTTGGAGCGCTGTTCCAGAATGTTCCCCAAGGGCTGTTTGGTACCAGCCAAAGCTATGGGCAGTTTTTAGGTGCGGGCATCATCGTGTTCACGGCCTTTGGCGGTGCCCTCAATGCTGGGCTTCCCGTAATGTTCGACCGAGAGTTTGGCTTTCTTAATCGACTGTTGGTGGCTCCCCTCGCGTCTCGCCTCTCGATTGTGATGGCCTCTGCGATCTTCATCGCTACCCTGAGCATGGTTCAGACCGCCGTGATTGTGGCCGCAAGCGCCGTCATGGGGGCCGGACTTCCTGGATTGGGAGGACTGCTGCTTGTCGCGGGTATCGTGCTGCTCCTGGTCTTGGGCGTAACGGGCCTTAGCCTCGCACTGGCGTTCGCTCTGCCGGGTCACGTCGAGCTGATTGCGGTTATCTTTGTCAGCAACCTGCCGCTGCTGTTTTCCAGCACGGCACTGGCTCCGCTGTCGTTTATGCCCACCTGGCTCCGCTGGATTGCTGCTCTCAACCCTTTGAGCTACGCTATTGAACCCATCCGCTACGTTTACACTAACAGCGCCTGGGGCTTGGACAGCGTTGTGATGCAGGCTCCCTTTGGCGATGTAACCCTGTGGTCGGCGGTGCTGGTGCTGGTTGGGTTTGATGCGATCGCTCTAGCTGCCGTTCAGTCCTTGCTGCGTCGCTCTTTCTCTTGATTTCAGCGAGGCTCTCGAAAAAGCTGATCCCCAGCGTTCCTCCTGAAGCGGTCACCTTGAAGATAGGCACACCGACTAGAGCGTGAGGGCGAGAAAAAGGCATAATGCTGATAAGCCTGCCCTCTCTTTTGTACTCAGCGACTTATTCCCCTCAATGGTGCTCGCCAGAATAGGTCCTCTCAATAACATCTACAGTACTCCACAGCTCAGCGCGGTAGCTCATATGAAACTTACGACTCAGCTCGTTTTATCCCTGTCTGTTGCCCTCTGCGGTTTTGGCCTGGCGACTGCAGCCAGCGCCCAAACGACTATCGATCCCTTAGAGGATTTACGGACCAACGACAACAGCAACAATCCCTTTGAAGGGAGCGGCAACTCTGCCCAAACAGGCATCTTTGATCTAATCCACAACTCCGTGCTCAGCAATGGAACTTCTAGAGAGGAGTTCAATGAGGCCCGAAGTGAGAACATTGAGGAACAGGCCGGCAGCTTTCGAGAGCAGCAGCGCCGGTTGCTCAACCAAAACGTCCAAGGCGACGCTGCTCAGAGCGATGCCGCCTCGAATCGTCAGCAGTAGCTGCTGACGCCGTTGAGGATTCGAGAATGTCTACTGAAGCCTGTTCAGCCGACATTCTTGCCTTTTGGTTTGGCAAGTCGAGTCAAGTCGACATCAGCTATCGCGCTCGCCGAAAGCTCTGGTTTGGCAAGTCAGCGGCGTTTGACGCTCAGGTCCGCCAGCGATTCAAGTCTCTCTACGCCGCCGCATCTAGCGGCATAGACTGGCCGGAGACCCCGGACGATCGCTTAGCGCTAGCCCTGCTCTTGGACCAATTTCCGCGCAATATGTTTCGCGGGACTCCAGCTGCATTCGCTTCAGATCCCCAGGCCCGAGCAGTGTCCCGCTCCGCGATCGCTCAGGGCTTCGATCAAGCAGTGTCGCCCCTGCGGCGCATGTTCTTCTACTTTCCTCTAGAGCATAGCGAGTCGCTGATGGATCAGCAGCAGGCCATAGACTGCTTTAAAGGCCTAGTGGACCAAGCGCCAGAGCTTCAGGACACGTTCGACTACGCCATTCGTCATCAGCGAGTAATTCAGCGGTTTGGGCGCTTTCCCCACCGCAACCCAATTTTGGGTCGCCTCAGTACCCCTGCCGAGGTGGCGTTTTTAAAGCAGCCGGGCTCTTCGTTCTAGTCCTTCATGGTGCTAAAGAACCTCTACCGCCATCTGCGTGCGCTCTCTCTTCGCCCTAAGCGTATCGCCATCTTTGAAGCCTGCGCCATTGGTTTAGTGTCGGGGCTAGCAGCGGTACTGCTGCGCGAGGGAGCGGGGGCGTTGGGCCTTTGGCGTATCCAGCTCGCGGAGCAGCCCGGCTACTGGTGGGTATTGCCCGTTGTGGGCTGCGCTGGCGGTGGGCTAGCGGGGCTGTTGGTGGAAGGGCTCGCCCCTGAGGCCGCAGGCAGCGGCATCCCCCAGGTGAAAGTAGCGCTGGCCAATATGCCAATTCGGCTGAACCTACGGGTCGCCCTGGTGAAACTACTGGGGGTGGTGCTGGTGATGGGATCTGGGCTTAACTTAGGGCGACAGGGACCAACGGTACATATCGGCGCAGCGCTGGCGGCCCAGTTCAACCAATGGATTCCGACCTCTCCAGAATATCGGCGACAGCTGCTGGCCTCAGGGGCGGCGGCGGGTCTGGCTGCAGGGTTCAACGCCCCCATTGCAGGGGTTTTGTTTGTGGTGGAGGAGCTGCTGCAAGACTTCTCTGGGCTGACTTTGGGCACTGCCATCTTGGCCTCGTTCATCGGGGCAGTCGTCTCCCGAATTCTAGGGGGACGTAGCGGTAGCCTTACCCTTGCAACGACCGTTTCCCAGGCCGATGTCTCTCTACAGGATGTGCCCTTCTTTATCGTGCTGGGACTCTTGGCGGGGGTACTGGGGGCGCTGTTTTGTCGCGGCATTATCGCCAGCAGCCTGCTTAACCGCCGCCTTGAGCTAAGACTCCCCCTCAAAATCGCGATCGCAGGCGCTGCTTCGGGGGCAATTACCATGCTGCTGCCCACCGTGTTTCGCGACAATACCGGCTTGCCCGAGTTTCTCAGTCAGGGAGGGGTCGCCTGGCAGCTGGTGTTTTTGGGCTTTGGCCTTAAGTTTTTGCTGACGCTAATTGCCAGCGGCTCCGGCGCTCCGGGGGGAATCTTTGCCCCAGCGCTAATTCTAGGTTCGTCGCTGGGGCTGCTAGTCGGGCAGGGGGCAGAAGCCTTGGTGACGGTAGTGGGCCAGCCGCTGGGGCTAGCTGCCGGAATTGGTTCGGCGTCGACCTACTCGCTAGCGGGGATGGGCGCTTTTTTTAGTGCGGTCACCAAGGGGCCGATTACCGCTATCGTCATCGTCTTTGAAATGACGGCGGATTTCAACCTGGTGCTGCCGCTGATGATTACCTCCGTCACAGCCTATCTCACCTCAGATCTGCTGTACAGTGGCTCCATTTACAACCGGCTGCTGGCCCTGCGGGGCATCCGCTTTGACCAGGTGGGGGAGAGCAGCGAGCCGATCGTCAATCTAACCGCCGCTCAGCTGATGCAGTCTCGCGTGGAGACGCTGTCCAGTAAGATGCCTTTGCACGAAGTGATGCAGGCCTTCTCCGACTCTCACCACCGGGGCTTTCCCGTGGTCAGTGAGAGAAAGCTGGTGGGCATCGTCACTCGCTCAGATCTCGCAGACGCTTCGCGGCTACGGGCGAAGCGATCGCTCAAGGCTAGCCAGCTGTGCTTGAAAGACGTGATGACGCCGCAGCCGGTTACAGTCAGACCAACGGATCACCTGTCCCACATTCTGTATTTGCTCAACCGCTTCAAAATTAGCCGCCTGCCGGTGACCGAAGGACAGCGGTTGGTAGGAATTATCACCCGGGCCGATATTATTCGAGCGGAATCAGATCAGCTCAGCGGCACCGCCAAGCCCACCGCACTGCAGGACGAGCCCTCTTATATCGTCTACCAAACCCGCTCCCCGGCTACCGGCAATGGCCGGCTTTTGGTGCTCTTGGGCAACCCCCACACGGCCCCCTTTTTGCTGCAAATGGCGGCGGCGATCGCTCGCAGTCGGGGCTATGAGCTAGAGTGCCTGCAGATTATCAAAACCTCCCGCAGCCGCTCCCCCTGCGAGACCACGGTCCACACCCAGTTCAGTCGGCGGCTTTTGCGACAGGCGGAGCAGGTGGGACGCGAATGGGATCTCCCGGTCCACACTCAGATTCGAGCCGCCCACGATGTGGCTCAGGCTACTCTAGAAGCTATTGAGGCGCACCACATTGACCTGACGCTGATGGGCTGGCAGGGCCGGACCAAAATACCAGGGCGCGTCTTTGGCAACACCGTAGACACCCTTATCCGACAGGCGGATTGCGAGGTCATTGTCGTTAAGCTGTGTGATGCCCCCACGTTTGAAAACTGGCTTTTTCCAGTAGCAGGAGGTCCCAACTCTCAGCAGGCCTTTAAGCATCTCTCTGCCCTAATGAGCCTTGGGAAAGCGCCAACGATCGCCGTCTGTCAGGTCCTCGAGCCGGGTAAAGCCTATGATACTAGGTCTCTCAAACGGGCCGTTAAGCAGCTCAAGCGACTCGATTGCTCAGTCCGGTCTCACCCCGTTTGGGGATCAGTCGTCAGCGATGCTGTTTTGGAGGTTGCCGACGAAGAGGGCTCAGATGTGATTATCTTGGGGGCAAGTCGCGCCGGTATTTTACAGCAGGCGATTCGCAGCAATATCCCCGAGGCGATCGCTCGCAGCAGCGGCGCCACCGTCATCTTGGTGCGGGGTGCCCTCGAACTAGAAGCGGTGGCCGCCCCCAAACTTTGATCCCCGCTTCATCTTTCAAAAGAGGACAACGCCAATCCTCTCAAGAAATAAGCCAATCCGCGTTGTCTCGGTCTAATATGTTTCATGGAGACGTTGAGGTATCAGTGCTGCTAGATTGGCCGCTGCATCGAAACGTCAGCGCTAACCTACTGCTTAACCTAATTAGTCCTATGGCACGCTATCGTTCTTTCCTATCCTTTGTTCTGGCGGCGATCGCCCTATTTATCGTCAGCTGCGGCGGCGTCAAAGAGGCGGCCCTGCCGACATACACCGATGCCGATATTGCTCAGATTGAAACCTACGTTGCCGATATCGATCAGCTCCGCGATCGCCTCACCGAGCTGCCTGAAATGGCGCGAACGGCCAAGTGGTCAGACATTGATTCTTTGATTCACGGCCCTTTGGGTGATCTACGCTTCAAGATGTCGTCGGTGGCCCGCAAGCTGGATAAAAGCCAGCAGGCTGACGCCCGCAGCATTTCCAAGGACGTATTCGGCCATTTGGTTGCCATTGACGATGCCGCCAAGGGCCAGAACTACGAGAGCGTCCTGCTGAACTACAACGGCGTCTTAGAAGACATCGAGCGGTTTGTGCAGCTGACGCCGGTATTTCCGACGCCCGGCGATGCCGCTGCGCTGCCCGCTGCAGTCGTGTAGCGAGCAGATAGGGCATAGAAAGGCTGGCTCCCGTGAACCGGCTACTGGTGAATCTCTCTTTCCTGATGGCAAAGCCAACGGGACTGGCCACCTACGGGCTAAATCTATTTCCCTATCTAGGCCCATTAGATCCTGTTCTCCTCTCCCCTCTGGCTCATCCCAATCATCAGGTACATACCCTTGCTGCCAATATGACGGCTCAGCAGGGTTCAAGGGGCCACGCGCGGCGACTGTGGTGGACTCAGCGGCAGCTTCCTCAGCTTTGTCGGGCTTACGAGAGCAGTCTACTGTTCTCCCCGATTCCCGAAGCGCCCTTGGGAACAGGCGATCGCTTCGTGGTTACAGTGCATGATTTTATCGCCCGCCGGTTTTCCAAGCCGGCTTCTCCGCTGGCCCTGTACACCCGCTACTACGTCCCTAAAGTGCTGCAGCAGGCGGTCCGGGTCATTGCTAATTCCGAAGCGACAGCGCGGGACGCTGTTCGGTTTTGCGGAATCGCGGCGCAGAAAATTACCCCGATTCCGCTGGCCTACGATGCTCAGCATTTTCGGGACTTGGGATTGCCTACACAGCCCTACTTTCTTCACTTAGGGCGGCACGATCCCCACAAGAACGTAGCGCGAACTTTAGAGGCCTTTGCGCAGATCTCAGCCGTTGTCGACTGTGAGCTGTGGCTAGCGGGTAGCCCAGACGCCCGCTATACGCCACAGCTGCAAGCCCAAGCCGCGGCCTATGGTCTTGCGGAGCGCGTTCGGTTTTTGGACTACGTGCCCTATGACAGACTGCCCATTCTTCTTAACCAAGCTCTAGGCCTGGTGTTTCCAAGCCTCTGGGAGGGATTTGGCCTACCCGTGCTAGAAGCAATGGCCTGCGGCACGCCGGTTATTACTTCGAATCTCTCTGCGCTGTCCGAGGTAGCGGCGGATGCAGCCTTGCTCGTCGATCCCTATCGGCCTTCGGAAATTGCTGCAGCACTCAGGACGGTCGCCACAGATAATGTAGCAAGAGTACAGCTGAAGCAGGCCGGATTGACCCATGCCCAAAAATTTAGCTGGGCGAAAACGGGCGAAGAAACCCGTCAACTTCTTAGCGAAGCTATGCGGTAGGTAAAACGGGTCACCGCCAACCCAGCCGTGACGTCGGTCCAACGGCGCAGGCCCAGAAAGGCCGATCTAACAGCGCCGTAAAACTACGGAGAATGCGGTATTAAACTCTGCGGTAGTGCCACATCTCAGTGAAGGCACGATTGCCGCTGCCGATGTCTCAGCTTAAAGTGGCGTTATCGAGAGCGTTACTGCTGAGGATATCGATACTAGAGGCTGACGAAGTGGCCGGAGTTCTCTAGGCCCAACGTGGTTTCCGCCGCAGGCGCGATCGCCGACAATAGGTCATCTAGTGCATCTTGGGCGCCATCTTCCTCAAGAATTTCCATGAAAAACTTGGGAACCTCGTCCAGAGAGCATGCTCCCTGACGTAGAGCGTAACCATACATCGACTTGACCCTCTGCTTCATCTGGTCTTCCATAATCACACCCAAATGCATTGATACTTGAAGCGTTTTGGTTCAAGGTTTTGAAACCCTTATCCTGAGCCGATTACTTCTGAGTAATTGCCATCAGCCTAGCTGAATAAGCTTGGATCTGGCCTCTTTCAAAGGGTAGGCTCTAGGTAATTAACCCGACCTTTGCTAACAATACTAATAGGCTCTGAATGAAGGGCACGTGTTATCGAACAGGCATGGGATGAAGATAGTATGAACTTTTGGGCGTAAGTTCAGTAGCCCCACGAAACTTGGAGTAGCCCAGCTAGAGGGTTACTGTATTCAGCTGTTCACGGGGCTCATAGCTGCGAATGGTCTGCAGCTTTTGGTACAGCTCTTGCTCAGCTTGACTGATCGATTTTGGCGGAACAATCGTTACCGTTACCAGCTGATCTCCCCGGCCCCCCTTAGGCATTGGCCAACCCTTACCCCGCAGCCGCAGCGTCTGCCCTGAGCGCACCCCTGCCGGAATGCTCATCGTAACGGGACCATCAGGCGTTGGGACGTCAATTGCGCCCCCCAACACGGCTTCATCGGGCGCAATGGGAACATCACAGACTAAATTACTGCCATCGAACGCAAAGAAAGGGTGCGGTTTTAGATTCACCACTAGGTAGAGATCTCCCCGCTGCCCAGAGGCAGGGGATACGCGTCCTTTGCCCCGTACGCGAATGCGGCTACCGGACTTAGCCCCTGGGGGAATGCGGACCGTGATTACTTCATTGCCAAGGCTCAAGCGCTGCTTTACCCCGCGAAAGGCATCTGCGAAGCTCAGGGTGATAGGCGACTCAAGATCTTGACCCGCTTTACCAAACGGATCGCTGCCAAAACCTTCTGTACCAAAGCCACCGGGAGTCGCAGTGCGGGTCTTATATCGAAATCCCTGCCGTCCGCCCGCCGGACCTCCCGCTGCGCCCGTATTGAAGCGACCCAGCAGCTCGTTAATGAAATCGTCGAAGCTGCTGTATTGACTGAAATCAAAGCCGTCTACTCCCACACCGGGACTTGCGCCCGCTCCGGGAGGCCAGCCGCTGGGGGCACCGGACTGTTTCCAATATTGACCGAACTGGTCGTACTTCTGCCGTTTGTCGGAATCAGACAGGACCTCGTAGGCTTCGTTGACTTCCTTAAAACGATTTTCCGCCTGCTGATCCCCTTGGTTCATGTCAGGGTGATACTTGCGAGCTAGTTTGCGGTAAGCTCGCTTGATCTCGTCAGCGCTGGCGCTTTTGGCGACGCCCAGCACGGCATAGTAATCTTTGAAGTCGGTTGCAGCCATTCACCTCACTCTCCTGACAACAGATTCACACAGTTTGGGGCTAGCTCTAGCCTACCAAGCTCGTAGGACCGGCCCGGTTCGGTTATGCCAGCCGCACAAGCGCGATTTCCGCACCTTCTCCAGGCTACGCTGTGACTCATGATATCGCCAAGGGTATTCTCACTAAAGCGTCGAAGCCCTCATCAAGATTAGGAGGAGCCCCAGTGAGGCAGCGCTGCATCCGCGACATCACGGCCTCCGGAACCTGACGCGATCGCATTCTGTTGCGCGCTAGGCAGAGGTCGAAAGGCATATCGAGCCAGCAGCCAGATACCGCAAAGCCCAGGGATTGAGCCTGTCGTATGACGCGGCGGCGCTGACGGCGAACCACGTTGGTGGCGTCGTAGATCGCCCAGAGAGAAGGATCGGCCAACCTCACAGCTGCCTCAGCTTGCGCGAGCCGCTCAATGACGCGGGCTTCAATTCGGGGCCAAGATCCTTGAATAGCCTCGTCGCCAAACAGCTCTGCGCGAATAGCGTCCGTCGAAATGAGCAGCTCGGCGGGGGCGAGCTGCCGGGCCAGGGTGGTTTTGCCGCTGCCGGGCAGCCCCACCATAATCATCAAGCGGGCCACACCACTCATACCATAGCGCCCTGAAGCGTTAGGCTACTTTTTGGGTGAACCCGACGACTTAGAAGAGCCTTTTTTCCGAGAGGCGCGAATCGCCCGCTGAAGGATGAACACTGCAAAGGCGATCGCCAGCCCAATTAAGACGACTTTGCCCACCGGCCCTAAGAAGCGGCCAATGACGGTGTAGTTTTGTCCCAGAAAATAGCCCGCAGCGGTCAAGAAGCCAATCCAGACTACGGTGCCTAGGGTGGAGTAGAGCAAAAACGGCACAAAGGCCATTTCCTCTAGCCCGGCCGGTACCGAAATATAGGTGCGAATGCCGGGGATCAGTCGACCCAGCATCACCGCAATTGAGCCGTAGCGGTTGAACCAGTCGCGAGACTTGTCAACGTCGTCCGCCGACAGCCCAATAATTTTGCCGTAGCTGTCCACCAGCTTTTTGAGCCGCTCGGTGCCCAGCGATCGCCCCAGCCAATACCAGGGCAGCGCCCCGGCCACTGAGCCTGCGGTTCCCGCAATAATCACCCCCACCAATCCCAGATCCCCTCGGGAGACGCTGAATCCCGCTAAAGGCATGATCACCTCCGATGGAATGGGAGGGATCACGTTTTCTAGGAACATCAAAAAGGCGATGCCAAAGTAGCCCAGGGAGGCAATGATGTCGGTGATCCAGTTCAGCATGGGGTGCTCTAGCCCTCCGGGCTAAGGTGGAGTAGTTGTCAGAGATAGATTAATTTAGTTTAGCCCCCTGGGCCGGGCTACTTTGCTTTAGCCCTCTGGGCCCGGGTAGTCTGCTTTAGCCCCCTGGGCTGGACTACTTTGCTTTAGCCCTCCGGGCCGGGTTAACTTGCTTTAGCCCTCCGGGCCGGGTTAACTTGCCTTAGCCCTCCGGGCCGGGTTAACTTGCCTTAGCCCTCCGGGCCGGGTTAACTTGCCTTAGCCCTCCGGGCCAAAGTACTGCGATACGAAATTGCCGTGTAGACCGTAGGGTACGTGGTGCTTCAGCCGCAGGGTTGCGATCGCCCCCTGCTCAATATTTTTGGCGTCTAAAATCACCAGTTCTGAGCGTCCGTGGGCGGCGTTGAATACCATCGTCATCACCCAGCCTTCGTCTTCTGCCGTCGCGCCTTCTGGCCCCTCCGGACGGGGCACAAACACCGGCTCTCCCACAAACCCCTGAGGGGCCGCGCTCCACAGCTGCCGCTTCCCTGTTTCTAGATCTGCCTTGAGGATGGCCTGCAGCGGGGCATTGCCGCTGGGCTGGTCTGCCGCCCCCAAGTAAACGTAGCGATAGGGCCGTCCGGCATGGCGAGGGTGAACCGAGGGAAACTCGCAGCAGCGGCTCTCCAGCTGCGAGCGCGCCACCGTCTTTTGCTCTAGGTCTAGCTCGAAGCGCCACAGCTGTCCCTCTGGCACCCGGGAGAAGTCAATCTGGCGAAAGTCTTGGTTGGGCTCTACTTCGGGGAAGCCGCTGTAGCACACCGAATCGATGTGGACCTTTCCGCCTTTTTCAAAGGCATTGGCGTGGTGAAAGACAAAGCCGGACTGGGTCTCTAGGGTCACTACCTCCCCGGACGGCTGGCGCGGCACTAGAAGAATGCGGGTGGGTTTGTCGGGCTGAAACTTGATGCATTCCCCTGGTCCCCGCAGCCCTAAGGCAAAGGGCACGGGGTTGAAGGCCACCGGGTTTTGAAAAAAGATGGCGTAGTTGGGGGTAATGGCAAAGTCGTGGATGAAGGCAAACCCCGGCACGTTGTAGGCGTAGCGTCGCCGCAGCTTGCCGCTGGGGTAAAACTCGTAGAGGTTAATTTTGGTGGATAGGCCAGGCTGGATAGAGAAGTTGACCAGGCAAGGCTCACCGTCGATAAACTGGCAGTCTGGGTCTATCCGGGGGTGGGCGGCGAAGGAATCCGCCTCTTCCAGCACGTCATTGAGAGAGTCAATGCCAATGGTCTCTAGGGTGTGGGGGTTGAGGCGGTGAGGCTTGGCCGCTTCCCACAGCGCCAGCAGCTTATCGCCCCAATAGATGACGTTGGTGTTAGCGATATTTTTGAGGCGAAAGTCGAAGGCGTTGGCCAGCGGCCCGCCCGGCTTCTGGGTCCCAAAGACGCCCCGGTAAAGAATGGCCTCTGCCGCCTGCTCGGCGCAGTAGCCCTCGGTGCGCACGTAGCGGTTGCGGAAATGGGCCTTTCCGTCCTTAAAGGCGATCGCGCAGATCATGCCGTCGCCGTCGAAGGGGTGCTGAATCGGCGTGCCGCCAATATCCATCAGCCCTGGGCCATTGCGAAACAGGGTGCCCGCTAGCGCCGGGGGAATCTCTCCCTCAACGTCATCAATCCAGTAGTCGAACTCGTTGTAAAGCGAGCGGTAGCCGTCCTGCCACTCTTGTTGGCGGTAGGAGCGGCCGTGGGTTTGAGCGATGGGGGTTGAGGGTGTCACAGGAAAGTAGGGATAAAGAACGGGTAAACAGGTCGCTGGAATAGAGCCGATGCTTGATAGATTTGGGTTAATCTACATCGGCAGCGGGCTGCAGCGCGGGAATCGACGGGGGCGTGTAGGTCTGGTGGCTCACCGATGTTGCTGTAGACATGGCCTCGTGGCCAACTGCCGGGGCCGGGAACCTATTGCCCTGTGCCTTTTCTTGAGCCGCGTTGGTGGCACTGTCAATATTGTCGTCCGGCAGCAGCCGCAGAAACAGCAGCGGCAACAGCGTGCTGACGTTGGCCACCAGCACCAGCACCCACAGGTGGTCAAAGCTCACCTCAGTAATACCCAGCGCCTTGGTCAATAGCGCTCCGCCCTCATGGGAAACCAGCCGCGCCATATTCAAAATCGACATCAGCAGAGCAAATAGCGTCGCCTCTACCCCCGGCGGACAAATGCGGGCCGCCAGCACCAAAATCGGCATGTAGGCAATTTCTCCCATTACCGTCAGCACCAGGCTATCTCCTAGGCTGAACCAGCGGTCGTCGATGCCCAATGTACGGTTAGCGTGGGTTACCAGCAGCAGCGACGTCAGCCCCAGCACCGCCGAGATCAAAATCGTCCAGCGAAAAATGATGCGAAAGGGGACTTTTTTGAAAAAGCGCTGAAAGAGCCAAATGCCTGCGATCGCCGCCGCGCTGGTGACCAGCCGCAGCCGCCCTAAGAACTCAGCGCTAAACCCCAGGTCGTTGGTGGAAAAGAAAAAGAAGGCCGAATCGGACGAGGGGGTGGCCTGCCACACGAAGATAAACAGGGCGGGCATCCAAATGGCCCGCTGACTCACCGCCTGCCGCAGGAGGCTCACCTGCTGCCGCACCACCACCAGGCCCTGATTAGCCTCGACCCGCTCCTCGGCAATCAGCCCCGCCACGCAGGACACCAGCAGCGGGAAGGTGGCGGTAATCAAAAAGACCGTCTGGCTATCGAACTGCTCTAGCAGCGAGCCGCTGAAGTAGGCCGTCAGCAGTCCCCCTACGGCGGCAGTCCCCCAGCACAGCGACTGCAGACTTCCTGCGGTCGCCTGGGACTCGCGCCGCGCCCGCTCCACCACTAAAGAGTCGACAATCACGTCGCTAAGGGCGATGGAGGCGGAACTTAGGGTAATGGCAATGGTGGCCGCGATCGCCGTATGGACTACTGTCGCGAGCACGACCCAGGACCCAGCTCCCACTAGCCCCGACAGAACCAGATAGGGGCGGCGGCGATAGCCAAAGATGGGCAGTCCATCGGAAACAAAGCCAAAGACGGGCTTAATAATCCAGGGAATGGAGACTACCCCCAGCAGCGCCGCCATCTGGGTCGGAGAGAGGCCAAGGTCGTCTTTGAGGAAGAAGCTTACGGCCAGCTGGGCCAGCCCCAACGTGCCCTGAACAAAGTACACCAGCAAAATGGCGGCTAGCTCTAGGCTGGGGCGGTTACCAAACAGCAGGTGAGTTTGCGCGGCAGTGGCGATCGCCTGCCGGGTTGACTGCTGTGGGGTGGTGGGGTCGGGAGGCGAGGCCATTATGTTAAGAAATATCAATTCCCCTTATCATAACGCCCTATCTCTCCGGTGCCCTCTGGCGATCGCGCGCTCCTGCTCTACCGAAGGGCTGAAACCTAATTTTTTGGTGAGAGCGCGCCGCCGTCTATTCCGACCCGTTGCGACGATGCCTTTTCAGCTGGCTTGATGACGACTCGCAGATACTTTAGCCCAGTGACTCCCTGCAGGGGTTCGACGACTCCTTGGTCTACCTGCTCTTCAACCCAGCCTTCCCGCATCAAATAGCGCAGATACTCTTCATACTGCTGCCGCTCACTGCCCGTGGAGTAGACCACCGTCAGCTGGCCGGGCTGGGTAATGCGATCGCGGGTTTCTTGGTCAACGGCTTTGTCGATGCGCTTCTTCACGATCTCGTAGCGGGTGTCGCGGGTGCCTCTCACCTCAAAGGGGCGGTCGGTACGCTCGTCGTGAAAGATATCTACCGTCAAATCCTGCACTAAAACCAAGTGGGTCATTTCCAGCGTGGTATCAAACTCGGTCTGAATTTGAAAGGCCCGCCTCGCGCAGTGGCAGATGCCTCGCAGCTGCTCGTAGCGCAGGCTACGTAGATAGAAGGGCGAAAAGCTAGCGTTGATAGACTCCCCTGCATAGATCATGTGGTCAATGCCGTCAGTCGTCTCCACATCGCAATAGTGGGGGATGATAGTCTGCATTTTCGCTTGCCACTCATCCCAAACCTGACGCAGCTGGGTGTTGAACTGGCTGAGCAGAGTATCGTAGGCGTTGCGGGCGGTATGAACGGTGCCCAGATTGTTGCTGCAGGCGGTCTGATAGGCCAGAACGGCATCCTGCGCAGCGTGACTGCATTGGGAAAAGTAGTCGAAGTTAGCTTCGACGCAGGTCTGTAGATACTGAACCGCCGTTACTTCCGTATCGACCGTCACCCCCTGACGCAGCTCCGTTACCTTTGCCTGGAGATCGAGTCGTATTTGCTCACACAGGGCGTGTCCCTCGGACTGGTAAGCCACGTCTACAATAGCGATCGCCAGCTCAAACTGGGTCAGTAAGTCTTCTTGAATGGCGCGGTTGCGCTCATGGGAAGAGCCGCGAATATCGGATACCCCATACAGCGGATAGACGTTCGCGAAGACGATAGATTCGGACGGTAGCCCCCAGCTGCGCCGTTCAGCCTCTTGGGCAAAGCGCCACTCCACTGCGGCATGAATCTTACTGGTAAACTGCCGCTGCTGCAGCTGTCGCAGGGCGTTGGTGAGGGCCATAGTAAATGAAGGAATAAGCTGCTTCGCCTGTTTACGGTCGACGCCGTCGAAGTGATGGACCTCATTGCTGAGCAAGATGACCACGCCGATAGGATTACGGACGCGCTGGCCCGCGACAGACGTTTTGGCAATCAGGGGCATGAGCAACATCGAGCGAGTGCCCATCGCCAGCATCTGGTCGCCCTCTTCTGTGGCTGGCACCTGAGCTAGGTCCGGTACGGCGACGACCTGATCGGTTTCGATGGCTTGAACAATAGGCTGTCCTTTGAGAGAGTCTAGGGAGTACTCTGCGGCGTCAATCTCCTCGCTGATCGAGCCGCTAAAGATACGAACCGTGTTGCCCTCAATGCCGGCGATAATTGTGTTCTGTGCCCGGAACAGCTGGCACATCTGCTCGTTGAGCTGCTCAAAGGGCTGGCTGCTGCAAATTGAGTCTTTATTGACTAGCAGCTGGGTAATACGGCGAATGGTCTCGCGCGTAGTAATATCGACGCCTTCGAGGGCGATTGTCCCTTCGAGGACGTAATCCACGGTGTTCATCTGTTGAACCAGAGGATCGAGCCACTGTGGATCGTTGGCCAGCGCTCGCTGCTCATCGAGGGTCAGAGTTTCTAGCGATAGCTTATCTAGCGGGCAGGCTTGGTCTGGATTGATGTGGATGCGTAGGCCATGGGGCCGCAGGCAGAACTGGACATAGCGCGGGCTGGGGTAGAGCGGGCTCTTGATTCTGGCTAACACGGGTTGGTTGAGCGATCGTAGGGGAGCCTCGAAGCGGTAATCCTGGACAAGCAGATTGTGGAGCAGCTGTGCCTTTATCAACCAGTGAAGTTCTCCCAACGTTGATTTGGGCAGCACGCTGAGATCTGACAGCCGGGTTTCAGCCGGTGCAATGTCCTCAATGTTGGCCCCCATGAACTGCTGAAAGTAGCGGTTGGTGGCCTCTATGGCGTCAGTTCTAGGGTCTATGAATGCAACCAGCATCTCGCTGGGCACGACGTCACAGACGCTATCGCGATGGCCTGAGGTATGTGACGGTTGCAGGTGAGAGGAGACCAGGTCGGCAATGGAAACCAGGTTATTGGGAGTGCAGGCAGTCATGGTGACGTCCAGTGGAGAGGATGGAGGGTTTCAGCAACTCATGTCCCTAGAATTACGCAATCCTCTACCGCTCGTTTTGATATTGTCTTAAGCTTTATAAAAGATTTGAGAACTGAAAGCCTATATGTAGGGGGGAAATAGATTGCTATAGCGGGAACATAGCCCCTCAGCCTATTTGAATAGGCTTTTGGATGGAGCCAGCTAAGCGGAAATTTAGGCCAGCAGCATTTAAAATAGGGCAATATTGTGCTAGCTTGGTGAAGCTTAAAAAATTTGCGTCTGCTTTGGCGATCGCTCTACAAGAGCGTCCTCCAAATGTCGCAGGTCTGGCTCAGTAGCTCAGTGGTTAGAGCAGGGGACTCATAAGCCCAAGGTCGCAGGTTCAAATCCCGCCTGAGCCATTTATTTTGTTTAGAGCGTTTGCAGCTCGCCTAATTCAAGTTCTTGAGGCGTAAAGGACTATGTTAGTGATCGTCGGACTGTTTCGTTAGCGTCAGTCTTGAAATAAGTTCGATTGCTAGGCTCGTCTTTATAAAAATGCGCTGTAAGACGCTGATATCCTCTGGCAAGGAATTGCGGTGTGACTGAGCTACCATTCGTGCTTGGCGAGAAAAAATCTCAATTCTTTTTCATCACTAGAATCCTTTCAAACTTCGTCGTATCAGTTTTGCGGCGCGATCGCCGTTCATCGGGGATTAAGTCATCATAGATTGTCTCAATCTTGAGCGCCCCGCGAGTGGTCTCGACAGCTAAATCAGCTAAGATTTCAGCCGTACGTTTGGTTTCTCCATTTTTCTTGACATCGCCTAAAACTAAGATGCAGTGGGCACGTGATTTGAGTATTCGCGACATTTCCTGTAGACAGATACTCATCTGAGGTAAGTAAACTTTGCTGCTTGATGTCAAATCAGCGTCGAGCGATTTCCAGTCATCACAGCCTAGAAACCAAAGGCGCAGCCGATTGTCTCGGGCATAGTCCAGTGCTCCGAAATAGGGTGGGCTAGAAATAATAGTGTCGACCGTCTCATCAGCTATAGGCAAGTTCATGCAGTTGGTAGACCACACCCGGTACTGCGCCGGGCACCAGCTCAACGGCAAGCAGTGGCGACGATAGGCCCGCTTGACTTTCGCAATCAGGCGAGATCTTAGATCCCGGTACTCATACATTTTCGGAAACGCTTCGGGGGGATATTTCTTCTTCCGGAGATAGGGAACTAGGTGACTCGCTGGGTAAGAGAGAAAACCGGGGCGAACGTGGTGGAGGATGCCCATCAGGCAGGCCAGCAGAAAATAGTTCTCTTTCTGCCGCAGCAAGGAAAATCCTGCTAGAACTTCCCTAAAGGTCTCTGGGTGAAAGAACTCTTGTACCCAATCGGGGGCGAGTGCGCTATCTATTATTTGCTTCTTTTGATCAACTGCATCGAGCAGATGATGCGCTTGATCTAAAGCAAGTATTTCGCTGGAGGGGGCTTCCAGTTTGCCTCGCGTTATGGCATAGGCGTAAGGGCTCAAGTCGTTAGCCCAAGCAATTCGCTCTGACAGAGCAGCTTCCAACGGAACGACACCCGAACCACAGAAGGGGTCGAGAACGATATCGCCGGGCTTTGAGTACAGCTCCAGCAGAACCTGAACCATACCCGACTTGAGTTTACCGACGTAGGGGGATAGCTGTTGTAGGGTGCTTTCGCGAGCGTTGAAAGACCCGTGCCACAGCGATGCGTCTAAAGCGGGAGCTTTTTTACCGAAGAGGCTGAGCTGTTGGACATTTTGCTTGTACACGGATAGGTTTTGCCGCTAGGGTTGCCACGAACGGGATAGACTACTGTCTACGATAGTTCCCTGATGGACTACCTTGACCTCCCGACGGAGCTTTCCTCGCTCTAGCTGCAGAAGTTTAACGTGAACATTCCAGATGTGCTTATGGTGCCTATTAGAAGATATGTCGAAGAGCTCAAGGATCAGTTTTGGTAGCCGTAGGGTTTTTAGAGTGTGAATGGGAGGCTCAGGGTCATCTTGAGATGGAACACGCTGGGGAAAGAGAAATATATCTGGGGCAGTATTTTGCGTGATGGTGGCCTCCTGACCTGGATATTTAGGGCAGGGGCGAGCCGGGGTGCCGCATAAAAGATCCTTGAAAAACAAAACGTCTACCTGCTTTTGTCGTCGAACTAGCTCATTGGTGAGTCGGTTGATGATGGAATGGGCTCCATTGGCAGGCTGATTGACGATCGCCCCGTCTAGGTGGCACCAAACGGCAAATTCTCTAGCCCATAGAGGACGTTCAGAAATATTGATGCTGTTGCCTTCACCGCCTTTAACTTCGATACAGGAAAAATAGTCAGGATTTTTCTGAATGGCAACGGTGAAGTCATATCGGTTGCTCCGTCCAGTTTGGTCGTAGTCGGCGATCTTCCCATTCTGCCGCAGAGCCTGTAGGATTCGGCTGACGAGCTGCTCCCGTCTTACAGTGGATGAAGCGATGAAAGTGCCGCGAATGCTTTCGACAGCGGATCTAAAGACGAGGCTGGACTTGTAGTCTTCGGGCTGAATGGCGTGTTGGAGCAAAATATCTGGATGCCACTCATCCATATGAGTAAGTAAGTCAATAGTGGGCTGAACCTGGCATGTGACGTTTGGCTGGTGCTGACAGGGTAATGCCAACGGCTAAAATCTCCCGTTAGTTGATAGAGCAGTCTTTCTAGAAAGTCTAGCGGCAGACTGTGCGATGACGCTGATTAGTCTCGAACTATTTTTTGGGTACGGTTCTATCGTCGCCGTTTTCTCGTTTGGTTTCTGTAGAGTGTACCGGCTACGCCACTGCCTTAATCAATTCATAGAGCGATCGCATTCCCATCGCCTCGCCGCCCTCAGGCCGTCCTGGCTGAGATCGAATATTCCAAGCCATAAAGTCGAGATGTACCCAGGGAACGCTGGGTTGGACAAACTCCTGCAGAAATAGAGCAGCGGTAATTGCCCCGCCATAGGACCCGCTAGAGATATTGCAGATGTCTGCGATCTTGCTGTCGAGGAGGGAGCGGTAGGGCGAATGCAGCGGCATTCGCCACAGGGGATCGCCAGCTTGCTCGCCCAGTTCGAGCAGCTGGCTGGCGATCCCCTCGTCGTTGCAGAAAAGAGCCGGTAGCTCAGTTCCCAAAGCCGCCCGCGCTGCCCCGGTCAGCGTGGCGCAGTCTATCAAAAGCTGGGGGGATTCAGAGCAGGCTTCCCACAGGGCATCAGCCAAAATTAGCCGTCCCTCCGCGTCGGTATTGCCCACTTCCACAGTCATGCCCTTGCGAGATGACAGCACGTCGTAGGGGTGGGTTGCATTACCGGCGATACTGTTCTCGACGGCAGGGATCAAGAGCCGCAGCCGCACCGGCAGCTCTAGGGACATCACCATCAGGGCTAGTCCCAGCGTCTGGGCTGCGCCACCCATGTCCTTCTTCATCAGCTTCATGCCGCTGGCAGACTTCATGTTTAGTCCACCCGTATCGAAGCAGACGCCTTTACCCACCAGGGTAACTTTGGGGTGGCTAGGATCGCCCCAGCGCACATCGATGAGACGGGGGCAGTGCTCGCTGGCTCGGCCCACCGCGTGAATCAGCGGGTAATTTTGCGTCAGTAGGTCGTCTCCTCGGACGACCGTAAATTCAGCGTCGCAGGAGTCCGCTACTTGCTTGACCTGTCGCTCTAGCTGCTCTGGGCCCATATCGCCAGCGGGGGTGTTGACGAGGTCGCGGACTAAGGCGATCGCCTCAGCGGTCACCTTCACGTAGTCGCGATCGCCTGCTTCAGGAATTTCTAGCTTGGCGTGGCTGGTGCGAGAGGCTTGTTTGTAGGTATCGAAGCAGTACTGCCCTGCCTGCCATCCCAGGCTTAACATCGTTGCCTCTTTTGGGGCCAGCTCGTCGGCTAGGCGGTAAGTCATCGGAGGTAAGCTTTGGGCCAGTCCCCCCAGCAGCCAGGGGTCTAAGTCTTCCGCGCGGCCTACCAGCACCTCATGTATTTCTCCACTCGCACTGGGGATGAGGCAGTGACTTCCAACCTCGCCCTTAAACTGTGATGCCCGCACCCAGGGATGTTTACCGTACCGCTGTTGAAGCTGCTCGGGCGTCACGAGATAAATGGGGATTGAAGTAGACATATTAGAGAGCCGGTGGAGATAGTTGAATACGCTTGAGCCGATGCTGCAGTCAGCGTTGAAGATTAAGCTGGCTCCGTCTGAGAGGGGGTGCCAACCGAACTACGCTGTTTGTTACAGAAGCTTACCAGATGCCGAAACGATTCTCTGATCTACGATCGCAGTCACTAGTCATTGTACTGGCTGTCCAACGGTTCGGGCTGCGATCGCTAACTGCTTTCAAACTCTCCCATTGCGCCCAATCGAATGGTAATTGGCTCCACATCCGTCACCGCTTCGTGGGGACCTTGCTGGGTGTCTTTGGGAATGGTCTAGAGACAGCCGGCGCGGCACAATCGGTCATCCGCTTTGACCTGACCTGAGAGGGCAAACAGCGCCTTTTCTATTGCAGTAAGTCGGAGTGGGACTAGCTTGTTTGTATTCGCATACTCAGATCCAGCCAGCGCGATCGCGTGATGGGAGCGCTGGTGGAGATATAGTCCACTCCCGTCTCCGCCACCGCCCGAATGGTCTCCAGCGTCACATTCCCTGAGGCTTCAATCTTGATGCGATCGCTCTGCTGCCGAATGAGCTGCACCGCCTCAATCATCATTTGGGGTGACATATTGTCCAACATAATAATGTCGGCTTTGCTTTTGAGGGCGGCTTTGACCTGGAGAAGGCACTCGGTTTCCACCTCAATTGCCAACGGGTAAGGAACGCGGCGGCGAACCTGCTCTATTGCCTCAGCGATTCCGCCTGCTGCTGCAATGTGATTGTCTTTAATCATGACGCTGTCATCTAACCCCATGCGGTGATTCTGCGCTCCCCCTACTTGAGTCGCATACTTTTCTAATAGCCGCAGCCCTGGCGTTGTTTTGCGGGTGTCTACGAGCTGCGCTGGCAGGTCAGCAATCGCCTCAATGTACTGCCGCGTGGCTGTGGCAATCCCAGATAGGCGCATTGCTAGATTGAGAGCAACCCGCTCCCCGGTTAGCAGGGCGCCAATAGGCCCTTCGAGTTCAACGATGATGTGCCCTGGGTGACAGTGGCTTCCTTCTGCGACTGCAGGACGAAATACAATAGACGGCTCTAGAAGCTGAAACACCCGAGGGGCGATCGCTAGGCCGGTCACGATGCCGTCTTCCTTACACACCCAGTTGGCCTGCCGCCGCACCGTGCTGCCGGAAAAAATGGCATCCGTGGTGCGATCGCCGCGTCCAATATCTTCCTGTAGCCAAGCCCTGAGCATGGGGTCAAGCAAAATATCAGGTGGGATAACAGCGGTGGGAGTAGACATGGCCAGAGGTTGGACCTATATACGATATCTACCTATCGTATGACCCACGTTGCGTCATCTGGTCGTCAACGTCCTTTCTCAATCAGTGCTCAAAGTACGCGTCGATCTGTCAGGGTGCTCACCTCAAAGTAGGAAAATCGGGCAATGATGAGCTCAGATCTAAATTAGGGCGATCGCTCTAATTCCCGCCAGGCAAGGATTTCAAAGTAATTTGGAGAAGTATCCAAGTTATTTCGGAAAAAAGGTTGACACCTAGCGGGAGATTTCGTTATATTGTCTAAGCGGTCGAGAGGGAGCGGAGCGAAAGCGAAGCGAGCTCGAGGCCACCGAACCTAGACAAGAGAATAGTTTGAAAGCTAAGCGCATCTAGAATAAAGCTTGGATAACATACACTCCGTCGATAGGAAGCATTAAGCTTTAGCACAGGGAGGGATAAGACCTAAACTTTGTTGAGATTAGTGTATCACTAGAAGACGAAAGAAAGAATGATTCCGAGATAAGGATAACTTATCTGAGGGATTGGATAGACTCAGTGCTTGATATTCATTTAGTTTTGTCTGAGTGAATTTGAGAGTACAACCAACATGGAGAGTTTGATCCTGGCTCAGGATGAACGCTGGCGGCGTGCTTAACACATGCAAGTCGAACGAAGTCTTCGGACTTAGTGGCGGACGGGTGAGTAACGCGTGAGAATCTGCCCTTAGGAGGGGGACAACAGTTGGAAACGACTGCTAATACCCCATATGCCGAGAGGTGAAACTATTTGGCCTAAGGATGAGCTCGCGACTGATTAGCTAGTTGGTGGGGTAAGAGCCTACCAAGGCAGTGATCAGTAGCTGGTCTGAGAGGATGATCAGCCACACTGGGACTGAGACACGGCCCAGACTCCTACGGGAGGCAGCAGTGGGGAATTTTCCGCAATGGGCGAAAGCCTGACGGAGCAACGCCGCGTGCGGGAGGAAGGCCTGTGGGTTGTAAACCGCTTTTCTCAGGGAAGAACACAATGACGGTACCTGAGGAATCAGCATCGGCTAACTCCGTGCCAGCAGCCGCGGTAATACGGGGGATGCAAGCGTTATCCGGAATTATTGGGCGTAAAGCGTCCGTAGGCGGTCAAGCAAGTCTGCTGTTAAAAGTCGGAGCTCAACTCCGAATCTGCAGTGGAAACTGTTTGACTAGAGTGCGGTAGGGGTTGAGGGAATTCCCAGTGTAGCGGTGAAATGCGTAGATATTGGGAAGAACACCAGTGGCGAAGGCGCTCAACTGGGCCGCAACTGACGCTGATGGACGAAAGCTAGGGGAGCGAAAGGGATTAGATACCCCTGTAGTCCTAGCCGTAAACGATGGACACTAGGTGTTGCGCGTATCGACCCGTGCAGTACCGTAGCCAACGCGTTAAGTGTCCCGCCTGGGGAGTACGCACGCAAGTGTGAAACTCAAAGGAATTGACGGGGGCCCGCACAAGCGGTGGAGTATGTGGTTTAATTCGATGCAACGCGAAGAACCTTACCAGGGCTTGACATGCCGCGAACCTCGGCGAAAGTTGAGGGTGCCTTCGGGAACGCGGACACAGGTGGTGCATGGCTGTCGTCAGCTCGTGTCGTGAGATGTTGGGTTAAGTCCCGCAACGAGCGCAACCCTCGTTTTTAGTTGCCATCATTAAGTTGGGCACTCTAGAGAGACTGCCGGTGACAAACCGGAGGAAGGTGGGGATGACGTCAAGTCATCATGCCCCTTACGCCCTGGGCTACACACGTACTACAATGCTTCGGACAAAGGGCAGCCAACCAGCAATGGCGCGCTAATCCCATAAACCGAGGCTCAGTTCAGATTGCAGGCTGCAACTCGCCTGCATGAAGGAGGAATCGCTAGTAATCGCAGGTCAGCATACTGCGGTGAATACGTTCCCGGGCCTTGTACACACCGCCCGTCACACCATGGAAGTTGGCCACGCCCGAAGTCGTTACTCCAACCGTTCGCGGAGGAGGACGCCGAAGGCAGGGCTGATGACTGGGGTGAAGTCGTAACAAGGTAGCCGTACCGGAAGGTGTGGCTGGATCACCTCCTTTAAGGGAGACCTACCCGTTAGCGACTGTCTAATATATGACGTTGCTGATGAGGTCACTCTAAGGTCGGTCCAAGCAGTATTTATTTTGGGTGCAGTGTTTAGCTTTCAAACTATGTTTAGGTTTACCAAAACCAATTACGGGCTATTAGCTCAGGTGGTTAGAGCGCACCCCTGATAAGGGTGAGGTCCCTGGTTCGAGTCCAGGATGGCCCACTGCTACGGCTTTAGTCGTGGGGGTATAGCTCAGTTGGTAGAGCGCCTGCTTTGCAAGCAGGACGTCAGCGGTTCGAGTCCGCTTACCTCCACCAATTGGAATACTCGACTAGAACACTCGAGTGAACTAGGTGAATTCAGCACTCAATCAGGCGAAGGCTTAGATGGGCTGCTGAGCTCAAGAAGTTCAGCAAAGAACCTTGAAAACTGCATAGAAGAACAAACAACTGTCAGGTAGTTGATTTAGGTTGTGTAAAAGCAATTTAGAGAACGAAACAGACAAAAGCCGAAAGTAGTGGTCAAGCTACAAAGGGCTTACGGTGGATACCTAGGCACACAGAGGCGAAGAAGGACGCGGTTACCGGCGATACACTTCGGGGAGCTGGAAGCAAGCATTGATCCGAAGATTTCCGAATGGGGCAACCCTTAACATGACCTGTTGAATCTATAGACAGGAACAAGCCAACCTGGCGAACTGAAACATCTAAGTAGCCAGAGGAAGAGAAAGCAAACGCGATTCCCTTAGTAGCGGCGAGCGGACGGGGAACAGTCTAAACCAGCGGTTTTTACTGCTGGGGTTGTGGGACAGCGAAATAGGAGCGAGCGGTTAGACGAAGTAGTTGAAAGCTACACCAGAGAAGGTGAAAGTCCTGTAGTCGAAGGCTTAACGCCCTTAGCTGAATCCCGAGTAGCATGGGGCACGTGGAATCCCGTGTGAATCCGCGAGGACCACCTCGTAAGACTAAATACTCCTGTGTGACCGATAGCGAATAGTACCGCGAGGGAAAGGTGAAAAGAACCCCGGAAGGGGAGTGAAATAGAACATGAAACCGTAAGCTTACAAGCAGTCAAAGCACGATTAAACGTGTGATGGCGTGCCTGTTGAAGAATGAGCCGGCGACTTACAGGTTCTGGCAGGTTAAGGCGGAAATGCTGGAGCCAAAGCGAAAGCGAGTCTGAATAGGGCGATAGTCAGAATTTGTAGACCCGAACCCGGGTGATCTAACCATGGCCAGGATGAAGCTTGGGTAACACCAAGTGGAGGTCCGAACCGACTTCTGTTGAAAAAGGAGCGGATGAGCTGTGGTTAGGGGTGAAATGCCAATCGAACCCGGAGCTAGCTGGTTCTCCCCGAAATGTGTTTAGGCGCAGCGGTTAGAGCTATAGCAGGGGGGTAAAGCACTGATTCGGTGCGGGCTGCGAGAGCGGTACCAAATCGAGTCAAACTCTGAATACCCTGTGAGAATCTAACCAGTAAGACGGTGGGGGATAAGCTTCATCGTCAAGAGGGAAACAGCCCAGACCACCAGCTAAGGTCCCAAAATCGATACTAAGTGGTAAAGGAGGTGGGAGTGCACAGACAACCAGGAGGTTTGCCTAGAAGCAGCCATCCTTAAAAGAGTGCGTAATAGCTCACTGGTCAAGCGCTCCTGCGCCGAAAATGAACGGGACTAAGTATCGTACCGAAGCTGTGGACTTACATGTAAGTGGTAGGGGAGCGTTCCGTTGTAGTGAGAAGCATTAGCGAGAGCAGATGTGGACGAAGCGGAAGTGAGAATGTCGGCTTGAGTAGCGAAAACATGTGTGAGAATCACATGCCCCGAAAACCTAAGGATTCCTCCGGAAGGCTCGTCCGCGGAGGGTTAGTCGGGACCTAAGGCGAGGCCGAAAGGCGTAGTCGATGGATATCAGGTTAATATTCCTGAACTGTCTAATAGGAGCATCAGAGGGACGCATGACAACTAGCTATACCCTGAATGGATTGGGAGGGGACTACGGTCCCTGCATAGTGAACGATAGTGCCAAGAAAAGCTCGAAATGCGTTGAATATTAGATACTCGTACCCGAAACCGACACAGGTGGGTAGGTAGAGAATACTAAGGGGCGCGAGGTAACTCTCTCTAAGGAACTCGGCAAAATTACCCCGTAACTTCGGGAGAAGGGGTGCCAGCGAGAGCTGGTCGCAGTGAATAGGCCCAGGCGACTGTTTACCAAAAACACAGGTCTCTGCTAACTCGTAAGAGGATGTATAGGGGCTGACGCCTGCCCAGTGCCGGAAGGTTAAGGAAGTTGGTTAGCGTAAGCGAAGCTAGCGACCGAAGCCCCGGTGAACGGCGGCCGTAACTATAACGGTCCTAAGGTAGCGAAATTCCTTGTCGGGTAAGTTCCGACCCGCACGAAAGGCGTAACGATCTGGGCGCTGTCTCGGAGAGAGGCTCGGCGAAATAGGATTGTCTGTGAAGATACGGACTACCTGCACCTGGACAGAAAGACCCTATGAAGCTTTACTGTAGCCTGGAATTGGGTTCGGGCTTGATTTGCGCAGGATAGGTGGGAGGCGTTGAAGCATTCCTTGTGGGGAATGTTGAGCCAATGGTGAGATACCACTCTAATCAGGCTAGAATTCTAACCTTTACCCGTCATCCGGGAAGGGAACAGTTTCAGGTGGGCAGTTTGACTGGGGCGGTCGCCTCCTAAATGGTAACGGAGGCGCGCAAAGGTTCCCTCAGGCTGGTTGGAAATCAGCCGCAGAGTGTAAAGGCATAAGGGAGCTTGACTGCAAGAGCTACAACTCGAGCAGGGACGAAAGTCGGCCTTAGTGATCCGACGGCACTGAGTGGAAGGGCCGTCGCTCAACGGATAAAAGTTACTCTAGGGATAACAGGCTTATCTCCCCCAAGAGTTCACATCGACGGGGAGGTTTGGCACCTCGATGTCGGCTCATCGCAACCTGGGGCGGTAGTACGTCCCAAGGGTTGGGCTGTTCGCCCATTAAAGCGGTACGTGAGCTGGGTTCAGAACGTCGTGAGACAGTTCGGTCCATATCCGGTGCAGGCGTAAGAGTATTGAGAGGAGTCTTCCCTAGTACGAGAGGACCGGGAAGAACGCACCGCTGGTGTACCTGTTATCGTGCCAACGGTAAACGCAGGGTAGCCAAGTGCGGAGTGGATAACCGCTGAAAGCATCTAAGTGGGAAGCCCACCTCAAGATGAGTACTCTCACTGGGTTAACCAGGTAAGGTCACGGGAAGAACACCCGTTGATAGGCGTTAGGTGGAAGTGCAGTAATGTATGCAGCCAAGACGTACTAACAGACCGAGGGCTTGTCCTCAAACTTTCAGCTCGCTTTGTTCTTCTGTGCAGTCCTCAGGGCTCTATAAATTCAATAGACCCATCAGCTCTTCTGGTGTCTATGGCGCGGTGGACCCACTCTGACTCCATCCCGAACTCAGATAGTGAAACATCGCAGCGGCGAAGATACTTTGGGGGTAGCCCCGCGGGAAAATAGCTCGATGCCAGGTGATTATTAAACAAACTGCCCCTACAGCCTCAAACTGTAGGGGCAGTTTGCTATTAGAGCTAGGTAATTGGGAACGTTAGGTAGCGCATCTCAACCATCAGGAGCATCGATATGGCTAGTGCAGGCTTAAATAAATGGATTGTCAGCGGTAATCTGGCTGCTGACGCAGAAGTAAAGACCGTCGAGCTGCGCAGTGGCGATCGCGCCCAGGTTGCTACAGCAACCCTCTACGTGCAAAAGCTACGCGATCGCAAGGACTCGTTCACGGTCTCACTCAACGTCTGGGAAAGTTCGGCAGCTTGGCGAAAGCTACCCTACATGACTAAAGGTTCTCTAATCATCTGCACCGGCAGTATCGAGCCCCAGCCCTATATCTCCAATGGCGACGGTAAGCCGAAGGCGGGGCTGTCAATGACGGTACTGGATGTTGATTTGGACGTGATTCGTGGCCTGGATTCTAACCCGGACTCGACTGCTGAAGCCAGTGCTACTGAGGACGAGACCGCCCTTGTAGACTAGCCATACCTCAGCCGAAGCCACCTCCCCCCGGCGTTTCAATTGCGATCGCATCTCCAGGCTGCATATCGACTTGGGCGCTGCCCAATAGTATCTCTACTACACCATTGGCTCGCTCTACTTTATTGAGCCCGATTTTTCCCGCTTCTCCGCCTTCAAGCCCAAAGGGGGGAATTATCCGATGTCCTGAAAGGATTGCTGCTGTCATAGCCTCACGAAACCGAAGACGACGCAGAACGCCATTTCCGCCTCGATGCTGTCCGCTCCCCCCGCTCCCCTGGCGAATTGAAAACTCTTCCACCAGTACCGGAAAGCGCCATTCTAAAACCTCCGGGTCAGTGAGCCGCGAGTTGGTCATATGGGTTTGAACTGCGTCTGCGCCGTTGAAATTGGGTCCAGCCCCTGCGCCGCCGCAGATGGTCTCGTAGTACTGGTAGCGATCGCTGCCAAAGGTAAAGTTGTTCATGGTGCCTTGCCCCGCCGCCATCATGCCCAGCGCACCGTAGAGAGCGTTAGCGATCGCCTGCGAGGTTTCTACATTTCCCGCCACAACGGCTGCCGGATAGCGAGGATTGAGCATACAGCCCTCAGGAATGGTGATCTGTAGCGGCGCGAGACAGCCCGCATTGAGGGGAATTTCGTCATCGACTAGGGTGCGGAAGACATATAGCACTACCGCCTTGCCGATAGCAAGGGGGGCGTTGAGGTTATTGTCCTGCTGAGGCGAGGTGCCGGTAAAGTCTACGTGGGCCGTGCGCTGGGTGCGATCGATGGTGACAGCGACCTGAATGACGCTGCCGCCATCCATGGGGTAGGTGAACTGCCCATCGCTCAGCTTTTCAATAACTCGCTGCACTGAGGCTGTAGCGTTAGTCTGCACGTGACCCATATAATCCTGAACAACATTTAGGCCATAGTGGTCGCTGACGCGGCGCAATTCCTGAATGCCTCGTTCGTTGGCGGCAATCTGCGCTTTAAGGTCAGCTAGGGTCTGAGCCGGATTGCGGGCGGGATAGGGCCCGGACGTCAGGCGCTCAATCAGCGCTTTTTCTTGAAAACGACCTTCAGCTACGAGGGGTAAGTTGTCTAGCAGCACGCCCTCCTCTTCAATGGAGCGGCTATAGGGGGGCATCGAGCCCGGCGTGATGCCGCCAATATCGGCGTGATGGCCCCGCGAGGCGACGTAGAAGACAGGCTGCTCAGCATTTAGAAATACTGGCGTGATCACCGTAACGTCAGGCAGGTGGGTGCCGCCGTTGTAGGGGTTATTGGAGAGATATACGTTCCCCGGCTGCATCTGCCGCGCCGCAATCAGGCTGCTGACGCTCTCGCTCATGGAGCCCAAATGCACGGGGATATGAGGCGCATTGGCGACCAACCGGCCCTGAGCGTCGAACAGGGCGCAGGAGAAGTCAAGCCGCTCCTTAATATTGACCGAATGGCTGGTGTTCTGAAGGGTAATGCCCATCTCATCGGCGATCGCCTTGAACAGATTATTGAAGATCTCCAGCACCACGGGATCAGGCTGGGCCTTTGCCTGAGAAATAGCTGGAACATTGGAAGTCTTAGACGCTTTGATGCGGCGGATCGCTAAGTGGTTCTGCTTAGTGAGGGTCGCTTTCCAGCCCAACTCAACGACGTTGGTGCCCGTCGCCTCCACAATCAAGGCGGCCCCACGTACCTCGTCGCCGGACCGCAGATCCTGCCTCCGGTACACCGGAGCCTCGTGCCAGCTATCGCCGCTATACAGAGATACCGCTGCGACAGGAGCAAGCGGGGCAGTTCGCTTAGGGGGGACCCAATCCTGCTGCAGCGACGGCGTTTCCCCAATTACCTCCACCGACACCGCCTCCACCGTCAACGGCATATCGACTGTGGCAAAGCCGTAGCGCTGCCGATGCTGCTCATGAAACTGCGATCGCATCTCTTCCACGCTGCCCACCTCTACCAGCAAGGATGAGTCGGTGCCAGGGTAGCGCAGGTGGGCCTTGCACCTGATGCGGATGCAGTCGGGCGCAATATCCTGACCCAAAATTTCCTTCCGCCCCGCTGCCGCGAGCTCATCTAAAACTCGGTTAATTTGAGGCAGCGTCTCCGCCAATAGCCCAACCTCCACTGCTCTCTCCCGCAGGGTGCGCAGGTCTGCTAGCCCAATTCCATAGGCCGACAGTACCCCCGCGTAGGGGTGCAGAAAAATCTGCGTCATCCCCAACGCCTCAGCAATTAAGCAGGCGTGCTGCCCCCCCGCCCCGCCAAAGCAGCATAGGGTATAGTCCGTGACGTCGTAGCCCCGCTGCACTGAGATTTTTTTAATAGCGCTGGCCATCTTATCCACGGCAATGGTGAGATAGCCCGCCGCCACCTGCTCTGGAGACCGCTGGTCACCGGTCTGCTCGTCAATGACCTTGGCCTGCTCCGCAAAGGCCCGCTGCACTGCTTCCCTATCCAAAGGCAAATCCCCCTCGGGCCCAAACACCTTAGGAAACAGCTCTGGCTGCAGCTTCCCCAGCATGACGTTGCAGTCGGTGACCGTCAGCGGCCCGCCTTGACGATAGCAGGCTGGTCCGGGCTGCGCTCCGGCGGACTCGGGGCCGACCCGATACCGGGCCCCATCGAAGGATAAAATCGAGCCGCCGCCTGCCGCCACGGTGTGAATGGAGAGCATGGGCGATCGCAGCCTAACTCCGGCGATTTCCGTTTCAAAGGTGCGCTCATACTCCCCGTTGAAGTGAGAGACATCGGTGGAGGTGCCTCCCATGTCAAATCCAATGATGCGACTGAATCCTGCCTGCTGGCTGGTTTTCACGGCCCCTACGATGCCCCCGGCAGGCCCAGAAAGCAGGCTGTCTTTACCTTGAAAGAGCTGTGCGTCCGTCAGCCCGCCGTCGGACTTCATGAACTGAAGCTTTGGCCCTGCGTCTGGTCCCCTCAGCGCTGCCGCCACCTGATCAACATAGCGCCGCAGCACGGGCGACAGGTAGGCATCTACAACGGTGGTATCCCCGCGACTGACAAACTTCATTACCGGACTCACCTCGTGGGAAACCGACACCTGGGTAAAGCCGATATCTCGGGCGATCGCCGACACCTGCTGCTCATGGTCTGGGTAGCGATAGCCGTGAAGGAACAAGACGGCGCAGGCGCGAATGCCGTCGTCGTAGGCAGCCTGAAGGGCGGTAGTCACTCGCGCTAGCTCATGATCATTAGGGGCAACGAGCTCTTCTCCTTCAGCGGTGTAGCGCTCTTTCACCTCCACCACCTGCTCGTAAAGCATCTCCGGCAGCACAATTTCTCGGGCGAAGATGTCGGGGCGATCTTGGTAGCCGATGCGCAGAGCATCCCGGAAGCCTCGGGTGGTAATAAGCAGGGTGCGATCGCCTTTGCGCTCTAGCAGGGCGTTGGTGGCCACGGTAGTGCCCATCTTGACGACTTCAATTTCTTTGGCTGGAATGGTGGCTTCGGGCGAGAGCCCGAGAATATCGCGGATGCCTTGAATAACGGCGTCGGGGTAGCGATCGGGGTTCTCCGAAAGCAGTTTGTAGACGATCACCCAGCGCTGATTCGGTAAGGGCGTGACTTGAAAGCGATCTTGGGCCGCAAGGCGCTGGGCGACCTGCGAACTATCGGTAACGGCAACGAGGTCGGTAAAGGTGCCACCGCGATCGGCAAAAACTTTAAGCATTATTTTTCTCTGTAAATCCTGTACGAACCCGGTCATTCCCGGTCGGTATCAATTTCTAACGTTTCAACAACCTGCCGTTGATGATCCATGTCGGTGCTACAGCTATTTTTTAGACCTGCCTCTAACCTAGAACAGCTGGAGGGCTAAGAGAGCCAACGCCTGTCGCTGATTACGCCGACAGCTGTTGCTCCCTGAGATCAATGACCGCAGAGAGGGGTAATCTTTTTGTCTATGGACTAGCTTTCTGAGAAGATTCCTCACAGTTGTTCATCATGTAACTACTCTGATCGATCTGTATCGTCTTGTATCTCCCTTACCTTCAAGACCGACTGAGATACGCTATCGTCAAAACGTGTTTTCCCCCCTATTCACCTCCTACGCTTTGATTCTCGTTTTGTTAACGAGCCATTATCCCTACAGTCATCTTTAGGAGGACTCTCTACAATGACTCCATCCCTGGTTAGAAATCTTTGGTCTTTAGTGGACCGCGCTCAGGCTAGGCTGCCCCTCGACCTAGACGACAGCAGTTTAACCGACTGGCTCGTCACTCAGGTTCGCTCTGAGCAACCGCTTAATGGCCAAGAAACCGCAGCGCTAGACGGCTACGTCCGCTCGCGACTACTGCTGATTCGGGACCTAGTGCAGACATAGTTTACCTCAGCAGAAAAGCTGAAACAGAGAAGGGTGAAACTGTACAGTTTGATACAAACAGAATCGTGAACCGATGGAATGTTAAGAGCAGTTAATGTTAAGAGCAGTTAATGTCACAGAAGCGGATTTTGATGGCTCCGCAGATTTGCGCTGAATGCAGTCATCTACTACTCTGAACAGACTTAAGTGAAACGTGAAGTTGAGATATCAAACATGACTAAGTGGCGTTCCTTGCTTGCGATGATGGTTTTAGCGATCGCTCCGATTGCTGCCTGCGCGTCCCCACCCGACAGCTCGGCGGGAGCTGATGGCGACGGCGAGACGGCATCTAGCGGCGGCTCAGGGCGGCTTCAGACCCTACTTGACCGGGGAGAACTGGTTTGCGGCGTTGAGGGCAACATCCCTGGCTTTAGCTTTGTTGACGAAAGCGGTGAGTACTCCGGCATTGATGTGGACTACTGCCGCGCCGTAGCCGCTGCCTTATTCGATGACCCCGACGCGGTGCAGTACCGCAACCTCGACTCCACCGAGCGCTTCACGGCGTTGTCCGGCGGTGAGGTCGACATGCTGGCCCGCAACACCACCTGGACCATCAGCCGCGACACCTCGGTGGGCCTCGAATTTGCCCCCACGACCTTCTACGATGGTCAAGGCATGATGGTGGGTACCGATTCGGGCATTTCCACCCTAGAAGATTTCGGCGGCAAGTCGGTCTGCGTTGAGACGGGCACCACCACCGAGCTCAACCTAACGGACCAGATGAGCAAGCTGGGCGTGGACTTTGAGCCGGTGGTGTTCCAAGACGCCAACGCCGCCTATGCCGCCTACTCAGAAGGCCGCTGCGAAGGCATGACCTCTGATAAGTCGCAGCTGGTGGCGCGTCGCTCGACGCTGCCCGACCCCGACGCCCATACGGTGCTTGAGGTCACCATGTCCAAGGAGCCCCTAGGCCCTGTGACCATCAACAACGACTCCGGTCTATTTGACGTGGTCAAGTGGGTGACCTTTGCCACCATCGAAGCCGAGGAGCTAGGGCTGACTCAGGACAATGTCGAAGAGGCACTCAACAGCGAAGATCCCAACGTGCTCCGCTTTGTGGGCGCTGAAGGTGAGCTGGGCGAAGGTCTGGGTCTGAGTAATGATTTTGCCTACCGCGTCGTCAAGGCTGTGGGGAACTACGGTGAAATCTATGCTCGTAACCTGGGTGAGGACTCTCAGTTCAACCTCGACCGAGGCCTCAACGACCTGTGGACCAACGGCGGGCTGCTGTATTCGCCCCCATTCCGATAGATTGATCCGATCCGCTTAGGGTACGTAATAGTCCTTAACGCAACTTTAATCTATCGTTAATCGATGAAACGGCTAGTGGCTGCGGCGACTGGCCGTTTCTTTATGGTCGGGCGACGACGGCATTTTGCCCCGGATGATAATAAATTACGTTACGAAGGCGACATTCGCGATCGCCTGTATGGTGCAGGATAGCGTTAACTATATGGTGTGAGTCCATTGACATATCGCTGCAGCGCATATGGCCCTAATGCTCACAGGCGCTCAGTAACTGAATGCAATTATGACCAGCAGCTCGGACCCCAACAAGGTTGCCCTTTGGCGAGACGAACGATTTTGGAAACTCGCGTTCCAGGTGATCACCCTTGCGGCGGTGATTATAGCTCTCTCTATCTTAGGAACCAACCTCAGCCGAAACATGGCCCGTCAGGGCATCAACTTTGGCTTCTCTTTCTTAGAAAACTCTTCCGGCTTTGGCGTCGGTGAAACATTAATTGACCTACAGCGCCAAGACCCCTACATCAAGGTCTTAGCCGCCGGACTGATCAACTCCCTCAGGGCAATCGCGGTGGCGGTAGTGCTCACCACCATTGTGGGCATATTGGCAGGGGTGGCTAGCTTCTCAGACAACTGGCTAGTCTACAAAATCAGCCGCGCCTACGTCGGCCTCATCCGCAACGTCCCCCTGCTGCTGCAGCTGTTCTTCTGGTATTTTGCGATTTTCTCGCAGGCCCCTTCTGCAGAGGAGCAGTTCAACCTATTTGGCTTAGTAGCGCTCAGCAAGCGGGGCCTCTATCTGCCGGGGCCGTCCTTTACCGACTCAAACTGGCTGGGGCTAGTGCTGCTGGCGCTTGCCCTTCTGTTTGGTGGACTGCTGTGGAAGCTGGTGAGCGACGTACGCAGGCCCCACATCGGCACCGTTGGTTTAGTAAAGCGGGTGGTGTCGGGCATAGCTGCCGCCGTCGTAGCGCTGGCGGAACTGTGGCTGATTGGCTATGGCCTTAGCTATGTCGTTGACGGACCAGCCGAAGGGTTCAACCTTGGCCCTGGGGCCTGGCTGCCGGTGATTGCGGTGGCGGCCATTGTGCTGCTGCTGGTGTGGCAGTGGCGCACCAAAGCAATCGTCGAGCAGGGTGCGTCTGGAGACTCCTATCTCAAGGGCATGTGGGCGATCGCCGCCGCCATTTTGCTGATGATAGTCTTTGGCCTGGGGTGGCAGACGCCTACAGCGGCAGAGGGCGGCGGGTCCAGCGGCGGCCTGCGGCTCTCGCTAGAGTACGCGGCGGCGGTGACGGCGCTGGTATTTTACACCGGAGCCTTCATCGCAGAAATCGTGCGCGGGGGCATCCAGTCGGTGTCTAAGGGACAGTGGGAAGCGGCGCGATCGCTAGGGTTACCCACCGACATGGCCATGCGGCTGGTGGTGTTTCCCCAGGCGCTGCGGGTAATCATTCCGCCCCTCAACAGCGAATACATGAACCTGACGAAGAACTCCAGTCTGGCCTTTGCCATCGGCTACCCGGATCTGTATTCGGTCTCTAACACCACCTACAACCAAACCGGACGGCCCGTCGAAGTATTCATTGTTCTGATCGCCACCTATCTCATCCTGTGTCTGCTGATATCCGTCAGCATGAACCAGCTCAACAACACCGTTCAGCTTAAGGAGCGCTAGACATGACCACAACAACCCCTGACAAGGTCGCAGCGCCTCCGAAGTCCGCTCAGCCTGGCCCAGGAGAATGGCTGAAGGAGAACTTATTTAACGGCTGGTTCAACAGCTTGCTGACAATAGTGGTCGGTGCCATTCTGCTTTTTGCGGCCTGGGGCATCGTGAGCTGGGCCTTCACCACCGCCCAGTGGCGGGTCATCCCCAATAACTTAGGCCTGTTTATGACCGGGCTTTACCCCCGGGAGATGTACTGGCGCATGTGGACGCTGTTCGGCATGGTGCTCACGCTAGCCGGGGTGAGCTTTGGAGTCCTAACACGCGACTCGGCTAAGCTGCTGACGCGCCCGATGCTGATTGCCTTAGGGATATTGGTTGCCCTTATCCTCATCATTCCGGCGGTCACCGGTTCAGAGGAGGGACCAGGGCTGCTAACGGCCTTAAGCGCTTCCGTACTGGTGGCGCTAGTGGCCATCACTGTGGCAGCGGCGTTTATTGGTCGCACCGTCACCCAGAAGTCCCCAGGCTTAGCGCAGTGGCTGCCGCTGGCCTGGTTCCTCTCCTACATTGTGGCCCTATGGCTATTGGGAGGTGGCTTGGGCATTGAGTCAGTACGCTCAAACGACTGGGGCGGCCTGGTGCTGACCCTGATTTTGGCGGTGACCGGCATCGCCCTGTGTTTTCCCATCGGGGTTGTCTTGGCCCTAGGGCGACGCAGCGAACTACCCATCGTCCGCTGGCTGTCGGTGGCCTATATCGAGCTGGTGCGGGGGACGCCGCTGATCGCCATTTTGTTTATGGGGCAGGTGATGATCCCCTTGTTTTTGCCGGAAGGGGCCCGCCCGGACCGCATCATCCGCGCCGTCATCGCCCTGACCATCTTTAGCTCGGCTTACCTGGCGGAAAACGTGCGGGCGGGTCTGCAGGCGGTGCCCCGAGGGCAGACCGAGGCGTCTATTTCCCTAGGTCTCAACAAGCCGCTGACGGTGGCGTTCATTGTCCTGCCCCAGGCCCTGAAGACCGCTATCCCGGCGGTGGTGGGTCAGTTCATCAGTCTATTTCAGGACACTACCCTGCTCGCGACCCTGGGCCTAATTGAGCTCCTGGGCATCAGTAACTCGGTGCTGGCCAACCCCAGCTATCTGGGGCGCTACATGGAGGTGTATCTGTTTATTGGGGTAATCTACTGGTTCTTCTGCTACGCCATGTCGCTAGGCAGTCGCCGCATCGAGAAGCAGCTCAATACGGGCCATTAAACGGTGCCTCGGGTTCGCCCTCTGCTAGGAGGCGAGCCCCAACAAGTCATGCTCACCCTAGGCCAAACCGCTTTTGGGTGACGCCATTAAAAACTATATTTAGGAGAAAATCCAATGGCTGTATCTGAAACCTATACCGATCCCACAGCCGCTCAAAACGGCAGTGGTGGTCCTGTAATCGTCGCTACAGGCGTAGAAAAGTGGTACGGCGCTTTTCACGTCCTCAAAGGGGTAGACCTCACCGTCAACAAAGGGGAGGTGGTGGTGGTCATGGGACCTTCTGGTTCGGGTAAATCTACCTTTATTCGCACCTTCAACGCCCTGGAGACTTACCAAAAAGGCAGCATCGTCATTGACGGCGTCAAGATTTCCCACGACCTTAAGGATATCGAGTCCATCCGCCGTGAGGTGGGCATGGTGTTTCAGCAGTTCAACCTGTTTCCCCATTTGACGGTGCTCAAGAACGTGACCCTGGCTCCCATCTGGGTGCGCCGCTGGGCCAAGGCCAAGGCCGAAGAAGAAGCCATGCGTCTGCTGGAGCGGGTGGGCATTCTGGAGCAGGCCAAGAAGTATCCGGGGCAGCTCTCCGGCGGTCAGCAGCAGCGGGTGGCTATAGCTCGGGCTCTGGCCATGAAGCCGAAGGTGATGCTGTTTGACGAGCCGACATCGGCCCTAGACCCCGAGATGGTGCGGGAGGTGCTGGACGTGATGCGCGGCCTGGCCGATGAGGGGATGACCATGGTGGTGGTGACCCACGAGGTGGGCTTTGCCCGTGAGGTGGCGGACCGGGTGGTGTTGATGGATGGGGGCGTGCTGGTGGAGGATGCGAAGCCGGAGGCGTTCTTTAATAACCCGCAGGAAGAGCGATCGAGGAAGTTCTTGTCTCAGATTTGTAAATAGTCCGGACACTTTTCTGGGCAAGCGCTGAAACTATTGATTTCTCGTTAGCCGAGCTGCTGTAGAAGAGGCCTGAAACCCGCATTCCACTGTTAGCCACCGAAAACGTCCGGAGTGTTGTAAGCGCTGAGATATTGAACATGACCTGTGAGGCTCTGGGGCTCGATAATGAGTTCTGGAGCTTCGCTACGACGATTTGTTCCCCCGGTGACAAGGCAACTGTAGTGATGGCCACTGGTGGCGATCGCCTCGCGATAGCTTTGCTCTTATCGCTCCTTGACTGCATGCCTCTGTACTCATTCAATACAGCGTGAGCATGCCCGCTTGAGGATCAGCGGCGAGGGCTTGAATGTCCAATAGATGCCGTCGCAAAATGGCTTCAATTTCGTTCGTGCTGCAGTTGCCGCGTCGTATCCACACGATCTTAGGCGGGAAGCCTTTGAGCTGCATCAAGTCGTTGTAATCGTTGTCGCGGGTAACGATTGTGAAACCCTGCTCCTGGGCGTAGCGCCATACTTCAATATCTTCGGCTTCTGCCATATCGAGGCGGTAGACATGGGCGGATTCTGGAAATAGGTCGGCGATGCGATCGACTAATCGCGGCGAGAGGTTGTGATCAAAGAGTAGTTTCATGCCTGTATGGCTAGGGTCTGTCTCTCGCGATCAGCAGCATACTGTAGGCAGGCTAGGATGTCTGCTTGGGTGAGATAGGGGAAATCTTCTAGGATTTCGGCGTAGGTCATACCTGAGGCGAGGTATGACAATACATCGTAAACGGTGATTCGCATGCCTCGGATGCAGGGTTTTCCGCTGCGCTTGCCGGGTTCAATGGTGATGATGTCTTTGTAGTTCATAATCTATGGGCTAGACGATAGATTCGGGGGCGGCTAGTTGCGTTTTGATGGCCTCAGCTATCAGCTCGAAGTGCTTTTGCTCGATTCTCAATTACTTTCGCAATGTTTGTCCAAACTTGGTCGCGATCGCTTGTTGTCCTGGTGATCCAGCAACGAAGAAACCGCAATCTCAACCACTAGATTAGGGGCCGGATAGCGGTTTAAATCCACCACCGCCGTTTCCCTAGGGAGGGACTTAGAGGACTTATCCGAATAGATTCCTCCAGCATATCGCTCTATACCCTGCATCCGCTCCCTAACCCATCGCAGCTAGCGACGGCTACATCGTTACACTTTAGCCAAATGATTCAGGATAGAAAGCACCTGGTAAAGCTCGTTTCCTGGATTGAACAAAGAAAATAATTTGGACGTTGCATACTGAGCTGTGGGCTGGCGCTGAGCTTTCAAAAACATAAACTCCGTGCCATTAGTCATGAAGCCAAACGTCGGTCGCGTCTGGTTCGGGTTGCCCATCATATAGGCTAGGGTTTGAGGTAGGGCACGCGTCACGGCAAAATCGCTGCGCTTTGATTCAATGACGACCAACCAAAGCAAGTCGTTGAGGACGAGGACATCAATACGACCCCGAATGAGGGTGCCTTCATCTTCTAGCGTAATATCGATACTGGTTTCAGTGGTGATGCGAAACGGGCGACGGTAGAAGCCCGCCAAGTCCAATAACGGACCTAATACAACCATTTTGACGCTGTTTTCCAGAACTGGCGGATCTTCGAGTAGGTCTAGAAAGTTGCCTTTGACCCGATCAAGCGATCGCTGCTCAGACTCGCTGACGGTCTCTAGTTTGGCCTGCCACTCAAAAAAGAACTGGGTATCTGCAGCCGGCTGCAGATTGAGCGTCCGTTTGAGGGTCTTCAGGGTGACTGCTGCGGCAGGAATCGCTTGAACCATGGTGTACCTATCTGCTTTACAGACTTAGAGTGCCTTGTACGGACTGCGATCGCCCCAACAACAGTCTCATTCTGCCCCAATTTGCAATGTCAGCGCCCTACAACTTAAAGTCGCTCTGTCCGCACTAAAGGTCAACAGCCCCATAGTCAGTTATCGTAGCTGCGCAATAAAGATCCATCCCTGCACAGCCAATGTACAGCGCCGCACAGTCAATAGGCACGGCTGCGCATCAAAGATCAGCCCATCATATTTTAGTCTGCAGGCCCTGATCTCAATGTACAGCGATCGCAATAAAACTTTCGGCTGCCCCCTTGCCACCAGCAGCACAAATGCTCTATTCTCTGGAGCTAGAGCCGTGTCCCATGGTTCTAGTCTCCCAAAGATTCGGTCTGGCGGAGCCGCATGTTGCCGAACACAACATGCAGCCCCTAAGCCACCAAGACAGAAGTAGCTGTCCGGATGACCTTGGTTGATTGTACCTGAGTCATTTCGAACCTCTTAAAGCGCTTGGAATGTCCGGGTTCTTTGGGGGACTCCAAACCCATACACAAAACTGGAGTCCCTCATGACAATCCAATACCCCGCGTGGTCCCTTACCCAAGAGGCCGCACAGCTCGCAGTGAGGCAACAGCTCGCTGCGGACAAAGCCGCACGGCTAGATTTCTCCCTTCGAGGCAGATCCCGCTATCCCCACGCTGCTGGAGCCTTCGCCAGCTCCGGGTGTGAGCATTTACGGCATCTGCTCATCGGCTCTCCCGCTGGCGTACAGGAGGCGATCGCCCGTCTGCACCTGCTTGACTACGTGGAACGTCACTACTGGACCCCGCTAATTCAGATCACCAGTCGCGGCATCCACATCACCCCTGCCCAGGGCCAGGTGCTCAGCTACCTGGTGCAGCAGCGGTCTCTTCGATAATGGGCTATGGAGCAGCAAAATCGGTAGGAGGCATTGTCTAGCCTACGATTTTGCTTCAGGGTTGTCCTGCTAAAATAGGCATTGCTTGGGGGCAGCCTGCCCCCAAACCCCCGCTGAAGGACGAGCGCGTCCCCCAGACTCTCTCCGCAAGGCCGTATCCCATTGCCCTTTTCAGTTTAGGTTCGGCCAAGTATCGGCTCCAGGCCTAAAGCTGTAGCTACCTCCACTTGGCGATCGCTCCACCCCTCATCTCTAGCCAAACCGCACCAAAACCCCCAACCACTCACAAGCAATCCATTATGCAGGGGGCCGCTGGGGGAGGCATTTCGTCCCCCAGCAACGGGGGCTTGGGGGCCGCGCCCCCAAATACCATCTCTCACCTCTTCTCCAACATAAAAAAGCGCCCCCGCGATGGGAGGCGCTTTTTCAATTCAAGCTAACTCAAGGATTCGCTGTGAAGGCGCTTCCTAGCCGTTGATGGCAGGTGCCTCAGCAGCAGCAAGGTCAAGCGGGAAGTTGTGAGCGTTGCGCTCGTGCATCACTTCCATACCCAGGTTGGCGCGGTTGATGATGTCCGCCCAGGTGTTGATGACCCGGCCCTGGCTGTCTAGAACAGACTGGTTGAAGTTGAACCCGTTCAGGTTGAACGCCATCGTGCTGATGCCCAGCGCCGTGAACCAGATGCCTACGACAGGCCATGCACCCAAGAAGAAGTGCAGTGCGCGTGAGTTGTTGAACGATGCATATTGGAAGATCAGGCGGCCGAAGTAGCCGTGCGCTGCAACGATGTTGTAGGTCTCTTCTTCTTGCCCGAACTTGTAGCCGTAGTTCTGGCTCTCGCTCTCAGTCGTCTCTCGCACCAGTGAAGAGGTCACCAGTGAACCGTGCATCGCGCTGAACAGCGCTCCGCCGAAGACGCCTGCCACACCCAGCATGTGGAAGGGGTGCATCAGGATGTTGTGCTCTGCCTGGAACACGAACATGAAGTTGAACGTACCCGAGATGCCTAGCGGCATGCCGTCAGAGAATGAACCCTGTCCGATGGGGTAGATCAGGAAGACTGCAGATGCCGCTGCAACAGGTGCAGAGTAAGCAACGCAAATCCAGGGGCGCATGCCCAGACGGTAGGATAGTTCCCACTCGCGGCCCATGTAGCAGAAGACGCCAATCAGGAAGTGGAATACCACCAGCTGGTAAGGTCCGCCGTTGTACAGCCACTCGTCAAGTGATGCTGCTTCCCAGATGGGGTAGAAGTGAAGACCAATGGCGTTGGATGACGGAACAATTGCACCAGAGATGATGTTGTTGCCGTACATCAGTGAACCTGCAACAGGCTCGCGGATGCCGTCGATGTCAACGGGAGGAGCCGCCACGAAGGCGATGAGGAAGCAGGTGGTAGCAGCTAAGAGAGTCGGAATCATCAGGACGCCGAACCAGCCTACGTAGAGGCGGTTGTTGGTGCTGGTGACCCACTCGCAGAACTGCTGCCATACGTTAGCGCAGTAGAGCGCTGCTGTAGGGTAGTAGTCATAATTGCGGTTGGTGTTATTGATTGGATGTATTAGGTGGGAGGTCTGTAACCGTTTGGTTGCTTCCCACTGATTCAACATTACAGGGTTTGTAAACAAAAGTAAAGCGATTCGTTACAAAGCTCAGCTACTTGGTGTAGCAGCGGCCTCTGCGGTATCGATTTGGAGGGCAGATTAAACCGTTCGTAGGTCGGGCAGTACCCGATCTACCGATTTCATACATCCCAAAAAAACAATTTGTGAAACAACCCGGTACCCGTCACTTGCCCGGTGCCGTCAGCTCCATGCGGATGCCGCCAGGAATATAGAACATCATGTGCTGCGCCGGGCCGCCGCCCAGATTCTCAGGGGCAAACTCAATTTCCACGCCGGGCGTAGCCTTTAAGGTTTCGTACAGCGAATTGAGAGCGTCAACGCCGTCTACTCTGAGGGCGAAATGGTGCAGGCCTACATTGGTTTTCCGATCGAAGGGGGTTGCGCTGTCGGGGTGGGCCGCTTGCCACAAAGTCAACATTCCAGTTCCATCCGACAGAAATACGGCGGGATAGTCTGGTTTTTCGCCGACCTGCTTAAATTCCAGGACGTTGATAAAAAAGTCGCGGGTTGAGGCCAGGTCAGGAACGGTTAGTCCAATGTGATGCGGGCCTTGAGTTAATGCCATGGTTGAGGTCTCCATATAGATAGGACGGAGTTTTCAAACGTTTTGAAGGGACGTGACAGCGAAGTAATCTACTGCAGCCCCACACCGACGTCGTCAGAATTAAGGCGCTACAGCATCCCAGGTGCCGGTACGCTCCAAAAATGGTGAATACTCACCAAACTGAAACCGTAAGGGCAGACTCGCCGAGACCCGCTTCCAGTCGTCTACGCGAATGCGAATCAGCCGCTCCGCCCCCTGAAAGGCATCCACGTCCGGCCCATCCCAAACAATGCTGGCCTGCCCCGTGAGGTAGAGTAAGTCACCACTATCGAAGTCGATGAAGGTTACCCCGGCCTTAGCGGTGAGCAAGATATTGCCCACCGTGTTGTAGTAGAAATTCCCCGTAAAATCTGGAAATGCCAAGGTTCGGTCATGCTCAACTCGAACAAATCCAGGCTTGCCGCCCCGATGGGAGACGTCTGCCCCCAAAGATGGGCTGTCGTCTCCAGGGGTATAGCTGGTGGCGATGAACAGGGTATCGGCCCCGGCAATTAGGCGACGAGCGTCATCGTCCAAGCAGTCACCCTGAGCAACTTCGCGCACCTGCTGCGGATGGTGAACGTCCGGCAAAATCTCGATGTCTCGGGTCTGGATGTATTGGGGGCAGTTGCCAAACGCCTGCGCAATCGACACCGTGATACCGGCCTTGTCTATTGCGTCAACCCGCCCCGTTAGCCGATTGCGACGGCGATTGGCGGGCAAGATGCCCAGAATTCCTACCTCGGCACCAACCGCTAGATTCTCTGCGAAGGGAGAACCGAACAGGGGCTGCGTCGCGATGTGCAGCTGACGCGGGTCAGAAGTGATGAACCCAGGTGGGCCGGTGAGGATAGAGGCCCAAGGGCGACCTCGAGAATCGGTGGTGCCAACGATTAAGAAGGGCAGCAGGGCGTAAAACTCCCGGTGCTGCTCGGGTAGGTAGTCCCGAATGACCTTGCGGCCAAAGGCTTCCACTGTTTCCCGCACCCCCATGTGGGTCTGTACGGCTTGTTCTCCAGCGTGAAACGGGGATTCGGCATGGGTCCAACCTGGGTTCATGATGATTCCTCTGCTGGTGAAAAACTGAGTTGTATCCTTTCACGAGGATGATGGTCAGGTAAAGAAAGTACTTTGATGATGCAGCTAGCTATCTGAATACTCGAAGATGGGCGCATCTCTTTGCTCTACTAGCGCCGCGCTTACATCCTATCTATAGGTAGGTAAATCTGTCAAGCATGGCGTTAGACTGCGGAGGTCTGTGAGAGTGCTTAGCCGCGATGGCCCCCTGTCGAAAAGCGATCGCCGCCCTATAAGTTAAGGGACACAGCCGCGCTGCCTTCCTAGCTCAGCCGTCCCTTTAATATCTATCCAACATCGCTTTTCAAACATAGACGGATTCTTGGCAGGGCTCTACCGACGCCTACGGAGACTTAAGCTTTTTCTCAAAAAGCGTCACCTCTCCAGGAACCTATTGCTGATTTATACGTCTAATCACTTAGAGCTTCTGGTGTTTTTTGTTGCTGATAGCGCTTCAGTAATAGAGCGACGGCACAATCTACGGGGTTCACGCTCAATCTATGCCGAGAGCTAACGGTTTTGCCGCTTGGCTAGATATGCGAAAGGGGATGCACGCCACTCATCAACATATCCATGTTTAAAGGAGAGGCCATGGCCCTGATTACAGTAACCACCGCAGCGAATTCTGGCTCCGGTTCCTTGAGAGAAGCGATCGCCAGCGCCAGCAGCGGCGATACCGTTGCTTTTTCCTCCGAGCTTGCCAACAAAACCATTCGCCTTGACGAACAGCTCGTCATCGACAAGGACATCACCCTCGACGGGGCAGCCGCACCCAATCTCACTCTCAGCGGCGAGGACAAGACTCGAATCCTACACGTCGACTACAGCTACGTCGACGTCGTCGTCCGCAACCTCACCTTTGCCAACGGCCGCGCCGCCGACAGCGACCCCAACAAAACTCAACAGGGCGGGGCCATCGAGCTGCGGGGTCCCAACACCCTAGTCGTCGAAAACTCTCGCTTCATCAACAACTCGGCTGAGCGGGGCGGCGCGATTCACGTCGGCTATGGCGCTAGCGCTACCGTCGTAGGTAGCGAGTTCGACGGCAACGATGGCTCTCTCGCCAACGACGGCTTCAGCGCCGGGGCGATCTCCACCCAAGGCGGGGGCGAGGGGGCAAAAGTCGTCAATACCAATGGCGATCGCAACGTTGGCGGAGAGGCATTTCTCGACATTCGTGACTCCACCTTCACCAACAACAAGGGCTCCTACGGCGCAGTCTATACGCTACTGGGCGGACTGCGGGTAGAAGACTCTGTCTTCCGCAACAATGAGGGCACCAGGGGAGCGGGCGCTATCTTCACCGATGGGGCTAACGGCACTGAGAGAGCTGATAACCTCGGCGGCACGACGCTCATCCGCAACGTCATCGCCGAGAACAATACGGGCGGCGGTGACTACGGCGGTGCGTTTTTCCTCTACGGCTACTCCGGCGACAAGTACATCATTGAGAACACGCAGGTCATCGGCAACGAGGCGCGGCGGGGCGGCGGCATCGGGGTTCAGTCGGCCCGCGACGAAGACAACGGCGTCGAGCTAATCATTCGCGATTCTGTCATTGCAGACAATACGGCCTCCTCCCAGGGCGGCGGCCTCTGGACCGACGTCAAGGGCGGCGTCACTATCGAAGACTCTACCTTTGACGGCAACCGCGTTTCTACCTCTGATGGCAAAGGCGACATCGGCGGGGCGATCGTCCTCAATACTCCTGAGTCAGCCGAGTCAACAATTACCAACACAACCTTCACCGATAACTACGCCGATCGCCAGTCGGGCAACATCTGGATCGGGGGTAAAAATAAGGCGGAGAATCTCACTGTCGAGGACTCTAGTTTTGCGGGTAACCGCGCTGGCAGCAGAGATACCGAAAACACCGTCAACTTTGAGGTTAAAGACGGGGGAGGAAATATTGTTCAAGGTTCCACTGGTGTGGACGGCGGACTTCCCGGTGCGACGCTGGTAGAAGAGCTACAGCTTGAGCCTACTCCTAATTCTGATAGTGGTTCGGACAGCGATGGGGAAGATCTCGCTACAGATAGCCCCCCACCTGAAGAACCGGCGGGCCCTGATCCCGTGGTGGAGCAGCCCAAGTCCGAGCCAACCATTGAAGCGGAGTTGCCTACCGTAGAAGAGCAGCCCGAGCCTGTTGCTGAAGAGCCCGTAGCTAAAGAGCAGCCTAAACCTGAGCCAACCATCGAAGCAGAGTTGCCTACCGTAGAAGAGCAGCCCGAGCCTGTTGCTGAAGAGCCCGCAGCTAAAGAGCAGCCTAAACCTGAGCCAACCATTGAAGCGGAGCCGCCTACCGTAGAAGAGCAGCCCGAGCCTATGGCTGAAGAGCCCGTAGCTAAAGAGCAGCCTAAACTTGAGCCAACCATCGAAGCGGAGTCGCCTACCGTAGAAGAGCAGCCCGAGCCTGTTGCTGAAGAGCCCGCAGCTAAAGAGCAGCCTAAACCTAAGCCCGAGCCAACCATTGAAGCGGAGCCGCCTATCGCAGAAGAGCAGCCCGAGCCTATGGCTGAAGAGCCCGTAGCTAAAGAGCAGCCCAAACTTAAGCCCGAGCCAACCATCGAAGCGGAGCCGCCTACCGTAGAAGAGCAGCCTGAGCCTAAAATGCTTGAGGTTAACCCTGAGCTGGTTCTTGACGCTGAGGACCCTGCGCCAACCCCCGCGCCTGATCTTACAGATGAGCCAGAGCCGACCCTGAGTTCTCCGGACGTTGTAGACCCTCAGCCCGCAAATCCTCAACCCATAGCTCCGCAGCCCGCTCCAAACCCGCTTCCAACCGGGCAAAGCCCCACTTCAGAGCCCGAATCTCCAGAATCAATAGAGCCGATCCGTTTCGATGCGGAAGACCTTACCCTCAAAGGCTACCGGCTGCGCAATGAGGGCAATAATCCTGATAACCGTATTGCTACGCTCAAAAGCGGGAACAGAATCGGTAAGGCGAAGGGCGTGTTTGACGGGCCAGCAGGGACCTACCAAATTAAGCTAGGCTACTTCGACGAGAGCGATGGACAGGGTTCCTTTAAGGTGAAGGTGGCCGGGAACTCAGAATTCTTCGAACTTGATGAGGATTTACCCTCTAAGGCTCCTAACGCCCGCTCCAAAACGGAGCGCATTACCCATGAAGCCATCGATCTTGAGCCAGGCGATCGCTTTTTGATTCGAGGCAAGCGTGGCGGAAACGAATTTGCCCGCTTCGACTATATTGAGTTCAGCCCTGTAGAGGCAAATCCACAAGCTCCCCAAAGCTCCCCTAACTCAGCTTCATACGCCGCTGGGGGACTTGTAGACCTGCGTAGCGTTGACTACGACGCCGACGGCATCCCTGATGAGCAGGTCTCACTTAGCCTTGGTGATATCACGAGCTTTGCCCGCTACGATAACTCCGGTGGCTTTTACCGAGCAGAGCGGCGCAGCGGCGCAGTCCGAGATCCTCTGACAGATGAGCTAGTTCGCCCTGGACAAAAGGGCTATGCGGAGGCGGCGCTGAAGCAGCGGGTGAGCGGGCTTTCGTTCCAGGCCGAGGATGGTCAAGTGAGCAGTAAGGTCGAGACCGGAGCATTTCTCGCCCCCTATCTGATCACCAACGGGACTGCGGAGACGTTTTTAGAGCAGAACCCGCGCAACGATCGCACTCCGGACAGGCTCAACGCCTACTTCGGTATGAGTGAGGCAAATCCAGACGGGCTCGACCACCTGAAATCTCCGGGGGGCGATCGGTTCGCCTTTGAAGATCTCTATGGGCTAGGGGACAAGAGCTTTGATGACCTCTCCTTCACCGTAGATGTTGACGTGGCTATATGACGGCTATTGCCGTCGGTTGCGGTCGAGATAGCCCATGACGACAATGTAGGATAAACCTGCATCCCCTATAGCGCCGCATTAAAAAGCGCCATGTCCAAACCACCTTACACCCGCCAGACGCCGTCACCTTTAAAGCGGCGATCGCTGCCGATATTCCAGCCCTAAAGCAGCTGGCCCGCCTGTCTAAATCCACCTGGCAATACCCAGATAGCTACATGAACCGCTGGCGCTTTGACGAGACTATCGACGAAGCCATGATTTCTGCAGCAGTAGTCCGCTATGGACTGTTAGCCTCTGACCTAGCCTGTTTCTTTTGTCTCGACACTACCAGCCCGCCCGCCAAACTGCTTCACTTCTGGGTTCACCCAAATCAGCAGCGTAAAGGCGTCGGCAAATCCATGCTCAACGAAGTGGTTCAGGTCTTGAAGCGGTACAACCTAAGCAGCGCTGAAGTCGTCGCGGAGCCTAACGCCGCAGAGTTTTACCGGCGCAATGGGTGGCGCATAGTTGGCTCTTGGCACAACGATGACGTGGACCAAGACTTACCGGTAATGCGGCTCGATGTCGCCGCTGCCGAAGAGAGCTGACCGAGATACCGATGGACGCGGTTAGGCAGTAGACTCATGGCTGTGCAGCGCGAGCGCTCATGGCTCTAGCTTGCTCAATTCGTCAAAGCCCCCACGAATTCCTTTTTGATGAAAGGTGAGGTCATCGTCGAGAGCAGGCTACCGTAATCGAGGTCGAAGCCGACTTCATCCCCAACCCCAAAGTTGCGGCTCTTGCTGTCGACAATCGTGTGATCGCTACTCGATCCCAATATCTCCACCGCGCTATCAGACCTCAAACCAGAGACCAGCGTATCCTGTTTCCCTAAAGCAAGAATAGCCCTTTGATGAGTGCCTCGATCTCGAACATTGGGAATATTCCCGAATGCATCCTGGCAGACCTCTCCAAACGGTAGAGAGGGCTTTATCTTCGACTCAATCACTTCAGCAAAAAGCTGAAAGGCCTGCTTGTGTAACCCCGGAATCCTCTTTCGGTTTAAGGTTTCGCAGCCCAAAAGAATGGATTCCCCAATGCGAAGATTATTGATTCTGCCGACGTCTCGGGACGCCTTGTACCACTCGTAGTTCGCCGAGTTTCCGCCAGAGACCAGCTCCAGCTTAAGCTGAAACTTCTTTTCTAAGCTGTTGACCTGCTCCGACAGCTCGCGCATGTTTCTATCGTCGGGCTTAATGCCGCCGTGGCAGGCCAAATTGCAGCCAATTCCAGCGATTTTGATGTGAGACAAAGACAGCGTTTCTTCAACAAACTGAGCCAGATCGCAAGGTAGAATTCCTTCACGACGATCGCCCAGCTCCACCATAATAATTACCTGGTGGCGCTTGTTGTGAATCTGGGCGTAGTGAGAGAGCACCCTCAGCGTTTCAATCTCAGAGTTAAGGCTGATATCTACCGCCTTAACGATAGATTCCGCCTGACGCATGGGCGTACGCAGCAGCACAAACTGAGCCGATATCCCGGCGGTTTTCATCCTCTGAATATTCTCAAGGCGAGAATCAGCGATAAACTTGACCCCACCTCGGAGCATGGCCTGGGCAATAGCGGGCTCTCCAAGAACAGCCTTAGAAACGCCCATGATGGAAATACCCTGCTGCCCATAGAGGTCACAGACCATCCGGGCGTTGTCCTGAATTTGGGATAGATTGATTTCTATCCGTGGCAGGAATTCCATTAGGTTTTGTTAGACAGCGATGTCTACCTCGTGACCAAGACGGGAAGAGACGATAACGCCTCCTGCGGCTTGATTTTTTGCTTGAGTGTGGGGAAATTATCGCCTAAGGCCTGGAGCAGCTTTTCGCAGCCGTGACTCAACACGTCTGTAGTGGGCAGGCCAAACTGCCGCTCATAGCGGACGATGGTGGCCAAGACGTCTCTCTGGGTCATGTCTTCGTGGCTAAGGGCGATCGCCACCACCTGGGCTGAAGAGATGGCCTCAATTAGCTCAATTTCGCTCTCGACTGCTGGCATAACTAGGTTAGGAAAATCGCACCGGACCCGGCGGGCCGGCGGGTGCTGGAGGATGACCGCATCCGCCATGCTGCCCTTCAAAATGCCGACGGAACTCATGAAGGCGGGGTGGCTGACGGCGCTCTGTCCCTCAACCAAAATGACGTCCGGGCGCTCTTGCTCAAAAGCCTGAACCACGGCGTGCTCTATCTCGCCAATCACAAATTGCGAAATCAATGCATCAATAGAGACGCCATACCGCGCCCCCTGCATCAGGTTGGTTTGGCCCGTCGCCACCAGTACTGACTTAACGCCGAGGTCATTCAGAGCTCTGTTCAGCTCCACTGCCGTCGTCATCTTGCCGCAGGCGCAGTCTGTCCCCAGCATGGCGATGACGGGAACGCTGACGTTGGCGATCCGCCCTGTAAAGGTGTGCAGGTCTTTTAGGGGCGGAGATTTTCTAATGTCTCTAATTTGAACATTGTTTTGGTTAGCGGCTTCGGCAAATTCTGGGTCTTCAGAAAAGAACTGATGGAGGCCGTTGACGATGTCCATTCCATGGGCGATCGCCTCCAAAATTAGCAGTCTCTCTTGATCTGCAATGCAGGCTTCTAGAGGAGCCTTGCCGTAGATGTAGCAGTCTGGGGTCGCTGGCAGATGGCTCAATGCATCAGCTAAATCAGCAAAGATAGGGATGCCGCTCCCTTCGCCTAGCTCTTCTTTGGCATCTTTGCCTGCCAAGGCGCTGTCGATGACGCCAACAATGGTATAAATCTCAGAATGGCGCACCAGAGCCGCAGCCGTTTTCCCGTCTACTAAGCCAAATTGATCTTGGCAGTAGACGAGGGCCGTTTGTTTTTCAATTTTCATTAGATTAGAGTTGTTTGGCTTGACCCTTGAGGTGTCAGGTTGTTTGGTTTTGCAGCGAAAACATCAAGCCTTGATTGAGTTTCGGTTTGAACACTCGTACTAACCTTAATCGCTTCTGAATTGTAACATAGATTACTTTTTAGGGCCGCGAGGCCAACTTTGCCTATGGCCGCATCGGCTTCCCAGAGCAGATGCCCGAAGACGGCGACATCCTGAAGCTGATTGCCGTAGGCAGTCCGCGGGCCGTGAATATCTGCCGCCACCACCTGCATCAGCTGGGCTACGCGGAACCGAAGAAGTGGAGCACGCCCCTGCCCGCCGCTAACCCCGGCAAGGTGACGCGCATCCTCACTAAGTAGCTGCCGCCCGCCACCGATCGCTAGGCCTGCTGAAAATGTACGGGCGGCTAGCTAGTCGCCCCTATCGCGATCGCCATCCTTCGATTTCATAGGGTGTACATCAAAAGCAGCACGAGCCCAATATAAATTAGCCAGCCCAGCAGCAGCGGAATTCCTACAGTCGATAGCAGCCAGGTGATTAGCACGCCCAGTAGACCCGCAACTACCACAATTAGTGACCACACCAACCAGCACAGCTTGGCCAGCATAACCACCCGCCCGTCTTGCCGCTCTACCAGAAGCCCATCGCCGGGAGCGACGGTCTTTCCAGTCAGGATATAAGTTGCGAGAGACTTATGATTTTGCGGCTGAAGCGCAGCACCATGGTTGCCTCTGAAGTAGCGGGTAAAAGAGCTATGCTTGGGTGCGTCATCTTGAAAACCATTGTGGCCCGCCGTGCCAATGTCCCCCAGATTGAGGAGTTCAAAAAAACCTGGAAAAATGCCAACGATCCAGTCCGCTGATGCAATGTCGTTGCGAATTGACGTGATGCGCCCTTGGCGAACCAACTCGTCCCAGGGATAGTCTATAGGGACAACGCTACCGGCAAAAGCAACATGGTTTAGTCTACAGGTGCGATAGCGCTGCAGAGCGCTAGCGAGCAGGTAGGTGCCGTTACTGTGGCCAATAAAACTAACCTTGGCCTTGGGATAGCGGGCGATCGCTTCGGTATAGCGATCCATAAACCAGCGCACGTTATCTTGCCGTGCCCCTAAAAACAAAAAGCGGATCATCGGGAAATAGCCGTACCCCGCCGTGATGGCATTTACCGACTGTCCTAGGTCTTGTCCCAACGACTCCACCGCACGGCTAATTTTCTCTGTCCACAGACCCATATCTCGGATGCCGTGCATCACAAATACGATGTGGTCTTGCTCCTGGCCAACCTCGTTTTGGTTCGGGACGGTATTGCCATCGAGCTGATCAAGCGGCGTCACCAGCGCTTGTCGAAATTTTTCTTTACGATGGAGGCCAACCTCAGAAGCTTGAAAGTCACAAATTGATGAATGGCCTGTGTCACGAACCTTTAGGTATCTGAAGTTAGCGTCAGTCAAAATATCGATACTGTCATCTGCAGCCACAACCTCATCTATATCCCCTAGAAGCTGGATTGTTACTGGTAGATCGACATTTGGTGCATAGCCAAGTCGAATCCACTGCACCCTTAAATTGGCAACAAACGGAGATCCTCGGCGAAGATTAAGCAGGAGTCGCCCTAGACCTAGCCATGGCACAATTGCCCAGCCAAGCTGCTGGAGCATATACATAGGCCAGCTTAGATACTTTGGTTTGGCGTCAGAAATGCCCCGATTGATCGCGGCTAGTAAGACAATGCGCTCAACTTTAGTGGCCCAGGGCAGCGTTTGGGGATTGTTAATCATTGCATCGTCGTTGCCGTACCCCATGGCAATTAAGTAGGTCTTACGGACTATTAACCCACCACCGCTATGTCCAACTAGAATGATGTGCTCGTATGCTTGATTATCAGACCGCCTGGAGCGGTTTAGATCTGCCTCGTGTATGTACTGAGCCAGTTGTTCAGCGACTCGTCTTGGATCGGTGTTAGAAAAAACACCTGAGGCGTATTCCGGTACCAGCAGATCGGCATCGGGTAAGAATTCACGGACAGCGTCATACCAATCGCCCCGATTCTGTCCAGTGAGTCCGTGGACAATGACGACTAACGCTGTTGAAGCCCCGTAGATCTTTGGATCGGTATCGTGGAGTAGACGGGTCTGAGTCATGGCAGGTAGATTGCAGTGATGATTTGCACTCCATGTCTTATCTAAATAAGTAGCTTTAATCCGCCTCGAAAGAAAGTTTCTGTCACAATCTGTGTCACTGTCAATCCGCAGTCCAGCGGCATCTCCTACCACCAGGGTTCGAACAGGGCTTCTACAATAAGAAAAACAAATGTAATTGCAGCGCCCGCAATCTGCTAAGGTTCCTTATCCCGCATTACTAACCTCCACCATGGCCTTCTCCTCGGTTGTTCGCGCCCTCGGGCGATCGCCCCTCACCCAAGAACTACGCGCCAAGCTCCAGCAGCAAAACCACCTCAAGCTCAGCGGACTGTCGCGGCTGGCCAAGGGCATAGTAGCCTCAGGGCTAGCGCAAGAGCAGCAGCCTCTGTGCGTCGTCACGGCGACGCTGGAAGAAGCGGGGCGCTGGGCGGTTCAGCTCGAAGCCATGGGCTGGCAGACGATGCACTTCTATCCCACTTCGGAGGCTTCCCCCTACGAGCCCTTTGACCTAGAGGCGGAGATGACCTGGGGGCAGCTGCAGGTGCTAGCGGACCTGGTGAGCGCCAGGGATTCGGGCAAGACCTCTATTGCGGTGGTGGCCACCGAGCGATCGCTCCAGCCCCACCTGCCCCCTATCGACGCCTTTCGGCCCTACTGCGTCACCTTGCAAAAGGGGATGGACCTAAACTTGGGGGATTTGAGCCGTCAGCTGGCGCACCTGGGCTACGAGCGGGTGTCTTTAGTTGAAACCGAGGGGCAGTGGAGCCGTCGGGGGGACATCATCGACGTGTTTCCCGTGGCCTCCGAGCTGCCCATCCGCCTAGAGCTGTTTGGCGATGAGCTAGACCGCATTCGCGAATTCGACCCCAGCACCCAGCGATCGCTGGACAACGTCAACCAGATCACCCTGACGGCGACGGACCTAAAGCCCATTGTGCTAGAGGCGCTAAACGGGCAGAAAGATAAGACCCTGCTGGAGGCCTACCTGACGCCAGAGGATCTAGATCAGCTCAAAGAAGGCGAACCCGTCGAGGGCATGCGCCGCTTTATGGGGCTGGCCTTTGAGCAGCCCGCCTCCCTGCTAGACTACCTGCCTGACGACACCCTGATTGCTATAGACGAGGCCGACCAATGCCGCGCCCACAGCGATCGCTGGGTGGAGCACGCCGCCGAGCATTGGCAGGAGGTGCGCAGCGAGGGGGACGGTGAGCGGCCACAGCTGCCCCAGATTCACCAGTCTTTTGATGAGTCGTTGGCCCAGGTGGATTGCTTCCCCCACCTGACGCTGTCCGAGCTAACGGAAGAATCCGACGACGGCCTGAACCTCGCGGGCCGCCCCGTCCCCGCCATGCCCCACCAGTTCGGTCGCCTGGCGGAAACCCTGCGTCAAGAGCGCGATCGCGGCTTTGCGGTGTGGCTCGTCTCCGCCCAGCCCTCCCGCTCGGTGGCCCTGCTGCAGGAGCACGACTGCCCCGCCCAGTTTGTGCCCAACCCCAAAGACTATTTGGCGATCGACAAGCTGCAGGCCCAGAAGACGCCGGTAGCGGTGAAATACTCCGGCCTAGCGGAGCTAGAGGGCTTCGTGCTGCCCACCTTCCGCGTGGTGGTGGTTACCGACCGGGAGTTCTTCGGCCAGCACACCCTGGCCACCCCGACATATATCCGCAAGCGCCGCCGCGCCGCCTCCAAGCAGGTAGACCCCAACAAGCTGCGCCAGGGAGACTTTGTGGTACACCGCAACCAGGGGGTGGGTCGCTTCTTGAAGCTGGAGAGCTTGACCCTCAACAACGAGACGCGGGAATACCTAGTGCTGCAGTATGCCGACGGGCTGCTGCGCGTGGCCGCCGATCAAGTGGGGGTGCTGAGCCGCTTCCGCAGCGCCGACGGAACAGCGCCCCAGCTCAACAAAATGACGAGCAAGGCCTGGGAGCGCACCAAGGGCAAGGTGCGCAAGGCCATTAAAAAGGTTGCTGTAGATTTGCTGAAGCTCTACGCCCAGCGATCGCAGCAGGAGGGGTTCGCTTACCCGGTGGATACGCCCTGGCAAGAAGAAATGGAGGACTCCTTCCCCTATCAGCCGACACCCGACCAGCTCAAGTCGATCCAAGACGTGAAGCGGGACATGGAGACCCTGCGGCCCATGGACCGGCTAGTGTGTGGGGACGTGGGCTTTGGCAAAACCGAGGTGGCCATCCGGGCGATATTCAAGGCGATTACGGCGGGTAAGCAGGTGGCGATGTTGGCCCCCACGACCATTCTTACCCAGCAGCATTACCACACCATTAAAGAGCGCTTCGCCCCCTACCCCATCCAAGTGGGGCTGCTGAACCGCTTCCGCACCGCCGACGAGCGCAAGCAGATTTTGCAGCGGCTGGTGACCGGGGAGCTGGACGTGGTGGTGGGTACCCATCAGCTGTTGGGTAAGGCGGTGAAATTCAAGGATTTAGGACTGCTCGTGGTGGATGAGGAGCAGCGCTTTGGGGTGAATCAAAAGGAGAAAATCAAGTCCTTGCGCACTACCGTAGACGTGCTTACCCTCAGCGCCACGCCGATACCTAGAACCCTCTACATGGCCCTGTCCGGCGTGCGGGAGATGAGCCTGATTACCACGCCCCCACCGTCGCGACGCCCCATCAAAACCCACCTGTCGCCCTACAAAGGCGAAGTAGTGAGCACCGCCATCCGCCAAGAGCTAGACCGGGGCGGGCAGATTTTCTACGTGGTGCCTCGGGTTGAGGGTATTGAGGAGATTGCGGGGCGGCTGCGGGAGATGGTGCCCAGCCTGCGCATTGCCGTAGCCCATGGCCAGATGCAGGAGGGGGAGCTAGAGGCCACCATGCTGGCCTTCAGCGCCGGAGAGGCGGACCTGCTGCTCTGCACCACCATCATCGAGTCGGGGCTGGATATCCCCCGCGTCAACACCATCTTGATTGAAGACGCCCAGCGCTTTGGCCTGTCTCAGCTGTACCAGCTGCGGGGCCGCGTCGGGCGAGCGGGCATTCAGGCCCACGCCTGGCTCTTTTACCCCCGCCAAAGCCAGCTCTCCGACGCGGCCCGCAAGCGGCTGCGGGCTATCCAAGAGTTTGCCACCCTCGGTTCCGGCTATCAGCTGGCCATGCGGGATATGGAGATTCGCGGGGTGGGCAACCTGCTGGGCGTCGAGCAGTCGGGCCAGCTCAACGCCATCGGCTTTGACCTCTATATGGACATGCTCGAAGACGCCATCAAAGAGATTCGCGGCCAGGAAATCCCCACGGTGGACGACACCCAAATCGACCTCAGCCTCACCGCCTTTATCCCGGCGGACTACATTCACGACATCGACCAGAAGATGACCGCCTACCGCTCCGTAGCTGCGGCCTCCTCCAAGCAGGAGCTGATGCAAATTGCGGCGGACTGGAGCGATCGCTACGGGCCGTTGCCCAGCGCGGCCCAGCAGCTGGTGAGGGTGATGGAGCTAAAGCAGGTGGCCAAGCAGCTGGCCTTTGCCCGCATTAAGCCGGACGGCAAGCAGCATGTGGTGCTGGAGACGCCGATGGAGGAGCCGGCCTGGAACCTGATGAAGGAAAAGCTGCCCACGCATCTACAGACGCGGTTTGTGTATTCGCCGGGGAAGGTGACGGTGCGCGGGCTTGGGGCGCTGAAGCCGTCGCAGCAGCTGGAGAATTTGACAGACTGGCTGAATAAGATGCAGGGGGCACTGCCGGAACCGGCGCTGGCGACATGAGGAATTAAACCTCATCTGGATTGATGCCCAATTCCCGCAGCTTTGCCGCTAACCGTTCCTTTTGCTGTCGCTCCGTTTCAGCCCGCTGCCGTTCTATCTCGGCCCGCTGCCGTTCAGCGTCAGAAGATTCTTCTGGCGTTGGTACAAGTTCGCCATCTGGGGTAAAGAAGCGGAGCTGGTCGCCATGGATCCCTAAAAAGAGCTGTAGCTGCTGGCTCCAGCGCCACCCTTGTTCATTGGGTTCAATAGTCTCGTAGGCGTTGTCTACTAGGTGAAAGGCTTCAATTCGATTACAGTAGATTAAATCGCCGCTAATACATTACGAAATATTCAAGACCGCTTCAAAAGCCGCCGCCTGATATAAACCCGGACAGGTTTGGATTTTACAACTTGCCGATAGACCGTGCGAGCGCCCGTTTTAGAGTTCTCTAGCTTTACTCTTCGGCGCAAGTCTGGTCTGTTGACGGCAAATACAGCGCAGGGCGGCGGCTGAGCATCGCTTGATGCTGCTTTAGAGTCATTGCTAACTTCCACAGCTCTAAATTGAATGGGGCGATCGGGCCACCGCGCTCGGGCTACGCTCCAGAACGGATAGTCCCAGATAGCTGAAGGACTGGGGTATAGGCCAATGTCATAACAATTTTTGCTAACGGCGGCGTCAATGGCCTCAATGTAGATTTTTTCTAAGCCGAGGCTCTGAACAAAATAGCCTTCAATCCTAGGCAACGTAAGCATTGACGGTACGGGCGTTAAAAGATAGGGATTTTGCGCCAAGGGGCGGGGTCCACTGAAGAAAACATAGGGTAGCGAGGCCACCGTCAAGGTGAAAACTAGAAAGTAGTAGCCCAAAGGGCGCTTGATCGCGGTACTCAGAACGCTGCCGACGAAGGCAGAGGCCAGCACAAAGAAGGTTAAATGCAGCCGCGAGGCCCAAGGCTGCCATGCCAGCAGCACGTTGAATAGCAGGACCATGCCTACCAAAGCGGCCAGGTATAGGCTTTGCAGGGGGCTCCTAAGCTTGGAGTATCTGACATACAGACCTACGGCGGCGAAGACGAGAATTAAATGTAGAAAATTTCCCGAGGTGTCCTCATACAGAAAAATCGGATAGTCCTTTGAGGTTACTGGCAGCTGGAAAGCTGTATTGGCAAAGGTCGTTCTAGGGTCGTTGACGTCAAGCTTTAGAAGGTGAGTATGTATGAAAACGATGATATCTTCAAACCTTTCGTTGACGGGCTGAAAGGCCACAGGCAAGTGCAGGCCAATATTTCTGATGAGATTGGACGCGATCGCAGCGGGGGTAAACAGCTGGTTCTTTGTGACGTTACCAGACACCCCCAGCGGAGTCTGAAAAATCTGGAAGTTCCGGCTCCAGTGGCCAATATTGATCAGGAGAATGGGTAGAAAGCTGGGAATTGCCCATTTCCAGACGCGGCCTCTCGCAGCTCTAGTGACGTAGACCAGCCAAATAACGCACAGCGGAAACCCGTAAACATACCCCGTTGCCTTTGTCAGCAGGGCTAGCCCTAAGCTAGCTCCAAACTCCAAGCAAGTTCTCAGATCGGGCCGCTCACAAATTCGCAGGGTATTGTAGGCCAAGCAGACAACCCAAAACGTCGCTACGTAGTCATTCTGGGTCGTGGCAGCCTGCAGCACCCCCATGGGAATAGTGGCGCAGACAATGCTAGAGAGCATCTGTCCGATTGGATTTGCCCCCAACTGCTTTGCAATCAGGGAGACACCGATTAAGCAGCCCACCATGCTGGACCACTGAACTAAATTGGCGAACCGATCGCCGCCGCTGAGCACCTGCAGATGCAGAATGGCAAATCCAGACCAAGGCGGTGAGTCGAGCTGGCGTAGGGTATGGGCTGGGTAATGGTCAACGCTCTGGTTCGCCATCCAGTTTGCCACCCGGCTCATGTGGTAAACCATGGAGTCCCAATTGTTGGGGGGCGCAGCGAGCGCCAGCAGTCCGGTAGCTGCCAAAATAATGGCGAGGCTAAGCAGCACAAAGCACAGAAATGGATTGGCCTTGCTGAGGTTGATGAGGGCATTGCCCCGATACGCTTGACCCAGCAGGCGGTGCGACCGACGAGCGCTGAAAACTGCGGCGATCGCCAAGCTCACAAGGATCCACGCCCCTAGCAGCCCGGCAAAGGTGAGCTGGTGAAAGCGGCTCAGAAGCTCAGTAATCGCAGTTAGCAGCGTACCCAGAACAACAGAGGCCGAAAGGAAAGAGCGCCGCCAGCGTTTATCGCTGCTGTAAAAGACGAAAAGCGTCAGCAGAAATGGAGCTAGTAGAACTAGCGGAGACAGCAGTCTAGACATTTACGATGGGTTGGGGGGCATTACGTCGTCAGTCCAAGCGTCCGCTTGACGCTGAACCACAGCGATCGCAGCCGCCAGAACTTACTGGTTTCCATCGCCGTAACCTGTCCTTTCAGCGCCTCTAACTCCTGACGAGCCTGTCGCTCTCGTTGTCTAGCGTCTTTGAGCTGGCTGCGAACGTGGGCTAGCTTTTGCCTGAGTTCTGCCGTAGGCTGACCTACGATGGCGGCGTAGCTCAAGGGGACGGTCTGGTCGAGCGCTTTCTGCGGCTCGCGGCTAGGCTGCGCTTCGGGTTGGTCTCCGCTTTGCTCCACTGGCTGAGAGCTGGAAAGCTGCTCAATCATGCGCTGCTGCGCCACCAGCTGCTGCTGCTGCTGCTCAATCAGCGCCCCGCGAGCCTGGCGATCGCCTTCTGAGTTATGCCACTGCGACTGCATATCCAGGCTATAGGAGGTTAGCAGGTCCGCTTTGCGCTGGTAGAACTCTTGTCGTGACAGCTCTTGACCCGGACCTTGAGCCCTATCAGACATGATCAAGAATGCCGAGCAGCCAAAGGTGCCGGAGAAGGTCGCGAAGCCTTCTGCTACAAACTCGTCGATCGCTTGGCGCACCCCAAGCTCGCCGGTGTCATTCTCGGGATTAGTGTAGTCGTGGCAGAGCACGGGCGTTCCCGGCGCGAGAAATTCTGAGAGGCTCATCAAGTCGCGCTTGACGCCCTCATAGCGGTGGTCGCCGTCGACAAACACCATCGTCGGGTCGATGGAAAACGCCTCGATAAAGCTCTGCAGGTTGCCGTGGTACAGCAGCGCGTGAGACGTCAGGCTCTCTTTGTTCAGCGAAGTGAGCGTCCGCCAGATGCCCTGAATGTCAACATCAATGCCGTAGAACTGAGGCGGGGTAGCTCTCTCGGGGTTGGCTAATGCGCCCCGCAGCTCGACCGTAGCGGAGCGTCCACCGAACGTGCCGATCTCAAGGATGACGTCGCCGTGGTCATAGGCCAGCTGATACAGCTTCTCTGAGTCCCCGACGACCTGCCAGCCTGGGATGTGCTTGGTCTGGTCAAAGATTTGCTGGTGCTCGCTGTTGATGTAAGTCTGGGCTACCATGTGAGCTATCTGTACCCCCGCCATGTTTTTTTCAGATTGTATCAGGCTTGCGATTGCTGAGCTGCCTGCCGCGCTGCAATTTTGCGGCGGTTCGGCTCTGCTCTGTTCTCGCGGGGCCTCTCACGCGATGGCGTGATTGCGCTGGCCCAGTTGAGTAAAGTAGCGGGTCCAGCGATCGCCCTGGCACTGCAGCGTGAACTCTGCCTCAACCATAGCGCGGCCCGCCTGGCCGTAGGCCTGACGCATGGCCGAGTCTGCCTTCAGCCGCTGAATCTCCTCAATCAGCGCCTCGGCAGTTGCCTCATCGGTCAGTCGCGCATTGATGCCGTGCCGCGCCACCTCGGGGATGCCGTCCACTCTAAAGGCAATCACGGGAATGCCGCAGGCGGCAGCTTCGCAAAACGTCTGGCCAAACGCCTCTTCTAAGGAAGTGCCGACAAAGACGTCGGCGGCGCTGTACACCAAAGGCATCTTGCGGTAGTCGCGCAGCAGCCCCGTCCCATAAATCCCCTGCTGGCTAGAGTTAGCGCCAAACGCGAGGAAGTAGATATCGCCCTTAAGGTGGTCCACAGCCTTGCTGAAGATATGTCCTCCCTTACGGTAGTCGTTTACGTTGACGGCTCCGCCCAGAACGACAAACGCATCCTGGGGAATATTGAGCAGCTTGCGAGCGAAGGCCCGGTCGATGGGCTGGAACAGATCGGCGTCTAGGCCGTAGTACAGGCAGGTGGAATGGGTTAAGCCGATCAGGGCGTCTTGAGCTTTCTCTTGGGTCCAACGGCTGTTGGCGGCGATGGGAATGCCGTTGGACCCGCAAAAGATATCTCGCCGCAAAAGCCACTGGCCAAAAATAAGCTGTGGGTTTAGCGATGGGTAGTCCTGCCACGTGGGGCAGGTGTGGTTGCAGCCTTGGCGATACAGCGTACAGCTGCCGGTGTAGGCGCAGCGCCCGGTAGCGTAGTAGCAATCGTGCATAAAGGCCACGACGGGGCAAACGCTGCGCAGGGCCGAGAGCAGCTCTAAGGGCCACCCGGCCCCGTGAATATTGCCAACGATGATCACATCCGGCGACTGTAGCCTGGCTTCCAGCACCAGGGTTTCGATCACTTGAGCGACGTTAAAGCCCCGCTCTGGGGTAAGGTAAGGCATCGCTTTTAGACCCAGCCAGCGACCCTTAGCCTCCGGGGATACGAACGGAATGCGCGCTTCTTCAGCGCCCTGGTGCCAGCAGATCATAGACACGTCGTAGCCCGTCAGCACGAAGGACTGAATCTGCCGCAGCGTGGCAATTCCAGCGCCGTACTGAAACCCCCTGTCGTTGATGTATAGGACTTTAGTCATCGTTCAGTTAGGCAGAGGGGGCTTGGGCAGGCGGTTTAGACGTCTGGCTGCGATAGCGATCGCTGACGCCCTTCAGCTCTGGTAGGTACGGCACGTCGTCGCCGAAGGTCTTTTGGTCGGAGTGGACGCGGTACAGCGCCAAGGCGTCGGGGCTGTGAACCAGGGTAGCGCCCTGCTGGGCCATCCGCACCCAAAGATCGTAGTCCATGCTGTAGAACAGTCCTTCATCCAGCTGTCCGCCAGACCGCTGCCACAGATCTTGGGTCCAAAATACCTCAGGCTGGTAGAAAAATTCGCCTCGGTGCCAGCAGTTTTCAATGTCTAGCAAATCTTCAAGCGGCAGCGGCACCTTCTGACCCACGGGGAACTTGCTGCGGTGGGTTTTGTAGGGGGTGTCCCGGTAATCTTGAATCAGCTGACAGCCGCCCACCACTATATCCGTTTGATAGGTCTCAAAGGCGATCGCCACCCGCGCTAGGGTATGGGGCAAGTAGCGATCGTCGCTGTTGAGCCAGGCCAAAATGTCGCCCGTGGCCCGAGAGAAGCCTTTGTTTAATGCATTAGACTGGCCGCTGTCGGGCTCGCTAACCCAGTAGGATAGCTCGCTGTCGTACCGACTCAAAATCGAACGCGTCTCGTCCGTTGAGCCGCCGTCAATAACGATGTATTCCAGGTTGGGGTAGCCCTGCCCCAGCACCGAGCGAATGGTCTCTTCAATGAACTGGCCGTGGTTAAAGCTGACGGTGACGATGGAAATCTTTGGCCAGGGACGGCCCGACGGCATCACTTCGGGCAGCGGAGGTGGGCAGTGCCAGGGCCAGCGCTGCCCTTGGGCTAGGGGCTCTGGGCGATAGAGGGGGTCGACCCACTGGGCGGGCGGACTGTGGTAGTAGCTTACGGGGCCAAGCTGGGCGACGGGAGAATCTAACCCTGGAAGCTGCGGCTCAAAGTCAACGGTGCCCTCCGTCTGGACCACTAAGAGCTGCGTATCGGGGGCCAGCCGTCCCGCTAGGAGATGTTGGTCGAGTGGTGCCGTCATCGCGTCAATGCAAAGCAGGCTGCACCAGCTCGATAGAGGAGACTTTAGCGAGGTCAGCCAGTCAGCAAGATGAGACTGAACCGCTATGCCATAGCTCTCTAGCTCCTCTGCTATGGCCCTATCGATGCAGACGAGCTGACCCCCTGCCGATGTGAGCTGCAGCAGCAGGGGAATCACTTGCCGGACGGGGTCAATGGCCAGCACCGAAGCCGGCTCCGACATCAGCCGCTCTATCGTCTCTAGGGCGAAATCATCTTTCACAATGTCGATGTTGAGGCTACGGGCAACAACAACGGCAGTCGTTGGGCTAGATTGAATAGCCTGATCGGGGGTAGCGATCGGTTCTGGGTCGCCAGAGGAGGATTGTTCTATTTGGGGCGATCGCGCTACAGAAGGGGTAGGTTTTGGCTGGGGCTGTCCAGTCGCTAGAGCGCTCTGCTGGGCTTTTGATCCTCTAGAGGCGGCTGCAGCTTCTATCACGGAAGACAGACCTAGGCGACGCAGCAGCGATTTGAGCAGCTGCTTAAACGCCACGCGCCCGACCTGAAGACGAGCTATCTCTTGGTTGAGGGACTCAATCTGCTGCCGAGCGTTCTGCTTGACTTTGTTAGCCTGCTTTGTTTTGTTCTGAACCTGGCCCTCCAAGCGGCGGATCTTGGCCTTCTCTTCTTCAGCCTGTTGAATAAGACGAGAATTGTAGCTATTAAGCTGAGACTGCTCTTTGTGGAGCTGATCGATAATCTTTGCCCGGCTTTTATCTACGTCATGTAGCTTTTCTCGGATCAGCAGTAGACCGCGCTCAAGCTCGGCTTTATCAGATTCCAGCCTAGCTTGAGCTGTAGAGGCAGCCTGGCGTTCAGAATGGCCCAACTGATTTAGCCCCTGCTTTTCTTCTTGAAAGTCTTGCTGCTGCTGGCTGAGCTGCTCTAGCAGCTGTTTCTTTTGCTGCTTTAAGTCGAACTGAAGACGGGCGGCCTCAACAGCGGTATCCCACTTGGTAATAATGTCTCGCGCAATGCCTATGCGATTGAAACTAGCCTCTTTGAGGCGAGAATTGACGGCGGCGAGGTCATGAACGGCGTACAGGTTTTTGTAGGCGTAGAGAGGGCGATTGGGTTCTTCAGCGAGCCGAAGCGTTGCGGGGTCGAAGTGGCAAACGGTATAGCCAAATGACTCAAAGCGCTCCCTTAGCTCTCTTGTACTGCTTCCGACCGCCTGCGCGTTCTCTTCCGTAAATTCAACCATCCACACCGGCAGCTTGTGGTCTGAGATGGATTGAGCTGCCCCGTTGAGGACCGCTATTTCCCAACCTTCCACATCTAGCTTTGCTAGGGTAATTTGATCTGCTGTGTCTAAGCTGCAAAAGATGTCGTCGAGCGATCGCTGCTCAACAAGTACGGCTTGGCTGCCAACTTGTTGAGTCGTGTTGGCGGCAGAAAAGGTGCTAAAAGCCGACATTCCCGCCGTGCCCAAAAATAGCTCGGCATACCCACTCTTTTCGGAAAGCCCAATGTTCAAGACATGCTCTACGTTCCCGCCACAGGACGCTATATTGTCCTTCAGTAAACTGAAGCACAGCGGGTTGGGCTCTACGGCAATAATTTGACCCGTTGATTCTGTTGCCTTGGCCGCGACGCAGGAGAAGATGCCCACATGGGCTCCGCAGTCTAAAAACGAATCTCCACTGCGGAGATAGAGCCATAAAAATGCCTGCTCAAGGCCCTCGAATACGCCCTCTTCAAGGAGCTTGCCTACGTGGTCGCCCTGAGGAAATTCGAGGGTTCCCACAAAGGGTAGATCGACCTCTAACCGCTGAGACCAAGAAGACGAGAGCGGATAGCGATTGACTCGGGAAAATTCTAGGTTTTCTTCTAGGTTGTCGGTTTGCGACGTTTCGGAAACATAGCGGAATCCTCTTGCCTCAAGATAGTCGATAATCTGCGCTTTGCGAGCGGCGCCTTTATAAAGTGGTGAGAGTTGAACCTCTAAAATAATCCGCTTGATGCGGCTGATTGCATCACCAGCCCCTTTGAGCACGGCAAAGTCGTTACCCTGAGTGTCAATTTTGAGCAGGTCAATCTCTTCAATAGACTGCTGTTCAATAAATCGGTCGAGCCGAATAACAGGAACTATGATTGTGGCTTCGGTGGCTAGCTGCACCGAGTACTTCTTCCAATCATCAGTACAGTCTGACTCTAAAAGCGAAGAGGTCTGTTTGTCTGCATTGACGTAAAAGGTCTGCGCGCCTTCTGTATCCGAAACCGCAGCGCAAGTCACATTGAGATTCTTTTTGCTGAGGGAGCGTAGAGCATCAGCAAGTTCGGGAATAGGCTCAATAGCATAGACGATGTTATGCTCATCCTGAGCGAATGGCAACGCGAACGCTCTTCCATCATGAGCCCCAACATCAATCACGATCATCGTCGTTTTGTCTCAGCTGCTAATAACAATACAAGATTCACTTAGTAGGCCTTCGCTGCCTTCGAACTCCCGTAGCTTGGACAGGTCTCTGCTAGAAACTGTTCAGAACTGCTGGCGTTGGGGCTTGCTAGATGGGCTACGGATTTAGCCTTCAAGCAATAGGCCAAACGGACTGAAAAACCTTTTTCAACACAATCCATCGACTTCTCAGCTTCCAAAAGCGGCTAGACTGCACCATAAGCCTAAAGTTTTTTCCTCGGTTTGCTTCCTCTGTCACGTCTCTCAAGCGCTGGCGAAGCTGCTGAACTTTCTGACGGCTCTCTTCAAGCCTCTGCTTCAACAGCCTTTGCTGCTGGGCTGCACTCCTAGCCTTCTCCGCATCCGAACCCAGATCGCCGCTCAGCTTAGCGGTGATACTTTCTAGCTGCCGGAGGTAATCGCTTGGGATGCGCTTGAACGTCTCCCTGTCGGCGAAAATGCTGCTCGCCTCCCCCACGGATGCCAGAGAATACTGAACTTGATCGACTAATTTACAGGTCTCCTGCCGCAGCGCGTGGTAATCATGGGTTGCCAGCTCAAGATGAACTTGAGTGCGACCAAGCTGTTCCTTCACCGCTTCATACCTAGAGGTTTGATAACCGAGCCGCTCTAGGAGATCGCCAGTTTCATCTCGAAAGACTTCTTCAACGGATTCATCAAAATAGTGAACCCAATCTCCAACCAGTCCTTTCCGGTAGTGAGACGACGCATCTTCAACGCCCTGATGTCTTTGGGCCATCTGCCTGAAGCTATACCGCTTAAGGACCGCTTCTAAGGTGGATTTGGGGATTTTAATGCCGCAGTGGTCAAATAAAGCCTCGAAAATGTCGGTGTGCGCTGGGGCCGTCAGCTCTTCAAACTTGAATATTTTGATATTGTCGTCTTGCTTAGGGGCTTCGAGCCAAGAATGTATTGAGCTGAAGTATTGGGCTGAAGCGAGCTGACGGATTGAGAAAATTAGACCCTCTGTCGTCGAGAGGCTTCCCAAACTATTGCGGTGAGGCTGAATTTCATCAACTTGATCGTGAGAGTACCGGGCCGAAAAATACCAGGAGACGACTAGGTCTCGCGGATCTCTGACAACAAAAAAGGCTTTGTAGAGAGCAGGTTTTGGGATACTACAGAAGCTGGAATAGTTTATGTACAGTGGGGTAACCACTGTATCGTTAGGAAACGGCGTATCGAAGTGAAAGTCTGGCGAAAGCCTCGGCTTTTGTTCGGCGTCATTGATGTTTTCGTAAAAGTTGAAGGGCGATAATCCAGAGGCCCGAACGCACCTTGGATCGGAAAAAACCTTCCTAATCCACTGGCTTGCCGTTTTCTGAACGCAGCAGTGAAATACATTTACCACGTCACCTTCTCCCTGGACAACTGTAATTCCAAAATGTTCTCGGGGCGAATTGAAAAAGGGAAAAGCTTAGAAATTCGAACGTTGCCGCAGTCAGCCGGTCCGCGATCAGCTGACCAACCCCAAGCTTAGTTTTCGGCAAATAGAAAACCGACTTTCACCTCGAACAGTTTAGAAGCGATCGCACTCACGATATCAAAATAGTGTGCTTAAGCGGTAGGCCGCTACTGGCAGAGGTAAGTAGTTTAGCATCTGGGTACACCTTAGGTCAGTAGCGAAGGGGGGGCTACTGCCCAAATCGCTACTCAGTGCTCAGACGAGCGATCGCCCCCCCGTCCACTACGAGGGACTGACCGGTCATGAAGGACGAGTGGTCCGAGGCCAAGAAGAAGATCGCCTCCGCGATTTCATGTGGTTTCCCCACTCGGCCCGCCACCGTCTTCTGCCCCAAACGCTCTAGCAGCTCATCTACGCTTTCCCCTGCCAAATGTCCCCGCTGCAGCCCAGCCTGCAGCATACCCGTATTCACCGCCCCCGGAAGCACTGCATTGACGCGAATATGGGGGGCAAATTCGAGGGCTAGAGCGCGGGTCAGGGCGAATAGGGCTCCCTTACTGGTGGCGTAGGCGGCGATGTTGACGGAGGTGGCGATCGCGTGAACTGAACTGACGTTAACGATACTGCCACGAGTGGTCTGCAGCAGCGGGTGAGCCGCTTGGGCAAAGCAAAAGGCGGCCCTCACATTCACCGCCATGACTTGGTCCCACTCAGCGGGCGTCGTGTCCAAAACAGACTTACAAATCTGCAGCGCGGCGTTGTTGACCAGGCTGTGGAGCGGCGCGCCGCTGCGCTGAACGGAGGCGATCGCCTCCTGGATGGCCTCTGGGTGCGCCACGTCAACCTGAAGATACTGGTCTATGGCGGTCTGGGGCACCTCTGATTCTGGCTTACGATCAACTCCAATCACCGCCCAGCCGTGGCGCTTGAAGCATTGTGCCGTTGCGGCCCCAATGCCGCCCGCCGCTCCCGTGATTAACACAGCTTTGCTCACGGCGTTTCTCCCGCCGCTGCCCGATCGAGATCCCGAACCAGGTTGTCAATGGCAATTTGGTTAACGCGCAGCACAGCCTCGCGGGTATTGGAGCTGTTGTGGCTGCCTCGAATCACCTGGTCGAACTGGTTGAGGGCATGGTCTGCAGCGAGGGGTTCAACTTCAAAAACATCTAGGGCGGCGGCGGCAACTTTTCCGCTCTGCAGCGCTGAGACCAAAGCCGTTTCGTCAATCAGCGCCCCCCGGGCTACGTTCACAAGCCAAACGCCATCCTGCATTTGAGAAAACGCCTGTGAGTTAAGGAGGTGGTAGTTGTCCGGCGTCAGGTTGCAGGCCAGCACAATTAGATCGGAGCGCCTCAGCAGCGCCTCTAGCGCCACAGGCTGCAGGCCGGTTTCCCGGCAAAACGCCGCGTCGATGGGGAAGACGTCGTGACCTAAGACTTCCATACCCACGACCTGAAGGCGGCGGGCGATCGCCTTGCCAATGCTGCCAACGCCGACGATTCCAGCGACCTTCCCCCGCAGGGACGTCCCCTGAATTTTGAGCCAGCTGCCCTGGCGGACGGCGGCATCCATGCGGTGAAGCTGACGCGCCAAGAGAATACTATAGCCCAGCGCCACATCCGCGACCTCGTCCCCAAAGGCGTTGGGCGTGTTTGACGTAAAAATGCCCAGCGCTTTAGCTCGCTTTAGGTCGATACCGTCTACCCCGATGCCCCACTTAGCCAGCGCCTTCAGCCTGCCGCTACGGCCAAGCTCTAGCACCTTTGCGGTGAATGGATCGTCTCCCGCAACCACCCCGTCGAACTCAGCAATAAGGTCACAAAGCGCCGCTTCGCTCATCTGCTGCTGGAACTCTGGAACATGGACGTCGAACCCTTCTTGCCGAAACCGCTCCCGGCAGCAATCTAGGGTCATAATCATCGGAGGACAGGTCACCAAAACGCGCCAGGTCATACGGTTTTCCTAACTTCGGAGAGCAGTGGCTGAGCGAGGGGGCTCCCGTGGCGATCGCGATAGAAGAACTCCGCCACCCGAAAATCAATCTCTTCGTCAATGTCCCAAGCTTCGTCGCGCTCGACTTCAAACATCATGGGCCGGTGGCCAATGCGGTTCTTCCGCTCTTCTAAAATTTGCTTTGTAAAAATGTAGAGATTGGAATTTTCTTCATAAACGGGGGGGAGATCCTGGGTGCGGAGCAAAATTTCAGGATCGTGGTTGATCGCCTTGCCCTGCTTGTCGTACAGACGGGTTTGCAGTCGCGTCACGCCGAATAGGCTATCGTACTCCGGCTGATTGAGAAAAGCGGCGATCGCTTCAGAGACGGTAGACGAAGAGAGGAGTGGATTAGTGCTATGGGTCTGCAGGTAGTAATCGGCGCTCACCTGCGCGACGGCGTTGAGCAGCACGTCGTTCATTGGAGTGGCTCCATCGCGCAAGTGCTCCGGACGGTCTAACACTTTCACGCTGGGAAACTGCTGGGCTGCATCTTCTTTGATGATAGGGCTATCCGTATCGATGCAAACGAGATCGATTTGGGGACAACTTAGCAGGGTTTCGGTGATGTAATGATAGAGCGGTCGTCCAGCGAAATCACGGTAATTTTTACCGGGGACCCGCTCGCTGGAGTGCCGCATGGGCACAAAGGCAACGATTTCGGTCATGGTAGAAAACTATTGGCGGGGTGACACATCCATTAAACCAGGACGTTGGTCCCCTGAGCGTCCTCAAAATTCAATCTGGGCGTAGTCAACGGTGGCTCGCTCTGGAGCTTGGGGCTTGCTTTTATTGAGTCGGCGCAGCCCTCTAGGGTAGTAAAACGCCTGTTTGAGCTGACCTGTTAGCGGCGTCCGGTGAGTAAAGCCCCTGTAGGTGCCCCAAAACTGCATCAGGCGGAATGTCGCAATATCGGCCAGGTTGCTGGCAACAACGCCGTCGTGAATGGCGTGAAAGTAGTCGCTTAGCGTGTTGCTCGCAGCCAGCCACAGGAAGTCCCAAAGGGTAAAGGTCTCTCCGGGAAAAATCTTCTTAAGGGCGATCGCCTCTCGTCGATAGCGGTTGTAGATACGCTCGGGGGTTTCTTCGTGGACGTGAATAATCTCTGCGTCAGCGCTGTAAACGATATGATAGCCCTGCCCCATAACGCGCCTAGCCCAGTCAAGATCTTCTAGGCCGGTAAGCTCCTCGTCGTAGGGCAGCTGCTCCCAAAGCTCTCGGCGAATTGCGGCATTGGCGTTGTTGCAAAAGGGGTGGCGCTGACGCGGTCGTGATACTTCACCAAACCAGGCGGCAAACAGCTGGTGCTCTGAATACTGAGTCAGCTCATTCCCGCGCTGCTTGCCGTAGACTAGGGCAACGTCAGGAGTCTCAAAAGGTCGCAGCAGCTGCTCAAGCCAGTCTGTGTACACGGGATAAACATGGGCGCTAGCAATAGTAATGACCTCCCCGGTGGCCTGCTGGCAGCCTAAGTTGAGCGATCGCCCGAAAGAGAACTCTTCAGGGCGAATGGTTAATAGCTTGATGGGATAGCGAGTGGCGATGGCAACCGTAGCATCGGTGGAGCCGGAGTCTACGACGATGATTTCTAAGCTATCTTTGAGGGTCTGCTGCATCAGACCGCTCAGCAGACGTCCGATGTGTTGTTCTTCGTTGTAGCACCGGATCACAACAGAACATCTAGGAATTCTCATGGCGATCGCTCACGATTTGTCTCAAGCTATCTCTGCCGTTTTAGGATAATTTGGCGTGCAGGGTGTGCGATCATTTCTTATATAATCTTCGCAGTTATCTAGGTCTAACTTTTGACAATGCGGCTCAGTGTCTCCACTTTCTTCTTAAGCGATGATGTCGCTTTTCTCCGATTAGTTCTTTCACTTTCAAGCTCCTTCAAGACGTAGTCTGCCTTTGATGCAGCATGTCCCACTAAGAGTAGCAGTAAGACTATGCCCATTGCTGCAACTCCCTGAGAGAAAGGCGCATCTAGAGAAAAAGCGGTAATACTGAGGAAAATAGCGCCAATCGCGACCAAGGCAGGCCATCGGCTATAGTAGCTAATCACGCCTTCAGCTAAAGCCTTGACTCGCTGAATGTAGGGCTTTGACGATTCCTCTGCTGGCACAGGAACGCTCCTCCCTATGGACCTATTACGAATCGATTTGGCCTCAGTTTTAGCGTTGTCAAATTCTGGAATAGATCCTTTTGCAGGCGCGGAAGGCAATGAACTTAACTGCTGCAAACTGGGCGACTGCGAGATAGCCTCCGCTCGAGGCTTTAGCCTGACATGCTCAGGTCGTGATACTGCAGGTTGCGGCAGACTAGAAGGCGTAGAGCCGTCTAGCTCCGGAGAATCTGATAGATTTAGAGCAGAACCTGAATCACTGTCGGTTACCATAAACCAGGACTTTTTTTTCCCATCGTCCTCACCCTGAAGAGGCTTAAAGGCGACTAGCTTGATGGTGACGCTCTGGGCAACGGCTCGAATCGATTTGAGCGCTGGGGCGCTACGATTCCACTGGTTTAGCGTGATATCGGCATTGGAAGCATAGCCGCACTTAAACGTGGCATGTCCGCTAACTTTCGGAATTGCCAACCATTCAAAGGAGCAGGCCTCAACTGCTTCTCGATACATATCGATAAGTCGAGGCATATCTGCAGGGTCATCAAAAATATAGAGGTCAATAGCGTGGAGCATAACGCCACCAGGCTTCAAGATTCGATAGCAATCTGCAAAAAAGTCTTGAATATTTGGCTTTGGAATATGCTCGACAACAGATATGGAGAAGAGCACATCGAAGTAGTCGCTGGGAATCTCAGGATCAAACTCGCCCACATAAGAGCGAATCAGCTTTACGTTTGAAATGTCTGAGACACTGGTTGGCCCTAGCCCATACCCTTCTAGCTTATCAATATTCCAGCACTCATTTTGCTTACTCGTTTTTTTCAAGACTCTAGAGTTTCCGCCTCCAACTTCTACAATTGCAAGATTTTCCTTGTCCTGTAGTACAGAGAGAACCCAGGCATCTTGAATGCCTTTTAGAGTATAGTCTTTCGGATCGGCAACGCCCCTGTCGAGCCAACTGAAGTATTCTTGTTTAGCTATAATATCTAACATTGGATCTACCCTGAATGCTTAATGAACCCTCAGCGTCTCACTTGCGACTGCTCACTTCAGGTCTCTCTTTACGACTTTGAATACGGCTGTTCTCCATCTAGCCCCAACAAACTCTACGCAGGAATTTGGCTTAACTTCTTGATCAACAAATAGAGTGACTTCAGGCCAATGCTCGGTCGAATAATCGTCAAAGATGATGTATCCGCCAATGTCAACTGCAGATAAATAATGTTCAAAGTCAAACTTGACGCCATCATAGGAGTGATCGCCGTCTATAACTAGCAGATTATATTGACTCTGCCCTACTTCTGAAAGAACGCTATCCTCAGTACTTAAACCCTGTATTAATCCAACGCTCTGAGCGGGAATATCCAGGCAGCGCATGTTGTGCTCAAACACGCTGCGTGTGACCGGCACCTGAGTAATTTTATCAAATGGACTTTGACCGTAGTAGCCATCAAGTGGATCTACCGCAGTGAGATGAATATCCTCAAAGCGTCCTCGGCAGGACTCATGCAATATACCTAAGTTAATTCCAAACAGCGAGCCAATTTCCAGCACTGATAATCTTTTCGAACTTACGCTTCGCGCAGCTAGAATACGAACCAGCATGTCCTGCACCGTCGTTGCTAGCCGACCAGAGCAGGCGTCTTCAATCAAGCAGACCTGATGCGCTAGATATCCCAACGCCCTACGATCCATTTGCAGACCAAACGCCGGTAGCCAGAAATTCTCCAAAGCCTCAAAGTGCTCTTCGACAAGCCGCCGGTTAAAGGGCTGAAACAGTGCGCTGTTGTTGGTGTTTGAGGTCTGCAAAAGTCGCTCTACTCTATCAGTCGCTTCTGTGGCACGGTTCCCTCTCTCTGCTGCGCGATTGCTTCGCTCAGCTGCGTGGTTTGCGGTTTCTGCTGCGTGACTACTCTGTTCTGCTGCGTGGTTTGCAGTTTCTACCGCATGATTACTTCGCTCAGCTGCGTGGTTTGCGGTTTCTGCTGCGTGACTACTTTGTTCTGCTGCGTGATTGCTTTGTTCTACTGCGTGACTACTTTGTTCTGCTGCGTGGTTTGCAGTTTCTACCGTATGATTGCCCTGCTCAATTGCAAGCTCAGCGATCTGCTCTGCCCGTTGGGCTCGGCCAAAACTATGATGGGCAAAACGCTTTGCCTCATCTGCAAGGCTGAGCGCAGAGGCAGAGGCATCGCGGACATGACTCACCTCCTCCGCCAGATGGCTCATGGAAGCGGAGGCGTCACGAGCACGCTGTGAGATCTCCATAGCACGCTGCGAAGCCCCCACAGCCTGCTGAGAAGTCTCCCGACCTTCTTCCCCTATCTGGTGCGCCCTTTGAGCCTGCTGCACAGCTGCATTCCCCCGTTTCATGGCTCTATCTGCTCTACGCTGAGCACGCTCGGCGGCATTCTGAGCCTGCTCAATCGCGTTCTGCGCTTGAGCAATAACCCTGTCGGATCGCGTCGCGGCATGGCCCAGCAGCAGCAATAGTAGTCCAGTAGAACTGCCTGTCAATGCCCAGCGGAACGGCACATCTTCGATGACTGATAAACCGCTGCAGGTCACTGCGAGCAGTGCGACAGCAAATGGCCAGCGGCGATAGTAACTCACAATTCGCTGGACTAAAAACGCGAAGCGTTTGGGCTTGGAAAAGGCTGAGGCACTTGTTGCTGGCGTCTGATTCAGCGCTTTTACTGGCTTTGCTTCTGCTGGTCTCGCTTCTACTGGTTTTGCGTGACTGCCGTTTCCCATTTCGATAGGAGCCACCACATCATGGTCACCACTTCTGTCAGTAGTAGTGGCGGTTGGGGGAAGCTGAGTAGTCTGGTGTCCGTTCGACGACGGTTCTACCGAATTCGAAGCTGTGGGACTGCGATCTACGGGAGTAGGCATTACTAAAGGACTCACCTGCGGTTTGTGTTGGGATGGCGCAGTTTTAATTAAAGCTTCAGCGATCGCCACTACCTTGCTGAGATCGGGGGGCTGCTTAAAGGCGAGCAGGTTGCCCCAAGCCTCTGCGCTAGAAAGCTTACAAGGATAGGGAACTAAGCGGCGCCAGTCGTGCTTAATTCCGTATCGAACAACGGGATGCCACTCACTGACCAGGACAGTATATCCTCTCTCTACTAAGTACTGAGCTAAGTCATCGAAGCGGTAGCCCAGGGGAACAGTTTTACGATCTTCAAATTCACATTCAATTACCTCAGGCTGAACCTGCTCCCACGGCACGCCCTTCAACACCATCAGATCGAAGCCTTCGGTATCTATTTTGAGGAAGTCAACATGCTCTAGCCGATGTTCCGCGCAAATATTGGCAACGGTCGTTGTGGTGACTTGGCATCGCGGCCTGTGGCTCTCCCGAAAAGGGGCTAGAGCGCTGATGCCGGTACTCTCTTCAGAGGCATAGAGAGCCACCGTTTCACCAAAGCGATCGCTCACGGCAGACTCGCTGATCACAACGTTCTCCCAAGTCTCGAACTTTTTGAGGAGCTGCTGGCGATTGTCGGGGTCTGGCTCGAAGGCGTAGACTTGCCAAACTTGCTTGGCGAATGGGGCCAACGCGCTACCAAAATGAGCCCCAACATCCACCATAACCGCGTTGGGCTTCTCAGCGGCCAGCAGTTCAGCCACAATCTTGGTTTCGTCGATATGGGCGCGGCGCTCCCGCTGAAAGCTGCCGACGAGGGCATCTTGGATGGCCGGCAGGGCGGGCTGACTGTTGGATGACGCCTGACGCTGCCGAGAGAGGGCTGCGCCGCGCAGAAACCCATAAAACTTGGTTTGAACTTGGTCTGCGGAGTGGTGCTTAAACGCGTACTCCCGCGCCGCTGCTGCCAGCGGGCTGCAGGTCTCGGGCTGGTTGACTAATTCAAGCAGCGCCGCCCGAAGCTGCTCAGGCTCTCGCTCCATGACCATCCGCGCACACCCAGCACGCTCTAGGTAGGCAATCGTCGCTACCGCTGCGGGGCCATATGCCAGCACGGGCACGCTGGCCGCCAGGCATTCCGGGAGCTTGTTGGCCATTGAGTAGCGAACGTACTCAATACTGCTGGGGTCAAAATTGTAGGCGATCAAGAGCGCATCGGCAGCGACCAGCTTTTGACGGTAGACCTCATCGGTGAAATTTGCTTCATGGATGCTGACGCCGGGTAAGGCCTCAAACCGATGGGCGGCCCTATCTAGCCAAATTTTCCCGGCATAGATTTCTAGCGCTATTGAAATTGAACAGGATGACTGCAGCTCTGCAACAGCCTGCGCGATATCGACGACGCTCTCAAGCGTCATGTCGTCGGCCAGGCTGCCGAGATACCGGATTGTGAAGGGGCGATCGCCGTCGGGCTGCGCTGGCGCTGATGCCGCCTCCGACGCCGCTAGCCAATCCTCAGGCTCAATGCAGTTTGCAATTGGAGCAAACTCAACGTCATACCGTTCTTGAAATGCCGTCGACATCGCTTCTGAGATACTTAAGCATCGATAGGCTTTACTGAGGAGTTCTCGCAGGGAGTGATCTATAGCCTCATATGCCGGCAAATCTTGACGCCGTAGCCGCTCTGGCCAGTCGTCAACAATGTGAATAACAAACGGGACATTGAGCTGCTCGATGGCCTCGCAGGCGAGCTGGTGCAGGTGGGGCTTATCGGCAACCGGGCGATAGTAAATAGCGTCTGGGTTGAACTGGCGGCAGGCCTCAATCGCAGCGGCGAGGCGGGCGGACGGGCTCTGATCCGCCTCGCCTTCGGCTGAAGCGTTGACCTGAATGCCATAGCGATCGCTGCCGACCGCGTAGACCTGCATCCAATTTGCCGTAGGCCAGCGGCTGAAAAGGCTCTGCTTCATCTGGGAGGTGGCATAGCGCTCCCCAAGACGAGTGATATCGATGATGAGTATTCGAGGGTAGAGCGCGCTGTGGGAGAAAAGAGCGTGATAGTCCACCCGAGGAAAAACTTCTAGCTTGCCGCCAATTGTTGCGTTATAGATGTTGACGCTATTTGCCTGAGTCACCCGATGCGCCTCTTTATAGGCCTCTCGCATTTTCTCAACTTGAGGGTCATGCCATCGATAGCCCTTACCAAAGTAATCTGGGTCGAAGTGATTGGGATCGTCGCTCTTCATATCGAGCGTAGCGATGTTGTATTCTTTCGTTTCCTTTACATCCTCAGGAATGTCGTAGCTACAATCCACCCCAACTAAATAAATTTCCTCGAATCCTAGGTAATAGGCCAGCTGTAGACAGCTAAACGTCACCGTACAGCCTGTATAGGTGCACTCTTCAGCATCTATAGAAAAGTCAAATCCCTGGGGATAGCTCTTCCTCGGAACGTGATTGTAGAAGATAGTATCTTCACTTTCCTCTAGGCAGTAAGCGAGATAGATTGGAAGTATTTTGATTGGGCCAGTAAAATCGTCAATCTCGGCCTGCCTATCTTCAGCAACAAGATGATCTTCCACGACGTAAAACGTTGGCTTAAAGCTAGAGTCCTTCGCCTTGAGAAAGATGCCGTTGACGCCGAACGTGACCTCATCCTTGAGGAGATTCAGGTCGGTTTTATTTAAGCTAGGGCCATTGCCGATAACAAAGACACGCTTTCTAGTCTTGAATATTTCCCGCAGCGCTTGAAGCCGAGGAAGATATCGCTTTTTATAGGTTTGCTCGTATATATTAATGACCTTCTGCAGGCCGACGACGCGCTGCTCAAGCGGGATTTTGGGCGTCGGCAAGAACAAAGGATTGGCGTGAGGATGACGCTTGATAAGCGCCTCTTCTTTAGCAGTCAAAGCTTCTGAAATAGGGGCATTCGGCAAGGCAAACTCCAGGTTTCTTTTGCTGAAAGGCGAGTCTCCGCTGCAGGTGTCACTGCCGAGAATGGCGGCGTATTCCACCTTCGGAAAGACCTGTAGGTGTCCGCCCACGGTCGCGTCTAAAATCCGGCGATTGTGGGCTTCAAAGATTTCCCGAGCAATCTGATAAGACTGCTCTGAGCGATCTAGGTTTGGATATTCCCAAACGGTACCTCGGCCAAAATAGTCAGGGTGAAAATGGTTGATATCAGGCCCTTGAGCTACCACGGCTTTGTCGGGCTCACCGACCTCCTCAAAGCAATGATCAACGCCGACTAAAACAACCTCCTCAAACCCCAGGTGGAAGGCAACCTGCATGGCGCAGTAGGTGACTGTCCACCCCTCATGCCAGGAGAGTACGCTGAGGTTTTTGTTGAACCCTACTCCCGAAATAGAGTCAAGGAAGAAGGTATTCTTTTTGTTTCTAAAGAGTTCTACAGCTCGGTTAGTAATAAACTTAACCGAGCTAAGAGCATCAATTTCTGCCGCGAACTGTCGCGCAACGTTGGGATTCACGCAGCAGTAAAACGTGGGTTGAAATCCCATTGCTGGGTAGTTGAGATAAATTCGATTTAGCCCGATTGTGAATTTGTTTTTCAGGCAGGTTAAATCTGTTTTGTTGAGGCTAGGGCCGTTGCCAATCAGGAAACATTGCTGCCCTACGAATCGATTGCGCAGTGCCTCAACAGAAAGCGATTCAGATAGTTCCGGGTCGAGAATAGAACCAGCAATAGAGTGATTTTGCGCTAATAAAGCTTGAAAATCTCCACCGAGGTCATAGTCAATACTATTCTCTGCTTTTGCCACCGCGATTTCTCCCCATGCGTGCGCTGTAGAATACATCTGCGAGCAATTGCTGACTGCATTCGGACATGATCAGCAGACTGACCTCAAGTTTATCAGACAGAACTTGTAATTTCTTCTGGAAATTCTCCTGAGAAGTCTTTAGCGCTGAAAGGCTTGGAAAAAGCTCAGTACTTTAGCTTCGGTATCGCGGGTGATTTCGGTTCTTGGGTCGCCTATTCTGAAGCCGGCTCTACGGGATCTTCTTCAGACTCTACCTCAAAATAGAACGCAGGCTGCTTGTCGAGCGCTCCTAGCCGGTTGGGAGGCCACACCCGAACCGCCGCCCGGCCAATCAGGTTTTTCTTCGGCACAAATCCCCAGAAGTGGCTGTCGTAGCTGTTGTTGCGGTTGTCCCCCAGCACCAGGTAGCTGTCTTCAGCAATCTCTTGAGGCCCCCACCGGTAGGCAGGCGCTTCCTCAATATAGGTTTCGACGATCGCCTCTCCATTGACGAACACCTTACCCTCCTTCACCTCAATGGTCTCCCCCGGCAGGCCTACGATACGCTTAATCAGGGCGTCGTTGAAGGTGGGATTCTCTGCTTTGATCGTGTCGGTGGGCTTGAAGACCACCACGTCTCCCCGAGTGGGCTCGCGGAAGCGATAGCTCATCTTCTCCACAATCAAGCGATCGTTAATTTCCAGCGTCGGCAGCATCGATTCTGACGGAATGTAGCGCGCTTCCGCCACAAAGTGCCGAATGCCCAGCGCCAGTACGATGGACAGCACGAGAATATTGCGCAGCTCCACCCAAAAATTTTCGGGCTCGTCCTCGCGTCGCTCTGGCTCAGCCTCTTTGGGAACTGAAGCACTGCGATCGCTAGATGGCTGAACTGTATTTAGGCGCACACCGTCGCTCTGCCCAAGATCTTTGACCGCATCACCTGCCGCACCTGAGCTATCGGGGGCCGCCTGTTGATGCTCCAAGTCATCGTCAACAGCAGCACTATCGACAACAGCACCGTCAGCGTCAGCGTCGTCAGCAGGATTTTGGCTTGAGTGATTTAGGTTGTCGGGCACGTGCGGAGAGGCTTGGGGCATAAATCTACATTCAACGCAATGTTAGCAAGCTTCGGAGCAAAACGGATATGCTTATCCCTGAGGGCAGCACTTCTTGAGAAGGATAGATGCGCTTTCCCATAATAGCGGGTGCAGCTCTCAATCCCTGACGACCGGCCCCCTTGACGTTACCGCAATATTTAGCGATGGTATCTAATCCGAGCCTCATTATCCGCCATGCCCGCGTCTTACTCCCTGATGAGACGTTTCAGTCAGTAGATGTGTTGCTCTCTGACGGAAAGATTGCCCAAATTGGCGCAGAGTTTTCTCTAGAAGCCGACCGCATCATTGAGGCAGACGGACTGACGCTGCTGCCGGGCGTCATTGATCCCCAGGTCCACTTTCGCGAACCAGGGCTAGAGCACAAGGAAGATTTGGCCACGGCCAGCAGCGCCTGCGCTAAAGGGGGGGTAACCTCGTTTTTGGAGATGCCCAACACCCGGCCGCTGACGATAACGCAAGAAACCTTGGACGATAAGCTGGCCCGTTCGGCTGAGAAGTGCCGGGTCAACTACGGCTTTTTCATCGGGGCCACGGCGGACAACCTGGAGGTACTCAACCAGGTCAACCCCGTCTGCGGCATCAAAATTTTTATGGGCTCCTCTCACGGGGCGCTGCTGGTGGACGACGAGGCGGTGACAGAGCGCATCTTTGCCAACGGCTCGCGGCTGATTGCGGTCCATGCTGAGAACCAAGCTCGGATTCGCCAGCGCCGAGAAGAATTTGCCCCCCGCTACGGTGAACCCGCTATTCACTCCGAGATTCAGGACGCTCAGGCCGCTATGCTGGCCACCCAACTGGCCCTAAAGCTCTCCAAGAAATATCAGCGACGGCTGCATATCTTACACCTCTCTACTGGGGACGAAGCGGAGCTGCTGCGCCAGGACAAGCCCGCTTGGGTGACGGCGGAAGTGACCCCCCAACACCTGCTGCTCAATACCGAGGCCTATGGCAAAATTGGCACCCTGGCGCAGATGAACCCACCCCTTAGGTCGGCCCAGGATAACGCGGTGCTCTGGCAGGCTTTGCTAGACGGCGTCATTGACTTTATCGCCACCGACCACGCTCCCCACACCCTAGAAGAAAAGTCCAAACCCTATCCCAACTCTCCCTCCGGAATGCCGGGAGTCGAGACCTCCCTGCCCGTAATGCTGACCCAAGCGGCTCAGGGACGCTGCAGCGTTGCCCAGGTCTCTCACTGGATGTCGACCGCCGTTGCCAAGGCCTACCAGATTCCCAACAAGGGTGCGATCGCTCCGGGCTACGACGCTGATTTGGTGCTGGTGGATCTGGAGTCCTATCGTCCGGTGACCCGAGAGGATCTGTTAACGAAGTGCGGCTGGAGTCCTTTTGAGGGATGGGAGCTGACGGGTTGGCCGGTCGTGACGATTGTAGGGGGGCAAGTGGTCTACGAGAATGGCCAGGTGGACTCAGAAGTCCGCGGGCAGGCCCTACAATTTGGCGCTTAATGGCTGTAGGGGAGACGGTGCTGCTCGTCCCGCAAGGGGCAGAATATCAGGCTGTTCAGCGGGGTTCAGCTCAATCGGGCTCGAATCGACGGGAGCCCCTGCGAGGCGAATCCTTGCCGTGGCCTATTATCCCTATCGCCATGGGCCAGAGCGCGATCGCACAAATCAAGCCGCTGCTTGCGCGGCCTCCCGCCAGAGCAATTCTCCTGGGTTTGGGGGGAAGTCTGTCGCTAGAGCATACGCCTGGGGAGGTCCTGGTCTATAAAGACTGTATTAACGAGGCCAGCGGACAGCGGCTGGTCTGCGATCGCGCTCTAAGGGTGGCGCTGCTGGAGGCACTCAGGTCAGCTGAGGGGATTGCGGCTGTGGAGACTACCGGACTTACTAGCGATCGCGTGGTGTGCTCAGCAGCCGAAAAGCAGGCGTTCGGAGAGCGCTACGGCGCGGCGGTAGTCGATATGGAGGGCTACCCCGTTCTGGCGCGACTCCAGCAGCACGGCGTGAAGACAGGCGCTGTGCGCGTCGTGAGTGACGGGGCTGAGGGAAATATCCCTGATGTGAGCCAAGCTCTGGGGACAGACGGGTCTCTACGGCCTTTGGCGCTGGCCTTTGCCTTAGGCCGAGAGCCTATTGCGGCCCTGCGGCTGATTCGCGGATCGCTGCGGGGACTGTCGGTGCTGCAGCGGGTGGCGGCTCAGCTTCAAGAATCAACCAAAGGCTAACCTATGTCGCCGTAACCGCGCCACGTCTATAGGCTCACCTCAAAAATGCTCTTCTATGGCTGCTCCGCCACGGCGACATAGGTTCCTAGCCCAATTAGCCCTAGGCCAGAAACGACCCGCTGACGGCGTCTGAAACGGCTCTCCCGCAGCCGCTGCCCGATGGGTCCGGCAAACAGGGCCACCGCCAAATCAGACATCATGTTCATCACGGCGGTAATCAGCCCAAGCAGCAAAAACTGCGCAAACACGTGGCCGCTCTCCATCTGGATGAACTGGGGAACGAAGGCGAGAAAAAACAGCGCTGTCTTGGGGTTGAGCATTTCCGTCATCACGCCCTGGTAAAACACCTGCCCCTGTCCCGCTAAGGAGTCTCCAGCCATCGCTACCGTTAGCGTATCGGAACTCAAGAGCGTGCGCACGCCCAGGTAGATTAGATAAGCGGCACCAGCGTATTTTACGAGGACGAAGGCGATCGCCGAGGTCATCAGCAGGCTAGAGATGCCGACAGCAGCGGCGACCACGTGAACCAGTCCCCCGACGAAGAGCCTAAAGGAAGACAAGATGCCTGCCTTTCTGCCGCCGTAAAGGCTGCGGGCCAGCGTATAGAGGAGGGGTGATGCTCAGAATGAAGGCGGCGGTGAGGAACAATCCGAAGGTAGAAAGATCAGGCCCAAAACTTTAGGAAATTAGATTTTTTATGGAAAGGCGGCATCTTTTACGACTATTAGCCTTGATGGGGGGGAGCGTCGCGGCAGGGGGCGGCCCGTCAATCCTGACCCAGGCGATCGCCGAACCTTACAGCAGCTGGGGCTACGTGGGAGAGCGATCGCCCGAAACCTGGGGAGACCTCTCCCCTGAGTATGCAGCCTGTGGTGTTGGCACGCAGCAATCGCCAATTGACCTTCGTAGCGACGCTCTCCATGGCGGCGGCGACGCTTTGCTAGAGACGGTTGAGGTCGCGTATCACCCCATTCCCCTGCAGCTCCACAACAACAGCCATACGATTCAGGTCGATGTCCCCCTGGGGAATAGACCTAGCAATACGCTCAGGCTAGACGGCGAGAAATTCGAGCTGCTGCAGTTTCACTTCCACCACCCGAGTGAGCATACCCTAAGCGGTGGCGCTTTCCCAATGGAGCTTCACTTTGTTCACCGGGACGCTGCGGGAAATTTGGCCGTGCTCGGCCTGTTCATAGTCGAGGGGACAGAGAACGCTGCCCTACGTCCCGTCTGGGATAGGATGCCTAACGAGCAAACTGAGCCCAAGGCTTTCCCCGACGTCTCGGTAAACCTCGCTAGCCTACTGCCCGCTGAGCACAGCCTGTTTCGTTATTTTGGCTCACTGACTACGCCCCCTTGCTCTGAGCTTGTCAGATGGGTCATCCTTCAAGCTCCCATTGAGGCTTCCGCCGCCCAAATCAAAAAATTCGAGCGTATTTTCCCGCTCAACGCTCGTCCCGTGCAGCCTCAAAATCGGCAATTTCTGCTTTGATCGGAAACCGACGCTCGCTGGCGATAGTTTAAAGGCGATCGCCTTCAAACAAATCTCTGATGCCTAACTCACCGATAACCGACTCAAATTGGCGTTAGAGCGGTTACAATGCGGTGATTCCATCACATTTGCGATTTTTGAGTCGGTATAAGAACGACAGCAAGAATCAGAAGAGAGAGTAGGTAAGACTCTTATGAGTTCACCGCTTAACAAGCAACAAGTTCTAGCCAAATTGAGCGCTCACAAAGATGACCTCAGCGAATTCGCGGTCAAAGCGTTATTTCTATTTGGGTCAGTGGCGCGAGAAGAGGCAACTTCAGACAGCGATGTGGATTTCTTAGTGGAGTTCGACCGCCCGGTTGGATTATTTACCCTGCTAGGGTTGAAAGCTTATTTGGAGGAGATTTTGGGCTGCTCGGTGGATGTGGGGACGCCAAGTTCTCTGCGTCCCCACCTGCGGGAAACAGTGTTAAAGGAAGCGATTCGTGTCCCCTAGAGAGTTTGAGCTTCGGGTGCAGGATATGCTGACTGAGATTGCCGTTGTGGAGGAAATCATCGCTGGCTTAAATGCAGCGGCGTTCTCTCGAAATCAGCAAGCTTTGCGGGCCGTACTGTATAGCCTAGCGGTAATTGGGGAGGCGGTAGGAAGCGCCCTGACTGAATTGGAAGCAGCAGACTCGGCAACACCGTGGCGTCAGATTCGCGGAATGCGAAATACGGTGATCCATGAGTATTTCCGGGTAGATGTAGAGACAGTGTGGCAAACAACTCAGCTAGATTTGCCAATGCTCAAGGTGGTATTGCAGGAAATTTTGGATGGGCTAGGCGAGAGGGAGGCGCACCGATAATGAATAATCCAATATGAGAAAGAAATAATATTTCATGGTGCAAAAATAGGCGTTTACAGTACTACTTAGCCAGCACAAAATTCACCAGCTTCCCCGGCACCACAATCACCTTCTTAATTTCCTTACCCTCAATGTAGCGCTGCGCCAGCTCCGACTCCTTCGCTAGCCGCTCCAGCGCCGCCTTGTCCGACTGCGACGGCACCTGAATTGTCCCTCGGGTCTTGCCCATCACCTGAATCACCAGGGGAATCTCGTCTACTACTAGGGCTTCTGGGTCTGTTTGGGGCCAAGCGGCTCGGTGGACCGACTCTTGCTCGCCGATGGCCCGCCACAGTTCTTCCGTGATGTGGGGCGAGAAGGGAGCCAGCATCGCGACCAGGGTGCGAATACCCTCACCATAGACCGCCGAGGATTTATCTTTATAATCCGACAGGGCGTTGCTTAGCTTCATCAGCTCCGACACCGCTGTATTGAACTGATAGTCACCGTCAAAGTCGTCGGTAACTTCCTTGATGGCCGTATGGATGGCGCGGCGCAGGTCTTTTTCGCCTTTGCTCAGCTCAGCGTTGGGCTGGGCGGGCTCCAGCGAGGCAAACTCCTGCACCAGCCGCCACACCCGGTTCAAAAAGCGAAACTGCCCTTCCACATCCGCGTCGTCCCACTCTAGGTCTTTTTCCGGCGGCGCTTTGAACAGGATGAACATGCGGGCCGTATCTGCCCCGTATTTGGAGAGCACTACCCCCGGCGCGATGCCGTTGTACTTAGACTTGGACATCTTCTCGTAAAAGACCTCCAGCGGGTCTCCCGTCTCCGGATCCGTGGGGCTATTTGGGTCGGTGACTTTGTCGGCGGGGATGTACTTGCCCGTGGCGGGGTTCTTGTAGGTCATGGCCTGCACCATACCCTGGGTGAGCAGCCGCTTAAAGGGCTCGTCTACGTTTAAAAGGCCGCGATCGCGCAGTACTTTGGTGAAGAACCGCGAATAGAGCAGGTGTAAGATGGCGTGCTCAATGCCGCCTACGTATTGGTCCACCGCCATCCAGTCGTTTACTTTGTCGGGGGCGAACACCTGAGCGTCGTTGCTGGCGTCGCAGTAGCGCAGGAAGTACCAGGACGAGTCTATAAAGGTGTCCATGGTGTCGGTCTCCCGCTTGGCGGCGGTGCCGCAGCTAGGGCAGGGCACGTTGACCCAGTGGTCAAGCTTGGCCAAGGGGGAGGGCCCACGCCCGGAGAAAGAGACGTCCTGCGGCAGCTCCACGGGCAGATCCGCCTCGGGGACGGGAACAGCGCCGCAGCTAGGGCAGTGGATGATGGGGATGGGAACGCCCCAGTAGCGCTGGCGAGAAATCAGCCAGTCCCTCAGGCGATAGGTGGTCTGGGCAGTGCCGATGCCCTGCTCTTCTAGATATTCAGTAACCTTGCGCTTAGCGTCGGGCACCGTCAGGCCATTCAGCGGCTCCGAGTTTTGCAGGACGCCGCTGGCGCTGCCGCTGTAGGCCTCCGTCAACGGCGCGGCCTCAGCGGGATTCGCGTCGGGCGGAAACACCACCTGGACAATATCTAGCCCAAAGGATTGAGCGAAGTCGAAGTCTCGCTGATCATGGGCGGGCACCGCCATGATGGCTCCCGTACCGTAGTCCATCAGCACGTAGTCCGCAATCCACACCGGCACCTGCTCGCCGTTCACCGGGTTGACGGCGTAGCCTCCGGTAAAGACCCCCGTCTTGCTGCGATCGTCGGCGGTGCGCTCCACCTCGCTTTTGGCGGCGGCTTCTTTTTGATAGGTGCTCACCGCGCCGGCCTGCTCAGGGGTCGTTAAGGACGCTACCAAGGGATGCTCCGGCGACAGCACCATAAAGGTCGCGCCCCACAGGGTATCGGGGCGGGTGGTAAAAATGGGTATGGCTTCGCCGCCGGGAGTCTTAAACTCGACTCTCGCGCCAGTGGACTTACCGATCCAGTTCTCCTGCATCAGCTTCACCCGCTCGGGCCAGCCGTCCAGCAGCTTTAGGTCGGCCAGCAGCTGCTCCGCGTAGTCGGTGATTTTGAAGAACCACTGGCGCAGCAGACGCCGCTCCACCATCGCCCCCGATCGCCAAGATTTCCCGTCACTGTCCACCTGCTCGTTGGCCAGCACCGTCTGGTCCACCGGGTCCCAGTTCACCGCCGCCTCTTTTTGATAGGCCAGTCCGGCATCCAGAAACTGTAGAAAAATCCACTGGGTCCAGCGGTAGTAGTCTGGGGCGCAGGTGGCCACCTCCCGGTCCCAGTCGTAGGATAGCCCCAGCCGCTTCAGCTGGACCGTCATCTGAGCGATATTTTCATAGGTCCATTTGGCGGGATGGACGCCCCGGTCAATGGCGGCATTCTCGGCGGGCAGGCCAAAGGCATCCCAGCCCATGGGGTGCAGCACGCGGTAGCCCTGCATGCGCTTGACGCGGGCAATCACGTCGGTAATGGTGTAGTTGCGGACGTGGCCCATGTGCAGATTCCCTGAGGGGTAGGGAAACATGGACAGCGCGTAGAACTTAGGGCGCGAGTCTTCTGGCGTTTGGTCAAGCCGCTGCTCGTCCCAGACCTGCTGCCACTTGGGCTCAATCGCGTCTGCCTGATATCGCTCCACCAATGACTCCTCTGTGCTGGGCCTAAACTTAACGGGAATTCTCCCATTCTAAAGGGTTATTGCAGCGCCGATATGACAGCACCCATAAAGCCCACCAGCATCTTCGTCTACGGCACCCTCAAGCCCGGCGAAGCTAACTACGATCGCTACTGCGCCGGCCGCGTTACCTTTCAATGCGCCGCGATCGCCCCCGGCTATCTCTACGCCCTGCCCGTTGGCTATCCCGCCATGGTGGCCATAGACCGAGGGGCGGTGCCGGGAGCCGAGCCAGAGCGCCATAGGCAAAATTACCCCGCAGCAGACCTTGAGACAGGGAAGTCTGAGGCGATCGTGTGGGGCTATTTGCTGAAATTCAGCGACCCAAGCTGCCTTCGGCAACTGGACGAGCTTGAGGACTATTTTCCTCAGCGATCGCCCAGCGAGAACGAATACTATCGCACCAGCGTTGCGCTCCTCACCCCAGAGCGTCAGCCCTTAGGCAGCGCCTGGGTTTACCTGATGGAGCCCCAGCGCGTCAGGCAGATGGGTGGACGTCGGGTCTTGCAAGGCCAATGGACTGGGCGACTGGGCCGGGCCAGCGAGACCTCCGCCCTGAGACCGAGTTAGGACCAGGTTGGCCTAATCGGAATCTGGAGCTTAAAGATGAGTTAGGCAGATGCAGCACCTTAGAGGCCTAGATTGGAGGCCTAGAGTAGTTCGCTGGATGTCTCAACATCGTCGGTGCCCACCTCGGGCATCGCTTCAAGCGACTGATCTTCGGTGGCATCTGCCGACTGAATACCGTCTACTGGCTCGACCGCGAGGGGAATGGGAACCACAGGTTCGTCGATAGTAATCATCAGTGCGTCAGGCGAAATAGGCTCATTCGCTGCTGCCGGCGCGGGTGTGACCGTCGAGGCGTCAAGTGCCTTGTCCCCCAAAGTCTCAGAGGCGTTCTGGGTGGGTAGGTCAATCTTGTCTTCAGTCGTCTCGACTTGGTTGACGGCACCGGGAACCGTCAGGCTGCCCATCACCGCAGAGACAAACAGTGCGGCGATCGCCATGCCACCCCAGGCGGCTGCCATCCTGCGCGGTCGTCGCTGGGTGCGAGCCTCGACCTTAGCGAGAATGTCGTCTACGGACTGGACAGATGGCGGCACCGGCATGCCTTGAAGACCCCGCCGCAGCTTGAGGAGTCGGGCGTAAAGGCACTGCATCGTTTGGTCATGCTCAAGCCAGGCTAAGACCTGCTCTCGTTCTGCGGGGGTCACCTCACCATCGAGGTAAGCGCTCAAAAGCTCAAAGCGATCGCGCTTTGGGCTGTCCCAATGAAAATCATCTTCTGGGAGAGGGTCGGGTCGGGAGTCTCGATTCACGGCTTTATTAAAGGATGTTGAAACGGAACGGCTATCGGTGGGGCGTCGACGAAACTCGTGCTGGTTGTGAGAACTCACAGCTGTACCTCATCTTTATCTAGGCTAACTTACAACGTCATCGAGGAACCGGTTGTCGAATAGTGATGCGGTTGGGGGCAAACGACGCCGGCTCACAAATTAGAAACTGGACTTTTGGCGATGCACAGTCAAGGAGAAAACTTTATCGTCCTGCTTATAGAGGTATTGACGCAGCCCTTTGGCGATTTGCTCCTCAGAATCTCTCTCATTGAAATTACTTAACTAAGATGAGGCATTAATTCACAATCTTCTAGGCAGGAGTTTCGAAACGTTGTGTCAGCCGGCCTTAAACGAGAGATCGAAGAGAAATAGGCTTGAGCAGATGGGTAAGCGATGAGGGCAATGCTATCAGGCTGAGGGGGGCTTTGCCCCTGTTTGGTGGTGGGCTGGCCTAGTAGAGGGCTGAGTCATCATGGTAGAGGCAGAGACCCCGAAGGAAACGCGGCGGGAAGACGCTACGGTAACCGCTATAAATTGATATAGCGCTGGAGTTGAGACTGTAAACGCTGACGGGCGCGGGCAATTCTAGACTTCACGGTTCCCAAAGACACCCCAGTAATCTCCGCGATATCTTCATAGGCCATCCCCTCGATTTCCCGCAGCATGATAGTTGTGCGGAACACCTCAGGTAGATCGGCGATCGCCTGATGGAGCTGAGCATAAAACTCCTGAGTCAGCAGCTCTTGGTCAGGGCCGGGGTCAACGGAAGCCACTTCCCAGCTCATTTCGCCGTCTTCTGCCTGCCGTGGGGCATCGAGCGAGAGGGGGGATTTGACGCGCTTGCGCTTGCGCAACTCGTCGTAAAACAAATTGGTGGCAATGCGCGTGAGCCAGCCGCGGAATTTTGCGGGCTCCTGCAGTCGTTTCAGATTGCGGTAGACCCGGATCCAGACCTCCTGCACCAAATCGGCCCGATCGGACCAATCAGGGGCAAGGTGGTAGAACACTTTTTCCAGGTGTGACTGATAACGACGCAGCAATTCAGCGAAAGCAGCTTTATCAGGCCGAAGCCCTGACTGACACCGAAGAATTAAGTCGTCGTTAGACAGCTTCTCTGGTGGCAGTGACATTAAACCTGCTGTGGATATACCGGCACTTAAAGAAAATGATTTCAAATCAGCAATAGACTGCATTGGCTTGGTGAATTCAGCTAATGGTCAACAAAGTGCGAGAGGGCCACCTCAAAAAGGACGGTGTTTCTCGGAAGATGTTCCCGAACGGTCTTTGTAAGCTAGGGGAGAATGAGGACGCTCTATCATGTATGAGTGACGGACTCGGCTCGTAGAATCAACGGCTTCGTAGCAGCATGAGCGCTCGGTGACGAACCAACATCAGGAGTTGCGATTAACTTAGCCGCGATCGCGGTAGCTCATGATAAACCTATGACAATTCGCAGTCTGGTCTTCATGGAGTTCCGCTGGCGGCGCTGTGAGATAGACTACCTGGCCAAAGTTTACGAATTCCACTAGTCTGTTTTACGAAATTTAGCTGTGGAATCTGTGTCTTTTTCATGAAGATATGGTCTGCAGCGCTAAGCTAAAGCCAGCTTCATACAGCACATCTTTACAGCTTTTTGTAGAAAAGCCGTCTGCTGCGCCGGAGTAAGCTTTATTCTGTGTGGTTGGCTGGGTATGGTCCTCGTTCATAGTAAACGCCATGGTCCGCATTCCCCTTTTAGTCGGGTTGGCCGTCATGCTGTTCAGCTCGCCCGCTCAGGGCCAGATTGCCCCTGATGACACCCTGCCCACCCCCTCCCGCGTCACCTCACGGCAGGGAGGCCCCATTATCGATGGCGGCACAGCCGCTGGCCCCAACCTCTTTCACAGCTTTCAGCAATTCTCGGTACCGGTGGGGCAGCGGGTGCAGTTCAACAACGCCGCAGGCATTCAGAGGATTCTGACAAGGGTGACGGGAGGCAGTGCCTCTACCCTCGACGGGATTCTAGCCGCCAACGGTACCGCTGACCTCTTCTTCATTAACCCCAGCGGCATTGTCTTTGGTCCAGGTGCCCAGCTCGACATTGGCGGAAGCTTCGTCGCCAGCACTGCTGAGGCGATTCGCTTCGCGGATGGTTCCGCCTTTCGCGCCGTAAATTCATCGTTGGCGCTGCCGCTGCTGACGGTGAGTTTGCCGGTGGGCCTGCAGATGGGGGCAAGCCCAGCCGCGGTTGAGGTCACTGGGTCAACCCTGACCACTGGGCCGGGGCGATCTGTGGCGCTATTGGGGGGAGATATCCGTCTAAATGGGGGGAGCCTGGGGGTTAGCGGAGGCCAAATTAGCTTGGGCAGCGCAACGGCGGGGACGGTCGCCCTAACGCGATCGCCAGAGGGCCTCGGCCTGGGCTACAGCGATATTCTGCAGTTTGGCGATATCCTCTTGCAGCAGGGGGCAAGCGTCACCAGCAGCGGATTGAGCAATGGCGGCATTCACCTGCAGGGCAGGGCCATCCAGGTGAGCGGTGGCTCCCAGGTGTCGGCTATCAACAGCGGGTCAGAGGCCGATGGGGCGATCGCCATCAGCGCGACAGATCTAGTCCGGGTCGGCGGGCCGCCGGAGGGTAGCCCCCCCAGCGTTGTGCAGTCCAGCGCGGCGGGAGCCGGACGGGGCGCTGACATCGACATTACGGCGGCGCGGCTGCGGCTGTCGCCCGACGGCGGGATATTTGCCACGACTCAGGGCTCAGGCGGCGGCGGCAACCTTTCGATTCGGGCCTCCGAGCGGGTAGCGCTGCTGGGGCGCGGCCTCCCTGTCCTCCAGCTGCTGCTGGCGCAGGCTCTCTCGGGAAACGGCATTCTTACGAGCATCGACAGCGGACTCTCTACTGTGACCTTAGGGGCAGGAGACGCCGGCACCCTCACTATCACAACGCCTCGCCTGAGCGTTCAGCAGGGCGAACTGATCACCACGGCCAGCGAAGGGTCGGGCAATGCCGGTGACTTGATCCTGCAGGTCAGCGATCGCACTTTCATTGAAGACTCTTACCTAGTCGTCGCGGCCCTCACCTTTGGGGATGCCGCAGCGGCGGGCAACGCGGGCGATCTAATTCTTACCTCACCGCGCCTCATCATCAAAGACGGCAGTTCCCTCATTGCCGCGACCCTGGGCAACGGAGACGGCGGTGATATTCGCATTGACGCTGCCGACACGGTAGACATATTTGCTGTTTCCGACGAGGTCGAGGTCCCCCAAATCAACACCAGCAGCTTTTTTGGGCAGGGAGCGGGGGGAGAGATTGCGATTACAGCGGGCCAGCTGCGCCTCAACCGGGGCGGAATTCGCAGTCAGTCTGGGGGACGGCTGTCAGAGAATCTTTTTAATCCGAGTTTGCCCTCCGAAGCGTTTGTCCGGGTGCCCGGCGGACCCTCTGGGAGAATTACGCTCACCCTATCGGATAGCTTGGAGGTGATTGGCAACGGTCAGCCTTTTGGGTCGAGCATTGACGCCTCTAGCTTTACCGCCTTCTCACCAGGTCAAATTAGAGTGTCCGCCCCCACAATTTTGCTCAGCGACGCAGGGGAAATTTCGGTGGATACCCGCGGACCTTCCCCCAGTGGCGGTCAGATCGATATTCAAGCGGAGACACTGATTCTCAACCAGCAGGGGCGGATCACGACGGCATCCCTCGGAGATGAATTTATTCAAGGGGGACGAATTGCGATTGAGGCGACCACGCTGGTCGCAATAGAAAACAGCGATATTTCGGCTGATGCGCTGGTGGAAGGACCGGGGGGACGAATCGAGATCCTAGCCCCCACCATTATCGGGACGCAGTTTCGGTCTCGCCAAACGGCGGCCAGCGACATCACGGCGGCCTCTGTTTCTGGCGATCGGGGCACGGTGATTATCGAAACCAGCACTGTCGAGGTGGTGGAAGATGCAGCCCCCCTTGCTGCCGACTTCGTTGACCAAAGCGATCGCATTGCGACCCTGTGCGCTACAGCGGCAGAAAGTCGGTTTGTCGTCACGGGGCGGGGCGGCTTACCGGCGGGGCCAGGGCAGCGGGCAGAAGAGGGCACTTGGCAAGACCTGCGGCTTCCTGCGGCGCTGATGGGCCTAGAGACTGAAGCGTCAACAGCTGAAGCGCCAGCGGCTGAAGCAGCGCAGCCGGACCACACCCAGCAAAGCGATAGCCCGGCGGATCTAGCAGCGCCTTCGCTCAGGCCAGTGGAGGCGGACGGCTGGGTCCTTGACGGCGATGGGCAGGTGCAGCTAGTGGCCCGCAGCGATCGCCTTTCCCCCCAGTTCTCAGCCTGTAGCCCCCAGCCATGATCCGACAAAAGCGCAGACGGCTCATCCTAATGCTGCTCACGGCCCTGGTCGCGGTAGGCATTGCCGCTACCTCCCGCCCCGCTCAGGGCCAAACTCCAGCGCCGGCTCCGACTCAGGTTTCTCTTCGGGCCTCAATGCAGCAGGGGCAGGCGCTTATGCGCAGCGAGCGCTACGCGGAAGCGGCGCAGGTGTGGCAGCAGCTCGCCCAGTCCCAACCGCAGCAGGCGGCGATCGCCTTCAGCTATTTAGCGGTGGCCCAGCAAAGCTTAGCGCAGTGGGACGCCGCTCAAGCGTCCCTAGTTCAGGGGTTGGGGGCCCTTCATCAGGCCCCAACCGATGCCGCCCGCGGAATTCGGGCGCGGCTGCTCAACGCGGCGGGGCAACAGGCCCTCTCTCAAGGGCAGCCGGAGGTGGCGCTGGAGCAGTGGCAGGCGGCGGCGGCAGCCTACGAAGCGGACGGAGACATAACGGGGCAAATTGGCAGCCAGATTAACCAGGCGATCGCCCTACAAAGCCTGGGATTTTACCGGCGATCGCGGCGACAGCTAGAGGCCCTACAGCCGCAGCTACAGGAGCAGGCCCCTGTCATAAGGGCGACGGGGCTTCGGCAGTTAGGCGTAGCCTACCGGCTCACGGGAGACCTCCCCCAAGCCCAAAGTCTGCTGGAAGCTAGTCTTGAAGCGATGCCCCAGCCCAATACCCGCCTGAGTCTAGGCCATGTCTTGCTGCAGCGCGGGGAAGATGACGCCGCCCTGCAGCAGTACCAGCGCGCCTACGAAAGCGCTCAGGCTCCGGCGCTGCGCCTCAGCGCTCAAGTTAGCGAGCTTCAGCTTCTCATCGAAAGCAACCCGGACGAGGCCCGCGCCCTAGCTGGGCTGCTTCCGCCACAGCTCACAGCAGCAGGCCCCAGCCGTCCCACCGTCTTTGCCCGCGTTAGCCTGGCGCAGGCGCTCATGCAGCTTGCGGGGGACTGCCCCGCAGCCTCCTGTTACCTTGAGGCGCTGGAGCAGCTGAAGCAGGCGACGACGCAGTCCCGCCAGCTTCAGGACAAGCGCGCCGAGTCTTTCGCCCTCGGCACTTTAGGACTGCTGTATCAACAGGCTGGGCAGTGGGCTGACGCTGAGACGGTAACAGCCGACGCTCTGCGGCTTGCCCAGAGCTTAAAGGCCCAAGATTTGACGGCTCAGTGGCAGCGGCAGAGAGGGAAAATTGCTCTCAAGCAGGGCCGCCCTACCCAGGCGATCGCCGCCTACCAAGCTGCGGCGGAGGCGCTGCACGACCTGCGACAGGACTTAGCTGCAGTGGGCTCAGACGTACAGTTTTCCTTTACCCGGTCTGTGGAGCCGGTCTACCGCGAGCTCATTCAGCTTCTGCTCGCGACCCCAGCCAAACAAGTCCGCCCCACCCAGGGCCGTCTCCGCCAAACCCTCGACGTCTTGGAAGACCTCAAGCTAGCTGAGCTAGATAACTTTTTTCGCCAGGCCTGCCTCACGGCAACCTCCCAGCCTCTCGACAGCATTGACCCTGCCGCCGCCATCATCTACCCCATCATTCTGCCCGATCGCCTAGCGGTCATTGTGGCGCGTCCCCAGCGGCCGCTGCTCTACCACGAGACGCGGCTGCCCCAGGCGGAGACTCTGGCACATATCGAACAGCTGCGGCTATACCTCAACCCGGTCTTTCTGGACGAGACGCGGCTGCAGCTCTCCCAAACCCTCTACCAGTGGCTTTTAGGTCCGGTGGATAGTTCACTACGGCAGCAAGGCATTAAGACCCTAGTGTTTGTGCCCGACGGTCCGCTAAATAATCTGCCGATGGCGGCCCTCCACGATGGGGAGCGCTACGTGATTGAAACCTACGGCGTAGCGATCGCTCCTAGCCTGAAGCTGATTGATCCCCAGCAGCTAGAGCGCAGCGACATCCAGGTGCTGGCGGCGGGGATTAGCGAGCCGCGCCTTGGGTTCTCTCCTCTGCCGGAGGTAGAGACCGAGCTAGCGCAGATTCAGCAAGAAACCGAGGCCCGTCTGCTGCTCAATCGGAGCTTCACTCAAGACGCCCTGCTAGGCCAAGTGAGCCGCCGTTCGCCGGTGGTCCACCTAGCGACCCACGGCCAGTTTGGAGCGACGACGGAAGAGACCTTCCTGCTGGCCTGGGATGGCGTCATCGACATCGACACCTTAAGTCTGCTAATTGAGCCGGGGGAGCGACGCAGCACTCCGATTGAGCTGCTGGTGCTCAGCGCTTGTCAAACGGCGACGGGCGACGAGCAGACTGTTTTGGGGCTCTCAGGGCTTGCCGTTCGCTCCGGGGCGCGCAGCACCCTGGGCACCCTGTGGCAGGTGGGCGATCGCTCCACGGCGATGGTGATGGCAACGTTCTACCGAGAATTCACCGGCTCCACCCAGCCCAAGGTCGAGGCGCTGCGGCAGGCGCAGCTTCAGCTGCTCAATACGCCGGACTTTGCCCACCCGTTCTACTGGTCAGCCTACGTCATGGTGGGCAATTGGCTCTAGACAAATTAGTCCGCAGTTAAAGAATTAGTGAAGCGTACGCGCTGAAAGAGCGGCTCAGTTCGCAGGTCACTATACTTAGGTATACTGGTCCATCAGTAATTTCACAGGCTAGCGCGAGGCGGAAAATTTGCTTAACTCGCGCTGTCTCAATCCCGCACGCAGCGCCTGAGTTTTAGCCCAGCGGTCTATCGCAATTTGAAAGTTCCGTACGTAGCAGCATCACTGGTGCCCAGCTTCCCCAACTGCGAATCAGCCCCATGATTTTGTCTCAGTCCATCGCTAAAACCGTCATCAAAGCGAGCTCCCTTATCCTATCGGGGGCGACCGCCGTTGGGCTTTCTGGCGCTGCGCTGGCCCATCATCACCCCACGGCCCACTCCTCCAACGACGCGACCTCAATTTTTCTGCCCCCCACCGATGAAACCCACACCACCTCCCGGGCCGGGGGGAGTCGCAGCGCGGCTGGGTGTCGCAATGATGCAGAGACCGCCATTCTGACGGCGATCGCCCCGCAACAGCAGGTGGGTCTGACGGCAGCGGCCCATCCAACGGTTTTGGTCTACGTTCCTGAGACCTCTGCGCAACAGCTTTATTTCAGCGTCAAGACCACCTCTGGTCAAGGACATTACGAGACCGTGCTGCCCCTTTCTCAAGCCGATAGCCTCGTTGCCCTGGCCCTGCCTACCGAGGCTCCGCCGCTGGCGATGGGTGAAACCTACGAGTGGGGCGTTGGACTCATTTGCCCCTCTGGGCAGACGGATATGCCGTGGCAGCAGGGCCAAATTAAGCGGGTGGCGCTACCGGCAGCCCTCCCTAACCCGCCTTTAGAGCGGGCGGCGGCACTGGGCCAGCTGGGGCTTTGGTACGACACCGTCACAGCGCTCACGCTGGCGCGACAAAACGCCCCCTTGAGCTCACCGCAGCAGACCAATTTGTTGAATAGCTGGGCGCAAATTTTAGACTGGACCGGGGCTACTGCACCCGCGACCGAATCAATTCTGTCTACGATGCGTTAGAACCTTAGTGATGTTGCTGCTGATCAACCTGTGGCGTTACTATCGGCAAGCTCCCCGCACGCTGTCCCTGCTGGCCATTGCGGCACTGACGACAGCGGGGGTATTGACCGCCCGCAGTACGGGAATGCTGCAGTCTCTTGAGCTTGCGGTCTACGATATTTTTTGTCAGCGTCACGAGTTGGGCCAGCCGCATCAGGCCGCTGACGGGGAAGCTAACAGGGATGAGCTGCTCATTGTCACCGTTGGGGAAGCCGATATTCAAGCCTTAGGGCACTACCCCCTCAGCGACGCCACCCTAGCTCGCTTGATCCGCCAGATCTCTGCTCATCAGCCGTCCGCTATCGGGTTAGACCTATTTCGCGACGTTCCCGTCGCCCCGGGGACATCGGACTGGCAGCAGGTTGCCGGCAGCACTCCTCACTTGTTTGGCATCGACAAAATCATTGGGAATCCCGTCGCAGCGCCGCTGATGTTTCAGCCCCACCAGGTAGGCTTTAGCGACCTGATTCCTGACCCCGACGGGAAGGTGCGGCGCGCGCTGATCTCTTACCCAAACCAGCAGGGTGACCTACAGCTGAGCTTTGCGGCCAAGCTAGCGCTCCACTATTTAGAGCAGCAGGGAATTTTTCCCCAGCCGACGGCGTCAGGCGCGATCGCGCTGGGTGAGACCAAAATCGTGCCCTTTCGTAAGCGGGATGGGGCCTATGCCACGGTTTCGGGCGGCGGCTATCAGACGATAATCGACTACCGAGGGCACCTAGAAGCGTTCCCCCATGTCTCTATGGCCCAGATTCTTGAGGGCAGCGTAGATCCAGCCCTCATTCGGGGTCGCGTCGTGCTGGTTGGCATCACGGCCCCCAGCGTTGGGGACGAATTCTTCACCGCCCACAGCAAGACAATCGAAGGGCAAACGCAGTCGACCTACGGCGTTGTCATCCACGCCAATGCTGTTAGCTATTTGGTGGATACTGCCCTTGGCAGGCGGGCTAGAGTGCGGGTGTGGCCAGAGTGGGTCGAGATGGGCTGGATTGCAGGGTGGGCGATCGCCAGCGCGGCCCTGTTTTTGTGGTGGGAGGGGCGGTGGCAACAGACTAACGCGCTATCCTACGGCGTGCGGGTCATAGGCAGTGCGGTGCTCCCCGCTGGCGTGATGTATACGCTAGCCTACGTCTCGCTGTTGGGAAACTGGTGGATACCGGTTGTCCCACCCGTGCTCAGCATTGCCGGAACCATCCTACTGGCCGCTATATACATGGCGTTCAAGTCGGAGCGCGACGCTACTCGATCTTTGGCCTGCTACTCCCAGGAGTTAGAGCGCCAGGTGGCCAAGCAGGTGGCCGATTTGACCTACAGCGAAGAGCGATTCCGCCGCTCCTTTGACGATGCCGGTATTGGCATGGCGCTTATCTCTGTGGAAGGGCAATGGCTGCGGGTTAATGATTCTTTCTGCGAAATGCTGGGCTACCGTTCAGCTGAGCTGCTGAAAACCTCCTTTACAGCCCTCACCCATCAAGAGGATCTAGCGGCGGAGATGGGGCTAATGCAGCAGACGCTGTCTGGGGATATCCACACCTACCAGCTTGAAAAGCGCTGTCAACATTTCTCTGGGCACTGGGTTTGGATAGACAGGACGGTCTCTTTAGTGCGAGATACTAGCGGGAAGCCCCTACATTTTGTCCTCCAAAGCCAGGACATCAGCGAGAGAAAGCGGCACGAGGCCGAGCGTAAGCGGGTAGAAGCCGAGTTAAATGCCGCTAAGGAGGCGGCAGAATTTGCCAATCAGGCCAAAAGCACCTTCCTATCCAATATGAGCCACGAGCTGCGAACCCCCCTCAACGTCATCTTAGGCATGGCTCAGCTGCTGCAGCGCTCTAGTCAGTCCAACATGCAGGAGCTGACGACCATTTTGCGCAGCGGTGACCATTTGCTTTCCCTGATTAACCAGGTGCTGGATCTTTCAAAAATTGAGGCGGGCCAAAATGCCTGCAGTTCTAGCCCTTTTAGTCTGCACGACCTGCTTCAGACGCTCCAGACCATAATGCAGCCCCACGCTCGGGCTAAGGGACTGACATTTACCGTCACCGTCACTCCTGACGTGCCGAATGCCCTAATGGGAGACGCTCAGAAGCTGCAGCAGGTGCTGATTAACCTGCTGGGCAATGCCATCAAGTTCACAGAGACGGGATGGGTCGAGCTGCGGGTCGCTCGCCAGCAAGATACCGCCTCACCAGCAGAGCCTTGTCTAAAAATCCCGCTGCGGTTTGAGGTTAAGGACAGCGGCGTCGGGGTGCCGCTTGAGGCGCAGGCAAGTATCTTTCATCCCTTTGAGCAGGCCCACAGCCGCTTGGCGCGGCAAGGAACGGGGCTGGGGCTAGCCATCAGTAGTCAGCTCGTTGAGCTTATGGGCGGGGCGATCGCCCTGCAAAGTATCCCCGGCGTCGGGTCGACCTTTGCGGTGACTCTGGCGCTGCCCATCGGGAAACTCCCAGCTGTTGGCAGCGATGGGAGCGCTTATCTGGGGTTTTCTCCTAACGCCAAGGCCTACCGAATTTTGATCGTAGACGACATTGCTGAGAACCGCTATCTGCTGCGGCAGCTGCTGGCCCCCGTTGGGTTTGACCTTGAGGAGGCTACCGATGGGCAAGAGGCAATCGACCAGTGGCACCGCTGGCAGCCTCACCTGATCTTGATGGATATGTGTATGCCCAAGGTGGATGGCTACCAGGCCACGCGCCAAATTCTGGCCCAAGCCGCGATCGCTCAGGCTACCGCCCCAAATTCAGCTCAGAATTTGACTCAAAATTTGGCCCCAACCGCTGTCCCCGTTACCGTCGTCGCGGTGACCGCCCGAGTGCTAGGCGCAGGCCGAGAAGAGGCGATCGCGGCGGGCTGCGCAGCGGTGATCAGTAAACCAATCGATGCGGTGACGCTGCTGAAGACCATCGCCGAGCATCTCGGGCTAGCGGTTGAAGGCGAGGGTTCTGTAAGCCAGACCCTGGGCGATCGCGCTTTGGCGGGGCTATCGTCTGAAGCGGCACCCCCCCCTCTAACTTCCGGCGGTTTAGCAGCGCTGCCAGTGGAGTGGCAGCAGCAGCTCTACGATGCGGCAGTTCTTGGGGATGACGATGCCATCTTGCAGCTGTTGGAGAACTTACCTGAACAGCATCAGCGCCTTGGCGATACTATTCGACATTATGCTAGTCGGTACGACTTCGTGACGATTATTGAGGCTAGCGCTCTGGGGGGGCGAGGGCTCTCGCTACAGGGGACTGCAGCCGCTGACGAATCGAGGTGAGGGTGAGCTAGCGCGATTGTGGGTAAGGCAAGCCTACCTGTACAATCCTGCCACATACTCCCCGTAGCCGTTGTAGGGCAGCGTGGGCACCGCCGTTGTCGTAAACTCAGGTTCCGGGCCAATCAGCTTCTCCTCCGCTTGGGACCAGCGGGGATGGGGCACAGTGGGATCTACATTTGACTCGAAGGCATACTCATTGGGGGCGATGGTGTTCCAGTAGGTGGCGGGCTGCTCGGCCACGAACTCAATCTTGACGATAGACTTGGCTCCCTTGAAGCCATACTTCCAGGGCACCACCATCCGGATGGGGGCGCCGTGCTGCTTGGGCAACGTTTGGCCGTACAGGCCCACCGCGAAGAACGCCAGCTCATTGGCCATCTCGTCTACGCGCAGTCCCTCGGTGTAGGGCCAGGGCAAAAACAGGGTGGTAAAGCTGGGGCCGGGGGTGACGTCTTTGTCGTAGTAGGAGGTGAAGCGGACGAACTTAGCCTCAGGTTTAGGGTCTACCGCTTCGAGAAGCGATCGCATCGGAAAGCCTATCCAGGGCACCACCATGGACCAGGCCTCGACGCAGCGGAAGCGGTAAATGCGCTCCTCCAGGGAGAACTCGCGGGTGAGGTCGTCGAGGTCGTAGGTGCGGGGGGCGTTGACTAGCCCGGTGACCTCCACCGTCCAGGGGTCGGTGGGCAGCGCTTGGGCCGCCTCCCAGATGTTTTTGGTGCCGCCGAACTCGTAGAAGTTGTTGTAGGTGGCGGCCACCTGCCGGGACGTCAGCGGACGCTCTAGGTCGGCGAAATTAGAGTTGGGGCCGAAGGTCAGCGCTTGAAGCCCGGACAGAACGTCTGCGGCAGGATCAGACCCGGTCCCTGTCTTATCGGTAGGCAGGCGATCGCACCCCACCGCCGAGACCACTGACGCGCCAATCCCCATCCCGACGGCGCTTTTGAGAAAGCGGCGGCGGTTCCAGTAAGCGGCCTCTAGGGTAACGCGGCGCTCTGGAAGCTGCCAGGGTTTGGGGATGTGGATAAAGGGCATAGGGAAAAACGCGGTATCGGACTAATTGAATATTAGAAGAAACAGATGAGATGTTTCTGAATTACGGTCGGGTTTTTCGGAAGAAGTCTTCAAAGATGGATTGAGGTGAGCAGAAGCGCGCTAGCAAGACGCCGCGCCCCAGGGTTCCTTCGAGGTCGCCAGCGACTGAAACTGAGGCAGAACCTGCCCGATTTCCTCCAGCATCTCTGAGGCCGGACGTCCGCCGTACTTAAAGTTAAAGGCCACATGATTCACGCCGATCGCCTTTAGGTGCAGCAGCAGGTCAACCAGTCGATCGCGGCCCAGACGGTATCCCAGGTGAATTGGCGTGGCGGGCTCGCTGGGGTTCTCCACCAGATCTACATAGAGAGACTGGGCATAGGGCTTAAAGACGCCGGGGGCAAGCTGCGCCGTCAGGCTGCGCCAGTCATCGATGATGCGGGCCTGCATCTGGGGGTGGCGGGGGTAGTAGAGCCAGCCGTCGGCGTGCTCCGCAATCCATTCGGGAGACTGGCGGCTGTGGCCGGTGACCAGTAGGGGAATGCGATCGCAGGCGGGTTTGGGCAATAGGTCCGCCCCTTCCAGGGTGGTGAGGGGCGATCGCACCACCGGAAAGGACTGCTCTAGCACCTGCTTGAAGTCGGTAAACGTATGCAGGAAGCGCTCTCCCCGCTGCTCGCGGCCTATGCCAAAGGCGGGAAACTCCACGGGGCGATCGCCTGAGGCAATCCCCATCACCAGCCGCCCGCCAGAGAGCTGGTCCACCGACGCTGCCGCTTTGGCTAAGTGGAGGGAATGACGCTGGGAGAAGATAATGCTGCCGGTGGCTAGGGCAATCTCGCGGGTGTGGGCGGCCACGTAGCCCAGGTAAACCCAGGGATCGTAGATTTGTCCCACGTCCCCGAAGCTAGGGTCGTGCAGCGGCACGTCCCGCACCCAGAGGGCGGCAAACCCCAGCGCCTCGGCCCGCTGGGCTAGGGCGACCTGGTTTTCCATGGTGGGAATGCTGCCTTTGTAAGCCTCAATGGCGAAGAAGACGCCTAGACTCAGCTGACCCTCGGCAAACATTCGCTGAAAGCCTGGGTTGAAGAATGGCGTAGTCATCGGCGATTCTCCAAAGTAGATTAGGCAGCGGGCTTCAGCACAATCGTCCCCAGGGCAGCGCCCGCCGCTAGCCGCTCATGGGCCGCACGAGCCTCAGACAGCGGGTAAACCTTATCGAGGGTGGGCTGAATTTTACCAGCTTTCACCTGCTCTAGACCCCAAAGTAGATCTGCCCTATCGCCCATGAATGTACCTCGAATTTGCTGCTGAGCCAAGAAGAAGGGAAACAGGTCAATTGTAGCCTCTGCCCCTGTGACCATCCCCATGGATACTAGGGTGCCTGTGGGCTTTAGCGCCTTTAGGGAATCCGTCAAAAAGCGTCCCCCTAGGTTGTCGAGCACTACGTCAGCGCCTTGGCCATCGGTCCAGTTTTTGACAAGCGATACGAAGTCTTCCGACTCGGTCTTAATCACCAGATCCGCGCCCAAGCGCTTGACGAAGTTATCTTTGCCCGGCGTCCTGACGGTGGCGGCGACCTTGGCCCCCAGCACCTTGGCCACCTGAACGCTGATCGACCCCGTCCCGGACGCGGCTCCGTGGATGACGACAGCATCTCCCGGCTTCACCCCACCCACGGTCCTTAAGGCGCGGACGCAGGTCACCAGCGGCATAGGCAGCGTCGCCACCTGCGCGTCAGACAGGCCCGTGTCGTCTTTCACCAGCCAGGTCTCTGGCACCACCATGTATTCAGCGTAGGTGCCCCACTCTGCCACACCCCGAATCAGGTAGCTGGGGGCGGCGCTCATGGGATGGACGCGGCTCTCCTCTAGGGGATACCCTGGCATCGGAATGACCCGCTCTCCCACCTGAAACCGACTCGCCCCTAGGCCGTTGGCGTCTACCAGTCCTACGGCATCAGAGCCGAGCACGTGGGGAAAGCGAATATCGGGGTTGACGCCGCCCAAGCGCAGGTAGTGGTCGAGGCGGTTGAGACCGCTGGCCAGAATTTTGAGGCGCACTTCTCCGGGCTTGGGGTCCGGGGTCTCGACGTCGATGTAGTCGAAGACCTCTGGCTCACCAAATTTATTGATCACTGAAGCTTTCATGGGTTTCCTCGTGAACTGTTGTTGATAAAGAGTTGACTCAGAGACAGGACTGGCTTCCTACCAGGAGGATGTTTAAGGGCAAAAAAAATTTAGCCCTTCACCACCGTAACGAGCTGCTCGACCTGACGACGGAACGATTGAATTCCCCCGTGAACTCGGGCGATCAGCAGCCCGCCCTGCAGGGACGCGAATGTTAAGGCTGACAGCGCTTCCACGTCACCCTTGAAGCCGAAATCGCCGGTTTGCTTGCCCTCGTTTAGAATGAGTCCTAGCCGAGCTTCGTTGTCCTGGTAAAACTCGCGAACTCGCTCTCCCGAGGGATGATTGAGGCTCGCCAGCTCAGCCCCGAGCATGCCGCAGAGACAGGCTTTGTCTTGGTCGCCGCTGCTGAGGGTCGTCTCAAACAGGGCACAGTAGCGACGTAGCTTAACTTCCGGCGACTCATTGTCGGCAGTGATGCCGTCTACGAGCCGAAAGAAGCGATCGCTATAGCGGTCGACCAGGGCCGCAATCAAGTCATCCTTTTTGGGAAAATGCGTGTGAATGCTGGCCTTGCGAATACCAACCGCTTCGCTGATGTCCTTGTAGCTCATTCCATTGACGCCGAGACGTTGAATGAGATCTTGAGCGACGTCAAGAATCTGCGTTTTGGTATCCGGCTGCGTCATGCTGATATCCTACCTATAGGTAGCTCGGTCGTCAAGCAATTTCTTAAAGTATCGGCGAGGCCGACCCACCACCCTCCTACGCGCAACCCCTGCAAAGTGTTCAAGGCGTATCTGTAACGGGCTCAGTCACTTCGTCACGTGCTAACTCCGGCAATGGCTCCGGCTCGGCTTCCGGCCGCTTCATCTCACCTAGCGGAATTGGCTCTAGCGGCACCTTGGTTTCAACGGCAGCCTCGATGGCGGACGTCTCAGCGGCGACTGCATCGGCTTTCCGGTCAGATACAGCCTTGGCCCGCTCTGCCTTGACAACCACCGGCTGCTGACTGGGGTCGCACCGCCGCCACAGGCCCACAAGCCCTAGCGTGAAGCCGAGAGACAGGTAGCCACCGCCTGCGGCTAGGATCAAATCAAAAAGAAGCGTAAGGTTGTCTTGCATAGCGCCCCCGATAATCAGCGACTGCTGGAATCAATCGATGTGATGTGATCCCAGCATATCAGCTCATCAGGGCTAGCTATAGACCCGAGCTAGCCTGTATAGGCTGTGGCGATGGTATCCACGAAGATGTTCTTCGCGTAGGGGAGTCGTCCAGGATTGTCGCGGGGTTCGGCTTTGTAGCCCACAGGCACCACAACGGCGATCGCCAGGTCGGTGCCCTCAGCGCCAATCACGCTCATCACCTTGTCTTCGACCCAGCCATTCATAAAGCAGGTAGATAGACCCAGGCTCTCCGCCGCTAAGGTCAGCTGAGTGGCGGCAATCATGGCATCCTTGACGGCAAACTCACGGTTTTTCGCCCCTAGGTTTTCCTGAAATTGGGGAATAGTCTTTTTGAAATAGTTGACCGTCCCCTCGCTCCAAGCGCCGCGCTCTAGCGCCTCGCTGTAGATCTTTTCCATGGTCTCTTCGTCCTTCCAGGCGTAGGGCGCTGCCGCGAATACGAAGGTAACGGGCGCTTGGGTAATCATCTCTTGATTAAAGGCTGCCTCACAGAGGGCTTTCTTTTTCTCTTCGCTCTGTACCAAAACGATGCGCCAGTCTTGGAGGTTCCAGCTGCTAGGCGCAGCAACGGTGAGATCGACGAGCTGTTTTAAAAGATCGTCTGGAATTGGGTCGCTGGCGAAACTCTTGATGGAGCGGCGATTGGCGATCGCCGTGGGCACGTCCAGCGGAGTTGCGCGTCGATCTTCAGCAGATAGGGTCATGGGTATTTCCTTTGCGGTGACTCGCTTAGGATTCTAGACAATTTTTTGCGGGGCGGCATATTCTTTAGGCAGCGCTGCGGCCTTTTTACCAAAAATCATGGGTCTAAAGCCCCGTCCTTCAGGACGGCTTCTCTAAATGTAGGCGATCTATCCAATCTTCTACCAGTTGAGTCATGGTCTTGTCCCTCTCTTTTGCAATCGCCCTAAGCTTTTGCAATCTTTTAATAGAGACTCTTAAATTAAGCTGTCCTTTTGCCATACTGCCTACACAATGCCTACGCATCTATGCTAACATAAACAGTATGAGAACATTGAAGTTTAAGATATACGAGCACAAGCGGAACCGGCACCTAAAGCGCACTATTAATGCTGCTGGGGTGATTTGGAACCACTGCATTGCTCTCCACAAACGGTACTACCGTATGTGGGGCAAACACCTCAATTGCTCTAAACTTCAGTCTCATATTGCCAAGCTACGGAGGCGCAATCCGTTTTGGCAGTTGGTGGGGTCTCAGGCTGTGCAGGACATCTGCCAGCGAATTGAAAAGGCATACCAGCTGTTCTTTAAGCATCACGGCAAAGGCTATAGGCCGCCTAGCTTTCAGAAGGTAAGGCGATACAAGTCGTTCACCCTAAAACAGGCGGGATACAAGCTGCTCAATGGTGGTCGTATCAAGATAGGCAGCAGGGTCTACCAGTATTGGAATTCAAGGGAGATAGAGGGCAAGGTTAAGACCGTCACGGTGAAGCGATCGCCTTTGGGTGAGCTGTTTTTAGCCGTTGTGGTGGACCAGGAAGCTGAACCAGTTCAAGGCATCGAGACGGGTAAAACCGCTGGTGCTGATTTTGGACTGAAGACGTTTCTCACTTTGTCAGATGGTACTCAAATCGAGTCTCCTGAATTCCTGAAAGCATCGCTCAAAGACCTTTGCCGAGCTAGCCGCAACCTATCGCGCAAGCGAAAAAAGTCGGCAAACTGGCACAGGGCAAGACTAAATCTAGCTCGCTGCCATGAGGCCATAGCCAATAGGCGACGAGATTGGTTTTGGAAGCTTGCCCACCGGCTAACCGATACCTACGATGCGCTCTACTTTGAGACGCTGAACCTGAAAGGGATGCAGCGGCTATGGGGCCGGAAGATATCGGACCTAGCCCTAGCTGAATTTCTCGAAATCCTTCAGTGGGTGGCAAAGAAGAAAGGCAAGACCGTAGCATTCATCGACCAGTGGTATCCCAGCTCTAAAACTTGTAGCTGTTGTGGGCACGTACTGAAGGAGTTAGATCTAAAACAACGGCAGTGGGATTGCCCTATTTGCAACGAACATCACGATCGAGACTTGAATGCTGCAATAAACATTCAACGGGTTGGGGCGTCAACCCGTGGGCTAGGCGATGTCAGACAGGCTCAGCCTGCGATCGCTGCTTGATTCCAGAATCCCCGCTCTTCAGGGCGGGGAGTACGTCAAAATTACAGAGCGCGGATCCACAGCTCCCGGGCCGCCTCTTGTGTCTCATGGACCAGCGCCTCTAAATCAAACCGGGTGAATTTTCCCTTCTCAATGACCCGCTCCCCGTCGATAACGCTGTAGCTCACCTGAGGCGGCTGACAGAACACCAGCGCGGCCACCGGGTCGTGGCACCCAGCAAAGGTGGGCTGGTCCAAATCAAAGGCAACAAAATCTGCCGCCAGTCCCGGTGCTAAGCACCCCACATCGTCGCGGCCCAGCACCTTGGCGCCGCCCAGAGTCGCCAGCTCTAGCGCCTGCCGCGCCGTCATAGCAGCGGCGTCTCCCTCGCGCACCCGCGCCAGCAAAAACGCCGTGCGGGCCTCGCTCAGCAGGTGGGTGGCGTCGTTGGATGCGGCCCCGTCTACCCCCAGCCCCACCGAGACACCCTGGTCGAGCATCTTGCGGATGGGGGCAATGCCGCTGGCCAGTCGGCAGTTGCTGCAGGGGCAGTGGGCCACCCCCGTACCCGTGCGGGCGAATTTCTCGATGCTGCGATCGCTCAGCTGCACGCAGTGGGCGTGCCACACATCTTCTCCGACCCAGCCCACCGACTCTGCATAATCTCCGGGGGTAAGGCCAAACTTCTCTTGGCTATAGGCCACATCTCCCAAGCTCTCTGCCAAATGGGTATGCAGACGCACCTGGTCGTAGCTCCGGGCTAGGGCCGCTGACTCTCGCATCAGGTCTTGGGAAACTGAAAACGGAGAGCAGGGGGCTAGCACGATGCGCAGCATGGCGCAGGGGGCGCTGTCGTGGTACTGATCAATCAGCCGCTGGCTGTCTTTGAGAATATCGGCCTCATTCTCCACCACCGAATCTGGCGGCAGGCCGCCTTGGCTTTGCCCGACGCTCATGCTGCCCCGGCTGGCGTGAAAGCGCAGCCCCATCTCCTGCACGGCGCGAATCTCATCGTCTAGCCTGCAGTCGTTGGGGAAGATATAGAGGTGGTCGCTGGCGGTGGTGCAGCCCGAGAGCATCAGCTCGGCGGCGGCCATCTGGGCGCTGACGGCGATATCGCTGGCGGTAAGATGGGCCCAAATGGGGTAAAGACCCTGTAGCCAGGAAAACAGATCGCCGTCTTGCACCGCCGGCACCGCGCGGGTGAGGGTCTGGTAAAAGTGGTGGTGGGTGTTGATCAGTCCGGGAAGCACAAGGTGGCGATCGCCTAAATCCAGTACCTCATCGGCCTGGTCCGCCATCGCGGCTAGCGCCGCCGTGGTTCCCACCTGCTCAATCACGTTGTCGCGCAGAAAGAGCGCCCCGTGGCGAATTTCCTCGCGATCGCGGTTCATCGTGACGAGGGTATGGATGTTTTGCACTAGGCAGGTCGTCATGGCGAAGAAACTAGAGCGTCAAGGCGCAGGCGGGCAATCTCGGCAATTTGGTCGAGGGCAGTGGTCTGCTCAACCGCCGGACTGTTTTGCAGACGCTGCTCTAGGGCCGCGAGAATGCCTTCTTTCGTATGGTGCTTGACCGCAATGATGAAGGGGAAGCCGAACGCTTCGGTGTAGGTCTGGTTGAGCTGCTTGAGGGTATCAAACTCAGCGGGCGTCAGCCGGTCTAGCCCCACCGACGCCTGCTCCTCCACAGAAGCGTCGGCCATCTTGGCGGCGCTGCCCAAGTCGGGGTGGGCCCGAATCAGCGCGAGCTGCTGCGCGGGGGGGAGCGATCGCATTACCGCCACCATCGCGCCGTGGAGGGCGGCGAGACTTTCGAAAGGGCGCTGGGACCAGGCTGCACCCGCAATCTCCGGCGTGTGCTCAAACAGATGGCCCAGCGCCTCCACAAAAGCCGGACGATCCATTTGGTTGATAGCGGATAACGAATAGCCCATGGAGACGCAGTCCAATCGCTTAAGTGCCGGCAGGCCGTTACTCACGCCGTCCCGGCAGCACCAGGTTCAAAACCAGGGCGGTGATGCCACCTGTGCTGATGCCGGAGGAAAAGATGCTTTTGACTAGCGTCGGCATCTGATCTAGCAGGTCGGGCACCACGCTGACGCCCAACCCTAAACCGAGGGAAGTTGCAAGAATAATGGACGAGCGCTTCGTGAGATTGACGCAGGAAATGATCTTCAGCCCCGCCACCGCCACCGTACCAAACATAATGATGGTCGCCCCACCCAGCACCGGCTGCGGGATGGTTTGAAAGATGCCCGCTACGATGGGAATCAGCCCCAAAAGCGACAGGATGGCCGCAATGAAATAGCCTACATAGCGGCTGCCGATGCCGGTGAGCTGAATGACGCCGTTGTTTTGGCTGAAGGTGGTGTTGGGGAAAGTGTTGAAGATGGCCCCAATCATGGAGTTGATGCCGTCGCCTAAGATACCCCCCTTGATGCGATCGAAGTAGGGCTTGCCCTCAATGGGCTGCCCCGTGAGGATAGAGGTGGCCGTTAGATCTCCCGTAGACTCGATAGTCGTAATCAAGTAGAGAAAAGCAAACGGAATAAACGCCGCTATGTCAAAGCCAAACCCGTAGCGGAAGGGGATGGGGACGGTGACCGGCGGCAGGCCGCTAAGGGTGCTAAAGTCTACCAGGCCCATGGGAATAGCGACAATGTAGCCCACCAGCAGGCCGATGGCGATGGACGACATCCGCAGGAGGCTGCTGCTGAGGCTGTTGAGAATGACGATAATCGCCAGCACCAGGGCCGCAAGCCCTAAGTTTTGCGGGCTGCCAAAGGTGCCTGCCGCCCGCGCCGGGAATCCACCGCCCATGCTGGTGATGCCCACATTGATCAGCGTTAGGCCAATCAGGGTGACCACGATGCCCGTAACCAAAGGCGTCACCACCGCTTTGGCAAACTGGATTAGGCGGCTAAAAAACATCTCAATGAACGAGCCGAAAAAGCACAGCCCAAAGATGGTGCCCAGCGCGGCCTGGGGCGTCCCCCCTGCGCCAGTAACGGCGGTGCCTGCGGCAATGATTGGGCCGATGAAGGCAAAGCTCGTACCCTGAACGCTCAGCAGCCCTGACCCGACGGGGCCGATTCTTTTGGCCTGAATAAAGGTGGCAATGCCCGAGACAAACAGGGACATGCTGACTAGGTAGGCCGCATCGGCAGGCTCTAGGCCCAGGGCACCAGAGATAATTAGCGACGGCGTGATGATGCCCACAAAAGAAGCAAACACGTGCTGAATCGCGGCTAGAATGGCTTCGCGCACGGGGGGCCGCGCCTCTAAGCCGTAGATAAGGTCGGTCTCGATAGGGGGTGACGCGACGGCGGCGTCAGCAGCGGCGCGAGCTTCGCTCTCTAAACTGACAGAGGTCTCTTGGGGATTATTCATGGCTTAGGGTTTCTCATGCAGATCGAGGGATATGAATATAGGGTCTTAAAAGCTGAACTGGGTTCTGAGGTTGCCTACCCACACCGTGGGGTTGTCGCTGAAATTGTTGGGGTTGCTGACCACATACACCGCTGGCACCAGCGCGATGTTGTCGGTGAGGGGATAGTAGTAGGTGGCTTCTAGCTCGAACTGCACGCCACCATCACCGCCACCCGAGGCCAAGAATTCGCGCCCGTCGAGAACGGAGAAGGGAATCAGGTAGGAGAAGCTTAAGAGCGCTCCTTCAGTCCCTAAGTCTGGAAAAGCTAGCCCCGCCTGTATCGCTTGGGCATCAATTTCGCCATCGTTCCGGCCTGGGGTTTGGGGATCGATTTCGGTGCTGCCGTAAAAGTAGCGGCCAAAAACGCCGAATTTCTCAGCGATGCGCCAGTCAAAGTTGAATCCAAAGGTGTTGGCGATCGCCGGGTCGATGGTTCCCCCGAAGCCATCGTCGGCGACGCCGTACACGGGCTCGCCGGTTGCCCCGCCGATGCCAAACCCCGTCAAGTTGCCCAACTCATTAAAGAGAGGCACGTTGTTGTCGATGCGGGAGCGGGTATAGAGGAAGCGTAGGTTGAGATCGGAGACAGGCTGAAGGCGCACCTGAGCCGTCAGGGTATTGGTGCCGTTAAACAGGCCGTCGTCTGCGTCTGTTGCGGTGTTGAAGAATGCGTTGGGCAAAAATTCGGTGTTCTCCCCCATGTAGGCCGCGCTCACGTCTACCCAGTCAGCCGGCGCCCAGTTTACGAATGCTCCCGCCCCGCGGTCAATGGCATTGACCAGGGTACTGCCGCTGGCGTTGAAGCTGCTGGCTCCCCTACCAAAGAAGGTAAAGGCGTTGCCGTCGAAGTAGCGGTACCAGTTGAGCCTCGGTCCGACGGCAAACTGCAGGGTATCCCCGACAGCGAAGGTATAGAACAGCTCCCGCAGGGCAATATCACCGCTCAGCGGTGCCCCGGCCTGGTCGGTGAAGGGGGTGCCAAACGTGTTGAACAGCCCTGCAGAAACGAGGGAGTTAGCGGGGGACTGGCCGTTGCCGACTGCGAGCTGGGTGGTGAGGCGATCGCGTCCGTTGAAGGAGGTGTTGAGGTTGAGGAACGTGTAGTTACTGAAGATGATGGACGGATCGTCGTCTCTAGTCGCCACCAAAGGCTCTCCGGTGACCGAATCTCGGCCCGCGCGGCGCAGGTTGAGGGGACGGGCGTCAATATCGGCCGTTTCTACCTGGAGGCCATCCCCAGCGATGGAGGCCCCCGTGACGTTGAAGTAGACGTTGCCCGTCAGCTTGGTGGTGGTCGAAAACTGGTTGGCCTCTAGTTCTGCAGTGCGAACCTCTAGTGAATCGGCGCGGCCCCGCAAGGTCGCCAAATCTGCGGCAAACTGCTGCTGCAGGCGGTTGAGGGTGGCAACGTCCTGCTGGTTGATCTGAACCTGGTCGAGGTTGGCCGTGATGTTGTTGAGGCAGGCGTTCAGACCCGCCGCAAACTCGTAGCGGCTCATGGCGGTGAATCCGCGAAACGTACCGTCGGGGTAGCCGGCAATGCAGCCATAGCGAGCAATTAGGTCTGATAGCGCCTGGAATGCCCAGTCGGTAGGCTGAACGTCTCCGAGCTGGTTGACGCTCGTCACCTGAGACATGGCGTCATCGGTATCGAGGGTAGAATCGCCCAGAATATCAGGGGCCAGAATGTCTGAAACCTGCTGATTGGCGTCGTTTTCTAGGTCATTGACCTCCAACGCGTAGGCCTCTAACTCAGGCGGCGCGGCCTCTACTGACAAAGATGTCGTCTCTGACATTTGCGCCAGAGCTTCGTCGGCAGCGGGCGCTGGTTCTGCAGACGCGGGTTGCCAAATTAACAGGCTGCCCGTAGCCACACTAGCAGCGAGTAGCGCGTATGATTTGCTATTCCAGTACGCTGTCCAATAGGCCCATTTTTCTGAAGAAGTCATTGCAGATTCGATTCCCTAATTCACTCACACCATAAGAACAGCCCAGTAGGCGCAGTAAAAAATGCGCTGAGCCGTAGCGAAGCCTAGTACCAATCTCAAATTGTCTGCCTCCCTGCAGATGCCCGTATTTTGCATACGTTCTGTATACCGGCAAGGATGGCATACCTCAATGTATACAGACCCACATCCGTGAATGGTGTTCTGCACTACAGTCTTAAACCAAGCTGAGAGAAAGGTGAGAATTTCATGACCTGCGGGTCTTCCCGCTGATCGGCTATATTACGGAAGCGCTGCTGTCTTAGACACGATGGGCTGGAGGCCGCCTGTTCTGATCGGATGACGTCATCGACACCACTACTCCATGAGCAGATTTACCTCACGCTGCGGACATCGATTCTCACCGGGGGTATTGGCCTAGGCGATCGCCTCGTTGAGAGTCGCTTGGCAGAGGAGCTGCGGGTAAGCCGTACCCCCATCCGAGAAGCGATTCGGCGGCTGCAGTACGAAGGGCTGCTGACGACGGACCCGCTTAACGGCATCACGCCGGTCGAGCTTTCCCTTGAGAATGCAGTCCACCTCTACGACTGCCGCATTGCCCTAGAGCAGCTCGCCGTTGAAGGGGCCTGCCGCAGCGCAGCGCCTGCTCAGGTCGAGTCTCTCCGTCGCATTCTTCAAGATGCCGATGAACTCCTGCTGAAAACCAGCGGCATCAGCGATCGGCATACCCTGGAAGACCATGCGCAGCAGCTAGAAGACCATGCGCTGAGACAGAGGGACCTCAACTACGCCTTTCACCGCCTGATTGCGGAAAGCTCTCAAAACCCGTGGCTGGTGTCGATGCTGGACCAGCTGGCGAACCAGGTAAAGCTGCTGCGGCTGCAGATTTTGCAGGTTCCTGTGGACGTGGGGGCTATTCAATCAGAGCATTGGGAGATTGTGGAGGCGATCGCCCAGCGCGATACCCAGGCTGCCGTAGACCACATCCGCGCTCACCTAGAGATCAGCAAGCAGCGGGTGATTAAGACCTTAAACGGGCAAGCTCAGAGCCAGACCCTTCGGCAAAAGGGAGCACAGCCTGAGAGCGCCTGCCCCCGCTGCGGCGCTCAGGATCTAAGAAAAAACGGCAGGCGAAAGAACAAGCAAAACTACCTCTGCAAGGCCTGCGGGCGGCAATTTGTGCGCAACAGATGATGGCTCAACAGCGAAAGGCTTAGCTGCCGCGATAGGTGCTGTAGGACCAGGGCGACACCAAAAGCGGCACGTGATAGTGGGCGTTGACGTCGGCGATGCCGAAGCGGATGGGAACGCGGCTTAAAAACGGGGGGTCGGGCAACGTTGGGTCAAGCGCGGCAAAGTAGTCGCCGACCCAGAACAGCAGCTCATATTCCCCAGCGACCATAGCGCCCTGGGCGAGTAGGGGCGCAGGCGATCGCCCGTCGGCATTGGTTGTGCTGCTGACGACCAGCGCCCCATCTGACGTCATCCGCCACAGCTCTAGCTTCAGCCCGGCCGCTGGGCAGCCGTTAGCGGTGTCGAGCACGTGGGTGGTCAGTTTTCCTGTGGGTTCAGCCATAACGATGGATAGGACTAGGGAGGGGTCGATGAATCGGAGTACGAATTTTCTGCATTAGATCTGCGTTGGATCAATCCAATATCAGCCAGTGAGGGCGCGGCCTGTCCCCGTGCCGAAAATTGAAAAATCGTCAGCATCAGGCGGTGTAGCTCATCACCGCATTGGCCCCAAAAGAATCGTCTCAGAGATAGCGTCCATAATCGTGGTGCCGTCCTCATGGGCTAGCTCAGCGTACCACTGCTCGGTTTTGCTCATGTCCTTACCGTGGGTCACCCCGGCCCGCTTACGCGCCTTGAGAATGACCTGGGCCACCCGCTCTAGGCGACTGTCCTGATAGCGCTCCAGCGCATCCGCTACGCCGAGATTGGTGGTCAGCAGAGCGTTGGCCAGTGACCAAGCGTCCTCCATAGCCTGACAACCTCCTTGCCCCAGGTCCGGCGCGGTGCTGTGGGCCGCATCTCCAATCAGCGCGATCCGCCCTTTGACCAGCGTTTGCAGCGGCTCAATATCGTGAATTTCTACCCGGTTGGTGTTCTCCGGCTCTAGCCGCTCGATCAGGGCCTGCACGGGCGCGGCCCAGCCCTCAAAGTGCTGGGAAAGCTCCCGGCGGAAGTTGTCGGGGCTTCTATCCGTGCCCTTGGGCAGAGGCACGTCTAGAAAGAAGTAGAAGCGATCGCCCCCCACCGGCATCAGAGAAGCCCGCTGGCCGTTGCCCACGTAAATGTCCCAGCTATTGCGGGGCGCGAGGTCATCGCTCATTGCCACTAGCCCGTTCCAGTTGACGTAGCCGACGTAGCGCCGTTCGGCAGGGTGGCCGAGCACGTGGGTGCGGATGACTGAATGGGTGCCGTCTGCCCCAACCACTAGGTCGGCGGTAGCGCGGTGGCCGTCTTCAAATACGGCGGTGGCGCTGTCGGCGGTCTGCTCTACGGCGACGCAGCGGTGGTTGAGCTGCACATTATTCTCGCCCACGGCTTCTAGCAGCATCCGCTGTAGGTCGGTGCGGGCTACCGGGTAGGGGGCTTGCCCGACGCGATCGACGATGGGGTCCAGGCTGAAGCGGGTGAGCAGGTTTCCCGCTTTGTCGTAATAGGCCATCTGCTCCATCGGTCCGCCGATTTCAGCAATCTCGCGGCCCAGCCCTAGGCGATTGAGAACTTTGACGCCATTGGACCACAGCGAAATCCCGGCCCCAGCCGGACGCAGCTCACTGACGCGATCGTAGATCTCAACGCTGTAGCCCGCCTGCTTCATCGCTAGGGCTGTAGTTAGCCCACCCATACCTGCACCGACGACGACAACGCTGAGCTTTTCCATGCTGTTAGAACTTGGGGAGGATTAAGTTGATTGTGAAATTACGCCAATGGAATCACTACTGCCCCAAGTCTGTCAACTTTTAAACGTCGCGCTCCGCCAGCTCCATCCAGCGCTCGGTGGCCTGATCAATCTCGCCTGAGAGTTGAGTGAGCTGCTGGCTGATGGTTTCTAGAGCCGTAAAATCGCTGGGAGCCTCTTGGTAAAGCTGACGCTCTAGCTCCAATTTTTTGGCTTCCATTTGGGCGATCGCCGCTTCCAGCTTTTGGTACTCCCGCTGCTCGTAGTTTGACAGCGGCTTCACCCGCCCGCCCTGAGCGGGCTGGACGTTGGGCTGTTCGGGCTTAGGAGCCTTTGGCCCCGGCGACACGTCTTGGGCCGCCTTTTCCCGCACCGCCTCCTGACGCTTGTAGTCCATATAGACCGAGTAGTTGCCGGGGTACTGACGCACCTCGCCGTCTTCGAGGGCAAAAATGACGTTGACCGCCCGGTCGAGGAAGTAGCGATCGTGGGAGACGACAATGACGCAGCCGCTGAATTCCTCTAGGTACTCCTCCAGCACCGACAGGGTCTGCACGTCGAGGTCGTTGGTAGGCTCGTCAAGAATCAGGACGTTGGGCGCTTCCATCAGGACTCTCAGCAGAAACAGCCGCCGCCGCTCCCCCCCGGAGAGCTTGTGGAGCGGGGTGTACTGCTGATTGCCAAAAAAGAGAAATCGTTCCAGCATTTGGGAGGCGCTAATCTGACTCCCGTCAGCGGTCTGGACGTAGGAGCCCACCTCTTGAAGGTAGTTGATCACCCGCTGTTCGGGGTCGGCCTCGATCAGATTTTCCGAATGCTGGTCAAAGTAGCCGATGTGAATGGTGCCGCCGATGTCCACCGTGCCGCTGTCCGGCTCGACGCGGCCCGTGACCATATTCACCAGGGTCGACTTTCCCACCCCGTTGCGGCCAATGATGCCCACGCGGCTGTCGGCGCTGAACTGATAGGTGAAGTCTTTGACGATGGTGCGATCGCCGTAGGCCTTAGACACCGCCTCTAGCTCGATCACTTTTTTGCCGATGCGACGACCCGGCGTGTCCATTTCAACGCGAGTCTGAGCCTCCTTAAAGGTCTTATCCTGCATCTCCCCAATCCGGTCGATACGGGCCTTCTGCTTGGTGCTCCGCGCCTTAGGGCCGCGCTTCAGCCACTCTAGCTCGCGCACGAGCGCCCGCTGGTGCTTCCGCTGCCCTTCAGCGGCCACCGACTCCGACAGGGCCTTTTTCTCTAGGAAGTAGCTGTAGTTACCGTCGTACTCATACAGGTCGCCCCGGTCTACTTCGATGATCCGGTTAGTGACTCGGTCTAAAAAGTAGCGATCGTGGGTAATCAGCAGCAGGGCTCCGCTGTAGCTTTTGAGGTAGTCCTGCAGCCACTCCACCGACGCGGCGTCTAGATGGTTGGTGGGCTCGTCCATCAGCAGCAGGTCTGGGAAGGAGAGCAGCGCGGTCGCTAGAGCAATACGCTTGCGGTAGCCGCCAGATAAATCCCCCACCCTGGCATCGACGTCATCGATGCCCAACTGGGTCAAAATAATTTTGGCATTGGTCTCTAGCTCCCAAGCCCCAGCGGCTTCCATTTGAGCGTTGACCTGGGTCATCTCGTTCATCAAAGTGCTGAGTTCATCCCCTTCCGCCTGGGCCATGCGGTGAGACAGGGTCTCGTAGCGGCGCACTAAATCCATCTGCTCGCCGCTGTCGGCAAACACCTGGTCGAGCACCGTCCGGCCTTTGTCCATGTCGGGCTGCTGCGGCAGGTACATGATGCGCGCGCCGGAGCGCACTAGCCGCTTACCGCCATCGATAGGCTCTAAGCCGGCCAGCATCTTGAGCAACGTCGACTTGCCGGAGCCATTGACGCCGATGAGGCCAACTTTATCGCGGGCGTCGATGCTGAAGCTGGCGTCTCTAAGAATTTCTTTGATGCCGAAGTCTTTCTTGATGGATTGGAGCGTAATGATGCTCATAGGGCACCGGTACTCTTTAATACGGAACTGAGTCTGAACATATTGGATTTAACCTCGCCCCATACTGTGAAAGCTGACACCGTAGAGCTATATGGGCTTTAATATGAAAGCACCTAACAGCATGAACCTGTGGAGCGCAATAGCTCGATGGCTGAGTCAGACAAAAAGCTAAAGCTACTGGTCGTTGATGACGAGTCTGACAACCTGGACCTACTATATCGGACCTTTCGACAGAAGTTCAGGGTCTTTCGGGCCGACAGCGCGGTAACAGCTCTAGGGCTGCTTAGGAAAGAGGGAGAGATGGCTATCATCATCTCTGACCAGCGCATGCCGTTTATGAAGGGAACCGAGCTGCTTCAGCGCACCGTCGAGCAGTTCCCAGATACGGTGCGCATCGTGCTGACTGGCTATACCGACGTAGAAGACCTGGTAGAGGCCATCAACACAGGTCAAGTCTTTAAGTACATCACCAAGCCCTGGAAGCCGCAAGAGCTTCAGGACATTGTGCGGCAGGCGGCAGACACCTACCGAGCCATTAAGCAGCGCACCAGCGATCTCAGACGGGCCCTGTGGCGAGAGTCTGTCTTCAATGAGGTAATGCAGGCGATTCGAGAAACCCTAGACTACGATCGCATCGAGAACGCGATCGCCTACACGTTTGGAAGACTGTTTGATGCAGAGACGAGCGTTCTGATTCCGGTTTCCACGGTAGGCCTAACAAATATAACTCCGCAAACGCTGTCGGCTCAATCCACCGCCTATCGGTTTTCTCAAGCTGAGCCTGCTGACGATGCCGTCGGTGTTGCTCCGATGGCCCCGTTAAAGGCTCCGGTCGCGCGTCCTGTGGATAGCCTTGTGGAGAAGTGTCTTACCAAAACAGATGCCTCTGAGGTCAACACCACGACAGTAGTCGCCGCCGAAATAGCGATTCAGGACGCCGACATCGCCTGCCTCGAAACTGTGCTCCAGAGCAACCGTCACCAATGGAGCTGTTGCCGAGAGGCCCACATACGATGTGAGCAGGTCAGCATACCGCTGGTTTACCAGCATCAGCCCCTAGCGGTTTTAGTTCTAAAGCGCTCAATCGACCAACCGTCTTGGCGTCCGGAGGACCTCAAGCTGCTGGATGATGTGGCACAGCAGGCTGCTTTGGCACTCTCTCAAGCGAAGCTCCATCAGCGCGTTCAGGCGCAAACCCTGCGCATGCAGTCTGAGCTTGAGTTCGCCCGAGAGATTCAGACTAGCCTCCTACGTCAGCAGCTGCCCGAGCTGCCCGACGTCACCCTTGAAGCCCGGTGCCTTCCGGCCAGAGAGGTCGGCGGCGATTTTTACGAAGTGTATAAGCACGTCAACAGCGATGACGTCTGGCTCTCGGTTGGCGACGTTTCCGGCAAAGGCGTTCCGGCAGCGCTGTTGATGGCCAGCGCTATTTCTGTACTGCGCCAGGAGCTCTCTCAAGAATCCCCGCCTGCTCCGGGAGTGATTATGCAGCGGCTCAACCAAAATCTAATGAGTAGCTTGGTGAGCAGCAACTGTCTGATTACTATGGTGCTGGTACGCTACTCGCGGCAGTCATCAGAGATAACGTACGCCAATGCAGGCCATATTTATCCAATGGTCTGGTCTCACGCCCAGGTGAAATCTCAGCAGCACGGCACTCGCGACCCCAACGCCCCGCCGACCCTCCAGCCCGACTACCTAAAGGAGCGCGGCGTTCCCCTGGGCATCACCGCTGACTGGCAAGGAGAAACGGGACGGCGATCGCTCGAGTCTAGCGACGTCGTCATGCTAGTTAGCGATGGGATTACCGAGGCGACTGCCCCTAGCCCGCTCCACCACCACAGCGATCGCGCTCCTGCTGCTCCAGACTCCTACCCAGAAATGCTCCGGCATACGGGGCTGTGGCAGCTCATTCTGCGGCTCAATGGGGCCCCCAACTTGGACGCTATACTTGACTATATCCAGTCGGACAGCAACGTTCGTGAGGACGATCAGACCATCCTCGCTATGGAGGTCCTGCAGTCATGAGAACGGAACTGCACGTTCCCAGCGACATTCGCTTCCTGAAGATCGTCGAAGACTGGCTTTTGGGATGTCTTGAGTCTCAACTCGGGGATTCGGTAGACTGGCCGCAGCAGGCCAACAGGCTGCGCCTTGTGCTGTCAGAGGCTTACTCGAATGTGGTGCGCCACGCCCACCACCAACAGCCCAACCTCCCTGTCCTCATCCGGCTAGAGATACGGGAGGAGGAAGTGAAGCTAGAAATTTGGGATTATGGCAAGGGTTACGACCTGTCAACCTATCTGCCGCCCAAGCCTGAAGAGATGCAGGAGCATGGATATGGCTGGCTAATTCTGAACCGGCTGATGGACAAGGTGGAGTACCGCCTCCAAATCAACGGGCGCAACTGCCTATCTCTGGCTGCTAGCCTATCGGACAGCGAAGAACCGGACTTGACTCAGGAAAACGGGCAGGATGCACTTGCGCCGGACGCGCCGGACCCCATCCTATCTGAACGAAGTAAGATCGAGGAAGCGCCGCCCCAGGGGAAACGTCCGGATGAGGCCTAAGACCGCCAGAAAGACACACCATAGCAAAAATTGACGCCTCAGGCGGACCTCATTCCCCAAGGCAGAGTCTACCCCCGAAATTCAGTGGTGAACGGCATGGAGCGAAATCACAACGTCCAAACGCTTTGGCGCAGCGCTGTGCGCATGGCTCGGTTTGCGCGCTTCTCCCAACCCACCCATCCCCTACCCGCCTGGTGCTTTTGGTCTGTCGCGGCCAATTTGGCGGGCGCGGGGCTCTTGGGGGGGGTGCTGATTTACGGGCAGATTCGCGCCGCTGCCTCGGCTGATCACGCTGCTAGCGCTAGCGCTGAGGCGGCTAGGCCCTCTGCACCGCACCCCGGTCGTTTAGCAACGTTTTCCCTCGGCGACGGGCAAGCCGCTGCCTCCAAGACATCCCTAGCGCCCCCAACCTCACTTGAGATTGGTCCTCGGCACAAGCTCGACTATCAAGACTGGCTAACCCTACTGGAGCAGGAGGCGATCGCGGTTAGCGAGCGATCGCCCGATCGGCTCACCGTTTTGCTGGGCGATTCCATCAGCCTGTGGTTTCCCCCCCACTTGCTCCCCCCTGAGCGCAGCTGGCTCAATCAGGGGATTTCAGGGGAGGTATCGTCGGGTCTGCTCAAGCGCCTAGACCTGATTGACCAGACCGAGCCTGAGACCGTCTTGGTGATGGTAGGCATCAACGATTTGATTCGAGACGTCAGCTCCCAGACGCTGCTGGCCAACTACCAGCTGATTCTAGAAGAGCTGGTAGAGCATCATCCCAAGGCACAGCTTGTGGTGCAGTCGGTCTTGCCCCACGCTGGGGAAGCGGCCACCTGGGAAGGGGCAGCCCGGCTGCAGGAGATTCCCAACGCCGAAATCCGGGACATTAACGATGACCTGAAGGCGATCGCCCTCAAGCACGACGCCCAGTACCTGGACCTCTACTCGCTGTTTAGCGACGGCGAAGGAAACCTGCGCTCGGAACTAACGACCGACGGGCTGCACCTCAATACAAGCGGCTACCTGGTTTGGGCGACCGCGCTGCAGGTGTATCCCTTCGAAGATCGGTGACATCCTCCCGACGCTGACAGCAAGCTGTACAGCGCGGGCTTCCTCAGTGACTCCCAGCTATTGCCGAGACATATCCTGAGATAGGTTTATACTCCGCCTGATGCCCCACGGCAGAGTTTTGAATTTTCATCTCCGCGAGGGAGGATACGCACTATGTGTCGCAGATACATTTGCAAACTGAGGAACGGGTGACTTGCAGCTTTCGCCTACGGGCCCGTCACACTCTTTGCGGGGTGTATCACCTTGCTATCTCTATCATACCAACTGCTAGCCTCAGCGCTGAGCGCACTATCCGCTGTGCATCATTTTGCGGGCGCACTTCGGCTAGCGCGACTCTCATCCCGACGCTCACCCTAACGGGTAGAGCGCGGGGCTTCCTGTCTAGTAGCTAAACTGGCATGGACTTTGCTAGGCTAAACGCAATAGCGCGTACGCCAACGGCCCAGCATGGATACCAAAACCTTCAAGCGATCGCTCAATCAGTCTGAGAACTATCACCGCAAAGGATTCGGCCACGAGGACGACGTCTCGGGGATGATGGATAGCGAGTACCAAAGCTCTTTGATCCAAACCATTCGCGATCGCAACTACACCCTAACCCAGGGGGACGTTACGATTCACCTAGCCGAAGCGTTTGGGTTCTGCTGGGGCGTAGAGCGGGCGGTAGCGATGGCCTACGAGACGCGGCAGCATTTCCCTACTGAGCGCCTGTGGATCACCAACGAGATTATTCACAACCCCTCAGTGAATCAGCGGCTGCGGGAAATGCAGGTGCAGTTTGTGCCGATAGAGAGCGGCGTCAAGGACTTTTCCCCCATCGGGGCGGGAGACGTGGTGATTCTGCCTGCGTTTGGGGCCAGCGTTCAGGAGATGCAGACCCTCAACGACCGGGGCTGTGTCATTGTCGATACGACCTGTCCTTGGGTTTCTAAGGTGTGGAACTCGGTGGAAAAGCACAAGAAAAAAGAGTTCACCTCCATCATCCACGGCAAATATAAGCATGAGGAGACCGTAGCCACCAGCTCCTTTGCCGGGATCTACCTGGTGGTGCTGAACCTGGAAGAAGCCGAGTACGTGGCCCGCTATATCCTTGAAGGAGGCGATCGCGCGGAATTCCTAGAGAAGTTCCGCCACGCTCACTCCGATGGCTTTGACCCCGATCAGGATCTAAAGCGCGTGGGGGTGGCCAACCAAACCACCATGCTCAAAGGGGAGACGGAGCGCATCGGCAAGCTGTTTGAGCACACCATGCTGACGAAGTATGGCCCTGCCGAGCTCATGGACCACTTCATGAGCTTCAACACCATCTGTGATGCCACCCAAGAGCGTCAAGATGCCATGTACCAGCTCATCGACCATCAGCTAGACCTGATGGTGGTCATCGGCGGCTACAACTCTTCTAACACCACCCACCTGCAGGAGATTGCTGTGGATCGGGACATCCCGTCCTACCATATCGATAGCGCCGAGCGTATTGGTCCCGGTAACCAAGTCGAGCACAAACCTTTAGATGCGCCCCTCGACCTGAAAACAGACTGGCTTCCCGAAGGTGCGATTACCGTTGGCGTCACCTCTGGGGCTTCGACGCCAGACCGCGTCGTCTCGGACGCTATTGAGAAAATCTTTGCGCTCAAAGCCTGATGCCGACCAAAAAGTCGAAATCGAAGCCCCTCACGGGCGACGCTCTGGTGAAAGAGGTCTGTCGCCGCATTCGCGTCGCCCGCTCCTACTGGGATGCCCACAATAATCGCGCCTGCCGAGGAGAACGAGAGAAAGCGCTGGCGCTCTATGAGCAGCTGACCCAAGCGCAAAAGGAAAAAGTGCCTCAGCAGCTACGCGTCTGGCTGCGCTACCGCAGCGAGAAGTACTTTGGGGAGCACCGCACGCCGCCCCATAAGTCACGCTGACGAACGCAATGCCCCCCCGCAGACAGCGCCAGCAGGGGGGCGATCGCCGTAAGCCTCGCGAACAGCTTACTAGACTGCGTGACATCCTCCCGACGCTGACAGCAAGCTGTACAGCGCGGGCTTCCTCAGTGACTCCCAGCTATTGCCGAGACATATCCTGAGATAGGTTTATACTCCGCCTGATGCCCCACGGCAGAGTTTTGAATTTTCATCTCCGCGAGGGAGGATACGCACTATGTGTCGCAGATACATTTGCAAACTGAGGAACGGGTGACTTGCAGCTTTCGCCTACGGGCCCGTCACACTCTTTGCGGGGTGTATCACCTTGCTATCTCTATCATACCAACTGCTAGCCTCAGCGCTGAGCGCACTATCCGCTGTGCATCATTTTGCGGGCGCACTTCGGCTAGCGCGACTCTCATCCCGACGCTCACCCTGACGGGTAGAGCGCGGGGCTTCCTGTCTAGTAGCTAAACCGTGAAGCTAAAGGCCATAAGCTCAGCTGAACTGGGGAAAACGCCGCCATCAAACTGAGGCAGAGTGTCGAGCGGAACATCGATTTCAGGCCCCATTGCCGCTTCCGGCAGGCCTACGATAAAGATAGGGATTTCAGGCAGGGCACTCCCCTCGGTAAGTGGGTCAGTCGCCAAGGCGTCAGCAGCAAAGGGATCAATGGGGAGCAGTTCAGCTGGAATTTGGTAGACCGAGGCGATCGCTTCGCCTGCCACTGACGCCAGGACATCGACCACCAAATCGTAGTCCACGCCCACCGCAGGAATCTCTCCCGTCAGTGAGTCGACCACCGCCGTAATCACAACGTCCCCGGTCATATCCTGCAGCCCAATGGCCAGGATGTTGGATACCTCCAAGGCAGGAGCTTCTAAAACAGCCTCGTCAGAGCCTTCGACTCGCTCTTCCGGAGTGCTCAGGGCTTCGAGAATAGCCAGCGTATCTGGGTCGGCAAATTCTCCGGTGACGTCTAGCTCGACGGGCAGCGTGCTGAATCCAAGCAAATCTATTACGACGCTATTGACGACGCCCGCGTCTCGAAGCAGGTCCAAGGTAATAAACTTAACGGCCTCAAAGGAAATCTCAACAGTCGGCTCAACGAGCGGCGCTACCGGCAGGCTTGTCTCTGTAGGGACAACAGTTGCAGCAAATTGGCTTGCTACAGGTGAAGGGTTAGGGATGACAGCAGTCATTTTAGAAGGCCTCTAGAGATTTGGCATAGCCAATGTCCTGATGCATCGGGATATTGGCGTGTCCTATCGCCTATTCAATGTCAGGCCCTGAGTCAAAAGCGTTGTTTGAAGCGATAGGGGTAAACGCAGCACATAACAATCGCTGCTTTCTCTCTACTACAAAAAAGACGCAAATCTGGAACATTTTGTGCCCTGTTGCGGTCACAGCGACATAAAACATTCCAGATTTGCAGTTAATGGCTTAAGGTGGCCGTCCAGCCACGACCGTGCCTACTCGCGAATCAAGGTCAAATCGGCCTCAGAAAAGGACTCTCCGTTGAGGCTGGCGCTGGCGCTGACTTGGTACTCCGTCCCTGAGCCAGCGGTGAAGCCCCGCAGCGGTACCTCAATCCGAAACTCTCCCTCCTCGTTAGCCATCACGCGCTGGTCGAGGATAGTTTCCCCAAGGCTGACGAGCCCTAAGACAGAGCGACTCGTCTGCACAACGACGCTCACCTCAGCGCCGGGCCGAGTTTGCCCCACTAGGGTGATGCTGCCGCTTGACACGGACTCGCCGTCGCTGTGGCTGGTGAACTCAAGTCCAGCGGGAGCAACCGCTATGGGTTCTTCCGAAGAGGACGCAGGTGACTCTGTCGTGGTCTCAACCGCAGGGGTAGAGGCGGCTGCCGCTGAGGGGCTAAACTGCAGCGGCTGTTCCGCGACGCCGTAGACCGGCTGCCCCTGCTGCTGCAGCCGGCCCACAACAATGCCTTCTGTGACTGACCCGCTGGGCACTGTCAGCGTGGCCACATAGACGCCGGGAGACACTTCTTCGGTTGCTAGCACCTGCACCGTTTGTTCGTCATTGACCAGCAGCACCGAGGCGATCGCCCCCGGCGTGCCGGTCACGGTAGCGAGAAAGTTGTCGCCAGGGGCTACGGCGCTGCTAGCGTTGTGGGTCACTGAATCGATGGCGATCGCCTGCTGCAAGGGCTGAACCGCAAACTCCCAAGAGGACGCCCGCGTTTCCCCTGCAGCGCTGTTGTACTCCACACGCACCGTGACAGGACCGGGGGCAAAAGGCTGGCTAGGGCGATAGCTAAAGAAGGTGTCAGTGACGACGCTGCTGGCGGTAACGTCTTCTCCATTGACCAGCAGTTTCACGGAGTTTGGCGCAACGGTTTGACCGTCAGTAGCCTCAAACCTACCGTAGATAGACGCGTCGGGGGAGATGTTGTCGCTGTCTACTGCCGGGTTAACGCCGACCACTTGCTGCGCGATGGCAGCAGAGGGAATGAGCAGCGGTAGGCCGGTGAGGCCAGCGGCAGCGATGAGCGATAGGGCAAGTCGTTTCATAAAAGGTGAGGTAATGTCCGGAAATAGTTCAAACTTCAATTATATTATTCGGAGGTGTTTGTCAAGGCCCGGAAAGGGCCAGTTTTGGAGATAGGTCTTCTGATCTTGACTTTTCCCGAAAAAGTGGACACTTCCGAAAAGAGGCTAAATAAAGATGTTCACATGTAGCAAATGTCCTGATGCTTAGGACATTTGCGCGCCTCATTACCTATGCTATGTAAAGTTTTGAGTCCACGACACTGTCCTCAGCAATATGGCCAAAGCTATAAATCAGCAGCGACGTCGAGAATTTGCAGACTTTTTAGCCAGACCAGCAAGGACGTCCTGGCCTCAATAAGTGGGTTGTGGGCAGACTCTGTGCCTCAGTTCAAGATTGGCGCGCTTTTTCTCTAGGTGTCCTTAAAGGCAGGGTGAAACACCTTATTTGCCAACGGCACCACGGCGGGTTGAGAGCACAGCCTATCTAAACCTTTGGCCAAAGCCGCTTGTTAAAACCTTTGGCCAAAGCCGCTTGTTAAAACCTTTGGCCAAAGCCGCTTGTTAAAACCTTTGGCCAAAGCCAAAGTGAAGCCGACTGTCTCCCTGGTCGTTGAGCCCAAAGTCAGCCCGAATCAGTCCGATAGGAGAACCAAACCGTAGCCCTACCCCATACCCAAACCCTGTTCCCGGCTTATCCCGCACCCCGGCAGGATTTCCCGGAACGTCTTCTCCAGTACCCAAATCAGTCCCAATATCGGTAAACAAAACGCCGCCAACAAACCGGTAGATCGGAAAGCGATATTCCGCCGACGCTAGCGCATAGCTGCGGCCACTGCCCACATCTCCCGCCCCGTAACCGCGCACTGAGCTGATACCCCCCAGATCAAAAGCCTCGTAGGGCGGCAAATCACCCAGTATCGTGCCCGCCTGTAGATTAAAGGCAAAGACTTCGGGGTTGCTGAGACGGCCCGAGCCAAACAGATTGACGGGAATGAAGCGGGCATAGTCCGCCCGCAGACGATTCATGAGGATGCTGCCGCTGCCGATGGGCACCGACTGCTCAGTGCGCAGAGAGAGCACCGAGCCGCCGCTAGGGTTGTTGGGGTTGATGCGACGATCCTGGGCCAGGCCAAAGCCCAAGGTAAACAGGTCGTCCGTCCCCGAGTCGCTAAAGGTTAGCTGGTTGCCGAGTTCATCTTCATTGAGGCGATCGCCGCTGTCATCGCGAATGCTGGTGCGGGCGTAGCTGAAGCCTAGCTCAGCGTCCCAGTTACCCAAAGGCCGCAGCACCGATGCCCCCCCGCCGATCTGTCGCTCCCGCGCTTCGTCACCGTTAGACAGCAGCACCTCGTCGCTGAAGGTGAGGGACTGACTGCCACTGCGGAACGCTTCTAGGCCGTAGCCCAGCCGATTAGGTCGACTCTCGCGGTAGGGGCTGGTAAATCCGGTGTTGAAGTTGAGGCCGCGTCCGCCAATCTGCGCTCCTAGTCGCACCGCCTCGCCCCGCCCGCGAAAGTTACCGTCGCGGAAGTTTAGGGAGCCAAACAGCCCTAGCTCCGTACTCACCCCACCCCCAACGCGAAACGAGCGGGCTAGCTGCTCCTGCAGGCGGTAGGTGATATCGACCACGGGCTGCGCAGTCGAGTTGTCGACGTCCAGCTCCACCGCCGCCGTCTCAAACACCCCCAGGCTCATCAGCTGCTGTAGGTCTTGCCGAATGGTGGCCTGGTTAAACACCTCTCCGGGCTGGGTCTCCAATTCCCGGCGCACAAAGTCTTCTTGGGTACGCCCCTCTACCGGTTCGCCCTCGGCGTCAATGCCGCTGCCGGTCTCATCTAGAAACCGAATCGCAATCTCGCTGATTAGGGGCTCCTCCACCTCCACCGTCAGCCCGCCTGAGGGCTCCGTCATCAGCCCCACCACGCGGGAGAGAGTGTAGCCGTTATCGAGATACCAGCTGTCGAGGCGATCGGCGATTTGCTCTAGGGTAAGGGGCGTCAGGGAGCGGCGCAGAAAGGGAGCGGTGACCTCAGCGGCGATGTCCGGCGTCAGCGCCTTGGCCCCCACTAGGGTCAGCGACGGTTGTGAAGCTGGTTCAGGGTAGGGCAATATGGGGAGCGGATCGGCGGCAGACGGCCCAGCAGACGGCCCCTCAACAGGCAAATCAACTAGCGGCGCTACGCCCTCCGACCTATCAGCAGGCTGCGGCCCCTCAGCAGGCACACTGCTGGGCGTTTCTTCCGGGTAAGGCAGTACCGCCGAGGGGTCACCGTCGATATCACTCCAGGTCTGCGCCTGAACCGGCAGCCCAGCCGCCAGGCCAAGTAGCACTCCAAACCCGACCCAGTTTAATCCGTTCCCATTCACGCCGCTTCCCCCGCTTCTTGACGCCGCTAGTGCTGAATATTTGGACAAATCGTTCGGGCCTGTTGCTCAGCGGGAGGGCGCTCTTGCCACCCAGACAGCAGTCCTTGAAGCTCACTCTGCAGCATCGTCAGCTCGTCAATTTGAACTTGAACCGCCGCCAGCTTCTCTACAAGATACTCCTTGACGTCGCCGCAGGGCAGCTGGCCCTGGTCATGCACCCCTAAAACTTGCCGCACCTCGTCTAGGCTCAGACCAAGGGACTGGGCGCGTTTGATAAAGGATAAACGGTTGAGCACGGCAGGCGCAAACAGCCGGTAGCCCGAGGGCGATCGCGATACGGTGGGGTTGAGCAGACCGATGTCTTCGTAGTAGCGAATCGTTTTAATCGGTAGCCCGGCCTCCTGGGCCACTTGGCCAATCTTGAGGCGGTGTTCGGTAGAGGGTTGAATCGATCGAGTCATGATCAATAGCTCGCAGCAGCAATACGGCCTGCTAAGATTCTGTTGCGCCCTGCGCCCTTTGCCAGGAGTGCAGCAGCAGGGCCACCGCCGAGAGACCGGCCCCAGTCAAAAATAGGGGCAGCCTAGGGTGCGCGCCTCCAATCATCATATCAACTAGCCCTATGGTGAAGATAAAGCTTGGTATGGGGTACTGGCAGTAGGACTTTCTCAAAAGGTGTCGCCAGAGATAGCGCATGGGCGGTAAGTTCGTCCAAGTAGATTTATATTAGAATAGTAGACCGCTGCGGAACTATAGTCTGCTAGCGTCTGGAGAGGTGGCAGAGTGGTCGAATGCGCTCGACTTGAAATCGAGTGTACCGAAAGGTACCGTGGGTTCGAATCCCACCCTCTCCGTCAATGGTTGCCGCCCCATCGGAGCTCAAGGTAAACGCTATGGGCAAGATTTTGTTCTCGGACGAGATTCACCGCCTACCTACCTTTCGCCCCGACTTACCTACAGTATGGACGTCAGCCTCTACCTTTGGCTTAGCCTTGCCAGTACAGTTAGCTGGTTCATCAGCACCCTGGCGGGGGGCGGCAGCTCCCTAATTTTGATTCCTGTGGTGGGCATGCTGCTGGGAACGGCAGCGGTACCTCCGGTCATCACGGTGGGGGGTGTCTTTGGCAATATCGGGCGTATAGTAGCTTACCGCAGCCACATCTGCTGGCGACTGGTGGCCTGGGAGCTGCCGGGCGCTGTGGTTGGCGCTTATTGCGGAGCCTTCGCCCTGACAAGAATAGAGATCCCGTGGCTGAGCGCGGCGATCGCTTTATTTTTATTGGGTTCGGCAGTGAGCTACGGAATAAAGGGAGAGGCCGCGTCGTTCACGGTGCGGCCCTGGTACTTCCTTCCGGGAGGTCTAATCTACGCCCTTTTCTCTGGCCTCATCGGCAGTATGGGGCCGCTTCTTGCCCCCTTCTACCTCAACTACGGCCTCACCAAAGAGGGGCTGCTGGCCACCCAGGCCACCAACCGGACAGCGGTGCATCTAATCAAGGTGGTGGTCTACAGCTATTTTGGGATTTTGACGGTGCAGACAGCGGGGCTGGGAGTGCTGATGGGGGTGGCGGCGTTTCCCGGAAACTGGCTGGGTCAGAAGGCTTTGAAGCGCATTAGCGAGCAGCAGTTCCGACGGCTAGTGATTGGCTTCGTGACGGTGAGCGGGGGCCTGCTGCTGTGGGACCAGCGGCAGGCCTTCGGGCTTTAGCAATGAGCGGCTGGTTCCCAGAATGAGTCGGTTCTGGGCTCTACAGAAGGCAGCGCGGCGCGGCCTACTCCGCAGTCGTCACCTGCAGACGGCGAGTGGTGCCGACAATGCCGTCATCGCGCACCACGACTGCCGACAGCCACCGCTGTCCTGGCGTCGCAGGAGCCTGCCCCACCTTAAAAAGTCCGCCAGACGTCAGCAGCTCGAATTCGATTTCCGGGAGGGCTACATAACCCGCCGAGCTAACAATCTCCTCAACAGCCGTTCCCAGCAGTAGACGCTCTCCCAACGGCTCGACAACAATCGCATCAAAATAAAACGACTCCCCCGTATCCACTTGCTCTGGCAAATTCACCTTTAGCTCTGGCGGGTTGTTGCCTGCGGTGACGCTGCTGCTCTCGCTCAAAATGTTTTGGCTGATAATCTGGCCGTTGACAATGTCCTGCTGCGCCGTCAGCTCCGCCGTCAGCAGCAGCGCCTGGTCCCCCATCTCGCGGGTGCCGGTAATCGTCGTGGTGGTTTCGGTGCTGTAGCCCGTACCAGTGCGCTCCCAGCTGTCGACGTTTGTCTCGTAGACTAAGTTATCGTACTGCTCCCAAAACTGGATGAGCGCTGCCTCTAGGTCGTCGCGGGTCAGGCCATCGCCATGGGACAAGGTTTCGCTATAGGCCTCTAGCACCTGCAGCAGGTCTTCCTGGCTGGCGGCTTGATCGAGCTGCTGTACAAAGGTCATTATGTCTGGCGGGGTCTGAGCCTGAGCCACACTCGCTGTGGCCACTGAGGCAGCAAGTCCGAAGCAGACTAGCGCAGCACGCCGTAGCGCGGTAAGGCAGGAGTGAGAGTGGAGCATGATGTATAGAGTTAACGTAGGGGTAAGAGGAATAGAATCGCTTGAGTGAGTCGCGTCTGCGAGGACCAGGCGGCAGTGGCTGTGCGGCGGTGGCCAGAAGACGGCTGTTACTGTAACTGTAGTAGACGCAGCTGAAAATCGGCACCAAGAGGCTAACTCAATCTTCCGTAGGCGATCGCGGCAATACGGACAGTTTGGGCACAAATGCATGATAGCGACTGCATAATAGCAAGTGCGTGATGACGAATCCAATAGAGCAAACGCGGCAAACGTAACAACGGGATGCAACTGTGGCTGAAACGAAGAAACTGCTGGTAGCGGCAAGCGGCACAGGAGGTCACCTGTTTCCCGCGATCGCGACGGTGGAGCAGCTCTCAAACTGCGAGGTGGAATGGCTCGGAGTTCCCAACCGGCTAGAGACACGCCTGGTGCCTAAGCAATACCCGCTGCACTTGGTCAACCTTGAGGGTATCCAGACGGCGCTGGGGCTAGGGGGCATTCGCCTATTTTTCCGGCTTTTAGGCTCCGTCCGGCAGGTGCGTCAGCTGCTCAGGCAGGGCCAGTTCGACGGCGTATTCACCACCGGCGGCTATATCGCCGCCCCCGCCATCATTGCCGCCCGCTCGCTGGGTTTACCCGCCGTCCTACACGAGTCTAACGCCCTACCCGGCAAAGTCACCCGCTGGCTGAGTCCCTGGTGCAGCACCGTCGCCCTGGGCTTCTCCGCCGCCGCTGCCCATCTGCCTAAAGCTAAGGCTGTCTGTGTAGGCACCCCGGTGCGCCAGGCCTTTCAGGATCACGGTGCCGGGGCATCTTTGCCAGAGCTCGATATTCCGGCGGACGTCCCCCTAATCGTCGTGGTAGGGGGGAGCCAGGGCGCTGTCGCCGTCAACCGCCTGGTGCGCCAGAGCCTCAAGGCCTGGCTGACGGCGGGGGCCTGGGTGGTTCACCTGACGGGGGACAATGACCCCGACGCCGATGCCGTAGACCTTCCCCAATACATTCATCGCCCCTTCTACGACGATATGGCGGCGCTGCTGCAGCGGGCAAATCTCGCGATTAGCCGGGCGGGGGCGGGCACTCTGGTGGAGCTGGCCATCACCCAAACCCCCGCCATCCTCATTCCCTACCCCTTCGCCGCAGAGAATCACCAGACCTTCAACGCCGCCGTGTTTGCCGCCGCCGGGGCGGCCCAGGTCCACCAGCAGTCTGACCTCGACGCCCAAACCCTAGAGCAGCGGGTGCTGTCGCTGCTGCAGTGCCCCGAGCGCCTAGAGGAAATGGCGATCGCCGCTGAATCTTTGGCGGTTACCGATAGCGCCACCCGACTGAGCCAGCTGATTGACGAGCAGCTTTGCGCCCGCCACGGCCCTAAAGCCGGGCGGTAGGGACAGGGCGCTACCGTGCCTTGACAAGATTCATTCCCTTAATCCGGCGGCAAAAAGTCTAGGCGAGGCTGAGGAAACACCTGGGTCCGCAGCGTGGGGTTGTCAGAAGGCTGCCCCGAACGGCCGCTAGCGGGGAGCTGTCCGCGCAGACTCAAAATCACGTCCTGCCCGGCCCCCACGCAGCCCAAAACGCTGTCCACCTGCGCCAGCACAGGCGCTGTTGCCGTCGGCTGATAGCCCTCAGGGCAGACCCTACCCCCCTGCGCTGAAAAGTCGATAAAATCCACTAGCGGTACGGGCGCGCTGCCCCGTAAGGAGGGACGGCCCGCCTGTTGGTTGGCCAGTGTAGCGCCATTATAGGACCACGGCCAGCTCCAGAACCGGTGGCGCGAGGGGTCGACGTAGCCGGGGACGACTGCGCCGCTTTGACGAAACTTGGTGAGGGTGTAGCGCAGAAGCCGGGCTTCTCCCGCCCAGATGTCGCCATCGTCAAGGCCGCTCACCAGGTAGACCACCAGACTGTAGGCGTGCTGCGACTGGCATTCTGCCGCGGTCAGTCGTCCCTGCCGGCAGTGCTGCAGCACCGTCGCGGATAGGGGCGTCTGTCGCCAAAAGGCCAGCACCGGATAGCGATCGCTCTCTGGCCCTAGGGTGACCGGCAGGTGGTAGGCCAGCCCCGGACAGCCTCCGCCTTCTATGGGTCTGCGCCCTTGACCTAGGCAGCCGCCATCGTAAACGTACAGGGCCTGACGCAAATCTTCAGCCATGTAGTCCAGCGATCGCTTCAGGTCGGCATGCACCCGATTGCGGCTCATGTGGCGCTGGTTTGCGCTCAGCAGCGTAGAGGCCAGGTGCAGGGTCACCGACACAATACCGCCCGCGATTAGCATCACCACGAGCAGCTCCGTGAGGGTGAAGCCTGCCTCAGTGTTCTTCACCGGCTTCTACTCCCTGCAGCCCTGAGCGTGGTAGCACAGCAGGGCGGCAGGGGCATCGCTCGGGGCAATGGTCGCCGTGGCGATCGCCAGCGGACGGCGAGTCATCCCTTGGCCTAACCGCATCGGGGCTATCTCAGTTTGCAGGTCTACCGCTTTTGACGCGGCGTAGACCCGTACCGTCACGCCGAACGGAGCGGCTTCGTTCGAAGCCGACGGGCCGCCCTGGCGAAACACCTGCACCAGAAATTCAGGGTCGCAGGCCGCGTCACCGTCCACATCCACACCCGTGACCTCTACCGGCGCAAGATCTTCTGTCTGACAGTGGGCATGGGTGGAGCGAAGGGCCGCGATCGCCTGGGGTGGGGGCTGCTGAGCGGGGTCACCGGCGGCACTTACTGGCGGCAGGCCGCCTAGGTCTAGCCCTGAAGTTGAGGCTTGTCTTACGAGCGATCGCACCCGGTCGATCTCGGCTTGGGCCAGGTGCTGCGCCTGCTGAATGCGCTGGGCCTGCAGCTGGGCAGCGGCGGCGAGCAGCAGCGGTGGCCCGACTAAGGCTCCCGCTAGGGCCACTGTGGTGATCGAGACTAGGCATTCTATCAGCGTCAGCCCTGCCTCAGGGGCAGCCTGAGGAATGGGGTCCGCTTGCGCTTGTTTTGCAGGGGGCGCCGTCTGGGAGATTTTTAGAGGGACGCTATAGCTGTAGCTTAGCCGCCGCCATAGCCGCCTCCGGCCCCGCTGTCTCGCTCTTCCTACCCGGCGCATTGCCCATTTCCCTCGCTCCTACGCCGCTAGGGTACCCGGGATAGGAGAAGAGACAACTGTGACATCCTCCCGACGCTGATGCTACGCATACAGCGCGGGCTTCCTCAGTGACTCCCAGCTACCGCTGAGACATTTCCTGAGAGATTAAGGGCTTGATGTCCCACAGCCCTATTCAATAGGTTGATAGCCGCGTTGTGGTCGCGACAGATCGTTAAGCCGCATGACGGGCAACTATGGACCCGATCGGCCAGCGTCTTTGGTACCCGCTCACCACAACCCGAGCAATCAATGCTGGTTCCGCGTGGGTTCTCAGCGATGGTCATCTTTCCAGCTTTCGCGGCTTTGAAAGAGCCTATCTCCAAGAATGTACCCCATGCGGCATCAGCGATTGACTTTGCCAGTCTGGTTCGAGCAAGTCCTTTGATGTTGAGCTTTTCATGAGCGACAACATCGTACTTTGAGAACAGCCAATCCCACACCTTAGAAAAGAAATCACGACGCTGACGCGATATCTTTAGATGTAGTTTGGCGATGCGATTTACCTGCTTACGCCAGCGGTTAGAGCCCTTCTTCTGTCTCGATAGCTGCCGCTGCAGCTTGGATAGCTGCCGCTCTGAGCGTCGAAAGAACTGAGGGATAGGAACGCTCTCACCGTCACTGGTAACCAAGAAATCCTTCAGCCCAACGTCAACACCGACAGACTTAGCCCTATCGACATCCGGAGTAAGCATCGGAACGGCATTGTTTTCCAGTAACAGGCTCACATACCAACCATCTGCTTTGCGAGTCACCTTGGCCGTTTTGACAGTAAACCCATCAGGTATCGGGCGATGAAGGATTAGCTTCACCTGGCCAATCTTAGGCAGGGTAATACGACTTCCATCGATGCAGTCAGGTTTCATCTGCGGGAACGTGAACGTCCTGTAGCGCCCCGCGCCTTTGAACCGAGGCTTGCCGCTACGCTTACCATTCCTATCACCTTTGATGAAACGCTCGAACGTCTGCTTTACCTGCTTCGTCACCTCCTGAAGCGCTTGTGAATGCAAATCTTTGTACCAGGGCCGCTCTCGCTTGAGAGGTACTAGGCTAGCCTTCTGGCTGTAGTAATTAGGATTATCTTTGAGTGGCGCAAGGCTACAGGTGAGTGGGCAGGCGTTGACCGAACAGCGGTTCATCTCCCACCAGTCGAAGCGCTCAGCCAGCAACCAGTTGTACTGTGCCCGAAGCATATCTAGCCATCGGGTCATGGTAACCGTTTGCTCAGCCGTTGGGCGTAACCTGTACTGATGGGTGATTTTCACTACTGCGTCTAAGTCAGTGATATCATAATAGCATACGCTGATTTCGATGCACCATGAAAAATGACTTTGTTTCTAGCGGTCGCTCAATTTCAGACCTTAAGGCCCATCTGGTTTTGACGACGAAATACTGCCGTAAGGTTTTTACCGAAGAAATGATACGGCGACTTCTAGAGGTTGTCGGAGATCTGTGCGAGAAGTGGGACTGCAAGATGATTGAGTTCAACGGAGAGGCCGACCACGTTCATCTGCTGTTTCAGTATTATCCGCAGATGGAGCTACCCAAGTTCGTCAGTAATTTGAAGTCTGTTTCCAGCCGCAGGCTGAGGTCGGAGTTCGCGGAGCGAGTAGACCAGTTCTACTGGAAGTCTGTTCTCTGGAACGAATCGTACTTTATCGCCAGTTGTGGCGGGGTCACTGTCTCTGTGCTGAAACGGTACATTGAGCAGCAGGACGCCCCGGAGATGGGTGCTTCTGGGGCATTGAACCCCGTCAGCACCCGCGACTCTCATCCCGACGCTCACCCTAGCGGGTAGATCGCGGGGCTTCCCGTCTAGCAGCTAAAGCGCTAGCCGAGGGTCAGCGCCAGCTGCTTACGGGCCACGGGCCGCCCCGTAAGGCTGAAGGCCCTAACTTCGGTGATCTCTACGTCCACCAGCTGGCCCTGTAGATCCGAATTGCCTGCGAAAAATACCAGCCGGTTGCCTCGGGTCCGCCCCATAACCTGAGCCGCATCTCTTGGGTTAGCCCCCTCCACCAGCACCTCTTCCACTCGGCCCGCGTAGCGCTGCGATCGCTCTGCCGCCTTCACCTCCACGAGGCGATTGAGCCGCTGGAGGCGATCGCTCTTGACCGCCTCAGACAGCTGGTTTTCCCAGAGGGCAGCGGGGGTGCCGGGGCGGGGAGAATAGGCCGCCGTATTGAGGAGATCGAAGCCAACCTCATCGACAAGGGTCATCGTCTGCTGGAACTGCTCCTCTGTCTCTCCGGGAAAGCCCACAATGGCGTCGGCGCTGATGGCCGCGTCAGGCATCAGCCCGCGAATCTTGTCGATGATGCGCCGGTAGCGATCGCGGGTGTAGCCCCGACCCATGGCCTTGAGCAGGTCGTTGTCCCCCGACTGGAAGGGAATGTGAAAATGCTCGCACACCTTGGGCAGCTCGGCGCAGGCGCGAATCAGCCGCTCGGTGAAGTAGCGGGGGTGGCTGGTGGCAAAACGAATGCGATCGATGCCGGGGCTATCGTGGACAAAGTAGAGCAGGTCGGTGAGGGTGTGCTGGTGGCGGCCTTCAGCTGTCGAGCCAGGCAGGTCACGGCCATAGGCGTCGATGTTTTGCCCCAGCAGCGTCACCTCTCGGTAGCCCTGCTGCCCTAGCGCCTCCATTTCAGCGCGGATGGCCTCCGGGGTACGAGACTGCTCTACGCCCCTCACCCCCGGCACTACGCAGTAGGTGCAGCGTTCGTTGCAGCCGTAAATCACGTTTACCCAGGCGCTAACCTTGCTGTCGCGCCGGGGCTTGGTAATGTCCTCCATGATATGGACAGGCTCAGTCGCAACCACCTGTTCCCCGGCCTCCACCTGCTCTAGCAGATCCTGCAGCCGATTAGCATGCTGAGGCCCCATCACCAGGTCTAGTTCGGGGACTCGCCGCAGCAGGGCTTCACCCTCTTGCTGAGCCACGCAGCCCGCCAGTACCAGCGTCAGCGTCGGCTCGCTCTGCTTGCGTTTGGCCTGTCGTCCCAGATAGGAATAGACTTTTTGCTCGGCGTTGTCGCGGATAGTGCAGGTGTTGTAGAGGACTAAATCTGCCTTTTCCGGCGATGCCTCAAACTGGTAGCCCATTGACTCCAGAATTCCGGCCATGCGCTCGGAGTCGGCTTTGTTCATCTGGCAGCCGAAGGTGGTGATGTGGTAGCGGCGGGGTGCAGTCATGGAGGGGAATCAGCGTCGGGGTAAGTCTAGGGTTTGATTCTAGCCCATCTCATCCGCAGTATGAGGCCTCTCAGCGAATACGCTCTGGAATGGGAATCAGCGTCTTTGGCGCAGACAGCATGGCACCATGCCCGGCATCCACTTCGATGACGGCAGCGCAGTAGTGATGCAGCGTCACCTCTCTCGGCGTTTCGTCGTCACCGTGACCGGGTAGATAGCATGCACGCAGCTCTGCTGAGCCTCTAGTAGCGACACCAGGTGTTGCCAGGCCCACTTTCCGTGACGATTACCATGAAGCAAAAGATAGCAGACCATACCCAGCTCAAAACTTAGCTCAAAGGGGCTCTGACCGCGCTCTGCCGTGCGAAAATTGTCTCTATGATAAGGGCAAAAAGATCTGGGCGATCGCAACATTCGGTGATAATCTGAGAGTTGGCAAATCTAAACTCTTAAAGCTTTCCGAAGTCCCTTCATTACAGTCACAAACGATAGGCGTAAGCATGGTCAGTACAGCAGAAAAGACAAACGTTGGCTATATTACTCAAGTTATTGGTCCCGTTATAGACGCACGCTTTCCTTCTGGAAAGCTACCCCAAATCTACAATGCGATTGTGGTGACGGGAAAGAATCCAGCCGGTGATGACGTCTCGGTTACCTGCGAAGTTCAACAGCTGCTGGGGGACAACCAGGTGCGCGCCGTTTCCATGAGCTCCACAGACGGCATGGTCCGCAACATGGAAGTGGTAGACACCGGTGAAGCTATCAGCGTACCCGTCGGTACAGCTACCCTAGGCCGCATCTTCAACGTGTTGGGCCAGCCCGTAGACGAGAAGGGACCGGTTAGCGCTGAGCAAACCTCTCCAATTCACCGCGAGGCCCCGAAACTAACCGAGCTGGAGACGAAGCCTGCTGTCTTCGAAACCGGCATCAAAGTAATTGACCTGCTAGCGCCCTACCGTCGAGGCGGTAAAGTCGGCCTATTCGGCGGCGCCGGCGTAGGCAAAACGGTTCTGATTCAAGAGCTGATCAACAATATTGCTAAAGAGCACGGTGGCGTGTCTGTGTTTGGCGGCGTGGGCGAGCGCACCCGCGAAGGGAACGACCTCTACAATGAATTCATCGAGTCCGGCGTAATCAACGCGGATAACCTCAGCGAGTCTAAGGTTGCTTTGGTTTACGGTCAGATGAACGAGCCGCCCGGAGCCCGCATGCGGGTAGGCCTATCGGCACTGACCATGGCGGAGTATTTCCGCGACGTCAACAAGCAGGACGTGCTGCTGTTCGTCGACAACATCTTCCGCTTCGTCCAGGCGGGTTCTGAGGTGTCCGCACTGCTGGGCCGCATGCCTTCCGCAGTAGGCTACCAACCCACCCTGGGTACCGACATGGGAGACCTACAGGAGCGCATTACCTCCACCACCGAGGGGTCTATTACCTCCATTCAGGCAGTCTACGTCCCTGCAGACGACCTCACTGACCCCGCTCCGGCCACTACCTTCGCTCACCTCGACGCCACGACGGTACTGTCTCGGGGTCTTGCGGCAAAGGCAATCTACCCGGCGGTTGACCCCCTCGACTCCACCTCTACGATGCTTCAGGCGGCGATCGTCGGTGACGAGCACTATGACACCGCTCGCGCCGTGCAGGCTACCCTACAGCGCTACAAAGAGCTGCAGGACATCATTGCCATTCTGGGTCTAGACGAGCTGTCTGAGGATGACCGTCTCACGGTAGCCCGCGCCCGCAAAATCGAGAAGTTCTTGTCTCAGCCCTTCTTTGTGGCAGAGATCTTCACTGGAATGTCTGGCCAGTACGTCTCCCTAGAGGACACCATCAAGGGCTTCCAGCAGATTCTCAGCGGCGAGCTGGACGAAATCCCTGAGCAGGCCTTCTATCTGAAGGGCGGCATCGACATGGTGCTAAAGGCGGCTGAAGAGATGAAGAACGCCTAGTAGGGCTACAGCATTGGGCAAGCGATCGCTTGCCCAATAGAACATTAGAGATCTGGGCTTATTGCCCATTACTGTTGAATTTTTTGTGTCACTATGCCACTAACGGTTCGCGTTATTGCTCCCGACAAAACGGTTTGGGACGCGGAAGCTGAAGAAGTTATTTTGCCCAGCACGACCGGACAGCTCGGTCTACTGTCGGGGCACGCGCCGCTGCTAACGGCTCTAGAAACCGGCGTCATGCGGGTTAGAGAACATCAAAAATGGATTCCCATTGCCCTGATGGGCGGGTTTGCTGAAGTTGACCAAGATGAAGTGACGATCCTGGTTAACGGCGCGGAGCGCGGCGACAGCATTAGCCTAGATGAGGCCAAGACCACTTTTTCGGAGGCTGAGTCTCGCCTATCGTCAGCTCAATCAGGCGAGGATAAGCAAGAGAAGTTTCAGGCTAAGCAGGCTCTCAAGCGGGCCCGCGCGCGTCTACAGGCAGCAGGCGGCACATAATTTCTCGAGCCTTATCTCAAGCCTTAATCTATCCGAAACGATTGTAGGGACATGGTGTTGCCATGTCCCTACGCATTTTGATGCCTTGGCGACGCCGATAGGCGTTGCCTGGATTAGGCGCTGCCGGTAAAGGCCACGCTGGGAAACTTCGACTGAGCCTCCGACATGGGTCGGCGCTTTCCTTCTTCCTGCCAATAGTTAATAATTTCGGTAGCCTGATTCAGCAGCTCAACGCGATCGACGTCGCTGATCCAATGCTTGGCCTCGAGCTCGCTCTTGAGCTGCTCCCACGCATCGTTACGGGGCCAGAAGAAATAGGACGTCAGGGGGCTGGTGCCTTTTCCTACGACCTGGTCTACGGCGATCGCCACGTTCTCGTCCAGCCAGAGAACCTTGAGAATAAACTTAGATTGAGATTCGGTTTCCACAGCCATACCAACGTTTTATCGAACCCAATTGTAGCGTATACGCGAGGGTTCGACCAAAATAAGCAACATAAACCAAAGCCATTTCCCGACCCAGACGAGGGTTGTCATCAGGTAGACGATGTGTGTATTTGGCGTCTCGGATTACCCCCTCTAACGCCCCCTTGGAAAGGGAGAGAATTGAGCTTTCCTCCATTCCAAGGGGGGACTGAGGGGGGGGAAACCAAGGCGTACGGCCTTTTTATTCAAGGTCGCTAAACACGTACTGGACAATGCCCACCCGACACACCTAGTGGGCTAAGTAATCACCGTCGGCTCACTACGACCCGTCAGCACTTCAATCTGAGCCACTTCCTCAGCCGTCTTGATCAGCGGCGCTAGGGCATCTTGAGGATCTAGGCCCTGCTTGGTCTCATCTTCCTCAAAGCTCTCCAAGTAGAGCCGCAGCGTCGCCCCTTTAGTGCCCGTACCCGACAGGCGAAACACGATTCGGGAGCCATCGGTAAAGCCAATGCGGACGCCCTGCTTCTCGCTGACGCTGTTGTCTACCGGGTCGGTATAGCTGAAGTCGTCGGCGTACTCTACCTCGTAACCCCCTAGGGTTGTTCCCGGCAGGGCAGCGAGCTTTTCCCTCAGCTGGTTCATCAGCTGAGTGGCCTTCTCTTTGTCAACTTCTTCATAGTCGTGGCGGGAGTAATAATTGCGGCCATAGGTCCGCCAATGCTCCTTGACGATATTCTCGACCGACTCTTGTCGCTCCGCGAGTACGTTGAGCCAAAAGAGCACGGCCCAAAGGCCGTCTTTTTCCCGGACGTGGTTAGAGCCAGTGCCAAAGCTTTCCTCACCGCACAGCGTGGCGCGGTCCGCATCCAGTAGGTTGCCGAAAAACTTCCAGCCAGTGGGGGTTTCGTAGCAGTCAATCGCTAGCTTAGCGGCCACCTTGTCCACCGCTTGACTGGTGGGCATGGAGCGAGCTACCCCCGATAGACCGTCGCGGTAGCCCGGCACCAGGGTTGCGTTGGCCGCCAGCACCGCTAGGCTGTCGCTGGGGGTGACAAAGAAGTTGTTGCCCAAGATCATATTGCGATCGCCATCGCCGTCGGAAGCGGCCCCAAAGCTAGGCGCGTCGTCCCCAAACATAATTTCTACTAGGTCATGGGCGTAGACCAAGTTGGGGTCGGGGTGACCCCCGCCGAAATCTTCTAGGGGTTTGCCGTGAATGACTGTTCCCTCGGAAGCCTCGAGCTTCCCTTCAAAGATGGCGTGGGCGTAGGGACCCGTGACCGCGTGCATCGAATCCATGCACATGCGGAAGTCACTGCTCAAAAGCTCACGAATTTTGTCGAAGTCGAACAGGGACTGCATCAGTTCGGCGTAGTCGGCGACGGAGTCAATCACCTCAACAGTCATCTCACCGAGGGTCGACTTGCCGAGGGTGTTGATGTCGACATCAGCCGCCTCCACGATCTTGTAGCTGTCAATGACCTGGCTGCGCTCGTAGATAGCCTTGGTAATCTTCTCGGGGGCCGGTCCGCCGTTCTCGGTGTTGTACTTGACGCCAAAGTCTCCTTCAGGGCCGCCTGGGTTGTGGCTTGCCGAAAGGATAATTCCCCCCAGCGCCCCCTGCTTGCGAATGACGCAGGAGGCCGCCGGCGTCGACAGAATGCCGTTCTGACCCACCAGCACTCGGCCAAACCCGTTGGCCGCTGCCATCTTCAAGATGACCTGAATCGCCTCTCGGTTGTAGTAGCGTCCATCGCCCCCTAACACGAGAGTTTTACCGCTAACGTCATCCAGGACGTCGAAAGTAGATTGGATAAAATTTTCTAGATAGTTTTTTGTCTTAAAGGTGGGAACCTGCTTGCGGAGTCCAGAGGTTCCGGGCTTTTGGTCGGAAAAGGGTTGGGTGGAAACAGTACTAATATTCATGGGAGTGGTTCACGCGTGGGCCCGGTCGATTTCTGACCTAAGGGTACACGCTTCGGTCACCTTATGGCAGCTATCTGATGGACCCCCAACCCAAAACTACACATTAGCTGAGTCATTGCGCAAAGACGGCCCGCGAACAGCTTCTTCAGAAGGCCGTTAGCCGCTGCGCCTGCTCAATCCACAGGCGGACCTCCCCCAGGCTGGGGCAGCCCTGGCGATCGCGCAGAGTCGCGACGTGGAGCTTCATCAGCTGCCGGTGGAGCTGCCCTATGGGGGTCAAGGCGAGCTGCTGTGGTGAGGCAATTCCGGCGTGCAGCAGTTCGCCGCAGTGCTGACAGCCTACGGCAGGAATGCGGGCCAAGTCGGCCAAGGCCATCCATTTGGTGAGGTGTTGAGGATGGACCCGCAGGCGGGCGGCGAGCGATCGCTGTCGCTCAGGCGATCGGTGCTGCAAGAGTTTGCCCGTGGAGTCGATGCCGCAGCTGAGGAGTGCCGTGCGGCTATTGGCGTCTAGACCAGGAATAGCGTCAATGGGCCAGGTGGAGGGCATAGGGTAGTGGCAATGGCCAGCTGCGCTTTGACAAAGCGTCGTCAATTAACGGTGACCGAATTTGGATTGAGGGGCTATACTATTAAAGCTGGAAGGCTAGCGCTTCTGTAGCTAGTGTAGCCTACCGCACCTCGGGATGTAGCGCAGCTTGGTAGCGCGCCTGCTTTGGGAGCAGGATGTCGCAGGTTCAAATCCTGTCATCCCGACTTTGATTATTGCTTGGGCTGTTCTGCAACGGTCCAGTTTTCAGCTCAGATAGCTCCTTAGCCTAAAGGAACTCTTTCAGCTTTTTGATCAGGCTCTTTTCAGACTCGACCCCAATCAACGTCTCGACAAGTTGGCCTTGCCTGAAGACCATAACGGTCGGCAGAATCTCAATATCGAACCGCTCAGCGATCGCCGTGCTCGCTTCTACATCTATCCTGCAAACCCTGACGCGATCGCTATAGTCACTAGCTAACTGATCGATGGCTGGTGCGATGAGTCTGCAGGGACCGCACCAGGTCGCCATAAAGTTGACGATGAGCAGCGGCTCTTCCATGAGAGCGTCAAGTACTGCCTCATCTTTTATAAGAATAACGGCGCTCATGGCCCGTGCTCTCAAATTAAGTAAGGTTAAGTAAGGTAAGCTAATACCAGGGTTATTCAGCTGCTGCAGATATGAGTGCCGAGGACCTGCACCGCAACGAGATCTGGGAAAGGCTTGACCAAGGACGACAAGCCAAGTCCGAAGAGGGTGGGTACGCCGGTTATGGTTCGCCGGCCTTCGGGAAAAAGTCAGTCAATGGTGAACTGGTAGACGATCCGGCAGAGTGCGAAATCATTGACCTAATTCGCCGTCACCACAAGTCTGGAAAATCTCTACAGAAAATTGCAGACTGGCTCAATCAGCAGGGCTATTTAACTAAGCGGGGACGCGCCTGGCAGCGAATATCCGTGAAGCGCGTGCTCGATAGACTCTACGGAAATTCGCCAAGAAGCCGCGGCGTCTCCGAAGACTTTGAATAAACCCTAAATGACACCCGCTATGGCTATTTCTTCTAGCCAGGTCTGCGGCAGTAACGCTAGTAAAGTAAAAGTTTTTGCCACTTCTCATTGGTAAAGATGCCCTGTTGTCCCTGTAACATCCCTCTATGATAACCTAGAGGACATAGCAACCGTTGCGAGGAAAGGCTTTTACCCAGATTGAGCGTTACATCCCTCAGGGGAGGTCAACAGCCCGATGGACTGACCGCAATAATAAACTCGCCCCATTATAATCTATTTGTATAATTTTCCCTATATGCACTCTACATAAGCTAGGCCAGCATCTATGGAACCTGAGGCATTGCCTTCTTGGCTTCCAAACTTGAAAGACGCCATTGATCGTGACCCGCTAGTTGTTTCTCCGGAAACTTCCCTAGCTGGTGCGATCGCCCTGGTCAGCCGGGTTCACCTCAGCGCCTGTGCAATCGCAAAAGATATCGGCGCGTCAGATTTCGATATCAAAGTGGCCCAGACAGATTGCCTGCTCGTAGCCTGCGATGGAATTGTTCTGGGTATCTTAACAGAGCAAGATATTGTACAGCTTACCGCCCAAGCCCTAGATGCGTTTTCCGTCAGCGTGGCAGACGTCATGGTCAAGCCTGTGATCACGCTCCCCCAGCGCTCTATCCAAAGCGTATTTTCTGCTCTATTTATCTTTAGACGATTTCAAATCCATCATCTTCCTATAGTGGATGACCATGATTGTCTAATAGGGCTTATCTCTTACGAAAGTATCTATAAAACTTTGTGCCCCGCCAATTTGCTTCGACTCCGTCGTGTCTCTGAAGTCATGACGACGACTGTGGTTTGCGCCCCACTTACTGCAACAGTTTCTTCTCTAATTCAGCTAATGGCTGACCACTCAGTGAGCTGCATTGCCATTGTGCAGCAAGATCCTAAAGGGGTTGAACAACCCGTGGGAATTGTGACTGAGGGGGACATCATTCAATTTCAGGCGCTGCAGATTGACGCCGCTAGCACCCAGGCAAGAACCGTGATGAGCAGCCCGTTGTTTTTGCTCAGGCCTGAAGATTCGCTGTGGAGAGCCCATCAAGAGATGCAGACCCGTGGGGTCAAGCGTCTAGTGGTGTCTTGGAACTGGGGCCGAGATATCGGCCTGATTACCCAAGCCAATTTGCTGTCCGTACTCGACCCCACAGAAACCTATGAAATGATTGAAGTTTTGCAGCAAATGCAGCAGCAGATGCAGCGCGATGAATCAGAAGCCGAGACCTCTAGCACGGCTGGCGTCCCCACCTACGATCGCCAAAAGCTACTCGACACCCTCAACGCTATGCGAGACCACATCGGCCAAATCGTAGACGATTCCACCCTGTCGGCCTATCAAATGCGATCGCAAATGGGCTCAGTTCTCGATACGCTAGAGCAGCTCTCCCGCGATATTGACGACGAGTAGGGTACGCCACGACGTACCCCAGCCGCAGTCTAATATTCCGGCACCGAAGGGTCAATTTCCCGACTCCAGGCTAGAATACCGCCTTTGACGTTGGTGCCTTCGATCCCCGCATCCTTGAGGATGGACAGCGCCTTCGCCGAGCGCCCGCCCATCTTGCAGTGGGCAATCACCTTATGGCCGTTGACGATCTCTTTCACCTTGGCCACCCCGTCGCCGTTCTCAATATCCGGCAGCGGCACCAGCACCGACCCCGGAATTTGGGCGATGTCGTACTCGTGGGGGTTACGCACGTCGAGCAGCACGTAGTCGTCTGCGCCGCTGTCGAGGACCTGCTTCAGCTCCTGCACCGACATCTCGGCGATCGCCGCCTTTTGTTCTTCTTCCATTGCTTTAGCCTGAGGAATGCCGCAAAACTGCTCGTAGTCAATCAGCTCTTCGATCACCGGGCGCTCGGGGTTAGGGCGCAGCTTCAGCTCCCGGAAGGTCATGTCGAGGGCGTTGTAGAGCATCAGCCGCCCGCTGAGGGTGTTGCCCTGGCCCAGAATAATCTTGACGGTTTCGGTGGCCTGGATAGTGCCAATGATGCCGCACAGCACCCCTAGCACCCCGCCCTCGGCGCAGGAGGGCACCAAGCCCGGCGGCGGCGGCTCGGGGTAGAGATCCCGGTAGTTGGGGCCGCCCTCGTAGTTAAACACCGTGGCCTGACCCTCGAAGCGAAATATCGATCCGTAGACGTTGGGCTTATCGAGCAGCACGCAGGCGTCGTTTACCAGGTAGCGGGTGGGGAAGTTGTCGGTGCCGTCCACAATTACGTCGTAGTCGCGCATCAGGTCCAGGGCGTTATCTGAGGAGATGCGGGTGTTGTAGAGGTCTACTTGGCAGAAGGGGTTGATTTCGAGAATGCGCTCTTTCGCGGACTCAATCTTAGGCTTACCAACGGCGGAGGTGCTGTGGATAATCTGGCGCTGCAGGTTGGAGCGATCGACGACGTCAAAATCGACGATGCCCAGCCGACCCACGCCAGCAGCGGCGAGGTAGAGCAGCAGCGGGGAGCCAAGACCACCGGTACCAATACACAGAACGCTGGCGGCTTTAAGGCGCTTTTGGCCCTCTAGCCCCACCTCCGGCAAAATTAGGTGGCGGGAGAAGCGCTCGTATTCTTCGCGGGAGAGCTGGACGTCGTCCAGGTTTGGATTCAGCATGGCAATCTAGCTTCGATGCAATGTGCAGTGTAGGAACAAGGCCCCCTAAGGGCGCACGTCTGACAGCGATGCTTGCTTTGAAAGCGTTATGGGCGAGGCGTTACAAGCAGCGCTTCAGGCTGAAATTGCCTGTCGTCATTCAAGCCTCCAGCATAAGACATCTTGAGCCGTACCGTGTTGGACGGACACAATGATATACGAATAGTGGAAACAGAAATGGTGCGATGGAATCTGCGCTCCGCTGCGCGATCGCACTTTGATGACAATCATGGGTTGCGAATGGCGATGAAGCCATGCCTCCGCTACGCGATCGCTGCTCGTGACATACTCCCGACGCTCATTCTACGAATAGAGCGCGGGCTTCTTGGCTCGCGCACCACAAATGAATGGGTGCCGCACAAGAAAGTTTCCTGCTTCTCCTGGTCTTGTCTAGCCAAACAGCAAGCTGTATGACCCCGATTAGATCCCATCCACAGGCAATTTATTTTACGTCCAGGCAATGACCAACCCCAGACAGACTACTTTTTTGAGCTTCCTTTCTTCCAAAAACTGTGTCGCGTCACCGTTATGTTTTCTATGGGTGATATTTTTCTCGACGAACACTTTGGAGGGGTAGAAAACCTTGCAAACAGTTGATATGTATACATTCTAGCATGAATAAGGATTGTTCGCCTTTGGCTCACGAGCCTTTCATCCCGACGCTGATGCTGCGCATACAGCGCGGGACTTCCCGTCTAAGAGTTAAAATTACGTCACAAGCCCTGTATGACGTAGGCTGCAATGGTTCAAGCAAGTGCTCTACTGATGAGCTTTGAAGCGTTTCTGGCATGGAAGCCAGAGACGGGACGGTATGAGCTGCACGATGGAGTGGTGGTTGAGATGCAGCCGACAGGGGCGCATGAGAGAGTTGTTGGACTGCTGAATCGCAAGCTGAATGTCCTAATCGACCAGGACGATTTGCCCTATTTTATTCCCAACACGGCGATGATTCAGCCTCTGGGCTACGAGAGTGGCTACAAGCCGGACGTCCTGATGCTGGATTCTACGGGGCTCGTAACAGGGAGCCGTTGTGGGAGCGGGAGTCGGTGGTGACGCTGGGGGAGTCGGTGGTGGTGGCGGTTGAGGTGGTTTCGACCAACTGGCCAGACGACTACGCCCGTAAGTTTGAAGACTATGAGGCGATGGGCGTTGCCAACTACTGGATCGTTGACTATTTGGGACTGGGGGGGCGGCGCTATATTGGCTCGCCGAAGCAGCCGACGATTACGGTCTGTACGCTGGTGGATGGGGTTTATCAGACGCGGCTGTTTCGTCGGGGGGATGCGGTGGTGTCTCCAAGCTTTCCTCAGTTGAAATTGACGGCGGAGCAAGTGTTTGAGGCGGGTGAGTAAAAACCGGAGAATTAGGGGGACTGTACCGGAACTTGAGCAAGCTGCGTGGCGGCTGCGCCAGAATCTTACGCCAGCGGAGGCGAGGCTATGGCGATCGCTGAGGAATCGGCAGCTTGAGGGACTACGGTTTCGCTGTCAGCATCCGGTTGGGCGGTTTATTTTGGATTTTTATTGCCCGTCGCAGAAGCTGGTAATCGAGGTGGATGGGGGTGTGCATGATGAGCAGGCTGAGTATGATGCTGCGAGGACTGAGCAGCTTGAGGCATATGGGTACCGGGTTCTGCGGTTTACGAATGAGGCGGTGATGGCAGATTTGAATGGGGTGTTGGAGGAGATTCGTCGGGCAGTTTTGTAAAAGGGTCTGTCGTACCGAGTGACACGTCCTGGAGGCCCCCTCCGCCCCCAATTCTGGGGGGACCAGAGAAAGGCCAAACTGATTGACGATAAAGACTTTCAAGAATTCTAATCTCGAATCCTGCTCCCCCAAATTTGGGGGCTGGGGGGCCTTCTCCGGTGGACAGATCACCAGAACAGCATTTTCCTTCAATCGTTTCAGACACAGACCCTTTAGGCGGCTCGAAAATCACGACAAAGAGCGCTTGGGGAATTAGGCGCTTGAGGGTGCGAGCGTGGGCGTCGGCGTCGTTGCGTTTGCGGAAGCGGGCGACGGTAATGCGTTGGGCTTTGGGCAGCAGACGAATGATGCACCAGGGGTGGAGTTGGGTTCGGTAGTGCGACATGGTTTGGTTTGTTGAATGGGTATGCAACGGTAGGGGCATACGGTCGTATGCCCAGAATCTGGCGCAGGAAAATTTGCCTCCGCAGATGCAGAGGCCCAAAAAGGCGGAAGATTTGCAGCAGAATATGACCCCGAGTGGCGGTGCTATCGACTGCAAACAAAAAACGGTTTGTGCCTCGGAGATGAGACACTAAGGGAAAGCCGCAATCAGCTCTGTGAAGCTGTCCTGCGGGATTGTGTTTATCTTCAATATGAAGTCTACTTCTAAATCAGGGCGCTGTCAAGAAGTATGCTTCTAAAACTTTTTGGGTATGACTGAATCTGATAAGGAGCCAAAGCAGGACATCTCGCCGCTGAAGCGGTTGCGGCAGCAGGCGGGAATGACCCAGGCGGAGCTGGCGCGTCAAATTCCGGATAAGTCGGGGAATGGGACGCTGTCGCAGCGGGCGGTTAGTGCTTGGGAGCGGGGGGAGTATCAGCCGGAGCTGACAATTCCACAGATGAAGGCGCTGTGTCGGGCGTTGGGGGTGACGTTGGAGGAGTTGCCGGATGATATGCGGCCTGGATAGGCGATCGCTTCTTGTTGCTTGCAGAAAAAAGCCCGACCAATGTAGGTTTTAGCTCGGACGGTTGAGCTCTGAGGCTAAACGGTCGGTCTTTTTACTCAAGGGATGCAGCTCAGAGCTCGGGCAATGCAGTTCTGAGCTCGAAGCGTGCAGTTCTGAACTCGGACGGCGGAGCTCTGAGCTTGAAGCGCTTGGTGGTGCAGAAATCTCGGCCAGAGAATATTGATTCTCATAGAAAGGCTGGAAAAGCTCAGATACGTACTCTCAAACCACGCAAATACGTGGGGAATTGCCTCAATTTGCCCTGAACTGCGGAAATTGTCGTTTTCGGCGAAATCCTTTAGTACCAATGCTTTCAGGAGTTCTCTGCACCACTAAGGCTTGAAGCGTGAGACTCTGAGCTCGGGTAGTGGAGTTTTGGGCTCGGAGGATGCAGCTCGGAACTTGGATGATGGGTCTTTTTACTCCATTGGGTCAAGTGGCGTGCTGCTCTGCCTGCGCCATGAATTCGTCTAGGAGTTGAAAGAATTTGTAGAATCCAGCTTTTTCGTCGTGGCAGGAGAGCATGAGCAGCTTCGCCCAGCTGGTGACGCTGGTGACGCCTAGCTTTTCCTGCAGCCAGGGCTGGAAGTTTTCGTAGAAGTGGTTTTCGGCTTTGCTGGGGGCTTGGCCGAGTTCGGTGCGGGCGAAGTCGTAGCCGATGGGGGATGTGGGGCGATCGCTGACGGAGGGGCGACCAATATATAGCCCTGGAGACTATTTGATTTTGTCTAGGGTAGTGAAGAGATCTGTCATTTCAGCACGCCTTTTTTAATCGCTGATTCCCTGAAGGGCCTTTTGCTGCTCTTCCAAAATCCAATCCGCGTCGGGGGTGAGTTCTAAGGCGCGTTCGAAATCGGTTAGGGCCTGCTCGTAGCGTTCTGTCTGCCGATAAGCTGTGCCGCGCTTGGCGATCGCCCAGGCATAGTCATTATTTAGCTCAATAGCCCGGTCGAAGTCTGTTAGAGCTTCTTCATAGCGCACCATCAAACGGTAAGTTTCGCCGCGGCTAGCGATCGCCCAGTCATCGCTAGGGGCGAGTTCAATGGCTCGATTGAGGTCTGTCAGAGCTTCTTCATAGCGTTCTATTTTGCGGTAGGCGTCGCCACGGTTACCAATTGCGATCGCATATTGAGGGTCGATGTCGATGGCTTGGGTGTAGTCTGCAATGGCCGCGTCTAAGTCGCCCTGGTCGCTGCGAGCATTGCCGCGATTGTTGTAAGCGATCGCATATTGAGGGTCGATGTCGATGGCTTGGGTGTAGTCTGCAATGGCCGCGTCTAAGTCGCCCTGGTCGCTGCGAGCATTGCCGCGATTGTTGTAAGCGAACGCATATTGAGGGTCGAGGTCGATAGCTTGGGTGTAGTCTGCAATGGCCCCATCTAAGTCGCCCTGGGCTCTGCGAGCATTGCCGCGATTTTTATAGAAAAGCGCTTTTTGGGGCTCGAGTTCAATAGCTTGAGTAAAATCTCTAATCGCTCCTCGGCCATCGCCTTGTGCTTCGCGGGCAAGGCCACGGCTATTGTAGGCACATGGAACACATGAAGCGGGAGGTTGAATCTCGATAGCTTGAGTAAGATCCTCAATAGCCTGCTCTAGATTTCCCTCGCCAAAATGAATCTGCCCACGAGCATAGTACCCATAGGCATTCTCGGGATCAAGGTCAATAGCCTGGCTGAAATTCTTTACTGCTTCCTCATAGCGTTCTAGCTCTTCATAAGCTTCTCCCAAATGGATATAAGCATTCACCAAACTAGGCCTAACCTCTACAGCACGAGAGTAGTCTTCAATGGCTCCTACAATATCACCTTGTGCTTTGCGGACAAGGCCACGACCAACATAAGCACATGGAACACACGGAGCAGGAGGTTGAATTTCAATAGCCTGAGTAAAATCTTCAATGGCCTGCTCTAACTTATCCTGGCCATAGTAAAGGCTAGCTCGCCAATAGTAAGCATCAGAAAATTGAGGATCAAGCTCGATAGTTCGAGTATAATCCTCAGTAGCTCCTACAATATCGTCTTGTTCAATACTGTTGCGCTCACGGCGAGCCCTGCCGCGATAATAGTAAGTAATTGCATCCAAAGGATTATAAGATATAGCACGGTCAAAATCCCCAATTGCCGCTTGCAAGTTACCTTGATTTCTATAAACAACGCCACGTAATTTGTGAAGCTCTCCTCTTTTCTCTCTGTTCGAGGTTTTTTCGAGCTTACGCGAGTAATAGCTAATGGCATAGTCGAAATCGGCGAGCGATTTCTCTTCGTTTCCTTGACGCTCATGAATAAGGCCACGAGTAAGATATGCCTCTGGATACTCAGGCTGAAGCGCTATAGCAGAATTTACTTGTTCTAACGCAAGCGGGTAATTCTCTGAAATTAGCAGTGAGATACCTATGTAATGATAAGCGTCTGCGTCTTCAGGATAAATCTCAAGTAACGTATTACTAGCTATAGCAATAATTTCAGCTTCTTCTCTCTCTAAAACAAGGCCGGCTGATGGCAAGGGCTCTACATTTAATGATTGGCGCGAGCCCTCAACTGCATTGGCAGTCGTTGCATTTCCTAATTGTATAGGCGTGAGCGAGTTGCCGCTAAATAAATTCCACGTTAACGTAGAAAGTGTGTTTCTCAAATTCTCTGCTGTTACTGTATTTGGCTCAATCTCAAGCGCCCGTGTATAAGATTTTACGGCTTCAAGTACGCGCCTAGAACTCAGAAAAGCATTGCCACGCCCAACATGAGCGATGTGATTATCTGAACTGATATCTATAACCGCGTCGAAGCTTTGTAGGGCAAGATCAAAATCCCCCATTTGTGTATGAAATTCTCCTTTAGCTATTAGAGCGTGTAAATTGTCAGAGTTTTCTCTTAGAATTTTATTAAGCTGAGCGATCGCCTCTTCACGATTCCCTTGGGCAAAACTAGACACAGCAGCAGTTATCGGAAAAATATCTTCCAAATCGCGCTCTTGCTCGGCAATATTAGCTTGTAGTATATCGGCCTCTTCTTCGGCTGCTTCGACGTCACGTAAAGCCTGCTCACGATCTGTCTGTGCAATAGTCAAATCGCCCCGAGCTTCAGACAAATTTTGTCGTGCTACTTCGGCTTGCTGCTGTGCTGAAGCTTGTTCGGCCTGAGCCTGTTTCGCGTCCTGGGTAGCTTGCTGATTTTGCCGCTTTAAAGCATTGTTGGTGTTTTGTAACCCGCTATTCTCCCCGGCCAATGTCTGATTTTTAGCTTGTAGCTCGCTCTGCTCATCTTGGACACCTTTTAGCTCCCGCAAGGCATCTGATTTGTCACCCTCAGCTTGTTGAGACACCTGTAAAGCATTTTGCTTTTCGCGCTCAGCCTGCTGTGATTCCTGCTTAGACTCCTCAGCAAGAATTCGCTGCTCCGACGCTTCACGGGAAGCCACGTCTGCCCTGTTAATAGCCCAGCCCGAAAATATAGCCAATAGGCCCAACAGGCCAACACCTGCACCTGCTGCCCTACGACTAACCTTCTGCACCTGTTCCAGTTTCTGCCGCGCGATCGCAAGCTGCCCATTCGTCTCCTCCAGCGCCAGATTCCGCGCCTCCAGCCGCTGACTCGCCGCCGCCACCGCCGCCCGTTTCTCCTCCAGCTCCCGCCGCAGTCCCAGCTTCTGGCTCTCCACCAAATACTCATAATCCTGCTTGCTCAAGCTCCGCGACTCCGCCCAGTCCAGCGCCGCCCCAAGCGCCGCCCCCTGCAGCAAATCCCCATCCGATCGCGTCCCCAACCAAGCCTCAATCTCCTCCCCATAGGGCCGCAAATCCCCCAGCGCCTTCGCCACCCAACCCGCCGAAAACACTGAGCCATAGATCGGGTTATGCACGCACAGCAGCCCGCCACACTCCACCACCACACCCGCCAGCCGCAGCTCCATCTGCTGACCGCTCGCATCCGCCTCAATCTCTTCTCCTTCTAAAACCTGCCGGTACAGCCCCAGCCGTCGCCCCTCCGTCGCCTTCACCCGCTCATCCAGCAGGCGATCGCGTATCGTCCGCAAATGCTCCGGCTCGTCCTGCGCCTCCCAATTCTCAATCACCCGCTCCCGCACCAAGTTCTCCACCATCACCGCCTCATCCCCGGCAGCAATAAACGGCAACCCCTGAACCATCCCGCAAATCTTCTGCGTCAAAAACGGTTGCCCATTTGTCCAGTGCAGCACCGCCCTCAGCACCGCCTCCGGCTGCGCCGCAAAAGGCCATAGCCCCGCCACTAGTGGCCCCGTCTCTTGCGCCTCAAACCCCCGCAGCGCGATCGCATGCCCCACGTTAAACGGCGTCCGCTGCTTATCTTCGATTAAATCCGACGGCGTCGCCACCCCCAACAAGCAAAACGTCAGCCGCTTAAACGCCGGCTTATCCGCCCGCTGGTTATAGCAATTGCGAATAATCGTAAAAAAGTTATCCAGAGAAAACGACAAGCTCAGCACCGTGTCGATCTCGTCAATAAACACGGCGATCGGCTGCTGCACCTCCCGCAGCACCACCATCTCCAAAAACTCCCCCAGCCGCTGCACCGCCGGGATTTCATTCCGCTCTCGCCACCACTGGCGAAAGTTCACCCGCGCCGTCAGCCCCAGCTCTTGCGCTAGCCTACGCGTGAACCCCGCATACCACCGGTCTGGCGTAATATCCTTGCCGCCCCCCACCTGCGTCAGGTCAATGGCCGCACAGGCCACTCCCTCCGCCTTCAGCCGCCCCATCGTCTGCACCCGTAGACTAGACTTGCCCATCTGCCGCGAATTCAGCACATAGCAAAACTCCCCGGCTTTGAGGCGATCGTACAGCTCATCATCCGCCTGCCGCTTCACATAGCTGGGCGCATCCGCCGGTAAGCTGCCGCCAACTTGGTAGGTATACTGCGAGCTCTGGGACATGGGGCCTATAAGATAATCGCGTCAACAAAATCTGTATAGTCTCCCTTGGTAAGGGGGACGCCGAAGGCGGGGGTCAAGCAAAACTGCTATCTAGCCAGAATAGTCCAACTTTTTCTGCAGCCCCTACTTTTTTAACTTTTAGACGGGAAGTCCCGCGCTGTATGCGCAGCATCAGCGTCGGGATGAAAGGCGCGTGAGCCAAAGGCGAACAATCCTTATTCATGCTAGAATGTATACATATCAACTGTTTGCAAGGTTTTCCACCCCTCCAAAGTGTTCGTCGAGAAAAATATCACCCATAGAAAACGTAACGGTGACGCGACACAGTTTTTGGAAGAAAGGAAGCTCAAAAAAGTAGTCTGTCTGGGGTTGGTCATTGCCTGGACGTAAAATAAATTGCCTGTGGATGGGATCTAATCGGGGTCATACAGCTTGCTGTTTGGCTAGACAAGACCAGGAGAAGCAGGAAACTTTCTTGTGCGGTACCCATTCATTTGTGGTGCGCGAGCCAAGAAGCCCGCGCTCTATTCGTAGAATGAGCGTCGGGAGTATGTCACGTTTTCTTCTCTTAGCGATCGCGCAAACCGCTTCAAAATTTGTAGCACCACCGCCAAGTCATTGCGGCTATCGATGGCAAACAGATCCGACTGCCCGTAGTACGGCTGCGGCTGAGCTACCAGCTTGAGAAAGCGAAACGTAGACCCATTGCTCACAAACCCAAACGTCGGCTGCGAACCATTGGGGCTACCCAGCATATAGGCCAGCGCTTGCGGAATCGCCGTTTCCACAGAATACGCCACCTGCTTCGACTCAATCACCGTTACCCAAAAGGGTGGAGAAAACGCTAGCAAATCAATTCGCCCCCGAACCACCAATCCCTCATCCTCAGAGGCGATCGCCACCTCTTTTTCAGCCGCTAGATAGAAGGGCGGTTGGTAGAAGGTGGCTAGCCTTAGCAGCGGCGACAGCACCACCATCTTCACCATCGGCTCCAGCATCGAATACTGCGATAGGTGGCGATACTCTGCCTTCACCTCAGCGATCGCCTGCTGCTCTGCTACCGTTAATTCGGGTAAGTCCGTTTGCCACTCGGGGAAAAACTGCTCGTCGTCGCTGCGCGTGAGGCCAAAGCTGTCCTGCAAATCGGGCAGCGTTATCTGACTAGCGGGAATTGCTTGAACCATCACTCAATCCTCCATCGCTGACATATTTATCATATCTACCCTGCCCTATCGGAAAGGCAAATAGCCTATCTCCCCAACCGATCGCCGTACGGGCGGGTTTAGCAAAAACGCCTCGGTCTTGACCAAAACGTAACTGCCAAACCCGCCCCGACGTATTTATCTTTTATCCCCCCAACCGATCGCCAAAATACCGCCGATATAAATCGCACCGGGGCACCACCTCATTGCCCCGCAAATGCACCACCCCCATACTATGCAGCTGAAACGCCTGCACCGACTCCAGCCGCACCGCTTCTCGTGCCGTCATCACCCGCCGAATCGCCCCCACCATTTCCGAGCGCTGCTGCAAATTCCACAGGTGCCGCCGCAGGTGGTCACCGTAGGGTCCTTCCTCCGTCGGCGCAATTTCCAGCAGCTTATCCAAGGTTGTTTCTTTGCGGGCGATCGCATACAGCGCCACGCGCACCAAATAGGGGTGCCCCCCCACCATCGCCATCAGCCGCTCGGTCTCCTCCTCTCCCCAGTTCAAACCGTGCCGCTGGGCCAAATCCTGCACCTGTCCCGCGCCAAACTCCACCAGCTCAATCGGCAGCCCCACGTTAAAGGGCGACTGGTTAATATTCATGGGGATGTACACCTCCGTCGACTACACCACCACCAGCCGCAGCTGCTTCCACAGGTCATCCACCTTCGCCGACTCGTGCCAGGCCCGCAGCAGCCCCATAAAATCCGCCGCGATGTTGGGGTGCTCAAACACCATGTCTACCTCGTCTAGCCCCAGCACCAGCGGCGAAGACAGGTTGGGCAGCAGGTACTCCTCAAAGTAGGCGGTGCAGTTGTCCTTCGCGCCAAAAATCTCCGCATCCCAGTAGTCCTTCAGCTTGTTGGGCAGCTTCAGCCGCCGGGCAATGCTGGCGCAAAACCAGCGCAAAAACTTGTCCAAATCCGAGAGATGGCCGCATCCGCCAGTTGAAAGCTGAGGGGCACCGTAGGCACGCCGCTTTCCGCGCTGCTGGCATGCAGCAAAATCCGCGACATCAGCGAGGTTTTGCCCATCTGGCGCGGGGCCTTGATGCGGATCAGCGCGCCGGGCTTCAGCACCGTCTCGTAGCAGTTGGCCTCCAGCGGCGGGCGCTCCACATAATACTGCGAGGCTAAATCTACCTGTCCCCCCGGCAGCTCCGGCGGCGCAACGGGGACCGGGGGCGCTCGGGCTGGTCGATTAGCGGGCCTGAATCAGGCTGTGACTCGGGTTTAGGCGGCGCTGTCCGCTGGCCTTCTACGATCTCCAAAATATCCTGCAGCACGCGGGGCGTGTCTTCGGGCGATCGCCACTGTCCCTGCTGGATGGGGTTGAGGTAACCCCGCAGGTCGTAGTTCATGGGGGATTCAAACGGAAAATTGACCCGAATCGGCAAGAGCTTGGGCTTGTCTAACTCTCGGGTATCCCGCAGCTCCCGGGCCCGCCGTACCTCTTCGGTCACCATCTCGCTGGTGGCCGACTGGGGCGACAGCAACAGCACAAAGTAATCGCAGCGTTCCAGCGCCTGATCAATGCGGGCGGACCAGTTGTCCCCCAGGCGAATGCTCTCCGCCGCCATGAATACCTCGTGCCCGGCACCCTGGAGCACCCGGTGAAATTCCCCCTGCCAGGTCGCTATCGGGCGGCTGACTGCGGTAGCTAATGAAGATGTGAGTCATGTTTGGGCGCGGGCGCGGGTATCACCATCAGCATAGTTCAGAGTTTTCTACAGTCTACAATTTTTTAGATTTCTCTCTTGCTCGATAGCCACCGCCGGAACACCAAAGCGCTGAAATCGGACCATATCGCTGCTGCACGAACTGATGGGGATGAGGCGCTGTCGGTGATTGATAGGGTCGAGCCCACAGTCAAGACGTAATTAGCAGCGCTTCGGGCTGAAACTGCCTATCCTCATCAAGCCTCCAACACAGCACATCCCGAGGGACGCCATGATGGACGGACACAATGATATATGAATAGTGGGACCAGGCGACCAGGCGATCGCACTCTGAGGGCAGCGCCGGGTGGTCGGGGTGGGAATGGATGATGCCGATGATGTCGAGCTCTAAGTCGCGGGCGTCTTTTTGAGCCTTCAGCATATCTCTGGGATCGATGGTGTAGCGGCTGGTTTTGGTGCGGGCTTCAGCGGCTTGGCGGGCGTCGGTGATGTTTTCTGCGGCGGACCAGACGTTGGGCACGAGGCGTACTTCAACAAGTTGACGAATCGCATCGCTTTCACTTCGGCCCAGCAGAATGCCGCAGCCCTCTTCGGGGTAGGCTTGCTCGCCGCAGTGGGCGATCGCCTCCATATGCTCGGGGGTCAGCCGCAAGACCATCGCACCACTCCCCTGCTATCGCTTCTTTTTCTTGGTGCTTTTCTTCGCGGCCCCAAACCCTTTCACCGATGCCAGCGGTGGTGATGGAAACTGCGGTATCTCTTTAGCCTTGAGCGCGACATATCTTCTGGCAGCCTTAAGCCTCTCCGAGACTTTCGGCTTTAGCTGCTTTGGCGTAAAGTCTGACTCTTGTTTCAGCCCCAGCCTCACCTGCACCATTGGCCAACTTGTGGCAATCGTTTCGTCAATCTCTTTACTAGAAAAAACAGTTTCAATGAGCGGAGCCGCTTCTGCCGCCTTAAGCTCGGCCAGAGTATCAATCAGACACGAATCTAGGAAATCGTCTTCTCGACTCTCGTGGTTTTCCAGCTCCGCCATCAGCCGTTCGATGCAGCTCTGGCGATGCTGAGGATGTTTTGTCGCGATCGCTTCAAGACAGGCCATGAAGAAGATCCGATCGTGGGCAGCATGCCGCGAGTTGTGAAAGTATTTTGCGGTGGGTGCGATCGCGCTTTCCCCGATCAATCCGATGGCTTCGGGGATATTCTGCTTGAAGTAATCGTCGTCTTGCAGCAGTAGCTTGAGCAAGGGGGCGATCGCCTCTTCTGCGCGAAGCTGCCCCAGAGCCCGAACGGCATGGATAGGGGCCCACGACGCTTTATTTGTCTCAGCAAGTTGGTCAAATAGCGGATCGCAGGCCATGCGAATCAGCTCAGGGGCATCAGCCTCCGTCAACCCAAAGCGCTCAGGGTAGTTCACCCAGCTTTCAGCCTTGTACTTGTTGTAGCTAGCGTCACAGTCTAGTAGCGCAGCGACAGATCCGGTATACGACTCTAACCCCATAGTTCACCCCTTTAAATATCGCTCCATTGCCCGTAGCGCTGTCCAAATCAGCTTAAAGTATCCCGGCTCAGCAACATCGATTGCCGCAGCTTCTGACCGGCTAGCCCCGAGTAGTCCCTCACCGGTTACCCCATCCACCACCAGCACCTCCTGCTGGCCGTTCCGCAGCCGCAGCTCTGAGCCGTCCTCCCGCTGAAACACGCCGCAGACGTAGGGGCGCTCGTTGTGGGTAAAGCGAATCGGCTTCACCGCTTGGTGCGCCAGCCCCGAGACCTCGATCCTATCCACGTCGATATCTTCCACCGCAGGCCGCGCCCCCGCCAGCTCTAGCTCCACGCTCTGCTTCCCCTGCCACTCGTTGAGCCGCAGCTTATAGGCCACGTCCAATCTCTCTGGCAGCGGGTAATAGTCCCCCCAGCGCCAGGCGATCGCCGTCCTTTGGGCCGATTTACCTGAACCAGCGGGGTCTTCTAGGGTCAGCTTTAGGTGACTGCGATCGCGGCCTACGGTGCGCTGCTCTACCACTCGCACCCCCGGCGTCCAAAACAGCGGCTCCGGGTTGCCAATGCCGCAGGGCTGCAGGCGGTCCATTTGCTGAAACAGCTCTAGAGTGACGACGCTGAGGGGGGTCTGGCCGTCGATATTGAGCGCGGGCTTGAGGTGGTGGGGATGCAGGGTGAGGTTGGCGTAGAGCTGCAGGCGGCGGCGAAAGGCCTCTAGGTTGGCGGCAGGCAGGGTGAAGCCCCCGGCGGCGGGGTGACCGCCAAACTTCCCCAGCACCGAGCCGCTAAACTGCAGCGCCCCGAACACGTCAAACTCAGGGATGCCCCGGGCGGAGCCGCGCAGGTGCTGGGCCTGACTCAGGTCGCTGGTGGGGCTCAGCTCGGCCTCGTCCACATCCTCGTCCGTGCCGATGAACACCGGCACCCCGTAGCGCTCCACGAGACGTGAGGCCACAATGCCAATCACGCCGTGGTGCCAGCCGGGGCGCACCACCACCAGCACCCGCTCTTCCGCTAGGTCAGGCTTGGTGGTCTCGATGTAGGCGATCGCCTCCGCCTCAATTAGCTCGCACAGCTGGCGGCGGGTGCCGTTGACCTGCTCGCAGGCCATGGCCCGCTCTAGGGCCACACCCTCGTCGTCGGTGGTCAATAGCTCAATCACCGTCTGTGGGTTGCTGATTCGCCCCACGGCGTTGATACGTGGCCCCAGCCGAAACCCAATCGCTTCCGGCTTCAGCGCCTTTTTACTGCCCTCTATTCCCGACACCTGAATCAGCGCCTTCACCCCCGCAATCTTGGAGTGCGGCAGCAGCGCCAGCCCCTGCTGCACCCAGCGGCGGTTCACCCCCGTCAGAGAAGCGAGGTCGGCAATGGTGCCTAGGGTAAACAGCGCCAGCAGCGGGTCCGCCAATAGCAGACCGTAGCCCAGCGACTCCGCCAGCTCCCGCGCCAGCAGGTAGGCGACCCCAACGCCCGCCAGCCCCCGGTAGGGCGATCGCTCATCGATCAGCTTGGGGTTCAAGATGGCGTTGGCGGGGGGGATTTGGGGCGGAACGTCGTGATGGTCGGTGATAATTACCGCCAAGCCTAGCTCCCGCGCCCTGGCGACAGGGTCGTAGGCGGCGATGCCGTTGTCTACGGTGAGGATAATCTGCACACCTTCGGCGTGGAAGTCCTCCACGATGCGGCGGTTGATGCCGTAGCCCTCCATCATGCGGCTAGGTATTGCATAGTCCACATCCGCACCCATGGCCCGCAGCGCCCGAATTAGCAGCGCCGTGCTGGTCATCCCGTCGGCGTCGTAGTCGCCGCAGATGGCGATCTTTTGGTCGGTGGCGATCGCCTGGCTCAGCAGCTCTAGGGCGTGGGCAAAGTCAGGGAAGTCGTCACCGGCGGCGGGCAGGGTCTCTAGGGTGGGGTCTAAGAACCGCGCTGCGGCCTCTACGGTATCAAAGCCCCGGTTGACCAACACCTGGGCCAGCAGGGGCGGCAGGTCGGTGGCGGCGGCGATCGCCCTTGCCTCGGCTGACAGTTCAGTAATACGCCACCGCTGCTCCGGCAACGATCGAGATTGAGAGGCAGCATCAAAGGCGGAGGGGCGAGGGTCAGATAGGGGAGGATGAACCACAGACGGCTTAACCTTCGTGGATAGCGACCGGAGGGACTAGGCCTCAGTATAGAGAGCTAGCGTATGGAACCCCGCTTTCGTAACAAAATCTCAAGGGATGGACTCTAGAAATTGCGGTGAATACTCCCTATGCGAACCGTCTTGACCTTGAATCCATTAGGGATAGGGCGGTGCAGAACGATGCGCATCGTGCCCAGCTTAAGCAACTTGATTTGGCTACCCGTCACCGGGTTTTCCTTGAACTGCGGAAAGAGGAACGAGCGGTACTGCCCAAACTTTTTGAAGCGCGGAAAACCATGACCTCTCTCCTTCCTCGCAGCAAATGCTGCCTCTACCCTGCGAATAGGCTCTTGAAGCACCTGAGACTGCACGTCCTTCAGGTGAGGAAATATCTTCTTAGCCGCAGTCAGCGCATTTTGCTGCTTGTAGTAGTGCGCCGCTCCTTAATTGTTCGCCTACGGCTCACGCGCCCTTCATCCCGACGCTGATGCTGCGCATACAGCGCGGGACTTCCCGTCTAATAGTTAAAGAGCCCCGCAGTGCCAGAACACTATGTCTTGGCACTGCGGGGCTTTGGCGATACAGGCCGCTGCTAGAAGCTAGCTTGTAGTCGGAGCTCAGCTGAGGCTTAGGCTTTGCCGCCGGAGATCTCAAGCAGGTCAGGGGTCTTGATGAAGCCGAAGTAGATGGCAAATACCGCCGTGATGGCATGCAGGATGACGTTAGTCCCAAACAGCGGCGTTAAACCAAAGAGGGTATCAGCGTAGGGGATGAGGCCAAGGACCGCACCTGCAGTCATAATGATGCCTAAAAGGCCGGAGAAGGCGCGAGCGCTGTCGAGGGCGATCGCCGTGGCAATACCGGTGAGGCCGAGCAGGAGGTTGATGCCACTACTCAAGTTGTTGACAGGGAGAATCCCTAGGAGATAGCTAAAAGTGGCGTTAAGGTCTGGATCGACGGTTAGGTTGGCAGAGTCAATAGTCTCAATGGCATTAGGAATTAGTCCTAAAATCCCGAGGACGAGATAAATGACGCCGAAGGTCAAAGTAAAATACTGTGTGGATTTCATAGATTCTCCAATGAATAAAGGTGAAAATTTCTGCCTAGTCTTGTCTTTTTTCAACTAGGAACGCGCATTAGTGAGCAGCTTCTATTAGGTCATCTCAGAAGAAATTAGGGATGAGCGTCGCTGACATCTCACAATGTCTATCGCGTTAAGTTCTTCAGCTTTACTATAGATAACCTTTCCAGGGTAAATATCGATAAAAGGCATCAGTTTTCTCTGTGCCAAAAGAGAGAGAATCTTGTCAATCTATTAATCAAATTGACGATTGAGGTTGCTTATGACCCTCCGGCAGCACAGTCTCTAGCAGCACGGCTATGACTCAGCGGTACTCGGGTCACCGCTCAAGCAATCCCTTCAAAAGATCAGCGTACGTCCTGATAAAATCGCTTTAGCCAGGAGGTGGGTACGCTGAACCCCCACAAAATGCCGATCATTAAATAGACCAGGTTAGCCCGCAGCGGCCCCCACTTCGCAACCCGGCGATCGCTAGAATAAACCACTCGGTTCACCAGGCGAATACGCCCCTGCTGCACCAGTCTGAGGCAGAGATCACCGTCCTCCATAATTGGCATCGTTGGGTCGAACCCGCCGCAGGCCCAAAACGCTTTTGTATGGCAAAAAATTACCTGGTCTCCAAACAGCAGCCGTAGGCCACGCAAAAACAGGTGAGGCCGAAACAGCAGGGGAGCATAGAACGTTTTGAGGTAGTTGTGCAGCGAAGTGCCCCAGCGCGTTACCGTTCTACCCTGCATTAGCGAAATAAAGCCACCGCCTGCAACGTTCTGCTGCTGTAAAGTATGCTCAATCAGCCACAAGACATCGTTGGGCACCTCCGTATCGGCGTGGAGAAAACAGAGGACGTCGCCGCTAGCAGCCCTAGCCCCCTCATTCATCTGCAGCGATCGCCCAGGAAGACCATCTATTCTCATGATAGGAACCGGACAGCGGTGGGTCTGCAGAGCGATCGCTGCCCTTGTTCCATCGGTGCTGCCGCCATCTACGACGATAATTTCCAGCGGCAGCGGCTGGAGCTGAGCGAGGCCAATCAGGGTTTGGTTGATACAGGCTTCTTCGTTCAGCGTAGGAATTATAATGGAGCAGCGAAGCATAGGTGATATAAGTGAGGTCAATCCTGGCTCATTCTCACGTAGACTGCTAGCCTTCTAAAACACCATTTAGATCACTATGTTCGAGCGCATCAACCTTCCCGACGATATTCTCCCATCGGTTGCCCCCTATTCCCACGCCGTGAGAGCTGGAGATTTCCTATTTGTGACCGGTCAGCTGGCTGAAGACCCCCAGACGGGACAGGTGGTGCGCGGCAGCATTGAGACTCAGACCATCCGCGTGATGGAAAACCTGAAGCTGGTGCTTCAACACGCCGGGTCAGACTTTGACCGGGTGACGATGGCGCGAATTTTCGTCACTGATTTTCGCTTTTACGACCCCGTTAACGAGATCTACGCCTCGTACTTTCCAGAGGGTGCGCTGCCGGGGCGAACAACGGTGGGGGTGACGGCGCTGGCGGCTTATGGCGATGTGGAAATTGATTTGATTGCCTACTGCGGGAATTAATTGGCGATCGCTTCTAAGACGTTATCAATACTTTGCTTAGCGGCCCGCTCGCTAAACGCCAGTGGGTCACCACAGCGTACGCAGGCCGCCTTCCAAGACGTTTCTGAACCGCCCAGAGCGCTACCCTAGAGGAGTGAAGCTCGCCGCTTCAAACGCAGTTCAACGCCGGTAATGCTCATGGCCCCAGACCCTCATCCTTCAAATCCTAGCAACGGGGACGCCCCCTCGCTGAGCGATCGCTACACCGATTTTATTGACCTGATCATTGACAACACCCTAAAAGGTAAGGTCCGCTCTAAAGAATACGTCTACAACCAGCTCGTCAAAAAACTCAAGCTAGGGGCGGGCGAAATCTTTGAGCGGTGCCTGCTCACGCGGCGCGGGGAAATTGACCAACAGTTAGAAGCCCAGAGAGACGAGCTGAAGCGCGCCAAGATTGAGCGTCAGAGCAAGGCACTGCGCACCCTTGAAGACGCTTGGCGACAGTATCAAGATAGCCAGCAGAGCAAAACCGCCAGCAGCGATGCCGTTAGCCAGCTGATGCAGGCGACTGATGAGGAACGCCTCTCAGTGCTGGTCAATATCCTCGATCCCAACCAGACCTACGTCTTTAACCATCACCACATCGAGCTGCTGGCCCAGGCGCTAGCTCAGGTGCAGCCCAGCGACAATAATCACGGACTCGTTGAAGAACTGCACCGCATCGCCACCGGGCTGAAGCAGGGGCTAGCCACCTACACCGCTCTGCAGCCCCACCTGCTCGGCTGGCTGTATGAAAATCCTCGTGCCGTCGGCTTTACCCAATCTGCGGTGAGCGATAATAATCCCTGGAACTATTGGGCAAGACATACGAGCCAGCCCCTCCCCCAGATGCTGTTTACCGCTCAAGCTCGTAATCAGTCTGCCCGAGCGATCGCTCAGCAGCGCAGCACTCTCGACCTGAGCGCTTGGGTCGAGCTGATGGTGCTGCTGCGGGGAATGCAAAGCGGCCTGGTGGAGTGGTTTGACAAGCAGCCCTATAGCTTTAAGGTGGGCCGCAACCTCTCAGCAGCCACTTTCTTTGCCTTTGCTATTATCTGGTGCGAGCTCAGCGAAGGCTCCCGCGCAGCTCAGCAAGCAGGGTTCAACCGCCTTTCTAGCGCCTGTTTTCAGGTAGCGCTGCAGATTCTGCGCACCTTCGCCCAGCGCGACAATTTTCCCCTCTACGGCGGTGTGTTCGTCTCCTTTTCAGGAGATAGCTTCCGCAATACAATCACCTACCTCGACCAGCCCCTAAAAGCGATTGAAAAGACCCAGGAAAAAGCGAGAATTCTGACAATTTTGGGCTACTCTCAGCAGTGGGTGGGCAATCGCGAACAGGCTAGACAGCTCTACGAAGAGGCTCTTGACCTAGCCCGCCAGGCCGCAGACCAAACCTGCGAGGTGGCCAACCTCAACCACCTCAGCCGCTTGAGCGTTGGGCAGCGGGAGTTTTCCGAGGCAATAGCCCACGGCCAGCGCGCCCTGCTGCTGGCTCGCCAGAGCGGTGATTCCATGGGGGAGACAAACGCGATCGCCAATCTGGGCTATGCCGAAGTGCGGCAAACTCAGCAGCAAGAGCACGTTACGACCCTGATGCTAGAGCCCGTTGTCCAAAGGCTGGAGCGGGGGCTGGCCCTATCAGACAAGCATAAAGACCTGCTATCAGGGCTGTTTTGCTCACTGGGTCTGGGTACGGCGCACCTGCTGCTGGAGCAAGCGAGTCTTGCAAAACCCTACCTGGACCGTAGCCTTGTAGCCTCTATTCAGACAGGTAATCTAGAGCTAGAAGGGCTGAGCCATGCCGCGCTGGCCGAGGTGCTCTATCAGCTCGGCCAGCCAGGGGATGCAGTCGTTCATGCCTGCTTGGGGCTGTACTTGCTAGAGCAGAAAGAGGCGGCACAGCAGCAGGCGGCCAACCTGGTCGCCATTCTCAAGGGGCAGCTTGGGGATCGGTTTAAACAAATTTTGCAGCAGCAGCGATCGCAGATCGTTTCTCGAATTAGTGTTGAGGGCTATGACGACTTGTTAGAGCGACATTAAGAGCTAGCAGCCTGAAGAAAGTTAATTCGACAGGCAGTTCTCTTTGCTGAACCTCCCTTGCGCTGTCCCGTAGTGGCTAAATTCTCAACTCTCCCTATGACTCCCTCCAGCAAGCAGTGGACAGTCTGGGCGCTGCTGCTCAGCCTCACGGGCTGCATCAGTCCTCAGCCCAGCTCGAACCCATCTGAACCCTCCCCTACTCAAAGCGAAGCGGCCCGGCCAGAACCAGGGCGCCCGGCGCCGATCGCCCAAACCGACGGTCAAACCGACGCCGATATCTGGTCCCAGCTTCAGGAAGCCGATACCCACTACTACGTGCTGATGCGCCATGCGATCGCCCCTGGCACCGGCGATCCACCCAGCTTCGACCTACAGGACTGCTCCACACAGCGCAACCTGTCAGAAGAAGGGCTGACCCAGGCCCGGCGCACCGGGGAGCTGTTTCGACAAAAGAACGTAGCGGCCGGGCAGGTCCTCTCTAGCGAATGGTGCCGCTGCCTTGACACCGCTACCCAGCTGGCTCTTGGTCCCGTAGAACCGTTCCCCACCCTAAACTCATTCTTCGAAAACCGTGCCCAGGGTCCAGAGCGTACCGAGCGTCTGCAAGCGTTCATGGCCGAGCATAAAGAGGCTCAGCAGGTGACGGTGATGGTGACCCACTTCGTCAATATTTCAGCGATTGCAGGAAGCGGCGTCGCTTCCGGGGAGATGGTGGTGATGCGATATGAGCAAAATCAGCTCCAAGTTGTGGGCCGAATCGAAGCGCAATAAGGCTTAATTAAAGAAGCTGGTGACAAGATTCGAACTTGCGACCGGCTGATTACAAATCAGCTGCTCTACCAACTGAGCTACACCAGCAACAGGGATTCAATATAGCAGATTTCCCGTCCGCCTAGCCAATATTTTCAGCGCCCCGTAAACGGTGGCCTAGCGCAGCCCCCCTCCGAACCGCCGCCAATTCGCTACCCTAAATACTAGAGGTTCTGTATGATGATGCGTTAGATTATGGTGCGGTGGGCTTACGCACAGTGCACCCTGCGTCTCTATATTGCCGCTTTCACTACTTTGTTTGGTTCTCAAAATTCATGATTAACCCGACGCTCAGCGCCCCCCCCACTCAAAAGCTGAACCAGCTGCGATCGCTCTTCTCCGAGATGCAGCAGGCGCTGATTGCCTACTCAGGCGGCGTCGACAGCGCCCTAGTGGCGAAAGTGGCCTACGACGTGCTGGGCGATCGCGCTTTGGCCGTCACCGCCGACTCCCCCTCTCTGCTGCCCGAAGACCTAGAAGCCGCCCGCCAGCAGGCAGAGTTCGTTGGCATTCGCCACGAAATCGTCCACACCTACGAACTCGACAACCCCAACTACACCTCTAATCCCGTCAACCGCTGCTACTTTTGCAAAAGCGAGCTGCACGACACCCTCAAGCCTTTGGCCCTAGAGCGGGGTTATCCCTACGTGGTGGACGGCGTCAACGCCGATGACCTGCAGGACTACCGGCCCGGCATTCAGGCAGCCAAAGAGCGAGGCGCGCGATCGCCTCTAGCGGAGGTGGGTATCACAAAGCTAGAGGTGCGGCAGATTTCGCGACAGCTGGGACTTGACTGGTGGGATAAGCCCTCCCAGCCTTGCCTCAGCTCCCGGTTCCCCTATGGCGAATCCATCACGGTAGACAAGCTGCGCCGGGTGGGGCAGGCAGAGCGCTACTTGAGAAACCTGGGGTACCGGGATCTGCGGGTGCGCTCGGATGGGGACACGGCCCGCATTGAGCTGCCGCCGGGGGAGATTACGCCCTTCGTGCTGAACGTAGACCGCGATGCCATGGTGGCAGCGTTTCAGGAAATGGGGTTTTTGTACGTCACCTTAGACCTAGAGGGCTACCGCAGCGGCAAGCTCAACCGGGTGCTAGCTTAGCCGTAGCGGCTGGGTAAACATCGGCAGATCTTAAAGACGCCCCGACGGGCGATCGCCAGCCTATAGCTCCTCAATAAGAATCGGACTTGAGACATGGCGTTGCGGCGCGCTGGCGTCTTCTACCGTAACGGCGATCGCCTTGATCCAGCGGCTGTCGCGGTAGACCGGCGGCAGAGGGATAGTTTCGCCTTCGCCCTCTGCCGTTTCGCCCTCTGCCGTAAACACGTAGGTGAGGATTGCGCCCTTCTCGTCTGTGGTGAACGGGGCGTCGGCCTGCAGCACCGTCCACAGCGCATACACCTGACCCTCAGGAAGTGGGGGAAGTTCTGTCTCCAGCAGCGCCTTGAGGTTGGCGGCGTCAAGCGCTACTGTCACTGCGCCGTCTGCAGCGCTTCCTTCCGCCGGGTTGAGAGAAACCGTCAGAAAAGTCGCCTGCCCTTCGGTTTGCCTCTCGGCCTGTAGGGTCTGCAGCGATCGCCAGGTCAGGTAGTTGCTGAGGCTTAGCCCCACAATACATAGCGCCGCGATCGCCCCCAAATGTCTCCCCCAGCGGCCTCCCCAGCGGCGCGGTTCGGAGCGACCGTCACTAGACCATTCAAGGGAGCGGTTGGGCGGCGCAGGTCTAACCGTGGAGATAGATCTTGCCTGCGACGTCAGATGAGCGGCTTGGTGAGCATCCAGAAGTGACTCGCGTAAGCGACGGGGCGGCTGGACCTCCGCAGGGGCATAGGCCAGCTCAAACGCCTGCTGCATCTGCCTAACGTCTTGAGCGATCGCTGGATCGGCCAGCATCTGCTCGATGGCAGCCGCTTCGTCTGGGCTCAAATCGCCCAAAACGTAGCCCGCGATTAATTCTTGCTGCTCTTTTCGAGACATCGACCCAGTCACAGTGCCATCATCCCCCGTAAAAAATTGACCCAATGCCGCCTAAAGTTTGTTGGACTGCTGAATAACCTGGCGCAGGTTAAGCAAGCCGCGTCTGGCTCTGGACTTAACGGTGCCTACAGGAATATTGAGCTGTTCGGCGATCGCGGCTTGGGTAAGTCCGTCGTAGTAGATCATCTCTAGAACCTGGCGCTGACTGCCCGATAGCGCGGCAAGCGCAGCCCGAACCTCCTGGGATCGCTCCTGCTGAAGTGCGGCGTCTGTAGGGTTGTCTGCTGCAGGTGGTGAGGCCCGCATATCGCCCTGGGATCGCCGCGACTGCTGCTCCCGCCGCCGCCGCGATCGCAACCGGTCTATGGCACGCGATCGCGTCAGAACCGCCAAAAACGTTCTGAGAGAGCCGCGCTGCGGATCATAGGACGAGCTCTCAGTCAGTTTAAGAAAAATATCCTGGGTGAGGTCTTCTGCTTCTTGAGCGCTACCCAAAACCTTGAGCGCAATACCGTAGACTAGACCCGCGTGGCGATCGTAGAGCAATCCTAAGGCATTGGTATCTCCCTGCGCGATCGCTGACCACAGGTGTCCGTCCGTTGGAGTCTCGTTAGGGTTAGATTTCCCAGAATCCATAGATCGCTGGATACACAGATACCACGACCCATCTTACCCTCTGACAGCAGGCTCCGATAGAACGCTCTCCGTAAAAACTACTACAGGTCAATTCAGACGTCCATAGGTCGGCGATTCTAGCGGGCTGTTAGAGAAGAAATATCGCTCGCCACAGCAGCATTGTTAATAAGCTAGTCGCCATCAGGCATACAGACTCTAGCGGGACGTATCGCATGAATTTTTTTTCATCCTGCATGGGCACCTCCTTTATCGTCACAACAGCAAGAACACAACGAGCAGAAACACGGCAGCCAAGCAGCCTAAGGGATCGAACTCACGTCGAGTTCACTATAGATACGCTGCTTACGGCAATTGGGATCCATTTAAGTTGAGATTACTTTTTGCAGGGAAAGGCATCTACAACAGCAGGTCGTTAGCTCTGTAGCAAACTAAAAAGAGCAGGCCTTGGATCCAAACTTGGAGTCTAAGCGTAGTATTAAGTGAGTCCAAACATCGGGAAAGTATTTAATGACAACGAAGCTCAACGGTCTTAAACTGGTGCTCGGCACCGTTGTTTTAGGCCTCGGAATTGCGCTGCCTCAAACCGCTAGAGCGGGTCACACAAACGTCATCCTCTCAACAGAGCTAGACGGCAGCGCCGAAGTTGCTGGCGATGGTGATACCAGCCAGCTAGTGGGAGATGCCACCGGCACGGGAGAAGCCTACGTTTTTGGCATTGACGGCGACGAGACTACGCTTTGCTACGTGCTCAACGTCTCTGGAATTCAGCAGGTGCCTGTGGGAAGCGGTATGGCAGCCCACATTCACGAGGGAGCAGCCGACGAGAATGGCCCCGTCGTTGCGGCTTTGGCTGGACCTGAAGACGGCAATGCCGGTGACTGCCTGACTGAAGGCGAAGAGGGCAAGTTTCCTACAGGAGAAGCAGGAATTGTTCAGCGTATCTTGATGGATCCGGGGAGCTTTTACATCAACGTGCACAATCCTCAGTTCCCCGATGGGGCTATTCGAGGACAGCTCTACAACGGCCAGAACCACACGCACTAGCCCTGTTCGACTGAATCTATGCACCATCGCCACCAAGCCCATTTCGGCTTGGTGGCGATTTTTAACTGGTAGACGGGAAGTCCCGCGCTGTATGCGCAGCATCAGCGTCGGGATGAGAGGCGCGTGAGCCGTAGGCGAGCGATTAAGGAGTGTCTCACTACTCCTTAAAAACGCTATAATCGAGGTATGTTGACCTTGAACTACTCCTACAGAATTTATCCGTCTGTTGAGCAGGAAGCCCGTATGGTCTGTTGGCTTGAGACCTGTCGCGGCGTCTACAACTATGCGCTGCGCGAACGCAAGGACTGGGTAAAGTCGAGAAGCTGTGCGGCTAATGCCTGCTCGCTTCAGTCGGAGTACGTCATGGCGGCGGACGCGCCATATCCTGACTACTACAAGCAGCAAAATGCGCTGACTGCGGCTAAGAAGGTATTTCCTCACCTGAAGGACGTGCAGTCTCAGGTGCTTCAAGAGCCTATTCGCAGGGTAGAGGCAGCATTTGCTGCGAGGAAGGAGAGAGGCCACGGTTTCCCGCGCTTCAAAAAGTTTGGGCAGTACCGCTCGTTCCTCTTTCCGCAGTTCAAGGAAAACCCGGTGACGGGTAGCCAAATCAAGTTGCCTAAGCTAGGCACGATGCGCATCGTTCTGCACCGCCCTATCCCAGAAGGGTTTGCGGTGAAAACGGTGCGCATCATCAAAAAGCATTCGGGGTGGTACGCTACCGCGAGTATTCAAGCTGATGTCAATGTTCCTGATGCCATCCCTGCTGGGGACAGCATTGGTATTGATGTCGGGCTTGAGTATTTCCTGTCCACTTCCAACGGTTTGCAGGTAGAGCGCCCGCGCTTTTTCGGTAAGCTGCAGCGCAAGCTTAAATTGCTGCAACGCAGGCTGAAGAATAAGCAGCGGCGCTCGAATAACCGCGCCAAGCTCATCGGAAGAATTGGACGGGTGCATGAGCAGATAGCCGCTTGCCGCCTTGACTGGCAGTTCAAGCTGGCCCACAAGCTTTGTGACCAGGCCCAGATCATCTTCGTGGAAGACCTTGACTTTCGCATCATGGCGAAAGGGATGCTGGGTAAACACACACTCGATGCTGGCTTGGGGCAGTTCATAAACCAGGTCTTGCCATGGGTGTGCTTCAAGCGCGGCGTCTATTACGGCAAGGTTGACCCGTATGGCACCTCTCAGGAGTGCCCAGACTGCGGCGCTGTGGTCAAAAAATCGTTGGGCGATCGCGTTCATCGTTGTGGTGAATGCGGGTCGCTCAAGCCGAGAGATATTGCCGCTGCTCAAGTCATCAACGCCCGTGGAATTTCGGGTATTCAAATTGCCTGTGGAGTCGAGGTAGCGGGGATGTGGGAAACCATATCTAGCCAACTGGCCCAGAAGCAGGAAGCTCATCGGGTGACCGATGAAGCCCGCGCTCTATCGCATCAGCGATGAGCGTCGGGAGTATTCACCTCCGTGGGGGTGCGGCACAGTCGCTGACCCCTAAGGCCGCCAAAGCTAGCTCTTGCTGAGCTTGCAGGTCAGCCCGTTGTCCAGGTTGCCAGCTCCCGACATCGCATCCGATAAATTGATGGACTGGGGCGACACCTTCCAGATCTCGTCGCAATACTCTTGGACAGAGCGATCTGAAGAGAATACACCCATGCGGACCGAGTTCAAGATAGACAGTTTCGTCCAGTGGTCTGTATCGCAGTAAGCCCGACTCACCGACTCTTGGCAGTCGACGTAGGACTGATAATCTGCCAGTAGGGCAAAGGGATCGTGGTGAAGCAGCTTACCGAGAAGCGGCTCGAACAGGGCCGTATCTCCGTGGGAAAAATGGCCCGATGCAATCAGGTCAATCGCGTCTTTGAGCACGGGGTTGGTGCGGTAGTAGTCCTGAGGGTTGTAGCCTTCCGCTTTGAGATCCTGAATTTGCTGCGCCGTGAGGCCGAACAGGAAAAAGTTCTCTGCGCCAACGGCCTCACGAATTTCTACGTTGGCGCCGTCTAGGGTGCCAATGGTAAGGGCACCATTCATCGCAAATTTCATGTTGCCGGTACCGGAGGCCTCGAACCCAGCAGTAGAAATTTGCTCTGACAGGTCTGACGCAGGGTAGATCTTTTGGCTGTTGGTGACGTTGTAGTTGGGCAAAAACACCACCCGCATTTGATTGCGCAGTTCTGGGTCGCGGTTGATCATGTCCGCTACCGAAGTGATCAACTTGATCATCAGCTTGGCCATGTGGTAGCCCGGTGCCGCCTTGCCGCTGAAGATAAAGGTGCGGGGCGTAATTTGCAGCGACGGGTTTTGCTTAAGCTGGCTGTAGAGGGTAACGATATGGAGCGCGTTGAGGTGCTGCCGCTTGTATTCGTGAATGCGCTTCACCTGCACGTCGAACAGCGACAGGGGGTCGACTAAGATGTCCATTTTGCTGTGAATATGGCTCGCCAAATCGCGCTTAATGGCCTGCTTAATATCTCGCCATTCCTGCCGAAAGCTACTGTCATCGGCCATGGGTTCGAGGCGCTTGAGTTCGTCAAGGTGTTTGACCCAGGTGTCCCCAATGTGGCTAGACACTAGTTTTGTCAGGCGGGGATTGCTCAGGGCCATCCAGCGCCGGGGGGTGACGCCGTTGGTTTTGTTGCAGAACCGGTCTGGAAACAGCTCGTAGAAATCTTTGAGTACGGTTTGCTTGAGCAGTTCGCTGTGGAGCTCGGCGACGCCGTTGATAGTGTGGCTGCTGACGCAGGCCAGGTTGGCCATTCGCACGTAGCGATCGCCGCTCTCATCGATGAGTGACATCCGCGCCAGCCGCTCGGGGTCTTTGGGAAACTTCATCCGCACCAGATCTAGAAAGCGGGCGTTGATTTCATAGATGATTTCTAGATGGCGCGGCAGCAGCCTGCCAAACAGGCTGACGGGCCATTTCTCAAGAGCCTCGGGCATCAGGGTGTGATTGGTGTACGCTAGGGTCTTTTGGGTAATCTCCCAAGCCCTGTTCCAGGTCAGCCCTGCATGTCTAACAGCAGTCGCATCAGCTCAGCCGCTGCGATCGCTGGGTGGGTATCGTTGAGCTGAATGGCAAATTTCTCGTGAAATTTTTCTACAGGGACGTCCTGCCTCTCCAAAATCCTGAACATGTCTTTGAGAGAACAGGATACGAAGAAATGCTGCTGCTCCAAGCGCAGCTGCTTCCCGGCCACCGTATCGTCATTGGGGTACAACACCTTGGTTAGGTTCTCAGAAGAGACTTTCTCTTCCACTGCTCCGTAGTAGTTACCCTCATTGAAGACGGCGAAGTCAAACGACTCATTTGCCTCAGCCTTCCACAGCCGCAGCGTATTGGCTGTATTCACCTGGTAGCCCAGTATGGGCGTATCATAAGGAACCCCCAACACCTCTCTTTCAGGCACCCAGCGAACGCGGTAGCAACCGGACCGATCGGTGTAGGCCTCGGTGTAGCCGCCGAATTTCACCGCCTGCCCCCATTCTGGGCGCACCACTTCCCAAGGGTTGCCGTAGCGCAGCCACTTATCGGTGCGCTCGACCTGCCAGCCCTCCTTGAGGTCCTGCTGAAAAATGCCAAATTCGTAGCGAATGCCGTAGCCCAGCGACGGGACTTCTAGCGCGGCCATGGAGTCGAGGTAGCAGGCCGCCAAACGTCCCAAACCACCATTGCCTAACCCTGGCTCCACTTCCTGGGACAGCAGCTGATCAAAGTCTAGGCCTAGCTCTTCAATGGCCTGCTTCGCGGGCTCATAGATGCCCATGTTGATCAAGTTGTTGCCCAGGTGCGGCCCCATCAAAAACTCTGCTGACAGGTAGCACACCGTGCGCGCTTTCTTCTGGGTATAGCCTGCAGCGGTGCTGTTCCAGCGCTGCAGCATGCGATCGCGTACGACATAGGCCAAAGCCGTGTAGTAATCGTGCTGCGTTGCCAGGGTCACCGGCTTTCCCTGAACAAAAAACAGATTGTTCAAAAAAGAGCGCTTGATGGCTTCAACCGTAATCCCGGTGCGGCTGCCATCAAATTTTGCTGCGCGATCTAGGCTAGAAGAGGGCTGAGCGATATCCATGGCGATTTCGACTCGTAATTGGGCGAACTATTGTATCTATAGTCACAATTAATTCACAGCAAATTCTCACGTTTTGTCGCATTGGCTACAACTTCAGTAAAGCTTAAGATGTAGCCGACAGCTGGCGCGGGAGTTGCCTAGAGCGAGAGTTGCCTCTATCGGCGGCAGCTGGTCTCAGCCGCCCAGACAGTCTGGTCCGATGACCTTTAGCCCTGATAGCGGCCTTTAGCCACAGCTCGAATTGAATTGGACCGAGGCTTTATACTGGTATGCTGTGGCCTCTGAATTCGCGACCCCTACCTACGACCTATGCTTAGAGCCGGAATTGTCGGACTGCCCAACGTCGGCAAATCAACATTATTTAACGCCGTCGTCGCCAACGCTAAAGCGCAGGCGGCCAATTTCCCCTTTTGCACCATCGAGCCCAACGTGGGCGTGGTGGCGGTTCCCGACGAGCGCCTTAACGCCCTCACCCAAATCTCTGAGTCCGACCAGACTGTTCCTGCCCGCATCGAATTTGTAGATATTGCGGGGCTGGTGAAGGGGGCAAGCCAGGGGGAGGGCTTGGGCAACCAGTTCTTGGCCAACATCCGTGAGGTAGACGCCATTATTCACGTGGTGCGCTGCTTTGATGACGACGACATTATTCATGTGTCAGGCTCTATCGACCCGGTGCGGGATATCGAGGTGATCAATCTAGAGCTAGCGCTGGCAGACCTCAGTCAGATCGAGCGCCGCATCGAGCGCATCCGCAAGCAGGCCCGCTCTAATAAAGAGGCTCAAATAGAGTTGACCATTTTAGAAAAGCTGCAGCCAGTGCTGGACGGCGGGCAGCCGGCGCGGCAGGTAGAGCTAGACGAAGAAGAGGAGCTAATCATCAAACCCCTGGGTCTACTGACCCGCAAGCCGATTATCTACGCCGCCAACGTATCTGAAGACGACCTAGCCACAGGTAACGACTGGGTAGAGAAGGTGCGGGGGGTGGCCAGGGCTGATGGAGCCCAGGTGGTCATTGTCTCGGCGCAGGTGGAGGCGGAGCTAGTGGAGCTATCCAACGAGGAACGAGCTGATTTCTTAGAGGCCCTCGGGGTAAGCGAAGGTGGCCTGAAAACTCTAATTCGCGCCACCTATGAGCTGCTGGGGCTGCGCACCTACTTCACAACCGGACCGAAAGAGACCCGCGCTTGGACCATTCGCGCCGGGATGGTAGCCCCCCAGGCGGCAGGGGTGATCCACACTGATTTTGAGCGGGGCTTCATTCGGGCAGAGACGGTGGCCTATGGTGACTTGGTTGAATCGGGCTCCATGGGAACGGCGAAAGATAAGGGACTGGTGCGCAGTGAAGGGAAAGAGTACGTCGTCAAAGAGGGCGATGTGATGCTGTTTCGGTTTAACGTTTAGACGTTTGGGATTGGACGCTTAGAATTTGTTTATATGGGGAGGCCAAGGCTGATGTCAGAGTCGCTGCGTGATTTAAAGGCGTCGCTGGGAGCGACGTTTGAGGCTGAGTCAGAGATTGCCCTCAGCTTTGACAGCGATGGAGCCGCTCGGGAGGCCGTGGCGTCAGGGGTAGCCCTGTGCGATCGCTCCCACTGGGGACGCATTGAAGTTTCGGACGGCGATCGCATTCGCTTCTTGCACAACCAAAGCACCAACGACTTCATGACCCTGAAGCCAGGGCAAGGCTGTGAGACGGTGTTTGTGACCTCCACCGCCCGCACGGTGGACCTAGTGAGTGCCTATGCCCTAGAGGAGACCGTGCTGCTGCTGTGCCACCCCAGCTGTCGCCAGTCCCTGATGGCCTGGATGGACCGGTTTATCTTTTTCTCAGACAAAGTGCAGCTAACGGACGTGACCGAGAGGACGGCGGCGTTTAGCGTCATGGGACCGGGGAGCGACGGACTGCTTCAGAATTTGGGGCTAGAGGGCGTTACGGATCAACCGCCGCAGTCCCACGCGTCCTTTGCGCTAGACAATCTGACGGTGAGGGTCGCTGTAGGGAGTGGTTTGGCCACTCCGGGCTACACGCTATTCGCTGAGGCTGACCAGGCCGCTGACCTGTGGCAACGGCTAACGGCAGCGGGCGCGGTGCCTTTAGGCGATCGCCTTTGGGAGGAGCTACGGGTGGTGCAGGGCCGTCCAGCGCCGGGGCAAGAGCTCACTGAGGACTACAATCCGCTAGAGGCGGGGCTATGGCAAGGGGTGTCGTTTAATAAGGGCTGCTACATCGGGCAGGAAACCATTGCGCGGCTGAACACTTACGGCGGAGCGAAGCAGCAGCTTTGGGGGCTGAGGCTCAGCGGAGCGGCAGCGGTGGGGGAGCGCATCACCCACGATGGGGAGCGCGCTGGGGTGGTGACCAGCGTAGTGGAAACCCCCGAGGGCTGGGTAGGGCTGGGATATGTGCGCTCAAAGGTCGGCGGTGCGGGGCTAACGGTGCAGGTGGGCCAAGTACAGGGAACGGTGATGGAGGTGCCGTTTTTGACGCGGCAAGAAACGGTGGAGACGCTGTAACCCCAGGAATAAAGCGTGAGCGCGCCCCCACGCTCGCTCAGATATATTGCTCAGAGAAAGGCTCTCGGCTCAAAGCCTTGACGTTGTGTAGGCGATGGGGCACACAATTGTCCTAATGCATCAAGACTGCCCTATGACTTCAGACTTAAATATTTCCCTGGACGCTCTGCCCTTCATCTCCTACATCGACGATGTCGGTCAGCTGCCCGACACGCTCGATAAAGTTGGAATTTACGCCATCTTCGATGCGGACAAGACCCTCCAATTTGTGGGCTATTCCCGTGATATTGGCCTTAGCCTCAGGCAACACATCATCCGCTGTCCTCAGCAGTGCCACTGGCTGAAGGCCCACACGATTGAGCGGCCCAAGCGCTCAACGCTAGAGGATATCGAGGCGGCTTGGCTGGCGGAAAATGGCGAGGTGCCTTGGGGAAACCGCGACGGGGAGACCGCCTGGATACAGCCCGTAGACGCCAAACTACAGATGACTGACGATGAGCGGCGAGCCTACGCTAAAGCGCCCGGCGAATTAGAGCAGATGAAAACCCTGAAGCGCGTCGCTCGCCGGGTGGAGGAGGCGATCGCCGCTCAGCTACAGGGGCGGGGGCTGCAGGAGCAGATCCGATTTGACCCCAAGCTTAAAGAGCAGGGACTGTTGGGCGTTAAGCCTTAAGCGCAGCGCTTATCTAGTACAGCCGCAGCGTGCTGTGACCAACGCTGCCCCTACTTAGAGCCGTAGTAAAACGCCATCTCTTTGGGCTTCAGCGGCGCGAACTCCGCCGCTTTCAGCTTTTGATTGAGCTCCTCTTGGCTCAAGTGCTTAGCGCCGATGCGCACGATACGCGATCGCATTGTGTTGGTCACGCCGCTGCGCTGCCGTCCGGCCTCTAGGGCCATGACCTCGGTGTAGAGGTTGAGTTTGTCGGCAGGAATGGGGCTGCCGTCGAGGTCTTGACCTTCAGCGATGGCAACGTCAACTGCGTCGGCCCCTGTCGTCGTAGACATGGCAAATCAGCCTAAAATACTACGCCCCGAATTGTATCAGGGTTTGGGCCCTCAGCTTTTTTCTAGGTGCCCTGCCCTAGGCGTCACCGTCCACCCACAGCAGCCTCACCGCCATGAGGGCAAAGCCCAGCGCCGCCGCCGTTTTCACCCAGCGAATGGGCAGCAGCGCTGCCGCCCCGTCGCCAATCCACACGCCCAAGAATGAAGTGAGCAGCAGAGCGCTCACCGCACCCGCGAACACAGGCCATAAAGATGAGGCGCTGCCGCTGAGGGCGATCGCCGCGAGCTGGCTTTTATCTCCTAGCTCAGAGATGAACACCGTGATAAAGCTGAGTCCGAGTAGGTTCCAGTCCATTAGAGTTTAGCCGTATAGCTTGCCAAAGGTTTAAAAAGCGCCGAGAGTCTACTGACAGCACCTGTCACAGATGCACCACATCCCACAGCAGCAGCAGCGAGATAAAGGCTAAAATTGCGCCGGTTGTGGTTTCTAGAGTTTCGACGGAGACCCGCTTAGAGAGCCAGCGACCGACTCCGACCCCAATTAAAGTCGTCAAAATCAGCGCGGATCCTGCCCCTAGAAAAACGGTTAGGGGGGATTGAGACTCGGCGCTCATCAGCAGGGTAGTGAGCTGGGTCTTATCCCCTAGCTCCGCCACAAAAATAGTGACGAACGTCGTTAGGAAAAGCCTTAAGCTCCCCAGCGATGCCGCTTCAGGTGGGGCGGGCTGATCGGCAGGTGCCATATCTGCCGTCTGAACAACGCCAGAGCAATCATCAATATTCTCGGTGTCTTGCGGCATGGCAGAATAAAACTAACCGGGCTTAGCTGACCGGCCTGTACGGCGGGAAAGAGCTGACCCATTCTAGCCCGAATCAGCCGCCGCGATCGCCTGCGTAAAGCGAACCATCTCCGAGCTGCAATCGCCCCGAACCGATTCGATCTGCTCAACGCAGCAGGCGATCGCAAAATCGTCTAGCTCCTCGGGAGCAATGCCGTACATCTCGCTAAACACATCGGGCTCGACGCGGCAAAAACGAGGGCGATCGGCGTAGATACGGCAGCGTCGCGACGGCGCGTCGAAGTGAACACACCAGCCATCTTCACCCACCAGGCTCAAGTACAGCAGCAGCTCGTCCTTCGAGAGATATTCGTTTAGGTCAGGCCGCTCTAGCGGATTGAGATAGCAACATGAGCCGCAGCTGTCGATACATTGCCAAGTTGCCATAGCGTTACGAGGGTTGCTTTAGTGACGATGGAGTTAATGTTGAGGGGCGGACGCGCCTGAATCAGGTAAAATGTGTTGCAGATTCTGTCTCAAGACAACCTTTTTCTTAGTCTACTTTAGGAGGCGCTATGAGCTTTATAACAAACGCAATCGGCGGATTAAACTTTGAAGCCATTATTCAGCTAACGCTGGTGGGGATGATCATGATCTCCGGTCCCATCGTCATTTTTCTGCTTGCAGCCAGCCGAGGTGATTTGTAAGAGCGCGCTTTAAGCATCACTATTGACCGAGAGCGGCGGTAGCCTGCCCTTGCGCCGAGGGATACCGCTATCGAGCGCAAATCGTCCCTCTTCCTAAGAATCCCTTAAGAAAGTCGACCAAGATTTCCAGAGCGAAATGCTAAGATTGCCATGACTGCTCTGAGGGTTTGACGTGACTCATTCTGCAACGCTGACGCTCCAGCCGCCAATGCCTCAGCTTGTTGACAACAGTCGACTACGGCTGTTTTCCGGTTCATCCAATACTTCCTTGGCCCAAGAGGTTGCCCGCTATTTAGGCATGGATCTTGGGCCTATGGTTCGCCAAAGGTTTGCCGATGGCGAACTCTATGTCCAGATTCAAGAGTCGATTCGCGGGTGCGACGTCTATTTGATCCAGCCCACCTGCCACCCGGTCAACGACCATCTGATGGAGCTGTTGATCATGGTTGATGCCTGTCGGCGGGCGTCAGCGCGGCAAATTACTGCGGTGCTTCCGTACTATGGCTACGCCCGCGCCGATCGCAAGACGGCGGGCCGGGAGTCGATTACCGCAAAGCTCGTCGCCAACCTCATCACGGAAGCGGGCGCCGATCGTATCCTGGCGATGGACCTGCACTCCGCCCAGATTCAAGGATACTTCGACATTCCGTTTGACCATGTGTACGGCTCCCCCGTGATTTTGGAGTACCTTGCCAGCAAAAAGCTATCTGATTTGGTGGTGGTGTCGCCCGATGTCGGCGGCGTGGCGCGGGCGCGAGCCTTTGCCAAAAAGCTGGAGGATGCGCCTTTGGCTATCATCGATAAGCGTCGTCAGGCCCACAATGTTGCCGAGGTGATGAACGTTATTGGTGATGTCAGAGGCAAAACCGCCGTCTTAGTGGATGACATGATCGATACGGCGGGCACCATCTGTGAGGGAGCAAAGCTGCTGCGGGAAGAGGGGGCCCGCCAGGTTTACGCTTGCGCGACCCACTCGGTGTTTTCACCTCCAGCCATCGAGCGGCTTTCGGGAGGTCTGTTTGAAGAGGTGATCGTTACCAATACGATTCCCCTGCCAGAGACAAAGCAATTTGAGCAGCTGACGGTGTTATCTGTGGCGAACCTTCTGGGCGAAACCATCTGGCGTATTCACGAAGACAGCTCCGTCAGCAGCATGTTCCGCTAGCGTCTTAAGGCCACCGCCAGCAAATTGCTGGCGACTAAAGAAACCAGAATTGCGTTGTAGACCGCATGGTCGGCGGTGCTAGCCGCTACGCCCGCCTCTTGCGCCTGGTCCAAATCCTGGTGCTGACGCAGGTGGCGATCGCAGACGTACTTGTAGCGGCAGGCAAATAGGAAGCCCGGAACGATCAGCACAATCCCCCCCAGCAGTGGGATACCCGCCAGCAGATGAACTAGGCCGAACTGGGTAGAGCGGACGGCAATTTTACGCCAGGTGTTTGCGCCCCGGCGGAAGATATACTCTTCTAGTCTGGCCCAGAACGGGATGCCGGCCAGCAGCAGCAGCCAAAATCCAAGGATAAACAGCGTTGCCCAGGGCAGCGATGAGGACGCTGGTGCTGCGGCCAGGCTGCCCCAAGCGGCCCAGGGAATAATCTGTCCCAGCAAATGTTCGGCGATCGCCCCCGCCCGAATCAAGGTCGATGGCCCACTGCTGAATGAATTGAACGGCTGAAAGATAATGTTGCCGGATTGGCCAAAGATGAGGTTTGCCCAACCCCAATGCATAAACGGCGGAACCACCCGCTCCGCCATCAGAAAAGTGCCGGTTGTCACCGCAATAATTCCCGCCGCCCGCACATAGGTGAGCAGACCAGAGCGGAAGTAAACCGTCCAAATCATGCTCAGCCGCTGCCTGTGCCGCCACAAATCCGCCACGATTAAGGCAATAATTCCGATGGAAAACAGCCTTGCGCTCCAGGCCTGTAGAGGCGCTGACAAGCTCGCTGGGGCAAACAGCAGCAGCGCCAAAATACCCGCCAGTGCGAGGAGACGGTAGCGGACGTGCAGGGCCACAATGCGCAGCGCGTGGCCAAGCTGCTGCCTGCCGGAAGGTTGGGTCAAGTAGGTCAGCAGCTGCCCTGAGGCGACGATACTCACCAAGCCGTAGAGGGCCGCTGGATAAGAATTAGGCTGTTGGGTCCAAACGCTTTTGCAGTGATCGAGCGCCTGGCGAAACTCCCCCTGCTTAACGAGCAGATAGGCGGCCAAGGCCTGGGCCGAGGGCTGTGGGTCCATCGTCAAAGACCGCTCTACGCTCTCTAATGCTCCCTTATCTTTTCCCATACGGGCTAGGGCAATGCCGCGGTTGTGCCAGGCCTTGCTAAACTCTGGGTCTAGGGCGATCGCCTGGTCGAAGTCGGCGATCGCCCTAGAAAGCTGCTTGAATATCAGATGGACCAGTCCTCGAGCATTGAAGCCTTCTGCTGACAGCGGCTGCAGGCCGCGATTGCAGTAGTCCAAAGCCGCCTGCTGCTTCCCCAGCATTGCCAGCACCGTTCCTTGAGCGCTTAGGGTAGCGCTGTCGTTGGGTTCAATGGCCAAAGCTTGCTCGAAACTAACGCGAGCTAGCTTGGGGCGCTTGAGCTGACGGAGCAAATAGCCCCGCTGCCGCCAGATATCGGCGGCCTCTGCCGACGATGGATTGTCTAGGCGCTTGAGGGCCTTATCGTAAGCGAGCAAAGCCTGCTCATCGCCAAGGGGGCTGATATTGTTCGCCGTTAACCGGTTGAAGCGCATTATCAAGTCGTAAACGGGTGGACTTAGAGGGAGGAACGTCTAGTTTCAGCATACTCTAGGCACCGTGACCACTTTACGGCATGCTAGACGTGAGCATAACGACTAAGGAGGCTTTCCCATGGCTGCAGACATTGATCCCCAAACCCTAATGAAGCAGGAGGTCGGCCGTGCTGCCGCCGAGCGCGTCTCGTCGGACTCCATCGTCGGCCTGGGCACTGGATCAACAACGGCCTTCGCCATCCAATATCTGGGGGAGCGGCTCCAGTCGGGAGATCTCAAAAACATTAAAGGCGTGACCACTTCGTTTCAGGCGATTGTGCTGGCGCGTCAGTACGGCATTCCGGTGGTGTCGCTGGACGAGGTGGACCATATTGATGTGGCCATTGATGGAGCCGATGAAGTAGACCCGCAAAAGAACCTGATAAAAGGCGGCGGGGCTGCCCACACCCAGGAAAAGATTGTCGATTCTCTGGCCAAGCAGTTCATTGTTGTGGTCGATAGCGGTAAGCTTGTAGACTCTCTGGGCAGCACCTTTCTGCTGCCGGTGGAGGTCATTCCTATGGCGGTTAGCCCGGTAATGCAGGCCATCAAGACGCTAGGGGGGGAGCCGACCTTACGAATGGGGGTAAAAAAGGCGGGTCCCGTCGTGACAGACCAGGGAAACTTGGTGATCGACGTCAAGTTTGACAGCATCGCTGACCCGGCGCAGCTAGAGTCTGCCCTCAATAATATCCCAGGAGTCTTGGAAAACGGTCTGTTTGTCGGCGTTGCCGATGTTGTTTTGGTGGGAGAGCTAGACGGCGATACGCCTAGGGTTCGCGAGCTGTAGTTCTGACAGACTCGCCCGCAGGTTTGGTGCTACCGCCATTGGGGACCCGGTTTGCTGCGCGTCCCCAATTTTAGAAATCCCTCTTTGAAAATTAATACAACTGTGAAAAGCCTTTGAATGCTGGCGAACAAGAGGGGCTAGCACAGCAATTCGTACGGTAAACTGGGATACACGTTAAAACGCTCTATGTTGCCGGAAGGCATTCTAGCGGCCAATTTTGTGCAGGCAGGGTGTCCAAGCCTTATTAAATTCCAAGCGGATCTTCACGTTTGTTTTGGGTTTGAGCAAATAAAGGCATTGAATTAGGGGCACAGCGACAAGCGCTTGGTTTTGACAATGATATTAAAACCCTTAAGCTGTAGGCATCAAAACCCAAATCTCTCTACATCTACCTATTTCGAGTGGGTGCATATCGCTTTTAAGCCCACTCATAGAGAAGCCGCTACGCATCTACGTCCTAAATCCTTCTCTCAATGCTGGAAGAGGGACTTGAATCTCTTACCCTCCTTTTCCCGGAACTGAGAGAAGAGGCTGGGGGGTGACATGCTCCCTTTCAAGTTCGATGTCCCATCCGGATGAGCTTTGGAAAGAGTTTAAAGCTTCTCTTAGGCTTGTTAGCGTTGCCTAGAAGCGTGCAGGAAATGCGGCGTTCATCACGCCGATGGCCTGTGGAAGGCCGTAGTGCGGTACGCTGCTATTTTTTAAGGCTACGGTCAGCTGCCATAACAGTCAGGATAAGTGTCAGTTGAAATTAGCGTGCATCTTTGCCATTGCGTTATAGGCAGTAACTTACGATGCCCTTAATAGCAAAAAATCTGCCTTAAGTCCTTTTATCTTGTCTACTGAGTATAGACATCTATAATTTTTTGAAGGTATGATTCCTCTCTATTCAAAAAGCTTGAAAGAATTTTCGTTTGGGCATAAGACTCTTGCCCGAAAGATTTCTCAAGAGAATGATTTATCATTTACCGGCTACTGGCGGCATCGACTCCAATACTCCCTTCAAAATCAGGACTTTAGGTCGTGGTATCTGGGGTTATCGCAGGGAAAAATCGTCTTCTCCGATAGTGAGCCGCTGTCCATCGATGGTTTACTGGCAATCGTCGAGCGCTACCTTCCCTCTCTCAGAAACGACAAGGCCAAGTATCTGCTCGGAACGTTGAAGCAGATGCTGCCCCCTGTCGATCAGCAGCAGCAGCTTAAAATGCTGCCAAACCTGCTTGAGAGCTGCTATAGACTAAAGCTCGCTCACCCCAAAGAGATTGAACGTGCTCTGCGTCTGAAAATTCTTCAAGACTTTGATGAAGTCTTGTTCGACTCTGTTGGCCATGCCGAGTTTTTGCCCGACTCAGACCTCTCACATCAAGTTCCAATCCCTGGGTTTGACCTCAAAGGAATGCTGTCTGAAGCACGTAGACGCAAAATAGTCTGGGATAAGGTGAAGACGATCATTCCGTCTCTAGATACGATATTGATGGCAAACGACAGCGCCATTAAACAAGCCAGCCTGACCTCTGCTCAAAAAGTTCATCTGCAGAAGCTTATTTCCCACGGCGACTCTATAGACACTATTTCTGAGTCTTTGTGTCAGGACAGGCTGGAAATTGCCAAAGGGCTAGCGCAGCTGGTCAATAAAGGTCTGTTTTCAATTCAGCCTGCGGAGAAAGGCAAGAGATCAGAGATCTTGATCGTTGATGACTCTCCGCTGATGCTGCAAATGTTTCAAACCCTCGTTTCGAGCTGGGGATATCCGGTGCGATCGCACTCTGAGCCCACCTCAGCCTTGGAGGTAATGCTTCAGTCCAACCCTGTTGCCATCTTCTTGGATGTCAACATGCCTGAAATTTCGGGCTTTGATTTGCTAAAGCAAATTCGCCGTCAGCCTGCGCTAGCGGGTATTCCTTTGATCGTTATGACTGCGGAGAGAACGCTCTCCAACAATTGGAGAGCGCAGTGGAGCGGCTGTCGCTTTTTATCAAAGCCCCTAGCTCCCGAGGAGTTTCCCAATTTTAAAATCGAGCTCCGCATGCTTTTAGAAACAATTTTAGGCTAGCGCCTATATTCTGCTTTAACGACGCTTCAAAATAGCTTTCCGGGTCGCCTAAATTGGGGCAGAACTAATAATTAGAAAAATATATCTGATTTCCTCTTCCTTTGAAACAAAGTGAGTAAGCTATAGCCATGCAATTTCTGGTTGTTGATGATAGTGCTGTCGACCGGCAATTTTTGTCATCCCTGCTTCAGGATATGGGACATAATGTCGAATCTTACGACAACACAGCTGGGGTGGTAGATAAGCTCGCAACGGGGCAATATGCCTGTCTGTTTTTAGACATCGTGATGCCGGGCCAAGACGGCTACAGGCTTTTGAGAGAGATTCGCGCAAATCGAGAAACGGCGCGGCAAAACGTCGTATTTTACTCCACCAAAAATACCCCTGTAGAAGTCAAATATGGCCTACAGCGGACGGGGGCCAACGACTACATTATCAAGCCCGCAAGTCGAGAGCGCCTCTCTGAGGTTTTGCAAAAGCTTTGACGTTTTGCCTTGTCCTAGGGTGCCCCATCACCGCCGTTCTGTTGATTTCTCTGGCTCACCTATGAAACCGAATAGTCCGACCGTCAATTTTGCAGTCCAAGAAAGCCACTATATTTTGACCCAGGTGGGAGAGCGTCGAATTGCCTTTCCCACCCAGACCATTACAGGCATTTTGCTAACAGAGCGATCGCAGGTTTTGGCTCTGCCTTTTTACCACGAGATGATCTTGGGCGTCGTTCACTATCAGGGACAATTGGTCCCGCTGGTGACGCTACGACACCTGCTTGAAGGCAAGCCCAGCCCACTCAGAGAGGTTTTTAACGCAGTTCAGCTCAGCGAGTCCACAAGCGTGCCGGGGTTAGGGCTAATTGTCGATCAACTCCTGGGGCACTGCGGTGAAGATCAAGTTGCTGATGATCACACCATAGAGCGGTTCCAGCCTCAGATATTAGAGCCAACGCTGTGGCAGCCTCAGCGCTGGACCCCGCTGTCTTCATAGGGTTTGAAGTTCAGCAGGTTTGAAGTTAAACCACTATTCATCTTCTCAAGAGTAAAGCCATCATGACCGCTCCAGGCCAAAACCTATGGGATTCTTCCGCCCAGACTGACGAGCAAGACAACGGCACAGTGCCCCCCTCTGCCGATGCAGCGGCGATCGCTTACCCCTCATCCAAAGATGTAGAGGCCACAACGGTGTATCCGGACCAGCCTCGCAGAGGGATCAGCATTAGAATCAAGGCCATGGTCTTGGCAGCCCTTTTTGGGGTGGCGCCAGTGCTTGTCGTTAGCTTCATTGGCTATCGCTCAGCCAACAGCTCAATTACCGAAACGGTCGCCGAACAAGAGCTAGAAGAAGTCGACCAAATTGCGTCTCAGCTCAGCACCTATCTGCAAGAACGGATCACCAACGTCAAGACAATTTCAGCAGTTGTGACGGCGTCTCCGCTCTTTGAAGGCGATTCAACCGCCCAGGAAACCCGCCTAGAGCAAGCCCTCTCAGAGCAGCTCACCAAGTTTGTCGAAGGCGATCGCACCTACACCGGCATTGGCGTTTACGATCTAGAAGGAAATTTGCGGCTGCAGTCATTGGGAGCGAGCCTTGATCCTAAGCAGGGAGATGTCCCCTACTTTATACAGGCTATAGAAACTGAGACCGCTACGGTGAGCGAGCCGGTACCCACTGCCGACGAACAAGATAGTCCCTACTCCGTCTACGTGACGGCCCCTATTACCGACCAGTCAGAGGACGTCAGAGCGGTCTTGGTCGCCCAAATCCCGGTTAGCCTGATCGGTGACTCAATTTTAGGAACAGGTGTTTCCGAGGAAGAGGAGGAGGGAGAAGAGTTTTATCGCCTAATAGACTCCTCCGGAAACATCATTCAAAGCCTACCAATTAGTACAGAAGACGTCGAAATTGGTTCGCCACTCACCGAGAAAATTCCCGGTTTTGAAGCCGTACAGGCCTCAAGGGAGCTGCAGACCTGGATCGGACCAACCGCTGCAGGTGAAGCCTTAATCGCCTACGCGCCGGTATCTGGAGTAGAGGGGCTGAACTGGAGCGTGGTGGCTTCCGAAACGACGGCGCAGGCCTTCGAAGCCCAGCAACAGCTCCTAAAAACCATTCTTGCAGGCACTGCGATCACGGGAATTATCGCGGTTCTGCTGGGGGTCTTGCTGGCAGAGCGGACCACTCAACCAATAGAGCGAGTGGCTAAAACCGTAGAATTGCTGGGTCAAGGAGACCTCCGGGCCCGGGTCTTAGTGCAGGGTAATGACGAACTAGCGGTGCTGGGCCACAACGTCAACCGGATGGCGGGTCAAATTCAAGCGCTGCTGCAGACCCTCAGTCAAAACGCGAATCAGCTCGACAAGCAAAACAACGTTTTGGCAGACCTAGCGCGCAATGAGGCTCTGATTCGAGGGGATGTGCCAGCGGCAGTCGAGGTGTTTGCTGAAGCAACGGCGAACACCCTAAATGTTGAGCGCGCGAGCGTCTGGGTCTACAACGCTGAGGTGGGCGAAGCCCTCTGCATCAACACCTCCGATCAAAGCCGCCTTGAAGCCGCGCCTGCGGTAGGGGGGATAACGTCCGCCGATCTGCGAGCGATCGCCGAGAGCCAGGGGCGGGCCATCCGCGACGTTTCCCGCCACAGTAAACTGCAGGCGCTCCAGACTGCCGGTCATCTAGACCCCAACACAGTATCTGTTTTGGAGGTGCCGATTCAAATTGGGGGAACCGTGGTCGGCCTCTTGCGCTGCGAGCACCAGGGCGAGTGTAGAGACTGGAAACCTCAAGAGCAGCTCTTTGTCAGCTCTGTAGCCAACCTCGTGGCGATCGCCTTGGAGAGTGAAGTTTTGCAGAAGGAGGTAGACCACCTACTAGACGTGGTGTCTGAGGTGGAAGACGGTAACTTGACGATTCAGGCTCTGGTCAGCGATCGCAGCACGGGGCTAGTGGCGGACACCTTCAATCGCCTTGTCGAACGGTTGACCGAAGTGCTTCAGCAAACTCTAGAAACTGCGCAGCAGGCCTACGAAAATGCCCAAAAGCAGAAGTCTCAAGCCGCTCGAATCGCCAGCAACGCTGAACAGCAGGCCCAAGGGGTAAATCAAGTCCTTCGATTTACAGATGAGGTCAAGGTGCGAGCCCAAGATACGGCTCGCCAGGTGGAGGCGAGCCGCGCTTCTCTACAGACGCTGCAGAAAACTGTAGAGCAGGGAAAAGACGCCGTTACCACCGTCACGGCGGGCATCGACATTCTTCAGGAGGACAGCGATCGCATCATCCAGCAGATGAAGACCCTGGGGGAGTTCGTCGGGCTTGCCGACCAGTTTGTCCAAGACCAAACTCAAATTGCTTCCCTAACCCAAACCCTGGCGCTCAATGCCTCTCTGGTGGCGGCCCGCGCGGCCGAACAGCGCGACCCTCGGCAGTTTGCGGTGGCGGCCCGTGAATTTGGGGCGATCGCCGCTCAGGTGAGCCAGCTGGCGCAACAGACCAACGACAGCCTGACTACCCTAGAGCAGCGCAGTACTCAAATTCAAAGCGTGGTCTTCGCTGTCGACGCCAACGTGCAGCGGGTCGGAAGCTTGGTCGACAGCTTTACCCGAGGTGTTGAACAGTCCAACCGGGTCTTTGAGAACGTTCAAGTCGTCACGTTGGAAGCGGTAGATGCCGAAGAGGCGGTTGCCCGAGCCAGTCAGGAGATTATCGATGCGGTGCAGTCAGCGACTGACGTCGTACGCACCATCACCGATATTACCGCTCAGACCGCTAATCTCACCCAAAACAACCGCACGCAGTCCGAGCAGATGGAAATCCTCTCTGGGCAGCTTTTGCAGACGATCGCCTTCTTCCAGCTCCCCCCACCCCTGACGATCCCCCGTGACGTTCAGAGCAGCCTCCCAAGTGAAGCTGTCTCTGGCCCTGAAGACGCTCCAACAACGATTACGGCCTAAGACCTTTTTTGGCCTATTCCGCTGACCACAAACCCCAAGAATGGATATGACAACGCTTCAACCCAGCTCCAGCTCAGGCTCAACCCGCCCCGCCCCGCTGCCAGATTTTGCGGGTGACCCTGCCTTCGCGCTGCCTCGAGGACAAGCGAAACTTCGTCAACTTTTAGGCATCCGGACTATTGTGATCACCTCTTTCGTGGTTCCTATTGTGTTTGGAGTGGGGATAACGGGATGGCTTTCGATTCGAAATGGCCAAAAGGCGGTCAATGAGCTTGCGATTCAGATTCAGCAAGAAGTGAGCGATCTGATTACACAAGAGGTTGATCTTTTTCTAGACACGCCCCCCAATATCCACAGCACCATTGAAGCGGGTATTCAAAGCGGCTATATCAAGCTTGATGACCTTTCAACCCTAGAATCCTACTTTCTACAGCAAATTCGGGCCGGCGTAGTGCCTGATATCATGTTTGCCAATCCTGAGGGCGACGCCCTAGGAGTCCGGGAAAGAAGCGATGGCAGCATCACCGTCAGAGTCAAAGACGACAGCACTGGGGAGGCGCGCGAGAAATACGTCCTAGATGATCAGGGTAACCGGGTTGAGCTGATTCAAACCAAGGAATACAACACGCAAGAGCGCCCTTGGTACAAAGCCGCCGTAGACGCCGGACAGCCCACCTGGAGCGCTATCTATCCTTCTGCAAACCTGCTGTGGCCGGAAATAAGCTCCGTCAGACCAATGTACGACGAGGCGGGGTCGCTCATTGGCGTCCTCGGCAGTGAGCTGACCGTCGAGAACATCAGTCAGATGCTGCAGACCTTGGACATCAGTGATTCTGGGCAGGCGTTCATTATCGAGCGCAACGGCGACTTGGTTGCCAGCTCCACAGCAGAAGCACCTTTCCTCCTGGTGGACGAACAGGCCGTGCGCCTAGCGGTCACCGATAGCCAAGATCCGCTTACCCAGGGCACCGCCCAGTATCTGACAGAAACCTTCGGCAGCTTTGAGCAGATTGTATCGGGGCAGACCTTGAACTTTGAGCTAGGCGGCGAACGACAGCTTGTGAAGGTTACCCCACTGCAGGATGGGGAAGCCATCGACTGGCTTGTTGTGGTTGCGATACCCGAGTCAGACTTCATGGCCGGGATCAACGCCAGCACCACCAATACCCTTGCCCTATGCGGAACTTCGCTGGTCATTACTCTCCTAATAGGACTCTTGATCTCTCGCTGGATCACCGACCCGGTCATTCGCCTCAGTCGCGCGTCGGAAGCGATCGCCAGCGGAGACTTAGGGCAGCGGGTCAGCGTCAAGGGAGCAGGAGAATTGAGCACCCTGGCCCGGTCGTTTAACCAAATGGCCCACCAGCTTGGGCAGGCGTTTACCGATTTAGAGACGGCCAATACCGCCCTCGAAGCGCGGGTCGAGGACCGGACGTCAGCCCTGAATGAGCAGACCCAGATGCTGCAGGATGACATTGAGCAGCTGCTCGACATCGTAGACGCTGTGGAAGAGGGAGACCTCACGGTTTCTGCAACGGTGAACCCCACGTCCACCGGCCTAGTGGCCGATACCTTCAACCGTCTAGTTGAGCGCTTTGGCGAAGTCATGTCGACGGTAGCAGCGGCAGCGGGGCAGGTTAGTCAAAGGGCTGAGCAAGTAGAAACCCTAGCGGAGAGCACGGCCGTCAACGCGCGCCAGCAGGTAGAATCTGTGACCCAAATGCAGGGGTTGATGGAGCACATCAACACGCTGTCCCAGGGTAATACCCAGCATGTGTCGGCCACTGACGGCGCTATGGCTGACGCTGAGGGAGCGGTCGAACAGGGACAGCGAGAAATTACGGTGGTGAACAGCGACATCGACGTACTGCATCGGGAAATGCAGCAGATTGTGGGGCGGACTCAAACCCTGACCAACTACACCGATCTGGCGGCCCAGTTTGTGAAAGACCAAAAGCGGATTGCGTCTTTGACCCGCGTCTTGGCAATGAACGCCTCTATGCTGTCAACCCGCGCCGCGCAGCAGCAAGACCCCACCCAGTTTGCGGCCATCACGCGGGAATTTGAGGCGATCGCCACCCAGGTCAACGATCTGGCGGCCCAAACCAACCAGAGCTTGGTGGCGCTGCAGCAGCGCACCGAACAAATTCAAACGGTGGTGTCGGGCCTTAACAGCGACGTTACCGTCATTAGCCAGCGAACCGATAGCTTGACTTCAGGGGTCAACCAATCCAACAAGGCCTTTGAGCAAATTAAAATAGCAACCCGCAAGGTGGCTGAGCTCGGGGAGCAGGTGACTGAGTCTAGTTACGCGATCGCCGCCGCCGCCCAGGATGCCCTTCGGCCTATCCAGGACATCTCTGGAATTGCTCTCGAGACCTTTGATCGCGCCAATCTCACGACAGAGCAGTCCCAGACCATGGAAAAGGTTGCCCGAACGCTGCGGCAAAGCGTGGCAGGTTTCCGATTGCCTACGGCCCTTGCGGCTGCCCAGCCTGACGAAGCAGATCCCGCAATCAACGTTGCGGCATCTCCACTCCCCCTCAACGCACTTGCTGACAATGCCGCTCAATCTGAGGGGGCCAGCTACTAACCCGGAAAAGAGCGAGGTCTCTATTATCTAGCGCCTGCTGAACTGCCCTCGCTTCTCCACACCGCGCGATATCGCCCTTACCCTTTGTTCCCCGACCTTTACCTTATGCTTAACTCTAAAAAAGCTCCCCAGGCTCCAGTTAATTTTATCGGTGGTTCAGAAGACCTGATGGAAGCTCAGCTGCAGCAAGAGCTTCTAAGCATGTTCGAGGTCGATACTCAAAAGGGGCTACAGGCCTACTTGGATCAGGCGAGTCATCTGCAGTCCGACCAGTGGAACACCGATATTCAAACCCTCTATCGCGCAATCCACACCATCAAAGGCGGAGCCGTGACGGTGGGGGCCGACGCGATTCTGCAGGTAGCGACCGTGTTAGAGGATCTGCTCTCTGATCTTCGCCGCTTAGAGACTGCTCCTCCCCTAGAAGACGGTCAGCTGACAAACATGCTGGTAGAGGCCGGAGAACTGCTGGCATCCGCCAGTTTAATTAAGGCCGAAAAGGCAGAGGCTCGTTCCCGGGTGGAACCCTCCGTACAGCGAATTCACTGGCTGCGATCGCACATCCAAGCGTGCTACTTACCCCATTGGAGCCCGCAAGAGCAAATTCAGCAGGAATTTGTTCAGCAGGGCTTCGACCTAGTGGTGCTCGATTTGGAAATTGCCCTGGAAAACCTCACCGTTGAGGGAGCCCTCCCTGAAGAGGTTCTCCAAACCGGCCGTAGTTTAGTCGAGCAGCTTCGCCAGATTGGAAACGATTTAGAGCTGTCTGCCGGTTGGCGCACCCTGCTTCAGCAGGCTGAAATCCTGCTGGAGCGCCGCAGTGTTGAGATTTGGCAAACCCAATGGCCGCGCCTGTTTCAAGCGCTAAAAGGCTCAATTCGTAGGGGGAGCGAGCCCGTTTCCTTTACCTTGGTGCTGCCCGAGGAGGCCGCTGACCCAGCGGCTACGTCACCGCTCCCACAGAGCGCAGCGTCTGACGCGACTGCCGGAATTGACGGCGCTGAGGCTAAGGGTAGCGCTGAGAGCCAGAGCATTACCGAGATTAGCTGGGCTGAAATTAGTGGAGCTGCCGAGAGCGAGAGCGATGACGAGAGCGATAATAGCGCCGAGGTATCAGACGTATTGACCGACGTCGGCGCGTTCCTTGATGAACTTGGCAGTCTAGAAGACCTCCCAACGGCCCTGCAGGATGCCGCTGACGAGGAGGCTCAAGATGAATTTTTAGGAGAGGCGGAGGCAGCGCAAACCACCGCCGAGGCTATAGAGACCCTCGCAGCCTTGGACTGGGCAGTCGCGGAGACAATGCAAGATTCGCTTTTAGAAGAAGTCCAGGCGACTCCCGCCGAGCCCTCCATTGAGGCTTTGCTTGAGCCTGTAGATCCCGCCTACGACTTGGCTATAGTGCCCCCAACGGAGTCAGATGCCGCCGAGCAAGTCCAAATTCCAGTTCCCCTAGAGCGCCTTGACCGGTCTGCTCAAGACCTAGTGGACGCCTTGCTATCGGTCAGAAGTACCCAGGGCATTTACAACGTTCTCCAAAACCAGATTCTGCAGCTCTCGTCCTTAGCTCAAGAAGGGGTTCAGTACATTACGCGCCTGCGGCAGATTCAGGACGACTACGCTTTAGTCGACACCCTCAACGATTTACGGCAGACAGGCCCTGAACCCGAGCGCTACCGTCAGGGTTACGTCACCATCAACCGCCTGCTCGAAACCAGCCTGCGCCTATCGGAATTGGGCGCGGAGACCGAGAAGTCGGCAAAGGAAATGACCGAAAGTCTGCAGGTTTTGGATGGCAACGTCCTTAAGCTACAGGCGACGGTAGAGGAAAGCCGCTTGGTTCCTTTTCGTAATCTCGCCTTTCGGACCAGGGCAATTCTTCGAGACCTGACGACGCGCTTTGACAAGCCGGTCAAGCTGACGATTCAAGGAGAGCGTACTGAGCTAGACGTGGGCAGCGCCCGTAGTTTAGAGCCAGCCCTCCTCCACCTGATTCGCAATGCCTTTAGCCACGCCATCGAGCCGTTAGAGGAGCGCCAAAGCTTGGGCAAGCCCAAACAAGGTACCCTCAGCCTGTCACTACAGCGCTTGGGTAATGTCTATCGGTTGAGTCTGCAAGACGATGGGCGCGGCATTGATGCTCAAGCAATTCGCGATCGCGCCTTGGACCTAGATCTTCCTCGGAGCGACACGTCAACCTCAGCTAACCTGCTGGCGGTCATTTGCCAGCCCGGGTTTAGCTCGAACACTGACGTGAGCGCCCTGTCTGGCCGAGGCGTCGGAATGGATGTGGTGGCGGCTCAGATTGACAAGATGGGGGGGAAGCTAACCCTAGAGACGAGCTTGGGACAGGGCACAACCTTCTCTCTACAGTTTCCGGTTCCTCACCTGCTGGTGTCCTGTCTGCTGCTGCGGGCGGGCGATCGCACGTTTGCCCTTCCGTTCGAAGATACCCGAAGCATTGCCCTCCTGGAGACCCTCGAAGCCACCCCAACCCAGCAGGGTGCCTTCTCCTGGCAGATTAAAGCGGATGGCGAAGTGCTCCCCGGTCTCGATTTGCTGGACTACTGGCAGCCCCAGACCGGCGATCGCGCGCTGGAAGAAACTGCCGTTTGCACCTACGTTCAGCTCTCCGATGGCGGACAGGGCGTCTGGCTAATCGCCGATGACCTGCTGGGTCAGTCCGATCTGCTCATCAGCGCGCTTCCTACCCCGCTGCAGGCCCCCGAAGGCGTCATGGGAGTTAGCTTACAGACCGATGGGACACTGGTTCCGGTGCTCAACGTCGCTGCGATTGTTGACCACCTGCGTGCCAGACCCCAAAGCTTTAGGGCGACTTCTGATCAATTTTCTGGCCAATTTTCTGGCGACACCCCAGACAGCGCCTTCAGCACGCCGACAATTTTAATTGTGGACGATGCCGCGCTGATGCGGCGACGCATTGAGGCCAGCCTCAACTCCCACGGCCATCCTACTCACACCTGCGCTGATGGCCTAGAAGCCTGGAACTGGCTGAAGGCCAACCCAGCGCCTGCCCTAGTGATCACCGACATTGAGATGCCAAACATGGACGGCTTCACGCTCATTGATCGCTGTCGTCAAGAGGACATGCCAATGCCGATCTTGGTGGTCTCCTCTCGGCTATCAGAGGATTGGTTTGCGGAAGCCCAGCGCCTTGGGGCCAACGATTATTTGACGAAGGGATTTTCTACGGTAGAGCTGTTGAACAAGGTCAACCACCTAGCGACATCAGAGGTCTGAGCACAGACGTCCGCTGCGGGCTAAAGGAGTCCCTCTAGGTGGCGGCGGATGCGGTCGAGTTCGGTGGGGGGAAGGGCGTCGCTGCCGTCACCATTGCTGTCCCCAGGCGACGAGTCTGATGGCGAACCTGGCCGCAAAGCGTCTGGGGGTGAGTCCTGCTCTTTTTCCCAATCTGTGAGCTCAACGCTCGATTCGGGAGGAATCTCTAGATCGCCTTTTTCTATCAGCTTGTACTCGTAGCCCGCTCCCTGACAAAACTCCTCAATCTCGTCTCGGTCGAAGGGCTCAACGGTAGGCACCCGAAAATCCTGGGCCTCCAGCATCAGCGTGTAGCGCTCAGCGTCATCTTTATCCTCGAACATCAACACAACGTTGCGATCGTCACTGGTCTTTAATGTGTGAATCCCTTCACTATCCGTTCCAGCATCAAATAGCAGCACGTATATGGTCATAGCGAAGTCGCTCTCAACACCTATGCCAACATCTTACCGAAATCATGGCGCGGGAAATCTTTGCCTTTAAAGACGAAAATGCTAGATTTGGCTGAGCCTTTGCGCAGCAGCGCTGTAGAACTGCACTGCCGTTGATTGGCCCGAAGCAGTATTGATAGTGACGATCAAGCTACAGGGTCACCAGCGAAATCGTCTCTTGAGGCTTTGGCTCGACGACGTCGGTGGTCAGCTCGCGCGCCGCCAGCGCCTGCCGAAACGTGCTGACGCTGCCCACCGTGCTCAGCAGTTTGTCCAGGATGCCGCTGTAGGTAATGTCGCCACCGGCTGCCGTCGGAAAAAACAGCCTGGGCTGGAGGGTCTCGGCTAACATCAGGGCGCTCTTGTCGCCCTGGATGATGGCACCCGCTACGGGAAGCTCTAGGTTAACAACGGGGCTGATGACGACGTCTACCGGGCCATAGCGGTCCACATCGGGAGGCGGATAGCCGTGGGGCTCGTAATAGATGGCGGTGTGATTGGGCCGGGCTGCATTGGGGAGAGCAGTCATCAGATAGCCGTTTTCTGGGGTAATGCCCACGGGCGCTCCCCGAAACGCCTTGATCTCTAGATGCTCATTGGCGTAAGACTCGCCCGGCGCGATCGCCGTCACGCTTTGGTAGCCCAGCGCTTTGACTACGGTGGCGGCATTTGGGGAGCCCACCACTGGAATTTGGCGATCGAGCTGCTGCAGCGTAGGGCGGTGGGTGTGGTCCGGTAATCCCTGAGAGAGCACGATTAGATCGATATCCTTAGGCAAGGTCTCGATGGGCGCGGCGTGGTCACCCTTAAATAGCCAGGTCTGGCCACCAAACACCAGAGAGTCCAGTAGCCAGGGATCAATAAGAATGCGGTAGTCGCCCAAATCCCAAAGCCAGCTGTTAGCGCCGTAGTACGTCAAGTCCATAGAAAGGGTTAGGGGTGTAGTGTCGCGCGCACGTCTGCTGAACGCTATAGAATGCCGGTAGATCTATTGTCGGCCTACTCCCAGTGTAAAAGGATTTACCGGTCCCCGTGACGATTTTGGTCTTTGGCAGTCTCAATATGGACTTTGTGGCTCAAGTCTCCCGGCTTCCCCAGGTTGGGGAAACCCTGCGGGGGAATCGATTCACGATGACGCCTGGCGGGAAAGGGGCAAACCAAGCCGCGGCGGTGGCCCGTCTGGGGGGAGATTGCCGCATAGTGGGACGCGTGGGAGGGGACCCCTTTGGCGCAGCGCTGACCCAGCAGCTTCACGAGACCGGAGTCGACTGCAGCGCCGTCTCTGTGGATTCCACCGTATCATCTGGGGCCGCGGTCATCGAGGTGAGCGATAGCGGCGACAACCGCATCGTGGTCATTCCAGGAGCTAATGGACAGGTTGGTGAGAGCGACCTCATGCGGCTGGCTGCACTTTTGCCCCAGGCGAGCTGGCTGCTGCTGCAGCTCGAAATTCCTCTACCCGTTGTGGTTTCTGCCGCACGCGCTGCCCGCGCCGCTGGGGTGCGCGTCATGCTTGACCCCGCACCTGCCCAAGCCCTCCCCAGCGAGCTGTATGGGTATGTTGATGTGCTCACCCCCAATCAGACGGAAGCGGAGCGGCTGACAGGGCGCACGGTGACAACGCAGGCTGAAGCGACTGAAGCGGCGGCCTGGCTGAGGCAGCGAGGCGTGTCTACGGTAGTGATTACCTTGGGCGCGCAGGGGGCATTCTATAGGTCGTCGGGCAGAGCGTTGAGTAAATCGCTGGGCGAGTCGCCGGAGCCATCACCCGGGGACTGGGCCTCGGATGACACTGGGTTAGTGCCTGCCTTTCCCGTCAAAGTGGTTGACACCGTGGCGGCTGGCGACACGTTTAACGGGGCGCTGGCGATCGCCCTCAGTCAGCGAAGAGGGGCATCCGGCAGGCCTGAGCCGTCGCTCTATGACGCGATTCGCTACGGGGCCGCCGCTGCCGCGATCGCCGTGACTCGAGCGGGCGCTCAAGCGGCCATGCCGACAGCTTTAGAGCTGGAAGGTTTTCTATCTCAACACACGAGCGACTCAAGTCTTGATAGAAACTTATAAAACTAGACGAATTCCTGTGCTTACATGTACATATGTGATTTCGAACGATGGCCTGTCGGCCCTATAGCGGTAATCGGCGAGGGAAGCCCTTCGGCGAGTAGTCCTTTTGATACGGCATACAGGCCGGGTTCTCGTTTAAACCACACCCCCTTGAGACGCGAGATTTCCTTCAAAGGAAATTTATGTTTCAACTTCAGACGAGGTTCATATGGTGTACCTATCCCAAATAGATAAGCCTGCGCCCAGTGAGCGCTGTTGAGGAATTCCTCAAGTACGCTTGCGTTTGACGTGTCTTGTAGTACCTGTAAAGACTTAAGTACCAATCTTCCCTATGCTGAAAACCTATCAACCCGAAAAATTTGTGACTGAGGTCAACGAGTTTGAGATCCGCGACTGGGTCCAGGAAAACGTACAGGCTGGCGTCAGTCACCTTCTCATTGACTTTCAGAATGTTGGCTTCATCAACAGCAGCGGTCTGGGCGCGTTGGCAACAGCGCTCAAGATGGCGCGAGAAGCAGATACTCGGCTCGCCCTCAGCTCCCTAAATCCCCAGGCGCGCATGACGCTAGAGATTGCGGGTATGGATAAAGCGTTCGAGATCTTTGAGAATCCAACCGATTACGAATCTGCAATCTCCTCCCCCTCTACGGTCAGCTAGGTCGCGGGAAAAGATCGCGCCAGCGACACCGCGATACAACGCTACGCCATTCACACCGTTGAGCGGCTCACCCTCTGGGCGGTGAGCCGCTTTAACTATTCTGTGGGGTAACGGCGTGAGCGGTCTGAGCGGCTGACCACTGGCCATAGTCTTGGCGCAGATGATTAATTAGACGCTCCTCAATTGTCCCGAGAACGCCGCTAAGCAATCTATTGCCAACTCTTCTCACGATGGCATTGGAGATAATAGCAAAGCTTGGAGGGAGATCGACCCGCACTTCCAAGTCGGCTATGCCCGTCAGATGGCTGCTCTCTGCAGCGTCGTGGAGGTCTACCGGTTCTGCCGTCACCACGCGCTCTGCGGCGGCATACAGCTGTCCTGTCAGCGTCAGCGTAAACTGGCGATTTATGGCATCTACCCCTGAAATCTGACAGTCTACTGCTTCGATGTGCAGGATAGAGCCGGCATCGGTCCACACGCGCAGGTCAACCGTCGGCTGAATCTTGAGCATAAAAAACTGAAGCGCCTGCATGCGGAGCCGAAAGACGTCGTTCCCGCACTCTTTAACTCGATCTGAGGCGAAGAGGGCGTAAACTAGGCGTCGGGGCTGAGCTAAATAGGCCTGAAGCGCTGTTCGCGACCCTGGCAAATCTAGTTCGACAGATTGAGAGGCTGCGAAGCGCGACATCATCAAGCTTGATAAAGGGAGGGGGGTAAGGCACAGTTGCTAAAGCGCTGACGGCGGCGATCGCTACCGGACAGGGCAAGAGTGACATTGCTGATTGTAACGGCTCTCTAATAGACTGACCTTGTCCTAAAAGTATACGTCTGTTGGGCGCTTGCCGTACAATTCGGCTGCTCTCTAAGACAACCCTCACTGAGCAACCCTATGCCCCTCACCCTGGCCCATCTTGGCCCTCAAGGCACCTACGCCGAGACAGCCGCGTCGCTTTGTGCCCAGTGGTGGTATCAGCGAGGGCTGGGCACCCTGGTGCTGCAGCCTTACTCCAGCATTGCCCAGAGCCTAGAGGCGGTCGCCGCCAACCAGGCCGAATTTGCCATTGTGCCGGTAGAAAACTCCACTGAGGGCAGCGTTACCATCACCCTCGATACCCTATGGCAGCTCGATGCACTACAGGTCCGTCAGGCGTGGGTGCTGCCTATCTCCCACGCGCTGCTGTCCCAGGCCAGCGTCACAGACATCGAGGTCATTTACTCCCATCCCCAGGCGCTCGCCCAATGCCAGCGGTGGATAGAGGCCCAGATGCCCCACGTCTCTCCCATTCCCACCCGCTCGACCGCTGAGGCCGTCCAAAAGCTCAGCGAGCACCCCACAACCTCAGGGGCGATCGCCTCTAGGCGAGCAGCCGAGATGTACCACATGCCGGTCATCGCTGAGGCCATCAACGACTACCCCGACAACTGCACCAGGTTTTGGGTCGTCAGCCAGCCCCAGCGGATTTACCCGCAGCTGCGCCCCTGTAGCCACATTTCCCTTGCCTTTACGCTTCCTGCCAATCAGCCAGGGGCTTTGGTCGAGCCCCTGCGAATTTTTGCTGAGCGGGCCATTAACCTCAGCCGCATTGAGTCGCGTCCCACAAAGCGATCGCTCGGCGAGTACCTATTTTTTCTTGACCTAGAGGCCAATTCATCTGATACAGACGTCCAGGAGGCTCTCACGGCCCTAGGCGAGGTCACCGAAACGCTAAAGCTGTTTGGCAACTATTCAATTTGGAGGGCCGATTCAGAAGATTAGGGCAGCGCGTCTTTGAGCGCAGTCCGGGCCGCAAGGTGGCTGCGGGTCGTGGTCAAAATCTCGGCTTCGCGCTCTAGGCGCTCAACGGTATCCTGCATCTCGAGAAGCATCTGCTGCTCAGGAGCAACGCCATACAGCGTATGGGCTACCCAATAAGAGAGGTCGAGCGGGGCCTCGGGAATATCATCCGGCAGATTGATAGCTTGACCCGTTAGCTTTGCCGACAGGTGAACCACGTCCTGAAGCAGCTGACTCACTTCGGTGGACAGACCGCGCAGATCGCGCTCGGTAGGCTTGTCCTCCATCCACTCCACTAAGCCGACGTAATAGGGCTTCTCGCGCACGTATTCCAAGACGCGGAACCGCTGCTGCCCAATGGTGACGATCTTCATGCGGTCGTCAGGCAGCCGCTCGCAGTGGACAAGCTCTGCGCAGCAGCCCACCGAGGCAATGTCGCCGCTAGCGGGATCATACATCACAACCCCAAAGCGGCGATCGCTCTGCAGAATTGTATTCATCATGATGCGGTAGCGGAACTCGAAAATGTGTAGGGGCAGCGGACGGCCAGGGAAAAGGACGACCTCAGGCAGTGGAAAAAGAGGAAGTTCGCGCACGGCAACGGATGGAGGAGTCATTTAACGCCAGCCGTCATGAACGAATGACGGTGTAAAAGGTTACGTGACCTACAGGCCAGCGTGGCCGCAGCAGCCACTGAGTAAACGCAGGATTTGTAGGTGACGCTTACCAGTGTATCGTATTGTTTCAAATCGGACAGCCAGATACAGGCAATGGGGCACAGCGACAAGCCATGCCCCTTTAACGGGTAGGTTTCAGAGTGGCGATCGCGCCGAAAGCAGCCCTGAAGGATCTACGCGTCCAGCGCCTAGGTTTAGTTCAAGACCTAGACGTCGCGCTCGCTGAGCTCCCGGGTCATGTAGTCAAAAGGCTCAGCGACGATAGAAGCCACATCGCCAATCTCAGCTTCGCCGACCATCTGCATCACCATATCCTTTAGGATTTGGATGCCGACTACCGTTGGGCCAATGGGCACGCCGAGAGAGTTGTAGGTCTCGCGCAGCCCTTCCAGAACGCGCTCGTCAATCACGGTAGTGCTGCCGGAAACGAGAGCGTAGGTTGCGTAGCGCAAATAATAGTCCATATCGCGCAGGCAAGCGGCGTAGCGGCGAGTGGTGTAGGCATTCCCGCCGGGACGGATCAGCTCAGGAACGGCTTCAAACAGCGCCAGTCCCGCTCGTTTTACTACAGACGCCGCGTTGGCGTTAATCATTGTCGCTGCCTGAACGCGAGCTGTCCCCGAGTCAAAGTACTCTTTCAGCTCGCTCAGGGCGTTTGTATCGAGGTAGCGCCCCGCCACGTCATAATCCCGGATTAAATCTGTTATCGCGTCTCGCATGCCGTTAAACCTCCAAGCGATTCTCCCAAGCCTATCACGAGCCAAATTTGATCGTGACTACACCCCTGACTCTAGTCGCTTTCGAGGACACTTGGGCATTAAGTTTTGTGCATCTGCTTGAGGGGTTTTAAACCTCTTGGAGACTCCACATTTGCGCAACGCAGCTTGTGGTGAGTTGGGCTTGTGCCCGTAGTGGCAGGTTGAGCTTGGCCTGCTAGTAGCGAGTTAGGCTTACGCCAGTATCGGCAAGTTAGGCTTACACCTACATTGGAGGACCGTTGAAGATTCTCGGCGTCTCGGCGTATTGCCACGACAGTGCAGCAGCACTGCTTTAGAAAAATGGCTCAAGCGAAGGGTGCAACCCTGACGCTAGTGCTCATTCCGGCAATTGATAATTTTATGCGGCAAGCCCCTGAAGCGCCGCTGACCATCCAGCCTGTTTTTCGGTAGTTTGCGGCGCAGCGAGGCATTGAGCTCATCGACTTAGCTCATCGATTTAATAGAGATGCCAAATGAGCCCGACTACGCCAGGTACCACCACACCTGCGATCGTCGTCGGTCAGCCTACAGAAACCAGGTGGCGGCAGAGGCGATCGCCCGCTAGATAGGCAGCTGAGCCGCATCACCCCGGCGCGCAACTTGACCAAGGCTCGCCTGCAGTCTGAATTGGCAGCGCCGTCCAAAAGCTAAGCTTTTCCTTAAAACAGGCAGTCGGACCGAGGGACGCTCCAGTGCTGCGCTAGCATTCAGGCTATACGCAATTTACCGGCCATGCTTATCTTCATTCGTCCGGTAAGATTGTTCAGCACCCAATGTTGCTCTATCTTGCGCGATCGCTTTCCCCTGAACTTTCGTCGCGCGTTTTGAAAGCGGTTTAGCGTAGGTTCAAGTCACAGTTGTCAGGATGTCTGGCTGCTAGAACTGTAAGGTTGTTACCAAGTTGCTTTGGCAAGATTTTTAAGCCCTGATAGATGCTCGTCCCTGGGCACTTCAAACCGGTAGGCAAAGCAGACGCTACGCCAAAGGCGGTGTGACGGATGCTGACGTTGTACTTTCAAACTGGACCCAAATCTTCCTATGACATCTGGCAATCTAGATCGCAGCACTCTAGCTCAAACACCTCCAAAGCAAGGCATTCCGGACGCTGGGGATCGCGCTCACCAGTCCACCGAAGCCTCCATCAGCCATGGCGTCTACGTCACGGTTCACGGCCACTTCTACCAACCCCCGCGAGAGAATCCCTACCTCGACGCCATCGAGCGGCAGCCCAGCGCCTCCCCCTTCCACGATTGGAACGAGCGCATCCACTACGAGTGCTATCGCCCTAACGCTTTTGCCCGCATCCTCAACAGCGCGGGCGAGGTGATGGAGATTGTCAATACCTACGAGTACTTAAGCTTCAACATCGGCCCCACGCTGATGAGCTGGCTAGAGCGCTACGACCTAGAGGTCTACCAGCGGATTCTAGACGCGGACCGCAAGAGCTGCGATCGCCTCAATGGTCACGGTAATGCGATCGCCCAAGCCTACAACCACATCATCTTGCCTCTGGCCAACGACCCGGACAAGCGGACCCAAATTCGCTGGGGCAAGGCCGACTTTAAGTCTCGCTTTGGCCGCGATCCCGAGGGCATGTGGCTGGCGGAGACCGCCGTAGACTACATCACGCTGTCCATCCTCATCGAAGAGGGCATCCGCTTCATTGTCTTGGCCCCTTCTCAGGCCCAGCGCTGCCGCGTCTTGCGGGCCGCTGAGCGCCCCCAAGCCGAATGGGTGGAAGTGGGCGGCGGGCAGATTGATCCCGTGCAGCCCTACCGCTGCTATGTGCCTTCCGGAGCAGCGAGTGAGGGAGAGCCGCCCTACATCGACATCTTCTTCTATGACGGCCCCATCTCCAGAGATATGGGCTTTAACGAAGTGCTCACCAGCTCCCAGCGTTTTGCGAGCCGCGTGGGGCAGGCGGTGCGCGGGGATCACCGGGAAGCGCAGCTGATCTCAGTGGCCACCGACGGCGAGACCTTTGGCCACCACAAAGGCGGGGCGGAGAAAGCCCTGGCCTACGCCGTCACCCATGAGTTCCCGGCTCAAGGCTGGACGGTGACCAATTTTGCCCATTACCTCAGCCTTCACCCCCCCACTTGGGAGGTGGAGCTAAAACCCGTCACCGCTTGGAGCTGCTCCCACGGGGTGGACCGCTGGCAAGACGACTGTGGCTGCGGGGGCGGAGGTACTTGGAATCAGCAGTGGCGGCGACCGCTGCGGGACAGCTTGGACTGGCTTCGAGACCGGCTAATTCCGGTATACGAGCAGATGGGTGCGGCGCTGTTTCTAGATCCCTGGGAGGCGCGGGATGCCTACATCGCTATCCTGCGCAATCGCGGCGAAGCAGCGCTCAGCGGCTTTTTTGAGCAGCACCAGTCTCATCCCCTGTCGTCAGCCGAGCGCGTCGATGCCCTGCGGCTGCTAGAGCTACAGCGCCACGCCTTGCTGATGTACACCAGCTGCGGCTGGTTCTTCGACGAAATCTCTCGCCCTGAGGGAACACAAATTTTGCGCTATGCGGCCCGCGCCATTGAGCTTGCGGGCGAGGTGGCCGGGGTGCAGCTAGAGCAAGAGTTCGTAGAGCGCCTCAGCGCTGCCCCCAGCAACGTAGACTGCTTTAAGCACGGCGGCGATATCTACCATCAGCTGGTCAGCCCCTCCCGCATTGGCCTAGGTCAGGTGGCGGCCCACTACGCCATCAGCTCTCTTTTTAATCCCTACAACGCCACCCAGCGACTCTACTGCTACAAGGCTCACCGCATAGACTACCAGCACCAGCGCATTGGCCCCTTGACCCTGGCAGTGGGGCAGCTGCAGCTCACCTTTGAGACCACCCAGGAAACGGTTCATCTCGTCTTTGGCGTCCTGCATCTAGGGGGATGGGATTTCCACTGCTGCATCGCCCCTTTCACCGGACGGCTATCTTACGCCCAGACCAAGGCTGAGCTATTTAACACCTTGGGACAGGCCAGCGTGGCTCAGCTGATTGTGGCGATGAACCGCACTTTGGGGGAGGAGAGCTACAGCCTGCAGGATCTGTTTGCTGAGGAGCGCCACCGGATTATGCGGCTGCTGAGTCAGGAGACGCTGCAGCGGCTAGACCAGCTCTACACCCAGACCTACCGCGATAACTACAGCATCTTGGCGGCCTTCCATCGAGACGGTCTAGAGGTGCCCCAAGAGCTGCAGGTGGCCGCCGATATTGCCCTCAACCACCGGGCAATGTCGATGCTTCGGGTGCTAGAGCAAGAGGTCGGCCAGGATTCAACCTTACCCACCACCGCGATCGCTGAGCTAGAGGCGATCGCCGTCGAAGCCGACCAGCTGCACTGCCGGCTACAGCTGACGGAGGGCAAGCACATTGTGCAGCGCCTGATTCTGCGATCGCTGTGGCAGCTGCTTCAAGACTTCCAAACGGAGACCATCGCCGTAGAGGCCAACTGGCTGCAGCGGCTGATTGACCTGGGCGATCGCCTCCGTTTGGGGCTATCCCTAGACCGCGCCCAGGAGCTGTATTTGCGCAGCCTGCGGGACAGCGTGGTGCCTCAGCTGCTGGCGCAGCCAGTAGCGCTACGGGTAGCGGCGCTGGAGGATTTGCGGCAGCTCCTGCTGCTGGGACAGCGATTGGCGGTGGATGTTGACCACCTGCTGGCAGAACTGAACTGACCCCCTGTAGTCTCCCAGCTACGAGGGGATTACAAAGGATTTTCCCAAGATCTATCGCCCTACGCGGAAATTTAGATCAACTGCGACAGCGATGGTTTATACTTGAAGACCGTGTTGGACAAAGGTGTCCACCGAGCGGATGTGGCGGAATTGGTATACGCGCACGCTTGAGGTGCGTGTGGCATTGCCTTGCGAGTTCGAGTCTCGCCATCCGCATCATTCTGGGAGTTAATCCCTCACAGCAGGAGCGAACGATTGTTTGCTCCTGCTGTTTTTATTAGGAGAACGAAACCCAGTCTCTGACGGGGCGATCGCGCTGGGCTAGCTGGGCTAATAGTTAACCGCGCCCGGCAGTTGCGTCTACTGGCTCAATCTCCGACAGCCTGAAGGTCACCAGCTTATCCCAGTTTCCTCCCTCAAACAGGACTGCAGCGTTACCGTCAGAAATCCGCTGTACAAGCCCCTGAAAGCCATAGTAAGTGTCGTCAATGTTGGTGACTCGAACGGCTGATCCTGGAAATATCATTGTGTGTATGCCTCTATAGTCATTGGGGCAGCTCTAACCGCTGCAGATCCTTTCATAGCTTAAGCTATTGACGCTGTGGAGGTGCAACAGCCCAGCGGCGGTTTCAACATTATGTGACGCGAGGCGCGGGGAAATAGGTATAAACGCTAAAATTACACCACAAAACGCCATGTCAACCCGCAAATCAGCGGCATCAACACAATGGCACCCCTCTTATTCCGCGATCGCACTGACGCTGGGGCACAGCTTGCCGCTCGGCTTGAAAGCTATGCCAACCGGTCAGACGTCGTCGTTCTAGGGCTCCCTCGGGGTGGGGTGCCGGTGGCCTCCGAAGTGGCAAAGGCGCTGAACGTGCCGCTAGACGTGTGCGTGGTGCGCAAGCTCGGCGTGCCGGGGCAAGAGGAGCTGGCCATGGGGGCGATCGCCGACAACATCTGCTACCTCAATCGGGCGATCGTCGAGCGCTGTCGGGTCTCGGCGGCGGTAATAGAGCAGGTGACCCAGCAGGAGCGGCAGGAGCTAGAGCGGCGTCAGCGAATCTATGGGCGCAATCGCTCGCCCATAGACCTGTGCGGACGGACAGTCATTCTTGTCGATGACGGTTTAGCCACCGGGGCCACCATGATCGCCGCCGTTGAAGCAGTCAAACGGCGGTCCCCAAGCGCTATTGTTGTCTCTGTTCCCGTTGCGGCCTCAGAAACCTGCCGCCTTCTGAGTCGCCGGGTGGATAGCGTCATCAGCGCGACACAGCCCAAGAGGCTGCGGGCAATTGGGTTGTGGTACGAAGACTTTTCGCAGACGACGGACGAAGAGGTGCGAGATCTGCTTCGCCGCCCCTACGCAGAACCTAACGCCAGCGAGGGGAAATGTTCCGGGCCAGCCAGCAGCAGCGATCGCGCTCTGTAGGCCCAAACGCTCTATGGCTCTTCCATAGAGGGAGCCTCTCCCAAATACACCTCAATTACTCGAGGGTTATTTTGAACTTCCTCCATGGATCCCTCACAAAGTAGCGATCCTTCGTGCAGCACCGTCACCTTGCGGGCGATCTGGCGCACAAACTCCATATCGTGCTCAATCACAACGACAGAATGACTCTCCGCCAGGGCCAGCAATAGCTCCCCCGTTTGGGCCGTCTCCTCATCCGTCATCCCCGCCACCGGCTCGTCCACCAGCAGCAAATCTGGCGACTGGGCCACCAGCATGCCAATTTCCAGCCACTGCTTTTCCCCATGGGACAGCAGCGCAGCGGCCATGTCTGCCTTATTGACAAGCCCGATAGTTTCCAGCAAGCCTACGACGGTGCGCCGCTCTGTGGCGTCGGCTTTGCCAAACAGCGTGGCAAACAGGCCCTTCTTGCCCAGAGATAGCTCCAGATTTTCGCGGGGGGTGAGGTTGAGGTAGACCCGAGGGGTTTGAAACTTGCGGCCAATGCCGAGCTGGGCAATCTGGTGCTCGGAGTAGCGGGTGAGGTCATTGCCCTTGAAGCGCACCGTCCCCTCCGTCGGCTTTACCTTTCCGGTGATCACGTCTAGAAAGGTAGTTTTCCCCGCGCCGTTAGGGCCAATAATGACCCGCAGCTCTCCCGCCGCCATGCTGAAGTTGAGGTCGTTGAGGGCTTTGAAGCCGTCGAAGCTCACCGTCAGCTGGTCAATATCGAGAACTGTGTTGTTCGGATTGGGCGTAGTGATCGTATCAGTCATTCGTCTCCTCTCCCACAACCACCGCTTGCTGCTCGGTCACGTCGGGGTCAAGCTCCAGGCTGGGGTAGGTGGCGATCGCCCTAGGTTTGCCCAGAAGCTGTCGCAGCTGCGGACCCGCCCGGTGCCGCAGCCAGCCAATGAGGCCATCTGGGAGCACCGTCACCACAATTAAGAACAGCGCCCCCTGAAAAAACAGCCAAAACTCAGGAAACTGCTCGCTGAGGAGGCTCTGGGCAAAGTTTACCAGCAGCGCCCCCACAATCGCCCCAATTAGGGTAGCTCGGCCCCCCACCGCAACCCAAATCACCATTTCAATGGAGCGGGCCACCTCCATCTCTTTGGGGGAGATGATGCCTGATTGAATCATGTAGAGCGCCCCAGAGACCCCCGCCAGCGCCCCGGCGATCGCAAACACAATCACCTTGAAGCTCGTGGGGTTATACCCTGAAAAGCGCACCCGGCTCTCGTCGTCCCGAATGGCGATCATCAGTCGCCCAAACCGCCCGCTGGTGATCCACCGGCAGAGGGCATAGGCCAGTATCAGCGCCAATACCGTCAGGCTGTAGAACAGAAATCGAGCTTCAGCGGATCCTGCGGAGAGACCAAAAACCTGGCTGGTGTCGGTCTTGAGGCCGTTGGTGCCGTTAATCAGCTTTTGCTGACTGTTGAAAAAGTTGAAGAACACCACCAGGGCGGCCTGGGTGAGAATCGAAAAGTAGACGCCGCGAATGCGGTTGCGAAACACCAGGTAGCCCAGCAGTCCCGCAACGATGGCGGGAACGATAACAATCGCCGCTAGGGTAAAGGGAAACGAGTAGAACGGATACCAAAACCAGGGCAGCTCCTGGACGCCGTACAGGCTGAAGAAATCGGGGATTTGGCCCTCGGGCAGCTGCAGATTGATATGCATCGCCAGGGCGTAGCCCCCCAGGGCGAAGAAAATGCCCTGCCCCAGGCTGAGCATGCCGGTGTAGCCCCAGATCAGGTCGATGCCCAAGGCGACAATGGTGAGGGCCAAAAAGCGCCCCAGCAGATTGAGTCGAAAATCGGACAGCAGGGCGGGCAGCACCAGCAGCAGCACCAGGGCCACCGCAACTACGGCGATCGCCTCTATGATCAGCTGCCGCTTCCCGCTCTGTGGTTTACGTCGTTGCATAGCTTACTCGATTAAGCATCCACCGTACGTCCCTTCTGCGGAAACAGACCGCCGGGCCGCACCTGCAGAAACGCAATGATCAAGGCGAAAACCATCACCTTGGCCATGCTGGACTGGGCAAAGAAATTAAAGAAGTCAATGATAGGCTGCACCAATCCTCCAGCGTCTAGCCCTGACAACATCAGCGGAATCGTCCCGGAGCCGACCAGGTAGCTGAGGGTGCCGATGGCAAAGGCGGCCAGCACGCTGCCGAAAATATTGCCCACTCCGCCGACCACCACCACCATAAAGGCATCCACGATGTAGTTGCCCCCCAGGTTTGGGCCGACTGACCCCAGCAGGGTAATGGCGCTCCCGGCAATTCCCGCTAGCCCGGACCCCAGGGCAAAGGTCAGAGCGTCTACGGTTTTGGTGGGGATGCCCAGGCAGGCGCTCATATCCCGGTTCTGGGTCACCGCCCGTATCCGCAGCCCCCATACGGAGCGATTCAAGAACCAGTAAATTCCCAGCAGACAAAGCACCGTCAGCACAATAATGAACAGGCGGGCGTAGGGGAACTGCAGCGTCGCTCCAAAAGAGACGCCGCCCTGCAGCCATCCCGGCGCAGTCACGTCAATGTTGCGCGGCCCAAACCACAGCTTCGACAGCCAGTCCTGCTCTGAAGCGTTGAGTAGCCGACCGGCGACGAAGGCGATCGCGGCCGATAGCAGCAGCACCACAGGACTAGCCCAAGGGGGAACAGAGGCCCGCTTAAGCGCAAACTGCCCCCCCAAAAACAGGGCCGCAAACAGCAGCAGGCCTAGCACCATAGCGGTGTTGACGCTGCGAACAAACTGAATCAAGATTAGGCTCACGCCCCAGGTAGCTAGCAGGGTCTCTAGGGGTCGCCCGTAGAGGTAGCGCACCACGGTACGCTCTAGCAGCAGCCCCACCAGGGCGGCGACCAGAAACGCTAGGGGCAGGGCTACAAAAATATAGATGTCCTGCAGCGACTCGGCGTAGGCCTTGAAGCCATTTTGCACGACGTAGGTGGTGTAGGCTCCCAGCATCATCAGCTCGCCATGGGCCAGATTGATGACGCCCATGAGGCCAAAGACGATGGCAAGCCCCAGCGCCGCGATCAGCAGCACCGAACCGGTGCTAAGGCCGTTAAAAAGAACGTTGAGCAGTTGTTCGAGAATATTCATTCACGCAGGGGATCGGCGCGGTTCACCGCAATACTGATTGTTAAATAAACGGTAGGGGCACACGGCTGTGCGCCCCTACCGTTTCTAAGCGTTTAGGTCTACGCTTCTTCGTATTTGCCGCCCTTGTTGGGGTCAGACCAATCGCAGGCAAATCCCTTGGTGTCGGGCACGTACTGGTTCCAGGGAATCGGATCGATAGGACCGTCTGTCGAAGAGACAATCTCAAACAGACCGTCATCCCGCACCTGGCCGATGCGCACCGTCTTCGACAGGTGGTGGTTAGAGTTCATGGTCACCGGACCTTCCGGCGCGTCAAACTCCAAGCCATAAGCGGCTTCTCGCACCGCTTCCAAGTCATCCGCCGTTCCAGCAGCCTCAACGGCCATCTTCCACATGTAGACCATGATGTAGGCGGCTTCCATGGGGTCGTTGGTGACGCGGTCGTCGCCGTACTCGGCCTTGAAGTCAGACACCCACTTCTCGTTTTCGGCGTTCTCAACCGTCTGGAAGTAGTTCCAAGCGGCGTAGTGATCTACCAAAAACTCGGGGCCAATCTGGCGCACTTCTTCTTCAGCCACCGACACCGACATCACGGGATACTGGTCCGGTCCCATGCCAGCGCCCTTCAGCTGCTTGAAGAATGCCACGTTGCTGTCGCCGTTGAGGCTGTTGAAGATGACGCCGCCGTCGGGCATGGCGGAGCGAATCTTGGAGATGATGGGGGTTACTTCGGTGTTGCCTAGGGGCAGGTAGTCTTCCCCAACCGTCTCGCCGCCGAGGGCAGTGAGCTGCTCTTTGATGATGGTGTTGGCGGTGCGGGGGAAAACGTAGTCGGAACCCACCAGGAAGAACTGCTGGCCTTTGTTCTCCAGCAGCCACTCTACCGCAGGCTCGATCTGCTGGTTGGGGGCTGCACCGGTGTAGAAGATATTCTTGGAGCACTCTTGCCCCTCGTACTGCACCGGGTACCACAGCATGTGGTTCTTCGATTCGAATACGGGCAATACAGCTTTGCGGCTTGCAGAAGTCCAGCAGCCAAAGACGGTAGCTACGCCGTCTTGGTCAATTAGCTTTTCTGCCTTTTCTGCAAAGGTGGGCCAGTCGGAAGCGCCATCTTCTTTGATAGCTTCAATCTGCTTGCCCAGCACGCCGCCGGCCGCGTTAATTTCTTGAATCGCCAGCTCTTCTGCGTCGACAACGGTGGTCTCACTAATGGCCATCGTGCCGCTCAGAGAGTGAAGAATGCCCACCTTAATGGTGTCACTGCTGCTCCCTTCGGCTCCCGCGCTCGCCTCTTCACCGCCTTCCTCCGGCGCTGCAGCGCTTTCCTCACCGGAGTCGGTGGCACAAGCCTTGAGCAAAATGCTGGTTCCTAAAGCTGCTGAACCGTACAGCAGAAATCTTCTTCGTCCAAACAAACTAGCCATAGAGTTCTCAATCCTCGATATCTTAAAAGCGGCAGGGCTATGCTGAGCATCACACGCATACGGACCGTATAGTATGTCTCTAGATGAATAGTCTTTGTGCTCTGTGATACATTTTTTATCAAGATGGTCTGTTTATTGACGTTGACGGTCCCTTGTGGCGCTCAATGAAGGCCACAATTTCAGTCAAACTAGTCTCAGATTTCAGCATTGTGAACAGAAATGGGCGATCGCCCCGCATCTTCTCAGCGTCCCGCGCCATCACCGACAGGTCAGCCCCCACTAGCGGCGCTAGGTCGGTTTTGTTGATGACTAGCAGGTCTGATTTGGTGATCCCCGGTCCGCCCTTCCGGGGAATTTTGTCCCCCGCCGCCACGTCGATTACGTAGATTGTCAGGTCCACCAGCTCCGGGCTAAAGGTCGCCGCCAGATTGTCGCCCCCGCTTTCCACAAATACCAGGTCCGGAGCAAACTGCGCCTCCAGCCCCTCAATAGCCACCAGATTGATCGAGGCATCTTCGCGAATGGCCGTATGGGGGCATCCCCCCGTCTCCACCCCCACAATCCGCTCTTGGTCCAGCGCCCCGTGGCGCACCAAAAACTGAGCGTCTTCTTGAGTGTAGATATCGTTGGTGACCACGGCCAGGCTGTAGGTCTCCCGCAGAGCGCGGCAGAGCGCCATCACCAGGGCCGTCTTTCCAGAGCCAACGGGACCGGCAACGCCAACGCGGAAAGTCATGGGCATCTCAACTGTCGGCTCAACTTCTAAATAACCTCGAATATAGCGTCTCGTGGGTCATGCTTGCGAGGGAGAGCCCCCAGCTGCACAGCTCATCGCTGCGCAGCTCATCGCTATACAGTTCGCTGCTGCCTTCGGAAGCGGCGTCCGCCTGCGTCCAGTCCCCTGCGGGGCGGGTCAGTATCGTAGCCGCCGTCGCCTCTATTGCGGGGTAAAGCCGCTGCAGCAGCAGCTGCCCCGCCGTCTGCCCTAGGGGGACGAGCTTAATTCCAGCCGTGATGCCGGTGGTCATCCAGCTGTATAGATACCCCAGCACCGTCTCATGGGGCGATAGGTTCCACTGGGCGGCCGCCACGGCAAAGGCGATCGCAAAGTTACAGGGAATAGGGGGCAGCAGCGGCGTAAAGGCGGGGTCGAGCTGGCTCAGCAGCTGACTCAGCGACTGCCCCATTTGCCAGCTTTGCTGCCGCAGCTCTTCAGTCTCTCGCAGGGCTGAGAGGTAATCATTCCAGTAGGCGATCGCCTCTAAATCTCCGTGGCCTACGGCCTGATGCGCTTTGAGGACAATCGACGCCTCTAGCCGCACCATGCCGTAGCGCAGCTCGTGGGTCAGCCAGGTTTCTAGCGCCGCCCCATCTGACAAGCGCCCCTGCTGGCTCAGGGTTTCAAGCCCCTCAGAGTAGCTGTAGCCCCCCACAGGCAGGGCAGGGCTTGCCAGCTGCAGCAGCCGCAGTAGCTTCATAGACTCAGCCATAGGGCTCAACAGAAATAGGTTTGATGAACAGGGCCCTAGTGATGATGCGACTCCCCGTAAGCCCCTGACTCGGGGTGGAACGGCTCTACGGCGTCGGTGACCGTTACCCCCATCGACACCAGCAGCGATCGCAGCACCGGGTCAGGGGCAAGGCGCAGGGTGGTTTTAGGCCCCGCACCTTCAGAAATCTCGACCGGCACGTGGCGATTGCCCAAGTGATAAGCGGCCCTCATGAGCGCCAAAGTTGAGCCCGTCACTCTGAGCACGGCCTCGGGCCGGGCCACCACCCGCACCCGATGCTGCCCGCCGGCAGAACTCAGCACGTCGCCGTCGCGCAGCACCGTTCCCCGCGGCAGCTGTAGGTGAATGTCTCGCCCCGCGCTTGAAAAGCAGTGGCGAGACTTGGCGCGCTCGTCCGCCGTGAGGCTGAGAATATCTTGAGGCGGCTGACCTTGTTCGGGGTCCGCCAACCGGTGGGTCAATATGGGGGCCGTGGGCGTCATGGCGATCGCTAATGTCTCTGGGAATTTCAGGGTAGCGTATCAAAGTGAGTTATCAAAGCAGCTGACCCAGCAACTGAGCCCTGGAGACTGACTCGTTTCGCTCGATTTCAATTTTGCAATGGGCATTGGCGCTAGCCCGACGGGCACCCTAAACCCACGCATTGGGTTGCCCTATCTTGACCGTATCTAACGACAACCAAACTCTCGATCGCCCCTATTGGGTGGCCTGGTCCAAACTTCCCAACATTGGGCCTATTCGGCTGCAGCGGCTGTGGAAGCACTTTGGCACCCTAGCTACCGCTTGGGAAGCCGACATGGGGGCGCTGCTGGAGGTAGAGGGCATCGGGCTACGGATGGCCATGGAGATCGCTGAGCAGCGATTGCGCTTCGACCCTAAGGCCTGCTACGCGGCCTACGCCGAGAAAAACCCCCTGTTTTGGACGCCGGCAGACCCGGGCTACCCCCGGCTGCTGCTAGAGGTCCCTGACCCGCCGCCCTTGCTCCACTACCGAGGCCGCGTCGAACCTGCAGAAAATCAGGGACAGGTGCTGGCGATCGCCATTGTCGGCACCCGCCACCCCACCGAATATGGCCGCCGCTGGACCCACCGCATCAGCCGCGCGCTGGCTCAGTCGGGGGTGACGGTTGTCTCGGGCCTCGCGGACGGCATCGACGCGATCGCCCACCGCAGCTGTTTGGAGGCCGGGGGCCGCACCCTGGCGGTGATGGGCACTGGGGTAGATGTGATCTATCCCTCATCAAATCGCATCTTGTCCCGCCGGGTGCTAGAGAATGGCCTGCTGCTGAGCGAATACCCCGCCGGAACCCAGCCCGACCGCTCCCAGTTTCCTCGCCGCAACCGCATCATCGCCGGACTGAGCCGCGCCGTGCTGATTTTAGAAGCGCCGCAAAGATCGGGGGCGTTGATTACCGCTAGGGTGGCCAACGACTACGCCCGCGATGTGTACGCTCTGCCGGGGACTCTAGACAACATCGCCGCCCGAGGCTGCCTGGAGCTCATCCACCAAGGAGCCAGCCTAATTTTAGACGAAGCATCGCTGCTAGAAGCGCTCGGGGCCATGCCGGCCTTGGCCTCAGCGCCAGCCCCTCTGGCCAGCGTTCCCGCCGATCTTGCCCCCGAGCTGCTGCAGGTGCTGGACGCCGTCAAGGATGACCCCAGACTGCTCGATCACATTGCCCAGCAGACCAGCCTGGGCACCGGCACTATTCTGGCAGCGCTGGCTCAGCTGGAGATGATGGACTTGGTGAAGCAGCTGCCGGGGATGCGCTATCAGCGGTGCTAGCAGGATCGAGGCCTTCAGACGTTTCTGAGCTGAGGTCTCCCGCAGCGGGAGGGGGCTCAGGCGACTCTAGGATATCGGGCACTTCGGGGGGTGCCGGGGGCTCATCGGTCTGGAAGAACACGAAGCGATCGCCGACGACAGGGGTGCGGGCAATGCGCTCTTCGCGCTGATTCAGCAGGGTAATTTGGGCGACATCAGAGTCGTCAATTCGCTGCAGCAGCTGTCGGGCTACCCGCTGCTGCTGCTTGTCGCTGAGGCGATACCAATCGTCCTCCAGGATAATCGTCAGGCGATCGCCCTTCAGGTCAGCAGCGCCAGCTAGGCCGTAGCTCTCGACCACATCAGAAACCTGGGCCTGAACTTTTTCTAACAGCGCTGTATTACGCGCTGTCGCTGCCGGGGCGGCTTTGACGACAGGCTGAGCTGAACCTGCTGAAGGCGCGGGGTTAATTAACGAGCCGCCAAGAAACAGCAGGATGCCCAGGGTGGCCGTTGTAATTAAAAAGGCGATGCGGGAAGACTCAGAGGCCGCCGCCGCTTTGGCCTCGGGGTTGATGCGCTCCAAAGACCACTGCAGCAGCTGATTGAAGAGTCGGGCCCCGGAGAGAGAAACAGCTACCAGCAGCGGTCTAACGACTCTCCAAAATCCGGTCAAAATGCCCAGCGCGCCGGTCTGGGTCGACTCCGCTGCCGGAGCAGCAACTTCTAGCTGCTGAGTAAACCAGTTCGCGCCTTTAATCGCGGTGCTGAGGCTGGTTTTAGCGGCTGCCGCTAGGGGCGGCTGTATGAGTCTCCACAGGCGCTGAACCGTGCCCGCTGAGGCGAGAGGCGGCGCAGAAGCCGCTGCTGCAGGCTTCCGTGCCGGCGGAGCAGGCGGGGCGGCGGGCTTAGGGGAGGCTCGGGGGCAACAGGCTCGGGGGTTGAGAGCTCGACATCGGCAGGCTCAACGTCGGGGGTGACGGCAGCATCGGCGGGCGCGATATCGGAGGCGATCGCTTCTCCCTGCGGGGCAGGCGTGCTGGCAGGGGTGGACTCGCGGGCGATGTCCTCGAAGGTGACGGTTATGCCCTCTGGAGCTGATGCAGGTGGGGCAGCGTCGACCGGTGAGGTCTCCTCTGAGGCGTTCTCTGGTGGGAAATCTTCTGATGGCGGGGCCGTTTGCGGCGAGGCCGTTGACAAGGGGGCCGCTGCGGCGTCAACGGTGACCGGAGTGATGTCGGGCAGGTCAACCTTGACGTCACCGCTGGTATCGCCTTGAGCCGTTGGAGCTACTGCCTCTGGATTGGCCGCATCGGGGCGAGTGTCGTTTGGGGTTGCCTCTTCGTTGGCAGAGGATTGAGGGTTTGGCTCATGTGCCGATGCCATAGCTGTTCTCCAGAAGATCGTGCGTTATGCTCACTGTGTCTGCGCTCACTGCCTCTGCGATCACTGCCTCTGCGCTTGCTATTTGTGCGCTTACCGTGGGCTGAACCTGTGGCCGAGTCACGTCTAATCTACCATTTTGATACCGGGCTTTTACCACAGAATACGGTTTGTTTAGAGCGCGGCGGCGTCACTTCGCTCTGTAGAGAATCCCAAGAGAATCTAAACCCGCCTTGACAGCAGTTTCGTATCTTTCTACACGCAATGCAGGCAAAAACGCTGTCAGAGTGGTTCGATACAGACGGTAGGTTGCGCTTGACAGCCTTTTCGAACGTGTTGTTTTCAAAAAAAACTGATTTTTATGAAGTGTCGTATCTTTCTTACTGCGCTACCCGCCCTTCTGGCCCTAACCGCAACCGCCTGTACCTCAGCGGAGGACGCGCCCGCAGAGGGGGCAGATAGCTCGGCGGAAGGGGATGCCCAAGTGCTGGTAATGGCGACCTCCGCCGACTATCCCCCCTACGAGTTTTACGAAACCGCGAGCGGCGGCGGTGAGCCCGTCGGGTTTGACGTCGATATCGCTAAGTACATTACCGACCAGCTGGGCTACGAACTCGAAATTCAGGATATGGAGTTCAATGGCATCATCCCAGCGCTGCAGGGCGATCGCGTTGATTTTGCGATGGCGGGCATGACGCCTACCGATGAGCGCAAGCAGAGCGTCGACTTTACCGACGTCTACTACGACGCCAAGAACACTATCGTCGCCTCGGCAGATTCCGGGTACGAGAGCTATGAGGATCTCTCCGGGGCCACGGTAGGGGTGCAGCTGGGATCGATTCAAGAAGAGGAGCTGAAAACGCAGGCTGAGACCATCGACGGGATTACCGTCGAGTCCCGCAACAAGATCAGCGAGCTGGTGCAGGAGCTCAAGGCAGGTCGTATTGACGCCGCCATCATCGAAGATACGGTGGCCAAGGGCTACATCCAGAACAACGAAGATTTGGCGTTCACCACCGTCGAGATTACCGAAGAGTCAGGGTCGGCGATCGCCTTCCCCAAAGGTTCGGAGCTGAGGGCGGAGTTTGATACCGTGCTGGACGAGATGGAGGAGAACGGGACCTTAGAGGAGTTGATCAACCGCTGGTTCGAGGAATACTACGAGCAGCAGGGAGCGGAGTAGGTGTTACCCATTTGGGAGGAATTGCCTCACCTAGGGCCGCTGCAGGTCAGCCTCTTTGCCGCCCTCGATCTTGACTTCGCCCGCATCGCCCCCTCGCTGCCGTTCATTTTAAAGGGACTCCTCATCACCCTACAGTTCACGGCAATTTCAGCCGTGTTTGGCTTCGTTTGGGGCACCATCTTGTCGCTGCTCAAAATTTCCAGCGTCAAGCCCCTCTATTGGTTTGCCATGGCCTACACCTCCGTATTTCGGGGGACGCCGCTGCTGGTGACGCTGTCTTTGATCTACTTTGCCTTTCCCCAGCTGACGGGCCAGGATATTACGGCATTTCAGGCGGGGGTGCTGACCTTCAGCCTCAACTCGGCAGCTTACGTGTCCGAGGTGATTCGGGCAGGTATTGTAGCGGTGGATAAAGGGCAGCGGGAGGCGGCTCTCTCGCTGGGGGTGCGCTATCGCCCGATGATGCTGGACATCATTTTGCCTCAGGCGGTTAAAAACATTTTGCCGGCCCTCGTCAACGAGAGTATTGCCCTGCTCAAGGACTCGGCCTTAGTGTCGGTGATTGGCGCTCAGGACCTGCTGCGCAGAGCGCAGATTGTGGCGGCAGAAAAGTACGTGTATTTTGAGCCCCTGCTGATTGTGGCGCTGGTGTATTACCTGATGGTGATGGCGCTAACGCTGGGAGCGGTCGCTTTGGAAAAACGCATGCAGCGCAGCACGTAACGCCCCGCCATCCGCAGGGGGCATCCACCACAAAGGCAGGCCGGTCGCCCCGGCCTGCGATCGCCGCGCTCCCATCCCTCATCCCGTGACCCCCCGCCATCCGTAAGGGCAACCGGCCCGCTCCGACCCCGTCACCCGCCTTCACCCACCGCCATGACCCAACCCGCCATCCAAATCGACCGCCTCTATAAGTCCTTCGGCGACCTCAAAGTCCTCAAAGAAATCTCCACCGACGTACAGCGGGGGGAAGTAGTCGCCATGATTGGCCCTTCCGGCTCCGGCAAGTCCACCTTCTTGCGCTGCATCAACCTGCTCGAAACTCCCACCTCCGGCACGGTAAAAATCAACGGTACCGACATCACCCACCGGGACACCGACGTCATGGACATCCGCCAAAACGTGGGCATGGTGTTTCAGCACTTCAACCTCTTCCCCCACATGACCGTGCTCAAAAACGTGACCTATGCTCCGACGCAGGTCAAAAGCATTAGCAAGTCTGAGGCCCGTGACATTGGGATGGGGCTGCTCACAAAGGTAGGGCTAGCCGAAAAAGCTGATGTTTACCCCTCCAAACTCTCCGGAGGCCAAAAGCAGCGGGTGGCGATCGCCCGCGCTCTGGCAATGGAGCCGGATATCATGTTGTTTGATGAGCCCACTTCGGCCTTGGACCCGGAGATGGTGAAGGAAGTGCTAGACGTGATGCAGGACTTGGCAGAGAGCGGCATGACCATGGCGATCGTGACCCACGAGATGGGGTTTGCTCGAGAGGTCGCCAACCGAATTTTGTTTTTAGACGGCGGGCGGCTGGTGGAAGATGCCTCACCAGAGGTGTTTTTTAGCCGCCCCACCAGCGATCGCGCCCGTCAGTTTCTGCAGCAGGTATTATGAGGTGGCTTGGCCTGATGGGGCTATTGGTGACGATAGCCGGGCTATCCTGTCGCCCAGCCTCCCCTCACCACCTCAAGCGTCTCCCTAGCCCCCTGATCGGGTCGTCTTCCCTGGCGATTCAGTCCTCCCCCCGTTCCCCAATTTCTGCGTCTCCTATGGATGGTCAGCCCCTCACCTTCGACTACGCCTCTGATTTCTCTGAGGGGCTGGCGGTGGTGCGCCGGAACGACCGGTTCCAGTTCATCGACCCCAACGGCGCGGTGGCGCTGACGGTGGGGGAAGATTTTGTGGGGGTGTCCCCCTTCACGGGCGATCGCGCCCTCGTAAAGACTGAGACGCTGTACGGCTACCTGGGCCGCGCTGGAAACGTGGTGGTGATGCCCCAATACCCCAGCGCCACCCCGTTCTCGGAAGGGCTAGCGGCAGTGCGCACCGGCACCAAGTACGGCTACATTGACGCGGCGGGGGGCCTAGTCATTGAGCCGCAGTTTGATCTGGCGACGCCCTTCGCCTCCGGTCTGGCGGCAGTGCGGGAGGGCGATCGCTACGGCTACATCAACGCCAGCGGCCGCTGGGAAATCATGCCCCAGTACGAGGACGTGGGTGGGTTCTCAGAAGGACTAGCGGCGGTGCGGCAGGGGCAGCGGTGGGGCTATATCGACGCGGACGGAGAGCTGGCCATTGCCCCTCAGTTTGACGGCGCGTTTGAGTTTTCTGAGTCCCTGGCGCGGGTGCGAAAAGCACAGAGCTGGGGCTACGTCCGTCCGTCTGGGGAGCTGGCCATTGCCCCCGATTACGAATTCGCCTCAGATTTTTCGGAAGGGCTAGCGGCGGTGATGGTGGAGGGGCGCTGGGGCTACGTGAATCCGGCGGGGGAGCTGGCCATTGCCCCTCAGTTTAGCTATGCGGCTCCCTTTTCGGAGGGAAGGGCCGTGGTCATTGTTGAGAGGCAGTACGGCTACATCGATGCCTCCGGGGCGGTGGCGATCGCGACCCAGTTTAGCAATGCGGGGTCGTTCTCGGAAGGGCTGGCCTGGGTGGAAACCGACGGGCGACGTCAATATGTCAATGCGCAGGGCCAACCCATGGCGCGCTGATGCCTGCAGACCTAGCGTTTTCTACGCCGTTTGGTCGCATCTGCGCGAATCATCGAATAATTCTCAAACCAGCCGCGATACCAAAAGAAGGCCACCAAAGCTAGAGCGATCGCCGCCATTACCAGCAGCGCCATGGGATAGCCGTACGGCCAGTTCAGCTCCGGCATGTTCCACCGGGAGGCATCAGTATCGAAGTTCATGCCGTAAAGGCTCGTAATGAAGGTCAACGGAATAAAAATGCCTGACACCACCGTCAGCAGCTTCATCACCTCATTCATGCGGTTGCTCACCGACGAGAGGTATACCTCCATGAGGTTAGCGGCTAGCTCCCGGTAGGAATCCACCATGTCCATCGCCTGGGCCGCATGGTCGTAGCAGTCCCGCAGGTAGGCGCGCACGTCTTCGCTAATCAGATCGCCGCCGTCCCGCATCAGCAGATGAATGGCGTCTCGCTGGGGCCAAATAGCGCGGCGTAGGGCCAGCAGCTCCCGCTTGATGGCGTAGATTTCTTCCACCGTCTGGCGGGTGGGGCTGAGCACCACATGGTCCTCCAGGTCCTCCAGCCGCTCACCGTAGTCTTCTAGCACCGGAAAAAAGCCGTCCACGATGGTATCTAGCAGGGTATAGGCAAGGTAGTCGGCACCGCGCCGCCGCACTTCCCCCCGGTCAAAGCGAATGCGATCGCGCACGGGCTGAAAGGTGTCGTGCCTGGGCTCTTCCTGTACGGTCAGCAGGTAGTTAGGGCCTAAAATAAAGCTCACCTGCTCGCTAATAAATCCCTTTTCGTCGTTTGTCGGAATAACCATTCGGGAGATAATCAGCAGCTGGTCGGGATACTCCTCAATTTTGGGCCGCTGGGGCACGTTGACCACATCTTCTAAGACCAGCGGGTGCAGCTTGAACAGCGTCCCCAGCCGCTTCAAGACGTCCTCGCTGCCCAAGCCGTGGACGTCTACCCAAGACACCGTTTCTTGGTCGAGGTGCTCGCGGCACAGCTCCGGCTCCTCTAGGACTTTCCGCTGGGCCTGCCCCGCATTGTAGTCAATGAGCGTGATCTTAGGAAACGGGGAATCAGGAGGGATGTCCAGCGTTCCCGGCAGACTTCCAGGCTTGTCAAAAAAGTAGTCGTCGAGGTAAGACCGATCGGTCTCATCGTCACTCGCGCCGGGTAATTGCCAGGGCAAATCAGTCATATAGCAATCTCGAAGAATTTGTGAGAGGAGAGGCAAATTGCGGAGACTTTCCTCTGCTGTAGGAGTCACGAGCGATTGGGTATCGCCATAGCATAGGCTGAGAAGGCATTGAGTGACGCTAAGGGCAACTCCGCTGAGCGGGTCAAGTGCCGCTATTGTAACGGAACGTTTTTAAGCGCGCGATCGCCCCCACAATGAGCTAATTTTTTAGTACAATTGACCTACGTAAACTAACTCAGTTTGCATAATCCTATGCTGTATTAAGCTGTGACTGCTGACCTGTAACTTTTGAGTTACTCTTGAGCGGTCGCTCCGCTGTATCGTACTTTTTTCACGTCTTGCCCCTTATCGATGGAACTACACCCCCCCCTCCTAATCTCTATAGGGCCGGTGGACGTATAGCGTTCTGCTGCATCCGTCCCGATGAAACCGTAATCATTACCTTGACTAATCTCGAAGCATTCACTATTGGTGTCATAGGCACCTACTGAGGCAAGCATGGCTAAAGCGACAAACGACAACAATTCTGAAAAGCAAAAGGCACTGGACCTAGTCCTAAACCAAATCGACCGCAACTTCGGCAAAGGCACGATTATGCGCCTAGGCGATGCGAGCCGTATGAGGGTAGAGACTATACCCACCGGGGCGCTGACCCTGGATTTGGCTTTGGGGGGCGGCCTGCCCAAAGGGCGAGTGATTGAGATCTACGGCCCCGAGAGCTCAGGCAAAACTACCGTAGCGCTGCACGCCCTAGCAGAGGTTCAAAAAGCCGGTGGGATTGCCGCCTTCGTGGACGCTGAGCACGCCCTAGACCCCTACTACGCCGCCAATCTAGGGGTCGATATTGAGAACCTGCTGGTGTCCCAACCCGACACCGGGGAAGCGGCTCTAGAGATTGTAGATCAGCTGATTCGCTCTAATGCCATTGACGTCGTGGTAGTCGATTCGGTGGCGGCGCTGGTGCCCCGCGCAGAGATCGAGGGGGAGATGGGCGACACTCATGTGGGCCTACAGGCGCGCTTGATGAGTCAAGCGCTAAGAAAGATTACGGGCAACATCGGCAAAACGGGCTGCAGCGTCATCTTCCTCAACCAGCTGCGCCAAAAGATTGGCATCTCCTACGGCAACCCCGAAACGACCACAGGCGGCAACGCTCTCAAGTTCTACGCCTCTGTTCGCCTCGATATCCGCCGTATCCAGACCCTGAAGCGGGGGACGGAAGAGTATGGAATTCGGGCCAAGATGAAAGTCGCCAAAAATAAAGTTGCACCGCCGTTCCGCATCGCCGAGTTCGACGTCATTTTCGGTAAGGGCATTTCGTCCATGGGCTGCGTGCTCGACCTCGCGGAAGAGACCAACGTCATCACCCGGCGCGGCGCGTGGTACAGCTACAACGGCGACAATCTAGCCCAGGGCCGCGACAACACGGTCAAGTACTTAGAGGAGAATCTCGAATTCGCTCAAGATATCGAGCGACAGGTGCGCGAAAAGCTGGAGCTAGGAGTTCAGGTATCTGCGACTTCCGTGGTGCCGCCTGAGGCCAGCGGTGATGACGAGGCGATCGCCAACGGCAACGGGCTCGGTAACGGGGCCGCTGCCGCTGATGTCGCCGATACATCCCCCCAAGAGGAGATGACTGAAACCTCTGACGCCGCTCCTGAAGAAGCGACGGCGGGCGCTAAGCGGGGACGCCGCAAGTCTTCCAAAGCATAGCGGTTTGCCCTGAGCCGAGGCGGCAAGACCGGTCAAATTTAGGTTTCCACAACCTTTGGGAAAGGCCGCACCGTGCGGCCTTTCCCTGTAGCTGGGCAACCTTCTAGCCTTTGCTAAAGCCCCATCGCCGCCCTAGAGGCTGCCCTGAAGGCTATACCGCCGCTGCCGTACCCAAGCCCAACTGTTCGAGCAGACGCGATGTGTCGAGCGCGGTCGCAGCGATCTCTTGAATGCACTGCACCTTGACGGCTTCGTGCAGCCGCACCTGGCCGAAGGCCTTTTCGATAATCTCAACTGTCGTCAGAGTATCTAGGTCTACCGCCAAGATAGGCACCTCTAGATCCTCTGCTCGGTGTAGCACCTCCTGGGTCGGCGCAATATGTCCTGTCAGAATCAGACAGTGAGTTGAGGTCTCTAGGGCCGCGAGCTGCAGATCCGTGCGATCGCCTCCGGTGACCACCGCCATATGGTGCGCCTTACGAAAATACTTGAGGGCCGAGTTGACGTTCATCGCCCCAATCTTGAGGGTTTCGACCATTAGATTGAGCCGGTCTGAGCGGCATAGCACCTCGGCTTTGAGCTGATGCACCAGTTCCCTAACGCTGACACTGAGCAAAAGATCGCTGTGGGGCAGAACGCCGTAGACCGGAATCCCCTTGGCCTCTAGGAAAGGTCGAACGACCTCGGTGACGTGGACCGTATCATCGGCCGGCACGTCGTTAATCACCACCCCACAGAGGCGATCGCCCAGCTGCAGGGCAGCCGACAGGATGAGGTCCACCAGTGCAACCGCCTCGTATCGAATTACGAGCAGCACCTTAGCGTCTAGGGCCTGAGCCATGTGCTCAACCGACAGGTCAAAGAGCTTGCCGTCTCGCAGCGTTCCCGGCCCTTCTAGCAAAACGAGGTCGCTGCTAGCCTGATATTGGCGCAGCTGGGCCTGATAGTCTTGCGAATCGTGACCTGACATCCGCCGCTGAATCGTTTCAGGAGTAAGCGATAAAATTGTAGGCGGCTGCCGTGATGGCTCTAGGTTCAGCGTTTCTGAAATGAACTGGCTATCTTCAATTCGGTTGGTATCGTTGGCTTCTGCGCTGAGCGGCTTACCGTAAGCGATGGTCAAACCTGCTGCTTGAGCCTGAAATGCAACGCCGAGAACGACTGCTGATTTACCGCTGTAGTCTTTTGGAGACCCTACGACCAGGTACTTTGCGGACTTCACCATGCGCAACTCCCTCTATATGTGATTATTTGGCGCGAATAGCTCGACCATAGATATGAGCACTTGATAGGTACGAATACTTGGCCGCCTTGATTCCCCATTGTATGGGAGTGTCTACGGCGATGCTTGGAAACCTGGCGAAACAAGTAAAGCGGCCTTGCGCAGCTTATCCTAGAGTTCTACCGCCGCAGATAGGCCTCGAAGATAGAATTCGCTATGATATTTAACTCCGCTGCTGACAGCTGTGCCCGTGGCGTGACCCCAGAGATGAGTCTGTTGCTATGCCTTCACTCTATGCCCATAGCGGCCAGGCGATTGGTCTGCACTGTATTCTCGAGCTACAGGGCTGCCCCGTAGCGTTGCTGAACGACAAAGATTTTGTTTGCCAAAGCCTGAGAGAGGCGGCACGCAAAGCCAACTCCACCCTCCTAAATGAGATTTGCCACTGCTTTGAACCTCAAGGAATTACGGCGCTGGCGCTATTGGCCGAGTCCCATATCTCGATTCACACTTGGCCAGAGGCAGGGTACGCGGCGGTAGATGTATTCACCTGCGGCCAGAACACGACGCCCCGGCCAGCGTGCCAATATTTGGTTCAGGCGCTGCAGGCTACCCACCACACCCTGCAGATCATCGACAGAGGCTCCGGTATTCCAGCGACGGCCGCGCCTAACAAAATATCATGACCGGCATCCCCCTTGAGGCCAACTTTTGGCTGAGTGAATACATCACGCCGTGGGATCTCTACGCTCACGGCATCACCCGCGTCTTCGTTCAGAAAAAAACTGAGTTTCAAGACATGGCGATCGTGGAATCAGGCGCTTATGGAAAAGCGCTGGTTCTCGATGGGAAATGGCAATCCTGCACGGGGGATGAGTTTTTGTATCACGAGGGGCTCGTCCATCCGGCGATGGTGATGCAGACGAGACTAGCGTCGGGCAATGGTACGCAACGTGGGCCTCGCCGGGTGCTGGTGCTGGGTGGGGGGGAAGGGGCCACCCTGCGGGAGGTCCTGCGCTGGCGAAGCGTGGAGCAGGTGGTAATGGTGGATATTGACGGTGAGGTGGTGAACTGCTGTCGGGAATACCTGCCGGAGATGCATCAGGGGGCGTTCGAAGATGTCCGCACAACGGTAGTCATTGAGGATGCGATCGCCTTTGTAGACCGGTGGATAACGGCCATGGCCGATGACGGGGCACCCCCGTGGGACGTGATTATCTCTGACCTCAGCGACCCCATCGAGTCAGGGCCCGCGTTTCCGCTATTTACGCAAGAGCATTTTCACAATCTGCGGCAGATTGTTTCCCCTGTAGGGGTTTTGGCGCTGCAGGCTGGTCCCACGGCCCCCCCAGAGCTGCATCTGCATACCCGTCTCGCCCACACCGTTAGCACGGTGTTTTCTGCCGTGCAGTCCTATACCTGCTACGCCATGAGCTTCGGCTCGCCGCTGGGGTTCCTCTTGGCGTCAATGCAGCCGCTGCCGACGCGGCTGGAGCCGACAGCTGTGGATGCGCTGTTGGCGGGAGTCACCGGGGAGCTTCGGGCCGTGGACGGGGAGGCTCTGCTGGGGATGCTCAATATCCCTCGTCACCTGCGGCAGGCGATCGCAGCGGAGACGCAGGTATATACCATGAGCGCGCCGCCCCAGCCGCTAGGCCGGGGCTCCATGAATATCCGCTGATTCCCCGACAGCACGGTTGAGGATGGTTTAAGCCCTAAGTTCGCACACCTTCAAACGGAGACCGCCATGGCGATTCAGACAACCCAGATGCTCCACACCGCGCTGCTAATTAGCGACCTCGAACGCGCCGAGGCGTTCTACGAGAGTGTCCTTAGCCTGGCTAAAATCGAGCGTTCCCTGTCCTATGCGGGAGCCTGGTACGCCGTGGGAGACTCCCAGCTGCACCTGATCGTTGCCGAGACCCTGGCACCCCAAGAGGCTCACCCGAAGTGGGGCCGACGCCCGCATTTAGCGATCGCCATTCCCGACCTCGATGCGGCGATCGCCCACCTCAATGCGGCCCACTGCCCGCTGCAGATGAGTGCCTCAGGGCGGCGGGCGCTGTTTGTACAGGACCCGGACGGCAATATCATCGAGCTGACGGAGCAGCTCTCAGCAGCGTCTTAGGTCTAGCGCTTTAGCGCCAGGGTCAGTCCGTCGGCGATGGGCAGCAGGCAGGGAAAAACCCGCTCGTCGCCGTGAATCTTATCGTTGAGGGCGCGGATAATTGAGGTGCGCCTGTCTTGCACGGTGGAGTCCGCGACCCGCCCCGACCAAAGCACATTGTCGATCGCAATTAAGCCTCCCGGCCTGACGAGCTGTAGCGATCGCTCGTAGTAGGCGTCGTAGTTCGACTTATCAGCGTCGATAAAGGCGGCGTCGAAGGCGTTGGCTTGGCCTTCAGAGAGCAGGCGATCGAGGGTATCAAGCGCGGGGGCGACGTGCAGGGTGATTTTGTCGGTGACCCCGGCCTGCTGCCAGTAGCGGCGGGCGATGGCGGTATACTCCTCGCTGACATCGCAGGCCACCAGCTTCCCGTGATCCGGCAGCGCTAGGGCGATCGCGGTAGAACTGTACCCCGTAAACACCCCCACTTCTAAAACCTTTACCGCTCCCATCAGCTTTAGCAACAGCTGCAGCAGCTGCCCTTGGTCAGGCGCTACCTGCATTTGGGCCATGGGGTGCTGAGCCGTCTCATGGCGCAGCTGGGTGAGCACCGGGGGCTCTCTCAGCGAGGTCGACAGCAGATACCGGTAGAGGTCGTCGGTTAGGGGCAAGATGCGGTTTGACATGGGTTACGCCGGGTTGGCGCTACTCCTGAAGGGATAGGGTGTCGAGCTGCTGCTCAAAGGCCTGGCGATCGCTGTAAATTCTAAATTTTTCTAGCATGCCGGCTCGGTCTAAGCAGGTGCGAATCGGCGGCGTTAGCGAACAGAGCATCAGCGTTTTACCGACGCGGCGGGCCCGGTTACGGGCAATCATCAGCGTCCCTAGCCCGCTGCTGCCCATCTCCTGGATGTTTTGTAGGTCAATCAGCAAGTACTCTGCCCCCGTCTTTAGGCGGCTATCCACCCAGTCTAGGAGGCCCGGCGCTTCATCGGTACCAAGGGCGGTATATGCAGGTGCAAAAACGTAGGCAGTCGTCATAGTTAAAAAAATCTGCTCTTCTATTGTTTCTGGCGACAGACTGCTGCTCAGGAGGCTTTTCAGCTTAACAGGGGAAATAGAGCGCCTAGCCTAGCGATCGCGTCACCCTAGCTCAGGCGAGCAGTGCATTCCAAAATAAGCCGCTGATTGATAATGGCGTAAGGCTGAATTGCTAGGGCTTGCTTAAAGGTGTGGATTGCATCTTGGTACTGCCCGAGCGCGGCGTAGCAGAGGCCCAAGCCATGAAGCGCACCGAAGTGAAACGGCACCTGGTCGATGACCCGCTTGCAGTCGGCGATCGCCTTTCGATAGTCCTGACGCATGTAGTAGAGCACGGCCCGGCGGTTCCACGCCTCGGTAAAGTCAGGCTGGATCTCAATTAAATCGCTCAAGTAGCGCTCGGCTTCGTCTAAACGGCCGGCGTCGAGGGCGGTTTGGCTGCGCCGCAAACTTTCCAAACCGATTACCCCTTTTTGGTAAAACCAGGTTTGCCAAAGCTGCTGCGTAGCCTCGTCCCGAATGGCTTTGTCCGGGTGTTTGAGATCGATCAACGCCTTACTGACCTGTTCGTTCATGGGAATAACCTCAACCGCGATAAACCACCGGAGCCCGAGATGCTAGCGTTCAGGGCAAGGGGAGGCCAGAACATCAGCTTCTAAGACGTTGGGGTCTGTATTCATTAAAACATTTGTGCTGAACCACCCGTTGCAATACGCAAATGCGCCCAGCGTTCTTCCTGTAGAAGCGCCTTACGAACATCCTAATTGAATAGCGCCCGGGCCCCGCCGAGCTGCTCTCTGCCTGCACGCTCAATTCTTTCAGTCAGCTCTGCTCGGCTATAGGTTCCAATCCTGCTGACGGCTAAAGCGGTCTTGCAAAAAGTCAACCAACAGTCTGACTTTTGTCGATAAGTGGCGATTCACGGGATAAATTGCAGCAATAGAGAGGTCTGACGGCTGATAGTCGGGCAGCACAACGCTTAACGCTCCCCGCTGTAGGGCTTGACCTGCAATAAACAGCGGCAATAGAGCAATGCCTAAGCCACGAACCGCCGCATCTCGCAGAACTTCCCCATTGTTAGAGCAGAGTACCCCATTCACGGCGATCGCCCGTTTCCCATTGGGGCCATTTAGCGTCCATTCGTCTTCAACCACTAGCTGACCATAATGCAGGCAAGAATGGTGGCGCAATTCGCCAGGATCCACTGGCGTTCCGTGGGTTTCCAAGTAGCTAGGAGCAGCATAGAGCGATCGCTGAACAGGTGCTAGGGGGTGTGAAACCAAGCTAGCGCTGACCTGAGGCTCAGCAATGCGCACCGTCAGGTCAAATCCTTCCTCAATGGGGTCAACGAAGCGATCGTTGAGCGTTAGCTGCAGCTGCAGCGCCGGGTATTGACTCAAGAAGTCGGTCAATGCGGACCCTAGGTGCAGCGTCCCAAAGGTCATAGGCGCATTGACCTTCAGCCTCCCCCTCGGCTCGTCTTGAGCCCGAATAACCGACTGTTCTGCCTCTGATAAGCGCTCTAGGATTTCTAGGCAGCGCTCGTTAAAGGCAAGCCCCGTGTCGGTTGGCGTGACGACGCGCGTGCTGCGGTGCAGCAGCTGCACCCCCAGGTCATTTTCTAAAGCAATCACGAGCTTGTTGACCTGCGATCGCGACATCCCCATCTTTCGGGCGGCAGCGGCGAAGCCCCCCGCTTCGACGACTTGAGTAAAGGCCCGCAGGCTCTCGAATTTGTCCATAACGGCGTTACTGTATTCAAATTGGATACAATGCGTCTATAAAATAGCATATTGTCTTTTCTTTAGAACCAGTCCATAATTGTAATGTATTCAAAAGAGCGTGCAGGAAAAAGCCTAAGTTTTCCCACGCTTATTCTCATCAACTGGAGGCTATTGCAATGATTACCCTTCGACCCGCTCAAGATCGCGGCACTGCAAACTTTGGTTGGCTCGACAGCCGTCACACCTTCTCTTTTGGTAACTACTACGATCCCAGCCACATGGGATTCGCCGACTTGCGCGTGATCAATGAAGACAAGGTCACCCCGGGTCAAGGTTTTGGCACCCATGGACACCGCGATATGGAGATCATTTCCTACGTTCTAAAGGGGGCCCTCGAACACAGAGACAGCATTGGTACCGGCTCAGTAATCCGGCCTGGGGACGTGCAGCGGATGTCTGCTGGAACGGGGATTCAGCACAGCGAATATAATGCTTCAAAAACGGAGCCGGTCCACTTCCTGCAGATTTGGCTTCTGCCGGAGCAGAAAAATATTGCCCCAGGCTATGAGCAAAAAACGTTTACTGAGGCGGAAAAGCAGGGTCAGCTACGGCTAGTGGGCTCTCGCGATGGTCGCGACGGCTCCATTACCATTCACCAAGACGTCAATTTCTATGCCGCTGTTCTAAACGAGGGCGATGCCGTTGACCATACCTTTGCCGAGGCGCGTGGAGCCTGGCTGCAGGTTGTCCGAGGTGCGGTGCAGCTCGATGGCCAAACCCTGACGGCTGGGGACGGCGCTGCGATCGCCCAAGAACACAAGATCGCGCTGCAGGGAACAGCTAATGACTCCGAAGTCTTGCTGTTTGACATGGCCGCGTGAGGCTAAAGAACAGCCCTCAACCCCTTCAAAAAAGCTTTTTGAGGGGGTTGAAGCGCATCAGGAAAGCAACGCATTTAAGCAGAACTGCTCCCGCAACATCCGGGTGTCCGACGGTGGTGTCGTCTCGGTGCTGCCAAACGCTTACAGGTCCGTGGCGTAGAAGGCCCCAAAAAGGCCCAAAACTCATTGGGATCTTCAAGTCAGACGCTCTACAGGGTTTAGCAGTTTTATTCTCGCTAAACCCTTCAAAACGCTCTGAAATCATGAAATTTTAGCTAATACCTAATAAGCCGATGGGGGGATTTGAACCCCCGACCGCTCGATTACGAATCGAGTGCTCTACCACTGAGCCACATCGGCGAATGGAACCAGTTTAATATCATATCAGACCTTTTCGGCGATCGCCCTCAAATTGGCCGGTCAGCTTTTTCAGGCGCTACACCTCTCCCACAAGCATCACCCGAACCAGACTGCCTGCCTCGACGCGGGTTTCTCCTCGGGGCACCCGGGCGAGGGCGTTTGTCTGGCTGAGGTTTACCAAATTACCCGAGCTGTGGCTCCCTGACGACAGCTGAAACCCGTAGCCGTCCGTCGTTGCCTCAAGCCGCCCCCAAAGGTAGGTTTCCCGCTGCCCCCCCGCGCTCAAAGCTTGGGTAGCCCGAGCAGGTAAGAAAGTTGGCCCCCAGCCGGCGCTGCGGCCCGATAGCTGTCGCAAAGCGGGCTGCACGAAGCGCCAAAAGCTGACTAGCGACGAGACGGGGTTGCCCGGTAGACCAAAGTAGAGCACGGGGGAGCCGCTGGCCTGCGGGAGCGATTGGCCGCCCTGGAGGGTGGCTACCGTCAGCGGCTTACCCGGCTTGACGGCCACCGCCCGAACGTGAATTTCAGCCCCCAGCTCGGCCAAAATTTGGTCTACATAGTCGTAGTCTCCGACCGAGACCCCTCCCGTAGACAGCACCACATCGGCTTGGGCGCAGGCCTGGGCGATCGCCTGCTTGAGGGCCTCGGGGGTGTCGGCCACAATGCCCAGGGGAATGGGTGTGGCCCCAGCGCTGCTCACCAGTGCGGCTAGAGCGTACTGATTCGAGTCAACAATTTGGCCCGGCTGCAGCGGCTGCTCCGGCGTCACTAGCTCGTTCCCCGTCGATAGAATAGCCACGCGGGGCCGACGATAGACCTGGACCTGGGGGCATTGGGCCGCTGCCAGAACGGCAATATCCGCTGCTCCTAGAGCAATCCCCGGAGGCAGCAGCGACTCCCCCGCGCGGTGAAATGCGCCGCGATGGCGAACGAAGGCCTTCGGGTCTGGGGCCGCTAAAACTAAGACTTGCTCCCCCTGCCGCTGGGTATTTTCCTGAATAACGATGGTGTCGGCCCCCTCGGGCAGCATTCCTCCCGTAAAAATGCGGGCCGCCTGTCCGCTGGCGATCGCCTGTTGAGGGGCGTACCCGGCTGGAATTTCTTCTATCACCTGAAGCGGCTGTGGTGAGGCAGCGATCGCGGCGCGCACATCGTCGTAGCGCACCGCGTAACCATCCATGGCGGAGTTGTCCCAGTGGGGAATATCGAGCGGGCTAATGACGGACGCGGCCAGCACTCGCCCTTGAGCCTCCCAGAGCGGCACGGTTTCTCGGTCGGCGTCGCCGAGCGGCGTCACTAGGCTAGAGATAATAGCGTCGGCTTGCTCAGCGGGTAACATGGGGGGTCCGGGGTTGAGTAACGTCAGTGAAGGTGAATTAGTGCGGGCGGCGCAGTGCAAGAGGTCCAGTGGTGGTCCGGTGCAACTGGCGGCAGTGAAAGAAGGGCAGTGAAAGTGACCCGGCGACGGTAGCGGAAAGCACCTCAAATTTTAGGCTTGCATAAGCTCTAGAAGCTGTGCAACAATAGTAATTTGTGTCATACAAGAACTGCTCGGAATTACTATGGCTAAAGGCGTTCGAATCATCATCACGTTAGAGTGTACCGAATGTCGGTCCAACTCAAACAAGCGCTCTGCTGGGGTGTCTCGCTACACCACGACCAAAAATCGTCGAAACACAACGGGGCGAATCGAGCTGAAGAAGTTTTGTCGGCACTGCAACACGCACACGGTTCACAAAGAAATTAAGTAGGTTAGACCTCCTTAACGGTATACTTGTGCGACCCAACTAACGACTTATCAATCCAACCTGGTTTTTTCCTGATACATATCCCATGAGCTATTACCGCCGCCGCGTTTCTCCCATCAGCCCCAAAGACCCCATCGACTACAAAGACGTCGAGCTGCTGAGAAAATTTATGACTGAACGGGGCAAGATCCTACCCCGCCGGATCACAGGTTTAACCGCTAAGCAACAGCGCGATCTCACCGTTGCCGTCAAGCGAGCCCGAATCGTCGCGCTGCTGCCTTTCGTCAACCGCGAGGGATAGGGGCAACGTCCCCGCGCGCTTCGGCTGCTGTTGGCCCTCGAGTCAGCGCATGTTACTGTTACGCCTGGGTTCTGTTATGCCTCAACTGATATGGAGAAGGGCACGTTAGTCGAGTTTCGGCACCAGGGCGATCGCCGCCTAGGCATTGCCGATCGTCCCGAAGGAAAGAAAAACTGGGTGATTGTCGATCACCGGGGCCAGTCCTACACGGTTCAGCCCCGGCAGATTACCTATGCCGTTTCAGGGCAGTACCTGCCGTCTGAGCTGCCTGATTTTTTGCAGAAGGTTGAAGCCCACAGCGACCCCTCTGGGCTAGAGGTGGTTTGGGAGCTGCTGAGCGATGATGGTGAAGCGGTAACCCCCGCCGAGCTGTCGGAGCTAATGTTTTCCAGCGATCGCCCTGAGCTTTGCTACGCAGCGCACGTTTTATTGTCCGACGATAAGGTTTACTTTAAGCAGAAAGGGGAGCGCTATGAACCGCGCTCTTCATCGCAAGTTGCCGACATCCGCCACCAAATGGAGATGGAGGCCAAGCGAGCCGCTGACTGGGCGGCGTTCATAGCACGAGTCACCCAAAGGCTTGAAGCGCCTAGCCAAGACGAGTTGGCTTGGCAGCCTAGCGATCGCCCCCGCCTTGACGTCCTAGAGCGTCTGGCCGTGATGGGAGACGCATCAAACACCGTTCCCGCATTGGATATCCTAGAGGCATTGGGCCGGCCCAAAACGGGGCAGGCTGCCTTTGAGCTACTCGTAGATCTGGGAGTTTGGAGTCGGCACGAAAATTTATTTCTGCGTCAGCGTCAGATTCCTGCTCAGTTTTCTCAAGAGGTACTCGCCATGGCCAGCGGCTGCATACAGAACCCCATCGCTGATGCGGACGCCGACAATCGCCTGGATCTAACCCACCTCAAGGTCTGCACCGTCGATGACGAGAGCACCCGAGAAATCGACGACGGCCTCAGTATTGAATCGCTAGAGGACGGCGGCACGCGGCTCTGGATTCATATTGCTGACCCGACGCGATGGATCCTGCCCGGCGACGAACTTGACCTAGAAGCTCGCCGCCGCTCTACGAGCCTGTATTTGCCCACCGGCACAGTTCCCATGTTTCCGACGGAGCTGGCGACAGGGCCAATGAGCCTGGTGCAGGGCAAGGTCTGCTGTGCGCTGAGCTTCGGTATCGTGCTAGACCGCACGGGAGCTATTGAAGACTACCGCATTTCTCCCAGCCTGATTCGCCCCACCTATCGGCTGACCTACGACGATGTGGACGAGATTCTGCAGCTTGAGGTGGAGGCAGAACCCGAAATTCGGGCGATCGCCGACTGGGCCGAAATTCGTCAGCAGTGGCGTCTTTCCCAGGGCGCAATCAGTATTCGCATGCCTGAAGCGATTATCAAGGTCCATGGAGATGACGTCACCATCAGCCTCCTAGAGGATTCAAGAGCCCGCCAGATGGTGGCCGAAATGATGATTCTGACGGGAGAAGTCGCCGGCCGGTATGCCCAGACCTGCGGGCTAACCGTTCCTTTTCGCGGACAGACTCAGCCCGAACTCCCCGACGAGGACGAGCTGCTGCTGCTGCCGGCTGGCCCTGTCCGCGACTGCGCCATTCGCCGCTGCATGCCCCGCAGCGAGGTCAATACCAGCCCCGTGCGCCACGCGAGCTTGGGCCTAGAGACCTACACTCAAAGCACATCCCCCATCCGCCGCTACACCGACTTGCTGGCCCATTTTCAGATCAAGGCCCACCTTCGCGGCGACTCCCTCCCGTTCGAGTCTGAAACGCTGATGGAGCTGGTGCAGTCGGTCACCTCGACGGCCTATGAAGCGACTTTGGTGGAGCGGCAGACAAACCGCTACTGGAGCTTGGAGTACCTACGCCGCCACGAGGGCGAAGTGTGGCAAGTGCTAATGCTGAGATGGCTGCGGGAGCACGAAAACCTGGCGCTGGTCTTACTCGAAGAGCTCGGTCTAGAGGTGGCCGTAAGGCTGCAGCGCGCCGTCGAGCTCGGAGAGCGGCTTGATCTACGCGTGACCTACGCGGACCCCCGGCAGGACGTGATTCAGTTTGCAGAGCTGACCGAATCGGCCGTCTAAGCGCTAATGCTAAGCGCTAATGCTAAGCGTCAATGCTAAGTGTCAATGCCAAGCGCCAACGCTAAGTGCCAATGCGCCGCCCAATTTCCGTGATGCTATCTCCAGGCGAGTGGTTGACGGGACGACAGGCCGTAAAAAACTCCAGCGTCAAATCCCCTATCTGCACCAGCGCGCCGTCCTGGAGCCCTTGGCGCTTTCCGGCTTCAAGAGAGGTTTGGTCGACGCGCGTTCCGTTTCGGCTTCCCAAATCCATCACAAAAAAACCGTCTTCAGGGTGGTAGCCAATCACGGCATGCCGGCGGGACACTGAACGCTCACCGACGTTAATCGCGCAGGTAGCCCCCCGCCCGATTAACCAGCTTGAGGCGGGTTGGGTCGCGTAGATTTTTGCGCCGACGTCGATGTTCGTCGTTAAGAACACCTCCCGGTCAACGGACACCGCCTGAATGTAGTGTTTCGCAGATTGACAGCGCCTATGAGCCGAGAGGACGGGCTCCATAATTTGAGTAACGCTTTGAGCAGTCCGATTTCCGTCTGCAAGGAGAGAGTTAGACAACGCTGGGTTTTGCTTGAGAATGTGCAAAACGACGTCGTCAATTTGATTAGAGTTTTGGTTTAGCAACATAACTCGCTGGTTATCTAACGTTTAGGTGATTGGCCGTACAGCAGGTGCATTCCAGCAGCGCTACAGGCAAAAATTGCCCCTGTCACAGAGGAGCGATGTAGATGACACCTAAATTGCGGATGGCTGATGCAGCAGCCGTGGACCACGCCGACTACGATCACGGTGGGCCCTGATGCGGAAATATTTAGGTGATTTTGGCACCTGTCTCCGGATAGATGCAGCGCGTCCGATGACGAATTTCGAAATGCTACGTTTGGTAAACAGACCTATTCAAACTCTAATCTGCAGGTTAGATATTTGACAATCTTAGGTACCCGTATATTCACACAACCTTTACGCCGTCCGGGTATATGCAAATTATGCATAAGTATCGGAGCTTTCGCTTATCCTAGGGCGTCGTAGCTCAGGCGAACGTCACCGGAGATCGCCGTGAGTCTCTATGGATAGTGCCGGGATATAGAGGCGAAGCTGCCCTGTCGCCGCGACCCCTCGAACCTGTCCCTGCGTCTGCTGTCCCTGATGGCTAACAGTAACAGTTTGCCCACGATGGGTCATCCAGGTCTCATAGTCTGGCAAAATGGCGTCGATGCCGTGCCCCAAGCGGCGTCCGTTGCCGATCGCAAGCCCGGTGAGAACGGTAGCAGCGAGGGTTTCGATAGAGGCAGCCTGTAGCGCGCCGTTGGGCAAGCCCTCTAGGTGGGCAAGGGATACGCCCCCCGCAGGGACGGCGTTGCGCCAGTTAATGCCTACCCCAACGACGGCCTGGGCTATCCTTTTGCCCGATAGCCGCGTCTCGATCAGCATTCCGCCCAGCTTCCGCTCTCCAATGACAAAGTCGTTGGGCCACTTTACCCTCACGGGAACGCCAAACTGCCGCAGCGCAGCAGCAACGCCCCAAGCGCAGCTCAGCATCAGCGGGCCACCGTCAGCGGTCGGTAAGCCAGGAAGCCTCGCTGAGAGATACAGCCCCCCGGTAGGGGACTGCCATTTTCGCCCCCACTGGCCGCGACCGGCGGACTGACACCGGGCGATCGCCACTGCGGCGGCCACTGCGGCGGCCACTGCGGCGCAGTCACTCGCCTCCTGCGCGGCCTGCTCCCAAAGGTAGGCGTTGGTTGACGGCACGGTATCCAGCTGATGGACCCTGAATGCTCTGGGGACGGGCGACACGCCCTGAGCTTTCCACTGCTGGACCCAAGGCTGCAGCGTCGCCGGATTCGGTAGCTCCATTGGTGGTGACACTCACTAGGGGGACAGGGGGAAAGCATACAATATTCCAAAGACAAGCTCCGCGGCCCCACCGTTCAACAGTTCAACATAAATACCCTAAATCATGAGTGACTGGCACTGGCAAAGCTGGCAGGGACGACCCTATCTGACCTGCAGCCTCCTTTCGAGCTGGAAACACGGGTTTTTTACCCGCCACTGGAGCCCGGCCCTCCCTGAAGCGATCAGCTCGGTGCTGGACTTAGACGCGCAGATCTACCGCGTTAAGCAAGTCCACGGCGATCGCGTCCTGGTGGCGGACCAAGTTTCGCCTCTGAAGGAAGCGCCTTTGGGCGACCGGCAGGCCGGGGGGAGCGATGACGCTGCGAGTCCTCCTGCCGGCAGGGTCAGTCACCGCGAGGCGGCGGCTTCTACGGCGGTTCCTGCGGCGGATGGTCTGGTGGCCCACCGGGCTCAGCAGGCGGTTTGGGTAGCGACTGCGGACTGCGTCCCGGCGCTGATTGGCGATCGCCGTACGGGCCGCGTTGCGGCGGTTCATGCGGGCTGGCGGGGCACGGCGCAGAAAATTTTGCCTCAGGCAGTGGCCAGGCTGCTGCATCAGGGCAGCCAGCGCCAGGATTTGCGGGTCGCTCTGGGGCCTGCCATTCAGGGGGCGACGTACCAGGTGTCTACCGCCGTGGCCGCCCGTGTCGGGGCGACCCTCGTGCCGGCCCCGCCAGACATCGACGGGATTTCGGTCTCTCCCCCCAGTGACGCTAGCGCTGCAGAAAATACTGCCTCTAGCGAGTCCGTCAGCGACGTCATCGCTCAGCTGCTGCAGCTGCCGCGATCGCCCCTCTCTCTAGACCCAGACCCCGATCGCACCCGGCTAGACGTGCGGCAGGTTAACCGTCTGCAGCTAGAGCAGATGGGGCTGGCCCCCGAGCAAATCGCCGCTGCCCCCTACTGCACCTATGAGGACGGGGAAAGATTCTTTTCGTATCGCCGCGAGGCGCTAAAAAAGGTTCAGTGGTCGGGGATTGTGAGCCGCTAAAGCTGTACTTTACCGGCGCTGGTAGAATACTTGTCAAAAGCAGGACCTGTCAGAGGCAATACCTGCAGCACTCCCGCTTTTCTCTCTAGCCCGAACGGAGCCCTTATGAGCCAAACTCAAACCCCTGAAATAGAGTCGCTAGACAATACTCAGCGAGCTGCAGCCCAGACCTTCCAGCAGTTGCCCAGCGGCGAGCGCTACTTTTACCAGCTGCTTGACCTGATTGAGACCGGCGACCTGTCGATCGTCAACCCTAGCGGCGATCGCTTTCAGTTTGGCGCTCCGGGCTCCGGCACCCCCCTCTGCCTAAAGATTGACAACCCCGAAACCTACGACCGCATCTTTGCCTACGGTGCCCTGGGCTTTTGCGAGGCCTATATGGAAGGCTGGTGGAGCGAAGAAAACAATAACCTCGTCGAGCTGATTGGCCTGCTCTACCGCAGCAGCGTCTACGCTAAAGCTCGCGATCGCGTCACTCCCGGTCTGTTTTTCAAGGTGGTTAACCAGCGGCTGCGCACCGTGCCCACCCGCATCCAAAACAGCCGCAGCAACGTCCAGCACCACTATGACCTGGGCAACGACTTCTACCAGCAGTTCCTTGACCCTACCCTCACCTATTCCTGCGGCTACCAGCTTTCTCCCTCCGACTCTCTAGAGCAGATGCAGCTGCAAAAGTACGAGCTGATCTGCCGCAAGCTGTCCCTCAAAGCGGGGGACCGCCTAGTCGATATTGGCTGCGGCTGGGGCGGCATGCTGATCTACGCCGCTGAACGCTATGGGGTGACGGGCACCGGCATTACCCTCAGCACTGAGCAGGCGGCGCTGGCCAAAAAGCGGATTGAGGAGAAGGGGCTGAGCGATCGCCTGGATATTCGCATCGTCGACTACCGGGAGCTTGAAGGTCAGTATGACAAGTTTGTCAGTATCGGTATGTTTGAGCATGTGGGCAAGGACAGCTTTGACACCTTTATAGAAAAAGCCTCGGAGCTGCTGACTCCCGACGGCGTGGGGCTGCTGCACACCATCGTCACCCAAAGCAAGGAGCGCAATGGAGCCTGGATCGATAAGTACATCTTCCCCGGCGCTTACGTGCCCCAGCTTCACGAGCTGACCCAGTCGCTGTGGGCGGCAAAGCTGCCTGTGGCCCACTGCGAGAACCTCAAGCCTCACTACGCCGAGACGCTCAAACGCTGGGCCGAGAACTTCACCGCTAACTGGGATGAGATTCAGTCGCTAGACCCGAAGTACAGCGATCGCTTTTTCCGCATGTGGTATCTCTATTTGCAGTCCTGCGAGGCGGGGTTCCGCTATGGGGGGATGCATCTCTATCAGCTGCTGTTCTATAAGGGCAAGCCCTGGCGGCTGGATGTGCCGATTGACCTGTCGCTGGCGAAGTGAGCAGTATGCGCGAGGGGGCCGGGGGGAAGCCGGCCCAACGGCGTAATCCCTGCCAGGATTACTTTTGGGGATTACGCTCAGAGCTTGCGCTTTAGGTGCGTGAAGCGACTATGTGAGTACGTCGAGCGAACGCAGCCGCATCATGTAAAACAGGATCTGCCCCTGGCTGGGGGTGATGTTGACGCCGCTGGGGCCAATCTCGATGGGTCCGGTCCACATGGCCTGCTCGACATAGCGCTTGATGTGCAGCCGGTGGATGGTTTCGCGGACGCCTTCGGGGGAGCCGATGATGACGTGGCGGATCACTTCACCGCTGGGACCGGGGTCGGGGGTGGCCAGCAGGGTGGGTGCTGCCTCGGATTGAGGCAGTTCGGGGTATAAGAATGTCATGGGTTTTCTCTTTTTTTGATGGTAAGAAAACCCAAAAACTCGGTCGATCCCTTGTCTTGGGCGTCTGGGATGGCTGCAGATATTGGATAATACCTGCAGCTCATCGACAGCTCGTGCCTGTCGAAGGGTCAGGGCGCGATCGCCATCGTTAGTGACGGTCGCGTCCGTTAGACCAAATTTTTGGGGTTGTGATCAAGCTGAATCGAGTTACAGCTTCTAGCAGGTTAATCTACCCTATCTGTGGCCGAAAAGACAAGCCCTAGTTTTTTGGGGTGTGGTTTACTGGGGCGATCGCTGGCTGGATAGCTGTGGGTAACTTCTGTGTGCGCTAGTGGGGGGATGTTTTGAAAGGTTGGGGGTGTGAGTGCGCTCAAATCTTTGCGGTGCGGGGGATGGGGCGTTTGGGGCTGGTGGGGAGGTTAGCGCGATCGCTGAAACTGTCGTGGTGAGAGGGTTTGAGTTGTTACAGTCTTGTGATGTTTATGGCGAGTTGGTGGTGGAAGGGCTATTCTTGAGGGGATTAGCGAAAATGAACCTTGAAAACTTGATAGGCACTCCGTTTCAAAGTGCCGCAGTCGCAATGACCTAATACCCCGAAAGGGGATTGAAACATGGGACAATGCTCTATATGGACTCCGGTCTTATTGTCGCAATGACCTAATACCCCGAAAGGGGATTGAAACATATCTTAGGTGATCGTCTGTATCTTCCAGATCATAGTCGCAATGACCTAATACCCCGAAAGGGGATTGAAACAGAGAACCTGGCTTCAAGGCAGCGGTATACAGTAAGTCGCAATGACCTAATACCCCGAAAGGGGATTGAAACATCGAATATATCTCGACTACCCTGATATGCAAATGTCGCAATGACCTAATACCCCGAAAGGGGATTGAAACGCCGTCGCGGTCCTTTATTGAGGTTATGGAGAGAGTCGCAATGACCTAATACCCCGAAAGGGGATTGAAACGACCTAAGGCGCACCGACTACCTGGACATTGAAGGTCGCAATGACCTAATACCCCGAAAGGGGATTGAAACACGCTGGTTTTGCCGCTGCCGGTTTCCCCGGCGATCGCGGTCGCAATGACCTAATATCCCGAAAGGGGATTGAAACGTCTTGTTGAGCTGCGGAAACACAAAGCTGCGCAGTCGCAATGACCTAATACCCCGAAAGGGGATTGAAACAAAGATAGTAGAGGTACTATCGGGCCACAGTAGCTTACCCGTCGCAATGACCTAATACCCCGAAAGGGGATTGAAACCAAACATTGACGCGACATAACGACCAGACGGAAGTCGCAATGACCTAATACCCCGAAAGGGGATTGAAACGGCGGTTTATCAGTCGGGATCGGGTGCGTCGGCGATGTCGCAATGACCTAATACCCCGAAAGGGGATTGAAACGTACTGACGTGGCCAATGGCGCTATCTAGCTCATTGTCGCAATGACCTAATACCCCGAAAGGGGATTGAAACGTGCTGGCGGCCAAGCCTACGGCCTGAATAGGGTGGGGTCGCAATGACCTAATACCCCGAAAGGGGATTGAAGCACTGCATTCAGACCGAGACAGATATTGATGAAAAGATTGCAATGATCCAAATATCCTGCAATCAACTATGTTTATCTCCAGAAGGACACAAAGCAAAAATTGGGATTGCCAGGACCAGTGCAGAGTCGCCAAAATCAACTTTTCGCGCAGCACAAACAGTCAACCTCCTCAAGCGACCAATCGAAAGCTGAACCGCTACACAACAAAGTGAAGCAGACACAACTACCGCGCGTTCAGAGTTCTAAAACCTTCAATGTCCTGCGTCCGCCTCAGAGGGCGTTTGAAAAGTCACAAAAGTGCTGCATTACCCCCTCTAACTCCCCCTTGCTAAGGGGGAGAACTCCAACTTCCCCCCTTAGCAAGGGGGGACTGAGGGGGGTGAATCAGGAGCATACTGCTCCAACCGATACTTTTCAAACATCCTCTCAGAACCACCCACCATCTAACCAACTCAAAAGAGGCAACCCTTACCCCACAGCAGCCTCCAACCCACCAGCCAGCGGCAGCCGACATTCCACCCTGCTCCAGCCCTCCTCATCCAAATCCCCCTCCCCAGACGGCGTCTCCAACAACGCCAGCTCCCCCCCCATCAGCGCCATCAGCTGCTGACAGGTCATCATCGTCAACCCCACAGACGCATCCGAAAGACTCGCTTGTGTTTCAGAAGCCATCTCATACAGCGCCTTAGGGTCCGGCACGCTTTGCAGCAGCTCACAAGACTCCGACCAGGCCGCCGCCGGACGCTGGTCAGCTATCTTAATCAGCGCCTGCCCCCCCTGAATCTCCACACCGAGGCGAATATAGCCGCTCTCCATCAGGTAAATCGGAGCCGTCAGCAAATGCAGCAGCACCTGCAGCAGCCGCTGGCGATCGCCATAAACCTCAATAGAATCTTCAGGGTGCTCAATAGTCAGCCTCAGATTGCGGTTTTGGGCCTGAATTTGCACCACCTGCTCCACCTCCAGCAGAATCTCATTCAGGTCAACGCTAGTCATCACAAGCGCCGCTCTGCCATGCTCCAGCTTAGAGAGTTCAGTCAGCTGGTCCAAAAGCTTCAGCAGCTTCAGGGCAGCGCCGTGGGCCTGACCCACAAACTCCCGCTCTTCTTCCGGGCTATCGCATAGATCCGTCAAAATCAGCTGATGCAGACCAATGACGCTGTTGAGAGGCGATCGCAGCTCATGGGAGGTGCGGGCCAAAAACCCCGCCTTCAGCTGGGCCATCTCCGCAGCGAGGTGGTACGCCAGCTGCCACTGGTCTTGCCCTGGAGCTTGCTCAGGCTGTGGATTAGGGTTTGGGATGATACCTGGGTCAGTCTCTGGGCCAGCGCCTGAGCTAGACACCAGAGTCGTAGCCTGCTGCCCCTCATTGGGCAACCCAGCAGCAGCTGACCCGGCACCAGATGGCCCGGCACCAGATGACCCAGCACCAGATGGCCCGGCACCAGATGACCCAGCATCAGAGTGAGCAGAGTCAGGAGACTGGTGAACAGAGTCAGGAGACTGCATCGCCCCTGCGCACCCCGCTCGCTCCGGGCCATTGCGCGACTCAAATTGAGGCCGAACGAGCCACCCCAGCGCACCACCGGCCAAGACACCGCTACTCAACCACACCATCGCCGTCCAGTCCATTAAATACTTTCCTAGTAGCGCTGTATCTCTTTCAGTATGCCTTCTGGTTAGAGCCTGTCACTTAAAGTCTGTTTTGCTTACTACAAAAGGCCATTTTGCTTACTACAATAGACGGAGGTCGGTGCATCGCTGTGCCCCGATGATCGCTCTTACAGAGCTCAACTTACAGAGGCTCAACGAGGTAATCCGGCTATGGCCCGCCCTATCGTCGCAATCATTGGTCGCCCCAACGTGGGCAAATCTACCTTAGTCAACCGGCTGGCCGGGGGGCGAGAGGCTATCGTACATGACGAGCCCGGCGTTACCCGCGATCGCACCTACCGGGACGCGTTCTGGCGCGATCGGGAGTTTCGGGTGGTGGATACGGGCGGTCTGGTGTTCGATGACGACACCGAGTTTTTGCCGCTGATTCGCGAGCAGGCGCTGCTGGCCCTGGGAGAGGCGAGCGCCGCTATCTTTGTGGTGGATGGACAGGAAGGGCCGACGGTGGCCGACGAGACCCTTGCCGACTGGCTGCGCCAGCAGAAGGTGCCCGTCCTGCTGGCGGTGAACAAATGCGAGTCTGTAGACGAGGGACTGCTGCTGGCGGCGCAGTTTTGGGGCCTGGGTCTAGGGGAGCCCTACCCCGTGTCGGGCATCCACGGCAGCGGCACCGGAGAGCTGCTAGACGCCCTGATGGCCTACCTGCCGCCGACCGATGAGCTAACGGAGGAAAACGAGATTCGCGTGGCGATCGTGGGTCGGCCCAACGTCGGCAAGTCGAGCCTGCTGAATTCCTTTGTCGGGGAGAACCGCGCCATCGTCAGCCCGATCTCCGGCACCACCCGAGACACCATCGATATGCTGGTGGAGCGGCAAGGCCAGCGCTACCGGATCATCGACACCGCCGGCATCCGCAAGAAGAAGAGCGTGCATTACGGCCCAGAGTTTTTTGGCATCGCCCGCGCCTTCAAGGCCATTCGCCGGGCCGACGTCGTGCTCTTTGTGGTGGACGCCGTAGACGGCATCACCGAGCAGGACCAGAAGCTAGCCGGACGCATTGAAGACGAGGGAAGAGCCTGCGTCGTGGTCGTCAACAAGTGGGACGCGGTGGAAAAAGACTCCCACACCATTTACGAACACGAGCGCCACCTCAAAGACCGGCTCTACTTTTTGGCCTGGGCGGAGCACATTTACGTCAGCGCCGTGACGGGGCAGCGGGTGGAAAAGATTTTAGACTTAGTGGATTTAGCGGCGGCGGAGCACCAGCGCCGGGTCACGACCTCGGTGGTCAACGAAGTGCTGGAGGATGCCGCACGCTGGCACTCTCCCCCCACCACGCGCCAGGGCCGTCAGGGCAAAATCTACTACGGTACCCAGGTGCGGGCTCAGCCCCCCACCCTGGCGCTGTTCGTCAACGACCCCAAGCTATTCAATGAAAACTACCGCCGCTATATGGAGCGTCAGTTCCGCGAGCAGCTTGGCTTCCAGGGCAGTCCCATTCGCCTGATTTGGCGGGGTAAAAAGGTGCGGGATATGGAGCGCCAGACCGCGAACCGGGCAACTAAGGTATAAAAAGCCTGAGCATAGGCTACTAGAGATTAGGTCAACCGTTATAGCGCATGGATCTACTGCGATCGCTGCCCATTGGGCTCTATTTGGAGCAGCCTTCCACCTGGCTGCACCGCATCGACGGGCGCGTCAAGTTTGCTTGGCTGCTGAGCTTTTTGCTGACCCCCATCGCCGCTAGCCCTGCCTGGCGGCTGACTATTGTGGCGGTGCTGCTGCTGCTCACCGTCATTGTTGGCATTCCTCGGCGCGTTTGGCAGCGGCAGGTGCTGCTGCTGCTGGGGTTCTCGCTGCTGCTGTTTTGCGTCACTCTGCTGCTGCCCGACGGCGTGGATGTGGCTTACCAGCCGCGATTGCCCCCCGGCGACGTGGTTTCCCTGGGCGATGCCCCAGCCCAGGTGAGCGCCCTGCCCCAGCCCAGCGGTTACCGCTACGTCTTATTAGACTGGTGGCGGGTGCGCGTTACCCGCCGCTCCCTAGACCTCGCCGTTCGCATTTCTACCTTGACCTTCACCCTGCTTTACAGCAGCAGCCTCTACCTGCTGACCACCATGCCCGAAGAGATTACGGCAGGACTAGAGTTTCTTCTACGGCCTCTACGGGTTTTGCGGGTGCCGGTTACGGAGATTGTGCTGACGCTGACGCTGTCTCTACGATTTATTCCCCTGGTTTTAGAAGAGGTGCAAAATCTGATTCGCTCGGTGCGCACCCGGGCCATCAATTGGAAAAAGCTTGGGGCCAAAGGCTCGCTGCAGGTGTGGCTGATGGTGGCCGAGCGGCTGTTTCAAAATTTAATTCTTCGGGCTGAGCAAACCGCCAGCGCCATGCAGGTGAGGGGGTTCACCACTGCTGATACCCACCGTGTTCGCTGGCATCAGTTCCGCTTTAGGGTCAGGGACGGCGTTGCGATCGCCATTTTGCTTGGGTTCTGGGTGACTCGCCTGCGCTGGGGCTAACCGCAACCCGCTCCCCGGCATCCCCGATTTATATTAAGCGTGCTTTACTTTGATTACAGTGAAAGCGCTCGGAATGTTACAACTTGCTAATAATATAGATAACAACCGTCCTAATCCGCCCCTTCCCATCCCATGTTTTTCTATGAGCGCCGTCAGATCTGACATGAGTACCGAGACCTACCTCAATCACCCAACATTTGGGCTCTTGTACCAAGTTTGTCTGATCGAAAATCAAAAAGAGCTGTTCGCGACGCTTTACGCTCAGCGCCTGTTTTTTATTGTTACCAGCGGGGCTGGTGGCGTTGAGTTCGATCCCATCGGACGCACAGACGCTAGAGTCCTAGTCGAGAACCGACTGCGGATGCTCCGCCATACCAACAGCCGCCAAGAGTACGAAGCGCTACAGTTCGTTCACAAGCAAACGTTTTAGCAATGTCACTTTCCTCTGACGCTGTCGCTGAGAGAATTACAGCGCTTCAGCAGGCTGTCCCCGCGAACGTGACGCTGGTGGCCGTCACTAAACAGGTGCCCGTTCACCTGATGAGGCTGGCCTACAGCCTGGGCATCCGGAACTTCGGAGAGAGCAAGGTTCAGGAGGCGGCAGATAAGCAGGCCCAGCTCGACGACCTCACGGGAATCACCTGGCATCTGATTGGGCATCTTCAAAGCAACAAGGCCAGCAAAGCCCTGAGTCAGTTTCAGTGGATTCACTCTCTCGACAGCCTGAAGCTTGCCCTGCGGCTCAACAAGCTGTCCGCAGAGGCCGAGGTGCCCCCCAACCTCTGCCTGCAGGTTAAGCTGAGGCCCGATCCCAAAAAATACGGCTGGTCTCCTGAGGAGTTGCTCCAAGACTTACCCCAGCTTGACCAGTGCGAGAATCTCTCTATTCAAGGCCTGATGGTGATCCCACCCTACGGACTGCCGGAAGAAGAAACCCACCAGGTGTTTGCCGACGCCCGCCAGCTCGCTGACACAATCCGTCAGCGTTCCCCCTCGCGGATTCAGATGACGCAGCTTTCTATGGGCATGTCTGACGACTACCTGCTTGCGATCGCCGCCGGGGCCACCCTGATTCGTCCGGGGCGGATCCTGTTTGGCGAGCGCTAAAGGTAACGTTTTAGCGGTCCCGTCCCAAGGGCAGCGTTTTGGCCGCGATTCTTAATTTGGCCGCGCCACAGCTACCGCGATCGCCTAAACTTTAGAAATCTTTCAAAATTTACAGCGGCTGGATTGCGGATAGATTGATATCATCGTCCAGCGCTTTTTAAATACGTTTTGATCCCCGAGGGTAGTCCGTGCAACATTTGCGGTTTATTTCGCAAATGCATTGAACTATCAGGCATTGCAGTATATGATTTCATTCAAATCGTGCTATGCGAACAAGGGTGATCAAAGTTACAGTCTCAGTGGTGTTAGCCCCCAACAGGCAGCAGCGGATAGGGTCAGAACTGCTGGTTTAGTGCTTCGTTTAAGCGTTGCTCCCTGTCCTTCTTACCAGTCGAATTGAGACCTACATGCCTGCCACATCAAGTTATACGGAGTATTAGCAGTGAGCAACATTTTCAGTAAGCTTAAGGACTTTGTCGGATTTAATGAGCCCCTAGATTACGAGTATGACTACGACGAGGTCAACGACAACGCTTATCAAGACCTCTATCAGTCAGAAAATACCGACTCCGAGCAAGAGTCTCGTCAGCCCCGCGTGCGCGAACGTGCTGCCGTAACGACGGAACTGGGCAGCCGCAGCAGCAGTGCCGTACTGGGCAGCAACGTTATTGGAATGCCGGGGGCGCTCAACGGCATGTCTGAGGTGGTGGTCATTGAGCCCCAGTCTTTCGAGGAAATGCCCCAGGTGATTCGCTCCCTACGAGAGCGGAAGTCAGTGGTGCTCAACCTCACCCACATGGATGCCGATCAGGCCCAGCGCTCTGTAGACTTTATTGCAGGCGGCACCTATGCCATTGACGGCCACCAGGAAAGAATTGGGGAGAGCATCTTTTTGTTTACGCCCAACTGCGTGCAGGTGAGGACGCAGCCCGGCATGCCTGCCGACGTGCCGGCATCGCCTAGCGAAGCGCCGTCTTACTTGCCGACGCCACCGCCGGCTTGGGGAAGCGAGCAGGCTCGCATGGCCTAGCGGGCCGGTAGCGCTTCGATACTTTGCGGTTGACTAGACGAGGATAGCTTGTGGTACTTGGGGTGATAGGCGGCGGTGTCATGGGCGAAGCGCTCATTCGCCGCCTGGTTGAGCGGTCTGTCTACGTCCCTCAAGAGATTCTCGTTAGCGATCCGCAGGCGGAGCGACTGGCTTACTTAAGCGATCGCTACGGTATTCGAGCGGCGAAGAACAACGGGGCTGTCGCCGCTGAGGCGAGCGTGCTGCTGCTGTCGGTCAAGCCGCAGGTGTTTGACGCCGTTGCAGTAGATCTCAAACCTCACCCAGAGCGCGCTTCAGCGCCCCCCCTGATTCTGTCGATTTTAGCGGGCATTCCCCTTGCCCGCCTAGAAGCGACGTTTTCAGAGCAGCCCGTGGTTCGAGCCATGCCCAACACGCCTGCCACGGTAGGCGCGGGAATCACGGCGATCGCCCCTGGGACGAGGGCAACCCCTGAGCATATTGAGCAGGCGACGCAGCTGTTCTCAGCGGTGGGGCAGGTGGTGCAGGTGCCAGAGTCTTCGATGGACGCAGTGACCGGTCTCTCTGGGTCGGGTCCGGGCTACGTCGCCCTAGTGATTGAGGCGCTGACGGACGGCGGAGTCGCGGTGGGGCTACCTCGGGCGGTGGCGGCACAGCTGGCGGTGCAGACCGTCCGGGGGACAGCTGAGCTGCTGGCAACGGGGGAGTTGCACCCCGCGCAGCTCAAAGACCGGGTGACTAGCCCTGGCGGCACTACCATCGCGGGCGTAGCTCACCTAGAGCAGGCCGGTCTGCGCTCGGCGCTGATTGGAGCGGTGCAGGCGGCCTACCAGCGATCGCAGGAGCTGGGGTCTTGACCCTTGAGTCTTGACGTTACAGGTAGGCGGCAGGGTTGACGGGGGAGCCGTCGCGGCGTACTTCAAAATGCAGATGAGGGCCCGTGGAGAGGCCGGTGGACCCTACGGCGGCAATCACCTGCCCCCGCTGCACGGTGTCGCCCTCCGATACATAGACCCGGCTGGCGTGGCCGTACAGGGTCGTGACGCCGTTTCCATGGTTGATGATGACGGCGCGACCATAGCCGCCGTACCACCCCGCAAACAAAACCCGTCCCGCATCGGCAGCTCGAATGGGCGTTCCCTGGCTGGCCCCAAAATCAATGCCAGAGTGGAAGCGCCGAGAGCCCAAGATAGGATGTACGCGCCAGCCAAAAGAGCTGGTGATTCGTCCCGCCGCTGGAAACGCCATCTGGCCTGATCCTAGGGCAACCTGCTGGCTGGCGGCAATCCGCTGCTGGATGAGGGCCGTCAGGCTTTTGGAGTCCTGCTCGAGGCGCGCTTCCGCTTCTTCGAGAGCCTTGCGGTCCTGCTGCAGCCGCACCACTAGAGTGCTTTGCTCTTGAGCCTGGGCCTCGTATTCCGACTTTTGCAGCAGCAGCCGCTGCCGCAGGAGCGCGATGTCGTTTTTCTTTTGCTCAACGCGCCGTTGAGTTTGCTCGATGGCGTCCGCCTCTTGGGCTAGCCCCGTCAGAATGCCTCGGTCGTTTGTATAGAGCAGCGATAGCTGTCGCCGTCGGTCTAAAAACTCGTTGAGATTATCGCTCTGCAGCAGCACCGCCCAGCCCTGACCGATGGTCTGACGCTGCAGAAAGCGGAGCCGCGCTACGGTGGCGTACTGGTGGTCTTGGTGGGCCTGCTCTGCGCTAGCAAGGTCCTTTTGCAGCGTTTGCAGCTGGGTTTGGGCTGCCGCAAGACGCCGTTCGCTGTCGTCAACTTGATCTGACGTAGCTTGAATCGAATCCTTCAAGGTGCTCAGCTCGTCCTGGGCTTCTCCTTCCAGCGTCTGCAGGCGATCGCGCTCCTGCTGAATGGTGCTGCGCTGCTGCTCAACCTGCCGCTGCTGCTGCTGCAAAGTCTCGATTGAGGCGTTGGTTTGAGCGATTTGGGTGCGGTGCGGCGCGGCATAAGCTGCGCCAGCAGGCCCGGCCATCGCGACCTGCAGGCTGAGGAATAGGCCTACCCCCCAGCTCAGCAGCCAGCCCCGCCGCCGTGACCGAGGCACACCGACTCTCATGGCGATCGCTTCAACCGCATCACGGCCCCGCAAAAACCGCCTCTTCTAAGTCTTGGCGGCTCAGGGAATATTTGAAAGAGCGCTGAACGTCGTCGCCGTCTTTGGCCCCGATATAGCGGATGTTCAGTGCGTCAGTGTCGAGGGTCAATTCGGCCTGCCAGCCGTCTTGCTCTATATGCCAGCAGTGGCGATTCTCAGAACTTTGCTCACAGCCCTGGGACAAAAGCCACTGCTCGATGTCGGGTAGCGGATGGTTGTACAGCGGGGTGTCGGCGGTGGGAAGTGTCATAGAGGCTTACTCGGCGGTGGGCGTCAGCGGTTGGAGAAGGTCAAAGGCAAGAGGGGAGGAGCGGGCAGCCGCTTAAATCTACAGCTCACTATCATAGCAGCCTGCCCTCTGGGTTAATAGGGCTGTGGTTAATAGGGCCACGGTTAATAAGGCCAGGGCCGCAAAACACGTTCAAAGGGAAAACTCCCCGCGAGCAACCCCAATGGCGATCGCCAGCAACAGGCAGCCTAAAACGGTAGCTCCCAGAAGACAAAGGGCAAATAGCTCACCACCAGAGAGGGGGCGATCTGTAGGATCTAGATAGGCCGAGCGACTGGAGTAGGGAGCCGACCGCCGAGGGGTCATGAAGTCTGCGGGGGGCTGAATGACCGAAAACTTCGAGTAGCCCTGTTTGAGGTCATACCGGAGGCGACGCTCGGGATTACTCAAGGTTCCATAGGCTTCGTTGAGCTGCTGAAACTTGACCACAGCTACGTCAGCGGGGAGGGCAGTCGTATCGGGGTGGTAGAGCTTGCTCAGCTCTCTGTAGGCCCGCCGAATCTCCTGCGGCGATGCCCAAGGAGAAATTTCTAGGAGGGCGTAATGGCTGGTCAGTAGGCTCACGTCAACCACGCTAGTCCAATTCGATAGCTAGATTCTCTCTCATGATGGCGTACAGGCCTACCAAATTCAATCTTCAACTGCGCTCACTTCGACGCCCCTACACCAGCGCTGAGCTATTCTCCCCGTGGGCTACCGCGCCCTCGCGGGTCAGCCGAATCTGCGCCAGGGTGAAGATTACCGGAATGATGCGGCTGTAGTTGGTGGCGATCGCTCGCCATCCCAGGTCCGTGAGCAACCAGGCCCACATCGCCGGGCCGAGCAGCGAGAACACCGTTCTCACCGCCGTATAGCGGGTCGCCGTCATCGCCATTCCCCGGCGAGCCATCTGCATCGTTACCCGCTGCTTAATTCGTGTGGAGACAAGAGCGCTACCCGCCGCCAGCGCCTGCTGAGTGACCTGATAGCGCGCCATGTGCCAGGCAAACTGGTGGGCCACCTGCCGCAGCAGCCAGCTCCGCAGCACTGAGCTGACGGCGATCGCGCCGCTGCCGACCAGCAGCGTTCGCAGCGGGTCTTGGCGCATGGCGGCGGGCAGGTTTTTTTGCAGGGGCGATCGCAACACCGACTGCTGCACCCGCAGCGCGAGGCGGTCTTGCTCTTGGGGCGGAAGCTGCTTCCAGCTGCGGTACAGCAGGTGCAAAAAGAGCTCCGCTTCCAAGTCCTCGGTCGATAGTTCACCGGCCACAGACAAAATCTCAGACAGGCTGAGGTTGCGGCAAACCGCCAGCAAAACCTGTCTATAGCTCAGCTGACGGCTTTGCCCCCGCAGCACCGTAATTCCATCAGCGGCCAAAAACCGAAATCGCTGCTCAATCTGATCGATTTGCTGCGCGCGCGCTAAGGTCTGGATGGCTAATGGAGTCGGAACGACCGCATAGTCTATGGGATTAAACCGGCGGCTGAACAACATTGACGCTAGGGCCTGCAGTTCGTCATCACTCGCCAGCTCTAACCCGACTCGCAGCTCATCCATCAGTTTCTCCTCGCGATCGCTTGCCATGTCAATATTCTAATGAAACCGTTCAGGTAATTCCCGATTTTCGGGCCACAGGATTGGAGCCAAACTTGATGTCGATTGAGTCGATTGAAGAGACTGACGCGACGCAGGCCGATGGCGGCATCGACGTTGCGGTGGTGGGAGCCGGACTTTCAGGCTTAACCTGTGGTCGCTGGCTCCACGAGCAGGGCTACCGGACCCTCGTTTTAGAAAAGTCTCGCGGGTTGGGCGGAAGAATTGCGACCCGCCGGGTGGAGGATGTTCCCTTAGACCACGGTGCACGCTACCTAGTAGAAGAAGGGATTCACACCCAGCGCCTCATTCAGCAAATGAGCGCAGAGGGCATTGTTTCGTCATCTGCTGCATCGGTGGTCTCCCAAGGTAGCGACTCTCCTCACCAGGTCTATGTCGCGCCTCAGGGAATGACGGCGATCGCTAAGGCGCTGGCTGCAGACCTCACCGTGTACCGGCAGCATCGGGTCGAGGGGATGGAGCGACAGGCAGACCGCTGGTGCCTGCAGGTTATGGCGCTGGGTCAGCCGAAGACGATTACCGCCCGCGCTGTCGTTTTAGCCCTACCGGCCCCCCAGGTCGTGGCTCTCCTGCGATCGCAGGAGAGCGGCCTAGCCCAGCTAGTTCGCGCCGCCGAAGCCGTTGCCTTTGACCCCTGCTTTAGCGTCATGGCGGGCTACGCCGCCGCACCCTCAGCGGATCTGCCCTTGGGACTGCTGATCGATGAAACGGGCCACGACTTAAGCTGGATTGGGTTCGAGCAGCGCAAGCGCCCCATGGCTCACTGCAGGGTCGTTTTACAAAGCAGCGCTGAATTTGCAGCGCAGGCCATTGATCGCCTGGCCCCCGCCCAAATCGCCGAGCGTCTTGTGCAGGCGAGTCAGGCCATTCAGCCTGTAGCGGCTTTGGGGCAGCCCGAATGGACACAGACCCACCGCTGGCGCTATGCCTTTTGCCGCCGTCCTCACCCTGAACCCTGCTTGAGCGGTCAAACGCCGCTGCCGCTGGTCTGCTGTGGTGATTGGTGTGGGGGCAGCACGCTCGAATCCGCTGCTCGCTCAGGCCTAGCGGCCGCTGAAGCGATCGCCAGCGCCTTCTAGCCCCGAGTCAAGGTCAACTAGCTATCTTGCTTCGGCGTGGTGCCGCTGCTGTTTTCGCTATCGCTATTCTCGTCTTGCTCAGAGCTCTCTGAGCGGTTTTGGTTATACTGACGGCGGCCAAAGCGGGAGTTGCTGCGCTTGCGGAATTTTCGGGCGTAAGCTTCGTTGCGTAGGGCTTTCTCTTTCTTCAGGTTGCGGCGTTTAGCCATCCTAAACCTCTAGTGATGATGTGAACATGTTAGACAAACGGTTCTCTATCTTACAAAAAAAATCAGGCTGATGGACTCCGGTCCGTTTGAACCATAGCACTGCTCAGGGTCTCAATCTCTTCAGAGATGTGGCGTTTTGCCCCTATTTTAACCCTACAGTTCAGCGCCCACGCCCTTAGATTTAGAGCAGCTAGATCAGAGCAATGCGCTGACGCTCTTGCTGCAGATCTAGGCTCTGCAGGTGGGAATAGGCTTGGTCCACCGCCCTCGCCCCCCGCAAAAACCCTACATTGGCCCCAGGGCAGATGTAGCGGAGCGTCTCGGGCGTGAAGCGATCGCGCAGGTGCTCCACGCTTTTGAGCTGGCGATACCAGTGAAAGGTTTTGGCCAGCCGCAGGGGGACGGGATGACCGCTGCTGTTGGGCAGCAGGTGTCGCCCGGTGAACAGGAGGCCGCCCTCGCGCTGCAGGTAGAGGCAGGCAGAGCCCGGAGAGTAGCCCGGAGTCCAGATCAGCTCAGCGGAGGGGCTGAGACGGTGCTCCCGCTGAAACGTCACGGAATCGAGATTGGGGAGCCGGTAGGCCTCCTGCTCTTGAATAATTAGCGGACAGGAGAACTGAGCCTGGAGGGGACGCACCTGGCCAATGCCGTCGCGGTGGGTGATCACAATAGCGCCGACGCCGTGGTGCTCCAAGAATGCCTGAGTTTCCTCGGTCGAAGGTGGACAATCGATCAGCAGGTTGCCGGTATCTGGAGCCAGGACAAAGTACGAGGTTCCTCCCAGGGTATCTCGGTTGGGGGGAAAGGCAAAAACATCGTCGAAGACGGGGCGGGTCATAAAAGCGGGGGTAAAGAGCGTAATCTTTCTTAACCTTTCGGGGAGGCTGCTGCGATCGCATTCCTGAGGCGGCGTTGAGGGGCGATGGGGGCGATCGCACCGGGCTGCGGAGCATGAATCTAGCCCTTGGCCTTGCCCAGACTCGAAAGATGGAGATATAGTACTTGTGTACTGCTCGGGGACAAACAAGCCCAGTTGGAGTAACCACCTATGACTACAGCTACCAGACAAAAGCGTTCTAGTAAAGTGCAGGGGAGTCCTTCCTCCCCTACAGCGCCGTCCACCGCGACGCGAATTGTTGCCCTCGACGCCGGCAACTACGACCTCAAGTTTTTCGACGGGGTGAATCACCCCAAGGCGATACGCTCGGTGCGCTATCAGCTTCCCCAGGGCCGCGACCCCGTCAGTACCTCAGACGCCTCGCCCCTAGTCGAGCTTTCCGACGGCACCCGCTACCACTTCGGGGCCCAGGCCTATAAATATCGCCGTCAGCAGCAAACGGTCATCGAAAATAAGATAGAGCTGGCGCGTTTGCATCTCTACGCCTGTTTAGAGCCGCTCAACGGCATGTCTAGCGAATTTTCTCTACAACTGCATCTGTCGACCCCTGAGCCCGGTAAGCACGGTGAGGCTCTGAAAAAAGAGCTGCGAGGGCTGCACGAGTTTACCCGCAACGGCATCGAGTTCCGCGTCAACGTCGAGAACGTCACCGTAGAGCGCGAGGGCATGGGAGCCTACTGGTACGCCAAGAACCAGGGCTTTATTCCCAACCAGGGCTACACCATCGTCGTTGATATCGGCGGCGGCACCTGGCTCACCCGGCTAGTCGATGGGGAAGGCGAGGTAATAGACGAGAACGTGATGAATCGAGGGGGCTCCTACGAGCTAGCGGTCTCTATCAGCTTCGATCGCCGCCTTACCGACGCCCTGGGCACCACGGCAGACCCCAGCCTTGTGATGGATGGATTCCGCAGCGGTCACGGCTACGCCGACACAGGGCTCTCTTGGAGCCCCTGGCTCGACGAGCACCTTGACCCCTGGTTCAAAGGCATTTTCCAAACCGTCAAGGCTCAATACACCCCCTATATGGCCCGCGTCACCAAGTTCCTCGTGACGGGCGGCGGCTCCCACCTCATTTCCGAGCGACTTGCCGGACGTAAACTGTTTACCGTGATGGGCGACCCTCAGTTCGCCAACGTTCGCGGTCTGTACCTTCTTACCCAAGACAGCCAGCTATGCATGACAACAAAGTAAGACTTAGCCAAGATGTGATCGACAAAGCGCAGGTGATCGCCACCGAATGGGGTCTGAAAAACGCCCGCGCCGCCGTTGAGGCCGTGTTTCGCCGCTATTCAGACGAGTACCTATACGGGCGACAATCCTCAGGGCCAATAGGTCAGCCAGTGGGTCAGCCAGTGGGTCAGCCAGTAGATTTACCAGTGGGCCTGCCGCTGCGGGCCGTTCCTGCGAGCGCCGCCGCGAGCTGCGAGGCGCTAGAGGAGCTAGACGATCTGCTGGCGATGTGAGGCGGCATAGGGGCTAATGTCTTAGGGCGTTATCTACGGCCTGCTGCTGATCGCGGCGAGTAATCCAGCGGTGGTAGGTCTGGGTGTGGAGACTCACGGAATGCCCCATCATCTGGGCCGCGACGGTGTCCGGTAGGCCGACGTGAATGGTGCGTACGGCCCAAGCGTGACGGAGGTCGTAGGGCTTAAAGGGGAGGCGGTAGCGGCGCAGCTGGGTCGTCACTTTTTGCCCAATGCGCTGCAGGGTAGTTTGACTCAGATCGGTGGTTAGCTTTGGCAAAACTACAGTCTGCAGCTCAAACTGCTCTACCCATTCTGGGTGGAACGGCCATACCTCGCGCTGTCCGGTCTTGGTGGTTTCCAGCACCTCTACGGAAGCGCGAGAAGGGTCTGACGCCTGCAGTAGGCGATCGCAGTTGCAAAAAAACACCTCGTGGTTACGCAACCCATAGGCCGCCATCATGCCGTAAACGAAGCGCCACCCTGGATTAGGAATTTGGCGGTAGGTCTCAACAATCGCCTCATCCGTAGGCAGCTGCCGCAGCTTCGCGTGGGTGCGGCTGTAGCTGCCCCAGCGCTGATCTAGGTCAGGGAGCTCTAAATCGAGAAACTGAGCGAAGGCGCTGAGGGCGGTGTAGGCCACTTGGCGGCTGCGGGAGCGCGGCGGAATAGCGTCGAGGGTGGTGTAGATGGTCTCAGCTAAAGTGAGCCGAGAGGAGGATTGGGCCGCTGCCTCCAATTTGCGCAGGTAGGGAGCGTAGGCCGTCCGCCAGGTGGTTTTGGCGGCGGCCTGGGCCATGACGGTTTGGCGCTGCTGAAAGAAGCTCGCCTGAAACGCCTCAATCTGCTCTGAAAGGCACAGCTGGTGCAGCCGCTTCCCCCCAGGCTGATAGTTTCGCCAGTCGAAGGTGCGCTCTATCAGCTTGGCGGCGATAATCTTCGCCTCTTGTTCCGCCTGCTTCAGCCCGGGCTTTGTGGCCGGAAGCCCTAGACTGAGGCGCTGCTGGCAGGGGCGGAGCCGGGCGCTCTCGGGGCGGGGCGGAAAGGTGCCCCGCAAACTCAGCTTTTGCCCCCGGCGCTCGAGATGTACGCCGAGCTGGGCGGCTTTTAGCCGTTGATTGATCTGTTGGAGGCGGAGATCGATGTCAGCTGAGGGGACCATTGTCAAACAGTCGCAAGTATTGTGACAGAGGAGAGCTTAAGACGGGCTTAAGGTTTAAACTAACGGTTAGCTTGTTCCACTGATAGCTTATAGAAAGCGAATTTATAGAAATAAATCGTTCGCTGGATTCTGACATCTACACCGATCGATGCCAGTTTCAGCGCTAAGATTAAGAAATATTATCTTTACTATAGAAGATACTGAGTCGTCTACAGTTGGTTCGCTTAAGTTTGTTATCTCATAGACAGTGAAGGGGAATGCCGTGGTCACGACAGGTCGCGTTGGAGTATTGCTGCTAAATCTAGGAGGACCAGACCAGCTTGAGGACGTTCGCCCCTTTCTGTTCAACCTGTTCTCTGACCCAGAGATCATTCGCCTCCCCGTAGCCTGGCTACAAAAACCGCTGGCCTGGCTGATCTCGACGACTCGGGCCAATAAGTCGAAAGAAAACTACCGCCAGATCGGCGGCGGTTCCCCCCTGCGCCGGATCACCGAGGAGCAGGGGCAGGCGCTGCAGGAAATCCTGCGCCAGCAGGGACAAGAGGCCCAGGTGTATGTAGGCATGCGGTACTGGTACCCCTTCACGGAGGAGGCGATCGCCCGCATCAAGCGCGATCGCATCGAGCATCTGGTGATTTTGCCCCTCTATCCCCACTTCTCCATCAGCACCAGCGGCTCTAGCTTCCGCCTTCTAGAGCGCATCTGGAACGAAGACCCGGCGCTACAGAATATTGAATATACCGTCATCCCTTCTTGGTACGATCGCCCCGGTTACCTAGAGGCCATGGCCCAGCTAATTGCCCAAGAGCTAGACCAGCTGCCGGACCCCAACAGCGCCCACGTCTTTTTTAGCGCCCACGGGGTGCCAATTAGCTATGTGGAAGAGGCGGGCGATCCCTACCAGCGAGAGATTGAGGCCTGCGTTGAGCTAATTATGCAGCGGCTCAACCGGCCCAACGAGCATACGCTGGCTTACCAAAGCCGCGTTGGCCCCGTGGAGTGGCTGAAGCCCTACACCGAGGACGCGATTGAAGAGCTAGCCCAGCGCGTCGATACTCTGGTGGTGGTGCCCATCAGCTTCGTGTCTGAGCATATCGAAACCCTGCAGGAAATCGACATGGAGTACCGCGAGCTTGCCGAGGAGGCGGGCCTGGAAAACTTCCACCGCGTTCCGGCCCTCAACACCCATCCGGTCTTCATTGAAGATATGGCCAATATGGTGACCGAAGCATTGCAGGGTCCGGCGCTCAAGCTTGAAGAGGTGATGCGTCCCCCCATTGAGACCAAGATCTATCCCCAGGAAAAGTGGGAGTGGGGGCTGACGACGGCAGCAGAAGTGTGGAACGGGCGGCTGGCGATGCTGGGCTTTTTGGCCCTGATGGCCGAGCTGATTAGCGGCCAAGGCCCTCTGCATTTTGTCGGGTTACTATAGTAGTTAGGGAAATCTACAGACTGCCGTCATTTCCATCCTGATGAATTCTCTTAACCGTTGTGTAGTCTTACACAGCGGTATTAGGATAGGCGGCACCTACCTTCGGTCGGGGCATTTGCCATTTTAAGACGACTGTAAACTGACATCTATCTACAGCAACGGCGATCGCAACGGTCGCAAGCCGCAGTCTAACCACTACAGGGAGTGCCACAGCGGTTGTTCGACTTCACCCAATTGGATTACACAATAGCCGTATAGCAACTGTTCTTCTGCACCGAGTGTATTAGGACATTCGCGCACTCTATGGTCTCCGCCGCAAAAGGCTCTAAGCCCATGCTGGTGTGAGCGGTAGGGTCACGGTAATTAAGACTGGCCACAAATATCGGGGCACTGCTGTTGGGCGGCCCTGGCAAAGGGGAATGAGTATCTATGATGCAGATTAGACGCGCAACGCGCGATGACGTCCGTGTGGATATGGAGCAGCGCCTAAGCGCTGCAAGCGCAGGCGACACAGAAGCGATCGCCGCCCTAATTGAGCGATCGCTAATTCTATCGCGGGTCGCCGTGCGGGCGCGAATCGAGGGGCGCTGTCTCTACATCATTCTCTATGGGCAAACGGGGCAGCAGGATAGTCTGGTGCGCTTCATTAAGTCGGGCCTGCAGCAGATTCGCATTGAGGGCGTCAGCGAGATAGATATTGCGCTGCACGAGGACGAATCGGAGCGCAGCCCCATCTGGAGCTATCGCGGTCAGCTGCGGCCGTCCCAGCCCGTGGCGGTATTGGCGACGCCCAAAGCTATTCCGCCATCCACCTCCCCCCGCCGGGTAATCACCGGAAACTACAGCACCCAGTGGACTTCCAGCGGCATTCGCGTTGACGCCACTTCCTCTAGCCCCCAGCGGTGGGTGCCCCAGTCGGCAACTCCCCCCGCCGCGCAGGATCTGTTTGACCGGCAGTCGGCCATCTACAAAGCCACCCAGGCCATCAAGTCGGGCGCTCCCCTCCAGGTTCACGGTCCTTCTGGGGCTGGAAAGACCACATTCTTGCGCCACCTGATTCACCAGCAGGAGGTGCAGCAGTTTGGCGACGGCATTGTCTACATAGAGGCCTACAAATCTCTCAGTATTGACCTGCTCCAGCAGCTATTCGAGGCCCTTTACCACAGCAACAACGCGGTCCCCACCAAACCGACTCTCCCGGAGCTTTACCACGCCCTCCGCAGCCGCAATAGCCTAGCCGTTATTGACCAAACTGCAGCGGTGGACAGCCTCGATCCTCTCATTGGCACCGTACCGCTGCTGCTGGCCGCGCAGACCTGCTACCTCTGGGAGCGGGGAGAGGTGGTTCCCCTAGAGGCTTTTTCAGACCACGAAGCCCTCACCTTTGTTGAGCTGAAGCTGGGCCGTGCCCTATCCGTAGACGAGCAGCGCTCTGCAATGGATCTTTGCCGTCACCTCAAGGGCAACCCGGCCCTGCTGATTCAGCATGTGGGGATAGTGCGGCGGGGACAGTCCTCCTTTGCAGAACTCGCACAGCAGATAGACGCTGGGTTTTCCCCAGACGCGCTGGTCATGCGGGCCGCTAGCGATCTCTCAGACGAAGAGCGGCGACTGCTGGCTACCCTAGCCGTTTTTGGCCCCGTTCCCATTCGGGCCCATCACCTGCAGGCGATCGCTGGCGTGGACAGCATTTCCCTGACGGAGCTACAGGCTCGGGGACTGGTGTGGGGCGACGACGCCTACCGGCTGGCTAACAATCTGCTAGCTCCGCTGCAGCAGGTGTGGGATCTCACCCCCTGGTATGAGCGAGCGGTGCATTATTTCAGCAGCTGGGCCACCTCCCAGCACGAGCGCATCCCGGCTTCTGGGGAGGCGGCTTCGCCAGAGACCCTGGCCATGCTCGACCTCCTGTGGCGATTGCTGGAGCGCTCGGTGGAGCTGCATCAGTGGTCCGACAGCCTGTCCCTATGCCGCGCCTTGGATCCACTGCTCTACCAGTACTGCCGCTGGGGACGGTGGCAGCAGATCTGGGAATTGGGCCGACAGGCGGCGCGGGAGCTAGAAGACAGCGCGACTGAGGCCTGGGCCTTGCACCAGATGGGCAGCGCTGCCCTTTGCCTTGACGACAGCTTTGCGGCCCAGGCCCACCTCGCAGAAGCTCAGCAGCTGCGGCTGCAGGCGGGCGATATGGTTGGGGCGGCGCTGTCTCAGCACAACCTGAGCGTTGTCACCCAAACCCTGGGCAAAGACGTCACCCGTAAGGAGGCTGCTCGGCCAGCCTCCAGTGCCCCAGCCGCTGCCTTCGTGTCTATGCCTCAGCAGCTGCCGCTCAAGTGGCTCCTGTTGGGCGGCGCGGCGCTCCTGGCCGGAGTTGGAGCGATGTTTAGTTTGCAGTCGTCGTCGTCGGAGGTCTCAGTGCGTCCGGGTCTGATTACCTTTCCGCCCCAGCTGCGCTCTACCCCCAGCGAAACGCGCGAGATTGTGGTTTACAACAACAGCTCCGAAGCGCTGTCTATTGACGAAATTGTTCTGGGCGATCGCGAGGGAAACGTAGACACCAGTCAAGACGCTGGCGACGACCCTGCGCTTTCCGGCAGCAATTTTCAGATTGAAGAAAACTGCACCGATAGCGTTCTTCTCCCCGAGGCCTCCTGCACAATTGAGGCGCAGTTCACGCCACAATCCGTGGGAGCCCACGCCGCGACGGTGACCATTGTTGACGACAGACAGCCCCTGAAAACGGTGACTCTCCGCGGTGTGGGTGCGGTTGCAGAAGCTGAATTTGAGCCCAAGTCTTTGACGTTTGAGCCGCAGCAGCCCGACGCTGAGCCCACGACCCAAATCGTCACCGTCCGCAATAAAGGGGCCGTGGCTTTTGCTGTGGCAACGGTGGCCCTAGAAGACACAACGGCCTTCTCTATTAAGGCTGATGAATGCGCTGGGCTGACCCTAGACACGCGGGACACCTGCCGCCTTGTGGTCCAGTTTGACCCGCCCGAAGCCGGCGAATTTGCGGCGACGCTGACCGTCACCCCCGAAACCCGCTCGACAATTTGGACGCTGCCTCTAGAAGCCGCCGTCTCTACGACACCCTCGTCAGGGACTACCCCGTCTACCCCCTCAAGCCCTTCAGCGCCCCCTGCGCCACCGAGCCCCTCGCAAGCGCCTCGCCTAAGCTTCCCGCCCCTGCGTCTGCCGCCCATCTTTACCCCGTCCCCTAGCCCCGCACCGCGCCCGCGCCCGCGCCCGCGTCTCAAGGCCGAGCTTGCCGCCAACGTAGAGTCAGTCGCCTTTGACGACCAGCGCGCAGGCAGTACGGGAACCGAGCGCATCACGCTGACCAACAGAGGAAACGGAGACCTATACTTCGACTCGATCACCCTCGACGAGACGGACCACTTTGAGATTGCTGGTACAGACTGCGGCCTACTTAAGCCGGGCGGTGACTGCGTTGTGGCTGTAGAGTTTGTTCCCCAAAGCGCGGGAGAACATGTCACTCAGCTGCAAGTTAGCAGCAACATCGAGACGTCTCCCATTCCCATCAGCGGAACCGCAACGGCAGGGGAGCGATCGCCCCAATCCCGTCCGCCCCAAACCCAGCCGCCCGGAGCCCAGCCGCCTCAGACGCAACCTCCCCAAGCTCGCCCTCCCCAAGCCCAAGCGCCCAAAATTCAGGCCCTCAGCCTATCGAGCCGCACCGTCGGCCCTGGGGAAGCGGTAGACCTGTGCTACGACGTCACTGGGGCCGATACAATCTCCCTTAGCGACGGCCAGACGACCCGGCCATTGAATAATCTAGCGGAATGCCTACCGCTCTCCCCCCAGGCCACCACCACCTACACCCTGATTGCCCAGTCCGGCGAAGAGCAAGTTGAGCAGTCTGTCACCATCACGGTAGAAGATGTCGCCGTTGATATCCCGGTGAGAGCCCCCTTAACGCCTCCCCTTCCCTTGTCTCCGGGAAGCGCCGGCAGCGCCCCCCCGGTCTCCTGCATCGCCAACTCAGTGATCCTGCAGTGGGAGGGATCTGCAGAGTCCTACGAGGTGACCCTAGAGCGCGAAGAGACCGCAGACGATGCTCCGGTCTGGGTACCGGTGTTCACCCAAACGGTTGACCAGTCCCAGCTCGACGTCTCGGCCTCTGTGGGCAACTTCGGCCTCCACCGTTGGCGGGTGCGATCGCTAGGCGCATCTGGAAGCAGCAGCGCCTCCGCCTGGCAAACTTTCCTGTGTGTGGTGGAGTAGCGGCGGCCTAAAAACAGGCTAGGTCTGGGGCGACATCACCTTGGAAAGTGCCGCGTAGGCGGCGATCGCCACCACAATGCCGTTGATGGGCACAATGCCCCAGCCCAATTGGCCGGTCACATAAGCCACCGCTGACGCCAGCACATAGGCAATGACGCCCGCCCAGTTGAATGACGGCTGCGGAATATCTAAAGGGGGAAACTGCTCTCGGCGATAGAGCCAGTAGTCCGCCATGATCACGCCGCCAATGGGTGGAATAAAGGTGCCCAACAACAGCAGGTAGTTCACCAGCATCTCATAGATGCCGCCCCAGGCCAGCATCAGCGCCACCGTCGCGCCCCCGAGAACAAACAGGGTGCGCTTGCTGGTGCGGAACATGTTGGCCCCAGCGATGGAAAAGGCGTAGATTGTATTGTCCTGGGTGGTCCACATGTTGAAAAAGAATAGGACTAGCCCCCCCACCAGCAGGCCTTGCTGCGCCATCACCTTGACGATGTCGGGCTCGCCGTAGACCTGGGCGCAAAAAGCGCCGCTAAAAATCAAGAATCCGTTGCCCAAAAAAAACGCCAGCAGCATGGCCCAAAAGCCCAGCCGCCCCGATGGGGCAAAGCGGCTCCAGTTGGTAGACTGCGTCCCCCCCGAGACGAAGGTGCCGACAATGATGGTGATGGCCGCACCGAGGGGCAGCGGGTCCCCTAGCTCGGTGGTCTGTAGCCCCGCAAAGCCGCCTACGTCCCCCGCAGCGATCGCCAGGCTCCACAGCATCAGGATCACCATGGCCGGGACAGCAATCCGGCTCAGCCAGTCCATGGCCCGGTAGCCGATGTAGGCCGTAGAGCAGAAAAAATAGGTGAAAAACAGAATGATGAGCCAGTTCCAGGACTCAGGCACTCCGGCCAAGCTGTTCAACAGCTGCGCCATCAGCGCCGAGCCCCAGGCGTACCAGCCCACTTGAGTAAAGCCCAGAATAAAATCGACCCAGCGGGAGCCCACGTTGCCGAAGCTAACGCGGGACATGAGCACCGTGGTCAGTCCGGTTTCAGCGGCGATGTAGCCCAGGAGGGCGGCGTACAGCCCCAGAATAAAGTTGCCCAGCAGAATGACGCCGACCAAGTCTGGAAAGAAGCGAAAGGAGGGACCGACTAAGCCCCCGGCAAACAGGGTGCCGGAGTAAAGGGTGAACCCGACTAGGATGGGAGCCAGGGACCACAAGGAGCGGCGAGCGAAGGCAGGAACGGGCTGAAGGGGAAAGTCTTCAGCGGTGTTCGGAGTTTGTGTGGTGCGAGGCTCGGTAGTTTGCATGACCTAAACAGTTGCAGCGAGTGGGGCTATTGTGTCTGAACAGGCCCAAGGGTGCCGTATCCCAGATTACGACCTAGACTATCTCGCTCTCGGCGAGTTGACTACCACTAGGGGAGCACTCGCGCGGTAAGGTGTCAGAAATTCGGCGGGTCTATCAATTTGACGACTCGGCGGATGTAGGGACGCCTGAGGCGATCAGTCAGCTTGAGGAGTTTTCGGAGGGGGCGTATTGGTTGCGGCCCGATGAGCTTTTAGTGCTGCTGGTTCAGCAAGGTCGCTCGGTGGGGGCGGCGGCGTGAAGATGATGATGAAGGTGGCCTCTGGGATGAGGCGGCGGAGAGTGCGGGCGTGGGCGTCGGCATCGTTGCGTTTGCGGAAGCGGGCGACGGTGATGCGTTGGGCTTTGGGCAATAGGCGGATGATGCTCCAGGGGTGAAGCTGGGCGCGGTAGGTTTGGCCAGGGCCAAGATCTGCGCCAGGTTGAGATGTTGGTATCATGGGGAAATCTTGCCCCGCTGGTGCGGGGTTTGAGAGATGGCAACTGCCCGAAACTTGCCGGTGGGAGGCAGTTGCCTTTGCGTGTCAATAAAAATAGTAAACGATAAGTACTTATCGCTTGTCAAGTACGATGGGACTGGTCCGATTGCGAATTCGTGAGATGGCCGATGAGCGCGGCTGGACATTGAAGGATGTTGCCGATCGCTCTGGGGTGCCGTATAGTACGGTGCGCCACTATGCGCGATCGGAGCTGGCTACGGTTGACTTGTCGTCTGTACAGAAGATTGCTCGCACATTTGAGGCTTTGATTGAGGATTTGCTCGAAGTAGTAAAGGAGTAGTGACCAGCAAGGGCCAGGCACCTTTATTCCCCATTGAAATAGATGCAGTAAGCTCTATACAGCTCGACACGATAAAAAATCATCTGAGACTGTTGCGACCGCCACAACATACAATTTAAAAGCATTCAGAGATATATTGCTTCAGTGAACTCTAGTTTCTAAATTCGTGTTTTTTTAGCAGAATATCTCTGAATTCGTTATTTTACTATGCCTGAGGGTACTATTAATACAGGTAGAGTTCGCTCTGGCTGTACAGTTCTTTACATACTCAAGAGCTGAAAGAATACTATGGCTAAACAAGCAACTAAGCGAAAGACGCGTCCAAATATCAACAAAGTTAGAGCAGAAATTCGTGACCTCGTTGTGCAGCATGGTTATGACGATCAAATCTTGCTGGACTTTGCAGAATTCGTTAACGGCGGAGCTTTCAAGCCTGTAGAGCTGCGTATGCAAGACCTTAAGGAAGCTGTTATAGCTGAATTTAATTGTGCATCGTACAAGGATTTAAAGAAAGACAGCAGCTTTCAAATGTTTGTTCGAGAGCACAGTCTCAAAATGAATTCTAAAGCTTCCTGGCTAAAGGTTTACCGAAAGTTTGTGGGGCTGCCTCAAAGCGAGAAAAATTCTATCAGCGACACATCTATTAATGGTATTGATGTATTGCGAAACTTTTTGCCTTGGAAAGTTTTTGCCTTAGATCCGAAAACAGCCACCGCTGACCAAATCAAAACTGAGTTCAATAAGCTTGCTAAGAAGCATCATCCTGACCACGGGGGTAATGCAAACGTATTTAAGCAGCTCAAGGTAATGCGAGATAGCCTGTTAGCCGCATATTAAAAATTTAAAGATAGCTTCAGAATCAATGGGAAAGTGCAATATTACGGGTAAAGAACTAGCCAGCGCCCTGGATATTAAGGAAGAGCGTCTGCTTGAAATTTGTGAGTTTTTCGATCTTGATCCAGATGACGATTGGGAGCTAATAAAAGATACCCACTTCAAGTGGGGACCTTACGGCGCAAGAATATTCAGCCCAGAGGGAGCAGTTGAAATCTGTCACTATCTGGAAAAAAATAAACAGGAACGTCCTCGTCTGAAGCGCTGGGAGCGATGGCTATTTCAACGCGATCGCCGCTTAAAGGGCCTGATGGTTGCAAAGCGCGTTCAAGAAATCAGCCAGCTTGAAGGGCAGATTGTTTTCAATAGCGGCAGAGCGTTTCTGGAACCAAGAGCTTGCCGCGAAGTACTTGGACTTGGAACACGCCAAGATATATTGAATAGAACTTTTCAGGAGATCCAGCGATCTGACAACGTGGAGCTTGAACCGCTGAAAATTGACGTTGACTTTTTCATTCATGAGAGAAGTGCTCGCTGCTTTAGCCGTTCTGGCCTCGCCTCAGTAAGTAAGCAGTTAGGAGTTCGGCTTTCTCAGAAGCACCGCCAGGAGTGGATGAAGGCTGTTGCCGATTATGCGCCTTCGGCCCTAGAAACGATTGAGAATCACGAAGCAGATCGAGCAAAGCGTATCACGCGAGCAATGAACAAAATTCGCAAACAAGCGAAAGGTAGATGTCAACTAACCAACCGCCCTAAAGCAATATATAAGTTTAATCTAGAGGTTCATCACCTTTTTGATAAAAATGCTTATCCACAGCTTGCTGATATGGAGACCAATCTCATTGCTGTTGCATCTGATATTCATGCCCACTTTCATCAGTGGATGGGTGGTACACATATTACCTGTACTGTAGAAGATATGGAACGCTATATTGACGAATTTGGAAACTCCCTTTTTGATGATGATCGTGCAGAACAGGCGACAAAAGTAGCTATTGCTCTATCTATAGCAAAGAAAACACTAAGACCATTGATTTAATTAGCACTTTTGCATATCTACCCATTCTTAGTTGTTACCGTTAAATCAGCTCCGGGTCTTCCCCCAACTCCCGCAACCGAGCCGCCAGCCGCTCCGCTCGCTCCTCCGGCGTCAAAAGCCGCTTCCCAACTCCATCAAACCACCCCAACATCTCCAGGGCATCACCGCCCGAAACTCTCTCAAATCGCCCAATCCCCAAACCAATCTACGGCATCCAAAACGGCTCGCCAAGCTGCAACTGGTACACCCCATCCACCAGCTTGTAAACCTCAAACGGCTGATGCCCGTCCCGTTGCCAAAACTCCGGGTTATAGACAATGTCATACAACACGCCCAGCTTGCTGTAAATCTCCAGCTTCTCGCCATACTCCCCACCCGGCGTCCAAGACACCACCTCCAGCGCCAGCGTAGGAACGACCTGCTCCTCCCAAACCACGTAGCTGCGGCGCAACTTCCCATCCTTCCGCCGCTTCACCCCCAAACTAAGGAACCCATCCGGTACAACCGGCACCCTAGGATGCACACCAGTCGTGTGGTAGATTCCCATATCCACGCCAAAGAACCAGTCATTGCGATCGGCCCATAGCGCCTTGAGGACAAACAGAAGGATGTTGGGAATTAGGTTCTGTAGCTGATCATCCACAGGCAAACCGTCTGAGTCGGGCAGCTCAGCGCTAAAGGGTAGACGGCTATCGACATCGGGTTGAACCATAGGACAGAATAGCCTCAGCCTGATTTCAGGGCAACTACAGTGCAAAGATCAAGACGATAAATAATTCTGAGCTTGCTCAACAAACACCTTTGCCGCTGTAAAAATTGTTGCCGCCTGCTCCCGCGTTAAAAATACGGTAACCTCGTAGTCACTCAGCCTTCGGAGGTCATAAGCATTGCTCAATGCCCGCGCCAAATCAACCGGCAGTTCTTCGCTTTTGATGAAATACTGACCAAAGGCTTGAATAGCCCCTTTGTGTGTCTTGTTGCTGATTCCCTTTGAGGACAATAATGCCTGGGTCGCATGGTACATAGCGTAGTAAGACCGCGAGATGCAAGCCCGATGCCTCTCATTCACTAGAAGTATCTCAGCCGTTTCTAGTTCATCCCGCGCTAGGTTTAGAAATGGGTCAATTTGACTCACACAGCAAGTCCTTCCTGCCGAATGACTTCCAGCAAAGGCGACTCCCGATGCTGATAGTCATCAGCTGAAACTGGCACTACCGAAATCAGCTCATCGTACTTAAGATTTAGCGTCGTCTTCACGTCACCCATGCGAAAAATCTCATCGCCGGGAGAAATAGGCCCTTGGAGAACCACCATCACATCTACATCAGACTCCGCCGTTGCCTCCTGCCTTGCATAGGAGCCATAGAGAATTAAGCCAGCAAGGCGATCGCCGTACAGCTCAATCAACCCTTGGCGAAATTCCTGCAGCAGGCAGCTTATTTTTTTGCTCGCAACCGCGCTCAAGTCAGATGGCTCCAGGCCAGGGAGTTTGGAGATATCAAGATCAGATTGAACCATGCAGCCGTACTTATACAAACTCCACAGTGGCTTTGGCGTTCAGCAACGTACATACTCTATGTGACATCCTCCCGACGCTGACAGCAAGCTGTACAGCGCGGGCTTCCTCAGTGACTCCCAGCTATTGCCGAGACATATCCTGAGATAGGTTTATACTCCGCCTGATGCCCCACGGCAGAGTTTTGAATTTTCATCTCCGCGAGGGAGGATACGCACTATGTGTCGCAGATACATTTGCAAACTGAGGAACGGGTGACTTGCAGCTTTCGCCTACGGGCCCGTCACACTCTTTGCGGGGTGTATCACCTTGCTATCTCTATCATACCAACTGCTAGCCTCAGCGCTGAGCGCACTATCCGCTGTGCATCATTTTGCGGGCGCACTTCGGCTAGCGCGACTCTCATCCCGACGCTCACCCTGACGGGTAGAGCGCGGGGCTTCCTGTCTAGTCGCTAACTCAAGAGTACCGACACCTCTATCTTAAAGCCGCTCACCGCACACAGAGCGCCGACGACCTAGCCACAAACCCCTCACTCACCAACTCATTCACCGTCGACTGCGTATCCATCACGCAAAACTGCACCCCCAGCCGCACCAGCTGCCGCCGCGGCCCCCCACTAATCACCGCCACCACCGGCACCTTGTTTTTCCCCTTCTCCTCATGGTGCTGCAGCAAAATGCTCCGCAGGCGGTGCTGCTGGGCAATATCCCCCGCTACCTGGGGTTCAATCTCCACCATCACCATCTGCACCGCATCCACCGGCTCCGCATCCTCTACAATCAGCTGCAGCTGCTCATCCCGTCCGCTGTCAATCTTGCCCCACAGCATCAGCGGCTTATCCGGCACAATGTGCTCGCTCACCTGCTCATAGGTGCGCGGAAAGACGACGCCGTCAATTTTCCCCGTCAGGTCTTCCACCTCCACAATCGCCATCCGCGCCCCCTTCTTCGTCTGCACCGGCTTCACCAGGCTCAGCATGGCAATCACGCTCACCGTGCCGCGATCGCGGTAATCGTTGGCCTCCGCCAGGTCGATGGGGGCCAGCACCTTGGCCGCCTTTTGCACCGACTTCAGCGGATGGTCCGAGATATAGAAGCCCAGCAGTTCCTTCTCCAGCTTCAGCTTTTCCTGGGGCGGGTAGTCCGCCACGGGGGCAGCCTTCGGGGCCACCTCAAAGCCGGGGGTGGCAGGTCCACTGCTGGCAGCGCCGCCCCCCAACAGGTCCAGCAAATTTCCCTGGCCAATCTCCCGGTCCTTGGCTCTTCCCTGGGCCCAGTCCAGCACCAGGTCCAGGTCCTGCGTTAGCTGGTTGCGGTTGGGCTCTAGGGCGTCCAGAGCCCCCGACTGAATGAGGGCTTCTAGGGCGCGGCGGTTCACCGTACGGGAGTCCACGCGATCGCACAGGCCCGCTAGAGACTCGAACGGCCCTTCCTTCCGCGCGGCAATGACGGCCTCAATCGCCCCCAGCCCCACGTTGCGCACCGCCGACAGACCAAACAGGATGGCCCGCTTAGTCTCGTGAGGCAGCGGCGTGAAGTCCACCCCCGAGCGGTTTACGTCCGGCGGCAGCACGTCGATGCCCATGGCGATCGCATTGCCGATGTACTGCTGCACCTTGGCCTGGTCGCCGCTGTTAGCGGTCAGCAGCGCCGCCATATACTCCACCGGGTAGTTGGCCTTCAGGTAGGCGGTCTGGAAAGTCACATAGCCGTAGGCCGTGGAGTGAGACTTGTTGAAGCAGTACTCGGCAAACAGCACCATCTGCTCAAATAGGTCCGCCGCTACCTTGGCCTTCACCCCGTTTTTTTCCGACCCCTCCACAAAGATGGGCTGGTGCTTCTCCATTTCGGAGACCTTCTTCTTACCCATGGCCCGCCGCAGCAGATCCGCCTGTCCCAACGAGTAGCCCGCCATATCCTGGGCGATCTTCATGATCTGCTCTTGGTAGACCATGATGCCGTAGGTCTCTTTGAGAATCGGCTTCAGGATGGCGTGGGGGTAGTCGATGTGCTCCCGCCCGTGCTTGCGGTTGATGAACTTAGGAATTAGGCCCGCGTCTAGCGGTCCCGGTCGGTAGAGCGCCAGCACCGAGGAGATGTCTTCTAGGCCCGAGGGCTTCAGGTCCCGCACGATCTGCCGCATGCCGGAGGACTCTAGCTGGAATATTCCCGCCAGGTCGCCCCGCGCCAGCAGCGCGTAGGTCGGTGGGTCGTCCATGGGCAAGCGGTCAATATCCAGCGCCGTTTGCCGCGTCTCCTGCACCAGGTCGATGGTTTTTTGAATGGTGGTCAGATTCTTCAGGCCCAAAAAGTCCATCTTCAAGAGGCCCATAGACTCAATATCCTCCATGGAATACTGGGTCACCGCCCCGTCGCTGTCTTTGTTCAGCTGCAGCGGCACAATCTCATCTAGAATCTGGGCCGAAATCACCACCCCCGCCGCGTGAATGCCGACGCTCTTGTTGGTGCCTTCAATCCGCAGCGCCATGTCCACCCAGCGGCGATGGGTGACGTCGGTGCCGGGAATTACCTGGTCGCTCTCGTACTTGTCGCGAAACTCCACGGCGGGGGACTTGTCCGACACCATGACGTTGAGCTTGGTGGGCTTACCTCGCACCACCGGAATCAGCTTCGCCATCTTGTTGGATTCGTCGAAGGGAATATCCAACACCCGGGCGACGTCTTTGAGCACCGCCTTAGAGGTCATGCGGTTGTAGGTGATGATCTGGGCGACGCGATCGCCCCCATATTTCTCCGTCACGTACTGAATCACCTCGTCCCGCCGATCGATGCAGAAGTCGGTGTCAATATCGGGCATGGACTTACGCTCGGGGTTCAAGAACCGCTCGAACAGCAGGCCGTGGTGCACCGGGTCGATGTTGGTGATCCCCAAGGCGTAGGCCACCAAGGACCCTGCCGCCGAGCCCCGCCCTGGACCCACCGGAATGCCGCGATCGCGGGCAAATTTGATGTAGTCCCACACCACCAAAAAGTAGGTAGAGAATCCCATCTGGTCCATCATCTGCAGTTCGTACTCCAGCCGCTCCCGGTAGGTGGCATCTGCCGCCTCGTAGCTGCCGACACCCAGGCGATCTAGCAGGCCCTCGCGGGTGACTTTTTGCAGGTAGGAGGTGGGGTCATGGCCTTCGGGGATGGGGTAGTCGGGGATGCGGGACCCGCCCAGTAGCTCGTCCTTGTATTCGGTGACCTTTTCAGCCACGAGCACCGTATTGGCGATCGCCTCGTCGACTACGTCCTGGGTCAGGTGATCGCGAAACAGCAGCCGCATTTCCTCCGCCGACTTCACGTACTCCGTGCCGCTGTAGCGCAGCCGCTTGTCTTCAGTGAGCAGCTTTCCCGTCTGGATGCACAGCAGGGCGTCGTGGGCCTCCACGTCGTAGCAGGAAATGTAGTGGGAGTCGTTGGTGGCCACCAGCTTGATATCCAGCTCTCGCGCCAGGGCCACGATTTGTGGGTTGATGATCCGCTCTTCGGGCAGGCCGTGGTCTTGAATCTCCAGGTAATAGTCCTCGCCAAAGAGGTCTTTGTACCACTGGGCCACCCGCTTTGCCACCTCGGGCTTGCGCTGCAGAAACGCCTGGGGCACCTCTCCCGCTAGGCAGCCGCTGGTGACAATCAGCCCCTCGTGGTGCCGCTGCAGCATCTCTTTATTGATGCAGGGGCGGGAGAAGATGCCCTTGCCCTGGACGCCGTGCAGGTGGGAGTCGCTGGTCAGCTTCACCAAATTTTTGTATCCCGCCACGTTTTTGGCCAGCACTACCTGGTGATAGCGGGGACGGCGCTCCTGCTTGGTGGGGTCGCCGTTAATCACGTACATCTCGTTGCCGATAATCGGCTTGATGCCTTTACCGCTGCACAGCTTCATCAGCTCCACCGCACCGTACATCACCCCGTGGTCTGTGAGGGCGATCGCGGGCATACCTAGCTCCACGGCGCGGTCGACTAGGGCAGGGAGCTGGCTGGCCCCATCGAGGAGACTGTAGTCGCTGTGGATGTGGAGGCCGACGAAGGACATGGCAGAAACCGGGTACAGATACGATTAGGGTATCCGATCTATGGCGCTATATCTAGCATATTGTTTCGATTTTTTACCGCAAATCCCCCCTACATGTATGGACGCCCCGGTAGGGACATGGCATGCCATGGTCCCTGTTTAGCGTAGCCTTGGCCCTCTCCCCCGGCCCCTCTCCCAAATTTGGGAGAGGGGAGGCTGGTCCCCTTCCCTCAGAATTGGGGGAAGGGTTAGGGATGGGGGCTTTCCAAAACGCTAAACAGATACATGCCATGTCCCTACAACATGCGGCGGTGTGACCGACCTATTGGCCGACGTATTGGGTTGCGATGCCCGAAACATTCATCACCGTGGGTTGTAGGGATACGGCGATCGCCCGGTACCGGTACTAATATACTAAATCTACGCGGTTTAATCTATGGTGCCGTCTTGCCAAATACCTTTAAATAACAGCGCCAAGGGCAATCAGCTCATCCCGCTGCGCAGGGGTCAGTCCCCCAACCTCCGTAATCGACGTATCTTCGTAGGGGCGCTTGACCTGATAAGTTTGCAGGCAGGTTGCAGACGCCAGGTCCCAAAGCTTCGCGGTCTCGTCCGCACTGCCGCTAGCAATGCGATACTGCCCTGTCAGGTTGAAGTGCGCCCGGTCAAAGGCGACGGTCAAGACGGGTTTGGTGTGTTCCCTAAGCTCGTTGGTACAGCGGCCCTCCGAGACATCCCAAACCCGGATGGTGCGGTCATAGCTGCTGCTGACAATTTTTTTGCCGTCTGGACTAATATCGACGCCCCAGACCCAGCCCCGGTGGCCTTCAAACGTTGCTAAGCAGTCGCCCGTTTCGGTATCCCACAGCTTGACCCGTTTATCGGCCCCGCCGCTGACCAACCACGTAGCTTTGCCAGCGCTCTCAGAAGGCTGTACAAACGCTAGGCTATAGATCCAATCGTCATGTCCGGGCAGAATCTTCAGACATTCCCCGGTCTCTACATCCCACAGCCGAATTACTTTGTCGGCTCCTCCAGTGGCAGCCAAGCAGCTATTCGACTGGAACGACAGCGCCCACAGCTGAGTTTGATGCCCCTGCAGAGACCGGAGAAAGGCACCTGTCTTAGCATCCCAAACCATGACTGAGGGCGTAATGCCAACACCCGCCAAAAACCGACCATCGGAGCTAAAGGCGACGGCGCGAATCCAGCCCACTTGCCCCGACAGGGTTTGGAGGCAGGTCCCCGACTGAGTATCCCAAAGCTTGATAGATTGGTCCATGCCAGCGCTCGCCAATCGGGTACCGGCTGGATCAAAAGCAACAGACCAGATACCGCCGCTGTGGCCGTCCAAAGTGCTTAGGCAAGCCCCCGTTTCAACGTTCCAAAGCCGAGCCTTAGCATCGTCTGCGCCGGTCGCCAGACAGCTCTTCTCTGGGCAAAAGGCAGCGGTCTGGACGTAGTTCGTGTAGCCCTGCAGCGTCCGCAGGCACTGTCCCGTTGTGGGAGACCACCACTTCACGGTTTGGTCAAAGCTGCCGCTGGCGATCGCGTTTCCCTGAGGGTGGACGGCGACCATAAACACCTGGCCTCGGTGGCCCTGCAGGACGCGGCGACAGCTGCCGGTGTTTAGGTGCCACAGCCTCACCGTGTGATCTAAGCTGGCGCTGACCAGCCAGCGACTGTCAGGGCTAAAGGCTACCGACCACACCTGGTCTTTGTGACCCTGGAGCACCGCAAGGCAGCGACCAGTCGCGATTTGCCAAAGCCGAATGGTCTTATCAGCGCCTGAAGCGGCGAGCCATTTTCCGTCGGGGCTAAAGGGGGCAGACCACACAGGGCCCATTGCGCCTATGTCAGGTGCGTCTGGGCCAGGTGCGTCTAGGCCAGCTCCCTCCGGAATACCGCCTTCTAAAATCTGCAGACATTCGCCGTTGTTCACCTGCCAAATTCTCACCGTACCGTCCGTGCTGCCGGTGGCCAATCGCTCTCCCTCTGGGCTGAAGCTGACGGAGCGAACCCAGCCTCGGTGACCGGTCAACGTCCGGATGCAGTTTCCCTGGAGATCCCAGAGCTTGACGGTCGCGTCGTCGCTAGCGGTCGCGATAATGCCGCGCGGACTGATGGCGACGTCCCACACAACGCTGGTGTGGCCCTTGATGACGCGATCGCATTGCCCTGTGGAGAGGGTCCAGATTCGCATTGAGTAATCCACACCGACACTCACCAAGGTCTGATCATCTGCGCTGAAGGCTAGGGAGGCGACCCAGCCTACATGCCCTTTTAGCGTTTGCGCAAGCTGCCCCGTTTGGGTGTCCCAGAGGCAAATCTTAGAGGTGGTGTCGCCCGTCGCGAGCCACCGGCCCTGGGGGCTGAACCGCAGGCAAATGATATTGCCGAAGGTTTGGGCGAAGACCGTATGGTCAAATTCCGAGGCATCAAAGCTGACCCAGTGTAAGGGCGTCGCTCTTAAGTCGGCGTGGCGAATGGTGAGCTGGGAAAAATCAAATCCGGTGAAGTCGACTCCCATATGCGCTCCCAGGTTGAGGAGATTGCCCGCGCCATAGCCCGACGAAAGAATCGAGCTTTGCCGCAGGTGCTTCAAGGCGCGATGAAACGGGTCTAGCAGCAGGTGGGGCCGCCTGTAGTAGGGCTGAAGCTTTTGCGCGATCGCCTCTAAGATTAGACGGCGCTGGCTCTGCTGGACGTAGTCTCGGGCTGTGGTTTTAATTAGGGCATGGGAATCCAGCGGCGAGGGGGCAGCGCCATCCTCCTCGACCGGGGCGTTTGGCGTAATCAGGCTCTGGGCGATCGCCTCAACCAACTGCTCGGTGACGAACTCCATGACGACGGGCTGCTGGGTGTACTGGCCTTTGCTGCGCTCCACCAGCGATCGCCAGCTCAGCGATTCTAGGGCCGTCAGCACGTCGCTGCGCGGCACCGCCGGCACGATGTCGGCCACCAGCTCTAGAATCGAAGTCCATTCACGGTTGACCGCCAGCCAATACATAATCGATTTCTCAAGAGGCGAGAGGCGCTCAAACTGCTGCCCAACCAGGCGCTGCAGGCCGTTGAATACCAGCAGGTCAACCTCGCCAAGAAAGGCGCGAATATCCCCATCGAACAAATTTTGAACCGATGTCGCAACGATTTTTATGGCTAGAGGGTTGTTGCTGTAGCGATCGCAGAGGGTTTGCTTTTCTGATTCTGAACCCGTTAACCCTTTAGACTGCAGCAGCAGGATTGCCGCCTCTTGCGCTCCCTGTAGTGTCAAGGTTCGCACCGGCAGCGCCGCCCCCTCTGCCGCCCCCACTTCTGCTGGTTTTTCTCGGCTTGTCAGCAGCAGGCAGCTCTGGTGGCTCACCTCTCCTAAAAGCTGTAGCAGATCGCCGTAGCCTCGGTAATTCGCCGCAAACAGGCCCGCACTTTCACCGGAGACCATTAAGGTCTCCATGTTGTCCAAAACGATCAAGCAGCGGTAGCGGCGGAGGTAGTCTAGAAGCGTTTTGGGGTCACCCTGGATGTCGGCATGGTTCGAGAAGAACTCTACGCACTCTGCCAGCAGGCTGCTGGCGCTGGGGGCATTGCGCAGCGATCGCCAAATGACGAACTCAAACTCGCGGCTCACCTGCTGGGCAAACTTGGTCACTAGCGCGGTTTTGCCAATTCCCCCTAGGCCCAGCACGGCCATCACCCGGCAGCGCTCTTCAATAACCTGCTGCTGCAGGTGTCCCAGCTCTTGCTCTCGTCCCAAAAAGGCGCTGACGTCAACGGCTTCTCCCCAATCTTGCTTTGCCGAATGAGCGGCGGGCTGCGCCACGTCATCTCCTACGGCGGGCGGCACTGCCGCTGAGGGTTCAGATGCACCACTGGCTGGGGTGGGGCAGTACCGGGCGACCGCCTCTCTGAAATTGGGCTTACTCACCGGTTCACACAGCGCCTCAGAGAGGCTTTTCCAAAGCTTTGGCCCAATATTGCGCCGCAAGTAGCTAGGGGAGTATCCCGAGCCGTCTGCGATCGTCTCGTAGGTCTGCCGCTGCCAAGCCCCCTGCAAGACGATGGTTTCTACATCGCTGAGACTACGGGAAAATTTGGCCTCTATTGCCCGGTTGATGGCGCTTAGAGCCGCTTCAACAGTGAGTTCAGATGACGCCATCGGCAGTGCCGCAATTACTTATCGATATAGCAAACATCCTGATGTACTGGGACATTTGCGCGCTGTTTTGCCTACGAGATTTGAGGCTTTTGGCCATTTAGTAGGATCCTGGGCAACAGCGCCAACGCAATATGCACTGAAAGCTTTGCAGTAGAGGGAGTATAGCACTTTGATGCTGGCTCAAAAGTGACTTTAAGTGACAAAGCGGGAAAAGTCACCTTCGAAACTGGCGACCTTTTAGGTAACGACGGATACAAAAATCAGTTTTAGAGTTGAGTCATCGGGTTGAGAGCCCGGAAGAAAAAACAGCATGCTTTCCCAAGCTAATTGCGGAATTAACGTCACAAAAGCAATGACCTATATTCACAATCGCTCAGATTTTTTCTACTCAATTACTGCAAGCATGTACGCGCAAAAGCGTTCCAAGCTAGCGGCCAAGTGGATTAAGAAGAACGGGAAGCTTATCTGTCAATTGACTGCCGAATAGCAGTGAATTCAAGACCAAAACTAGAACAATCAACACAATCAACGGAGTAAAAAATGGTTAGCATTCTTGGAACTAACGGCAACAACACGCTTCACGGCACTAACGCTAAAGACTTTATCTACGGATACGCAGGTAACGACGATCTCTACGGTAATGGTGGCAACGCTCAGTGGTGCAGAAAACTCAAGGAGAGAATATTTGCTCCCAGGATGAGGCCGGATAAGCTCAAAATCATGCCCTCAAATCACGTAAATTCGTAGAGGGTAGCCTCGCTGCACTTGCGATCGCAGAAACTGACACTTTTTCAACAATCCTTTAGCCATAGGGGTTTCAGGAGTTTTCTGCACCACCAAGGGTGGCAACGACACGATTTATGGCCACGCGGGCAACGATTTCATCGATGGAGGTTCCGGCGCCGACCATATGTATGGCGGTAGTGATAACGATACCTACATTGTCAATAGCGGCAGCGACACCGTAACCGAGTACGGCGGCGAAGGAATAGACACCGTTAGGTCCTACATCCCCAATTACACCCTTGGCGCTAACGTTGAGTATCTACAGCTTTCCGGCGCCCCTGCCGTTAACGGCACTGGAAACGGCCTCAACAACTTCATCTACGGCAATAGCAACAACAACATCCTCAAAGGGATGGGCGGCAACGACAACCTCTACGGCTTTGGCGGCAATGACTTTCTTGATGGAGGCCCCGGCGTCGATAACATGTACGGGGGCTCCGGCAACGACAGGTACATTGTCAACAGCAGTAGCGATAAAGTTGTCGAGGCCAACAACCAAGGCACAGATCAAGTCGATTCCTACATCCACACCTACATTCTTGACAATAACGTTGAGGGTGTGCAGCTTTTTGGGCCTGCAATTGCAGCTTACGGCAACAGCAAAACGAACGCCTTAGTTGGCAATGCGAACGACAACGTTTTGTCTGGCGGTAACGGCGGCAGCAACGTTCTGTCTGGCGGCGCTGGTGACGACACCATCTATGCCGCGTTCGGCAATGACGTCCTCGTTGGCGGCGCAGATGACGATCATCTGACGGGTGGCGGTGGTTTTGACATCATGACTGGCGGTACCGGCGCTGATGTCTTTGCCTTGGGGATCAAAAACAGTCCCTTGCTTTACACCGGAGTTGACTATGCCGTCATCCAGGATTTTTTCTTTTCCGACGGTGACAAGGTTCAGCTCAAAGGGGTGATGAGCGACTACACGGTCATTAAAGGAGTCAACCTTTCGGGGGGTAATGCCTACGACACGATCATTCAAAGGAACAGCAACACAATCGGCATTATTGAAGATACGACAGTTTTCAGCCTCGGCCTAGATGTGAACTACGTGTAGGGCGATCGCCGTCAATAGAAGACGCTGTCGGAAAGGGTGCCCTCTAATCAGGGGCACCCTTCCCGCGTCTCTAGTCGGTGGAGGGTGCGCCCCAACAATAATACCGCTGGCGAAATATTTTGTAATGGCATTTGGCGTCTTGCAGGCCCCCTCCGCCCCCAATCCTGGGGGAACCCGAGCAGCGTCTATACCATTGACCGCTATTGACTTTGAGGATTTCTGGCCTCTCTGAAGTCCCCCAGAATTGGGGGATTTAGGGGGCCTCTCCGAGGCAGGAAATAGCCAAGATATAGCAAGACATAAAGTTCGCCAGCGGTATCAATAATAGGGATTGCCTAATGTCAACATATGAAGACGCGCCGCCGCTCTAGCCCCTGTTTTGGCTTTGGGCCTACCCGTCGAAAGAGGTTTTTTGCGGCTGGTTTCACTACAGTCAAACTATAGCCGCTAGCCCTACCTCGTATGGACCTCTCCCTGCAACCCCATCGCTCCTTTCAAGGGCGTCTCTACGACGCTTTCCTGCTGCTCGCCGTCTACTCCAACTTATGGGTAGCCGCGGCGATCGCCTCCTTGGTCCCCTTCGTGCAGATGACTCTCGGTCTCGCTCTAGACTGGCGGCCCATCGCTCTAATTTTCGCCTCAGCTTTGGTGCCTTACTTGCTTGATCGCTTGGTAGACGCCTATGGGCAAAGAATTCCCGACTGGCGCGCTCAGGCTTTTTTCAGGCAGCCTGTTAGCCTAGCTCTATTTGCGATCGCCAGCCTGATGACCGCTACGCTGATCTACAGCGCCCCGTCCCAGGTCCAGGTTGTCTGTTTGGGCGGGCTAGTGCCGCTGCTCTACGGACTGCCGCTGTTTCCAGGACGTAGCCAAGACGGCGCGCGCTGGTATCGTCTCAAGGACATTCCGGGGTCGAAAGCCTGGATTGTCTGCGGCACTATCACCTATGCCCTGCTCGCTGTTCCGCTAGCCTACGCCAATGAATCCGTCAGCCCTGCCGTTGTGGCTGTCGCGCTGTTTTTGCTGGCGTTCATCGGCAGCAATTCTCACGTGTTTGACATTCGCGATATCCAGTCAGATCGGCGCAATGGGGTTATGACTATGCCAGTGCTGCTCGGCACCTGGAACACGCGTTGGATGCTGACGGCGCTGAATCTGGCCATGCTGGGGGGGTTGGTTTTAATCCAGTGGCAGGGGAGAGAGGGACCGGCTTTGAGCGTCGTGTTTCCGGCTACGGCGGTCACGGTAGCCTATGTGTGGTTGATTAATCCCCGCACGCCGCGAAATATTTACAACGTTTGGGTGGATGGCGCGCTATTTTTGCCGCTGGTACTGTCGATTGGAAATCGACTATCGATTTAGATAGTTTCAATGCAGTTTTGACAATATTGAGCCCCTTTTGAGTCCGCAAGCTTTACCAAAGATTAAATTTTTAGATTAAATTTTCCTCAGTTTGCGGAACCTCGTTTTCCACGAACGAAAGCTTAGCTTGTCCACACTAAAATTATGTGTAGGTGGGGATTCGAATTGACTCGGCTGAAAGATTAAGTACACCACAATTTTGTTAACTGTATGACTGGTGACAACTCATCGAACCAAGCAGCGCTAAGCCCAGCATCCGTAGAGTTGGCTGCGGCGGCAGAACCTGCTGAGAGCACAGCTCGAGAGACGCTTCTAGCGGAGCCAGCAACGAGCGATGTCGAGCTGCCTCAGGGTGGGGCAGGGCTAACCTTTGGCGTCATGATTGCGACGGCTCTAGCCGTCTTGTTGGGGCGATCGCTGCTGAGGCCAAAACGTCGGCCAGTGAAGGTGAGCCATCGCCGCCAGCGGCTGCCCTGCGAGACCTGCCGCTTCAAGGGAGACAATATCCATCTGCGCTGTGCGGTGCACCCCTATAAAGCGATGACGGCAGAGGCAATGGACTGCCCGGACTATTGGGCCAAAGATAGCGATCGCTTTGAGCAGTCTCGGCGATAGGGGTTGAGGCAATGAATATTATGCCGTTGGGAGCCATGAGCCTCAGGGGCTATACTGCACCCGGTAAATGCGCCCGTTCATCTCCTCGGTCACGAGCAAGCTGCCGTCGGGCATCACTAGGAGACCGACGGGGCGACCCCAAGTATCAGGGCCGGTGGGGTTGACCAAAAAGCCGGTCATAAAGTCTTCGTAATGGCCCACAGGACGGTTGTCTTGGCCAAAGGGAATATGGACGAGTTTGTAGCCCGTGCCTTGGCTGCGGTTCCAGGATCCGCGAAAGGCGGCAAACGCGCCGTTTCGGTAGGGTTCAGGAAAGGTGTCGCCGTCGTAAAACTGCAGACCTAGGGCGGCGGAGTGAGACTGAAACAACACGTCCGGCATCCGGGTCTGAGCGGCGAGCTCAGGATTGCTGCTGCGGTTGCCCTCGGTTTGGCGGGGGTCAAGGCGATCGGGGGTGAGGTAAGTGTAGGGCCAGCCATAGAACTCGCCCTGGCGGATGCGGGTGAAGTAGTCGGGGACTAGATCATCTCCTAACCCATCGCGCTCATTGACGTTGGTATACAGCTCTCCGGTGACGGGGTGAAAATCGAGGCCAACGGGATTACGCAGGCCGTAGGCGAAGGTCTCCTGGTCGCTGCCGTCGAGGGCCAGGCGCTGTACTGAGGCGCGGGGCAAAGGCTCAGCGGTGACGTTAGAGCGCGAGCCAATGGAAACGTAGAGGGTCTTGCCGTCGGGGGCGACAACCACGTTACGGGTCCAGTGCTGGTTGTAGCCGCCGCCGGGCAGCTTGGCAATTTGATCGCCCCTTCCCTGGAGTGCCTGCCCGGTGTAACCATAGCGGCGCACCTCGTCGGTGTTTCCTAAAAAGAAGCTATCGCCGGTAAAAGCCATGCCAAAGGGAATGTTCAGCCCGTTTGTAGCGTTGGCGAATACGGTTTTTCCGTCGGCGACGCCGTCTCCGTCACTGTCCTGCAGCCGCTGGATGCGGTTTTCCCGCGTCTCGGTGACCAGCACGTCGCCTTCGGGGGTAAGCGCTAGCCAGCGGGGGCGATCGAGGTTCTCGGCAAAGACGTTGACGGTAAAGCCGTCCGGAACCTGAAGCACAGGGTTCTCTGGAACGGGAATGACGTTGGGAGATCTAGAGGCGCTCTGGGTGGCGTAAGGTTCGGGAAGGTCTTCTAAGCCGACGCGAATGGGCTCAGGGGAGAGGGGCTGGGTGGCGATGAGGCTACTTTGGGGCGGCTTGGCGGGCTCATCGGCGGACGGGACGCTGCTGGGGTCGTCGGCTTGGTCAACGACGACCTGACTATCGTCTGCGCTGTCTGCAGACGATTGAGAGGTAGGCGATTTAGAGGTCTGGGCGCTGGGTGGCGCTGGGGACGAGCAGGCTGCTAGGAGTCCGAGCAAGCCGATAGCTAGGGAATGCTTAACGGAAAGATAGGCCATGAGATCCGGTGAGCTACGTGAGTAACAGCTAACTCTATTGTGCCTAGCGGCTCGTGATGCTGGGTGGGTCAGTGGACAAAAGGTATTGCCAAAGAGCTTGCTATGAGTCAACGCTCACCGCCGTTTCTGCTGCGCTTTCTCAAGGCTTATTTCCTACAGAGGAAATATGACGGACCGCCCTGGCTGCGGCTGTATCGGTTTACGCTGCTGCGGGAGTGGGTGGATGAGCTGACGGATCGCCATAGTGAGCGGAAGGCGGCGGCGGAGCAGGCGTTGCACCGCTGCAGGGTACGGAGCCAATGGCGAGCGATAGCCAATCGCTCATGCGCTTCGGTTCTATACAGGTGACACAGGAGCAGTCGATCGTAGTAGGGGGTACGCGCTGAGCCTCCATCACCTGCTGAGTTAGATTGGGATACAGCACCGAGTCAGTTCCTTTGTCCTCCCTCTTATCCTCAAAGTGGCTTAGCTCCTGCGCTGGCCTTGAGCTGTGCTGCCGGGGAATGGCTCGCCAGAGCATCCAGCCGCCAACGATTAAAATTGCACCATAGCTCACCAGCTTCACCACCCGATAATTTTCTGGTGCGCTCTGGCGTAGCACTAGGTTGAGCAGTAGCGCCACGACAATGGCCGACAGGACGTGGAAAACTGCAATCCGAGTTCCCATAGTGAGCCCTCGCCGCAAGCTCCCGCCCTCACCAATAAAGTAGGCAATAATAATCGCTTTGCCATGCCCTGGCCCTAACGTATGGAGCACACCATAGCTAAAGGCAATCAGCAGCCCCAATAGAAAGGCCTTGGGCGATCGCTGACGCTGAACATTTCCCACAGCCTCGGTAAGTAATGCTGACGCTCTCGCCTGTAAGCGCTGCCACCAGGGCCCAGAGGGTAATGAGCGCTCAAGTGACGACGTCACGCCTGGGCCGCGGGGCGTTTCGGAAAAAGTCAGGTGATCGAGGGTGAGGGTATAGTTCACTTCAACCGGACGCGATCCATCCACCCGAAACAACTCGTAGGTTGCCGATTGAGATTGCAGTTCTCCTTCTACGATGACTTGGGTAAACAGGCCTGGTGCCGTCAGTGCCTGCTCTGGTTAAATATAAATGATTTGGTTGGGTGGCGGCGGAGGCACATGGATACAGGCTCCAACATAAGGAACGAGAAAAAAATCTGTTACCTGATTAGTTCGATTCAGGGTCAGCGGCAATACATAGCCTTCAAGCTGTATTGTTTGCCCTGTCCACTGTGGGTTGGTAGCGCGAGATTGCTGTTGCCAGTAAGTCCGCGCCTGGTCCACCTGGGACAACAGCGCCGCCACATCTAGGCCTTGAGCTCGAAGCTTTTTTTCGAGCTGTACTATCTCCTGTGCGTACGTATTCAGGTCTAGAGGTTGACGGCACAGGGCTGTAGATGCTGGAGAGGGATGAGTGACACCTCCAAGTCGATGGCTCCTGCCGCTTTGGCCAATGCCTGCCCGACGAAGGCTATGGCAGAGCGTCCCTGAGCCCGACAGGTCTGAATCACCGATAATAGTCGTGCGGTGTGCTCAAAGCCTGACATCGAGCGAGAGCCGCCTGACACCTTGCGTTTGGTCACTCCGAGCCGCAGCGAGCGCTCAGCACAATTGTTGTCTGGCGGCACCTGAGGGTGGTCTAGGAAGTACCACCACTGGTGCGCCTTGCTCACCAATGAGGTGAGCAGAAGCCCAGCCGCATGGCCCGCTTTGGGCTTCCACTCGGCTATTGCCTCGGCTAATGTAACTTTGAATTGCTCAGCCCATAGGTTATAGGATGCCCTGTCGCCTGCGAGGCGGTAGTGGCGATGGCGGTCAAAGGCCTCTTTTATCAAGGCAATGAATGCTTCGGCCAATGCCTTCTGGTGCGGGGGCTTTAGCTTAGCTACTTGCTTGAAGTGCCGCAATAGGTGCGCTAGGCACTTCTGCTGAGCGGCTACCGGGTAGCCGTTGTATACGCTGTAGTCATCGGAGATGAGCACCCCTGCAAAGCTCTTTCCCAGCAGCATCTCCAGCTCACTGCGCGAGCGGGTATCCCCGGCATGGAGGAGCGCAAATCCTTCACCGCTGATGGTCCATAACCACTCTTTGACCCCCTTCACCAGCCAAGCTGTTTCATCCACATGCAGCTGTGGTTGCTGCTTTGCCCAAGCTTGCAAGTCATCCACCGCTGCCGCTACTGCTTGGCTAGCCCGCCGCGTCGTTGCCACAAGCGTCCCCACACCTACCTCGATATCACCTAGCTCTTTGAGCCATTCCTGCTGCTTGCCGTAGGATAAGTGGCCATAGTGACTCAGCCACACCAGCATCGCCTGCAAGCTCACGCCCAAATCCTCTCCTGCCACCACATCCTCGGGTAAGGGCGCAGCGACATGGCTACCACATCCCCCGCAATATCCCCGCCACTGCTGGTATTCCACCACTTCTATCGGCTTGGCCACCAGCTGCGCCACCTGGTAGCACCGATAGCTTTGTCCCACGCTTTCGATATGTCCACTTCCGCATCTCGGGCAATGCTCTAGATGCACCACCTCGTATCGATCTACTCGTCCAAATCCCTTGCGTGTTTTCCCCTGGTGCCCTGGCTGTCCCCCTGCTTTCCGCTTGCCGGCTTTGGGCAAATCCTCTTTCCCCTCTTCTGCTGGCTTTGGTTTCTCACTGCGTCGCACCAAGTCGCTTGACGGCGGTTTCGACGAACTCTGGCTATCGCTATCAATGATTCCTTTGAGCCGCTCTACCTCTCGAGCTAGCTGCTCTATCAGCTCTTGCTGCCGCACGATAATCCCTACCAGCACAGAGCGCGGTGCTTGCTCTAATTCGCTGAGGTCTGGAATATCCGAGGCAGGTGGTGGGCTCATCAACTAACGCTACCGCAACGTCTCCCTTTGTCAATCCCTGCACCTGAATAGGTACTCCTGTGCTTCCAGACTGTCCGAGGGGGCCTGGTTTTCGTCTACCCAGGTCTGCAGCCGCGCCAGCGTTGCCAAGTCATAGGTTTGCTCAGTAGACAGATGGGCGTAGGGGTTCTCGGTTGTAGTCTCGGGAGGCTGCAGATCGTTCCAGGTGAGTCGTGACTGGGCTGAAACCGAAGCGCCCAAACCCCAGACTAGGCAAAAGCTGAGAATGAGCAAGCCGATATATCGGCTCCACCGTTTGATGATAGCCATTACATGGAGAAAAGACTAGACATTTGCTGACCTCAGCCACGTTTTGCAGGCGCTCTTTGGCAAATACTCTTTGTGGGTCTCAGTGAAACTATCGCTTCGCAAGTGTTCTACAAGGCCTGCCTTGAAACATGGCACCAGTGTACACGGTTTGAGTGTAGGCGATTTGACAGTTATCATCAAATTTTGAGAGTCCAGTACTCGGCGGTACAAATAAGCCAAAGGGTCATGATATAAGTGGCATGCTCCCATCTCTATTTAGGCTAGCGAAACTTTTCGGATTTACCGAGAGCAAAAGCTAGCAAGCATTCTTTTGATATGGCTCAATAGTTGAGCAGAAGCCAGCGATTTCATAGTAGGGTATACGGCTCTTCAACAGGCAGATCAGCGCGCGATCGCCGATCGCTAGACTATTCACAACTTGCCTATAGGCAGATTCACGTTGAATAAGTTCTCGGTACTGTGTTGTAGCTTATTCAACACAATTTGTTAACGCCGTGGACGACATTTCGCTTTCGATTGCTTGGGAAAAGATTGAGTCAATGGTGGAATACACCATCCGCCTAATTCCTAACCTCATTCTAGGAATTATCGTCTTCGTCATTTTCTGGATCATTGCCCGCTTCGTCCGCTCCACGGTGCGGAGAATCGCGCAAAATCGCAAGAACTCCCGCAACTTCGGCCTGGTGTTTGGTCGCTTGGCTCAGGGGGGTCTCATAATCCTAGGGTTGCTGGTGGCAATGACCATCGTCTTCCCCAATTTCAAGCCAGCCGATTTGATCGCCACCTTAGGCATCGGTGGTGTCGCTATCGGCTTTGCCTTCCGCGACGTGCTGCAGAACTTTTTGGCAGGCATCTTGATTTTGCTCACCGAACCCTTTGAGCTTGACGACCAAATCGTATTCAAAGACTACGAGGGGACGGTGGAGCGGATTCAGACCCGAGCGACGACCATTCGCACCTACGACGGTCGCCGGGTGGTGATTCCCAACGGGGAGCTGTTCACCAACTCGGTCACCGTTAACACCGCCTACGAAAAGCGGCGGCTGCAGTACGACATCGGCATTGGCTACGGCGACGACATTGCAGCGGCCAAGAAGATTATTCTGGAGGTGCTGCAGCAGGGGGAGAACATTCTGAACGACCCGGCTCCCGAGGCGCTGGTGGTGGATCTAGCAGATTTCACCATCAACATTCGCGCCCGCTGGTGGATCAATTCGCCGCTGCGGGCTGACGTGGTCTCCTCCTACGACGACGTGCTGGAAGAAGTGTGCAACCGCCTAGTCGATGCGGGCATCGATCTGCCGTTCCCGACGCAGCAAATCCTGTTCCACGACCAGACGGAAGAAACCGACGGCGATCGCACTCAGCAGAGAGAGGGGTGGCCTGTGCAGAAGGGAGAGACCCCGAAGTCGATGAGCCTGGCGCGATCGGTAAGCAAGCTAGCGGGCTCTAGGACAAAGCAGTCCGAGAGGCAGTAGGCGAGCAAAGCGGTCCTGCCTAAACCTGCTCAACGCTGTAGGTGGCCGTCAGGCGAAACTCGCTTCCGGGCTGCACCTCTATGACGTCCGTAGCCGCGTTCGTCGTCTCCACGCAGATCATGCCTTGGTAGGCGTTATCTTCCAGGTCGCCCGACTGGGCCGAAATATCGGCCCAGGGGTTCCAAACCACAGCCGTCTTGCTGCCGCTGGAGGTGACGTGAATTTTGCGTCCTAGGGAGCCATCGTCGATGACGAGCTTTGGCGGCACGTCCAAATAGATGCGGTCTACTTCCTGAGCGACGGTGACCGCTCCCGACTGGGTCTTTTGCGCGCCGCCGTCCACCTTATCCAAGTACTCGGTGCCCTCCAGCCCCAGCACAGTGACTTGAGCGATGTCGCCCACCGTAAAATAGGTGTGCAGCGCCTGGGTAATCGAGAAAGGGGCGTCGCCCGTATTTCGGGTCATTAGGGCAACAGAAAGAGCCGTCCCTACCGAAATCTCAATAGCCAAATCAAAGGACTGCGGCCAAATGGCGCGAGTGTCGTCGCTGGCGGACACCCCGAGGGTAATTGTCGTGGTGTCGCCGCTCCCTTCAATCTTCACCACGGTCCACAGGCGGTTGCGTACAAACCCGTGGTTGGGACGACCTTGTCCCTCGGGGTCAGGGCCAAACCAGGGCCAGCAGACGGGCATCCCCCCTTTGATTGCCTTGCCCTCGCTGTAGTAGGCATTCTCACTCAAGAACAAAACGGGGTTGGGATCTCCCTTGGGCTGGAAGGACAGCACCTGCCCCCCGTAGAGCGAGATCGTGGCGGTGGCGCTGCCATTGTCAACTTCGATGAGAGGAAAGTCCCCTTTACCAGTCGTAAACTGAACCTCCTCGGTTCCATGGTTGGCGTTAAGCTGCTCTATCGTCATGTCTAAATAAACCTCTTCTGTGACGGACTATCGCTCTCTTCGTAGTTTAGGTTTGGCGTGAGCCCATTCAATTTTTAAGCTGTAATATTGGTTCAGGCTTAGCCCCTAAGACCGGCTCAGTCACTGAGCTTGAGCCCATATCTCAACTAGGGCCAAGCATGGCTACAACCTACCACAATTTAGGGACTAGACCTGAAACCCAAATCGAAGACAATTTGCAGAGGTCGATGGGGCGAGCGGACCCTTTCACGGTAAAATCGGCAAGGCGTAAGCAAGGGCTGGGCGAATGGTTGAGAAACCCATTAAGAAATCAGAGCGCGAGAAGCGCAACAGTGACGGAGCGGCAGAGGTGCCCGATAGCGAGCGTAGTGCAGCTGTCAGTAAGCCCATCAAGCGCAGTGAACGCAGCGACGACGGGGAGAGTAAGACTGAGCGCCGAGCCGATAGCCGAGGCGATCGCGATGATCGGCGAGGCAAAGGGGGCCGTAAGGGCGGACGCGATCGCGACGAGCGGCGTCCACCTATGAACTTGGCCCTCGTCCGCGGTCCCAAGCCGCAGCCCGCCAAGCCTGAGCCTGAGCCCGAGCCCGAGCCTGAGGTAGAAGCAGCCGAGACGGCGGGCGATGACGCCGTTGAGAGCGCGGCAGACAGTTCGGTAGCAGACAGTTCGGTGGCAGACAGCTCGGTGGCAGACAGCTCGGTGGCAGACAGTCCGGTGGCAGACAGTCCGGTAGTCGCCGCGAGCGATGACGCGGCACCTGCGGTAGAGTCCTCTGAAGAGCCATAGGTACTCAGCTACTTTACGCCTGGCGATAGCTGCCGGTAAAGCACAACGATGTAAATAACTCCAACAGCCCCCCCCAGCAGCGACCCAGCGGCGTTGATGAGGGGGGCTAAGCTTTCGGCGTCGCCGGGCGTCAAAGCGAGGAAGAGGCTGCCCAATAGGCCCAAAATCAGGCCAAGCGCTAACCCCATCAGCGCGACTGCCACCATCAATACTAGAGCCGCGCAGAACAGCTTCCAGACCCGCCCACTGGTAAGGGTCCAGCTGCGGGATAGGGCCTCAATCGGAGAGTCGTCCTCTACAGCAGCAGCGCAAGCGGCAAAGGCTAGCCGGACGCCCAAGTAGATGCCGGGAAGCACAAACAGTAGCAGCCCCGATGCGACGACAAGAAAGACCATCAGGCTAGTCGCGAGCAGCGGCAGAAACCGGCCTGCCGCCTGCTTGAACGCGCTGCCAAGGCTCAGAGTCCGACCTTGAGAGGCGTAGTAGGCGTACACCAGCGCTGCGCCGTTGAAGAAAACCGACAGTACTGCCGCTATCGGATAGATTAAGATGGTGCCTGCCGACGCGCTAGCGCTTGGAATGGCGTAAAGCAAGGTTGTGGGCAGCAGGATTAACGCCAGTTTGCCAATCAAGTTACCCTGATTGACTGTCTCTTGAATCGCGCGCTGAATGTTCATGAGAAGTCAGTAACTTGGCGGTTTCAATGCCATAAGCCTACACCCCCGGTCTCACGCCTGTCTATTCACTATGCCGGTGTTTCGTTGCCCGCTTGAAGAGGCCGCAGCACCCTCACCGTTTCCACCACCTGCGCCGCTGCCCGCTCGATCTCTTCCTCGGTGGTAAATCGTCCCAAGCCAAAGCGAATCGAAGCGTAGGCCAAGGCATCCGATCGCCCCAAAGCCTTGAGCACGTGGGAGGGGGCCATCGATGCCGTAGAGCAGGCCGCTCCTGACGACACCGCCACGACCGGCTGCAGGCCCAGCAGCAGCGCCTGACCTTCTACCCCCTCCACGCTAATGTTGAGATTGCCGGGGAGGCGCTGACTTGGGTGGCCGTTGAGGTGTATACCGGGTGTCGCCTCAAGGGGTTTCCAGAGCCGATCCCGCAGCTGTTGCAGCCGCAGCGACTCTGCAGGCATCTCCTCCAGGGCCAGCGTCACCGCCTTCGCAAACCCCACAATTTGCGGCGGATACAGCGTCCCCGATCGCCGTCCCCCCTCTTGGCCACCGCCGTGGAGCTGGGGGGCGACCTGGACGCGAGGATCGCGGCGGCGGACGTACAGAGCTCCAATACCTTTGGGGCCGTAGAGCTTGTGGGCGGTGAAGGACATAAGGTCCACAGTTATTGCCTCCACATCCAGGGGGATTTTTCCCACCGCCTGAGCCGCGTCGGTGTGGAACAGGACTTGGCGATCGCGGCAGCGGGCACCGATTTCGGCTAGGGGCTGCAGCACACCGATTTCGTTGTTAGCGGCCATCACTGAAACGAGGATAGTGTCGGGGCGAAAAGCCTGCTCTAGCGCTTTTAGAGACACTAGCCCGTTAGGCTGCACAGGTAGTGTGGTGATCTCGAAGCCTAGGGACTCCAAATATCGACAGGGATCGAGCACGGCGCTATGCTCTGTCTGCACAGTGATGATGTGACGACCCCGCGACAGATAGGCTTCAGCCACCCCTTTAATCGCCAGATTGTTGGCCTCGGTGGCCCCGCTGGTGAATACAATCTCGCTGGGTTCGGCGTTGATGGCCGCTGCAATTTGTTCACGGGCCTGCTTCACGGCGGCTTCTGCCTCCCAGCCGTAGGCGTGGAGAGTGCTAGAAGGGTTGCCAAACTGCTGAGTGAAGTAGGGCAGCATGGCGGTGAGGACACGCTCGTCAACGGGGGTGGTGGCGTTGGCGTCGAGGTAGATGGGGCGCATGGGTTGGAGCCGGTATGATCAATGTGCCGTAGGGACAAGGCGTGCTCTGTCCCTACGGCGGCTAGTTTGATTCTATATCCGGGTCGTCCTCAGTCGCCGCATCTAAAAGTTCGTCAATGTCCCCGCACAGGCTCTGCAAATCCTGATGGTGCGATCGCCGAGACGGGCGGCGATAGCGCTTGGTTGCCAGCTTAGGTTCGTAGTAGGTCTGCCCCGCTTCACCACTGAGACGCTTGACGCTCTCTTCTACAGCCGTAGTCTGCTCTAAAGCGGTCTGTCGGGCGATCGCCTCTTCCAAAAAAGTGAGGTAGTGCGCGTAGCGCTCCCAGCCGTCTGCCCCTTCTCCCCGCACAATGCAGCCGGGTTCGCTCTGGTGCAGGCAGTTGCTGAACTGGCAGTCTCCCTGGCTGAGCCGCTGGCGAACTTCAGGGAAGTAAGATCCCAGTTCGCTGGGCGTACAGGAAAGGGTGGGTTGATTAAATCCCGGCGAGTCGGCCAGCAGGCCCAGCTTCGTGGCGGAACCAACCGGGGTCGGCAGCTCAAACAGCTCTACGTGGCGGGTGGTGTGGCGTCCCCGCGCCAGCTTTCCCGAGACGGCGTTCACCCGCTGATCTACCGCCGGGATTAGGTGGTTGATCAAGCTCGATTTTCCCACCCCCGATGGCCCAGAGATGACGCTGAGGTGTCCCGCCAGCATCTGACGCACTGCGCCCAGGCCGAGGCCGCTCTGTACGCTGATGATCCGGGGACTGTAGCCCCACTGACTGAGGCGATCGCACCACTGCTGCTGGGCCTCAGGCGAGATCCGATCGCACTTGTTTAGGCATAGCGCGACTTCAAGCCCCGTAGACTCTGCAGCTATCAAGAAGCGGCTCAGCTGCCAGGGGTCTAGATCCGGCTCTACTAGGGCGAACACCAGCAGCAGCAGGTCGGCGTTGGCAACGGGCGGTCGCTCTAGAGCCGTTCGGCGGGGCATCACCTGGGCGATGGCTCCTCGACCGCTGCCCCAGTCGATATCTTCTACCCCAACGCGATCGCCTACCCACACCTGCTGACCGATTTTCTTGAGGCGCGATCGCCGCGTACAGAGCACCATCGCGCAGGGTTGGAGCGGGGGCTCTGACAACAGGGGAGGCGACTCTAACCGCACCCAGTAGTAGTTAGCCTGAACGGCGGTCACCATCCCTTGCGCCGTCCCTATCCGCACATCAGACGCCTCCGAGCCTTGGGAGTGGGGCTTCCTCATTCAGGGCAGCGTATCCGAAGGGCAAAAAACTCGGTGCGATCGTCAATGCTCTCGACGCTGTAGCCTTCCATCGTCAAGCTAGAAGGCACTTGCTCTATCGGCTCGCCCCCGTCTAGCCAGACTTCTAAAACGCTGCCGGGAAGCATTTTTTCTAGGCAGAGCTTGGTGCGAATAAAGTTAATGGGACAGGGGGTGCCGCGCAGGTCGAGCTGCTTGTCGGGCGTTGGCGCTGTGGTCGACGTCATCCTCGAAACAGGCCTCCCAAAAAGCCCTCCAGCCCGGCCCCTTTGCCAGCACGATTGCCGCTGATTTCGGCTAGCTTAGTCAGCAGCTCGCGCTCTTCTGTCGTCAGCTTGGTGGGAATGTCGATATGAACCGTCACCTGGTGATCCCCTCGGCTCACGGGGTTGCCTAAGCGCGGCACTCCTTTGTTCTCTAGGATGACGACGGTGTCGGGCTGAGTGCCTGCGGCGATGGTAACTTCCTCAGGCTCGCCGTCTACCGTCTCAACGTTGAGGCGACAGCCTAAAATCGCCTGGAGGTAGCTAATGGTGATCTCAGAAAAAATAGTGATGCCGTCGCGGGTAAACGTTTCGTCTTCTTTGACGAACAGGTAGACGTACAGATCCCCCGGCGGCCCGTTTCGCTTGCCGGTGTCCCCTTCTCCCGATACTCGCAGGCGAGTGCCGCTATCTACCCCAGCGGGTACGGTAATCTTGAGCTTTTTGGTCTCTTGCTTTTGACCGCTACCCCCGCAGGTGCCGCACTTGTCTTCGATGACTTGACCATTGCCCCCGCAGGTGGGACAGGCTGAGACCTGAGTAAAGCTACCAAAGGGAGTGCGCGTTGCTCGGCGCACCTGCCCTTGCCCGTTACAAGTAGCGCAGGTGCGAGGCTGAGTCCCGGGCTTAGCGCCGTTACCGCTGCAGGTGGCGCAGGTCTCTAGATGGGTAACGCGAATCTCCTTATCGCCGCCAAAGACAGCCTCTCGAAAGTCAAGCTTCAGATCGTACCGCAGATCTTCGCCCCTAACGGGACCGCTACGTCTGCGCCCCTGCTGTCCAGGGGTTCCCGAAAACCCACCAAAAAAGCTTTCGAAGATATCAGCAGCGAACCCACTGAAGTCTCCAAAATCCTGCGCGCCGGCACCAGCGCTGACGCCCGCTTCTCCGAACTGGTCATAGCGAGCCCGCATCTCTGGCTCAGACAAGACTTCGTAAGCGCGGTTAATTTCCTTGAAGCGCTCCTCGGCTCCGCTCTCTTTGTTGACATCCGGATGATATTGGCGGGCAAGACGGCGATATGCCCGTTTGATCTCATCTTTATCGGCGCTGCGAGAGATGTCGAGAGTATCGTAGTAATCGCGAGCCATAGAACGCTGTACCGAAGAAGTTGAAAGTAAGTTCGCAAATTAATGCAAGAGCCAATGCTATCACCAGCTCCTACCTTAATGTATATCTTATCGCGCTAGTCAATCGGTTCGTAGTCTGCCACGATGGTTTCGTCCTCATCGTCGAAGCTGTAGTTCTCGTCGCCATCACCCACAGGCGCTGACTGGCCATTTATCGCATCGGCGACGACGGTATCCTCCGAACCGTCAACAGCGCCGTCCCTGTCGACAGCGTCGTCCAGATCGCTGACGCGATTCGCCTCTCGATAAACCGACGTTCCGATTCCCAGAAGTAGCTGCTGCAGCCCCTCCACTTTGCGCTTAAGGTCGTCTAGCTCAAGCGAGCGATCGGCGATCGCGGCTCTGACCTCAGCCACCTGCTCACTGGACTGCGTCTTCAGCGCTTCAGAAATAAACTGGGCGTTGTCGCGCATCGTTTCTTCGTAGCTTCTAAATAGCGTCTCGGCGTAGTTCTTGACCTCCGTTCGCTTGATACGCTGCTCGTCTTCCTCGCGGTAGACCTCGGCCTCCTGGCGCATACGCTCAATCTCAGACTGCGTCAGCCCGCCGGTATTCGTAATGCGAATGCTCTGCTCACGCCCGGTGCCCTTGTCGCGAGCGCCGACCTGGAGAATGCCGTTGGCGTCAATCTCAAACGACACTTCGATTTGTGGAATCCCTCGGGGCGCAGGGGGAATGCCCGTCAGCTGAAATTTGCCTAGGCTTTTGTTGTCCTTGACCATAGCCCGCTCCCCCTGAAGCACGTGGATCTCCACGGAGGTTTGGCCGTCTGTCGCCGTTGAGAAAGCCTTGGTCTTACTGGTGGGAATGGTGGTGTTACGCTCAATAATCTTGGTAAAGACTTCGCCCAGGGTTTCGATCCCCAGGGACAGCGGAGTCACGTCTAGAAGCAGCAGGTCTTTGACTTCTCCCCCCAGCACGCCGCCCTGAATCGCGGCCCCAAGAGCGACCGCCTCATCCGGGTTGACGGATTTGTCTGGAGCTTTGCCGTCGAAGTGATCGCTGATGGCCCGCTGCACCGCCGGAATGCGGGTTGATCCTCCCACAAGCAAGATCCGATCGACCTCACTGGCCTTCATGTCAGCGTCTTTGAGCGCTTGCACAACGGGCTCAATGGTGGCGCTGACCAAATCGCCCACCAGCTCCTCAAATTTGGCCCGCGTCAGGTCCATCTCCAGGTGCTTCGGTCCCGTTTCATCCGCCGAAATAAACGGCAGGTTGACCGAAGTGGCCAGCATGCTCGACAGCTCAACTTTAGCTTTCTCAGCTGCTTCCCGCAGCCGCTGTAAGGCCATGCTGTCAGTCGAGAGATCGATACCTTGCTCTTCGCTGAACGCATCGATCATCCAGCGAACCAGGGCGTTGTCAAAATCATCGCCCCCCAGGTGGTTGTTTCCCGCCGTGGCTTTCACCTCAAACACGCCGTCTCCCAGCTGCAGCAGAGAGACGTCGAAGGTGCCGCCGCCCAGGTCAAACACCAAAACGATTTGGTCTTGGTCCTGTTTGTCCAGGCCGTAGGACAGCGCCGCTGCCGTGGGCTCGTTGATGATGCGCATCACCTCTAGGCCAGAGATGGTGCCTGCGTCTTTGGTGGCCTGCCGCTGCGCGTCTGTAAAGTACGCGGGCACAGTGATGACGGCCTGAGTGACTTCCTCTCCGAGGTAAGCCTCCGCGTCGTCCTTGAGCTTTTGCAGAATCATGGCCGAGACTTCCTGGGCCGTGTAGGTCCGGTCTCGGATCTGAACGTTGACGGTGTTGTCGCGTCCTTTGGTGCAGCTATAGGGGACACGACCGCGCTCTTCTTGAGTGTCGTCCCACCGCCGGCCAATAAACCGCTTGATGCTGAAGATAGTATTCTCGGCATTGGTAACCGCCTGCCGCTTGGCAAGCTGGCCTACAAGGCGATCGCCCGCTTTACCAAATCCGACGATGCTGGGGGTAGTGCGCCCTCCCTCTGAGTTAGGAATAACAATAGGCTGCCCTCCTTCTAAAACAGAAACGCAGCTATTTGTGGTCCCTAAGTCAATACCAATAACTTTTCCCATAATCAGCAGCCATGAATGCGGTTTATTAGGAGCCTTTAACTTTAGCCTTTATTCAGCGACTAGCTTGTCTGATCAGGGCTAATAGCGCTATAAAACCCTGAATCAAATAAAAGTCAAATTCACGCAATGCGCCAATAGTGCTGTTTGAACCACCATAGCCGACATCAGTAGGAAATCGCTAGCGCCTCAAGGATCGAACCCAGTAGAGTCATTCAGCCCAATTACCCAGTGGAAATTTCACCCGCGGGCTTTGGAGCCGTATTGTGTCTTGATCACCCGCTTTTAGAAGTGCCCGTGAAAGCGGACGCTTGCAACAATTTGCCGGATTTCGCCCTGTCAGCCCGCTTCTACAGACCAGTTTGCTCCTACAGCCTGGTTTGCCTCTACAGCCTAGTTCGCCTCTACAGACTGTGCCCTCTGTAGAGGCGACGTATCGCGGTTCTAGGCATCTGCGCCAGCATCTACGCCGTCAGAGGTGGCAACTTTTACCATGGCGTGGCGTAGAACCCGGTCAGCCAGCGTGTAGCCCCGCACCAGCTGCTCAATCACGACTCCGTCGTCATATTCATTCGTCGGTTCGCGCATCACGGCTTCGTGTAGGCCTGGGTCAAACGGCTCCCCTTCCGCTCGCATTGGAGAGACCCCTAGCTTCTTAAGGGAGTCTACAAGCTGCTTATACACCCCCTGATAGCTTTTGTGGATCGTCATCTCGCTGTCTGTCTGGGGCTTAATTTGCGATCGCGCCCGCTCGAAGTTATCGATTACGGGCAGCATCTCAGAAATGGTTGAGCATTTGATTTGAACTTCTAGCTCTTGACGCTCTTTCTGCGTCCGCTTACGGAAGTTCTCGAAGTCTGCGGCAATCCGCATATACTGCGCTATCCGCTCGTCAAGCTGAGCTCGAAGACGCTCGATCTCCTGTTGAAGTGAGTCTGCAGACTGCGCAGGCGAGGTGCCTTCGTCACTCCCGGAAGGACTACCTGAAAATTGCTCAGGCGATTCATCCAGCATTTCGTTTGGCAGCTCGCTATCCAATTCGTCGTCGAGATTTAGCTCAACCTCATCTAAGGTCGGCCCATCTTCAGGAAGGGCAGCGTCGCTAGGGCTAGGGCTACTCTCACTGCCCGGCTGAGGTTGATAGTCTTCAAGAGGCTTTTCGTCTTCAATCATCATGACCCGTAAACATCAAAATTCAACTCTATATAGACATTTTTACTCTACAGTCAGGTTTTCTAGCTAGGGGAAAACCGTACGACAGCGCAAATCGCTCTATCTTATGAAGCCCAGGATAGCACTCCTGAATAAGCTTTAAGAAATGTGAATTATATCCGGATCGCCTGACTGCAGTTCTCTCATTGGTGCTCGAGGCAGGTTTTAACTGGCAGGTCGCTGTCAACAAGGCAAATCAATAAGGCAGACTAGACGGCCAGGCTTTACTGCAAAATATACAGCCAGCCAGTGTAGTGCTAGCTATAGTTATTGGGTAAGATCACAGACATACGACAGGCCCTTCCAGGCGACGAGCACTCACTGACCCCTCATAATAAAGGTCAATGAGTGAAAATAGCGGCGTCGGAGGGCAGCGCGGTGGAGCGTAACCCCATCGGGCGCTTGTGCTTGACATCGGCGGTGGTGTTCGGTGTGATGGTGTAGTGTGACGGCCTTCCCCGTGACGGTCTTTGGCTACGGCAATCTTTGCAGAGCCGCAGCGTCGCTCGATGCTGTTGCTCTCTATTAGGTAGGCAATCAAAGCACGTTACCTTACCTCAAGGTGGCTGAGAGGAAGGGATAGAGTACAGTTCAAGGATTAATGCAGTAGCTATGGCTAATTCTTCGTCACAAAGGCGCGCGCTCGTCGTCAGACAAGACTTTTCGCCGTTTGGCAATAAGCTTGTTCAAGCTGGCTATATCGACTCTGAGCAGATGCAGCAGGCGCTCGTCGAAAGCCGAAAATCGGGGCGTCCTCTGACAGACGTGCTAGAAACGCTGACGGGAAAAAACCTGCCGCCAGATCTACTCAGGCAGTATAAGAAGCAGCAGCTGTTCGAGCTCAAAATCCTCTTCGGCGTCGAGTCCCTCGATCCAGAACTCAGCGAAATCCCGACGACTCAGGTGAGCCACCTGATTGATGGTCTTATCCCGGTGGACACTTGCCGCCGCTACCAGCTTATTCCGCTGTCTCGTAACGAAACTGAGCCGCCATCGGTGTTGGTGGCCATGGTTGACCCGGACGACTTGTCTGCCCAAGACGACCTCAACCGAATTTTACGCCCTCAAAAACTGGCGCTGCAGCGCATGGTCATCACCCCAGATGACTACCAGCGGCTGATGTCGCAGTACCTAGACGAAAAGGTTGAGCGCGAAAAGAAGATCGAGCAGGAGTCGCGGGTTGACGTCCGCTCAGACATCGAAGGGTTGGACTACCTTGACTTAGAGGAAGCCCCCGATGACATGGAGGCCAATCTCGACAGCGCCCTTCAGGATGCCGAGGCGGCCCCCATTATCTCCCTCGTCAACAAGATGTTGATCAAAGCGCTACAGGGCGACGTCTCTGACATTCACGTCGAGCCCCAGGAAGAGTCGCTGCGGGTCCGCTACAGGAAAGACGGCGTGCTGCGGGAAGCCTTTGACCCGCTACCTAAAAAGATTGTCCCCTCCGTGACGGCCCGCCTGAAGATCATGGCTAGCCTGGACATCGCAGAGCGGCGAATTCCTCAAGATGGCCGCATACGCCGACGCTTCGACAATCGCGTTATCGATTTCCGCGTCAGCACCATCCCCAGCCGCTATGGTGAGAAAGTTTGTCTACGGATTCTAGACAACTCGGCGACCGAATTTGGTCTAGACGCTTTAATTACCGACCCGGCCAGCCTGCAGATGGTCAAAGAAATGGTCAGTCGCCCCTTTGGCCTAATTCTGGTGACGGGGCCGACGGGGTCCGGAAAGACGACGACGCTGTACTCTGCCCTGTCGGAGCGCAATACCCCAGATGTCAACATCAATACGGTCGAAGACCCCATTGAGTATTCGCTACCCGGCATTACCCAGGTCCAGGTGATTCGCGAGAAGGGCATCGACTTTGCGTCAGTGCTGCGCTCCTTTCTACGTCAGGATCCGGACGTGATTCTGGTGGGTGAGACTCGCGATAAGGAGACGGCAAAAACTGCTATCGAGGCGGCCTTGACGGGACATTTGGTGATGACGACCCTGCACACCAACGATGCCGCTAGCGCGATCGCCCGCCTAGACGAAATGGGGGTAGAGCCGTTTATGCTGTCGGGCTCGCTGATCGGTATCTTGGCCCAGCGCCTCGTGCGGCGCGTCTGCAACAGCTGCCGCCAGCCCTATACCCCATCGAGTGAAGAGCTGTCCCGGTTCGGCCTCTCCGACACCGTGGATCTCGAGCGCACCTTCTACCGGGCCACTGTCCTCAGCGTTGAGCAAATCAAAGCTGCTCAGGGAGAGAGCACATTGTGCTCCCACTGCGGAGGGTCGGGCTATAAAGGGCGCTGCGGCGTTTACGAGGTGATGCGGATGACTGAGACTATCGAAGCCCTGATTACGGGAGGAGCGCCCACCGAGCGCATCAAAGAGGTCGCTAGCGAAGAAGGCATGAAAACCTTGCTGTCCTATAGCCTTGAGCTTGTCCGTCAAGGGCTAACGACGTTTGAGGAGGTCGAGCGGGTAACGCTCACCGACTCGGGACTAGAGGCTGAACTCAAGGCGCGGCGCAAGGCGTCACTGGTTTGCCAGGTGTGTGATGCCGCCCTGCTGCCCGAGTGGTCCAACTGTCCGTACTGCACAACGCCGCGATTTCACGGTGGATAGCGCCGCTGCCCAAGCCGATATCTAGTCCCCCAGTGCCCAGTCTCTGCAGCGCTTTAACCCGATACAGCACGTACATACCCCCCACGTTGGCCCAATCCGCTGGCCTTCTCACCCCACCCTTTAGGAGCGATCGCAACATGATGGACTTGATGATTGAAGACTTGATGGAGCAGCTGGTGGAGATGGGAGGCTCTGACCTCCACCTCTCAGCCGGAGTTCCTCCGTATTTCCGCATCGGAGGAAAGCTAACCCCCATCGGAGACGAGCCGATGACGGCAGATCAATGTCAAAGACTGATCTTCAGCATGCTCAACAACACTCAGCGCAAAACCCTAGAGCAAACCTGGGAGTTGGACTGCTCCTACGGCGTCAAAGGGCTGGCTCGCTTCAGGGTCAACGTCTACAAAGATCGCGGCACTTACGCGGCCTGCTTAAGGGCTTTGAGCTCGAATATTCCGACCTTCGAGAAGCTGGGCCTACCTGATGTGGTGCGAGAGATGGCGGAAAAGCCCCGGGGTCTGATTTTGGTGACGGGGCCAACGGGGTCTGGCAAGACCACAACCCTAGCGGCCATGATTGACCTCATTAACCGCACTAGGGCTGAGCACATCTTGACCGTCGAAGACCCGATCGAGTTTGTCTACGGTCCGGTCAAGAGCCTGATCCACCAGCGACAGCTCGGCGAAGATACCAAAAGCTTCGCCAATGCCCTGCGCTCGGCCCTGCGGGAAGACCCAGACATTATCCTAGTGGGCGAATTGCGGGACCTAGAAACTATTTCTCTAGCCATCACGGCGGCAGAAACGGGTCACCTGGTGTTTGGCACCCTGCACACCAGCTCTGCGGCTCAAACCGTTGACCGTATGATCGACGTCTTTCCTGCAGACAAGCAAACCCAGGTGCGCGTTCAGCTCTCCAACTCTCTGGTTGCGGTATTCAGCCAAACCCTGATTCCTCGCATGAAGCCCAAACCCGGCGAATTCGCGCGCGTGATGGCGCAGGAAATTATGGTGGTGACGCCAGCGATCGCCAACCTGATTCGAGAGGGTAAAACGTCTCAGATCTATTCAGCTATTCAAACGGGCGGAAAACTGGGAATGCGGACCTTGGAGCGAGTGCTAGCGGACCTCTACAAGTCGGGAGCCATCTCGTTTGACGCAGCCATGTCTAAAACCTCCAAGCCGGATGAAATGCAGCGTCTGATTAGCGGGGGAACAAAGCCAGCCAACCCAGGTCCTTACGCCGCTGCTGCCCGCCGATAGTCGCGCTAGACCCGTTTGCATTCCAAATCTTGCATCCCGAATCCTGCAGTAACCTTGCATCCCGTTGAGAGGACGTCGCCATGCCCACCTACACCGTTCAAGCTAGAGACACGCGAGGCAATTTTCGGCGGTTGAAGGTGCCAGCCGCCTCTGCCGCCGAAGCCAGAGGAATTTTGCGCGATCGCGGTCTTTTTGTTCAAGACCTAAAAGAGGCCAAAGGCTTCAACTTCAACAACCTCAGCTTTGACGGCCTTACCAGAGCGATGACGCGGGTGAGCGTTAAGGACAAAGCCGTCTTCTCGCGCCAGTTTGCCGTGCTGATCAACGCCGGGATTGCCATCGTTAGGGGATTGGGCATTTTGGCGGAGCAAACCCCCAATCCCAAATTAAAAAAGGCGCTGCAAGAGGTGAATAGCGATGTGCAGCAGGGGACGACTCTCGCCGATTCCATGAGCCGGCATCCCAACTGCTTCGATAACCTGTACGTCAGCATGGTGCAGGCAGGCGAAACGGGCGGCGTGCTGGACGAGGTGATGAACCGCCTTTCCAAACTGCTAGAGGACATGGCGCGGCTCAACAACCAGATCAAGTCAGCCATGACCTACCCCATCGCCGTCGGCGTGATTGCGATCTCTGTCTTTTTGGGCATGACGGTATTTTTGCTTCCGACCTTTGCCAACATTTTCGAAGAACTAGACGCCGAGCTGCCCGTCTTCACCCAGTTCATGCTGGGTATCAGCGACTTCTTGCGCAACCCGGTTTATATTGTGGTTCTGCTGGTGGTCATCCTGGCGCTGGCCTTTGCCTTTCGGCAGTACTACTCCACCCGCGTCGGCCGAGAGACCGTCGATCGGATGTTGCTCAAGCTGCCGCTCTTTGGCGACCTGATTCAAAAAACCGCCGTGGCCCGCTTTTGTCGAACCTTTGGAGCTCTGTCCCGCTCTGGGGTTCCCATTCTCTCCTCTCTAGAAATTGTCCGCGACACGACGGGCAATCAGGTGATTTCCAACGCTATCGATGTGGCCCGCCAAAAGATTCAAACCGGGGGCGTCATCAGCTTGGCGCTGCAGCAGGAGAAGGTGTTTCCGCCCATGGCGATTCAGATGATCAACATCGGTGAGGAGACCGGAGAGCTGGACACCATGCTGATGAAGGTGGCCGACTTCTATGAGGATGAGGTGGAGCAGGCGGTGAAAGCTCTGACCTCCATCATGGAGCCCATCATGATTGTGGTGCTGGGGGGCATGGTTGGCTCTATTTTGATCGCCATGTACCTGCCTATTTTTCGCGTCATGGATGCCGTCCAGTAGCCTCGATCTTGAGACAGCGGCCCCTGAACTCAGGCGATCGCTGCTGGCCTGGTACCGGTCATCGGGGCGGCAGCTCCCTTGGCGAGCAACCCGCGATCCCTACCGCATCTGGATCTCTGAAATTATGCTTCAGCAGACTCAGGTGAAGACGGTGATTCCCTACTATCAGCGATGGCTGACCGCGTTTCCCACCCTGGGGGATTTGGCCCAGGCCGACCTACAGGAGGTTCTTAAGCTGTGGCAGGGGCTAGGCTACTATGCCAGAGCCCGCAACCTGCACCGAGCCGCTCAAATTATTGTTCAAGACTACGGCGGCGAGTTTCCCCAGGATCTCACCGCTGTCATAGCCCTGCCCGGTATCGGACGGACCACGGCGGGGGGTATCCTCAGCGCCGCCCTCAATCAGGCGACGCCTATTCTCGACGGCAATGTGAAGCGGATTTTGGCCCGCTTGCTGCTCATAGAATCGCCTCCTAGCCTTGTGCTAAAGTCGCTGTGGCACGCCTCTGAACTGCTGCTTGACCCGGAGCAGCCGCGAGACTTCAACCAGGCGCTGATGGACCTGGGGGCCACCCTGTGCGATCGCCGCCGTCCCTCCTGTATGCAGTGTCCCTGGAACTCCCATTGCCAGGCCTTCCAACTCAACCGCCAGTCGGAGCTACCCATGAGCGAATCACGCCCCCCGCTGCCCCACAAAAATATCGGCGTCGCCGTCATCTGGAGCGAACAGCGTCAGGTTCTGATCGATCGCCGCCGTCCCGAGGGTCTTTTGGGGGGGCTATGGGAATTTCCCGGCGGCAAGCTGGAGGCGGGAGAAACCGTGCCGGACTGCATCAAGCGCGAAATTCAGGAGGAGCTCGATATTGATGTCGAGGTGGGAGAGCACCTGATTACCCTCGATCACGCCTACACCCACTTTAAAGTCACTCTGAACGTTCACCACTGCCGGCATCTCTCCGGTGAGCCTAAGCCTCTAGAATCTGACGAGGTGCGCTGGGTCGCTCCCGCTGACTTGAGTCAGTATCCCTTTCCCAAAGCCAATCAGCGAATCATTGAGGCAATTTTGGCCTCACCCCAGGGGCAAAACCAGGATTAATGCAGAAAATTCTTACGGGTTTGGGGCTTTATTGATGAATATCAAACTGGTAAGTACTGTGTCTTGATGGGTGAAGGGCGATGACCGGCGGAGAATTTAATTTAAGGCAGCTCCTAAGAGAAAGGTGGGTGAGGCAGCTACGGCGACCGCTGCTGGCTGTGTTGGTTGCCCTGCTCAGCTTTAGCGCTGTGCTGCAGTCGGGCGTCCATCCTGCCCAAGGCCGCACAGCGCCCTATTGCCAAAGCCTCAGCGCAGACCCAAGCGCCCCAGCCACCAAAGACACCCTGCGGCAGGCTGCCCTATCTGGAGATCCCGCCGCACAGCAGGCCTATCGCACTGCTGTGGCCCAAAGTGCAACAGACCTGCAGCGCTGCCGCGCCCAAAACTGGCCTAAGCAGCAGGCTATCTGGCTGAGGCTTTACCCCTGCGATGCCCGGCCCGGCGTGGTGGATGAAGTTCTTGACCACATCGTAGACCTGGGCTACAACCAGGTTTACCTAGAGGCCTTTTACAACGGTCAGGTGCTGCTGCCTACGAGCGCTAACGCTACAGCATGGCCGTCTGTGGTGCGTAACCCCGGCTATGAGAGCGTCGACCTGCTGGCGGAGACCATTGCCAAAGGTCACGAACGGGGACTGAAGGTGTACGCCTGGATGTTCACCATGAATTTTGGCTATTCCTACGGCAGCGCCAATCCCGCAGTCCTGGCCCTCAATGGCCGGGGGCAAACCAGCATTGCTGCTTTTGAAGCGGCCCGCCGCGAGTTCACCGACGCCAACAGCTCGGAAGAGGTCTTCATCGATCCCTACAGCGATAAGGCGAAGCAAGACTACTACGCCATGGCCCAGGCGATCGCCCAGCGCCAGCCCGACGGTATGCTGTTTGACTATGTGCGCTACCCGCGCGGCTTTGGGGGAGAGTCGGTGGCTAGCCGGGCGCAGGATCTGTGGATTTACGGCGATGCGGCCCGCAATGCTCTACTGGAGCGATCGCTCAACCCGAGCGGCAGGGCGCTGATTGAAAAGTTCATGGCCCAAGGCTATGTGACCGTAGGGGACGTCGCGACAGCTCAGGGTCAGTTTCCCGACGACCTGCTTCCCCAGTGGCAGGGCCAGCAGCTTCCCGACGACGTCACGGATCTGACTGCCGACGAACTTGCACCTCTGCTCAGCCAGCAGCTGTGGGACCTAAGCGTGGGGCATGCAACTCAAGGCGTGCTCGACTTTTTAGCGGTGGCGCGACTGGCGGCGGAGCGGGCCGGGCTTCCTACCGGGGCGGTCTTTTTCCCAGAGGCCAACGCAGCGGTGAGTCAGGGCTACGACTCGCGGCTGCAGCCCTGGGATCGCTTTCCCACCACCATGGAGTGGCACCCCATGGCCTACGGCGTCTGCGGCGACGCGAGCTGCGTGCTCTCTAAGATTCAGCGAGTCTTAGATAAGTCGCCAGTCCCAGCGCAGGTGATGCCTGTATTAGCGGGAGCCTGGGGCCGGACGCTGCAGAGCCATCCCTCTCTAGAGGTGCAGATGAACGCGATTCGACAGGCTATGCCCCAGCTGCAAACCGTCAGCCATTTCGCCTATTCCTGGCAAGATCCAGAGCGGGATGGCAGCCGCAGATTCTGTAGACTATAGCGCTCTCCTGAGTAACTTTTGTCAGCCCAGGGCCTTTCCTGCAGCTGGCCACATCCTTGAGCTTGGCAAGACGACTGCCGCCTATAATTTCAATCTATTAGTGAGGCTTTAGCTACTAGACAGGAAGCCCCGCGCTCTACCCGTCAGGGTGAGCGTCGGGATGAGAGTCGCGCTGGCCGAAGTGCGCCCGCAAAATGATGCACAGCGGATAGTGCGCTCAGCGCTGAGGCTAGCAGTTGGTATGATAGAGATAGCAAGGTGATACACCCCGCAAAGAGTGTGACGGGCCCGTAGGCGAAAGCTGCAAGTCACCCGTTCCTCAGTTTGCAAATGTATCTGCGACACATAGTGCGTATCCTCCCTCGCGGAGATGAAAATTCAAAACTCTGCCGTGGGGCATCAGGCGGAGTATAAACCTATCTCAGGATATGTCTCGGCAATAGCTGGGAGTCACTGAGGAAGCCCGCGCTGTACAGCTTGCTGTCAGCGTCGGGAGGATGTCACCAAATGTCACCCAAAGAGCGACCTAACGGCAACGAGCAGCAGACGACGCCTGCAAATCTGGTTCAGCGCTTTCTACTTGGCGCTTTCTTCAGCGGCCTGTTCGTCTTCGTCTACTTGACGCTATCCCTTGAGATGACCCATGTGTCTCTGATGGAGTTTGGCAGACTCAAGCTAGCGGCAGCGATCGCCGCCCCTGTTCTGTGTGGCATAGCGTCCGCTGCCTATGGAGACCGAGCTACCAAGCTAATTGCGGCAACGATGGATTCCGTCAATCTCCCCTTCTAGAGGAAGCGCTACCTAAAGCGTTGCCCAATGCCCTATCGGTTTCCTCGCGTATGCTGCTGCGACTGTTCACCGTAGCGACTAGTCCGCCCTCCAGCCACAGCACTGTGGCTGGAGGACAGCACTGCCATTATGGAGCTAAGCGGATTCGAACCGCTGACTTCCTCAATGCCATTGAGGCGCTCTACCAACTGAGCTATAGCCCCGCGTCAACCATACTGCCCTCAGACCCGGACTCGAGTCAAGCGCGATCTCGATATTAACACCCCTATTCCACCTACGACATAAATCGCGCTAGAGTTCTTTAGGTTCCCTCAACGCAACCGGTACCTCCTCAGCACTTACGACGGCACCCCCATGACCTCCCCAGAGAACACCGCAGATAGCCCCGCGCAGGACTTCTCAGCTCCGCCTCCAACCGATACGCCCCCTGCTGACGCCAGCATAGACGTCGACGCCCTTATTCAGGTGATGCGCCGCAAAGAAGGCAACTGGATTGGCTGGGCCACCGCTGCTCAGCAGCTGCAAAAGGCCGGGTACAACCCGCAGAAAATCTTCGAGGCCACCGGATTTGAGCCTATCCAGCAAAATCAAATTACCGTCGCTGCCCAGGTTTACAGCTCTCTTGAAGCCGCTGAGGTTTCCCCTGAGGTGCGATCGCGCTTCGAGATTCGGGGGAGCGACGCCCTCTACGAGCTGCGCATCCTCAATCAGGCTGAGCGGGCCTCCACCGCCGCCCTAATCTACCGCCACAACGCCGACTCTACCGCCGCCCACGAATTCGCCAAAGCGGTGAGAGAATACGGTCGCCGCAGTAAACCGCCAGCGGGCTTCCAGCCCTTTGATCAAGCGCCCGGCGATGCCCTGGCTCACCACTACTGGAAGCTCGCCCGTCAGCAGTCCAACCTCCAAGAGCGATCGCGGCTGATTGCTTCAGGGCTGCGCTACGCCGACTCCGATACCGCCCGGAAGCAGCTAGAGGAACTGCTCACCGACTTTTCTGTGGTGGCCCAGCGCAAAGCCCCGCTGCTGCCCGTCTACCGCCTCGACTCTGAAGAGCAGATGCCCCGCGTGCTCCCCGTGGTGGGCCAGCTACCCCTCTCGGTGGAAGACCTCAAAGCTGTTCCGCTGGTGGACGAAGAAGGGCCATTCAAGTTTGTCAAGCATTCTGGCACCGCCGCCTGGGTTGCCCTACCGGGCTGGCAGGTGCTGTTGCTGGCCGAAGACCCGGTGGTGTTGATCACCCGGAGCGATCGCCTGCCTACGGAAATGCCGCCGCCGGTAGAGTCGGTGCTACTTGTGGTAGACCGAGCCAGCCGCGACTGGACGCCGGACAGCTACTTCATTACGGCTCAGGGCGACCAGGTAGAGGTGGCTTGGTTTGGCGAAGCGCCCTCTGCGCCGCTGCTGGGCCGGATGATTTTGGTGCTGCGGCCTAAGAAGGTGCTGGATGAGGAGTTCGTCAAAGACCCCTGGCAGTTTGAGGAGTAGTCTACAGCGCCTTCTCTTTAGAGACCAACCAATCGGGAATATATTGCCATCCCTCCTTCAGCTGGCAGTCTAACGTCCTGTAGTCAGGCTCCCACTGCTCCACAAGCGCCCAGAAGGCAGCCGAATGGTTGAGATGCATCGTGTGGCACAGCTCATGGACAAGCACGTAGCGCACCAGCGGGGGCGGCAGAAACAGGAGCTTGTCATTGAGGCTGATGGAATGGCGACTCGAGCAGCTCGCCCAGCGAGTCTTTTGGCGACGCAGGGTGGCCCTGCTGTAGGGGAGCTGAATCTCCTGGCTGACCTGGTCTAGCCAGGGCACTAGGTGTTGCTTTGCCGTGGGCCTAATCCAGGCCTGGAGCGCTCTTTGACAAGCAACAACCTGGTGAATGGGGCCATAGAGCTGCAGGCGATCGGGCGTCGCGCGCACCTCAATGCGATCGCCGGCTGCGGGTTGATAGTCCACTTGCCACGAGCGGCCCAACGCCCTCAAAAAAATGTAGGCGGGCTGGGCTTGCCGGGTTTCTGGCGATCGCCCTTGGTGGGCCGTTGTCATACGCCGCTGGGTTTTCTCAATCCAGCTTTGCTTGTCGCGCAGAAATTGGGCCAAGCGGTCGCGCCGGTAACCCCGAGGGACCACCACTTCCACCTCTCCCCGGGTCGAGACTTGCACCTTGATCCGCCGCGAGCGATCGCTTTCTCGTACAGAATAGCCTTGGATGGTGTAGGGTTTAGTCTTAGACGCCACGGGCCACCAGAATCGTTTGATGCGAGCCGAGTAAACCGACGCGATGACGCTAGCCGACTCATCTTGGAATCACCGCCATCTGCTGTCGCTACAGGATCTAACTCCAGCAGACTATGACGTTGTGCTTCAGACAACGTCTACCTTCCAAGATATCTTGTCTCGGCCCACCAAGAAGGTTCCGGCCCTGCAGGGTCAGGTCGTCACTAACCTATTTTTTGAGCCTTCCACCCGCACCCGCAGCAGCTTTGAGCTAGCCGCAAAGCGCCTGTCTGCCGATACTCTAAACTTTTCCCCCGGCAGCTCGTCCCTGTCTAAGGGAGAAACCATTTTAGACACCGCCAAAACCTACTTGGCCATGGGCGCGAACCTGATGGTGGTTCGCCATCGGCAGGCGGGGGTGCCCCTGGCGATCGCCCAAGAAATGGACCGGCTTCACTCTGGCGTGGCGGTGCTGAATGCGGGGGACGGCTTACATGCCCATCCTTCCCAAGCGCTGCTCGATTTGTTTACCCTCTGCACGCAGCTCAACCCGGAGCAGCCGCAGTTCGCGGATTTGGCGGATAAGAAGATTGCCATTGTCGGAGACATCCTGCATTCGCGGGTGGCGCGCTCTAACCTTTGGAGCCTCACCGCCAGCGGGGCTGAGGTCCATTTGGCAGGGCCACCGACCCTACTGCCGCGCCACTTTGCGCAGTTCTGCGACGGCAGCCCCCTCCCCCGCCGACTCAAGGTCCACTGGCAGCTCGACCCAGCTCTCAGGGATGCCGATTTCGTGATGACGCTGCGGCTTCAGCAAGAGCGCATGACCCATCACCTGCTGCCCAGCCTCCGGGAGTATCACCAGCAGTTCGGCGTCACCCGCGATCGCCTTCAGGCCTGTCGTCCTTCGGTTAAGGTGCTGCACCCGGGACCGGCCAACCGGGGGGTAGAAATCACCTCTGACGTGACGGACGATCCGGATATCAGCCTGGTTCCCCAGCAGGTGACCAATGGCGTAGCGGTGCGGATGGCGCTGCTGTATTTGTTAGGGGCGGGATAAGCTAGGGGCGCGATAAGCTAGGGCAAATGCCCTCGAAAATCACGTTGTCGGCATGCTGCATGGCCTTGTCGTAATCCGCCTGCGATCGCACCGTCCAGGCCACTACCGGCTGCTGGAGCAGGGCCTGGGTCAGCGGTACCGATAGGGCCGGGAGCGCCCTTAGGTCGTAGCCGATAAACTGCGGGTCGCCAGCCCACGTCAAGCTCAGCAGCTTTTTGTGTCCCGCCAGCGCTTCCCTCTCAAGGCCGCTAGAGAGCTGGCCCCGCGCTATCTCGGGTCTATTCTCCTTGAACCAGGCTAGGGCATTGGGGTTAAAAGACTGAATTGCGCAGTCCCCTGAGTAGGCCGCAAGCAGCTCCGCTAGCGCCGGCTCCATCGCCCCCGCGGCGTCCTCGTTCTTAATCTCAATGAGGACCGGAACCCGTCCTCCAATCAGCGACAGCGTCTCCTCTAATAGGGGAACCCGCTGCTCGGTTTCCAGCAGCGTCAGCCGCCTCACGCTTTCAGACGTCTGCTCAAAAATGCTGCCCTCTCGCCCCGTCAGCCGCGTTAAATCCTGGTCGTGAAAGACGGCCAGCTGACCGTCGGCCAAGCGCTGAATGTCGAGCTCTATGGCATAGCCCTGGGCGATCGCCGCCTCAAAAGCCACCAGCGAGTTTTCTGGTTTGCCGGGGCTGTGTAGTCCCCGGTGGGCGATGGGTCGTTGAGAGATCCACGGAGGACACGTCATGTCGCGCTGATCCTGTTGAGTAGGCTGATTCGCTGAGCCGATCCACCAAATCATAGCGAACTGCCGCTGCAACTACGGCGTGCGCTCTTTCAAAAAATAGGTCTCCACTTCCCCTAGACCCTGCACATCGATGACGCCGCGCGGCTCTAGAATAAACTCATTTTTGAGCTGCTCGTACAGGCGGCGTGGAACCTGGATTTTACCCGGCAGACTGGTTTCCTCCATGCGGCTAGCCAGATTGACGGTATGTCCCCAGAGGTCGTAGGCAAACTTCGAGGTGCCAATGACCCCGGCGGTCACCGACCCCGCATTGATCCCAATGCGGAGCTGAAAGGGGGTACCATCGGGCTGAATAAAATGCTGAATCGTTGTCTGCATGTCGAGGGCTAGGTGGGCGATCGCCTGCATGTGGTCCGGGCGGGGTAGCGGCACCCCAGCCGCCACCATATAGGCGTCGCCAATAGTCTTAATTTTCTCTAGCTTGTAGGTTTCGACCAGCTGGTCGAAGGTGGAAAAAATCTGGTTGAGCAGCTGAACCAGCTCTTTGGGCGACAGATAGGTGGAGACTTCGGTGAAGTTGACCAAGTCAGCAAACAACACGCTCACCTGATCTGAATTATCAGCAATGGTATGCGTTCCAGCCTTTAGCCGCTGAGCGATGGTTTGGGGCAGCACGTTAATTAGCAGTCGCTCAGACTGAAAGCGCTGCCGCCGGATCTCTAGCTCAATCTGCCGCCGCTCGGTGATATCTTGCACGGTGCCTTCGTAGAAACAAAGCTCACCTGAGGTGTCCGTGACGGCCCGAATCGTCTCGTTAATCCAGATGGTGCTGCCGTCTTTTTGATAAATCTCAGATTCAGCGTTAGCAATTTCACCATAGCGGCGCAGGTAGGCGGCCAGCTCGTAGCGACGCTTGGGGTGTACGTAGAGCTGGTGGTCAATGTCGGTAATTGTCTCCATGAGCTCCTCTGGTGAGGAATAGCCGCAGATGTCGGCCATCGCTGGATTGGCTGCAATATAGTGGCCGTCAGGGGTGAGCTGAAAGATTCCCTCACTGGCGTTCTCAAATAGGCTGCGATACTTGGCTTCCGCTTTTCTGAGACTTGCCTCTACTGTTCTGCGCTTTTGGTTCTCAACATGAAGCTCCGCATTCCGCGCCTGCAGTTCCTCAGTCTGGCTATGGAGCTGCTGCTGCATCAAATGAAGCTTGATTTGGGTGCTCACTCGGACAAGCACTTCATCGGCATGAAAGGGTTTTGTTATGTAGTCAACCCCTCCAAGCTCGAACGCTCTAATTTTGTTTGAGACCTCGCCTAACGCGCTTAAAAAGATGACGGGGATCGCCTGAGTTTTAGGATTATCTTTAAGCTGTTGACAGACCATATACCCATCCATTACGGGCATGCTGATGTCTAGCAAAACCAGGTCGGGAGGAGAGAGAAACGCCGTTTGGATGGCGAGCTGACCACTGACGGCTTTGCGAACCCGGTACCCCTCTGCCTCTAAGATTCTGGCGAGGACCTGAATGTTGTCAGGAACGTCATCGACGATGAGAATCGTCCCGGAGGGGGGTGAGGCAGCTTTCTCAAAAAGAGCATTCATGGAAGATATTGCGGCCATCGTCATCGGGCTAGACTGGTGTGTTGTTGCTCAGACGCAGCAGGTTCCGGTGATGGGTCAGACCCCTCGCGAGACGCTACTATTCTATCGAGGGGTATGCGAGAGCTTGATAAAACTGGCTAGGTTTGATCAATGTCTTTACATTGGACCTGGGTCGATTCAACGCAAGTTTGTATCAGCTTTCGATACTTCTGGTGTCCCTGTAGCTGAGTACAGCGGTATAAAGGCGTATTCCGGTCAAATTCGGCCAAATTTATTGAGCAGGCGCTCTGTGGCGATTGCTCTCTACCCCTAACGGCGTCCCAGCTCGCGGTCTACCTTCAAGGTATCTCACCAGCCCTAAGATCAATCCTCCGCTAGCGGGCCGCCGAAGGGTTGTGCAAATCCTCCAGGACTACAGACGTTGCGGTGATAATCGGCTCGAAGTCAAAGCAGGCTACGAGGGTTTTGAGCGCTCTTGCAAGGTTGGGCTGCTCCGCCGGAATGGCTTGAAGCAGCTCGCTAATCTGGTGGTCATCGCAGTGGGAGGCGGCTTGATGGAGCGAGAGGAGCCACGGTTGAGACATTGCGGCTAGGTCCGCTTCGTAGAGAGGCGATCGCGTATCGCAGTGCTGGGCAAAGCCATCCTCATCGCCGAAGGACTGGTAAACATAGGCTACGCCAAGCCAGCTCGACAGCTGCTCTAGCAGGGTCGTTTCTCGCACCGGCTTGCACAAAAAGCTATCACAGCCTGCCTCTGCCGCCGCCTCGTGAACGCTCACCATGGTGCTGGCCGTGAGGGCGAGAATTCTGGGATACACCGCGTTGCGATCGCTCGAGCGGGCCTGAGCCCTCTGCTTAATTCGGCGGGTGGCTTCGTAGCCATCCATCACCGGCATCCGCAAATCCATCAGGATTAGGTGAGGCTGCCACGTCTCATAGGCTGCGATCGCGGCCTTTCCATGCTCGGCATCCTGCACCTCAAATCCTATATTCTGCAAGAGTTGGACCAGCAGCTGACGGCTCTCGGGCAGGTCATCGACAACCAAAATTCGCGGCGGCGGTTGTTCTGTAGATAGATGGGCGATCATCCGGTTGCTGATAGTTTCTGAAATATAGACGGCCTCCGCAGTCCCAACGGGTAAGGCTACGGTGAAGGCGGCTCCCTGTCCGAGGGTGCTCTTCACCGTGATGCGTCCTGCCATCAGCTCTACAAACTGACGACTAATAGTCAGTCCCAGCCCCGTTCCCTCGATAACGCTTTGACTATCGCGGGCCTGCTCGAAGGCGTCAAATATAGTGTCTTGATTTGCGTCAGGAATCCCGATGCCCGTGTCGACGACGCTAAACGATAGCCACAGTCGACCTGTCAGCTCGTGATTGGATAGAGCCGATACCGTTTTTTGGCCAGAGCGACGAGGGGGTGGCAAATTGCTTGGGTTATAGCCAATAACCGACACCTTCAGCCAGACACGACCGCTTTCGGTGAACTTGATCGCGTTGCCCAACAAATTGATCAAAATTTGTCTCAGCTTGCTTTGGTCAGCGGTAACAAAAGAGGGAATGCCCGCATCGATGTCGAGATGTAGGGTCAATCCTTTCGCTTGAGCCCGGTGGTCGAGCATGGCTCGGATTGTCTCTAGCAGCTCGATTAGATTAAAACTTCCCTCGCTGAGAGCCATCCGGTTGGCTTCAATCTTGGACAGGTCGAGTACGTTATTGATGAGCGACATCAAATGCTCGCTGCTGCGAAGGACCGTGCTGAGAGTATCCTGCTGCTGAACCGGCATCTCTGGATCTCGGCGCATTACCTGGGCAAGTCCGACAATGATGTTGAGTGGCGTGCGCAGCTCGTGGTTCATGTTGGCAAGGAATTCGCTCTTTGCCCGATTGGCCGCAACTGCCGTCTCTTTAGCTTTTTGGAGCTGTAGCGATTTCTCCTTAATTTGAGAATACAGTTCAGCCTGCTTGACCGCGACACCAAGCTGTGAGGCAATTTGCACGAGGGTGTTGACCTCGATGTCCTGCCACTGACGCACATCTGAGTTGTTGTAAACCGACAGCAGCCCCCAGAGCAGGTCGCCTCGAAAGATTGGCACGGTGATGTAGGCCCGCGCCTGAATTTGCCCTAGAAACCGACGGTGTTCTGGTTCAAGGGCTGCGGTGTCGATGTCGTTAACGCAGGACAGCTGGACGTCATACTGCGATCCGACATTGCTTCCCGACGAGGTCTGGACCGTATCGAACAGCGTCTTGAGACAGATGTCTTCGAGACAGATGTCTTCGATCTGAAGGTGGGCGAGAGACGGCTGATCGGTAGAGTGGCGCGCCAGGGTCTGAACCATGCTGCTCGCCTGCGAGCCGTCACTCTTACGAGAATTGCCCTCATCCGCATCTTGATGCTGAGTAAAAGGCAGTAAAGCGGGCCAGGATGCATCTACGGACTCTGCGACAAACTTACACTGCGGCCGCTTACTAAACCGATAGATCAATACGCGATCGCAGTTGAGGATTTGGCGAACTTCGCGCACTGTGGTGCTGAAAATCTGCTCAATTCTCAAAGTTCTACGAATATGCTCAATGATACGAGCGATCGCCTTCTCTCTCTCTAATCCCTGCCTCAACTTCAGCTCTGTCCGCTTCCGCTCGCTGATATTGCGCACCATGACGAGAACTTCATCCCGGTTGTAGGGCGTGATGCGGGCCTCTTCGTACTGAATTTCACCCCCAATCTGTAGCGCATATTCGTAGCTGTAGGTCTGCCCCTCTAGCAGCGCGGTTTGGATGTACGCCATGCGCTCATCGGCGTGGGCTTTGGGCAAAACGTCGTAAATTGTTTGCCCTTCTTTCATCTTCTTTGTGTTACAGAGTTGAACGTTGCCGCTGTGCTGAATGTAGAGATAGGTTCCATCCCGGTGCATCCGAATCAGCAGGTCCGGAATTGCCCGCAGCAAAATCTGATTTGCGCCCTCGCTGCGCTGTAGCGCCAGCGTTCTCTCTGCAACTTTGTCCTCAAGCTCGCGGCTATAGCGGGCAATAATATTTTCAGCCTGTCGCCGTTCTGTGATGTCTTGAAAAACGCTGATAGCGCTAGTAATAAGGCCTTGATCGTTTCGAACCGGAATAGCTTGGATCTCAAACGCCGCCACCTTGCCAGGCAGTCGCTGCTCGATATCTGTGATGGTGCAGGCATTGCCCTGAATAGCCTGTAGTGCCGGCAGATCTTCTGCCGGATAGAGTTCACCGTCCGTCCGATACAGCTGACAAATTTCCGGAAGCGCGCTCAGCGGCACATCCGAAATTTTCTCGACGGACAGCAGCGATTTACATTTTTGGTTGATATAGGCAACGTGACCATTGTTGTCATAAAGGGCTACGCCCATGGGCAAGTTGTCTAAGATTTGCCAGAGCCTTGCCTCACTCTCTTCCCAAGCTAAAAGTGAGGTCTGCAGCTGAATAGAGATTTGGTGGAGAGAACCTGCTAGGTCGTCAAGCTCGCGCAGCCGAAAGGTGGGACGAGCCCAGTTGCCGCCCTGAATCAGCTCGTGAGTAGACTCAGTTAGCTCGCTGAGAGGACGAGTAATCCACTGCGCCATTAGCAGGCCAGTCAGCCCGGAAATAAGCGATGCGACACCCGTCAACCCTAGAAAGGTTGCGATCGGAATTTTGACGGGCAGCGCGTCGGGGGTTCGGGAGATGGGCAGGGTCAGGATAATTTGCCAGGCTGAAGCCGAGGGACGCGAGGGGGAAAGCGAGAGAATGTAGCGATCGCCTCGAGCTGTCGTAGATTTTTCTGGAGGAAGTGGGAGAGAAGGGGGTGGGGAGAAGCTCTCCATCGCGGCCTGTGATGCGGTGGGCGATGTCTGACTCAGGGCAGCATTCTGCGACGGCCAAAGCCGAGACGAGACCTGTTGACCGTAGGCAACCCAAGCTTCTGTCCCTGGGCGAACTTCGTCCAGCGAGGCCTGCAGCGCTGTGAGCGGAACCTGCAGCGCAACAGCTCCAGAATTCGAGAGCGGGGCGACGCTCAGTATCGCCTCTGGGGTCACCCAAACTGTGACGTCGCCGCTGGTCTGGGCGCTGGTCTGAGCGCTGGCCCATTCCTCAAGAGGGCCTGTTTCGGCTTCTTCCGGGCTAGATTGAGGCCCGGGTTGGAGGGTGACGGTGCTGTGGGATGGAAGGCGGTCAAGCAGCTGCTGCCGGTAGCGCTGACCGGCGGTACTGTCCCAGTCGAGTAAGCCTAAGTCAACCGCAGCGGCGAGGGTGACCGCGCTCTCCTGCGGCAGTGCTAGGTAGGCGTCTACCTTCTCCTGCAGGCGATCGCGAGTTTCCCGCAGAACGTACTGCGCTGTAGCTGCAGCCGTTTGCTGATGGTGGTGGTGGTAAAGATACCCCGACAGCCCAGCCATGCCAAAAATTTGCAGGGCGAATAAGCCGATTAGCACTAGCCGAATGGGTAAAGGGGGGAGCGGTAAAATCTTATTGAGCGAGCGACGCTGCGCCATTTCTTCTGAACAAAATGTTGCAGTCCGGGAACTCCGTAGAACTACCGTACTTCTACTGTTATAGGCGATCGCTTCGGGCATTGTCTGATGGAATCCCAGAGCTTTATAGAAGATATAGGAAGTGCCACTGTCCCTTTATCGAAGATGGCCCAGGAGCTTCCTTCCTAGGGACGAAGGATATGCCTCGCAATAGGGTATACAAGGGCCGCTTTAGACCAGGCCTCCAAGACCGCTGCTAGCGGGGCTAATAGCCGAGGCGCTGCAGGCGATCGAGATGACGACGGACTGGGGTGAGGGTATTGGCAGCAATCAGACCACTAGCGGCAACAGCCGGTAGGCCAATCCCAGGAAATACGGAGTCGCCGCACCGCAGCAAATTGGGGATATCGGTTTTGCCTGAGGGGAAGAAGCCCTTGGCCGCAGAAAGGGCTGGGCCATAGGTTCCTCGGTGCCGCCGCAGGTAGCGCTCGTGGGTGAGCGGGGTGCCCACCAGCGCCACCTCGCAGCGATCGCGCACGTCGGGAATCACCCGCTCTACGGCCCGCCACAGCACCTCAGCCCGCGCCTGCTTTTGCTGCTTGTAGGCCTTACCGCTGCGGTCTAGACCGGCCCAAGGTTCGTAGGGCTCGCTACCCGGCGTGTAGGCGTGGATGACCTGCTTCCCCGGCGGGGCAAGGGAGGGGTCGAGGACCGACGGAATGGAGATCAGCACTACGTTTTGCGGGGCGGTGACGCCTTTATCCCAATCGTTTACCACAATGTAGTGGCAGGCCAGGTCTGGCAAGCCCGTTCCGTCGATGCCGCCGTGCAGATGCATAAAGCTGGGACAAGCGGGGAGGTCTTGGGCTGCGACCTGGGAGGACCGGGCAGAAGCGGGCAGAAGCGATCGCGTATCCCAGGCTGAGGCGTTGGTGACTACGGCGCGGCGCGCGCGAATCGTTTCCCCGTTTCGGGCGCGCACCCCGACGGCTTTGCCCCGCTCTATCAAAATCTCGTCGATGTGGGTGTTGAGTCGCAGCGCGCCGCCGTGGCGGATCAGGCCGCGCACCAGGGCGTTGACTATGGCTTGACTGCCGCCGATGGGATAGTCGAGCTGCACGTTGGGGCGATACCATTCCGCAAACATAAAGGCCATCTCTGCGGCGCTCGTGCCGCTAGCGGGTAGCCCTGAGAGCAAAAAACACAGCAGATCTAGCCAGTTGCGAATGAAGGGGTCGCTGATGGTCTGGTCTCTGACGGCGGCAAAGCTGCCCGAGAGCCGGGCCATCTGCCCGCCGTGGCGCAGAACCGCAGGGGCAAAGCGCCCCAGGGTGAGGGCCGCACCCCAGTCTAAGCGTAGGGCTGAGGGGGGCAGTGCGGTCGCGGCCTGTCCGAGGGGATGGAGCTGTCGCTGCAGCTGTCGCCACTCCTGCACCGCTTGATGGCCCCGCAGCTTGTTCAGGATGTCGCAAAACTGGTCGGCCCCCACTTGGGTGTCGAAGTCCCCCTCCGGCAGGCAGCAGCCCCAGGTATCGTAGGTAGCGCAGGGCAGCGCTTCTCCAATCAGATCGAAGACGTGGCGCAGGGGATTAGTCGAAGGTTGGGACAGGCCGGAGTAGAGGGAGGGGCCAGAGTCAAACCGAAACCCCTGACGCTCAAATCCATGGGCCGCGCCGCCGGGAATGCTGTGGCTTTCGCACACCACCACCTCAATCCCTTCGTGCGCCAAAACGGCAGCGGCGCTGAGGCCACCGATGCCGCTGCCAATAATGATGACGTCTGTTTGCTGGTGTGGAATCATATCGCCTGTAAAGATAACGTTGGCGCAAGCCATGGGTCAGGCTAGCCTTGCGCCGTTGGGCACCTCTGCGTCGGGCACGGCCAGCACCACGGCCCCGTCGTCTCTATGAAACCCAGTGACCAGGCATTCTGACATAAAGGGACCGATTTGCTTGGGCGGAAAGTTGACGACGGCAATCACCCGTTTACCCATGAGGGTACGCTTGTCGTACAGGGCCGTGATTTGGGCGCTGGATTTTTTAATGCCAACATCGTTGCCAAAGTCGATTGTCAGCTTAAAGGCGGCCTTTCTGGCCTCGGGAAAGTCCTGAACGTCGATAACGGTACCGACGCGCAGCTCGACGTTTTGAAAATCAGACCATTCAATAGGCGTCATGACTGAATTGAGTGGGGGCGAGAATTAGGAGGTTCCACAGCGCGGTTCCTGTACAGACATCATGATGACACTCTCTGACGGAAGCTTCACCTGCCAAGGAAAGGGCCACCGTCTGAGCTGTTCCCACTTTTCCCGATAGACCTCCGCTTGGAGATGATAGTCCTGAGCTGACTCGGGTTGACTGTGGAGCTTGATGTAGAGCGTGACGCGGTGCTGGGTTTCACTGCTGGCCGCTAGCCAGCCTGGAAAAGCGTTGCTCGTCCCGTCTTCTGAAAACTGAATATGGTGTGCGCGGATGCCGACGTGGGCCACTGCCGAGACCGCTTCCGCCACCTCTAGCTCACAGCCCCAGTCCAAGGCCCTCACCCGGCGATCGCCCACTCGACGCCCCCGGGAAAAGTTTTTGCACTCCGTAAGCCGCGCTACTTCTAGAGTAGGCGGCCGGGTGAATATCGTCTCCCGCGCGTCGTTCGCCAAGATTTGCCCTTCAGAGAGCACGAGAAGTCGGGGACAGACCCGGTAGACCTCTTCTAATTTATGGGTCACAAACAGGGCGACACCAGTGTAGCGACTCAGAACATCAATCAGCGATCGCTCGACGCGGCTGCGCAGGTAGGTGTCTAGGGCCGACAGCGGTTCGTCTAGCAGCAGCACCTCAGGCTCGGTAGTCAGCGCCCGAGCTAGGGCCACCCGCTGCTGCTGCCCTCCAGACAGCTGCGTCGGATAGCGATCGCCCAGTCCTTCTAGCTCCAGGGACTCAAGAATAGTCGCTACCCGAGCCGCCCGCTTCACTTTGGGTCGGGGCATTCCAAAAGCGATATTCTGGGCCACGGTCAGGTGGGGAAAGAGGGCATAGTTCTGGAACACCACCCCCACGCGGCGATCGCGGCTGGGCAAATTCACTCCCGCCTGTGCGTCGAACAGGACGCGCCCGTTGAGCACAATTTTGCCCTCAGAGGGCCTGTCGAGTCCGGCGATGCAGCGCAGGGTCATGCTCTTGCCCGAGCCAGAAGCCCCCAACAGGCCTAGCGGAGCGCCGTCAGCGCTGAAGCTAGCTTGGAGATTGAACCCCGGCACCTGGCGGACGATCGCCACCTGCAGGTGCGGAACAGGCTGTCGGTGAGCTGCGCTGAGGTAGGGCGTTGCCTCCTGACTAGGACTGCACAGGACAGGATAGGCCGTCCCGAAATAGGCCCGATTGAACCCCTTAGTCATCCAGCCAGGATGGGCGACGGTGGCCGACGGTGTGTTTTCCCTGCCCCGACTGCCCGTAATCACAGCGATCGCCCCCAGGGCTACCCCCACCATCACCATTACCCATCCCAGCGCTGCCCTCATCCGCCCTGCTTCTGCCGCAAAGAAAATGGCGATGGGCACCGTCTGGGTAACGCCCGGAATGCTGCCTCCCACCATCAGCGCGGCCCCAAACTCCCCCATGGCGCGGGCAAACGCTAGCACCGTTCCGGCCAGGACTCCCGGCCACGCTAGCGGCAACAGCACCTGCCAAAACAGCCGCCACTCCGACGCACCCAAAGTGCGGGCGGCGCTCACCAAGGTCGGGTCCACTTGCTCGAAAGCGCCCAGGGCCGTTTTGTACATCAGCGGAAAGGCCACCACCGCTGCAGCGATCGCCACCGCCGCCCAGGTAAAAATAATCGACAGTCCCCAAAGGTCAAGTAACCGTCCCACCGGACCGTTGGCCCCTAGCAGCAGCAGCAGCAAAAAGCCCACCACCGTTGGCGGCAGCACCAGCGGCAGAGTAAAGAGGCCGTCTACCAAGCCCCGCCATTTCCCCCGGTAGGACAGCATCCAGCGAGCGGCGGCGAGGCCGGTCAAGAAGGCAAATAGAGTGGCGGCAAGCGCCGTTTTAAGCGAGATCCAAAGAGGATCGACTACGGACGTGACCATAACTGTTCTCACTGCCGTCCTATCCTAGGCGATCGCCGGGCATGTTCTAGAGCCCGTGCTGAAACATACGCTGAAGCATGCTGCGAGCTTTGGTTCGCTGAGGTTGAAAAGCTAAGAGTCCAAAGGCAGAGTGAACGTTAGCGTTGTCCCCCGCCCCTGCTGGCTCTCAACATCAATTGTGCCGCCGTGGGCTTCCACAATCTGTCGACAGCGGTAGAGGCCTAAGCTAACGCCGCGGTAGTGGCGAGAGTCAGGGCAGTCGACGTAGAGATCAAACAGGCGATCGCAGCGTTCAGGGTCAATTCCCTTACCGTTGTCTGTGATGCAGCACCGCACGGCGGTCTCATGGCGCTGTGCGGTAAGGGTCACCGTCACTTTAGGAAAATTGTGGCCCACGGCATTGACAATCAGCTGGCGCAGGACCTGCTGAGTTAGCTTGGGGTCGACCCAAATTTGGGGTAAGTCGTTGGGGATATCAACGGTGAGCTGGGCGTGATTTTCATGGAGAAGCGGCGCGAGTTCTGCAATCACCTGATCGACTAAGTGGGCCAAACAGACGGTCGTTTGCTCTAAATTCAGCCCCGCCATCCGGGCTCTGTAGATCTCCTTCAAGTTTTCAAGCTTGCGAAGCTGGACCTCACTGGCCTGGCGCATTTGCTTCAATAGGCTGGTGGGAAGACTCACCGCCTCACGAGACTGAGATTCTAAGGTTTCCAGCAGCATCAAGTTACCGCTCACGGAGGTGCATAGATCGTGGGTGATGGCGTGCAGAAAAAAGTGCTGAACGCTATTGAGATCCTGAACCTTCTGCATCTGATGCTGAAGCTGCGCTGTGCGCTCTTCAACCTGCTGCTCTAGGCCGGCGTTGAGCCTCTGAACCCGCTCTAGCAGCATGGCCTGTTGAATGGCGATCGCCACCTGCGTGGAAATTCGCTCTAGCAATTCGCTTTCGCGGGATTGCCACTGCCGGCTCTGGCTGCACTGATGCACGACCAAAACACCAAACAGCTCGCCTTCCACCACAATCGCGGCCCCCATAGCCGATTTGGTTTCGTAGCGCTGCACAAAGTTCCGGTAGGGGCAGGTTGGCTCTAAAAGGCCGATGTCGTCGACTTGAACCACCGACTTTTCCCCCATCATTGTGCGAATGTCCTCTGTGGGAATTTCATCAGCTCGGCCCAGAATAGAGTCGAAGGGCTCTGTCACAGATTCGGCCACAATCTCGCTACTATTTCCGCTGGTGCTGGGGTCGCGCATTCGGTGAACAAAGGCGCGATCGACGCGAAGGACTCGCCGCACTTCTGTTACGGTGGCCTCTAAGATGTCGTTTAGGTCTAGGGACTGACGGATACGAATGGCGATTTCTCCCAGCAGGCGATCGCGCTCCGCCGATAGCCGCAGAGTTTCCTGGGCTCGCTTGTGGTCAGTGACGTCCCGGACTACTGTCAGTAGGCAAGGCCGGTGGTTGAATTCAAATACGGAGGTGGACAACAGGGTTTGAATAGCGCTGCCGTCCTTGTGGTGGAATACGATATCTCGGTTATAGACGGTGCCCGACTGCTGGATGCTCTCTACTAAGTCGCGGCGCTCGTCAGGGTTGTGCCAGAGGCCGAGATCAATAGAGGTACGCCCCAGGGCCTCCTCGCGGGTATAGCCCGTCAATTTCACAAAGCTGTCGTTGACCTCCAAAAACTGTCCGTTGCTCAGATAGCTGAGCGTAACTGCATCGGGGCTAAAGGCAACCGCTTTAGAGAACTTTTCCTCAGACAGCTTCAAGGCTGCCGCCATTCGACCCTGCTGGAGCACCGTCATAGCCAGCAGCAGGGTGGTAATAGAGGTAATGCCAGTCAGGACTTCTAGCCAAAACACAAGGCTGAATTCTGGCGCAGTGATAGAGGCGATCGCTCCCCAGAACAGCGCTAAAGCATAGCTAGCGTTGGCCCACATAACCTTTGTTGCCATAGAGAATTGTGAGAGCAGGGCGCAGACGAATGGTCACCAGCAAACGCCCCATCTAGAGCTACTACAGCTGTGATATCTCGATGGAGACCCGGAGGTGATGATCATGCAGTCCAGTATTACCATCCTAGAGGGTCCTTGCCGATGTCGTCACTCGCCCATATAAGCGCAAAAAGCGAGCCTTGGAGGGCTCGCTTTTTGCACCGGTAGGAATAGGCTAAAGGCCAGTAGAGGGACAAAGACTGTTGGCGGCATCAAAAGCTCCTTTTACCAAAAATCATGGGTCTAAAGCCCCGTCCTTCAGGACGGCTTCTCTAAATGTAGGCGATCTATCCAATCTTCTACCAGTTGAGTCATGGTCTTGTCCCTCTCTTTTGCAATCGCCCTAAGCTTTTGCAATCTTTTAATAGAGACTCTTAAATTAAGCTGTCCTTTTGCCATACTGCCTACACAATGCCTACGCATCTATGCTAACATAAACAGTATGAGAACATTGAAGTTTAAGATATACGAGCACAAGCGGAACCGGCACCTAAAGCGCACTATTAATGCTGCTGGGGTGATTTGGAACCACTGCATTGCTCTCCACAAACGGTACTACCGTATGTGGGGCAAACACCTCAATTGCTCTAAACTTCAGTCTCATATTGCCAAGCTACGGAGGCGCAATCCGTTTTGGCAGTTGGTGGGGTCTCAGGCTGTGCAGGACATCTGCCAGCGAATTGAAAAGGCATACCAGCTGTTCTTTAAGCATCACGGCAAAGGCTATAGGCCGCCTAGCTTTCAGAAGGTAAGGCGATACAAGTCGTTCACCCTAAAACAGGCGGGATACAAGCTGCTCAATGGTGGTCGTATCAAGATAGGCAGCAGGGTCTACCAGTATTGGAATTCAAGGGAGATAGAGGGCAAGGTTAAGACCGTCACGGTGAAGCGATCGCCTTTGGGTGAGCTGTTTTTAGCCGTTGTGGTGGACCAGGAAGCTGAACCAGTTCAAGGCATCGAGACGGGTAAAACCGCTGGTGCTGATTTTGGACTGAAGACGTTTCTCACTTTGTCAGATGGTACTCAAATCGAGTCTCCTGAATTCCTGAAAGCATCGCTCAAAGACCTTTGCCGAGCTAGCCGCAACCTATCGCGCAAGCGAAAAAAGTCGGCAAACTGGCACAGGGCAAGACTAAATCTAGCTCGCTGCCATGAGGCCATAGCCAATAGGCGACGAGATTGGTTTTGGAAGCTTGCCCACCGGCTAACCGATACCTACGATGCGCTCTACTTTGAGACGCTGAACCTGAAAGGGATGCAGCGGCTATGGGGCCGGAAGATATCGGACCTAGCCCTAGCTGAATTTCTCGAAATCCTTCAGTGGGTGGCAAAGAAAAAAGGCAAGACCGTAGCATTCATCGACCAGTGGTATCCCAGCTCTAAAACTTGTAGCTGTTGTGGGCACGTACTGAAGGAGTTAGATCTAAAACAACGGCAGTGGGATTGCCCTGCCTGTGGCGCTCACCACGACCGAGACCTAAATGCTGCAATAAACATTCAACGGGTTGGGGCGTCAACCCGTGGGCTAGGCGATGTCAGACAGGCTCAGCCTGCGATCGCTGCTTGATTCCAGAATCCCCGCTCTTCAGGGCGGGGAGTACGTCAAAAAGTCGACACCTATAGGCGTCAGTACAGGGCTTGAGGCAGTGCCGTTAGGGTGGCCTACCCTGGGCAAAGCTAGCAGCGGGCTAAGCGGTCTCCAGCCAGTCAAAAACACGGTCGAGCTGCTCTAGGGTGATCAGCCCATACTGCCACAAAATCATGGGCAGAGGGCCCGGATCTTGCTCGCTGTGTCGCAAGGCAATCGAGATAGACGACGGAGAGATCGACAGCTCCTCCTGGAGGAACGTGATCAGTTTTGAGTAAGTTGCTGATGTCATGAGAATTTTTTTATTTTAAATAGGGAATTTTAAAAACAGGTCTGTTAAAGGGAGAACGTAAGAGGGATTTTAACGGCACCTAGCAGAATTATGCATCCGTCGCTGGGTTATGGCTGTATTTAGCTTTTCTATATTCAATCCCTAACAGATATCAAAGTCGTTCTGATACCGAAGCCATGAGGCAGAGGTTCCGCGTTAGGCAATAGTATACGCAACGCGATCTCTCAAATATCGCCCCTAGGGGGGCAATTTCTAAAATGGCCGGTGGTTAAGGGTAACTCATTTTGCCACAGCAAAGCTGAGCAGAATGATTCAATTCTGATAGTTTCCTTAAGTTTTGCAGCGGGCTTCGTCGCCGGATCTTCAGCGCACCGGATCGATGAACTCAACGTCGATGCGATCGCCGACCTGGAGGCCTATTTCTGCGGCTCGTCCGCCCCGTAGCTCAATCACCTGATCTATCTCCTCTGACGGGCCGTAGGTAGGGCAGGGGGTTGCGGTGCAGGGAGGGACATCAGCAGCGACCGCCACCACCTCACCCTGGCGCAAAAACACCATGTCTAAAGGCAGCTGCACGTTGCGCATCCAAAACTGGACGGGGCGGGGCGGGGCAAATGGAAACAGCATGCCCCGGTTGTCCGGGATCTGCGCGCGAAACATGAAGCCAGTCGCCCTTTGGTCAGGGGTCTCCGCCACTTCTAGCTCAATGCGATTGCCTCGAATATCTATGGTAGCGGAGATGGGTAACACTTGGCCCTGCGGTGTAGATGAGATAAGAGCGCTTTTGGAAGGGGCCGGAGCAGCGACCTGAGGCGTAGGCTGTACTACTGCCGCGCTGCAGCCTGCCGCCAGTAGCCCAAGGCTGAGGGCAGCAGCTGTCATTAGCGTGCCTCTAAAGAGAAATTCATAGGGACGTGCTGAATTACGATTCTCGCAGCACGTAGCCCACACCGCGTACGGTTTGGATAAGACGCTTCTCACCATCTTGTTCAATTTTGATTCGTAGGTAGCGAATGTAGACTTCAATAACATTGGATTCACCCATAAAATCGTAGCCCCAAACGTTTTCCAAGATTTGCTCCCGCGTCAGTACGGTTCGGGGATGCTCCATGAAATAGCGCAGCAGCTCAAACTCTTTCATCGTTAGCTCAATCACCCGACTCCGGCGAACGGCATGGCGAGCGGCGATATCCAGCGTCAGGTCGCCAAACCGGAGCTGCTCAACGACTTTGTCTTGAGGGCGTAGGTATAGGCTTACGAGGTCTAGAAAGTCGTCAGTGCGATAAGGCTTCAAAAAATAATCGTCAGCCCCGACGTCAAGACAGGCCACGCGATCGGCAACCGTGTCGCGGGCCATCAGCAGCAGCACCGGAGTTTGAGTTCCTAGCTCCCGCAGCTGACGGCAGAGGGTTAGCCCCGATGACGTCCCTGACAGCATGCGATCGATGATGATTAGGGCAGGTTCAAAGGTCTGGATTTGCCGCAGACCGTGCTCCGCATCCGCCGCCACCGCAGAATCGTATCCCGACTCCATCAAATCAGCGTAGATCTGGTGCGCCAGCGATTGATCGCTTTCGATCAGCAAGATGCGGGAGGTGACGGGGGTGGCACACATGGGCGGCGTCCATACCGAAGGGCCGTAGAAAACTCGTCTGTGCCTATCCTACAGCAGAGTACTCCGGAGCGGCAGCGGTGGTTTCCCCTACTCGCATCTAACGTACTTTAGCCTGCCCCAGTTCCCTCGGCTAGGGCAACTCTACCGATGTGGGCTTGGCGATGTGGGGTAAGCCCCAGCCCAGCTTCTCCCGCAGCACGTGAAAAAATTCGGGCGATCGCAGCCGAATAAACTTGGCGGGGTAGGGCGATCGCTGCACGCGCACGGTGTCGTTTGGCAGCACGTAGCATCCGGCGTTGCCGTCTACCACCATTGCGAGCCGGTCGGGATTTGCGGGATGAATAGTTACGGGCTCGGCGTCGCTGAACACTAAAGCGCGAGAGGCCAGGGAATGGGGGCAAATTGGCGCTAGCTGCAAAACGGGGACGTCTGGGGTGAGTACCGGACCGCCTGCTGCAAGGCCGTAGGCGGTGGAGCCCGTCGGGGTTGAAATAATCACCCCGTCAGCGGCAATATCAACCGGCGCGTGGTGACCGACCCGTATTTCGAAATGGCACATGCAGGTCATGGGCTCTCGGTGCAGCGCCATTTCGTTGAGGCCTAAGACCTCCCACACAACGGTGTCGCCCCGAAAGACCTGCACCATCAACATGCAGCGTGGCTCTATCCGATAGTCCTCAGTGAGCAGGGCGTCAATCGCCTGGAAAAGCTGGTTGGCGTAAGTTTCCGTCAGAAAGCCTAAGTGGCCCGTATTGACGGTCAGCAGCGGAATACCCATGGGGGCCACCTGCCGGAAGCTAGACAAGACCGTGCCGTCGCCGCCCAAAACGATCGCAAACGCCATGTCGTGATCGAAACCGGCGGGGGCCAGTTGGTCAACAGAGCTGTGGCACATCGGTTTGTTTGGGGACGAGTAGCCTAACAGCCCCCCTCTACCCGTCGCTAGACATACCTCCCAACCGCTAGCGGTCAGCTTACCCTCTAGCTCTTCAGCGATGCGGCAAGCGGCGGGCTTGATGTCGTTGTAGATAATGCCGGCTTTGGGCACGTTTAGAATCCGAAAGTACTAACAAATCGTGCAGGAGACGATTGGGCCTCAACGGGCCGCGTAGCGATCGCACCAACGACGCTGCAGCTTTGAAATCGCCTCTGCTATCTATATAGAGTAATCGATTTGGTCCAGGTAGGTGAACCAAGTTTGTCTGTGTGAGACCTGCCGGCTGCTCTAAAACACACACTCATGAGGTTTTCACGTCTTTTTTTCTCATCCCTTGTCGCGTGAGGCAAGATGTAGGGATACCTAAATACCTGATCAGGAGAGATCAAAAGGTTATGCCTAGCTCTAAATCCAGCCATGAGTGGTGGCATGGTGCAATTATCTATGAAATTTATGTTAGAAGCTTTTGCGACAGCAACGGCGACGGGGTGGGCGATCTTAGGGGCATCATCAATAAGCTAGACTACCTATCCTCTTTACCCATTGACGCCATTTGGATTACGCCCTTCTTTGCCTCACCGATGAAGGATTTTGGGTACGATATCTCAGATTACTACGCCGTTGATCCGCTCTTTGGAACGGTTGAAGACTTTGAAGAGCTGATCGAAAAAGCCCATGCGCGAGACCTAAAGGTGATTATTGATCAAGTGTGGAGCCACACCTCTGATATCCACCCCTGGTTTGCTGAAAGTCAGTCGAGTCGGGATAACTCCAAAGCCGATTGGTATGTGTGGGCTGACGCTAAGGACGGCGATGTCCCCAACAACTGGCTCTCAATTTTCGGGGGGTCGGCCTGGGCCTGGAGCGAGACGCGCCAGCAATACTATCTCCACAATTTTCTGGACTGTCAGCCGGACCTCAACTGGCACAATGCGGACGTGGTGCGCGTCCTGATGCGAGTGGCAGAGTTTTGGCTCGATAGAGGCGTGGATGGGTTTCGCCTAGATGCCTGCAATTACTATATACATGACCTCAGCCTGCTGGATAATCCCTCCCGAACGGTGGGAATGCCGATTCAAGACGGCGTATCGTCGCTGAACCCCTATTCTAAGTACCTCAACCTTCACAATATGAACGTGGTGAAGAACGTTCAGTCCCTGCGCCGGATTCGGAAAGTCCTCAACAAGTATCCCGGCAGCATTGCCATGGGCGAAATTGTGGCTGCCGACGACCCAATGGGCCAGACCGTCCAGTACATCCGCGGCACAAAGCGGCTGCACACCGCCTACAATAGCGCCCTGCTGGTGAATGAAAGGTTGACGCCGCGGCTCGTTGCTGCGTCCCAAGAAGACCTATCGCTGCACCTAGAGGACGATGAGGAAGAAATGATCTGCTTGACCATGAGCACCCATGACTTCCCGCGGGCGCGGTCTCGCTGGGCTCCCAAAGATCCCGCCATGATCCCCGCCTTTGAGAGGCTTTTACTAACGCTGATGTCGACGCTGCGGGGGCTGATTTGCTTTTATCAGGGAGAAGAGCTGGGGCTCACCGAAACCGACATCCCCGAAGCTGAGATGCAGGATCCCTTCGGCATTCACTTTGCGGATTACTTCTCCGGGCGAGACGGTTGCCGAACTCCCATGCCCTGGCAAAAGGAGGCCGAGAATCTGGGCTTCACCACCGCTGAGAAACCCTGGATTCGCCTAGATTCTTCGTTTGCCCCTTTGGCCATTGACCGCCAAGAAGAAGACCCCACGTCCCTACTCAACTATTTCCGCTCGTTCGTCAAATGGCGTAACCGCCAGCCAGCGCTCAAGTACGGCGACTTCGACCCCATCGAAGTCGGCGATAGCATCTTGTCTTTTATTCGCAAGATTCCAGACCAGCGGCTGCTGTGCGTCTTCAACCTCAGCGAAGAGACCACAAACTATCTGGTTTCCTGCCGCTACGGCCATCCCCTCAGGCAAAACGGAATTACCAACTTCGCGGTGACCAATCTAGGTAACGGGGACCGCACCATTGAACTGGAGCCCTTTGGGTTTGCCATCTTTGAGCGGGAGTTCTTTTAAAGGGCTTGGGCAATGAGTCCCTCGAAGGGCTGAAGTACCCACCGCTGCCCGGAGCGCGCCTCCCTGGCGTTCTGGACGGCTTGATTGGGGAGCGCTTGAGCAAGAGCTTGTCCGTGGGTAGACAGTACAAGATGCCAGGTCTCTTTGACGGCCTCTGGCGAGTCAATCGGATCTAGCGCAAAGTTCTGAGGCTGGTCGGAAAAATTGAGCAAGATCAAAACAGTTTGGCCGGCGTGCGATCGCAAGTAGGCCAGAACAGTGGGGTTTTGCCCCAGTAGCTCCAGGCTACCCTGGAAGAGAGCTGGGGTTTGCCGCCGCAGCTGAATCAGCCGTTTGTGGTGGCTTAACACGGAGTTAGAGTCAGCCTGCTGTACGGCAACGTTGCGCTGGGCGGCGTCGCGGTTCAGCTTGTACCACGGCTTGCCGGTGGTAAACCCGGACTGGGGACACTGGTCAGTCCAGGGCATGGGAGTCCGGCAGCCGTCGCGCCCTTTATATTCTGGCCACCGCACGTGGCCGCGCGGGTCTTGAACGTCTTCTCGGGTCTCTGGTGGGGTGTCCCGCAGCCCGATTTCCTCGCCGTAGTAGAGAAAAGGAATACCCCGCAGGGTAAACAGAAGGGTGGCCAATAGTTTAGCCACCGCATCGGATTGTGCCGGCAGGGCATAGCGCTCGATGGAGCGCGGAAAGTCATGATTGCTGAGCACCAGGGTTGTGTCCCGGTTGACCAAACTTTGTTCTGTAGCTTGAATAATGTGGCGAAAAGCCTCTGCGCTCAAGGCCGGAACTATGCTGAGAAAGAAATTGAAGGGCAGATGAATTTCGTCGTTGCGATCGCCATAAAACGGGCGCAAGTCTTCTGGGGTCGGCACCCAAATTTCGCCAATTAGTAGGGGAGCGTTGCCGCAGCGATCTGTTAGGCCCTGCCGCAGTGTTTTGAGCAGCTGATGATTTCCGGGATGATTGATGGTGTGGACAGGCAGCTGGTTGAACTGAAAAATGTTTTGCAGGTAGAGCGGCAGCTCCTCTACGATCGGGTTATTCCGCAAGGCTAGGTCTTCAACCAAGTAGTTGATCGCATCTAGCCGCAGGCCAGCCGCTCCCTGGTCAATCCAAAATTCGCAAATGCTGGTCATCTCCCGGACGACGTCGGGGTTGCGCCAGTTTAGATCGGGCTGCTGGTGGAGGTGAAAGTGATAGTAATACTGCTCTGTTTTAGAGTCGAAGGTCCAGCAGGAGCGCTCAAATCCTTCCCAATTATTGGGCGGTCCCCCGTCATGGCCGTCTCGCCAGATGTACCAATCTCGCTTGGCAGAGGTTCGAGACTGCCGCGACTCAAGGAAGAAGGGATGCTGGTCGGAGGTGTGGTTGAGAACAATGTCAACAATCACCTTAATGTTTCGCGCCTTTGCCGCACTGATCAGAGCCTTGAAGATTTTTAGCGTTCCCAAACGCGAATCGATCGCCTTATGATCGCTGATATCGTATCCCAGATCCACTTGGGGAGATTCATAGAAAGGCGTGACCCAAATCGCATCAACCCCCAGCCAGCTCAAGTAGTCTAACCGATCAATAACACCTTGCAGATCGCCAACGCCGTCGCCGTCAGAGTCTTGAAAGCTACGAATGTAGATTTCGTAGAAGACGGCGGTTTTCCACCACGCAGGATCGATTTTCACGGTCTAGGCTGTTCCTGAAGTTTTGTATTAAGTCATGAAGACCCGTGCATTTTGCTCTCAGGAAAACGCAGAAATTGAGGACGTGAAATTGAGGACGTGAGAAATAGATGCAGAAAATTCTATGAAAGCGGCATTTTCTGGCATTCTTCTGGAGTGATCTTACATGTTGATTGATTGGTTAAGGGAAAAAATTCCGTCTCTAGAGAGTTAACTTCGTATTTTAGGCAATGGAACTTTGCGGCGCTCAGCCACTGCCCAATACTGCCCAATCACTGATGGAGGATCTGACTTTCTATGCGCCAACGGTATCCCTTGAGGTGTCACCCGTGGAGCTGAGCGCCCCTGAGGAGGGGCGCTGAAGAGGGGACTTACTTGACATCCTCCCCGCCCTGAAGAGCGGGGATTCCCGGTCTGCCCACTAGGTGGACTCCCGACGGGTGGACGCCTCAGCGCGGATTGCCCCTGACGAGGTCTTATGCCCGCTCCGCGTCCGTTTAGAGTCTCGGGCTAGCTCCAGCCCAGACGTTTCAATATTGCGGCTAGCATTGCCGTCCCGGTCTTGGGTTTTGCCGCAACCAAGGCAGACCAGCTCGCGCACCGACAGCTCCAGCTTGCCCCAGCGGTAGCCGCAGTCGGCACACTTCTGGCTAGTCGGCTCCCACCGGCTGATGACCGATACCTCGCGTTCCAGTATCATCGCGGCCTTGGCCTCACACATGGTTCGCAGTTCACGCCAGCCCTGCTGCGCAATAGCGCGGGCCAACTTGCGGTTGCGGACCATGCCGGACACGTTCAGGTCTTCAATAGCCACAACGCTATGGTTGCGAATCAGCCAGGTCGAGAGCTTATGCAGAAAATCCTTGCGGATGTCCCGCTGCTTGGCCTTTAGCTTAGCAATGCGCAGCCGGGTGCGCTCACGGCGCTTCGACCCCTTGAAGCGCCTATTCAGCTTGCGCTGCTCACGGCGTATCTTGCGGCCAATGCGGTCGTAACCAGGAGACTCAACGCGCTGGCCGCTGCTGAGCACCGCGAACGTCTTGATACCCAAGTCCACACCCACGCTTTGGTTCTCAGCGCGAATGTGGACTGGCTGCACTTCGACAACGAAGCTCAGAAGATAGCGGCCTGCTCTGTCCTTGATGACGGTGACGGATGACGGCTCAGACGGCAGCGGCCTCGACCAGCGCACCTTGAGGTTGCCAATTTTGGCTAGATAGACCTTGTCGCCCTTGAGCGAGAAGCCGCCCTTGCGGAATCGCGCCGACTGGCGGTTGTCTTTGCGCTTGAACCGGGGCGGCATCACCTTTGGTCCTTTGCGCTTGCCTTTGAGCGAATCAAAGAAGTTTTTGAACGCTACGCCCAAATCGGCGATGGACTGCTGCAGCGGGATATTTGATACCTCGCTCAGCCACTGGCGCTCAACCGTTTTCTTGGCCTGCGTGATGCAAGCCTTCTGAAGGTCGCCATTCTTAGGCAGCGAATCCGACTCCTTGCACAGTGCTAAGGCGTCGTTCCACACGACACGGCAGCAGCCAAACAGCTTGGCTAAGCTGATCTGCTGTCCGGACGTGGGATAGACCCGGTACTGGTAGCGGCACTTCATAAATACAATTGTCCTACAAAAGCCGCCCTAAAGGGCGGGGCTTGAGACCCAGTTTTTTTGGTCATCGGCTTGAGGGTTACCGGCTAGGGGGCGATCGCGCTGCGGGAGGGAAAAGGACGTAGGCCTCGATACGCTAAATTTGTTCTATCCGCTATTCACACCCCCTATGGTTCTCACTCCCTCCACCATGCTCGACCTGGGCACCCAGGCCCCAGCATTCCAGCTTAAAGACGTCACCTCCGGCGACACCGTCTCCTTGGACACCTTCGGCGAGGCCCGAGCCCTACTCATCATGTTCATCTGCCGCCACTGCCCCTTTGTCATGCATGTGCAGCAGGAGCTAGCCCAAATCGGCAAAGCCTACCAGAATAAGCCGTTGGGCATCATTGCCATCAGCGCTAACGACGCCGAGAAATACCCCGCTGATGCGCCTGAACGCCTCCAGGAGATGGCCCAGGAGCTAGAGTTCACCTTTCCGCTGTGCTTTGATAAAGATCAGTCGGTGTCGAAGGCCTACACCGCCGCCTGCACGCCGGACTTCTTCGTGTTTGATGGCGATCGCCAGCTGGTTTACCGAGGACAACTTGACGACAGTCGCCCCGGAAACGATAAGCCCGTCACCGGGAAAGACCTGCGGGGTGCTTTAGATGCTGTGCTAGCCGGTGAATCTTTGCCTACCGATCAGCAGCCCAGCATAGGCTGCAATATCAAGTGGATACCGGGCAACGAGCCGGATTATTTTGGTTAGCGGGGAATCCTATGGCTTCTAAACGTAAATCTTCTAGCGGTGACCGCGTCGTCTATTCTGAATTTGGCAGCGGCGCTACCGAACGAGCTCCTGGGCGAGCTCCTGGGCGGGCCACCGAACGGGCCACCCCATCTCGACCACCCGGCGAGCAAAAAATCAGGGTGCAGGTGAGCCGTAAGGGACGTAAGGGGAAAACGGTGACCCTGCTTACCGGCTTTGAGACAACTCCCGAGATCCTAGCGGCGCTGCTTAAAACCCTCAAGGGGCGCTGCGGGGCAGGCGGCACCGTCAAAGACGACGTCATCGAAATTCAAGGGGATCACGCCCAGACGATTGTGCAGGTGCTCATTCAGCAGGGGTACGCGGCAAAAATTAGTGGGGGAAAGTAGGGCCGACCGGCTCTACCCAACGGCGGAAACCCGCGATTTACGCTGTCGATCTGTCGGGAGAGAGGCAAAATGGGAGAGTAGGTGATGCGCATCACCTGAATTTAGGCCCTTCCCGTGGTGTTGCTTATGCCGTCCCCGCGTCCCGACATTGTCTTTTTGGTGCTCGACACCCAGCGCCGCGATCGCCTGTCCTGTTACGGCTACCCGCTGCCCACCTCGCCCAATATTGACGCGATCGCCGAGGTCAGCACTCGCTTCACCAGCGCTATCTCAGCGGCCCAGTGGACCATTCCCTCCCACGCCTCCATGTTCACAGGGCGCTACCCCTCGTCCCACGGGGTGCTGCAGTCCTACTCCGTTCTTCCAGATGACCTGCCGACGCTGGCAGAGCGCCTCAGTCAGGGCGGCTATTTCACCGCAGGCTTTTGCAACAACCCGCTGGTGGGCGTAATCAACAATGGCCTGCGGCGGGGCTTTTACAGCTTTTTGAACTACAGCGGTCTTCTAACCTCCCATCCCAATCAGGCGGGGTTGCAAACTGGGCTGCTGGGGCGATATCGCCAGTTTTTCAAACGCACGTTGGCTAAAGGGCTCAGCCAAGTTCAAGATGCCTTTGCCCGCTCCGAGCTGATGCTGATGCTGTCCTTTTCGCCGCTGATGGTGCCGCTGTGGCAAACAGCCCTTAGCTTTAAGGGCAACACCGCCAAATCGCTAGAAGACGCCGCCGACCTGCTCATCAACCGCAATGGCCCCGACGCGGACCAGCCCGTCTTCACCTTCATTAATCTCATGGGCACCCACATGCCCTATCACCCCCCCCGCCGCTATATTGAGAAATTTGCCCCCAACGTGCTGAAGGACAAAAAGGCGCGGCACTACCTGCGGCAGTTCAACAGCGACATCTACGGCTGGCTAGCTCCGCTAGCGGGCTGCTTAGACGAGCATCAAAAAGCTACGCTAGACGGCATGTACGACGCCGAGGTGGCCTGCCAGGACGAGCAGCTAGGGGTGTTTTTAGATCGCCTCCGGGAGAGCGGCAGGCTGGATAACACCCTGCTGGTGATTTGCTCCGACCACGGGGAGCACCTGGGGGAAAAACAGTTTATTGGCCATTCCATCTCGCTCTACAACGAGCTGGTCAGCGTGCCCCTGATCGTTCACGCGCCGGGCCAGTCTGGGGCGGGTGCCGTACGGGACGAGATCGTCTCCACGCGCCAGCTGTTCCACACCATGCTCACCAGCGCGGGGCTAGCGGATGAAGAAGAGCGATCGCTCTCTCTCATAGACGTCCCTATCGCCGAGAACGGCTACGTCTTTTCAGAAGCCATTCCGCCGCAGAACGTGGTTCACCTGCTAGAGAAACGCCAGCCTGAGCTGATTCGCGATCGCTTTTGCAACCAGACTCGACGGGCCGTATGGCTGGGCAACTATAAGCTGATTGAGACGGGAAATCAGCTGCTGGAGCTGTACGACGTCCACCAAGATCCCACCGAAGGACTCAACCTCAGCGCTGTGCTGCCGGAGGATACGGAGGTGCTGCAGGACTACTTAGACGCTTTTTCAGGGGAAAATGTCCCTGCTGGCGCAGCTAGCCGCGCCCCTGGCTTCGACGACCCGGAGGTCCAGCGGCGGCTACGGGATTTGGGGTATCTGGAAGATTGAGGGACGGAGGGCGTTGACGCTTTAGCGCTCTTTGCCGCTCATTCAGAAATTAATTCGCGCCGGACCCTTTCGAATCGCGTAGCAGCCTACCGCTATGGGGAAAGTGGACGGCATACTATTCGGGCTGTCATTCTCTCGGAGCTACAGTCGCTACAAGCGTAATTGAACAGTGACGCGGCAGTCCCTAATCTCAGCGTAGCGGATTAGGGAAGGATAGCGGCGACCGCTAGGGAGCAATCTTAGGCAGTCGCCTCACGTACTCGCGAATTACTAAAGCGATACTCCAGCCCTTGTTATCTGCGTAAGCTTTCAACTTTTCAAATTCTTCATTGGTCATTCGTACTCTCAACATCTTGTCTAGCGGCATACTGCTACAACCGTGCTACAATAATTGCATGCTAACACGACGTATCACCTACCGGCTATATCCGACCAAACGGCAGGATAGTAAGCTGTTTGAGTGGAAACGTTTGCATTGCTATCTATACAATGCAGCGTTAGCTGACAGGCGCGACATGTATAAACGCTGGGGCATCAGTGTTGACTATTATGCTCAGCAGAATTGTTTGCCAGCGTTCAAGGCAGAATGGCCTGAATTTGCTGAGCTTGGCAGTCATGCGCTGCAAGCGACATTAAAGCGGGTTGACTTCGCATTTGAGCGGTTTTTCAAGGGACTTGGAGGATATCCAAAGTTTAAGGGAAACCGCTTTTATGCTGGCTGGACATATCCGTGTAAGGCAGGCTGGAAAGCGCTCACCGAGGGCAAGCATGGTAGCTTGAAACTGTCTAACCTAGGCGTTATCAAGATGCGCGGCAACGCCCGCACATGGGGCACCCCTACCACTTGCACTATCTTCTGTCGGAATGGCAGGTGGTATACCAGCATCACGGTCAAATGCAGCCCGGTGCGGGAGACAGGGACAGGCGCTATCGGTGTGGACCTGGGCTGCAAAGATGCCATATCGTTCTCGGACCGCATCAAAGAGCGCAAGCCTCAATTTATCGCCGAGGGCGACCGGGCCGTTAAGCGACTGAGCAAGTCCCTGCAAAGGAAGCGCCGCTCTGACCGGCGTGGTGGGGTGCGTGGCTCTCGCAGATGGAAAGCAGCGCAACAAAAGATTTCTAGTCGCAAGCGAACAGTGAAGCGCCAGCGCGAGGATTGGCTTCACCAGGTAACCAGCAGCATAGTACGCGATAACAGCCTAGTTGCTGGCGAACAACTCAACGTCAAGGGCATGACTCGCAAGGCCCAGAAGGGTAAGCGGAAAAAGCAAAAGGCCGGTCTCAACCGCTCTATCTTGTCGGTAGGGTTTGCCACGATTGGCAAGCTGCTATCCTACAAAGAGGCTGAGGCCGGTGGATTCTATGTCGAGTCCCCTACCCGGCAGCTTAAGCCTACTCAGCGGTGTGCTGTGTGCTGGCAGACGACGCCCAAGACAATGGCTGAGCGCACTCACGTATGCCAGCACTGCGGTCATGTTGAGGGCCGCGATACCAATGCTGCCCAGGTCAATCTGATTTGGGCCAAGGGGCAGGAACTGTCCTCAAGCCGTCGAGTATCAACCTCTACTGATTGCGGAAGCATGAAGCAAGTCGGTGCGTTGAAACGTGCGAAACGTCTAGCTCAGCCTTGCGGCTAGACGTAGTTCATATTCTTGCTGCTTCCCCTATCCCAAATGGGCAAAATTCGCAGCGGCTATTGTATTGAATTGGGCTAACGCTCCTACACAATTTAGCAGGATTCTACCCTTTGCTGAGGGAAGCGTCCCGTCCCTCCAGTAGAGGTTGTTTGAAAGCCTTTCCCAAACAACCTGTTCCCATCGTTAGACAAAGCGCAGCCGCTGCTAAATACACCTGTACTTATACCGAACGCCTGTGATAGCATAAAGCGCTAAGCGATAGAATCATTGCAAAACGTAAAATTGCTTAGGGCGGTCCACCCCCCCTAATGAAACGGCTGATCGCATCCTCTCAAGACTGTCCCTCAAGCTATCTGGGGGGCTCACTACCGCTCTCTTACCGCTGACTCACCATGCCTGACTCGCCTTCCCCCACTTCCCCCAGCGCCGCTAAAGACACCACCCATACGTCTAATAGCAGTGTGGCATCCGTCGAGTCAGACAGTCTTATCAGCGGTGCCAACAGCGACAGAGCCACGTCGTTCACGTCGCAGGATCCCACCGTTCCCTCCGCCAGCGTCCCCCGCGCTAAAGACGACGTCATTCGCATTCGCGGCGCACGCCAACACAACCTCAAAAATGTTGATCTAGAGCTACCCCGCGATCGCCTCATCGTGTTTACGGGCGTCTCCGGCTCCGGCAAGTCTTCCCTCGCGTTCGACACCATTTTTGCTGAGGGCCAGCGCCGCTACGTGGAGTCTTTGAGCGCCTACGCCCGCCAGTTCTTGGGCCAGGTAGATAAACCTGACGTAGATGCCATTGAGGGATTAAGCCCCGCCATTTCCATCGACCAAAAATCTACTTCCCACAATCCCCGCTCCACCGTAGGCACCGTCACCGAAATCTACGACTACCTGCGGCTGCTGTTTGGCCGCGCCGGAGAGCCCCACTGCCCCCATTGTGATCGCTCCATCGCCCCCCAAACCATTGATCAGATGTGCGATCGCCTTAAGGCACTCCCGCCCCGCACTCGCTTTCAGATTCTCGCGCCGGTGGTGCGAGGCAAAAAGGGCACCCACAAAAAGCTGCTGTCGAGCCTGGCAGCGGAGGGGTTCGCGCGGGTGCGCATCGGCGGCGAAGTGCGAGACCTATCAGATTCTATTGAGTTGGACAAAAACCACTCCCACGACATTGAGATTGTGGTAGACCGGCTCGTGCAAAAGGAAGGTATTCAGGAGCGGCTGGTAGATTCGCTCACCACTTGCCTAAAGCGGTCGGGGGGCATTGCCGTTGTAGATGTTGTCTCCTGGGGAGAGGGGGAGGCTGCGGCGGGGGTCGCCGAGGCGGAAAGCAACGGCAATACTGTCGTCTCCCTAGAGAGGCGACGGCTGCGGGCAGCAGAGGCGACGGTAGACTACGGCGAGGCAGCTCCGCGCACCCCCCAGCCCGAAAAAGAAATCGTCTTCTCCGAAAACTTTGCCTGCCCGGTCCATGGCGCAGTCATGGAAGAACTTTCCCCCCGCTTGTTTTCATTCAACTCTCCCTATGGAGCCTGTAGCCACTGCCACGGTCTGGGAGACCTGCGCACCTTTACGGCAGAGCTGGTGGTTCCCAAGCCTGAGCTACCCGTCTATTCGGCGATCGCCCCCTGGTCCGATAAAGACAGCACCTACTACTTTTCTCTCCTCTACAGCGTCGGACAGGCCTTCGGCTTCGAGATTCAAACCCCTTGGGAAGAGCTAACTCCAGAGCAGCGCCATATTATCCTCCACGGCTCTAAGGAGAAAATCAAGATTGAGACCGACTCCCGCTATGGCAACAAGCGGGGCTACCAGCGGCGCTACGAGGGGGTGCTGCCTATGCTAGAGCGCCAGTACCGAGAAAGCTCTTCGGATAGCTACAAGCAAAAGCTAGAGCAGTATCTGGTGGACCAGAGCTGCGAGGTGTGCGGGGGCGATCGCCTTAAGGCTGAGTCCTTGGCGGTACGTATCGGCCAGTTCAGCATCCAGGACTTCACCAACGTTCCCATCCATATTGCCCTAGACCGCATCAATGCCCTAAGGCTCACCTCCCGGCAGGCCCAGATCGGGGAGCTGGTGCTCAAAGAAATTAGAGCCCGGCTGCAGTTTCTGCTGGACGTAGGCCTAGATTACCTGACCTTGGACCGGCGGGCCATGACGCTCTCCGGCGGAGAGGCTCAACGCATTCGGCTGGCGACCCAAATTGGCGCGGGGCTGACCGGCGTGCTCTACGTCTTGGACGAACCTAGCATCGGGCTGCACCAGCGGGACAACAGCCGCCTGCTGACAACGCTCAACATGCTGCGCAGCTTGGGCAACACCTTGATTGTGGTAGAGCACGACGAAGACACGATTCGCGCGGCGGACTACATAGTGGACATTGGCCCCGGTGCGGGGGTACACGGCGGTAGAATTGTGGCTCAGGGCAGCCTAAAGAATTTACTCACCTCAGAAGACTCTCTGACGGGGGCTTACCTCTCCGGTCGCCGCCGCATCGCCACGCCGTCCGAGCGGCGGAACGGCAACAAGCGACAGCTCACCATCAAAGGCGCTCACCGCAATAACCTCCAGGGTATTGACGTCAGTATTCCCTTGGGCAAGCTGGTATGCGTGACTGGGGTTTCGGGTTCAGGCAAGTCTACCTTGGTGAACGAGCTGCTGTACCCTGCTCTCCGCCATCACTTTGGCCACAAGGTGCCTATGCCAAAAGAAGTAAAGGAGATCAAGGGGCTGGGCGCTTTGGATAAAGCGGTGGTAATCGACCAGTCCCCGATTGGCCGCACGCCGCGCTCCAATCCTGCCACCTACACCAGCGTATTTGACGTCATTCGGGAGCTGTTTTCTCAAACGGTGGAAGCTAAGGCGCGGGGCTACAAGCCGGGGCAGTTTTCCTTCAACGTCAAGGGGGGCCGCTGCGAGGCCTGCGGCGGCCAGGGCGTGAACGTCATTGAAATGAACTTTTTGCCCGATGTCTACGTGCAGTGCGACGTCTGTAAGGGCGCTCGCTACGACCGCGAGACCCTGCAGGTGAAGTACAAAAGCAAGTCTATCTCCGACGTGCTCAATATGACGGCGGAAGAGGCCCTAGACTTTTTCCAGAATATTCCCAAGGCGTCGGCGCGGCTGCAGACCATGGTGGATGTAGGGCTAGGCTACGTGCGCTTGGGACAGACGGCCCCTACGCTCTCAGGCGGAGAGGCCCAGCGGCTGAAGCTGGCAACGGAGCTGTCGCGGCGGGCGACGGGCAAAACGCTGTATCTCATTGATGAGCCCACCACAGGACTCTCTTTCTACGATGTCCACAAGCTGCTGGACGTGCTGCAGCGCTTAGTGGACAAGGGCAACTCGGTGCTGGTGATTGAGCACAACTTAGATGTGATTCGCTGCGCCGATTGGCTCATCGATCTAGGCCCTGAGGGAGGCGATCGCGGCGGCAAGGTGGTGGCTGTAGGCACGCCGGAAGAGGTTGTGACGATAGAAGAGTCTTACACGGGGTACTACCTGAAGCAGGTGCTAGCTCAGCACGGGTAGGTCAAGCCAAGGCATTTACTTCCAGCTGAAAAGCTGAAGTTCCCCTGTGGCGTTACTAGCTGTGACGGCGACCCTAAACTCTGGGCCTATTTGCAGGCTGGATAAAGACCAAGTTTCAGGCCGTTTGGCCGTCGCTATCTTTTGAATTCCTTCCCCTGTAGCTTTGATGTACGCTTCTTTTTGAGTCCATAAATCAAAGAAGCGCTGCACCTGTAGCGGTCCTGAAAGCGCTTTTAAATCTGCCTGCTCTTGCTCTGAGAAGTATCGGTGAGCGAGCCTCAGCAGTGATGAAACAGGGCGGACATATTCCACATCGACACCGATATCACCCTGCGAGATGAGCGCGTAGACCGCGACGTCCCGTGAGTGAGATAGGTTGAACTGCAGCTGTGGCTGGCTATGGGACGCGCCGAGAAGCGGCTTGCCGCGATCGCTGTAGGCAAAATTGATAGCGTCGGGAGGGCAGTGCAGGTATCGACCTAGAATTAGCCGTAGCGTGCCTCGGGCCACCACAAAGCGTCGGCTGGCGGGCGATCGCAAGCGATTCGCCCGCTCAATCTCATCCTCTGACAGCAGACCGGCTCGGTGGCGAAGGCGGTCTGGTGGAATGTCCAAAGACGCCTTCCACAAATGGATGGCCCCTGACGTCAGCCCAGTGAGCTGAGAGGGGCCGCGCCAGCAGAGCTCATCTGACGGAATCAGCGGCACGGGCGATCGTTTAATGGAGGTCAGCGGGCGCTAGGTGTTTTGAAAGCTCAGCTTAGGTCTGAACCCGTGCTTCACCGAAACTTCTCCGATACGAAGCATATTTTCAACCGTAATTTGGTTGCGTCCCCAGGAAAAATTGGTGTGCCATTTTTCAAACTCTAGCAGCATCGACTCCGCGAAACAGGCAAACAGCTGCCGACCCGGAATATCCATCTGAGCGATCTGCATGATCTGCCAGTCAATTTCTAGAGAATGCTCGACGATGCCGCCCTCTAGCACATAGACCTCAGGATGCTGTATTTTTGAGCCCATGTTCTTGGGGTAGCCTCCGTCCACCATCAGGCAGGGGTGCTTGAGGGTCTCAGGGTCAATTTCGACCCCTTTGGGCAAGCTGGCAACCCACACGACAATATCGGCGAGCGGCAGCGCCTCGGTGAGCCCCATGATTTTTCCTCGCCCCAAATCGCTCTGCAGCGCCTCAAGACGTTCTTGGTTTCTGGCGATTAGCAACAGCTCTTCAACGTCGGTGCGAGCATCAAGCCACCGGCACACAGCGCTGCCAATGTCTCCGGTTGCCCCACAAACCGCTACCACTGCATTGGACAAATTGATCCCCAGCTTTGCGGCAGCCTGCTCAACCTGACGACAAATGACGTAGGCGGTATGGGTATTGCCCGTAGTGAAGCGTTCAAACTCTAGATCAACGTTGCGGACGCGCCGATGCTGATCTAGGTTAAAGTTCTCAAAGATAATCGAGGAAAATCCACCCAGCGCCGTAATGTTAAGGTTGTTTTTTTGAGCCAGCGCCATGGCATTGAGAATTTTGCGGATGGCGGTTTTGACGCGGCGGTTTGTCAGCATCTCGGGCACGAAACAGGATTCGACGTACTGCCCTTTGATGGTCTGCCCAGTCGCGCTGGTAACCGTAATAGTATCGGCCATCAAAGGCGGTGCCGAGCACCAAAAATCGAGACCCTGATCGGCATACTGTTGGAAGCCTAAGTGTTCGGCAGCCCGCCGCGCATGCTCAAGGCTTGTGAGATGACCAATCAACCCAAACATAGTTCTTTGCTCGTAATCGTTGTTTAATAATTTAAAGAAAGCAGATGAAATCGAGACGCTCGCCATCCCAAGGCCACACGTCTCGATAGCTACTTATTCAACTTTACCCAGCAGCGTCTAAGCCGCGACCAAGCCGTGAGACGACATCCGCATGATCTCACCGGTGGTAAAGCCAATGTTGCCTAAAGCTTCGCCATAGCTGATCATAAAGTCTTCGACCAGCGCCTCTTTCTCCATCCCCAGAATGGCGGCATCTTTCTCAACCTGGTTGAGCATGCGCCACACAATAGGCAGGTTTTGACGGTTGGCCTCCTTCAGCTCTTCCCGAGACTCTTCAAAGTTGGCCTTGAGCCACACTTCGCCAAAGTTGAGGTGCATGTACTCGTCTTTGACCACCCCTTCGGTGATCTTGCGCGCAAAGGCATCGGCGACGGGGATATAGATGTTGTATGCGGCGATCGCAAACGCTTCGATAATTAGGGACTGAATAAGGAAACAAGTGACAACGTTACCCTGCTCAAGGGCTGTCTTAAAGTTGCCGTGTAAATCACCAAAGTACTCGCGGGCAAAGTCCATATCGGGGTCAACCTCAAGGTTGCGCCCACAGGCCATAAACCCCTTCTTGTGACGGTTCTCCATCTTGGCCAAGCGAGTCAGCTCTTCTGAGGAGTCCGGCAGTAGCGAAGCGAGGCTCAGGTAATTATCGTACGCTTCCTGCTCGCCTTCGATGACGATAGCGTTGATGCGGCTATACGCATCTTTGTAGGCATCACTACTGAAGTTGATCTCTGGCGTAAGTGCGAGCTCTTGCATGTGACTTCAACATCCCCTTGAGTTCTATTTAAGTAGTAGCTAGGTTCGATCGGCGTAGCAATCGTAGGGCATAAACCCTTAAACGGTGCTTATCATAAAGCCTGATATCCCAGCGCTGTCAAGTCTCTAATGTTCTAATCTTGGCCTATATTAGCTAGGTTTGCTGCGTTTACAGCTCACCTATAAGGTGAACAAATCAGTCAGCTTCTCCAAGCAGGGCTAACTCAATGCATGTAGCATAAATAAGTCGGTGACCGTAGTATAAACAAGCTATGTCTAGGTCAAGAGGAAAAACTCTCCCATGGGAAGAACCCACTTCCCAGAAAGATTTTGGTAATAGAGCCCGATCGGTTATTTCTAGTGCTTCCTTCATGGTAGATAGAGAAGTCGCGCCAGCAGGTTTGAGTTTGGGCCACTATCGCGGCTGTCACATGTCGGCACCTATACCAAAGAAGTCACTGCAGCGGTCTCTGCGCCTGTTCCCCGGGTACCAGAGTAGACAAGCCCTCGCTTGAGGTCCAGCGTCAAAATGGTGCCATCTCGAATCACATCAGTGGCGTTTTCAACCCCAAGAATAACCGGCACCCCCAGCCGCAGACCAATGGTGGCGGCGTGGCCAGTTAGGCTGTCATCTTCGGTGATGATGCCGGAGGCGTTGCGAATAGCTTCAACGTAGTCAGCACTGGTGTGAGACACCACCAGAATTTCGCCTGGGTTGAAGCTACCCGCATCCATCGAGTCGTGGACAATTCTGGCCCGGCCGTTGACGGTTCCCTGGCCGATGCCGATGCCTTTCCCCATCACTGCCGTGACGATTTCGACCTTGACGAGGTCAGTGGAGCCCGCAACGCCCTGTAGCGTGCCTGCCGTCATCACCACCAAATCGCCTTCCCGCAGCAGGTTGACCTCCTGGGAGACGCTGAGCGCTGCCCGAAAGGTCTGACCGGCTGAAGGGAGGTCCAAAACCAACAGCGGTTTAACCCCCCAAGAGAGCTGAAGCTGGCGGGCGACGTCGGTGTGGGGGGTAACCGCCAAGATGGGCGTCTGAGGGCGGTATTTGGACACGTTCCTCGCTGTCGCACCAGTTTTGGTCAGGGTCATAATGGCGGCGGCGTCGAGCTGAGCGGCGATCCGACCTACCGCTTGGCTGATGGCATTGGGAATGGTGTGGCCAAGCTTTTCTTCAAAGGTACGGCTAGTGAGCTGATCGCGCTCTAGACGTACGGCAATGCGCGCCATGGTCTCCACTGACTGGACGGGATATTCGCCGACGGCGGTTTCGTTAGAGAGCATCACGGCGTCGGTGCCGTCCAAAATGGCGTTGGCTACGTCGGAGATCTCAGCGCGAGTGGCGCGGGGGCTGTGGGCCATGCTGTCGAGCATCTGAGTGGCCGTAATCACGGGGATGCCGAGGCGGTTGGCGATCGCAATTAGCCGCTTCTGCAGGATGGGCACCTCTTCCGCCGCCACCTCTACCCCGAGGTCACCCCGAGCGACCATAACGCCGTCACAAACGGACAGGATGGCCTCCATTTGCTCGATGGCCTCGTGCTTCTCAATTTTGGCAATTACCGGCACGTGCTTGCCGGCGCTTGAGATCAGTTCCTTGATTTCTAGGATGTCTTGAGGATTACGCACAAAGCTCAAAGCAACCCAGTCAACCCCTTGATCTAAGCCAAACACTAGGTCTTTGCGGTCTTTTTCCGTCAGCGCTTTGATAGAGAGGTAGACTCCCGGGAAATTTACCCCTTTGTTGTTGGAGAGCTGGCCCCCGATCACCACGCGGCAGTGAAGCTCTCCTGTTTCCGGTGAGACTTCGTCGACAACCATCTCTACCCGGCCGTCATCAATCAGAATGGTCGCCCCTGGCGACACCTCTTCTGCCAGCTTGTCGTAGGTTACAGAGCTAATGGTTTGCGTGCCGGGAATCTCTTTGCTCGTCAGCGTAAATGGGTCACCCACCTCCAGCTGGATGGGACCCTCTTGAAATCGGCCCAGCCGAATTTTAGGCCCCTGCAAATCCTGGAGAATTGCGACGGGCTGGTTGAGTTCAAAGGACAGCTGACGGATCAGCCTAATGTTGCGCTGGTGGTCTTGATGAGTTCCGTGGGAGAAGTTGAGTCTGAGCGTCGTCGCGCCCGCTTCAATCAGGGCCCGAAGCGTGTCGGGATCGCTGGTCGCCGGGCCGATGGTCGCGACGATCTTAGTGCGGCGAATAATGTCATGAGGTGGTGTAAGCATTTCTGGACTCCCAACAGAAAACAGTCATCTCCACTCTGCACATTGAAAGACAGAGAGCAACGCGAATAGTAGCATGTTTACGTTATCGAAACATTATCAGCTGCCCTAGCAAAGACGTGACGAAGATTGGCAAAATCCCCCGGCGCTACGCCGGGGGGAAAGGCTCAAGCCGGTGCCTAGCGAAACGCCTCTGGGTTTAGCGATCGCCCTGAAGGCTGTACCTGTGAGCGTAGGGCTGTCCCCGTTCCGCCGTCGGCTGGGTCTAAAAACGGCCTCAGGTTTATCGCTGCGCTAGAGGGCACCGCCCCGGAAGGGGACGCCGAGCCCTGGCCTCCCGGCAAATCTAGGCCAAGTTCGCGCCCAATCCGGCGCAGAATTCCATCGCTACCGCTAGTGTATGTAGTGACTGCTGTGGTCTCCTGGCCCTGGTTAGCGATCGCCAGGTTTTCAAACACGCGGTCCCTCGTCTGCAGGGGGTCTTGCCCTTGAGGGACCGTGAAGACAATCCGGCACTCGCTGTTCGCTTCCGTGGTGGCACAGACGGTGTTGTAGCCGTTCTCAACGTCGGTACGTAGCTCCAGTAGGCCATCAGGGCGATAGAGCTCTAGGCGGCGACCAATCTCAGCGCAGCGGCGATCGGCAAACCAACCCCCTCCCATGTCTTCTGGGGTTGCCCAAGAATAGAGCTGGTCAGGCTGACTCTCTGGGTTGTACATGATGGTGTATTCCCCATCGGCCAGCTGGCAGCTAAAGCGAGTTGAGCTCGCGGTGGGGTCGGTATCGCCGGCGTCTTGAGCGATCGCGGCGGGGGCAATCATCGCGGGGGCGATCGCACTGGCCGCAAGTAGGGCGGCGGCGAGTTGTGTAGGTTTGAACGGCGGGATGTAACGCATGGATGTCCTTATGAAACGCAACGCAAAGAGGGTAGTGACGGGTCAGCAGAATAACAGGCTCAAAAAAGGCTAAAGGTCTGCGGATTCAGCTCGATAGCGGCTGTAGCCATAGATAACGCTTAGGGCTACTACAATCTCTGTGCCTTAGCGCCAAATGCTTCGTCGTCAGATGCATTAACAAGAGTTATGGGTTCACGTAAAACCTGGTGTAAAGTTTTATGAAAAAGAACCGTATATCTTGCTACACTACTTCTCAAGAAGCGAGACGAGACCGCCTTCGGTTATCGCTCAGGCAGCCCTGGGAACGCAATGGCTGACTTTTTCTACTGATATAGAACGTTTGAGACTGCAACGACATCGTATCAATTTGACAGAGACAGAGGCTGGCCTTCACGGGCCAGCTTTTTAATTGGTCTAATTCAGGCAAGGCCTGTAGGCGCGTAGCGTGGCGTGCCCCCTGCCAGCAATTCTCATCTTAGAAAACATAAGCAACTGACCGTTTGACTACGCTTTTTACCCCACCCACGATTGAACTCTAGCGCGGCAGTCCCTAATCTCAGCGCAGCGGATTAGGGAAGGATAGGGGACGGCTTCGCCGTCAATCAGTCGGTGCATCTTGGCGGTGGATGTATTGTTTAAGCATTTCGATTGGGGCTCCGCCAGCGCTAGCGACATAGTAAGCGTTGGACCAAAACGCTTTATGTCCCCCGTAGTGTTCTTTGTACTGCTGGGGAAATTCTTTTTTCATGGTGCGGCTGGTTGCGGCTTTAAGGCTGCCAACGAGCGCAGAGATTGAGTTGCGTGGATGGAAGTCAACAAGTAGGTGGATGTGGTCCGCTTCCCCTGAGAACTCCAGCACCCTACACCCCATCTTCACGCAGACCTGAGAAATCATTTCCTCAATCCTAGCAAGCATTTCAGAGTTGATGGCTTTGCGCCTGTAGTGCGTTACAAATACTAGGTGCAGGTGCACGCTAAAAACGCTGTGACTTCCTTTTCTTGTTGGCATTTGGGCTAGGTGTAGGCTATTATGGGCACATGGTAACAACTCGCCGCGTCACTTTCAAGCTGTATCCGTCCGCCACTAAGGCGGCGAAGCTGCATGATGCGCGGAAGTTGCACCAGTATCTGTACAATGCCGCACTAGCAGATCGCCGCGATATGTATAAGCGGTGGGGCGTCTCGGTGGACTACTTTGCTCAGCAAAACTGTTTGCCAGCATTTAAGAGAGAGTGGCCTGAGTACAAAGGGCTAGCCAGTCACGCCTTGCAAGCGACTCTAAAGCGGGTTGACCTAGCATTTCAGGGCTTTTTCAATGGCCTGCGGGGTTACCCCAAGTTCAAGGCATTCCGCTACTACAGAGGTTGGACATATCCTTGCAAGTCAGGATGGAAAGCCCATACCGATGGTACAAATGGCTACTTGGAGCTGAGAGATTTGGGGTTGCGCATTCAGATGCGCGTTGGCTTCACCAGGTAACCAGCAGCATAGTACGCGATAACAGCCTAGTTGCTGGCGAACAACTCAACGTCAAGGGCATGACCCGCAAGGCCCAGAAGGGTAAGCGGAAAAAGCAAAAGGCCGGTCTCAACCGCTCTATCTTGTCGGTAGGGTTTGCCGAGATTGGCAAGCTGCTATCCTACAAAGAGGCTGAGGCCGGTGGATTCTATGTCGAGTCACCTACCCGGCAGCTTAAGCCTACTCAGCGGTGTGCTGTGTGCTGACAGACGACGCCCAAGACGATGGCTGAGCGCACTCACGTATGCCAGCACTGCGGTCATGTTGAGGACCGCGATACCAATGCTGCCCAGGTCAACCTGATCTGGGCCAAGGGGCAGGAACTGTCCTTAAGCCGTCGATCCACTAGCTCCACTGATTGCCGAAGCATGAAGCGCCTAGCGGAAATGAAACGCGCGAAACGTCTAGCTCAGCCTTGCGGCTAGACGTAGTTCATAGTGGACTGAAAGTGCAGGCCAATTGAGAATACCCACTAGAGTGGGTCAAGGCTTCTAGACTGGGTTCTATGCAGCAGTGCGTTCTCCAGGAGCGTATCCGGAAAACTTCGCTGAGCCGCCTACGCAGAGCGGTTCTTACGGGACAAACTCAGCCCAACGCCCTCGATGCGGTAGGTGTCGCGCACCCGTTTGGCGCGGTAAAGAGCTTCATCGGCCCGGCTCATGGCGATCGCGGCGGTCAGCTCAGCCGACACGCAGACGACCGCAATCCCCATACTTACCGTGAGGATAGTTTTCTCAGATCCTGGGTTAGCGATCGCCAACCTTGCGATCGCCTCCTGAATGCGCTGAGCAGTGGCGAAGGCTCCGGCATAGTCAGTGTTGGGCAGCAGCAGCGTAAATTCTTCTCCACCGTAGCGGGCTACTAGGTCGTCTGGGCGATTGACTACCGTCTGCAGCGCTTGGGCAACGCGGCGAAGACAGGTATCGCCTGCGGGATGGCCGTAGGTATCGTTGAAGGCTTTAAAGTGGTCGATGTCGAGCATAATTAGCGTCAGCGGGTGCTGGGACTGCCGGTGGCGCTGCCATTCGTCATCGAGCGATATCTCCAGTTGACGGCGATTGGCGACCTGGGTGAGGACATCTATCGTCGCCAACGCCTGCAGCTTGAGCTCCATACACTTGCGCCTGCTGATATCTGCCACGTAGCCGACGACCTGAATTGGCTGGCCTTCAGCGTTAAATCGCGTGATGCCCTGTTCCTCCACCCAGCTGTAGGTGCCGTCCGGCTTTTGAAGCCGAAACTCGACTTGATACGGCTTTGTTGAAGTCCTGTCTTCCCCTAAAGTCTCCACAAATCGCTCGCGATCCTCGGGGTGAATCAACTTGACGTAGCGCTCCATTCCACCCGATATTTCCTCGGCGCTGTAGCCCAGTATCTCTTCGATATTTGGGCCCCAGGTATCTTCGTCTGCGGCAAGATCGTACTCAAACAGCACCCGATCGCTGGCCCGCGCCGCCGTCTCATAGCGGTCGCGCCACTCTGCTATCTCTTGGAAGTGTCGCTGCTGCTGCAGCTCAGCCTGCTTGCGATCGCTGATGTCCATGGCGGTACCCACCAGCTCGACGACCCTGCCCTGTCCATTAAAAACGGCCTCCCCCCGGCTGACTATGTGCAGCGCTTTACCATCTTGGCGAATAAATCGATGTTCGATTTCGTAAGACTCTCCATCGGCGATCGCCCGCTTGACGGCGCTCATCAAAGTCTCTTGATCCTCCGGAGGCAAATAGCTGATGAAGTCGTGATAGCCCAGACTATGCCCTCCTTCACCCAAGTCATAAATTTGCAGGAGTTCTTCAGACCAAATAATTTTCTCCGTCGCCACATCCATCACCCAGCTTCCTATTTTGGCAATGCGCTGGGCTTCCTTTAGGTTGGCCTCGCTGTGCCGCAACTCTACCGTCCGTTGCTGCACCTGCCGCTCTAAAGTGTGAAGTAGCTCACCCAGGCGGGAGGCCATCTGGTGAAACGTCTTCTGCAGGGAATCAACTTCCCAGATACCCGTCGAGGGAACCGGACGAATCGGCTCGCCTCTCTCGAAGGCCTGAGCGCTCTGATTCAGGGCCACTATGGGGCGGGTGACGCATCGGGCAATCCGTAGGTAAAGGGCAATCGCTCCGAAGAGGGTGAAGATAGACGCTGCAGCTGTTCGATATAGACTGGCGTAGATATCTGCCATAAAGCTGTACTCCGGCACAATCGTCACGATTAGCCAATCCAGGTTGCTGTCACTCCCATAGGGCATAACTTGAAGAAACTGGCGCTTGCTGTTGATGCTGATTGAAAACTGTTCTAAGGTCTGAACCTGGCGGAAGCTCCCAAACTCGGCGATTAAATGCTGCGCTGCGCCGCGAATTAAGGCGTTACTGCTCTGTTCCACCAGCGATCGCCGAAATTTCTGGTTATCCGCTGCGTCGAACTGGCCGTTCGGAGGCATAAGCGTCGTTGAATAGGCTTTTCCGTCAACAGAACCTGCAACGAGTTGACCATCGCGATCGATAATGAACGCCGTGCCCTGGTTGCCCACCTCTAGACCCCTGAGGAATTTGCTGATTTGATTCAGGCTGAGGTGGACGCCAAACACGCCCTGCAGCCTCTGCTGATCGTCGTAGACGAGGTCGTAGGTATTGACTGCCAGCAGATCCGTGGTGCCGACGCGAAAGGGGCTACTCCACCCCGATTCCCCAGTCTCAATAGCCCGGAGATACCAAGGCCTTTGTCGAATATCGAAATTTTTTAGAGTCAGAATAAGTCGACCTAAATTACCGGCCTTGTCGACGCTGTAAAGCGCTAGTTCGCCAGAAGATTCAGGGGTGGCGACACCCGCTTCAAAAGGTAAGTCAGAGACGGTCAGCGGTGTAAATCCCGACTCAATTTGCTCTGGTTCAATTCGATGGACAACTCGGGCATTGCCCTCTGGCGTTGAGAAAATAAAAGACGTCAGCGCGTCGCTCTGCTGGAGTTCTAGAATAAGATAGCGATGCAGCTGGTCTAAGTTTTGAAGATCAAGAACGCCTGCCTCCACTGCAACTACGTGGTTTCGGTTTACCTGCTGGGCCGATTTGAGATAAGCGTCTAGCTCTTGAGTGATGCGATCGCCCGTCTCTCCCAACAGCTGCATCGCCACCGCCTCAATCGCCTGATACCCGCTGCGAAACGTCAGGTAACCTACAAGCGACGTTATGGCGGCAATTTGCGCCAGCATCGGCAGCGTAATCAAAACGTACAGGGGAATAGCTGTGGCCTTGCGACTTTTGATCTGCGACTGCAATATGCGCACGAGTGACTGGTGTAAAGAGGGTTGTCAAGAATTGAGGGGCTCTCCAAAAGTATGCCGACCACCTCTCAATAGCCCTCACTATTGTGCAACATCTTTAAAGCTCAGGCTATTCTTAGGGAGCCGCAGGTGAAGCAGCTTTAACTTTGGCTTGGCACCGAGCCTGAAGGCAACTTACACAGCTCAAAGGGCTGGCCAACTCATACGCCATGACGATTTCTCGCCACCGACAATCTTCTCAGGAACGCCCCAAGCGCCCCCCATTAGTCGCGCTGCGGGAGCGCCTCTCCACACCGCTGCAGATCGGCCCTGTGAGCGTGGCAAGTCGGGTGCTGCAATCTCCCCTGTCCGGCGTCACGGATCTGGTGTTTCGGCGATTAGTGCGTCGCTATGCCCCCCAGTCCATGATGTATACCGAGATGGTAAGCGCCAGTGAGCTGCATCACCTGCAGTCTTTGCCCCAGATGATGGAGATTGACCCCGACGAACGTCCGGTGAGTATCCAGCTTTTTGACTGTCGCCCCGACTTTATGGCAGAAGCCGCCCGCCGTGCCGTAGACCAGGGTAGCCTGACCATCGACATCAATATGGGCTGCCCAGTGAACAAGATCACCAAAAAAGGGGGCGGCTCCTCTCTGCTGCGTGACCCTGACATGGCGGCGCGCCTAGTGAGCGCGGTGGCCGGCGCGGTGACGGTGCCGGTCACGGTCAAGACCCGCATCGGCTGGGACGACGACCATATCAACGCCGTTGAGTTTGCCCGCGCCCTGGAAAGCGCTGGCGCTCAAATGCTCACCCTCCACGGACGGACCCGCGCCCAAGGCTATACCGGTCAAGCTCGCTGGGACTGGATTGCGCGGGTGAAGCAGTCCATCACTATTCCGGTGATCGCTAACGGCGATATCTTTTCAGTGGCGGCGGCGATCGCCTGTCTGCAGGAGACGGGAGCGGACGGCGTCATGTGCTCTCGGGGGACTTTGGGCTACCCCTTCTTGGTGGGGCAAATTGACCACCTGCTGCACACGGGGCAGGAGCTACCGCCACCGACAATAGTCGAGCGACTGCGCTGCGCCCAAGAGCATCTACAGATGCTGGTGGACTACAAGGGTGAGCGGGGCATCCGTCAGGCCCGCAAGCATATGGCCTGGTACGCTAAGGGATTTCCCGGCGCGGCGGAGCTGCGGGACCAGCTCTGCCGGATTGAGTCGGTGGCGGAAGGGCAGAGTCTGCTGGAAGAGGCGATCGCCAGAAATATGCTCTAGAATATCGCCAGTCCCAGGCAAACATCGAAAATGCGCCCTGCCTGCAGCCCTGTCCTAGGCTCCAATGATGAAAATCAAGCACTTTATCAACCTCCATAAGGGCACAACAGGCTTGTTTGTGTTTGCCCTGATGGTGCTTTACGGCAATTTCACAACCGCAGCTTGGATCTACCTCGCCCTCCACGGCACCTATGGTTTACTGTGGCTCATCAAAGATCGGCTCTACCCCGACAAAAGCTGGGAGCAGAGCATTTCCCTGATCAAGGGCATTGTGCTATTTGGGGTGCTCGGCCTGTACTGGGCTGCGCCCGTTATTTTAGCTAGTTCGTGAAAGCCCCGCGCTGTATGCGCAGCATCAGCGTCGGGATGTAAGCGAGCGAGTCGAGGTGCGCCCTTGACTGGATGCCGAAGGCGGCAATTAAGGGCAGCGCCGAGGCGAGCAAAGGGTACAATTGAACCAAGCTCAAACTATTTCATGGCGGCGGCCTGCTATCGTGACACAAACGTACAGCCCTTGGCTGGTGAACAGTGCAGACGGTAGAAAACGTAGCTGGAAATTGAATACTCGTCACTGTCTGGGGTTGGTCATTGCCTGGACATTAAACAAATCGCCTGTCGATGGGATCTAATCGGGGTTGCACGGCTTGCTGCGTAACTAGACAGGACCAGATGAAGCAGGATACCTTCTTGCGCGGCATCCATTAAATTGTGGTGCGTGAGCCAAGAAGCCCGCGCTCTATCTAAAAGATGAGCGTCGGGAGTATGTCACTGACGCAGAGGGTCCAACCGTCCTCCGCCCTAATTGCCGTCGCCGTCTCCCTAAACCTCTTGGGCATTTTCCTGCACTACGCAAGCGATGCTCAAAAGTATTTCACCCTCAAGTACCAGAAGGGGTTGATCACTGAGGGCCTGTTTGCCCGCTGCCGCAACACCAACTATCTCGGCGAGATTCTGATCTACGCCTCTTTCGCGATGCTGGCGATGCACTGGCTGCCCTTTGCCATCTTGGCTGGGTTCTTTGCGCTGGTATTCCTTCCCAACATGCTTAAGAAAGACAAGTCTCTGTCTCGCTACCCAGAGTTTGCGGCCTATCAGCGTCGCTCGGGGTTGCTGTTCCCCAAGCTATGGGGGGTTCCGGCGGACCCAGCCGGTTCTGTGCCTAAGGCCTCTGAAGAGACAGTCGCACCGGGCTAGCCCCAGGCTCTGCGAACGCTGTAGGTGGGAAAAGTTCCGTAATGTTTGGCCCAGGGCATCTGGCCCACATAGTCGCAGCAAAACGCCGTTTGCCCTTCAGAGGCGGCGATCGCCGCAAAGGCCTGGCTCGCGTAGACCTTGCCGGGGGGAGTGACGGGTTCAATCCGGGCTGTGTGGTTGACATGGGTGCCCACGTAGCTGACCCGCCCGGTCAAGGGGTCCACCTTGCTGGAGACCGGACCGGCATGCAGGGCAATTCTCAAATTGAGGTCAGCGGGAAGGCCCTTGCTGCCCCAGTCTACCCGCTGCACCAGGTCGCACAGGTCTAGGGCCGCCTGCCCCGCCTGCTCCACGGTGGTGAACACCAGATAGAGGGCATCTCCCCAGGTGTTTCTCGTTAAGGGCCTGTAGCCAGGGGAATCGAGAAGCTGCGCTACAGCCCCCAAAAAATGGTCGGCAAAGGGCAGGAACTGCTCCTCGCTGAGGTGGGTATAGTTCACCACATCGGCAAATAGCAGTGCTCTCAGCACCGGGTCCATTGGCTTTGGGGGGCACGTTGAGGGGGATGTAGCCTGAGAAGACGGGGCCTGAGAAGATGTAGCCTGAGAAGACGGGGCTCGAGATGGCAGGTGAACCGGCTGGGGGTCAGCCAAGGCCGCCAAATCGATCACCTCCACCGTTTCGTTCCACTGCTGCCAAAGATTTACCGTATTGGCAGTCCCCTCCAAGCTGCCGAGCTGCCCGTCCCAAACCGCCAAGGGCACGAGATCACTGCCCAGCTGGTTCGCGCGAATCTTAGCGAGCCCGTGGAGCAGTCGATTGGAATAGTCGTAGAGGGTAGGACTTTGCTGCACGCTCTGCTCGGAGGCCACCACCACTTCCCTAGCCTTACCCATCACCTGCTCAAACCGCTTTTCCCACTGCCCATCCGGCTGCCGATACAGGGCGTCCCGAAGACAGGACTCTAGGCCGTAAGGCAGCACAATATGCAGCTCTCCCTGCAAAGACTGAAGCGCTTCCAAAAACAAAATATCTGCCCCACAGGCCGCAGACGCATAGCCAAAGTGCGCGTCCAGATGCTGGAGGCGATCGCGAATTGCGCCGTACACCTTAGGCGCTAGCTCAGACGGGAACCGGGGCTGTTGGCGGTTGGGCGGGTCAATGCGATGACCGCAAAACATCACGACGCGAGGGATATGGAACCATCGCTTAATTCGCGCTAGGTCAATTCCCAAATGCTGACCCAGCAGCAGCGCATTACGGCGGCTAGAGCTGAAATCTCCAAATCGCCCTTGCCCCTGTGCCACCGCCTGACCATAGAATTATTCCGCCGCTGTCAAATCCTTCAAAATTAGCGCCGCTTCTCCAAGCGTTGCCAGCAGCCAGTAGGCATCTCCGCCGGTGCGCGTCAGAGCAGCGAGCTGAGTCAGACAGGTTGCTTTGATCGCCCGCGCCAGCTGCCGGGCCTGCTCTAATTGATTCATCAGACAGGCCATCGTCGCGGCGTTAATTCCGACCCAGATGCTGCCGGTCAGGGCATAGGCCTGCTGATAGCGCTCTGCCGCTAGGGCTAAGTGGCGCTCTGCCGCCGCTGGGGTAAAGGCCTGGGACCAGAGATCTTTGTGGGTGCGTGCGAGCAGACCGACGGTCTCTTCGTCTTGGTGTCCCGCCTGCACCAGCGCAGTCAATAGGGTATTGGCGGCGTCAGTAGAGCCACTGCGGGCCAGCGACAGCGACAGCAGCTGCTGTAGTCTGAGGTCGTTTGGCCATTGCTTCAGCCCCTCGCTCAGCACGTCGTAGGCCATTAGCGGCTCGCCAATTTTTAGGCTGGCCTCTCCCAGCGCCCGATAGACGGGGGGCGCTTGGGGGCTGAGTTTGATGGTTTCTCGCTGCAGAGAAATTAGGGTTGCTAAGTTCACCTCCGACGATTCTTTTAGCCTGTTGAGCGCCAGCGTCACCTCTGGCGATTCGGCCAAGGCCTCGTCTTGAGTCGCGCTCGCGTGCGTCGGCATTGGGCGCGCCGTTTCCGGGTCTGTGGCGCTAGAGCCGCCATCGATACGGTAGCCCAGCGCCAGCAGCACCTTAAAGACAGTCAGCGCTGCGTTACGCTGCCGCTGCTGCGATCGCTCGTTGAGCTGAGCGTAGGGCAACAGGTTGGGGTGGGTGCGGGCAGCAGAATCATAGACGCTGTCGTAGCGCCAGCCCTGGTGGAAGTGGTCTTTACTCCACAGGCTATGAACCGTTTGGGCCACCAGATCAGCTAACGCTAACTGCTCTGGCGCTAGCACAATATTGTCAATATCAACGGGCTGGGGATTGTACCTCAAGCGATCGCCCTCAGTGGCATTCAGGAGCGGGGTAGCCTAGCGACAGAGAACCTGCTCTAAGCGCTATTTAGCCCCATCTTAATCCTTCACAGCATCAGTCAGATTGACTGATGCTGTGATGTGCCTCAATTCCGGTAGCCCCGCTGTTTCTACGTCTTTGGCTCTAAAGCATTCACGGCAGGGCCGTGGAGAATCTCGCCGTCACAGCTAAAGCGCGAACCGTGGCAGGGGCAATCCCAGCTCTTTTCAGCAGAGTTCCAGGCCACGATGCAGCCTAAGTGAGGGCACACCGCAGAGACCGCATGCAGCTCCCCTGCTTCATCACGGTAGGCCGCCACTTTCTGGGCATCGACAGTCACCAGCTTGCCCTCTCCAGCCGGAAGGTCTTTGGGCGAATCGAACAGGCCTTTGAAGCGATCGCCCACCCAGCGGGTACCCACGTCGAGGTTTTCCTTCAAAGAGGTTTGGGTGACAAATGGGGTCGGGCGAGTCGAATCGTAGAGCGAGGCCCAGGGGTTATCGACGCCCATCACCCGGTCGGTGAGCATCATAGCGGAGAGGATAGACTTGCTCATGCCCCACAGGCTAAAGCCCGTAGCCACCAAAATGTGGCTGTTGGCCGGGGTGAGGGGACCGATGTAGGGCAGCTTATCGAACGACTCGTAGCCCTGACTTGACCAGCGGTAGTCAGGCACGACGTCAAAGTAGCGCTGCATGTCTGCCTCTAAACGCTGGTAGCGAATCTCGGTGTCGGAGTCCTCACCCACCTTGTGGCCCTCTCCCCCCATCATCAGCATGGTGCCGCCGTCGTCGGTGGGGGTGGTGCGCAGGGAGCGGTACTTTTTCCCAACGCCGATGTACATACCGCTGATCTCTTTGGAGGCGTCGATGCGGGCTCCCACGATGTAGGAGCGCTTGGGATAGGTTTTGGCGAAGAACAGGCCTTGATCGAGAATAGGCAGATGGGTCGCAATGATCACATCTTGGGCCGTGACGGTCGGGCCATCGTTTGTGATCACTTTGGAGGGGGCTTCGCCCTCAACCTTGCGAACGCGGGTTTGCTCAAAAACATGGCTCCCCTCGCCGGGAATCATGCCGGCGATCGCCAGCATAAACTTGCGGGGATGGAACTGGGCCTGATTAGAAAATTTGACCGCGCCCATGATGTCAAACGGCAGCTCAGTCTCTCGGGTAAAGGTGGCGGGTAAGCCTAGCTTCTGCGCCGTTTCGACTTCCTTTTGAACCGACTCTAGGTTGTCGACCTCCTGAGCAAAAGAGTAGGTAGCCTTGCGCTCAAAGTCGCAGTCAATGCCCAGCTCCTGCACCAAAGACGCCAGCTTCTCAACGGCGGCTTGATTCGACTCACCGTAAATCCGTGCCTTGTCTTCGCCGTGCTGATCTACCAAGTCGGCGTAGATCAGCTGGTGCAGCGAGGTGACTTTAGCCGTGGTGTGGCCCGAAGCCCCTTGGCCGATGTGGTCGGCTTCAATGAGCGCTACGGTCTTACCCGCCTGCTTGAGCAGCTTAGCCACGGTAACCCCGACTAAACCCGCTCCAACGACAGCGACATCGACGGTGAGATCTTGGGTGAGCTTGGGATATTGGGAGGGGAGCGTTGAGGCGATCCAGAAAGACTGGTGGGTGCCGGATAGGGTAGTCATGGGGAGTAAAACTTGTGTGTTTTGAGGCGCTCTGCTACTCTATCCGTCCCATCTATAGCATTTTATCTATCTGTGGTGTGGAGGGAGACGGATGGCGAAGAAAAATGGCTTGTATAGGGCTCCTTGTATTATCTGCATAAGATCTGCATGAGACCAAAATCTTCGCCCTGCTACCCCACGGTTAGACCTTTTATGATGGGGAGGCGATCGCATATCTCATCAAAGGGCTGTCAATGAATTTGGACTTGCTAGAGAGCGTCGGTCTGGGCCTTGGTCTAGGCATCGCCGCCGGATTTCGCGTGGTGGTGCCCTTCTGGGTGCTGAGTGCAGCGGCCATTTTCGGCCACCTGCCGCTCAACGAAAATATGCAGTGGTTAGAGAGCCAAACGGCGCTGATTGGCCTCAGCCTGGCGCTGCTGGTGGAGCTGCTGGCCTATAGCATTCCTTGGCTAGACAATGCGGTGGATACGGTGGCGCTGCCCATTGCCGCTGTAGCCGGTACGCTGCTGATGGGGCTAGCGGCAAACCAGCTGGACCCTTTTGCCCAGTGGAGCCTGGCGATTGTGGCGGGCGGCGGGGCGGCAGCTACGGTCAAAGGGCTGAGCGGATTTACCCGGCTGGTTTCAACGGCGACCACAGGCGGACTGACGAATTTTTTGGTGGCGATCGCGGAATTAGTGGGGGCGCTGGCGCTCTCGGTGCTGGCGCTCTCGGCTCCGCTATTCGCTTTTGCTGGGGTGCTGGTGCTGGCTGCTGTGCTGGTGCGCTTTGTGGTGAGGTTCACTCAGGCAAAGGAGCCAACGGTCGGTGTAGATTAGATCGCGATAGCCGGAAGCCAACAGGACAAGCTATTGAGTGCGATCGCCTTTGCCTCAGAGCGCCGGCGACCCCGATGGAATCAGCACCATACCCTAGCCCAGCGCGATCGCACCATCGATTCCACCCTACGACCGTACAGCTTGCCCAGCGTCACTAAGATAATCGTCCCTGCCTGAATGCTGCCCTGCAGCGTGCCCGAAATCTTTGATTTACCAGAGCGTCTTGGGTAATACTGTGTCGGGAACTCTGCCACCCGCAACCCTAGCTCTACCGCCCGCACCTGCATCTCCACCGTCCAGCCAAAGCCCCGGTCCTGCATGGCAATTTGTTCTAGGGCCTGCCGCCGCACCAGTCGCAGTGGACCCAAGTCTTTGTATCGGTAGCCCCAGCCTAGCTGAATAAGCCGCGTCGCCAGCGCATTGCCCCACCGCTGGGCGGGCGTCAGCACCCTGCGGCCTGCCACCGTTGCGGTGCGATCGCTCAGCATTAGGTCGTAGGCGTGGCGCTGCTGTAGCCACTCAGGCAGCTGGGCCAAGTCATCACTGCCATCTCCGTCACAAAACAAGATCCAGTTAACGTCGCTTGGCAGGCGACAAAGTCCGCGCCAGCAGGCTTGGCCATAGCCCGGTTTGGGCTCGTGAAGCACCTCGACGCCCACCGCTGTAGCGCAGGCAACGCTGTCGTCCGTGCTGCCATTGTCGACCACGCGCACTCGGCTTAGCCCCAGTTTCTTAATCTGCGCAATGACCTTGACAATGCTGTCGGCCTCATTGCGCACTGGGATAATGACCAAAACGTCAGCAGCGCTGTAATTTTCAGGGGTCATGGGGGGCGTTCCACTCGAAAAAACTGTCTAGCCCTAAAGGCTGAAGCACTCGATATTGGTTTATCACGGAAGCCATGTGCTTAAATGAAAACCGCTGAAGAATCTCCTGAGAGGTTGCCGCAGCGGGTCAGCTCCACACCCTCAGCCAAAATCAAAGAGTCCCAATTCACTTCATTCTTGTTGATCTCTGCCCATGTCAATTTTGCCTAACCCTTCAGCCTGCCTCGGCTTAGCGTTCTTGTCGGCTTCTGCCCTCCTGCCCATGGCCGCTAGCCCAGCCGCCGCGCTGTCGGTGAGGATTTCTCCGGAGAGCCCTCAGCTGGGCGACACGCTGTCCGTGGTAGCGGTTGCCGACGCCGGAGAAACCGAGCCACCCACCGTCACCTCAGGAAATCGCGCCTATCCTATGTTTGAGGTCAACGGCACTTGGCGGGCTTTGATTCCCACCACGCCTCTGGAAGCCTCTGGTCGACGAGAAATTCAGGTGCGCGACAGCGATGAGGTTCGCAACCTGGCGGTGTGGGTGAGCGATCGCTCTTTTCCCACGCAGAGCATCTGGGTACAGGGAGGCGGTTCCGGGCTTACGGAAACAGAGCGATCGCAGGTGGCAGCGTTCAAGACCTTAGTCACTCCCGAGCGCTTCTGGAATGGGCCATTTTTACGGCCAACGAGCGGACCAGTAAGCACGGTTTTTGGGGTACAGCGCTATTACAACGGCGTGTTTGCCGATAACTACTACCACCGTGGCGTCGACTACGCGACGGGAATCGGCACCCCCATTGTGGCCCCTGCATCAGGGCAGATTTCCCTCGTGGGCTACGAGAGCGAGGGCTTCCGCGTCCACGGCAACACTATTGGCCTGAACCACGGACAGGGGGTGCTCAGCATTTTTATCCACCTCAACGAAATCTACGTGCAGGACGGAGAGTTTGTAGAGGCAGGCCAGACCATCGGCACCGTAGGCTTCACCGGCAGTGCTACTGGGCCTCATCTTCACTGGGGGCTCTATGTCAATGGTGATGCGGTGGACCCGGTGCCCTGGCGGTACGACGGTATTGAGTAGGCTTAGCGCTGCGATGAAGCTGGTTATCCGAGCCTAGAGTTGGGCACTCTACACCGGTAAACCCATCCATCGCGATCAAGTCTATCGCGATTGAGAGAAGCCATGAGTATTGCCCAGTTGGTTGATCAGGCGCTAGAGGAAGGGTACTTGACCGCGGTAGTGGAGGGAAACATTGGCGAGCGGTGCGGCGCAGCTGAGCTTACTCTAGAGGACTACAGGGCGCTGGATCGCCTCACGGATGCCCTTATGCAGGGCACCGTGATCACCGTACCGCGTAAGCAGGCGGTGAACGTCATGGAGGAGCTAGTGCTGCTGGAGGCCACCACTCGCATTACCCAGCTGGAGACCCATGGGCCGACGTTCCTCGACCTGGGAGATATCTCGGCCTATGCCCTCAATCGCCTACCGCCCCTCTACGCCACGACGGAAGAAGGGGCAGAGTATCAGCGAACCCGCGCGAGTGAAATGCTGCGGCCCGAAATTGTGCAGGTCGTCAATGAGGCAATTTCTCGCAGCTTGGTGTGGCCAGACTTCCCAGACCGACAAGCCCTCCAAACGCAGGAAGAGGCACCGGCTCACCTGTCAACGCAGCTGGCGAAATGGCTGAAAAATTTGACCAAGGGCCAAAAGACCTAGTCTCAGCAGATCACAAGGCGCTCTATGCCATGTAAAGGTTTGAGCCCACGACATTGTCCTAAGCAATGTGGCCAAAGCTATATTTGACTCGTCAGCAGCGGATCCCCCTGGCAAGGCGGGTTCCCCGAGAGAAACTTTCTAAGACCCTGATTGAGTTTTTTGCCATGGAGCTAGCGGCCCCCGTAGCGGGCGATCGCCCCTTCAGCGGGCTGCGCCTGATGGGTGAGCCAGGCCCACAGCTGATCCCCGTAGGAAAAGTGCCACCACTCCTGCGGATGGCGGCGGAAGCCTGTGCTGGCCATAGCAGCATTGAGAATTTGTCGGTGCTGGTGGAAGCGAGCGCGATCGGGGTCTGCCGCTGCGTCGGACGGAGCAAAGTGGTCTGGGTAAGAGCGCGGAGAAATTTCGTCGATGGGAGAACCCATGTCCACCGCCTGACCCGACTCGTTCACCAGCGTCAGGTCTACCGCTGCCCCAGTGCTGTGGGGCGGGGGCATTGCCGCATCTTGGCTCGGCAATGCCCAAAATTGGTAGACCTGTTGCCAAAGCTGCGCTTCTTGCTGGGGGGTGAGGGTATCTGGCGAGCAGCCGCTGGCTTCAAGGCGCTCAGCAAAAGTGGCCTCCACCATAAACCGCTGCACCGCTATGGGGCGGTAGGCGTCGAACAGGCACAGCCGCCATCCGGGATGCTGCGCCTGCAGAGCGACCTGCGCCTCCATGAGCCGTGCCAGCACACCCTGCCGTAGGTAGTAGGGGGAGCGATCGCCGTAGGGAGCACCACGCTGAACGTAGGGGTGAGGGGACTGGACGGCGAAGCGATCGAGGGGGATGGGGACGAGGGGTTCACCGCAGTCTTGAATGGGAATTTGGTAGTGGGGCTTTGAGGAAGCGGTTGGAGCAGGTGTAGACGTCATAGGTCAATGGGGAAGAGGGTAGAACTGTAGCTTATATGCCGTCACCGACCACCTGGAAGTCAACCACCAGCGGTTTGTGGTCAGACCCGGCGTCTGCTCCCACCCGAGTCTCTACCCCCTCAAACCCGCTGCTAATCAAACAGCGATCGATGGAAATAGAGAACAGCGAGGTCAGCCAGCCTGGAATCGCTCTAGACGTTCCCACAGTGGGCCAAGTGGACAGTACGCCAAAGCCGTCTTGGGTATTACGCAAGCCGGTCTGCTCAGCCCGCCGCTGGTAGTAAGGAGACCACATCGTTGTGTTGAACCCGCCAAAATTACCGGACCGCTCACCGCCTGCAGGTACTGGCCGATGAGGGCAAGCTGGCGATTGCGAGAGCGAAAAAACCGAGGCCTGACCGGCGTAAAGGGATGGGTGGCGAGTAGGGTAATGGCCTGATCTTGAACCGTGAGTTGAGCGACCACGCTGGCAATCGTATCTGTGCCAAAAAATTCAATCTGGGTTTGACCCTCGCCACTTCATCCTCATCACTTCACCGCCCCCACCTTACTGCTGACGTCATCCTAAAATACAGTCGCTTCAGGTGAGTCAGCGGGTTCAAATACCGGCGCACCACGGCAGGAATATCCAGCGCAGCGGGCGATCGCCACTCGCTCAGTACCGCGAGCTCCCCGCTCACATAGCGGTCGCGGCAGGCCCGCCGCTGAATCTTGCCGCTAGAGGTCTTGGGGAGGCTGCCGGGCTTTATTAGGGCGATCGCGTAGATGTCCACAAAGTGCTGGTCAAACAGCGCCCAGCGCACTGCCTCCACCACCGCTGCTGCCGTCAGCTGGTGGCGGTAGGTCCGCTCCACCTCCTGCACCACCACCAGGCGATCGCGCTCCTCCACCCTCACCGCAAACGCCGCCCCGCTGCCCGACTTCAGCCCCGGATGGCAGGCCGCTACCGTTTCCTCTAGGTGCTCGGGGTAGTGGTTGAGGCCCCAAAACACCAGCAGGTCATTCAGCCGTCCGGTGATAAACAGCTCCCCATCCTGGACAAAGCCCAGATCGCCCGTGCGCAGAAACGGGCCTTCCCCCCTCTCAGCGCCTTGACCCGATAAATAGGCCCGAAAGGTCTGGCTCGCCTGCGGCTGGTCCCAGTACCCCACCCCCAACCCCGACCCCGACACCCAAACCTCTCCCACCTCCTGGGGAGCGCAGCGTTGGCAAGTCTCGGGATGGGTGATCGCAATTTTCCCCTCCAGCCAGGGGTAGCCGCAGCTTACTAGATCGCGACGGCGGGGGGATGGCAGCTCACTGTAGTCGACCCGGCCTAACGCTAGGGCGGCTTCATCTACATAGCCCACGCGGGGTGGGTCAGCGGCCTGGCCGCCGGAGATAAACAGCGTCGCTTCCGCCATACCGTAGCAGGGATAGAAGGCCTCCCGGCGAAAGCCACAGGGGGCAAACTTGGCGGCAAACTGATCGAGGGTCGCGGCCCGCACGGGCTCTGCCCCAGAAAACGCCACTTGCCAAGTGCTGAGGTTAAGGTGCTGCACCTGGACTTCGGTCACGTAGCGGCAGAGGAGGTCATAGGCAAAGTTGGGCCCGCCGCTGGTGGTGCCGCCGTAGCGAGAAATAGCCTCCAGCCAGCGCAAGGGCTTTTGGATGAACGCGATCGGCGACATGAGGACGCAGGATGTGCCCAGATAGAGCGGCTGCAGCGCATTGCCAATCAGCCCCATGTCGTGGAATAGCGGAAGCCAGCCAACGCCGACTAGCGCCTCGCTGTGGTTAAACGCTAGCTTGAGCAGCTCTTGGTTGTGGAGTAGCCCTTGGTGGGTGACCATGACGCCTTTGGGCAGCCCCGTGGAGCCGGAGGTGTACTGCAAAAACGCCAAGGCTTCGCCGTCAATATCGGGCCGCCGCCAGCTCGCCGCTGGGTCTAGCGAAATCTCCTCCGGCACGACCCACCGACAGTCGGCGATCGCCCCCGTCTCTTTCAGCTGGCGCTGCAGCTTCGCGCCCATCGATTTGGGCGTCAGCAGGAGCTTTGCGCCGGAGGAGGTCAGTCGTCCCACAAGGTCTGAGACGCCATGGCGGCTGCGGGGGGGATGGGTGGGCGCAGGGACGACACCTGCGTATAGGCATCCCAAAAAGGCGGCGATGAATTCCAGTCCGGCCTCGTAAGGATAGACCAGCAGCGCCCGATCCCCTTTTCGGGCAACGGTGCAAAGATAAACGGCGATCGCTCGTGCCTGCTGGTCCAAAGCGCCATAGGTGAGGGTGCTTTCAGCTGTTTCCCCATCTTTAAGGAATCGATAGGCCACCTGGTCAGGGGTCGCCTGGGCGCGATCGCACAGCAGGTCAATGAAGGTAGCGTGAGTAGTCTGCATTCCGCTGGTGGGCGATGGGATAGAGACGCTGCCGCAATACGACCATAGCCCCTGGGCTTGGGTGGCTAGCGATCCAGACATTACCCAATTTTCGCGGCGGATGCAATCAGCTTTTTGAAAAGCTACTGCCAAATTCTGCGATCGCTGGGTTATCCAGGAGAGATTTAAAGCAAGTTCCTGTAGCTTTTTCAACTGACTTAAAAGTAAGACCGAGGTGGCGATCGCCACCTCAAACAGGTTTAGTCCTTAGCTAAAAGTCCTAAGACATACTTAGTTTGGCTTCCCAAGATATTCCTCTTAGGAATAGCCGTAAGCTTTGTATCTCTATCAATTGGTGGGTAGGTAAAAGATCCAGGTTTTGTACTATTAGACTTGGCTACAATCGGCCTTTAAACCAAGACACCCAATAAGTTTTCTCGAAACTGATCATTTCCTGCTTCAGAACCTTTTTCGCCGTTTAGGAGAAGCAGGCGATGTTGGGTTTAGCCCATTCAACACCGCAACCTAGACCGCTACGCTATCGGTTAATTCATCAAAGGACTCAATACAGGGCATGATCTGTACCTCCCTGGCGTCGTCTATGAGCGATGCTCCTCTCTCGCCTCGTCTCTGGGTAGAGAAGTCGCCGCTGCCGCAGTGCAGCATCTGCGTCATTGTTCCGGTCCGCAACGAGGCCGAAAATTTACCGGCTGTCATGCAGGCTCTGGCTCACCAGGTTGATCTGCGGGGAGGACCGCTCGACCCGCGCCGGTACGAAGTGATTGTATTTGCCAACAACTGCACTGACCGGTCCGCCGACGTTGTTCGCCGCGCTATGAACAGCTATCCGCAGCTGAGACTTCATCTGATAGAGCGCGAATTACCTTCTGAAGAAGCTTATATTGGCCGAGTCCGTCAGCTGCTCATGAATGAAGCGTATCACCGCCTGCTGCAGCTGGGTGAGCTGCGCGGGGCGATCGCCTCCACTGATGGAGATACTCAGGTTGGCCCGACTTGGGTTGCCACCATCTTGCAAGAGCTTGGACAGGGAGCTGATGCCGTCGGGGGACGCATTGTGACGAGCGGTGCCGGACGTAAGGCTCTAGATGTCTATGCCCGGTCCTACCATCTGCGCTCGGTGGGCTACGCCTTACTCACCACGCAGCTCGAAGACGGCATTGACCCCAACCCAGCCGATCCCGCGCCGCGCCATCACCAATTTTATGGGGCAAACTTTGCGGTTACTTGTGAGGCTTACGCGCGAGCCGGGGGCATGCCCCCTGTCCACACCCCGGAAGACGTTGCCCTGCGCGATGCCCTAATTAGGGTAGGCGCGCGGCTGCGCCATAGCCTAGCAATGCGGGTGACAACCTCAGCCCGCCAGGTGGGACGTACCTCCATTGGGCTTGCCAGCCAGCTGACTGAGTGGCAAGTTATGGGACAGCGGCAGCAGGCCCTCTTGGTAGAATCTGCAGCGGCCTTAGAAGCCAAGCTGCGGGCCCGTCGGGATTTGCGGCGGCTTTGGCGACGGCTCGCGCTAGGTGAACTGCCGCTGCAGCAGGAAATTGACCCGCTTGCCGCGCGGTTTGCGATCTCTGCAGAATGGCTGTGGGAGGAGCTTGAGGCGCTGCTGCCGTTTGACTTTCTTTACCAGCGAATTGAGCAGCGCCAGTCGGTAGATGGCCTGTGGCAGCGGCGCTGGGAACTGGTTCCCATTGAGGTGGCGATCGCCGGGCTGCGTCTGCGGCTAAGTCGGTTGCGCTAGCGCTCGTACAGATCCAGGCGGTAGGCCTCTGCTCGCTGGCTCAGGCGATGACGCAGCCGAGAGGCGGCAAACGCTTCGAAAGAATCGTGGACCTCGTTGCCGTCGATGGGGTAGTCCGGCACCTCGCCCGTCCAGTGCACTAGCAGCAGGTGCCCGTCTGGTGCCAGGGAATCGTAAATTAGCGCCTGCGATCGCGCCAGATCGGACCGGCTCCAGTAGTACCCCACCTCAGACAGCACCACCAGGTCAAACTTGCCCTTGGGATAGCGCTCGGGAATGTTCATCATCTCGAAGCGGACGTGGGGCAGATGGCGGCAGCGCTGAATAGCCTTAGCCTGCGCCGTCTCGGAAATGTCGATGGAGAGTAGGGCGTCGCAGCGCTCCGCTAGCTTTTCAGTGAGCACCCCAATAGACCCCCCAACCTCGAAGGCGGAGCCATACCGCTGGCGCGGCAGTGCGGCCAGGGTAGTGGCGTATTTATCGGTCTCGTAGGGGCTAGTTTCAAATCCCCACGGATCTGAGTCGGCTTGGTACAGGGCTTCAAAATAGTCTGCGGGCAGCGACTGTTGAGGGGAGGTCATGGGCAGGGCTCCAGGTAAATTTCCCAAGGTTGTGAAAAGTGGGTGAGCAAGTCGGGTGAGAGGCGAAACCCGCTGGGGTCATCGTCAATTAGATCCTCAATCTGGGACCGGTAGCAGGCGATCGCCTGTTGCTTCAGATGGACGGTGCTAGAGATATCCAGTCGCCAGAGCCGATAGCCCGCCGGTAACTCTCCCCGCTGCGCTGGGTCCCAGTCCCAGATAGGGTATTCCACCAGGCGCGGCGGACAGGGCAAGGTAATAGCCACAGCCTGAATTAGCTGCCAGGTGGCGCGGTGGTCGGGGTGGGGGTCATAGCGGTAGGGCAGAAAGATGGTGCTGGGAGGATGGGCCGTCAGGGCGATGCGGCAGGCTGCTAGCGCTTGACTTAGCTCGGGCGTCGGGGACTGGAGATGGGGCACCCCGCCGTCCGGCAGGCGTAAAAACGCGATCTGCTCAGCGCTAACCCCTAGCCGCTGCATCGCCGCTTGGGTTTCCCCCTCCCGAAGCTGCCGCAGCGCCGGAGCGGGGTATTTCTGGGAGTGGGGGTGAGACTGGGTGCCATCGCTCACCACCAGCACGCGCACCGCTTCTCCCCGCGCGCGCAGGAGCGCCACTGCTCCGCCGCACCCCAAGGTCTCGTCATCGGGGTGGGGAGCCACCACCAGAACCGGCCCCGCCACCGCCAGCGACCGCGCTTCTATCGCCTGGGGGGATGCGAGTGGGGATGTTGGCAATGGCGGCACTGCTGGCACTAAATTATCTGTGATCTGGTCCGTGCCACAGGGAGGCCGCCGGCTTTGTTTCCGACAAAACATAGGCCCCGGCACCAGACACTGCCGCATCATAGGCGGGCTGGCGCAGGTACAGCGTCAAATCCCGAATCACTCGCTCCATTGCCAAGGGCGGCAGCAGCCCCCGCGTTCCCACCGAACGCTGGCACCTTTGCATCATGTCAATGCAGATCTGCTCGATGGCGGTGCGGACCATGCTGGCGTAGGCTACAAGCTTGTCGGCCTCAAGGTGAGCTACTGCCGGATCCCCGCCAAACTGAGGGTCATAGGCCGCCACCATATCGGCGACGCCGCGCAGCCAGAGACAGCCGCTCTCTAAAGCGATCGCCATTTGCCCCAGCCGCTCCTGCTGATAAGGGTGTTCCGTACGGCATTCAGCCTGCAAAAACTCTCGCGTCAGGTTGAACAGAGCCTCAGCCCCCCCAAGCTGCACAGCGGCGAAGCGCGTCACCCCAGCCGTCAGCCAGGGCTGGCGGAAATAGTCTCCCGGCTGACCAATCAAATCTTGGTCACTCAGCTCTACGCCGCTAAAGTCGATGCGGTAGCTGGCGGTGGCCTTCATGCCTGAGGGCTGCCACCACGACGGGTCTACGCCAGTGACCACCTCATCCATGGGGACGATGCACATCTGCCAGGTGCCGTCGGGCAGCGCTCCGTTCACAAAGGGCCGGTCGACAAAACCCGACCCAGAGCAAAAGGTCTTAGCCCCCTCTAAGCGGTAGCGTCCGCCGCCCAAAGGCACCACCTTCACCCCTTGGGCATCTTCAGCGTTCCACACGCCGAAGACTTTGTGGCGGCGGGCGTCGTGACCGTAGCGCTCTACCTGCTGCGGGGTTCCAAAGGTCTGGATGAGCTGCAGGGCGTTGACGTGGCCTTCGTACAATCGACCTACTGCCAGATTGCCGCGCCCGATGTGCTTTAACACCATCAATAGGGGATATAGACTGCTGGACTCGACCCCCAAGCTACAGCCCCCTAGCGAAGCTGGGAGAGGAGCCGCCAACAGCCCAACCGCAGCCAGCCGCTGGAAGTCCTGTTCTGGGAAAGCTCCCCAGGAGTCAACCGCGGCAGCGTGGTCGGCGCAGCCCTCAGCGATTTGCTCGGCGATCGCGACAAAGCGCGAAGCAGGAATGACCTTCGGAGTTGAAAAAAGTTGAGTAGCGATATGCAGCAGTCCTCACCTTTGAAAGAGGCGTTTAGATCATGCCGGAGATTCTGGGTATAAATCGTCTTTCTTCTGGTAGGGTTCTGCTGCGGTTTGCAGTTGAAATAGAGCCTAACTTGCAGCTTTTTCTCCACAGCAGCCGGTAAACGCGGTTTAATGAGATAGGCTTAACATTCCTTAACCACATTTCACCCACCGCAACTATGGCGAGAGATCTACGGGGTTTTCTAAAGCAGCTAGAGGAGCGCGATCGCCTGCATCGCATCACAGCACCGGTGAACCCCGACTTGGAAATGGCCGAAATTGCCAACCGAGTGCTGCAGTCCGGGGGGCCAGCCCTGCTGTTTGAAAACGTGGTGGGTTCCCCCTACAAGGTGGCCATTAACACCGTGGGCACTGTGGAGCGGGCCTGCTGGGCCATGAACATGGAAGCGCCCGAGGAGCTAGAGACCCTGGGCAAAAAGCTGGGCATGCTGCAGCAGCCCAAACCGCCAAAGAAGATTGGGCAGGCGGTGGAGTTTGGCAAGCTGCTGTTTGACGTGGTGCGGGCCAAACCGGGGCGCGACCTGCTGCCGCCCTGTCACCAAGTGGTGGTGAAAGAGGGCCTGGACCTGAACCAAATTCCTATGATTCGCCCCTACTCCGGCGACGCAGGCAAGATCATCACCCTAGGTCTAGTGATCACCAAGGACTGCGAGACGGGCACTCCCAACGTGGGCGTCTACCGGCTGCAGCTGCAGTCCGACACCACCATGACGGTGCATTGGCTGTCGGTGCGGGGCGGAGCGCGGCACCTGCGCAAGGCGGCAGAGCGGGGTAAAAAGCTGGAGATCGCGATCGCCCTCGGTGTCGATCCACTAATTATTATGGCGGCAGCCACCCCCATTCCGGTGGACCTCTCGGAATGGCTGTTTGCTGGGCTATACGGCGGCAGCGGCGTGAATTTAGCCAAGTGCAAGACCGTGGACCTAGAAGTGCCCGCCGACTCGGAGTTTGTCCTAGAGGGCACCATCACCCCCGGCGAGGTGCTGCCCGATGGCCCCTTTGGGGACCACATGGGCTACTACGGCGGCGTGGAGGACTCGCCCTTGGTGCGCTTCCACTGCATGACCCACCGCCGCGACCCCATCTATCTCACCACCTTCAGCGGTCGCCCGCCGAAGGAAGAGGCGATTATGGCGATCGCCCTGAACCGGATCTACACGCCCATACTGCGGCAGCAGGTCTCGGAGATTGTGGATTTCTTTTTGCCGATGGAGGCGTTGAGCTATAAGGCGGCGATTATCTCCATCGATAAGGCCTATCCAGGCCAGGCGCGGCGGGCGGCGCTGGCCTTTTGGAGCGCGCTGCCGCAGTTTACCTACACTAAGTTTGTAATTGTGGTGGACAAGGATATCAATATCCGCGACCCGCGCCAGGTGGTGTGGGCCATCACTTCTAAGGTGGACCCGGTGCGGGACGTGTTTATTTTGCCGGAGACGCCGTTTGATACGCTCGATTTTGCCAGTGAGCGGGTGGGGCTAGGGGGACGCATGGGCATTGATGCGACCACGAAGGTGGCTCCGGAAACGGACCATCCCTGGGGTAAGCCTTTGGCTTCTGACCCGGAGGTGGCACAGCAGGTAAGCCAGCGGTGGGCGGAGTACGGGTTGGGAGAGCTGAGTGATGTGGTGGACCCAAATTTGTTTGGGTATGAGGTTTAAAGGGGATAAAGGCTACCCTTTGAGCCCCGAGAGAAATCCTGTGGAAACCTGACAAAGCGGCAGGAAGCCGAAAATTTAGCCATCCTGTCTCGGCAGCGATCGCTGCCGAGGGGCTTTGGGCAAGCTGCGGTTTGGGGTTACCGCTAGGGATGCTTACGGTAATCCCGCCAGCGATCGCTCTTTGGGGTAAGGCTACCATCAGGCTCGCTCTCGTAGAATGAGGGCAATAGACTTTTGGGAGCTACCCGTCGAATTATGGGTCTACGCGATCGCTTTAACCCGCTCAGCCGCCAGACGCGCTTCGTTGTCTGCCGCATTTTCGTGCATCTTGCCGGCCAAGAGGTCGCCCCGCTGCTGGGGGTGCTCAATCAAGCGGGACGCAAAGCCGCCGACTCAGACGGCGACCTGCAGGTGCTTGGTGAGCAGCTTGCGCAGGTCTGCGAGCGCTTGCTGGAATATGAGACCTTCTGGCGCTCGGCTGCCAACGAAGGAGACGTCACCTGGGACGAGGGAGAAGCTGGAGACTACGTCAGCGAGCTCTTTACCGATTCGGCGGCGCGCTACGGCAGCGCCACGGTTGTCTCAGACGAGGATACTGCATTCACCATTCCCGCAACGCAAAACGTAGTAGTGATGATTGTGGCTGCTTTTGAAGGCGAAGTTCCCGAACTAGAAGACAGCCTCGACGACATAGAGGCGCTGAGGGCGGGATTGAAAGCGCTAATCAACCTGCATTACAGGGGCACAATTAGGGCGGTTCAGCTCCACTTCTCTCCAGCTCAGCTTGGAGACGACCTAACGCCAGATCAGCTCATTGAGTTTTTTCCGGAGCTTGTTCCCCTCTAGCCCAATTCAGCTAAGACTTTATCCTGTTTTTTGCCCACCTCTCTGCCCAGCTATGACAATCCGCAAACTTCTGCCCCTAGGGCGTACGACCCTGAATTGGTCAGCCGCCCCTAGTCTCTCTAATCCCGCGAAGACGGACTCGGCCCGCTCTTTGTCCCAAAAGGGTACCGGCGCGAAGCGTAACCGGCGAACCCACCTGGGGGGATTTTGGGGACCAGCGCGTAAGTCCTGTGTTTCTTTGATGGCGCTTTCTCTCCTCTTGGTGACCAGCGCCTGCTCTATTGAACCCAATGGTCCTGTCTCCCAGCCGCCCTCGCAGCCCACGCAAACCACGACCCCAGCAGCGACAACCAGCGCTATTTCGGACGGAACCTACCCTGTTCAGCAGGCCACCTACGACGACACCCTGGGTGAATACAGCCTGATGCTGCTCAACACTCAGCCCGGCCAGTCGATGTTCCGCAGCGCTGACTTACCCCTTGCCCAGCTCACGAACGAAGAGATCTCTGCGGGGAAAACGAGCGAGCTGCGGGTTGAAAACGGACAGCCGGCACTGTACATGACGCCCGACTTTCGGATTGAATACGTCCACAACGTCACCGAAACGCAAACCAACCCGCAGACCGGTCAACAGGAAGTGGTCGTGGTTCGCCGGGAGTCAAACTTCTGGACGCCGTTTGCCGGTGCTTTAGCGGGTCAAGTCGTCGGCAGTCTCCTCTTTCGGCCGCAGTACTACATCCCTCCAGTCTATCGACCGGGAGTAGCGCTGACGGGCTACGGGGGCTATGGCCGCAGCTATGGCGAAGCCGTATCCCGCTATCAGTCCCGATACCAGGCTCCGCCCACCGCCTATCGCAACCGGCAGTTCCGCTCGACTGGGCGATTGCGCTCGACCGTTGGCCGGTCGGGGACCTCTAGTACGGGCACCCGCGCTAACACCAGCCGCCCCTCCACGCGCCCGTCCGGCAGCGGCGTGGGCAACAGCGATCTGCGCCGCAACAACCGCCAGAACGAGCGGGCTCGTCCGTCAAACCGAGGCTTTGGCAGTTCCCGGCGCTCTGCCCCCAGATCCCGTCCCCGCAGTCGACGCCGGTAGTCTCTGAGTCCTGTGAGACATCTGCTGTAAGAGAGACGCTAGCGGGCCGCAAGCTCTTCTTGCCCCACCACCGCGCTTCTATCCAACAGCAGTAGATTGCGCAGCTGCTGGGTGTCGAACTCACCCAGCCAGGTCTCCCCAGTGCCTACGACCTGTTCCGACAGCGCCTTCTTGCTCTCGATGATCTCGTGGATGCGCTCTTCTAAGGTGCCTGAGCAGACGAATTTGTGGACCTGCACATTGCGGGTCTGACCGATGCGGAAGGCGCGGTCGGTGGCCTGGTTTTCCACCGCCGGGTTCCACCAGCGGTCCACGTGGAAAACGTGGTTGGCCCGCGTCAGATTGAGACCGGTGCCCCCGGCTTTCAGCGACAGGATAAATAGCCTCGGCCCCTGGGGGTCGTTTTGAAAGCGGTCCACCATGGTTTCCCGCGCCTGCCGGGAGGTGCTGCCATAAAGAAACATCACCTCTTGGCCAAAGCGGTGCTCCAGGTAGGTTTTCAGCAGCTTGCCCCACTGAGCAAACTGGGTAAACAGCAGGGCGCGATCGCCCTCGGCCAGCAGTTCTTCCACCATCTCCTCGAGCCGCAGCAGCTTGCCCGACAGGGTGGGAAATTGGTCTGACTGGGCGGAGAGGGCAGCGTCAGCAGCTTTGGTAGAGGCTTTAACACCCGCTGCCTTTGCGTCCGCCTCAGTTTTGAGCAGCGTCGGGTGGTTGCACACCTGCTTGAGCTTGGTGAGCAGGGCTAGCACCTGTCCGTGGCGCTGGATGCCCGCCGCCGCCTCAATTTCTTTTAGAGAATTGTCCACCAGCTTTTGATACAGATCTGCCTGCACCTCCGACAATCCGCAAAATACCGTCATTTCCTGCTTCTCCGGCAGGTCCTGAATGATGGTGCGGTCTGTCTTCAGGCGGCGGAGAATGAAGGGCTGCACCAGCGATCGCAGGGCCTGCAGAGAGGCGCTGTCGCCGTAGCGCTCGATGGGCATGGCAAACCGGCGCTGAAAGAAGTTGCGGGGTCCCAGGTAGCCAGGGTTGAGAAAATCGATGATGGACCACAGCTCGGAGAGGCGGTTTTCTAAGGGGGTGCCGGTGAGGGCGATGCGAAAGTCTGACTCTAGCTGCCGCACCGCCTGGGACTGCCGCGCCTCTGGATTTTTGATATTTTGGGCTTCGTCCAGCACCAGACCCTGCCACGATACAGCCTTCAGGCTCTTCTGGTCTCGGTAGGCTAGGGCGTAGCTGGTGATAATCAAGTCGACACCATTGGCCGCTTCGACGAAAGCTTTCCCCTGAGCGCGATCGCCATGGTGCACCAGCACCTTGAGGCTAGGGCCAAAGCGGCGCACCTCCCGCTCCCAATTGCCGATTACGGAGGTCGGACACACCAGCAGCGTCGGCGCGTCTAGGGCATTGGTTTCCTGCAGATGCAGCAGCAGAGCAATCAGCTGAATGGTTTTGCCTAAGCCCATGTCGTCTGCCAAGCAGGCCCCCAGTCCCCAGCGTCCTAAAAACGCTAGCCAAGAGACGCCGCGCTGCTGGTAGGGCCGGAGGGTGCCATGAAAGCCCTCCGGTGTGGGAATGGCCTCAATGGACTGGTCGCCCGTGGTCAGGGTCTCCAGCAGCGTATTGAGGGCTCCCGACGCCTCAAAGTCTACCACCGGCAGCTTTTCTACCGTCTTGCTGTCGCCGGAGCTGATGCGCAGAGCATCTTCCAGCGACAGAGAGAGCTGATCTTTGCGGGTGTCGAAGAACTCCTGGGCTGCCTTGATGTCCTGCTGTCGCAGCTCCACCCACTCCCCGTCAATCTCCACTAGCGGCGACTTTCGGGCCACCAGCCGGTCGAACTCTTCTTTGGAAATGCGGTGGTTGCCGATGGTCAGCTCCCAGCGAAAATTGAGCAAGCTTTGGAGGTTGAGGGATTGGTTCTTGCGGCGGCGGGGGGTTTGGGCACGGACAGCCAGACCTAAGCGGCTGGCCCAGCCGTCTGGGTTCGATAGGCTTGCGGGCAGAATCACCCCAAAGCCGTTGTCCTGAAGCTGCCAGGCTACAGTTTTGATGAACTCGTAGGCGGTTTGGGGATCTAGGGAGCAGCTGACGGGCTGCACCTCTTCCAGGCTGGGCAGCAGGATAGGGTAGAGGCGAGAAGCAATGCCCAAGCCCAACAGCAGCGTCTCCTGCGGAAAGTCGATGGTGCGCCCTTCATAGTCAAACTGAGAGACGGGGTGTCGCCAAATCTCTTCGGCTTCTAAAAAGATAGCGGTGTCATCTAGGGCCTGGAGCCCGTAGTTCAAGCGCCAGGCAGAGGCGGGCGACTCAGGCGAATCTGCTTTCGTGGGGGTGGGGGGCTGCAGGACAAAGGCGACGCGGTAGGGCGAAATGGTCTGAGAGAGCTGGCGCTGCACGGGAGCTAGCCAGGTGGACAGCACGGCGGCAAGCCGGCGAGTTCCCTCCGTCTCCGCCTCCATAGGTGTCTCTTGGGCAAGAGACTGGAGCCAGGCCTTGAGGGGCAGGTCGCGGGGGAGGGGCGCTGTGGGTAGCGGTAGGGTGGTGGCGATCGCCTTCACTTGAGCATTGACGGCCCGGGTCAAAAAGCTAAACAGGGCGGTGCGGGCAGCGGGAAAAGTCTCTGCAGTGGTGCGGTCGTAGCTGCGGCACACTAGGGGCATGTAGCGCTCGAAATGCACCAGTCGCCCTTGGTCGGTGGCGCTGTCTAGCAGGGGCTGCCAATGTCCGTTGCCCACCTGCGGACTGTCTGTGTCGTCAAGGGTCAAGCGAGGTACAAACTTGGAGCGGGCCAGCAGATCTAGCTGCCAGCGGCTAACGTGGGACCAAAACCGCAAATCGCTTCCCCAGGTAGATTCTTGGTCGGCGAGGCTGAGGGGGAGAGAGTGGAGCAGGGCCACCGCTTCTGCTGCCGACAGCCAGAGCCCCGAAATCCGCCAGGGGTAAAGCAGCAGCGCGCCTTCTGCGCCGGAGCCATTGGCGCTGTTGGGCAGTACCGACCCAGAGTGCTGCGGCAGTATGGCGCGAGCTGGGGAACGGTTCGCACTGGGCTTGGCGGCTGGGCTCTGGCGCGCTGGGCTCTGGCGCACTGGGCTCTGGCGCGCTGGGCTCTGCCGCGTCATCTGAGGCATCTTTGGAGGCTTTTAGGTTGCCTGACTGGCTCTTTGCTTTTGACTTCTTTGCTTTTGGATTCTCTGCTTTTGACTTCTCTGCTTCTAAAGAGTCTGATTCTAGAGCGTCTGCCGACAGCACGTGACTCGGCAACAGAACGGGTAGCGATCGCCAAGACGCCAGGGTCACGGTTGAGGTTTCTGCTAAGGTCTTGAGCGGTAGCTCGTCTACCGGCCACTGAAGCTGGCCCGCCACTTGGAGGGAAAGCAGCCACTGCCCCAGCTCTGTAGAACCCATAGCGTAGGGATGCTCTGGGTTGGCGTTGCTGGATGGAGTCTGTTCATCGGCAATCTGGTAGGGCACAGCGCGACGCCATTTCTCCCCCCACAAAAAGAAGCCGATAGGGTCGCTACTGGCATCGGTCGGCTGCCCAGAGGCCGCTGCCTCAGAGACAACCCAGCTTCCGTGTAAAACTGCCATGCAAATCTATCCTGCTTCCGGTAGTAATCCGCGTCATAATCGGTAGAGGGCCGTCACAGCCTGACGCTATAAGCTGCAGTGCCGCTGCCCGCGCCCAGTCTACATCCGCTATCGAATCTGGGGTGACCTGCCGCTTTATGGGTGGCTCTTGTGTTAGCCATTGTACCGCTCGCCTTTAAGATGACGCTTGTATTTGCAGAACTTTAGGATAGGGTTGTCCGTAGATGACTGTAGTCCACCTAAACCGGTTTTGGAGCGCCTAGCTTGGTCCCCTTAAAAGACGAAAACCCAACCCGGATCACGCCCTATGTGACCTACGTTTTCATTGCCATCAATATTTTCGTGTTTCTCTATCAAATTGGCCTGGGTCAAGAGGGTCTAGAAGGCTTCTTCCGCACCTGGGCCGTCGTTCCTGCCAACTTGAGCGCTAGTTTTGCAGGTCAAGCCTCCCCCTTGGTTTGGATTACCCTAATTACCTCTCAGTTTATGCACGGCGGGCTGCTGCACCTAGGGGGCAACATGCTCTACCTATGGGTATTTGGCAACAACATTGAAGACAAGCTGGGGCATGTGCGCTATATCCTGTTTTATTTAGCCTGCGGGGTGCTGGCGTCGCTGTCCCAGTGGTTTTTTTCCCAGATGTCGACGGTGCCCTCTTTGGGGGCCAGCGGGGCGATCGCAGGGGTGATGGGGGCCTACATTCTTCGCTTTCCCCAGGCGCGAATTTTGACGCTGATTCCCATCCTGTTTTTCATCACTACGATCCGCATCCCCGCCATCGTGTTTTTGGGCATCTGGTTTGTGCAGCAGGCCTTCTACGGCGTCGCTAGCCTCAGCGTCCAGACGGATATGGGACAGGGCGGCATTGCCTACTGGGCCCACGCCGGGGGGTTTGTGTTTGGGGCACTGCTGGGACCGCTGCTGGGGTTGTTCGGCGATGCGGATGCGTCTCAGACGCGCCGCTACTAGCTGGCTTGAAACGCAAAGTCGCTTTGGGAGGAGTCAACGCCATCGACGGGGCTCAGTACACCGACGGTGACGCCAGCTTCAGCACCCGGTCCACCATCCAAGGCGAGACGCGATCGCACCACATTGCCAGCTGCGCCTGCCAGCCCACGGAAATCTCCGCCGCGTTGCGGCTCAGTCCCCGCACCAGCGATCGCGCCACGGCCTGGGTGGACACAGGAACGACGCCCCGGAACCACTTAAACTCCCGCACCATGTCGGTGTCCGTCAGCGAGGGCAGCAGCGCCATTACGCCCACGTTGTAGTCCGCCAGCTCGTGGCGCAAAGCGCGGCTAAACCCGACCACGGCAAACTTAGTTGCTGAATAGGTCGCCATGCTGGGGGCCGCCACCTTGCCCATGAGGCTAGAGACGTTGACAATCCTGCCCTCTCGGTGGGCCACCATGCGCCGGGCCACAAAGCGGGTGACGGCATAGAGGCCTACGAGATTAGTGTCAATTTCCGCCTGCACGTCAGCCAGCCGAGACTGAATGAAGGGCCGCTGATGAGCTACCCCAGCGCAGTTGACCAGCAGGTGAATTGGGCCGTGGTGCTTCCAGGCTTGGGCGACGGCGATGTTTACCGCCTTGACCTGAGTGAGGTCTAAGACGAGCGGGACGGCCTCTACCCCTAGCGCCTCAATTTGAGCGGCCACCTGCGCGAGTCGCTCGGGGCTGCGGGCTACCAGAATAATGCGCTGCATGCCCTGATGAGCGAGCTCTAAGGCGATCGCTTCGCCGATGCCGCGAGAGGCACCGGTTACCAGTGCGGTTTTACCCTGTAATTTCATAGAATCTCCTACGGTGAGGCTGGCGATGGAGATGTGAGCGCCCGTAGGCAGCTTCAGCCATCGTCAGGTACTATCGAGTTTGCAGAATTTCTGAAAGCGCCTCAGGTCGGGCGCTGTGGCCGGGTAGTCGCTGGGATGAGCGTCTACTATTCAGCCGGCCTACGGCGGATTGGAGGGACATAGCAGGCTATGCCCGTACGAAATCAAGCTTGCAGTTCGGCAGACCCAAAGAACAGGTCTGCTCAAAAGGTGCGTCTGAGAAAAAAGTTGCGTTTGGAAACAGGGTGAAGAAACAGGGTGTGGGCCTAAGTCGATTGAGAGGTGAGTGCCACAGGGTCACTCATACCTTAGGTCAGCGTCCGCTAAACGCCGTAAAATCCAATGCTGCAGAGCATATTGTCTCCCTGGTTGCTTAACCGAATTCAATCACCCACACACGCTAGCAAGCGGATCAAGCATCTGCAATGTTTCTTTGCTAAATTCAAATGTTGTAATTTTTGTTTATATTTCTTTAAGATTTCTGCGGGAAGCTGCACTGGACGCGATCGCAAGGGATCACCACTGGGGCAACGCCCTGCCCCAATTCCAGTAGCCTATACAGATTGCTGCAGTTCTGAATTTAAGGGCGCTGCGGCCTCGATTCTGAGATGAGCCTTTCGCTACCGTTGCCCCACAACAGGCAGACTCACCTTAAACACCAGAGGCTAGAGCACGATTGAACCATCTGCTTGAGGGTTTGACAGCAGCTTCTCTACCGCCTCAGCAGACAAGGCCGTAGAGAAAAGATGGCCCTGTCCGAAGTGGCAGCCTAGACGGTACAGCAGTTCAAGCTGGGCGGATGTTTCGATGCCCTCTGCTGTGGTTTTGAGATTGAGCTGATGTCCCAGCGACACAATGGTCTGCACAATCATCTGGCTTTTGACCTGAGTTGACATCTGATGGATGAACGACTGATCGACTTTGAGCATGTTGACGGGGAGCCAGCAGAGATAGCTCAAGGAGGAATAGCCGGTGCCAAAGTCATCAATGCTGATCTGAATACCCCTGTCTTTGAGCGGCAGCAGCTTCTCAAAGTCGTCTAAATTCAGCAGTACGCTCTCTGTAATCTCTAGGGTGAGCCACTCGCCCAGCAGGCCGGTTTCAGCCAGAACTTCGGTAACGTACTCCACAAACTGGGGGCTGCGAATATCGTGGACAGATAGATTGATGCTCATTCTCAAGCGGCTGGCGTGGGGGTACCGCTGTTGCCAGGCCACAAGCTGGCGACAGGCTATGCGAATCAGCTCAAAGTCAATATCTACAATCAGGCCGCTATTTTCCGCCGCTCCGATAAAGTCTTTGGGAAACAGCAAACCGTCAGTGGCTGTCTGCCAGCGGGCTAGCGCTTCAAAGCCGACTAGTTTCTGACTGTCCAGCGCCACAATGGGCTGATAGTGCAGCATAAACTCCCGACCCTCTAACCCTCGACGCAGATTATTTTCCAGCGTCATTAGCGCGATCGCATGGCCGTGCATTGTGTCGTCAAAAATTTTGTACTGGGCGCGCCCTTCCGCTTTAGCTCGATAGAGCGCGATGTCGGCATCTCGAAGCAGCTCGACAGCGTTGCAATAGGTTTGTCCCATGACGATGCCGATGCTGGCGGTAAGTCCGATGTGGTGTGATTGGATCGACAGCGGTAGCGCAAACTCAACGGCGATACGCTCGGCGATACAAACGGCATCGCGAACGGCGTCAACGGCATCGATTAAAATGACGAACTCATCTCCCCCAAACCGAGCCACAAGGTCTTGAGTTCTGACGATAACCTGAAGCTTTCTCGCCACCGAGAATAGAACAAGGTCGCCGATGATGTGGCCAAAGCTGTCGTTGATCAGCTTGAACTGGTCTAGGTCAACAAACAGGACAGCAAACTGGTAGGTGTCATCTTGCTCAGCCCGCTGAAGCGCTGTTCTGATGCGCTCTACAAAGAAATGACGGTTGGGCAAGTCAGTCGGCTCATCGTGAAGCGCGCTGTCAATTAGATGCTGCTCCGCCCGTTTGCGATCGCTGACGTCCTGAAAGGCGGTGATGGAGTAGATAATCCGGCCACCCTCGTCAAAGATTGGCGTTGCCCAAACTTCTAGCGGAATCTGCTCTCCCCGTCGCTGCAGCTCAAGGTTATCTAGATGAACAACCTCTCCCTGCAGCGCCCGCAGACCTGGTAGGTCTGCCTCCTCATAGGGCTGTTGACTATCGGCGTAGCGAATCTGGAATAGGTCAGACAGCTGTTCTGGCCAGACTTCAGTCGAGTTGAGTCCGAGGATCTGCTTACTAACCCGGTTTAGGTAAGTTGGCTCGCCTGCGACATTAATTACAATCACGCCTACCGGCAGCGCTTCCATAAACTTGTATAGGCGATTCTCGCTTTTGAACAGAGCCGCGTTGACGGCCTGCAGCTGCTGAAACGCCGCTTGAAGCTGAATCGCCATTTGGTTGAACGAACCCGCTAGCTCGCTCACCTCGCGGATTGGCCCCACTGCGATAGTCTGTCGTAACTGCCCGCGCGCGATCGCTTTCGCCGCCCGGTTGAGAACCAACAGCGGTTGGGCGATGTAGCGGGAGGTGATCGCGCCCAAACCCGTGGCGATCGCCAGCGCGACGACACAGAGCGCAGCCGTCGTTCGGGTGCTGGCGTGAAGCTGGGCCGTGAAGTCAGTCTCAGGCACAACAACAACAGTGAGCCAATCTAGCCCGGAGCCATCTTGAAACGGCGCTACGCGAACAAATTCTCGCTCCCCGTCGTGGTTAATGACGATCTGCGTTGGAGAAGCAAAGGCCTCCAGGCCACCGAAGCGATCGCGCAAATAGCTCGCCGTAAATCGAACCAAGATGTTGTCGCTTTCAAAAGCTAAAAGTCTTTGAGACCCTCCGGTAGTGGGCCTATAGGGCTTTTCCTCTAGGGAACTCGCGATGAGATATCCCGTGCGCTCAATAATAAACGTTTCGCCCGTTTGCCCCACGTCTAGCTCCCCTAGAAACTCACTGGCAAGGGAGAGGTCATACCCCACGCCAATTACGCCCACCAATTCGCCATCGGGGGCTCGGAGCAGCTCGTTGACCGATAGGGCTAGACCTTCTGAGGCAAAGTAAGGGTGGGCGTCTGACCAATAGGCCCCGTCAGCAGCCTTGGTGTCGGCGTACCAGGGGCGTTGTCGAACGTCGTAATTTGGCTCTGTATTGAGGCGATTGAGACGGTTGCCCTGAGCATCTAAGAGATAATCCTGTAGCGCTCCTCCTGTGTCTTGGGTTGCAAGCTGAAGCTGAAATTGTCCGTCTACCCGTCGGTTGACTCCAACGAACTCCCCAGCCTCGTTGCCAAAGCCAATGAATGTAACATCCTCGTACAGCATGAGCTGCTGCATAAAGTACTGCTGGGTGGTGTCAATATCCGTGAGGTCGAGTAGACCGAGCTGAGCCGCGCGGATATTGACTTTGTTGAGTCGCTTCGGCTGTGCGGCGTAGGTCTGAAGCTGATCGAGAATGCGATCGCTCGTTTCTTCCACCAGCTGCTCTGCAACGACTCGGACAGCGGCCTGACTATTGTGCCAGTAGAGCCAACCTGTAACCCCGACGGCCGCAAAAATTTGTAGTAGAAATGGCACAACGATCAGCAGCCGCAGCGGTGGCTGAACCAGCCAAGATTTTATTTCTCCAAAGGCTCGATTTGGCGTCATCGTTGTTGCTCATGCAGCAGGCCGAAAATCGCCTATGCGTTTACGCAATGCTAGCTTAGTTTACCGGTTATTTAGCCGCAAACCTCCCCAGCCTAAACCGATGCCGGCACCAGCCGCCAGCTGCAGTCTTCCGCCAGGGCCAAAATCTCGTCGTGATACTGAGTCAGTGAGGTGTTGTGTCCGACACTCAAAATAGTGACCCCACTGCTGCGTAAATCTCGGTATAGACGGGCCTCATTCTCAGCGTCTAGAGCGCTAGTTGCTTCATCCAAGATGGCGTACTTAGGTTGATTGGTGAGGATACGAGCAAAGGATACCCGCTGCTGTTCCCCTTGAGATAGTACCTCTGACCATAACTCCTCCGCATCGAACCCGCCGAAGCGCTGGGCCAAATCCGGCAGGTTGACCTCTGCCAAGATTTTAGAAAGCGCTGCCTCAGATAGCTCAGTGTGGTGGGGATAGCACAGCTGGTCCCGCAGAGTGCCAGGAACCATGTAGGGCCGCTGGGGCAAAAACAGCACCTGATCAGAAGGCGGGTGGAGGATGATGCCTTCTCCCGAAGACCACAGACCCGCGATCGCTCGCAATAAGGAGCTTTTGCCGCAGCCGCTAGGTCCGGTAATCAGCACGCTGGTGCCGGGGGCCAGCGACAAAGATAGATCCTTCACTAAGGTCTGCTGGTAATTGGGGGTCTGGAGGGTAAGGGAGTCTAGAGCAATGCGATCGCTTTGCTGGCGGGTAATAGTCGGCGGCGGGGTAGGTTCGGCGGCGGGCGGTTCGGCGGTGCTGGCCTCAGCCTCTTCTACAGGTCCAGCTGCCGCTGCGTCACTCGCCGGCGCTAGCTGGGCGGCGGGCTGCGAGATGAAATCTTCAAAGCTGTGGAGGCGATCAATCCCGGCCCCGAAGTTAGTTAAGTCCTGGAACTGATTGACCACCACGTTGAGGGAAAAGAATACCCGAATGAATGCCCCCTGGGCTTCGGTAACTTTGCCAATTTCTAGCTCTCCAGCAAAAATAGCTGGAGCGACCACGAGGGCTGGAATCACAAAGGGCACGAACTCGTAGATGTTGGTGAGTCCATTTAGCCCTAATTCCCAGCGAATGAGACGTCTGAAGTTCTCGAACACCTCTGAGAAGCGATCGCGAGTGAAGCGCGACTCTTGCTCCTCTCCTTTATAAAAAGCGATCGCCTCGGCATTTTCGCGAATGCGGATCAGGCTAAAGCGGAAGTCTGCCTCTTTTTTAAGCTGCTGAAAGTTAAGCCGCACCATTGGCTGACCGAATACCAGGGCCGTGATTCCGGTGCCTAGCAGGGCGTAAAGGAGCAAAAACAGCACCAGCGGTTTTGAAATGCTGAACAGCACCACGCCAAAGGCAATTGTTTCTAGAAATGAGTCTAGGAAGATCAGCGTAAACTTGAGGGAGTCGAGGGTGAAGCGGCGGATATCTTCAGCGATCCGCTGGTCGGGGTTATCAATGTCGGTGGCAGAGGTGTTGAGGGCGTAGTAGGCGCGATCGCTGAGGTATTCTTCCAAAAACCGCTCCGTCAGCCAGCGCCGCCACTGCAAACCAAAGCGATCGCGTACGTAGACGTAGGCCGCTAGCACCGGAGCGTAAGCTACTAGCACTACGACAAAGACAATTACCGTCTGCCAAAACTGGGTTTCGTCCCGGTTCGACAGCGTCGTAATCAGCGCCCCTCGCTTGTTGTTGAGCAGCACGCTCAGGCCAGTGTACGACAGCAGCAGCAACAGCAGCAGTACCAGTGATCCCCGCGCGGTCCATTTCTCCTCGCTCCACCAATAGGGTCTGGCGATCGCCCAAAACCGCTTAAACAAGGTCAAATCGAGTCGTGCCATGGGTGGTGCTGTCGCCCCGGAAATTGAGTTTTTGTTACAGCTCTAAACCTAACGCTGTTTAGGCGATGGGGGGAACCTGCCCTCTGGAGGAAAGCGCCAATAAATTGCTGACGAGGGGCGAAATGGGTCGCTCCTTAATCTAATAAAATGACGTTGTAGGCAGCTCCTAATCATTCATTCCATGTCCCTACTCTTGACTGATTCTGACCAATGGTACGACGAATACGACGACGCCTCTCCTAAGCAGCAATACGCCCTGGTGAGGGAAGCGATCGCCCAGCCGATTCCCGTTGAATTTGCCGAAGCGATCGATCTGGGCATGGTTTTGGTTGAAGTCTACGACCTCTTGGCCAACAATAACCAGGTAGAGGAGGTGCTAGCGTTTACAGCCACCCTCCAGCAGCACAACCCCGACATTTTCCAGGGCGAGTTTCAGTATTTCGACAAATACAGCGTGCTGTATGGTCTGTTTCACGGCCAAATCGACGCGGTTAGCAACGCCTTGGTTCGCTACAGGGCAAACCCCGTTCAAGGGATCGAGGAACTCATTGAGCTGCTTTACAGCCTCGAGTTCTACGGCGCGCTAGAACCACTGCTTGACCTGTGCGCAGCGGTGTACGAGCCGATAGCGATATCTCCTGACATCATTAGAGGTGCTGAAATCGATTTTGGCGCGATTTGGGTCAACCACCAGTTTGAACAGACCTATCGACGGATTCAGCAAGGGGAGGCTATCGACTGGAAAGCGCTCAGCAATGAATTGAGTGTGTACGGCTTTAAGAACAATACCCAGGTGCGAAACGAGCTAGAGCAGGGGTTGACTACACCGACAGCGCCTAACCCGGAGTTTCTTCATCGCTTTAAGCGCAATCGTCAGAGCGCTCTGCGTCGGCTTTCTCTCGGCTTTAGCCGTGAAATGCTAACCCAGCAAATGTCCTTTGTCTGTAGTCAAGCCATCTGGACCTGTGTGATCGATGCGCTGGAGTGGCGAGAGCGACCTCAGGCCAAACTAAACCAGCCCAACCGATACTTTGCCATCACCGAGACAGAGCTTGATGCGTACTTAGCCAAACGGATTATGGGTCTGCTTTCCTCTCGGTACGCCGAAGGGTTTGCCCTAATTTGGGGCATTCCCCTCGTCTATGAGTTTTTGGCGTCTCAGCAAATCGTGGAGACCGACACCGCCGAAGAGGCGATCGCGGCGGCCACTGCCCTGAAGCTCTTTCTTACCAAGGCCTGCTCGTCTTTCCTGTGGCAGCTTGATTTTGTTCACCGCTGGCCGCGCCCTCAGTGCGTTTCAGAGCCAGAGTTTGCGGCAGAGGCAGAGCAGTTTAGGGCCACGATCACTCAGGCCGAACCCCTAAGCGATGACCCTGAAGATCACGAATCTTTCACCGATATGATCGACAGGGCGGCTGAGACCCTAGCAAACAAATTAGAGGGGACGTCGATCCCAAAATTCGCTGGTGCGTCTCCCTTTGGGGATGACGACCTGCTGCCTCATACCCTGCCCACCTCAACCTGGAAACCCCCCAAGCCGCGAAAGTCTCCATTGCAGGAGGCGGGGGAGCTACGCAACTCGAAGCCGCCTAAGAAGGAGCGATCGGGCAAAAAGAAGAAAGGGTTCAGCTAAGCCGTCAGTCTGCACCCACGCTTTGGATTGACCCACCTAGTTCATCCGAGTGGGTCACATCATCCGGTCTATGGTCCGATACTGCGCCGCCTCGGCGATGTGCTGCGCCTGAATCTGCTCATCTCCTGCCAGATCCGCCAGGGTGCGGGCTACCTTCAGCACCCGGTCCGTGGCCCGCGCCGACAGCCCCAGCTTGCGAATCGCCCCCTCTAAAAGCTGGCGGCTAGTCTCGCTGAGGGGGCACCACTGGCGCAGGTGGCGGCTCTGCATCTCCGCGTTGGAGCACAGGGGTTCATCCTTAAAGCGCTCCTGGATTCTGCTGCGGGCCATCTGGACGCGATCGCGCACCGCCTTTGAGGTTTCGCCGGTTTGCTGCTGGGTAATTTCCTCCGGCTTCAGCCGACTGACTACCACCTGCAGGTCGATGCGGTCCATCAGCGGCCCGGAGAGCTTGGCCCAGTATTGGTCTCGCTGGCGGGGGGTGCAGGTGCAGGGCTGCACGGTGTCGCCGTAGTAGCCACAGGGGCAGGGGTTGGTGCTGGCTACCAGCATAAACTGGGCCGGGAAGGAGACGGACTGACGGGTGCGGGAAATGGTGACGACCCCATCTTCGAGGGGCTGGCGCAGGAACTCCAGCACGTCCCGCTTGAACTCCGTCAGCTCGTCTAGAAATAGTACGCCGCGGTGGGCCAAAGAGATCTCTCCCGGCTTGGGATAAGACCCACCCCCCACCAAAGACGGCCCAGAGGCGGAATGGTGGGGACTACGGAAGGGGCGATCGCTCACCAGGGCCCCTTTCTCCCGCAGCCGCCCCGCTACGGAGTGAATCTGGGTCACCTCTAGGGCTTCTTGGAACGACAGCGGCGGCAGAGATGCTGGGCATCCGCCGCGCCAGCATGGTTTTACCGCTTCCTGGCGGACCGACGAAGATGAGGTTATGGCCGCCCGCCGCCGCAATCTCCAGCGCTCGCCGCGCCTGCATCTGGCCTTTGACGTCTTTGAGGTCTAGGCCGCCAAACTGGGGGGCGGCCAGCTCGGCTTTACCGTCGACCGTTACCGGGGTGTGGCGCTCGGGGTTGTTGAGCAGGTCGGCCACGTCGGCCAGGTGCTTGACGCCGTATACGCTTAGCCCTTCCACCACGGCGGCTTCGCGGGCATTGTCGCAGGGGACGACGATGCCGGTGAGGCCCATCGACTGGGCGGCGGCGGCAATGGGCAGCACGCCGGTGACAGGGCGCAGGCTGCCGTCTAGGGAGACTTCGCCTAGAAACAGGTGCTGGACTAGGTCTTTGGGGTTGACCTGCTCTGAAGCGGCCATGATGCCGACGGCAATGGGCAAGTCGAAGCTGGGGCCTTCTTTGCGCAGGTCGGCGGGGCTGAGGTTGATGACGATGCGCCGCATGGGGAAGGCGTAGCCGGTATTTTTGAGGGCGGCGCGGACTCGCTCGCGGCTCTCTTGAACGGCGGCGTCGGGGAGACCAACGACGGTGATGCCCGGCAGACCGCCTGTGATGTCGACCTCTACGCCGACTTTGATGGCGTCGATGCCGATGAGGGTGGCGCTCCAGGTTTTGGCTAGCATGGGGTTCGGTGATGCACGATGTCAGGCTAGAGTGCCCAAGGCGATCGCGCTTTCTACCGGCGCTGGATGTGCGGAGCTGCAGCTATGAGAGCTGAGCGGTGGTAGTCCCCTCACCTTAGAACAATACTGTCACTCTGCTTGAGGCGCTCGCACAGCGAATGTGAAGCATTTATCGCACAGCGAATGTGAAGCATTTATCGCGTAGCGAATGCGGAGCATTTATCGCATCTCGAACGCCCGAGGTTTACCATAATAGAACAATCGTCTGTCCGGAGCCGATACTCATGTCTCCACTCTGCGAGCAAATTCTACAAACCGTCAAAACGCTGTCAGACCAAGACCAGCAGCAGATTCTAGACTTTGTTGAGTTTCTACAAGCAAAACGTCAGCAGCCCCAAAAAACAGCACCCGAAACCGCTCTCAAATCATTCTTCGAGGTAGCCCAAGCCACGATTGGGGCTGGAGAAGGGCCTGGAGACTTATCAACAAATCCAGACTACATGCGAAACTATGGCCAGTAATGCTCCAGCAAGTCACCGTTGACATAAGCATTCCTGTATCGCGGCTATGAAGCTCTCCCACCTGGCATAGCCGAGGTGGGAGTGTCCTATGCTAATCTCGAACTATCCTGAGTCCAGAGATCACATAGACAAGCCCAGCTTCGGGGCGACCGTCCAGAACATTTGCTGGAACGGCCCTCACTGTCCTTTCGGCGAGTGAGCTGAAGGATACCTCTGGCCGCTATATTTTGGCTTCCATTAAGGTCGCAGTTATAGCGCTTGCCAGAGGAGAATTTTGCTAGCGCGTAGTTTTTTGAATCGCGCTTAACAATGCCAGAGCCATCGTAGGCGAGCTTTGAGGTATAGGCAGCAACGACATCAATCACTTTGCCACCGACCTCTCGCCACTTCATTTCGGTATAGTCGCGGATCATGGCTTTGAGCCAACCATGAAAGCGCTGGCGCAGATTAGAACGTCGCCGCCCACCCGTCGCCTTCCAGCCTTTCAGATTCTCAAAGACAATCGCTTCTGAGTTAAACTCAGCCGCTATTTGCACAATCCGCTTAGACACGATGTGGCCGATTTGCTGGTTGATGTTCCGGCATTTTCGGTAGGTATTGGCGCAAAACCCCTTGTGGAGTTTGCCGCCCTTTCCCATCGTCTTAGATGCCCGCATTGAAACGGACTTGAGCCGCTTGTCTCGACGGTCTATGTCTTTTCCAGGGTGAATAAATTCACGATGGATTACAGTACCGTCGTGGGTAACGACTACCACGGTCGCCGTGGTATTGATGCCCAGGTCAACCGCCGTGACATTGCCATCTGGCTTCCGTTTCGCTGGCATACAGTGAAACGGGACTGATAGATGGCAGGACTTGGCATTGAAGATCAGCGAGGGCGACAGCAGCTTGTTGCCGGAGATTTCGTGGCGGTCACGTAGCCCCGTGATTTGAACCGTTGTCCAGACCCAGTCAGACCCCGTAAATACCTTGATCTCAACCTGCTCGTAGCCCTGCAGCTTGTAGCACTGGCCCTTGTAGAGCGTGGGGTAGCAGCCTGCCGCTGCATTGAGTAGCGTGGGGTTCGCGTCCCGACGATTGCGAGAGTGCCCGCATTGCCAATCCCGATACCGGGTCAGGTAGCTACTGACCTGACCCGCCGCAAACATGATGGCGGCACGGCGGTAGTAGCTCGGGAATTTGTGGAACGTCGCATCAATCAGCGCGTACTTCGGATTAGGGTTTTTCGCTGTTTGATGGGTGAGCCGTTCGACAGCCGGAACCAGTTCGTCGCTAGCCAGGCTTCCCAGATCTGGCCAGTGCGTGAAGACAACCCCGACCAAATGCCTGCATAGCCGACGATAGACCTTGACCGTTTCGCCGAACAGCTCTCGCTGTTGGGTCGTTGGGTTAAGCGTCCACTTGTCGGTGCGGATAATTTTGGCGGGTTTCTTGGTCTTCATGGTTCTAGTGTACTACAGTGAAGGAAGAAAATAAACCTCGAAATCGTTGGTATATCTCAGGTAAGCTCAGATCCTTTTCTCACAGTGTCGCTTTACTTAAGGTGCATATTGTGTTCGTCACTAAATACCGTCATCCGGTTATCACTGAGGCCATAGAGGCTGATATCAGGGCGCTGGCGGAGAGTATCTGCTTGAAAGTTGACTGCCTACTGGAGGACGCCAAGGCCGATTTAGGTAGCAAAGACCACATTCATTTGTTAGTGGACATAGCCCCGAAAGTGGCGGTGTCCAGGCTGTGCAATACACTTAAAACAGTGACTAGCCGGGAAATTAGAAAGCGGTATGCTGAAGAGCTACGGCCCTACTACTGGAAGCCTGTCTTCTGGAAGCGTGGGTTCAAAGCTATCGCAAAAATCGCGATCGCCCCTGCTTCTGAACCTGAGCAATCACCGCATAGTGCTGAGGGCCAGCAACCGTAACCATGGGCTGAGCAAAACCCGCCTCAGCGATCGCCACCCACTTCGCCACCTCACCCTCCCCCGCAAACTTTTCTTCAATACGCTTGCATTAGCCGCAAAACTTCGCTACGATGCCAAGCCATGGATGCAAATTACACCGCGTCCTAATTTCCGACAACTCCAAAGATTTAGCGCCCCCTGGAAGTGCTGACACACGACCAGGGGACTCACCGCACGCTGAACGAACCAGCGGTTGGCTACTGGGATTTTATCCCGGACTAGTCACCTCGCTCTATGGTTTGCGGGGTGGCTAAATTTTTGGGGGCGTCTTTCCTTATACCCAAACAGGAGACAACCCCAAAATGACTTGTGAACCTCAAACCCCTGACAGCCGTCAGGACAGCCTCGTGCGCCTGGACATCAACCCCCAAACCGGGGACTACCTGATCGGCGACAAGCGCGAAAGCGGCTATCATGCCCTGCGGCTAATCGCCATTGGCTCCCTCTATGCCGTCAATAACTGCCGCGACCGGCTGCACCTGCTGGGCTACGCAGAACCTCACGAATGGTCTCAGCCCATCCCCATGGTCAATACCGACGGCGTCCTGCGGGGCCTCACGCCCACTGACGTGATGCGCATCTTGACCAAGCGCATTACGCTGCCCCGCCGGTAAGGGCAAGCCTCGGGCTGGCAAAAACCAGCCCGAGCGTCGTGGAACCTCTACGGCATGGGGAACAGCATATTCCCCGACTCATTCAGCGCCGCCAGCCTGGCGTCTTGCATCACGGCCCGCCGCCGGGCGATCGCCACGTCGTACAGCCGCTCTAGCTCCGCCTGCCGGGAGGCCGGGTCGCTGAGCCGAGCCTCCAGCGTCCTGCGATAGGTCTTCACGCGATCGGCCAAGACCTGCTTGGGGTCATCCGCCTTCAAAATCGCCAGCAGCTCCCCTTCTGAAGACCCGCTCGGCGGCTTCAGGCGCTCCAGCCTATCAACGACGACTTGGGTCAGCTCATCGGGGTGGCGCTTCGTCTTCAGCGGGTCCGTGACGTTGAGCGGCTGAAAGCGGAAGGTGTCCGGAATCAAATCCAGCAGCGTCTCCCGACCTTCAGACAGCACTGGATTTTCCAGGTCGATTGCCGTCACCGCCGCCGCGAACTCAGGGGTAATAATCCCCTGCTTGATCAGCCGGTCCACCAGGTCATTGTCGATGTGGCTGGGCTCGGGCACCAGCCAGGCAAACACCGCATCCCCAGGCTCAACGCCCCCCAGCTTTGTCCGGGAGTTGACGATTAAATCCTTGTACTCTTCCGCAGACAGCTCTGTGACATCATCAAACCTCTGAGCCTCAGAAATCCCTAAGCCCTTATAGTTCAGGATTCGGCTGCCGCCAATCAGGTTGGCGTTGAGGAAAAAGCTGTCGGGAATGCGGACCGGCTGCCCTGGGCCATTGGTGTCGGCTTTAGGGAAAGGGATGCAAACCAGACGGAATGCGATCGGCGCTGATGATGTTGTATTCGGTGGTGGTGAACAGGGGCTTGAGTAAGGCCTTGCCGTCGGTCACCTCCTGGAAACCATTAGCGTCGGTGACGGGCTGTCCGCTGTCGTCGTGGCGAATCAGCTGGGCAATTCTCGCTCGGTTAAACTTGCGGATGGGTGAGATAACCAAGCGCTCTAGGGTTTCGGCCCCGCTCAGCCGGTCGCCCCGCAGCTTGCTGTCCTGGGAGACCTTCCACGGGAGCGTATCACCGGTTTGAAAGCCCTGTAGGTAGGTCACGGGGAAATCTAGGGAGTGCCAGTTGTTCCACGGGCGCAGCAGCTCCTTCATCACTGGAGCGCCGTTGATGTGGCACTGCATGCAGGTGCCGCTGCGCTGGGAGACGGTCATCGCGTCCGCCCCTTCAGACGAGCCGCGAAACTTCCAGGAGGGGCGGTCTGTGCCCTGGCGGTCCAGCTTGTAGTAGTTGTAGCGTCCCCGCTCGTCGTCCCAACCTAGGGCTTCGATGGGCTGCTGGTCCGGGAACTGCTCGGAGTTAAACAACACCGAAAGCATGACGTTGGTGTTCAGCCGCTCCGACCCATTGACGCCCGAGTAGGTCAACACCGCCCGCCGCCCCTGTCCGGGCGCGGAGTCGGCAATGTGCTCTTCGACGACGAACGTATGCCGCTGTGAGGCACTGGGCTGAATGAGCGCTTCAACCTCAGATAGCGAGGTCGCGTCCGCTCCCTCCTTCAGCACCAGGTTAAAAAACGGATCGCCGAGTTCGCTGCGCTCCTCAGGGGTCAGAGGCCTCACCGGGCTGGCGTTGGCGTCTTGACGCAGCAGGGCCGCGCTGTCTTGGGCAAAGGCTGGCTCAGCCACTAGCCCCACCGCCAAGGTGAGGCTCAAAAGCAGATTCAAAATTCTACGCATTACCGCTTCTCGCTTGAACTTCCTGTGACTAAAACTATTTTTTGGTCTAGACTGCACGCACAAATTCCTGGCCCGTTCTCGCCCAGCGGGGCAAACTTGCGTCGGGAGCCGAGATCACATCAGCTTCCACCTGCAGCTCATTGGCCACCTGGGCCCCGCTGGTCACGGGGTCACCCCCCAGGGTAACCGCACCCTTCGTCAGGTCTAGCACCGCGCGACGACCGTTGCGGCTGATGGCCCAGGCCCCCTTGCTGTCTAGGGCGTCGTTGATCTCGACCGGGACGCCGTCGATGTCCCAGCTTCCCAAAAGCGCCTTTAGCCTAACGCCGACCGGATCCGCCAGGCTGAGGGCGCGATCGCTGCGGATCATATTTTGGGAGGCTTGGCAGATGACGGGGTCCGAATTGCGGTTCGCCCCGCAGGCCCCGCCGACCGCACCACACACGGCGCTAGGCGGAATGTCGGTCTGCTGAACTGCACATTTGTCGACGAGGTTGAACAGAGCCCCAATGGTGTTGAACCGCTGAGTCAAGCAGAGAATGCCTTTTTCACCGTTGTTCCAAGGATTTCGGGGAAGGTTTAGCCTGAAGAGCTGGGCGCGGCTCTCGCCATTGGCGAGCCTGGGATCAAATTCGGCACCAAATAGGTCTTCCAAGGTTGGGCTCGCGCCGGGAATCGCGTCTTGAATGCCCGCCATTAGAGCCTCAACGCTGACCCGCGCTAGGGCCTGGTAATACTCTGGAAACTCGGTGGTAAAGGTAACCCGCGCGATCGCCCCCGTTTCAGAGCGCTCCGTCCACCATTCCACATATTCGTCCTGCCACCGAAAGCGATCGCGATCGATTTCCTCAAACGGGGCCGAGGCTGTAACCGGAAATGCCCGCCAAGGCACAGAATTGATCTGGCTCGTGCCGGCTGGCAGGGTTTCAAATGCGTCGAGCACGGCGAACCCGGAGTTAGGTAAGCGGGCGGAGTTTTGGTAAAAGCCATCGACTATGGCTCGGTATTCGTCGAGTGCCCCCTGCTGCTTTAGGAAATCGGTTCCGGTGGGATCTATATATGCAAACATATCAGTTACTCATTTACTCTCATCAGAAGCGCTGGTCTAGATCGCCACAACCCACGCGGTCTCAAACCTATAGGCATTGAGAAGCCAGCCGCCCGTCTGCGTCGTGGTGATATCGTAATCTCTACCCTTCGCTACAGCGTATTCAGAGTGAATTACGCAATTGATGAGTGAATTGGCATGTAAGGATTTTTAAAGGCCGTAAGCTGTCCCTCTGCGGCAAACGCATCCGAGAGCTGCCGATTACGCTTGAGAAACTGCTGTAGGCTTCTACTGTGCCAACGTTGGTCAGCTTGTGGAGCTTCAAGCCATTGCCAATGCCGCGATTCACCCTAGAGGTGTCGCGAGACCGATTTTCCCTGGTAGACTAGGGGCCTGGTCCGGTGCTTTTGGCCCGCCGCGATCGCCCCACTCCCAAACAGCATCGCCGGACTGCTTGAGGCGGAAGCCTTAAAATACTGGTTTTTGAATGTGTAGGCTGGACGATGTCGAAACCAACAGCTAGGTTTCTGAAACGTGCTGAGCGCCGCTCATTTATAGCTACTCATCGCCTTTGTTTGAACGGATAGGTTTGCTTCCTCCCAAGCTCTGAATAGCCCTAACTCAGGTTTCAGCTCAGCAAGCCCGATACTGGTAATGATCTGAGAACAACCCAGGTTGGTCTGCACCTTGTCGGCTAGCGCTTTACCCTGCTTGAAGCTACAATCTACGCACAAAATTGCAAACTTATCGCCACCAACGCGAGCAAGGTAACCGATATATTGCCCACTGAGAGCGCTTTTGATGAGTCTTGCTGCTCTACGCAAATACTCATCACCGGCTGAATGTCCTTTGATATAGTTGATTCGCTTCAGATTATCCAAATCCAAATCAATCGAAATAATGCAGGCTGACTGACCTAAAACTTTGCAGTTTTCTTCTTCTTTCGCAAGGAGCTTATTCCAAGCGTGGCGGTTAAATACGCTGGTCAGAGAATCTCTAAACAACAAGGTCTCGAATTCTGCAGTTTGTTCCATCGTAGCCTCAGGCTCTAGCCGAGCATCGATAAGTGCGGTGATCAGCTTGCCTGTGATGGTGATCAGCGGCAAATGAGCTTCGACGGATTGAGGCAGCGGCTCAGGATGAATGGCGCACAAAGTTCCAAAGAGATCCCCGCTCTTAGAGAGCAGCGGGACACCGGCATAGGCTCCTATCTCTAAGTGCTCGACAATTGGGGCTCTGGTGTAGGCGTCAATATTTTGAACGGCTGATGTAATAAATGGACCGTTGCCGAGCACCATCTGATAGCAGCAAGAATCCATCCAGTTGAACACAGTACCTTCAGCAACGCCGTAGCTGTGGTCATCCACCTGCAAAATGATCCAGTCTTTCCCGTCAACGCGGGTGATCATCCAAAGGTCAAATCCTACCGTCTGATGAAGGAAGGCAAGTGTCTCGCGGAATAAGCACTCCAGATTAGAAGTGCCGTTGACAGAGCAAGATGGAAACACCAAATAGACCTCAGGACAGAGTGTTCGTTTATACCAGGAATTATAAGCGCAGCACGCTCTACAGGAGCCAAGCTATCTGCGCTGCCCAACTCAGCAATATATCAGCAGGCGCAGGCGAAATCCAGCGGCTTCAACCAAGCATCGATAAGCGCGGCAACGCAGCACAGCGTGCAGCCACAATGCGTTAATCCAAACGCTTTAAATCACTCTGAAAGTACCATACCGAGTACCCTTCAGCGTCCTGTGGCATACAGGTAACGGAGTAATGCCAAGCCTTTTCGTCTTCGTAAAAATGCATCCTCGAATGAAACCTATACTCCCCTGCGGAACTTTGACCATTGTGCCAAGCTCGAAGCTGGGTGGGTACAGCTGCATCTCCTCTACCATTCGCCGACATTCTTATTGAGTAATAGACGTATATTATTATAATATCTTTTTCTCATTACATGGCAATGGTGATCTGCGTCACAAGTAACATCTTTAAAGTAATAGCTTTATTTGGATCGACGAGGATACTTGTGTCTACTGCCTCACCAAAGATGGCAGTCAATACAGGCCAATCCCTTAAAGCATTTGGTTTCCCAAGCTAGACTTACCAAAGTTGGCTTCGTCTCGGTGAGGGCGTAGCCCTGATCGCCGCCACCCGAGCGCTCAGAGCCGACGCTGTTCAGGCCTTTTCCCAGTCGTACCCTCACCCCTGCTTCCGCCCGCCTAAGTGCATCGTCGCCACCTCCGAGTCCTCCATCCCAGCCATGTGGTTCAAAGCCCTCACCGGATTCTCTGAAGTCTCTCCGCAGCAGGTGCGCGAGAACATTGTGGTGGATGGAGACAAGCTGATTTCCCGCGCTAACGGGGCCGTGCTGCAGTGCGGCGAGCTAGAAACCCCGTCCCTAGCGGAACTGCGACAGCGGGCCTTTTCCCAGGCGGGTGACGGCGCGATCGCCCTGCGGGAGGTGGTGGCCGATGTGCAGCACCTGCACCGAGACCCCGCGCATGCCGGAGCCCTGTTTCAGGTGGCCTCCCAGTTCAACCTGCTAGAGATGGTATCCCCAGAGGTGACCCCAGAAGCAGGTGTAGGGATTTACGAGCAGGACCACACCCAGGGGCCGGCCTGTGCGGTCGCCGCCGGGGCGGGGACCCTCTACCGCAACTATTTTGCTGAGGTGAATGGGCAAATTGGCCAAACGGCCCACAATCAAATTGACTGCCTTACTGACTTAGGGGCGGCGCTCGGCAACGAGGGCGATCGCCTGTGGACCATGAAGAATGGCTATGCCCTCCCCTCACGGGCCGGATTAGAGCAGATATCCCACCGCCTGCAAAGCGCGACCGAGGGCGATCGCAATCGGCTGCGGGGTTTGCTGCGTATTGGCCTGCAGTGGAACACCCAGGTCACCCTAGGGAACTACCAGCATCTGGTATCCCAGGCCTACTGCTCGGCGCTGCCGGTGGCCTATGGGAGCGAGCCCCAGGCCCTTTGGACCGAGTTCGCAACCCTAGTGCTGGAGGCGGCCTATGAAGCGACGCTTTGCGCGGGAATTATCAACGCGCGGCGCAGCGGCAACCGTACTGTATTTTTGACGTTGCTGGGCGGGGGCGTATTTGGCAACGACTCAGATTGGATTATTGGGGCTTTGGAACGAGCGGTGGCGCAGTGCGAGGCCTATTCACTGGATGTAGCCATCGTCAGCCACGGGGGCCCCAATACCTGGGTGCGACCACTGCTGCGGTGAAGTATTGCCTTACTGGGTTACGCGATCGCTGCCAATTCTCTACCGCATCTTGACCCAGTGCATTGCGCGACTTTGTCAACAGGGGCAGAGCTCGGGCTCGTGTTTTTGCCAGTCCGCTCGGGAAATCTATCAGTAGTTCTCCGCGATAGTGGTCAGTCGCGGGTGATAGGGGAAACAAAGCTGAGAACTCAACGTCTATCGAGTTTGTCAAGCTGAGGGCGCGATCGCCGCATTTTCATCAAATGGATCTGTAGGTTGACCTTTTCGGGAACAAATAATCCCGTTAGAGCATCTCTGTAGACACATAGCAAGGCGGCACAAGATGCTGACCAAAAAGACGAAGAAAGGACCTTGGCCACAAAAGCTATGCAGCGCGATGTTGCTCAGCCTTCATTGAAACCGATTTCTTTGAAGCCCATTCCCAAACAGACGTAACAGCAACGGAGCCCTCGGTGTGCTTACGCAGCACCCTACCAGAATTCTTCGATTCCTCAGGAGCACTGCCATGACGATGATGTTGTTTCAACACTTAGAATCTCTATGGCTATTATTACCGTTACCAATGCTCGCAACAGCGGAGCAGGATCACTGAGAGAAGCGATCGCCAGCGCCAACAGCGGCGATACAGTTGCTTTTTCCTCCGAGCTTGCCAACAAAACCATTCGCCTTGACGAACAGCTCGTCATCGACAAGGACATCACCCTCGACGGGGCAGCCGCACCCAATCTCACTCTCAGCGGCGAGGACAAGACCCGAATCCTACACGTCGACTACAGCTACGTCGACGTCGTCGTCCGCAACCTCACCTTTGCCAACGGCCGCGCCGCCGACAGCGACCCCAACAAAACTCAACAGGGCGGGGCCATCGAGCTGCGGGGTCCCAACACCCTAGTCGTCGAAAACTCTCGCTTCATCAACAACTCGGCTGAGCGGGGCGGCGCGATTCACGTCGGCTATGGCGCTAGCGCTACCGTCGTAGGTAGCGAGTTCGACGGCAACGACGGCTCTCTCGCCAACGACGGCTTCAGCGCCGGGGCGATCTCCACCCAAGGCGGGGGCGAGGGGGCAAAAGTCGTCAATACCAATGGCGATCGCAACGTTGGCGGAGAGGCATTTCTCGACATTCGTGACTCCACCTTCACCAACAACAAGGGCTCCTACGGCGCAGTCTATACGCTACTGGGCGGACTGCGGGTAGAAGACTCTGTCTTCCGCAACAATGAGGGCACCAGGGGAGCGGGCGCTATCTTCACCGATGGGGCTAACGGCACTGAGAGAGCTGATAACCTCGGCGGCACGACGCTCATCCGCAACGTCATCGCCGAGAACAATACGGGCGGCGGTGACTACGGCGGTGCGTTTTTCCTCTACGGCTACTCCGGCGACAAGTACATCATTGAGAACACGCAGGTCATCGGCAACGAGGCGCGGCGGGGCGGCGGCATCGGGGTTCAGTCGGCCCGCGACGAAGACAACGGCGTCGAGCTAATCATTCGCGATTCTGTCATTGCAGACAATACGGCCTCCTCCCAGGGCGGCGGTATCTGGACCAACGTAAAAGGCGGTGTGACCATCGAGGACTCGACCTTTTCGGGCAACCGAGTGACGACTCCGACCGGGGGGGGAGACATCGGCGGGGCGATCGTCCTCAATACTCCTGAGTCAGCCGAGTCAACAATTACCAACACAACCTTCACCGATAACTACGCCGATCGCCAGTCGGGCAACATCTGGATTGGAGGGGCACAAAAGGCTCAAAACCTCACCATCACAGATTCTCAGTTTGCCGGTAACCGCGCTGGTAGCCGAGACATGGAGAACACGGTCAACTTTCCGGTCAATGATGGCGGTGGAAACGTCGTTCAAAATGCAAACCGAGTCGACAATGGGCTGTCTAACGCAACGTTGGTAGACAACCTGCAGATTGACACCATTCCACCTGTAGCCGAGGAGCCCGTAGCTGAAGAGCCCGTAGCTGAAGAGCCTGCAGTTGAAGAGCCTATAGTTGAAGAGCCCGTAGCTGAAGAGCCTACAGCTGAAGAACCCGCAGTTGAAGAGCCTACAGCTGAAGAGCCCGCAGTTGAAGAGCCTACAGCTGAAGAACCCGTAGCTGAAGAGCCCACAGTTGAAGAGCCCGTAGCTGAAGAGCCTACAGCTGAAGAGCCTACAGCTGAAGAACCCGCAGTTGAAGAGCCTACAGCTGAAGAGCCCGCAGTTGAAGAGCCTGTAGCTGAAGAGCCTGTAGCTGAAGAGCCCGCAGTTGAAGAACCCGCAGTTGAAGAACCCGCAGCTGAAGAGCCTGTAATTGAAGAGCCCGTAGCCGATGCTGGCGGTGGCGACTCTCCTGACATGGACATGTCCGAGCAACCGACACAAATGGACCCAACACAGATGGAAGACCACAATGGCCACATGGGAATGGATTCAAATGGGGGCGACATGGAGCCCTCAACAGTTTTGTGGTCAGACGCCGGAGAATGGTTAGGCCGCGTGCCCGCCGATGGGGAAGATGTCATCATTCCTGACGGCATGACGGTTGTCTTAGACGGTGATACGCCTGATCTCGGTAACCTCGTCGTTCACGGCAAGGTCATGTTTGGTGAAACCGACGTCACCTTGACAGCAGACAACGTCATCGTCTTCGGCGAGATGATGGCAGGAAGTGAGGGTAAGCCCCACACCCACAAAGCGGAAATTATCCTCACCGGTAAATCCACAGACGCAGACGTCGTACTGGCCGATTGGATGGGTGAAGGTCATGCCATGGACAGCGGCGAGCACGCTGGACACATGACTAACCCGATTGATAGCAAAGCCGTCATCGTTGCGCCGGGCGGAAAGCTAGAGCTGCACGGCGCCGAGGTAGACAGCTGGACTCAGCTCGATTCCACCGCCAACGCGGGCGATACGTCTATTACGCTTGCTGAAAGCCCCACAGGCTGGAACGTCGGAGATACGATCGGCATTGCCCCCACAGACTTCGACCCCCTCGAAGTTGAAGAGCGCACCATCAGCAAAATCGAAGGCTCAACGGTCTTCTTTGATAAGCCTTTGGAGTACCGTCACTACGGGGAGCAGCAGGATTTGGGCAACGGCAAACAGCTCGATATGCGGGCTGAGGTGACCAACCTGACCCGCAACATCAGCATCACTGGGTCTGACGAAGGCGAGAGCCAAATCCTGGAAACCGATTCCAACAATCCGGATTACTATGCGCGGGCTGGCTACGGCGGCCACACCATGTATCTAAATGACTCGGAAGTCAAACTTGATGGCGTCGAGTTCAACGGACTAGGGCTATCAGGTGAGCTAGGCCGCTATCCCGTACACTTTCACCACACCGGTGATGCTGAAGGCTCCTATGTCAAGAACTCATCGATTCACCACAGCTTCCAACGGGGTCTAGTGGTCCACCGAACGGACAACCTGCTGGTTGAGGGAAACACCACTTTCGACACCATGAGCCATAGCTACTACATCGAAGATGGCGTCGAGACAGGCAACCAATTCGTCAATAACCTCGCTGTACTGCCCCGTAGAACGGCCGAAGATTTTCGAATCGACAACGAGAAAAAGTCTCCAGAGCGCCCATCAGGGTTTTGGATTACCAACCAAACCAACGCCTTCGAGGGGAACCACGTCGCGGGCGTCCTCGGGGGACAGGGATTTTGGTTCCAGGACCCTGACAAAAAATCGGGTACTAGTTCGGCCCGCACAAAAGATACGCCCCTACTTCAGTTTGAGGGCAACACGGCTCACACCATTATGTTCAACCCAAGCAATGGTTTGGGCTACGCACCTAAGTGGACTGGTATTGCCCTCGACCTCGGTAAGTCGTACGACAATAACCCGGATAACGCGCCCATCAAGGACTTCACAGCTTGGAAAACAGGCAATATTGCGATCGCTGTAGGCCATGGAGATGAGGTAGACATTGAAAACCCCACCGTTGCCGAGGCCCGTATAGCTATTCTGACAAGAGCAGGTGCACCTGTTGAGGTCACCACCCCAACGATTGTGGCCGAGACTGAAAACGCCGTGGAGGGTCGCGATCTCGACAGCCTCTTGCCTGCGGCCTCTAAGGCTGTTGTTGTGGAGGCTTCGCGTCCGGTTAACTTTATCGACGCCACGATTATTGGCGAAGATAAGCTTGTGCTGTCTTCACAAAGACCAGAGCATCAAGGTAATCTGACCGTCACATTCGCCGATGGAAATGCACAAGCCTCCCCTACAGGCGAAGCGCCAACGGAGCAGCCTCCTGTGGATGAGTCTCCCAGCGAGCCTTCTGCTGACGAGCCTCCTGCCGAGGGCGATTCTGGCGCTGTAGATGTACCGAACGAGGGTGGGGAAGTAGACCAGGGTAGCGATCCCGTTATGGAAACGCCCACTGACGGCAGTGGAACGTCGCTACTAGATGGCAGCGCCACCTTCGACGGCAGCAGCGACGCCTTTGTCGTAGAACATCAAGCGGCATTTCAGGCAGAATCGGGTAGCCTCAGCTTCCGGTTCAAGGCCAACGACACCTCGGGCACTCAAGGCCTCATGTCGAAAGACTCAAAGGGTCTTGATGATGGCGGTCACTTGACTCTCCTGATGAAAGGAGATGTGCTACAGCTACGCGCCCAAACTGAAAGTCAGTCCTTCAGGATTAAGGGCGGTAGCGTTAGCGCGGGTGATTGGCACGACGTTGAGATCAGCTGGGGAGACGACGGCGTTCAGCTGTCGCTTGATGGGGCTGAGGTGGGTCAGACTAAAGGATTCACCGATCAGTTGATCAACAACCTCGAACCCATCGTCTTTGGTGCTAACCAGCAGGCCAGTGGCGATCAAGTGGCGGATGAGTTGAGCAATTTCTTCTCTGGAGAAATCGCTGACGTCAGGTTTGATGGCGATCGCGCTGTTGCCGGCGTCTCTGCAACGATTTCTCCCTCTGGAGTCGTAAAAGAGATCAACCCCGCTGCCGTCTCCACTCCCTTAGAGATGAGTGAGGCACTGTCGATGGAGCAGTCTGAAGCTTTCAAGCCCAAATTCACTGCGGAGACGCTGGAGTCTTACGGTGGTAGACAAGACCAAAATCTGGAGGCCAAAGTCTCTGATGGAGGCAATGAGATCGCCCTCAAAGGCAATGGCTGGAAGCAGCTTGGTGTCGACTACACCATTACCCCTGAAACCACGATGCGCTTTGAATTCCAAAGCAATAGCGAGGGCGAGATTCACTCTATTGGCTTTGACAACGACAACGCCATTACCACCGCTGACCAGGCCAATAGCTTCCAGCTATCGGGGACGCAAGAGTGGGGTGTGCAGGACTTTGCCACCTACATGGCAGAGTCAGGCTGGCAGTCCTTTGAAATTCCAGTGGGCGAGTACCTGCAGGGTGAGGTAGCCTCCTTGACCTTTGGCAACGACCACGACGTTGCCAATCCCGATGCAGCCAGTCAGTTCCGCAATATTGAGCTGTTTGAGGCATCAGAGGGCGTTGGTAACCAGACCGAAGTTCAAAATGATGACCTGCTAGCGGCAAACGCCGGGACAACGACGGCGTTCACGATGGAAGAGCCTGCAACCTTCATGTAGCCTCAGCTCCTGAACCATCGCGACATTAGGGATTAGCACCCCTAGCAAGACAATCGCCTCTTCTGTACGCATAGAAGAGGCGATTGCTTTTGGAAATATAGATTAATTGACCAGAGCAATTAACCCCGACTTAAACGGGTGCTGGCTCAGCCAGAGTTTCCAGCATCAGCTTCGAGCGTTTCATTGCCATCGGCACCTCAATGGGGTATTCACCCGTAAAGCAGGCCGAGCAAAAGCGATCGCGGTTCTGGCGGGTTTCGTCCAGCATGCCCTCCCAGCTGAGGTAGGCCAAAGAGTCGGCTTCAACATGACGCTCAATTTCCTCCACCGGCTGTTTGGCGGCAATCAGCTGGTCTTGGTTGTCGGTGTCGATGCCGTAGAAACAAGGGTGGGTGACCGGCGGTGAAGAAATACGCATGTGGACCTCGGTCGCCCCGGCATCCCGCAGGGCTTTGACGATTTTGCGGCTGGTGGTACCGCGCACTACCGAGTCATCAATGATGACAATCCGCTTACCGACTAGCACATCCCGCAGCGGGTTGAGCTTCATGCGAATGCCAGACTCTCGCATAGCTTGGGTAGGCTGAATAAAGGTGCGACCGACATAGCGGTTCTTGATCAGCCCTTCGGCATAGGGAATGCCGGAGGCCTCAGAGTAACCGATGGCGGCAGGAATGCCGGAGTCAGGGACGCCAATCACGAGGTCAACATCTACCGGAGACTCTTGGGCCAGTCGCCGCCCTAGCCGCATACGGTAGCTGTAGAGGGATTCGCCGTCTACAAGACTATCGGGCCGTGAGAAGTAAATCATCTCGAAAACGCAGAGCTTCCGGTCTGGAGCGTTCCACTGAATGGATTTCAGCCCCTTATCGTCGATCCACACCAGCTCGCCGGGTTCGATGTCCCGTAGGTAAGTCGCGCCAATAATATCGAGGGCGCAGGTTTCAGAAGCCAACACATAGCGCTGGTCAGCGTTTGACCCCTCAGGACTATAGTGCCCTAGTCGTCCGAGCACCAGCGGACGAATGCCGTTGGGATCCCTTGCCCCCATGACGCCCGTCGGCGTTCCCATCACGAGACTGAATGCCCCACGACAGCGTTTGAGCGCGGCTGCGGTCGCCTCAATCCAGTCACTTCCTTGGGCGATCGCCTCAGCCACAGCTAGAGCGATCATCTCCGAATCTGTCGTGGTTTGTAGGTTGACGCTAGAGAGTTCCTGGCGCAGCTCATAGGCGTTGACCAAATTCCCGTTGTGGGCCAGCGCAAACGGACCTAGCTGAGTGTCGACGACGACGGGCTGAGCGTTTGACTGATGGCTCGACCCGGTGGTGGAGTAGCGAGTATGTCCAACGGCGAGCTCCCCCGGCAAGCCGCTGAGGACATCTTCGTTGAAGACCTGGTTGACCAGGCCAGAATTTTTGTGCAGGTGAACCACGCCATCGTCAAATGTGGCAATTCCTGCAGCTTCCTGCCCTCGGTGCTGCAGCGCAAAGAGGCCAAAATAGGTGAGTTTGGCGACAGTCTCCTCCGGAGCGTATAGGCCAAAGACGCCGCAAGCCTCTTGGGGCTTCTCCCCTCTATCATCCATAGGATCAATCGCTACAGGCTTATTTTCTAGGGTACCGGTGGGTGAATCAAGCTCTAAACCACTGCTGACGGAAGACGCTGAATGAGACGGCGGCTGTAATGGTGAAGTCATATCGGCATTGGTTGTAGTAGAGTACACGGCGAGTTGAGCGTGATGTCAATTCCGGCTCCATTAGCGGATGCTAGATAGCCTGCTGCCCTAGGTTGGCGATCGCTAAATAATCTATAAAGATTGAAATTTTGAGATTAAGAATTTGTTAACGCCGTATCTTCACAATACCGTAACAAAGGTCATCATAGCGAGGGGACAGGTGCTTTGTGTCGACTTTAAGGCTTATACCGAATGCTGCCTCGCTACTGGGAAGCCTGAGCCATCCGCTGAGAAATAGCGCCGCGCCAGCTATTGCCCATAGCTTCCAAACTGGCGTCAACCAAGACCTTACCGTCGCTAGTGAGCAGCCGCAGCGGCTCGCCTTCGATGCCGACCTGTCCAAGGCGGGTCCAGTTATTGCCCAACTGGCTGGAGAGGTAAGCTTCCCAAGCCGCTGCCTGGTTCGCCAGCACCGAGACGATAATCTTAGCGCCCCCCTCGCCAAACAGCAGGGTGTCCCAGCGTCGGTCCGTTTGGCCGCTATCGAGGGTAAGGCGGATGTCTGTGCCTCGCCCCCCGCTAAGACAGCATTCCGCCAAAGCGATCGCCAGTCCCCCTTCAGCGCAGTCGTGCGCCGACTGAATCCAGCGTTGCTGAATCCCTCGGCGACAGGCTTCTTGCACTGCTAGCTCGTTAGCAACATGCAGCTTGGGAGGCTGCCCCGCCACGGTGTGGTGAATGGCGGCCAAATACTCGGAGCCCCCCAACGTCAGTCCCCCCGAATCGATGGGCAGCGTCAGGTCCGTTCCTAAGATATAGATAGCATCGCCCTCCTGCCGCCAACCCTGGCCCCGCATCAGGGAAATTTGCGGCAGCAGGCCAACCATCCCCACAACGGGGGTAGGATAAATGGGCTGTGGTCGACCTTGAGAATCTAGGGTCTCATTATAGAGAGAGACATTGCCGCCCGTCACTGGGGTTTGAAAAGTTTGGCAGGCCTCCGACAGACCTCGACAGGCCTCAGCCAATTGCCAATAGCCCACCGGTTTTTCGGGACTGCCAAAGTTGAGGTTGTCCGTCACCGCCACAGGGTCAGCGCCAACGCAGCTGAGGTTGCGGGCCGCTTCCGCGACCGCCATTTTTGCCCCTTCGTAGGGATTGAGGTAAACGTAGCGGGCGTTGCAGTCCACCGTAGCGGCGACGCCCTTAGCCTCATCAGCGCGACTTGCGCCGCCCTCATCGCTCTGAGGCCGTATCCGCACGACGGCAGCGTCGGCGTCACCGGGAAACACCACCGTGTTGTTTTGCACTTGATGATCGTACTGGCGGTAGACCCATCGCTTGGAGGCGAGGGTGGGGGTATCGAGGAGGGCCAACAGGACAGTGGTCCAGCTCAGATGCTGGTTCCCTACCGCAATGCCATCAGCGTCAGCGGCGGGCAGCTTATCTTCCGTCCAGGCCCAGGCCTCTTGAGCATAGGCGGGTGGCTCTGCCAGCATCTCGCGGTGATAGATGGGGGTATTTTCTGACAAAGCCTTGGCGGGAATTTCAGCGGCGATCGCCCCTTGAAACAAAATTCGCACCACCGGCGCTTCGATAATGTGGCCCGCTACCACCGCCTGCAGCTCCCAACGATGAAAAATATCGATCAGCTCCTGCTCGCGCCCTGCCTCAGCAACAAACAGCATCCGCTCTTGGGACTCAGAGAGCAGGTATTCGTAAGGAGTCATGCCGGTCTCCCGCACGGGGATGCGGTCTAGATCCAGCTCAATGCCTACGCCTCCTTTCTCAGCGATCTCGGCGGTGGAGCAGGTGAGGCCGGCGGCTCCCATATCCTGGGCAGCCACGACAGCCCCAGTCTTGAAGGCTTCCAGGCAGGCTTCAATCAGCGATTTTTCTAAAAAAGGATCTCCCACCTGCACCGCAGGGCGATCGTCCAAGGAATTGTCGCTCAGTTCAGCGCTGGCAAAGCTAGCGCCCCCCATACCGTCTCGTCCGGTGGTCGATCCGACGTAGAGAACTGGGTTGCCGATACCGGAGGCTCCCGACTTGATAATCTCTGGGGTCTCCATCAGGCCTAGAGCCATGACGTTCACCAGTGGATTGTCGGAGTAGGCCTCATCAAAGTAGATTTCTCCTCCCACCGTAGGCACCCCAACGCAGTTGCCGTAGTGAGAGATTCCCGCGATCACGCCGCTAAACAGCCGCCGCGATCGCCCGTCGTTGAGCGAGCCAAACCGCAGTGAGTTGAGCAGGGCCACGGGCCGCGCCCCCATAGTAAAGATATCCCGCAGGATGCCGCCAACCCCCGTCGCCGCTCCTTGAAACGGCTCCACCGCCGATGGATGGTTGTGGGACTCGATCTTGAACGCCAGGCGATCGCCATCCCCCAGATCAATCACCCCAGCGTTCTCTCCAGGCCCCACCAAGACGCGATCGCCCGTCGTTGGAAATTGCGACAGCAGTGGGCGAGAGTTCTTGTAGCAGCAGTGCTCTGACCACATCACGCCAAACATCCCTAGCTCGGCGCGGTTGGGATGGCGACCGAGCCGCTGGACAATGTCGTCATATTCGTCGGGCTTGAGCCCTTCAGCAGCAATCTCATTCGGAGAAAATGGGGTAGACATGGCGATAGAGGCGGTGAGGGAACGCGGCGTTAGCAGCCCTTATTCTATCCCCTCGTGCCGTTGGGTTAGACGAATCGCAGCTGGTGTGAAACACCCTATCCAAAGCAGAAAAAAATCCGTTAGCGTATTCAGAATACTGTAGACAAAAGAGCACTTACGTGGCTATTGTGCAAATAGTTCGCTAGAGTGACGTTCCGTCAGCGCGTAACTCCGTAAAGTGTTCACATCGAAAAAGTTTTCACGCCGAAACTGATGAATTCAGGAATTGCTGATCTAACCGCTGAAGCAAGAGTGACTACTGTTTGACGGGGTATCCTATGGCTGACTTCCACATCGATTTAGAGGCTCAAATCCGCCACGCGCTCGATGTCGGTGAGGTCTCTCCAGCACTGGAGCGGTACCTGGTTTTGGCGAACCCCTGTACCGACCGCGAGCAAAAACTGCTGCAGCTGCTGCAGGATGCCGTTCAGAGCGGTCACGTGCGGCGGCTACCGAGAGCTCCCTCAGCTATGAATTGTCTAGGGAGCCGCTAGCCACGGCTTGATGCCTTAGTCTCGGCAGAGGGACAAAGATCACACAGCGCACAGCGATCGCAGGCGGGTTTACGGGCGTCGCACACCGCTCGTCCGTGATAGATCAGGCGGATAGACCAGTTCTCCCAGTCGGGCTGGGGCAGCAGCGGCATCAGGTCCCGCTCAATCTTAATCGGTGACTCGTGCTGAGTCAGCCCCAGCCGGTTACTCAGCCGCCTCACATGGGTATCGACCGTAACTCCCGCATTGACGCCGTAGGCGTGAGCCAGCACAACGTTAGCGGTCTTCCTGGCCACGCCAGGAAGGGTGAGCAGCTCCTCCATGGTTTTGGGCACCTCTCCCCCATATGCCTCCATAATGCGGCGGCAAGCCCCTTGAATGTTTTTGGATTTGTTGCGGAAAAACCCCGCGGAGCGCACCATGGCCTCTAGCTCTGGTAGCTCAGCGGCAGCGAGGGCAGCGGCATCGGGGTAGCGAGAAAACAGAGCCGGGGTCACTTTATTGACCCGCTCGTCGGTACATTGGGCCGACAGAATCGTCGCCACTAAAAGCTGCACTGGAGTCTCGTAGTCTAAAGAGCAGGGAGCCTCAGGGTACAGCGTCTTGAGGCGCGCCAAAATCTCTAGCGCCCGCTGCTGTAGGGTGTGCTGGTGGGGTAAAGCTGTCATAACCCGCAGAAAAGGGACGGTACCTCAAAAGCAAGCGCTAGTCTCGAAAAACTAGCGCTTGCCTATCACAGCTATCGAAACAGCTTCTGAACCACATCGAGTTGGGTCGTGTCTCTCACGATCAAAAAGAGCCCTAAACCCAACAGCAGCAGCAGGCCCGTCTGCATGACGTTCTCTTGGAGCCGCTCGGGAAGCGGGCGACCGCGCACCCCTTCCACCAGCAAGAAGGCGAGCTGGCCGCCATCGAGGGCGGGTAAAGGCAGAATATTGATGATGGCGAGGTTGATGCTGATGATGGCGGCAAACGGAAACAGGCGAGAGGCATCGCGCTGAGCAAACTGGGCCCCCTGTTCCACGATCTTGACGGGGCCTGCCACCTGGTCTGCCACTTCCGAGAAGTTAGTGACGATAGAGGCTAATCCCTGAGCGGTTTGAACCAGCGTACTTTGAAACTCATTGGCCGCATAGCCCAACACCTCACCCGCCCCCTCGGGGCGGCGGTATTCGAGGGTGCCGTTGGGCGTTAGCCCAACGCCCACAATGGCCTTATCTTGCTTTTGACTCTGCAGCGGCGTCATTTCCACATCCAGGGTGCGCTCGCCTCGCTGCATCGTAAAGGTCATGGGTTGATTCGGGCTCTCCTGAATCCTGTTCATCAAGGTTCGGGTGGCCTCTTCCCCTTCCCCAAGAGACTTCCCGTTGATGGCTAGGAAAATGTCGCCTTGCTTGATCCCAGCCTGCAGCGCCGGAGACTTAACGGTTTGTCCCTCGGGGGTAACGACCTCCGTCTGGATGCGGGGAACCAGGACGCCGGGTTCGTAGTTTAAGCTCTCAGGAATACCAACGCTCGTGAACTGAACCACAAACACCAAATAGGCAAAGACGAGGTTGGCAATCACGCCCGCGCTGATGACGATCGCCCGGTCAAGGATGGGACGGTTTTTGAGCAGATCTCTGTCGCTGGGCGGAATCGTGCTCTCAGGGTCGTCATCTGGAAACCCAACGAAGCCACCCAGCGGGAACGCCCGCAGGGCATATTCGGTTGTCGCCCCCTGATAGCTCCACAAAACAGGGCCAAACCCAATTGAGAACCGATTAACGTGGATACCCTGCAGGCGGGCTGCCGCAAAGTGCCCCAGCTCGTGAACAATGATCAAAAGCGCAAGAACTGCGATCGCCGCTAAGACAGACATAGCTGGTTTTGTCGTAAATATTACTCAATCTATTCATTCTAGCGGTCGCCCTAGCTTCCGGGGACGGTTGACCACCGCAAAGTCCGAAATCCCGCAGGCTATGCCCTCAATCCTCTAGGGGAATAGCGGTGACGTTGATGGTTGTCGTTGCCGCTTGATCCTCATCGTCAAGGGTATGAGCTCCCTCAGCTGACGCCGTATTTTGCCCCAACAGCAGCCGAAAGACTTGTGACATCAAAAACGCCAGCACAACGAAATCGTCGATCTGTCCTAAAATGGGCACAAAATCAGGGGATAGATCAAACGGGCTAACGACGTAGAGCAGACTAACTAGAAGGATGAGCCAGCGGTAGCTAGGAGATTGGAGCCAGCGGCGTTTCATGGTGAATGGCGTTGGAGGGTATAGCGGTGAGACGCCGGGGTTGCCGCTATACGCAATGCGGCATCTTTGAAAGGGGCATCTCCCCATCTTTCACTATAGGATTAGTTTCACCAGTAGGATTAGCTTGCTCGGTTGGAGGTCTGTTGGGCTGTGCGCGCTGGGTTGTGTGCGCCGAGTTGAGTTCACCGAGACTATGCGCCAGAAAACACATACGGCGCAAGACACATTCAACGACTGTCCCGACGGGGATACGATGGGGCTGGAAAGCGATTAAGATTCATATGGTTGTGGTGGTTGCGGCTTAACCATGACCGACGTCGAGTGATTGGCTAGCACGGTTAACAGGAGGTGGCGGGTGAATATTGGGGAGCTATTTGTAAAAGGCGGGCCGGCAATGTGGCCTCTCTTGCTGCTGTCGGTTTTAGCAGTGAGCACGGTAATCGAGCGCGTATGGTTTTGGTCTAAGATCTTGACCCGTGAGCGCGAAATTGTGGGAAGAACGCTGGAAGCGGCCAGTCGCGATTGGCAATCCGCCAGAGATATCTCGCGGCGATCGCTCAAGCTACCGATTGGACGCTTTTTGAACTCTGGCTTAGATCTTCAGGACCCTGACCCAGAGGTCTTTCAGCTGGCGCTACAGACTTCTGCCGACGAAGAGCTGGCCGCCATGCGTCGGGGAGACAAAATCCTAGAAACCGTGATTGCCCTGTCGCCGCTGCTAGGTCTTTTGGGAACAGTGTTAGGTCTGATCAATTCTCTGGGCGCTATTCGCATCGGCGACATTGTTTCAGGGTCCAACGTTGAAGTAACTCTCGGAATTTCAGAGGCGTTGGTCAGCACCGCCTTTGGCCTAATTGTGGCGATTGTAAGTCTTGCGTTCTACCGCATCTTTCAGGGACTAATCACGGGACAAGTTAAGGTGTTTCGGCGGGCGGCCAACGAGCTAGAGCTGCTTTATCGAAAAAACTGGTCCCGTCAGCAGCGCTACGGCACTGTCTCCGGCGGCATATCCTCAAAATCCGGGGCACGCCCTGTCCCTGACGCGACCGTGACAGATGCCTCCAGCACAGGCCCGTCCAGCGCCAACGCTCCCAGCACATCGACTTCAAAGCCCCCAACCCCCAATCCTTCGACCTAGATCAGCCTACGCCCTGACTGCCAGATTCCCCTACCGCCGCTAGATATAGCCGCCAGACGCGATGAGAACTAACTGGGATACCCCATCAGAAGACGTCCGAATTGAAATTCTGCCGCTAATCGACGTCATCTTTTGCATTTTGACCTTCTTTATCCTGGCGGCTGTGACGCTGACGCGCCAGTCGACCATTGGCGTCGATTTGCCCCAGGCCCAGACCGGAACGACGCAGATGCGGGAGATGCTGATCGTCAGCGTTGACCCTATCGGACAGCTGTATTTGGAGCAAGATCCAATCAGCGAGGCAGAGCTGACCCAGGCTTTAAGCGACTATTTATCGCTGACTCCGGAGGGCATCGTGGTGCTGTACGCCTCTCGGCTGGCCCAGTATAACGACGTGGTTGAGGTGTTGGATCTGCTGCGCTCGATTGGCGGTGAGCGCATTGCCCTGGCAACCCTGCCGGAGACCGGGCAGCCCACTTCTGCTGAGACTGGACTGCCTGACATCGAGACGTTTGACCTGGATTTAGATTTGGACACCGAAGGGCTAGACCTACCCGAGCTGCCCGGCGGTGATGTGGAGGGCAATGCTGGAAGCGAGCAGAATGCAGGTCAGCCGCCGCAATAGACTAGGTTTGTAGGCCTAGCGTTTTAGGCTTTTTCAAAGCTCAAGCGGTTTTGAAAAAGCGAATAATTTCGCGGACCCGGTCAAGAAACTGACTGTCTTCATTGAGCTGGGCAATGGCGCTGCGAGCCTCGGCAGCGATATGCTCGTGGGATTGGGCGTTCGTAGCTTTCAGATGCTCATGGGCGGCGGTAAGTTGAGCGATATCTTGCTGGAGACGCTCCAGGCTGCGCTGCTGCCTGGACACCCATGAGCTAGCGTCCTCTGGGTCAAGCTGCAGCGCTATGGTCTCTTGCCGGTGGCTCAGCGTCTGGACCTGGTGTCGCAGCTCGACGACGTCTTCGCGAGGGTAGGTCAGCCCTTTGCCAATGCTGGTCAGGCGCTGCATCAGGTATCGATACGAGGCGATCGCTGGCCGTAACCCCGTTAAAAGTATTGCGACAGCCGAGCTCAGATAGCCGATAGCACTCACCCCTGTGGCCGAGAGAAGATAGAGGGCGATCGCCGAGGCAAGATGCAGGCCCAGAGCTGTGATCAGCACCCGCCGCTGAACTTTGTTCACGTAGTCACAGGCGCGCTCGTCTACTTCGATATCTCTTTGGCGAGAAATTTCGGCCTCTGTCAGCACGGCTCTAGCGCTGAAATAGAGGTTCCAAGGAACGGTGGTGATGACAATTAGCCACCAAAAGCTAACTGCTGCAATAAGCCAATCAAAAAAGTTTCCCGTCGGAACATTTAGCAGGTTTAAAAGGCCAAAGGTTAAAAGGGCGAGCAGGGTCCAAACAACCGTAAATCCCGTAAATCCGGAAACTTCTCGCGCTAAATTCATCGTGTTTTTCCTCATCCAATGACCCAGTTCTAATCGCTTTAGCTTGATGGTTGAGAGGCCCTTGTGCAGGTTGAGACTTTGGGAGCCGTGACCGGACGCAGACCCGCATGAGGGCGGGCTAGAATCATTGCAGACCGGCGACGGACCATAGAGCGGCCGTTTCGCCAAATTAAGCTCGTTTTTGAGTTTGGAGAAGCCTGGAGAAAAACTCCGGAAACCTGCTCCGGGCTTAGAGTAATGCTTCAAGCAGCTCACCAGAAGCTGTTTGCAAACCTTGTATCGCAAGTCAGGCCTCTTCTTTAGGTTTTTAAAGCTCACTACTATGGTTCAACCTGTTTCGAGACGGGGTCTCAAGCCTCCAAGCCGCGCCAAAGCGTCAGCGGCAGTCTGGCCTCCCTCACAAAAAGTATTGGGGGCGATCGCCCGCACCGTTTCAAAGTCCTCCTGGCGCTGGCTCGCGACTGTTCCTCTCGTAGCTTTGATTGTTGGACTGTGGAGTCTTTCAGCGACGGCCCAAGAAGAGCCGCTCACGCCTGAATATGTGAAGGGACTGCTAGACACGATTTGGGTGACCATTGCCGCCATCTTGGTCATCTTTATGAACGCGGGATTTGGCATGCTGGAGACAGGGTTTTGCCGTCAAAAGAACGCCGTCAACATTTTGTCTAAAAACCTCATTGTGTTCGCGCTAGCGACCCTTGCATTTTGGGCCGTTGGGTTTTCCCTCATGTTTGGAAATGGGGGAGCAATTGTCGGCGGCGGCGGCTGGCTTCTATCGGGAGACGCCGGCAACTATGGTCTCGAACCCTTTCCTTCTGGGTTGCCGGTGGCGGTGTTTTTTCTGTTTCAGGCGGCCTTTGCTGGAACATCGGCCACGATTGTATCGGGAGCTGTCGCCGAGCGAATTCACTTCATGGCCTTTTTCATCTTCAGCCTGCTGCTGACGGGGCTGATCTATCCCACGGTGGGGCACTGGGTCTGGAGCAATAACAGCTGGCTCACCGATGCCGGCTTCGTAGACTTTGCCGGTTCCACCGTTGTCCATTCCGTTGGGGGCTGGGCCGCTTTGGTGGGGGCTATTGTCCTAGGGCCCCGCATTGGTAAATATCAAGACAACCAGCCCATCGCGCTGCCGGGGCATAATCTTAGTCTGGCCATGTTGGGGGGACTCATTCTTTGGGTGGGCTGGTTTGGCTTCAACCCGGGATCAGAGCTCGCCGCGACTGAAAACGTTCCCTACATTGCCGTAGTCACCAATCTGGCCGCTGCCGCTGGCGGACTAGCCGCCACTGTCACCTCTTGGATGATGTTTGGTAAACCCGATCTATCGATGTCCATCAACGGCGTGCTGGCAGGCCTGGTTGCCATCACTGCCGGTTGCGCCGGAGCCTCGTTTTTAGGCGCGGTGAGCATCGGTACTGTCGGCGGCATCGTCGTCGTATTTTCAGTGCTGTTTTTTGACAACATCAAAGTTGATGACCCCGTAGGCGCACTTTCCGTTCACCTGGTCAACGGCATTTGGGGCACCATAGCGGTAGGCCTATTTGACACTGAGGCTGGCCTATTCTACGGCGGCGGCGTCAATCAGCTCTTTGCTCAGATTCTGGGCATCATAGCCGTAGGCCTATTTGTGTCGGCGATGTCTGCTGCTATCTGGGTTGCCTTAAACCTTACCCTTGGCATCCGAGTCTCCAAAGAAGATGAACTCCTCGGCCTCAGCATTGCCGAACACGGCATGGAAGCTTACACCGGCTTTGTCCCAGAGGAAGACTAGCGCGCCGGTCTGATGCCGCACCGCTTCAATTTCTGGGCGCTCAGCCCAAAATGAGCCGCCAAAACAAGACCCCCAAGCCGACGATCGCCCCGTGCTGTGGCCACAGCTGGATCAGGGGCTGGCGCGCGATGCGCTGGGTCAAAAAGAAGCTCAGCCACACCGAGACGATCAGCACGACCCCCTGCAAAAAGCCCACCACCGCCGGGGGAGCGATCGCCACGGGCCATCCCAAACCGCTATAGCCAAAGGTGGCCGCCGTGATGGGCAGCACCCGTCCCCCTTCATTGAGCCCTAGGTAGAGGTAGTGGGCTAGGCTGCCCCCCAGCACCAAGGGCAAGTAGCCGTAGGCTAGCTCCAGGAAGGGGCGCGGCTTGAGCCGGTTGACTATGACGATCGCCTGATGGGCCAAAAGGGCGATCGCCCCAGGGGCCGAGAGCGCTAAGACTGCCGCCAGGGCATGGCTGCCGAAGGAATCTAGGTTGAGGGCAAGTCCCCAGCGGGACTGAATCTGCATTTGGATCTCTGGCAACCGGTGCAGCGGCACAGCCCCCAGCAGCAAAAATAGGAGCGCCACTTCATAGAAGGTGGGCTTGTGGGTTGTCCACAGCTCAATGCCCGGCGGCCGTAGGTTAAGCTCCACCGAGCGATGGGGACAGGCCTTAAGGCAGGTCATGCAGAGGACGCAGTCGCGGTTGTCCTGCAGCTGAGCCGGGTGGGAGTAGATGGGGCAGCCTCCGGTCGCTCGCCCTTCCCCCTTTCGCGGGCCGCCCTTGTAGCATTGGTAGGTGGTGCAGGTGGCGGTGCAAATGCCCTGCTGCGCCCGCAGCTCCACCATCGACAGCTTGGCGAATAGGCCATTCATGCCGCCGATAGGGCACAGGTAGCGGCACCAGAAGCGCCGCTCGAAGAGGAGAGAGAAGATAACGGCCCCGGCGGTGATCAGCAACAGCAGGCAGCCCGATAGGTAGGCCACATTCTCCAGGTGCCACAGCTCTTCCCACAGCAAAATTAGAGCAAACAGCCCAAACAAAAACCATCCACCCCAGCGGTCTGCCTGCTTCCGAGGCCAGGGCCGCAGGGAGTTGGGGTAGGCCTTTAGGGAAAGCTTTTGGGCAATCTCGCCGTACACCATAAACGGGCACACCGCACACCAAATTCGCCCTAGAACCGGGAACAGTATCAGCACCACGGGCCACCACCAGGCCCAGAACAGCGTGAGGCCAACGTTGACGTCTCGCTGCTGTGGCCCTAAGAACAGAATCCCCAGCACGATGGGAAATCCTACCAGCACGACGCTGTAGTTGATGCGGTCGGGCCACCAAGGACTGCGGAGAAAGTGGCGCAGCTCAGGATAGAGGTTGAGCAGGTTGATACGGAAGCGCCTCACCTTGTTGCTGTCAGACCAAAAGACCTCTTCAGTGAGTGCGCCCCCCTCGCTTTGAATCAAGGCCCGCTCCACCATGCTTTCCAGCTCAGAGAGGTTGCTGGGAAAGTCGTAGCCCTGCAGACGGCGTATCGCCTGCGGGTCTAAGGTTGACTTTTTGAGGTCTCGCGCTCGGCACAGCAGGCTTTGGTAGTACTGCACCTGGGCCGCGATATCGGCCTTACGGACCCGCAGCGGCGGCACCTTAATGGTGTGGCCCACGCGCCGCTGGCAGCCTTGGAGCAACGTGCGCTCGGCGGTGAGGATGATGCGGGCGCGACAGGTGCGCAGCGGCGGTTGAGCGTCATCGCGGTGTAGAGGGCTGTATTGTCCGGTCTCTAGCAGCTGCGCCAGCGTCGGTATCAGCCGCTCAGGTAAATCCTGAACGTTGTTGAGCAGCAGCGTCCCCTCGCCAATCCACTCCAGCAGCCCCGGACTGCCCCCTTCTCGTCCCAGCAGCTCAGCCCCGCTCACCTGGATGGTGTCGCAGTCTAGCTTGATCATGGGCTGGCGACGATCGCGCGCGCCAAAGTGAATCAGGGCGGCAATGTTGTCTTTCCCAAGACCCGGTTCCCCAAAAACCAGGACAGGGCGGCGATCGCCCGACGCCTGGCGAATTTGCTGCCGCAGCCTCACCGCATAGCGGCTGCCGCCGATGATGCCCCGCCGGACTTTAGGCACCAGGTAGGGGCGCAGCTCGGCCTGCCGGGTTTGCTCTTGAACCAGCTGGGAGGAGACCTGCCGTAGCTCACTGGCCAGCTGTTGGGAAAAGGTGCGGCTGATCTCAGGGTGCTGTTCAACCAAGGTTAAAAATGCCGCTCGGGGAATTTGCCACAGCTCGCAATCCGTGAGGGTAATGGTGGTGTGCTCGGCGGGCTGGTCCAAGAGCAGCTCCTGTAGGTAGAGCACGGAACCCGGCAGCAGGCTGGTGGCGGCGGCGGTATCCTGCGGGTGGGTCCGGTAGCGCTCCATACGGCCAGACCGCAGGAAGTAGACGGCGGGGGGTGGGGTATCTTCTAGGACGAGCCGCCGGTTTTCTTGGACGGCGAGGGGCTCAATCTGGGCGGCGATCGCCTCCAGCACAGAGGAGGGCAGCGCGCTCAGGGACGTGTGCTGCTGGAGCCATTGAGCTTTTGAATTGATGTCCACCCGGTTTCCTCCCTGGTATTTTGGCCTTTTCTCATGCTAGCGAGGTGAGTAATCGGCGCTTTGAGTTATTACAGTTCGACACGAAACGGGGAACTCCGAGAGATGCTGAGGCTTCAGATATTGAGCTCCTTGCTGTGCTAGGGTGCGGCGAGTGGATCGCAATGGAGCACTCCTATGGGTGTGGATATGGGCATTGATACTACGGCAGCCCTGACGCTGTGGGTTGCGGCGATCACCCTGTTGGCGGTCACGGTGCAGAGTGCTGTTGGGTTCGGATCGGCGCTCATCTCAGCGCCATCTAGTTCTCCGGGGTACTCCCACCAGAACGCGCTAGCGTTTGGTGGCGAGGGGGATAGGAGCGAGAATCAGCTAGGCCCGACGCCTGGTTGATTCTCGACATAGGCTTTGACCTGCTCCAGGGTGACGCCGCCGGTTGAAGCGACAAAGTAAGCCCCAGACCAGAACACCCGTTTTCGATACGCTTTTGCAACACGCTCTTCAAACTCCTTACGAATCAATCTGCTCGACACGGTCTTCAGGTTATTTACCAGTTTGCTAAGCTGCACGTCCGGTGGATAGCTAATCAATAAGTGAACGTGGTCTGCTTCTCCGTTTATCTCGACAAGGTTGCTACTCCACTTCTCGCAGGTATCAGCAAAAATCTCGTAGAGACGCTCTTGAATTGGCTTGTCAATGATGTTAAGCCGGTATTTAGTTACAAGCACTAAGTGTATGTTCAAGCTGTAAATACAGCGATAGCCCTTGTTGTAGGTCATGTCACTAAGCTATGATGATGACATGATTCTAGCCTACCAATACCGACTAAAGCCAACTGCTCAGCAGGCCGACACTATGGCCCTCTGGGGAGAGTTGCTGCGTCGGCATTGGAACTACGCTCTGGGGGAGCGGCTAGACGTGCTATCCCGATGGCGCTGCCAGATTGATAGATGCAGCCTGCGCTCAGAGCCGATAGGCGAGATTGGCGGAAAGATTGACTATTACTCACAGGCTGCTGCCCTCAAAGAGACGAAACAGCTGTTCCCTGAGTACAAAGGCATTTACGCTGATTGCCAGCAACAAAACCTGATGCGCTTGGACAAAGCGTGGAAGCGCTGGATGTCGCCGGACAAAAATGGTAAGCGGGGCGGTAGGCCACGTTTTAAGAAGCGGGGCAACCTGTGCTCGTTTACCTACCCAAGGGTGAACTGCCCTAAGGCCGGCGCGTTTTTGAACGGCGACATGCTGAAGCTGTCGAAGATTGGCGAAGTACAGGTCATCCTGCACCGACCAATTCCTGACGGCTTCAAATTGAAGCAGGCCACAATCTTGAACAAGGCCGATGGTTGGTATGTCAGCTTGTCTCTTGAAGACGGGACGGTCCCAGAACCGTTGCCGGTCAGCGAGGTTGAATCCGTCGTTGGTATTGATGTGGGACTTGAAAAGTTCCTCACTACCTCTAATGGTGAAGCGGTAAGTATTCCGCAGTTTTATCGCAAAGCTCAAGAGCGTCTTGGCCGTCAGCAGCGCAAATTGGCCCGAATGGAGAAGGGCTCTAAGAACCACCAGCGGCAGGCCAACAAGGTGGCGCGGCTGCACCTGCATGTAGGCCGCCAGCGCAAAGAGTTTCACTATCAGCTCTCGCATTGGCTTTGCGCCAACTACGACTTGATAGCGTTCGAGAACCTGAACATCAAGGGACTTGCCAGAACCCGGCTGGCTAAGTCGATCCTCGATGCGGCCTGGGGCCAATTCCTCAATATCCTGCAAGCGGTCGCGGTAAAACGCAGCAAACTGGCTATTGGCGTCAACCCCAACGGTACTAGCATTGAGTGTTCGGGCTGTGGTGAGCGCGTCGTCAAGACGCTGGGTGATAGGGTTCATGTCTGTGGGTGTGGGCTCAAGATGAACCGGGATTGGAATGCAGCAATCAACATATTGAATAGGGCGGTCGGACAATCGCTCTCTGGCTGTGGAGGCTTATCCGTTGGGATGCCGTTGAACCAGCAACTCTCAATTGTGAATTTGGAAAGCCCCCGTCTACAGCCCGTTAGGGTTTAGCGGGGGAGGATGTCACTTCTGATTAGCCTGCTGAGCATTGAGGTGGCGGTTCCGCTACTGTCGGTGCTGGGCGTTGTGCAGCAGAGCATTCTTTGGGGAGTTTACCGCCAGGCGTTCAACTGGCAAGCGATGATGCGGGTGACCGTCGCCTCGCTGGCGCTAGTTCCAGTTGGCGTCCTGCTGATCGACTACTGGCCTGAGCGTATCCTGCTAGCGGGCCTGGGTATTGTTCTGATTAGCTACGCGACCTATGAATTGGCCCAGCTTCAGCTCCCCAAGCTAGAGTCACCGTGCTGGGGCTACCTGTTTGGCGGAATTGCTGGCGTCTTATCGGGGGCATACAATATTGCAGGCCCGCCGGTCATTCTCTACGCCAGCTGTCAACGCTGGCAGCAGGATGAGTTTAAGAGCAACCTCCAGGGGTATTTTTTGATCAACGCGATTCTGCTTGTCTTTAGCCGAGGGCTACAGGGCCAGCTGACGAGGGAGGTCTGGCTGCTTGGCCTTGTGGCGCTGCCCGCGATCGCGATCGGCAGCTTTGCGGGTAAGCGACTATCTGACCGGCTCAACCCACAGCGCTTTCGCCAAGCTGTTCTCGGTTTGCTGCTGGTGTTGGGCATTCGGCTGCTTATCTAGGCCACTGCTGTCATCGCCTGAACCGGCAGCGCAATTCGAAACTGGGTGCCCTGCTCAGAGGTATGGTAAGTCAAGTTTCCCCCATGCTTTTCGACGACAATCTGGTAGCTAATCGCCAGCCCCAGCCCGGTTCCCTTGCCAATGGGTTTGGTGGTGAAGAAAGGATCAAAGAGGCGGGGGCGGACCGACGCCGGAATTTCCGGGCCGTTGTTGGCAATCCACACCAACACCTGATCCGAGGCTACCTCTGTTTGAATGGTCAGGACTGCAGGGGAGAGTCCCTTTGGAGAGAGCATCGCTTCCTCTAGGGCGTCGATGCCGTTGCTAATAATATTCATAAACACCTGGTTGAGCTGGCTCGCATAGCACTCAATCTTGGGCAGGTCGCCATAGTGCCGGTAAACTTCAATCTCCCCGCGATCGCCATGGCCTTTGCAGCGATTCTGCAAAATGAGCAGCGTACTGTCTAACCCCTCATGAATATCAACCCCTCCAGTCTGCGCCTCGTCAACTCGCGAGAAGCTGCGCAGCGAATACACAATCTCCCGAATGCGCTCGGCTCCCACTCGCATAGAGTTGAGAACGCGGGGCATGTCTTCTTGAATAAAGTCAACGTCAACCGCAGCGGCGGCGGTCTGAATCTTATCTGCGGGCTGAGGATAGTGAACTTGGTACTGGTTGATGAGGTGGAGCAAATCCGTAGAATAGGTATCGACGTAGTCCAAGTTGGCGTACACAAAGGTGACCGGATTGTTGATCTCATGGGCAACCCCCGCCACGAGCTGGCCCAAGCTCGACATTTTCTCTGTTTGAATGAGCTGCGCCTGGGTTCGCCTGAGGTCATTTAGAGTCTGCTCAAGCTGTTTGTTCTTTTGCTGCAGCTCCTGCGTGCGCAGCTGCACCCGAATTTCTAAGGTGTGGCTGTAGTGCTCTAAATCATCCCGCGACTGCTTGAGCGATCGCGTCATCTGATTGAGGGCCGAGGCCAAAATTCCAATCTCATCGGCTGATTCGACGGTCGCCTGAGCGCTCAGATCTCCTTGGGTCACCCGCTGAGTAACCTGCGTGAGGCGGTTGACGGGGTCGGCAATCTGCCGCCGCAATATTACCGTCAACACGCTGCCCAGCAGCAGCGCCGTGAGCCCAAACAGCAGCGTTTGCCACTGGGCAGATCGCAGGGCGGAGCTGCCCGTCCGCAGGTCTGAAGTTAGGGCGCTTTGCTGGACGTCTACAATATCGTCTAGGGACTCCAGCATCTCATCGGCCAACGGCTCAGCGTCTTCCCGCAGCAGCACTAAATCCTGACGATAATCCTCGCTTTCAACCGTCGAAAAGAGCCGTTTTGAGAGCGAGGTAAACTGCTGTCGATGGTCGAGTAGGTTGTTGAGGTTGCTCTGCTGCTGAGCTGTGAGCTGCCCTTGCCGCTGCCGGATGTTTTCTAGCGCTCGGTCGCTGCGCTGCAGGTTGGCGGTGTAGTCAAACCGAAAGGACGGCTCCTGCGTGACTAGGTAGCCCCGCAGCGCCACAACGCTCAGCTCGAAGGAATGCTTAAATTCCATCAGCTCTGTCAACAGCGCCGTGGTTTCTTTAGAGGCGGAGCGGGATTTTTGCAGCTCAATCGCCGTATTTATGTCCGATATAATAATGGCGATCGCGAGCTCTCCCTGCTGATCTAGGAGCGCTAAAGCGGGCTGGTTCTCTAAAAAGTTGTCCTTTAGCGAAAACATCTGCTCCGGCAGCACGGTCCAACGCTGATAGGCCTGGAGCAGCTGTTCAAGCTGAAAGCTACTTTTGGAGACCTTTTCTTGATCGAGCAGGCGCTGTAGCTCAGTCAAATTCTCCTCAAAGCTTTGGCGCGCCTCGTGGTACTCGCTGCGAAAGTCCGACTTCCCCGTTGCCATGTAGCCCCGCACGCTCGACAGCATCTGCAGCAGATTGCTCTCTGCCTCCGCCGACTTTAGGGCCGTCGGCATCCGGACCGTTTGGGTGCGCTGCAAAACCGTCGTGGCGTAGAGGCTACCTAAGTAGTTGCGCCCTACCACCAAGAACGTAATTCCTACAAGTACCCCAAAGCCCGTGGTTAGCTTGCGGCGAATTCTCAAGTTTCGGTAGCGCGTCGACAGGGCCAAAGCCTGCTTCGCGGCCTTCGTGGAGGCGATCGCAGTTTTAATGTCGAAGGAGTTGAAGGACATAGAGGGCAGGCCGGAGAGACCAGCTATGTGGGCTCGGTGAGATTAAAGCTGAATTGGGCAAAGCCTAACTCATTGAGGCGGTTCCAGCTGTAGATTCGTTGGCGAAACGCTTTCCAGCTGCTGTACACCGCTCGAAAAGACGCATCGTCCGTCAAGTCTTCGTACATTTCAAATGCCGTTTGATGTGCTTGAGTCAAAATGGCGTCAGAATACTGCCGCAGCTGGGTGCCCTGAGCGACGAGCGTCTCTAGCGCCTGACTGTTGATGGCATCGTACTTGTTTACCATCTCGCCACTCGCGCTTGCCACTGCCGCCTGAAAAATATCTCGATAGGCCTGGGGAAGCGTCTGCCACGCCGCCTGATTGACCTGAATTTCGTAGGTGGTTCCCGGTTCCCACCACCCAGGGTAGTAATAGAACGGTGCGATGCGGTTGAGGCCTAGGCGGCTGTCCTCGTAAGGGCCAACCCACTCAGCCGCGTCGATGTCCCCAGATTCTAAGGCCGCGAAAATCTTCTCTCCCGCTAGGACTTGGGTCTCTACGCCAAGGCGCTGCAAAACGTCTCCCCCCAGCCCCGGAATCCGCATTTTTAGATTTTTGAGGGCCTCAATGGAGTCAATCTCTCGGGTAAACCATCCCCCCATCTGCGCCCCAGTGCTGCCTGCTGGGAAGTTAATGATGTTGAAGTCCGCGTAGATTCGCCGCATGGCGTCCAGTCCGCCCCCCTGAAGTAGCCAGGCCTGCTGCTGCTGCGCGTTGAACCCAAAGGGGACAGCGGTGCCAAAGCCCAGGGCAGGCTGTCGGTCGATGTAGTAATAGCTAGCCGTATGTCCACATTCAACGGTGCCAGCCGTGACGGCATCGAGGACGCCTAATCCAGGGACTAGCTCCCCCGATTCGTAGGGGGTGATGGTGAACCGGCCATTGGTCATGGCGCTAATCTGCTGGCAAATCGCGTTTGCCGTGCCAAAAACGATGTCGAGCGCCTTCGGCCAGCTGGTGGCCATGCGCCACTGGACGAAGGGCTGGGTGAGACGATCGCCTTCGCCAGGTCGTGAAGGGGGTGGGGGAGCGCTGCAGGCGGCCACGGCAGCGGTCGTGGCCGCAGCGGTATAGCGAATGAGGCGGCGACGCTTCATAGCTTTAAGGGGGGGGCTTACGGACTGATATCGATGGGGGCGATCGCCTACGGACTGCGATCGATCAGGTCATAGATGCCTCGCCTATGTCTATTATGCTATCAAAGCGCTGTGAAAGTCTGCTGACTCAGCAATTTTACGGAAGCGATCGCCACCGCCGCCGCTTGACGATGCTCACACCACCGATTTCATTTCACTGGCCTTACACCACCGGTCTCACTTTACCGGGAGGCGGCCACTTTGCTGCTGCAGCCCCAACACCACCAGCGCGGTGACCAGCACCAGCGGCCAGCTGAGATGATTGAGCATCGCCCAGTCAAATCGATAGAATACGCGGCCCGAGAGCAGGGTTGTCAAAGCGACGAAGCTGAACACCAAGAAATCGTGAGCCGCCTGCACTTTGCCCTTCTCCGTCGGAGCGTGAGTTTCCGTCAGCAGGCTCGTCGATCCGACATACATAAAATTCCAGCCTAGGCCCAACAAAAGTAAGGCGATCGCGAAATGCTCAAAGCTCGTACCCGCTAAATTGACCCCCATGCAGCCCAGAAGCAGCGCTGCCCCGGCTTGAATAATCGTCAAAACGCCAAACCGCTTGATCAGCCAGCCCGTTATTAAAGAGGGGCCAAACATTCCTAGCACATGCCACTGAATCACCGTCGCCGTCTGGGCAAAGGAGTGCAGCTCGGCGGTCATGGCGAGAGGCGTTGCCGTCATCACAAACGCCATGATACCGTAGCTCACCATACTGCCCAAAGTGGCCACCAAAAACTTGGGCTGACCCATAATCTGCGCTAGAGAGCGGGTGGGCAAGTCAGCCTGGCCTACAGCAATGACGGGGGTATGCAGCCCCAGCAGCAGCAGGCCCGCCAGCCCTTGTAGTCCTAGCACCGCCACCATTGCCCCAGCGTAAAGCTGGCTGTTAAACCACTCTTGAGACTGGGTCGCGAGCCAGGGCCCTAATACAGCGGCAATAATGCCACCGGCAATCACCCAGGAAATGGCCTGGGCGCGGAAAGCCTCAGGGGTCACGTCCGCTGCAGCAAAGCGATAATACCCGACGAAGCTGTTGGCGATTCCCAGCAGTCCCATAGCCCCGGTAAACCACCAGAAATTGGCGCTGGTCAAGCTATAGATGCCGACGATCGCACCGATGATCCCCACTAAAGTACCTACAAGGAAGCCGCCGCGTCGCCCGATGCGCTGCATCAAGAGGGACGCGGAGATGGTGGTGGACATGGTAGCAATCTGACGCGTGGCTAAAGGAAGGGTGGCCAGGGCTTTGTCTGCCGCCAAAGCGTAGCCAATGAGAGCAGCGGTAGTGATTAAGACGGTGTTAGTGGTCATCGCTAAGGCCTGGCAGCAGGCCAATAAAGCGACCTGAACTTTTGCAGAGGTCATGTACGAAGGCTTTAATGGAACTTGAGCCTACCACGGCTATCTGGCGCTGAACCATGCAGGGGTGAGCGAGCTATCAATCTTGTTCATCTCTAACCAGGCCAGCCCTTAACCAATTCTGAACACCAATACTGAACCGATGACGCCAACGGCCCAAACCGCCCCCTCCCGCCCAGTCTTCTGGATTCGCCGCTACGTTCTGCCCATAGGGTTTGTGCCTATCCTCGTTGCCGTGCTGGGCGCGGACTCTGTCCAGCTTGCTGAGATGGGTTACTCCGCCCAGTGGCTAGCTGGTCTCCTGGCGATCGCCTACTTTTTAGTGATGTTCTGGGGACTACGGCCGGAAGAGAGACGGATTGCGCTCGTCTTTGTCCCTTTCTCGGCGGTGGCGGAGTATCTGTTTAGCCAAGTGTTTGACCTATATTTGTATCGGTTGGGCATGGTGCCGCTGTATGTGCCCTTTGGTCACGCGATATTGTTTGGCACCGGTTTAGTCCTGGCAGATTTAGAGGCCCTCAAGCAGCGAGACAGCCTGCGCTGGGGCTTATTGGCAGCTCACCTGCTGCTGTTTACGCTGGCGATCGCCCTTTGGCACGACGGGCTTAGCGCCATCTTGGCTTTGATCTTTGCCTGGATTGTGCAGCGTAAGGGGGCACGACTGCTCTACGGCATCATGGGAACGCTGGTGCTGATGGTAGAGCTGCTCGGCACCTCTTTGGGCTGCTGGGTTTGGCAACCCGAATCTTGGGGCTGGCTCCACACCACAAACCCTCCCGTGGGTGCGTTCGTCTTTTACGTCTTAGGCGATTTGGCCGGTTTCCGGCTAGGGCAATGGCTCGAATGCTGGCAGCTAAAGCTGCGGCGCAAGCGTGGCGCGCTCAAACCCTCGTAGGGTTACAGCGATCGCCTTTCAGAGGGAAAATATTAAGGATCTTTCACTTTCTGTAAGCCTTGCTACAAATTGGCCCTTATGTCACAAATTCTTGACATAGCAAGGATAGTCTTTTAGAAGAGCCGTGCAAACTAGGCCAATCTCTCTAAAGGATATCTACTTATGAAACTTCAATTTTTGGGTGTAGAGTACGTCCGCTCAAATGCTGATGCCCTCGATATGTCTATCGCAGGCCGCTACCGAGGTAAAGCCTGGCGGTCTGAGCCTTCTACTGGCCTTCAGCGCTCTGAAGTCACCCTCCACTTCTTGGGGCGGGCCTACCAATCAGAAGTTTAGCTAGTTCGTGACAGCCCCCGCGCTGTATGCGCAGCATCAGCGTCGGGATGTAAGCGAGCGAGTCGAGGTGCGCCCTTGACTGGATGCCGAAGGCGGCAATTAAGGGCAGCGCCGAGGCGAGCAAAGGGTACAATTGAACCAAGCTCAAACTACTTCATGGCGGCGGCCTGCTATCGTGACACAAACGTACAGCCCTTGGCTGGTGAACAGTGCAGACGGTAGAAAACGTAGCTGGAAATTGAATACTCGTCACTGTCTGGGGTTGGTCATTGCCTGGACATTAAACAAATCGCCTGTCGATGGGATCTAATCGGGGTTGCACGGCTTGCTGCGTAACTAGACAGGACCAGATGAAGCAGGATACCTTCTTGCGCGGCATCCATTAAATTGTGGTGCGTGAGCCAAGAAGCCCGCGCTCTATCTAAAAGATGAGCGTCGGGAGTATGTCACGATACGGGTGGCGGTGAGGCGCGGGTTTGAAAACTGGCCGCGATCGCAGCCTAGGGCGGCGGCATTCATGTCATGCTTTAAGACACTGATTTTGTCCTCCTTTTATGCCTTCTGCCGCCCCGCCTTCCACCGCCGCCAACGCGCCACTTTCCCTATCCACCAAGCTCGCCTACGGTGCGGGAGATATGGGGGCTGGCCTAACGGCTAACCTGGTAGTCTTCTCATTCCTGATTTTTCTGACCAACGTCGCCGGTCTCAGCCCAGCGTTAGCGGGCACGGTGCTGCTGGTGGGCAAAATTTGGGACAGCGTCAGCGACCCGATGGTAGGACTGTTGAGCGATCGCACCCGGTCTCGCTGGGGCCGTCGCCACGTGTGGATGCTGTTTGGCTCCATCCCGTTCGGCGTCAGCTTTATGCTCATGTGGATTGTGCCGGGGTTTGAGCAAACTTGGCTCAAGTTTGTCTACTACTTAGTGGTGTCTATCCTATTTTTCACCAGCTACACCGCCGTCAACCTGCCCTACGCCGCCCTCACTCCCGAACTCACCCAAGACTACGACGAGCGCACAACCCTCAGCAGCTTTCGCCTCGCCTTCTCTCTGGGTGGTGCGGTGATGGGTCTGGCTTTGGGGGTAGTCTTGGATCAATTCATCACCAGCCCCCAGCGCCAGTTTCAGCTGCTGGGCATCATCGGTGCGGTTGCTGCTGTCTTGCCGCTCTACTGGTGCATCTGGGGCACAAAGCACCGCGTTCAGCCCCAGGCGTCTAGCGCGTCAGCTGAGCTAGAGGCTGAGCCTGCAGCTGCAGTGGAACCGTTTTGGCAACAGCTGCCCATCGTCTTTAGCAACCGCCCTTTTCTCTACGTCATCGGCATCTATTTAACGTCGTGGCTGGCGCTGCAAATCACCGCGTCGATTATTCCCTTCTACGCCGTCAGCTGGATTGGCCTAGAGTCTTACTTCTTAGTAGCGTTGGCGGTTCAGGGAACGGCGATTCCCATGCTGTTTCTCTGCAGCCTCATTAGCCGCCGCATCGGCAAGCGGGGACTCTACTTTATTGGAATGAGCAGCTGGATTGTGATTCAAATTGGCCTGATGTTTTTGCAACCGGGTCAGGTGGGGCTGCTCTATGGGCTGGCCGTCGCCGCTAGCTTTGGGGTAGCGACGGCCTACGTGGTGCCCTGGTCCATGCTGCCCGACGTCATTGAGCTAGACGAGCTCAAAACAGGCCAGCGCCGAGAGGGCGTCTTCTACTCGTTCATGACGCTGCTGCAAAAGGTGGGCCTCGCCGTCGGCATCTTTTTGGTGGGGCAGGCGCTGCAGCTAGCGGGGTTTATTCCGGCAACTCCAGGGGAACCCATTCCGGTACAGCCTGAATCGGCCTTGTTTGCCATCCGCGCCGCTATCGGACCGTTTCCAACCGTCTGCCTGATTCTGGGGCTAGTGCTGGTGTATTTTTACCCGCTGACGCGGGAAGTTCACGAAGAAATCATGCTCAAACTTCAAGAGCGTAAAAAGGCTAGCTGACAAGGTAGGCGCTTACCGGGCGTAGCGCTGTCCCGGTTGACGTGGCCCCGCCTGACGCGGCGGATTCTGGCGTGATTGGACCTGGCGCGACGGGGGCTCCTCCCCATGCAGCTGCTGTCGCCCGTTGCGAATCACCCGCAGCATATCCGTCAGCTGATTCTCGACGTTTGCCAGCACCTGACCGGCATACTCATCGGCACCCCTTTGGATGTCGTCGCATTCGGCGATCGCCACTTGCTGCATTTGCTCAAGCTCTTCTTGAGCCTGCTGACGCCGCTGCTCAATCTCTCGCATCACGCCCTCTCTCATGGCGTCACTCTCCTGCTGGATGCCTTGACGGACCTGAGCCGCCTCCATTTCGGCCTGACGCACGATGCCCGTTTGGTTAAGCATTTGAGCGGCCTGTTGCTCTGCCGCCGCCAGCATCTCCTGGATATACTGCTCGGCTTCAGCAATAATGGCCTCTTTTTGCTGAATCAATATTAAAGCCTGCTGAAACGCCGCGGGAAGCGATCGCTGCACCTCTTCTAGCTGGTCGAGCACCTCCTCCTCGTCAATGAGGGTATAGCGGCTCAGGGGAATGCGGACGCCTTCAAAAATGATGTCTTCTAGCTTCGAGATCTGCCGCTGAATATCAAGCGGATTAGAGTCTGGACTAACATCAATGGGGTTAGTGGACGATAGGGGTTCAGGGTGTGACACGGCTTGCGCATTGGGGGGACTAGAGAACATACGGTTCGGTAGACGAGTCAGAGCTTAGGCACTGTTGAGGTATAGCGCTGGCTTAGGGCTGATGCAACGGGGGCAGGCACCAGGTGATCGACAGGCCCTCCAAATTTTGCCACTTCCTTGACTACAGAACTGCTGAGGAAGCTATATTCGTTCGAAGTTGCCAGAAAAACGGTCTCAATGTGACTGGACAGAGTTTTGTTGGTGTGGGCCATCTGCAGCTCCATCTCAAAGTCTGACACAGCGCGTAACCCTCTGAGGATCACCTGAGCCTGCCGCGCTTTGACGTAGGCCACAGTCAAGCCGCTGAAGCTATCCACCTCTACATTGGCCAAATCGGCGGTAGAGAGCTCTATCTGCTCAAGCCGCTGCTGCACGGTAAACAGAGGCGTTTTGCTGGGATTTGTGAGGACGGCCACAACAACGTGCTCGTAAATGCGGCTAGCGCGCTCAACGATATCGAGATGCCCCAGCGTAATTGGGTCGAAGCTGCCTGGGTAGACGGCAATCACAGGCAAGAATTAACGTTGACGATATACAGCAGTATAGGGGGCGCTGAGGCGATTATACTAGGCCACCCCTTGCAGATTTTGCGGATTCTTTATGGGGACATCAAGAGCAGATCGCTGGGTGAGGCGGCTCAAAGGCAGTGTCCTGGTTTGCCTTCAACCTCTATGCTCTACATTTATCTCTTCTGCAAACCTTGGCTTCGTGAGCCTTGTCGCCATCGGGGCGCAGCGCCTAAATCACCCCAGAAAGTAAAAGCCCCCTAAGCCATAATGGCCCAAGGGCTGGAGTTCCTGAAAATCGTCACTGAACATATAGTGGCAAGTTCTTCAATTAGCCGCAAGGGGGTTTCACCCCTCACTCTACGATATTCATCCAAAACGAAACTTCATCAAGCAGTGATGTGCGTCCTGTCCCTCCGGTGGGCGTGGTCACAGGGGGCCTGAGCTCATGGCTTGAGCTGACGGTAGCTGAGCTTCGACTAGCGCCTTGTGCTCTAGCGTTAACGCCCGGTCACCGATGGGAATGTAGGGGAGGCCATGCTCGCCGGTGTAAATCTGCGTGGGACGGAAAATCCGATTTTCTGCAAGCTGGTCTTTCCAATGAGCCAGCCAGCCGGCTACGCGGGCGATCGCAAACACTGGGGTAAACAGATCAGACGGAATGCCGAGACGGCGGTAGACCAGTCCCGAGTAGAAGTCGACATTGGGGTAAATGCCTTTCCCTCCTAGCTTTTCTTCAATCACCCGCTCTAGCTCAACGGCAATCTCATAATACTTGTCGCGCCCGAACTGATCGAATAGCTTTTCAACCAGCTCCTGCAAGATGATGGCGCGCGGGTCTTTCACCTTATAGACGCGGTGGCCAAAACCCATAATCTTAGACCGCCGCTGCAGACAGTTCTCGACGTAGGGCTTGACGTTCTCCACCTCTCCAATCTCTTCAAGCATCGTCAACACCTCCTCATTTGCCCCGCCGTGGAGCGGCCCCGCTAGGGTCCCCACCGCAGAAGCCACCACCGCGTAGGGGTCAGTGAGGGTCGAGGCCGTCACCATCGCTGAGAATGTGGAGGCGTTGACGGTGTGCTCGGCGTGAAGGGTGAGACAGACGTCGAAAATGTGGGCCGCTAGGGGATCGGGCTCCTGCTCGTTGAGCATGTAGAGAAAGTTGGCTGAGTAGTCTAAATCGTCGCGGGGCTGCACGGGGTCATTGCCGCGGCGCATCAGCTGAAACGCCGCCACCATTGTAGGAATCTTGGCCAGTAACCGTACGACAGCCGCCCGAATGTAAGCCGGGTCATCCAGCGCTCGCCGAGAATAAAACAGCCCTAGCGCCGCGGCACAGGACTGCAGAGCATCCATGGGATGACCGGATTCGGGGAAGCACTTCATCATGTCGCGGATGCGATACTTGAGCCGCCGGTGGTAGCGAATTTCGTGCTCAAAGTCCGCTAGCTCTTGCTCAGTGGGCAAATGGCCCCAGATTAAAAGAAACGCGGTTTCGATGAAGCTGCTCTCTGTCGCCAAACTCTCGATGCTGATGCCGCGATATTCTAGGATTCCGCGTTGTCCATCCACAAAGCTGATGCCAGACTGTTTGGCGGGGATACCTTCTAAACCGGGGCGATATTCGTATGCAGCGGACATAGTGATGTGCTTAGAGCGCCAGTGTACAGTTATTTAGAATTAAGCTTGACACATTTCTAGTCTCTCGGAACTGTTAATGGTGGTTTTTTGATATTTTTTGGGGGTCCGTCGAACGGCAGCAGCGCTACTTTACTGTGGAATTCGCTATGGGGACCTGACTAAAGCAGCAGACGCGGTGGCGTCAACCAAAACAAAAGACTTTGTCCCTCGGGAGACCCAACGTCGGGTAAGTCCAGCCGTGACATCCTCCCGACGCTGACAGCAAGCTGTACAGCGCGGGCTTCCTCAGTGACTCCCAGCTATTGCCGAGACATATCCTGAGATAGGTTTATACTCCGCCTGATGCCCCACGGCAGAGTTTTGAATTTTCATCTCCGCGAGGGAGGATACGCACTATGTGTCGCAGATACATTTGCAAACTGAGGAACGGGTGACTTGCAGCTTTCGCCTACGGGCCCGTCACACTCTTTGCGGGGTGTATCACCTTGCTATCTCTATCATACCAACTGCTAGCCTCAGCGCTGAGCGCACTATCCGCTGTGCATCATTTTGCGGGCGCACTTCGGCTAGCGCGACTCTCATCCCGACGCTCACCCTGACGGGTAGAGCGCGGGGCTTCCTGTCTAGTAGCTAAAACGCTCGCCTTTTTTACCTCGAGGCAACCTTTGGCCTCTCCCCACAGCAGCCGTTCAGCCCATTGCCCCAGGTCCGGCTGGTGCCCCACAATGGCTAGGGCCTCTCCGGACCACTGGTCTAGCCACGATAGCCACTCCTGAAAGTCCCCATCCGGCGCGAGGTGATTCGAGACCGCCAGGCGATCGCCCACCCCCGCCTCCAGCAAAATCTCAGCGGTCTGCTGAGCCCTTACTAAAGGGCTGGTCAAGATCAGCGCGACGTGAATCCTCTCCGCTAGCTGCCCGGCCACCTGGCGGGTACGCTGCCGGCCTTTTCCCGTTAGGGGGCGATCGCGATCGCTTTTATAGGTGCCATGCTCGGCGGCGATGCCGTGGCGGATGATATAGAGGGTGGTCACGAATTAAACAGCTGAAAGCGGCGCAGCTGTCCCTCTATGGCCTCTGGCAGCGCCTTGCGCAGATCTTTTTGATTGCGGAAGGAGAGCCGATAGCGGTTGGGCAAATCGAAGGGGTAGGGTCCCAAATCCTCAGAGCGCTCCATATGCAGCAGCAGCACCTGCTCCGGGCGCTTGCTGTGTAGCGCGTAGCCCAACTCAACGCATACTTCGGGGCTGGGAATGAGGCGGGGCGGACTGCCGTCAATTTGATGGATGGGGGTACCGTCGGCCACGAACAGCAGGCACTGATTGATTTTGCGCATTAGGGTGCTGGTGAGGCGGGCGGGACCGTCGGACAGGCGGTTGGATTCTTCAAGCTGTAAGGAAAGGCGCGATCGCTCATTGAGCTTATCGACCAAGCGGTTCAGCTCGTCTCGCAGTAGGTCGCCTGAGGCAGAGTAGTCCGTTTGGTAGGAGAAGAATATTGTGGGCTCTAGGCTGGCCATCAGCTCTTGCTTCGAAAAGTAGATTTCATGGCTGATTAGGTCCACGTTGGCCACCCGGTAGCCGCCGCTGCCCTCAATGTAAAACTCTACCGGCTCGCCGCTCAGATAGCGCTCGAACCAGTCGGACTGACGCACGGCATCGGCCTCGTCTAGAAAGTCGGCCCGCAGCCCCGATTTCAGCAGACTGTTGCGGCTGAGGCGCAGATCGTGGGGGCGCTCTTCTAGCTCGCGGATGGGAACGTATTCGTCTAGATACCAGGCTTTGAGGGCAATTATTGCCATGGGAAGGGCGGTGTAGGGCTTGTGGATTGGCGAATTATACCGCAGCGGCGGCTTATGGCTAATTATAGTACAAATATACTTGATAAGTGTCGGCTGAGGGATGGTGCTGACGCAGCTCTGTCTATGTCGCTACTAGGGCCGTTAATCTTTGCGATCGCCTCCAACTGGCCTAAACCGAAAGGCGATCGCTTTCAAGCAGAGTTAAGCTCGATTTTGGCAATCGAGAGCAATTAAGATATGTGTAATTGCTGGATACTGTGCTTAGCTAGATCCGAAATTACATTTACTATAGATTATTAAGCTTCACTTGCCCCAGATCCTAAAAATAGGTGAAGTTTTAGGGGTATGCCATAGCTTTAACCGGTAAGACCCACTAAGCTGAATTAATCATTAGCTGAATCATGGCAAGAGACACGTCTAAAGATGGACTGAGCAACAAGCTTCTACTCTATATTTTGACTCACTTCAGGCCGATTTGGAGTCTTATTAAGAGTAGTAAATTTCTTAACCGAAAGGTCAACAAATTTTTAATCGATAGCCTCTGCAACAAAGTTCCCAATCGGCCGCTTCCCTTCAGCATGATGACGCTGGACTCGTACAGCCCAGGTACAGATATTCCCAAAAAAGCAGACCTCTACACCTCTTGGGATTCTCTCACAGATCGTAGCTATACGGGCCGCCATCTTCCACCGGACCCCGACCTGAATCGAGAAGAAAATTTACCCGATCTGGCTGACTTAAAGGTCCTATTTCAGCAGCGAGACGGCCAAACCAGGTATTCGGAGAAATCGACGCTGCTGTTTCCCTATTTTGTACAGTGGTTCACCGACAGCTTTTTACGGATTGACCCTAAAAACCGGTATAAAAACACCTCCAATCACCATATCGATCTCTGCAACGTTTATGGCCTAACGCGGAAGCAAACCAATCTTCTGCGGGCCTTCCAGGGAGGAAAGCTGAAAACCCAGTGGCTCCAACGCTCAGACGGGATTGAAGAGGAGTACCCGCTGTTTTACTACGCCAACCCTGAGAGCGGAACGGTAGATCCTCAATTTGAAGGGCTCTACCAGGTTTTAGGAACGGAAGAGCGGCTGCGCCCCCAGCTCAAAGCAAAGCTATTTGCTATGGGGGTAGACCGCGCCAACGTTCAGATTGGCTACGTCATGCTGACAACCCTCTGCGTGCGAGAGCACAATCGTCTCTGTATTGTTTTAGCAGAGCACTATCCCGATTGGGATGACGAGCGCCTCTTTCAGACGGCTCGCAACATCACGATTGTGATGCTGCTGAATATCATTATGGAGGAGTATATTTCCCACATCACCCCTTACCATTTTACTTTTTTCGCCGATCCAGAAGGCTTTGCCAGTTCGAGCTGGAATAAACCTAACTGGATGGCGATTGAATTTAGCTTTGTCTATCGGTGGCATAGCGCAATTCCAAAGACGATTGTCTATCAAGGCCAAGACCTGGGTTTAGGCGAATCCCTATGGAACAATCAGCTAATCATCGATCAAGGATTAGGGGCTTTGATGGAAGAAACCTGTTCTCAGCCGGGCGCTTTGATTGGGCTGTTTAATACGCCTGATTTTCCCATGTCAAAACCAGAGAGGCAGGAGAAATCGGCGTATCAGGAGAAATCAGCGAAGTGGGAACCGACGTTTATCGATGCCACTGAGCTGGCAACCGTTGCGCTAGGCCGAAAGATGCAGCTGGCGAGCTACAACGACTACCGGAAACTATGTGGCTTTCCCAAAGTCACGGATTTCGACCAAATTACTGGAGATGAGTATACCCAGCAAAAGCTCAAAGAAATTTATGGAGACGTGGACAAGATTGAGTTCTTCGTCGGTCTTTATGCCGAGGATGTGCGCGAAGGGTCTACTATTCCGGCTCTCGTAGCTCGTCTAATTGGCATTGATGCTTTCTCACAGGCGCTGACGAATCCTTTGCTAGCCCCCCAAATTTATAATCCACAAACGTTTTCTCCGGTAGGGTGGGAGATCATCCAGCAGACAAAAACGATGTCGGACTTGGTGAACCGCAATGTTCCGGCGAGCGATCGCCCCTTCAAAGTGACTTTCGACCTGTAGACGAAACATCTGAGTAGTGATGCCGCTCCCACACCCTAAATTGACCACGATTCCGCTGCTAATGTCGGCCCGCTTCAATACCTCAAGCACTACGGGTGCGGCATGTTCAGCAAGGTGGCCAAATCTCGCGTCATGAATGTGGGCCAGATCGGCTTTGTAGGCAGGCTACATGCGGTCTCCTTGGGAATGTCAGCGTACGCCATGGGTGACGTTGATAATAAACCGGTTGCTTGGGGCCCCCAAACCCCTTGGCAGGGGGACGGGATGCCTCCTCTAGACCCCCTGCATACGAGAGCGCTTGTGAGAGCTTTAGGGTTTGGGTGGGGCGATCTGAGCTTTTGCTTCAATCCTCTCGGGTGATTCATTCAGGGCTTTGTTTAGCGGCGTCCCCATTTGGCTGAGATTGAGCACGTGGCCTGCTGTAACTAGGTACGTCGTGTCGGCGATCGCTCCCACGGCGCGAGTTACTGCCCCCAGGCGATCGCGAAACCGTCGCCCGATGGGGTAGCTGGGCACTATGCCCCAGCCCACTTCCTCCGCCACCAGGATGACGTCCGCCGCTGTGTGCTGCAGAGACTGAAGCAAATTGTCCAAGGTCTCTTGCCAGGCAGCCTCACCCTGGTCCAGCACATTGGCTAGCCAGGTGCCCAGCGAGTCCACCAGCAGGCATTGATCTGTCATGGCGCTCTGAATCATTGCGGGTAGCGCCACCGGCACCTCGGCGCTCCTCCAGTCCGGCGGGCGGCGCTGCTGATGCTGCTGGATGCGGGTTTGCCACTCGGGGTCATCAGGGGTTTCGAGGGCGGTGGCGACGTAGATTACCTGCTGCCCGGCTTGCTGTCGCTGAGTGGCGATCGCCTCGGCCCATTCGCTTTTACCGGAGCGGGCGGGCCCGGTGACTAAAATACGCGAGTTGGGTTTTTCTCGGTCCACTGCGCTACCAGCTGCGCTGTCTTTGCTCACGCTTCAAGTCCAAGACAGTCCAGCACAAAGGCATATTCAAACGCCGTTTCCTTCAGCCGCTCGTAGCGGCCGGAAGCGCCGCCGTGCCCCGCGCCTAGATTCGTTTTCAGCAGCAGGCGGTTGTCGTCAGTCTTGGCGACCCGCAGCTTGGCAGTCCATTTGGCCGGTTCCCAGAAGCCGACGCGCGGGTCATTTAGACCGGTGGTGACCAGCAGGTGGGGGTAGTCCTGGGCTTTAACGTTGTCGTAGGGCGAGTAGGAGAGCATGTAGTCGTAGTACTCCTGCTCGCTGGGGTTGCCCCATTCGTCCCACTCCAGCACCGACAGCGGCAGGGAGGGGTCCAAGATTGTGGTGACGATATCGACGAAGGGTACGGCGGCGATCGCCCCCTTGAATAGGTCAGGGCGCTGATTTACCACCGCACCGATCAGCAGCCCTCCGGCACTGCCGCCGTAGATGGCTAATTGCTCAGGACTTGTCCAACTTTCTTTGACTAAGTGAGTGGCGCAGCTGATGAAATCGGTGAACGTGTTCTTCTTGTGGAGAAACTTACCCGCCTCATACCACTTGCGGCCCATCTCTCCGCCGCCGCGAATGTGGGCAATGGCGCACACCATCCCCCGATCGAGCAGCGATAGGCGGGTAGAGGAAAAGGCGGCGGGATAGGGATAGCCATAGGAGCCGTAGCCGGCGAGCAGCAGGGGCGTCTCTTTGCTGCGAGGGGTGTCGCTGCGGTACACCAGGGAAATGGGGACCTCAGCGCCGTCTTTGGCCACCGCCATCAGCCGCTCACTGCGGTACTGGCTGCGATCGTATCCGCCTAGCACGGGCGTCTCTTTCTTCAGCTCCCGCTCGTAGGTCTCCATGTCGTAGTCAAATACCGAGGGCGGGGTTACCAGAGAGGTATAGGTGAACCGCAGCACCTGGGCCTCAAACTCGGGCATAGTGCCGTCGTAGACTTCGTAGGTAGGCTCTGGGAAGGCGATCGCCTTCTCATCCCCCGTGGAAAATTTCTGAACGCGGATGGTGGGCAACCCCTCTTGCCGCTCATAGATGACTAAATGGTCTCTGAACACATCAATGTCGCTCAGCATCACGTCTTCCCGGTGGGGGATCACCTCACGCCAGTTCTCCTTGCTCGGCGCGGTCACCGGCGTCACCATCAGCTTGAAGTTGACTGCGTTTTCGTTAGTGACGATGTAGAACCGGTTAGTCTTGGGGTCTGCATCGTCCCCCGGATGATGGGAAATCCAATACTCGACGCCCTGCTGCCGGGGCTGAATAATCTGAAAGCTGCCTTGGGGATGGTCGGCGTCTAGGGTCTGAATCTCTGAGGTCACCTTGCTGCTGCTAGAGAGCACGACGTAAGCATCGCTGCGGGTGCTGCCAACGGAGAGGTAGAAAGCCTCGTCGGTCTCCTCGTACACCAGCACATCCTCGCCGGGGTCAGTGCCGAGGACATGCTGCCACAGCTGATAGGGCCGATGGGCCTCATCGATACGCGTGTAGAATACCGTTTTGTTGTCTTTAGCCCAGGCCAGTCCCGCCACGTCCTCGATTTGCTCATCAAAAAGCGTATCGGTACTCAGGGTCTTAAAGACCAAGGTGTAGCGCTCTGAGCCGTTGGTGTCGGTGGAGTAGGCCAGCAGCTCGTGGCTGGGGCTGACGTCAAAGTCTCCCAGGCTAAAAAACTCTGTGCCTTCCGCGAGCTGGTTACTGTCCAGCAGGATCTCTTCATCGGCCTCTAGGCTCTCCCACTTACGGCAGTAAATGCTGTAGGCCTTTCCTTCTTCCGTACGGCTGTAGTAGTAGTAGCCGCCGTAGCGGTAGGGCACCGACAGGTCGGTCTCCTGAATGCGGCTCAGCATTTCGTCGTAGAGCTTCTTTTGCAGGGCTTCAGTGTGCCCCATCACCGCATCGGTGTAGTCGTTTTCGGCCTTGAGGTAGTCAATGACTGCGCTGTCGTCGCGATCGCGCAGCCAGTAGTAGGGGTCCGTGCGGCGATCGCCGTGAATTTCGAGGATTTTAGACTGTTGAGGGGCGATCGGTGCGGCGGGAAGTGACGTTTTCGAGGATTGCGTGGAGGTCATAGCGCCTTGGTGAGGAGTCTCGATGCTTGTTAGTAGCTAATCTAACAAGTTACGCTCCCCTGACTACGCCCAAAACTGGCAATCTTTGCCTCACCAGAGAAAACAGCCGCCGCAGTTTCTCGAGGTCGGTCTGCTCTTTAACAAAGCTGAGCTGCCGTCCTCGCTAGCTCTCAACGCCCGCTGAGCGCTGTCCTTGCCGCATCCTCAAGCCAAGTCCTGACGATTTTGTCAGCCCTTTTGGTGGCCAGGTGGCTCTAGAATCAGCCTTGGAACAGCGATCGCCTGCTGAAGTCGACTTACTATTGCACTCTGATAGAGGGACACAGTACGCCAGCGGTGACTATCAAGCACCCACTGCGGCGCGCTAATATTGGCTGTAGTACGAGTCGCCGTGGCAATTACTGGGACAATGCGGTAGCCAAAAGCTTCTTTGGTACGCTCCAATCAGGACTCCCTTAAGTTTACGGCCGAGCATTTGTACTCATCACTAAAGTGAGATGCACTTAAAATATACGTCTTACTCAGATGATGAGTAGGTTACGACTGTGTAAGTGGATTCCTTTACTTGATATAGATTGGGTGACGCGAATTCAAGAAAATCCATGCCTTTGTCTAGCAGAACTTTACATATCGCTCCAGACTGGTAAGAAATCTCAAGTTCTCGTCGATGGGGAAAGTATGGGGAATGACGTCGGAGATAAGGCCTCATTTTGAGCTGGCAGTTATCCAGATACTCTCCTAGTGCGGCTTCAACTCCAGAACGGCGTTGTCTGTTCCTATGTTTATGCTCATCGTAGGATTCCTGAATATGTACTTGTACTGGAAAATTAGAAGGTGCTCCTAGTTTTAGAAGTTGAGCCAACACTTTTGCTCCTACTTCGTCAAGATAGCGATCGCTGTATTCTACACAGGCTATTTTTTCTTTGGCCAGGATTGCCTTAAATCCTAGGCGTCGTTGAAGGGTTTCTAGATCCATCTGTCCCCAATTAGGTTCGGGAAAAATAGCTTCGGTTTGAGGATCATCGAGTGCTTTAGTAGAGATCTGAGAGGCTTGGCACCTCAAGGCATTCAGATTCTGTTGAACAAAATCTATTCCTCTTTGGCTGCGGGTTTGGAACCATTCGGTAGGTTCCCCGGTATCAGCTAGACGCATCTGGAGGGCTACGCGGTTGGAAGACTGACTACTAATACAGAGAGTGGGCTGCATGTCAGATTGAATCTTACTGAGCATTATCAAGCCTTGGTCAATCCACTGCGATAGTCGCTTACGCAAAACCTGAATTTCGACAGGCGACAGTTTTTCTGACTTGCTGCTTAGGCCTTGTTCCGGTAACCGGCTCACGATCAAATGGAGCTGTGTATTTTGCTTAGCCAGAGATCGCACCAATTTGGTCAGCAATGCCAGATTGAACGGGGGCACAATCTCGGGTAGGTAAAGGATGGTTTCGGCACGGGCGTTGTCACAGTAGCCGGGTAGACGCTCGGCTATAGCCGCTAAAGGCATTCGATTCGTATCCGGGGCAAAGGCTTGCAGATCAGGGTCAGGGTTGACCTGCGCTACTAGGGAGCGTAAATACTCAGCGACTGGGCGACGATCCAACTCATGGTGAAAGGCTTGGTTGGTATAGGTGCGCAGACAGTCATAACAACTGCTGCTGCATCCGCAAGACTCCACTAGCTGATAGGTCCGTTGAAGGATCGCCTCAAACTGAGCAGCAATTCTTTGGCTGTAGCCAGCTCCCCCTGGTACGTTATCGTAGATCACAATTTCAGCCGTGCCCGAACCCTCGCTATCGGGTGGCCTAAATAGGCCATCCAACTCGGCTCTGGGTACGTCGATGACCTGGGCTGCGGCGGCTAACAGGGCGTAGGTGAGCGATCGCCAGAATCCTGTACCACCCGATGGGGAAGAGACGACGGATCCATCAATGTCTGACTGGATCGTGTCTCCTGCATTGAGGTGAATAACCTCTTCAAATAGGGGAGGCGGATTAGTTCTGCGAGTAAACCGGATCTTGAGTAGGTCACTGGAGAACTCATGCCCCAGGTGAACTCTTTGGTACCAGCCCACGCAGATTTTGCCAGTGACAGGATGGGTGTGCCTCCCTTGTCCCTTACGGCGATTAACGTGGGCTCTCGGCAAGTCATCACTCAAATCTCTGCCACAACTTTCACAAATGGCAAAACCTAAGTTTCTAAAGCCCCGGCCCCCTTGGTTGGCCAGAAAGAATTCACCGCCCCGGCTCAATTTCAGTTCGTACAGCTCATGGGGAACGATGTCGATCTGTTCCCCTGCCTGGGCCAGAAAGACCTGGGACGTGGGCTGTCGTAGGGGCTTAAGGTAGGGAGTCACCCTTGGCGTCACGCTCCAATCGGTCGTAAACGACTTGGGTACTTTGTAAAACCGGCTGCCCTGTTCCATGCCATTGACGGGTTCCTGGCAGGTTGGGCAGGCGTCATGCTGAAACTCTTGCGCCTGAGATTCAAAGAAGTTGCAGTGGGGGCAAACCCAGTAGTACCGACTATTCAGGTTATCGGGCCGCAGAATGCCAACGCTGGTATGCACCCGGTCGTCTACCACAATATCTTGGCCAGGGGCGTATTCTGCCAGGGCCATACGCCGATCCCGTTGAAGACGATGTTTCCCTTGACTAGAGTAAGATTGTCCCCGGCTGTCTTGAGTCAGCAGTTGAACGACATCAATAGGAAAGCCATAAATGGGCAGAATACTGGCTTTAGCCAATTCTTCATGCAGTTGTCGCTTTTGAATTTTGCGAAGTTCATCTTCGATGCGATCGCGCTTCACTTCTAATGCTCGGCGTACCTTAGCTTTTGTTTCCCCAAGAATGTCGGCTTTAAGAGTAGTAAGCAGCTCCGCCAGCCCATTCCAATCCTTGAGCTGCTCAGCCTGAAAGTCATCCAGCTCCCTATGAAAATCATCCAAAGTCCCTTCAACCGTTTGTGAGCTATCCAATGACTGTAGCCATGGTGCCAAGAGCTGCCTGGCAGCTTGACTACTCAACCACTCCTGGAATTGCACAATCAGCGTACTACTTGAAAGTGTGGCAATTGCTTGAAAAGCATCATCGCTCTCTTCATCGGGTAGATCGAGGAAGGCGCTGATTTTGACATGCTCAGCCCCCGTTTCGCATTCAGATCTCAGAAACTTAGCCAAAAGTTCCGCCCGCAAATGGCGCTGCTGAATCTGAAAATTGTCAGTATCTAGCCGAGGTACCTGATTGCAACCATTGATCAACTCGGCGGGTTGGTCAAAGTAATAGCGATCGTGGGGGCGACGCTGACCATACATGAGGCTGATGGCCACCCCATCAGTACGGCGACCTGCCCGCCCAGCCCGCTGTTGATAGTTGCTCACATGGGGTGGAAAGTTACGCATCGCCACGGCCTGCAATTCGCCAATATCGACCCCCATCTCTAATGTAGTTGAACAACTAAGGAGATTGATTTTGCCCTGGCGAAAGCGGCTTTCCCGATGGGCTAGTTCCCCAGTGCCCAACTGGGCAGTATGCTCCTGGGCGCGGAGGGGAATAATCTCTCGGTTTTGAATGATATGGCGGTAGTGATGTTCCTCAAAGGTTGATGCCTTCGCTGAAGCGGTGCCCCAGGGCTGTAGTTGCCCACCGCAGCGGGACGCCAGGCAGTGATCTAACGCTAGCTCAGAAAATTGTCGAACCTCAGTCAGACCTGGTACATGAAAGATCTGTTGGCAGGAATCGCACTGATACCAGTCTGTCGCGGTCTGGTACAAGGAAAATAGTTCCCAATTCAGTTGCCGACCATCTCCAAACCCCTTGAGATATCCTTGGTGTTTTAACTCGTCAAATAACCACAGCAAGTTTTCCTCAGCGGGGTAATTGCCGTTGAAAAAGTTTAGGTAGAACGAAACAATCTGATTTTGAACCTTGGTTGGCTGCCCCTTATTAGTTTCTCGCCAGAGAAATCCAAGGGCATTAGGTGAATCGTTTGGATCACGTCTGAGTTTGATGTATCGCTTTGAACGTCCCTGGGGACTCAGGCGAGCTGGCTGTCCACCTTCAACCCCTCCCGTCTCAGGAAAGTAACGAGATGCCCCTTCCAGGTCAGTGGCTCCTAGTGATCGGATGATGTTGGTTAGACCAGCTAAGAAAATTTTGGCTTCAGCCTCGTCTATCTCAAACTTTCGTGCAGTATCCGCTACTAGGGTTGGATCATCGTTCCAGTCGATATAGCAGGCCAGTAATCCTAGAGCCTCGATGGAAAACCGCTTGGCGGAGGGCAACCCAAACTCACGGAGCATGAGTTCTTTGGCCCGACTACGGGCTCGATTTTCGCAGTCTCGTTTATTTTGAGTTTCCTCATTGACAGGATCCTTGGCTACATAACTACGATGGTGAAAGTCAGCCTGGCGATCGGGATGAGGAATTGATACGTTCAAAAAACGACGGATCAGCTCTTCCTGAACTTCTGTAACCGAAGCGCTCCCATTGTCCTGTACGTCCTCAAAGGCCTGCCACACCAATTGACGGTACAGGGTCTCGGTATGGGTTCGTTGAAAATCTGAAGCGAAGAAAGAGGCATCTTGACGACCATCTGAGAAGGTTAAGATTTTGCGCTGGCTGAAGGTGCCGTTTGCTTCTCCGGTCTCTGGCAACAGCTCAAACAAACTGTCGAGCATCACCTCTAAGGGAGCATCGGTATAGGAGGCAAACCGCCCAATGGCTGACATTTGCGATCGCCCCGCACTACAGGCTGGACATTTAGTTAAGTAACCGCCTTGTAAATTTTTGGCCTTTGGGGGTATGTGCCAGTGCAATCTATATGCGTTTTCGGCCTGAGAGGATGCCTCCGGGATACTATTGCTGGCACCACTAAGCCACCCATCAGTATGGTTGCCCTTAATCAAGAAACTGCCGATTAGAGCATTTTCAGAATTTTCGCTGTCCTCCGTGACCTCTTCGCCCTCATCGTCAGTAACGCTGTCTAGCGCTCCTGAGCTCAAAACATAGATGCGATCACTATTCTCAGCCGCTTCTAAGGCACGGAGAACCGGCAACAGCTCTTTTTGGTGACCTTGAAAGGCCAGTGCATAACCTTGTCCACATTTACGACAGCTAGAGAGCTCCAGCACGGGAGCCTGGCACGCATCACACTCAGCCTTGCTGCTGAGGAACAACTTGCCGTAGCGGCGAGGACGATCCTTAAACTGTTCATCGGTTACCGCACTAGGACAATCGGAATTAATACAGGCGTGCAATCCCTCTATGCTGCGAAATAGCAAGTGAAGCCTAACAGGCAAGAGCGGTAAATCTTCCGGGTTCAATCTGGCCAGGGTGCCCAACTGAACTAAGTGGGCTAGAGCCTGTTCCGCCTTGGCCTCCTCCTGGGCATCTAGGCTACCGTCCAAATGGGTAGGCAGTATCCAAAGGTGAGGAGATCGCGCTATCCAATTCCAGGGCTTTGGTCCCTGACTTAGTAAATTAATCAAGCGGTGGACTATCGGATGACCTTTCAGGGCAAACCAAAGGAACTGATGGGCATCACCCTCAGCATTCTGCTCAGCCTGTTGTAAGACATCGTAGGGCGCTAAGTAGCTCAGACAGTCTTTCCAGGTTTCTAGGGAGTCCTCAAGGGCCGGTAACTCCAGAGCGTATAGGAGTTCGTATAGATCTTCTTCGGCAAGCCCTTCTGGTAATGCGTAGGCATCACCCAGCCGTTCTGCAACGGTGACCCGGTCTCCCCAAATGACCTGCTCAAAAGGCTCGCCAAATAGTTCTTCGGCAAAGTCTGTGATTTGGTCAAAGGCTGCTGCGTCATTGCGATCGCCTAAGGTGGCACTGGTGGCGATGCCGCGGATTTGCCCCTTTACCTTCAATCCTATAGCGGCTTTAAACCGCTTGAGCAGCATGGAAACTTCAGTACCCGTGGATCCGCTATAGGTGTGAGCTTCGTCAACCACCAGCATTTTGAAGTTAGGCGATCGCTCAAAAATCTGCTCGCGCTCCACCGGGCGAATCAGCATATGCTCCAACATGGAATAGTTGGTCACCAGAATCTGGGGTGGGTTTTCCCAAATTTCCTTGCGGGAGATGGCTTGAATACGCTGGACTCGTTCGACTACGGCTGCGATCAGGTCATCCAAACGACCGCGCTTCATCGCCTCTCGCTGGCCCTCTGGCAGCAATTTCAGCAGTTCTTCTCGCTCGGTGGCCTGCAATTCTTCTTTCAGGGCAGATAATGCCTGGGCTGACTCAGTTTGTGTGCGGCTGGTGTAAAACCCAAACCGGATCAGCTCTTGGTCATCGCTCTGTTGAGAAAGCAGCTGCCGCAGGCGTTTCACTTGGTCATTAACTAGCGCATTCATAGGGTACAAGATGAGAGCTTGCACCCCTGGAGCATGTTCTTTCAGAAGGCGATCCAACATAGGAATCAGGAAACACTCTGTTTTCCCAGAGCCCGTGCCGGTGGCGACAACAATGTTTTGCTGTTCTCCTACCACCTGCTCAATGGCTTGCTCCTGATGCTGGTAGAGGGATCGAGTAGGGTTAAAAAGCTTACTTAGTTCGGGATGTAGTAACCCATCCTCTATTAAAGCTTGAATCGAACGGGTGGCTCGGTAGGGCTGTGCCCCTTCTAGGTAAGGCTGCTGGTAAACATTACCGGGTGCTTCAAGCAGCTTCCTGAACCCATGACGAAGATGAGGATCGCGCAATGGGTAGGTGGTCAGCAAGTAGCGAATTAGATCCTCACGAGGTTGTCGCGCCGCCTCTACTGGATTCAGATACATGACTTCACTTCCTTATGACTAAACCAGGACACAGCCCAACCGTTCGAGAGCAGCGTTTACCCGGGGTTGGTTTTGAGAATTAACTAAACGAAGTCGATTGTGGCCAGGCTCGGCTTCAGACAAGCGCCAAATCAGTTGGGCGTAGACCTTTGGTAAATAGGTATCGCTCAAATCCAACCGTCCAGACCTTGTATCTGAGGCGATCCGAAGCGGTTGATTGACCTGCTGATCGAGCTTGAACATGGCCAGGTAAGCAGCATCTGGGGTGAGCTCAGAAAACTGTCCGTCCTGCAGCCACAAAAACTCCCCCTCAGGGGTTCGTAGCAGGCTCAAACACGAAAGACTGGATAAGTGCTCTAGTCCCACAACAGGCTTCCATCGATTGTGTTGCGTTTCAGGGCAAGGTTGATACCCGTCGATGGAATCAAACCCTTGATAGGTAAAAAACGGATTCTCTAATCGTTCCTGCCCTCTCAAATTCCATGCAGCGGGCTTTTCTGGCAAAGGAAGTTGATCAATTGACTGATCGATGGTCAGGCACTTAATACCAGCTTTGGCGAGTTGTTCATAAATCTTTGAGAAGCTTTGCTTTTCGGGTCTCAGCAGGGTTCGAGAAACAGGCTGCCCAGTATTGAGCATCTGATGGGCCAATCTCAAGTAAGCCCGATCGCCCATGAATTTTAGACCAACTAAATTTTCTGGGCTCTCGACTACAACAGTGGGCTGAGCCATACAAACTCGTTTGCCAATGCCAAGCAAAACCTCTCCTTGAGCTTCTAAATTGTGCAATTCGTTATCAATTTTGGCTGGGGTTAGACCAGATTCAGCAAATAGGGGTGGCTCGCTATTTCTCAGGAGTCCCAACAGTTGAAACCGCGTCAATGCCTGCGGCAGATGCGGCCTATTGAGAACCCGATGATGGCTCAAAATCTGGACAATCTGCTTGTTTAGCATGGGTGATAGTTATCGAGGAATTAGATTAATTTTTTGGCGAAGTCTCTCTTCAAATGATAAGCACATACTTTTAAGAATAGGCTCATACTTTTGGTCGCCAAGCCTGACGATTACAAATTCCGGAAGAGACCTATCATAAGAAATCGAGACCACTCCAGCTAATCCCTCTGCCTGAATTTGCGAGGTCATCAACTGCTGCAACTGCTTTGCCTTGCTTCTGCCTATCTCGATCCAGTAAACCAATGCCTTGGCAGGTGGATCATCTATAGGAGGTGAGAGAGATTTCACTGGAGGTGAGTTTTCAGGCTGGTCTAGAGACCAATGTTCCTTGTCAAGATTAAAAGACAACAATTGGCAGTCCTTTCCCTCGCGAAGCCATGCAAGAGAGTAACGATCTGTCTCTGCCAGAACATCCCTGAATGAAGCTAGATTAATTACCACGTTACCCAATCCATCGGCCTTCCTCAAAATGCTTATCTTATCTTCTCCATTGGTCAGCTCAAAGCTGGCTTCTTCTAGAGGCCAAAGTCCTTTGATGGTAAGTTCTTCGAGCCAAAAATCTTGGTTTTCTGGACAACCTACTGGAAAATCTTGAATCAAAATTTTCTGCCGATCGAGTATGTTGATGTCTTGCGTAGATGAGAAGTGGCTGAGCTGAAAATCTTCATGAATCTGAAATTTTTCTGCCCACTGCGTATTGCTATTCCATAGCTGAAGATTATAAGTGCCAGAGGTTTGAATCCATTGACGTAAATTTACCTCCTGCCAGCCTGTACTAGCCGCGATAGTAATTTGCTCATTGGGTTGGGTAATGGCTACACGTCTCGTCAGATCTTCTATTAGTATGTTTAGAGTCTCAGCAAGAATCTCTGGAGGATGCCAGAGAGTAGGGGTCCCGAGAAAACTGACGTTATGACTTTTTAGATGAATTCCTTGTAATTTTGGTTGCAGGCACCTATTTCTATCCCAAGATATTTTTTGAACAAGGCTACCCAACCGCAAGGTAATATCCGCACTGCTTCCCCTACGTTGTATAAGATGACCTCGCCAATTATGGAGGCTACAAGGCACAAAACTGTCAATTAGTTCTATGTTTTCTCCATAGTATCTTTCTACTTCGTTAGGGGTAAATAGAATTATTTCGGAAGAAATTTGAAGCTGTTCGGGCGATCTCAATTCTCCTGTATCAGCACCAAAGACTAAGCAAATCTGCTCAGATTTGATGCCAAGATGATGCCATTCGAGCAAGGCAGTGTTTTTGTGAGACCGTAACCGCCAAGTCCACTGTTCGGCAGATTCTGTAATAGTCTGACGTAGTTTAGGGATTTTAATAACACCAGAACGTATGTTAATCGCCCCTTCCCAGTTTCCTTCAGGAACCGTACAGTAATCTGCCTGTAGTTGCTTCCACTCCTTCCGATAAATTTCTTGTTCTGGAAGCACTAGCTGAATGTCAAAAGAGTCAGTAATATCTAGCAGAAGAGATAAAGGTTTCCTGCGCTGACTAATAATAGATGAACTGGAGGTTTTCTTTCTACGAGGAGTCAGAACGTTGATAAGACTATCCCAGCTACGGAGAAAGAACGTATTAGGGAGTGAATAGTTCTGAAGAACTCGTGTTCGCTGGATTTCATCACGAAGAATCTCTGGAGATTCGCCCCGACGCTCAAGTTCATGAGCAACGGTAGCCAAGCCTTGCAGCAAAGTGCCAGAAATTGGGTCGGCTTCTTCTTCATCGTCTTCAAGACAGCTGCTTCTCAGGAAAGTTAGCAAACGGCCCCTATTAGGAAACTTATGCTGACACACATCACAAAGCAACTGAGCTAAGTCAACTGGATCTGCGTGGGCTATATCCCACCAGTCATAATTCAAAGCCTGAAGTAAGTCTGCGAAATGCCTCAAGCTCTGACAAGGAATTCCACTTTGCAACCAGAGGCTAGACACGTAACGATTAGCTTTGCTAGAGCTAACTAAACCTAACTCTTCAATACCTTGCCAGGCAATTTGTTGTAGAGCATGAGTAGTTCCTTGGCCACAATGGATATCTAACCGATCGCAAAGCCCCTGCCAATAACCATGCTTCCCGTCATCATAGTATGCATACTCTGAGAGAGCAAAGGTTACGATTTTAACCCAACTCGTCTCATGTTTTCCAAAATAGTTGCGTAGTCGAGTTAATGTTATAGACTCTAATCTTCTAAGATTTTCGCTGACAATATCTAATATCTCTTCTGTGGAATCTCTTTCAATTTGAACACTGCCAAGAAAACGTTGGCCTGGCGGCAGCTCTTGGTAGTCCCAATGGTTTTGAATTTTCTCCCAAAATTGTTTGGCAATGGCCCTATCCGAGAGATTGATGAAAGGTCTTGCTGCGACAGAGGTAGAAAGAGTCATGGTGGTAATCCAAAAAAAATGCTGGCCGGCGACTCCATAGCAAAACCAGAGGCTCTATCGGTTGCTTCATTCTATTGTAATGATGCCCGGTGGCTTCAAAGAAATCGCAAGATTGAGATCTTCATGCTGAAAATATCTCAAGGCTTTATTAATCAAGATTTTTTGAAGCTTTGGTCAGCTTTCCAGTCAGCACTTCCTTTTTATTAGCCAGGGTCGGAGTACAAATTTACTTGCTGTTGAACGGCCTGTCGGTGCTGTTCAACAAAGGACCCTGGCGATCGCACCTGCGCTTGGCCCATAAATCGATAGACCCAAAAGCTGAATCCTCTCAACGATCGGGACGGCAGCTTCACCACATAGTCCACATACTCAGTTTTGCGATTGAGATGGCCAGGGGGATGGGGCTCAATCTTCTAGGTGGGTGACGTAGAGGGCCTTGAGTGACAAACCCCATCACCTTTGGGAAAACCTCAATCCTGACCTTAATCAGCTCCAGTTGACCTGATATTTCTTACTGTTGCGCCTCGGGATCGCCGAGAAATAGCCCCCACCCGTTTTCTAACAGCTCGTGTGCTAGCCTCAGGTTCCGACGCTGGATGGTCAGACTGCGGCCTCGGGGGTCAAGGATAGTGCATCGGTCTTCTAACCGGTCAATGCGCGAAATGGCTAGGTGGCCATTGTCACAGGTCTGATAAGTGCGATACCAGGCGATGTCATAGTAGAGCAACTGGAGAGGCCAGACATCAAAGGACTCAGCCCTATTTCAAACCAGGGGCTAGGCTTGCGGTGCAGCCGGATTCTCTGGCCTTTAGTGATGGCAGATTTAACGGTATCCAAGCAATCGAAGAGATTGCGATCGCCAAAGGCCTCAGCAATCTTAACTGGGTCAGTTTCGACAATGGAGCGGTTAAGCTGTGCTCGCACCGGGTCAAACAACTGCTCTTTAGATTCAATTCCTTTCAGACGGCGGATAAGACGGTTGTAGAGTTCCTAAGGTTGCACGTCTCGCTGGTACTCGGCCTGAGAGTGGAGGACGTTGAGGGCAGCCGTTAGCTCTTGTTCGCCCATGACCCCAGTGCCTAGATAATAGCCCCAACAGTACATCTGTTTTACAAAAATGCCCATGGACCGCAGAAATGCTAGGTCTTTATAAATGCTGTGGCTGGAACACTTGATCATGCCACTTTCTTCCTGAGCAACCGCTAGCAGATAGGTTTGTACCTCTTCAAGGGCGTTGTGATGCTTATCGGGGTGTTCAGACTTCTCTAGGGGCTCTACACCAGGGTGTCGCAGCAGCGTGGCAATCAAGAGCATTAACCGTGCGAAGGCACCGTCATTAAAGTACTTAGACTGTGGCGACTGCGACTGTTTTGGGGGCATGCTGTTGTCGTTTGCTCTAAAGCTAGTATTTGAACATTAGCCTAGTCAGGCTACATAACAACCAATCTTTAGAGTCCATGAGCAATCTCTCTTCCCGTAAAATAGTTTGTGGGAAGAGAGATCGCCAGCCCCTTACTTCCAAAACCTACTGCTCCAAAATTCCAGGCCACTTCTCATTAGCCAGCGAAATGAACCCCGGAATATCCTTCTCCCAACGCGCCTGAATGTCACTACTAAAATTCAGATACAGCTTCCCATCCACAATCGACCAGGCCGTCGGGTCAATCGGAGCCAAGTTATCTTGGCTAATGGCCCAGGCACAATAGCCGCCATACTGAGGCGCATACTGCTCCGGGTTAGCTGCAAACAAATCTTTATTCTCAGCGCTAGAGAACTGCCAGGTTGCCCCCTTCCAGTCATACTCGTGGGCGCTGCTGCCGAGAACAGACTGCCCTTGAGTGAAGTAGGCCACGGGGTCAGCCCCTTTAATCGCAATGCCGTCTTCAGCGTAGGTTTCCGCCTTCGCGCCAGCCGTGCTTTGCGCCGCGATCGCCAGCGGGTTGAAGCTGCCGCCGGTGACAGAGCTGTAGGTGGCGGTGACTGCCCCCAAGCCCACGACTGAGGCAGCGGCAATAGCGATCCATTTGCGATTGGTCATGAGGGTCGTCCTTCCGCGGAGTAGGTTGTCGTTCTGGTAACTTTCGCTATAGTCGCCTTCCGAGCTGAACCTGCTCTGATCCACAGCTGAGAGCAAAATAAATTTGCTGCAGCGGCCTTGATCGATCTACTGGGGTTGGGGCCGTAAAAACGTCGGCAGGTCGATAATACGACGGCCCTCTTGAAGGGGTTTTTGGCGATCGCGTTCTGGCTCTGAGACGAGCTGAGGAGACGGCCAGCCCGCCTGCGGTGAGCTGAGCGGAGTCTCTTGAGGGGTTAGCGGCGCGGGCTGGCCTGCAGCGTCCTCCGCTGCTGGTTCGGTAAAGGACGCTCGCGCTGGGCTAGAAGGCGGCTCCGGCAAAGTGGGCGCCGAGGCTGTAGCGTTTGCCTGAGGCAGCTTTGGGCCTTGAGCGCTGGCAGCGTCAGCCTCTGAGGGCCGCAGCTGACTGGCGATCGCCTTTGCCCCCTGAATTACGACGTCGAAGATTGTGTCTACTCCCTCGGCGGGGCTGCGAAGCTTTGCGGCCTTCGGAGAGAGAGAACTGTTGATTGGCGGTGGGGTGAATGGCTGAGAGGCCTCGGCAGCGGGGGAAGTCGCCTGAGTCGGGGTATCTAGAGCGCCGACCCTCTGGACTAAGTCTGACCAAAAAGCATCTTCGGCTGACGCGGCAGGGGACTGGGCGCTCTTGGCGTTGGCGTTAAGGGGACTCTCCTCAGCTGCTGGTGCTGACATCTGAGCTGAAGCATAGATTGAGGCACTAGGCGGGGGATTGGGAACGGGGGCGCTGCTGACAATAGCGTCGGGGGTCGCCGGACTTTCCTGAGGCTGATGAGCCAGGGTAAACAGCGTGGTTTTGAACCGAGACATTTGGGGAACCTGGGGCTCTGGCTTGAGCGGCTTGATCGCCCCCATAGGCATGCCAACGGCGCTAACGGAGGGTTGGGCGGAATTGGCCCGGTGGGCCGACGAACGCGCCTGGGCCGACCAGGTCGGGATGCCGCCTGTCTTGGGCAAAAGCGGCGAAACTAAAGCGGTGAGGTCATCTTCTAAGGTTGACGCGGCCTGAGCGCTACTGGCCTGAGCGCTACTGGCCTGAGCGCTACTGGCTTCAATGACCTCAGGCGTCACGTAACTCGGCGGCGGCACCTCCAGACATTTGTCTAGGGCCGTCTTAAACTGAAGCGTATAGCGCTGCTGCCGCTGCAGTCGCTGCTGCAGCTCCTCGCAGCGTAGCTCAAGATGCTCGATACGGTTCGATTGAGTCCGACAGCGCTTTTGAAAGGCCTGACTGTCTTGCTCTAGCTGCAGCAGCTGCACCCGGTCAGAATTAACCTGCTGAGCCAGACTCTCGATGCGGATGGCCTGCCGCTGGTTTGCCTGTTGGGCGAACTCTAGCTGATTGAGCAGGTAGGCCACCTGGGCCTCTGCTGGCGCGCCGTTGGGCAAGGATATTGGCGATGGGGCTTGAGCTTGCCCTGCAGCTAGTTCCTCTTTGAGGTCTTCCACCTGGCTCGAGAGAAGATGGTTTTGCTGGGTCAGATCCTGCACCAGGTTAATTAATGCGTCTGTTCCTTGCCCTCCCGTTTCTGCATTCTGACTGTTGCCACCATCCCCCTCTGAGCCCTGACGGCCCTTCCGGTACTGACTTTGCCGTTTGCTGGCACCAGCGCTGATTGCGTTTGGGAAATTAACGCGATCGCCTGAGGGGGGGGTGGATTCGTTCATAGAAGTGCGGATGAGGTAAGGAACGTCTAGGTCAAGGGGGGCGCTGAGTGACGGAGTAATACTGACTATGTGTTATCACAGTTGCTCGCTAGCGTCCTCTTAGATAATACAAAACTCTAGATTTTGGCGATTTTTGGCGGGCGATTTCTAGCGCGATGGGTTGAGCCACTGCAAAAGTTTGACCAGCCGCGTTTCTATCCACACCAGGCTCTGATCAACCCACTGCAAAACTTGCTCTAGAAAGTGACGCTCATAGCCGAGGGGGGTAGCTTTGGTTTCTAGCCAAGTGGTTTGCAGTCCCTGAGTCCCCGTAGACAGGGTGATTGACGTATCGCTATCGTCTTCCAGGCTGCCCCCCAAAGCCCTTTCACTTTCAGCCTCTCCGCGCGGGGTGAGCGGCCCCCCGCCGGTAGGCACATCGGGCCCACTGGCCATATCGCTATCTTGAATCAGCTCTAACGCCAGCTCTGATTTTGGCGCTGTCTCACCGCCCAGAAGACCGCGTAAATACTGCTCTATCTCGTTGAGCAGGTCGGGGGCTGCCCGATATTCGGGGGAGGGAGAGCTGCTTGTACTGTTGGCCAGCACATTGGCCTGCGGTGCCTTTGGCGTACTGGCCTGCGTCAGGGTAAGCTCACCGGCCTCAGCAGAGGGGGAATCATCATAGAGTTGTGCTAGGTCGCCTGGCTCGGCGTCCTCTAACGCGAGACTGTCGCCAGCCGGAATATTTCCCGACTTTCCCCAGGGCCATAGTCCTGCCCACCGCTGCGTAGCAGGAATTGGCAGAGAGGGTCTCACCGGAGGCAGTTGGGCCTGGTGATCTTGGGCGATTTGGTTAGCGTTTTTCCAGCCCTTTGAGTCACCCTGGTGGTCGGGGTCAAACCAGCGCGGGGGGGAGGCTATATCGCTACTCTGAGGCTGCATCCAGGCCGGTATCAGCCGAGACCACCAGGACGCTGCGTCCGCTGCAGTCGGGGGAAGAGCCGAGGCGGGCACACCGCCTAGCGCGGGCTGAGGTAGGGGCTGAGAGCTCGCCTCTAGCAGGGGCTTGAAATTTGTACCCCCCAGCAGCGCCCCCTCGCCATCCCCGGCCAGGCTTGACAGACTCTCCGCCAGCAGCGCCTCCTGAAACAGATTTGTAGAGACCGCAACGGGGCTGGTCTGCATCCAGGCCATCAGCCGTCGCCAGGCCCGGACGGGGGGCAGCATCGTCTGGCGATCGCGGGGCAGGGGGAGGGGCACTGCGGGCTGGTGGGCGAGCTGAAAGCGCTTGTGGACCTGCCAAAATTTGGCCAGCTCTAGTACGAGGCGGCGCTGGAGGTGAGCGGCCTGGGCCGGGGTCAGCAGGTCGTGAACTGCGTTGTTCTGGTCGACGAGGACTAGGCGCTGAGAGTCGGTGAGGCAGGCAATGCCGCGAATTTTAGGAGCGCTGGGCGGCTGCATCGCGCTGGGCTGCGGCTCAGCTGGCGCTGGGCCCAGCTGAGTGGAATTTGCTTGGACAGCATTGGTCTGAATAGCATCTGTCTGAACGGCATTTGCCTGAACAAGGTCAAGCTGAGATGCTGGGTCAAGCGGCAGCTCGGGGGTTGGCGCTGGAGAGGCGATCGCCGTCCTGACTGAGGTGACCGGCAGCGGCAGCGCCAGTAGGTCCAAGCTGCGCAAGGTGTGGCGAATGGGGCTGTCGGAGGTGGGCAGCGCCCCGGAGGGGACAGGCTGTGGGCTGGGATCAACGGTTTGCTTGACCGTCTGAGCTGCGGACTGGATCTGGGGAAACACGCGCCGGGCCGTTTGCCCAATTTGGCGGCTCACCACCCGCGTCGACTGAAACGCAGCGTAGACCGGATAGAGGACAATTTGAGCGCTCCAGGCCGCCGCAGTCTTTGCCTGACGTAGGCGCCTTTGGGCCTGGTCTCTTAGCTTTAGCGATCGCTCTGAGAGGACCGTCAGCAGGCGACTTTTGTAGGGACTAGAAGGCATAGGACTCAAATCAGCTCACCCGGCAAGACTGGCGCTGAATCTTCTGGCGCTGAGACGCCCAACGCCAAAACCTCTAAACACCAAGACATCAAGAAACCTGTGGGATACTGAAAGGCGGTTTTGTTCGATAGTTAATACTGGCGATCTCATTGTAATGGCCCTAGCCCACTCTGAACTCAGCCCTGACGCCGATACGGCGGAGACCCGAGCGATTGAAGCGGCGATCGCCCGGCTGCGGCACTGCTCCCAGATCGATTTGTGCGCCGGCTGGCGGGGTATGGAGGCCGATCTGTCTCTCCAAGAGGCGCTAGACCCGCAGCGTTGGGCCCGCTGGCCCCTCCTGTCGCTTAACGACAAGGGCCATGTCGCTTGGCCGAAAGGCCAGCGGGTAATTTGGCTGGGGCAGTCGGTGGTCATTCCCCAAGCATTGCCCAATGACCAGGGCTATCCGCTCGGCGGGCTGACCCTGCGGCTGGCGCTGCGGTGGTGGGCGGAGGAGACTCAGGTTTATGTCGATGGTCGTCTGGTGCAGGAAGGCGATCTCTTTGACTGCTTTGCGCGGGTGCTGCTCCGCCCAGCATCAACGCCAGGGGAGGCTATTTCCGTAGCGCTGCGGCTGGTGAGCCCCGGACACGACGCGGGGGCGCTGGTGCAGTCCCTAGGGCTGTATGAGCGCCCTGACGCTAGCCCGCCGGAACCAGGCTTTGTGGCCGATGAAATGGCGGTGCTGCATCAGGTGCTGCAGCGATTTGATCCGAATCAGCTGCCGGTCTTGGCTCAGGCGCTGAGTGAGCTGCCCTGGGACAAGGTTTCAGATCGCTCTGCCTTCGACGGAGCGATCGCCCCGCTGCGGCAGCGCCTTTTGCCCTTGGGGGAGGGGGTGCGGCAGCGGCAGATTACCCTGCTGGGCCATGCCCACCTCGACCTGGCCTGGCTGTGGCCCATTGCCGAAACTTGGGCGGTGGCGGAGCGCACCTTTGAGTCGGTGTTAGACCTGCAGCAGCGCTTTCCCGAGCTGGTGTTCACCCATTCCACCCCCGCCCTCTACGCCTGGATGGAGGCCCACCGCCCCGAGCTCTTTCAGCGTATCTGCGATCGCGTCCGGTCTGGGCAGTGGGAGGTGGCGGCGGGGCTGTGGGTGGAGCCGGAGCTGACCTATGTGGGAGGGGAGGCAGTGGCGCGGCAGGTGCTCTACGGCCAGCGATACGTGCTGGAGCGCTTCGGCCAGCTCAACCGCGTGGCCTGGCTCCCCGACAGCTTTGGCTTTTGCGGCCAGCTGCCCCAGATTTTGCGGCAGGGGGGCGTTGACTACTTCGCCACTCAAAAGCTGCGCTGGAACGACACTACCCTCTTTCCCCATGAGTGGTTTCGCTGGCAGGCTCCCGACGGGACGAGCGTGATGGGGGTTAATCTGCCCCCCATCGGCACAGGTATCGACCCGACGCCCATGGCCACCCACCTGTGCGACTGGGAAGCCGCCACCGGCCATCAAACCGCCCTCTGGCTTCCTGGCGTGGGGGACCACGGCGGCGGCCCCACCGCCGATATGCTGAACCAAGTGCGCCGCTGGCAGCAATCGCCCTTTTTTCCCAAGCTCGGGTTTGGTCAGGTCCACGACTTTTTAGACCAGCTTCCCCAAGAAGCCCTGCCCACCTGGACCCAAGACCTCTACCTAGAGTTTCATCGGGGCTGCTACACCACCCACCCCGACCAGAAGCGCTGGAACCGCCGCTGCGAGCGTCAGCTCTACCAGGCGGAGCTGTTTGCCTCGCTGGCCGCGATTGCGGCGGCAGCGCCCTACCCCCAAACAGAACTCACGGGCGCCTGGAAGACCGTTTTGTTTAACCAGTTCCACGACATTCTCCCTGGCTCCGCCGTGCGGGCGGTGTACGAGGAGGTGGACCCCACCTGGGCGGCGACGGAGGCCATCGCCACCCGAATTACTCACGCGGCCTTAGAGGCGATCGCCGCCCAAATTACCCGACCCGCGCCGCCCGTTTCCGGCGCTCAGCCCTGGGCGCTGTTCAACAGCCTCAGCTGGTCGCGCGGCGGAATCGTCGCGCTGCCGCTGCCCCAGGGCGAGCAAAGCTGGCGGGCCTACGACGAAGCCGGGGGAACAGCGCCGCTGTGTCAGGTTGACCCCGAGGCCCAAACGCTGCTGATCCAGGTCCCAGAGGTGCCCGGGGTGGGCTACCGGCTGCTGTGGCTAGCTCCTGGCGAACCTGCCTCACCATCACCGCCGCCAGCGGCCTACGTCCTTGAAAACGAGCACCTGCGGGTCACCCTCGACCCCAATACGGGAGCGATCGCTCAAATTCTTGACAAAGCCCAAAACCGCAGCGTGCTCAGCGGCCCTGGCCAGCTGCAGGCCTTCCGCGACCAGGGGCAGTACTGGGACGCCTGGAATATCGACCCTGACTACGAGCAGCACCCGCTGCCGGTGACTTTTGTTTCGATAGCGTGGCAGACCTACGGTCCCCTGCGGCAGTGCGTCCGCGTGGTGCAGCGCATCGGGGATTCTGAACTCCAGCAGGACTACCTGCTCGACGCCGGTAGCCCCCAGCTCACCATCCAGACCCAAACCCACTGGCGTGAGCGTCACGTGCTGGTGAAGGCTGCCTTCCCCCTAACTCTAGAAGCGCCTGAGGCCCTCACCGAGACCCCCTTCGGCGTCACCCCCCGCCCAACGCAGTTTCAGACGCCCGCCCAGCAGGCCCAGTGGGAAGTCCCTGCCCTCAACTGGAGCGACCTCAGTGACCCTGAGCAAAGCTACGGCGTCTCGCTGCTGAGCGACTACCGCCACGGCTACGACTTTCAGCCTTCCTGCATGCGGCTGACCCTGCTGCGAGGAGCCTGCTGGCCCGACCCCCTAGCCGATGAGGGTCACCATGCCTGGCGCTACAGCCTCTACCCCCACGATGGTCCTTGGGGCCTGCGCACCGTACAGCTGGGCTACGAGCAGCACCACCCGCTGCTGCCGGTGCGCCTGTCGCTCGCCGCTACCCCCACGCTCCCCAGCACTAGCGCTCTGGTTCAGATGCCCCAAAACGTCATTCTCAGCGCCTTCAAGCGGCAGGAGGACGGCGAAGGCTGGGCGCTGCGGGGGTACGAATGCTTGGGGGAAACGGCTCAAGCAGAACCGCAGCTCGCGGTGGGTGACCTAACGGCGTTTTCCGCAGACCTATTGGAGCGGCCCCAGCCTGGCGATCGCCACTGGCGACCCTGGGAAATTAAGACGCTTGTTTTGAGGTCTGTTTCTTGAGGTCTGTTCCTTGGAGGCCCGCTTCAAGATAGCGGCGTTGCGAAGACCTGCGTCCAGTAGTGGTTGTAGTTAATGCTGCCGGTGTCGTTGGGCAGCGAATAGTAGCCGATGCCAATCTCCGTGAGAGCGGGATTGAAAATGTTGGCGCTGTGGCTAGGACTCTTCAGCCAAGCGTTCACCACTCCTTCAGCGGTACGGTAGCCCGCGCCAATATTTTCAGCGGTAGCGCGGTAGCCGTAGTTGGCGGCGGCGACTCGCTGAGGAGAGCGATCGCCGCTGGGGTCAACGTGGTCGAAAAAGTCGTTGATAGCCATGTTTTGGCTATGGCTCTGGGCAACGGTGCTCAGGGTTTCGTTGAGCTGGAGCGGTGCTAGGCCAGCGTTTTGGCGAACCGCATTGGTTAGGGAGAGAACGCCCCGAGCTAGCGGGTTTAGGGATGTCGAGGCGTTGGAGGCGGGTCTGGGAGGGGCTGCGGGCTGGACAGCTGGCGTGAGCGGCGCTGCAGAGGGCGCAGTCTGCCCAGATGAGACCAACTTCAGCTTGTAGCGCGTGCTGCCTCGGCGACGGGACACCCGAACAAAGTAGGTTCCGGACTCTAGATTGGTGGTGATTCGCTCAGACCGTTTGCCGCGGCGCCGCGATCGCCCCACAACGGCCCTGGTGCGGTCTAGGAGCGTCACGTCTGCGTTGGCAGAAAGGTTGGAGAGGGAGACCGCAAGTCGGCTACTGCGGCCTAGCCTAAACCGATAGAAGTCGTGTTTGTCTGAGCGACTTACCGCGTCGCGAAATACATTAGCACCCCCGCGTAAGGTAACGTTTCGGGCCCGGCGGGCCGAATTTCCAGCGCGATCTCTAGCCATGGTCGTCTCTCACAGTTTCTTAACAAACACAGCGCTAGCATTCCGATTCCAGGACAGGGCTATCTCGGTAGATTCGGCTAAATCAGAAGCAAGGAGAGTAAAAAGACCGTGCATGTCACTACGCGGAAAGAGGGTGCATTTGAACTAATGGGCGCTGTTCTATGGCGAGGCGAGATGCGGACTATAGCTAAGCTGTTCCCGCATCACGGGCCATCCGCGCCGTTAGGAGTTGCCGCCGGCGAAATTCGTTTGTACTATGGTACAAACAGCGTCTCGGCCCCGTGATTAAACTCCTACACCTGTCGGATATCCACTTAGGGAGCGGCTTTTCCCACGGAAAGACCAACCCTGAAACCGGACTTAATACCCGCTTCGAAGACTTCGTGCGGGCGCTGGAGCGCTGTATCGATCGGGCGATCGCAGAGCCCGTCCATCTGGTGCTGTTTGGGGGAGACGCCTTTCCCGATGCCACCCCCGCCCCCCGCGTGCAGGAGGCCTTTGCCCAACAGTTTCGTCGCCTGTCCGACGCCGATATCCCGGCGGTGCTGCTGGTGGGCAACCACGACCAGTATGCTCAGGGTCAGGGGGGAGCCAGCCTTTCCATCTACCGCACCCTAGGAGTTCCCGGCATCGTGGTGGGCGATCGCCTCACCACCCACACCATTGAGACCGCCGCTGGCCCGGTGCAGGTGGTAACCCTGCCCTGGCTCACCCGCTCTACTCTGCTCACCCGGCCTGAAACCGAGGGGCTTTCTATGGGAGCGGTAAGCCATATGCTCTTGGATCGGCTGCGGGTGGCTCTGGAGGCCGAGATTCGACAGCTCGATCCCGAGCGGCCTACGGTACTGCTGGCGCACCTGATGGTAGATACGGCAGAGTACGGGGCCGAGCGTTTTTTGGCGGTGGGCAAAGGGTTTACGGTGCCCATGGCCCTACTGGCCCGCCCCTGCTTTGACTATGTGGCTTTGGGGCATGTGCATCGCCACCAGGTGCTCTGCGAGTCTCCCCCAGTGGTCTATCCCGGCAGCATTGAGCGGGTCGATTTTAGCGAAGAGCAAGAGACTAAAGGGTTTGTGCGGGTGGACCTAGAGCGGGGCCGAGCAAATTTAGAGTTTTGTCCGCTGCCGGTGCGGCGGTTTCACACTATTGAGGTAGACCTGTGCCGAGAAACCGATCCGCTGGCGGCGCTGGTTTTAGCCATCGATGGGGCTGACATTGACGATGCGGTGGTGCGTCTCCGGTATCGGGTGCACCCTTCGCAGCTCGATGCCGTGGACGTCAGCACAGTCCAGCAGCAGCTCGCGCGGGCCCATTCCTACACTATCCATCCCGAGCTAGCCAGCAAGATGGCGACACCGCGCCTGCCAGAGCTGAGCGACGGCTACCGCTTCGACCCGCTGGAGGCGCTGGATCTTTACCTCCAGCACCGCGCTGACTTAGAGCAGGGTGCAGTTGACCTACGCAGCGCGGCGCGGCGCTTAATGGAGGGAACGTGGGAGGATGCTCCTGAGGACATGCCGGATTTCGACGTCAGCGTGAACCGCTGTCGGGAGGCCAGTCAAGATCAGCAGCTCAGGCTTTTGTAGGAGGATGTGACGTGAGAGCTCGAATTGAAGACGGCGTTGTGTTTCTGCATAAAGACGACGTCCCCCCCTATAAAAAAGGGGGATCAACGGTGAGAAACAGCTACTTTTGGGCGCTGCGATCCATTGCAGGACGGGCCTATCGGGGGCAAGCTTGGGAGTTTGAGTCCGACGTCTGGCTGGCGCTGCAGCGGATGCTGCTATCTTTTGGGGAATCGAGGTATTTGGGGACGCAGGAGCTTGTGCTGGAGTTTCCCGTAGACCAGGCGATTCCTCCCGAGCTGCGGGCCGTATCGACCTGGCAGGACCCGGTGGCGGAGTCTCTCTAGCACCAGCGAACCGTAAGAAAGCTGGGCATGGGGCCTCCATAATTCCAAGCCTTAGGTTAGGCCTACGTCAAAGCGCCCTGAGCGTGTTGTGGTTGTGTGACTATGTGTTGCGAAGGGTGAATAGGCTTTGCGAAACGCGCAATACCAGATATAACTTTTTTAGGTTGTGCGTTTTACTCAGTGCTGCTACCTAGGCATATTGATGTCTAGGCATACTGCTATTCCAGCAGGGTGCTATCTCAGCAGATTGATATCTAGGCACACGGTGGTAGAGCAAAATTATCTTGGGAAGTAACTTTCGTGAAGAAAAACCGCGGCTTCCCAGCCCAGACGAGGTTTGTAGGCGAACATTGTGGATGAAACTATCGTGGACAAAATTCGAGTTGTACTAGTTGAAGACCATGACCTGACTCGAATTGGTCTAAAAACTGCGCTTCAGCGTCACGAACAGATTGACATCGTCGGAGAAGCGGCAAATGGGGCCCAGGGCATTAGCATCATTCAGAAAACCCAGCCTGACGTTGCCATTGTTGATATTGGCCTGCCGGACATTGATGGCATCGAGGTCACCAGTCAGTTGAAGCAGATCGGCCCCAACCAGGCGAGCAGCGCGGAGGGAGCCCAGCTCAAGATTCTGGTGCTGACAATGCACGATAACGAAGAAGCGGTGCTGGCGGCCTTTGCCGCTGGAGCAGATTCCTACAGCGTCAAAGATGTAGGCATCGATAAGCTAGTGGAAGCGATTATCTCTACCCACGGCGGTAACGCTTGGATTGACCCCGCGATCGCTCGCATCGTGCTCAAGCAGGCCCAGGCCCAGGCCCAGGCCGGACGCCCGCAAGACCTGCCGGAGTATGAGAAAGTGCTGGAGGCCGATCCCCTCACGGAGCGGGAGCTAGAGGTGCTGGAGCTGATCGTCGACGGCTACAGCAACGCCGACATCGCCAAAGAGCTTTACATTACTATCGGCACCGTCAAGACTCACGTGCGCAACATTCTCAGCAAGCTCTCGGCTGCGGACCGCACCCAGGCCGCTGTGCGGGCGCTGCGCTCTGGCCTAGTGAGCCTGTAGCGCCCCGACGAGTCTATGAGGCCAAGAAAGAGGCCCAGCAAGCCGCAGCCTGGCCATCGGCCTGGCCGGTCAGGGTTGATCCCCGCAGCCCAGATCGAGGGTAGGCCAGTCTGCCTCCCGGTCGAAGGCGCTCATATCCTCAAACTTACGCAGCTCCACCCGATGGACCTGGAACAGCTGTGTCTTACTGTCGGCCTGCCAGCTCTCGTTGAGGGCGGTGACGCTGCGCTGAAGCTCGCTCCGCTCAGCAGTGTCAATTTGTGAGGTGAAATAGCCCAGCGTGATATGGGCCGTCAAATGGTACTGTTGCTCAATCCCCAAGGCGATCACCTGGCGGTTTTGGTAGACGGCTCGCCGCAGATCGAGCACTTTTTGGTACGCGCCCTCTGTCTTCGGCGCGAGGCTCACCCCAATAGCGCGGGGCATAATCATCAAGCCCAAAATCTGCCAGGCGCAGGGCGCGGCAGGCGCTTGGGATTTACTGCTATAGGTCTTAAAGCTGTAGGCGATCGCCTGCCGCAGTTTGTCGTCGAAGCTGGGAGATTCTGTGGCCAGGCGGTAAGCGTCATCCCAAATGAGGTCGGCCACCGTGAGGTGCAAACTGGACGCCGGCACCAGCCCCAACACTCCCTGAGGCAGCATCTGGTCGAGCTGGGTTTGGAGCTGCCCTAAAGCCTGATAGATCGCTTCATTGGGCTTGTCTTCGGGGTGAGGCGGGGTCACGACGGAGTAACCCGGAAACGGGACGGCGGCGTTGGCCCCGTTGTTGGACTGACGATATTTAGAGGAAGGTTGGGCGTAGCGGAGCTGCGAGCCATAGCTTTCGGGCAGCGACATCCGCGCCACGCGGTTAATATAGTCCATGTAGAGATCGTCCACGAGCCCTCCCTTATCTGAATAGGTTCACTCCAGCCTAGCCTCTCCGCCTAGCTGTCGGGTACAGGCATAATTTCTTGTCACGATTTTTGAGCAGCCCGCGATGCCTATCTATTTCTTTTGGGGAGACGACGACTACGGCGTCAATCAGGCGGTTCAGACCCTGCGCGCCCAGGCCCTCGACCCCGACTGGGCCAGCGTCAATTTCGATAAACATACCGCAGATGGCGACGCCGTGATTCCGGCCCTCGCCCAGGCCATGATGCCCCCCTTTGGGGCCGGCCAGCGGTTCATCTGGCTCGCCAACACCGGGCTGGGGCAGCAGTGCCCTAAACCCGTACTCGAAGAGCTCCAGCGCACTCTGCCCAGCGTGCTGCCCACTACGGTCTTGCTGCTTACGGCGGCCCAAAAGCCCGACGGACGCCTGAAATCGACAAAGCTCCTGCAGCAGTACGCCCAGGTGCGTGAGTTTTCTACCATCTCTCCCTGGAAGACAGATCAGCTGGTGCGCCAGGTCCAAGACACCGCCAAGGCGCTGCAGCTGCCCTTAGCAGCGGGCACCGCTGACCTGCTCGCCGAGGCCGTGGGCAACAACCGGCGACAGCTATACACCGAGCTGGAAAAGCTGCGGCTTTATACCGACGGTCAGCCTGTGACGCCGGACGCTGTGGCGCTACTGGTCAACAGCTACACCCAGAGCAGCCTCAAGCTGGCCGCCGCGATTCGAGAGGGTGACGCGGCAGAGGCGCTCACCCAGCTGCAGGACTTGCTGAACCGCAACGAGCCTAGCCTGCGCATTCTGGCGGTGCTGGTGGGGCAGTTTCGCACCTGGCTGTGGATCAAGCTGATGCTGGAGGCGGGGGAGCGGGACGAGCGGGCGATCGCCCAGGCTGCGGAGGTGCGCAACCCCAAACGCATCTACTTTTTGAAGCAGGAGGTGCAGCGGCTGCCGCTCATGGGCCTGCAGCAAAGCCTACCGCTGCTGCTAGAACTGGAGTCGGGATTAAAGCTGGGGGGCGGGGAGATGCTGATGCAGACGAAAGTTATCGAGCTGTGCCAGCTGTTTAATCGTCAGCAGTCCGAGCGTCAGCAGTCCGGTCGTCAGCAGTCCGAGCGTCAACAGAGGCGAGGGTGAGAGATGCTGCCCTTCCTGCTATCAAGCCTGATGCTGCTGGCCTTTAGCGGTCTTTTGTTTCGCCGTCGCCAGCGGCTGAAGCAGCGGCTGCTGGCCATTAAGGGCACGGAGGTCGGCAGCTTGGGGGAGCTGCGGCAGCTCGTAGGCCAGGTGGCTGAGGAGCTAGGGCCGGGGGCATACCGAGAGCGGGTAGCGCTGGTGGGAACGATTCGCTGCGACGCTCCGCTAGAGGCTCCTCTATCGCAGCAGGCCTGCGTCTACTGTCAGACCATCGTCAGGGAGAAGTACCGGGACGTTACCACCACCACCGACAGTCAAGGCAACCGCTCTCGGCGATCGCAGCGGCGCACGAAGGTGATCAGCCGCGACGTGATTCAGACGCCGTTTTACCTAGACGACCCCTCGGGTCAGGTACGCATCGACCCCGATTGCTTCGATATCGAGGGGGTGACGGTGGTCAAGCGGTTCGAGCCCGCCTCTGGTAATCGGCGCCGCACCCACCACAGCACCCTGGGGTATCACTACCGCGAGGACATTCTGCCCTTAGGGACCCCTGTATATGTAATGGGGGAGATAACGGACGAGGGGCCAGAGCTGTCTATAGTGGCACCGCCAGCAGCGCCCAAGGGCGTTATTACCCACCAGTCGCGGCAGGCCCTGGTGGGTAAGCTAGAGACCTCAGTGCAGCGACAGAGCGCTGCCAGCGCCGTGCTGCTGGCGGCGAGCGTTGGCATTTTGGCGTTTGGCGTCTATAGCCTGCTTTTGGGCTAAATTGTCAGCAAAGCTGCTGAAAAAGGGGGCCTCCTTCACAAAGGCTTCTTTCAGCGGCCTGTCGCCGTGAGGAACCCGCGAAAGCACTCGCCTAAGGGCTCATAACCGGTTAATATGTATGGCCAGGTATGGCTTGTAATTTAGCCGAATTTCAACCCGCACCGGCCACTCAAATCCCACAGGATCTCGGATATGTCAGAAATTTTTATGTTTAACGCGCTTCGCGAAGCGGTCGACGAAGAGATGGCGCGCGATGAGACGGTGATGGTGATGGGTGAAGACGTGGGTCACTACGGCGGCTCTTATAAGGTAACTAAAGACCTGCACAAAAAGTACGGCGATCTGCGTATTCTCGACACCCCCATCGCCGAAAACAGCTTCACCGGCATGGCTGTCGGGGCTGCGATGACGGGCCTGCGGCCCATTATTGAAGGCATGAACATGGGGTTCTTGCTGCTGGCCTTTAATCAAATCGCCAACAACGCCGGCATGCTGCGCTACACCTCCGGCGGCAACTTTAAGATTCCCCTTGTGATTCGCGGTCCGGGGGGAGTGGGGCGTCAGCTGGGGGCGGAGCATTCCCAGCGGCTAGAGGCCTACTTCCAGGGCGTGCCGGGGCTAAAGATGGTGGCCGTCTCCACCGCCGTCAACGCTAAGGGGCTGCTGAAAGCAGCCATCCGCGACGACAATCCGGTGCTGTTTTTTGAGCATGTGCTGCTTTACAACCTCAAAGGCGAGATGCCCAAGGGAGACTTCGTGCAGCGGCTGGATAAGGCCGAGATGGTGCGCCGGGGCAAAGACGTCACGATTTTGACCTATTCCCGCATGCGCTATCACTGCATCCAGGCGGCAAAGACCCTAGAGGAGCAGGGCTTTGACCCCGAAATCATTGACCTAATTTCCCTGAAGCCCTTCGACTACGACACCATTGGCGACTCCATTCGCAAGACTCACCGCGTGGTGGTGGTGGAGGAATGCATGAAGTCCGGCGGCATTGGCGCAGAGCTAACCGCCTCGATCCAAGAGCGCTTTTTTGACGAGCTGGATGCCCCGATTGTGCGGCTGGCCTCCCAGGATATTCCCACCCCCTACAACGGGGCGCTGGAGAATTTGACCATCGTGCAGCCGAAGCAGATCGTGGATGCCGTGAAGGAGATGATGGCGGTAGCGGCGTAGTCCGTAGGGCTGGGGCGGCGCTCAGGCCCCTTGCCGGTCTGAGCGCCGCTGACCTTGGCTGAGGAGCATGGCTCCCAAAACAAAGGCCGCCCCCAACAGCCCCCGCCACCCCAGCTGCTCCCCCAGCAGCCAAAACGACACCACCGCCGCAAATACGGGTTCCAGGCTCCCCAACAGGGCTACCCGGTAGGCGGGAACCCAGCGCTGGGCGATCGCCTGGGACCACAGGGGCGCCACGGTGACGGCCAGTCCCAGGTACATTAGGATGCCCGCGTGGTCGGCGATCGCCGTCGTTTGCTCCAGCAGCTCGGGCAGGGCCACCAGTAGGCCTAGCCCCGCCATCACCGTAATTTGCACCGCCGCTAAGGGCAGCGCGGCGTGGCGTGGGGCCACCGTCTCAAGCACCAGCAAATAGACCGCCACACCCAAAGCCGACCCCAGGCTAAGCAGGTCGCCCCAGGCCACACCGCCCCCCTCCCAGGCCATGACGCCGATGCCCGTAAAGGCCAGCAGCCCCGCCACCAGCACCGAGCGCGGCAGCCGCTGACCCATGAGGGTGGCTAAGAGGGGCACGAAGATAACGTTGAGGCTGATGATGAATGCGGAGCGGTTGGCAGAAACGGTCTGCAGGCCGTTTAGGGCGCTGGTGGTTTCGACGAAGTAAATCGCGCCGAGCAGCGCCCCGTCGCGCAGCAGCCGTGGGTTGACCCGCAGCAGCCACGGCGCTAAGGCCACCGCAGCGATCGCAAAGCGGACGCCGATTAGGGCGGCGGGGGAAAGCTCGCCGATGGTCTCCTTGAGCACGGCGAAGGACGTGCCCCAAAGGAGGGTCGTCAAGAGGATGAGCGCCGTGCCTTGGGTGGCGCGAGTGGGTGAATACAGCATTGGTAGAGTCTTCCTGCATGGGGCTGCTCTCACCCTAGCTACGCCCAGCTTGGGAAAACCACCCGCAGCGCTCATCACGTCTATGAAGAAATTTGATGGCAGCTGGCCCAAAGCATAGCCCTGCGTCAGGGACAATGTTTTCTAGACCATTGCCCTCTCAAGCTCCGTTGCCATGCAGGACGCTCAGACCCAGCTCAAACTCTCCCACCTGCAAATGCTGGTAGCGGTAGCCGACTGCGGCAGCTTCAGCGAGGCGGCCCTCACCCTCCAGGTGTCGCAGTCGGCGGTGAGCTATGCGATCGCCGCCCTAGAGAGCGAGCTTGGGGTCACGCTGCTGGCCCGAGGCCGCTACGGCGCTCACCCGACGCCGGTGGGCGAGCAAATTGTGCAGCGATCGCGGCGGGTGATGGACTTGCTCAACGATATTACCCAGCAGGCCAACCTCTCCAAAGGGCTACAGGGGGGCTACGTGAGGCTTGCGGCCTTTCGCAGCGCGGCGTCCCACATTTTGCCAGAGGTGATCGCCGAGTTCTGCCGCCGCTACCCCGCGATCGCCGTAAACATTGCTGAATACGACGATCGCCCCGAGGTCGAAGAGACTTTGCGCCGGGGCCGCGCCGATATTGGCATTACCTATCTGCCTGCCGACCCCGGCCTGGAAACCTGGGAGCTGCTGCGCGATGAGTTTGTGGTCCTGGTGCCGCCGACCATCCCCCACGAGGAGGAGGCGCTGAGCTGGCCGACCCTCAAACAATATCCGCTGATCATGGCTCCGGTGGGAGATTTCTGTGACGCGATGGTCTATGACCACTGCCAGGTCTACGGCGTCGCCCTCCACCCCACCTACCAGGTCCGCTCCGACGCCACGATTGTCAACATGGTGGCCAAAGGTCTGGGAATTACCATTAGCCCCCGACTGGCGACGGAGCCAATTCCTGCAGGGGTGAAGGTGTTTAGTCTGCCGGTGCCGCTGTTTCGCGTCATCAGCGTGGCGACTCTGGAGGGGGCGCTGCTGCCCCCCGCAGCGTTTACCTTTTTAGATTTGCTGCGGGAGATGGTCTGTGAGACCCAGCGATAGGGGCTACAGCGACCGAATGCGCATCAGGTAGGCCAGCGCCTGCCCTTCCCGGCGGCTGAGCCTCACGCCGTCGCCCCTGATCTCCACAGGGCCGGTCCAGAGGGACTGCTCCACGGCGTAGCGGTTGATATGCATCAGGTGTATCGTTTCGCGGAGGGCGGGCGGCTAGCCGATGATGATGTGACGCACCACCTCGCCGTCGGGGGTGGGCGGGGTTTCGTCTAGGCGAAGCAGTGCCGCCTCGCGGTCGAGGGGCTGGTCAGGGTATATGAATGTCATTTGGGTTCCTTTCTTTGTGGATTAGGGAAGAAACCCAAGCTTTGGCCATCCCTGGACGTGACGTGTTTCGGGATGGCACGGGATAATGCCCGTAGCCGCCGAGACAGGTTAGATCTGTCGAGGGGGTTAGGCGGCGATCATTGGGCTTAACAATGACCGTCGCCGCTGACCAAATACTTGGGAGCCGAACTGCGGGATGCAGCTCTCAAGAAGTGACAATATCGCATCTAGTACAAACAATCAAGCCCGAGTTTTGGTTTTGGCGTTATCGCTGAGTCTGCTGGCGCGCCTCTTGGGCTAGCTCTAGCAGCGCCGCCGGGGTCACCTCCGGCGATCGCCGCTCCCCCTCAGCGCTCAGCCACAGCAAATACTCGATATTTCCGGCAGGCCCCACCAGCGGCGACCAGGTCACCCCCGCCACCTGCCAGCCCAGCTCTTGAGCCGCCGCAATCACCCCGGCGATCGCCTCCGCATGCAGCGAGGCCTCCCGCACCACCCCCTTCTTGCCCACCTTGTCTTTCCCCACCTCAAACTGGGGCTTGACCAAGGCTACGACTTCTTTGGGCTGCGCTAGCAGCGCCCAAAGCGCAGGCAGCACCTTTGCCAAAGAAATAAACGAGACGTCAATCACCCCCAGGTCTGCGTCCGGCGGCCCGTCATACAGCAGCTCCGGCGTCAGGTGCCGCAAATTAGTGCGCTCTTTGAGCAGGACGCGGCTGTCCTGCCGCAGCTTCCAGGCCACCTGGCCGTACCCCACATCGACGCCGTAGACCTTTTTGGCCCCCGCCTGCAGTAGGCAGTCGGTAAACCCGCCGGTGGAAATGCCCCCGTCCAGGCAGACGCGATCGCCCACCTGAATCTCAAACGCCGTGAGGGCTTTCGTGAGCTTCTCTCCCCCTCGCGAGACAAAGGGCGATCGCGCCTTGAGGTCAATTTGGGCAGTGATATCAATGGGGGTACCGGGCTTGTCCACCAGCTGCTGATTGACCCGCACCTCCCCCGCACGAATCAGCCGCTGCGCCTGCTGGCGAGAGGGACAAAGCTGGCGGTCGACAAGGAGCTGATCGAGGCGCTGTTTGGTCACCGGAGTCTTTGGCTGAGCCTGTAACAACAAGTTGTCTATTCGACGGTCGCTGGGAGTCGCTGCCTTGGGTGGCTCTTGACGCGGCACAATGAACGACATCCTAATGAATATTGACATCCTCTCCACGCAAATCAAAGATTATGCGTGGAGATTCCTTGGGTCACCCCAAAGAGTTCCTGCTTCGCTGCCAGCCAGCTAGACTGAGTTACCCCAGCCCCCGCCGCATCGACTCCACAGGCAGTTTCTATTCCCCGTTGCCCACGGGTACTAATCACTTGTGCTGTCGCCACATCCCTCGGCTTGAGTGAACCGCAAGAGCGGCAGTGCGATATTCGGGTGCTCAGGTCTTTGCGCACCTGCGCGCCGCAATCGGGGCACTCCTGAGAGGTGCCCCTCGGGTCCACCTTGCCGTAGTAGACATCACGCTTCCAGCACACCCAGGGCAACACCTGATTGGTGAACTGCCCCAGGCCAGCGTCAAGGATGTGTTTGCCCAGCATCCCTTTCGCCATGATGCGGAAGTCGAGGTCTTCGACAAACACAGCGCCTGCGCCATCACACAGATGATGAGCTAGCTTGTAGTGCCAGTCCTTGCGGGTGTCGGCAATGCGCTGATGCACTCTCGATATCTTCTTCTGCAGCTTCAGCCAGTTGTTGCTCCCCTTGCGCTTAGTTTTGAGTCTACGTTGCAGCGATTTCAGCTTGCGGTGCAGCTCGTCGAAAAAGCGGGGTCGCTTGACCTGCTCGCCGTCAGAAGTCGAGAGGAAGTATTCAAGGCCCACATCGATGCCAACCGGGTGGCCATGGAACGGCACAGCGGGGACATCGATGTCGGTTTCTAGCGACAGCATGACAAAGTAGCCCGACGCTTTGCGGACGATGCGGGCCTGCTTGACGGTGAACAGCGCCGGTATCTCACGGGACCAACGAACCCGTACCCAGCCCAACTGAGGCAGCTTGATGCCATCCGCGCTGATGCAGTTCTTGAGCATCTGCGGAAAGACCAAACTCCGCATCCGGTTAGGCTGCTTGAAACGAGGAAATCCCGACCGTTTCAGTCGCCACGCCTCCCACGCTATTTCTAGCTTCCTCAACACCTGCTGCAGCACCTGTGCATTAACGCTCTTTAGCACCTCAAAAGTCTGCTTAGCCGCCGTCAGCCGCTTGGCCTGCTTTGGGTAACTAGGGAACGGCTCATCTGCTGGAAGAATGTACTCACCCCGCAGTGAGCAAGCGTTGACAGGTGACTTGCGGGAATCTAGCCAGTCTTTGCGTTCCCGTAGGGCGAAGTTCCAGACGTTGCGACACACCGACAAACTGTGCTCAATCTCCGCAACTTGCTTAGCGGTCGGCTCTAGCTTGAATTCCCACGTCATGTTTAGCATGTCTACATCCTAGCATCGCACTCTGTAGATTGCTCGCCTTTGACTCGCGGAGCTGCTACACCACCCCCTAACCGCTGCGCGGTATAGTCGGAGTACTGCAACTCATTTTTGATAGAGCATTGACGGTTCACCAAGCAGGTATCTGGGGCGTGACAATAGCTGACGACGACAACTCCACGACACAAGCCTCCGCGACACAAACAGCGTCCCGTCAAGAGCTGCGAGAGCTAGTGCGACGGCAGCTGCAGGCTTTGCTGGAGCAAAACAACCTCCAGGGCGCTAAGGCGCTGCTGATTCCGGTGCAGCCCGCCGATATCGCCGACGCTATCGAAGGATTGCCGGAAACCATGCAGGCGATCGCCTTTCGGCTACTGCTCAAAAGCGAGGCCATCGAAGTCTACGAGCACCTAGACTCCAGCGTGCAGCAGTCGCTGCTGGAGAAGTTCAAGCGCCAAGAGGTGCTCAACATCGTCGACGAGATGTCGCCGGACGATCGGGCGAGGCTGTTTGACGAGCTGCCCGCCAAAGTGATCACCCGGCTGCTGTCGCAGATGAGCGTGGAAGAGCGCCGCTCTACGGCTCAGCTGCTGGGCTACGAGGCCGACACTGCTGGCCGGATGATGACCCCGGAATACGTGGCCCTCAAGGAAAGCTGGACGGTAGCCCAGGCGCTGGACCGCATCCGCAGTCTGGCCCACGTCAGCGAAACCATCTACTCCCTCTACGTCATCGACCGGGCCCGCCAGCTCACCGGCATTCTGTCCCTGCGAGATCTGGTGATTGCCCAGCCCGAGCAGACCATCGGCGACATCATGGTGCGGGAATTCGTCTATGTGCAGACGGACAGTGACCGGGAGGAAGCGGCCCGGCTGATCCAGCGCTACGACTTTTTGGCGCTGCCGGTGGTGGATACGGAAAAGCGGCTGGTGGGTATTGTCACCGTGGACGATATTTTGGACGTGCTGGAGGAGGAGACCACCGAAGACATTTACACTCTAGGCGGGGTGCAGTCTGGGGCCGACAGCTACTTCCAGACCAATCTGCTCACCGTGGCGCGGCGGCGGGTGGTGTGGCTGTTTATTTTGCTGATTACCAGCATCGCCACCAGCGCCGTGATTCGCAGCCAGGAGGCGGTGTTAGACCGGTTTGTGGCCCTGACGGCGTTTATTCCGCTGTTGATTAGCGCCGGGGGCAACGTGGGGGCGCAGTCTTCTACGGTAGTCATTCGGGGTCTGAACACCGACGAGGTGAACCTGAAAAAGGCGGCGCAGGTCATTCGCCGGGAGGCGATCGCCGGGACGCTGTTGGGGGTGATGCTGGGGTTTGCGGCCATGCTGGTGGCCTATAGCCTGCAGGGAAACTTTCCGGTGGCGGCGATCGTGGGGGTGAGTTTGGTGGGGATTTCGATCATGGCGTCGGTGGCGGGCTCAGCGCTACCGATGCTGTTTCAAAAGGTGGGGTTTGACCCGGCGCTGATGTCGGCCCCGTTCATCACGACGGCGGTGGATGTGCTGGGGGTGACCATCTATCTGGGAATTGCGCGACTCGTGTTGCTGTAGCGCTGCCGCCCCACAAAGTTTAGGTAAACCGGCGCTTAGGTAAACCGGCGCTTAGGCAAACCGGTTGTCAAAGGAGGCGATCGCCCCCACGTCGTCCATCTCGATATCAAAGTCTGGGTCCGGATCGACAGGCTGCTCTGACCCTAGCTTGGCTAGGGGCCTGTTGGAAAGTTCGGGTAGCCTGGTCGGGGAAGCGGGGAGGGCCGGCGCTGCTGCCCTCAGTTCGGCCTGCATCTTAGCCGGGTCGCAGCGCTTCCAGAGGTTAACGAGGCCCAGGGCAAACCCTGTCGTTAGCCAGCTCGCGCTCCCCAGGGCAAGCGCTTCAAGGGCGAAGGTCAACAGGCTTTGGGTCATGACGTTAGAAGCAGGAAACGATACTGCTTATAGTTATACAGCAGGGGCGGCTTCAGGCCTGAGCGCTCTAGCGATAGCGACCCCTAGCGGTCACAATATGCTCAAACTGAGAGCCGCCCTCCGGCAACTCGCGAATGCTAAGATCGTGCAGCTCATTCCACTATTACTATCGCGATTGCTATGACCAGTCCAAATGGCCGAGAGAATAAGCGCATCATTCTGTCTATTTTCGGCGTAGCGCTTCTGATAACAGCCGTCATCATCATCCTCAAGGGGTTTGGCGTTCTGGCCGCAATTCCCACCTTCGTAATCTGGGCGCTAGTTCTGATTACCGTCGGCGTCGGCATCTTGGCGGGCATGGGATAACCTCCCTAGGGCCTTGCGGCCTTCTCCAGCGATCGCCTTACCGCTTTGCGTCGCCGTCGTTTCATCAGGCTGCCGAGCCCGTCTTGAAACGCATCTACATAGGTAAAGATCACGGGCACTACCACCAGGGTGAGTAGCGTAGAGGTGGTAAACCCACCAATAACGGCGATCGCCATGGGGCTGCGGGTTTCAGACCCGGCCCCTAGCTCCAAGGCAATGGGCAGCATACCCGCAATAGTCGCCAGGGCGGTCATCAGGATAGGCCGCAGGCGAGACACGCCGGCCTCTAGGGCGGCCTGAGTGCGCGACTTGCCTTCCTGCTTATTGAGCAGGGCGTAGTCTACCAGCAGAATTGAGTTCTTCGTCACGATTCCCATCAGCAGCACGACGCCGATGAGGGCAAACAGCCCCAGCTCTTTTTGAGCCACCAGCAGCCCCAGCAGCGCGCCGCCAATGGACAGAGGCAGGGCCACCATGATGGTCAACGGGTGGAGAAATCCGTTGTAGAGCAGCACCAAAATGGCGTAGATGCAGAGCACCGCCGTCCCCAACGCCAGCCCAAAGCGGCTAAAGATATCTTGCATAATTTCCGCGTCCCCCGAGGGCTGCTGCGACACGCTATCGGGCAGAGCCTCGAAGGCAGGCAGAGCGCTTACGGCGTCTAGCCCCTCCCCTAAAGAGAGACCCTGCAGGTTCGCCCCCAAGGTGACCTGACGGGAGCGATCGTAGCGGTCGATTTGGGCGGGGCCAGAGCCAAGGGTAACCTCTGCAACTGCCGCCAAGGGCACCAGACTGCCACTGCGGCTGGGGACTCTGAGATTGCGAATCGCGTCTATATCGTTGCGCTGGGCCGGGTCAATCTGCACGCGAATAGGAATTTGACGGTCGGGGAGGTCGAACTTAGCTAGGTTGGCGGCGTTGTCGCCCAGGGTGGCGAGGGACGCCGTACGGGCGATCGCCTGCACCGACACGCCCAGATCGGCGGCGCGGGCCGGATCGGGGCGAATCAGCAGCTCCGGCTTCACCAGGCTGGCGCTGGAGCTTACCTCAACCAAGCCTGGAACGGCTTTCATTTGCTGCTCAAGCGCGCGGACAGACTGCAGCAGCTCCTCGGGGACGTCGCCCTTCAGCACCAGGCTGAGGTCCTTGCCGCCGCCGCCCGCCCCTTGACTTTCGAAGCTGATGCGCGCGCCGGGAATCGTCCTAAACTGCTCCCGCAGAGCCGACTCAAAGTCCTGCTGCGACTCACGCTCCGATTTGGGCTTTAAGTTGACGTAGACGGTGGCGGTGTTGACGCTTCGCGACGGGCCGCTGCTCCCGCCTACAGTGCTCAGCACTGAATCTGTTGCGGGCTGTTCGCTCAGCAGAGCCGTCAGCCGCTGCGTCACCCCATCGGTCTCTTCTAAGGTGGCACCGGGGGGCAGCTCGACCGCAACGGTCGCCAGTCCCGTATCCCCGCTGTCAAAGAGCCCTTTGGGAATGTAGGGCAACAGCTGTAGGCTGCCCACGAAAAAGGCGATCGCCAGCAGCAGGGTAATGGCCCGGTGGCGCAAGGCCCAGACCAAAATGCGCTGGTAGGGACCAATTCGGGGGTGAGTTATAGCTGATACTGAGGCGCTGTCGCTGCGGTCTGCTTTAGAGCGCGACGCCCCTCGCCCCCCGCGCGATCGTGACCTCAGCAGCCGCGCGCCCAGTAAATTGGTCATCGTGCGGGCCACCAGCGTCGAAAACATTACCGATACCGACACCACCACCCCAAAGGGCTGAAAGAACTGCCCTGGTATCCCCCCCATAAACGCGACGGGAATAAACACAGCGACAATAGTAGCCGTGGTGGCAATTACCGCTAACCCAATTTCCGCTGAAGCGTCTAGCGCCGCCTTTAGGGGCGGCTTGCCCATGGCGATGTGCTGCTCAATATTTTCAATCTCGACAATGGCGTCATCCACCAAGATGCCCACGGCTAGGGCCAGAGCCAGCAGGGTCATGCCGTTCAGGGTGTAGTCAAACAGGTTCATCACCGCAAAGGTGGGGATGATGGAAAGGGGCAGGGTCGCCGCCGTAATTAGGGTCGGTCGCCAATCGCGCAGGAAGCAGCCCACCACCACCACCGTCAGCAGCGCCCCGATTACCAGAGCATCGATAGTGGCTTGGTAGGACTCGCGCACGTCGTTGGCGCGGGTGACGATCAGGTCTAAGGTGACGTCGTCTAGGGTACCTTGCAGGGTCTCCACCTTGGCCCGCACGCCCTCTTCGACGGACACTAAGCTGGTGCCCGTACTGCGCAGTACCGAAAAGGCCACCACCGGTTCGCCGTTGTAGCGGGCCAGCTGGCTCAGTTCAGCGTAGCCGTCCATCACGCTCCCCAAGCTGTTTAGCGGCACGCTGCTGCCGCTGGGCAACACAATTTTGTACGCTTGCAGGGCCTCCACCGTGGGGGCACTCCCCAAGGTGCGAATGTTGGTTTCCCCGGTGCTCAGGTCTGTGCGGCCTCCCGGTAGATTGATGTTGAAGTCGCGAATCTGGCTGTTGACCTCGCTTGCGGTGATGCCGAGAGCCCGCAGCCTCTGAGGGTCTAGGTCTACCCGAATCTCCCGCTCAACGCCGCCAACGCGCTGCACCTGGGCGACCCCCGGCACATCGAGCAGGGCGCGGCTGATGGTGCGGTCCACCAGATCGCTCAGCTCCTCCACCGATCGCGTCTCAGAGCCGACGGCGTAGGTCATGATGGATCCCCCCGCAAACTCCAGACGCTGCACCACTGGGTCATTGATGTCTAGGGGCAGATCCTGGCGAATTTGGGCGATCGCGTTGCGGACGTCGTTGGTGGCGCGATCGCTGTCGGTCCCCAGGTCAAAGCTGACCAGCGTTGTAGAGATGCCGTCATCAATAGTGGAGGTAAGGCTGTCAATATTGCCAATGCCCGCCACCGCATCTTCAATCTTCTGGGTGACTTGAGATTCAAGCTCTGCCGGTCCGGCCCCCTGCTGGGTTACCGTCACCTGCACCGCCGGAATATCGATGTTGGGCGTATCATCGATGCCCAGCTGGGTAAACCCCAGCCAGCCGGCCAGGGTCAAGATTAAAAATAGGACCAGAGTCGGAATGGGCTTGCGGATGGACCAGGCAGAAAGGCTCATGGGGATAGCAAAAGATTAGGGGAACCTCGAAAGGCTAAAGCGGTATTGTTCCAAACTAGTTCGAACTAGTTCGAACTAATCTGAGACATTGTCGGCAACGACATCCACCACGTCACCGCTGTTGACGTAGCCTGCCCCCTGAGCCACAATGCGATCGCCTTGTGATAGCCCTGACGTGATCTCGATGCGGGCAAGGGCGGGGTCGGCGCTGTCCAGCAGTTCCCCCAACTCAACGGTCACAGCCTGGGCGACTGCAGCCTCGTCCCCAGCCTCGCCGCCCTCAACGCGATACACCGTCGCCGTCCCGTCAGCGCGCGGAATCACCGCCTGGGCCGGAACCGTCAGCCCCGTCGCGGTGGAGGTGGTGATAGCGGCCCGCAGAAACATTCCGGGACGCAGTAGATCGGACGGGGGAAGGTCTACAAAGACTGCCGCATCTCGGGTGTCGCTATCGATCAGGGGAGCAATCTCTCTCACCGTTCCCGAGAGCTGAATGCGGGGGTCGGCGTCGGACGTGACGGTGACGGTAGCCCCAACGCTCACCTGGGGCAGCTGGGTTTCGGGAACGTCAACCTGCAGCTCTAGGAGGCGATCGCGAATGATGGAGAACAGCTGGGTTGTACTAGACGTCACGTCTCCCACCCGCGCCATGCGTTCAGCCACTAAGCCGCTGGCGGGCGCTTTGACCTGAGTCTGCTCGAGTTGAGTTTGCAGCTGCTGACTTTGGGCTTGTCGGCTGCGCACCTCGGCCCTAGCGCTGCTGAGGTTGGCCTGGGCAACCCGCAGATCTTCTTGGGCGGTGATGGCGGCAGTGGCGCGAGTCTCTAGGGCCTCAGTGCTAATGGCCCCCTCCGCAGCTAGGCTCTCATACCGCCCCACCTGGGCGCGCGCTTCGCTCAGCCGGGCGTCGGCCTGGGTCAAAGCGGCCTCCTGCTGTCGCACCCGCGCCTGGGTTGCTTCTAGGTCGGCCTGCGCTTCCGTCAGCTGGGCTTCTAACAGGGCGCGGTCGAGCACCGCCAACACCTGCCCCGCTGAGACGCGATCGCCTTCATCCACCAATACCCGCTGCACCTGCAGCCCCGACGCTCGCGGCAAAATTGGCAGTAGGTCATAGGCCTCCACCGTTCCCGTGGCCTCTAAGGTGCGGCTCACAGAGCTAAGCTCGACTTCCGCCACCGTGACGGCCTGGGCAGCCGCTGCGCTTACCGACTCCGTCGGCGCTGGTGCGGTGGGCGCGCTGCGCCGTCCAAAGGTAGCCGCCCCCATCAGCAGGCCCAGACCAATCCCAGCGGCCAACCCTACCTTGCCGGAGAACCACCCCTTTTGAGACTTCTGACTGGGTGTCCGGTGGCCCGAATCTACTAAGGCATCAGGTGGGGTGGGGTGAGAATCAGGGCGCGCCCCGTCCTGGAAGGGGCGATCGCTTTCGGAGGGGGGCAATAGATTGCGGGTCATGGGAGGAATTTACCTAGCCGTTTTAACGCGACTGGGCCAAAAAGTTACAGATTGTTACTTCAATTCTAAACGAACAAATTGTGTGCCTGGTAAAACAGGTGCGGAAAGGGGCATAAATTTTGGTTATTCCCCCAAATGGGCTATGGCAAAGTGGGCTATGGCAAAGTGGGCTACGGCATAAGTGGGCTACGGCATAAGTGGGCTACGGCCCAAGAGGGCTACGGCCCAAATGGCTACGGCTAAAAAGATAGGGGCACAGCCCTCTGCGCCCCTACGTTGCTTTTTATAGCTGTGCCCCTGCGCCCTGGTTCAAAACTGCGCCAGAGTCAACCAAAGCTTAGACCCAAAGCTACGCCGCTTCCCAGAGCTCTCGCACTTTACCCGGTAAACAACCAGAAATTTCTTGAATCCGGTCTTGGGAGATTTCTTCCTTGGTCGCGGAAAAGACCGCCTTAATGACCCGCTCAGGATCGGCGCTGCGCTGCATGCTGGACTCGTTGGAGACCCGGAAAATGAAGTCGCTGTCATCCACTGCCAGAAGGCCCGATCCCTGCTTAAAGGGAGGACGAATGCGGCTCAAGAAGCCCACGATAGGATTCGTATCTTTCCACAGCTCAGAAATCTCGTTTTGAAGCGCCTTATCCTCAGTCGCCTCATCTGCAGGCTTGCCCTTAAGCTCTGCCGCAACGCGGTCAGAGGCTTCTGTCGTCATCATGTCTCGCATGACGCGATACACCACCTCAGTGATGTCGCGGGCGTCAAAGATGTCCTCAAGTTCGCCCTTGAGCATAATCTTTTCAAGGAAAGGCATATCTTTAGTCGCAATCGGAGTCGCCGGCCCCGTCTCCAGAGCCTTGGGAGGATTGGCGTTCATCTTTTCTAACAGACGGCGTCCCCGGTCCGTCAGCTCCGCCTTTTCAAATTCGATTAGGTGGGGCAGCGGACCGTCTTCTGCGCCAAACGTGTTGGCGACGCGGGCCTCTACCTGGTCGGAGTCAACTAGGTCGGGAACATCTTCTTGAGTGGCGTAGGCGTTGCCTGAAAATTGGGCATCAATATAGCCCTTTTGATTCATGTAGTCGAGGTGACCCAAAAGGTCTACTTTCGACAGGAACCGTCCGGTAAAGTCAGTCTCTGATAGCTGAACGGTATGCTTGCCCTCTGCGTTCTTGTCCCCTGCGGCAATCTTCTTAAGCAGGATGTAGGCAACATCTTCTCGTAAATCGATTGGCATATTCGTCTCCTAACTTCAAAATATATATACTGATCAGCAGCGAAAATTAGACCCAAGGACGGTGTCGCTGTGTACGCCGCTTCCAAATAACTGAAACTGAGCTAATCAGCCTTAGTGTTTCTCCACATGTGCCTCTCGCACCGAGCCGAGCTTACCTTTACGCCGCTGCCACCGGTTAGCATACGGTGAATGGAGGACGGGATCATCTGCTTTGAGAGATATTCTGACTGCAAAAGTCGGGAATAGAAGGCCAGATGTCAAAATAATGCTCAAACAAACTGCTCGAACAGAACGTCCAATTAGTACTGGTCAGTGCTCAACGCGTGGACTGAGACCGAAACCGCTTTAGAATACCTGCGGCGATCGCGGCACTCCCAATCCAGACCAGCCAAAGGGCGATGCTCCAGTTGACATCCCAGGGAAAAGACTGCTGAAGGGCCGGTTCCCAGGACTTCCCGGCGTGGTCCAATGCCCACCCGCCCAAGGCAGGACCCAGAACAAAGCCAATGGCCCAACATTCTGAATCCAGCGCGAAGTAAATGCCCCGCAGTGAGGCCGGGGCCATATCTGCCACGAGCGCCGAGGCCGCAGGGCCATAAAGAATTTCCGCTAGGGCAATCAGGGTAAAGGCAATGGCCGTCAGGCTCCATAGCCCTGATGGCGCAGTGCCCACTAGCCAAATAAACCCAAAGCCACCCGCCCACAGGCCCAAGGAGCCCAGGAGGATATCGACGTGGGACAGCGATCGCAGGAGGCGAACCACGGGGAGCTGCAGCACAATTTTGAGCAGGGCATGGCCGCCAAAAAAGTAGCTGATAGCCTGCGCAGAGAAGGGCTGTGCCGGAACGCGGGTGAGGTAGAGGGGCAGGGTGGTGCTGAGCTGAGCGACGTAGGTGGTGAAAAATAGATTGGCGGCTAGATAAGTCAGCAGGCGGCGATCGCTCAACGCCTCCCCCCAAGACGGCAGCAGCGGCAGCGGGGTCTGAGTCGGGCGGGTCTCGGCAATGGCAATGGCGACAACGGCTCCAAACAATAGGTAGGCCAGTCCCTTGCCCACAAACAGGCTGCTGTAGCTTCCCGCCATCGCCACGTACTGCCCCGCCAGCAGCGCCCCCAGCCCCAGCCCCAGATTGTCCGCCAGGCGGGTAATCGCCATGGCGTCGGTACGCTGCTCAGAAGAGGTCAAGTCGGTGATGACGGTGAGGGTCGTCGGCCAATAGAGGCTGGTGCCCAGCCCCAGGAGGAGATTCCCCAGAACGAGCAGCGGCAGCGTTTGGGCCGCCGCCAGCACGAAGCTCCCCGCCGCCGCGATCGCCGCCGCCAGCAGGAGTGCCCCGCGACGTCCCAGCCGCGGAGAGTCCACGGCGCTACCGGCCCAAAACCGCCCTAGGGTTCCCGAAAGGCCCATGCTTCCCTGCGCTAGGCCCACCTGAGTCGGGGAGAACCCCAGCTCATTGACGAAGTAAATCGACGCATAAACTAGCGTGACGCCTTGCCCAATGAACAGCAAGAGCTGTCCCGCCGCCAGGATCCAGACCTCTCGCCGCAACGAGGGCAGCCAGCCCGGCGGCTTTGATATTAATGGTGGCATCGCCCCGGCGCGTCTTTTGAGAACAGCATAGAGGTGAGCTGCAGGGGGATCAATTGAGTCATGACGGGGCGTTAACGCCAGTCCTACTGTAGAATCGACACTTTGCGGGTTTATGCCATGGCGCTAGTTAAGCTCAAAGACACCTACCGCGACAATCTCGAATTTGATGACGACGACGACTATTTCGATGACTATAGCCTGTACACCGAGGGCAACGATAAAGTTGGCTCTGTTAAAGAGGCTCTGTTTGAGGATACGACCCGCAGCTTGCGCTACTTAATCGTGGATACAGGCTTCTGGTTTTTTGGGAAGACCGTTTTGCTGCCTATCGGGTTAGCCCACTTTGATAATGAGAAAAAGCGCGTCATTGTCGATGGCTTAACGAAAAAGCAGGTTGAAAGCCTGCCCGAATACGATGGCGATGTTCTTCTCGACCGGGACTACGAAGACCGCGTGCGGGCGGGATACCGCATCCTAGGCGACAAGCGCAAGCTGCAGTTTATGGGGCAAGCGTACGACGCGAGTGAGTTTGGGGCTTATCCAGGCTGCGCGGGGCTCCACGGCGTACAGTCCACCGTCACCCCATCCCCATCGGGGCTAGATCCCTATTACGACAATGAGGCTGGGCTGTATGGGATGGACAAGACATCCCATGAGGCTATTCGCGCATACCAAGATCGTCTCACGGCTGACGGCCTAGCGGCCCAGTAACCCAAAACGCCGATCGAGTCAGCCTCGATCGGCGCGTATAGGGTAAAGGCTAGGCTCTCGACAGATCTCGGTGATATTGGATCTCGGCGATGCTGGATCTCAGAGATACTAGATCTCGGCGATCGCCCGCTCCACGAGGCGGCGGGTCAGGGTTTGGATGCCGGTGTGCCGGTAGTACTTGACGTTCATGTCCAGCAGGGCACCGACATAATCCACCTTATCGTCTGAGAATTCGACCACTTCCTTAAGCCGGTCCAGGAGACCCTTTTGGGTCACGTTTTTCTTGGCAACAAAGCCCTTCATCCAGCCCTCGGTGGAGCCGACGCTTTGCTTAACAAAGTCCAGCTGCTCTGCGCTACTGCGGCCCGGGATGAGGTCTTTGACGCCTTTAAATGTGGGATTGCTCTCTAGATCAGACGGCGAGACTCCCCTAAGGGTAGACAGAGCTTTGTCGGCGAAGGTCGGGCCTAGGGGAATGAGGCCGTCGAAGCTGACCAGCGCCGCCATTCGCATCAGCGACTCGCCGCTGTAGTCCTTGAGGGAGGAGGCAAATTCACCAATGCTATCGCCGGGGATGCCGTTGATTTGGCAAAAGGCCACCAGTTCTGTCACCAGCTTGACACAGAGGTCAAGGCTCTGGGCTTTTTCGGGCTTGGGCGTAAACCGCTTCAAAAAGCCGAGGAATGTATCTTGACCCACTTTGTTGGCCAGGGCTGCCGTTCCTAAGACCCCCGAGGCTGAATCTACGGTTTCGTAAAGCCATAGGGCCCGCTGATACCCCTGGGACTTGTCGTTGAACAGCGCAACGGCCCGTTCTCCAATCTGCTTCACAAGAGCTGGGTCTGTTTCACCCGTCACGGTGCGGATAGTGTTGTCAAAGCCAACGACATTTTCCCACTGGCCGGGCACCAAAAAATCCAGCGTCCGTAGCGCTGTTACCGTCAGCCCTCCTTTAGGCAGATCATCCACCAATTCATAGATTGGTTTGCTCATGGCATACTCCTTATATTGCTTAAATCAACGTCTTTCTGGTCACTAGCCAGGCTGCTAAGTTGCTGGCTGAAGCGTAGGGGCGGTCCGCACTCGCATCGTGGGAAGCTTCTTCGAAGACGCTGGTGAAGACTTTGAGGGCACAGTAGCCGAGCTCTGGCGAGACTCAAGCTGGGCTAATCCGTTGAGGTCGAACCTTTGCAGCCAGGAGATGCGATCGTCGCGGGTGAAGGAGGGATCGCGGGAGAGCACCTTAACCTGGTAGCGGTTGTTGACGAGCAATCCTGTCCCGGTTGTACCTTGGTCAACGGCGGGATATTGGCCAACTTTGAGGTCGCTTGACTGATACTTATTGGCTGCTGCAGGGTTGCTGATGGTGTCGTTAATGGACAGCATGGCGACGGTTGAGCCGTCTTTGCTAACTTTGTACTCGGCGAATCCACGCTTTTCCTGAGTGGGGGTGACGTTGTAGCCCGAAACCTTTCTTGGGAAAAACTGGTTGAAGGAAGATCCGTTTTCAGCGGACTTGTCGACGGCGACTTCAGCCCCTCGTCCGGTCGTTTCCTCTTGTACTTGGTCGTAGGGGGACGGTGAGTCGGATCCGCAGGCCGTCGCAAAGAGCACAACGCTCAGGCAAATCGGCAGCAGAACACGACGCCAGCGATCACTTATCTTCATGGTCAAAATTCTCTCCTTAGCAGAGGGTGGGTGGCGCGCCAACGCTAACGCGTAGCATTTCCGATCTTATTTATCTAGGTCTCCACAGAGAACGTCCTTAAGGAAGAACCGAAAGAACTGCTATAGAATTGGATGCGGCCTTTATTACTTGAGGTCGGCTTTTGAATTAAACCCTAGATTCGATGTGAGGTGTCATGCCGTCTCGTTATCATAGTTACGGTGTCCAGGGTTACGGCGTCATCGGGGGCTTGGTGGCGATCGCTGTTGTGCTCACCTCGCTGCTGATACCGGTGACAGGTCAGGCCAGCGTCCTCAGCCAGCTAACCGCTCAGGAACAATCGGTGCTCGAAGAGGGGCAAGTGGCCGTATCAGGCAGCAACGGAGAGTTTACCGGGCGTGTACTAGTGGACGCGCCCGGGACGACGGTGTGGCAGGTGCTGACGGACTACGATAACTTCGCTCAGTTTTTGCCCAATATCGAAGCCAGCCGCCTCTTGGAATCAGTGGACAACCGCCGCGTGTTTGAGCAGGTAAACGTGGTGCGCATCTTCCCCTTCACGCGCCGCAGCCGCGTCGTCATCGCCTCTACCCTCAGCTACCCTCAGCACATCGACTTCAGCTTGGTAGAAGGTGACCTGAATACGCTACAGGGCAGTTGGCAGCTTGAGTCTGTGGCCTCTTCTGCCGGGAACCAAGTGCTGATCACCCATCAGGTGGCGGTCGCCCCAAAAGGCAACGGCCCGACTCGGGGGCTGTTCTTTAATACTTACCGCAGCGTACTGGAGGATACCCTAGCCGCCCTTAAGCAGGAAAGCGAGCGCCGCTAGACGGCTAAGCGGAAGCTTCTAGGGCCTGAGTAAACAGGGCCACTAGCTCCTCTAAAGACACCACTTTTCTCGGCGGGTCCGGCTCCCCACAGCACAGGTCCGCCGTGCGATAGCCCTCGGTTAGGAAAGCCTCTCGAAGGGCGGTCAGCCGTTGGGCCGCGCGCCCTTCTCCCCACTGCTCCAGCATGAGGGCGATGCTCGACAGGGTGCCCAGGGGATGGGCGACAGTGTGGTCCGAATCACGACCGGCGCTGTAGACCGCTTCGTACAGGCCAAAGCGATCGGAGTTGAGGCTGGCAGAACCTAAAAGCCCAGTAGCTCCTGCGATCGCCCCGGTCAAGTTGCTCAAAATATTGCCGAACAAATTACAGGTCAACACCACATCAAAATCTTGGGGACGGACCGCAAGCTGCACGGCCAGCTGGTCCACTGGAATAGTCTCTACGGTCACCGCCGGGAAGGCCAACGCTTCTATCTGAATTAGCCGCGTCCAGGGAAGATAGGGCAAAACGCCGCCTTTGTAGGCGACGGCGAGGCGCTGGCGGCGCGACTGAGCGAACTCGAGGGCTATCCTTGCCGTGCGGCGAATATTGACGTCATCGTAGCGGATGGTTTGCAGACCGTAGGTTCCTTTATTGTCGACGCCTCGATCTGGGGCGTCGGCGGGTACCCCGCTCGTCAGCTCGCGCACAAACAGTAGCTCAACGCCCTGCATCTGGTCGAGTTTTATAGGTGCAGCGGGAAGTAAGCTGGGGGAAGGCTGCACCGAGCGCAGATTGACAAAAAGATCGAAATACTGACGCAGCTCCTGTAGACCCTCTCGGGCGATCGCGCCAAACAAGACACCATTGGACTGCTCACACAGCTGTAGGGTGGGGGCAGGAAGTACTGCTTGAGAATCTTGACGGGCTGATTCCTCAACAGTGCCGTAGTCGACGTCGACGCTAAAGGCTTCGGCGGCGGCAAGCGCCTTTAGAATCATCAAGCTGGCCTGGGTCATCTCAAACTCGACGCCTTCGCCAGCAAGCGCTACAACGCGGTAGGATCGCTCGCTCATGAGCCGTCCCCAAAGCTTACCAGCGGGAGCAGCGTCAGCGCCTCCGGTAAGTTTTGTGCTTCAGAGCGCTGCTCTCGGGGGAGGTGCGATCGAACCGCGCTAGGATTCACGGCAAGATAAACCATTGCGATAGAAAAATATCTTTCTGAAATAGAATATACCAAAGTCGTTCCTTTAGATAGATGATTTATAGAAGCTTGTACGTGTGAACATGCGATCTTTATCCCTGGGCTAACTTTTATTTCCCAGACGGCAGGCACGGCAGGAAGGGGGATAAGTCCCGTAGTGTTGCATCAGTCTTGCTAATGCCTAGAGCTTATAGGTGTCTTCAGGCAGAACTCGGAGCTTTTCGCAAAAAGACAATTTTGCCCCTGCGAAGATGATGAGACTACTTAGGGGCAGTGCGAAAAAATATTACGAATTGGGTAGCTTGGCGAAAATGTATCGTGCTTTACTGAAAATATAGAGGAGCGGTGTCCTGTATCTCGCCGGCTGTAGTACCGCGTTCAAGATTAGCGCTAGGCCGAGGGTCCACCCGTCTACCCGCCTCATTCTTTCGGAGCAAACCATGACCCCTCAATACAGACCGTTGACTACAGCCCTAGAGCCCATAGATATGGCTGTCGGAGACACAGGCAGCGCTGTATCTTATCTACAGTCTGCGCTTCAGCAATTGGCCTACTACGAGGATGACGTTGATGGCCAGTACGGGGAAAAGACCGCTGATGCCGTGGCTCAGGTTCAGCGCTACTACGGCTTTAAGGTAACCGGCAGCTATGGTGCAGACACCTGGTACGCCTTGAGCTTTTGGGCTCCTGAACAACGGGGCTGGACTGCTCCTGGGGCCGTCACTTTTCCCGACTGGATGAAGGGGGTGAGACGAGTTTTTCAGCTAATCGCCTCAGATCGGAAGAAGGCGGCGAGCTAGACGCTACACGAGGCGCTGGTGCAGCGATCGATAGGACCTGTGAAAGCAGTGTTGCTCTAGGCCTCGGTGTTGTGACTCTAGACTTGACGTCCGGGGTTCTGACAGTATGGACGGCAAAGATCTTAAGGTAAACCGTAGGGCTTTGAGGCTCAAAAGAAAGCGCACCATTTTGACATCCTCCCCGCCCTGAAGAGCGGGGATTCCCGGTCTGCCCACTAGGTGGACTCCCGACGGGTGGACGCCTCAGCGCGGATTGCCCCTGACGAGGTCTTATGCCCGCTCCGCGTCCGTTTAGAGTCTCGGGCTAGCTCCAGCCCAGACGTTTCAATATTGCGGCTAGCATTGCCGTCCCGGTCTTGGGTTTTGCCACAGCCAAGGCAGACCAGCTGGCGCACCGACAGGTCCAGCTTGCCCCAGCGGTAGCCGCAGTCGGCACACTTCTGGCTAGTCGGCTCCCACCGGCTGATGACCGATACCTCGCGTTCCAGTATCATCGCGGCCTTGGCCTCACACATGGTTCGCAGTTCACGCCAGCCCTGTTGAGCTATAGCGCGGGCCAGCTTGCGGTTGCGGACCATGCCGGACACGTTCAGGTCTTCAATAGCCACAACGCTATGGTTGCGAATTAGCCAGGTCGAGAGCTTATGCAGAAAATCCTTGCGGATGTCCCGCTGCTTGGCCTTCAGCTTAGCGATGCGCAGCCGGGTGCGCTCACGGCGCTTCGACCCCTTGAAGCGCCTATTCAGCTTGCGCTGCTCACGGCGTATCTTGCGGCCAATGCGGTCGTAACCAGGAGACTCAACGCGCTGGCCGCTACTGAGCACCGCGAACGTCTTGATACCCAAATCCACACCCACGCTTTGGTTCTCAGCGCGAATGTGGACTGGCTGCACTTCGACAACGAAGCTCAGAAGATAGCGGCCTGCTCTGTCCTTGATGACGGTGACGGATGACGGCTCAGACGGCAGCGGCCTCGACCAGCGCACCTTGAGGTTGCCAATTTTGGCTAGATAGACCTTGTCGCCCTTGAGCGAGAAGCCGCCCTTGCGGAATCGCGCCGACTGGCGGTTGTCTTTGCGCTTGAACCGGGGCGGCTTCACCTTTGGTCCTTTGCGCTTGCCTTTGAGCGAATCAAAGAAGTTTTTGAACGCTACGCCCAAATCGGCGATGGACTGCTGCAGCGGGATATTTGATACCTCGCTCAGCCACTGGCGCTCAACCGTTTTCTTGGCCTGCGTGATGCAAGCCTTCTGAAGGTCGCCATTCTTAGGCAGCGAATCCGACTCCTTGCACAGTGCTAAGGCGTCGTTCCACACGACACGGCAGCAGCCAAACAGCTTGGCTAAGCTGATCTGCTGTCCGGACGTAGGATAGACGCGGTACTGGTAGCGGCACTTCATAAATACAATTGTCCTACAAAAGCCGCCCTAAAGGGCGGGGCTTGAGACCCAGTTTTTTTGGTCACTCATTGATAGCGGCAACAGCTACCTGTTCGCCATCAAGAGCAATCAGAAGAAGCTCTACGCACGGTTTGTGGCTATTGCTGACCACAGAGCTGAGCAGCAACCCGTAACAGCTCAGCTCGACGGAGAAGAGACGCTTTTTTGAAAAAAGCTCTTCACTTTGAAAAGCAGCGCTAAAGTAAGTGTCTTTACGAAAAAGCTGAAGGTTGTAAAATCAAGATGCCATCTAATCACTTTGAAAGATAGTCTAAAAAGATTTTCATCACGTTTTCCACCTAGGCGAGATCTGTAAAATGACTTTGCCTTCATAGAGTTTTCGAAGCTAAACACTTTACTGTTGTCGCCGGTACGCTCAAAATACTTTTTGTTTAAGTAGCTATCCGATTCCCTAAGAAAATAGAGCGTATTTTCTATTGGCCTAGGCTTAGTACTACCATACCAATTGTTGTCTCCGTGAGCTCTGTATTTTGTTAGAGTTTTATCTGTGGAATAGACGTTTCCTAAGAGCGACGCACCTTTCACCAGGAAATCGTCAGCTGAAATTTTGAGACCCTCTTCAGGAAGGGGAAATATTTTGTCTGCTAACGTTCTAGTCACCGAAATAGCGCTAGTGGGCAATCCAAGATATGGAATAAATCTATATTTTTTAGAAAATTGAGCGACTTGTTTGGGCGAGCAGACTTTGTTCAGATCTCCGCTAAAAAAAGTTTTTCCTTCTGAAATTTTACTTAAATATTGCCACCCATATGCGCTCTGTACATTCTTCCCAATCCTGTCGATATTTACGTCAACCCCTTTTTCATCGATAACTTGAAGTGAATCATAAAGAATTGCCAAGGCGTTTTTCTCCATAGATGAAATTTTCTTAAAGAAATCAATAATATGCTTGATTTTGTGCTTGCAGAAAATATCATCCGAATCCAGAAACAAAATAATCTCGCCACTAGATTCGCTAAAGCCTGAGTTTAGTGCAGAGGATTGACCACCGTTTGCCTTAAATACCGGCAAAATTTTATCTGAGAATCCAGAAATAATTTCTCTGGAGTGGTCGGTCGAACCGTCGTCTACTACGATGATTTCAAGATTTTGGTATTCTTGACATAGCACGCTTTTGATAGCAGCTGATACGTAATTTTCGTAGTTATAATTATTGATAATCACGCTTGCCATTGGATATTGGCTAAACATATCAAACTCCTAACGACCTTAAGCCGCAATATTAAATTGCTAAGATTGCAAAAAGCAAATAGTAAGCGTCCACTAGAGAACAAGATTGGTGGCTCTCGGCAGCCGAGACGAGCCTGAAAGCGACTCAATGCGGCTCTGAAGCCTGATTGTGAGGTACATAAACCTTCATCCTATCATAATCTCACAAACGCTTAAAAATGATTATCTCACATTAATTAGCCTGAAGCAAAAATGTAAGAGAAAAGAACACAAGTCTATGCGTATTCTGCATTTGGAGCGCTGGCAAAGGATAAATCAGATCCACGGCAATAACGTTTTGTGGGAGGGCCGAGGAGGCAAACAACGAGTTGCCTCTCGCTGATCAAGCCGCTGATCTGGAGATCTTGACTGAAGACTAACCAATAAATGTCTTAAAACTTCTGCATGGTCCAGCGAAAGACAGGTTTAGCATTAGGCTGCTTGTGCTGGTCCGAACCCACCCGCGCAGTAAAAACACGTCTCACGCTAGACAGAAACGCGATCGCCTGTTTGCTAGGGTTAACGGGTGCCAAGTTGAAGGATTTTTCATGACAGAAGCGTTGACCCTGGGCGTTGAAGAAGAGTATCAGGTTATAGACCCAGAGACCCGTGAGCTGACGGGGCGGGCAGGCCATATCATGTCGCAGACTCAGGCCGCCGCCGAGGATACCAATGTCCAGCGCGAGGTGTACCAGTCGCAGATCGAAATTGCCACCCCAGTTTGCGAGAGCCTTGCAGAAGCCCGGACTGAACTGCTGCAGGCGAGACACACCATCATCACCGCCGCCGAGAAAACCGGCAGCGTCATTGCCGCCGCTGGCACTCACCCCTTTTCCGACTGGCGCGACCAGGACGTTACGACCAAAGTCCGCTATCAGCGTTTGGTTCAAGATTACCGACAGATTATGCGGGATTTGGTGATTTTCGGTTGCCACGTCCACATCGGCATTAGCGATCGCGAAATTGCCGTCCAGGTGCTCAACCGGAGCCGCATTTGGCTACCCGTACTGCTTGCACTATGCACCAATTCCCCATTTTGGCTGGGGCGAGACACACGCTACGCCAGCTACCGCACTGAGCTGTGGAGCCGCTGGCCCTTTGCTGGACTGCCGTTCCCTTTCAAAGACGACCAAGAGTACCGCCAGGTCACAGACTCCCTAGTGGCGATCGGCGCGATTCGGGATGCGACCAAGATTTACTGGGATATCCGTCTGTCGGAGCACGTGCCCACTATCGAATTTCGGTTTGCCGATGTCTGCACGACGGTGGACGAGACCATCTTGATTACCGGACTGGTGAGAGCTCTGGCGCGCACCTGCTATCAGGAGATCATGTCCGGGCAACCCGCCCTCGAAATGCGGCCTGAGCTGCTGCAGGCCGCTCGCTGGCAAGCTGCCCGCCACGGGATGGAAGACAACCTTATTGACGTCATTGATCAAACGCCTCGGCCAGCCCGTCAGGTGCTGGAGCAATTTCTCGACTACGTTGACTCGGCGCTTCAAGACTTGGGAGATAGCGATGAGATAACTGCGCTACTGCGGCAAACCCTCCAGCGGGGGACCGGCGCGCAGCGTCAGCGTGAAGTGTACGAGCGCACGCAGCAGTTTGAGGCTGTGGTGGACGCTATCGTAAGCCAAACGGCTGAGGGGATCGTCTAGCTGCAGGAGATGAGGCTAAGATTGATGTAGCTAGTAGTGCAGTTTGCTGCAATAGAGCATATGGCAACTTGGGTCGATCTTCTTACCAGAGCAACCTCCTCAATTCACCGAGTATTCAGCTCCCTCAAAGGCCGGGTCACCCAAGCGCTCGGCCTCACAGACCCCATTTACATCTTGCCCTACCGGGGATACGGCACCCCAGAGCAGCTGCTCGTTATTCGACGGCGTTGCCGACTTCTACCAGTCGCTCCAAGAAGGCACGGGAGAAGGCCAGAACCCCATCTTCTACGTGTCCAGCAGCGCCTGGAACATGTACGACCTGTTCGCCAAATTTTTGGACTTCAACCGAATTCCCAAAGGCCCAATTTTGCTGCGAGACATTGAGCTGTCGCTGGCCAACTGGCTTTCCTTCAATCACGAGAGCCACAAAATGGAGAATACTTTGCCGTTGCTAAAGCGGTTTCCGGAACTGCCCTTTATTTTAATTGGCGATCGCGGACAGCGGGACGCAGAGATCTACAGCACTATTGCCAAAGAGAATCCGGGTCGGGTATTGGGAATTTTGATTCGTGATGTGGTGCCAAACAATAATCAGCGGCGGCAGACGCTGAAGTCTATTGCATTAGAGGTCGAAGCTTGCGGTAGTCATATGGTTTTATTTCGAGAAACCCAAGACGCCAAAAACCATGCAGCGCACCAGGGCTGGATTGCGTAGCAAAAAGCTCAGAAAACTTCGATAAAAACTCTTTTTACTTCATCGAATTTTTCCAAAAACATCATAAAACGAAAGAGCAAGTAAAGTATTTCAAAAAAATGAATACTTAGATTGCGGTGCCTTTATTTTTCTACAGCCAGTTTGCTAAGGTAATTTCATCTTCAAGCGAAACCTATGGCCTGAAGATCATGACGCTTAAAATTGCTTAAAAAGGTAGCTCTAGAAAGCGATTGGCCACGAGCAATTTTTAGATTTTGGTGATCGAGAGAGACACTTCATTCCTCGAACAGCCAGCTGATTATACCTGAGTAAATCTCCTCAAACGTTTACGCGATCGCGAACTGCTAATGCGATCGCGTAGACAGCTGAGACTCCTTGGTTTATAGCGACGCCATCGATTCTCAAGGTTAGCAAAGTAAAGCTAGCTTTAAACCCTACAGGATTCAAAGATTTGACCCCATCTTTTACTGCTTTCTATTTAGGAGGAAGACTATGGATTCTCTAACACTGGGTAACGCCAGCGGCCAGCAATCTATCGACGCAGGATGTCGACGCCTTGTTCAGCGCCTTGCAAGGCAAAACGTTCAGGTGCTCACAGAGTCTGAGGTTAGCGAATCCGCTAATCCGTGGGATATTATCTGCCAGGATGGACAGCGTTACGCTGTCCTCAATCAATTTAAGACATTCAAAACCCTGGGGCTAGGAAACGCCTATATCAAGGGTCTCTGGAGATGCGATCGCATCGATCTGCTGTCTAAGCGCCTTTTCGACCTCGATCATAGAAATCGCAGCAACTCGATTGTATTCGAGATGCCAAACTCGCTGCCGCTACTGCTCGAACAGCTGTTGTACAAATCTTTTAATCTGTCGCTTATTAAGCAAAACGACGTCGCCAAAACCCACTACGACTTGCCCACTGAGCTGTATGAGGGCTTTCTGGGGGAGTCAATGAAGTACACCACCGGAGATTGGGCTGGACTGGAGCAGTCTCCGGAAAATCTCGACGCGGCTCAGCTTCAGAATTTAGACTACTGGGCCAAAGAACTTAAGCTTCAAGATGGCGACATTCTTTTAGACTGCGGCTGCGGCTGGGGGACGCTGCCGCAGTACTTAAGAGGCCGCTTTGACCTGACCTATATCGGCATCACCATCTCAGAGGTACAGGTCGAGTACTGCTGTACTAAGCTAGCTGAGGTCAGAAACTACTTTATCTACAATCACAGCTACCACAACGCGCACCAGGAGATCTTAAAGCAGTCCGGCGTTGATCGAATTACGAAGTGCATTTTCCTGGAGACTATTGAGCACGGCGGCACGCGGAACTGGCCCAACATCCTCAAGCAGGTCCGGGAGGTCATGGCTCAAGACGGCATTTTGGGGATCCAGACCATTGGCGCCGACCATCCCGTGCTAGTATGCGATCCTTACGTCAACCGCTATATCTTTCCACACCTGTCTATTGGTTCTCCCTCAGAGCTGGGTCGCGCTATTGAAAGCGATCGCCAGTTTGTTAAGTGCCGAGAGAACAACATGGCGGAGAGCTATCCCGCAACGCTGCAGGCTTGGAATCATCACTTTCAACAGAACTGGCCCCAAATTCGTCCCTTCATTGAAAGGATTATTGCCACGACGCCCTTCGACACGATTGAAGAGTGGAAGCGTCACTGGGAGTTTTACCTGCTGCTGTGCTATGGCGTTTATGCCTCCGGAACCTATCCTCAGCTCTATCAGGTGACCGCCAAGCCCAATTTTTACTAGGCACTTACGCAATCAAACTGCTCTCGCCGTCTCTCTATCATCTAGAGGGGCGACGAGAGCAACCTTAAATAACTTTTCCTCATGAACAACCTTGCCTCCGACGACTTAATTTCTCAGGCAACCTACGCAAAACAGCTGCGGCCCTTACTTCCCCAAGAAGCCTTTAATCCCGATGGCAGCAAACTCGTCGTGCTGCTGATCAACATCGCTATTTTGCTGCTAGGGTGGGGCATCGCGGCCCAGCTCGATCGCTGGCCCCCACAGCTCATCTGGCTGTATTTACCCTTCGCTATCGTTATGGCAAACGCCGTCATCGTGCTGCTGTTCTGTGGCCACGACCTGATGCACGGCAGCGTGATTCGCGATAGCCGCATTATCAGATTGGTGACCTTATTTAGCCAGGCGATTTTGTGGATGCCGCCGACGCTCTGGAAAACCCTTCACAACCGGGTTCACCACAATCAAACAAACGCGTTAAACGACCCTGATCGCAGCTTTTTCTATCGAGAGCCCAACGTTTTAGGAAAGCGGGCTCAAGACTTCGTGGCTCCGTCCTCCACGGTAAGCCCCTTAGGGTTAGTGGTGGGTATGGCAACCGCCTGGGTAATTTATGCCTATCGACATCTCGCTGCGGTACTTATCTATAGAGATGAAGACTGCCCCCATGTGACCGCTCGGTTCCCAATGCAGCCTAAGGAAAGGCGCACCATTTGGGCAGAGTTAGCTCTGACTACGCTGCTCCACCTGGGTCTATTAACGTATTTAAAGTTTGATCCAGTGAAGCTAATTCTGGCCTACTTTCTTCCCATTGGGCTAGGGTATTCTGGCATGATTTTCTATATCTACACCAATCACCTCCTATGCCCAATAACGAACGTCAATGATCCGCTGATAAACAGCGTTTCCATCAAAGTTCCAAAGCTGCTGGATTTACTACACTTCAACTTTTCTTACCACACTGAGCACCACATCTTTCCGGGTCTCAATTCCGATTATTATCCGCAGGTTCGAGACTGCCTGACTAGGCTCTATCCTGAGCGCATGAGCTTCCTAACAGCAAGGGACGCATGGCGTCTTTTGCTCGATACGCCGCGTCACTACCTCGATGAGACTACCTTTACAGATTGGGATGGGGTAGAGCAGGTCCCTTGCCCCTTGCTCAATTCTAAGCTGAGGGGCGATCGCCAGCCGATTGAGCCGTTGAGGTCTAGCGCGAGCGGCCGCCCCACCGAAAAGAGTTTGTCCTAAGATTTATTGCTGACGCCTTTAACCTCTCCCTCCCGAACGATGCTGAGGGTCTCGTATCAGCTCAGTATCGGATCAATAAAATTTTGAATACTCGTGGAGATTTTCACCTATGAACAACCCTAAAACTCAATCCGATAATTATGACCCGAATATTGTTCCGGCAGAAACTGCAGCCCGAAAAGAGCGGGAGGAGGGAGATTATAAGCAGACCTCTGAAGCGCCGGAGGGCGGCATCGACACCGCTGGTGGTCAAACCGTTGACCAAGAAGGGCTAGCCAATAACTATGCTATAGAGCCTGAGATGTACGTGGAAGAGCCCGGGGACTTGAGACAAAAAGAGGAGCAGGAGAAAGCCGCTAGAGCAGCAGAACTCAAGGCGGTTAACCAGACTGATGAGGAGGGCAAGCTCACCCAGGAGTCAGACAACCGCGGCAAAGGGCCCGGAGTGATTTAAAAAGAAGATCGGCAGGGACTACATAAAAATCAGTCCCTGCCGCATAGCTACCGTCACCGCTTCAGTACGGCTAGAGGCATTGAGCTTCAGAAAAATTGAGCTGACGTGAAACTTCACCGTGTGCTCAGAGATGGCGAGCTGTCGGGCGATCGCCTTGTTGGCCAGGCCGGTTGCTAAGCGCTGCAGCACCTCCATCTCCCGCGGCGTGAGCGGCACCGCCAGCTCAGAGAGCGGCCCTGTTGGTGTGGTCTGCAGCCAGTCTTCAAGCACGGCAGGATGCAGCACCGTCAACCCCCCGGCGATCGCTTCTAGGGCCAGCACTAGCTCGTCAGCGCTCAGATCCTCCGGGAGAAGGCCGCGCACTCCGGCCTGAAGAAACTGGGCGACAGGAACCGTCTCATCTAGGGAGTCCACCATCAGGGCGATCGCCAGATGGCCCGCCTTAAGCAGGCTCAGATCGCCAAGCTCAACGGCAGGCAGATTCAGCTGGTCGACCCGCAGGACGGCGATATCGGTGCCGGGGTCTTTCCCCTGAACTTTAGCCGTCGCGGTGCCGGTCTCGGTGATCAGCTCTACCTGGTCGCGGCGGCGCACCGCGTCAACGGTGGTAATCACGACGCCCGGTTGCCAATATAGGCCGCTGGCGCTGTGACGTCCAGACTGAAGGCCGACTACGGCGGGAGAGGCTTGGGCGATCGCCGTCGCGAGTTCGCCTGAGAAAGCCGAGATAGTAGGAAAAGTCATGTCGTGCAAGTCCAATGCTTTCTCCCACGATGCCGAAAACCGGACCAACTCAGCATCGGTCAAATCGGTAGCGCTGTCCTGGAAAAATGGCTAGGCGAGCATCACTTCGCACAAGGGTCCCACCGACGGAGAGCTTAAGGGTTGAGGCGTCTGACATAGAAAAACTTGCTCGCTTGGCGTCGATTCTAGGCAGTCAATATAGCCCTTGCCACATCGAGTAAGATCGAGCAGAGGGACTCGAAGCCAGACCGCCTTAGGTGCGCTGAGCTGAGGAAGGTGGTAGTCTGAAAGAGCAGCGCTCCGCTGCTTCACTAGCGCCTTCTCTATCTCTACGCGATTGGGGAAATCGTAGAGCTGAGCGTGATGTAAGTCTGCGCGAATAGCATAGGCATCGTGTTTCTGTATCTTCAATCAGCAAAACGTTCAGCACCTTGTTTGCGGCGGTCATCGTATGCTGCGTAAGGGTGATCGTCTGCTATGCAAGGGTATCAGACGGCGGTATCGATGGCTCTGTCTACCGCAATTTAGAAGAAATTCCAGAGCAGCCAAGGCCATTATGTCAGAGAACCATAGACAGTATCAACGGATATATACCGATCCAGACGGTCTGTCACCGTGATGCCTCGTAGGTCTCTATACGCTGAGCTTTTGGCAGCGCCGTTCATCGGCTGGAGGGCCAAGCCTGACGCGGCTCACTCGGGACTTTTCACGACCAGGCAGGCGCGATCGCGCCTGTAACCTCGCCTTAATGTCGAAAGGCTATAGTGATCTCAGTCACAAGAATATCGACCACAGCAAAACGAATTTTTACTGAATTATCGCCTGCAGCTTCCTCCTGCGCTGTTGTTCCAGTAATAATGCCCCTTTATCCCCAGGACTTTTTGGAATGACAACGCTCAACACATTGATCACAATTCTGCGCGATCGCGGCGGCAGCCCATATGGCGGTGAGGCGGTAACCTGCCTGCAGCACGCTCTTCAGTGCGCCACCATCGCTCAGCAAAACGGCGAGTCAGATTCGCTGGTAGCGGCCTGTCTGCTACACGACATTGGGCACATACTGCACAACCTGGGGGAAGATGCCGTTGAACAGGGCATCAACGATTGCCATGAGCACCTCGCGCAGCGCTACCTCGCCCCCCTGTTTTCGCCAGCTGTGACCGAGCCCATCCGGCTCCACGTGCAGGCCAAGCAGTACCTTTGCGCCATCAACCGTCGGTACTGGGAGACCCTATCTTCGGCCTCACAAGCTAGCCTAGAGTTTCAGGGCGGGGCGTTCTCTAAAGCTGAAGCCAAGCGGTTTATTTATCAGCGTTACGCGCCTGAGGCCGTGAAGCTTCGCCTTTGGGACGATCAGGCCAAGGTGAGTCAGCACCCCACGCCCGATCTCGATCATTTCGTCCCGGTACTTCAAGCCTGTCAGACAGGCGATCGCCGACATCAGAGCCTAGAGCTTGTGGGATGATGGAAAGCTAGGAGAGGACACGCCCGGTTTTCTCTCCACTTCAAGGGGTGAATCCACAACTCTTAATGGGAACGAGCGATTGCTATATTGTAGGTGCTGCAGGAAAATGCTAGGTTAGCAGTCGATGCTTTGTTGTTTGTCGCTGGGTTGAGGCGCTCAGGAGGGAGAGCTGTGGTGAGTCAAAGAGTCTGATGCGATCGCCAGGCGCAAGCCTTCTCCCATCAAATTCAGTCCGGGCCTCTTTTTTTTGTCTTTTAATATTATTTATGATTACATTAATTAATTTGCAATGGTGAGAAACTTATTTCTCTTTCTTCAACGAAAGCTGATCTACGTCCAGGCAACGAACTCGCAGGCGATAGAATTTACCCAACCCTCGCTACATTTGGGACAAAAAGTTCGGACGCAAACTGGCTATGTTGGCTACATTGTCGGTGTTGATTTTTACCCCGAAGACCAGACCTGGGTATACGGCCTGCATCCGGGCCGACGCGACGACGACGAGCCCGTAGAGCGGGACTTTTGGCTCCCGGCAGAGGAGTTAGAACCGTTTTCTACGAGCTGAGCATGCCCCTGCTGGCAAGAGAACCAGCGTAGAGATAAACGTTAGAAACATTAGGCGAGCCGACCGTTTAAGAAGTAGGTCTCTATCGAGCCGACGCCTTGAACAAAGATTTCACCGCGCCGCTCGAACTGAAACTGGTCCTGCAGGGGGTGATAGACGTCGGCGGCAACCTGAATTCTGCCGGGTAGACTTGTCTCCTCCATGCGGCTAGCCATGTTGACGGTGTGGCCCCACAAATCGAAAGCAAAGGTCTTCTTACCGATGACGCCAGCTACGACCGGACCCGCATGGAATCCGATGCGCAGGCTAAAACAGCGTCCGTCGGGCCGAGAGAACTGCGACATGGCATCCTGCATATCTAGGGCCAGACTGGCGATCGCCTTTAGATGCTCAGGCTGCGGGGAGCAAACGCTGGCGCCCACCATGTAGGCATCCCCAACGGTCTTAATTTTTTCTAAATCGTAGCGCTCAACAAGGCCGTCAAAGGCGGAGAAGATATCGTTGAGTAGCGTAACCACGGCCCTGGGCTCGGTCTTGGCCGCGAAGGGGGTAAAGTTAACGATATCCGCAAACAGGACGCTAGCCGCCTCAATGCTGTCGGCGATCGTATCGGGTTTGCGCTTGAGCCGCTGGGCAACTGAGCTAGGCAATACGTTGAGCAGCAGGTGTTCCGCCCGCTGACGCTCCTGCTTCAGCATCCGCTCAAACTCGATTCTCTCAGTAATATCTTGAACGGTGCCCTCATAGTACTGCAGCTGACCCACGTCATTCCGCACTTCTCGCACGTTCTCACTGATCCAGATGAGCGTTCCATCCTTGCGGCAGACCCGAGAAATGGCGTCTACGATCTTCCCGGCCTGCTTCAAGTAGACGTTTAGCTCTAAGCGGCGCTTAGGCTGAGCATAAATCTGGCGGCCAATATCTTCGGTGCTCTGTATGAGGTCTTCAGGAGAGTCGTAGCCGTAGATTTCAGCTAGCGCTGGGTTGGCGGTGACGAATTGCCCTTCTGCCGTCGATTGGAAGATTCCCTCGCTGGCAAACTCGAAAATGCTCCGGTACTTGTCCTCAGCCCGCTGACGTCTACCAATTTCTTGGTTGAGCTGGGTGTTCTTCTGCGCTAACAGCTGCCCTTGGTGATGAGTTTGCTGCTGAAGGCGATACACCTGCAGATGGGTCTTCACCCGCGCCAGGACCTCCGCCGCCTGAAACGGTTTGCTGATGTAGTCTACGCCTCCTTGCTTAAAGCCCTCTACCTTATCTTCCGTACTGCTTAGGGCACTGACAAATACGATAGGAATTGAATTGAGTATGGCGTTTAGCTTGAACTGGTGGCAGACGTCGTAGCCGTTCATGTCCGGCATGCTAACGTCTAGCAGCACCAGGTCCGGAGGGGACTGGGTTGCACTGCGCAGAGCAGCAACGCCGCTCAGGGCTTTGCGAATTTGGTAGCCCTCCGGCTTCAAAATTTTCGTCAACACCTGAATATTATCGACAACGTCATCCACAACTAAAATCGTGGATGTCACCGCAGCATCGTTCACGGTTGTCGTTTTTAGGAAAGTGGTCATGCGCAAAACCGGCGTTCCCGGCAGAGTGAGGAGACTATGTAGAGGTGTAGATCGACACACTTGCACTAGCGCGGCCGCGATTGGCTCACAAATCTCAGCAAGTTCTTTAGCTTTAAAGGCCTACAGATCAAGTCTGCAATTTGGCATCAGCGGCGTCAATGATTGACGCAGAAATTGCACTTAGCAGCGCAGCGCTAGACAGTATTGCTAGGCGATCGTGAAGATATCGTTCGTCACCTCAGGCTGGACCTCAAGTCCGCCTTTCAAAAAACATTACCCCAAAACTTTAGAGTATCTTCAACCTGCATCAAAGGAGATGAGGTCGAGATGAAGCTTGCCGCTTCTGCTGTGACATCTTCAGCAATAAATATGTTTACATGTCATATAGCGCGTATTGTTTTAAGTCGAATTAAAAGTAGGGCATTTATGACAACTTCTAAGAAAGCTATTATTACGGGCGTTACGGGCCAAGATGGCTCTTACCTCAGCGAACTGCTGCTAGAGAAGGGATACGAGGTCCACGGCATCATTCGCCGCACCTCCACGTTTAACACCGACCGTATCGACCATATCTACCAAGACCCCCATAACCCAGAAGCCGAGCTCTTCCTCCACTACGGGGATCTTACTGACGGTACGACCCTGCGCCGTATCTTAGAGGAAGTCGAGCCCTCAGAAATCTATAATCTTGGTGCTCAGTCTCACGTGCGCGTCAGCTTTGACGCCCCTGAGTACACTGCTGATACCGTTGCGATGGGCACCTTGCGGCTCCTTGAGGCCGTTCGCGACTACCGCCGCCGCACGGGAAACAACGTTCGCTTTTATCAGGCTGGCTCGTCTGAGATGTTCGGCAAGGTGCAAGATGTCCCTCAGAAAGAGACCACTCCCTTCTATCCCCGTAGCCCTTACGCCTGCGCCAAGGTCTACGCCCACTGGCAGACCCTCAACTACCGAGAGTCTTACGACATGTTTGCCTGCAACGGCATTCTGTTCAACCACGAGTCTCCTCGCCGAGGCGAAACCTTCGTCACCCGTAAGATTACCCGCGCCCTCGCTCGCATCGTTGCGGGGCAGCAAAAAGATCTCTACCTTGGCAACCTCGACTCCAAGCGCGACTGGGGCTACGCAAAAGACTACGTCCGCGCCATGTGGCTGATGCTGCAGCAGGAGCAGCCTGACGATTACGTCGTTGCTACCGGTGAGACGTACTCCGTCCGCGAGTTTCTAGAAGTGGCCTTTGGCTACGTCAATCTCAACTGGCAAGACTACGTCAAGTTTGACGAGCGCTACCTGCGCCCTGCAGAGGTGGAGCTGCTGATTGGCGACCCCGCCAAAGCGAAAGCAAAGCTGGACTGGGAGCCATCAGTCACCTTCGAAGAGCTGGTGGGGCTGATGGTAGAGGCGGACATGCGATCGCTTGGTCTCATCTCCGTCAACAGCGGCTTAAATGCCGAGAATATCGAGAACGCTACTATCCGCGATCGCTTGAAGGCGACCGCTTCGTAGCTTAGCCCAGCTAGACAAGGTCCAAACGCAATAGGCTAAGCGGGTCACGTCTAGGAAATTGAGCCAAGACGTGACTTTTTGCATGATACTACTGAGAGTTTGATAGAAGGCTCGAAAGACTTTCCGTAGTACTACCAATGAAGCTGTCGCTAAGGGCGAGGCAGCCGCCGCTTACGCCTGATCTATCGTAGCTTGGCTGCTAAATTTGCTTTCCTAAAGGTAACTCTTGCAGAGTGATATCTCTGGAAATTCCTAGTGATGTCTGCAAATGACTACAAGTTTTGAATGCACACTCCTAGATGCTATCGTGAGTGTGAGAATTCGTACAGTAAGGTGTAATCCCCTTATCTAAGCGCAAACATTTCCCTTAGAATTGAGTCTGCTCAGCGATTGAGTACTGCGCTATGGCAAGGTGCTCTTGCTGAGGCTTGTGACGTCGGCATGTCGGTGCCGGGCTCATGGCAATCGGATTAAGTCACCTCACTGTATTGTCTTTAGCCGAGTCAGCAATTCGGTATTTACTGGAGATAGCCTAATGCAACCACCCAATGCTCAACCGCCGTCCCTGAGCATTCGTCGACTCGGTCAGCTCGGATTTATGGGCTGGATCAAGGGGTTAAGCGATCGCACGCGACTGATTATGATTGCTGGGCTACCGGCCTGCGGGCTGTTTTTATTCACGATTGCGGCGCTTCTACTCAAGCCCCCTCAGCAGGTGGAGCGGCGCGATACGGCTTCAGAGCGAGATACGATTTTAGCGGTTGCACCCACGACGTTGGCTCAAATTGCCCCAAGTATGGGGTCGATCGAAAAAGCGCAGCGGTTAATGGGGGTAATGCCGGTATACGAGTCGGCTTTGGCGGACAAATCCCAGCTCGTGCAGTCAGAGCTCATTTTGCACGAGTCTCAGCGCCTTTTGCGGGCAGCGGAGGAAGAGGCCGGGGCAGGAGAGCCAGAAGACATCGACCAGTACGGGTTTTCTATGCCACGCTGTCGTCAGATGATGGATACCAAGCGCTGTATCCTGCTGCGCTACGTAGGCGATGGGGTAAAGCTGATGGAGCAGGGAGAAAAAAGTCACGACGTCTATAGCTACGTTCAGGGCTATGTCCAGGCCCAAGCGGCGGCGATCGCTCTGTTTCCCGTACAGCCCATTGATGGCGGTGAAGTTCCCGTCAACAGCTGGCTCAACTACCGCGAAGGTTTGGCTTCGACAATTCCCTACCTCCCCAGCAGCGCGGCGGTGGGGCTGGGGCTAGGGGCTGAGCGCCAGCCCCTCAGCCCTGCAGAAAACCTGATCCGCCAAAATCCACTGCCGGGGGACGGTGAATAATGGGAAAGTTTTTATCTAGCCGCATGCAAAAGTTGCTCACCTATCCCCTAGCGGGGATTGGCCTAGCCATGGGGATTTACGGGCTGCATAGCGCCGTCACCCCTGACTATACGGTAGATGAGCAGGTAATTTCCGACCTCTACGATCAGGCGCGGCAGTGGGAATCGTTTACCCTCACCGAGTCTATGTCGAAGCGAATGGAGGGGCTGGCGATCGCTTCTATTGGCCTGGTCGCTATCGGAAGCGCGATCGCCCTTAGCAACGCCGAGCCCAACCGTCTGGTGCCCGAGAACGATAACAAAACGCCTTTGGTTCTTCCCTCCCCCCAGGAGACCCGCGAGACGCTAATCAATCGGCTAAAAGTGCTGCTCTCGAATGAGATATGGCTCAAGCAGATGATTGGCTCCCCTATCGTCATTGTCACGGGGGGTATGGGGGGCGGAAAGAGCAGCATTGCCAACGCCATTGTGGTGCTGCGGCAGATTTTGATGGCCAACGACGCCCTCATCTTCGACCCTGACGCCGATGAAGATTTAGCGGCGGGTACCTGGCTCACGGGGCAAGTGTTTGGGACCTCCAAGCAAGGCGAGTTTAGCGACATCGCTCGCGCCTACTTACCTTTGGCCCTGTCGGGGCGAGCCAAGGGCGAGCCCGCCGTCAGCGTCATTTTCGATGAGGTCTCTAAATGGGAGCGCCTCTACGGTTTGGGCAACGAAATTAACCAGCTGGTACAGTTTGGCGCTCAGGACATCCGCAAAAAGCGGGTGCAGTACATTTTTGTCCTCCATGCTGATACCCAGATCACGGCAGACATGATTCACAGCCAGCTGCCAGCGGGGCTGTTGACCTCCCTCACCACCCAGGCGGCCATTGTCCACGTGCCGGTGAAGGCCGACGACTTTGGCAGCCCTGAGCCTATAGGCTGGGTGCGCTTCAAGGCTCCTAACCAGCCCGACATTCAAGATAACTATCAGCGCTACGCGGTGCCGGCGCTGCTCAAGCCTCAGGGTCTGCGTAACGAGAGCCAAAAGATTTTGGAGCATTTGGGCATCAAAGCTGACGTCAATCCTGGTCGTCTGATCACCCCCGAAATTGAGGAGCTGATCGGACGGCGGCTTAACCTCAGGGACCCTGAAAATATTGACCGGCTCAACCGCCTTGTAGAAGGCCCGACCGCACCAGGCATTCACGCTTCAGAAAATCGCCACATCAGCGTCGATTGGCAATATATTCCCCACGCCAAAATGGTTGTAGACTTTTTCCGCTATCTCTTCAGCGCTTCTAGCCCCCTCAAATCGGGCGAAAATGACTTTGACGTCAGCGAGCTAGCCGTTTGGAGCGAGGGGAAAGCGCTAGAGTCTCAAGACTTCAGCGCGTTTCTAGAGATGATCAACTATTTCAACCTCGGGCGTTATACTACGGAAGACAAAAGCCGGTGGACGCCCGTTGTTTCACCCGACAGTTTGCCGCCAAGCGAACCTTAACGAAACTTCTAGCCCGTCAGCTCGAAGGAGACATTATGACCAAGTACAACGACGACCATGTCGTCATCAATATGGAAGGCGAAAGCGATCGCCACCACAGAACGGGGCCAATGACGGAGATTGGCCGCGGTATGGGCAGTATCTTTTGGGGAATCCGCAATCCCCTCCGCACTGGGCTGCGAGGGTTTGGGCTATTTTGCTCGACCATGGGGTTGATTGCGGTTGGTGCTGGCGTGGTTTATATGATCAAAGGGGAGCATGGCCCAGCGCGCTTGAGTTCTCACCCCGTCGATCTCGGACGCTGGGGCGCGAAGAATCTGGTATCTCCTCTGTTTGAGCCTCTCCTAGATAGACCCAAAGAGTCTGACAACATTATTACCGGCGCTCGCGACAAGCCCATCGAGTCTTTAGAAGATCTCTACCGGCGCGATTCTGAAGAGTAAGGGGTCTAACTCCTGAAAGAATTCTGAGGACTAGGAATGGCTCGGATCACGATTGTTAATCAGCGGCTGTTTTCCTCCCCTAGAGCGCGGAGGCAGCGGCGGTTTAGCACCGGTTTGTCTACTCTCATCATGGCTATTCTACTGGTGGGTCTGTGGTTCTCTCCTTGGAGGGATTCAGCTTGGCAGAGCGTTCGCCACCTTTACGGTCAGCTGCGGCTGAGACACCTAGGTCGCGTCGTTCCAGGAACCTACAGCGGCTATACCCTCACCCAGCATCAGGCCGACGTCGCCAACGCAATTATCCGCGCTGGAATATCGGCGGGCGCTAGCGAATACGACATCAAGGTTGCGCTGATGACGGCGCTAGCCGAGAGCGATTTGCGGGCGTTGGACTACGGTGATTTAGATTCTATCAATGCGTTTCAGCAGCGGCCTTCTCAAGATTGGCCTGACACTACCGACACGTTCACGGCGGCGCGAGCCTTCTTCGACGGCCACGGCACTAATATAGGGCTCTTGGACATTCGCGATCGCCTCCGCCGCGATGCGGGGTCCCTGGCCCAAGAGGTGCAGCGGTCGGCTTACCCAGAGCGCTACGGGGAGTTTGAGCAAGTTGCTGAGGAAATCGTCTTTACGGCCCGTAAGCCGCTAGAGGAAACCCGGTCGCTGACGGACGTCGCCCTGAGCGCCCTCAACGCTCGCCCAGAGGAACAGGTCTTTCCGCTCAAGGGTAAAACCATCGCCTCCAGCGAGGTGACGAGCGAATTTGGCTGGCGCTATGGAGGGGGCCGGCGGGAGGGGAGCGAGCGTAATTTTCACCAGGGCATTGATTTGGCCTGCGCCTACGGAGAACCCGTTACCGCTGTAGAAGCGGGGGTGGTGGAGCATGTCAACAGCGACCCGGACGGCTACGGCGCTCAGGCGATCGCCCTGATTGCCCGAGACGGCACGGAGTTTTTGTATGGCCACATTCAAAAGCGGCTGGTTCAAAACGGAGAGCTGGTGAACGCAGGGGCGATTGTGGCGGAGTGCGGCAGCGAAGGGAACAGCAGCGGCCCCCACCTGCATTTTGAGATGTGGTACGGCAGTCAGCCGAAAAATCCACGGGGGTACCTGGAGGGGCTGGGGCCGAGCTGATTAGGGCAGTCAGTCTAGCGGAAAAAGCAGGTGGTGCCGCTGTAGAGCAAAGTGACTTCAGCATCTGGGCTATCGCCGCTGAGAATGCCGCCAAGGCCGCCCTCAAAAAACTCGAAGCCCAGCGTGCTCTCCTGCACATCAGCATCCACAATCTGGTCTAGCTCACGGCGGGTCAGGCCGACGCCAATGCCGTTCAGCGTCGTCAGTCGCTCAGCGCCCGCGCCGCCACTGACGACCCACCCCGCGAACTCCCCTTCCGACGACAACACCGCCAGCCCATCGGGCCAGCCCGTAATCGTGAGCGGACCCGCGCCGCATTCTGGATTTAGGCCGCGCTCGCTCGGCTCTCCCCGCAGGTTGGTCAACACCGAAACCAGGTCGCTATCCGCCAGACCAAACGGCAGCGCTCGCGTCGACCCCGTTGATGGGTTCACCAGCCGCAGCCCCTCTGAATCAAGGGCCAGAACTGAGGATTGCGCTTCAGGTTGGGCCGTCCGCCAGCGGTCAGCCTGCTCCAAACACCCATCGATAAACTGGTTGAAGACCCAGCCATCAAACGGCTCAAAAACCACCCAGCCGTCAAACGGCTCGTTCTCGCCCGGCGGAAAGCCAAACACTCTGGCGGCTAGCTTCACCCAGTTGCCTGCGCGATATTCGGCCCGCACCCCATCCCCACTGTTGAGCTGGGTAACCGTTGTGTACTCAAGCCCCGGCCCTCGACGAATGTTAACGTTGTCCCCGGTGATCAAGCTGCAGGCGGTGGTTTCCTGTAATTCAACGGCGTAGTCGGCGTTATCGGAGTCTAAGGGCGCTTGGGCCAGGGGCAGTGATGTAGACTCTTCCAGAATCCTGGGTTGGCCCAGCAGGAGCGGCGCACCGTCTGCGGCATCGGCAGCGCTCGGACAGAGCAGCGACGCACATAGCCCCACAAACCAGACGTGAGCAGACAAGACTTTAGAGAGGGGCATAGCGGCGAATCAGTAGGGTAAGGCGGGCAAACCGGTGAGGCTTTAATTTCACTGGTAAGGTTTTAATTTCACTACGGTTTTAATTTCACTACAAAAGCGTAGCAGCACCAGCAGAGGTGTTGCTACCGAGGCCAGCAACGATTTGTAAATTCCCGCCTTGTAATCAATTGTTACAATTGAAGAAGGCGTTGTTCGCTCAGAAAGATTCCCCGAAAGTATTTGCCTAGCCCTCGGCTTTGCCATGAACTGTACCCTCGTCTGGTTCCGCCGCGATCTCCGCATCCACGACCACGCTCCTCTCTACCGCGCGGCGCGACGCGGCGCGGTGGTGCCCGTGTTTGTTCTAGACAGGGCTCTGTTGCACCACCCCGAGACTGCCCCGGCCCGCGTCCAGTTCATGCTAGAGAGCCTCGGCACCCTAGATCAAGACCTGCGATCGCGCGGGGGACGGCTTATTTTGCGCTACGGCGACCCGGTAGACATCCTGCCTGAGCTGGTGCGGCAAACCCAGGCCGAGGGCATCTACGCCTACGTGGACTTTGAGCGGATCTACGGGCGGGTGCGGGACGCCAAGCTCAACCAGAGGCTAGCCGAGCGGGGCATGAAGATCCGTTGGTTTGAGCCCCCGGGCACCACTTCTAAGATGGTGTCCTACCCCCGCTACCGCAGCCTGTGGTTTGAGCAGATGAACGAGCCGCAGGTCCCTGCGCCTCAGCAGGTGACGGTGCCCGAAGACGCGATGAGCGATCCGCTGCCCAAGCTCAGGGAGCTGGATCTTTTCCCCGACGGCAAGCCCATGCCGCCCGCAGGCATCGCGGCGGCGCGGCGGCTATTGACAGAGTTTTTAGAGCAAAAGACCGAGCGCTATTACTGGCAGCTCTCTTACCCTGGCGCAGAGGCCACTTCCGGCATCAGCCCCCACGTCAAGTTTGGCGCGATTTCCGTGCGGGAGTGCTACCAGACGGCCCGGGCTTTCGAGGCCACCAGCTACCGCACCCGGCGCAGCCAGGAGCAGTTCATCTCCCGGCTGCGGTGGGGCAGCGGCTTCGCTCAGCGGTTCCGCTACCTGCCCCAGCTAGAGCTGCGATCGCTCTACAAAGTCTTTGACGAAGACGGCTGGGAGTTTGACGACGGGCTGTACGAGGCCTGGCAGCAGGGGCAGACAGGCTTCCCCATCGTTGACGCCGCTGCCCGCTGCCTAATGGAGACAGGAGGATGGCAGGCGCTGAACTTTCGCAGTCGGGCGCTGTACGCCAGCTTTTTAAGCAACCTGATGGGTATAGACTGGCGATTCGGGGCACTGCACTTTATGCGCCACCTAATAGACGGCGACTGCCCCATTGACCATTACCAATGGGCCATGCAGTCGGGGGTGACCCACTGCGTGAATCAGACCTGGACCCGCATCTACAACCCGGAGCAGTGCGCCGTAGACCGCTGTGACCCGGAGGGCACCTTTATTAAGCGCTGGGTGCCTGAGGTGGCGCACTTGGCCCCCTGCCAGCTGGGCTTTCCCCCCCGGCTGAAGAACTACCCGCCCCCAATTTTGAACTACCGCGAGGCGAGGCAGAAGCGCGTGGCGCAGCTAGAGCGGCAGCGGCAGCCGTTTTTGGCTGAGGCCAACCTGCTGCCCCACCTGGCTCAGATGCCTGCGTCGGTGGTGCCCTTTGGCAGCGAGCGCCCTTTCGGGCGGGTCTCCGACCAACGCTACGAGAGTGAGGTGGGCTGGGCTGAGGAGGAGCATTTGCCCCTGTTTCCGCTGCCGCTGGATTTGGCGGCGCTGGGTGAGGGCGAAGCCAAGGCGCTGCGCAGCTGGTTTGTGGCCAGTCGACGGGTGCCGTCACGGGGGACCGGCAGACAGCAGAGGGCGCAGTGGCAGAAGGCGGAGGCGCCAGGGCAGCTTTCGCTGCTGGGCTAGGAGCGGGTGACCTGAGCACTACTCTAGGATTGCCGTCAGCATTTGGAATAGTTCATTGAGGTCGGCAGGAACGCGGTGAAGGCTGAGGTCTTGCTCTGACCTTACCCCGAAAAAGTGGACACCCCCAAAGAGAGGCTAAAGCTGAGAGATTTGTTCTGCTAATTGAAAGTCTAGATCGGTTAAACCGTCCGCATCGTGGGTGGTGAGCCTTAGGGTGACGCGGTTGTAGCTGATGGTGATGTCGGGATGATGGCCTAATGCTTCGGCGGGTTCTACTAGACTATTGACGAAGGCGATCGCTTCCACGAAGTCGGCGAAGCTGCGCTGATACTGCAGGGTCTGCCCTTCTCGGCTCCAGGGTTCGGGAAGCGTCTGCAGGCGCTGGGTGATTTCGGTTTCGGTGAGGGGCGCGGGGTGACTGGCCGTGGGGGGCGAGAGGGCGACCGCTTGGTGGGCGAGCAGCCAAATTAGGCTGAGCGCTATGAGCAGGACCGGGATACGTTTCATTGTGGTGATGTTTTGGGGATGGGTGAGTATAGCCATTAGCGGGCGATCGCTCTATTTTGTAGGCAATAATTGACCTAGCGCGTTTGCCTCGGGCAGCCGTCTTGTTCTTGCTTTCACCTACAGTATGTCTTCTAGCCCTGATGCTCAGACCATCTTATTTTTGGCGTCTAACCCAGACGGGCTGCGGCGCTGTTGCCCCCGACAACGTCACCATCGTTGCCGGTGAAGAAGGCGGGCGAATTCACTTTCTGCGTCTAGAGCGCGGATAAAACCCCAAAATGCCCGACGCCGCTTCAGCATGGCGGTAGCTTAATCTCAATGGGTAAGCCCATCAAGCCCATACCTACCTCAATGTTTGAGCCATTCATCCCGCCAGAAGCGCAAAAAATACGGGATCCAGAAGCGATCGCTCTCTTGCGTCAGCTCCGCCGCTACCCGATTGCGGTACCGGGCTGGGGAGAAGTCGCCACCGCTGCCATTACCCCCCAGACTAGCCAGCCGTGTGACCCTGCCCCTTTGCTGCTGCTGCACGGCTTCGATAGCTCCCTGCTAGAATTTCGCCGCCTGGTGCCTCACCTGCCCCACTGGCCGCTATACGCCCTGGATCTACTGGGATCGGGCTTTACAGCCTGCCCTGCCACCGTACCCGTCACCCCGCAGACCATCCGGCAGCACCTGTATCACAGCTGGAAGGCCCTGATCGATCGCCCCGTTACCTTGCTGGGGGCGTCCTTGGGCGGGGCGGTGGCGATGGACTTTGCCTTGGCTCACCCGGAGTGTGTGGCGCGGCTAGTGCTTGGTAGATAGCGTCGGCTTTTCCGGCAGCTTTACTTTGGGGCCGTGGCTGGGGACGCCGCTGCTGGCCCTGGGGGCGGACTGGCTTCGCTGGCGGAAGGGCATGGCCTTTCATACGCTGAATGCCTTGGCTCAGGTAGGAGGCGACCCTGACCTACCGGATATGGTGCTCTGCGCCTCACTGCACCAGGGGATGCCGGGGTGGCAGCGGGCGGTGGTGTCCTTTAGCCAAAGCGGCGGGTATGGGGGCTTGGCAGCGCGAATTGGTAATATCGCGCTGCCGACGCTGATTTTGTGGGGCGATCGCGACAATACTCTGGATAGAGAAGACCCCTATCGCTTTGAGCGGGCGATCGCGGACAGTCGTTTGGTGTGGATTCGCGGTGCGGGGCATGTGCCCCACCTGGAGCAGCCGGATGCGGTGGCGCGATCGCTGCAGCTTTGACCGACCCCCGCATCTATACAGACGGCGATTATGGGGCTAGCGCAGAGGCCGCTGCTGCACCAGGTAGCTGAGCACCTGGCCTTGGGCGGGGGTGATGTGGACACCCTGCTCCCCAATGGCAATCAGCGGGGTCCATAGCCGCCATTCCACGTACTGCAGCACGTGCAGCCGGTTGATGGCGTGGCGAACGCCTTCGGGGGAACCGATGATGATGTGACGCAAATGTGAGTCTTCGACTGGTCCTGAAGGACCAACACAGCCGGGAGCTGGGGAGGGCTCGATCAGGGTAGGGATAGCGGGTTCGGCTTCTAGAGGGGAGTCTAGCCGCTGCGCGAGCTGGTCCGCTGCGGGGTTTTGGGCCGCTGCGAACTGTGCCGCCCGATGGGGCAGCGAAAGGTATTGAGTTGTCATGAGGGACTCCGTTTTGTGGATTGTGTTGGAGTCCCCCGCCGACCGGACATCCGCGACGTTTTGGGGTTTGGGATGGCCGGGTAATATCATTACTCCAGGCCGGTCCCGATAGCCAACACCTATCGTGGGGGCTTAGGAGCTGCATGTTGTGACTGCAACATGTGGCTCCGCCCAGACCGAATCTTTGGGAGACTAGAACCATGGGGACCACGGCTCATAGCTCCCGAGAATAGATCATTTGTGGGCGGGTGGCAAGAGGGCAAGGTGGGTTTCTGCTTGGGGGTTGACGGTTGGTGTTGGGCGATTGAGCGATCGCTTTCCCATCTATGCGCGGCTCGGGGTGCCGGAGATTTGGCGATACGACGAAGGGACGCTGACGGTTTACCGAGACGGCGATCGCTACCGCGAGAGCGAAACCAGTTTGGCCTTTCCCACGCTGCCCGTGCAGGAACTGCCTGAACTAATCCAGGACTATCGCCTGCAGGGTCAGCGGTTGATGCGGCGAGCGTTTCGGCAGTGGGTAAAGGATCGAGCAGGTTAATCGCTTACTCAATGGGTAAGAACTGGGCGATCGCAGACGAATCGAGCATAATCTTAAGAGATAAGCAAACAAACGTACTGACTAAACTGGTAGCCTTGAAAGGGCGCGATCGCTTACCATAGACGCTACCGCTAGTACCGCTTCTGCAATGACGCCACTAACCCTGCCCCAGTCTTCCTCGCTTCCCACTGTGCAGGAACTCCCCATCTCCTACGACCCCTCCTCTCCCTGCCCCCAGTGGGTCGACGTTCTGGTAGACAGCCCCAGCGCCCGCGATCTCTACACCTACCGCTGCCCCGAAATGGCGATCGCCCCTGGAGACATTCTCAGCGTCCCCTTCGGCAGCCAGCAGCTGGGGGGCATCGCGGTACAGCTGCGGACCCTATCCCCTGACCTAGACCCCGCCACGATTCGAGAGGCTCAGGTGGTGAGTCGGGGCTTTTTTCCGTCCGACTACTGGACCCTGCTGCAGCGGGTAGCCGACTACTACTGCGCCCCCCTGATGTCGGTGATTCGTACAGCGCTGCCCCCCGGGCTATTGGGCCAGTCTCAGCGGCGGGTGCGACTGCAGCGCGATCGCTACAGCGAGCTGCAGGCCCTAGCGCTCTCTCCCGCCGCTCAGCAGCTGGTTGCCCTACTGCTGAAGCAGCCCCAGGGCGACTATTCTTGGGTCTATTTGCGGCGGCAGGTGAAGGGGGCCGCCAAGGCGCTGCGGCAGCTCCAGCAGCTGGGGTGGGCGGAGAGCTATTTGGAGCCCCCCGCCCACGTGAAGCCCAAGCGCCAGCAGGCGGTGACTCTGATAGGAGACTCTGAGACCCTGACGCCCCGCCAGCGGGAAGTGCTAGAAGTCCTGCGCAAGCGGGGGGGAGATCTGTGGCTGCGGGAGCTGCTGCAGGTGTGCGCGACTAGCTCCTCTACGGTAAAGACGCTAGAGCGCAAAGGCTGCGTCACCATTCAGGCGAGGGAGCGGCTGCGCACCGCTTCGGGGGCCGTAGCGATCGCCGACCCGAAGCGCGAGCTGACCCCAGCCCAGACTGAAGCGGTGCAGACGCTAGAAGGGCTAAAGGGCTTTCACTCGGTGCTGCTCCACGGCGTTACCGGCTCCGGCAAGACCGAGGTGTACCTGCGGGCGATCGCCTCGGTTTTAGAGACGGGGCGCTCCGTGCTGCTGCTGGTGCCGGAAATCGGGCTGACCCCCCAGCTCACCGACCGAGTCACGGCTCGGTTTGGCGATCGCGTCCGGGTCTACCACAGCGGCCTTTCAGACGGCGAGCGCTACGACGCCTGGCGGCTGATGCTGCAGGGGGTGCCCCAGGTGGTGATTGGCACCCGCTCCGCCGTGTTTGCGCCTCTCCCGCACCTAGGGCTAATTATCCTGGACGAAGAGCACGACGGCTCCTACAAGCAAGACCAGCCCGTTCCTTGCTACCACGCCCGCACCGTCGCCCGCTGGCGAGCCGAGCTGACGGGCTGTCCGCTACTGCTGGGGAGCGCCACGCCGTCTCTGGAGTCTTGGGTGGCGGCGCAGGCCAAGCAGCCCCGCCACCACTACCTCTCCCTGCCGGAGCGCGTCGCCGCCCGGCCGTTGCCCAAAATCACCGTCGTCGACATGCGCCAGGAGCTACACAAGGGCAACCGCTCCATCTTTAGCTATCCTCTGCAAGATGCGCTGCAGGCCCTCAAAGAGCAGCAGCGCCAGGGCATTTTGTTCATCCACCGCCGGGGCCACAGCACCTTTGTCTCCTGCCGCGCCTGCGGTGAAGTGCTCACCTGCCCCCACTGCGACGTTTCGCTGACCTATCACCAGCCCACCGCTCGCTCAGCCCCCTCCCTGCGCTGCCACTACTGCAGCTACGGGCGATCGCAGCCTGAAACCTGTCCGGAGTGCGACTCTAGCTACCTGAAACACTTTGGCAGCGGCACCCAGCGGGTGATGGAGGCCCTGGGTCAGCAGTTCCCCGAGCTGCGCTGCCTGCGGTTCGACAGCGACACCACCCGCACTAAAGGATCTCACCGCACCCTGCTCACCCGGTTTGCGCGGGGCGAGGCGGATTTGCTAGTCGGCACCCAAATGCTCACTAAGGGCATCGACCTGCCCCAGGTGACCCTGGTGGGGGTGGTGACCGCCGACGGCCTGCTGCACCAGTCCGACTACCGCGCCAGCGAGCGGGCCTATCAGCTGCTGACCCAGGTGGCGGGCCGGGCCGGGCGGGGGGAGGAGCCGGGGCGGGTAATCGTCCAGACCTATTCCCCTGAGCACCCGGTGATTGAGGCGGTGCAGCGGCAGGACGAGGCCGGATTCCTGCATACCGAGCTGTCCCAGCGAGAGGCGCTGAGCTACCCGCCCTATGGCCAGCTGATTGGCCTGCGCTTTAGCGGCACCGATGAGGAGATGGTGCAGCAGACGGCGGAGGCGATCGCGGCCCGGCTGCGTCCCCCCGAAGACGGTCCCGTCAGCTACCAGATTCTCGGCCCCGCCCCAGCCACCATTCTGCGGGTGGCCCGCCGCTATCGCTGGCAGCTGCTGATTAAGTGTGCGGGAGAGGCCGCCGCCGTAGTTCGGCAGCTAGAGCTAGCTAGTCTGCGATCGCGCTGCCCTGCTACAGTGAGCGTGACCGTGGATGTCGACCCGCTTCACCTGCTGTAGGGTTTGTTCTTTCACCCAATCTTTCGCCCATGCTGCTCCCCGCCGCCCTGCTGGCTCCCTTTTTAGCCCAGATTCTTGAGGCCCCTGACACCCCTGAACCCGCCCCCACCGGGGTCATCCTGCAGCTCTACGTGCTAGAGGTGACCCCCAGCCCGGGCCTAGACCTGCCGCCCCTAGAGCAGCGTCCGGCGGTGTATGCGGAGCTAGCTCTAGGGAACCAGCAGCGCACCACCTTAGCGATCGCTCCCGAGGTGATTGGCGACAGCGTTTTCCCAAACTGGGGGCTCAGCGCCCGGCAGGACGCCCCGCGTCTCGCACCCGGCCATCCCACCCAGATTATTATCCGGGTGTTCGACCAGGACAGCGAGCTAGAGGACATCATCGACGACAAGGTCGTGCAGACGGCGATTCAGTTCGACCCCTATGCCTGCGAGGCCTCTATCAACGCCTTTGACCTGACGGGGCGCTGGCAGGACGATGTGACCTGCGTGCTGCCCATCGACACTATCGAGAGCGAAGGTGGCACGATGGGGGTGGTGCTGGCGGCTCGCTGGGCCAACGCCGCGCCAGGGGCTAGAGGTGGAGGGCGTGAGGAAGCAGAAAACTAGTCCGGCAGGCTATCTGGCTTAGAGCGGGGAAATTGCCCTCGGCGCTTGCGGGCTTCCATCGCCCGCTCCAGCATGTTGAGCAGCCCCGGCGCTTCTTCCTGCAGGGTCAGCAGCAGGCGCTCACCCATGTCAATATCTGAAGGGTCCTCCCCCGTTTCCATGACGGACCTGAGGCGAGGCATGGCGATCTCATCGATGATTTCCACAAGCCCCTGCAGACAGCGGTTAAACTGCCGCTCAGTGAGGGTCGAGTCTTCCAGCGGAAATTCAATGATGGCGCGGATCTCGCCGTCTGAGGGGTCATACTCCCACTGCAGCATCTTGGTCTCCCAAGAAATGCGCAGCATGGTCTGCAGGATAGAGAGCTTGTAGGGATGATCCTGAATGCCAGCCAGCACCCGGGGCGCAAACAGCTTGAAAAATTCGCCCTCTTCTTCTAGCTGCACCACGATTAGGAAGTCGTCGATGTAGGCGGCATAGCCCTCTATTAGCACCCGCTGCCCGTCCTGGTCGAGGCTGTAGCTCCAGACGGTGTTCTCTAGATAGCTGGCAATTTGCTCTAGGGTTACGGCCATGGATGCCCTCAAAGACGTACAAATAGCGGATCCGATCATATCAGGCTGTGGTGAGAGGACGATGAGTCCTCTTCAGGTAAGGCTGATGGCCGTTTTGAGCGATGGAATAGACCGCAAGCTAAGGCCTAAGCTGAACTGGGGAGCGCTGGTGAGGAATCCGTATGGGGTCACCCCTGTAGACCGACTTCTCGAACGGCAGACTGCTTGGCTACACTGGGGTTATAGGCAAAACAGCCAGTGAGCCACAGCGCCACTGCCGCCGTCTTGCCGCTACTATCGTCACCCCACAACTCACCCATGGCGCTCCAACACCCATTCGCAATTTTTCGTAAGCCGCTGGTCATTGGCGGACTCGGGCTCACCGCAGGCGTCTGGCTTTGGGAGAGTATCATGCCCACCGGCATGGACTGGAGCGGCACTCTGCTGTGGGGATCGGCGATCGCGGGAACCGGGCTGTGGTGGCTGCGTCAGCGGCAGCCCAGCGTAATGCCGCCGGACGTGGTCAAGCCCGTTAGCCTAGAGCAGTTTCAAAAAGATATCGAGCGCCTCGAAGGAGAGCTGAACCAGCTCAAAACTGAAGGGGGAGAAGCGGGGAGCGCTCAGGTTGCGGCGCTGGAGGAGAAGCTACAGCACTGCCGCGACAGCCTGACGCGATCGCAGCTGACCGCAACTTTAGTCGGTGCGCAAGGCGTGGGCAAAACCGCTCTTATGGCGCAAATTCAGGCCGCTGACCTGAACCTTGAAGGCTATCAGCTCCAGTACTGCGATACGCCAGGGCTGTTTGGGGCCGACGCGCCGGAAGATGCCCTAGAGACCTTAGCCAGCCTAGACATCGCTGAGAGCGACCTGATTGTGTTTGTGGTGGCTGGGGATCTGGTAGACGAAGAATATAATCTGGTTCAGTCGCTGCTGAAGCAGGGGCACCGGGTCTTGGTGGCCTGCAACAAATGGGACCGCTACCTACCCGCCGAGCAGCCCTCTATTTTGCAGCAGGTGCGCCACCACCTCAGCCAGCTCAGCGAGCAAGATATTCTCTCAGTGATGGCGGCACCCGCGACCATCAAGCGGCGTCAGCACCAGGACGACGGCACAGTGGCCGAGAGCACCATCACACCTGTCGCAGACGTAGCGGCACTGGCCACCCGGCTTACCCAAGTGGTGAGCCAGGAAGGGCGGCAGCTGGTGCTGGGCAGCGCTAGCCGACAGCTCGGGGGCTTAGTCTCCCAGGCCCAAGGCTACCTGAATGGCCACCGCCGCCGTCAGGCCACTCCGGTGATCGAGCGCTATCAGTGGCTGACTGGGGCGACGGCCTTTGCCAACCCGCTGCCCACCCTTGACGTGGTGGCGACGGCGGCCATCAACGGGCAGATGGTGCTCGATCTAGGCAAGCTCTACAAGCGATCGCTCTCTTTAGACCAGGCTGAGGTGACCGCCAAGGCCCTGGCCGAGGTGATGGTAAAGCTGGGCCTCGTCGAGATTGCGAGCCAGGCCATCAGCCCATTATTAAAAGGCCATCTGGTGACCTATGCCGCTGGCGGGGCGCTGCAGGGGCTGAGCGCCGCCTACCTGACGCGGGTGGCGGGTCTGAGCCTAGTAGAATATTTTGAGACTCATCCTACCGATACGACTATCAATATCGGCCATCTGACACCGATTTTGCAGCGGTTGATGTCGCAGCAGAGACGGTTGGATTCTCTGAAGCAGTTTGTGCAGCAGGGCGTGAAGCGACTGGCTCCCGCCGCGGCAGCGCCAGCGACTTAGCGCAGTCTGGGTCCGCCTTCGCAGGTTGTCGCCGTCTCCACAAGTTAACGTCAGCGTGACTTAGCCCAGGCGGCGACATTAGATTGCCCACTTTCAGGATTTATCTGCCATGGTGAACCGCGCCTACCTAGCGCAAGCGCAAGCGGTCCTTGAGCAAACCTTGACCCGGTATCGATCAGACTTGGGACCGTCCTCGGCAGAGGGCGTCACCCTCAAGGCTGAGCTAGAGGAGATGGCCGAGGCGCTAGAGACCCTAGAAGACCCCGTGATTCGCATTGCGGTGTTTGGGGTGGTGAGTCGCGGCAAGTCTGCGGTGATCAATGCCCTGATGGGCAAAAAGCTGCTGAAGACAGGTCCGCTCCATGGGGTGACCCAGTGGCCCCGGTCGGTGTATTGGTCTCCTACAAATGACCTGAAAGTTGAGCTGGTGGACACCCCCGGGCTGGGGGAAGTGCAGGGGGATGAGCGGGCCGATATGGCCCGGACGGTGATTGACCAGGCTGACCTGGTGCTGTTTGTGGTGGCGGGAGACCTGACGCGCACCGAATATACGGCTTTAGAGGCGCTGTGGCAGGGGCGCAAGCCGCTGCTGATAGTGTTCAACAAGATCGACCAGTACCCCGACCGAGACCGGCAGAGCATCGCTCAAATGCTTAGAACAAGGGCGCTGCAGAATAAAGCGCTGCAAACTCAGACGCCATCGGAGCAACCCTCGCTCCAGTCGCCGCCGGAGGAACCGTCGCTGCCAGAGCCGTCACCGTCGCAGCCTGCCGCTCTAGAGCCCACTGCACCGCCTTTAAACCTTTCCCCCGACGATATCGTTTTAGTGGCTGCAGACCCTGCCCCCCTGCAGGTGCAGGTCGACTGGCTCGACGGGCGCACCACCTATGAGTGGGAAACGCCGCCCCCGCAGATTGAGCCGCTGAAGGAGCGACTGCTGGCGGTGCTGACTCAAGATGGAGAAGCCTTAGTCGCCTTGAGGGCGCTGCGGCAGGCCCAGCAAAGCGAGGCAGCGATCGCCAAAAAGAATTTGTTTCGCCACAAAGAAGAGGCCGACGACCTGATTTGGACCTTCGCGCGCTGGAAGAGTCTGGTGGTGGCTATCAACCCGGTGGCGGGGCTTGACTTGGCCGGGGGCGCGATATCGGACCTGGTGATGATTCGCACTCTGGCGCGGCTCTACGGGCTGCCAATGACCAGCCATGGGGCTAAGGATCTTTGGAACGCTATTGTGTGGAGCGCGGGTGGTCTGCTGGTGGGTGAGTTTGGCAGCGGCCTACTTTTAGGCTTTGGCAAAAGCGCTACGGCGGCGATGACGGCGGTTTCTGGCGGCGCCAGCTTAGGAGCCTACGCTTCGACAGCGTTTGCTCAAGGAACTTTAGCCGGCTATGGGTCATACCGAGTGGGGAAAGCGGCGCAGACCTATCTAGAAAACGGCTGCACTTGGGGACCGGACGGCATCAATGCCGCTATTCAAAAGCTCTTCAGTCAAATCGACGGAGACAGCGTGCTGCGGCGGCTGCGGCAGAACGGCCCATAGATTACTTAAGATGAACCGAGCTAGGTCTATAACTACGCCCTGCGTGAACGCAAAGATTGGATAAATTCTAGAAGCTGTGCGGCTAATGCCTGCTCGCTTCAGTCGGAGTACATTGTGGCGGCAGATGCGCCCTACCCTGACGACTGCGAGCAGCAAAATGCATTGACCGCCGCCAAAAAGTGCTCTCCCCACTTGAAAGATGTTCACTCTCAGGTGATTCAAGAGCCTATTCGCAGAGTAGAGGCAGCGTTCGCTGCTAGAAAAGAGCGAGGCCATGGTTTCCCACGCTTTAAGAAGTTTGGGTAATACCGCTCGTTTCTGTTTCCACAGTTCAAGGAAAACCCGGTGAGAGGCAACCAAATTAAGCTGCCAAAGCTGGGCTCTATACGCATCGTCTTGCACCGAGCTATCCCTGATGAGTTCGAGGTGAAGACGGTGCGCATCGTCAAAAAGCACTTGGGGTGGTACGCCACCCTTTGCATTCAAGCCGATGTCGATTTCGTAGAAGAGCTGGACTTGCGCATCATGGCGAAAGGGATGCTGGGCAAGCACACCCTGGACGCTGGCCTTGGGCAGTTCGTCAACCAGGTGCTGCCCTGGGTATGCTTCAAGCGCGGCGTCTACTACGGCAAAGTGCACCCTTACGGCACCTCTCAGGAGTGCCCTGACTGTGGTTCGGGGTCAAAAAGTCCATAGGCGATCGCGTCCATCGTTGTCATGCCTGTGGGTCGGTTAAGCCGAGAGATATCGCGGCTGCTCAAGTTGTCAACGCCCGTGGAATTTTGGGTACTCAAATTGCCTGTGGAGCCGAGGTAGCGGGGATGTGGGGGACCATATCTAGCCAACTGGCCCAGAAGCAGGAAACTCATCGGGTGACCGATGAAGCCCGCGCTCTATCGCGTCAGCAGTATTCACCGAGAGCAACCTTGCGGTAGGATCATCTTTAAACCTCAATACGCCCCAAGGTGTGCGATCGCACCGGAGACCTCATGGATGACAAACAGATGCTAATGATTCCTGGCCCTACGCCAGTACCAGAGCGGGTACTGCAGGCCATGGCCAAGCACCCCATCGGTCATCGCAGCGGCGAGTTTTCTGAAATTTTGGCCGAAGTCAATCAAGGGCTCAAGTGGCTGCACCAGACCAGCCAAGACGTGCTGATGCTGACCGCTAGCGGCACCGGCACCATGGAAGCGGGCATGGTCAACTTTCTAAGTCCGGGCGATCGCATCTTAGTGGGCAGCAACGGCAAGTTTGGCGAACGCTGGGCGCTGCTGGGCGAGGCCTACGGGCTCCAGGTGGAGCGGGTGGAGGCCGAGTGGGGCAAGGCGCTGGACCCCGAGGCGTTTCGCACCAGGCTAGAGGCTGACGCCGACAAGACCATCAAGGCGGTGGTGGTCACCCACAGCGAGACCTCGACCACGGTACTCAACGACCTAGAAACCATCAACAGCCACGTCAAGGCCCACGGCGAAGCGCTAATCATGGTAGATGCGGTCACTAGCCTAGGGGCCATCAGCGTGCCGGTGGACGTCTGGGAGCTAGACGTGGTGGCCTCCGGCTCTCAAAAAGGGTACATGATTCCGCCAGGTCTGGGGTTTATCACCGTCAGCGAAAAGGCCTGGAAAGCTTACGAGACGGCTACCCTGCCGCGCTTCTACCTCGACCTAGGGAAGTACCGCAAAGCGGCGGCCAAAAATAGCACCCCCTTCACGCCCCCGGTGAACCTAGTGTTCGCGCTCCACGCCGCTCTAAAAATGATGCAGGCGGAGGGCCTCAACGCTATTTTTGACCGCCACCTTCGCCAGCAGCGGGCGACGCGGGCGGCGATGATGGCTTTGGGTCTGCCCCTGCTGGCGGCGGATGAGGTGGCCAGTCCGGCGGCCACCGCCGTAGCCCCGGTGGGGACCGAAGCCGAATACATTCGCAGCGCCCTCAAGCAGCGCTACGACATCATTACCGCCGGGGGCCAGGACCACCTGAAGGGCAAGATCTTCCGCATCGGCCATCTGGGCTTCGTGAGCGATCGCGACATTCTGAGCGTGGTGGCGGCCATCGAGTCGGTGCTGATGGAGGCGGGTCAGCTTCAAGACGCAGGGGCCGGCATTAAAGCCGCCGCCACAGCGCTGAGCGCCCACATCTAGACTCCCATGGTGTCTCCCCGCGATCGCATTATCGTTCCTCTCGACGTCCCCACCCAGGACGACGCCCTGCGGTTGGTGGACCAGCTCCCCGACGTGCTGTTTTGGAAGGTGGGCCTAGAGCTGTTTGTCAGCGCGGGTCCCGATATCTTGTCGGTGCTCCGCGCCCGTGAGAAGAAGGTGTTTTTAGACCTAAAGCTGCACGACATTCCCAACACGATGATGGCGGCCTGCCAAGCAGCGGCGGGCTACGGCGTGGACCTGCTGACGGTGCATGCGGCGGCGGGCCACAGTGCTCTCTCGGGCTTACCTGACGCCGCCAGTCGGGGTGCAGCGGCAGCAGGGGTGCCGCCGCCCCAGGTGATTGGCGTGACTCTGCTCACCAGCATCGACGCCCGCACCCTAGCCTTCGAGCTGAAGGTGCCCATTGAGCTGCCGGAATATGTGCTGCAGCTGGCTCTACTGGCGCGGGACAGCGGGCTAGCCGGAACCGTCTGCTCGCCCCAGGAGGCCGCCCAGCTGCGGCAGGTGTGCGGCGAGGACTTTTTGCTGGTCTGCCCCGGCATCCGCCCGGCGTGGTCCGAGGCTGGGGATCAGCGGCGATCGCTCACCCCGGCGGCGGCGATTAAGGTAGGAGCAGACTACCTGGTGATTGGCCGACCGATTACGGCAGCCGCAAGCCCGGTTGACGCTTACCACCGCGTCTGCGACGAACTGTCGAGTCTAGGCTGAGTATGGCGCGACTCAACCGGTTAGTTAGACGAGCTGTCAGAAATTTGTTTCGCCGTAAAATCTACCTTGCAGTGAGTCTTGCTGCAATTAGCGCTGCTGTAGCCGGTTTAGGGCGCGGGGCTCCAGCCGCACAGACCCTAGATGACCGCGACGCTCCGGTCCCCGACGCCATTGCCCCGTTGCGCTCCCCAACGGTTTGCCCAGACGACTTCGAGCTGATGACCCAGTCTCTCCTGCGGGATTTGCCAAACTACGCCAACCGGGTGCTGGCGCGCTCGGCGCGAAGAACGGCGCTGACGATTTCCGAAGAGCTGCGCCAAGAGCCGCCCAGGCCGTTGATCTCAGCGTATGACTTACAGACCCATATCGCCCTGGCGGGCCAGGCCACCTACGATGAGGCAATTCCCGGACCACGCTGGGACGGCCCGTCGCCCGAAGACCTAGCCAACGGCGGCATCCGGCAGATATTTTTCACTACCCTAGAGCGGCAGTATAGGGGCGATCGCCTCACCCGGCTCCAGCATTACCACTGGGCAATGATTGCCGACACTAGCCAGGGCTGGCGGCTGACGGGCTTGTTTTCCCGCATAGGAGGGTACCCCGCCAACCAGCCCCCCTCTCCCTTTGGCGAAACGACCTACGGAGACGTGGGCCGCGCCATTGACCTGTGGCTACGGGACTGTGAGGCCGGCGCAGTTGAGGGCAACCCGGCCGGCAGCAGCGGGGTCGAAGAAGAGAGCTGAGCGTCGGCTAGCTCGACTGAGCCAAAGACACAATCTGGGCCGTCACGTCCAGGCTCTCATCGTAGAGGGCATCTCGTCCCCAACGCTGCAGCTGCTGACTCATCAGCGCTTCTGCCCGCTGGTCCGATAGGGCTGTCACCTGCTCCGTTCTGCAGGACTGGGCACTTCCCCCCGCTTCCATGCGCATGCAGCCTGTGGTTTCCGAGCACAGAATGGTGCAGCAGTCGGCCTGCTCGTTGCTAGAGGCAATCCGTAGACCCACGAGATCTCCCAGAATCTCGCCCCAGTCTGCGGTGGGAATGGCCGCTAGCTCAGCCTCAACCTGCCGCCCGTCGGGGCCGTCGAAGTAGACATGCTTGAGGTCGTAATCTCCTCCTGTAAATTCGTGCTTGACGGGTTTCCAGCCCAAGCGGCTGGCCAGCCAGCCCAAGAACATGAGGGCTTGAGCAGAATTGCCCTTTTCGTAGTCAATAGAAACAACGTCTACGTCAACCAGGGCCGCTCGGCGCTCCGGCGGATCAAACGCTGCGGCCATCAGCTCTTGCCAAGGTGAAAGGCGGTGCCAGTTTAGGTCGGCAACAAAGGTATCTTCCTTTTGCTGCTCGCGAATCTTGAGCAGCTCAGACTCCGCGTCGCTGAAGTAGCTAGAGTCGACAATGATGCAGTTAGAGACAGCAGACAGCCGCTTAAACAAGGTTTGCTCTGGGTTGGGGGTGGCCTTCCACCAGACAAACTTGGGCATATCCGGCGTCATCAAAGAGGTGACTATGTCAACGACGCGCTCTAGCGCCTCTTTCGTGCCCCGCAGGGTAATGTACTCGCAGCACACTAGGCTGTTGCCGCCCCCCTTCTGCACCGGGCAGTAGGCCGAGACCTGGGCCGTGACGCCCGTATCTTCTCCATGGATGGGGCAGAGGGTGATGATGCGGCAGGGGTTTTGGGCGGCGATGGGTTCGCTGATGCTGAAGCCGCGCTTATCGGGATTAGAGATTTGAAACCGGTCATTGGGCAGCTTTGCCACCTCCTGGCGCAGACGCTCCAAGGTTCCGGGGTCAACGCGCCCCGTTACCCGCAGGTCGTAGGCGGTTTGAGCTTCGCGAATGGCCTGCTTGGTTTGCACCTCGTGAATTCCGTCAATCGCGCCGCTGTAAAAGCCCAAAACAGCCAGCAGCTGCTGAAACTCTTCGGGCTCATACACCACCATGCTAAAGGTAGTGGCGCGAGTGGCGGCAGGGGCAACGCGATCGCCGTCTTGAGTCGTCCAAATCTTGTTGAGTTCTGATTCGATCTCGTCGAGGGAGATGTCTTTTGGCTCTTGAAGCGTAACGAGTGGCGTAGTCATAGCAGTTCGGGTAATGTAGGCACGGGCAGTTGTTACAGCTAAGGCAGCTTTACAGCTAGTACAGTAGCGAATGCGGATAGACGGCCTGTGGGCAGCGCTACAGCCTGCGCCAGCGGCGACCGTCGCGGTTGAGCAACAGCTCGGCTTCAACCGGCCCCCAGGTTCCCGCTTCATAGAGGGGAATCACCTCTGCCGGGGCGGGCGCATCCCACACCTGCAGCAGCGGCGTCAGGATGCGCCAGGATTCTTCCACCTCATCGCCGCGCGTGAACAGGGTTTGGTCCCCCAGCATGCAGTCCACCAGCAGCCGGCTGTAGGCGTCGGTGTTGGCCTGACCGAAGGCGGCGTCATAGCGGAAATCCATGTCGACGGTGCGGGTGCGCAGGGAGTTCCCGGGCGTCTTCACCTCAAACCGCAGAGAAATACCCTCGTTGGGCTGAATGCGCATGGCTAAAATGTTGCGGTTCACCTGCCGGGTGGCGGACTGAAACATCAAGAAGGGGACCTCTTTGAAGTGAATCGAGATCTCGGTCACCTTCTTGGGCATCCGCTTGCCGGTCCGTAGGTAGAAGGGCACCCCTTTCCACCGCCAGTTGTCGATCATCAGCTTCAGGCCGGCGTATGTGGGCGTCGTCGACTCGTCGCTGGCCCCCTCTTCGCTGCGGTAGCTCGGCACCTGCTGGCCCTTCATCCAGCCCGAGGTGTACTGCCCGCGCACGGCGGACAGCCCTAAATCCTCCAGGTCAGCGAGGCGGGTAGCCTGAATGACCTTGACCTTCTCGTTACGAATGGCATCGGCGTTCAGGGAGTTGGGCGCCTCCATAGCCACCAGGCAAAAGAGCTGCATCAGGTGGTTTTGCACCATGTCCCGCAGGGCCCCTGCCGTCTCGTAATAGCCCGCCCGTCCTTCTAGGCCTACGGTTTCCGCCACCGTGATCTGCACATGGTCCACGAACTGGCGATTCCAGAGCGGCTCAAAAATGGCGTTGGCAAAGCGAAACACCAGCAGGTTTTGAACGGTCTCTTTACCCAGGTAGTGGTCAATGCGGTAGATTTGCTCTTCGGGGCAGACCTGACGCACGATTTGATTGAGCACCTGAGCGGAAGAGATGTCGTGGCCGAAGGGCTTTTCAATCACCAGGCGCTCTTTGCTAGAGTCGGTGAGCATGTCAGCCGCTCCAAGCTGCTGGGTGGCCTCGCCAAAAAATCGGGGAGCAACCGACAGGTAGAAGACCCGATTACCTCGGGTGCCGCGCTGGTCGTCAAGTTCGGCGAGGAACGACTTGAGCTTTTGATAGCTCTCCTGCTGATCGATGTTGCCCGAGCAGTAGAACAGCCCTTTGGCAAAATCTCGCCAGAGATCCTCAGAGCCAATGCCCCCACCGAACTGCTCAACGCCCTCTTTGAGGTGGTTCCGGAAGTAGTCGTGGTCCCAGTCTCTACGGGCGACGCCAACGATGGTGAATTCAGGAGGCAGTCGACGCTCGCGGCGCATTTGGTAGAGAGCCGGCACCAGCTTCCGCTGGGTGAGATCGCCAGAACCCCCAAAAATAACTAGAATTTGCGGCGCTGGGATTCGATCTTGCTGAAGACCAACGCGGAGCGGATTTTCGAGCAGGTTTACCATAGTGAGATGATTCGGGTTGGCACGATAGCATGTTAGCGTCAGACGGGTTTACAGCTCGGTTATCTAGGTAGCGGATACGTCTTGGTTAATCCGAGCCCGCTCTTGAATAAACGATTCCACAAGCTCAACGTTCTCTTTGCTGCCGATGATGAGGGGCGATCGCTGGTGAAGCGCCTCCGGGACGAGATCCATAATCGGTTGGGTTCCCGTGCTGGCCTTTCCCCCCGCCTGCTCTGCCAAGAAGGCCAGCGGCGCTGATTCGTACAGCAACCTTAGCTTACCTTCCGGATTTTTAACCGTACCGGGATAGAGAAACACCCCGCCCTGAAATAGAATCCGGTGAAAGTCTCCCACCAGCGCCCCGCTATAGCGCCCTGAGTATCCTTCGTGGCGATGCATGTAGCGGATATAGTCTCGCAGTGATTCATCCCACTGCCAGAAGTTGCCTTCGTTGGCGCTGTACACCGGCCCATGGGTAGGGATTTGGATATTTTCTTTAGATAGAATGAACTCCCCCAGGCTGGGATCCAAAGTAAAGGCGTGAACCCCCGAACCAATGGAATAGATCAGCATCGTGCTGGGGCCATAGAGAATGTAGCCGGCCCCTATCTGCTTATCGCCACGCTGAAAGAGATCCTGCGCTGTTCCGTCTAGGTCTTCTCCCTCTTGGCGACGAATCGCAAAGATAGACCCCACATTGAGGTTAATGTCGACGTTAGAAGACCCATCGATGGGGTCGTAGAGCAGGGTGTAGCGACCGATGGGGCAGTTTTCGGGGATGTAGTAAGGCTTCTCCATCTCTTCTGAAGCGAGTCGGCACACAACGCCGCTCTGCTTGAGGACGGAAATAAAGACATCGTTCGCGTAGATATCCATCCGCTTAACGGCCTCGCCCTGCACATTGGTCCGTCCGGTGAACCCGAGGGCATCCTCAATCAGACCCGCCCGCGTGAGCCGCCGGGCAATCATTTTTCCGGCAAGGGCGATGCGGTCCATCAGGATGCTGAGATCTTGGTCTTCGGGGGCAACGCTCTGCAGATGCTGCAGGACATGGCGAGATAGCGTTGTAGTATCTCGATCCAATGCCCTCTGCTGGTCTTCTGGGTCAGGCCGCTGATCGACAACCATTCGGATAGCCTCCTTTGTTATGCTACGCGTCAATAATATCTATTGACCCTACAGTGGCCCTACAGCGCTCTGATTAACGCTGAGTGAGAGTGCTGCTGGGCTCCCTTCATCTTAGGAAAGGTGCTCGGCAATGCCCCGAACTTTTAAGACCAGCTACAGACTGTCGTCTGGAAAAGCCGTTCGCGGGCGATCGCACTAGCTTCCTTCGGTTTTGCCTGCCAACCCGAGAGAGATGTGCTAACTTAATTGAAGGGAATATCAAGTCAGGCTTGTCCTGGTGGTTGAACCAAAATTGTCGTTTAGTAAGTCTAGGAGGCGATGCCCATGCAAGAGAGTAGTATACACACGGGTCTGATGATTGATGTGGTCTGGCTGTGTGCCAGGGCTGTACGCTAATCAATCAGTTTTCCTTCTCTTGAAGGCTTGCTGGGATCGGTATTAGGGTTCCTCCTGGCAGTCAAGTTTCAATCTGATGACCCACTAGACCGCTCTTACTCTTGGTGCTGATCTTCATGCTCATAGGGCATAGGTCACCCCCCAGTAAGAGCGGATAGCTATTTTAAAGGGGAAAGCTGCTGAGCCTGTGAAAGAGCTGTCGCGGCCTTGCCCCTGTCAAAAGCATATTCTGCAAAAGATGACGTTATTGAACTAGACCCCGAAAGCTCGGGGTTTTTGTAGTTTAAAGGGCTCAGCCCTGCTTTCTCCATCCTCAACAATGACTCTAGCCTCAGCCTAGACGTCGGCTACGTTGCTGACGATCCCTCTAGCCCCAACCCGGAAGCAGGCCTATCAACGGGGACTACGTGGCAACAGCTCAGCTGACCTTCCTCAGCAACTTCTTCGACGCGGGCATTCTGTACTCCAACTCCTATGCCAGTAGCGCCAGCGAGTTCGACCAAGGCGTCTATGATCTCGATCGCTATCACCCCAGCCGTGATCATCAACACCGACCCGTTCAATGAGAACGACAACGATGCCACCGTCATCGGCGCTATCCGAACTCGCTTCAAATTCTAGTCTCAGAGTCGACTGACGCTGGCTGCAATCCGAGGCGCGGTGGGACGGATAGCTCTGTCTTAAGAGCTATCTATTTCAGTTTTCACGATTTCCTCACAAATTGTTGGCCCTTTCCTGTTACCCATCTCAAAAATCTCTGCTAATCTTATTGGAGGTGTTCGAAGATCTTGCGATTTTCGCGCCCTCGGATTAGTTTGATTTTGTCTTATAGGTGTGAGGACAATTGTGATGCTATATAAAGCAATTTTGAAGTCTCTGCTTGTTGCGCCAGCTGTACTGGGCGCAACTATCGCTCTGTCGACCTCTGTGATCGCTCAAGAAGCTGCTCAAAGCGAGCTAGCTCAGCTCAATGAGTACGCTGCTGAGGGAGAGGATGATTCCCTCTCTCAGGTAACCTCCGTTTCCCAGCTCTCTGACGTTCAGCCTACCGACTGGGCTTTTCAGGCGCTGCAGAATTTGATCGCTCGCTACGGCTGTATTGCCGGCTATCCCGACGGGACTTACCGCGGCTTCACCGCCCTCAGCCGCTACGAGTTTGCCGCTGGTCTCAACGCTTGCTTGAACAACATCACGGCAAACCTGGACCAGATTCAGCTCAACCAGCAGGACATTGCTACGCTCAACCGCCTACAGCAGCAGTTCGCCGCTGACTTGGCTACCCTGCGCGGTCGCGTTGACTCCCTCGAAGCGCGCACCGCTGAGCTGGAGGCCAACCAGTTTTCTACCACCACCAAGCTAAACGGTGAGGTGATCTTCGCTCAGCAGTTCGCGATCGATGATGACCGCGACTTAGATGGCTTTGACGACGGACAAACTCCAGATGAGAATGAAGCTACCTTTGCCTATCGGGTTCGCCTAAACTTCGACACCAGCTTCACCGGCGAAGACCGTCTGCGGACTCGTTTCCAAGCGCGTAACCTTGACCAGTTCGACAGCGACCCTATCGGCCGTTCTTTCGGCAACGAGGGTGATGGTGGCTTCAGCCTAGATGACTTGGTCTACACCTTCCCGCTTGGCCCTGCTGAAGTTGTCGTTGGCGCTAACAGCATTGCCAGCGACGACTTCGTCGCCAGCACCATCAGTCCGCTAGACAGCGCTAGCTCCGGCACTATCACCGACTTCGGTTTCCCTCGCCAGTATGCGATCGCGGTGCCAGGAAACGCAGGTGCTGGCGCAGTCGTGCAGCTGAATGACAACTTCAGTCTTGACTTCGGCTACTCCGCTGCCGACGCGTCCAACCCGGATGACGGCTTCGGTCTATTCAACGGCACCTACGGTGCAATTGGTCAGATCACTTTCCTCAGCAGCTTCTTTGACGCAGCTATCACCTACGCCAACTCCTACGCAAATGATGGCTTCGGCTATACCTTCCCCGCTGGGCAAAACTTTGGCGGTCCGATGAACCTGACTCCGATTGACGCTAGCTCAACGGGCAATGACGAAGTCGCTAATACCTACGGTACTCAGTTCAACTTCCGCCTGTTTGACGGCGCGCTTGAGCTTGGTGGCGGTGGTGCATTCGTCCAGGTGAACGGCATCGGCGCAGCCGAAGATTACGAGATCTGGACCTATCAAGGTACGCTGGCAATCAACGATGTCCTCGGTGAAGGCAACCAGCTCGGCGTCGTTGCGGGTGTTCCTGAGTATTCACGCGATCTGAATGCCTCTACGGGAGACACTGGTTTCCTAACTGAGGTCTTCTACCGGTATCAGCTGAACGACAACATCGCGATTACTCCTGGCTTCCTGTGGATCAACGATCCCTACAACAACAACGACAACGATGACAGCTTTGTCGGCAACATCCGGACGACCTTCCAGTTCTAGAACTGGAATCAGTTAGTTTGTTAACGCTCACACAATTTAAGGCGGGCATGGATTGTATAATCCATGCCCGCTTTTCTATGCGGTGCTTAGAATTCTCCGCCATCGTCCTAAACCCCAGTGGAAAACCGGAGTATACTGAGTCATAGACACACAAACAGCACCTGTGGAACTTTCAACCAAGAGCGAATATGCGCTGCTAGCGCTTCTAGAACTGGTCAGCCATTATCCCACGGGAGAACCTTTGCAGATTCGGCAGATTGCGGCAGAGCAATCTATTCCAGACCGTTACCTAGAGCAGCTTTTGGCAATTCTGCGGCGCTCTGGGCTCGTGCGAAGCCAACGGGGCGCTAGAGGAGGCTATTTGCTGGCCCGAGAACCCTGGAAGATTACCCTCTTAGAAATTCTCAATTGTGTAGAAGGCCTAGACGCTAAGGCTTCGCCCTGCGCCAAGAAATTCCCCGCTGAAGTTGTGATCCACGACGCCTGGCAGGAGGCTAGGCAAGCTGCTGAAGCCGTCCTACAAAGCTACAGTCTCCAGGATTTGGCAGAGCAGCGCGACGCTAAGCGCCAGCTAAACTTCATGTACTATATCTAAACTGATCTATGCGCATTGCTCAACGAGTGACCGACCTGATCGGGCATACGCCCCTAGTTCAGCTCAATCGCATTCCGGCTGCAGAGGGATGCCTAGCCTCTATTGTGGTGAAGCTGGAGAGCATGAACCCCTCCGCTTCAGTTAAAGATCGCATTGGCATCAGCATGATTGAAGCGGCTGAGCGGGAAGGCCAAATCGCGCCGGGGAAAACGGTTTTAGTAGAGCCTACCTCAGGGAATACAGGCATTGCCCTAGCAATGGCGGCGGCGGCAAAAGGCTATCGCTTGATTTTGACGATGCCCGAAACCATGAGCGCTGAGCGCCGGGCTATGCTGCGGGCTTACGGAGCGCAGCTAGAGCTAACTCCCGGCATGTGGGGAATGGGGGGTTGCATTCAGCGGGCGCAGGAGATTGTAGACGAGCTGCCCAATGCCTACATGCTGCAGCAGTTCCGCAATGCCGCTAATCCCAAGATCCACCGTGAAACGACGGCGCTGGAGATTTGGGCAGACACCGACGGAGAAGTTGACATCCTCATTGCTGGGGTAGGGACGGGAGGCACCATCACCGGTGTCGCAGAGGTTTTGAAGCAGCACAAGGAATCCTTTCAGGTCATCGCCGTCGAACCGTCGAATAGCTCGGTTTTGTCAGGGGGAGACCCCGGACCTCACAAAATTCAGGGAATTGGTGCAGGGTTCATCCCTCACGTGCTGCGTAGGGAACTCATAGACGAGGTCATTGCCGTCACGGACGATCAAGCGATCGCCTATGGCCGGCGGCTAGCCCGGGAAGAAGGTCTGCTGTCGGGAATTTCTAGCGGCGCGGCTTTGGCCGCTGCGGTGCAGGTGGCCTGCCGCCCCGAGAACGACGGCAAGCTAATTGTTATGATTCAGCCCAGCTTTGGCGAGCGCTATTTGAGCACGCCGCTGTTCCAAGATCCTGAGCTGGTGTCGGCTACGAACTAGTCCCCCCCACCGCCTCTGTTCGGCCTGGCAAAGGGCGGCAGGGCTCTTGGCCCGTTAATGAGGATGGCGGTACAATAGCAGGCATGTCTGTAAACTACTACCAAGTCCTTGAGCTGCATTCAGAGGCCAGCCAGCTAGACATCAAGCGGGCCTATCGTCGCTTAGCCAAGCAGTTTCACCCCGACAGCAACCGCACCATCGATAGCCACGATCGTATAAGCTGCATCAACGCGGCCTATGAGGTGCTTGGGGATCCCATCAAGCGACGCCGGTACGACGTTCAGCTGCGCTACTCCACAGAAGACAATCCTGCCGAACAGCGCCAGCAGGCGGCCCATAGGAGAGCGGCCCGCAGCGAAACGGCTTACAGCGAGGTCAAGGCCAGTCGCCGCAGATCCTACGGGCAAAATAGCGATGCCCAGCTTCAAAACTGGCTGACTGCGGTCTATCGTCCCATCGATAAGCACCTTACCGACATTCTGGGTTCCCTCGACGGGGCCTTAGACCAGCTTGCCGCCGATCCGTTCGACGACGAGCTCATGGAGGAGTTTCAAGACTACCTCGATACCTGCCGCACCCACCTCGACTGGGCGCAGCACATGTTTCGCTCAACGCCCAATCCCAAAAGCGTCGCGGCCACTGCCTCTGGCCTTTATTACTGCCTCAATCAGGTGGGAGACGGCCTAGACGAGTTCGAGCGCTTTACCTCTTGCTACAACGAACACTACATCCATACGGGACGAGAGCTATTCCGCATTTCCCGGCAGCTGCACCACGAAACTCAAGAAACACTTCAAAATTTAGTCTAAGAGTCCTCCGACAAATAAGTCATCCGTTAGCATGAGAGTGTAAGGCTCTACCCCAGTTTGTCATGTCTGTTAATGCCCTGCCCCTGAGCGATTCACTCAAACAGCTATTCACTGAAACAGCGCAGGAGCTCAAAGGCAGCGCCAGGCGACAGTTCATGGCAAAGGTGGTGGAAGAGTATGGGGTAGGGGGACAGATGTGGGCAGAAGCGGAATTGGGATGGAATCGGGGCACGATACGCAAAGGGCAAAGAGAACTGATTCATGGTCCGATACGAGACAAATTTGAGCAGCGGGGACGCAAGCCGGTAGAAGCACACCTTCCTACCCTCAGAGAAGATATTCGCGCCATTGTAGAGCCGCAAACGCAAGCGGACCCGACGTTGAGGAGCGGGCGGGTGTATAGCCGCATGAGTGTAGCGGAAGTTAGGCGGCAGCTGATTGGCCAGAAGGGGTACCAAGACAAGGAGTTGCCGAGCGACGAGGTGATTCGGCAAAGGTTGAATGAGATGGGCTATGGGCTTAAGCGGGTGCAGAAGACCAAACCACAGAAGGTTATTGCCGAGACCGAGAATATTTTCAAACAGGTCAATCAGGTGAATCACGCAGCAGATAAGGACCCAACGAGTCTGCGCATTTCGATTGATGCCAAAACTGCGGTGAAGGTAGGTGAGTACGACCGGGGGGGGAAAAACACGGGTGGTGACCCATGCCAAAGACCATGACTTTCAGCCTGATGCTCAGCTAACGCCCGTTGGTATTCTTTTGCCCCATGAGCAAGAGCTATCGCTGTACTTCGTCGCCTCTCGGGTGACAGCAGATTGCATCGTTGACCTGCTAGAGCAGTGGTGGCACGGAGTGAAAGGCCGTTTCGCTCACATCGAGCGGTTAGTGATTAATGCCGACAACGGGCCGGAGAATCATTCTCGGCGCACCCAGTTCATGCATCGGCTGGTGCAGTTTGCTAGAGCCGAGCAAATCACCATTGAGCTGGCGTACTATCCGCCGTATCACAGCAAGTACAACCCAGTAGAGCGGAGCTTTGGTTGGCTAGAGCAGCACTGGCGAGGGGCATTGCTTGATAGCGTAGAGACGGTGCTAAAGTTTGCCCAGACGTTGCGTTTCAAGGGCAAGCACCCGGTGGTCAGCCTCGTGACCCAAACCTACGAGACAGGCGTCAAGTTGACTCAGGCAGCGATGGCGGAATTGGAAAAGGGTATCAAGCGCTTACCGGGATTGGAAAAGTGGTTCGTTGAGATTCCGCCATATGCTGATTGTGAAGGGACGATCTTTTAGATGGAGTACTCTAAGCTAATTTTTTTTTGGCTTAACCGTGGCTCAAACAATGTCCAGCTGTCTGGATAGGTAGAAATGGGTGTAGGCAATCATCTCCCCCAAAACCACGCGGACGCCGCTGCTGGTGCGCCACCAGCAAGCCGGCTCGTACTCCTGGGGCACAGCAGCAAGAACGCCAACCTGGACCTCAGGCGTGAGGGCAGCGCGGCACAGTTCCCAAGTTCGGCGGGCGTGTGGCCCTAGAGAATAGAGGTTGACCGTCTGGAGGGCAACGTCAGCGTCCTGGAGCCCTTGACGGAGAGCGATCGCTAGAGACGCCGTGCGCCGCACCGCAATTGCGCTATGGGGTAAAGCAATAACCCTGTTGGGATCAACGCCCAGAGCCACCAGCGTTGCCGCCGAAAGGTCGGCAAAGGTCTGGTGGGCAACCAGATAGCTGCCGTGCCGGATGGGAGGCCCCGTCGTAATAATCAGCTGGTAGCTGCCCCGGCGAAATTCAGCAGCGGCGGCGGCGATCGCGTAGTCTGGCATCCAGCCTTCTATCACCAGAGCATCGGCGTCAGGAATGGGCCGATTGGGGGCAAGAAAGGGATAGACATCGGCCCAGACGACAACGGCGGCGGCAATCGCGCAAGCGACCATAGCCAAAGAATACTGAAGCGCGTGCCAAAGCCGCTGGAAATGCCGCATAGCGTTAACTCAAAACAACCACTGTCTTAGCATTACACTGGTATATATGGCGATACCAAATCGCCCGCGAATGCTGTGTTAGAGGAGGAGATATGGCGGGAGGACAGCTGCTGCTGGTGGACGACGAGCCCGGACTGCGCGAAGCGGTGCAGGCCTACTTAGAAGACAGTGGATTTGCGGTGCAGGTGGCCAGCAACGCCACGGATGGTTGGGAGAAGCTGCAGCAGTTTTTGCCCGACCTAGTGATCACCGATATCATGATGCCCAAGGTCAACGGCTACGAGTTTTTGAAGCAGATGCGGGCGGACGATCGCCTCAAAACGCTTCCCGTAGTGTTCCTCACCGCCCGAGGCATGACTAGCGATCGCATTCAGGGCTACCAAGCGGGCTGTGATGCCTATATCTCCAAGCCTTTCGACCCCGACGAGCTGGTGGCCGTCGTAGAAGGCCTCTTAGATCGGCGGGCAGCCGTGCGCACAGAAGTCTCTAGCGGTGAGAACCCCGACATTGCCGAGATGGCCCGTCAGATCGCGGAAATCCGCGCCATGCTGGGGCAGCGAGGTAGCGCGATTCAGACCACCAGCTCTGTTGATATCGACTTCACCCCCCGCGAGAAGAGCGTTCTAGATTTGGTGGCAGAAGGGCTGATGAACAAAGAAATCGCTCGCCGGTTGGAGACGAGCGTGCGCAACGTGGAGAAATACGTCAGCCGCCTATTTAGCAAGACGGGAACCAACAGCCGCACCGAGCTGGTGCGCTATGCCCTAGAAAACGGACTGACGAAGTAGGGACTTTGCCCTAAGGCGTCAGCGTCACAATCATCTCGTCGATATAGGGATTGAGCGCCTCTAGGCCGCCGTTGGCAGAAGAATACTGCGAGTCTCCCGATAGCGCCTGATAGGGCTGAGAGGAGTCGATCGCCATGCGCAGGATTAGATCGCCGTCGTACTGAGCGAGTCGACTACTGTCCAACAGCACCGTACCGCCGTAGTCCCAGCCGAAGCCGTAGAACTCAAACTCGCCCGCCACCTGCTCGAACTCACTCAGAGGCATGCCGACGTAAACGCCCTCGGAAGTCCGCCACGCTGGCCCTAGGTCACGGACTTCCCGGACGCCAGATTGAGTCGCGTCAGTCCAGATGAGGCTGAGCGTCAGTCCATCGTCCAAGGCAATCTCGACCCCCGGTTCGGTGAAGCCTTCACCGACCGGCACGGTGATATCGATGAGCTGCTGCTCCCCGAACAGAGCGGCTAAATCCTGGCGCGTGGTGCTGCGGGTGATGGGGCCGACCCGCTCCCCTGGAATGACGGTGGTATCGTATCCCGCTTGGGGCGGCGCTTGGGGTGACTGTGTCTGAGACGGTGAGCGCTGCGGGGTTTGAGCCTGCTGCGCCGACCTTTGGGTCTCGGGCTGTGGTTCGGTCGGAGAAGACGCGACTGGCTGCTCGGTGGAATTCACCCCGGTGGGCTCCTCAAGCGAGGCAGAACCTGGCTCAGTAGAGGCGGCGTCAATTGTATTAGAGTGGTTGTCTGACGTCAGCGCCAGCAGGGTACCGCCCCCGGCTGCAAGTAAAAGCACCAAGGACAGTAGGGGAATGAATGGCCGTTTAGTTGTCATAAATGCACGCTCCTGTAAGCGCTGTAACCGGGCCTCAGGATTGTCTGAAGCGCGGTGTAAACCGACCTGAGACCGAAGCTTGAACATGATTGTACTTTAGCCTTTCGGGCCGGGTGAGCAGGGCGATCGCCTTGACACTTTCCGCTTTGACACGCTAGCGCAACCTGCCCAGCTGCCTCAAGCGGCGGTTGCATAACACAATATGACACATCTTTCGGTCCACCCATTGAACCGTCATTTGGCACGTATGATGGAAATCGTGTGCTCTGCAGCGAAAAATTAAGGACGCCTGTGATGGATCAGCCCCAAGCAACGCAAAATATTGTTGACACCCATATCGAATCCTACGAGCGGCTGCTCTCCCCCAAGGAACTGATGGCCCAGATGCCCCTCAGCCCAAAGGCTATGGAGACGGTCATCAAAGGGCGAGAGGCGATCGCCAACATCATCGATGGCCACGACTCGCGCCAGTTTGTTGTTGTGGGTCCCTGCTCCATTCACGATCTAGACGTAGCCTTCGACTACGCCCGCCGCCTCAAGGCCCTCTCAGAGAAGGTGAGCGATCGCCTGCTGCTGGTGATGCGGGTGTACTTTGAGAAACCGCGCACCACCGTCGGCTGGAAAGGCTTGATCAACGACCCGCTGCTTGACGGCTCCTTTCAGGTGCAGCACGGTCTTCATGTAGCGCGGCAGCTGCTCCTACAGCTCGCAGAGCTAGGGCTTCCAGCGGGCAGCGAGGCGCTGGACCCCATTACCCCCCAGTACATCAGCGATCTGATTTCCTGGTACGCCATTGGCGCCCGTACGATTGAGTCCCAAACCCACCGTGAGATGACCAGCGGCCTATCGGTGCCCGTCGGTCTGAAAAACGGCACCGACGGCAACGTCAAAGTGGCGATCGATGCCCTGCAGGCTTCCCGCAACCCGCACCATTTCCTGGGCATCGACGCAGAGGGGCAAGTGGGCGTCATCCGCACAAAGGGCAACCCTTACGGCCATGTGATTTTGCGGGGGGGCGGCGGCAAGCCCAACTGCGACGCAGAAACCGTGCGCTGGGTGGAGTCAGCCCTTGCCGAGCGTGATCTACCTCAGCGCTTGGTCATCGACTGCAGCCACGGCAACTCTAACAAAGACCATCGCCGTCAGCCTGTAGTGGCCCAGCAGGTGGTCGATCAGCTGCTGGCAGGCAACCGCTCCATCATCGGCATGATGCTAGAGTCGAATATCCATGAGGGCAATCAGCCTATTCCCAGCGATCGCGCCGACCTCAAGTACGGGACTTCCATCACCGATAAGTGCATCAGCTGGGACGAGACAGAAAACCTGATTTTGGGCATCCATGAGCGGCTGAAAGTTCCAGTAGCCTGTCATTAAGCATCAGTGATAGACTTCTGGACGCAAACCAGCGGTACCTGGATCAACGTCTTCACCGTCATTGCAGGGACAGCGGTTGGACTGTCCCTGCGCGATCGCTTGCCCCAGCCGATGCAGCGGGTGATTACTCAAGGGCTGGGCCTCATCACTCTGCTGCTAGGGGCGGAAATGGGCCGTGGCCTGTTTGACCTGCAGGCCGGAGCTGTGGACGGCGTGATTGTAGGACTGCTCGCCCTAGTGGGCGGCGGACTCTTAGGAGAATGGTGGGGCCTTGAGGGCAGGCTAGAGGCCGTGGGAAACTGGCTCAAGCGTCGTTTTCAGGGGCAGGGGCGCTTTACTGATGGTTTCGTGGCCGCTAGCCTGCTGTTCTGCATTGGCCCTTTAGCCCTGATCGGCAGCCTCAACAATGGTCTCACCGGCGACAACGCTCTGCTGGTGATCAAAGCTGTGATGGATGGTTTAGCCTCAGTTGCTCTCACCAGCACCTTTGGCGTCGGGGTGGGGTTTTCAGCCCTGCCGATTTTGCTTTACCAGGGCGGCCTCTCCTTAGGTGCGGCCACCTTTGCCCAAATTCTTCCGGACCCTGCCACCTCTCCGGCTATCTTGGCCTCTACGGGGGTAGGCGGGCTGATCATTATGGGGTTGGGGTTGACTCTGCTAGAAGCAACGCAGGTTCGAATTGCTTCCCTCTTACCGGCTTTGGCGCTGGCTCCCCTGCTGTATTTAGCCGGAGCAGCGCTGACGGTGGCGCCGGGGTAAAGAGATTGTCCCCACTGCGGTGGGGTACGCTGCACTCCAATCCTCTGTGACATCCTCCCGACGCTGATGCTACGCATACAGCGCGGGCTTCCTAAGTGACTCCCAGCTACCGCTGAGACATTTCCTGAGAGATTAAGGGCTTGATGTCCCACAGCCCTATTCAATAGGTTGATAGCCGCGTTGTGGTCGCGACAGATCGTTAAGCCGCATGACGGGCAACTATGGACCCGATCGGCCAGCGTCTTTGGTACCCGCTCACCACAACCCGAGCAATCAATGCTGGTTCCGCGTGGGTTCTCAGCGAGGGTCATCTTTCCAGCTTTCGCGGCTTTGAAAGAGCCTATCTCCAAGAATGTACCCCATGCGGCATCAGCGATTGACTTTGCCAGTCTGGTTCGAGCAAGTCCTTTGATGTTGAGCTTTTCATGAGCGACAACATCGTACTTTGAGAACAGCCAATCCCACACCTTAGAAAAGAAATCACGACGCTGACGCGATATCTTTAGGTGTAGTTTGGCGATACGATTCACCTGCTTACGCCAGCGGTTAGAGCTCTTCTTCTGTCTCGATAGCTGCCGCTGCAGCTTGGATAGCTGCCGCTCTGAGCGTCGAAAGAACTGAGGGATAGGAACGCTCTCACCGTCACTGGTAACCAAGAAATCCTTCAGCCCAACATCAACACCGACAGACTTAGCCCTATCGACATCCGGAGTAAGCATCGGAACGGCATTGTTTTCCAGTAACAGGCTCACATACCAACCATCTGCTTTGCGAGTCACCTTGGCGGTTTTGACAGTAAACCCATCAGGTATCGGGCGATGAAGGATTAGCTTCACCTGGCCAATCTTAGGCAGGGTAATACGACTTCCATCGATGCAGTCAGGTTTCATCTGCGGGAACGTGAACGTCCTGTAGCGCCCCGCGCCTTTGAACCGAGGCTTGCCGCTACGCTTACCGTTTTTATCACCTTTGATGAAACGCTCGAACGTCTGCTTTACCTGCTTCGTCACCTCCTGAAGCGCTTGTGAGTGCAAATCTTTGTACCAGGGCCGCTCTCGCTTGAGAGGTACTAGGCTAGCCTTCTGGCTGTAGTAATTAGGATTATCTTTGAGTGGCGCAAGGCTACAGGTGAGTGGGCAGGCGTTGACCGAACAGCGGTTCATCTCCCACCAGTTGAATCGCTCAGCCAGCAACCAGTTGTACTGTGCCCGAAGCATATCTAGCCATCGGGTCATAGTAACCGTTTGCTCAGCCGTTGGACGCAACTTGTACTGATAAGTGACTTTCATGCAATAATGATAGCATATTGACATCAGAACGACATGCAGCAAATAACTATTAGAGCCGCTGACAGAGAAAAGCAGCATCTTGACAAGTATTGTGAGATGACCGAAAGAACTATCAACGATGTCCTTAGGGAGTACATCCGAAGTTTGGCCGTCTCCGGGGCATTGAGCCCCATCGACGACCGCGACTCTCATCCCGACGCTCACCCTGACGGGTAGAGCGCGGGGCTTCCCGTCTAGTAGCTAAAAAATCTCACCCAAGGCCAACAAGCTAAACCCGACGGCCCAAGACCAGCTCCGGAAATCCCCACTCAGCCTATGGCGGTTTTCTCCCCCTCAGTAGAGGTGAACCTCCCAGATCCCCTAGATATTATAGGGGTATAAGCGCTTTAGCCCGATTAGCACCGATTTTAACTCAGTCGTGGGCTAGCCCGCCGAGGCGCACGTACGAGGTAAAAGAATGAATCAGTTCAAAACAGTCGGTTTACTAGGACTGCTGAGCGGTCTTTTGATTGCTATTAGCTACTGGACGATTGGTGGCACAGGCGGCGTGCTAATCGGCGTGGCGATCGCCGCTGCGACTAACTTGGGCTCTTGGTACTACTCAGACCGCATTGCGCTGTCGGTCTACCGCGCCCAGCCCGTTGGCCCTACTGAAGCCCCGGACCTACACCGCATGGTGAAAAAGCTAAGCGATCGCGCTAGCTTACCCATGCCCGCCGTCTACGTAATTCCGACCGAGTCTCTCAACGCCTTTGCCACCGGACGCGACCCCGAGCACGCCGCTGTGGCCGTCACTAAGGGCATCATGGACATGCTGCCTGCCGACGAACTTGAAGGCGTGCTGGCCCATGAGATGACTCACATTCGCAACCGCGATACCCTAACCCAAGCCGTAGCGGCCACCTTGGGCGGGGCCGTATCGTTCCTGGCGCAGATGGTGAGCTACAGCATGTGGTTTGGTGGCATGTCAAGAGACGACAACCGGGGAGCTAATCCGCTCGGTCTACTGCTCACGGTAATGCTAGCGCCCATGGCCGCCACCGTCATTCAGCTTGGCATCTCCCGCACCAGAGAGTACAGCGCCGATGCGGGTGCGGCTGAGCTAACGGGCAACCCCCGAGCGCTGGCAAGTGCCCTGCAGCGTTTAGACCAAAGCGCTCGCCGCATGCCCATCCAGGCCAACCCGGCATTTGAGCCCCTGTTGATTATGAACGCCCTTCCTAAGGCTGGGCTCAACAACCTGTTCTCGACCCACCCCTCTACTGAAGATCGAGTCAATCGACTACTGCAGCTTGAGGAAGGCGTGAGCCAAAGCGTAAGCAATACGGCCCGCTAATGAGCTTGGGCAGCTCGACTGGCAAGCCGCCCACTTTCCTGTTGACTGTGCTTTCCTGTTGACTGTGCTTTTATAGAGTGGCTTGCTTCAACAGTGCTAAAGCGGTGCTGACCGACGCCATTGATGATTAAGGAGACAATTTTATGACACCGAACGACAACTTGAATGCAGGCATTCCTGAGGCGGGCGCTGCCCCAGAAGACGAGGCCATTGTAAAAGCAGGGGGGGCGAACGATCCTACAACACTGCCCGAAGTCCCAGCAACCCCGGAAGTGCTCAGTGCGGAGACCCAAAGGCTTGCCGAAGCCATTCGCACCCGAGCAATGTCTGAAGCCACGGCAGCAGGGGACTTGGCCCGCGATGCGTACCTCAGCGCAGTGCGGCAGGCGCGCCAAAACGTCGAGCACAACAAGTTGGTTGACCCCAACGAACTTGAGAAGGCGATCGCCCAGCTGCAGCTTGAGGCCGAGAAGAACTGGCAAACTCTGGTGGACGACGTTGCAACGTTTGGCGATCGCCTCTCTGAGGCAGCAAAAGCGGCTTGGGAGACCTTCACGCAGGAGCGTCCCCCTAAGGCGTAGCGCTTTCGGTCAATTCAGCCTAACCGTTGGTTGAGTAAAGCGATAGAGGTGAGCGCCCTCTATCGCTTTTTCCAATGGCGCTTTCTACTAGCTACGAATAAGCCTATAGCCGAATGGCACTGACGTAAGAGACAAAAAAAGGCTTCGAGCCCCATGATTAGGGACAATCAGGGGATCAAAGCCACAAAATACTGTCTCTACTATGCCGAATCGAGCCGAAATTCTCAAGCAGCAATACCAAAACAGTCTGGGCCTGCCGTTTGCCCAGGTGCTCAGCGAATCTCAAATTGCCCAGGTGCTAGAGGAACACCAAGTAACTTATCGACAAGTGCTTTACACGCCGATGGTGGTTGTGTGGGCGTGGATATCGCAAGTGATAGATGGTGACAGCAGCCTGAGCAACGCAGTCAAGCGGGTGACCACCTGGATGGCGATGACAGGTGAGGCGGTGCCGTCATCGGATACTGGAGGGTATAGCAAAGCCCGCAAACGGCTGCCCTGGGCGATTCTCCCATCGTTACTCAAGCGCAGCGCGAGTGCCCTACACGCGCAAGTACCAGTTGAGCAGTACTGGTGTGGCAGACGGGTGAAAGCGTTTGATGGCACCGGAGTACAGATGAGCGATACTGCTGCCAATCAGGCGGAATATCCGCAGGTGAGTACGCAAAAGCCCGGCTGTGGGTTTCCCATCGCCCGGGTGGTGGTGTGGTTTTGTCTGACCAGTGGAGCGGTACTCGAAGCGGCCATTGCTCCGTTTGGCACCAGCGAATGGCAACTGGCGCGGCAACTGTATGCCTGTTTGGCTCCAGAGGATGTGGTGGTAGCTGATTCCGCCTATGGCACCTATGCTGACTTAGCGCTTGTCCAGGCGGCTGGTGCTGATGGAGTGTTTCGCAAGCATCATGCTCGCCGCTGCGACTTTCGCCGAGGCAAGAAGCTGGGCATTGGCGACCACCGGGTCGTTTGGCAGCGCCCCGCCCGCTGTCCAGCCTCAATGAGCAGCGCAGCGTTTGAGTCGCTGCCGTTGTATCTGGAGGTGAGGGAAGTGCATCTACTGATTACTCAGCGCGGATTTCGGCCAACTGAGATCATTGTGGTGACCACCTTAAGCGATCCCAAACGCTATCCAAAGGCCAAGCTCATTGACCTCTATCACCAGCGCTGGCAGGCCACTGAGGTCAACCTCAAGCACCTCAAAACCACCCTAGGCATGGAGATGATTGCAGCCAAGACCCCACAGATGGTCAAAAAGGACCTATGGATGCACCTGCTCGCCTACAATCTGCTGCGCACCTTGATGTGGCAAGCCTCGGAGCGCTCAACAGCAGCGGCATTGCGCTTGTCGCTGCAGGGCACAAGACAGCAGCTGAATCACGCCCGTCCTGCATTTATTGGCGCAACCCACCAGCAACGCTCCCAGCAGTATCAGATATTGCTGCGTCTGATTGCTCAGCTCATCGTTCCCTTTCGCCCCAATCGCCACGAACCGAGAGTGGTCAAACGCAGACCCAAGCCTTTTCCTCGCATGCAGCAACCGCGTTCTGTCCTCAAAGCTAAACTGGCAGCCTGATACAGCTTATGTCAGTGCCATTCGCCTATAGCCCCCTATTGGAGCCACAAAATTTCGGGTAAGCTATGGGCGCTAATTCAGTGGACTACCCGCCAACCGCGCTGCCGCCGACTCTAGTTCCGGAGTCATAGCTTCGCTGACCAAGTGCAGCGAAGAGCCCTGATCTTGACTCAAAAAGTCGGAATAGGACGCCTGCAGGTAGCGGCGATAGCTCTCATCCTGCGCAGCATGCACGCCAAAGAACGCCAGGCTGAACCCCCAGGAATAGGTGGCTATAATTCTGGGGTCTGCTAGGGTGAGGCCATTGATTGAATTGATGGTGTCCGTGATGCCGACATCAAGTTCCGAAAAATCAATGTGGGCCTGACCTTCAATCAAGCCCAGGTACCGCTCCTCGGAGGCCAGCCAAGGGAAGGTGCGAAACTGCTCAAACACAGCAGGCGTTGCCGGGTCGTGGCTTCCCGAAAGGATGAGGGCCGGAATTTGAACTTGGCGTAGCCCCTCAGGGCCGTAGATGCTGCTGTTCACCGGGTTCATTGCCACCACAGACTGCACCCGCTCGTCGCGAAACTCGTAGTCCTGTCGAGGTAGCTCTAGCGCCTGACACTGCAGCAGCAGCGAGGTATTTAGGTAGCTGAAGCGATCGCCGCAGTCAGCCGAGAGGAAGTCGAAGTCGATGGTTGCCCCAGCTACGGCGAGGGCCGTGTAGCCCCCAAAAGAATGTCCTCCCACGCCGACGTGAGCAAGATCGAGCCGCCCTTCAAATTCTGATTCATTGCGGCGCTCTAGCTCATCAATGACGTCACTCACATCCAAGGGACGATCAACAAACTCTCCGACTTCGAACACAGCATTGGTCAAGCCTTTGATTAGCTGATTGCGGTAGAGGGCATCGCTACCGGGATGCTGCGGCATCGCCACCACATAGCCGTGGGAGGCCATATGCGCGGCCAACGTTGAAAAGTGCCGGGGGCTTGACGACAGGCCGTGGGAGAACACAATCACAGGCGTTTTTCCTGGTTGCCATCGGTCAGGGCGAACCACGTCGACGTAAAATTTACGCTGATAGAGTTGGCCAGATACGGGATCTTGCCGCTCAGAAACTAGCTCCCAGCGCTGCGATCGCGTCCCGTAGGGCCCCGGCTGATCCAGCTGCGGTAGGGCGGCGTAGTCCACGGCGACGTCCCCGCGCGCCTCTTCATCAGAGAGAACTTCTATCGTTTCAATTGAAAACAGCGTCGCGTTAACAACCGCTTCGACGTTTCGAGCCAAACTCAAGACCGACTGCAGGTTAACGCGCATATCGGTAGGCAGATACCGCAAGAAGTTGAGCGTTGAGAGACCCTCCTCGTCCTGCGCCGCAAGCACCAGCGCTGCCCTCAGAGAAAACTTCCCGTTAAGCCCGGCCTCGGTGCGCAGCAGATCGCCGAGAAACTTGGTCAAAATATCTTCGCCAATGGGGGTGTAGAGGATGCGGGAGAGCAAGGCGGGCTCGATGGGGGCGGGCCGCTGAAGCGCCGCTCGAAAGGCCGCTCGCTGTTCTTCATTAACTCCAGCAATGGCAAAGTAGCTGCCAAGCTGCCCGTTGACGGTGCCATCTTCGGCAAACGCCTCCAAGCTGCTGACGTCAAGAGAGCGCTCAATAATGCTGTAGTGAAACAGAATTCGCTCTGCAGCCCTTGCAGGCCAGGCCATAGCCAAAAGCGCCAGCAGCAGGGCGGTGCCGAGATAGCGCCGTCGCCAAATAGAGAGAATCATGTTGATGGGGCTCTGAGAGGGCAGAAGAGGGACGTTAGGCTCAATCGAGCGCGTGACGGACGGCGGAGCTTCTAGGGGCACGGGCGATCGCCATCAGATGAGACAGTCAGCGTGCCGCGAAACGTCCATGATTAGCGGTACACCGACCTGCGACCTTAACTGTAATACAGAGCTTGCGGGGATTGACGCCACGGCCACGGTATTGGGGGCGAGCGCGGCTTTGAAGGGGTGCGATGTTGCTCAAGGGCCACTCGGCTCAGGGGAGCGAGTTTACAATTCAGCGTCCTCTCACCCGCTACCTATCCTGAGAACCCCAAAAAAGCTTGCAAGTATGAGGAGCGGCCCCCTAACCATAACTTTCCCAGCGCCCCTACTGTCCTGAAGCTCCCTACCTGCAGCCTCCCATGCATACCATCACGATTAGCGATCGCCACCAGAGCGATCAGGGCTTTGAAGCCACAGTGAGCTTTGACTACGAAAGCGAATACCCTATCACGGTCGCGAATCCGGTCAGTGAGGACGTAGAGAGCCTGGCAGAGCACGCTAAACAACAGACTGACCTATCTCAGGCAAAGAAAGGTGGCCTAGGCAGCCGCAAAGACTACGGCGAGCAGCTTTTTAACCAGATCTTTCACAGCAGCGAAGCCGCTTACGCTCAGTACCGTCAACTGCGCGATCGCTTCAGTCAGCTCGAAATCAGCATCGAAAGCCAGTCCCTCGAATTTCAGGCCATACATTGGGAAGCGCTGCGAGACCCAGAGCTAGAGGAGCCGCTAGCGACACAATGTACTTTGGTCCGTAGACTGGGTTCCCCTGAGTCGCTCTACGACGGCATGGAGGCTTCGCCTTACCTAGACCTACTGTTGGTGACGGCGCGACCAGGAAACGACCCGAATGCGGACCCCCGGACGATGGCCCGCCCCATTGTGGAAGCGATCGAGAGAGCCCAGCTGCCGGTGAGAGTGGAGCTGCTGCGGCCCGCCACCTACGAAGCGCTAGAGAACCACCTGCAGGGCAAAGAGGGCTATTATCACATCGTCCACTTCGATGCTCAGGGCACGCTGCTCACCTGTACGCAACTGCAGGCGATGAGCGGTGGGGGAGCGCCTGCGGCGGATCAAGATTCGGCGTCCGAAAGCAGCCCAATTCCCAAATATGAGGACCGAAAGGCCTTTTTGCTACTGGAGGGGGGCGGAAGGGGCACCGCTACCCTAGTGGATGTGGACCGCTTAGCGCTGCTGCTGCGGGAGAAATCAGTGCCGCTGTGTCTGCTCAACGACTGTCAACCGCTGACAAACTTTTCACAGGACAGCATCGCTAGCCACTTAATGGTCGCTGGGGTGCGTACGGTGGTAGCGATGGGCGACCTGGCGGAAGCGGGGACGACGTTTCTAGAGCATCTGTACGCCCAGCTGCTGGCGGGTCAGCTGCCGCACGATGCTGTATACAAAGCGAGGCGATCGCTTTACGAGCGTCAGCGGCATTCCCCAATTCAACAGCTTGTCAATACAGAAGACTGGCTACTTCCCGCAGTCTACTGCAGCGAAGATGTAGACCTCAACCTGCGGGAGCTGACGCCCCAAGAGGCGGCTTTCTTCGAGGCGCAGAAGCAGCCGTCTTCCGAAGCGCCAGAGGCTGACGCGCCAGTTCCCGAAGCGCCAAGCCCTAGAGCGCTAAGCCCTAAAGCACTGGGCCAGAGCCTCCTGGGGCGCGACCTGGACATCCTCAAAGTAGAGCGCGCCTTGGACCGCCACAACATTCTGCTGCTGCTGGGCGAGGCAGGCGTGGGCAAAACGGCGCTGCTCCACCATCTGCGGTGGTGGTGGCCAACCATCCGTTTCGCCGAAAAGCTATTCTACTTTGACTGTGACGAGCGGCCTCAGACAGTGGAGCAGATTGTGTCTGACCTCAGTCAGGAGCTCTACAACCCGCTTGAGCTCAAAGAGTTTCAGGCCCTGCCGCTGCCGAAGCAAATCGATCGACTGGGTGAATTACTGCGGGCAAATCGCTACCTGTTAATGCTTGACGGCCTAACGGCGTTGACGGCGCATTCCCCGGAGATATCGGCTGTCTTGGCCTCGCACCAGCGGCAGGCGCTGAAGTATTGCCTACAGGTGCTAGCGGGAGGGCTGACGAAAGTGCTGCTAACCTCCCGCAGCCCAGCGCCGTGGCTAGAGGCGGAGCTGAGCCCACCCGGCGATGGGGCTAGCGGTATCACTCGCCATGTCCTCAGAAGACTGGTACCAGATGCGCGGTTGCCTTTGGCCCGATCTATTTTAGGGGCGCAGAGAGACGAGAAGGCGATCGCGGCCCTCAGCCAAGATCCAGGCTTTGAGCCGCTGATCGCTCTGCTATCTGGAAGCCCGCTGGCGATGAAGGTGGTGCTGCCCCAGCTTCGGCAGCAGACGCCCAGGGAGGTGCTCGCGGAACTTCAGGCCCAACCAGAATCCCTCCCAGATCGAGCTGACGCTTCGCTGACGGAAAAGATTATCGAGTGCGCCGCGTATTTTCACGCTCACCCCTCTCCCAAAGCGCAGCTCCTGCTCCTGGGGCTGGCTCCCTTTAAAGGCGGCTTTAGGCAAGATTTCTTGCCGGAGTATTTCCAGCAGCTCAAGCAGCACAACTTGTTTCAAGACTATTCCTTCGAGCAATTTGAGGCGGCGATCGCGGAGGCAATCAGTAAAGGGCTGCTGTCGCGGCTAGCGGAAGATCAGCCGCAGATGCTGGCGATTCAGCCGGTGTTGTCCTACTTTCTAGGCGCAAAGCTAAGAACGCTAGGCCCGCAAACTCAGTGGGGACTGCGGCAGGCTTTTAAGACCCACTACCGGAAAACGAGCGGTCACTACCGGAGCTTGATTAACTCCACGGCGGGGCACGAGCGCCGAATTGGGCTGGCCTGCTGTCGTTTGGAATACGAGAATCTCTCTCAGGCCCTGAAAATTTGCCTGGAGGAGCAAGACTCAATTGATATCTTCTATGCTCTGAGGGATTTCTTGAGAATTAACCATGACCTCAAGGGCGGGGTTGCCCTATCGCAGTTTGTCTACGACAAGCTGACGCAGTATCCCGAAACGGTGAAGGTGGGGAAATTGGGGCTAGATACCGCCATGGTGGCTGGCGACTTGGCAACCTGCCACTTACTCTCTAAAAACTACCCATCGGCAGAAGAGCTGTATTGGGAGGCCATCACGCTCGCCGAAGCGCTGACGGGAATCGAGGAGAAATCGAGGCAGCTCAAGCTGCTGGCCGTGAGCTTCCATCAGCTGGGAATCGTTGAGCAAAAGCAAAAGCGATGGGAGCAGGCGAAAGGCCACTTTACCCAGTCGCTGACCATCAAGGCGAAGTATGAAGACACCTACGGCCAAGCCTGTACGTATCATCAGCTCGGCGTTGTCGCTCAGCAGCAGTGGCAGTGGCAGCAGGCGATTGAGTACTTTGACCAGGCGCTGACGATCAAAATTGAATCCGGGGATTTTCCGGGTCAGGCGAATACGTACTATCAGCTTGGCGTTGTGGCCCAAGAGCAGCGGCAGTGGCAGCAGGCGATCGCCTACTTTAACCAAGCGCTGGCGATCAAGATCAAGTACGGCGATCGCTTCGGCCAGGCTCGAATGTATGACCGTCTGGGGACGATTGCCCAGGAGCAGCGGCAGTGGCAGCAGGCCACAGAGGACTACACGCTGGCGCTGAGCATTTATGGCGAGTCTGGCGACCGGGCGGGTCAGGCTCGGACCTATCACAATCTAGGCGTTGTCTCCCAAGAGCGGCGACAGTGGCAGCAGGCGACCCGCCACTACGAGCAAGCGCTTGAACTCTACATTGAGCAGAGCGATCACCCCAGTCAGGCCCGCACCCACTACAATTTGGGCGCCGTGCTGCGGGAGCAGCGGCAGTGGCAGCAGGCGACAGTCCACTGCCATCAGGCCCTAGACCGCTACGTTGAGCAGGGCGATCGCGCCGGTCAGGCGCAGACCTATTTTCAGCTGGGTCTTTTGACCCAAGAGCAGCAGCGCTGGTCTCCAGCGAAAGATAGCTATGGCAAAGCCCTGGCGATTTATACCGAGTTTGGCGATCGCTACAGTCAGGCGCGCGTCTATTCTCAGCTGGGCCACCTCGCGGAGGCCTGCGGCGACTGGCCGATGGCGGCGGAGCACTACCTGGAAGATTTGCGCATCACCATAGAGTTTCAGGACGAAGCGGGGCGACAAGTTTCGACGCAAAACGTGGCGCGGGTTTACCGGGAGTACCGTGAAGAGGGGTTTTTGGCCCGGGCCACTGAGATTTTGGAGCAGCATGCGGAGGAGCTGGGATAAGGCGGTGGAGGGATTTAACGAAAGAACCGCTTCCCCTCAAATTCGATCACCTGTCCCTCCGCCACTGCATAAGCCGTCGTCCCCGGCGTCAAAGGCATCTCGTATCCTCCGGTAAACTCTCCAAAAGACGGCAGAATGAGCGTCTGCGATCGCTTGTCCCAATGGAAGCAGGGCAGTCGCAGGGTGTCTACCGCCGACCGCAGCCGCACGCAGGGATGAATATGACCGCAGATATTGAGCTGCAGGTCGGCGCTGGGAAGGACCTCTGGGGCGTGGGAGAGCCACAGCCCCGCAAAGGCGGTTTCGGTAACCACCGTGAGGTGCGACGGCATGGCCGCGACGCAGGCGTCTAAAAGCCGCCGGTCGTGATTACCTACTACCAGCTCTACCGCCATATCACGACGGCCTAAGAAGTCTGCCCAAGGCTTGAGCACCTCCTCTACTAGCCCCAGCTTTGAATGGAACCAATCTCCGAGAATGAACAGTCGCTCGGGCCGTAGGCGATCGCAGAGCTGCACCAGCCGGTCTAGGGTGGTTTGGCTTACCTGCGTCGAGATGGGAATGCCAAAGCGCTGGAACGTTTCGGATTTGCCCACGTGCAAATCGGCCACCAGCAGCGATCGCTGCTCTGGAAGATACACTGCCCGCTCCGCCAGCAGCTGCAGCGTTAGCGAGCGAACCTGGATGTGCATGGGCATTCGGGCTAGCAACTATCTCACCATATCTCGACTTGGTGGTCCTATCTTCACTGCCCGCCTGTCCAAGCTACGACTCTAATCAAGTCGTCAAGAACGGCAGCATCCATACCGGCAAACAAAACCACAAGTGCAAAGCTTGCGGACGCCAATTCGTGGAACACCTTGAGAACAAGCTCATCGACAGAACTACGTCATTGACTACTCCCGCGGCTAAAGCGCGTGGGATTCCCCGGTCACCCGAGGAGGGTTCTGCTTCGTAGCACCTGCCTTCCGAGATTTGCTCTCTATGCGCGAAGCGCAGGCTTCGCCAACGGGTCTTACGGTCGCTCCACAGACTGACACCGTTAGACCAGCGGCCAATACGTTTACAGCAGCGTTTACGTCTCTATCGTGCTTCACGTCGCACTCAGGGCACTGCCACTCTCGAACGTTCAACGGCAGCTTATCTACGACATGGCCGCAGCTGCCACAGCGCTTAGAGCTAGGGAACCATCGGTCTATCTTAACCAGCTCCCGCCCGTACCACTCGCACTTGTAGGTAAGCTGCCGCACCAGCTCCCCCCAGCTTGCATCACTGATAGCGCGCGCCAAAGAGTGATTACGGACCATGTTCCCCACTGCCAAGTCCTCGACGGCGATCGCTTGGTTTTCGCGCACCAGCCGGGTTGTCAGCTTGTGTTCGCGAAGCGTCCCGAAGGGAAGCAGGTCTTTGCGGGCATCGGCTATCTCGGCGTGGACCCTAGCCACCCTGAGCCGCGCTTTGTATCGGTTGTTCGAGCCCTCTTGCTTGCGGCTGAGAGCCTTTTGAGCTTTTCGTAGCTTGCGGTACTTAGCTCTAAAGCCTTTGGGGTTGGTAATCTTCTCGCCTGTGCTCAGCGTGACCAGACTGGTGATGCCCATGTCCAGGCCAACTTTGTTAGGAGATACCGGCAGTGGCTCAATATTCACCTCCACCAACAGCGACACAAACCACCGGCCTGCAGGCGTCAGCTTCACCGTGATAGTCGATGGTGCGGCATCTTTCGGAAGCTGACGAGACCATCGAATAGGCAGAGGTTTAGAGCACTTAGCCAAGTAGACTTGAACGCCCCTAAACTTGAACGCCGCCTTGGTAAACTCCGCGCTACCGCCGTTGCGCTTCTTTTTGAAGCTGGGATAGTTGGCCCGACCTGCAAAGAAGTTAGTGAAGGCGGTCTGCAGGTGCCTCAGCCCTTGCTGAAGGGGAACCGAGCTAACCTCAGTAAGAAATTCGAGGCCCTCCTCTTTTTTCCACTGGGTCAGCATCGACGAGGTCTGAGCGTAGCCGACGCGCTCTTGCTTCTGGTACCAAGCCTCAGTCCTTGCCGCCAAAGCGCGGTTGTAGACCAGGCAAGTACACCCCAATATCGAGGACCGCAGCCGAACATGAGCAAAACAATTCCCGCGGCATCCCAGACCTGAGATTAGCGATCGCTCCCCCCAATACCCTTCCCAAAAAGCACCCATACAAATCAAAAAGCGCCTCCCAAAGGAGGCGCTCTTCTAATTAACTCAGGCTAGCTGAGCTGTCTTTGGTCCTAGCCGTTGATAGCAGGTGCCTCAGCAGCAGCAAGGTCAAGCGGGAAGTTGTGAGCGTTGCGCTCGTGCATCACTTCCATACCCAGGTTGGCGCGGTTGATGATGTCCGCCCAGGTGTTGATGACCCGGCCCTGGCTGTCTAGAACAGACTGGTTGAAGTTGAACCCGTTCAGGTTGAACGCCATCGTGCTGATGCCCAGCGCCGTGAACCAGATGCCTACGACAGGCCACGCGCCCAAGAAGAAGTGCAGTGCGCGGGAGTTGTTGAAGATGGCGTATTGGAAGATGAGGCGGCCGAAGTAGCCGTGCGCTGCAACGATGTTGTAGGTCTCTTCTTCTTGACCGAACTTGTAGCCGTAGTTCTGCGACTCAGACTCAGTCGTCTCTCGCACCAGTGAAGAGGTCACCAGTGAACCGTGCATCGCGCTGAACAGTGCTCCGCCGAAGACGCCTGCCACACCTAGCATGTGGAAGGGGTGCATCAGAATGTTGTGCTCTGCCTGGAACACGAACATGAAGTTGAACGTACCCGAGATGCCCAGTGGCATGCCGTCAGAGAATGAACCCTGTCCGATGGGGTAGATGAGGAAGACTGCAGATGCCGCTGCAACAGGTGCACTGTAGGCAACGCAAATCCAGGGGCGCATGCCCAGACGGTAGGATAGTTCCCACTCGCGGCCCATGTAGCAGAAGACGCCAATCAGGAAGTGGAATACCACCAGCTGGTAAGGTCCGCCGTTGTACAGCCACTCGTCGAGTGATGCTGCTTCCCAGATGGGGTAGAAGTGTAGGCCAATTGCGTTGGATGACGGAACAATCGCACCAGAGATGATGTTGTTGCCGTACATCAGTGAACCTGCAACAGGCTCGCGGATGCCGTCGATGTCGACAGGAGGAGCCGCCACGAAGGCGATGAGGAAGCAGGTAGTAGCAGCTAAGAGAGTCGGAATCATCAGGACGCCGAACCAGCCTACGTAGAGGCGGTTGTTGGTGCTGGTGACCCACTCGCAGAACTGCTGCCATACGTTAGCGCTAGTAGAGCGCTGCTGTAGGGTAGTTGTCATAATTGCGGTTGGTGTTATTGATTGGATGTATTAGGTGGGAGGTCTGTAACCGTTTCGTTACTTCCCACTGATTTAATACTAACAGGTTTGTAACAGAAAGTAAAGCGATCGCTGCTCAGCTTTAAGCTTTTGTTCCGGTTTTTGGCCTATTCAGGGCGTATTGGCAGGGGCCCGTCCCTCAAGACTGCGGTTCTGCGTCTCCCGGTTCCGTATCTCCCAGCAAAATCGCCGTCATGCCGCCAACGCAGATCAGCACGATCCCCACGGCCACAAGCATGTCGGGGGTTTCGTTGAAAAAAGTCCAGCCGATGATTGCAGAGAACGCCACCGAGCTGTACTGAAAAACCCCCACCTGCTGGGGGGCCGCGTAGGAAAAGGCCTTGATGAGCGAGAACTGCACGCTGAGAAGCGCGATCGCCGCCCCGCCCATCCAAAGCCACGTCGTCAGGCTGGGCATCCGCAGGTGCCACAGGGCAAAAGCAAAGGCCATCACCCAACCCACCGTGAGGTAGTAGAGAATCTGGGTGAAGGCGGGCTCGCTCTGATTCAGCCGCCGCACCGTCAGGAACTCGATCGCCCCGGCGATCGCCGCCGCGAGGGCCAGCAGGGTTCCGGGTTGACTTAAAATTGACGTGCTCGGCTGCACCACGACAAGCAGCCCCACAAACCCAATGGCGATCGCCGCCCACAGCCCGCGCGAAACGTCTTGGCCGAGCGCGACCCAGGCGATTACGGGAATCAATATAGGGATGGTGTTAATTAAAACCGTCGCGTTCACCAAGTCAATCAGCTTAACTGAAGTGAAAAACAGCAGGAAGCCAGAGGCCCCCGCTACTCCCCGCATCAGGTGCAGCGGCAGCACCTCGGTCTTAAAGTCGCGCCCCCTTCTCCAGATCACGGCAGGAAGCAGGATAAGCAGCACTAAAGAGAACACATACAGCGTGAACTGTGGTCCGCCTAGGTCTTCCCGAACGACTTTGGCAATTGAGCTTTGTACGGTGTTCATAAAAAACGCCAGCGTCATCAAGCTCGCCCCGAACACCAGGTTTGACGGCTGCTCGGAAGAGGCGCTAGCGTTTTGAGCGACGGTATCTTGTACCACAAGGTCTCCTAAAGAATTAGCCTAGCGCCGCCGCCATCCAGCCTTGAATCGTGGTTACTACATCACCTAGGGCAATGTCTTGCGCCTCGTGGGTGGCCCGCTTCACCACTTCGACTTTGCCCTGCTTGAGCGATCGCCCTGTCACCACTCGGTAGGGCACACCAATCAGGTCGGCGTCTTTGAACTTAAAGCCAGCCCGGCTATCGCGGTCGTCCAGCAGGGTCTCAATGCCCGCCGCGTTGAGCTGAGCGTACAGATCTTCGGCGGCGCTCATCTGGGTCTCGTCGGTGATGTTGGGGACGATGACAATGGCGTGGTAAGGGGCGATCGCCACCGGCCAAATGATGCCGTCTTTGTCGTAGGACTGCTCCACGGCGGACTGGGCCAGCCGAGAGACGCCGACGCCGTAGCAGCCCATCACCAGGGGTTCCTCGCTACCCGACTCGGCGGCGAAAGTGGCCCCTAGCGCCTTGGAGTACTTGGTGCCCAGCTGAAAAATATGGCCAATTTCAATGCCCCGCGCCGACTGGATGGTTTGGCTGGGGTCATGCTTGGCGCGATCGCCCACCGCCGCCGTGCGCAAGTCCACCACAGTTTTGGGCAAGGTAAACTCTTTTCCCCAGCTGGCCCCCACCACGTGGTAGCCCGACTCGTTGGAGCCGGTCACAAAGCTTCTTAGGTCTACAGCGGTGTGGTCCACCAGTCGCAGGAACTTGGGGGCCAGGCTTTCGGTTGACGTAATATAGTCATCCGACAGGTCCGGCGCGATGTATCCCAAGGGCAGTGGCTGCGACGCCCATTTCGCCTGCGCCTCGGCGTCGGGCACTTCTAGCGCAATCACCGCGCTGCCGCCGTAGTCTGCCGCCGCCTTGGTCAGCTCGTTATATAGCTTCGTCTCGTTGACGTCTTGGTCGCCGCGAATGCTCACCAACACCAGCACCGCCTTGCCGTTGTCGTAGGTCACCTGGTACAGGACGTTTTTAACGATTTGGGTGGGGGAGCACTTGAGGAATTTGGCCAGGGAGGCAATGGTGGGAGTGTTGGGGGTTTCTAGCTTTTCGTAGGTCTCGAAACTGGAGGGCACCGCATCGGTGGGCAAAGACACCGCCTTCTCCACGTTGGCGGCGTATTTTCCGTCCTCTGTATAGAGCACCTCGTCTTCCCCGGCCTCCGCCAGCACCATGAATTCCTGAGACCCGGAGCCGCCGATGGCCCCTGAGTCGGCGTCCACGGCCCGAAACGCCAGCCCGCAGCGCTTCAGGATTTTGCAGTAGGCGTCGTTCATGGCGGCGTAGGTCTTCTTTAGGTCTGCCTCGCTGCTGTGAAACGAGTAGGCGTCCTTCATAATGAACTCCCGCCCCCGCATCAGGCCAAATCGGGGCCGAATCTCGTCGCGAAACTTGGTTTGAATTTGGTAGAGATTGACGGGAAGCTGCCGGTAGGAGCGAATCATGTCCCGCGCCACGGCGGTAATCACCTCTTCGTGGGTAGGGCCGAGGCCCATCTCCTGGTCTAGGCGGTCGGTGAGGGAGAACATGATGCCCTCAGCCTTGGTATAGGTGTCCCAGCGGCCCGACTCCTGCCACAGCTCGGCGGGCTGAATCTGCGGCAGCAGACATTCCTGCGCCCCGGTGGCGTCCATCTCTTCGCGCACAATCTGCGACACCTTCTGCAGCACCCGCCACATCAGGGGCAGGTAGGCGTAGACGCCGCGAGCGATGCGGCGGATATAGCCCGCCCGCACCAGCAGCTTGTGGCTGGGAATTTCCGCTTCGGCTGGATCTTCTTTGAGGGTGACAAAGAGCATCTGGGACAGCCGCATAGTCGTTTCCTTTGGGGTTCGGTGGAGGTCAGTTGAGGCTACTATAGCTTGTTTCTGTTCTCAATCTATTGCGTCATCCCTATCGCCTAAAACAGCGCTTTTGGCCCAAAACTTGACTTCAACCCCAGCTTTTGGACCCGACTTTACCGAGGGGGTAAGGCAGGCAATTGCCCTATCGCCTCAGGAATGAATCGGGACAGCTGCGGCAACCCGCTAAAATGGAATGCGGCGATCGCCTCTAGCTCCGCCCTATACACCTACCTGCACAATCTATGTCTGTCCGCGTTCGCATTGCCCCTAGCCCTACTGGAAGTCTCCACATCGGCACCGCCCGCACGGCGGTGTTTAACTGGCTCTTTGCCCGTCACCACGGCGGTACCTTCATTATTCGCATTGAAGACACCGACGAAGAGCGATCGCGTCCGGAGTACACCGACAATATTTTAGAGGGGCTGAGCTGGCTGGGGCTACATTGGGACGAGGGGCCGCTCTATCAAAGCCAGCGGCTGGAGCTGTATAAGCAGATGGTGCAAAAGCTCCTGGATCGAGGCTTGGCCTATCGCTGCTACACCAGCGAAGAGGAGTTAAACGCGCTGCGGGCCTCCCAAGAAGCCAAGGGACAGGCCCCCCGCTACGACAACCGCCACCGCAACCTGACCCCAGAGCAGGAGGCTGAGTTTCAGGCCGAGGGGCGGCTTCCCGTGGTGCGCTTCAAAATTGAGGATAGCCGCGATATTGCCTGGTCAGACGTGGTGCGGGGCACCGTAGCCTGGAGCACCAACGACCTCGGGGGGGATATGGTGATTGCGCGGCGGGCTCCCGCAGACGAAATTGGCCAGCCTCTCTATAACTTTGTGGTGGTGGTGGACGACGCCGACATGGGCATCACCCACGTCATTCGCGGCGAAGACCACATCGCCAACACCGCCAAGCAAATTTTGCTCTACGAAGCGCTGCAGGCCCAGGTACCCCTATTCGCCCACACGCCGCTAATCCTCAGCCCTGCGGGGAAAAAGCTCTCTAAGCGAGATGGCGTTACCTCCATCTCCGACTTCCAGGCCATGGGCTACATGCCCGAGGCGCTGGTCAACTACATGAGCCTGCTGGGCTGGTCGCCACCGGATGCCACCCAGGAGCGCTTTACCCTGGATGAGGCGGCGCAGCAGTTCAGCTTTGAGCGAGTGAACAAGGCCGGGGCTAAGTTCGACTGGGATAAGCTCAACTGGCTCAACTCCCAGGTGATTCACGAGACCGATGTGGCCCGGATGACGGACCTGCTGGTGCCCTACTGGCAGGAGGCGGGCTTTAATACCGACGTAGGCCGGCCCTGGCTAGAGGCGGTGACGACCCTGGTGTCCCAAAGCCTGGTGCGGCTAGATGAGGCGGTGGAAATGTGCCGCTATCTATTTGACAAGGAGTTGCCCCACGCTGAGGCGGCCCAGACTCAGCTGCAGCAGGCGGGCAGCGGACCGGTGCTAGAGGCGACCCTAGAAGCTTTAAAGGCTATGCCGCTCACCACTGCTGACGAGGCCAAGGCCGTGATTAAGCAGGTGACCAAAACCGCAGACGTCAAAAAAGGGCTGGTGATGCGATCGCTGCGGGCGGCCCTCACCTGCGATATGAAGGGGCCAGATCTGGTAGACTCCTGGCTGCTGCTGCATCAGCACGGCGTGGATACCTCGCGGCTTGACGCAGCGAAGGCGATCGCCGCGAGTTAGCTACCGCATCGACTCTAGAATTCTGCACTTAACTTGGACAGAGGAGCTGCCGTGTCTCGACTGCGACCTAAACAAACATTCCACCCTCTGACCTACCCTGTGACGGCGCTGGTATGGGCCGGGCTGCTAGGTCTTCCCGCTCAGGCGCAGTTCTCTGCTCCTCTACCTGCGGTTGACGAGGGGCCTGATGAGTTGCCCAACGACCTGCCAAACGATTTATCCGATGAGTTCTTTGATGAGTTGCCCAGCGAGTTGCCCAGCGAGTTGCCCAGTGAGCAACCTGACGCGCTGCCCGACGAGCTGACCCCGTCAGCCCCCATCACGCCGCTGCCCCCCCCTATTCTGCCGCCCACCAGCGTCACCCCCACGGCGGCCCCGCTATTTGAAAACGTCACTCTCAACCCGTCGGCCCCAGACGTGACGGTGCGGGGAATTAGCGGCGGCTCTCAGCTGGCGACCGCAGTTTCAGGCCGGCAGGAAACCAATACGGGGGTCTGTGCGGGGTACGTGGATAGCGACGCCGACCATCGCATGGTGCTCACAGATTTCTTTGACTTTCTCAGCCTCCAGGTGGAAAGCCCGGAAGACACAACGCTGGTGGTCCGGGGGCCGGGGGGTAGCTGGTGTAGCGACGACCTTGACGGGCGCAATCCTGGGGTAGTTGGGGCTTGGTCGCCGGGTGCCTATGAGATTTGGGTGGGGTCTTATCAGCCGGGGGACTATTATCCCTATGTGATTCGGATTTCGGGGCAGGCTGAAGTCACGGAAAATTGACTGTAGTGGAGGGCTCTACTACAGCGTCCCCTCAATCAAGGTCTCATCTCCTCAAACATCCGGTAAGGGCACTCCGCCATCCCCAGCGCCGAGTAAGTCGCCTGCGCCTTCTCGTTCTCGCGCTCCACGTACAGCCGGAACCCGCACACGTTCGTCTCATTCTCCGCCAAATCCTTCACAAACTCATACAGACGGCGATAGATTCCCCGACGGCGGAACCCCGGCTCTACGTATACGCTCTGAACCCACCAGAACAGGCCATTGCGCCAGTCGCTCCACTCCATTGTCACCATCAGCGTCGCCACGACCTTCGACTCGGCGATCGCTACGAGGTAGAACCCTAGCGCCGGGCTTTCAAGCAGGGTCTCGACACCCGCCAGCACAACCTCGGGGACTAGGGTCTTATCCTCGGTCTCATGCGCCATCGCCCGGTTAAAGTCAGCGATAATCTGCGCGTCCCCACGCTCCGCCCGACGTATCGTTATAGAATCCACGCGATCGCGTCCTTACTAATCATTGATCAAGGCTAATGTCGCATCAATCATCGCGTCCTCGCTGTCTGAGTTTTCAGCGAGTACCTCCACGGTGACGGCTGCCCACAAGAAATATCTCTACGGCGCTGCCCAAAAGTTTACTGGACTGTTAAGAGATTCCGAACATTCTCGTGGATTGATGACTTTTCCATAAAACCCTCAACAATGGGGGACAGGTCTCCCTAGAGCTACGCGCCCGTAGCCTGAGGGGGAATGCTAGATGCAACCTTACGCTTACGCTATAGGCGTAGCGTCTTTACAACACGAGCAGTTATCTGAGGGATATACAAAATCGTATGGGACTTCTCGAAATCATTCAGGATAAAGCGGTGCGAGCCAGCATCGTTGAGGATTTGACGCATTTAATCGATAAGCAGGTCGCCGCCAAGTCCGGCTTTGGCGGGTTGGCGCTCAAAACGACCTATGGCGTTGTCAAAAATATTGGGCCAGCCTACATCCCCGGCGCGGTTAGTCGCCTTCTCCCCGAGGTTTGCGGCTCACTCAACCCCATTTGGGAAGAGGGCATTGAAGCGGGTGACCCCGTCAAATACTTGAGCCAAAACAAAGAGCGCACCGCAGACGCAATCCTCAAAACGACGGATGCGAAAGCTGCAGCTACAGACAACAAGGTAATTCGCTCGTCCTACAACAAGCTACGTAACTCCGTGAAAGGGGACGTGGAGTCGGCTGTTCCAGGCATCGCTGACATCCTCGGTCGTCACGCCTTGGTGCGGTAGAGCGTTGGGGCATTAGCCTTCTGGTGCGGCCTCTGGTGCGGCCTCTGGCGCGACCTCTGGCACGAGTCTACGGGCACAGGGCCCAAACCATACTTCTACTGCAGTGCTCTAGCTGCAGTGCTTTAGGCCAGTGCTCTAGACCTTAGCTCCCCCAAAACTATTCAGCTGTCCGATGGCGGGCAGCACTTTTTTTGGCGTCATCGGCTTTTTGGCGTCATCGGCAGGTTGCCGAAATTTGCCGCTGCGCTGCGAGGGCAAGAAAACGCGGTGCGTACCTTTAGGTTATTTGGGCTGTGCTCGCGCTGGACACAACACGCTTTGACAGGGAGCCGTTTTGTCTAGGTGCCTTCACAGAGAATAAGATTTGGGCCTTCATCCCGCTGTTGTCAAGGCTGCTTGGCTACAAAACCTGCTGATCCCGAGAGCAAGAATCTAAGTTAATTTACAGATTATTGATTTATGCGTTTTTGAGAGCAATTTTGAAAATAGACGGGTTTTACTGCTTCTAGTCAACGGAACGGGCCGTCTAGACTGCTTTGATAGCTAGGCGGCTCAACCCAATCAGGTCATAGCTACTAGATGAGGAGGCCACTTATGTCGATCAATCGCCGCGAGTTCTTCATGTTGGGAGCCGGACTGGGCATCGGCAGCTTCAGATTCGGCGCCGCGGCCCGCGCTGAGGCGATAGATGCAGGCCAGCTGCCGCGATCGCTTCAGCAATTCCCCGCGCTGATGGCACAGGTAAGCGGCTCGGTTGGGGGTGCGGTTGTTCCGGGGCGACACAGCGGCTTCATGGTGCAGAGCGACTATGGGGCGGCCAACAACTTCGAAGTGGTGTTTCACAGCGCCGCTGAGGGTTTGGCCCAGGTGTACCGCGACAACGCCCAGCCCCAGTTTCCCTGGATTGGCCCTTTGCCCCCGGAGTATTTCTTTACCTGCGGGCCGTCTGGGCAGACGGGCAAGGCGCTGCACGGCAGCTTCTTTGGGGCAGGGGAGGCTTCCGACGTATCGCTGATCCAGAGCAACTTTAAGGACTTTGGCAGCAAGAACGGTCATCTAGAGCTGGTGGTGCGCCATGGCGATAGGCTGGCCCTCTACTGGCGGGCGAGCGCCGCCCCACTGCTGTGGAATGGCCCCCTCTATCTGCCTGCAGCCACTCATACAGGTAACCCCGCCTTCATTCAGGGCGACTTCGGCACCCTCGGCAACTTTGAGCTAGTAGCCCCCCACGACGGCAGCGGGCTGCTGCACTACGTCCGCATCAACGACGATCCTGCCGTGCCTTGGGCGGGGCCGACGACCTTCGGCCAGCAGTTGGGCAAAGTGGATGCCGTAGCGCTCATTCAAAGCGACTACGTCGACGCTGGAGAAGGCAACGGCCACATGGAGGCGATCGCCCGCGTCGGCAACAAGCTCTTTTCTCTGTGGCGCGAATCGAAAGAGCCCTACGGCTGGACGCTGCTGCCCCAGGCCATTACTGACGAGGTAGGGGGCTTAGCGGTCACGGGGATTCCTGGCTTCGTTCAAACCCAGGACCGCGACTTTCATCTAGTCGTGCCGGTTGCCGAGGGCGGGTTGGCGCACCTGCGCCGTCAAAACAGCGTCGATACCGCCTGGGTTCTAGAAGACACCTTTGCGCCTGGCGTCGATGCTGCCGCCGCATCGCTGCTGCAAAACCAGTTTGGCGGCGGGCTGGAGCTGCTGGTGCGGGTAAACGAGTCATCTCAGTTCCAGCACTTTTTCGCCAGCGTCGGAGAGAGCTGGAGCGCGGGCGGAGAGTTTGCCGAAGCGGCTGCGGATAGTCCCGCCAGCACAGGGGAATGGACCGTGCCCTACAGCCTCGACTTTGGCACCGTCGGCATCCACGCCGCTTTGCTCAACACCGGTAAGGTGCTGCTGGTGGGCTACGAAGATATTGTGGAAAACGAAAACAGCGCCGTCTCTATCTTGGACCCCAGAACCGGCCAGCAGACTAACGCCCTGCCCAACCCCCAGCGCAATAAGTTTTGCTGCGGCCACGCCTTTTTGCCCGACGGGCGGCTGGTGCTGGCCTCCGGCAACGTGGGGGAAACCAGCGCCAAGTCCCTGCACACCTTCACCCCCAGCGGCGATGGGGGCACCTGGACCGACTTTGGCAGCATGAGCGGCGGCGTCCGCTGGTATCCCACCTGCACCACGCTGCCGGACGGACGCGTGTTCATCCTGGCGGGGACGGCCCAGGTGTTCACCACCATCCAGCAGTCCACCTGCTCCCAAGACTTTATTGGCGGCACCGGCACCCCCCGCACCATCAACAAGACCTACGAAATCTTTGACGGCAGCAGCAAGGGCAATTCGATCGCGGTGCCGGAGCTGTTTGAGGACTGCGAGGACAGCCTCGGGCTATACGGGCTGTATCCCTTTGTGTTCGTCATGCCCGACGGGCGGCTGATGATCCACGGCAACACCCGCACCTACTTCCTAGACGTGAACACCAACGCCGTTGAACCCCTGCCCAGCCGGACCCAAATCAAGACCTCCCGCACCTATCCATCAGAAGGCTCCGCTGTGATGCTGCCGCTGCTGCCGGAGAAGGGCTATCAGGCCCGGGTGATGCTGATTGGCGGTGGGGTGTCCTGCTCCTTTGTGCCCTCCAGCAACCCCAACTGCGGCCAGGGCCAGCCCATCACCCCCGACGGCAACCCCATCCAAACCGCCTGCCTCGACAAGCGGGACGACTGGCCCACCACCAATACCTGTGAGGTGCTGGACCTCAACGCTCCCGAGCAGGGCTGGAGCTTCACCGCCGCCATGAAGAGCGGTCGGGTGATGCCCGACGCGGTGCTGCTGCCCGACGGCACGGTGTTTGTCTGCAGCGGCAGCAGCACCGGAACAGCGGACGTGGCCCGCACGCCGGTTTTAGAAGCCGAGATCTACGACCCCGAGCAAAACAAGTGGACCAGCGTCGCCGCCATGCATGTCCCCCGGCTCTACCACGCCGCCGCCATCCTGCTGCCCAGCGGCGAGGTGCTGACCTCGGGCACCGACAAGTTCTACAACATCGAGCCCTTTGACCATGCGGAGAACCGGGTGGAGGTGTTTAAGCCGCCCTATCTATTTAAGGGAGAGCGGCCCGCGATCGCTGCCGTCACGGGGCAGGTGGGCTACGGCGACCTGTTTAGCGTCAACACGCCCGATGCGGGCGCTGTAAAGTCGGCCTGCTTTATTGCGTTGGGGGCGAGCACCCACTCGTTTAATATGCAGCAGCGGTTTGTGGGGCTGGAGATTAGCAATCAGGGCGGCGGTGAGCTGCTGCTGAAGGCTCCGCCCAACGCCAACATTGCCCCTCCGGGGTTCTACATGCTGTTTTTGGTGAATCAGCAGGGGGTACCGTCAGAGGCGAAGTTTGTGAAGCTGCAGGCTTAGGCTTGCCGCTCTCTGGCGACTCTCTGGCACGCAGTGACCTCAGCGCTATCCGTAGAGGACCTACCGATAGCGCTGACGCTGAAGGTGGCGATGCTAAGCTAGACTGCGTTTGAGGCGTTGGTGAAAGATTGGCCCCAAAAGGCGATCGCTCTTTAGCCATGGTGAAGCCCTCAAACCCGCTGCTGACCGCCTATAGCCCATGCCCCGTACGCCTACCCTCCGCTTCGATCGCGGCACCTTGATCCTCCACCCCCCGCCCCGAGGTAAAGCCTGGATTGACTACGCGACCTGGGACGATCGCGTCGAGCGGTTTCGCGTACCGGCCATCCGCTACCGCGAGCTGGTGGAAACCCTACAGGGGGAGACCAGCGCCTTCACCGACAACGCTAAAGCCTTCGAGCCCCTGACCCTGACGCCCCAGCTGACTCTCACCCCCTACCCCCACCAGCAGCAGGCCCTCGACGCTTGGACGACGGCGGGGCGACGGGGCGTGGTGGTGCTGCCTACCGCTGCCGGAAAGACCTACCTCGCCCAAATGGCCCTGCAGGCCACCCCGCGCAGCACGCTGATCACCGTCCCCACCTTGGACCTGATGCACCAGTGGTACGCCCACCTTAAAACTGCTTTTCCCGACGCAGATGTGGGGCTGCTGGGGGGCGGGAGCCGCGATAAGTCCGCCATCCTCGTCGCCACTTACGACAGCGCCGCCATCAACGCTGAACACATCGGCAACCGCTACGGCCTGCTGATCTGCGATGAGTGCCACCACCTGCCCAGCGACTTTAACCGCGTCATCGCCGAATATGCGATCGCCCCCTACCGCCTCGGCCTGACGGCGACCCCCGATCGCTCCGACGGTCGCCACGCCGATTTAGACCAGCTGCTGGGTCCAGTGGTCTATCACCGCACGGCGGAGGAGCTGGCGGGACAGGCGCTGGCGCAGCACGAGATTGTGCAGATCAAGGTGGCGCTGTCGGAAAATGAGCGCGATCGCTACGACCATCTCATCGACGTTCGCAACCGCTTTTTACAGGAAAACAACATTTTTTTGGGGAGCCTGCAGGGGTGGCAGCGGTTTGTTGGGGCCAGTGCCCGCTCGAAGGCGGGACGGCGGGCTATGCTGGCTCACCGGGAAGCGAAGGCGATCGCCTTGGGGACGGCGGGCAAGCTGAAGGTGCTGGCAGACTTGCTCACCCAGCACTACCCCGAGCAAACGCTAATTTTCACTAACGATAACGCCACGGTGTACCGCATTTCTCAAGACTTCCTCATTCCCGCCATCACCCACCAGACCCCCGTTAAAGAGCGCCACGAAGTGCTGCAGCGCTTCCGCGAAGGGACGTATCGGGTGCTGGTGGCTTCCCACGTGCTCAACGAGGGGGTGGATGTGCCTGCAGCGAGCGTGGCGGTGCTGCTGTCGGGGTCGGGGTCTGCTCGGGAGTATATTCAGCGGCTGGGTCGGGTGCTGCGGAAGGGGGACGGCACGAAGTACGCCCGGATGTATGAGGTCGTGGCGGAGGAGACGGCGGAAGAAGGGGTGTCGCGGCGACGACGGCAGGCTCCTGCGCGGCCATCGGGGCAGCTGACGCTGGTGCCTGAACCCTATGAGGTTACTCCGCAGAGCCCGCGAGCGGCTGAAGACGGCAGCGACTACGACAAGTAGGGTGATTTGCGATTTGCAAAGCGGTGGCGCTTCGGCATAAAGAGCGCCACCGCTTTGCTTTAGACTGCCCTTTGCTCAATGAGGTAGCTGATCACCTGGCCTTGGGCGGGGGTGATGTGGATACCGGTTTCCCGGACGGGCATGAGCGGGGTCCAGCGGTGGCGCTCGATGCGGCGACCGAGGTGGAGCCGGTTGATGGCGTCGATGACGCCTTGGGGGGAGCCGATGAGGATGTGGTGGACGTAGTCGTAGTTGGCGTCTGGGCTGGGGTTGGGGAGGGCGATCGCTGGGGCGGTTTCAGGGCTGGAGGCCCTCTCCCCCAACCCCTCTCCCAAACATGGGAGAGGGGAGTTCGGTTCCCTTCCCTCGGAGTCGGGGGAAGGGCTAGGGATGGGGGCCATTTCGGGGGCTTTACTCTCGGGCATTGGGGACTGTGCCGCCTCATCGGTGGGATGGGACGACGAGCGATATTGGTTTGTCATTCTTGGGGTTCCTTTTTTGTTGTGGTAGGAAACCCAGGAATTCAGCCATCCCTTGAGCGGTACTTGTTTCGGGATGGCTGTCGGAATCGCTTATGCTACCGATAGCCGCCGAAGCAGGTCTGTTCTGCTGAGGGGGTCAGGGGGCAATCGTCGGGGTCAACGGCGATCGCCTCCGTTTCAGGCTAAATTCTTGGGAGCCAAGCTGCGGAGGGCAGCTCTCAAGACAAGACAATAGCGTATTGGTGAGCGGGCCGCAAGAGTAGTACAAGCTTTTTTGAAATGCGAGGCTTAGCCATGTACCGGGGCTTCAATTCCCAGGTTCGCCATCGTGAGTTCAGGGCTTGTTCGTAGAAACATGGAGCGGATGAGGACAGGTGGCGAGGAAGGCAAGATGGGTATCATCTGTGGATAGCGGTTAGATTTAAAGCAAGGCTAACGCTACATCAGCGATGGGGAAAGGCCAATGACTCAATTAACTATCGAGCTACCTGAGCAGATCGCAAAAGATTTGGAGGCCTATCTACGGGCAAATCCACAGGAAACTCTAGTGGGGCTGATTTACGAGGCGCTACAAATTAGGTTGACTCCAAAAGATCCTTCTCAGCTCCTAGCGTTGGCAGGCATCGTCACTGATGCCCCTCGCGGAGCGGCAGAGCATGCGGAGGACTTAGCCTAGCTTTGACAAGCTGCAAAGCGCGGTGACTGAATTGCCCCAGTGGCGCGGCTCCTTGGAAGATGGAACGGTGATGCTGACGGCACTGAAATATCGCTGCCCTATCTGGACTTACAATTTTCGAGACTTCAGCGTATTCCAGACTTTGGAATTTTGGAATCCAAGTATGGGAAACTAGTGGTGCGTTGTGGCCGTTACAGCTCTGGTAGGCTAGCGCCAGATTATCCTCATAGCTTTGCTGAGCGGCTGAGATGCGGGGCTTAGCCATAGACTGGGGTTTCAATTCTCAGGTGGGCCATCGCAACTTAAAGACTGGTTCCCTGCCGCTCTGAGAGGGCAATTAGGACTTGAATGCGGTGAACGTTGGCTTGCTCAATCCGCTCAGAGATTTCAATTAGCTCGGTCTGTTCGGCAGGCGTTAGGGTTTCGGCTTGGCGCTTGGCAATCAGCGTGTGGTAGCGCTTCCAGGTATCCTGCGAAAGTCCAATGCTGACTTGCTCTAGGAGTTCGGCTTCTATTATGGCAGGGGGTGGACTAAGCCGCTGCTGCAGTAGATTGAGGATGTAGCTGGTGGGGTTGAGGCCTTGCTGGGTCGCAACTTCGTGCAGGCGCTGCTCTAATTCTGGAGTGAGGGTGAGGGTGAGCGTCGCCATGACATCGATGAGATGAATTTCCTCTATTGTAGCTGTGTCTATTGATATCTCTTATTCACGCTATGTGGCCGATAGCCCAGAGAATGAGGCAAAATTAACGTTAGGTAGCAGAAAAGCTGAGATGAGTGACGAGAAGATCGATGGCCAAAAGTCACAGGGCCTGATCAGTGACGCTAAGGGGTCGATCGAGCAGCAGTATGGCGATCGCCCAACGACGAATACAGGTGGTGGCGATTCTGCTGGACGCGATGTTAATAAGCGCCAGAATACCTTCATTATCAACTTGCTCGGCTCTGACCCTGCTAGTTCCATCTCACAGCAATCGATACAAGAATTAGTCGCAGTGCTGGCGCAAGTGACTGATGGGCAAAGCGTGAGCCGGGCTTATCAAGAGGCGCTACCGCCGGATGCGGATGTGTCGCGGGCCAAAGCAACCACCTTGGAAGGTATGGTGGCGCAGCTTGAGGAGTTTCGGAAGCTGCAAGCGTTTCTACAACAAATTGCGGCAGACCCTAATCTTCCAGAAGCTGTGCGCAGACAGCTCGACGAACTCCAGCAGCAGGAGGGGAATGTTGCTCAGAAAGAATCAGAGGACACCATCAGTACTAGTCCCTCTGTTCTTCAGGCGTATCTTCAGATTGTGGTTCGTCAAGAGCGAGGCTCAGACAAACTTGTCGTTAACGCCTGGCTGATTCCCGATATCAGTGTTACTGACCCCAGTCAGCGCTACCAGTCTCTAGATTTAGACGAGTCTCGAAAAGGCGTTTCCTGTCAGATCGAAGGCGTCCAGGCGATTCTAAATCAGTTTCTAGATGCAGCACTGGAAACGCTAGATGGTCAATATTATGACCAGCACTATGAGCTGACAATTGAGATGTTTCTGCCGTGGGAGTACCTTTGCAGAGACGTTGATGCCTGGAAGATGACGGTCGATCTGGACTATGAGCAAGAGATATTTCCAGTGGGCACCAGATATCACGTGCTTGTTAGGTCTCAAGAACGGCTCAGTCCGAAGTATCTACGCAATAAGCGAAATCAGTGGCTGGCAAGTTGGGAGCGCGTTGAGGCGCGCCTATCGTCCTCGGTGGCGCTTAAAGATGACGACTTTGAGCACATAAATCAGATGCAGACCTGCGACTGGGCTAGGCTCGGTAATCGACTGGAGCAGAAGCTAGGCCTCAAGGTCACTTGTGGCCTGCTCGAAGATCGCAAGAAGGAGCTATTTACCTGTATCCTCCGCGCCGCTGCCCCCGTTGCTGTTTGGCCGAGGGTTGACTTCTGCGAGGAGGATAACCTTGAGGGGCAGGAACGCGAGATTAACGGTCTGCTTGTTTCTAGGCCGCTGCGATCGCTAATGAACCGTATCCGGCAGAAACGCAAGGACGCCCACTGCGCGAGCTGTTCAGACGCCCATATCGGTTCGCATTTAGCAATTCTATGGGAAGATCCAAATCGACTGACGCCGGATGTGCAGCCCCAGGCTCAGCTTAAATCGCCAGGAACATGATGGAAGAATCTACAGCTGCCACAATGATTGAATCTAGAGCCATCGCTGGTGCAGACTCGTTGTGTAGTAGCGTTTGGCCTATTGTAGGCCCCCTAACCCCCAATCCTGGGGGAACCAGAGGAAGTCTAAATCCCTTACTGCCATTTGCTTTTATGCATCCTAACTTCAAATCCCGCTCCCCCAAACTTGGGGGCTGGGGGGCCTCTTCGAGTAATGAGACGTCGAAGATACTTCAGGACGTAAATTTTGCTTGCGGTACTTGTCTGAACTCGGGAAATTTGAATGTCCTCAGCAGTATGTGGAGTTGACATGAGCGACTGGCGTATTTTTACTGGCACTGGAGAGCCCCACAACAGAATCGCTGACCTACCAAAACCGCCAAGCTGGCGAGACTTTGAACGGGACTTTGACGCGGAAGAACTAGTCGGTGCGCCGCGCCCGCTGAGCGATCGCGATAGAACCCGTGGCGAGAGCTTTCGCGTGTCATCTACCGACGAGGACTTGATAAACGTAGTGAACGCGGCGCTGTATCTGCGGCGACCGCTGCTGGTGACGGGGAAGCCGGGGACGGGGAAGACGTCGCTGGCTTATCGGATTGCCTATGAGCTGGGGCTGGGGGCGGTGCTATCTTGGTCGATTACGGCGCGGTCTACCCTGCAGGATGGGCTGTATCGCTATGATGCGATTTCGCGGCTGCAGGATGTGCAGCTGAAGCCGAAGGAGAACGGGGCGGTTGGTGAGGCGAGCGCTGATATTGGCCGCTATATTCAGCTCGGACCGCTGGGGACGGCGATGCTGCCGGCGAAGACACCCCGCGTGCTGCTGATTGATGAGTTTGATAAGAGCGACATCAACTTACCCAATGATTTGCTGAACCTGTTCGAAGAAGGAGAGTTTGAGGTGCCGGAGCTGGCGCGGATCGCGAAAGATACAGAACGGGTGCAGGTGCGCACCTATGATGAGCGAGACGCGACTATCAAGCGGGGGAAGGTGCAGTGCGCGAGTTTTCCGTTTGTGGTGTTGACGAGCAACGGGGAACGGGACTTTCCGCCTGCGTTTTTGCGGCGCTGCCTGCGGCTGACGATGCCCGACCCGACCCAGGAGGCGCTGGCGGATATTGTGAAGGCGCATTTGGGGGCTGAGGCGGTGAATGAGGCGGAGCCGCTGATTGAGCAGTTTGTGGAGAAGCGGACAAAGGGGGACCTGTCGCCGGACCAGCTTTTGAATGCGGTGTATTTGGTGACGAATCAGTTTAGCCCGGAAAAGGGCGATCGCAAGAAGCTGATGGATGTGCTGATGAAGTATCTCTCTAGCACTGAGGATGGATGAGCCGAACGGTAGGACATGATTTGTGTTGAGCGTCCTGGAAGCCCCCATCCCTAGCCCTTCCCCCAATTCTGAGGGAAGGGAACCAGACTCCCCTCTCCCAAGGTTGGGAGAGGGGCCGGGGGTGAGGGCCTCCGATATGCTAAACATGCACCTGCCATGTCCTTCCAAAATGCACACCCCAAACCAGCAAGGCCGATGATTGATCAGCTAGTCGCAGCGCTAGGTCAAGATCTGGGTCTGACGAGTAAGGAAATCGCAGACGCGGTTTGGCTTGCGCTGCAGATTGACTCGGCTGGCCTTCCGACCCGTGCTGATGATGGCGGGGCTGCCGAGGTTAAGCCGGAGGGCGATCGCAATCGAGCCGCTGACAGAGATTTCTCGGATTCGGCTTTGGACTCTCGCAGAGACGAGGGACCGAAGGAGCCTAAACCGCCTGAGGCGGAGCTGAGGACGCCTAACCCTGATGCTGAGGGGCAAGGCGGATTCGGCTCCGACCTGATGATTAAAGTGCCGGATGCGCGATCGCTGCGGGAGCCGCTGGAGCTGGCAAAGTCCTTGAAGCCGCTGCTGCAGAAGGTGACGGCGGGGCTGAGCACAGTGCTGGATGAAGCGGCGACAGTGGAGCGCATTGCTGGGGAAGGCATTTGGATGCCGGTGCTGGAGCCGAATTTGGAGCCTTGGCTGGACTTGGCGCTGGTGGTGGATGACAGTCTTTCGATGCATTTATGGCAGCGGACGATTGCGGAGTTGCAGCGCCTGCTGGGGAACTACGGCGTGTTTCGGGATGTGCGAGTTTGGAGTTTGGCGACGGATGAATTGGGGCAAATTCGGCTGAGGCCGCGATCGGGGGCGAAGGCTGCTCAAAAGAAAACGCTGCATCGACCCAGTGAGCTAGTGGACCCTGGCGGGCGACGGTTGATTTTGATTGCGACGGACTGTGTGTCTGAGATTTGGCATGACGGGACGATGCTGCCCGTTTTGAAGCTGTGGGCGGCGAGTGGGCCGATGGCGATTGTGCAAATGCTGCCGGAGTGGCTGTGGGCGCGGACGGCGTTGGGGTTTGCGTCGGCGGTGAGGCTACATTCGCTGATGCCGGGGGTGCCGAACCAACGTCTAGATTTGCGGGGGCTGTCGCCTTGGGATGAGGTGGATTTGGGGGCGGGGATTCGGGTGCCGGTGGTGACGCTGGAGCCGGAGGCATTTTTGGCTTGGGCGAAGGTAGTGAGTTCTAAGCAGGGGGCTTGGTGTCCTGGGTTTATTTTTGAGCCGGATGTGACGGCGGGTGCTTCGCAGTTTGAGGGGTTGGATTCGGGAGAGTCGGCGGAGCAGCGGGTGCAGCGATTTCGGGCGACGGCGTCGCCGATGGCGCGGCGGTTAGCGGGGTTGCTGGCGGCGGCTCCGGTGATTAGTTTGCCGATTGTGAGGATTATTCGCGATCGATTGTTGCCGGAGTCGAGGCAGGTGCATGTGGCTGAGTTTTTTGGAAGCCAGTTATTAGAACCATTACTCAGAGGTCAATCATCAATAAATCCTGATCTGATAAAGTACAATTTTATTAGTGGTGTTCGGGAATTTTTAATTGAATCGGTTTCAACTGAAGACGCGCTTGATGTTTTAGAGGAAGTATCTAAATTTGTTTCAGGAAAATTTGGAATTTCGATGAAAACATTTACAGCAATCTTAAAGGATCCTTCTCAGGCAGCGAAGCCAGATTTTCTGGAGCAATCATATTCCTTTGCTTATTTGACCACTAAAATTCTTAAGCAGCTGGGCGGAAAGTACAAAAAATTTGCAAATAAATTAGAGAATGACCATATTATTTTTAACTCTAGATCGCTAGATATTAGTACTAGACCTATTAACAACTTACCTCAAGAAAGAGAAAGTAGTGACACTAGTAACACTATAAAGGATTTGCTTTATGAGAAAAACCGACTAGGCTCTTTGATCAGAATGGATTCAGAAAATATTGGTTTCAAGCTCGAGCGGATTGAAGTCTTTACTTGGCTAGCTGATATTAAGAAATATCAGCTAGCCAAACCGAAGACAGCAGAAAGGTATTTCAAAGCAGCACTGAAAGATTGGTCTGAAATCATTACTGATGAAAACTTACTTCTAGCTTCACCTCAAAAAATAGTAATGATTTACGTGCGATTGAGAGACTATTTATATAAATATACCAACTCTAGGGACAAAGAATATAGGTTCAGAGAAATCTTACATTCCATTGAGCGTATCAACAGTAATTCTAATAAATCGCCCGAGATACACCTTATTTTTGCCGATACTTTGCTAAGGCTAGGAGTATTAGAATTAGAGTTAGATCCTTTAGAAAGCTTTATTAAAGTCAGCAAGGCAATTGATGTATTTGCACAGACATCTATGATTGAAGATACTTCAAATTATAGGGAAAGTTATACTTGGATGTGCGAAGCATATAATGCAAGGCTGAGTTTAAATATTAGACGCGAAAACATCAAAGATGCTATGAGGGATTTCGAAACGATTAGAAATGTTTTTCTCCCGATATTTGAACAATATTCGTTTGATTTTTACTTGCTTAGTAAGATTCAGTCTGCCCACTTCAAAGCCGGTAAACTTCTATTTGACAAGGGTCAACACAATGATGCTAAGCCGATGCTTGAATATGCTTCTTGCTGGGGAAATAAAGAAAGCTCTAAGCTTTTAGCAGAAATGCATCGGAAAGGCTTACAGATACAGGAAAATCTTTCACGGGCTCAAGAACTAGAAGCTAAAGCTTCTAGACAGGCTATGAAAAAATTTACTGTTCCTGCTCAGTTTGGAATTGTTAAGAGCCAGTTCTATGTATACATTTACGATAGACCAACCGATTACCCTTATAAGGGCGTTGATGATCAAGCTGAATGGTTAAAACGAAATCGGGGAGGAATAATACAGGATGATGTTCTCGAAGCTTTTAGGAAGCTTCATCAGATAGCTATTGAAAATAGCGTATCTTTTCCTGATCTAGCTGTGTATGCTTTAGGCAAAGCTTCAAACAAGAAGCAAACTTAAAGAGCACAACGGTTTTTGGAGAAATTTTAAATAATATGGCTGCTCCGTCAAAGTTACAAATTTTTCTCAAAGACCACAATTTTCACCATTGTCGGAACTAATATAGCCTCAATAAAAGCACAGCCCGCCTAATTAAAGATACTCCATTAAAAACCTCACTCAGCGTCTACCTAAGTTAAGTTCCTCAGCCACTGCTTCACGCACGGCTATACTCAAAGCTGGTGATCTGCTCCCATACCCGGCTCCGCCTTAGCTTCTTCGCTTAGTACAGCGCGATCGCCCTCCTCCTCCTCCTCACCAATCCTCAAATCCTGAGCACTCCCCACATTAACGTTATACTTCCCCCGCTGCGTCACATTCTGAACCGTATCCCCCTTCACCAAATCCCGCCCAGCATAATCCCCACCCCCCGTATCAATAGTCGTCACATTCCCAAACTGCTGACTAATCACTGCCCCTTCCCCAGCATTCACGATCGCCCCCTGCGCCCCTCTCAAATCAACCTGGTCCCGCCCCACCACAGCCATATCCGCGCCTACCGTAAACTCCCCCCTCAAAATCTGCCCCATCACCCGCGCGCTATCCTCAGCCGCCACCTCCCGCACCGCTCCGCTTAAAACCGAAGGCCCATCCCCCACATCTAGCTCCCCCTCAACCGGTTTCCTCCGGTGCAGCGCCACAGCCATCGCCCCAACCCCTTTCTGAATCGTCAACTCCGGCTCCTGCAGCAACCCCAGCGCCTCAAATCGCTGCTTCACCACCCCGCTCACCGCCGCAAACACAGCCTCATACAAATCAAAAATACTGATATACCCCTTGCGGCTCTCAATCCCCTTGCCTCGCAACCCGTCCGCCAGCGCCGCCGCAAAATAAGTCAAATCCCCTTTTGGCTCAAAATACGATAGCTGAGTCTCCCGACAGGCCGTAATAATCACCCGCCCCTCCCCAGTCCCCAACAGCGCCGACGCCGTCCGCCCCGGCAGGCTCCGCCCCATCGCCTCTGGCTCACTCCCCAACGCCTGCGGTGAAATCTCCCCCGAATGGCAAGCATTAAACAGCAAAAACACCCGCTTCGCCTTAATCGCCTGCAGCTTCTCCAGCAGCGATCGCTCCTGCACCCCAGACCCCGCCACCACTTTCCCCTCACTCATCCGGGTATCGTGGGTCGTCAGATAATACCCATCCTCCCCGTACTCCCCATGCCCGCTGTAAAACAGCAAAAATGTATCCTCTTCCGTCAGCGCCCCCGCCAGCTCATCCAGCGCCGCCTCAATTGTCTCCCGCGTCGCCTCCCCTTCAGTGAGCAGCCTCACCTGCCCCTTCGGGTAGCCACAATAGCGAGGATTCCGCAGCACGTCCGCCACCTCCATGGCGTCCTCCACGGTGATGGGCACGTTCATCTCGGGCTGGTGATTGTAGGAGCCGACACCAATAACTAGGGCGTGAGCTGTTTCAAAGGGCATTGCTATATACCTTGTAACTAATCCGGAATTTCGCCGCTCTAAAAGCCCCCCAGCCCCCAATTCTGGGGGAGCGGGATTTGGAAATTAGGATTTCTAGAAGCTGATGATGTCGAGGAATTTAGGCTTTCTCCGGTTCCCCCAGAATTGGGGGTCAGGGGGCCTTCAAGACGGTAGATACCACTACGAATTTTGGTCGCTGGTATCAGAATCGTAGGCGCAGAGAGCCTCAACAGCTCTACTCCGCCTCCACCGGTTCCGTATACTCACAAAAAATATTCAGCCCCACCTTCAGGACATAAAGCACCACCACCGTCGCAATCCCCGAACCAATCGGCAGCGTCGTCAGCTCCACCAAGGTCACGATCGCCCCCGTCAAAATCGAAGCGCTCCCCGGATTTTTGTTGTAGTCCAAAATCTTCGAGCGAAAGCCCTCATCTCCGCACACCTCCTGCCGCAGCACCTTCAGCGTCACCTCCCACAGCGACTTATCGCCGGGGCCAAAGATGCCCAAGCTGCCCACCTCCTCTCGCCACAGCTCCTGAAAGCTACTCTCTAAATCGCCATCGTACTTTTGTAAGGAAGCAATCGCCTCCTGCATACTCGCGGCCTCTGCCACGTCGGAAGTACTGATCAGCTGCTGTGCCCTTTGAATCTCTATTAGAGAGAGCTGTTTATCCATGGTTGTTGAGAAATTGGAGGATACGAAATTACTCTTGCTGGGTTTTATTACGCTCAACCCAACCTACAGGAGAATCTTTTGTCGGTCAATCAAGCGTCTTCTCGTTCCGCTCAAGCAGCATCAAATAACGTTTTGTACACAACAGTAAACAATCAAGTACCCCTTACAAAGCAACAAGCGATACAGTCCACCGCTAAAGCATTTACAAAATCCCCTCTTAGGTCAGCAGCAAACGCTCAATCATTAGCCACAACCCAGCAAGCAGCAAAAGATCCCACTTCAAAACTCCAAACTTCCCCCAATCACCAAACGCGATCGCCGCCAGACCAACAGAGCTGCCACCTAGAGCTGTCACCCCATTTGGCAATTAACGCTCAGGTCCGATACAGTCTGAATGAAGTTGCCCCTCCCCCTTACCGTTACGAGGAGTCGATATGTCAGGTGACCCTACTTTCGTTCAGCTCAGCTGGGAAGATCCCGTAGCAGGCTCCCGCGCCGCCACCCTGCGGGCCCCCATTGCCATTGGCCGAGAATCAAGCCAAATGCCCGCCCAGGTGAGCGGTCAAGCGCTGTCTCACCTAGAGCTAAACCACAAACAGGTTTCCCGCTTCCACGCCCAAATCACTGTCGTCAACCGCCGGCTCTACATCACAGACAAAAGCGCCAACGGCACCTTCCTCAACGGTCGCCAGGTCAAGCGAGACGGCGAAGCCTTTACCGCCAAAGACACCCTCCGGGTCGGCCCCTTCAAAATCACCGCCTCCGTTTTGCGGGATGGCGAAACAAACGCAACAGAGCTCAACCCAGACCGCAGCCACCTAGCCAAGAGTGGGCCGTCAGGCCCCAACGCCGTTATCATTGGCCTAGTGGGGGTGACCATCTTACTGTTAATGGGGCTGGGGACATGGGCGATCGCTCGTGGCCTGTTAGACCAGGTGCGCCCCGACCCAGAGGAAGAAACGTCATCGATATTAGGGCAGGTGGGGGTTGACACATCAGCGATTTAGACGCCCTCGACTAAGTTTGCGGTGGGTTGCGCTGGCGCTACTGGCGGCCACGGTGGTGCTATTGCTGGGACAGCTGACCTGGCCTCAGGCTACCAGCGCCCAGGTCGTAGTAGAAACGGCTCCGGTGGTTGTCGATGGTCGGACGGTGTTCACCATCCGGGGCAGCGGTAACCAATCGGCAGCGAACCGGGCTCGCCAGATCAACGAGAAGCTCGATGAGCAGGTTAAGCTAGACGATGCCATAACCATTGAGGTGGTCGAGCGCGGCAACTTTGCCTCTCTCCAAAACGCGGATACCGAAGACTCGCTGGTGACGATAATCCCCAACGACGTGGCTCCAGGCAGCGAGCTTGAAAGCCAGAGCAGCGAGTGGGCCCTGGAATTACAGCAGGCGCTAAGGCGTAGCCAGCAGGAGCGACAGCCTGCCTATCTGCGTCAGGCCGCCCTCTATAGCCTGGGGCTCATTGCGGGGGCGATCGCCCTGCAGCTGGGGCTGCGGCTGCTGGGTCAGGTGGTGCTGCGCTATCTCACGGGCTGGTTCGAAACCCAGGGGCGATCGTTCGTAGAGTGGGAGCGACCGGCAACGCTGTTTTGGCGGCTGGGGCTGCTGGGAATTACGGTTGGTATTTGGCTGACGGTGGCGTTCTACGTCACCGACGTTTTTCCCCAGGTGCGCAACTGGCGCTACATCATTGGCACCTCCCTCAACGCCGAGGTGATCAACCTTGGGGAAGGCACCTATTCTGCCCTAGAGCTGCTGCTCATCCTGGGGCTCACCGTTGGCCTGTGGGTGGCCACCAGCGTCATTACCCGCTTCGTGCGCCGCCACGTCCTCGAGCGCGCCCGCATCGAGAAGCGGGTCCAGGACATCCTCAGCGTTCTAATTCACTATTCCCTGCTGTTTTTGGGGACCATGGTGCTGCTGCAGACCTGGGGCATCGACCTCAGCTCGCTGGCAATTTTGGCGAGCGTCCTGGGTGTGGGTATTGGTTTTGGCGTCCAAAACATCACCAACAACTTTATTAGCGGCTTCATCATCACCCTCGAATCCCCCATCCAGCTAGGCGACTTCATCAACGTGGGCGACCTGGTGGGCACCGTGGAAAATATCGGAGCCCGCAGCACAGAAATTCGCACCTTGGACCAGGTGACGATCATCGTTCCCAACTCGCGGTTCTTGGAAAGCGAGGTGATCAACTGGAGCCACGGCAACCCGGTATCGCGACTGCATGTGCCCGTGAGCGTTGCCTACGGCTCAGACCTCGGCCAGGTGAAAATGGCGCTGCTAGAAGCCATCCGGCGACACCCCGAAGTGCTGCTGCGGCCTGCGCCTGAGGTGTGGTTTCAGGGCTTTGGGGACAGCGCCCTCGACTTTGAAATCATGGTGTGGACGGGAGACCCGCGCAAGCAGTTTCGCGTCAGAAGCGACTTGAACTACGAAATCGAGGCCAGCCTGCGCCGCTACGACATCGAAATCCCCTTCCCCCAGCGCGACCTCCACCTGCGATCGCCCCAGCTTGACGAGCTGATCCACATGCTGAAGGGTAACCTCGACCCTCGGCCAGATCAGGCCACTCCCCCCCCTCAAACAGCCCACCTGGACCCAACTAAACCAACAGAACCAACAAAAGCTGTGGACGAGGACCACTGACGATGCTGAACTTTCTTAAAGGCAAATTCAACCAGCCCGGAAGTTTAGTGCCTTTGGGGGGCCGCTATCAGGTGATGCGTCGCCTGGCGGCGGGCGGCTTTGGCCAAACCTTTCTTGCCCGCGACCTCCACCTGCCGGGCCACCCCGTCTGCGTCGTCAAGCAGCTCAAGCCTCGCTTTAGCGACACCGGCAGCTTAGAGACAGCCCGGCGGCTGTTTGACACCGAAGCGCAGGTGCTCTACGAGCTAGGCCACCACAGCCAGATTCCCCGCCTGATGGCTCACTTCGAGGAAGACCAGGAATTTTACCTGGCCCAGGAGTATGTCGAAGGGGAGCCCCTCAGCGAGGTGTGGGTGAGCGGACAGACTTGGGAGGCGGGGCGGGTGATGGCCCTGCTGCGGGATATTCTGCGGGTGCTGTCGTTTGTCCACGAGAAAAACGTCATTCACCGGGACATCAAGCCCGCCAACCTTCTGTGCCGTCGCCGTGACGGGCAGGTTGTGCTGATAGACTTTGGCGCGGTCAAGCAGGTGAACACCGCAATTATTGACCCCCAACGGGGGCGCACCAACCTGACGGTGTCCATCGGCACCCAGGGCTACATGCCCAGCGAACAGCTCAGCGGCCAGCCCCGCTTTAGCAGCGACGTCTACGCCGTGGGTATGGTGGCCGTGCAGGCGCTCACCGGGGTCGCCCCCCATCACCTGACAGAAGACCCGACGACGGGAGAGGTAGATTGGCGGGCCGCTAATCCCCAGGTGACTCAGGCCCTAGACCCAGGGCTGGCGGACCTGCTTGACCACATGGTCTACTACGATTTTCGCGCCCGCTACGCCACGGCGGCGGTGGCGCTAGCGGCCCTTGAAGCGCTGCCAGCGGGGCTGCAAAGCAGCATTCCAGAGCGGTGGTATGTGCCAACCGAGCTGCCCGACACCAGCGTAGAAGACAGCTCCGACGCAGTAGCTCTGCCTGCCGCCGAGTCTTCCCGCGCTAGCAGCCAGCCTACCGAAGTGGTAGGCGATCGCTCCGACCTTTCTGAGCCCCTCACCGCCACGACCCTAGCCCCCGGAACGTCAATCTTCACGGCGCGCGTCTGGATATTGGGGGGCTTGGCCGGGCTGGTTGGTTTGGCCCTGCTGCGGCTGGGGATTGGCCTGATGACGCCCGAGCTTGGAGGCGAAAGGGCAGCTTCTCCAGATTCCTCAACCGCCCTGGATGAGGCCCCGGAAGCACCTCTGCTAGAGACCACCTCTGAGGGCGATACGGACCCAGAAGACTCCCCCAACCCCGCTGATGATACCCCACCCCCCAGTCCTCAGCCCAACGCCGCCGAATCGGCAGCGCCCGCAGCTGAGGCAGCAATCGCGCAAGCCAATACCCTGCGTCAGCAGGGGCAGTATCCCCAGGCTTTAGCGGCCTACGAGCAGGCGATCGCCGCTAGCCCTGACTCTGCTGAGGCCCACTGGGGTCAGTGCTATAGCCTCAACCGCCTGCAGCAGCCCGAGGCCGCGATCGCCGCCTGCGACCGGGCGCTGGCGCTCAAGCCCGACCACGCCGACGCGCTGTCCAGCAAAGGCTATGCCCTGCAGCTCCAGGGAAAAAACAACGCGGCGCTGGTGCTCTTTGATCGGGCGGTTGCCAGTGACCCCAGCAACGCCGACGCCTTGACCAATCGCGGCACGGCGCTGCTGCTGCTAGGGCAGTACCAACAGGCGCTGGCGTCGTTTGATGAGGCGATCGCGGTGCAGCCCGACATGCCAGAGGCCTGGAGCAATCGGGGCGCGGCGCTTTGGGAGTCGGGCCGGCGAGACGAGGCGGCTGGCTCGGTGGAAAAGGCGCTGACGCTCAGGCCCGACTATGCTGAGGCCCAACAGCTGCGGCAGGCTATGCGCAATCAGGGGTATTAAACAGTAAAAGACGTGGCCTGGCGGGAGGACAGAGCCACCGCTAACGCGATCGCCGCGTATTGAGCGCGTAGCAAAAGCGATCGGCCCGTGAGATGGTCTCGCCGTGAACTATCGGCTGTCCGCCCTGACCGCAGGCGGTATAGCGGTAAACGATCAGGGGCTGACCGATAGGAACCTCTAGATGCTGGCTGGTTTCGTAGTTTGCGTGGGTGCATTCAATCGTCGAATCCACCGTTTCAATCAAGACGTTGTGATGCTCCAGCGTCGGGAAGGTCATCTGGTGAGTCAGCGCAGCGGCGAACTGCTCGCCTAGCTCGGGCAAAATGTAGCTAATATCGATGGCACCGGCCGCGCCATCCATAAAGAACAGCTTTTTTTGCAGATAGACCGTTTGCCCATCGCCGAGCTGGAGGCTAGCTCGAACTTCTGGCGGTGCCTCAACTGCTTCAAAAGTCAGGCTGTCAAACGTGAAGCGGATGCCCTGCCGCGCCATATCCTCCGCCAAAAACACCAAGGGGCTAGACAGCGAGTAGGCTACCTTTTGCTGCGGCGTCACAAACACGCCCTTACCCTGATGAGAACTCGCTAACCCCTGATTGATCAAGTTGGCGATCGCCTGACGTACCGTGATTCGGCTGACCTCAAAGGTCTTCATCAGCTGGTGCTCGCTGGGAAGGCGATCGCCCGGCTGATAGTCCCCCGCTTCAATCTGCCCGCGCAGCTGTTCAGAGATCGCAATATGGAGCGGGGCCGATGTTGTCATGGGTCAAATTAGCAGCTTTCGTATCGCTTGGCACACCCTTGTTATAGCAAGCGCAGGTATGCTAACTTCGACTTGTTATGACAAGTCGTCTCGAGCAGGTCTCGAGAGCCCAGTCCCCGCAGCCCCATCTCCAGATCATGCCTATCTCTACCGCTTCCACTGCGACTACCTCCGAAAGGCCTGCTCCTGAAGCGACCGTCTCTAGCCCCAATCCCCGGCAGCTGCTATCGCCCGAGGACTTGACCCCGCTCAACGCGCGCTCCAACTACCGGGGCGGCATTCGACTTTGCGGCCACCTCATGGTTCTCGCCCTCAGCGGCTACCTGTGGGGCCATGCGCCGCTTCGGCTAGCGCTACCGGCTCTCGCGGTCTACGGCGCTGGCCTGGCCCTGATGTTTTGCGCCATGCATGAATGCTGCCACCGCACTGCCTTTGCCAGCAACTCGCTTAACGATGGGGCCGCCTGGCTTGCAGGGCTGCTGTCGTTCTATAACAGCACCTTCTACCGGCGCTATCACAAGTGGCACCACCGCTACACCCAGATTCCGGGTAAAGACCCTGAGCTGGATGACCCCAAACCTGAATCCTGGCTCCAGTATCTCTGGCAGCTTTCCGGTATTCCCTGGTGGATAGGGAAGCTGCGCGGCCACAGCCGGGTGGCGCTGGGTCAGCTTGAGGGTTGCTATTTCCTTCCCGAAAGTGCCCATAGGGAAGTGATTGCCTCAACGCGGCTGCAGCTCGGCTGCTACGGAGCGGCGATCGCCCTTTCAGCGGCGTTAGGACATCCGGGCTTCATCGTCACCTACTGGCTCCTGCCCCTGGCCATCGGTCAGCCCCTGCTGCGGTTCGTGCTGCTGGCCGAGCACACCGGCTGCACCACCATTGACAACCCCCTCACCAATACCCGCACCACCCTGACGCTCTGGCCCCTGCATTTTCTGATGTGGAATATGCCCTACCACGCCGAGCACCACCTCTACCCTTCCATGCCCTTCCACACCCTGCCCCAGGCTCACGCCAAGCTGCGATCGCACTTTGCCCAGGTCGATCAGGGCTATGTGCATGTGAACCGCACCATCGCGGCGGCATTTGAGTAATGGCTTCCTGCTTCCTCCTCAAGAACTTTACCCTCCAGTGCGGCGTCACGCTGCCGGAGGCCGAGCTGGTATACGAAACCTACGGTGAGCTGAACGGCGATTGCTCCAACGCCGTGCTCTACCCCACCTCCTACGGCGCGCAGCACAGCGACATCGACTGGCTCATCCGTCCGGGCGGCATCTTGGACCCCACGCGGTGGTTTGTGATCATTCCCAACATGTTGGGCAACGGGCTGTCCTCCTCGCCCAGCAGCTGCCCGACCCTAGCCCAGCCAGACACCTACACCACCCACCTCGACAACGTCACCGCCCAGGAGGCCCTGCTGCAGTCCCTCGGCATCGAGCGGCTGGCGCTGGTCTATGGCTGGTCGATGGGGGCGCAGCAGGCCTACCATTGGGGAGCCCTGCATCCCGAGCGGGTAGAGCGCATCGCGGCCCTATGCGGCACCGCCAAAACCACCGACCACAACCGCGTTTTCCTGTATAGCCTGCGGGCGGCGCTGACGGGAGACCCGGCCTGGAAAGGCGATCGCTTTGAGGGAGTGCCGGAGCAGGGCTTTCACACTTTTGCCATGATCTACGCTAGCTGGGCGGCGTCTCAGTCCTACTATCGGGAGGCCCCTTATTTGCAGTTAGGGTATTCGATCTTTGGAGGACTACCTACAGCGGGGCTGGGAGGCAGGCTACCGCAAGCGCGACCCCCACAATTTGCTGGCGATGATCGACACCTGGCTGCGCTGCGACCTGGGGAATAACCCGACTTACGAGGGGGACTACGCCAAGGCGCTGGGGTCGATTTCAGCAAGGACGCTGGTGATGCCCGCGACGACGGACCTTTACTTCACCCCGGAAGACTGCGAGGCGGAGGCAAAGCTAATGCCCAATGCCCAGTACCGCCCGATTCCGTCGATTTGGGGCCACCGGGCGGGCAACCCATATCAAAATCCTGAGGATGAAGCGTTTATTCGAGAGGCGATCGCGGCACTGCTGAGCGACAAGCCAAAGGCTTAGCCGAAAATATCGGTGACCGTCAAGCCAAAGTTTGGAACGATATCTGAGGCGATAGTCGCAGACTGGCCCTCTTGGGTCAACGCTTCGGCTCCGCCGTAAACCGTATCCTCGTATAGGCCGTTCTCCCAGCGGCATTGGGTGATCTGTCTCTTCTCAGGGTCCACAATCCAGTATTCGGCGATGCTCCGGGCCGCGTATTCGGTGCGCTTGTAGCGGTAGTCTCGATCCCGATTTTTCTGGCCTGGAGACACAATCTCGATGACAAGGGCGGGCGGCGGCATGTCGTGGGTGAGGGTGGCCCGCTTGGTGCCCGCTAGGGCTGCTTTTGATTCTTCTGAATGAACCAGCAGGTCGGGAATGCGGCAGGTGGCGCGGCGTCCGGAGACTTCGATTTCGGTATCTTTGTAGGCCAATAAGGCGAGGGGAACGGACTTTGCCAGCTCAAACAGGAGACGCTTGGCGATGTCGTTGTTTTCGTCGGATTCGGGCGGCATGTCCACTAAGGTTCCATTCACCAGCTCACAGCGTCTGTCCGCGAAACCGTCAAGGGACAGGTACTCGTCTAGGGTGAGGTATGGCTTTAGGACAGGCTGAACCATTGTCGGTCGTGGGTGAGACGTGTTTGTCTATGGTAGGCGTTTCTTTCCTCAGACGCAGTACGCCAGCACTTAGAAAAAAGCTAATCGAAAAGGGCTAATCTTTGAATTGTTCTACTACTAGCGTGAAGCCCGGTAGCACTGCTTCGCCTGATAATTCGGTGGGCAGCGATCGCACCTCTTTCACGCTCCCCTGGCGGTAAATTTCGACCTGCTGCTTTTGGGGATTGATCAGCCAGCCCAAGCGAACGCCGCTATCCATATATTCCTGCATTTTCTCCTGCAGTGTGGTCAGGCTGTCCGTAGGCGACCTCAGCTCGATAACAAAGTCTGGAGCAAGGGGAGGAAATTTTTGCCGCTGCTCTGGGGTGAGGCGCTGCCAGCGGGATAGCTCTACCCAAGCCACATCGGGGGAGCGATCGCCACCGTTGGGGAGCTTGAATAGCGTGGAAGAGCTGAAGACTTTGCCCAGCTTGGTGCGGCGGTTCCAAAGGCCTAAATCGATGCCCAATTCGAGTTCTTTGTTTCCGCTTTCGCCGCCAACGGGGGACATAAAGATTAGGGCTCCTTGGCGATCGCGCTCGATGGCGAGGTCGGGGTTATTGAGGCAGAGCTGGTAGAACTGCGCATCGCTGAGGGGAATGTGGGTGAGGTCGATTTTGAGGGGGAGGGTGAGAGGAGGCATATGGATAAGCCTATCGCTAGTAAGGGCCTGCACTCGTTGTTATTGTGCGCTATGAACTGGTGAGACTATCGTCGCGAGGCTACACTAAGGCAGATCATCTTCAAGTTGAATATCGCGCAGAGAATATCGTTTATCTGTAGACGTATTAGAGCTTTCTAAAACCTCTACGACAACCTGACGGTTCACCATGGGCCCAATCACATCATCAATTTCGTCTTCAGCATCATAGATTCTTTCATTTTTACCGTTGATGCTTACTTCAATCCAGTCACTGTCTAGCTGTAAGCCGCGAAGTATTCCCTTCAACTGAACAACTTTACGAGCAGAGACTTGCTGAAGAGCGATGTCAGGCGCACTTATGAAATTCACCTCAGGCTTTTTCAAGACTTGCTTAATCACTTTACGAGTATCTGTACTAAGAACGACTGGATAAGGATAAATGTCGTTGCTAGAGTTGATCTTGATTTGATCAAATGATTTTCCTGAAGCAGGTGGTGCAAGCTCGCGAGTCAATTTTAGAAACGCTTTTCTATAATCTTCTTGAGGAACCACTTCAGCTAGTTTTCCCTCAGGATCTTGCGCAGTTGCTCTAACAATCTCAAGAAACTTCTTAGTAATTTGCTCTACACGCAATTCAACATTTTCCATGCCAGCAAAGCCAAGCTGCTTAAAGTCTTGAGGTTTGCGCACTCGGACTTCAAACTGGTAACTACCAGCAGGAGCCTGGAAGAGCCAAGGATCGCATTGGCTTTTAATGTTTTGGCTAGGGGCACCGCGAGTCCTGAGAGGCTGCTCTAAAAGAAGTTCCGTCGTCCGATAAAATATATTTTTGATTCGATCAACTTTTTCTAGAATAAGTTCTAATGGAGCCGCGCCGTATAAAATTTCTCCCCCGCTTACTGAAACTAAAACTTCACCCTCTATGAACTGAATTCCCGACTTGGCACGGGATTCTTCGTAACGAATCATCTGTAGCATATCTTCTAGCTCATCTATGGCAAAGGGTGCTAAGAGCTCAGTAGCCAACCACTTATGGGCAGCACGCCTTGCTTGAGCAAGCTCTTTAGCCTTGTAGTAGAGCGAAACGGCGCTAACGGCTGTAATACTTATAGTTCTGGTTTTGCTAGGAGCGAGACTTTCTATCGCATACGTCTCCGCTTCTGCAGCTAAGCGGTAAAAATCAGCAGCACGATCATGGTCATGACGTGCATTGAGCTCTTCTGCTTGACTCACATATTCTTCGCTCTGAGTATGATGTATTAACCAGCTCATGATTCTTCATCAACTGTATGAAGTAGTACCAACTGTACACTGAAGCCAACGATAGATACTAAGGCAGGTAGATTACTATTGCCTCTTCTAGCTTGATCGATCTTGACACGTAGTCGCTTCTTCACCTCTGCCTTATTTGAACTCGTTCCTGAAATTTCTAATCTAAAGCAATTTTCCAAGTCTTCTAAATCTCGGTTGCTCAAAGCAACGTAATAGTCTGCACCTGTGCCCTTTGACATACGCCGAATAGCAAAAATATTTCTTAGAAGCTCTATTGTTGCAATTGCAAAAGCGCAAGCTCCAGCTTCTGTCGCATCATCTTTATCCCATGCTGCTTTAATTCTATTATCCGTTGCCTTCCACTCTACCCTTGCTATAGATTCGTCATTATCATCTTCTAGAGTAAATTCTTTAGGTGAAAGATGATGGCGATCGAGACAAACTCTGGCAGCTTCAAGGTAGCTATTTGCAATAGACTGGGTGAGAGCCTGATGTCGCTCAGCCATATCCTCTATAGGTAGTAAAGGAAGATCACTATCAGTCAAAATTAACCTCAACAAATAAGAGCGGTTTTATTCCTTTCTACTAAATCTACCCGCGTGGCGTAGTGAATGTCCAAAACAATACAACTACGTCTTGGTGCGATCGCCCCCTCACCAAAATTTCCCTTCACCACGGTTGCGATGGTCGAAGACCGGTCCTCAAGGACCATCGCCCCCCAACTCATGTATTCTCTCACTCAGCGCTCAAACACAGGCGCTCTCCAGAGGTGGTGAAGACACCTCCAGAGAGCTGAGCCCGCGCGAACTGGACATGGCAGAACGGCGGACCTACAGTTGAGTTTACAGCTCTCCTGGTGGCCCACCCCACTTTGCCTGCCTTCCCCGAAGGCGCACAGCAAGCGGGGTGTCTTGCTGTTTGGGCGCGTTATAAAACACCACCAGGAGAACAACTCAATGACCCACGAAACGCCCCGCGATTGCCCCGGGGCCAACTCTGGCAGGCCCGACCCCAGCCAGGAGGCCTTACCCTACCCCTCCACGCCGCTGCCCCCCTCCAGCCAGCAGCCCACAGGCGGCTTTTATCGCCTGCGCATCATCGCCACCGGGGTACCCCAAGCCGTGCAAAGCCACGTCAATGCCATGTACCACTTTGGCTACGCGCAGCCCTGGCAGTGGACCGACCCCGTCCCCACCGCCGACCCCGGCGAAGTGATGCGCGTCCTCACTAAGCAGGTACCTGCGCCTTAGCAGGACGGGTGCATTCGCGCCCAGAGGCCACCAAGGCACCGGAGCTTCCCCATAGCTCCGGTGCCTTAGAATTTGGATAGAACCACTTGAATAGAAACACCGCGAGAGGCAGCGCAACCATGGTCGCTCTTCAAGACTTGTCTGAATGGCTCAAAGCTGACGACCCCGAAGAGCGCCAGATCATCAGCGGCGTCAGCTGGGAAAGCTACGATACCCTGCTGAGCAGTGGCGATCGCCTCCCTCACCGCATTGCCTACCTAGACGGAGTCCTAGAGCTTGTGTCCCCCAGTCGCCGCCACGAGCGCCGAAAAAGCATCATCGGGTCTTTGCTAGAAGACTACTTCAAAGAAAAGCGAATCCGCTACTTTCCCCTCGGCTCAGCGACGTTTCGCCAGCAGAACCAGCGCGGCGGCGTCGAACCTGACGAGTCTTACTGCTTGGGCACCGAAAAAGCGCTTCCTGACTTGGCGATTGAGGTCGTCGTCTCCAGCGGCGGCATCGACAAGCTAGAGGTTTATCGGCGGCTAGCGGTCAGCGAAGTCTGGTTTTTCAAGGGCGATCGCTTTAACGTCTATCGCCTAACCGCAGCAGGATACGAACTCACCGAGAGCAGCCCTCTACTGCCGGACCTAGATCTAGATCTGCTGGCTCAGTACGTCGTCGCCCCAGACCCGCTTGATGCCGCGATCGCCTTTCGAGACGCCATCCGGGAGGTACAACCATGATTGCACAGCCCAATAGCGCACCCGTTTCATTTGACGAATTCATTGCCTGGTATCCAGACGCTCCGGCGAACCGCTACGAACTTCGGCGAGGAGCCATCATCGAAATGCCAAAGCCCAAAGGGAAGCATTCAGAAATTGCGGGCTTTCTCATCAAGGTGCTAAACAACGCGATTGATCAAGCTTCATTGCCTTACGTCATTCCTCGTGAATGCATTATCAAAATTTCTCCCGACACGGGCTACGAGCCCGATGTCACCGTAGTCGATCGCCCCGGCTTAGCCGACGAGCCCCGCTGGGACAGTTCATCCATCATCGAGCGCGGAGAAACGGTGAAGCTAATCGTTGAGGTTGTCTCCACCAACTGGCGCGACGACTACGCCCTCAAAATGTCCGACTACGAGAGCATTGGCGTACAGGAATACTGGATTGTCGACTACCTCGGCATCGGTGGGCGGCGCTATATCGGCTCCCCCAAACAGCCTACCGTGACGGTTTGTACGCTGGTGAACGGAGAATACGAACTGCAGCAGTTTCGCAGCGGCGATCGCCTCACTTCCCCCACGTTCCCAGCATTAACGTTGACCACAAACCAGATATCTGACCCAGGGTAGGATTCTCTAGAGCGCTACCGCCGCAAATGCCAAGCGCGCGGCTGCACAAACGCCCGAATCCCCTCCTGAGATAACGTCGCCCCCATCCCCGAATGCTTGCGTCCCGTCCAGGGCAGCCGGGGGCTGACGCGATCGCAGCAGTTCCAGTAGGCGCTGCCGGTGTTCAGCGCCCCCAAGATTTTCACGGCCCGCTGGCGATCGCCGCAGTACACCGCCGCCGTCAGGCCGTAGTCCGTGTCGTTCATCAGTGCCACTGCCGCCTCATCGTCCTCCACCCGCTGAATGCCAATTACCGGCCCAAAGGTCTCCTCTCGCATCACCGCCATCTCGTGGGTCACCTCGGTTAGCACCGTCGGCGCAAAGTACCAGCCCGGACGGTCTACGGGTTCGCCGCCGCACCGCAGTGTCGCACCCTTGGCGATCGCCTCTTCGACCTGCCGCTCTAAAACCGCGAGCTGTGGCTTACGGCTGAGCGGCCCCAGATAGGTTTGCGAGTCGGCAGGGTCCCCCAGCTTAAGCCCCTGCACCGCCTGCAGAAACGCCTCCAAAAAGGCGTCGTAGACATCGCTATGGACGTAGATGCGCTCTATGGCGCAGCAAGACTGCCCGTTGTTGTAAAACGCCCCGTCGGCCAGCCCGGCAGCGGCCTTGGCCACCTCCACATCGTCACAGACGTAGGCCGGGTCCTTGCCCCCTAGCTCTAGCTGGACTCTCATCATCTGCGAGGCCGCCGCCGCCGCAATTTTCTGGCCCGTCCCGTAGGAGCCGGTGAAGAAAACTCCGTCCAAGGTCTGCTCTAGCAGTGCCGCCCCCGTGATGCCGGTCCCCACCACAGGAACAAATACGTCTTTGGGTACCCCAGCCTCGTGCAGCAGTGAGGCGATCGCCAGCCCCGTCAAAGTCGCGATCTCCGAAGGCTTGTAGAGCACGACATTGCCCGTAGCCAGCGCCGGAGCAATTACGTTGATGCCCACAAAGTAGGGGTAGTTCCAGGCGGAGATATTGGCGATCGCGCCCAGGGGCTCGTAGGTAATGTATTCTTCCAGCGCAGCGGTGCCCGGCAGGGCATCGGACGGCTCGTGATGGGCCAGGGTTGGTGCCAGAACAGCGGCGGTCTCCTGGAGGAAAAAGTCAATTCGCGCTGGGGTGGCGAGAATCTCGCCTTTGGCCTGGGAGATAGGTTTTCCTGTTTCTGCGGTGAGGGTAGCGGCAAGCTTATCCGCTCGCTGCACCAACAGGTCTCGAAATTGGGCTAGGCAGGCGAGACGATCTAAGAGCGATCGCGCGGCCCAGTCGGGCTGAGCGGCGTGGGCAGAGGCGACTTTGGCGGCGACGCTGTCGGCATCATCGGCGGGGACTTCGTCGATTAGGGCTTCGGTGGCGGGATTGATGATGGAAATGGTGTCGGACATTATGCAATTCTAGACAGACATACAGACATAGTGGTGATGCAGATCAGCATTGTGTAGGGACATAGCGCGCTATGCCTCTACCGGTGCGCTGTGGGTTAGACATGGCGTTTGCCGGGGTCACTGGTCGCGTCACGGATTGACTAAGCGGGGACAGCGTCGCGGGACAGGGCATCGCGGTAGATCCGATAAAAGTCCGCCTCCGTTACGGATCTAGGGTTCGAGGGGTGACAGCCGTCTGCCATCGCCACCGGCACCAGCCGCGCCACAGTTTCCGCCGACACCCCCAATGCTCCCAGCGATGTCGGAATCCCGATCGCCTCCGACAGTGCCTCAATCCACTCAACAAACGCCGCCCCGCTGGTCGCTCCCGGCTGAACGACCCGCGCCAGCCGCAAAAATCGCTCCGGGTCCGCCTCTAAATTGAACCGCATCGCGGCAGGCAGCATCACCCCATTCGCCAATCCATGGTGGGTATCGCACACCGTCGACAGCGCGTGGGCGCAGGAATGGGTCACCCCCAACCCCTTTTGAAAGGCGATCGCCCCCATCATCGAGGCGTTGAGCATGCCGCTGCGGGCCGCCAGATGCGCTGCGGCCTCTTCATCACTGAGCGCTTCGCCAGCCCGTCGGGCAAACGCCACGCTGGGCTGCAGATGCTGAGCCACCAAATGAATCCCCTCCAGCGCAATCCCATCGCACAGCGGATTCACCCCCTTGGCCAAAAACGCCTCCACCAGGTGGGTCAGGGCATCCATCCCCGTCGCCGCCGTAATTTTCGCGGGCAATCCCACCAGTAGCTCCGGGTCCGCCAGCACCACCTTGGGCAGCAGCTGCGGGTCAAACATAATCTTCTTCGCGTGGGTCACATCGTCGGAAATCACCGTACTGCGCCCCACCTCACTCCCCGTCCCCGCCGTGGTGGGAATCGCCACAATAGTCGGTACCGACTGGTCCACCGGCCTTGCGTCAGGTGCCCCGTCTTCGTAGTCGAATAAATGCCCCGGATGGTTGGCCATCAGAGCGATCGCCTTGGCCACATCCATAGGAGCCCCGCCCCCCACCGCCACAATACCGTCAGCGCTGTGCTCTTTCCAGGCCGCCAGCCCCGCCTCCACTTGAGAAACCACCGGGTTGCCCCACACGCCGCTAAAGGTTTGTGCTGCCGGTCCAGCGAAGTTGGCGACTTCGGTAAACCAGGGCAGGGTGGCCACGTCGCGATCGGTGACGATTAGGGGGCGATCGATGCCGAAGCTGTTCAAAGTTTGGGGCAATTCTGCGCGAGCGCCAGGGCCGAAGCGGATTTTGGTGGGGAAGCCATAGGTGTGGATTTGAGGAGGCATGGATCTCCGATAAGAAGCACATTTGTAAGCGATCGCCGATTAGTCAAAGGTTGCCGACCCGTGACAGCTCGGACCGATACGAGCCAGATCACTTTTGGAGGGGGTCTGGGGGACGCAACCGTCCCCCAGCGGGGGTTTGGGGGCAAGCTGCCCCCAAGGCGATCGGTTTTTCATTCAACCGATCTCTCGCAAATGCCGCCAGATTAGTAAGGCCGTTTCATGGCTCGGGAGCATAGGAGCCCACGCCCCTGCCCTGGTTGTCAATATTGAATTGAACGGCAACATTTCCACAGGTCGAACATCGGGGTGGCGGGGTGTTTGATGGATCGCGGGGCATACGGTCGTACGCCCCTACCGTTGTTCTAAATATTGATATAGTGCGCCATCTCCCAATCCGTCACCCTTGTACTAAACTCCGACCACTCCTGCTCCTTAAACTCCAAAAACGTCTTCGTCCCCAACTCCCCCATCATCCCCGTCAGCAAATCATCCTGCTTAAACGCCACCATCGCCTCAAACAGCGACCCTGGCAGCGTCTCCAAGTCCGGAAACTCCACCCCACGGGAAAATAAATTTCCGTCGATGGGATCGCCGGGGTCCATTTGCTTCTCCATCCCGTCTAGCCCCGCCGCCAAGATTCCCGCCAGCGTCAAATACATCGTCGCCGCCCCATCCACCAGCCGACATTCAAACCGCCCCGCCTCCGGAATCCGCAGCATATGGGAGCGATTATTGCCGCCATAGGAGATGTAGCGCGGCGTCCAGGTGCTGCCCGAGGACGTGGTGCGGGCCTGCAGTCGCCGGTAAGAGTTCACCGTCGGGGCAAACAAGGCAGTCAGCCCCTTGGCGTGGGCCATCACCCCCGCCAAAAACTGATAGCCCAGAGGCGACAAGCCCCCCTCATCAGCCCCCTCATCAAAGACATTAGTCTCCCCCTGCCACAGGCTGTTGTGCACATGGCCGCCGCTGCCCGTAATGTGGCTAAACGGCTTGGGCATAAAGGTGGCCACCAGGCCTCGCTGCTCCGCCAAAGTCTTGACCATGTACTTAAAAAACACGTGGCGATCGCCCGTGGTGCGCGCATCGGCATAGCCCCAGTTGAGCTCAAACTGGCCGTTGGCGTCCTCGTGGTCGCACTGGTAAGGCTCCCAGCCCAGGTCTTCCATGTAGCCCACGACCTGAGAGATTAGGTCGAACTGCCGCATCAAGTTGAGCTGGTCGTAGCAGGGCCGCTCGGCGGTGTCGCGATCGTCGGCAACGACGTAGCCTGTATCCGTTTGCTTCAGCAAGAAAAACTCGGCCTCCACCCCCGCTTTGTAGGTGTAGCCCAGCCCAGCGCACTGGCTCATCGTCTGATTTAATATAGTGCGCGGTGCCGCCGGAAACGGCTCGCCCTCAAAGTACACATCGCTAGCCACCCAGCCCACCGTAGGCTCCCAGGGCAGCTGAATCAGGGAGTCGGGGTCGGGGATGGCGGCGATTTCGGCGGCTTCGGGACCTAGTCCCAAATTGGAGGCAAAGGCGGCGAAGAAAGCCCCATCTTTTTCCACGGAGGCAATCTTAGCGGCGGGGACCAACTTGGCGCGAGTGCCGCCGAGCAGGTCTGTATAGGATACCAGGAAAAACTTGAGGCCAAGCTCCTTAGCTTTTTCTTCCAGGCGGCTCGTCTGCTTTAGAGTTCCAACCATAATGTTCTAGCTGTGGCAGTGGTTCCGGGGCGTTGCCCCCAGTAAACCAAGCTTGGGTAGCCCTATTTGTAGCGTCAGCTACGGGTTAACCGCCGAATCAGCCCTTTAATAGGGGCGAGGATTTTGAGGGGCGATCGCTTGGATATTCTGGTCATTCAAAGCAGCGAACTCGACCCCATTGGACTATTGGGAGAGTTTCTAGAAGCCAAAGGGGCCACCCTTCACCCGTGGCTACCGCTGCAGCAGCCCCAAATTCCTGTGGCCAGCGACTACCAAAGCCTAATCGTACTCGGCGGCTCCATGCACGCCGGGGACGACAGCGGCTTTCCCCACCTGCGCCAAGTGGTCGAACTCATCCACCAGTTCCACGCCGCCCAAAAGCCCATCATGGGCATTTGCCTGGGGGCGCAGCTCATTGCCCGCACCTTTGGGGCCAGAGTCTATCAACACACCGCCCCCGAGCTTGGGTTCACCCCCGTCAACATTCACCCCAACGTCACCCAGCCCTGGCTCAAATGCCTACCGCCCCAGCTCCACCTGATGCAGTGGCACTTCGACACCTTCGACCTCCCCCCCGGCGCAACCCTGCTGATGTCGAACCAAACCTGCCGCCACCAAGCCTACTGCATTGGACCCAACATATACGGCTTTCAGTTTCACCTAGAAGTAACGCCCGCAATCGTCAAAGACTGGCTAGCCGACAAAAACGATTGGATCGAGACCAACTACCCCAACCTCGACAAAACCGTCCTGCAGCAGTTAAACGACCACTGGTCCACCTCCACCTGCTTCGCAAATGTCCTAGTAACAGAGTGGATCGCTCTGATCAAACGCTCTGCCTCAGCTAAACCATTGAGCTAAACGAAAACCCAACACCCCTGTTACGAAACGCCTTATGCAGGGGGCCTCTGGGGGAGGCATCTCGTCCCCCAGACAGGGGGTTTGGGGGCCAAGCCCCCAAGCACAGTTTGCATCTTTACCTAAACCATTCGTATCCTCTACCTTCCAAATTTTGCGGTGCGTCGCTGCGCTGACAGCACCCTACATTTGTTCATTCCACCCGCATCAACTATGTACCCCAATCTCCAACCCCTAACCCCGGAACTCCAATCCCTCCACGACAGCTTAAAAGATCGCGGCGTCAAATACGCCATGGCCAGCTTCGTCGACATCCACGGCATGTGCAAAGGCAAAATCGTCCCTCTAACCCACTTCGACCGCATGATCCAGGGCTCCGAGCTATTCACCGGCGCAGCCCTAGACGGCGTCCCTCAGGAAATCAACGACGACGAAGTGGGCACCATGCCCGACCCCGACAGCGCTACGGTGCTGCCCTGGAACCCCGAAATCGCCTGGTTCGCCAGCGACCTCTATCTCCACGAAAAGCCCTTCGATGCCTGCTGCCGCACCATTCTCAAGCGCACGCTCAAGCAGGCCGCCGACATGGGCTACTGCTTCAATCTAGGCATCGAAACCGAATTCTTTATCTTCAAAGAAACTGAGAATGGCTTTGCCCCCATCAGCGATCGCGACACGCTGCCCAAAGCCGCCTACGCCTTGCCCACCGTCTTAGACAACTACAAAATATTAGACCGCATCGTCAGCGCCATGAACGACCTGGGCTGGGACGTCTACTCCTTCGACCACGAAGACGCCCAGGGCCAGTTCGAAACCGACTTCACCTACTGCGACGCCCTCAAAATGGCGGACCGGCTTACCTTTTTCCGCTTCATGGTCAAAGAGCTAGCCCGCGAGCAGGGCTATTTCGCCAGCTTCATGCCCAAGCCTTACGCCAACCAAACCGGCAGCGGTGCCCACTACAACATGTCCTTGGCCGACCTAGAAACGGGCAAGAACCTATTCCAGGACAATGAAGACTCCTGCGGGCTATCCAAGCTGGGCTACCAATTCATTGCCGGAGTACTGAAACATGCCAAAGCGATCGTGGCGGTGACCTGCCCTACGGTAAACAGCTACAAGCGGCTGGTGCGTCAGGGCAGCATGTCCGGCTTCACCTGGGCTCCGGTATACGTGTGCTACGGCGGCAACAACCGCACCAACATGCTGCGCATCCCCATGGGGGGCGGGCGCGTAGAGTGCCGCGCCGCTGATATTTCCACGAACCTCTACCTCGGCGCGGCGATGATTCTGGCGGCGGGGTTAGAGGGCATCCGCGAGGGGCTAGACCCTGGCCATCCCCACCGGGAGAACATGTACGAGTATTCCCTGGAAGAGTTAGAGGAGATGGGCATCGATACGCTGCCCCAGACTCTCGGGGAGGCGATCGCCGACTTTGCCGCTGACCCGCTGAGCGAGGCGGTGATGGGGCCGCTGATGTACCGCACCTATGTAGACTTCAAGACCCAGGAGTGGCAGGAGTACCACAGCCATGTTTCAGATTGGGAGATTCAGCGCTATCTCAAGTTTTTCTAGGACTTGAGAGCTTAGATACGGGCTGCTTGCTGCGGGCCACGCCCTATTGCGTTGGCGCTGCCGCTTAAGGCAACCCGTTTGGCCAGAAGCCTGACCGTGTGTGAGACAGCGCGCGCAAATGTCCTAACAACTCAGGACATTTGCTGTAGGACTTCAACTGGCCAAATGCGTCATTCCGGTGTCCTCTGGAGTTGCTGTTGGTATAGCCCAACCCATGTCTCTTCCTCCGGAATGCTGCGATCGGCATTGCGAACACAGCTTTGCCAAGGTTCAGACGCCCTCGTAGGCTGCCACGCGCCATAAGCTAGCGCCAGCAGACAGTACGCCGCCGCCCGCTCCCCCTCTAGAATTGCTTGGTCAAGCGCGATCGCCTGCTCCAGCCCCTGCGCCGCCTCCCGGTAATTCCCCTGCTGTAGCCGCGCCCAGCCTAAATTCTTCAGCAGGTCATAGCTGGCCTCAGCGATGGCGGGGTCGCTCTCCACCAAGGCCAGGTCAATCTGGGCATCGGTCTTCACCAGCAGCGAAGCTGCTTTTGCCGCCTCATCGTTCAAAATATGCAGCCGCGCCAAGTTATTGTGGGCGTTCAACCACACTACCTGCGACACGTCTTCGCGATCCGCTTCCACCACATACTGGTACTGGGCGATCGCTTTGTCTTCCTGGTCCAAGTCTTCGTACGCCAGCCCCAGATTGAAGTGAGCCTCAGTGTAGTCGGGCTGCAGCGCTAGCGCCGTCTGAAAAGCCCTCACCGCGCTGTCGAGTTGGCGGGTCTCGAAATTCTGCTGACCCCACGTGTTGTACCAAGTGGATATCAACAGCAGCGATGCGTGGATGCCCGCCACTAGCAAAAACAGTCCTCCTGAGGCAAAGCTATTCCACTTGGGCCACTCCGCCTTAGCAAGATTGCGGCCCTCTAAAAACTGTTCCCAGCCTTCTCTCCCCGAAGCGGTTAGCGCCCCTTTCCCAGCCACGAGGGTAAGGAGCGCTTGAACGACGATAGGAAATGTGCCGGTGGTGGCAATGCCCTGCGCCGCGAAACGAGACGCCGCATTTAAGACGAGGCTAGCGGAAGCGGCAAGAAAAATGATAGATAGGCTGTTCCAAACCCAATTGAGCCTAGCAGGTGGTTGGGGTGGCGCTGGCCACCCCAACCACCTGCCTCAGGAGGAAAATCGCTTCGCCAGTGAGCTTCTAGGGCCTTGAGCTTAGCTTCACTTGCCTTAACGCGCTGATCCGCGCCGTCCAGCTGCACCAAATCGCGCCCGGAAATTACTGCTGAGGCTGCCAGGATTTCCTGTAGGCGATCGCGGACGACAAGCGCGTCTAGCAGCTGCGCTTGGGAGGGCTGGGGAACTGCTTCTATAGTGGCGATCGCTTTTTCGTAGCGCGCTAGAAGCTGAGAGAGAGAATCGCTTTTAGAAGGGTGCTGCATCGGATAAAACCGCAGGCAGAGACTATTCTCTAAGAATAGGCGCAAAAAAGGGGCGCGGTATACTACGCCCCTCACGTCACTATAAAACGTCACTGTTGCTAGCGAAACCGCCTTGTCTTGCCGCCCTGGCGTCGGCGCGGTCTTGAGCGGCGCGCCGCACCGATCGCCAGTCAGGCCCAGCAGCATAGCGGGGATGGTCTGAGTACGGGACGACATGCGCTGCGTCTGGGCCTCCGCTGGCGCAATAGGGCGAGTCGGCTGACGGAATTCTGCCGATACCAGCGACAGCAGCCCCACCGTAATCAGCATGCTCAAGCTGTTGAGGGACTTGTCTATCTTGGGCACGTTGTGATGCGTCGCGTAGGTTCTCGTAAGGAACCAAATAAAGAGAGCCACAGAGGCAATAAGGGCGATGGTGTTGAGAACAGGGGTATGGGCAAAGGTGTAAATCGCCCCCTCCGTCGGTCCCTCCAGGACGCCATTGAATTCATCAATGGTTTCAAATGGACTAGCAGCCATGTATCAATCTCCTTAAACGATATAGATACCTTTTGGGTTGAGTGAGGGATACAGGCACTGCCATATCCCTATTCATGAACTAGCAGGCTATTTGACGGCGACATGAGGCGCAGAGCCAGGAACTGTAGTGACATCGCCGGAGTCAGCCATGATGGCGTACTCAGGGTAGCCCTGCATCCGAAAGTCAGCGATATCGAGACCGATGATTTCCTCCTCCTCAGGAACCCGCAGCATGTTGAGCTTCTTGAGCACAAAGCTGACGCCGTACCCTGGGATGAAGCCCAGAAGGATAGTACAAACCAAAGTGCCCACAAGCTGGCCAACAAAGCCCGTTAGGGGAATGCCTTCCCCTTGGGGATAGCCTGTCGCCATCACACCGACTGCCATTGCGCCGATTACGCCGCAGTAGCCATGGACCGCAAACGCGCCTACCGCATCATCAATACCCGCTTTTTCAATGGCGCTACCGACAAAGGGCATGGTGTAAGCGCCGATGAAGGCAATTAGGATGACGATGGGGGGGCTGTACAGATCTAGGCCAGCGCCCACGGAGATGATGCCCGCTAGACCGCCCGAAATCGTAAAGAAGGGATCGGCCTTGGAGCCCATATAAGCGCCGACAATACCTGCCGTGAGGGCCAGAGTCGTGTTGACGCCGACAGACGCCAGGGTCATGGGCGTGCCGTAGATGGTGGTTTCGCTCGTTTGACCCGGCGTGAAGATGACGCAACCCGCCAAAAAGGCATAGAAACCTACGAAAATCAGCATCAGGCCCACCATCGTCAGCGGCAAATTGTGGGGCAAAATTGCTCTGGGGTTGCCGTTTTCGTCAAACTTGCCAATGCGAGGCCCGAGGTTGATCAGCACGCCCAGGGCAAAGAAGCCAGACACGCCGTGCAGCACAGCAGAGCAGCCAAAGTCGTGGTAGCCAAACTCGGTTAGGAACCAGCCGTAGGGATTCCAGCCCCAGGCGGCGGCCACAACCCAGGTAAAAGAGCCTAAGATGATAGCCAAAATGCCGTAAGCGCCGACCTTAATGCGCTCAATCACCGCACCCGAAAGGATGGAGGCGGTCGTCATCGCAAAGAGGGCGAACGCAAACCAGAACACGCCGGTTAGGTTGTCGGCAATGTTGGGACCTAGGGCCGGCGACCAAGGGTAAGAAGCCTGCACCAGTCCTAAGACCTCACCCACAGTGCCTTCAGCATCGGGACTGGTCCAAGGTCCGACAACGCCTCCCGTGAGCGGAAACAGCGGAAAGGCGTTGTACACCCACCAGCCGAAGAAGAAGAAGGTGAGGCCGACTAATGATAATGTCAGCAGGTTCTTCACCATAGTGGCGAGAACGTTCTTTGAGCGGGAGGCCCCGCCTTCGTAGGCCAAAAAGCCCACGTGAATCAAAAGCATAAATACAGAGGCCCAATAGTAATAGGACTCTGCGACAAAGGTCGCCAGAAACTCTTGCGATTCAGGAGACATAGGACAAACCTCTCCTCGGTTTTGATGATGATCAGAAGACAGAAACTTGACGGCAATCAATAGTGCGAAGTCTTTGAAGGACTATGCTTCAGAGCGACTTACTCTACAGCTTCCTTCAGACAAACTTACAGGCTGTAGGTCAGCGCAGCACCATTCGAACTGAAGCCAAGCCTGCAAAAACTGAAATGTCTTTGTAGTAGCCTTGATGCTGCCGCTAAACTGCTTTAGAGAGGCCTAAAGCAGGCTTTCAGACTGAGGTATTGTCACCATTTCTTGATGGACAACTCTCTATCTCAAATGGATGCGCTTGTAGCTTAAACACAGCTTGCCTGACTATCGCTATAGACAGTTGTTGTACCAAGAGTTTGCAACTCAACAGCGCTAGCGACTGTGCCAACAGCTACCAAATAAGAACTTCCTGAAACAGAATATTGGAGCTAATGCGGCCAAGCCAACAGGCAAGACGGTTCGGGAACGCTCAGAGTTCTATTGCTGAATTGTGAAACTCTAAAGTAAGGCGAGCTAGGCGGATAGGGCGTCCAGTAACGTCAGAACCTTATCGGCATCGCTACGGGGAAGGTGCACCTCCAAAGTGGGTCTGCCGCCGACTGTATGCCGCCACAGGAGCACTGCAACGCCCTCTATTTGAGCCGGGGCCGCGCAGTTGGCGGGCAGATCAAGTCGGTGGGGCGGGCGCACCGTGGCGCAGTCCCGCAGCGTCGGGAATAGCTCATCCGGCAGGGCGATCGCCCGCATCCAGTCCAGCTGCTTCACCCAGACGCTAGCCTCTAGAGATTCCACAATCTGCGCCAGCGGCCCCGAATAGCCCAGGCGAAAATTGCGATCGCACAGCCGCAGCACTGAGCAAGGTGCGCCCTGAAGCGTGGTCTCCAAAGACTGGAACGGGGCCAGCTGGTCCACCGCCTCGCCAAACAGCGCTCGCGCTGCGGAAAGTCCGTCTCGCCCCGCCATGTCCCAAGAAGCCATGCTGACTGCCCTTACTGAACTGACTGCCTCTGTTGTCATCGCCTTTACCCCCTAGCCCGGCTTTTAGTGGGGTCATAGGCCGCCAGCGGCCCCACGGTGGCCGTCGCGCGCCGCTTCAGCCCGTCCAGCAGGCCCACTTCGACTACAGTTCCGGCTTCGGCATACTCCGGCATTACCTGCGCCAGAGCGATGCTGCGTCCCAGACCGGGAGAGAAAGTGGCGCTGGTCACCTGCCCGACACGCCAGCGCTCCCCGGCAGCATAAACCGGCTGGCCGTGAGCGGCGACCTCGTTGCCCGCTAGAACCAGGCCCACCCCGACCCTGGGCGGATGAAGCCGAATTGCCTCTAGCGCAGCCTTACCCACAAAGTCAGGCTTCTTTAGGGCTACCGTCCAGCCAATTCCGGCCTGATACGGAGAGGTGAGGTCGTCAAACTCGGCCCCCGAGGCCAGCAGCCCCGCCTCAATCCGCGCCCGGTCTAAGGCCTGCATTCCCAAGGGCAATAGCCCAAAGGGCTGCCCCGCCGCCATCAGCCTGTCCCACAGCGCCGGGCCATACTTAGGATGGACAAACAGCTCGTAGCCCAGCTCCCCGGTATAGCCCGTGCGCGATACCAGCACCGGCAAACCGGCGTTGGCCTCTCGAGACCGAGCTAGCCCGCAGGGAAAGCTTATCGCCGCCGAAGTGAACCGGAAGTAGCGCAGCTCATCCAGTTGGGTGACGGTGCTGTCGCTGTAAAACCGAAGTAGCGGCCCCAGAATCTCTCGGGAGGCGGGGCCTTGAAGGGCTAAGTTATGGATGCGATCGCTGGCCACTAGAATTGTGGCCTCCCAGCCGTAGCGCTGAGCCAGCTGCTCTAGCCAGCTCCCGTCGGTGTCGCAGTTGCCCACATAGCGGTAGTGGGTGGGGCCGAAGCAAAACACCAGCCCATCGTCAATGATGCCGCCGTGGGGGCTAAGCAGGCAGCCGTAGGCCGACTGGCCGGGCACCAGCTTTTCGACGTTGCGGGAGAAGGCGTACTGGAGCAGCGCTAAAGCGTCGGGCCCCAGCACCTCGAACTTCCGCAGGGCGGAAAGGTCCATCAGCGCCGCTCGCTGCCGCAGCGCCCAGTACTCGGCCTGGTCGCCCTGGTGGGCGAAGCTGTTGGGCACCCAGAAGCCGTTATATTCCGTCAGGTCGTCCGTGAGCTGGCGAATAGAGGGGGTGAAGGCGCTGTCTTGGGTGAGCCGCAGCGGTAGGTCGGCAGCGGCGCGTCGTCCGATGGCTCGCTCAAAAGTTTGGCTAGCGGCGTAGATTCGCACGTGGATGGGGGTGGGGTGCCAGCCGTTGGCGGGGTCGATGTCGTCAGGGCAGGCGGAGCTGGCGCACAGCAGATCTTGATGGGCTTGAAGTAGCACAAAGTCGCCGGGGCGGGACCAAGATTCGTCTGCAGTGACGGCACCTTGACAGTCAACCTCGGTGTTAAAGAAGAAGTTGATGGCGGCCCAGCCGGGCCGGGGCGCGATGCCGTGGGGAGCCAGCACTCGGTTGAAGTTATCGCTGCAGCTAGGGTGGCCGGGGTAGCCCGCGTCTTCGTAGTAGCGAGACGTGCAGGCCAGCAGGAAACTATCGTGGCGATCGCAGGTAGATTGAATCACCTCCACCAGGGGCGCGAAAGTCTTAGAGAAATACTTGCCCTGCAGCCCCGCCGCAGGGTTGGCAAGGCCGTTCAAAGTGCGGGTGACGGTGCCGTCGATTTCTTCGCGGTAGTCTTCGCCGCTGAAGGCCAGGAAGTCGGAGCATTGGGAGCCCTCTACGTCGATAATCTGAACGTATTGTCCGGCGGTTACCTCGTAGGCGATCGCGGTTCCGGGGGCGATGCGGTATTCGGCGACGACGGTTCCCAGCCGCGGCGGAATGTCGTTAGGGTGGCGGATATTTGCCGGGGCGGACGGGGCCGATGTAGAAACCATAGGATGGGTCCGGAAAACGTCAATTTCATGAGCAGATCGATGGCGTCATCGTATCGGTCGGTGCGGCGCAAAAGTTCAGTGGCATCCGTTGTATCAACCATTGATGATTGGCTTCGCAACCCAACGAATCAATGACAGGCCCCATGTTTACCCGGCGACGGCGGCACATCATTCGCCGGATTCTCATCAAAGAAATTCAGCGGCTTCAGCATAAACCCAATGGTCGACACCGGCATCACCGGCCAGTCTTCCGCCCTAGGCGAATGGCTGTGGGCAAAGGTGTACCACACCACCAGGTCCGTGTCTTCAACAGAGCGATCGCCCTGGGTCCACTGGGGCAGCCCTGCCTCGCCGGGGTGCTGGTTGGGGTAAGGGCCAGCGGGAAAAGATTCATCGGGGTGGTAGGGGGTCACCCAAAGATGCTTCGACATATAGCGCGCCCGCTTGCTCACCCCGGCATCGGGATGGGCCAGGGGCAAGGTGTTCTCCCCCGGCATCAGCTTGTAGGCCGTAGGGTAGCCCATGGCGTTGGTCTTGTCGGGGTTGATGATTTTCCAGTAGCGCCCCTTCCAGGGGTCGATGGTGCGCTGGGCGGCTAGCTCGGTGGGCAGCAGGGTGGACTGGGCGTAAAAGGCGTTGCCGTAGGGGTTGTTCTCCTCATCTTCCGGCACAATGTCTACCTCGTAGACGGAGTTGTGCGGCCCGTCAACGGCCATATCGAGCCGCACGTTGAAGATGTGCTGGTGGATGGGGGCGTTGAGCTGCGGGGCCACCAGGGTACCGTATTTAGGCACCTCTCCCGGCATGGCGGCGGCGGTGCTGACGATGCCGGTGAGCTTCACCTGATACTCAATGGTGCCGTCTTGGTAGAAGTACCAATAGAAGGCATATTCGTAGTTGCCCACCGTGGCGACGAAGGAAACCACCAAGCGGCGCGATCGCCTCACCTCAGTTTCCTCCGTGCGCCAGTCCACATGCTTCCAGAGAATGCCGAAGTCCTCCTCATGCAGGCAGACGGCGTTTTCGATGCTGGCTACGTCGCCTTTGGAGGTGGCCAAAAAGGCGTCGAAGTAGTGAATTTCGCCCAGACAGTCGCAGCCTAGCGTTAAGGAGTTGGCCAGCGAGCCGACGCCGTACTCCCCCACGTCAAAGGCATTTTTGCGGTAGTGGTGAGACCGGGGGTCGCCGTAGGGCACGGTCATTTCAGCCAGAGAAGCCCGGTAAATTACGGGACGCTCCTCCCCTTGGTCATTGTAGGTGATGGTATAGAGCACCAGCCCTTCTCTGGGGGTAAAGGCGACTCTCATCTTCCACTTTTGCCAGCTGATTTCGTGGCCGTTGACCGTAAAGCTCGGCCCTTCCGGCTGCACAATTTCTAGGGGCTTGATGTCCTGGCGGTAGTTCTTGACGTATTCGGTAGAGTAGTTGCCGTCTTTGGGCGGCAGGGGCACCACGCCGTGGTCCTCCACGCGCACCAGCTCCATTTTGTTGAGGTCCACTACCGGAATCACCCCTTCAATGGGACGGGCGTAGCCGTTGTCGGTGGGGTTAGCCCTCACCCAGCACAGGGCCCGCGAGAGCCTTACGCCTTTCTCGTCTGCGATGCCGTAGTTGCCCGCCGACCAGGAGTCTACCATCACTAGACTGGGGTCAGTAATGCCGCGCTTAGCGATCGCCGCCTGAAAGTCGGGGTCTGCCTTAACGGCCTCTTCGCACGCCAAGAATTCATCCAGCATGATGGGGGGCTGCACGCCCGGAATGTGCTCCCAGCGGGTGACGGTGCGGCTGGCTAGGTCTATATCGGCTTCGTAGGTTTTGGCCGTGCTGCTGTCCAGGAGAATGAGGAAAGCTGACCGCTTCACGGCATCACCCGGCGTAAAGGCGAGTACAGCGTCTTTAGCGGGTTCTTTGAGGGTGACGGTGGCGAAGCGGAAGCTGCCGCCGAGGGGTTTGGCCTCGCGGAGAGCGGCGACGGCGGTTTCGATTTCCGCTGGGGTTAGGGGATCTAGAGGGTGGGCGATCGTTTGGGTTTGGACTCGTTCTTGAGCAATAGTCATGGGTAGAGTTCTTTAGACTTCTTGGGCAGTGGTTAAAGGGCTGAAGGCCCCCTCCGCCGCTAGTTCTGGGGGGCTAGGCTATGCGTTTGAAGCGATCGCTGTCATTGATTTTGAGAAGATCTAGCGTCACTAGCTCCCCCAAGAATTGGGGGCTGGGGGGCCTTTTCAAGGGGTAGAACATTCAGAGAATCACAAGGCATAAATTTTAGTGACCAGTAACGCACCGACTGGGGTTGATGGAACCTGGCTGCTTGGGGGCCTATCCCCCAAACCCCCTTGGCTGGGGGACGAGTTGCCTCCCTCAGCGGCCTCCTACAAACGGCGGTGTCTGTGAGACGGTTTAAATGTAGGGTGGGTTGATGAGGGAAGCCCACCCTTTCTCGCAGGCGCATCGGTTTCAGTAGGGTGGATTAACGTAAGGGAGCCTACCCTTTATTGCGATCGCGTCACGCTTACGTCACGCTTACGGCCAGCGGCTTAGCTGCCTCAACCGTCAATTCCTCATCACCGAGCTCAGACAACAGCTGCTCCGCCAGCTTACGCTTGCCCTCAGCATCCAGCTTCTTCACCTCGTTGTGCAGCACCCGCTCATTCACCGACTGATTCCAGTAGTCTAGGACATCAAACCCCAGCAGCGCCGACTTGCCCACAAACTGCCGCAGCACTTCGTTTGTCGGCCCCATTACCCAGCCTGCTTTGCCGTCCCGCAGGTAGCGCTCCACCTCCATATCTTTCTTAAAGCCCGAGCCGCCGCAGGCGTGGAGCATCTTGTCGCAGACGTGGGCCACGTTCTTGGCCGCCGCAAACTTGATCTGCCAATACCAATGCAGGTAGGCCGAGCGCGGTAGGGCCGTCAAATCATCATGAATGGTCCAGTCACAGTCTTTTGTGAGCTGGTCCATCAGCTGCCCCATCGAAAAGGTGTACATGCGGCAGGCGCTGGTGTCTATTACCCCTTCGCCAAAGTAGTCCTGAATAGTGGGGTAGTCGGCCACCCGCATCCCTACGTCAGCGTGTTTTTTGCGGGTGACGTGCTTTTTGGCGATATCCATCGCGCCTAGAGCAATGCCGTTCCAGCAGGCAGAGGAGCACAGCAGGAAAAACGGATCGACAATCTCATCGTTGGAGGCGACGCCGTCGCCCTTGGTGCCCACCATCCGCTGCGTGGGAATATCTACCCCATCCACCAGCAGCGTCCCCGACTGGTTGCCCCGCAGGCCCATGGCGTCCCACTTGTGGGGCTCGGCCTGCACCTCGTCGCGATAGATCAAAAAGCAGGACAAATCAGAAAAGTCCCCGGCAAAGTCGGGGCTGCTAGTCTGCACAATATACCAATCGGCAAAACCCGCCGAGGTGGTCCAGGAGGCCCGCTTCGAGACGCGCCAGCCGTCGTCAGTAGCTTCGGCTTTGGAGGAAACGGGGTACCAAAAGTGGGAGCCGGTTTCGGGGTCGGAGTAGGACAGGGTGCCAATGAAGACGTCTTGGTCTAGCCGCCTCAGCAGCTCCTGAATCTCTGGGTTCTGATGCGCCCGAAACAGGGCGGCGGCGACGGCCCCGAGGTGCATGGTGTAACACATGGCCGTGCTGGGGCAGCCGTAGCGGGCGATAGTTTCTACGACCATGGCGGCACAAACGTGGTTTTCCCCCAGACCGCCCCACGTCTTAGGAACAAGCAGCCCCAGCAGCCCTAAGGACGCCAGCGCCTCAAAGTTTTCGCGCGGGTAGATGAGGTTGCGGTCTGAGGCGATCGCATTGGGCCGCAGTACGGTGGCGCATAGGTCAATCAGCTGCTGTTGGAGCTGCTGCTGCTCGGGGGTGAGCAACCACTGGGGGTCAAAGTCGTCGCTGAGGCCGGTGAAAGGTTCGCCGTTCCAGGTTTTTGCCATGGGTTAAATCATTAATTGGGGTGGAAATATAGGGGCAAATCAGGCGGCGATCGCCGATTTTGCCAGCGGGTCAGCGCAGTAGTCGGCTAGGAAAGGCGTCCGGTAGCCGTCCTCCTGCCACAGGATCGGGAAAAAGCTCTCATCCATCGCCGTGTCCCCCACCCGCTTGTAGCGGCCATAGATGTAGCCCGCCGGGTTCGTCGGGTGAAATCGCGCCACCGACGGCAGCGTATGCAGGCCAATGCTGTGGAAGCAACCCTCAGTGCGCGTTGTTGGACATAGCCCGTGCCAGGTCCGTCCGTGGTGGAAGGCGCAGCCCCCCGCCGGAACATCTACCACCACCACCTCAGGTTCCGCGACCCCGGCCTGCTCAGCCGCTTGCAGCATCGCCCAGCGGTAGTCTTTAGTGGGCGCGTGGAACTCTCCCGCCACGTCGATTAGCGGCCATTTGTGGGATCCCTTCGCATAAATCAGCGTCCCGTCTGCCGCCGTTGCGTTGTCCAGCGCTACCCAGCAGGTCATCATCGCGGCGGGGTCGAGGTAGTCCACATAGGCCCCGTCCTGATGCATGGCGATCGCCTTCGCTTGGGGGGGCTTTACCCAAAGGCTGTCCTGCCCGATGCGCGCGCCGCTCCACCCTGCAAGGGCAGCCGTCAAGCGGCCAATTTCGGAGGAGAGCACCAGGCTGGCCACCGTGCGATCGCTCTTCCAGCCGTTGCAGATTTCTCGGGTGACGTCGGGGAGGCTCAGGCCAGGCCGCCAGTGCCACTCGTCGGGGTAAACGCCGGTCTCGAAGTCGCCATGAAACATGGGTCCCAGGCGGCTAGCGAGCTGCTGGGCAAACTCTGAAGGTAGGAAATTCTCTACGATCAAAAATCCGTCAGTTTGAAACTGGTGGATTTGTTCTCTAGATAGGGTTATGGGCTGGTAGTCCATGCAGAAAACGCCTTACCGAAAGGGAGTTTGATAGGGGCTGGCTAGATAGACCAGTTGACAAACTCAGCTTGTCCATCTCTACTTGTCATAATAAGTTCGCGCCTCAAACAAACAGTAGCCCCGACTACCGTTGTAAAACTCCGTCATAAAACTGAACCTGGCTTACCATGACCCAATCTTCCACCATCCCTGCCCTGCCGCTCGTTCAATCCGGCCACCTCCATATCGCCGCCAGCGATTTCGACGCGCGCCCCATGAGCTACGTCTCTGACAGCACTCGCAGCGGTTATGAGCCTGAGCTAGCCCGCATTCTGTGCGATCGCCTCGGACTCGCCCCCACCTGGCACAATTTGCCGATGGAGGAGTTTTACACCTGCTTTGAGACAGGCCGCTACGACGCGGTGTGGTTTAACCAGGCCGTTACCCCGGAACGCCAGCAGAAAGGTCGCGTTTACCCAGCCTTACGGCCTGTTTGATGAGGCCGTATTGGTTCAGCAGGGCAGCGGCATCGCCTCCCCAGAAGATCTGCGCGGCAAGCGGGTGGGCGGACTAGCCGACAGCACCAATATCGCTCTGGTGGAGGGCTTTCCAGAGGCGATCGCCGTCCCGTACCCCGGCAGCGATAAGGTGCTGCCCGAGATGCTGGAAGCGCTGCGCAAGGGGGAGATTGACGCCCTGATTGACGACGAGCTGGTGCTGGTGGTGGCTGCGGAGGAAGACCCAACCCTACAGCTGGCGTTCACGCTGCCGACCCGAGTACCCTTCGCTATTGCGGTTTCCCCCGATAAGCCAGAACTGCTGGCAGCGCTAAATGGGGCGATCGCTGAGATGCTGGCAGACGGTGCCCTGCAGCAGCTGTGGAGCAAGTGGATTCCCTGGAAACCATTTCCGCTTGAATAGTAGTCCTATCTGTAGGGTGGGCATTGCCTACCCTACGCAGCTCGAATAGAGTATTTGGTCCATAAGGTAATCCGCGATACAAACTCGTCATAACGAGTTCGCTTTACTGGGGCCAACGTTTCAACCACTGGAGCCCGAGCAATGACTGGAGTGATAGCCCGAGCAGCAACAGCCGATCCCAGCACGACGGATCTCCATGCCTACGTCAATGCAGAAGGGCGGAGCGACTTAGTTGCCCAGGTGCGATCCAAAATCCGCGAGCTGGGCATTCAGTACATCTACTACCAATTCGTCTCGGTGACCGGGCGCATCGTCGGCAAGGGCATTCCCGCCGACCATTGGGAGACCACGGCAGAAAACGGCTTTCAGCTGGTCTACGGCGCAACGGTGAATCTAGCCATCAATCGCCACCGCAACTACATGGGCTACGGGCCAGAGGCGGCAGAGCTGGTGGCCATCCCGGACCCGGAAACCTTTTGCCAGCTGCCCTGGGACAAGCGCGTGGCGCGGGTCTACTGCGTCTGCTTTCGCAACCGCGAGGAAGTGGAGGAGGCTGGGGCGTTTCTCACCGCCGACTGCCGGGGTAACCTGAAGCGCATCCACGCTGACTTTCAGGCCACCCACGGTTTGCATCTGCGCCACGGCTGCGAGCCGGAGATGATGTGGCTCAAGAAAGGGCCGGACGGTAAGCCTAACGGCGGTGTTACCAAGCCCAACTGCTACCACATCGACCAGTTTGAAGAGCTGCGCCCTGTCTTCCTACGGGTGATTGAGTACAGCCGCGCTATGGGCCTGGACATGATTCAGGGGGATCATGAAGATGCGCCGGGTCAGCTCGAGCTGAACTTCATGTATGACGATGCCCTGCGCACCTGCGATCGCCTCACCACCTACCGGCAGATCTGCGCCCAGGTAGCCCGCGAGTTCGATCTGATTGCCTGCTTCATGTCCAAGCCGTTCTTGGGAGTGTCGGCCTCAGGCTGTCACCACAACCTGTCGCTTTGGGACGGCGGCAGCGACAAAGCAAACACCTTTGATCTTGAAACCCTACCGGGAATGGAGGAGAATTTCACCTACCGCAAGGGCGGAGAAAACACCTTCATGCCCGTGGAGGGAGAATCTCGTCGCATTCCGGGGCCGGTGGGCCTCAAGTGCATTGGCGGCGTGATTGAGCATTTAGGAGCCTTGACGGCGATCGGCTGCTCCACGGTGAACTCCTACCGCCGTCTGTGGGATGCGGGCTTTTGGGCTCCGGTTTATTCCGACTGGGGCTACCAAAATCGCACCTGCGGGCTGCGGGTATCCGCGCCGGGGCGGTTTGAGTATCGGGCGGTAGATTCGATGGTGAACCCCTACCTGATGGCGGGGGCGCTGCTGAAGGCCTTTGACGATGGCCTCACCCGAAATCTCGACCCCGGCGAGCCGGAGCAGCGCAACATCTATGAGGCAATGGAAACCGGCAAGCAGGTGACGAAACTGCCCATGTGCCTGGGAGAAGCGGTAGACCGGCTCGCAGAAGATGAGGTGATCAAGTCGGCAATGCCGGGGGATATGCACCGGCTTTACGACGAGTATAAGCGGGATGAGTGGGAGCGCTTTTTGGCGACCACCAGCAACTGGGACAGTGAGGAGTACATGGACTGCCTGCCGTAGCCTAAACGCCCAACCCTAGACGCCTGCCTCTAACCGCCCAATATAGCCTGCACGCCTGCAGCCACCTGAGAAACAATCAATTGGAAAAGTCTTCGATGATAACAACTAAATTTGACGTCAGATCCCACGGACTGCGCTTGGTCAGCGCTAGCAGTCTGGTGCTGGGAATCTTGGCCCCCTCACCCAAGGCGATCGCGGTAGAGTGCGGCCCTTCCCCAGAATCGCCCCAGTCTCATATGCTGCCAGTCAATGCCGACACCGTGCATTGGGGATACTTCAGTCAGACTTTAGACCCGCAGCTGGTGATTCACTCCGGCGATACGGTGACGGTAGACACCTTGACCCACCACGCCAATGACGCCCCAGAGCTGATGGTGACCGGCGATCTAGGGGCAGAGAGCGTCTACGCCTGGACGGAAGACTTCAAGGGCGTCGATCGTCGGGGGGCGGGATCGGTAGACCCAGAGGTGTATGAAAACGGGGCTGGACAAGGCTTCGGGGTGCATATTCTCACCGGGCCGATTTACGTCTGTGGGGCTGAGCCTGGCGACGTCATCGAAGTGGAAATTCTTGAGGTGACGCCCCGTCCCAGCGCTAATCCAGAGTATGACGGACGCACCTTTGGCAGTAATGCAGCCGCCTGGTGGGGGTTTCACTATAGCGACCTCATCGAAGAGCCCAGCGATCGCGAAGTCATCACGATTTACGAACTCGACGCCACGGGAGAGCAGGACTACGCTACCGCTCTATTCAACTTCCAGTGGACTCCGCAAACCGATCCGTTTGGCGTGGTTCACCCCACCATCGATTACCCTGGTGTACCGGTGGACCCCGAGACCGTGACCCGGAATTACGATGTGCTGGAAGGTATTGAAGTGCCGGTTCGACCGCACTTTGGCGTCATTGGCCTCGCCCCTAGTGAAGCTGACATTGTAGATTCCGTGCCGCCTAGCTACTTTGGCGGTAATATTGACAACTGGCGCATTGGCGCTGGCGCCACGATGTACTACCCCGTAGCGGTCGCTGGTGGACTGCTGTCCCTAGGGGATCCCCATGCTGCCCAAGGGGATTCAGAGCTAGCGGGCACCGCCATCGAGACCTCCCTGACGGGAACGATTCGGGTCCATGTCCATCGCCAAGACGAGCTGCCCGGTACGGTGCTAGAAGGCCTTTACTATCCCCTGCTGGAAACAGAAACTGAGTATGTGGTCCACGGGTTTAGCTACGCCAACTACCTGGAAGAATTAGGGGAAACGGCGCAGCAAGACATCTACAATAACTCCTCCATCGATGAGGCAATGCGGGACGCCTTCCGCAAGCTGCGCCATTTTCTCATGACGACTCAGGGGCTCAGTGAGGATGAGGCGATTACGCTGATGTCCGTGGCCGCTGACTTTGGCATTACGCAGGTGGTGGACGGCAACTGGGGCGTCCACGGCATTCTCGAAAAAGAGGTGCTTGTGCCTTCGCCTGAAGCGCTGCCGGATGCGACGGAGTAATCAGGCTGGCAACAAAAGACGGCGGTAGGGTCTTGAGATTCCAAAGGATCAGTCCGTAACCGCCGTCACCACCTCATGAAAACCATCCCCCTCAGAGGCCTGCGTCACCGCGCGGGGATGATGGGATAGCCGGGACCAGTAATGCTCGATGTTGGCCACCCCCACCGAGCGCGGGAACTGCGAGGGATTAAATAAGCTCTCGTCGTTGGGGCTATCGCCGACGGTCAGCACCGAGTCGCGCTCTAGATGCGGGTAGGTTTCCCGCAGTACCCAAGCCACTGCGTTCGCCTTAGTTTGGTCTAACGCCGACAGGTGGCACTGCACCGTACTGTAGGTAAATCCCCAGCCCGCCGCCCGGCAGCGATCGCCTATCAGCTGCAGTTCCTCTGCCGTCAAGCCCGCCACGTCAAACGTCCAGTCCGTCAACCGAAATGCGTTGTCCGTGGACTCTTTTATCTGCGGAACGTCGCTCTTGAGGCTTTCAAACAACTGCCTGAGCGCCTGCCGATGGGCGACTAGGTTTGCCAACAGCACAGGGTCTAGAAGCTGATAGTCCCCGTCACGGGAGCAGAATACGCCGCCGTTCTCCGCGATCGCCCCCGCCACGGGAAAGTAGTGGGCGAAAGCGCTCACCCAGCCTGCCGAGCGCCCCGTCACCAAAATCACCTCAACGTCGGCCTGCTGCAGGCGCGTCAAATCCTGCAGCAGCTGCGGGGTCATCTGTCCGTCCCGCGTCAGGGTGCCATCGACATCAGTGGCGATTAGGCGAATGGCGCTCAGGTCTTGGCTTGATAGGGGCTGAGGTAGAGGCATGAGGTTACGGGAAACAGCGTTATCGGGCAGCGTCATAGGAAAAGTGTATAGGCTGAGAGTCACAGCGTTGCGTAGGAGCCGTGCACTGAGGCTCTATGCTCTGTGCAATGTATGCAATGCCCAGACTGTCATAGCGGCTGCAGGGTTTGGGCGGAGCGCTGATAGCAATTATGGCAATTGTCTCGGTCATCAAGGCAGAAACGGGATGGGGATGGACTTGGCGAGGCCGATCACGTGAATACTCCCGACGTTCTTCCTGCGGAAGCGCTTTGCGAACATCCTACGGATAGAGCGCGGGCTTCATCGGTCACCCGATGAGTTTCCTGCTTCTGGGCCAGTTGGCTAGATATGGCTTCCCACATCCCCGCTACCTCGACTCCACAGGCAATTTGAATACCCGAAATTCCACGGGCGTTGATGACTTGAGCAGCGGCAATATCTCTCGGCTTGAGCGACCCACATTCATGACACCGATGAACGCGATCGCCCAACGATTTTTTGACCACAGCGCCGCAGTCTGGGCACTCCTGAGAAGTACCATAAGCGTCAACCTTGCCGTAATAGACGCCGCGCTTGAAGCACACCCACGGCAAGACCTGGTTTATGAACTGCCCCAAGCCAGCATCAAGAGTGTGTTTACCCAGCATCCCTTTCGCCATGATGCGAAAGTCAAGGTCTTCTACGAAGATGATCTGGGCCTGGTCACACAGCTTGTGGGCCAGCTTGAATTGCCAGTCAAGGCGGCAAGCTGCTATCTGCTCATGTACCCGTCCAATTCTTCCAATCAGCTTGGCGCGGTTATTCGAGCGCCGCTGCTTATTCTTCAGTCTGCGTTGCAGCAATTTAAGCTTGCGTTGCAGCTCACCAAAAAAGCGCGGGCGCTCTACCTGCAAGCCGTTGGAAGTGGACAGGAAATACTCGAGCCCGACGTCAATGCCGATGCTATGCCCAGCGGGAACGACATCAGGCACATTGACATCGGCTTGAATGCATAGGGTAGCGTACCACCCTGAATGCTTTTTGATTATGCGCACCGTCTTTACTTTGAATCCATCAGGGATAGGGCGGTGCAGAACGATGCCCATCGTGCCCAGCTTAGGCAACTTGATTTGGCTACCCGTCACCGGGTTTTCCTTGAACTGCGGAAAGAGGAACGAGCGGTACTGCCCAAACTTCTTGAAGCGCGGGAAACCGTGGCCTCTCTCCTTCCTCGCAGCAAATGCTGCCTCTACCCTGCGAATAGGCTCTTGAAGCACCTGAGACTGCACGTCCTTCAGGTGAGGAAATATCTTCTTAGCCGCAGTCAGCGCATTTTGCTGTTTGTAGTAGTCAGGATATGGCGCGTCCGCCGCAATGATGTACTCCGATTGAAGCGAGCAGGCATTAGCCGCACAGCTTCTCGACTTTATCCAATCCTTGCGTTTGCGCAGCGCATAGTTGTAGACGCCACGACAGGTCTCAAGCCAACAGACCATACGGGCTTCCTGCTCAACAGACGGATAAATTCTGTAGGAGTAGTTCAAGGTCAACACACTTCGATTATAGCATCCTTAAGGAGTAGTGCGCCGCTCCTTAATTGTTCGCCTGAGGCTCACGCGCTTTTCATCCCGACGCTGATGCTGCGCATACAGCGCGGGACTTCCCGTCTAATAGTTAAAGTCCATATGCGGCGCTAATTGAATGTGATGGCCGATTACTCTTCAACCGTCTCCATCAGTTTCATCAACATCTCAAAAGGGCAGACGCGCTTTGACGGCTGCGGTGACAAAAACGAACGCAATTGGCCTCGTCTAGGTGCAACCTATCGCTGCAGCGGGGCGATCGCTCAGGGCCTCCGCGAGAGTCAGGGCTTCTTGATAGCAGCAGGATGCATTCTGGACTTGACCCAAATTCCAATAGCAATTCCCCAGAAGCTGGAACATCTGCTGCTCACCCCAAAAATCTCCGAGCACGGTCCACAGCGATAGCGCTGATTCTAGGTAGGGCTCTGACATCGCTATCAGTTTTTTGCATAAGATCACTGCTGACCTACTGCAATGGGAAGTGGAAGATAGGAGATTCTTTGGCGTAGCCTTTCCGTAAGGAAATACTCCTGACCTGGTATGGTGCGGGATGGAGAATAGGAGATTCGAACTCCTGACCTCTGCGGTGCGATCGCAGCACTCTACCAGCTGAGCTAATTCCCCACGCTATACAGGCGATCTTACCGCAGTCTCTGCGATGCGACCGACCTTCGGTAACCCTTCGGGAACGCAGCACTCTACCAGCTGAGCTAATTCCCCACGCTATACAGGCGATCTTACCGCAGTCTCTGCGATGCGACCGACCTTCGGTAACCCTTCGGGAACGCAGCACTCTACCAGCTGAGCTAATTCCCCATGCTATACAAGCGATCTTACCGCAGTCTCTGCGATGCGACCGACCTTTGACTAGCCCCTTATTAACGGATTCGACGTCTAAGGCTGGTTCTTCGAGGCTCCTCGCCGCCGAAGCTTGAAAAACCCCAAAGACAAAAAGCTAGGCGGAAACACCATCAGCAGCGGCAGACTCTTCGACAAATTTTCAAAAGTCGAGGCATAGCGCTGCTGGTACTTAGGCTTGCGGGGCTTCGCCAGAGTTGAGGCCACCACCTGCTCAAAGGGCACCGCCCCCATGCGCAGCCAGGTTTTCAAGCTGGGCGGCAAATCCTGCACTAGCCGCGTCCGAACGCTATTCGTAGACCAAGACTGCACATAGCCTGCAGAGAGAAATGGGCTGTAGAGGTCTGCTTCCGAGGTTTGCTGTTTGATAAACGAAAGGCTGAGACTGCGCACTAGGTTTCGCAGCGGCTCGGTCTCGCTCCAGCGTCGCTCCCTCAAAAAGCTGCTTTGGGCGAGAGCGTGGTTGAGGTTGCGGGGGTCACCCATGCTCAGGTGGGTCGCGCCAATTGCAGTGACCAAATAGCGAGACTCAGACTGCAGCATTGTATAGGGCAGCAGCTGCTGAGAGACGGCGGGGGTAACGGGGTCTTCGCTCGCCGATAGCACCAGCGTTGGTACTTTGACCTTCGCCAGCCCACTCTCCCCGAAGATGCGGCCCATCAGAGGGTTGAGGGCAATCACTTGGGTAATCCGCTCGTCGTAGACGGCAGGAATATCCTTGGGCAAATCCAACGCGCTGCACTGCAGCCAATCCCCTGGGGAGAGGCCCAGGAGACTGCGGCCCTGACAAAACTCAGTAAGGCCCTCTAAGTCTAGGGTGGCGCCAGCCAGGGCTAAGGCCGTGTAGCCCCCCAAGGAATGGCCAATGACCGTCACCTGCTCCGTATTAATTTGACGGTGTAGCAGCGTGGAGTATTTATTGAGCCGCGTCAGTTCGTCTAGTAGAAAGCTAACGTCTCGCGGGCGCTCTACAAATTCTTGCACCGGCAGCAGGTCATTCAAACCCCCTTCACCCAGATCCCCGACAGCTACACGAGAAAGCCAGGTAATGCTGCTGCCAGGGTGCTCCAGCGCCGCCACCGTCAGCCCGTGGGAAGCCAAATGCTGAGCCAAGTAGCTGAGAAATCGGCGGTCAGCCCCAAAGCCGTGGGAGATAATCACCAAAGGACCGTTGCGTTGACGACTCCAATACAGATCCACCGGGATGGAGCGACTCCGATCGCGATCGCGAAAGGTGAGGGACTGCTGTCGTACTTGGGCGTACCCGGCTTCGGAAGGGTCGAAAGGAATAGCTAGAGCGGGGGCCTCCACCGTCAGCTCTTTTTCTAGTAACCCATTGAGGGCATGGCTTTGCCAGTGGGGGATATTGAGCTGCGACGCTAGGGCGATCGCCGCCGTGACGCTCACGGTGACGTCGCGCTCGGGGTAGGTCTTGAGAAGCGTCAGTAAATTGAGCCCCTGCGTGTGAGTGATCGTTTGGTGAAACGCCGACTCGATTTCCTCGGGAGTACTATCGGGCAGCGCCATCAGCAGCCCCTCCATGAGCTGCTGCCCTGAAGCAGAATTGAGGAGGTCTTCTGTGAGAGTTTCGCTAGCGCTGGGGTTGAGGAGTACCGAGGAGGTAAGGGCGAGGCGCAGGCTCTCGGTGAGCAAGGGGCGATAGAGCATCAAGGAGGGAGAGACGGTGCCGCTGTAGGCGAACTTCTCCAGGTCAGCAACGTTCACCGACTGCTCAACTGGCCCTAAGCGAAGGTGAAGCCGCTCGGCTGCGATCGCCGGAGAAGATCCTGCGAAGCTACCGATAGCGGCGACAGCTAGTCCCCAGGCGATCGCAGGGGGGCAGCGGGCGGCGTTAAATTGAGCGCAGGCCCGAGCCCAGTGGCCTCGGACAAACGGGGCAAAATCAAAAGAGGTCGATGGCACGGCAATAGGCTGCATCAGCTAGAAGGCTGGCTGAGGGCATTTTGTGACAAAGTCCGGCTCAGCTCAGGGGGGTTACGGCAACCTCCACGTCTCTATTCATCCGCCGCACTTAGGCGTCAACGACTTTACCAAAACTAAAGATTTGAGACACCAAATTTTGAACGCTGGTAACAGCATCGATGAGGAGTCTTAAACGCCGCATCCCTTCCCCTAAGCTATCGCACCCGTTGAGGGAATTGAGCTTAGATGAAGACATCTAGACATTTGGCCTATGGCTCGTCCACCGCCTTGAAAATTAAAGCGGGAGAGCCTTAAGGAGAGATTCGCCGGTAGCGGGCCTGAACCAGCATGTGAATCCCGTAAGCAAGCATGCCAAACGCGATAATGCCCATTAACACAGCGCCAAAGGGTTGCTGCTGTATAGCCTGCATCGCTCCTGCCGTCGTCTTGGCCTGACTCGCATCAGACGAGCGCGCCGCTTGGGCGAAGAAGTATCCGACAATAACTGAAACGATTCCCTTGCAGATCAGACCGAACCGACCAATGCGGACAGCCCAGGTTTGTTCGGTCTGGCTCATCTCAGCAAGCTTGAGCTTTTTGCGAAACTTGATTTTGACGCCCCGATAGATACAGTAAAAGCCGTAGGCCGCCGCGCCGGCAGCGACCAGCCCGACTAGCCAGCGGCCAAAGGGCTGGGAAAGCAAGGTCGCAGTTTGCTCGCCAGACCCACCGCCAGACCCGCTGCCGCTAGAAGACGACCCGCCGCCAAACACAATGCGAAATGCGGCGAAGGCCAAGCTGCCGTAGATGAGGCCGCTGACAGCGTAGGACAGGCGACGGACGATGTTTTTGGCACCGTCTTCGTCGTGCTCAGGGTCGTAAATCGCGGCCACAAAACGCCAAACCACATAGCCTACCAGCCCGACTGCAACCAAAAAGAGAAGTATTTTCCCGAAGGGCTGATTGGCAATGGTCTGAAATGCGCCTTTCGAGCCGGTGACTTTACCACCCCAGTTAAAGGCGGCTTGAATAGCCAGTATTCCTACCAGGGCATAGATAACGCCCTTAGCTGCGTACCCGAAGCGAGCCAGAGCCTCGATCCATTCGGACGTGTCGTCAGGGCTAGCGGACCTAAATGATCGATTACTCATGATTACCTTAAAGGGTGAATCCCTCACGGAATTGAACATCCGGTGGGTTACGGGGGGTCACCCTATTTAAGATTTAGTTCCCGTAACTTTTCATCTATCCGTTGTTAGAAGGAGCAAATGTTCTTAGTCCTCGTCCTCATCTTCGTCCTCGTCTTCCTCACCCTCGACGCGATCGCGGTATTCATCCGCCGTCAGGCCGTCATCAAGTTCTGAGGGATCGGTGATCTTCACTTTCACCATCCATCCAGCTTCGTAGGCATCGTCAGACAAACGCTCTGGCGCTTCGATCAGAGCATCGTTGCGCTCTACAACGGCTCCGCTTACCGGTGAAACCAGGTCTTCCACTGCTTTCACCGACTCTACCGTGCCAAAAGTCTCGCCCTTGCCGACGGCATCGCCCACCTCGGGAAGCTCTAAAAAAACGATATCCCCCAGCTCATCTATCGCAAAGGCGGAGATGCCCAGGGTGACCACGTCTCCCACAAGTTCTGCATATTCATGGGAGTCAAAATAGGTCAAGTGGTCAGGGTAGTCTAGGGCCATGGTTTACCTCAAATCACCATCAACGAAAGGGTACGCGGAAATCACCTGTCACCCTCTACTCATAACTTCAAACTTGCCAGGACACAAGTGGAACGTAAACCGCTTCAATCTGGCTGCACCGGCTCTTGAGTCAAGCAACAGGGCTAGCGTCGCCGGTAAAAGGGCCGCTTCACAACCTTAGCGGGGTAAGCTGTGCCGCGAATATCCACCTCAAGGGTCTGTCCCGGCTTGGCCAGCGGCGTTTTTACGTAGGCCAAAGCCACTGGATAGCCCAGAGTGGGCGCGAGGGTGCCGCTCGTTATGGTACCCACCGAATCTCCCTGATGCTGCACGCCGTAGTCATGCCGCGCTATATTCCGGCCTTCCATCTGCAGCCCCACAAGCTTTCGCTCTAGCCCATAAACCTGTTGCTCTAGCACCGATCGCCCTATAAAGTCTCCTTTGCGCTCCAGGTGGACGAGCCAGCCCAAGCCTGCTTCTAGAGGGGTGGTCGTTTCGTCGATGTCTTGGCCGTAAAGCGCCATCGCCGCCTCTAGCCGCAGGGTGTCCCGCGCCCCGAGGCCACAGGGGCTGACGCCCGCCTCCATCAGCGATCGCCATAGGCCACTTGCCGCTTCCGGGGCCACCATAATCTCGAAGCCATCTTCTCCGGTATAGCCCGTCCGAGCGATAAAGGCGGGCTGTCCGCACAGCGTAATTTCGGCATGCTGAAAGCGCCCTAGTTCAGAGAGGACATGGGCGGTCAGCGGCTGAAGCTTGCTTTCAGCTTCGGGCCCCTGGAGCGCTAGCAGCGCCTGCCCCGAAAGGTTTTCCACCTGCTGCTCGTCGCCGAGGTGCTGCTGTAGCCAGTCCAAATCTTTCGCGGTCGTGGCGGCGTTGGCGATAATTATCGCCTGCTCTTGTCCCCTGTCGTCTGCCTGCCGGTAAATAATCAGATCGTCTAAGATACCTGCTGTCTCGTTGAGCAGTACGGTGTACTGAGCACCGCCGGGGGCTAGGTCGCTCAAGTCAGTAGGCACGAGGGTTTGGAGGGCAGCGAAAAGCTGGGAGCCCTGGAGGCGAAACGTTCCCATATGGGAAATGTCAAACAGCCCGGCCCGCTGACGCACTGCTGCGTGCTCTGCGCGGATGCCCTCGAACTGAACGGGCATCTCCCAGCCTGCGAACGGCGTCAGCCGAGCTTGACGGTGGTAGAGAGAATGGAGAGGGGTATATTGCATATTGTGCTGATTTTTTGTGCCAATCTGAGCGGCCGATGGGCAGAGTTACTCGTGAGTGTCCATCCTAAAGGAACTTGAGGGGTGGATTTGCTACTGTATATTGAGCTACGATCGCGCATTGCTTGGGACGGGCCTTCGGTCTCCCAGCTGGGGCTTGCTATTTGAACGAGCAGAAAGGAATTCGGCCTGTGAACTATCGAATGCTGATATCAAGTGGACTGGGGATACTAGGGGCGCTTTTGATGTCGGCCCCGGCCCTAGCGGCGCGTCTGGAATTTTGGCGCTTTGATGTGTCAGAAAACCAGCTTACATTTACAACTGACGAAACCGTTCGGCCTCGGGCGCAGATGCTGCGAAATCCGACCCGAATCTTAATTGACCTACCAGGAACCACCCTAGTCGATACGGAACGGCTGTCTCAGGCGGTGGGTAGCGCTGTGCGCAATGTCCGCGTCGATCAGCTCGACCCCCAGGTGACCCGGCTCACCATTGAGTACGGCGCAGGCTACCAGGTCGATCCACAACAGGTGCGGGTTCAGGGCGTAACGCCCACCCAGTGGCGGGTGAGACTCCCTGAGGCTCAGCTCGTCGGCTCATCGTCCCCTCAGCCTCCGGCACGTCCTCCGGCATCGCGGCCTTCCGCCGTTCCCCCCGCGCCCCAACCCTCACCCGTTGCCCAGCAGCCGACCCCACCTCCCGCCACCGGGGCCACCCAGATCACCGAGCTGGTGGTCACCCCCGACGGCTTTTTCCTACGCACTCAGGGGCCAGCGCCCGAAATCACGGCTCGGAAGCGCCGTCGCCGCCGTCGCCGCGATCGCCGCCGTCTGGTGTTCACGATTGAGAACGCTGCGCTCTCTCCAGAGCTGCTCGGCGAGCGGACCTTAGATCGCTACGGCGTCGAGACGATTGAATTTGAGCAGGACGACGAGACCCCGTCTAATGTGACAATGACCCTCAACTTTGAGGAGGACAATCAAACGTGGCGGGCCAGCGCTAGCAACCTAGGGGGCATCGTGCTGATTCCCACGAGGGGAGTAGACGGCCCGGCGGCCCCGATCACGCCCCCTGTGGCAGAGTCTACGGACCCCACGGTGGTATCGGGGCTACGGCTCGACAGCAGCGGACTTGCCGTTGTGGCCAACCGGCCCCTCCAAGGGGCGATCGCCGGATGGGAGCGCAGCAGCGTCGACTACCGCATTATCATCCCCGATGCCCGTCTCGACCCCAACGCGGTGACGCAGCTGCCGCCCAACCCTCTATTTGCCCGCGCTGAGCTGCAGCAGGATGGAAGCCAAGTGATTGTCTCCTTGTTGCCCGCTCTTGGTACCCAGCTCCAGACCATTCAGCCCGTCGACCAGGGTCTGCAGGTGGGCTTTGAGTCTTCTCGGGCCGTGGCGCTGCCGCCCAACTCTGGGGCACCCCCGACGTCTCAGCCGCTTCCCCCCTTGTCTCAGCCGCTTCCCCCTATCTCGCTCCCCCAGATTCCCAATGGTCGCATCGTGGTTGTCATCGACCCTGGCCACGGTGGGTTCGACCCCGGAGCCGTCGGCATTGGAGGTTTGCAGGAGAAGAATATCGTCTTGCCGGTTTCCATTCAGGTGGCCCAAATTTTGGAACAGCAGGGCGTCAGCACTATCATGACGCGCCGGGACGACCGGGAGATTGATTTAGAGCCACGGGTTCAAATTGCCGAGCGGGCCAATGCTACGCTATTTGTGAGCATTCACGCCAACGCGATTAGCCTGAGCCGCCCCGACGTCAACGGTATCGAGACTTACTACACCTCTGGCGAAGGGCAGCGATTTGCCCAAGTGATTCACCGCAATCTTCTCCAGGCCACCGGGGGCCCTGACCGAGGAGTGCGTCAGGCGCGATTTTACGTTTTGCGCAACACCTCCATGCCAGCGGTGCTCGTTGAGACGGGGTTTGTCACCGGAGCGCAAGATGCCCCTCGGCTAGCCGACCCGGCCTATCAAACCCGCCTTGCCCAAGGAATCGCAAACGGCATTCTGCAATATATCCAACAAAATTTCCGATGACCTATACCTCCAAAGCTGCCAGTAATGCCAGTGCCGCCAGCCCCAGCGAGCAGGAATGGTGGGTGCAGCGCTGGGTCGACTTGCTCAACGCCTACCGCTTTAAAAAGCGCTTAGAGCGAGGCCGACTCTACGCTCGCGAAGGCAATATCCTCAGCATGGAGTTTCGGGGCTCGAAGGTGCATGCGGTGGTTCAAGGAACCGCGCCAGAACCCTACGAGTTGACGATCTCCATTGAGTCGTTTAGTCAAGACGACTGGCGCTACGTGGTCAACTCTATGGCGCAAAAGGCGGTGTATTCGGCCAAGCTGCTGGCGGGCACTATGCCAGACGACATCGAGGGGGTTTTCACCAGCAACGGTCTCAGCCTATTTCCTTTTTCCCTATCGGACGTGCGATCGCGCTGCAGCTGCCCCGATCCTAAAAATCCCTGCAAACACATTGCGGCGGTGTACTACCAGCTCGGAGATAGCTTTCGCGAAGATCCCTTTATTTTGTTCCAGCTGAGGGGACGCACCAAACACGAAATTTTGCAGGCGCTGCGGGAAAAGCGCAGCGGACCGACGACAGCTCAAGCCAAAACTGCTATCGAGGAGAAAGACGCTAGCCGCCTCGATTTGACCCAATATTGGGCCTACGGGGAAACCTTAGACCCCTCTTTGGTGGTCATTACGCCAGCGAGCGGGCAAACGGTGCTGGATGTGCTGGGCAAGCTCCCCCTCTCTTCTAACGATGCTCAAACGGTGCGTCAGCACCTAGATACGCTCTATCAGGCCGTGTCTCAGACCGCCATGATGGAAGCGCTGGGCGGCGGTAATCGATAGCAGCTCAGGCTTCCTACAGCCCCCGCATCGCCATAGTCAGTAGCCCTTGCTGCCCCAGCAAAAGCTCTCGCAGCAGGCTGACAACGCCAGCCCAGATGATGGGGGTAATGTCGACTCCGCCTATGGGAGAGATAACCTTGCGTAAGGGCACAAGAAACGGCTCTGTGGGCCAAGCTACCAGATTAAAGGGGAGCTTGTTCAAATCCGCTTCGGGGTACCAGGTCAAGATGGTGCGCAGGATGAAGAGCAGCGTCATTAGGGCGAGCACTACCCCCAACGCTCCAGCGGCAATGGGAAGAAACGAGTAAGATGACATAACCTATGGTTGGGAAACACAAAGGTTATTTTAGCTAATTCGTGAAGGTCCCGCGATGAGCGTCGAGAGCATTCACCGCCGATCCCAATGCTCAGCCCAATGAGTAAGGGCACAGAGCTTTCCGCCGGCTTAGGGCGAATGTGGCCTGGGCTTCTCAAGAGACAGCTGAAACGGTACTATGATTAGGATTCACGTAAACTTTTAATTCTGGAGTTGGAGCCGTATGACCCCGTCTTTGGCAAACTTCCTCTACAGCCTCTTGGCCGGCGCCATTATTCTGGTGATCCCCGCCACAATCGCGCTGCTCTTCATCAGCCAAAAAGATAAAGTTAAGCGCCAGTAGGTGCTGAGTGCGCCTAATCGTAGGTCAGCAGCATCTTTACAATCGCAACCCTATCGGCTTGACTGCTTCAATGTCGACGGCTTTCGATAGACATAATTAGCGTCAGAGGTGCAAATCTTTCCCGCTGGGCTTGGAGTTCTATCTCCAGACTCGTTACTATAGACGTACGTCATCACGTCGGCACGAGTTAGGTCGGCATAGTCCAAACTGGCAGAATGGAGAAGCCATGATCAATATCGGGGGAGGTCCCGCGTTTATTCTTGGGGTTGCGATGATTTTGGCTGGGGTAGCGCTGTATGCCATGCGCTCGCTGCGGCCAGAGCTATCGCGAGATCACGATATTTTCTTTGCTGCGATCGCGCTAACAAGCGGAGCCATTTTGATGTGGCAAGGCTGGCGCCTCGACCCATTTTTGTTTTTGGGCTATCTCTGTGCAGCCGGATCGGCAGCTTTCTTCGGGGTCGAGAATATTCGACTACGGGGCATTACGACCGAGCAGGCCAAGCGCAATACGCCTATCACTGACAAAGGCCGTGCAGTGAGCCGGCAGTACGACTACGAGCCTCAAGATTACGACTACGACCAGGACGACTATCGACCTGAGCGAGGGTTGCCGTCTCGGGAAGACCGCGCTGAGCGTCAAATTCGGGCGACCCGCGATGGTCGTCAGGGCTATGGGGGAGACGAGCGTCGCCGCCTGCGTCGTCGCGATGAGGCTCCCCGCAGCGCTTCCTACGACGATGAGCGCTACGCCAGCGCTCGATATGCTCCCGACAGCCGAGGGCGCGATCGCTACGACGATGAGCGCTACGCGCCGGTAGACGATGTACCGCCGTCCCGCAAGCGACGCCTGCCCCGTACCGGTCGCGGCGCTGAGCGACCGGCAGTCCGAGACGATTGGGACACTCCTGACGCTGCAGCGCGCTCGGGCCAAGGTCCTGTGTTGACGTCTCGTCCCCCGGCTCCCTCTCGCGACTTCGACGACATCCCGCCTTTGCCAAAAGTCGATCGCGATGGTTCGGGTCAGGGCCCTTCCAAACGGACCGGCTTAGAGGGACGGCGGCCTCTAAACGTCAAGCCCGCCCCTACAGGCTACGGCACTCCCTATAGCGACGATCCTCCAGCTTCGTCAGACTACGCCGACTACCGCCCCATCGACGATGACCATCCCGCTGATGTCGAAGACGACAACAGCGATTACCAGCAGCCGTACTAAGCCGATGCGGCCCGCTATCCTATTTGATCTAGATGGTACGCTGACGAACACCGATCCGATTCACTATGCCGTCTGGAAGGATAGTCTTCAGCCCTACGACATCGCCCTCAATCGCTCTTTTTACGAGGCTAAGTTTAGCGGGCGACTGAACGTAGATATCATTGGGGATATTTTGCCTCAGCTTTCGGCAGAGGAAGGAAGGCAGCTTAGCGACCGCAAAGAGTCCTCGTTTCGGGATCGGGCGGCAGATGAGCTAGTGCCCTTGGCGGGGTTGCTCGATTTGCTGCACTGGACTGAGGAAAACGGCGTTCGTCGGGGTATTGTCACCAATGCGCCAGCAGCCAACGCCAACTTTACAATCGAGGCGCTAGGTCTACGCGCTTGGTTTCCAGAAGTTGTCATTAGCGAGCGGCTCAAAGCGGGCAAGCCCCACCCCCTTCCCTACCTCACAGGGCTGGCTCGCCTCGGCGTGACCGCAGCGGAAACCCTTGTCTTTGAAGACTCGGTCTCGGGCGTGCGGTCGGCTGTAGGCGCGGGCATTTTCACCGTAGGCATTACCTCCACCCATGGATCAGGCGCGCTCAAAGACGCCGGAGCCCAGCAAACTATCTCTGATTTTGCCGACGCTGCACTTACCGCGACGCTTGCCAACCTAACCTCCGGTAGGTTATGACAGAGGCGCGCTGCCTCTGTCTTTTGACGGGTGAACAATCGGCAGAGCTATGGCCGAATCAGTACAACTTTAGTGATCACCCTGGCTATGACTTTAATGCGTCGAGCAGGAGCTGCTTTGCTCTCCGTAGGAGCCGTTTTGCTAATGGGCGATCGCGTTCATGCGCAAGAGCGGCAGGGCTGCTTTATGGTCAATCCGTTCAACCAGCTGATTGACCTGACAGAAATTTGTCCCGTACAGACCTCGGACAGCGTCAGTGAAGCCGTGGGTGAGCCGACCCTGGGCACCGGAGACATCCAGGTCACCCTGCGCTGGAGCTCAACAGACGACTTGGATTTGGCGGTGATTGATCCTAGCGGTAACGAAGTCAATTTTCTCAACCCCAGCATTCCATCTGGGGGACAGCTGGACGTTGACGCCAACGCAGGCTGCCTTGGAAGCCTAACTCAAACTCCGGTGGAAAACGTGTTTTGGCCCCCAAGCGAGGCCCCTGCTGGCAACTACAGCATCGCGGTGAGGCTATTCGAGCGCTGCGGCTCTAGCGCAGAGGCAATTCCGTTTGAGGCCACGCTACTCGTACAGGGGGCATCCGAATCGCTTTCCGGTAGCGTCAGCGATGCGAATCCTATCGCAGAATTCTCTTTCTCGGTTCCTTAGGGGAAGGCCAACAGAACAGTGCACTGAATTTATAGGGTCTAGCCGATTGACCCGCTCGAAGAAACATGGCGATCGCTGTCAAATAAGTGGCATCCCGTGTATCTTTAGTTTAATGATGTAACTTTGCTAGTAATTTCAAACTGAACTTGGGGATCTGTCCATGCGCCAGGCACAACTTATTTCCATCGCAGCTGTCGCTGTCCTTGGGCTAGCGGGCTGTGATTCCTTGCGAGGAGGGGGTTCCGGGGGGCAAGACGATGGTGACGATGTCGACGTTACGGTTCAGGTCGAAGGCGACGAGGTGGCAGAGGGTGAGATAGAAGGTGAGGTGAACCCAGACGGCACGTCAGCCGACGGCGAATCGACCGAAGTTGGCAATCTCTCTAGCGATCCAAATGCCGAAGGCGATGCGCCGGTCGGGGCCGTTCCCTTAGATCTGATCACTTCTACCAATCCTAATACTCGAGCGCAGCAGGTTCAGCGCGATCGCCCCGATCCCTTCGGGCTTCTGCCCGCAACGCCGACGGTTGAGATTCCCGTCGCGGCTGCCCCAGCAGAGCGCGCTCGGCCCCAGACTTCTGGTTCTGCCGCTGGTAGCACCCCAGGGGGAAGTGGCTCAAGCACGCAAGCGCGGGCAGGCTCCGGCGCAAGCGGCAGCTCCAGCAGCGGTTCCAGCAGCGCTACCAGATCCAGCAGCGCGGCGAGTGGCTCTGGTAGCGCTTCAGATGACTCCGGCAGCGCTTCGGCGGCTCCGGCGATTCCACTCCCGCCCCCGACCACAATAGCCCGAGCCGTCGAGGTGTCTGGCGTCGTACAGATCGGCTCGGTCCCCTACGCCATTGTGCGAGCGCCCAATGAGCCGACAAGCCGCTACGTTCGGGCAGGGCAAAGTTTGTCGAACGGCACGGTGTTGGTCAAGCGAATTGATAGTTCTCCGGGGCTAGAGCCCGTGGTGGTGCTAGAGCAAAACGGGGTTGAGGTTGTCCGCAATATAGACGGCGGTAGCGTTCCCTCTGACGATACGACCGAGACGGCGAGCACAGCGGACGCCTCGCTCAGCTAAATCGCTGTTTTAGCGACTAGACGGGAAGCCCCGCGCTCTACCCGTCAGGGTGAGCGTCGGGATGAGAGTCGCGCTAGCCGAAGTGCGCCCGCAAAATGATGCACAGCGGATAGTGCGCTCAGCGCTGAGGCTAGCAGTTGGTATGATAGAGATAGCAAGGTGATACACCCCGCAAAGAGTGTGACGGGCCCGTAGGCGAAAGCTGCAAGTCACCCGTTCCTCAGTTTGCAAATGTATCTGCGACACATAGTGCGTATCCTCCCTCGCGGAGATGAAAATTCAAAACTCTGCCGTGGGGCATCAGGCGGAGTATAAACCTATCTCAGGATATGTCTCGGCAATAGCTGGGAGTCACTGAGGAAGCCCGCGCTGTACAGCTTGCTGTCAGCGTCGGGAGGATGTCACAGGCCCGACAGGATGTCGGTGACAAAACTGGGCAGGGCGTCTTTGACCGCTTCGGACTGCTGCCTGTACCTAAGCTGTAGCGCCCGTGCCTGAACTCCCTGAAGTCGAAACCGTTTGCCGTGGACTCAATCGAGTTACCCTCCAACAGGCTGTTGTTGGGGGAGAGGTTTTGCTACCCCGAAGTATTGCTTATCCGAACGCCGCCGACTTTGTGCCGAGCCTAATGGGCTGCTGCTTTACCCAGTGGCAGCGGCGCGGAAAGTACTTGTTAGTCGGCCTTATGAAGGATGATGCTTCCGCGGGATGGCTAGGGGCACATTTGCGGATGACAGGTCAGCTTTTGTGGGTAGACCCTGAGGAAGCCCTGACGTCTCACTGCCGCGTCCGGATACTGTTCGCCTCGGGCCGAGAGCTTCGGTTTGTCGACCAGCGAACCTTTGGGCAGATGTGGCGAGTGCCTGCCCAACAGAATCCACAGGAGGTGATCACGGCGCTACAGCGTCTCGGACCAGAACCCCTATCCAGCGAGTTTTCCCCGAGCTACCTCAAGGCGGCGCTAAAGAGTCGGCGGCGGCCCGTGAAGTCGGCGCTGCTTGACCAAAAACTGATCGCAGGCATCGGCAATATTTATGCCGACGAGGCGCTGTTTTTGAGCCACATCCGACCAACAACAGGGTGCGATCGCCTCACGTCCAAACAGTTTGCCCAACTGCACCAGCAGATCGTTACCGTGTTGACCCGCAGCATAGAGGCGGGAGGGACAACTTTCAGCGATTTTCGCGACGTCCACGGCGTCAACGGCAACTATGGTCAAATCGCTTGGGTTTACGGGCGGGAAGGAGAAAAGTGCCGTCTGTGTAGCGACCCTATTCAACGCCTCAAGCTGGTGGGACGTTCCACCTTTTTTTGCGCTCGCTGTCAGGCGTGATCCTGCTGACAAGAGTGGTTACCCAGTCCGGGGTAGCTCGCCGCGATCGCGCGCCGTAAAATGTCAGCAGGTCCAACACATTCCCTTTTAACGTTTCTATGAGTACCTTCCATGAGTGACACCGGCGACACTATTTTCGGCAAAATCATCCGCCGGGAGATTCCGGCAGACATTGTTTACGAGGATGACCTAGCTCTGGCGTTCAGGGACATCGCTCCCCAAGCGCCAACCCATATTCTAGTAATTCCTAAAAAGCCGTTGCCCAGCCTGGCCGACGCGACCCCCGAAGACCACGCTTTGATGGGGCATCTGCTGCTGACGGCTCAGCGCGTTGCCTCGGAGGCCGGCTTGGCCAATGGCTACCGCGTGGTAATCAATACTGCGGCTGACGGGGGGCAAACCGTAGACCACCTCCATCTTCACGTTTTGGGGGGGCGATCGCTGAGCTGGCCCCCTGGTTGATAGGCCAGCAGGCTTTGCTCACCCAGACTTAGATCGGGGAATTGATCAGGCCTGGATGGTCTTTAGGGCGAGGGCCAGGGGCAGGCCAGTCGAAGCGGCAGTCTTCCGGCTTGATGGGCAGATCGTTGATGCTGGCTTCGCGCCGCCGCATGAGGCCAGCCTCGTCAAACTCCCAGTTTTCATTGCCGTAGGCCCGGTACCACTGACCCGCATCGTCATGCCACTCGTACTGAAACCGCACGGCGATGCGGTTTTCGCTAAAGGCCCACATCTCTTTCACCAAGCGGTAGTCCAGCTCTTTGTCCCACTTGCGCCGTAGAAACGCTCTGATGGTCTCTCGGCCTTGAAAGACCTCGGCTCGGTTGCGCCAGTGGCTGTCTTCGGTGTAGGCCAGGGCAACCCGGTCGGGGTCACGGCTGTTCCAGGCGTCTTCCGCCATGCGGACTTTGGCGATCGCAATGTCGCGGTCGAAGGGGGGAACTAATGCTGCCACGGTTTGAGTCTCCTGCAACGTTTGGAAAATCGGTTAGACAAAAGGAAAGGCCGTCAACAGTGCGTCAACAGCCCAAACAACCCAGGTTCAAATCTGATTAGCCTAAGACAACGCCGGATAGGAAGGCGGCGCCGATGCCCGCTAGGGCGAAGCCTGCAAAGCGGAGGCTGAGGGCGTGCTTACCGGAGGTCAAACGGCTAGCTATCTGGTAAGTCCCGAGGGCGATCGCCAGCTGAACCGCCGCGAAGCCCAGTAGATAGGCCAGCAGGGGCGTCATTTCAGCGCCGACCACGGCTTCTCCATAGGCGTAGCCGTGGAATACCCCGGCAAGGGCGGCCAGTGCCGCGACGACGCTTGTTTGAGGCCGATTCTTCAGCGCTAGGATGCCGCCAAACAGCAGCACCGAGGCCGAAATCGTAAGCTCAGGGGCGGGTAAATTCGTTCCTATCAGATGCAGCCCGGTGCCGGCGAGGGAAGCTAGCACAAATCCAATGGGAATCGCTAGTCCTCTACCCACCGCCGCCGCTAGCAGCCCAGAGGCAACCACAAACGCCAGGTGGTCTAGCCCAATGACGGGATGTCCCATCCCCGACAGGAAACCCTCTATCGCGCTAGAGGGCGTCTGACCGCCAAAGGGGTGGTGCGCTAGGGCGGGGGTGGCAAACAGAAGTCCAGCGGCGGCAACTAGGCCAACGCCGCCAACGCGGGCAGCCATCGGTCCTAGCTTTTGATCAGTCAATCGCAAACGTAACATGGGCGTCCTCTCAGCAGATGAATGGAAACAGCGATTCGGTCCTTGTGGATTACCACTTCTTATAGGGCAAGAATTTACCACACATAATGATCTTGACGCGATCGCCTTTGGGATCTTCCTCTCGCTCCACGTCGACAGAGAAGTCGATGGCGCTCATAATGCCGTCGCCAAATTTCTCGTGGACGACGGCTTTGATGGGCATGCCATAGACCTGCATGATTTCGTAGAAGCGGTAGATCAGCGGGTCGGTAGGGATGACGGGGTCCAAGGAGCCCTTCATGGGGCACTCGGTGAGCGGCTCGATTAGCGAGGCATCCGCGCCGATGGCTTCGACGATTTTGGTGGCTTCTTCCTGTGAGGCACTGGCCTGGCGGTAGACGACGGAGGCAATCCAGACTTCGTCGCAGCCCACTTTGGCTTCGAGGTCGGCAAAGGTAACTCCGGCGGCTTTCTTAGCGGCTAGGAGCTTTTCGGTGACGTCTGATGGCATAGGTTTAATCCTCACTTTTGATGGTCTAGATTCGATAAAACTTGTGTGCAGGAACACGACTGCTGTCGAGTTGAGCGGAGGGATCCCCCACCGCCCCCCTTAATAAGGGGGGTGCCGGAGGCGGGGGGATTACAAGACGGACAAGGAATAATTCACAGAATCGTATAGGTCCCGCGACGATCACCCCCGCCCAACGCGAGCCGCCTCCACCGCCCTCGTCTCCCGGAACAGGTGACTCTCCATCTCCGCCCTCAGCCCGTCATAGGCCGGGTGCTGCTTAATGCTCTCGCGATCGCGGGGTCTGGGGAAAGGCACCTCTAGGATTTCATCCACCCGCGCCGCCGGTCCCCGGGTCATCATCACGATCCGGTCCGACAGCAGCAGGGCCTCGTCGATGCTGTGGGTAATCATGATTACGGTTTTGCGCTGCTGTTCCCAGATGCGCTCGATTTCCTCCTGCAGAAATCCCCGGGTCAGGGCGTCCAGCGCCCCAAAGGGCTCATCCATCAGCAAGATCTGCGGGTCGATGGCCAGGGCGCGGGCAATGCCCACCCGCTGCCGCATGCCGCCAGATAGCTCGTGGGGGTGCTTGCGCTCGGCCCCTTCTAGGCCCACCAGCTGGATATTTTCCTTAATCAGCCGCTTCATGCCCTTGCCTGACAGCTTGGGGTGCACCGTCTCCACCGCAAAGCGGATATTTTCCTCTACCGTCATCCAGGGCATGAGAGCATAGTTTTGAAACACCATGCCCCGATCAGGGCCAGGGCCGGTGATGGGAGTGCCGTTGAACAGAATTTCGCCGCTGGTGATGGGCATCAGCCCCGCGACCATGCTCAGCAGCGTCGACTTACCGCAGCCCGAAGGACCAATAATGGTCACAAAGGTGTTGGGCTCGATCTCCATACTGATGTCTTCGATGGCGGTGAAGTCGCGGCTCGACTTGCCGGAGAGCTTATCTAAAAAGCCACGCTTACCGGTGAAGGTTTTCGTCACGCTGCGGATGGAGAGCTGAGACGATGGGTTTTGCTCAAAGGCTTGGTCAGTGGAAGTGACGCCATTCATGGATGCTAAATTCACGAGTTCCGACCAAACGCAACAACTTTTTCCAACACGGCAAAGAGGGTGTCTAAAATCAGTCCAACTAGACCAATGATGAAGATTGCCACCAGAATATTGGGGACAGAGAGGTTGTTCCACTCGTTCCAAATAAAGTAGCCTAACCCCGTACCCAGAAGCATTTCCGCCGCCACAATCACCAGCCAGGCAATGCCCATGCTGATGCGCAGGCCCGACACGATACTGGGCAGGGCAGCCGGGATAATTACCTTGAAGATAGTGCGCAGGCGAGAGGCTCCTAAGGTGTTGGCGACATCTAGGTAGTCCTTGTCCACATTGGCCACGCCGAAGGCGGTGTTGATCAAAGTGGGCCAAATACTAGAGATGAAGATGATAAATACCCCGGTTTGCTCTGAGTCCCGCAGGATGTACAGACCTAACGGGAGCCACGCCAGGGGAGAAACCGGCTTCAGCAGCTGGATATAGGGGTTGAACCCTTTCCGGGCAACGGGGGACATGCCGATCAAAATACCGAGGGGAACCGCTACGACTGAGGCCAAGATGTAGCCGATCGCCACCCGCCGCAGACTAATCAACAGATTCCAGCCAATGCCCAAGTCGTTGGGACCGTTGTCGAAAAAGGGATGGGTAATCCACCACCAAAACTCCTTGAGGGTTTCGCTAGCGGTGGGCATCCCCTTGGAGAACCAGCCTGAGCGGGCCCCAATCTCCCAAAATCCCAAGAAGAGGACCAGCGATAGGACGAATAGCCCAGCGGCCTTAACGTTTTCGTTGAGCCAGGGAGACTCGCCCTTTTCTTTGGTTAGCGGCGCTGCGCTTGTGACTGCCATATTGACTCCCTACACGCCGTACTCTTCAATTTGCTTATCGACATACTCGCCCGGCGTCTCGGGGTCGAAGGTGTCAAATTTGAGGTCTTCGCTGCGGTAGATCTCGTCGGGCGGGGTTTGGCCCAGCTCTTCGGCTAGCTCGCGGGCGATGTCCGTCAAGAAGATCTCTTGCCCCACCTCGTCGTAGCCCTTCTCGGGAATAATCTCCTCTGACTTGCCGTCCCCCTGCAGGTCCCAGCGGACGAGCTGCGAGGAAATCCAGTTGGCGAAGCTCTGCCAGGGGTAGGGGTCGAAGTCGATGCGGTCAGGCACCTCTAAGGTGTTGCCCTGGCCGTCGTCGAAGTTGCCGGTGAGCACCGCTTCTACGACTTCCACAGGCTGGTTCAAAAAGGCCCGCTCGGAGATCGCCTTGGCAATCTCGGGTCGGTTAGCCGGGTCGCGGGCGTAGCCTGCCGCCTCGATGATGGACTTGTTCAGCGCCCTAAAGGTGTTGGGGTTGTCGCTGATCCACTGGTCGCTGGCGGCAAAGGCGCAGCAGGGGTGTCCTGGCCACAGTTCCTTGGTAATTAGGTGGATAAAGCCTTCGCCTTCGTACACGGCTCGCTGGTTGAAGGGGTCGGGCATCAGGTAGGCGTCGATGTCTCCGGCGACCATCTGAGCGATACTGTCCGGCGGCGGCACGGGACGAATCTGCACGTCCACGTCGGGGTCCAGGCCGCCTGTCGCTAGGTAGTAGCGCAGCAGCAGGTTGTGCATGGAGTAGGGGAAGGGCACGCCCATGACAAAGCCCTTGAAGTCGGCGGGCCCGTTCACCTTACCCTTGTGGCGGTTGGCGACGGTGATCGCCTGGCCGTTGATGTTTTCGATACTGGCCAGCTTGACGCCAAAGGCGGCAGAACCCAGGCCTAGGGTCATGGCGATGGGCATGGGGGCGAGCATATGGTAGGCGTCCAGCTCCCCAGCGATCGCCGAATCTCGCACCGCGCCCCAGCTGGGCATCTTCACCACCTCGGCGTTGAAGCCGTACTTTTTGTAGAAGCCCAAAGGCTCAGACATAATGATCGGCGTAGCGCAGGTGATGGGAATAAAGCCAATCCGCAGGTCGGTTTTCTCTAGATCCCCGGTGGAAACCGGGTCGCCGCCCACCTCCGCCGCCGGGTCTTCGCTACCGCCGCCGCAGCTTGCCAAGCTCACCAGCGCCGCCCCTACCGCTAGGTTACGCAGAAACTCACGCCGGGTGTGCTGGCCGTTGCGGATGGAGTCGGCAAAGAACAGACCGGCCTGGGGTCCAAAGGAGGCGGCAAAGGCGTTCTCCAACCCGCCTGCCTGCTTACAGAGGTCTAAAATCAGCTTCTCGCGCTTGGGGCTGCCCCGGCCCACGGTTTTGAGGAACAGCGCCTTGCGCAGCTCATAGGTGTTGACGGTGTCGGCGGCGCGCAGCTGGTTGTCCTTGTACAGCCCCATCTTCACCAAGTCATCCACCATGTCCACCGGGTCTTGGGGCATGGTCTGCATGAACTCCCAGTGGTCGCGGGTGAAGTGGGTGCCACCACAGATGACGCACTTGAGCTGCAGGTCGGAAAGCTCACCGCGATCGCAGTCGAGATTCTCCCACCGCTGCGCTGACTTGGCCGTAAAATCTGTTGCTGTAAAAACCATAGTTTCTGTTACCTGTAGCAAGTGTCCTGATGCCTGTAGGACATCTGCGCGTCCTATCGCCTACGTAATCTAAATGCTCTAAATCTATAAATGTTGGTCTAAGCGGTAGCACCAACGCAATCGGCCCGCTGTGCAAGCCTGACTCTGCCGATAGCCTTCGAGCTAGTAAGCGTATTGCTCTGTAAGTTACCAAAGATCAGAGAATGCTGCATTGGATCATTTTTAGAATCTGAATGGGACTTTCTTTGGCAGTTGTTTTTTCGGGCAAAATCGAGGGCTAATTCGTTAACTTTGCTACAGATTCCTGCCGCCACGCCTGGGGAGAGACGCCGTGGAACTTACGAAACTGCCGCGTAAAGTATCCAGCGTCGGTGTAGCCCGAGGACTCGGCCACCTGCCGGATGCTCTGGGCCGTCTCAATCAGTAGGCTTCTCGCCTGAGCCATGCGCCGCTCAATAATCCAGCGCTTCACGGTGCAGCCCGTGTGGGCCTGCACCAGGCTGGTGAGGTAGGCCGGAGAATAGCCTGCGTCCTGGGCCACGTCGCTGAGATGGATAGGCTGGCGGTAGTGGCTTTCGATGAAGCGGAACACGGTGGCTAACTTGGGACAGTCTGGGAAAATGGCGCTGGGCTGGGGCGGCTTAGCTCGTTTGTCATTTCTCTCGGGGCGGCTGGCGATCGCCCCCGGCCCGTGGTAAAAGCGAGAGAGCTCTTCCCGGCGCTTCAGCCGGACGCTGATGGTGGTCAAGAACTGCTCTATCGTGCAGGGCTTAGTGAGGTAGTCATCGGCCCCCAATTCCATACCCCGCCGCAAATCCGCCATGGTCACCTTGGCGGTCAAGAAAATCAGCGGAATCGCCGCCGTGGTTGGGGAGCGGCGCAGCGCCGAGAGCACCGAGTAGCCATCGATGTCGGGCATCATAATGTCGCAGACTACCAGGTCAGGGCGCTGGGATTGGGCGATCGCCACCCCTTCACCGCCGTTGCTGGCCCCTAAAGCCTGAAAGCCCTCAAGCTTTAGGCACTTCAGGAAGATACTGCGGGTTTGAGCCTCATCTTCGATGACTAAGACTGTCTTCATGGGATAGAGAACTGCTGCAAAGTTGGGGGATTGGGATTAGGGATGGGGGCTGAATTGTAAGCGGGACGATGATAGGCGTTTTGTTTGGTCAAATAGGGACTATCCTGGCGACTTAGCCCTGCCTCTCTACCTTTAGTAGTTGCTAAAGGGTATTTTTGTGGTGTAGTTCAATACTGTTTCTGTAGTCTATAGGCGCAGCGAATGGCGCACAGCCCAGCCCCATCACAGTCGCCCGACCAAGCCCTAGAACAGCTGCGGCGGCAGCACCAGCTCATTCTCAACGCCGTTGGGGAAGGGGTCTACGGGTTAGACCTTGAGGGCAACGTCACCTTCGTCAACCCGGCGGCGGCGGCGATGATCGACTGGCCGATGGACGAGCTGATTGGCAAGTCCATGCACAAAGTGCTGCACCATTCCCACGACGACAGCACCCCCTACCCCCGAGAGGACTGCCCCATTTACGCGGCGTTTCAGGACGGCAGTGTACGCCGGGTGACGGACGAAGTGTTTTGGCGCAAGGACGGCACTAGCTTTCCGGTGGAGTATATCAGCACACCGATGCACGACGAGGTGGGACAGCTGATTGGCGCGGTGGTCACCTTTCGGGATATCACTCAGCGGCGCTGGGCCGAGCGGGTGCGGCAGCGGGCCAACGAAGAGCTAGAGCTAAAGGTGAAAGAGCGGACGGCGCGGCTGCAGCAGGCCAACCAAAAGCTGCAAGAGCTGAGCGAGACGCGATCGCGCTTTGTCTCCATGGTGTGTCACGAGTTTCGCAATCCGCTCAACACGATTGCCCTATCGACCTCTTCCCTGAACCGCTACGACGCCCAGCTCAGCCCCCAGGACAAAGCCGATTACTTACTCAAGATCAGCGCCAGCGTCGAGCGCATGACCCAGATGATCGACGACATTTTGACCATCGGCAAAATTGAGGCCAACCGCCTGGCGGTCAGCCCGCAGCCCACAGAGCTAGTTGCATTTTGTCAAACTCTGCTGATGGAGCGAGAATGCCGCCGGCCCGAAAACCCCGTTCAGTTTTCCTGCCGCAGCCGCCAGCTCGTGGCTTGTGTGGACGAGCGCCTGCTGTGGTCCGTGTTGACCAACCTGATTTCCAACGCCATCCGCTACACGCCGCCCGAAAAGGCGATCGCCCTCAAGCTAGCCAGGCGGCAGCAGCGGCTGATTATCCAGGTAAAAGACGAGGGCATTGGCATTCCCCTAGGCGATCGCCGCCACCTGTTCGAGCCCTTCCACCGGGGCCGTAACGTCAGCAATGTTCCCGGAACGGGGTTGGGGCTGAGCATTGTGAAGCAGTTTGTGGATCTGATGCAGGGCACGGTGGAGGTGACGAGCAGGGTAGGACACAGCACGACGTTTACGGTGCGCTTGCCTGCATTAGGGCGCTAACGCCCTAGCCTTCAGAGGCCCGGGGCGCAGACTCAAACCCTAGCTCGTTGTGCATGCCGGTGCAGAAGGGCTGCTTGGTTGAGGCCCCGCAGCGGCAAAGGGCAATGGTCGCCTGATCTGACGGAAAGCTGTTGCCTTCAGCATCAACCAAATCGACGTCACCCTTGATGAGGAAGGGGCCATTGTCGCGGACGGTAACGGTTACATCAGCCATCTTGATTCATCTCCTGCTGGAATGTAGTCTGTGGGCTATAGCGAACTCATCAATCTTGTATCATCAGCACCTGCTCTGTCTATCAGCAATTTGCCCTTTGATGGACTTGCCCAGAGGTCTGGAAGTCCAGAATCTAGAGTTCAGCGCCCTGCCAAACACAGGCCATCTTCGAGGTGAGTTAATCCATGAGTTTATTTAAGCAGCGGCCCGCCGCCAGCCCCGAAAAGCTTCGACAGCTCAAGACTTGGGTCTATGAGGCGTTGGACCTACCCACCGACGTGCCTGTTTCCATCAGCCAGCTGCAGTGCCACGAGCCGGGCTGTCCCCCCATTGAGACCGTCATCGCCGTAATGAGCCAGCTTCCTCAAACCTACAAAATTCACGCGGCTGTGGAGGCGATCGCCAAATCCGATGTAGAACAGGCGGTGAAGGCGAAGCCAACCGAAGCGAGCTAAATAGAGCGATCGCAGCAGGATCGGCGTATTCTCCCCAGCTACCTGCGACGCAATATCGGGCCCAAGCTTTGGAAAAGTCTCTAACACCTGCCCAATAGGCCGCATTGATGGCGCTTGGAGCAGTGGTTTGATGGCGCTTCTGCGTCGCTTCTAGAGACCAAAGGTCCAGGGATCTTTTGCACCAAGGGCATCCTCTAATCTGGCGGGCGAGCCTAACCGCTGTGTCTCCAGGGCGTCCACAGGATTTTTGATGGCCGCAGCGATCGCCCTACCTTTGGGAGATGAAACCCTCACTTAAAGTGCTCAGGTTCCCGAGAGCGGCTGCTCGCCCTACTGTAGTATCCCAGCGGGAAGCAGCTGGCGCCGTCTGTGATGTAGAGCGCGCCGTCTATCTAGGCCCTACGCGGCGAATGTGCCTCGCAGAATACAGACATTGTGCTCAATGTCCTAGAAATTGATATACGATTATTGACACCTGTCGACAGTCACCTCTACAGGTAAGCTGCCTATGAAAATTCTCCACGGCACCTGGATCCCCCAGGCAACTGAAGACTTTGTTCAATCAGGGGCCTTCTACCTATGGATTGAGACGGAAGCTAAAAGCCGTCGACGGCGGTCGAGCCGTTACCACCCTCGTCACCTATTTGCGCCCGACCTTGCCTCTGCCCTGACCGAAGAGCTGGGCTTTAAGCTGCCCTTCAGCCGCAAACCCGCAGATGTCAGCTTCCCCAAGCACTTTTTGCTGCCCACCCACGACGGCCAGCCGCTGCCGTCGCTAGAGATGTCGCGCTACCTAGAAGCCGAAAGCCCGGATGCGTTTACCTGGCAGTTCTGGGAGATAGACTGCTACCCTTTGCCAGACATCACCGAAATTGTCAGCGTCCTCAACGACCTTCACTTCATTACCCTCTACAACCTCGCCGACCTGCAGCTCGGCGCTGACCTGCTGTTTTGGTATCACTACACCCAAGCCGTCAAGCAGGTCATTTTGCGAGACCAGTACATCCCGTCGTTGAAGTACCGCAGCTTGTCAAAAGCTGCGGAAAGCAAGACGGGCAGCCAGCGCAAATCCACCCGGTCGAAGATCGCCAAGCGCACCAGCACGCGGGCCCAGTCCACCGCCCGCAGGTCCGGTTCGTTCGAGATCTATCCGGCATGGGATATCGTGGGCGATCGCTACGAAGCTGATCTCGAAACCTACGCCGACTGTATGCCCCTACTCTGCGCCGCCGCATTCGGCGAACCGCCAGAGACGCCTGGCTTCTACGATCGCCCCACCCTGCTGCGCCACTTTTCAGAATGCTGGGTCAGCGAGCTGGTGCGCTCTACGCCCCTCCCTCAGACGTACCTCAAAACTCTCGATCACTCTTTAGTGGAAGACTGCCTCACCCACTCCCCCGAATATTCCCTAGGCGGCTCCAGCAGCGCCCTAGAGCGCTACCAGCAGTGGAGCAGCTGGCGCTCTAGCATCAGTCGCTCTGAAACCGCCGCGCCGTTCCACCTCTATTTCCGGCTGGTGGAGCCGGGAGAGCCCGAAGATCCCTGGCTGATTCAGTTCCAGGTGGCCCCCAAACACGACCCCTCCCTAAGAATTTCCCTGCTGGATTTTTGGCGGCTGGGTCAGGAGCACTCGCAGGCGCTTCGCAAGCAGTTTGGCGATGACTTTGAGCAGCATTTGCTCATCAGTCTGGGCTATGCGGCCCGCATTTACCCCAAGTTTTGGGTAGGTCTGGAGACGGACCAGCCCGTGGGCATCTTTGTAGACTTGGATACGGCGTTTGACTTCCTTAAGGAGTCGGCCTGGGTTTTAGAAGACGCCGGCTACAAAGTTATCGTGCCCGCCTGGTGGACGCCCAAGGGCAGGCAGCGGGCCAAGGTGCGTCTCAACGCCAAAGGAACATCCTCAGGCAGCAATAAGGCTAAGAGCTACTTCTCCCTGGAAACCCTGGTGGAATACCAGTACAACCTCTCCATTGGCGACCAGGCCGTGAGCGAGCAGGAGTGGCAGCAGCTCGTAGGCACCAAATCATCGCTGGTGAAGTTTCGCGGCCAGTGGATGGAGCTGGACCGCGACAAAATGAAGCAGATGCTGGAGTTTTGGAAGCAGCAGCAGGCGGAGAACCCCCAGATGAGCCTGCTGGAATTTATGAAGCTGACGGCGGACGAGGGCGACGAGCTGGAGGTAGACTTCGAGCGGGACGGCACCCTGGCGGCCATGATGTCCCAGCTTAACGACAAAAGCCGCCTAGAGCCCACGGACGACCCTGACCAGCTCCAGGGCACCCTGCGGGATTATCAAAAGCGGGGCCTGTCCTGGCTCCATTACCTAGAGCGGCTGGGGCTCAACGGCTGCCTGGCGGACGACATGGGCCTGGGCAAGACCGTGCAGGTGATCGCCCGTCTCATTCAAGAGCGAGAAATGGCCGCCGAGCTAGATCAGCGGGTAGCCCCCACTCTGCTCATTGCCCCCACCTCCGTCGTTGGCAACTGGTATCACGAGCTGGCCAAGTTCGCGCCGCACCTGAGCGTGGGGGTGCACCACGGGGGCGATCGCATCAAGGAGACAAAGGACTTCAAGGCGATGTGCCGCACCCATGACGTGGTGATTACCTCCTTCACCCTGGCCCGTAAAGACGCCACGCTGCTGGAGAAGGTGACCTGGCACCGGGTGGTGCTGGACGAGGCGCAAAACATCAAAAACCCGAAGACGGCCCAAACCAAGGCCATTCTCAAGCTCAACGCCAACCACCGCCTGGCCCTGACGGGAACCCCGGTAGAAAACCGTCTGCTGGACCTCTGGTCTATCTTCAACTTTTTGAACCCCGGCTATCTGGGCACCCAAACCCAGTTTCGTAAGCAGTTCGAGGTGCCGATTCAAAAAGACAATAACCCCACCCGCTCCGCCACCCTTAAAAAGCTAGTAGAGCCTTTCATTCTGCGGCGGGTGAAGACAGACGAATCGATTATCAAAGACCTGCCGGACAAGATGGAGCAAAAGCTGTTTTGCAACCTCACTAAAGAGCAGGCCTCTCTCTACGAAGCGGTGCTCAAGGACGTCACCGAACAGCTCAACAAGGCCGACGGCATCCAGCGTAAGGGCATCATCTTGGCCACCCTGATGAAGCTCAAGCAAATCTGCAACCACCCCCGCCAGTTTCTCCAGGACGAGAGCGAGTTTACGGGCGATCGCTCCCACAAGCTCAGCCGCCTGTTGGAGATGCTGGACGAGGTGATTCAGGAGGGGGAAAGTGCCCTGGTATTCAGCCAGTTTCGAGAAATTGGCGACGCTCTAGAAAGCCACCTGCGCCACAACCACTACAACACCTACTACATTCACGGGGGCACTACCCGCAAAAAACGGGAGCAGATGATTGGCGAATTCCAAGACCCGGATACCGCCCCCTCTATCTTCGTGCTCTCCCTGAAAGCGGCAGGCGTGGGCATCACCCTCACTAAAGCCAACCACGTGTTCCACTTCGACCGCTGGTGGAACCCCGCCGTGGAAGATCAGGCCACCGACCGGGCCTTCCGCATTGGCCAGAAGAAGAACGTTTTTGTCCATAAGTTTGTGGCCATGGGGACGCTGGAAGAGCGTATTGACCAGATGATCGAGGATAAGAAAAAGCTGGCGGGGGCAATTGTGGGAGCGGATGAGTCCTGGCTGACAGAGCTGGATAATGACTCTTTTAAGAAACTGATCGCGCTCAACAAAAGCGCTATTTTGGACGAGTAATTATGGCTCAAAAAACGCGCACCTGGTGGGGACAAGAATTTATGTCGGCCATCGAACAGCTCGCCGACTCCGGGCGGCTGAGCCGGGGCCGATCCTATTCAAGCCCCCACCGCATCAAGCACATCGAGATCGATGGCAACTTCATCAACGCCCATATCAGGGGCAACGCCAACGCATACTTCGGGGTGTACGAAGAGCCGACCTACATCACCACAATAGAGTTTGAGCCCATCAGCCGCGCTAAATGGACGGCGGCGATCGCCCTTATGGCCTCTAAAGCGGGCACCATCTCTCGCCTGCTGCTGGGAGAAATTCCCGACAACATCGAGGCGAGCTTCACCACCCTAGACCTACACCTGTTGCCTGCCAGCCGCCGGGACTTTAGGACCAGCTGCTCCTGTCCCGACTTCAGCAACCCCTGTAAGCATGTCGCCGGAGTTTTCTACTACATCGCCGCTCAGCTGGATCGCGACCCCTTTTTGCTCTTTGAGCTGCGGGGACTGCCTCGGGAAGACCTGAAGACGGAGCTGGCTAAAACGCCGCTGGGACAGGCGCTGTCCACTAGTGCGCCCGCAGAAGCGCCGCCTGTCCCCAGTGAGCATTACTACACGGCCCCCACAGCCGCACCGCTAGAAGTCAGCCTTAAGTCATTCTGGCAGGGAGAAAAGCCGCTACCCCAAACGATTGAGGCCGTGTCGCCGTCGGCAGTGTCGGCTATTTTGGTCAAAAAGCAGGGAGATTTTCCGGCCTTTTGGCACCGCGACAATTCGTTTGTTGAGGCGATGGAAAGGCTGTACGAATACGTGAAGAGCAAAAATCAGAAGAAGCTTTAGGCATTTCGCGCGCCCAAAGCATCCTCCATCACCGCCGGCAGCATAAACTCGGTTGTCAGATCACTAGAGACCCGAGGCGTGCAGACGCCGTTGATGCAAACAAACTCGCTGAGTGCGGCGACTTGAGACGGCAGCTCTCTCACCTTGAAGATATACTCGCCGTAGTCCGCCATGTCGTCCAGGCCCATCGACGTCAGGGTGACTTCAAAGAAGAGCCATATTGCTGTTTTTAAGAATACAGATGGCATAGCTAACATAGGAGAAACACCCTCGGCACCTCTGTATCTACATCAGCAGCGCGAGAATTTGATGCCCGGTGCCCGTAGATCAAAGAAATCTAAACAATACTTAATATATATAACTATACAACATAGCCACCATAACGTGTATTTATATGAACCTACCTCGGGTGGCAATAACCGCCCTTACCGCCCCTCGTAGGCTTAGCGGCGATGGCGGCTCCTCCCGCTAAGCGCCGCAGGTCTCGCAGCCTGGCGTAGCCCTCCCTTTGACAACAAGCTTTTTTAGGCCGTTGAGCCTACAGTTAGTAGTTAGTCCACAAAAGCCGCCGATGAATGAATCCGCATCCTCTGCCGCCAGTCCCCAAGACGCCAAAGCCCCCGCCTGGAACGGGCGATCGCTAGCAGAATGGGTGACCCTGAGCGTAGCGACCCTAGTGCTGTTCGGCCTCATCGGCCTTGTGCTCTACGACTGGCAGGTGAACCAAAAGCGCCCCCCGGCCTTTCGCGTTGAAGTGACCGAATCGGCCCGCGTCACTGACGGCCACTACTACGTGCCGTTTTCAATTGTCAATACGGGGGGACGCATTGCCCGCACGGTGCAGGTGACGGCAGAGCTGCAGCTTGACGAGGCCACGGAGACGGGTGAGCAGCAAATTGACTTCTTATCGGGCAGCGAGCGCAAGCGCGGTAGCTTTGTCTTCAACCACAACCCCCAAGACGGGGCGCTCATGATTCGGGTTGCGAGCTACCGACTGCCGTGACCCTCAAAGTCATCCTCGACACTGACCCCGGCGGCGACGACAGCGTAGCGATTCTGTGGCTTCAAAGCCTGGCGCAGCAGGGGCTGCTGGAGCTGGTGGCGGTGACTGCCGCCGACGGTAATGTGGCGGCCAAACAGACCTTTGCCAATGCCTGCAGGCTGCTGCATCTGGTGGGAGCAGTGGTGCCGGTGGGAATGGGCGTTGCCGTGGCGAGCGCCCAGGATGCCTCCCACATCCACGGCTCTGACGGCATGGGCAACCTCTCTACCACCCTCCCGCCACCGAACCCTCCCGTAGACCCAGCGATCGCCCCCACCTCCGGCGATTTGCTTATCGAGCTGCTGACCGCGCAGCCTCACGAGCTTTCTATCGTGGCCATCGGCCCCTTGACTAACCTGGCCGCTGCTGAGGAAAAGCGTCCCGGCGTTCTGTCGCTGGCCAAAGAAGTCGTCATCATGGGCGGCGCGATCGCCTACCCCGGCAACGCGACGCCCCACGCTGAATTCAATATCTGGTTTAACCCCACGGCGGCGGCGACGGTGCTGGCCAGCCGCGCTGACCTGGTGCTCATCCCTCTAGGGGTCACCAGTCAGCTGCAGTTCACGCAAGCCATGGCCCAAGAAGTCTATCAGAGCAGTCTTCCTACCCAAGGCAAACCGCTGGCGATCGCTCAGTTTCTCCTGGCCCTATGCGAGTTTATGGCCACCACCGCCCGAGGCTACCGCGAGACTGACGGCAGCGCGTTTTTGGTCCATGACGCGGCCACGCTGGCCTATTTGGTCTACCCGCAGCTGTTGACGTTTCGGCGGGCTCACGTCACCGTTGAGACCCAGGGCAGGCTTACCCAAGGGCAGACCCTACTAGACGCCCGGCCCGGCCCCAAGCGGCCCGCCAATGCCTGGGTGGCAACCGAAGTGCAGGTTTCAGAGTTCTTCGCCTGCTTGCTCCACGATCTTAAGTCTCTGGTGCAGGCCTAACTCTGGGCGCTATAGAACCAGCTGATCGACATACTCGTCGCGGCGAGCCTCTAGGTCAACCGCCAGACAGTACGTTCCGTCTTCCTGCTTAATCAAAACGCCAATGTCAACATATCGGCTCAGCGCCTGCTTCAGCTGAGCATTGGTGAGGTCGAGCCGTCCGTCTTTTTTGGCCTGCCGCACGTAGCTAAAAATCGTGAGAAATCGACCGTAGTTTCGCCCCGGCTCAACCTCCTGAAAAGACTTGTAGACCTGCTCTAGAACGATAAGCCACTTGTCGCGGTCAAACTCTCCGGGGCTATCGCCGCTAAATTCCGACTCTACCTCCGGATCCTCGTCGGGTAAAAACAGCTCCTTAAATTCCCGTAGAGTTTGTACGGTCACCTGGCCATCGGCTTCAGCCTTGGCGATAAAGGCGCTGAAATTGTCGAAGCTCATGCTCTCGTGGCGAATAGACTGAAACCCACTGTAGGCGAACTCAGGATTTGCCCGCATGAGTAGGTCAATGGAGCCAAAACGAGTGCTTTTTCCTTGACTGCGGGCCTCGTCTATGGACTGAGTTAAGCAGGCGATCGCATTTGGGTAGCTGATGTCTTGGCCGACGCTCGCGCTCAGCTTATCTTTAGCCGCGACGTAACGACTGTCCGCCGACAGATTCTCTAAATCGATAAACTCATCGGCGCTCAAGAGCAGCTGTTCGCTGGCGGTTTCGGTACGGCCAATTAGGGTAACGCGCTTGCGCAGCGTCCTTAGGGCGTTGACCAACGGCACAAAGTCGCGGTCGGCGGTGACGATAATAAATTGCTCAATGTTGGGGTAGTGATGGGCCGTGTTGAGGCAGTCTACCGTCAGCTTAATGTCGACGCTGTTTTCCTTACCCGTCGAGACATGGATGGGCTCAAATCCAAGACTGTACAGGGCCTGTACCAAGGGCTCTCGCTCCCGTCGCCAGTTAGCGTACACCATCTTAAAGCGGGTATGCCCTTTGTTTTCTGAGTAGTTCACCAGCGACTCGGCCAGGGGTGCTTTCACCCCGCGAGCCGCCACCTTGACGTTTTCGTAATCCCAAAACACGGCAATTTCGTCAGAGGCTTCGGGCGCAGGGAGAGCCGTTGGGATGGGGAGAGCCGTTGGGGGGAGGCTGGCCGACTCGGCTTGACTCTGGGTCTGAGCGACCAGTCCGCCGGCGTAGGCTGCAGACATGGCCACCGTTCCAGTGAACAGCGATCGCCTTACATCCCGCTCGGCGAGCCAGCTAATTCCTGCTACTAGCCCAAACGCGATCGCTCCAAAACCAACCAAAACTCCAGCTTTTGTCATGCCAAACACCAGCCGTAAGGATGTCTTGTGTCCAGTCTACGCTCGCGCTCATCGGTTCTCCACTTTTTTATTCTTTAATCAGCCAATCGTCCGTCTGTTGAGATAACCCCGGTCAGAGGCGCTGCTGGAGAAACGATATCAACACAGCCCCTACGTCATATGGCGCTTGCGAAATAACAGAGACTTCGATACAAGTAGAAGCAGCGTCATAATATGTAAACTTTTATAACGTAGCGATCGTTACAGCAAAGGAGAAGCGATGTACATCATTCAGATTGCCTCTGAATGCGCCCCTGTGATTAAGGCAGGCGGCCTTGGCGATGTGGTTTACGGGCTGAGCCGCGAATTGACGACGCGGGGACATTCCGTCGAGCTAATTTTGCCCAAGTATGACTGCATGCGCTACGACCATCTGTGGGGCATGCACGAGGCCTACGAAGGGTTAGAAGTACCCTGGTACGACAGCACGATTCCCTGCACGGTTTACTGCGGCTGGGTGCATGGGCGGCAGTGCTTCTTCATTGAGCCTCATTCAAGCGATCGCTTCTTTGACCGGGGCTGCTACTACGGCTGCGACGACGACCCCATGCGCTTTGCCTTCTTCAGTAAAGCGGCGCTGCAGTTTATGCAGCAGAGCAACAAAAAACCCGACGTTATTCACTGCCACGACTGGCAGACGGGCCTGCTGCCTGTGATGCTGTTCGAGATGTATCAGTATCACGGCATGGCCTACCAGCGAGTCTGCTACACCATCCACAACTTCAAGCATCAGGGCATTGCGGGCGATGAAGTGCTCTGGGCTACCGGGCTCAACCGACCCGACTACTACTTTAATCAAGACCGCCTGCAGGATCACTCAAACCCCTTCGCCATTAACTGTATGAAGGGGGGGATTGTCTATTCCAACGCCGTCACCACCGTCTCCCCACAGCACGGCTGGGAAGCCCGCCACACCGACATCGGTTCTGGTCTAGGCCATACCCTATATCTTCATCAAGACAAGTTTCAGGGCGTGCTCAATGGCGTCGACTACAATATCTGGAACCCAGAAGTCGACGCCTACATCCCCCAGCATTACAGCGCTGAGACGTTTGAGCTGAAGCAGGTCAACAAGAAGGCGCTACAAAAACGGCTGCTGCTCCAAGAAGCGGATAAGCCTTTGGTGGCCTTCATCGGTCGTCTAGACCAGCAAAAGGGGGTCCATCTGGTTCACCATGCGATGTACTACGCTCTCGGGCAAGGCGCGCAGTTTGTGCTGCTGGGATCGGCGACAGGCGCTGAGATCAACGACAAGTTCCAGCACGAGAAGGCGTTCCTCAACGACAACCCGGATGCACACCTAGAGCTAGCCTTCGATGAGGAGCTCTCCCACCTTATCTACGCCGGAGCGGACCTGATGGTGGTGCCCAGCAACTTTGAACCCTGCGGCCTTACCCAGCTGATCAGCCTCAAATACGGCACGGTGCCGGTGGTTCGCGCTGTGGGCGGTCTAGTGGATACGGTGTTTGACTACGACTACAACGACGGGGTACCCCCTGAGAAGCGCAACGGCTTTGTGTTCCACCAGCAGGACAACTACGCCCTGGAGTCGGCGTTAGATCGGGCGCTACAGCTGGGGTACAACAACCCTGATAAGTTTCGGGATTTAGCGGTGCAGGGGATGGACTACGACTTTTCGTGGAATCTGCCGGGCGGAGAGTACGAGAAGATTTACGAGAAGATTCGCCAACCCTGGTAGGCGAACGTTGTCCAGTAGCCCGCAGGTCGCCTGCGAGCAATGCTGAAGCACCGCCGACAAAAATAATAGTCTCATCCACTTAAAATGATGAAAGAGGAATGATTGCCGTCTCACTCATCTCACTTGCCCCTAAAGAAGGCGATCGCTCCAGCAGCCTATTGTGCCTCACTCCCAGCTGCGCCACCGGAATCGTAATCACTATCCGCGTCCCGCGCCCCGGCTCCGAAAAGCACTCAATTACGCCACCGTGGCGCTTAACAATAATTTCCTGACTAATAGATAGCCCCAGCCCCACCCCCCGGCCAGCAGGCTTAGTGGTAAAGAATGGGTCAAACAGTCGCTGGCGCACCTGCGGCTCAATGCCAGGGCCGCTATCAGTCACCGTCACAGCGACCCGTTCCCCACGCTGTTCAGTAGTGACAATAATTACGCTGGGGGAGACTTTCACCGTTCGGCTTTGCTCATTCAGCGCATCTAAAGCGTTGGCCACGATATTGATAAATACCTGATTGAGCAGCCTAGGGTAGCATTCCACCAGCGGTAGATGTCCGTATCGCTTCACAACTTGGACCGTCTCCCCCGACTGCAGCCACAGGCGATGCTGCAGCATCAGCAGCGTACTGTCCAGGCAGTCGTGGATGTCGACGTGCTTGAGATCGGCCTCGTCTAGACGGGAAAACTTTTGCAGCGATCGCATGATGTGGTGGATACGTTCCGCCCCAGTTTGAATCGACTGCAGCACCTTGGGCAAATCGCTTTCCAAAAAGTTTAGCTCAGCGGCGTTGAGAGCCTCTTGCAGCTCAGAGCTGGGAGAAGGGACTTCAGCTTGATAGGCCCACAGCAAATCAAACAGCGTCTGCGTGTAGTCCTTGACGTAGCTAATGTTGCCGTAGATAAAGCCAACAGGGTTGTTAATTTCGTGGGCCACCCCCGCCACCAGCTGCCCCAGACTGGACATCGTTTCAGACTGCACCAGCTTCATCTGTGCCCGGTTCAGCGCCTCAATCGTATCCGTCAACTCCTGGGTTCGTTGGGAGACCCGGCGCTCTAGGCCGTCGCGGGACTCTGTGAGCTGATCGGTGTATTGATTGACCCAGGCCACAAGCTGTTCTACAGACCGAGCCAAGGATCCCACCTCGTCTTCGCCATAGAGAGGACTGCTGTAGTAGTGACCTGAGCCAAAGCCGTTGGCGTCAAAGCTGCCCGAGCGAAAATCTCCAGATTCGACAATTCCTTTGGTCGCTTGGGTAAGGTGCTCAATGGGTTGAGCAATATTGCGGCTGATGCGATGGATCAACCCGGCAGCCACCAAGGCAGAGAGCAGCATGCTGCCCAAAATAATCGCCAGCTGCAGCCGTTGAGCGGCTACCAGATCGGCCTGGGCGAGCTTCTTTTCCTCTCCGGCTGCATCTAGCAAAAGCTTTGAGCGTTCTGACAGCCGCTCGAACTCGATGAGTATTTGCCGGGCTTCGCCGCTGGTCATTGCGGTCAGCAATCCCTGGCGAGCTTCGAAAGGGGTCTGCTCCCCCAAGCGCATCCGGTATATTTCATCCCAGGCGACCTGTACGGACTGAGCGTAGGCCCGAGTAACGGTGGTGTAGCTGTGCCCCAAACTAACGTAGTCTGTCCCGCTGCTGGGAGCGGCTGTCAACGGCTCAAACTGAGTTAGCTCATCGGCCAACGCCAAAACTCGCGCTACAGACGCCTCAAACCCAGATTCGTCCGTCGGCCAGCCCGCTTCGTCAAGGGACAATAGCAGCCGCTGGGGATGGGAGCGCATGTCTAAAAGCTCTCGGTCAAGCTGGTAGAGCGTCGTCAGATGACGCTCGGCAAGCCCAAACTGACGACTCGCCGCCTGCCCTTGCCAATGGGCCACCCCCAAGCCTAAGCAGGTGCCCGAGATGGCTACCCCAAGGCTCAAGGCGTAGCCGTAGCTAATCTTCTTTGAAATCTTTAGGTTCCGGACCCGGTGGCGTAGCCACAGCCTGCTGCGCTGAAGGCTCTTGCACGGCACCGTGAACGCGCCGGACTTACTGTCCGATGTAAGTGCTTTTTTGAGCACTTTGAGCAGGGTGGCTTTGATCAACTGCTTGAGAGGCCTTAGCGTACTGGGAGAATCGTCATCCGCTACGAGCACAAGACTAGGGCAAGCTTTCAGCGCCGGGCGCTAGGACAGCGTTGGCCAGGGCAAATTTGCCTTTTGTGAGCGTTTCACTTGTGAGCGTTTGGATAGAATGCTTCGATCTGGGCCAGACACACCCCTATTGATCGTTACTATATCACTGAGTCCTCTGCTATCTAGCGGCGTATTGCGAGTCACTCCCGTTCAGGGCAGTTTGACCCGGTTTAAACCTGCCTCAGGATAACTTTTGCTGGAATGAAAGACCCGAAACCCTATCACGGAGCTTAAACTTTTTAGGAGAATCTCAGCCCTCACTTATGTTGGAGAGGTATTACCGAGACAGCTCTCTATAGGCTTCTTCTCTATGCACGCCATACTGCGCCAGATTCAAACTGCGTTAAGGCGACTGGCTCTCATTGGAGCGACGGCCACCGCCATTGGCGTGACGCTAGCCCCAATCGCCGAGGCCGCCCGCGACATCCGCGTTCGCTACGGTCCCATTGAGCTCACGGTGACGATCGCCTCCATCGAGGCCTACATTGAAGACGGCACCGTCCGCCCCGACTTGGCAGCCTACATCAACCGCCTCACGCCGGAACAGCGTGCAAACGTCAAACAGCTGCTGCAGTCTGCAGTTGACACTGAACAGGTGGCGATCGCCAACTTTTTGTATACCCGCCAGGGAGAAGCCGTCCTGAGGCGGGTCGGCGACGTAGTGCGGACCCAGTCCAATCCGGGGTTTTACGCCCTGCGGGCCGGCCTAATTTTGGCGGCAGGAGAGCCGGGGGGACTGACGCCCCTCGGCTTTTTGAAGCGGTTCCCCACCGACAGTTTGGTGGTCGACATAGAGCGGGGGCTAGCTGTATTTCGAGGGTTTCAGCAGCTAGTGGGGGCTACCGCAACTGCTGTAGAGCGGGTAGCGGTGCTGTCGGAGCGGGCGGCAGGCGGCAGTGCGGCGATCGCCAACCCCAACGAGCCCCGGCGGCGGGGAACCTTCGAATGGCAACAGAGCACTTTTGAGGTGTTCGCTCGGCAGCGGCAGCAGCAGCGGCGCTTTTTAGTCGACCTCTACCTCCCCAATCGCGCCAATGCTCCGGTGGTTGTCATCTCCCACGGCCTGGGCTCCAACCGCGACAGTTTCCGCTACTTAGCCGAGCACTTGGCCTCTCGGGGCTACGCCGTTGCAGCCCCAGACCACCCCGGCAGCGATGCCAGCTACATCGAGGCTTTGCTGGAGGGAACCGCCAGCCAAGTCACCGAACCCGAGGAGTTTGCCGATCGCCCGCTAGATGTCTCAGCGCTGCTCAATTCCTTGGAGCAACAGGTCGAGGCGGGCGACATTCCCCCCATTGCCCTCGACCAAGTGGGCATCGTCGGTCAGTCGTTCGGCGGCTACACGGCCTTGGCCCTAGCGGGAGCGACGATCAATTTCTCAGAACTTGAAACCGACTGCGGCGAGGACAGCGTCCGAGATACCCTCAACCTATCGCTGCTGCTGCAGTGCCGCGCCCTAGAGCTGCGAGACGACGAAGCTCAGATGGAGCGATCGCTGCGAGACGACCGAGTGAAGGCCGCGATCGCCATCAACCCCATTGGCAGCAGCGTGTTTGGTCAGCGCGGCGTACAGGAAATCGATGTTCCCACCATGGTGGTGTCCGGCAGCAATGATTTTGTTGCCCCAACCTTATTTGAGCAGCTGATTCCCTTTACCTGGCTAGAGACCGAGAGCAAATACCTGGTGCTGCTAGAAAACGGAACCCACTTTTCCGTGATTGGCGACAGCTCTGAGGGCACCGGCCTTATCGCCCTACCCGCTGAGATTCTTGGCCCTGAGCCCGCTGTAGCCCAGGACTACACGAAAACCCTAAGCCTCGCTTTCTTTGAGGCCCACCTGCGCAACGAACCCGCCTATCTTCCCTATCTCTCCGCCGCCTATGCGGAAGAGTTGGGCCGCGCCCCTATCCCGCTGCGCCTGGTAAAATCTCTAGACGATGAGCAGATGGTCCAACTCGACGGCCCCGCTGACAGGGCGACAGCTGAGGCAGCGCCATTCCTATCGGCATCACCCTCCCACTAGCGATATACTGGCACCCCTTTGAACGGATTTCTCAACCTCAATAAACCAGCGGGCCTTACCTCCCACGACTGCGTTGCCCGCGTGCGGCGACGTTTGGGGCTAAAACGGGTGGGTCACGGCGGCACCCTTGATCCAGCGGCGACGGGGGTATTGCCCATCGCGGTAGGCCGGGCAACGCGGCTGCTGCAGTTTTTGCCTGAGGCCAAAGCCTACCGGGCTACGGTGCGCTTTGGGATGCGGACCGACACCGATGATTTAGAGGGGGAGGTGCTGATGGCGGTAGCGGCCCCCCAGCTGACCCTAGAGGCCGTCGCTGCCCATCTGGTCGCCTTCCAGGGCACCCTCCAGCAAATTCCCCCCAAGTACAGCGCCATCCAGGTCGGCGGTCAGCGACTGTATGATTTGGCGCGGGCGGGAAAGCCTGTGGAGGTGCCGGTGCGTACCGTAGAGGTATACAGCAGCAAAATTTTGGGCTGGACCCCCGGCGACTTTCCAGAGCTGGGGGTAGAGATCGCCTGCGGTAGCGGCACCTACATCCGGGCGATCGCGCGGGACTTAGGGGAAGTGCTGGGGGTGGGGGGCACCCTAGCGGCGCTGGAGCGCACCGAAAGCGGTGGATTCAGCATCGCCGACAGTATTACTCTAGAGGCGGTCACGCCTGACGCCCTAGTCTCTCCTGCGATCGCCCTAGCCCAGCTGCCTAAAGTTGAACTCGATCCCGCTCAGGCCACAGACTGGCTCCACGGGCGACCCGTCGTGATTCAAGGGCGGACTCAACCGGGCTATGCCCAGGTCAGCCTGGAAGGCCAGTTTCTGGGCGTCGCGCAGCTTAGCGCCCAAGAAGGCGGCTCAGGCGACGCAGGCGACGAGCGGCGGCTACGGCCCAAGGTCGTCTGGCCCCTCGAGGCCACGAGTGAACAATGAATACACCTTGGGTCAACTTCGCAAAAGCTTTTGTAAAATAGGCGTCTAAGCCAACAGCACAAAGCTACCTGCCCTCTCACATAGACCTAATAAAGCGCACATGAGTCAAAGAACGCTGTTCGACAAAGTTTGGGACTTGCATACTGTCAGCACCTTGCCTTCAGGCCAAACTCAGCTCTTCATCGGCCTCCATCTCATCCATGAGGTCACCAGCCCCCAAGCCTTTGCCATGCTGCGCGAGCGGGATCTGCCCGTCATGTTTCCCCAGCGCACCGTCGCCACCGTCGACCACATCGTCCCCACGGAAAATCAGGCGCGCCCCTTTGTAGATGGGCTCGCTGAGCAGATGATCCAGCAGCTAGAGACGAACTGCAGGGACAACGACATCCGCTTCTACAATATTGGCTCCGGCAATCAGGGCATCGTCCATGTGATCGCACCCGAGCAGGGGCTAACCCAGCCGGGGATGACCATCGCCTGCGGCGACAGCCACACCTCTACCCACGGCGCTTTTGGGGCGATCGCCTTTGGCATCGGCACCAGCCAGGTGCGCGACGTGCTGGCCTCTCAAACTCTGGCCTTAGCAAAGCTAAAAGTGCGCCGCATCGAAGTAAACGGCGACCTGCTTCCCGGTGTCTACGCCAAAGACGTCATCCTCCACATCATCCGCACCCTGGGGGTCAAAGGCGGCGTCGGCTACGCCTACGAATTTGCCGGCACCACCTTCGACGCCATGACCATGGAAGAGCGGATGACCGTGTGCAATATGTCCATTGAGGGGGGCGCTCGCTGCGGCTACGTCAACCCCGACGACACGACGTTTGACTACCTCAAGGGCCGTGACTTCGTCCCCTCCGGCGACGACTGGGGAGAAGCCGTCACCTGGTGGCTCAGCCTCGCCAGCGATGCCGACGCCGAGTACGACGATGTGGTGGTCTTCGACGCCAAAGACATCGAGCCCACCGTGACCTGGGGCATCACCCCGGGCCAGGGCATCCAGGTGAGCGAGGCCATCCCCGTCGCCGAGTCCCTGCCCGAAGGCGATCGCTTCATCGCTGAGGAAGCCTACAGCTATATGGACCTCGCCCCCGGTATGCCCATCAAAGGCACTAAGGTAGACGTCTGCTTCATCGGCAGCTGCACCAACGGTCGCATCAGCGACCTGCGGGAGGCGGCAAGAGTTGCCCAGGGCCGAAAAGTGGTCGACGGCGTTAAAGCATTCGTGGTGCCGGGTTCTGAACGGGTGAAGCAGCAGGCCGAAGCCGAAGGACTAGACCAGGTCTTCGAGGCGGCGGGCTTCGAGTGGCGGCAGGCGGGCTGCTCCATGTGCTTGGCCATGAACCCCGACAAGCTTCAGGGCCGACAAATCAGCGCCTCCTCATCAAACCGCAACTTCAAGGGCCGCCAAGGGTCGTCGTCAGGCCGTACCCTGCTGATGAGCCCGGCGATGGTGGCAGCAGCGGCGGTGACGGGCAGCGTAACCGACGTGAGGGAGCTGTTGTAATTTCGACGGCTGCTTGGGGCTTGGCCCCCAACCCCCCTTTGCTGGAGGACGAGATGCCTCCCCCAGCGGCCCCCTGCATAAAGTAGTGCCTGTGAGTAGCTTTCAGCTCAGCTGCGGTGGCGGTACGCTTCTACTTGAGCCGTACCGCTACCGCAACAGGCCGACCAGGGCGGCACTACCGTTGGACATGGCGCTATGTCCACACCCCACCAGATACCCAAAACCAACACACAACACACAAATCCGGAACCCCGTTGTGCAGGGGTGGTCTGGGGGGAGCGCACCCGCTCCCCCCAGCGGGGGTTTGGGGGCAAGCCGCCCCCAAGGCAACCGGTTCGCGCCACCATCAAAACCTCGCGCAATCGCCTGAACAAAAAATCACCACGCGATAAAGGCTTCGCACTCGCTGCGCGAGCGCTCCACAACCCAATTGACAGGGCAAACACCATATACCCCACATCCAAAACCCCAAACTAATGACAAAAATCCAAACCATCACCGGCCCCGCCCTCCCCCTCCGCGGCAACGACATCGACACCGATCGCATCATCCCCGCCCGCTTCCTCAAGTCCATCACCTTCGACGGCCTCGGTAGCCACGCCTTCGAAGACGACCGTCAGCAGCTCCAAGGCGATCACCCCCTCGACCTCCCCCAATACCAATCCGCCCGCATCCTCGTCGTCAACCGCAACTTCGGCTGCGGCTCCTCCCGCGAGCATGCGCCCCAAGCACTCGCCCGCTGGGGTATCCAAGCCCTTGTTGGCGAGAGCTTCGCCGAGATCTTCTTCGGCAACTGCGTTGCCATGGGCGTTCCCTGTGTTGTCGCTGAGGGCGACGCAGTGAAGCAGCTGCAGGATTCAGTCGAAGCCAATCCCGTTCTAAAAGTTGAGGTTGACCTCAACGCCATGGAAGTGCGCTACGGCAAAAACGCTATGGCCATCACCATGGGCGACGGTCCCCGACAGATGTTTCTCGCGGGCACCTGGGATGCCTGCGGGCAGCTAGTGGCCCAGGCGCAAGGCATTCAGGCTACAGCAGCGCGACTGCCCTACGTCGCCTGGGGCTAAACTTAAAGGCCTAGCAAAAGCAGCTTTAGGACCGCTGCCGTCGCCACTGGTAGCGGTTCCAGTCGTAAATACCTTGAATCTGATACTCCATACCGTTCTGAAACCGAACGATAGCGCTGGAGATACAGTCGCCCTCCGAAAGGCTAACCACGCGGCAGGGTACCCACTCCCGCTGGCACGGCCCTTCCTCCTGCACCCACTCCCAAAGGCCGTTGGAAACCTCAATGCGATCGCCCACCTGCAGCGGCAGCTGACTGTCATCCAAATAGGGGGCTAGGTGCTGCGGCTCTACTCGGTCTAGCCACTGCAGCCCGTAGCGATCGCGGATAAACTGTACGCTACCCGAATCGCGACCGCCCAGCCAGTCGTTGAGAAGCAAAACTTTCCACGACGTTGACTGAACCTGAGCAGCTTGAATGTAGCGCATCAGCTGCTCGCGCTCCTCAGGCGTCAACTCGCCTAGAGGGTTGGCACCATCATCGGACCTGTCGCCGGCTCCAATCAAGCGCTGAGGGACAACCTGACGGAGGATTTGCTGCTGAGCTTCGCTCAGGGCATAGCCAAGGCTACGACACTGCTCGAACGCAGCTTGGAGGGCGTTATCAATCTCAGACTGACTCATACACAGTACTGAAGCGCCTCAAGGGAAATTTTGCATATTGTATTGTACCAAACCCGCTTTTGCCCAAGCCCCCTTTGCAGCATAGGCCCGCAGACTGCAGAGGGCTTTCCCTCAAATTTGGCGATCGCCGCTAGCGCTGTCAGGATAGACTCCCTTAATATGGTGACAGTCGGCGATCGCACTAGACGTCGTACGTCACCCCAAGCTGTCTACGAGCAATAACGTCCATGGCTGAAGAAGACAAAAAGACCAATGACAAAGCGGCTGAGAAATCGGACAGCCCACCTGCCGACAAAAAGCCCGCTGCCAAAGCCGCTGCCAAGAAAAAGAAAGAGAAAGTTGAAGACAAACCCTTCAACGAATTCATGACGCAGCACTTTGTGCCCAATCTAGAGGAGACGCTGAAGAACCAAAACATCAGCGACCTCGACCTGACCTTTGAGCAGTCCCCCATCCCCATTGAAGGGTTCGGCAGCGAGACCTACTGGCAGGTCGCGGGCCGCTGGGGTGACGGACGTCAGTTCCGGCTAATCTTTCAAAAGGAAGACATCACCGGCCCTAAGTTCTACACAGCCGCTAACGTCGGGTCAAGTCCAACGACGCTAGAATCCTTCATGATTGACGAGCGCCGCGTGACGCTAGACCTGATGGTGTTTTACGTGGTGCAGCGCCTCAACGGGCAAAAATGGCTGAGCGGCAACTAGGCTAAACGGTAACCCACCGGGCGAGCGCCGCGTCACCTAACCCTGACACTCCCACAGGGACAGGCAACACGGCACAGACAACATGGAGCCGGTGCCTTATTCAGCGCTGATGAGAGCGAGAGCCGTACCCTGGTAGTAATGGCCCAGGATGCTGTCATAGCTGTAGCCCTGATCCGCTAGGCCCCGCGCGCCCCACTGGCTGAGGCCGACCCCGTGACCAAAGCCACGGCCGCTAAAGGTAAACGACGTTGGAGCGGACGCAAAACCGCCCGCGCTCGCCACGCGGCCCATCTGGGGCTGTACCGCGAACAGCGTGCTGCGCAGACCCAGCAGCGATCGCAGCTGACTGCCTTTCATCGTTCTCTCGCCTGCGTCTCCTACAATTTGCACCGACGCCACCCGGCCCTGCGGGGTTACGCGCTCTGGGGCGATGGACAAGATGTTGCCTACCCCGGTCAGCTTAGCCTTGAGGTCAGCGGCTGAAACTCGCTCACTCCATTGAAAAACCGGCGCATTTTGATCAAAATCGGCCACACCGCGCAGGTAGGGGATGGCGCTAGACCAAATATCCTCAACGTTTTCCGTATGGCCGCCGGAGGAAGAGTGGAATACGGCCTCAATAATTTGGCCGTTGTGGGTGAGCACCTGACCCTCGGTGGCGGTCACGGCGGCAACGGTTGAGGGTTCTTCCTGCGATAGGCCTTTGTAGACCTGCCAGGCTGCCGTATCGCCCACGTCGAAGACGGGATTGCCCCGGTTCTCCCGCTGGTAGAGCGCGTAGGAGCGGGCCGCCACCGACTGGGCTTCAAGAGCGGCTGCAGGCCAGCTCGTGGGCATTTCGCTGGCCACAACGCTGTAGAGATACTCTTCTAAATCAACGTGGTTGATGGCGGTCAGGCCCTCTGCGGTGGCCACCACCTGGGTGCGGCCCCGGTACCAGCTGTCGCCGATGTAAACCAGGCCCTCTTCAGCTTCAGGCTCAATCCAAAACGAGTCATCTTCCCAAGAGTGAATGGCAATTTCGTCGCCTTCAGCTTTGGCAATAACTGCGCCACCGGCGGGGATACGGGCGATCGCCTCCCCCTCGCCGTCCAAGAGCAGCGCCCGGGTCGAGCTTCCGACCATCACCGAGGGGACCTGCTCTTCAATCGCAACGCGGATCTCGACGTCAGCCTGGGCGGGGTCGGCCTTTGCCGCCGCACCGGTAACCATGGCAAGGGCAACTAGCACAAAAGACCACTTGGACCGCAGCCGGAGGCTAGAGGGCGAGGGCAGAGCTTGCCAAAGGCGTTGGAGCGGCTGAGTGGTGGGGTGGGGTGCAGTCATAGGAGGAACTCCTCAGGTTGGATGAACGGTAGACGGGTTAATGCTTGGAGGGATTAAAGTTGTGGAGCCGTACCAAAAACTGCGGTCCTTCAACTGTTCGCAATTCTATCGACTAGCCTAGGTAACGTCACGCCAGCACCGTTCAGCTAATAAAATCGGTACAGCGCTTTAAAGCTACGCCAAACTTACCCAGAGTGAGCAGAGGAGCGATCACCTCCATAGGCAGTAGGCCATTGAGCGATCGCCACCCAGTAAACTCTAGCCCTACGCTTCTCCATCTTTGGGGTTCTTCACTTGTGACGATTCTTCATCAGGACGAACTTGATATCCTAGTAAGGAGCATGGTCAAAGTTGAAGCGGGTGGACGGCATCGCTTGCTTATGGCTATCGCCCGAGTCCGTATGGCTTTTGCCGTGGAGTGAATTAAGATCTTGCAAATTACGTTTCTTGGCACCAGCTCTGGGGTTCCGACGCGATCGCGCAACGTCTCAAGCATTGCTCTCCGGCTGCCGCAGCGCTCTGAGGTGTGGCTGTTTGACTGCGGAGAAGGCACCCAGCACCAGCTGCTGCGAAGCGACGTACGCCTCAGCCAAATCCGGCGCATTTTTGTCACCCACATGCACGGCGATCATATCTACGGCCTTATGGGGCTGTTGGCCAGCTGCGGTCTGGCGGGCAACCCCAGCCGCATTGATATCTACGGTCCTCCCCGGCTAGAGGAGTTCCTCAAGGCCGCAAATCGCTGCTCAGAGGTGCGCTACTCCTACCCCGTCAGCGTCCACACCGTCAGCGAAGGTCTTGTGGTCAACGAAGACGGCTACACCGTCCACTGCCGCCCCCTGACCCACCGCCTGCCCGCCTTTGGCTACCGCGTGGCCGAGAGCGATCGCACCGGCACCTTTGACGTAGAGCGGGCCAAAGCCCTAGGCATCCCTTCCGGCCCGCTCTACGGCCAGCTCAAAAAAGGCAAGGTGGTCACCCTCGATGACGGTCGCCGCGTCAGCGGCGCGGACCTGTGCGGCCCCACGGAAATTGGCCGTAAGTTCGTTTACTGCACCGACACGATCTACTGCGACAATGCTGTGGCGCTGGCCCGTGACGCCGATGTGCTGGTCCATGAGGCGACCTTCGCCCACCAGGATGCGGAGATGGCCTACCAGCGGCTGCATTCCACTTCCACCATGGCGGCCCAAGTCGCGTTGACGGCCCAGGCAAAGCAGCTGATCATGACCCACTTCAGCCCCCGCTATGCCCCCGGCAATGCTATTCAGCTCGACGATTTGCTGCAGGAGGCGCGGGCGATTTTCCCGAGTACCAAGATGGCGCGCGACTTTATGACCTACGACATCCCTCGACGACGGGACAAAGCGCTGGTGTCGTTGTAATGTTCTCCGCAACTTAGACCGAAATTTGTCGGACTGCGGTTGATGTTAGGAAATCCAACGAATCCATTGCTAGCGTTGGGTTACGCTGACGCTAACCCAACCTACGACAACCCTAATCTTGACGCTTGACGCAGTAATAGAACCTACATTTGCCAGATTCAGAGGGCCGTGATCCCCTAGAATCAAGCCTGTGTATCCTTTCATCTAATTTATGCGCCCGCTGTCTCCCCCTCAGACGCCACCTCCCGTCAAAAAACTATCGCCTGCGATCTGGTCTCGATCGCTATGGCGCTTCTCCCGACCCCACACCATTTTTGGTACGACTCTCAGCGTCTTCAGCCTGGTTGTTCTCGCGATCGCTACGCAAGCTGATACAGTGCCCCCGGCGGCCTACGCCATAGGCCTAGCGCTGGGAGCATTGCTTACCTGTCTGTGCGGCAACGTCTATATCGTCGGCCTCAACCAAATCGAAGACGTCGAGATTGACCGCATCAATAAGCCTCACCTGCCCATCGCAGCGGGTCTGTTTTCCCGGCGGCAGGGCTGGTGGATCGTGGGGCTGTGCGGGGTCACAGCGCTGGTGAGTTCCCTGCTGCAGGGGCGTTTTTTGGCGGCGACGGTGTGGTCGAGTCTGCTCATCGGGACGCTCTACTCCCTGCCTCCTGTGAGGCTGAAGCGCTTTCCCTTTTGGGCCTCGGTGTGCATCTTCACGGTGCGGGGAGTGATCGTTAACCTGGGGCTGTTTCTGCACTTCACCGATCGCCTCGGACAGGCGACCGTTACTCCCGCAGTGTGGGTGCTGACGGCGTTTGTACTGGTGTTCACCTTCGCCATCGCTATTCTCAAAGACATCCCCGACATTGAGGGCGATCGCTGCTACCACATCCGCACGTTTACGGTGCAGCTAGGGGCGCGCCCCGTATTCCACCTTGCCCTCTGGACCCTGACACTGTGCTACGGCGGCATGATAGCGGCGGCGCTGCTGCTCCCTTCAATTCAGGCGGGCCTCATTGTGGTCACTCATCTACTAGCGCTGGGGGCCATTTGGGCCTACGGCCAGCGGGTCACCCTAACTGAGAAACGCTCCATCGCTCGATTCTACCAATTTGTGTGGCGGCTGTTTTTCCTGGAATACGTTCTATTCCCGGTAGCCTGTCTGCTGGCGCTGCCATGAGCAGTCCATCCGAGCCCGCTGGCACCATTTACCTCCTGGGGGCAGGCCCCGGCGGTCTGCAGTACCTCACCCTGCAGGCCCACGGCATTCTTCAACAGGCGGATGCTCTCGTATATGATGCCCTGGTAGACGAGGCGCTGCTGAGCGTCATTCCCGCCGACTGCGATCGCCACTGCGTCGGCAAGCGCGGCGGACAGCCCAGCGCCCGCCAGCCGGAAATCAACCAGCTTTTGGTGACCCTGGCGCGACAGCACAGGTGCATCGTGCGCCTCAAAAGCGGTGACCCCTTTATATTTGGCCGCAGCGCTGCCGAAATCGAGGCGCTACAGCAGGCCCGCTGTCCCTTCCAGGTGGTGCCTGGCCTTTCCTCAGCCTTAGCCGCGCCCCTACTCGCTCACATCCCCCTCACTGACCCGGTGCTCAGCTCGGGGTTCACCGTGATTACCGGCCACCAGCCCGACCAGCTCAACTGGGAGGCCCTCAGCGCCCTAGAGACCCTAGTGATTCTCATGGGCACCCGTCAGCTCGCCGCCATTGTCGAACAGCTGCAAACCCACGGGCGATCGCCCCACACCCCAGTAGCCATCGTCCGCTGGGCAGGCCAGCCCCAGCAGCACACCTGGACTGGAACGCTGGAGACTATTCTGCGGCACACCTCTAGGCAGCAGCTCTCCCCGGCCATTATCATCATTGGGGAGGTGGTGAAGCTGCGGGACTATCTACAATCGTCGCCCACCCTATATTCCATGTCTCCGCTCCAGGGAAAAACCGTTTTAGTGACGCGCTCAGCGGGCCAGTCCGCCAAGTTCCGCGATCGCCTAGAGGCTAAGGGGGCCCGCGTGATGGAGATGCCCGCCCTCGAAATTATCGCCCCCGACAGCTGGGCTCCCCTAGATGAGGCCATCAGCCAGCTCTCTAGCTTCCACTGGCTCGTGCTCACCTCCGCCAACGGCGTCGAGTTTATGTTTGACCGGCTGCAGCACCACGGCCTCGACGCCCGCGCTTTGGGGGGTGTGAAAATTGCGGTGGTCGGACGGAAAACAGCGCAGGCGCTGCAGGAGCGGCAGATGACCCCAGACTTTGTGCCGCCTGAGTTTGTGGCAGATTCTCTTGCCGAGCATTTTCCCGGTGGGTCTGATTTGACAGGGACCCGCGTTTTGTTTCTCCGGGTGCAGTCCGGCGGGCGAGAAGCTCTGGTCAAAGACCTATCGGCCAAAGGAGCTGAGGTGGTGGAAGTGCCCGCCTACCAGTCCCGCTGCCCCAAGGCGATCGCCCCCGAGGCTGAAGCGGCCCTGCGTCAGGGAGAGATAGACGCAATCACTTTTGCCAGCTCAAAGACAGTGCGGTGTTTTCAGCAGCTGGTCGCAGCGAGATGCCTCGCAGAGTCCCTAGAGGGGGTTCGCATCGCCTCTATTGGTCCTCAAACCTCTGAAACCTGCCGGGAGTGCTTAGGCCGCATGGATGCCGAGGCCCAAGAATACACGCTGGAGGGGCTAATACAGGCCATCGTTTCCGACCTAAAAGACCGATGACTCAGCGCTCTGCCCCCCCGCGTATTATCGGCCTCACGGGGGGCATCGGTATGGGCAAGTCCACGGTATCGCGCTACCTGCAAGACGCCCACCAGATCCCTGTTCTCGACGCCGACGAGCTAGCGCGGGAGGCGGTCCAGCCGGGGTCTGAAGTCTTGGCGGCGATCGCCCAGCGCTACGGCAGCGTACTCAGCGCCGACGGGAGCCTAGACCGCCCTGCCCTTGCCCACATCATCTTTAACAGCGCCGAGGAGCGTCGTTGGGTAGAGCAGCAAATTCATCCCTACGTCCGCGATCGCATGGCGCAGATGACCCAAGCTGTAGGGGGAACTGTGGTGTGGTCGGTGCCGCTACTCTTTGAAGCCAGCTTGACGTCCCAGGTGATAGACATTTGGGTGGTCTACTGCACACCAGAGCAGCAGCGGCAGCGACTGCTCCAGCGGGGGCTCTCTCTCGAGCAAACTCAGGCCCGTATTGCAGCGCAGTGGCCCATTGAACAAAAGCTTGTCTACGCAGACATACGGCTTGACAACAGTTCGACTCTAGAAGTCCTATATCGGCAGATTGACGGGGCGATCGCTTAAAAACGGTCGCTCTAGATGTCAGTAAAGATAGCCAGATTGAGACGCTTTCAGGGACTGTAAATTAGATTGTGTCACTTTGGGTGGGTATCAAATCCCACGCGACTATTGAGATTTTAACAGCCGCCAGTCACAAGCGAGGCACGAATTATAACCTTAGTTCTAAAACTAGACGCGGATAGTCATAGCTTTAAGAGTCTACAGCTGTAGTAAAGTTATAACTACTGTGAAGAATTGATCTCGCTTTCTAGACTTGAAGGAATAAAAATGCGATTCTAGAGGTGGCAACGCGAATCGAATTTCCCAAAAGCGCTAGATAACTGACGCTTTTGTGAGCGGCTAAAAGCGATTAAGCGTAGGCTCAAGGCGTCTTAGGGTGCATGCTGGCTAGAGCAGTGTAAACGTCTAGAGAAGCCATTTTATAGATCAGATCAATATAGTAAGGTGCTATTCAAAGCTGCACTTTACTGCCGCAATGAAGTCCCAAAATACATTTTTTATTTGAGTTAGGTTTCGGCTTGGCCCAAGCTTCCTACGCTTCAAAGGTAAAAGAAAGCTCCCGTAGAATGGTAGCCTTTCCAATTTTGGCTGCCTATTTATAAAGAGACAAGGCTAGACAGCATGCTAGACAAAACTAAGCCTAGACATAGGCTGAGAAATATGTTTAACGGCCTACTTTGCGTCATAACTTCGCTGTTGCTCTGTAGCTGGATTACGGCCGCGCCAGCGTTGGCGTCAGGGCACCATTGCAGTCGCCATGGGGCGCTGATTTCGTGGAATGACTCAGGCGATCCTCCCAAGATGAGCCTTACAGTTTCCTCCGATCCCAGCGACGGCTGGAATCTGCATATTGACGCCTCTGGGTTTCGATTTGCGGCTGACCATGTCGGCCTTGACCCTGTTCCGGGGGAAGGGCACGGCCGTCTCTATATCAATGGCCGTGAAGTTTCGCGGGTCTATAGTCGTTGGCTGCATCTCCCTGATCTGCCGTCAGGAGATAGCGAAGTTGCCGTGACCCTGCACGCCAACGACTACCGCATGTATGCGGTCGATGGCCTACCACTCCAGGCGTCGACTCGGGTGACTACGCCATCTATGCAGGTGGTTGACCTCGACTTGCAGGCTGACGACAAGAAGCACACTCCCAAAAAGATTCAGGCCAATAGGGGGGATTGGGTGGAGCTGCGCTGGCGGAGCGATCGCCCCGTGGCCCTTCATCTCCACGGCTATGACCTGGAGGAGCGCAGCGAACCTGAGCCCGACGGTCGCCTGCGCTTTAAGGCCGATATCGAGGGGCGCTTTGCCCTAGAAAATCACGCTACAGAAAACCATGCCACAGCCGCAAACCCAGAGGAGATTGTCAGCTATGTGGAAGTCTACCCCAGCTAGAGTTGCTGCTGCGGGCATCAGTTTTGGCCTGGGTCTGCTTGGTCTCACAGCGCCAGCCTACGCTCATGCCTTCGGCCAGCGCTACGACTTGCCCCTGCCGCTCAATCTCTATTTGGCAGGGGCGGCGATCGCCATTTTGCTGACGTTTGCGGCGGTTTCCCTATTGGCTCAAGTTATGGAGGGAGAGCCCGACTTGCCCCACCTGAAATTTAGGGTGCTAGGCCGCCTGCTGGCCAGTCCCTACCTGCGCGTTCCCCTGCGTCTGGTGGCGGTAGGGCTTTTGGGGTTGACCCTCGCCAGCGGGTTTATCGGCACCCAGCGGCCCCTGCAAAACTTTGCCCCCACGTTCGTCTGGGTGATTTTTTGGGTGGGGCTGGCTTTCGTGAGCGCTCTGGTGGGCAACGTTTGGGCGGCGCTTAACCCCTGGAGCGCCCTGTTTGAGTGGGCCGACAGCCTTTACCGCCAGCTCACCGGTCAGGAAAGCCTGTCCTGGAGTCTCCCTTACCCAGAGGCGCTAGGGGTCTGGCCTGCGGCCTTGCTGTTGCTGGGGTTTAGCTGGCTAGAGCTGGTGTGGCAACAGGCACAGATGCCCTGGAATACCGCCGGGGCAGTCCTCCTCTATTCCCTACTCACCTGGCTGGGGATGCTGGTCTACGGGCGAGCCGCCTGGCTGGCCCATGGGGAGGTGTTTTCCCTGGTGTTTGGCCTATTTTCCCGCTTTTCCCCCTGCCAAGTTGAGGTCGAAGCGGATGAGCCAGTGCTGACGGTGCGGCCCTACGGGGTGGGGTTTAGCCGCTTGACGGTGCCCGACACCTCCCAGCTGGTGTTTGTTTTGATGCTGCTGGCCATTCTGTCCTTCGATGGCTTCAAAGACACGCCTCTGTGGCAAGCCGTGGTGGAGGTTACCTTGCCCCCCCTGCTGCCGCTGTTGGGCGATCGCGCCTACGGGGTGTTAAACACCCTGGCCCTGTTGACCGTGCCGCTGATTTTCGTGGGCATCTACTTTGGGTTCGCCACCTTGATGCAGCGGGCGGCGGGAAAGCAGACCCTCACCTGCGGCCAAACGGCTCGCACCTTTGTGTTTACCCTGGTGCCCATTGTCATTGCCTATCACCTGGCCCACTACCTGTCATACCTGCTGGTGATTGGGCAGCAAATGATTCCCCTGGCCTCAGACCCGTTTGGGTTTGGCTGGGATCTGCTGGGCACGGCCACCTATCGCATCAGCGTCGGCCTGGTGGGGGCGCGGCTTGTGTGGCGGTTTGCCGTGGTGGCGATTGTGCTCGGTCACGTGTTTTCAGTTGTTTTGGCCCATCTGACGGCGGTTAAAACCTATCCCAGCGTTGAAATGGCGCAGCGTAGTCAGTATCCCATGCTGGTGCTGATGGTGGGCTATACCCTGCTTAGCCTGTGGCTCTTTGCCCAGCCGATTATGGGCTGAGCCGTTATAGATAACTGTTTAAATTTATTAGGAAAAATCCATGGAGAAGGAACGCAAGTCTCGCCGCCGGCAAGGCGCTATTCGAGGCGGGATTTTAGGACTTATCGTTATCGCCTGCATCGGTGTGCTGACGCTGATGTTCAGCGGCGCTACCCAGGCCGGAGGTCTGTCCAACGACCAGTCCCTGCTAGAGCGCAGCATGATGGCCGCTGTCGCCAACGGGGACCAGTCCCCAGGTCAACAGTCTGATGACCCCTACAACACCCCCGCGACTCCCCTACAAAAGCGCTTTGAGCAGCAGGTCGAAGCCGAAACCGGCTTTTCGATCAAAGGGCACCAGCAGACCGAAGGTCCGATTCTGGCACAGCTTCCAGAAGCTCCTGCGATCGCCCATGAGCCGCAGCGCTGCCCCGCCAGTGCGCCGGTGAAGCAGTACGACGTGCTGGCCATCAACGTGAAGATGGTGCTCAACCGCTGGGGCGATCGCGACCCCCGGGGCCACATGTATGTGCTGCGCGATCGCGAAAATGAGGTGCGCAATCAGGAAGTGGCCTCGGAGGAGTTGCCCAACCGGCCGTTTGATCTGAGTTTGGGCCTCGGCGACGACCCGATTCAGCCCCTCACCATTCGGGCCAACGTCGGCGACTGTGTCCGGGTGAGCTTTGAAAACAAGCTGGAGAAGCCCAAAGGGAACCGCAACGGCGCGCCCGCCAGCTTCCACGTTCACGGGGCCGACTGGATTCTTGCCAGCACGGGTGAGCCCGCTCTAGCGTCCGACTCCGACGCCTATGCGCTGCCCGGCGAAACGGTGGACTACGAGTGGTACATCGACGATCGCTACTACACCGAGAAAACGTTTCGGGTGCAGTCCCACGGACCGAAAGGGCGCTACCAAGTGAGCCACGGCCTGTTTGGCGGACTCATTGTAGAACCTGTGGGCTCGCAGTACTTTGACCCCCGCACCGGAGAGAATCTGTGTGAGACAAAGGGCGACGCGGTTTGGTGCCGCAACTCTTGGGACGCGATGATCGATCCGGGTGATGGTAGCTCAGACTTCCGAGAGTTTGGCATGTTCTACCACGAGATTGGCAACGCGGGCTATCTACCCCGCACCAAAGACGGGAAGCTAAATCCGTTCATTGATGCGATCACGGAAAGCTACCAGCCCAATGGACGCGCTATCAACTACCGCAGCGAAGCCTTTTACCGCCGCTTGGGAGAGGCTGAAGTGATGGCGAAGCTGTTTGACATTGAGCCAGACAGCCCGCTGCAGGAAGGGCCTGATCAAGCTTACGACTACCGCGATCCGGCGGCTGAGCCCGTTTGGCGCAAGATTGAGCTGGGCATCAAGGGCGATCTAAAGGGCTTTGCCGACGAGGCTGAAGCCTATGGCACCTACTCCTTTGGCGAGCCCGCTACGCCTGTCCCTCAAACCTACATCGGCGACCCAATCAAGTTCCGAATTGTGCATGGCGGCAGTGAGACCTTCCACGTGCCTCACCTGCACGGTGGCGGCATTCAGTGGCAGCGCCAGCAGGATGTGGGCAAGTCCGTGACCAATGTCGACTACACGCCGGTTGACGAGGGACTAAAAAAAGAGTTTACCAGCCGCATGCCCAGCTCCGGCAACGACTCCCAGAGCATTGGCCCCTCGGAGACCTACGACTTTGAGGTGTCCTGCGGTAGCGGCGGCTGTCAGCAAACGGTGGGGGATTTCCTCTTTCACTGTCACGTGGCGTCCCACTACGTCTCGGGGATGTGGCACTTCTGGCGGGTCTACAACACCCTACAGGATCAGCCCCATAAGTCCGATGGGTTGGCGGTGCTTGCGGAACTGCCCGATCGCCAGAATCGAGTCCAGTCCGCCGTCAATTCCCTGGATTTAATCGGCAAAGAGGTTGACTTTGCCGGTGAGACGCTGACGGTCGACAACAACGCCTTGAAAACCCTGGTCGAGATGCAGCTGCCCCCGAAGGGCGAGCCCAAAACCTGGCAAGATGCCTCGGTGTTTAACTGGGACTCTGAGGAGCAGTTTGACGGCAGGCTGCTGTACAAGAATGAGCCAGAAAGCTATCACGTTTGGCAAAATTTTCAGGCTCAAGCGCCGGGCGATCGCCCCGATATTTTATTCGATCCGCTGACCGGCAAGCTGGCCTACCCGCTGCTGCGGCCCCATTTCGCCAAGCGACCGCCGTTTGCCCCCAACCACGGGCCAGCCCCCTTCCTAGAGCCCAGGGTTGCCAGCAACGGTGAGCCCGCCGAGCCTGGGACGAACGGTAAACTGAGTCTTTGTCCGGCCAATGCCCCTCGACGGGTTTATAAGGTTCACGCCATTCAAACGCCAATTCGGGTGACGGATGAGGTGGTAGACGACAAGGGCATGCTCTTCGTGGTGAAGGAGCACGAAGACCAGGTCAGGAACGAAGATTTCGAGTCTGGCAGCGTTCCCAACAGCGAAAAATCGTTCAAGGTGCCGCTGGCGATTCGGGCCAATCAGGGGGACTGCGTCGATCTGATTTTGGTTAATGAACTTGAGCAAACGGGCGAACTGGCCGGTTTGAGTAAAACCAACATTCACATCCACTTCGTTCAGTTTGATACCCAAGCCTCTGACGGCGTAATTACCGGGTCTTCCTATGAGCAGGCCCCGCGCCCGTTCAAGGACTCTGGCATGAGCGCTGAAATCACCGGCAGTGCTTCAGCCGGAGACACGGAGCTGCAAGTCGATGACGTTAAGCTGTTCTCCCCAGGGACCACGGTCGCGGTGGGTGTGGATCAAGACACGGACAAGTTCGAAACGGCGGCGATCGCCAGCGTCAACGCTGAAAGCAGCATCCTGACATTCAAGAACCCGCTACAGCACGACCACAGCACAAATGAGAAGGTCACCAACGAGTTTGTTCGCTATCGCTGGTACGTGGCGCGTCAAAACGGGGCCATCTACTTCCACGACCATGTGGACGCGCTGAAGCGCTGGGGCCACGGCCTGTTTGGGGCGCTGATCGCCGAACCTCGGGGTTCCCAATGGCGGCATCCGAATACGGGCGAAACCTTCCCAGAGCTGCGCAGCGGCCCAATCATGGACATCCTGGTCGACCAAAATCAGGAAGTGGTGCCGGGGCTAGAGGGCAGCTTCCGGGAGTACGCCCTCTTCTTCACCGATCGCACTACGACGGCAAACGTTACGCCCAATCTATCGGAACCGCTAACCGACCTAGAGGACTGTACAAACATTGCGCAGTGCGGTCAGCGGCGCAGCAGCAGCGGCACCATCAACCTGCGGGCAGAACCGCTAGATGCGTCTACTCTTCGCGGGTCGGGTGAGAAACATCTCATGCTCAGCAGTATGCCGTACGGCGATCCGCGGACGCCGGTACTGCGGTCGTACAAGGGCGATCCGCTCATGTTCCGACTGCTGACCACAGCGACGGAAGAAGTTCACCCCTTCCATATCACGGGCCACCACTTCCGCTGGGAGCGCTTCCAGGAAGATTCGCCACCCCTGTCGACCTTTGGGGTCGGTATCTCAGAGCGCTTTAACGCCTTTATTGAGGCAGCTGGCGGCGCGGCGAGCAAGGCGGGCGACTACCTCTACCAGAACGGCACCCACCGCCACTTTATGGATGGCAACTGGGGCATTCTGCGGGTGCTTGACCAGGAGCAGTCCGATCTGATGCCGCTGCCCGGACATCCGGTTGCGTCGGCGGGGTCGGCTGGGTCGGCGTCAGTCATGAACCGTCTCGGTTTGAATAGCGCTGGCAATCCTGGCCCTGCTGGCGGTGTTTGCCCCGCTAACGCCAAGCTGCGGCAGTTCCAGGTCTCGGCGATCGCCAAACCGTTCCTGTTCAACGATCAGCGCGCCACTTCATCTACAAATACTGACTTGGCCGGCTTTACCTATGTTCTAGATAAAGACCTGGTTCTAGATGCAGCGGGGACTGTGACCGAAATTCTAGATCGAGAGGAGAACGCTGTCGCAATCGAACAGAGAGCGACGCTCGATCCGCTCGTCCTGCGGGCGAACGCTGGCGACTGCATCGAGGTGACGTTGACCAACCGCTTGAACAGCAGTCAGGGACATGCGTCCTTCCATATCGATCTGGTATCCACCGATCCTCAAAACTCGCTGGGTATCAATGTGGGCAACAACCCCGAGCAGACCGTCGCGCCGGGGGGCAGCCGCACCTACACTTACTACGCCGAGAAAGAGCTCGGGGCGGCGCTGATTCGTGACTATGGCGACCCGATTGACCACGCCCGCAAGGGACTCTACGGGGCGCTGATTGTGGAACCCGCTGGCTCCACTTATCTCGATCCCCATACCGGAGATGCCCTCGAAAGCGGGGTTGAAGCCATTATCTCGACGCCCGATCAGCCCGACTTCCGGGAGTTTGTCGCCCTCTTCCACGACGCTGACCCCGTAATGAGCACGTTCAGCATGCCCTATGACGGCGAAGTTCGTGAAATGAGCGTGGTCAACTATCGGGCAGAGCCCTTTAGGTCTCGCCTTGAGTCTGGCAATCTCTATCTCGATGAGACGGCCTATACCAGTGCGGAGCAGATGGAGGCGTCTCAGAGCGTCTTCTCGGGTGACCCCGAAAGGCAAGACCCGATCACGAACGTGTTTGAAGCCTATGCCGGAGATCCGGTCCGCTTCCGCGTTCTCAGCGCCTTCAGCGAACAGCCGCAAATGTTCTCGGTCGAAGGGCACCTGTGGCCGTTGACGCCGGGTATCGAAGGGTCTACTAACGTCAGCGCCCGCTACCTGCCCTCGTCCGGCATCCTCAATGCCCACCTGAAGGGCGGCGGCGATGAGGCTGGCGGCGCAGGTGGCCCTCAGGCGCGTCCCGGCGACTATTTCTGGGGGAACGATCGCATGCCGTTCTTGAAGATCGGTCAGTGGGGACTGATGCGCGTCCACGACAAGGATGCCGAAGCCGGCATTCAACCCTTACCGGATGCCGACTAGGGCTACCCAGCGATCGCCAGATAGGGCGCATCCTGTTGTACGCCCTACCTGGCCTCTGTTTCCCAAAAAACAAAATTGGCGTTGCTGATGTAGGGGATGCATTTTGTAGGGACAGGGCAGTGCCCTGTCCCTACGCCTCGCCTGAACGACTAAACCAACCGCTTACCAACCGACATAGGAGTTGAAAATGGCCGACAATATTCTCAACTTGGCAGACTTCGACAAGGTCTACCCTGACTCAGTCGACCCGGTGCTGTCTCAAGCCTTCGAGAAAGAGACCCGAATTCCCAACACCCATACCGTTGATGAAAACGGTGACGAACTCACGCCGGCTTTGCACGCGTCAAAGTTGGTTACTATTCCGCTGTCGGGAGCAACTAGTTTGCTGGGGCACCGCATTACCCACCCCATCGTCGACTCTCCCTTGGTAGACCTTGAGGAAGCCTTTACTCGCCTGCGGATGGCGGCGCAGGCGGCGGGTGATTCTCCTTTAGCCGATACCAGCGCAGCGCAAGACGCGAAAGATATTTTACTGGGGCGTACTAAAGGCCGCTATTACGACGGCTTCGCGCTGCTGAACTACAACGCGGCACCTGAGCTGCCCAATGGACAGCTGACCCCCGACCATACTCCCAACGAATATAAAATGAAGCCGCTGACGCGGACAGGGCGCAAGCAGGTGAGCCCAATTGACGGGGTCAATCGAGAGATTTGGCAGGTGACAATCAACATGCTCTGGTATAACCAGAACTTCGACTCCGACTGCTTCCTCCTGAGGTATCCGGAAGATGCCCATCCCAATGATACCTTCGAGATCAAATGGCGGATTTACTCCCTCATCCAAGAGGATCTAGCCCCCACTACAATCGTCAATGATGCCGCAGGGCGCATTTTCCACGGCTTCGACAGTACGTTTCTCTCAATGTTTCAAGGGCACCTGAACGAAATTACCGTCAGTTATCCGTCTCTGCGAAACATGCGCCGACTCTACAACTGGGGCTGGGGCGTACATCCCCCGCGCATTCAGTTTATTCAACCCGTCTTTCGCAAGGTGCGAGACGACGACGGCAACCCTGAGGGGGTAGTGTGCGAAAACAATGGCAAGTGCATTGTGCTCGAAGATCCCGATAAAAACCCTGAAAGCCTGACCTGCGAGCTAAACAGCGAGGGGCAACAGGTGGGCTGGGAGCCAATATCATATTCTTGGGTGAAGCGCCTGCGCGACCTAAAGCTTGAGGATATTGGTGATGCCGCGCCGGAGAAGAAGGCGTATACAGTTGCCCAAGCGGCCCTTGACGGCGCAACGGGAACCGATCTCTTGATCATGCTGCATGACCCCGGCACTGGATCTCCCGAAATCTTGCGAAGTTGGGTAAACCTGGCGCGGGATCAAAATCAGCTACCGGATGAAGCCTGGAACAGGATCAAGGATGAACCTGACGTTGATCCTATTAGCGGCGCAATTGGCCCCTATGACGTCGTCGTTGTCTATATGAACAACGAAATGTATGGGATTACGGCAGCCGGAACCAGCGTTGGCGGACTCAAGACGATCAAAGATTTTGAGCAGGGCGACATCGTTAAGGTGAAAGTCATCAACCTAGATAACCACACCCACTACTATCGCAACGTCGATTTTGGGGCGCGGTTTGTGAAGGCGATCGCCGAAGTCTACGGTAACGGCAAGTTCAGCTTTGAAAAGTTCGACTCCAAACCGACCTACGGCATTCCCAAAGTTGCTGAGATGCAGTGGCGGACCGGCTGGGGCTACGTGCCTCATCGAGGCGTTCTTCAGCACAGTACCCTTTTCTCCCGCAACATCGACCGCAGTCGCCTTAGTCCCTTCACCGATCAGTTCGGTCAGACTAAATACGGCTACCAGTTCGCCGCACCCACGGTCAACAGCTACTTTCGGTTTAATCCGCCCGAAAAGATTCGCGCGGGGCACGGACACCCAATGAGCAGTCAACCGGGTCCTGATCCAATTAGCGAAATCAAACATACTGACTTCGGCCCAGGAGAGCCGCTCATGGATGACGGCGCGGAGGGGGTCAAAGTCGGACGGGATACAGAAGGTTTTGGCGTCGCCAAGATGCCACAAGAAGGACCTTTTTGTCATCCCAATCCCAAAACGAGGCAGAAGCTAAGAGAAGAAGTAGAAGAATATCCAGGCTTTCTTCAGAATGACTGCGATGCCGCAGGCGGCGACATTATTCCACCCACGCCCGACTGGGGGCCCTTCCTGGTGCTGCATCCTGAAACCGGCTGCCTAGAAGATCCAGCGGGTGGATTTTGGGTTGACAAAACCTACTTCCACGGACGGCCAGTGCCGGCGAACTGCAGCATTGACGTCAATGTGGAACTGCCCCGCGCCACCGCCCAGCTGTTCTACCAGTTTGATCCGCTCTTCCACGACAACGCCATCTTCTCGTTCCATCCCCAGACGGATGCCGCCCGCAGTTGACCGCATCGCTAACTGCTGCAGTCTTATCCAGCAGCCTTTGGAGTCTATTCGGCGATCAGCTGGTCCTTATGAGAGATGAACGACAGCTGATCTCAACCTATATTAAGAACTGTATAGCTTTGCATTGACGCGCTGTGGGCAAGCGTCGACAGCACCGTTTTTGCTGGCTAGCGGCTGTCGCTCAGCCGCCACCGCCATCCCGAAGGGCGGCGGCCCCTTCTCTTAATCTGAATATGACTTCTACCCCCTCTCTCTTGCCAGCGCCGTCTCTCCTTCCTCATCGAACCTTGGTCTCCCTACTAGGCGTCTCTCTCTCTTTAGGAATTTTGGCCGCCTGGTTCGCTAGCGCTACCGCCCTCTTTTCCCTCGACTACGCCGCCCACAGCTGGCGTTGGATAGCCGCCGCCATTGTAGGCCACGGGTTCCTTTACACCGGGCTATTCATCGTCACCCACGACGCTATGCATGGTTCGGTTTGCCCTAGCTCGCCCCGCCTCAACCACGCTATTGGCGCGATCGCCTCTTACGCCTACGCCCTGTTCCCCTACCACGTCCTCCGGGAAAAGCACCATATTCACCACCAGCATCCCACCGAACCCCAAGACCCGGACTTCCACGAAGGGCGCTTCGGCATTGTGTCGTGGTACTTCAGCTTTATCCAGCAATATTGGGGTTGGGGACAGTTCTGGGGCATTTCGCTCATCGTCTATCCTCTGATGTGGTTTTGCCACGTTTCTCCTGTTAACCTCCTACTATTTTGGATTTGCCCTTTCGTAATCAGCTCACTACAGCTGTTTTTCTTTGGCACTTACTTACCCCACCGTCGGGGGCAGGGCTACCCCAGCCGCTACTGTGCCAGAAGCCTGCCCTTGCCCTGGCTGCTTTCCCTCGGGGCCTGCTACCACTTTGGCTATCACGAAGAGCATCACCGGTATCCTCAAGCGCCCTGGTGGTGGCTGCCCACGGTTTATACGAAGCTCAAGCATCAGACTAGGTAGGGACTGGGCACAGAATTTCCCAATTTGTGCAGGTGAGTCGCTATAGTTGGAGTAGGAAGTTAGCACTCACCTGATTAGAGTGCTAGATTCTAAATTTCAGCACTGTAAGACGGAGGACTATGGCGAAGTTTGTTGTATTTGACGAAAAATCTCGGCAGGCCTTAGAGCGGGGCGTCAATGCGATCGCCGATGCGGTTCGGATTACCCTTGGGCCTAAGGGACGAAACGTGGTGCTTGAGAAGCAATACGGCGAGCCAGACATCGTCAACGACGGTATTTCTATCGCTAAAGAAATCGAGCTAGAGGATCCCCTAGAGAATACGGGAGCCCAGCTGATTCGAGAAGTGGCGTCTAAAACGAAAGACATTGCCGGTGATGGCACCACGACGGCCACCGTTTTAGCCCAGGCGCTAATTCGCGAAGGCCTGAAAAACGTTGCTGCCGGCACCAACCCCGTGAGCCTGCGACGCGGTATCGAAAAGACCGTCAACAAGCTTGTGGCTCAAATTGAGGCCATGGCTCAGCCCATCAGCGGCAACGCCATTGCACAGGTGGCCACCGTCTCCTCAGGCAACGACGAGGAAGTCGGAGCCATGATCGCCGAGGCCATGGACAAAGTCGGCAAAGACGGCGTGATTACGGTAGAGGAGTCCAAGTCTCTCACCACCGACCTCGAAGTGGTCGAAGGGATGCAGTTTGACCGGGGCTATATTTCTCCCTATTTCGTCACCGACCAAGAGCGTATGGTGTGCGAACTTGAAGACGCGGCTATCTTGATCGTCGACAAGAAAATCAGCAGCATTCAGGATCTTGTACCCGTTCTAGAGAAAATTGCTCGGGAAGGGCGTCCGCTGCTCATTGTCGCTGAAGACATTGACGGAGAAGCGCTGGCAACGCTGGTGGTTAACCGGCTGCGGGGCGTTCTCAACGCCACTGCGGTGAAAGCCCCCGGATTTGGCGAGCGCCGTAGGGCGATGCTGCAGGATATTGCCGTGCTAACGGGGGGCCAAATGATCTCTGAGGAGATTGGCCTTAGCCTAGAAGCGGTGTCCCTCGACATGCTGGGCCGGGCGCGGAAGGTCACCTGCACGAAGGATGCTACCACCCTCGTCTCCGAGTCGGGCAATAAGCCCGATATCGAGAAGCGCATCGGTCAGATCCGTCGCTCTTTAGCTGAGACTGACTCTGACTACGACAAGGAGAAGCTCCAAGAGCGGCTGGCCAAGCTAGCAGGCGGCGTCGCGGTTATTAAGGTGGGTGCGGCGACTGAGACTGAGCTAAAGGACCGCAAGCTGCGCATCGCAGACGCGCTCAACGCAACCCGTGCGGCAGTTGAAGAGGGCATCGTTCCTGGCGGCGGCACGACGCTAATTCGCCTAGCGCAGGACGTGGATGGCCTCAAGGAAGGGCTTTCTGCCGAAGAGCAGATCGGCGCCAACATCGTCATCAAGGCCCTGGAAGCTCCCCTACGGCAGATTGCCGACAACGCGGGGGCGGAAGGCTCTGTGATTGTGGAGAAGGTGCGTAGCCTGGACGGCAACAAGGGCTACAACGCGCTGACCGGTGAGCTAGAGGACATGATCGAAGCGGGCATTATCGACCCGGCAAAGGTCGTGCGCTCTGCGCTGCAGGATGCGGCCTCTATTGCCGGCATGGTGCTGACCACCGAGGCTCTCGTCGTTGAGAAGCCCGAGCCCGCTGGCGCTGCTCCCCCGGACATGGGCGGCATGGGCGGTATGGGCGGCATGGGCGGCATGGGCGGTATGCCTGGCATGGGTGGCATGGGCATGATGTAGCCCTGGGCACTCGTTGCTAAAGCGTCAATGCTTGGCGTTAATTTGTGAGCGGTCTTCAATAAACGAAGGCCGCTTTTTTGCTGTATTGGGCTTGCTGTATTGAATTCGCTGTATTGGGCTTGCTGTATTAGGTCTTTTATACCGGGCTTACGGTATTGAGTAAAATCCAAAACGATTCGTTTGCAGCTGCTTTGGGGCACCCATTCCTACAGCGATCGCCCGTGACCTCGCTCAACCGTATGTAAGACACCCCAGCTTGATAAGGGCCGAGCGACAACACTGCGGTGTAAACGTTAGAATTCTACATAGTTGCCATATTCATTTTGTAAGGAGAGAGTCTCATGTTCGAGAACTTACTTCCTCCGTTAAATAGCCACAACCTGCCCTACCCGGATACTATTCATCCCATTGTGGTTCACTTTGTCATTGCGATGGTTTTGTTTGCCATCCTTTGCGACGGAATTGGATACTTCACCAAGAATACCCGTCTGCACGAAGTGGGCTGGTGGAATATGGTGTTTGCGACGGTTTCTATCTTTATCGCCATATTGTTTGGCCAAGTCGAGGCGGGGCTAGCTACGCCCTATGCCGCAGCTGCCGGCGCCCTCAATTTGCACACTCTCATTGGCTGGTCGCTGTCCGCCATTTTGGCGCTGATTACCGGCTGGCGCTACATTATCCGCCTCAAGACGCCCGGCTCCTTGCCTACGGCATATATGGGCGTGAATGCGGCTTTACTCGCGCTGGTGCTCTTTCAGACCTACCTTGGCGACAAGCTGGTATGGGTCTACGGCCTGCATACCGAGGCCGTTGTTGAAGCAGCGCGAGGGGGGCTATTGCGGTAATGGCAGGATTTCCTTTAGGGTCTAGCGCTTTTTTGATCCTCGGCGCAGAAGGCAATGGGCTGCCCTACGTTGTGCCTATTCACCCCAACCTAGTGCATCTGACGCTAGGGCTATTTATTGTGGCGATCGCCTTCGACATTGTCGCCGCCCTCTACCCGCTAGAAAAGCCGATCTTCAAGTTCTTGGCCATTCCCGCCACCGTCTCCGGGCTGTACGACGTGGGATGGTTCAACATGGTTGCCGCCTCAATCATCACCTTTTTCACGGTCGCGGCTGGGTTCTATGAAATTCTGCTGGCGGAACCCTCTAGCGACGTGGTCAGCCCCTGGGGTCTCAACGCCACCAACACCATGGTTTGGCACGGCCTCGGCGGCGTCCTGCTGCTAGGCCTGATTGTCGGAATGACGGTCTGGCGAGGGTTTCAGCGTTATCTGTGGCGAGAGGACCGGGCGCGGCAGGTGCAGTGGAGCTATCTGGTGGCCGGGCTTGCCATCTTCGGCCTCATGTTTGCCCAAGGAACGCTGGGCGCTCACCTGGGCGCTGATTTTGGGGTTCACGTAACGGCAGATCGGCTAATTCGGGCGGGAATTAACCCAAATGAGCAGATCAACGCGCCGCTGAGTGACGCCTTGAATGAGCCGCCTGTGGTGGGAAATAGGGAATTTGGCCCTGAGGATTAATTTTGAGAATTGTACGGAAAGCCCTCACCCCCATCCTCTCTCCCAGCATGTATTTGTTTAGCGCAGCCTTGGCCCTCTCCCCCGGACCCTTTCCCAAGGATTGGTAGAGGGGAGTCTGGTCCCCTTCCCTCAGAATTGATACCGCTGGCGAAATATTTCGTAACGGTGTTTAGCATCCTGGAGGCCCCCTCCGCCCTCAATCCTGGGGGAACCAGAAAAATGCCAGACCTCTTGCTATTAAATGCTTTCAAGAATTCTGACTTCGAATCTTGCTCCCCCAAACTTGGGGGCTGGGGGGCCTCTTTAAGGGGTGAAACAGCACGAATGTTACAAGGTATGAAATTCGCCAGCGGTATCAGAATTAGGGGAAGGGCTAGGGATGGGGGCCTTCCAAAACGCTAGACATGCACCCTAGTACTGCCATATTTCTACAAAGTGCAGACCCCGGATCAACAACGCCACACATTCAGCCCAAACACTCCACATCAAGAGGCAAGTGAACACTGATAACGATAGAACTAGGGATCTAGGCCGGGTACTGGATCGACGCAGGATTATTCGCTTATCGATACTGGCGATCGCCAACCTGCTTATCAGTCTCTGGATGGGACAGCAGGCCTACAGCTGGATGCCGCTGCAGGCCTCCGCCGAGGCCGTGCTGGTAGACAAGCTATTTAGCTTTATGACCGCCGTAGGCTGCTTTATCTTCCTTGGGGTAATCGGCACACTGCTGTATTCCATGCTGTTTCAGCGCGCAGCCAAATACGATGCCAGCGATGGTCCTCCCATTGAAGGCAACGTCAAGCTAGAGATCATCTGGACCGTCGTTCCCATCATCCTGGTGATCTGGATAGGTACGGTGAGCTACCGGACCTACGACCAGATGAGCCTTCTCGAGCCGTTCGCCCCCAAAGAGGTGAGCTCTGTGGGCACCGTGCCCCTCGACTCCACCAAAAAAGTGGATACGGGCGTTGAAGCGACTCTCGATTCACCCCCGATTGAAGTGTTGTCCCGGCAGTGGTCTTGGGAGTTTCGCTACCCCCAGCAGGACGTTAGCAGTACGGAGCTGCACCTGCCGGTGAATCAGCGCGCCCAGCTAAAGCTGACGTCGGAGGACGTGCTGCACGGCTTCTATGTCCCGGCGTTTCGAGTGAAGCAAGACATCATTCCGGGCCAGGAGATCGACTTCTCGTTTACGCCAATTTTAGAAGGGCGCTACCGCCTGCGGGATTCAGCGTACAGCGGCACCTATTTTGCCGCCAATCAGACCAACGTCGTGGTGGAATCGGAAGCGGCCTACCAGCAGTGGCTGGCCACCGCCGCCGCAACCTCACCCACACCGGCTGAAAACGTTGCCTACCAAGAGTTTAGCCGCTCCGCTGGCGGACCCATTAGCTTAGGCTGGGCCACCGTCAGGCCCGCCCCCGCCCCTATAGTCAACCACACTAGCTCAGAACAGGACTCCTATGAGTAACGCCACTGTAGAGGTACGTCCCGCTAGCCCGCCGCTTCAGCCTGAGCCGGGTGCGCCAGACAACTGGCGACGGTTCTTTACCTTTAGCACCGACCACAAAGTCATCGGCATCCAGTACATCGTCACGGCCTTTGCCTTCTTTTTGTTTGGCGGCCTGCTGGCAATGGTGATGCGCGGTGAGCTAATTACCCCTGAGTCAGATTTAGTCGATCGCACGGTCTACAACGGGCTATTCACCATGCACGGCACCATCATGCTGTTCATGTGGACCTTCCCCATGCTCAACGGCCTGGCCAACTACCTGGTGCCGCTGATGATTGGGGCGCGGGACATGGCCTTCCCGAAGCTAAATGCGATCGCCTTTTGGATGGTGCCCGTGTTTGGAGTCATCCTCACCGCCAGCTTCTTCATCCCTGGCGGCCCGTCGCAGTCGGGCTGGTGGGCCTATCCGCCGGTGAGCCTGCAAAACCCCACCGGCAACCTGATCAATGGTCAGGCGCTGTGGCTGGTGGCGGTGGCGCTCTCGGGCATTTCCTCAATTCTGGGGGCCGTCAACATCGTCACCACGATATTTAGAATGCGGGCCCCCGGCATGGGCTGGTTCAGGATGCCCGCCTTCTGCTGGACGGTGCTCTCAGCCCAGATGATTCAGCTCATTGGGCTACCCGCGCTCACCGCCGGGGCCGTTATGCTGCTGCTGGACCTCACCGTGGGCACCGCCTTCTTCGACCCCACCCGCGGCGGCGACCCCGTCCTGTACCAGCACTTCTTCTGGTTTTACTCCCACCCGGCGGTGTATGTAATCATTCTGCCGATCTTTGGGGTATTTTCAGAGGTGTTTCCGGTCTACGCCCGCAAGCCGCTGTTTGGCTACAGAGTCGTCGCTATCTCTTCACTGCTGATCACGGTGCTTAGCGGCGTGGTCTGGGTTCACCACATGTATGCTAGCGGCACGCCGAGCTGGATGCGGATGCTGTTCATGCTCACCACCATGGCCATCTCCATCCCCACGGGCATCAAGGTGTTTGCCTGGGTGGCCACGGTGTGGGGCGGCAAGCTGCGCCTGACTACGGCCATGCTGTTCGCCCTAGGCGGGCTGTTTATGTTCCTGTTTTCAGGCATCACCGGCATCATGCTGGCCGCAGTCCCCTTCGACATCCACGTCAACAATACCTACTTTGTAGTGGGCCACTTCCACTACGTCATCAACGGAGCGGTGGTGATGGGCTTTTACGCCGCCATCTACCACTGGTTCCCCAAAATGACGGGGCGGATGTATTACGAAGGCTTGGGTAAGCTGCACTTTATTCTCACCTTTGTGGGGGCTAATCTAATCTTTTTGCCCATGCACCCCCTAGGTCTGCTGGGTATGCCGCGCCGGGTCGCATCCTACGACCCAGAGTTTGCCTTCTGGAACGTGCTGGCCAGCCTGGGCGGATTTTTGCTGGGGGTTTCCACCCTGCCCTTTATCTTAAATATGCTCAGCTCTTGGACCCAGGGCAAGGAAGCGGGCGACAACCCCTGGCGGGCCATCGGGCTGGAGTGGCTGGTGTCCTCTCCGCCCCCCCACGAGAACTTTGAAGAGCTTCCCGTGGTAGTGTCGCCGCCCTACGGCTACGGCAGTGATGAACCGCTGGTGTCCAACAATCCCGCTGGTAATCCTGTAGAGGAGGCGATCGCATGAGCAGCATTAACCTCGATACTGTCGATCCGGCGCTAGAGAGTCAGGCCTCTCATCACGCCGCCCACGAAGAAGACCACCGCATGTTTGGCTTTGTGGTCTTCCTGCTCTCGGAGAGCGTGATTTTCTTCAGCTTTTTTGTGGGCTACATCGTTTTCAAGACCGGCACCGCCAACTGGCTGCCCGCTGGGTTTGAGGGGCTGGAGGTCCGGGAGCCTTTAATCAACACGATTGTCCTGGTGTCCAGCAGCTTCGTCATCTATTTCGCCGAGCGCTTCTTACGCCGCAACAATCTCTGGGGCTTTCGCGTCTTCTGGCTTTTGACCATGGCCATGGGCAGCTTTTTCCTGTACGGCCAGGCGGTAGAGTGGATGGGTCTGCCCTTTGGGTTTACCTCCGGGGTATTTGGCGGCGTTTTCTACCTGCTGACGGGCTTTCACGGCCTGCACGTGCTCACCGGGGTCCTGATGCAGGGCGTGATGCTGGGGCGCTCCTTCATCCCCAACAACTACGCGGACGGCGAGTACGGGGTCGAGGCGACATCGCTGTTTTGGCACTTTGTCGACGTCATCTGGATTCTGCTTTTCATTCTGATCTATCTGTGGCAGTAGCTCATGATTATTGATGACCAACATTACGATGTCATCATCGTCGGCTCGGGGGCCGGAGGCGGGACGCTGGCGCAAAAGCTGGCCCCTTCAGGGAAAAAGATCTTGGTCTTGGAGCGCGGGTCGCAGATGGCCCTAGAAGAGCAAAACCGGGCCGACGTGGATGTGTTTAAAAAAGAGCGCTACCACGCGCCGGAGCAGTGGTACGACGAAGCGGGAGAGCCCTTTTCGCCGCAAACCAACTACGCCGTAGGGGGAAACACAAAAATCTACAACGCGTCGCTGATGCGGATGCGGGAGCGCGACTTTGAAGCGGTGACCTATCAAGACGGCGTCACCCCCGAGTGGCCGCTGAAATACGCCGACTGGGAGCCCTACTACACCGCCGCCGAGCAGCTCTATCAGGTGCACGGCGACGCTAAGGCTGACCCCACCGAGCCGGCCCACAGCAGCAGCTACCCTCACCACGCCGTAAGTCATCCGCCTATCATGCAGCCGGTTGTCACGGCCATCAAAGAGGAGGGACTGCACCCCGCCCCGCTGCCCACGAGCTTGACCCAGCAGGCAGACGACCCCACCGGGGACGCAGAGGTTTTTGGGATCAATTTAGCGATCGCCCATAATAACGTGACCCTTAAAACCAACGCCAAGGTGGTTGAGCTCCACACCAACCCGGCGGGCACAGCGATTAAGGGCGTTCAGGCGGAGGTTAACGCGCAGCCCATGCTGTTTACCGGCGACATTGTGGTGCTGGCCTGCGGGGCAGTGAATTCAGCCGCGCTGATGCTCGCCTCTGCCAACGACCAGCATTCCGAGGGCTTAGCCAACCGCTCAGGGCAGCTGGGCCGCAACCTGATGAAGCACCTGATGACGGTGATTGTGGAGCGCGGGGCGGCGGAGAACGACGGGACGTTTGCCCCCAGCATCGCCATCAACGACTTTTATTGGGGCGACCCAGACTATCACTATCCCATGGGCCATATTGAAAACAGCGGCGGCTTGCTGCAGGACATCGTCTTTGCAGAGTCGCCGCCCCTGCTCTCCGTTCTGGCCCGGCTGGCCCCTGGCGCAGGGCTAAAGCGGCTGGCGACGCGCTCCATCGGCTGGTGGGCTCAGACAGGGGTCTTGCCGAACCCCGACAACCGCGTTTACCTGCAGGAAAGCCGAAAGAGAATTAAGCTGCGCTACGAATTCACCCCCAATAACCTCGAGGCCCACGATCGCCTCGTGTACCGCTGGATGGGGGTGCTCAAAGAGCTAGAAAAGCCGGGGGTTGGGCTGCGGCAGGGCAGCGTCTACCCCAGAGGAGAATCGCCCATTCAGGTGGTGGGCTACCAGTGCGGCACCTGCCGCATGGGCAGCGACCCAGCGACCGCTGTTTTAGACCTCAACTGCCGCACCCATGAGATTGACAACCTTTACGTCGTAGACAGCAGCTTCTTCCCGTCCTGCGCCAGCGTCAGTCCGGCATTGACGGTGATGGCCAATGCCCTACGCGTCGGAGAGCACTTGGTAGAGCGGCTGACGGCGTAATGTCCGGTAGCGCTCTAGGCCTGACAGCGCTCTAGGCCCGGCAGCGCCTAGGCCCGGCAGCGCTTTAATTGGAGAGCTGCCCTCCGGTAACGTCGACCAGCGCCCCCGTTATAAAGCTGCTGTCCTCAGCGGCAAGAAAAACGTAGGTCGGAGCAAGCTCTTCGGGCTGAGCCGCACGCTTTAGGGCGTTGGCGTCGTCAAACCCATCCACCTGGTCGGGGGTCATGGTTGCCGGAATGTTGGGGGTCCATACGGCTCCTGGAACGACGGCGTTGACGCGAATTTTCTTCTCGGCCAGGTTGAGCGCTAGGGATTTGGTAAAGGTGTGCACCGCCCCTTTGCTGGAGGCATAGTCCACCAAAAACTTCTTGCCAATCTTGCCGACAATAGAGCCGGTGTTAATGATGACGTCGCCTTCCTGTAGGTGGGGCTGGACGGCTTTGAACATGTGAAAGTAGCCGAAGATATTGGTTTCAAACGTCTCGTGAAACTGCTTGATCGTCAGCTCGGCCAAGTCTTTTCTCACCATCTGAAAGGCAGCGTTGTTGACCAGAATGTCAACATGGCCAAACTTTTTCATGGTCTGAGCTACTGCGTCTTCGCAGGCTTCCGGCTTGCGGACGTCCATCTTGATGGGCAAGCACTGGCCCCCCCGCTCTTCCACCAGGCTTTTGGTCTTGTTGGCGTCTTCGTCGTTGACGTTGTATAAAATGGCGACGTTAGCCCCTTCCATGGCGTAGGCGATCGCCACCGCGCGGCCAATGCCCGAATCGCCCCCGGTAATAATTGCCACTTTCCCCGTGAGCTTACCCGCCGCTTTGTAGTTGGACAGGTCGCTATCTGGCGTCAGCTCCATATCCTCTTGGCTGGCCGGATAGGGGAGCTGCTGCGCGTCGATGTCTTCGGGTTTGGGGCGCGGTTCGGATCCCGTATTGCCTATGCTTTTGCTCGCCATAAAAGTTCTTCCATCTTGTAAGGAATTAGATCGTACGTGAGTTCTCTTTCGGTGAGTCTCTATCTAAGGGAGAGAAGATTTGACCCGTTTGAAGGGAAGAGCGATTGCCTAAGTTTCTCTTTTCCTGAGCCATAATTGAAGCGTTGCCGAACCGCTTTCCGAATCGCACTGCCCATGAGCGCCTCTCTGCAAACCATCCTCTTCCTCGCCGCTAACCCCAAAGACACCGCCCGCCGCCGTCTGGACCAAGAGCTTCGCGACATCGACGAGGGCCTACAGCGCTCCAGGAACCGCGACCAGTTCACCCTAGAGAAAAAGCTGGCGGTGCGCCCTCGTGATATTCAGCGGGCCATGCTGGATGTGGGGCCGCAGATTGTTCACTTCTCGGGCCACAGCGACGGGGAAATGGGGCTGCAGTTTGAAGACGAGGTGGGCAACGCCAAGCTGGTGGACGGGGCGGCGCTGGCGAGGCTGTTTGCGCTGTTTGCCGATCAGGTGAGCTGCGTGGTGCTCAACGGCTGCTATTCCCAGGCGCAGGCCGAGGCGATCGCCCAGCATGTGCCCTACGTCATCGGTATGAGTAAGGACATCGACGAGGATGCGGCGATCGCCTTTGCGGTGGGCTTTTATGACGCGTTGGGGGCGGGGCGGGATGTGGAGTTTGCCTATAAGCTGGGCTGCACCGCCATCAGTTTGGAGGGGGTGGAGGGATATCTGACGCCTATCCTGCTAAAGCACGCTCAGGAGGAAGTGACCGCTACGCCTATCCCCGCCGCTTCTAGTCCTGTGAACCATGAGGCGGACGGCTCCATTGAGGTTTTCATTTCCTATTCCCACAAAGATGATGCCTTACAAGAGGAGCTGATCGCCCATTTGTCTAGCCTGCGGCGGCGCGGAAATATCACCGCCTGGTATGACCGTGCTGTGGAGGCAGGAGCGGAGTGGGAAGCGCAGATTAAAGACAAGCTGGAAACGGCTCAGGTTATTCTGATGCTCATCAGTCCGGCTTTCATGGCGTCTGATTACTGCTACGACATCGAGATGCAGCGAGCGCTGGAACGCCACGAGGAGGGTACGGCGCGCGTAATTCCGGTTATTCTACGCCCCTGTGACTGGAGAGAGGCCCCGTTTAGCAAGCTAAAGGCGATGCCAGAAGACGGTAAACCCGTGACGCAGTGGGGCGATCGCGATACGGCGTTTTTGAATGTGGTGCAGGGCATTAAACGGGCACTGGAGTCGCTGACAAAAAAGTAGACCGTTCTTTGCGTGCTGGTGCGGGAGCAAAGGACGACGGGCTAACGTACCGGGGGGATGATTCGCCTTTTATTACGGGGACGCCGATTTCTCATCCGCGCTATTTCTTTGGCCGACGCCGGGTCGTGAAACGGCTGTTTAACTTGCTGAAGACCCATCCGCTGCAGAATGCGGCCATTATTGGCCAGCGGCGCTCGGGAAAGACGTCGCTGCTGAACTATTTGCGCACCGTTACCACGACGCCTGCCGCAGCGCTGCGACCGGGGCAAAAGGCGGACTGGCTACCGCAGCCGGAGGCCTACCGCTGGATCTTCGTAGATTTCCAGGATGCGCGGCTGGCGCGGCGGGAGGGGCTGCTGCGGCATTTGCTAGAGGCGATGGAGTTAGCGGTGCCGGAGCCTTGTGACCTGGAGCGGTTTATGGAGCAGGTGAGCGGCTGCGTGACGCGGCCTACGGTGGTGTTGATGGATGAGATTGGGGAGGCGCTGGGCACCTACTCGGAGCTGGATGATGAGTTTTGGAATAGCCTGCGATCGCTGGCGACAACGCAGACGGACGGAAATTTGGCCTTTGTGCTGGCGACGCCGGAGAGCCCGGTTGGCCTAGCGCGGCAGACGGGGCACAGCTCGCCGTTTTTCAATATCTTTGGCTACACGGCGACGCTGGGGCCGTTGAAAGAAGAGGAGGCGCGGGCGCTGATGGGGCGATCGCCCATTCCTTTTATGGAGGCGGATACGGTCTGGATGCTGGAGCAGAGCGGGGGCTGGCCGATTTTGCTGCAGATTTTGTGCCGGGAGCGGCTGTTTGCCCTGGAGGAGGGGGACGATAGCGAGGACTGGCGGCAGGAGGGGCTGGCGCAGATGCAGCCGTTTACGCATTTGCTAAATGGCTAGAGTTTTCTATACGGTTGCGCGGGCACGCATATTCCGCTAAAGTGCCTAGCCATGGACGTTTTTTCGTCCGATTGCACAAACCTGACACCCAAATGTTTAGCGCCCCCTGGAAGTGACGCAACACAACCAGGAGGCTGACCTCCCGCTGACATACCCAGCGAGCGGCTACAGGGATTGTATCCCGTAGCCACCCTCGCCTTGTGCCGCGTGGAGTGGCTAGATGCTTGGGTTGTCTTTCCTCTCAAAGGAGACAACCCCATGACCTATGATTCTTTTAATCCTCGCGATCGCGAGGGCGGTTCGTCCTGCCCGATTATTCTGCCGGGCGACGGCGACGATGTGCTGCGGCTCATCGCCATTGGCCCGCCCTATGCGGTAGAGAACTGCCGACTGGCACTGCATCGCTACGGGTTTGCGGAGGCGAATGATTGGTCGCAGCCGCTGCCGGGGGCGAGCCCGGAGACGATTCGGGTGGTGGACCCGCGCCACGTGATGCGGATTTTGACGAAGCGGGTGCGGCGATAAAATGGAGCTTCGCAAGCGAACGTAGATAGGACTGGCTCGCGGGATTTTTGAAAATCCCACGAGTCGATCAAGGTATATTTGGTATTGTGGAGTCTCCAGATTATTTTGTGAGGTCCAAAAAATCGTGATGTCGGCCTACAATGATCTTGTGAGGTCTACGAATTACATAGGCTGACACAACCATTGGTATCTCTGAGGAATAGCGTCATGACAGCTCACCTGTTGCCGAAACTTGATGCGTTGCCAAATAGCTTGCCCTTAGAAGGAGCAGTTCGAATTGAATTGGTGGAGGGCGTTCCAGTTTTTCGGGCATCTAGCCAAGTTCAGATTCGTATTGAAGCGCTCTTAGATAAGCAAAAGATTACGACTTTAGATTCAAATGAAGAGCAGGAATTAAGTTCTTACGAAGAGCTTGATGACTATTTGAGCCTAGTCAATCGGATCATCCGACAAGAATTGCAATTAAAGCCATCAGTAACGGCTGCAGTTTCGCAAGATTTTCCATTGGCGGGCAGTATTTTATACTACGATGATCCATTCGGTCCTGCAGTTGACCCCGACGATTGGGGCGCTTTGCAATGATTGTTATCGATACCCACATTTGGCTTTGGTGGGTAGACAATAGTCCGAGATTGACTCAGCACCAGCGAAAATTGCTAGAAGACCACAGGGATCAGGGCTTGGGTGTAAGTATAATCTCATGCTGGGAAGTTGCAAAGTTAGTTGAGAAGCAGAAGATTGGCTTGGGGCGATCGCTAGAGGAGTGGATGGAGGTGGCATTGAGCTATCCCGGCATTCAGCTATTAGAGCTTACGATCCCCATTGCAGTTGAATCGACGAGACTCGTGGGATTTCACCGCGACCCGGCAGACCAATTAATTGTAGCGACGGCTAAGGTTCATGATGTTCCGCTACTAACGGCTGATGCAAAGATTTTAAGCTACGAAGGTATCAAGCTTCTGGGAGTATAAATCTTTGATGTCTAATATTTTGAGTAGTGTAATTGTAGGTAGCGACAGCGTAACTCAACAAAAGCGATCGCCTTCAAATTCGCTTCAGATTTAGAGAAGCGATCGCTCTTCAAAGGACCGACCGCGTTGGGTTCCTACGCTCAACTCAACCTACGTTTGGCGCTAAGGAAAAGGTGTCAGGCTTCATGACCCCACTCCAGCCTCCAAACAATGCCTACACTCACTCACCTGAGCAGCATCCTAATCTGATTCTAGGAAGCTTTCAGCTGCTTTTTTGGCTGGTTTTCTACCCTCGGCTTGGGAGAATCATATCCAGCGCCTCGACTCTTCCCTCAATAAGAACTTTCTCGCTACTGCGGCTATTTCGCCAGCAGCGATGGCATCGCGGGCAAATCTGGAAGTTTTTGATTCAAGGATTTGTTCTTTTACCCGTCTTTTTAAGTCTGTTGACAGGCGTCGTTTCCTTCAGCTTAGGGACGTCTTCTTGAAGAGTGGCGACGGCGGGCGTGGCGTGGCGTATGGCGTGACGTTGGCGTGGCGGTAGGCGTGGCGTTGGCGTGGCGGTAGGCGTGGCATATGGCGTGGCGTTCGGCGTGGCGGTTGGCGTGGCGTTGGCGTGTGCGTAGGCGTGATGGTAGGCGTGGCGTTAGGTGTGATGGGAGACGTGGCGTTGGCGTGGCGTTGGCGTGGCGGTAGGCGTGGCGTTCGGCGTGGCGTTGGCGTGGCGGAAGGCGTGGCGTAGGCGTGGCATTCGGCGTAGTGGTAGGCGTGGATGGGAGGCGTGGCGTGGCGGTGGTGGTGGATCGTGGCGGTAGGCGTAGCGGGAGGCGTAGCGGATGCACGGGGCTATGGGTGAACTGGTGGCGACCAGTTCTTATGTTCGCTGGACTCACTCCATGGCACATTCTTCTGTATCGCATCGATGAACTTCCGTGCTGGAAAATTTCCAAGCCTCCTTCCACCAGACACATCGCCTTCTGGGATGAATGGCAATATCTCCCCATCCCCGATCTCGACAAGCACCTCCTCCTAGTCCTCGAGCGCAGCCCCACAGAAGGCCAAGCCGCCCTCAACTACCTCAGCAGCACCCGCCAGCGCTGGGCCGCCGATTGCCGCCCAAATCGAACTCGACACCCGCCAGCTAGAGCGCTGCGACACCCCTCAAGAATATCGCCCAAATCCACAAAGCCCTCACCCTCAGCGATCTCAGCGGCCCCGCCAACCCCCTCTTCCGCAGCTTCAACCGCCTCAGCGAAGACACCGCCGCCGCCCTCAACCAAGCCAGCCCCTACAACCAGCGCCTTGCCCTCACCGCAGTCGCCGAAAAGCCTCGACGCCCTCATCCGCGAGCTCACCCGCAGCAGCGACAAATACGCCGTCCGCTTCCGCCCCATCGCCCAGCGCTGGAGCCGCATCATCGCCCTTCACATCCAAGACCTCACCCAAGCCGCCGAGCAGCGCCAAGAAATCGACTCCCCCTACATCATCGGCGTCCCCCTCACCGAGCGTCAGGAAATCTTCGTCGGTCGCATCGATATCAGCGCCCGCATCGAGCAGCTCCTCCTCGATCGCCGCCGCCCGCCCCTATTGCTCTACGGCCAGCGCCGCACCGGCAAAACCTCCCTGCTCCACAACCTAGGCCGCCTGCTGCCCAACAGCGTCGTGCCTCTATTCGTCGACCTCCAAGGCCCCGCCTCCAGCGCCAGCGACCACGCCGGTTTTTTGTACAACCTAGCCCGTGGCATGGCCACCTCCGCCCAGCGCCAGCGCAGCCTCTCCCTCCCCCCTTTGAGCCGAGAGACCCTCACCGCCGACCCCTTCACCAGCTTCGACGAATGGCTCGACGCCGTAGAAGCCACACTACAGGGCAGCACCGCTCTGCTCACCTTCGACGAATTCGAAGTACTCGACCAAGCCCTCACCACGGGCCGCTTCAGCGAGACCCTTGTACTCGGCATGCTCCGCAACCTCATCCAGCACCGCCCCCGCTTCAAAGTGCTTTTCGCAGGTTCTCACACCCTCGAAGAATTCCAGCGCTGGAGCAGCTACCTCATCAACGCCCAGACCCTGCACCTGGGCTACCTCAAAGATGACGAAACCCGCCAGCTAATCGAGCGGCCCTCCGCCGACCTCGCTCTCCGCTATCGGCCCGAGGCCTGCGATCGCGTCCTCGCCCTCACGAAGGGGCACCCCTTCCTGGTGCAGCTGCTCTGCGCCGAAATCGTGGTGCTCAAAAACGAGCAGGACCCCAGCGTCCGCCGGCTGGCCACCCTTAAAGACGTCAACGCCGCCGTCCCCGAAGCCCTGAGCAGCGGCAGCATGTTTTTTAGCGACATTGAAGGGAACCAGCTCAGTGAGACTGCGACCAAACTGCTGCACTACATGGCCGCTCAAGGTGAAGGGGCGATCGCTAATCCTTCAGCGCTGGCTCAGCACTGCGACAACGCAGACTTCGCAGCAGCGATCGCCCTTTTACAGCAGCGAGAGCTAATCGACGCCGCCGAGGAGCGGGTATCAAATTCGAGTGGAGCTAATCCGGCGGTGGTTTGAGCCGCGCTAGCGAGTCTGCGAGCTACTAGCGCACTACATCAGCTCACAGACCTAGAATTAAAGGGAATTGCGCACCTCCCCACACATGAAATCCTCCCCTATAACGCAAGATCTAGTTTTGATTGGCGGCGGCCATAGCCACGCGATCGTCCTCAAGCAGTTTGCAATGAACCCGGTACCGGGAGTGCGCCTCACCCTGATTACCAATGTCTCCCACACCCCCTACTCCGGGATGCTGCCGGGGTATGTGGCGGGCCTGTATACCTTTGACGAATGCCACATTGACCTATGGCCCCTATGCCACTCAGCGGGGGCAAGGCTAATTTTAGACCGGGCCTCCGGCTTAGATTTGAGCCACCAGCGGGTGCACTGCGCTCAGCATCCCCCCATCGCCTTTGACCTCCTCTCTATCGACATCGGCAGCACCCCCGCTACCACGGGCATTGACGGCGCAGAGCACTTAATTCCGGTAAAGCCCATCTCGAAGTTTCTCACCCGCTGGGATGCCCTAGTGGAAAGTCTAATAGGGCAGCCGCGATCGCCTTTGGCCCTGGCCGTCGTGGGCGGCGGTGCGGGGGGCGTTGAGCTGGCGTTGGCGATAGAGGCCCGCTTCCGGCGGCTCAGTCAGCAGACTCAAAAAGCGAGGAATCTCGACATTCATCTGTTTCAGCGTGGGGACAAAATTCTGCCCAACCGTTCCCAAATGATGCGTCGCCAAGTCAAGCGACAGCTCCAGCAGCGCCGCATGATGCTGCACACCGGGCAGAAGGTGACCGCCATAAAGTCTTTTAAAGATTCTGGGTCTAGGCCAGAGGGCCACCCGCTCAGCGTCGTGACCCAGCAAGATAAGCTCCCCTGTGACGCGGTGTTTTGGGTGACGGGGGCTTCGGCAGCGCCTTGGATCGCCACCTCGGGCCTTGAAACCGACGGGCAGGGCTTTATTGCCGTCAATTCCGCGCTCCAGTCCTCCCACCCCAGGGTGTTTGCCGCCGGAGATATCGCCACCCTGCTGGAGCACCCTCGCCCCAAGGCCGGCGTTTTCGCGGTGCGTCAGGGCCAGCCCCTCTACGACAACCTGCGGCGATCGCTTTTAGGCCAGCCGCTAAAGCCCTTCATCCCCCAAAAGCAGTTTTTAATCTTGGTGGGAACGGGGGACGAGCGGGCGATCGCCTCGCGGGGACCGTTTGCTTTGGGGCCTTCCTCGCTGCTGTGGCGCTGGAAAGACCGCATCGACCGCAGGTTTATGGCGCAGTTTGCCCCCCAGGAGGCCAATGCTGCCGCCGATGCTGCGATGGCGTCACCCTCTAAGGGACAGGCCCCCATCATGTCCTGCGGCGGCTGCGGCGCAAAAGTAGGCAGTGCGGCCCTCAGCGCGGCGTTGACCCGAGTTCGTGTGGAATGCTCCGGCGTCATCCCCGCCGACGTGGTGCTAGGTCTAGAGGCCGCTGACGATGCAGCGGTGATACGCCCCCCGGCTGACCAGCTCTGGGTTCAAACCGTGGACTACTTCCCGGCGCTGATTGACGATCCTTTTGTGCTGGGACAAATTACGGCCCACCACTGCCTCAACGACCTGTGGGCCATGGGGGCCTCCCCCCACAGCGTACTGGCGATCGCCACGTTGCCCTACGCCACCGCCGCCAAGCATGAAGAGCTGCTGTACCACCTGCTTTCCGGGCTAGTTAAGGTGCTGCATCAGGAGGGCGCGGCGCTGCTGGGGGGCCATACGATAGAAGGCGAAACGCTGGCCCTTGGCCTCACCTGCAACGGCACCGTCCCGCCCGAACGGCTGCTGCGGAAGTCCGGCCTTCAGGCGGGGCAGTCTCTGATTCTCACGAAGGCTCTGGGCACCGGCACCCTATTTGCGGCGGCGCAGCAGCAGCGGGCCAAAGGGCGCTGGATTGAAGGGGCGATCGCCGCCATGCTGCGCAGCAACGCCGCCGCTGCGGCCTGCCTGCAGAAATACGGAGCTGCGGCCTGCACCGATGTCACCGGATTTGGCCTACTGGGGCACCTGTTGGAAATGGTGTCGGCGACCGCAGACGCAGACGCCCAGCCGGTGGGAGTTACCCTAATGTTGAATGCTCTACCGCTGCTAGAGGGCACAGCCGACACCCTCGCCCAGGGCATCTTTAGCTCCCTCCACCCTCAAAACCAGCAGGCCGAGATTCGCCTCCACAACCCTCAGCAGGCCCAGCTGCCGCACTATGCCGCGCTCTTCGACCCGCAGACCTCTGGCGGGCTGCTGGCGGCGGTCCCGCAGGAGAAGGCTGAGCCCTGCCTAGCGGCGCTGCAGGCTTTGGGCTATGACCACAGCGCCATCATTGGCACCATAGACTCGCTGGGAGATCTTACCCCGGACAAACCCGTTAGGATTGAGGGGTAACGTTGCCCCAATTTGTAGCCTCTTTCATGCTCACCGTTGAAGAGTTTTTGCAGCGCCCTGGCCCCATCCTCGACGTGCGTAGCCCAGCCGAGTTTGCCCAAGGCCACCTCCCTGAATCGCGATCGCTTCCCCTATTCGACGATGACGAGCGGGCCCAAGTGGGCACCTGCTATAAGCAGCAGGGGCGGGATGCGGCAGTGGAGCTGGGGCTAGAGCTGGTGGGGCCAAAGCTGGTAACCTTCGCGCGTCAGGCTAAGGCTTGGGCCAGTGAGGAGGCCAATCAGGGGGCCAATCAGGGGGCCAGCCAGGAGGGCGGCCAAGTGCGGGTCCACTGCTGGCGGGGCGGCATGCGCAGCAGCAGCATGGCCTGGCTGCTGGAGACGTCCGGCCTGTCGGCAACGGTGCTCAAAGGGGGGTATAAAGCCTTTCGCCACTGGGTGCGCCAAACCCTCAGCATTTCAAAGCCTATTTTTAGCCTGGGCGGCATGACCGGCACCGGCAAAACCTTAGTGCTGACGGCGCTAGCGGCGCAGGGAGAGCAGGTGCTGGATTTGGAAGGGCTGGCCCACCATCGCGGCAGCAGCTACGGCAATCTCTGCCTCCCCCCCCAGCCCACCAACGAGCAGTTTGAGAACCGAGTAGCGGCAGCCTGGCAAGGGTTCGATCCCCAGCGACCGGTGTGGATTGAGGCAGAAAGCCGCCGCATTGGCGCCTGCCGCGTGCCGGATGAGCTGTTCGCTCAGATGATGCAGGCTCCGGTGGTGCAGATTGGGCGATCGCCCGCCGAACGGATCGCGCTTTTGGCCGATGAGTATGGCGACGCCGATTCCTCAGAGCTGGTGGCCGCAACGGAGCGTATTCGCAAGCGACTGGGGGGGCTGCGCACCCAGCAGGCGATCGACGCCATTCACGAGGGGGATTTGCAGCAGGCGATCGCCCTCGTGCTCTCCTACTATGACAAGACCTATCGCTACGATCTAGAGCAGCGATGCGCCCCTATTCAAGTTGTAGAGGTCACTGGACTGAGCGCCGAGCAGGCCGCTACCCGGCTGCGGCAGATTGTCCATCCAGACGCAGCAAGCCGTTTATGCAGCGCCAATTTCTGATAGGGTAAGCACAGGATAATACTCTTGGGCTGCACTAGTTTGTTTATGCTGGGGAGCCCAGAACCCGTGTTTTTGGGAGGAGCCATACTAACCAATGCTGACGATCTTGTTTCAACTCGCGCTGACCGCACTTATTGTGCTGTCCTTTGCCATGGTGATTGGCGTTCCGGTGGGCTATGCAACGCCCCAAAATTGGGACCAGTCAAAGCGATTGATCCTGTTGGGATCAATCGTCTGGGTGGCGCTAGTGCTCGTGGTGGGCAGCCTCAACTATCTAGTGGTGTAGTCCAATTTAGCTAGTTCGTGAAAGCCCCCGCGCTGTATGCGCAGCATCAGCGTCGGGATGTAAGCGAGCGAGTCGAGGTGCGCCCTTGACTGGATGCCGAAGGTGGCAATTAAGGGCAGCGCCGAGGCGAGCAAAGGGTACAATTGAACCAAGCTCAAACTATTTCATGGCGGCGGCCTGCTATCCTGACACAAACGTACAGCCCTTGGCTGGTGAACAGTGCAGACGGTAGAAAACGTAGCTGGAAATTGAATACTCGTCACTGTCTGGGGTTGGTCATTGCCTGGACATTAAACAAATCGCCTGTCGATGGGATCTAATCGGGGTTGCACGGCTTGCTGCGTAACTAGACAGGACCAGATGAAGCAGGAAACCTTCTTGCGCGGCATCCATTAAATTGTGGTGCGTGAGCCAAGAAGCCCGCGCTCTATCTAAAAGATGAGCGTCGGGAGTATGTCGCGGGTACAACCGGATAAAAGTAGCGTGGCACTTGAGTCGATACAGGCTTGCTGAATGTAGCAAGCCTGCACTATCGTGAATGAGCAACACTGACAATCTGGGACTATGGCTGTATTTGAAGGAACGTTCTCGCAAACCGGCTCGATGCGGTTTGCGATTGTTATCGGTCGGTTCAACGATTTGATTACAGATAAGCTATTAGCGGCCTGTCAAGATTGTCTCAAGCGCCACGGCGTTGACCCCACACCAGAGGGCACCCAGGTAGACTACGCCTGGGTACCGGGCAGCTTCGAAATCCCAATGCTGGCCCGGCAGCTGGCTCTCACCTACCGTTACGATGCCATCATCTGCCTGGGCGCAGTGATTCGTGGCCAAACTCCCCATTTTGACTACGTCGCCGCCGAGGTCTCGAAGGGCATTGCGTCGGCCAGCGCTCAGACGGGGGTGCCGGTAGTTTTCGGCATCTTGACCACCGACACGATGCAGCAGGCCTTGGAGCGAGCGGGCATTAAAGGAAATCTAGGCTGGAGCTACGCCATGTCCGCCATGGAGATGGCGAGCCTCATGCGACAGGTCAACGGGGTAGCCCCCCAGTCAAACGGTCGGGACCTACCGGCCGCTGCGCCTTCTGCGCCTCCTGCGCTGCGAACGGCCTCCCCAGAATCGGCACAGGATAGCTAGCCTCGGACAGCCTGTTCAGACCGGTGCCGAACTGTTTTTGCCTGACGGCAGAGCCTGACGGTCGCGCTTTGGCAAGCGGGTTGCCCTGCTAAAATGTGTTAATGTATACAAACTAAATGATGCCTCTGTTTTGCAGCGGCTGCCCTTAGTGGATCACAGCCAAAGCAAAGTTTATCCTCTGAGGTGTCCTTCATCGAACATTACCAGGTCAAGTTCGAGACGCTCTGCATTGGCGGCGTAACCTACAAAATTCGCAGCCTGCTAGACCTTCAGCAGTTTTCAGATCCAGACGGACAGGCGCTCCAGCTCGGAATATCATCAGCCATGTGGCCGCTGTTTGGGCAGGTGTGGCCCATGAGCAAGATTCTGGCTCAGGTGATGCTTCGGGAGACGCTTGAAGAGCGGCGCGTGCTTGAAATCGGCTGTGGCATTGGCCTTCCTAGCCTAGTCGTCAAGCAGCTTGGTGGAAATATCACCGCAAGCGACCACCATCCTCTAGCAAAAGACTTTCTGCTAAAAAATACAATTCTCAATGCCCTAACCCCCATCCAGTTCAGCGCCGGGGATTGGAACGTTGAAGACCCTACGCTGGGAAAATTTGACTTAATTATTGGCAGCGATATTCTATATGAGCGCCAGCACGCCGATTTGACGTCTCTCTTTATCGACTCCCACTGCGATCGCCACGGAAAGGTGATTGTCATTGACCCAGGTCGCGGCTCTCACCGGGCGTTCGCCAGAGCGATGGAACGGTTGGGATACAGCCATTCATGGACCGACCTGAGAGACTATCCCAGCGAAGGCGTTAAGCCCAAAGGGTTTATTCTCAAATTTTCTCACCAGGGTTAGGCTGACCTTTAGTGCCCCACAGTTCAAAAGCGGCGGGCGGGCTGCAAGCGTAGCGTGACATCCTCCCGACGCTGACAGCAAGCTGTACAGCGCGGGCTTCCTCAGTGACTCCCAGCTATTGCCGAGACATATCCTGAGATAGGTTTATACTCCGCCTGATGCCCCACGGCAGAGTTTTGAATTTTCATCTCCGCGAGGGAGGATACGCACTATGTGTCGCAGATACATTTGCAAACTGAGGAACGGGTGACTTGCAGCTTTCGCCTACGGGCCCGTCACACTCTTTGCGGGGTGTATCACCTTGCTATCTCTATCATACCAACTGCTAGCCTCAGCGCTGAGCGCACTATCGGCTGTGCATCATTTTGCGGGCGCACTTCGGCTAGCGCGACTCTCATCCCGACGCTCACCCTGACGGGTAGAGCGCGGGGCTTCCTGTCTAGTAGCTAAAATGAGAATTGCAGCTCTATCACAAGTCATCACCGCTAGATTCTATAGGATCTACTCGGACGCGCTTTCTCCGAGGCTTCTATCGCTGTCGCCGGTCAAGCCGCTCCATGGCCAGCGTAGCGGTGTTGCCGTGGATGAATAGCGACAGGACGACGGTCAGCGTCACGATATTCCACAGCACATCAATGTTCTCAAAGCTGCCGTTGTTTTGAGCATAGGCTAAGTAATAGAACGAGCCAAACCCTCGAATTCCCAGAAAGGCGATCGCCCCTCGCTCTAGCTTCGATAGCTTTATCCCCACCAGAGAGAGCAGCGCCGACAGCGGCCTTACCAGCAGCATAAACAGCGCCGCAAACAGAACGTTACGCCAGGTCAGCAGGTTTACGTCGGCGGTGGCCACCAGTCCCCCCAGAGCAATTAACAGCAGTCCAGCAAAAATCCGCTCTAGCTGCGTAGCAAATTGGTAGGGCTTAGAGTAATAGTCGTGAAACTTCTCGATATTCTGCCGGCTAGAGGCCGCCGCCGCAAACACCGCTAAGAAGCCGTAGCCGTGCAGCGCTTCCGCCAGCCCGTAGGACAAGAAAATAGCCGAAACAACGAACAGACCCTCGCGGGTGTCCTCGCGCACCGTCTCATCGGAAACGCGAAAGGCGTAGTGGGCCAGCAGCCAGCCGACGCCAATGCCGACGCCGACGCCCATCACCACCCGGTATACCGCGTCGTAGGCCAGCCAGTTCAATAGCCAGTCCCCAAACTTACCCTCGTGCTTTGCCACCCCCAGCGCCAGATAGATAAACGGAAACGCTAGGCCATCGTTGAGTCCGGCCTCGGCGGTTAAGCCAAAGCGCACGGGGCCTTCCCCTCCTTTGTTGGGCGGCCCCACCTGAACGCTGTGGGCCATCACAGGATCCGTTGGCGCGAGGCAAGCTCCCAGTAAAATTGCATCCGCCAGCGGTAAGCCAAAGATCCAGTTTCCCAGCAATACGGCGGCGATGATGCAGAGCGGCATCGAAATGCACAAAAGCCGCAGCGCCGACTGCCAGGTGCGGAGACGAAAGCTGCGGTCGATGGCAAGTCCTGCCCCGGCCAGTGACAAAATTACGATCAGCTCTGTCGCATATTCCGCGACGACGCTGTGGGTCTCATTGCGAATGGGGTCAATGAGCGGCAGCTCTACCGACTGGCTAAACAGGAGCGCTGCGAGCAGGAAGTAGAGTAGCGGCACGTTGATGAAGCGAGCACCCCGCAAGCTGGGCAACCAGGTCAGCCCTAACAGCGCTAGACCAAAGGCAATATATAACGTTATTTTGGGGTCCATAGCGCCAAGAATTGTAGGACAAGCAAGGCCGCATCTTCAACCTGGCCCCTTAAGAGGTTAGAACGTTAGACTCAAGCTTGCTCTATATCATCAGGCTAAGGTCGCCTGTAAGCACGGTTCTAAAGACGGAGTTACGACAGGTAGAAAGGCTGAACCGCTAGAGCGCCCGGCCCAGAAAGGAGATCGCCTCTCCCCAAGCGATGTCGGTAGCCACGGAATCATAGCGATAGCCGTCGTCCCGCATGAAGGTGTGGTTGGTCTCATACAGCAGCGTCTCGTGCCGGGTGCCCGCCTTGTCCAGGGCCTTGAGAATGGCCTCTCGTCCCTCAGAGGGAACATGGGGGTCTAAGGTGCCAAAAATTGTGAGCACCTCTCCTTTGATTTCGCCGACCCGCTCTAGGGTATCGGCTACCCCACGCCCCAGCTTGCCGCTGTGAATTCCGGTCGGGTAGATGCACACGGCAGCCTTGACCCAACTTTGCAGCGCCGCTCGAAAAGCCAAATGCCCACCGATGCAAAAGCCAAAGGTGCCTAGCCTATCGACCATCACCCGCTCGTCGCTCGCCAGCCACCCCAACACCGCCCCGGTGTCGGCGTCATACTCGGCGATCGCGGTCCGTCGAGCATCGTCGTTGCCCCGCAGCTTTCCAATGTCAGTCGGCTCAATCACTGCGCCAACGGGCTCTAACCGGTGGAAGATTTCCGGGGCCGCCACCACGTAACCGTAGCCTGCAAGACGATTGGCGAGCCGGGTGATGGGGCCCCCTAGCTGATAAATATCTGAATAGAACAAAATTCCGGGATAGTGCCCTACAGGTTCTGGGGCGGCGACATAAACCCGCATGAGGCTATCGTCTACGGTCAAGCCGACGTTGCTTGTTGTAATCTGCATAATGTCCCCTTAATTCCTTGACCCTCATGACGCTTCATGTCTACGGTATTCCTAACTGCGGCACCTGCAAAAAGGCTATGGCCTGGCTTGAGAGCAGCGACATCCCCTATGAGTTTATCAACACTAAAGAACAGCCTCCTGAGCAGGAGGAAATTCGGCAGTGGGTGGCGGACATCGGCTCAAAACCCCTGCGCAATACCTCTGGCCAAAGCTACCGCGCTTTAGGGGAGACCCGCAGCACCTGGAGCGACGAGCAGTGGGTGGAGGCGTTTTCTCAAGACGTCATGCTGCTAAAGCGCCCGCTGTGGGTGAGAGACGGAAAGGCGCTGATGGCAGGGTTCCGGGGCAGTGAGGAGAAGACTCGCGAGACGCTGGGGCTAGACTAGCTCGTTTGCCAATAGGCTGGCTGTGCTTTCAGCGACTAAGCTCATTTAAGTTGAGGTCTTGCCCCAACGTCCCGACCCTCAGTCGCAGTATTTAATCGCAATGCTCAATGGCAATATTCAGTCGTAATGTTCAATCGTAATGTTCAATCGCGCCGTATTTCGGACCGGACTGCTCAGCGTAGGCGTCTGGTGTAGCCTACAGCCTTTGGCGATCGCCAGCTCACAATCCCTAGTGGATGAAGTGGTGGACCACCTGACGGGCGTTCTAGATACCACGGAGCAGGCCCGCCGGCACCCCGAGCAGCCTGCAGTACAGATGACGACCTGCCGTATTGACGTCGCCGTTGACGACTCTATGACCGGCAGCGCGACGTTCCTTTACCAAGAGCAGGCCCTTGCCGCATCTCTGGCTCAGCCATACCGGCAGCGCCTGCTGCAGATTGCCCCCCTGCCGGGCCTGATCTCTGGCGGCTTCGTGGAATCAATAAGCTACCGCCCTCTTGAGACAGAGGCCTTAGTCGGGCTGTGCGATCGCCCCCTCGCCGAGCGATCGCTATCTTTTAGTCAAATCGGTGAAGTCACCTGCCGCGTTTTCCTCACCCCCGTCCCAGAGGGCTTTCGCGGGGTAACGGCTTCGGAGGGCTGCCCAACTGACGTGCGGGGAGCCGTTCGCGTCACTAACGAAATCCTGCTGCACAACCGGGGGATGGACACTTGGGACCGAGGATTTGACGCGGCAGGGCAGCAGGTATGGGGGGCCACCACCGACCCCTACCAATTTCGCCGGCAAAATTCTGATAGTGATGAGGAGCTATAGATGCTAGTCAACGTCTCGGACACCAAGACCCAGGGCCTCAGGCTGTTCTTAGACACCGCCGACGCCGAGCAGTGGGCGACTTGGCTTTCCACTGGCCTCTTTTATGGCGTGACAACAAATCCGCTGCTGCTGCAGCGGGCAAATTTGGACTGCTCTATTGAGCAGCTCGGACTGCTCGTCGACAAAGCGCTGTCCTATGGGGTACGCGAAATTCACCTGCAAACCTGGGGCAGCGCCATGGCGGAAACGGGTCTGGCGCTGGCAAGGCTAAACGATCGCGTCGTGGTAAAGGTGCCGCTGACCCAAACCGGCGTGGAGGCTGCCGCTAAGCTCTCTAAAGACAGCCCCATTACGCTGACTGCGGCCTACTATGCCCATCAGGCTCTCGTAGGAGCAGCCCTAGGCGCTGCCTACGTTGCCCCCTATCTAGGTCGCCTCACCGACGCAGGCCAAGATGGACGCGAGATAGTCGCAGCAATGCAGCGATCGCTCACGGCGCTCAACAGCGATACCCGGCTGCTCGTCGCCAGCATTCGGCAGGTGGCAGATCTGACGGTACTCTCGCAGCAGGGGCTCAATACGTTCACAATTTCTCCAGCGATCGCTCAAGCGCTGTTTTCAGTGCCCCTGACCGAGAAGGCCGCCGCCGATTTTGAGGCCGCTGCTGACGCCAGCTAGAGTTTGTTTCTAGACTTTGTTTAGGTTGATGCCGGCTTCGCGGGCCATAGCCTCGATGCCGCGATTCTTGAGGGTTTTAATGGCTTTGGTCGATAGGCGCAGCTTCACCCAGCGATTGCCTTGAGGCCACCAAACGCGCTTGCTCTGCAGGTTGACGCCCTGCAGCTTTTTTGTGCGACGGTGGGAGTGGGATACAGCAAAGGCATTGTTTGCCTTTTTCCCCGTGAGTGTACATCTACGAGCCATGGCGGTCTCCGGTTCAACAAAACAGCACGGTCTAAAATTATAGACGATTCTTGTAGCAGATTGGTGTTAGAAATGCGCTGCCCTAACCGACTCTCGACTTGAGAGGCTAGCTGGTATTGGACGGTGGGTCTAGCTCCAAGCCTTCAATTGTGAGAGTAAGCAGACAGTTTTAACTATCGAATTGCACGTAGTAAGTTGAGAGCCCGTAAACCATTGAAAAGCGCTTACGGGTAGCAAGCGCTCTCAGTATATCTATGGGAGCTTCTAGGAAAGGCTATGTCCTAGCGACCGAACAGCAAACTCGAAAACCAATAGTGGGATCCCGGAGGTCGGCCCCGCGCTTGCCACGGCACGCAGAGCGGCAAGGCCTAGGAATGAGATCAAGCGAACCGCCGCGTATTACACGCCTATGCTCATGCTCGTTCAGCCAAGCCGAACCGTCCGCAGGGGCATTGTTGTAATTTTTGTGCCAGGTATCTTGACACCACTCCCACAAGTTTCCGTGCATGTCATGGAGTCCGAAGGTATTAGGAGGATATTTGCCTACATCAGTCGTTTCTCTTGCTCCAAAACCATAAGGTGCAAGTCGACTGTTGATCGACTGGCCAAAGTAATAAGGCGTCTGTGTCCCAGCACGGCAGGCATATTCCCATTCGGCCTCGCTCGGCAGTCGATAAGGTGTCTTGGCGTACTCGCTAAGCCGAGCACAAAACTCTTGAGCCTCTCTCCACGAAATCTGCTCAACAGGATAAAGAGCCTCTTTGGAGTAAGAGGGTTCAGCCTCTAATTCTTGCTTCACCTTCGGTAGTGCAGCAACAGCCCGCCACTGCATCTGAGTTACCTGGTATTTCCCCATCCAGAAAGCCGAAATATTCACCTCATGCAGAGGGCCCTCGGAGTCTAATCGTTTCTCTTCATTTTCTGAGCTACCCATAGAAAATACGCCGCCCGGTATTCTCACCATGTCTAGAGTGACATCGTCGCTCAAATCCTCTCGGTAGTATTCCGCCTGACCTAGTCGTCGCTCTATCTCTACACCCTCTGCGTTGACCACGATAATGTCGAAGGTAAACCTCGGATGAGATAGCTCTGGCTGCACTGTAGGCTGAGCGATAGGTATTTCAGGAATTGCAGGCACAGGCTGTGTCGATTCCTCTAGCAGGCCTTTAATGCCCTTTATCAAACGCGAGACATCTGTATGAAACCTTGGGTCGTAACCTACCCGCGTCCCATTGCGTCGGGCCAATGCTTGCAGTGATTCTGGCAACTCAAATCGATCTGGGATCATTGCCCCTTCTAGTAAAACTGGAATAACTGATATGTCTTGTCTAAGTGCAGACTCTATTTCAATACGTACGAAATCGTCAGGGTTGTCTAGACGCCGTTTCCCACTAGAATCTGTTACTGTCAACCATGTCTTACCAATGATGACAAGCAACACCTGACAACGACTTACCGCACGGTCTAGGAACTCTGCAAAGTCAACACCAAGAGGAATGCTGTCTATGTCTTTGAAAACGTGCTCTTGACCAAATTCAGTCACTAAGCGATCGTATATCCGACCAGTATCAGAAATGCTATCACTGCGGCGATAGCTGATGAAGATTGATCCACCAGGCATAATTTGTCGTTAATCTAGTTTGGGCTAGCGGAGAGACTACGCTCTTGACAAAAGGCAGTCACTTGCCATGTCCATTTAAGCCGCTTAGCAAAGTCTTATCCAAGTCAGGGAGCTCAGGCTGCAGGGGTCTGACTAAAGCCCTCAGCGGTAGGGTAGATGCAACAGAAATGTTACTCGTCGACTGCCATCCACCTCTTTACTCAGCTTCTTTAAACGCTGCCGTCCTGCCTCACCCGAGCGTATTCTTCATACACGCCCTGGACATTGTACCAATTCAAAAATACCCGCGCCACCTCTAGCGCCAGCTGAGGCTTTCCCTGGTCAATCAGCCACTGCAGCAGCGGGGCCATCGTTCGCTCATTCAGCCGCCCGCCCAAAGACAGCCCGCCCCACAAAATTCGGTGCAGCCAGGTCATCTGAATCATGAGCCGCACGGTCCAGGAGGGATGCTTTTGATAAAACAGCACCCCCATGCGTCCCCGCTGCATTTCTTTATCGATCAGGTTCGGAACCTGGTCCAAGGCAAAGGGGGGATGCCAGTGATAGCCCACTGCGTCGGGACACTTAATCAGCTTCAGCCCTAGCTGTTTCAGCCGCACCCCTAGCTCTAAATCCTCCCAGCCGTAAAGCTGAAAGCGGGTGTCGAACAGTCCGGCCTTCTCTAGCCAATGGCGGGCGATCGCCACGTTGCCGGTGGCGAAGTAGGCGGCGGAGAAATCGGTAACTTTGTAGGGTTCTGCGGTGGGGTTTTCGAAGTTGCAGGTGTTGATCACGCGGCCATAGGTAAAGGCGCAGTCGTCAGGAGCTAGGGCGGTCGCGTGAGCCTCTAGAAATACAGGAGTGACGACGAGATCGCTATCGATAAAGATAATGGTGTCGCCCTTGGACTGCTCCACGCCGAGGTTGCGGGCGGCGGCGGGGCCGAGGTGAGCCTGTTTAAGGAGACGAACGTGGGGGAGAGCGATATGGGTGAGCCAGTCTACAGTGCCGTCGGTGGAGCCATCGTCTACTACCACGACCTCATAGCCGTCAATGGGGACGCCCGCGCTCCAAACCTGTCCTTCGAGAGCCAGCAGGCATTTTTCGAGGATGGGTTTGCGGTTGTAGGTGGGAATGACGACGCTAAAAAACACGGGCGATCGCTACAGGACTAGTGAAGTGTAGGAACACAGCATGCCATATCCCTACGCTTTCCAATCATATTTCATGTATGTGGCCGTCTCCTGTGCCGCATCTTGACCCAGCAGCTTCGCCACCAAATAAAACGACGCGTCGAGGCCTGCCGAGATGCCCCCGGAAAAGACGATCTTGCCGTTGTCAACCCAGCGATCGCCCTCGCGAACGTCGACATCGGGGGCGGCCTGACGAAGATCCTCAAAAGCCCCGTGGTGGGTGGTGGCCGCCCCATTTACAAGTCCCGCTTTAGCCAAAATCAGCGCACCGGTACAGACCGACAGCACCTGCTCGGTTTTTGGGTAGCGATCGTTGATCCAGTCTAGAAGCGGCTGATTGAGCATTTCCCGGCGGGTGCCGTAGCCTGTGCCATCAGGGTGACGACCGCCACCGCCGGGGACGACGAGAATGTCGGGCTGCGGGCAGGTCTCCAGGGTGTAGCTTGGGTTGATGCTCATGGCATTTCTAGCGGCGATGGGCGTCTTTTCGGCAACGGTGTAGACGTTGAACGGATCGGAGCCGTCGCGCCTGCCGGTGACGGAGAAGACCTCAAAAGGGCCGCAAAAGTCTAGAACTTCGACATCGTCAAAAACAAGAATGGCTACGTTGCGCTGTTTCATAGGGTTTGACTTTCAACCAGTGTTGATTCTCAGTCAATAGCAGGAGCCTTGACTGTAGTGACTTCCTGAATGCATCTATGATATGTGAACAACGTTGGACCCGATCACTACCAGGGCAGGCGGCTACCGTCCCAGGAGAAAAACTCCCCGCTGTCCTCCCGCTCTAGGCCACGAATCACCTCGAGCAATAGCCCCACCGTCTTCTCCACCGAAAACAGCTTCCCCTCTGGTACGTTGCGCTGAAACGGCTTCGACAGCTGCGTATCGGTAGTGCCGGGGTGCAGCGCCACCAAAATCGTTTGGGGACTGCGGCGACCGTATTCAATTGCTGCGGTGCGAATCAGCATGTTCAGCGCCGCCTTAGAGGCCCGGTAGCCATACCACCCGCCTAAGTGATTGTCGCCAATGCTGCCCACCTTGGCGGAAATCGTGGCCACCACCGAGCGATCGCCGTGGCGCAGCAGAGGCTGCAGGTGCTTAATCAGCAAAATGGCGCTGATGCTGTTGACCTGGAAGGAACGGGTGAGGTTCTCCAGGTCAACTTGGCGTAGGCTCTTCTCAGGCTGCTGCGTGTCGCTGTGCAGCATGCCGACGCAGTTGACGACCAGATGCAGCTTCGGCGTGGCGGCGCTAATGGCGGCCAGCCCTTTAGCGACCTGCCCTTCATCCGTCAAGTCCATCTGTACTGCCGTGAGGCGGTGAGGATGCTGGGCCTGAAGAGCCAACAATTCTGAGGCCGTTTCGGCGCGGCGGTAGGTGGCGTATAGCGAGGTAACAGTTTCATCCTGTAGCATCGCCCTAACAAACCCCAGCCCAATGCCCTGACTTGCCCCTACCACCAGCGCGTGCGCAGTCTCGACCCCTTGAATAATTCCCATCAGCAATTGGCGAAACGATTGACTGGCGATAGTACTCCCCTTAGTGTAGACATATTACTGTAGACATTAAGAGACTCTCAGGGCTCCACGCCTCAAGCATCCTGATGGCCGACCCCGACCACTGCACCGAACTCACAGTTCACTTTCTAGACGGCCACAACGAGTCTTACACCGTCTACGATGCGACAGAAAATGGGCGCTTTGTGGGGATTCAGTCGCGGCTTGAGGCCATGCTCGAAAAGCGCTGGTGGGTGCTCCACCTGCAGGACCACACGGTTCTCCTCAATCTCGACAATGTGACTAAGATTGAGGTTAGACCCGGCGTCCCGCAGCTTCAGGGCGACGCCGTGCTAGAAAATGTCGACCGCATGTCGGCGCTGCGGCGAAGTCGCAGCATAATGTCTGGCCTAACCGACGAGGATTAACCAAATGTCCCCTGCCCCTACTGTCAGCCTTCTACGAGCGACTCGCTACGACCGCGACCTAGCGGCCAACCTCACCGCGCTGCTAGAGCCTTTGGGCGGCATGGCGGCCTTCGTCAAGCCAGGCGATCGCGTGCTGCTAAAGCCCAACCTGCTCACGGGAGCCCGTTCCACCCAGGAATGCACCACCCGCCCCGAAATTGTCGCCGCCGTGGGCCAACTGGTAATTGACGCCGGAGGCAAGCCTTTCCTGGGCGACAGCCCCGCCTTTGGCAGCGCTAGGGGCGTGGCCAAGGCCAACGGCTATCTGCCTATGCTAGAGCGTCTGGGCATCCCGGTGGTGGAGTTCAGCGGCCAGCGCTGCGGCACAGGCAGCGACGAGTTTGGCCACCTGCGGCTAAGCAAGCAGGCCATGGGGGCCGATGTGGTGATCAACCTGCCTAAGGTAAAGTCCCACAGCCAGCTGACCCTGACGCTGGGGGTGAAAAACCTGTTCGGCTGCGTCCCCGGCAAGATGAAGGCCTGGTGGCACCTAGAGGCAGGGAAGGACAAGCAGCGGTTTGCCCGCATGCTGGTGGAAACGGCGAAGGCGATCGCCCCTGACCTCACCATTGCCGACGGCATCGTGGGCCACGAGGGCAACGGACCTAGCGGCGGCACCCCTCGGGCGTTGGGAGTGCTGGCGGCGTCACGGAATCCTTTTGCTCTAGATCGGGCCTTGGTAGATGTGCTGCAGGTAGACCCAGAGGCCGTGCCAACAATTGTGGCGTCGCGAGCCCTGGGGCTATGCCCAGAGCTAGAAGAGATTGAGTTTCCCCTGGCGACCTCAGCGGAACTGCAGATTGACGGCTGGCAGCTACCTGAGCGCCTAGTGCCCATCGATTTTGGGCTACCTCGGGTCATGCGATCGACGATCAAACATCTGTACATTCGCTTCATCCGTGAGCCTATCAATGCCTACGGACGCTAGTTCTTGGGTCGGCAATCCCATGAGACAGGTATAGCTTTGAGCACAGCCGCAATAGAACGCGAGCGGACCTAGCGCGAGCGGTAGACGTTGGGTTACGCTAGCGCTCCAACCCAACCTACAGAGCTCCAATCCAACCTCCGGGACTCCAAACCTACCGTTTCAACTCCCAATAGACACCGCTATATGCAGGGGGCCGCTGGGGGAGGCATCCCGTCCCCCAGCAAAGGGGGTTTGGGGGCCAAGCCCCCGAGCAGCCGGTTCGTAATCCAAGTCGAACCCAGGCCACCATGTCATAGCAGTAACCCCCCCCACAACTTCACACGGCGATCGCCCCAAAATAAATCCTCCAATCTAGCGTTGCTCCAATAGGACATACTTTCCAGCACCGTGGGATAAGCTAGAAAAAAAAGTATCGAGCAATAAAGACGTGAGTGACTTTGACTACGATCTGATCATCATCGGCGCAGGCGTCGGCGGCCACGGCGCAGCACTACACGCCGTCGCCTGCGGCCTCAAAACCGCCATCATTGAAGCCGCAGACATGGGAGGCACCTGCGTCAACCGAGGCTGCATTCCCTCCAAAGCCCTGCTCGCCGCCTCAGGCCGCGTCCGCGAACTGCAGGACGCCCGCCACCTTCAGTCTCTGGGAGTCCACGTCGGCGACGTCAGCTTCGATAGAAGCGCGATCGCAGGCCACGCCGCCGACATGGTTTCCAAGCTGCGGGGCGACCTCACCAACAGCCTCGTCAAGCTCAAGGTCGACACCATTCGCGGTTGGGCCACCCTAGCGGGGCCGCAAAAAGTCAGCATCACCACCGACACGGGCGAGACCACCATTACCGGGCGGGACATTATTCTTGCTCCTGGCTCCGTCCCCTTCGTCCCCCCCGGCATCGAGCTAGACGGCAAGACGGTATTCACCAGCGACGACGCCATCAAGCTCGACTGGGTGCCCGACTGGATCGCCATTGTGGGCAGCGGCTACATCGGCCTAGAGTTCTCCGATGTCTACACCGCCCTGGGCTCCGAAGTGACCATTATCGAAGCCCTCGACACCCTCATGCCCGGCTTCGACCCCGATATTGCCAAGCAGGCCCACCGGGTGCTGATTGCCACCCGCGACGTCGAAACCCGCACTGGAGTGCTGGCCATGTCGGTGCGCCCCGGCTCTCCGGTGACCATTGAGCTAGCCGACGCTAAGACCAAAGAAATCGTAGACGTTCTAGAAGTAGACGCCTGCCTAGTGGCCACGGGCCGCGTCCCCGCCACCAAAAAGTTAGGCCTAGAGGCGGTGAGCGTGGAAACCGATCGCCGGGGCTACATTCCCGTCAGCGACCACCTAGCAGTGCTCTCTGAGGGCAGCCCGGTACCTCACCTGTGGGCCATTGGCGACGCCACCGGCAAGATGATGCTGGCCCACGCCGCTTCGGCCCAAGGCATTGCCGTCGTCGAGACCATTTGCGGACGCGATCGCACTGTCGACTACCGCAGCATCCCTGCCGCCGCCTTCACTCACCCCGAAATTAGCTTTGTGGGCATGACAGAGCCCGCCGCCAAAGAGTATGCCCAAGAGCAAGGGTTCGAAGTGGCCGCAGTGCGGGCCTACTTCAAGGGCAACTCCAAGGCTCTAGCGGAAAAAGAAACCGACGGGTTGGCCAAGGTGATCTACCGCAAAGACACGGGAGAAGTGCTCGGCGTCCACATCATCGGCATCCACGCCTCTGACCTGATTCAAGAGGCGGCCAACGCGATCGCCGAACGCCGCAGCGTCAATGACCTCGCGTTCACGGTGCATACTCACCCCACGCTGTCTGAGGTGCTGGACGACGCCTACAAGCGGGCGGCAGCGGTATAGCCTCTGCGGTGTCAGATACCGTGAGGCGATCGCCGGGTATCTTCTAGGCCGGTGTCTGCGATACCATAGATGGGGTGCGGTCTTCAGAGCGTCAGCGCACCCCTATCTTTTATCTGCCTATCGCCTATGTCTATTCGCCGTCGCCCTCCCAACCCTGCTGTCGACGTCCAGAGTTTGCGCTACCAGGTCAAGGTTCCCAACGCGGAGCCTCGGCATATCTTGGAAGAGATTGTGTGGCACAAAGAGAGAGAAGTGACGCAGCTGCGAGAGCGACTGCCCCTCAGCGACCTGCAGCGGCAGGTGCAGCAGGCTTCCCCCCCCAGGGACTTTTGCGCCGCCCTGCGCCAAAGCCGCTATCAGCCCGCCCTGATTGCCGAGGTCAAAAAAGCCTCTCCCAGTAAGGGCGTCATTCGCGAGAATTTTGATCCCGTGGCGATCGCTGAGGCCTACGAGCGGGGCGGAGCCGCCTGCATCTCGGTGCTCACCGACGAAAAGTTTTTTCAGGGCAGTTTTGACTACCTGCAGCAGGTGCACCAGGCGGTAAGCTGTCCGGTGCTCTGCAAAGAGTTCATCATCTACCCCTACCAGATGTATCAGGCCCGGGCCCAGGGTGCGGACGCGGTGCTGCTGATCGCCGCCATCTTGCCCGACAAAGACCTGCAGTACTTCATCAAGATCGCTCAGGTGCTGGGCATCACCCCGCTGATTGAGGTACATACTCTAGGGGAGCTCGACCGCGTGCTAGCGCTGTCGGGCGTTACCCTCGTGGGAATCAACAACCGCAACCTTGAGACCTTCTCGGTGCACCTCGAAACGACGGAAGCGCTGATGATGGCTCGCCACGACGCCCTTGTGGCCCGAGACATCCTCGTTGTCAGCGAGTCCGGAATTCACGCCCCGGAGGATATCGCTCGCGTTCAGGCTAGCGGAGCAGGCGCTGTCTTAGTTGGCGAGTCTCTTGTCAAGCAGGCTAATCTTGAGCAAGGCATCCAGTCTCTATTTTCGTCCCAAGCGTAACGAGTTCGCGCCTGCTTTTAACACTATTTATCACCTGGCACCACATGACTACAATTCCATTGCCGTCCCATGTGCATTACGAGTTACTCCTGCAGCTCCTAGAGCAGCAAACGCTGCCAGCCTTAAACCGGCAGTCCCCCCAGAGAGAGCAGGTTCAGGAGATCATTATCACGTTGCGCAAGGCGCTGTCGCTGCAGAAGCGCTTAGAGGAGAATTGCGAGCGCGAGCGATTGCTCACAGAGCATCGATGGCCGCTTAACGATCAGGTCGCTTCCCGACCGTAGGCGGCATATTTCACTGCGGCGTCACGGCCTACGGGGCATCTTCTAGCCACGCCTTTGCAAAGGCGATCGCCGTTTGAGGGTCCGAAATTTCACCCTCTGCGTGGGCGAGGGCCAGACGCTCCAGCAGGCGTCCGAGCTGGGGACTGGGCCTTATATCCAGCTGGGCCATGAGCTGATGGCCCGTCAGCAGTGGGTTGGGATGAGCCACGGGGTCAGCGGGGTCTATAAAGCGCCGCATCATGTCCGCCATCCGGCTGTGGTGAACCTCTAGGGCGATCGCCATTAGCGCCACGGCAGGGAACGCTGGGCCCACTCGCTTGAACAGCTCGTATTGCTGTCGACGTCCCAGAGTAGCCCAGGGCGATACGCTGTCACCGCCGTCTTTGACTAGGAGCTGACGCAGCTGCAGGAGCAACAGAACCGCCTGTACCTCAGCGCGGCTACACTTGAGCTGCCACAGCTGCATCTCGGCCCGCCCCAAGTCTGGAGTCAGGCAGGAGAGTTTAGCAACTTTGATCCAGCTTCTGCCAACGCCAGCGGCCTGGTGCTGGTCTCGAATCCAGCCGGAAGCACTCCGCCCAAACTCGGGATTGGCCGCCGCTAAGCCATAGAACGCAGCATCGACTTTGGCGACTTCCGCCAAGCTTTGAGCGGTTACATCGGGAAGCCAGGGCCGCAAGAGCCCGTCGCGCCAAGCCTCGACCAGCTGTATCGTCCCCGCCTCGGGGACATTGAGCAGGTAGCTCAGCTCGGCGTAGACCCGCTCGGGGGCGACCTGGCGAATAGAGGGGGCCAGCTTGCGAATCGACTGCTGGGTCTCAAGATCGAGATGAAATCCCAGCTGCGCCGCCTGGCGATAGGCCCGCAGCAGCCGCAGCGGGTCATCCTTGAGGTTTTGCTCATTGATCATGCACAGCCGGTGCTGCTTGAGGTCGGCGGTGCCGCCAATGGGGTCGAAAATTTGGTTGCGGTGGGGGGAGTAGGCGATCGCGTTGATGGTGAAGTCCCGTCGGCGCAGGTCTTCCTCCAACGAAGATCCCATCTGCTCTGCGAAGTCAGCCGTCGCTTCGGGAAAGACCACCCGGGCAATGCGGCGCTCGGCGTCGAGCAGCACGAACCCCGCGTCGTAGCGGTAGGCAATCTCCCGCGCCGTGTCTACCGCATCTCGCGCCAGGACAAAGTCTAAATCGAGGTGGGGAGTCTGCCGGCCCAAGAGGCCATCCCGCACGCTGCCGCCAACCAAATAGGCCTCTTGGGGCAGATCGTCCAAGGTGAAAGGCCATGTCGAAGACAGGAGCGCAGAGGCGGTGGCCGGCGGGCTAGCGGGCGCTCCAACGGTCATGGGGGAAAGGCTGACCCGGTTGGGGCGGTTGGGACAATCTGGCTGCGGGCTAACAGGGTTCAAGCGCGAGGGACGGTTTGAATGGCCGTACTCTAAACTAGAGTTGCAGTCAGCGGACAAGTTCTCCTTCAAGCTCTGGCTTCACATAATCTGAACATCTCTACCAGCCTATCTCATCCCTAAGCCATCTGAGCCCATCTGCAGCGATCGCCCTATCGAGGCCCATACCCGAGATTAATCATGACATTTACCTCAGCCTCATCCCCTGCGTCTCCCGCGCCAGAGAAGCTTTCAGATTTTCAGGAAACCCTGGAGGGCTTGCCCAATATCTGCGGCTGGGAGTCGGAAGTCCAGGCGGTTACGCAGCGACAAGACCCGGTTTTTCTGCCTCGAACTAACCTGCAGCTAGGCGAGGTCTCTGCCGGATTCGCGATCGCCCTGCATATGCACCAGCCGACGATTCCCGCTGGAGCTGACGGCGGGCTGATCAATCACCTGCAGTACATGTTCGAGCATGCCCAGGAAGGGGACAACCACAACGCGGGCGCGTTTGCCTACTGCTACAGCCGCATGGCAGACTTTATTCCCGATTTGGTTCAGCAGGGATACAACCCCCGGGTCATGCTGGACTACTCAGGCAACCTGCTGTGGGGCTTTCAGGACATGGGCCGCATCGACATCCTCGATAATTTGCGGCGCATCACCTGCGACCCCGACTACCAGCCTTACGTAGAGTGGCTGGGGACAATGTGGAGCCACTCTGTGGTGTTCACCACCCCCCTACCCGACATCAAGCTACATATCCAGGCCTGGCAGCATCACTTCGCCAGCTTGTTTGGGTGGGAGGCGCTGGGCCGCGTTAAGGGCTTTTCGCCTCCAGAGATGGGCCTGCCCAACCACCCCGATGCGCTGTACGCCTTTGTGGAAGCGCTGCTGGACTGCGGCTATCAATGGGTGCTGCTGCAGGAGCATACGGTAGAATCTCTCACCGGAGGCCCTATCGTCGCGCCCCATTTGCCCCACCGGCTGGTGGCCAAAAACTCCCGCGGCGACGAGCTCTCTATCACCGCGCTGATCAAAACCCAGGGCTCCGACACTAAGCTGGTGGGGCAGATGCAGCCCTACTACGAAGCCAAGACTTTGGCCCAGACCGTGGGGCAGCAGTCTTTGGGCGGCGTCTCCATTCCCCCTCTGGTAACCCAGGTGAGCGACGGGGAAAACGGCGGCGTGATGATGAACGAATTTCCCGCTGCCTTCCGCAACGCCTGGTATGACATGGGTAAAAGCCGCCAAGGCGCAGTAGGCATGACGGGCACGGAGTACCTGGAGCTGATTACCGCCGCAGGCTGCTCTCCCACAGACTATCCCCGCTGCCAGGCCGTCGGGCAGCGCCGCATTTGGGAGCGGGTGGACGCGCCCTCCCCAGAGGCGGTGAGTGAGGCGATCGCCGCCGTGAAGCAGGCCGATTCTCAGTTTTCCATGGATGGGGGATCTTGGACCAACCACATCAGCTGGACCGAGGGCTACCAAAATGTACTCTCCCCCATGAATGAGCTGAGCGCTCGCTTTCACAAGGCCATCGCCCCCCACCGGCAGGCCGACTTTACCCGCCAGCATCGCTACCGCAACGCCCTATTGCACAATCTGCTGCTGCAAACGAGCTGCTTTCGCTATTGGGGGCAGGGAGCCTGGACCGGCTACGCCGAGGAGATTTACCGGCGGGGCTGCGCCATCTTAAAGTATGATTTTTGAGCCGTTAGCGCTGTTCCAAGGTTGCCTGAGGTTGTTTATCTAATGTCTACTGACCCTTCTAAAACCCCTGCTTCGCCCGAAATGCCTGAGGCCACGCCCACTCCAGAGGCGGCTGCTCCAATCGACGCGGCTCCGCCCGACGTGTTCGCCCTGCCTGAGCAGGCCCGCCAGCTTGAGCCCGGTTTTGGCTGGAAACCCTACGCTGAGATTATGAATGGCCGCTTCGCCATGATTGGCTTTGTGGCGCTGCTGGTGGTTGAGCTGGTGACGCGCCAGGACATTTTCACCTGGCTGGGGCTGCGGTAAGCCCGGCGAATTTTGCAGGGGCACGGCAGTGATCTGCGTCTGATAAACGTGAATATACAACGTCACGTCTCTGCAGGATTTGAGCCCTCGCCTTTCAGCCAGCGATACAGTGCCTTTTGAGGGTGAGCGATCTCCTCTAGGCTGGTGTAGTAATAGTTTTTCCAGCCGTGCTGGGGCAGTCCGGCAAACAGCATTAGGTTTAGAGGATAGACTTCGCTGTCGCTACAGCGGCGAAAGTCGTCTCGAAACAGGAATATGGCCTTTTTGAGAGCGATCGCCATCCCTAGCTCCACCATCACCCCCTCATCCGGCGGCGTGCCGTTGACCACCGCAAAGATGCCGTCGCACTTCTCGACGTCCTGCCGGTCGGCCTGAGACACGTCGTAGGCCCACCCTAGCCTGGAGAGGTCAACCTGATTATTGCGCTCGAAGGGCTCCCAGACCTCAGCCCCCATAGCCTCCAGGGCAGTGACTAGAGCGGGGAGGAGCGATCGCTGCTGCTGGGAAAATCCGTAGGGATTAGCCAGATAAAGAATTTTGCTCATCACCGATCGCCCATAGCGCTACCTCATCCCCGATGGGGCTCCCAGCATTCTACAGCCTCAGCCTATAGGGTTGACGAAAATAGAGGGCTTCAAGTCTCCTAATGGGCGCTATTGTCTCAGTCTGCTTTTGTCAAAGCCTTCTACATCGCGCAAAGAAGAGCCGTCTTCGAGGGTCTTGATTACGCTAAAGCTGCCGTCGGTTTCTAGCACGACCGCATCGACCTGAGCCATATCGCCGATGCCTTTGTTGCGAATTGAGGCGAGCACTTCCCCTTTGGCAACCCGCTCCTGCTTGAGGGCTTTATCCAAAAACTGCCCCTCATAAAGCAGCAGCGTTGGCTTTGCCTTGATGAGGTTCTGCACGAGTGAAGAGCGGGTTGCGATCGTCGTGAGGATGAACTGATAGAGCACCAGCATGCCAAACCCTAGGCTAGCCTGCGCAAGTGACGTATCTTTTGATAAGAGCATCGCGGCTAAAATTGAGCCAAAGGCAATGGTGACGACGAAGTCAAAAGAATTCCACTTTGATAGCGTCCGCTTGCCCGAAATGCGGAGTAGAAAAATGATGACGATGTATCCTAAGCTGCCAGCAACGAAGGTGTGTGCCAGGGACGACCAGCTGTTAAACATTTGTGATCACCGTGCAGTGCTCTCAGCTCTCGATGCTACGAGTGACATCCTCCCGACGCTGACAGCAAGCTGTACAGCGCGGGCTTCCTCAGTGACTCCCAGCTATTGCCGAGACATATCCTGAGATAGGTTTATACTCCGCCTGATGCCCCACGGCAGAGTTTTGAATTTTCATCTCCGCGAGGGAGGATACGCACTATGTGTCGCAGATACATTTGCAAACTGAGGAACGGGTGACTTGCAGCTTTCGCCTACGGGCCCGTCACACTCTTTGCGGGGTGTATCACCTTGCTATCTCTATCATACCAACTGCTAGCCTCAGCGCTGAGCGCACTATCCGCTGTGCATCATTTTGCGGGCGCACTTCGGCTAGCGCGACTCTCATCCCGACGCTCACCCTGACGGGTAGAGCGCGGGGCTTCCTGTCTAGTCGCTAAAGCGGACGGTCTGCTATCTGCCGGTAGGCGGGTTTGGGGCGTGCGGTCCCTTTCCCACAGCTGGGCAGGCAGCGCTAGACCTCTTCAGCGCTAGCGATATTTAGCCGCCGCTGCCGCTGCTGGGCAATGATGCCGTACTTGGGGGCAAACACCATCGCCAAGGCAAACAGCGCGGTCATCAGCACCACGATGCTGCCCCCCGTCGAAACGTCAAGGTGGTAGCTCATGTAGGTGCCCAGGATGCAAGAGAGCAGGCTCACCGCCACCGAGAACAGCAGCATATGGTCGAAGCGATCGCTCAGCAAATAGGCCGTTGCCCCCGGCGTCACCAGCATGGCCACCACCAGAATAATGCCCGCCGTTTGCAGCGCCGTGACGATGGTCAGCGCTAGCACCAGCAGCAGGGTGTAGTACATAAACTGAACGTTCAAGCCAATGGCTTTGGCGTGGTTGGGGTCGAAGCAAAACAGCAGCAGGTCTCGCCGCCGCAGCAAAATAATCACTAGGGTTGCCACGCCGGCAATCAGGGTTTGAATAATATCCTGCTGAGAAATGCCCAGCACGTTGCCGAACAAAATATGAAACAGGTCGATGTTGCTCGGTATCTTGGTGGAGAGCACGATGCCAAAGGCAAAAAAGCCGGTGAACACCACCCCAATGACCGCGTCTTCCTTGAGCCGCGTTTTCGACTTCACGTAGCCAATGGCGACGGTGGCCCCAAAGCCAAACAAAAACGCTCCTAAGGCAAAGGGCAGCCCTAGGGCGTAGGCCACCACCACCCCCGGCACCACCGCATGGGACACCGCGTCACCCATCAGCGACCAGCCTTTGAGGGTGATGTAGCAGGACAGCACGGCGCACACCAGCCCCACAAAGGCGCTCACCCACAGCGCCTTGACCATAAAGCCGTACTGCAGCGGCTCAATTAACCAGCTTACGATCGCGTCCATTACTCACCGTTTGGATAGCTCTTGAGAAGTAAACCTGCTTCTCCCCCTTTGCAAGGGGGAGCTAGAGGGGGTGTTAAACATCGGCCCGCCGCTTGGGCAGGCTGGCGGTGGGCAGTCCCCCGAAGGTCATGACTAGGTTGTCCTCCGTCAGGGTCTCTTCGGTGGTGCCGGAAGCCAAAACGGTTTGATTGATGAGGATGACGCGATCGCAAAAGGTGGAGATGGAGGGCAGATCGTGGGTGGAAACCAAGATGGTGTGGCCCTCGTCGCGCAGCTGCATCAGCAGATCGATGATCTGCTTCTCAGTCTTAATATCGACGCCGGTAAAGGGCTCATCCAGCAGAATCACTTTGCCCTGCTGCGCCAAAGCCCGCGCCAAAAACACCCGCTTCTTTTGCCCGCCTGACAGCTCTCCAATCTGGCGGCGGCGGAAGTCACTCAGCCCTACGCGCTCCAGGCTTTCCATCACCAGCCGCTTATCTTTGGCGTTGGGGATGCGCAGCAGGTTCATGTAGCCATAGCGCCCCATCATCACCACGTCGTAGACGCTCACAGGAAAGTCCCAGTCCACCTCATCGGCCTGGGGCACGTAGGCCATTAGCTGCCGCTTTTGGGCCATTTTGGGGGAGTAGCCGCTGATATGGACGCGGCCCTGACCGGGCGGCAGAAACCCCATGACGGATTTGAACAGCGTAGATTTACCGCCGCCGTTGGGGCCGACTAAGGCCGTGATGCTGCCCGGTTGAACGGCGCAGTTGACGTTGTAAAGCGCTAGGCGAGCGTTGCTGTAGGCGACGCTGAGGTTATCAACGGTGATGCCCAAAGATTGTGAGGTCATGGCGGTGCGGGTAGTAGGAGCGAATGTGGGTGGTGGGGTCGGGGCGGGTTTGAGCGTTACGCTTCAGGGAAGGCCATTGCGCTGCTGCGAAACCCGCCCGTTCGGGGTGTTGGTGGGTCGGGGCGGGTTTGAGCGTTACGTTTCAGGAAAGGCCATTGCGCTGCTGCGAAACCCGCCCGTATGGGATGGAGGTCAATCCTTCAAAAGGCCCTCCGTAATCGTGCGGGCGTCGTATTCCAACAGATCTAAAAACGTCGGTACCGGCCCATCTGAAGGCGACAGAGAATCGACGTACAGATTGCCGCCAAACTCAGCGCCCGTAGCCCGCGCCACCGCCTTTTGCCCTTCGTCGCTGACGGTGCTCTCGCAAAACACAGCCGGGACGCTGTTTTGCTTTACCTGGTCAATCACCGACTGCACCTGCTTAGGCGTCGACTGTTGCTCAGCGTTGATGGGCCAAATGTAGATTTCTTTGAGGTCGTAGTCGCGAGCCAGGTAGGAAAATGCCCCCTCACAGCTCACCAGATACCGCTGTTCAGAGGGCACCTGGGCTAGGTCGGTCTGCAACTGCTCGTCGATCGCCCGCAGTTCGTCGCTGTAGGCCTTGGCGTTGGCGGTGTAGAGGTCAGCGTTGTCGGGGTCCAGAGCCACGAAGGCCTGCCGGATATTCTCGACATACACTAGCGCATTGCGCGGCGACATCCAGGCGTGAGGGTTGGGCTTGTTTGAATAGGGACCAGCGGCGATCGCGATCGGCTCGATGCCGTCGGTGAGCACCACGGCGGGGACGTCTCCGGTATTCCCTAGAAACTGCTCAAACCACCGCTCTAAATCCATGCCGTTGTAGAGAATCAGGTCGGCGTCCTGGGCGTTAACCAAGTCGCTAGGGGTGGGCTCATAGCCGTGAATCTCTGAACCAACGCGGGTTATAGAATCCACCATCAGCTGGTCACCGGCAACGCTGCGGGCCATATCCGCCAAAATGGTAAAACTGGTCAGCACTTTGGGCCGCTCGGCAGTACTCGCCGCGGCGTCCGTACTGGGCTCGGAAGAAGGCTCTACCGCCGTGCTGCAGCTAGCGAGCTGAACACCACTCACCACGGCTAGCGCAATACTGAACAAACGGCCAACGGGCTGACGGAACAACTGCAAGCCTGTTCGAGAGCATACCGGCAGCATAGGGAGCGCATCCATTTCATAATGGTTTCACTTTCTATTATTTCATAATGGTTTCACTTTTGCCATATCGGTAGGTCAAAAGTTCTGGGGCCGAGGATCCTAGTCGGGCTGTAGTGCCTTGTCCGTTGCGGGGTCAAACAGATGAATATGCGCAGGGTCGAGGGATAGCCACACCCTGTCGCCCGCTGCCGTCTGCTGCGTCGGCGAGAGGCGAGCCTGCAGATGCTCAGGGACATCAGCAGGGACGTCTACCAGCTGGCCCATAACCTGGGTATCGCTTCCCAAGGTCTCCACTCGCTCGATGCGCAGGCAGAGGTTTTTGGGGGCCGGGGGGGAAAGGCTGAGGTGCTCGGGGCGGATGCCCAGCCAAACCGACGCGCCGTCATAGGGGGCAAGGGCTGACTGCCACCGCTCAGGAAGCGTCAGGCGGAAAGCGGGGTGGGTGATCAGCAAAGGGCTATGCACCTGCACCCGGAGAAAGTTCATGGGAAGGGTGCCAATGAACTGCGCCACGAATCGATTGGCGGGATGGTGATAGAGCGCCAGCGGCTTGGCTACCTGCTGAATCTGACCTTGATGCATGACCGCAATGCGATCGCCCATGGTCATCGCTTCGGTCTGGTCGTGGGTGACGTAGAGGGTAGTGGTGCCCAATTGATGCTGCAGGTCTGAGATTTGGCCCCTCGTCTCGGTACGCAGCTTGGCGTCCAGATTGGACAAAGGCTCATCCATTAAAAACACTTTTGGGTTGCGGGCGATCGCCCGCCCTAGCGCCACCCGCTGTTTTTGGCCGCCGGAGAGCTGACGCGGCAGACGGGAGAGTAGGGGGTCGATCTGCAGCATGCGGGCCACCTCCCGCACCCGCTGGCGGATGTCGGCTTCGCGATCGCTCGAATAGTGCCAGCGGGGGGGCAGCGCCCGAGACAGTCGCCCGGTAACTTGCTGCCACCGGCTGGCGGACGAGAGCCTATCATCTCCCATGCGCCGCAGCCCAAAGGCGAGATTGTCGTACACGCTCATGTGGGGGTAGAGGGCGTAGCTCTGGAATACCATAGCCACGTCCCGCTGTTTGGGGGGCAGATGGTTTACTTTGCGATCGCCCACCCAAATGTCTCCCGCCGTCAGAGGTTCTAGCCCCGCAATCAGCCGCAGCAGGGTGCTCTTGCCGCAGCCGGAGGGGCCGACCAGGGCTAGAAACTCCCCCGAGTTGACGGTGAGGCTGATGTCGCGCAGCACGGACACGGCGGCTTGAGAGGCCGCTGGGGCGTCGCCCAGACCGGGCCGCGCGGGCTTTGACGCAAGCGCCGGAGCAGGATTAGCCGGTGGGTCAGCCTGCCGCTGAGGAAACTGTTTGTAAACGTGGTCTAGAGTAACGTGGGCCACAGCGCGCCTTGAGCAGTAACGGACCTGGATCTGGACCTAAATTCGGGGGCTAGTCGCTTTTGAGCCGCCACCCCGGTTTCACCGACTGACGGGCGCGGGCGATGACCAGAGCATCGTCCGGCACATCTTCAGTGACCGTCGATCCCGCCGCCACCGTCACGTCTGCCCCCAGGTTCAAGGGAGCAACCAAAACGCTATTGGAGCCGGTTTTGCTGCGATCGCCGATAGTCGTGGGGTGCTTGTTGACGCCGTCGTAGTTGGCGGTAATCGTTCCCGCGCCGATGTTCACCCGCTCGCCCAGGGTGGCGTCACCTAAATAGGACAGGTGGGCCACGTTGGTGTTGTCCCCAAGGGTCGACTGCTTTAGCTCTACAAAGTTACCCACGCGGCAGCTCTCGCCGACTTGGGCCTGTCCTCGCAGGTGGGCGTAGGGGCCAACGCGGCTGCGGGCCTGAACGGTGCTGTCCCGAATGACGGAGTATAGGGCGGTGACGTCTTCCCCAATCTCGCTATTCTCGATCAAACACCCCGGTCCAATGCGGCTACCGGCTTTAATGACGGTGGTGCCCCGCAGATGGGTTTGAGGCTCGATAATGACGTCGGGCTCGATGTGGACCGCGTTGTCGATAGTGATGCTGTTGGGGTCTATCAGGGTCACGCCCGCCCGCATCCAATGCTCACGCAGGCGGGTTTGGAGAATGTCGTAGGCGGTGGCGAGCTGGACGCGATCGTTAATGCCCAAAATTTCGCCAGGATCCTCGACATCCACCGCCATCACCGGGGCCATCATACTAATGACGTCGGTGAGGTAGTACTCCTGTTGGTCATTGTTGGTCTGCAGCTTGGGGAGCACCGCCATCAGGGTCTCCCAGCGAAAGCAGTAGACCCCAGCGTTGATGCGCGGGTTTTGCCGCTGAGCTTTAGTACAGTCGCGGTGCTCAATAATCTGGGTCACCACGTTTTGACCGTCGCAGAACACGCGGCCATAGCCCTGGGGATTGGAAAGCTGCGCGGTGAGGAGGGTGGCTTCGTTTTTTTGGCTTTGGTGAATGTCGAGTAGCCGCTGCAGGGTTTCGGCGCGCAAAAGGGGCACATCGCCGTTGAGCACCAGCAGGTCTCCGGTAAAATCCTGCAGGTGGGGAATCAGCTGCTGAGCGGCGTGGCCGGTGCCCAGCTGTTCTGTCTGCTCCACAAATTCTATTGCGGGCTCCGAACCATTGGCCTGCTCTGACGCGCTGGCCGTTAGCGATCGCCGCACTTGCTCTTTCTCATATCCCACAATCACGAGCCGCCGCTCGGGAGCCAGCGGGCTGAGGCTCAACAGCACGTTCTCGACCAGCGATCGCCCCCCCAGCTCATGTAAGACTTTGGGCAGTCGAGATTTCATTCGCGTGCCGCGTCCGGCTGCCAAAATTGCTACTGCTACCATAGTTGGGCAAGACTAATTTCTTTGAATCTCAAGGGTTCCCTAAATTGCAGTTGGCTTGAGTTCTGGATTTCTGGATTTAGAGATCTCAAGCAGACGCCAAAGCAGGGGTTAGGCTATAGCCACGGCTACCATACTACTATTAGGGGCAGCACGGTAAGAGTGAATGCAATTTATTGACCAGGCGACGGTAGGTGTTCGGGCAGGTGACGGCGGCGACGGGCTGGTCGCTTTCCGACGAGAAAAGTTCGTGCCGGCCGGCGGGCCGGCGGGGGGCAACGGCGGCCCCGGCGGCTCAATTATCCTCAAGGCTTCCAACCAGCTCCAGACCCTGCTGGACTTCAAGTACAACCACCAGTTTCTCGCCAAAAACGGCGTGCGGGGCGGCAACAGCAACAAGACGGGAGCCTCAGGAGAGGACCGGGTCATTGAGGTGCCCTGCGGGACGGTAGTCTACAACGATGAGACCGGCGAGGTGCTGGGAGATCTTGTTGAGCCAGGGGAAACGCTCTGCGTTGCTCAAGGCGGCAAAGGGGGCCTGGGAAATCGGCATTTTCTCAGCAACCGCAACCGCGCTCCGGAGCATGCGCTGCCGGGACTACCGGGGGAAGCGCGCACCATTCGCCTAGAGCTGAAGCTGCTGGCGGAAGTGGGCATCATTGGGCTCCCCAACGCCGGAAAGTCCACCCTGATTTCCGCGCTCTCCTCCGCCCGACCCAAGGTGGCCGACTACCCCTTCACGACCTTGATCCCCAACTTGGGGGTCGTTCGCAAGCCCTCTGGCGACGGCACCGTCTTTGCCGACATTCCTGGCTTAATTGAGGGGGCTCACCAAGGCAGCGGCTTAGGGCATGAATTTCTACGCCACATTGAGCGTACCCGGCTGCTGCTGCACCTCGTCGATGGCACCGAGCCCGACCCCACCGAGGCCTATCGGACCATCCAGGCCGAGCTGCAGGCCTATGGCCAAGGGCTAGCGGCGCGGCCTCAAATCTTGGCCCTCAATAAAATTGATGCCCTCCCTGAAGAAGAGGTTGGCGAAAAGGCCGCTGCTCTCCAACAGCTCAGCGGCGAGGCTGTACATGTGGTTTCGGCGGTGTCCCGCGCGGGGCTAGAGCCGATGCTGAACGAGATTTGGCAGCGGCTCGACCAGATGGACCGGGAGCAGGAAACTGCTAACCCGATCTAGCTCTCGCTAACGGGAGGGGCGATCGCCAGCAGGGGTGGGTTGGGGGGCAAGTCGCCCCGCGCTCGGCTTGGCGGCGGGGATGACGGTTTGCAGGGCAGCGGTGCGGCCCTTAGCGTAGTTGATGCTGTAGCTGCGAACCAGTAGCCCAAAGTAAAGTCTTGGAAAAACGGCCTCTAATCTAGGTTGGACTCTGGCAACTAGGCCCGGCACCCAGGCAAACAGGCCGCTGAGCAGCGCGTCTAGGGTAAAGCTGAGATAGCTGCCACTCCACCGCAGAAAATCTTTGGGGCCCGCCAGCTGCCAAATCCAGCCAATGAGGGCCGGGTTGCGCCAAGCCGCTTTGAGGGCCATCCGGTTAAAGGTCACCCACCCGGCCCGATCTTTGATAAAGTCGTCGGCGACTTGGCTGGACTCGCTAGCCAAGATGCCAAAAAAGGTGTTAAGCATTGCGTTAATCCGCTCGGGGGGAATGAATTTGCCCGTCGGCACCATCATTCCTTTCGAGAAGAGCCAGGTTACAGCGACGTTGCTTTGAAACGAGCGAATCTGATTGAGGTGACGAGCCTGCAGCAGATCGTGGCGCAGAGCGACGTCAAGCAGGTGAGTCAGGCGCGGCAGATTGCGCACCAGAGATCCAAAGCCAGTGAACACTAGGGGCGACTGCAGCGAGGCGGCGTCGCCAATGGCAACCAGGCGATCGTAGGCCACCTGGCGATCGCTGGCCCGGACGCTAAAGTGGCCAGGAATATAGCCAAACGTGGGCTTACGCCAGGTCAGCTCCTCCATATCGCAGCGGCGGTACTCAGGCAGGATGGTGAAAAAGTCCTCGTACATCTCCAGCAGCGACCCCGGATTGCGGGGATCAACCTGGTGGTAGTGGAACAGATAGAAGGTCAGCTCGCCGTTTTCGCCGGGAAACAGCTCCCAGATGAGCTGCCGCCCTCGTGAGATATCACCGTGGCTGTTGAGCACATCCCCGAAGCGGCTATCCCACACCGCTTTGTCAAACCCGCTTGAGATGATGCCGCCCACCGTCGGACAGACGCTATCGAAAGCCCGCCCCCCATTGAGCTGCCAGGCAATGGGAGAAGCGGTGCCCATGGCATCGACCAGAAGGCGCGATCGCCATCGGGCTGTGGTGTTGGTGGGCAGGTGCGTTGTTTCTAGGGTGACGCCCTCAGCGTCAATGGCCGCCTGCACAAACTCGGTCTGGTCTTCAATGCGCCCGCCTGCAGCCCGCAAGATGTCGCCGCATCGCGCCAGCAGCGCGTCTGACTTGAGGGCGATATTGAGCACGGTTGGGGTGTGCAGGACGGAGGCTCTGGCCTGGGGCGGGTTGTTGGCGTCGAAAAACTTGTGAAACCCATCGACATACTCGCAGGCAATCAGCTCATCCACCTCGGCGGCGCTCAGCAGCTCCAGGTCGACCAGGGTCTGCAGCTCGTCGCGAGAAATATTCCACTCGCGGTTCATTCGGCCAAAGGGCAGGCGCTCCAGCAGCAGCACCCGGTACCCGAGTTTGGCCATTAGGGCGGCGTGAATGACCCCGAGAGCCCCCCCCACGTAGGCCAAATCGTAAGTCTCTCCCTCAGGTTCTATGCCGCCACTATTCACTTCGCCAGAACGACCAGGCGAACGACTGGGCAGCGGCCCTGGGACAATCACCTGACGCGGAGCTTTGGGCGATCGCACACCCTCTCTCCAGCGCCGCTCCCACCAGTAGGCCCGCGTCAGATCGCGCTCCCCCTGAGGCATTTTGCGAAAGTAATGCACCGTTTTAGGGTATTTCGCTGACAAAGCGTCAAAAATAGACTGCTGGTCTAGGTCGATGGGCGCCAATTCGGGATACTGGTTGGGAAAAGCCCGACGAATATCGGCTTCGAGCTGATTGACGATTGCTTTTTCCTCCAGCAGGGCTGAGCCCCAGCGAAAGGCCTTTAGGTAGGTTGTTCGCTGAAGCGACCAAACAAACAGCGTCAGTCGGGCAGGCGAAGTCATCTGCCCAGCCGAGCTATCCGCCTGGGAAGACTGAATGATGCAGCCCTCTGTCGCCGACAGCTTGCGCCCTGCAACTGGCTGAAACTGCTGCTGCAACCAGTCTCGTACGGCGTCGGTGTCTGGGGTGGGCACCTCTATATATAAGAGCTCTAGAATATCAGCCATATCTCTCAGACAAAGGGTAGCGGTTTCAGCGTGGGCGTGACTCTGAGCTAAAGTGTATACGAATTTACGACATGCCCCGTAGCCGAGGTAAACGACCTATCAAAGGCAGCTTTGGACAAAGTTAGTTTTGAATAGGGCTTGGCATAAAGCGGTTGCCTACAGTATTATGATAGACCGTGGGTTAGAAAAATACTGTAGGCTTTGGCGTTAGTACGCTTTGAGGGTATTCCGAGAAGAATCCTGATATAAGGTGCGGCTTACGCCTCAGGCACGGCTCTAAACACGTTCGCGGTTTGGTCGCGAAGTAGACGCGGATCTTACGAGGCTGGTCATGAATGCACAAGAAATTATTCGGTCAATTGAGTCCACTCATATAAAGTCCGATTTGCCCACTATTCACGTGGGTGACACGATCCGAGTTGGTGTTCGCATCAGCGAGGGCGGAAAAGAGCGCATACAGCCTTACGAAGGCACCGTGATTGCAATGCGTAATGGCGGGATCAGCGAGACGATTACGGTTCGCCGCGTTTTTCAGGGCGTAGGCGTTGAGCGGGTATTCTTGCTGCACTCGCCGAAAATCGCCAACATCAAAATCCTGCGGCGCGGTAAGGCTCGCCGGGCTAAGCTCTACTATCTGCGCGATCGTGTGGGTAAGGCAACTCGCCTGAAGCAGCGATTCGATCGGGCGCTTTAGGGCCACAGCAGTACTCTTTTGAGGGGGTCTGTAGGTTTACAATCTGGTTTGCTGACCAAGTCTTAGTGCTCAGCTTCGCCTGAAATGATATATTCTATGAGGCGGGGTGCCGTGAAGTTTCCGCCATGCCACCCACAAGTCTGTATGCGTCCTTAGTTCAGTTGGTAGAACGCAGGTCTCCAAAACCTGATGTCGAGGGTTCGAGTCCTTCAGGGCGCGCTCATTTCTTGGAAGTGGCTGAGCACAGGTAACTGAAAGAGTATTGCTCACGGGGCTCCGCTAGTCGCTACAGCATCGAAACGCAACATCGTACAAGCTAACGTTAAGGAATTTAGGGCTGTGGCAAAGAAGAAGGAGACAACTGCTAAGGACAGCAAGAAAAAAGAGGCAGAGTCCAAAGAGTCTTCTGGCTTTCAAGCAGCAGAGTTTATTCAAGGAACTCGCGAAGAGCTAGGTAAAGTAGTTTGGCCAAGTCGCCAGCAGCTAATCAGTGAGTCGATTGCCGTAGTTCTGATGGTGACGCTCTCCGCAACGGTTATCTATCTGATTGATGCGCTGTTTGGTTGGGCTGCAAGGCAGGTGTTCTAAACATGGCTTCATTTGACGAGACCGAGCTTGAGTCTGAAATCGAAGTGCCTGAAGGCGAAGGGCGCGACAAGGTCCCCGCCCGTTGGTATGCTATCCAGGTCGCCTCGGGCTGCGAGCGGCGAGTAAAGATGAGCCTCGAGCAGCGCATTGAGACCATGGAAGTCGCCGATCGAATTCTAGAGATCGAGATTCCCCAAACTCACATTCTCAAGCCCCAGAAAAGCGGTAAGCCCAAGGAGATTTCCGAGAAGGTATTTCCGGGCTATGTTTTGCTGCGCATGAAAATGGATGACGACGTTTGGCAGGTGGTCAAAAGCACCCCCAACGTCATCAACTTTGTCGGCGCAGAGCAGCGGCGGCGCTATGGTCGGGGACGCGGCCACGTTAAGCCCATGCCGCTCAGCCGAGGGGAAATTGAGCGCATCTTTAAGCAGTCTGAAGAACAAAAGGCTGTGGTCAAAGTTGACATGGCCGAGGGCGATAAGATATTAGTCCTCTCTGGGCCGTTCAAGGACTTTGAGGGTGAGGTGATTGAGGTCAGCCCAGAGCGCAGCAAGCTGAAGGCGCTGCTGTCGATCTTTGGCCGCGACACCCCCGTAGAACTAGAGTTTAACCAGGTTGAAAAGCAGAATTAGCGATGCCGAAAAAAGTTGTTTCTATCATTAAGCTGGCGATTCCTGCTGGAAAAGCCAACCCTGCGCCGCCCATCGGGCCAGCGCTAGGTCAGCATGGCGTGAACATTATGGCGTTTTGCAAAGAGTACAACGCCCGGACGTCCGATCAAGTCGGCCTTGTGGTGCCGGTCGAGATCTCGGTGTTTGAGGACAGAAGCTTCACCTTCATCCTTAAGACCCCTCCGGCGTCTGTTTTGATCAAAAAAGCCATGGGAGTTGAGAAAGGATCGGGAACGCCTAACACCGTCAAGGTGGGCTCCTTGACCCGCGCTCAGCTCCAGGAGATCGCGCAAACCAAAATGCCTGACCTCAACGCCAACGACATCGAAGCTGCGATGCGTATTGTGGAAGGCACAGCGCGCAACATGGGCGTGACCATATCGGATTAGCTGAGGCACGGCGCACCCTGCTCCAATCAGGGCATTGCCGTTTTGCCTGAAACGCGCTAATGTAGAAGACTGTGACTTTTAGATGGGGGAGAGGCTAACGGCTTCGTCTGCACCCCAAGGAGAAACCTATGACCAAGGCGCGATCGCGTCGATTTCAGGCGCTAGCAACCAAGGTTCAAGAGAGAGCCTACGAGCCTATTGAGGCGCTAGCCCTGCTGCGGGAAACGGCAACCGCCAAGTTTCCTGAGTCTGCTGAGGCCCATATTCGCCTCGGCATCGATCCCAAGTACACCGACCAACAGCTGCGGACCACCGTCGTCCTTCCGCAAGGAACCGGCCAGGCTGTTCGAATTGCGGTGATTGCCCGGGGCGAGAAAGTAGCGGAGGCCAATGAGGCTGGCGCTGACTTAGTTGGCTCGGAAGAGCTGATTGCGGAAATCCAGAAAGAAGAGATGCTGGATTTTGACGTTCTTATCGCCACCCCAGACATGATGCCCCAGGTGGCAAAGCTAGGCCGACTGTTGGGTCCACGTGGCCTAATGCCTTCTCCCAAGGGCGGCACCGTCACCTTCGACCTGCCTCAAGCGATTAACGAGTTCAAGGCGGGTAAGCTTGAATTTCGCGCCGACCGCACCGGCATCGTTCACGTGCTGTTTGGCAAAGCCACGTTTCCAGCTGAGGATCTGTTGACTAACCTCAAAGCGCTGCAGGAAACCATCGATCGCAACCGCCCCTCAGGCGCGAAGGGTCGATACTGGCGGAGCGTTTACGTCTCTGCTACCATGGGTCCTGCCATCCAGGTAGACGTCAGCGCCTTGCGAGATATGAAGATGGACGAGGCGGCTTAGACTGGCTATGGCTAGTTTGAGCCACGGGGGCTAAGCCTTTGACAGGCGAGAATTAGTCCGTCTACCTCAAATCTGTTCAGGTTTCAAATTGTAGCGGAGTCAAACCATCGGCCATAAGGTCTCCAACTAAATAGCGACGCCGAAGACAGCAGGTCATCCGTAATTCCTGCCTAGGTTTGTTGAGGTTTTCCGTAGCGCTCAAACGCTGCGATCGCCATTGGCTTGTCCCCACAGGCCAAGGCAGACATCAACCCTAGGCAACCCCTGCATCCCGGCTCCCATAGTCGGGATTTTTTGTGGCCGATGATGCGCTACAAGCTTTGATTCTCAAAGCGTGAACATGTAACCCCAAAACAAGGAGGTGAAGTTGAATGGGGAGAACCCTAGAGGACAAAAAAGCGATCGTTGCGGATCTCAAAGAGACCCTCAGCGACGTGCAGTTAGCCCTAGTCATCGACTACAAAGGGCTGTCAGTTTCTGAAATCACTGACCTGCGCGGTCGCCTACGAGAGAGCGGAGCCGTCTGCAAAATCACCAAAAATACGCTCATGCGGATTGCGGTGGAAGGCGACAGCGCCTGGGAACCGATGACGGAGTTCCTAAAAGAGTCGTCGGCGTTTCTTCTTCTTAAAGATGATCTGGGTAAAGGCATCAAAGCCTACCAGGCCTTTCAGAAGGACACCAAAAAGACGGAGCTGCGCGGCGGCGTCATGGAAGGCCAGACGCTCAGTGAAGATGACGTCAAAGCCATTACTGAGCTACCGACGAAGGAAGAGCTTATCGCCCGCATCGCTGGTGCGATCAACTCGATTCCAACCAAGCTGGCCGTGGGCACCAAAGCGGTACCGACCAAGCTGGCCGTGGGCGTTCGAGAAGTGCCTGCGTCTCTGGCGCGTGCGCTCCAGGCCGTGGCGACCAAGGACGATGCCGACGCGGCGTAAAGCCTGTCGTCGTATCGGATCACTGTTTTACCAATTGTTTACACCCTATCTATTACCGAGAGGAACGTTATGTCTGAAGCTACCGATCAGATTCTAGAGCAGCTCAAGTCCATCTCTCTGCTAGAGGCTTCTGAGCTCGTCAAGCAGATTGAAGAAGCCTTTGGCGTCGATGCCTCTGCCTCCGCCGGCGGCGGCATGATGATGATGGCTCCTGGTGCTGGCGCTGGCGCTGCTGCTCCGGCAGAAGAAGTCGAAGAGAAGACTGAATTCGACGTGGTGCTGGAAGAGGTCCCATCCGATAAGAAGATCGCTATTCTCAAGGTGGTCCGCTCCCTCACCGGTCTGGGCCTAAAAGAAGCCAAGGACATGGTGGAGTCTACGCCTAAGGCAATCAAAGAAGCGGTTGCCAAAGATGCAGCTGAAGAAGCCAAGAAGTCGCTGGAAGATGCTGGGGCGAAGGTCTCGGTTAAGTAGTGAACTTCTGGCATCGATGCCTGATTAGCGAGCTGACCCGCACAAGCAGCTGTTTGCTCTAAGCTCAGTTGGGCGGGTCAATTAGGAAAAAGCGATCGCTGAGCCGAAGGATTTTACCGCTGCGTAAACCTCTGAAGCTCTGGCGATCGCTTTTTTGTGGAAAGGCAAAGTCTGTCTGTGCGAAGTCGAGACCCACTTCAAGCAAGCTCTAAATCCAGTGGCTCAGCTGCCAAGCGGCGATCGCACTCCCCAAAGGTACCGTCAGGTTGTCGACACCCAAAATCGACACGGCCTCCAGCACCGTTGCCAGCACCGCGATCGCCACCGCCGTCAGCCCAGCCGACCCAGCATCCCCCAGCGCGGCCCACAGCACCCCGCCGCTCACCAGGCCGCTCACTAGCGCCATCGCCGTCGAGCCTTCCCAGCTCTTCTTCATTCCCAAAAACTCGTAAGGGTGGGCCCCAAATCGCTGTCCCACCAGGGCCGCCATCCCGTCCCCCCAAGCCATCACCAGCACCCCCAGCGCCGCATACTCCGGGTGCCCCAACGGCCAAAACACCGCAATCAGCAGGCCAATGCTGAGGGAATAAAAGCAGGTGCCAAAGCTGCGGCGACCGACGCTGTTAATCGCGGGCAGCACCGGACGCCAGTAAGACAGCAGCGTTACGCCACTCGCAAGGATAGAGGCGCTGACGCCAATCCAGGCAGGAATGTTGAGCCACCAGGCCAGCAGAATTACGTTGCCCGTGCCGATATGCACCACCTTGCGGACTGCCTCCGAGCTGCGATCGCTCCGGTGGGCCCAGATAGCGATCGACGCCACCAGCCCCAGCCAGACTGCCATCGGCAAGAGCCTAACGTAGAGCGGACCCAAGGCAACATCCACAGCCGTCACTCCCATAAACTCGCTAGTCAGACGCCTGTCCGGTTCGTCGCCCTAGCTCGTAGATACCGCAGGCCATAGCGGCCAGGATGCCTGTACTAATGCCCCAGCTGCGGCCTAGGCCAACGTCGATCAAATAGTTGAGCAGGCCGCCCGCAATTAGAAACGGTACAATGCTCAGCAAAGACGCCAGAAAAGCATTTTGAGATTCCCACCCCTTGCGGGCCTTTTCCATTTCTTCCGGCGAGGTATAGAGAAACTGCTCAGCAAAGTTGAACCAGCGGTTAAGCTGCAGCGTCACCCAATCCCCAACAGGCGATAGCCCTAGGTAGAGCGCCAAGGACCAAAGCGACGCACCGGCTAGAGCAACGCGATCAATTGAAATGCGGAATGGGACCCAATCGAACATAGGATGTGGCAAAACCCGCTGATTTGTTTAATTATGCTAATCTAAATCCGCCAGTTTTGGCGGGGTTGACAGAAGAGGGCCACATGAAGCCCTACGCCAATAGAGGCGGTCGGTGTGTTTTAGCTAGTTCGTGAAAGCCCCGCGCTGTACTCGGAGAGTCAGCGTCGGGATGTAAGCGAGCGAGTCACAGACGAGCATTTCTAGGGAGTAGCACTGCCCTTCCTAGAAATGCTACAATTGAGGTATGTTGACCTTGAACTACTCCTACCGAATTTATCCGTCTCTTGAGCAGGAAGCCCGCATGGTCTGTTGGCTTGAGGTTTGTCGCGGCATCTATAACTATGCGCTGCGTGAACGCAAGGACTGGATAAAGTCGAGAAGCTGCGTAGCTAATACCTGCTCGCTTCAATCGGAGTACATCATTGCGGCAAACGCGCCATATCCCGGTTACTACGACCAAAAGCGATCGCTGACGGCTGCTAAGAGAGTGCTTCCCCACCTGAAAGAAGTGCAGTCGCAGGTTCTTCAAGACGTTATAGGGCGGGTAGAAGCAGCGTTTGCGGCTAGGAAGGAGAGAGGCCACGGTTTCCCGCGCTTCAAGAAGTTTGGGCAGTACCGCTCGTTCCTCTTTCCGCAGTTCAAGGAAAACCCGGTGACGGGCAGCCAAATCAAGTTGCCTAAGCTGGGCACGATGGGCATCGTTCTGCACCGACCTATCCCTGATGGATTCAAAGTAAAGACGGTGCGCGTCATCAAAAAGCATTCGGGGTGGTACGCTACCGCGAGTATTCAAGCCGATGTCAATGTGCCTGATGTCGTTCCCGCTGGGCATAGCATCGGCATTGACGTCGGGCTCGAGTATTTCCTGTCCACTTCCAACGGCTTGCAGGTAGAGCGCCCGCGCTTTTTCGGTAAGCTGCAACGCAAGCTTAAATTGCTGCAACGCAGACTGAAGAATAAGCAGCGGGGCTCGAATAACCGCGCCAAGCTGATTGGAAGGATTGGACGGGTACATGAGCAGATAGCAGCATGTCGCCTTGACTGGCAATTCAAGCTGGCCCACAAGCTTTGTGACCAGGCCCAGATCATCTTCGTGGAAGATCTTGACTTTCGCGTCATGGCGAAAGGGATGCTGGGTAAACACACACTCGATGCTGGTCTGGGGCAATTCGTGAACCAGGTCTTGCCGTGGGTGTGCTTCAAGCGCGGTGTCTATTACGAAAAGGTTGACCCCTACGGCACCTCTCAGGAATGTCCTGATTGCGGCGCTGCTGTCAAAAAGTCCATAGGCGATCGCGTTCATCATTGTGGTGAGTGTGGGTCTGTGAAGCCGAGAGATATTGCCGCTGCTCAAGTCATCAACGCCCGTGGAATTTCGGGTATTCAAATTGCCTGTGGAGTCGAGGTAGCGGGGATGTGGGAAACCATATCTAGCCAACTGGCTGCGAAGCAGGAAACTCATCGGGTGACCGATGAAGCCCGCGCTCTATCCGTAGGATGTTCGCAAAGCGCTTCCGCAGGAAGAACGTCGGGAGTATTCACTGACGAAGGGCTTTGCCCTATCCCTCACTGGCCTCGGCTAGGCTGTACCCTAGCCTGTATACCCCTCTAACTTGACTTACTCGTGCAGCGACGTCTCCTTACCCTTTTACTTAGCCCAGTCGTGCTGCTAGCCGCCTGCGATGGCCGACCCCTCCAAGACGCTCTTCAGACAGACCCTAATCTGCGGCCTGAGACGAGCGCAGAGCCTCCTAGGCCTGCCGCCACCTGCAGCGAGATCGCGCGATCGCGGCTGCCTGAAGCGTTTCCCAGCGGTTTTTGCTACCCTGAGGCCGATCTACTTCAGGTAACGGAATCGACTCTGGACAACGGCACCGCCATTGAGGCCCGCTGGTCTACTGAGGATGACGCCGAGCAGGTGCAATCGTTCTACCGTGAGGCGTTTGAGCAGGAGAATTGGGAGGTCACGACCTCTACCGATGTCTCGGCTACAGCACCGATAGAGGCCGTCAAAGACGGGGTACGGGTGGCGATCGCCATTCCGGCGGGACAGTCCGAAGGAGCGGGTGCAGCCTCATTTACGGTGAGCTACCGTCCTTCGCAAACGGCGCAGGTTGACGAGGAGCCGGTGGTGGCTACAGCGCCAGCGGCTGAGGGTGCCGAGGGCAATGCCAGCGAGACGTCAGCAGACGAACCTGCCTCAAGCGCTGGCGCAGCGCGATCGTTCACGGATGCTGACGACGCCCCGGAAGAGCTTCGAGACTACGTTCGCGACTTAGCCTCCCTTGGAGTTCTAGACGCTGCCGAAGGAAACCAGTTTCAACCCAATGAACCCGTGACGCGGCGCACCTTTGCCCGGTGGCTCTTCAACGCTAACAACCGCCTCTATACCGAGCCTTCAAAGCGCATCCGCATTGCCTCCGGTAGCGACGCCGTGTTTCAAGACGTCCCCCAGAGTAACCCCGACTTTGGCAAGATTCAGGGTCTTGCGGATGCGGGTCTGGTGCCTAGTGCTCTGTCGGGAGCCACTGCAGTCAGCTTTCGGCCCGACGCCCCGATGACGCGGGAGACTTTGGTGCAGTGGAAGGTGCCGCTGGACCTACGGCAGTCTTTACCCAACGCGACCCTAGACGCGGTGCAGCAGGCCTGGGGCTTTCAGGATGCGGCCAAAATTGAGCCAAAGGCGCTGCAGGCTGTATTGGCAGATTATGCCAACGGCGACCAATCTAATATCCGCCGCGCTTTTGGGTTCACGACGCTGTTTCAGCCCAAGAAACCCGTTACTCGCGCTGAGGCGGCGGCGGTGCTGTGGCATTTTGGCTATCAGGGGGAGGGGCGATCGGCGGGGGATGTGCTGCAGGGGGCGGGGGAGGAGGCCGAGACGGAGCCGGAAACCTCGGAGGGGTAGGAGCCTAATCCGGCAGTGGGATAAACTCCGTCTCCTCCGGCACCTGACCAAACTTCCGGATAAAGGATCGGGGAAAGAGCTTTTACAGGCGATCGCTTACCGTGTTCACCGCTCCTGGGTAGATTTCCTGAACGCTGCCAACGCTATCGACTTAAGAGCGTCCGATCTTAGATCGGCTGAGAGCGGTGAATTTCACCGCTACCTTTAGGCGCGATCGCCGTTGGCCCGCTCACCCCAAGCGCGCTTGTAGAACTCCCCTAATGGTGAAGAGCCACAAACCCTACCGCATCGTGACGAACTCTTCCGCCGAGCTGGGGTGGATGCCTACCGTCGCGTCAAAATCCGCCTTCGTCGCCCCCATCTTCACCGCGATCGCCACCCCTTGAATAATCTCAGCGGCGTGGTCCCCCACCATATGGGCGCCCAAGACCCGCTCGCTGTCGTTTTGGTTGACGATTAGCTTCATCAGGGTCTTCTCGTCCTTGTTGGGCAGGGTGTAGTACATGGCGCGGAAGCGAGATCGATACACCTTAATGGCATCGCCGTACTCTTCGCGAGCCTCTGCCTCAGTAAGGCCCACCGTCGCGGCCTCCGGCGTGGTGAAGACAGCGGTGGGAATATTGCGGTAGTCCATGGTGCGGGGATTGTTGCCGAAGAGGGTATCCGACAGCGCCCGCCCCTCGTTGATGGCTACGGGGGTGAGGTTGATGCGATCGGTGCAGTCGCCCACGGCGTAGACGTCCGCCTCGGCGGTTTCTGATGCCTTATTGATGGCGATCGCCCCATTCGCCACCTCAACCTTGGTGTTTTCCAGCCCGAGGTTGTCGATGTTGGGATGACGACCCAAAGCAGATAGACTCACCGCATCTGCTACAACGTAGTCTTCTCCTTGGTCAGTGCGGACGCTCACCGCGACGCCGTGGTCTGCCCTTTCAATCATCAAGTTCTGGGTATTCGTCAACAGGTTGATACCGTGCTTGATCATGGCCTCTTGAATCTCCATCCGCAGGTCATCGTCAAAGCCCCGCAGAATTTTGTCGGCACGGATGATCTGCGTCACCTCGCACCCCAAGCCGTTCAAAATACAGGCAAACTCGCAGCCAATGTAGCCCCCGCCCAAAATCACTACGCGCTTCGGGTACTTGGGCAGCGAAAAGATATCGTCTGAAGTGATGGCTAGCTCCACCCCAGGAACATCGGGGTAGGTCGGCTCGCCGCCCACCGCAATCAGCACCTTCCCGGCGGTCACCGTGCGATCGCCCACCTGCAGCGTATGGGGATCAATGAACCGGGCGCGATCGCGAAAAATCTGGACGCTCGAGTTGTCCAGCATCCGCTGGTAAATCCCGTTGAGGCGGGTCACCTCGTTATTTACCGCCGTCGTCAGGGTGGTCCAGTCAAACTGGCTTTCTACCGGGCTCCAGCCGTAGCCCGTCGCTTCTTCAAAATGGTCAGGGAAGTGAGAGGCGTAGACCATCAGCTTTTTAGGCACGCAGCCCCGGTTAACGCAGGTCCCCCCCAGGCGATCGTACTCAGCCACCCCAACTTTAGCGCCGTATTGCGCCGCGCGGCGAGCCGAGGCAATGCCCCCAGACCCAGCGCCAATTACAAAATAATCAAATTCGTAGGCCATCTCTACGTCTCCTTAAACTATTGCTGCCATCAGATTGAAGGGTTGAGCAGACACTGATGGACTGGACTTGCGTGCTACCTACCTGGGCTCAATAAAAAGGATGTGTGAGCTAATATTCCCCACACATCCAGTCCAAATGGGTTAAACGAGCCCCTAAAAACTGAGGCTCACTCCTGCGTCAATTACTTGGTGCCCTTGAGATAGGCCAGCATTGTATCGGCGTCGGACACTTCGAAGGGGTCAGTGGGGCAGTTGTCGCCATAGTCAGGCTCAACAAAGATCTTCTCGATTTCCATGTCGTTAACCACCATGGAATAGCGCCAAGAGCGGCTGCCAAAGCCCAGATTAGTTTTCTCAACAAGCATGCCCATCTTGCGGGTGAACTCGCCGTTGCCGTCGGGCAGCAGGGCGATATTTTTGACGCCCTGCTGCTTGCCCCACTGAAACATTACAAATGCGTCGTTGACCGAGACACAAACGATTGCATCGACGCCCTGTGCCTTGATCTCCTCGTAAAGCTCTTCATAACGAGGCAGGTGAGTAGAAGAGCAGGTCGGCGTGAAGGCACCAGGCAGTGAGAAGACGACAACGCGCTTGCCCCCAAAGATCTCTTGGGTAGTCGCATCCTGCCAGCGAAACGGATTTGGGCCCTCAATGGACTCATCACGGACGCGGGTCTTAAATGTAACGTTGGGGACACGTGTAATAACGGGCATAGATTACCTCACTATATAAATCGCTGTAACCTCAGCTAGCTTATGCGTAGTCAATCCGGCTAGCTGACTTTTCTTAGAATAATTCTAAACAATGTTTTAGTCAAGGGTAGGAATCATTCTCTGATGCTGTTTGTTTTTATAGAGCAAATCACTTAAAATAGAATATCCAACGAAACGACAACGCTGCTTGACGTCCGCATGAGTAAAGCCCATGAACCGTTTCCCCACCGATAGTATTACGCTGGAGCTGAAGGCTAAGGGTCTGCGAATTACACCACAGCGCTATGCGGTCTATGCCAGCCTAGTGGCCCGCAACGACCATCCCACGGCAGAGCAGTTATTAATCAACATCAACCAGCACTTTCCAACTTCTTCTCAGGCGACGGTCTACAACTCTCTGCAAACCCTTTGTCAGGTTGGTTTAGTGCGTGAGGTGCTTCTGGAGCACGGCGTGGCTCGCTACGATGCCAATGTTCAGCCTCATCACCACTGCATCTGCCGCCAGTGCGGAAGCATCAGCGATCTCTCTTGGTCTACCTTTGAGGCGGTCGATTTGAGCCGGGTTGATGCCCCCTTCCATCCGGAAAGTTATGAAGTAGCGGTCTATGGCGTCTGCAGCGACTGCCAGGAATCGTCACAGGGCCTGGCTGACAACACCCAGCTGGGTTAGCAGGCGCGGAATTTGGCCTACTGGAGGCGATCGCCTCCAGCAAGGGCTGGTGCTGGTTGAACGTGCTCAGTCGGTCTACGGGGCGTCAGGCCGTTGCTAGAGCAATGAGTTGGGCTCGGGCCGCCGATGAGTACCTCAAAGGTCGATCGCTCCTCCGGCGGACTGTAGTTGGCTTTTACCCAAAGCTCTGTTGAATGATTAGGGGGCTGAGCGCCCACGTCGCGCATTCTGTGCTGAGTATTGATCTGTGCGGCCTGCCAAGCTTGAAGAAATTGATGGCTCAATTCCCGAGAAATAGACCCTTCCTGGCGGACGCTCGACTGAATCTCAAGCAGTTTCATGATTGATTCTATTATGGCCTCTGTAGAATAAGACGAAGAACGCCTGCAATCTGTGACAAGCTCCGGTTAGGCTACAGCTTCAACGCAGTCAGCACTGTTGTTGGCCGGACTGTTCACCACCTTGCTGACGGCATGCTTTGCGAGGCTTTCCCTTTGGTCCGTTGCGATCAGAGCCTGCAGCGCTGGCGCTGGCTGCTGTGGGTCTAGCCACTGCGCGTAGTCCTGCCGGCCAATCACAACCGGCATGCGGTGATGCACCGGCTCGACCACCTCATTCGCCGCCCCCGTCAAAATGGTGCAGGACTCGATCTCCTCGCCCTCAGGGCTGCGCCACGCCTCCCACAGCCCCGCAAACCCAAACGGCTGGCGATCGGGCTGGTAGAAGTAGAAGGGCTGCTTCTGCTTTTGGCCCTTTTGAACCTGCCACTCATAGAATCCATCTGCCACAATCAGGCAGCGCCGCCGCGCAAACGCCTGCCGGAAGGCGGGCTTTTCGGCCACCGTCTCGGCTCGCGCGTTGATCAGACGGTAGCCAATCTTAGGATCTTTAGCCCAAGAGGGCACCAGCCCCCAGCGGAAATATTTGGCTTGGGACGCCTTAGCGGTAACGGCAAGGACGGGCTGGCTGGGAGCAATGTTGTAGCATGGCTCAACTTCAGGGAGTGACGCGAGACCAAATGCCTCGGCGATCGCCTCAGCCGAGGCCGTGAGAGTAAAGCGTCCGCACATAGCTTAAACCGGATACTACTGGGGCCAATTTTGTATATCTGAAGTACACTCAACAACCAATACCGTTATAGCGATTTTCAGTCGCGTGAGGTACGGATTTGGGTGGTAGTGGCGCGCCGCGCCACTACCACCCGTACTCCACCAGCATAGAAAATGCTGTAATCGGGCCCTTTACTTCATCTTAGCGCCAGATTAACGCTAGGTTTATCCAACCAGGGCCGCGCGTAAGAGTCTGGTGAATTTCCTCTGTCAGATTCCTGCTCCTCCTAGCACTGTGCCACATTCGATACAGGTTAGCGGCGAGCGATACAGCAATTCTACCGCCACATCTACCAAGACTGAACGACGTTAGAGGCGCGTTGGGTCCCTGAAGCCTGCTGTGCTTCAGGATTTACACAGTAATTTTCGAACTTATACAACGGTCAACTGCTGACTCTAGAGCCCGGCTCTTGAGCAGGTCGTTTACCCTGGCACCGCCGCAACGGCGCGTGCTGCTTTGACCTGATATTCATCCAGAAGCCGTCCTACAGACCAGTGCCCTCATTCTTGGTGCGGCCACAATCTTCGGCAATTTGGAGACCTTTACAGAGCGATATCGGCTGGGGCAACCCCAACAGCAACGCGGTGGCGATCGCCTCGTTGACCAATGACCCCAGCAAGTCGGCGATCTTCAGCTACGACGCGGGAGCGGCGCTATTCAACGGCAAGACCGCTGCGGCGCGGCGCGTAGGCTTCTCCCTATGGGGCAACCCCAGCGCTACAGGACTAGATCTATTCGAGGCGGCAGTAGCCTGGGCTACACGCCAGTCCCCATAGGCTCACCCGTCTGAACACGCCACAGCCCTGCATAGAGGCCGGCCTGCCGCAGCAGCTCATCGTGGGTGCCCTGCTCCACTATCTGGCCTTGATCCATGACGTAGATCTGGTCTGCATTGCGGATAGTGGAGAGGCGGTGGGCGATCGCAATCGTGGTGCGGTGCTGGGTAATCTTCTCTAGAGACTGCTGAATGGCGGCTTCTGTCTCGTTATCCACGGCGGAGGTCGCCTCGTCTAGCACCAAAATTGGCGGGTCTTTTAGAATGGCTCGGGCGATCGCCAGCCGCTGCCGCTGCCCGCCCGAGAGCTTTTGCCCCCGCTCCCCCACAATGGTGTCGTAGCCGCGGGGGAGCGTTTCGATGAAGGGGTGAGCCTCGGCGATTTTTGCAGCGTGGCGAACTTGCGGCGGGCTGGGCATCGGGGCTCCCGTAGGCGATGTTTTCGGCGACGGTACCGTCGAACAAAAACACGTCTTGACTCACCAAACCGATGGCGCGCCTTAGGTCTTGCAGCCGAATCTCGCTGATGTCAATACCGTCCAAGGTAATACGTCCCACGTCTAGCTCATAGAAGCGCAGCAGCAGCTTCACTAGGGTGCTCTTGCCAGAACCGGTGGCCCCCACTACGCCGATGGTGTGGCCTGCAGGAACGGTGAGGGACAGCCCCTTAAATAGAAGCGACCCATCTCCATAGGCAAAGCCCAAGTTCTCCAGCCGCAGCGCCCCCTTAACGGTATCCAGGCGCAGGTCTCGGTAGCCCGAGCGAATCGCAACGGGAGTGTCGAGCAAGTCCAACACGCGGGTGGTGGAGGCCATCGCCCGCTGATACTGATCGAGGGTATTGCCTAGAGCAGTGAGGGGCCACAGCAGCCGCTGGGTAATGAACACCAAAACGCTGTAGGTGCCCACCGCTAGAGTGCCGCCCGCCGCCGCTAGCCCGCCAAAATACAGCGTGGCGGTAAACCCTACCAAAATGACAATGCGAATCAGGGGGACAAACGCGGCGCTGAGGGCGATCGCCTTGCGGTTGCTGGTGCGGTAAGCGTCGCTGTCTGAGCGCACCCGGTCAATTTCGTAGGTTTCGGTGGTGAAGCTCTTGATGGTGGTGATGCCGCTGAGGTTGTTGGCCAAGCGGCTGTTGAGCTGGCCCACCTGCTGCCTCACCTCGGCGTAGCGGGGAGCAAGGCTGCGCTGGAAGACCAAAGAACCCCACAGGATGAACGGCATGGGCAGCATAGCCATCCAGGCAATGCCGGGAGCCAGGATAAAAAACGCACCGCCTACCACCACTACGGTGGTAATGGTCTGCAGAATTTCGGTTGCCCCAACGTCCAGGAATCGCTCCAGCTGGTTGACGTCGTCATTTAAAATCGACAGCAGTCGCCCCGTGCTGCTGTCTTCAAAAAAGGCCAGCTCCAGGTCCTGCAGGTGAGCGTAGGCTTCCAGCCGCAGCTCGTGCTGAATGGTTTGAGCCAGCGATCGCCACAGGCGGGCGTAGGCGTATTCAAAGACAGATTCTAAGCCCCAAACGATCAGGGTCAGCCCTGAGAGAACCAGCAGCTGCGCTGCAATCGACTGTAGCCCCCAATTCGCTAGCAGGGAGCTTTGTCCCTCCACCACCGTATCAACGGCGAGTCCGATTAGGAGGGGAGGGGCTAGGTCAAACACTCGATTGAGCACAGAACAGGTCGCCGCTAGCCAGACTTGAGTGCGGTAGCGGCGACCGTAGCGAATTAGCCTCGCTAGCGGCGATAGTGCTGTCATCTAACGCCCCATAACGCCTTCGATGACGGCGTGAACAGCGTTGCGGCTGAGCTTTTCTTTGCCGTGGGCCAGAACGTCTAAGGTGGCGTGGGCCAAGGCCAGAGGAATCTGACAGAAGTTACGGGCCGGGCCTTTGGGCAACCCCTTGGTGTAGGCATCGGCCAAGGTGAGGTTGTAGCGGGCGTAATTGTGCATATCGTCAGAGGTCCAGCCGTCTGGAAAGAAGCTGACGCCCCGCACCGAGTCCTCTGAGCTGTTGCGCACAATGTTGACCGCCTGCAGACCGCGACCAAACCCAACGGCCTGGGCGCGATCGGTTTGGGTGCCGTCGTGCCAAGCCCACAAATCGGACAGCATTAGGCCCACAGCTCCTGCCACGCTGAAGGTGTAACGATCGAGATCGGCCTTGGTATGAATGGTCCAATTATGCTCGGCCCAGTAGGCCATGCGATCGGCCATGGCGGCGGTGGCATCCCAAATGCGCGGGGCAACGTCGGAGGGGGCCATGAGCGCCCACTCCCCTGCGCGCAGACTCACCTCGGGCAGCGGCGCTTCGTCGGTATGGAGGTCGAGCACAAAGTCTGCTTCGGCTGAGCTTTCGGTTGACCCCTGAAAATTAAGGCTCAGCGATCGCAGTAGCCGAGCCTTGGTATCATTCGTTAAATGGGGATGGTCCTCTATCTCGTCAATAGCCCGCATGAGCAGGTAAGCCGATGCGACTGCCTCTAGCAGCCGGTCTGGCAAGCGACTAATGGGGATGTAAAACGTTCGACTCGTTTCTTTAAGTACCTCTAGCGCATGCTTCTTGGAATTCATCCGTCAACTCCTTACACCAACTTGTGCCATAGCATATAACGCCCGCCGTCAGAAGACTAGTGCTTTCAGTAACAGGAAGTATTCTGGCACAGGACTCTCAGAGACGATTTGGGCGCTGGGTCCAAACGCTACTGTACGGGCACTGCCTGAGTATAAGCAAAGTTTTAGGTGTGGAGAGAGGGCTTTTGAGGGCAAAGCCTTTGTCATCGGCGAGGCGATCGCTGAAGGCGTGGCTAGAAGGGCAGCGGCTGATGAGAGTCTTGACCGACACCACTGGGTCCTCTAGCTGCGGACGTTGTATTCAGGTTCTTGTCCGGGGATCTGAACCGAGAACCCGCCATATTTCCTGATCAAAGACAGCAGAGTGTAGATTAATATGATGCAGCCCATCATTTCAAAAGCTTCCTCTATCGTTACCATAATTTGATAAGGAAACTTCTCTTTTCTCAGCATTATATTAGAAATGTCCGCGCTTAAATATTGTCCTTCTAACATTTCAAGACCGACGGCACCAGACACGTAGACGAAAGCCGATGTGACCATAAGGTAGCGGTGTCTTATGTCAATTTTTTTCAAGAAAGGCAGCGTTATTATTAATACTACAAATCCCAAAATGCAGTAGGGAATAATCCAAGAGTTTGTGAAGAAACCGGACGTCTCGAATAGCTTTGACGTTGGCTCTATAAGCTTCTCATGAATCGCCAGCACTTCGTCAGCTGACAAAAAGCAAAACACAGCACTGAGAAAAGCCGAGGCTCGTTTGACCTTGATTGGAGCCTTTGTAAACACCAAAATTGCAAACAGAAAACCGGACACAAACAGTAGTCCTCCAGAGAAAAGCGTTGGCAAGCTTTTCTCTTGATCGAAGTCAAATATGCTGATCAGAGTTTGGGCAATCTGACTCTCTGTTCCAATAGAGTATCGGAGAATCAGTAGACTAAGCTGACAGCTGAGCAAGAAAGCAACGAAAAAAGTAAGTATCCGAGCAGCGTTGAGCGGCTGAAACGTGAAACCTGATTTTTGGCTGGGATGAAGCATCATAGACTGAAACCTTTCAGGCTGGAAAATAGAAACTTATATTTTTAATTGGGGAAATGACGCAGTCTGGAACAGACAACGCATTCTTAGGTTAAGATAAGGTTAATCTAACTTTAAGAATGGCGGCTTGAAAATACTTTTCAAGAAATTTTACTTAAGCAAAATGCTATTCAGGGCAGAGGATAAGATTACATAAATTTTGTGAAAAGAGTCCTGTGGAGCCACATTCCTCTGTGGCAAGCTGGATACATTATTGAGACTAGAGGTCAAAGCCTGATGCTGCGCAGCCGTTGAGGCGCTTAAGGCACTGCTGAATCCGGTGATTTGTCTGGCCTGCTAAGTTCTCTCTCCGGTTGAAGCAAAGACGCGGGTGCGGCAGGGTTTCGGGGCTGACCAACCTCCCACCTGCATCGAGATTTCTCAGCCCTTCCCGATAGGGAAAACCATAGCTGCAGCGATGACGACCCATCATTGCTGCCTCGGTTGAGAGAATATTGAACTGCAGATGAAAGAGCTTCATAAGTTCGTCAATCGGCCATACGCAAAAATAGTCTACCCAAAAATCTCCATAGGGCCACTAGCTCGGTCATGCATCAGAAGCGCTCAGTGAAAGAATTCTACAGACTGGTCAAGTCGGTAATATCAGAGCAGCGAGACAACCTATCAAAACTGATCGGAGCTGGCTTTGGAGACTTTCTCTAATCGCTCTACGACCACATCAAATTTATTCGAGCAGGAGCTGTCGGCCAGCTGTTTTTCGACAAATCGTGGAAGCAGGTCGCTACAGATGTTGCCGACCATGTCCATATCGATTGAAACAAGACGCTAAATGGTCGCCGCTGGAAGGA
>CAVRCJ010000011.1:0-499034 GCA_963719515.1 uncultured cyanobacterium
TCCAGGCTTAGAGTTGTTCCGGACTAGGGAAGTATCCGGAGGTCTGTAGCAAGTTCGATCTCTTTGGTCTAGTCAACACTTACGTTGAGGGATGATTCCCCTCCAGCCTCCAGCTCAGCGTTGGCGGCTGGAGGTAGTTGACAGAGCCTGAAATGGTTTCACTATTGGATTAGAGCACCTCGTCCACAGCGCTGGTGTAGCTGCAGACGTGAATTTCGGGATCACATCCCGGACTCTTTGCTAAGGCGTCTCCGGACTTGGAAACAGCTGCCTCAAGAGAGGAAACAATGAGGGTAGCAAGAAGAATAAGCGAAAGCTTCATAATTTTGTCCTTGTAGATGCAACTTGGAAAGCACGATTGAATCGTCCCTGTTGAGGCGTGGGTCATCAGCAGACTGAGGACACCACTTTGGAGAAATGTGCAGAAGCAAGCAGACAACCTGAGGCTGCTTTTGCTGCTTTGCTTGTGCTGCTTTCAAAGGGGAAGATAGCGGTGTTTGATGTGCTAGAGACTATAGCCCTAGCCTGACGCTCGGCTGCTGCAGATTAGTCGTAATGTTCGAATAATCGCAGCTGACGTAGCCATATATAATTTGCTGGCTTTGATCCGCATTAACCTGAATGCACCAAGGCCTCTGTAGCAGGTAATACGTGAATGATGTCGTTAGCGTCGTGGTTGCTAGAGCAATCACGGCCGGCAACACCGCCGGATGGCTAAAATTGTTTGCGGTAATTTTCTTGAAGATACACACCTGAGGTACATCAAATCCTGAATCCGTTGGCAATCAATTTATATGCCATCTGTCACTAGCGCAAGAGGGGTAAGACCGCTCAGGGCAAGGCTCTCACGCCTCCATTCTGTACGCCACCGTACAGTTTAATGTAAATTTGTAATAGGTAAACTTATTGAAGCTTGGGAAGCAAAGCTTCGATTTATGTGGGCTAAATTATGGACAAAGGCTAGGCGTAAAGCGTAAAGAATACGACGCTTAGCTTGCAAAGTCTTATTATGGATTTGAACAGAATATGGGAATCAAACGAATTTGCTTAGAGAACTGATTTTACCTGTCTAAAGTGAATGGAGCCACTGCAACATCAAGCTTTAAACCGCAGGTGTATTGTTCCTACTTTTGCAATACGACGTTTGATTCTCAATCCCCTAAACTTGCAGCTACGGGTAAGATGCTTGAAGGCTTCCTTGTCTGAAAAGCCTTTGGTGCAAGATTCTTCATCTTTAGCTACACAATTAAGCAGAAAGCTTTTTACTTTTATTTATTTTTTAGAGAAGGCTTCGGCTCAGTAGGCTCACAAGAGCCGAGCTTGCATGAGGACATGATTTTAGTTATCTGCCCAGGTATCCATAGCGAAACAGCGACGGAGGAATTTCTGCATGAGCTGTCCCTGCCGCCAACAACCTACATTATATTTCCAGCTCATCGTCAACCGGTCTATTCTCCTCAACATGTCCTAGAGTGGATGAGGTCTCAACAGGTACTGCGGTCTCAGGGCTTCTGCTTTCATGGCCTTTAGCGCCGGGGTTGTGGGTGCTTTAGGGGTGGCCCGTCACCTAAGGCGCACCTGCGTTCCTGTTGGAGGGTTGATCGCCATAGATGGCTGGGGCGTTCCTTTGACAGAACCCTTTCCGATTCATCGGCTCAGTCACGATGCGTTCACCCACGACACGTCACTCTTGCTAGGCCCTGACGGCGGAGAGCACTTCTATGCTGACCCCGACGTGGAGCATCTAGAGCTATGGCGATCGCCTCGTCAAGCGCAAGGCTGGATCGTGACGGGCCGCTCACGCCAGCGGTCCACCGCAGCGGCATTCTTGCTCACGACGCTAGGGCACTACGGGATCTCAGTTCGGTAACCCGTACAGCCTCAAATCTTGTCAGAGGGCAGGCTAGCTCGCTAAATTAGCACTCGTAAGCTGAGAGTGCTAAACTGAGGCTTAGCACGCCAGAGGTAGTGAGTTTAGAGTTAGGTGTCGGGTCAAGGGGGCTACAGGGTTCACCTTGATGGCCTTGTGGTGATCCTCCGTCTAGGACGTTTCTCCCCTTGGCGCAATCGCACCTGTCGATGAACAAGCTATTTGACGGCGCAATTTTTGATATTGGCAGAACTGTTACTGATTTGTTGGAGTGTTTAGATGGCAGCTATATCTCTTAGCGTTTCTACCGTTAAGCCCTTAGGTGAGCGCGTTTTCGTAAAGGTTTCTCAGTCTGAAGAGAAAACCGCAGGCGGCATCTTGCTCCCTGAGACCGCAAAGGAAAAGCCTCAGATTGGCGAAATTGTTCAGGTTGGACCGGGCAAGCGAGGCGACGACGGCGCTCGTCAGGAGCTAGAGGTCAAGGTTGGCGACAAGGTGCTCTACTCCAAGTACGCTGGCACCGATATCAAGCTCGGCACCGACGAGTACGTTTTGCTGTCTGAGAAAGACATTCTGGCCATCGTCGCCTAGGTTTAAAGCCAGATTTAGGCTATTCAGTTGAGACTCTCTTCAGAGAAATAATTTAGAGGAACTATGGCTAAGCGCATCATTTACAACGAGAATGCTCGTCGCGCCCTGGAGAAGGGCATGGATATTCTGGCAGAAGCTGTTGCGGTTACCTTGGGACCCAAAGGCCGCAACGTAGTGCTAGAGAAGAAGTTTGGGGCTCCCCAAATCGTCAACGACGGCGTCACCATCGCCAAAGAAATTGAGCTAGAAGACCACATTGAGAATACGGGTGTTGCCCTGATTCGTCAGGCGGCCTCTAAGACTAACGATGCGGCTGGCGACGGCACCACCACGGCAACCGTGCTGGCCCACGCCATGGTGAAAGAAGGTCTGCGCAACGTGGCGGCTGGGGCAAACTCCATCGCTCTCAAGCGCGGCATCGACAAGGCCACGGCATACCTGGTTGAGAAGATTGCTGAGCAGGCGCGCCCCGTCGAAGATTCTAGCGCGATCGCTCAGGTGGGCTCCATCTCCGCCGGCAACGACGAAGAAGTCGGCAAAATGATCGCCGAGGCGATGGATAAGGTGGGCCGCGAGGGCGTCATCTCCCTAGAAGAGGGCAAGTCCATGGTGACCGAGCTGGAGGTCACCGAGGGCATGCGCTTCGATAAGGGCTATATCTCCCCTTATTTTGCCACCGATACCGAGCGCATGGAGGCGGTTCTCGATGAGCCGTTCATCCTGCTCACCGACAAGAAAATTGCCCTCGTTCAGGACCTAGTGCCCGTGCTAGAGCAGGTGGCCCGCGCCGGTCGTCCCCTGATGATCATCGCTGAGGACATCGAGAAAGAAGCCCTGGCTACCCTGGTGGTCAACCGGCTGCGGGGCGTGCTCAACGTCGCCGCCGTGAAGGCTCCTGGCTTTGGCGATCGCCGTAAAGCGATGCTAGAGGACATGGCCGTGCTCACAGGCGGTCAGCTGATCACCGAGGATGCCGGCCTGAAGCTGGACAACACCAAGGTGGACATGCTGGGTAAAGCCCGCCGCATTACCATCACCAAGGACAACACCACCATCGTCGCCGAAGGCAACGAAGCAGAGGTGAAGGCCCGCTGCGAGCAAATTCGCCGTCAAATCGAGGAGACTGAGTCTTCCTACGACAAGGAAAAGCTGCAGGAGCGCCTAGCTAAGCTCTCCGGCGGCGTGGCCGTAGTCAAAGTGGGCGCTGCCACCGAGACCGAGATGAAGGACCGCAAGCTGCGCCTAGAAGATGCCATCAACGCCACCAAAGCGGCGGTTGAAGAGGGCATCGTTCCCGGCGGCGGCACGACCCTGGCTCACCTCGGCCCCGATCTGTCTTCTTGGGCAGAGGGCAACCTCAAGGATGAGCAGCTGCTGGGCGCGATGATCGTGGCTCGGGCGCTGACGGCTCCTCTAAAGCGGATCGCTGAGAACGCTGGTCAAAACGGCGCGGTAATTGCCGAGCGCGTCAAAGAGAAGGACTTCAACGTCGGCTACAACGCCGCTGACAATGAGTTCGTTGACATGTTCGAAGCAGGCATCGTGGACCCCGCTAAGGTGACCCGCTCTGCCCTGCAGAACGCGGCCTCTATTGCGGGCATGGTGCTCACCACTGAGTGCATTGTGGCCGATAAGCCTGAGCCGAAGGACGGTGCGGCTGCGGCTGGCGCTGGCGGCGGCATGGGTGACTTCGACTACTAAGCGTTAGGGCATGGCACCGCCATGCCTCTACAGCATTGAATTGCAGGGCGATCGCTTCTTTATTAAGGGGCGATCGTTTTTTGTGTGATTTTTGAGGGTTAATTGAGAGAAGGTTGCAAAAGCGAAGGCCAGTCAGTACCTTAGGAATAAGGGCCGGAGGGGAGCTCAAATCTCATCAACAGCCTCTTCAGCAATGAAAATATCCTATGACACCAGCCGCCAACAGGCTTTTAAAACGACAACTGTTCTCAACCACCTCTGAGCCCGATTCCCCTATCCTGCAGGTCAACCACGTCATACGACAGTTCTCAAACGCTTCCCCAGCCGTTTGCTCGGTGTCGCTACAGCTCAATAGAGGCGAGCTTCTAGGACTGTTGGGGCCGTCAGGCTGCGGCAAAACGACGCTACTGCGACTGATTGCCGGATTTGAGCGTCCCCAGTCGGGCAGCATTTATCTTTCAGGTCAGCCCATAGCGGGGCCCCAGTGGTTAGCGCCAGAGAAACGCGGCATCGGCATGGTGTTTCAAGACTACGCCCTTTTTCCCCACCTGACGGTGGCTAAAAACGTCGCCTTTGGCCTCTCGGCGCGGCACCGCTCCCGGGAAGGCCGCCAGGCCAAACGTCGCCGGGTGGCGGAGGTGCTGGCTTTAGTCGGGCTGCAGGGTCTAGAAGATCGCCACCCCCATCAGCTGTCAGGCGGTCAACAGCAGCGAGTTTCTTTGGCCCGGGCGCTAGCCCCCCACCCTCCGATCGTGCTGCTGGATGAACCCCTGAGTAACCTAGATGCCAAGGTGCGGCTGCAGCTGCGCCAGGATTTGCGGGATATTTTCAAGGCGGCTGGAGTATCGGGCATTTTTGTCACCCACGACCAAGAGGAAGCGCTGTCGGTATGCGATCGCGTGGCGGTGATGCACGACGGGAAGCTGGTGCAGGTGGGGATGCCCCAAGACCTCTATAACTTTCCCGCCTCGCGGTTTGTGGCTGAGTTTGTCACCCAGGCCAATTTCCTTCCGGCTCAGTATCACCCGCAGCTGGGTTGGGTGACGGAGCTAGGCTCGTTTCCATCGCCGCAAATCATCAGTAGCGCCAACCAGGAGATTTCCGGAGCGTCAAAGGTTGGGGACAGTCCGACAGACACCGAAATTATGATTCGCCAAGACGGCATTGCCATCACGGCGGATAGTGCGTCTGATATTGTGGTGCGCGATCGCCAGTTCTTGGGCCGAGAAAACCGCTACTGTTTGAGCTTGCCTTCTGGGCGATCGGTGGTGGCGCGGCTACCGGCGGACCGACAGTTTTTGGTAGGCGAGCGGGTGAAAGTTACCGTGGCTCAGGAGGCGACCAGCCTGTTTGCTGCACCTGCTATGGCGCTGGCTGATACGTCCACTGTCAAAGAATGTTACAGCCCGTGAGCTGGTAACCCGCCGAGACGTTAAATATAGAAATACTTCCACTTGACGTTGCGATTCACCCTTCTATAGATAGCGCGCTATGTTTCCCGTTCACCGCCCTCGTAGGTTACGCAACCACCCCCAGCTGCGCCGCATGGTGCAGGAGACGGTGGTCACCACCCGCGACCTCATCTATCCTCTATTCGCCGTCGATGGCAGCGGCGTAGCCCGAGAAGTATCCTCCATGCCGGGGGTTTACCAGCTCTCTGTCGACAAGCTGGTAGATGAGGCCAAAGAGGTCTACGACCTTGGCATCCCCGCCGTGATTCTGTTTGGCATTCCCGAGGACAAAGACAACGAGGCAACCGGCGCTTGGCACGACCACGGCATTGTGCAACAGGCATCGCGCGCCATTAAGGCAGCGGTGCCCGATCTGATCGTCGTGGTGGATACCTGCCTGTGTGAATATACCTCTCACGGCCACTGCGGCTACTTGGAAACGGGCGACCTCTCGGGCCGGGTACTCAACGACCCCACCCTAGAGCTGCTGAAGAAAACCGCCGTGGCTCAGGCCAACGCCGGGGCCGACATCATCGCCCCTTCGGGCATGATGGATGGATTCGTGCAGGCCATTCGTCAGGGTCTAGACGAGACCGGGTTCACCGACTTACCCATCTTGTCCTACGCGGCCAAGTATTCCTCTTCTTACTACGGTCCCTTCCGAGATGCCGCTGAGTCAGCGCCGCAGTTTGGCGATCGCCGCACCTACCAAATGGACCCGGCCAACTCCCGCGAGGCCATCAAGGAAATTGAGCTGGACGTGGCGGAAGGCGCGGACATGCTGATGGTGAAGCCTGCCTTAGCCTATATGGACATCATTTGGCAGGTGAAGCAGGCCAGCAATCTTCCGGTGGCGGCCTACAACGTATCGGGCGAATATTCGATGGTGAAAGCCGCTGCCCTCAACGGTTGGGTGGACGAGCGTAAGGTGGTGCTTGAAACCATGACCAGCTTCAAGCGGGCCGGAGCCGACTTGATCTTGACCTACCACGCTAAAGACGTGGCTCGCTGGCTTGACTAGGTTAAGACACCGGCCCAGCTGCATCGCGGCCCGTCTATGTCTTGGCCTATCTGCATCTTGACCCATCCATATCGCAACTTTAACAACTTTCAGTTTCAATCCCTGAGCTAAATCCCATGGCCTATCTTTGGTTTAAGGCATTCCACGTCATTGGCGTTGTTGTTTGGTTTGCAGGTCTGTTCTACCTCGTGCGCCTGTTTGTCTACCATGTCGAAGCCGAGGAACAACCTGAGCCCGCCCGCAGCATTCTGAAAAATCAGTACGCTGTGATGGAAAAGCGCCTGCTGCGCATCATTACCACCCCCGGCATGGTTGTGACTGTGCTGATGGCGGCCGGTATTTTGTGGCAAGAGCCTGCGGTGATTCACGACTGGTGGCTGCAGGTGAAGCTAGGGCTGGTGGCAGTGCTGTTCGGCTATCATCACTACTGCTCTCGGCTGATGAAGCAGCTGGCTAAAGGAGAATGTCGCTGGAGCAGCGGACAGCTGCGCGCCCTCAACGAGCTGCCAACCCTGCTGCTGGTGCCGATTGTGATGCTGGCAATCTTTAAGAACAGCTTTCCAACAAACGCGACCACCTATCTCATTGTGGGGTTAGTCGTGCTTATGGCAGCGTCAATTCAGTTCTACGCGCGCAAGCGACGGCTAGATCGCGAGCGGCAGGCAGAGCCTGCGGGTGCTGAGGCTCTACAGGGATAAGCTGACGTGGCTGATGCAGTTCTGCCGACGGCTTCCCTCGAACGCAGCTTTCATGCGCTCTCCGATCCACTGCGGCTGCAGGTGCTAGCGATTCTTCGCGAGCAGTCGCTTTGCGTTTGCGACTTGTGCGATCGCCTCAACGTTCGTCAGTCGAAGCTGTCGTTTCACCTCAAGACCCTAAAGGAGGCCGACCTACTGCATTCTAAGCAGCGGGGCAAGTGGGTGTACTACAGCATTAACCCTGCCCAGCTAGAGGCGTTGGAGCAGTATCTCTTTGGGCTTCGGCAGACCTTCGTCAGGCCGCCCCGAATTTGTGGTGATGGCTGACTGACAACGCGCTTGGTACGGCCTTGCCCTACTCAACCTGTGCCCTACTCAACCGTGTCCTCGACGTGCGATCGCCCCCGCACGTTCTCCATGGCCGCTAGGCAGGCTCGGGAGGCCGCCAAGATGTCTTGCTCTGCGCCGCCGAGATAGAGTCGCCCAAAGCTCCCCACCGCTGAAATCCGCAAAATGTTGATCAGAGCCGCCTTTTCCGCCTCGTTAGCAGCTAGAGCTGCCCAAGCGGCAGGCTCAACCTCGAGCACATAAAGGGTTTGCCCCGCCACGATCATGTTGCCTCGCCGGGCGCGGTTAATGAGCTGAGTATGGTGGGGGTCGATGTTGCGGATGATTTGGCTCGATACGACATTGGGCTTAATGCAGTCGCTGGCCCGGGCTCCAATGGCCTCCAAAATGGCGCGGCCTGCCGCTTTGGTGTCGCTTTGCCGGGAGGAATGGACCTCTAGTAGCCCGTATAGCCGCTCAATCATCAAGATTGCCGGACGGACGGAGGCGGCTTTAAGGGCGACGTCCATGAGTCGGTTGACTTCGATGCCGGGGGCGATCTCTACCCAAAGGGACGAGTCTCCAGGGAGCGGTAAGAACCCCTGGGCTTCGGTGCCGAGGTAGGCCGCGTGCTGGGGCTGAAGATTATCAATGTAAACGTAGCTGCGGAGATCGACGCCCAAAGTGTGTCCTCTATAGTTGTGCGCACGAGATGCCCGCTGGCCGAGCCAAGATTTAGTATACGGGGTGGGGGGATGCTGTGGCTATTGCCCGACTTCGAATCGGCGGCTGGTCAAAATCCAAGGCTGCTGGAGGTGCTCTAGCCGTAAGGCTGTTCGTTTAGGACTATCTTCATTATTATGAGTTGAGTCGTAGCCGGTCAGTCATAGAAACGCAAACCATGTCAGAGTCGACGCTAGAGTATAGAGCTGAGAACGTGCAGCGAGCCGTAAACGCCATCTTGAAAGTGCTCGGCGAGCCCGTCACTCCCCTTCACGTCTCGGCCCTAGAAGCATTTCAGCAGCAGGATGAAGAGCAGATCAAGTATCTGGCCGCAGCGCACCTCAACGATGGCTACTGTACGACATTGAGCTACTGCATTTCGGCGCTGAAGCTTAGCGCCGAAACCGCCACAATTTTGGCTGACGCTGGGCGAGCCGCCGCCGACTTTGCTAGAGACCGGGCGCTGTGGGATTTGAGCTGGGCCATCAGCGTAGCTTTAAAGCCCAGAATGGAAGAATTCTAGAGGGGGATTGGGTCGATGGTCTATTGCCCGGTACGATGCTGCTGAAACCAGGGTACGGCAAAATTGACCAGCGCTTTCACCCCCATCAGCCGGGCGTCTGCCTGCCCCACGGGGCTTCGATGTACCGCCCCCTCGTTTTCGAACGCTGCCCCTAGAGCCTCAAAATCCTCAGCAACGGGGACCGGTTGCCAAAAGGTGACCCACCGCCGTACCCCACCTATGGCCACGGGGGAGCCCGTCTCACACTTAACTTGCTTTGCTCCCAACGCCCGCCGCTCCGCGAGGTGCAGCATTGTATTGTTGCAGTGCCCAACCCCCAGCAGCAGTACCCTGCCTTCTAAATCGTAGAGTTGCCTCAAGGGCGATCGCTCCCCGAAAGCATCTTCCAGGGCCTGCTCAGCGGTAATCTCTGCGGCCCGTGGCCCTAGGGCCGCAAATGAAGAGGTGGGGTGGCGGCTCCGCACTGCCCCCGGAGCCTTGCGGAACGTCTCTGGAATTACCCCCATCTCTCTCGTCGGCGTCAGGTCAGGGTCAAAGGCAGGCATGGTGTTTCGGATACTGTCCCACCAGGCTTCGGGCACGGGCGGATGCGCCCATAGAGAGGGGTCAGACCAATCGCCAGAGTGGGCCGGCATAACTAGAGTCCCCTCCGTGCCTAAGACGTGAAGCAGCGCTTGGATAACGGTCTGTGCGCCGCCGCAAACCCACCCCAGGGCGCTCAGGGAAGAATGCACCAGCACAATCTGCCCCTGCCTCAGACCTAGGGCCTGGAGCTCTTGCGTGAGCCTCTCTATAGTGATGGGCTCCGGCGATGTTGCAATGGTCTTTACTTCAGACATGAGCTTTGTCTTGGTAGATTGAGGAAAAGCTTCTCTCAAGGTAGCTTTAGCAATGCTTCAGCAGAGTACAACGGCATTGGCCCCACCGTAGGCTTGGGTCAGGCGGCATTAGCCGCCCTCAGGATTGCCCTAACCCTGGCAGCCTCCAACTGTCACTGTCGCGGCTGCGCGGCTGCCACCGCGACCCCCACCAAAATTACCATCGCCCCGACTAACACTCGAATCCCTGGTATCTCTCCAAACACCGCGTACCCCAGCGCACTCGCTCCCACCGGCTCCATCAAAATCGCTAAGGTCACCAAGGTCGGCGAGAGGCGATGCACTGACCAGTTTAGGCTCGTATGCCCCAAGAGCTGCGGTACGATGGCCATCAGCACAATCCAGCCGTAGACTGACGGCGGATAGCCTCCATAGGATGCGCCCAGAGCCGTCGGCAGCGGTAGCAGAGCTAGCGCCGCCACCGTGTAGGCGATCGCCGAATGCTGACCAATCTTTAGGCCTCGCCGCTGCGCCTCACGGCCCAGCAAAAAGTAGAGGCTTACCGTCCAGGCCCCCGCTAGCGCTAATCCATTGCCCAACAGCAGGTTTGCCCCCATACTGCCCTCCCCCTGCCAGCCAATAATTCCCCCCCCGACCAGAGTGACGGCGATGCCGACAGCCGTCCGCCACGACGGCCTTTCTCCAAACCATAGCCAAGACAGCAGCGCCACCCAAACGGGATTAGTCGTCACCAGCGCTGTTGAAGCGGCAATCGACGTGTAGGACAGGGAGCTAGTCCAAGTGGCGAAGTGCAGCGCTAGCAGCAGCCCCGCGATTGCCGAATAGAGAACTGCCCTAGGCTGATAGCGCTCGGGCTGGAACTGTCGCCAGGTGGGCAACAAGATGACCGATGCGATCGCCAGCCGCGAGGCCGCAATCACCAGGCTGAACCCCACCCCCGATGTGGCCGCGTCGCTCAGGGCAAGCCGAATAAAAACTGCCGATGTCGACACGCAAAACACGCCAAAGAGCAAGATTGCGCCCGCCTGCCAGCGCGTTGTCATGGGCTAACCCCTACTATTGTGGTTGCGATCGCATCCAACATCCGCTACACTCCTACCCCGATGCATATATGAAAGAGGTAACACGGAATGGTAAGCGGACGACTGGAACTCACCATCAAAATCAATGAGCTGCCCGCCACCGAGACGGTCGAGAACGGTTGGCAGCAGTTTTCAATCGACTGTAATGGCGTCGTGTTTCAAGTAACGGTTCGGCCTAAAATTTGGCGCAGACTCGAGGAGGCGGACAAAAGCTACGACATGTGGGTTGCCGCCGTGACGGGTCAGCTCGGCGCAAAGACAGATACGGGCTACCTGCTAGACCAGCCCTCTATTCAGGCCTTTGAGCGCAAGCCCAAAGAGCCGAAGGAGGCAAAAGAAGGGGCGGCACCTGCTTAAAGCAATCGCCCTCAGGTCGTTAGCAGGCCCCTTTTTAGGGAGGGCAGACGGGGTTTTATTGCCCAGAGTTTAGGGCGGAAGCTGCGACCGTCCAAGAAAATAGACGGCGTCGCCTGCGCCGTCTAACGCTCTCCCTGAATTTGACTCATCGCGTCTAAATCCAGCACCGCCGCCAGCTCCTCCTTGTCCATGAGGCCCTTCTCTAGCACCAGCTGCCGCAGCGACTTCCCCGTCGCCAAAGACTCTTTGGCGATCGCCGCTGCATTCAAATAGCCGATGTGGGGGTTAAGAGCGGTTACCAGCGCCAAACTGGACTCAGCGTAATCGTGGCAGCGATCGCGGTTCACCGTGATGTCCTGGAGGCATCGCGTCGTCAGAGCCTCCAGCGTATTGCCCATAATCTCAATGCTGTGGATCAAGTTATAGGCGATCAGCGGCATCATCACGTTGAGCTCTAGCTGTCCCGCTTGGGCCGCTAGAGCAATGGCGCTGTCATATCCCATCACCTGAAAGCACACCATGGAGGTCATCTCTGCCATTACGGGGTTATATTTACCCGGCATAATCGATGATCCGGGCTGTACCGGGGGCAGCTGAATTTCCTTGAAGCCGGTTTTAGGCCCGGAATCCATAAGCCGCAAATCATGGGAGAGCTTGGCGCAGTCTTGGGCTAGGTTGCGCAGCGCCCCGGACACGTTTACAAAAGGAGCCATACTCTGCATCGCCGCCATGGGGTGGGCTGCTGGCTCCAGCGGCTGAGCGATTAGCTCGCCCAGCTCCCTTGCCACGCGCCGCCGATAGTTGGGGTGGGTGTTGAGGCCAGTGCCTGCAGCGCTGCCGCCTAACCCCAGCTGCATGAGATCCTGCGCTGCCGTGTGGAGGCGTCGCTGATGGTCTGTCAAGATGTATTGCCAAGCGCGAAAGCCCTCCCCCAATCGCACCGGTACGGCGTCCTGCAGATGGGTACGCCCAGATTTCACCACGTCTTGAAACTCATTGCCCTTATTTTCAAGGGCTGCGATCGTCGTCGTGAGCGCGGGGTAAAGGCGACGCTCCAAGGCCAGCAGCCCTCCCACCCGAATAGCGGTGGGAATCACATCGTTGGTGGACTGACCGTAGTTAACGTGATCGTTGGGGCTGACGCGCTGGTAATTGCCTTTTTGGTCCCCTAGAATCTCTAGCGCCCGGTTAGCTAGCACCTCGTTGACGTTCATATGGTGGGAGGTGCCTGCCCCAGCTTGGTAAACATCTACCACAAACTGATCCCGCAGGTTTCCGGCCAGCACCTCATCAGCGGCCTGCACGATGGCCCGCTGCAGCTCCTCGGAGATGCAGCCTAGCTCACCATTCGCGATCGCTGCCGCTTTTTTGATCAGAACGCAGGCGTCGACGTAGGTGGAGAGGGGGCGCAGGCCGCTGATGGCGAAGTTCTCGGTAGCCCGAAGCGTCTGAATCCCGTAATAAACCGAATCGGGAAGCGATCGCTCCCCCATAGAGTCTTTCTCTGTGCGGGTCCGCGCAGTCTCAGGTTGTGTTGGCACCATGGGTCAAAAAGTGAGGGTTGTCCTGTCATAGCCTTGTGGTTAAAGCGTAAGCCATTTTTGCCTAGTGCCGCTCGGCCCCGACTGACCGCTGCTAGAACAGCCTCTGCCTTGATGCACTGGATTCAATGCCCTGGGTTTAATGCGCTAATTCAATGCCCTGATTCAATGCGTCAAAACTCAACGCATTGAATCAGGGTGATTTACCCCGAGGTTCTAGAATGCTGCGCTGGTGCACTGCGCTCAACAACGGCAACAGTTAAACTGCATACTTCACAAAACTGTAGAGATCGGATACTCTACTTAATGCTGAATTCACTTTATAGTCTGAGGTCACACAACGCCGCCAACAGCCTGTAGACCGAAGAAACTGCCTCAGAGAGAGGCTTTGACTACTCTGGCGGGTGCCCTCTCAGGAACGCTCTACCTCTTGACCTATGCCATAAAGGCTAAGGTTTTCTTCCCCTCTGCGGTTTTTGGCCTCTTAGGGTCAAGCAACTTCTCTGGGAACAATACAGCCACCGGTCAAGATTCAACAGTGATTTGAGCTAGTCCCCCTTTAGATAGAGCAGGCTACATGATGGTGTTCTCTCGACGATCAGGAGTTGTTTTGAGTCGCAGCGCACCTGCTGAGCAGCCGAATGGGTCCTGCATGAGGCCATCGTCATCCCAGCCTGGTCTCCCCACCAGCAGTCCCCAAGCGGATCTGACGCGCCAAGGGTATCGCCTTTACGAATCTCATCAGTACAAATCTGCCATTGTCTGTTTTAATCGAGCCCTGGCGCTGCGGCCCAATGAGAAGCTAGCGCTTCACGGTAGAGGACTCTCTCACGCTCAGCTGAGCTGCTATGAGACCGCTGTAGAAGATTTCGAGCGAGCGCTACAGATCTGCTGTGAGGATGCGCAGCTTTGGTACAACCACGGCATGGCTTTGACTTGCCTCAAGCAGTATCGCAGCGCTATTCGCAGCTTCGATCGTTCAATTGAGCTGAATCCCAGCAATCACCATGCCTGGTACAACCGCTCGCGATCGCTGCAGGCCTGTCGTCACTACCGCGCGGCCCTAGAGAACTTAAACCGAACGGTTCACCTCAAAGCAGACTGTCACTACGCCTGGAGCTATCGGGGCTTTGTCTTGGCCGCAATGAGGCGGTATCACGAGGCAATTACTAGCTTCAACAGATCTCTTCAAATTGACGAGCATCACTTGAGCGCCTGGTGCGGTAAGGCGCAGGCTGCTGTTCGAATTGATGACCTAGAGGCCGCCATATACTCTCTCCATCGAGCCTTTAGGCTTAACCCCGTTGAATATCAACACCTCGTCCGAGCGAGGCGAGAATTTGATCCCGTGCGCTCAGATCATCGGTTCATCAATCTCATCTCGAATCTGGTTTGAGCACAGAACATAAGACGAACCGAGACACCGCCCAGTTGTAAATTTTTGTGAATAAAATGAGCGGATCCTTGTAGTGCTCTTGCCCGGCTTAGATAATTCGAGGGTTAGCCGCTCCTCGCCTCTTGTAGATTGTCAGATGCGGTTGAGGGGAGCATTGATAGTTGGTTTAGGAGCGATCGCGCAACATGAGTTTTATAAAAAAGGTCTTTTCTGGAATTCTTGGTTTTTTACAGGGGCTGCTGACCGGCGTCACCAAAACCCTAGGCGTCGGCAAGTCTGAATATTTTCTAGAGCTGCTGGACGACGATGCTTCAAGCAATGAGGTCGCTCCGAGCCCCTCACCAAACGGCAGCGCTTCGAGCGCAGTCGAGACGCCAGCCGCAGCTCCCACGCCGTCAGCCCCCCCAAGCGCCGCGCCGCCGCGCGCTAACTCAGGCTCGTCTTCCTCAAAAGCGCCCTCCCGCCCCTCTGCCCCCGAACCTTCTCTAGACGTCATTACGCCAACTGCAGACCCTGCCCAGTCGATTCAGACGCCGGCTCAGCCTAGGACTACAAAGCCAGCAGACTCGACGGTGCTTGCCCCCTCCAGCAATAGCGAGAACGGCAGCGAGCCTAAAGCTGGGACCTTTGCTCCCAACTTCTTGCTCAATCGCTCTACCTTGGGGGGACGGCGGCGTCCCGGTCCCAGTCTGAACCCGTTCAAGGCTATGGCGAAAGATTTAGGTGGCGCGAGCTAATGCCGCTCTAGCCTAGGGTATCCGAGAGTCTCTCTAGGCTTTCCTTTTACGACCGAAAATTAGGACCGAAAATCCTCAGTAGGTTGGCAAAACACCAAGCTACTGTAGATGTGAAACGCCTTATCCCAAGGCGTTTTTCGCTTTCTAAGGATCTCGATGTGGGGATCAAAGGTTGGCAGAGTTCCTACAGGATCTAGCGCAGACTCTGCAAACGGGATGAAGTCTGTCCAAACTTGGCCTTCAAAATGGTTTGAGAGGGTTTGCCGCAGCGCTTGCCACTGGCGGCGGCGCGTCATGCCGAGGTCCATTGACTGATTGGGAGCTGAGCGAGTGCTAGGAGAGAACCGATAGGTTTGATCGCAGAGCCTTAGGATACTGCGTCGCTGGGGCAAGTGCAGGTCGAACAGATAGGCGTAGTCCTGGGTTTTCTGTTTTCGCATCAGCCGCTTGCGGGCGTCTCTGTCAACGACCTCCTCGAAAATAGGCAGTCGTCCCTCGACGCACTGAGCTACTTCTTGCCATGTGAAGGCTAAGTTCCCCAGCTGTCCGGCCTCATTCTCGCAGAGAACCGTCGGGGACTGCAGTTGCTGAAACGCTTTCACCCGAAAGACGTGAATATTCAGGATGTCCTGTAAAGGCAGCAGCTGCGCTGGGATATTGGCCTGCTGCAGCTGCTGCCAGTAGCGACCTAGGGGCTCGAGTTCCCCTACATGATGAAGCCGCCATCCCCTCACCGGCAGCTGAGTGCGCGCCGTATAGCGGTCTATGCCAGCGAGCTGGGAAAAGGCGGCGATCGCCTGCTCGCGGCTGGCCTCCGCAGTAGGCTGTAAAACTAAGAGCGCTTCGGCAGCGGTTGTCAGCTGGCTGCGGGGGGAACGGGAAGCTGGGTCAGCAGACGTACTTTTAGCAAAAGCCCCTTTGGAAGCCTCTAAGGCAGCCCTCCCCTCAGCAGAGGTCAGCGTAGAGGTCAGCCGACGCAGCCCCTGCTGAGCCTGCTGAATGACCTGTTGATTCGTCGTCTGCAATAGCCGGCGATAAATTGCCTGGGCCTGCTCTGAGCGTTTATAGGCTTCGTGAATCTGACCGGCATAGAGCTGCAGCCAAGGATTGTGGGGCTGCTCTTTGAGCAAGGGTTTGAGAAGACGAGAGGCTTGAGAATAATCTCGCCGTTCAATTGCGGCGGCGACCTGCTTGATCATAGGGCTAGGCTGTAAGTCAGGGACTAAATTGGTAAGGGTGGCGACGCTGACCGCCGGATCATTGGGAGGGAAGAGAGGTATCAGAGGCCGCTGCGATGAGCGTCATAGCGGCAACGGGAGCCGTAACGGCCCTCAAGATGCGCTTTCCCAAGCCGACGAGCTGGTATCCTGCGGCGGTGGCGGCGTCAATCTCAGCGTCAGTCCACCCCCCTTCAGGGCCTATAGCCAGGACGAGGGCCGCAGGAAGTCGGTTTGAGGAGATGAGGTGAGTGAGCAGATGCGCTGCTGGGCGGCGGGCGGCGCAGAGGTATCGAACCGGTAATGCTGTGGCATCGGCTGAGTCGATTGGAGAAGCTAAGGTGGCTCTAAAGGACTGTACTGCCGCCACCTTAGGCCAGTGCTGCCGCTCTGACTGTTCAGCAGCCTCCTGAGCTATCCGCTGCCAGCGCGCTAGCTTGTGGGCGCTTGGCCTGAGAATGACGCGATCGCTAACCATAGGCTGAATTAGATGGACGCCTAGCTCGGTAGTCTGCCGGATAATGTCTTCCAGGCCCGTCTTAGGCATAGCAATCTGCAGGGTTACCCGACAGCCGATCTCAGTGGCGGTGCAGTGGGGACCAATAATAGTGGCAGAAGACTCGTCTTCTAGAGTCGCTATCCAGCTCTGGTCTTGCTCGTCTAAAGCAATAAAGCGATCGCCCTTGCGCAGCCGCAAAACACGATAGAGGTAGTGGCTTTGTCCGGGATCAAGGGGGAGCCTGCTGCTCGGCTGAGAGGAAATCACGATGCGCTGTAAACCGGCCATACCCCGCTTGCTGTTAACGACGCTAAAATCAACACGCCTCTCTTCAAGCTTGCAATTCTGGAGAGAGTCCTTTAGTGTCTAGTATGGTCTAGATGCCGCCTGTGGCGGAACGTAAATCTGCTATTTGTTCAATTCCGTCACGTTTGACAGATTGCGAATGGCGTACTGTTGCTCTTCAATAAGTGTATTCAAACAGTCCCTAAAGGTGCGATTATGGAACCCGACGTAAATCAAAATATTCCAGGTGCAACTCCTGGCACAACAGATACCAGCGTGAGCGGCATCGGCACCGATGCTGTTGATGCTAAAGGTGTAGACACTACACCTGTATACGGTACGACCGGCACGGCTTACGCGACCACCGATCCCGCTGACGTCAGCGCGACCGGTGACGCTGTGGAGACCAAAGAGCAGTGGCAAAAGATCGGCGAGCAAACATCAACGTTTCTCTCCGAGCTGCCCAGCTACGTCTCTGAGTTTTTTGGGCAATACAGACGCCCTATCACCACGATTGGCCTCATCCTGGGCACCATCTTGGCGGTTAAAGTGGGTTTGGCAATTTTGGACGCCATCAACGACGTCCCCCTGATGTCTCCCATTTTCGAACTCATTGGCATCGGCTATTCTATCTGGTTCGTCTACCGCTATTTGCTCAAAGCCTCTGACCGCGCTGAGCTGTCTGAAGACTTCGCTGCGCTTAAGGCACAGGTGCTAGGCGGAACCGATCGACTCTTAGATCGGTTCTCCTCTGACGAGAAGATTGGCAGCTAACTCCGCTGACAATCAACTAAACTTGACTACTCCCACGGCTAAAGCACGTGGGATTCCCCGGTCACCCGAGGAGGGTTCTGCTTCGTAGCACCTGCCTTCCGAGATTTGCTCTCCTCGGGTCTTACAGTCGCTCCACAGACTGACACCGCTAGACCAGCGGCCAATACGTTTACAGCGGCATTGATATCCCTGTCGTGCTTCACTTCGCACTCAGGGCACTGCCACTCTCGAATATTCAGCGGCAGCTTATCTACAACGTGACCGCAGCTGCCACAGCGTTTAGAGCTGGGGAACCATCGGTCTATTTTAACCAGCTCCCGCCCGTACCATTCGCACTTGTAGGTAAGCTGCCGCACCAACTCCCCCCAGCTCGCATCACTGATAGCGCGCGCCAAAGAGTGATTGCGGACCATGTTCCCCACTGCTAAGTCTTCGACGGCGATCGCTTGGTTTTCGCGCACCAGCCGGGTTGTCAGCTTGTGTTCGCGAAGCGTCCCGAAGGGAAGCAGGTCTTTGCGGGCATTGGCTATCTCGGCGTGGACCCTAGCCACCCTGAGCCGCGCTTTGTATCGGTTGTTCGAGTCCTTTTGCTTGCGGCTGAGCGCCTTTTGAGCTTTTCTCAGCTTGCGGTACTTAGCCCGGAAGCCTCTTTGGGTTGGCAATCTTCTCGCCGGTGCTCAGCGTGACCAGACTGGTGATGCCCAAGTCCAGGCCAACTCTGTTAGGAGATTGTGGCAGTGGCTCAATGTCCACCTCCACCAACAGCGACAAGAACCACCGGCCTGCAGGCGTCAGCTTGACTGTGATGGTCGATGGTGCGGCCTCTTTCGGGAGCTGACGCGACCACCTAATCGGCAATGGCCCGCAGCACTTAGCTAGGTAAACTTGACCGCCCTTAAACTTGAATGCCGCCTTGGTAAACTCTGCGCTGCCGCCGTTGTGCTTCTTTTTGAAGTTGGGATACTTAGCCCGACCGGCGAAGAAGTTAGTGAAGGCGGTCTGCAGATGCCTCAGCCCCTGCTGAAGGGGAACTGAGCTAACCTCAGTAAGAAATTCAAGGCCCTCCTCTTTTTTCCACTGCGTCAGCATCGACGAGGTTTGAGCGTAGCCGACACGTTCTTGCTTCTGGTACCAAGCCTCAGTCCTTGCCGCCAAAGCGCGGTTGTAGACCAAGCGAGCACACCCCATCGTCCGGCGCAAGAGTTGTTCTTGCCCCACAGTAGGATAGAAGCGGTAGCGGTAAGCCTTTTGAACCATACTTACAGCTTAGCGCTCGCTGTGTAAAGTGTGGATATGTTCGCTAACGCTCACCGCCTTATGTCCCACCCCTAAAGCGGATGGGTTTTACGGCGACCTCTATAAACCAGTAGACAAAAGGGCGCAGATCGATGCGCCCTTTTGCTTTTCGCTTTAACCCCGCTGTAGCCAACGAGAGAGGCGTATTTTGTTGACGGCGTAGAGGGACGGCTGATGATGCTCTGCGACAATCCAGGCGGCCAGAAGGCCGTGGAGGACGAGCACGCTCAGTGACCAAGCTTCGGGAAACCACGCCCAGCGGCTGTCCGGCAGCGGCGGAAAAATATAGCTGGCTAAACCCACAAGCGAAAAGGGCACCAGCGCCAGGATAAGCGAAATTCCCCAGATGGCAGGGGTAGCGGCTTGCCCACCCGGGACAGCCCAGCGATCGCCCAGCCAGCGCCAGGTGATCGGTTGAGGCCCATCCAAAACCCGTGCGAGCTGTTCAGCGTAGCTCAAATCGAACAGGTGACGGCAGAAGCTGCAGGCAAAAGCGTCCATCAGCGTCAAGCGAGAGATTTGGCCGTGGCGGCACACGGGGCAAAGGTATTGTCCGTCCGGGAGCAGGGAATGTGACATAGGGTACGCGGTCCGACCTCTCTAGGATAGATCAGCGACGTCGCGTGATGCCTATCGGCGAGCGAGGTCACAGGATTTTTGATGGATTGTATTGAGCTGATTTATCAGAGCGTCGGCCGCTGCATGAAGGTTGAGCAGCTCGAGCTGGTGCGCAGGCTGGTAGAGCAGCGCCCTGATGGGCTTGGTGGGGGTATCTGGAGCAGCGGTATCTTCAGCAGGGTGCTCAGCGTGGTTGGGTCGGGCTTCAATGCGGTCAGGGCGACCGTCGATGCGGTCAAGACGATGGGCGCGGTCGAACGATGCTGTGGCCGATCGCTCTTTGTGGAATGCGGCAGTAGACGCACAGTCGTTCGATGATTGGCTTAGCATGATGTTTACTCGTCTCTCGTGAACTACCAAAGCAGCCGAATGTGGCTCTCTAGAACTGACTCCGAAGCACAGGCAGACTTCAAGCTGTGAATCCATTGAGGTCAAAATTCACAAACTCAGTCGATATTGTACCGTAAGTCTAGTATTCGATTGTATTCAGGATGATTAGAGTGCTCTAACCTACTGTGTCGCTTTCCGGACTGGTTCGCCCCGGCTCCCGTTCAGCTAAACGCGGGGCAGGAGCAGCAGGTTGGGTAGCTTCCCAGAGGGGAATTCTCACGTCACAGGCGCTGAAAATAAGAGCCGCACAATAACTTGAGGTGCCGGCAGCAAAATTAATACCAATAGGCCGAGGGTCACTAGCCCAAGAAAATCGCGCCTATTGTCTAACTCACTGACGTCGTTCAGAGCCGGTTCATCGATGATGGGCATAAAGAATAGCAAGATAGCCCAAATGAGCAGCTCATTTTGCACAAACGCCAGCGCTAGCACCAAAAAGCGCGCCACCTGTCCGATCACGACCCCTGCTCGCTGTCCAAACATGGCGTGAACAATGTGGCCTCCGTCTAGCTGCCCGACTGGAATCAGGTTCAACGCCGTGACCACCATACCCAAGCAGCCTGCGATCGCAACAGGGTGTAGTTCCAGAGCGCTAGTGGTCAAAATCTGACTGCCTAGCGCTAACCGGCTGAGCACTGCGATCAGTAGCGAGGCACTGGGGTCAAAAGAGCTGACGTTGAACAAGCCAGACTCCTCGCCCAGCTGTCCCACAGAGGAGTGGGCGAGTCCCCAGAGTAGAACGGGTATCGTGACGATGAAGCCGCCCAGCGGACCAGAAATACCCACGTCGAACAAGGCCCTGCGGTGGGGAAGGGGCGATCGCGTTTGAATAAAGGCTCCGAAGGTTCCAAAGGGAAAGATATTGGCGGGGGGCACCGGGATGAAGTAAGGCAGCGTCGCCTTGAGACCGTATCGACGGGCCGCAAAATAGTGGCTCAGCTCGTGAACCCCCAAAATTGCGAGCAAAGACAGGCTGTAGGGTAAGCCTCTTGAAAGCTGGCTGAGACTTGCCTCAAGATCATCCGGAGCTAGCCCCGTTAGCAAAACGCCTGCGAGAGTAGTGGTCAGCAGAGTGGCCGCCAGCAGGGCGAGGGCTACCCAGGGGCGAGAGCGAAACGACCTCCGCTGGGCGAGCAGCGTGTTGGGAACCAGCGTAAAAAAAGGTTTGCCGTCTAGCCCCTCCTGAAACACCAGCAAAAAGCGATCGTTGAATTGCTGCTGGATGTTTTTCCAAATGGTTTTGTAAGCGGCTTCCGGTGAGGTTCTTAAGGTGCCCTTACAGACAACGGCTTGAGGACGGTATTCGATATTTCGCAAATAGTATACTGACCAGGGAAAGCAGGTCTTGAGGGCGTCTTCTTCTTCTTTATCGATGGGACGGGGGGGCGGCTGAGAGGGCGCGGACAGCTGCGTCATACCGGCGCTGGTCTGCTCGGGAGGCCCTCCCGGCGGTGCTGGCTCAGCCCCCGTCTTGGACTGCTCAGACTGAGGCTTAGCGGGGTAGCCGGACTTGGGCCGTCCCCACTGAATGAGCAGCCAATAGACAACGGGACAGCCAATCAGGGGAACAAGAAGCCAAGCTAGGGGAATGTCGTTGCCGCCGTTGGCCATGGTCCAGGCAGTCCAAATAAACGCAGGGGTCATCATGACGGCCCACAGCAGCCAAATGGGGGTCCGAGTGATCCCAGCGACGCTCCGGCGAACAATAAAGTATGTAAATATCCCGAGCAGGATCAGCGAAAACACCATGCGCAAGGTCTCAAGCAATATTTAACTGCCTACCGACTATCCTGTATGGATTTACAGCAAATATCACCAGCATAGACGAAGCTATGGCGATGATGTTACCGTACGGCAGCCTACTGACTACAGCATAACGTTTCACCCTACACTTCTATCTGCGCAAGATATCTTTTCTGCCGAGGCGCTTGTAAGAGAACGGGACTGACGGGGCTCGAACCCGCAACTTCCGCCGTGACAGGGCGGTGCTCTAACCAATTGAACTACAGTCCCCTGTAGCGATCGCCCCTAAAAAAGCGTTAAACCCGCTTCTTGAGGCGGTCTTCATTCTCGCTATTAATTCCGAATTTGTCAAACACTTCACTACACGAATCTCAACAACTCAGTTTAATGAGGGTATTCGACCCTGCGTTCACAAGGACAAATTTATGCTCTTACAGGAAAAGACGCTTATCCGCAACGCAACGGCGGCAGATCTACCCGCCATCGTTGACATCTATAACTCAACTATTCCAAGCCGGCGGATTACCGGAGATACGCAGCCCGTCACGGTAGACAGCCGGCGGGGCTGGTTCGAGTCCCACTCGGCTCAGGCCTACCCCATCTGGGTGGCGCAACAGGGCAGCGGCGTCGCCGGCTGGTTTAGCTTTCAGCCCTTCTACGGGCGTCCCGCCTATCAAAAGACGGCAGAGATCAGCATCTACGTCGCCCCAGAGTCCCGTCGCCAGGGCATCGGGACGGCGCTGCTCCAGCAGGCGATCGCCCAGGGGCCAGCCCTCCAATTTGCCACGCTGCTAGGGTTTGTGTTTGCCCAAAACGAACCTAGCCTACAGCTGCTAGAGCAGTTCGGGTTTCGGGAGTGGGGCTTTTTGCCCAGCGTGGCTGAGTTCGACACCGGAACCCGGGACCTAGTGATTGTGGGCTGCAAGCTGGCACCTAGATAGTTTCAGGGCTGGGCGGGTTAAAGCGAGGCCAGGTCGCCAAATGCGAGGCCGCCAGGTACCAGGCCACCAGATGCGAGGCCACCAGATGCGAGGCCACCAAGCGCTAAGCCATTGGCCACTGCTGCAAGAAGTCTTCTAGCCACGCCTTCACCTGCCAGGTGGCGTGGCAGTCGTCTTCGTTGTAGCGCAAAATCTTGGAGATGAAGTCGCGATCGCCCTTAGTGGTCCACTGGTCATACCAAAAGATAGACTGAGCGCCATTGGCGTCCTCATCCCGCCAGTCAAACCCGACCCAGCGGGCAATCGACTTGAGGGCGTAGCTCTCGGTGGGCAGCGTCGCTGTTTTAATGACGCGGTCGTGCAGGTCTACAAAACGATTGAGCAGCTGCCTTACCTGGCGATTGGGCGTGCCGTAGAGGTCCGCTAGCTTTTGCACGGCCTGAGCCTCGTAAGGGCAAAAGTGGTAGATGGGCGCAGTGGGGTAGCGATCGGTGAGCGCCAAAAACTGCTGCCAGATGCCTTCTTCCTCCTCAGGGGATTCTGCAAAGAAGGGATGGAAGGTGAGGCGGGGCGCTTCAGAAACGGCGGCTGGAGTGCCTTGGACCACAGCGGTCTCCACCACCAAAACCCCATGCAGATACATCAGCTCTCGCTCCGGTGCCGCCTCAATGTCGAAATACAGCTCTACCGGGGCAGTGGGCAGAAATGCGGCCAGGGACTCCGCCGTAAAGGAAGGGGCCTCCACAATGGGTAGGGCTATATTTTGGTAGGTAGACTGGGCCTGGCGAACTAGCTTTTGGGCCACCTGGACTCCAAACCCCGGCAGCGGTTCGAGCAGGGCCGGAGAGACCTTAGCCAAGCGCTCTACCGTCGTCAACCTCAGCTCTTCGAGATAGACGTAGCGGTTGGGCGTGACCCCTGGCAGCAGGGAAAGGTGACGCTTTTGCTGGGCAATTTGATAGCACTGACTAAACCACTGGCACAAGTCGCACCGATTGCGAGCGATAAAGACCTCAGGTTCAGCGGCTAGCCGCAGCGCATCAACGCAGCGGGTGAGCGCCTCCTCCATCTTGGGCAACTGGGTTATCAGGTTGACCGCGTATCGCTTGCCCTCTTTCAAAATGAGCCAGCTTGTTTCTGGCCAAGCGCCCTGAGTTTCAGCCAGTAGATAAGTGTGAAAAGCGGAGATGACCTGGTAGTCGGCTTTGGGTCGTTTACCGAGCTTGATATCGACAACGTGGTAGCACCAGTCTCCCAAATCTGACCAGCCAGACTGACGGACCAATAGCCTGGGGCGGCCCACCAGCACCGTGCCATCTGAGCGCTCTAGTCGCACAACCCCGCTGACGATGTAGTCAGCCCCTTCCCGCATCAGCGCGAGAGTTGCCGCTGCCCCTGCCTGCCAGTCTCCGGCGGGATAGCTCGGCCGTTGAGTCGGATAGTCCAGCAAAATATTTTGCTGATGGCTGTAGCTGTCCTGCTGCAGCTTCTGCAAATAATCGCTTGACGGGTCGCGCTGCGTTTGGTCCCCATAGACGTCTAGAAAAGCTCGACGTTGACAGCGCTGGTAGTTGAGCAGCAGCGTGTTGGTCACGGTGAGCGGGACGCGGTAATCATCCAGACGCCAGTCATAAGCGGGGGAACGTTCGATATTAAGCCCAGCGCCAGCGCCTGAAGCGATAACCCGCCGCTGCATTGTTTTCCAAACTTCTGAGCGACGGACTGTAATAGCTATGCCTCCCTAAAATTTGTCGGTCGGCTTTGGGTCTGTCGCATGGAACGAATGCGCTGTGCGGAGATAATTTGATTGTGCGCAGGCTGACTACAGCAGCCCGGGAAAGTATGACGCTGGCGGGACCCGCACTGAAATGGACTGCGCCGGGAGATACCGCCCTGACAAACATTATGCTGGCAGGCGTTGGGCCGAGAAGCCTCAGGCTGGCCAATCACAAGCAGGCTAATACCAGGCTGGCGAACGGGACGCCAGGACTCAACCGCCCGCGCCTGACCTAAATGACCTAGAGGCTTTGAAGGGCAGTAGCGCTCTAGACCAGTAACATAAGAATATCTTGTCGTAGCAGTCATAGCACCGTACATAAGCCTATGGTTGCCATTGATGCACCGCTATATACGACTTTAGCGCGATTTTAAAGCTTTGTCTCTATGCCTTCAACGACTTCCCGACCTCAGCACCGCCAACAGTTCCCGAGCCTTCGCCATAGCCATTACTTTAACTTTGGTGGCCAGGGTCCGATGCCGCAAATTGCTCTAGATGCGATCGCCTCTGCCCACGATCGCTATCAGACCCTCGGCCCTTTCTCCGGGCGGGTAAACCAGTGGATTAACCAGCAAACCCAGCAGGTGCGGGAGGCTATAGCCCAAGAGCTCGCGGTTGTATCCCGCCACCATCACGCTCACCGACAGTGTTACCACCGGCTGCAATATTCCCCTGTGGGGCTTGGACTGGCACCCGGGCGACCATGTGCTGCTCTCCGACTGCGAGCATCCCGGCATCATCGCCACAGTGCAAGAGCTGCAGCATCGATTTGGCATTGAGGTGTCCACCTGCCCGCTGCTGGAGACTCTCAACGAGGGCGATCCAACCGCCGTGATTCAGGCTCACCTGCGCCCCAGCACTCGCCTGCTGGTCATTAGCCACGTTCTTTGGAACACAGGGCAGGTGCTGCCCCTAGACAATATTGTGGAGGCTTGCCATAGCCGGTCTGGCGCTCCCGTGCAGGTTTTGGTCGACGCGGCCCAATCTGTCGGGGTGCTGCCCCTAGACCTAGGCCAAATTGGAGCGGACTTCTACGCCTTCACGGGCCACAAGTGGCTTTGCGGCCCGGCTGGGCTAGGCGGGCTCTACGTTCATCCCCCCGCCCTAGAAACTATTCGCCCCACCTTTATTGGCTGGCGCAGTATCACCAAAGATAGCGCTGGCCAACCCACAGGATGGCAGCCCGACGGACAGCGCTTTGAAATCGCCACCTCCGACTACGCCCTCTATCCAGCGCTGCGGGAGGCCATAGCCCTTCACAATGCTTGGGGTAGCGCTGGCGATCGCTATGGCCAAATTTGTCAGCTCAGCGCCTATCTCTGGCGAGGTCTGCAGGAGCTGCCTCGGGTGCGCTGCTTGCGGACGGCTCCCCCTGAGGCGGGGCTAGTGTCGTTTGTAGTAGAGCCGCGAGACGGGCTGCCCCACGCTCAAATCGTGGCGCAGCTTGAGCGGCAAGACATCATGGCGCGGACAATTCTGGACCCGGACTGCATCCGCGTCTGCGCCCACTACCTAACGACAGAGGCGGAGATTGACCACCTGCTGAAGGCGCTTGGGCAGATTTTGAGCAGCGGTGGCGAGCCCTAGTCGAGTGGCGCGTCTTTGGGTTAGGGCAACCCCCAAGAGCACTTCTCAAGAGTACTTCTTAAGCAAGACTAACCACCGGTTCAAGTTGCGTACTGGAATGCGATAGTAAGTGCGATCGATTCACTTAGCCTGAGGTGGAACATGGACTTTGAATTGATTTTGACCAATGTCTCCGACATTTTTGTCGCGCTCGGTCTCAAGGTGCTCGGGGCTGTTGCCCTGTGGTTTGTTGGCCGCTGGCTAATCGGGTTTTCTATCGGTCTGCTGACGCGCACCCTCAAGCGCAGCAGCATTGAGCCGACTCTGCTGGTTTACCTCAAGTCAACGCTTGGGGTATTACTCAATATTGTGCTGGTGGTCGCGATCCTTGGCTTTTTTGGGGTCGAAACCACCTCCTTTGCCGCACTGCTGGCAGCAGCTGGCATCGCGATTGGTGCGGCTTGGAGCGGTCTACTGGCCCACTTTGCCGCTGGCGTATTTCTGGTTATCTTTCGCCCCTTTGCCGTGGGCGATTTCGTCACCGCTGGGGGCGTTACGGGCACCGTCGAAGAGATTGGCCTGTTCGTCACCACCATCAACACGATGGACAACGTCAGAACCATCGTGGCCAACAACACGATTTTCGCAGACACGATTCAGAACTTTTCCAGCAATCCCTACCGCCGAGTTGATCTGGTCGCTCAGCTCAACCACGACGTTAACCCCGACAAGGCGATCGCCTTGTTGACCGAAAAGGTAAGCGCCATCCCCAACGTGCTCAGCGTTCCCGCACCGGACGTCACGATTCTGGAGTTCAACCTGGCCGGGACGGTGCTCGCGGTTCGCCCTTATTGCCAGAATGAGCATTACTGGCAGGTGTACTTCGACACGAACCAGGTGATTGGCGAGACCTGCCGCCAAGCTGGCTTCGCGGCACCAACTCAGTACTACAGCATCAATCATAAGGCGGCGGCTTAGAGCTGAGACGTGATGAGCGTCTAGCGAAGCCATAAGGAGCAATCCTTATTGCCAGAGTCGTTGGAATACGCGCTCTAGGGACGCCCCTTTCGGCCTCGCGCTCAGCGCCTCAGGTCACTTTGGCGACGCCGGGGGCGGAATGACGCCCAGCCGCGTGAAGTCTTCGTTTAACTCTTCAATAGTTTCTAGATCCCCCTCAGGCAGGTCGCTACCCCGCTCCACAAACGCAAACGCTTGCCGCACGTCTGCCGCCGTTGCCGCCACGGAGGGGGCCAAGTGGGCCGGCACAATGCGCTGAATCTCCCAACCCGTAATTCGGTCCACCCAGCGGCGCACCTCCCCAGGGTTGCGGTTGAGGATTAAAAGCTGCAGGATAGGCGCAACAAACAGCCGCCCCCCTCTATAGATAGCCTCAAAAGACCTGGGCCACTCCGGTCTCCAGCGAAAGGGGTAGAGGCCAAAATAGCCTTTCTTAGAGCGATCGCTCGCCTCAAACGAACCCCGCAGCACCTCTCCCAAGCCCGGGACCTCCAGCACTCGAGGGCGGAAGTAAAAGGCAAACAGGACGATGCGCCGCCAGCCCTTGAGCCGGTTCTCAGGCGTATCGACAATGGGATCAGAGGCGCGATCGCGGGCGTGGAACAGCAGCGGATAGGGGTCAAGCTGGACGATGTTGGGCGGTGTCTCCGGGATGGCCAGCAGGGTATCGGTGACCAGCAAGGTGCCCGACTGCCGGTGAAAAAAGGCCGCCTCTTCAAAGGAGCCTAGCCCTAGTCGAATGGGGCCGAGGAGCGCGTAGTCGAAATCTTGCCTAAAGGGCGCATCTTTGCTATCGACTGGAAGAAGGTGGGTGCGTCCTCGGGGAAATCCCAGCCAGCTCAGCGGTAAGTCAACCGGAAAGCTCCACTGGTTAGGAGCCACAAACACCTCGGCCTGGGAAAACTGGCGGGCAAATGGCCCCACGAATACTTTATGCTCTACGCCCGACACCGTTGGCAAGATGATATAGCGCACCGGCCCATGGGCCATCTCTAGCTCCTGCACCAGCTGTACACATTCCCCGGTAGGCGCAACGGGAGAGTAGACCAGCAGTCCTCCCGCCTCCAGCCGCACCACCGTCATCCGAATGGGCACCACCACGTAAAAAATGCCCTGCTGTTGGTCAAAGGTCCAAAGGGTGTCCTGGATGACCTCACGGCGAATCGTTCGCCGCTTACCGTAGGGGTAGAGCGGTACCACAGGCCAAAAGGGCCAAGAGACGTCTGAAGCAGCAGTGAGGGACATTGATCACTCCTAAGCCGTGAAGCTGATGATCTCTGCAGCGCTGTGGATTGGCATTTGATCCGACATTCTTTACAATTCGATACATGTGAGGCAATACTCCTAAGCGGTATTTAGTACCCCAAATGCTGACAATCCGCGACAGCATGTACAACCCTCGCACGTTCTGGTTTGATGAGTCTAGTAGGTGGAGTAAGTATCGAGATGACTATGACAGTTGCGCCAGAGCAGATTGACAAAATCGTCGGAAATCAGCATCACGATCCCTTCGAAGTTTTAGGTCCCCACAAGCTAGAAGAGAACGGTAAAGCCACTTGGGCTGTCCGCGCTTACCTACCTAACGCTGAGGCTGCTTGGGTTGTTCGCCCCGATGTAAGGGATGACTACCCCATGAGGGCGGTGCATCACCCCAACTTTTTTGAATGTCAAATCGAAACTCCCGAGCTATCTAACTACCAGCTGCGGATCAAAGAGGGCGCCCACGAGCGGGTCATCCACGACCCCTACGCTTTCCGCTCGCCTCAAATTACCGACTTCGATGTCCATCTGTTTGGTGAGGGCAACCACCACCGCATTTACGAAAAGCTAGGCGCTCATCTAGCCACCATCGGCGGCATAAGCGGGGTGTGCTTTGCCGTATGGGCTCCCAACGCGCGCAACGTGTCGCTGCTCGGAGACTTTAACTACTGGGATGGCCGCAACCATCAAATGCGCCGGGCCGGGGGCGGCATTTGGGAGCTGTTTATTCCTGAAATCGGCGTCGGCACGTCCTATAAATACGAGATCAAAAACCACGAAGGCCATATCTACGAAAAGTCAGATCCCTTTGGATTCTGGCAGGAGGTGCGGCCCAAAACGGCCTCTCTAGTCACCGATCTCGATAGCTATAACTGGCAAGATAGCGACTGGTTAGAGCGGCGGCGGCAAATGGAAATGCTAGAGCAGCCGGTTTCGGTCTACGAAGTGCATCTAGGGTCTTGGATGCACGGCGCAGCCTCCGAACCGGGTACTCGCCCTGACGGCACCCCCTACCCCGTGGTTCACCCCAACGACTACAACTTCGGCGCTCGCTATCTCACCTACCGAGAATTTGCAGACAAGCTAATCCCCTACGTGAAGGAGCTGGGGTTTACCCACATCGAGCTGCTGCCCATTGCTGAACACCCGTTCGATGGCTCTTGGGGCTACCAAGTGACGGGCTACTACGCTGCCACCAGCCGCTTTGGAACGCCGCAGGACCTGATGTATTTCGTGGATCAATGCCACCAGAACGATATTGGCGTAATTGTTGACTGGGTTCCCGGCCACTTCCCTAAAGACGGTCACGGGCTGGCCTTCTTTGACGGTAGCCACCTGTACGAGCACCCTGACCCCCGCATGGGCGAGCATAAAGAGTGGGGCACTCTGGTCTTTGACTATGGGAGAAATCAGGTCCGCAATTTCCTGGTGTCCAACGCGCTATTTTGGTTCGACAAGTACCACATCGACGGCGTACGGGTGGATGCGGTGGCCTCCATGATTTACCGCAACTACAACCGTGAGGACGGCGAGTGGGTGGCCAACCAATACGGCGATGATGGCTACATCGAAGCGGCGGATTTCCTGCGGCAAACCAACCAGCTGCTGTTCAGCTACTACCCTGGCACCCTGTCTATCGCTGAAGAGTCGACGTCTTGGCCGATGGTGTCTCGGCCAACCTACATGGGAGGCTTGGGCTTCAACCTCAAGTGGAACATGGGCTGGATGCACGACATGCTGGATTACTTCAACATGGACCCCTGGTTCCGCCAGTTCCACCAAAACAACATCACCTTCAGCATCATGTATGCGTTCAACGAGAACTATATGCTGGCGCTCTCCCACGATGAGGTGGTCCACGGCAAGAGCCACATTATCGGCAAGATGCATGGTGATACTTGGCAAAAGATGGCGGCAATGCGATCGCTCTACGCCTACATGTATGCCCACCCCGGTAAGAAGACCCTGTTCATGAGCATGGAGTTTGGCCAGTGGAGCGAGTGGAACGTGTGGGGGGACTTGGACTGGCAGCTGCTGGATTTTGAACCCCACAGAAAGCTGCGCCACTTCATCGGCAAGCTGAATGCCCTGTATAAGAGCCAGCCAGCCCTCTATACTCAAGACTTCTCTGAAAAGGGTTTCCAGTGGATCGACTGTAACGACAACCGCCACAGCGTCGTGTCGTTTATCCGCCGCGCTAATGACCCGGATGAGTTTGTGGTTGCGGTGTGCAACTTTACCCCCCAGCCCCATGCTCACTACCGAGTAGGCGTCCCTGAGCACGGGTTCTATACCGAGCTTTTGAATTCTGATTCTGGGGAGTACGGCGGCAGCAATATGGGCAATTTGGGGGGCAAGTGGTCGGATGAATGGGCCTGCCATAATCAGCCCTATTCCATCGACCTGTGTCTCCCTCCGGCGGCGGTGGTGCTCTTGAAGCTAGACCGGAAGAAGACCCAGGCGGCGCTTACTCAGGCCGGTTAGATCAAGGCGGTTAGATCAGGCCGTTAGGTTTGCGTCCGTAGGGGGCACGGATTTTGTCAGAGATTATAGACCGAATGCCCCCAAAATCATCGGCAGCAGCTTTTCGCAGGCTGCCGCTAGCTTTGAGGCGTCTGAAATGCTGGACGCGATGCCTTTGAGGGCGTTGAGCGATCGCTTAGCGGCCTTTTGGGCGGCGGGCGCTTGGGGCTGCTGACCCGCCTCAGCTAGGGTGGAGACTTCTTCTAGGGCGTCGGCTTTGGCGTCGTCGGGAAGGCGATCGTCGGTTTCAACGGCGGTTTTGAGCTGGGCCAGCAGATCTTTGAGGTTGGTTTGGTCGGTGGGGCGATCGGGGAGCTGCTGGATTTGGTTGGTGACCTGGCCGCTGAGTTCGCCCAGGTTGAGGGTGACGTTGGCGTCGGTAGCGTTGAGGTCGCCGCTGATGTTGACGTTGCGGCTTTGGTCGTTTCCTTGCATGGCGGTACTCGTGTTGTGGACGGTGATCGGTCGCTGGGCGAGGGAGTCGGCGATGTTGCGCAGGTCGGCGCTTCGCTGCTGGTGGATTTGGATGAGCTGATCTTTGTGCTGAATCTTAGTTTGGTGATCGCGCTCCATAGCCTTAAGCTGCTTTTGGTGGCGCTGCTTAACGACTTTGAGCTGCTTCTGGTACTGTTGCTGAAACTGCTGGTGAATGGCGGCCTTGTCGGCAGTGGGGGCAGCGTTGAGCTTCACGACCACCACACCGTCACCCTTGTTCTCAATGGCCTGAATCCCTAAATTTGCCCCCTGATGCTCCACCTGCACACCGTCTAGGGTCTGCACAAAGGCCCGCCAGTCTAGCCCATCGCGGAAGATGAGGTCGATGGTGTTGAGCACTTCTTGAAACAGCTTGGTGAACTCGCCGGGTTGAAAGGTGCCGCTGTTGGGGCGGCGCTCTTGGTGGTCGCGCAGCAGGTAAACATGTTCGCAAACTGCGCCCTCAAGCTGGGTGGTGCTGTCGATGTTCCAGGCTTCGAGGCAGGCTCCGGTGAGGTTGGCCTGGCGGAACTGGGTGCCGAGGGCCTGGGTTTTGATTAGGGTAGCGCGCTGGAGGTCGGCCCCGCTGAGGTCGGCCCCGCTGAGGTCGGCTTCGGTGAAGGTGGCATCTGACAAATCGGCCCCGGTAAGGCTTGCGCCTTTGAGGGATTTGCCGGTGTAGGTTTGGCCGCTACCCCGATGGGTGGTGAGCAGGTTGAGAACTGCGTAGTCGGTAAGTATAGTCTTGCCGAGGCGGGCCAGGTTGAGTTTTTTGGCGAGGTGGAAGTTAGTGCGGGTGAGGGTCGCCCCCGTGAAGCTAGCGTTTTTGAGGGTAGCACCCGTAAAGTCGGCGTCGGTGAGGTTGGCGTTGTGGAAGCTGGTGCCACCCAGGGAGCCGAACCAGACGGCAGCGTCGCGGATGAGGCGATCGCGGGGGTCGCCGTTGAGGGCGCGGCGGCTGACGAGAACATAGACCCCGATTGTGATTAGGTTGAGTATGACGCTGAGAGCGATCGCCCTTGGATCAGCGAAAGCGAAAGCGAAAGCGACAGCGCCAGCGAAAGCGAAAGCGACCTCGATAACGACCTCGCCAACGCCAGCGAAAGCGAAAGCGAAAGCGAAAGCGAAAGCGAAAGCAAAAAGAGCTGCGCCCAGGCTAGCGAGCACACCTCTGACATAGACAACAGCGACTAGAACCAAAAGAAATGTCAACCCGACTAATCCGCCAACGATATTAGTAGCAATGCCTTCACCAAAGGTAGTCACCTTAGGAGCGAATCAATAGTCCGGACACTTTTCTGGACAAGTGCTGAAACCCTCGATTTCTCGTTGGCCAAGCTGCCGTGGAAGAGGCCTGAAACCCGCATTCCACCGTTAGCCATCAAAAACTGTCCGGAGTGTTGCGAATAAAGTCTGAGCAAAAATGAAGTAAAAGACATTGGCTAAAAAGCTTGCCAGCCCGACTAGCATAAGCGCCACCGAGAGCTTTACCACCAGCCACCGCCGCCGCGTCCCGGCCCTCGCCTCTTGCATCGTGGCCTGCGTCAGCGTCGCCCCATCCAGCCGCACCCCCCGCAAATCCGCCCCACTCAAGTCCGCCCCCGACAGATCCGCATTCCGCAAATCCATCCCCCGCAGCAATGCCCCGCTCAAATTCACACGGCGAAATTCCCGCTCGTTCTGGCGGTAGCGGCGGCGGAGTTCTTTAAGGGTGAGAGGAAGGATTGGGCATAGCGCGGGCGGCGGGCAAAAGGCTTTCGGGGCTGTTTCACGGTCGAGCTTATTATACGAGCGATCTTTCTTCCTCTTGGAGATCCCCGGGTTCTTTTTAGGAGGTTGGAGACGGCATCAAACGTGGAGCAGAACCCGGGGATCCGGAGCCGCCTACCACCCGGCGTGCCAAAAAAAATCCCAAATATTTCCCCACTACGGTTGCCACCACCGCCAATAATGCCCTATTGTCTTGAGCTAGAGCCGTGGTCCCCATGGTTCTAGTCTCCCAAAAATTCGGTCGGGCGGAGCTGCGGGTTGGTGCAAACAACCCGTAGCCCCTAATCCCACAAGACAGAGGTAGCTGTCTCGGTAGGACTGAGGTTGATCATAAGAGATACCCGTGTCATCCCGAGCAAAACACCGTTTTGGGGGGTGGCCGGTTTTTGGGGGACTCCAACCCAACACATAAACGGAGTCCCTCATGTCATCTCAATTCCATCCGCTGTCCTTGGCTCAAGAGGCGGCACAGCTCGCAGTGCGGCAGCATCTCGCAGCGCAGGCTGCCCTGCAGTCGCCTCCCCCCACGGAGGCCGCACCGCACATCCCCGCCCTCATCGAGCCAGCGCCCGCGCCGGGGTGTGAGCATCTGCGTCACATCATCATCGGCTCTCCCGAAGGCGTGCAGGAAGCGATCGCCCGTCTCCATCTGCTGCATTACATCGAGCGGCACTACTGGACGCCCCTCATCACCATTGGGGAGCAGGGCCTCCACCTCACCCCCGCCCACGGCCAGGTGCTCAGCTATCTAGTGCAGCAGCGGCCCCTCCGCTAGCTTGCGCCTAGCGCTGCTTAACCCGCCCCTGTTGTTGCCAGTACAGTTGATGTCGGCGCAGGGGCGATAGGTGTTCTGCATTCGCTTCGCGAACGTAGTGTAGCTGCCAGCAAAAGGGCGTTTGAAAAGTGTCGAGTAAAGCCTTATGCTCTGGCTTCACCCCCCTTAGCTACTAGACAGGAAGCCCCGCGCTCTACCCGCTAGGGTGAGCGTCGGGATGAGAGTCGCGCTAGCCGAAGTGCGCCCGCAAAATGATGCACAGCGGATAGTGCGCTCAGCGCTGAGGCTAGCAGTTGGTATGATAGAGATAGCAAGGTGATACACCCCGCAAAGAGTGTGACGGGCCCGTAGGCGAAAGCTGCAAGTCACCCGTTCCTCAGTTTGCAAATGTATCTGCGACACATAGTGCGTATCCTCCCTCGCGGAGATGAAAATTCAAAACTCTGCCGTGGGGCATCAGGCGGAGTATAAACCTATCTCAGGATATGTCTCGGCAATAGCTGGGAGTCACTGAGGAAGCCCGCGCTGTACAGCTTGCTGTCAGCGTCGGGAGGATGTCACTCCCCCCAGAATTGATACCGCTGGCGAATTTCATGTCTTGTTACATCTCGGCTATTTCCTGCCCCGGAGAAGCCCCCTTTTCTGGTATGGCCCGAAGGGCTTTAAGCCCCCAATTGAGGGGACTTCAGAGAGGTTGGAACTCCTTAAAGTCAATAGCCGCAAATAGTATGGCCACTGCTCCGGTTCCCCCAGAATTGGGGGTTAGGGGGCCTCGAAAGCGTGCAGCTCGATTACGAAATGTTTCGCCAGCGGTATCTTGGTAAGGGGGGAAACCGCAATTCTCCCTCTTATCAAGGGGGAGATAGAAGGGGTAATGCAGAGCGTTTGCTACTTTTCAAACGCCCTCTTAACAGCGTTATGAAACAAATCTTTAGCTAGTTCGTGACAGCCCCGCGCTGTATGCGCAGCATCAGCGTCGGGATGTAAGCGAGCGAGTCGAGGTGCGCCCTTGACTGGATGCCGAAGGCGGCAATTAAGGGCAGCGCCGAGGCGAGCAAAGGGTACAATTGAACCAAGCTCAAACTATTTCATGGCGGCGGCCTGCTATCCTGACACAAACGTACAGCCCTTGGCTGGTGAACAGTGCAAACGGTAGAAAACGTAGCTGGAAATTGAATACTCGTCACTGTCTGGGGTTGGTCATTGCCTGGACATTAAACAAATTGCCTGTCGATGGGATCTAATCGGGGTTGCACGGCTTGCTGCGTAACTAGACAGGACCAGATGAAGCAGGAAACCTTCTTGCGCGGCATCCATTAAATTGTGGTACGTGAGCCAAGAAGCCCGCGCTCTATCTAAAAGATGAGCGTCGGGAGTATGTCACCGGCCATGATCTGCGATCGCCTCCTTTAACGCACTCCTCCCTTCTGAAATCCCCTCAAAGCTTCAGCTTCGCCGCCATCTCATCCAAATCTTCCCGCGTGTACTCCATCCAATCCCGCTCCCGAAACGCCACCCGCCCGTCCTCCACATAGGCCAAATGCTTGTGCATAATATCCAGCGGGTCATACTGCGGCAGCACGTGCAGATGGGCATGGGGCACCCCAAACCCATGCACCACCATCCCCACCCGCAGCGGCTCGTACACCTCTCGAACCTTGCGGCCCACCCGCTGCGCCACCACAATAATCTTCGCCGATAGCTCATCAGTCATGTCGGTGAAATGGTCAATATGCGCCCTCGGAATTACCAGGCAAGCGCCCCTGTAAACCGGCTGTAGCGGAATGATCGCCATAATCGCGTCATCCTCGTAAACCACGCTGGCCGGAGCCTCTCCAGCCGCGATCGCACAAAACGGGCAATTTTCCATAGGAGTTGCGGGGCGAAACGGTACGCCTTTATTTATAGCAACTGCCCTGACCTGTTAGGACAGTTGCGCGTTCAGTTGCCTACGCAACGTCGAGGCTCTAGGCAAATTGGACTGTTCTAAGCAACTGAACCAATGTAGTAAGCCCGGATAAATCGGGAATGGGAACCTGTGGTCGTGAATTTATATAGGGCGATCGCTACCCGCTGTGCCGCAGTCTAGCCCCCCTATGGCTGCGGGATGCATCTGGCATCGCCCCATGCGACTTCAAACGCCACACCAAACCACTCATCCCCCTAGGAGTAGTCATAAAATGTCTTTTACAGACCATTGGCTTGGGAGTCCCAAGCCTCTCAACATCACTTCCGCGATATCAAAACTCATCAACCGGCTACGGCGGCATCCTGTAGCAGTTCGTCCCCTGCAAATGGCGCTGATCGCCCTCATCTTTGCCCTGAGCTTCACGGCCCAGGTGAATGCAGAGGAACTGCGCTACGAAGCCGTTTGGAGCTCAGGCACCGGCTCCAACATTGTCACCGAGCCGCTGACTAGAAGCGCCTTTCTTGAGCGGGGCGGGCAGCTGACCGCCGATGGCCTGCGCCTCATTGATGTCGAGACGGCGGTGCTCAACGGCGATCGCATCTACACCGGCCTCTGGGTTGGCGGTTCAGGCAGCAATTTTTTTGATGGCCCCATGTCTAGGCCGGCATTCAATCAAGTTCGACAGCAGCGACAAAGGCAGGGCCTTAGGTTAGTCGACTTTGAGGTTTTTCGCGATGGTGACGGGAACCGGCGCTTCCTCGGCGTGTGGCGCTCGGGTAGCGGCGCAGAGAGTCTGACGCTGCCCCGCAATGAAGAAGATTTCATTGCGCTAGGCAAAGAGTTGACCTCAGAGGGTCTGAGGTTGGTCGACGTAGAAATCGAGCGCATCCAGGGCGAGCTGAGATATAACGGGCTTTGGCGTGAGGGAACGGGCGCGAATCTGTTCACGCCCCCTCGCCGGATAGCCGCATTCCGTAACTTAAGAGACCAGATGGTGGCAGACGGCCTCGAGCTGGTCGATGTCGAGAAGGTCGGACGGGGAAGCTTGGCAGGCTATGTCGGGGTTTGGGCCTCTGGAAATGGTGAGAGCAGACTCTCTAGAGCGCGGAGCTTCAGCAGCTTTACCGACTTTGGCGAGCAGCAGACCGCCGAGGGTATGCGGACTCAGGACCTAGAAATCTTCCGCGTTGCCACCACTAGTCCGCCTCCCGGCGGCGGCAGCGGCCCCAACGGCAATGCCTCGGTGGAAGACCTGCCTGACCTACCGGCCTGGATTCAGCTCTCGGGCGATGCGAGATTGATCGTCGACTTTGGCTCCACAATCGACGGCAACCCCCGCGTGACCCTGCCCGTCGACTTTCTACCAGACTTCTTGCCGACGAAAAATGGAGAGCAGGTGATCCCCGACAATTTTTGCGGATTCAACGTCCGCAAAGCAGACTCTTTCTTCTGGCAAACCCAGGCCAACCAAGTGGTCACCGATTTCCCCTACAACGCGGTTGAAGAGGTGAGCGATTTAGGAAGCGACGCGTTTCTGGGCGGTCTTGAGTTCACGGGTCCTATCGGTCAATGTGCAGGGGAAAACGAACCCTGGCAGTTCTTCCAGCCGCTAACCCAAACTGGCGGAGACAGCCCTACCCCGAACCTGAAGCTGGTGGTTCAGCTGACCCAGGGATCTGAAATTGAGTTTCTCAACTTCAACATTCACGCTGGCGAGCCCCTAGACGCCCGGGAGCTGTTCAGCGACGAGGTGTTTAAGAAAATTGAGGCGATCGCTGAAGCCTTTGAGTCCCTTGGGGAAGACAACGGCTACTGCAGCATCGACAACTACGTTCAGAAGATCTGCAAAGAAGAGGAAGAAGGGGACGCGCCCGTGGGGTCTTGCCCCGTGAGTGACGACTTCTCGTCACCGTGCTGATGAGGCAGGCGCACCTGTTTCATCGTTTCCTGTTTCATCGTTTCCTGCTTCATCGCTCCTTGATCTAGCCCTCGGGGCTGGGGTGGCTTGAACCTGGTCCTGCAAAAGCTGGAGCTGCCGCTGATTCGACTGGACCGACTCGGTCAGCGCCTCTAGCTCTGTGGGGATATCTTCCCGCAGGGCCTCTAGCCGCCTGTTGTGGGTTTGCAGCTGGGCTTCTATGGCCTCTAGACGCTCTTGAGCTTCTATGGCGCTGATTTCCGCCTGCTCTAGGTCGCGCTGGGCAATTTGCTCCTGCACCAGCAGGCGATAGGCCAGCCAGCCGGCCAGCCCAAACGCAATTAACACGGCAACGACCAAGCCTAGAAGCAGCGTCTGCACTAAACCGCGCGTCCGGGATAGCTTAGTCTGCAGGTGTTCGACCGTGCTCTTGAGGCTGGTGTGTCGCTCCTGCAGCGTCTCTAAAGAGAGCTGGGGGGTGCGGCTGGGATTGGAATTAGGGGTAGCCATGGCAGGGAAAGGTGTCTCGCGCTCAAACTATAACGACATGGGCGAATCGACGTAGACCGTCGGTTCCGGGACAGCAAAGGTTAGGTTGTAGGCTCGCAGCTGCTGGGCGATCGCAGAATTCGCGAGCTCTAGCAGCCGCTTGCGCAGCTCTAAAGAGTTTTTGCTGGGGTTTGTAATAAAGAAAAAGACGCGGGTGCGGCTGCTTCCGCCTTCCGTCACATGCTGCACCCGCGTACTTGCCTTGTCAAAGCCCCAAAAGATCTGGCTTTCTCGCTCTACGACCTGGGTCACCAAAGCCTGCTCCTCAACCTCTAACCGTCGGGTAAAGGCGAGAACCAGCATCGCCATGGTTTTCTTCCCCCGGCTAACGTTCTCGATATTTTTACTGGCCATAGTGGAGTTAGGCACAATCATCATCGTATTTTGGGCAATCAGGCGAATTTTGGTAGACCGCAGCCCCACCGCCTCCACCCGGCCGTAGACGTCTTCCCCGTAGGGGTTAAAGTTGACGCGGATGTGCTCCCCAGAGACATAGGGGCGATCGAGGTAGAGTTCTAGGGTGCCAAACAGTCGGCTCAGGGTTTGCTGGGCCGCAAATGCCACCGCCGCCCCGCTAATGCCTAGGCCAGCCCCTAGCGCTACTAAGTTTACCCGTAGCCCGATGGCAAAAATCACAACCGCCAGAATAACAATTGCCACATAGATCAACGTCTCGAAGATCAGCACCACTTCACTCACCTCGCCAAACCAGCGGCGCACCAGAGCGATCACCGAGCGATGGACGACCTGCCGCGCCACGCGAGAGGCCAACCAGCCCAGAGTGATGGACAGGGCCGAGTAGACGAAAAATCCCAGGAAGCTGTAGACGTCTTCGTACTTCACCAGCAGCGTCAGGGCGATCGCCACAAACAGCAGCGCCCCGGCGACCACGATGGAGTCGCGGAAGGGACGGATAAACCGGTTATAGGTCTGGCCATCACCAATCCCCCAGCGCGCCATCAGGCTCAGCCCGTAGTGCACTAGCCTGACGAACCGCTGGCCCACAAAGGGGGAAGCCACCACCGCTACTGTAAAAATGCCGAGTCGGCTCAGCAGCTCGATGACGTATCGCCGAATTTCGGGGTCTATCTCCACTCGCCGCCGCTCAAGTCACTAAAGGCACCAAATCGCTGGGTCATCAGATCGTCATGGGCTGACTGACGTCAACAACGCTTTCGCTCATGTCAAATTCGACGCCGTAGTCCCGCAGCCGTCTCACCATATTCTCACGGGCCATCTCCAGTAACCCCTGGCGCAGCTCCATTGATCTCCCGGTTGCCCCCAAAATGAAGAAGGTGACTTGAGCCTGGGTGATACCCTGACCGGCACCGTCTACCGAGTCTTGGTAGGTGACCTGGGTAAGGCGATGGTCGATGCCGGCAATGTCGCTGGTGCTGCTAAAAATAAGCTGCTCAATCAGCGCTTTCTCCTCGACGTTCATGTTGCGAAAAAAGGTCAGCGTGACGATGGAAATGACCCGCCGCGCCCCCGTCATGTTTTCGACGCTGATCTGAGCCAAGTTGCTGTTAGGAATCACCACCAGCGTATTTTTTCCCGACAGACGCACCTTGGTTGAGCGCCATCCCATAGACTCTACTCGCCCGATGGTGCGGTCGGGTAAGCGAATGTAGTCGTCAATCACGAAGGGGCGGTCGATAAATAAAACAACGCTCCACAAAATTTGCTCAATCACCTTTTGGGAGGCGAAAGCGATCGCGAACCCGCCGATGCCGAGGCTAGCGGCTAGGCCAATGAGGTTGACGCGGTGGGCCTGGGCGAAGCAAAAGATCACCACCAAGACGGCGGCGGCTTCGGCCACAAGCTTTCCCAGGGTCAGCAGCTCGCTGTTGATTTTGCGCTCGTCTCGAATGGCAATCTCTAGCAAGTAGGTGTCGAACAGCTGCGACGACAGCTCGAAGCTAAGGGCCACAACGGCGATCGCCAGCAGAAGGCTCAGGGGCAGCTCTACTACGCTTAGCCAAGCCGCGTGAGGAACAGTGAGAATAGCGAGGTCAACTGCGATCAGGCCCGTGACCCAAGCCAAGTCTATTCGGAAGGGCTTGAGTACGTCTTGGTAAAATCTATCGGCGGCGGGAGAGCTGACCCAAGTGGCGATCGCGTCGAACAGCCTTGAATAGGTTGACAGGGGAGAAGCCATAGCGCAGGGTTAGCCAGATTGCCTTCATTCTAGGCGATCGCTTGAGACCGTATGTCTAACAGCCCGCCGCGCCTTTGGAGGAAAGACTGCTAGCTCGACGGCGCGCTAGAGGCGATGGCGGGAGGGCTACCCCACTCGCCGCGCCTCAGCGCCAAGGCTGCTCTCTTGCTCTAGCTCCCGCAGCAGCAGGGCGATCGCTTTCCCCGATACCGGCTCTACCCAGTCCGGCGCAATCTCCGCTAAGGGAACCAGCACAAACGCCCGCTCAGCCATTCGGGGGTGGGGCACCTGCAGCTCAGGCTGGTCAATCACCAAATGGTCATACAGCAGCAAATCGAGATCCAGGGTCCGCGGCCCCCAACGCTCGCGCCGCTGCCGCCCAAACTGCTGCTCAGTGGTCAACATCTGCCCCAGCAGCTCAAATGCGGACAGCCTCGTCTCTAGGACCGCGCAGGCGTTGAGATAATCGGGCTGAGGCGGACCAACGGCGGCGGTTTGGTAGGCGCTAGACCGGCAGCGTACGGCCACGTCGGGGTGCGAATTTAGCGCCTCAAGAGCACCCGTCAACGTGGCCTGCGAGTCCCCCAAATTGCTGCCCAGGGCGATCGCGGCCCGGTGAAGGGGGTGCTCAGGCGCTGGTCGCTTAGACCGCAGGGGCTCAGGGACTACCACGTAGGGTCCACCGCGAGATTTACCGTCAGCTGCGATCGCCCCGCTGGCACCGCGGAAATGCAGGAGCACAGAACTGTCCCGTCCCCTAGCTCCACTTCGCAGGCGTGGCAGGAGCCCATGAGGCAACCCGTCGGAATCGAGACGCCCGCCCGCTCCGCCACCTGCAGCAGAGGCTCACCGGCTGTAGCCTCTACTGTGATGTCGTCCGGTAAAAAGTGGACGGCTACGGTCATGCGGGGGACATCGCCTCTAGCTTTTCAAGGATGGGGGAGAGGTCAAGCTGCGCGTCGACGCTGTCGGCAATGCTGTCCAGCATCACCTCGCGCTGCTCCCGGTAGTTGGGAATACCGGTGGGCAAAGAACTCAGTCCCCGCTGCTTTCTCAGGCGGTTGAGCCAGGTCCGCCGCCAAGGGCCATTGTCAAAGAGCCCGTGTAGGTAGGTTCCCCAAATCGCCTGGGTTGAGTCGACAATGCCCAGATTTGCGTCGTCAAACACGGCGTTGAAGGTTGGCTCTTTTCCATCCTCACCGTCAGCCGTCTCAGTCTGCATAATTTGGCTGCGCCCGTGGCGAATTTCATACCCCGCGACAGGAAGCCCCGTTTGAGGATAGCGGGAGGTGACCAGACGCTGACGGGCAATCTTTTGCCCCGTAATCACGGTTTTTAAGGGGACCAAGTCCAGGCCCCGGTAGCGGCCCTCATGGCCCTCAACCCCCTCAGGGTCGGCCAGCATCCGCCCCATAATTTGGAAGCCGCCGCAGAGGCCCAAGATAGTTCCTCCGGCTGCCGCATAGTCTTGAATAGCCTCGGCCATACCGGAGCGCTGCAGGGCGATCAGGTCGGCAATTGACGTCTTCGACCCAGGGATAATCAGCGCGTCGGGGTAGCCCAGCGACTCTTTGAGGCCGATGTAGCGCACGTAGACCGACGGCTCCGCGTCTAAAGGGTCAAAATCGGTGAAGTTGGAGATCCGCGGCAGACGGATGACGCCGATCGTCAGATCTTGGCCTCGGCTTGCGGTTCTACCGTCTAGAGACAGGGAATCTTCAGCCGGAAAGGGCTGGTCTAGCCAGGGGATGACGCCGAGGACAGGAATACCGGTGCGCTTTTGCAGCCAGTCAATACCGGGCTGCAGGAGAGACTGGTCTCCGCGAAACTTGTTGATCACGATGCCGCAGATCAGAGCGCGCTCGTCCGGCTCCAGCAGCTCCAGGGTGCCGACCACATGGGCAAAGGCTCCGCCCCGGTCGATGTCGACGACTAGGATTGTAGGAGCGTTGAGATACTTGGCCACCCGCATATTGGCCAGGTCACGGTGCTTCAGGTTAATTTCTGCAGGACTGCCTGCCCCCTCGCACACCAAAACGTCAAAATCGTCCTCTAGCCGATGAATAGACTCTTCCACCGCCTGCCATGCTGGCTCCAGGAAGCGATCGTAGTACTCGACGGCGTTGACGGTGGCGACGGGGCGACCCTTGATAATCACCTGGGAAGTTTGGTCCCCCTGGGGCTTGAGCAGCACGGGATTCATATCGATACGAGGAGTCACCCCCGCAGCCCAGGCCTGCACCGCCTGGGCGTGGCCAATCTCTCCCCCCGCGGGGGCGACATAAGCGTTGAGAGCCATGTTCTGGGCTTTGAACGGGGAGACCTTCCACCCCTTACGGTGCAGAATACGGCAAAGCGCCGTTGTCACAAATGATTTGCCTGCGTGGGAGGTCGTCCCTACAACCATGATGGCTTTCATCCAAATCCTCCGGAGATATTGTGTGCAGAGTCGCCGCTACGGAATCACGTCAGCCAGCCGGGTAGGCGAACCCATCGACTAATACTATTCAAGAGGTAATCCACCCAATACGGAGAATTATCAAATTTTCTCCCCTGGTCCCACCGTTCGATTAGCTTTCGGCCCAGGGGCGTGAGCCGAAAGCTATCGGTCAACCCTTGGCCGTCGACCTCGCGCCGCAGTAGCCCTGTTTGAATTAGCCACATCAGCTCATTCTCGACCGTCAGCTCGTTTAGCGATCGCTTTAGGTAGCGGTTGCGCACCCCCAGAGAACCCGCTATTGCCCCTAACGCAACGCTTTGCCACTGCATCACCTCAAACAACCGGCGGTGAAAAGGAGAGCAGCGAACGGCTCGCTCGGCCCGTCTGAGGATCCGAGGCGTATAGGAGATAGAGCGATGTCCGGAGGGAGCAGGGGTCATGGGAATTGTCGGCTGCAGGAGTTTAACCGAATGTATGCTTATTTTATGAGCATTACCCTAATCGTCACCATCAGTCTAACGAGTCAGCCTCAGCTAATGCCATGAGCTACTGCTTGAACCCCGCCTGCCCTGCTCCCACGGTTCAGATTGCCGACGCCCGATTTTGCTCACACTGCGGCACGCCGCTACAGTTGGCCCAGCGCTACCGGGCCACCGCACCCATCGGAGAAGGGCAGTTTGGTCAGACCTTCCTAGCGGTAGGTGCGGCAGCAAATACGACAATAAGGCGCTGTGTTATCCGTCAGGTGCCCATCCCGACCCTCGACGGGCCGCCGCTGCAGGCGGAACCTGTCCGCTCCCGCAGCCACGCCTTGCGGGAGCTTAGCTCGCATCCACAGCTGCCGGCGCTGTTGGCCTGGTTCACGCAGCAGCGGCACTACTACTGGGTTTTCGAGCTGGTTGAGGGGACAGCGTTAGAGGCTCTAGGCTTCGCCCTAAGCCTAGAGCAGGCGTTGCAGCTGCTGACCGCTACCCTACCCGTGCTGCAGGCTCTCCACACCGCAGGCATTCACCACGGCGACCTCAAACCAGCCAACCTAATTCTGACCGCTTCTCCCTCTGCTGCCGGGCCGCTTTCCCCACCCCGGCTAGTCGGGGTGGACTTTGGCCGGTCCTATCCGGCTCCGCAAGAGGCCTATAGGTCAGACCTGCAGAGCTTGGGGCGGCTGTGCGCCTATTTAATGACCCCGCTTCCCCGACCGGCCTGGTCTTCGTTTGAGGGGCAAGCCGCTGCACCGCAAGACCCCAAACTGCAAGACTCCAGACTGCAAGCGGTGCTAGAGCGCTTGATGGCCGCTGACGATGGCGGCTACGATAGCGCCCACACCGCTGCCGCCGCCGTTGCTGCGATCGCCCAGGGCAGGGAATATGAGTCGAGCTTCAACGAGGCCCCGACGCTGGTGCCGCAGGGGCGGGCGGCAGAGGCCCTACCGGACGAGGCCTTATCGGACGGTCTAGAAGCCCTGACCTCCGATGGTCCCCAGTGGCTCTGCCGCCATACGCTGACAGGCCACGACACCTGGGTCCGCTCCGTGGCCGTGAGCGCCGACGGGCAGTGGATCATGAGCGGCAGCGGCGATAAAACCGTCAAGGTATGGTCTACCAAGACCGGAGCGCTGCGCCATACCCTGAAGGGCCATAGTGCCTGGGTGAGGGCGGTGGCTACTCACCCCAATCGGCCTCTGGTCGCCAGCGCTAGCAACGACAAATTGATTCATCTTTGGAATCTGGAAACCGGCCAGCAGGTTCAGACCCTCAAAGGCCACACCGACTGGATTCGCGCCCTGTGCTTCCTCCCTGGCGATCGCCTCGCCTCAGCCTCCCAAGACAAGACAATTTTGCTGTGGGATTTGGCCTCTGGAACGGTGATTCGCACCCTGCAGGGCCATCAGCACTGGGTGCTATCTCTGGCGCAGCCCGACGACAGCGTCCTGGTGAGCGGCAGCCGCGATCGCACCCTCCGCCTGTGGGATCTTGCTTCAGGGCGCTGTCTCCGGGTGCTAACGGGGCACCGAGATGAGGTCACTAGCCTCGTCTACTGCCCCCATACGGGCCATATTATCAGCGGCAGTACAGACCAGACGATTCGCTACTGGCGCGGGAATACAGGAGACTGTAGCCACACCATCAACTGTTCTGCCAGAATCAGCAGCTTGGCCGTCTCCCCCAGCCAAAAGCTGCTCGCCGCTGGCCGCAGCGACAACAGTATTGGCCTTTGGAACGTGAGCGATCGCCGTCCTGCTGGCCAGCTCGTTGGCCACAGCAACTGGGTGTGGTCAGTCAGCTTCGCCCCTAGCCAGCCGCCCCGACTCGTGAGCGGCAGCTGGGACGGGACTGTTAAGATTTGGTGCCCGGCGGACACAGCGAGTTAGCCCTTCGCGTACCTTTGTAGGAAGCGAGGCCCCGTACCTATAGGCGGAGAGCCCCAGCCACCAGCTACTTCCCATGCATCGGAAGGGCTCCGCAGCTCCACTATGACGGCTATATATTGCGAAATTTACCCTATTTTGTAAACATATATAACGAAAATGACGTCAAGACAGCATGCCGTCTTGACAGCACCTCTGACACCCCTTATTCTGCAAACATACCCGGGTATTTGAATATGTCTAGCCAATATATGAAGGACAAAAACAAGGTTACGTTATACATTCCTCCAGAGTTACATCGCCAGCTTAAGATCCAGTCTGCTGTTGATTCTGAGCCGATGTCTGCGATCGCTGAGCGAGCGCTTGTGCTCTACCTAGAGCATTCAGAGGAATGCAGTCCTAGCCACGGCCATGCCTACCAGGTTCACAGCTGCCCCAAGTGCAGCGCTGACTTTATTCTCCAGAATGGAGAAGCGGTGGCGATCGCTGGCCGCGGCGGAGCAGACAGCTCAGTAGATATGCTCAGTTCGCAGGTCATTGACGATCTCGACAGTGCGGCGAAAGGGAAAGACTACTTGACCCAAGAGCACGATCCCGAAGAGCTAGTCCCCTGCTAGCCCGCCTTGCCTGACAGCGCCAACCGTTGTCTAAGCCCAATGCGATTTCATGCAGAGCTTATTGCTTGCGTCTCGTCTAGTCTCTCTGTCACAACGTATAGGTTTGATCATGAAAGAAGAGCTCAATATATTAGTTCAGGCTCAATATCCTTTGATCTACCTGGTGACTTCAGAGGAGGAGCGCGCAGTTAGCACCATTGCCCAGCTCCAGCCGGGCCGTAAGCTATTCGTCTGGACCGTAACTCGCGGCATTATTGAGCACGATGCCTCTCGTGGAACCGCTCAACCGAGCCATAACACCGTTTCGCCCGAGGCCGCGATTGAGTGGACGGTTCGTCAAAAGGAGGCTGGAATTTACGTCTTTAAGGACATCCATCCTTTTCTAGATTCCCCTGCAGTGACCCGCTGGCTCCGAGACGCTATTAGCAGCTTCAAAGGCACCCAAAAGACCATCATTCTGATGTCGCCCGTCCAGCAGGTTCCCATTGAGCTTGAAAAAGAGGTTGTCGTACTCGACTTCCCGCTGCCCACCCTGTCTGAGCTCAACCAAGTCCTCTCCAAGCAGCTCGACCAGGTCAAAACTCGGCGCATCTCTACCGAAGCTCGAGAAAAGCTTTTGAAGGCGGCTTTAGGGCTGACCCGCGATGAAGCCGAGAAGGTCTACCGAAAGGCCCAGGTCACTGCAGGGCGACTGACGGACGAAGAAGTCGACGTCGTCTTGTCTGAGAAGAAGCAGCTCATCCGGCGAAACGGCATTCTTGACTACATCGAAGAAGATGAGACCATCAACTCCGTCGGAGGCCTTGCCGAGCTAAAGCGGTGGCTCCAGCAGCGCTCTGAGGCCTTTACGGAGAGAGCCCGTGAGTACGGCTTGCCCCAGCCTAAAGGGATGCTTATTTTAGGCGTACCGGGGTGCGGAAAGTCCCTCATTGCCAAAACCACTTCCCGGCTGTGGGGGCTGCCGCTGCTGCGTCTGGACATGGGCCGAGTGTACGATGGCTCGACTGTGGGACGCTCCGAGGCAAATTTACGCAGTGCCCTCAAAACCGCTGAATCGATTTCTCCTGTTATTCTATTCATTGATGAGATAGACAAAGCCTTTGCTGGGTCAGCAGGCTCCGCCGACTCCGACGGCGGCACCTCTAGCCGGATTTTCGGCTCGTTCCTCACCTGGATGCAGGAAAAAACGTCCCCCGTATTCGTGATGGCCACCGCCAACCGAGTGGAGCGCCTGCCGAGCGAGTTTTTACGCAAAGGACGCTTCGACGAAATTTTCTTTGTTGATTTGCCCAACGCCGAAGAGCGAAAAGAGATTTTCAATATTCATCTCTCCAAGCGGCGTCGGGAAGTTGGTCGCTTTGATATGGACCAATTGGCCAATGTCTGCGATGGATTCTCGGGAGCAGAGATTGAGCAAGCGCTGATTGCCGCGATGTACGATGCGTTTGCCCAAGACCGAGAGTTCACTCAGCTAGACATCATTGCGGCTATCAAGTCAACATTACCCCTTTCTAGAACGATGAGCGAGCAGGTTACCGCCCTTAGAGAATGGGCCCGGCAGCGCGCGCGACCTGCTGCTGCATCAGTCGCTGAGTATCAGCGGCTGGAGTTCTAACAAGCTTTCCTCTATCTCCTCAGTCTGGAGTAGGGGATTGGCTAGCACCGCTAGCAGCATCAAAACCGATAGCTTGCCCCAACAGGCGCTTACGGTTTGTCCTCTGTCAAACACGTTGTTTCTCTATCTATTTCCTCAGGAGAAAATACTCATGTCTCACTTTAGCACCCTACGCACCAAGATCACGGACGCCGCTATCCTCAAGTCCTCCTTGTCTGACCTAGGTATCACGGTTAAGTCCAATGCCGACGTCCGTGGCTACAACAGCCAGCGCGTCCGGGCTGACATCGTTGCCGTCCTTGATGGTGAGTACGATCTCGGTTGGTCTCTCAACAGCGATGGATCCTACGATCTGATTGCTGATCTCTGGGGCGTTGCCAAGAAGCACAACCAGACTGAACTCATCAACTCCATCAACCAGAAGTACGCCGTCAACAAGACGCTGGCTGACGTCAAGCGTCCTGGTCTGCAAGGCGCGAACGTCAAGCTGGTTATGCAGAAGTAAAAAATCTCCTTGAGCGTTCCCAAATTTGGGTTGGCCGATTGGCCAACCCTTTTTTTTACGAAGGCAGCTTGACGCGCCGTGGACTAGACAGACCGTAGCCGATCACAGGCCGGAAATTTAGAGCGCATTAAAACGAAAGCCTGACGTTCGCTGCTTCCCAAAACGGCTCAGTTCCTTTACTCTATACCGTAGGACCGTCTTGAACTTACTTCAATCATTCACATTCGGTGTTGATTGCCTTCAGATTGCACCAGCCTGTGCCAGGGTGCGCTAGGGTATTCGTCGTCAACCTACAGGTCGTGTACATTTCATGCAGACTGAAGCATTCAGCGAACTTTTTCCACTGTTTGGCTCTGCTAGTCCAGAAACGCTAGAGTGGCTCCTTTCGATTGCTGTTGAGCATGACTACCCCGCCGACCGGGCCGTCCTCATGGAGGATGCTTGGGGAAACGCCGTGTACTTTATCGAAGCGGGATGGCTCAAGGTTCGTCGCCACTCTGGAGATGATGTTGCCGCACTAGCAATTCTAGGTCAGGGCGACTTTTTTGGAGAGATGGCGATTTTGGACGAGTCTCCTCGATCAACCGACGTAATTGCCCTATCGTCAGTCAAGCTTCTCAGCGTCTCCGCCCAGCGGTTTATCCAAACGCTGTTCAAAGATTCTCAGCTTCACCACCGCCTACTGCAGCTGATGGTAAAGCGGCTTCGTCAAACCAACGCCCGCTTCCAGCTGCGTCACCAGCCCCCGGCGATTAAGCTGGCCAATACGCTCATTCAGCTCTCGGAGCAGTACGGTTCCCCCACAGAAAACGGAACCAAGATGTTCAACGTGCCGCCAAAAGATTTAGCCGACGTCACCGATATCGGCCTAGAAGATACTCACAAGATTTTAGAAAAGCTGAGCGACAAGGGTTGGGTCCGAGTTGTTCCGGATGAGCAGGCGCTGTATATCACTAACGGTAAGCAGCTCACGCACTTGGCGGGTCAGCTTTAGCCGTAAAGAAGTATTGCTGGTTTCAAACAATATGATTAAGGCGAACGGGGCATTGCATCGTAGCGTGGTAGCTTACAGGCACAATACCTTAACTAGATCTTAGGAGCACGGGATGATTCAGCGCACTCCGCCCCCCCCTTCCATTTCGCCCCGTCAGATGAACCTGCTGCGCGTGGTGTCGTATATGGCTTGGAGTGATGGCGGCCTCGCCGAAGAAGAAGCCGATGTGATGCTCAAGCGGCTCAGCAACGTTTTTGTAAAAGATGAAACCCAAGCGGCAGACCTACAGGAAGAGCTACGCTCGTATTTGGTCCAAAAGATTCCGCTGCAGGAGCTAGTTCCTAAACTGCAGACCCACGAAGAGCGAAAGTTTGTGCTGCGGTTGGGCTACGAAGTGATCCGGGCTAACGTGCGACTGCCCGGGGAAGATGCCGTCAACGAAGATGAGGCCGACGCCTACGACACCCTGAAAGCGCTGCTAAGCCTTCCAGAGGGCGAAGTACAGCAGATTGAGGCGGAAGTTGAAGCTGAGGACAACGAGCCAGGGGAGATCCTGGCGACACTGACCCGAGAGCTGCGCAATTTTGCGGGCTAACCCCGACCGCTAGCTCATCTCTAGCATGCGCTGAATCGGCCGATAGGCCGCCACCCGCGTCGTCTCCGGCATTGTGATTTCCGGAGACCTGTTCTTCATTGCCAGATACAGCTTCTCCAGCGTATTGAGCCGCATGTGGGGGCACTCGTTACAGGCGCAGTTGTTTGTGGCGGGTGCAGGAATAAAGCGCTTGCCGGGGGCCTGCTTGTCCATCTGGTGGATGATGCCGGGCTCGGTAGCCACAATGAATGTAGTAGAGGCGCTGCGCTGCACGTAGTCGAGCAGGGCCGTCGTAGAGCCAATGTAGCTGGCGTGACGGAGGACAGGGGTTTCGCATTCGGGGTGGGCGATCACTTCGGCCTGAGGGTGCTCGACCTGGAGCTGAACAATGTGCTTTTCAGAGAAGGTTTCATGGACAATACAGCTGCCTTCCCAGAGCAGCAGATCTCGCCCGGTTTGAGCCGCCACATAGCGCCCCAGGTTGCGATCTGGGGCAAAGATGATGGGCTGATCTTCAGGAATCTGCTGAATGATTTTGACGGCGTTGGAGCTGGTGCAAATGATGTCGCTCATTGCCTTAATCTGGGCGGTACAGTTGATGTAAGACACCACGAGATGCTCAGGGTGAGCGGCTTTGAACTGGGCAAACTGCTCGGGGGGGCAGCTATCGGCCAGTGAGCACCCCGCCTCTAAATCAGGAAGCAGCACCAGCTTGTTGGGGTTGAGAATTTTGGCCGTCTCCGCCATAAAATGAACCCCCGCAAACACAATGACCTCTGCATCTGTGGCAGCAGCTTGACGAGACAGGCCCAGCGAATCCCCAATGTAGTCGGCGACGTCCTGAATGTCGCCCTCTTGATAGTAATGGGCCAGGATGACAGCATTAAGCTCGCGCTTGAGGTCGGCGATCGCGGCAAATAAATCGAGTGGGAGCGCGGGAGTCGGCGGGGAAGGGGCGGTAGTAAACACGGCGAATCTAAAACCCTTGAACGTGGAGCAATCCGTTACCTCGAATTATAGTAGATTCTACTAAAATTGACAGGGAGCGGCCTCGCCCTCAAGTTGAGGTGTTTCAGACTCGACAATCTGCCGAATTGTGCAGGGCTTTAGTCCCATCGCGATAGGTTTTGGCCCGGTCCGTCTACCGGGCCAAAAGCGACTATAGTCAGGGCGAACTGGGCACGATATCCACTGTCAAGTTATCAAACGATATGGTCTCTATACCCTGGCTGTCCTGCCCGATATAGCCCTGAGCAGCGCCAGCCTTCGTCATGGTTACCGCATATTGCACCGGGCTAGATTCAAAGCTCAGCCCTATCCCCGCCGTTGCCTGGCTCTTAAACAGGTCAACTGCCGTGTCCGTAAATGCGCGTGGGTCGGTCCAGTCGCCCGTGTCAGGATCTTTCCAGCTAAATACATTGTCGGTGGAAGGCGTCGTTGCTTCTGTCCCAGTGAAAGCCGTCTTGTGCCTGAACCTTGCCTGCTGAGTCAATGGGTCATAGACGTCGCCTTCGGTGAGATACGTCGTGTTGACCCCAGTCACCTCCCAGGCGTCTCCGCTATCGTCAACGATCGCGTCAGATAGGTCAGAAATAAAGACGCCACCTTCGCCCAGCACCTTCATTTTGACCTCAGGGGTATCCGCATCAGTCACAATCAATGCCGTATTTTCGTCGACCCCATAGGAGCGAGGCACACCAACTTCAGAGGCAAGGCGAATAATTCGCCCTTGACGCCCCCGCTCACTAAAGTGGGTGTCGAGCAAGCCGTAGTCAAACAGCCCCAGTCCGCCTAGGGGGTTGTAGTGCAGCTCTCGTACGAAGGGCGGTGACCCAACTAGGCTGATGGGTTCTTCGCTCAGAGCTTCATAGCTTTCCCCTTCCGTAATCATCGGCGATCGCGTCTGGCTAGTCGTTCCGGCGCTGGTACCAGCGACGATCGCTCCTTGGTTAAACCTACGGCGAAAGACTTTGAAGGGACGGGTCTTGGTACGCTCGCCGGTGTCTGGGTCTTCATTGAAGAAGGCTTCCGTGATTAACGACTGATCGCCACCGCCAAAGATGAACGCATTGCGGCTGCGAATTTGCTTGAGCAGAGCTTTGTTGTTCTGCTTTCGCTCGTAGTTGTCGATGTGGTAGGGAATCCACTCAACATCGATTTTGGCATTGGGAAAGCGATCCTTGAGGTAGAGATCGTAGAGGTCTTCAAAATCTTGCACATAGAGCTTACCGTTTTCACGCGCGCGCTTGCCGCTGGACGACGCTGTGGTGAAAATACCAATTTTGGCATTTTTCACTCCTCCAGCCCGCTTCAAAATGTCGAGGTAGATGGAAACGCCATAGGGGTCTTCTGTTTCTGGAAACTGCCATCCCCCTCCCACCATGATCAGCGTTTTTGAGGGGAGATCATCGGCGATTGGTTGGGGCGGTGTTGGATCAGGATCAAGATCGTTAGATGTTGTGACCCCAATAGCCTCTAAACCCCTAAGAACCGCTGACTTTATAACGCTAAGGGGGCTATCGTCCGAAGCTGGTTCATCGTTAGTCAGCGTATTTGGAAAAAGACCTGACAAGGCTAATAAACCATCGTCTAATAGAGAATCAGCGAATGGCTTCAGGCTGTGGATATCGAGAGGCATAAGCGTGTGGCCAAAATTAAGTGTGTGCGGAGTTTGCCCATAGCACCGCCTACCTACGGCGACTGACTTAGCTATGCGATCGCCAAGCAAGTATGGTTAGTGAGTGGCAAAGGAAGCAGAACCAGCAGGCATCATAGCCTGCGTCAGAATTAGTTTAGAGTTCAGCATGAACTCTAAATCGGAATGGCCTTGGTTCTTCACTGCTGCCGCCGAGGGACCTACTAGGCGCAGCGCGATCTGCCACTATCTGTTAAAAAAGGGAGCAGCTGCTCCCCTTTCAAGTCTTGGGCTTGTGAATAAAAGACGCTATCCGCGAGTGCGCTGGATGTGGTCCATCACCTGGCGCTTGCGCTCCGAGCTAGAGGCGTTCGCCGATCGCTTCACAAAATCTCCGGAACTACGGGCTAGATGCTCCATAATCCGCTTCTTACGGTCGTCTGAAGTTGCCATAAAAGTCGCTGAAAGACTGCCTTGACGTCAATTTAAAGGGCGTACACTTTGAGGAAGTATAGGCTTCCTCATCAGAGCACTGAAGTGGACCCAGTCCTTTGGACAACTTCGAGGGATCTCTAAGCTCTGAAAAGATGAGATCGCTATATCCTCTTCAAGCATTCTAGAGAAGCTTCACTCTTCCCAGTAGACCTCCTCTGGAGTGAGGTAGCCTAACGCTTGATGCGGTCGCTCCCGATTGTACCAGTCAAACCATCTTGTGACCTCCTGATTTAAGTGATGTCCATCCTCAAACGCCTTCAAGTAGATCAGCTCGTACTTGATAGAACGCCACAGCCGCTCAATGAAGATGTTGTCGTGGCAGCGACCCCGTCCATCCATGCTGATGGCAATCCCTGCTGCTGTAAGGCGCTCAGTGAATTGGTTTGAAGTAAACTGACTCCCCTGGTCCGAATTAAAGATGTCAGGGGTAGCGTAGCGGGCAATGGCTTCCTCAAGCGCCTCTAGACAAAAGCCCACCTCAAGGGTGTTGGAGATGCGCCAGCTGAGCACTTTGCGGCTATACCAGTCCATCACAGCGACCAGGTAGAAATGCCCCTTGAGCACCGGCAGGTAGGTGATGTCAGTGCACCAAACCTGATTTGCTTTGGCAACTTCCAGTCCCCGCAACAGGTAGGGATACACCCGGTGCTCCGGGTTCGCCCTGCTGAGTCTGGGCTTGGGGTAGATGGCCTCGATGCCTAGCTGCCGCATCAACCGCTGCACCCGCTTGCGGCCCACTGGGTAGCCCTTCTGCCGCAGCACGACCGCCATCCGCCTTGCCCCGTAGAATGGCGTCTCCATGTACTGCTTATCCAAGAGCAGCAGCAGCGTCAACTCCTCTTCTTGCGGCGCTTGTGGCTGATAGTAGTAGCTAGAGCGAGCAACCCTGAGCAGTTCGCACTGCCGGGCGATACTTAGCTGTGGGTGCTCTGCTACGACCATGGATTTTCGCTCCGCAGGCCCAGCTCTTTGGACTTGCTCGCTAAAAAATCTCGCTCTACCTTCAGCTGCCCTATCTGCCGGTACAGCTCGTCAATCTGCGCCTGGGCCGTGGCATCAGCTTTCGATGCCGCGCTGCCCTTCTCGAACAGACTGCTTGCTCCTTCCAATAGGCGTCGCTTCCAGCCGTTGATCACCGTCGGATGCAGCTGATGCTGACTCGCTAGCTCGGCGATCGTCTTCTCAGCCCGATTGGCATCGAGTGCCACTTTGGCCTTGAACTGCGCGCTGTATTGTTTTCGTTTGTTGCCCATGAACTACTCCTATCATTTGTTGAGTGGTTCAGAGCTTAGCCCCCTGTCCAGTTTTCCGGGTCCATTACACACATCCAATTGTAACGCTGACTTTACACAAAACGTATTCACCCCTAGAGGCAATTATGACGGGGGTCATGGCTATATCTCACCGCCATCACGCATTATGGGCGCAATGAGTGTGTACATTGATATTGATGACGCCCTGCAGCGGCTTCGACAGCAGCATATAGACATTGTGCTTCTCGACTGGAACGATGGTGGCGATCGCAGTTTGGCATTGTGCGAGCAGATTCGGCTGGTGAGCAGCACGTATCTGACTCTGACGACTGTTATTCCAAAGCAAGAGACCAGCTATTACCGAATTAGAGCTTTGGATGCGGGGGCTGATGTTCGCTACCTGCGCCTGAAGCTTGAGGCCCACAACCCTGAGCGGCTAATCCACACCGTGCGCTATGTCGGCTATGTCTTACAGAAAGTAAACGACGGTCAATCTAGAACAGTCTAGAGCCCTGTAATTTGGCGCTTAGTCCGCCGAATTGCGCCGTCTTTCTGAAGACGAAACAAAGTCCGATAAAAGGCTTCGGGACTAATATCGAGTTCCTCTGCCACAGTCTTGAGAGGTTGCTCAGACGTAATAGTCTGTTCGCTACCCGGCTGTCCAAGGCTATCTTGCCTATTGGCTTGAGATTCAGCGATTTGCTCCCGCAGATACTCTAGAACGCGCTCTCGCACAGAGCGAATAGTCAATAGGGTACCGGTTAACGTTGCTCTAAACGAGCCTGACTGAGGTCATCTTCGGTAACCCGGTTGAGCAGAGGGTGACTGCTCCCTGAGAAACCCTTAAGAAACGAATTAGCGATCGAAGAGTTCTCTGAATATTGTATTGGTTCAGCTGCTTAGGGCATCAGAATTGACTGAGAGCCTGACGTTGCGTAGGCAACTGAACACACAAACTCAGCTCAGCTGATCGAGGTCAACTGAGCTGAGCGGTGAGCGATGTTATTGGGCTGAACGCGCTGCAGGCCCCTGCCCACTATGACGTTGGCCTACAGCGCACCAAAGCTATTTTGAAGACGGCTTGTCGTTGAGCAAGTTAGACACGGATACCCACAGCTCCTGCAGACGCTGCTTAATCTGCCGCTCCCGCTGGGCGGCGGCGCGGCCTGCGTCACTCATCTTTTGCTCGACGTCAGCCTGCTGCTGAGCAATGTAGTCGTTCGCCCGAATGCTATCTGCGCGCGAGGCGTGGTCAATCTCGACTTTTGTGCCCTGCTGGTAAGCCCGGTCGTACCATGCCTTGGCCTTATCCAAGTAGCGCTTGATGTTTTCATACCGCATACCCTCTTCTCCGCTCCCTTCCGCGTCTAGGTTTGCCCGCAAAATTTCTAGCTGGGCCCGCAGTTGGGCGTACCGCTTACGCAATAGGGATGCCTCTGGGCTGTTGCGCACCGCATCGACGGCCTGGGTGACGGCGCTGTTGATGTCAGAGGGGTCCTGCTGTGCCGTTTCGTGAATGTCGGCGAGGACAATATCCACATCTTCCTGCATCTGAGATTCTTCAGCATCAATCTTTGACTGCAGCTCGTCGACCTGCCCCTCGATTTGGGCGATCGCCGCCCGCCGAGCGTCGCTTACCCCTTCCACTGCACCTTCGATAGACGCTTGAATCTCGTCCTTCGCGTCGACGCCCTGGTCCCTCACCGTCTCAACCACGGTGCCGACAGCGTCTTTGACGAGCAGCCGTAGCTCTCCGGTGCCTTCTTTCAGTTCGCCAACGGCCTGAGAGACCGCCTCGCGTAGAATATCTCGAATACGCTCTGAGCGCAGCTTGCCTTCTGTCTTAGCCTTGTCCAAATCCGCCTGAATGCGGGCCTTCATGTCTGTGTTGTCTGCCATGGTGGTGTTCCTAATCGCCTAATTGTTGCTGAGTATTACGGATAGTGCCGCCGCCCATAGCGCCAAACGCGACTCGATACCGCGCGATAGCGGAGACCGACATTTGTAGCTCAAAGAATATGCTGTTTCTCCTGAGGTCGTCATGCCTCTAAAGGAGAAACTATTGCAGAGCCGTCGGGCAATTTTGTCCGGCAGGGCTACCTGTAATCGAACATAGCTAGATCGTAGATCAACCGCACAAAAATCGGGTTCAAGTCGCGTACGGTTTACCGGCAAAGAGACTTGAACCCAAGTGATTTATTTGATGATTATGAACGGCTATTGCTAATAGGCAACAGCTTAAATTTTGTCAATATTGCGCTTAAGCGTATCTTTGACGTTCTCTACAGCATGCTGGCCTTCAGCCTGAGCCTGCTTGGCGCGGCCTTCAGCCTTATCTTTCGCATTGCCAGTAACTTCGCCCGCCATTTCTTGAGCTTTACCCTCAATATTTTTGGCGGTTGCCTCAACGCGATCTTCAATACCCATGGGGTTTTCCTCCCAGTAATTACTCAGTGTCTGTCAGCGGCATTGGCCAGTAACTAGCCTAAGAACCATCGCCGGTACGGAGTTTTTTAACCCCGTCGATGCAGCTGAGACTCTAAATATAGCAATGGCGTTCTACCGCATCTTACAAATAGCAAAATGACGCTGTTTTTTTCATCGTTCTAGGGATGGAGTTTTACTGAGCGCGTCCCACAAGTACGAGATAGAATCCGCGCTAAGGGCGGCAATGCCGATACACCAAGGCGTGAACACCGATCCTAAGGCGTGCCCTTTAACTCATAAAATTTGAGTAGCGACAAAAGACAAAGACGATAGAATTCACATGCAGCCGACAAATCCTAACCAGTTCACGGAAAAAGCGTGGGAAGCGATCGCTCGGGTTCCTGATATGGCGAAACAGGCCCAGCAGCAGCAGATCGAAACAGAGCACCTGATGCGATCGCTGCTGGAACAAGAGGGATTGGCCACCAGCGTATTTAATAAAGCCGACGTGCCCGTACAGAAGCTGCGGGACTTCACCGAGCAGTTCATCGCGGGCAAGCCCAAGGTCTCCGGAGCCTCTTCATCGGTGTACCTCGGGCGATCGCTTGATCAGCTCTTGGACCAGGCGGAAACCTACCGCAAGTCCTACGACGACGACTATATTTCTATTGAGCACTTACTATTGGGCTACGCCAAAGACGACCACTTTGGCAAGGCGCTGTTCAAAGAGTTCAACCTCAGTGAGAGGAAGCTCAAGGACGTGATTGACCAAATCCGAGGGAATCAGAAGGTGACGGACCAAAACCCAGAAGGCAAGTACGAAGCGCTGACCAAATATGGTCGCGACCTCACCCAGTCGGCTCGGGAGGGCAAATTGGACCCGGTGATTGGCCGGGACGATGAGATTCGGCGCACGGTGCAGATTTTGTCTCGCCGCACGAAGAACAACCCGGTGCTGATCGGTGAGCCCGGCGTGGGTAAGACCGCGATCGCCGAGGGTTTGGCCCAGCGGATCATCAACGGCGACGTGCCGGAGTCCTTGAAGGACCGCAAGCTGATCGCCCTAGATATGGGGGCGCTGATTGCCGGGGCGAAGTATCGGGGGGAGTTTGAGGAGCGGCTGAAGGCGGTGCTTAAAGAGGTCACCGACTCCGAAGGCCACATCATTCTGTTCATCGATGAAATTCACACCGTCGTCGGCGCGGGGGCCACCCAGGGAGCCATGGACGCGGGCAACTTGCTGAAGCCCATGCTGGCGCGGGGCGAGCTACGCTGCATCGGCGCGACAACGCTGGATGAGTACCGCAAGTACATCGAAAAAGACGCCGCCCTAGAGCGCCGCTTCCAGCAGGTATACATCGACCAGCCTACCATCGAAGATACGATTTCTATTCTGCGGGGGCTGAAGGACCGCTACGAGACCCACCACAACGTGCGCATCTCGGACAATGCCCTGATTGCCGCCGCCACGCTCTCGACGCGGTACATCAGCGATCGCTTCTTGCCCGACAAGGCCATCGACCTAGTGGACGAAGCCGCCGCTAAGCTGAAAATGGAGATCACCTCCAACCCCGAAGAGCTAGACGAGGTCAGCCGCCGCATCCTGCAGATGGAAATGGAGCTGCGATCGCTGCAGCAGGAAACCGACGCCGGCTCCCTGGAGCGGCGGGAGCGCCTAGAGCGGGATTTGGCCAACAGCAAAGAGGAGCAGGCGGGCCTCAAAGCCCAGTGGCAGGCGGAAAAAGACATTCTGCAGCACCGCAGCGACCTGAAGCAGCAAATTGACCACATCGTCAATGTGGAGATTCCCGAGGCGGAGCGCAACTACGACCTTAATAAGGCGGCAGAGCTGCGCTACGGCAAGTTGACCGACCTGCAGCGCCAGCTGGAAGAAACTGAGTCAAAGCTGATGGACGTGCAGGGCACGGGATCGACACTGCTGCGGGAAGAGGTGACCGAATCGGACATTGCCGAAATCATCTCCAAGTGGACCGGTATCCCGGTGAGCAAGCTCGTCGAATCTGAGATGCAGAAGCTGCTGCAGCTGGAAGGTGTGCTGCACGAGCGGGTGATTGGCCAGGAAGAGGCGGTGACGGCAGTATCGGACGCCATTCAGCGATCGCGTGCGGGACTCTCGGACCCCAACCGCCCCATTGCCAGCTTCATCTTCCTTGGCCCCACGGGCGTGGGTAAAACCGAGCTGGCCAAAGCCCTGGCGAGCTACATGTTCGACACGGAAGAGGCCATGGTGCGCATCGACATGTCGGAGTACATGGAGAAGCACTCGGTGTCTCGCCTGGTGGGAGCGCCTCCGGGATACGTGGGCTACGACGAGGGCGGCCAGCTCACCGAGGCCATTCGCCGCCGTCCCTACTCCGTGGTGCTGTTCGACGAAATCGAGAAGGCCCACCCGGATGTGTTCAACATCATGCTGCAAATTTTGGATGATGGTCGGGTGACCGACTCCCAGGGCCGCACGGTGGACTTCAAGAACAGCGTCATCATCATGACCAGCAACATTGGGTCGCAGTATATTCTGGACCTGGCTGGCGACGATGCGCAGTATGACGAGATGCGCAGCCGGGTGATGGCGTCGATGCGCGACAGCTTCCGCCCTGAGTTCTTGAACCGCATCGATGAGATCATCATCTTCCACAGCCTGAAGAAAGAGCAGCTGCGGGAAATCGTCAGGCTGCAGGTGCAACTGCTGGCGCTCCGGCTGGAGGACCGGAAGATGACTCTGAAGCTGGACGATTCGGCGCTGACGTTTTTGGCGGAGGTGGGCTACGACCCGGTGTATGGGGCGAGGCCGCTGAAGCGGGCCATTCAGCGGGAGCTGGAGACGGCGATCGCGAAGTCCATTTTGCGGGGGGATTTCCGTGAGGGGGACACCATCTTTGTGGAGGTGGAGAATGAGCGGCTGGCGTTTAAGCGATTGCCGGCTGAGGTGGCGACGGTATAGGTAGTTTAGAGCCCCGGGATTTTCGAAAATCCCGGGGCTCTGGGTTTTGGGTGCGATCGCTATAGCGCTGCCCGAAACTGCTTTGCCGCTTCGAGCCGAGAGGTTTCAGCGACCAAAACACATCGGGCCAGTACTGAGATGTCTAGCGTCTTCAGCTCTGAAATTTCGCTGCGGTCGATGGTTTTGTAGCCGCTGTCCCGCAGGCGATAGAGGCTAAAGACACCGTCCTGCCAAAACCAAACCTCGGGCACACCCAAGGCTTGGTACCGCGTTAGCTTCTCTGGGCCACCGCTGGTCACAATGACTTCAATGACCAGATCGGGCGTCGGTTTTGAGGTGCCGAAGCAGTAGGATTCATCGGCTTGGACGGAGACCTCTCCTTCGCGCTCTTGGGTCATCGACCCGGTGGGCTCAAACTCGATGCCGTTCTCTAAACAAAATAGCCCAATCAAAAAGCCGATCAGGCGGCTAAGCATTTCGTGCTCCCGTCCGGGCATGAGAATTTCGATGGTGTTGTTGTGGTAAGCAAGCCGGATGCCAGGAGACTGGGTGAACCCCGAGCGGATTAGAGTGAATTGTTGCCAGGTGATGCCGGCGTAAACGATGCGCTGATCGGCGGGAGCTTGGCTAGTGGGTGGGGAGAGCGTCATGGATAGATTTGAGTAAGTTGACGCGACGGAGAATGGGCGCGGTGGCGGGTGGATCTATCTTAGCGATTCGAAAGAAGGTCTTCCTAGTAGATCTCAAACGCCGGGAAGTCTGAAATCCCTTCGTAGGATACGGCCCGGTGTACGGGGTGCGGCCTTTGAAGCGGGCCATTCAGCGGGGGCTGGAGACGGCGATCGCGAAGTCCATTTTGCGAGGGGATTTCCGTGAGGGGGACACCATCTTTGTGGAGGTGGAGAATGAGCGGCTGGCGTTTAAGCGATTGCCGGCTGAGGTTGCGACGGTATAGGTGATTCTGCAGAGCCCCGGGATTTTCAAAAATCCTGGGGCTCTGGCGTTTAGAGTAGTGGACGTGAAATCTACAAGTTCATTCGCTGCCGCTCTGCAATCCGGTCCTTAGTGTTGAACTTCAGCAAGTGGGCTGTAGTACGTCCTTCGGGCGTTTTCCCAGTAATCTGAGATGCTTCTAGGGCGAAGTGGCTCTCCCAAGTTTGAGTTCGGGGATTGAATAGGTAGCTAAACGCTTCGGTCTTGGGATCGAACGAACCTAGATCGCTGCCTTTATGCCGGTTGCAGCGCCAGCAGGCATAGGCGAGATTTTCTAGCGTTGTCTTACCGCCGTGCTTGCGGGCAATCACATGATCAATCTCGTGAGGGTAGAAGCTGAGGCTATTGGGCAAGCGGCAGTATTCGCAGCGATGATCGGCGCGTTGTTCAATTTGCCGACGCAGCGCTTCAGAAATATAGCTCACGATTCGCTAGCCGCTTCAAGGTAGGGCAGATTTCCCGTTTTGAGCAGGATGATCAGGTGCTCAATTTGCTCGTATTCGTCTAGCTCTTGGGACTCTTCTGGGGTGATTGTCTCTTCGACGCTGCGAGACATGAGATAGCCAAGACGATCCTGCATCTCTGGGGTGGGGCGAAATGAGGCGATTTGCTCGGGGGTGGGCTGGCTGACTAGGAAGTCTAGAATGTAGCGATAGGCTTGAGCAGAAAGGGCTGATGGCTGTAGGCAGCGGCGCAGCAGGTCGGGGAGCTGGTTTTGGATTGGGGCGAGGCGCTCCATTAGCTCGTCTGGAATTTCGATAGTTATTGTGGCCATTGTGCTTGTCTCCCTAGGGCGATCGCCAATTCTTCTCACTGATGACGCAAGTCTCGAGAAAATAGCGCATCAAAATAGCTCCGATTCCTGAGGCGGGAGAAGGTCCTCCCGGTAGGTCTCAAACGCTGGGAAGTTTGAAATTCCTTTGTAGGACAAGATTATCTCTGGCCATGTGGATGCTGAATCGGAAGATGGCTGGGTTATCTGACGCAGTGCTTGGAGAATCAAAGTTTGTAGCGATGTATTGGTTTCTGCTGCTTGGCGAATTAGATTCTGTTCGAGATCTGGCGGTAGATTGATGGTGATTTGCATGGCTCGAATTAAACCTCAAATAATGAGCGTGGTAGCTGTGATTGTCGGATAATCGATAGCAGCGTACCTGTTTTCAACTGCTTGTGATTGGGTACAGGGACTGTGATTGTAGTTTCATCCGTGCGTCTTTGCATGATGACATGGCTACCCCGCTGTCGAACTTGCAGAAATCCGTGCTTCTCCAATAGCTTGCAGACTTCTTTACCGGAGAAGGTTCTAAGCTTACCCAACAGCGACCTCCAAGCGGGTAATGAAGACCTCAGATTTTAGGCGAGCGGCAATTTCTGAAGGATCGGCAGCTTCGAAGAAGAGTTCGATCGCTTCAATTAAATTATTTCTGGCTTCTTCTACGGTGTCGCCTTGGCTAGCGATGTCTAGTTCAGGGCAGAGCGATACATAGCCGTCATCTTCGCGTTCGATGAGTGCGGTGAATTGCTGTGTCTGTTTCATGGCTTACCTATATCGGGTTGAGGGCTGTCTTTTCGGTCGTTGAGGGCTAGTTGTTACCCTGCTTTCGCCTTATCTCTATTGCTGATTCTCTAATGGCTTCGGCAATTTCGCGAAAGGCTTCGTCTTGATTGTCCCCGGTGGTGATGGGCTGGTGGTTTTTGGGTAGGATGTCGAGCTGGCTGAAGGGTTCGCCGATGTAGTCTGTGGGGCGGAGGAGGATGGGGATGGTGTGGGCTTGGCCGGTTTTGTGGCGCTGGATGGCGGGTAGGATTTCTTGCTGGTAGCAGGTTTCGTCGGCTAGGGCGTCGGGGGTGATGAGGAGCAGGATGATGTCGGCGGTGTGGATCTGCTGGTGGATGGTCTGAGTGTTTATCTAGCGCGTGTTTTGAGGATTGTGAGCTGATCTGCTTTTGCCAACAGCTCGTCTAGCTCCGATAGCTGCTCAGAGGAGAGTGAAGATTCCGCGTTTCGGGTAATCTAGCTCATTTAAATGATTTTGTTCGGCTACTGCTAGCTTGCAGCTCGCTAAGGCTGTTAGTTCATCAATACTCAGTCCAAATAAGCGATTTTCATCTGGCTCAGATCGCTGGGTAAGTCGAGAATAGGTGCTCCAATCGAGTACGACGCCTACGCGACTATCCTCCGGATACACTGCGTGAACACCATCCCGGTTGGTAATGTACTGAACTTGCTCAGGTATGGTAGGCCGTACGTACGGCAGGGTATCTTGCTATCGTAGCAAGCCGGATAGAGAAATTGTGAGTGCTCCGGTGAGCTACAACCCGGTGTACGGGGAGCGGCTATTAAAGCGGGCCATTCAGCGGGAGCTGGAGACGGCGATCGCCATCTCCATTTTGCGGGGGATTTTTGTGAGGGGGACACCATCTTTGTGGAGGTGGAGAATGAGCGACTAGCGTTTGAGCGGCTTCCGGCTGAGGTGGCGACGGTGTAGATAGTTAAAAACCACACAAGACCTCAGTCAACGGCAAGACTATCTGTCTTCAATTTGGGCCAGTTATGTATACCCTTGAGTTAGAATCTCAAAGGTATTTTTGTACTGACTTCCCGGAGAAGCCGCAGTTTAGTATATGACGAGAAATAAAATCGACAACTGGGGATTCCCGAATATTGAACTTGGGAAACCTCGCCATAGAATCAATGCTCTGGCTATTTCTAATTGCTAATATTGGCTTAAATGCTTTAATAGCAATTTAAGTTAAATTAGACAGTGAGGATATAGTAAGTGTTTTTATCCAATCGGCATCGCCGAGTTTTAGTCGCCAAACTGAACGTCAGAAATGAGGCAAATACGCCTTCTGATATACCAGCATACGCTTTTGATGACATTACAAATATCATTAAAAGTGAAAGAGAAAGCAAATCTACGAAATTTTTATTCCAAGGGGATTCGAAGCAGATCAGAATTAAAGACATCAAAGAATTTAAAAACGACAAAGAAATCTATATCTGCTTACTTCTAAGTCTTAGCGATAAAGACGCACCAAATGCGGTATACGAAGAATTTGATAGTGGAGAGGTTAGAAAGTTTTCAAAAGAAGAAAATGAGGGGAGTTCCACAACATCACATGTCTTAATTGGTCATTCATTAAATGATGCGAATTTATACTATTCAATCTTGATTGAAAAAGTTCCTATACTAACTACACCTGTTATCAATCGCTATCTAAATTCGCTTCTAAAGAACTCGTCCTTTCTAAAAACGTACAACAAAGAAAATGAGCGGAAAGCGTACCGTCCAATTTTTGAAATTTTAGGCCGTCAGTCAAATACTCTACGCCGAGCTTTAGAGTTTGGAACTGTTCAAGATATTGAGCTGGTTGCTCATAAGGAAATACGTCAGGGCTTTGACGAATACCCTTTCTTAAAGGAGCAAAGGGAAGAAATTAAGCTAATTGTACAGGAAAAAGTAAATCCTAGTTTTTTTGAGGATCTTATTAGAGAATTGAGGGGTAATCAAAGCTACTCAAGCTTTGAACATATGTTCGTACGCATTAAGGATGCTGAAGGAGATATAAGACAATCCGAGATAGATCCAGATGTTGATTTCCTGGAGCGTACATTCATTCAGACTGAAATTTTGAGAGGCTTTGATCCTCCGCTTGAGCAAGCTCATTCTAGCATTCGGGATGATGTTTTTTGTAAAATGATAAGCCTTATAGGTACACCTCCGAGAAAGGTAGCAGCCGAAAGTGAAAAGCCTAAAAAAGATGCTGGGGAAAATAGTAGCCCAAACGCCTATACTAAAACCCCTGTCCTATCTACTGATTGAGCACGAAAATCTCTATCAATTTAATTTTGTAATACCCAGTATACTGACATCTACTTTTGCATTACTTTTTATTGTCCTAGAACCTTATGTAATTATTTTTGGCTCAGGAGGGCTTGTTGAATCAATAAATAGCTCAATAGGAGCTTTAATAGGATTTTACATTGCTGCTTTAGCAGCTATTGCTACCTTTGAAAATAAAAGGCTAGATAAAATAATAGTAGGGCGACCAGCAACCTTAACTTACTTCAGTGCCGGCAAAGAATATACTGAGAAGCTGACTCGGCGTAGGTTTCTGTCATTTTTATTTGGATATTGCTCGTTTACTTCAATTGTTTTATTTGTAGTTGGCACCTTTGCCAATGCGTTTTATACAGGCGTTAAGCTTTTGGTTCCGCTTCAAGCTCACATGCCATTAACTCTTATATTCGCTTGCGGTTATATCTTTGTTTTCTTCAACCTTATAATAACTACATTTTTAGGCCTATTCTACCTATCTGATCGTCTTCATCGAGATTGAGCTATCAACTGCTCAAGCAATCGCGCATTTTATACCCATCATCAGCGCCAATACAGATTTTGGTGCCTATGCAATTCAGAGAATCCGGACGTAGATAGAGAAGTCAAAAATTGGCAGTCGACTGGCTTCAATCTCAATGACTACGGCAGGGTAAGCGCAAGAAAAAAACCGATATAAGATGCTATGGGGGAACGCAGGGACAACCACCATAGGCAGAGACATGACGAGCAAAGGATTTGGTAAATCTACACCGCCCAATGAAGCGTGCAACCGAGCCCAGGGAGTGCCAGTCTTTGTCGATGGAGACAACAGCGTACAGCAGCAGTGGCTGGGTACCTTTAGTGAGCTGAAAGACCCACGAGGGCCACAGGGGATAGAGCATCCGTTTTTGAGCATTGTGATGATAGCAATTTTGGCGACTATCGGCGGCGCAAGGGGATGGGAGGACATCGAAACCTATGGGGAAAGCCACGAGCAGTGGCTGGGGCAGTTTCTTGAATTGCCTAAAGGGGTGCCTAGTGCTGACACCTACAGACGGTTATTCGAGCGCATCGAGCCAGAGGCGCTAGAGCGGTGCTTTTTGTTATGGGTGAAGCAGATTGCCCAAGTGACAGGAGCTCAGGTGATTCCGATTGATGGCAAGAGCGTGCGCGGCTCCTACGACCGAGGCAAAAAGCAGTCGGCATTGCACCTAGTAAGTGCCTGGAGCAGTGAGCACCAGCTGCTGCTAGGGCAAGTGAAGGTAGAGAGCAAGAGCAATGAGATCACGGCTATTCCAGCGCTATTGGAGCTGCTCGACATCAGTGGGTGTATCATCACGATTGACGCAATGGGCACTCAGCACGAGATTGCTAAGCAGATTGTTGCCAAAGGCGGGGACTATGTTTTGTGCCTGAAGGCGAACCATCCGACCCTCTCAAAGCAGGTGAGTGACTGGTTCGATAAAGCTCAGGCAACGGGATTTGAAGGCATTGAGCACAGCTACGACCGGCGATGTGACGGAGCTCATCAGCGCATTGAGCATCGGCAGGTGTGGGCAGTGCCTTTGAGTGCGATTGAACCTGTGCATGGTCAAGCCCAGTGGTCAGGGCTGCAAAGCATCGTCATGGTCAAGCGCGTGCGGCACCTGTGGAACAAGACGACTCAAGAGACGATGATGTATTTGACCTCACTCCCTTGTGATGCCGTCGCCATTGGCCGGGCAATTCGCACCCATTGGAGTATCGAAAACCAGCTGCACTGGGTACTCGATGTGACTTTTGGCGAGGATGCTTCTCGCATTCGCTCGGGGCATGCCCCACAGAATATAGCCCTACTGCGGCGCATGGCTATCGGTATGCTCAACCAGGAAACCTCTAAGAAGCGAAGTCTAAGTCAGAAGGCGAAGCGAGCCTCGATGAGTCCTGACTATATGCTCACAGTCCTCTCCGCCGCACTCTCGCCATAGCACATTTTTATGATGTTTTTCTTGCGCTTACCCTGATGACTACGGCGATCTCTATAGCTTTCTCAAGATCAAGTGTTCGCTCAAAAGTCATAGCATTTGCTAGTCATGCCGAGGCGATCTCGCTGCGAGATCGCCTCGGCATTCTATTCGCCCTCAAACAACAAGCTACAATTCACGTAGTGTCCAGAGAGTTTCAGGTAAAAGCTCCTCATGATCCAACCTACACTCTTAGAAAAGCTAGAAGCTTTGCCCGAGCACCTTCAGGTCGAAGTGCTCCACTACGTTGAGTTCTTGCTAGAAAAGAAAGTTAACGGCAAAGCTATCCCTATACATGAATCACCTAAGGCGCAGGACGAAAACCGCTACGGCTATGGCAGCATGGCTGGACAAATTACCATGTCAGATGATTTCGATAAGCCTCTAGAAGAATTAGCGGAATACATGTAGCATGGCAGCGCTTTTAGATACCCATGTGCTGCTGTGGTACGTGATGGCTGATGACAGGTTAAGCGATCGCGCTAAATCACTCGTCGACACGCGGTCAGACCTATTTTTCAGTACCGCTAGCCTATGGGAAATTTCAACAAAGATCAGCGGCAAAAATCGCGTAGGGCTGCTTGCGAAGCGCTGCCTTGAGCAGAAAAATCAGCGTCGTGATGATCTCATTATGCTCAGGCGCGCCGCCAGTCATCGGAACAATTTCTCCAGCGCGGTATTCGCTGCGGGTCTCTGACGCGACCTCCAAAGCAAGGTAGTCTTCAGCCGTGTAGGTTTTACCGGCAGCAATAACCATAGCGTTCCCTGTGTATTGCCCCTCAGCCCCGAGGAGAGCTATCGCTATCCTAGCAAGCTAACGAAAGGGCCATTGACCCAACCGCCCCCCATGCTGTAACGTGATACGCCATAGCCCTAATACAGCTATACGCCTATGTAACGAACCAACGCAACAAGCCATTATTACGCTCCCTGGAAGTGCAGCAACACGACCAGAGAGCTAAGCCCCAGCGCTGAAGGAAGCAGCACGGAGGCCTACGAGGCATTATGCCACTCCCGTAGCGCCACCCTGTTTGTCCTGCCCAATTTTTACGGGCACCAGCGGGGTGGCTTGATTGTTTTTGGCCCATCATCGGCGATCGCCGTTCGATCGATAAACCATCGCATCGATACGGCATCGGCACGGTAGGGCCATGGCATGCCATGGCCCTACAAAAATATCGGACCCATCCAAAACAATTCGGGAGAAACCCCATGACCGCGACGAATTACAGCGATCGCTCCAATCAATCCGATCATCACCCCAACCCCCCGTACGGGCACAGCACGCTGTGCCCCAACCCAACCAATCGCCCCAATCCCTTTCCCCAGCCTCAAGACCCCAACAACGACGTTCTGCAAATCATCGCCATCGGCCCCCGCACCACCGTCGACCACTACATGATTCGCCAGCACCAGCTCGGCTACGCAGAACCCAAAGAGTGGAGCCCTCCCCTTCCCGCCCCCGACGGTATCAACACCATGCGCATCCTCACCAAGCGCTTCCCCAAACGGCGAGACTAGCCGCGCCTGCGCAATAGCCTGAGCGATCGCTGCCGTGAAAGAGCGGCGATCGCTCAATCTAAACCGAGAAACTACTGGCCCTGACTAGGCAGATAGCGCTGCAGCAAAGACGACCAATCTGATTCACTCAACTCCTGCAAAATCTGCTGGTTTAACGATTCTCGCAGGGGGGAATTGTTGGGGAGCGCAAATGCGTACTGACTAGCTTGAATGCCCGTGCTTTCTATCTGAAGACGCTTTTGAAAATCGTCTTGATTTAGCGTCTGCAGCGTCGTCGCGCCATCTACAAAAGCGTCAATTTCGCCGCTGGCAACCGCTTCTAGGCCCGCTTTGGGAGCAGAAAAGGTCTGAAACTGAATTTGCTCCTGCTTCAGGTACTGAGCTGCAGTAGAGTTCTCGATGCTGCCCACCTGCATCGACGTCAAATCCTCTATTGGAAGAGGCTGAATTCCCTCATTAAGCAATAAAACCGAGGTGATTGACGAAGTAAGACTTGCCGTAAGTCCCATCGCCACAAGCATCCAGATCAGGGCTAAAATACGCCCCAGAACGGTTTGGGGCGCTTTATCCCCATAGCCAATTGTCGTCATAGTGACGCCAGCCCACCAAAAGCCATCCCAAATGCCTTTGATCGGAGACTTGCTGTACATATTCTCGTTGGAGCTCCGCTCAAAAAGCCAGCACAGCAGCCCCACCACAAATAAGATCATAGACAGCCCAAGGCAAATTTTCAGGAACTGAGGCGACACGACGGCTTTGACAACTTCCCACAGCCGCTGTCTCCGTTTCGTGGCAATGCCCAACGTCGTGGCGAAGTAGCTCTGAGTAAAGTTCACCCGCTGCTCCCTAGCGACAGTGGCGGTCATTAGGGCGACGTCTAGGGTGCCGGATTCTAGCTGGGCAACTGCCTGCTCCGGCTGAACTTCGCGCCACTGATAGTCAAGGTTGAGTTCGTAGGCCATTTCGCGCCAGAGCTGCACACCAATGCCATCCCAATCGGTATCGCCCTGATTGTTGCTGGATTTGATAACGAAGGGTGGGGCAGAGAGCAGTCCCACCGTCAGGGTTCGCCCTTCTGAGCCTATTGGACTGGCGGGAGCCGCTTGGGGAGCTTCGCGAGACGCCTCCGGCGTTTGGGCTACGGTGAACGCTCTAGGAAGAACAAGAAGCAGACAGACTATCAGCGCACTTAACACATAAGATAGAGGCCTCATTCTGCAAGCAATCGCTCGCTGCTTTCTTGCTCCCATTGCTGCTTAACCGTTCCAGTACGGTTTAACCTTGACTGGTAAAGGTAACGTTCTGCCACCGCCAGAAGAGGGAGACGATGCCTTTGAAATGCCCATCGACCAGTTACCTGGCCCTGCTTCACCTTGCGCCCGGCAGAGATACGCCTACACTCAAACGGAACAACTCTATGAGCGAATTACAGCCTGCCGCGATCGCTGCGCTGGAGGCTCCGGCGCGGGCACGTTCGAACTACCCGGAGCCCTTTGCCTCAAGGATGGCGGGGCGAGAAAAGTTCTACAGCAGGGCTACACCTTCGCCAACGTCACGGCCTGGGGCTGATCTTGGTACTTACCCCGCCGCTTTTCGTAGCTCACCTCGCAGGGCTCCCCCTCAAAAAACAGCAGCTGCACGATGCCCTCCCCAGCGTAGATACGGCAGTCGGCGCTAGAGGAATTAGAGAATTCTAAGGTGAGGTGGCCGCGCCACGCCGCCTCTGCCGGGGTCAAGTTAGCGATAATGCCGCAGCGGGCATAGGTGCTCTTGCCAATGCAGATAACGCTAATATTCTCAGGGACTTCTAGGTGCTCCAGCGCCACCCCGAGCCCGTAGGAATGGGCCGGTAAAATAAAGAACTCTCCCTGTTCGTCTTGGTGAAGCTCGGTCTGCACCAGATTGTCGGGATTGAAGCATTTGGGGTCGACCACCGTGCCGGGAATATGGCGGAAGATGCGAAACTCAGCGGGGGAAAGCCGGATGTCGTAGCCATAGGACGACAGGCCGTAGCTGATCACGAGGCGCGACGCTGGGTCCGGGCTGGGGGCGATCGCCTGCGGCGGCGAGGTTTCCGGCTGCGACAGCCGACGGACTAGAGCGGGCTCGAACGGGCTAATCATCCCAGACTGCGCCATCTGAGTGATCCAGGCGTCGTTTTTAATCATGGAGAATTCCCTATCCGTGAACGGTATGACATCAAAAGCGATGGGTACGGCGTAGCTCGGTTACCTGGTCCGCCACCTGCAGAACCGCCGAGGGCATATCGGGGCCGGTGAGCACAACATCCACATGGGGCGGACGCTGCTTCAGAAATATCAGCAGCTCGTCTACAGGAATAAAGTTGAACTTGATGGCGAGGCTCAACTCGTCTAGAACCACCAGCGAGTAGCGGCCTTGACGAACCACCGTTTGAGTATGCTGCCAAAGGTGCCGGAGCGCTTCAACGTCACCTTCGCTCAGCTGGCTATCGAGATGGGAGGCGTCGACGCAGTGGGTAAGGCCGCAGCGGAGCCAATCTAGATGCTGCCCCAGCTGAACCGGATGCTCGGGGCCTTGAGCAATGCCCCCCTTGAGAAATTGCACCACCAAAACAGGTGCGCCTTGACCCGCTGCCCTCAAAGCTTGAGCCATGACGTCGGTAAAGAAGCTGCGGTAGGCGCTGGTGAAGACCTGAATTTGGCCGTCAATCACGTGAAGATGACGCGGAGTAGGGGGGCGATCCAATCGGGAGAGCTGGGAGACCATCTTGTGCTTCTAATGACGATAACTCAAAAACGAGGCCGCTTCGGGGATCTTTCGGCGGGGCGGGACAAAGGTAAGTGTAGCGTGCGCCTCCGCCATTCTACCCGCATCTGACCCCATATCTATTAAAATCCACGGCTTCGTTCTGTCAAGATTACGGCGAAGTGCTGTCGAGAGTTTCACGCGGGCGATCGCCCAAGCTGCTGATGCCTATCACCATTTTCCTTTTCTTAAGAGAAGTTTTACAATTCTTAAGCAAGCCTTAAATCCTCCGCATTATCCCCCCCCTTAGGATTGAATTTCTAGAGAAATTGTCGTTCTATGAGCCATAAGCCCCGAATTCGTCAGCTCAACCTCCTGAGGCGCTGCCGATCAAAATCCTCTACCGCCGTGCTGTCTAACCGTAAGCGGATAATAGTGGAGAAAGCCTTGAGCTACGGGGTGTGCACTTATTCAAATGGTTTAGTGATGAGAAAGCTACTTAATCCTCGCTGCGGCCTGTCGCGCGCAGCGGTGATTGCCGTCAGTTTAACTGGGCTAGCTGCTGTGAGCTGCACTCAAGCAGAGCCTGACCCAACTGCGACTGCCCCCCAAGAGGTTTCGGCGGAGACAGGGACGCTAGAGTTTCGCGCCAACGGCGAAGATTTTGTGCGCCAAGGATTTGTTAGCAAAGACGGCTGGCAGATCGACTTCGAGCATCTCTACGTCACTCTTTCTGATATCAAGGCCTACCAGAGCGACCCGCCCTACGACCCAAGCTCCGACGATGCCATCAGCGCTAGCCCAGACGCTGAGGTTCCGCAGGAGATTACGGTTGATTTAGCGGCAGGCGATGAGCAGGCAAAGCCTGTATTGATCGACTCTGTCGCAGCGCCTGCTGGACAGTACAATGCCCTCTCCTGGACGATGTCTCCGGCAACCTCAGGGCCTGCGGCGGGTAGCACCTTGATGCTGGTGGGGGCGGCCACCAAAGATGGCGAGACGGTTCCCTTTACCATTCAGCTTGACCCTGAGTACACCTACACCTGCGGCGAGTACGTCGGCGACGCTCGCAAAGGGATTTTAGAGGCGGAAGGACAGGCCGACATGGAGACAACGTTTCATTTTGACCACGTTTTTGGCGACGGAGAAGCCGCGGCAAGTGACCCCATTAATACTGGAGCGGTGGGGTTTGAGCCGTTCGCAGCCTTGGCAAATGGCGGAACCCTGGTGACCGATATGGCGGCTTTAGAGCAAGCCCTATCGCCGCAGGTCTACAGCACTTTAGAAGAGGCTCTCCTTGGGTTAGGGCATGTCGGAGAAGGCCACTGTTCCGAAATTTCGGCACATTCTGACCATGGCCAAGAGGGTTAAGTCCAAATCTATTGATATAGACATAGATAGAGTGTGCTGAACTCAAAACTGCATCACATTGGTCAAGGTTAAGCCTCTGTATCTAGACCTGATAACGCCAACCTCAAACCGCAAACTATGATGAGACAATGTGTCCCTCTTTTAGCGCTGTTAGCTGCGATCGCCACCTTTAAGCCGCCGGCAGCGATCGCTCACGGCGTCGATCTTGCGGTGGAGCCGCTGCAGTCGCTGCGGGTAAGGGCGGCCTATGACTCTGGTGAAGCGATGACAAACGCCGCCGTCGTGGTCTACGCCCCGGACAATCCGGCCGAGCCCTGGACCACCGGCACGACCGACGACCAGGGGTACTTCACCTTTGTCCCCGATGCGGCGATCGCCGGCAATTGGGACATTCAGGTGAGGCAGGCGGGCCACGGCGATATCGTGTCTGTGCCCCTCTCCTCGAATTCGGTGGGAGGGGCCGCTAGTGACGTCAACAATGGCTCAGCCGCAGTTCCACTGGCCTCGTCTACCCTGCAGTCACCCCTACAAAAGGGGCTAATGATTGGCTCAGTTTTTTGGGGCTGTCTGGGCACTGCACTCTTCTTCTCGACTCGGACGCGACAATCGAACTAAGGATTTTCTACAGAATGCACATTCCCGACGGAATTTTGCCCGCTCAAGTTTGCGCTGCTGGTTATGCGATCGCCGCTCCTGTGACCTGGTATTCTCTGCGAAAAATCAACCGCCAGCCTGATCCGACCGCAGGCATTCCCAAGGCCTCACTGCTAACCGCCGCTTTTTTTGTCGCCTCCTCAATCCACATTCCTCTCCCTCCCACCAGCGTCCACCTAGTCTTCAACGGCCTGCTAGGAGCGGTGCTGGGGTACTATGCCTTTCCCGCGATTCTAGTAGGTCTGTTTTTTCAGGCGGTGATGCTGGGCCACGGGGGCCTCACCACCTTGGGGGTTGACGCCGTGATGATGGGGGTCCCGGCCCTAGTGGCCTATCAGCTGTTCACCTTGAGGCACCGGCTGCGGCGCTCCCTCGGCGATCGCCTCTCTGACGGCGTTTGCGGCTTTCTGGCGGGGTCGGTGGGATTGGGGCTTGCGGCCCTAATTTTCTTTGGGCTCATCGTGACGACGCTCCCGGCTGAATTTAATACTCTTACCGAGCGGCAGGCCATCTATGGGCTCACCATTGCTCACCTGCCCCTAGCGCTAATTGAGGGAAGCTTCACGGCCATGCTGGTGCTGTTTTTGCAGCGCGCCAAGCCGGAAATGCTCCAGGATTATCGACCTTCCCCCAAGTGTGACTTGAGGTCGTGGGTGACCAAGTAGGCGCTCAGCATGCGGTGTCCCACACCCTCCCTACTTCACCCTTGGCCAATTCATCAACGCGATCGCAATGCAAATTCAGATTGACGAATATGCCCATCTCGACTCTTGGATTCATCGCTGGGATCCTCGCTACAAGCTGGTGGCGATCGCCTGCCTGATTTTTGCCTTTGCCTGGGTCGAGAGCCTGTGGCTGCTGCCGCTCATGGTTGTGATTACCGTAGGGCTATACGGAAGTTCGCGTCTGCCGGTATCGTTTTTGCGGCAGCGGCTGCGCTATCCCGGCATTTTCCTGCTGGGAATTGTGGTGCTGCTGCCTTGGCAGGCGGGGGAGACCGTGCTGTGGCAGTGGGGCGTTCTGGCGCTGCGGCAGGAGGGGCTAATGGCAATGGTGCTGATTGCCTGCCGCTTTCTCTGCATCATCACCGCAGGGCTAGTGCTGTTGGGCAGCATGTCTTTTTTAACCACCATCAGAACAATGCGCGCCTTGGGTCTCCCGAGGGTGCTGTCAGATATGACCCTGCTCACCTACCGCTACCTGTTCGAGGTCACCGACAATCTGCGGACCATGCAGCGGGCCATGCGGCTGCGGGGATTTGCCCTAGGACATCAGGCCCAACCTGCCTCTGAGCGCGCCTCTAAACAGGCGCGAGGACACACCCACAGCCATGGCCCACAAGCCTCCCACCGCCGACTCCCCTCTTTGCGGGACATCAACCGGATTGCGTCTTTGACCGGGACGCTGTTCATCCGCAGCTACGAACAGTCAGAGCGTATCTATAGCGCCATGAAGCTGCGGGGCTACGGTAGCCGCTACAAGCCTCAGCTTGCGGCTATGGCTCCCTCTACCACCGACCTGTCGCCTCGATGGAACGCGATCGCGACGGCGGCTACCATCACGGCGGCGGTGGCGCTCGTGGTGCTGGAGGTAGCGTTCTAACCCCCCTTTTTCAGAATCCCTGTCGAAACCTGCTGTTGCCTTCACTACTCCATTGCATCTATGACTCAGTCTGACTTCGCGGCCCCATCTGAATTTATCCCTCAGCCCCGGACGACGCCTACAGTGGCGATCGCGGCCCGTGACCTGTGGTTTTCCTACCCCGACCACACCCCCATCCTTAAGTCTCTCTCAGTGATGGTGGGTGCAGGGGAGCGCGTCGGGGTGATTGGTCCTAACGGGGCCGGAAAGACGACCTTTTTTATGTCGCTGTGCGGCATCTTGACGCCGACCGGCGGGGACGTGACGCTCTTTGATAAGCCTGTTGAGCCCGGAATGTTTCGCCCCGAGGTTGGTCTGGTATTTCAAAACCCAAACGACCAGCTGTTTTGCGCCTCAGTGCGGGAGGACGTCGCCTTTGGCCCTGAGAATATGGGGCTAGCCCCCGATGAAGTCGCCCCTCGGGTTCACGACGCCCTGCGCATCACCGGGATGTCAGACTACGTCGATCGCAGTCCCTATCACTTATCTGGTGGGGAGAAGCGGATGGTGGCGATCGCGGCGGTGCTGGCCATGCAGCCGCGACTGGTAATCTACGATGAGCCCTCTGCCAGCTTAGACATGAGGGCGAGACGACGGCTGATTCAGTTCCTACAGCAGGCTCCTGAAACCATGCTGATCTCGTCCCACGACCTGGAGTTTTTGCTGGAGGTGTGCGATCGCGTCCTGCTGCTGGACGACGGGCAGATTATTGCTGATGGGGAGCCGCAGGAAATCATGGGGAACGTGGAGCTGATGCTGGCCCATGGCCTTGAGAAGCCCCATTCCCTAGTGCCCCACGTAGATCCTCACCACGACTTACCGTGACCTTGTGTCTATCGGAAAGTGAATCGCGTTCGAGTTGGGGGGCTTATTCTCCTCGATTTGTTGGCGCGGGCTAGTGATGGTTTCGTCGAGCATAAAAATCAGCGTGGGCTCGTCTTCGACCCTGATAGAATCGGGCTGAGCGTTGGGCAGCTGGAATGTCGAGGTCTGGGCGGGCTGAGTGACCAGAGCTTCGCTACCGGCGGGCAGCGGCGACTCTAGAGTCACGGTTTCGCCGGGCTCTGAGGCGACTGCGGCTGAGGCGATCGCGGCTGCGGCGATCGCAAGGGCGGTGGCTAGACCAACCCCTAGGGCGGGGACGGTCCGGATAGGCCAGCTTATAGAGGATTGAAGCGCGGGGGATTGAAGTGTGAGGCGCATGATCGTCAAGGAGTGTAAGGTGTACAGCTCGAGGGGGCAAGCAAGAGGTTCACTGAACCTACTCTCAACGTAATTTGCTCGCCTTAACTACTGATGAGCGTAGAGTAAATTCTAGGGCTAGAGCATCATTCTTGAGCTGTAAATTTCTTCGGATGGTCACGAGCGGGCGCTGCTGACCTAAATCACAAGTTCTGTTGAGAGGGCGCGCTGCAGCCCCCCAATTTTGCTCCAGTGCTTTGAGATATACTGCTGAAGGCAGCGCTCCTGCAAGGTGTTCTAGAGGGCGCAGCGCTTAACTTTAGAAATTCTTGCTCTAGATCTGCGGTTTCACCTCTCCAGTTCCATGACTCCAGTCCAAAATATCTTGCACGCGCGCGCTCGTTTGGGTGAAGGTCCAGTTTGGAGCGCCCCCTCATCGCGCCTTTACTGGGTTGATATCTACAACCACCGCGTCCACTGGCTGGATCTTGAAACGCAGAAGGCGCAGTTCTACGACGTGGGCTACACGGTAGGGGCGATCGCCACCACCACCGCCAACCGGCTGATTATGGCTCAGCAGCACCGTCTGGCGTTCCTAGATCCCCAGATGGGACGCATCGATCCTATTCGCGATATTGAGGCAGACCTGCCCCACAATCGCTTCAACGATGGCAAGTGCGATCCCGCTGGGCGCTTTTGGTTTGGCTCGATGTCGAGCATTGGCCCCCAGGGCAGCCTCTACCGCTACGACCCTGACGGTACGCTGCACACCTTGGAAACTGGGCTGACGGTCTCCAACGGGCTGGGCTGGAGCCCCGACCAGCGGAAGTTTTACCTGGCCGACTCGCCGCTCCGGCAAATTTATGTCTATGACTACGACGTAGCGACGGGCGCGATCGCCAACCGCCGCGTCCATGTTGACCTGACGGCGGAGTCCTTTTTCCCCGATGGTTTAACGGTCGACGCTGAGGGCTGCCTTTGGGTGGCGATGTGGGACGGCTGGTGCATCCAGCGATTCGACCCCGCCGGCACATTCATGGAAGCGGTGAATATGCCGGTGCAGCGGCCCACGTCCTGTACCTTCGGTGGCCCTGACCTAAAAACCCTCTACATCACGTCGGCTTCTGTTGGCCTCAGCGAAGCCGAAATTGAGCAGAGCTTCTTCTCCGGCGACCTGTTCGCTCTCCATACCGAGACACGGGGGCTCCCCACGTCGGCGTTCCAAGAACCGTGAGTCGGCGACACTCTAGCGCTGATCTCACCCTATCGTCTCTCTTAGGCTTAGCGCTAATTGTCGTCGGCATCGGCTGGCTTCCAGCGGTTATGGAAGCTGTTCCTGATGACCGGGCTCCCGTTATGCTGGACGGCCAAGAGGTGTTGTTCCTAGAGGGAATCGACGGCTTTTCGGCCCAGAGGCGCGCCGACCTCGCCGGCAGCCTGCTGGCTGAAGCGGTGCAACAGACCAGCGTAGACGCACCGCCGCTGTGGGTACAGATTTCCCAGCGCGATCGCCTTGTCACGCTCCGGCTCCGGGGCCGACATCTGCTCACCGTCACCGATGCTGACGCCGTGATGGGGGTGCGAAACCGGAAGCAGGCCGAGATTTGGGCCGGTAGTCTAGAGCCCCGCCATCAGCTGCAGGTGCGCAGCGACCTCTACTACCTGCTAGAGGCCAACCTGCGGCGCTACGATATTGAGATCCCCTTCCCGCAGCGGGACATCCGTCTGCGATGGTCGAAGACCGGTCCCGAGGGACCATTGCCTCAGCTCGACGACATCAGGGCAGCGGCGCAGAAGGACTATAGCCTCCATGACCGCGACGCTTCCCTGGATGACGCCATCCCCACCGACCTGCTAGCTGACCTATCGGATTTGGCCGACTGTACGCTGCTCATCCAGCAGCAGGAAAGCTTATCCGAGTCAGAGCTGCGCGAGCTATCCCGAGGAATGCATGGCGTCGTCGAGCGTCGCGATCGCCGCTACCGACTGCGGCTTTACCGAAACTGCTTCGTGGGCAGCGAGGCGGTGACCTGGCTCGCTCAAACCCAAAAAACCACCCGAGAGCAGGCGGTCACCATTGGCCAGCAGCTGGTGGAGAACTGCATCATTCACCCTATTGCCGACGAGCACCCGTTTATGGACGACTATTTCTTTTACCGATTCTACGAGGATTCCCGCAATGAGCCCCAGCGTAAGTCCCAGATTAAGTCCTAACCCCTCGCCCCCCGACCTGCTCGCCTTCGACTTTGACGGCGTGATTTGCGACGGCCTGGTGGAGTATTTTCAAACCGCTTGGCGGGCCTACTGCCGGGTGTGGTCCCCCCAGGACAAGACGCCGCCATCGGGTCTGGCAGAACGGTTTTATCCCCTACGCCCGGTGATTGAAACGGGGTGGGAAATGCCCGTGCTGCTGCGATCGCTTGTGCTAGGCACCGCTGAAGAGCAGATTTTGGCGGACTGGCCGGCGATCGCTCGGGGGCAGGTTGCCTCAGAGGGGCTAGAGGCCCAATCCCTAGCGGCGGCGCTCGACGGCGTCCGGGACGAGTGGATTCGCGAGGATTTGGACGACTGGCTCGCCCAGCATCGGTTTTACCCCGGCATGGTGGAGACGCTGGGGCGACTGCTCCAGTCTGATAGAACCCACGTTGTGATTATCACTACGAAAGAAGGCCGGTTTGCAAAGCAGCTGCTAGAGCGCTCTGGAGTGACGATGCCCGAGGCGCAAATCTTTGGCAAAGAGGTGAAGCGTCCCAAGTATGACATCTTGAGAGATTTGATTGAGGAGCATCAGGCCCAGTCGGCGTGGTTTATTGAAGATCGGCTCAAAGCGCTGCTGGCCACGGCCCAGCAGTCTGATCTCCAGCAGGTGCGGCTGCTGCTGGCGGACTGGGGCTACAACACGGCGGCGGACCGACAGCAGGCAGCTGATCATCCAAAAGTTGAGCTAGTGTCATTACAAGATTTCACGGCGGCCCTTTGACGATGCTCCCCACCATCACGCCCACCACCTTACAGGGGCCGCGATCGCACCATACATCACCCCCATGCGCCTCACAACTGTCCTTTCGCTGTTAGCCCTCGGGGCAGGAGCGATCGCCTGCGCCGCATCCCCCGCTGACGACTCGCCCCAGCTAACGGTGGCGGCGGCAGCCAGCACCCAGGAGGTCATGCAGGCGATTCAGACCGCTTACCAAGCAGAAGCCCCCGTCGCTATCACCTACAGCTTTGGCTCATCCGGTTCTCTAGCCCAGCAAATTGCTCAAGGAGCTCCGGTAGACGTCTTTCTGTCGGCGTCGCCTCAGTGGATGGACGAGCTAGAAACTCAGGGTCTTGTCAAAGCGCCGCAGGCGCTGCTGCAAAACGCCATGGTGCTAGTGACGCCCCTCGCGAAAGTCGGGGTCAGCAGCTTTGAAGACCTGGCCACCGACGCCGTTGCCAGAGTTGCCGTAGGCGAGCCGGAGAGCGTCCCGGCGGGGCGCTACGCCCGGGAGACCTTGACCGCCATGGCCCTGTGGGAGGCCCTGACGCCCAAGCTAGTGTTCGGTAAAAGCGCGCGGCAGGTTTTGGCCTATGTGGAGACGGGTAACGTAGACGCGGGGCTGGTGTACGCTACGGACGTGCTTGCGTCAGAGCAGGTTAAGGCGATCGCCACCGCGTCCGCAGAGACCCATTCTCCTATCGTCTATCCGGTGGCCGTGGTGGTCGGCTCGGGGGCGCGTCAGCCGGAGGTAGCCCAAGACTTTGTTGATTTTTTGGTCACTGAGGCTGCCGCCGATATCTTTCGCGCCCACGGCTTTGAGTTGGCCCATTAGTAGAGAGCCGCTGTCTGGAGTAGAGCACTATGCCATTTGAGCTAGAGACCATCGTGCCTTGGGGCCGCTCTTTTGATGAATACTGCCAAATGTTCGGCCTCAGCGAATCAAACCTCAGCGAACCAAACCTCAGCGAACCGGAATCCCGTCGAATTTTGGGCTGCGGTGACGGCCCCGCTAGCTTTAACGCTGAGGCCACGCGGCGAGGATACTCGGTAACCTCTTGCGATCCGCTCTATCGCTTCTCTGCTGCCGACATTGAGGCGCGCATTCAGACCACCTATGACAAGGTGATGCAGCAGGTCACCGCCAACCAAGACGCCTACCGGTGGCAGACGCTGCGATCGCCTGCCCACCTGGGCGAGGTGCGGATGGCAGCGATGCGGGAATTTTTGGAGGACTACGAGAAGGGGAAGGCCCAAGGGCGCTACCTCGACGCACAGCTGCCCCAGCTGCCGTTTGGCCGTCAGTTTGATTTGGCCCTATCGTCTCACCTGCTGTTTACCTATACGGCGCAGCTCTCGGCGGAGTTCCATCTCGCGTCAATTCTAGAGCTGTGCCGCGTGGCGACAGAGGTGCGTATTTTTCCGCTGGTAGATTTGGCGGGCTGTGCTTCAGCCTATGTAGAGCCCATCACCTCAGCGCTTCAGCGTAGAGGGTACGCCGTAGCGCAGGTCGAGACGGCGTACGAGTTTCAAAAGGGCGCTCGTACCCTCATGCTCGTCTCGACATCGGGACAATCGGCAGCGTCTCCCTAGCAGGGTACAGCAAATGTCCTGATGCATTGGGACATTTGACTAGTGGCCGACACAACGTCACGCTTTCAGCCGATTCTGATGTCCTGAGCAGCTGAACCAACTCAATCTTAGATCGTCAGCTGTCGGAGCAGCGATCGCCCTGTGATCCCTATAGTGGTAGAGACTAGCTGGTTTTTCCCCACCATGACCCCTACTCCTGCGATCGCTTCTCTGACTTGGCCTGAGCTTGAGGCTTTGGCCAAAGACGTCAACCCCGACTCCGTCAACGGCCCCACCAACCCCCAAGCCCGCCTGCGGCTGTTTGGCCAAACCGAGGCCGACGTGCGGGTTACCCTCTATCGTGATAACCACGCTTGGTGCCCCTACTGCCAAAAGGTGTGGCTTTGGCTTGAAGAAAAGCGGGTGCCCTACCGCATCGAGAAGGTGACCATGTTTTGCTATGGCAATAAAGAGCGCTGGTACACCCAAAAAGTTCCTTCAGGGATGCTGCCCGCCCTAGAGCTAGATGGGCAGATGATTACTGAGAGCGACGTCATCTTGATGGCCTTAGAAGAGGCCTTTGGTCCTCTAGTCTTGGGCATGGAAGACCCCAAAGTGATGCCCCTCCGGCAGCTAGAGCGACAGCTGTTTCGCGCCTGGTGTAGCTGGCTCTGCTACCCAGCGCGGGGGCAGCAAGAGCAGCGTAACCGGCAGCAGTTTATCGCCGTCGCTAACGAGGTAGAAACCGCCCTTAGCCGCACGTCAGGCCCCTATTTTCTAGAGGACTTTAGCACCGCAGATGTGGTGTTTGTGCCCTACGTTGAGCGCATGAACGCCAGCCTTTACTACTACAAAGGCTACTCGCTGCGCGAAGAGCACCCCCAACTGCGGGACTGGTTCGATGGCCTAGAAACCCGCCCTACCTATCGCGGCACCCAAAGCGACTTTCACACCCATGCCCACGACCTACCGCCCCAGATGGGGGGCTGCTACGAGAACGGCGAGCCCCAGACGGTAGCGAGCAAGGCGCGGGTAGACCAAGGGCCATGGATGTCGCTGCCCGACGTAGCCTACCCTGAGCCGGAGACCTCCCGCGCTGAAGCCCTCTATCAGGTAATCAAGCACCGCGACAGTATTCTCCGCGCTAATCCGTCGGGGCAGAAATTTGACGAACCGCTGCGCTGCGCCTTAACCCGCCTAGCTACGGGAGAGTCTTGCACCCCTCCGCGCGGCTCAGACCGGGCGCTGAGATATCTGCGCGATCGCATCAACGTGCCTCGGGATATGTCAATTTACGCGGCAAAGCGGCTGCGAGAGGCGCTAGAAGAGACGGCAGCTTTGGTCGGCGATAGGCAAGGGGAGCCGATTCCGATGAAGCATCGGCGGGATCAAGATCCGGCCCGGTTCGCGATGCGATAAATAAGCTCTAATCGCTTCTCGAGCGGAAGACTTTGTTGCCCGTACGGGAGGCGATGAGTTTGCAGTCTTGTGTGTAGATTGTGACCTTGATACCGGGACAGAGACCGTCCGAAGTATTGAGACGGACCTGGGCCGGGCTGGCGTAAGCGCTAGCATCGGATTAGCCCTACGAAAGCCCCAGTTGGGCTTGTCTAAAGCTTGGGAAGAGGCAGAGGCAAACCTGTATTCTCACAAGCGGAGCAAGCGCGCTGCGCGATCGCTTCTGTAAGGCGTTAACGGGGCCGGATGCTCCGGTAGCGATCGCCCCGAATCTTATCTAGCACATCGTACACCTGCCGCTCACCGACCCCCATCGTCAGCAGCACGTGGGCTCCTAGCTCTAGCGCCGCCTCAAACTCCGGCTGTACCACCTCACGCGCGCCCATCTGCGCCAGTAGGTCAATCTCCTTGTCGGTGTGGGAGCGGGCAATCACGTCCAAATCGGGGGCCACCTCCAGCGATCGCTGCAGCAGCCGCCGGGTACTGCCAGGGTCAGGGAGGGCGATCGCTAGCGCCTTGGCCGTCTCCAAGTGGGCGCGCTCCATCACAGGCTCAGCGTCCGCGTCGCCAAAGATATAGGGAATGCCCTGCAGCCGCAGCCGCTGCACCGCCGCCTCGCTGTTTTCGATGACCAGCAGCGGATAGCCCTGGCTCCGCAAGATGTTGACGATCACCTGGCCGACGCGCCCGTACCCCGCCACGACGACATGGTCTCGAATCGCGTCGGGAATTAGCAGATCTTTAGGCTCCGAGAGCCGCTTGAGATAGCGGGGAAGCGGAATCTTGTCGAGGTGGGGATTAATCAGAGTTGCCGCATTGATCCAGGCGGGAGTGAGGATTAGGGTAATAGCGGTGGTGCCCAGCAGCAGCAGGTATTGCTGCTCCTCAATTAGACCAGTTTGACGTCCCATCAAGGCCAGCACGAAGGAGAATTCGCCAATTTGGTTAAGGCCAAAGCTGCTGGTGAGGGCCGTGCGGGGGGAGTAGCCAAAGCTGAGAATAATCGGCAGAATGATGGCCGCTTTCCCAATCATGGCGAGGGAAACCAAGCCAAGAATTAGGGCAAAATTTTGCACCAAAATGTCGGGGTCAATAAGCATGCCGATGGAGGCAAAAAACAGGCTGGCGAAGGTATCCCGCAAAGGCAGCACTTTGACCAGCGCATGGTCAGAATAGTCCACCTCAGACAGCATTAGCCCCGCGACAAACGCGCCCATTTCAATGGATAGCCCTAGGGCCGCAGTCACTAGGGCGACGCCCAGGCACAGGGCAATCGTTGTCAGCAAAAATAGCTCGCTGCTCTCGGTAGCCGCCACGGCCCGAATCACCCGAGGCACGACCCACCGCCCAAAGGCGATCGCCCCCACCAAAAACAGCGAAATCTTCAGCAGCGCCCCCCCCAGCGCGCTCCAAAAGTCCTCCGGCTGATTGAGCGTAGGCAGCAGGGCCAGCATCACCCCTAGGGCCAAGTCCTGAGCAATCAGTAGGGCCAGCATGATTTGGCCATGGAGGGTATTGGTTTCGCCCCGCTCTGCTAGAGTCTTGAGCACTACGGCAGTAGAGGAAAGAGAGAGCACCGCTCCCAAAAAGATGCCCTCTGAAATTCGGTCAACCCAGCCAAAGCCCACGACGGCAGTTGCCACTAGCGCAATGGTGAGCCCAATCTGCATTAGGCTGCCCTGAAGAGCGATGCGCCGCACCCGGCGAAAGTTGGCGATGGAGAATTCCACACCCAGGGCAAATAGCAAAAACGCCACCCCTATTTCCGCTAGGGATTGAATTTGCGTAACGTCGTTGAGTAGCCCTAAACCAAAAGGACCAACCACCGCGCCGCTGATGATGTAGCCCAGTAGGGCAGGCTGGCGCAGCCGATGAGCTAGATAGCCCCCTGCCGCGGAGGCTCCCAGGACAAGCGTAAAATCTAAAAGAAGGTCATGTCCGGTTGAAGCCATAGGATCTCTTGAGGAGGGTGACGGTCACACAACGATATCTAACCCGGACTGTAGCGGACCCAACTTCACAGCGGTTTTGGTACTTTAGGTACCATCTTAGTCAATTGCCAAAATCGCCATGTGAGCGCTCCCGCTGCGATCGCCAACCCCACTGCGAGCCCCCACCACAACCCTACGCCTCCCCAAGCCAGGCTAAACCCAGCGCCATAGCCTGCTGGAACGCCTACCATCCAATAGGCAAAGCCCCCAATGGCCATCGGGATGCGGGTGTCTTTTAATCCTCTGAGCGCCCCGGCTGCGATGACCTGTAGGCCGTCTGCAACCTGGAAGACAGCGCCCACCGTCAGCAGCGTCACCGCCATAGCGATCACCTCTTGGTTGGCTGGGTCTAAGAGGTCGATGTATACCGATACAATCTGCCTGGGCAACAGCAAAATGAGCAGTCCCATCAGTCCCATAAAGCCGCCGCCGAGGCATAGGCAGGCGATACCTGCCCACTGCGATGCTCGCCAATCACCCCGACCTAGAGCCTGTCCGACGCGCACCGTAGCCGCTTGAGCGATGCCCAAGGGCACCATGAAGGTGGTGGCCACGGTCTGCAGCGCAATCTGGTGCGCGGCCAACACCAAGACGCCCATCTGCCCTGCAAAGATTGTCATGATGGTAAACAGTCCCGACTCTAGGGCAGAAAGAATGCCTACCGGAATGCTGATCCGCAGAAGCTCCTGCAGCTTGTCAAACTGTGGCCGGTGTAGGGTTTGTAGAGGCCGATAGGGCCGGTACCGACGGCCTAGGCTATAGAGCAGCAGCCCTAGGGTCATGGTCCAGTGAATTACGGTGGTGGACCAGCCAATGCCGGACAGGCCCATCGCCGGAAACCCCCACCGTCCTAGGGCAAGGGCTTCGTCAGCGATCGCGTTTAGGGCGACCCCTCCCAGGGTAACCACCAAAACAATTCTGGGCTGGGATAGGGCAGAGACAAAGCTGCGCAGGGCTACAAAAATTAGCGCCGGGGCATAGGCGGCGGCAGTAGCCCTGAGGTAGAGGCTGGCCAAGGGCACCACTTCCGGAGGCTGCCCCAAGAGCCGCAAAAGGGGAGCCGAATTCCACATCAGTAGGCTTACGGGAGCAGCGATCGCCAGCGCGAACCAAATGCCCTGATCGAGCCAGCGGCCTGCCCGCTCGGGTTTTCCTGCGCCATGGGCCTCAGCAATAAAGGGGCTGATCGTCGACACCAGACTCGTACCCACCACAAGAAACTGCAGGTACAGCACGGCTCCCAAGGCACCTGCTGCTAGGGACTCGCTGCCCAGGCGGCCCATTACCAGGGTGTCAACAAATCCTGTGGCAGCTTGAGCAAGCTGCGCGCCTGCAAGGGGAAGCGCTAGGGACAGGCATCGCCGCCCCTCTGTGATCAAAGGATGCTGTCCCATTGGGTGTGGCAATATCTCTAGAAGCGGTGGCGGTAGCGCTACCGCCGACTAAACCCTAACTTTCGACGGCCATAGAATCGTCATCGTCCTCGAAGTTATCTTCGTTGCCCATCAGCTCGTTGATCTCAACGTCTTCTTTGGGCACGTCTTGATCTTCTTTGTCTCGCTCCATGAGGCGACCCGACTGCTCTAGCCACTCCAGAATTGTGACCTGACGCTCATTGGAAATAACGCCAGCGGGCTGATTACGGGGATAGTCTCGTAGTGCGGGGTTCTTCATGTTGTTTGCGGTGTAAGACTGTTGTTATAGAGTTCTACGAAGAGGATTTGCACGGCTCTTGTAAAGAGCATTGTGGCAGTACTCTATGGTAACGCACCCTCAAGGAGATCACCCTACAGAGTCAGTACAATAGGGGCAAGGCCCAACAAGCGTAGGGAAGGCAAAAATGGCGATGAAAGAAGCATTGCTCGGGGCGATCGCAGGCACAAATCGGGGACTGCTGGCCGACGCTCAAACTCGAGGTGAAATAGAGCGTACCGTGGCTCAGCTCGAAGCCCAATCTCCCACCCCAGAGCCGCTGCAGTCGAGCCATCTAAACGGGGTTTGGCGGCTCCTCTACACGACCAGTCAAGAGCTCCTGCAAATTGACCGGTTTCCGCTGTTTAAGCTCGGTCAGATTTATCAGTGCGTGTTCACCGAGACGGCGACGATATACAACATTGCCGAAGTGCCAGGTCTCCCTTACCTAGACGGTATTGTCAGCGTCTCAGCAAAGTTTACGGCGGTGTCTTCCCAGCGGGTTAACGTTGCGTTTGACCGGGCCGTCTTCGGCTTGCAGAGCTTAATTAATTACCAGTCTCCCGCTAATCTAGTGGAGCAGATGCGCTCAGGCTCCCTCACCGCGATCGATTTTCCAATTCGCCAGGGGGAGCAGCAGGGCTGGCTAGAGGTCACCTACCTGGACGCCGACCTGAGGGTGGGGCGGGGCAATGCCGGTAGCCTTTTTGTGCTCTCTAAGCGGCCGAGGGACTGAGCTGCGCCTGTTCGTTCTAGGACTTCTGCTCTCTTCTAGTAAGCCCAGACTCTAGCAAGCCCAGACTCTAGCAAGCCCAGACTTTAGTAAGCCCAGACTGCCGCCATGCCCCTCCGGCTCTCCCAAACGCACCTCAGCGTCCTAACGCTGTGTCCGCGCAAATTTCAGTACCTCTACCTCGACCAAATCGGCGGCATTGCGCCGCCAACCCAGCAGCAAGTTTGGGGAAATCAGTTTCATCAGCTGATGCAGCAGCAGGATTTGGGACTCCCTCTGATTCAGTCTCCCGATCCTCACCTGGCCCGCTGCGTCACTGCGCTGCAGGCCGCCGCGCCCCACCTATTCGACCGTACGCTAGACCGGCAGAGCGAGTATCGTCTCGGACTGAGGCTGGGCAGTCACGTTCTCGTCGCCGTCTGCGATCGCCTCGTGGTGCAGAGCGATCGCGCTACCCTCTATGACTGGAAGACCTACGCCCGGCCCCTTTCTTCTCAGCAGCTGGCTCAGAGTTGGCAAACGCGGCTTTACCTGTACGTTTTGGCGGAAGCGGGGCCATATTCCCCGAGCGCTCTGTCAATGGTCTACTGGTTTGTGCGTCTTACCCCAGACCACCCAGCGCCACAGTCGGTGACGCTGCCCTACAGCGCCGAGCAGCACCAGCGCACCCACGCTGAACTCACCCGGCTCGTTCAGCAACTTGACCAGTGGCTAGAGCGCTACGACCAGCAGTCCCTGCCTCAGCTGCCCCTGACATCACCCCACTGCACCACCTGCCCTTTCGCGCTGTGCTGCGATCGCCTCCCTCAGCAGCGTCAGGCCCAGCGTCTGCTGTCGATTGACGAGGTGGAAGAGGTGCCGCTCTAGTTCACCCTTTGAGGGTCTGCAATGTGAAAATCTACATGAGAATTGTAAAAAAATATGTTGAAAATCTTAAGAAATATTGCTAGATTGCAGTAAGAGCCCCTTTAAAGTTGGCAAGCAAAGGTTTTCTATCAAAGAGAAAATCGACGTCCCAACTCGATTCCGGCTCAAAGTTTTCTCACACACTCATACCCTATCTGCACTATGGTCAATACTGCTAATCCGTTTCCCCTGCCTCCAGGGGTTAAGCCCAAGGTTCGTGTCTATGACCTTAAAGCCCGTCTAGATTGGGGAGAGCCTGCACTGACAATCCTGGACGTCCGCGATCGCCATCAGTTTAATCAAGAGCACATTATGGGCGCAATTTCCATGCCCGCTGATGAGCTCAAGGGACAGGTGAAGGCGCTGGAGATGAGCCGCGATATCTACCTCTACGGCGAGACAGACGACGAGACGGCGGTTGCCGCGATCGCACTGCGCGAAGTGGGCTACGCTAACGTAGCCGAGCTGCGGGGCGGCTTGGCGGCCTGGAAAGCCGTTGGATATCCGTCTGAGTCGATTGAACCTGCCCGGTAAGCGGCGTCTACAGCTCAGACAAACTAGGTCAGCGGGTGAGTAAGGGGGACAGCATGCCTATCCCCCTATTCTTCGATGCGCCAGACGCCGATGGTCGTACTCCCCTTGCCGCCCGCGATAATTTGCCAATAGGGATTGCCTGACCGGGCTACGAGGGCGTCAATTAAGGTACCGTCCCAGGGTATCGAATAGCCTAGCTCTTGGTGCTTCAGGCTCCACACGTTGATCGTCATATCGGCGCTGCTGCTCACCAGGGTTTGGCCATCAGGGCTAACCGCAATAGCGTTGACGTACCCCTGATGCCCTGTGAGTCGTCCTGCGGACGTCTGGTCCGCTAGGTTCCACAGGGCAATATCGCGATCTGCGCCGGCGCTGGCCAAAAGCTCGCCATCGGGGGAAATGGTGATGTCGTTGATGTATGCCTTGTGATGTGACAGCGACGTCGATTCTTTGGTCTCGATGTCCCAAAGGCGAATGGTTTTGTCCGCCGAGCCGCTAATCAACGTGTTGCCGTCGGGCGTAAAGGCGATCGCGTTGACGTAGCTGTAATGTCCTTCTAAAACGTCCAGCGACTCACCCGTGTTTAGGGTCCACAGCCGAATAGTGTTGTCGGCACTGGCGCTACCGAGAACCCGGCCATCGGGAGTTACTTTGAGGTCGTTGATGGCGCTGCGATGGCCTGTCAACGTCTTGACTAATTCTCCGGTGCGGGCGTCCCAAACGCTGATATCGCCGCTAGTGCCGCCGCTGATGATGTAGCGTCCGTCTGGGCTAAAGGTCACCGCCTGAACCCGATTGCCCTCGTGCCAAAGCGATCGCTGCTCTTGTCCCGTTTGCCAATTCCAGAGCTTGACGGTTTGGTCATCGCTGGCGCTGGCCAGCAGGGTCTGGTCGGGGTTGAGGGCGAGATCGTTGATTTTGGCACTATGCCCGGTGAAGGTCGCCATGCTGGTATAAGGCGCTTGAGCCTGGCTTGGGGGCGACCCTATGGTCCAAGGCCAGCGCTGAACCGCAACCCCCGCTACGCAGAGCCCCGCAGCGCCTAAGGCGACCAGCCAGAGCGAGGGGCGCTGGCGGCGCTGCAAAACCGTATTTTGGTTTTTCAGGCTGGGGTGGGGCGCGGCTTGGGGCGGCTCAGTGATGCTAGACTCTGGCTGGGCTGAGCCATCGGGATGGGAGGCGTTTGAGCCTGTGCCCTGCGAAGCAACGGGGCGGGCGGGATCCACCGCTATTTGGGCCAGGCGCTGATGCAGCGCCTGGGTATCTTCGGGGCGATCGATGGCGCGAGCCGCCGTCAAATCGTCAATTAGATCTGCGAGATCGGACGGAACGTGGGGCGCATAGGGCCGCCAGCTGAATTGATTGGTGAGGGCGTCGTAAATGTCCGGCTCCATAGGCCGCTGTCCGGTCAGCAAGAACATAAACGTGCAGCCCAAAGCATAGAAATCTGACTGCGGTACGGCCCTGCCTCGCTCCTGCTCTGGGGGGGTGTATCCAGTAGAACTTACCCGAGTTATGCCGCCGTTTTCTTCTAGACGCGCAAAGTAGGTGCAGGTCATTTCGCGGGCGGCCCCGAAGTCTACCAGTACCAGCTCGCCGCTGGATCTGAGCATGATGTTTTCGGGCTTGATATCCCGATGAAAATAGCTGTGCTGATGCACTAAGTGTAGGATTTCGACAAGCTGCGTGAGCCAGTCAAGCGCCAGCACAGCATTGATAGGATGGCTGCCCTGCTGCTGCATCCACTCTCGCAGGTTAGGCCCGTCAATTTTTTCCATGACGATGCAGTGCAGCGTCGGACCACCGGACGCTGGACAAAACTGGAAGCAGCCCGTCTCCTCAATATGGGGAATGCCCGGGTGCTGTAGCTGACTCAGCACTCGGGCCTCCTGCTCAAATAGCTCCACGACTTTAGCACTGTCGTTGTGAGTTTCTTTGAGCACCTTTAGGAGCTTGGGAACGTCCTGCTCAAAGGCTTCGTAGACGGTGCCAAACCCGCTGTGGTCGCTTAGCAGCCGCATGATGCGGTAGCGGTCCTGCAAGATCAAAGCCGCACCACACCGCTGACAAACCTGCTGAGTTTGGTTATCAGGGTGGTTCGGCTCCGGGCAGTGGGGGTTGATGCACAGACTCATGTAATATCGACAGCGGTACGGGGTGGGCAGCCTTGGGCTACCCGTATTTTATCTGAGCCCGTCTCCACTAGCGGTAAGGCGACATGCCTTGTCACATAGCCTTCGTGACATACTCCCGACGCTCATCTTTTAGATAGAGCGCGGGCTTCTTGGCTCACGCACCACAATTTAATGGATGCCGCGCAAGAAGGTTTCCTGCTTCATCTGGTCCTGTCTAGTTACGCAGCAAGCCGTGCAACCCCGATTAGATCCCATCGACAGGCGATTTGTTTAATGTCCAGGCAATGACCAACCTCAGACAGTGACGAGTATTCAATTTCCAGCTACGTTTTCTACCGTCTGCACTGTTCACCAGCCAAGGGCTGTACGTTTGTGTCAGGATAGCAGGCCGCCGCCATGAAATAGTTTGAGCTTGGTTCAATTGTACCCTTTGCTCGCCTCGGCGCTGCCCTTAATTGCCGCCTTCGGCATCCAGTCAAGGGCGCACCTCGACTCGCTCGCTTACATCCCGACGCTGATGCTGCGCATACAGCGCGGGGCTTTCACGAACTAGCTAAAAGGCGAAGTCGGAGCGTAGGGACACCGCCAGATCGCGGCTCGGCTCGACAACCACCACTTCTACCTCCTCATCACCCCCGCCAAATACCAGAATGCCAAGCGCACCTAAGCCCGCTCCCCCTAGCACTTCGAGGATGTCAATGTCCCCAATAATCTCAGCTAGCACTGCGGCGGCGGCGGCGCCAATCACAGCGCCCTTAATGAAGTCGGGGTCTTTACCTTCAGTAATCACCTCGGTGCGGGTTACCGGGCCAGACACTGCGTCAATGTCGTAGCTCTGGCCATTGGGAAGCGCAACGCGCTCAGAGACGAACTGAGTTCCCGGCGTATCGCCCTCTAGGGGTCGCAGTTCGCCCTCAAGCGTGCTCCCAACGGGAATAATCACGGTTCCCGCCCTTGAGCGAATATCCTGGGTCACCGTTAGGGAGAGGGGGGCCGTCTCATCGGGCAAGACGACAATTCGCTCTACAGAATTGCCCTCGTCGTCAACCCCCTCGTAGACCGTCTCGATGGGCGTCCCCGTCGGTAGCATTACCCGAGCTGAGTCAAACAGCTGGCTCACTCTGACCGGAGAGCGTAGGGATTGGGCTGCGGCAGGCTGCGCCATTAAAGGAGCGATCGCGGTTGAGGATACTCCCGCCGCCACTAAAACTGCCGTCATCGATCGCCAATAGGCTGTAAGCACGGCGAACCTCCTTGCGTTGTCGTAAAAAATAAGAGCCTTGGCCTAGGTGCGAGCAGTGCGACACACCAGCCGCGACGTCCCTAGACCTTACTTAACCCTTATAGAAGATTTTGCAGCAGCCTATAGAGGGCCTTGGTCCAGAGCCTCAGCCGTCCCTACCCTTATGCCACCTCAGAAAACTACGCTTTCCCCGCGTGAAGCGAGCTACAAAGCTCGTTACGCCGCCGGAAACTCCGCCGCTAGCGCATCGTCTTGCTCGTCTGCAAGCGTGGCCACAATTGTGATGTTGCGGGAGATTTCTTCTGGCGAGAGATCCACCACGGTTCGCATTGTCGAGATGGCTACGCGATCGCCTTGGTCGCTGTTGAGAATGCAAAAGCAGGCTTCGAAGGTGCTAGACCAGTTCATCTCCAGCAGCTTCCGCATGAGCTTTGACTCCTCCTGTACCGGTAGAGGCAGGACGTCTGACCACACGGTGAAGGTATCGTCGTCTGTCGTGCCGGTGAGCTGCACAAAAACATCGACGCTGCCATACTTAAACGTCCAGGTATGCCCCCCTTCGATGCGGCGAACCATAGCGCTGTCGTCTTGCTCCAGGCTACTGATGATAGTTTCGATCATGACGACAAGGTCGTCGGGCGTTCTATCGTCTTCCATGTCGGGCTTGGTCGTCATTTCGGCGTCGGCGTTGTATGTCATCGTTGGGAAGTGAAGATCAAAAGCACCTCCGTCAGTATAACCCTCTGCCGGAGAGCGTCTAAAGTGCCGCAGCTAAAATTCAGTATTCGAAATGCCGTCTCTCAAAGCCTGCATCCTGGTGAAAAAAAATCCCCGACCAAAAGCTGGTCAGGGATTGAATCAGGGTGCATCTACCACTTCACTATTCCAGGAGAGTAGGGGCGGTCAGGACAAAACGTAAGCTGTTCGTTTTGTTCAGGGCCAAAGGGTGCGGCATGTCACCCTGGCAGTCGTCAATTTGACAGGAGCGATCGCGGGCGAGTGAACAATATCACCAGTCCGACACCGCCGAAATATAGCCCCAACACCGCCCCTGCCAACAGGCTTTGGGTGATTGGGTCCGTCGATGGCGTGAGGACAGCCCCCAGCACAACCGCCCCCAACAGCACAAACCGCCACCCCGCCAGCATCTGCTTCGCTGAGACAATCTTGAGCGTTCCCAGAAGCAGCTGCACGATGGGAATTTGAAACGCTAGCCCGGTGCTAAACAGCAGCAGCAGGACAAACTCGAAGTAGCGGTCGATGGACCACAGCTGCTCGACCACGTCGGCCCCATAGCTAATGAAAAAGCTGAGCGCTGCTGGAATGAGAGCAATGTAGGCAAACCCCAGCCCCGCAAAAAACAGCACGCTAGACCCCATCACAATGGGACCGATGAGGCGACGCTCTCGGCGCGTTAGCCCCGGCAGTACAAAGCGAATGATGTGATAAAGAATGATGGGGCTAGCCAGCAGTATGCCGCTGTACCCCGCGACCTTCACGGAGACAAAGAAATATTCGCCGGGGGAAAGCTGTAGAAACTTTGCGCCTTGAGCCGGAACTTCCAGCAGTTCCACAATGCGGTTGACAAACGCAAAGCAGCCCACAACCGAAATCACAACGGCAATCAGCGCGTAAAAAATCCGCTGGCGCAGCTCCTCAAGATGGTCGAAGAGCGACATCTCGGCGTCTTCAGGAAGTTCGCTCCAGTAATCACCGTTGCTGTCCGTTTGGGATGCGATCGCATCTGACGGTTCTGCTGACGTTTGCTTGAGGTCGGATGAAAGCGGCATAGTCTGAGCAGGGTTGATAAGGGATTTGGGTTGAAGGGGACTTAGAGCGCCCCGATTGAGCGCGGCTTCAGGAAGGCGACTAGATTACTCACCGGCTGCGTCGACCCCGCTAGGCTGAGGGACCTCCTCGCCTGAGGTCTCGCTGGAGTCCTCGCCAGCGGGGATAGCCCCAGGGGTTGGCTCTGGGCTATCGGTGGCTGTACTGCTGGGAGTAGCCGTGGCAGCATCTGCCGCCGCCAGTCGATTGATTTCGTCTTTGTAATCGGGGGGTGCTAGTTCAGCCGCTTTAGTGAACAAGGGCTGGGCCTCGACAGTGCGGCTTTGGGCCTGAAGCACAAGGGCTTTACTCAGCGGCGGGCGAAAGTCTTCGGGATGGCTGGCGATCGCTTCATCATACAGCGCCATAGCCTCGTCGTCTTGGTCCATCTCGACGTAAACCTGACCCAGCAGCAGCTGCACTGCCGCGACGTCGACGCTATCGGGCTGAACCAGATTGGTGTCATCTGCCGTCTGCAGCGTGTCCTGCAATAGGCCCACCGCCGCCTGAGGGCGCTCCTCCTCTAGCAAAAGAGCCACCAGCCCCTGCAGCGCGTTCATATCGCCCGGACTTGTCGAGAGCACCTCCCGATACACCTGGGCTGCTCCGTCGCGATCGCCCGTCTGCTGACGCGCTTGGGCAAGCAGCACCTGATACTCCGTTTGCTCTGGATTAAGTTCGGCCAGCTTTTCCAGCGGCTCAATGGCCGCCTCCAAATTTCCAAGCTGAATTTGAGTTTGCAGCAGTCCCTGCAGCGCCGTTTGGTTATCTGGCTCCCGCTCAAGGACAAGCTCGTAGCCCCTGGCCTGAGCTTCTAGATCGTTTTGCTCAGCCGTATTGACTGCATCTGCGGTTGACTCTGTCTGCTGCTGAAAGAAAGACCCAAACGGCAGCGCGGCAATCCCAATGAAAGCGAGTACGGCAACCAGCAAAACAATGTTAACGAACCAGCGTTTGCGCTTGTCAAACACGCCTTAACCTCCCAAACTCTACTGCCATTATGAAGTGGATTGGTGAGAATGGGGCCGATTTAGCCGCGAGCTACGGTGAGCTTAAGCCATGAAGTTATGGTGAAAAGTACCTGAGGTCAGGTATTTCAGATGTATAAACGAAAAGTAAGATGCAGCAACTGCCAATGAGTCAAGGTACTGACTCAGTTGCCACATTTCGTCACTCATCCATCCCAACAGAGGCCGCATGACGAATGCTAACCTAGTGGGTATCTCGATTTGTGACGAGTGGTAAGGGAGGCCAGGATTCGTTGGAAGGAAAAGACGACAATTCCCCAAAGGATGGCTTTCAAAGTCGACCCGATGGTGCTGCATCTGAAAAAGATGCCCAGCAGATGTCCGATACGTCTGTTCAGGATTCAGCGGACGTTGAGATGAACCAGCACTCACAAACGACGAGCGATATGACGGTTTCGAAATCAGTAGAGGTCGAACAGCAGCGGTCAGAACAAGCGCTACCGCCCTTGGACAAAGCGGTGCAGCCTCAGGCCATGGGCGCAGAGCCCAGCGCAACCGAAATTGCCGAGACTAGTATGCCCACGGCCACCGATGCGTCAGAGGCCAGTATCTCAAAATCAAGCACGGCTGATTTAGACAGCGAGGCAGCTTTGCGCCAAGTTCCCATTCCTCCAGCTAGTGAACCCCTGCAGTACCGGGCCATTGGTCTGATACGGGGCGTTTACGAACCCTCAGAGGAGCAGTTTACTCGCGGAAATATCACCACCGAAGATGAGATTCCCATTGACGCTGTTCTGCTCGGACGCGTCATGAGTCTGGTCAAAAAGCACATCGACCTGACTCAGCCTCACCTGTGGGTGGTCTATCCACGCACGCGACCCAACAATAGCGATCTGCATGCTCAGATCGTCGGGATTTGGGAGCCAGAAAACCTCAATCAAGTCGACTAGGATGACGATAGCTTCGAAGACAGCGCTGATGACGATGCCGAATTCGGCGCTGATGATGCCGACCTGGGCGACGTCGTCGCTGGTAATTGGGGCGCTGATGACGATGATTTAGAGGGCCGTACCAGCAGCGCGGCAGCGGATGAGGCGTCGGCAGCGCTAGGCCAACCCATGGGCCAAGCGCCAGAACCGACGGCGGACTACAGCGCCGATGAAGGCCCGTCAACCCTGACCGGAGGATCTGACGAGCCGCCTCACGCCACAGATTCGGTGGAGGGGGACGAAGCCGCCGAGGCAGGCTCTAGAGCAGCTGTTCCGCAAGCCCCTAAGAAACCGACGCCTAGCGCCCCGTTGGAGTCCTCAGAAAATTCTAGCGGCACGGATGACACACAGGACGACGGCTACTTCTCGATTCGAGGGGAGGTGATCCGACAGGCTCGCGGCGGCCAAGATCTGACGATTAAAATTTGTCAAGCTCCCCGTAAAGGAGAAAGTCGCGGCCGGGCCTTTAAGCTGCTGCTGAGGGGAACCGTCAACCGCCGCGCAGTAGGCTCGTTCTGGGATATGCACGTCCAGCGTCAGGGCAACGACCTCGTCATCCAAGAGGCAATCTTTATCAAAGACATGCCGCCAACGAAGCGGCGAGGGCGGAGTGGTCCGCCTCGCCGCGGACAAAGTGGCCCGCCTAGGCGGCGTCAAGATCGGCCCACGCCCGCCGTGCAAAGACAGGGGGCAGCGCCCGCTCGCCCGGTGCCCAAACCCGTCAAGCGGCAAAATCACTCTACGCCCACCGAATAAAGTCAGGCCTATTGGCTCCGTTAGCTCCCCGTAGTCTTGCCCCCCCAGCTCTCTTGGGCCATAAACGCCCGGTCTTTTGGGAGGGGTGCTACAGGCTGGCTGAGGTAAAATTCACCCAGCTCAATTTGGGCCTTGAGCGCTTCAGAGATCTGTTGAGAATAGGCCAAGCTGGCTAGAGGGGCGCTGCGGACAACGCGTCCGTCAATCATAATTTTGCCGGACTTGAGCTGCCGGTAGCTGACGAGTCCAAACGTGGGACGCACCCGCCTGGGAATCGAGAAGTCCACCACGGGGGCGACAATGTCTTCATCCTGGACGGCGCAGCGGGTCACCACCTGCTCGTTGAGCACCGGTAGCGCCACCCCTACCCCAAGCATCAGCGACGGACCGTAGCCGCGCAGATAGCAGCCTCGGACCCACCGGGGCGACATTTGCTTGGCATCCCCAACCAGGGCAACGGTCGCCGCTGGGCCGATGGGCGTTCGGTTGGGCAGGCGGCGCTGCACGGGAAAGTGCTGTGTCCCTTCCCAAGTGACATATCCCTCTGCCCCACCCAGCCAAATACGGCTGCCGATGCCGATCAGGTCAAGATCGGGGTCGTTCCACAGGGGGGAAATGGCGCCTGGGTTAGAGTACACCGCGTTGCCCAAGCGCGGCTGCAGCGGGCCTAAGTAGGTGAATAGCGGGCGATCGCCCCCGTTTACGCCAACGATAAAATTTTGGTAGAGGTTGCGCGGGTTGAAGAGATAGAACTGGTTGATGGAGCTGCGGGTGATGGTGGTTTCTAGGGAGGCGCGGGGATAGCAGTCTGTCATCTGCCCGATGGCGCGCAGCTGGACGGACTTGTCGGCCACCAAGTCGGCAATCACGTGGCCGCCGCCGCGCTCTTTCCCCTCGTCACTATCCAGCGCATCCCCAGAGCGCGACCCTTCGGCCATTTGAGTGGCCCCTAAGTACAGGTCCACTGCGCCAAAGCCCGAATAGGCCAGCACGCCGTCCAGCCAGCACTGACGAATTTTTATGGGGGGGTCGGTGTGGCCCAGGTTGATGATTGCCCCAGAAGATTCCATGGGCTCGAAGGTGCCGCAGGTGATCACGTCAACGATCTGAGCAATCGCCGCCGCTCCGCGCTCGGCGACCTGGGCTTTGACCTGCTCGACGGTCCACACTGTGGCCTGACGGTCAGAAATTTTAGCGTTAATGTCGTCTAATGTGCGCATTGTTTGCTCGTACTGACCTAACGCTGCGCCTGCCACCCCATCCACAGGGCTACGCCAGCAACAGGAGTAAAGATAATGGTGAGCGCCGCAGCGCCAGTGGCGGGCAGCGGCACCAAAGGGCCTCCGTATTTAATCAATGCGGCGATGGCCGCAGAGGACAGCATGAGCTTAATTAGGAAGCGGATGTCTTCAGGCATGATGAAAGGGACCAGTAGCTGTCGCTGACCTGCCTGCACAGTATACCGGCCGGCGATCGCCTACGGGAAATTCGAGCTTTTGGCGATCGCCAAAAGCTTGCTACTCGGCCTGCGGCTCGGCTGTGTCAGCGTCTTCCTAGGGCTGATTTAGCTACTAGACAGGAAGCCCCGCGCTCTACCCGTCAGGGTGAGCGTCGGGATGAGAGTCGCGCTAGCCGAAGTGCGCCCGCAAAATGATGCACAGCGGATAGTGCGCTCAGCGCTGAGGCTAGCAGTTGGTATGATAGAGATAGCAAGGTGATACACCCCGCAAAGAGTGTGACGGGCCCGTAGGCAAAAGCTGCAAGTCACCCGTTCCTCAGTTTGCAAATGTATCTGCGACACATAGTGCGTATCCTCCCTCGCGGAGATGAAAATTCAAAACTCTGCCGTGGGGCATCAGGCGGAGTATAAACCTATCTCAGGATATGTCTCGGCAATAGCTGGGAGTCACTGAGGAAGCCCGCGCTGTACAGCTTGCTGTCAGCGTCGGGAGGATGTCACTAGGACGCTTGCTATACCAGCAAACGCAAGCCCCAATAGAGCAAGAAAAAAGCGCCCCAATATGGGACGCTGACAGTCTGAGCATCGCTATTAGCCCACGGCCTTAGCGCTCAAAAAGGTATGCTGCGGCTTAGTTTACCCGAGCACCGCGATACTGGAGGTGAACATCCGACCGCTTAGGCTGAACTGCCTGAGCCGGGTGAATTTTCCAGGTTGCACCTCGGTAGTGACCAATCGTTTCGGCAGTGTCGACTGCGTCAACTGGCGCGTCAATGGAATCGTAGGCAACGCCGCGATAGTGTAGAGACATAGTAAACCTCTAAAGTCGTTAAGTAGTGAACCGTTAGTGGAACGCCTCTTCAAAAACTGAAGCGAGGCGAAAATGCGTTCCTTCAGGGCGAACCCTACTTCCGTCTTCGGGTTTTCGTTGAATCAGGCTCTTGAGATAAAGCGAGCTGATTCAAGATGAACCAGAAGATGAACGTTTGCGTTTCTGTATCTATTGTTACGGAAATGCCCTGGTTTTGTCAAGGGGTAATGAATTTTTTTAGATTTAGCCTTGGGATTGAGGACGGGCGGGAAGACGGCTGCAGCAGAATACCCGCAATTTTCTGGGTGTCCTCAATCGAATGAGCAACACCGCCGCGTTCACCCAATCGCTCTCAAGGGGGCGATCGTGGGCTAAGCTAGTCTGTTGTTTGGGCGCTGTCTCAGCTGACCTGATAGAGCTAGCCAAAAAATACAGCGGATTGCAGCGATGGCGACAGCCTATTCCAGCGGCAAATCTTATAATGAGCCCGCCTTATTAGGCAATTTTCTATGCAGCGATCGTTCCAGCGCATCGTCACCGGCGGCATCTTTTTTTGCCTGACCATCGTGGTGGCGGTGATTGGCTACACCCTATTTGGCTGGAGTTTGAGCGACGCCTTCTACATGGTGATTATTACCATCTTTGGCGTTGGCTACGGCGAAGTTCAGCCCCTAGATTCACCGGCTGAGCGCTTCTTCACCGTCTTGGTTATCCTAGCGGGCTTTATTTCAGTTGCTTATATTGTTGGAGGCTTCGTTCAAATGTTGATGGAGGGGGAGATCAACCACGCCCTTGACGCTCGCCGGAAAGCCCAGGGTCTTGAGCAACTCACAGATCACGTCATTATCTGCGGATTTGGGCGTACCGGGCAGGTCTTAGCCCGGCAGCTTCAGCAAGAAAATAAGGCGTTCATCTTACTCGACCAAGATATAGACCGCGTCAGCCGGGCTGAGGCGCTGGGCTATATGGCCCACATGGGTAACGCCACCGATGAAGACGTTCTGCAAACCGTGGGAATTGCCCGTGCCCGCACCTTAGCCACTGTGCTGCCGGATGATGCGGTGAATGTCTTTATCACCCTGACGGCACGGGAGCTAAATCCTAAGCTGACCATCGTGGCTCGGGGCGAGCTGCCCGCTACCGAAAAGAAGCTGCGGCTGGCGGGGGCAAATCACGTCGTCCTGCCCGCTTCCATTAGCGCTCAGCGCATGGCCAACTTGATTATCCGCCCTACGGCAATCGACTTCCTAGAGCAAAACAGCGAGCGCAGCCAGCTCGACGAACTGCTCTCCCAAATCGATATTCAAATTGACGAGCTGAGTCTTCCTTCAGACTCTCAGCTCATAGGGAATACCCTAGGAGAGCTAGAGATTCAGGGAAATCGCGGTATTTTGGTGGTGGCGGTGCGGAGCGCGGGCGGCGGCATCACCATGAACCCTGGACCGTCTTACAAAATCTGTGGCGGCGACACTCTAATTCTTATGGCCCACCGGGGGGATATTCCCCAGCTTGCCCAGCTGTATCGCCTCAAGCAGACGCTGCGCTATCGGGGTGCTCGCGCTTAGTTAGGAGGGCCTTTTGCCCTCGCAGCGTTGTCAGAATTGATGATCTCCTGCAGCCAGGCGTCAACCCGTTCTCCCAACGCCGATAGAGAGTATTTTTCCTCAGCCTCCCGCCGACAGGCTGCCCGATCGACTTCCGCCACTTTGGCGATCGCCGCCACCAGTCCTTCAACGCTGTCAGGCTTCACCAGCCAGCCCGTTTTGCCATGACTCACTAGCTCTGCCGGACCGCCCCGTTCGTAGGCCAGCACCGGTACGCCGCAGGCCAGGGCTTCTACCACCACGTTGCCAAAGGCCTCCACCCATTTGGGCGTCACCAGCAGCGCTCGGCACCGGCCCACCTCTCTTTGCAAGTCCTGCAGGCCCATAAAGCCCCGGTAGCGCATGGGAGCCTGGGGATACTGCCGCTGTAGGTCTTCCCAATACTCAGGGTCAGAGACGGTTCCAAAAATATTGAGGACGCTGCCGCATTGTGACGCCGCAGCGATCGCATCTTCCAGCCCTTTTTCCGGGGAAATGCGGCCCATCCAGGCCAGCTCGGGGCCGGGCGAGGGCTGAAAGTCATATTGGGACAGATCAAACCCGTTTTGCAGCAGGTGCAGGCGATCGCCAAACGGAAAGGTGTCAGCCTGAGTTTGGGTATAGACACCAACGCTGCGGGGAAACTGAGCCAGGATTTGGGCGATCGCCTTGTCTATAGCATCCGTCAAAGATCCCATACTGATCCAATGAGCCACCGGACGGCTCAGCCAGGGCGTGAGATAAAGGGGCAGCCAGTCGTAGGCAAAGTTGAGCAACAGGTCGTAGTTCTGTTGCTCTTGGCGGGCGTAGTCCCACATATGGCCCAGCACCGCGTCGGCAGGCAGGTAGATTGACGCGTCGCGGCTCTGAGTTTGGGCTGGGGTTTGTAGGGCCCCGGAAACCAAAGTGAGCGGAACGCCCTCTAGCCGTGAACCTGCAGGAGCTACGACTTGAATCCGGTGTCCGCGCTGCTGCAGGGCGCTAGCCGTATTTGCCAAAATCAGCTCGACGCCCCCTCCTAAGCCAGAGCCAAGAGGACCGACCGGAGTGGATAGAAACAGTAGATTCACAGCAGTGGAGTGCGGAACGGAAAATACGTCATGCAATAAGCCTGTCTGTCAAGTAAAACTACGCAGTATTTAGAATTCAAGGCTAGGGTCGGTAAAATTAAGCCACTTGTCAAGACAATATTAAATCCTATACGAGCCCATAAACCGCTTCCCTAAAAGCGGTTTTTCTTGAAGAGACATGCTGTCTGGACCTTGATGGGGATTAACGAGTGACATCCTCCCGACGCTGACAGCAAGCTGTACAGCGCGGGCTTCCTCAGTGACTCCCAGCTATTGCCGAGACATATCCTGAGATAGGTTTATACTCCGCCTGATGCCCCACGGCAGAGTTTTGAATTTTCATCTCCGCGAGGGAGGATACGCACTATGTGTCGCAGATACATTTGCAAACTGAGGAACGGGTGACTTGCAGCTTTCGCCTACGGGCCCGTCACACTCTTTGCGGGGTGTATCACCTGCTATCTCTATCATACCAACTGCTAGCCTCAGCGCTGAGCGCACTATCGGCTGTGCATCATTTTGCGGGCGCACTTCGGCTAGCGCGACTCTCATCCCGACGCTCACCCTGACGGGTAGAGCGCGGGGCTTCTCGTCTAGTCGCTAAAAATTATTAGCTGTCCTGCCCTTCATCATCCACCTCGCCCCCTACAATCCCGGGCTAGCTTGTCGGAGGTGAGGATGCCTAGCCCATGGTCTCAGCCACAAAAAGCCGGTATCAGCTGGTTTCAGCCGCTAGCCGCAGCGCTGCTTTCAGGATCTTCTGGGGCTGGCGATCGCCTTTCTTGGCGCTGACATCGGGAACTGGGTCGCGGGAGTCACCCTGAGCCTCAGCTAACCAGTCTCCCAAACCCGCTAAGATTCAAGAGCAAGCACTGCTTCGCTCAGCCCACCACCGACACGGCCCAATTCCGCTATGACCCTATTGACTTCCGCCGCTATTCTTGACGTCTTAAAGCCGGTACAGGATCCGGAGCTACGCCGCAGCCTGGTAGAGCTCAATATGATTCGCGATGTGACGGTTGAAGGCGGACAGGTAAGCTTTACCCTCGTGCTCACCACGCCCGCCTGCCCGCTGCGGGAATTTATCGTCGAAGACTGCGAGAAGGCGGTTAAAACCTTACCTGGCGTGGAGTCAGTGGACGTGGCGGTGACGGCGGAGACGCCGCAGCAGAAATCTTTGCCCGATCGCCAGGGTATCGCTGGGGTAAAAAACATCTTGGCGGTTTCTAGCGGCAAAGGGGGAGTAGGCAAGAGCACCGTAGCGGTCAATATCGCCGTGGCCCTGGCGGACAGCGGCGCCAAGGTGGGCCTGATAGACGCCGATATTTATGGCCCCAACACGCCGACTATGCTGGGGTTAGCTGACGCTGGGGTCACTGTCCAGGATGGCTCTGACGGCCAGATTTTAGAGCCTGCTTTTAACTACGGCGTCAAGCTAGTGTCTATGGGCTTTTTGATAGACAAAGACCAGCCCGTAATCTGGCGGGGACCGATGCTCAACGGCATCATTCGCCAGTTTCTCTACCAGGCCAACTGGGGCGAGCTGGATTACTTGATTGTCGATATGCCCCCCGGTACCGGAGACGCCCAGCTAACGATGGCCCAGGCGGTGCCCATGGCCGGGGCGGTGATTGTCACTACCCCTCAAAATGTGGCCCTGCAGGACGCTCGCCGGGGGCTAAAGATGTTTCAGCAGCTGGGGGTGTCGGTACTGGGCATTGTGGAGAATATGAGCTACTTTGTGCCCCCCGACCTGCCCGATCGCCAGTACGACATTTTTGGGTCGGGCGGCGGGCAAAAGACTTCAGAAGAGCTGGGGCTACCGCTGCTGGGCTGCATTCCGTTAGAGATGGGGCTGCGGGAAGGGGGCGATCGCGGAGTTCCTATTGTGCTAGACCAGCCTGACTCTGCGTCGGCAAAGGCGCTGAAAGCGGTAGCGCAGCAGGTCGCGGCGCGGGTATCGGTAATGGCGCTGACTTAGAGACACCCCCCAAAAATCCGGCTCCTGATACTCTGCTGCGGAGATATTGGGAGCCTGGTGATCTATGCAAGGCAAAGCCACCCTCGACTTCATAGCGCTGTTGAGCGGCTGTGACGCCAAGAGCGGCGGAAAGAGACTACAGCTCGGCTGCAGCGTTGCGGCTAGTCCGAGCCTTACGTGACGGCGATCGCCCCTTGAGGCTGCTCTGCCTCCTCGGACTTGATGACGGCAATCGACTCTAAGTGGATATCCCGCTGTCCTTCCGGCAGCTCCGTGTATTCCGCCACAATCTTGCGGAACGTGTCGCCGTCGATGGTTTCCTGCTCAATGAGCACGTCAGCCAGGTGGTCCATCAGGGAGCGGTTCTCCCGGATGATTTGGCGGGCCTGGTCGTAGCACTGAAAGGCAATGTCTCGAATGCGGCGGTCGATTTTGGTTGCCATTTCCTCTGAGTATTCCTGGTTGCGGGGCATTAAGTCCCGCCCTAAAAACACCTCATTGCTGGCAGTTTCTAGCGCAAAAGTACCCAGGTCAGACATCCCGTAGCGGGTCACCATCTTGCGGGCGCTGTCCGCCACTTTTTGAATGTCGGACATTGCCCCGCCTGTGACTTCATCTGGGCCAAACACCTCCGCTTCAGCGGCCCGTCCGCCCAAGGCCATCGTAATTTCGTCAAGCAGGCCCGCCCGCGTCTCCAGCCCGTCGTCGACGCCCGCGCGGCGCAGGAGCGGCATCGCAAAGCCGAGGGTGCCCCCCGAGCGCGGGATGATGGTCACCTTGTCTAGAGGGTCGGTGTGGTTGAGCAGCGTCATCAGCAGCGCGTGCCCTAGCTCGTGGTAGGCAATCAGCCGCTTCTTCTTGCCGTCCAGGAGCGGATTCATCGTCAGGCCGACAAGAATTCGGTCAATGGCGTCCTCCACCTCCAAGTGGGTGATGGCGTCTTTGCGGCGACGGGCCGTCAAGATGGCGGCCTCATTGAGCATGTTGGCTAGGTCCGCCCCTGAAAAGCCGGGGGTCCGCTGGGCTACCGCATCCAGCGACACGTCAGGCGACAGCTTTTTGTTGCGGGCATGCACCTCTAGGATGCCGAGGCGTCCCTTGTAGCTGGGCAGGTCTACCACCACCTGACGGTCGAAGCGCCCGGGGCGCAGCAGGGCCGAGTCCAGCACGTCGGGGCGGTTGGTGGCCGCAATAATAATGATGCCGGTGTTGTTCTCAAAGCCGTCCATCTCGGTGAGCAGCTGGTTGAGGGTCTGCTCTCGCTCGTCGTTGCCACCGCCGATCCCCGCGCCCCGCTGTCGGCCCACCGCATCAATCTCGTCGATAAAGACGATGCAGGGCGCACTTTCCTTGGCCTTTTTGAACAGGTCGCGGACCCGTGAAGCGCCCACCCCCACAAACATCTCCACAAACTCAGAGCCGGAGATGGAGAAGAAAGGCACCCCCGCCTCTCCAGCGATCGCCTTTGCCAGCAGGGTTTTACCCGTACCCGGAGCCCCAATTAGCAGGACGCCGTTGGGAATCTTGGCTCCCACCGCCGTAAATTTCTCGGGCTGCTTCAGAAAGCCAACCACCTCCTGCAGCTCTTCTTTCGCTTCTTCAATGCCCGCCACATCCTCAAAGTTGACGCCGGTCTTGGCCTCCATCTGGAAGCGAGCCCGCGACTTGCCAAAGTTCATGGCTTGCCCCGAAGCATTGGCGGAGCGGCGCAGCAGCAGCATCAGGCCGCCAATGACCAAGAACGCCACCAGCAGGTTGGTCAGCAGCCAGGCGATCGCCGACGTGTCGGCAGCGGGCTGCACCTCAATCTCGATATTGCGATCGGTGGCCCGCTCAATTATCTCTTGGTTTTGGCTGCCTTCAAATAGCACCACGTCCTGGGGATCTTCTTCACCCCGCAGCTCGACGCTGGCGCTTCCCGCCGGATCGATTTCTAGCCGGGTGACGTCCCCCGAGTCGATTTTTTCTAGCAATTCGCTGTAGCTTAGCTCATCTTTTTCTTCGGCTGCGCTTTGAGCGATCGCCGGTAGCGAAAGACTTTGCAGCAGCATCCAGGTGAAGGTAATCAGACCTGCGGTAACCGAGGCGCGGCGCGGCCCAAACCGTCGGGACGTCCGTGATGAGGCGTGGCTAAACTGCGTCATGTTCCTGTATCTGAATCGTATGTGAGTTAATGCTAAGGCTGTAGCGGTGATACTACTTTACCCAGTGTAGCTCTCCCAATCGGGAAAAGGCCTTTACAGCCGCCGCACCCAATAGCGCCCTCTGCCGCCCCTTCTCCCGATAGCGCCCTCTGCCGCTCTTTCTCCCGATAGCGCCCTCTGCCGCCCTTTCTATAGACAGGGTTAGCAGATGGGGTTATTTTTGAGCTTGATATTGTGACGGGGCACCATGGCGACGTTTTTACTTGAGGTTGGGACGGAAGAACTTCCCGCTGAGTTCCTAGACACGGCGTTTTCCCAGTGGCGATCGCAGATTCCAGCCAGCCTCGCCGAGGCGTTTTTGACCCCCGAGGCGATTCACATCTACGGCACCCCGAGGCGGCTGGTGCTGCTGCTGGAAGGCCTGCCCGAGCAGCAGCCCGACCGCACAGAAGAGGTCAAAGGTCCCCCGGCCCAGGCGGCCTTTAAGAACGGCAAGCCCACCAAGGCGGCAGAGGGGTTTGCCCGCTCTCGGGGGGCAACGGTGGAGGACTTAGAGGTGCGTGACACGGGCAAAGGCTCGTTTGTATTCGTCATTCAGCGGATTGCGGGCCGCAGCGCGGCGGCGGTGCTCGCCGAGCAAATTCCCGACTGGGTGCTGGGGCTTGAAGGCAAGCGGTTTATGCGCTGGGGGGACGGCGACCTGCGCTTTCCGCGCCCCATCCGCTGGCTCATGGCCCTGCTGGACGACCAGCTCTTGCCCATCACCCTAGAAAACGGCTCCGAGGTCATCCACAGCGATCGCCTGTCCTACGGCCACCGGGTGCTCTCCCCCGGCGCGATTGAGATTGCCCAGGCCGAGGGCTACTTGAGCGCCATGCGGGCCGCCCGCATTGAAGTGGACCCCGAGCGACGGCGAGAGGCGATCGCCGAGCAGACCCAGCGGGCCGCCAAGTCTGTGGGGGGAGTAGCCCGCATGTCGCCGGAGCTGCTGCAGGAGGTGGTGAATCTGGTGGAAACCCCCACCGCCGTTGTGGGCACCTTTGCCCCCGAATTCTTGGAGGTTCCCTCAGAGGTGAGCATTACGGAGATGGAGAGCCACCAGCGCTACTTCCCGGTGCTGGCGTCTGAGTCCTCGGGTACCCTGCTGCCCTACTTCATCACTATTTCCAACGGCGACCCCGACAAGGCCAAAATCATCGCGGCGGGCAACGAGCGCGTGATTCGCGCCCGGCTCTCCGACGGCAAGTTCTTTTTTGACCTCGATCGCAAGCAGACCTTGGAGGCCTACTTACCCCAGCTGGAAACGGTCACCTTCCAGCAGGACATTGGCTCAGTGCGCCAAAAAGCCGCGCGTATTGAGGCGATCGCGGAGCTGATTGGGGGCCAGCTGGGCATCGCCGAACCGGAGAAAACCCAGGTGCAGCGGGGGGCGCTGCTGTGCAAAGCGGACCTCGTGACCCAAATGGTGGGGGAGTTTCCGGAGCTGCAGGGGGTAATGGGGCAAAAGTACGCCCTGGCCAGCGGCGAGGACGAGGCCGTGGCCACCGCCATCATGGAGCATTACCTGCCTCGGGGCGCGGACGACGCCATGCCCCAAACCCTAGTGGGCCAGGTGGTGGGTCTGGCCGACCGCCTCGATACCCTGGTGAGCATCTTTAGCCTGGGCCGGGTGCCCTCGGGCTCCTCCGACCCCTTTGCTCTGCGGCGCGCCGCCAACGCCGTCGTCAGCATTATCTGGCAGGGAAACCTGGCGCTCAACCTGCGGCAGCTGATGGCAGAGGCCATCACCAGCTTCACCCAGCACAACGCGATCAAAGCGGGCGATGCCGCCTCCCTGCAGGGACAGCTCGAAGCCTTCTTTCAGCAGCGGCTGCAGACCCTGCTGGCCGAGATGGGCATCGACTACGACCTGATCAACGCCGTGCTGGGAGAAGGCGATCCCGAGTACGCCGCCCGCGCCCTCAGCGACCTGCTCGACGGACGCGATCGCGCCCGGTTCCTGCAGCAGATTCGCCAAGATGGCATTCTGGAGAGCATCTACGAAACGGTGAACCGCGCCTCCCGGCTGGCGGCCCAGTCGGACTTTGACACCGCCCCGCTGGACCCCGCCCAGGAAATCGACAAGGCCCTGTTTCAGCAGGATTCGGAGCAGGCTTTCTACGACGCCCTGGTGACCCTAATGCCAAAGACTCAGCAGGCCCAGGCCAGCCGAGACTACGGGGCGCTGGTGGCAGCCTTGGGGGAAATTGCCCCCGTGGTGAGCCAGTTTTTCGACGGGCCGGACAGCGTTTTGGTGATGGCCGACGACCCGGCGGTGCGGCGCAACCGGCTCACCCTGCTGGGGCTGCTGCGCAACCATGCGCGGGTGCTGGCGGATTTTGGGGCGATCGTCAAGCAGTGAGCGTTGGCCGTTGTGTAGCAAATCTTACGGCTGGCGGCAAATTCTGACGTCGGTATTACAGTGCTAAAAGTCATAGGGTTTCCCGTTTGGTTTAATACTGGGCAATTCCCTAAGCGCTTAAATGCCTTGCTTATCGGTGCCGCCGATTACTGGTTCAGAATTTGTGCAAGTAATAACTTATGTAAAACTAAAGCTTTATTTATGTCTTTAGACAGTCTTAAAAGCTTACTATGCTTCGCTATATTTTAGACATGGAAGAAGTCGCGACTGTTCATCAAAATACCTTACTTTGGAGACAAGCATGAACATTTTAGCCTGGGCTATATTGGGTTTAATTGCTGGTGCAATTGCTAAAGCTATCTACCCCGGTCATCAGAGTGGTGGCATTTTAGGCACATTAATTTTGGGCGTGATTGGAGCCTTTTTGGGCGGTACTCTTTTCACGCTCTTGACTACCGGCTCATTAGCCTTAACGGCGTCTAGCCTAAGTATCGGCGGCGTTTTTGTTGCTGTTTTAGGCGCGATCATCGCCCTGTTCATCTACTATGCAGCAACTAAGCGCACAACGGTGTAGCTAGAGATTGCCAATAGCTTAGCAAAGCCTTGAAGCCGCTTATTGGAGCGGCTTCAAGGCTTTTTCACGTCACAATAGTTGTACCTTTAATTCTAGTAAGTTATCCGAATGAAGCTTAACGTGAGCAATCGAGAACGGTGTAAAGCTCTAAAGCAAGCGCTGAGCACTTTTGTGCTAGATGCCGAAGGAGACTTGGCGATCGCTTTAGAGACATACAGTTCCCGACGTTTGAGGCAGTGGTCAGACGCAAAGCTTCAAGGCATTGATTGTTCTGGTTTAGCAATTGATATGTTTATCACCGAAGGTCAAGTTAATGGCCAATCGGTGCTAGATATTTTTGCAGCGAACCAGCCCAGACTATCTGAGACAGATCAAGCGCTTGTTAAGGGCTGGAAGGACACTTTCAACGGTCTGTTTGTCGTTCTTCAGGTCACCCCGCAGGGCTATGAGCTCATGAACTGGCTGACTGAAAAGCAGTATTGGGTGCAGTCTAGCGGCCTACAATCAGAGGAACGGCTGGCTCGATTGTCTCCTGGTGAGATCGTTGCCGTTCGGCTGTCGCCCGTTCCAGAAGCTGATTGGATATTTTCAGGGCCTTTGCTGCTGTTAGGAAAGCTAGGAAAACCCAAGCTAGCTGTTGCTATTGGTAACTTTAAAAACTGGTTCCCCAACTATCTTTATGGAGATGCCCCTGACCTTTTGGAGGAGGCCTGGAAATCGGTAAAGCACTACCACGATGAGTTTGTACAGTTCTTTGAAGCAGAGCGGGTTACGCTTTCAGGGTATGAGCTCAACAAAAAGCTGAACGCGTATCAAGAATTTGCTACTCAGCGCCAGCTAGAACGCACAGGGATAGACAGCTCTAAGTCTTTGAAAGACCTGATGGACCAGGCTGGTGTGTCACAGGAAGAGGTTTCCGAATCGGTTGAATCCCTCGGGGCGGAGGGCCGCCAGGTGAAGCGCCTACTAGAGAGTTCAAAATCGGTGAAGATGGTGATGCCGCCTCTCAAGCTTCCAGATGACCTGCGCAAGGCGGAGGCGGTTACGGTGTTTGTCCATCCGCGCTGGGGACAGATGATGTTGAAAGACTACGGGCAGATGACTCAGCTGCTTGAAGCCGCAGACGAGGCATCGCTAGCCAAGCTAGATCTGTTCGTCCATCGGTACCTCAAAAACGAGGCCGCGACTGCCTACGTTTGGCAATCCTTGGCTGAGGAGAATCCGGAGGCGCTAGAAGCGGCGCTCAGCCGGGTTCTTGACCGCCCAGTTTCCCTTCAAGATGACCTAGAGAAGATTTTACTCGAGTTTGGAAAGTCCCTTGAACCGAAGCTTCCAGAGGTTGCCAGTGTCCCTGTTCACCTGCACAACCTGTTTCAAGAGGCGCTGCAGGAGGTGAACGGTAGTTCATCGAAGAAAAAGGCAAAAGGCAAGCGGAAGCAAAAAGCTGGTTTTGCGGCTCTTTAGCAAGGTTTAAGTCGCCCTTATTGACGGAGGTTGGGCTATCTCACTTTCGCCAAATTCGGCGATCGCGGCTTGATGACTGGCAGTACTCACGCAGCACGTTGGATCTTGCTGAAGCAGAGCTCTAAGCCCTTTTTTAGGGCAGGCCCCAGGCTCACCTTGACCCCTGGTGCATCGGGGTACTCCAGCCACATCGATGAGTCGGGAGAGAGCGAGCTCCACCCATATTGCTCTAATTGGCTTTGGCCTTTGTCGTTGAGGGTGTAGATTCTCTGCGATGTCCTCAAAACCACCAGCGCCTCTAAGCCGTAGTAGTCCGCATTGCGCTGCGTGTTGACTACTGCGTTGCCTTCGCTGTCGGACGACTCGAAGCCTACCAACCCACCTATCTTGACTCCCGCCTCGATCGCGAAGCCGAAGCGCCAACGGCAGACTGCAGCCCAAACTCAGCAGGCGGCCAAATCGGTGGGAGGGGTGGCCCGCACGGCACCGGAGCTGCTGCAGGAGGTGGTCAACCTGACAGAAACCACCACCGCCGTTGTGGGCACCTTCGTCCCTGACGTTAAGCAGTGAGCGCTGCTCGTTGTGTAGAAAATCTTACGGCTGGTGGCAAATTCTGACGTCGGTATTACAGTGTTAACAGATATAGCAAAGGTCCTGATGCATTAGGACCTTTGCGCGTCTGGTTGCCTAGGCGATGTCTAGCTTTAAGCCGAAAGCGTTGTCTTAAGCAACCCGGCCAGCGCAACCAATCGCCCAGCGCCCCAAGCAAGCTGCCCAAACCACCACCCCGCGATGTGCCCCCAGACGATTTTGATTCTGTCGGCAAATCCTAAAGGCACCCCGGCCCTGCGCCTCGACGAGGAGGTGCGGGAAATCAAGGCGGGCCTAGAGCGATCGCCCCACCGCGATTTGTTTCGCATTGAGCAGGCGGAGGCGGTGACGCCGCGAGACGTGCAGCGGGCGATGCTGAAGCATGAGCCGCAGAATTGTACATTTTTGCGGCCACGGCAAGGGGGAAGACGGCATCTTGATGGAGGGCGTCGGCGGTCAGCCGCAGCTGGTGAGCGAGCGGGCGCTGTCGAAGCTGTTTGAGCTGTTTGCCGACGAGATTGACTGCGTGCTGCTCAACGCCTGCTACTCGGCGGTGCAGGCGCGGGGCATCGCTCAGCATATTGGCTCGGTGGTGGGGATGAGCAAGGCCATCGGCGATCGCGCGGCAATTGAGTATGCGGTGAGCTTTTACGATGCGCTGGGGGGTGGGCGAGATTTTGAGTTTGCCCATCGGCTGGGGTGCAATGCGATCGAGCTGATGGGGATTGACGAGGCGCTGGTGCCGGTGTTGGTTCAGAAGGGTGATGGCCTCCTTTCGTCTTCTGCGGCTGATACCGCTGGCGAAAGGTTGGGCGAAGGCTGCTCAGTCCCCCAAAATTGGGGGACTTTGACATTGGAAGCCCTCTAAATCCCCCAATCGACGACCTTCGGTCACGCTCCGCGAAGGGAGACTTTGACGTAGCTGACCCGCTTGAGCGGCCAGACTGCCCATGTCTTCGTCAGCTACAAGCGCGGCGTGGAGCCAGATGAGCGGGTGGCCAAGGCGATTTACGAGGCGCTCTCGCCTCAGCATGAGGTGTTCATTGACCAGACGATGCCGGTGGGCACCCGGTGGATGGAGCGCATCGATGCGGAGATTCAGCGATCGCACTTTATGGTGGTGCTGCTGTCAGCGCATTCGGTGCAGAGCGAGATGGTGATCCTGGAGCTGGAGAAGGCGCAGCACAACGCGAGCCATGCGGGACGACCTAAGCTGCTGCCGGTGCGGCTGGGGTATCGGGAGCCGTTTCAGTATCCGCTGAGCGAGTATTTGAACCCGATTAACTGGGCTTTTTGGCAAGACGAGGGGGATACGGCGCGGCTGGTGCAGGAGCTGGAGGGGGCGATCGCGGGGCAGCCGCTCACCATTGAGACCCAGGCGGCGAAAGACGAGCTGGTGACGCCGGAGCCGGACGCGGAGCCTATTGAGGCCCCGCCGCCCCCCATCGCTCAGCCCCATCAAGCTAGAGCCCATCAAGCTAGGGCCCATCAAGCTAGGGGCCATCAAGCCAAAGCCCCAGAAAAGCTGGAGCTGCCGGAAGGCACCATGACCGTGGAGTCGCAGTTTTACGTGGCGCGGCAGGCAGACCGCATTGCCCTAGAGACCATTGGCGAACGGGGGGTGACGCTGACGATTAAAGGGGCGCGGCAGGTGGGCAAAAGCTCGCTGTTGATTCGGGTGATGGCGGCGGCGCGGCAGGCGGGAAAGCGGGTGGCGTTTCTGGATTTCCAGATGTTTGACAAGACCACGCTGCACAGCGCCGACGCGTTTTTCTATCAGTTTTGCCTGTGGCTGAGCGATGCGCTGGAGGTGGAGGACGAGGTGGACGCCTACTGGCAGCGCCCGGAGGGCAACCGCCAGCGCTGCACCCGCTATATGCGACGGCACATTTTGCCGAAGCTGACCGGGTCGCTGGTGCTGGCCATGGATGAGGTGGAGAGCATTTTTGATACGCCGTTTCGCACGGATTTCTTTGGCATGCTGCGCAGCTGGCACAACCAGCGGGCCAGTAGCGACTCCTGGCGCAAGATCGACCTGGCGCTGGTGACCTCTACCGAACCGTATCAGCTGATTGACGACCTGAACCAGTCGCCCTTCAACGTGGGGGAGGTGCTGGATTTGGAGGATTTCTCTATGGCCCAGGTGCTGGAGCTAAACCAGCGCCACGGCGAGACGCTGACGCCCGCTCAGGCGCAGCAGCTGATGGGGCTGGTGAACGGCCATCCGTATTTGGTGCGCAAGGCGCTGTATCTGGTAGCGCGGGGGCGGATGACGGCGGCAGAGCTGTTTGACCAGGCGGCGCAGGAGCGCGGCCCGTTTGGCGATCACCTACGCTATCACCTGTTTCGCGTTTACGATAAGCCGGAGCTGGTGGCGGCGCTGCTAAAAATCATTCGCCAGCGCAGCTGCCCGGATGAGCGGCTGTTTTTCCGGCTGCGGGGGGCGGGGCTGGTGCGGCGCGACGGCCAGGCTATTGCGCCTCGGTGTGAGCTGTATGGGATTTATTTTCAGGAGCATTTGCGTGGGTAAGCCAAACCGCAATATCTACACCCCTGGAGGCACGGTGCAGGCAGGGCAGGGCATCTATTTAGAGCGGCAGGCCGACGCGCAGCTGCTGCAGCTTTGCCAGGAGGGGGTGTTTGCCTATGTGCTGACTTCGCGGCAGATGGGCAAGTCGAGCCTGATGGTGCATACGGCGCGGCGGCTGGCGACCGAAGGGGTGGTGACCCTAATTGTGGACCTGACGGATGTGGGGGTGCAGGATGTGACGGCGGATGCCTGGTATCGGGGCTTTTTGCTGGAGATTGAGGCGAAGCTGGAGTCGCAGGAGCGGTTTTTGGATACCGATGTGTATGCCTGGTGGGAGGCGCACCACTATTTGACGGTGTCGCAAAAGCTGTCGCGGTTTTTCCGCCATGTGCTGCTGGAGGAGGTGGAGGGGCCGGTGGTGGTGTTTGTGGATGAGATTGACACGACCTTGAGCCTGGATTTTACGGACGACTTTTTTATTACGATTCGCTCGTTTTATACGGCGAGGGCGCAGGATGCGGCGTTTCAGCGGCTGTCGTTTGTGCTGATTGGGGTAGCGACGCCGGGGGATTTGATTGTGGACTCGAAGCGAACGCCGTTTAATATTGGCCAGCGGGTGGAGCTGACGGATTTTGGCTATGGGGAGGCGCTGCCGCTGGCGGCGGGGCTAGCGCTGGGGGGGACGGCTCTGGCTGGAGACGGGCCTGGAGGGACAAGCGCAGCGGGGCGGGAGCGGGAGGTTTTTGAGCGGGTGCTGCACTGGACGGGGGGGCATCCGTATTTGACGCAGCGGTTGTGCATTGAGCTGGCGCGGTATGGAGGTGGGGGTGAGCCGACTGGTCTTACCCCCCTTAGTCCCCCCTTAGAAGGTGTGATAGAGCCTACACAAGCTGGTTTTACCCCCTCTAACTCCCCCTTAGAAGGTGTGATAGAGCCTACACAAGCTGGTTTTACCCCCTCTAACTCCCCCTTGCTAAGGGGGAGAACTGGAGGCTTCCGCGCAGCGCGTCCGCAGGATGCAGGGGAGTTAGAGGGGGTGAACCCGAACGCTGAACTCTCGGCCAAAACCGTTGACCAAGTTGTCAGCCGCACCTTCTTTGGTGAGAAGAGCGAGCAGGACAACAATCTGCAGTTTGTGCGGGATATGCTGACTACTCGATCGCCTAACGTGCTGGAGGGGCTGGCGATTTACCGGGCGGTTTGGCGGGGGCGGCGGCCCGTGGTGGATGAGGAGCAGTCGATTGTTAAGTCGCATTTGAAGCTGTCGGGGGGGGTGAAGCGGCAGGGGCAGCGGCTGGTGGTGCGCAATGAGATTTACCGGCGGGTGTTTGATGGGCGGTGGGTGCGGGAGCATTGGCCGGAGGGGGTGTGGGAGCGGCTGAGGCCGGCGATGCCGTTGATTGCGGGGCTGACGGTGGTGGCGCTGGGGATGAGCGGGCTGGCGGCCTATGCAGTGGGGCAGCGGAACCGGGCAGAGCAGCAGACGGCACTTTTAGAAGAGGCACTACTGCGGGAAGAAGAGCAGCGGGAGTTTGCCTTGAATAAGGCAGAAGAGGCCGAGGCAAATGCGAAACAAGCCAGGCAGAACGAAGCAGAGGCGACGCGGCAATCAACGCGGGCTGAGAAAAATTTGAAAGACGCCCAACTGGCTCAGCAGCAGGCGGAAGCGGCGAAGCTGGCGGAGCAGGGGCAGCGGCAAGAGGCTGAAACACAAACGGCTATTGCGCAAGAACAAACCACAATTGCGCAGGAGCAAACCGTTTTGGCAGAGCAGCGGCTTGAGGAAGCAGATTCTGCAACGCTCTTGGCAAAGCAACGGTTGAGTGAAGCCGATGCGGCGAAGCTGCAGGCTGAACAAGAAAGCCGCATTTCGCTGGCGCGGCAGCTTGCGGCACAATCAGAATACTCGCGACGTCAGCGACTTGATCTGTTCCCTCGAAGCATCTTGCTGGCAGTCGAATCGATGAAGCGGCTGATGGACTCATCCACATCCACCGCAGACACCCACCAAGCGCTCCATAGCCTAAAAACCTTGCCCCCCAAAGCATCCCGCATTGCCCATGAGGGGGCTGTCTATGACGTGCGGTTTAGCCCCGACGGGCGCTACCTGGCAACCGGCAGTAGGGACAATACGGCGCGGGTGTGGGACGTTGCGGCAAACCAAGAGGTGGCCCGCATTGCCCATGAGGGGTGGGTCGTTGACGTGCGGTTTAGCCCCGACGGGCGCTACCTGGCAACCGGCAGTGAAGACGGTACGGCGCGGGTGTGGGACGTTGTGGCAAACCAAGAGGTGGCCCGCATTGCCCATGAGGGGTCGGTCGTTGACGTGCGCTTTAGCCCCGACGGGCGCTACCTGGCAACCGGCAGTGAAGACGGTACGGCGCGGGTGTGGGACGTTACGGCAAACCAAGAGGTGGCCCGCATTGCCCATGAGGGGTGGGTCGTTGACGTGCGGTTTAGCCCCGACGGGCGCTACCTGGCAACCGGCAGTTTGGACAATACGGCGCGGGTGTGGGACGTTGCGGCAAACCAAGAGGTGGCCCGCATTGCCCATGAGGGGTCGGTCTATGACGTGCGGTTTAGCCCCGACGGGCGCTACCTGGCAACCGGCAGTGAAGACGGTACGGCGCGGGTGTGGGACGTTGTGGCAAACCAAGAGGTGGCCCGCATTGCCCATGAGGGGTGGGTCGTTGACGTGCGCTTTAGCCCCGACGGGCGCTACCTGGCAACCGGCAGTGAAGACGGTACGGCGCGGGTGTGGGACGTTGCGGCAAACCAAGAGGTGGCCCGCATTGCCGAGGGGTCTGTCGTTGACGTGCGGTTTAGCCCCGACGGGCGCTACCTGGCAACCGGCAGTAGGGACAATACGGCGCGGGTGTGGGACGTTGCGGCAAACCAAGAGGTGGCCCGCATTGCCCATGAGGGGTGGGTCGTTGACGTGCGGTTTAGCCCCGACGGGCGCTACCTGGCAACCGGCAGTTTGGACAATACGGCGCGGGTGTGGGACGTTGCGGCAAACCAAGAGGTGGCCCGCATTGCCCATGAGGGGTCGGTCGTTGACGTGCGCTTTAGTCCCGACGGGCGCTACCTGGCAACCGGCAGTAGGGACAGCACCGCCCGGGTGTGGGACATTGCGGCAAACCCAGAAGTCGCCCGCATTGCCCATGAGGGGTATGTCGAAGACGTGCGCTTTAGCCCTGACGGGCGCTACCTGGCAACCGGCAGTAGGGACAATACGGCGCGGGTGTGGGACGTTGCGGCAAACCAAGAGGTGGCCCGCATTGCCCATGAGGGGTGGGTCGTTGACGTGCGGTTTAGCCCCGACGGGCGCTACCTGGCAACCGGCAGTTTGGACAATACGGCGCGGGTGTGGGACGTTGCGGCAAACCAAGAGGTGGCCCGCATTGCCCATGAGGGGTCGGTCTATGACGTGCGGTTTAGCCCCGACGGGCGCTACCTGGCAACCGGCAGTAGTGACAATACGGCGCGGGTGTGGGACATCGCGGCAAACCAAGAGGTGGCCCGCATTGCCCATGAGGGGTGGGTCGTTGACGTGCGGTTTAGCCCCGACGGGCGCTACCTGGCAACCGGCAGTAGTGACAATACGGCGCGGGTGTGGGACATCGCGGCAAACCAAGAAGTCGCCCGCATTGCCCATGAGGGGTATGTCCTTGACGTGCGGTTTAGCCCCGACGGGCGCTACCTGGCAACCGGCAGTTTGGACAATACGGCGCGGGGGTGGGACGTTGCGGCAAACCAAGAGGTGGCCCGCATTGCCCATGAGGGGTCGGTCTATGACGTGCGCTTTAGCCCTGACGGGCGCTACCTGGCAACCGGCAGTGAGGACAACACGGCGCGGGTGTGGGACGTTGCGGCAAACCAAGAGGTGGCCCGCATTGCCCATGAGGGGAATGTCCGTGACGTGCGCTTTAGCCCCGACGGGCGCTACCTGGCAACCGGCAGTTGGGACAGCACGGCGCGGGTGTGGGACGTTGCGGCAAACCAAGAGGTGGCCCGCATTCCGCATGATGAGAGCGTAGGAAGCGTGCAGTTTCACCCCACAAAACCCTACCTGCTCACCCGCAGCGGCAACGTCGCCGAAGTCTGGATGCTCGACCCCAACGACCTGATGGCCGAAGCCTGCCGCCGCCTCACTCGCAACCTCACCCTTGACGAATGGCGACAGTACCTCGGCGACGAACCCTACGAGGCCACCTGCCCCGACCTCCCCCGCCTCGATCGCGAAACTGAAGCCCCAACCGCAAGTCGCTGAGCTATGGACGGAACCATTGGCCCACCGTACCGCCAATAGACTGTCTCATCCCGCATCACGCTGATTGGCTACGCTTCGCGATCGCCCGCAGCTCAAGCGCGGGCTATTGAACGCCGTCCGCTCAAGCGGACTCCTGAGGGGAGGTCGATGCTCAGAATTTGGGCCAGAAGGTGCTTCAACCCACTTGAGTGGGTGTTTTCAGCTAGCCCACGATTTGTCTGCGGGTGGAGGTGAACGCACAGCCAAGCTGCTCATGAAAGGCCCACCCCCTATTTCCCAGCAGCGTCTTTATAGTCGTGGGTGCCCTAACAGAACGCGATCGCCAAGGGCAGGGCGCGACAGCAACGCCCCACCCTCTAGCCCGTTTTACTCCTCAACAGCAGGCGGCGCTGGCGGCAAGATCTTCGTCAACACCCGCATCACCTTCCCCGACCCTGCAGGCTGCGGATCGCTCCAGTCCCCCGCATCCGCATAGCCCAGCTGGTGCAACCGGTGACGACAGGTATTCACCGCCCGCAGCGAGCCGATCGCCATCAGCAGCAGCGCATCCTCCTCCGGCAAAAACTCCGAGAAGTTGATCGGGCTGCAGTTCGCTTCATGTGTCATGGATGTCTCCTAGATAATAGAGGAGAGCGCCAAACAAAGCAGCCGCCCCACGCCATGACAAAGCGGGGCGGCTACTCTAAAATCTTGAGAGCCTCCGCGCTGGTTTGTTCAGCGTTCCGGGGTTAGTCTCCTGGCGGTGTTGGTAGCACTTCCAGGGGACGCTAGGTTTTAAGGCCGATCTCTTGAGGCGTTCTCCTCGGTGGTTATAGAACAAATGGACCCAATTGCGTCCATGGGTTGGCAGTGTAGCGGGTTTTAGGCACAAACACAACCATAATTAAAGAGTTTTTTAGGGCCGCGATCGCTCCCCTAAGCGCACAAACCATAAATGCTATGCTAGACAAAATTAACGCCCCTGCTTCCCGGTCCTGTGTTTTACACCCCCCTTCCCTAGGCTAGATGCAGTTCATTCAACCCAACCCCGATGCTCCGACCAGCCGCAATCGCATCCCTTAAGAGTTTGGAGAACTGCTAGCAACCTATTCGTTTAGTTGCCGCGTCTAACCGCCTATGGATAACTCCTTTGAAATTACGCTGCAGATGGTGCTGGTTACCCTCTCGGGAATCACCGCCCAGGTTTTAGGAGACTACCTCAAGCTCCCCAGCATTGTTTTCCTTCTTATGTTCGGCATCCTGCTGGGCTCAGACGGCCTCGCCCTGCTTCACCCTAGCGTGCTGGGGGTGGGGCTAGAAGTGATTGTGGCCCTCTCCGTCGCGCTGATCCTCTTTGAGGGCGGGCTCAACCTAGAGCTGCGGGATTTGGGACGCGTTTCCGGCAGCCTGCAAAACCTCGTCACCTTTGGCACCCTCATCACCCTCATCGGGGGCGGCATGGCGGCCCACTGGTTCAGCGAGTTTCCCTGGACCCTAGCCTTTTTATACGCGTCGCTGGTGGTGGTCACCGGCCCCACCGTAATTACGCCCCTGCTGAAACAGGTGCAGGTGGAGCGGCGGGTGGCCGCCATATTAGAAGGTGAGGGGGTCTTAGTAGACCCCGTGGGAGCCATCCTGGCCGTCGTCGTTCTCGACGTGATCTTGAACGGCGACGCCGATCCGCTCATGGTGGTCAGCGGCCTGCTGCTGCGCCTCGGCATCGGCGGCGCGATTGGGGCCGTGGGGGGCTGGCTGCTGGGGCTGTTTTTGAAGCGGGCCGACTTTTTATCAGAAGACTCCAAAAACCTCGTCGTGCTGGCGGGAGTGTGGGGGCTGTTTGGCCTAGCCCAGGTGGTGCGCAGCGAGTCGGGGCTGATGACTGTGGTGATTGCGGGCATCGTGCTCCGCGCCTCGTCGCTGCCCGAAGAGAGACTGCTGCTGCGGTTTAAAGGGCAGCTGACGGTGCTGGCGGTGTCGGTGCTGTTTATTTTGCTGTCCGCAGACCTCTCAATTGCCAGCCTGTTTGCCCTGGGGTGGGGGGCGATGGCGACGGTGCTGACGCTGATGTTCGTCGTGCGCCCCATCAATATTTGGGTCTGCACCTGGAATAGCGACCTCAACTGGCGGCAAAAGCTCTTTTTGGCCTGGGTCGCCCCCAAGGGCATCGTCTCGGCCTCGGTGGCCTCCCTATTTGCCCTGTTGCTCACCGACCGGGGCATCAGCGGCGGCGACGCCATCAAAGCGCTGGTATTTTTGACCATCATCACCACCGTTGCGGCCCAGGGCCTGACGGCGGGCTGGGTAGCCCGGTGGCTGGGCATCACCTCCACCCAGGCCACGGGCGCTGTCATTGTGGGCTGCAACCCCATGAGCAAGCTCATTGCCCGCCTGTTCCAGGACCGAGGCGAGACGATTGTCTTGATTGACACTGACGAGGAGGCCTGCATCCAGGCCGAGAAAGAGGGGCTCACCGCCATCGCCAGCAGTGCCCTAGAAGTAGAGGTTCTGGAGAAAGCGGGTCTCGACACGGCGGGGACGTTTTTGGCAATGACCAACAACAGCGAGGTCAACGCCGTTTTGGCCGGGCGGGCAATCGAAGAATTCAAGCCGCCTCGGGTGCTGGCGGTCACCACAGGAGACCTGAAGACCGATTTAGAGCTGGTGGAAGACAGCAGCGGCAAGCCGCCCAAGCCACCCGCCGCCAAAGTTCAGCAGGCCTTCGTGCAAAAGCTGCCCCTCAAGGCTTGGAACGGCTACCTGCAAGAGGGGGCCATCAAGCTAGGGGAAACCACCCTCAAGGAGCCCGGCTTCTTGTTCCAGCAGGCCCACCTCAAAGCGCTAACGCGGGCGGGTGAGCTGGTGCCCATCATGGTAGAGCGCGACAAGCGTCTGCAGGTCGTGCGCGCCCAAGAAGACTGGCAGTCAGGCGATCGCATCTTTTATCTCCTTCATGATCCCCGACCGAAGCTGCTGCGGCGGCTCTCAGGGGGCTCCACCCCTTCCCGGCTGGCCGTCGAGAAGCTACCCGCCGTCGAGGAAATTCCTATTCCCAAACCCGCCGGCCTAGAGGGCGACGCGACCCTACTGCCCCTGCCGCCCCAGGCGCAGCAAACCACGTAGCCTCAGCGCTGGCCCAAATGGAAACCCCACCGCGCCGCCTAGACCCCACCGCGGCGCGGTGGGTTTTTTTGTCGGCAATGTTGTATTACTTAACACGTCTGGCTTCGGGACGACAACCCTAAAGAAAACCCTAAAGCTTTGGTGGGACTGGGAAACCATCACTACAGTGGAGAAGGTAGAGGCCTAGCTCTACAACGGCCCTCAAGAAGTAGCGGCTCCGCCCTTGGATCGGTTTTGTTACTCGCGGCATTCTGACACCGCTGAGCCCATCCGCCCCAGGCCCAACCCCCAAAAGGCCCGCTTCAACCGACCCAACATCTGTCTCAAGAGGTCTTCATGGCTAATTTTGCTCAGTGGCCGACCCATCGCTCCGGCCAGACGACAGCGGCTAGCCCAAAGCCCCCTAACCCGGCGGCAGTCCAGCAAATTCGTCGCCTGGTGTGGAAGATGGCGATCGCCACCTTTATTTTGATGGCCATTGGCAGCGCGACCCGCGTGATGAATGCTGGATTGGCCTGCCCCGATTGGCCCCTGTGCTACGGCACCTTGATCCCCACCCAGCAGATGAACCTGCAGGTATTTTTGGAGTGGATTCACCGCCTAGACGCTTCCCTCATCGGCCTGATGGCGATCGCCCTGGTGGGGCTGTCCTGGCGACAGCGGGCCGGGGTTCCCCAGTGGCTCCCCTGGGCCTCGGTGCTGGCGCTGGCGCTGGTGCTGGTTCAAGGTCTGCTGGGCGGCCTGACGGTTACCGAGCTGCTGCGCTTTGATATCGTCACGGCCCACCTGGGGACGGCGCTGCTGTTTTTCGTCACCCTGCTGACCATTGGGGTGCTGCTGATGCCTGCGTCCGAGACCCCAGCCCCGTCGTCCCGTCGTCTGGGAATTCTCAGCCTCCTCGCCGCCGCCCTGATTTACCTGCAGAGCCTCTCCGGCGGCTTAGTGGGCTCCCAGTGGGCGCTGCACCAGTGTCTGCAGCTCACCCAGCTGTGCTCGGTGGTCAATCTCCACCTGCTGGGGGTGATTCCCGCCAGCCTCGCCATCGGGGCGGTGGTGTTCTTCGGGTGGCGATCGCCCCAGGTCAAGCCCCTCGCTCAGACTGCCGGCGGGCTGCTGCTGGCGCAAATTTTTCTGGGCACCGCCACCTTTCGGCTGCACCTCCAGGTTGAGCTATTGACCATCAGCCACCAGGTGGTGGCGGCGGCGCTTCTCGGCAGCCTGGTGTGCATCGCGGCCCACAGCCTGCGATCGGCTCGCCGCCTAGACACCCCTCAAACCGATGGCCTAGCGAGCGCCTAAGTTTTTCCCTCTATCCCGCTGAATTACCCTAAACGACGCCAATTTTTATGCAAAACGTTGCGACTCCTATCCGCCACCACCAAAATCTCTGGCAGCTCCTGCAGAGCTATTGGCAGCTCACCAAGCCGCGCATCATTCTGCTGCTGCTGATCACCACCGCTGGCAGCATGTGGATTGCGGCCTCCGGAGAAGTTGACCCCGTTTTACTCCTCTCCACCATTACCGGCGGAGCCCTAGCGGCGGCCTCGGCCAACACCATCAACTGCCTGTACGACCGCGACATCGACTACGACATGGAGCGCACCCGCCACCGCCCTCTGCCCTCAGGCCGGGTGCAGCCCAAAGACGCCCTCCTGTTTGCCATCACCCTGGCCCTCCTCTCTTTTGGCCTGATCACGGCGACCTCCAACCTGCTCAGCGCCCTGCTGGCCATGTCGGGAATCGTCACCTACGTCCTCGTCTACACCCATTGGCTCAAGCGCCACAATAGCCAAAACATCGTCATTGGCGGTGCGGCGGGCGCAATTCCGCCTTTGGTGGGCTGGGCAGCGGTAACCGGTGAACTGAGCTGGCCCGCCTGGATTTTGTTCGCCATCGTCTTTGTCTGGACCCCGCCCCACTTTTGGGCGCTGGCCATGATGATTCGTGAGGACTACGCCAAAGTCGGCGTCCCCATGCTGCCTGTGGTGAAAGGAGAAGCGGTCACCGCAAAGCAGATTCTCATCTACACGGTGCTGCTGCTGCCGACTACGCTGCTGCTGGTGTACCCGTTTGGCGTCTTGGGCATCGTTTATGCCATCAGCGCCCTCTACCTGGGCGGCGTCTTTATTGCCAAGTCCTGGGCGCTGCTGCAAAGCCCCTGCGACTTGGGCCTAGCGCGATCGCTGTTCAAGTACTCCATTGTCTACATGATGGTGCTCAGCGCCGCCATGGCCCTAGACAGCCTGCCGGTAACCCGTGATTTGGTGGCGCAGCTCAGCGCCCACATGGGCAGCTACCTCTCAGCGGTGCTCTAACCCAGAAGCAATCCCCCACGGCCCTAGCGGCTCCGCTCAGCGGTTCTCAGCTTTGCGGAGCGGGCGCGGGGATTGTCTGCAATCTCAGCCTCGTCCGCGATCGCGGGCTTCTTGGTCATTACGATTAGATCTGGGTTGCCTCTAAAGCCGTGCTTTACCAGCCTATCTTCCAGGCTGTGAAAGCTGATCACGGTTAGCCGTCCGCCGGGGCGCAGCCAGCGGGGAGCCTGCTCTAGAAAGATCTCTAGACGCTCTAGCTCTTGGTTGACGGCGATCCGCAGGGCCTGAAACGTCCGGGTCGCGGGGTGAATGCGCCCGTAGCGGTAGGAGCGGGGGACGCTTTGGGCGATCGCCTCTGCCAGCTGCACCGTATCGGTGAAGGGCCGCCGCTGCACGATTTGGCGGGCGATGCGCCGCGACAGGCGCTCTTCCCCGTACTGGTAGATCAAATTGGCCAGATCGGTCTCGCCTGTGTGGTTGACGAGGTCTGAGGCCGTCTTCTCTTGGGTTTGGTCCATGCGCATGTCGAGGGGGGCAGCCTGACGGAAGCTAAACCCCCGCTCGGGGCGATCGACTTGGGGCGAGCTGACGCCCAGGTCCGCCAGGATGCCGTCGAATAGCCCCTCGGGGACGTAGTCTGCAAAGTTGCTGTGGTGAAACTCGACGCGATCGCCGTAGCCCAGCAGCCGCTCTCGGGCCGCTGTCAGCGCGATTGGGTCGTGGTCTAGCGCCACTAGGCGGGTATCGGGTGCCGCGTCTAGAATCAGCTGGCTGTGCCCGCCGCCGCCCACGGTGGCATCTAGATAGCGCCCGCCGGGGCAAATGCTTAGACTGGCGATCGCGGCGTCAGCTAAAACGGGAATATGGTGGAATAAAACCATGGCTGTCTAAGCTGACGTCAGTCCCTATAATAAAGTTAACAAGTGTCATAATTGCAGCCAGCGCAGCCATTAGTCTAGCTAGCGCCTGCGCGAGCCGTCACAAGTCTCAGCCGTCACGCTTGTTGGCCATCACACCTAGAGGAAATCTGCGACCCATGTCAATGATCCAAACCAAGACCGAGCCCATGGTGATCAACATGGGCCCCCACCATCCGTCCATGCACGGCGTGCTGCGCCTAATTGTGACGTTAGATGGGGAGGACGTTGTCGACTGCGAACCCGTGATTGGCTATCTCCATCGCGGCATGGAAAAGATTGCCGAGAACCGCACCAACACGATGTTTGTGCCCTACGTGAGCCGCTGGGACTACGCAGAGGGCATGTTTAATGAGGCCGTCACGGTCAACGCCCCCGAGAAGCTGGCAAACATCGACGTGCCCAAGCGGGCGAGCTACATCCGCGTCATTATGCTGGAGCTCAACCGCATCGCTAACCACCTGCTGTGGCTAGGCCCATTTTTAGCCGACGTCGGCGCGCAGACTCCCTTCTTCTACATTTTCCGTGAGCGGGAGATGATCTACGACCTGTGGGAAGCGGCTAGCGGCGCGCGGCTGATCAACAACAACTATTTCCGCATTGGCGGGGTGGCGGCAGATCTGCCCTACGGCTGGATCGACAAATGCGAAGATTTCTGCGACTACTTTTTGCCCAAGGTCGACGAGTACGAGAAGCTGATTACCAACAACCCCATCTTTCGCCGTCGCGTCGAGGGCCTCGGCGTCATTACCCGTGACCAGGCCATCAACTGGGGCCTCTCTGGGCCGATGCTGAGAGCCTCCGGAGTCAAGTGGGACTTGCGCAAGGTAGACCACTACGAATGCTACGACGAGCTCGATTGGGACATTCAGTGGGACACCGTCGGCGACTGCTTCGCCCGCTACGTGGTGCGCGTGCGGGAGATGCGCGAGTCGGTGAAGATTGTTCGTCAGGCCATCAAGCAGCTGCCCGGTGGCCCCTACGAGAACCTAGAAGCCAAGCGCATGTCCAGCGGCCCCAAGTCAGAGTGGAACGATTTTGACTACCAGTTCATCGGTAAGAAAATTCCGCCCACCTTTAAGATTCCTGAGGGCGAGCACTACGTTCGCGTAGAGAGCGGCAAGGGAGAATTGGGCATCTACCTGATTGGCAGCAACGACGTCTTCCCCTGGCGCTGGAAGATTCGGGCCGCCGACTTTAATAACCTGCAGATTTTGCCGGAGCTGCTGCGCGGGGTAAAAGTGGCCGACATTATGGCCATTTTGGGCAGCATCGACATCATCATGGGCTCCGTAGATCGGTAGGTTCCGCAAGCGGTAGGTTAGCGGGCAGTGGTGAGGGGCGATCGCAGCCGTCCCTCACCACCACCCGTAATCGCGCCAAACCTCACAAATTAACAACGTGCCCTAGACCTGGCCAAAACACGGATATACTACGCCATATGTAGTTCAGTATTTTGGCCAAAGCCGCATTGCCCATGGACGTCCCTCGCCTCCATCCCGACACCATCGAGCAGGTCAAGCAGCGGGCCGACATCGTTGACGTTGTCTCCGAGCATGTCGTCCTCAAAAAGCAGGGCAAAGACTTTGTGGGCCTGTGCCCCTTTCACGACGACAAATCCCCCAGCTTTAGCGTCAGCCCCAGCAAGCAGTTCTACTACTGCTTTAGCTGCGGCGCGGGGGGCAACGCCATCAAGTTCCTCATGGAGCATGAGCAGCGCTCCTTTAGCGAGGTGGTGCTGGGGCTAGGACGGCGCTACGGCGTGACGGTGCAGACCCTAGAGCCGGCGCAGCGGCAGGCGTTCCAAAAGAAGCTCTCCCAAAGAGAAAAGCTCTACGAGATTTTGGCGATCGCCACCAGCTTTTATCAGCATGCCCTCCACCAGAGCGAGGGCAAAGCCGCCCTAGACTACCTCACGGGCCGCGACATCGAGGCTGCAACCCTTCAGAAATTTCAGCTGGGCTACGCCCCCGGCGGGTGGCAGACCCTTTACGGCTACTTGGTCGAGCAAAAGCGCTACCCTGTCGCTCTCGTCGAGCAGGCGGGCCTGATTGTGCCCCGTTCTGGCGGCAAGGGCTACTACGACCGGTTTCGCGATCGCCTGATGATCCCCATTGGCGACCCGCAGGGCCGGGTGATTGGCTTTGGCGGGCGCACCCTCACCGATGAGCAGCCCAAATACCTCAACTCCCCAGAAACCGAGCTGTTTGACAAAGGCCAAACTCTATTTGGCCTCGATAAGGCCCGCGCCGCCATCAGCAAAGCCGACGCCGCCATCGTGGTGGAGGGCTACTTCGACGTCATTGCCCTACACACCGCAGGCATCACCCACGCCGTGGCCTCCCTGGGCACCGCCCTAAATCTGCAGCAGGTCAAGCAGCTCCTGCGCTATACCGAATCCAAGCAGGTGATTCTCAACTTTGACGACGACGGAGCCGGAACCAAAGCCACCGAGCGCGCCATTGAAGAAGTGACGGCCCTGGCCTATCGGGGAGACGCCCAGCTGCGGGTGCTAAATCTGCCCTCAGGGAAGGACCCAGACGAGTTTTTACGCAGCCACAGCCCAGAGGACTACCGGCAGCTAGCGGAACAGTCGCCGCTGTGGCTCGACTGGCAAATCAACCAGGCGTTTGCGGGCCGCGACCTCAACCAGGCCACCGACGTGCAGCAGGTGACCCAGCAGCTCGTGGCCTTCTTAGGGCAGGTGACCAACGCCACCACCCGCACCCACTACGGCCGCGTCTGCGCAGAGCGACTGAGCCAGGATGACTCTAGGCTGGTGCCCCTGCTGGTGGAAAATCTGCTGGCCCAGGTGCGGCGTCAGCGGCGGCGATCGCCCACAGGGGACGAAATGCCCAAGCTCACGGTGCAGCCCACCAAAAGCCTGGACTGCGCCGAAGCGACGCTGCTGCGGATTTACATCCACGCTGGCTCCCACCGCAGCGCCATTGTGGAGTCCCTAGAGCAGCGGGATTTACAGTTTGGTCTCTCCCACCACCGGCTGCTGTGGCGCAAGATTTTGGAGCTAGAAGAGCAGTTCCCCGATCCTCAGCTCTCTGGCTTACAGCGTGACCCCCTAGCGGACGCCGCGACCCAGATGCCCTTGCTCACTCGCCTGCGGGACATCGCCGCCGAAACCGATGGTCTGCTGGATGCGGTGAGTCATCTGCTGCAGCTGGACGAAAAGACAAAGCGAGACGTGCTGCGAGCGCCGCTGGTGATCAGCCGCGCCGTAGACCGATTGGAGCGGGTGATGTGCGAAAAGCGCTGCCAGCATTTTCAGCGGCTGTGGGAGCAGACGGATTTGGGGGAAGAGCGCGAGCTAGCCCAGCACTACCAGGAACAGATCCAGTCAGAGAAGCGGCGCATGCAGCAGCTCGATGAGCAGTACGCCGCCACCTTCGAAGATTTAGCAAAGGTGCCCTGGGTGGGGGAATACTATGCGGAGCTGGAGCGATTGTCTTAATGCTGGCGCCTAAGGTCAGAGCAGCGATCGCCCCCTACCGCCCCTTAATCACAAATAGCCTATGGCCAGCCCTAAACGTCAACGCGCCCTTCAGCGGGGCCAAGAGGGAGAAGCTTTTGTGGCCCGCGTGCTGGAAAGCTGGGGCTGGCGCGTGCTTTGTCGCCGCTGGCACTGCCGCTGGGGAGAAATCGACTTAGTGGCTCAGGAGGGGGGCACAGCAGGCGAAGCTAGCGCCAGCCTGGTTTTTGTCGAAGTCAAAGTCCGCTCGTCTGGGGCATGGGACGACCAGGGTCTAGCGGTGACTTGGCAAAAGCAGCAGCGGCTTCAGAGAACGGCCCAATATTTTCTGATGAGGCAAGAGGCAAAGGACAAAAGCCCATCCCCAAGCGCCGCCCTGCCCTGTCGGTTTGACGTGGCGCTGGTGCGCTGCCGACCCGCGCGGCCCAGCGATCCGGCATCCACAGCCGGATACTCGCTGCAGCAGTACATCAAAGGAGCCTTTGACTCAGGCTAGGAAATCGCTTTAACGGGGGTTTCAGCGATCGCTCTTTGCTTATCCCGCTGCCGCCTTAGCCGGAACTTTGGACGTCTTCACATGGGTTGCCCAGCCCAAAGCTCTAAACAAGCGGATGGTCTGCCAGGTGAGGTCGATTTCCCACCAGCGCGTCCCGGCCTGGGCTGAGGACTGGCAGGCGTGGTGATTGTTGTGCCAGCCTTCCCCAAACGTCAGCAGCGCCACCCACCAGCAGTTCGTTGAGTGATCAGGGACCTCGTGGCTGCGGTAGCCAAACATGTGGCAGACGCTATTGACGCAGCAGGTGCTGTGGAATCCAACAAACAGCCGGACGAAGATGCCCCAGACCACAAACGGGAGACCGCCCCATGCGTAAAGCAGAACGGCGAGCCCGAGCTGTAAGACGATGTATTGTTCGTGGCAAAACTGGTAGAAAGGGTCGTCACTGATGTCACGAATCTGTGACGTCATCTCTTTTCTGGAAGGCACCTCGTGCATCAGCCAGGCAATATGGCTCCACCAGAAACCCTGGGTCGAGTCGTGGGGGTCTTGCTGCTGGTCGGTGTGGCGGTGGTGCAAGCGGTGGTAGCCAACCCAGCCAATGACGCCACCTTGCGCCGCCAAGGTGCCGCAGAGAATTAGGCTGTACTCCAGCCACTTAGGCACGCGCAGGCTGCGGTGGGTGGCAAGGCGGTGAAACCCCAGCGCGATACCGAGCCCAATGGTGATGCAGTGGAGGGCGATCGCAATGCCGACAGCGCCCCAGCTAAAGGTATTGGGTAAAAAGGCGAATAGGACACCTGCATGGAGGCCGACGGTGCTGAGAATAACGGACCAGCGTCGGCGAGGCGCGTGAAGCATACCAATGGTCATGTAAACAGGATCCTAAGAATGGGCCAAAATTCAAGCTTTAGCCTAACTGACAGATTAATAGATTGGCTGTTTCAGCTTTCCGCAGCGAATCATCTACCTAAAGAATGAAGTTTTAAGCACGCGCATCTTAAGAAAAGTAAATTTAATAGCCTTCTTATTAAAGCAGTCTTTGCAGTGCTTGGCGTCTTTGATACAGAATTTCTATGCACTTCGACAAATTGCTTAGTACATTCTTGCTAGGCGCGATCGCAAGTGATTGAGCTGGATCGCGAGTGGACTGCTCTTGCCGCACCATCTGTGCAGCCTCTTGGGAAAAGACAGCGGATGGGACTGAGGTGAGGAACTCTTTGTATTCGAGGTCTATTCGCACAGTTACGAGCTAACTTACTCGCAAGGTGCGTACTGGTAAAACAGGTAAGAGCGACGGATACTTTGCACCGCTGCTTCAACCGTTAAACCGCATAGGCTACGTCAGGCGATCGCCCCGCTTCGCAAACTGCTGCAATCTCTCCCTGTAGGCGGTCAAAATTAGTGCAAGATGAGACTGTGCGATCGCACAAATTAGCCTTTGGGAGAGCAACTGAGGTGATGAAACAACTACGGGCCTTGGGGCTTGCCGCCGTGCTGCTGAGCGTCCTGCTCGCTGTGGCTCGGCCCGCGATCGCGGCTGAGGCGTCTCGTGCAGCTGTGGCTGAGGCATCGCCGGGAGAGTCTGCTATAGATGAACCGGCCCCCACCAACGCCCCGCCCAGCGCAAAACCGCTGCCCGACAGCGCAGCAGTTTTGCGCCCGCCCGCGCTGCCAGAAACCGCCAGGTTGCCCAAACCCAAAACCTACTTTTTGCAGGTGATGGCGGGCAGTCCAAAGCGTCAAATCACCCTCGACCCGCCCGCGACGAAGCTCGTAGTCACAGTTGAGGCCGGAGAGGCAGCCCTACGCTGCGGCGTTGACTCTAAAGGGCCGGTCAAGGGCAATGGTCAAAAACCGGCCCCTAAGAACCGTCGCCTACAGGCCTACAGCTGCGTCTTGGGAAAACCCCTCACCATTGAGCGAGACTCAGACAACGCCATTGGCCGCTTTTGGGTGCAAGATTTATCTGACGTCAGCGACGTTCGCCTCCGGCTAGAGAGCTATTCTGGGGGGCCAGCAGGGGCGATTAAAGATCTCCCTTTAGTCTCTCCTCGTGAACGACCGGCAGTCCGCTGAGCCATTCCCTATCCTCACTGACGTGGGGAAACTTCAGCTGAGCTTCAGTGATGCCGGTTTGAACCATCTGCACTCGAAGCTGCTCGAAGCTCCCGGCGGCAAGAATGCGGAGGCGGGGGGAGGGAATTTGGTCGCGCCGCTTGATGCCGTAAAACTTCTGCACGCTTTTCATGGTCTCGTCAAACTGCTGCAAAAATTGCTGTGGATCAGACAGCTGTGACCCTGCGGCCACCTCGACATTGACTAGATAGTGGGCCGGAATGGCGTCTTTTGACAGGGTAATGCAAAAATTTTCGAGGTCTACGTCAAGCCGCCGCTGCAGCTGCTGAATCACCTCAACCACGTGGGCCTCTGTCGTTTTCTCGGTCGATGAGGAGATCACCCTGCCCCGCCGATATCTGAACGTCATCAGGGGAGCTTGCTCAAAAAAGCCGTCAATTTCAACCACATCGCCCAAATCGTAGCGGTAGAAGCCGCTGTAATTGGTGAAGACGACTCGGTACTGCTGACCGGACCGGACCTCGTGGGGGAGAACCGTCTTGGGGGATTCAGCCTCCCACTGCTCTACGGGGATAAACTCCACAAAAGCGCTTTCGATAGCCGGGATAACGCTATCGGTGTCGAAGTCGTGAGAAATGCCAAGAGCACCTTCGGCGCAGGAATAGGTGCCGCCGAACACGGGCAGATCACCAAAATACTCGGAGAATTTCTCGAAGTAGAAGTCTGAGGTGCCGCCCCGGGCCGTAACCATAAACGACAGGTCAGGCCAGGCCCGCTGAGGCGTGAGTCGGCCATCCGCGCTCAGCACTTGCTGCAGCTCGGTAGCGCGCTGAGGGGCCGCCGACCATTTTTGCTCTAGACGACGCCTCAGCTCGGGTTCGAGCATTATCCAATCTGCAATCTTTCCCGTCTTGATGTCTTGAATCATGGAGTCTGCGTGGGTCTCAAGAAACTGACACAGCTGCAGCGCCAGCACCGGGAAGGTGGCCCCAATAGTGCGCAGCCGCCGGTTGCGCAGCGAAAACAGCAGGCAAACGTAATAGCGGGCTGTAGTTTCTGCGATCTGGAAGGCTTCGAAGGGGTAGGCGAAGATTTGCCGGGACAAAGCGTCCATCAGCCGCATATCGCTTGTGCTCACGGGGGCAAATTCGATTCCGCTCGGCGTTTGTCCGTGAGACTGAGTGGAGATGGGAAACAGCATCTGCCCGGGCGGTCGCTTTGCTCGGGCGGCGGCGCCAAAGACGAACCCGACTGCGGCCCGGTTAGCACGAGAGAGGTGGCGGCGCGATCGCTTAGTCACCGGGATCAATTTCTTCTTCCCGGTGGACCCGCTGCTGATGTTGAAGTAAATCAGCGGATCGGGAACGAGAACGTTGGGTTCGCCTTCAGCCATGCGCTGGATGTAGGGCTCGAAGGTGCGGTACGGCTGCACCGGAATCCGCTCGCGGAACTGAGCCACGGTGCTGATGTCGGCTAGGCCATGGTCACGGCCAAACGCCGTGTCTTTGTGGGCCTCCAAAAGCGATCGCAAAAATTCTTCCTGTGCCGCTTCTAGATGCCCCAATTTTTTGACGAGCTTTCTCCTAGACCGCAGCGCGACGGCCGACAGCGCCGAGAACATCAAATTTTGCAAAGGTCTCTCCCCATCCGTTCTTTGACAACATCTGCTCGAATCTCGCTGGGCGAAAAGGTCAGTGAAGGCCGGAGGTGATGCAAGCAATAGTCTTGCCTGAGCCTATCGATACCGCCACTGGTGATATTGAGCAAAACACTGTCGCCGCGCTCAATTTTTTGGGTCGCGACCGCCTGCTGAAGCGCGGCGACGGCAACCCCCGACGCCGGGCTAATGTCGATTCCCTCGAGCGCCCGGAAGAGGCGCTGAGCCAAGGCCGCTGCGTCATTTCTCACCCCATATAGGTGTCCCCTCGTGGCCTTCAGCGCGTCGTATACGCCGCCCTTGAGGGCGTAGGCCGGGCTGCGGTTGGTGAGCACTTTTGCCGCGACGCCTTCAATCTGCTTTTTTGCGGCGGCTTCACTGACGGGAGCAAGCTGGCGATCGCCCGCAGCCCAGGCGTTTACCATCGGCGCAAACGGTAGGTTCTGAGCGAGATGCAGCGTCATCCGGCGCGTCCCAAAGCGGCCATCCTGCAGCAGGCGTAAATTGGCCTCCCAGGCGGAAATGCCCCCTGTGCCCGAGCCCACGGCTTGGATATAGTGATCAGGGATATGCCCCAGGGTCACGGCGGCGTCAACGACGGTGAGCCCCATACCGTCGCGCCGCCCCACGTTGGCAGCCCCCCCTTCCGGGAAGTATCCGTCTAGCTGGCTGATCAGCTGCGCTAGGGCGATCGCATCGGAATAGTCGCCGCCCCCCGCCACAACAACCAGCCGTACGCAGGGGTGGAAGGGGGCTTGCGACCAGATGGCCTGTAGATTCTGCTCTGGAAGCACTAAGCACAGGGGGATCTCTAAGGCGGAGCAAAGCGTCGCAAACGCGCGGCCCGTATTGCCAGCGGAGGCCAGTACGAGGGTTCGCGGATGGTCTTTGGGGATACGGGCAAGGACAGCGGGGGCCTCTAGCTCTTTGAAGGAGCCTGTCGTGAGGGAAGCATCGCGCTCGGGCCAGTAGCCGTTGAAGCTGATGTACAGATGCTCCAGCCCCAGATACTGCCCCAGCCGAGTACCCTTGTAGGTAATAGGCTTACCCGAAACGTCAAGCCAGCGCTCTACGGGAAGCCAGTCGCTAAACTGAAAGACGCCGGGCAGATGAGGATTGACCGTAAGGGCAGTAGCGCGGTAGACGGCCCTTAAAAGCGCTGGCTCATGGGGAACAGTGCACTTGAGTTGAAATGGATTTGCGCTGTATTCAGCCCCGCACAGCGTACATTGAAGGGTATAGTGAGGCGGTTTAGCGTTCAAGGACTCTAATCGAACCCTGCCCATTGTATTGACCTCATAATGTTGCTTTCCACGGCGGTTTGCAGCGAATGGCGGCGGAACGCCAGAAGCGCCTGCGATTTAGAGGGCTATCATACTAGACATAGGGCTAATTTAGCTAATTCGTGAAAGCCCCGCGCTGTATGCGCAGCATCAGCGTCGGGATGCAAGCGAGCGAGTCGCAGACGAGCAATTCTAGGGAGTAACACAACCCCTCCTAAATCTTGCTATAATTGGTACATGCTTACCTTGAACTACTCCTACCGAATCTATCCAAGCCTTGAGCAGGAAGCCCGCATGGTGACGTGGCTTGAGACCTGTCGCGGCGTCTACAATTACGCCCTGAGGGAGCGCAAGGACTGGATAAAGTCGAGAAGCTGTCAGCTCAACGCTTGCTCGCTGCAATCGGAGTACATCATTCCAGCAGACGCGTCTTACCCCAGCTACTACGCTCAAAAGCGATCGCTGACCGCTGCCAAAAAGCAGTTGCCGCATCTCAAGGACGTGCAATCCCAGGTGCTTCAGGACGTGATAGGACGGGTGGAATCGGCGTTTGCTGCCAGGAAGGAGCGAGGTCACGGTTTCCCACGCTTTAAGAAGTTTGGGCAGTATCGCTCGTTTCTCTTTCCGCAGTTCAAGGAAAACCCGGTGACGGGTAGCCAAATCAAGCTGCCAAAGCTGGGAGAGATGCGCATTGTGCTGCATCGTCCCATCCCTGATGGGTTTGCTGTGAAGACGGTGCGCATCATCAAGAAGCATTCGGGGTGGTACGCTACCCTTTGCATTCAAGCCGATGTCAACGTGCCTGATGCTGTTCCTAGTGGGGCAAGTGTTGGGATTGATGTTGGGCTTGAGTATTTCCTGTCCACTTCCAACGGTTTGCAGGTCAAGCGACCTCGCTTTTCGGGTAAGCTGCACCGCAAGCTTGAATTGACGAGCGACCCCGCGCCGTCGCACGGCGCTAGGGAACGCGCGAGTTGCTGCAACGCAGGCTGAAGAACAAGCAAAAGGGGTCGAATAACCGCGCCAAGCTGATACGGAGGATTGGACGGGTGCATGAGCAGATAGCAGCCTGTCGCCTTGACTGGCAATTCAAGCTGGCCCATAAGCTCTGTGACTATGCCCAGATGATATTTGTGGAAGACATCGACTTCCGCATCATGGCAAAAGGGATGCTGGGTAAGCACACCCTGGATGCTGGTCTGGGGCAGTTCGTCAACCAGGTGCTGCCATGGGTGTGCTTCAAGCGTGGTGTCTACTACGGCAAGGTTGACCCCTACCGCACCTCTCAGGAATGCCCTGATTGTGGTGCTGCGGTCAAAAAGTCGCTGAGTGATAGGGTTCATCAGTGTCATAGCTGTGGGTCGGTCAAGCCGAGAGATATAGCTGCTGCCCAAGTCATCAACGCCCGTGGTCTTTCGGGTGTTCAAATTGTCTGTGGAGCCGAGGTAGCGGGGATGTGGGAAACCATATCTAGCCAACTGGCTGTGTTCGCGCAGCGTGCGTGTAACGCGAAGCAGGAAACTCATCGGGCGACCGATGAAGCCCGCGCTCTATCCGTAGGATGAGCGTCGGGAGTATTCACGAGCACGCCCATGACGTTGGATCAAGCTGTTCAGCTCGGTAACCCTATCCTGCGGCAGGTCGCTCGGCCCGTTGAGGCGATCGCGGTCCCCGAAACGCAGGGCCTCATTGAGCAGATGGTAGACCTGCTGCAGCGCTCAAACGGCGTCGGTATCGCCGCGCCTCAGGTCGGCGTATCCCGCCGGCTGTTAATTGTCGCCTCTCATCCCAACCCGCGCTACCCCCATGCTCCCCACATGGAGCCCACGCCCATGATCAACCCACAGATCATAGGATACCGGGGCGAACGGAAAAAAGACTGGGAAGGCTGCCTTAGCCTGCCAGACGTACGGGGTCTTGTGCCCCGCTACTCCGCTGTTGAGGTGAGCTACTGCGATCGCTACGGCCAGCGGCAGCGGCAAATCTTGACGGGCTTTGTGGCCCGCATTTTTCAGCACGAGTTTGACCATCTAGAGGGCAAGGTATTTACCGACCGTTTGGAGAGCCCCAGCGACCGGTTTACCGAAGCTGAGTATTTGACCAAAATTGCGGCCCGCGCCTAGCACACCGAAGCGTACGCCGCGAAACGCTTAGCGCACCGTGATCAAATAGCGGCCCTGCCCTTGGCTATCTGAGGCGTTGGCCACCGCACGATAGGTTCCGCTTTTGGGCAGTATTAGGGTCAGCGACGCGTTGACGGTGTCTGCGCCAAAGTCGTTGTTCTGGCCAATGACGCGGCCATCAGGATCCAGCAAAATCAAGTAAGGGTCAAACTCCTGACTCTCCATAGCCACCGTGACGGTCTGCCCCGCTTCCCCCTCGAAGGCGTGCTCCCGGTACAGCGAGCCATCTTGAGGCAGCACGGCAGCGCCCGGCCCTAAGACGTTTTCTTCTTGAAGTAAAAAGCTGCTGAGGGCTGACTCTCCCGCCTTCACCTGCAGCTGATAGGCTCCCGTCTGACCTGGGGCGTAAGAGTTGGCCAAAATCATATAGGTGCCCGTAATGGGCGCGGTCGCCACGAGGCGGGCATCGGTGCCCCCAGCGCTATCGTCGTCGTGGGCCAAACTTTGCCCGTTGGGCGCAACCAAAATTAGGTAGGCATCTAGCTCACCGCTGCGCATGTCTACCGTAATGCGATCGCCCACCTGAGCTTCTAGGGTATAGACATCAAAGTAGCTTTGATCAGAATCAAGAATGTTGCTGTTGGGTGAAAGCTGACCCGAAATGGGCGAACCGTTGGCCGTAACGGGCGTAATGCCGGAAAACCGCGCCCATTCGCGAGGCGCTTGGCCGCTGCGGACCACGGTCAAAAATTCGGCGGCGGAGCCAACGGGAATGGCAAACCCAATGCCGATATTCCCCCCCTCTCGCGCCGTCGTGAAAATAGAGGTATTGACGCCGATCAACTCGCCTCGGCTGTTGAGAAGTGGCCCGCCCGAGTTGCCGGGGTTGATGGCGGCATCCGTTTGAATCAAGTTGCGATCGCGGTCGATGCGGCTGATGATGCCGACGGTCAGCGTACCCTGAAACTGCCCGAAGGGGTTACCGATGGCATAGGCGTTCTGGCCCACGCTAATCTGAGCGTCCGCCAGGCTAATGAACGGCAAATTGCTGACGTTGCGCAGCTGAATTGCCGCGAGATCAAGCCCCGGCTCGCCAAAAGCAATCACATCGCCCTCAAACTGTCGGCCGTCTTCTAAAGAGACCATCGCAGTGCGGCTTCCTTGAACCACATGAGCATTGGTGAGCACCAGACCGTCCGCGCTTACGATGCTGCCGCTGCCTGACCCGACCTCTGCCGTCTCGACGGAAACCACCGCCGGACTAGCACGGCTGTAGACCTGAATGCGGACGGCTTCATCTGACTGGCCAGGCTGCGCTTCGGTGGACTGCGCTCTGGCGGACTGCAGTCCAAAGGGGAGACCCACCGGCACCAGCCCGCTCAAAGCCGCTAAGGCGATAGCGACACCGGCAGCAAATCCAGTAGGACGGTAAGAGGGATAAGACATAAGGCAATATGTGACAGCTAATTGACCGGCAGATGATCGGTCCCTGATTCTTCGTAGCGCGAGCTGGGCTACCCGGAAGCGATAGGCCGGGGGAGCGGTCCTGCGGTGCGCCCCCTGGCTTTAATGTAGCTAATTAAATAGGCTTCAGCACGCCGCCCGATGGGCCTAGGGGAAGTCAAACCGACAAGATTCCAGCTCACACTTCAGGATAGCCTGCCACTCTTGGGTAACGCTTCTAGGAATGTGCAGCTGGTTGGGGCTGTCCTGCTTGGTCGGGGAGTTGGGAATGAGTAGGGTAAGGGCAGCGGGCGGGGCGGCGCTCAAGATGGAAGCCAGGGGATACTGGGCCACGGTGGGGGGCGGCGCCGCGGCGCCGAAGCGCGGCGTTTGGTCGGGGACGGGGGTAAAGACACGATTGTGCACCACAATGAGCGGCGCTTGATGGTCGATGGGAGGGATGGTTGGAAAGCCCACCAGCCTCAGGGCAGCTTGGGGGTCGCCCTCAGCCTTAAAGGCGATCAGCTGCCAGCTATAGCCTTGCTCGTCCCGCAGCGATCGCAGCGATTTATACAGCGTTTCGCCCGAGGCCAGGGTCTCCTGCATCAGGCGGGCCTGGGCTAAGGGGGCAAAGCCTAATAGAAGGCAAAGGGCGACGGCGCTGACGCACAGCCGCCTGATCCAAAGGCTTTGGCGATGCGACATCAAAACGGCGTCTCGGCGACTAGGTGCATCCTCTGGTTCCTCTCCGGATGCCAGAATTTTAGCTCCCGGGCGTGGAGGTGGAGCCGGTCGCTGGGCTCTCCTCCGTAAAGGCGATCGCCCAAAATGGGCGCACCCAGCCCCTCCGGCGACGCGAGATGGACCCGCAGCTGATGGGTACGACCCGTCAGGGGGAAAAGTTCTAGGCGCTTGTAGTCGCTGCGGCGCTCCAAGACGGTGAACTGGGTGTGGCTCGGCTTGCCACCGTCCCAGTCGACGCGGCGCTTGGGACGGTGGTCCCGGTAGCGGCCAATGGGCAGCTGAATACTGCCCTGGTCTGGCTCAACGGCGGCGGTCACCAGCGCCTCATAGCGCTTGTCCACCCGCCGCTGTCGGAACTGCTCGCTGATCTGCCGGTGCGTCTGGGGCGATCGCGCGAAGAGCAGTATCCCAGAGGTGGCTTGGTCTAGGCGATGTACGCTGTAGACTCCCCCCGAGACTGCCGCCTGCACCTGACTGACGGCGCTGTCAGGGTGAAGCACCGAGCGACCGGGGGTCGACAGCAGGCCCGCTGGTTTGGCGATCGCGATTAGCCATTGGTCTTCGTAGAGGATACGCACCTGCCGCTCAGCCGGAGTCGGCTCAACGGGCGGCAGCCCCGACAGCAAAAATCCCATAATCGGCTGACAGCGCTCTGGGCAAGCGCCATAGAACGCTCCGGAAACTCGACTACCGTCGGCAGAGTCCCCCCACCAAAACTCCGCCATTGCCAGCGGCGTAAGTCCGTGGGTAGCCGCATAGTGGAGCAGCTTTGGGGCGCAACATTTCCCGGTGCCCGTGGGCATGGCCTGGTGCGGCACAACATCGGAGAGGGCCAACCGCTCCCCAGCAAAGTTAGTGAGGGTATAGGCCGCGTGCATTTGGGTCTGTAGCTGTCGGGAAAGCTGCTTGCGCCTGCGCTTAAGGGCTTGAACCTGAGCGTCCGCCTCAGCGATCGCCTGCTTGAGGGGAGCCAAGATGCGATCGCGCGCTCGTTTAAGGTGCCGCCGCTCGATGCCGTCACGGCGACTCTCTTCGTCTAAAGCCTCCAGAAGGCGCTGATCCTGTACCTCCTGCCGCCGTTGTCTACGGCTTTCTTTACGCTGACGGTGGCGCTCGGCCAGAGCCGATAGCCGAGCAGAGAAAATTTGGGCTTGGACGTCGTAGGCCTGGCGGGCCGGGAGCTGGGCGAGGACGGCGAGCTCTTGTTTGATTGCCTCTAGGGCAGCGATCGCCTGAAACTCAGATAAAAGCAGCTGCTCCGAATTGGGGATAGCAGGTACCCAATCGCTCTTCCCTTCAAAAGACTGGCCCGAAAAGGCTTTAAGCACCCGGCATCCCTCAGGACTCTCGACCAGCAAAACGCCATACATTTTACCCTGGGGCAAGTCAGATCCAGAAAGCTGCGCAGAAAGGCCGCGGGCAACCCGCTCTGCCAGCGCCGTACGAGGAAGTCTCAGCCGTGACCCGGTGCGAGGACAGCGCCCCTCGTACCAATAGGTGGCGCAGGATTCTTCGACGAGCAAGCAGCCACTGCTCTGGACGCCAAACTGCGCCAGAGCTAGTGATCTGTCCCGCTCAGCCACCACCACAGAGCAGTCTTAGCGAATCAGACCCGCACGCAGCGCCCGCACCGCAGCCTGGGTGCGATCGCCCACGCACAGTTTATTGAGGATGCTGCGCACGTGGGTTTTAACCGTGCCGACGGTAACGTAGAGCTCCTTAGCGATATCGGCGTTGCTGCAGCCCGCAACGATGAGTTCTAGCACCTCTAGCTCTCGCTCCGTCAACGCACAGGTTTTCATCACCTGCTCATATTCCGGCTCTAGCGCGGAGATGCTGGTGGTTTTGGTCCCCTCTTCCTCAAGGGTGACTCCCAGTCTATCCTGCTGGGCCTGCCGCAGAACAATTCGTGCGATGGAGGGGTCAATCCAGTTCTCTCCGGAATGGGTGACCTTGATGGCCTCAATTAGCTTCTCGATACTGGCGTCTTTAATACTGTAGGAATCTGCCCCAGCCGCAAACGCCGCGAGGACCTCTTCCTCGCCATCGTGCATTGTCAGCATCAGCACTCGCGTTGAGCTAGCGTCGTTCCCAGAGGTTTGACTTTGACTCTGCTTGAATCGACGCGTTACTTCGATGCCATCAATGCTGGGTAGCCCAATATCGACGATAGCCACATCGGGCTCAACCTGCTGAAGCAGTTCTAGCCCTTGAGCGCCGGTTCTTGCTTCTCCGATAACCTCTATATTGTCCTGCTGGTGTAGAGCGGACTGTAGACCAATTCGCGTCAGGTCGTGATCTTCAATGAGCACGACGCTAATCTTTTGCATAGCGTTACGGACCATAGCTTGGGCTTTGCATACGTGTGTCATAAATTTAACGGTTCGGTACCGCATAAGCATCTATCAATGGAAATAGCCCTTCCCGTGATGCTGCAGCTGAAGGAACTGAGATAGCTGTAAGAGGGCTAACTGAAATTGAAGGGCTAGCGCTTTGGGTTTCGCGCGGCTCACTAGCCAAAATGGCGCTGAAGATGGCCCTAGAAGATATGCCTAATTGTCGACTACTGAACAGTTAATTATCCCCATAGCGGTTCATTTCTCTCTGAGGCTGTCGTTTTATAATGGGGCGTGACGATCAGCCTCATCTAGCTGAGTCACATCCTTGAATCTCAGGGTGCCTAAGGGCACAGGCGGCACGCGGAGCGATAGATATGAGCCAACAGGCGCGACCGCTTCATCGGCACTCAAGTTGTTTGTGATTTTGGCAAAACTCTGCTGATTTCGTTAAGTCTGGGCTGATTTGTAGAGCTATGGCCAACTGTGCCAATAGGGGCACTTGAAAGCCAAATTTCTTTGAATTGGAGCTGATAAACTAACTAATATGGTGCGTATTCTGCTGCTCGAAAATAACTCTAGCGACTTCGAGCAAGTCAAGGCTAGCTTAGCAGCTAGCCCCGTAGAGCACAGTCTTGATCAAGTGACGGCCTACGCCGATTTCCTGCACGAGCTGAGCTATCATCCTCCCCATTTAGTTTTGGCCAGCAATCAGCTGATTGCTATCGACGATAGCTCAGTCTTAGCCCAGATTCGCCATCGCTATCCGGCGGTCCCGGTCATCATCATTGCCGGTAACCCAGACATCGCAGAAGCCGTCGATGCTATGCGGCAGGGGGCGTCCGACTATATTCCCAAAGCTCGACTCACCGAGCTGCTGCCTGCAGCCATTCACGCCCTCTGCGACGGTGAGGGCTTACGGCCAGGTCATAGGCAGCTTGCTCCTAAAGCTCCAACAGCGGGCACACAGCCCTATTCGATGCTGCAGTCTCGTCTCTCTCGTCAGGCGATTGTTGCCGCGCTAATGCGCCAGGCGCTTGCTGGAATGGAGATTGGCCTGCTGTTCAAGAACGCGGTCAGCCAAATTTCTCGGGTGTTTGACGTTGAATATTGCGAAGTCTTTGAGCTGGTGTCTTACCATGCTGGGTTTGTGCTACGGGCGGCTCAAGGGTGGCCCGCTGAGGCCATCGACCAGACAACCCTGGGGGTTGAGGCCGATTCCCAATCGGGGCTGACACTTCTTTCTAATCAACCCATTGTTATTCAAGACATCAGCTGCGATCCGCGCTTAACCCCTTCCAAGCTCATCTATCCCACAAGGGTGAGCAGCTTGGTTAGCGTGCTGATTTCCGGGGCAGGTCGGCAACCGTTTGGCCTGGTCAGCGTCGCCAGCCACGAAGCCGACCGATTTACGCAGGAGGATGCCCTGTTTTTGCAGTCGATCGCCAACGTGTTGGCGATCGCGACTGAGCGCAAGCGATCGGAGCAGTCGCTGCGGGCCCATGCGAGCGAATTGGCCTGCATGACCACTGTCTTGGCAAAAACGAACGATGAGCTAGCTGAGCGCAACCGCGAGCTTAACGAATTTGCCTACGTCGCGTCTCACGATCTCAAGGCCCCCCTAAGAGCGATCGCCAATCTGTCGGAGTGGATAGAAGAAGAGCTGCAGGAGCATATGGGCCCTAAGACAGCCTACGAAATGAACCTGTTGCGAAAGCGCGTCTACCGTATTGAAAGCCTGCTGAACGGCCTACTCCAATACTCACGGGTGGGTCGGCTCAATGTCGAACCTGAACTGGTCTCTACGGCGGCGATTCTTAGAGATGTCGTCGACCTGTTGGACCCGCCCATAGACTTTGCGATTGTCATTGGCGGCAATATGCCCTCGTTCAGCGCTAGGCGTCTGCTCCTGCAGCAGACTTTCTCTAACCTCATGGGGAATGCGCTCAAGCACCACCATGGCTCTCAAGGGTTAATAGAGGTCGCGGTCCAAGACTGTGGTAAATTCTACGAATTTTCTGTCACGGACGACGGCCCCGGCATTGCGCCCGAGTATCACGGCAAGATATTCACGATATTTCAAGTGCTTGAACCCAGGGACAAAACGGAAAACACAGGCGTCGGGCTTTCGATTGCCAAGAAAATCGTTGAGTCTGAGGGAGGGACAATAACCGTAGAGTCTGGTCTAGGCTCCGGAGCAACATTTCGATTCACCTGGCCTAAGAGCTAGCCCTCGGTAGCGTAAATTCTATGCTGCCACTCTTGCTGCGGCGAGGTATCGTCTTCAACACTTTAGAAAGATTTTTGCAGACATCCCTCTGTATCCCCTGTAATATGCCCCCATGTGGAGGGCGATTGTAACGAGGTTCTTTACCATTAGAGATATCACGCCTGCGTTCTCAGCGCACGACCAGTGACAGCAGACAATAGATACGGTCACACCGAGGTAATCCTTTGTGCTAAGTCCAGATGAGGTGAAGGAAAGAGAGCTTCACATCCTCCTAGTTGAGGATGATGAGGTAGACGTCATGAAGGTGAGGCGGGCGCTCAAGCGAAACGGTTTGGAGCATCCTGTCTACGTTGCGGGCGATGGCCAGCAGGCGCTCCGCCTTCTGCGGCAGCAGGATGACAAGGGTTTGCCTGCGATTCCTCAACAGCGCCGCATCGTATTTCTCGACCTGAATATGCCGAAGATGGGGGGAATTGAGTTCCTTGAGCTGCTTCGGGCTGATCCAACGCTGTGCGATATTCCGGTGGTTGTCATGACGACCTCAGATGACGATCAAGACTTGGTCAGTGCATACGACTTCAACGTTGCGGGCTATATACTCAAATCTGTTCCCTTCTCCGATTTCGTGGAAGCTTTGGCCATTGTCGACCAGTATTGGACCGTCAACGAGATGCCCTAACTCTCAAGGTTGGAAAACCAATTTCGGACAGGGGCTGGAGCTGAACCGAGGCTGAATTGTTTACCGCACCGCCGCTGGTTATGGAAGAGCAACTTAAAATTTTGGTCGTAGATGACGACGAAGTGGATCGGATGACCCTTCGCCGATCGCTGCGGCAGGCCAACGTTTCGTCAGAGCTACAGGAGGCTCAGGACTACACCACGGCGGTGGTGGCCCTGCAGGAGAACGTTTATGACTGCATCTTCATCGACTACCGGCTGCCTGACAAAGACGGCATGACCCTAGTGCAAGACCTGCGTAACGCTGGCGTTACGACACCGCTCGTCATTCTGACAGGGCAGGGAGATGATCAGACTGCGGTCGAGCTGATGAAGGCCGGCGCATCAGACTACCTATCCAAGGATCGCCTATCTGCAAAAACGCTGTCGCAAATTTTGCACAACGTTATTCGGCTACATCGGGCTGAGGTAGAAGCAGCCCAGGCCACGCAGAAGCTGCGCCAGAGCGAGGAGCGCTACCGGTTTGTCTTAGAGGGGGCGAACGACGGAATCTGGGACTGGGACTTGGGGCGAAACCGAATTTACTTCAACGAGCGCCTTTTTCAAATTGCAGGACTGTCTCGTCAGGAGTTCGAAGGCTCGTTTGAAGAGTTCCGCGATCTGATCTATGCGGGCGATCGCGAGCGATTTGAGCGCTCGATTACAGCTCATCTAGAGCGCAGTGCCCCCTTCGACTTAGAGCTGCGGCTGCAGCGGCGTTCTACAAACGACCACCGCTACTGTATTGTTCGGGCCAAGGCGCAGCGAAACCCTCAGAGCGTGCCGGTTCGCATGGCCGGTGTCGTGATTGATATTACCGAGCGCAAGCGGGCTGAAGAGCGGCTCGCTGAGCAAAATGAGCTGCTGCGCAAGACCATCGCGGAGCGGGACCATATTGCCTCTCAGCGAGAAGACTTTGTCTCTCGGCTAACCCACGACCTGCGAACGCCCCTAGTGGCGGCAGATCGGATGCTGACCTTGATTAGCGACGGTACGTTTGGCGCTGTCTCCAAGGAGCTAAATCAGGCGCTAGACGTCATGATCAGCAGCAACCAGAACCTTTTGGGAATGGTCAATACCCTGCTAGAGGTCTATCGCTACGAAGCGGGCCGCAAAACCCTTACTTTCTCACTCTTCAGCATAGCGGCCTTGATCGACGATATCTTAAAAGAGCTGCGGCCCCTTACGGTAGAGAAAGGGCTGAGTCTGGAATTTGAGCCGGTCTGTCAGCCGGCTGGGCAGACTCTGGGCGGACCAGACGCTAGGCTTTCGGATGGCAAAATCATGATGCGGGGCGATCGCCTAGAGATTCGCCGGGTGGTGATGAACTTGATCAGCAACGCCATCAAGTTTACGGATGAGGGGCATGTGACAGTGCGTCTACATCAGGTTCACCCCGACCAGCTCACGCTAGAGGTACAGGATACTGGGTCAGGTATTGCGGAAGAGGACAGAGATCTCATCTTTGATAGATTTCGCCAAACCAAAGATCGCCGCGCCGGCAGCGGCTTAGGTCTCTATCTTTCCCGGCGGATTGTTGAAGAGCACAGCGGCACCATTACCGTGGAGTCAGTTCCTGATCAAGGAAGCTGTTTCATTGTCAAGCTGCCTTTCAGCCCCGATGCGTGACGACGACCAGCGTGGAGGGGATCAGCATTGGGGCCGTGCGTAATCTGGCGCAGCCTGCTCCTATTTCCCCACCGACGGTGACGGTACTCTTAACTTCACTGTCGCAATCTCGCGTTTTTTCTACTGAGCTTTTCTACTGAGTTGTTAGGTAGCCCCATGTCCCCCGACCCCATCGAGATTTTATCGGCTGAGGCGCTGCGACGAACAATAACGCGGCTGTCGTCGGAGATTATTGAGCAGACTAAAGACCTGCAGACTCTGGCGCTGCTGGGCATTCATACCCGAGGGGTTCCAGTGGCGCAGCTGCTGGCGCAGCAGATTGAAATCTTAGAGCACATCAATGTGCCAGTTGGTGCCCTCGATATCACACTGTACCGGGACGACTTAAATCAGATTAAGCTGCGGACACCCGCCAAGACAAAAATCTCTTTTGACGTGTCGGGAAAGGTGCTGGTGCTCGTAGATGACGTCATTCATAAGGGGCGAACGATTCGAGCAGCGCTCAATGCAGTCACAGATTACGGCAGGCCCAAGGTCATTCGGCTCGCCGTCTTAATTGATCGAGTGGGCCACCGCGAACTGCCCATCCACCCCGACTTCATTGGAAAACAGCTGCCCACATCCAAAGAAGAGGGCATTAAAGTGAATCTGCAGGCAGTAGACGGGCGAGACGGTGTTGAGCTAATCAAGCAAACGGAGTGATAAATTGAGGAGATGAGGCGGCCGAAAGAGATCAATCTCACTTTCGGATCGCCGCTCATTCAACTCAGCCCCATTTCAGCGCCCACAACCCCTGAGCCAACAAAACCGCCGTGGTTCCCTCAAGCTTTGACCCCAATCCCGTTCCCAACAAAGTGCCGAGTTTAAGCCGCGTGTCTCAAGTGGCACCCGGCCCAAAGATGCCGAGTCCTAGCTCAACCCAGGCGCGCAAGGCAGATCACATCCGCATCTGTCTTGATGAAGACGTTCAGTTTCGGCAAACCACAGGACTAGAGCGATACCGGTTTACCCACTGCTGCCTGCCTGAACTTGACTGGTGCGACGTTGATGTTGCGACCCAGTTCTTGGGCAAGGCTCTCCGGGCTCCCCTGCTGATCTCCTCAATGACCGGGGGCACCGAGCAGGCCCAGATGATCAATCAGCGGCTGGCGATCGCCGCTCAGCACCACGGTATTGCCATGGGCGTGGGCTCGCAGCGCGTTGCCGTTGAGAATCCTGAGGTGGCTTCTACCTTTTCAGTGCGGGACTACGCGCCAGATATCCTGCTGCTCGCCAATCTGGGAGCGGTGCAGCTGAACTACGATTATGGTCTAGAGGAGTGCCTGCGGGTTGTAGAGTGGCTCGGCGCTGATGCCCTGATTTTACACGTCAATCCCCTGCAGGAATGTGTTCAATCCCGAGGGGACACCAACTTTTCCGGCCTTCTAGATAAAATCGCGGCGCTGTGCCGTCAGCTGGCTGTCCCAGTCGTGGTTAAGGAGGTCGGTAACGGCATCTCCGGGTCCGCTGTAGCGCGACTCATTGAAGCCGGCGTGGCGGCGGTGGATGTGGCAGGCGCTGGCGGGACCTCTTGGGCGCAAGTGGAGCGGGAGCGAGCCAAAGACGTTAAGCAGCGGCGCTTGGGGACAACGTTTGCCAACTGGGGACTCCCCACGGCGGAATGCATTGTTCAAGCTAGGGCGATCGCCCCTAGCGTGCCGCTAATCGCCTCGGGGGGATTGAGAAACGGCTTAGACGCGGCAACGGCGATCGCCTTGGGGGCAGATTTAGCCGGTATGGCGTTTCCTTTTCTGCAGGCGGCGGCTGACTCTCCGGCTGCCCTAAATGAGCTTACCGAGGTCCTGGTTGCCGAACTTAAAACCGCGCTGTTTTGTACCGGTAGCCGGCGTCTAGAGGACTTGAGAAAGCCCGGCGTGCTCGTAGCCCTAGATTAGTCCGCACTCGGTAGCTTGTACGGACGGAGGTCAGAGCTGCTTATAGTGAATCAGCCTAAATTGACATCCTCTCCGCCCTGAAAAGCGGGGATTCCCGACCTGCCCACTAGGTAGACTTCCGACAGGGTCAGCTAGTGGGACTATCTACCGAGCTGAATTTGGAAAGACTATAAAAGAATCAGGAGAGCCGCACCGGCTAGAAGCATTGCGAGTAGCGGATTGGACTGCTTACTTTTTTTCTTATCCTTTGAGAAATCGCGGTGAAAATCGCAGCTCAAGCAGCGATATGAGCTGTCTGACTGCGCAACGATGGAAAGCTTACCGCACTTGGGGCATTGAGCCGAGGTAGAGGCCGTTGGCGTAGCTGGTGCAGGAATAGTACGAGACGTCATATCGAAACTCCAGGGGTAGACTGTTGCCTTGCACGCAGGATTGAACTAAGTAATTTGATCTATTAGCTGAGCAAATTTGCTATAGCGCCAATGGCCACAAAAATTTAGCTCAATCTCGCATCGAACAATACGAGTATCAAACATTACAAGAAATTAAAGATGGTCAACATCTCTAACATCCAACCTTGCGTGCTGTAGCAGATACACAGCGTTAACTTGCACTTCTAGCCGTTAATCTTTCGATTACGTGCTTACACCCTGACATGTCTGTAAATTAGTCGCTCTCAAGACGAAAAGCAATACATAAAGTCGCAGTCTATGCGATGGGTCTATACTGCTTATTCGTCACGGGACTATATAACCACAAATAATGAAGCGATCGCCTGAAGTAGATTACACAAGCTAAGCGATTTGAATCACAGCGTTAGCGCTAGCAAGTTGGCCTGCGGCTTGTGGAAACAGCGAGCCAGCCGGCCTTCCAAATCAGGTGGATTGCGCAACGACCCCAGACATCCGTAATGGCTCTTGGAACTCTGTATCCTTTGGCAGCGTCTCCATCCGTAGGGTTGCTGAGATACAGTTAACTGAAACTCTTTAGTATTTAACGGTAAATTCCGAAGTAGATCGAAAACTCGCTCGCGGTTACCCGTCAGGCTGCGATCGCCTCTTGGGCGGTGCAGGCCAAGATACCCTAATTGGCGTCGGGCGAAAGACAGCGCAGCAGCAGGACGACCTCTTCGGCGGCAAGGATGGCGATTGGTTTGTCCTGGGCAGTCGCAACCACAGCTTTTATGGGGGCGCGGATAGCCACGCCGTGATTCTCGACTTCAACGCGGCTGAAGGCGATCGCATCGTTCTCCATGGCGCAGCCGAACAGTACCAACTGGGCAGCATCTCCACTAATCCCCACAGCGGCACCGGTATTTTTACCGCTATATCACCTCAGCTTGACCTAGTTGCGGTTGTTTCGAGGCGGACCATTACGCTGAACGATATAGATTTTGTTTCAGCGCAACGGCACTACTTCCGGCAGTGCAGATCCATCAAACCTATCGATGCCTGAGACTTGCGGAGTCGCTTGAGGAATGCGTAGCCTACCGCTAATTTCGATGATTATTGCTGTAGCGAATGCGGGCACCTGCCCACTGCAGCTTCTCCTGCAGGGTTTGATAGTAGGAATGATTCTCGCGCAGAATGATGAAGTGGGCCGAGCAGTCGGCCTTGCGGATGTCCACGCGCTGACCTGGCCAAATCGAGGTAGCTAAAACACCGTCCATCCAGAGCTTTGTGGATAGGTCGTGGTCGGCCAGCGGCCAAACGCTGACAACGCAACCGGGGGGAATCACGATGGGGCGGCTAGAGAGGCTGAGGGGGCAGATCGGGGTAACGACCATAGCATCCATGCCAGAATGGACGATGGGACCGCTAGCGGCGACGGTGTAGCAGGTTGAGCCCGTGGGTGTGGCCACAATCAGGCCATCCCCCTGGTATTGGTCGACTACCTCCCCATCAATCTCTAGCTCCAAAATTGACGTGATCATGCGGTCGGCAGAGGCTGGCTTGATGCACATTTCGTTAAGCGCCAGGAAGCGATCGCTCATGATCTCTGACTGTAGGCGATCGCCCTCAAAGGTGGCGGCCTGCAGCATCATACGGCGCTCCACCGCATAGAGATCCTGGCTCAATCGATCCCAGACCCGCTCAGAGTCTTGGAATTCGTCCACAGGTTCAGTCAGAAAGCCTAAATGGCCGCCTGCGTTGACGGCCAAAATAGGAATACCTTCGGGGGCAAGGTGTCTCGCCGCCGCCAGCGCAGTACCGTCACCTCCCAAAACTACCGCTAAATCGATAGGGCGCGCCGAGGAGAGGAACACCGGGTAGGGATTGTCTTTGGGTCCGCTTGGCCCCATCAGCACATGAGTGCCTCGCCGCTCAAGCTGCTTGGCACAGGTTTCCGCCCACTGACGGCTCAAGGAATCAGCAGCCTTATGGGCAATAATGACCTGGTTTAGCTCCACGACACTACCACTTCAGTAGGTTGAATTGCTCCATGTCGACCGTATTGCGGTTGCGGTAAATGGCGAGCACGATGGCAAGCCCTACCGCGGATTCGGCAGCCGCGATGGTGATGATGAACACGCCAAACACCTGCCCTTTGATGCCCACAGGGTCAAGGTAGTTGGAGAAAGCCAACAGATTGAGGTTGACGGCGTTTAGCAGAAGCTCAATGGACATCAGCACGCGAATCGCGTTACGGCTGGTGACCAACCCATAAATGCCGATACAAAACAGCGCGGCGGCTAAGAGTAGATAGTATTCTAGCTGCATGACTCCATCTCAATTAAGCGTGATGTGAAACTGATGGGGCGTTTGAGGCCTCTTTGGGCACCTGAGAGATTCAACCTAGCGCTGAACCGGCTCCGATAGGTCCTGAGGCGTCGCCGAAAATCGGGGACGCTCGGGCAGCGACAGCATCGGCTGGTCCATTGACTCTTCTGGCAATAGCTCCCGGCGGGCCAGCACGATCGCGCCAACGAGCGCCATCAGCAGCAGCACTGAAGCCAGCTCAAAAGGCAGCAAAAAGTCGGTAAAGAGGTGTTTGCCAATCTCCACCGTAGCGCTCTCACCCGCTGCAGGAGCCAAAGAAATAGACCAGGGCGTCACTACAACCATCGTGGCCAGCAGCGCGAACAATCCCAGACAGACCATGGCGGTGGCCGCCTTGCCTAACCAGGCCCGGCCGCTGAGCTTGTACGGCTCTTCCTTAGCCACCAGCATGATCCCAAACAGGATCAAAATGTTCACCGCTCCGACGTAGATCAAAATTTGCGCCGCTGCCACAAACCCGGCGTTGAGCAGGATGTATAGGCCCGACATGCTGATGAAAACGCCGCCCAGCAAGAATGCTGAGTAGACAATATTGGCCAGCAGGACCACCCCTAGCGCCGACCCCAACATCATCGCTCCCAAAATAACGAGGGAAACGAGCTGAACCCCTTCTGCTAAATTCACAATTAGCGATCTCCTTAGGTGGTACTCACGGTTTCTGCAGTTTGGTCGTCCTGCTCAGAATCGAGCTCCTCCAGGATTTCCTCTGGAAGCTTACCAGACCGGCGGGACCCTGCGGGCAGTCCATGGGGAGAAACAACGCCTTTGGGCAAATAGCCGAACTCGCGCAGCGGCGTCACCATCGGATCTTGAGTTACCTTGTAGGGCAAGCGGCCTAGGGCCACGCTGTCATAGTTCAGCTCGTGGCGATCGTAGGCCGCCAGCTCGTATTCCTCCGTCATTGATAGACAGTTGGTCGGGCAATACTCCACGCAGTTGCCGCAGAAAATACAGACCCCAAAGTCAATGCTGTAATGCTTGAGGTTCTTTTTCTTGGCCGCTTTGTTAAACTCCCAATCCACCACCGGGAGGTTGATAGGGCAAACTCGAACGCAGACTTCGCAGGCGATACATTTGTCGAACTCGAAGTGGATGCGACCGCGATAGCGCTCGGAGGGAATTATCTTTTCGTATGGATATTGAACGGTGACGGGGCGGCGCTGCAGGTGGTCAAAGGTTACCGAGAGACCTTGGCCGATGTACCGGGCCGCTTCAACGGCCCCCTTGGTATAGTCGCCAACTTGCTTGAGAAAATTGAGCATGGTGCTAAACGTCTGTTAGTACGACAACACAGTGGAAGAAAAGCCTGATGTCGGGCGGTGTGGAACGGGTGGAACGGGACAATCAGGGCAATGCCCTGCGCCCTTACCCCCCAAATGCGAACGGAAACGAAAGCTTCAGCGCTGCGGTCAACAGGAGATTGGCCAAAGCTACCGGCAGCAGAAACTTCCAGCCCAGGTCTAAGAGCTGGTCAATGCGAACCCGGGGGACGGTCCAGCGAAGCAGAACAGCGAAGAAAACCAGCAGGTAAGCCTTGAAGACGGTCATTATAATGCCCAGCGCCCCCGTAAGCACCTGGAGCCAGGGCGTTGCCTCACTGATGCCAATCCAGCCTGCGATCGCCTCCACCGGCACGGGGAAGCCCCAGCCTCCCAGGTAGAGTATCGATACAAACAGCGCCGACAGCACCAGGTTAACGTAAGACCCCAAATAAAACAGGCCGAACCGCATACCGGCATACTCAGTTTGGTAGCCCGCCACCAGCTCCTCCTCTGCCTCCGGGAGGTCAAACGGCAGGCGCTCGCATTCTGCTAGGGCAGCGATGACAAAAATGACAAACCCTACGGGCTGACGCCAGACATTCCAGCTCAAGATGCCGTAGCTCGCCTGCTGCTGAACGATATCGACGGTGCTCAGCGAGTTAGACATCATGACGACGGCCAGCGCCGCTAGCGCCAGCGGAATCTCGTAGCTGATAGACTGTGCCGCAGCCCGCAGCCCGCCCAAAAGGGAATATTTGTTGTTAGAGGAGTATCCCGCCATCAGCAGCCCAATGGGCGCGATGCTCGACAGGGCAATCCAGAGAAAAATACCGACGCCCACATCGCTGATCAGCAAGTTCTGGCCGAACGGGATAATCATGTAGGACAAGAACACGGGCACAACCACCAGAACCGGCCCGAGGGTATAGAGGATAGGGTCAGCTTTAGCGGGGAGAATGTCCTCTTTGACCAAAAGCTTGAGGCCGTCCGCAACGGGAATCAGCAGCCCCATAGGCCCTGCATATTCGGGTCCAATGCGCTGCTGAACGGCGGCAGACACCTTGCGCTCAAGCCAGGTGGACACCAAAACACCAACCGTTGCCCCCACTAGCACAATCAGCATCGGGAGGGGCAACCAGGCGAGTTTGGCGACGCCAGGGGGAAGACCCAGCTGAGTCAGCAGTTGGAGGAAGCTAGCCTGCAAGTCGATTCCAGTGTTCATGCTCTCGGGTAAATCAACAAGTAAAACGGGGAGCGGTGGATATCGGTGGATATCAAATTAATGATTCTTCAAGATCCTAATGCCAGTATATCGCTGCATCGACAATCCGCAGACAATCTGCGGCGTTCATTGGCCGTGAAGGTTGCGGCGGAAGAGGCTATCTAGATGGCCTTTTAGGTGAAGGGCTATCTAGTGCTGCGGCGTAGCGTATGAGATGCTGAGGCAAGATCAAATCCCTTTAGACGCTACAACAGCATTACGCTCACCAGATCTGTAGGACGGTCGACTGTCATGCAAATCCCCCGCTTTCCTGAGTGCTACCACGCTCTCGTCGAGGATGCCTTGAGCCACGACGACCAAACCCTGCTGCGCCAGCTGCAGCGGCACCCGGAATCAGGGCGCTGCTTCGTGGCGCTGTTCTGTCGCTATAGCCCGCTGGTCTACAGCCTGATTCGCCACGCCACCCAATCTTCTGTCCAAGTGGACTATCTATTTGCTCAAACCTGGAAACAGATCTATCAAGATTTGCAGGACGTCAGTCCGGAGTCCTTTGGTGAAGGTAGCCCTGACGAAGGGATGGAGACGGCTGCAGAGGGCAGCGCTGGGGAGGTCAAGGCGGCCCTGAGCCCCAATACCATCAGTCCCAATATCGCTAGCACCAGCAGCGCTAGCCCCGACAGAAGGGAGAGCAGTGGAGCAGGCACGGGCAAGGTAGGCGCAGACGGAATAGCCAATAGCGGGGGCGATCGCCGACCCCGCTTAGCCAGCGACTTTACCGGCAACGTTTCGACCCCAATGACGCTGCAAAATTGGATCATCGATATCGCGGCTCGCTATATTCGAGAAGCTCCCCCTGAAGCTGACCAAATTCGCTACTCACTGACCTACGCGCCGCCGCCGCTGTGGTGCTACCTGGAGCGATCGCTAGAGCAGCTCTCTCCGGTCCACCGGTTAGTCGTGGTGCTCCACAAGCGGTTTGGCTGGTCCTTAGAAGAAGTGGCGAGCCACTTGGCCTCAACCGGAATGGAGGTCGATACCGCAGCTGTTATAACGTTACTGGGAGAAGGCTATGACCAAATCGACGAGTCGCTACCGCAAGATATCCGTGAGATCTACTTAGAGCCCTCAGCGGCCCGACCCCTGTAAACCAGCGATAAACCAATCACCAAACTTGATGGGGGAGCGATCGCATTGTGCGGTGCAGCCGCCTGTTCAATAGTATCAATAGTAAAGAATAAGCCAGTGAGCAAGCTGCCGCAGGACTAGGGCGATCGCCCTAGCTAAGAACGCCTCACTGCACCAGAACTCGACTAAGGAAATCTGAATTACGCTATGGCAAAGTACTTTTTCTTATCAGATGGTTGGACGGTAGGTCGGGTTTGGGAGCTCGGTGGGCTTTGGAACGAAACCGCTTGGCGACGCAAGCCTCAAATTCAGCAGCTTAATCTTCGCATTCGCGAAGCGGACGAGCAGCTGTGGCTCTATCAGGTGGAGGATGCCATCTTGATGGTGGAAGTTAAGCCGGGTGAGACGATATCTGCCGACGCTATTGGTCAGGTGGTACTCAAGCGCCTGATGGACGCCGAGAAGGTAATAGAGCTGCTGTGCCTGAGCCAAGAGAGTCAGGGAGGTGATCTCGCGAAGGCCAACTACTCGACCCTCCAAGTTTAGAGAAGATGGGTTTCGCCCAGTACCCGGCGCTTTAGGAGTTTGAGAGGTGGCCGTCTGCCGAAGAGCAGCGCCACCTCTCAAGAGGACTCAGAAACTGCGCTACGCAAGGGCCTGCAGCCCCTAGATATTGCCGGGGGGAATGTCTGCCAGGTTGTTGTCCGGCAAATTGCTCACAGCGCGCTGAATTGAGACTAAAGCGCGGTTGTATCCCAGCACGGCATTTACCAAGTTGGCCTCAGCTTCCGTGAGGTCTGTCTGCGCCTGGATCACGTCCGACTGAATTCCCACCCCAGCCTGGAACCTCAGGCGAGCCAGCCGCAGCGACTCTTCTGCCAGCCGGACGGCTGCTTGAGCCGTCGTAATGTTTTCGAAGTTTGACTCTAGACCAAAAAAGGCCTGCTCGACCTCAAAGCGGATAGACTCGCGGGTGTCTGCAAACGTTGTCTCTGCAATCTCGCGGTCTATGCGCTCCTGTCTCGCCCTAGCCCTTGATGCGCCGCCGTCGAAGAAAAGCCAGTCGAGCTGTGCGCCGATAGAAAACGAATCGCTGTCTCCACTGCTAAACCCCTGATCTTGGTCGACCTCGTCTATTAACTCCTGCACTTGATACTGCGCTACTAGAGAAAGCTGAGGTAGAGTGCCGGATCGCGCCACCCGCTGCTGCTGACGATCGATCTCGCGCTGTACGAGCTGCTGCTCAAGCTCAGCGCGGTTCTTATAGGCCAGCGTTAGGCTCTCTGATAGGGAAAGCTGCCACTGCCCGGCAATATTCACTGGGTCCGCCGCCGTCAGGTTAACGCCAGGGGGCAAGCTCAACAGCTCAACGAGCTGTCGCTGGTTAATCAGCTGGTTGCTAATCGAATTGCGTAACTCTTGGCGGGCATTGGCAACTTCTACTTGGGCCTGAAGCCTATCAAACCGCGTTCCTACGCCGGCGCGCTCTCGGGCCGCCGCGTCGCGAAAACTAATTAGCGCTTCGTCTAAATTGTCGCGGTTGATGCGAACGGTTTCGTCAGCTTCTTGGATGTCGTAATACGCTTGGGTAACGTTGAGCTGTATTTCTTCGGCGATGACCTCTAGCTGCAGCGCCTGGAGGCGCTGCGCCTCGCGAGCGGCTCTGATGTTGCCCTGACGCGCGCCTGAGGTAAACAGGTCGTAGCTTAAGGCGACGGTACCTGTCAACGTGCTGTTGGTCTGAGAATCACGTTCTGATTCGAAAGAGGGATTGAAGGGGTCGTCGCTGCTGTTGACGGTAGTAGACTGATTTGTCGTCGTACGATTCAAAGCGCCGGTAGTGCTGAGGCTTGGAAACCGCTGGGCCCGAGCTTCCCTCACCTGAGCTTGAGCCCGCTCAAACTGAAGCTGGGCATTTTGTAGGTCGCGGCTGTTGCGGTAGGAAACCTGCAGCGCCTGCTCAAGGGTAACGGGAATGTTCTCGGTGACCTCCAGGGTTTCTGGATCGGTCGGAAAGAACAGCGGATTCGCAGGGGCGCGCAAAATCTCTAGAACGGTCTGCACCGTTTGGGAGAGGTCGTCATCGGCGTCGACATCCGCCTGAGGGACGTCAGCTCATCCGCTGGGGTACGTCAGCTTCGACCTCAGGATCGCCGCTTGGGTCTGCAAGATCCGCATCATCTAGATCGAGGGGCTGGGAGAGGGGGTCATCGTCATCGAAAGCCTCGACCTCACCGGCACTGCCTTCATCTAAGAACTCTTCCACTGACTCTAGGTCGGCCTCCTCGGCGGCTTCAACCTCGTCTTCTACCCCTAACTCGTCCGGGTCATCGTTGATTAGCGGGGTAGACTCAGCGCTTGGATCTGAATTGGCGGGATTGGAACCGGGGTCAAGGGGTATACTGTCGCCGGTCGGCTCTTCGGCTTGAGCCAAGTCAAACCCTGCCAGCGGGCGATCGCCAATTCGATAGACGACGTTGACAGACTCTGGGGAGGTATCGAAGGCTGGGGAACCAGAGAGTGCAGCGCTCGGGACTGTAGCGTGAGGCGACGCATCAGCGATCCAAACGACAGGCTTTTGAGAGGGTAGCTTCAAAGCCTCAGTTGGGCTTGACTCGGGTACTGGAGGGGCATCAGACTGGGCATTTGCCAGACCAGCTGGTCCAAGTATGACCGCTGCACTGATGCCAATGGCGATAACGTTGCTATGAGCTTGCATACTGCTGTCGTCTCAACGATCTGTAAGAAGGTAACCAGTCGGCGGCTGTGGTCGTGGGTTGTAGAAACAACCTTATGCAGAATATCGGTCACAAGCGAATTTGGCAATTTTTACAGTGCCCCATATTCGGACGGCGTGCCTCACCCTACTCGGTGATCTTCGCACTTTCGCGCTCTAGATATACTGGTCAATTTAGCGTTATAGGACCGTGAGTAGCCGTGATTGCAATCGCAGGATTACACAAAGGGGAATCCCAGTCGTCAGCGACTCAATGACCTATTCAAACTTCAGATACTTACAAAACGACTAGTTGCTGGGCAGGATAGTTTCTTCTCCGGCTGACGAATTAGGGCTTGAGCGGGGTAAACCTTGGGACCACTGGGCTTGATTTAGCGTGACTCAAGGCTATAGGTTGCCAAATCCTTTCTTTTTCTTGCTCTTCTTTTTCTTCTTGCTCCCTTTCGCACCTTGATAGCCTCGCCATCCCGGCATACCGCCGCCTGCGCCAGGCATGTCGCCGCCCATACCGGGCATCCCACCACCAAACATGCCGCCCATACCGGGCATGCCGCCACCCATGCCGGGCATCCCCATTTGCCCCTGCCCCATTTGCTGCATCAGCGATCGCATCTTCTGAAAGTCGCTGACCAGCTTGCTGACGTCGTTGATGTCATAGCCGGCCCCGCGAGCAATGCGGCTGCGGCGGCTCGGGGACCCTGACAGGAGTTCGGGGTTGCGCCGCTCCTCTAGCGTCATGGACTTAATCATCGCCTCTGCCCGCTTGAGCTGCGTTTCCCCCTGCTGAAGCTGGTCCCCCGAGATCTTGTTCATGCCAGGAATCATCTTGGCAATTCCGCCCAACGATCCCATCGTCTTGAGCAGGCGCGTTTGCTTAAGAAAATCATTGAAGTCAAACTGAGCCGACAGGATCTTCTCCTGCATCTTTTCGGCTTCCACCATGTCGACTTCTTCTTGAGCCTTTTCCACCAGGGTGAGCACGTCGCCCATTCCCAAGATGCGAGAGGCCATACGGTCAGGGTAGAAGGGCTGCAGCGCCTCTACTTTTTCCCCCACGCCAATAAATTTGATGGGCTGCCCCGAGATGCTGCGCACGGAAAGGGCCGCCCCCCCTCGCGTGTCGCCGTCCATCTTCGTCAAAATCGCGCCCGTCACCCCAATCTCATCGTGGAACGTGCGGGTGAGGGTGGCCGCCTCCTGGCCGGTCATTGCGTCAACAACCAGCAGCGTATCGTGGGGCTGTACTGCCTTCTTGACCTTGGCCAGCTCGGCCATCATCGCTTGGTCAATTTGCAGTCGACCCGCCGTGTCGATAATCACCGTGTCGACGCCATCGGCCTTAGCCTTCTCAACGCCCTGACGGGCAATTTCGACGGGGTCAGCGTCTGAGCCCAGCTCAAACACCGGCACGTTGATTTGCTTACCCAAAGTCACCAGCTGGTCGATGGCGGCAGGGCGATACACGTCTGTAGCCACCAGGAGCGCACTGCGGTCTTGCTTGCGCAGGTGCAGCGCCAGCTTAGCTGAGGCCGTGGTTTTTCCTGTTCCCTGCAGACCCGCCATCAGCACAATGGTGGGGCCGGGGTCAGCCTGCGCGAGGGGAACGCCCGTCTCCCCCATAACGGACATAAGCTCATCGTGGACGATTTTGATGAACTGTTGGTCGGGGCGTACCCCTGCGACCACTTCAGCGCCCTGGGCCTTGACCTTGACCTGGGCGACAAATTCTTTGACCACCTGGAGGTTGACATCTGCCTCTAGTAGGGCTCGGCGCACCTCCCGGAGCGCCTCCTGAATATTTGACTCGGAGATTTTGTCTTGACCCCGGAGGGTTTTCCAAGCGGATTCCAGCCGATCTGAAAGGGCTTCAAACATAGCGATAGCGACGGTAACGGTGGTTCATGCTGCAGACGAGAGCGGTCGTACTGCGCGCAGCGGGTTGTCTGTATCTATATCTATATTAGGGGGTGTTGTCTCGGGGATGCGGCCAGGCGGCAAATGTGTCGACTGCCGCTGCAGAGAAGCGCGATCGCAGCAGGTCACGCAGGAAGGCAAGCCTAGCTCCGAAAAAAAGGGAGAGCCACTAAAGCAAAAAAAAGGGAGAGCCACTAAGGACTCTCCCAACCATCAGGGTGCATCTGAATAACATAATAGGGTATTTGACCCATAGGGGGTCGTACCCCCTACCAAATTCTTAACAAAACTTAAAAATTGGCGGCAGCTAGCGTTAAGGAGACTCGACCGTCGTCGCATCGGCGATCGCGGCAGAGCCCTCTTTCGGTCCGACAAGAACGTAGGTCGTCATCAAACCTTTGCCTTTTACAGCAACATCACGCCGGGGGCTGAATCGATACTGACTTCGGAGTCGCTCGTAGGTGGCGGCGCTCACCTGAATGGCCCCGGCAATTCCATGGGACTCCATACGGCTGGCGAGATTAACCGTATCACCCCAGAGATCGTAGATAAATTTCTTAGTGCCAATCACGCCGGCTGTCACAGGTCCAGTATTAATGCCAATGCGCAGTTCAAGCGCTTCACCCGTTTCCGCTCGCAGTCGCTTAACCTCTCGCTGCATGGCTAGGGCCAGTTCTGCGATCGCCTCAGCATGGTCTGAGCGCTCCATTGGGAGCCCGCCTACAACCATGTAGGCATCGCCAATAGTCTTAATTTTTTCTAGCCCAAAGCGCTCAGTGAGCTGGTCAAACGCCGAGAAAACGACGTTAAGCAGCTGCACTAGATCGTTGGGCGGTAGTCGCTCTGCCAGCTGAGTAAACTCGACCAGATCGGCAAACAGAACCGTGGCGTCCGCAAAGCCATCAGCGATATCCCGCTGCCCTGCTTTGAGCCGGGTAGCAATGGGGGGCGGCAAGATATTGAGCAACAGCTGCTCGGACTTACGCCGCTCTTGGTCGAGCTGCTGGTTCGTTTTCCTGAGGGCAGCGGTGCGATCCTGCACTCGCTGCTCTAGCTCGCGGGAGATATGTTTCAGCCGTCCGATTACCAGCGTCAGCCCCAGCACTGCCAGTCCAAACAAAATGACCAGCGTAATGCTGGTGCTCTTAATCCGGCGGCGGGCCTGCTGCGTAAAGTCTGCAACCGGGGTAATAATTTCCAGGACGCCCCGTACATCTCCCACTGTCCACCCTTTTTGAGGGCTGTCGGGGTGGGTGTTGTGGCACTCCACGCAGCTGGGCTGGAGCACGTCGGCAACGGCGTATCGAATCGAGCGCTCTCCCTGGAAAGTCTCAAATCGAATAAAAGGCTCGTCTGGAGACTGCTGCAGGGTTTGGAGAGCGATGCGCTCGAAATCATCGTGGGCTCCGCCGTCTTCTCTCCAGGGAAAGGGAAGGTCGCTGTAGAGCCGGACCGTGGTCATTTCAGTTTGCGTGGTCAACTGATGACTGAGGTCGATTAAAAAAGTGGCTGGAACTGGAATGGAGTGAGGTTTTTTCGTGAGGTCATGGTGAATCTCCACGCCGTCGACATCCCGCAGGGGGGCGATGATGCGATCGCTGTAGAAGGTGCGGGCCTCCTGAAGCGCTTGAACGTAGAGCCGCGAGCTTTGAGTGGCCTGAGATTCCATCAGCGTTGTGGAGAGGCGAGCCATATTCCACAGCGCGGCGATGGAACCGGCCAGCAGCAGCAGCGTCAGCAGCAGAATGGTCCGGCGGTACAGCAGCCGCGTTAGGGCTCGAACAATGGGGTTTTGCCGCAGCGAGATCGGAGATACCATGATTTAAGGGGTGCGCTAGTCACAAGCAGGGGAAACCATAGGCAAACGCAGTCGCGCGAGCAGAGGCAGGCAGTCGAATCGTCGGGGGTGACGGCTCGATGGGCGGGCCTGAACGCGGTTTGCTGGACATAGCGCTTGCTGGCGTGACGAACAGCATGCGATAAAAGTTCCAACAATACTTATCTCTACAAGCACTGTGCCTGCAATTTAGGAAACGTTTACAAAAAAAAGGAAAAGTAGCTCGCTCCCCTCAGTCCTTCTGGCGGCTTCACAGCACAGTTGCGGATAGCCTCACTAAATAACCCAATCTGTAAGACCCAATCTGTAAGACCCAGCATCGCCAGTTTTGCCCGCTCTCACTCACCCCTTGGAACTAACCTCTATGACGGATGCAGACGCCATTATTATCGGCAGCGGCATTGGCGGACTGGTAGCTGGATCCCTGCTAGCCCGCTACGGCTGGCGTGTTCTTATTTGCGAGAGCCACAGCATTGCTGGCGGCGCAGCCCACAGCTTTTCCCGCCAGGGGTTCCACTTTGACTCAGGGCCGTCTTTCTACTGTGGGTTAGGCACCGAGCCCAAAACGGGCAGCGGCTCTCTTAACCCCCTGCGCCAGGTGCTTGACGCCCTAGAGGTCGAGCTGCCCACGGTGGCCTACGACCCCATGGGGCACTATCACTTTCCCGACGGGACGCTGCCGGTCTATGGCAATAGCGATCGCTACCGCCAGGCTGTCGCTCAGTTTACGCCCTCAGGAGCCCAAGAGCTGGCCGCTTTCGAGTCTCGTCTGCTGAAGCTTTACGACGCCCTGCGGCCTATCCCAACCCTAGCGCTGCGCGCTGACCTGAAGGCGCTGCCGCTGCTGGTGGGGCGCTACGGGGGCTCACTGCTGAAGCTACTGCCCCAGCTATCCGTTATTCAGGGCTCCGTTGGAGACATCTTGGATCAAACGGTCCAGGACCCCTGGGTACGACGACTGATCGACCTAGAGTGCTTTTTGCTTTCAGGCCTAACCGCTAGCGGCACCGTTGCCCCAGAAGTGGCATTTATGTTTGGTGAGCGTACTCACTCGGTGATCGATTACCCCCTCGGGGGCAGCGGAGCCATCGTTACCGCGCTGGTTAAAGGGCTAGAGCGCTGGGGCGGAGAGCTGCGGCTCAATAGTCCCGTCGAGCGGGTGGTGGTGGAAGCCGGCCAGGCCACAGGCGTCCTGCTGCAGGGAGGGCGTCGCCTGAGCGCCCCGGTCGTCATTTCCAACGCCACAGTGTGGGACACCTACGGTCAGCTTCTAGCGCCAGAAGACCTCCCCCCGGCCTTCCGCCAGCGATCGCTGCAGACTCCGGCGGTCCATAGCTTCATGCATCTCCACCTTGGCCTACGCGCCGAGGGCCTAGAGGGGCTAACCGGCCACCACGTCGTGGTGCACGATAGTGACCTTACCCAGCCGGGCCACACCTGCATGATTTCCATCCCGTCGGTGTGGGACCAGAGCCTCGCGCCTGAAGGGCACCACGTCGTCCATGCCTATACCCTAGAGCCCTATGCCGGCTGGCGGCGGGACGATGACTACCCCATGCGCAAACGACAGCGGGCTGAACCGCTGTTTCGTGCCCTAGAGCGGGTGATTCCGGACGTGCGATCGCGTATTGCCTTAGAGCTGATCGGCACCCCCCTCACCCACGCCCACTACCTGCGCCGCCACCAGGGAACCTACGGACCGGCGATCGCCGCCCAGGACGGGCTGTTCCCCAATCACCGCACCCCGGTAAGCGGCCTCTACCGTGTAGGAGACAGCACCCTACCCGGCATCGGCGTCCCCGCTGTGGCGGCGTCCGGCATTCTGTGCGCCAACACTTTGGTGTCGCCTCGGCAGACCAAAACGCTGTTAGAGGCCTTGGCGCTCTAGCCCGCGACGCGAATTTACCCAAGCCATGGCCCAAATTGATGGCCCAAATTTATGGACAGCATCACCTCAATTCGCGGTGAGCTAGCAGCTCTTACCGCCGCCTTACTCTGGGCCCTTTCCTCTACGGTCTACGCTGGCATCGGCCGACAGATTCCGCCGCTGACGCTCAATTTACTCAAAGGGCTGGCCGCTATTGGCTTTACGCTGCTGACGCTGGCTGGCCGACAAGAGCCCCCTCAGCTGAGCGCCGCTTCGGTTGGTTTACTCGCCCTGAGTGGAGCGATCGGGATCGGCTTTGGGGATACGGCTTTTTTCGAGAGCCTAAATTGTCTAGGAGTCCGGCGGGGGCTGTTGCTAGAGGCCCTGGCCCCGCCCCTCTCGGCCCTCATCGCCTGGCTCACCCTAGGAGAACAGCTGCCGCCCGTCGCTTACCTAGGCATTTTGCTCACCGTCGGCGGCGTCGCCTGGGTGATCGCTGAGCGCACCCTGCCTCGCCCTGACAAAGCCGCCTCTAGAGGGAGCCACAGTCCCCTAGAGCCCCTGCTAGGCCGAGGGGTCATCTGGGGCAGTCTTGCCGCCCTCGCCCAGGCCAGCGGCGCGGTGCTCTCGCGGGCCGCCCTTGCGGACACCCCCGTCTCGCCCCTCTGGAGCAGCTTAATTCGCATTGTGGCAGGCTGCGCCGTCTTGATCTTGTGGCTTGCTGCCCGCCCTCAGCCAGATCGGCTCAAGGGGCTGCCACTGCGTTTGGTGCTGCTGGTCGCGGCCACTGCCTTCGCCAGCACCTTCCTAGCCATCTGGCTGCAGCAAACGTCGCTCAAATATGCCGCCACCGGCATTGCCCAAGCCATCGGCGCAACTAGCCCCCTATTTGCCATTCCCATTGCCCTGGTGCTGGGCGATCGCGTCAGCACCAGGGCTATTCTGGGCGCTTCGATAGCCCTCATCGGTATCGGGCTGCTGTTTGCGGCTTGAGGTCCTCTCCCATGATTCGCTGCTATGCTATTAGCTAGCGGCGCAGCGCTCTATCGCTGGAGCTGTTCTGCGATCGCCCCAAAATTGACGCTTTACGCTTTAAGGAATCCAAATGGCAGCATCACAACCCTTAACAGGCTCAGAACTCGTGTCGTGTGCAAGGGCCAATGCCAGACGGGGCATTTCTGCGGCGGCGGTAAACTGCGGCTACGGAGAAGACGTCAGCCAGTTTGAAAAAGCCTTGAAAGAGTCCTGCGAGGCCATGGGGGTTGAAATGGAAACCTTCTCTGAAGTCATCGAAGACGTCATCGACGAGGCTCTATAAGGCCGCTGCCTTGAGCGAGTCAACTGCTTTTGAAAAATCGTTTATCCCATCGGGAGATCAGCCGTGGGTAACCCCCAAAGCCAAGGCCGCTATCGTGAGGCGCTTCGAGTTGAACTGACGCAGTTCGACGGAAAGATCGAATCGTTGAGGCAGCAGATAGCCCACCTTCAGGGACCTAACGTTGAAGAAGCCTCGACCTACCAGAGCTACCTAGATGCGCTCCACCTAAAGCGTAGAGCGATCGAGATGAAGCTTGAGCAAGTCGGCACGACAGACGACGGACTCTGGGATGACTTTCAAGCAGGCCTTGAGGACGTCTGGAATGACCTCAAGCTGACGTTTACCAACGCGACCGAAGAATTTGAGGCAGGGCAGCGCCTGAAAGAGAGCCGACAAGACTCTGAGACCTAGGCTAAAGCCTTAGATTATCCCTAGAGCAGCGCGCTCAGAGTCCGACCAAGCTCTTGAGGACGGTCGAGGTCGATCACCTGGACATGGTTCGACGCCAAAAGCTGGGTGGCCCTGGAATCGACGGCGGCACCCTGAGCGACGGCGGCAATCACGTCCGCTGTCCGTCCGCTCCCCGCGATCACAACGACGGCTCGCCCCACCGAGGTGTTAGCGGCAGCATCCTTCCAGGTAATTTCGCCTCCGTTGGTCAGCACAGCCGCAGAGCCGCAGACCCCCGAGAGGTGAGTGGCCACTGCCGAAATCCAGGAGGATTCGTCGCCCCAGCTGTTTCCGGGCACCAGTAGGCAGTGGGTATGGTGAGGCTCTAGCGGACAAGCCTCTTCAGAAGTTAGGCCGCTGTGGCGGTATTCAGGGAGGTCAACTAGACCAATAGGCGCAACGCCGACGAGGGGAAACGTGCCGCCTAAGGCCTCGCGCGCTTGGCCGATAAGCCTCATGACGCCAGCGTCGGTTCCCCCATCAACAACGGTGAGGCCTCTAGCCTCAGCCAGCGGGGCCAGCACCCCGCCAAACATATCCTCGACGCGGGCAAAATCGACGTCGCTCAGCTTGCTGGCCCCGCCGATGATCACTAGAGTAGGCCGTGGTCTACACAGACCCAAAGCGTCTAGCGCCTCTGGCAAAGCGGCTTGGTTATCGATGCGCAGAAGCTTCGTCGGGGGGTGCGGAGTCATGGTGTGATTGGCATGGGGTTAGGGCGGCGCTACAGCCAGTCTGTGGGTGCGGCTGGAGCTGCGCCAGAATGCCTGTATATATTGTGAGTGGAGCAGTATTGGCCATAATACTAGTGCAGTCCCTGTTTGAACAGCAGATCGAACAGCAGATCATTTAACGTAGGCCAAGATTGCCGCAGCGGCGCGATCGCATGCCCCCGGCTTCCCTAGCGCCTGCCGCATCCGCGCATACCCCGCCCGCATATGCCGCCGCGCCTGCTCGTTGTTGAGTAGCTCTAGGGCAGCGGTCGTCAGGTTATCTGCCGTCGCTGCCGACTGCAAGAATTCGGGCACGATGCCCTCCATCAGCGCCAGGTTTGCCGGAGACATAAACGGAATCGAAAACCGCAGCAGGCGGCGGGCTACCCAAAACGTTAGCGGGTTGACGCGGTAGAGCACCAGCTGGGGGACGTCCATCAGCGCCGTTTCCAGGTTCACCGTGCCGGACTTGCAGAGGGCCAGGTCGGCGGCGGCAATTACCACCTGGGGCTGCTGCTCCACGAGCTTAGCCCGCAGACCAGAGCGCTCTATCTCGCGCTCTAGCGCCGAACGATAGTGGGGTAGCGACAGCGGCACCCAAAACGTGAGGTCCGGCAGCTTGTCCTGGAGGCGAGCTGCGGTCTCAAACATGACAGGCGCGAGAGAGGCTATCTCCTGGCGGCGGGAGGCAGGCAGCAGAGCTATGGCCCGCTCGTCTGCAGCAATCCCCAGCTGCCGCCTAGCCTCACTCCGGGACGGCGCGTCGAGGACGTGGTCCACGATGGGGTGGCCAACCCAGGTGACGTTGGCCCCATGACTTTTGTAGTAGCGGGCTTCTTCGGGGAAAATAGCAATCAGCCGGTCCGTTGCTTCCACAAGCCGCGCGGTATTGTTCGTGCCGACAGACCACACCCACTCCTGGGGGGCAATGTAGTAAACCAGGGGGAGAGCGGGCCGCGCCTGCTTGAGGTAAGCGCCTAGCTTCAGATTTGGCCCCATGTAGTCTAGCAGCACCACCGCATCGACAGCGTTCTGGGCGAGATAGCGCTTTACCCGCCGCTGAATTTGTAGCGTAGGGAGGATGAAGGGAAGTGACTCCACCAGCCCCACCGAGCCGATGCTGCTGGTGTTGGCCAGCAGGGTGGCCCCAGCTTGGGCCATGCGATCGCCGCCCAGAGCCACGATTTCCAGACTAAGCTGCTGCGCCGCCGCCTGACGCTGGAGCGCGTCAATTAATAGGGCCCCCTGCAGATCTCCTGACACTTCCCCTGTGCTGATTAAGATTCGCTTAGCGCCCATTGCTTCGGCCAGGCGTAAGACCTCGCCGCCCCTCGTCTTGACTGTGGACCAAAAAATTGTGGAGATGCTGAATGACGCTGCCGCTCTTGCTGTCCTGGCGCGCCAGCGTCTCGATGGCCTCATCTAGCGGCAGGCTATCGCGGTAGAGCGTCCGGTAGGCTTGCTTTAGCGCCTTGAAGGCATGTCCTTGGTCGAGCTGGGCTAGCCCAGCTCGGCGCAGCCCCACCTGATTCAGGGCGCGGATGCGACAGGGATTGCCCTCGGCCAGCATGAAGGGCGGCACGTCTCGGTCAACTCGGGCCATGCCGCCCACCATGGCGAGCTGCCCGATGTGAACAAACTGGTGAATGCCGGTCATACCGCCCACCACCGCTCTAGACTCAATGTGGACATGGCCTGCGAGTGACACTGCGTTGGCAATCACCACGTGGTTTTCAATGAGGCAGTTGTGGGCCACATGGACGTAAGCCATGAGCAAATTACGATCGCCGATGACGGTGGCTTCCCCGGCTTGGGTGGCTCTGTTGATGGTGACATACTCACGAATGCGGTTTTCGTGGCCGATTTTAACCTGACTAACCGAGCCGTCGTACTTGAGGTCCTGAGGCTCTAGGCCAAGGGCGGCTCCCGGAAAAATCTCGTTGCGATCGCCTACTTCAGTGCAGCCGTCAATGATGACGTGAGCGCCAATGGCCGTACCGGCTCCAATTTTTACGTGCTCTCCAATCACTGCATAGGGACCCACCCGCACCGTCGGATGAAGCTGCGCTCCAGGGTGAATCACGGCAGTAGAGTGGATCAAAGCTGTCAAGACCTAGCTCCAGCGGCGCAAACGCCGACGTGACGACATCAGTTCATTACGACGATTAGTCATTAGCCCGGGGATTGTTCGTGTAAGGCGGTTGGCCACTGGCTGCCTGCATACGACGATGAGCCTAGCTAGTCGTATGCGGCAATGGACTAAGCCGCTTGTATACGGCAGTTGGCTAATACACCAAGGAAAACATCAGCTCTCCTTCTGCGGCCAGCTGCCCCTCGACCGTGGCTCGCCCCTGCATCTTGCCAAAGCGTCGCCGCTTGACCGACAAGAGGTCAACCGTCATTAGCAGCTGATCCCCAGGCACAACCGGACGCCGAAAGCGCACCTTATCGATACCCGCAAACATCAGCAGTCCCTCAGGCACATCGGGAAGCTGCGTTAAAACGATGCCGCCAACCTGCGCCATGGCCTCAACGATGAGCACGCCTGGCATAATGGGTCGACCCGGAAAATGACCCTGAAAGTGAGGCTCGTTGAAGGTCACATTCTTGAGACCGACGGCCCGCTCGCCCGGCGTATAGTCGATGATTCGGTCGACGAGGGAAAACGGGTAGCGGTGGGGTAGGAGCTTCTGAATTTCCTCAATCGTCAAAATCGGTGTCTTAGCAGGACAGTCTTGCTTGGCATCATCTTGCTTCGCATTATCTAGCTTGGCGCTGTCCTGTTGGACGGAGTCTAGCTGATTTTTAGAGGCGTGAGCGTCGGTCAATGTGGACATAGATATTAGTAGATTAAAACGGTGTGTAATATGAGCGGTATTCTACAACGCGGCGGGATGCGGCGCAGCGGGGAATGTTCCAGTGGGGCAGGCTGCGCTGAGCTGTTGCGCAAACTGAACGTGCAGACGGTGGCTAGCCTTGTAGGCAACGATATGGGCCTGGGGAAGAGCGCCTATCAAACTCATGTCTCCCACTAAGTCTAAGAGTTTATGCCGCGCTGGCTCATTTGAAAACCTTAGGGGTGGATTCAGCCAACCCTCGTCGCCACAAACCAGCGCATTGTCAAAGCTGCCGCCCCGAATTAGGCCTAGCTGCCGCAGCTGCTCAACCTGATGGGCGATCGCAAAGGTACGGGCCGGGGCGATCGCGCTCTCGAAAGGCTCTTGCGCCGGACTCCAGCTGTGCCACTGGTTGCCAATGGCGGACAGCTCAAAATCAATGCCGTAGGTGAAGCGATGCTGAGGCGCGGGAAAGGCTGCAATCCAAGCCTCTCCCTCCTGGAGATGAATCGGCTCTTGGAGCATCCAGGGTACTGACTCCCCCTGCTGCACCCGCCCCGCCGCTGCGATCGCCGCTGCCCAAGGCTTGGCCGACCCATCTAAGAGAGGAACCTCCGGGCCGTCAATTTCGATGCGGGCATCGTCGATTCCCATACCCACCAGCGCGGCCAGCAGGTGTTCCACCGTGCGCACCGTGAGCGGCCCAAGCCCGAGCTCAGTCGAGAGCTGGGTACCCACAACGTGGTCGACGGTGGCCGGAATGATGGGGGATCCGGGCTGATCAACCCTCACAAACGCCCGACCGCTAGCGGCGGGAGCGGGGCGAATGCAAACGCGGCTCTCAATCCCAGAATGCAATCCCACCCCAGCCCGTTCGATCGGGGCAGCTAGCGTATTGCGGCTCATAGCGCCTAAGCTCACAGCACCCGAACCTGTAGCGCTCAAACCCACAGCATTTGGGCGATCGCCGCCGGGGCCAACAGGGTTCGGACTGTCGGCATTGGGACTGTCGGCGTTGGGACTGACAGCGGGCGATAGATTGTCAGCCTGTTGGGCAGTCGTCTCCATTTGATTTCAGCTGGGCAAAACGGTCCCGGATAAAAGCAGCGTTGGCCTTTGAACTGTATCACGTTCTGTGAGTGAACTTTGAGCAAGCTAATTTGAGCAGCGATGCGCCCGGCTAGAAGCGCTCGCCGATGCCAAAGTGGATCCGGCCATCGCCATCGTCGTTGATGCCATAATCCACCCGAATGGCCCCCAGCGGCGATCGCACCCGAACGCCGATGCCGTAGCCGAAGCCCGTGCCGGGTTTGTTGCGCACTTCACCCGGCTCCCCAGGGACGTCGGTTCCCGTGCCCAGGTCTGTACCAAAATCGGCAAAGAGTGCTCCGCCTATGATGGAGAAAACCGGAAAGCGGTATTCGGCAGTGGCCTGCACAAAGCTGCGACCGGCAGCCAAATCTCCAGCATCGTAGCCGCGAACCGAGTCTGTTCCCCCTAAGGAGAAGGCTTCGTAGGGCGGCAGGTCGCCAAGTATCGTACCGGCCTGAACGTTGAAGGCAAAGGCTTCCGGCCCATCGGTGAAGCCGGTAAGATCGGCGGGCAGATAGAAGCTATAGCTGCCCCGCAGCCGGTTAAACAAGATGCTGCCGCTGCCGAGAGGAACAGACTGCTCAGCGCCCACGCGCAGCAGCGATCCCTGGGTCGGCTGCTGCGGATCGTTGCGGCGATCGCGCACGGCCCCAAGCTGCAGCGTAAATAAGTCATCGGTGCCGTTGCCGCTAAAGCTGAGATCGTTGCCGAACTCGTCTTCAGGCTCTAAATCTCCGTCTGCATCTCGGATAGACACGCGCTGGTACTGCACCCCAGCCGACGCTCGCCAGCCGTCCCACCCTAGCCATTCGTCGAGGGGGCGGCTAAAGCTGACGGCCCCGCCCAGCCGCTGAACGCGGGGGCTATCGCCGTTGGGCAGGTCCACATCGTCTTCACCGCCGTCGAAGATCAAGGAGATAGACCGGCGGCTAAAGGCGTTGACGGTGTAGGACGTGCGGTAGGGATCCCCTGCAATCCAAGGGTCCGTGAAGCGCACGTCAAACAGGAATTCCCGCTCACCAATCTGCAGCTCTGCTCCGAGCTGCTGGTTGTTGCCGCCGAGGTTGCGCTGCTGATAGCTGACGCTGCCAAAAACGCCGCTGGAGGAGCTAAAGCCCAAGCCCGCCGCGAGAGATCCCGTATTGCCTTCAATCACGTTCACCACCACATCAACGTTGCGGGGATCATCGCCGGGCTCCAACGTAACCCGCACGTCGTCAAAGATGCCCAGCCCAAACACCTGCTGCAGGTCTTCCTGAATGTCCTGCTGGTTGAACACATCCCCCGGCTGAGTCTCAAACTCGCGGGTGACGATGAAGTCGCGGGTCTTGCCGTCGATGGGCTCGCCGTCTTCGTCAGTGTCTAGGCCGTCTTCATCCAAAAACTTGACTTCAATGTCCTCAATCACGCCCTCAGAAACTTCCAACACCGCCACACCACTGTCGGAGACCTGCCGCGCATCTAGCACTTGGGCCAGCACGTAGCCGTTTTCTTCGTAGACATCGTTGAGCTGATTGATGCCCTCCTGGAAATCTAGCAGGTTGAGCGTGGTGCCATATTGAGACGAAAAAATAGCGTCAGCGAGCTGTTCGACCTCTAGCTCTTCCCCTTCGAAGGTCAGCATGACGTCCTGGTCAGCTAGCTCACTGCCCACAATGTCGACCTCCCGCAAAATTGGGTTAGGCTCGATGGCAAAGGTGATGCGCACCCCCAACGGCGTGTCTTCTGGCACCGCCTGCACGTTGGTGAAAAATCCCGTGGAGAAGACGGCGTTAATGTCGTTTTGAAGCTGCGATCGCGTTGTAGTGCGACCGGGCTGGGTTTGGATCTGGCGGTATACCAGGTCTTCAAGGTCTGAGCGATTCTCCAGACCGCTGACTAGAACCTCAGCCACCAGCACCCTCACTTCAGACTCGGGTTCCGCCTGAGCATCGTCGCTGGGAGGCGCTTGCAGGTCCGGTTGCGGTGTAGGTGACGCGGGCGCTTCGGACTCGGGTAACGCCGGCGCTTCAGACTCGGTGGGATCTTCGTCGGCGTCATTATCAGATTCAAAGATGTCGTCGTCTATTGGCGTCTCATCGTCTAGGTCAATTTCAAACTCAACCGCCGGATCGCGAGGCTCGTTCGAGTCAAAGATGTCTTCTGGATCGGCCTGGTTCTCGGGATCCACCTCGATAGTGGTCTCCTCATCCTCAAGAATTTCCTGCTCTGCGTCAGGGGCAGGGGCTTGCTCGACCTCAAGCGGCTCAGTCTGCAGCTGGGCCAAGCTCGGCGGCGTCAGATCGGCTAGTCGCCAAGCGTTTCCGGTAGGGCTCATCTCAACAAAAGGCACCGCGACCGGTGCGATCGCCGTCGGCCCAGATCCGTTAGAGACCTCTGACTGAGGACGGCTCGACCTCAGCGGCCCGTCAGCTAGAAGACTATTAGCAGCGGCGTCTAGCTGGGTGGGTTGGGGCTGAGCTTGAACGGTTGAGGCCAATCCAACGGTTGCCGATACCGTTAGAGAGGCGAGAACGAGATGAAGCCGATTACGCATGAGTTTTTCTCCACACACCGTAGCTCACTGCGATACACCTCCGCACGAGAGATGCAACCGTCGGCGAAGTCGCGATGATAGTTGTACAAAAATTGATCCAAACGGACAGATCTTACAGCATTCCCGACGCCTCTTCAGGCAAAAACCGGTTGCCAAAACCTGAGTCGGCGAAAACTGATGTGCCGGAGTCGTCGAAGCGATATCACGCTATCTTCCCGGCGCTGGCGACAGTTCCTCCGAGACGCTGGCGATAGTTTCAGAAGAAGCCCAGAGGATTACTCCGTCCGGCCTTCTGGACTAGAGAGGGCATCGTAGGTCAGGGCAGAGACCTGCCTAATCAGCTCGTTAGCTTGATCGTCATCATGGGGGCGCTCCACCATCACAGCGATGGCATAGCGCTTACCCGTGGGGGTATCGACAACACCGACATCGCCCAGCATTTTGCCAATAGTCCCAGTTTTATGGGCGATCGCCGCCTCTAGCGGAATGCCCTGTGGCAGAAGCGAATCTGTCACGGTAGCCTGCATAATATCGAACAGGCGATCTCGCGACCGTGGCGAGAGCAGATCGCCATTGCTAATCCAGGCGAGCAGGGTCACCATATCCAGCGGGGTTGTGGTGTTTTGTCCCTCTAGGTCAGGCAGTGGCTGGGCCACAGCGGTTTGGGCTAGGCCCCACTGGGCAAAGCGCTGGGTAAGGGCAACGTTCCCCCCCAGCTCCCGGATCAAAATGTTGGTCGCCGTGTTGTCGCTGATGGTGATCATCAAGTCCGCCGTCTCTAGGGCCGTGTAGGTCGTGCCGGGCTCCTGAAACTGCATATCCCCCGCTTCTCCAACGATATCTTCTGCTTCCAACGTCAGCCTGTCGTCCAGAGCGATGAGGCCCATTTCGACGTGCTGCAATAAGGCAACCAAGATCGGCACCTTGATGATGCTGGCCGAGGGCATGACGGAGCGCGCGTTGATGTCGACGTAGCTCCCAGTGTCTAGATCTAAAACCATGACGCTGGGGGAGAGGTCTGGGAAGGCCGCGATCGCCTCGCTGATGTCTGTTTTAAGGGAAGTGAGCTCAGACCCTAGGGCGAGGGGTGCTGTCGCGGTGCCCCTCACCCCAGCGGCCTCAGCGGCCTCAGTGTCCTGCGGGGCGTCCGGGGCCTCAGCGAGGCCGCGCTCTTGAGCGGGACTGAGCACGGAAAGCAAGGTGCCGGCGATCGCCCCAATCCCCAGCCCCAAAATCAGCAGTCGAATTGCGTAAAGCCACCGTGAGGGCGACGTCCGAGGCTGCCGGCGTCTCGGCGGGTGCGGCGATCGCGATCGCGGGGGGCGAGCCGTAGGGGCGAGGGGAATAACGGCTGGCGTCGACGGCACGGGAGTGAGCTGCGGGGACCGACGCCGTCGGTCTAGGGCGGCACCTTGGGGAGCTGGTGGAGTCAAAGCCTGAGTCGTAGATCGCTGACGCGATCGCGCAGTTTGGCGCCGGCCCCCGAACGCTGAGGCGTAGTCAGACACTTTAGGCCGTCGTCGTCGCGGTCCGCTGCGGTGAGGCGGCAAGCTGGGGTGAGGCGGTAAACCGGCTGGCCGGACAGGATGAGGCGCTCCCCCTGGGGCACCAAGCCTCCTAGACTCTTCGCGCTGTGGGCGAGCGCTGCTGGCGGCAGGATTGGGCCGCTGGGGAGGTGCCGCCAACAGCTGGGGCGTAGAACTTGAGGGAAGATTGGGGGAAGCTGCGGGAAGAAGACGCAGCCCAGAAGCTTGTCCCTGACTGGCCGCTATGGGGCTAGGAGGGGAGCCGGAAGGACGGCGGGGGGCAGCGGGAGGTAGATTGAGCACCTGCCGCCGCGAGGGACGCGGCCTATCGGGTTTGAGCGATACCCTCGGCGGCACTAACCCCTGCCTGCGGCCAGTGCGCTGACGCGATCGTTTGGAGCGACCTCCCAGTTCTGCCATCAATTTGCCTCTCGCTTCTGCCACTGTCTTTAGATTTTAGGCCCTTAGGTTTTAGGCCCTTAGGTTTTAGGCCGCTTGGCCCCGCAGGTCAGGCGACCAGCGCTAGGGGGTAAGGTAACCCAACGCCCACAGGATCCACAATAGCGATCTGCCTTAGCTTTAATTAAGTTTCTTAAAGGAATTTTTCTCCGAACCAGCCGATCTGACGCAGAATGCCCCGCAGCATGGTGACTTCCTGTGAGGAGAGCTGTGCCCGATGCCCCAGCACGCGAAACTTTTCCATGCGGCTGGCTGCGGTGTGGGAGTGGAGGTAGCCAATCCGGAGCAGCGTCGATTCTAAATGTTGATAGAGTCCCTCAACTTCATTGAGGGGCGCAGCGGTCTCATCCACTCCAGACAGGGCCGGAGCGACGACGGGGTCACTCAGCGCCGGACGTGACAGCTCATAACAGCAGATGGCAACGGCCTGCGCCAGGTTTAGCGACGGGTAGATAGGGCTTGTGGGAATCCGGATGCTGCACTGGGCATAGGCCAGCTCCTCATTGCTCAACCCCCGATCCTCGGGGCCAAAGATTAGCGCGGATTTTCCAGCCTCCGCCAACAGCCGACCTAGCCCCACCTCTGGGCTGTACAGGGGGCGATTGGCGCGATCGCGGGCGGTGGTGGCTACCGCCTGCTGACAGCCTTCCAGCGCCTCAGGAAGCGAGGCAACCCGCTGGGCCTGCTCTAGGACATCTGCCGCATGCACCGCCATCAGATAGGCTTCATCCCCCAGGGGATCGCAGCGGGGGTTGACCAGCACGAGCTGCGAGAGCCCCATATTTTTCATGACGCGGGCGATCGCCCCCACATTGAGCCCCCCCACGGGCTCGACCAACACGATGCGCAGTTTATCCAGCTTTGCCATTTGTCATACTTCAACAAGTGCAGGGCGCTGTTATTACAGTCCGCTGCTAATACAGAGCCCTGAGATAGGGCCAACGCAATCAAGTATCACGTTACAGCTATTTAGCCATGGGACGCACCCGATCCAAAGCCGACCTGCCCAGTAAAATCTGCCCCGTGTGTCAGCGCCCCTTTACCTGGCGAAAAAAGTGGAAAGACTGTTGGGACGACGTCAAGTATTGCTCCGAGCGCTGCCGGCGGCGGCGGCGCTCGGAGCGAGAGACGCCCTCGTAGTACCCAGTGGCAGATCGAACCCGTGGCAGATTGAACCAGTGACAGATTGAACTAGTGGCCTGCTGTGCTCATCCAAGGGACATCCTGCAATTCAGTGACGCCTATAGGGTAAGCTTTGTACGATCTACAGACGGCAAGGCAGCAGCAAAACCCATGGCACCCCCCCAAACAGCGAACCCAGTCCAGCCCAAACTCATCATTCACGGCGGAGCCGGTAGCTCGCTCAAAGGAAAAGGGGGCTTAGAGGCGGTGCGGCAATCGCTGCACGCCATTGTGCGAGAAACGTTTGCCTGCCTGGAGAAGGGAGGATCGGCAGAAGACGCCGTCATGCTGGGCTGCCGCCTACTTGAGGATGAGCCTCGCTTCAACGCCGGGACCGGCTCGGTACTGCAATCTGACGGACAGGTGCGCATGAGCGCAGCCCTGATGAAGGGAGACCTGCAGCGCTTTAGCGGCGTCATCAACGTGGGCCGGGTCAAAAATCCAATCGAGCTCGCCCAGCAGCTTCAAGGCTCACCCGACCGGGTGCTGTCGGAAACCGGAGCGGCGATGCTGGCCCGGGAGCAGCAGGTGCCTCCCTACGACCCGGCGACAGACCTGCGGCTGCAGGAATGGCTACAGGAGCGGGCCGGTAACTTTGAGCCCGGAATGGCAAACGTTATCGCCGAGGTCCTACCGGCCACAGCTGCCGGAGACACCGCCGGGCGGGGCACTATTGGGGTGGTGGCCCTAGACGCGCAGGGGCGTTTGGCGGTGGGGACCTCCACCGGAGGAAAAGGCTTCGAGCGCATTGGCCGGGTCAGCGACTCCGCCATGCCTGCCGGCAACTACGCTACGCCCACCTCGGCCATCAGCTGCACCGGCATCGGCGAGGACATCATTGATGAATGTCTGGCCCCCCGAATTGCCGTTCGCGTCACCGACGGGGCGACCCTAGAGACTGCCTTTGCCCGCTCCTGCGCCGAGGCCCACCAAAACCAGCGAGACCTCGGGGCCATCGGCCTCGACCACACCGGGGCGATCGCCTGGGGCAAAACCAGCGACATCTTGCTGGCGGCCTACCATACGGGCGCTGAGGTGGGCGACACTTTAGAAGATCCCATCGGGCTATACACGAAAGGGTGCTAGCGGCAGCTCCCTAAAAGGCAGCCTCCAGTTTGACTTTGCAAATCGCCTATGCCGTCCGGACGAAGAGACTGGCGATCGCTATAGTGGACAAGCGCTAGCTGTCATTGCCTCCCAATTTCTTGCCTGAGCGGTCGGCGATCGCCATATTGACGGCTTATTTTTGGCCATTGGGGAACTCTAACCGCTGTTTTACAGACAGCTGTTATCGAGGTAGTTCCAATTCAGGCAAGCGCTAATGAGCTGAATTTGTCGGATGGGGACTATAGCGACTATCCTGGGAAGCTGAGACCGTGATTATGGTCGATTACAATGGGTATTGCTTGCGCACTTAACCCCACCCTTTATTTTTAACCTCAGCTATCGGTAGCTTCCGCGCCCTCGAAACACCTGCCAGATAGCGCCAACGTATTTAAGGCTGACGTACAAGTACGATTATGATTAAGCATTCTTCTAATAAATCTTATCAACGAGCCTGTTCAGTGATAGCTAGCGGGCTAAGCTGTGCCGGCCTACTGGGAAGCGCGGCCAACGTGGCGATCGCCAAGCAGGTCATCACCGTGGCGTCTCAGTCGGCGACTGACGCCCCACCCCCAGCCCTTTCGCTAGACGCCGCTCCCCTAGAGACGGCGGTTGTGTTGCCTCCAGAATACTTCCCGCTTGAGATACCGACTGCTGAGGAGACGGCCTCCAAATCCAATGCGCCTAGTTCTGCCACCGCCGGCGCTGTTGCCGAAGATTGGGTGGCCTCGGCGGCAGAAGCCCCCGCTGACGCCACCATCGACATCGACGTTTCCGCAGCTGACGCCCCCTCGGTAGCAGCGCCCGCCGCCGAGCTGATAACCCCGGCTCCTGCTGCGCAGCCGGTTCTAGACCCTGTGGAAGTTCTCCCTACGGAGTCGACTTCGGCCCCGACCGATTCTGGGGCTGAAGTCGACTTCGGCGCTCAGTACATTGACCCCACCGACTACAGCGTTGGCGCTACAGAACCTACCGCTGCCCCTGACGTGGTGCTCTCAGAGCGCTCCACAGGCTGCAAAACTGTACTTCGCCAAGGCGAGGCCATTCCCTCTAGCGTCTGCGGCGACGCCGCGCCGGCGGCACCAGGATCTGCAGGCTCTGCAGGCTCCGTCGCCCGTCGTGCATCCCCCCGGCCAGCGGTCAATGCGGTTCGCGTTGGGGCGGTTAGCATTGACGGCAACGGCATTCACCTGCGCCGCTCCGTCCGCGATTATTACAGCCGCACTGCCCGCCCCAGAGCGCTGCAAAGCAACGGCAACAGGGCGCTGATGTTTCCCCTGGCCATTCCCGCTCGAATTTCCTCCCCCTTCGGCTGGCGGGTCCATCCCATCTTCGGCAATCACCGCCTCCATACCGGAACCGACCTGTCCGCGGCCCAGGGAACGCCCATCGTCGCAGCCTACTCAGGGCGGGTCGCCCTCTCGGATATTCTGGGGGGCTACGGCGTCACGGTGGTGCTTCAGCACGATGAGCGCTCGGCGCAAACGCTGTACGGCCACATGTCTGAGGTGTTCGTTAAATCTGGCGAGTGGGTCGAGCAGGGAACGGTGATTGGCCGCGTGGGCAGCACCGGCAACTCCACCGGCCCTCACCTGCACTTTGAGTACCGTCAGCGCACCGCCGATGGTTGGGTGGCCGTCAACGCGGGCGAACTGCTGAATCAGTCTTTGGCCTATCTGCAAGATGGCTTCCAGCTCGCCGCTGTGCAAATCAACGCCGGGACAAGCCTAGAGATCCCTCAGCTCAGCATTCCTAAGCTGCTGCGAGCCGGCAAGGATGCGACGAAAGAGGCGTCGCCAGATGGGGCCATCGCCGCCAATATCGCCGCCCCCGAAATGATAGCAGTGCCCGGCATAGTCGCTAAGTTTGAGTCTAGAACTCCGGCTGCGCCTCAGCTCGTTACTGAACTTGAATCCATAGCGCGATAGCGAGCCGAGCGGGCGCAGTGGCCCCAAGCTGCTGCGCCCGGGCATACTGAACCTGCCGTCTATCGCTGCTCACCTACCCATGACATCTGCTCCGTTTTTGCTGCTCGGTGAACAGCCGATTTCCTTGAGTGAGGCAATTCGCTATCTGCAAAGAGGCCAGAAGTTTGACGCTCTGGTGGGTGAGGTCGTGCGGCAGTACGTGCTGGAGCAGGCTTTGGCGCAGCAGTCCACTCCTATTGATGCGGCGGCAGTAGAGCAGGCCGTGATTGACTTTCGTCTGCAGCAGCAGCTTGCAGACCCAGCAGCTTTCCAGGAGTGGCTAACGAGCAACGGCCTGACCTTTGAACAGTTTCAGCAACAGGTGACGGCGGGTTTTCGCGTCAGAGCGCTAAAAGAGGCGATCGCCCTCCCCAAGCTGCAGCAGTACTTTATCGAGCGCAAGCTCTACCTAGACCGGGTGGTGCTCTCGCGCATCATCGTCGAAGACAAAGACCTGATAGAAGAGCTGCGTCACCAGGTTGTAGAGAAGCAGGCCAGTTTCGAGGCGCTGGCGCGGGAGTTCTCTATCACCGACGATCGCATCGTCAACGGCATGGTGGGGCCGGTGAGCCGGGGTACAATGCCGGATGAGCTGCGGGTTGCGGTCGACGAGGCTGGCCCTGAAGAGCTAGTCGGCCCGATTCACATGGACGAGCGCTGGGGACTGTTTCGCGTTGAGGCGGTGCTGCCCGCTTCCTTAGAAGACGACGCCCTCAAACAAGCGCTCATCGACGAGATATTTGAGCAGTGGCTGGCCGAAACCATCGAATCAACACCGATTCAGCTCCAGGTCACAGCATGATCTCTGAAGCGCCCCAGCTCGACTGGGATCAGCCGCCGCTGCAGTTGCTTGCCCCCCACCAGCGCGATCGCATCCAGCAGGCAGCAACCCAGAGAACCTATCGGTTGGGTAAGGTAATTTGGCCCGCCGCATTACAGAGGGGCCGGAGCAGGGGCCGGAGCAGGGGCCGGAGCAGTATCTAATCCTCTCTGGGCAGGTGCGGCTGGTGTCTCCCGACGGAGATGCCCTTTTGGGGGCGGGGGACTGGTTTGGCGAGCTGCTGCAGCTAGAGGGCTGGAAGGCGAGGGCTGCGAGCCGGGAGGTGGTGGTTCTAGCCTGGGAGGCGGCCCTGTGGCGATCGCTGCTTCAAGCTCCGGCCCAACGCAGCGCCAACGACCCAGCGCCGCTACAGAAATTTTGGACCGAGCTACAGGCGCGCTATCAGCCTGTCTCGCTGGACTTAGACCTCGTGGCAGCTTACCCCTACGTGGGCCACATCAACGCGATCGCCGCCTGCTTGACCATGGTGTCTCAGCAGCTAGAAGTGCCCGTCCAGCTCGACTGGATGGTGCGGCAGGTGCGCGGACAGCGGCCCAAAGATCTCTCCAGCGCTGCAGAAAAGGCGGGACTGCAAAGCCGGCGGCTGATGATTTCCACCTGGTCCGATTTACGCCAGACGGTCCTGCCGGCGATTCTCCCATGGGACGACCACTGGGCGGTGCTTTACGCCGTTAGGGGCAATAGCCTTACCATCGCCGACCCCTACAGCCCGCACCAGAGCGCTCAGCGGCTACCTAAAGAGGCGGTAGAGGAGCATTGGGACGGGGAGCTGTGGCAGCTAGACCCCGTACAGGCTCAGGAGAAGTTTGGCCTCAGCTGGTTCCTGCCCGCCGTAATGCGCTATCGCGGCCTGCTGGGAGAAGTGCTGCTAGCCTCGTTTTCTCTGCAGCTGTTGGGCCTCACTACGCCCATCATTACCCAGGTGGTGATCGACAAGGTCATGGTGCAGGGCAGCATTCCCACCCTAGACGTGATGGCGATCGCCCTCCTTGCCGTTGCAATCTTCGAGGCGGCGCTGGGCATCCTGCGGATGTTCATCTTCACCCACACTACAAATAGACTCGATTTGAGCCTCTCGGCCCAGCTGTTTCGTCACCTGCTGCGGCTGCCGCTGTCCTATTTCGAGGCTCGCCGCGTGGGGGATACGGTGGCCCGGGTTCAGGAGCTAGAGGAAATCCGCCAGTTTCTCACCAGCACCGCGCTGACCGTGATGCTCGACAGCGTCTTTGCGGCGATTTACCTGGTGGTGATGCTCTACTACAGCGTTACCCTGACGGGGGTGGCCTTGGCGGTGCTGCCTCTATTTGCGGTCCTCACCCTCGCGTCTACCCCCATTTTGCGGCGCTGGCTGGACCAAACCTTTGACCGCAGCGCCGACAGTCAGTCCTTTTTGGTAGAGACCGTCACCGGCATCCAAACCGTAAAGGCCCACGCTGGGGAAAAAGACGCCCGCGATCGCTGGGAGGGCCTCTATGCTCGCTTCGTGCGCACCGGCTTTCGCGCCAACACCACCGCCAACATCAGCAACCACCTGGGAGATTTTTTGACCAGCTTCTCTAGCCTGCTGCTGCTGTGGGTGGGGGCGCGGCTGGTGATCAATCAGGATTTTACGATTGGTCAGCTGATTGCCTTTCAGATGTTTACCGCTCGGGTCACCGGTCCGCTGCTGCGGCTGGTGCAGCTGTGGCAAAACCTGCAGGAGGTGCTGCTGGCGGTAGACCGTATTGGCGACATCCTCAACGTACCGCCGGAGGCGGAGCCCGGGACGGGGCTAGTGCTGCCTGCCCTGAAAGGTGAGGTGGCCTTCGATAAAATCTTTTTCCGGTATCAAGAGGCGCAGGAGCCGATTTTGCGGGGGGTCTCCTTTAAGGCCGAGCCGGGCATGTTTGTGGGCATCGTGGGCCGCAGCGGCTCTGGGAAGAGCACCCTGTCAAAGCTGATGCAGCGGCTCTATACGCCAGAATCAGGGCGTATCACTGTGGATGGGTTCGACGTTAAAAGCGCCGATTTGGCCTCCCTGCGGCCCCAAATAGCCGTGGTGCTGCAGGACGACTTTTTGTTCAACGGTTCCATTTTAGACAACATCACTCTGGGCAACTTGGACGTGACGGCGGAGGCGGTGGTGGAGGCGGCGCGACTGGCGGTGGCCCACGACTTTATATCTGACCTGCCTGAGGGCTATGAGACCAACGTGGGGGAGCGGGGCGTGGCGCTCTCGGGCGGCCAGCGACAGCGGATTACGTTGGCGCGGCTGTTTCTGTCCCAGGCTCCGATTCTAATTTTGGATGAGGCCACTAGCAATCTAGATGCGGAGACGGAGCAGCAGGTGCTGGAGAACCTGCGCCAGGCGTCTGAGGGCCGTACGGTGTTTTTGATCGCCCATCGGTTTGCGCCGCTGAAGCGGGCGGATTTAATTCTGGCGATGGAGAAGGGGGTGGTGGTGGAGCGGGGCACCCATGAGTCGCTGCTGGCGGAGAAGGGGCTGTATCATTCGCTCTACCGGCGGCAGCAGACGTCGGTGTAACAAATCCCTTTTCGGAAATTGGTTTAAGACATTGCGGGGGCGGGCTTGCGGCTGGCGCGCTTGCGCTCGGACTTTTTCTTTAAGCCGACGGCTTGGGCTTCGTCGCTGTCGGGGCCGTACTGGCCGCGCACGCCTTCTTTCATGGCGAGAACGGCGTTGTGGAAGGTCCATTCTGCTAGGCGGGCGGCGTCGGTGGCGGCTTTGTAGGCGGCTTTTTGTTCGGTTTCGCGCTGTTGGGCGGTGAGCATGGCGCTGTAGGCGTCTTTTAGAACTTCGGGGGCGGCGTCGAGCCTTGGGGGGATGTAGTCTTTGACGTAGGTGAAGCCGTTGTAGGAATTGATGTCGCGTTTGATGACGTTGCCGGTGAGGCGGCGGTTGGTGTTTTGAATCATTGTTAGGGCGGTGTTACCTAAGTGTGGTACAGGCTTATTGTGCCCGTTGCGACACTGGCGGCGATCGCCGCTACGGAGAAGCTTCACAGAGTGGGACGCGGTTGGGTTGGGGGGTCAGGATTTGGACTAGGATTCGCAGGAGGTCGCCTAGGTCGGCGGGCACGCGGTAAAGATCCACATCTTGGGTCACCTGGCGAGACTGGCGATCGAATTGGCCAAATTGCCAAATATTGCCGGTGGAAATTGCCCCTTGTAGGATTGCGTGCTGTCGGACTCTATCCATTGGTCGAGGGCGATGAGTTCAATTGCGAGCTGAACAAAGCCTCGCTCTAGGTCTTCGTTTTTGGCTTCAATCACCAGGAACGTTTGGTCACTGCGGAGCAAATAATCTAGAGAGCCTTTGAGCTGGCTGCTGACGGCTACGGGATATTCAACGTTGAGGGTGGCTTGGGTGTAGTGCAGGAGATCGGTTAGGACAGGGGCAATCAGAAATTCCCGACGGGCCATTTCGCTGGTGAGGCTGAGGCGGGGCAAGCTTTCTTCGATGCGGGCTTTGAGGTCGGTGAGGCGATCGAGGGGGCCTTGGTATTGGGGGAGTTTTAAGGAGCGGCGCTGGAGGGTGACGCCGAAGTAGGCGAGGATGTCTTGCGGGGCAAAGTTGAGCTTGAAGTAGTCTGAGAAGGTGTAGGACTGGTCGGGGTGGATGATGTTAGCTTTGGGCATGGCTTTTGTCAGAGATACAGCTTGTGATGCTAGTGGCTGTTGTCAGGGCTTGCCCTCTGGTCTCCTACGAGCTTAGTCCTGCTCGAACTGCTGGGGTAGCAGGAAGATGTGATCAATGATGGCTAAGTTGAGCAGGGGGAGGTGTCACTGACGACGGGCATAGTTTAGGTCTTCTGTCAGTTCGGTTTCTGAGTAGTGCCGGGGGATATCGCGATCGCGCAAGCGCTGACTTGTCGGTTCGCCTATGAGCTGGCTGAACTGGTGGTGATTGAGGTGGGCGAGTTCGCGGGCTTTGCCAAAGGATAGGAGTTCTTGAGCATAGAGGGCTAAGGCGAGTTCTTTGAGCAGTTCGGCCTCAATGCGGTTTTCGGGGAGGCGGATGGATTGGATGATGGATTCGGGGATGGATAGTTGCCTTGGCTTTATAGCTTTGGATAGGTTGACGAGGATGTTGTGGACTTTAGCGGCATTAAGCTGAGGTCTGGGAAGGGTTCATGGCGATCGCCTCGCGGGAGCTTTACTCTTATCGCCTCGCGGGAGCTTTGCTCTTATCGCCTCGCGGGAGCTTTGCTCTTATCGCCTCGCGAGAGCTCTGCTCTTATCGCCTCGCGGGAGCTTTGCTCTTATCGCCTCGCGAGAGCTCTGCTCTTATCGCCTCGCGGGAGCTTTGCTCTTATCGCCTCGCGAGAGCTTTGCCCCTATTGTCCCTTGATAGTTTTCTTCTGCGATTTCGGGAGCTGGCTTCTGAGGCGATAGTCGTTTGAGATGTTGGCTCGGTTTCAATAACGCGCATATTGCTTGGGCCTTATCTCGAAGGTTAATGGCTTCGCCAGGTCTCTGCGGCTAGCGGCAACTCGTTCAGCTCAGCGCGGGCTTCGCGCCAGGTTGGGTAATGTTGATTTAGCAGCGCCATGAAGCGATCGCTGTGGGTTGGTTCAATCAGATGCGCCATTTCGTGAACGACGACGTATTCGAGTAAGTCTTTGGGCTTTTTGACTAGCTCGGTATTGAGCCGGATATTCTTAGCCTGGTGGCTACAGCTTCCCCACTTTGTTTTCATCCGCTGCAAGAAGTAGCGCTCTACCTCGACGCCTAGCTTCTCCTGCCACTTTTGAATCAGCGGCGGAATGGCTTGATGCAGCAGCGATTTATGCCACTCATGCAGTACAGCGGCGCGCTTGACCCAGTCGCTGCCGGGGCGGACCTGCAGCAGGATGCGTTTGTGGTCAAGGGTTATGCTGGGCTTAGCATCTTGGTAGATTACTGACAGTAGATAGCGACGTCCCCAAAGGGAGTGGCTTTCGCGCTCCACAAACTGTCGAGGCGTTTCTCGGGCCTGGTGCTCAAACTGGCGCTGCTGCTCGCGAATCCAGCTCAGCTTGCTGATGGCGTAGGCGCGGGCTACGTCGAGGCGGGTAGACGTAGGTGCAACTAGGGTGACGCGACCGTCGGGGGGATGCACCGACAGATGGACGTTTTTAACGTCTTTCTGGGTGATGGTGAGGGCAATGTTCCCTAGCTGGATGGTCTCGGTCATGGGTAGCCGCTTTGGTTTTTGATGATGTCGAAGATCGCTTCAGTTGCTCTGCGGTCTCGGGACATTATAGGGTAAAGCGCGTTAAGAACTTGCTTCGCTCTAGGGTCATCTTTCTTTCCTTTCCAGCCTGCCGGCGCTTCGTTACGCATCACGCGGTCCAGCTCCAGGGCGATCGCCGCTTTCTCATCTTCGTTCTTGGGACATTGAAACGTGGTGGCTTCAATGGTGGCTAAGTTGTTAAACAGCACAATCGCCTCGGCGTTGCCGCGTAGGGCTTCCGGCACCGTCGGGTCGGGGGCTTTCCTCGCCATGCGGTTGACCAGCGCCTCGACGTCGCGAAGGAACTGCTTGTAAGTCTCGGTATCGTCGCGCTTTTGCTGAATCAGGTCGTCCAGCAGCTTCGACATCTCGTCGTAGAACTTAGGATCGGTGAGGTTGTCGCGGATGATGGTGCGGCGGACGTTGTTGATGATGGTTTCGGCGATCGCGCTGTTGGAGAGCTTGCCCTGGTGGTTGAGCTTTTGGGCGATGGCGTCGTGGATGCCGGTTTCGATGATGGCGTCGGTGAGGGAGAGGTTGCCGAGATTGCCCAGGGTTTGGGAGGCATCGGCTTGGATATAGCTGTTGATTAGGTGGCGCATATCCGCCTCGTAGGGCTTGGTGTCGAGCTCTTCGCCCGAGTAGTTTTTGATGGCGGTGCGGGTATCGGCGAAGAACTGGCCCTCTTGTTCAAGGGCGATAATGTCAGCGCTGGAGTAGCCCGCCTCTTGAAGCTGCTGGGCTAAGGTGGCGTAGGTGCGGACAAAGGTCGCGACCGCTTTGTAGAAGGCGATGCGCTGGGGCTCAGTTTCCTTGAGGTCGTCGGGGTTGGCGGCGTCACCGCAGAAGTAATGGAGGTACTGCTCAATTTCTTTGGGGGGCGGCACAGGCTCACAGAGATAGTGAAGCGCGTCGCGAGCAGTGTCGAGCTGGGCTTTACCTTCGGCGAGGTGGTTTTTAAGGGTGATGTTGGTGGGGCCGTCTTCGCTGGGGTCTAGCTCCTCGGAGTTGTAAACAGCGATGGAGGTTTCCACCTGCTCTAGCAAGGCTTTGTAGTCCACGATGTAGCCAAAGTCTTTGTCGTCGCCGTCCAGGCGATTGGTGCGGCAGATGGCCTGAAAGAGGGTGTGGTCCCGCATCTCGTTGTCGAGGTAGATGTAGGTGCAGGAGGGGGCATCGAAGCCGGTGAGCAGCTTACTGACGACGATCAGCAGTTTGCAGGTGGCGGGCTCTTTTTCGAAGCGGCGCTTGACGTCGTCTTCGTATTTTTTGGTGGTTTGTCCCGCTGTGAGGACGTGCTGGGTGTAGGTGTTGAATTTGTAGCGCTCGTTGCTGTTGGTCGGTTCGCGAGAGATTTTGCCGGGGCTGGGCTCGTAGGAGGTGACGATGCCGCAGTAGGGTCCAAAGTCGGTGTTTTGGAACAGGCGGAAGTAGTGGCAGGCGTCGTAGATGGAGGCAGCCACTAGGATGGCGGTGCCTCGGTCGTTGCTGAGGCGGGGCTTGAGACCGAAGTCGTGGATGATGTCGGCGATGATGCGCTGCTTGCGCTCTCCCGCGCTCATCAGTTTCTCCATGCTGGCCCAACGCTCGCGCAGAATTGCCTGCTGGGGTTTGCTAAGCCCCCTGGTCTTTTGCTCAAACCACTCGTCGATATGCCGCTGCGAAGTAAGGCGCTGGGGCACGTCGCGGGCCTCGTATTTGAGGTCGAGGATGACGTTGTCGGCCACCGCTTCGTAGAACTTGTAGGTGTGGATGTAGGTGCCGAAGACCTCGCGGGTGGTTTGCTTGGCGTTGAGCAGCAGCGGGGTGCCGGTGAAGCCGATGAAGATGGCGTCCTTGAGCCAGCGGCTTTTCATCTGCTTGTTCATGTCGCCGCCCTGGGTGCGGTGGCATTCGTCTACGAAGACGTAGAAGCGCCCGTAAATAGGGGGCGGCTCGGTGCTGAAGTCGGGGTCAAATTTGTGAATTAGGGCGCAGAGCACGCGGGGGGTGGTTGCGGCGAGGGTGCGCTCGAACTGCTTGCGGGAGGTGATGCGGGGCGAGGCGGACTCTTCGGTGATGATGCCAGCATTTTTCATCACGCCCCAAATTTGCCTATCTAGCTCGTCGCGATCGGTGACGATGAGGATGCGGGCCTCGGGGTCATGCTCTAGCAGCCACTTGGTGAGCAGCACCATCAAGATGCTCTTGCCGCTGCCCTGGGTGTGCCAAATAATGCCGCCTTCGCGCTGGCGGATGCGGGCTTGGGCGGCTTTCATGCCGGTGTATTGGTGGGGGCGGGGCACTTTTTTGATGCCGCCGTCGAAGATGACGAAGTTATGGATCAGGTCGAGCAGACGGGCTTTATCGCACATCTCGGCCAGGGGGCGATCGAGCTTGGCACCAGCGGCATTGGGGTCGGGGTCAGGGTTCTGAAGCTTCCAGGGCGTAAAAAATTCTTCTAAGGTGTCGGTGGTGCCGTAGTGCAGCCCTTGAGCGTCGTTTCCGGCAAAGACAAACTGAACGGTGCTGAAGAAGCTTTGATTGAATATCGCTTCTTGGTTGGTAATTAGCTGGCGGATGCCTTCGGTGATATTGACGGAGCTGCGCTTCAGTTCAATGACGCCGATGGCGATGCCGTTGAGGTAGAGGACTAGGTCGGGGCGGCGTTCGTAGCCGCCCTTGAGCGTGACTTCTTCGGCTAGGGCGAAGTCGTTGGCCTCGGGGTGGTCCCAGTCAATCAGGTGGATGGTTTCGTAGTTCTTTTTTAGGTCTGTTTTGACCTGGATGCCGTAGCGCAGCAGCTGGTAGGTGCGCAGGTTGGCCTGATAGAGGGTGATGCCGGTGGTGTCAGCGGCGGCTTTGAGCTTTTCTAGGGCGGCGTTGATGTGGGGGGTGGTGTAGCCGCGCGCCTGGAGGTTTTGGTGCAGCAGTTCGGTTTCGATGGGGCGGTTGTTGTCTCGGTGTTGCCAGTTGCCCAGGTAGCGGTAGCCGAGGCTGTCGGGGCGGCTGGGGTCGGTGAACAGGGCGACGACGCGGTTTTGGGTTTGGCGTTCTGGGCGGGGTTCTGGCATGGTTTAGGCAACTCCATAGCCGGTGTAGGGGCGCTTGTAGGCGGGGTGTAGGCCGAGGATGATATCTGCTTTTGGGATGCCCATGCTAATAAGTTCTTGTTCTAGTAAAGCTTTTGATTTCAACGGCGATTTTCTCCTCTCCCCGCTCAGCGGCGATCAGTCGCTCGGCGGCTAGATCAATTTTAACTTTGACTTCTTCCCACTCCAGCGCTAGCGGGTCGCTGGAGATGTGCCACTGGTCTTTTTCGAGGCCACGACGGACGGCGTTGTGGAATAGATCTCTGGCGCTCATAGTAGGCGAGTTTTGCCGGTGAGGAGTTGTTGCATCATGCCCTGTTTGAGGGCGCGAGTTTTGCTATGGCGCTGCTCTAGGGCGGTGATTTCGGCGTCAATATCGGAGAGGACTGTGGCGATCGCGGTTTGTTCTGCTACGGGGGGAAGTAACATGAAAAACTTTGCCAAGTCTTGCGCGCCAAGGTTGGGTTGCGCAGCCCCACCTGACCAAGCCTCAATCATTCGCTCGCACAAACTAGAGCTAAAATAGCAGTCTAAATACTTGCGAAACACTGAATTATGTTCAAGGCGAATAATTACAAGAGAGCTCGCTATAGCTCCGTCTCCAAAATCGCTTTTTACAATTCCAAACTTTCCTAGTGAACCTCGAAGGCAGAATAGAATGTCTCCAGCTTTGACTTTCCCGCCTCCAAGCCTATCGTAACTATCTTGGGTTATGTAGTCCATTGAGGCATGATCAACTTGTCCTTTATTAATATGACCAGCATTTATAAATGGAATTCCGCTAAATACAAAGTCTTTTCGGGACGGGTAGTTACTACCTCGGTCGCCGTTCTCAAACACGCATATCTCTCCAAGAGTGGCCAATCGCCAATCCTCCGGAATCATCCCCACCTCAGTCTCCTTATACCCCTTCCCCTCACCAAACCCCGGTAGTCGCCGCTTACCCGTGAGGAGCTGCTGCATCGCCCCTTGCTTCAGGTCGCGCTTCTTGGCAATAAGCTGCTCTAGCGCTGCCAGCAGCTCGTCTACGTCGGAGAGGGCAGAGGCGATCGCGCGTTGTTCGGGGAGATTAGAAGGTAGACCAACATACATCAAGTTTACAATAGTGATATATATATGCTTGATGGTTGATCCACCTGAGTCTTCAAGCATCTTTCTTTGATAGAAAGGGCTTTCCAACAATAGCTTTAAGAAGATTGGTTCAACTTTTTCATTCGGGCGTATTACTGCTACTGATTGATTAATACAAATCTGTTCGTCACCCACTATCGCAAGACGGCCAAGCGAGCCGTCTTTTGTAAGTAAGAGATCATTTCTTCTAGGCTTACTCTTTGAAGATAGTAAAGTTTTATAAGCGTTCTCTGTCGTTTTCCTCGCAGTTTCAAATTGAATCCTACCGCTGTTAATATCCGCAGCAGTAATCATGAAAATCCCGGATTCTACTGTAGGCATCGGATTGGTAAAGCCGTAAGAGATAAAAGAAAAATAATTTTCTAGTCTGTCGCATTCCCAATCCTCTGGAATCACCCCCACCTCAGTCCGCTTATACCCAGCCGGAACCCCATCAGCCTTCAATCCCTCACCCCTTACCTCTCTCATCATCCGCTCCAACAACAAAACCCATTCAAATGCTGATTTCGTTGGGTCACGCTAGCGCTCTGACCCAATCTACGGCTCTCACAACAATCACAATCGGCCTAGCTCTTGCAAATGTCGGACATCATGCTCAAAATCATCAACGCCATAGTGAACCGGAATCTGGCGACTCGCTAGAATGTGCTGAAATGCCATCCGATGCACCCCTGCAAACCGGCTTGCCTGAGCCAAGGTAAACTTCTCCTTCTGAAAAAGTAAGATCGCAATTTCCTGACGCATCTCTGCCTCAGTCATCCGAGCCGTAGCCAAAATCTCATTAGAAATCAAAATACTCATCGATTTACCTCGCTTACCGACCGGTTTTGTTAGGTCACGCTAGCGCTCTGGCCTAACCTCCCTCCCTCAATCCCATGCTAGCCCCATAGTCTTCAGGTGCTCCTCCACCCGCGCCGCTAGCCCCTCCACCTTCGCCTCTAGCTCCGGCAGCGGCACCGCATAGCGCTCCGCCAGCTCCCGAATTCGTCCCGTCAGCCTCTGCGATACCCGCTCAATCTCCCCCTGCACCGCCGCGCTCAGGGTCGGCATCCACTTGTCATTCACCACTAGCGTCTTCACTTCGTCTTCGGTGAGCTGCGGATACTTGTCGTAGGCCAGCGTGTCTAGCTCTGCCTCCATATCCTTAATCTCGCTTTTCAGCCGCTTCTCCTCGTCTAGCTGCGCCAGATAGCGTACTACCACCTCCAAGTCCTCTAGCTCCTCCGGGAGCGGGTCTTTCGTTAGGCGGTCTAAGTGTCGTTTCTCTGCCACCACAAATAGCTTCTTCGCCTTTTTAACAGTGGCCTTCATTGCCTTGTCTGTCTCTAAATACTCTGAGAGTACCTTATGCTCTTCGCCGACTGACTCCGCTAGCCGAGTCTTAATCATCTTCAGCGTCAAGCTACCCTTTTTGGGTTTTAGTGCTGTCAGGAAGTGATTGCTACTCAACTCCTGTAGCTGGGCAGCATTTTCGTCTGCTATCTCCCGAGCGGTGCTGTAAGTAAAAAATGCTGAATCTTCTTCCTCCCGCCATAGCGATACTACGACCTCCTCATAGGCCACCTGGGCGTCAGCTTTAGAAGATACATCTTTTAGCGCCCCCTCTTCGCCGCCGTGCTCTTCCAGTAGTTCCTCCAGATTGGCAACCACTGCCTCTAGCTCAGCCTGCAGCTTGTCAATCGCCGCCTGTTCCTTAGCAAAGTAGCGAGCCACAATCAGGGGCTTGGGTACCAGGTCGCAGGTCCATCCTTTATCCGTCTGTTTGCCACTTTTTGCTTCCTCTATAACCCGATAGGTTTGGGCCGCCCACCCCTCTGCCGCAATAATGTAACAGTCGTCCTGCATGGTCTCCGCCCAGTAATCCATCAGGTGCTGATATACCGCGTAGGCATCCACCAGCGGCGCGGGTTTGAACCCATCAAGCAGCTCCTCGGCGATAGTTTTAATCAATTCCTTGGGCAGGCCATCTTTATCAAATTCCTTGAGGCGGGGCACCTGCACCTGCTGCCACTGCTCAAACCGCTGCGTTACCCGCTGGGTAAAGGCGGCAAATTCCGCGTGATCTAAGATGGTCGCCTTCACCTGGGCGATCGCGGGCTGCAGGTGAAAGTAATCGGGGCGATCGGCGGGCTGAAATAGGGCAGAGCGCACCTGGGGCATCACCTGCCAGTAGCGCTCTAGGTCATCAATATCTTGCTTGGGGATGCCGCCGCGCAGGTGGGCCTCTAGGTCTTGGATATCCTCCGGCTCGGTGCTGTCGATATAGCGCGGCAGGTTGAGGTTGTAGTCGTTCTTCGGGTCCGCAATCTCCTCAAAGGGCACCATGCGGGCGTAGCGCGGGATATTGGTCTGTTTGGTAAAGGTATCTACGATGCGGTGGATGTCCTGCTCCCGCAGGCGGTTCTTGTTGCCGTCTTTTTTGAACCCCTTGGAAGCATCCACCATAAAAATGCCCCGCCGCGCCGTGGCGTTTTCCTTATCCAGCACCACAATGCAGGCCGGAATGCCCGTACCGTAAAACAGGTTAGGGGGCAGGCCAATGATGCCCTTTAAGTAGCCTGAATGCACTAGCTGCTGGCGAATCACCGCTTCCGCATTGCCGCGAAACAGCACCCCGTGGGGCAAAATGCAGGCGGCTTTGCCCGTGCGCTTCATGGAGCGGATGATGTGCAGCAGATAGGCATAGTCCCCCTGCTTAGCCGGTGGCTCGCCCCATTCAAAGCGCTTGTAGCGCTCGCTGGCGGGCGTGAGGCCCGTGCTCCAGGTCTTATCGGAAAAGGGGGGATTCGCTACCACATAGTCGTAAGTGCGCAGCTGCTCACCGTCCTTGAACTTGGGAGCCGCCAGCGTATTGCCCGACAGAATATTCGCCGTGGGGAAATCGTGCAGAATCATATTCATCCGGGCTAGACCGGAAGTAGTGACGTCCTTCTCCTGCCCTTCTAGGGTGATGCGCTTGCCCGCCTGGGCCGCTACCTTCAGCAGCAGCGACCCGGAGCCGCAGGTGGGGTCGTAGGCGGTGGTAGAGGCTACGGTGTTCTCTGGCGAAATGCCAATCACCTGAGCAATAACGCGGCTCACCTCTGCCGGGGTATAAAACTGCCCTTTGCTTTTGCCGCTTTCGGTGGCGAAGTGCCGCATCAAGTACTCGTAGGCATCCCCCAAGATGTCGTCGTGGTCGGCCCGGTTTTTAGAAAAATCCAGCTCCGGCTTTTGAAAGATGGCCACCAAGTTGGTGAGCCGCTCCACCATCGCCGACCCTTCCCCCAGCTTGTTGGGGTCGTTGAAGTCCGGGAATTCGCTGCGGGCTAGGCTTTGATTGGCCTCGATCAGCGGTGAGATAATCTGCTTATTAATTTTGTCGCCAATATCGTTCTTGCCCTTGAGGGCCACCATATCCCAAAAGCTTGCCCCTTCCGGGATGGCGACGGGCGGCGCGTAGTCGTCAGAGTCGGCGTATTTGTCAGAGATATATTTGATGAACAGCATAAACAGGACATAGTCCTTGTACTGGCTGGCATCCATGCCGCCGCGCAGTTCATCACAAGAGGCCCAAAGTGAGGAGTAGAGTTCGGATTTTTTAATTGCCAAGGCGAGCTAACTGTATACGAACGCTGTATTTGCCAGATAATACCCCTCTTTTCGTGTCTTATCCCTATGTTTCAGCATGTTATTACCCACCTACGATGAACTCATGCTGCCCCTACTGCAGCTCGCCGCCCAAAGCCCTCAAGAGCAGCCCGTCCGTAACCTACGGGAACAGCTCGCCCAACAGCTCAACCTCACCCCCGAACAGCGCGCCATCAAGCTTCCCAGCGGTCGCCAAGCCGCCTTTGATAACCGCGTTGGCTGGGCTTCCACCTACCTACGCAAAGCAGGGCTGCTAGAGAGCACGCGCCGAGGCTACGTCAGGATTACCCTGCGAGGCCAAGAGGTCTTAAACCAGCGCCCAACCGCGATAGACAACGCCTACCTACAGCAATTTGAAGAATTCAAAGACTTTAGCGATCGCGCCAGCGGGGACGACAGCGCTCTACGCACCACTCCAATAAAGGGAACCGATGTAGTCACCCCAGGCCCTCAACCTGACGAACGCACCACGCCAGACGAGCGCATTCGCCAAGCTTATGCCGTTCTAGAAGCCGACTTACGCGACAACCTGCTCGAAAAGGTCAAGCAAATGGACCCAGGTGACTTTGAGGGCCTAGTCCTCCAGCTCCTCCACGCCATGGGCTACGGCGGCAGCCTCAAAGACGTCGAAGGCGTCCCCACCGGCCCAGACGGCGGCATCGACGGCCTGATTAAAGAAGACAAGCTCGGCCTCGACACCATCTACATCCAGGCCAAGCGCTGGGGCGATAAATCCGTCGGTCGCGAGAAGATCCAGGCTTTTGCAGGAGCGATCGCTGGGGTCGGGGCGCGCAAGGGCGTTTTCATGACCACCTCCACCTTTACCCAGCAGGCCCACAGCTACGTCAACGGGCTGCAGGGCAGCAAAATCGTTCTAGTCGATGGGCAAACGCTAGCGCAGCTGATGATTGAGCACAACGTCGGCGTCAGCATCCGCGAGACCTTCGAAATCAAGCGCATCGACGAAGACTTCTTCTCTGATGCAGAAATTTAGGCCAGAGTTCTGCGCTCGCAAAACGAAGGCAAAGCCTTTATCCCCTCGCAAACGCCAATGCAGCGCCCCGATCTTTAAAGATCACACCCTACACTTTAAACGCAGCACCCGATCTTTAAAGCGTGACCCCTCAACTCTCAAACGTAAGCCGCGATCTTTAAGGTGCGATCGCCCAACTCTCAAACGCAGCCCGCGATCTTTAAAAGCGGAGCCGTCGATCTTCAAAGATCGCCCCCAACAACTCAAATTGCCCCGCCCAACTTCAAAAATTGCCCCGCCCCATCCAAAGCATCGCCAGCAACTTTCACCATCGCCCTCCCCCCAAACCAACCTCTAGAGCAAACCCCAACGCTCAAAACGCCAACCAAGACAAACCCTAAACCCACTTCAGTGGGTGTCTTCAGGTTAGCCCGCGCTTCAGCTGCGGGCGAGGGTAAACGCCCCAAAAGCGATCGCCCCCGCAAAAATTTCCCTCTTCCCTCTTGCCATCCCAGCACAAATGGCCTATTCTCTTGAGCTAGAGCCGTGGTCCCCATGGCTTCAGTCTCCCAAGAATTCGGTCGGGCGGAGCTACTGGTTGTTCACAGCAACCCGTAGCCCCTAAGCCACCCAAACAGAGTAAGGCTGTCAGGATGACCTGAGGTTGATCATAAGAGATACCCGCGTCATTCCGAACCTCATAACGTCTGGAATGACCGGTTCCTGGGGGACTCCTAACCCAAAACATCAACAGGAGTCCCTCATGTCATCTCAATATAATTCGCTGCCTCTTTCCCTAGAGGCGGCACAGCTCGCATTGGCACAGCACGCCGCCGAGCAATCTACTCGCCTGCCCTCCCCCACCGGCGGCGAGCCCCACATCCCCACCCTCGTCGAGCCCGCCCCCGCGCCAGGGTGCGTTGGTCCTTCAGGACCAGTCGAAGACTCACACCTGCGTCACATCATCATCGGCTCCCCCGAAGGCGTGCAGGAAGCGATCGCCCGCCTCCACATGCTGCACTACGTCGAGCGGCGCTACTGGACCCCGCCCATGCCCATCCGCGACCAAGGCCTGCGGATTACCCCAAATCTGGGGCAGGTCATGAGCTACCTGGTGCAGCAGCGACCCCTGAGGTAGCTCATTCGCCTACCCCCCTTAATTGATACCGCTGGCGAATTTCATACCTTGCAACATTCGTGCTGTTTCACCCCTTAAAGAGGCCCCCCAGCCCCCAAGTTTGGGGGAGCAAGATTCGAAGTCAGAATTCTTGAAAGCATTTAATAGCAAGAGATCTGGCATTTTTCTGGTTCCCCCAGGATTGGGGGCGGAGGGGGCCAGCAAGACGCCAAATGCCATTACGAGATATTTCGCCAGCGGCATCTTGGCAAGGGGGAGCTAGAGGGGGTCAGACCAACCTGTGTGTACACCGTGGCTTACCAAGGGGGACGCCGGAGGCGGGAGTCTATCCAAAGCTGATAGCTGTCTATCTGCCCCCCTCAACCATCCGATCCTGATTCACCTAAATATTGTCAATGTTAAGATCGCGGAGGGTTTCCCTCCGCAAAAGGAGTAGCGACCTATACTGGAATCCCCCGCAGCAACCGGGCCGAATCATCATGGGCGTTGACATTCAGCAATACAAAACCCAGCAGTTCACCGAATGGGCTCCCCTAGCCTGCAAAGGCGCACTGGGGCTAATGGCGATCGCCACCCTCCTTTCCTTCTTCCTGCCCCGGCAGGTCTTAGACGAGCGCGTCACCATCGCCGCCGAAGAGGTGGCCACCATTGGCCCCATTCAACCCCAGCAAAGCCCCATCGGTGCCATGCGCATCGACGCCGAGGCGCAGCTCCCCGCCAACAGCTGGGCCACCTTCGAGCTGCAGATACTCGACGAGCAGGGCGAAGTGATCGCCTCCAGCCTAAAGCCCGCCTGGCGAGAGTCAGGCACCTGGCGAGAAGACGGCGAATCGGGCACCTGGGACGAAGAAGACGCCAAAGGCCGGTTCGACATCCGTCAGGCCACCATCGACTCACCCGTCAGCATCGCCGTCTCCAGCCTTGAGCAAGGCTCAGCCAACGGACAGCCCCTCAGCCAGCCCGTCACCTACCGCGTCAGAGTCTGGGATGGCGCAGTAGACCGCCGGTTTTTGTGGAGCGGCCTTGTGGGCGTAGGGCTTTTGACCTGGATCACCGGAGCCTCAGTGAGCCGCACCGGGCGGGTGGCCGTTTCCAAAAGCATCGGCGACAGCGACCTAATGGCCCGCACCCAGGTGGGCGGCCCCGACGCCCTCGTACAGGTCGTCATCAGCGTGCTCTCAGACGACACCTCACCCCCCTTCCTAACCGCCAACTTTTTCCTCAAAGACAGCCAGGGGGAAGCGGTCTACGAAAAGCAAGTGCCAATAGATCTTTCATTTAAAAGAGAAAACGGCAAAATCGACAGCGCTCGGGGGCAATGCGCCCTCGACCTGATCATCGAGCCGCAAGCCTCCTACGGCTTTTACGTCGAGATCACCCCCGACATGCCCGTCGATAAAACAACCCTCAAGGTCATCCAGGGCGCTCGCCGCACTGGTCCCGTCGAAGTCACCCACCTAAAACTCTCCTAGCGCTTATTCACTATGCTGCCAAAACTCATCGCCGCCTCCGCCCTCCTCATCGCCGTGCTCGCCGTCTGGGGCAGCTTCACCCAAACCTCGGCCCTCAACCTAGGCCAAGAACAGCAGCCCTTCTACCGGCCCTACTACGGCACCCGGCTCTCCGGCATGCGCTACGGCGGCCAGTGGCAGCCCACGCCGCTGCGCAACAGCTACGAGGGCTTTAGCGGTGGGGGCACCGGAGCCGGGAAATAGATGGGCCAATCCCTGACGCGCCGCCAGATTCGCTGGCTGCTGGCGGCGGCGGCGGTCTCCTCCGGCTGCGGGCTAGCGGCGGAGCTGCTGCTGGGCACGCTGGCCAGCTACCTGGTGGGCAACCAGGCCTTAGCCTACGGTGTCGCGGTGGGCGGCTTCCTGGCGGCCATGGGTCTGGGGGCCTACCTCACCCGCTTCGTGGCCCAAGACGCCTCGCCGTCTCGCCTCCAGGGCATTCTGGTGACGCGCTTTTTCCAGGTCGAGCTGCTAATTGCCCTGCTCACCGCCCTGCTGCCCCTGGGTCTGTTTGCCCTATTCACCGTCGATGGTCCCCTGTGGCTGGGGCTAGGGCTGGTGACCCTGATGCTGGGCACCCTGGCCGGGGCGGAAGTGCCGCTGCTGACCCGGCTGATGGAGCGCGACCAGGGCATGCGGGAGGCGCTGTCCGGGGTTTTGGCACTAGACTACATGGGCGGGCTGGCCGGGTCGCTGCTGTTTCCGGTGGTGCTGCTGCCTCTGCTGGGCATGTTTCCGGCGGCGGCGGTGATTGGGGCCTTCCCCGCCTGGATGGTGTATCTCATGGGCGGGGCGTTTCCGGGGATGCGGCGCTGGCGGCGGGGCGGTTTAGCCCTGGGCGTGGGGCTGCTGCTGTTCGCGCCGCTGACGCTGACCGTGAGCAACCGGCTAGAAAACACCCTCTACCAGGCCCCCATCATCAACCGGCAGCAGTCTGCCTACCAGCGCATCGTGCTGACCCGCTACGGCCAAGACGTGCGGCTGTTCCTCGACGGCGACCTGCAAATGTCCACCCTAGACGAATACCGCTACCACGAGGCGCTCATCCATCCGGCGCTGTCCGCCAGCGGCACGCCCCGGCGGGTGCTGCTGCTGGGAGCCGGAGACGGCATGGCCCTGCGGGAGGTGCTCAAATGGCCGGAGGTGGAGCAGGTTCTGATCCTGGAGCTAGACCCGCAGGTGGTGGCGCTGGCCCGCCGCCACCCCGCCCTCCTGCAGGCTAACGGCGGCGCATTCGACGATCCGCGCGTCACCCTGCGCTACGGAGACGCCTTTAAGCTCATGCGCGATCTGGGCCAGACCTTCGACGTCATCGTCGCCGACTTCCCCGACCCCGACGTAGACGCGATCGCCAAGCTCTACAGCCTGGGCTTCTACCGCCAGCTGCGCCAGCGCCTCACCCCCAGCGGCGTCCTGGTCACCCAGGCCTCCAGCCCCTTCTTCGCCCCCAAGGTTTTCGCCTGCATCACCACAACGCTGGAGGCCGCCGGGTTTCGCACCCACCCCTACACCGTCAGCGTCCCCAGCTTTGGGCCTTGGGGGTTTGTGCTGGCGGAGCCCGAAACCATCGACGCAGTTGACGTCAGTGCCCTGACCCTCCCCATTCCAACGCAATTTTTAACCCCCTCTCTCTTGCCCGCCCTATTTATACTTCCCGGCGATATTACCTCACAGCCGGCTCAGGTCAACCGACTGGGCCACCCCGTCATCGTCCGCTACCAAAACGACCCGCGCTGGGCTTTGTATAATTGATTTGCTATAGAAAAAGGGCTGCAGACGGCTTTACCGGTCCACCCAACAACGATTTTTACCCATGGTTACTTTACCTCTGTTGTGGCTCCTGATTGCGCTGGTCGTTATCGGCGCTGGCGCATTCTGGTGGTTTTCCTCTCGCCCCCAGCCCCGCACGCGGGAGACCTCCCGCAACCTCCCGCGCCAGCCCTCCCTGTTTGACATGCACATCGGCGATATCGTGCAGTCCATGGGCCGCGACTGGGTCGTCGAAGGCAAGCTGCGGTACGAAGACGACGGCTTTTCCTGGCTGGAGTACATGCTCCAGGACGACAACGACATTCGCTGGCTGTCGGTGGAGGAGGACGACTGGGTCACCGTGTCGCTGCTCTCCCCTGTGACCAGCCTAGATGTGAGCGCCAGTCCGCCGCCGGAGCTGACCTTTGAGGGCCTGGTGTACCGCTGCACCGAGTCGGGCACCGCCCAGATGCGCCGCGAGGGCAACCCCCGCCGACCGGACATCGAGCAGTGCCGCTATTTTGACTACGAAGGCCCTGACGAGCGGGTGCTCTCCATTGAAGATTGGGACGGGGATGTGGAGGTGACGGCGGGCACGATTATTGCGCCGCGATCGCTGGTGATTTTGTCGGGGCAGGGCGACAGCGTTTACAGTCCGGTATAGTGGGGTACGCCACGGCTGTAGCCCTATGACTATCCACATCCCCACTGCCCTTACCATTGCCGGCTCCGACAGCGGCGGCGGAGCCGGCATCCAAGCCGACCTCAAAACCTTCGCCTTCCACCGCGTCCACGGCACCAGCGCCCTCACCTGCATCACCGCCCAAAACACCCAGGGAGTGTCCCGCGTCGACGCCTTGCCCCCCGAGGCTGTGGTCGCCCAAATTGAGGCCGTCGCCAGCGACATCGGCGCTGACGCCGCCAAAACCGGCATGCTGCTCAACGCCGACATCATCAGCGCAGTCGTGCAGCAGGCTGAGGCTGGCGTCCTAAAAAATCTCGTGGTCGACCCCGTGATGGTGTCTCGCACCGGGGCGCAGCTGATTGCCGATGAGGCGATCGCCGCCTTAGAAGCCCTAGTTCCCCTGGCCACAATAGTCACCCCCAACCGCTACGAAGCCCAGATCCTCAGCGGCCAAGAGATTCATACCCTAGAAGACATGGCGGCGGCGGCAAAAGCGATTCTCGCCCTCGGCCCCAAGGCCGTCATCGTCAAAGGGGGAGGCTTTGCGGGCGAGCTGCGGGGCGTGGATGTGTTTTGCGACGGCGATCGCACAGAGACCTTGAGGACAGAAACGGTGGACACCCCCCATACCCACGGCACCGGCTGCACCCTCTCGGCGGCGATCGCCGCCAACCTGGCTCTGGGCCATCCCCTGCTGACGGCGGTGCGGCAGGGCAAGCACTACGTCACCCAAGCGCTGCACCACAGCTTGGCCGTCGGGTCGGGGCAGGGACCAGTGGGGCATTTCTTTCCGCTGCTCGTACAGACCAGCTAGTGCGACGCGCCTCAATCGCCGGAGTATCGCTGGGGCTAGGACTCGTGACGGCGCTGGTGCTGTGGCAGGGCGCCGGGCTGCTGGCCCAAACCTTTAGTCAGCTGGGCTGGCGGCTGGGGTGGCTGCCCCTGGTTTACCTAGTTCCGCTGGGCGCGGCGCTGTTTTCCTGGCGCTATTTGTTTCCCCCCGGCAGAGCCCCCAGCCTGAAGCTGCTGATGTACGGCGTCTGGCTCAACTATTCCATCAACTGGCTCTTGCCCGTGGGCCAGGTGGGGGGAGAGCTGGTGCGCATTCGGCTGCTGCTCAACCGCAAGTTTGCGCCAGAGACGGCGATCGCCAGCGTCGTGGCGGACCAAACCCTGCAGCTGGTGACCCAGGCGCTGTATGCGCTGCTGGGAATCGGGCTGCTGGCCTATAGGCAGCTGGGCCAGGGGTACAGCGGGCGGCTGTGGGCGGTGACGGGGGCGAGCCTGGTGGTGCTGGTGGGAATTAGCGCTGGCTTTTACTGGGTGCAGCACCAGGGGCTGTTTCGCCTGCTGTCGAAGGTGGCGCGCAAGTTTCCCCGCATGTTTAGCAGTTCGAGCAAGCCCTTGGAAGAGCAGGCCCAGGCGGTAGACGTCGCGCTGAAAGAACTGTATCAGCGGCGCGATCGCCTCTTGGCGGCGACGCTGTGGCGGGTGGTGTTTCGGCTGACGACGGCGGCGGAGACCGGGCTGGCGCTGCATTTTCTGGGAGCAACCGTTAGCGTGGCTGACGCGCTGATCTTGGAGAGTCTGGGGCAGGCCATTCGCTCGGCGGCATTCTTGATTCCGGGCGGGCTGGGGGCGCAGGAGGGGGGCCTGATGGTGATCGGGGCGGCCCTGGGGCTACCGCCCTCGCTGGGGCTATCGCTATCGCTGTGCAAGCGGGTGCGGGAGCTGATCTTGGGGGTGCCGGGGCTGCTGGGGCTGCAGATGGAAGAGGGGTGGCGAATGGTCCGCCTTCGGCGGGGTCGGTGATCAGATCTCTGCCCGGAGGGGCAAAGCTTGCGGCTGTAACAGCCGACCTACGGCGTTCCTTGAGGGCCCTTACAATAGAGTACGGGCACAGATATTTAGCGGATGCGGTAGTAGCGCCTTTAAACGGGGTTGGTAGCCTATGGCTATGCTCTTGCAGTGGCCGAACTGCGATGGTCCAACAATAACCGAATGGCCGGATGGAGAAGTGGATCACCCTATCCGGCGCTTCTGCTCTCAATATTGAAGATTAAAGCAGAGACGGAGGCCTAGAGACGGCAGCGTCTAGCTCTAGGACGAGTCACGTCCAGCCTCCTCAGCCGTTTAACTTGCTCTAAAGTCTACGAGAGGTGATATGAAAAGAATCATTTGCTATTTAAGTGCTATGGCCGCAGCGTCTAGCGCGATGATCTTGCCTGCAGCGGCAATGCCCCTTCGGCTCGCTCATCAGAGCCTTGCCGCCATTGATATAGAACTCTCCACGAGGGACGTTGTCTCCTGCGATCGCGTCAACGATCCGTCAAGCTGTACCGGAGCCTAAGAGCTGCGCTGGGCCAACCCCGGTCGTCGGTCCGCTACTGATTCGATTGACAAAAGTCGATGATTTCCTCAACGGCGGCCTGACTAGTTTCGCTGTTTTCCTGAGGCGCGGAGCTTGATCTACGCTGCTGCGCCTGCAGATAGCTGCCCACCGCCCCGCAGCCCTCTTCAATCAACAGACCTAGGGTGTCGCCGCTGAAGTCCTTAGGCAACCGCCACAGTAGAACCCGATTATCGTAGCTCGCAGAGGCTAGGGCGATATCATTCGCTTTTAGGTCTAGCTGGCCTGTTCCGGGGCTGAACTGGACGCTGGACACTTCTCTGTGGTGGTTTCTCAGCGTTGAAATCAGCTTGCCCTGCTGATTCCAGAGCTTGACGGTTCCATCTTGGCTAGCGGAGGCTAGCAGTTGGCCGTCGGGGCTAATCCCCACATCTAGAACGGCGTCCCCATGACCCTTAAGGGTGTCAAGTAAACCGTCCTCTACATCCCATAGCTTCACGCTGGCGTCGGCGTTTCCGGAAATCAGCCGCTCCCCTTCTGGGTCAACGGCAATGCTCGTCACGTCGTCTGCGCGCGTGGACTGTCCCTGATCGCTCAAGGTTTTGACCTTTACGACTCTAACGCCGCTGTCCGTCGGTACTTCAAAAGACCAGATTGTAATCCCTCCGGGTGTATCCGGTTCCGAAGATCTGCTGGAGGTGACTAGCCAACCGCGCTGCGGGACAAATTCCAAATCCGAGAGGGATGCGTCATGCTCAACGGTCGTCAGAAGGTCGCCATCAAGCGTCCAAAACTTGATCAGCTGGTCCGCGCCCGCAGAGGCAATCATAGTCCCGTCGGGGCTAAAGCGAACGGCGCTGATCTCCCCGTCGTGACCGGCAAACTGGCGCCAGGGCTCTGTGGTGGAGACGTCGGGACGCCAGAGCTTGATTTGGCCATTGCTTTCACCGGAAACGAGAAGCTGAGAATTAGGGCTATAGTCAAGGCTATTGATAATGCCGGTTGGGGTTTCGGTCGCCTGAATGTGGGCAATTAGGTCTCCAGCCAAATTCCACAGTCGGATGTTTTGTCGTCCTCCGGAAGCGATCACTCTACCGTCAGGGCGAAACCGGACGGCATGGACGCGGTTGGTGTGGGGGAACGTATTGATGGGGTTATCTAAATTCCACAGGATAATGGTGCCGCTAGCGCTGCCCGAGGCCAGCAGGTCTTCTTCGCCGGGGGCGGGGGCAATGCTCAAAACCTCGTCTCGATGCCCCTCAAACTCCTCTAAAAGCAGTCCCTGTTGCCGAGACCAGATTTTAATCGTGTCATCCACGCCCGCGCTGATTATCGTCCGTTCGTTTTCGGCAAACTGCACGCGGTACACTGCCCCTAGATGGCCGCGCAAGGTGTGCAGCAGCGCTCCTTTTTTTGACCAAACCTTGATGGTGCCATCCTGGCTCGCTGAAGCCAAGAACAGTCCACTAGGGCTAAACGCCACGCGGTGTACAGTGCTGAGATGCTGGTTGTCTTCCAGCGGTATGGCGCTGCCGTCCAGGTTATACAGCTTGGCAAACCCCCGCACGTCCGCTGAGGCGATCGCCTTACCGTCGGGGCTAAACTCCAGATGGATGATGGGTGAACCGCTCTCAAACTGGTTTATCAAGGTTCCAGTCGAGGACCACAGCGCAATCGTCCCTTCAGCGTCGGCGGTCGCCAGCAAATCGCCATAAGGGCTGAAAGACAACCCCAGCACAGGCTCTGCATGGGGCAAGACGACGGGTGCCTTGAAGCCATCTGCTCTGTTCCAAAGCTGCACCGTTTTGTCATTGCTGGCGGAGGCCAGCAGCTGCCCGCCGGGGCTGAAGCTGACGACGTTGATGCGATCCTCGTGGCGGCGAGGAACCGTGGTGTAGAGCTCGCCGTTGGAGGTCCAAACCTTAACTCGACCATCGTGGCTTCCAGAGGCTAGCAGTTCACCATCGGCGCTAAAGGTGACGCCAATTACGGCCTCTTCATGGCCCCGCAGCGGAGGGGTCAAGGGCAGTCCATCTAGCCCCCAAAGCCTGACCGTACCGTCTTCCCCCCCCGAGGCGAGACGGGTGCCGTTGGGGCTAAAGCGAACGCTAAAAACCTTGCCCTCATGACCCTCTAAATAGTTGGCCGCTCGCAAACTGTAGATTTCTCGGTGAAGCGCCGCCACCGCCCTAATTCTCAAATTAGAGCGCATGCTGCTAAACAGCAGGCCATAATTCTTGAGCCGTTTGCTCGCTTTGAGCGCTACTTGGAGGGCGTCAAGCCCCCGACGGTCTTCTAGAGAATTGACGAGCGCCCGCACCTCTTCAACTGCGATGGTCACGCTGAAAGTGGATAACCCCAACAGTACGGCTGTCGCAATGCCGCCAATCAAAGCCCAGGTTCTGCGCTTAGTTTTTAGGATGCGATCGCTTTCGGTGACGTATTTCTTTTGAAGAGGCGTCAGCTCTGGCAGATCGCGCTCTGAAGGCCGCCGGTGCTGCCGCCATAGCTTCACCTCCTTGAGCTGCTGAGGGGTCATCAAAAAGCCGTCCCGGCGGTTGCTGTCGTCCCACTCCAACGCGCGCCGCATCAGCCGCTGGTGCTGCCTGACGTAATTGAGGTCAGTGCGAATGGCGCTGAGCAGGTGCAGCAGCGCTGGCGTGAAGTCCTCTAGCTGGCAAAAAGAAATATAGTGCAGTTTGCTGAGCCCCAGGGCTTCGAGGCGGTTTTGGTTGTAGTCGCTGCGCCATAGCACTGTGATAATGCGCTTGTTGAATTTCTGGGCAATCTTAATCTCCTGTTCGCAGTGAACCGAGAGCGCCGAGTCTGGACTGATGACAAAGATAACGGTGTGGACAGCCTGAATTCCCGCTTCCACCTCCTGCTGCCAGTCTGAGGCCACGGGGATATTTTTCCAGTCAACCCAGGGGCTATGCCCCGCCTCATTGAGCCCCTCGTACAGCCTTTTGACAAAGGCGCTATCTCGGTGAGAGTAGGACAGCAAGAGGTCTACATCTTGGTCGGCATGGGCCAGGCTAGCCTGCACCAAGGCCTCTTGCTCAGGCGACAGCTCAGCTTGCTTACCCAAGAATTGCTTTAGCGTTTGCTGGCTTGCCTGAACCGCAGCCACATCTTGAGATCGCAGGAGTAGATCTTGGGGATACTCCCGCTGTTGCCAGATGTGGGCGCGGACGAGCAGCTTAGTAAACGCATAGAGATCAACAATGAAATCTGCCAGCAAATTGACCTCGAAAAGGCCGCCTGCTCGGCTATCCCACGGGAGGTGTAGCCAAGACATCTGCTGCAGCTCGCTGGGCAGCTGCGCGGTCGATGCAGTCGGATTCCACAGCACGAAAATAAGCAGCTTGTTGAGCCTTAGAGCGAGGTTTAGCTCGCTTTGGCGCGATCTCACCAGCGCGGGTGTAACGATGAAGATCACCACGTCTGCGCCCTGAATGCCTCTTTCTACCTGCGCTTCCCGCGTCGAACCGTCAATCACATCTTCGAAGTCAATCCAGGGGTCATGCTCTCGCTCTCGCAGTTCTCCATCGAGCAGGCGCACAAAGCCAACGTCTTCGGGGGCATAGGAAACAAAGATTTTGTTACTTCTGGCTGTCGACAACCCGATTGCCGTCAAGTCTTCAGCGGCGGGCAAGCGATAGGAGAAGGGAAGTGAGTCCCCTTTTGATCTCAAGGCCAAGGCAGCAGCGGTATGCATAGTGGAGTTGAGGGCTGAAAGGAGAACTTGTCCCAAGATATTGTAGACTTTGCCTAAATCCCATCAAGGAAAAATCTCATAACTCGTATCAGACGAATAGCCAGCGGCAGGAGACCTCAAGGCCGTTGGCCCATCCCCTAGTTTTCAGCAGCCGTAGGCAGACCTAAACTGGTAGCCTTACTTCAACACTACAGGGCAAAATCGGGAGTTTCGAAATGAGCGAAGCGCTTTCTTTTAGCTTTTCCCAGATTCGCCAAGCCCGCGCCGCCGCTTTGAGGGCTGAAGACGTCGCTGAGGCTGCCCGAGTTCTGGGACGTTACCGCGCTCCTGCAGCAGCTGATGGCGCAATCCAGCAGCCCATAATTTACGAGGCAGCGATCGCCCATGGATTCTTCTAGACTTGAGGGTGGCCGCAGCGCTAGCGCTATTCGCAGCCTTAGTCAGCTGCAAGCTACGCCCACTAACACGAGGCTGCTGAAGATTGCTTGGGAGCGTCAAAGGGTTTACAGCAGCAACGCAAGCGCATCGCAGAAGAGGTTTTATACGTTTAGGCGCTTGATCTCCTGGCTCAGCGTGACGGCGATCTTCCTCGCAATTATTCACACCGAGATTCCCAGATTTGAGGAAGTGACAGGCGACTTGCTGATCCTGCTGCCAATCTTGGTCAGCGGGCTGCTGGCCTTTGCTGTGAAATACGATAGAGGCAACAACTGGCTGCTGCTGCGCGGCAACGCGGAGGCCCTCAAAACAGAAATTTACTACTACCTAACCGGGGTGGGCCACTACGGCAGGCGGCGGGATGAAGTGCTAGCCCACAGGATAAAGCTGATCAGCGAGCGACTCAAGGGGAGTTCGGTTCACCAGGGCTCTTTGAGACCGTTTGAGGAGGAAGTCCGGAATTACGGTCTCCTCGGCAATTTGGCCCAGGCTATTCGCCGTACGGTTAGCGATCGCTACGGCACTCTCCGCCAAGCGCTGCTGGGGCCCCTGTTTCCCGACAGCGGCAAGCCTATAGAGAATCTTTTGCCTGCTGACTACATTCCTCACCGGCTTGAGGCGCAGTTCAACTGGTATCGCTACAAGAGCCGTCAGTTCGACCGCCAGCTTCAGCTATTTCAGTCGTTTGTCTATGTGTTTGGAGGACTGGGGACGCTTTTAGCCGCTTTTGGGCAGCAGGCCTGGGTGGCCACCACCACTGCCGTGGCCGGGGCGCTGCTCAACTACCTGGAGTTTAAGCGGGTGGAGTCGACGCTGGTGGGCTACAACCAAACGGCAGATGCCCTGTATGACATCCGCACCTGGTGGACGTCGCTATCGGCAGGGCAGCAAAAGCAGTGGCGGAACTTTGAGCTTTTGGTGCAGGGAACGGAGGAGACAATTCGCAGTGAGCATACGAGTTGGCTACACGATATGCAGGATAAGCTCGCTCAGATTTACGGACAAACGGACTTTGAGGGGAGCCAGTCAGAAGACGGCGAGGGGGCTCAGCCGACCCGTGAGGAGTAATCGCGACGGCTAGACAGACCTGATAGTCTCTTCTCGTTCTGGCCCGTACCGACAAGCGCAGCTCTAGCTCACAGGGGCGAGAGCGATCGCTGGCAGGCGGGGCATACGGCGTGGATAGTGAGCTGGCAGTCTAGGAGGTGGTAGCCCTCTTTTTGAGCTGTTCTCACGCCCGTCTTCAAGATAGAGTCATTTTTAAACTCAGTTGTCTTGCTGCAGCGAACGCACACGAGATGATGGTGGTGGTGGGGACGAGGCCGGTTGAGCTCATAGCTCTTATAGCCCTCGGATAGCTCCAGCTCCCGCAGAATTCCCATGCGGGCCATCAGCTTCAAGTTGCGATAGATGGTGGATAGGCTAACCTTTTCCCCCTGCTCGTCTAGCAGCGTACAGACCTCCTCGGCGTTGAGGTGACGGCCCTCTTCAAGATCTTGAAAAAACTGCAGAATCTTCTCTCGCTGGGGGGTGAGCCGCCAGCCCCGCTCATTTAGCTCTGCTTTAAGGGCGGTGACGCTATACATGGCGGTTGACCTCGCGGTGGCAGTAATGACGGTGGCAATAGTGATGGCTTATTGATAATGATATCGAAAGAATCAGTAAATTTGCAAGAACAGCGCCTTATTGAGAATTGATGTTGATATGGGTATTCACAGTCTCGTAGGATTGATCTACCGTTGTTAAATGGCTTCAAAAAACGCTCTATCGGCGAGCAGGCACGGCCCAGAATGGATCGCTCCCCCTCATTGCAGGTCATCACCAGACGTCTAGCGAGGCTTCGTCAGCGCCAATCTCAGTTCAGCGTCTGGTCGCTGGTCACTTTGGCGATCGCCCTGCTGATTTTGCTGCCCATTTTGGTGGTGCTCAGCAGCCTATTTGCCGACTCCGGCGACATTTGGAGCCATTTAGGGGCTACCGTCCTGCCGATCTACATTCGCAATTCGCTGCTGCTGATGGCGGGCGTTGGGTTTGGGGTGATTGCGCTTGGGGTGAGCGCTGCCTGGCTGGTGACCACCTGCCGGTTTCCGGGGCGACGGCTGTTCGAGTGGGGGCTACTGCTGCCCCTGGCGGCCCCGGCCTATGTGCTGGCCTACGTCTACACCGACCTGCTAGATTACTTCGGCCCGGTGCAGTCGGCCTTAAGGGCCCTGTTTGGCTGGCAGGGCAGCGGCGACTACTGGTTCCCCCAGGTGCGATCGCTGGCGGGGGCCGCGATAATGCTCTCTCTAGTGCTCTACCCCTACGTCTATATGCTGGTGCGGGTAGCGTTTTTAGAGCAGTCGCTCTGCACCATTGAGGCTAGCCGATCTCTGGGCTGCAGCCCCTGGCAAAGCTTTTGGCGAGTGGCCCTGCCCCTGGCGCGGCCCACCATCGCGGCGGGTACGTCTTTGGCCCTGATGGAAACCCTCAGCGACTTTGGCACGGTGCAGTATTTTGGCGTCGAGACCTTTACCACCGGCATCTATCGCACCTGGTTTGGCCTAGGGGAGCGGGTGGCGGCCTCGCAGCTGTCGTCGGTGCTGCTGCTGTTTATCCTGGCTCTAGTGGTGCTAGAGCAGCGATCGCGGCGACAGAGCCGCTACTACCAAACTGCCGCTGCTCCGCAGCAGAGGTCAACCTACAAGCTGACGGGCTGGCGAGCGGGGGGGGCTTGGCTAGCCTGTGCCCTGCCGCTGGGCCTTGGCTTTGGGATCCCGTCGCTGGTGCTGCTGCTGTTGGCGATCGCCAACGCGACTGAAAACTTCACGGACAATTTCTGGAGCTACGCGCGCAACAGCGTTTTAGTCGCCAGCGTCACGGCGGTCATCGGAATTGCGCTGGCCCTCATCCTGGCCTACGGGCGGCGGCTGCAGCCGGGTCTGCTAATGAATGCCGCCGTGCGCACGGCGGCGCTTGGCTATGCCTTTCCGGGTATCGTCATTGCGGTGGGTATCCTGATTCCGGCAGGCGCAGTTGACAACGCCCTAGACGCCTGGATGGAGCGGACGTTTGGCGTTTCGACGGGGCTGCTGCTCAGCGGAACGATTGTGGCCTTGGTGCTCGCCTACCTGGTGCGATTTTTGGCGGTGGCGTTCAACACGGTGAATACAGGGCTGCTGCGCATCAAGCCCAGCCTCGATGAGGTGTCCCGGTCTTTGGGCCATACCCCAACCCAGACGTTACTGGAGGTCCACGCGCCGCTGATGCGGGCAAGCCTGTTGACCGCCGCCATTCTCGTGTTTGTAGACGTGATGAAGGAGCTGCCCGCCACCCTAATCGTGCGGCCCTTTAATTTCGATACACTGGCGGTCCAGGTGTATCGGCTGGCGTCGGACGAGCGGCTGAGCGAAGCGGCGGCCCCGGCCCTAGCCATTATCGTGGCGGGGCTGCTGCCGGTAGCCCTGCTCAGCTGGCGGATTCGCCACAAGCGCGTCGTGTGAGCCGAGGTCATCGACCGAAGTCCGGGATGGTATCACCTCCCCTTGACCCATCATCGCCTTACACTGTAGTTGCGCTGCCCGTAGCGTAGCGCCCCACAGCGACCCCCACCATCGATTGCTATGTTTATCGAACTATTATTCAACGCCGCCAATATTTTCGTGCTGCCCTTTTGGGCCGCGATGATTGTGCTCCCCAACTGGCAGGTCACCCGCCGCGTCATGGCGTCGATGCTGCCTTTTGTTGCCCTCGCCCTGCTCTACGTCTACTTTTTTGTCCTCAGCGTCACGCCAGAGACCGCTCAGTCATTCAGCAGCGCCGGCCTATCGGAGATTGCCCAGCTGTTTGCCGACGAGCGCGTTGCCGCCACCGGCTGGGTTCACTTTTTGGTGATGGATTTACTCGCCGGACGCTGGATCTATCAAGACGGACAGACTAACGGGATCTTCACGCGCCACTCGCTGGCGCTGTGCCTGTTTGCTGGACCCATGGGATTACTCTCCCACGTGGTCACCCGCTGGATTGTCAACGCTCGGCGAGCCGCTGATGGCGAGGTACCGGTGGGGGAGGCTGCCGCGCCGCCCACCTCTAGCCAGGCTTAGCCACCCGGCGCAGGCCAAGGCGGAATGATCTGATGCGAGGCTCAAAGCGGGAAAGGAGCTTTGCAGTAGCCGTCAAAGATGCGATTGTGTCACCATATGGGTGACGCATCCCTAAACCCCAAGTACCACTATGAACGAGCTTTCACCGTTAATTAGAGAAATATCTAGCCATCCGGTTGCCTTCTTTGGAGGCTTCTTCTCCGGCGTCTTTCGCCTGAACCTCAACGACGACCCGGTTAAAAACTGGTTGTCAGAGCATAACGTTAACGGCCCGGTCCAGCCGCCATCTGTCCGACCTGGAGACAACGGCAGCGGTCCCCAATCGATTTCTATTGACTAGACCTGACGGCAGCTGAGTAGGGGTAGGGCGGCCTTGCCCCCACTCAGCCCTAGCCTACAGGCCGGAAATGGCGTGGCTGGGCACGCCTAGAGGCGTCAGTAGCTCATCAAGCCAAGAGACTACCTGAAGCCGCAGCCGGCAAGAGCGCCGATTTGCGGTTTCGTAAGAGAGCGGCAGCTGCTGCAGCGCCTGGTAGTAATCGGCAACAGCGCAGTTCCAATCGCCATCGAGGTGATATGTGCGACCTCTTTCCGCGTAGATATGGCCTTCTAGCAGGCGGAAGCTGAGCGCTACCTCAAAGCAGTGCAGTGCGCGCTCGTACTGATGCATTTCTCGGAACGTAATGCCTTGGTTAATCCAAGCCCGCACGTTATGAGGATTGAGGTCGATGGCGGTTTCGTAGTCCAGGATGGCTTCCGATAAACGGCCTTGATGGGCATAGTAGTTGGCCCGGTTGTTGTATACCCGGTCGAGCAGTGGGTTTAGCTCGATCGCCTGGTTGTAGTCGGCGATCGCCTGCTCTGGCTGGTTACTTTGGAAATAGACTAGGCCTCTATTGTTGTAGTCCGTGGCGCTGCTGGGGTTGAGGGCGATCAAATGGGTAAATAGGGCGATCGCCGTAATGTTGTTGCCCTTTCGAGCTTCGTCCAAGGCACGTTGACGGATGCGAGATGATTGCTCTAGCTTTGCCTCATGTTGAATCAGTATTTCCAATAGCTGGGCTGGACACCCTTCTGGGTCAACCGCCGCTTTAGGCGCGTCGCTGCTGGAGGAAGTTGCCTGGGCATCTTCAGGAAATACGGGTAACGTTAGGGCTTCAGGAGTTGTCAGGAACAGAGTATTCTCAGTGAGAGCGTGACGATTTCTAGCAGAGTGCGCGTCCATTCTAGGCCTCGTGATCAAGATTGGTGTTGTAAACGTCTAAGGTTGCGGGCGGCGCTGCCCTAATTGCAGTGCTAGCACCCGCCAATGGTTTGGTAAATGCACTCCTATACTCTTTGATACGGGGTTGAGCTACTGTTGTTCGAGGTTGAAACTACGGAAATTTGATTTGGGGCTTTAGGGGGACATACCCCACAACTCCCTGCAAAGCCCGACTCAACGGGCTAAACGCCCGACAGCACAAAGGTTTACTTAACGAAAAGCGGTGGGAGCGCGAATTTACGTAGTCCTACGGATGCCGCTCGAGTTTTGCGAGAAAGCGCAGTCTTTTCAGCGGTTGGCGGCGGCTTTGTTGTAACGGTAACGACCATATCTCAGCATCTACGTAATTAGTCGGGGCTGGTATTGGTGACGGTTCTCTACGGTTTACAAGGGGAAACGCAATAACGCAGAGCGCCCGCGATAGAATGACAGCCGTTGACCGTTCGCAAAGGACTATGCCTAGCATGACCAATCATTCAGCTACCGATATCTCAGACCATGCTGAGAGCTACGTTGTTCTAGGGCTAGCGCACTGTTTTGTTCGCGACGAGGGAGAGGTCCACGAAGTCGAGGTCGTCGAGCCAATCCCGTCTGCGGCTTTAGAGGCTTTGCTCAAAGGCATTCCAACCTCATACAACAAAGCCTGTGCTGTTCTGCTAGGGGACGTGCTGCAGCAGGAGACGCCTCAGCTGCCCTCCGTTTTCCCAGACAGTGCTCAAATCTGTGACGATTTTGCAAGCCGTGCGTTAGCCGCTGCCCGCACTTACCAAACTAACGAGAGTGCCCAGACGCATATTCCGACGGGGTCGGTCTATGACGCATTCAACTTCTCGACGGAGCGAAAGCGTATCCTCAATTCAGAGCGCATTATCAAAACCGAGGATAACGTCAAGCAACATGAGTATACCCACAAGGTTTTGTGAGCTATCGCGGATTATTCCGTCTTAAGGCGTTTTAAGCCCAAATGCGGGGGATTTTCCATGCGCAGCGCCTCGGGTAAAGGCAAGTTCTGCCCGAAGCGCTGGCAGCCGCTATTGTGTCGAAAGGTATGCATTGATTAACTTTCAAGACAGGGTGTAACGCTCATAGACACAAAGTTGATAACCTTACATTTACGTTGGTTTATTAAATCAATATAAAAAAGAGGCAACTTAATTATGAACTCACGACACTTAGGCGAATCTGTGTCAATGGGCGTCGTCCTGTTCTTGGCAAGCTTTAGCATCATTGGGCTAATGGCGCTGCAAAGCGGCGCGCTGCGATAGCGCTTTTAATCTCCGTTGAGTCTCAATCGATTTAACTTTCAGCATTCATCCGTCTCCTATCCCCTGTGACAACGCAGGGGATATTTTTTTTGCCGAAGTCAGGCGATCGCCCTCGGCGGCTCTGATGTGGGTGACTATAGCCAGTGGCCAAACTCATCCAAAAAGCGATCGCTCAAAATCGCCTCGCGGATGCGCACCGTGAACCGCACCAGCTCGGTGATGTTGTGAATCGACAGCAGGGTGTGGGCGAGCTGCTCCCGCGCGTGGATGAGGTGGCTGAGGTAGGCGCGGGAGTAGCGGCTGCAGGTGTAGCAGGGGCAGCGCTCATCTAAAGGCGTGAAGTCTTCTCGAAAGCGGGCGTTCTTTAGGTTCCAGCGCTCCCCCTCTACGATGGCGCTGCCGTGGCGGGCCAGACGGGTAGGAATCACGCAGTCAAACAGGTCAATGCCAGCGGCTATAGCCTGGGCCATCTCTCGGTGGGTGCCGACTCCCATCAGGTAGCGGGGCTTTGTGGGGGGCAGTAGGGGCGTAGTGGCCTTAACGATATTTTGAATCAGCTCCGGCGGCTCCCCAACGCTGACCCCGCCTACCGCGTACCCCGGCAGGTCAAACTCCAGCAGCGATCGCGCCGCGCTCTGGCGCAGGTCGGGGTAGACGCCCCCCTGCACGATGCCAAACAGCGCCTGATGGGGTTGGTCGTGCTCGGTAACGCAGCGCCCCAGCCAGCGATAGGTGCGCTCGGTAGCCTGCTGCACCTCTTCGCGGGTGGCGGGGTAGGGGGGACATTCGTCAAAGGCCATGATCACGTCGGCCCCCAAGGTGTTTTGAATCTGCACCGAGCGCTCCGGCGTCAGGTGGATCATGTCCCCATTTTTGGGAGAGCGAAAGGTGACCCCCTCCTCGGTGATGGTGCGCATCTTGCTCAGGCTAAACACCTGGAAGCCGCCTGAGTCGGTGAGCATAGGGCCGTCCCAGCCCATAAAGCGGTGCAGCCCGCCCCCCCGAGCGACGATGTCTTCCCCTGGCTGTAGGTGCAGGTGATAGGTATTGGAGAGCACCATCTGCGCTCCTGTCTGCTGCAGCTGCTCGGTGGTGACGGTTTTGACGTTGGCCAGCGTGCCTACGGGCATGAAGCGGGGGGTTTCTACGGGGCCGTGGGGCGTCTCGAAGACGCCCGCGCGGGCGTGGGTGTGGGAGCAGCGCGACTGGAGGTGGTACTGAAATGTCATTTTATGGTTAAGCTACCGCACCTAGAATCATGCCGACCAGCAGCACGAACCCCAGGTAAACGTTTTGACGAAAGATGCGCCCGTAAAGCGAGGGCGGAATGTGGGAGCGGCGCAGCTGCCCGTATTCCCAGACCCAGCCCCCAGCGGCGATCGCGAGAGCGAGCCAGAATGCCGCGCCTAGGGCCAGGACGACGCCGGTCGCCGCCAGCAGCAGCACGGTGCCCAGGAAAAATAGCCCCACCGCCTGGGGAGCCTGGGGACCGAAGTAAAGCGCGCTAGAGCGCACCCCCAGCTTCAGGTCGTCCTGGCGGTCGGCCATGGCGTAGACGGTGTCAAACCCCAGGGTCCACAGCACCACCGCCTCCCACAGCAGCCAGGCGGCTACGGGCAGTTGGCTCGCCACGGCACTCCAGCTGATCAGCACCGCGAAGCCCCAGGCTAGCGACAGCACCAGCTGCGGGACAGGGAACACCCGCTTAGCTAGGGGATAGAGCACAATCACCGGCACCGACAACACGCAAAGCAGCAGGCTGAGGGGGTTGAGGTAAAGCGCTAGTCCCAGGGCGCAGGCGAAAGCGACCAGCAGCACCACAATTCCCGTCTTCACCGTTAGGGCTCTCGCCGCCAGCGGTCGGTTGCGGGTGCGCTCGACGTTGGGGTCAATGTTGCGGTCCCACAGGTCGTTGACGACGCAGCCCGCCGCGCTCGTGGCCAGCGTGCCTAAGATGATGACCAGCACTAGGGGCAGAGGCGGCAGGGCTCCGGGGGCGAGGCTATGGGCTCCCAGAAACACGGCCCAAAGGGCCGGAATCATCAAGATCAGTCGTCCGGCGGGTTTGTCCCAGCGGAGCAGCCGGACGATCTTGCGCCAGGCGGGTTCATAAGGTTGAGGGGTCACCATAAATTGAGTTGTAGCGTAGACGCGACGCTGCTATCGTGCAGATGCGTCATATAGTACGGGTTTTACTGTGCCGGGTCGCTGCGTCGAGTTGCCCTGCGCTGCCCTTTTGAATAGTACCTTAACCATGTCCAATCCTTCAGAGTCCGCTTCGGCTCAGCCCCCTGCGGCCCAATCTGCTTCGGCCCAGTCTGCTTCGGCTCAATCTCGCTCGGCACGCCAGCTCAGCCGCACGCAGCACACCCTCACCACGGGCGGCGGCCCCTTAGCCTATACCGCGATCGCCGACTGGCAAATCCTGCGCGATCGCGATAAGCCGGCGGCCGAGCTGTTTCACGTGGCGTACTTAGCCGATCAGGGCGGCCGCCAGCGCCCCCTCACCTTTGTCTTTAACGGTGGCCCCGGGGCGGCCTCGGCCTACCTCCACATGGGCGCGCTCGGCCCCCAGCGGGTGAGCTTTAACCCCGACGGCAGCCTGCCGAAGCCGCCGGTCCAGGTCGTAGATAATACCGAGACCTGGCTCGCCTTTACGGATTTGGTGTTTATCGACCCCGTAGGCACGGGCTTTAGCCGCAGCTTGGACGACAAGGACAAGGCAGAGGGCGAAAAGCCTGCTACGGACGACGACAAGCCCCAGGAAACCAAGTTCTGGTCTGTCGATCGCGACCTCAAGTCCCTCGGCGAATTTATTCAGGGCTTTTTGTCTCGTCAGCAGCGCTGGCTCTCGCCTATTTTTATTGCGGGTGAAAGCTATGGCGGCTTTCGGGTGGCGCGGCTGGTGCGACAGCTGCAGCAGGATTATGGCGTAGGGCTGTCGGGGGCAATTTTGATTTCCCCTGCCCTAGAGTTTGGCCTGTTGGGGGGCAGCGACTACAACGTCACCCCCTGGGCCACGGTGCTGCCTTCTTTTGCGGCGGCGGCGGCGCACCACGGGCTGACCCAGCCTGAAACCCTGGACGCCTGCCTCCAGGAGGCCGAGACTTTCGCCCGCCGCACCTACCTGCCGCTACTCGCCATGGGAGACGCGGCCCCTGACGAGGAGCGGCAGGCCGCCTATCAGCAGATGGCCGACATGACCGGCCTGCCGGTGTCCTTAGTGGCGCGGCAGGCGGGGCGAGTGGACCTGGGCGTGTTTGCCCGCGAGCTGTTGAGGGACCGGCAGCGCGTGGTGGGCCTATACGACGCGTCGGTGACTGCCATCGACCCTTTCCCCGATCGCCCTACTTTCGACGGCGCAGACCCTACCCTAGACGGGCTAAACCGCCTATTTACTGGGGCGATCAACAGCCACCTGCGGGATAACTTGGGGGTAGAGACCGACCTGACTTACCACCTGCTCAACTTCGAGACCTTCAAAGCCTGGCAGTATGACCTCAAGGGGGAGTGGCGACAGGGCTTTGTGGGGTCGGTGGATGAATTTCGCGCCGGGATGGCTCTCAACCCGCACATGAAGGTGTGGATCTCCCACGGCATTTATGATTTGGTGACGCCGTACTTTGGCTCGAACCATCTGGTAGATCTAATGCGGCTGGACCCGGAGCTGCGGGATAACCTGACGCTGAAGCATTATTTGGGGGGCCATATGTTCTACGCCTGGGAGGAATCTCGTGAGGCGTGGCTGCAGGATATGCAGGGGTTTTACCGGCAGGCGCTGGCGTAGGGTATGTTCCCATCAGGTAAACGCACCGTTGAATATGGCATTTGGTCAGCGATCGCCTGAATATCCGATAATAAATAATGTCCAACAATGCGGTGCGTTTGCTCTACGCCCGCCCCGACGAGTGGTCCGAGCCTATTCCGCTGAACGACACCGGCGGCATTCTGCGCGGCCTCACGCCCACCGACGTCATGCGCATCCTCACTAAGCGCATCCCGCTGCCGCCTCGCTAAGCTGGTTTGGTCGCGGCTGGGCTATCCCAACGGCCCCACCAGATAGCCCGCCGCGCCTTAGCAAGGGGTGGCCCGATCGCCCCTATGCCGATCGCTCTTTAGGACGCGATGTAGCATTGCAGTAGATAATAGACCCCGTAGACTTCCCGCAATGACCCCAGATAGCCTTTCCAAAAACGATTCACGGGCCTCTCGTGAACCGAATAGCCAAGACGAAGACGACAAGATCCTTTGTCCCCACTGCCGCCGCACGGCAACAAACGGCATCAAGTGCAAAGGAATTTGCGTTGCCGACAACGACTATTAGCCCCTGCCGCGCTTTCAAATAGGAGACTTCAGACGTAAGGCCCTCCGCCGTAGCCCTACAGTGGAGACATACTCCATCTAGAACCCCGCCGTGACTCCCTTCGATCGCCTCGTTGCCTGGCTCCCTGACCTCGATCGCCGCATCTGGCTGCTGTCATTCGGGCGGCTGCTGTCTCAGTTCGGCAACGGGTTCGTGCTTTTCTACGCCCCTATCTTTTTCGTCAACCAGGTGGGACTCTCGGCAACGGCGGTGGGAATCGGGCTGGGGAGTGGCTCTGTTTCGGGCGTGGTGGGTCGCTTTGTGGGCGGTACGGCGGCAGACTCTCCCCGCTGGGGACGCCGCAAAACTCTGCTGTGGTCGGCGGCGGTGTCGGCGCTGGCGGACGTGGGTCTGATTTTAGCGGATAACTTTCCCCTGTTTGTGGGGGCTAACCTGCTGATGGGGCTGGGCATTGGGCTGTACTGGCCTGCCACCGAGGCCATGGTGGCTGACCTCACCCAGTCGAAGGATCGCAACGAGGCCTTTGCCCTAGTGCGGCTGGCGGATAGCGTGGGGCTGAGCCTGGGCGTCGCCGTTGGCGGTACGCTGGTTGCCCTAACTGACTCCTACCGAGCCCTGTTTGCCATCGATGGGGTCACCTACCTGCTGTTCTTCGCCATCATCTACTGGGCGATCGCTGAAACCCGGCAAAAAAACGCCGCCAAAACCTCACTTCAGGAGGGCTGGCGGCTGGCGCTGGGGGACGCCACCCTCTGGATCTACGTCAGCGTCAACGTGTTGTTTACCGTTTACCTGGCCCAAGTCCAGACCACGCTACCTCTCTACTTGAAGAACGTCGCTAGCGTTGCCGGGGCAGACACCGCTGGGTTCACCACCGCCCGCATCAGCGCCCTGTTCACCTGGCACGTGGTGCTGACGGCGCTCTGTCAGCTTCCCATATCGCGATCGCTGCGGCAGTGGCCCTACACTCGCACCTTGGCTTTATCCGCCGTAGTCTGGGGAGCGGGGTTCGGCGGCGTGTGGCTTACGGGAATGGCGCAGCAAGAATGGGCGGCGATCGCCTGGGGGGCCGTGACGCTGGCGGTGCTGGCGGTGGCGACGGTGATCTATCTACCCGCTGCGTCAGCCTATGTGGTGGATTTAGCTCCTAAGGCGCAGCGGGGCATCTATTTGTCAATTAATTCTCAGTGCTGGGCACTGGGCTACTTTGTGGGGCCGCCGCTGGGGGGCTGGGCCATGGACCAAGCTGGCGTCGTCAGCCACGGCTTTTGGCTGGCGCTAGGTCTGACGACTCTGGTGGCCGTTGCGGTCTTAATTCAGCTCGGTAAGCGCCGCTAATGCCAAGGTGCTGCTGGCTACTCTACGCGATGCGCCAAGGGCAATGATGACGCGGACGGTACGACAAGATGGCCTTAAAAACCTTAGAAGATAAATCGTTCAGCGGTTTGATCTAGCCGTCCTCCGGTTTCTAGCAGGCCATTGACCCTGACGCTTCAAGCCCCTGCAGCCTTAGAAGCAGGAGCAATATGGCATTGCCACATCCTTGCCCAAAGAACTCTATTCGGCCTTGAGTATCTTGTACATCACCAGCGCATCCACGAAGCCCAGCTGCGCATGCTTGAACGCGCCAGGCAGCGTGCCCACAATGCTAAACCCTAACTTCTGCCACAGCTGCACAGCGATCGCATTGGTCGAGACTACTATGTTGAACTGCATGGCGCGAAATCCCAGACTAACAGCTTCACGCTGAGAGTGCTGGCACAGCTGGGAGGCCACCCCCTTCCCCCGAGCCTTTACGTCGACGACATAGCCGCAGTTGCAGACATGGGCTCCTAGACCAGGCTGATTGGGCTTGAGGTAATAGGTGCCGAGAATGATACCGTTCTCTTCTGCAACATAGGTCGCCAGAGGCGCATTAACCCAAACTCGCTGCGCCTCTGGCTCTGAAATGTCGGGAGGAAAAGCACAGGTTTCGCCAGCGCGAAACGTCGGCTCGATGATCGCCCAGACTGATGGCCAGTCAGCAGACTCAATGAGACGTATCGCTACCATGGCGGGCTCCTAGGCTAGAGGGCATCGGTCGGATGGCTAGGTGCAGGACTTTTCACTACGCTCGGTTGACTACCTCACCCCGATCAGGATTAGGAAGTGCGATCGCCTCTTCACCTGAGCGATAGCTGCGCAGGGTTTCCATATCGATCACGTGGCGGAATCCATCATCGCTGCCGCTGGCCAGCACGTCGAACACGTCGTTCACCTGGTCAATGCCGATCATCTTTATCAGCGGCTTGATGTTGTGCTCTGCGCAAAGGTCGAGAATTTCCTGAGTATCAGCGATGCCGCCAATCAAAGAGCCCGCTAGGGTGATGCGGTTAAACACCAGCGGGCCGGGAGAGAACTCTGGGAAACTGACGATGTTGCCTACCACAATCAGCGCCGAGCTGGGGCGCATCAAGGCAATGTAGGGCGTAATGTCGTGGGGAACCGGGATGGTGTTGATCAGCATGTCGAGGCTTTGGGCGGCCTCTTCCATCTGGGCATCGTCGGTGGAGATGATGACCTTGTCGGCCCCCATCTTGAGAATTTCCTCTCGTTTCGACTCGCTGCGGGTGAAGGCCACCACCTCAGCGCCCAGGGCCTTGCCGATTTGCACCGCCATGTGGCCTAGTCCGCCAATTCCAGCGACGCCCAAGGTTTGACCCTTTTGCAGCTTCCAGTGCTTCATGGGCGCGTAAACCGTGATTCCCGCACAGAGGATTGGCCCCGCGTCTGCTAGCTCTAGCCCATCGGGAATCCGCAGAACGAACTCCTCCCGCGCAACGATATCGGTGCTGTAGCCGCCGTAGGTATTGGTTCCGTCGGGCTTTTTAGAGCCGTTATAGGTAAACGTCGCGCTTTTAGGGCCGTCGCAGTAGTTCTCCTCTCCTTGCTTGCAGGGGTCGCAAACTTGGCAGCTGTTCACCATGCAGCCCACGCCAACGCGATCGCCTTCCTTGTAGCTAGAGACGCCTTCGCCCACAGCGGAAACCACGCCGATCACCTCGTGCCCCGGCACGCAGGGGTACATCGTGTTGCCCCAGTCGTTGCGCACCTGATGCAGGTCCGAATGGCAGATGCCGCAGTGGGTAATTTTGATGGCCACTTCACCGGGGCGCACGTCCTGGCGCTCGAAAACGACGGGCTCTAGCTTGTCGTCAGCGCTCTGGGCACCCAATCCAAAAATCTTCATGCGTTCTGTCTCCTAATAAAGGCCTGACCTAGATAATGCTAGCGCCAAACTATTGCATTGGTTCAGGTGCTATAGGACAACAGAATTGACTGAAAGCCTGACGTTATGTAGGCTACCGAACGCGCAAATGTCCCAATGCATCAGGACATTTGCTATATCACGGACAGCGGCCAGCGAACATCACCCAAACCGGCAGGTGACCCGTCCTAGAATATGGTCGAGCGGCACCGCCCCAAACTGACGGCTGTCGCTGCTCTCCCGGGGATTATCGCCGCTCAGCAGGCAAGCCCCATCTTCCCGCACTGCCACCACCCGCTTCACTAGCTTCAAGTCCCGCGCTGGGTGGCGGGCCACCACCAGGTCTCCCGGCTCCGGTCGCCGACCTCGGTAGGCGCAGCCATCCACCAGCACCTCCTCCCCGGGCTTGAGCAGCGGCACCATTGAGCGGCCCGTCACCTGGAAGCGATCGCGGCGGCGCAGCGCCCACAGCAGCAGCTCCTTGGCGTTGGCGTCGGGAAGCGTCTCCATCACGGCTAGTTGGGCAGCGTGTAGCCCATGGCCGTTTTCACTTTCGTGAGGGTCTGCTGGGCGATTGCCTCCGCCTTCTCCTTCCCCTGGCGCAGCACCGAGTCCAAATACCCTGACTCGGCGCGAATCTCGCGGTAGCGCTGCTGAATGGGGCCTAGAGCCGCGATCGCCGTCTCCGTCAGCAGCGGCTTAAACTGCCCCCAGCCCATCTCCCGGCATTCATCGGCCACCTGCGCTTTGGTTTTGTCGGCCAGCAGCATGTATAGCGTCAGCAGGTTATTGCACTCAGGGCGCTCCGAGTTATCAAACTCTAGACCTCGCATGGGGTCAGTCTTACACTTTTTGATTTTCTTGGTGATTAGCTCGGGGGGGTCCAGCAGGTTGATGCGGCTGAGGTCCGAAGGGTCAGACTTCGACATCTTGCTGGTGCCGTCGGCAAGGCTCATGACCCGAGCGCCTTCCGCTTGAATCATCGGGTCCGGCATTTTGAGCACGGGCGCTTTTTCCGTACCAAACCGGTGGTTTACCCGCACGGTGATGTCCCGGGTCAGCTCTATATGCTGCTTTTGGTCCTCTCCCACGGGTACTTTGTCCGGCTCATACAGCAGGATGTCTGCGGCCTGCAGCGCCGGGTAGCACAGCAGCCCCGCCCCCACGTTTCCCCCCTGGCGCACGGCCTTTTCCTTGAACTGCACCATGTCTTCTAGCCAGTTCAAAGGGGCGATGCAGGTGAGCAGCCACCCCAGCTCGGCGTGGGCCGGAACGTGGGACTGGACAAATACGGTGGAGCGCTCGGTGTCGATGCCGCAGGCCAGGTAGAGGGCGGCCGTTTTGTAGGTGGTTTCGGCCAGCGTCGCCGCATCGTGAGGGACGGTGATGGCGTGCAGGTCCGCCATGAACAGGAAGCTGTCGTAGGTCTCTTGTAGCGCTACCCAGTTCTTAATCGCGCCCAGGTAATTGCCGAGGTGGAGATCGCCAGTGGTTTGGATTCCGGAAAGGATGCGCTGTCTCATAGTTTGGGATGGGAGCGGGTAAAGAAAGCCGGTGTGGTGGAGGCAGAGGTTGGCTGCTGAGCTGTAATCCTTTCGAAATCTTTCGTTTGTCAGACGCCAAGATCGTAAAGAACTGTAAAGATACTATCAGGATCTGCAAGCCGGTTCGCAAAATACTGTCGGCATAGAGCTGTCGACGTGCAGCAGCTGAGCCCTGCCGATCTCCCTACCGCTAATTTTGGAGACCGAATGTCTACCTTATCTTCTCAAGAAACCCTTGACCAGCTCAAGCTCTGCTTTCGCTTGACTGAAGAACCCAAAACCCATGCCGAGGCTAAGCAAGCTTTCCAGCAGGTCCGCGATCGCGTGGCCAACGACTGCCCTGATGCCGTGGAGGTTGTGGAGATGCTGTGGCAAGAATTAATCTCCAGTCGGCGCTCAGCAATTTTCTGGCAAGAGCTGTCGGACATGGAAAAGAATCTGGGCGAGAAGATGGCGGAGAACCAGATGCAGCTTCGTCAGAACTACAACCGACTGGTGCAAGAACAGTAGGGTACCGTTGCGAAGCAAACGTACCTCTCTAGCAATCGCGGTTGCGATCAATCGAGAAATTTGGGGCGATCGCCACGCTGACGCCTAGGGCAGTTGCCTTTCAGCAGAAGTCGGTGGCGATCGCGAAGCCAGTCGGGGCCTCATTGTGCCCTGGCTGGCTTCGTCTATTGGGCCCCCGAAGCGGCTAGTCGGAGCGCTGCGGTAGGGAGATGCGCTTGGTGAGGATGCGCATGACGTCTGTGGGGGTGAGGCCGCGCAGGACGCCGTCGGGGTTGTTCAGGGGCAGGGTCTGGGACCAATCGCTGGGATGGGCGTAGCCGAGCTGATGCAGCCGGTCACGGCAGTTGTTGACGGCGTAGAGGGAGCCCACAGCGATGAGGCGCAGGGTGTTGAAGCTGGGGGTGCGGCCTTTGTCTTCGAGCAGGTAGTCGCCGGTTCTAGGATCGATGTCGAGGGCATTTTGGTGGGCGGCCAAGGCGACGTTGTGGCCTGCGTTGAGCTGGCCGGAAGGATTGTATGTCATTTGAGGGTTGTCTCCTTTCGTGGGTTAGGAAAGACAACCCAAACGTTTAGCCACCCCGCGAATATGGCGAGGTGGCTACCCTGGGATAAAATCCCTGTAGCTCTCGCTGGTTGTCTCAGCGGGGGTTAGTCGTCTGGAAGTGGTGGTAACACGACCAGGCGGCGCTAAATATTTGGGGTGTCGGAGTTAGGACAGCGTGTGATTTGCGTCCATGGCTTGGCATGATAGCGGAGTTTTAGCGCGATCGCAACCATAGGGTGGGAGAAAGTTGGCAAAATATTTAGGGTGGCTGGAAGTTTCCTAAGTAGGAACTATATCGTATTTAGCTTCTTACCAAAGCTTTTCATCTACTGCCCTCGACCTCGCTTCCATTTGCCGTACTTTTTCTTCCATACGCTCAAAAGCTGTCATTACGTTGTCAGCCGCTGAATTCCGGGAATACATGTTTAAAGTGGTAAATGAATTTTTATCTTCTAAAATAGCTATGCTTGGCGCTAGCTTTTCTATTAATGCCGTCAATTCATCATATTGAGGCTTAAGCTCTTCTAAAGCCTTAGAAATCTCTCTTTTCTGAAATAGAGCCTGCCGCGCTGTATGTTCATCTCCCCTTTGCAAAGCTACTTGCGCTCTCTGCTTTCATCTGCCAATTTCTAACTCTAACTGTTTGAATTTATTTTGATACCAAGCTTGGTGATCTATCAGCTTAGTAAGCGCTTGCTTTGCGTTTTGAGTAGTCACTTACATTTCTCCCATTGAAATACTCAGGGCGCTTGAGCAATTACCTGTCAACGCCCTATTTATCCTGTTGAAGTGCATTCGCGCTTATATTAGTGATAGCCTCAGCAGTCTATTTTGTTGCGGCAATTTTCCCATTTGATGCTGACTTCAACCTGCTGTTTTAACTCGAATACAATCTCTGATGTCTATCTTTTTGTTCTAAGAAGCTGGTTTAGTAATTATAGTGGCAAATAGGTTTTGATCACAAAGCCCAATCGGGCGCTGAGCCCAGACAAACCATTCTATGCAATGCGTATCCACCCATCTCAGCATTACTCGGGAAGCCGACATCTCCTCGGATTACTACCTCATAACCATTTTCGTTGACGACTGAACCGGAAATCCCGTCACTACAATGGACATCTTTAACTGACTCTTCAATGACCGCACCTTCAGGATCATCGTAAATCGTTCTGACTTGAACTCTGTAGCGCTGATACATTCCTGTAGGACGATCTTCCACCAATTCTGAAGCTGTAATTCTAGAGGACCAAGCGCCATTATCTCGCCAGGACTGCCAGTAGAGAATTGTTTCAGAGTCAGGGCGAGCAATAGAATCTCTAGGGATATCTGCAATTAGCTCAGAGTACCCATCCTGTGTCAAGTCTAAATCGTTGGCTAAAATAGTGCTCGATATCTGAGCAGTCTGCGCAAAGCTTGATTTTCCTACGCCTAAGAAGACACCTAAAACGGCGATAGAAATAGCCAAATTTCTACCCCAAAAAACTATCTGAAAACTATTCTTCCTTGCCATCATACTAATCCATAGCTCTCAAGCAATGCTCTCAACTCATCCTTATTCAGTCTTGAGTAACCTTTTAACCCATGCTGCTTAGCGACTACAAACATGTCTACTTTCTTCATATCTCTAGACCCAACTCGTTTTGAATAGTATGAGATTGGCCCTGGCAAATTAGCATGCACTTTTCCAGTTCTAGAGTTCCAACTGATAGGGCCTGCCTTTATGCTTGTTGAGATACCAGACTTTGAGAGATTCACGGATAAACCAGGAAACAGCGTTATCTTTTTTCTAAATCTAAAATTCATGGCATCCTAAAGAAACTAGAGCGTTGACTCAATTATCTTCTTGCGCAACAATCGCGTTCTTAAGGTGCTTAAGGCTTTATAGTAAATTTAAGTTTTCATGAATAAGCCCCCCCGGATTTCGAAAACTTCCGGGCTAGCTATATTTTTACAAAAGGCGCAAGTAATATTGCTATTTAGAACTGCTTGAGAATTATTGTGTTCGCTCAGGCGATCGCCGCGCTTAACTCCATCCATCGACCCGTAGATTGTTAGAGTTGACCGTATCAACACCCTGATTTTGAAGATATGCCGCTAGCTTTAGGTCATCCGTTAAAACGAGATACTGACCTTGAGCGACCTCAAAAATACTGCAGTCCGTCAATCCAAAACGAGAAAATTTCTCATTTTTTGAGATGATCTCGCTTTGGCTATAATGCTCGCTGAATTGGCTAAGAAGCTGAGAAAAAACCACGAGGCACTGCGATCGCTCTGGCTCACCCAACTGATTGATCAAGCTATTGACTTCCGTTAAGATATTCGGCGTTGTCACAATCTCATCTCGAAACGCTAACAGAAGGTCGCACAACAAAGTATAGTCGTCAACATTAAAGCTGTTGGTCCGCTTGAATCGAGATATCCGACTTGGATTTACAGCTCCAACAAAATAGAGCAGCAAAATATTTGTATCGATTAAAATACCTTTGCGCCGATACTTATTCAAAAGCTCTGCTGCATAGCTGTTCATACCTGCCGAATCTTCATCGATTCGATCTTGCCCGTTGAGGCATTCACAGCGAAAAGCTTATATTCCCGCTTAAATCCGCGAGGTGCATTAATCGACTGCATCATCTCATCAAGAGCAGACTTGCGCTTAACTGGCACATCATACCCTAGCGTAACCAGCCAGGTTTTCTCATCTTCAGACAGCTCAACCTCTTCCAGCCTTAGATCATCAAGATCGCTGCCCATCAAATCTTGAAGCTCTCGAACATAGTGATAGGCGGACTTTACAGCCGTTTTTACGTCTTTGATATCCAGCGTCGTTTCATCTAACATGGCTTTACTCAGAGGGTTCGGCTAGCTTTCATATCTAAGTATAAATCTCTTGAAAGGATGCCCTGCTGACCAAATACATTACCAGGCAAAAGGTAAATGCCATCAATGAAGCCGCCAGCATCACAGCCCCCATCAGTGCCGCGATCGCTGCCCAAACGGACAAAGGTCCAAAATGGCGCAGCGATCGCAGGCGGGACTGCGGTAGTAGCAGCACTTTTGCCCGTGAAGCATGAGCACTTCATGGTTATCGTAAACCTGCTGGGCGCTCCAGTCTGGGGGCAGCTGCGCCGCCAGTACCTGATGCGACGGCCCCACCGCAACCTTAGGCCCAATCAGCCCCGTCCGCGCCGCCACTCGGTGGTGGTGGCTATCCACCGGCAGGGCCGGACGCCGCAGGGTACTGAAGCAGAGGACTGCGGCACTTGTTTTGGGGCCAACACCGGGAAGCGCTTCTAGCCAGGCCCTCGCCTCCGGGACCGACAGCTCCGTCAAGAAATCCAGCGACAGCTCGCCCCGCCGCTCGGTGATGCCCCTCAACACCGCCTGCAGCCGGGGCGCTTTTTGCTCGGGCCAGGTGCAGGGGGCGATCGCCTGCTGTACTGCCGCCACATCGCCATCGCGTACGGACTCCCACGAGGAAAAAGCCTGCTGAATTTGCTTGAACGCCCGCCCCGAATCTGCGTTGCGGGTGCGGTGGGAGAGGAGCGCTGACACCAGCTCGCTGAGCGGGTCTAAATTATGGAAGTAGGGAATAGGGCAGCCATAGACTTGGCAAAGACGCTGATGAATCAGCAGCGCTTTATCAGAGCCAGACAGACAGGGTAGATCTTTCACGGGTTAATCGGACTAGGTTGGATTGGCTACGCGCTCTGGCGACAGTAAAATCTCCTATCCCTTTAGCAAGATGACGGGCCGAATGCTGCTGCCAGAAACTGTAGGCTCAATAAAAACATTTTTAACTAACGCAGCGTTTAACCACTCAATAGTTAACACGATATCTCAACAGGACTGCTCTAGCTTGGCTGCCGCGCTTCCAGCACACATTTGAGTGACGCCACCGATATCCTATCGGCCCAGCGGCGGGGCTGTTCCACGCTGCTGAAGCCTGGTCATTAAAGCTGACGGCGATCGCTACTGCCGGAGCTGCTTGCGCTGGGTCTGAATTACGTTTCGCAAAGCCCGCGCCGCTGAGCAAAATAGCCCCGAGCGAGCGCTCCAAGCCATGATCCTAGAAATCGCCATCCTCGACGTTAAACCTGACCTAGCTGAAAACTTTGAAGCGGCGTTTCGAGAGGCGTCCACACTTATCGCGGCCATACCGGGGTACAGCTCCCACGAGCTTCAGCGGTGTCTAGAAAAAGAAAATCGCTACGCTTTGCTTGTGCGCTGGCAGAATTTAGAGGATCATACCGTTGGGTTTCGGCGATCGCCAGAATACCAGCGGTGGAAGTCTCTGCTGCATCCCTTCTACGACTCGTTTCCAACGGTCGAGCATTACGAAAGCGTTTTTTCCTCAACGCCCTAACTCAACTCCCCTAATTTAATCTTTAAACCTTGAACGACCCGTTTTCTCCCAACCCGAATGCCTGGCTCGACTGGCTGGCCATCTGTGGCTATGTCGGCTTCACGCTGTTTATTGCCTGGCAAGTCGTGACGCGCCGCTAGGTCAAGCGGTGGGGCTACGGGCTGACACCGTCGATATCTAAAACATCTAGGGATGTCACGGACTGGGACCGCGTCTCGATTAGCTCCTCCATGTTCTGAACGATGGTTTGACAGATGGCGTTCAGCGGCAGGTCGTTTGGATCGTGGCCAAAGGGGTTTTCGATCTCCACGCCGATCTCCTCAATCCCGAATACGGTGAAGCTGACGATTCCCGTCACGACGCCAGTCCACACGCCCCAGGTGTCCACCACTAAAAACGGCAGTACGCAGCAGTAGAGCAGCAGCAGCTGCCTGAGGTGAATGACGTAGGCCAGCGGAATAGGCGTTTTCAAAATTCGCTCGCTGCCCCCCAGAACATCTACCAGCTTATTCAGCAGCTCCTGCATACTGTGGAGCTGATACAGGGGCAGGCGATCGCCCTCATACTGGCGCTGGAGGTAGTCCCCAATCCAGAAGGCGACCTGCAGCGGCACGTGGGCGGTGTGGGTGAGCGTCTTCAGTTGGGACGGCGTGACTAGGGGCTGCAGCTCGTCGTAGGGCTCCTCCCGCAGGTGCAGCTTCATGGCGATCGCAAAGGCGCTCAGCAGACGCACCGTCGCGGCTTTCGCCTCTCGGTCCTGTTCATCGTGTTCTTGGACGTTGATCCAAATTTGCCGTCCCAAATTGCGCGTCGCGTTGACCAAGCTGCCCCACAGCTGCCGGCCTTCCCAAAAGCGATCGTAGGCCGTGTTGGTGCGGAAAACGAGCAGCAGGCCCAGCACTAGGTCGGGAATAATGCTGTTGAAGGGGAGCGCGACGTTGATGTCTAGGGCGTAGAGTACGGAGGCGATCGCGCCAATAGCGGTGCAGAGCAGGGTGCGCGGCCAGATAGCGGGAATGACGGATCCTCTCCATCGGAGGGCGTCTCGAAACCAATGGTGATCTACGACCACTGAATCACTGACTTAAACTGCATTGGAAGTGAGTGATAGTTGCCTCTGCCATTATGGCGTCAAGCAGCGGTTTTGGCGGGCCTTGTGCTGCGCGGGATGGGGCGCTGAGGGTAGAGAAAGCGGCGGCGATCGCTGAGCCGCGCCCTATAGCAGAGTCTTTGTCCCCTTAGGTAGATGAACCGCTCGTCCCGGCTGAGGCAGGCTTGACGAATGCAGTGCTCAGCTGCGAAGACGGCCACGAAAGGATTTAACTCATGAAAGCACTCTGTTGGCACGGCAAAGAAGACGTCAGGGTAGACAACGTTCCTGACCCCAAGATTCAAGAAGATAGCGACGCCATCATTCGCATCACCGCCACCGCCATTTGCGGCTCTGACCTGCACCTTTACGGCGGCAAGGTGGCGACGATGAAAGAAGGGGACATCTTGGGCCATGAGTTTATGGGCGAGGTGGTGGAAACCGGTTCGGCTGTCTCGCGGCTGAAGAAGGGCGATCGCGTTGTGGTTCCTTTCACTATTTCCTGCGGCCACTGCTTTTTCTGCGAGCGAGACCTCTATTCCCTATGCGATATCTCTAACCCCAATGAGGAGATGGCCCGTAAGCAGATGGGCCATGCGGCGGCGGGCATCTTTGGCTATGGCCACATCACCGGCGGGTTTGACGGGGGACAGGCTGAGTATGCGCGGGTGCCCTACGCGGATGTGGGGCCGATCAAAGTTCCGGATCATCTGCCGGACGAGAAGGTTTTGTTTTTGTCTGACATTTTCCCGACGGGCTACATGGGGGCGGAGAACGCCAACATTGAGCCGGGGGACACGGTGGCTATATGGGGCTGCGGCCCTGTGGGGCTGTTCGCCATTCGCAGCGCCTGGATGCTGGGGGCGGGGCGAGTGATTGCCATTGACCACGTGCCGGAGCGGCTGCGGCTGGCGGAGAGCTACGGCAAGGCGGAAACCATCGACAGCTTTGACCCCGATGAGGTGTACGAGAAGCTGATGGAGATGACCAACGGCATGGGGCCTGGAAGCTGCATTGACGCAGTGGGGATGGAAGCCCACGGCAGCGGCCCGATGATGGAGATGCTGGACGGGGTGAAGGACGCCATGAAGCTGGACAAGCAGCTTCAGCATCCCTATGTGCTGCAGCAGATGGTCAAGTGCTGCCGTAAGGGCGGGACGCTCTCGGTTCCGGGGGTGTATACGGGCTTTTTGAATATGTTTCCCATGGGGCCTGCGATGAATAAGGGGCTGACCTGGAGGATGGGTCAAACCCACATGCAGAAGTATCTGCAGCCGCTGTTGGAGCGGGTGGAGAAGGGGGATATTGACCTGGCGGCCATCATTACTCACCGGCTGAGCCTAGACGAGGCTCCGAAGGGTTACGACATCTTCCAGCAGAAGAAGGATGACTGCATTAAGGTGGTGCTGACGCCGTAGCGGGGGCCTTGAAGCTTGTGGTGTAGGTTGTCCCAACACAAGCTTCAAGGGGCAGGAGCGCTTTTGTGGGTTGCGCGGCTGGCCGCCCCGCCGTTGGCGTCCCCCTTGGTCAGGGGAACGCTCGCCGTGGCTAGTGCGGGAGATCGAGGGAGCGCTGCCGCACTAGGTAGCTCAGCACCTGCCCTTCTTTTTGGGTAATCGTGACGCCGCCTTTGCCGATCGCAATCAGCTGGGTCCAGAGGCTCTGGTCAACGTAGCGTCTGTTGTGCAGCAGATGTATTGCCTCGCGGACGCCCTCAGGGGAGCCGATGAGAACGTGGCGAATGATTTCGCCGTTGGGTCCGGGCTCGGGGGTGGTCAGCACGGTGGGTGCGGCCTCGGTGGGAGGCAGCTCGGGGTATAGAAATGTCATGGGTTTTCTTCTCGTTTAGGTTAGAAAACCCCACAAATTTGGCCATCCCGGACTATGGCGTGTCTAGGATGGCCTTCTACCACGGTTTAAGATGGCAAAAGTCCAAGACAGGGCTTGTCTGTCGCGGGCTAGGGCGCGATCGTCGCTGGAATCGGCGATCGCGTCCGTTGTTGACCAAATTTTTGGGGATCAGAGCTAGAAATTAAACAGCTCTAGGAAGAGACAATAGCGTATTCGGGGCTGGGTCGCAAGAGTAGTACAAAAAAATTTATGCCGCTTGACCCCTTACGCACTTAAAGGGCGCTGCTGATTGATGGGCTGTTTCCCCCTTCGCTGTGCTTGATTGGCTACTCTTTGGCTGCGGGAGGGGGTGAACGTATAACAGGGGCGATCGCTCGAAGATAGACAAAGGTCGATTGCTTATCATCGGAAAATTGCGTTTGGCGTATAATTTTGACTGGTGAACCAGGATATTCACCGATACATCCTTGAAAATTTCCCTATGACAAGCTTCTTCATCAGCTACACCAAAGCTGACCGCGTCTGGGCCGAGTGGATTGGTGGGATGCTGGAAAGAGAGGGGCATAGCGTCATTATCGACGTGTGGGACTTTCGGCCTGGGAGTAACTTTGCGCTGGAGATGCAACAGGCAGCAACAAGGGCCGACAAGACCTTGCTGGTACTCTCAGAAGATTACCTCGAAGCGGTGTATACGCAACCTGAGTGGGCCGCTGCGTTTGCCAAAGACCCTTTGGGCTTGAAACGCAAGATGCTTCCGGTTCGGGTGGGGGAGTGCGATCCTGAAGGGCTGCTGGGGCCAATTGTCTATGTGGATTTGATTGGTCTAGATGAGGCGGCGGCTCGCCAAGCTATCTTGAACGCTCTACTGGAGCGGGGTAAACCGGCGACAGCGCCTCGATTTCCTATAGCGAGTCATGCCCAAGCGACGGAAGTTCCAGCGTTCCCGGCAGCAAGCGATCGCCCTTCTCCATCGCCTTCTCGGGTACCGGTTACCATACCGCCAAACCCCTTTGTGCCCATCAACGGCAGGGTCGACCAAGCCCACCAGTTTTTTGGCCGAGAGACGGAGCTCCGCAGCGTGTTTGAGATTCTCAATGGCGGCAGCAGCGTGGCGATTATTGGGGCACGGCAGGTGGGAAAGTCGTCGTTGCTGAAGGCGATCGCCCGTGAAGCACCGAACAGGCTGCATCAGCCGCGCCGTCCGGTGTATCTGAATTTGCAGGACGTGTATGACGAGGCGGACTTTTATGAGGCGCTGTGTGAAGAGCTGAAGGTTGAGGTTTCGAAGGGGCGAAGACTATCTCAGGCGGTGAGGAAGCTGTCGCCGAAGGTGCTGCTGCTACTGGATGAGCTAGAGAAGATGACCTGGGATGGGTTCACGGGGCAGGTGCGATCGCAGCTTCGGGGTTTGGCTGAGGGTGGGGATGCGCCACTGCGTCTGGTGGTGTCAGCGTCGGTGCCGCTGGGTGAGCTGTTTCCGGATAGCCATGGGAATGTGTCGCCGCTGCGGAATATTTGTTTGGAGGAATCGCTGAGGGTGTGGGATGAGGGGATGGTGCGATCGTTTGTTGCGGAGCGGTTGGGGGGGACGCCGGTTAGGCTTACGGAGGATGAGATTTTGCGGATTGTTGCTGATGCTGATGGGAATCCGCAGCGGGTGATGCTGGCTTGTTTTCGGCTGTATAGTGGTTGGTGCGATCGCTTGAGCGCTACCCTTTAACCTCGTAGGTTGGGTTGGAGCGCCAGCGTAACCCAACAAATGCTAAATGTTTGCGCTGGGTTTTCTGCATTAACCCAACCTACGAGCTAATCAACTTGTCTCAATTTAGCTGTAGATGCCTAACTCTTCGGTACCTCGTCTTGATCTAGCGCCAAAGCTCAATCGCCCTTTGTCGATTTGGAATCCGCTGGATTATCTAAAGATATTGTATTGGGTATTTTACTTCCCTCAAGCGTTAGGATGGTATGTCAACACCTTCGGAGGAGGTTATATTCTAGACGGCGAAATGAGTGTCGAAGAGAGATGGAAGATTCTAAAAGCTAACGATGTACAACGGAATCTACTATTTCAAGGAGTTCTTATTATTCCTGTCACTACATTTGTATCCTGCTGGCTATTACAACAATCGGGACTCACTATCACTTGGGGTGGTGTTGCAGTTGGTGTAATTGTAGGCATGGCAGTCTACGTAGCGGTCTACATAACAGGACTTACGGCATTTGGTGTGGTGTTTGGCGTGGCATTTGGTGTGGTGTTTGGCGTGGCATCTGGCGTGGCATTTAGTGTAGTAGAATTCGTATCAGAGTTCGTATTTGAGCTCATATCAGAGCTTATGTCATCCGAATTCCTGTCAGAAACCATTCCAGAATTTATGTCAGAGCTCAGGTCATCAGAATTCTTATCAGTACTCATTCCAGAGCCTAAGCCAGAATTCGCGCCAGAACCTGTGCCAAAATTCGCGTCGGAACCTATGCCAGAATTCATATCGGAATTTATGTCAGAATTCACATCAGGATTCTTAGCGTTTTTTGTGGCAGGTAGCGTAGCATTTTTTGTGGCAGGTAGCGTGGCAGTAGGTATGGTAGGTGGTGTGCCATACGATGTGGCAACCAGCGTGGCATTTAGTGTAATAGGTGGTGTGATAGGCGGTACGCTATTTGGTATAGCATTCGGCATGATATTTGGTGTAGCAGTTGGTGTAGCGGTCGGCGTAGCAGTTGGCGTGATATGCTGCCGATTAGAGAACTACCTTATTGGATATTTAGCTAATTCCTATCAGTTGCGGAATGGTAGCTGGTTGTTTCCACGTGTAACTATCTTACCGCTTTCATCCTTGGACAGGCGTGTTCAGCAATGGTTTGGTCAAGACTGGGAATTGACAGTATTTAACATCAATGAGCTGCTTCGCTATAGCTGTCAATTTGCTGCCGTAATTAACGCAGCTAATCGCGCTTTAAAAGCGCTACCTGACAATCAATTAATTTATCGGCTTGCGCAAATTACCACTGATCTATACGACTGGGATTTCGCTTACTATCTTTCGATCTCAACTTCGAAAGGACTAAGAAGCGAATTTTTAAGAGGTTTGGTGCTCCAAGGTGGTGCTTACGACCTATCTGCCAATCCTAGGCCAGACACTTTAGCTCATGCCACTGTCGCAGGATTCTGGTATCTCCACCGAAAAGAACCTACTAAAGCCGCTAAAGCTTTTGATGTAGTCCGCTCCGTTCTCTATGGAGAAGAGATGTATCAGCTTGCCTCGAGCTTGTCCTGTTGCCAACAAGCCCGAAACCCCGACACCATTAAAATCACCTACCTCCCTGCCTTCGAAGCAAAAGTCTTTCTTCGCCCCACCACCTGGCAAGCTATCCGTGCCTTTGACCGCGTCATTCAAGACACTAAACTCGTCTCCTACAGCGTCGGTAAAGCCACCCGCTCACTCGCCCTCAACCGTGCCATCGGCGAACTCACTCAAATTATCAAAAATAAGTCTCAACTTCCTGATGCCGAACGTGGTCTCGTGGTTAACGTAGCTCGAACCTGGAAAGCCGCTCTCGAAACACTCGCCCTCGAAATTGGTCAAGCCAAAATTACCCAGCCTATTCGCAATCCCTACACCATAGGTGATCCCGTTCTCGGCAATCGCTTTGTTGGTCGGAACGACATCATACGCCAGCTCGAAGAGCTGTGGATCACAAACGAAACCCTCCAGTCCATCGTCCTATACGGCCACCGTCGCATGGGCAAAACCTCCATCCTGCGCAACGCCACAAACCGGATCGGCTCGCGGTCGAAGGTGATTTACATCAATCTTCAGCGTTTGGGCAATGTGGAGAACGGCGTCGGCGAGGTGCTGCTGGCCCTTAGTGACGAAATTAGCGACGTAACGGGCGTTGCCCCGCCAAAGGACGAGGAGTTTCTGCGGCTTCCGCAGCGGACTTTTGAGCGGTATCTAAAGGCAGTGCTTCGAGCTTTAGAAGGCTCACTAACTTCCAGCACGGATGAAACATTTCGTAGGCAGGTCGAACCTCCTGGAGGCCCCCTAACCCCCAATACTGGGGGAACCGGAGGAAGTCCAGAACCTTCGTTACCACAAACCTCTGATAATTCTGATCTCGAATCCCGCTCCCCCAATCTCGGGGGCTGGGGGGGGCTCTTCCGAATCCCGCTCCCCCAAACTTGGGGGCCGGGGGGCCTCTTCGAGTAGCGAAACTTCAGAAACGTCACAAGACATAGGCCCTGTCAGCAACTTTGAATCTGAAGGACTACAAACTCAGCCCTCCCCTTCGCGGAGCGTGGCCGAAGGTCGTGAATTGGGGGGCAGGGGGGCCTCTTCATCCACCGGCCTCATCATCGCCCTAGACGAATTCGAAACCCTCGAAACCCTAATCTCACAAGGCCAGCTCTCCCAAAGCTTCCTCGGCTACCTGCGCGGCCTCCTACAAATGAACCCCCGCCTCGCCTTCGCCTTCGCCGGCCTCCACACCCTCGAAGAAATGACCGCCGACTACTTCCAGCCCTTCTTCGCCAGCGTCATCCCCATCCGCGTCGGCTTCCTCAACCGCGCAGCTACACTCCAGCTGCTCACCACCCCCAGCGAAGACTTCCCCCTCGACTACCAGCCCGAAGCCCTCAACAAGATCTACGCCCTTACCCACGGCCAGCCCTACCTCTGCCAGCTCATCGGCTTCCAGCTCGTCCGCCGCTACAACGACTACGTCTTCGAGCAGGGCCGCCAGCGCGACAACCTGCTCACCATCGCCGACATCGACGCCGTGATCACCGAGAAATTCTTTCAAACCGGGCGCTACTACTTCGACGGCGTCTGGCGACAGGCAGGCCAAGGCGCACCCGGTCAACAGTCCACCATGCAGGCGATCGCCGCCTCCCCCCAAGGCCTAACCACCGCCGAACTGCGGGACCAGCTCCCCCTAGACGAGCCAACCCTAAGAGAAGCGATCGCCACCCTACAAAAGCACGACGTAGTCGAGCCCGTAGGCGATCGCTGGCAAATCACCGTAGCGCTGCTCAAAACCTGGCTCACCAACCATGCCCCCAACCCACAGGGATAACCCATAGGCCGTAAGGGCGAGAGGCCTGCCGCCCATTCTCACCGTCGCCCCGTCATCCCCACCACATCCCCCACCGTCAACCCCGGCATATCCCCCAAGCTCGGCAGCATCTCCGCACCCGACAGAATCATCGGCAAATCATCCCCCTGCCAAACCCAAACCTGCTGCCGCGCCAAATCAATTAGCCACGCCAGCTGCGTCTGCGCACCCAGACAGTGCAGAATCTTGCTCTGCAAATTCAGCGTACTTTGGTCCGGTGAGCGAATCTCAATCAGCCAATCCGGCGCACCCTGCAGCGGGCCATCCTCCTCCGGCAATCGCTCCGTCGACACCACCGAAATGTCTGGCACCGGAGAATAGGGCGGTACCACACAGCGTAGCTCTTGAATCGCTTCAAATCGCTGGGTATGTCGGTTGATGTGATTGACCAAATTGCGCTGCAGACGCGAGTGAAACAATGTCGGCATCGGCTTTTGAACGGTACACCCCTCAATCAGTTCCCACGCTGGCGACTCCTCAATATCAGGCCTAGCCAGAAATTGAGATAGAGAAATTGCTGTTGAAAAGCCAGTGCTCATACCGTGCGATCGCCCCTCTAAGCTAAATCTCCCACGTCCCTCCCGCTATCATAGCCAGGGCCTCGCCACATCTAGCTAAACCTGGCCGTCTAGTACATTGAGTATATAGCGATCGCCGCCGCCCCCCAAGGCCTAACCACCGCCGAACTGCTGGATCAGCTTCCCCTAGACGAGCCAACCCTAAGAGAAGCGATCGCCACCCTACAAAAGCATGACGTAGTCGAACCCGTAGGCGATCACTGGCAAATCACCGTAGCACTGCTCAAAACCTGGCTCACCAACCACGCCCCCACCCCACAGGGGTAACCCATAGGCCGTAAGGGCGAGAGGCCTCTCGCCCCATAGACCGTACGGGCGAGAGGCCTCTCGCCCCAGAGGGCCGCCCCCTCATCGCTATTACAGCACCGACTGCACCAGCGGCTGAAACACCGCCACCAGCTCTTCGCCGCTAACCACCAGCGTCGGAAACGCCTGCACGCTGTAGTTCTTCCCCGAAGTCAAAGGGAAAATAGGCCCCGTCAGCGGGACCCAAATGCCCCCAGCCGCTTGCACAATCACCCAGACGGCGGCAATATCCCAAATCTTAGGCGTCGCCTCCACCGCCCCCAAAGCGATCCCCGACGCCACCAGCAGCAGATTATAGGTAGCCACCCCCAGCATCCTAATTTTGCAGGGAAACGGCTGCGTCTGGCGCAGCACCGAAAGACTGCGGGCGCAGAGGCTAAAAAACTGCGACGACGAGGGCTTACCCGCGATCGCATGGGTGGGTTGACCATCTTTAAAGGCCCCCGTCGGCATCTCCAGCCCCGTCTCCCCCGGCCAGTAGCCATAGAACGCCTGCCGAATCGGGGGCAGGGCGACGTAGCCAAACGCCGGGGTGCCTTTGTAGAGCAGCCCTAGGGAAATGCCCCACAGGGGAATGCCCCGCGTGAAGTTGGTGGTGCCGTCGATGGGGTCGATGATCCAGCACCAGTCGGCGTCGGGAAAGGTGTGAATGGTCTCTTCGCTCAGTACCCCGTGGTCAGGAAACTCCTGGGCGATCGCCCGCCGAATCTCCTCATCCGCCCACTGATCGCACCGCGTCACTAAGCTACCGTCCGCCTTTTGCGTGGCCTCAACGGTGCCAAAGTCCTTGAGGATTTGCTCCCCGACTCGAGCGCTGGTGTCTTTTGCAAAGGCGAGAACCCGATCCCAAAATTCCATGAATACCGTTTCAAACTAGTCGGCTTGCGCAGGGGGTTCCTGCTAGCCGGTTAACCCCAAAAAATCTATCACGCACCCTGTGGCGCTAACCCCTTCGCTAGTCCATATCGCTGGCCAGCACCAGGGCGATCGCCTCACGAGCGTTATCCTGAAACTCTTTCACGTTCACCCGCTGCAGCAGCGTCACCGCAACCACCATGCCCACCGCCTGGGCCGCAAACACCAGAGCATAGGCGGGAAACAGGTCGGCCTCTTCTACCGGAGCGCCGTTAATCAGCCCCAGCACCCCCCGCCCCACGTCCAGCACCGCCCCGCCGGCCACCGTTGCCGTCGCCCGGGCGATCGCCTGAGCTAGCCCCCAAGCGCCGATGAAGGTGCCCGCCGTTTCCGCCGCCGTCAGGTCCAGCATCAGGCTAATGGCCCCGTTGGTGGTCACCCCCGCCCCAATGCCAAACAAGAACACCGCCAGCTGCAGCACCTTGGGGTTTTGCGTCAGCCCCGCCAAGATAATCAGCCCGAAGCAGCCCGCCGTCAGCAGACACCCCAGCCGCGTCGTCCGCTGCTTGCCCAGCCGAGGCACCACAAAGAAACCGGTGGTGCTGATGCCCAGCAGCGTCCCCATGCCCCAGTAGGCGTTCAGCCGCGTAGTCTCGGAGATGGCCATGCCAAACACCTGCCCGCCGTAGGGCTCCAGCACCGCCTCCTGCATAAACAGGCTCACCGTCATCACCAGCAAAAAGGAGAAGAAAATCCCCGTTTGGCGGCTGGCGGTCAGAATTCTCAGGGCACGGCCTAGCGTGATCTGGTCTTCCCGATCCGTCAGGGTAGAGCGACTGCGGTAGCGGGAGTAGCGGTGCTCGATGCCCGCCGTAGAGGCGATCGCCACCACCAGCACCGCCACCGGCACCGTCATAAATAGCCGGTTCACCGAAGACTGCACCACCGCCAAAGGCGTATCGAGGGCCAGCTGCTTCAGCAGCACGCTGCTCAAAATCGCCCCAATTACGATGCCCACCATCAGCATGGACCAGACGCTGCCCACCAGCCGCGAGCGGTTGTCTTCATCCGACACATCCACCAGCAGGGCGGCAAAGGGCGTCGAGCTGGCGCTGAGGGCCAGCCCGTAGAGCGCAAACACCAGCCCCAGCAGGGCCAGCCAGCCGTAGGTGACGGGCGTCCAGCCGTTGGCGACTAGGCTGCCGTTGAGCAGCCAAATCACCTGCACGGCCACAAAGGCCATCAGGGTAAACAGCGTCGTCCCCACCCACACGTAGCCCGTACGGTGATGCCCCAGGATGGGCTTAGCGTCTGACAGCTGCCCAAACCACAGCCGCGCCGGAGCCACGAACTGGTGCATGGCGATCGCCCCCGCCGCCAGTAGGGCCGGAACCTTTAGCTCATCGATTAAAATGCGGTTGAGAACCCCCAAGGTAAGCACCGACATAATCCCTAACCCCATCTGAAATAGCCCCAGCCTGAACATAGTGACGGGCGTAATTCGAGGCGCGTTTGGGGTAGAGGGTGCGGAGGAATCCATAGATTACGGTGAAGTAAGAACTTTGGGCCGACCGAGAGTCGCCCCCCGATTATCCCCCATGAACAAGCTGAATGCGGTAATTCTCAATCACGGGGTTGGCCAAGAGGCGATCGCACATCTGGTCGATTTGCTGCTTGGCGGTCTCTGGGCTGTCTGCCGCCGTCGATAGCTCGATGTACTTGCCAATCCGCACCTCTCCGACCTCTTCAAAGCCCATCTGCTGTAGCCCAGAGCGCACTGCCGTTCCCGCCGGGTCAAGGACAGAGGGCCTTAGGGTGATATAGATTTGAGCGTGGTACTGTTTCACGAGACTCTTAATCCGCGCAGCGGTTGAAATTATTTGGGACACTGGAGAGGCTGGTAGCCACTGCCTTAACAATGACCCACCCGAGCGCCCCCCTGACTGTAAGATGAAACGGACCCGCAGCCAAGAGCAAATTTTATCCCTCCTCAAGCAGACACCGCGAGCGATTTCCGCTCAAGATCTCCACGTTGAGCTGCGGAGCCAAGACCGCGCCATGGGTCTAGCTACGGTCTACCGCGCCCTGGACGCCCTAAAGCTCGACGGCGCGGTGCAGGTGCGCACGCTGACTAACGGCGAGGCCCTCTACAGCCTCACCCAGGAAGATCGCCATCACTTGACCTGTCTGCGCTGTGGCTCATCCCTCCCCATTGACGAATGCCCGGTCCACGAGCTAGAAGAGCGGCTCAACCAGGACCACCGCTTTAAGGTGTACTATCACACGCTGGAGTTTTTCGGTCTCTGCACAACCTGCCAGTCAGAGGACTCTCCAGGTAAATCGTCGGCTGGATAGCGCTTTTGCCGCTAGGGCTGTGGGGTCCACTGCATAGCTTCTGCTAGTTCAATGAGGTCTGTCCCACTGGGGGCTGTCCCACTGGGGGCTGTCCCACTGGGGGTCTCGCTAAAATCTGGGGGCGGCGAGTTAGCTGACGGGCTATTCGACGGTGGGTTCAGCGGGAGGCTATGAATCGACAGCTGCATTCCTCGCTCTTGCCACAGCAGCGTCGGCATCGTGGTGGCTTCTAGGCGAGCGGGCTGGCCCCGCAGGCGAAGCGTCTTTGGGCTGGGGCTAAGGGGGCTTTGATCGCCTTTAGGAATAGGAGATTGGTTGATAACGATCTGGCTAGAGGGGCCTTGGTAGAAGAGCGCCACGTTTTGAGCGCTGTCTGGGTACTGGGTGATATAGGCATAGTCGAAGGCATAGCCCTCGGGCAGGGCGGTCGGCACCAGCAAGGGGAACGCCAAGGTTGCCTGCGCCTCATTGAGGGTGACGCGCTGCGTATCTATATTCTGAATTTCATGGGCGGGAATAGCGCTTAGCCCTGCAGCCAGGACAATCGCGCTCAGAGTGATTAGCCCCCGGGTCAGGCGCTGCCGCTGAGAGCCGCTGTCACGGGAGCTGCCCACCAGCCCACCGCTGACGCCCCCCACTGCCGCACCCGCTAAAAGCGGTAGACCAAAGGTCAGCAATTCGGGTAGAGAGAGCACATAAGGCAGGGCCAAGCTCCAGTAGACGCCAGCTATCCAGCTCGCTATAGCCGCCGCCGTGATGGCGATCGCCCAGTAGGGGGCATGCGTCCGGCGACGTAGCGCCACCCACTGGGTAAGGGCCATAGCTGAGCCAAAGACGGCGGCGCTGGTGACAATGACAAACAGACTGTGCTGCCGGTTTTGCAAGATGTCTAGACCGCTGTACACAAGGGCAAAAAAGACCCCAGAGGTGGCTAGACTGCCGAGGAGGATGCCCGCAGCGTAGAGGCCAAGCCACCGGGCGATCGCGCCTGAGGTGCGCTGGAGCGCCCAAGCTTGAGCTGCGGCAAAGGTGAGCCAAAAGAGGAGTAGAAGGGCCGTATTCGAAAAGACTTCAACCATGGGCCACGCTCGCGATCGCGCTAAAGACAACTTGCCTAAATCCTATCGAGATTTTATTTTTATCAAAGGGATTAGCGGCCAGATCATCAATCGGCGAAAACTCTGCGGGCGGCCGACCTGCGGCAGAAGTTCCGCAGGGGCACGGATGCCCTCAGCCCTGAGCGTGGCTCCCACCGCAGCTCTGGATATCAGCGAGTTCCTGAGCGGATAGCGGCTGAACCACAAAGTCCACGTCAAACCAGGCGCAGGCCGCCGCTGTCAGAGTCTCGATGACCTTGACAGTGAACGCATCGTCCACCTGCCGAGAAAACTGAGCTTTGGGCGCGGGTTCTGCAAACAGCGCCGCAAATAGCTCAGGGTCAGGTGAAAGCTGCATTGAGCCGTGCTGCAGCACCGCGCGACCTGGGGCTGTGCGGCCATAGCGCTGGGCGCTGCCGATGAACTTTTGGCCCTGGGGGTCAACCAGGTCGGCCTGAGTCGCGACGCCAAAGCAGTTTGCCCTGTGGCGGTCGCTCCGCCTCGCCTCGCCGTAGTGGAGGTCTAGGCCCAGCGATCGCCAGCCGCGAATCAGAAATTCGCAGAGGTGCCGGTAGATTTCTGGGCGGCGTCCCTGCTGATATTGGGCGACCATGGCATAGGTAAGGTCGCCTTTGTGCAGCACGGCGCGGCCCCCTGTAGGCCGCCGCACGATATCCAGCGCGGTCTCTCGGCTCAGCGATCGCCAGCGCTCGGGAAAATCCTTTTGCAGATACCCCAGGGAGATTGCGGGGCGAGACCATTGGTAAAACCGCAGCGCTGGCGGATGTTGACCCTGTTCATGCTGCTGGAGCAGCCAGGCGTCGATCTGCATTTGCAGCTGCCCCGGTGCTGCCATAGGGGGAATCAGTCGCCAAGGGCGGTCGGGGTACAGCAGGGCGGCCATGGGAATTTATGTCGGGATACAGTCTTGCGGTCAAACCGGGTCTCCTCTTTGGGCATCCAGGCTCAGCCTGCCGGGGCCGCTGTAAATCGTCATCAGCAGACCGCCGATCAATCCCAGATTTTTGAGGAATGCATTGGTCTCGGCGGGGTCTGCAATGAAGTTGTGAAACAGGAGCGTGGTGGGAATCAGAAACACAATCAGCAAAATTGCGCCAATCTTGGTCTTAAAGCCCAGCAGCAGCATGACGCTGCCCACGAGCAAGAAAACAACGGTACCGGCGGCCAGTAAACCCGTCAGGGGTAGCCCCTGGCTGGCAATAGCTTGCTGCAGTCCGCCAAAGGTCAACAGGTGAGAGATCCCGGCTTTGAGAAAAATGATGGAGAGAAAAACGCGGGCAGCGAGGGCAACGTAAGGCATGGAAGACTCCCTGTAGACATGGTCATTGCGGCAAACGAAGGGCGAGGAGACCAACAGCCCATTTATCTCTTATAGCCTACCGCCGACGTAGCCCTAAGGGCGATCGCCATTTTTCCAAGACTGAAAGGGCTCCCGGTGGATGCGGTCATGCTTGACGTAGTCTCGCAGCCAGCTCTTCAGCAGCGTCCACCGATTGGCGAGCCCCGGCAGGTAATAGAGGTGCACACCTAGCCAAACCAGCCAGCCCAGCGCCCCGGTCACCGGAATGCGGCCCAGCAGGTGAGCGACCCCTGCGCTGCGGGCGACGATGGCGGCGCGGCCTTTGTTGAAGTACTTGAACGGCTGCGGCTCTTCGCCCTGGATCTGCCGGCGAATATTCTGGGCAACGGCCTTTCCCTGCTGCAGCGCTTCGGGGGCCACCCCAGAGAAGTTCGCCTGCTTCACCGCAGCGGCATCTCCAACCACATAGACGTTGGGAGCGTTGTGAAGCTGTAGCGTCGGCTGCACTAGAGCCTTTCCCTTTTCGGTCCGCGCTACCCCCGCCACAGCAGGGAGGTTTGCTTCGATGCCCGCCGCCCAAACCACCGTGGCCGTGGGCACAACAAAGCCATCGTCGAGAGTAACAGCGGTGGGGGATACCGATTTGACCTGAGTACCGAGGTGAACCTTGACCCCGCGCCGCCGCAGGTAAGCAGCGCTGCGGCGACCTAGGGACCGGGGAAGATCGACGAGAAGGCGATCGCCCGACTGAATCAGCAGAACGCGGGCTTGGAGGTGGCTTAGCTCGGGAGAGTCTTTGATCAGGCAGTCGTTGAAAAACTCGATGACTGCCCCCGCCACTTCTACCCCAGTCGCTCCCCCACCGACAACGGCTACCGTCAGCAGCTCTCCTTGCGCTTCCGGGTGGGTTGCTGCCCGCTCGACGCAGCGCAGCAGGTGTTTATGAAGCGCCACCGCGTCGTCTAGGGTGCGGAGCGGGAGGCTGTGGTCAGGGGTTCCCGGAACCGGCAAAACCCGCGTTTGGCTTCCCGTGGCTAGGACTAGGTAGTCGTAATTAAAAGAGAGACCGTCGACCTCTAAGGTCTGAGCTCCAACATCGACTTGGGTGACGGTGCCCTGGAGGAAGCGCACGGAGGAGTAGCGCTGTAAAACCTGTTGGATAGGGTAGGCAATGACCTCTGGCCCAATGAACCCTGTGGCGACCTGATAGAGGAGGGGTACAAAGGTGTGGTAGCTGTTGCTGTCAATCAAGATGACGTCAGCATCCGCCCGAGCCAGCCGCCGAATCGCGCTTAGGCCTGCAAATCCTGCCCCCACAACCACAATCTTAGGGGTCACTGTACTGCTCATGGTAGCCCTGTAAGCGATGTCTAATAGTTTACCGAGGCTGATAGGGACTGTCCAGTGATATCTGGTTCGTTTGGCCTAAGGTTTCGAGACCGCTGATGTAATCCATAACACCTCACCTACGGTTGTTACCGATCTCCAACCACACCCCTCAAGCTGAAGTATAAGACTCCGCAATTTTGAGTAACCATGGTTCAGGCCACCCAGCCCGTCTCTAACGTAATCGCGATCGCTTTCGACTTCGACGACACCCTAGTTCCCGATTCCTACGACGCCGTCATCAGACAGCTTGGCTATGATCCCAAAACCTTTCGAGAAGAGCGGTATTATCCCCTGCTGAAAGATGGATGGGACGGCATCCCTGCCCGCTTTTATACGCTGGTAGAAGAATCCCGGCGGCGACCTGAAGGCAAGATCACCGCCGAGTTCTTCAAGACTCTTGGGCAAAAGCACGATCCCTTTCCGGGAGTGCGCGACATGTTCGGTAAGCTGCGGCAGCAGTGCAGCGAATGCAATGCCAACATCGAGCTGGAGTTTTACCTGATTACCAGCGGCTTTGTGGAGATTGCCCGCAGCACTGATATCGCCAAGGAGTTCACGGCGATGTGGGGCTGCGAGTTTCACTACAGCGAATCGGGTGAAGTGGTTCACTTAAAGCACGACGTCAGCCACGCCGAAAAGCCGCGCTACCTGCACTACCTTTCTAAAGGAATCGACTCCCATTCGGAGGACGACCTGCTGTTTGCCTACGAAGATGTCTCTGACGGTGAGCTGCGGCTACCCCTCAGCCAAGTCATTTATGTGGGGGATGGCACATCGGACTTGCCCTGCTTTGAGCTGCTTAACGCAACCGGTGGGACCTCCATCGGCGTCAATAAAGATGGTTCTGACTGGGCCAAAAAGCATAAGGTGACCAAAAGCCAGCGTGTTGATAATCTCGTTCCCGCAGACTACAGCGAAGACTCTGAAATGATGGAGACGCTTCTCCTCGCGGTGGAAAGCCTGTGCAAGCGGATTCAGCTGCGGCAGCTCGGGTCCCGATAATCATCACGCGGTAGGAGAGAATGGTCTACATGTGCCGTGGTCCATCAGCATGACGTGGATAATTTCGTGGCTGAAGCAGGGTCAAGCGGCCCTGCTTTGGTGTTTTAAGTGGCGGTTCGTTCGCTACTGGGTGCGCTCCGGCTACGCCAGCAAAGGCGTCGTGTATTTCTTTGTGGGGTTTTTGGCGCTGAGGGCGGCCCTAGGGAACCCCGTCACTATTGTGGGCACGGAGGAGGCGCTGCTGGTGCTGCTCAGGCAGCCCCTGGGGGCTGCCATTGTGACAGCGCTGTCTATCGGGCTGTGTGGTTACGGGTTCTGGCGTTTTGTGCAGGCGATCGCTGACCCAGAGCACGACCGCGAGCTGGGGCTGAAGAGTATCGGTCAGCGGGTAGGCTACTTGATGAGCAGCTTTGCCTACACCAATTTGGCCTACGAGTCGGTGGACTTTGCCCTTGACACCGCGCCGATCGAGACCGACGCCATCAGCGAGACAGTGTCCCGGCTTTTGACCTATCAGTTTGGCGAAGCGCTGATTGGCCTGGGTGCCCTGGTAATCTTCGGCATCGGTGCGATTTATATTTATGGCGCGGTCTCTGGAGAGTTCATCAGCGAGTTCAAGAGCACCTGCGACCTGCTCGACCGCACCAGCTATCGCTGGCTGAGAAAGGCGGCGACCTATCTAGCTCAGATCGGCTATACCGCTCGCGGCGTCGCTATTCTGGTAATCGGAGGTGGGTTTATCCGGGCCGCGCTTACCTCAAGCGTTGAGCCTGTAGGCGGCCTGCAGGAGGCGCTGCAGCAGCTGTTGAAGCGCTCTTACGGCACCGAAGGCCTGATGCTGATCGCCCTTGGATTTATCGCCTACGCCCTGTACATGGTGTTTAATGCCTTCTACCGGCGGTTTCAGATCGATACGATAGAAAGGTAAGCCGCGCTTCGCCGAGCTGACCCATGACATCTGATCGCCCAACACCTTGGCGGCTACCGCCGCTAGCTGACCTTCCCCAGCCTTGGGTTGAGCAGGTCGCGCTTCATCTTCCCGAGAATAGCCGTCGCTTTGCCGCTGCTGTTGCCCAGCTCCTCTGGCAGCGCGGTATTCAAGACCCCGAGCAGGTCGGGCCTTTCCTCAACCCCAATCTCTATACCCCCGCCTCTCCTTTTGCCTTCGGCGACGCCATGGCCCAGGCCTGCCACCGCCTCGCCCTCGCTCGCGATCGCGCCGAGAAGGTGGCGGTGTGGGGAGACTTTGACGCCGACGGCCTCACGGCAACGGCGCTGCTGTGGGAAGGGCTCGGCGCTATCTTCCCCCCCGAGCGGCTGACCTATGTGATCCCCAACCGCCTGACCCAGTCCCACGGGCTGAACCGCGAGGGCATCGACGCGCTGGCGCAGCAGGGCTACACCCTAATGGTGACCTGCGACACCGGCAGCACCCACGCCGAGCAGGTCCGCTACGCCCGCGATCGCGGTCTCGACACCATCGTCACCGACCACCACACCCTACCCGCTGATGACGAGGGCGAGCCCTTCCCGGCGGTGGCCCTCATCAATCCCCGCAGTCTGCCCGCCGAGCATCCCTTGGCCGCTCTCTCTGGGGTAGCGGTCGCCTACAAGCTTATTGAGGCGGTCTACCAGCATCTGAATATTCCAGACTCCCCTGAACCCCTGCTAGATCTGGTAGCCATTGGCCTGATTGCCGACCTCGTCGAGCTGCGGGGAGACTGCCGCTATCTCGCTCAGCGGGGCATCGAGCAGCTGCAGCAGCGCCAGCGCCCCGGCCTCAAGCACCTCATCCAGCAGTGCCAGCGCAGCGGCGATCGCCCCGCCGATATTTCCTATGGGCTAGGTCCGCGCATCAACGCCGTCAGCCGCATCTACGGCGACGCCAGCTTTTGCGTTGAGCTGCTCACCACCCGCGACGAGAAGCGGGCCTCCTACCTGGCGCAGCAGGCCGAGCTCGCCAATCAGCGGCGGCGATCGCTGCAGCAGCGCGTTCTGCAGGACGTCGAGTCGCGGCTAGAGGCGCTGGACGACACCACCCGCGTCATTGTGCTGGACGATCCCCAGTGGTCTGTTGGGATCTTAGGACTGGTGGCGGCCCAAGTGGCGCAGCGCTACGGGAGGCCAGCGCTGCTGCTGCAGACGCCCCCCCACGCGCAGTCGGTAGCCCGAGGGTCGGCGCGCTCGGTTCAGGGCCTAGATCTCTACGATCTGGTTCGCCGGCATACCCATCTGCTGCATCAGTTTGGCGGCCATCCCTACGCCCTGGGCCTGAGCCTCCCGGTTGAGAATATCTCTATGCTAAAAACTGCGCTCAACCGTCAGACCAGGGTCACGGTCTCCGCCCGGCCTCGCCTCGCCCAAGCAGACCTCACGGTGGCCGTCCAGGATCTTGGCCCAGACCTGTTTCAGGCATTCAAGCCCCTAGAACCCTTTGGCATGGGTCACCCCATCCCTAAACTTTTGCTTCAAGACGTTTGGTTTACTGACCTCTGGAGCCCTAAGCAAACCGACCTAAGGGGGCAAAATACTCACTACCCCAGGACGACGTTTAAGGTGTGCGACGAGAGCTGCCCCGAGGGTCGTCCTGGCCTGTGGTGGGGCCATCGCAAGACAGATTTGCCTCCAGGGCACTGCGATGCTCTAGTAGAGCTAGATTTCGACAGCTCTCGTAAGGAGTACCGGCTGAGGTTGGTAGGCTTAGCCGCGCGGCCTGCCACCTCCCTAGACCCAGATTCGACGCTGCACCCAGCCTCCGAGCCCTCAGACAAGCCCTCAAAGCTTGATAAAGAGCTCGGAGGCTGGGTGCCTGCCGGGCAATATCAGCGCCCGACGCCGCGAATTTCCCCAGAAGCCGCATGGCAGCAGCTTATAGGCATGGCAAAATACCTCAGCCGCACGGGGGAAGCCTGCTCAGCTAGCGCAATAGCGGAGCGGCTAGGGTGGGGAGAAAAGGTGCTAGCGCTGGGGCTAGAGACCCTGGAGCAGGTTGGCTTTGAGGTACATTTCCTGCCCTTGAACAGCATTCCTCACCTGCGGTTCGCCTCAACCAAAAAAAAAGCGCCGCTTGGTAAACAGCAGGCGGCGCTTTACGCTTTTCTGGCAAGTGCTCATGAGGAGCAGTTTCAGGACAGCTACAACACCCCCAGCGGGGCCACCGTCCTAGAGTGTGCAGCTCATCGTTAGACGCTCAATTTGGTTACTAAAGTCGCCCAGGGCGAGCTGCAGATCGTCGTTGGTGTAAAAATCCTCCATTCGATGTACGACTTTACCCTGATCAAACAGCACCAGCGTCGGCAGCGATCGCAGCCGATAGGCGTTGGCGAGCTTGAGGTTTTCGTCCGCGTTGATACTCACGAGGCTAAGCTGGCCATTCCACTCGGTTTTGAGCTGGGCTAGCATAGGCTCGAGAAGACGACACAGACCACACCAAGGCGCAGAAAAGTGGACCAAGACAGGGGAGCGGGAGCTTAACACGTCATCCTTAAAGGTTCCTTCATTAACGCGTGGGGTCATCGTTATTTTGTTATGCTTGTTTATTTTTTTAGAGAGAGATTGATCTCCGCAGGGTGATTTCCCAACGGAATTTAACTTCCCCTATGGAATCACATTTTATAGGAATCTCCGAGCTAAGAGAACTGTATTTTATAAGAAAAGTTGCTGACGGTTACGGTTTACAACTCTTTTTGATCCCCGTCCCCTTTAGTGATAGCGCCACTGCAGCGCCAGCGAACCACAGCGCGGTATGGCTTGTGTCCACTTAGGCTATAGATTTAGCTCGCTGGCGCTGCTCACCATCAAAGGATGAACCCACCACAGCAGAAGTATGAATGTCACGATACCGATATAGGCAGGTCGAAGAAATTCACGGGGTTTTAGCGACTGTCGGCCTTGGGCGATCGCTAGAAACGGGATCACGGAGGTGCGCTGCTTAGCCGCTTCAAAGGTCTCGCCATAGCGCTGCGCCATGCGCCGATCCCCGTGCCAGACGGCAAACAGGTGATGCAAAATCAATCCGGCTGAAGTCAATAGCGTGAAGCTAGTCCCCAGCCACAGGCCGTGGGCCACGCACCAAATTACCTGCCCCACCATTTGAGGGTGGCGAGTGATGCGCATGATGCCCGTTTCGTAGAGATGGACCTGGGGCTTTTGAACGGCGGCAATCTCCAGCAGGTTAAACGTTGCGGGGTAGAGAAAAATAAACGAAACTGCCGAGAGTATCCACACTAGCGCCCACAGCCCCGGCACCCCCTGTAGATTCCAAAGCTGCAGCCCATCATAGCGGTGGCGGATAAAGTAGGCGACCAGCAGCACCGCAAACGGCAGGCTGACCAATGCAAACCCCACCCGGTAGAGCCTGGCTCCGATGCGCTTTTCGCCCCAGGGACGCAGGGCTGCCAGGCCGCTGTGGGCGATCGCAAACCCAAGCAGCAGAGCGGCCATGATGGCGTGGCTTGTCGTGAACCAAGGAACGAGAAAAGAACTTGAGGCGGCAGCCATGTCGATCGGCAATATTGTCAAAGCGCTAGGAATTGATTGGACAGGAAAAGGACCACGCGTTTAGCCCGCCCGCGTTTAGGCAGAGCCTATGCTTCGTACTCGCTCAAGCGAACGCGGGCGCTGTGGCATGACCAAACTGAGAATTGCTGTCTATAACTAGAGACATTTCCCTATATACAGAAGATACCTTAAGATTGTTGTAAGAATTTGGGTTCATTCGGAATCACTCTGTCTGCAACCAAACTTTCTGCGACAAAATTTTAGGAGGTAATCTATGGCGCTCGTACCAATGCGGCTAATGCTCGACCACGCCGCTGAGAATGGCTACGGCATTCCTGCATACAACGTCAACAACATGGAGCAAATCCTGGCGATTATGCAGGCCGCTGATGAGACAAACAGCCCTGTGATTCTGCAGGCCTCTCGCGGTGCTCGCAAGTACGCAGGTGAGAACTTTCTACGCCACCTAATTCAGGCTGCCGTAGAGACGTATCCTCACCTCCCCATTGCCATGCACCAGGACCACGGCAACAGTCCTGCCACCTGCTACTCAGCTATACGCAACGGATTCACCAGCGTGATGATGGATGGCTCCCTCGAAGCCGACGCCAAGACTCCCGCAAGCTTTGAGTACAACTGCGATGTCACCCGCAAGGTGGTTGAAGTGGCTCACACCGTCGGCGTTTCGGTTGAAGGTGAGCTAGGCTGCCTGGGCTCTCTCGAAACCGGCATGGGAGATAAGGAAGACGGTCACGGCGCAGAAGGCGTGCTCTCTAAAGAGCAGCTGCTGACTGACCCTGATGAAGCGGTTCAGTTTGTAGAGGCCACTCAGGTGGACGCGCTAGCCGTTGCTATCGGCACCAGCCATGGCGCGTACAAGTTCACCCGTAAGCCTACCGGTGAAATCCTGGCCATCAGCCGTATCGAGGAGATTCACTCCCGTCTGCCCAACACCCACCTAGTCATGCACGGATCCTCTTCCGTGCCCCAAAAGTGGCTTGACATGATCAACGCCAACGGCGGCGAGATCCCTGAAACCTACGGCGTCCCCGTCGAGGAAATTCAAAAGGGCATCAAGAGCGGCGTTCGCAAGGTGAATATCGATACCGATAACCGCCTAGCCATCACAGCTGCCATCCGCGAAGCGGCGATGAAGGATCCGTCTAACTTTGATCCTCGCCACTTCCTGAAGCCCTCCATCACGTACATGCAGCAGGTCTGCTCCGATCGCTACAACGCTTTTGGAACGTCGGGCAACGCGGACAAGATCAAGCAGGTCGACCTCAACGCCTTTGCGTCTAAGTACACCAGCGGCGAGCTGGAGGCCAAGACCAAGAAGGCCGTCACAGCTTAGGATCTACAAGAGGTAGGGACATGGGATGCCATGTCCTGCCCCATGCCTCTGACTGAGCAGCATGGGAGTACTGGATACGAACTTATAGGGGGCGCAGCGTGCTGCGCCCCTACGTTTGTGAATGCATCGTGACTGCTCGCCCCTCAACGCATTTTTCTATGAACGACAAAACGGTATTGATTACCGGAGCCAGCAGCGGCATCGGTGAAGCCTGTGCGCGCGTCTTTTCCCAAGCCGGGGCCAGGCTTATTCTTGCCGCCCGTCGCCGCGATCGCCTCCAGGCTCTAGCCCAATCTTTAGGCGGCGATACCCACCTGCTTCCCCTAGACGTCTGCGATCGCGAGGCCGTTTTCCGGGCGATCGCCGATTTGCCCGCTGAGTGGCAGGCCATCGACGTGCTGGTGAACAACGCGGGCCTCAGCCGGGGGCTAGACAAGCTGCACGAGGCTGAGATTCAAGATTGGGAGGAGATGATCGACACCAACGTCAAGGGGCTGCTCTACGTGACGCGGGCCGCGGTGCCGGGGATGGTGGCGCGCAATCGCGGTCAGGTGATCAATTTGGGCTCTATTGCCGGCCATGAGACCTACCCTGGCGGCAGCGTCTACTGCGCCACCAAGTCTGCCGTGATGGCCCTCACCGAGGGGTTAAAGCTCGATTTGCTGGGCACCCCCATCCGCGTTTCTGCGGTGGACCCCGGACTGGTAGAAACCGAGTTTAGCGAGGTGCGATTTCGGGGAGATGGCGATCGCGCTAAGCAAACGTACCAAAACATGACGCCCCTGACGCCCCACGACATCGCGGAGATTATTCTGTTTTGCGCCACCCGTCCGTCCCACGTCAATATCAGCGATGTGTTGGTGGTGCCGACAGACCAGTCGAGCGCAACCCGGGTCCATCGCCGGGAGAGCTAGGCATCTGCGCCTTTGGACTCACGGGATGAATTTTGGGTGTCCCCACGGTCCCCTTTTGCGCTGACGACGCACAGGTAATAGAGCCACATCTCGTCCTCAATCGCCGGGTCCCCGAGTTCCACCCTCACACCGCGCTTCCACGGATAAAGCTCCACTTGGTGAAAGCCGAAGTCGAGCTGCTCAATCTGCGCCTCAGGGCGAATGTAATAGTTTTGAAGGCGAAAGTTGTGGGACTCGTCTTTTAGAGTTAGGTGAGCGGCGGCATCAATTTGCGCGACGTTCACCCCCCGGTTAACCAACCTGAGCAGCCCCCACATCACCAAATCAACGTACGTTTTTAGCGGATTGAGGCTGAGATGGGTCTTGTAGTCGAAGGCTCGGGCTATGCTCCGTAGATTGTGACTAGAGAAAAACGCATAACTGCCCGGCTTGCCCACCCGACAGATTTCCCGCAGGATCTTGAGGCGATCGCTGTGGGAGACGGAGTCAATGCCGTTGTAGCTGAACAAAATAAAGTCGAACGAGCTATCGGCAAACTGAGGCATGGCTCTGGCATCCCCCTCCTCAAAGGCAATTTCGGGGTACCGCCGCCCACAGGCTGCAATCATCTCTGGGGAGGGGTCAATGCCCAAATAGTCCCCCGCTAGCGGGGCAAAGTGACCGGTGGTGCGTCCGGCCCCAACGCCAATATCCAGCACCTTCATCTGAGGCAGCTGCTCTCGAAAGCGAGCGAGAATAGTCTGCTCTGCTGGCTGGAGACGGCGGAGCTGGGTGTAGTACCCCACAATGCTGGAGTCAGCGTAGACGGTTTGATTGGAGTCGTGTGTCATTGGGGGTCGAGAGCGCTCAACTGGATTGAAACGATGAGCTGGTCGCTGGGGACGGGAACCCCACCTGAGATAGCGGGCTCGAAGGTCCACTGTTCTTCGAGGACGCAGGCCGCGAGCTGCTCGTAGGCTTGATCTTCAGATGTTAAAGGGCTGGGGCCGCTAGCGTCGTCCAAGCTAGTCGGGTCCAATGTAGCCCAGGGAATTACCCTACCATCCGGTTCGACCATTACGCGGACGCTTACCGTCTCTCCTAAACGGCGAGCGCTCTCTGGAGTTGGAAGGCAGGCGGAGGTTAGAGGATCAGCTTCAAAAACGCGCTGCGTTTCTGGGGGGTAAGGAAGCTGATCGAGACCGGATTCTTCCGAAGGAGCCGCCGGATTTACCGTCAAGCTAGCCAGGTAAGACTTGGGCTCGCTGGGCTGCTCGGGCACCGCGACCGTAGGCAGATCTAGTGATGCGTCAGTCGGCGCATCAGTTGGCGCGTCGGGCGATCGCTGCGGGGTTTGTTCGGCGATCGCCTCTGGGTCAGAAGCCTGGTTGGGTGCTGAACTCTCTGGTATTGAGCTTTCTGATACTGGACTTTCCGGCGCTTCAGAAGGTTGCGGCTCGGGAGGCGTTTTTTGGGGGGGATTTAAGGACGGAGGAGCGACCGTCTCGTCGGGTTCAAGGGTTGGTAAGTCCGGGAAGGTAGGAGCTTCCACAGTCTGTTCTGGGAGAGCCAGCGGGACAGATCCGGGCGATGCAGCCTGTGCATTGGCCTCAATGCCTTGCGGTCTACTTTCGGGGGCAGCTGTTATCGGTGACGGCGGACGGGCAGGAGGCCCTTCTGATGGAGCAGCGGTGTCGATGGGAACGGATGAGCTAGAGGACGGGAAGGGGCGAGGGAGCGGTGGCGCAGCATTGACGGGTAGAGGGTCAACTAACTGGACTGCGAGGGGGCTGGCAGTAGCAGTATCGAGCCTGGGCCGAGCGGCGCGAAGACTGATGCCAAGCCATAAAAGACCACTGTGAACTAAAAGAGAACCGATAGCGCACAGCCACAACCTAGGAAAATTGCGGTGGTAAATTCCATCAACCATAGGGTGCTGCAGCACCTCTTTGCGGTCCTGGAGCCGTGACATGAGACCCATTTCTAATCAAGGAAGGTTGCCTTTGCACTATCTTCACGTTCATCTCAGCTCACTCAACCATAATCTTTGCACTATCTTTACATTCATCAAAGCCGCTTAATCATAATAACGAGATTTATCTCCGGATTTCTCACTGTCCTTGAGCTACCCTAGAACTCTGGAGAAACCGCGAGATTGAAGTCCTAGCGGCTTCTCTTTAACCCGCTGCCGTCTTCTCTAAAAGACGAGGAAAGGGAACCGGAGTTTGACGCCCCTGTCCGCTGCTGAAAGAAGACCTTAAGGTTGGAGCGCAAAGGGAGTCTGCTTCAACTCTCAAAGAGGCTGAAGACATCTTCTAGGGTTAAAGCAGGTCAAAAGAACACCACTTCAAGGAATCTATTGTGACTTACAGGCCTTGCGCCGCTCTAGTGATGTGCATAATCCTAACTCCGATAGCCCAATCAGGTGCCCCTATCTCTGCCCCTATTCTTAGAAACGCAGCTAACATTGTGACGTACATCACAACACTTCCTAAAGGAACTAATAACAACCTCTTTAAAGTTCCTGCTTTTAGCGTTTTTAGCGCAGTGACAAATTCCGACAATTGAAGTGCCTTTTGGCTGAAACACGTAGGGTATCAATATGGTGCGGCAAAATGGTGCGGCAAAATGGTGCGGCAAAATGGTGCGGCAAAATCATGGAGGACGTCTGTGGACTTGACCGAAATTTCACGGACAGCTCCCCAAACGGCTAGCTTCAAATGAGTATGAGGCCTATTACAAGATCTATCACACTATGATCAAGCTCACGCCGAAAGCAATGGCGAAACTTAAACAGCAGCTGAATCGTCTACCTGATTCAGAGAAGTTGTTCTTTGAGCTTCCTTATTTCCCCGGCGTGACTTAGGATGTTTTTTTAGCTGAAGTACTCTAAATTCCTGCAGGTGCCTGTACGACTACTCACGAGTATGGTACCTTCTATACACGGAAACATTTTGTAAAGTTCCGGTCTCGCGTTCCCGAAACTCTCGGTTAGGTCGTGAGTTTCTGAAGCTACATAGCCCCCAATACGCTGTAGCCTAGATCGATTGATTGGCTAGAACTATACAACCTCCCCCCTTCGGTTTGCTAGTTCTAACTGCTGGACCTAAAAGGTGGTTCTCCTTACCGTTCCAGCAGCAGCTCATTGATCGCCCTATTCGTTACAATGCATTCCACGTCAACTCGATTTGATAGACATAATTACGCTAAGCAGAGAAATAGGCTGATGTAAGCGCTACGCCAAGCGCGGGCTAGCTAACCTTCAGTGGCTAGAGCATCTGAAAGTGGAGCTAGAGGATACTTTTCTCGAGAGCCTTGTTGACTAAATGCAGAACAAAATGAGTGCTTTACGTGACTTATCGCACAGCTTATATCAATTCATTAACTTAAATTGATGACGCTAGCCTGGGACCGAGCGGATGCCTAGCATCCCTAAACTTAAAGGTCTGAAACTTGCCGATATTGGAACAATTTTGACCCCGCTTCTAAGCTAAACACTCTGCATGTTACAGCATCACGAGTTCGTGACATGCAGGGGGATTGAACAACACTCACTAAGGAAAACTGAGCTTATGTCTATTTTGATGATTGGAACTCAGCGGTCTGGTTCGAACCTACTGCGCCTTATGCTTAACCAAATTCAAACTATTTCAGCGCCCCACCCCCCTCATATTCTGCAGCGCCTCATGCCGCTGCAGCCCACCTACGGCGACTTGTCAGACCCAACCGCCTTTACGCAGCTTGTAGATGATGTGTGCCGACTGGTCGAGCTAAATCCAGTGGCTTGGGATGTAACCCTCGACCGCCAGAATGTTGCCGATCGCTGTACCTCACCATCTCTAGTGGCAGTCTTCTCTGCGGTCTACGACATCCTTGCAGAGAGCCAAGGCGCTGAAACCTGGTGCTGCAAAAGCCTATCTAACGTTCACTATATGGACGAGATTAGCGAGTACCTGCCCAACATCAAGTATCTCTACCTTTACCGCGACGGGCGGGACGTTGCGGTTTCCTTTAAGAAAGCGGTGGTGGGGCAAAAGCACTTTTACCACATTGGCCAAGAATGGGCCAAAGCCCAGCGTAAGGCGATCGCCATGCAAAAGCAGTGTGACCCCAAGCAGTTCTTCAGCCTCAGCTACGAGTCCCTGGTAAGCGACCCTGAACCTATTCTTCGCAACCTTTGCGAGTTTCTAGAGGTACCTTATAGCCCGTCGATGCTAGAGTTTCACCAATCGGGAGAAGCTACCAGCACCGCATCATCTAGCTCTCTATGGGGCAACGTTACCAAGCCCGTAATCGCCAGCAACACCAAGAAGTTCATGACCAAGGCCACGGAGGAAGAGGTCAAAATCTTTGAGCTAGTGGCGGGAGATGTTCTAGACGCCTTGGGCTATGAGCGCGTACACACCTCAAAGGGTGAGAGCTCAGCCTTTACCTCGGAGGAAATCGCTCAGTTTGACGCAGAAAATCAGCAGCTCAAATCTCAAGTCAGTGAAGAGATGGACCCCGAAGACCGGGAGCGTCGCAAGCGCCAGGCGGCGCTGCTTGAGGAAATTAAAACCCGTCAGCCTGCGTCGGTTGCCTAGGTAATGGGATTGTCTAAGCTGATGTCTCCGGTTAATTTCTCATGACTAAACCTCCGATAAAGACTCCAGATTTCCAATCTGAAAGCGCTCCTAACGAAACTGCTGGCCAGTATCCTGGTCATGATGAGGCTGACACCGCCTCCCTAGGCTACCTGTTCTGGACCTTCCTCAAGATCGGCAGCACTGCCTTTGGCGGCTTTATGGCCCTGGTCTCAGTGGTCGAAAATTTTGTGGTGCAGCGGCGAAAGCTGCTCACCCACGAGGACATGCTTGACGGTATTTCTCTCGCCACAGTGTTACCCGGCCCAGTGGCGGCTAACGTCGTTGCCTACGTGGGCTACCGCATTCGCGGCGGCTGGGGGGCAGTGGCAACAGCAACCAGCGTCCTCCTACCATCATTTTTGCTGGTGGTCGGATTGACCGCTGCCTACTACGAGGCGGGCGAAATCGACGCCGTGTCCCGGGTATTTGCCGGGTTTATTCCGGCGGTGGTGGCGATCATCATTTCCGCTGCCTGGCGTATGGCCAAGAAAACCATCAAGACTTGGCAGGCGATCGCCCTGGCGGTAACGGCAGGACTGCTGATTCAGTTTGTCGGCGGCTTTTACACCACCCTGTTGGTAATCGTTGGCGCAGGTGTGCTGGGCTACCTGATGTTTTCCAGCACAACAGAGGTCGATCCAGCGCTGCGGGCAGCGGCTCCCCAGATCGATAAGCGGCGCATGGCGATTTCCTTTGCCGTGCTGGCCTGCTTTGTCCTGCTGTATATCGTGCCGATGCCGTTCTTGGGCACCGACAGCCTGGCGCGGCTGTTTACCACCTTCTCGGGCATGAGCCTGATGCTGTTTGGCGGCGGCTACGTGTTTATTCCGCTGATTCAGCAAATTGTAGTCGACGGCTACGGCTGGGTTAACCAAGCTGAGTTTGCCAATGCGATCGCCCTGGGGCAGGTGACGCCCGGCCCCATTTTGATTAGCGCCGCCTTCATCGGCTATGCGGTCAAGGGGTTTATTGGTGCCCTCGTAGCCACGGTGGGAATTTTCTTCCCGCCAGCGCTGCTCATGGTCACCTGCTCTCACCTGCTGGACCGTATCAAAACCTCAGCCGCCATCCAAGCTGCCCTCAAAGGCATCCGTCCGGCTATCGTTGGCATGATCTTTACCGCAGCGATTGTAGTTGCCCAAACGGCGCAGGTCCACTGGGCAACGGCGCTAATTTTTGTGGGATCTTTAATTGCCATTTGGCGGTTCCGCGTAGAGGTGGTCCTCGTAATTCCCTTTGCGGGTCTGCTGGGACTGCTGCTCTATCCATAGGCTAGCTGACGCGCCGCCCCCCTAATCTCCTATACCGGGGAAAACAAAGGGGGGAACCAGCTCAGCTATAGACCCACCTGGGGGCTAAAGGAACTTAGACGTCGCTTAAGCATTGCCACACCCGGTAATCTACGACGCCGTCATCCTCTAGTCCCCAATCTTTTTGGAACCTTTCTACAGCGGCCTGCGTCTTAGAACCGTAGTTGCCGTCAACAGCGCCTCGGTAATAGAGATCGATAGCTAAAATTTCCTGGAGCTGCTTTACCGCAGCCCCAATGCTTCCAGCACGAAGAACAGGTTGACCTACGGGGCCATCCGTATAGAGGGCCTGCCACGTGCTCGGCCCCACAACGCCGTCTGGCGTCAAGAACATCTTTGACTGAAAATATTTGACCGCAATCTCTGTGTCGTAGTCAAATAAGCCAGTCGCTGGGACGGGCCGGCCCTGTCTGCTCAGGCGCTGCTGCAGATCTTTTGTAGCGGGATGGCGATCGCCTCTTGACAGCGTGGGGTAGCGGGATAGAAGTGAGTATGGCGACATTAGAACAATTGTCTTAAAGAATTTTCAAACTAGACTAAGCCGCACGCCTGACAAAATATTCCGGATTCCAAACCAGGTAGCCCGTCAACTGCATATCGGAGCCAAAGGTTATATGGCTATCTACAAGCCTACGAAATCAGGTCGTGATATGTCTGCGATGCTTCTACAGTCTTTAAAGGGGTTTAAACCTTACATAAACTTGAGCCGCTTTCGTCACTGAGCGTTTTCCTATCTGACACTATGTAAGATATATGTCGCAATACGAGTGATATTACTCAAAGCGAGTGTAATCAATAACCTCGCCGATTGCACAGAATGCTGGTTGAGCTTCAAGGAAGGCAGCTGTAAGGGTGAGCTAATTTCAGATTCGCGCTAGCCAGCGCATTTAAACTAGGCTCTTCTGGAAAGAGAACAATATTCCGAAGAGAAAGTTTATTCCTTTTGTATAGGCAAGAGTTAGGCAAAGGTTGATTGCTTCGAATTCTATTGTTTGAGTTCAGAGGATCGATGCTTAAACGTAAGGCCTCTTTTCAGCACGCTATTCTTACATTTATAACGTTAGGACTCAATGTCTTCCAAAGTCGCTGTGTTCCCGCGAATTCTAGAATCTCCCGCCATCGCTAAAAAGCTGCAGCTGCTGAGCACGCTGAAGCGGGTTGGCTTTAGCGGCAGGCTCATTTGGAAAAGCGACTCTGGCCTAGCCTGGGTTTTCTTTTTCAACTCGGGTGAGGTTATCTACGCAACCGGTGGTCGGCAGTCCATCCGGCGGTGGTATCGATATTTATATCAGCAATGTCCCTCTCGGGTCACCAACTTCCAGACCCTGCAGCGGCAGCTGGTCGCTATAGAGCATCCCATACTTCCTAAATGTCCCGACTATCAGCTGCTCTACGACTGGGTGACCCAAGACCAGCTTGCTCCAGATCAGTTGAGCCAGCTTGCCGAGGCGATCGCCAGCGAAATCCTGTTCGACATTGGGCAGCAGTCCAACGTCACTCACGAGCTCCAGCAAACTAAACCCGTCGCCGTCCTGCCAGACGTCTTGGCGAGTAGTGACGCCATTGCCTCCAACGTAGCCCAGCTGTGTCAGCGCTGGCAAGCGGCAGACCTCCCCAACTATCCCCTCAGCTACATCCCTGTGATTCGTCAGCCGGAGCAGCTTGAAGCAGCCACCCCACCCCAGGTTTACCGCATGCTGACGTCGGTGATTGACGGCAAGCGAACCCTTTGGGACATTGTGCTCAAAACTCAGCGAGATACGATTCAGGTCGTCAAAGCGCTTCATCCCTACTTAAAGGCGGGGTGGATTGACCTAGTCGAGCTGCAAAAAGATGCCGCGCACCCGGCCCGCACGCCGCCTAAAACCACCCCCAGCAGCAAGCCAGCGGTTGCCTGCGTCGACGATAGCCCAATGGTTTGTCAGTCCCTAGGGCAAATCGTCAGGTCTTCAGGATACGAATTTATCGGTATTCTCGATGCTTCGCGGGCGATCGCAACGCTGCTGAGCCGCAAGCCCGAAGTTATCTTCTTAGACCTCATTATGCCTGAGACCAACGGCTACGAAATCTGTAGTCAGCTGCGCAAGACGTCTCAGTTTAAAGAAACGCCAATTGTGATTTTGACGGGTAACGATGGCGTCGTTGACCAGGTTCGAGCCCGTCTGATGGGGGCAACCGATTTCATCAGCAAACCCATAGAGCCGGTCATAATTTTGAATATTATTCATAAATATCTGCCGGTTAACTCATCTCAGGGGTGAACAAAGGACTAGGGTATTGATGTTATCTACCGCGTTCGTTATTCATTTCTTTACTAGTTTAAAGGGTAGGTAAACGTGAGCATAGTGTTAGTCGTTGAAGATAATAACACCGAGAAGGCAATTATTACTAACTGCCTGCAGACTAATGGCGTCAGCGTGCTGACGGCTCAAAACGCAGAGGAAGCCTTTGAGCAGCTAAAGAACCACCAGTTTGATGCCGTTATTCTAGACATCGTGCTGCCCGACCGCAGCGGATTTGAAATTTGCCGCGAGCTCAAAGCAGAAGCCGGAACCAGCAAAATTCCCGTGGTCATGTGCTCCACCAAAAACGGCGAAATGGATAAGTTTTGGGGGATGAAGCAGGGCGCGGATGCCTACTTGTCCAAACCGATTGACCAAGACGAGCTGGTTCGCACCGTCAAACAGTTTTTGGTCTAGAGGGCGTTGATATGGCCAACTCAACTCCCCAACCCGCACCTGTCCCAGGCTCAGTAGCGCTGGAAGCCAGCGCTACCGGCGCTCCTATCCCTAGTGCTTCCTCTCTCAGCGCCCCCACAGAGGTCGCCAGCATAGCGCCTGCTGGCGACCAGATGCTCAGAGTTTCCGCAGCTGACGTCGAGCTGCTGCTGCCGGTCGAGTATCTGGTGGAAATTTTGACCATCCCCAGTGGTCAGGTCGTGCCTATCTTTCATCTGCCGCCATGGGTGCCCGGCGTCTACAACTGGCGCGGTGAGATCCTATGGACAGCGGATCTCAGCCATCTGCTGGGGCTACCCCCGTGGTACCAGCAGGCCAACTACGGGGCCAATCACACCGTAGTTGTGCTCGATTACCCCGAGTCTCGGCAGCTGCGCAACGAAGAGCGATCGCCCCTAGGGCTAATCGTCAACAGCGTCAAAGACATGACGCCGATAGATCTCAGCGTCCTATCGGCCTCCCCTAGCCACAAGTCCAGCGCCATCGACCAACCAGGTCAGTTTGTTCAGGGCTACTGGTCTCAGCCTGGTGTAGACCTCCCTGTCTTAAATGGCAGAGCCATTCTAGACGCCATGCCCCAACCCAACGAATAGTTCAGCCTCCAGCAATTAAGACTCGCTTCACAACCGCAATTTCTTATGCTTTTACCTTCGAATATCAAACCCAAGCCAGCGGCATTCCTGCTGGGACTCACAATGCTGACGGTGTCATCGCTGTCAGCCTGTAGTCAGGTCAATAGCGGCGATGGGGCCGCTGCTGAATCTGACAGCAACGGCGTTGAGGTTGGTGTACTGGTCATCGACGACATTACGACGACCCGTGACCGATATGAGCCCTTGTTCAAAGAGCTTAGCAAGGCAGTGGGTCAGCCCATTCAGTTTGTCCCCCTGACGCAAGCCTCTCAATTCAACGAGGTTCAAGACGGCGGCGTCAATTTTGTGATCACAAACCCGCTGGCATCGGTGCAGCTGAGCCAAAACTACAATACAGAGCTTCTGGCGACGCTGTCTCGGACCGGCACAGGGTCGGAGTTTGGCGGTGTAATCATCGTCAAGTCCGATAGCGCTATCAACAGCATTGCTGACTTAAAAGGAAAGACCGGCGCTTGTGTTTCTATGACCACGGCAGCCGGGGGCTGTCTGTTTCAGATGTATCACCTGCAGACTAAAGGGGTCGATCCCTATCTCGACGTCGCCAGCATACAGGAGATTCCGTCTCAAAATGTGATTGTGCAAACTGTCATCAACGGCGAGGTGGACTTTGGCTTTGTGCGCTCCGGGCAGCTTGAGAGAATGGTCAGCCAAGGGACCATCCCTAGCGCAGACGCTGTAAAAGTTCTAGAACCGGCCACAGATAGCTATTCCCTACCCCACACGACCCGGCTCTATCCAGACTGGGCTGTTTCAGCGACCCAAGATGCCCCCGCTGATTTAGTCAACAAGATGCAGCAGGCGCTCCTAAACCTGCCATCGGATAGCGACGCTCTGAGCAACGCCAACATTGAGCAATTTGTGCCGGCGGAAGACTACGGCGGCGTCAACGAACTTATTGAAACGTTTGACCTCAAATAAGCCAGCCCGTTCTACCTGCCCTATTCCCTCCCACACTTCCCCACCTGTACCTGTTGTAACTCCAGGCAAAATGTCATGACCCAGCTTCCACTCCAATCCCCATCCACCCCGCTCACCCAAGACCCCGAATCCTCTGTCGTTTTGCCCGTGGTTGACAATCCTCCCGCCGGTACTATTCGAGAAGACCTCCAGCCTGATAGCGCCGCCGTCGGGGCGGGGGGCAACACCCTCAGACGACAGCTGTTCACAACAGTCCTACCTCTGACCATTACGCCCCTAGTTGTAGCTAGTATTGCGGGCTACACCATCATTCAGCGGGACAGCACCCGCGACCTGAATGCCCAGCTCGCGAGTCAGGTTCTTTTGGCCAAGGACCTGGTGGACGACACCATTGACCGAGACACCAACCTGACCCAAAACGTTGCCCTAAATCCTCTGGTGCAGAGTCTGGCCAAAGCCTCTAGCGATATTGCCGTCGAGCAGGATTTGCTGGAGGTTCCGGCTGAGGAGCTAGAAACCCGCTTTTCCCAGTCGAAAGTGTTACAGGCTGACCAGGGCTTCAACGATTACCTCGCGCGGGTTGCAGAAACGGAGGGCTTTGCAGAGCTGATTGTAACAGAGCGCAACGGCCTCAACGTAGGCTATAGCACGACGCCGTCGACCTTCGGCCAAGCGAGGGACCAGTGGTGGCAGCAGGGCCGCGCCTCAGGGCAGTGGGTAAGCGACCCGGAGTACGATGAGTCCACAGACACCTTCGGATTCACCGTCAGCAACCAGATTAAAGACTCCCAAACCGGAGAATTCCTGGGCGTCATCAAGGGCTTTTTCCCGGCAGAGGTGTATGACGATCTGGCTGAATACCTGCAAGACAATGGTATTGAGGGGTCTCAGCGGGTAGAAATCCTAGACTCAAGCTCGGGGCGGGCGATCGTAGTCATTGACGACGGAGGGACACAGCTTCCCGCCAATGCGGAAGATGCGTTGGAGACCACAGGCGGACGGGTCGTCGGTGAAATTGCCGCAAAGCTCGGCGAGCTAAATCGACAGGGGGAGGGAGCTAACCTAGAGGTCTTTGCAGCGAGCCTAGAGGAAGACTACCCCGTCGGCAACCTGACGCTGACAACGCTGGGCGGAGTTGGAGAAGAGGACAGCGGCTCTGACCCCGTGCTTTCCTTTGACCTAGAGGGCAAGCGATTCACCTTGGCCGCCGCCTCTGCTGTGGACTGGGTCTCCATATCCTCCATGGACCTCTCTGAAATTCGAGCCCAGGGCCGCAGCCTGCTCTTTATCTTTGCCCTCATCGGGCTGGTGCTGGCGGCGGTTAGTAGCGTATTTACCATTGGTCTATCCCGACGGCTCTCCGAACCCCTGTACAGCCTCTCCGAAAGCGCCCGCGAAATGGCCACCGGAAACCTGGACGTGACGGCGCAGCTTCAGGGCACCTCCGAGACCCAAACCCTGGCCCAGACCTTTAACGAGCTGGTGCGTAGGGTCAAGGGATCTCTGCTAGAGCAGACCCGCAACGCTGAGGAAGCCAACCTGCTGGCGTTCGTTACCGGTGCAAAGGTTGACTCTGAGGAAGATCTGGCGGCGATGTTTGACCAAGCGACTCAGCAGGCCCGAAGCATTTTGGAAGCTGACCGCCTGGTGGTCTACCGCTTTAACCTCGAAACCTGGAATGGCCGCATCGCCTCTGAGTCAGTAGAGGGCAGTCAGCCCAGCGCCTTTGCCCAAGGACTCGATGATCCCTGCATTCCAGAAGCCACCCGCAGTAAGTATCTCAACGACGGCCTCTACCTGCACAACAATATCAGCGCAGCGCAGCTCCACCCCGAACATCTGGCCCTACTGGAAAATCTTAAAGTGCGATCGGTGCTGGGCACCCCCATCATCAGCCAAGGTCGGCTTTACGGACTGCTGATTGCCCACCACTGCAGCGCGCTCCATACTTGGCAGCCTTCTGAGATTAGCTTCATGAAGCGAGTCGGACAGCAGCTAGGTCTAGTGATCGAGCGGATTACCCTGCGGGAGCAAACGGTGCAGCTTGCAGAAGAGCAGCGGCAAATTAAGGAAACCCTACAGCGGAATGCGCTGCAGCTGCTGATGGACGTTGACCCGGTGAGCGAAGGGGACCTGACGGTGCGGGCAAGAGTAACGGAGGACGAAATCGGTACGGTTGCAGACTCCTACAACGCGACAATCACCAACCTCAGAAAGATTGTGACCCAGGTGCAGCTGGCGGCCCGTCAGGTGGCCGACACCACAGTGGAAAGTGAAGCGTCGGCCCAATCGCTGTCAAAGTCTGCAATGCGGCAGGCGCAGGATATTTCTGAGGCCCTAGACCGAGCCCAGGAGATGGCTAACTCAGCCCAGCTGGTGGCCACCAACGCGGCTAAAGCAGGAGAAGCGGTGCAGGCTGCCGCCCTGACGGTGCAAGAGGGTGACGATGCCATGAACCGTACGGTAGACGGCATTCTCGGCATTCGCGAGACGGTGGCAGAGACGGCGAAGAAGGTGAAGCGACTGGGGGAATCGTCTCAAAAGATTTCCAATGTGGTCAACCTGATTAGTGGATTTGCCGCTCAGACGAACATGCTGGCGCTGAACGCCTCAATTGAGGCCTCCCGCGCCGGTGAGGACAGCAAAGGCTTTGCGGTGGTCGCGGAAGAGGTGCGAGAGCTGGCTCGTCAGTCGGCGGAAGCAACCACGGAAATCGAGAAGCTGGTGGCCGACATTCAGTCGGAGACCAACGAGGTGGTCGTGGCGATGGAAACCGGTACGGAGCAGGTGGTTTCTGGAACGAAGCTAGTGGATGAAACCCGCGAAAGCTTGAACAAAATCACCGCAACGAGCCGGCAAATTAGCGAGCTGGTGGAATCGATTACCCAAGCAACAGTCGTTCAGACCCGGGCCTCTGAAGCGGTGACCGACGTCATGACCAACGTGGCGGCGATCGCCACCCAAAACACCGAAGAGGCGAACAAAGTTTATGGCTCCTTTGAAGACCTGAACAGCGTGGCAAAAACACTGCAGTCTGAGGTGGATCGATTCAAAGTGAGCTAAGGCCCCCTTTGGGCTGTGAGCTTGACCTAGCCGTTTTAACTCCAAAAACGGCTGGGCCAAACTAGGCGTACCGGCTGTACGCCCTTGACGGTATTACCGCTTGTCGGCAACCGCGACTGGCGTTCTCGCTCCTCTAACTTTTTCCAAGTGCTGCTATGGCGATTAATTCTGACATCCGCGACCAAGCCTATGAGTTTTTTGTTGAAGAGGCTCCTGAACTCTTACAGACGATTGAGTCTGGATTGTTGAGTCTGCGGCAAGAGCGCGATAAGAACACTATCCACAGCATTATGCGGGCGGCTCACTCTCTCAAGGGTGGGTCAGCCAGCGTCGGATTAGACGCGATTAAGACAATTTCTCACCGAGTAGAGGCGATTTTTAAGTCGCTCTACAGTGACACCCTCACGATCGATTCAGAGCTTGAAACTCAGCTGCTCGCGGCCTATGATTGCCTAAGAATTCCGCTCCATGAGCTGTTCGAGACAGGGCAGTTTGAGACGGAAGCAGCGTTAGACACCGCAGAAGAAGTTCTAGCGCCGCTCGAAGTTCGCTGTTGCGATGCGATTGCAGAGACCCGAGATTTCGTCCCCGGTTCTGCGGATCTGGGCGTCAATATGGCGATCTCCATCTTTGAGGTGGATGTGGCAGAAGGAATTCAGCGACTGGAGATGGCGCTGGCCACTACCCCTGCTGATATCGGAGCTGAGCTGCGGGCCCAGGCTGAGGTGTTTATCGGATTTGCTGAACTACTCAACCTATCTGGCTTTGCCGCCATCGCCCAGACAATCCTTACGGCCATCAATGCCCGCCCCTACCGAGCGGCTGACATCGCGGCGCTTGCCATCGAAGACCTGAAGGCTGGCCGCGAGGCGGTGCTGCAGGGAGACGCCGTGGGCGGGCAGCCCTCGCCGGCCTTGCTCGATATCACGGCTGGCGCTGTCGATGAGCCGCTGGCAGCGACGGACCTACTGGATGACGCTCTAGATCTCGATCTGCTGAGCGACGATGCCCTGAATGGCGGTCTACTAGACGGCGATCTACTAGACGGCGATTTACTGGATAGCGACTTCTTCGGTGGGGAGCCACTGGATGGAGAGGTCCTGGATATTGCAGTAGATATCGACGCTCTGCCCAGCGCCCCATCCGATACCCCTGACCTAGCCGGCGACTCAAACGTCGGCGTAGACCTTGACGCATCCAGCAGCGACGCCCCAGAGGCTGAGCCGGGCCGCGAGGCAGGAGATCAACACGCCTGGAGCCGCTTCATTCTAGAGTCAGCGTCCGAGCCGGCAGAGGCTACATCGGCTGGCGCTGATGGGGAAGACGAATTGGCCTTGGACCTGTCAGACCCGCTGACAGGTGAAGCCCTCCCGCAAGAAACCTTTGAGCCCTCGAGTGGCGATCGCCATCCGGGAGAGTTGAACCTGGAGGCAGCTGCGGATAGCGCAGTCGGTGACGCTGCAGATGCCGCTGAGATGGAGGTTGTTGAGGCGGATGCTGTTGAAGTGGATGGTATTGCAGCCGACAGCGTCGTGGCTGACAGTGTAGACCAGACCAGCTCATCCCCCCCTACCGCCGCGAAGCCCTCCCCAAAACGCAGACCTAGCGCCAAAGCCATAGCGCCCAATCTTACCGTCCGCGTCGATACCGAACGGCTGTCTCGGATGAACAACCTGCTGGGTGAACTCACCATCAGCCGTAACGGACTGGAGCTGCAAAACACGCAGGCTCAGCGGGGAACCCGTGAGCTGCAAAAGCGTTTCCAGCGGTTTCAAGACGCGGTGGAAACCATTCGCTCTTTCTCCGACCAGCTCCTGCTTCGGGATCAGCACCCGACGGGCCGCAGAGCGCCGTCAAACGAATCATCTGCGGCGTCCGGAGATTTGCGGGGCGACTTCGACGCCCTAGAAATGGACCGCTACAGCACGCTTTACGCCCAAACTCAGCTGCTGCTGGAGGAAATTGTGCAGCTAGAGGAGGCGGTTGAGGACGTCTCGCTATTCACCCGGCAGTCTGGCCAGATGCTGGGCCGCCATCGCAAAATGCTCTCTAGCATGCAGGACGAGCTGATGTGGGCCAGAATGCTGCCCATCGGCACCTTGCTAAATCGCTTCCCGCGCATGCTGCGCGATTTGTCTAACCAGCATGAAAAGCCGGTGAGGCTACAGCTGACAGGCGCTGACCTGCTGGTGGACAAAGTAGTCTTAGAGAAATTGTACGACCCCCTGCTGCACCTGTTGCGGAACGGCTTTGACCACGGCATCGAACCCACTGCCGACCGACAGCAGGCCGGCAAACCTGCGGAAGGTCAACTCTCGGTGACGGCGGTTTACCGAGGGCGGCAGGTGATCATCGAGGTGAAAGACGATGGCCGCGGTCTCAACGGCGATCGCATTCGACAGCGGGCCGTTCAGATAGGACTGCTGCCTGAGTCAGAAGCACAGCAGATGAGCGACCAGGACCTGCACGAGCTCATTTTCCAGCCTGGATTTTCAACAGCGGCGCAGGTGAGCGATCTGTCGGGCCGGGGTGTGGGTCTAGACGTGGTGCGAGAGCAGGTGCGAGACCTCAACGGCCGCGTCAGCGTTGCCTCCACCCTAGGGCAAGGGACCGCGTTCACCCTTACCCTACCGCTAACGCTGACGGTGCTCAATTTGCTCATCTGCTTCGTCGGCTCTACGCCGCTGGCCTTCCGCAGCAGCGGCATTGTCGAGGTCACCATTCCCAAACCTGGGCAAACCTCCCAGGCAGGCGACGAGCTGTTTCTCCATTGGCAGGGCAAGACGCTACGGGTCTACCAGATGTCTGACCTGCTGTCCTACAACTGCCTGCTTCCCGAAACGCCCCCCAGCCGGGTCCTGTCTGCAGTACCGTCGCCGTCAGACTGGGCCTCTCCCATGCTAATTTGGCAGCGGGAAAAGGAAACCATTGCCATTCAGGTTGACCGCTTGGTCACAGAGCAAGAGCTGGTCGTCAAGCCCTTTGGCCGGGCGATCGCACCGCCGAGCTATGCCTACGGCTGCACAGTCTTGGGGGATGGTAGTCTCGTACCGGTGATTGATGGTCTTGTTCTTCTAGACTCAATATTTGCCCGCTACCAGGACGCCGGCACGATTGTAGAGGCGTTAGAGCAGGCCGTCCGCACCACGGCGCAGCAGGACACCGTACAGATCACAGAAGCGGTGACGTTACTCGTGATCGACGATGCGGTAACCTCCCGGCGCACCCTAGCCCTCTCGCTGGAGCGGGCAGGCTACCGGGTGCTTCAGGCGCGGGATGGGCAGGAGGGCGTAGAGCAGCTAGGGCAAAATCCGGACGTTCAGCTGATCGTCTGCGACGTCGAGATGCCGGTAATGAACGGATTTGAGTTTTTGACCCACCGCCGCAAAACCCCCGAGATTACCACTATCCCGACGGTAATGCTCACCTCTCGAAGCAACGACAAGCACCGCTGGCTGGCCAAGCAGCTCGGCGCGACGGACTACTTCACAAAGCCCTATCTAGAGCAGGAGTTCCTGAAGGCGATCGAGGTTCACCTTGAGGCTACTGAGGAAATGGCCGTGGTGCGGTAGGGTGCCCTGGCCGGGCAGAGACACAGCGTGCCCGCGCAGCGTCAGCTGGGGCCAGCAAATGCGGCAGACCCGGTAGAGTAGAGAGGTCGCTACAGCTATCCGCGTGAGCAATCCGATTCTCGACCTCTCTTACGACCCTGCGTTTGAATCTTTAGGTGATGATTACTTTGACATCGTTGCCGCCGCCGAGTTTCCCCAACATATCCTACGTTTCCGTAGCGATCGCCTGCTGCCCCTGCTGGGCCTTGATCCTCAGCAGGTGAGCGACGAGAATTTTATCGAGGCGTTTGGGCAGTTTCGAGAGCGATCGCCCCTGTTGGCGATGCGCTATCACGGCCACCAGTTCGGCGAATACAACCCCTACATTGGAGACGGGCGCGGTTTCCTCTACGGTCAGGTCCGGGGCACCGACGGCGAGCTCTATGACTTGGGCACTAAGGGCTCCGGGCCCACCCCCTATTCGCGGGGCGGCGACGGGCGGCTCACCCTTAAAGGGGGGGTACGAGAAATCTTGGCTTCGGAGGCGCTGCATCGCCAAGGGGTCAGAACCTCGCGAATTTTTAGCCTAATCGAGACGGGAGACAAGCTGTGGCGGGGCGACGAGCCCTCGCCAACGCGGGCCTCAGTAATGGTGCGGCTCAGCCGCAGCCATATTCGCTTTGGCACCTTCGAGCGGCTCCACTATCTCGGTCGCCCTGACCTGGCGCGTCAGCTCTTAGACCACGTCGTGGCGACTTACTACAGCCATCTGGAGGGAAAAGACGCCTACGAGCGCTTCTATGACGAGCTCGTGCAGCGAACCGCTCAGATGGCGGCGGGGTGGATGGCGGCAGGCTTTTGCCACGCGGTAATCAACAGCGACAATATGTCGATTACGGGGGAGAGCTTCGACTACGGCCCCTACGCCTTCATCGCCACGTACGACCCCAAGTTCACCGCGGCCTATTTCGACTACCAAGGCCGCTACCGCTACGGAAATCAGCCCTTGGCCTGCCGCTGGAACTTGCACATGCTGCAGCTGGTGCTCAAAGCGGTGATTCCGGTAGAGTCGATGGAGTCCAGTCTGGGGGACTTCGAAATGCACTACCAACAGGCCTATCGGGAGCGCATGGCTAACCGACTGGGGCTTGCGCCAACATCGCTGACCGTAATGACGGCGCTGGTGACTGCAACGACGGAGATGCTGCACCAAACGCAGGCCGGCTATCACGGCTTCTTCGCTGACCTGCGTCACTCCTTTTCATTGGATTGGAAGGGGTCTAGCGAGGCGATTTCCACCGCCCTGTCACTCCCCGATCATCCTAGCGTTCAAAAATGGGCCGAGCTATATCATTCGGCGCTGCTGCAGGAATCGGATTCTGGGGCAATACCGGCCCGACTGGTCCGGCACAATCCCAAAACGGTTCCCATCCGTCCCAAAATTGAGGCCGCCTGGGAACCAATTGTTGCTGAAGATAACTGGCAGCCGTTTTACGCATTGCTGACCCACATCTGCGAGGAAGACAAGCTTTAAAGCAGCTAGCACCGTTCCGTCAGAGACGCCTCTCGAAGCAGGACGCACCCCATCAATCCTTGCGTGGGAAACCGGAAACGTCCTGAAAGCTAGCGTTAGAGAAATCCCGGTCGTCTTTGGGAATGACGCTCAAAGTAGCATCAGTTTCTAGAATTACCCACTGGACTTCTTCAAGGTCGATAAGTCCGTTTTCGCGAACTGCTGACATCACTTCACTAGGGGTAACGCGCTCTTGCCTCAAGGCGTCATGAATAAGCTCACCCTTATGAACGAGCAGCGTTGGACGTGCCTTGACAAGCCTCGCTAGCCTCTTAGAGAAAAGGATTCTGCTTGTGAGGAGGTACTGCGCCCCCAAAAGAATAGCAATAGCGGTGATTGCCTCGACAAACGATACGCTGTCGATCACGATGCCTGAAGCCGTTAGCGCGCCAATGGCAACTGTAACAATCCAGTCAAAGTTGTTCATTTGGGAAGTGGCTCGCTTTCCGGTGATTCGAATCGCCAGAATGACGGCAACGTACATGATGGGAGCGACTAAGATAATTTCAATAACGCCTTCCCAACCGTCAAAAAATGCTTCCAGTAGGTCCATCGAGAGCGTCCTTTGTAATGTTCAAGCACTCCACCCTAAAGCACGCTTCAGACTTTAGGCGGCTCTATGAGGATGCCTTGCAAAATCTTGTCGACGGCGCTTGAAACGAAACCGCGGCAAGAAGAGCTTCGGCCAATATACCTGCTGATCAGCGGCATGATATCTACCTGTGGGTAGGAGGAAAGCCTGCGAGTGAGATAAAAGGGCAGCGCCCTGTTTAACCTATGGGCAATAAATCTAGGGCCTGCCGCACCACCTCACTCCCGGCCCCCGCCCGGCAAGAGTGCTCCGTTAGGTGACGCTTCCAAGCCTTGCTCCCCGGCTGCCCCGTGAACAGCTGCAGCATGTGGCGCGTGATTTTGTTCACCTTAAACTGTCCTGCCCAGCGCGCCATCCACTGGTCAATATAGGGCAGCATTGCCTCCGCCACCTCTCGGCGCGATCGCCCCATGGAGCTGGCTACCCCTTGCGGCTCATCCCCAAAAAATTCTTCATCCACCGTGGCAAATAGATAGGGATTGTCGTAGGCTGCCCGCCCCACCATCACCGCGTCTACCTGCTGGAGCTGCTCGCGCACCTGCTCCAACCCCGTGATGCCGCCGTTAATCTCAATCGCTAGGTGAGGAAACTCCCGCTTCAGCCGATGCACATCGCCATAGCGCAGCGGCGGCACGGTGCGGTTTTGCTTTGGGTTAAGTCCCTGCAGCCACGCTTTACGAGCGTGTACCGTGAAGTGATGACAGCCCGCCGCCGCCACCGTCTCCACAAAGTGGGCCATATCCTCGTAGCGATCGCGATCGTCGATGCCAATCCGGTGCTTCACGGTCACGGGAATCGGCACGGCGGCTTTCATCGCGGCCACGCAGTCCGCTACCCGCTCCGGCTGCCCCATCAGACAGGCCCCAAAATGCCCATTCTGAACGCGATCGCTGGGACAGCCCACGTTGAGGTTAACTTCGTCGTACCCCCTGTCGTAAGCCTCACGGCTGCAGTAGGCTAGGTCCTGCGGGTTATCTCCCCCCAGCTGCAGGGCCAAAGGCTTCTCTTCGGGCGAGAACCCCAGCAGGTAGTCGCGATCGCCGTGGAGAATGGCTCCGGTAGTCACCATTTCTGTGTACAGCAGGGTGTGCCGGGTGATCTGCCGCATAAAGTAGCGGTAGTGGCGATCGGTGCGGTCCATCATTGGGGCAATGCTCACCGGGTAGGGGGCGGTGAGGGAGCGAGGCAGCGCCCGCTGAGGTAAGGCAACAAAAGTCATGATTTAAGGAGAATTCGACGCTGGACGAGCTTTGAAGTAGGCCTCCAGCACCTCTTGAACGATAGGGGCTGCCAAAGCTGAGCCCCCGCCGCCGGAGTTCTCCCCAAAGGCTACCACCACGATTTCAGGGTTTTCGTAGGGGCCGTAGGCCCCAAACCAGGTGTGGTTCTCGCGGGGCTGGTCTTCGGCGGTGCCGCTCTTGCCCGCTAGCGGAGGCATGTGGGCGACGTTGAGCTTACGGCCCGTGCCGCTGGTGATTACCTGACGGAGGCCCTGCTTCAGCACGCGCACCGTCTCATCAGAAAGGCCCAAAGGCTGCCGCCACTGACGACTGGTATCGGGGTCTTTATAGAGGTGAGGAATGACGCGATCGCCCCCGTTAGCGACGACGGCAAACATCACCGCCACCTGCAGCGGCGAGGCCTGTAGGTAGCCCTGGCCAATAGTCATGTTGATGGTGTCCCCGAGATACCAGGGCTCATCGAGATTCTCCAGCTTCCAATCTTCGTCAGGCACCAGCCCAGCAGCCTCTTCCACCGCCAGCTCGATTCCCGTTTTCTTCGCCAAACCCGTAGCGGCGGGTCCATTCAATCAGCGGCTCCTCCCCCATGCGCATGCCGGTTTGGTAAAAGAAGGTGTCGCTGCTCATAGCCATCGCCCCCTGGAAAGATAGCGGTCCGAACCCCGCTTTGTTCCAGTCCCAAAACTGAATGCCCCCGGCTTGGATATAGGGGTAGGTTTGGAGCACCGTGCGCGGTGAGAACCGGCCCGACTCGATGGCGGCGCTAGTGGTAACAATTTTAAAGGTGCTGGCGGGGGCGTATCCCTGCAGGGCGCGGTTGACGAACGGAAACTCCAGGCTTTGGAGTCGGTTCCACTCCGTGCTGGTGATGTGGGTTGAGAAAATATTGGGGTCGAAAGCCGGGCGGCTGACCATCGCTAGCACCTCCCCATTTCTGGGGTCGATGGCGACTACTGCACCTCTAAGATCCCCTAGAGCCTTTTCAGCCGCCTGCTGTAGGGGAATATCGAGGGTCAGCTGCAGGTCGCGGCCCGGTTCGGCGGGCTTCTCGCTCAAAATCTGCAGCACCTGCCCGATGCCATCCACCTCGATTTGGCGACCGCCCCACTCGCCTCGCAGGGTCGTCTCAAAGGCCGATTCGACCCCCATCTGACCGACAACATCTCCCAGGCGGTAGCCCTCGTCAGCGAGATCGACGAGCAGCTCGTCGCTGATCTCTCCGGTGTAGCCCAGCACGTGGGCGGCGAGGTCGCCGTTGGGGTAGATCCGCTCCGTTTCCGCCTCCACCTGAATTCCCGTCAGCTCTGGCTTGAACTCCATCAGCGCCGTGAGCTGGGCAGGGGTGATGTCGCGGGCGATGCGCACCAGCAGGGGCGAATTGTATCCGGCCTGCTCTAGCCGCTGCCGGATGTCCTCAGCAGGGATATCGAGAATCTCGGACAGCCGGGAAAAGATAGGCTCCCAGTCCACCTCTTCTCGCTTGATAGGCCAGAGGTAGACGGAATAGGACAGCCGATTTTCGACGAGCGCCTGACCATTGCGATCGAGGATGCGCCCCCGCTCCGGCGGACGGGGCAGCAGCCGAATGCGATTATCTTCGGCAAGCTGGTGGTTGTAATCACCCTGAAGCAGCTGTAGGTAAGCCAGTCTACCGCCAATTCCCCCCAGCAGCAGCAGCGTCGTAATAGCCATGGCCACGACCGATTGAAACTGTTGACCGACGGTGCGGCCAGTCTCCCGGGGGGTACGGCTGTGATATTTGGTTCGGGTGGGAGATTGACTAATTGCCATTGAGACTGATTGCCGTGGGATTTGGCAGCAAATCCCTGATTTGGATTATTATGCTGCTCTAGACTCAGCTTCATTCAGGCTGAGCGACAGCGTTTCCGTGCGATCGCGATCAGCCGATGGATTTTGTAGTCTTGCCGTCTGCGTAAGGGTTATCTAGCGTAGCGGTTATCTAGCGTAGCGGTTATCTAGCGCAATGGTATCTGCTGTAACGGCCCTTCACATAGTGCTGCTAAACACTGAGTGTAGCAATCCTGAGTGTAGCAATCTCGGCAGCGATTCGGTACGATGCATCTACTAAGATCAGGCCAGCTTTAATAGATCAGGCCAGCTTTAAAGCGGGAACGTTGTTAGAGTCGCTGTCGCCCCGCAGAGCGTCGCCGGTTCGGTACTGCCCCCAAAGTCTAGCCCTGCTTCCCTCCCCCAATGAACCCATGAAATCCCTAAACCCTCTGACACGCTCAGCGCTGATGCTGATTTACCCCCTTCACTTCACCTAGGTCAGTCACCAAGCCCAGCTAAAAATACTATGTCCCAAACCGCTGTTCGAGATGGGCTGACGCAGGCCAGCCGCGCCACTCCAGACGTTGAACTTCGCAAAGTCTTTAAGGTTTTTGACGACGACACCGCCGTTCGCGGCGCTGATTTAGCCATTCAGTCAGGCGAATTTTTTAGCATCCTAGGGCCTTCAGGCTGCGGAAAAACGACAACGCTACGGCTGATTGCGGGGTTTGAGGCCCCCACGGCGGGAGACTTACTCATTCGCGGAAAATCTGTTGTCAATGTTCCCCCCTATCGCCGCCCGGTGAACACCGTTTTCCAAAGCTATGCCCTGTTTGGCCACATGACGGTTTGGGACAACGTCGCCTTTGGGCTGCGGATTCAGCGCCAGGCCAAAGCTGCGATTCGCGATCGCGTCGATGAGGCCCTGAGGCTGGTCAAAATGGAGTCCTTTGCCCGCCGCCACCCGAGCCAGCTCTCGGGGGGGCAGCAGCAGCGGGTAGCCTTGGCGAGAGCGCTGGTAAATCGCCCTGCAGTGCTGCTGCTGGACGAGCCGCTGGGGGCATTGGACCTGAAGCTGCGCAAAGAAATGCAGATGGAGCTGTCGCACCTGCACCGGGGTCTAGGCGTCACCTTCGTGATGGTGACCCACGACCAGGAAGAGGCCCTGAGCCTCAGCGATCGCATCGCCGTTATGAACAATGGGGCCATTGAGCAGGTGGGTAGCCCCACCGAGATTTACGATCGTCCCAGAACCGCCTTCGTAGCAGACTTTATCGGCGACACCAACCTATTTAGGGGGCGCGTCCAGCAGGGCGACAGCGCTATGCTCCAGGTTGTCACCTCCACCGGATTGTCAATACTGACCCAGGCTCCCGCTGCTGGCGCTGACGCCGCCGTAGTCGTCAGTATTCGCCCCGAGTCTATCCACCTAGCCTCCCACCCCCAAGACGTGAAAAACTGCTTTGCGGGCCAATTGACGAACGTGATGTATCTTGGGGCCCACGTTCAGTATGTGGTCAAACTTGACTCAGGCGATCGCCTGCAGGTGCTGCAGCCCAAGGGGACGGAGCTGCTAGACCTGCATTCTCCTGTTTACGTCTGGTGGCGTGAAAGCGATAGCCTTACCCTGGCAACTTAATTTTTGCTCGTAGATTTATTGACAGAGGCGAATCCAGGCTTGATACTCCTTAACATCAGATTCGAAATTGCGGGCCGTCTGTTGTTCCCGCTTGGCCCGTTCACGTCAACCCGTTCACGCTGATCCACTCACGTTAAAGATTTCTCAGGAGGCTGTCGTTCGCTATGACCAGAAACCCCCGATATCCTAGCCGACGGTCGCGTCGCCTGACCCCGACGCGGCGGCGGTTTTTGCAGCTCTCTGGCGCGGCACTCTCTGGAATAGCTCTGGCGAACTGCGGACGCACGCTTTCCGACTCGCCCGGTGACTCGGAAGACCCCGCCTCTACAGAGGGCGCAGCGGAAGCAGGGGCCGACAAGGACACCCTCTATATCTACACTTGGGCCGACTACGTAGACGAAGGTCTGCTGGCCCTGTTCACCGAGCGTACGGGCTACGAAGCCGTATCCGACGTCTACGACTCGAATGAGACCATGCTGGCACGGCTACAGGCCGGGGGCGGGGAGAACTACAGCATCATCTACCCCTCGGACTACATGGTGCAGGAGATGATCGGGCTGGACTTGCTCAGCGAGCTGGACCCCGAGCAGCTACAGGGCATGGACAAGATTCGCGAGAAGTGGCAAGACCCGGTGTACGACGGGCAGAACCGTCACAGCGTGCCCGTCAGCTGGGGCACCACGGGACTGCTGTTTAATAAAGCTGAGCTGGGCGACGCCCCGGATGACTGGGACTACCTGTGGGACAGCACAGATGACATTTCGGGCCGCTTGACCCTGCTGGACGACATGCGAGAAACCTTAGGGGCCGTCCTCAGGTCTCTGGGCTATTCCTACAACAGTACAGACGAAGGCGAAATCGAAGAGGCCTACGAGCGGCTGCTGGAGCTAAAGCCCGCGATTACCGATTTTCAGTCCTTTGGCTATGAGGACCAGCTGCTGGGGGGCGACCTGCTGGTAGTGATGGCGTACTCGGTAGATGCGATCGCCGCGACCCTAGAGGACGAAAACTTAGAGTACATCGTCCCCAAAAGCGGCTCGTCGGTGTGGACCGATACCATGGTAATTCCCAAGAGCGCCCCTAACTCCGAGGCGGCCTACGCCTGGATGAACTTCATGCTCGATCCAGAAGTGGCGGCCAAGGCGGTAGACACCCTGTACTTCGCCACGCCCAACCAAGCGGCCTACGACCTGCTGTCTGACGAGCTGAAGGAAAACGAAGACCTGTTCCCGTCTGATGAAGTGCTCGACCAATGTGAGGGCATTGCTCCCGTCGGCGATGCGACCCAGCTGTATGAGGACTACTGGACCCAACTCACAAGCGCCTAACTAACTCGCGCCTAACTACCCATGCCCCACCGCGCCCCCCCTTCCCGCTTCCGGCCTATTCACTCTGGGCCTTCTTCAAGCCGCCCCAGCCGCCGCCACTTCCTGCAGGGCTCTGCCGCCGCCCTCTCGGCGATCGCCCTGTCCAACTGCAGCCGTCAGCTGTCCGACGTCAAGGACGACGCCTCGGCTCCGAAAGGTGAGGCGGCTGGCGGCAAGGCGTCCGGGACACTCAACGTCTACACCTGGGCCGACTACAGCGACGAAGATCTGGTGGCCGAGTTCACCAAGGAAACCGGCATCGAGGTGACGATAGATATCTACGAGTCGAATGAGGCCATGCTGGCCAAGCTGCAGGCCGGGGGCGGCGACAAGTACAGCATCATGTACCCATCGGACTACATGGTGCAGCAGATGATGGGTCTAGAGCTGCTCGCTGAACTCGACCCGGACCGGCTCAAGGGGCTAGATACGCTGCAGCCCAAGTGGGAAGACCCCGGCTACAACCCCGGCAACACCCACAGCGTTCCCGTGAGCTGGGGCACCACCGGTTTGATCTATAACGCCGACGCGCTCACCAACCCTCCTCAAGACTGGGACTATCTGTGGGACCAAAAGGGCCGCCTGTCCCGCCGTATGACCCTTTTGGACGATATGCGGGAGACGATGGGGGCAATGCTCAAGTCCCTGGGCTATTCCTATAATGAGACAGACCCCGACAAGCTGGAGGAGGCCTACGAGCGTCTAGTGGACCTCAAGCCAGCGGTGTCTTCGTTCAAGTCCTTTGGCTGGGAAGACCAGCTGTTTGGCGGCGACAGCCTGCTGGCAATGGTCTACTCGGTGGATGCGATCGCCGCCACGCTGAAAAGCTCAAAGCTCAAATACGTCATTCCAGAGAGCGGCTCTTCGGTGTGGACGGACACCATGGTGATTCCTGAAGGTGCTCCCAACGTGGATGCGGCCTACGCCTGGATCAACTTTATGCTGACGCCCGAGGTGGCAGCGGCGGCGGTGGAGCGACTCAAGTTTGCTACCCCCAACCAGGCGGCCTTCGACCTAGTGTCCAGCGACCTAACCGAAAACAAAGACCTGTTTCCACCTCAGTCCATCCTCGACAAGTGCGACGGCATTGCTCCAGTAGGGGACGCCATCGACCTCTACGATCGCTACTGGACCCAGATCAAAAGCCTATAGGACGCTAGCTTGGCCCATCGAATTCTCATTTGGTACCGCAACGACCTGCGGCTGCACGACCACGAGCCAATTACCCAGGCCCTCAAGGCCGGAGCCCAGGTGGTGCCGGTCTACTGCTTTGACCCCCGCCAGTTTGGCACCACGGCATTTGGGTTTGCGAAGACGGGGCCGTTTCGCGCCCGGTTTCTGCGGGAGAGCGTGGCAGACCTGCGGCAGAGCCTGCGATCGCTAGGGAGCGACCTGGTGATTCGCTGCGGGGAGCCCGAAGCCGTTCTGCCCAAGCTGGTGCGCGAGCTAGGCATCAGCAGCGTCTACTTTTACCGGGAAGCCACTTCAGAAGAGACGCGGGTGGAGGCAGCGCTAGCCCAGGCGCTAGCCCCTCTGGGCGTCAAGACGAAGTCTTTTTGGGGCGCAACGCTGCACCATGTAGACGACCTGCCGTTTGATCTGAGCAAGCTGCCGGATCTATTCACCCGCTTTCGCAAGGCGGTAGAGAAAGAGTCTACCGTCTACCCCACTTTTCCTCAGCCCGATGGGCTCACGCCCTTACCCGACGTTGACCCTGAGGCGCTGCCTACTTTAGAGAGCCTGGGCGTCGAGGCTAAAGCCCCAGACGAGCGGGGTGTCCTGGACTTTGAGGGAGGGGAGACGGCGGGGCAGCAGCGCCTGGGGGACTATTTCTGGCAGCAGGATGCACTGCGCCGCTACAAGCAGACCCGCAACGGCATGCTGGGGGCCGACTATTCTTCTAAGTTTTCGCCCTGGCTGGCCCTGGGCTGCCTGTCGCCGCGCTACATCTACGAGACGGTGCAGAACGTATGAGACCGAGCGCGTTGCCAACGACTCCACCTACTGGCTGGTGTTTGAGCTGCGCTGGCGCGACTACTTCCGGTTTGTGGCTCTCAAGTATGATGACGCGCTCTTTCGCCCCTCCGGCATTCAGGGCATTGAGATTCCTTGGGAGCACGACTGGGACCGCTTCGAGCGTTGGCAGAAGGGGGAGACGGGCTTTCCGCTGGTGGATGCCAATATGCGAGAGCTAGCAGCTACGGGCTTTATGTCTAACCGAGGGCGGCAAAACGTCGCTAGCTTTTTGACCAAAAACCTGGGCATTGACTGGCGGATGGGGGCCGAGTGGTTTGAGTCGCGCCTGGTAGATTACGACGTGTGCAGCAACTACGGCAACTGGAACTACACCGCTGGGGTCGGTAACGATGCGCGCGGGTTCCGCTATTTCAATATCCCCAAGCAGTCGAAGGACTATGACGCCAAGGGGCATTACGTGAAGCACTGGCTGCCGCAGCTGGAGCGAGGTGCCCGCGAGCAAGGTGCACGAACCCTGGAAACTATCGGCAGAGGAGCAAAAGCACTGCGGCGTGAGAATTGGGGTTGATTATCCCAATCCGATTGTGGACCTGTACAAGTCGGTGAAGCACAACGAGCGGCTTTACAACGAGGCGGTGGGGTGAGCCGGAGTTCTTTACCTCAGTTTGATGAAGTATGGGGCGATTCAGCAGCGGTCTATCGGGCGTTCGTGGAGGGTGGCGACTATTCACAGCCAGCACTTCTGCGTTTGATGCCCAATTTCTAAAAGCAAGACTTCGGGATTGAACAAAGCAGAACAGCGATCGCTGTTTGAGTTTTTGCAGAAGTTTGAGGTCTGCCATCTTACAGAAGCCACGTCCAGACAAGCGATCGCGCTAATGCAGGCCTATACGCTCAGTCATGGGCTAAAAATTCCAGATGCATTGATTGCAGCTGCTGCGATCGCGAGCGGGATGACACTGCTGAGCAAAAATTAACGGCACTATCGCGTTATGCCTAGCCTCAAGCGGCTCTAGCATCCCAAGAATTATTCTTCTAAAGCAATCAGCAGCTTGCGAAGCAGGGTCGCCAACTCATCTTGGTCTGTCCCCTCTAATGGGCCAAGCAGACGGTGCATATTTTCAACGTGAGCCTCGACCGCCGTCTCAATCAGGTTAAAGCCCTTCGGCTTCAGCTGAATCAACGTGCCCCGGCGATCGCTGGGGTCCGCAATTCGCTCCACTAGATCTGCTTGCTCTAGGCGATCGACGCGGTGGGTCATGGTGCCCGAAGAGACCATCATGGTGTTGAACAGCTCAGTGGGAGAAAGCTGATAGGGCGCTCCCGAACGGCGCAGCGTTGCCAAAACGTCAAACTCTCCAGGGCGCAGGTCAAACTCCGAGAAAGTGGCCTGCACAGAGCGGCTTATATATTTAGAGACTCTCGCCAGTCTGCCGACGATGCCCATAGGAGAGGGGTCTAGGTCGGGGCGCTCTCGCCGCCACTGTATCAAAATCTCATCAACTGGGTCGGAGGCCATCGCGATGCCTTACCTAGAGGTTTCGTATCGACAATCTTAACATTGAGACAAAAGATAAATCTTGACGCAGAGTTTCTTGATATCGAGACATCTGCTAGAATCTTCGCATAGAGTTTCTTGACATCAAGATAATCATGACGCGCCCGACCCGCCTTTCCGACATTCTGATAACGGCCCTTGCCCCCATATCCTGGGGCACGACCTACGCGGTCGCCACCGAGTTTCTCCCCCCTAACCATCCGCTGCTGGTGGCCGCCATGCGCACTTTACCCATCGGCCTACTGATGACGCTGGGCAGGCGCAGGCTTCCTCAGGGCCACTGGTGGTGGCGCATTTTTGTCTTGGGAGCGCTGAATATCGGTGTCTTTCAGGCACTGTTGTTCGTGGCAGCCTACCGACTGCCGGGGGGCGTGGCGGCGACGGCAGGAGCGATTCAGCCGCTGCTCGTCGTGCTGTTTGCTTGGCTAATTTTGAGCAACCGGCCCACAAAGCTGGCGATCGCCGCAGCCGTTGCCGGTTTTGTAGGAGTGGGTCTGCTAGTGCTGAGTCCCGAAGCGCAGCTAGACGGCCTCGGCGTTGTAGCGGCATTAGGTGGGGCTATGGCCATGGGCGTAGGAACGGTGCTGGTCAAGCAGTGGAAGCCACCGGTTTCCCTCATTACCTTCACGGCCTGGCAACTCACGGTGGGCGGGCTGCTGCTGCTGCCGCTGGGCCTCATCGTTGAGGGACCGTTTGAGACGCTTTCAAAAACAAACCTATGGGCCTTCGTTTACCTGGGCCTGATCGGCACAGGGCTTGCCTATGCCCTGTGGTTTCGCGGTATTGACAAGCTCAGCGCCGCGGCAGCCGCCTACCTGGGCTTGCTGAGTCCACTCGTCGCCACCCTTGTTGGTTATGGATTTCTTCAGGAAACGCTATCGCCGGTGCAGCTCACCGGCATTGCCGTGGTGCTCGCCAGCGTTCTAGTGGGGCAGCAGGCTGCATCTCAGTGATTACTCTCCGACCGGGGGCGCTCCCCCGTATGTTTGGTTTTGGCTACAGGCTTACTTTCAGATTAAGGCAAATTATCATGGCTCAAATTCAGCACATCAATCCCGATCGCTTGGGCAATCCCACCCATTATGGCTTCAACACCGTCGTCATTCCCCCTCTCGACAGCACGCTAGTTTTCATTGCGGGGCAAGGGGGACGAGACAAAGCGGGACACCTGGCAGACGACTTTGAAACTCAGCTCAAGCAGGCGTTCGCCAATTTGCGCACGGCCTTAGCTGCCGCCGGGGCCACTCCAGAGCAGGTGGTGAAAATTACGGTGCTGACGGTGGACCACAATGCTGACAAGCAGCGGCTAATCTCTGCTGAGCGCAACGCCATGTGGCCCAATGAGCTAGGCAAACCCGCCAGTACGCTAATTCCGGTGCCTCGTCTAGCAGGAGACGGCATGCTGTTTGAGATCGATGCGATCGCCGCCATTCCAACGCCCTAAAATTCGCCGTAAACCGTTTAATTCTTTTAGGAGTACTAAACCCATGACCCCCGATCAAATTCTTCAAACCCTCCACTGGCGCTACGCTGCAAAGAAGTTTGACCCCAGCCGAATGATTCCAGACGAGGCTTGGCAGGCCCTGGAGCAAAGCCTGGTTCTCGCACCGTCCTCCTTCGGTCAGCAACCCTGGAAGTTTTTCGTTATTCGCAACCCTGACCTGCGCCAACAGCTCCAAGAGCAAGCCTTCAATCAGACTAAAGTTACCGAGGCGTCTCACTTGGTTGTATTAGCGGCCAAAACCGACATCGGCGATCGCGACGTCGATCGCTACATCGATCGCGTCTCTGAGCTACGCCAAACCCCTAAAGACCAGTTAGAAGGGCTTGAAAACGCCGTCAAAGGATTTTTACACAACCCTCCATTCCCGCTGCAGCCCAAGTCCTGGGCGGCGCGGCAGGTCTACCTGGCTCTGGGCTTCTTTATTTACAGCGCGGCGCTGCTGGGAATCGACGCCTGCCCCATAGAGGGGTTTATGCCCGATAAATTTGACGAGATTTTGGGATTGCCGGAGCAAGGCTACTCGGCAGTCGTGCTGTGTGCCGTAGGGTACCGGGCTGAGGATGACTCCCTAGCCGCAAAGGCTAAGGTTCGCTACGCCACTAAAACCGTAGTGCAGTATATCGACTAAGCGCAATACTTTGCGTTGGGCCTATGGGGCGGCGATCGCCCCAGCGCAAAATCTTCGGAATATTTAGCTTGTCCCTGAAAACGCTTTTGTAGCCGGTCCCGTCATATATAAGTGGTTGTTCTCCCCCCACTCAACGTCCAAGTTCCCGCCCGGCAGCTCGACGGTCGCGCGGCGATCGCTTTTCCCATTCAGCACCGCCGCCACCAAAGACGCGCAGGCCCCCGTGCCGCAGGCCAGGGTCGCCCCCGCACCTCTCTCCCACACCCGCATCTTTAAGTAGTCCCGCGCCACCACCTGGATAAACTCAGTATTGGTGCGCTGGGGAAAGGTGGAGTGGTGCTCAAACTGAGGACCGATGGCCGCTAGGTCGATAGCCTCGGCGTCATCTACAAAAGTGATGCAGTGAGGATTGCCCATGCTCACCGCCGTGACGCGCCAGGTTTGGCCGGCCACCTCTAGGGAGCAGTCCACCGCCTTCTCGTCAGGGGCCACCAGCGTCGTCGGCACGTCTTTTGCAAGCAGAATCGGCTCCCCCATGTCGACAGTCACCTGACCATCCCGGCGCAGGGTGGGCCGCATGATGCCCGCTTTAGTATCAATGCGGTAAGTTGGCTCTGCCGCCGCATCCGCCCCATCCACATCGGCGATGAAGCGGGCCAGACAGCGGATGCCGTTGCCGCACATCTCCGGCTCGGAGCCGTCAGAGTTGAAGATACGCATGGCGTAGTCGGCGTCTTGAGCCGGCAGGGCAAAAATGACGCCGTCTGCTCCAATGCCAAAGTGGCGATCGCACCACCGAATGGCGTCCTCCGGCGTTAGGCCGGGTTCAGCCTGCTGGCGATTATCGAGCAGAATAAAGTCGTTGCCGAGACCGTGATACTTAGCGAAGGGTTGCGGCATGTTGTGAACCATGTAACTGTGCTCCTATTCGATGCCCCTACTGGGAGTATTCTGATACATTTGTGAGCATTAGCCGTACATGCCATCAGGCCGAAGTGTGACCTATGACGACGACTCGTGAGTTCAATACTGATTTGCCCAGTGTAAGACAAATTCAAACCTTCATTCGCGAGGAGCAAGAGGTAGAGCTAAAGCTGGCCACTAACGATCTGCTGACGGGGAAGATCCGGTGGCAGGACGCCAACTGCGTTTGCCTAATGGACCAGTACAACCAATCCACGCTGATTTGGCATCAGGCGATCGTTTTTATCAAGCCAAGGCTTTAAGCGCGAAGTCTATAGCTTTCAAAAGAGCTGCAAGGTTAGGAAATTGACTCTAAGTGTAGGAGCGGTGAAGCAGGACAACAAAAGATACTGCACTAAGCGGCAAAACTTAGCGAAATAGACAGTGCTCGCCGCAGGAATAAGTACTGCTTCGTGCTTTTTTTGACCTTTTAGAGAGGCTTTTGGCGGCAAAAAAGTGAAGAGTTCTGCTTAAAAAGCAGCATAGGTCTGCTGTCTCTAATGCTTGAGGCTAGAGGGTTTTTCCCAAAGACTGAAAGTTTATCGTGACTTTGCAGTTTAAGCTCTCCATATTTATGCGGAGTTCATTGATTACCTTGGGGTATGGATTAGATTAGATGTATAGAAGGCTACGGACTCAAGACATTATCTGTGGCCTTCTCCACTCTCGGATTGGTTGAGTTATTGCCGACCAACAAACCGAATCCAGGGATGCATCTTTAACAGTCTTGACACCCAAAGAACAGTCAATTCCCCGGAACATAAATGAACACCTTTTCGACTCCTCGCTCGCACCGCCGCAGCTTTGTTCAACTGACCTCATGGTTCGGCCTTGCCGCAGCGCTCGTTATCATTGCCGACTATCAGCCGCCTGAGCAGCAGCTGCCCCCGAACGATTACCCGCCGACGACGGCTATGGGCCAGCCGGTTGATCTGACGCTAAGCTGAGCGCCACACCCAAACATAAATAGGGGCCACCTGTCTACATCAAAATTAGAGCAGCGCGATCGCCAAGCACAAGAACCAAGCAACGACGAGACTAGCTAACGACACATCTGTGCGAGGCCGCGAGAAACAAAACCCTTATTCCGCAGGCATTGAGCCGAGAGACGAGCTGATGCCCTTCTACCACCCAAACTTCTAACACTCAAATTACGAAAGATTGTGAATCGTAATAGGCTCTACCGCATCAGCCAGATCAAATCCGAACACTTTGGCATAAAAGTAGAGTTCCACATCCAGTGCCCGCTTAATATTCTCTGCCTTGCGAAATCCGTGCTGTTCGCCTTGAAATAAGACGTAGGCCACCGGCAGCCCCTTTTCTTTTAGGGCATCTACCATGACTTCTGCCTGATTTGGGGGGACAATCTTGTCTTCGTCCCCCTGCAGAAAAATGACTGGACAAGCCAGCTGATCTGTAAAGTGGATGGGCGATCGCTCTACATAGCGCGCCCTTTCCGCAGGGTAAGGGCCAATCAAGCTATCTAAATAGCGAGACTCAAACTTGTGAGTGTCTTTCGCTAGCGCTTCAGCATCGCTGACGCCATAGAAACTAGCGCCTGCCTTGAAAGTATTGCGAAAGGTGAGGGCCGCGAGGGTGGTATAGCCGCCCGCGCTGCCGCCATCAATCAGGAGACGATCGCCGTCAGCTTTGCCTTTATCCACCAGATACTGCGCCCCATTGACGCAGTCGTCCACATCCACGATGCCCCAGCTGCCTTTGAGCCGCTCGCGGTACTCCCGGCCGTAGCCCGTACTGCCGCCGTAGTTCACGTCCAAAATCGCAATTCCCCGACTTGTCCAATACTGAATGCGTGGATCTAGCGCCGTAGACGTCGCGGCGGTAGGCCCCCCGTGAATCTTGACCAGCAGCGGCGGTAGTTCGTTCTCCGCCGCGACAAAATCCTGGTTTTTGGGGGCGTAGTAAAAGCCGTAGGCGGTTTTCCCTGCCGTTGTCGGAAACTCAACTGTCTCCGGTTCCGAAAGGTATCCGGGATCTAGCTCGATTTGGCTGGATCGCCTCAGTTCGTGAGTTTCCCCAGTCTCTAAGTCGAGCCTCACCGCCGCGCTAACGCGGGTTGAAGCCGTGCCAATAAAGGCCGCGCCCTCAGCATTCACCTGCAGTCCCCCCAGGCCGCTGTAGGGCACCTCAATCGGTTTAAGCGTCTGAGCGCTGGGGGTTAGCTCGGCAAACTGCTGCTTGCCGTCCTCAATGTAGGTACAAAGCAGGCTGTCAGCCGATCGAAAGCCGTAGGTCGACATGCGGAACACCCAGTGGGGCACCCCAAACTCAGCCGCGCGAGGGCAAATAGCGTCAATGGACCCATCTCCTGGGTTCCAGCGGTAGAGGTTCCACCAGTTGGTGCGATCGCTCACAAAGTAAAGCCGTCCATCGGGCGACCACTGAGGCTGGACCACGGCTTCGCTGCGGCTACCGGCAACACGCTTGGCGGATCCTAGTGCCCCCGTCTCATCAATAGAAACAACCCACAGCTCCGTACCGTCCCAGGGCATATCGGGATGATTCCAGCTGATCCAGCTGAGCTGAGTGCCGTCGGGGCTGAGGCGGGGAGAAGAGTAGAAGTCGCTGCCGACCACCAGCACCTGCTCCACTCCGTCCGACAGCGCAATGCCAACGAGAGTATTGACGGCTTCTCCGTCACCGCTGTGGTCCTCACGGACGCAGATCAGCCGCTGGCGAGCGGGGTCAAGCACCGCGTCGGCATACCGACAGCCGGTGTTGTCGGCGGTTAAAGGCGTAGGAGCGTCGCCAACAACCTGCCGGTAGAGCCGCTGGTCAGCATAGTTGGAGAAGTAGACAGTGCCCTGCTCAACGATGTAAGCGCCGCCGCCGTACTCATGCACCCGCGTGCGGACGTTGAATTCTGGCGGGGTAACGTCAAGAGGGCCGCTGGGCGATTGCCGGACGACCACGTAGCGTCCTCCTTCAGAAGGACGCCCCTCCAGCCAATACAGGTCGCTGCCGTCTAGCCGCACCTCCCCTAGTCGTATCGTGTTAGCCACAATCAGATCAGAGGTGATGGGAGATTTCCAAGACCCGTAGGGTGCAGTAGTCGCCATAGAAGTAAGCCGGGGTTAGAGGGGATGAGATTGACGCGCACGTCACGCCTATTGTAATTTTTCCGGATAGGCCATGACCTAGGCGAAGACTGTAATGGTAGATGCACCCTGATTCGGCCCTGAATGGATTTTCCGTTCAGGGCCTTTTCTGTGTCTTTTACCAGGTCCCATCTCGATTGCGGGCGATTCAGCTTTTCACGAACAAGGGGAACAGCACGCTGCTCCCCTACAAATTTCACGCCCTATATTCGAAGCGTCACCTAATGCTGGTGGTCTTGGTGAGAGTGGTCATGGCTGTGTCCATGATCGTGGCCGTGACTATGCCCATGATCGTGACCGCCATTGTGGTCGTGGCTGTGGCTACGGTGCTGCTGCGCCTGGTGCGCCGCCAGCGCCCGGTTTACAGACATCGACTGCTCAGAGAGTAGCTCCTCAATGTGGCGATCGGCCCAGGACGCCGCCATGCGCATGAACTCGGGGTGGTCGTTGGCGCAGTCCATCTGAACGTAGGTCACTTCAGGATGCTGCTTACGCAGGTTCTCGATGATGTGCTCTACGTCCAGCAGGGTCTCGTGGTTCTCGGTGGCAAAACCGATGGGCATGAACACCAGCGACGTGGCTCCAAGATCAATCAGGTTACGAGCCGCCAGATCGGCGTTCGGCTGGGTCCATTTGATCATCGGAGTCTGGTGGTTAAGCCAGCCCACCGACACCAGCGGATACTTGTAAATCAGCTCTTGCCGCACGCTCTCGTATAGGGCCTGACTTTCATCAATCCCAGAGGTAAAGCCCTTAGCTTCGTGGGGACAGCCATGGTTCATCAGCACGATGCCGGTCTGGGAGGGCAGATGCGCTACGGCCAAGTCGCGGTGAATTTTCTCCTCTACCATGCGGGCCATCAGCGAGATGTAGGCCGGCTCGTTGTAGAAAGAAGGAATGTAGCGCGTCCCTTTGAGCCAGTGCTCTGGCCCATCGGCGAGGCTGGCCAAGGCGCTGTTCACCTGTTCCACTGCGATGCCGCTGGTAAAGATGGAGTCGACCACCAGCAGCGGGTAGATCAGCAGCTTGTCAAAGCCCTGGTCACGGATCGTCTCTAGCACCTGATCGGGGAGGTGAGGGGCGCAGAAGTTGAAGGCCTTGAACACAGAAACGCGATCGCCCCAGTTCTGCTTAAGCTCCTGCTCAATGCCGGCCCGCTGGCGCTCAAAAATAGCGTTGTGGGGAGAAATGAAGTTGCCGTGCTGGTGGCTCCACTCGTGCAGGTCGAACATCGCCAGCAGCTTAGCCAGAGGAGGGTAAATCCAGGTGGGAACCGGAGCAAACTTAGCCGTCAGCAGATTGAGAGCCTGCTCGTTGTAGTTTGCGAAGTCTTCGTAGCTCTCGACTTCGCCATAGCCCATTAGCAAAACCGCAACACGATCCTGTGCGCTGTTGTCGGGGGCCATTGATTGTGGAGACTCGGGAGAAACAACCACGCGTGAACCTCTTGGCAAATTTTCCCTCGTAGTCTAACATCCCCCCTCAGGGGACATGGCAGAACGTGACGCTTCATCACGGGACTGTATAATTTCTTGACGTGGAATGACAGGCCAGCGGCCAGGTTCAGCCGATGACGTGATAACCATTAAGAGATTCAGCTGAATCTGACGCCTCAGCTGGGTATAGGGTCGCCGTTAAATACTGCTGCTTGACCCGCAGCAGTTTGCGGGCTGCCGCCATCAAATCATCCTGAATAAACGTAGGCTGAAAGCGCGCCAGGTAAGCCCGACTGCGAATGCCACAGGTGAGGGCGACGGTGGAAATTTCTAGTCTGCGCCCCGCCAGGATGTCGGCCTCGGTGTCGCCAATCATCCAGGCGTGGTTGGGAGGACCGTAAATTTGGCAATACTCGCTCCAGCATCGCTTGAGTAAATCGGTTTTGTAGTCGGCGCTGTTGATGTAGGCGGCTCGCTTCTCCGGAGTTCCCAAAACCCGTTTGAACAGATGGGCAAGTCCATGCTCCTCAAGCAAGGACACGACCTGTTCCTGATAGCGCAGCGTCACTAGCATCAAGTAGACATCCCGCTCATATAGCAGCGTCAACCCTTTTTTGGCGCTGGGGTGGAGGCAGTCGTGGTGCAGCAGGTCGGGGTGGTTAACGGTTTCCTCGACAAGCTGAAAAAACTGATCCATCTGGTGGGGCCTGACACCAGATTGCTGAGCAATATCCTTGTCGGGAATGCGGTGCTGTTTGAGATACCAAAATCTAGCCTTGGTCAGCGGCTTCGTTGAGGGTTTATCAAGGCTCTCTAATGCACGACGATAGGTACTGTAGTAGCGATCGGATACGTCAATAATGGGCCCATCAAAATCGCAAAAAACGGCAAACTTAGGGCATGGGGTGGGGATCACATTGAGCGCTCTTGAACGGTGAGTAGCAGGAGGCGACCAGGCCTGAATAATTGGGCGTGGCGCTCTCGCTGAGCAACATACCCTAACCAATACTGGCATAAACTTACAGCGGCGGCTCTTGCGATCGCGCTAGCTACACCATGTCTTAATTTTTAGGGCATGGGGAAGGGCTGTGGCGCTAGGGAGATGACGCGATGGAAGACGACTGGCATTTTCCCCACAGGTTACCCTAGAGTTAGCTCATTTTATTATCAGATCGACCGCGTTCAGGTTTGTTTAGTCGTTAGCTGAGGATGTTGTTATGGTGGCTGCCCCCTCCAAATCCCAAGGGTCCATTCAGTCCATTGAGTCCTACTTGGGCAAAGAAGCCGAAAGCCTGCTGACCCATCAGGCCAAAGTCTCTAAAGATTTGCTGCATCTACCCGGTTCCGACTGGATTGAGCGCATCTTTTTGCAGAGCGATCGCAGTCCGCAGGTGCTGCGCAGCCTACAGCAGCTCTATAGCGCCGGGCGGCTGGCCAACACGGGCTACCTGTCTATTCTACCGGTGGACCAGGGCATCGAGCATTCAGCCGCCGCGTCGTTTGCCCCCAACCCGATGTACTTCGACAGCGAAAACATCGTCAAGCTGGCGCTCGAGGGGGGCTGCAACGCTGTAGCGACGACTTTAGGGGTGCTGGGCACCGTCTCTCGCCGCTACGCCCACCGCATTCCCTTCATCGTCAAGCTCAACCACAGCGAGCTGCTCACCTTCCCGAACGAAAACAACCAAATTTTCTTCGGTTCGGTTGAGCAGGCCTGGAACTTAGGGGCCGTGGCCATTGGAGCGACCATCTACTTCGGCTCTTCCGAGTCGAATCGTCAAATCCAAGAGGTCAGCCGCGCCTTTGCCCGCGCCCACGAGCTGGGAATGGCGACGATTTTGTGGTGCTACCTGCGCAACGACGCCTTTAAGCAGGACAAAGACTACCACCTGTCGGCTGACCTGACGGGTCAGGCCAACCATTTAGGGGTCACTATCGGGGCGGACATCATTAAGCAAAAGCTGCCCATGAACAACGGCGGCTATCAGGCGGTGGCACAAGCCACAGGGCAAAAGTATGGCCGTACGGATGAGCGGGTGTACAGCGAGCTGTCAAGCGATCACCCTATTGATTTGACCCGCTACCAGGTTCTCAACTGCTACGCAGGCCGAGCTGGGCTAATCAACTCAGGGGGGTCATCGGGGGAGAGTGACTTTGCCGAAGCGGTGCGCACCGCCGTCATCAACAAGCGGGCGGGGGGCTGCGGCCTGATCTCGGGGCGGAAAACGTTCCAGCGTCCCTTTGAGGAAGGCGTCAAGCTATTCCACGCCATCCAAGACGTCTATCTCTCATCCGATGTAACGATTGCCTGACATTTATTGTTCCAGTTCAGTCGCTGAAGTACCCTAGTTTGGACGTGATTTAAATATCATTTAAATAGGCTGCAGCACAGCGCAATGGCGTTACCTAAATCCCACGGTATCGGCCTGGAGCTGTGCTGCAGTGCCTTTCTAGGGCGGCGATAACGATTTAGGAGCAGGGTAATCGACATGATGTTGGCAGCACGACTGGAGCAAGTTCAACCCTCATTGACGCTGGCAATCACGGCTAGGGCGAATGCCATGAAGGCTGAGGGTAAAGACATCTGCAGTTTTACCGCTGGAGAGCCCGATTTTGATACCCCTGCTCACGTGCGTCAGGCCGCCAAGCAAGCCCTCGACGACGGCAAGACACGCTATGGCGCGGTGGCTGGGGAGCTAGGTCTACGGCAGGCGATCGCCCGCAAGCTACAGCGCGACAACGGGTTGAACTACTCCCTCGACAATATTGCCGTCACCAACGGCGGGAAGCAGTCGCTCTACAACTTGATAATGGCGACCATCGAGCCTGGGGACGAGGTGATTATTCCTAGCCCCTACTGGGTGAGCTATCCCGAGATGGTGAAGCTTGCCGGCGGGACACCGGTCATCGTGCCCACCACTGAAGAGACAGGGTTTCGGATCACCCCAGCCCAGCTGCGCCAGGCGATTACACCCAAGACCAAGCTGTTTGTTCTCAACTCGCCGTCCAACCCCACCGGTATGGTCTACCCCCCGGACCACATTCGTCAGCTGGCTGAGGTGGTGCTAGAGTCCAACGCTTGGGTTGTGTCGGACGAAATCTACGAGAAGATTCTCTACGATGGGGCGCAGCATCTGAGCATTGCCGCCGCCCATCCGCAGATGCGCGATCGCGCTATCATCAGCAACGGCTTTGCGAAAGCCTACGCCATGACCGGCTGGCGCATCGGCTATCTGGTGGCCCCCCCGTCTATCATCAAGGCCGCGACCACCCTTCAAGGGCACAGCACCTCCAACGTCTGCACCTTTGCCCAGTACGGGGCGATCGCGGCTTTAGAAGAGTCTCAAGACTGCGTAGAGGAGATGAGAGCAGCCTTTGCCGAGCGGCGACGGGTAATGCTCGAGGGCATAAACGCCATGCCCGGACTCACCTGCCTTGAGCCTAACGGCGCATTTTACCTGTTTCCAAGTATCCAGGAGACCGGCCTCTCCTCTCTGGAGTTCTGTACAAAGCTCTTAGACTCATACCACGTCGCCGGAATTCCCGGCATTGCTTTCGGGGCTGACAGCTATATTCGCTTATCCTACGCCACCGGCCTCAGCGAAATTCACAAAGGATTAGAGCGGCTGTCGACCTTCGTTCAAACCCTGTAGACAATTTCCGCTTCCTCAAAAACTGTCACTAAACTTCCGCCAGAGTGGTGGGGGTTCCCTACTATAAGAGACCCGTTTACAGCGCTTAGAACAATGATGATTAGACTCTGTGCCCTCGCTGCTAGCACCCTCATACTGCTGCCGCTGCCTGCTTGGGCTCAAACCGAAACAGAAGCGGGTAAGACCCAGTTTGAGCTCTTCGAAGAAATTTCGTTTTCTGACCCCAACGTGGTCTCTCAGGGCGTCTTAGCGGACATCGAGAGCGATCCTAACTTCGTCGGGGACTTTCAGGTTATTTTTGACAGGGCGTTCAATATTCTAGAGGGCTACACCCTGGTGCAGCGAGGGGGATATTTCCCGGAGAATGCAGGTATTTCTCGGGAGCAGCAGCTGACCGCGACTCAGGCAATCTACCACGTATTTGAGCTAGAGAACGGCAACCGACTGACGCTGTACCGCTCGCCGACCGAAGATACCTCACGCTATTTTATTCAGGAACTGCCTGAGTAGAAGCGGCTCTAAAGGGCCTCAAGCCTAAATCGCCCCAAACCTAGGGCAGCCAGTCCAACGCCGAAATAGTGGCAGAATAGCGGAGGTCGTTTCGGTCATTCCCATGCCCTCCATCACCCACGTGATTTTTGATGTCGACGGGCTCCTCCTTGACACGGAGCCCCTAATTGCGGCGATCGCTCAAACGATTGCGGAGCGGTACGGCAAGCTGTTGGACCGCGATACGCTGGTAGAAACCGGTGGCCGCAACGCGCGGGATTCTGCCCGCATCTTGATCGACCGGCTGGCGCTGCCCCTTACCCTAGAAGCGTACCTGGCGGAAAAAGCGGTGCTGGTGCAGCAAATTTATCCCAAAGCGAAAGCCAAGCCAGGAGCGCAGGCGCTGGTGCAGCACCTGCAGGCACAGGGCATTCCCCAGGCGATCGCCACTAGCTCAGCGCGTCACCACTTTGAGCTTAAGAGCCAGGGACACGCCTGGTTTGAGCTGTTTGACTGCGTGGTGACGGGAGAAGATTCTGCCGTTCGCGCTGGCAAGCCCGCGCCGGACATTTTTTTGGTGGCGGCAGAGCGTCTGGGGGCGTCGCCACCCAATTGCCTGGTCATAGAAGACTCCTTAGCGGGGGTGACGGCGGCGAAAGCGGCGGGCATGAGGGTGGTAGCAGTGCCCGAGCTGTCAGAATACGCTGGCCAGTACGGTGAGGCTGACCGGATCTTGACTTCCCTAACAGAATTTAGGCCCCAAGACTGGGGGCTACCGCCGCTGCGGTGATTTCAGAGTGCAGCGTCAGCCGTCCAGCTTCTTTTTCAAAAGCTGATTCGTAAGCTTCGGGTCTGCTTTACCCCGAGACTGCTTCATCACCTGACCCACAAAGAAGCCCAGCAGCTTAGTTTTACCGCCGCGATACTTCTCTAGCTCGTCGGGGTGAGCGGCAATCACCTCATCGATGATAGGCTCGATGACGCCGGGGTCCGACACCTGCACCAGACCTTTCTTCTCCACTAGGGCCTTGGGCGAACCCCCTTTTTCCAGCAGCTCAGGCAGGAGATCTTTCCCGATTTTGTTGCTAATCGTTCCTTGATCGATCAAGCCCACCAGCTCAGCCAGCCCCTCAGGAGTAAGCGCCAGCTCCTCCACGGCCTGCTTTGTCTTGTTGAGGTGTGCCCCAATATCTTGGGTAATCCAGTTGGCTACTAGCTTGGGGGTCCCTCCTGCTGCGACAGCAGCTTCAAAGTACTGCGCAATGGAGGCATCGTCTGTCAGCACCCGCGCATCGTAGGCCGACAGGTCTAGCTCCCCTTCGTAGCGAAGTCGCTTTTGGGCAGGCAGCTCGGGCAGCTCCGATTTCCACTGGTCACGCTGAGCATCTGACACCTCAATTGGCCCCAGATCAGGTTCAGGGAAGTAGCGGTAGTCGCTCGCCCCTTCCTTCGTGCGCATCGTAGACGTCTGCTGCGAAGACTCATCCCACAGCCGCGTCTCCTGGATGATCTCTTCTCCGGCCTCCACCGCCGCAATCTGCCGCTCAATCTCGTAATCGATGGCGCGGGCGATCGCGTTGAAGGAGTTCATGTTTTTGATCTCCACCTTGGTGCCAAACTTCTCTCGGCCCACGGGACGCACGGAGATATTGACGTCGCAGCGCAGCGACCCCTCCTGCATGTTGCCGTCGCTCACCCCTAGGTAGCGCACGATGCGCCGCAGCTCCTGGGCGTATTCCGCCGCTTCTTCCCCAGAGCGGATGTCGGGCTCGGAGACGATTTCGACTAGGGGTACGCCTGCCCGGTTGTAGTCCACCAGGGAGAAGGTAGACCCCGCAAGGCGATCGCTGCCGCCATGGACTAGCTTGCCCGCGTCTTCCTCCATGTGCAGCCGGGTGATGCCGATGCGCTTACGCTTAGGACTACCGTCCTCGTCCATCAGCTCAATTTCTAGCCAGCCGTGCTCGGCGATGGGCAAGTCGTACTGGGAGATTTGATAGTTTTTAGGCAGGTCAGGGTAGAAGTACTGCTTGCGGTCAAACTTGCTGTAGGGGGCGATTTGACAGTTGAGCGCTAGCCCTGCCTTTACGGCGTATTCCAGCACTTTTTCGTTGAGAACAGGCAGCACCCCGGGCAGCCCCATGCAGATGGGGTCGATGTTGGTGTTGGGGTCGGCCCCAAAATCGGTGGGGCTGGTGGAGAAAATTTTGGTTTGGGTGCTGAGCTGGCAGTGGGTCTCAAGACCAATGACGGCTTCGTACTCGGTTTTGGCAGGGGCAGCGGTGGTCATAAGCGCGGCTCGGCTAACGTCGGCAGGGCCTCTATTATAGCCCGTTGCCGATAGAGATAATGCGAGCGGAGGCAGTCGTAAGAGGAAAGGCCTCTTTGCTTACCGCTCAGGTCTGAGTCGTTGCCGCTTTCGCCCCCGCCCCAGCTCGGGGCGCTTCCGCTCGCACCGCCCGAAACATCCCAAACCGACACAGCCCCGCACCAAACGCTAGCCGCATCAGCAGCAGCGTCGGCACCTCTCGCACCGACTTCAAAAAGCCGGTCACCCCGTAGCGTATCCAGCCCTGGGGCTTGATGATTCCCTGCCAAATCGTATCGAGCCAGGAGGGCAGCGTTTCAGCGGTCCAGTCGGCGGTCACCACCTCGCCTTCTACAAAACCCGTCTCCTCCAGGCGTTCCGCAAACCCCTCAATGCTCGAGAATGCCGGGTGCGCCCACTGGTCCAGCAGCTGCCGCATCACCGGGCGCTCCCACCCATTCAGCGGCACCTGGCGATCGTCCCGCTGGTTCCAATCCGCCACTACCAGCACCCCGCCTGGCTTCAGCACCCGCAGCAGCTCTCGGGCAAACAGGGCCTTATCCGGCATGTGCGGCCCCGCCTCCACAGACCACACCACATCAAAGCTGGCGTCAGGAAACGACAGCGCCATGGCGTCGTCCACCGCAAACCGCGCCGTCACCCCCTCTGGCGTTAGCGCCTGGGCTCGGCTCACCTGGCGAGGGCTGATGGTAATGCCCGTTGCGTCAAAGCCATATTGCGCCAGGATACGGGTGCTGCCGCCAATGCCGCAGCCCACGTCTAGCAGGGTTTTTCCAGAAGGTAGCTTATCCAAACCGCCCCAGCGCACCATCTCATGGACAAAGTCAGACTTGGCCTTAAGGAAGTCTTTTTGGCGCGGCGGTGAGCCGTAATGCCCCAGGTGAATATGCTCTCCCCAATAAAACTCGAGAATGCCGTCATCAGTCCACTGGTCGTAAGAAGCCGCCACCGTGTCGGAAGACTGGTAGCGACGGGCGGTGATCAAGTAGAGGGCGATGCCAGCGGCAGGGAGGCCAAGAAGGAGGGCTAAAACGAGGCTCATTGCGGTGCTGCTTTAATATTTCTTGATAATGCTGTTTATTATTGTGGAAGCTGACCCAGACTTTAGCAAGGACAAATCTAGTCGCTATTGAGCCGAGCTGGCACCGCAGCCCACTCGTCTTCTAAGATTCAGTCAGGCCAATCCAGCAGCTAACCCCTTATCCTAGAGAACGGAGAGAGGAGGCGAGGTGGTTGCGGGCCGTCAGGCCTGAGGAAAGTCCGGGCTCCCCAAAGATCAGACTTGCTGGGTAACGCCCAGTGCGGGTGACCGTGAGGAGAGTGCCACAGAAACATACCGCCAGCGGGAGGCATGAGGATACGTCCTTTTGCCTTTGCGGGTAAGGGTGCAAGGGTGCGGTAAGAGCGCACCAGCAGCATCGAGAGGTGCTGGCTCGGTAAACCCCGGTCGGGTGCAAGGTCAAGGAACTACGGTTGGTCTTTTACCAGTTCCACTCTTGAGAACCGCTTGAGGCGTGCGGTAACGCATGTCCCAGATAGATAACCGCCCTCCGTTAGGAGAACAGAACCCGGCTTATGTCCTCCTCCCTCTATATCTTTGACATACGGTTTTTCCGAAGTAGTGCAATGTGCGACTCATTTTGACCGCGAATGATGCCCGCAAGCTTCAGCTGTGGGCACTGATGGGTCACGTTGAGAATTCCTGTGACTGCGTGACATACTCCCGACGCTCATTCTACGAATAGAGCGCGGGCTTCTTGGCTCGCGCACCACAAATGAATGGGTGCCGCACAAGAAAGTTTCCTGCTTCTCCTGGTCTTGTCTAGCCAAACAGCAAGCTGTATGACCCCGATTAGATCCCATCCACAGGCAATTTATTTTACGTCTAGGCAATGACCAACCCCAGACAGACTACTTTTTTGAGCTTCCTTTCTTCCAAAAACTGTGTCGCGTCACCGTTATGTTTTCTATGGGTGATATTTTTCTCGACGAACACTTTGGAGGGGTGGAAAACCTTGCAAACAGTTGATATGTATACATTCTAGCATGAATAAGGATTGTTCGCCTTTGGCTCACGCGCCTTTCATCCCGACGCTGATGCTGCGCATACAGCGCGGGACTTCCCGTCTAAGAGTTAAACCAGGGCTCTACGCGGCACCTTTAGGCTCTATTCATTGACGCTCTCCATCTGACCCTACGGGTACAGATGGAGATTCCTAGATTGCAGGGGAGGTAACCCTTAACCCCTAGCTAGGCATCTCCACGGCGCGTCCCGCCGCTGTACATCCACGCTGCATGATTACCTGAGCAGCGGCTACATCGCGATTTGTTGTGTAACCGCACTCAGGGCAGCTATGCAGACGCTCCGATAGTGGTTTTTAACCCGTTACTGTCTGACAGCTCGGGCAGGTCTGACTTGTTAGGTTGGCATCCACTTCGGCATAGAAAACACCGCGTTTCCAGCACACCCACTTAAGGATGCGAAGAAACTCGCCATGGGCTGCATCTAAGGTGTGCTTCGAGAACATGCCCCTAGCCCACACCTTGAAGTTCAGCTTTTCAGCAAACACCATCCCAACGCCATCACACAACCGATGCGCCAGTTTGTAAAACCAATCTTGGCGACGATTGCGAATATGCTCATGCAATAGTGCAACTTTTTTGTGTGCTTTGTACCAGTTATTCGATCCTTTGACTTTGTGACTTGCTCGTTGTTGCAGCAATTTCAGCTTGCGTTGGAGATTCACAAAGAACTTAGGGGACTTGACTAACTCACCGTCAGAAGTTGCAAGATAGCTCTCTAACCCGACATCAATACCGACTGCTCTGCCGTACGGCTGCACTTCGGGTACTTCGGCATCAGACTGAAAGGTGAGCATCACATACCAGCCTGACGCTTTCCTGAGTACTTGAGCTTGCTTTAGTTGAAAGCCATCTGGAATAGGACGCGATAGTCTCATTCTCACCTATCCAACACCCGGCAATTTAATGCGATTACTCTGAATAGGATTAACGCCGAGCTGGGGAATAGCAACGACCTCATTCGACCTTGCTTCTTGAACCGAGGGAAGCCGTGGTTCTGCTCCCACATTGAAACAAACGCTTTTTCCAGACGCCTCAACGCCTGTTGGAGCATCTGAGCGTTGGCCGCTTTTAGCTCAGAGATTTTCTTACGAGCTTGAGTTAGAGCTTTGCACTGACTAGCAAACGTGGGTCTAGACGTATCGACGGGAATAATGTACTCACCCCGCAACGAGCAACTATCTATTTTGCACGACCTGGAGCGGTACCAATCTTTGCGCTCAGCCAAAGCATAGTTCCACACTCCACGAGAGGCTTCTAACCACTGCTCGTAAAGCTGAATCTGCTCTTTGTTGGGGCGAAGTCGATATTGGTACATCAGGTTTAACATAGATATATCATAGCAAATCTAAAAATAGGTATGGCGCTTTTTAGATATTGTTCGCCTGTGGCTCACGGACTTGCTTCATCACCCCCCAACCGCTACGCGGTATAGGCGGAGCACTGCAAGTCATATGGGTAGGATCTAAAAGAAATTTAAGTTTTGGTTACACCGCATCCCCGCTCACGCGTCGTATACGCAAGCAGGTGTGCAAAATATATGGAACCCATACTTCACAGGAGGGCGGACTTTTGAAGTCTATGGGCGGTACTGGACTCGAACCAGTGACATCCTGCTTGTAAGGCAGGCGCTCTACCAACTGAGCTAACCGCCCAAACGCACAGCATAGGCTGTATCAGCGCGGTACTCTATACTAGCAGAACTCGTAGCTCTCTAGACCGTCACCGAGACTAGATTAACTTTTTTTGGGCGGCGACCAGCAGATATCGCAGCGATAGGCAAGCTGAGAATACTCTTGCTGGGCCAAGTCGGCGTTGGTCATCATTTTGTACAGAGAGCCCTCTCCTGCACGGAGGTTGTTGGATTGGCCATATAGCCCCGTAGCCAGATGCAGTCTTGGGAAAGTGACATACTCCCGACGCTCATCTTTTAGATAGAGCGCGGGCTTCTTGGCTCACGCACCACAATTTAATGGATGCCGCGCAAGAAGGTGTCCTGCTTCATCTGGTCCTGTCTAGTTACGCAGCAAGCCGTGCAACCCCGATTAGATCCCATCGACAGGCGATTTGTTTAATGTCCAGGCAATGACCAACCCCAGACAGTGACGAGTATTCAATTTCCAGCTACGTTTTCTACCGTCTGCACTGTTCACCAGCCAAGGGCTGTACGTTTGTGTCACGATAGCAGGCCGCCGCCATGAAATAGTTTGAGCTTGGTTCAATTGTACCCTTTGCTCGCCTCGGCGCTGCCCTTAATTGCCGCCTTCGGCATCCAGTCAAGGGCGCACCTCGACTCGCTCGCTTACATCCCGACGCTGATGCTGCGCATACAGCACGGGGCTTTCACGAACTAGCTAACCTCACCGCCAGCGCTACAGTTGCAAAAGGGGCTGCATCGTTTTTTAGGGTTCCTCGCTCTTGCACGCTGTGCGCAAAAGCGAGGCAAGGCTTTACTAGGCGACTTACCGGAGACAGTGCTACTCCAGCTCTCTGAAATCTACATTAAGCCAAAACTTTTTTATGCCCTCCGGCCACACCCACGATCGCATTACCCTTTGGAGCCTACCGGCTGTGGCAGCAGCGAGCCTGTGGGCCACCCGCAGCAGCAGCCTCACCCTGGCGATCGCGGGCGGCTTTTTGTTTGGGGGCTTGATGCTGGGGCCAGACCTCGACACCCGCTCCATTCACCATCGCCGCTGGGGGGCGCTGCGGTGGATTTGGGTGCCCTATCGGAACAGCATCTCTCACCGATCGCCCCTGTCCCACGGACCGGTAATCGGCACCACCATTCGCGTCATTTACCTGCTGGTGGTGGCGGGGCTAGTCATTACGGCTGTTCTAGCTGCCGCCAACGAAGTTTTGCGCCTGGGCTGGACCTGGATGGCTTTTGGGCGCGTGATGTCCACAGGCCTAGTGAGCTATCGCCCCACCCTGATTGCCCTTGCTGTGGGCCTCGAGGTGGGAGCTTTGGGCCACTACACCGCAGACTGGGCGCTCTCTAGCTATAAGCGAGTGCGCAAGCAGTATCCCACCTTGGGGTGGCGGGCGCTGCTAATTCCCTTTAAGCCCTCAAAGCCCTCAAAGCCCTCAAAGCCCAAGTCTGCTAAGCGGCGCTCCGCTACAGCTTCCAAAAAACCGCGAGCCCGCAGGCGGCGCTAAGCGTTCTTAAGGACATGGCATGATTGAAGCTGTACCGCCCTTATCAGCGCCCAGTATGACCCCACATCCCTCAGATAGCCCCACTGACCCAACGCTGAGCGCCCTCCAAGAGCTAATCGACGTTGTCGCTCAGCTGCGATCGCCCGAGGGGGGCTGCCCTTGGGACCTAGCCCAAACACCTCAAACCTTAATTCCCTACGTGATTGAGGAGGCCTATGAGGTGGCCGACGCCTTAAAGCAGGACGACCCGGACCAGATTGTAGATGAGCTAGGAGACCTGCTGCTGCAGGTGGTGCTGCAGGCTCAAATTGCCCGCGAGGGCCAGCGCTTTTCTCTGCAGCAGGTGGCTGAGACGATTACCGCTAAGCTGATCCGGCGGCATCCCCATGTGTTTGGCGACGCGGCGGTGGCGGGGGTGGATGAGGTGCGGCAAACCTGGGAGGCTATTAAAACGCAGGAAGAGGCCAGCACCGAGCCGGGTAGGGAGCGGCTGTCCCCCCGCCTAGAAAAATACGCGCGATCGCTGCCGCCGCTGCTGGCCAGCCTCAAAATCTCAAAAAAGGCGGCAGATGTCGGATTTGAGTGGGAGAGCGTCGACGGGGTGTGGGACAAGTTTCACGAGGAGCTAGGGGAGTTTGAGCAGGCGCTCAAACAAGAGTCGGCGGCGCGGCAGCAGGAGGAGATTGGCGACCTGCTGTTTACCGTGGTGAATCTAGCCCGGTGGTATGGTCTCGACCCCACTCAGGCGCTGGAGGACACCAATCAGCGCTTCGTGCGCCGGTTTGCGCGGGTGGAGGATGCGGCGGGACAGCCGCTGTCGAATTTTTCAATCGAGGCGTTAGAACAGTTTTGGCAGGCTGCTAAAATCGCGCTGCGTGAACCATCCTCATGACCTAGCATCGGCGGAGCACTCAGGCTCCAAGTAGGTCAGTTGCTAGGGCAAAACGAGTTTTCGGATGAAATACGGGTTGCGTAGATGGCTAACCCATGGTGGAATGGTCAATACGGTGCGCCGTGCTTGTCATGTTCTACGGGGCGTGGCAGCGAGGTTTAACCACCAAGGGGGCATGGCGGAATGGTAGACGCTACGGACTTAGAAAACTGAGCCTCGACGGAGAAATCTGCCGAGTGGAAGCTCTCAAACTCAGGGAAACCTAACCCGACTCACTAGCGCGTAGCTAACCAGCGATCGCTACTCGGTATGGCAATCCTGAGCCAAGCCGACTGATGCAATGGGTAGATGACGCTATTGGCCCAAAGCAGACGACGTCGGAAGGTGCAGAGGCCCGACGGGAGCTACCCTAACGTAAAGCCGAGGGTAAAGGGAGGGTCCAATCCTCGACGCCTATGGCGGCAGCGAAAGCTGCGGAGAGGGTGAAAATCCGTTGGCCCTAATAGGTCGTGAGGGTTCAAGTCCCTCTGCCCCCATCCACCATCGACACAACAGCTGACGGCATTGCGATCGCCCCTAGAAGACTAAGGGCGATCGTATTTTGCGAGCTAAACCCACTTCGTAATAGAAAGCGGCGTGCTGACGCGCATGCCCAACCCCGACAGCGATCGCCCTAGGGCGTGACAGCGATCGCTGACTACCGCTCTTGAGTGCGGTTTACTAGTATCAGTAAATTCACCGTAATATAGAACTTGTGTCCGGGCATCTTCCGAAGACTAGGTGCCTGTGCTGGGTATATCTACGTATTTGATTACCCATTTGGCCTGTGGCTTTAAGCGGTAGCGTCCGGAATCCTAAAGGATGGCGCTGTTGCCAGATGACAGGGCAAGCAATGACATCGTCGGGGAAGCGCCCCTAAGCGGCGCAGCATGCATCAACGTTCGGTCTTATTACAAGCTGACCTAACTAGGGGCATCACGCTAGAAGGATACGCACATGATGGTTACAGACGACATTGACGCAACCGAGCAGGGCATCAACCCGGTTAAGGTTGACCCATCCCAGTCAAAGCAACGCAAAAGAGTAGAGCGCCACAGCAAGGTGGACCAGCAGTCTCTAGCCGCTGCTCAAAACGCCATCTTTCAATATTTACTGAGCATCGTCAAAATCTGGCCTTCAGAAAATGTGCTGGATGAGTTTAAGCATCTGTTTATTCGCTACGGCGACAGCCGTAAGTCGTTGGACTCGCCAATAGGGTCGGACCTATTAGCGGTGATGCAGCAGCTTCTTGCAGCAAATCAGGAGAAGGAATTTAAGAATACGCTCAAGCGATCCTGCTACATCTTAATCAACAACTGGGACATCAACCGCAGCCACGATTCGATCAAAGACCTGATTCAGCTCTTTTCTGACTCCAGCATTCGCAGACCGTCAAAACAGCCGCTGATCAACCGGCTGCGGCGATGGCTCCAAAATTTCGTGACTAGCGCCGACTTTAGAGAGCTGACCCTGTTTGCGGCCCGATATGACGACTTTGAGAAGCTTCACTGGAGTCAACGCTACACGTCGTACCTGCTGGTCTCTCAATACGTCAATCTCACAAACTCCGTCGAGCAGCGAGAAGCGGCTCAGGCCATGTCTCAAAAGCTGCGCAAGCGGTTCAAGACGGACCTAGCGCTCTACACGGCGATCTCGGAGTCTACGGTACTAGACCGAGAGAGCGATCGCATCAAAGATCCAACGGTTCTTGGCGATGACAGCTTACAGCTCATTAAGCGCATTTTGATGTGCTACGGGCCGTTTAGCTACGAGAATCTGGCCAGTATCTTCTGCAAGCAGACCCTGGGCTTGGGCTACGAAAAATTTAAGGACTGCCTAAAAACCTATTTGCTGCGATCGCTGCCCGATGAAACCCTGTCGCCGACGATAGAGCGCTACATTGACGAGAAGCTCTCGACCATCTACACCTCCTACAGCGATAAGTCCGTCAACGAGGCGCTGCTGCTGCGCACCTGCAACCGCATGATTGAGTGCCTCACCACCGAGGACCACGAGAATCCTTCCGATACCTTTTTGTGGCTCGTTGCCCAGGGCAGTCCGCTGACCACGGTGCTCATTTTGCTCAAGCTCTTGCTGATCTGCCGCAACACCCGCACCCATCTAGAAGCCCGAATTGCCGATCTAATTCGCCATTACGAGAGCTACCCCGAGGAAGAATGTCGTGGGGTGATTGACTTCTTCGAGATCTTTAACATCACGATGACCGTCTACGGGGAAGACATCCGCTATAGCCTAGTCAGCATCGACGGCAGCGGCTCCTCTGCGTCGACCTCCTTGGAGGCCTACCGAATCTTTTCCCAGGTCAAGTCGCCTCAGCCAGACAACCTAGATGACAACTCAGATCGCGGCCCGGCTGATGCCTTAATCGACCACTTCATCAACGACTTTATAGAGCATGAGTCTACGCTTCCACCTGGTTCAGACAGCTAGAGCCTAGATCGCTAGAGACAACGCCTCGCTGCCGGACAGCCGGCGGGCAGGGCTACGCCGCAGTTTGGTAATTCACAATCTTGGCAAAATCGGCGGGCTTCAGGCTTGCGCCCCCCACCAACACGCCGTCAATCTCGGGCTGCTGCATAATGTCGTCAATATTCCCGGGCTTAACCGAGCCCCCGTATTGAATGGTGACGTCTGATGTCAGCTGCTTTCGAATTAGCCCCGTGATGCGGTTTGCCTCGCTGACCTCACAGGTTTCCCCGGTACCAATGGCCCAAATCGGCTCGTAAGCGATAATCAGATGGTTCTGATCGACCCCCTGTAGCGCCTCTTTCAGCTGCCGGGTGATGACCTGTTCGGCCTTGCCATCGTCGCGCTGCTGCTTGGTCTCCCCTACGCAAAGAATCGGCATGAGCCGCGCCTCTTGGGCTGCCCGCAGCCGCAGGTTGACGGTTTTGTCGGTTTCACCGAAGTACTGCCGCCGCTCGCTGTGGCCGACGACGACATACCTCACCCCCAGCTCGCAGAGCATGCTGGCAGAAATCTCCCCCGTATAGGCTCCCTCGCTCTCCCAGTGAACGTTTTGCCCACCCAGCTTAACCCGGCTGCCGTGCAGGTTTTTGGACATTGCCGTCAAGGCAGTGTACGGGACGCAAAGAACGATCTCCCGATTGTCTGGCGTACCGTCCAAATGATTGAAGAAACTAATCAGGAAGTCTAGCGCTTCCGATTGAGTCTTGTGCATTTTCCAGTTTCCAGCTATGACAATATTTCGCACGAGTCGCTTCAGGGGTAAATGTTCAACGGTCTATCTAGACGAATCCTACCGTTTGAGCTGCTTGAGAAGCAATTCGAGGCACAACTCTTTGGGTTCGGGGGCTGAGATAGTCATCATAGAGAATCGGGGCGGCGGCTTGCGGCCAACTAAATAAATCTTTGTTCCAAAAGTGTGGGAGACTAAATGTCGATTGCGACTGTGGCGTGCGACTGTGGCGGCACCTTGAAGCAGGTCTAGTTGACCTAGAGTAGCTGCGCCAGCGGCCCTGGCGGTCAAGAATCGCGGTCTAAATAGTGAATGCATAATTAAGGGCGGTCCCATGACAATTCCTCTGTTAGCATCCGGTTTAATCGATGGGATTTGTGCGTTCGACGTTATCAGCTGGAGTGTGCATCAGCTCCATGCAGCCGCAGTCCCGGATTTGGTTAGTCTTAGCACGGCGAATCTAGCTCACGGCCACGGCCTTGCCGCCGATGCTTCATCCACCGGGGGGCTCGTCTTCGCGCAGTATTTCGAGACCGACGTCTTTGCCGACACTCGCGCCTGGTGGAGCGACTTTGTCAGTTCTGGCAAGATCTGGACGCTTATCTTCGGCATGGTCTTAGGCTACCTGCTGCGGGCTTTGACCTCCTACGGCTAAGGTTTTCGCGAGCCCCCTTCGCGGTCAATTTCATCCTCAGGCGATCGCCTCGGCCCGCTCCATTTTCGCGCACCGTTTCCCCCAGCTTTCCTCTAACCCCGTAGCGGCCTCGTTATGATACAGCCCCAAACCTGGAGCCAGCGATTTGAGTCGGCGCTCCACCCTGCAATAGCTCGCTTCAACGCCAGCATCGGCTTCGACATCGCCCTGCTGGAGTACGACATTACCGGTTCCCAAGCCCATGCCAAAATGCTGGGCCACACCGGCATCATTTCAGCGGAAGAGGCGGAGCAGCTGGTCTCGGGGCTAGAGCAGGTTCGCCTTGAGCATCGGACTGGGCAATTCAATCCGGGCACCGACGCCGAGGACGTACATTTTGCGGTGGAGCGGCGACTGACCCAGCTGGTGGGGGACGTGGGCAAGAAGCTGCACACGGCGCGATCGCGCAACGACCAGGTGGGCACCGACACCAGACTCTACCTGCGGGACCAAATTACCGATATTCGTCAGCGGCTGATGGCCTTTCAGCAGGCCCTGCTGCAGCACGCCCATCAGCATGTGGAAACCCTCATTCCGGGCTATACCCATCTGCAGCGGGCTCAACCCTTGAGTCTGGCCCATCACCTGCTGGCCTATGTGGAGATGGCGCAGCGAGATATCGAGCGGCTGGGGGACGTCTCTCGGCGGGTCAATATCTCGCCTTTGGGGAGCGGAGCGCTGGCGGGCACCACCTTTCCTATCGATCGACGCTACGCCGCCGAGCTGCTGGGCTTTGACGGCGTCTACGCCAACAGCCTAGATGGGGTGAGCGATCGCGACTTCGCCGTAGAGTTTTTAGCGGCGGCAAGTCTGGTGATGGTCCACCTGTCGCGGCTCTCAGAAGAGCTGATTCTTTGGGCGTCTGAGGAGTTTCGCTTCGTGACGCTGACGGACAGCTGCTCTACCGGGTCGAGCATTATGCCCCAAAAGAAGAACCCGGACGTTCCCGAGCTGGTGCGGGGTAAGACGGGGCGGGTCTTTGGGCACCTGCAGGCGATGCTCACCCTGATGAAAGGGCTGCCCCTGGCCTATAACAAAGATCTGCAGGAAGACAAAGAAGCGCTGTTTGACGGCGTGCAGACCGTTCAGGGGTGCCTAGAGGCCATGACCGTGCTGCTGCGAGAGGGCATCGTGTTTCAGCCCCAGCGCCTCAACCAGGCGGTAACCGAAGACTTTTCCAACGCGACGGATGTGGCCGACTATCTGGCGACGAAGGGGGTGCCCTTTCGGGAGGCCTACAACCTAGTGGGGCAGGTGGTGAAAACGAGTTTGGCAGCGGGCAAGCTGCTCAAGGACTTGACCCTAGAGGAGTGGCAGGGAATTCATCCGGCGTTTGAGGCAGATATTTATGAGGCGATCGCCCCCCGACAGGTGGTGGCGGCCCGCAACAGCGAGGGCGGCACCGGCTTCGAGCGGGTGCGTCAGGCGCTGCAGAACGCCCAGTCGCGGCTTGAGCAGGCCCAACACGACTAATTCTTGCGAAGGATTAACCTAGGTTACTAGTTGTTACTTTGTGCGGCTTCCCGACCCTACTGGGCCGGGGAAGGTCTCTATGCTAATAACAAGAGCGCAAGGGATGGCCCTGAAGGGCTCCCCGCAATATGTTTCTCTAACCCCATTTCCCCAACACCACTGTTACCCGGCACAACAATGACTCAGCACTGGACTCCCTCCACCAGCAATTCCTACGTAGGCAGTAGCGCCCTCGAAATCACTGCGCCCGATGCTCCCAATTGGCAGCGCCTCATTTTGGTAACCGCTGTTCTATGGCTTGGCGCTAGCTTGGCCCTAGACTTCGTTGTCATGCCGACCCTCTACACCTCGGGCATGATGACCGACGCCAGCTTTACGCCCATGGGTAACACCCTGTTCTCTAGCTTTAACCACGTCGAGGTCATCTTCGCAGCCCTGCTGCTGACGGGGACTCTCGCCCTGCACCGCCACGCCCCGCGGGCAGGCATCCAGGCGATCGCGGTAGCCGCTATGCTCTTCAGCCTCGGCCTCTTCTACACCTATGGCCTCACTCCAGACATGATTGCCCTAGGTGCTCATCTCAACCTGCTGAAAACCACAGGCATTCCCCACAGCATGGACGTAATGCACGGCGAGTACTTTGGCTTAGAGCTGGTGAAGCTGGGCCTGGTGATGGGCCTGGTGAAGCTGTCTCAGCGCTAGAGCAGCACCTCGCCTTTACCCAGCACTACCTCCCCCAGCGCCCAGGCCTTGATGCCTTGACCCTGTAGCTGGGCGATCGCCTCATCGGCAGTTTCGGGAGGCACAAGCACCACAAACCCAATTCCCATATTAAACGTGCGCAGCATCTCGCTCCGCTCCACTCCCCCCGTTGAGGCGATCCAGTCAAACAGCGGGGGGATTTTCCATGGTTGGAGCCGGACTGACTGCCCTGGACCCAGGCAGCGAGGCAGGTTTTCGGGTAGGCCGCCGCCGGTGATGTGGGCCATTCCCCGCAGGGCTATGCCAGCTTGCTGAAGCGCCAGCACCGGCTTGACGTAAATTTGGGTGGGGGCGAGCAGCACCTCCCCTACCGTCTGGCCTCCCTCGCTGGGAAAGCCGCTGGGGCGATCGCCCAATCCCACGCCCGCCGTCTCCAGTATCTTGCGCACCAGGCTAAACCCATTGCTGTGGACGCCGCTGCTGCCCAGAGCGATCGCCACATCCCCCAAGCGCACTTGAGAGGGGTCCAAAATCTGGGACTTCTCGACCACACCAACGCAGAACCCCGCCAGGTCATACTCCTGCGGCTGATAGAATCCCGGCATCTCGGCGGTTTCTCCCCCCAGCAGAGCGCAGCCCGCCTGCCGACAGCCTTCGGCAATGCCCTCCACGACCTGGGCGAGCTGGGCGGGCTGCAGCTGACTGGTGGCGATGTAGTCCAGGAAAAACAGCGGCTGTGCGCCGCAGGTGAGCACGTCGTTGACGCACATCGCCACCAGGTCTACGCCGACGGTGTCGTGGCGGTCGACGGCGTGGGCCAGCTTTAGTTTGGTGCCGACACCATCGGTGCCGCCCACGAGCACGGGCTGCCTGTAGCCCTGGGGAAGCTCAAACAGGCCGCTGAAGCCCCCCAGCTGGCCCAATACCTCAGGGCGGTGGGTGCTAGCAACGGTATCTTTAATGCGCTGCACAAAGCTGCGCCCGGCCTCAATATCGACTCCGGCCTGTTTATAGTCCATGGCAAATTGCGTCTGCGGCATACATTCCGCAATTGTATAGCAACTGTTCTGGTGGGTTAGACCACTTGCTCGTCATATTTCTCGCTCTGTCGCTAATGTGTGGGGCAATGAAGAAAACCGACCGCCGCACCCTACAATGGTGAGGTTTGTCAACACCCCCATGGGCGCCCCATGAAGCTATCCGTTTTCCACACCCCTGAGCTAACCCCCGCCAAGACGATGCCAGACTGCGCGATCGCCATCGACGTTTTGCGGGCCACCACCACCATCGCTACGGCCTTGGCCCATGGCGCTGAGGCGGTGCAGGCCTTTAGCTCTATCGATGCGCTGCTAAAGGACAGCGAGACCTGGCCCGCCGATAAACGCATCCGCGTTGGGGAACGGGGTGGGGCGATGGTGGAAGGCTGCGACATGGGCAATTCTCCCCTGGACTACCGGCCCGAGCGCGTGGACGGCAAGCGAATTTTTTTGAGTACCACCAACGGCACCCGCTGCCTGGAGCGTATTGCGCCCGCGCCCACAGTGCTGGCAGCGGCGCTGGTCAATCGCCACAGCGTGGTGGCCTATCTGCTTGAGCACCGCCCTGAGACCGTGTGGCTGGTGGGGTCAGGCTGGGAGGGCAGCTACTCCCTAGAAGATACGGTTTGCGGGGGGGCGATCGCCGCAGCGCTGGCTGAGACCGTGCCGCTGACGGAGCTAGCCGCCAACGACGAGACGGTGGCGGCGATCGCTCTGTATCAGCAATGGGAAGCGGACTTAGGAAAGCTAATGCATCACGCCAGCCACGGGCAGCGGCTGCTGCGCCTGGAGAATCAGGCAGATTTGACCTACTGCGCCCAGCTCGACACCCTAGACGTGCTGCCGATGCAGCGTGAGCCCAAGCTATTGAAAGCGGGCTGAGCGACCAGACTATCGAGTGGGCCGGTTGGCCGCAGGGCAAGCCAACAGCCATAGCCTTGGAGTTGGGCTACGCCGTCGCTAAATCCAACCGATTGAACTATAGCTTTGGCCCCATTTCTTAGGACAATGTCGTGGGCTCGACCCTTGACATAGCATAGGCAATGCGGCGCGCAAATGACCTGATGCTTAGGGCATTTACTATATTGCCAGCTACAATCGACAGCGCTGGCCATCTGAGGCGGTCTGACCATCGCCACAGCCGTCCCCCATCTGGCGCTGGGCCATAATCGCGTCTAAGTCGGGGCGGCCCGTGAGCGCTAGCCGCTTATCTGCCCAAAGCTCGTAAACCTTGTCAACTATCGGGCGAATTACGGGCCACCGGGTCGCAGCGTAGATCCAGCCCATGCCCAGCACGGCATAGACGCGGCGAAACACCTCTACGTTTCTGACCACGCTGCCGTCGGGCAAAACGGCGTGAATACGCCCCATGGCGGTTTCAAAATCGACGCCGCCGTTCTCTTCCGGGCTGTAGTCTTCCGCCGCGATATCGACGAAGGCCACTCGCCCTCGCCCGCCGTCGCGCTTTTCGAGAAAATTGACCTCTCTCAGGCACAGGGGGCATTCCCCGTCGTAGAGAAGCTTGATTTGCCAGGGGCGATCGCCCTTAGGCACGCTGGCGGTAGACGAGTCGGGCTGTACTGTGTTTGGTGCCATCGCTTTGCTCAATAACCTACTGCTGGCTTCTACAAAATGAAGGCCAGCTTCTAATAGTTTAAGAATTGTGAAGGCATTAAGCTAGGTTAAACCAGCATTCGCTCTAGCGCGTTGATGTCGAGTAGGCACAGCACGTCGCGCTCGCGGAGGATGAGGGACTTCTTTTCTAGCTTGTTGAGAACCCGCGTCACCGTCTCGCGGGCCAAACCGCTGAGGCTGCTGATCTCCCGGTGAGGCAAATTCGGAATCTCGATGCCCTGCAGCCCCTGCTTGCCCTGCCCATCCGCCAAAAACAGCAGAATGTCCACCACGCGAGAGGTGCTGTCCGACTCCCGCAGCCGCAGCCGCCGGTTGACCTGCCGCAGCCGGCGGGCCATGAGCTGGGCAAGCCGGATACCGGACTGGGGCTCAGACTGAATCAGCTGCACGAAGTCCTGTGAGGGCAGATTGCTGATAATTGTTGGGGCCAGGGTAATCACGTCGGTTGAGCGCGGCACCTCATCGAGGGGGGCCATCTCTCCAAATAGCTCACCTTTTCCCAAAATATTGAGCGTCACCTCTTTTCCATCGATATTATATGTGCGAATTTTTACCCACCCCTCCAGGATGAAGTAAACCGAATTTCCCCAGTCATTCTCCAGAAGAATGACCTGACCCGCCGGGTGCTTGCGCGTTACAGCATGAGCTGTCGCCCGCTCAACCACATCTGCGGGAAGACCTGAGAAGAAGGGCGCAGAGCGGATCAGCGAGCTGTCGTGAATATCGCGGGGATTGAGTTTGTCATCCATCAGAAACTTATCCCTATCCTCCGGGAATTGTCCAAGGCATCATACAGAGGTCCTCAACCGCAGATCTAAAATAGAAGATCTAAAGCTGACTCGGTACAAACCTGCTAGGCCTTGATTTTAGCGCCCCTCAGAGACGTTAGTAAAACAAGCCCCTAGAGACGAAGAGGATGGGTCTATGGGATAGCGGTGCGGATGCCTTTAAGCATCATGGCTTTAGCGGCCCGCAGCCTAAGGGACTTCTGACACCGGCGTCCCCTGCAGTTTCTCTAAGATTAACTCTGGTCCAGCGATGCTATCGACTTCTAAATGACGCGATCGCTGCTTAGACAGTTCAAAGTAGCGCAGTTTAGAGGCGACCTCCTTTAGAAAAGGGGCTGAGTTTGCCTCTGTCAGAGAGGCCTTGTCGATCGACGCGGGTTCAGGCCAGTCTATGTCAGCGGCGATGGGTTGCCAGGTTACCCAGCATAGGCCGCCCAAAGCTCCCAGCATCAGCGTGGCGTAGCCCGTATAAAGGTGTGCCGGGCGCAAGTAGGAGGAAGACGGCGCTAGGGGCGGTGACATGGAGCGATTGCGCCCGGTAGCAGAGGACGCCAAAGGGGTATCGCGCATTAGCGGAGGGATTTCTAGCCCCAGAGCGCTGCAGAGGTGGCGCACAAAGCCTCGAACGTAGATCGCCTCCGGCAATTGATCGGTTGCGCCGTTCTCAATGGCGCGAATATGGTAGTTAGGAACGTGAGTGGCACGATGGAGCTGATCGGTGGTGAGTCCACGCTGCTGGCGCACCTGCTTGAGAACGGCCCCAACCTCCGCCAGGGTGGATGCCGACTCTAGCTCCAGTTGGTGACGCTCGCAATCGGCGGCAGGGGGTACCTCAGAGAAAGAATCCAGGCTGGTTTGCACCGGGGTATCGTCTCTAGCAGCAATTTCGGTTGCGCCTTCAACGGCATCAGCTGCAGTCTCACCGGAAAATTCAAACGGGTTGGGAGCAGCGGGGCGATCGCTGACGGCGCTAAGGACCGGGCTGATGGCTGTGGTCGCAGGTTGTGGCTTTTGTGGAGAGGACTCAGCAGCGGGCCCCGAACGAGACGCTGAGTCTTCCGAGTTGACCTGGCTCACAACAAGCTGGCGTAGCGTCAGCCGAATTGCCTCTCTCCCCAGAGCGCTTGCCAGCTGCGAAACCAGCTCCTCATTGTCCTTCAGCTGGTGCTGAAACCAGCTCAGTATTTTTCTGTAGACTTTACTGTCTTGAAACTCAGCTTCGACTTGGCCAAAGAGCTGCCGGAGATCACCGGGTGACACGGCAATGCATGCCGTTTTACCGTCATGCAGATAAGATGGGGATGCCTGTAGTGCTGTCATCGCAGTGGTTCTCCTCTGTTGCACATCAACTCGTCGGCTGCTGGATGCCACCACTTGTGAGGATGCCAAACGCTACGGGCTACCTACAGACTGGTACCAATAAGCACCAAACGATAGCTTTCAAAAGATCGTTACAGACGATTCGGTAGCCCCACAGAATTAGCGCTGTCCAACGACACCAGACGACGTAATTGTTATCGTCTTCAGGTGAGTGGAACAGCGCTCCGGACAAGAACACAGTTTTTTACGTCTGTCGCCTTCGGCCACCCTTAGGTGGCCTTATGGTGATGTATTGAGCATGTGGCCAAAATCCAATGCAGGCAGAGACGCCCCTAATGGCATCGTTTACCCACAACCTTTAACCTACGTATTATGAGACTCACTTTCAGAAGGATAGGCTACGTTCCAACAGCGGTCGAGGTGCTCTAGCTGGTAGAGCTTCCAGTAGATAGAAGGCCGCAAAATCAGAGGACAGGTTTTGTCCAAAATCGGTTGATTTAGAAACTTCCATAGCGGAAACCGAAGACTTTCAGAGCTATTATTCATAAGACGTCAGCACATAGATATTAAATCTGTATACAAGAGCACATCGACTTTCTCCAGACTGGGGAAGAGTTTTTCCCAAACGGAAAACCCCGTGCCCCGTAATGAGTTCGGTTTAGATGCTGCTATATGAGACTACACAAACTAACCTTTCCTAACAGTCTAGTTTTTCGAATAGAATGTTCCGGATATTGCTGCATCTACCCTGAATCCACCGGACCGAGCTGCTAGGTCTAGAATGTTCGTGGTGAGCCCTACAGGCTTGTCTCAACTCTCTTAGCTTGCCCGAGCTTGCCTAAAATTTAATATTGAAATCAATAAAACTCGCGGCGATACTGTGACGTCGCTATGAATTTGTGACAACCTCTTTGCCTGAGCCGACACCATCAGCCTTCTTCGGCAAGAATCTTGTCCTTAGAATCTCCCCAATAGGCGCTGCAGGTCCAGCACTCTTTTGCCCCTTGGGATTTGACCGACCAGCGATAGATCACTGATTTTGGCTCAACCCCAACCTCTAAGAGCTTTGAGTCCATGTAGTACCGCATCTTTTGCTTCTCCATCTCCTTTTGACCAGGGGGGAGTCGCTTGTCTAGGGTTCGAGGTAGATGAGCTTGAGTAGGTTTTGCCATGGGGCACCTCCAGATAGTCGCTAAAGATTACGGTACAAGGCCGCGATACTCCGTGAAAAGCAGCTAGGGGCTGTAGATTCGCAGGGGATTGTGCTGCGCATCAATTTCGACCACCCAGTCAACGTGCTGCTGGTCCCTCAGCAGCGGCGTAACGAACAGCTCAGGGTGTAGCGCCCGCCAAAAATAGAGGACGAAGCGATCGAGTTCCGTATCGTCCATTCCCGAGCGCCCCGCCGCCGCCATCGACTGCTCAGCCTCACGCCGCCACTGCATGCTCAGCTTATAGTTGGCGGGGTATAAGACAAGGAGACGATCGAGCTGGTCCCAAAGCGGAAGATAGGCTCGCAGCCACTCGTTGCTGTCGCGGGCAAAGGCGCGATCGCGCTCCGTTTCGATGGGCCAGGGCGCTGCGTCAAACCGCTCGGGCGGGACGGGACGCGCCCCCACGAACCAGCCTTCGAGCAGCAGAATACTGACCCCTTCAAAGGTCTCAAACCCCGCGCGATCGCCTTGCCCGCCGCGAGCAGATTTGTCAAACCGAGGCACGGTAACGGCGCACTCTGCTCTGAGGTCCTCTAGCACAGACAGGACTAGGTCTACATCGTGAGTTCCGGGGGGACCCCGCCAAATCAGCCTCGGGTCCGCCTGCTGGAGCTGGAGCCTTTCTGGGTAAGTCTTGTAAAAATCGTCAATGGAAACGCGGCACACCTTGTGTCCCAACTGGACCAAAATTCGCGATAGGATAGTAGTAAGGGTTGTTTTACCGCTGCCCTGAACGCCCAAGATGCCCTGAACGAGGGGACGTCCGGCCTGCTGCTGCTGGTCAGCAATCCACTGGGCTAGAGGCAGCCAGAACGTCCACAGGACGCTCAGCGGGCCGTGGGACCAGCCCAGCGTTTGCTGGCAAAACTGGTCAAAGTCTGGGTATATTTTCCTCAGCAGACGCGATCGCACCGCAATCGCATCTATCGATTGCGGTGCAGGCAAAAAGGCTTGGCAAGTGTCTGGATGGGCAAGTGAGTAGTTCACCAGGCTCTGCCGGTGGCTAGTCTCGGCATCAGGGGTCTCGCTACCAAGGCAATCCCGCAAGAGTTGGTCTAGCTCTGACAGATATGGTGCCATGGCGCTTAGCTTCCTAACTTGAAGGCTTCAACAAAAAGGCCGTAAATTAGCCCCAGCTTGACCGCGTTGACGACATCGAGGATCAAAGGGCGAGGCCGCTGCCCTAGGCGCGCAAATTGCCCGCTGTAGATAAGCCAGCTGCTGAACTCAATTAGCGCGAGTAGGGCGACCGCAACGAGCACGTCCCAGTCGGCGTTTTGACCCGTGACAGTGGCCGCTACGGTGGCCACAAAGTTGCCGAACAGCAGCCCAATGACAATCAGCGAAACCCGCCGCCAGGGGTTACGCAGCCACTGGTTAAGCTGGCCCAATAGGGCAATCGTCAAGCGGTTAAGTCGGGTATCTTGCATAACGCAGGCGCTTGGACAACGCAATAGCTGACACAGCGCAGACCAAGGCAGGCCAGACGCGCTGTGCTCCTCATTTTAGATTGAAATCAGTGCATCGGGAGAGTACATTGACTGAGGAAAAACTGGTTCATCACTCCATATCCCCCAAGGCGCGATCGCTTCTTTTGGGCATGCTCTATGGGGCTACGGCCGTCACCCTGCTCGGCCTAGCGGTGGTGCGCCCCATCCGCATCTCTGTTGAGCAGTCGCCAACCCTAAGCGATCCGATCCCCGAGCAGCCGGTACCTGAACAGCGAGAGCGTCCAAGCGACAGCGAAGGCGACAGCGACAGACGCGAGCTGCAGTTGCCTCAAAGCGCCATCGAACAACCGGCAGGCACCGCGCCGCTGCCCTCACGAGACGAGACTGCGTCCAACGCGATCCCCTTAGAGACAGCGCCTGTAGAGGGCTCCGGCGCGCAAGCTTCAAGGCCAGGTGATGCCTCAATAGGAGCGCTCAGGGTCAGCAATCAAACCACCCATGCCGTGCGCGTGGCGCTGTTGCCTCAGGGAGAGATCAGCCAGAGCGAAGGTGAGCAAACTGACCTATTCAACGAGCCTGTGCATTGGGACTTTGCGCCAGGAGAGGGCAATATTCAAGGGCTGCTACTATCCTTGCCAAACGGGCAGCAGACAATCCAGTCGGGCGACGTTTTGGTGGCCTTTGCTCAAGACGGCTCCCAGCGCTACTGGGGACCGTACATCGTTGGCGTCACGCCGCTTCCGGTGTGGCAAAGCAGCCTCGGCGAATGGCAGCTCACGCTTCAGGCTCCGGTTAGCTCTCCACCGGCCCAGTAGTCCGCCGTGTTTCGATTCAGGCTGTTTCTCGCTACAGTAGACGAGTTCTTTCGTAGCGCAGCAGATTAGTCGCCGTGGGGCATCTCTTGAAACCCGCTAAGCTTTTGTCACCCCGCAGCCTGAGGCTGTGGAGCTGCTTAGCCTGGCTGGCTACGGTGTGCGGCGCTGCGTTTTTGTGGAAGCTGGGATCAACGGGATTGGTGGACGAGACAGAGCCGCTGTTTGCGGAGGCGGCGCGGCAGATGCAGCTGACGGGAGATTGGGTAACGCCCTACTTCAACGAGGCGACCCGGTTTGATAAGCCGCCGCTGATCTACTGGCTAATGGCGATCGCCTATCAGATTGGTGGGGTGAGCGCCTGGACGGCTCGGTTGCCCTCTGCCCTAGCGGCGGTGGGGCTGACTTTTATGGGCTTCTACACGCTGCTGCGGTTTGGCGCGGCGGGGCTGCCGGACGCGACGGCGCAAAGTGATGGGCCGCAGCGGCAGCCCTCAGCGCCACCAGAGCTAGCGCCAGAACTAGCGCCAGAGGCAGCGCCAGAAACAGCCGACCTACACTGGGGGACGGCGCTAGTCGGGGCGACGGCGATCGCCTTCAACCTGCAGACCGTGGTGTGGGGGCGTACGGGGGTGTCAGACATGCTGCTCGTGGGCTGTATGGGCAGCGCCCTGTTCGCCTTTTTCTTGGGGTACAGCCAGCCCCAGCGCCCCGCTGTGCAGCGGGGGTGGTTCGTCGCCTTTTACGTTTTGGTTGCCCTAGCGGTGTTGACCAAAGGCCCGGTGGGGATCGTGCTGCCGGGGCTGATTATCGGCGGCTTTTTGATCTACTTGAGGAACTGGCGGGCCCTGCGGGAAATGCGGCCTTTGCTGGGGATGGCCCTGGTCTTGGGGCTGACGCTGCCCTGGTACATCCTAGTGATTCGCGCCAACGGCCAGGACTACATCGACAGCTTCTTTGGCTACCACAACCTGCAGCGGTTCACCCAGGTGGTCAACAACCATGCTGCGCCCTGGTACTTCTACTTTCTGGTGGTGCTTGTGGGCTTCATTCCCTGGTCCCTATACCTGCCCTGGGGGCTTTTACGGCTGCGGGCGTGGCGGCCCCAGGGGTGGCGTCAGCAGCCGCGCCACCGGCAGCTGGGGCTGTTTGCTCTGGTGTGGTTTGCGGCGGTGTTCGTCTTCTTTACTCTGGCGGTCACCAAGCTGCCGAGCTACACGCTGCCGCTGCTGCCCGCCGCTGCCGTGCTGATTGCTCCACTGGGGGAAAAGGGTAAAGGTGGGGATCGCCCTGGCCGCGACGCCGGACTGCGGCTGAGCGGCTGGGCCAACACGCTGTTTATGCTGGTGCTGGCGGGGATGGTGTGGCGGAGCGCCCCCTGGATGGGCAACGACCCCGCGATGCCGCGCCTGCCAGAGGCGATCGCCGCTTCCCGCATCTTGTGGTGGGGCGGGTTGGGATGGCTGGCAGCGGCAGGGTTGAGCGGCTGGCTGACCTGGCGGCGAGGGCTAAAGCGCGACCCCAGCGGCTTCTTGCCTCAACTGTGGTGGTCCAACGTGCTGGGGTTCGGCGTCTTTTTGCTGTTTACCCTACTGCCGGCCCTAGACCTGATGGACGACCAGCGACAGCGCCCTCTGCGGCAGCTGGCTGACACCGTGGCGACAGCCTCTCAACCCGGCGAAGAGCTGGTGATGGTGGGCTTTCAAAAGCCCAGCCTGGTGTTCTACGCCCAGCGGCCCGTCACCTATATCTATACCCCGGCAAAGGCGATCGCCCATCTACGGCGGGGCGGGCAGGGATCGCCTCCAACGGCGCTTTTAGTGGGTCAGCCCGATGAAATTGCCCGTCGCCTGACCTCTGACCAGTATGAGACTATCGCTGAGGCGGGAACCTATCAGCTCGTTCGGGTCTATCGAAATCGATTGTAATTGGGGCCATCCCTGTTCTATGAGAGCACAACGCCAGTGAGAGAAAATATTCAACGGCTGACGGACAATCTGGGCCAGACTATCGTGGGCAAGCAGTCGGCGATTCAGCTGGTGCTAACGGCCCTGCTCTCGGGGGGGCACGTACTGCTGGAGGACGTACCGGGGGTAGGCAAAACCCTGCTGGCAAAGTCCCTGGCCCGCTCCATTGGCGGGGTGTTTAAGCGGGTACAATGTACCCCGGACCTGCTGCCCGCCGACATCACCGGCACCAATATTTGGAATCCGCAGACGGGGCAGTTTGAGTTTTTGGCGGGTCCGGCGCTCACCAATATCCTGCTGGCGGATGAAATCAACCGCGCTACGCCGCGCACCCAGTCTGCCCTGCTGGAGGTGATGGAAGAGTATCAGGTGACCATCGACGGGGTGTCTCATCCGGTGCCTCGCCCTTTCTTTGCGATCGCGACCCAAAACCCCATCGAGTATCAGGGGACGTTTCCGCTGCCTGAGGCGCAGATGGACCGCTTTGCCGTCTCGCTAGAACTGGGTTACCCCTCAGAGGCCGAAGAGTTAACGCTTTTGCAGCAGCTGAATCAGCGCCGCGAGGTGGACCTCAAGCCCTGCCTATCGCTGCAGGATGTTGCCGAGCTGCAGCAAGCGGCGCAGCAGGTGCGCATTGAGCCTCACCTGCAGACCTATTTGCTGACGCTGGTGCGGGCCACCCGTGAGCGGGAGGACGTGCGCTTGGGGGTGAGCCCTCGGGGCAGCGTGTCACTCTATCGCACGACGCAGGCGCTGGCGTTTTTGGAGGGCCGGGATTACGCAATCCCCGATGACGTGAAGCGGCTGGCTCCCCATGTGCTGGCCCATCGTTTGATTCCTGATGCGGGGCGGCTGGGGCGGCAGATTGTGGACGATTTGCTGGCGTCGGTGCCGATTCCGTAGCGGTAGGGGGTAGGCGATCGCTTGAGTCGTTGTAATCACGTTGCACTGTCAAGCTTCACTACTGGGATCACAAGTGTGGCGATCGCCGCTTTATGTGAGATAGGTGACTCTTTACATGAGGCGGCTGGCCTCTCAGGTGTGGCTGGCCTCGCTTTGTGTGTTGCTGCTGTCATTTCAATCGTGGGCGATCGCATGTCAGGTGTCATGGTTGATGCTTTGGGTGGCGCTGCTCTCATCTGGCGTCTCGTCGGACTCGCGTTTTGTGTCGTTGGTGAGGGTTTAGGTGTGGGCGATGTCTTCCAGGCGGACTTGAAGTATCGTTGGTCGCCGTTTGAGCGGCGTCTGTGATAGTTCAGACAGCAATTGCGATCGCCGTTGAATCATAGCGTTGCACCTTTACGTTATTTGAGGATAAGCACCTCGTGCTCAATACACCCGCAGGCAAGAACCGAAGTGTTGAGAAGGCGTAAAGGGCACGAAGCATGTGATCGCAGAGGCTATATGTGACGGCATTACCGCAATGCCTGTACTAATCAAGCGCACTGGCAAAAGCAATCGTGCTTTGATGGAGGGCACACTGTGAGGGCGATCACTCCGTAACAAAGTACACTTGCCTATCATTAATCTGACAGCGACAAAATAAGGGCAACTCCCATAGGGCTTCAAAATGTCCCCACCTGACACGGTCAGCACCCAATTCACCAGTACTTCTGATGATCAAACAGAGCTAGAAAATGGCAAAAGTGTATTTTTAAGTGAGATAACTGCCTTCCGTAAGAATAAGATAGGCAAATTACGTGCCATAAATCACTGGTGGAACATCACCTTTACCGTAGCTGGCATTACTTTCACACTCTTAGTGACCGTGCTCGGCATCGTTGATACAGATAACAATGCCACTTTAAAGAATTGGGTTAAACTTGGCATTGGTTTGTCGTAACCGTCCCTGGAGGATGGTTCTAAGCCGCCAGCGCAGGATTCACCAGTAGCGGCTTATCGTCAGGGCGAGGGTTGTCATCTGGAATCAGCGGCAGTAATGAAGGCGGTGCTAATCCTCCTCTTGCCGCCCGGCAAGCTTGTGTGAGGAACTCGAGCAGGCTACGCTGCTGCGCTTTTAACGAAGCACTCACCGTCAGCATCCTGGCCACGAACTCGCTACCCGCTTGCGACTGCGAGCCAAAGCTGGTGCGCCGCCAGATTACTGCTGGTCTCAATGCTCGCTCTGCTGCATTGTTGGTCGGCTCGACGCCAACGGTGGTGACAAAAGTCCACAAAGCAGGCTCCACTTTGAGCAGCATGCGGCAGGTGCGCACGGTTTTGGCGAGCGGCGTCTTCTCGCCTTGGGCAATCGGCAGGGCCGCAGCAGCTTCTAGCTCCGCTTTGAAGCCTGCACGCAAGTGTCTGACATGGAGAGCAAACTGCTCTCTGGTGAGGGTGCCATCACGCACCCGATGCCACCAGCGGAACAAGCGCCGCTCTCGCCTCAGCAGCGCTTCGCCAATCTCCTTCGACGCGCCGCTGCGCTGGGCTATCGCCGTCAAGTCTCGTTTAAGATGTGCCCAGCACACCTGCCATTGGTCTAGTGCTAGCCACTGGTAGGCGCTGTAGCGGTCTGAGATAACGATGCCCTTGAAGTTCTCCCCGATGTGGGCTTTTGCTGTCCCCTTCGAGCGAGAGAGCGCTATCTCGAAGATGCTCACTAGAGGAGTGGCCAACACCCACAGCCAGCCTTTGCTCTTCTGGGCATTCTGGCCATCCCGATTCCCCTGAGTGAAGCTGGTCTCGTCACTATTGACCACAGGCTGAGATTGCACATAGCGTTTTGCTTCGGTGACCGCCCCGCTTACCGCTGTACTCATCTCCTGGCGCATCCGCCCCACCCCACCTCGCGATAGCCTAACGCCAAACAGTTCTTCCATCAGCGCGCATACTTGCCGGTGGCTCTGACGGTAGGGTCCGCTCAAGAGCCCGACGATAGCCGTTAGCCGCTCCCCATACCCCGATGCAGCCACCCCTTGCGGTAGCGCTGCCCTCGTCACACCCCCGCAGTGCTCGCAGCTGAGCTTGTGCAGTTGGTACTCCACTACCTCTGGTAATACGGGCGGCACTTCTATCACCTGATGCCGCTCAGGGCGCTTCTCCTCTCCCCGAAGCCCTTCCCCGCAAAAACCACACACCTCCGGCTTCACCTGATGCACCGCGCTGCAAGCCTCTGGAGGATACAGCTTGCGCACTCGCCGAGCCGCTTTGGGCGTCCCCTCGCGCTTGGGCGCTCTGCCCTTCTTCTTTTCCTTTATTTGCTTGCCAAACCCATCCGAGGAGGGCGGCCTAGACGAATTCTGCGAGTTCTGCTTGATCTGCTCTTCCAATGCTGCCAATCGCTCACTGAGTACCGTCACCAGCAGTCGCATACTGGCAGGGCTGGCCTCCCAGTCGCTTTTCGGAATCTTGACCCCGGCGATCTCAATGTCTTCACTCATGTCGCCAATTTACCTGAGTGCGATCCCGGCAATGCCTAAGCCTTCCTTAAATCTCTGGGACGGTTACGGTTTGTCAGGCGCTGCTGCAGTGGCATCACAGTCGGCAAATAGCGAGTTCCGCGTGCGTAACAAGGCCAGGGAATACACTAGGGTTGAGGCACAGGCATGGATTCTAGAGCACAAGGTTCGCCGTGCGAAGGCTGCTGCTGATCTTGAAGAGTGCCATGAAGAGTTCTATAGATTAGTAAATAACACAGCTAAAGCGGAAATAGCCTGTGATGAAGATGGAATCTCTTCATAAGTCATGCATTCTTGAGAATCATTTAGAGAGATGTAGACTATTTTGAGCAACTTGAGTGAAAAGGCTTCTAATATCGGAACCTCTTATCTTTTTGTTAAGCCAAACGATCGAGATTGACTTCAGGAGTCTACAGCTATCATGAGTGATTTTGAGCCTAAAGAGAAGGCTTACGTGGCATTTCAGGGCGGCGGAGCATTGGGAGTAGCGCACTTTGGTGCTTGGCAAGCCATATCCGAAAATTTCGAGATTGTTGGTGTTGCAGGAACGTCATCTGGATCAATTGTTGCCGCCCTATGCGCTGCAGGCTTTTCTGCTGAAGAAGCATTTGAAAGATTTCAAATTGGGTTGCATGAATTTGTAGAGCATAAGAATCCAACTTGCTCAGCTCTCAACATTGCATTACGGATGCTGCTTGGTCTAGATTCTTCTAGCGACGGCCATAGATTTCAAAATTGGCTAGAGGATCAATTAGAGGATTCTCCATTAGGCAAGCGCAAAGTCAAATTTAGAGAATTCAAAGATGAGTCGAAGCCTTATATTGAAATCATTGCCTGTGATTTGAACAATCCTAATGAGCCTGTAAAATTCTCGCCTTATAAAAGCGACTGGAACACTCTGTCCGATGCTGTTCGAGCCTCCATCTCTCTACCCGGCTTTTTTGGCATTCAGCGGCTAGGAAATCGAGCGCTTATTGATGGCGGCTTTATATGCAACTTTCCTATGGAGTCAATTTACAAGCGGGCAGCTCAAGAGGACTGTGCACTTATAGGTGTGCGCTTTAAAAAAGAGAAACGCTCATCCAATTGGTTTAACTTGCGGCATGTTTTTTCAAGAAGCTATGAAGTATTAATGGCCAATAGCAGCCAAGTATCGGAGGAGATTAGAAGCTATTCAAAGCATGCAATTATTGAGATTGACGATTTAGGTTTTAATCCATTAGACTTTAACTTAAGTCAAAAAAAGACTTGCTGCCTAAAGTCGGTGGGCGAAGATGCCGCAAGAGAGCAATTGACCAAACTCCAAGACCGGCTTGACCATATAAAGCTTCAGTTGCTGGCCCAACTTTCTCCTGGCGAGCGTGCGGCTGTTATACAAGCGCAGCAGTGGTTCACGAATACTGCAATACCGGAACGCGAAAAATACTATACTGATATACTAAACTCTAATCAGCTCCACAGCTTACGGTTGACTGATCGAGATAAAGATGATTTTGATTGGGAGATCAGGAAATATTTGATGCGAATATCTGAATCCTTGATCGACCTGAAAAGCCTTAATATTGTCGCGGAAGAATCTTCTTTACCTTCGCTTGAAACGATAGGCATTAGCATTAAGAATCATAAGACGATTTCGCCATCTATTCGCAGCCAGAAAATATATGATGTGGTATTTGATTCGATCAAAGAAGATATTCCTGACTATCTAGGTTTCAAAGACCATATTGTAGAGCGCTTAGAGTACTTACAAAGGGCAATCGGTAGATGCCTTAAACCTTGAAGAAAAGCTTAGCTTGAGCTTAGGTCTTCAATTTTAACCTTTAGTGTGTGCAATTGACTAACCCGATGATAGAGAAGACTTCCTTTCCCCTCTTGCTCTAGCAAGTCAATATTGATACCCAAGCCTCGTAGATCATCCATTGTCTGCTCAACTGCCAAAAACAGTGCAGTCCTTAGCTCAGAAGGATCAACTTGCATAATTTCATCATAGGATAGGTTACAGAGATGATGAATATCATTTGGAGACAGTCGTGCCATAAGTACAAAGCAGTAGTTTCTTAACTACTGCTTTATTCGAGACCCGTGACGCTAATCCGGAGCAATAGTTTTCCCGGAATATAAAAACAAGCTTCTCCTTCTCTTGAGCGAGCTATTTCTGATATTTTTCACGATCTGACTTGTGCTTTCCTAGTACTTAGCCACAGTGATTACGACGGGTCATGGTTTGGGTAGAGACGAGCCAGCTTGGTTCTGGCATCAAAAACCGAAAAGCGCCAATCAACGGTGGCCTTGGACTGGTTGCGTTGCTCCTCCCAAGCAGCGGTTTGCTCAGTCAGCTCCTCAATGGAAGGGATGCGGCGATTCAAGCACTGCCTTGAGAGGACCGAAAACTCCAGCTCGACCATGTTCAGCCAACTCCCATGCTTTGGGGTGTAGTGAAACTCGAGACGTTCGAGAATTCTCAAAGCCTCATCAGGCGCAAAACTTTTGTAGAGCGAAGCGGGGGAGTGGGTGTTGAGGTTGTCGAGCACAACATGCACCAGATGGGCTTCGGGAAAAAGAACGTCAACCAGATACTGCATGCACATAGCGAAGTCGTAGCCAGTGCGCTGCTCGGTGACCTTGAGGTGACGCCAGCTCGCTAGCGGCTGAAAGAAGCCGAACAGATTGCAGGTGCCCTCGCGCTGGTATTCATAGTCGTAGCGTTGCGGGTGACCAGGCGCACATGGCAGCGGAGTGCGCGTTTCGCTAATCAGCTGGCAAGGACGCTCATCGAAGCAGACCACCGGCTCTATCGGGTCGTAGGGCCGAGCATAGAGCTCTAGGACATTCTCCATCCGCCAGATAAAGTCGGCTCCCACGCTCGGGAAACACCACTGCTCCTTCAGCCAAGGCTTGAGCTGGTTTGCTTTAAGGTCCGTCTGACCGTCTCATCTGAGATACTCTCGACCACCTGTATCTCCACCAGCCGGTCGGCCAAAAGTTGCATGGTCCACTCATTGCGACCCTCGGGCGGCTCGCTGCAGGCCGTTGCCACCAGAAATGCCTCAGCTTTGCCATCGAGCTTGCGGCGGCCACCTGGCCTAGGACGCTCGCTCAGCGCGAAGTCAACCCCACCTTCAACAAACTTCTGACGAGTCCGATGCACTGTGGAGACGCTGCTGTGCAGCATCTGGGCGATCGTCTCATCGGCTTGGTCTTCGTTGGCCAGCAGTAGAATCTGAGCTCGTTTCATCTTGCGGGCCGCAAGTTGACCACGGCGTGTCAGTTGCTCAAGTTCGTTTTGCTCTTCTGGTGTTAGCGCTACCTTGTATTTGTGGGCCATTGGACCGATAACTATGGGACAAAATGATTCTCCCATAGAGGCCTGTCATATCTTGTGTGGTGGAGTACTAGCCTCCGTATGTGGCCCTCAAGGTGCTCCTTTTGCAAAAATAGCCTCTTGTGTTCGCTCTGTAGATTTTAGACTGAGATTGACTGAAGCCGCTTTCTCAATTTCATAAGTATCTCTAAATAGGCTGCGCATACCATTCATAGTTTACTTGTGCTATTCGAACGATACGAACAGTTTTGATAATTTGCTGAAATAAACTTTTGAGATTTCTCTTGCCTGCTTATGGAGTAGCTGAATTCTGAATTCAAAATCCTAGCTGAGGGCAAATCCCCCATAACTGAACGACATATTTATTCTGATAAGCTCTAATGGGTATCAGAGCCTGTAGTGCTGAGCTCTAGAACCTCAAAAGTTACCAACCCCAACTCCCCAGTACAGCTGTGGAACCTGCTCAACGGCCAGCCCAGCCGTCCCATCGGCCACTGGAAGCTGGGCCGCTTCAGCCGCCTCGCCCTCAGCCCCGACGGCAAACTCCTCGCCATCGGCGGCACCGTCATCGAGCTGTGGAACCTGAAAACCGGAGAATGCCTAGGTGAACTCGGCAGCCTCTTCGGCCACCGCGACATGTCTGCCCTCGCCATTAGCCCCGACAACACCATGCTGGCTAGCACCAGCCTCGGCGAAAGCCCCTTCAACCTGTTCGACTACAGCATTCGCCTCTGGGATCTGACGGGTCTAGGTTCTCCCCCTTGGCATTCGCGCAGCGTGTCCGAAGGACGTAGGGGAGCTAGAGGGGGTCCACTCCACACTCTCAAAAGCCACCCCGCCCGCGTCCGCGCGCTCACCTTCACCACCGACGGCCAAACCCTGCTCAGCGCCAGCCAAGACGGCACCCTCAAATCCTGGAACCCCCAGACCGGAACCCCAAAAACCACCCTCAACCAGCCCGGTGTTCTCCGCGCTATGGCTCTCAGCCCCGACGGCCAAGTCGCCACAGGCCGCCCCGATTCCGCTACAGGCCCGTCGAATGGCCCTGTAAACGCCATAGCCTTTAGCCCAAACGGCCAATACCTCGCCACCGCCCAAGGCAGCACACTCACCGTCACCGACGCCGAAGGCAGCTCAACTTCCCTCACCGAGCACCGCGCCAAAATTCGCGCGATCGCCTTCAGCTCCGACAGCCAACACCTTGCTAGCGGCGATGCCAGCGGCAATGTCCGGCTGTGGCGATTCGATCGCGAGTGAAGTCTTCCAGGTCCCGGCGTTACAGATAGGGAAAGCGGGGGCAAGCTTGTTAGCATTACAGGTAGAACAGCCGTTGCTGAAGAGGATTTGCTATGACCCCACAACTTCAAGCCGCCATAACTGCCATCCAACCCCTGTCTCAAAAAGAGCGACAGCAGCTTCTGCAACTCCTCGTTCACGATGCAGCTCCCCAAGGTAATCTTGAAATTCTCAATATGCAGTTTTGGCAGGGCTTCACGCTGGAGCAGTTGACGGCACAAAGCTCTCCTACCGCTATGAAAGACCTTGGAGATTTTGCTGTTGATTTTTGGCCTGAAGACGAATCTGTAGAAGACTTCCTTGCTTTTCTTCGACAGCAACGACAAGAGGCAGCTTAATCCGCCGTGGCCATAGTTCTTATTGATACCGATGTTGCCTCCTTTCTCTTCAAAGGCAGCAATTACGCCGAGCCATACATCCCATTACTGGACGATAACAAGTTAGCGCTGTCGTTCATGAGCATTGCTGAGCTATTTCAGTGGGCGATGGTGCAGCAGTGGGGCGATCGCCGTCTTACCCAGCTAGAAGAATCTTTCGGTAATTACATCACCATCCCAGTTGATCACCTCCTTTGCAAAAGCTGGGCGCAGGTTCGCGCTAGTCGAAAACGGACTGGTCGGCCCATTTCTCCTCAAGATGCTTGGATAGCAGCAACAGCCCTACGCTATGATCTGCCGCTGATTACCCATAATGCAAAAGATTCTATAGGTACTCTAAACCTACGGCTGATGGCCCCTGAGGCTTAAAAGCGTTATCAACGTCTTGCATTGCGGCTCAGCTCTCCACGGTTGCGATCGCCCCTCAAATGCTGTAATCTCATCTCGGCGCTCGGACGCAAGCGCGCCCCGGTTGTGTTATCCCCACAGCCGAGACGCTAACCCCGCGCTCTGACATCGGCAGAAGCGAAGGCTACCGCCTAGTGTATGGCTTCCATGCACCTCCTTGTTGACGTACTCCCCGCCCTGAAGAGCGAGGATTCCGGGATACCGGCGTAGAATGCAGGCAAGCCTGTCTTACACCGTAGGGGCATGGCAGCGCCATGATACGTGTCTAACGTCCTGGAAGGCCCCCATCCCTAACCCTTCCCCCGATTCCGAGGGAAGAGAACCAAACTCCCCTCTCCCAGCGTTGATACCACTGGCGAAATATTTCGTAATCGAGCTGTACGCCTTCGAGGCCCCCTAACCCCCAATTCTGGGGGAACCGGAGCAGTGGCCATACTATTCGCGGCTATTGACTTTAAGGAGTTCTAACCTCTCTGAAGTCCCCCAGAATTGGGGGATTGAGGGGGCTTTCTCCGGGGCAGGAAATAGCCGAGATGTAACAAGACATGAAATTCGCCAGCGGTATCAACGCTGGGAGAGGGGCCGGGGGTGAGGGCTGAATTGTGCTGAACACATCTCTAAACCATGCCCTCAACCACCCCCACCCCATATCCAAAACTCGCGTAGCCGCCGCAGCCTCGTTTCCACCGCGATCGCACCCGAAAGGCCGCCTACAATAGCCCTGTAACCTCGCAAAGTGCTATGCCTACGCCCCCCGGAACCATGGGCCTGCCCGTCATCGGCGAAACCCTAAACTTCTTCCAAGACCCCAACTTCGCCAGCAAGCGCCACCGCCAGTACGGCGACCTCTTCAAAACCCGCCTGCTGGGCAAGCCCACCATCTTCCTGCGGGGGCCAGACGCCCTCAACTTTGTGCTCACCAACGAGAACAAATACTTCGTCGTCAGCTGGCCCCCCAGCGTCAAGGCCCTGCTGGGTCCCCTCTCCCTAGCGCTGCAGAGCGGCCATATCCACACCCAGCGCCGCAAGCTGCTGGTGCAGGCCTTCCAGCCCCGCGCCCTGACCAGCTACATCCCCACCATGGAAGCCATTAGCGATCGCTATCTTCAGCGCTGGCTGCAGCAAGGGCAGATTACCTGGTATCCCGAGCTGCGGGACTACACCCTGGACATCGCCTGCAAACTGTTTGTGGGCTTGAACCAGGGGTCGAAAAGCAAGCTGGGCCATCTGTTTGAGACCTGGTGCAGCGGTCTATTTAGCCTGCCGCTGAAGCTGCCCTGGACGGCGTTTGGCAAAGCTTGGACCGCCCGCGAGCAGCTTTTAGACGAAATTGAGCGGCTGATTCGAGAGCGTCAGGGGCAGCTTGATCGAGGGGAAGAGACCCCAGAAGACGCCTTAAGCCTGATGCTCTTGGCCACTGATGAAGAGGGGGAGCGCCTCACCGTGGCGGAACTCAAAGATCAGGTGCTGCTGCTCCTGTTTGCCGGTCACGAGACCCTCACCTCAGCGGTGACCAACTTGTGTCTGCTGCTGGCCCAGCACCCGGAGGTGATGTATAAGGCGCGGGCGGAGCAGGCGGCCCTGAGATCCGATCCTCTGACCCTAGACCTGCTGAAGCAGATGCCCTACCTAGACCAGGTGACCAAAGAGGTACTGCGCTTCCTGCCACCCGTCGGGGGCGGCTTTCGGGACGTCCTCGAAGACTGCCGCTACGGCGGGTACGACATTCCTAAGGGCTGGGCCGTGCTCTACGGCATCAACACCACCCACGCCGACGAAGCCATCTACCGCGACGCCAAGCGCTTTGACCCCGACCGCTTCAGTCCGGAGCGTGCTGAGGATAAGGGGAAGCCCTTCAGCCATGTACCCTACGGCGGCGGACTTCGGGAGTGCTTGGGGAAGGCCTTTGCGCAGCTAGAGCTGAAGCTGTTTGCCGTGGCGCTGCTGCGGAGCTATGACTGGGCGCTGCTGTCGGACCAAAACCTAGCGATGACCACAGCGCCCACGCCCCACCCCAAAGATGGGTTAAAGGTCACCTTTAGAGCGCATCAATAGACACAGGCAGATAGAGGCGATCGCCCAATTGACCGTACGGAGTGGCAAACGGGCACCCTGAGGAAGCACAGCCTCAACGCCCCATTCCCATGCAGCATCAAGCGCGCGGCTTCTCCCTCATCGAACTCGTAATCACAGCCGCGATCGCCACCACTCTGGCCCTCATCGCCGCCCCCAGCTGGGTCGCCTTTATGCAGCGGCAGCAGCTCACCCAGGCCCAAGACCACCTCTACCGCGTTATCCAGCAAACCCAAAAAACCGCCATCAATCAGCGATCGCCCTGGCAGGTGAGCGTTCGGGCGGGGGAGACCACCGTCGAATGGGCCAGCCATTCCGACCAGCTTCTGCCCCAGCAGGCCAGCTGGCAACCGCTCGATCCCGCACAGGCTCGCCTCACCCTCGACCTCGAGGCCACCACTTTTCGCCAAGCGTCCGGAGTCTATCAGCTGCAGTTCGACCACCAGGGAAACGTCAGCGATCGCTTGGGCCGCCTCACCCTCAAAGGCCCTCAGCCCCGGCTGCGCCGCTGCGTGGTGGTTTCGACCCTGTTAGGAGCACTGCGCAAAGGTCGGGAGCGGTTTCCCGACGCGGGGTGCGGCTAGCGCTGGCACCAACGAGGGACATACCGCCTCTGATTGGCGGCAATATGGCGATGGCAATATGTCACAATGAAAGTCATCCAACGCCCCTACTATCTTTAATTTCGGTTGAACTTGTGACTACTGCTTTGAAATCCGTAATGCGTCGCGCCGTCTTTCCTTTCACCGCCATTGTGGGTCAGGACGAAATGAAGCTCGCCCTGATGCTTAACGTCATCGACCCCAAGATTGGCGGCGTGATGATTATGGGCGATCGCGGCACCGGCAAATCTACTACCATCCGGGCGCTGGCAGACATTTTGCCCGAGATTGAGGTGGCGGCGGACGACCCGTTTAATAGCCACCCCAGCGACCCTGAGCTAATGAGCGACTGGGTACGGGACGAAGTTTCTCAGGGCAATCAGGTTTCAACCACCGACAAAAAGGTGCCCATGGTCGACCTGCCTTTAGGGGCGACGGAAGACCGGGTTTGCGGCACCATCGACATTGAAAAAGCCCTCACAGAAGGCGTGCGCGCCTTTGAGCCGGGGCTGCTGGCCCAGGCCAATCGCGGCATTCTCTACGTAGACGAGGTCAACCTCTTAGATGACCACCTGGTGGACGTGCTGCTGGATTCGGCGGCCTCAGGCTGGAACACGGTGGAGCGCGAGGGCATTTCCATCCGTCACCCGGCTCGGTTTGTGCTGGTGGGCTCGGGCAACCCAGAGGAAGGAGAGCTGCGGCCTCAGCTGCTAGACCGCTTTGGCATGCACGCCGAAATCCGCACGGTAAAAGACCCCACCCTGCGGGTGAAAGTTGTCGAGGAGCGCACGGCGTTTGACCAAGACCCTCAAAGCTATCTAGACGCCCATCAAACCGGGCAGGCCGCCGTTCAGGAGAAAATCGTAGGCGCGCAGGAGCGGCTGAAAAGCGTCACCATCGACCGCGAGATGAGAGTTCAGATTTCCCAGGTGTGCTCTGAGCTAGATGTGGACGGGCTGCGGGGAGATATCGTCACCAACCGGGCGGCTAAGGCGATCGCTGCCCTAGAAGGCCGCACGGAGGTTACCCCCAACGACGTACAGCGGGTAATTGTGCTCTGTCTTCGCCACCGCTTGCGCAAAGATCCCCTAGAGTCGATGGATTCGGGCTACAAGGTGGGTCAGGTGTTCAGCAACGTCTTCGGCATTCCCGCTCCGGGCGAGGCGGCTGAGTCCAACGGCGCATATTCGGCGGCATCGGCGTAAACGGCATCGGCGTAACCCATTTGCAAACCCAGCTCCATCACCTCGTAGGGGGCACAGCATGTAAGTGCATAGCGGCTTTGCAGAAGCAGCGAGACGCCTCGGTCTTACCCCCCTCAATCCCCCCTTGGTAAGGGGGGAAGGTGCAGTTCTCCCCCTTGGTAAGGGGGAGTTAGAGGGGGTCTTCCGGGACGCTAAACAGATACCACAGCATGCTGTGCCCCCTACGAACACGTCCCACACAACACCCCCCAAGAGAAACGGAAAAGCCATGCGGCGTATTTTGGGTCTCGACCCAGGACTAGCAATCTTAGGCTTTGGCATCATCGAAGGACAGCCCGCCGACGATCGCATTCAGCCGCTGGATTTTGGCATTATCCAGACTCCGGCCCATACGCCGGTCGGCGATCGCCTCTGCACGATCTATAGCGACCTGCAGGACCTGATTCAGGGCTGTCGGCCCGACCTAGTGGCCATCGAAAAGCTGTTCTTTTACCGCATGGGCAATACGATTCAGGTGGCTCAGGCTCGCGGGGTGGTCATGCTGGTGCTGGCCCAAAATAAGCTACCCTACGTCGAGTTTACGCCTGCTCAGGTCAAGCAGGCACTGACGGGCTACGGGAACGCCGACAAAGCCTCGGTGCAAGAGGCAGTGGCCCGGGAGCTCAACCTGGCGCAGGTGCCCCGACCCGACGATGCCGCAGACGGGCTGGCGATCGCCCTAGCGGCCTGGTTTGGGCGCTAGGGCGATCTCTGAACTCTGGCAGAAGTTAAGCGAGCCGCTTCACATAAGGTTCCGCCAGTACAGAAGCGCTGGGCTCAGTTTGAGCATTAGATTGAGGCGGCAAGACCCAAGACGGATCAACCGAAATTGGGTTGATATCCATCACCAAATCCCAATCCTTCCATTTTGACAAAGCGGGAATCGCTAAAGAACAGGCCTTCCAACCGCTCTGCACGGGAATATCTAACCGCTGACATTCCCCTCCACGCCGACCCATCGGACTATAGTTGCGACAGCTGCGGCAAAGGGAGACGGAGGGGGGTACGTTCTTCATGTGACGGGGATCAGTTCAACAATATAATAGTTTTAGCCTGCAAATTTAGATTCAAACAGCGGCTTTTAGCGTCTTCTAATTCTCACCAGACAAGGCTTTGAGCCGATCCCAAATAAAACGTTAAATTTATATTCTCTTTATTTTTGTGTTAAGAAAACCCCGATTTTTTAGAACTATAGCTTGAATATTATGCTCTGCTCCTATCAGACTTAAGCCCAGCCACAAATTAATTTATATGAAAAAGGCTGAATTACACAATTCAATTTAATTGCGAATTCAGTCGCTATTGAACTATTGTGTATCTTTTTACAATAAAGTTCCGGGTTGACTACAGTTATTTCAGACTTATTAACTCAAATCAAAAGCCTTTTTCCAATCTATCTATAGGGTGTTGACTCTGCTTCAAAAGCGCGGGTGATTCTAGGTTGGTCCTTTAGTACGAATCGCCTCGTAAAATAGGGCCATACCCGCAGTACAGGACCTATGACCGACGCCACTACCCACAACCTCGCCATTCCCCTAGATCAAATTCGGTTTGACGATCGCGGCCTTGTTCCGGCGATCGCTCAAGACTACCTCGACGGCAGCGTCTTGATGCTGGCCTGGATGAATCGAGAGGCCCTACAGCGCAGCTTGGAGACCGGAGACGCCTGGTATTGGAGCCGCTCCCGTAAGCAGCTGTGGCACAAGGGCGCAACGTCGGGGCACTTCCAGCGCATCAAGACCCTGCGCTACGACTGCGACAGCGACGCCGTTTTGCTGTCGGTGGAGCAGGTGGGCGATATTGCCTGTCACACCGGACAGCGAAGCTGCTTCCATCAGGTGGACGAGGCGATCGCCCCGCCGCCTGCCGATACCCTCTCCCAAGTGTTTGAGGTAATTTGCGATCGCCGCGACCATCCCGACCCCAAGTCCTATACCTGCAAGCTGATGGCCGGTGGAGACAATTCTATTCTCAAAAAGATTGGAGAAGAGGCGGTTGAGGTGGTGATGGCCTGCAAAGACGACAACCCCGACGATATCGCCGGGGAAGTGGCAGACCTGCTTTACCACGCCCTCGTGGCCTTATCCCACCATCAGGTAGACCTACAGGCGGTCTACCGTAAGCTTCAGGAGCGCCGTCGCTAAATTTCGGCCTAGAATTTCAGTCTGCGCAGAGGCAGCCGGTAGACCTAATAGGCCCGGCTGAGCACGTAGTCCGTCAGCTTGACCAGGGTCTGCTGGCAGTCGGACGCAGGCAGGTCCGCCAGATGCTCTACCGCCTGCTTAGCGTGGCTCATGGCCAGCGCCTTGGCCCGCTCGATGCCCTGGCTGTCGTCCACAATGGCGATCGCTTTTTCTAGGTCCCCCTCTTCCGCTAGCTCGCGGTCCATCAGGGTAGCCAGGTAAGGATTTTCCTCTAGCGCATAGAGCGCAGGTGCCGTTAGGTTACCGCTCTTGAGGTCTGAGCAGGCAGGTTTTCCTAGAGCATCTGCAGAGGCCGTGAAGTCTAGGATGTCGTCTACAATTTGAAACGCCAAACCCAAGTGCCGCCCGTAGTCGTACAGGTTTTCCTCAAGGGCAGGGGAGACATGGCTCAGAACCCCGGCAGCCCTAGCGCTATTGGCAATCAGCGAGGCGGTCTTGTAGTAGCTCTTTTGCAAATACTGATCGATGGACAGGGTGGTGTCAAAGCGGTTAAGCCCCTGCTGAATCTCGCCTTCAGCCAGATCCATAATTACTTGGGACAGCAGCTTAACGACGGTGAGGTTGTCGAGGTTGGCCAAATACCAGGAGGACTGGGCAAACAGGAAGTCTCCTGCAAGCACCGCGATGCGGTTACCAAAGCTGCTGTGTACCGTGGGTACGCCTCGCCGCGTTGAGGCTTCATCGACAACGTCGTCATGCACTAGGCTGGCGGTGTGGATCATCTCAGTGATCTCAGCCAAACGGCGATGCTTCGGCGTAATCTCACCAGACGTCATCGCTGCCCGAGATATGAGCAAGACAATGGCCGGCCTTAGACGCTTTCCCCCAGCACCAAACAAATGCTCGGCAGCAGCGTAAAGAATAGGGTGACGAGCGCCTACAAGCTGCTTCAGCGTTTTGGTCAGTAGATGCAGGTCGGCTTCAACGGGAGAAAAAATGGATGTCGCTGAGGTCATGATTGAGCGGACTCAGACGCTGAGTAACGTTTTTTTACATATCTTGATTTTATTCTAAGCTACCTCCTCCCTATCTGCAGAACTGAATTCCAGATTGGTGATTCGGAGCCTAAGCCGCCGTCGGCTTAGCGAAGAAAACTTTATGACAGAATTACCTATGAAAAGATTGCAAAATGGATATACCGCCTTACAAAGCAAACTCTTCTTCCTAGGGTCGCTGACCTCAAGAGCAGTTTTTTGGCGGTAACGCTACAAAGACGGAGTAATCCATGCCCAAAACTTTGGGAAAAGGGGGCGAACTCGGCGTTCGTCTTAGGAAAATTATGATATCCTCTTAATTAAGGAATTAAAAACCGCACATTGACTACAGAAACTTGTATAAACACTGAGCGAGAATGCCGCTAGGTTTCTGCAGCTGCTAAGTACTGACTAAAGCTTGCTTTAGTGCACTACTGTAAACGGACCCTCAACGATCTATTTACACGAAGCAGTGAAACCGGCAACGTCCTGGGCTAGGTGTTGGGGAATCCTATCCTATACAGAGCGCTAGCGCCGAGTATAGACAGGGTTCTCCCTAAGGTGATTCTTGATTCTGAAGCGCCTGACAGTCTGTTATTCGGTGAGCGTTCCTAAGTCTGACTGGCTGAGCTTGCTCCATCGCCCTGTCTAGACTTTCCGCATTCGTTTGCTTTGCCAAACTCGCTTCCACACTGGGCCACTATGATTCACTGCAACACTTCTATCATCATTCCACTCCTCGCAAGCTGCTATATCCTCTCCATCTATTTACTGCTCAATATTGTGCAGCGATCGCGCCGCGCATAGCCGTGATGCGCTTTGACGCTGCTCCTAGATCAATTCTGGGAGTAGCGCCTTTAAGGCCTCTCAGCAAGCTAAGCTCGCCTGAAGGCAAAGATATAAGTTTTGCCTTCAGGCAACATTAAAAAAGCGCGAGTCTTAGCCCGTACCGGCTAAGACTCGCGTTTTTTGGTTCGCCTTTCATACTGAATCGCCAGACAAGTGCTAGACCAGAACAGAACTCGGCACCACCCGCTCCACTCGCGGCGAGTGGCCAAGCCACTGGCTGGCAACATGGGCAAACTGATCGGGGCGATCGCTGACGCAAAATCTTGTGCGGGCAGCAGGTCCGCTGGTGGGAGAAACCGTCGGGGAAATCATTTGCGCTGTGGCGATCGCCACCTGAGCCGCCGGGTCGATGCGCCGCACCGTGGGCGGCAGCAGATCCCTAATCACCGGGTCTAGAAGCGGGTAGTGAGTGCAGCCATACACCAGCGTGTCGATGCCTTTCTGCAGCAGGGGCGCTAAGTAAGTGCGGGCGACGGACTGAGTCTCGGCCTCGTGAATGCGGTTTTGCTCAATTAGCGGCACAAAGGCGGGGCAGCCCACCTCCCACACCTGAGCCGCCGGATCGAGGCCGTTGATCGCCGTTTTATAGGCGTGGCTCGCCGCCGTCGCCGGGGTAGCAATTACCCCGATGCGCTGACCACTCATGACTGCCGCCTGCGCCGCCGGCTCAATCATGCCCAAAAGCGGGACGGCGAACTCTCCTTGCACCTGATGTAGCGCCAGCGCCGAGCTGGTGTTGCAGGCCATGACCACCAGCTTCACCTGCTCCTGCTGCATCCAGGGTACAATCTCGCGCACAAACTGGATGATCTCGGCGCTTGACCGCGTGCCATAGGGAACGCGGGCCGTATCGCCAAAATACAGGACCGACTCATAGGGCAGGAGCTGGTGAATCGCGTTGAGCACCGTTAGGCCCCCCACCCCACTATCAAAGACGCCGATTTGACCAGTAGAGGGAGGCATGACTACTTTTCCTTAACCTCGGCCTTAAGATCAACAGCTCCCTCTATCGCACCTCCTTCAATCGCCATGGAAGCGCCCTCCACTGACTCGGGTTCATCTTGAAACACCAGTCGCAAAAAGGGCGGCGCAACAAAGGTGGTCATAATCACCATGACGATGATGGCGGCTTCAAGAGACTCAGGCAGCACGCCGCTGGCCGCGCCCACGCCCGCAAACACCAGGCCAACCTCTCCTCGGGGAATCATGCCGACGCCGATGGCCAGCTTGTTGATGTCTCCCTGGCCAAAGATGGCGAAGCCGGTCACCACCTTACCGATGATGGCGATCGCCACCAAAAAGACCGACATAATCAGCGCGTCTCGGTTGGCGGGCACCGCCGGGTTGAGGACACTTAGATCCGTCTGCGCGCCCACGGTGACAAAGAAGATGGGCACAAAGAAGTCAGAGATGGGAATCACCTGCTCCTCTAGCTCCTTGCGCTTTTCGGTCTCCGCCAGAATGAGACCTGCAGCAAAGGCCCCCAGAATCGCCTCAAGGTTAATAGCGGCAGCGATGTAGGCCAGCACAAAGGCAAAGATCAGCGATGACAAAATCAGCTCACCGCGGGTGTTCATATTGTCGACGAGCGCCACGAAGTAGGAGCTGAGCAGCCGTCCGACTAAGATGGCCCCCACCAAGAACGTGGCCGCACCGCCAATTAGGTAGACGATGTTGAGGACGTCGATTTCCCCCGTCTTGGCGAGGCTAGCCACCACCGCTAAGACGATGATGCCCAGGATATCGTCGAGCACCGCAGCGCCGATAATAATTTGGCCTTCTTTAGACCCCAACTGCTTGAGCTCGGCCAGCACCTTGGCGGTGATGCCGATGCTGGTGGCCGTGAGGGCCGCCCCCGCGAACACGGCGGGAATTGTGGGCACGTTGAATAATCCGATGAGGCCAGCGGTCCCCAAAGCAAAGGGAACCACCACCCCAATCACCGCGACAATCGCCGCCTGAGGCCCGACGCGAATTAGCTCTTCTAGATCAGACTCCAGGCCAATCTCGAACAGCAGCAAGATGACGCCCAGCTCCGAGAGTACCGAAATCACCTCGCTCTGGGCCGCGAATACGCTACCCGCTGACTCTGGTGAGAGCCCCGCGGTGGCCTGGAGGAAGTCTGTCACCAGGGAACCGGTTTCCGCACCGCCCCCCTCCGGAAAGACGATGAGACCCAGCACCGATACACCAACCACCACGCCGCCAATCAGCTCACCCAGCACCGGGGGAAGGTTGAGCCGCGAGCAGAGCTCGCCAAATATCTTTGCCGCCAGGTAGATGATAATCAAGCTCAGCAGCACGCCTGCCAAAACCAGGCCGCCCTCCTCAGCGCTATTAGCGGCTTCTTCAGCGGCTGCTTCAGCCGCGGCTAAAAGGGGCTGAGCTAGAAACGGCAGGCCGTCTAAACCCGTAAAAATCTGCCCCGTCAAATCTTGTACGATGTCAATCATGCAGACAATCTGTGCTTAATTTACTTAACTATAAACGGCCTTTACAGAACCCAATAATCTCAGGGGCTAGAATCACCGCCAAAACAGCCGGTATCGCCATCAAAATTGCTAATCTATTCGATATGGTGACTCAATGGTCCGGCGACTAGAATCTGTTCTGCTATTGGACCAGCAGCTGAGCAAACGCCTGAATGTCGACGTTCCCTCCGCTAACAATAACGCCGACTTTGGCCTCCGGAACTTCGATGGCTCTACTATACAGAGCTGAGGCCGCCAGCGCCCCTGTCGGTTCGACTATTAACTTTAAGCGCTCCCAAAGAAAGCGCGCGGTATCAAGAACGGCGCGATCGCCTACGCTAACCATATCGTGGACGTACTTCAAAACCAAGGGGAAAGTAATCTGGCCTAGAGACGGCGTTCGAGCACCGTCACAGATTGTGTCCGGCGCGTGGACCGTCTGCAGGGTTTTGCTATAGAACGATCGCGTCGCGTCATCTGCCGCGGCAGGCTCCACCCCAATTACCCGGCAGCCGGGGCAAAGCTCACGGGCGGCGATCGCACAGCCCGACAGCAGTCCGCCCCCGCCGCAGCACACTAGCAGAGCGTCTAGCGGCCCCACGGTCTCGAAGAGCTCTTTGGCGGCGGTGCCCTGCCCCGCCACAATGTGGGGGTGGTCATACGGCGGAATCAGCACCGCTCCCCGCTCCTCAACCAGCTGCTGGCCCAGAGCCTCGCGGCTAATTTTTTCACGGTCATACAGCAGCACTTCCGCCCCGTAGCTTTCTGTGGCCTGACGTTTTACCTGGGGCGCATCTTTGGGCATGACTACCGTGGTGGCGATGCCCAACAGCCGCCCTGACAGCGCGATCGCCTGGGCGTGGTTTCCAGAAGAGAAAGTGAGCACCCCCCGACGTCTCGCCTCAGGGCTGAGCTGGCTCAAGGCGTTGTAGGCCCCGCGAAACTTGAATGAGCCGGTGCGCTGCAGGTTTTCACACTTAAAGTAGACGTCGCTGCCCACCCGCTGGTTGAAGCTGCGGCTCTGCATGACGGGGGTGAGGTGGGCGTGGCCCTCAAGGCGCTGGGCGGCGGCGAGGATATCGGAGTAGGAGACAGGCAGTGAGGCAGCGGGGTCGGTCATGGGGATAAACCTTTGATGCTTATGATGCTCAACGTCAAGGGTATCGCGGGGCGATGTCTTAGAACCGGCCTATGCTGCTCTAGAGCAGATGCGCCAATCATCGCCATGGTTCTACTTGTGGATAGATTCACTGCAGACGCCGCCTGACTAGTCTTTGAGTAAAGGACTTTATTGATAGGAAGGCGCTTGTGGAATTTGGCATTAAGGGAAAGGTCGCTTTGGTAACCGGGGGAGACTCCGGTATTGGACGGGCGACGGCAAAGCTGCTCGCCGATGAAGGCGTAAAGATCGCGCTCCTCGACAAGACCAGCGACAAACTTCAGGACACCCTAGAAGAGGTAAAAACCGTCGGTGAGGCGATCGCCATCCAGGCGGACCTGCGGGATTTGAAGCAGGTGGAAGCGGCCAAAGACCGGATGATTGAGCAGTATGGCACCGTGGATATTTTGGTGAACTGCGCCGGCATTACCGGGGCTACGGGTAATTTTCTGGAAATCAGCGATGACGACTGGTACGAGGCGCTGGAAGTGGACCTGATGGCCGCCGTTCGGCTCTGTCGAGTCTTTATTCCAGTAATGCGCAAATCTGGCTGGGGACGGGTGGTGCTGATTTCCTCAGAGGATGCGGTGCAGCCCTACACCGACGAGATGCCCTACTGCGCCGCCAAGGCCGGGGTACTCAACTTCGCCAAGAACCTCTCGAAGGCCTACGCCAAAGACGGGGTGCTGGTAAACTCGGTCTCCCCCGCCTTCATCGCCACCCCGATGACTGACGCCATGATGTCTAAGCGGGCAGACGAGAAAGGCACGAGCTTTGACGAGGCGATCGACACCTTCTTGAAAGAGAAGCGCCCCCACCTAGAGCTGCAGCGGCGCGGCAAGGCCCAAGAGGTGGCCGCTGTGATCGCCTTTTTGTGCTCCCAGCAGTCGAGCTTTGTGGTCGGTGCCAACTACCGTGTAGATGGCGGATCGGTAGCCACCATTCACGCCTAGCACTGGTTTTAAGCACGGCGGGTCGTCTGCAGCCGCTTGAGCTGCCCCCGCATTTGCTCAATATCTGCTGGAAGACCGCCGTAGCGCCAACGCACATACTCTTGGGACAGCGCCGCTACCGCATCTGCCGCCGGGGCAGGAAGGTGGAGGCGCACCAGCGCTACGTATTCTTGCGGAGTTTGGGAGGCGCGCTTACGGACGCCGCGATCGCTCAGTAAGGCCACCATACGCTGATAGGCCGCCTCAGGGGGGGGCAGTCGCCGCAGCTGCCATCCGCGCCGCAGCCGCTGACCGCCCAGCCACAAGATCCAAGCTCCGATCCCTAGCCCCAGCAGCGCCAGCGCCCCTTTGACGAGGCCGAGACCGCCGGAGAGCAGCGCCTTGAGCCACCCCAGGGCGCTGCCGGCCAGCTCGACCATCAGGCCCACAGCGCCGCGAATCCAGCCGAGAACCGGAGGGGGTAGCCAGCCCGCCACCCAGCGCCAAAACTGCCGCAGCACCCCAAACCGCTCAGGCTCATGCGAAGACAGGGGAACGGTCTCATGGCCCGGGATAGGGTCGAAGGCAAACCAGCCCGCCTCCCCAAAGTAGACCTCTGTCAGCGCGTAGGCATCCGTGTTGCGCACGACGTAGAGCCCCGTGAACGGGTTAAATTCTCCCGGCGCAAACCCCGTAACTAACCGCGCTGGAACGCCGATGGAGCGCAGCATAATGGTCAGCACCGTAGAGAAGTGATCGGGCTGACCGCCGCTGTGGTCGAATAGAAAGGCGCTGACTAAATCATCGCCCTCCGCGAAAAACGGTAGCTCTTCCTTAAGGGCGTAGTTTTGCTTGAGGTGCTGGGCTAAATAGAGGGCCTGTTCATAGGGCTGGGTTACCGGGTTAGGGGCATTGCTTAGGATATCCTGCGTTAGCTCGCGCACCGCCGGTAAAATTTCCTCGGGCACCTGTAGATATCGTCGCTGGACCGCTTCTGGATAATCGGTATCGGCCTGGTTGAGCCGGGTGCGATCGCGGCGGGGCACTTCAGAGACCACGGTGTAGGTGATGCCATCGGATAAGGCAATGGGCGATCGCAGGCTTCCCTCCGTATCGACCGCCACCTGGTCCAAAGGAAAGTAGAGCTGAGCGGCCTGATAGAGGGCCGGCAGCAGATTGGGAAAATCGGCGGCGATCGTGTAGGTCTGCACCACCTCTCGCCCTGATACAGCGGGGTTTCGAGGCAGGTAGAACTGCAGCGCCCAGCGAGGCCGCGACAAAACTGCTATCTCCTCGTCGTAGAGCGACTCCCACCCGAGACCGGTGTAGCGCTCGAAAGCCAGCACCCGCCAAAACCCCGGAGACTGCGCCCTAACCCGCATCACCACCTGCGGCGTCATTTCTCCCCGCAGGTTTTGGTTCATGCGGCTGTTGAAGCCATAGTAGGAAAATTCGTCGACTGTTCCAGGTGCGCCAGCGCTGCCGGTGTCTGAAAAGGACCTCCCTCTACCGTCTCCGTCCTCCCCACCCCGGCTATAGGCTGGATTATTGATCGCTTGTCCGTCAAAGGTGCCGTTAAAATCGATGGCTTCGCTAACCGGCAGCGAGCGAATCTGATAGCTGCCGAGGCGGGGTAGGGCAGCAAAAATCACCAGTCCGATGGCGAGAACCGCTGCCAACATAAGACTCCACTGCCGCAGCGGTAGGGCCATCGTCCACGCTCGCGGCCGCGCCGATGCCGTCAGCCCCAGCCGCGAGCGGTAGTCTAAAGCCAGCGTCGGCAGGCCAACGGCAATGAACAACAGCAGCAGCGGCCCGAAGGTGAGGGTTTGGCTGAGGGTGGCCGCCACCCCCATCAAGATTAGGCCGATAACGATGGAGTAGCCCAGATCTTTGCGGCGCGGCAGGTCAAAGCTGTGAAGCACCTGAAGATGAATCAGCAGCTCGGCCAGCGCCAGACGGGTGTCGGCCTGTCCCGCCGCCAGCTGGCTTAAGAAGAAGCCCAGCGCCACTACCATACCCAAGGCGATCGCCCCCTGGACAAACCGCCTTGGCCGGTGGCGGGTGCGCCAGCTCCAGAACGCCCCCAAGCCCCCCATTGGGACAGCCCAGAAGCTAACACCCAGGGCATCTGCAGCATCCGCTGCCGTGAGATCTGTAGCGATGATCCCGATGGTGACTAAAACTTGAACAAAAATCCGCAGGCGCAGCGAATTTTCAGGCTGAAGCGGCGATCGCGAGCCAAGGCGCTGCTGTAAACGCCTGAGCCAAGCTCTGGGCTGGGCTAGCTGTGAAACCATATACAAAACTGGGAGCTAGTTCGAGCTAGCTCCCAGTTTACGCGCTTTGACGTTCGAATGGCTTGATGAAGCTGACGCTATCAACAGACCCGAATCGGTCAGCCCTAGGCGACCTGCAGAGAAAAGGTCAAGGAGTGCTCCTCGCCATCTAAATAGACCTCCAAGATACAGGTATCACCCGCAGTCAGGTCAAATAGGTCTACATTCAGCGTTCCCTGAGACGATCGCTGGGCCTGAGCGCGGCGCTCATCGCCGCACCGCAGTTCAGCTCGACCACTGCAGGGCATCTTAATATCGACGCAAAGCTGGCGATCTGGGGTGGGCTTATACGCCGCTAGCAAGGTCAGAGGACCACTGTCCGTCATCCACTGGCGCTCTATTCGGGGCTGCTCCGCTGAGACCGTCAGAGTCAAAAGAGCCAGCATCTCGCGAACGGCCAACAGCGACAGCGCCATCTTCTGAGTTGAGGTGGCGTCGTCGTAGTGATCGGGAAATCCGCTAGATTGAGCCGTCTCTGGGAGCAGCGTAGCGGCCCGGGGGGCAGAGGCAAGCACCAGTCCAGCGAGGTGATTCAGACTTTCTGAGTGCCCCGGAAATAGAGGCTCTACGATATCTACGAGCTGACGGCCAATTTGGGCTGAGTCCTGGGCCAGCCTTTGGCAGCGCTCCATCAGCGTAACTAGAAGCTGCTCCGACATCGTCACAGGCAGCTGACGCTGAATTTGCTTGAGCCAGAACTGACTCGAAACAATATTCGTGCGCAAGCAGTCTGCTTCCTCAGCACCGTACTCATGGATTTCGGATTCCCAGGGGAACAGGGGAGGGTTTTGCTCAATTTCGACCTGTAGTCGACGCTTTAGCAGAGCGTGAAATCGATCTTGCACAGCAGGTATCTCTCCAACGTTGACGAATGAAAATTGCTCTAGCGGTGCCGCGCTAAAGACCTTCGAACCGATTGGCTTGGTATTGACTAACACGGCTAGTATCTAAAACGGTGAATGAATCGTAGTTCTCAGTACAGCGCTTCCCTTGACCGTAACCCTGCGCCAGCGATCGCGCTGGCCTCCCCTGATGGAATCCCTGATGACGTGAAGGTCGTGGCGGAAACGAGATAGCGCTAAATCGACCTTGTCCCGGAATATACTGAGACAAGCGACTCAGCGACATCTGCATCTCTATTCGTCTTCCTGTGGCGGTGCTCCGGACAGTAAATCGTTTCGAATGTTCCACGCTTTTTCCAAAATTTTAGACCACTGCTTCTGAAGCTGAGTGTGGGTGCAGCCCACCTCTCGGGTAATTGCCTTATCGCTCCAGCCCTCTTGCTTGTATCGCAGGGTATCTTGCTGCAGAGCGCTCAAGCCTTGCTGGAAGGTTTGCCATTGGTAAGGCGTAAGGCCAAAGTTCCGCTCTAGATCAGCTTCGAGCCACTGATGGACTAGCTCCCAGTGGTGGGACATGGAAAACCGAATCAGATGGTACTTGAAGCGCTGCTGGAGATAATCCCGCTTTCGAGAGGTCAAGCCCAGTATGGCTTCGATTTCGTGAGCCGGTAGGTCTTGCAGGCGCAAAACAAAGTAGTCTGCACAGTCTTCCTGATTTTTTTCCTCAAGGTAGCTGAGCAGTTTATCGACCACAATATCCCGCAGGGAGTCTTCAGGAGACTTGGGTTCTAGGGCAACCATTTGCTCCCTTACCTGCTGCAGCGGGGCCGATCCCCAGCCTTGATCTGAGTCAGAGCTACCGCCGTCAGCGGCCTGCTCAATGTCTACCATCATCTCGGGAGGCTGCTGCCGCGAGAACGTTTGAGCCCGCAGGATAATCAGCTGCTGACTGCGATGCCTCGGCAGGGGAATGCGGCGCTTTCCGTATCGCTCGGTGAAAGCCATGTATTCAGAGAGTTCGAGCAGCGTTCGAGGGCGGTAGGTTGCGAGCAGGTCGCTCTCCCGCCTGAACGCGTTGAGCGCCTCGACGTAAAAATTTTGAAGAAAGTCCTCGATTAGCGTCAGCCTGGCCTGATAGCTCGATTGGACCTGGGGCGGCGTGATATACCGGTAGATGACCGCGCTCAGCGTGCCGTGTAGGTCAACCCGTCCCTGCCTTGACCCCAAGCGATAGTATTTGAGACATTGATTAAGACGGTGCTTGGCCAGGTTCATCATCCAGACGTCTACTTCGCCTGACGCTTGAATCCGCTGACTCTCAGAGCAAATTCGAGAGACTTCGTCGGCGATTCGATGCGCAACCTGACGACAGTTTTTTTCCGATGCCTTCGTCGCTTGCTGAAACTCATCGATGAGAAATTGAATCGTGGAATCCACGCCCTGGGTGCTGTCTCCCTGATGCTGAATGGCTATCACAATGCTATACACTCTCTAAAAACGGCAATGAATGGCAGAAGGATTCGGTCTAGACTGAATTAAGATGATGCCGCAGTATTTATACAGCGCTAGCCCTATGGCGCTACTGACTTATAGCGCTACAGTGACACCGACATAATTCATGGATCTAGATCAGCAAATCCAAGTTTTGATTGATAGCGCACCCGAAGACGGAGTAACCCCAGCTATGATAGCGACCATTGCTCCAGTCATTAAGACCGTTGCCGCTCAGCTCGTTCATCCGCAATACTACTTACTGCAAACCCTTGACAATGGCTGGCTAATGACGACTTTAGGTCATCATTCCCAAACCGGCGTTGAGAAAAACGTGATCTACGCTTATCCGACACTGGAAGATGCTCGGTCAGGGTCTAAAGCGACCCAAGACCCCCAAATAATGGCCCTACCGATTCCCGTAACGCATGTTCTATTTCAAATGCTAGCGATGAAAGTGATCCACAGCATTATCTTCCTTCAAACCTCCAATAATCTTCAAGATGGCATTGAAGTCCCCCGCGAAAGACTTGAGCAGCTCATAAAACATCATGTTCGAAACCAACGCGGTAACAACCAAGCCCCGAACAATTTCGCCTAACGCAAGCCATGCTTTGGTTCTAGGCATTAATTATAGGCGGTCTTTTGAGAGATGGGTACTAGCATATTGCTATAGCAGCGTAACTATTGATACCAAGATTTTGACAAATTTAACGGATACCTACGGATGAGCCGCTTTTACGGCGTCTTTACACAAAAAGAGTCCATTACCGCTGAAAAGGTTCCTGCAACATTTGGTTACATTGTTAAGACTTGAAAGGGCGATCGCTCTTTCAAGCTCGAATTGTTCTCGTCTTGAATCCTATCAGCGGGTCGGTTTGCTGGATTTGCTATTGCCAGTTCATCATTTATTGGGCCTTGCTTCTCCACAAAGGTGTATTGACGTAACCGTATTATCGGTTGAACTATGTAGGTACTCTTGCTCATAGTGGGCGTCTTCATTAAGGTGCGTAGCGCCAGTCAACGCCCAGAGAGCGATCAACCGCTGCGGTCTGTTGAAGTACAGCTGTTGCCGCTAGCGCTAGCGATAATTTGCCACTCACTGACTAAAACCTCATAGGAAGGGTGCTATGGAAGATGTGACCTCCGCGACGTCAGCGCCGCTGACCAGCGCTAGCGACGCAACGTTGGTGTTTGACTGCTGCGAGACGGCAGGGACCCCAGGCGCGACGGGATCTATCTCAGAGTTGCGAGGAACGCTGCAGTCGATCTGCTGGCAAACCTCTACGCTAGGCGGTCTAGCGCCGTCGCCGACGGTGACGCAGCAGCTCCCCTACCTGCACGTCGGGCTAGACGATATTGGCTGTCAAGGTGACGGACGGGGCTCAGGGGAGTTTCTTCTGGTGAGGCGCAACCGGAGCCAGCGCCTAGCAACGTTTAGGCCCATTCCCGTACTGGGTCATACTCAACGCAGCTACCACCCCTGGCAGATGACCTATGCTTACTTGACGTCAGCTTTCGACTGGGACGATCTGCAAACGGCTTACGGCGGTACAGAGGTCCTCCGATTTCTGGGCGATCGCACCCAGCAGCTCAATCGACTGCTCGCCGAAACGGTCAAAGCGCCTTGGTCATCATCCTGTAGCTACCTGTGCGATGCCGTTGCCGCCGCAATTGGCATTTGTCGCCAGCAGGCCACTTACCGAGGGCAGGGGGGGCTAGAGTTACGGAGGCTCTTGACGCCTAAAGCATTGCGCAGCGCTAGAAGCAGCCCCTATTCGCTCAAAATTCGGCTGCTCTATCAGCAAGAGCAGCCGCTTCCGTACTTAGAGCCCCGACCGATGTGGGAGCGCCTCCTAGAAGATGTGCAGGAAGGAGAGCCCCCAACCGCGATCGCAGGCCGGTTTTACCTAGGGCTCATTCAGGGCATTTCCGACATGGTCCACCTATTGAGTGAGGCCCACCAGATCAGCCATGTGTCGCTCTCCGGTCGCCTGCTGCAGAATCCGCTGTTGGCCTACCAGCTAAAGCAGTCTCTCGCTAAGATGACGCCGCAGCTGAAACAAGTGGCATAGCCTAAGCGTTAACGCCGTAGACCGAGTAGCCCACGTCCGCCAGCATGGCGTAGTCGATGGCGGTGGGGCGGCGCGCGCTGAGTGTAGCCTGAGACAGAGTCAACGGCGGCGGCGGGATGTCCGTAGTCGTAGCGTCCGGTAATTGGATTGGGACCGTCTTGGGACTGCAGCGGCACGTTGCGATCGCCATTGGCGGCCCTGGCATAGCGCCCCCGGAAAACGGCAGCTTCAGGAGACGAACTCTCGATTAGGTCTCGGCCCGCCTGGCTTTGACGAATCAAGCCCAAGGCATGCCCAATTTCGTGGGACATCAGCCAGTAGAGGTCAGCGTCAGAGTAGTCAATGGCGTACCGCTGATTGATGGTGAGCATGCTCACTCTGGGAAGTCCCCGGCGTCCCGACGGCAGTCCCTGATTCGAGTAGTGAGGCCTGTAGGTCTGTTCGCTGCCGGTATTGACGTCGAGATAGCTCGCCACAAAGACCAGCCCCGCGTCCTGCTGTCGGGCGTCGTCGTAGTCGCTGACCGCCGTAATGCGATATTGGCCGTTGAAGCCTAGCTCAGTGATCTCCGGGCTGGGGTCATACCAGCCTAGGCGGTGGGTCTGGGCAGGGGCGAGGGTGTATCCCCAGTAGCGATCGCTCTCTGGACTGCCAGCGGGGGTATCACTACCAACAGCATCGCGACTGTAGTGATACTCAAAGTCGTAGTGGACAAGGTCAATCGGGTTGAGAGAAGTCGGTTCAGCCGGGGATTGGACAGGTGGGGAGGGTGCAGTGGGGGGGCGGGGGTACGAGCAGAGGGCGCAGTGATGATAGGTGTCGCTGGCGGTAAGCCTGGTGTCGGCGAACCTAGCGGCGGGGCGGGGGGAGCAGGGAGCATTTGCAAAATCTGGGGGCGCAGCTTCAGCTAGTAGGGCAGAGCCTGCTGGCGAGTGCGGCGATCGCGAGTTGAAACCTTGACGAAGTAGCGACCGGCATCTAGGGTAGCCCGAATTTTTTCGGGGCGTCGCCCCTGCCGCTGCGATCGCTTCAGAGCCTGTCCTTGACGGTTCAAAAGAATCAAGTTGGCATCGAAGCGAAACCGCGATAGGTTGAGAACGACGCGGCTAGAGCGCCTCAGACGAAAGCCGTACAGGTCGATGCGATCGCCCATCCCAAGACGATCGCGGAGTCGAATTGGCGCGGTTAGCCGGCCCAGAGGTACGGCGGTTTTTCGAGTATTCCCAGCCCGATCGGCGGCCATAGTGCTGCCCATAGCGGTTAACGGTCAGTTATCTGACGTCGGCCTAGGCAAAATGTTCACCGCGAGCATGAACGCGGCTTAGACAGCGCAGCGCTAGTTGAAAACGAGGCTTGGGAATTGAGCAGCCTTAAGTCCAATATTTTACACTCGCTGATCCCTATAATTCGTTAGTGGAGCAGCTATTGCGACGCTCTATAGGATCTCGCTGCGTGAGGAGACGTGAGCGGTTTCTCAGCCCGCTATTTTGGCTCGACCTGCTGCGCCTTTATCCAAGTCGACGAATCTTCACACATAAAATAAGGCTAACTCAATATCATGCAAAGGTAGGGAAAGTTAGTTTGATTTTGGTTTAGTAACCGGGGTCAGCAGCCGTGCCCACTCACCTCAAGCCTGAAACTCGTATCACTTTTCAGATCAAGGAGTAATCTCAACCGTGCATGACAACTATTTAGGTGAGAGCGCTCTCACCCCAACCATCGCACTAGAACAGTCGTTTAATACAGAGGCATCAGCGCTTGTCGTCGTCGATTCGCATCTTGCAGATGCGGAGACGCTGATTCAGGGCATTAGGCCTGGCGCAGCCCTCCTGAAGCTTGAGGTCGAGGATGGCATTGAGAAAATTGCTCAGGCTATTGAGAGCATGGGCGCTCTTGAAGAGCTGCACATAGTGTCCCACGGCTCGCCCGGCTGCCTATACCTGGGAAATACGGAACTTAGCCTAGAAACTTTAAGCCAACGGGCCGCTCAGCTCGCTCAGTGGTTCGAACCTGACCATTGGGCGGCATCTCCAAAGCTGCTGACTCTACGGCTGTAACGTCGCGGCTGGAGATGCCGGAAGCGAGTTTGTTTCCAAGCTGCATCACCTCACAGGGGCGGCGATCGCAGCCTCCACAACCCGCACGGGTCACGCCTCGTTGGGCGGAGACTGGACTTTCAGCACCCTTGTAGGGTACCCCAGTCAGCAGCCCCTTCCGGCGCTTGCTTTTACAGCGGAGGCCATAAACCAATATGCAAGCGTGATGGCGAGCCTAGAGTTCCTCACAGCTGTCGGCGTCAATGGGGCAGCGACCAACGCTCCGGTAGAAGGCGACACTTTTCGGTTTTCCAACATCATCGCGGGAGCCGCCCCAGCGGACGAGATTGACGCCTTGCTGACTGTCGTTAACATCAACAACGGCGCTAGAATCAGAACGCTCGACAACAACGACAACAACCCTTCAGCCTTTCGCCCCTTCATTGAGAAGGTCGCAACCACAGATAACGACCCGACCCTGCCTGGGGCGAGCATTGAGTTCCAGATTGCCTTCGTACAGCCCGGAACAACAATTCCGGCCATTGTTCCAGAATTCAACGTCACCCTCTCCGACATCGACGGAACGTCCACCCAGCAGGAATTTGCTGACCTTGCCGGATTTCAGTCTTTTACAACCCTGGGAGGGGGCAACAGTCTGATCACAACCTCAGACTCTCCCGTCACGCCAGGGGTAACTCGGTTTTCCGGGGCATCCACAAACCTAGAGGAGTTCGATCCTCCGGGCAGCGAACAGATCAACACTCAAATTGCCGTCTCTGCCCAATATCTCAACGCTAACGTCTTCAACTTTACGCTGGGTCTCACGAACCCAAACGACAGCGACACCCTAGGCGCTCGGCAGTTCTCCCTCAACTTTGACGAAACGCTAGTCGATCAGTTTATTCCCCCTACTACATCCATCGTCAACAACGCGCCTCCCCTCGCGGCAATGACTTGGCCGTTACGGCGGTGGATACCCCGATCTCTATTGACGTTCTGGCAAACGACTCAGACCCTGAGGACGGCGCGACGCCAGCGGGTGGCATCCTCCAAATCAACGGTAGCCCAGCCGTTGTAGGTCAGCCGGTTGCCTTACCGTCTGGCGGTACGGCGACCCTACAGGCCAGCGGCCTAGTCGACTATACTCCTCCCGGCAGGCTTTACGGACATAGATCAGTTTCTCTACACCGTTGCCGATAGCGCCGGTCTAGTTCAGAATGCCAGCGTCACCGTGACGGTGACAGACGGCAGCATCAATACCCCGCCAACGGCTGTTGATGACTTCGCCACCACGGCGGTCGGCACCCCAGTTGTCGTCAATATCTTGGCCAATGATTCCGATGCCCAAGACGGTACCCCTCCGGGTGGCGGCATCACTCAGATCAACGGTACGCCGGTTGCCGTCGATCAGCCCATCACCTTACCCTCCGGCGGTACAGTGACGCTGCTACAGGACGGCACTGTCAGCTACGTACCGCCAGCAGGCTTCACGGCGTAGCGCAGTTTCCCTACACGGTTGCTGATAGCAGCGGCGCAACACAGACCGCCACAGTGAAGCGTCACGGTCGGGGCTGCGCCTATCGACCCCAATGATGCCGATGGCGATGGTATCCCCAACGCTATCGATTTAGATGACGATAACGACGGCATCCCGGATGTCGATGAGTTGAGAGGTAACCCGAACCTCGACACGGACGGCGATGGCATAATAGATAGCTTAGATCTAGACGCCGATAACGACGGTATTCCTGATGTTATAGAGGCTGGTCACGACCAGGCCGACATCAACGGCGACGGCAGACTTGATGGCCCCTTCGGCCCTAATGGACTCGCCGACATTGTGGAGACAGCCCCCGAGAGTGGCGCTATCAACTACCCCATTGCCGATACCGACGGTGACGGCGTCCGCGACTTCCAAGATTTAGACACCGATAACGACGGCATCCTGGACGTGATCGAGGCCGGTCACGACGGCACTGATGCCGATGGTGACGGTAGACTCGACGGACCTTTTGGCCGCAACGGGCTAGCTAACGAGATCGAAACGGCTCGGGAGAGCGGCGGCATCAACTACACCGTTGCCGATACCGATGGGGATGGCGTCCGCGATTTTCGCGACCTGGACACCGACAACGACGGGATTACCGATGTTATCGAAGGGGGCGGCAGTGACCCAGACGGCAACGGCATCGTCGGCGTGGGTACCCCTGTCGACAGCGATGGTGATGGTATTTTCGATGCCGCTGATCCCGACCTCGGTAACGGTCTACCGGTTCCCGATACCGACGGCGACAGCGTCCGCGACTTCCGTGACCTGGACACCGACAACGACGGCATCGACGACATCATCGAGCGGGGTGGCAATCTGCCCGACGCTAACGGCGACGGTCGTGTTGACGGCCCTGACCCGGACGGCGACGGTATTGTTGCCGTTGTCGATGGCGATGAGGGCAACTTTGGCACCGGCCCTTTTCCAGTCCCGGCCCCAGCTGATCCGAACGGAAACGGCGTTCCCGAATATCGCGAGCCGCCAGCGACCGACCAGGGTACCATCGGCGGCGATATCATCATTGGCGATAACGGCGATAACATCCTGAGCGGGTTCAGCGATCGCGACAGGATTCGCGGCCTGGGCGGCAACGACTTGCTCAACGGCGGCAGCGACAACGATCTGCTCAACGGCGGCGCAGGGGATGACCTGCTCAACGGCGGCAGCGGCAGGGACCGGCTTTTGGGTCGCGGCGGCGACGACCTGCTCAACGGCGGCAGCGGCGACGACACCCTTATCGGGGGAAGAGGCAAGGATGTCATCAACGGCGGACGCGGCTCCGATACTATGCGGGGCAACGGGGGGCGCGACGAAATGAACGGTGGCGGCGGTAGCGATCGCATCTTTGGCGGGGGCGGTCGTGACAACATTCACGGGAACCGAGGCGCTGACCTGATCTTCGGGGGGGCCGCTCGGGATAGGCTGTCGGGAGGCGAGGGGAGAGACACCTTTGGCTACAGCGCCGTCAAAGAGTTTGGCGACGTCATCACCGACTTTTCTATTTTGAAAGACAAAATAGACCTGGGAGCCCTTGGGGTCGGGAGCCTCGGCGATTTAGCTCTCACCCAGCGAGGCGACAATACTGTGGTCCGCGCTCAGGTTGGAAATGCGATGCGCCGCGTGGTGTTGCTTGAGGACGTTCGAGCTTCCACCTTAGATGGGGACAACTTCGTCTTTAGCTAGCCCTCTTTGGCTAACCCATCACGGTTCTAAGGGCGCGCTGCTTAGCCTGCCCTTAGGCTTCGCCCAGACTTGAGTATGTTATGACGACTTGTTCGCCACTTTTCGCGTTCATGCTGGCGGTTTCGCCTGGGGAGTACCCCGTGCTCGAGGCTCCCAGGCCGCTACCGTCAGCAGCCCTTCGGCTGAGTCAGCAGCCCAATCCCAACGAAGACCGATTTCTTCAAGCGCCAGAGAGCGAGCCCACCGTAGAAGACTCATCTCCCGTTTTGCCGGATGCTAGCCCGCCCCAGCAGCCTGACGATGTCGTGGCTCCATCCGCCGACCCGCCTGCCGTCTCTTTCGTCGTGCAGCGAATTATCGTTAGCGGCAGCACCATTTTTGACGCCGCGAGCTTTCGTCAGATTGTTGCTCCCTTGGAAGGGCAGTCTATAACCTTAGACGACCTTCGCGGCGCGGCGGATGAAATTACTCAGCTGTACCTCAGCGGAGGCTATCTGACCTCGCGCGCCGTGGTTCCCGACCAAACAATCGTCGGGGAAACCGCCCGCATTCAGATTGTTGAGGGGCGTATTGGTGAGATTGCGATCGCGGGCAATAATCGGCTGCGGCAGACCTACATTCGCAGGCGGGTTGAGCTAGGCGTTGACAGCCCTCTACGCACCGATCGCCTGGAAGATCAGCTACGCCTGCTGCGCGCTGACCCACTCATTGAAACAATCGAAGCTAGTCTACGGGCTGGAGAAAATTTGGGGGAGAGCGTCTTGACGATTCAGGTCGTAGAGGCCGATCCTTGGACGGGTGACCTGCATATCGACAACTATTCTCCCCCTAGCGTTGGGTCCGAGCGCGTCGGCGCTGAGCTAGCCCACCTCAACCTCACGGGCCGAGGGGACGCTCTGTTCGCCGCCGTCGATCGGACAATTCGCGGTGGCTCTACCGTTGCGGAGGTGGGATATCGCATCCCAATTAATTCAACGGGAGCGCTCCAGCTGCGCACCGTTATCAACCGCAACGAGGTCGTGCTGGCACCGTTCGACGACTTTGACATTCAGGGGGAATCAGAGCTATACGAAATCAGCGTCCGTCAGCCTCTGATGCGATCGCCTCGGCAGGAATTTGCCATCTCCGCAGGCTTTAGCTACCGAGATGGTCAGACGCTGGCGTTTGACGCCATTCCCGTTGGCGCTGGGGCGAATGACGAAGGGGTTACGCGCACGAGCGTTTTTCGGCTGGGCCAAGATTATGTCAGACGCGATCGCCAAGGGATCTGGGCGCTGCGATCGCAGTTCAGCCTGGGTGCCGATATTTTTAACGCCACCGTCAACGATGACGGCCCCGATGCTCTGTTTTTTAGCTGGTTGACCCAGGCGCAGCGGGTGCAGCGCTTAAGCCGTAGCCAGCTGCTGGTTCTACAAATGGACCTACAGCTCACCCCCGATCCGCTGCTGTCATCCGAGCAGTTCGTCATTGGTGGCGGGCGATCGCTGCGGGGCTTTCGGCAGAACGCTCGGGCGGGCGATAACGGCCTGCGGGTCTCGGTTGAAGATCGGATTACCCTTGTTAGGAACGAAGCGGGAGAAGCCGCATTTCAGCTTCTCCCCTTTGCCGATGTCGGCGTTGTTTGGAACAATGGTGACGCGGCGCTCCCCGGCCAGAATATTTTGGCTGGGGTGGGCATCGGAGCATTGTGGGAGGTCTTGCCTGATTTTACCGTCCGCCTCGACCTCGCAGTGCCGCTCATCGATCTGGACGACCGGGGTGAAAATGCCCAAGACGACGGCATTTACTTCAGCGTCAACTACCAAATCTAGAACCCGCTGCGGAAATTACAATCGCGAGAACTTGTAGAGAGAATGTCCACGTCTCCCCCTTCAGATACCATCGAGGTCACGGAAATTCGGGCCTACGGCTATACCGGCGCACTGCCTGAAGAACAGGTACTGGGCCAGTGGTTCAGCGTAGACCTGACGCTGTTCTACGCTAACGACGCGGGAATTAGCGATCGCCTGGATGACGCCTATGACTACCGCTGGGCCATCAGCGCGGCGCAGCACACCGTACGCAATACTCGCTTTCGCCTGATAGAGACCCTGGCCCAGGCGATCGCTACCCGCCTATTGTCAAAAGGTGCCCTGCAGCAGGTGCGGGTACGGGTCACCAAACCCGCCGCTCCTATTCCCGATTTTGGGGGCCAGGTTGCCGTCACCATTTTCCGGACAGCACCTTAGCGGCAAAGTTACGGTAGCGCCAGGTCACGGTAGCATCAGGGCCGTCGCCTCTAAACCCCGGCGCAGCGCTAGGCTGCGTCCCGCTTAGTCCGAACCCAGTCGGTTTGGCGGCTCACGATAAAGGCAACGTACAGCGGAATTTTCCATAAGACGTAAAGGGGAGCCGCCAGAAGAGCCGTACCAGAAACATGCCCTCGACCAAATTTCGCCCAGGCTGCCGTAATCGCCGTTACGAGCAGCCCACCTTCGAGAGCCAGCAGATAAAGGGGGAGTCCAGCACCTCCCAATAGCGCCGCAATTCCAGATATAACAAGCGCGACCCCCCACAGCATCACCAAAAGAGATAGCGGCGGGACGGCAAGCTCTAGCGCCAGCGCCAGCAGATCAAAGCGCCGTTGAACAACAGACTGCTTGAGCAAACGCGGCACTTGAGTCATCAACGTTCCGAGGTGTCCGTGCTCCCAACGCGTGCGCTGCCCTTTAGCGGCATCGTCGTCTTGAGGAAGCCTACCAGTTACCCTTGCCGTCGAGCAAAACTGCGGGGGGTGGCCTGCGATCGCCAGATCTAACCCTAGCTGCATGTCTTCAACAATGTTGCCGCTCGCCAAAGGTGCATCCCGAATAATGTCCCAGGGAAACGCCATACCCGTGCCCGTGAGCAAGCAGGGCAGTCCCAGCCGCGCTAGACCAGAAGGCCGTACCCAGTTTTTAACCAGAAAGGCTAGGGCGGAAATTGAGTCCGAGGGGCTAGGGTCAGGCGGCACATCCATTAAGTAGACGGCCTGCACAGGTCTATGGGTAGAGCGCGACTGATGAGCAATTCGAGACAGCGCCAATGGCTCTACCCAGCAGTCTGCGTCAACCATAACGACGGTCTGCAGCGCCTGACGCTCTAAGTGACGTAGCCCGTAGTCGAGGGCGTAGCCTTTACCTCGATTGACTGGGTCGTGGCGCTCTAAGACCGAAACGCTGAAGTCTCGGGCGATAGACGCTGTACCGTCAGTGCAATTGTCGGCCACAACGCAAACCCCTGCCGAATCTGGGCAGGTCGCCGTCACCGACTTCAGCGTCTCGGCAATGCCGGACGCTTCATTATGGGCCGGAATAAGAACAGCAGTTTTGGGAGCGGAGGCGTCATCGCTAGCGGGCAAAGCGGGTAAGAGTGCCGCCATACATTCGACAAACAAGACGCCAATCGGGACGAGGAGTATCGCTGCAGCGGCGAATCCGCCAAACTCAACAGCGTGAATGAGCCACTGATATAACATGACGCTCTTTTTTACTTAGGCTGATACTACACCGTGGATATCGTTGGCAACTACGCCCAGACAGCGCAAGCGGAAGCTCTTGAGATCTTCGATGACCTTCGAGAACTGCTCACGCTTCGTTTCCTCAAGGCCAACAACCAGCAGAACGCCATCAGTATGGCTGCTGACAAAGGTTGCTTCTGTAAAGCTCGATAGATTAGGTGTGTCAAAAATCACTAAGTCAAACTGATTTTGTAGCGATTCGACAAGCTGAGCCATGACCGGAGACGCTAGCTTCTCTGGCTCCTTCTGCAAAAGGTTGCCGGCGGTCAGCGCGTAGAGGTTGTTGATCGAGGTTTTCTGAATCACGCGATCGGCTGTCGTGCTGGTCTTGCCGCTCAATAAGTCGCCTAGCCCTTCGGTATTCGCCACTCCCAACGCTCGGTGAAGTCGGGGCGCTTCTAAATTCGCGTCAACGAGCAAGACCCGCTTACCGCTAGCCGCCGCGGTTCTAGCGAGGTTAATCGCTAGGGTTGAGCTGCCGTCGCCTTCCTCAACCGCGCAGACGGCGAGAGACCTGACATCTTGCGAGGGGGAGAGGAAGTTTACCTTTGTGTAAAGTGACTGAATGGCCTGCTGGAAGGGCGATCGCAGTCCATGGCCTTCGATAACCCCTGTGGACGGGATATTGACGTCGGGCTCGCTGTACGGCAGGAATCCAACGACGGGTAGGGATGTTGCCGACTTGAGATCCGCGGAGGTGTAGAACACGTCTCGCTGTCGCTCTAGCAACATGGCCAATAGCGTTCCCAAGAACAATCCGGCAATGACGCCCAGGCCAATAGTTTGAGTGAGGTCATTTTCCGCAGGAATCGCCTGGCCTTCTTCGTCGTAGGCGAGGTTTGGCTCCGAAATCAGTTCCCAAGGAATTTCGGTCTGGGCCGCCTCAACTTTGAGCGTCTCCCGCTGAGTTAGCAGTTGGTCTAGAGTTTGAACCGCCAGAGTAAGCTGCCGCTGTAGCTCACTGTACTGGCGGGCTACAGCGGGAAAGCGCTGCGCCTGCTGAGCCCAAAAGCTTTGACTTTGGTTGAGGGCTTGATTGCGGGCCTCAAGCACCTGAACCTGGTTAACTGAATCAATCAGCTGCTGCGTGATTCCCAGGCGGATTGAGTTTTGTGAGGGAAGACTTTCCGCATTGGCACCCCCGCCAGAAAGGTTGGCCCCGACGACCTGCTGCGCCCTGTTAGAGAGTAGGCCTGACAGGTTAGCCTGCTGCTGACGAAGCGAGCGAATTACCGGACTCGCTTCGCTGAAGCGGACCGACTCTATGGCAATCTGGTTTTCGATTTCCTGAAGCTGAGCCCTAAGGTCGGCGTAAATCTGGTCTTCACTGAGCGCAGAGGCGGCTACGGCTTCATCGATAGAGAGGCCGAGCTGCTGTTGGAGATTGTTGCTGAGCCGCTGCTGCTCCTGAAGCTCTTGCTGAACAGTCAGCTTCTGCGCCGTAATCTCACGAATTTGGTCGGAGATTTGATTGCCCTCAGCAGTAGGGTCATTGATGAAGTACTGCTGCTGAAGCGACTGCAGCTGATTTTGGAGCGTCCCAACCCGCTGCTCTAGCTCAGGCAGCTGCTCATCAATAAACTTAACGCCTTCGCCAATCCGAGTCTTTCGCTCTTCAAGGGAGTACTCTAAAAATCGCTCGGCAAGCATCTCGGAGACAAATAGGACTTCTTGAGGATCTTCGCCCTCATAGGACGCCTCGATCATCTTTGTCTCTTCTAGGCTAGTCGTCGGGCCGTTGGAGACCGTACAGCACCGCGTGACGCTCAAACCACTGTAGAGATCTCCCGAGGTAAACGACGAATACTGAGGCTGAGATTGGACCCGCTCGATGACATCGTCTAGAACAGCGCCGCTCTTGAGGATGACCAGCTGAGTATCGTAGTCGAATTCGGCTCCCCGCTGGGGAACGCTTCGTGTTCCGCGAGTCACGGCCGCAGGGGCCGAAAGCGTCGCCTCAGGCGAAAGTGGCTCTACAAGTAGACGAAACGTACTCTGGTAGCTGTCGGCAGTTCCTGACGCCTTGAGGTAGGCCCCTGCGGCGCAGACCACCGTAACGCCAATGATCAGCCAAGCCTTGCGTTGAATCGTACGCAATAGAGGACCAAAGTCTAACCCTTTTTGCTCTTGGTCCTCGAGGTTATCAACCTCAACCGGGGACAATGATGTTGTCGGACTATCGGTTCGAGCGAGTGCCGATAGGGAAGGCTGTTGGTTCGTCTGCATTATGACCTCTAAACTGTCTTGCCGATAGGTAAAGTGAGTTGGTGAAGCAGGATACTAAAATTGCCTGTCGATTGTGACTCACTGAAAAGGGCCAAACGCGGCAACCATCAACTTTTCAAGCGTAAATTTTAACGTCTGCATCGTCTCTCGATAGAGCCCTATAAATTTAAGATGACATCCGCTGCTGTAGCTTGAAATAGGAAGGGGTGCCCGTTGGCGATCGCCAGCTCGATTGAGCCCTCTATTGAGTCATTGAATCTAGTTGTCGAACAAATCGATCACATCGCCAATAATTCCAAGGGCGCCTCCAATCGGATTGAGAAGCAAATCCAAGGCGTCAGACGTGCGGGCAGTGTTGTTGCGATTGACAATCACGATGTCTCCAGGCCGCAGCGCTGGATTTTCTTCCTCATCTACGCCAGACGTCAGGTCAACTTCAATTCGTCGCTTATCGACGGTTCCGTCAGGGTTAAGCCGCACCAGCTCGACCCGCCGCCGTCTTGCCCTAGCGTCCGTAAATCCGCCGGCCGCCAAGATGGCCTGATTCAGCGTTGTATTGGGTTCAACTTCAACCAGTCCCGGCGAGGTGACTTCGCCAACGACGTTGACGCCAATGATATCTGGAGAAAAATTGGCATCTGCAAGCTCGGTTAGTTCGGCGGGGCCGAGCGCCAATGCTTTGGGAACCACGATGGTATCGCCGTCTCTCAAATTGATATCTTGATAGATCTCGCCATCCTTGAGCAACGCCCACAGGTTGACGCTGATGACCTTGTCCTCCCCTAGGCGCTGACGGCGAACCTGGATCTCGCGAATATCAGCGGTCTGGGTGATCCCACCTGCCAGCTGAATGGCCTGAGTTACGTTGGGCCACTGCGCCGTACGGTCGACGCTCAGCTCTGAGACTGTGCCCTCATCAAAGCGAAGCGAGTAGGTTCCCGGTCGGTCCACCTCCCCCAAGACAGCAACCGTCAGCGGGCGGGCAAATAGGAGTCTGAGCGTCACGTCGGGCTCATTTAGAAACGGCGCATAGGCCTGCTCGATGGAACGCTCTGCTTCGTCAATTGTGAGCCCCTGTACGTTGACTCGATCGACCCAGGGGAGCCGAAGCGTGCCGTCGACGGGAACAACGTATCGACCATTTTGAGCGCTAAATTCGGGAACGTTGAAGATATCGATTTGAATTTCGTCTCCAACCCCCAAGACATAAGCCGTCTCAGCGATAGGCCCTGTGATGACTTCAATATCCTGCGATCGCTCTGAAGGGGATAAAGGCAGCGAGAGTGACTCATTGACCGGGTCTGCAGCGGCAGCAGACCCCAACCCTAAAATGAGCAGACTGGAGGTGAGCGTGTTCAGAGTACCGCGGGCAAATCTGGTAATCATTCTGCTAGTAAAATTTAGTGAGGAAATATAGTTCAGTCTCTAACTGAGAAGATACCCGCAACCTGCGGGGCAATCACCTTGAAGTTGTTTCCTCAGCTGCTGAACATAAACTTGCGCACAAATTTATGCGCAAACCGGTGCAACAATAATTCGTGCGACAGCAACAAGGCGATAATTTCGAGACACACCCAATCAACCTGACCCATTTACAACGCTATATCGTTGAGGCTTTATTCCCTGGACGAATAGGTTTACTAGCGCGGCCATACAGCGTAGCTATACAGCGTAGCCATACAATTTATAGCCTGTCTAACCATATTGATGCAAAAACGCTCGACTGCTGCCTCTTCCAAGGACTCTTAATACAAACTAGCTTTTTCGAGAAGCTTAATAAAGGGTTTATCAAGATGAGCCCGTCTATCCTCGTCAGTATGGCCATTGCGCTTGCCCGAGGTGACAAATTTGACAAGCTTTTTAGGAGCCGTTGAGCTAGTATTGTGCTATGCAACGTGCATGAAGTTGCATAGCACGCATTTGAGCAGGCCCAAACAGCCGCGAAGAATTTTCGGTTTCCAGGAAAATGGTTAGCCACCGGCGACGCCACTGCCAGGCTCTCCGCGGAGGGCGATCGCCCTCTCAGTATGGGAATCGCCACATAAGCTTTAATCTTCCTAATGCCTTCGTGAAAAGTTTGTGTGAATTGCCGGTCACTAGCTTTGTCGAAGCGTCTCTCTGGGTAGTATGTCTCTAGACGGCTTAGACTTCCCCCCTTCAGGTATTGACAGGTTTACGAGACAGCCGTGCAGCTCCACCGAGTGAGGATATGTCAGAGGGGTCACACAGCGATTTCTCTTCCCCTCTTGATTCGGCTAAGAAACAGAGGCTTAGGGTGCAAAAGCTATTCGTTAGGAAAACGACTTGAACCTTACGCGACCCTCAGCAGCAGGTCATTTAGCCCACCGTATCTTATCGGGACATCAAAATCAGATTTGAGTACAAGGATGATAACTGTATGAAAGCTCCTGTTATTGCAATTGGATTGGACGCCGCACAACCGGATGTTCTTGATAAATGGATGTCGCAAGGCTACCTCAAGAACATGAATCGGCTACGTCAGCAAGGCACCTACGGGCTACTCGAGAATTTCTCTGCTTTTAGCGCTGAGACGCCTTGGACTACGTTTGCGACCGGCTGTCGCCCTCACAAGACCGGGTACTGGTCTCCGCTGAAGCTCAAGAACGGCTCGTACAGCGTCGAGACCCGTGCCGCTTACGAGTACGAAGAATTTCCCCCTTTCTATGCCCTGGGAGATGACTATCGAGTTGCCGTATTCGACGTGCCTCAAGTCCGCCTCAACGAGAAGATCAACGGGGTACAGGTTACCGCCTGGGGGGCCCACTCGCCGCAGGTTCCCAGCAGCTCTTCTCCGCCCGAGCTGTTTCAGGAAGTCGTCCAAAAGCACGGCGCCCATCCCGGACTCCACAAAGATTATTCCGTGTGCCTTGATCTGAAGGCAACCAACCGTCTGAGAGACGTGCTCAAAACAGGGATTGCCCGTCGCTCCGCAATCTGTCAAGACATCTTGCAGCGGGAAGATTGGGATCTGTTCGTTACCGTTTTTGGTGAAGCGCATTCAGCGGGACACAACTTTTGGCAGCTCAGCCAGCCAGACCACCCCCTTTACGAGACGTTCAAGTCTAGCGTTTCGGTCGACCCTATGCTGGAATGCTTTGAGGCAATAGATCAGGCCATTGGAGAAATGCTTAGCAAAGCCCCCGACAACGCTCGGGTGATCATTTTCTCCGCTCATGGAATGGGTCCCAACACAATGGACCTTCCCAGCACTACAATACTGCCAGAGTTTTTGTACCGGCTGAACTTTCCGGGCAAGGCCCAGCTCTTTAGCCGAGATTCTGCGGATACTGAACTTCCGCCGCCGCTCCCCAAAATGGAAAACAACTACTGGGAGCGCCATATCTGGGGAACGAAGGAAGACTCCGACAAAGTGCGGACATTCCTGCGTCGAAGAACCCCCAACAAGCTCTATCACTTCGTTGAGGGCTTTATCGATCCCGACCGTGAGGGTGAGATCATCTCCCCCTTCCGACTGTGGAAGAAGACCAGAGTTGTTCCTTTCCAGCCTGCGGCCTGGTACGCACCGCTTTGGCCAACCATGAAGGCGTTTGCCCTGCCTAGCTTTGCTGAGGGCTACATTCGCATCAATGTGGAAGGCCGCGAACCCAACGGTATTGTGGCCCAGGAGGATTACGACGCCTACTGCAATGAGCTTGTCGAAAAGATTCGCCAGATGAAAGACGCGAGAACGGGTATCCCGATGGCGCAGGAGATTATCCGCATGCGTGAGTCTGCCATAGACGACGATCCGAAGCTGCCGGATGCAGACATCGTCATTGTTTGGCAAGAAGAGTACGCTAGCGATTCAATCGAAAGCCCCGATGTAGGCCGCATCGGTCCGGTGCCGCACTATCGATCGGGAAGCCATCGTCCGGAGGGCTTCTTTATCGCTAGCGGTCCCGGCATCGAGCCTGCTTCCACCCTAGACGGCGGCCATGCCCTAGACATCTCACCGACAATCTTAGGACTGATGGAAGCCCCCATTCCAGATTATCTGGAAGGGAAGGCGCTCGATCTGCTCAAGGCGGAAGCGCCGGTCGGCTAAGGGCTAACCAGCGGGTAGGGCAGCATCCTACAAATTGCGCGCGATCGCCGCGAGATTGACATCCTCGATCTCGCGGCGATCGCGTTTTGAAGTGAAGGCGGCCTGCTACATTATGTATTGCCCATCCGCCACCGCTGAACCGCCCTAGATGACGCAATACCACGCCGCCACCGTTACCGTTCCTGCCACAACCGCCAACCTTGGCCCCGGCTTCGACTGCCTGGGGGCGGCGCTGACGATTTACAACCAGTTCACGTTTACGCGATCGCCCGGCTCGACGCTCCAGATTACGGCAGCTGGCCTGGATGCGAAGCGAGTCGCCCTGGACAGCAGCAATTTGGCCTACCGGGCCTTTCATCGGCTCTACCAAACCATTGAGCAGCCCTTACCCGCTATTCAGCTGTCTATTAAACTAAGCGTGCCGCTGGCGCGGGGGCTGGGCAGCTCTGCCACCGCGATTGTGGGCGGCCTGCTGGGGGCTAATGTCTTGGCCGGAGAGCCCCTCAGCCAAGATGAGATCATGGCGCTGGCGATCGCCCTAGAAGGGCACCCAGACAACGTCGTTCCGGCCCTACTGGGGGGATGTCAGCTGACGGTGTCAACCGCTGAGCGCCCGCTGGTCTGTCCGGTGGAGTGGCATCCGACGCTCACTCCCGTAGTAGCGATGCCCAATTTTGAGCTATCGACGGCGGTGGCGCGCAGCGTTCTTCCGGGGCAGTATAGCTTGGCTAGCGCTGTGTTTAGCGCCTCACGGGTGGGGCTTTTGGTGCGGGGGCTAGAGACGGGCACAGGGCCTTGGCTAGAGGCAGCGCTGCAAGATGAGCTTCATCAACCCTACCGAAAACGGCTCATTACGGGCTATGACAGCGTGCGTGACGCGGCCCTTGAGGCGGGAGCCTACGGACTGGTCATCAGCGGCGCGGGGCCGACGCTGCTCGCAATTACCGCAACCGCAACTGCGAGTACCGTGGCTGAGGCGATCGCGAGCGTCTGGCGTGCCCATAACGTGAGCGCTAATGTCCTTTGTCCCCAGCTTAATTTTAGCGGAGCTCAACTTTCAGATTTGAAGCTACAGGTTTGATTCGATTTTGGTAACTTACTCAAGTTTTACCAATAATGGATAAGATTTTTGAAGTCGCCGCCGTTACAAATCGTGATGCTTGTTTTTAGATGGCACCCATAGGGTAATCGCCTGAAGCTAGGGTCGAAAGTAGCGTTTCTTTAAGATAGACTTCATCTCTCTTGGGCGAGCCTAAGACAACTCAGGAAACGCCAAAGGAGTGCTGATTTTCTTAAGAATTTACCGTCGGTATATTAGCTTCAAGGTTTGCAATATATTCTTCTATCCTTTGTTTCAAAGGGTTTGCAGCTTGTCTCCGGGTTAATTTAGCGCGTCAGTATTAAGTCTTCTTGCGCGTAGCCTCTATGACAAAAAACCTGCGCTTCAATGAATGTATGCAGTTTCTTCAGAACAGCGTTTCTCGAAACTGGCAACACAAGGAAAGAAAGGTATCGCAAGCGTTAGAAGTTACTCCGTATCACTTCTGACCCTACCCACGGTACAAGACACACCGTACAACTGCTCCAAGTCAAACTAAGCGGCTATTCAGAACACGTACTAATGATGAACTGGTACTCTCAACTCACACGACTCATCCTCGACTTCTACCGAGAAGATCCAGCCGAGCTGCGACAGCTAAAGGTGCTCCAATCTTGTCGGCTTACCCGCTGGTGGGGGACTCTGCGTATCCATTGCCCCAATAGCGACGTTGCTTACGCCATTGCCGAGCTCTCAGGTTTGTTGTGTGAGCCGATCTCACAGCTTCGGCTCGCTCAGGAGATCAAGCTAGTTGTCAACGGGAGCGTCGTAACAACGCTGTCGGTGCAAAAGCCAAGCTGGAGCCTTAGCCGTCGCAGCAGCGATCGCTTGCTGTAAGCATCGCTTTTAGGGTGACTCCCGCAAGACGGCAAGAAACTCATCTCGTCCTCATCTCCCCGACCGCAGCCCTACGTATCATAGGCGGTGAACCCCTTTTGGATGCAGTGACGATAGGTGAACACCTCGATCTGCGCCCAAGGCTGTGTAGATTACGAGGTACAGCACATGAAAGAATCTCCGTCTCGCCAAAGCTCTATTCAATCTCGTCTGCCGCTCGGACTCTTTCTTCTGCGTATCAGCATATTTTTGGTGCTGCTGATGTGGGCGATCGACAAGTTTGTCCGCCCTGAACATGCCGCCGCCGTATACGAGAACTTTTACGCCATCGGCGGCCTCAGCGGCGCTATCTTCTACATCATCGGCGCTATCCAGCTCGCCATCATAGTGCTGTTCGTCCTAGGGCTCTGGAAGCGGTGGACCTATGGCCTCGTGCTGTTTATGCATGCGGTCTCCACATTTTCAGCTTTCAGGCAGTACTTCAATCCATTTCAAGATCCAAACCTGCTGTTCTTTGCGGCCTGGCCCATGCTTGCGGCCTGTTTTGCGCTGTTTTACCTCAAAGACTGGGACACGATGTTTTCGCTATAGAGGCATTTCTGTAGGTTTTCAGCCCTAACTTGCTTAACGCCCTAGCTGGTTAGGAATATCCTGACAGCCCCCCGGAACGGTTGCCCGGCTGCCAGATCCGCACCAGGCGCAAATGTAGCGGCGCTGCAGGTCCGAAAGGCGCTTTACCTCGCTGAAGTTTGCATTCTCCACTACGGCTCCGGTGCATTCTCCCGTCTCATAGTTAGGGGCCTGGGTGCGCGATCGCGGCGATGCCGTTTCGACGCTGCCGTAAAACAGCCGTGCCCCCATAAGGTCAGCTTCTTGCAGGTTGGCCTCATACAAAATCGTCCGCGCTAGGTTAGCCTTCACCAAGTCGCAGCGGATCATGTTGGCCCGCACCAGGTTAGCGTCGCTGATGTCGGTCCAGCGCAGGTCGGTTCCCATCAGGTTAGCCGCCGCCAGCATCACCCCCAGGTCGATCACCCGGATACCGTAGTCCCGATCTTCCTGGTAGCCCCCCATGCCATCCAGCATGGCGCGACCCAGGTGGCGATCGCGCCGTAGTGGAGTCAGCAGGCGGGAGCGGGAGAGAAACCGCACGATTTTGGCCTTTCCGGGAGCATCGACGCTGCTGAGGATGGCCGCCGTGCGGCCTTCGGCGATCGCCCGCTCTTGGGGCCAGTCTTCCAGCAGCCCTTCCGCATCTAGCACCAGCTCAGAGATGCCCTGAAAGTAGGCGTCGATGGTCTGCTGCTGGGTGATTAGGTTTTGCTGAATGGTGAGGTCTTTAGAAATCACGTACTGCCGCCAGGCTACGTAGACGGCCAGAACCGCAATCAAGATTTGGCCCAGTGCCCCAAAGAGGTCGCCAATGGCCCCGATGGCATCCCAGTTCAGGTCAGCGAATAAGGGCTGCAGCCACGCGCCAACCCCAACTAATCGCAGCAGCGCTATAGCCGCGACGGTAATGCCCAGAATGGCAACGGTAAGCGATCGCTGCTGGGGCGAAATCAGCTCTGACAGCATCGGCTGCAGCAGCACCCAAGAAATGCGGAGCGAGACCAGCAGCGCCACGATGGCCCCGGTAATGACGAGCCACGGGGTGTCGAAAACTGTACCCAGCAGCATAATGCCGATAGACAGCAGGACAATGAGGCTGCCTGGCGGAGCGGCAGAGGTCGTCATCCGCCCTACAGACGAGGGGGATGCGGCAACCGGCGATGCTGATGAGGCGACTGCTGGCGATGTCGATAGGGCTGTGGTGTCAGAGGCTGTGGTGGAGCTAGCCTGCGTCAGAGCGGTATCAGCACCGTTAGCCGCAGGCGCGCGGTGACCATTGACCAACTCACCAGAGCCCTCACCCATGCCGGGGGCTGAATAGTCATCCTCTGTGAACCGTTCAGATGAAAGCGCGTCGGGGTCAGAGGGCATGGCAGGCACGTAGGGGGGAAATTGGGGACGTTGATGAATTGAGTCAGGCGGTAGGGACTGGCATCACCGAGTCCGGAGAGGCAGACGTGAAGCCAGGAACGCCGAATCTAACATTGCAGGCATATCCTCACCTCAAGGCCGTTAAGCAAGATTGTCAAACTTGCGATAATAATTATGGCAACTTTAGCTCTACACCGCTATGTACCATGTGGTCTACGACGGCAACTGCAACCTCTGCGTCAATCTCGTCCGGGCGCTAGAGACATTAGACCAGGGCCAGCGCTTCCGCTACATCCCAATGCAGGATGATGAGGGATTGGACCCGCTGGGCGTTACGCCCCAGGCCTGCCAGCTGGGCATGATCCTCATCGACGCGGACCACCCTGAGCAGCGCTGGCAGGGCAGCGACGCCGCCGAAAAGATTGGGCAGGTTCTGCCCCTTAGCCAGCCGCTAGTGGCGGCCTACCTAGCGGTTCCGGGGCTCAAGCCGATGGGCGATCGCTTTTATGAGCAAGTGCGCGACAATCGCTACCAGATTTTCGGAAAGCGATCGCAAGTTTACCAATCGGCCTATCCGGTTCAAGATGCCGGTGGCCCTAAAGGCCCCGGCGCAAGCTAAACCTCATCATCTTTCCAAACCACCCTAACCCCAGCTTTGCACAGGCTTAGAGACCGTATTATGATGCAGATAGGCCATAAACTTTTGTAAAGCCATTGACTTTAGCACAAGACCCCCATCCCGCCACAGGGCTTCCGGCGACTTGGCACGCCCTGCGCCCCCACTGGCAGGGAGATCAGTCCATCGTGAAGACCGGCCTGCCCCATCAGCAGCTCGCCCCCCCTTGGCAAATCCTTCTTTTGGGCGATGGCTCCCCCACTCGGCACCTACAGCTGCTGACGGGAGAGCCTACTGAAGTCGACGTGATTGACATGTCTGCGGTCGGACATGACCTCGACGGAGCCCCCGACCTAATTCAAACCGTTCCAGGACCCCGCGTGCGCCGCCAGGTGTGGCTCAGAACGGCGTCCGGGCAAAGGCTCGCCTACGCCACGTCTTGGTGGGAAGCGAGCCACGTTGACGATTACCTGCAAAATCGCTCTCTGCCTATCTGGGCCAGCCTAGCCAAGCTGCGAACCGAGCTGTACCGGGACGTACGCGGCGTTTGCTACGGCGAGTCGGCGGTGCTAGAGGAAGCTTTGGGTGAGCCCGGCCCCTTTTGGGGCAGGCATTACCTATTTTGGCACCACGGTCAGCCGCTGACGCTGATCTATGAAGTGTTCTCGCCCTATCTAAGCCGCTATCTTGGCCCCACGTCTTTCTAGAGCAGGGCAAAGCTTTCTCTAGAAGCTGTTTTCGCCCCGGCGCGCCCCAGACTTAAGGAACAGGTTACGAGCACCGTCGTTTTCATAGACGCATTCAACTACGGGCGCGCCATTGGTCTTGTCTAAGTCTCCAATAAAGCCAAAGGTGTTCATGCGCTGCTTGCACTGACGCACGTCCTGGCTAGTGACCAAATCTCGCTGCTCCAAAATAGACCAGTTGTTGCTGCGCAGGACGCATCCCGGCTGCATCAGCGGCTGCGAGATAAACACCTTAAACGGGTTGAGGGTCACAAACGCCCGCAGGTCTACGGCGATCGCCCCTGCCCCGTACTGGGCGCAGATCTCGGGGTTGGCGACGCTCTCGTCAATGGCGACTCGGGTGGCGACCGTCTCGTCTGAGAAGTTGACCGACGAGCCAAACAGCGCCCCGAGACCAATGCCAATGACCAGCGCCGCCCCCAGAATCGCTAGGGTCGTTGAACTCAGAAGACCGCCCACTGACTTTTTCCCCGGCAGCGCGCGCTCTTCTGGCTCGTCGTAGCGATCGCTGTAGCGGGAGGGACGGAGGGGAGGTTTGGGTTTACGGGCCATAGCTATCTCGCTGGAGACGTCAAAAAGTGACAGAATAAAGAGTATCGTAACGTATGTTTACATCACAGTGATTTCGCAATCTTCCCGGACGCAGCGCCAAGGGGCTCAAATGCCTCAGCGGCCTGATTCAATTTCGCTCCCCGTAATTCTGGCCGACAGCCTCACAGTCTTTTGGGGAGACTGGCTAGATCTAAAGGTCCGCATTCCGCAGATTGCCGCCTCAGGGTTGGTGTCACCGCTGATCTATATTTTAGCGTTCGGGTTTGGACTGGGAAGCGCTATCGACCAGGCGATTGACCCGCCTGCAGGCGAAAACTACCTTCAGTTTATTCTGCCGGGAATGGTAGCGCTGTCTTCGATGACCATTAGCTTCGGTGGCACAACATTCTCCATCTGCGGCGAGCGCCTTTACAGCAAGACGTTTGAGGAAGTGCTGCTGTTTCCAGTCCATCCCCTCTCGCTGTTTTTGGGCAAGATGCTAGCTGGAGTAGTACGAGGGCTGATGACCTCAGGGTCGGTCATCGCCATTGCCCTAATCGCCACTGGCCAATGGCAGTTCGTCAGTCCGCTGTTTCTACTGATTTTGGTGCTCAACTGCGCCGTGTTTGCAGGGTTAGGGGTGATTGTTGGGCTCAACGTCAAATCTCTAGAAGGGGTGAGCCTGCTCAACAACTTTTTAATTGTGCCTATGTCGTTTTTGGGCGCAACGTTCTTTTCTCCTGAGACCCTGCCTTTGGTCCTGAAGGCAGTGGTATATTGCCTGCCGCTCACCTATACCAGCGTCGGCTTACGGGCAGCCGCCTATCTGCCGCTAGCTGAGTTTCCCTGGTACAGCATTCCCGTGCTGCTGGCGATCGCCATCCTGCTAGGGGCGCTCGGCGCGTATCAGTTTGCCCACCAGCGGGATTGAGCCGTAGCTCTCACTCACTCCAACCTAGCGCTACATCTCGGCTATTTTTGATAGTCTAGATAAGCTCATTCGTACATCACTGCCACATACCTGTCAGCATCCGCCCATGGCCTCCGACGACATCCGCGCTACGCGACTTAAAAAAGCCCAGCAGCTTCAGGAAAAGGGGCTCAATCCCTATGCCTATCGCTGGGAATCAACCCACGGCGCGGCGGAGCTTCAGGGCAAATACGCCCACCTAGAGCCTGGAGAAGAAGTCGAGGATGGAGTGGCGATCGCCGGGCGGATCATGCTGCGGCGAGTGTTTGGCAAGCTGGCCTTTTTCACGCTGCAGGACGAGACGGGCACGATTCAGCTTTACCTGGATAAAAAGACCATCCAGGCCGGGATGGCGGAAGTGGACGAAGCGGCCTTCAGCACCCTGAAGCAGCTCACCGACGCGGGGGATATTTTAGGCGTAAAAGGGACAATAAAGCGCACCGACAAGGGGGAACTGTCGGTGAAGGTGAGCCACTACCAAGTGCTCACCAAAGCGCTGCTGCCCCTGCCCGATAAGTGGCACGGGCTGACGGACGTGGAAAAGCGCTACCGCCAGCGCTACGTCGACTTGATCGTCAACCCTGACGCCCGCCAGACTTTTCGCCGCCGCGCGCTCATCACGGCCGCTATTCGCCGCTTTCTAGACCAGCGGGGCTTTATTGAAATCGAAACGCCCGTGCTCCAGACAGAAGCCGGGGGAGCCGAGGCCCGCCCCTTCATTACCTATCACAACACCCTGGATATGGCGCTGTACCTGCGGATCGCCACGGAGCTGCACCTGAAGCGGCTGGTGGTAGGGGGCTTTGAAAAGGTGTTTGAGCTGGGGCGCGTGTTTCGCAACGAGGGCATCTCGACGCGCCACAACCCCGAATTCACCACCCTGGAGCTCTACCAGGCCTACGCCGACTACCACGACATGATGGCTCTCACCGAGACGCTGATTGCCCAAGCGGCTCAAGACGTCTTGGAAACCACAGAGATCACCTACCAGGGAGAAGCCATCGATCTGACGACCCCCTGGCGGCGAGTGACCATGCACGAGGCGGTGCAGGAAAAAACGGGCGTTGATTTTGGCCAGTTTGACTCTCTTGAGGAGGCTAAATCCGCCGCCGAGGCCGCAGGCATCCACGCCAACGACTGCCCCAGCGTTGGCCATGTCCTCAATGAGGCCTTTGAGCAGGCGGTGGAAGAGACCCTCATTCAGCCCACCTTCATCACCGACTACCCAGTGGAGATTTCACCCTTGGCCAAGCCCCACCGCAGTAAGCCGGGTCTGGTAGAGCGCTTTGAGCTTTTCATCGTCGGTCGGGAAACCGCCAACAGCTTCTCCGAGCTAACAGACCCCGTCGACCAGCGGCAGCGGCTAGAAACCCAAGCCGCCCGCAAAGCCGCCGGAGACTTAGAGGCCCAGGGGGTGGACGAAGACTTTTTGACGGCGTTGGAGTACGGCATGCCCCCCACGGGCGGTCTGGGCATTGGCATCGATCGCCTGATGATGCTCCTGTGCGACAGCGCTAGCATCCGGGATGCGATCGCCTTTCCGCTGCTGCGCGCTGAGACGACGGCAGAGCCTAAGCCCGATGACTCTAGGCCTGATGGAGAGACTGGCCCTAGCACCCCCGAGGCCAACTAGGATGCGGTATCGTCTCTGCCCCTGGCTGCTGCCGCTGCTGCTGGCCTCAGCCTGCGGCTCTAAAACCTCCATCGTCTCCCTCAATCCCCCTCGAGCGGTCCCCGCCCCCAAGGTAGAAAAATTTCCTGACCCTCCGCCTCAAGAGACCGCCCAACTTCCCGAGGATGTGCAAATCTATCGGGATGAAGACGGCATGTTTGCCCTGGCGCTGCCTAAAGACTACAAGGCGGAGAGCGGAGAGCAGGGGATGACCTTCACGTCAGCCGACAGCGGTTTTAAGGGGGAAATTGGCTATGCCTCTATCGACTCAGACAAGCCCCTCACCTCAGCCCAGCTTGAGGAGCGCCTGAAGCGATCGCTGCAGGAAAGCTTTGTGGACGTCTCCTGGGAGCAGGGCAGCGCCGAGAAGCAGTCAGACGGCAGCTTGCGGCTGAGCTGGAAGGGACTTAATAGCGAGGGACAGCAGCTCGACGCCCTCAGCTTTATTGAGCAGCACAGTGGCGTAGTCTATACCCTGACGGCCTACGGCATTGAAAAGCCCTACAAAGACTACAACAAGGACGCCCGCGTAATTGCCGGAAGCTACGTCGTTCGTGAAAGTAAGCCTGCTTCAGCGAGCAAGCCCTAAGTGCGCTGAAGCAGCACAACGCCAGTCGTCAAAAAAACAACGCCCACGATACGCCAAGCGCTAATCGGATGGACCGGAAAGCCTACCAATCCGAAATGATCTAGCGCGATCGCCGCCAGCATTTGCCCCGTAATGATCAGCCCAATCATCACCGCCGCACCAAGTACGGGGGCCAGAACAATAGTCGCCGTTAAGTAAACGGTCCCAAGTAATCCACCTAGCCACAAATACCACGGAATCTGTGATAAGCGGCTAAATGCGGGCAAGGGAGCTTGAACCAATGTTGTAGCGAGCATTAGGGCCGCTGCCCCGAACGTGAACGAGACAGTCGCCGCTAAGAGGGGATGGCCGAGGGCCTTAGCCAGCTGAGCGTTGATCCCCGCCTGTATCGGCAGTAGGGTTCCTGCCGCGATTGCAAGCAGGAGGAAGAGCCAGTACATTGAGCAATTCTCGGGTTGTGGTGACGTCTTATGGTGACGCACCAGCGCCAAAAGCGCAGCAAGTAGGTGATGACCTAGCGACTAATTAGACACCTCAGCCATCTCAATCACCTGACCCTCCCAGTCCTTCACCAAAAAATTGAGCGGCTCTTCCCGGCGAATTTTATGCTTGACCCCATGGGTCTGGACGCGCATCAGCACCTGCTCTAGGCAGGCACGGTCAAAGCACACGTGCCGCTGACGGTCTTTGTTGCCAAGGTTTGCCCCCGACACCACGTGGAGCTGCGTATTTTTCTTAAGCTGATACCACAGTCCATCTGGGGCATTGTAGGTAGCGCCGCTAACCCCGCCACCCATATAGAGGGGGTCAACCGTAGCGCCCAGGGTTTGCTCGTAGTTGTAGTAATAGTGCAGCGGCACGTCAGCGGCTTGCAGCGCCAAGATATCTTCGTAAAAGCGGCGGGCTACCTCTAGATCCGACACCATCAAAGTGTAGACCTTAGGGGCGCTGGTCAAAAACATCCACATCGCGCCGGCATAGGCCACCAGCAGCATGACCATGATGCCCTGGGTAGACAGCAAGCTGTCGATGGGAAAAGCCGCAAGCATAACCGCAGAAGATAGTGACATGGAACCGCTTGTGTTTGAGACCACTAGTGGCGATAGAGGGAGATAAATAGAGTATTAAACTTTATTCTACCAATCTTCCTCTATGACCTGCTCAATGACTCCTTTCGCTGTAGCCAGCCCAAGATCAGCTCATTTACGCGCTCGGGGTACTCATCGTGGGGACAATGTCCCGTGTTGGGAATGCTTTCGAATGCGACCTGCTCGGGCTGCTCTGCGCTAGGTCCTGGTAGATGGCCGCACCGGCAGATCGGGGTCCAAGGGATCTGCTTCTCCCCAAAGCACCAGCAGCGATTGCTGAATCTGAGGCAGTAGGTCTGCAGGGCGCGGACCGGGGGGTGCAGAGAGAATTGAGGCAAAAACCGCTTGGGCACCGGGGTCGCAGGAGGGCTGATACAGGATGTCAATCAGCTCGTCGGTAACGGCTTCGGGGTTGCAGTAGACCTGCTTAAGCGTACTGCGCAGACGCCCCTTGCGGCGCACCTGATTGAACATCAGGGGACCAAACGCCGGGGAGCTGACGATTCGGGTGAAAGTGCCCATGACGAACCGCAGCGGCGGCGGCAGCTCTTCGGGTCGGTGGTTCAGCCCCCCTGCGCAGTTAAGCAGTACCCCGCCTGAGGCGATCGCCGGGTGGTGGGCCATTAGCATCAGGGTCAAGAGCCCGCCAATGGAGTTGCCCACAAATACGGCGGGCCGCTGCACAATCTCTTGCCAAAAATCAGCCAGCATCGCTTCCCACAGCTCTAGGCTGTAGCTCTCAGCGGGCTTATCCGACGCGCCAAACCCCAACATGTCTAGGGCAAACACCTGGTAGCCCTGCGCCAGCACGGGAATATTTTTGCGCCAGTGGCCGATGGAGGCCCCAAACCCGTGGATGAGCACCAGCGGCTCACCTTGGCCTGCGATCGCATAGCGGATCCGGTGTCCCCGCCAGGTCCAGTCGAATTCCTGCCAGCTGCGGGGCTGGGGTTGCCCACTGGAAGATGGCTTGCTGGGAAACTGCACGCCGGAAGACTGAGTGCCAGATTGCACGCTGGGAGATTGAGTCACGGGGCCTTAATTTAATAACGTTACATTTCTTTAATTCTACGACACTTCCTAAAGGGAGGCCGAGGCCGGATCGCCGTACAGCTGCATCACCCGCTCGATTCCCAAACGAGACTCAGCTTTAAGCGTGAGCGGCGAGCTGTGGCCTTGGTCGAGGTGCTCCGCCGCCGCGCAGCCAATCATGGCGGCGTTGTCGGTACAGTAGCGCAGCGGCGGGAACAGAACCTGAATGCCGTGGGGCTCAGCTGCCGCGTTCAGCTGCCGCCTCAACTCGCTGTTGGCCGCCACGCCCCCGCCCACGGCGATGGTCTTCAAATCGTAGTCCAAGGCGGCGGCAATCGCCCGCTTGGTGAGGGCGCGGGCGACGGCATTCTGAAAACTGGCCGCAACGTCGGCGATCGGCAACGCCTCTTCCTCAGCCTGCAGCCGCTGGGTCAGCCGCAGCACCGCCGTCTTCAGGCCGCTAAAACTGGAGTCGTAGGGATGAAAACCGCCCTGAGGCAGCGAGATATTGCCCTCCGGCAGCGCAAATCGCCGGCTGTCGCCCTGCTGCGCCAGCTTATCGATAATTGGTCCGCCCGGGTAGCCTAGACCCATAAGCCGCGCCACTTTGTCAAAGGCTTCGCCTGCCGCATCGTCTCGGGTCCGCCCCAGGGTGACATAGTCGCCGCAGCCCTTCACCTGAATCACGCTAGTGTGGCCTCCCGATACCAGCAGACACACAAACGGCGGTTCAAAAGTGGGGTCTGCAAGGTACGAGGCGTAGATATGTCCTTCGAGGTGGTGGACCCCTATAAACGGCTTATTACGCATCATCGCCAGAGTTTTAGCCGCCGTCACGCCCACCAAAAGCGCGCCCACCAGCCCCGGCGCACAGGTGGCGGCGATGCCGTCAATCTCGTCCCAGGTTGCAGCAGCCTCCTCTAGGGCTTGGGCGATCGCCTGATTTAGCGTTTCCACGTGCTGCCGTGAAGCCACTTCAGGCACGACGCCGCCGAAGCGAGCGTGGATTTCAATTTGGCTGGAAACGATGCTGGCCTGGACATTACGATTCTCAACGATTGCAACGGCAGTTTCGTCACAACTTGTTTCGATTGCTAAAATTTTTGCCATTTGCTCACCCCTATCCTGTAGGGTAGAAAATCAGCAGGACGCTTTTCAGTGCTGGATTATAGCCAAGGTTACAATCAGCAAGATTACTTCGCAAACGGGCTTCGAGCGGTCTTGACACCAACGGAAGCCGTACGCCAGAAGCTACATTCGGCGAAGGGCGCTGCACAATTCAAGGCGATCGCGCGAACTCCGCTTTTGAATTGCTTTATACATGTTGCGTGTTATTGAGGAAAACGAATCTATGCGTCAATGTTTTGCTGCTATCTTAGCGCTTTGCCTCTGGCTTGGCGTTGCTGCGCCAGCTTCTGCCGATGTGGCTGGCCTAACTCCCTGTGATCAATCTCCAGCGTTTCAGGCGCGCGCGGCCAACGCCAGCACGCCTCAAGCGCAGCGCCGCTTCGAGCTATACGGTGCCTCCAACGTACTGTGTGGACCCGAGGGTCTGCCCCACCTGGTGGTAGATGGAAGCCTCGATCACGCGGGTGAATTCATTATCCCGAGCATTTTGTTTCTGTATATTGCCGGCTGGATTGGCTGGGCAGGTCGCGCTTACCTAATTGCGGTTCGCGACGAGAAGAAGCCGGAAGAGAAGGAAATCATCATCGACGTACCTTTGGCGCTGAGCATCACGTTGGCCGCACTTGCTTGGCCAGCGACAGCGCTCAAAGAGTTTCTCAGTGGTGAGCTTGTCGAAGCTGAGGAAAACATTCCCGTTTCCCCTCGATAGTCTTCTGCTGTGCTAAGTCCCCTCGATGTATTTCCGTTAGGAGTTTTTTATGGACAACTTTCTTAAGTACCTGTCTACGGCCCCTGTCATGGCCACAGTGGCTACTTTCATCGCAGCCGGAGTTTTAATCGAATTCAACCGATTTTTTCCCGATCTGCTGTTTCACCCCTAATAGAAGCCTGCTAGCGGGTTACCCCATCAACCGATGAAGGGGAACTGGGTTTAGCGATCGCTCTTCTACTAAATGCCCCGGCACTTACTCTGTGTCGGGGCATTTGGCGTATTTGAGCAGTAAGTACAAACGGGCCGCTTCTGGCCTCTACACCGCCTTAACGATGTCACCATCGTGACTGCTGCTGTCGCTGAACGGATTTTGGGGCGTCTCTAGCTCTACAGCAAGCTCAGGTACCGTATCGGGAGCGGGAGCGAGCGCGGAGCTCCCGTTAGTGACCTCTGCGGAGGCCTGCTTATGGGTAAAGCTGAGGCTTGTGCCGTCTAGGTCGACCAGGATAGTATCCCCTTCATCAAACGCGTTCTCTAAGATCTTGGTTGCCAAGGGGTTTTCCACCTCTCGCTGGATGGCTCGCTTCAGCGGCCTAGCCCCATAGGCGGGGTCGTAGCCCGCTTCAGCAATGTGGTCTTGGGCCGCTGCCGTTACCTCAAGGCCAAGCTTTTGCTCTGACAGCAGCTTGTGAACCCGGTTGAGCTGAATGCCCACAATTTGCCGCAGTTCGTCGAGCCGCAGCGGATGGAACAAAATTAGGTCGTCAATGCGGTTGAGAAACTCGGGTCGAAAGTGCGATCGCAGCGCCACGAGCACCCGCGATCGCATTTCTTCGTACTTGGAGTCGTCGCCCGACACGTCTAAGATGTGGTCGCCGCCGATGTTGCTGGTCATCACAATGACGGTGTTGCAGAAATTGATCTGACGCCCTTGAGAATCGGTGACCTGTCCGTCATCCAGCACCTGCAGCAGGATGTTGAATACGTCCGGGTGAGCCTTCTCCACTTCGTCTAGCAACAGCACGGAATAGGGGCGGCGGCGAATCGCCTCTGACAGCTGCCCGCCCTCCTCAAAGCCCACATAGCCCGGAGGCGCACCCACCAGCCGCGATACGGCGTGCTTCTCCATATATTCCGACATGTCGATACGCACCAGGGCATCGCTGGAGTCAAACAAAAACTCGGCGAGAGTGCGGGCCAGTTCCGTCTTACCGACGCCCGTCGGCCCCATAAACAAAAATGAGCCAATAGGGCGGCTGGGGTCCTGCATTCCGGCCCGCGCCCGACGAATGGCGGCTGATACCGCCGCGACGGCCTCATCTTGGCCAATGACGCGCTCATGCAGGTGAGACTCCAGCTGCAGCAGCTTTTGCCGCTCCGACTCCAGCAGTCGGTTGACGGGAATACCTGTCCACTTGGCCACGATTTCGGCGATGTCGGCTTCGGTCACCTGCTGGCGAAGCAGCGCTGCGCCGCGAGATTGGATGTCAATCAGGGCCGCCTCTTTGTCCTCTAGCTCCTGATGGACCGCCTCTAAGCGGCCGTACTTGAGCTGAGCCGCCGTGTTGAGATCGTAGTCGCGCTCAGCTTTTTCAATCTGGTGCTGCAGCTGCTCTTCTTCTTCCCGCAGCGCCTTGATTGTGTCTCGGGTCTGCTTTTCCGAGTCCCACTGAGAGGAGAGGCGATCGCGCTCAGTGGTGAGCTCGCTTAGCTCACCGGTAATTCGCTCCAGCTGGTTTGCCAGTCGGTAGCTGCCTGAGTTGTCGCCGTTGTCCTCCCCCTCTAGCGATCGCTTCTCCATTTCCAGCTGCATTAACCGCCGCTCGACGGTTTCTAGCTCTTCTGGCTTGGAGGTGTTCTCCATCTTCAGCTTGGCCGCCGCCTCATCCACAAGATCGATAGCCTTATCGGGCAAGAAGCGATCGGTGATGTAGCGGTCGGAGAGCTTGGCGGAGGCCACCAGCGCCGCATCGGAGATGGTGACGTTGTGGTGGGTTTGATAGCGGTCTTTGAGGCCCCGGAGGATGGAGATGGTGTCGTCGACGCTAGGCTGACCGATGTAGACCTGCTGGAAGCGCCGCTCTAGCGCTGCATCCTTCTCGATATGCTTGCGGTATTCATCCAGGGTAGTAGCCCCGATACAGCGCAGCTGCCCTCGGGCCAGCATCGGCTTTAGCAGATTACCCGCATCGACGTTGGTCTGCCCTGCCCCGGCCCCAACGACGGTGTGCAGCTCGTCGATGAAAAGCACATACTGGCCATCAGAGTCAGTGACCGCCCTGAGCACAGACCGCAAGCGGTCTTCAAAATCGCCCCGGTACTTTGCCCCCGCCACCAAGGAGCCCATGTCGAGAGAAATCAGGCGGCGATTTTTGAGGGATTCGGGCACATCGCCATTGACCATGCGCTGGGCCAGCCCTTCGGCGATCGCTGTTTTGCCGACGCCGGGTTCGCCAATTAGCACAGGGTTGTTCTTCGTGCGCCGCGAGAGCACCTGAATGACCCGGCGGATCTCCTCATCGCGGCCAATCACCGGGTCAAGCTTGCCCGCTGTGGCCTGCTCGGTGAGGTCACGGCCGTATTTTTCTAGCGGGTCGTCTTGCTCTTCTTTGGCGCTCTTATTGCTGCTAGGCTCATCAGGGGCCGCCGCCGCCGCTTCTGTCTGCCGCTGCTTGCGCAGCTCCATCGCCGCCGTCTCTAACCGACCCAGGTCAATACCGGCGTTGCGAAACAGCCGCCGCCCGATGCGCTCATCCCGCGAGAGCGCTAGCAGCAGGTGCTCATCGTCAATGACCTCGGCGCTGAGGTTGTGGCGAACGTTGTCAGCGCGGTCTAGGAGCTGGTCTAAGGAGCGGCCTAGGTAAAGCTGATCGCCATCGGCAACCTTGGGCTGGCGCTGGGCATAGGCCTCTATCTGCTTTTCAAGCCGTTCTGTGTTCACTCCCATGAGGCCCAGCAGCTGACTGGTAAAGCTGTCTTTCAGCTCCAGCAGCGCGATCGCCAAATGCTCAACCTCCAGCTGCTGCTGACGAAAGCGACGAACAATGTCCTGTGAGTTGACAATGGCGTCCCAGGCGCTATCTGTGAACTTGCTCGGGTCAGTTGGCTGCATATCAAGTGGGGCGAAGGATCAGGGGAACAGAACGAAAAGCCTTTGTTCTCAGTGTAACAAGGGAGGGGAGCAGGACGCATTGGCGCAAAATCTCGAGTCTTCTACCGTTGTAGGGAAGCAGACGCTGGGGTGTATTTGCTAGAGCAGATATAGTTAAGCATTAGAGAACTTGGGAAAAAGTATGGATAAGCGTTCAGCAGAGTCAGAGCAAGATCGAGATGCGGCCATCGGGCAATCGTCCCAGCCGCAGACAAACATCAGCGTTGGCGAGCATACGGCTGGCAGTGACCCTGATGGCCTCAGCGCTGATGTCACCCCGACTTCTGACATCACGCCGCCCGGATCACAGTCAGAAGCCTACATTGCCGCCGGCAAGCCTACCACCGGGGGAGATACCTTCTCTGACCAAGGTCAGGCCAAGGTGGTGGGAGAAGAGGCTGTTGGGGGCACAACGCCGACGCCAGGCCAAAATGTGGTGAGTGAACTTGGCGAGGCCGTGGGTATGACCTACCCCGATCGTCAACCCGTTGCCGGGGTGGAAAAGATGCAGGAACGAGACGACAAGCGTTGGGAGCTTGACCCCGACTCGTCAGACGCTTAAGAGGCCTATTTCGATTGGGCTGTAGGGTATGGGGGCCAGCCCTGAAGACAAATCCTCTACAGGGCTGGAGGTAACCCCGGCAAACTGCGCAGGTGCCCATCTTCTAAGTAGGCGATATCGTCAGCAACATCTCGAATACGGGAATCATGGGTGACAATCAGCACCGTGCTGCCCTCTTCTTTGGCGAGCCGCCTTAAGAGGGAGATAACCGCATGTCCGCTCTTAGAGTCAAGAGACGCCGTGGGCTCATCCGCCATGATGATCGGCGGGTATCCTGCCAGGGCGCGGGCGATCGCCACCCGCTGCTTCTGCCCGCCAGAAAGGCTACGGGGATAGGCGTTTGCCCTGTCTCCGAGGCCCACTTGGTCCAATAGGTCGTAGGCTCTGCGGTTGGCCTGGCCCTGCTTGCCCTGCAGCTTGAGAATCACCTCCACGTTTTCCACCGCCGTCAGCGCCGGGAACAGGTTGAATCCCTGGAAGATGAAGCCGATATTGTGGAGTCGATAGTCCGCCAGCTTGCTGCGGGACATGGTCGTTATTTCTTGGCCCAGCATCTTGACGCTGCCCGAAGACGGCGTTAGAATTCCACCTAATATTGAGAGCAGCGTGGTTTTGCCTGAGCCTGACGGCCCCATCAGCAGCTGAATTTCTCCCGAATTGACGGTCAGGGAGATGTCGCTGAGAACCTGGCGAGTTTGTTCCCCCGTCTTGTACTGCATCGACACCTCTGAGGCAGCGAGCGCAACTCGACTATCACCCACCGGCTTGAGCAACTTCTTCTGAGGAGCAAGCTGCTGATCATTACTTAATTGAGCCGTCATTTAGAAACCGTATGACACATCAGTTGTGCGAGGGCAGGGAAGAAACGAGTCTGTACAGATAGAAAACTCTGTCAAGTGCAATTGTAAACAATTACGCTTGGTCTGTTACGAAACTCTACCAAGTCTTTACTAGACTTGCGAGGGCGCTTCTATTTAGACTAGCGAGCTATTTGGAAGTCAGGCTGTATCGCGGAATACAGCAGATACAGGCAGCTGCAGATTCAGCGATGTCCTAAGCGCCTGCGGCTTTTGAAGAGCATAGCCCGGTTCCTCAATTGTAAGCGACTGTCTGGTGTAAGCGACTGTCTGGGGAGCGACTGTCTGGGGAGCGATCGCCTGCTGGCCTTAACAATCGAAAGTTACTTGAGCCTCTAGCCCGGCATTGTGACTTAGATTGGCGTCACGCCTTGAAGACGATTGCTGGATCCACCTTGGTCACCTTTTGAATGGCGAATAGGGCTGACCCCACGCACATGACAACCGTGATTCCCAAAATTCCCGCCGATACCGAAGGCGTAATTAATATCATGATGCCCTGGGTGGAAAAGGTCCAGGCTCCTAGGCCGAGGCACAGCAAGATACTGGGGATGTAGCCCAAAACTGCCATCCACAGCGCCTGCTCAATGATGATGCCGTAGATCATCCGGTCGGAAGCGCCCATCGCCTTCAAAGTGCCATACTCCCGAATATGGTCCGATACCGACGAGTAGAGAATTTGGCCGACAATCACGATGCCGACAATCATGCCGACAGCAGCCCCAAGGCCCAAAATGAAGCCAATGCCCGTCCGCAGCTGCCAGTAGCGGCGAGTGGTGTCCAACATCTCCTCTTGAGTTAGCGTCTGCGCCTCTGGAAACGCCTCTTCTAGACGCTGCTTGAGCTGGTCGATGTCTTGACCGGCCTCAGCTCGAATTAGTACATAGGAGATTGGGTCAGAAATAGCGAGGGGCTGACGCTCCGGAACCGCATCCTCATCGGCCTGGGTGTAGATGGTGGTGCACTGCAAATTCTCCCCGCCGGGCCGGACATCGCAGGAAACGCTTGAGGTCAGTCCGGCTGTGGCATAAGCCTTAGCGTTCTCTAGAGACGTGAAAACGATGGTGCTAGAGGCAATCGACTGGGTATCGCGGGTGAGGCCGACCAGAGTCGCCGATGCCGAGCTAATTTCACCGCTGTCGCCGATGCCGCTCAGCTCCAAAGACTTAAGATTGGTCGCGTCGGTCATGACGCTAAACGGTTTGCGAATATCGGCCAGATCGCCCTGCACCACCTGGCCAGGCCGAAAGAGGCTCCCATTAGGAGAAAACCCCACCACGCGCACCGTCCCGATTTTTCCCTCTGGCCCTCGCCAGCGGCCACTGGCGAGCACCATGGCCTCGGCGATCGCCACACCGTCTATTTTCTTTGCCTCTACCTGGATCTCCAAGGGAACGCTTTGGGTCAGCTCAAAATGAACCATCTCCTCACCCGTCAGCCAGATATCGGCGCTGGAACTCTCAATGAGCCGAGTGGTCGAGCGGGTAAAACCCTTGAGAATACCGAGCTGAATCGTCACCAGGCTGACGGCAAACATAATGCCCGCTTGAGCAACCAGAAACCGAGGAATATCTTCGAATAAATTTTTGCGCGCGATGGAAACCATAGCCAAAGGGGAGATTAAGTTTGGTCTCCGTCAGCACAAGGGGGAGAGTAGATGCAGAAGAAGAGAACCGTTTGCCCTTGTAGTATATCGCTAGTCTTTTAATGGACAGTGTGCAAAAGCGCCACACCTGTAGGCAGAAGAGGCGGTGAAGCTGTCTACCCTGATTGAAAGAGATTGCGTGCTCACTGTTGAGGAGTAGGATATGAAGCGCCTATTAACTGCGGCCATCACCGTAACAGCGATCGCTGCCTTTACATCTTCTGAGTCAAGGCACCTGTCTACTCGAGGCGATGACGATGTCTACGTCGCGAGTAGACAGCACAGCGTGACCTGCAAGATGCAGGAACAGGCCTCTACGCTATCGCTTCGCTTTGTTCCAGAGTGGTGCATCTATAGGTCACGCTAACTTTCACTGCGGTGATGGCCGATCGCTTTCCGGCGTTTCCGCTACATCAGATCAAGAGGCATCTTCCGTATCCTCGCCGAAGCGAGTGACATCAGATTCATTGAGGTATTCTCCGTTCTGCACCTCAATAAGCACCAGAGGAATTACGCCAGGATTTTCTAAGCGGTGCGGTGTGCAAACAGGCACATAAGAGGACTGGTTGGTACAAATTAGAGTTGTGTCCTCTCCGCAAATAACGCGAGCGGTGCCCGAGACGACGATCCAATGCTCGCTTCGGTGATAGTGCATTTGCATGCTGAGGCGCTGCCCTGGTTTTACCTCAACCCGCTTTATTTTGTAGCCTTGGCCCTCCTCTAAGACCGTGAAAGAGCCCCAGGGTCTAGATTCGGTGGGGCGACGCGTCCCGGCAGCGTTACTAGAAGACTCTGGAGGATGGAGCGGCACGTTTTGCTTGTCTGACGATTCGGCAGAGTTTAGGGTATTAGTCATGGTGCTAGCCTAAAGCGACAGGCGTTGCCATCGAGGGGACGTAGGGATCTGATGTACAGCGCAACTATAGCTGATTGTATACACAATTCAGTTCACAATTAGTTTGCTGTAGCCTGAGGTAACCAACTCAGCGCCATAGTCTGTAACATTGACAACAAGGTGTAGAATCGCTTGAAGATAATGTCTAGGGGTGAGTTTCAAGGTTGTCTTGATAAGCTGATACACCATTCTGTGCCCGTTGCCAGCCTCTACTAAAGATATATAACGTCTTCCCTTATGTCTGACGCCATTCTTGATGTTCGCGATCTGCACGTTCTCTTTAAGCAAGACAGCCAGAACATCAAAGCCGTTGACGGTATTTCCCTAAGCGTCGCGCGAGGGCAAACCCTGGGCATCGTGGGGGAGTCGGGATCCGGTAAGTCTGTAACGGCGCTGGCCGTTATGGGCCTTGTTCCTTCACCCCCCGGAGAGATCAGCCAAGGGGAGATTTACTTCCACCCGGCAGCGCCACAGCTGGGGTCCATCAACCTGCTGACCCTCTCGGCCAAACAGCGCCAGACCTTTAGAGGGGGAGAGATCTCAATGATTTTCCAGGAGCCTATGAGCTCCTTGAACCCGGTTTTTACCTGCGGATATCAACTGATCGAGGCCATTCGCCAGCATGAGACCGTTTCAGTGGCGCAGGCCCAAGCTCGCGCCGTTAGCTTGCTGCAGGAGGTCAAGCTTTTACCCTCTGACGAGCAGCTTCGCCAAAGCTGCGTCGATGAGCGGGCCTTAGATCGCCCCCAGCAGCCCGCCGACGCTGATATCGAAGCCTATATTACCGCTCGCCAGCAGGCGCTGTTGGCTCGCTTCCCCCACCAGCTCTCCGGCGGACAGATTCAGCGGGTGATGATTGCCATGGCGATCGCCTGCAATCCGGCGCTGCTGATTGCCGACGAGCCCACCACGGCCCTCGACGTGACGGTGCAGGCCAGCATTCTCAGCCTCCTGCGGGAGCTGCGCGATCGCCGGGGCATGTCGATGATTTTTATCACCCACGATTTGGGCATCGTCGCGGAGATTGCCGACACCGTGGCCGTCATGTATCAGGGGAAGATTGTGGAATATGGCTCGGCGCTACAAATTTTCGCCGATCCGCAGCATCCCTATACGAAAGGACTGCTGGCCTGCCGCCCTCGACCCGACCAGCAGCTGGCCTGCCTGCCGACGGTTTCTGACTTTATGGAAGTGACCACCGACGTCAATGGAGAGCCGGTCATTCAGGAAAAGCGCCGTGACCTGCAAGAGGTTTTACAGGCTAATGCCGCTTCAAATGCCAGTGGCGCTTCAAACAATAGTTCAAACGCCGGTTCAAGCTTCGCTTCAGAGCAGAGATCTACAGCAAACGGGGCCGCCGCCCAGCCGCTCCTAGACGTTCAGAATCTGCGCGTGGGATTTCCGGTTAAGGGTGCGTTTGGGCAGGTGGAGCGCTACGTGATGGCGGTTAACGACGTCTCCTTTCAGGTATATCCCGGCGAGACTTTGGGGTTAGTGGGCGAGTCGGGCTGCGGTAAAAGCACCCTAGCGGGCGCTATTCTCAAGCTGATTCCCGTGATGGACGGCAGCATTACCTTTATGGGTCGTTCCGTAATGCAGCTGGGGCGAAAGCAGCTGCGGCAGCTACGGCGGGAGATGCAAATTATCTTCCAAGATCCCTACAGCTCCCTCGACCCCCGCATCTCCATTGGCGAGGCCGTGATGGAGCCGCTGCTAATTCACCGGCAGGGCAGCGGACGGCAGCGGCGGCAGCGGGTAGCCGAGCTGCTAGACCGGGTAGGGCTTAATCCAAACTGCGCTAGGCGCTATCCCCACGAGTTTTCCGGTGGCCAGCGGCAGCGCATCTGCATCGCTCGGGCACTAGCGCTGCAGCCCCAGTTCATCATCTGCGATGAGTCGGTCTCTGCGCTAGATGTATCGGTCCAAGCTCAGGTGCTCAACCTGTTGAAGGGCATCCAGAGCGAGTTCGGCCTCACCTATATTTTCATCTCCCATGATCTGGGGGTCGTCAAATTTATGAGCGATCGCATCATGGTGATGAATCAAGGGCGCGTTGAGGAGATTGGTCCCTCGGAGCAGGTCTACCGCTCTCCGAGCACGCCCTACACGCGTCAGCTGATCGCCTCTATTCCTACGGGCAGCGTCGAGGAGATTCAGCGGCGTCAGACCCATCGTCAGGCCCAGCAGGCCCAGCGTCAGGCGGCGCGGTCTTGAGCTAGGGTACGCATTTCGCCGCCTTTTTGAATCATGTTGCCCACCATGGCCATCAGCGCGTCTACTTTACGCGATCGCCACTCGTCGATTAGGCTCACGGTGGCGGCATAGCCATAGCGGCGCACCATGGCCTCTTTTAGGTAGGCAGCGTGGCGCTCTTCATCTTTGGCGACGCTCTCGATTCCGGCTCGGGTGCTGTCCATGTCGGGGAGACCTTTAAGCGCCTGCGCCATGCGGTGAAAGTCTTTGCAGGCGTCAGCTTCTAGGATGTAGGTGCTGGCGAAGAACACAGGCCATTCAATGCGCTCGGGCTTCAGGTCTTCGCGGCTGAAGCCTCGGTAGAAGCCGTCCATGAAGGGGCTCCCCTGAGATGAGGATTTTTCTGCTTTAACGTCTTTTGGTTTCGCTTCAGCCTGGGCCTTAAAGTCGATGACCTCCTTATCCATTTGCTTCAGCGCGTTGGCGAAGATCTGACCGTGGCGGCGCTCGTCGCTGGCGTGGATGGTGAGCTTTTCGGCGAGCCACTCGTCTCCCTCAGCTTTGGCGCGATCGCGCAGTTTGGTCAGCATGGGAACGGCCCCGGATTCGGCAAGCTGAAAACCGGCTAAGACATTGGGGCGGGTCTTGGAGTCGCGAATTTGACTGGCCAATAGGTATGCCATTGCACCTGAGCCAACAAGGTGTAGGACTGGGGTTAAAGGCGTCATAGGATATTGAGGTGAGTAAAAGGGGATTGCTAAGCTAACCTGCCCGTCGCGCTGGGGTCAGGTAGCTATTGATATGCTAATGCGATCGCGAGGTTTTGGCTCGTGATTGAGTCTTCGGGAGCGATCGCTGGCTCAGCTAGCTCGTTTGGGGTATGACCGTAATAACCACGCCTTGGCGGTAAGGGCCAAAACGTGATAGGAGAGACAAGAGCGCGTAGGTTATGCCTGTTCAATTCAGCGGTTACCGCTCACCTACTTTACAAGACACTTTGCTATGGATGCTCCATCTCCGACTCAAGTCTTGATTGTCGAGGATGATCCGATGATGCTTCTAGGTCTTGAGCAGTCCCTATCCTCTCAAGACGACATTTCGGTCATCGGGCAGGCCAAGGATGGCTATTTGGCGGTCAAAGAAGCTGAGCGGCTAAGTCCAGACGTTGTGGTGATGGATATTGGGCTGCCTAGGCTAGACGGCATTGAGGCAACAAAACGCATTAAGGCCTCAATGCCAAACATTCACGTGATCATGCTGACGTCCCATACTTCCGAAACTGAAATTATTGGCGCGCTATCGAGCGGTGCTGATGCTTACTGCGTAAAGGGGACCTCGGTCACTGGGCTACTGACGGCGATCGCTGCAGCTCGTGAAGGAGCAAGCTACTTTGATCAGCAGGTGGCCCGCACCGTCATGGATCACCTGCGGCCTCCTGTCGAAAAAGATAGAGTTGCTGCGATGGGCCAACTCTCTCAGCGAGAAATGGACGTTTTGAAGCTTATGGTCGAAGGCTACAGCAATCCAGAAATTGCGAGCAAACTGTACCTAAGCCCTAATACCGTAAAGACCCATGTTCGCGGCATCATGAACAAGCTAACCGTCGATGACCGTGTGCAGGCTGCGGTTACGGCGCTACGGACTGGCATTTTGAAGTAGCGGCCCGCAGGTCTAACTGGAGATCGTGTATATTAGCGCTCCCTCCTATTACTCTGCGCAATTTTCACTTGAGGAGCCAGTAAGGTCAACAAAGTGCCGAATCTATTTATACAGATAAAATCAAGGTTACTAATGTAGGCAAAGCTTTTCAACAGGGCGCTGACTCCCTGTAAGTCCAGGGACAGAATACTTCCAAAAGAAAGTCATCATCAATTGGGTTAAAAGTAACTTCCTTCCACTGCACTCCCACTGAGAGGCTGAGCGATTCTCAAACAGTGATAGTTGAAGCCCGACTTGCAATAGTCCGGACACTTTTCTGGGCAAGCGCTGAAACTATTGATTTCTCGTTAGCCGAGCTGCTGTAGAAGAGGCCTGAAACCCGCATTCCACTGTTAGCCACCGAAAACTGTCCGGAGTGTTGGACTTGATTACTACAACAATTTTACCAACATACCGGCCAGCAACCTAGGCTTGAGGTCAGACATTCCTCCTAAGAGACTTAGACAGTCTCCAGACTGTCTCCTCGAGGGTTCAAATCAATGCAGCAAAGCGAAATAGCCTTCTACGGCTCCGCTTTTCCGCAGCCCGCGAACTAACGCAGAATTTTTTTATTTGTTCGGTACCGTACAGACTCTAGGAAAGTCTAAAGCCGTTATGATCCACAAACTATTTAAAATCTGTACGGTATCGTACAGACATCGGAAAGGTTAGAGCGATTGACAGTCCGAGAACTATTTACTGCATCCAAACGTCACTACTCTTTCAAAGGGAAACTACAATAGGGTGTAAGCACAGTCGATGCGCAATATTTGCAGGGAATTGGGCTCAAACGATTACACACAGGCGCTTTCCATACTTTCAAGGAGCACTTGTGCCTCGCTCATAACTCTCGTTCTACTGCTTTATCAAAGAAGCGTCTTACGAGCCGCAGCAGAGGGAGCCCCTCCTTGCGCCCTAGCGGTGGCAGATCAAGGAGAGCGGGGAATCACCCGACAGCATGATGTTTTTTATTGCCGTGAGATGGAATAATGGGCTTGGCACAGTAAAAATCCAAACGCTCGTTATGGAAAAACAGTAAGCAGGCTCCGCACCACCAAAGCCCTAATGGTGTACAAGAGATTGGTAATTTTCAGCACAATCTTCGTATCGCTCAAGCAGGTTTTTTGTGGTTGTCCTTGTCCGCTCTAGCGAAGGGCAAGCCACGTTTACGCTGTTTACAGAACGAACCTTGAAGATCACGACAAATAGACCGTTTGTGATAGGTCGCTCGATGAACTTTGAATCCCAAAATGATTCAAGACAGGAAGATAAAAAAACTTGCTATGATGGTCAGTGTACTTTCACAAACTTGCTTCGCAACATTTTAAGTGGCCTGCTTGAGCTAAGTGGTCTATTTGGGGCTACGCTGCTTTGTCACAACGTCTAAGTTTCGGCGGTGTGTACGGGAGAGGTTATAGAGCTGTGCTATCTCGGTAGCTTAATAGCTTTTAATCTGGATTACTCAGCATGGTGCTGGTATCGTTTGTAAGTCAACTTCGCTCTTTTCGTAAAATGTATGAACTCCTTTGAAGACATTTATCAATTTTTTCGTAATCCTCCTCCCTTTTACCTAAACAAGGAGCTCGCGGTCTGCTACGTTCTAGCCGTTCTCCTAAAGAACGACTCCTATGGAACTGAGCTGATCCAGATGCTGGAGGCCAACTATCCGTCCTATCGCCTCTCAGACACTGTCTTGTACAGCGCTCTGAAGTTTTTGGAAGACAAGGCCGTTATTACCGGGTACTGGAAAAAGGTGGAAGGACGGGGTCGCCCGCGCCGCATGTACCAGGTCTGCCCGGAGTGGCAAGACGAAGCCGGCGAGCTCGCTGAGCTTTGGAGTGAGTACATCAGTCGACACGCGACGATAGCTTCTTCAGGTAGCGGCAAAGCTGCTGCTGCAAAGGAGGGCTAATAATCCTTCACTGCTCGCGTGAGCCTGTTTTCCCCCCTTGGAGCCATCGTTCTCCAAGGGGGGACTTCAGTTAGGCATTTTTAAGCATTTCAAGGATCAGAGGCCGCAGGGGAGGCCAAGCGTGATAGAGCCGACAGCGCTGCGGTATAGGTCGCTCTTGAAGCGTCAGCCACGGTCTCGTGGTTGGCCTCAGGAACGATCAAGATAGCCTTGGGCTCAGAGGCAGCTTGGTAGAGCGCTCGTCCCATAGCGCAGGGAACGATGTCATCTAGCTCACCATGCGCAAAAAGCTTTGGCATGGGCAGTCGCCTTTGAGGGTCAGCAGAAGCCCTGCGCACCTTGCTGAGAGAATCGAACCGCTGCGTTATAAGCCAGTGCGTTGGGAATAGCCGAAGATGCGGCTTCTGAGCCGCCATCGCTTCTATGGTAGTGAAGCTGCTCTCCACCACTAGGCAGGCTGCATCTGGGTGGTAACTGGCAAGCTCAACGGCGATTGCCCCGCCGAGGGAGTGACCGTAAATCATAATCGAGGCCGGAGAAATATCGCGCTCAGCAGTCAGGTAGCGCCACATTGCCTCGGCATCCTCGTACACCCGCTGCTCATTCGGAAAGGGTCCTTCGCTAAGCCCATAGCCCCGGTAGTCGGCAAGCAAAACGGAAAATCCAAGCTGATGCAGCCGCGCTGCCCGCCTGATATTGTCGCCGATGGTGCAAGCCTGACCATGAAGCAGTAGGGCGACCCCTTGGCCCGGCATACCAGAAGGTGCCGGAATCCACCAGCCGTGCAGGGCATTCTCTGCATCGGGCCAAAGGGAAATCCACAGCGTGTCGTAGTCTAAACCCTGCAAATCAGGCGTTGCAGATAGAGTCCGAACGGGGGCGAAGACCATTTGCCGTTGACGGACATAGAGGTAAAGGCAGCCTCCGGCATAAAGTATACCTATGAGCACCATGCCTATGGCTACGGCCTTAGGGAGTAGCCCCATTGAGGTAGGGAAAAGCATGGCCTAAAGTGAGGGCGATCGCTGCTGCCAATCCGTGGCCTGCTCGTAGGCATGGGCCACCTGCAGCACCGTTTGCTCCTGCAGCACACCACCGATGATCTGCAGGCCAATAGGGAGTCCTGCCTTATCAAACCCGCAGGGCAAGCTGAGCGCCGGAAGTCCGGCCAGATTAACGGGAATCGTCATCAGATCCAGTAGGTACATGCTCAAAGGGTCGCTCTTCGCCCCCGCCTTGAAAGTCGTGGTGGGGGAAGTGGGGCTAACCAGCACGTCTACCTGCTCGAACGCTTTCTCAAAGTCTTGCTTGATTAGCGTTCGGACTTTTTGCGCCTTGAGGTAGTAAGCGTCGTAGTAGCCCGCCGACAGGGCATAAGTGCCAATGATAATGCGGCGCTTGACCTCAGGGCCAAAGCCTTCCGCTCGCGTCTTCATGTACATCTCAATCAGGTCTTCTCCCGACTCGTCACGGAAGCCGTACCGGACGCCGTCGTAGCGAGCAAGATTGGCCGATGCCTCCGACGGGGCAATGATGTAGTAAGTGGGGAGACCGTAGCGGAACCGAGGGCAGGAAATCTCCTGCACTTCAGCGCCCATATCCTTAAGCTGAGCAACCGCGTCGTTGAAGGCCTGCTCAACGTCCGGCTCTATTCCTTCGCCCAGAGTCTCTTTGATAACGCCAACTTTTGTTCCGGGGGCAAGCTCGGGCTTGAGCTGGGCAGCGTAGTTGGGGATGTCGACCTTGAGGCTGGTGGAGTCTTTGGGGTCGTAGCCAGCGATCGCTTCGAGCAAAATTGCCGCATCTTCCACGGAGCGAGTTAGCGGACCAATTTGATCGAGGGAAGAGGCGAAGGCTACCAGGCCGTACCGGGACACCAAACCATAGGTGGGCTTCATGCCGACCACGCCGCAAAACGAGGCAGGCTGACGGATAGATCCCCCGGTATCCGAGCCTAGAGCGATCGCGCATTCTTGCGCCGCCACAGCCGCTGCCGATCCGCCGGATGACCCGCCGGGGACCCGCGCTAGGTCCCAAGGATTGGCCGTTACCTGAAACGCCGAGTTTTCTGTTGAGCTGCCCATGGCGAACTCATCTAGGTTTGTCTTGCCTACCGTAACTGTCCCGGCGGCTGCGAGCCGCGTGGTGACGGTAGAGTCGTAGGGGGGAATGAAGTTCTTTAAAATGCGCGAGGCGCAGGTGGTGGGAATGCCCTGGGTGCAGATATTATCCTTAATGCCAATAGGAATTCCGGCCAGCGGCCCTAGCTCATCCCCCGCCGCCAGCTTGGCGTCAATGTTTCGGGCCTGCTGCAGCGCCTGCTCCGGTGTGAGGTGAAGAAAACTGCGGAGCTTTGGCTCTAAGGCCTGAATGCGATCGAGCGCGTCTTGGGTAATCTCGACGGCGGAGCGCTCTTTGTTGACGAGCTGGGTATGCAGGTCACGGACGGATGCCATCAAGGAACCTCTCTACGGACAAAGTACTGCGCGGGCAAATGGGTTTGCCGGACCCATTTACTCTAATCCATCTTGGCGCATTTCGACTAACCAAGCTGGGTTGAGGCAGCGCGGACAGGCGCTGTCCCAAAATCTGCTGCGTCGATCTGGTCGCGGGTGACGCCCGCCAATAGGGCGATCGCATCTCCTGCGGCTCGAATCAAGAGGCCGCTGCTGCGGGTGACCAGTCTGAGATCGTTGAACGACAGGTCCACCGGCATCGCCAGCTGGTCTAGCCCCGTCTGGAAATCCTCAATAATATCGAAACCTGCCGCCGGCTGAAGCATAAAGGTATCTCGCCCTGCCCCTCCCATCAGGCGATTGCGGCCTTTCCCACCTAAGAGCCAATCGGCACCGCCCCCGCCTACCAGCAGGTCGTTACCGAAGTCTCCCAAAAGCTGGTCCGCCCCCCGCTGTCCCATCAAGCGATCGCCGCCGCTATTGCCCACTAAAATATCATCACCATCACCGCCATAAAGGTCGTCGTCTCCCCCCCGACCCCGTAGGAAGTTATTGCCTGAGTTTCCGTACAGCGCGTTGTCGGTACCCCGGCCGGTGCCGTCGAGGTCGTCTTCTCCGCCCAGCACAAGATGCTCGAATCCCATCGGCAGGTGGAGCGAGATCAGCGATGCTACTATGTCCAGCTCTGTACCGTCCTGCTCTGCTTCAGCGCCCAGTGCTAGGCCGTCGTCAACCTGCCCTACGAAGTGGAGCGTTACCCCGTCTCCCTCAAGGCTAGAGATCTTCCAGATATCTTCGGCTTGGGCAGCGTTGACCACGCCTTCGTGCAGTCCATCCTCCTCAAGGTCTCCCCGATCGCCGATGCGATCGCGGGGAAACTGGGCCAGCACCCAGGGCGTGGCGCTGTCGGTAGGCCGCAGGTAGCGCTCGAAATCTCGGTAGACGTCAATCACAGCGCCGTGGGCGTTGTCGGCATCGAAAATGCCGCGTAGCCCTTTTAGATCGACCACGAAGGAGGTCTCTGCCGTACCCGCCTGCTTGTTGTCCCCGGCAATGCCGGTTTGAAATAGGTCGTCCTCGGCCACAAAGGCGAGGGATGTCGCCTGGGAAAACGCGGCCACGGGCTGCCGCCCATCGGTTAGGCCATCAATATCGTAATCTTGGGCCGGGAAGGCAGGGTCGAGGGCAACCAGATTTACCGCGGGGTGAGGCGAGGCTGGGTTGGGCGACGGGGGAGCTAGGGCTTGGGCAATCTCAGCGGCCACATAACTCCCCAAGCTGTGGCCCACCAGGGTGAGTGAGGTCAACGCCAAGGGCTGCAGCTGCTCTGTGGCCCAGCCCGCTACAGCTTTAATTCGCCTCGCGGGGCTAAAGGGAGGCAAACTGCCGACGGCGGCCTCCCCCCAGTCGAGAAACAGCACCCGCTTTCCGGGGGCGGCGGTCTGTTGGGCTAGCTGGTCCAGGCGAGGGTAAAGTTCCTCTAGGTCGGCGGCTCGGTCGGGAAGCAGGTTTCGCCGCCCGTGAATGATGAGTACGGTTTCGAATGGAGCAGGTTCTGGCAGTGCAGGCTCCGACAGGGCGGGCTCCGGCGCTGGCCCGCCGTCTAGAGCAGGGTCACGGGGAGTACTGTAGTCCCAAAGCCGAATGGGAAACGGGGCAGCCTCCCCGTCATCGGCTGCCGCGATCGCGTCAAGCGCAATCAGTTTTGGTGCTGTCTCCATAGCCTAGCGGGGGTAACGCTCCATCAGCAAACGCACCTGCTCAGCGTGATAGGAGCTGCGGGTCAGCGGCGAAGACACCACCTGCAAAAAGCCCATGTCTTCCCCCGCCACTCGCCAGGCGTCAAACTGCGGCGGCGGGACAAACTCCGTCACCCCAAGATGCTTTTGCGTGGGCTGGAGATACTGCCCGAGGGTCAAGATGTCGCAGTCTACCCCCCTCAAATCCGCCATCGTCTGGCGGACTTCTGCGTCGGTTTCCCCCAGCCCCACCATGATGCCCGACTTACTGTAAACCTGAGGCCTAATTTGGCGCGATCGCTGCAGCAGCTCTAAACTGCGCTCGTAGCTTCCCTGAGGTCTGACGCGGCGATAGAGGCGAGGCACCGTTTCGGTGTTGTGGTTGAGCACCTCGGGCGCAGCCTGCAAGATGGTCTCCAAAGCCGCCCAGTTACCGCACAGATCAGGAATTAACACCTCAATGGTCGTTTTCGGCGACAGGGCGCGAACGGCTTCGATGCAGCGCACGAACTGGGCCGCACCGCCATCGGGCAGATCGTCCCGGTTTACAGAGGTGATCACCACGTGGTTGAGCCCCAGGCGGCGAACCGCCTCCGCCAGCTGAGTCGGTTCGGCTGGGTCTAGAGCTTGGGGCACTTTCTCGAAGTCAATATCGCAGTAGGGGCAGGCCCGGGTACAGGCTGGCCCCATGATTAGAAAAGTGGCAGTGCCGCGGCTGAAACACTCGCCAATATTGGGACAAGACGCCTCTTCGCACACGGTGTTGAGGCTCAAATCGCGCAGAATATCTTTGACGCTACCGACTCGCTCCCATTGGGGGGCTTTTACCCGCAGCCAGTTTGGCTTTGACGCTTGAACCACAGTGTCTCGTTTTACCATCACTTCTGTGCCTATCATAACAACCGTCTTTAGGCCAGACGTAGATCAAAATAAAAAGCACACCGCCAATTCGCAGTGCGCTTAATACCAACTTGACGAAACTTTGCGGTCTAACTGAATACTGACCAATCTAGACTGCTCAACGCTACCCTCTAGTTGCCCAGCAGGCGCTTCAGCACTAGCCGGTCCGTGGGAGCGAGCTGCTGATAAGATTCAGCGGAGCGAGCCCGTTCGATTAATGCCTTCAGCCTGTCGCTCGCGTGGTTGCGACCGTGCTCAATGGCAGCCTTACGCCGCTCCGTTTTGCCTACGAACTCTTGGGTCAGCTCCAAGCCATTGAAGATTGCGAGGGAGGCCGACTCAGCACTCAGAATTGCCCGGTCCAAGTCGAAAGGAAGAGCCACCTGACCAATGGAAGCGATTTCAGCAGTCTGCTCGCCCAAAGCGCCGTTGCCCATCAGGTCGTCGTCAGCGATGACGGGGGCTGCGATCGCGGGGCTAGCGACGGTAAGGGCAATCAGAGCAGCTGCCAGTAGAGCCTGTAGCCGCTTCATCAAAGGAGTAAGGAGAGCCATTAATTTCAACAAATGTTTTTTGTATCGTTATGTATCAATAATATAACAGAAATATTAAGAAATCAAACAACTCGTTTACTCGGCGGGCTATTTGCCGGCGTAGAAACATATCGAAGGCGACTCAGCGCCCTCGGAGTGCGCCCTCGGAGTAAGCTCTACTCAGACGCCTGGGACCCAGAGAGTCGTTTTAGGGTCAGCTGGTCAGTATTTGGAAGCTCGTCGAGAGAATCAGCAGCCTCCGCTCGCTTCAGTAGCCCCTGAAGACGCCCAGTTGCGCGGTCACGGCCATGCTCAATGGCGGCGCTGCGGCCTTCCGTTTTACCTATCTTTTGCTGAGTTTTTTCCAAGCCTTGGTAGATGGCGTCCGTAGCCTTCTCGAGCGTAGGGGTTGCTTCCTCTAGAGATAAGGATTCGTTAGGAGACGCTTGGGCCAAAGCTACGAGGGCCGTCCCGCCAGCGGTACTTGGTAATGGCCCATTGGCGGCGATCGCTCCTCCGGCGCTTCCAAGCCATAGCAGCGCCAAGCCGAAAGTCAGGGCTTTAACACTACAGATCATCTCTCGCCCTACCGCTGTTAGGGTAGACAACAGAGTCAAGACACAGCCGCAGGATTCTCGCCACATAGTCAAAGCCGTAAGGATACGCTCCTAGGCTATCGGGAGCGCTGGGACTGTAACGTCGTTCGAAGGGTAGAGTCTAGCCCATGATGTCCGATTCCGAACTGATGCAGCGCTGCTTGCTGCTGGCTCAGCGAGCCGCCGGGCAGACGGCCCCTAATCCTATGGTGGGGGCACTCGTCTTACAAGATGGCGAGATTGTCGGGGAGGGGTTTCACCCCGGTGCAGGCCAGCCCCACGCTGAAGTGTTTGCCCTCCGAAATGCTGGCGCTAGGACGCAGGGCGCGACAGTCTACGTCAATTTAGAGCCCTGTAATCATCAGGGGCGAACTCCCCCCTGCACGCAGGCGTTAATCGATGCTGGAGTCGCCCGGGTGGTGGTGGGGATGGCAGATCCCAATCTTGAGGCGAGCGGCGGGGCTGAAAGACTGCGGCAGGCTGGAATCAACGTGAGCGTTGGAGTCGAGGAGGCCGCCTGTAGGCGGCTCAACGAGGGGTTCCTGCACCGCATCGCCTCGGGGCGAGCTTTGGGAATCTTGAAATATGCCATGACGCTCGACGGCAAAATCGCCGCAACGGGGGGCCACAGCAGCTGGGTGACCGGAGAAGAGGCGCGATCGCGAGTCCATCGGCTGCGGTCTACCTGCGACGCGGTGGTAGTGGGCGGCAATACCCTCCGCCACGACAACCCGCGCCTGACGACCCACGGACTGACGGCGCATCAGCCCCGCCGGGTGGTGATCAGCCGCAGCCTGGACCTGCCCGAAGAGGCCAATCTGTGGAACGTGGCCACGGCCCCCACGCTGGTGTTTACCCAAACGGGGACTCAGCCCAATATCCAAGAGCGGCTGAGAGCAAAAGGCGTCACGGTGGTCGAACTCAACCCGCCGTCTCCTGCCGCCGTGATGGATTCTCTCACCCAGCAGGGCTGCCTGACGGTGCTCTGGGAGTGCGGTGGCACCTTAGCCGCGCGGGCGATCGCCGAGGGCGTGATTCAAAAGGTGATGGCCTTTATTGCCCCAAAGATCATTGGCGGACCTACTGCCCCAACGCCGGTCGGCAACCTAGGTCTAGAAAAAATGACCGATGCGCTAATCCTAGAGTCAGTCCAGTATCAGCGCATCGGCCACGACTATCTATTAGAAGGCTACTTACCCAAGCAGTAGCAAGCCAAAAACCTTCGTTTATGCCGGAAAGCGGAGGTTCTGAGTAGAGCAAGCGTCGCTTCCCAAACGGGTTTTGTTCAGACTGGCTTTGGCTTAGAGCAGTAAAGCGAAAGGTCTAGTCACTCTCGACCTCAACCTCAGTCTCTTCCCCTTCAACGACGGGCTCTTCAATACCAGGATCAGTGTCTACTTCTACCTCGGTTTCTTCAGGCTCGCTGCAAGCGCCGACTAGTAGAGTAGCGCCCAGGACGAACGGCAGTGCCAAATAGCGTAGTTTCATCTTATGTTTCTCCTTGAAAGTATATCAACATGACAAAAATCATGCTTCTAAGCTTTGCAGAGCTGAGGAAATTCTACGTCCTACCCGAGGAATAGTTCTGCAGAACCTTAATCTTCCCTGAGATTGGTCTAAAAATAGATTGAGAAAACGAGCTTCACGCGGCCTACCGATACAGGTGCTTGACGTAGACGCGGTCACACCGCTGGGTTTCGACACCCGCAGCGAGGGTATACCCACTGCGCTCATAGAGGGCGAGCGCCCTTTGGAGCACCGTCGCCGTCTCCAGCCAAACTTCTGAGAAACCTCTTTGCGCCGCCGCGCTCTCCAACGATTGCAGCAGCAGGCGGCCTACCCCTTGGCCTCGGGCCTCAGGCAGCAAAAACATTTTGCGCAGCTCAACGGCCTGCTCTCCTCGGGAACAAGGGTGATAGCCGCCGCTGCCAACAACTCGGTCGGCCTGCTCGACCACCCAAAATTCTCCCCCCGTTTCCCAGTATGCCGCTTCAACCTGAACGGCGTCGTGGTCCGCCCCATCAGCCTCAAAGCCAAGATCAAATTCCTTGAGTACCGCTTCGACGAGGGCGGCAACCGGGCGGCGATCGCTGGGCCGCCAGTCTCGAATCACAAATCCTCGGTACCGCTGCTGCATAACGCCTAGCCTAGTCGCATCGCAATCTCGGCCAAGTCTCTACCAGCCCACCGTAGAAAAGAAAGGCCGAGACTCTCTAGCCACCTGCTGCTGCTGGTCAGAGAGATCAAGCGCAGTCTTACCGTCTTCTTGGTTCAAAAGGCGAGACTCCGCGCAAAACGAAGCGGTGCTAAATCCACCGAAGCGCGTAACGGTGCTGGTGCGAAACCGCATGTCAGGGCCGACAAAGCGGAACCGCTCGACAGAACTCATGGTTTCGTAATCCGTGGTCAGAATCATATTGTCTTGGTCATCGACCTCATAGCGCCCTACAACCGGCACGATCTCTGCATAGCCGCGCTCTCGCAGGAGTCTGCCCTGTTGGGGGTTGCCCTCGTCGGGCACCAGCGCAAATACAGTAGTTCCCTGATGGTTTTCACCTTCCTTGTCCCACGCCATGGATCCCTCCCAGGCGACGTAAGCCCCTCCAATCGCTAGCGTTGGGTCTACGTCATGGAGCTGGCAGATCTCAACTACTTTGGGGTGATCGGAGGGGTAGGTCTCAACTTGAATTTCCGAATCGCCAGTTTCTGAGCGCCGGAACGGTAGATGGTGAGTCGTTCGCTGCGATCGCCACCGCCCTTCACTCAGGCGGAAAAAATCCATTACGTCCATAGTGCCTTAGAAATACGTTGATGTGATGAACAGATACCAAACGGGAGCGGCTTGCCTACAACGTCCTGGGCTCAGGGTAGAACCAGTACGCGCTATAGACCCGCCGCTCCCGCGTCAGAAAGCTTAGGCTTGGGAAGACAAACCCAAATCAGCTAGGACTTCTTCCGGTAGGGAACCTTCGCCATGTAGTCCAGATTAGACGCCGCGACGCGAGGGGTCGTATCGTTTTGAGCCTTGAGGCTACGGGCCATATCTAGATACAGCGAGGGAGCGCCAGCTTTTGCTTGCTTCTCTTGAGGCGTAAACCGGCGTACCTGGTTTTGCCAAACGATCTGAGGGAAGCCTAGAATGCCTCTATAGTACTCATCGTAGCGAGGAGACTTGATGTTAAAAGGACGCTCGCCTTCGGTGCGACCCGGGAGAATCCGGCGGCGCTGGTACGGCACGATGTTGTAGCCGAAGTTTTCCATGTATTCATCGGACTGCAGCAGGGCATCTACGAAACCCTGTAGACCCTTGGTGCCGATGACGATAGACCAGGCAATTTTCTCCCGCTCGTTGTAAGGATCGCGGCCCAGAGCGCGCTGGATGCACTGCTCTACAAAGCGATAGTTGTTGTTCTTCTCATAAAAGCTGTTTCTGAATGTCTCAGAGAGCATTAGACCTCGGATGAAGTCTCGCACGGTAATCTGACCGTTACGCAGCTGGGACTCCAGAATTTTCTCCCGGTCCCACTTGAACGCGTAGAAAAAGAATTGACGGTAAGCAGAGTTAATCAGAGCGTCGATGTCAGATTCTGGTCGAACGCCCATGGGCTGCTCGTCACCAGGAACCTCGTATCCTTCGACACGCTGGTTTTGACTGCTTGGAGAGTAGCTCAGCAAAGGAAGCGCCACTTTAAAACCTCCGAAATTTTACGAAATCTTACGAAATTTAATCTTAATGATAGAGGAGTCTCGGAACCTAAAAGATCTGAATCTGATAAATTCACATAGAGCTTAACAATCAGTCACAAGTATTAATGAGACCCCTGCTGTTGCAGGCGGAACACCGCGGACGGAACGCCGCCGACAGAATATCGCGCACATTGGAAATGCCGCAGATACGTCAACACCGTAACTGTAGCAGGCTGAGCTACCGCGGTAAGTTTATTTTTGGGACGACATCCCGCGCCCGGACAACGTTGCCAATGATAGCGATCGCCGGCGCTGAGAACTCGGTTTCAGCCACCTGAGCCACGATGGTCTTCAGAGTTCCCACTAGCTCTTCCTGCTCGGGGCGCGTTCCCCAACGAATGAGGGCAATGGGGGTGTCCGGGGGGCGAACGCTCTGGATCTGCGCTGCGATGTAGGCTAGGTTATGAATACCCATATAGATGACGACGGTCTCTGCGCCCTGGGCGATCGCCTGCCAGTCCACCTTAGGGCGATATTTCCCTGCCGCCTCGTGCCCAGTGACAAACGCCACCGATGAGCTATAGCGGCGGTGGGTGACAGGGATACCCGCGTAAGCTGGGGCGGCAATCCCCGCCGTGATACCGGGCACCACTTCAACCGAAATGCCCGCCGCCACAAGGTCTTCCATCTCTTCCCCACCGCGCCCAAAGACAAAAGGATCACCCCCTTTAAGCCGCACGACGATGGCGTGGTCCTGAGCCTTTTGAATCAGCAGCTGTGTGGTGTCAGTTTGCTGCAGCGAGTGGCGTCCCCGACGCTTTCCGGCATCGATACGTTCCGCCGCAGGATTAGCCATGGCCAGAATAGCGGGGCTAACTAAGGCGTCATAGACGACGACATCCGCATGCTCGAGCAGAGCTTTACCTTTGAGCGTAAACAATCCTGGGTCTCCTGGCCCTGCACCGACGAGGTAGACTTTACCGACTGGGTTACCTGTTGAGGATTGCATGGAAAAGTTATGAGTGGGTTGTAACTTGCGAAGTGGATCAGCCTTCGTTCGGTCCCCTATCCCCGGCGCAAAAAGACCGGACTCAGGGTCCTCTAGAGTTAAAGGGCGAATACAGAGCACTATCAAAGGCTGGACTAAAGGCTCACAAACTCAGCAATAAGTCCCTCAAACCCAGCACTCTCACTCAAAGTCGGAGTTGTGCAAATTTCTAGATTAGCGAAGACTTCTCGCAGCTGCTGGACCTGCTGCGCGATCGCTTCTGTAATCCCCCCTGGGAACAAAAAGTACGGCAAAACCGTGATACGGCGCTGTCCAGCCCGAACGAAATCGGCAACTTGATCCTTAAGCTGCGGCAGGGTAGACCAGTAGGCCAAGCTTGCACCCAATTGATCTGCGATCGCGATTGCGTCCTGCATACTTCCGGGGCGGCGACTGCCATGGGATAGGATAATTCGGGCAGCGGGCGCTGCAGGCTGGGCCGCTTCGCGGGTTTGAAAAAGCTGCTCTAGAGTCGCTCTCATCAGCGGCGATCGCCCCAGATGGGGGGTAAGCTGCACCGTTACTGCCGCAGGGAGTCGGCTCTGGGCCAGCGCCACCTCCTGAGGGACGTCCTCGATCACATGCACCCCCGCCAGTAAAAACAAGGGCACCACATGCAGACGCATCGGGACTTGAGGAAGGTGGCTAATCTGCAAAATTTGCTCATGAAGCGGGCGATCGGCGCATTCTAAAGCCGCCGTTTCAATTAGGGGTGGGGACGCGCCGCGAGCTGACAGCCGCTGGGTGAGCCCATGGGCAAGCTGCGCTACGGCTTGGGCGGGCCGCGGATCGCGGCTGCCGTGGATGACCAGCAGGAAAACGTCGCGGGGAGGCACAGTCATAGGCGAAACAAGCAGATTAGAGGATTGGGGCTATATCTAGGGTAGCGAAATCCAGGGTAGCGAACGCAGCCCCTTGTCGGTCCAATGGGACACTGCGGAAAAACTTCCGGTGAGCGCGATTTGCGGCGTTAGGCTCTCACATAAAGCGACAGCTCGTTCCATAAGGCCGGAAACTGAGTCCGAATGGGGTCTGCTTTGGCGATCGCCATATCTCGGTAGTCAAACCCGGGGGCGACGGCCTCACCCAAGAGGCCATAGTCTCCCGATTCTAGGACGGCGGCTTTCCAGTAGCCTCCGGGGACCAGCAGCTGAGGCACCTCGCCCTGGGCGATGTCCAAGCCAAGCTTGATTTTGCGCAGGGTACCCTCGGGGCTAACCAGGATATAGGTGACGGGCGATCCGGCATGAAAGTAGTGCATGATGTCGGAGCGGTTTTGGTGCAGATGGTCGATGGGGCGATCGTCGGTGAGCAGGTAGTAGATGGAGGTCATCACCGCCCGGGTCGCTCCCTCTCGCGCTGTTGTCAGTTCGTCCGTAGCGCGGTAGGTCTCTGAAAAGTAGCCGCCTTCGACATGTTCAACGAGCGATAATGCGTCAATCCAGCGCTGTTTATCCATAGATTCAACTCAAGCTATTTTGAAGTCCTACTTGAGTACAGTAGACTCAATCGAAGAGTAGCCTGTGACCGCAACGGCTCGCAAGACGGCCAGTGAAATAGTAAAGGAGAGAGGGATGGGATTTATAGAACGGGCGACAACAGCTGCACTGGGCATTGCCCTTGCCGCTGCCGGCAGCCTTGGCGTTAGCAGCACTGCCTCAGCCCAAAACCAGGATTTCAGCCAGGTCGAAATTGAGACGGTTCCGGTGGCGGAAGACATCTATATGCTGCTGGGAGAAGGGGGGAATATTGGCGTGCTGGTGGGAGAAGACGGCGTCTTTTTAACTATTAGACAGGAAGTCCCGCGCTGTATGCGCAGCATCAGCGTCGGGATGAAAGGCGCGTGAGCCGTAGGCGAACAATTAAGGGGTAGTGCGTCACCCCTTAAAATGCTATAATCGAGGTGTGTTGACCTTGAACTACTCCTACCGAATTTATCCGTCTCTTGAGCAGGAAGCCCGCATGGTCTGTTGGCTTAAGATTTGTCGTGGCGTCTACAACTATGCGCTGCGACGAACGAAAGGACTGGATAAAGTCGAGAGGCTGTGCGGCTAATGCCTGCTCGCTTCAGTCGGAGTACATCATGGCGGCAGATGCGCCATATCCTGACTACTACAAGCAGCAAAATGCGCTGACTGCGGCTAAGAAGGTTTTTCCTCACATGAAAGACGTGCAGTCTCAGGTGCTTCAAGAGCCTATTCGCAGGGTAGAGGCAGCATTTGCTGCGAGGAAGGAGAGAGGTCACGGTTTCCCCCGCTTCAAAAAGTTTGGGCAGTACCGCTCGTTCCTCTTTCCGCAGTTCAAGGAAAACCCGGTGATGGGTAGCCAAATCAAGTTGCCTAAGCTGGGCTCTATGCGCATCGTTCTGCACCGCCCTATCCTTGATGGGTTTGTGGTAAAGACGGTACGCATCATCAAAAAGCATTCGGGGTGGTACACTACCCGATGCATTAAAGCCGATGTCAATGTGCCTGAGGCTGTTCCCGTGGGCAGAGTATCGGCATTGACGTCGGGCTCGAGTACTTCCTGTCCACTTCCAACGGCTTGCAGGTAGAGCGCCCGCGCTTTTTCGGTAAGCTGCACCGCAAGCTTAAATTGCTGCAACGCAGACTGAAGAATAAGCAGCGGGGCTCGAATAACTGCGCCAAGCTGATTGGAAGAATTGGACGGGTACATGAGCAGATAGCAGCATGTCGCCTTGACTGGCAGTTCAAGCTGGCCCACAAGCTTTGTGACCAGGCCCAGATCATCTTCGTGGAAGACCTTGACTTTCGCATCATGGCGAAAGGGATGCTGGGTAAACACACACTCGATGCTGGTCTGGGGCAATTCGTGAACCAGGTCTTGCCGTGGGTGTGCTTCAAGCGCGGTGTCTATTACGAAAAGGTTGACGCCTACGGCACCTCTCAGGAATGTCCTGATTGCGGCGCTGCGGTCAAAAAGTCCATAGGCGATCGCGTTCATCGGTGTCACGAGTGTGGGTCGCTCAAACCGAGGGATATCGCCGCTGCTCAAGTCATCAACGCCCGTGGAATTTCGGGTATTCAAATTGCCTGTGGAGCCGAGGTAGCGGGGATGTGGGAAGCCATATCTAGCCAACTGGCTGCGAAGCAGGAAGCTCATCGGGTGACCGATGAAGCCCGCGCTCTATCCGTAGGATGAGTGTCGGGAGTATTCACTAGACGATCAGTTTGCGCCGCTGACCGAGAAGATTCTGGCGGCAGTTGAAGAAGTTAGCGACGAGCCTGTCCGCTTTTTGATCAACACCCACTGGCACTTTGACCATACGGGCGGCAACGAGAATCTGGGCAACGCGGGCGTCATGATTGTGGCCCATGACGAAGTTTATACCCGCATGAGCATGGACCAGTTTATTGACGCGTTCCAAATGGAGGTTCCAGCATCTCCCCCGGCCGCACTCCCCAGCTTGACCTACAGCGACACCATAACCTTCCATCTCAACGGCCAGACGGTTCACGCGTTTCACGTGGCCCCGGCTCATACCGACGGTGATACGGTGATTCACTTCCCCGACGCCGATGTCATTCACGCCGGGGACATCTACTTCAACGGCCTCTATCCGTTTATCGACACCTCTAGCGGCGGCTCCCTCATCGGTATGGTTCGTGGGGCAGAACAGATTTTGGCGCTGGCTGGAGATGAGACCCAGATTATTCCCGGTCATGGCCCTTTGTCTAATCGCGCAGAGCTAGAGGCCTATCGGCAGATGCTGGGGAATGTGCGAGTTCGCACCGAGCGGGCTATAGCCCAAGGCCTTACTCTAGAGGAGTTCCTCGCCTCAGACCCGACAGCCGACTATGACGACGCCTGGGGGCAAGGCTTTCTCACCCCTGAGCAGTTTCTCACGATTGTCTATCAAGATCTCGCTGAGTAATGCTGCAGGGCATTAGAGCCGAGTCGCGCCCTGCAGCACTGGTAAGCTGAGTAGCGCCCTGCGGCACTGGTGAGCCGAGTCGCGCCCTACGGCACTGGTAAGCTGAGTCGCGCCCTGCGGCGCTAGTGATAAGAGCGCATCCGGCCCATCATTGCGCGAGAGCCCACAATGCAGGCCATTGCTAGCCCCAAAATGGGCACGATGGAAAACTCGCGTGATCGGGTCTGAGGAGGCTTTTTGGCGATGGGCTGGGTGAGCGGCGTGTAAATTTGCTTGGGCTCGATAACCAGAACTGGGGCGTCGCGGTGACGCGCCAGCATAACGACGTCTGGGTGCAGCAGCAGCGCTAACCCTAGCCAGAAAAGCAGCATGGTGAAAAACCAGGCGCTAGTCCACAGGGCTAGCGGATGGGCCAGCATCCAACGGACTGCTAGGGGCGATTTAGAGTGATGCATGACTTTCAGGAGGGGGAATCACAGCTGATGCAAAGCTTCAGCTGCGCGATCGCTTACGGGTCACCTACAAATACAGCGCCGGCGAGGGACATTCCATAAGGAAGACCGGGTTAGCGCTACCCCTATTATGAAGAGTGCCCTACGAATGGCGATCGCCCGCGAGGGTGATTAAGCGATGTACTAGCTCGGGAAACGAAACCCCGGTGTTGCCCCAAAGAGTGGGGTACATGCTGGTCACGGTAAAGCCCGGTAGGGTATTTATTTCGTTGAGCAGCACTTCGCCCGTGGCCTCAACGTAAAAGAAATCGACCCGCGCTAGCCCAGCGCAGTCTAAGGCCTGAAAGGCCTGAATGGCCCTCTGCTGAATTAGGGTAGCGATCGCCTCTGGAAGGGGAGCTGGAATCAGCAGCTGAGCCTTGCCTTCAGTGTATTTGGTCTCGTAGTCGTAAAAATCAGCGTCGAAGGTAATTTCCCCGACCACCGAGGCTTGGGGATTGTCGTTGCCCAGCACAGCGCACTCGACTTCGCGGGCCGTCACCCCCGCTTCCACAATTAGGCGGCGGTCGTAGCTCGCGGCGCTGTCGAGGGCGGCCTCTAGCTCATCGCGCGATCGCACCTTAAACACCCCCACCGATGATCCCAGGTTGGCAGGCTTAATAAAGCAGGGATAGGGCAGCGCTGACTCAATGCGATCGCAAAGCTTGGGGAAAATGCAGGGGTTAGACCATACCTCCTCTCGGGTCACCGCCAAGTAGTCCACTTGCGGCAATCCCGCCTGGGCAAAGGCACTTTTCATCGCCAGCTTATCCATTCCCACCGCCGAGGCGAGAATGCCAGGGCCAACGTGGGGAACGCCCATGAGCTGCAGCAGGCCTTGGATGCTGCCGTCTTCACCGTTGGGGCCGTGGAGCACGGGGAACCAGACGTCTATGGTGGTAGCTTCGTCGGGAAAGCGCCACAGGCTCCCCTCCGTGAGAGATAGGGGTGGTGCGCCTGCCTCAAGCACCGGCTGAGAGGCTTCCGGAGACTGCCAAACGCCGTTTTTTTGAATGTAGAAGGGGAGAACCAGATAGCGATCGCGGTTGCTGTCGTCATTTAAGGCGCGGGCAATCGCCTGGGCTGAGCGGATGGAGACTTCGTGCTCGCCTGACTGTCCGCCAAATAGCAGTCCAATACGCTGTTGTTCCATGGTGGCCCTCGTCTTGCGGCTACAACTATGCCGCTACTTTATCACCTAGAGGCGCTGCGATTTAACCACGATTGGTGGCCTCTTGGAGCTATGTTTGGCCGCAGTCCTCAGCACTTTTGCCGGAGTTCAAGCCTCCAATCAGCGAGCGAATGATGACGCAGCGATAGGTATTAGAGTTTTGGGGCGTAACCGTCAGGTAAATGGGCAAGTCGCTGATATCAATTCCCCGGTCGAGATCGAGGCCACCGTTAGCGCTAAACCAAATCTCCGTGATTTCTTCCCCAGCGCCGTTTTGCGCCGTAAAAACGAGCGAATTGGCATCAAAATCACCCTCGGCTAGCGGAACTCCGTCAGCCGAGCCATCTCCCGGATAGTTGATGGTGTTGTCTGTCGGGTCGAACTCAATAGCGCGATTGCTGCGGAGACGCCGCGCTTCGGATTGAGTTTGCCGGACGCCCTGCAAAATCTGGTCGCTGGCGCGCTTGGCCTTTTGACGATTAGCAAAAGTCCCCCAGCCTGGAGCCGCGATCGCGGCTAAAACGCTGACGATGGTAACTACAATTAATAGCTCAAATAACGTGAATCCTGAGTCGCTTTGCGAGCGCATTCTAGCCACAGGTTGTCTCCTGGAAATTGGGTCATCGGTAGGGGTAGACTGAAGCACTCAACTCGGCGTTTTATCGAGCGTACCTCGGATAAAGACCCGAGTCTCAATAGGCGGCAAGAAGGTATCTTCTCTCATCAGGCCTGAGCGCTGCACTGCATTACCCCGCAAAGACAAAACGACCTCTTGGTTTCCAGCGGTTGTGCCAGGTTCGCTTATGCAGGCATAGAAACTTCGAGGAACAGCGCCGCTAGGAGTCAGCTGGTAGGTGGAGCCTGTGACTGTTGGACAAGACGGATCAACCCCCGCCGCCAAACTACCATTCCCATCGTCTACAAAGTCAGCAAGCAGCTCTGGCTCAGAAAAAGCTGGCGTTGAGCCATCAGGGGGCCAGTTTTTAAAGTTCGCTGAACCGCTTTCAAACGGACTTACGTAGCCAGTAGCAGCAGCGTCAGCAATTGACATGTCTGAGCGAAAAATACCGGCCTCTCCGACGATAGCGGTGAGCGGATTATCGGGATCATCGGGGCCATCATCGCGAGCCCCCAGAGAATAGACCACAAGAGAATAGGAGCTGCCGGCGAGGCAAGGGAGATTAGTTGGCGGGGGGTCAGCTGTGCAAGCGGTTGACTGAACCGCTTGAGGAATGGGCTGAAGCCGCCAGAATGCTAAGATTGGCGTCATTCCCGCTGGCAGATTGAGATTCCAGCCCCCCGAGCCCTCACAGTCTGCCGCTGTACCATCAAGGCAGTCAGCGTCATAAGCAAATACAGCCTGCTTGAGTTCTGACTCCATATACGTTAGCGCTAGCTGCATGTCGCGCTGAGTTTCTGTGCGATCGCTCTCTCGCTGATCGGTTTTGAGAACCTCAATTGCTAGGTACATCAGCCCCGAGACAATCCCTGATGCCAAGATGATAGTGACCAGGAGTTCAATTAATGTGAACCCTTTTGAGGCGCTCTTAGAGGCGCGAGGCAGATGTCGTAGGAGCAGCGTGACGGCAGACATAAGTTAAAACCCTAAAGCGGCGGCACAGAGAAACGGCCTGAAAGACGGGAGACAAACCATGAGTCGCTTCGAAGACCAGCATGAAAAATCGATCTAGGTACATTCTCCAAGATCGAGATATTGACAGACAGAAAGGTCGCGATCGCTCCACACAAAGTCGGAGTAAAGAACGGCCAAAGGTCGCCTTTGCTGGTTGCCTAAGCCTGTGGTGTACCGCAGCGAGGCCTCTGTCGTCTCAAGTTCGCCGAGATTAGCGGCGGCGGAAACCGCATAGACCCGAACCCCCATACGAAACTCATTGAGCTTATCAGGTTCCGCGAGATTGGCGGTCCCTTCATCTCTGAAGGTTTGCATCAAAAAATCTGCTTCGCAATCGCCGTCTATATCCACGGGAAGCGCGAACTGAGCGCCGGGAAGCGCCGTTCCAGAAAACGCATCGCAGCTAGAATTGGTAGATTGAAGCTCATCGTGAAGGTCCGTAGGAGCGGCGGCGGCGGCGATATCATCCCCCACGTCGGGCGGTAGAACCTGACCCTGCAAGAGGTTACCATCGCCATCTACTCCTGTGACAGACTGGCGCTTCTTTTCGATCAGAAGCCGCACCCTGTCGACCTCCCCCTGGGCGACCTTCAGGGCCTGCTCAGCGCGTCGATTTTGTACCCGCGTTGCCGCAGAGATAAACAGTGGTGGAGTAATCAGCAGGCCTGTTACCCCAACAACGGTGATAGCGACCAAGCATTCAACCAGGGTCAACCCCCGATCACCAGTCTTGACGGCGATCGCATTAGGGCGATTCTTGTTCCAGTGGCGATACGGCGGACGCATAATCTTCTCCAGCTAGCGGCTCATAACGGTTAGAAAAAGACGAGAGCTATCCTCATTCAGGAGGGCAAAAACTGTCGTTGCCTGCAACTTGGCGGCAAAGCTGCGCAATGTAAGGATCGTCCAGCGTTGGTTCGCTGTAGAACTCGCTTCGAGCGGGCGTTGTCGATGCAAATCGACTTGCAATCGGAGCGGCTGGCACGTACTGAAGCGCGACATCGTATCCCCAGAGGCGATTGGGCGGATTGTAATAGGGAAATCTGTCTCTAGGATCTGTCGGCACAGCTTCCGGTTCCCAGACCTCTTGGTCAAAGGGAGCGGTGGCAGCCGCGCTAAAGTTCAGCTGATAGAAGGTGCCGGACATAGAGAGGTCAACGTCATCCCAGTCTTCAATGAAGCGAGGGAAATTGTGTAGGCCGCCATAGGGCTGATTTAGGCGAGACGGCACGATCCCGCTAATCACGCTGAGGTTGACAATCTGCTCAGCAGCAGGGGTTATACCATTCTCTTCTTGAGCAAAATAGTTTCCGGTGTAGGGAGTGTCAGCAGCATCGACTGGGTTACCGTTCCTGTTGATGAAGATCGGAGACTCCGAGTCGAAAGAGTTCTGACGTCGCCAGTCACCCGGATTGGTTCGAGGTCGGTTTTGGTTGAGGTAAGAGGTGTGATCGCCTGCGCAACCATATCGACCCATCGCGTCAGCACCTAAAGTTACCGTGTTGTTTTCACCTGCTGTGAGAAAGCCGTCTTCAACGCTGCCATCGCAAAAGTCTGACGACAGAATAATAACGGCATCAGCGAGAACTTCCGTTGGCCGCCAGTCATCATTGCGGGGATTAGCAAACCTGTTGTCTGGGGTTGTACGGGTATAGAAGTTGTCCCAGGTTGGGTTTAGCCTTTGGGTAAACTCTTCCAGCTGCTCAATCACACCCGGATCGTCCACGGTGGGTCCACGGTGCAGGTTGAAGGCCCCTCGGATGTAGACGCTGTTATCTGCAATAAACGATACGCCTCGACCGAGGTCACCAGTTCTCTTCAGCGTAGCGCCGTTGGTTAGGCGAAAGCCATAAGAACGTCGGTCGGGATCGGAAACAAAATCGACCGCCTTCATGCTGAATCCCTTGTCAAGGAGCAGCGGATCGGTCGAGGCCGTCAGCGCGCTCCCATCGGCGTGGGTTTGGCAGGTTGCTGGATTGCCTTCTAGAGTGAGGTAGTCGGCACAAAGGGGAGCACCGGCAGCTGCCGGTCGAACAATAGCGTCTTCCCGTACGGCGTCCTCACGAAACGCAAAGACAATGCCGCTGAGCGGAAGCCACTGCTCGTTAGGATCAGCAAAGAAAGAGGCCTCTCTCAACAGATCCAGGTCAATATCGAGGGTACGCACGCTCATCCGCTCGCGCCCGTCGTAAGGTGCGGCATCCTTGAAGGGTACTGGCCAAGTTTCAGAACCAAGCGACCCTACACCGCAGGCCTCATCAATACAGCGAATCAGCGCCTGTTCGTTAGAGTTAGGATTAACGGGCGCTACATCAGGCGCTGCCGCCTCAAACGGACCCGCGGCGATCGGGGTAACCCAGCCCGATCGCAGGCTCTCCTGTGGCGCTATAGCGACGGTGTCTACGTTGTTGAGCAGATCAGCTGTAGGAGACCCGGCAGCAACAGGAGTCGTCCTCTGGTAAAACAGTCCTCCGTTTTGAGCGCTGATGTATGCATCGACCGCGCCATCTCGAGTCTCATCGGCTGTTTCGGCCAAAGCAGTGATGTCACCCGGCGGAAATAGCGCTCGCAGAACAGGATACTTTGGTCCATCAGCACAGAGCATTTCCATGCTTGCGTTGACGTAGGGCGTGCAAGCGTATGTGCTGGGCCCTGCAGCAAAGCCGTTGAGGCGATCGCGATTCACCTGCTCTTTGTTGGCAATCACGCGAGCGATCGCCAGCATGTTATTGGTAACGCCCGTCGCTGCGTCAGAGTCAAGCCCATTCCACTGCTCTAGCACAGTGATGAAGGCTTCTGCAGGGTCGCCCGCCGCGAGGGTCACTCCTGTTGGGTTGACGGCGGTGAGAGCTGATAGGCGAGTAGCCAAAGTGGTGATGGCGCCGTCTTCGACGCTGCCGCCATCACCGTACTCGGTATTGACCAAGAGCGGACTTGCATCTGCTCCAACCGGATTAAACCGGTTCAGGTAATCGATGTTGTAGGCTAACATTCCCAAAGTGCAGGTAGCCGTATGTAGCGTCGTCTTGTCGGCAGGGCTCAGGGCAGCGTATGTCGTACCCCCGTCAAGCAGAGCGGTGACGTTACGGAGCACTGAAAAATCTCCCCACATCGACATCAACGGGTAGGGATGAACAACATCGTCTTGAATAGGCGTGAAAGAGGGTGCTCCGCCATTGGGGTCACCCGCAAACTGAGCTAGATTCCGCAGCGCGATGCCTAAAGGCTCTACGCTGCCCACGACGGTGGCAAAGTTTGCACCGTAGGGAAAATCAAACTCCCACCCGTTGGTGCCACGACCCGTAAAGAAGTCAGTAAGAATCGCCTGTGATACTATGGCGCTGCGAGGTTCAATGATTTGCAGCGCCTCAAAGGTAGCGCTATCTTGCAGCGTCTTTGCCGTACCGGGGTGAACCGTCGTCGCCAGGCAAACCCGAGGAAGGTCGCCATCGCCGCCAGCGCTAGTGGCGTGATAAATTGCCGTCGCCTGGACAGCCGCCAAATTGTCGGCAAGCGTCCGGCGCTGACGGGTTTCGTGGCACCCCAAGTTACTCGTCGGGGTGCATTGCTCAAAGGGATAGAGAGGCTCAGCAGTTGGACCAGTGGGCGTCCATCCGTAAGGGTCGCCAAGCTCTAGCCGCTGACCCACAACAATCCGCATGCCCTCATTTCTAGCCCGGCGTTCCCAGTAGCCATCAAGACCCACGTTTGTATCACCTGTCAAACCTGGGTTTATGAGCTGCAGATCCGCCGTAGGTGACCCAACTGCCGTGACCTCAACACCTGAGTAGCGGGGCTGCGGCCCCTCTCGGTTGTCTGCGCGATAGGAGTCTCCAACCAGCGGCTGGTCTTCAGACCGGCTGAGAATACGCTCCTCAATCTCCGGCGTCGCGTCATCCGTGTCCCAAGCTGGATTGCGAAAGGCCCCCGCATCCTCGACATTACGAGATACCGAAACGCCCTCTGCCAAAAGCCTAATGGGATCTAAGGCAAAGTCAGCTTTGTCTGGCGCGTCGTTTGCCAGAGAGTCAGTTTCTTCGTTCAGCTCGGGAGGATTCACCCGTGGATTTTCTTCTCCAAAGATGTGAACCAAGGACGTCTGCGCAAAGTCTGCGTCAACGACACGACCGTTGATGACCTGTCCCTGGAACGCAATCCCACCGTTGTCAGCTAGCTCAGGCTCACCCAGCGTGATCTCAGAGTCAGATTTAGAGGTGTTTAGGCAAGAGTTTGTGGAGCTGATGAGAAAGGCTCTAAAAGGTCTCGACCCGTCTCCCCGGTTACCCTGACCTACGATAAGGTTGCCTTCAGTGTGCATTGCACCATTCCAGCGAAACTGGGGACCGGGAAAGACCTCAAGGTCATTACGGAACCAAGCTCCCCACTTGTTCCCCTGCTCGACCTGCCGGTCCTGCTGAAATTCTAGAGTTGCGATCGTCGCGATCGCGCTGGCAGTCTCTAAGGTGCCGTCGATGTTCACCGCGCCCGGAATAGCGATCGCATTCACCTGAAAGTTCTTACTCGGGTTGGTCCCGGCAACCTTGAACCATCCCTCCTCAACGGCACCTGCCGTTCGATTGGCGCAGGCGTTGCTAGATGCCGCTGTCGAACTGAGAGGACCATTCTTGACCTGTAGACTCTCTGCCCTGTTTGCAACGGCTACATCGGTTCGATCGGATAGATCGTTAATATCGTTGGGCGTCTGAAAGACGAGTGAATAGGCAATCACGGTATCGGGTCCGTCGACACCATCGGTGTCAACCGGAAACTGCCAGGCATTGTCGTTTGTTGCTGGATTGCCGTCTAGGTCGATTCGAGTTTCATCCTCGAATTCATAAGGGCTAACCTGCGTAACCCCATCCTCTAAAGTAGGCGTAAAAGGCTCAACGGTCAGAGTGCCGCGAGGTTGGCCGTCATTGGCCATCATGCCAACCAGAAAAGTTTCCCCTGGAGTACCGCTGGGGAGTCTGTCGTCTTGGCTAAAAAGATATTCCAGCTTGGCCTTCGCCCGGTCAATGGCTGGGGTCGCCGCGTTGTAGATCACCTGCTGCTGGCGATCGCCAATAGCCTGGGTTGTCCGGGTAAAGGTGCGGAGCGAAATCGAGCCCACCGTCAGCGTTACCACCAGCAGCAAAAGCACCACCGTCGGCAAAATGAAGCCGCTCTGGGCGCTGGGCTGAGCAAGCCGTCTCGGCAGCACGAACAAGAGCCGAAGCAGCAGGCGGGCGATCGCCCCACCGACTCTAGAAAAGACATTGCCCCGAGCCGTTTGTCCGGACCGACGGGGTGAGCCCTGCCGGGGGGTGTGACGACGCCTACGAATTGACATAGCGGCTCTCGCTCTCGTTAATAGATGACAACCGATTCACGCATGAGTGCTAACATACCCAACCTTAAGAGAAATCTTTCAGGGCGGCAGCAGAATTACTCAAACAGGATTGCGAGGTCGTCCTAAAACAGTTCAAGCTAATCATAGCGAATTTAATTTGACGAGCCGGCTACAGGAATGCGCCTTCATGCATGTCACTTTAAGCACATTCTCCCTTCAGTCTAATCAAGCAAAGCTTTACAGCGTTTATCACCCGAGTAGAGTGTGGATGGCTGAGATGCGCCTCCGTGTTGTTAAAAATCATTCTTGAACAAAATCCACCCCGGAGCCAACCCCCGATGGACCTCGTGCTCTGCCACACAACCGCCGACTTCGACACCCTCGGTGCAGCCGTAGGGGCAACGCGCCTCTATCCAGGTGCCAGACTGATGCTCACGGGCGGCGCTCACTCAACGGTGAGAGAATTTCTCGCCCTACACCGCGACGCCTACGCCATTGCCGAGCGCCGCGCCGTCGATCCAGACGCCATCCAGCGGCTAATTGTCGTTGATGCCTCCCGCCGCGATCGCCTGGGCAGTGCTGCGCCTTGGCTCGATTTGCCCCAGGTCACCACGATTGTCTATGACCATCACGGGGCCTCTCTAGACCCGGACTCAGACTCAGGTTCAAGCCGAGATGCATCAGAAGGCGCGATCGCCGCCGCAGAACTGCACCTAGAGCCCGTCGGGGCTGCCACCACTTTAATTGTCGAGGCGCTGCAGCGGCAGCAGGTGCAGCTAACGGCGGCGGAGGCCACCGTCATGGCCCTTGGCATCCATACCGACACAGGGTCGCTCACCTTTGACCACAGCACGGCTCGGGACGCAGCGGCGCTGGCCTGGCTGATGCCCTGGGTCAGCCTCAACGTGATTGCAGAATACATCAAGCCTGAGGCTTCGCCCGCGCTGCAGGCGCTGATGCCTGACGCGGTGCAGCAGGCCGAGACCGAGCAGGTCAATGGCGTAGCGCTCACGGTGGTGCGCCTCGACCTCGAAGCGCAGGTGTCGGGGTTGTCGAGCCTGACGGCGCAGCTGCTGTCTCAGCTAGAGAGCGACCTGCTCATTCTCGCCGCTCAGTATCCCGCCAAAAAAGAGAGCCGACTGGTTTTAATTGGCCGGGTACAAGGCGGTCTATGGGGGCCGCAGCTAGAGGGCGTGGACTTGGGTCAGCTGTTTGCAGCTTATGGCGGTGGCGGGCACCCTAAGGCCGCTGCCGCTACCCTCAAGGGGGCCAACCGGGAGGCAGTGCTCAAGGCGCTGCTGGGCCAAATCCGGCAGCAGTTGCCCCAGCCCATGACCGCCCGCGAGCTGATGTCGTCTCCCGTGCGAACGGTGCGCCCTCAGGTGAGCGTTAGCGAGGCCCAGCGCATTGTACTGCGCTACGGTCACTCGGGCCTGTGCGTGGTCGATGAGGCCGACCAGCTGGCAGGAATCATCTCTCGCCGTGACTTAGATTTAGCCTTACACCACAGCCTCGGCCACGCCCCCATAAAGGGGTTCATGACCACGGCCCTCCAGACAATTGTTCTAGAAACGACCGTGGGCGACATTGAGGCCCTGATGGTGCGCCACGATATCGGGCGTCTCCCGGTACTCGACAAGGGTCAGCTCGTGGGCATCGTCACCCGCACCGACGTCCTGCGCCAGCTTCATCAAACCCAGCGCGATCGCATTCTGCCGGCAGGCTGTCCCCATCTCGCGCCGCCCCAGGTTTTACAGCAAATGCTGCGCGATCGCCTCAGCCCGGCGGTCTGGACAGTGCTGCAGCTGGCAGCACAATCGGCGCAGCAGAGGGGATGGCAGCTGTATGTCGTGGGAGGTGCGGTGCGAGACGTGCTGCTGGCGGCGTCGGGGCGGGTGCTGGCCCTAGAAGACATTGATCTGGTTGTTGATGGGTTTCATAGGACTCCGGGTAGTGCTAACGCCAGCGGCGCTGGCGTCGAGCTGGCCCAGGCGCTGCAGCAGCAGTACCCCGGGACGAAGCTACAGGTGCATGGCCAATTTCAAACCGCTGCCCTGCTGTGGCATCGCCACCCCGAGCTTGGCTCTTTGGGGCTAGACATCGCCACCGCCCGCACCGAGTTCTACCCCTACCCTGCCGCTAATCCTGAGGTGGAGGCCAGCTCCATTCGCCAAGACCTCTACCGCCGCGATTTCACCATCAATGCCCTAGCTATTCAGCTCACCACCCCGCGCAAGGGGCGACTGCTCGACTTTTTTGGCGGCCAGCGCGACCTCAACCAGCAGCTCATTCGGGTGCTGCACCCTAACAGCTTTATCGAAGATCCCACCCGCATCTTCCGGGCCGTTCGCTTTGCCGTGCGGCTGGGCTTTCAGCTAGAGGCGCAGACCGAAGGCTATGTCCGCCACGCGATCGCCAGCGGCGTCTACCAGCGGGTGCAGGCCGAGATAGACGTGACCCCCGCCCTGCAGGCCCGTCTGCGACGAGAGCTGAAGTATTTGCTCGAAGCGCCCTACTGGCGCAGCGCCGTCCAGATGTTAGGAAGTCTGGACGCTTTGAAATGCCTCCACCCCTCTCTATACCTTTCTCCTGGCCTGTGGTGGCAGCTAACGCTGGCTCATCGTGGACTAGCTCGGTTTGACCAAGCGGGGCAGCTGGCGCATTGGCACGTGATGCTAGAGGTCATCCTCGCCCACGTCCCCCCGGCAGACCGCTATGATGTTGCCGTCCACCTCCAGCTTCCGGCAGAGGCCCTAGAGCGTCTCCAGCAGCTGGGCGCGGTGGAAGATCAGCTGACGCAGTCTTTGACGCCCAACCTGCAGCCCAGCGAGATTTACCGGCAGCTCCAGCCCTACGACACCGCCTTACTGGTACTGGTTTGCGTCAGAGTCTCGCGGCCCGTGCGGCGGCTCATCTGGCGCTACTTGACGCTGTGGTCAGCCCTGACGCTGCCCCTAGGCGGCAACGATTTGAAAGCGATGGGCTACAAGCCGGGGCGACAGTTCAAAACGATGCTGGATCAGCTGCGCGACGCGGTTCTCAATGGAGAGGTGATAGGAGCGGTGCATGCCCGTCAGTTTGTGCGCGATCGCTTTGAGCCAAAATCGTCCACTCTTTAAAAAACATTTAAGCTTTTTGAAGTATCGTAGGAGAACTGTAGACTTTGGTCGTAAATTGGGCATTGGAGAGGACTATGGCTAAGCCTCGGTACTGGATACCTCTGTTGTTTGGCGCTAGCGCTGCAGTAGCAGGACTGGGCGGGGGGGTTATAGGTACGGTGCTGGCAAGCAATCCTGAGTCATCAAACGCCTCCACGCTGGCCCAAGATCTGTTGGGGAGCGAGCAGGCCTTTCCGCCCTCTGACAACTGGCCCGGCGAGACCTCTCGCCCCGTTCGCGATGTGCTCTTCGAAGACGTTCAAGAAGAGTGGACCGCTGCTCCCACCCCCTCCCGATCCAGGCAGTTTGAGACCTGGACCTCTGATACGCCCGTTACGGAAGCTCGATCGCGGAGCGATTCAGAAGAGGTGTCAGACGTCGCAGATGTCGCTGCGGATTCGGAGCTAATGATTCGATCCGACATCAACTTAGGCGAAGATTTGGCGTGGGAAGACGCTCCGGCAGCCGTTACAGCTGGGCAGTTGCTCAGCGAGGGAGAGCCAGAAGACGCCTCTCCAGTCACGACCACTGTGGAAACTATCAAGCCCTCAGCAGCTCATGTCGACACCCGTATTGACGATAGTGGCGCAATTCGCATAGAGCCCTCTGCTGAAGCTTTTGAGGATAGCACCAGGAGTAAGGTAGACCGCATTGATAAAGGCAACAGTTCAATCTTTTGAATGGGGCTGGCGGTTACGCCTCACCGAACTACGCCTTACTGAATTGCGCCTTACTGGCGGTCAGTAGGAGGGTCAAGCCACGTGAGGTTATCCACGACGGCGCTGTGTTCTGCCGAATAAGCCGATAAACCTTTAATCACGTCTACGTTGTAGAGCCTCAGGTAGTTCCAGTAGTTTTCGAACACGGACTGAACATACCCCTTAGTTTCAGAGAAAGGAATTTGAGTAATGAACCGGTCGGGGTCAGAGGTGTCAAAGCGGGTAATCCAATCGGCGACGCTGCCTGGGCCAGCGTTGTAGCTGGCGACCGCGTATAGAGAGTTGTCGTCGTACTCTTCGTGGGTGTAGTTGAGATACCAGGTTCCCAGCCGAATGTTGTCCTCGGGGTTAGTGAGCTGGTAGTCTGACAGCCCTATCTGGTTGGCAACCCACTCCGCCGTAGGGGGAATCACCTGCATTAACCCCTTCGCCTCGGCGCTTGATTGAATATCCGTCTCGAAGCGAGATTCCTGACGAATCAGGGCGGTCACTAAGAACGGGTTGAGCTTATGCTCCGCTGACCAAGTTTCAATTAAGGGCCGGAAGGGGAACGGATATAGCCCTCGCCAGTAGGCTAGGGAGCGGCGAGCATCAGCGTCGCTAAATTCATCCGTGCTCTCGGCCCGCCAGTCTAAGCTAGAGAGCATAAAAATCCCCTCTAGGTTGTCGCCAATCCCCAGCCGCAGTAGACCATCGGTCATCTGCTGCGCGACGGTAGGCCGCACGGGGTGATCGTACTCGACCTGCCAGAGCGCCCAGGCGTCTTCGTCTTGGCCAAGCTGGTAGAGCGCCTGCAATGCCTCCGACCCAGCAGGTAGAGGCGATCGCGCCACATTAGGAGCTAGGGCAGGCTGCTTGTAGCGGGCGGTGGTGAAATCTCCAACGTCCCACCCTAAGATAGTCGCCGATCGCCAAGCATAGTAAGATTCGGGGTACTGCTTAAGGACGTATTCCAGCGCCGTTTTAGCCTCCTCCGCTCTTCCCAGCTGATCGGCCCAGCGTCCCACCCAAAAGGCCGCAGCAGGGGCATATTCGTTCTTAGGATTTTGCTTGACCACCTCGGTAGCCCACTGCCACGCCGTCACCAGATCCCCTGCCTGAGCCGCCTGCTGAGCTTGACTCCAGCGCAGCTCTGCTGCTGTATCTGAGTCGCCGTACTGCTTGAGAATGGACTCGCGGGCTTGACGGGCCGACTCTGGGCTGTCGAGGCTCCCCAGGACCTCTGCCCGGACCTGCAGCGCTTCAGCAGCCCGGTCGGGGAACGCCTGGATAATCCGGTCGGTGTAGGGCAGCGAGTCTTCTAGCTTCACCAGTTTCGAGAGGTGCAGCAGCCCTTGGGCGGTCTCCTCGGCCTCGGGGAATAGGCGGTTCAGGGCTTGGTAACGGCTGATGGCGGTATCTCGCCGGTCGTCCAGGTGAGCCCCACGAGCGGCCCGGTATAGAGTCAGCGACGTTTGGGGAGCCTTGGCGTAGGCCTGCCCGGCGCTGCCGTAGCGCTGCATCTCCCAGTAGCCAAACGCGATCGCTTCCCAGTCTTCCGGCTGGAGGCGATCGGCATAGTCCTGGGCGAGCCGGTCGAGGATGGCTTCCGATTCGGGCAGGTAGCGAGCGTGGCGAGTCAGCAGCAATAGTTTCTCGGGCTGGGCAGGATTTTTGGCCAGGGAAGCCTGCACCCAAGCCACGGTGCGGGGATGGGCGGGGAAATCTTGGATGGCCTGCTGCAGGTAGGCGGGGTCGGGGGGTTTGCTATCCGTCTGGGCACTGTTTGCTTCGGCGCTGCCCGCTTGAGCGCTGTCTCTAACGCTATTCAAAGACGCTTGACCCGCAGCAGCTTGACCCGAAGGCGTATTGCCGGCAGAAGTGCTGCCTGCAGAAGCATCACCCTCAGCGGTATTGCCCAAAGCGTAAAGCGCTTCCGCAGCGGCAGGGTGGTCGCCGTGGCGCTTGAGCAGCGTTTGCCAGGTCTCCTCAGCGGCTTGAGTATCTCCCTGCTGAGCATAGGCCTTGGCCCGCTGCACCAAGACGTAGGGAGCTAGCACCGGATAGGTCTGCTCTAGCTTCTCAAGGTTGGCCAGTGCAGCCTCTGCGTCGCCTTGAGCTAGCAGATCGCTCGCCAGCAGATAGCGGGCCTGGAGGCGATCGCGCTTGGTAACCTTGGGTGTGCTGGCTTCGGAGGATTGAGTTCGGGGAGATTTGCCCTCTGCGATCGCTTCCAGCGCTGGGCGACGCTCTTCAGGGGACTGCAACGCCAATGCCGCTGTGGCGCTGGCGTTGGCATTTTCTAAAGCGTCTTCTAGGCTAGCATCTAGGGACTGCTCGGCAACCCCTCCGCCTGTGCTAGAGCGCCAGAGGGCGATAGCGGTTGACCCGACTAACAGCAGTCCGAGACCGACGCCTGCTGCCATCAGCAGACGGAGCTTATTCTTTCGCCCCATGGGTTATCCAGATACGCAACTCGGCAGGCTGCCTGATTCTAGCGCATGGCTTGGTCAACCCACTTGCAGAGTCATAGGGGAAGCCGCCTATTGGGAGGAGGGCCGCAAGGCAGCAGCAGTCTCAACGAGAGCATCGTACTTCGGCGAGCCTTCCTGATAGATATTTTCCAGGGCACCCCAGCTGCCCCATTTGCCCGGATCGCTGACGTCAGAGAAATGGACGAATAGGCCGCCCACCTGGTCGTACCATTGCGACAGGTAAGTTTTGTAGACCTCCCCCATGCGCGGGTCACGGTTAGCGGCAATGAATAGGTCCACAACAGCGCGGTTGTTTTCCATGCCGTTGTGCAGCGGCGCGAGATGTTGCCCCCCTTCATAGGCCACCAGCATCAACCCTTCGTCCTCAGCCAGCGCAACGTAGTCCGCCACCCAGTCAAATGAGCGCTGTAGCGCTCCCCCTTCATCGCCCTCCGACAGGGCGCCTCCCGTCGTGATCTCCTCAAACAGCCGGTCTAGGGCTGCCGCTTCGCCGTCGCGGACCCAGGTCTCCAAGTCTGTCTTCACAGCATCCTTGCCCAGCGGCAGTCCCACGTAGGGAGCGATGGCGATCGCATCAATTCCGGCCTCGCGGTTGGAGAGCCCTGCTGAGCGCAGGTAGTCCAGGGACTTCTCAGCGGTCCAGGCGTTCGCGGCCTGAGCGCCCAACACCCCCACCACGCGATCGCGCTCCCCTTCAAAAACCTCATCCCAAATCTGCAGCACCTCGGCGGTGCGCTTCCCGAACCACAGGCGGCTGCGGGTAAATTCGTCCTCTCTTGAGTCAAGCTGTTGACCTTGGGCCACGGCGTAGCGCTGCTGGTCAAACTGACCATTCCACACCTCGTTAGAGAACTCGACGTAGAGGGGTAGGTCAGGGGCGAGCTGCTGCCGCACGTAGCGGGCAAAGTTCCGCACGTAGTCGTCCGTGGCCTGATGGGGCATGGTGAACCAGGGCGATTGCTCTAGGCGATTAGCCAGGTCCACCATCACCTCCACGGGAACGCCGCGGCGAGCATAGGTGGCGTCAGCAGGCCGAGGTCGCTCTTCCCAGCCGCTCTGGTCTGAGTTATTGGTAGCCATCCAGTCCATAAACCGCAGCACGGCGTAAGGCCGAGTTTTGTCAAGAAACACGGGGTTAAAAGGCTCCTGTTCAAAGGAGGCCTCGTACTCTGCCGGGACGACGCGAATGTTGCGAATGTAGTCGTCTGGGTTGGTGTCTGTAATCTGGAGGTGAATGCCCTGGTCAGAAGGCGTCACGTCGATGACATCTCTGCCGGGGCGAGACTTGTCAAGTCGCTCAGCGTCAAATCCATAGCGCAGCGTTCCCTGCCCCTCGTACAGCACCAGGTACTCGCCACCGGGATAGTCTTCGACGCCGCGAAACAGCAGCGTTCCGGCGCGGGTGTAGGTCAGGCCATCGGACTTACCGGGAAGCGATCGCACCCAGCCCTGCTCGTCGAGATCGAGCCGGTCTTCTTCCCCAGTGCTCCAGCCCTCGCAGTCGGGGTCGGCGTCATCGCACTGGGCGACCCAGGGGCGAGACGACTTAAACCCGTCGACAAACGGCATTTGGGTGGACCAGTCCGCGATACCCGTCAGATTGGTGCCCAGCTGGTTGGTGCCGGGGGTCTTACCAGCAGGGTACGCGGCCACGGCGGTGGATGTGGAGAAGTCTTGAGGGCGAGACGATTGGCTTTGAGAGGAAGAGGGAATGAGGTGACAACCGACGGTGAGCAGCAGCGTCGCCGCAAATCCGATCAAGGCCGTGAGGACTGTCGATCGCTTCATGGGTATCCAGTTTTTTAGACGTGAGCGGTAGTGCCCCCCTTTCTGGGCGTCAAATCGACTTTGGCTGAATAATTCGCGCGGGGATGCCGACGGCGGTCGCCCGGTCCGGAACGTCGCTCAACACGACGGCGTTTGCCCCGATGTTGACGTCATCTCCAACCTGGATACGCCCAAAAAGCTTCGCACCTGCCCCGATGTTGACCCGTTTACCCAAACTAGGTGCGTCAAACGGGCGGTCGACATGGCGTAGTCCCAGGGTGACCCCCTGGCGAATGATGGAGTCATCTCCGATGGCGCAGTAGCCGTGAATCACGATATTGCTTTGATGCTCGACGATGACCCGCCGCCCTAGCTTGACGGTATAGGGCAGCTCGATGCCGTAGGTATTGCGCACCTTACGATACAGCGATCGATACAGAATGCTGAGCGGTGCCCGCAGGACTTTAGGCTTCACCTGCATGCGCCAAACGCCAAACCGATGAACCGCGACGGCTCGAAATCCAGGTAGCGTCCAGTCTTGCCCGTGGGCAATCCAGTCCTCCCGGATCATCCCCCACAGGCCGAGGGGCAGCGGATCGGGGTTACCTACTTCAGGGTCGGGAGTCGTTGATGCGGAGGGCTGCGGCTGAACGTCCGCTACTGTTTGCTCGTGTGCTGTCATAGCTGCTTATCTCGCATGGAGGGCGATAGGGATAGTGGTCGAGTTGACGATGAGAGGGGGCCGGCGATCGATTATTTGGATCAATTGTTTGAATCTTGATCGCCGAGTACCTGACTACCGAATACCAGTCAAAAGAGACCCGCACCGATTTTTGTAACCCATTCTTACCCGAAACAGCGGCAAAACCGCCATGTTGCTGTCTTCTTTATGGCGATTTGTCATTAGGCTCCATTTACACGGTCAAACGTTTAGCTAGGGTAAATATTGGCGATCGCACCCAGGCAAGCCAAGGTTCGGAGTGATACGGTTTTGTTAGAGCTGCTGATCTGCGCAGGCTTAATCTCGGTGCACTCTGGAAATTTCTGCGCGCATGTCTCTGTGAGGCCTGTGCCTGCGTGCGCTCAAAAGTGCCGGCAAAGGGTCAGCGTCAATCTTTTACTCTCGCTAACCTCTAGATCCCTAACATCGCTTATGAACTGCCTTGGAGTCGTCGCCATTGGCCGTAATGAGGGCCAGCGTCTCGTTCAATGCCTGGACTCACTTCGCCAGCAGCTTTCTGACGGAATGCCGGTTGTTTACGTTGACTCGGGGTCGACGGACAGTAGCGTTGAAGAAGCCCGACAGCGCGGCGTTGACGTGGTCGACCTCGACCTTTCTGTCCCCTTTACGGCGGCGCGGGCCCGCAACACCGGCTTCGAGCGCCTCATGGAGATTTCGCCCGACCTTGAGTTTGTTCAGTTCATCGATGGAGACTGCGCGATTGCAGAGGGCTGGATGGCCCAGGCGCAGGCCGTGCTACAAAGCCAGCCGACGGTAGCCGTGGTCTGCGGGCGCCGCCGAGAGCAGTACCCAACTCAGTCGATCTACAACCAGATTTGTGATGTGGAGTGGGACACCCCCGTAGGGGAAGCGGATGCCTGCGGGGGAGATGCGATGATGCGGGTGGCCGCGTTCAAGCAGGTGGACGGGTTTCGGCAGAGTCTAATTGCCGGGGAAGAGCCTGAGCTTTGCGTGCGGCTACGGCAGCAGGAGTGGAAAATTTTGCGCATTGACGCCGAGATGACCTACCATGACGCCCGCATGTTTCGCCTGTCGCAGTGGTGGAAGCGATCGCGGCGGGCGGGCTACGCCTATGCAGAAGGCAGCTGGCTCCACGGCGGCAGTCCCCAAAAGCACTGGGTGCGGGAAAGCCGCCGCATTTGGGTTTGGGGGCTGGCCATCCCGCTGCTCAGCCTACTGCTGGTGCCCTTAACAAACGGCTTTAGCCTACTGCTGCTGCTGGTCTATGGCCTGTCGGCCTATCGGGGCTACCGGCACACCCGCCAGCGGGGATTCCCGGCCCAAACATCGTGGCTGTATGCCCTATCCTGCGTTGTCGCCAAGTTTCCAGAACTCCAGGGACAGCTGAGCTACCACGTCAACCGGCTGCTGGGTCGGCGTCAATCGATCATCGAGTATAAATCTTAACACTCATCGGCGATCGCCCTGAGGCTACGACTAGTCTAAGGGGAGCTCCTATACCCGCCCCCGCAAAAGGTCGCATCCTCCTGGGGGTAGTACCGCTCACTGATATACGGGCAACCTATGGGAGAGTACTTCAATACTGACTCGGCCTGAAGCCTGAGTACTGGCTCGACCTTCAGGCTGAGTAAACCACCCATCCGAATTTGCTACGATAGCTGGCTATGCTACCTTCACCCCACTACAGCAATGTTGACTCTGATTACAGTCTGCTTCAGGCGTTCATGCCCGAGAACAGCCTATCTGGCCCCCTCGCAGCTGTGGCGCCAACCTCGTTTCAACAGCTCTATCCTGCAGGCCTAGATTCCGCGTTTGGCGCGATAGACCTCTCCGCCGATACAGCATTCGCGCCAGCCCTATCGGCGATAGTCCCAGGTCTAGAGACAACCGCCGTAACGGACCTCGCGGGCAGCCTTCCCGAGGGCGATATCAACGCCGCTGCTGGACCTGGGGCTGCTGGACCTGGGACCGCTGGGACTGAGGCTACTGGACCTGAAATAGATCCACCGATTGACGTCCTGCCCGATCTGACGGGCCTTACCAATCAGCCGCTTATCGGAATTATCGACACGGGGTTCCCCCCAGATATCTTGACGCTCGGGTCAGTCGTGTTTTTAGGGAGCGATCGCATTGATGCCGACAGCAACCCCCTGGTGCTACTAGAGGACTCGGTGCCTGAAGCGCTAGCGCCCGAAATGCTAGCGCTTGAAACAGTAGACCCCAGCATCTCAGCAACAATCTCGGGCTATGCAGCCGAGATTGTTGCGGCACCCGATGGCGCAGAACCCCTATGGCTAGGGCGGGCAGACGGATTAGAAACCTGGGCCGCGTCGCTGATTGAATTTGTCGACACCTCGATTGCTCTAGGATTTGATAGCGCGGTGGTCAGCCTGAATGTGGATTTGGTTGAGCCTAATATTCCTGGGCTTGATGCTGGGCTTGATGCGGCCTCACCAGATACCGCTGTCATTTCAGACCCAGCACTCGACGTCTTTTCCAGCGCTGCCGACACCCCTGATTCTGTCGTCCCGAGGTCGCAGCTGACGCTTGTCGAGCAGGTCGCGCTCAATTATGCCCGTCAAAACAATGTGCTCATCGTCCTACCAGCGGGGGATACGACCTCACCCTCTAGCTTCGTTGAAGCGACCCTACCGTTTGACAACGTAGTTACGGTGGGCAGCGCGCCCGATACGCCGCCGCTGAGCTACGGTGACGGCATTGACCTGCTGACCTCTGGGGAGAAGCTAGCGCCCGCTCTAGAGGCTAGTATTTCGGTGACGGAGGATGGTTCAACCAGTGCCGCTTCAACGAGTACCGTCTCAGCCAGCGCTGACCCACTTCTCGCCCCGCATCACGATACAGAATCTTCCCTATCGAGTAGCGCAGCGACGGGAGAAGGCGATTTCGTCCTCCTTCCCAGCGCCGTCCTTGCGGCAGCGCGAGTCACAAGCGCGATCGCCCAAATTTGGAGCGTCAATCCAGACCTCAGCACGCTACAGGTAATCGATACCCTGGTGACAACCGCTCTCCCTACAGGGGTCCCACCAAATCTGACTCCCGAAGAACCTGATGACGCTCCGCTACTGGAGCCTGGACGCCTAGACCTAGAAACGGCCTTAGCCACAGCGCCAACGCTAGAAGGCGAAATCTATCTCCCCGAGCCAATAGCCTTTGAGTCATCTGTAGTTTTTGCTGCAGACTTTACCGCAGCCTCAAGCGACGTTCTAGGATAGCCCTTTAGCGCCATCCCCTACGGCATCACCGTTTGACAGCGCGAGTGGGCTGAAATGTGCTGGGCGGATTCGGGCGTATGCTTCAGCAGACCGTACTCCAAGCCCTCTACTACCGCCTGGTAAGAGGCATCTAGAATATTGGTCGAGACGCCTACCGTAGTCCAGCGCTGCTGCCCGTCTCCCGACTCAATGAGAACGCGGGTTTTTGCTGCGGTGCCAGCGGCTCCGTCGAGAATCCGCACTTTGTAGTCTAGTAGCTGAAACTGAGCGATCGCCGGATAGAAGCGCGCCAAGGCTTTACGCAGGGCAGCGTCGAGGGCCGACACCGGTCCATTCCCCTCAGCGACTTCTAGCAGGTCTTGATCTCCAACGGTCACCTTTAGCGTGGCCAGGGAATTGCTGTGCCACAGGTCGGCGCTAGGGGCAACTTCGCAATGCACCTGAAATCCTTTTAGCTCAAATAGGCAGTACCGCTCCCCAATTGCCCCCCGCATTAGCAGCTCGAAGCTAGCCTCCGCCGCCTCAAACTGGTATCCCCGGCTCTCTAACGTCTTGAGCCGCTGCAGAATCTGCCCACAGGCGGGGTCCTCCCGCTCAAGCTCGATACCAAAGTGACGGGCCTTAGCCAGCACGTTGCTCAGCCCCGCCTGGTCGGAAATCACGATACGGCGCTGATTGCCGACGGCCTCTGGAGAAATATGCTCATAGGTAAGCGGGTTACGCTGCACGGCGCTGACGTGGATGCCGCCTTTATGGGCAAACGCCGACAGGCCGACGAACGGGGCATGGTCGTCGGGCGCGAGGTTCACCACCTCGCTGACGAACCGACTGGTGTCCGTCAGCTGCTGGAGCTGCTGCTCAGGGACGCAGGCGTAGCCCAGCTTGAGCTGCAGGTTGGCAATTAGGGTACAGAGGTCGGCGTTGCCGCACCGCTCGCCGTAGCCGTTGATGGTCCCTTGGACCATCTGTGCCCCTTCCCTGACGGCGGCGATCGCATTGGCGACGGCAGTGCCAGAGTCGTTGTGGGTGTGGATACCGAGGCCGGGTCCCAGGGCATTCTGGGCAGCTGAACCCGTTAGCCCAGTCTGCGGGCCTGTCTGCACCGCCGTATGGTCTACGACAGCCTTCACGGTTTCAGCCACGTCATGGGGCAAGGTGCCGCCGTTCGTATCGCATAGGACAACCCAGTCCACCCCAGCAGCGATCGCGACCCGTAGGGTCTCTAGGGCGTAGCTGGGGTTATGGCGATAGCCGTCAAACCAGTGCTCGGCGTCATAAATGACGCGACGGTTGTGCTGCCGGAAAAAGCGCACGGTGTCATCAATCATCGCTAGGTTCTCCTCTAGCGTAGTCTTGAGGCCATCGGTAACCTGCAGGTCCCATGACTTTCCAAATAGAGTTATCCAGCGGGTGCTGGCCGCTAGGACGGGCTGCAGCATGGCATCGCTATCGGCAGCGCGATTGGGGCGTCGCGTCGAGCAAAAGGCAACCACTTCGGCCTGAGTCAGGGGCTGCTCTTGAAGCTGCCAGAAAAACTGGACGTCCTTGGGGTTGGCTCCTGGCCATCCGCCCTCAATAAACGGCACTCCGAGGTGATCGAGCTTCCGCGCGATGCGAATCTTGTCGTCGCTAGACAGGGCCAAGCCTTCGCGCTGCGCGCCGTCTCGCAGCGTCGTATCGTATATAAAAAGGGGTTGAGTCATTACGTCACTCAATCAGCGCTAATCTAGCTTTAAAGCCTAGTGCAGGATTTGGGAATTTACCTAGGGCTTAGCAAGTCTTGATATGCTACAGCTAATGCGACAGAGATTCGACGATGCCCGAAGTAACCGTTTATAGCCCAGCAGAACAGGACTACGTTTTGACCTGCGATCGCGGTGACAATTTACGGGAGGTGCTGCTGAACCACGGGGTGAACTTGTACAACGGACGAGCAGCCCTGATCAACTGCCACGGCTTGGGGACCTGCGGAACTTGCGCGGTTAGGATCGAGAGCGAGACGGAGGGCGCTGCATCACCCCCCAACTGGCGCGACAAAGCGCGGCGATCGCTGCCGCCTCATTCTCCCGACCGCGATCTGCGTCTAGCTTGCCAAACGCAGGTATTCGGCGATATTTCAATCACCAAATTTGATGGATTCTGGGGCCAGGGCACGAAGGCCGTAGCGGTAAGCCATCAGACTCCCCTAGAATAGAACGTAGTAGATAATGTCGTTTGATTATCGGCATTAGCGACGCAGCAGACGCTGGGAGGTGGGTTTGGACCAGGTAATTGGAATCTTGATCGTGGCGCTCATAATTTCGATCGTCATTGGGGCGATCGCTAGCGGCGCGCAGCGGCTGCTTGGGTTTGGCATCATTGCGGCGATCGCCACGGCGCTCATCGGCGCAGTAACCGGATCTAGCTTTTCGCTACCCAACGTGGTGGGCGCTATTCAGCCCAACTCTGGTTTACCAGAGCGCATTGAGACCATCAATCCCGCAGCTGGCAGAACCACGGCGGCCCCAAGCAGCTCATTTGGCGAAGGCCAAATTGGCACCCCAGGTGCCGCTGATAATGGAGCCAATAACGGGGCCGCCACCTCGGGCGGTTCGGCAGCTGCCCCAGCGGGAACAGGCAGCACTGGGACAGGCAGCTCGGGCAGCGCCGGGGTAGGCACGCCCGCCAGTGAGTCTCGTCCTGTCAACGCACTGTGGTAGCCTGTCAAAACGCGATCGCCACTTCAACTAGCCAAGACTAGCCGAGAAAATTGACGTTAAGCTACCCTTTGAGTTCACGAGCGTGACTGATGTTCTTGTTTTGGGCGGCGGCATCATTGGACTCGCCATCGCCGTAGAGCTACGGCTGCGGGGAGCTACCGTAACCGTGCTCACTCGTGATTTTCAGGAGGCAGCGGCTCGGGCGGCGGCGGGAATGCTTGCGCCCCATGCAGAGGCCCTTCCTCCCGGACCGCTGCTCGATTTTTGCCGCTATAGCCTGCAGCTCTACCCGGATTGGATTGACACTCTAGAAGCCTTAAGCAACCAGTCCACCGGGTACTGGCCCTGCGGAATTCTAGCGCCACAGTACGACCCCCTTCACCCTCAACCCAACGGGGGTGCAACCCATACCACAGGCCAATGGCTAGATGCTGAAGCGATTCGCCATGCTCAGCCTGGACTAGGATCTGAAGTTCAAGGCGGATGGTGGTTTCCAGAAGACGGTCAGATCGATAACCGCCGGCTCTTTCAGGCAATTCACCAGGCAGCAAAAGCGCTGGGAGTCGTGGTTCACACTGGGGTTGAGGTTGAGACAATAACCCATCACGGCGATCGCGTTACCGGCGTTCGCGTAAGCGGCGCTTTAGAGCGTGGCGCTCTAGTGAGTAGCGCTCCAGTGAGTGGCGCTCAAACTAGCTCCCCCATCACCCGATGGCAAGCTGACCATTACGTTGTCGCTACGGGAGCTTGGGCGCGGCAGCTAGTTCCCGTGCCGGTTCAGCCCTGTAAAGGCGAAATGCTCGCCGTCCGCTGCCCAGAGACCGCGCCTCCCCTGCAGCAGGTGCTGTTTGGCCCTGACATATACATCGTGCCGCGCCGCGATGGACGGATTGTTATTGGGGCCACGATGGAGCCTGGAATGACCCCGGGCAATACGCCCCAGGGAATGCAGCAGCTGTTAGCGCGCGCGATTCGCCTTTACCCAGGGCTCAAGTCTTACCCAATTGAGGACTGCTGGTGGGGGTTCCGCCCGCAGACGCCGGACGAGATGCCGATTTTAGGAGCAGGGCACTGTCACAACCTCACCCTCGCCATCGGCCACCACCGCAACGGCATCTTGATGGCCCCGGCCACCGCCCAGCTCGTAGCCAACCAGATTTGGCCCGCTGCTGATAGTGCATCCAAAAGCGCGATCGAACCAGGCATCGATATTAAGCAGTTTAGCTGGACCCGGTTTTTAGGCCAGGCCGCCGCGCTCCCAACGCCTCCGACTGCTGCCCTCACCGACCCAAGAATCGATACAATAGTTCACCCATCCCTTAGCGACCCTACCCCAGCTATGTCACCCCAAATCGCTGCCCCTCCGTCCAACGCCACATCGACTCTCTCAGTGCCCGTTGACGACGGGCTAGTCATTGCCGGCCGGACGTTCCGCTCCCGCCTGATGACCGGGACGGGGAAATACCGCAGCTTTGACCACATGCGGCAGGCGATCGCCATCAGCGGCTGCGAGATTGTGACGGTGGCGGTGCGCCGCGTTCAGACGGCGGCCTCCGGTCACGAGGGGTTGGCCGAAGCTCTAGACTGGACAAAACTATGGATGCTGCCCAACACCGCAGGCTGCAAAACTGCCGAAGACGCGGTGCGGGTGGCGCGGCTTGGCCGAGAGATGGCGAAGCTCTTGGGTCAGGAGGACAACAATTTCGTCAAGCTCGAAGTCATTCCCGACGCCAAGTACCTGCTGCCCGACCCTATCGGCACGCTGCAGGCGGCTGAGCAGCTCGTGAAAGAGGGGTTTGCCGTCTTGCCCTATATCAACGCTGACCCCCTGCTGGCCCGTCGATTGGAGGAGGCAGGATGCGCCACGGTGATGCCTTTAGGCTCCCCGATTGGCTCGGGGCAGGGGATCAAAAACGCCGCCAATATTCAAATCATCGTGGAAACCGCCACCGTACCCGTGGTGGTGGATGCGGGCATCGGCACCCCCAGCGAAGCCGCCCAGGCCATGGAGTTAGGCGCTGATGCACTGCTAGTCAACACGGCGATCGCCCAGGCAGAAAACCCAGTCGCGATGGCCAAGGCAATGGCGCTAGCCGCCGACGCGGGCTGGCTGGCTGCCAGCGCAGGCCGCGTTCCCGTCAAATCCTACGCTAGCGCGAGTTCGCCGCAGACGGGAACTATAACGTCCTAGGGGCGCTGCGCCTGCCGTGGAGTCTCGAACTACGTCAAAAGGCTCAACTTTTTGATAAACTCAACATCAAACGTGACTTATTGTTACGTTTTTGTTACAATCGATGAAACTAAAGTAGCTAAGGAAATTTCCCATGCCATATACCGTAGAAGAAGGTGGTCGCCTCAACAACTTCGCCGCTGAGCCCAAGGTTTACCAGGCTGAGCCCCCGAACCCCACGCAAAAGCGTAACTACATCGTTCTTGCGGTCGGAGCTGCTGTCTTAATTGCAGGCGTGCTTTCTATTGCGGTTTCCGTTTCTTAGCAGGGTCTTGTTAACGCAGCGGCGTGGGCAGGCACGATGTCGTAAGCAAAACGCAAGCGGCCAACTCTTATCTGTTTGCCTAAGTTAGCTGCTAAGACTTACTTTATATTCCAAATTGAGGGTCAGATTCTAAGTTATAGAGTCTGACCCTTTCCTATTGCTGTCACTCCTCATTTCCATCCTGACCCTAGACCTGCCAAGCCGTAAAGATAGCTATAGTGCTGGTCCTGACAACCATGACGCTACATCCCAGTTACTGACGCCGATACCGGGTTTGGAAGTTGCCGTGACAGACATCCTTTTACGCCAATCGCTTGATGTGAATACAAAGATTTATAATCGTCTGAAGGCCGCGCTGCGACTAAACTTGAGGCGGCAAATCTTTGTTGCGGTCTGTGACGACCTGGCCTTACGCGATCGCCTTGCGGACCAGCTTCAAAAGGAAGTTACCTACGCCGCGATTAGCGCCAGACGGCGGGGTCAGCTCGCAGAGGCAAGACGGCTGCGTATCTATCCGCGTCTGGTCACTCTGCACCTAGATTTAGCAGACCCAAACCCCATCAACCAGATGTCTCAGTGGCTGCGACAGTTTCCCCCACCGGCTGCCGCCGGGTCAGCAATGCCCGCCTTCCAGCTGTTGGGGATCGAGCAGCTCAGCCGTCAGCCCGCCTCGAGCCAGTGGCTGTTTCTAAACCATCTGCAGAGCGTCGAGCGGAGTTTACCGGCCTTAGAGTCGAGCCTGCTGCTCTGGGTTCCCCGACCCTGGGGCAGGATGATTCCTCAGTCAGCGCCAGACTTTTGGCGCTGCCGCACCGCCGTGTTCGAATTCGAAGGCGACCCCACCCCGCTCCCCGCCGCAGCGCTGCCTCAATCCACGGTGCCCACCAGCATCTTTATTCAGCCCCAGCGACAGTCCCCCCTCCCCAAGGCCACCTCTCAAGGAACAATAGATCTATCGCCCGATGAAGTGGCTCTGCTCAAGTCCGAGCTACCAATGCCGTCCTCTGATATGGCTCCCCTTCCGTCTTCCCTTTCCAGTGGCGATGGCGCGAGCTCCATGGCTGCGCTGCCAGCAGCTGATGGGACGTCAGTCTCTAAAACATCCCCCGAGCCCATTGAGGCATCGCCTACTGGAGCGGACACCCCCATTACCCATGACGAGCAGACAACCGCTGCCTCTATTTCAGCGCCTTCTACAGAAGATTTGCCCCCCCCTCAGCAGCCCTCCCCAGCAGAGAAACCCAGTAGCCCACCGCTAACAACGCCTTTAACACCGCCCAACGCGGCTCAAGCCCAAGACTTAGGTCAGGCCTTACGAGAGCTGCTCGGTGATTCGGCTTCTGGCCCAGACGAGTCGGCTACTACCGACCCTTCAGCTGACATGGCTCATAGCGAGGAGCGCGACGCTGGTGCGGAGGCGGTACCAGATAGCGCTCTGCAGAATGGCCTGCAGAATGACGCCGTGGAGAGTGAGACGGTGCAGAACGACACCGTGCAGAACGACACCGTGCCAAACGTTATCCCGTACAGCGAGGCTGCGCAACAAGACGCAGCACCGTTCGAAACAAGTCACACCGACAGAGTCCCGCCAGACCCCCTACCCATCGCTCAAGCGGATAGCGAGATATACCACCTAGAGCCAGAGGAAGACAACCTTGAGCAAGACGATACGTTTGACGTCCCCTTAGGGCTACCGCCGCTTGCGGATACCTTCACGCTAGACGACCTTGACCCATTCGATCCCGCTGACTTAGACCTCACTGTATCTGGGGATTCAGAAGAGTCCATCGACCCCTCTACGCGCTACGACGTAGACTACAGCGACAGTGAAACCGGCGACGATGAGCTAGAAATTGTTGACGCTGCTCCCCACTATGTCTATTCTGGGGTCGTAGATTCACCCTCTCAATCGGCATCCGCACCCGCGATGCCCGCACCGTCAAACCTAATGCAGCTGTTTGCCGACGAGGCCAGCGATCCCCGCGTTCTCAACATTCTCAGTCAGATCAGAGGCCTCCAGGATCAGCAAGCTCCGCCGACGGTACTTGCAGGCGCTTACCGAGCCTTAGGCAATCTATTCCGCGATCGCATTGAGCAGGGGGAGATTTCTCCGCCAACCCTCCAGCGGGCCATGGCTGCCTACGAGCAGGTATTGCACTATACCCCCGAGTCCTCGCCGATGCGGGCCGAGGTTCTCAACGACATGGGTAACCTCAGCTGGCTGCTCTCCCGCTGCAGCCAAGGCCCGGAGCAGTGCTTGCCCCATCTACACCACAGCATCCAGTCCTATCAGCAGGCGCTCGTGCAGATTGCTCCCGATACCCATCCCCAGACCTACCCCATGATTCAAAACAATCTAGGGGCGGCCTACGGGGACTTGGCCCGCTATCAGAATCCGGCGGAAAACCTGCAAAAGTCGACCCAAGCGTACCAAGAAGCGCTGCGCTACCGTAGCGCTGAGCAAGATCCGATGCGCTATGCCTCAACCCAAAACAACCTGGGCACCACCTATTGGAACTTAGCCCAGCACCAAGAGCCTATCCATCACCTGAAAGCGGCGATCGCCTCCTATGACAGTGCCCTGACTTACTATAAGCCTGAGCAGGATGCCCTCAACTACGCCATGATTCAGAACAATCTGGGCACCGCCTACTGGAACTTGGCCCAGCATGAGCATTCTGAAGAATGGCTCCGTCAGGCTATCAACGCCTATCAGCTGGCCCTAGAGTACCGGACGCTAACCGCCTCCCCTGCTGCCTTCGCCGCAACGCAAAACAATCTTGGAACAGCCCATTGGCACGTCGCTAACTACATCGATGAAGAACCCCAAGCGCGCTTTAATTCCTTGCAGCAGGCGATGCGCGCCTATGAAGCCGCACTGCAGGCCGTAGACTATTTGCAGCAGAGTGATCGCCCCACGCCGCTCAACTTTGACGTGACGGCAACCCGCAACAATCTGGGGCTAGTGCAGTACCAAACGGCCACCGATAGCCAGTTTGACACCGCTGAGCTAAGCGAGACCTACCTCAATACCGCCTTAGAGCATCATCTTGCGGCCTTACAGGGATGGCAAGGTCGACCCGAACTTCGGCAGACGGCAATGAACTGCGTCATTCAAACGCTGCAGGCAATCTACAAGACCAAAGGACTGGTGGGGCAGAATCTTGCGCTCTCCAATGTCCCCGGTCAGCTGCTGCCCGAAATTTTGCCTAAGCTGTGATTCTTTCTCACTTTCCTCAATTGTTGTAGCTTTTAGCACATGACCTACCGACAAAGGTTGTGTTAGCCTTAAAAGAGTCAGGGGGTTGACTGCTATTGGACTTGAGCAGGGCTTTCGCAACCTTTCACTGAGCCAAACTGAGCTAATATTAGCTGCATTCGCCGCGCTGCTTTGGGTGATGCAGGTGTCTAAATACACTTTTGAGCAGTAAGCGTTTTGACCAGTGGGTCTACCAAATCCAGGCTCAATCTCTGCCTGGCTCAATTCGACGCAGGTACACCTGATCTTTATTACCCCTAGGCAATGTTGAGTTCTCCCGAATTGATTCGAGAGTTTCCAGTTCCGGTTCGGCTAGAGCAATCGACACAGCGTAGGCTGACTGCTCGCTCAACGCTGCAGGAACTGTCTAGTTACGACGTTGCGCTATCAACGTCGCAGCTGACAAAAGAAGTTTCTGAGGCGTTCGACCTCAATTCACTGCTGCCTGGAATTTTGCTGATCGACCAGGGCAATTTTATCGGCATGCTCTCCCGGCAGCGGTTCTTGCAGCAGATGAGCAAGCCCTATAGTCTAGAGCCTTTTCTAGAGCGCCCGTTGGCGTTACTCTACCGCCTGCTAAACCGTAGCCCCCTCGTTCTTAAACAAGACCTGGAGATTATAGATGCTGTCAGCGCCGCCCTTGAGCGCTCAGCCGACGATCGCTATGAGCCTGTTGTCATCCATCACGGCGATCGCTATTCTCTCGTAGACTTTCATCACCTTTTGATAGCTCAGTCTCGGATTCATCAACTCACCGCTGAGCTTCTAGATCAGCGAACCCAAGACTATCTCGTGCAAACCGAGAAGATGGCGAGCTTAGGGCGAATGGTGGCGGGGGTTTCTCACGAAATTAAAAACCCAGTGAACTGCATTCACGGAAACGTTGATTTCGTCAGTCAGTACAGCAGCGGGCTGCTAGAGCTTCTCACGCTGTATCAGCGGGCCGTCGCAAGCTCTAGCACTGTCGATACGGTCCAAATCGATGAGGCCGAAGCTGAACTAGATCTAGACTTTCTGCGGCAGGATTTGCCTAAGTTACTCAGGAGCCTCTCTTTCGCCTCTGAGCGACTGTTCGACATCGTGTCCAGTCTGAGAAACTTTTCGAGGTTTGACCGAGAAGAAAGGCAGCCCGTCGACATCCACAAAATCTTAGACGGTACACTGCTCGTCCTCAATGGCCGCATCGGACAAGACATCGACGTCGTCAAGCAGTATGAAAAACTGCCTCAAGTGACGTGCTATCCCGGTCAAATTGGGCAGGTGTTTATGAACATCGTCTCTAATGCGGTTGAAGCCCTCAGCGAGAGGGCAAACAGCTCAGGTGGCGTAGGCAGCCCTTGGCGACCGCAGCTCTCGCTGACAACGAAGGCTCTGTCGGGGCCAGGCCGTGTTTTGATTCGGATCGGCGATAACGGTAGTGGAATTCCCCCCGAGATTCAGCGGCAGATTTTCAAAGAGTTTTCTACGACCAAATCCATAGACGAAGGCACTGGATTAGGACTCGCGATCAGCCATCAGATTGTGGAGAATCACCAGGGCGCTATCAGCCTGCGATCGCAGGTCGAGGTGGGGACAGAATTCGACATTACGCTGCCGATGCCCTAACTGTCGCTGACAGCCCGTTGGGCGATCGCGCCGCCGTCTATTCCTCTAGGACCTGCTCGCTTCGCCTAGATCGCCACAGCGTGACCCCTAGCCAAACCGCAACTAGTCCCAGCAGCAGTAAACCAAATTCTCCTGTCCAGGTGACAAGCTGTGCCAAAGGAACAACGCGCCCGACAAAAAATGCCAGACTCGTCATCGCCGATGCCCAGGTAATGGCCCCTAACGTATTGCAGGCCAAGAACTTGAGATAGGGCATCTCGCTGATGCCCGCCATCGGCCCTGCGAAGATGCGCAGTAGGGCGACAAACCGTCCCAAAATTACAGCGCGAACGGCATTTTTTGCAAACTGCTCCCGCACCGCTACTAGCTGATCCTCGCTGAAGCGAAACAAGCGCCCTAGGCGCAGCAGCAGCGGCCACCCGCCCCAAACGCCAAACCAGTAGCCTAGGTTGTCTCCGACGATGGCCCCCGCGGTGGCGCTCGCCAACACCTTCCAGTACTGCAGCTCGCCGGTCCCGGCTAAAAAGCCCCCCACCAGCGTAATCGTCTCTCCAGGTAGGGGAACGCCGGCGTTTTCCAGCATAATGCCCAAGCTAATCGCCCAATAGCCGTAGTCGCGGGCGATCGCCTGCAGCGTTTCTAAGGATAATAGTTCCATCAAAAATAGCTTATTTCTGAGCTGTCGGCTGAGGCAGGACACCGTTTAAGAAAATGTCGGCGATGCCCTCTGCCATAGCCTTACGCTCCTCTAGCGAGTTGTCTTCGGGCATTAAGGTCCCGTCGCTGAACCCAGCAACGGTGAACATCCCTAAGAAAACCTTTGCCAGCAGGCGAGGGTCCATGGGGCGGTAAATGCCTCGCTCTATCGCCGTTTCAAAAAAGGCTTCCGTCACCCCCATCATTTTGTCGATCACGTCAGTCTGGACGCGATCGCGCAAGTCGGGATGAAACTGGGCTTCCATAAAGCAAACCCGCAGCATATCTGCATTTTGGTTGAAGCTCAGCATTCGGCGGCGCATTACCTGGTCAATGGCCTTGTAGCTTCCCATCTCGCTCAGCTCGGTGAGCAGATCCGTCAGCAGATCAACCCAGCCTCGCGTGACGACCTCAATCAGGATTGCTTTTTTATTCTCAAAGTGACGGAACAAGGTGCCCTCAGCAACACCGGCCGACTGCGCTAGCTCTTTTGTCGTAGTACCCGCGTAGCCTCGGCGGGAAAAGAGCTGCTGGGCTTTATCGATGATTCGGGTTTGAACTTCTGCTTCAGTCTTCGGAGGGCGATGAAATACTTTCATAAAGGAGGTGCGGTCAGTCCGCTTCAAGCAGATAAGTTCAATCAAGCCGGCTAATCAACCAGCGCCGGAGAGCGCATAGGTAAGCAATAGCCAATGATGCCATACCTAGATTGTCTACCGACTCACTGGTAAATGACAATTATGTGACCGCAATGATCACATTGTTTACAGTGTGTAATCACAACCGGTAGCGATCGCTACTGGACGCTCACTGTCTTGGTTGAAAGGGTATCGTCAGAGAGATATACCCGAGACAGTCTTTGGCCCGAGCTTGTCTAAAATCAGACGTAAAAAAAAGTAGCGCCCCTAAGAACGCTACTCGATTTTGGAACAGCTGTCAGCACAGGCCCGGTCTACCTGTTTAGCAAGGCCGACAAGATGCGGCCATCCAAACGCTGTTGAGATGCAAACCAGGCTCGCTAGGTCACGGCTTACTTCGTAGTACTGAGCACCAGCGCCTCGCCATTCTCTTCATAGAGACAGCTCAGGCTGGGGAAGAGGAAGTGATTCTCCTCAACATACTGGGCTCCAAAGAGCCCCTTCTCCGCCCAAAAATACCGATCGGTCGTGTGCTCGTTTCGCTTGACGAGCAGTACCGCTGGCGGAAGAATTCCCTCAGAATGGATAAACTTCCGTGCAGCCGTCACTGGCTTATCGTTCCCGCTCTCGATGCTATACTGCGGAACCTGCTCCAGAATCCTACGTCCCTCCAGGCGACGGCGGCTCTTGCGCTTGCGTCTTCTAGCCAACCTCCTAACCTCCCATATCAAAACTATATGTAATCGTGGTTACAAACTAAACCGTCGAAAGTATATCTATTTAATTTTAAAATTTCAACTTCGTTTAACCTTTCGACACAAACCCATAGTTTTTTTTTATGATTTTACTAGCGCCTCGTCTCCTCAGGTTGTTTTCTCTCCCGGGTGATGCAAGCTGGTACAGGCCTTACCAACGTCCTTCGAGCCCCCCTCCAAAACTGGCCGTGTCGATTAAACTACGCCACGTCGTACATCCCGCCCATGTCGATTAGTCAAGAATTCCTCGATTTATGTCGGGCTCAACTCAAACTGCTTGTGCAGGGGCTAGGGGTGTCCTTTGGCGTGGTTTACCTTACCACAGAGGGCAGTTTTGAAGACGGATCGCCTATGCTAACTCCCGTCGCCGCCTATCCTGAAACGGTCGCTCGCAAGGCCGCTCGGCTGCTCACCACCAGAATCACCCCGCCCAAAACCCCACCGGGCGATCGCGGCAGTACGGTAGCTGAGCAGCCTCAAGGGAATGATTCGCACCAAGGCTCAGAGCGCCAAAACCCAGAGCGCCAAAACCCAGAGCGCCAAAACCCAGAGCGCCACACTTTGCAGGAGTCGACGCTGCTGCGCGCGATTCAGCAGATAGACCCAAGCGAGGGTTTGGTTTCTATCCCCGATGTATTACCAGACTTTTTGCCCAACGGCCCTGAGGAGGAAACGACGGCTATCGACGATGGAGCCCAGCCGACCCAGGGAGAGGCTGTGGCCTACAGCCCCGACGCTGACGACCCCAGCAGCCGTGATAGCGGCTACACCCCCAGCGACGACGACTTTGCCTCGCCTGTTGAGCCTTCTCACCAAGGCCAAATTGTTGTCCCTCTAACCTATAACAATCTAGTTTTGGGGGTATTGGTCATTGCCCGCACCAACCAGACCTGGACGGCCTCAGAACAGCGTCAAATTGAGCAGGTTGCTCGCACCCTGGCCACCGCATGTAGGCTAGATCGGCGGGCCCGTTGGGTCGAGCAAAAGCTTCGTGAGCAGCATCTGGCCTATGAGGCCTTCCATCAGCAGCAAGACAGCATGCTAGACACATTGCTGCACCAGCTTCGTAACCCGCTGACGGCGGTTCAAACCTTCGGGAAACTGCTGCTAAGACGGGTTCAACCTGAAGATGATAATCGCAGCGCAGCAGAAGGCATTGTGCGCGAGAGCGATCGCATTCGACTGCTGTTGGAACAGTTTGACCAAGTGATGGCGCCGCTACCGCCAACGCTGCCGGCTGCCGATCCGATTACAGAGGTCGACTACATCATCTCCGGCGCTGGCGAGACGCTAGACGCCAGCGTTGCCTCTGTGCCGTCTCCTGCTACGTCGGCCTATGTTCTCACAGGTGGGGAGCTAGAGCTATCCCCAGTCAACATTAGAGCGGTTCTCAATCCGCTGATGGCGGCTACGGTGGCCAGAGCCCAAGAGCGTCACATCGAGATTTACCACAACGATAGCGAGCCAAGCTCGCCCCATGAGATCTGGGTTATCGCCGATACCAGCGCACTTCAAGAAGTGCTGAGCAACCTGCTGGATAACGCCGTCAAGTACACCCCCTTGGGGGGATACATTGAGGTGCGCTTGGGGGACGGGGGCAACAGCGGAGCGACGGAGACGGTCGTCATTGCGGATACGGGACCCGGCATTCCAGTAGAAGACCAGCGCCACCTATTTGAGCGCCACTTTCGCGGGGTGCAGGCGGCAGGCGATATTCCCGGGACGGGACTCGGCCTAGCGATCGCCCAAGAGCTGATGCAGCAGATGGGGGGAGCGCTAGAGGTCTATAGCCCCGCCACCACCAGCCAGCGCCTCTCTCAGCGCTATCCAAATCACGCGGCCGGAACGGCCATCGTTTTGCAGCTGCCGAGCAGTGGGGCGCAGGTCTAGCGAGCACTGCAAAATCTCACGCCAGCGCCAAAATCTTCTCGGCCACCGCGCCCTCCACCGGAATTACCGAGAGCCGGTTCCCCCGCCGCAGGATGAGCAAGTCATCCTCGGTGAAGGTTTTCCTCAGGGTCTCTAGCGTGAGCACCTCAGAGAATGCCCGCTCGAAAGCCACCGTCACCGTCTGCCAGCGAGGCGTCTCCACCGTCGATTTTGGGTCGTAGTAGGGGCTAGTGACATCAAACTGGGAGGGATCATCCACAGCCGCTTCGACGACGGTCATCAGCCCCGCAATGCCGGGGGGCTTGGTATTGGAGTGATAAAAAAAGGCGCGATCGCCCGCCGCCATCTGCCGTAAAAAGTTTCGGGCCTGGTAGTTTCTGACGCCGTCCCACAATGTAGTTTGGTCAGCCTCTAAATTCGAAATGCCGTACACGCTCGGCTCGGACTTCATCAACCAATACATAGGCTCTTTTGAAGAGTGGGCTAAACTTATTCCGCAGATTCACTGCCATCTTCAAGCGCTTCAGAAGATAGCGGCGATTCGAATCCCCGATCGATGTCTTCGTACAGCGCGCGCTCCCCTGGCTCCTCCAAGGGCATCGCCTCCTGAGCGCTGTAGGAAGGCTCCGCCCGCCTCACCTGGACATGATGGAGCCTGGGACCATCCATAGAGATCACCGTCATCTCCCAAGGCCCGGTCTGCAGGACTTCTCCCAGCGTCGGAATCTTCTGTAGATGGTGGATCAAAAACCCGCCCAGCGTCTGGTAGTCGTCGGCGGTAGGGAGCCCCATGTCTAACAGCTCGTTGAGTTCCTCTAGGTCAAGCTGGGCCTGAACCAGATAGGTTTGGTCCCCCAACAGCCTCACCGGAGAGTCTTCTTCTCCCTCTAGCTCGATATCACCACCGATGATCTCAGCGGTCAAATCCTGAATCGTGATTAGACCGGCGGTGCCGCCGAACTCATCCACCACCATTACCATCGGCTGCCCCGATCGCTGTATCAGCTGCAGCAGCTCGTGCAGCGGCATCGATTCTGGAACGAAGCGAGCCGGTTTAATCCAAGCGCCGATGCGGCTGTCAAAGGCGAGGTCATTTTGCACCAAAGGCTGGGCCAGATCCTTGAAGTGAAGAATGCCGCTAATGTCGTCGAGGGATTCCCCCGTAATTGGGTAGCGAGAGTAGCCGCTGGTGCTTACCTCGTTGAGCACCAGGTTGAGATCAGCGTCTGCTGGAAGGGCGACAATGCTCGTGCGGGGAACCATAACCTCGCCTACGGTCACATCTCCGAACTCAATAGCGTTGCTCAGCAGCTCCCGCTCATCGGCCTCAAGGCCGGTGGACTCCGTGGACGTGCTGATGATAATCTGCAGCTCCTCAGGGGTAAGGCGGCTCGACAGGCTCTCAAGCTGATAGGGGACGCCCAGCAGCCGCAGCAGGAAGCGGGTGGACTGATTGAGCACCCAGATAAACGGGTTAAAGCAGCGGGCGATCGCCATGCTGGGCGGGGCCAGGATGCGGGCCAGCCGCTCGGCATCGATTAGGGCGACAGACTTGGGGCAAAGCTCTCCCAAAACAATCTGCAGGTAGGCCACCACGATAAACGCAGCAGGAATGCTGACGGTATGGGCAATCGGCCCCGCCATTTGAGGGAAGAACCGCTGAAGAATGCCGCTGATGGGACCGGCCAGGGTATTTTCGCTGATCCAGCCGAGAGCCAAGCTAGAGAGCGTAATACCCAATTGGGTCGTCGAGAGCAGCCGCTCGATGCTGCGCTGCAGCACCTGCACCATCTTCGCCTGGGCATCCCCGGAGGAGGCGAGCTGACTGATGCGCGATCGCCTCACCGAGACAATCGAGAACTCTGCTGTGACAAAGAACGCATTGATCGCAATCAGCACCGCGATCGCGAGTAGCCTAAAGGCAGTATCCGACAGAGACAGGGGCGGCAAGGGCGCACCGTTGGTCACTAGTAGGCTAACCTCTAGCAGCCCTGAACCTGAACGCAGCATGGGGTTTGTGCCGTAAAAAGTAGGAGACGCGGTTTGGCCAGATTTGGAGAGCCACGCAGCGAGACTGTAGTGCTGAGGGGCTATTGGGGAGGCTGCGCAGGGGCACCATTTGTTCGAGCCGCGATGTCTTCAAGAATAGCGTCTTCAGAAACAAATTCTATCTTTGCACGCTGGGTGCGATCGCTATTGTCATTCTCAAAGCGAGCAGGCCGCATATCGGGCTGAGTGATGCCCTGAAGTGCGGCTCGCCCCAAAGTATATCCCCAGAAGCCACTGACGACGGTTGCACCTGCCATCAGGGACAAAAACATAACGGTCAGAGCAATCATCGGGTCAATACGCATAGCGGGTGAGGATTAGACAATCGTAAAATTCAAGCTAATATAGAATTCAATCTCGCCCAGGGTTGGCCGAGCGGATGAGGCAGCGAACTCATAATTCGCCTTAGGCAGGTTCGATTCCTGCACCCTGGATCCTTATTGTTGCTAGGGCGCTAACTGCAGCTACAGCGCTAGCAGGCCGACGCCGATTCCCTTTAGGGCTAGCGCGATCGCTCCAAAGCCTGCTGCCGCCTTTGCTGTCTACCACAGCGCTGGAATCGGTCCGGACTGTACAGGGACCGAGCGAAGCGGAGGAGCGGGTATGGGCTGGGTTAGCGGCGCGTTGACAAAGGCCTCCTCCTCGACAATTGGCGATAGAAGCAGAGAGGTTGAGTAAGGGTTGGGCAAATCGGGAGTCAGCAGTATGGGGCCAGAGTTCGTCTGCTGCCGCAGTACCGTTTCGTAAACCTCGTGAACGCGCTCGCCGTCTCGCGTGATCTCGACATCGGGAAAGCCAATGCCAAACAGGTAGCTAACCTGTCGGGCAACGCTGCGGTTGTTAAAGAAGTTTTCATCGTGGGAGAAAAACGCGTCTTCGAACTCTGCCTGAATCGAGCCTTCTAGCTCCTGCCCTATCGCCCGCTCGCTGAGAGCGATGGGAAACATCACCATCAGCGCCAAAAGACCGGCCCCCTTGGCAATGGCCCCCTTAAAGCTGTGAGTAGGCGAATTCCGAAATGTCTGAATAGTCATAGCCGTGACTCCTCGATTTGACCAATAGCCATACATTGAACTGCGTACCAAACCTTGTTTGGGTTTTGCCTCCGACTCGATTTAGGTTTATCTATTATGCAATTTTAATGAACCTATCACCAGCACCCGTGACTAACATAGAAAACAGCATTGCAGATCAACATACCCCCAAGCCGGCGGTTTAGATCACCGCCCTATGGCAGGTTATGGTTAAACTGCATCGAACCGGCGGCGGGCAGCCGCCCAGACCTCTCACGCGACAACCCTCTCCACACCCTTAATGAGTCACCCTACCTCCCCCCCCGAATCCTCCATCGACCGCTCAGGTGAGGCTATCCCAAATTCTCAGAGCGGTGATACCGGCGACAACGATACCAATCCGCCAGCGCAACAGCTGCTTTCCCTCCTGTGCGAGGTTGCCTACAAGGAGGGGGATTTCGTGCTCTCGTCGGGCCAGCGGAGCCCGTATTACATCAACGGCAAGCAAGTTACCCTACATCCCCAGGGCGGGCTCTTGGTGGGGCAGGTTCTGCTGCCTATGGTGCTAGAGGAGGCTGTGGCCGTAGCCGGATTGACGCTGGGTGCCGATCCGATGGTGAGCGCCGTCAACGTCGTCGCCGCCCTGCAGGGGCGATCGCTTGCGGCCCTGATTGTGCGCAAAGAAGCCAAAGGGCATGGCACCCAAGCCTATATCGAAGGCCCAACGCTTCCGGAGGGCAGCCCGGTGGTGGTGTTAGAGGATGTTGTGACAACTGGACAATCTGCCCTTAAAGCAGTGACTCGACTGCGGCAGGCAGGGTATTGTGTGGAACAGGTTATATCGCTGGTCGACCGCCTCCAGGGGGGAGGTGAACTCTACCGAGAGCAGGGTCTGCTGTTTCAGGCGGTGTTTACGATTGAGCAGATTCAAGCTGAGTGGCGAAGAAGTTATTGTAAGTAGGATTTTGTTGGGGATGTCTGAGACAGGATTGAGCTACACCGGGAGAGGGAAACCCATTATGTCAATAGGTCGGTGCCGGAAATTCACGGTACCTGTTACACCATCTGTTTTGACCGCCTCTATTGTGACGGCAGGCCTGTCGGTGATTACAGCCCTGGGGGCCCCTGCCCTAGGACAGTCGGCGGCGGATCTCACTCCAGAGCCTGCCCCAGGGCAGCTAGTCCCAGAGCAGCTCATATTAGAGCAGCTGCCAGACCTACCGGCTCTAGAGCTCCAGCAGCCAGTGCTACCAGCCCTAGATCCCTTACCCTCAGAACAGCAGACGCGCTCCCCCTTACGGATACCGCTGTCGGTCACCCCTGCGCCACTAGACCCTGCAGTTTCAGAACCAGCGGCACCAAATCTTGCAGCACCCGAACTAACGTCACCCGAACCAACGTCACCCGAGCGATCGCCCCTCGCTCAGCCCGCCCCCCCTCAACCCACCCTCGACGCCGCCCGCTCTCTCCCGCCGTCAGCGCCCAGCACTGACGTAACGCCTCTCCCTCCCCGCTACCCCAGCGACGCCAGCTTTCTGTTGCCACCCCGCCCTATCTTCGCCGAGCCGCAGTCTACTGCAATGCGGCTAGTGCTGCGGCTGAGCGATCGCCGCGTCTACCTCTACCGGGGGGATGACGTGGAGGTCAGCTACCCGGTGGCTGTGGGCAAAGCGGGCTGGGAAACCCCCGTCGGCTCATACGAAGTCATGGCGATGATCGAAGATCCCAGCTGGGAAAACCCCTTCACGGGAGCCGTCATTCCTGCAGGCCCCGACAACCCATTGGGGGACCGGTGGATTGGCTTTTGGACCGACGGCAGCAACTTTATTGGCTTCCACGGTACGCCCAACGAGGGCTCGGTTGGTCGCGCCGCCTCCCACGGCTGCGTGCGCATGTACAACCGCGATATCAATGAGCTATTTACCGTGGTCGCTATGGGCACCCCGGTCATTGTTGAACAATAATTTGCGTATGGCAGGGTCAAGCGGCCGTTTGACCCTACCGTGACCAACCTCCCAACTACCAAACCATGCCGTATCGGTTTCCGGAAAACTTCTGCTGGGGCACCGCCACCTCCGCCTATCAAATTGAGGGAGCGATCGCAGCTGATGGCCGCGCGCCCAGCGTTTGGGATACCTTCAGCGCCACCCCAAACCGGGTACTGGGCGGGGATACCGGGGCGATCGCCTGCGACCACTACCACCGCTACCCTGAAGACGTTGCGCTAATGGCGGAACTTGGGGTGCGCCACTACCGCTTCAGCCTCTCTTGGAGCCGCATTTTGCCGGGGGGACGCGGGGCCGTCAACGAAGCTGGGCTCGATTTCTACCGCCGCCTGGTCGATACTCTCTTGGACCACGGCATCACCCCCCACGCCACCCTCTTCCACTGGGATAGCCCCCAGGCCCTAGAAGATGAATACGGCTCTTGGCAAAGCCGCCAAATGGCTCAGGACTTTGCCGACTACGCTACGGCGGTGGTGAGCCGCCTGGGCGATCGCATCACCCACTGGATGACGATCAACGAAATCTCCTGCTTCACCCACATGAGCTACGGTACGGGTGACCTGCCGGTCCATGCTCCTGGCACGGTGGTCAAGCGAGAAAAAGACATCTGGCAGACCTCTCATCACGCTCTGCTAGCCCACGGCTTGGGCACTCAGGCCATCCGCGCGGCCTCTCCCCAGCCCTGCTCTGTGGCTTTAGTAGATAACTTCGCCGTACCCGTGCCCCTCACCGAGACCGAGGCTGACATCGCGGCGGCGCAACAGGCTTTCCCCCTGCAGTGGGCCAATGGCGGCATTATTGTCCCTGCTCTGACGGGGCGCTACAGCCCGGAACTGCTAGAGCAGCTCGGCAAAGAGGCCCCCGATATGCAGCCGGGAGACCTAGAGACTATCCATCAGCCCCTCGACGCCTTGGGCATTAACGTTTACTCCGGCGTCTACGTCCGCGCCATGGGCGATGGCTATCAGGTGCTGCCTTTTCCGAAAGGCTACCCCCGACTACACATGCCCTGGCTACAGCTGATGCCCGACGTGCTCTACTGGGCCGTGCGCCACGTGAGCGACACACTAGGTCAGCCTGACCTACCGCTGCTGATTACCGAAAACGGCTGCGCCGCCCAAGACGAGGTGAGCGAGACCGGGACCGAAGTACTCGACAGCGATCGCATTCTTTACCTGCGCTGCGCCCTCAGAGCCGCCCATCGCGCTATCGACGAGGGCTATCCGCTACAGGGCTACTTTGCCTGGAGTCTGCTGGACAACTTTGAATGGGCCTACGGTTACGACCGCCGCTTTGGCCTCGTCTACGTAGACTACGCTACCCAGCAGCGACTGCCGAAGGCTAGCTACCACTGGTACCGCACTTGCATCAGCCAAGGGCGAGTGGTTTAGGTCTGCTAGCATGGCCAGAAGCTTAGCTAAGAGATTGCGTGAGGCATGCCTGTGGTTGTTGAAGGACTCGTTGCCAGCTTGCTCGCGGGGCTAGGAACTGGACTGGGGGCGCTGCCGGTTCTATTTATCAAAACGATTAGCGATCGCCTCCAGGGCATGATGCTGGGATTCGGCGGCGTCATGCTGGCAGCGACCACCTTTTCCCTCCTGCTGCCGGGGCAAGAAGCTGCCGTAAAGCAGGGATACAGCGAAACGGGCGCGGCCCTGGCAATGGCGTTGGGGCTGCTGGCGGGCGGCGTCTTTCTGTGGGTGGCCCACAACAACTTTCCCCACGAGCATGTGTTCAAGGGCAAAGAGGGCCCCGTTCGAGAAAATTTAACCCGCATCTGGCTATTTATTATTGCCATCACTATCCACAACTTTCCCGAAGGTTTAGCGGTCGGGGTAGGGTTTGGCGGCGACAGTATCTCCAACGCCCAGGCGCTAGCGGTTGGCATTGGCCTGCAAAACATTCCAGAAGGTCTAGTAGTAGCGCTAGCTCTGCGCGCCCCTAGATTACTCCGTAGCCTACGCCGTGGGAGTGTCGCTGCTGACGGGGCTAGTGGAGCCGGTAGGGGGGCTTGTGGGGGTGGGGGTGGTGAGCCTGGGGCAGACCCTGCTGCCCTGGGGCATGGCGTTTGCTGCGGGGGCCATGCTGTTTGTCATCAGCGATGAAATCATTCCTGAAACCCAGGATAAAGGCGTGGCCCAGGAGGGCACCTTTGGCATTATGACTGGGTTTGCGGTGATGATGGTGCTCGACATCGCTTTGGGCGGCTAGCCCCGAAGCGTGGGGTAGGCCAGAGCGGACGGTAAGACAGCACACAGGTCCAGCGCAGACATGTTATGCTGAAGCTGACTCGGACCCATGCGGTTACAACGCCCAAATCTTGTCAGGACCGGAAGGTAGCAGCAATACGGGATGCTTGAAACAGGCGTGGTCTCCGGGTCTCTTGCGTATGAGCTGCCACCCACCACGGCAGACGCGGCATTTATCGATAGAGTTTTATTGATATAGCGCGTATTGATAGCGCTCAGTGCGTTAGCTAAGGAGTCACTATGCCTGGTCTTGGAGATTTAGTACAGCGAGCGTTTTATTTAGGGGTTGGTGTCGCATCCTACGCGGGTGAGAAGGCCGGAAAAACGATAGCAGAGCTGCGCGTTCAGGCTCAGAAGATTGCTGATGAGATGGTTGAGCGGGGCGAGATTACGGCGGATGACGCCAGACGTTTGGTGGATGAAATGGTGCGGCGAGCCCAGGTCGGCGACGGTCAGCGCCCCGATTCTGCTAACGTAACGGTAGTAGATGTTGACGCTCAGGAAGCCCAGACCCCGCGCCCGATTGAAATTACGGACGATGAGGACGATGTGGGTGATTTGCGTCAGCAAGTCGACAAACTCCAAGATGAGCTGCGACGCTTGAAGCGTGAACCGTAAGCTCATCACTACGCTATACCCTCCAAACTGCTTTATGGATGATTGGTTTGAAGAGCTAAACCGCGCCGTTGACACGATGCGGCAAGATTTAGAAACCTTGTTTCAAGAGGCCACAGACGCCGCTATCGAGTTCACCGACTCGATGATTCAGATTTCTGAGGAGGTGGGAGAGCAGGTGCAGACTACGCTGCTCACTGAGGCGGAGCAGGTCGTCGGAATCCTCGTCGAGCAAGTGGACGAATGGTTGACGCCGGGGTACTTCTCCCTCGACATTGACCTGTATTGGGACCCAGACCTTAGCGAGCCTTGGGTTGAGCGCGTCACCCCCAGCGATAGTCAGCATCCGGCCTGCGTAGGCTGCAAGCACTACCACGGACGCGTCTACAGCGGCAATTTGCTGGTGTGCGGCATGCATCCCTACGGCTCGGAGAGCGAGGAATGCCCCGATTGGGAACGCAAGGTGCTGGGCTAAAACAAGACGTTCATAATTTGGCGTAGGGGCATGCAGCTGTGTGCCCCTACAGCGCGTCATTCTAGGCACCGCACAGAGTCAGCAATCATCGCCGTCACAAACGTCTTGTAGCCCACCGTCTCAAACAAAACCACCACCTTGTCCGCCTCGTAGCGCAGCACCTGACCCTTGCCAAAATTCGTGTGAATGATGGTGCTAGACAAAGGAAACGGCTGGGCGTATTTAACTTTAGGCTTGCCCCCATTGCGATCGCAGTTGTCGCAGTTTCCGCAGGGGGCCTCAAATGCCTCGCCGAAGTAGCTGAGAATATACTCCCGGCGGCAGCTCTCGGTCTCGGCGTAGCCCCGGATCATCTGCAGCCGCGATCGCTCAAAGGTACGGCGACGCTCTTGCGCCGTCATTACCTGGTCGATGGCTTGCTCCAGCTCTTCATCGTCATCCTCGGCAATCACCTCACCGGCCACAATATCCCCGTCGGCCTCCTGGTCAACAACCCCAAAGGCTTCTAGGTGGTCTAGCGCGGTGGCGAGCTTGGCCTGGGAAAGGTCGATTGTCTCGCGCAGCCCCTCTACCGTCAGCGGCTTACCGCTTTCCCGCACCTGCTCAGCGATCGCATCCAATGCCTCTTCATCGACGCTGCCGCCCCCAGCGAAAAAGCGCTGTAGCTTTAGGTCGTCGGGGTGGTAGAACAGCTTGGCCTTAGCGGGCTCCCCGTCCCGTCCGGCCCGGCCAATCTCCTGATAGTAGGCGTCGATGGAGCCGGGAATATCGTGGTGAAAAACAAAGCGCACGTTGGGCTTGTCGATGCCCATGCCAAAGGCAGTGGTAGCCACGATGACGTCCAGCTCGTCGGCCATAAACTCCGACTGCACCCTCTCGCGATCGCTGCTGTTCATGCCCGCGTGGTAGGCCGCCGCCTTTAGCCCTTCCTCCTGCAGCAGCTCGGCGATCGCTTCGGTGGCCTTGCGGGTGGCCACGTAGACGATGCCCGGCGGGTCGGCTTGGGTCACCGCCTCGACGAGGGTAGGCCGCTTCTCCGCTTCGGCGTAAAACCGTTGAGCATCTAGGTGAATGTTGGGGCGGTCAAAGCCGCGAATGACCTCCACGGGGTCCCGCAGCCGCAGCCGCTTCCCAATTTCCTGACGCACCAAAGGGGAAGCGGTAGCCGTCAGCGCCAGCACCGTCGGGCGGCCCAGCGCTTCAACCACGGTGTCGAGCTGCAGGTAGTCCGCGCGAAAGTCGTGGCCCCACTCGCTGATGCAGTGGGCCTCATCCACCACAAACAGGGAGGGCTTGATCGTCGTCAGCCGCTCTAACGTCTCTGGGTTGCCAAACTGCTCCGGAGCCAAAAATACAAACTCCAGCTCACCTTCCGCGAGCTGCCTAAACACCTGCTCCCGCTCGCCCTTGTTCAGCGTTGAGTTGAGCACGGCAGCCTTCACCATTCCCAGCTCGGCGATCGCCCTCACCTGGTCCTGCTGCAGGGCAATGAGGGGCGAAATCACCAGGGTTGGCCCGGGCAGCCGCAAGGCCGCAATTTGATAGATGGCAGACTTGCCCGAGCCGGTGGGCATGATGCCCAGAGTATCTTGCTGGGCTAAGACGGCCTCCAGCACCTCTCGCTGTCCCGGCCTGAGACCGTCAAAGCCAAATACCCGCTGAGCGATTTGCTCGGCGACCTGGAGCACTGCGTCAGAATTGGTCATGTAGGGTTCGAAATAATAATATTCTTTGTTGTCTGGCCCAGACTCAGCGGCGACTCTTGGCCGAAGGAAATTCCGCGTCTAGGGTTTACGGCGTTGGCGAATAAAGGTGCGAATTCGCAGCGTTGAACGTAGCTCAATATTCAGGCGGTAGGGACATGACAGCGTCATGTCCTCACGAAAGGCATAGCCAGCACAACGCCGGTTTTGTGTCGCTAGAGGGACCAGTTCAGCTTCGAGACCAGCATTGCTGCCAGCACGATCAGCCCTAGCGATCGCCGAAAGTAGTTGACGCCCTGAAACAGCTCTAGCCACGCCCAGGTAAACAGCGCCCCGAACGATAGGGCGTCTAGAAAAGTCTCGACGTTGCCGCCTGTGGGCAGTAGGTTAATGCCTGCGGCGGCGAGCCACACCAGCAGCGGTAGGCTGGGCGGCTGGGCAATGACAATGCTACCGGTGTCGTCTCGGAAGATGCGGTCAAACAGCGTCGTTTCCATGGAGCAAATCGTATGACTACACTTAGCATTAGAGCGATGCACTGTGGCTCTAGTCTTCCCCTCAAAGGCAGGCTTGATACCACTGGCGAATTTTATGTCTTGTTGCATCTCGGCTATTTCCTGCTCCGAAGAAGGCCCCCTTTTCTGGTATGCCCGAAGGGCTTTAAGCCTCCAATTGAGAGGACTTCAGAGAAGTCAGAACTCCTTGAAGTCAATAGCGACAAATAGTATGGCCACTCGGGTTCCCCCAGAATTGATACCGCTGGCGAATTTTATGTCTTGTTACATCTCGGCTATTTCCTGCCCCGGAGAAGCCCCCTAAATCCCCCAATTCTGGGGGACTTCAGAGAAGTCAGAACTCCTCAAAGTCAATAGCGGTCAATGGTATAGACGCTGCTTGGGTTCCCCCAGGATTGGGGGCGGAGGGGGCCTCCAGAGCGTGCAACTCAATTACAAAATATTTCGCCAGCGGTATCAAGCTTGGCGACAGGGCGCACAGAGAGTTAACCCTTTGGGCCTCGTGCTCGTGCCGTACCAAGGGCTCAGGCGATCGCCTGCTAGGACTGCGACAAAGACAGCGATCGCCAGTAATCTCATCAGGACAGTGGCGATCGCTGCTTGGATGGCGCTTACTGCAGGCCGCGCAGGCGCATCAGGTAGGCCAAGACCTGCCCTTCTCGGCGGCTGAGCCGCACACCGTCGGGGCCGATGGGCACGGGGCCGGTCCACAGGCTTTGCTCTACGAGGTAGCGGTTAATGTGCATCAGGTGAATGGTTTCCCGGATGCCTTCTGGGGTGCCAATGAGGATGTGACGCACCACTTCGCCGTCGGGCTGATGCGGGGGATCGCTCAGGCGAAGCTGTGCCGCCTCAGGGCTGAGGGGCTGCTCGGGGATTAGAAATGTCATGGGTTGGGTTCCTTTCTGGTGTAGATGGGTAGGAAACCCAAGTTTGGCCACCCCTCACAAGGTTGAACCAGTTCGGAGTGGCCGTGGGAAAATAACCACAGCTTTCGAACAGGTCTGCTCTGTTTCGGAGGTCAGGCGGCGGCTGTCAATGCCACTGGCAGTCGCTGCCGTTATGACCAAAGCTTGGGAGTCGAACTGCGGGATGCAGCTCTCAAGACGAAATTCTAGGGCATTTGGGGATGGGTGGCAAGAGCCAGTGCTGCGATCGCAAAGGCTCAATCGCCCCAGCGGCTAAAATAGACCCAACCCGTCTCAAGCGATCGCCGTGACGCCATGATCATTTCTACCCAGGTCAGCGAGCTAGAGCTAGACACCACTAGCGGGCAGCTCACCCAAACCGTCACCCTTGCGGGCATTAGCTGGCCGACCTACCAGGCTATGCTCACCGACATGGGAGAGCACCGCGCTACCCGCATCGCCTACAACCAGGGAACGCTGACCCTCAAAATGCCATCCAAGCTCCATGAGATTATCAATCGCCTGCTGGCGCGCATTGTTAAAACCTTGACTGAGGAGCTGGGCTTAGAGGTGGTGGATGTGGGGTCTATGACGCTGGAGCGCGAAGATTTGCGCAAAGGTGCGGAGCCCGACACTGGGTTCTATATCCAAAATGCGTCTCAGTTGGACGGGCTCGACCCGCAGATCCCGGCGGGGCTGCCACCGGATCTGGTGATTGAGGTGGATATTACGAGCCCGTCTACTCAGCGCATGGCGATTTATGAGGCGTTGGGGGTGCCGGAGGTTTGGCGCTACACCAAGCGGCAAGGGCTGGTGTTCTATCGGCTGGATGGCAATGCGTACGTGGAGGCTGAGGTAAGCGTGGCGTTTGGGCAGGTTTCTTCGGTGCAGCTGAATGCGTTCTTGGCGGCGCGGCAGCACAAAGGGGAGAATCAGGTGATTCGTGCGGTGCGCGATTGGGTTCGCGGGTTGGAGTAGGCGGCGTCTTGTCTTTTGAGATTTGGGATTTGGGCGATCGCTGCTGCTGTAGATGATGGGTATCATCTGAGAATAGCGGCCAGGTTGAAGCAGCTTTATTAAGAGAGGATGACTTATGACTCAAGTGACTATCGAGCTGCCAGACCAGGTGGCGAGAGACTTAGAAGCTTATCTCCAGGCTAATTCGCAGGAGAGCTTGGCTGAGCTAATCCATGAGGTTCTGCAGGTTAAGCTACCGTCTACTCTGCCCTCTAAGGCGATGCAGGGAAACGATTCTTCCTTGGTTGATTTCTTCCGTAACTCTCCGCTCCAAGCTGTGGCTGGGGAGATTGACCTGAACCGCGATGATCGCGCTGCTGACGAACGTATTACTCTATGAGGTATTTGCTCGATACCTGTATCATTTCGGAGCTTGTTGCAAAGCAGCCTAACCCCAAAGTCTTGAGCTGGGTTACAGACCAGCCTGACGAGAACTTGTACTTATCTGTCATTACGATTGGAGAGATTAAGAAGGGAGTTTGCAAGCTGCCAGATTCTAAACGTAAATCCGCGCTGTCTGCTTGGCTAAGGCAAGACCTCCTAGTTCGCTTTGCAGGCAGAGTTCAAGCCGTCGATATTGAAACTATGCTGTATTGGGGAGAGCTGCTAGGCCGTTTAGAGACCCAGGGTAGAGCACTGCCGCTTTTAGATTCTTTGATCGCGGCGATCGCGCTTCGAGGTTCTTTTCAGCTTGTAACACGTAATGAGAAGGACTTTGATAGAATAGGTGTCTCTATAGTGAATCCATTTGTAGGGTAGTGGTGAGACTCCTGTAGCACTTGTAAGCGATCGCTCACACCTGTCAGTAAGCTCAAGACAAAGCATCTCAAAATGAGCCTACCTTGCCTCATAGGCTACTGGAGTAAATTCGGACTATTTTTCTTAACTGTCACACGGCTGAAATACTGATTCTGTCGTGGAACTGATGAGACTGACCTATAGGTAGGCAATTGAACTCTAGTCACTGTTTAATCGACATTTTGGTAAGTATCTCAGTTATAGAGTGGTTGTAGCTCTGGGGCAATTACTCTGAGTGATTTAACGATCCCAATCAGCGGCAGCAGGCAACCTCGAACTCCACTGATGTTAAGTTCGACCGTCCGCTGCATTGGGGTTGTTATGCCGCAATGTTGAAGATAAATAAAAGAATAGCGTAACCTGTTGCATAATTAGTAAGTATGTACTAAAGTACGATTTATACACTCTGTGCAGTGTTTCAGAGGTGCAGCAGATAAACCTAAGAACTTTCCCAACAGAGTCAATCTTTCCTGATCTTTAAGGACATCGAGAGAAGATCTAAGTGATTATATTTCAGATCACTTAGGTATTTTCCCATGCCGCATGACTTTAGAGAGTTTCCCAATCCCCTACGTAATCACTTGAGGGAGCTATTTGAAACCATGAGCCAACTACAAGAAGAAATTGAAAATCTCAGTGATCGTCTTTCCGATTCAAGGCAAGCCTTTAAACAGAGTATTGAGGATTTCTTTCAACAACCAAACCAGAACCCATTCCCTACGGAAGGAACTATTGACTCTGATGTCGAGCAATACACGAGGCTCGTGTCTTATTGTCTAGAGGCAGGGGATACAGAAATTTTGGATAGATGGGGAATTCAAAACATCCTTACCAATCCGACCATTCTAGCCTCTAGTAACTACGAGTTATATTACTTAGCTTTCAATAATGCACGAGAAACATCTAAAACGCCTCTAGAAGAAGAATGCTGGATTAAAGTAATTGAGATGTTTCAAATCTTGCAAAATCCAGGAGGTACACTTATCACTGTAGGAAACAGGTGAAAGAGGATTAGCACTTTTAAGAGATTATTTATCCTGAGAGCGCCGTGCAGCTTGCTGGGCACGAGCTGCACTAAGGTATTGGCTACTGAGCTGCTTCGCATTTCTTCGCATTTCTTCGCCTCTACTAACGTCTATGATTTGCTCTAAGAGGCTTTTTATCTCTCTAATAGCTTCCACAGATAGTTCATGAGTTGCACTTAAATCATCAACATTTTCCCTTAAGGAATAAAGCTCACTATTCTCGGGAAGTGTTGATGCCAAAACTTTCAAACGCTCAAGAGCTTCACTTTTCTTGGTTTGAAACGAGGAATTTTGTCTCTTTATTTCATATATTTTATCTTTAATATCATCAGCAACCTGCTTAAGTCGATTTCGCTTAGCTTCGACTTCTGATTCAAACTTCTTAATTCTGGCAAAGTCTTGAACTCTTTTTCTAAAGCCCTGTATGGCATTCCATATTTGATTACGAGCTAGAAGGCACCCAAATATAACAATAACTGCAATTAACGCAGGGAGCTTACTGAGATCCGAAAAATCACCTTTCAAGATATCTTGAACTAAGTCAAAAATTTTCTCAAATATTCAATCCATTAGAAACTCGCTCTTCTAAGGTAGTTGCACAAGCCGAATTATAGTATGCGCTTTATAGATAGCGCGACTTTAGGGATCGTGAGCTATTAGCAGTAGAACATTGAATTAAGGCAAAAGCCAGCTTAAGCATATTTCAGATTTGAGGGATTTTATACCATTATCCCAAAAATTAAGTAATTCTCAAGAATACTTAAACATGCATAGTTCAACAGCTTAAAAATTTGCTACAAGGGCTACTGTGTCCCAACCAAAAATTCAGCAGCATAACGTTCCGATTGAGCGGCATCAGGTCTGCTGTAACATTAGACAAAAAGGTTCCCGGCTGTCCGCTCCAATCGGATTGTTAGACATCGAGATATTAACTGAATGTAGAACACACATCTATGGCTTTCTTCTAAAAAACCAGTTTAGAAAGGCAATAATAGCGACCGCTATCATGGTTATTATTTGAAAAGGATTGAATATCTTAGTTATGCTTTGCATCGTACTCGTTTTAGTTAACTAGATAGGTTATTTTAGAAACGGTTTTGAATCAGTGTCTTTTGAATCTGGGGAAGATAAATACAAAGCCTTAAAACATCGGTTTTACTAGACTTTCAACATTCAGGCGTCCCTCAGCGATCTCGGAAACGCTGTAAAGTCATTTGCAGGCTTTTATAGATATTTTTCCAGTCTTGAGCCAGAAAATCTTCTAATCCCTGTAGGTCCATTTTCTTGAACGTCAACTCACCTCGACTATTCTGAGTCACGCGAAAATTCGCGTTGTACAATCTCAGCATCTCCTCGGGTTGCATTGTTTCTACTTTCTTTTCGTAGTTCGAGTACAGAAAAGTTGCGGATAATCCCCCTACTGCGGCAGCTCCTGCCCACCCAATAGGACCAAGGGCAGCTACACCAAAAGCTCCAAAAACCGCAACCTTTTCCGCAATTTTTTCCCTAGATATTCTCAAAAGTCGGTAATAGATCTTCACAGCATACGAGTACACCTCACCTTTGACTATGATTTCATCCCCAACCGCAAAAGAATCGATCCTTGCCAGAACGTCTGTCCAGTCATCATGAGACTGAACGATAGCCACTTTACCCATACAACCTCATTAACTCTCTCAATACAAAACACAAGATAAAAAAACTTACTTGCTATTCTAGCCTGGGACTAAAACTGTCTAACTATATATTCAACGTCAGATCTGCTCGATAACACCCCATTCCCCGGATCTTATCAGGCAGATCTGACGGATAACACCCTATTTCTCAGGCTTATCTACCACATCTGACGTCTAACTCCAGAAATCCGGGGTGTTATCTGTCACTTTTGCTTGATGATCCTAGCCTCTGGAATATTATTTGTCACTTCTGACGGATAACAACACACATAGCCGTGTTATCCGGCGATCGCCATGTGCCATTGACCATGAAAAGCAGTGCAGCGTCGCTGCCGGGCGCAGCAGCTAATCAGGCTACACAGCAAAGTTTAAGATATCCTGACGAAATCTCTCCTCGCCGACAAGTCCATTCGTTTGCTACGCCGCTTTCCCAGAACTGTAAATCGCAAGCACCCAAGTACTTCATACCGCTATACCGCGATCGCCCCATGCACTTAAGCAAAACCAACAAACGCTTACTGAGATCAAGCAAACGCTTAAGCAAAACCGACTAACCACAAAGCGAAACCTCAAAACACTTAAGCCGTAAGCCATATCGCTTATTGAGCTATAAGCAACGCTTAAGCGTTTCTCGCTAACGTATAAACGTTGGTCGATAACGCTCAAGCAAAACCAACAAACGCTTATTGGTTACCCCAAACCGAGCCCACGCCAAAGGCTCAACCCCACTCGATACAATGGCAGCACAACAGCCCAGACTCAGCGCAGCCTAGATACGCCTCAGCGATCGCCCCCCATAGCTGACAAACATGGGGTGCATATGCACCGGCTACAGCGTGAGAATGCTGGTGTTGGATTTCCCCATCTAGGCAAAGGCGATCGCTTTCGATCGTCCGTGAGCTGTATCGACGCTGTCCCCTTGTAGGCTGCGGCGAAGCGGTACAGGTGTTCCCTGATCAAACAAGATTTTCATTAACCTGCTATGCGCTCTAACCTAGTGAGTTCATAGTCTAGAAGGGACTCCACCTGACTACGTGCTACTCCTGGAAACCAGTCCAAAAATTGATCGATGGAAGCGCTATCTTTAAGATTTTCAAGTTATCTTCGCGATGTCGGGTCAGCAGCAGCAGGCAGAGCAGATTGGCCGCCAGCGCCAACAACGCCCATAAGCTCTGCGGTGGGAGCTGCCCCGGTCATAAATTGATAGATAGCCCGAGCGAAGACGGCGATCGCTGCTGGCACCGCCGCGAGCCGCAATTTGCCACGTTCAAAGCCCTACTTGCCCCAAATGGTCTACGCTTAGAGCATATTTTTTTAGAGCCGACTAAATGCGTGTTGAAGCCTGCTGCCAAGCCCTGTTGGAAAACCTGCTGCCCGATCTTGACCCCGATCGCCAGGGACTCTGCGTGGATGTAGGGGTTGGCACCTTTGCCTTTTACTGCGAGCTGTTTGCCCGGCTGGGGTTCGCCACCGTAGCCGTAGAGCCTTCTCCCACCGATAAGCTGCGGGCGCTCTGCCAGCAGTACTCCATCCAGCTCATTGAGCAGTGCCTGTCAGACCAAGTGGGGACCCAAACCCTATACATGGGACAGTTTGCCAACTTAGCCAACAGCAATTTTAGCTCGCTGGCCGCCGACTGGTTTGGCGCGTCAAGCTCGACTCGCTCAGTGCCAACCCTAGATTTAGCGACCTTACTCCGCCAGGTCACCGCCCCCTACATCACCGCCTTTAAGCTCGATATTGAAGGGTGGGAGCCGGTTGTAATCCAGCAGTTTGTCGAATTACCCAGCAAGCAACTGCCCCAAGTTGTGATGTTCGAGTACGGCGGTGGCGGCAGTCGTGCCCAGGGGTCAAAAGGCTGGTCGCCCAACTTTTTTCAGGGCACGATGACTTGTCTCGAAGTTTTGCAGCAGCAGGGATACGCCTTTAGCGTTATGGTCGACTATGCCTCTGGTACCCAGGCTAAGGTGTTTGATCTGCAATCTCTAGATTTGGCTCACGAGTCGCCCTTTTGTGCCAACGGCGTCTACGGCAACATTCTTTGCTTTCACCAACAGCGCTTTTCCACCGAGAGAATACAGCGCATCTGCGCCCCCTATCGCGGTGGTTTGGCCAACTGGCTGGTGAGCACCTTCGTCTCCTAAGCCTGAGTTGAAAGAGGCGGTGCGATCGCAGCCAATATCCGCCATTCTGACGGTGATGACGAGGCTGCACCTCCTGACTGAGCCAAGTAGTCTACCCATAAAGCACGCATCTACGGGCAAAGTCCAAGCCCCACAGTCTTTAGCGGTTTTGTCAGGCCGCTTTACGGTTAGACACACCATCACCAGCAGAGCGTTCAGGGTATGTCACTTAAAAGGTCTATTGCCACTGTATCTTGCCTCGGGGTGCTATCCTGCACTCCTGCTCAAAGGCAAGATTCTGAGCCGCCGACGGCAATATTCCAGGCCTTCAACCAGCCCTATAGCGACATCAGTACCTTTGTCTGCGCGCTGGCCGACCAGGGCTACTCCCACCTGCAGATTTCCCCCGCGCAGCAGTCAAACCCGGGAGGCGAGTGGTGGAAGCGCTATCAGCCCGTCGACCTAAGCGTCATTGAAGGGCTGGGGTCGGAGCGGGATCTCAAACAGCTGATTGACCGAGCTGCGAGCTGCGACGTCAAAGTCATCGCCGACGTCGTCTTCAACCACATGGCCAACCTCGACGGGGACGACGGGTTTGAAGACCTGACCCAGTACCCCAATCTCTCCCCCAGCGACTTCAGCACCGCTCCTGATAACGTCGGTCAAAAGCCGTGCGACATCAACTACAGCGACGGCAACCGCACCACAGAATTAGACTGCTGGCTAGGGGGCCTGCCCGATTTAATCTTCACCGGCAACGTCAAAACGATTCAGAAGGCCTATCTGAAGCGCTTGCTCGACCTAGGCGTAGCGGGCTTTCGGTTTGACGCCGCCAAGCACATTCCAGCAGAAGTGCTCAGCGAATACGTGGCCTTCGTGAACCAAGAGAGTGGGGGCACCGCTTGGAGCTACCTGGAGGTGATTCAGGATAGTGATACCCGCGCCGAAGACTACAATGCGATCGCCCCTGTCTCAGACTTCGTTCTCTACAACACGATGAAAGCGGCGTTTACCTATGGGGGAGATTTGCGATCGCTTCCCCCTCGCGCCGTTGACGACCCCGACAGCGTTACCTTCGGCCAAAACCACGACACAATCGCTGCCCTCAACCCCTCCGCCATCAACCCCTACGACGACGTCACGGACGCATACCTGGCCGACGCCTACGTTCTGGCGCGGCAGGACGGGACGCCGCTGGTATTCAACGAAGACAACGCCAGCTCTCCCTTCGTTCCGACTGGGGTCAAGTTTCGCCAGATTATGCATCAGCGGCAGGTAGAGGGCAAGCGCACGGCGGAGACCGTTCTCAGGGCGATTGATAGCCCCACCGTCGTCGTGCTGGAGCGGGGGGCGGAAGGCTTTTTTGTGGCCAACAAGGGGACAGATGCGCTAGACCTACCGGCGCTGGATTTGACGCTGACGAACTTGGAAGGATGCTACCGAGAGCTGCGCAATGACTTTACCGTTGCCGTTGAGCAGCGCGGAGACCAGAAGTTTGTGACCCGCTGGGGCACCTGGGAGCGCGGCGGCATTGAGGTGCAGGGGCGAGACGCCCTTTACTTTGTGCGCGAACCTTTTGACCAGTGTCAGCCCCGCTAGCAGTTTCTTCCTAGCCTGACCCGCTGTGTGCAATTGTTTAGCGTATCGAAGGCCCTCACCCCCAACCCCTCTCCCAAGGCTGATACCGCTGGCGAATTTCATGTCTTGTTACATCTCGGCTATTTCCTGCCCCGGAGAAGGCCCCCTCAATCCCCCAATTGAGAGGACTTCAGAGAGGTTAGAACTCCTTAAAGTCAATAGCCGCGAATAGTATGGCCACTGCTCCGGTTCCCCCAGAATTGGGGGTTAGGGGGCCTCGAAAGCGTGCAACTCGATTACGAAATATTTCGCCAGTGGTATCAAGTTTGGGGGAACCAGAAAAATGCCAGACCTCTTGATATTAAAGACTTTCAAGAATTCTGGCTTCGAATCTTGCTCCCCCATTCGCGTAGCGTAGCCGTTGGCGAAGCCTGTCCGAAGGACATAGGCTGTATTTTGGGGGCCGGGGGCCTCTTTAAGGGGTGAAACAGCACGAATGTTGCAAGGTATAAAATTCGCCAGCGGTATCAGAATTGGGGGAAGGGCTAAGGATAGGGGTTTCCAGGACGCTAAACACATACATGTAGCGGGTCAGGCGCTTAAAAGCGAGCAGCTTAACTTAGGCGATCGCCCTTTCTAGGGGACATTCCTCTGATATCCCTCTGGGTTGATGAAATTGGAGCCGTTCTTAAGTATAAGAAACGTAGGATAGGCAGCGCCCCTGCCCGTCGTCACGCTGTATTTCCCAATACCCCTAAAGTTGCTATGGCTTCTAGACACCAGCGCGCCCTTGGCGTGTTCCCCAACCGCACCACCACAGCTTCGGCGCTACAGGCCTTGCGAGACTCCGGCTTTTCCATGGCCGACACCTCGGTGATCACCCGTGAGGCAAACCGCGAGGCCGATATCGCGGGGGTGGAGGTACAGGACAGCGTCGGCAATAAGGCAGATACCGGAGGCGCAGTAGGCGCTGCTACGGGTGGCCTATTGGGCGGCGTTGCCGGTTTGCTCGTAGGTCTAGGGACGATCGCCATTCCGGGGGTTGGCGCGGCAATTCTAGCGGGGGAAGCTGCTGCAGTGCTGACGACCCTCATCGGGGCGGCGGGCGGGGCCGTAGCGGGCGGGCTCGTGGGGGCACTCATTGGTCTGGGGGTGCCCGAACACCAGGCCAAGGAATATAGCGATCGCGTCTCGGCGGGGGACTACCTCGTCATGCTCAAGGGCACGGAGGTGGACATCAACCGGGCTGAGCAGGTGCTGAAGCAGCACAATATTCAAGATTGGGGCATTTACGACGCGGCTAACCCCGACGATGTTGAGCCCAATAGGGGCGCTCGCAGCGGGGCGGTAGCGAACCCGCGAGGCCAAGATGCCGGCAGCCCTGGACCCATCGCAGCTTTGCGCAACCTGCAGGGCAGTCCGACTATGGGACAGCGGCGCATCATGGGGGTATTCCCCAACTGGCAGGCCATGGAAACGGCCCTCGACCGGGTGAGGGAGGCGGGCCTGTCGCTGCAGCAGGTGGCGATCGCGGTGAAAGACGACAAAACTAACGAGAACTACCTCACCGGCGGGCATGGGGCCATGGGGGGCGTGACGGGGCTGCTGTCAGGGCTGAACCGAGTCGATGTACCGGGCGTCGGCTCTATACTGGTGGTCGGTCCGGCAACCTCGGGGCTGGTAGGGGCGGCGCGGGACGGACGCGTCAGCGATATGTCCTACGCGCTGAGCCATCTGGGCATTTCAGAGGAGCAGGCCAGCCTCTACGGACGGCGCATTGCTGACGGTGACGTTCTAATGACGACGCAGGGCAGCGGCAGCGAGGCCAATGAGGTTGCCTCCCTGCTGGGCCAGTACGGCATGCGCGACTGGGGTGTTTACGAGATTCGGGGGGGCGATGCTCGCACGGGGGTTTAGCGACTAGACAGGAAGCCCCGCGCTCTACCCGTCAGGGTGAGCGTCGGGATGAGAGTCGCGCTAGCCGAAGTGCGCCCGCAAAATGATGCACAGCGGATAGTGCGCTCAGCGCTGAGGCTAGCAGTTGGTATGATAGAGATAGCAAGGTGATACACCCCGCAAAGAGTGTGACGGGCCCGTAGGCGAAAGCTGCAAGTCACCCGTTCCTCAGTTTACAAATGTATCTGCGACACATAGTGCGTATCCTCCCTCGCGGAGATGAAAATTCAAAACTCTGCCGTGGGGCATCAGGCGGAGTATAAACCTATCTCAGGATATGTCTCGGCAATAGCTGGGAGTCACTGAGGAAGCCCGCGCTGTACAGCTTGCTGTCAGCGTCGGGAGGATGTCACCCTGTCGGTCTCGCTACGCTAGCGCATTAGAACTGCGGCTAAAATGTTAGGCTCAAAACACGCTGATTTCCGTTAGCCGCGCCGCCTATGCTGATTCCGCTGAGCCGTAAAAAGTTTGAAGAGCTAATCCCGCCTCTAGCCACTGCTGAGCAGTACAAATACTGCTGGGGCGGGCCTAGCGACATTTTGCGGCGAGTTTTGTTTTCAGTGGCAGTGCTGCTCGGGGCTGCGGCCCTGCAGCAGGTTGTCAACGAATACCTGCAGTTTTTTACGTTTTTTGCGATTATCATATCCGGCACCTACTGGATGTGGTCCCCCATTTACTTTGCCAACCGCCGCAACCGAGAGCTGCGCCGCTACGGGTTTGCAGGCTTTTTGCGGGGTGAGGTGCTCGACAAGTTTATTACCGAAGAGCTGATCGGCAGCGAAGAAAAGGTGAATAAGCAGGGGGAGCTGATGATTATCGAGAATCGGGAGCGCCGCCTCAACCTAGAAATCGGGGACGAGACGGGGTTTTCGGCGCAGCTGCAGGTGCCGCTGCAAAGAGAGCACCGGGCTATCCGGCGGGGAGACTTGGCCGAGGTGCTCGTGGTGTCGAACCGATCTGATCTGAGCCGCATCGCCAAAATCTCGGACGCCTACCTGCCCGACAGCGGTTTTTGGATTTCGGACTATCCCTGCGTGCGGCGAGACGCGTTTCGTGAGGTGAGCCGCAGCCTAGAGCGCCGCTGGCAAGAGCCCGAGGTGGGCTATCAGCCCCAAGGCGACCCGCGCCGCAGCGACGCTTTCCCCCGCGATCGCTCTCCGCGCCGCGATGGCTATCGGCCTGACGACTACCTGCCCCAAGATGAGTATTAGCGCCATGGTAAGGTTCTAGAGTACGGCCCACCAGAAGGCGTCGGTTTGGCAGACGAAGCGTCAGCAGGAAAGAAGCCCCGTGCTCCCCGTAACCGCACCCTGACCCTAAGTGCGGCGGAGCGGTCCGAGTATCGGCAGCGGCTGCTGCAGCTGAGCGAGCCCGCAGCCCTAGAGGCGATCGCGGTCGTACCATCCACCAAAACCTGTTTGAGGCGCTGCCCCACCTGCCGCCCCATTGCATCGACCTGCTGGTGGTGGACCCGCCCTACAACCTCGACAAGGTTTTCAATTCCACCCGCTTCAAAAAGACCGACCTGGGCACCTATACCGACTGGCTGGCGAGCTGCTTTGACGGCCTGCTGCCCCTGCTAAAGCCTTCGGCCTCCATCTACATCTGCGCCGACTGGCAGTCCTCCCCGGCGGTGTTTCGCGTTGCCCAGTCGCGCTTCCACGTGCGCAACCGCATTACCTGGGAGCGAGAAAAAGGGAGGGGAGCCCGCAGCAACTGGAAAAACGCCTCGGAAGACGTCTGGTTTTGCACCCTATCTAATCGCTATACCTTCAACGTGGAGGCGGTGAAGCTAAAGCGGCGGGTGCTGGCTCCCTATCGGCAGGCGGGCGCTCCTAAAGACTGGGACGAGACCCAGCAGGGCAACTTTCGCCTCACCCATCCCTCGAATCTCTGGACCGACCTGACGGTGCCGTTTTGGTCGATGCCGGAAAACACGGACCACCCCACCCAAAAGCCGGAGAAGCTGCTGGCAAAGCTAATTTTGGCGAGCTCTAACCCGGGAGACTTCGTGTTTGACCCGTTTCTAGGGTCGGGCACAACCGCCGTGGTCGCCAAAAAGCTGGGGCGGCGCTACCTAGGGGTGGAGCAGGACGAGCTGTACTGCTGTCTGGCGGAAAAGCGGCTGGCTTTGGCGGCGGAGGACTCCACAATTCAGGGGTTTGCGGAGGGGGTGTTTTGGGAGCGCAACACCGGCAGGCTGCGTCGAGTTTAAAGATCGCCTGCGCAACTTTCTAATGCGACGCCTCAACTCTCAAATGCAGATCGCGATCTTTAAAGTGTGATGCCTCAACTCTCAAATGCAGGCCGCGATCTTTAAAGTGTGGTGCCTCAACGCTTAAATGCAGGCCGCGATCTTTAAAGATCATCCGCGCAACTTTAAAGATCGTCTGCGACAGCTCAAATTGCACGGCTCAACTTTTATATGTGTTTAGCGCAATTCGGCACCTCTCCCCCGGCCCCTCTCCCGTTCTAGGCTACCAAGTACACACATCTTGGTATGACGTCTCAATGCTGCTTTACCCCTCTTAATCTCCCCTTGGAAAGGGGAGAAACTGACTCGTTAGGACGTCTGGATGGGCGCGATGCAAACGTAGGAATCCCCTTTGCCCCCCTTAGATAAAGGCAGGTGCTAAAGGCGAAGGGATTCCAATGCGCAGAAAATTTCTCTAATACGGTTGTCTTGCTGCCGCAAATGCTCTATTCTCTGGAGCTAGAGCCGTGGTCCCCATGGCTTTGTCTCCCAAGAATTCGGTCGGGCGGAGCTACGTGTTGATACCAACAACCCGTAGCCCCTAATCCCACAAGACAGCGTGCACTGTCTCGGCAGGACTGAGGTTGATCATAAGAGATACCCGTGTCATCCGAGCAAAACAACGTTTTGAGGGTGGCCGGTTTTTGGGGGACTCCTAACCACATCGACTTAAGGAGTCCCTCATGGTATCTCAATATAATTCGCTGCCCTTGGCTCAAGAGGCAGCAAAGATCGCTATAGCCCAGCAGCTCGCGGCAGACCAGGCCGCGCGGCTTGCTTCTCCCACCGAAGCAGAGCCCCACATCCCTGCGCTAATCGAGCCTGCCCCCGCGCCAGGGTGTGTTGGTCCCTTCAGGACCAGTCGCAGACTCACACCTGCGTCACATCATTATCGGCTCCCCCGACGGCGTGCGCCACGCCATTGAGCGGCTACATGTGCTGCAGTACGTCGAGGGGCGGCTGCTGGACGCCGCTGATTGCTATCGGTGATAAAGGCATCCATATCACTCCTGCCCACGGGCAGGTGCTGAGCTACCTGGTGCAGCAGCGGCCTCTGCGTTAGTCACGGGGGGGCGATCGCTGCGAATACTGCAATAGAACAGACGTCTTTCCATATCAGCCAAAAGTCTCCTAGACAAGGAGTCTGCACAGCGCAGCAGTCTCCTGCGATAGAGTGAATGATATTGATTCTCTCTGTAACCCCTTGTGACAGCCCCCTCCCTTCATCCCCAACGGCGCGACGACAACGACTGGCAGCTCGTCAAAATGCTGCTCCCCTACGCCAAGCGCCACAAGCGACTGTTAGCGATCGCCCTGCTGCTGCTCGTACCCCTCTCCGTAGCAGAGGCCGTGCAGCCCATCGTGGTAGGGCAGGCGGTGTCGCTGATTCGCGGCGAGCCAGTAGCCGCTTTCTTACAGGAGCTCACTCTAGCCGTGGGGCTGAGATTGCTGGTGGGGCTGCTGGCCCTCACCATCGCAGTGCGGCTGGCCCTCAGCGGCTTCCAGGGCTACCAGGTGCAAAAGGTAGGGCAGCTGATTACCCAAGACGTGCGCAACGACCTGTTCGACCACGTCACCTCCCTCGCCGCCCGCTTCTTCGACCGCACCCCGGTAGGTCGCCTAATCACCCGCCTCACCAGCGACGTGGAGGCCTTGGGGGACGTATTCTCCACGGGGGCGATCGGCATTGTGTCGGACCTGTTCACCATGCTGATTATCGCAGTGGTGATGTTTTTGGTGCAGTGGCAGCTGGCGCTGCTGCTGGTGGTGGTGCTGATTCCCGTCACTGCCGTCATGATCTACTTTCAGCAGCAGTATCGCCGCGCCAACTACAAGGCCAGGGAAGAGCTGTCGGTGCTCAACTCTAACCTGCAGGAGAACATCGTTGGCGTTAGCATTGTGCAGCTGTTTCGTCGGGAGCGATTCAACAGCGAGGCATTTCGCGACATCAACCAGCGCTACGTGGAGCAGGTCGACCGCACCATCTTTTTTGACTCGGCGGTGTCTGCCACTCTGGAGTGGGTGGGCTTAGCGGCCATCGGCGGGGTGCTGTGGCTGGGGGGACGGCTGGTGCTCGCGGAGTCAATTGAGCTGGGTACCTTGACCACCTTCGTGCTGTTTGCCCAGCGGTTGTTCAACCCCCTGCGCCAGTTTGCCGAGCGGTTTACGGCGGTGCAGGCAGGGCTGACGGCGCTAGAGCGGGTGAATGACCTGGTGTCTGAACCTATTGAGATTCAAGACCCGGACAAAGCCATCTCCCCCGCGATTCCAGCCTCTCAGAATGCGGGAGAAATTCGCTTTGAGGACGTCTGGTTTGGCTACAAGCCGGACGAGTACGTGCTGAAAGACCTTAGTTTCACGATTCGTCCCGGCGAGAAGGTGGCGATCGTCGGCCCCACGGGTGCGGGGAAAAGCTCCATCATTCGGCTGCTCTGTCGGCTGTATGAAGTGAGCCGAGGCCGCATTTTGCTCGATGGAGTCGATATCCGCGACATGGCCCAAGGCGAGCTGCGGCGGCGGATGACGGTGATTCTGCAGGAGGGGTTTTTGTTTGCGGGGGATGTGAAGAGCAATATTGCCCTAGGCGAATCTTATTCTCTAGAGGAGATCAAGCGCGCCGCTGAGCAGACCAACGTCTCGGACTTTATCGAGCAGCTGCCCCAGGGCTATGACACTTCCCTGCGGCAGCGGGGCACCAACCTATCAGGAGGGGAAAAGCAGCTGCTGGCCTTCGCCCGCGCCGCCGTCCGCAACCCGCCAATTTTGGTGCTTGACGAGGCGACCGCTAACCTAGACGTGGGCACTGAAGCGAAAATTCAGCAGGCCCTAGAGCGGTTGCTCACGGACCGCACCGCGATCATCATCGCCCACCGCCTCTCTACCATCCGCAATGTGGACCGCATCTTTGTCATGAAGCAGGGTGAACTGGTGGAGTCGGGATCTCACGATGAGCTGATTCGGGCAGATGGGCTCTACGCTAGTCTCCACAAACAGATGCAGGAGAGCCAGAGCTAAACCGAAGTCGAAGCGGCATCCCTGCTAATCACTTGCTCAATCCAAGGACGCATCTTTGAGATACGAGCGGAGTACGCTATCTAGCCGTAGCGCCACGACGACTGAAGGCATTCGGCTCAAAATAGGCCGAGTCTGCCTGAGGGTCAGCAGGGTCAAGCAGTTTTTGGCGCTTCACCAGTCAGGGTTCAGCGTAGCTCATTTCACGAGCTATCCATGACTGAAACAGGCGATCGCGAATGAGCTGGTGAACCTCATCGGTTAGTTCAGCGGGGATGCGCTCTTCGACGAGCAACAGATCGTATCCCTGCTCAGATTTGACGGGACCAATTAGCTCTCCCATCTGCCGGCTAAAGGCGACGGCAGCGATCTGCGGGGGCAGAGCCCAGCGGTGGTGACGGCCTTCATAGCCGCACTTTAGCCGCCTCGTAGTATCTGTATCGTATAGGTGCGCTGCCTCATAAAAGCTGATCTCATCTTCCTCAATTCTATAAAACAGCTCTTGGGCAAGGGCGCTATAAGGGACAACGATGCGGTAGAGCGTAATTTGCTCAAATTCAAGCTGGTGTTCAATAAAGTAAGCCTCAACCTCTTCGTCAAATAGAGACCCAGCGACATTTTCTGCCAGCAGGCGATCGCGAATTCCGAGTTCCCAGAGCTCCGGGGTAATGAGCTGATCGGCTAGCCAAGCGTAGGTATCGCTGGCATTCTCGAGCTGCAGCTGACGGCGTTGACGATCGGCCTCGGCCTGAATCTCGTCCGGCTCTACCGTAATGCCTCGCTCTTGAGCCGCCTGTTCAACAATGTCTTGAGAAAAAATGCGCTCACAGATCGCTTTGAACTGCAGCTGACGCTTGAGAAAATTGACGATCCTGTCAGAATCGGATGTGATATCGGTCAAACTTTTCATCGTTCTCTCTGCACAACTCGAACGGTATAAGCTCTCTACCTGTTCTCCTTTTCGGGACTATTCTCCTCATCCGCACCGCGCTCACCATCCCAATACTGATAGATTGAGGGTCGTTTGACCAGAAGAAGTCACGGAATTTAAAGCGATCGCCAGGATATTGCCGCTTGTTCGCTCAATGATGGCAGTAGCTGGCTCATGGTCGGTACTTCCATTGCTAATCACTCGAAATCGAACGTCGTCCAATTCCACCGCTCTAGGCAGTCTGATGTAGTCGCCTTGAGACGCTTTAAAATCGACGAGGATATCCGCCCTGCGAGTATTTTGCGCCCCACGTCCCAACACAAACTCGTCAGCGCCACTGCCGCCTCTATACTGATCTTTCCCCCCACGACCAATCAAGGTATCGTCGCCGCCCTGTCCCATCAGCAGGTCATTCCCCCCACCCCCCACTAGGTGGTCGCTGCCGCCGCCGCCCAGCAGCTTATCGTCACCGCCGCCGCCGCTAGCCCTATCGTGACCGCCCCCTGTGATGATTAAGTCGTCTCCGGCCTGGCCCGAAGCCCGGTCTTTTCCCGATCCGGTGCGGATAATATCGTTGCCGCCGCCGCCAAAGACGATATCGCGCCCTTTACCGCTGACAATGCGGTCTCGGCCTTCGCGTCCGCGAAGCCTGTCGCTGCGGTTTGTCCCTCGAATCAAAACTATTGGCCCCAGAGGCAGAGCATCATCGAGGATTACCGTAGCGCTGGCGTCCGCTCCATCAGCAGTGGCGATCGCTCCTGCCGTAGCGTTGCTGGAGGTCGCACCGGGTACAAACCCAGAATCGGAGCTGCTGCTGGTCTCGCCATTCGGGGCGGTGGCGGTAGAGTAGCTACGCCCCCCTGCGCCCTCATCATTGACGTAAGCGGTGGAGCCGCTGGAGCTACTGGAGCTGCCGCTGGCGGCGCTCGGCAGCGAGGCGGCGGACGAGCTTGGCACCGGGCGGAGCGAGGCGGAGTCATTTTGGCTGGTGGCTGGGGCGATCGCCTCTGCTGTGGTTGTGGCTGTGTCGTCAGCCCGGCCGCTAGCGCTAGCGGTAGCTGAGCTTGCTCCTGGGGTAAACACTGCGTCGCTGCTGCGGCTAGTTTGGCCGCTGGCCGAAGTAGCAGTCGCCTGGGATGAGCTTCCAGCCCCTGATGCACTGACGTAGCTAGAGCTGCTTGAAGAGGAGCTTGCCAGCGAGAATCGGGTTCCGTCTTCACGTTCAAACATTGGAGTTATCTTTCCTCAATTAACTGTAAGCTTTAGAGGTAAAAACCAACAGCTTACTAATAGTAAATCAAGCAAAATAGGCATGTGGCCAAATTGGCAGATTCTTTAATTCACGCAAGTTTTTAGCTATTCAATCGAGAGGAAAGACGTAGCCTAACTCGCGCGAATCATTCGGAGTTTTCGCATCTAAGACGTTAATTTCCTTTAAATCGTAGGTGCTCAAGCGGTGCGTCTGGCGATCGTGGTGTATGCTGACTTCAGTAAGTTCGATAAGGCCGTTGTTCGTTTTTTATCTTTTGCGAAGCAGCTAAGCCGATGTAAATTCGGAACCTTGCCTGCTGGCATTACTTCTGAGACTGATTCAGCAAAGCTAAAAATCAGGCTACCGGTGGTGAATGAGTTACTGCGTTTGCCGATGCTTATACCAAACCGGGTTTTGCAAACGCAGGGGCTGATGCTGTAGCCCTTGGCGACATTACCCTAGACGGGGTTCAATCTGCACCTTTCAAAACCAGACTGGCGATCGCCTCTGCTACAGGCTCGTGGTCAATTATTGTCCTACGCTTTTATTATCGCAGCGTTTTAGCGTCGGGTAGATGCCAGTTTGGCAACCTGGACTGTGCTTAATACTGATATTCTACGTGAATCTTTTGAATCAAATAGTTACGTAAGTGAGTGCTCAAAATTAAACGTATGGATAGGCGCTCTCAGCGGAAAAATTATCCTGATGGCATCGTTCACTTATAGCTCCTTACTTGTTTGATCCGTACTAAATGAAACACTGGAGTTGCCAAAGCCAATGAAAATTATAGACCTCGATCACTGCAGTGTTCTAACGCCAGCATATTCTCAAAGCTTGACTAGTCAGTCTGTCGCTGGTGGGGCAGCGGCCACCACGGATGTCGATACCTACGCTGGTGATGGCTTAGCCTCTGCCTCTGCTAGCGCAAACGCGCTTGGTGATTATTCAAGAACATATACATCAACTCGAACAAGCAGCCGTAAAACCCGTCATGGCTCGTTTTCCTGGGCGATCGCTATTGCGCACTCAGTCGCGCGTTCGAGGTCTGATGTCGCCATATCTTCGTCCTTGGAGAGTTCCGTATCGTCAAACAGTTTTCGTTGATGCTCTGTCTCAGAAAGAATAAGGTCTATTAAGACAGACAAGTTAGATCAGCTGATGGTTTATAGAAGATGAGGGCAAGCTTTCGAACGGTGGGTAGAGAATTTCGCGGCTGGCGCAAAAGACGCTGTCTCTAAGGCTCTGTCTAAGGCTCTGGGCAATCACATTAACGCTATTTGGTACTTCACCACCGCTACAACGCATCCCTTACGCCTTCAGGACTACTAGCTAGCTTCTATATCGTGCCAAATTGGCACCTCTCTATGCTTATAGGTATCTATTATTTCAGTATGTCACTTTAGTAAACTGGCGATGCGACAAGGAGCATAAAGATGCATATTACTGACTTGGAACACAAACAAACCTTATTGCCGCAGTCATCAATAACAGGAGGAGAACTGCCGGTTGAGTTTTTCAGACAAAGAATCAACGCTTTAAAGCAAGGAATTAGTCTCTCGTCTCAAGATATAACGTCTCGTAGGCGGAATTTTGACGGCGGAAGCTTGGCCTCTAGCCGAAGCTCTGGAGGTAACTTTTCGCGAACTAGAATTCTTGTTCCTACTGGGTCAGATGTTACCGCCGTTGTTATTCAAGCAGTTGCGCCCAGCTCAAACTCTTGAGCAAGGGGCCATAGTTAAGCGATGCTAAACCTCGTCTGACTCGAAAGTTGCGGTTTTTGTCTGGCTTTGAAAAGCTCTCAAGCGTAGCGCTTCAGCTTTGAAGCGCAGACTCCCAAAAACTCCTGGCCTCAACATAGACGACATGGCTTATTGAGGGGAGCGCCCAGGCACTCCTCTCAATAGCTATTTCATCCGTATGCATTCACCCATAAATCAGGCGTTTAGAGGTCACCTATAACTATGGGCGACCTCTAAACGCTCTTTAAAGGCACCACAGTGTCGGTGCTGAGATAGTCTTTTGGAATAATTTTGATTTGATCTGGTCTATTGGATTCATAAGAAGCGGATAAAACAATAGCACACCAAGCCGCTTATCGTCTTTATATGGACATAAAAACATAAGCGCCTTGAGGTTAGTTTATTATCAATTTAAAGACGCCTATTTGCCTTAAATTCTGCCATTTTGGCAACCAATAAATCCGTATTTTAATTATTATAATAGTGTCAGTAATAAAGCTGACAAGTTTAGCAAAAGACATTGAATGGAGACAAAATCATGATTATTTTTGACCTAAGCTATCTTGAAACTGCTGGTGAAGACGTTCTTGGCAGCCGCGGTCGCCGGCGTCATGGTGGTGGTTACGATGTTGACGGTCGCATCAACATCAGAAAGCATGTCAATATCAACGTTAACGTCTACGAAACCTACGATAAGGCTGTCTATGGATACGTTGAGATTTACGGCAATCTAGCTACTGCCGAAGCTGGGGCTTCTGCTAAGGGATACAACTCGCTCTCCGAAACCATCACCTTTACAGATGCCACATACGGCGGCTCCGAGTCCTACAGTGGTTCCGTCTCTGCCGTTAATTAGTTGGTTAGCTGGCTAAAATGTAGAGTTTCGAGCTCAGATAAGCTGACTCCAGATGCCATTCTGTGAGTCAGCTTATCTGTGGCATTGGCTATATCGAGACCAAAGTAGAAAAAGGCGCTGAAGGTCGTCTACTCTGCTTGAGTGACCTTCAGCGCCGCGCTATTTATTTATAGCCATGTACGAGCAATCTTAGGCAGCTATTTTTAACAGGCTTCGTCGAAATAAGACCATAAAGAATAACAGCTAGATATTCCACCAACTACACCGGAAGACTGATTCCTGACTGAGTCTATGTAGTTGAGGTCACGAATAGAATGAGAGGCTTTTCGAGAAGATACTTGTTCTTTCTGAGCAGATTTAGGCTGCTTCAAGCAGTTATCCTTCATCAATCTGTTGTACGTCCTGTAGGGAATATAATGGAGTGGGTTATAGCCTGCAAACCGCAAGATCAAGACGCAGGCCCAGGAATATTTACCGTTGAGGATGGCCTCAACGACCTGCGTAAACTGCTCGGGGGTCATTGCTTTACTCAGTTCGCGATCGCAATCTAACGTCATGTGTAATTGCCTCCTTTAAAACCGGTTCTAAAAAGTATTTGATCAGCTATATCTATAGGGTTGTGAATAGCATTAGAGATTGATGCCGCCTTCCTGAAGCTGTCGAATGGGGTCAAGCAGCAAATCGAGAATGCGCTGCCGCCGAACCACGATCTCAGCGCTAGCGGTTTGTCCTGCCTGAAGCACAACGGGCTGATTTTCGTGAATAACGTGATTTCGCTCTAGAGCAATATCGACGTCATAGATAGCCCCGAGCTGCTCATTCACTTCAGCATCAGGGGAAATCGAAATGACGGTCCCCAAAACCACGCCATAGTCCTGATAAGGAAAGGCGTCGAACTTGATGTTGACTGCCATCCCTTTTGTGATCAGGCCTGCTTCGCGGCTGGGCAAAGCTGCTGAGAGAATTAAAGGGGCTTCGCTAGGTGCAATCTCAGCCACGGTCTGACCAGATTGCACCAGCTCTCCAGTATTTTCCACATCCAGCGACAGTACTAGGCCATCGAAAGGCGCATAGATGAACATCTGATTCAGCTTTGTCTCTGCTGCTTTGAGCAGCGTTTCTGCCTCTGCAAGGCTAGCCTGAACTGTTTCAGCTTCCCGCTCGAGCTCGTGGAGCCGTTGCTGGAGTTCAACCTGGCTGCGCTGGCCCTCGGCCTGCTGGCGCATGAGCTGCGACCTCAGGCGATCGCTCTCCACTAAAGTTTTCTCTAAATTGCCCTTGCTCTGCGTGATGGCCTGTTCGCTCTCGCGAATTGATTGCTCTACCTGAAATAGCTGGTCGGCGGCGATCGCCCCCACCTCAACGAGCGGCTGCAGCCGTTCAAGGCGCATCCTGTGGGCGTCCATTTCGGTGTCAAGATGCCCTAGCATTTGACGGGTGGTGCTCGCGTCCGTCTCGGTCTCCACAATGGCCTCCCGCTGAGCCTCAACGTCAGCTCCCGCGATCGCCGAGCGCACGCCCGTCTCAAATTGAGTGCGCTCAACTAGCGCCTCAATCTGCAAAAGCTGAGAGCGATAGGACGCGATACTCTGCTCTAGCCGCTCAATCTCTGTCTGCTGTAGGCGGGTATCTAGAGCGGCAATCAGCTGTCCCTTTTCGACCGCATTCCCTTCCTCAACTAGGATTTGCGCCACCTCGCCCTCAACCATGGGCTGCAGCTTGTGAGTTTCCCCCAAGGGCACGAGCTGCCCTTGGGCGTGGCTGACGTGCTGGACTCGCCCGAACCAAGCCCAGCAGCCAACGACGCAGCTGAACGCAACCCCACCCAATAAAAGCCGTTTTGACAGCGCTGCCGGGGGGCGATCTAACGTCGATTGAAGGGCGGCGCTCCAGACAGAAGGTGGCTGAGTATCAGATTTGACTGCAGAGGACGATGAAGACTGCGATAATTGTGTCCTAGGCTCATTCAGGGTAGCTGCTGTAGAGCTAGCAGACTGAGATGAAGTCATAATCAATTCCAACTAATGGACATTGCAGGCGATCGCGAGTGGTGCGGCTTCGTCGCCCATTTGAGTAGGGGTCAGGTCACTCGAAAGTGCTGCCGGTCAGAAAGTTCTGTCAATGCTTGCCCAGGCTATGGGAGCCAAAAAGTCTCCTGAAAGACATCAATACTGCACGGCAATGGGCCAATGCCGTAGATAGACCGTATATAGAAAAATCATAGAGGGCTCCTTGGGGTGGGCCTGCCAAAATGGCATTCTCGCAACATATTTCCATACTTATCTGCTTGAAAGCAACATTTATACAGAGGGCGTTACTGTGCAAAGAGCAAATGCGTTGAGTGATGCTACGTTTGTCGCTAAGGGTTAGGCCGCTATGGCCGCTGTATAGCGTTAGGCCACTCAAGACTAACCACTAAAGATTGAGCTGCTGCTGGACAAGATGGTAGTACAGCCCTCGCTGAGCCATGAGAGCGTCGTGGTTTCCTGTTTCCACCAGAACGCCTTTGTCTAACACCAAAATTTGATCGGCGTGGCGCACCGTTGAGAGCCGATGGGCAATGACAAAAGTCGTGCGATCGCGCCTGATGTAGGCTAGGTTGGCTTGGAACCGGCGTTCGGACTCCGTATCCAAAGAGCTAGTAGCCTCATCCAAAATCAGAATGCGCGGCTGACTGAGCAGGGCCCGGGCGATCGCAATTCGCTGGCGTTGCCCTCCCGACAGAGTTGATCCCCGTTCGCCAACGGGAGTGCTGTACCCCAGAGGTAGGGATTGAATAAAACCGTGGGCCTCGGCGAGCTTGGCCGCCTCGATTGCGTCTTCTAGCGAGAATTCCGGGCGGTGAAGCACGATGTTGTCCAGAATGGTGCCCGAAAATAGGAAGCACTCCTGAGGCACCACCCCCAGCTGCGATCGCAGAGATGAGGGAGAGACATGGCGAATGTCGTGTTCGTCGACTGAAATTCGGCCCTGGTCGGGCTGATACAGCCCTTCCAAGAGCTTCACCAGCGTGCTCTTGCCCGAGCCGCTGCGCCCAACAATTGCCGCAGTTTGCCCCGCACTCAAACTGAAGGAGATATTTTGCAGCGTGTTGCGTTCGGCGTCGCTGCCGTAGCGAAAGGTGACATCCTCAAACACGACGTCGCCCTCAATAGGCGGCATCGTCATCATCGGCTGGCCCGACACTTCTTCGGGCCGCGTCTCAAAGACGTCGTTCAACCGCTCCACAGAGATGAGCACTTCTTGCAGCTCGTCCCACAGGTCTGCGAGTGCGATCACCGGGCTGATGACGTAGCCGATCATCATGTTAAAGGCCACAAACTGACCGATGGTGAGCTGGTCTTGAATCACCAAGCTTGCCCCGTACCACAGCAACAGGGTGCTGCCCAGCGTATTGACCAAACCGTTCGCGGCCTGCAGCCCAATGCCAAATTTCTGCCCTCGAAACCGCACGTTCAGCTGCCGAGTGAGGTGCTCTTCCCACTGCCACCGCACCTCCCGCTCGGCGGCAGCGGACTTGATGCTGTGGATGCCGGTCATCATTTCCACGAGTGATGAGTTTTGGTCGGCAGCTTCCTTAAAAATTTGCCGCGAAATTCTGCGGAGGAAGGGCGTCGACCCCAAGGTCAGCAGGACGATGGGCGGGATTAGCAGCAGCACCAGCAAGGTCAACCGCCAGTTGTAGTAGAGCATTAGCCCCAGGTACACAAATCCGGTGACAAAGTTGAGCCATGCTAGAACCACCTGGCCAATCAAAAACCGCTGAATCTTTTGATTTTCTTGAACGCGGGTAATGATATCCCCCACTCGCCGAGACTCAAAGAACTTGAGCGGCAGCGAGACGGTGTGACGAATAAACCCGCTGATCAGCGTCAGGTCGAGGCGATTGGAGAAATAGCTCAGCAGATATTGCCGCACCGACGACATGGCAATTGACCAAAGCCCAAAGATAACCAGCCCGATGGCGAAGACGTTCAGCGTCTCCAGGCTTTTTTGCACCACCACCTGGTCTAAAATCAGCTGAGTGAATAGCGGCGTCACCAGCCCAAACACCTGAATGAGGAGGGAAACGCCAATCACCTGCAGCATCAGAGACCGGTAGGGCAGCAGTGCCCCCACATAGCGGCCTAGGGTGGCCTGTTTGACGGTGGTGTCGTATAGGGCATCCGTGGGGTCGAGCAGCAGGCCATAGCCGGTCCAGTGGGAGGTGAAATACTCTCGTGAGACGGACTGCCGTCCCAATACCGGATCGGCGATCGCCACCTGATCCCCCGTGATCCGGTACACCACAATGTAGTGGTCTCCCTGCCAGTGGGCAATCCAGGGGTTGGCCTGCTCGGCCATGCGCCCCAGGCTCGCCCGTACGGGACGGGCCTGGTAGCCCAATCCCTCTGCCGCCTTGGCCAAACTCCGCAGGGTTGCCCCGGCGCGCCCGACGTTAGCCTGCTCCCGCAGAAAGTTTAGGGGAAATCGCTTGCCCCAGTACTGGGAAACCATTGACAGACAGGCTGCGCCACAGTCAGACGAACTCTGTTGCTCAACCCAGGGATACCGGTGCAGCCAATCTAGTAGTTTCCGGTTGACGGGTTTGGGGAAAGCGGGCGATCGCGGCGCTGAATAGGGCTCTGGCGATCGCTCTGGCGCTGAGGACGCGGTTGCCGAAAGGTGCCGGTCCTCACGGTTTGGAAGCACAGGTCTAACCCTGATTTCAGAACTCGCTCCCAGAGAGGCCCCAGATGGATTTGCCTGACTTGTACTCAGGGTTCTACCTGAGTGGGGCGACTCTGCTTCGCAAATGCTAGGAAGCCAATAGGCAACAACTTCAGTTTGGGTCGCGTGAACCGGCTGCTCGTCCGAATAGCTCCAGCTATCTCCCACTTGCAGCGGGGCGAGACCTTGGCCGTTGTTGGGATGCCGCTGAACCACCCCTTGTCGAATCCACCACCGGCCGTCTGAGCGGTAAGCGTCAGTAGAAAGGTCGGTCTGGGGCGCGATGCGGTGCTCAACTAGCTGAGAGAGCCAGGATTGAAGTTGATAACTGTGGGTGCCTGACAACGCCGTCAGACTCTTAAAGAAAATGAGCTGCTCTCGCTGCTGGGTCTTGGTTTGGAGGTAATCTCGCAGGGCCGGACATTGGTCTAGCAGGACTATCAGCGTAGCTCTCGAAACGACAAGAAGCGTGGCTTGACTAGCCGCGATCGCCCGGTAGGGTAGCGCCGTTTCTGTAAAGACGTCATCACCGCCGAACATGCCATCGGCCTGAAGCAGCTGCGCCGTCACGTCGCGCGCGCTTGCAGGGTTGTGGCACAGCAGCCGAACGCTGCCCTGAACGACGAAATACAGGGCAGCGTTGGCCTCTTCAAGGGAGCGGCAAATGTCGTCTCCTAGGGAGTAGTCTTTGAGCGTAATGTTGGCAAGCAAGCTGTCGGATATTGCAGACGCGCTTGGGTCTACCAAACTCATCAACCGCATTACGGTCTCAGGAACCTGAGTGACGCCTATGGTATCAGGAATAGGCGAATCTTTTCTGATACCAAGATCGTAATTCATGGTAAGCCTCGGAAATAAGGGGTTACATTGACGTCAATCTAGCCGGATCAACTGGAATCCTATTTGCGAAGTCTGGAAATCGAATGGAGAACAGAGCCTATCTATTGGGATCTAGAGCAGTTCTTAAAATAGAGCCATTACTATTTACGGCCCCTTACCGCCGAAGGGCACTGTCACGGCATGAGAAAAAGCCGCTGATGTATTATTAACTTTCATGTTTAAAGTTTGCTTAAATTGAATGAATTAGTTGGCAAATACAGACGGAGCGTAAACGAGAGATCTAAAAAGTTACAGAAGGTATCTCAGTTTAAAAAGTCCTGAAAACTCCTTGCTGCACTGCTGCTAGCGCCAAACCTTTAATTTACGTACTCTGTATTTTATTATTTAATTTGTATAGGCTATTTTCCCTGACATGAGCCTTCTATGTCAATTCAATGACTCAATATAAAACATTATTAAGACATTTGTAGTCTTGTTTTACTGATGAAAACAGCTTGCCGACCTAACACCAACTGGTAAAGACGTAGCTATCGGTAGAAGCCTCTTAGATCACCCGTCTACTTTCTAGGACAGGGTTACTCAAAGCTTGAACTGTTTCCTGAGTCGATGACCTACGATCGCCTCTCTCTTTCGGCATCTATTCGCTGATGCAGCGTGGCTTAATAGGTTCAGCAGGATTACCGGCATAAATGGTCATGGGCTGAAGCGATCGCCCGGTGACGCTTCCCAGCCCCAGTACTGCGCCTTTGGCAATCGTTACGCCGGGACCGATGACGGCCTTAGCCGCTATCCAGGCGCTAGATTCGATGGCGATGGGGGCAATTTTGAGCGAGAAATGGGGATGGCTCCAGTCGTGGTTGCCGGTGCAGAGATAGACGCCTTGGGAGAGGCAGACATTGTCGCCGATGGTCACCTCGGCCAGGTTGTCTATCCAAGCGTCTTCGCCAATCCAGCTGTGGTCGCCAATGGTGAGCCGCCATGGAAACTTGATGCGCACGCCGGGCTTGATGCGCACGCCGGTGCCGACGGTGGCTCCGAAGAGACGGAGGGTTTTGACTTTGAGAGCGGAGAAGGGAAGGAGATGGCTTTGGATGAGAGGGCTGCCAAGAAAGTACCAAAGAAGCTGTTGGAGGCGCACAGCTCCCGGGTTGTAGGGGCTGGTGGTGTAGTGACTGAGATGCATCTATCTATTAAGCAAATTTTTGTTTCTCTGGAAACAATAGTCCGGACACTTTTCTGGACAAGTGCCGAAACCATTGATTTCTCGTTGACCGAGCTGCTGTAGAAGAGGCTTGAAACCCTCATTCCACCGTTAGCCATCAAAAACTGTCCGGAGTGCCACCTGAAAGCGCTGTACCAGCGCTTTCAAGTGGCACTACCCATTTCAGCAATAGGAGCAAGCTGATGCTTCTTGCCCCTGTTGCTGAGTAACACAGGAAAGTAGGGTGAGCCCTACCTTCCCCGTGCTCCAAATCTAGGCCTCTTCTACAGCGGCCTCGCGGCGCTTGCGGCGGGCAGCTGCGGTCATACCCACTACTGCCGCGATCGCCCCTGCAGTAGTGACTGGCTCGGGAACGGGTTCATTGACGGTAAGAGGCTCTGCGGCAGGATTAAATCCACCGCCCCTGACCGCTAGAAAGTCGCCTGCACCAGGGTCAAAAAAGGTAAAGTTAGTGCCACCTAATGAAAACCGAAAGAATTCGCCGTCAACGATATCTAGCTCGCCAGCGCCGTTTATCGCAAACAAGCCCGGATCAGAGAAGGTACCCGAATCCATAAACGGTCTTAAAAAGCTTACCGTGAATTCGCTGAGATCAGTCGGGTCTGTAAATTCGATACTGCCTTTAAAGGCTGGATTACCCAGTCCCGTATTGCCTGCAGTAGTTTGAGTAGTGAAACCGAACTTAACTGCTTGTGCTGGAGTGAAAAACCCTGCTGTAACGATTACGGAAGAAGCTCCTAAGGCGGCGAGCATCACCTTACGGTTAAGCAGGCTGGCGCTAAATGTGCCTAAGTTAGAAAGTGGATTGCGAATCATGGTTGTGTGTATAAGTTGATTACTGGACAATTAGTTACTGGACAATATAGATGCCCAATGTGGCGAGTCACCCTGACGTTAACCCGAGAATACCTAACCTCGTCTATCAAAGCTTGAGCAGAGCTACGCTTCGCCTAAATTGGTATGGAAGAATCCCTATACAGCTGTAGCTTTAGATGGATATATCGTCTGAATTTAGCTCAAGGTGTGGGCTAGCATCTTAAATCTTGGTTACGGCAATCTGCGACTTATCACGAAAGCCGTGTAGAGTCCCTAAAGTAGACGCCATTCCCAATAACACCGGCTAAAAGGGCAAGCGCAATCCCGGTATTGAGAAGAAATACGCTTATAGCCACGTTGCTGCTACTACAGCGTCTGAATTAGCAGTTGCACAACTGCAGCTTAACGCAGCCATGCGGCTTAGTACTAGGAAAACAATTGCGAATTCATGCAAATTTCATAGCACCTTTCCAACCTTAAGCCACAACAACTTTCCTAAGCAAAACGCTACTTTTCAACCTGGCTGATGCCTCTTTGTTATCGCTACACTCTTACCCAGGAGCTAGCTTGCCAAAGACAGTAAAACAGCGCTGCCGAAACTAATGCTCCCAAGCACCATTTGATGGCCGTTTTCAGTAAGTCTAAACGCTGACGCGATCGTAGCGCTAGAGCGGTAGAGTCGAGCTGGCTTTGCGCTTGTGTCAGCGAAGTAGACAGATCATTTTTCAGATCGGCGACGGGCGCATTGGGCGCTGCCCCCGCTACCCCACTGGCCTGTAATAGCGGAGTCAGAGACTCTACCGTACTTGCCTGCTGCAGCTGTTCACGGGCCTGCTGAATCTGGACTCGCTGCTGCTCCAGCTGGATAACAACGCGATCGCTGTTTAAGTTATTAACGCGGTAGGTATTAATAACTCCCAGTGGCACTAACAGCACCAAAACCACAGCCTGAGCGAGACAGAGCCAAGAGAGTATGCGCAGTACAGGCAGCTCCCAAGCGGAGCGATGTTTCTCATACCCGGCAAAGATGAAAACAAATGCTAGTAGGGGAATTACCGTTTTCTCGACAATTTGCCCGAAGGTTTGAAATTCCCACTCAGGATTGAGACCCTGAAATGGAATCATCATCACAACAAGATCAAAAACGGCAAGCACGAGCAGACCATAACCGAATAGACGAAATAGATTAATCGACTTGCTTAGAGATGCCTCTAATCCTTGAAGTTGCGTAGTAATACTCTGCTGCCATAGAGGCTCACCGGTAGGCTGCTGGTTTGAATGGGGATGAGTAGGGGTCATAAATAGTTCGATTGGATGAAAGTGACGTCGAAAGGAACAAGTTCAAATTTGCGGAAACTCAGGTTGCCAACGCGCATTGAGATCACGCCAAGCTGTCTCTAACAGCGGAAGCACTGTTTCTGCCCGCTGAGACTCTAGCGGTGTCGACAATGTGAGCCGTAAGCAACGAGGATCGCGAAACACAGCGGTCTGGTCCAGCGCTAAGGCCATAACTCTCTGAGGTTGAACCGCCTGCCAGAGCTGGTTACGGCTGAACTGCTGCGCTGTGACAGTTGTCGTGCCATTTGGATTGATGCAGGCCGTTAAAAAGGCGGCTTCTTCAGTGACAAACAGTCCGTAGGAGCCAAGTTTTTCCACCTTACGGATCATTATCTCTGTCTCCGGAACGCGCCACTGATTTCTGATTTTGCTGGGCAAGTTTCCACCCTGCTGCAGAGTTGTATGAATCTTGAGCGTTGTCTCTTGATCGCGGTAGTAGTAAGTGTTGCTTCGGTCTACCTGTTCATGATTGAACCACTGCCAGTCTGAGAGCGGCAGCTGCTCAGGCAAGACCAGTGGCGATGGCTTGACAGAAACAACAGGCGTCGTCAATGTTTTCACGAAGGTGAACGCTGTTGCGGCACAGGCCATCCCCAGTACAAGGCGCGTAAGCATGGTAGGCATTTCTATAGGGGAACTGGCTGCTGAGGGCTCTGAGTGGCGACGTCAATAGACGGGAGTCTGTAGAGGTAAATTCCTATAAATAGACTCATCGCCACTAGGCTGAACAGGCTTGCTCCTTCTCCCTGGTGCCAGTAGCTAAAGCTGTCGCTCTGATTGGCGACAAGGATTGTGAGTAAGACTACACGTACGCCGTTGACAACAAAGGCTATCCCCATCGCGAGCAGGGGCGCGGCAACATTGGCCCATCGCCTGACGGGAAAGACAATCATGAAGGCTAGACAAATGCACAGCAGGTGGCTGATGCTGCCGATGCCAGAACATTCTGCATAGACATCCACGCTCCCGGACGGCAAGCTAATGACGGTGCCCTGCTGGCTGACGTCGAATCCGGTATACCACAGAATGGCGGTGGCAAACGCTGCCGTTAGCGGCGAAATGTCTACAAACCAGCGAGGCATTAGCAGACTCAATGGCCCCAGCAACACCAGCAAAGTTAAAACTTGAGAGTGCCGCTGTATGCCTTGAAAGCCTTCTACTAGCAGAAGCAATCCCAGCGCGATCGCGATCGGTAGAATAGCGGGCGATCCCCCTGGCTGGCTGTACAAATATGCCTTAAGTAATATCAGTCCTAGGAGCAGGAGGCCTATGCCCTTAGCGATATAGCTGCCAGTCCACTGAATTTGATTGCGACGTAACCAGACGAAGTAGCTTGTGATAGACCAAGGCAGCAGGCTGTGGTTAACAAAGTCAAGCTGAGGCGTTTTCGCGACCAAGCTCGCTTGAATGGCAATCAGACCGGCTGCTAGCGCCAGTATCCAGTAGCGCAGGGTGTGGAACTCATTAGCGGCAGGTGGTGTCGATGAAAGTAGCATGTCGGCAGGACTCTGCATAGGAGTAGGCATTATGGCCAAGGGCACAATACGGGCCCTTTCCAATTCCATTACTCCCTACGTAGGGCTTGTGCTGAGTCCAGCTAAGTTTGGGCGTTGCTTACGCAATTTTTGGATATAGCTCTCTGCCTACTTCTGATTCTCATATTCGATGAGGCGAATGGAGAGCAGCGTTTCGGCTAGTATCCTTTGAAAGGCGTAATACCAGCCAGGCCAGCCGTCGAGGATACCGCGCTTGATAACAAGGCAGTATACAAGCACAATGAAGGGGGCAAGAACTTTGGTTTTGCGGATGCGATCGCCCACGCTCAGCTCACTGGTGGGGGTTCCAAGCAGCTTTTTGACTTCTAGCACCATGTAGCGATCCTGCGCCCAGAGCCAGCGGCTCAGTGGCTTGCGATCGTCGTGGTAGACGTAGCTAGTGAGCTGGCCTGAGTTGCCATCCACTGCTAAAACCTGGGTGTGACCGTCATCGATATAGTGGCTTTTTTGAGTGCGGTGAAGCACCTGGCGCGGAGGCAGGAGGGTGCCGCTGAGAGGTTTGCCGAAGACGCAATATTTGAAGCGTATGAAGTAGCCGTCGTAAGAATCCTCTGGGGAAAGAACTTTTAGTTCGGCAATGAGGTCGTCGGACAAGACATAGTCGGCATCGAGGGAAAGGGTCCAGGGAGTAGTGACTTGCTCTAGACCATAGTTCCACTGGTTAGCGTGAGTGTCGAAGGAGCGCTGGAAGACTTCGACCTGAGGATATTTCTTGAGGATATTGAGGGTGCCGTCAGAGCTATATTTGCTGTCGACGACGACAATGCGGCTCGCCCAGGTTAGCTTTTGCAGGGTACGATCGATATTGGGAGCCTCGTTGTAGACAAGGATGAGGGGCGTGACTTTGTATAGCATTAAATTACTCCATCTAGCTTGAAAAACGAACTTTAGAGCCAAGTTTAATGAAGTTTATAAAAACCTTGGATACAGCTGGAAGAGAGAAAATTTTGTCATCAGTTCTAGCAATAATTCTCCCGTCAAAAATTCGAAATCTGTACTCTTTTAGTAAGCTAACAACTTCTTCCTTTTTGAAAAATTTGTCTAAGTAAACGGCCTTTGTCCGGATTTTCTTTAACCAGATTACCTGCACCTATTAGAGCTTCAAGCTCTTGGCCTTCGCCGTCGATTTTTATTATTAGAGAATTTCCTGCAAAGCCAAATGAATCTAGTCGTTTATATAGAATCTGCGTAGTAGATTTGTTTTCATAGTGATACCCGGATGCATTCTCTACAGTTGTAAAGGTATGCAAAACAGTCCCATGTAGGAATTTAAGATTGCCTTCCTTATCCGATATGGCGTAGTTAAAAGCTTCAAAGCCGTATCTATGAGAATTTATCTCAAGCCTCTTATAAGTATCTGGGTTAGCTTCAAAAGCGTACACGGCGAGGTTATTTATTATGTTTTGTATCGGCCAAAAACGGAAGAAATACTTTTATATTAACGCCAACATCTATAAATAAATCTCCTGCCTCTATTAATTTTGAAAATAATACTTTAAATTCACCTTTAGTCTTTGTTTTGATTTCGAGCTACTCAGGACTAGAATCAATGTCCATTTTTTAGCTCTTTATGAACAGTGCACTGATAGATCGCTACAAGCTGAGCTGCAACGCTCTCCCAGGTATAATTTCTCAAGACAAACTGTCGGGCGCGATCGCCCATCTCTTTAGACTCTTCAGGATGCTGAAGAACCTTTTCTAAAGCAGTAGCCACTGACTCAATCGTCATACTCGCCACGTATCCTAGTTCGTGCATCTCGACTAGCGTCGACAGCGCGACCCCAGGCGTCGACACGACCGGAAGTCCTGCTGCTAGCGCCTCTAGAACAACAATTCCGAAGTTTTCAGAATATGAGGTTAGAGCAAAAACATCAGAGCCTTGCAGCAGCTGAGCTTTTTCGCTTCCTTGAACAAATCCAGAAAAACGGACCCGATCAGACAGATGAGAGTTACTCACTAAAGCCTTAATACTATCTTCGTATGTCGGATCTCCGCTGCCGGCAATAATGAGCGTGAACCGATGGTGCTTTAGCTGTTCTGCTGCAGAAATCAACAGCTCTAGTCCCTTCTTGGGATGGATCCGAGATAGGAACAAAATGATGGGCTCATCCGAGGGAAGCTGGAGCTCGCTCTCGCAGCTGGCGGCGAGCATCAGGAATTTGATCGGGAACGTGAAGCCCATGGGGAATTGTCAGCATCGGTGGAGCCAACCCCAAATCAGCGATCTCTTCCTGCTCTAGGCTGGAATTAAGAAGTAGAGCTGAGCTGTGATTGAGATTTCCTCGCTCCGCAAGTTCAAGATAGACTTGCTTCTTGGCAGCACTTTGCTGCCTTGACCATTGACAGAGCAGACCATGGGGAGAGATGACATAGGGTACCTTTTTCAGGCGAGCAATGGCCATGGCAACGGTGGGAACGTAGGAGAACAGCGCATGAACATGGAGGACGTCATAGCGCTGAATGTTTTGCCATAGCCAAACGGTAAACTCGCGCGAGACAGCGTATTCTCGAACAGCGGCGCTGTTGGGGGAAAAGCGAGGGAAGAATTGAACTGGAACATGACGATATTGGCTGAAATAGCCAAGCGGCACGTCTAAAGTCTCAAGGCCATTGTCGTTTGTAGTTGCAATCTGTGCATTGACGTTATGGACTTGAAGTGCGCCAATCATCTCTAGTACAGCTTGGCTGACCCCTCCCCGAACATCGGCGACAGAAGGCGTGACGTGCAAAATTTTCATGGTTCAATACTTCTGTATCAGATCTCTGAAGCGCTGATTCGAGGACTGACCGTATAGCCCTCCTCATCAGTAATTGAGGATGGCCAAGCGGCGTGTTGGCTCTGCGCTTGCTGAACGTCGAGGAGGTACTGCCCTAAGCTTAGATAAAGCAGCAGGGCTAGCAGAGCAAAGGTCAAGTTACCGAGCAAGAAGGCTTCGAAAATGCTGCCAATAAGTAGGGATAATACTCCAGCAGTGACGGTACTACAGGCGAAGTAGTAGCTTGTGTTTCGTGCCGAAAACTGCTCTAGGCGATACAGCATACGAAGACAGCTCACGCCAAACCCAACCATTGGCAATAGACCCACAATGCCTAAGCTCGCCGCCGTTGCTAGCCAGGAGTTCTCGCCATAGCCCAATCGCGCTCCTCTAAGGGGCACCCCAAACATTGGATAGTTTTGAAATCCCCGCCACATCGCCGCCCAAACGTCTGCTCGGCTGTTTCGCCCCGAGGAAAGCTTGTCAACAGACGAACCAAAGTCGATGCCAATGGCGTCAAGATTCAACGACGGTCCAATTACCGCTAGCCCAACACCGACAATAACTATAAGCCACAATAGCTTGCTGCTACGGTGGCGATAGAACAGCAGTATGGAGACAAAAGCCATGATCGATCCGGTGCGAGAGCCGGTCATGAATAAGGCCACGCCTATAAGCGCTAACGTGACTAACCAAAATGCCTTGGGCGGACCCCACCTGGGCTGAGCTTCAAACAAAAATAGACAGCAGGGCACACAGCTTGCCAGCAAAGTTGCGGCGTGCTGAGGATTCCCGGTTGTGCCCAATAAAAGCCCTTGAACGAAGGTGATGGGATAAAGATCTACAGCGGCCTGATAGGCATTGGCTACTACAAAGATCACTCCAACCAAGGCGATCGCTCGAATAGCTAAGTAAAAGTTACCGTTGTCTTGTAGCCATTGAGAGGGGCCAGTCCTAATGGCGAGAACAACCCCGCCAAAGGTCAGCGCCGATAACGTGGCAAACCCTAAGCTGCCAAAGGCTGCTGTCTTGAAGACAATCAAGCCTTGAACAATAATCAGAAAGATGAGGGGTGTCGGTAGCTGGAGAGATCGCCAGCTGTACTGTCTCAAGTCGTTTTGCTTCCAAAAGCTGACGGCCAGCAGCAGCGCCAACAGCACAATGCTGATGGGTCGCCCAGAGCCCCGTAGCTGCTGAAGCGGAAACACGAGGGGCGGCGGGATAGGAGTATATTGGTCCCGAAAAACAGCAAGGGAAGAGGCAAAGCCCAATAGCGAGACCAGCAGCCACGCACCCTGGGGCGATTGCTTGGCTTGGTAGATGAGAATAAAGCCCACGACAATGCCAGCGACCCCAATGGGGCTGCCGACCAAGTCTAAAAGGATATCGATATAGTTTGAGTTCATGCCGCTGCCTTGGAGGAACTGCTTTTAGGCGCGGACTGGTCTACCGATGGCGTTAGCTGCTGAAACAGTGCCATCCAGCGGGTCGTCCAGAGCGCAGCGCTGTAGGGAGCCGCCATCTGCTGCGATCGCTTTCCCCATTTAGGGAGACTATCGTGCTGCTGATGCAGAGCAAGCAGCGCCTGAGTGAGGGACGCGGCGCTGTCTTCAGCAACAAGCAGACCATTGTGCCAAGGGCGAACCACCTCCACCGCTGAACCACAGACTTCAGTGCAAACAATCGGTAAACCGGCGGCAGCCGCTTCTACAATCGCCAGCGGCCAAGGGTCAAAGCGGCTAGGCATGATAAACGCCCCTGCCTGCTGCCAAATCTTTGTCATGTCTGAGGGTTGAACAAAGCCAAGGTTTTGAATCCCAGGCTGGTCTAGTAATGAAGCTAATTCGCCTTTGCCGCAGCATACTAAGGGCCAGGGATCTGAGGTGAGGCGTCGATAGGCTTGATACGCTTCGACCAGAACGTCAATTGCCTTGACGTTGGTATAGCGACCCACAAACAAGAAAGAGTGAGGCCAGAGCTGCTGTCGATGCTCATATAGCGGAGACCAAGCCTCGTAATCGATGCCGTAGAGCCCTCGCATGATTTGACTAGAGCTGAATCCCAAACGGCGGGCGTATTGCCAACTGCGTTCGCCGGTAACCACCACATGGCTCATGCGCTTCAGATAAGTTCGCAGGGCAAAAGGCGCGAGTCGCTGCTTTGAGGTACCCCACCAGGGCGTATCCATACCCATAATAAATTTGACATGCCGCAGGGCGGAGTCAAAGGCGAGCTGGCGGTAGGGCGGATGAAGCCAGCCACAGAGCACAACAATATCGGGATTGGCGGCTTTGACGAGCTGTTTGATGAGTTGAGTATTGGACTGCTGCTCTGCCGTTAGGAGCTGGCAGGGAATGTCCTCCATGAGGTCATCGGCGAAAGCGGTGGCGCTGTGGGACTGGAAGGCGATGATGGTGAGATTGACATCGGGCTGTTGCTGGAGCGATCGCCAGCAGGCAGCCATGTAGCCGGAGATATCGGACCAGCAGAAGACGACGTTTAAAGCCACGGATTAGTTGGAGTGGTATTAAGCAAAAGTGTGAAATGCATCGAGGACGCGATCGGCGCAGGCTGACCAGGTATATTGGGCCGCGTGGTCATGGCCTCGCTGGATGTAATCCTGACGCAGCTGGCGATCGTTGGCCAACGCTATCAAGGTATCCGCAATCTGTTCGGTCTGCTCCGGATCAACAATGAGACCGGCATCGCCCACAATTTCAGGAAGGGAGGCGCGATTGGAGACGACGGCAGGGACGCCAGCGGCCATCGCTTCTAGCGCTGGGATGCCGAATCCCTCGTAGAGGGAAAGGAAAAGTAGTGATGAAGCGCAGCGTAAGATCCGGGGCAGGTCAGCATCGGCGACCATACCCAGCAATTTGACATTGGGGTTTTGCGCAGCGGCTTCAATATACTGAGGTTCAGAATCCCCCGCGACAAGAATTTGAAGAGGGCTCTGCTGCGATCGCAGCTCTGCAGCAACAGCTAGCACGGCGTCGGCACCTTTCTTTTGCCGCAGGCCGCCGATGATGAGGCTATAGGGATTATCTACTGGACGCACTAATATATTGGCGTCAGCAGAGGCGATATCAAAAAAGGCTTGCTCTACGCCGTTGCCGACGACGACGAGTTTGTTGGGGTCTGCGCCGAGGAGGGAAACCATGCGCTGCTTTGAGAATTCTGAGACGGTAAACACGACGCGGCAGTCTCGTAGGGCACGGCGGACCCAGCGACCCCATTTATAGCGAAAGAGTCGGTGGTGCCAGGTGTTAGACCAGGACAAATTAGGTTCGAATGCTTGGATATCGTGGATGGTGACGGCGACAGGACATTTGGAAACGGGAATGTAGGTTTCCATTGGAGCGTAGAGCCAGTCGGTTACGTCTGGGATGTAACGGTCCATGTTTGGAAAGCCAAACAGCTTCCAGCCTCGCTCGGTAGCATTTTCTGCGGATGGGAAGGTATTAACAGGGAGCGTACTTAAGGGGCATCGAGAATCTAGCTTTCCGTCCTCTAGCCACTGTTGAGACACAAGCAACTCCAAGCTAACTGCGTCGCTTTGAGCAAGCTTTCCCAAGACTGAATTCATATGTCTACCAACGCCGGTACATGGCAAATATGTTCGCACAGGGTGAATATACGAAACTGTATTTAGCATTTAGAGTATATGTTCATAGTAGTTACGAACCCAGCAAAGTTTCTTCTTCAAAACTTTAACTGGAGGACTAGTAAGCAATCTTCCCTAGCATTATTTTACCAGCAATGCTTCCTGCTACCAAGATATAGCCGTTAAGGTAATAATATTAGGCAATAGTATATGATTGCTACCAATCCAGCAGCTATCGTCAATAATATTTCCAAATACTTCTCTTTCTTGCGATCTACTACTGAAATCTAAGCTTCAGATAAATTTTTGATGATTCTTCTCAATTCTGATTTTCTTAAAAGAGAGCGAAATACATTAAAGATATGGTATGTTGCTCTATAGGGAATAGAAAAATAAAGTAGATGAACGACTCTAATTAGCAACCACGAAAACTTTACCCGTGAACGGCTCTTTTCAAGACTCTCTATCCAATTAGAGAAGTCAAGCTCAGTTATTTCTGATTGCAGATCTTTAATTTTGGGTAGCCATTTGACGGCAAGATACCACTCAAGCATGGGATGAATTTTTTCTTTATTTTTCGATTTGTTTGGTTTTAATTCAAGCACCTCAGCGAGCACCACATCTCTACCGCCAACATCAATAAACCGAAGAACATCATTGATAAGCATTTTGGGATTACTAGTAAGATCATCATATTTTCTAACTAGTATCTGATCCGCATCAAAAAAGCGATTCCAGTTTTTATAAGCAGAGCTGTAATCTGTTAGGCGATAGGACAAACTTGTGTCGACGTATCGAAGCAATGCAAAAATGTTTGTCTTCTTAAATGCTGCTTTGTCTACATATGAATATGTCCAACCTCGGGTAATTGAGGAAATCAAGCGATCGACGGGATTACGAATGATATAGATGATTTTTAAGTCGGGAAGTAAGTTGCTAACAAGTTCTATCTCATAAGGAAACATAGCTGAGTAGGTGGGGGTTACGTCACCCCTAGCCTTTGCAATATCCTGAGCCGAGTTTTTCTCAAAGCATGCATAGTATGGTTCAAAACCCTCGGTTCTTAACTTTAGGTTGAAGAAGCTGTACTCTTTAGGTGACATGACAATATCGGGGTGTTCCTGTATCACTTTGTGTAGCCAAGTGCTGCCACACCGCTGTCCTCCAATGCAAATAAATGTGGGCAGATTGCTTTGTTTTATGTGAAGTTTTTCTTTAGGCACTTTACGACTCTTTGCTTAGTGATAAAAATTGCTGATATATTAGAAATCAATTTTTGGCAAGAAAAAATCAATATTTGAAATTGACAGCTACACCAAAACTTGCAGCCTGCGCAATAAAGTAGGCTTAGCTTCTTCTTATGGAGCAGATCACCGTGGCTCTAAAAATAGTAGCTGGTCTGATTTTTATAAATGCTTCCAGGCTACCGTTCTCAGCTGATGTCTAGCCTACCACCTTAATCTAAACGCTGTTGATGGATAAGTAGTTCTAGGGCAATTGCTTCTATTGACTATAATTCACTTAAAACTACATTGACGTAGCGATTCACGTCAATGTAGGGTAGCTAAGTGTAAATAGAATGAATACATGAATTTACTCTTATTCATTGGTAAACTCTTAGTTGCTCAGTTGGCAATAATTCCCCCATAAAAGAACTTGCTTTTTGTCGATTGTTCGCTTAGCTAGATTATATTCAAAACACATAATTTGTTCAGCCTTTAGGTTAAAAGGTCTTTCTCGAAGTTGTATTGGCCTCCAATCACCATTAGAAATATCAGAGTTAACTATCCCTACTTCCTTTGTTCCCCATGGAAAGGGCCAGTATGGTTGATGATAGCGATTGCAGTCATTTGTAAGTAGTGCAAGTTTGTATTTCTTTAGCTGGCGCAAGAAAGTTAGAACACTTTCATTTTTTAAATGCTGAAGGACATCTTTAACAATAATAAGGTCAGCTGCAGGCAGTTCTTCACAAGTCAGATCAATGCAGGCAAAGTCTATATTTTGCTTTTTATATATCCTGTTTAGGTCATCAATGAGTTCTGGAACAACATCTACTCCAAGATATTCAACATTGCCCCAACTAATATTTCTAGAAATTGCCCAGTCACCACAACCAACATCAATCACTGTTTTGATAACATCTCGGTTAGCATCTACAAATTTTTGCAAATAATCTGTATATTGAGAGCAATTTCTAGTATCAGATCCAGGCCCACTTCTCGAATTACCTCTCCAAACGTGGCTTTTATAGATGTTGCCAAAGACATTCTGATTTTGCAATTTACTCATGACAATTTTTATTTTACTACGAAGCAAATACTCTTGCTATTTAACTGGTAATCAGGCACTATATTTCATGCGCAGGCTATGATATAGTTCGTTTATAAAACGATAATTTCTAGCTATTTTCAATGGAGCCTTTAAAAAAAATTCAAGCATACTTTTAATCTTGATTAAGCATGCATAATGGAAAGGCCTGCGCATATTCATAAACTTCATAAACAAACCTCTTTTAGGAATTAGAGGATCTAGCTGATAACTCGCCCAGTGAAGTAAAACCAGCTTTTTCTTATGATCTAGCCCTCCGTGGTCCCAAAGCCGATACTCTCCCTTTGCTTTATATACTGAGCCTGATTGACGTGCCCAGGCTATGTGACAAATATCACCAAGTACCTCAGCTACATGTCCATAGCGAATAGGCTTTATATCGCAGCAGTAATTAATGAACGCCTGATCCGTATTTCGCGGATTGAGCTGGTCTCTTGCCTTCACTGCTTCAATCGCGTATTTCTCGAATTCTTCAAGCGTAAATATGCCCTTTCGAGAAGCCCACAATCCAGAAAGAAATCCCTTGGCTTTACCACGTCGTAATAACTCTCGACGAAGTTCTCCTGGCTCATAAACTTGCTCAATTGCGCAGTCGAAGTGAAGTAGCTCAAAGTCGTAGTCATCAAGTGCGTTAATGATGGGTGTTAGGTCTGTAAGTACAACCTGACGGGCGTCGAGATACATGAAGCGATCGCACTCACCCCAGAAGGCAGCGTAGCGCCGAAACCAGTAGGGTCCTGTTGGCGTATGGCCTAGCTCAAAGGCTTGGCCAATGGCTTCTAGCCTCTCAAAGGATGGATCGTTGTAGATCTCGAAATTGTAGGTCTCTTGTAGCTTTAACAGGCGATCGCACTGATCATTGAAGGGGATGAGCAGCAGCCGCAGGTCTGGGTTGAAGGTACGGAAGCTGTTGAGGAAGGCGATCGCCCAATCATAGACAACATCATTGGCGGAGAAGTAAACTCCCATGGAGTTTGAATCAGACATATTTAATCTTTAGCCCACATAGCTTTTAGTTCCTTGACCCTCGTCAGCACGCTCTCAGCCCTATAGGGTCCAAACCACTGAACAAGCTGAGGGTAGGGCGATGCTCCAACAACACACCGCTGAGAAAGCGATCGCGCCGCCTGAAAGTACTGGGCTGCTGCTGCTGAGTGTCCCTCTCGGAGAACACCACGGCCGAACTGCCAGTACCTTTTGGCGATCGCTTGGCGGATAGACTCCGGCAGCGGTTGCCCCATTTGCTTTTCGATCAGAGCCTGCTGCTTTTGAAGAATGCCGTATTCCACCAGTGCGCCCTTACTGCTGAGCGAGCTACCGCTAATGCGACCTTTGGAAGTGTAATTGCGGTAGTCGTAGACGATGCCGGGATGATAGACAAATTCGACTCTAGATAGAGCTAGGCGTAGGTGAAGATCGTGCTCTTGGCCGCGAGGCAGAGTGGGGTCAAATCCACCGACCTCTTGCAGGTACTCTCGTTTATGCAAGGGGCAAGAGGTAAGAGGGCAGGCGGTTAGGATGTGGGCGATTGGATCTTCACTGGGCTGTCTAGATCGGAGCGAATAGCCAGGGACGGGCTGCTGGTGCTCGTTGACCCACTGCGCATCGCCATAGACGATAGCCTTACGGTCTTTTGGAAGCTGCTGAGCCTGTTGAATTTGGCGCTCGATGCAGTCAGGTTGTAAGACGTCGTCGGCATCGAGAAATTTTACGTAGTCGCCTTTAGCGAGGGCAAGACCACGGTTGCGTGCAACGGGTGCTCCTTGGTTTGGTTGAGTTTCGTAGCGGATGCGATCGCCGAAAGAGCGGATAATATCTAGAGTGCGATCGGTTGAGCCATCGTCAATGACGATAATTTCAGTGTGAGAGTACGTTTGTGCAAGGGCTGAGGAAATAGCATCTTCTATAAAAGCGGCGCTATTGTAGCTCGGAATAATAATGGTAACTGCGTGGAGCATATTACTGAGCTTTTTGATAAATTCTGTCGCTAATCTGCTCTAAAAAATATTTTGTAAATTGAGCTTTGTCTGTCATATCAAGGTGCGATGTATCTAGTAGCTCAAATTGCTTAAGTTCTGAATGTTCTGCGAAATGAATACTTTTGACCTGCCACTCATCCATGATAGGGTTCCAATATTTTTCAGGCGGCATGAATTTTTCTTCAATTACCCAGCGCTCGCTTCCAACAGGTAGCCGAACAAATATGACTGTTCCACCCCGCTTACGAATTTCTGTAATCAAGGGCAACCAATGCTGAACTTTCTCTTGCCAAGTATTGAAGCTCAGAGCTTCTATCCGCGCGCTAGATTGAACACCTTTTAGCCGTTGGTTGCGCAAGCCTTGCAGCGCGTCTTCGTCAGCACGGACATAATCAACGAGCTGCTGACGGTCGGCAAGTGTTTTGGTGTAAAACGGTTCAGGTAATTCTTGCTGGGCCAGTAGGTTTCCCCATAGCCGAAGCGAGCTACTTTGAGGATTTAGAAATGTCAATCGACTTTGAAGTAGTGCTGCAATACCGTGGTTAATCCTTTGGTTTATGGAAAAGCTGTTACGGCAATAGTCAATAAACTCTTGCTGGTTGCGTTCAGACGAGGTTAAGGTTTTCTCTGTTTCATCAATAATCAGAACACCGCTAAATTCGGTGTTCCTAACGATATCTCTAAAAACTGGGTAAGAGGTTCCTCGCCCTGACTGTGCTAGAAGTAGCACGTCGCGCTGAGAGTAATATGTTCTGAATGTGCTTAGGTCAAACCCTGTTTGCATCCGCGAGGCTCCCAGAAGAATCACATCTTTCTGCTTAAGTTTGGGAATCTCCGAATATGTATCACAGAACAGGCCAGCATTGCTGACAACTGAAGGTTGATGATCAGCTAGTCGTAGTAAAAACTCGTTAATTCCTATTCCAAGCATTAGTAAAAATGGAGTAAAGCACCAAACCTTAAACCAACTCATAGTCAATTAGTGCTCCCTAAAACTGGAAATAGATAAATGACTGATCTTGACCGGGCATCGTAGCGATCGCATACAGCATTCCAGCTAAACCTACAGACATCCCCCACCAAGGCAAACGATGTATCAGCGTCATAAGGTCTCTATCTCGCAATAGCCAGTGGAGGCAAACGATGGCCAATGTTGTCGCTAGGGCGATCGCCAGCGATTCACGGCCCAGCAGGATGTTGACCGGCTCGGACGATATCATTAGCATGGCAGACAAAATAGCCGTAGCTTGAGTAAATGAGGTTGCCCGAAAAAAGACCCAGCTCAAGCAGACTAATAGAAACGTCATCGCGGCTAGCAGTAGCTGAAGCATGGGATGCTGCCATATCAGCTGGTGACCTAGCTTACGGTGGAGCATGCGCTCCGCAATTAGATACCCGCCATGCAACCCGCCCCAGGCAACAAAGGTCCAAGAAGCTCCATGCCAAAATCCTCCCAGTAACATCGTGATCATGAGATTACTGTGGGTTCTCAGCGTTCCCTGGCGATTACCTCCCAAGGGGATGTATAGGTAGTCCCTAAGCCATGTAGAAAGGGTAATATGCCACCTGCGCCAGAAGTCTGAGAAGCCCACAGCAGCATAGGGAAAGCGAAAGTTTTGCGGCAATGCAAAACCTAAGCAAAGTGCCGTACCAATGGCGCAGGTTGAATAACCCGCAAAATCGCAGAAAATTTGCCCTGAAAAGGCCAATGTCCCTCCCCAAGCCGCAAAGAAATCGGGCGTTCCGCTGCCAGAATATAGAATCTCTACGATGGGTGCTAACAGGGCATCTGCAATCACGGACTTCTCAAATAACCCCAGGGTCAATAGACTCAAGCCCCAGCCGAGATTTTGACCAGATAGAGACTTGGGAGTCTGGCACTGGGCTAGGAAACTTGAGGCGCGCACGATTGGTCCAGCTACAAGCTGCGGAAAGAAAGTTACGTAGAGGGCATAGTCGAGGAAAGAATGCCAGGGCTTGCCTCTTCCACGATAGATATCGAGCGTATACGAAAGGGTTTGAAACGTATAGAAAGAAATTCCGACAGGTAAGATAATATTGAGCTGGGGAGGGGCGTAGCTAATCTTAAAAATATGTAGAAAAGCGATGACATTGTCAAGGAAGAAGTCTCCATATTTGAAGAATCCAAGAAGCCCTAAATTTACAAAAAGGCTAACCATCATAAAAATGCGCTGACGAGCTATGCTCTCTGAGCTATAAATTATCTTTGCAAGCCGCCAGTCTACAATGGTAGAAATCAGAATTAGCATAACAAAAGGCGGGTTCCAAGCAGCATAGAAAAGGTAGCTAGAACCCAAAAGAAAAAGCTTACGCGTACGCCATGAAGCTAGCAAATAGTAAATAATTAGAACAAAGCAGAAAAAAATGAAGAATGTGTAAGAATTGAAGATCATTTACTATCTCATGCGTCAAGGTCGAATGATTTGTAGCAAATCCTGAGTAAATTTACCTTCGTCGCGTTGGTCTAAGTGCGACGTATTTGGACATTCGGATACTGATTGCGAATAATCTTCGAAGTATATAGTCTGCAGATTTAAAGAGTATATAGTCTACAGACTAAAAAACTTAATAGTTCATTTGCAAAGAGAAGTAACTCTTAATTAAGAGATAAATTATATTTTGTCTATCACCTCTTTTATTTGATGCGTCCTTTGCTTTCCTGAGTAGTTTGAATCAGCTTTAATACGGCCTTTTATCCCTATCGCTTTTATCGATGTGGTATCCGAGAGTAACTTCCCTAAATAAAACGCCATTGTTTCATAGTCAAATTCTCTCACCAGAAAACCGGTCTCACCATGAACTACCTGTTCAGGAATTCCGTTGTGCCAGGTAGAAACCACGGGTAGCCCCAGAGCTGCGGCTTCAGCTAGTGAAACACCAAATCCTTCTTGATCTCCACTAGGTGCCGTGACGCTGTGCTGAGCATATACCCAGTGTCGATTCACGATTGATAGAGCTTCGTGGCGAGGCAATGCGCCATGAAGCGTCACGGAATTCTCAAGATCGAGTTGAGCGATACGGTGCTTGACGCGAGACATCTCTGGACCATCGCCAACCATTGAAAGCTGAGCGTCAGGAACCTGCTGTTTTACAAGGGAAAATGCTTGTACCAAAGCGACCGGGTGCTTTTTAGGTGTAAATCGCCCCAGAAATACGATAGAGGGGGGAAGCTCGCTTCGCCTCTCCCAAGACATCGGCTCTAAGCCCTCTAAATCAATACCCAGCCGTACTACTCGGATCTTATCCGCTGGAGCCCCCTCTAGAATAAGCAATCGTCGCATGTGCTCTGACGCAACGACCAGGCCTGCCGCATCTCGAAAAACATTCTGCAGTTCCTGACGGTAGGCGCTATCATTCAATCCGCTGGTGATGTCGGCTCCGTGAAAATGAACAACAAACGGAATTTTAAGAGCTTGAAGAGCTGCTCGGGCTAGCGCCGCTGTTGTTCCATAATCGATATAAGCAACGTCGGGTTGGTAGTGACGTAAAGCCGGATACAATTTACGGTAAGCGTGATCAAGGTAGCGCTGATAGGTACGATAGCCTCCCTGCTGTGCTCGCAGCTTATCAACACGGAGCCCGATGCGGTCGGCTAGAGAGCGTACGCCGACGAAGCCGATTTCTTCAACGGATAGGTTGGGAACATTAATAGATGCACCGTGGCTGCAAAATACGGTAACCTGCCCTGACTTTGCGAGGCCAGTGGCTAGGTCCGTAATGAAGGTTTCTGAAACTAGCCCAAAGTCGCTCGCAAGATATGCAATCTTCATGCCGTAAAAGCTCGCTACCGTTGTTACAGAGAATATCCAACCGCACGCATGGTATCTCCGCAAATTTCTTCAATACGGTCTAAATTCTTCGCTCCAAAAAAGTCTTCTAAGGCGATGGCTGCGTTCCCCCTAGGCTGAAACTGGATATCTTTAACTTGGTCTATAGAATGGACAAACGGTAGACCGAGCTGAGCCACTAGCTGATGTATAGCAGTTACCTTGTCTTCGTTGAAGTGCTCATAGTAGATGGGCACCACTGATGACTGGTGCTCAGCGTGAATCTGAAACACTTGTTGGCAGCGAAGTGCGAGGGCTTCGATGTATGTCATTTGGGAATGGCCAGTAAACCGTCCATCTAAGATGGGGCACCAGCCGGGAAACTCTCGTTGTAGCCTTGCCCAATGTTCGGGCGAGAGATCATTTAAGTGGCCTGGTAGCGCTAGCCGATTGAGGATGCTGCGAATATTTTGGCGTGGATCCCGGAGCACAAACACCCGTTTTGCTTGAGGAAAACGAGCTGCTAGCTCATCGTAGAAGAAGACAAAGCTAGGATCTTTGACAATATCTTTAGAAAAAGAGTAGCGAGCTTTTTTAACGAGCGCGTCGAAGGGAACTTCACTACGCAGCAGTTGCTCCTCTAAACCCTGATAAAAGCAGAAGATGTCGATGGTGTAGGAAAGCCCTGTCGCTTCTCCCAGCAAAGCCGCGATCGCCGATGTTCCAGCCTTCTGGTTACCAAACACTAGGACAGGTTCTGGATTGACACGGGATGTATAACGCCGCCAGGTCTCCCGGAGGCGATACTGGACATTGTTTACACTGCGAGCGGGGCTCTCCAGAAAATGCTTGATAGAGGCTGGGGAAGACATGATAATTAGTGAGAGCGACCTATTTTGGACTTGAGCGATCGCAGAATACGAATATTGCGCTGGGCCTGCGCAAAGCGCCGGAAGTGAAGGAAGTAGCTTTGTAGGCGGCCCATGGCGTGAAGGTAGCTGATTCGGTTGGGGTGCATGGGCGTATTTGCGCGGCCTAGCGATCGTTTAAGCCAGTAGCGCAGCGCTCGGTTGAAGAAATGCCAGCTATAGCTCAGCACGGCCCAGTAAGGGTTGTATAACGGCATACGCCAATATTCATTGCGGTAAATACCAAGAATGGCTTTGCTTTTACCACCGTTCTGGATAAGCCGTTCAACATAGGGAACTTCTAATCGGCTTAACGGAATATCGTGGACGAATGATATCTGGTGTGTATAGTAGGCATCCCACCCTAGCAAGGTGAGCGACAGGCATAGTTCGTGATCTTCGCCACCATAGGTCTGTTTTCCGGTTCGCCCGGTCAAGCAAGTAGAATAATCAGTGTTCTTAAGATCGTCAAAGGCTTTTAAGCGCAACGATAAACCCGCTGTCCAAAATGAAACGGGGCGATCTTCCACAATACCTTCGGTAGAAAATCGAGTACCCACGGCCAGCCAGCCCTTAAAGCCTTCAAAGAAATCAGGTGGTGGTGCCGAGAGGTTAGCAGTAGACGGACAGCTGATCATCCCAACAGTAGGATGTGCCTCAAATATGCGGTACACCTCCTCAACCCAGTTTCTAGAAATCCAATTGTCGTCATCAATGTAACTGAGGTAAGCGTATCGCGCCTCCCTTAGCGCTTTCTTCCTAGCATGGATAGCGCCCGGCGTCTTTTCATGAATTATCCTCAGCTGGTGGGTGCCCTTCGGCCAAAACTCCTTAACAAAATTGGCAGTGCTATCAGTGCTTGCATTATTTACAACCAATAGTTCCCAAGGAATATCTATAGCCTCGTTTTTAAGGATCGCCTCTAGTGTCTTCTCTAAGCGATTTGCACCATTATAAGTGCAAATCGCTAGCGTCAATCCTCTTTCACGCATTCTTATTTCTCTCTTTTATGAAAATCTGTAGATATCTATTACATGTCAAAACAGCTCTTCAACCAAGATCCTAAAATACTAATGAAGAAGCGAGTACAGCGTGCTCCGCACTCCATCCGCACGCTATTGGAAATCACTATATATCTCATCTACTATGCTACAACCACGCCACTCTGCAATTTCCAATAGCGTGCATACCGACCGCTTTCCTTTAGCAGCTCTCTGTGATTACCGCACTCCAAAAGCTGCCCCCGCTCCAGTACCAATATCTGGTCCGCATCCACAATCGTTGAAAGCCGGTGGGCAATCACAATTACCGTCCGATCTTTTTGAAACTGCTCTAGCGCCTGCTGAATTAGCTTTTCCGACTCACTATCTAAAGCGCTCGTCGCCTCATCCAAAATTAAAATCTCCGGCTGCTTCACCAGCGCCCTCGCCAAAGCTAGCCGCTGTCGCTGTCCGCCAGAGAGCCGATAGCCCCGCTCCCCCACCACCGTCTCATACCCATTCGGAAGCGCCAAAATAAACTCATGCGCTTGCGCCGCCTGCGCCGCCTCAACTACTTCCTCCAGCGCTGCCGCAGGCCGACCATAGCGCAAGTTCTCCAAAATGCTGTCATTAAAGATGAACGTATCCTGGCTTACCACCCCAATCTGCTGTCGCCATTCTTCCAGCTGATACTCGCCCAACGGTCTGCCGTTTATCAACACCTGCCCAGCCGTCGGCTGATACAGCCCCATCAGCACATCCACAATTGACGACTTCCCCGCCCCAGACTCGCCCACAAGGGCCACTGTCTGGTTTCGTGGAATCGTGAAAGTCAGATCTTTCAGTGCATAGGTCTCGTCGTTGCCATACGACAATGTCACAGACTTAAACTCGATGTCTCCCTTCAAACCTGGGAAAGTCTTATCGCCCGACTGCTCAAACGCCTTATCCCGCCGGTCCAAAATAGTCTCCAACCTCAGCATGCGGGCGCTGTTATCAACAAAGATTGTAATTGCGCCGACCGCCCCCCTCAGCCGTGCCGAAAGCCGCTGCAGCACGAGCAAAAAGGTTAGTAGCACCGGCAAAATATTGCCCTGCGACTCTTGAAACAGCACCGCCGTCACCGCCAAAACCCCAATCGCCACCATCGGCACAACATCTAAAATGGGCTCCGGTAGGTAGAAGATAAACGCCCGCTTTTGCAATTGCTCCTGGGTTTTACCCAAAAGGCTTCTGGCGTTTTCTACCGACCGCCGCTGCATGCCAAACATATGCAGCAGCCGCAGCGCCTGAATACTCTCTGTGAGATACTTTGCCGACTCCACTTGGGTTTCCGTGACGCGCCGCACCACCCGCCGCAGCCGGGGAATGAGCCGGTACTGCACAAAGGCAACGGCAAGCGTCAGCACCGCAGCAGCGATCGCTAATATGGCCGACAGACGAACAATCACCGCCAAATACATTAGCGAGAACGTCAGATTGACGGCGATCTTGTTGACCTCCGTTATCTGCCGGTCCACGGCTAGCGCCGCGTCATTGGCAAACAGCACTAAATCTCCCACCTTATAGCGGCTGACGCAGCCATAGCTAAAGGTCATCACCCGCTCAAATACCTTGCCCGTCACATAGGGCTGCGCCTTTGCCGATAGATAAGCAGCAGACACCTTGTTGACGTAGCTGCTGAGGCTCAAGAAAAGCTGTAGCAGCACAGCCCCACCAATCAGCAGCAGAAACATTTGCTCTGGTGGTAGCGGTACAACCGACGACAAAAACCGCATCGCCGCCGTTTGCTGACTTTGGTCAGCATCAGGTTCAGAAAGGTAGGCCACTGCCAGGTAAATGATGCCAAGCGTGCTGCCTTCTAGCACCGCACTTAGCACGTTAGTCACTAGGTTAACGGCAATCAGCCACCAGTTTTGCTGCGCCGTCTCGATCACCAGCTGATATGCCGGTGACTGCAAATTTCGGAAAAGTTTTCTCACCGTTTAAAGCTCATCTCCAAGTCAACGATCGCTGTACGGTCGCTATCTCACAACTAAGGCTCACAAAACCCCCTTACCCCGGTTGCATAACCGGCCCGCATACTGTAATCTGGCATGCCATAGCCCTTAATACAGCTATACGCCTATGTAGCAGCCCATCAGTCCATCAAGCCAACTACGCCTCCTAACTGTGCCGGAAACACAGCTAGAAGGCTGAGCCCCAGCGCTGAACAGAGCAGCACGGAGACCTATTCTGGATTTTATCCTGTAAGGCCATCCTGCTTTGTCCTGCCCGGCCTCCCGGTGCAGCAGCGGGGTGGCTTGATTGTTTGGCTCCTTCATCGGCAGCGCCGTTCGATCGACAAATCATCGTATCGGCGCGGCATTGACACGGTAGGGACATGGCATGCCATGTCCCTACAAAACCTATCGAACACAACCAAACAAACACAGGAATTCACCCATGACCACACCCAATAAGCCCAACCAACCCAACGAACCCCGTACGGGCAACCGGCCGGTTGCCCCAACCAATCGCCCCAACCCCTTCCCTCAGCCCGAAGACCCCAACAACGACACCCTGCAAATCATCGCCATCGGTCCTCGCACCGTCGTCGACCACTACATGATTCGCCAGCACCAGCTCAACTACGCAGAGCCCAAAGAATGGAGCTGCGTCCTCCCCGCTCCCGACGGCATCAACGCCATGCGCATTCTCACCAAGCGCTTTCCCAAGCGCCGTAACGATTAACCTCTTCTAGCGCAACCTCATCCAAAACGGGCTGAGGCGATCGCATACCTCGTACGGGCAAGCGGCCGCTTGCCCCAGCCAACCTAAAAAGCCCCTCTTCCGAAGAAGAAGGGCTTCGATCGCAGCAATAGAGCCGAACTTACGCTACATCGCCTCGCTCATTTCCACCGATGGCGGCGCACTGTTGGCTTCGGCCTCAGACGACGGCTCCACAGCCTCTCGCCGCGATCGCCGCTTCCGCTCGCTCTTGCGCACCCCGCCCGCCATCTCATACTCCGAGCTATCCTTGCCGTAGTGAAACGCCACCCCCAGCAGCATCTGCTCCGACTGATCTAGCAGCAGCCTCTCAGCCCCCAGCATATTGTTGTAGGCCGCATCCACCGTAGACAGCAGCGTATTGTAGCTGGTCAGCTTTTGTCGCACATCATCAATCATTTGGTAGAACCCCTCTAGCGTCAGCCCATTGCCCAAATCCAGGTTTGAGTCAATAGACATCAAGGCCGCCGCCCGCCGCTCCGCTCGCTCTAACGCCTTAGAGCTACGCTTTCGTCGTGCCATAGTCGTAACCTCGCTATGTATGGGTCACTTTTAGGATAGGCACTCATCCAGTGCTATCACCCCCGTAGCAGCCACCATATTGTTCGCTTAGCTACATAGAATATCTAGTGATTACACGTAACTTATTAGGGTACACAATTGGGCCAGTGAGCCGTTGAGTGGCAAGCCTCCTCATCCCATAAATCTTGGCAAAGTCCGCTTTAGCGGACGGTTTTTAATAGGCCGCGATTTATCTACGGGCGCTGTTCGCCCCTCTATTCACCAGCAGCAGCATCCATCTATCACCAACAGCAGCATCCATCTACGGGCGATCGCGAGGGTATCTAAAGCACCCAGGGAAACTAAAGAGGGGGAATAAGGGCGATCGCCTCAACTAATGCCTTTCAAGCAGCTCTTAAAGGAAAATCTACAGTTACTCAAGCAAGAGCCTAAACTATAAAAGCATTAATTTATACTGCTTAAGCAAAACCTATAACCGAACCAGCCACAGTCATAAACATCACAGCCAAACCAGCTTCCCGCTAACCGTCAGTCGCAACCGCTCAAGTCAAACGCTGTCCCGCTCAAGCACTAGCCAAATTCATCCGGGTCAACCCTCAATGCTCTCAGCCGCTGGGCCAATTTCTCTGCCCGCAGGGCTTCCCAATTCGTCCGCTGCGATTCCCGCTCTGTAAGCTGTAGCGGCGTCGGCCACTGTCGCACTGTTTCATTAGCAGTCTCGGTTTAAACGCAAGAATTCTATATACGGCCTTCTTAAAAAGAAGGCTACGTTTAGAGGAGCTGAGATCACGCCTGCCAACAGGGGACCGTCAAAGCTCAACTCTACTGAGAAAATCTACGGAAGGGGTAGTGTCTGATGTCTCCAATATCTTCCGCCCTAGCCCACCCCTATCAGGACAAAGCGCCGAGAGGTATTTGAGACGCGACGCCAGTCCGACACAAGTCTAGCCTCACCGTCTCAAGAATCTCAGAGTTCAGTATTCTGCTTCATGGAATTCAGAGATCTTACGGAATGATTCTTCACGCACAGCTGCCCATACTAAGCGGGGTACTACAGATATAAGGGCATCGATGCAGCACCGACGACCAACTGACGTTCTCGTAGTGGACAACAGCGAAGCAGAGGTTAACCAGGTTCGCTACGCTCTCAGCGCCGCGCAGCATAGCTTTCGGCTTCGCGCAGCCACATCCCTCGAAGACGCCGGTGTCCAGGTTGCTCAGCATCCCCCTGACGCTATCTTGCTCAACTTCAACCTTGGCGGCAGCGCAGGCATCACCACCCTAAGGCAGCTCCTCAACGACAGCGCCATTACTCCCATCGTGGTGCTAATGGACAGCGAGGAAGAGGACACCGCAGCCCAGGTAGTTCAGGCTGGCGCGCAGGACCACCTCGTCAAGGGGCAGTTCAACACCCAATCTTTAACTAAAACTATTCAGTACGCCATCGAGAGAGCCGTCACCGCTCAGCGGCTGCAGGCGCGGGAGCGGCAGCTGACGAGCGTTATCGCCCAGCTAGAAGAGGAAATTGAGCGCCGCACCCAAACGGAGAAAGCCCTAGAAACCATAGTTCGCCAGCGGATGGATGCGCTGAAGGTACAGGCAGCTCACTGCCAGCAGACCGAGGAAGATCTCAAGCACGCCGAGCAGGATCTGCAGCATCAGGCCGCTAACCTAGAAATCATCTTTAAAGCGCTGCCCGATGCCATCGTCTTTGCCGACGACAGCCGCCGTATCCGCCGGGTCAGCGCTGCAATCGCCACCCTATTTGGCTATACCCCAGAGGAGCTGCTGGGGAAGCCAACCCAGATGCTGTATCACGACGCTAAAGAGGCCCAGGCCCAAGGCAAAAAACGCTTCAATGCCTCAGCGCAGCAGACCTTTGAGCCTTATGACATGGTCTACCGGCGCAAAGACGGGTCTACCTTTACTGGGGAAACCATCGGCACGGTGGTGAGACATAGCACCGGACAGCCCCTAGGCTTCGTCGGCATTATCCGCGACGTGACCCAACAGCGGCAGCTCCGCCAAGAGCGCGATAAAGCCCAGGCCGAACTTGCCCGCCGCGAGCTGCAGCTGCAGCAGTTCGTCAAGCATATGCCCGCCGCCGTAGCCATGTTCGATGCCCAGATGCGCTACTTGTTCTACAGCGATCGCTGGCTCACCGACTACGGCATCCCGGTCACCGACATCACCGGGCAAAGCCACTACGAGGTCTTCCCCGACATCAGCGATCGCTGGAAAGCCGACCATCACCACTGCTTGGGCGGCAGTATCCTGCAAAACGACGAGGATCGTTTTGTGCGTCAGGACGGCACCACAGACTGGCTGAAGTGGGAGCTGCGCCCTTGGCATGAGCCCTCGGGGGAGGTAGGCGGACTGCTGATGCTCACTGAGGTGATTACCGAGCAAAAGAAGGCCCAGCTCAGGCTAGAGGAAAGCCTGCAGGAGAGCAAAGCTCGCTTTAGAACCTTCATGGACCATAGCTTTGCCGTCACCTTTATGAAGGATGCTGCAGGACGCTACCTCTATACCAATTGGCAGTTCGACCAGTTTGCAGGCCTGAATCAGGCGGATATTTTGGGAAGAACCGACACAGATTGGCTTCCCCCCGCCGTGGCGCAGCGTCTAGGTCAGCACGACGCTACAGTCCTAGCGACGGGCAGAGCCAGTCAGTCTTTAGAAGAAATTTGCGATCGCAGCGGCAGCCCCAGCTACTGGATGATGTGCAAGTTTCCCTGCCCCACCGACGACGGGCAGACCGCCCTAGGCGGCATCGCCATCGACATTACGGCGCAGAAGCTAATTGAGCAAAAGCTCACCTGGCAAGCCTCCCACGATGAGCTAACCGGGCTTAAAAACCGCCGCTATTTTGAGCTAGAGCTAGAGGCCGTTCTCAAGCAGCCCTACCGGGAGCATACCCTCTGCTTCCTGGACCTTGACCAGTTCAAAATCGTCAACGACACCTGCGGCCACGCGGCAGGGGACGAGCTGCTCAAGCAAATTAGCGCCATTGTGAGCCATAACGTCCGCGCGACAGACGTTGTCGCCCGACTGGGAGGAGACGAATTCGGCATTTTGCTCAGCCACTGCACCTCAGAGAACGCCCGCGTCATCATGGACGTCATTCGCCAGACGGTCCAAGATTTCCGCTTTGTGTGTCAAGGTAAAACCTTTGGCGTCGGCGTTAGCATTGGCATGGTAGAGCTGACGAGCCACACCAATACCCTGGCGGACGCCCTTGGGGCAGCCGACATGGCCTGCTACGCCGCTAAAGAGCGGGGACGCAATCGCCTCTATGTCTACCGGGCAGACGATCAACAGCTTTCCGAACAGCGGAGTCAGCAGCAGTGGATTAGCCGCATTCGGCAGGCGCTCGACACAGATCAGTTTCAGCTCTACCAGCAGCCCATCGCCCCGGCGTCTCTTCAAGGGGAAACGATGCACCACTGTGAAATCCTGCTGCGGCTCAAGGATGACTCAGGAAAGCTTATTCCCCCTATGGCATTTATCCCAGCGGCAGAGCGATACGGCCTGATGCCCGCCATAGACCGCTGGGTGATTCAGACGTTTTTTGCCCAGATAAGGTTAGCAGCCCGCTTTCGGCCCATCTGGCGTGATATAGGCTTCTATGCCATCAATCTCTCTGGGGCCAGCATCAACGACGAGCAGTTTTTGCCCTTTTTAAAGCAGCAGGTAATGCAGAGCGCTATCTCGCCGAAGGCGCTTTGCTTTGAGATTACGGAAACGGTGGCGGTCTCAAACCTCAACGCGGCCCGCATTTTTATTCAGGAGCTCAAGGCACTGGGCTGCTCGTTTGCGCTGGACGACTTTGGCAGCGGCATGTCGTCGTTTGGCTATTTGCGTCACCTTGCCGTTGACTACATCAAGATTGACGGGTCGTTTGTGCGTAACCTACTGCAGGACGATATCAGCACCTCGATTGTGGAGGCGATTACGAAAATTGCCCACTCCATGGGATTGGAGGCGATCGCGGAGCGGGTCGAGGATGCGGAAACTCAGCGAAAGCTACAGGCCTTGGGCGTAGACTACGTGCAGGGTTACGGAATCGGTAGGCCTACGCCCCTGCGCCTCCCTCAAGCGAGCAGCTGTCCGATAACCTCCCTCAGCCAAAGCCTGGTGACTCAGGCGTCCTAGCTCGCTAAGCGAAAAGAAGCAATATACGGCTTAGTTTCGGGCTTAGCGCCGCCGCTTTGCTGCCGATACGTCTTCAGGACTACGTGCAGAATCAAAAAAATTCGCCATCATAGTAGCTGTAGCGGTACTCGGCAATCCCCATGGCTGATTTCCAGGTTCAAGCCCCCTTCGAGCCCACCGGCGACCAGCCTAAGGCCATCAAGCAGCTCGTCAAATATCTCAAATCGGGCAACCGATACCAGACCCTGCTGGGGGCCACCGGCACCGGCAAAACCCACACCATCGCCCGCACCATCGAGCAGGTGGGTCGTCCGGCGCTGGTGCTGGCCCACAACAAAACCCTAGCCGCCCAGCTTTGCAATGAGCTGCGGGAATTTTTCCCCGAGAACGCCGTCGAATACTTCATCAGCTATTACGACTACTACCAGCCCGAAGCCTACATCCCCGTCACCGATACCTACATCGCCAAGACGGCCTCCATCAACGACGAAATCGACATGCTGCGCCACTCGGCGACGCGATCGCTGTTTGAGCGTAAGGACGTGGTGGTGGTGGCTTCGGTGAGCTGCATCTATGGTCTGGGAATCCCGTCGGAGTACCTGAAGGCCTCCATTCCTTTGAAAGTGGGCATGGAGGTAAACCAGCGCCAGGTGCTGCGGGACTTGGCCTCGATTCAGTACAACCGCAACGACCTAGACCTGAGCCGGGGCAAGTTCCGGGTGAAGGGAGACGTGGTGGAAATCGGCCCCGCCTACGAAGACCGGGTGATTCGCGTCGAGTTCTTTGGCGACGAGATTGACGCCATCCGCTACGTGGACCCCCTCACCGGGGAAACCCTGCAAAGCTTAGACACCCTCAACGTCTACCCCGCTCGCCACTTCGTCACCCCTGAAGACCGGCTGGATTCCGCCTGCGACGCCATTCAGCTCGAGCTGCAGGACCAGCTCGAACTTTTAGAAGGAGAAAACAAGCTGCTGGAGGCCCAGCGGCTAGAGCAGCGCACCCGCTACGACCTAGAAATGCTGCGGGAAATTGGCTACTGCAATGGCGTGGAGAACTACTCGCGGCATCTGGCCGGGCGGCTTCCCGGCGCGCCCCCGGAATGCCTGGTGGACTACTTCCCTAAGGACTGGATGCTGGTGGTGGATGAGTCCCACGTGTCGATTCCCCAAATTCGGGCGATGTACAACGGCGACCAGGCCCGCAAGAAGGTGCTGATCGACCACGGCTTCCGCCTGCCCAGCGCCGCCGACAACCGGCCCCTAAAGGCGGAAGAGTTTTGGGACAAGGTGAACCAGTGTATCTTCGTCTCGGCAACGCCGGGAAACTGGGAGCTGGAGCTGTCTGACGGCGAATTTAAGGAAGAAGAGGGCAGCGGCAAGAAGGTGTATGAGCTGGGCACCGGCCAGGTGGCGGAGCAGGTGATTCGCCCCACAGGCGTACTGGACCCCGAGATTTTTGTGCGGCCCACTACCGGCCAAATCGACGACCTGCTCGGCGAAGCGCGGCAGCGGGTGGAGCGGAAGGAGCGCGTGTTGGTCACCACGCTCACCAAGCGCATGGCGGAGGACCTAACCGAGTACCTGCAGGACCACGGCGTCAAGGTGCGCTACCTGCATTCAGAAATCAACTCCATCGAGCGCATCGAAATTTTGCAGGATTTGCGCCAAGGCACCTTTGACGTGCTGGTGGGGGTGAACCTGCTGCGGGAGGGGCTGGACCTGCCGGAGGTGTCGCTGGTGGCGATTTTGGACGCCGATAAGGAAGGCTTTTTGCGGGCGGAGCGATCGCTGATTCAGACTATTGGCCGGGCGGCGCGGCATGTGCAGGGGCAGGCGATACTGTATGCCGACAACCTCACCGACAGCATGGCCAAGGCCATCAGCGAGACGGAGCGCCGCCGCGAGATTCAGCGGGCATACAACGAGAAGCACGGCATTACGCCTACGCCCATCGTCAAGAAATCCAGTAACGCCATCCTGGAGTTTTTGGATATTTCCCGTCGGGTGAGTGCCCAAGCGCTAGAGGAGGCCTACGAGCACGCCGAGGATCTGTCGCTGGACACGATTCCGGACCTAATCGTGAGGCTGGAGGCGGAGATGAAGGAAGCCGCGAAGAAGCTGGAGTTTGAGGAGGCGGGGAAGCTACGCGATCGCATTAAGCACCTGCGGGATCGGCTGGTGGGGCGTTAGGCTCCTATAAGATTCAAAGCGCTTTCGGCGGCGATATCAATGCTATCATCCCCATAGCGCTGGTCTCCTCGGTGAGCGACAAAAATCAGTCTATGGCCAATCTAATCGTTCGTAATATTGACAATGCTATTGTCACAGCCCTTAAGCAGCGAGCTGCTCGCCACGGCGTCAGCGCAGAAGCTGAACATCGCAAAATTCTAGAACAGGTTTTGCTGCAGCCGCCCAGAAAATCCTTTGCCGAAGTCCTAGGTCTGATACCTACCGTTGGCATTGATGCTGACTTTGAGCGCGTGCAAGACGATGCAGCCCGCGATGTATTTACTTGACACCAATGTTATTAGCGAACTGCGGAGAAAGAGCAGCGCTGATTCTGGCGTTCAGCAGTTCTTCCAAGAGGCGATTGAAAAGAGCGATCGCCTTTACATCAGCGTTATCACTGTTGGAGAGCTTCGTAGAGGCGTTGAACGCATCCGCTATCGCGGTGACCAACCCCAAGCAGAAGCCCTAGAAGCTTGGCTGCAGGAAATTTTAGATAACTATCGCGACCATATTTTGGAGTTTACTGCAGCTGAAGCTCAAGTCTGGGGACGCCTATGCGTTCCTTCCCCGCAGAACTCGATTGATAAGCAGATCGCTGCGACGGCGCTTACTTGCGGACTCACTCTAGTTACCCGCAATGTTCGTGACTTTGTGGAACTGGGGGTACCGCTACTCAACCCGTTTGGCGCTGCTGCCTTTTAAGTGCGAAGTACAGGTCAGCATCTGGTAATTCTGATAGCGATGGCGATCGCGCTAGTACAGGATAAAGTTCTTCCCTAGACCCCCTTATACGCTACTGCCTCAGCCCTCTCCTTATCCGTCGGCTGCTGCTTCGGCGCTGTCGCATTCAGCCGCTGCACCCCAATCTGATTGAGCGCAATGCCCACTACGATAACGCTGCCACCGATGTACTGGGCCAGCGTCGGCGCTTCACTGAGGATGAGATAGGCCGCCAGCACGCCAGCAATAGGCGTAAAGGCCGTCGCCAGCGAGATCTCGCTCGCCGTGCTCTGCTTCAGTCCACTAAACCAAAACAGCTGTCCGCCCACCACAATTACGGCGCTGTAAATCAGCATCCAGCGCCACAAAAACTCAGAGGTGACATCCATAAAGTGGCCGGGGTCAAACAACACCAGCACAATAACAAAAAAGCAGACCGTACCCAACGCCATTCGGAACAAGCTGAATACCCCCAAGGGCACCTGCTTGAGACTGACTCGGCTAATTAGGTTGGAAATTGCCTTGAGGATAGCGGCAACCACCGTAAACAGCTCTCCCCGACCGACCTCTAGCCCCATTCCCATAGACACCATGTCGCCCCCAGCAGGCTGCAGCACCACCGTCAGCACCACCCCCACAAAAGCCAGGATTGCTCCGGCTACGACCCAAGCGTTGACGCGATCGCCCAACAGCAGCACCGACAGCGCC
>CAVRCJ010000012.1:0-41079 GCA_963719515.1 uncultured cyanobacterium
GAGGCCGTCTTTTGTTGACGGTGGGCATGTTAATTTTGGTTCGCCTCGGCATCTTTATTCCGGTTCCTGGAATTGACCGGGCTCGGTTTCAGGCCGGTATCGCTGATAGCGGCTTGGGGGGAATTGTCGGGTTCCTAGACATTTTTTCTGGTGGAGGGCTCTCTCTGCTGGGGGTGTTCGCTCTGGGGATTTTGCCTTACATTAACGCCTCGATCATCATGCAGCTGCTGACAGCCGCCATCCCCAGTCTCGAAGATTTGCAAAAGAACGAAGGAGAAGCAGGTCGCCGCAAGATTTCGCAGATTACTCGCTATGTTGCCTTGGGCTGGTCCATTCTGCAGAGTATCGGGATCGCCCTACTAGTGAGCAATTTCGCCGAGGCGGGGCAGAGCCGGCCGGCCTTCATCGCCAGCACCGTTATCGCTTTGGCGGCGGGTTCTATGTTTGTGATGTGGGTGGGTGAGCTGATCACCGAGCGAGGTATCGGTAACGGCGCGTCGCTGCTGATTTTTGTCAACATCGTTTCTACCCTACCCCGCTCCCTTGGCCAGACAATTGACCTGGCCCAGAGCGGCGATCGCAGTCTTGTGGGCGGCGTTGTCGTTCTGATGCTTGTCTTCCTGGTCATGATTGTGGGCATTGTGTTCGTGCAAGAGGGCACGCGCCGAATTCCAATCGTCTCTGCTCGCCGCCAAGTGGGCCGCCGCACTTACCAGGAAAAGAGCAGCTATCTGCCGCTCCGCCTCAATCAGGGGGGGGTGATGCCGATCATTTTTGCATCGGCCGTCTTGATCTTACCGTCTTCGCTGACACAGATTTTCTCTAACGACACGCTATTGAGCGTCGTCAACGCCCTGCGTCCGGGAACCTGGATTTACGTTGTCGTTTATCTGGCACTGATTCTATTCTTTAGCTATTTTTATGCGTCACTGATCGTTAATCCGGTCGACATGTCGCAGAACTTGAAAAAGATGGGGTCTAGCGTTCCAGGAATTCGTCCTGGTAAGGCAACCAGTGAATACCTAACGCGGGTCCTAAATCGATTGACCTTCTTGGGCGCAATCTTCCTTGGACTGGTCGCTATCATTCCAACTGCAGTAGAGGGCGCGACCCGCGTCACAACCTTTCAGGGACTAGGAGCAACCTCGCTGCTAATCCTAGTTGGGGTTGCCATCGATACCGCTAAGCAAGTCCAGACATACGTCATCTCTCAACGGTATGAGGGCATGGTCAAGCAGTAGGTCTAGCGAGGAGCTCCTCTTCCCTAAAAGGAGCTCCTGCGCATCCGAAACCACCTAGAGAGCAGGACTATTAATTGATCAACGGAGAGATAATCCTTTGTCTAAGCAAGACCTGATTGAGATGGAAGGAACGGTGACCGACTCGCTGCCCAACGCAATGTTTCGCGTCGACCTCGATAACGGCTTTAACGTACTGGCCCATATTTCCGGCAAAATTCGGCGTAACTACATCAAAATTTTGCCCGGCGATCGCGTCAAGGTTGAGCTGACGCCCTATGACTTGACTAAAGGGCGCATCACGTATCGACTGAGAAACAAAAAGTAGCGCTGACTTGTTTTAGTTCATTTCCCAGAAATTCCTGCTGTCTGCCGCAGTTTTATTTTGAAAGCCTAACTTTTTAGGATATAATAGATTGTTCTTTGTCTTGTTAAGCAGATCATGAAGGTCAGACCCTCTGTCCGTAGAATGTGTGAGAAATGCCGAGTCATTAAACGACGAGGACGTGTGATGGTGATTTGCCCCAACCCTAAGCATAAGCAGCGTCAAGGGTAGGCCACACCACAGAGTTTTGGAGAAGTTTGGAGGAAAAGCATGGCGCGAATTGCGGGAGTCGACCTCCCAAGGGATAAGCGAGTTGAGATTGGCCTGAGATACATCTACGGTATCGGTCCTACGCGATCTAAGCATATTTTAGAGAAAACGGGAGTCAATCCAGATACCCGCATTAAAGACTTGAGCGATGCAGATGTGATCGCACTGCGCTCAGAGATCGATAGCTATCAGGTCGAGGGCGACTTGAGACGTTTAGAGTCGATGAACATTAAGCGTCTGATTGACATCAGCGCGTACCGGGGCCGACGCCATCGACTGGGATTGCCCGTACGCGGCCAGAGAACGAGGACTAACTCGCGCACCCGGCGGGGCGGCGGGCGACGAACCGTTGCCGGCAAGAAAAAGGCACCTAAGAAGTAGAGCATCTGCAGCTTAGGAGAGTAGTTAAAGCTTGATAGCAGTAAAAGAGGCGGCACAACAGTAGGAAACCATGGCAAAGCAACCGATGCGAAAGTCAGGGCCGAGGAAGCAAAAGCGCAACGTCCCTAACGGAGTGGCCCACATTCGCTCCACCTTCAACAACACCATCGTGACCATTACAGACGTCAGCGGTGAAGCCATATCCTGGGCCTCTGCTGGCTCCTCTGGATTCAAGGGTGCCAAGAAGGGGACGCCGTTTGCCGCTCAAACGGCAGCCGAGAGCGCGGCGCGGCGTGCGATGGATCAGGGAATGCGGCAAATAGAGGTTATGGTCAGTGGTCCCGGATCAGGGCGTGAAACAGCTATTCGTGCTCTGCAGGGGGCTGGACTGGAGATAACGCTGATTCGAGATGTCACCCCCATTCCTCACAACGGCTGTCGTCCACCAAAGCGCCGCCGCGTCTAGTGAGGTCTATGCTTGCCGATGGGCGTACTAGCGGCAGCGCTTGTCCGACACAGCAAGTCCGGACCGCTCTTGACTGGAAGGGTAATGTGCCCGCGATCGCAGATTAGTTAATGAAATCGAAGCTAGGGCATTTGAGAAAATTTGCCCGCTAGCTTACACCGAGGGAGGCTGCTTGATGGCACAGTTTCAAGTTGAATGCGTAGAATCAGATACTAGCCCCACCCAGGGCCTGTTCGGAAAATTTGTAATGGAGCCGCTGGATCGAGGCCAGGGGATTACCGTCGGTAACGCGCTGCGTCGGGTGTTGCTCTCCAATCTCCAGGGTACCGCGATTACCGCTGTCCGGATCTCCGGCGTGACCCACGAATTTACCACGGTGCCCGGCGTGAGGGAGGATGTTTTAGACATCCTACTCAACATGAAGGATGTCGTGCTAAAGAGCTACTCGGCTCAAGCACAGATCGGCCGGCTGTTGATTCAAGGGCCGGTGACCGTGACGGCAGGTCATTTGGACTTGCCCACTGAGGTGGAGGTGGTCAATCCGTCTCACTACATCGCCACAGTTGCTGCAGGGGCCACTCTGGAGATGGAATTTCGGGTCGAAGCTGGCGTAGGCTACCGAGCGGTCGAGCGCAGCTATGACGAGACGGCGGCGCTGGATTTCATGCAGATCGACGCTATTTTTATGCCGGTCCGCAAAGTCAATTATTCTGTCGAAAGCGCCAGAGTGGGCGGCTCATTGGATCAAGATCGCCTAATTCTCGATATTTGGACCAACGGCAGCCTTACCCCTCAAGACGCCATGAGTCAGGCAGCCAGCATCTTGGTGACGCTGTTTGACCCGCTCAAGGACGTCACGATGGTGGCCGATGAGGAGACTGATGCCCCTGAGGAGAATCCTGAGAGCCAGATTCCAATCGAAGAACTCCAGCTCTCTGTCCGGGCCTACAACTGCCTCAAGCGCGCCCAAATCAACTCTGTAGCGGATTTGCTCGACTACACTCAGGAAGACTTGCTAGAAATCAAAAATTTCGGAGCCAAGTCTGCAGAAGAGGTCATCGAGGCGCTGCAGGAGCGACTAGGGATTACGCTTCCCCACGAGAAATCGTCCAAGCCTGGCTAACCCGTAGGTTTGCAGTTGCCCCTCTAAGTCAAAATCTAAGCTCAAATTGCTGTTTCTTTTCCCTTCTTTAGTAGAGTCATGCGTCATAGTCGTCGTGTTCATCAACTTGGCAAACCTGCCGACCAGCGTCGCGCCATGCTGCGAGCGCTAACCACCCAGCTTATTCGCCATGGTCGCGTCAAGACCACCAAGGCCAGGGCGCGCGCCGTTCGCGAGACCGCCGATCGGATGATCACCCTGGCTAAGGATGGCTCTTTGGCAGCCCGCCGCCGCGCTATGGGTTACATGTACGACAAGGACCTAGTCCATGCCCTATTTGAGGGCGCTGCGGAGCGCTACAGCGAGCGAAATGGGGGGTATACCCGCGTCGTTCGCACCATTCGTCGGCGTGGCGATAATGCCGAAATGGCCATCATTGAGCTGACCTAAAACTATGGTTCATGCCCCGTCCCACGACGCCTCGGCCTCTGACGGTGCTGCTTTAATCGAGCAGCACCGTCGGATTGCCTTGGTGATTCAGTACGTGGGAACGCATTACCACGGATGGCAGCGACAGCCTCACCACATCAGCGTGCAGGAAGTCATCGAGACAGTTCTCCGCGATTTTCTAGAGAATGCTGTCGTGATTCACGCCGCCGGACGTACTGATTCGGGGGTGCATGCCGCCGCTCAAATCGCTCACTTTGATGCGCCTTCCCACATACCAGCCCACCGCTGGGCCAGCATCCTCAACGGTCGTCTGCCAAAAGACATCGTCGTTCGAGCGTCTGCAGAGGTGCCTGCGAGCTGGCACGCCCGGTTCTCCGCTCTCTGGCGACGATATCGCTACACTATCTATACGGACCGCTACCCCAACCTGTTTGTGCGGCCCTTTAGTTGGCACTACTACCGTGAGCCGATCGACGCAGGGAAGATCAGCGCAGCGCTGCAGCCCCTATTGGGCCGGCACCACCTAGCCGCCTTTCACCGGGCAGGGTCAGATCGGCCTCACTCTTGGGTTGATGTTCAAGAGACCCTGTGCGAGCGCAGCGGCCCGTTTGTTCGAGTAGAGCTGCAGGCCAGCGGTTTTCTGTACGGCATGGTGCGGTTGCTGGTTGGCATGCTGGTGGATGTGGGCTGCGGGCGGCGATCGCTGGCCTCGTTCCGCGATATTTGGCAGTTCGAGCGGCGCGACCAAGTCAAGTATGCCGCTCCACCCCAGGGGCTTTGCTTGCTCAGGGTGGGGTATCCTGAGGTTCCCTTCTCTTCAGAACTTTGGTATGATACACAGCCGCTGTTCACGCTGTCCGCTCCGGTACCGTCCGCCTAGTGGAGAGCTCTAGTCCATGACGACACTTGCCCGCAGCGATCGCTAGCTCTAACCCCCAGCCTTATTCCAACCTACACCCGTTAACCCATGAATACAGCCACCCCAAACAAAACGTACACTCCCCCAGTAGATGCTTTCGAGCAAAACTGGTACATCGTCGACGCCGCTGACCAACGCTTAGGCCGGCTTGCGACCACCATCGCCAGCATTCTCAGAGGTAAGACAAAGCCTATTTACTCCCCCCATATGGATACGGGAGACTTTGTTGTCGTCATCAACGCAGAAAAGATCAGCGTCACCGGCCGCAAGCGCGAGCAGAAGCTCTATCGTCGGCACTCTGGTCGTCCTGGCGGAATGAAGGAAGAGACCTTTGAGAAGCTGCAGGCGCGAGTTCCCGAGCGAATTATCGAGCAGGCTGTCCGGGGAATGCTTCCAAAAAATGCCCTGGGCCGTAAGCTGTTCACCAAGCTTAAGGTCTACGCTGGGCCGGACCATCCCCATGATGCTCAAAAGCCAGAGATTCTCAACGTCAACACCATTCCTACAGGAGATCAGTAATGCAAGCAGAAGATAGAGCAGGGCGCGCCGTCTACTGGGGTACGGGCCGACGCAAGTCTTCAGTCGCCCGGGTGCGCCTCGTTCCAGGTAGCGGCCAGATCATTATCAACAATCGTCCCGGCGAAGAATACCTCCAGTTCAACCACGGCTACCTTGCTGCGGCCAAAGCGCCGCTAGAGACCCTAGGACTAGAATCGGAGTACGACATCCTGGTTAACGCCCACGGCGGTGGTCTGACTGGTCAAGCCGGTTCCATTAAGCTGGGAGTCGCTCGGGCACTGTGCGAACTCGACCCAGAGAACCGCAAGCCGCTCAAAGTTGAGGGTTACCTGACTCGCGACCCTCGAGCTAAAGAGCGGAAGAAGTACGGCCTGCACAAAGCCCGTAAAGCGCCTCAGTTCTCTAAGCGCTAACCTCAAGCCCCTAGAGCTTCGGCAGCGCATCTATAAATTCTGTTCAACGATTTTCCATACCCAGACCCATGCCTAAGTCAGATCTTCATCCAAAATGGTACCCAGAGGCCAAGGTTTACTGTAACGGTGAGCTTGTTACCACTGTAGGTTCTACCAAGCCAGAGCTACATGTCGACGTTTGGTCGGGGAATCACCCCTTCTTCACCGGAACGCAGAAAATCATCGACACCGAGGGCCGAGTTGAACGCTTCTTGCGCAAGTACGGTATGGTAGACCCCTCCCAGGCTCCGCCGGATAATGCTGCTAAAGACGATGCTGCTAAAGACGATGCTGCTGAAGACGCTGCCAAAGGTGACGCTGAGTCATAGGCTCTGCCCAACGCGATCGCTCTTTCCTGTACGGTGTGGGGCGATCGCGTTGGGTCAGCTCTGCGCAACCGCTCCAATCTGACAAACTGTTGACACAAAGAGTTCTGGTATGGCTGAGTCCTACATGTTGGAAAAGCTCAAGTCTGTAGAGCAGACGTTTGAGGAGCTGACGCGACGTTTGGCAGATCCAGATGTGGCCTCAAACCCAGCCGAGTTTCAGCAGATTGCGACGGCGCGGGCTTCTTTGGAGGAGACCGTAATCACCTTCAACGAGTGGAAAGCGTCCGAAGAGGAGCTGACCGGAGCGCAAGAGGTGCTCAAAGAGGCCTCAAGCGACCCTGAGCTGCGCCAAATGGCAGACCTAGAGGTGAAAGAGCTTGAGGCTCGCATTGAGCAGCTCGAAGACCGCCTCAAGCTGCTGCTGCTGCCCCGCGACCCCAACGACGACAAAAACATCATGCTGGAGATTCGCGCCGGCACGGGGGGCGACGAAGCCGGGATTTGGGCTGGCGACTTGGTGCGCATGTATTCTCGCTACGCCGAGGGCCAAAGCTGGCAGGTGAAGCTCGTGAGCGAGTCGACGGCAGACATGGGCGGCTTCAAAGAAGCCATTCTGGAAATTCGCGGCGACCAGGTCTACAGCAAGCTTAAGTTTGAAGCGGGCGTGCATCGGGTGCAGCGAGTGCCCCTGACTGAAGGCGGTGGCCGGGTCCATACCTCTACCGCGACGGTGGCCGTAATGCCTGAGGTGGACGACGTTGAGGTGCATATCGACGCGAAGGACATCGACATGAGCACGGCGCGTTCGGGCGGCGCGGGGGGGCAGAACGTCAACAAGGTAGAGACGGCAGTTGACCTGTTCCACAAGCCCACCGGCATCCGCATCTTTTGTACCGAAGAGCGATCGCAGCTGCAAAACCGGGAGCGAGCCATGCAGATTTTGCGGGCGAAGCTCTACGAACTTCAGCTTCAAGAGCAGCAGGCTGAGATTACTTCTCGGCGGCGATCGCAGGTGGGAACAGGATCACGCTCCGAGAAAATTCGCACCTACAACTACAAGGACAACCGCGCTACAGACCACCGGCTGGGGGAGAACTACACCCTCACCAGCATTCTAGAAGGTGAGATCGACCCCGTTATTCAAGCCTGCATTTCCCAAGACCAGCAGGAGCAGCTTCAGGAGCTGGCGGCCTCTTCCACCTCACCTTCAGCGGTCTAGCCCTTCCACCCCCACCTTCACCTCAAACAAGCCATGGCGCGTTTTCTCCACATCGCCGACATTCACCTAGGGTTCAACCGCTACGACTGCCCCGAGCGCACCAAAGACTTTTTTTACACCCTCTACGATGTGCTGAAGATTCACGCCGTCGAGGCCCAGGTTGACTTTGTGGCGATCGCCGGGGACCTCTTCGAGCACCGCAATATTCAGCCCGCCACCCTCAACCAGGCGCAAAAATGTTTGCGCTTGCTTCAGGATGCCGATATCCCCGCCGTTGCTATCGAGGGTAATCACGACAACCGTCCCTACGGCACTAACACCAACTGGCTGCGCTACTTAGCCGACTGGGGGCTGCTAATTCTGCTAGAGCCGACGGAAGATGGAGAAACCATCTACGAGCCCTGGGCCCCCCAGACTCGGCGCGGCGGCTACATTGACTTAAGCTGCGGCGTCAGGGTTTTGGGAAGCCACTGGTACGGCGCTGCCGCCCCCAACGCTATTGGGAAGCTGGCAGAGGCGATCGCCCAGCTTCCCAAAACCGTAGACCACACCGTGATGCTGTTTCATCATGGATTGGAGGGCCAGGTGGCTCGCTACGCCGGAGCTCTGCGCTACGGTGACCTAGCGCCCCTCAAGCAAGCGGGGGTCGACTACCTGGCTTTGGGCCACATTCATAAGCAGTACTGCGCCGAAAATTGGATCTTCAATCCCGGCTCTTTAGAGGCCAACAGTATTGAGGAGAGCGGTTATACTCGCGGCGCTTACGCAGTTGAGCTGAATTCAGAAGGGATTCAGGCGGAGCTACGGCGCAACTACCGGCAGCGAGCCATCGTCAGATTGCAGCTGCAAACGCGGGGCAAAGAAACCGCTGACGATTTGGCCGAAGCCGCCCAGATTTTAGTGAAGGCGGCGATCGCAGACGGCAAGCTTGATCCCCAGCAGCAGCCAATCACCGAGCTGCGCATAGAAGGCGCTGTGGGCTTTGATCCCCTGGAGCTAGACGTGCGCCAGCTCCAGCAGCAGCTCCAGGAAGCCAGCCAGTCCCTAATCTTTTTGCTGCGCTACAGCGTCGATGCGATCGCTTACCACACCCCCCTGCCCGATGGCGATCGGCTGCAGATTGAGCAAGAGACCTACCGAGATTTGGTGACGGCCCACAACAGCTATAAGCGGCAGGCCGACCGCCTTGTAACCGGTTTAGTAGGGCTACAGGAACTGACCTTGGAGGACCGCCCTGACGACGAACTTTACCAATTTTTGGACCAGCTGCTAGAGCAGCCCAGCGCTTAGCTCAGCTGAGTTGAGCCGGTTGCCCAAAATCATCATCTCGAAATGTTAAGCTGAACCCAAGTTTGGTGAAAAATAGCGGTGGGTAGAGGTAGAGCATGCTGCGGTTAGAGAGCATTAGTAAAATTTATCCCACTGGCGAAGTCCTTAAGGACGTAAATTGGGAAGTTACTCCAGGAAATCGGGTTGGGCTTGTGGGCGCTAACGGTGCGGGCAAATCCACGCAGCTGCGCATTATCACCGGGGAAGAAGAGCCCACATCGGGGGAAATTATTCGCCCCAGCCAGCTGAGAATCGCCTACCTGACCCAAGAGTTTGACGTCGATCTTGAGAAGACAGTGCGCTCAGAGCTGTGGACTGTCTTTAAGCGGGCCAACCAAATTCAAGAGGGGATGGCCGACGTCCAGGTCCGCATGGAGCAGGCGGATATGAACGAGCTAGACGATTTAATTCACCAACTCGACCGGCTGCAGCGGGAGTTTGAGGCGCTCAATGGCTACGGCTTAGAGGCCCGCATCGAGAAGATACTGCCCGAAGTAGGGTTTGCTCCTGGCGCTGGGGATCAGCTCGTGGGCTCCTTTAGTGGCGGCTGGCAGATGCGCATCAGCTTGGCTAAAATCCTGCTGCAGGAGCCCGATATTCTGCTGCTGGACGAGCCTACCAACCATCTAGATATTGCTACCGTTGAATGGCTAGAAGGCTACCTAAAAAGCTTGACCACCCCTATGGTGGTCATCTCCCACGACCGTGAATTTCTCGATCGCCTCTGCACGCAGATTGTGGAAACGGAGCGGGGAGTCACCACCACCTATCTCGGCAACTACAGCCGCTACATTGAGCAAAAGCAGGAGCTGCGCCAGGCCCAGCTGAGCACCTACGAGCGTCAAGGAAAAGAGCTGGCCAAGCAGCAGGCCTTTGTCGAAAAGTTTCGCGCCAGCGCCACCCGCAGTACCCAGGCGAAAAGCCGCGAAAAGCAGCTAGAGAAGATCGAGCGGGTTGAGGCTCCTGTGGGCGATGTCAAGTCCCTGCGGTTCCGCTTTCCCCCCTCACCGCGCAGCGGGCGTGAGGTGGTGACGATTGAGGATATGACCCACCTTTATGACGACAAGATTTTATTCTTAGGGGCTAGCCTGCTGATCGAGCGGGGCGATCGCATTGCCATTCTCGGACCCAACGGCGCGGGAAAATCGACATTGCTGCGGCTGATCATGGGCATTGAGACGCCGGCTGAAGGCACCGCCAAGATCGGGGAGCACAACGTTATCGCAGGCTACTTCGAGCAAAACCAGGCGGAAGCGCTAAACCTAGATAAAACCGTCTTGAGTACTATTCACGACGAAGTGCCCGACTGGCTAGACCGCGACGTTCGCAGCCTTCTAGGGCAGTTCCTATTTAGCAAAGACACGGTCCAAAAGCGCGTCGAGGCCTTGAGCGGCGGCGAGAAAGCGCGGCTCGCCCTAGCTAAAATGCTGCTGCAGCCGACGAATTTACTGGTTCTTGACGAACCGACCAATCACCTTGATATTTCTGCAAAGGAGATGCTGGAAGAAGCAATCCAGCACTACGATGGGAGCGTAGTCGTCGTATCTCACGATCGCTACTTTATTTCAAAGATTGCCAACAAGATAGTCGAAATCAGGGACGGTGACTTTCGCATCTATCGGGGTGGGTATCAATACTATCTAGACAAAATCGCTGAAGAGAGAGAGCGTGCGAGGTTAGAGGCGCTTGAAGCGCAAAAGGCACAAAAGACCGCCGCGAAACGGGAAAAGCAGCGGCAGAAAAAAGCCTCTAAAAAATAAGGTGTATCAGCCTTTCTTACGTTGACATTACGATTGTGCTGGGATAAGCGAGATCTTCTGCTAATATCCAGTTATCTCTACCGACGTCAAGAGCTAGGTCTTCAAGCACTGAAGCTTTGAGTAAGTTGCAGCTGGAGCTAGAGGCTGACAGGGGTGCGGGGGTGCAAGGAACTGCAGGCTGCGCCAGAGCAAGCTTCTCAATATCGAGCAGTTCTCACCCTACTGAGCCCCGTTGCAACGTTTGGTATCATTGCTAAAACATTAAATCTAGAGAAGGGCCACCTGATATGGCACAAGCGCCAGTTTCTCCTGTTGTTTTGATCATTCTAGATGGCTGGGGACATCGGGAAGATACGCAGGCTAATTCGATTAAAGCGGCTCACACCCCAGTGAGCGATAGCCTTTGGGAAGCGTATCCCCATACCTTAGTCAATACGTCAGGTAAAGATGTCGGTTTACCTGATGGCCAGATGGGAAACTCGGAGGTCGGCCACCTCAATATTGGAGCCGGCCGCGTCGTTCCTCAAGAACTCGTACGCATTTCTGATGCCGTTGAAGACGGCTCTATCCTAGATAACAAAGCCCTTTTGGATATTTGCGATCGCCTTCGCCAAACCGGTGGAACGCTTCACTTAATTGGTTTGTGCTCCGACGGCGGCGTCCATGCGCACATTAACCATATTGGAGGACTCCTTCAGCTTGCGAAAGCGCAGCAGCTTAGCGATGTCTGCATTCACGCCATCACCGACGGGCGAGACACTAAGCCCACTTCAGGGATAGAAAACATTGAGAGGCTTGAGGATATCATCCAGTCGGTAGGCGTGGGTCATATTGCCACCGTCAGCGGACGCTATTACGCAATGGACCGCGATCGCCGCTGGGATCGCATTGAAAAGGTTTACTCCGTATTGACGACCGACGACAGCAGCGGTCAGTCGGCGGTCGAGGTGATGAAAGCCTCTTACGACGAGGGCATTACCGATGAGTTTGTGCTGCCGACTCGAATTACGCCAGGGGCCATCAAGGCAGGCGATGGCGTCATCTTCTTCAACTTTCGGCCTGACCGAGCTCGTCAGCTGACCCAGGCTTTTGTCGACCCCAACTTCGACGGGTTCGAGCGAGAAATTGTTGAGTCCTTAGCCTTTGCGACCTTTACCCAGTATGATCCATCGCTATCGGTAGAGGTGGCTTTCATGCCGCAAAACCTGGACAATATTTTGGGCCAGGTGATCGCAAACCACGGACTACTGCAGTACCGCGCAGCCGAAACGGAGAAATACGCCCACGTCACCTACTTCTTCAATGGCGGTATTGAAGACCCCTTAGACGGTGAGGTGCGGGAGATGGTGCCTAGTCCAATGGTAGCCACCTACGATCAGGCTCCGGAGATGTCAGCGGACGCCGTTACTGACGTGGCGATCGCCGCCGCCCGGCGGCAAATCTATTCTTTGATGGTGCTCAACTACGCCAACCCTGACATGGTGGGTCATACCGGCAACCAGGAGGCCACCGTTGTGGCAATCGAAACGGTGGATCGCTGTCTGGGCCGGCTATTAGAAGGAATTATTAGCGTCGGCGGCACCGCCATCATCATTGCCGACCACGGCAACGCTGAGGTGATGGAAGATGAACAGGGCAATCCCTGGACGGCCCACACCATTAATCCCGTACCGTTTATCTTGGTAGAGGGAGAGCGCCGCAAAATTGGCGGCTACGGGACAGAGGTCAAGCTGCGCTCCGGCGGTCGCTTAGCCGATATTGCTCCCACAATTCTAGATATCCTTCAGCTACCCCAGCCCCCGGAGATGACGGGCGAGTCTATCATTCAGCCCCTCACCTTTGAAGTCAGCGAGAATCGCGCCCCGGTGAGCATCTCGCTTTAGCGGTAGGTTAGGGCGGTACAGCTGAAGCGGTACAGTTAGCGCAGCGCTACAGGCGTCAATCAGCCGGGTTAAGATAGGAAAGCCCTAACGCGGGGTTAGCGGCAGAATTAAAGCCGTAGGAACATGGCAATGGATATGTTTAGCGTGATCCTAGCCCTCACCCCCGGCCCCTCTCCCAAAGTCGGGAGAGGGGAGTCTAGTTCCCTTCCCTCAGCATTGGGGGAAGGGCTAGGGATGGGGGCTTCCAGGACGCTAAACAGTTACGTGCCATGTCCTATACGCATTTGCAAAGTAGTCAACAGAGCGAAACTGAAGCGGTCGTTATGACAATTGTTACCCTGGTTCGAATCGTCTGGGCAGTCTCTGCCGTTGGTCTAATCACGCTGGTGCTGCTGCACAGCCCTAAAGGGGACGGTCTGGGGGGATTAGGCGGGCAGGCCCAGCTTTTTACCAGCACTAAAAGCGCAGAAACCACCCTCAACCGCGTCACTTGGACGCTGGCGGCGACGTTCTTGGGGTTAACCCTAGTGCTCAGCGCGGGCTGGTTGGGCTAGCGGCGCGCAATTGATGTCGGGGCTATTGAATGCTTAGGCAGAACTGGAGGCGATGGGGATTTATCGTCGCCGCTACAGCGCTGTGGATAACTGTTGCCTTCGGACCGAGACTTTCCGGCGCTATGGCGGTCGATAGTGCCGCCTTGGAATCTCGGTTTGCGGCCCCACAACAGCACCCGCTGCCGGCGCAGCTTGCTGAAGCCTGTAGCGCCGCTCCCGACGTCGCCCGTCGCCCCACAGACTATTTCAGCGCCATTCGGCCGCTGCCCGTAGGCTATTTGATTTGGTCACAGTTTCCGATACCGATCTACGTTGAGCTGCTAACGAACGACCATGAATCGGTAGCGGCGCGCTGGGCTGAGGCCACAGCCCTCGTCCTTCAAGACTGGGGACAGTATCTACCGCTGCAGACTGTTTCTGACGCCGATACCGCAGCGATACGGCTCTACCCCGTTCAGCCTCCTTTTCGCTATAGCGCCGACGGAACATTTCGGGCCCAGTCGGGAGACACACGCTACGAACTCTACGTGCAGGAGTCAGGCGCTCCAGTGCTCAGACACCGGCTTGACGTGCGCGTAAAGCCCGGACAGGCCGCTCGACAGCTAGAGGCCTCCATCCGCCACGAGCTGGGCCATGCTTTGGGGATTTGGGGCCACAGCCGCAGCCCCAAAGATGCCCTCTACTACAGTCAAGTTGCAGCCCCCCCGGCTGTCTCAGCGGGTGATGTGGCGACCCTATGCGAGGTCTACCGGCAGCCCACTAGTCTCGGCTGGCCGCTTGTCGAGGCAAATTAGCCGCATAAACCTGCTGTGCTAGGGTTTTACCCCCTCATAGGTGAGCTGATCGGAGCGGTAGCTGGGGGGCTCAATGTGAATGCTAAATCGGGCCGGGGCGTAATGTTCTTCCAGCGCTTCTTCAACCGCTTCGGTAATCTGATGGGCGGTGCGAACGTCTTCGGCACTTACAATTAGGTGCATTTCAATAAAGACCTGGCGGCCCATGACCCCCCGCGAAGCAATATCGTGGCAATTAAGCACGCCGGGAACATCCATGACGATCCGGTGAATTGCCTCGGGGGCGATCGCCACCTGATCGACGAGCCAGGGCAAGTTAGTTTTGACAACCTGCCAGCCGCTCCCAAAGACTAAAATCGCGACCGGAAAAGCCAGCACGACGTCTAGCCAGGTATAGTTCAGCATCCAGATACCCACCAGTCCTGCCAGTACCGCAATGGTCACCCAAACGTCGCTCATCGTATGGTGAGCATCAGCAATTAAAATTGGGCTATTGATGCGGCGGCCAACGCGGCGCTCGTAGAAAGCTACAAAGATATTAATTCCCAAAACAACCAGCAGCAGCCAAAGCTCCAGCTCTGATACCTCAATGCTGGACTGCTCGGAGAAAAGACGCATGATGGCCTGTTGAAAAATTTCAAAGCAGGCCACCCCCAGTAGGGCCGCAATTCCTAAGGCCCCGACAGCCTCAAATTTCTGGTGTCCATAGGGATGGTCTCGATCAGGCTCTGGAGATGAGAGCTGACTGGTCACTAGGCCCAAGACGTTGTTGGCGCTGTCGGTGACGCTGTGGAGAGCATCGGCGAGTATGCTGAGCGAGCCCGTCATCAGACCAACAACCAGCTTGATCGCCATGACCACAAGGTTAAGGACCAGGGTAATGACAAGGACTTTGCGGACTTCAGCACGGTAGTTGGCGCTCATATCTTATTGCGGGGGTAAAGCACGAATTGAGCTAGCTTCGTGGCTAGAATAGTGAGGCTGTGTACCTGAACGCCTCTACCATGACAGATTCAAACCTTAGTCTAAACCTTGTAGAAGGGTCGGTCTCCTTTAAATTTACGTCAGAGGCCGCCAAAGCGGTGCAATCTGAACTGTCCCAACTGCTGGAAAGTCTCAAAGCAACCACAGTTCGCCCTGGGCAAGGAACAAAACCTACACCTCAGCCTGCGATGGAGTATCGTCATGCCGGGGACGTGTTTCTCGAAATATTTTGTAATCCCAACATCTGGCCCAGTCCCTTTGCCGCTAAGGTGCTGATCACCCTGAGGGACGATCGGATTAGATTGACGACTGAAGCCGAGCTGACGCAGTTGGTTAGCGATATCAACGAGTTTTTGTCCTAAATGGGAAACTGGGGCAGAGCGATCGCGATTACTTCGCTGTAATTGCTGCGGCTGATGGCTCGTCCTCACGATGGGCACCACCATCGGCAAGGTGTGATAGCTTAAAGAAAAGTATTAAACCTCGTCGATGATAGAAATCAGAGTTTCTAATAGGAAGAACTCTATTTCTGTCAACAGTTTTGGTTTGTACCGGCCCTGTTTGACAGTTCTCTTATAAGTTGTGTTCGGCTATACTCGACGCTTCAATCGCGACGCGCGACGGTAGTGATCGGTTGCCAGAAACTAAATCTTGCCCAAATTACCCTTAACAGCTTTATGAACCCTGATACGCTTACTGAAACCATCCAAAAAGGGTTTCGCCTTACCCTCGGTGCAGCTTCTTTTCTCGCAGAGACCCTCCAAGACGATCGCAAGCGAGACGAAAACCTAAGCAAGCTTAGAGTAGAAAATTTCTCTACTCTTTCCGACGAATGGGCGGTAGAGGGAGCCCAAAAGGAGCAGGAAGCCCGTAGCTTCGTTGAATCCGTCATTGGGCAGGCCGCCTCGAGCGGGCCAAACATGCCGACTGTGTCGACGCCCCCTACCTCTTCTAGTAGTGCTGCAGCTGCAGGCGGCATTCCCACAGAAATTCAGATCGATCTAAACCTGCTTAAGAATCACCTGGCGGAGATTCGCTCTGAGTTAGAAAAATCCAATCTGGATGATAGTGTAAGCTGACCTCGAGAGCCGTTCTAAAACGGTCTTGACTGGGCTAAGAACGCACAACTTCCTAAAGCTTGGGCCAGAGTCTTTACCGACTCTGGCCCTCTTGTCAGTGGGCCCGCTGCAGTGAACCAACCGTCGATTGTAGGGGGGCCACTAGGGCCGGGCCACTAGTCGTTGCGCCACTCTTCATGGCTCAGCAAATCTCCGATCCGATCGCGGAGCAAAAAGCAGCTTTTCTCTAACTCTTGCTCTACCCGACTCCATTCGCGAGCTGGAATATACTTACACAGGACGTAGATGGGCTGCTGTCGGCTGACAACGCCTCGTTCAACGAGCTGGCGAGCTTCGTCACGGATAGCGTCTATGGAATAGATCTGTTGTATAGACTGGACCATGGGTCACCCTCTTGAGTTTATAACCTCGAAAAATTGAGTCGCAAGTGAGCGTTTTAGTAATCAGCGTCTCTAGCCAAGCAAGGTGCTCTAGCCGTAGCGCAGCAGCAATGACTGGCAGGTTGTACATCACGGCCAAACTCTTGACCGCCTTTGTAACTAGAGATACGAAACGCTTCTTAGTTTTAAGCTAGCACACCTAAAGTTTATATTAATAAAGATTGAGAAAAGTTTCAAAACTCTGACAATCGCAGCGAATTCTAGGCCGGAGCTATATCTGCTGCAAAGTGTACAGAGGCTGCGATCGCTTTACGGCTCTATCATCGTGCGAAATAGCGGATCGAAACTTAGTTTTAACCAATCTTTAACGTTTCCTGCAGTTGCCTCTCGACGCACCAAAAGGCTCCCTGCCTATAGAGACAGTATATATGCAAACTTGAGCGAGGCTAAGTTAACTTAGCCTCGCTCAAGAGATAGGCGGCGCCTTTGAATGCCTTGGCTTTGGCCAGGGCGAGCAGTCATGCACAGTCAGACCCTATGTCAACTGGCAGTTTAGGCGTTACGCCTCACAAAGCAGCAGTCTTCGACTCATAAATAAGAATGATTCTCTTGAGCTGCTGCTAGATTGACTTACTGCGCGACGCCTGCTAAGGCTGGCACCTGCTTACAGGTGACGCTCACTCGCTGATCCTCATCAACATCTAGGACGGCTGTGTCACCAGCGGCGATCGCCCCCGATAAGAGCGCATCGGTCAATGGGTCTTCCACCAGCTTCGTGATGGCGCGGCGCAGCGGACGAGCTCCGTAGCTGGGATCATAGCCTTGCTCAACGAGGTGCTGCTTAAAGGCATCAGTGACCTCAATAGCAAGCTCTTGGGAAGCCAGACGGGCATTGACGTCCTGCAGAAGAACATCAGCAATCTCCATGACCTCATTCCGGTTGAGCTGACGGAAGACAATCACCTCATCGATGCGGTTGATGAACTCAGGCCGGAAGGTCTGCTTCATCTGCTCTTGGACTTGATCCCGCATGCGATCGTACTGGGCTTCGGTGAGGGATGCATCGCTAAGCTCGAAGCCAAACCCGCGACCGCCACGCTCGATGGCGCGAGATCCGAGGTTAGAGGTCATCACCAGCAAAGTGTCCTTAAAGCTGACGGTGCGGCCTTTAGCATCGGTGAGACGACCGTCGTCTAGAATCTGCAGCATCAGGTTAAAGACGTCAGGATGAGCCTTCTCAATCTCGTCCAGCAGCACCACGCTATAGGGCTTGCGGCGTACGGCTTCGGTGAGATAGCCTCCCTCGTCGTAGCCCACAAATCCCGGCGGGGAGCCAATCAGTTTGGAGACCGTATGGCGCTCCATGTACTCGGACATGTCAATGCGAATCATGGCCTCTTCTGAACCGAATACAGAGGCAGCTAGGGCCTTAGTCAGCTCGGTTTTACCCACCCCTGTCGGGCCGGTGAACAGCAGGCTGGCAATGGGCCGCTCAGGATTTTTGAGGCTGACCCGCGATCGCCGTACGGCCCTAGCCACGGCAGAAACAGCTTCTTCTTGTCCGACCACCCGCTCGTGCAGGGTGTCCTCAAGGTGAATCAGCAGCGCCGACTCGCTCTTAGTAAGCCGGTTAACGGGAATGCCCGTCCAAGAGGCAACGATTTCGGCAATGTCCTCAGCGGTTACGGCACCAATGGGCTTGGCGTCAGGCGAATTAGCCTGAACTTGGGTTCGGATTTGAGCTTCTAGCTCGCTCTCCTGCTGGTAATGAGTGGCGGCCTGCTTGAAGTCCTGGGCGGCGATCGCCTCGTCTTTCTGGGCGCGCACCTGCCGCAGCGACTGGCGCAGGTCTTGGGTCGCACCCAAGGTGCTATGGCGCAGCTTCACCCGAGAGCCCGCCTCGTCAATCAGATCGATAGCCTTGTCGGGTAGATGGCGATCGGCGATGTAGCGGTCAGATAGGGTGGCGGCAGCCTCAACAGCCTCATCAGTGATAGTGAGGCGATGGTGCTGCTCGTAGCGGCTGCGGATGCCCCGCAAAATGTCTACGGTTTCCTCTACAGAAGGTGGCGTCACCATCACGGGCTGGAATCGCCGCTCTAAGGCCGCGTCCTTCTCGATGTGCTGGCGATACTCGTTGAGAGTGGTGGCCCCGATGCACTGTAGCTCACCCCGCGCTAGGGCGGGCTTCAGCAGGTTGGCAGCATCTAGGCCGCCCTCAACGCCGCCTGCGCCGACCAGGGTGTGGATCTCGTCGATGACCAAGATGACATTGCCCGCCTTTTGAACATCGGCGACAATCTGCTTGAGGCGCTCTTCAAAGTCACCGCGAAAGCGAGTTCCACTCAGCAACCGGCCCATTTCTAAGGAGATGACGCGCTGGTCTTGAAGGCCTTCAGGAACGTCCTGATTGACGATGCGCTGGGCCAATCCCTCAGCGATCGCTGTTTTGCCAACGCCGGGTTCGCCAATTAGCACCGGGTTATTCTTGCTGCGGCGTCCGAGAATCTGCACTACGCGCTCAATTTCCTGCGATCGCCCAATGACGGGGTCAATGTAGCCTTCGGCGGCGCGCTGGGTGAGGTCGACACCAAATTCTTCTAGCGCTTTAGCATCGCCAGAGGAGGGCGATCGCTCTTTGCGCGCGCCGACGGGAACAGCTTCTTTCAAGTTTTGGACAACAGTCTCTTCGACCACATGGGGGTCGACGCCTAGGTTTTGCATCACTTTGACGGCTACGCTGTCTTTTGTGCGCGTCAGGGTCAATAGAATGTGCTCTGGCAAAACAGAGTCGCTGTTGAATCGACGCGCTTCCTGTAGCGCCTGCTCAAGAACGCGCTTGGTTTTTGGAGTGAGGGGAATATCGGTAACGCGAGAGGGCTGGCTTTGTCCCACCAGTTTTTCAACTTCGGAGCGGGCATCCTCTAGCACCAGACCAGAGTCCTGTAAAATTTGCGCGGCTTTGCTGGTACGGTTGCCCATTAGCCCTAGCAGCAGCTGCTCGGTGCCAACAAAGTTTTGGCCAAGCTGCCGGGCTTCTCGCTGGGCCTGAATGATGACCGCAACAGCATCACTATCGAAATACTCAAACATGGGTGCTCTCCAAGGGCTGGGTCTATCACAGACCGAATGGCAATGAGCTACAAGCCTCTATAGATTCAAGGGAGTAGCCATAAGTGAACGATGTCTAACAACCTTAATTTTTGGCCACAGACTCGACGAATCTACTAATGATGGAGGCTAACGAAACTCATTGATTAACTTTCTTAAATGTATCGATTGAAACGGGAACCGCGCAGTAGGGAGATCCGTATGAGGAGGTGAGGTTTGGGAAACTGGAAGACTCACCTATAGAGCGAGGCAGGACAGCTTGACGTACTCCCCGCCCTGAAGAGCGGGGATTCTGGAATCAAGCAGCGATCGCAGGCTGAGCCTGTCTGACATCGCCTAGCCCACGGGTTGACGCCCCAACCCGTTGAATGTTTATTGCAGCATTCAAGTCTCGATCGTGATGTTCGTTGCAAATAGGGCAATCCCACTGCCGTTGTTTTAGATCTAACTCCTTCAGTACGTGCCCACAACAGCTACAAGTTTTAGAGCTGGGATACCACTGGTCGATGAATGCTACGGTCTTGCCTTTTTTCTTTGCCACCCACTGAAGGATTTCGAGAAATTCAGCTAGGGCTAGGTCCGATATCTTCCGGCCCCATAGCCGCTGCATCCCTTTCAGGTTCAGCGTCTCAAAGTAGAGCGCATCGTAGGTATCGGTTAGCCGGTGGGCAAGCTTCCAAAACCAATCTCGTCGCCTATTGGCTATGGCCTCATGGCAGCGAGCTAGATTTAGTCTTGCCCTGTGCCAGTTTGCCGACTTTTTTCGCTTGCGCGATAGGTTGCGGCTAGCTCGGCAAAGGTCTTTGAGCGATGCTTTCAGGAATTCAGGAGACTCGATTTGAGTACCATCTGACAAAGTGAGAAACGTCTTCAGTCCAAAATCAGCACCAGCGGTTTTACCCGTCTCGATGCCTTGAACTGGTTCAGCTTCCTGGTCCACCACAACGGCTAAAAACAGCTCACCCAAAGGCGATCGCTTCACCGTGACGGTCTTAACCTTGCCCTCTATCTCCCTTGAATTCCAATACTGGTAGACCCTGCTGCCTATCTTGATACGACCACCATTGAGCAGCTTGTATCCCGCCTGTTTTAGGGTGAACGACTTGTATCGCCTTACCTTCTGAAAGCTAGGCGGCCTATAGCCTTTGCCGTGATGCTTAAAGAACAGCTGGTATGCCTTTTCAATTCGCTGGCAGATGTCCTGCACAGCCTGAGACCCCACCAACTGCCAAAACGGATTGCGCCTCCGTAGCTTGGCAATATGAGACTGAAGTTTAGAGCAATTGAGGTGTTTGCCCCACATACGGTAGTACCGTTTGTGGAGAGCAATGCAGTGGTTCCAAATCACCCCAGCAGCATTAATAGTGCGTTTTAGGTGCCGGTTCCGCTTGTGCTCGTATATCTTAAACTTCAATGTTCTCATACTGTTTATGTTAGCATAGATGCGTAGGCATTGTGTAGGCAGTATGGCAAAAGGACAGCTTAATTTAAGAGTCTCTATTAAAAGATTGCAAAAGCTTAGGGCGATTGCAAAAGAGAGGGACAAGACCATGACTCAACTGCTAGAAGATTGGATAGATCGCCTACATTTAGAGAAGCCGTCCTGAAGGACGGGGCTTTAGACCCATGATTTTTGGTAAGGTAGACCGGCGCGGAGCGGAGCAGCGTAGGGCCAAATAACTTGGCGGAACATTGTTCAGATATACTTAATCTCTGTTGAACCAATTTTAACGCCGTTGGGCTTCTGCCTGCAGGCAATCTGGCTCTCTCGCAAATGAGGTTGTTTGGAGGCTATGTTTTCCGACATTACGCGCCACTGGTCTAGGCAATGTGTCTTGGCCTTGTTCCGCCGCAATCTGGTGAATGGCTATCCTGATGGGGCGTTTCGGCCCGACTGGGTCCTGACCCGGGCCGAATTTGCGGCGTTGATGACGCGGGTCTTTTCTCAACTTCCCGCGCAGCAGAGCAGTACGCCATTTCGAGATGTATTTGAGCAGCACTGGGCCAGTGCTGCTATTAGCTGGGTGAGCCAACGCAGGTTGTTCAGCGGCTTTGAGGACGGCACCTTTCGCCCTCAGCTCGCGATTTCCAGACTTCAGGCCGTTATCGTGATAGACGCCGGGCTGGGAGTGAGTCAGCCTATAGAAGCAGCCTCTATAGAGGAGGCCAAGCGACAGTTTAGCGACGCGGCCGATATTCCCGCTTGGGCGCAAGGGGCGATCGCCGCTGCTCTAGAGCGCCAGCTCTTGGAGCAACTCCCCGAACCCAGACCGCTGCTGCCTCAGCAGGCCATTACCCGAGGCGAAGCGACGGCGCTGCTCTGCCGCGCTCTCAATATTCCCCCCACAGAACTCACCCACGATTACCCCGCAGCAGCAGCCCAAGAGCGGCAGGCAGTTTTTCAGCGGTTTTTGCGCCAGGAGGCCGGGTTCAACTCAGAAAAGCTGGCATTTTTGGATCGGGGCATTGAGCGATCGCTCTATCAACGTGAAGTAATAGAGTACGCGCCGCGCCTCAAAACCTTTGCTCAGCCCTCTGCGGCCATCCCAGCCCCCCTTGCCAAAACTGTGGCCTATCCTTTTAGAGGCGCTCTACCCACCATAGAGTCAAAGGGCCTGGACTTCCTCTCGCCGGACATCGTATCGGGCTGCTTATGCCTCGCGACTTTGCAGAAAGGCGAACTGCGCACCCGCTGGATGGGGCGTGCAGCACTGGACAGCCGAGAGCTGTGGAGCGCTACGAAATTTGTGCCCCTGCTCGATGTGGTAGACCGCGCCAACGCCATCGCTCCTGACATCCCCATTGACCGCTGCCGTATTCGCATCGAGGGGAGCCAAGCAGGGTATCCCTTTTACAACTTTGCCGAGGGCATCGTCAGCTACAGCAACCGTATTGCCACCTCCAATTCCCTAGCCGTAACGGTTAAGAACTTCGCAACTCCCATCGGCCTAGAGCGCTGGCTGCGACAGCAAACGGGCAACCAGCAGCTCACCTTCCGGGGGCGTTATGGCGAGGTGCCCTTTATCCAGCGCCCTGAACTTTGGGACAGCCAGACGAGGCGGGTGCTGCTCAGGCCCTCTGGCGTACTGCATCAGGGCGAGAACTCGGTCTCGACGTACGATCTAACGCGGCTGCTAACTATGGCGGCCTGGCATTACCCTATATCCAGGCAGGCGAATTTTTCCGCAGCACAGGGGCACAGCCTCAAGCCCGTGATTCGCGCCATGGGCGTCGACACGGCCCGCTATGGAGATGTGGCGATAGAGACCTTAGGGCTAGCAGACTACGTCACCTCCCCCGTACTGCTCTCTAAAAGTGGATTTGGCCGCAGCAGCCTGCGCGATCGCACCGAGCTATCCTACTGCGCCCTAGTGCAGTTCAGCCTGCCCCGCCAAGGGGCGACTGACTTCACCGCCACCCATCAGCACTACGCGCTGGGCTTCACCCTGATTGCGGCCAAGGACACTGGCGACGGAAACGAGGAAGCCCGCTACGTCGACGCCCTTATGGCCGCTGAGGTGACCGAAATTCTGCGCCGGGCAGTTATTGGAGCGCTATAAAACTCCCAAACTGCGATCGCCATGGGTCGCCATCGAAAAGGCTGGCTCTCTACTTTCGATGCAGGTGGCCGGGAGCCGAACAAGTATCTTGACCACAAACTTTGCGCCCTGAGCGGGAGTGGATGAGAAGCTTATCTCGCCCCCGTGCCTTTGGGCAACGATCTGATAGGCGATGGATAGACCCATACCCGTTCCCTTGCCAACAAACTTGCTTGTAAATACATCCTTGCAGCTCAAGATAACCTATTTTAAGCTCCTGGGTGCAATATACGTATTGCCAGCGGCCACGACTGCGGGCTTTTATCTAGCTCGCGTCTAGCGCTAGACGCGAGCGCTCTATCCCGAGACAAGCTTGAGATAAAGCGCAGCCGTCTGTAAGCTCGGGCGATCGCCTTTTATAGAACTACGCTAAGTGCTTATCCAACGCCGCACTGTACTCTTCGTAAGGCTTCTTCCCTACCAGCGTCTCTGCCACCTCGCCCTGCTTGAAAAACATGACGGCGGGGATACTGCGAATGCTGTACCGCTTGGCAAGCTCCTTGTTTTCGTCGAGGTCTAGCTTGAAGATCTTGGCGCGATCGCCATAGGCTTCAGCGAGCTGGTCGATGAGGGGAGCCACCAGTCGACAGGGGCCGCACCAAGTTGCAGTGCAGTCGACGACAAACACAGTCTCTGACGTCAAGAGCGTCTCGAACTCGGCTTCGTTTTGGATGTAAGTAGCAGGCATGGGTAAGCCCCGGTAAAGCTCTATTGTCTCACGGGGGTTACCTTTATCACGGCGCCAGCGAATTACACCGACCTCCACCCGGCTCGCTAGACCTACTTATGCGCCGTCAGTAGAGGCAACAGGCCCGCAATCGCGGTGGGTCGTCAGCACCCGCTCCACCCGGTCTAGCTCCAGTTCATTGAGGTAATCCACCGCCCAGTTGGCCTGCCGCTGAATCATGTGATAGGGATAGGTGTTGGCCACCCCCACTACCGATAAACCCGCTGCCTTCGCCGCCTCAATGCCCGCAAAAGTGTCCTCAATGGCGATCGCCCTGCTGGCATCTACATGGGGATACTGCTTTTGTAGCTGGCTCAGACCCTTGAGGTAGCCTGCTGGGTCCGGCTTGCTGGTTCCCACATCGTCGCCGCCCACGATCACGGAAAAGTATTTGGCCAAGTCCGCCCGCTCTAGCACCTGCTTCACCTCGGCCCGCAGGGCACCGCTCACCACCGCCATAGGCACCTGGGACACCCGCAGCTTGTAAACCAAGTCCGCCACCCCCGACATAGACCGGCAACGGGTCTATCGCCTCTATCGCCTGGAGGTAGCGCTGAGACTTCCGCTGCAGAAGGTTGTCCAAGTCCGACTCTTTTAGCACTCGACCCCGACGACCAAACAGCGTTTCTAGGGAAGCGCGATCGCTCCGCCCCAAGCAAACTGTCCGATACTCCTCGGGGTTGGGGCGCAGATTTTCTTCGAGCAAAAGCTCCTCAGTCAGCGTTTGGTGAATGGACTCGTCGTTGATGATCACCCCGTTGAAGTCAAATAAAACCGCCGTCAGCCCACTGCCCATTGCCCGCTACCCACGACGTTCCACTCTGGCGGCTGGGCCTTATTCACTTGCTCCACGCCCCGAGTCTCTCCGGCTGGAAGCGGCTTTAGCCCTTGAGTCACCTGGTGCATCCACCAAAACTCGTCGGTGCGGATGGCGTCGAACCCAGCGGCCCCCATCCAGGCGTCGGTGCTGCCGGCAGCGTAGTCTTTGATATAGGGTTCTTCAAAAATATCGGTGAGCCAGGCGGCCTCCCGTAAAGTAGACTGGCAGCCGTCTAAAATGAGCACCTGACCGCCAGGCTGCAGCAGCCGGAACCCTTCGCGCAAGATAGCTTGGGCGATCGCTGGAGGCGTCTCGTGAAACAGCAGCGAGGCCGTCACGACGTCAAAGGACTGATCGGCATAGCCCGTCGCTTCCGCCGCCCCGTGGCGAAACGCGATCGCTAGCCTCGCCTCACGGGCCTTTTGCTCAGCCACAATGAGCATATGGGGCGATAGGTCGAGGCCGACAACCTCAGCGCTCGGAAATGCCCGCTTCAGGTGCAGGGTTGTAGACCCGGTCCCGCAGCCCAAATCGAGGATTCGCCTGGGGCTACCCGCCACCCGCTCCACCAGCGTCTGCCTCACCCAGTCTTCGTGGGGGGGGAGGGCGTAGCGGGTGATGGGGTCGTAGGTGACCGCTGCGTCGGGGGTGAGATAGCCATGGGTGATGCCGTGAAAGTTTTGGCTGAGGTAGTAGTCGGGATAGTCAAAATCGGAGGGGCGTAGGCGATCGCTCTCGGCCTCCCAGTCGACGGCGTTGCGGTGGCGCAGCAGCGCCTCCCGGTCTAGCAGCAGGTTGCCAAAAGCAGGAGCTAGAAAGCGCTCAAATATTGTGTCTTTACCAGCGGCCATAGGTCTTCCTCATGCTCCTTCACAAAGTTTAGTGAATTTTGAAGCGCTCGTGGGGGATTCCAGCAATTTTCGCGGGTGATGCCCGGCACCGGCAAAGACCATCTATCGCTTCACCGCATACTTGTTGGGCTCAATCTGAGACCCAAAGCGCCGAGCGTACACCTGAGTCACTTCCGCCCCAAAAAAAACAATCTGAGCTGAATAGAATATCCACACCAGCAGCACGATCACCGATCCTGCCGCCCCGTAAGCAGACCCAATGCCGCTGTTCCCCAGATAAAGGCCAATTCCAAACTTGCCCAGCGAAAACAGCAGCGCCGTCACCGCTGCTCCAAACCAGATATCTCCCCAGGCAATGCGCACATCGGGCAAAAATCGGTAGATCAAAGCGAACATCAGCGTGGTCATACCAAACGCAATGACAAAGTCGAGCAACTGCGTCATCGCGTCGAGGCCGGGCATCAGTCCCTGGAGATAGCCCGAGAACCCGGCCACCACTGAGCTGACAACCAGGGACACCAGCAGCAAAAATCCGATGCCCACAATCATTCCTAGGGACAGCATCCGCTTGCGGACAAAGCCCATGACGCCCATGTCGGGCCGAACTTTGACGTTCCAGATAATGTTGAGAGACGTCTGCAGCTGCACCAGCACCCCCGTCGCCCCCACCAGCAGCAGCACGATCCCAACCACCGAGGCCACCCAACCTGAGCTCTCCCCAGGGCGATTAGCGTTGTCTAGCACCGTGCTCAGAGCGTCAGCGCCGCTGCTGCCGATGAGAGACTCGATCTGCTGTAAGATTTCGTCCTGGACAGTCCCTTGGTCAAAGATTAGGCTGGCGATCGCAATCACCAAGATCAACAGCGGTGCTAGGGAGAAAATGGTGTAAAAGGCCAGCGCCGCCGCCAACCGCGAAGCATCATCTTGGTTCCATTCTTGGAAGGCCTCTTTCAGCAGTCGCCAAACCTGTTTAGGACTCATAGGGATTTTTGGGGCTTTAGGACGTGGACTTTAGATGGTCAGCAATCCGCAGCGCGTTGGCAATCAGGGTAAGCGTGGGATTCATCGCCCCCATTGAGGGGAAGAAGCTGCTGTCCACCACATAAAGATTATCTACCTCATGGGCGCGGCAGTTGAGATCGAGAACGGCGGTTTGAGGATCGCTGCCAAAGCGGCAGGTCCCCACTTGATGCCAAAGCACCCCCACATCCATGCGCTTATGCCAAAACATATAAAAGCCGATTTCCTTAAGGTGCTGCTCTAGCACGCTGATCAGCTCTTCATGGGGCTTAAGGTTGTTGGGGGTAAAGTCGACCTTGATTTGGCCTTCGCTCGTCAGCGTGACGCGGTTGTTGGGGTCAGGCAGGTCCTCGGTCGTTACCCACCAGTCTACCGAGTGCTCGGCCATGTGCTTTAAATAGTCTTGGGGCAGTTCTGTGGGAGCCATCTTTGCCAGTCGCTGCCATTTAGCTTTGCCTGTAAGCTGAATTTGGCCCAAAGGATAGTCCTGCAGCGGCCCTTGAAAGTAGTAGTCGTGGACGGCCAGGGTCTTTTGAAACACGACGTCGTTGGGCTCAGATGAAACGGCAACCAGCGCCGAGTGGTTGTGCTTCATCAGGTTGCGGCCCACCTGGTCTGAACCGTTAGCTAGACCATTGGGGTGCTGCTCGCTGGCAGAGCGCAGCAGCAGCGCCGCCGTATTTACCGCACCGCAGGCCACCACCACCGTGTCCGCCGACAGGGTTTCTAGTCCCTGGTCCGTTTGAATTTCCACCCGATCGACCCGGCGACCATCCGCCGTGGTCAGCAGCCGCGTCACCAGGGTGTTGAGGCGCAGCGTCACGTTGTCGTAGGCGAGCGCCGGGTCGACGCAGGCCGTCTGAGCGTCCATCTTGGCGTCAAGCAGGCAGGGATAGGGGTCACAGGTGTCGCAGCGGATGCAGGGGCTGTTGGCCAGATTGGCCTCGTTGCGATCGAGGGCTAAAGTGAGGTGCAGCGGCGTCAGCCCCCGCTCAGCTAGACTGTCGGCGACGGTTTGAATGCGGGGCTCATGCTCGAAGGCGGGAAAGGGATACTCCGCCGACATTGGGGGCTCTGTCGGGTCTTCACCGCGCTGGCCGTGAATTTTGAACAGGCTCTCGGCGCGAGTATAGTAAGGCTCAAGCTCATCGTAGGATAGCGGCCACGCCGGGGAAACGCCGTCTACATGCTCCAGCTCGCCAAAGTCCTCCTGGCGCATCCGCTGCAGCGCCGCCCCGTAGAGCTTCGTGTTGCCACCGACGACGTAGTAAGCCTGGGGGTCGAAGGGCTGATCTTTGGCGTCGAGCCACTGCTCATCGGCCTGGTAGCGCCCTTGGGTGAAGATCTCATCCGCGTCCCAGTTCTCTTTCTCCCGCGGTAGATAGTCCCCCCGCTCAATCAGCAGGATTCGCTTGCCCGTCGGTGCGAGACCATAGGCGAGCGTGCCCCCACCGGCCCCAGCACCAATGATGATGACGTCGTAATGTTGGTTCATGTTGCGATAAATACTCTGTCTATGACGGTAGAAATGATCTAGGCCAAACACATCTTTCGTTTGACATAGATGAAGTTTTGTGTGGTATCTGAAGACTAAGGGACCTTCGCTGCTGCTACCTCAATTTCTCGACGACTACGCTGCAGGCACAGGCTTGCCTGACCCGTGAGCCAGCTGCTCCACCGGCAAACTAATTACAAAGCGGCTGCCTTCACCCAGCGTAGAAACGCAGCTCAGCTGCCCCTGATGGCGCTCGACAACAATCTGGTGGCTAATTGACATTCCCAGCCCCGTGCCGCGCCCCACTGGTTTTGTCGTGAAGAAGGGGTCGAGCATGCGCTGCTTTACCGCCTCAGAAATGCCGACGCCGTTATCCATAATGGCAATGCAGATGCGATCGCCACCGTTACAGTAAGTGCTGATGGTAATTCGAGGATCATAAGGCGAGTCTGCGGCGATCGCTCTGCAAACTGGCGGCCTTTTCATCAACGGCGTCAATCGCGTTGACGAACAAATTCATAAAAACCTGGTTGAGCAGTCCGGGGTAGCACTCTACGAGCGGCAGCTGCCCATAGTGGCGCTCCACCGAAATTTTTGGGCGGCGGTTCTGGGGTTTTAGGCGATTGCCCAGGATCGTCAGGGTACTGTCTAAGCCATGGTGAACGTCGATTTGCTTGAGATGAGCGCCACCCCGGTGGGAAAAATCCTGCAGCGCCCGAACAATTTCGGTAATTCGCTCAGCGCCTACCTCCATAGAGGCCAAGAGCTTGGGCATATCGTCGACGATGTAGTCCAGCTCCGATTCATCGCTTTGGGGCGCGGCAGGGACAAGGCCGGCTGCGGTACCCATGGCACTAGAAACCAGCTGCGGCGACTTGGACTGCGCGATTTCCAACAGGGTTGTGGTGTAGTCCTTGAGGTAGTGCAGGTTTCCGTAGATGAAATTGATCGGGTTGTTGATTTCGTGGGTTACTCCAGCGACCAGCTGCCCTAGGCTAGACATCTTTTCGCTGTGGACGAGCTGCAGCTGGGTCTGCTTCAGATCCGCCAGCGTCTTCTCCAGCTGACGCGCCTTGAGGTCTTTGGCCTCTGAGGCCTGAATCGCCTCCTCGGCCCGCTTGCGCAGAGTAATGTCTCGGAGAATCACGGCGTAGCTCCACTCCCGCCGCGTTTTGACGCGGGAGACCGTCATCTCCAGTGGAAAGGTGATTCCCCCCTGACGACGGCCCACCAGTTCGTAGGGGCAGCCGTCTTCACTGGCCTGATACAGAAGCCGCTCTAGAGCATCTACACCGTCACCGGGAAGCGTTTGGGTCTTCAGGATCTGCATCAGGGACTGCTGACACAGGCGCTCCTCTGACACCCCGAACGAATTGCGCACGGCTGGGTTGGCGGAGCGGATCTGCAGGCCTTGAGGGGCAACGGTAAGAATGACTTCGCTGGCCGCTGCCACAATGGCATCCGTACGCGCTAGCGCCCGCTCTAGGCGGCTAATAACGCGGTTGTAGCGGGCCGCGATTTGTCCTACGGGCGTGAACGGCTCGGCCGGGGCCCGCAGTCCCAGATCTCCCGTACGCTCCTGTCGGCGCATCACCATAAACAAATCAACCAGGTCGCTGGTGGCCCCATGTTCCGAAACGTTGAGGCCGATGTGCTCATGGCGACGGCTGACCCGCAGGGGCCAACGGCGATTGATTTGGTAGAGCAGGATAAAGGCTACCCCGAAGGTCCACAGTCCGGCCACCCCAATGCCCAAAATCTGAGCCAGTATCTGCTCAGGGCGACTCAGCCCCGTGGTCAGGAGAGTGCGATCGCCGAAGAGCCCCACGGCTAAGGTGCCCCAAACGCCAGCGCTCAGGTGGACCGGAATTGCCCCCACCACATCATCGATACGGCGACGCTCTAGAAAGCGATCGGTGCTCAGCATGCAGAGGCTACCGATGCCGCCGATCAAGATAGCGGCTCCGGCGGTGACGACGTGACAGCTGGCCGTAATGGCAACCAACCCCGCTAAAGAGCCATTCATCACGCCCTTAACGGAAATTTGTCGCTGCCGCAGCACGTCTAACAGCAGGGGAGTAGTTAGCCCTGCCGACCCCGCCAGTAGCGTATTGGCGATGATGCCGGGCACCTGATCATTTAGGGCCAAGACGCTGCCGCCGTTGAAGCCAAACCACCCTAGCCACAGCAGCAGCGTCCCGAGTAAGGCTAGAGGCAGGTCATAGCCAACAATCAGCCGCCGCCGCTTATGAGAGAACCGCCCCACCCGAGGTCCAATCACCAGCACCGCCGCCAGCGCCACCCACCCGCCCACGCTATGCACCACGGTAGAGCCTGCAAAGTCCACAAACCCTAAGCTTCCCAACCAGCCGCTGCTGCCGCCGCTGTCCAATCCGTTCCAGCTCCAGTGGCCAAAGATGGGATACAGCACTCCGGACACTAGCAGCGTAATGACGAGATAAGCGCCAAAGCGAATGCGCTCAGCCACCGCCCCCGACACGATGGTGACGGCGGTGCTGCAAAACATCGCCTGAAACAGGAAGAAGGCGGCGGTCCACACCTCGCCTTGGCCCACTTCAGGCATAAAGAGCGTCGCTCCAATCCAGCCGCTGCGGGTTTGGCCGAACATCAGGCCGAATCCAAACAGCCAAAAGCACAGGACGGACAACCCCAAATCCGCAATGTTTTTGATGACGACGTTGATATTATTTTTGCTGCGGGTTGACCCCGCTTCAAGACCCAAAAATCCAGCCTGCATCAAAAAGACCAGGCTAGCGGATATCAAAATCCAAAGAATATCTATCGACGATCGATCCATGTTTACTGCGCAAAATACTGGAGGCAAACGACTCTCCCAGAACCAGCGTCGCGATCGCTCGGTGGAGCAATCTGTCTAAAAGCTGCCAATTAGCGAGCGCTTGCTCAGCGAAAAAATTTCCCTATTTTGTTAGCAGATGCCGAATGCCCTAGTACCGCACGTTAAGGTCAAGAGTCAACAGTGCTGCGATCGCCTTGCGCTGTGCAGCACTATTTCGTTTCGAAGCCCGTTCGTAACGTTTCTTATCCCTAAACATCCCTACGATAGGTGATCCCCGTCACATCTGGTTGTTCAACCTGGACAAATTGCCGTATTGCATGTATGTTCTATTCGACTAGCGTCGCGGCCTCAGCCGCACCGGTGCGACGCTAGCGTCAGCGATCGCCCCCAATCCCTGGGCCGTGAGTATGCTGGCAAGCTCGCCGGTATAGCTGGGGTCAACGGCGGCGAGAGTGACGAGGCGGGTGAGCATATCGTGCCAGACTCCGGCTTCTGCGTAGGCCAACAGGGCGTCAGGTGTTGCCGTAGTGTCCGCAGCAGGCGCTGTTAACTCAGAGGCGGCGGCAGGCGCTATTGACTCAGAGAGAGAGTCGCCCGGACCTCCGGTTCAACCTGGCTCAAGTAGCCGTCTCCCGCCCGCAGCAGCACCCCCGACACCTCAATATCCCGACTGCGATCGCCAGGGTCACAGACGAGGGCGAGGGTCCAGCGATAGCGGATTTCGGGCGTGAGGGAAATGTCCTCTAGCGTAATGGCGGCGATCGCGGGGCCGTATTGGTAGTCTCCTGGGGCAACGGAGGGCGGTAGCTCAACGGCTGTGGTCAGTATTTCGGCGCGGCTGCTTTCCTCAATGACCCGTAGCTCCCCCTGTTGAGCATTATTTCGAGGGACGTAGACAAAGAGCGTGGGCTGAGCCTGAAGCGTCACGCCGACATTGGTTTCAGGAAGAACTGCCGTTAAGGGACTTCCCCCAGAGATGGCGCAGATGCTGCGGGTTGTGGCCTCCCGACTGCCCGCAGCGCTCAGCTCGGGGAGGCTAAAGCTGAGCTGGGCCACTGCGGCGCTAGAAGTGCCTAAAAAACTGAGAAGAATAGCGGTAGCGCTAAGCAGAGAAGACGGCTTGAGCATAGCTGTAGAGCAGTGTTCACCTACTTGAAAGACGCTGTAGAGTCTATCACGATCTTGCGAAAATTCACTCTTGAGGCTGGGGACGCTGCGTCGCAATCCCCAACTGAATATCCTCGACGGTTCGCAGCGCGTCCATGACCGCAACCACAGTGCCGTGGCTCACCTGCTCATCCGCATTGAGCACGACTAACGTCGGCGTAGACCGCGCCCCAACGACCCCTTCCACTGCCGCTGCAAGCTCCTCAAGCGGCGTTGATACTTGGTTGAGGGCGATCGCCCCCGCAGCGTCAATCGTGACCACCACCTGGGTTTCAGTGGAAGGCTCAGCGGTACCGGCCTCCGGGAGATTGACGGGCAACCCTTCAGAGCGAGTCAGAAACAGGCTCGACACAATCAGAAACGCCAATACCGCAAAGATGACATCGATCATCGGTACGATATTGATTTGAGCTGGAACCTCAGGTTCGTCTGGAATCTTCACGGTGCTAATTGCCTATGCATTGTCTCAACAACACAATAGTAAGTCTGATTACATTTTGCTGATTTCGCCGCTACTATGTAGCTATCTTTTTGCGGGATGCTGCGCTGCGATGGCTGACAAATTCTCTGATCGCTGGTCCTCTATCAGAGTGAGCCTGCGCTGGAAGACGCTGAGAGCCCTCAAGCACATCAATGACTTTTGGAACCACAGCAGCGGCGATTGGCACTGGCTCGTAGAAAAGCCGGTGCCGATGGCAGCCATCAACCGCGACCTGTGGCGAGCGGCTGTCCCCTCTGTGAGCTTTTGCGTCCTGTCCACGCTCTCCTGCGCTATCTCTACCTTTGGACTGCTAGCGGGCAGCACCGCCACCGTTATCGGCGCGATGATTGTCGCCCCCCTAATGGGACCGGTCATCGCCATGGCCTACGCGATCGCTGTCGCCAACCGCCGTCTATTTCGGCGCTCTGCCCTGACGGTGCTTTGCGGCATCTTGATGACGGTGTTTATCTCTTTGGTAATCGCCAAGGTGACCGGGCTGCAGGTGATGAATCCGGAGATCTCCTCCCGCACCCAGCCGACGCTGCTCGATTTGGGCGTCGCCATGGCGGCGGGGGCGGCGGGGGCCTATGCTAACTCGCGGCGACGGATTGCCGACGCTTTGCCTGGAGTGGCGATCGCAGTGGCCCTAGTTCCGCCGCTGAGCGTGGTTGGTATTGGTTTTGCGCAGGGCGACCAGCAGACCGGTCTGGGCGCGTTTGTTCTATTTATCACAAACCTAATCGGGATTGTTTTTAGCGGCAGCTTGGTGTTCTTGCTGCAGCGCTATGGCTCCATTCAACGCGCTAAGCAGGGACTGTTTTTTGGCGTCATCATGCTGGCGTTCTTGATGCTGCCCCTCAGCCTATCGCTCCGTAACCTGCTGGTTAAGCAGACCGTCCGCAACCAGATACAAACTTCTGTGCGCGAAGAGTTTTCGGGGTCCAACGACGTTGATATCCGCTCCATTCAAATGCGCTTTAGCCGTAAGACTCTGTTTGTAGCGGTGCAGCTCACGGCTCCGGAAGGATTTGTGTCAGAAGAAGAGGTAGGATCACTGCGGGACTTGCTGTCCGAGAAGGTCAGTCGCTCTGTTGACCTCAGGGTCCAGGTCACGCCTGTAGAAGTGTTTGATCTACCTAGCTCGCTCTAATGCCGATACGGCCAGTACTCATGCCAGTAGCTACAAACTATGGAACCGGTAGTTAACCTCTTTTCGTCCGGCGGTGCGGTGATGGTGCCTCTGCTGCTGCTCTCGGTTGCCGCCATCACCTTTATTTTGGAGCGGCTCTTGTTTTGGAGCACCATCGTCCGCCATCAGCCGGCTCTACTGCGCAACGTGCTCTACGCCTTTCAGACCGATCCCGGCGAGGCTTTGACCCTGCTCAAGCAGCATGCCCATCTGCCCGTGGCCCGCATCCTGCTCGCCCCCTTGGAGATGCCTCAAAATATTTCGGCGCGGCTCTCCCCCGCTGGGTTTCGGCTAGCGCTGGAGAGCGCCACCCAGCGAGAGCTGCCGCTGCTCAGACGCTTTAATACCCTGTTTGACATTGTGATCAGCGTTTCGCCCCTCCTGGGCCTGCTGGGTACAGTATCGGGGTTGATCCAGTCGTTTTCGTCACTTCAGCTAGGAAGCCCTAACGCCAGCGACGCCTCGGGCATTGCGGCAGGCATCAGCGAGGCCTTGGTGTCGACGGTCGTAGGGATGGCGATCGCCATCATCACTTTGGTATTTGCCAATATCTTTCGGGGACTGTATCGGCGTCAGGTAGCGATGATTCAGGAGTATGGCAGCCAGCTTGAGCTTTTGTATCTTTGCCGCTTCCAGAAGAAGACTAGCAAGTAGGCCGCTACGGGCCAGCGCGGAGCACTTTAATAAAGCAAGGTGATCCGAGGGCAATTCGTCAGCCCACTGGCCACTCGCCTTCAGGTCAAGCCAATATCCAATCCACCGCCGCCGCCAAGTCGGCAGCCACGTGGTCCGGTTGGGTTTGATGCTGGTACCGCCCAGACAAAACGCGATCGCCATACCCCGTAGTCACCAGGACGCCACGACAGCCTGCGTTGTGGGCCAGGTCAATATCTGTGGCCTTGTCCCCCACCATGACGCTATGGGCAATATCCAAATCATGATCCCAAGCGGCAGCGACCAGCATGCCTGGGTTAGGCTTACGCCAGGTCGACCAAAGGGCAAATTCAGGGTCTGCCCCCCCCTCGCTGGGGCTGAGGTAGGGGCAGTAATAAAGGGCATCTAGGTGAGCCTTTGCCTCTGCCTGCAGGAGGCTGGTGAGGCGGTCGTGCAGCGCCTCTACATGTTGAACAGGATAGTAGCCTCGGGCAGGACCAGACTGATTGGATACCAGACAGCAAAACCAGCCCGCTAGGTTCAGCCGCCGCACCGCCTGGGCAGCTCCGGGAATGAGTCGTAGATCTGTGACTTGGCGGATATAGCCCGCTTCGACATTGAGAACACCATCGCGATCAAGAAATACGGCAGGTTGGGGCATTGTGATACGCCAATCAAAATGGAGTCACACCGCTAGTATCATAGCCGCCTGCCGCATTCACGTCCTAACTTAGACAGAGACTATGCATCGTCGTTGGGCAAATATCTCAGCTCAGAGCAGGAGACGGTCTCCGTCAAACTCTCCTCTCCGCCATGCACGCTGTAAATGCTCGCCGTCTCGCCCGCAACTGCGCTAAATAGCAGCTGCTCTCCCGGGGAAATCTTTTGCTCAACGGTGTGCTTGCCTTGCCGAACGACACGAAGAACCGCAACCTCGCTAGACATGTTTTGATAACAGCACAAGAAGTAGCGAACCTTCTCATCGTTAAGGGTCATATGGGAATAAACCACCTTTATAAACCTAATATTGTTAATGTTTAACAGTTTAGGAAAAAAGGCTGGTTTGGTCTGTACGGTATTGGACGTAAGCGGCACTTGCCTCAGGCGGCGGGTTTGGCGTCACGGCTACCGGGTAGCCGAGAGAACTCTTGCTGAATCTGGTAGTAGCACTCGCAGGTTTCTTTCTCAAGGCGAGCGCGATCAAGAATCGTGATCTTACCACGGCGGTAGTGGATAATTTTGTCGCGCTGCAGGGCCTGAGCCGCCACCGTCACGCCGGATCGCCGACTACCCAACATCTCAGCAATAAATTCCTGCGTGAGCGGCAGCTGTTCAGAACCGATGTTGGCGTTGACGTGAAGTAGCCACCGGGCGAGACGCTGCTCGATACGGTGGTGGCGATTGCAGGCGGCAAGCTGAGACACATACATGAACATGACGCTGGTGTAAGAGAGCAGCATCTGCTGTAGTTTCCCGCCCCGCTTAAGTACGTCCTGTAGAGCGTTAGTGCTGATCTGTATACCGCCGTTGGGAACCTGAACGATGGCTCGGTTAGAGGCTCTAGGATGACCTAAGATAACGGGTATACCCACCATTCCTTCGTTGCCAATCAGTCCAATTTCCGTCGTAGCACCGTTTTCCATCAGCGACACGATAGACACCATCGCCCGCTCAGGAAAATAAACTTGTTCAATCAGGTCACCGGGTTCGTAGAGAATCTTGCCGCGAGGCAAATCGACCTGCTTAAGGTAGGGTTCGAGCGCCTGGTATTCTTCGTCAGGCAGCGCATTCAGCAGCCGGTTGTAGGTCCGCCTTTTAACCTTGAAGCCTGGATCATGATTTGTCTGAACCATAGCAAAATCGGCACTTTAGAACGACCTAACTGGTTGAACTATATCACAGGGCTGAGGTCTCCTTAGGGAAAATCATTATGATGTGACACAACGTTGTCTATTGGCGAGATCGCCTGTTGAAGCAAAAGCGATACACCGGGTCGCGGCGCTCCAGCGTCATCGTTTCTCGCTCTGTCAAAACGGGAAACGGGCTATCGGCGGGATGCTCTAGCGGCACAAAATCGGGATGCTCGCTGAAGCGATCGCTCATCTCCAGCGCTACAGCCTCAATATCAGACTGCAGAAATACGAGGCCTCCCGGCGCTAGGTGGGATGCGATCGCCGCTACGAGCACGGGCTGAACCACCCGGCGCTTTTGGTGCCGCTTTTTGAACCAAGGGTCGGGGAACTGAATCGTCACCTGGTCTAAGACACCCTCAGGCAACGACGCCAGCAGCGGCGACAGGGACGGGGTAACGTTGCAAAACATAAAGTGCAGATTGGATAAGCCCAGCTGCTGCTGCTTGCGCAGCGCGCCGTCCACCAGCGCTGCCCTAATTTCCAAGCCCAGAAAATTACGGCGGGGCTGCTGCTGCGCCATTCCCAGCAAAAAGGTGCCTTTGGCGGAGCCAATATCGAGGAGCAGCGGCTGGGCCGGGTCGGCATACACTTCGTCCCAGTTGGGAAGTACCGCAGGCGCACTATAGCGATCGCTGAGGGGGTTGACATGTTGCCGGACGCGGGGGAGGGCCAACGGATATCTCCTTCGAGAAATAACGTCCTACTAGCGTAGCGGATTACTGGCGTGCAGCCTGACACCGGGCGATTGACAAGGGCACTGGCCAGGCCAGCCGGACAGCGCAATTTAACTGCACTTCTGCTAAAGCGAGAGCAGTTAAATTGCCGTCAACGCCAGCGTTAGGAAATCGGCGAGCCCCCCGTGACGCCAATGATCTCCCCTGTGACAAAGCCCGACTCCTGCGTCGCCAGGAACACAAAGGTCGACGCAATCTCTGCAGGTTGACCGGGGCGGCCCATGGGAAAAGAGCTGCCAAACTCCTCCAAATTATCCTGAGTTTGCCCCCCTGACGACTGGAGCGGCGTCCAGAACGGGCCAGGGGCGACAGCGTTGACGCGGATCCCCTGCTCGAGCGCCTGCTTGGCTAGTGCCTGGGTGAAGCCGCGGATGAAGAACTTGGTTGACGAGTAGTCGAGCAATGCGGCTATTGGATTGTAGCCAACGACTGAGGTGACGTTGATGATGCTGGCTCCCGGTGGCATCAGCGGCAGCGCCGCTTTAGAGAGCCAGAACATGGCGTAGCAGTTGGTCTTCAACGTCTGGTCAAACTGCTCAGTGGTGATGTCTTGAATGGACTGCTGCATCACCTGCTTACCGGCGTTGATTACTACAACGTCAAGTCCCCCCAGCTGCTCGGCGGCATTTTTGACTAGGGAAACGCAGAAGCTCTCCTCCATCAAGTTTCCAGGCATCGGGATGATGGTGCCGCCTTCGCTCTTCGCCAGGTCTAGCAGCGATTGCACATCGCTTTGCTCCTCCTCCAGGTAGTTAATGGCAACGCTGGCCCCTTCACGCATATAGGCGATCGCCACGGCCCGGCCAATGCCAGAGTCCCCGCCTGTAATCAGCGCCTTGCGGCCCTTCATGCGGCCAAATCCCTGGTAGCTCTTTTCCCCATGATCAGGCTCGGGGTCCATCCTGGCAGCAAGGCCTGGCGCGTTCTGTGGCTGGCGCGGAAAGGGAGGCTGCGGGTACGCGCTACGAGGGTCAAGAATGTCGTATTGATTGCTGATTTTTGCTGTGGCCATAATTTTTGCTAGGTGTAGTGAGAACTATGAAGAAGTGTCTAGAGCTCTTTTCGAGTTCGCTCTTACCTATGGTGTGCCTTTGTCCGAGTTTTGAAATTGTTCAAAGGGCATAAGTCAGTCAACAGCGATAAATATCAGTAATTCTCAATTTGGCGGATGACAAGGAATTGACCGTAGGGCTGCGCTTTCCGGCCCGACGCGACTATTTGCGCCAGGCCGGAGCCTATGCTTCGCGTTTGCGCAGCATCTCTAGTCGAAGGCATCGCGGCACGGTCAGGTTGAAAACTGCCAAGGTAGGAACTGCTGGCATAATCAGTCTTGTCGATTTTGTTCCGGTAAGCTTAGAGGATAGCGGAAGCTTAGCGCTGCGATGGCGAGATACGACCGGCAGCTACAGTTCTCTGTTTATTTCTGATGCCTGGCGCTTTTTTGAGCTAGATGCAGTTACCTTTGAAGACATCAATAGCGATGGCTTGGGTCCCGGTGTGGTTGCGATCGCTCAATATACTACAGGCGCTGGCCCAACGGGCGGACAGCCTTTCCCGTACCCCACTGTACTTCTCAACGACGGCAGCGATAACGTCTATAGAGAGCCGTCCATCGAAGAATTGCTAAGCGATAGTGCTGCTACGATTGGTGACGTACGCGCAATCCTCGGCAACTCCGGTTCCGCCCAGGCTAGCCCAGGTTCAGCAGGCTCGGTGCAGTACTGCTTCCGGAACGAATATGGTACCGGGAGCGATAAGGACGTGGAAGAGCTGATAGTTAACGTTGCAGGATCTCAGGCAACGGGCGAGTATAATTGGCTTCCCGTCTTCAAAGATCGCCGCCTTGGCACGTTTGAAGGAACTTTCGCCAACGATACTATCGATGCGAGGTATACCTATCAACAAGAAGGAATGCAGAACTCGGCGCAAATCTCTATTCTTATAGGCGACAATCAGGCAGTCGTTACGGGCGACGAGCCAGCGCTAGGGCTAAGTGCAGCTTTGGCACAAGCTGGATGCCCAGAATAGCAGCTCAGAATATGCCACTTCCATCGCCGCTCAAGCAGCGGTATATGCTCTCAAAAGCGCGCTCATGCTCGGGAGGACGTAGCCTTATCTTGGAAAAGCGCGAGCTGAAAAATCTAGGCTTCGAGAGATTTTAAGGAAATTTAGCTACTAGACAGGAAGCCCCGCGCTCTACCCGTCAGGGTGAGCGTCGGGATGAGAGTCGCGGTCGTCGATGGGGCTCAATGCCCCGGAGACGGCCAAACTTCGGATGTACTCCTTAAGGACATCGTTGATAGTTCTTTCGGTCATCTCACAATACTTGTCAAGATGCTGCTTTTCTCTGTCAGCGGCTCTAATAGTTATTTGCTGCATGTCGTTCTGATGTCAATATGCTATCATTATTGCATGAAAGTCACCCATCAGTACAAGTTGCGTCCAGCGGCTGAGCAAACGGTTACCATGACCCGATGGCTAGATATGCTTCGGGCACAGTACAACTGGTTGCTGGCTGAGCGATTCGACTGGTGGGAGATGAACCGCTGTTCGGTCAACGCCTGCCCACTCACCTGTAGCCTTGCGCCACTCAAAGATAATCCTAATTACTACAGCCAGAAGGCTAGCCTAGTACCTCTCAAGCGAGAGCGACCCTGGTACAAGGATTTGCACTCACAAGCGCTTCAGGAGGTGACGAAGCAGGTAAAGCAGACGTTCGAGCGTTTCATCAAAGGTGATAGGAATGGTAAGCGTAGCGGCAAGCCTCGGTTCAAAGGCGCGGGGCGCTACAGGACGTTCACGTTCCCGCAGATAAAACCTGACTGCATCGATGGAAGTCGTATTACCCTGCCTAAGATTGGCCAGGTGAAGCTAATCCTTCATCGCCCGATACCTGATGGGTTTACTGTCAAAACGGCCAAGGTGACTCGCAAAGCAGATGGTTGGTATGTGAGCCTGTTACTGGAAAACAATGCCGTTCCGATGCTTACTCCGGATGTCGATAGGGCTAAGTCTGTCGGTGTTGACGTTGGGCTGAAGGATTTCTTGGTTACCAGTGACGGTGAGAGCGTTCCTATCCCTCAGTTCTTTCGACGCTCAGAGCGGCAGCTATCCAAGCTGCAGCGGCAGCTATCGAGACAGAAGAAGGGCTCTAACCGCTGGCGTAAGCAGGTGAATCGCATCGCCAAACTGCATCTGAAGATATCGCGTCAGCGTCGTGATTTCTTTTCTAAGGTGTGGGATTGGCTGTTCTCAAAGTACGATGTTGTCGCTCATGAAAAGCTCAACATCAAAGGACTTGCTCGAACCAGACTGGCAAAGTCAATCGCTGATGCCGCATGGGGTACATTCTTGGAGATAGGCTCTTTCAAAGCCGCGAAAGCTGGAAAGATGACCATCGCTGAGAACCCACGCGGAACCAGCATTGATTGCTCGGGTTGTGGTGAGCGGGTACCAAAGACGCTGGCCGATCGGGTCCATAGTTGCCCGTCATGCGGCTTAACGATCTGTCGCGACCACAACGCGGCTATCAACCTATTGAATAGGGCTGTGGGACATCAAGCCCTTAATCTCTCAGGAAATGTCTCAGCAGTAACTGGGAGTCACTGAGGAAGCCCGCGCTGTATGCGTAGCATCAGCGTCGGGAGGATGTCACTCGATCCGGTTATAGAGCAAGTCGAGCGCGATTTTAAGCTACTGAATGAGCTGGATCTTACCCTTAAGGCCTGCCTAGAAACCCATATCCATGCAGACCATATTACGGGTGCAGGAAAACTGCGGGAGCTCACCGGCTGTAGCGGCGTTGTTCCCAAAAATGCAGAGGTGGCCTGCGCCAGCCAGCACGTTGGCCACGGAGACGTCTTTAAGGTCGGCGGCGTTGAGATGCGGGTCATTGAAACCCACGGCCACACCAATAGCCACATGGCTTATCTCGTCGACGGTACGCACGCGCTCACGGGTGACGCGCTGTTTATTCGCGGCTGCGGACGCACAGATTTTCAGGGCGGCGACGCGGGCACCCTATATGACCACGTCACTCAGCGGCTCTTCACCTTAGGGACATTCAA
>CAVRCJ010000013.1:0-232062 GCA_963719515.1 uncultured cyanobacterium
CCTATATCCCCCCCTAAAGGAGGTGGGATAGTAAGACGGTGAGCCGAAGGCGAGTAATCCTATGGGCTCTTCTGCCCTTCCACATATAGCGATCGCCATAATAGGTTAAGACATAGAATAGGGAAATAGCCGCTCTCAGTATCTGCTATGGCAACCCCATACAGCATTGACTTACGCCGCAAGGTCATCGAGGCGGTTGAACTCAACGGGGTAAAGCGCTGCGAAGTAAACCTATCTGGCGCTGGTGGCGGCGCTGCTACAGCAAGAAAACCGAGCCGAAGAGGTCCAGCACATTCTAAACTTACTCGGCGACACTACCGACCCTGTAAGACTGCCAGCCCGTTAAAAGTCTACCTTCCTACAAAACTTCGGTTATGAGTTCTGACCACAAACCCCGGATTCTTTTTCTCTATGGCTCTCTGCGGGAGCGCTCCTACAGCCGGCTACTGGCAGAGGAAGCGGCCCGCATCATTGAAGACTTTGGTGCCGAGACAAAGTTCTTCAATCCTCGGGGTCTCCCTCTTCATAACGCCGAGCCAGACACCCACCCCAAAGTGCAGGAGCTGCGAGAGTTTTCCCTATGGTCAGAAGGGCAGGTCTGGTCGAGCCCAGAGCTGCACGGTAACGTTTCCGGACTGATGAAAACTCAAATCGACTGGATCCCGCTCAACATCGGGGCAGTCCGGCCTACCCAAGGGAGAACCCTAGCCGTGATGCAGGTTTCAGGGGGCTCCCAGTCGTTCAACGCCGTCAACACCCTGCGCATTTTGGGACGCTGGATGCGGATGTTCACGATTCCCAACCAGTCTTCAGTGGCCAAGGCGTACCAAGAGTTTGAAGAAGACGGCACGATGAAGGCGTCAGCCTACCGCGATCGCGTCGTGGACGTTATGGAAGAGCTGTATCGCTTCACCCTGCTGTTGCGGGACCAGGTAGACGAGCTGACGGATCGCTACAGCGAGCGTAAAGCCACCGCTGCCCGGCAGATTGAAGAGGCCGCCCGGCGAGCGCTAGAGCCGTAAGATAGCCTCCAGTCGGGTTCAGTTCGCTACGATAAAGCCTGTAGCGATCGCAGCAATAGCGCCTATTCCTGAATGACTTTCATCCTCACCAACGACGACGGCATCGACGCCCCCGGCATTCAATCTCTCAAGCAGGCGCTTACCCTCTGCGACATTGCCAACTCGGTCACGGTTGCCCCTACCCGGCCCCACTCAGGCTGTAGTCATCAGCTGACTCGGGGCCGGCCCATCGCCATAGACCGCCGCTCACCTGACGCGATCGCCCTAGACGGTACCCCCGCCGACTGTGCCCGCGTCGCCGTTAACGCGCTGGTTCCAGAGGCCAAGTATATTCTGTCCGGCATCAACGCTGGGGGGAATCTGGGAGCCGATGTGCATGTTTCGGGGACGGTAGCCGCCGTCCGAGAAGGACTGCTGCACCGGGTGCCGGGTATCGCCATCTCCCAATACATCAAAAACAGAGCGCCCATCGACTGGGACAGGGCGGCAAAGCTAACGGCGATGGTGCTGTCGAAGCTCTTGAGTCAGCCCTCTGAGCCGGGAACCTTTTGGAACGTTAACCTCCCCACCGTGAGCGCCAGCGAGCCTGAACCCGACATGGTCTTTTGCCCGCTGTGCAGTCAGCCGCTGCCCACGGACTACCAGCTAGAGCAAAATGCCATCCGGTATGTGGGAAACTACAGTCAGCGCCCCAGAGATCCGGGCTCCGACGTGGACATGTGCTTTTCCGGGGCGATCGCCATCTCGCAAGTGCGGGTTTACTAAGTAAAACTTGAGCCCTCGCCCCAGATGAACGACGGCTGCTACTGCCTTAATCGATATTGCCCCTACCCCGAGAACCCATTCACCGCAGAGGTCTGCCGGTCCTGTGGCTCACCGCTGGAGCTGGCCGGGCGCTACCGGGCGATCGCCCTCATTGGGGAGAGCGCCGTCAGCAGGACGTGGCAAGGCCTAGACCATCAGCCTAAAGAGAACCACCCCAAAGGGCGAGGGCAGCACAGCTGCGTCATTCAGCAGGGCTGGTTTAGTCCTGAGGGCGAGGTTCAGCCTCAACTCTCTCGGCCCCAGTTTTCAGCATACGCCCAGCGTTTGGAACAGTTTAGTCAGCATCCCCAAGTGCCTCAGCTGCTGGAGGCAATTCTTCGGGGAGACAGCTGGCACTTGGTTTGGGCCTGGATCGACGGGGTCTCGCTGGCCGCGCGGTTGGCTGAAGGGAGGCCGTTTGACGAAGCCGAGGCGCGTCAGCTGCTGAGTGAGCTGCTGCCAGTGCTGAGCAGGGCGCAGGACCACGGTATTGTCCACCAAGATATCAAGCCGGAAAACATCATTTGCGGGGCGTCTCAGCGGCTGTGGCTGGTAGACTTTGGCGCTGCCTTGGTTGAGGGATCTATGGCCGCCAAGCCAGCGGGCAATGCGCAGTATGCCGCCCCCGAACAGGTTGCGGGACAGCCTGGTTTTGCCAGCGACCTGTACAGCCTGGGGCTACTGTGCGCTGAGCTATTGACCTTGGTCTCGCCCTTTGACCTCTACTCGGCAGCGCAAACCGACCAGCTGCGCCAGACCTATCTTGCTCCCCTGGTGAGCCCAGAGCTAGGGCAGGTTCTCGCCCAGCTGCTGCGCCCCGCCCCCCAGCGTTACCGCACTGCTGCCGCCGTGCTCAGGGATTTGGAGGCCCTGCCAGCCCTCACCCCACAGCTCCCGCCCAGCCCGCCGCCTCAAGACAGCGCTCAAGACACCTGGCGCTGCCACCACAGGGCCACAGATCATCGCGGCGCGGTGACGGCGATCGCCGCTGGCCCTACCACCGTTGTCAGCGGCGGCAGCGATCGCAGTATTCGAGTTTGGACCTGGGAAGGAGAATGCCGTCAGGTGATCCAGCCAGGCCGAAAGGGGCACCGCGATCGCATCAGCGCTCTGCAGATCAGCGATGATGAACTGACCTTATTCAGCAGCAGCGACGACGGCACCCTATGCGTTTGGTCTTTGGCAGACTGCAGGCGGCAAACTCGCCTGGTGAGCCAGAGCTGGGACGTAAGCGCGATCGCCGCTACGCCTAGCCTCTTGATTAGCGGAGGGGCGAACGGCGCCCTGCAGCTGTGGGATTGGCAAAACGGCGTGGCGATTGAGCGCTGGCGGCAGCACCGGGGTAAGATCAGCGGCCTCGCCATCAGCCCCAATCAGCAGATCTTGGTGAGCAGCAGCCACGACGGCACCATTCGCTTTTGGGATCTAGATTCGGCCAAACCCCTCAACGTGCTGCAGGTAGGCGCTGCCGTAACCGCCATGGCCGTTCTGCCCCGCTGGGACGTCCTTGCTTTAGGGGATGAGCGGGGACAGCTGCAGCTGTGGGATATCGTCGACATGAGTCGGCTTTACGTCACGGCAGCCCATCAGGGAGCCGTGACGGCTCTAAGCCCCTCTCCTCAGCGGCTTGCGAGCGGCGGTGATGATGCTCAAATTCATCTTTGGGGGCTGCCGGGCAGCGCCAGCGAGCCAAAAGAGCCCTTCGAATCTAGCCTCCTCACCCAGCCGCAGAACATTGCCCGGCTTCATGCCCTGCCCCACGACTGGTGCGTCAGCGCGATCGCCCTTAACCCCACCGGAGACCAGTTGGTTAGCGGCAGCGCCGACGAGACGCTGCGGTTTTGGCGGCGCTGCAAAATTGCGTAAGGGAAACAGCCTGCTATTGCTCTTACCTGCCGCCAAACCCCATGCCGCGATTTTTTGAGGGAACGCAGACGCAGGCCTCTAGCTGCGATCGCAGCGTCTCGTGATCGAGATCTTGGCCGATCAGAACGATTTGCAGCTTGGGCTCCGCTTTCCACTGCTCGTCGTCAAGAGTAAACCGCTTGCCGCTGAGGTGGAAAATGTGTCGCTTGGGACTCTCATCAAACCACAAAATACCCTTAGCCCGAAAGACGTTTTCTGAGATTTGGTTATCTAAAAAGTTTTGGAACTTACGAATTGCGAAGGGCTTATCGCTTTGAAACGAGAGCGAGGTGAAGCCGTCGTTCTCTAGGTGGTGGGAGTGATGGTCGTGGTCGTGGTCGTGATCGTGATGAGCATGGTCGTGATGGTCATGCTCGGCGTGGTCATGCTCGGCGTGGTCGTGACCGGCGTGGTCGTCCTGCTCACCGGACTTAAAGTACTGCTCCGACTCAAAAAGACCCACGCTCAAAATTAGCGGCAGCGGCACTTGGCATTGGTTCGTCCGCAGAATCCGAGCGTCAGCCTTCACCTTGCGGAGGCTCGACTCCAAATACTCTAGCCTCGCGTCGTCAACCAAATCGGTCTTGTTGAGCAAAATCGTATCGCCGTAGGCCACCTGATTCTGGGCCGCCTCGCTATTAAATAGATCCAAGCTGTAATTTTCGGCGTCAACGACGGTAACGATAGAATCTAGGCGCGTCATGTCGCGCAGCTCAGTGCCCAAAAAAGTCAACGCTACCGGCAGCGGGTCCGCCAGTCCCGTGGTTTCCACCACCAGGTAGTCGACATTATCCTGACGCTCTAGCACCCGGTGAACGGCCTCCATGAGGTCGTTGTTGATGGTGCAGCAGATGCAGCCGTTGCTCAGCTCAACCATGCCGCTATCGTCGCCCGTCTCAACAATCAGGTCGTTGTCGATGCCAATTTCGCCAAACTCGTTGACGAGAACCGCCGTCTTCACGCCGTCTTGGTTCGTCAAAATGTGATTGAGCAACGTTGTCTTGCCGCTACCGAGGAATCCCGTGATGATGGTAACCGGTAGGCCGTGCTTCTCAATCTCCATCGCTGCGGATTGGCTATTTTGGGGAGTTGCCGTAGATGTCATAGCGTTGTTCTCGTGCTTCAGGTGTTCGCCGGGGTAGCGCATCTCAATAGACCACCCAACTCATTGTAGATTGTAGCGATTACCCGCTCTGATGGTGAGCCAGCGCGGTAAGCTGATGGGGGATACCATCCTCATCCGCGCTGCCACCTCGATGGAATTTGACCTATGTTTGAGCCTACGACTCGCTCCTCGCTACATCGCGTCGTACTGACCGGCCTCCTCACCCTCTGCCTATGGGTAACGAGCTGGCTTCTATCGCCCACCGCCAGCGCCTCAATCCAGGTAAAGCTGTTCGACATCGACTATACTGACTGCCCTGCAGAGCTTGCAACCGGAATGGTGGCTGCGGGTAGCGTCGCCGAAGCAGACTGCTATCTCGTGGTAGGTAAGGCAGAGAATACTTCGGGCAAGCCGGTCCTCAACGCCGACGTCTTTGGCCGCATCTACGACGCCAACAACAATCCCGTATTCCAAAATCGCACCCGCTTGGGCGCTATTGACGAAGTGCCGCCGGGCGTCAGCGATTTCTCTATTCGCATCAGCGTCGCTGCCAACCAGCCCACCCCGCTAAAGCTAGAGCAGTTTAAAGCATCAGGGTTCACGGGGCGAGTGCGGCGGTACTAACTAAGCGTGTCGGCGCTTAGCTCGGAATTGGCAGCGTCAGCGCTTGACTCGACGCTAGTAGGGCATCATCAAGGAGCTGGTCGATGCAGCGGCGCTTGCCATTAGGTTCTGAAGAAACTGAATCGCCAAAATCGCCAGGATCGGGGAGAAATCGATCCCGCCCAGCGACGGAATAAATGAGCGGAAGAGGTTGAGATAGGGATCGGTGAGCTGGCTAAGCGCCGCAAAAGGCTGGCTCATCCAGTCGATGTTGGGGAACCAGCTCAGCAAAATGCGAATAATCAGCAGGACTGAGTAGAAAAACAAGAATTGCGCGATCGCAGTGGTGATAGTAGCTAGAGCCATAGTGTCTTAAAGCGGGTATCTTAGCGGTGATATATCCTTACGGTTGGCGTTGGCCTATCCTGCATTCTAATCTAAACGGCGGGCTCTCGCTCAGAGGCCGTCGTTGATAATGGCCTGGTCACCGTTGTCGCTGCTGGTCTCAACGCTATTTAGCTGCTGTCTGACGTCGTCAATCGCCTCGTTCAGCTGAGCAATCTTATCTTCTAGGCTCCGCCGCGTCGATTCGATGCTGCGGCCGCTGGTGTGCTTGATGGTCCGCGATGAATCCGATTCGCCCGCTCGCCCGCCCTGGACTGACTCGCGATTGGCAATACGAGATGACGCCAAAACCCCGGTCAAGCCACCCAAGACTCCGCCGACGATGGTGCCAAGCAAAAAGCCACCCATGAAGTTATCCTGCTGCTGACCCATGTGTCGATTTACCCTCTATAGGACTGTTGTCTAGTCGAACTATTGATTGCGGACCCTTACTATTTTAGAATTGCCCGAAAATATCATCAATCTCTGGACTGAATCAACTTTATTGCGCTGCGTCCCCGCTGAATTTGAACAGTTATTAAGCGCAACTCTAGAAACAGCTTCAGTTTTCCGTCAGCGGCGGGACTAGGTTCCAAAGGTGCGATCGCCCGCATCTCCCAGGCCTGGGACGATAAAGCCCTGATCGTTTAAGGTTTCGTCAATCGCCGCCGCGTAGATGCGCACCGCCGGATAGCGAGCCCCCAGCTGCTGCAGCGCCGGAGGAGCGGTGACAACCGAAATGATTCGCACGAGGGCCGGGTCCACGCCGCGCTGCGTCAGCTCTTCCATTACCGTCACAATTGACCCCCCGGTTGCCAGCATCGGCTCGCTGATCAGCACTCGCGCTTCCGGGTTAAACGCTTCAGGAAGCTTGTTGAGGTAGCAGCTGGGTTGGAGGGTCTCTTCATCTCGAACTAGGCCCAAATGGTAAATCGAGGAGCGGCAGCAGCGCCTGAATACCTTCCATCATTGAAAGCCCGGCCCTAAGCACGGGGACGACGGCGACGGGCACCTCTGGGTTAATGAAGGTGGCCTCGCAGGTCGTGAGGGGCGTCTGAACTTCTGTGGTGATGGTGGGGAGCCAGTCGCGAATGGCCTCGTCGGTGAGCCAGCGCCCTAGCTCTACCATCGCACTGCGAAATAAGGCAGAGGGAGTAGCGCCATCGCGGGCGACCCCCAGCCAATGCTTAATAAGCGGGTGGGGAGGAACATAGACGCGCAGTTGAGGGGCCATGGCGATAAGCGGATGAACGGTAATGACGCAGAGGCTTTGGATGCCTGAATCATCATACTCCCTTAGTCGAACTTCGATTTAATCTTCATCAGCTGTAGCCCGAGAGGAAGCAAGCCCCAGCCGACCAGGAAACGTCCTAGTCAGGTAGACTTAAAGACCAAGCGTACAGAAGCGTTAACCGAGTATTGCGTCGTGCCGTCAGAGCAAATTTCTCGTTCCTCTCCTCAGTCTGCAGCCCAGGCTGCAGACCACCCTTTAGAGCAAGTTACTCAATCGGGCTCCTCCCAATTCACAGCCGCCTCACCCCAACCCGAGTTTGACGTTATCGTCATCGGCTCCGGCATCGGGGGGCTCGTGACGGCGACACAGCTTGCCGCCAAGGGGGCCAGCGTGCTGGTATTAGAGCGCTACTTGATCCCGGGGGGAAGTGCCGGCTATTTCGAGCGGCAGGGCTACCGGTTCGACGTCGGCGCGTCGATGATCTTTGGATTTGGTGACCAGGGCACCACTAACCTGCTGACTCGGGCACTGGACGCGGTCGGCGTCTCGGTGGAGACCATTCCTGACCCGGTACAAATTCACTACCATCTGCCCGACGACCTGACCCTTAAGGTTCACCGCGATTACGAGGCATTTCTGGCTGAACTCACGGCCCAATTTCCCCACGAAGCTAAGGGCATCCGCCAGTTTTACGACGAGTGCTGGTCGGTGTTCAACTGCCTCAACGTCATGGAGCTGCTGTCTTTAGAAGAGCCTCGCTACCTCACGCGGGTCTTCTTTCAGAGTCCTTTGGCCTGCCTGGGCTTAGTGAAGTACCTGCCACAAAATGCGGGAGACGTAGCGCGGCGCTACATTCACGATCCGGAGCTGCTGAAGTTTATCGACATGGAGTGCTACTGCTGGTCTGTAGTGCCCGCCGAACAAACCCCAATGATCAACGCGGGGATGGTGTTCAGCGATCGCCACTACGGCGGCATCAACTACCCCAAGGGCGGTGTGGGCCAAATTGCCGAAAAGCTAGCGGAGGGGCTAGAGAAGACGGGGGGCAAAATTCACTACCGCGCCCGCGTCACCCAAATTGTCATGGAGCAGGGGCGCGCCGTGGGGGTGCAGCTCGCTACGGGGGAAACCTACCGGGCGCGGCGAGTGGTGTCCAACGCTACCCGTTGGGACACCTTTGGCAAGCTGTTGCCGCCGGAGCTGAAGCCAAAGAAAGAGCAGCGGTGGGACCAGCGATACCAAAAGTCCCCTAGCTTTTTCAGCATGCATCTGGGCGTTAAGGCCGACCTGCTGCCGGAAGGCACCGAGTGCCACCACATTTTGCTCGAAAACTGGGACCAAATGGAGTCGCCCTACGGCACCCTATTTGTCTCTATTCCTACCCTACTGGACCCTGACTTGGCCCCGCCAGGGTACCACATCATCCACGCCTTTACCCCCTGCTGGATCGACGGGTGGAATCTGGCTTCTGCAGAATATGAGCAAAAGAAAGAGGCGATCGCCGCTCAGCTGATCGAGCGGCTTGAGGCGATTTTTCCGGGTTTAGAGCAAGCCTTGGACTATCAAGAGATGGGGACGCCCCGCACTCACCGCCGATTTTTGGGCCGGGCCGACGGGACCTATGGCCCGGTGCCCAGCCGCAAGCTCATGGGACTGCTGGGGATGCCCTTCAACCGTACGGCGGTGCCGGGACTCTACTGCGTGGGGGACAGCACGTTTCCGGGGCAGGGCCTCAACGCGGTCGCGTTTTCTGGATTCGCCTGCGCCCATCGGGTGGCGGTGGATTTGGGGCTGTAGACTGTATCGATTGGGTGCGCTGCTCTCGGTAACGGCACCCTGCGCGGCTACGTGGGTGAAAGCTGAGGCTTGATCGCCCGATCTCGGATGGCCATCAGGTTCTCACACAGGTTGTTGCCCAGCCGCTGCTCGATTAGCCGCACCGGGATGATGCGGCTAGGGCACACCGTCAGGTGATAGGTGAGCTGTGTCCCACTCTGGTTCGTTGCGGCGTCTGTAGCGGGCTCTAGCTGCCAACATCCCTTAAACGTTCTAAAGTCGCCCTCCACCATCTCGAAGTGCAGCTGGCTGGGGAAATTCTCGACCATGTCTAGCACGACGCGGGCGCAAAACTTGAACCGGAGCATGCTTTGGCTGCCAATTTGCTCCAGGCGAATGCCGCCGTTGGGGTGCTGGATGCGGTTGCTCTCTGCCAGGTTGGGGATAAAGCTCGCTAAGCCTTCGTAGTCCGTCAGAGTTTGCCAGACTTGCTCTACTTCAACAGGAACAAAAATTTTTGCCGTCAGCACACGATGGCGATCGCGCGCTGCCACCATCTGTAGGTCGATGTCGGTGGGACAGCAAGAAAAATCTGCCTCGTTGTAGTCAGGCAAGCTGCCAGAGTAGTCAGGCACGCTGCCAGACGCATCATAATCAGGCGTGACGGGGGATGGTGTCATAGATGCAGGTGATGTCGATTTAATTTGGAGCGACTGGGCTTGATCTATATAAAAGGGCTACACCGTAAGCCTGAAACTATCCGCACTACTATAGTCATAAAAACCATCGATTTCGTCAACAGCTTTAAGGACAGTAAGTGCAGCGGCCATCGCTGTCTGCTTCTACAGTAGACGGCGGTGGCCTTATCCTATCCCGTAATTGTGCTGAAATTTACGCACTCTTGACAAAGCGCGATCGCATAAGGGTGAGAGCGGTGAGGCAACGGGTTCCGAGGGCCTCACCACGCACTGCCCATAAGAGCTTAAACTCCAGTGCCGCTAAGCGACCTCCACCACCGTCAGCTCAAAGGTCAAATCCTCACCCGCGAGGGGGTGGTTGCCGTCAATGGTGACCCCCTCCTCTTGAACGTTAACCACCTGCACCGGCAGGGCACCCTGGGGCGTCTGCAGCTGTAGGGTCTGACCGACCTCGGGATTCATGCCCTCTGGAAACTGGGCGTGGGGCACCGTCGCCACCATCTCAGGACGCACATCACCGTAGGCCTCGGCGCTCGGGATGGTGACCGTCTTGGTGGCTCCGGTATCCATCTGCTGGATGGCGGCATCAAACCCCGGAATCACCTGACCAGAGCCAACCTGAAATTCCAGGGGCTCTCTTCCCTCAGAAGAGTCAAACACCTCTCCGTCGTTTAGAATCCCTTTGTAATGTACTTTCACGGTTTTTCCAGGTTCTATCATAGTAATTCTCAGTTTCTGTCTTGGCCTCGAGGCTACACCTCAACCTAAACCCCGAAGATAGATTCTGCAAGGGGCTGCGGAATGAGGGGGCCACTGAGCGCCCCCTCTGTTTGGGTGTGCCAGTGTCGCCGCTCGCTTAATGCAGTGCCGCCGACTCGGGCAGCGGCGACGGCGCTTGCATAATCTCCCCGGCGTACAGCATAGACGGACGAATTAACACGTTGTTCTGGGTCTGCTCTAGGATGTGGGCCGCCCAGCCTACCATGCGGCTCAGCCCCGCCGTCAGCGTAATCATATCTACCGGAATGCCCAGCAGGTGGTAGATGATGCTGAGGTAAAAGTCGACGTTGACGTTGACGCCGCGCCGTCGATAGGGAGCCATGGCGGCTTCTACTGCCTCTGCTTTGTCAAACAGGTCGCTGCCTTTCGACAAGCTCAGGGCGCGGGCATGAACCCTCAAAAACGGGGCCCTAGGATCTATAGTCTTGTAGATCCGGTGACCAAAGCCGCTGATGCGCTTTTGCTGCTTGCGCCGCGCCTTTAGCTGGGTAAGCACGTCTTGGTCGTAGTCAATCGCATTCAGCATGTCGATCACCTCCCCCATCGCCCCACCGTGGAGGCTGCCCCCTAAGGTACCGAGGGCCGCCGTCATCGAGGCATGCAGGTCTGCCCCAGTGCTAGCGGCCACTCGCCCCGCAAAGGTGGAGGCGTTGGAACCGTGCTCCGCCAGCAGAATGAAGCACTGGTCCATAATTAGGGCCTCTTCGTCCGTCGGGCGCTGCCCCGCGATTTGGTAAAGGAAGTTGGCGGCGTGGCCCAACGCTGGGTCGTAGTCGGGTAGCGATCGCCCCTGACGGGCGGCGTGGTGGATGGCGATCGCGGTGGCCGACTGGGCCAGGAGGCGGGCGGTTTGGTCGATGAAGGCTTCGGTAGCGTTTTCTGCGGGACTAGCGGGGCTGTCGGCTGCCGCTAGGGCAGAAACCACGGTGCGTAGGGCAACCAGCGGGGAGGCGCCCTGAAGCTGCTCAATCATGGCAATGGCGAAGGCGGGCAGCTCGCGGTGAGCGGCGAGGCAATCGCGAAAGGCCTGAGCCGCAGACGCGTCGGGGGGAGATCCCTGTAGCAGCAGGTAGACCACCGACTCGTAGGTCAGGGTTTCTAGCACGGCGGCGATGGGGTAGCCCCGGTAAAGTAGCCCGAAGTCGTCGGTCCTGAGGTCGGAGATATAGGTCTTGTCAATCAGAATATCTTGGAGACCGCGGTGTATCACAGGGGTTTCTGCATCGCGTACGTCAGACATAGTCGATTCGGCGTTATCTTTGGTTCTTCATCAGACGCTACTTGACGCCTGGTTGACGTCTACCGGGTGATAGGTTTCTCTACGCAGTTTCCGAGGACTCTTCCTGGGGAGACTGCATCCGCTGCTCAATGTCTTCTAGGGTGCGAATCAGCAGGCGCTTGGCCTCTAGCCGCCAGCCCCACTTCTGAATGTTGAAGGCCAAGGGGAAGGCGATCGCGGGGGCGAGGAAGTCGAGGGGCTGGCGGAAGGAGATGCCGAACAGCAGGCCTAGCCCGGCGATGCCCCAGAACGGCAGAGCGGCGAGCTGGCGCTGATTTTCTACAATGTCTTGGACGAAAGATCCTGAGTCCATTTCCGTTTGCAGCTCTTCTTTGACCTGCTTTTGCTCTGCTACAGGGACCGACAGGCCGATTTTGCGGCGCAGTCGCTCCATTTTTAGGGCGTCGGTGCTGTAGTTGACTAGCTCGTCTTCTGCCATCAGTACTAGTCGCTCTCGCTGTCCCATTGTGATTTCCCCTACTACGCCGCTGTTATTCTAGCGTCTCGTGAAAGCGTGGCTAGTTGACTACTCCCACGGCTAAAGCGCGTGGGATTCTTGGATTGCTCCAAGACTTTTCTGCTTCGTAGCACCTGCCTTCCGAGATTTGCTCTCCATGCGCGAAGCGCAGGCTTCGCCAACAGGTCTTACGGTCGCTCCACAGACTGACACCGCTAGACCAGCGGCCAATACGTTTACAGCAGCGTTTACGTCCCTATCGTGCTTCACTTCGCACTCAGGGCACTGCCACTCTCGAATGTTCAGCGGCAGCTTATCTACGACGTGGCCGCACCTGCCACAGCGCTTGGAGCTAGGGAACCAGCGGTCAATCTTGACAAGCTCCCGCCCGTACCATTCGCACTTGTAGGTAAGCTGCCGCACCAGTTCTCCCCAGCTCGCATCACTGATGGCCTGCGCCAAAGAGTGATTACGGACCATGTTCCCCACTGCCAAGTCTTCAACGGCGATCGCTTGGTTTTCGCGCACCAGCCGGGTTGTCAGCTTGTGTTCGCGAAGCGTCCCGAAGGGAAGCAGGTCTTTGCGGGCATCGGCTATCTCGGCGTGGACCCTAGCCACCCTGAGCCGCGCTTTGTATCGGTTGTTCGACCCCTTTTGCTTGCGGCTGAGCGCCTTTTGAGCTTTTCTCAGCTTGCGGTACTTAGCCCGGAAGCCCTTGGGGTTAGCCATCTTCTCGCCCGTGCTCAGCGTGACCAGACTGGTGATGCCCAAGTCCAGGCCAACTTTGTTAGGAGATAGCGGCAGTGGCTCAATGTCCACCCCCACCAACAGCGACACAAACCACCGGCCTGCAGGCGTCAGCTTCACCGTGATAGTCGATGGTGCGGCATCTTTCGGAAGCGCCCTAGACCATCGAATGGGCAGAGGTTTAGAGCACTTGGCCAAGTACACCTGACCCTCTCTAAACTTGAATGCCGCCTTGGTAAACTCCGCGCTACCGCCGTTGCGCTTCTTTTTGAAGCTGGGATAGTTGGCCCGACCTGCAAAGAAGTTAGTGAAGGCGGTCTGCAGGTGCCTCAGCCCTTGCTGAAGGGGAACCGAGCTAACCTCAGTAAGAAATTCAAGGCCCTCCTCTTTTTTCCACTGGGTCAGCATCGACGAGGTTTGAGCGTAGCCTACGCGCTCTTGCTTCTGGTACCAAGCCTCAGTCCTTGCCGCCAAAGCGCGGTTGTAAACCAGGCGAGCACACCCCATCGTCCGGCGCAAGAGGTTTTCTTGCTCAGCAGTAGGATAGAAGCGATAGCGGTAAGCCTTTTGAACCATGCTTACAGCTTAGCGCTCGCTGTGTAAAGTGTGGATGTGTTCGCTACGTTCACCGCCTTATATCCCACCCCTAAAGCGGATGGGTTTTACGGCGACTTCTATAAGCCAGTAAAAGACTCTCCGATAGGGCGTTTAGAGCAGCTTAAAAGAAGGTCGAGGCGATCGGACTTGGACTGGACCGCTTCACTGCCGGCCTCGCGGCGATAGGAGCGAAGGGCATCGGCTGCGTTTACCCTATATCTTCTACAAGAAACCGAAGACAATCACTGCCAAATAGACCCCATACAGCCCCACCAGCAACCCTACCTCCCAAGCCTCGAAGCTGTACTTGTCTTTGTCATCCCCCCAGTTCACCAGCGCCCCGTAGGCCATGGCAAACAGCGCCACGAACCCCAGGTTCACCAAAAACATCGGCAAATCCTCAATAGATAGCCCCGCGATCGCCAGCGGCACTAGCGCCAGAGACATGGTGGCCGTGTTGTCGGCAATGACGCTGGTGGTGGCAGCGGTCACCTGTCCGCTGCGGGCCACGCTCCAGGTGGCAAACACCTCCGGCACGATGCTCAAGGTCGAGGTGATAAATAGACCCCCAATCAGCTCAGAGATGCCCACAATCGAGATGATATTCTCCGTTGCCGTCACCGTGAAGTAGGCCCCAATGGCCAGCGCCAGCACCCCGGCCACTGCCCGCCACACCTCTTCTTGCTTCCAGTTCACCGGCTGCCCCGACTGACGCTGCCGCAGAATCGCTTGGGCTAGGTAAATAGCGTAGACTACCAGCATAATGTAGCCATCGATGGGCTGTAGACCTCGCCAGGCCGGGGGTAGCGTGAGCAGGGCGGCGATCGCAATCACCACCATGTAGGGAATCGCCTGGACGGTCAGCGCTTCCCGCTTAAGGCGCAGTAGGTGGCCGGTCGCCGGGGGAGGCGTCGTTGCGCGTCCGCCAGTCGCATCAGAGCGATCGCCTTTAACAGCAGCGTCTTCATTAGGGGGGTCAGGGAGGCTCTTGGAAGAGGCAGGGTCGACCTCATCGGGGCTAGTGGCCTCAAGGCTAGCAGCATCGGGGCGCGTTCTATTGGCCAGGTAAGCCACCAAAACAATGGCGGGGACCGAGATGATGTTGCTGCCCAGTAGGTTTCCTAAGCCGATATCCGTCAGCCCTTTAACGGCGCTCGCCGTATTGGTCCCAATTTCTGGGCTCGCCGTCGCCAAAGCGACGAACGCCGCCCCTGCTGCCTCGGAAAGGCCCCACTGCTTCCGCAGCTTCTGCAGCGGCACCGACACTTGATCTGCTCCCCAGTGGGCTGCCAAAATTGCCCCCAGCATTACGAGGCTCCACAAGACTACACCCAACATTTGTTTGGCCCTATTCTATTGGCATGTATCGATGATATCTGAACCACAAATCGGTTCTGGAGCGAGACCCAGACGAGACGTCTGTGGTATTTGACTTTATCGCGGTGTAGACACAAAGTTATTGAAGCGTAGTTCCTGAAAGTGCAATAGATCATATGTCTCTACGAACAAGTCGCAGCAGAGGTCTGCTGCGTGGATTGCTCTCATGTGTATTTTTGCTGGGAGCATCGATTCCAGCCCGGGCTCAAACAGCCTCTCAATCACAACCAATGTGGCAAACGCCGCCTGAACCCATTGCCTCTCAGCTCGATGTGCCCAGTAATCCTGGCCTACTGCTCTCTTTAGACAGCCAATGGGTGGTGGAACTAGAGCGTCCTTTACGGCCCTCGCTCGTAGCATTGAGTGAGCCTACCGTCGGCGTTGCCGGCATTCAGCTCAATCCTCTAACCCGCGAACCTGCCCAGGCCTACGCCTATCGCAGCATGACGGTGAGGCGGACGCACAGCGGCGCTCAAGGCAGCCTGCCTCAGCGGGTCACCCTACCAGAGGACGCTCGCATCCGCAATCTACTTTGGTCTCCAGACAGCCGCTACCTATCCTTTACCCTGACCCAGGCCGAAGGGGTCGCGCTCTGGGTACTAGACCTAGAGCAAAACCGGGCTCGTCAGATCACCGGCCCTGTGCTGAACGCGGTTTACGGGAAGCCCTGTGACTGGTTGCCAAACGATGAGGGGCTCATCTGTAAAGTTGTTCCAGACGGACAGGGGGCTCCTCCTGAGCGGCCCCCTGTCCCTAATGGCCCACGCATTGAAGAAAACCTGGGGCAAGAAGCGCCCGTTCGGACCTATACCAATTTGCTGGGTAGCCCCCACGACGAGGCGCTATTTGAGTACTACATGACGTCGACCCTAGAGCGGATCACCTTAGACGGCAGTCGCCAGCCCCTGACTGGCCCCCTGCTCATTGATGAAGCAACTCCCTCCCCAGATGGTGACTGGATACTGCTAGAAACCATTCATCGCCCTTTCTCGTTCCGAGTGCCGGCTCATAGATTTCCCAAGCGGCTGACGGTTCTTGACGGGTTGGGGGAGACGGCCTACAGGATAGCCGATCTGCCTTTAGCAGAAGACATTCCCCTAGCGCGGGGATCTGTTCGGCCCGGTCGCCGCTGGGCGTCCTGGAGAAGCGATCGCCCCGCGACTCTGTACTGGGTTGAGGCCAAAGACGGCGGCGATGCCCGCCAAGACGTCGAGGTTCGAGACGTCGTCTATCAAATAGCGGCCCCCTTCGACCAGACGCCGGACTTGCTCTGGCAAACGGCGTTTCGCTTCAATAGCGTGCTGTGGGGCACAGACGATCTAGCCCTCGGATTTGACGTCTGGCCCGACACCAAGCAGGTGCGTACTTGGCAGCTCAACCCAAGCCAGCCCAATACCGCCCCTATCCTGCTGGCAGAGCGAGACTGGCAGGATGCCTATAGCCACCCAGGCTATCCCGTCACCGCCCCAGGGGACTATGGTTGGCGTACCCTGCTCATTGCCGACGATGACCACAGCATCTTCCTCAACGGAGAAGGATCTTCTCCAGACGGCGTCTATCCTTTCTTGGACCGGTGGAATCTAGCGACAGGAGAAACTGAGCGCCTCTGGCAGGCCGAAGCCCCCTACTACGAAACCATTTGGGAAGTGCTCGATAATCAAGCTCGGCAGATCATCACCCAGCGTCAATCTCGATTTGAGCCTTCCCGGCTGCTCTTGCGAAACCTACAGACCTCACAGGTGGTCCCCATCGTGGCCCAGGCGGATAGATTGCCCTGGTATGCCGACGTGACGCAGACGATGATCCACTACGAGCGTGAAGACGGTGTGCAGCTCTCAGGCACCCTCTACCTGCCGCCGGGGCACCAGGCCGCTGACGCTCCTTTACCGACCCTGCTGTGGATTTACCCCGAAGAGTTTGAGAGTCCAGAGACTGCTGGCCAGATCACGCGGTCTGAAAACCAGTTTAGTCGGCCCTATGGCGCTTCACCGCTGTTTCTACTGACCCAGGGCTACGCAATTTTAAGCTATCCCTCAATGCCCATCGTGGGCAGCGAAGATCTTGAGCCAAACGACACCTACGTCGAGCAACTGCTGCTCAATGCGCAGGCGGCTAGAGACTACCTGACGGACAGCGGCATCAGCGACCCCGACCGCATCGCCGTCGGCGGACATTCCTACGGCGCGTTCACAGCCGCTAACCTGCTGGCGCACAGCGACTTGTTTTGTGCCGGTATTGCCCGCAGTGGAGCCTACAATCGGTCCCTGACTCCTTTTGGGTTTCAGGGTGAGGCGAGGCATTTCTGGGAGGCCCAGGAGACCTACATCAAACTGTCGCCATTTATGACTGCAGCTGCCATCACTGAGCCTCTGCTCTTGATTCATGGCGCTGAAGACGACAACACGGGCACCTATCCTTTGCAGAGCGAGCGGCTTTACGAAGCGCTCCGGGGGTTGGGGGGCACGGTTCGTTGGGTGGAGCTTCCTCTCGAAGGCCACGGCTACCGCTCTCGCGAGGCGGTTGGCCACGTGTTGTGGGAGATGAGTCAGTGGATGACTCACTGCGCTCCCGAGACCGCTTCCGAAGAGCAGTGATTAGTCTTGGGAGGTGGGCCCATTCGCCGTGATATCCATGCCTCTTGGCCAAATTGACGCTCTCCGACTGTACTCGTAGGTCACAGTCGGCAGAGTTTCAGAGGGTTCGGGAGGTAGCCGTCCCATAGCCAGGCATCACTACGGCGCGTCTCGTCGCTATTTTTGACCTGCGAAAAGCCGTGACTCTCACATCGATACGACTGCCCTGTTCAGACCCCGCAGCACTGTTGAAGCAAAAAGGTGAAAGCGCTGGAGCTCAGCGCCGTCTTCTTGCCGCTTTTTCTTATAGCAGCTCGATGGCTTCGATCTTCCATTGATCAGCCTCCCGTACCAGGCTGTAGCGCACCTGGAGGTTGCTGGTATAGTCGTCATTTGGACTGGGGTTGCCCACGCCGCTAAAGAAGCTGGCCTCCTCGGTGACCAAAACGTCAACGCTGGCCAGATCTGGAATCTCATCGCTCCAGTCCACAGCCAAGACCTCTAAACTGGGATAGCGGTACACCCCATAGACATCATCGGCAGCGGCACTTGCTGCTCGATTCTGCCATTTGTCGAGCAGGTCCCCCGTTAAGATGCGGCTGAGGGCGTCTATATCATGGCCCTCGCCTAACGCTTCGCCTTTAGCCGCAAACCAGCCCCGCACAATAGACTCCGCCACGTTTTGAGTTAACTCACCCTCAGGAGCCGCTTGGACCTGGGTCGGTGGCGCAGGGTCTGGAATTGTGACCACCGGCTGGACTAGGCCAATCTCAAGCTGCTCTCCGGCCAGAGGGTTCGCAAACTGCCGATCAAGCCAGCCGAAGAACCGGTTAAGGACCACCCAAAGCAACACCAGGCTTATGAGCGCAAGGCCTCCCAGGAGAAGCAGGCGGTCCAGCCGGGGGCCGCTGCTCCGAGAGCGTCGAGACAGACTTTTATCTTTACTCTGAGGCACCGTCGCTTCTGGCTTGCGCACAGGACTCTCAGGTCCCGGTGCGGTGAGCTGAGTCGCTGGGGTCACTCGCCCCGAACGCCGCGATCGCGGGGGCGATTGGGAAATCCGCTCGGCCACCTGGAGTGAGGCCGTTGCCCCAGACTGACGAGAGTCTCCAACGGCGGTGGGAGCTGGGCGTCGCGATCGCCCTTGACTCCGCTGCGGCCCTTCTAGAATTGTCGTCGCAGAGCCGTTACGGCCGGCAGCGGCCCAGGCGGACTGTGGCTCCTCAGGCAGCTTCTCGAGATAGGCCTGGACCGTGGGGTTGGCAAAGTAGGCTTTGAGGGAGGCGGTGCGCGAAGCGAGGTCGCGAAAATAGGGAAATACGTCTTTTTGTAGCCACTGCTCGGCGTAAAAGCAAAGCCCCGGCAGCAGGTCGGGGGATTCCTGGGAATGGCGGCGAATGACGTTTAACGCTTCCGTTTCCTGGGTCTGCTCTACGATGCGGCTAGCGTCATCGGTCTGCCCAAGCAGCAGCGAACAAATGGCGAACTCTAAAGAGACATCCTGCCGCGCCGAGAGATTGACTAGCATCGACTTGGCCTGCTGAACAAAGGCCGGCTGCTGGTAAGCAAAGCCTCCGGCGATCAGCGCGTAGACGGCGAGATAGGCGGCCACCGCCGACGGGCGCTGCGCTTCTTCCTCAAATAGGGTCTGCTGCTCGTCCACCGTGAGGTAGCTGCGCAGCTGCTGAATAAACCGCAGAAAATCATCTGTGCCGAGCCCCGATCGATCGTTGCCGCCACCGTCGATACCGCCGCGCTCCTGCAGCATGGTTCTCAAGAGCTGAAGCCCTCTTTGGCGCTCAGCTTCTTGGTCGTCGGGCAGCGTCAGCAGTTCTAAGATTCGATAGGGCCGTAGCTTGTAGAGTTCAGTTTGCATTTCACCCCGCACCCCTGCAAAGAGTCCTTCTTTTGTCAGTAAATCTAGGCCTGTTTCCAAAGATTCAGCCGCGTTTTCGTATTGGCCCTGGTGCCACTGTTCACGCCCTAACTCCAGACAGGCCAGCGCTAGCGTTAAGACTATGTCGCCGCCGACAACGGTGGGATCGCCAAACTGACCGCTATCTAAACTGCTGCTGCCGCTGCTGAGGTAAGGTCGACCCAGCTTCAGCACGAGTTCGTATTCACCGAGCTCTAGCAAAATCAGCAGAGCGCCAATCAGCTGGTTGTCTATGATGTCGATGCTGGGGAGAGGGGGCGCTGGCGGCGCTTCGGCTGTGCCTGGCCCTTGAGCCGCTGCTTGACTACTGCCCGCCGCTTCACTGGGCGCGTAGGAGGTCGTCAAAAACTTAGCGTCGTAGGTTTGGCGCTGCAGAGGATCGCTGAGCACCTCATAGGCCTCGTCAATCAACTGACGCCGTGCGGCGATCGCCACTTCTGAATACTCGCGCCGAGGCAGCTGCAGCATGCGATCGCGGTGAGCATGCTGCAGCTGATCCTCGGTTGCCTGAATCGGCAGCCCTAAAATCCTATAGTAGTCAAGCGGTATTTGCACAGCGAGTTTTCCTACAGATTAGGCATGTCAGCACGGGTCAACTTTAGTACAAAACCGTCAGCGCGAGTTAGTTTTGATATGGTCATCATATAGCACTCAAGTTATCGCCCGATCATCTGCTCCGAGGACCTATTTGCCGCCTAGCTAAGTGAGGGTCAAACCGGCAATGCTAATTAGCACCAATCGATCTAGAGGTCAGGAGTGGTCGTCTCTAGCCTTGCTTTGAAGAGGCCTCAATCAACCCTGGACGCCTCCGCACTTGACCTCTTGCCTGACCTCAACACCTCTAGATTTGAAGACTAATCCACTAGGCAGCCTACCGACATCGGCTTACTCGCTAGCCTCTCCATTCTCAGCCACCAGCTATTGCCAAGCTGCGATAAATTTTTGCTGACTACAGGACGTCCTAGGCTATCGTGGAATAGCGTAGCCCTAGCGTGGCTTACGAGCTACCCATTTTTTGGTAGAGCTTCGTACAGCTTCAGAGGGTCAGCAACCCTATATTTTACAGATGATAGTTCATTCTAGTGTATAGGAACTACTCGCCTCGGCCAATGGCCATTGGCCGCTGTTAACCCCCTACGGATAGGCGTCGTTGACGCTACGGCTTAGGCACGGTTTTGGTATATTAATTCAGTTTTGTTACGCAAACCAATCACTCACGTCAAGGATTGTTGATGGTTCAAGAACGCGCGCTCCCTGTAATGTCCTCTTCCGCCTCCATTAGCCGGGAAGATGGATTTTTAGTCTACAGAGATATGGTACTGGGTCGGCTTTTTGAAGATCGGTGTGCAGAAATGTACTACCGGGGAAAGATGTTCGGATTTGTCCATCTTTACAACGGTCAAGAGGCCGTCTCTTCTGGCGTCATCAAAGCCATGCGCTCCGATGACTTTGTTTGCAGCACCTACCGAGACCACGTCCATGCCCTCAGCGCTGGCGTTCCCCCTCGCGAGGTCATGGCCGAGCTATTCGGCAAACAGACCGGCTGCAGTAAAGGGCGTGGCGGCTCAATGCACCTGTTCTCCTCGGAGCACAATCTTTTGGGCGGGTTTGCGTTTGTGGCCGAGGGAATTCCCGTGGGTACTGGCGCTGCGTTCCAGGCCAAGTACCGACGAGAGGCGCTAGGGGATGAGTCGGCAGACCAAGTAACGGCCTGCTTTTTCGGAGATGGGGCCTCCAATAACGGCCAGTTCTTCGAATGCCTCAACATGGCGGCCCTTTGGAAACTGCCCGTTATCTACGTCGTGGAGAACAACAAGTGGGCCATCGGCATGGCTCACAACCGAGCCACCTCTCAACCCGAGATTTACAAAAAAGCCAGCGTCTTCGGCATGGCTGGGGTCGAGGTCGACGGGATGGATGTGCTTGCCGTTCGGGCAGTCGCTCAAGAGGCCGTGGCCCGCGCTCGCGCCGGTGAGGGGCCGACACTTATTGAAGCGCTTACCTACCGATTTCGGGGGCATTCCCTGGCTGACCCCGACGAGATGCGCTCCAAGGAAGAAAAAGATGCCTGGTTTGCGCGCGATCCCATTAAGCGCTTGGCAAGATACCTGGTAGAACAGGAGCTGGCCTCTGAGGAAGAGCTTAAGGAAATCGATCGCGAAATTCAGCAGACGATCGACGATGCAGTCAAGTTTGCGCAGGAAAGCCCAGATCCTCAGCCTGAAGACCTGTACCGCTACGTCTTTGCGGAAGATTAGCGCCCCTCTTATTCAGAGTGCCAAACCATGGTTGACCGCAAACTATATGACACGGACTCTTATGTGCTGCTGCGATCGCAGCAGCCCGAGGAGTTTGTCAGCCGCGACGAGCTGCTGGAGCAGCTTCAAGCTGAACTCACTCGTCACCCGGAGTCGCGATCGCCTGACCTCTTACGGCTTGATACCGTAGAGGAACAGGCGGTTCAGCTTTTGGAGACTAGCTACGAGCTGGTGACAGGGCCGGGAAAATTTCTACAGTGGTATGCTGTACGCCTGGAAAAGTAGAGACCGGGCGCGCTCTATCCAGGCCGTTTCTCTGAGGTATTGCACCCTAATTGGGTACCGCTCTACTCCACAGGCTGACTCGGATCGCGAATCAGAGAAACTTTGACCATTTCCTCGTCAAAGGGCTCCACTTCTGCCCGAATAGCCGGCCCAAAGAACTTTTCTAGCTTTTCTCGCTTCTCCTTCCAAGCTTGGGCATCGATTAGCGGCGAGTAGAAGACCAGCACCAGGGTATAGGCCCCATCCACCTGGACCTCTCGAATAGAGGTCAAGATAGGACGCTCGTCGTCCGTCGGGCTAAGGCCAAGGCGCTCTAGGGCCACATCTAGGTGAGCCTCCTGGCCGTAGCGATAGCGCGTCACGTCTTTCCTGACCTGCTCCTGTGTGGGCGTTGCCTGCTGCTTACGCAGCTCCAGCACCTCAGGAGAGGTCTCTGGGTCGACGGCGACAGGCTTCAGCTCCGCCGCTTTGAGCGCGAATCCCCCTAGGAGAATTGGAACACCGTAGAAAAAACCTGCCAGGTTAAGGGTGGCATTGTCCATGAAGTAGGCGATAAATCCGACGACGGTCAAAACGCCGCCCACTAGAAGACCGAGGCTGCCAAGGGAGATTCGAGGTAACATATCAAAAAAGTATCCAAATCGGTTTGACGTTGCAGCGTGGGCCTAGTAAGGTTCTGCTGGTAGAGCGATTGCCCTAAGGGATTAGGGCAACTGCGCGCCCTATCGCCTACAAATCATTGGGCTTTCGGCCACAAGTGGTGTTCTAAGCGATAGGATCGACGCAGTGGAGCAGCTGTATCGCCGCTTGAAGCGACCACCCAAGCAAACATATTTACCCAAGGCTAATCTTGTTATGGAACTCAGCAATTTGCAAGAGCGTATTCGTCTGGTGGAAGAGAAGCGTGAGTCGCTGGTGCGCCTCATGGAGCAGCCCGACCTGGGCACCCTGCGCATCGACGTTAACCAAGCGCTGGAAGAACTTGACGATCTCCTTGACGAATTCAAGCAGACGTTCCCCGCCGCTTCCTAAGCTGAGGCCGACTATCAGCTATCAGTGATACTGCCAGGGCGCAGGCTATACGCCCTGCGCCCTAAACCCAACGGATCAGGTGTCCGACGTCGAGGAGCGGCCAAAGAAAGGCGTCAAATACGCCACAACCGTTCCCAGCACAAACCCTGCCACGTTGCGCATCACCGGCAGCCAGTCTGACGTTCTTGTCACGATTGGGCCGATGCCGAAGGCCAAAAACAAAATGCCCCACAGCGGCGAAAAAATCAGCGCCCACTGCCAGGCGATCGCCTGACCTTCCTCACGGGGCTGGGCGGCAAATCCACAGATGACGCCGCCTAGGATAGAGGTAATTAGGGTCAAAATCCACTGCTCCCGGGGAAGACCCGGTACGGCGCTACAGCCATTTTGACGAATGCAGTACTCGATAGACTCTAGAGCGCTCACAATTGAGCCATCCTCTCCGTTCTCCCGCACAAAGAACTGATTGCCGTAGCGCGTCTGTAGCTCTACCCAAAAGGTACGGGGCATCAGTTCGAAGAAGGCGTCACCAACGCTAAAGTTGAGCAGATTGCCACCGCGAGGGTCGGCGACTAGCATAACGCTGTGCTCATCTAGTCCCCAAAAAGCCTTCACGGCCCGCCCTGGCGTCTGGTCAAACTGGGTGAGTACCCGCAGCTTCCACCCCGTCTCTGTTTCAAAGTCGCTGAGCTGCTGGTCCAGCTTGTCCTGCTGCAGCGTTGCCAGGGAATCGGCAAGGTCGATGACGTTGGTTGGCGATATTGGCAGCAGCTCGGGGTTGTCAAAAGCCCAGGCTGGGGAGGAGATGATCCAAGTCATCAGCACTACTGCAGCGGCAAGCAGCCCATGAACCAGAGGATGAGAGCGATCGCGCATAGAACTTAAAGGGGGTGACAGGAGATGGGTAGAAAGGCTGCAAGCTTGTCAGCACCGTTGTGAAACAATCCTGAAAAACTTGTTACACTCCTTAATCTAATATGAAGGCTGCTCAGAATGCAATTCTTCCAAGGGTAGGGCGATCCCCGAGGAACTCTGTAGAGGCGCTATGGAACTTCGATCTGCGCTTCGGCGGAGGCAGCTTCTGAGGCAGCTTCTGGCTCTGCAGCTTTGGTGCCCCTAGAGGAAGACGGCGGGGGGGCTTTAGCGGAGTGAGCCGAATTGGACAGGGGCGCGACTGAGCGGCGTACAGTCTCCGCGGGCGGCGTATACCCTTCGCTCAAAACTGCCCAGGCTGCCCTAGCGCCTGCCGTCAAACTCCGGCCAGTTCGCTTAGCCTGAACCGCCTGCTGCTTAACAAACGACACGCCTTGGTCAACCTGCTGCACAAGCCGTCCCGCTTTCTCCACGCTATCTCCCACTTCCTCGGTCAGCTCACCTAGCTCCTCCCCCGTCGCCTGCATTGCGTTCAGCAAAGGCGGCAGCTCTCGGTTGAGGGTGTCAAACAGTTTTTCAGCGCTTCTAGCCGCTCGCCCTAGCTCAATGACGGCAGGCAGGGCCACGACGAAGACCGCAGTGAGACTGACTGCGACTAAACCTAGAGATATTGCGAGCCAGGGGGTAGAATCTGTCACAAAATACCTGCGTTAGTTCGAGTCTGATTTTGCAGGGGTGGCTACTGTTACTGGGTCAGACTGCGCGCGCTGCTCTCGCTGGCTGACCTCTAGCCCCACAGCGATCGCCTCTTTGAGCCGCAGCAGAGTGCTGTCCCAGTTTCTGAGCGCTGAGGTCGTCACCCGATCGGCGCTCACCTGCACCGTATTAGAGAGGTCTTCTGCGAGGTCGGGCAAAGTATCGGCTGACTGCTTCAGCAGGCGGCGCGTTTCTCCCCCGGTCCGGGGAGCGGTCAGTAGGCTAGCGATCGCCCCCGCCGCCGCTCCCAGTAATAGCCCGCTTGCAAATGCAGCGGATCGTCCACCTTTATTTGCCATGGTTTAGTCTGTGTCGTTTGGCTTTGCCCCTATGCTATCTCAATCAAATCGGCGCGCCACTGCCACCCAGGCGGTCATTCAGATATCATTACAGGTGCATTTGCGCCCGGGACACCGGCCCGTGCCATCGCCTACTGCCGCGCCTTGCGGCGCTCGGTGCGGTGACTGGTGCGACGACCGGCGCGGTGACCGGTGCGGCGGCTAGCCGCTTGCCAGAGGCTGAGGAGCGTCAAGATCTGCTGAACCTGCTGCCACCGCTGCTTGAGCTGACCCAGCTGCTGCGCCGCCTGCTTAGAGGCTTCGGCTCCGGCCAGCAGAGCTTCTTTGGCCTGAGGCAAGTCCCGGGCCAGGTCGCGTTCGGTAGACTCAAGGGTATGGCTCAGTGCCGCCAGCGATCGCCGCCAAGAGACCGCTTGCCAGGCTAGCGCCAGCCCGGCCATCGAGATAAGGCTATTGATGACGATAATCAGAATGGTCATGATGGCGGAAATTCTACCGAACTTTTCTTTATCGAATCTTTAGATAGATGCCAAATTTAGCAGCGTTACCAATCGATGTCGCCCCCTTTACGGAACCCGACTCTATCCACCTCCTCCAGCGAATCCAAACTCGCCCCATCGAGACGTCCTTTAGCGATCGCCCCATCGAGACGGCGTTTGTCCATTGGCCAGCGCGATCGCCTCAGCAAGGTTCGGAGCCGGGTCAGCCTTCCCCCCCTTTCCTGCTGCTGCACGGGTTTGACAGCTCACTGGTCGAATTCCGTCGGCTAATGCCGCTGCTGGCAGCGCACCGAGACGTCTGGGCCGTTGACCTGCTGGGGTTTGGGTTTACCGAGCGGCAGCTCAATATACCCTACAACGCTGCCAGCATCAAACAGCACCTGCAGGCCACCTGGAAGGCGCTGATCAACCGTCCGGTGGTGCTTGTGGGGGCTTCGATGGGGGGGGTGGCCGCTATGGATTTTGCCCTTACCCATGCCGATAGCGTCGAAGAAATAGTTTTGCTCGACAGCGTGGGGGCAGCCAAAGGTCCTAATCTGAGCCGCTTTCTACCCTCAGCGGTGGGGCAGCTCGCAGCAGGAATTCTGCGCAATCCCCGGGTGCGCCAGCGCATCAGCCGCCAAGCCTATTTCGACCCGTCTTTTGCCTCTGCAGATGCCGCTCGCTGCGCTGCCCTGCATCTGAGCTGCCCCAACTGGCGCGGTGCCCTGGCTGAGTTTACCCGCAGCGGGGGGTACAACGTTTTGACCCGGCGTCAAATCGCTCAGATTGACCAACCGACGCTGATTTTGTGGGGTAAGGATGACGCTATCTTGGGGACGAAGACGGCCAATGACCTCTGCAGCTTGATTCCCCACAGCGAGCTTGTGTGGATCGATCGCTGCGGCCATGTTCCCCATTTAGAAAAGCCTGCCGCCGTTGCCGAGCAGATTGCTGGGCGCATGTCCTGCGAGGCTCTCTCCTAAAGTCCTGGCGCAGCCCGATGGATTTTGCTGCCTGGATTGCCCTACCCTAGTAGGGCGTCGCCCCGTAAGCTGAACCGTCAGCAAGCCACACCATCAGCCCCCTACTCCTCTTTGCCATGCAATCCACTTTGGCCTACCTCACCCACCAGCTCCAGAGCGCTCTTGTGGCGGCCTTTGGCGAAGCGCTGGCGGGCAGCGACCCGATACTGGTGCCCGCTAACCCCAAGTTTGCCGACTACCAGGCCAACGTAGCGATGTCGCTCGCCAAGCCCCTCAAGCAAAAGCCTAGGGCGATCGCCGAAGCGATTGTGGCTCACTTAGAGGTTGATGAGGTGTGCGAGCCGCCAGAGGTGGCGGGACCAGGATTCATCAACCTAAAGCTGACGACGGACTATCTCCAGCGGCAGCTGCAGGCAATGCACCAGGATGAGCGCCTGGGGGTGCCCGCAGCCCAAAATCCTCAGCGGGTGATTGTGGACTTCTCTAGCCCCAACATTGCCAAAGAGATGCACGTCGGCCATCTGCGCTCTACGATTATTGGCGATGCGATCGCCCGAGCTTTGGAGTTTCGCCAGCACGAGGTGCGGCGGCTCAACCACGTGGGGGACTGGGGAACTCAGTTTGGCATGCTGATTACCCAGCTCCGGGAGGTTTGCCCCGAGGCGCTGGTGTCGTCCGACGCCATTGACCTAGGGGATTTAGTGGCGTTTTACCGGCAGGCCAAAGCCCGCTTCGATGAAGACGAGGCGTTCCAGCAGCGATCGCGACAGGCGGTGGTAGAGCTGCAGTCAGGGAATGAAGAGGCGCGCCGGGCCTGGCAGCTCCTGTGTGAGCAGTCGCGCCGCGAGTTTCAAAAAATCTACCAGCGGCTCGATATTCAGATTACAGAGCGGGGAGAGTCGTTCTACAATCCGCTGCTGGCGGACGTGGTGAGCGATCTCGCTGTCACTGGGCTGCTGGTAGAAGATCAAGGGGCGCAGGTGGTATTTCTAGAGGGGTTCACCAATAAAGAAGGCAAGCCCCAGCCGCTGATCGTCCAAAAGTCGGGCGGGGGGTTCAACTACGCCACCACTGACCTAGCGGCGATTCGCTATCGCCTCAAAGAAGACGGCGCGGAGCGGGTGGTCTACGTCACCGATGCGGGGCAGGCCAACCACTTTGCTCAGGTCTTCCAGGTCGCGCGGCGGGCGGGATGGCTTCCACAGGAAATCGACGTTGTCCATGTGCCCTTTGGCGTCGTGCAGGACGAGCAGGGCAAAAAATTTAAGACTCGTTCAGGGGAGATGGTGCGTCTCAAAGATTTGCTGGATGAGGCCGTGAGGCGATCGCGGGCGGCGCTAGAGGCGCGTCTGCAGCAGGAAGAGCGCCAGGAGAGCGAGGCGTTTATCGCTCACGTTTCTGAGGTAGTAGGCATCAGCGCCGTTAAGTATGCCGACCTCAGCCAAAACCGTACCAGCAACTACATCTTCAGCTTTGACAAAATGCTCTCTCTCCAGGGCAACACGGCCCCCTACATGCTTTACGCCTACGTCCGGGTCCAGGGCATCAGCCGTAAAGGCGACATTGACTTTGACGCCCTAGAGACCACAGCGATCCAGCTAGACAGCGAGCCCGAGCAGGTGCTGGCTAAAGCGCTCCTCCAGTTTGAGGACGTCGTCGTTGAAGTAGAGCAGGGGCTACTGCCTAACCGACTTTGCCAGTATCTGTTTGAGCTGAGCCAGAAGTTCAATCAGTTCTACGATCGCTGCTCGGTTCTGCAGGCCGAGGAGCCCCAGCGCACCTCTAGGCTACTGCTGTGCGATACGACGGCCCGCACCATCAAGCAGGGCCTGTCGCTGCTGGGAATACCGGTTCTAGAGCGCATGTAGCTCAGGCGAGACGAGGCGCTGCCCCAGGCCCCTATGGGAAAACACGGATGCTGGTAAATGCAACTGTGGGATAAAGTTGTGCGTATACGGGCCTTAGCTGGCTTTAGAGGCTGTTAGCGCTAGTTTAAGGTCGAATATCGTCTAATTAGTCGCCCGATTGCTAAAGTTTAGCGGACCGATAGAGCTTGGCTCTGAAGGGTCTACGTACGGCCCCGAAAGTGCCAGTGCGGAGGGGTCTTATCGCTCAGTGTTAACCTATATTTATCTATATCTATAGGAGAGTGATTAAGGCTTAGCTCTTAGCAGACTCTAATCTCTGAAGATCCCTAATCAACGTCACTAGTTTAGACATTTCGATAGGATTCACATCGAATCTAAATCCAATCCTCTCTAAAATCTGCTGAAATAGAATTAAAGCATCGCAGGGAATACACATCTACCACCATTTCCGTGTGTTCTTCATCCCTAGGTTGACCCGTGGTTAGCTCTGATACCGCCATCTCGGATACGAAGCTATTCGAACTCGATCCTCAGGTTTTGCTGGGAGGTCGATACCAAATCATTAAGCAACTGGCTGAAGGAACCTTTGGCCATACCTATTTAGCCCGCGATTGGCACCTGCCCGATCACCCCATCTGCGTCATCAAGCAGCTTAAGCCGCAGTCAAACGGTGAAGAGATGAAGACGGCGCGGCGGCTGTTTGATTCAGAGGCCCGAGCGCTGTATGCCCTCGGCTCCCACGGTCAAATTCCGCATCTTCTAGCCCATTTCGAGGAGAGCGACGAGTTTTTCCTAGTTCAGGAATACATTAAAGGGCGATCGCTGTGCAATGAAATCGTCACGGGAACCCCCTGGAACGAATCCCGAGTCATTGCGCTAGTCGAAGAAATTCTCGAGGTGCTGAGCTTTGTCCATCATCAGCAGGTCATTCACCGCGACATTAAGCCCGCTAATCTAATCCGCCGCTACAGCGACGGCAAAATCGTTTTGATCGACTTTGGAGCGGTCAAACTGGCCAGCACCGCGTTTTCTCACCCCGAGCCAGGAGAAACCGAGCTCACGATTGCCATCGGCACAGCAGGCTATATTCCCAAAGAGCAAGTGGGCGGCAGACCCCGCTACAGCAGCGACGTCTACTCAACCGGTATCGTGGGACTCCAAGCGCTGACGGGAATATCGCCTCAGCAGTTTGCTGAAGATCGCTGGTCGGGCGAACTTGAGTGGCACGGCCTTGCGCCCCACGTCAGCCCAGAGTTTGCCCAGGTGCTCGACCGGATGACCCGCTACGACTTTCGCGATCGCTACGCCGATGCCGCCGCCGCCCTCAGCGACCTGCGACAGCTGCCGATGCACCTCCGGCAGTCGCCGCCGCCGCTGCCGGGGCTGGCCGAGCCTTCAATGCTGCCGCTCAATGGCGCTCCGCTGCCGCCGACGGTGGTTCACGGCGATCACCCTCCCTTATCATCTCCCCCCTCGGCTCAATCCACCGGGGCGATCGCCGCCAATCAAGCAGCCGCGACGGTGATCAACTTAAACCAGCGGTCTTCTCCGCCTACGCCCCCTGTTGTTCTGCCGACAGTGGCCTCTAAAGCAGGGCAGCTTCAGTCCGGGCCGCATCAGCCAGCAGCTCAATCTCCGAAATTTCGCCAGCTGACAGGGAATCCGCTCCAGCGCCCAGCTGTGCCGGGCCCTTCGCGCCGAGCCGCATCGCCTCTATCGGAAGCGGGCAAAAAGCGCTCCTATAGGCCAAACCTATCCGCACTATCTACAGAGCGGTTCACCGGTCAGTGGCTCCACGAGTTGGCGACGTTAGCCCGGTGGCAGCTGTCCCACTGGCGTCAAAAACGGCTGCATCTTTGGTATTTAACGGCGGTTGCGGGGCTAATTTCGGGGTTTGCGGCGCTGCCCCTAGTCGCCCGACAGCCGCTGTCGGGCGCTGCCAGCAATATCGATACCGACGATCTGCTGGCTTCGGCAGAGCTACTCATCCAGCAGGTGCCCATTGGCGAGTCGCTCAACTCTAACGCTTCTCTACGGCTCGGACAGCTCATCAGCGAAGCGATAAAGCTAGAGCGCGACGGACGCTCTGCAGAAGCGCTAGACGCCTACAGCACAGCCCTAACTATCGATTCTACAAACCTCGAGGCCCTTTGGGGCCGCTGCAAGATGCTCAACGCCCTCGACCAAGGTGAAATGGCGTTAGAGGCCTGCAATGACCTGCTTGCGGTCAGCGCCTCAGATCCGGTGGGGCTGTGGGGAATTGCCGAGGCCAACAGCACCATGCAGCTATACGATAAAGCGCTGGACCTCTTTAATCAGGCGTTAGACCAACATCCAGAGTTTGCCCCCCTATGGAAAGGCCGCGCTGAGCTGCTGTGGTCTTTAGGGGACGATGATGCGGCGATCGCCTCCCTTGAGCGGGCGCTGGCGGTGCAGCCAGACTATAAAGAAGCCCTAGCGCTACGGCAGGCTTGGCTCGGGTTTTAGCGGCGTGGCCCTTGGGAGTGGGTTCAAGAGAGCACCTTACAGAGCTGACGAAAATGCTCCCCTCGGTGCTCGAAGCTGCGATATTGATCAAAGCTGGCGCAGGCGGGGGAGAGCAGCACCGTCTTAGCCTGATGTGCTTGGGCGAGGGTAGCCGCTAGCGGCACGGCAACATCGAGAGTAGATACCGGCTTATAGGTGGCGTAGCCGATTTGGTCGAAGCGCTGAGCGAAGGCGGCAGTGGCGTCGCCGATCAGCAGCACAAAGGCCGCCTTCGCCTGAATTTGAGCCAGCCAGGGCTCGTCGTGGCCCGCTTTGGGGTCTCCCCCAGCAATCAGGATGACTGGCCCAGGCACCGACCGCAGCCCCACCTCGGCGGCGTCATAGTTGGTTGCCTTGCTGTCATTGATGAAATCGATGCCCTGCCAGCAGACAATCTGCTCTAGGCGGTGGGGCACCCCGGGGAATGTTTTCACCCCACGGGCGATCGCTTCTGGGTCGAGCCCTGCCAGCCGAGCGGCGGCCACGGCCATGAGCAAATTTTGCAAGTTGTGGTCGCCCCGCATGCGCAGCGCATCTGCTGGCACAATCTTGACGCCTTGAACCCAAACCCAGCCATCCTTAAGGTAGGCCATCGGGGCCATTGGGTCTGCTGGCGCGCCTTCCTCACTCGCCGATGGAGTCTGCTCAACCTGAGTCCAGTAGGCCTGCGGCCAGTCCGCAGGTTGCTCCTGAAGGTAGCCGTCATCTCCGTTGAGGATGGCGTGCTTAGAGCGCTTCAGCAGCCGGGCTTTGATGCGGTAGTAGCGGTCGAGGGTTGTGTGGCGGCTGAGGTGGTCAGGGGTGAAGGTGGTCCACAGGCCAATATGGGGAGCTAGGCTAGGAGATGCTTCAATCTGATAGCTGCTGACCTCCGCGATAATCCACTGGGGCGATCGCTTTGCCGTCAGCACCTCCAGTGCGACCTCGCAAGCGGCGTGGCCGATGTTGCCACAGGCCGGTGCCCAGCAGTCGGCTGCCTTAAAAATATTGGCCAGTAGGGAGGTCACCGTCGTTTTGCCGTTGGTTCCGGTAACGGCAATCCAGGGAATAGTGGACAGCGCTTGCCACGCCAGCTCCATCTCTCCCATGACGTCGATACCCAGAGCTCTAGCCTGCACCAGGGCAGCGCTATCCCACGGCACCCCCGGACTGACGACGATCCGGGCTACGGTACGGGCCATATCGGCATCAGGCGCGAGAGACTGGCCCAGCTGTACCGCAATACCCTGCGCCTCCAAGGTTTGCTTAGTGTGCTGCAGCGCCTCCGAATCGCCGCGATCGCTCACGGCGACCTGCCAGCCCTGATGGCTCAGCAGCCGGGCGGCGGCGATGCCAGATTTTCCTAGACCGATAACAATCGCTTGTGGCATGAACGAACTTCAGGACTCATAACAAATTTCAGGCGTTTGAGCGTAAGGCGTCAGCTGGCGAAGGCAGTGCAGGAGACCGACGACAGCTCGGAAGCCTTGCTTATCTCAAGCATAAGCCTCTGACAGATTGTATCGGTACCGGAGAATCTTCTCTAAAATAAAAATCATTCAGTGGGCCGTTATCAGCACCGCCACTCCCGCTACCGCTAGCATCAGCCCAGCAGGCCACCGATGACGCCCGATATCAGCGATGACTCGCTGCAGAGCCGCCAGCGCTCTAAAATCGGAAGACAGTTCTCAAATTCACGCCAAAAATCGTACTGTTATCGCTATCGTGCTCTGGATCAAGAATCACCAGCAGCCCAGGAATAAGCTGGATATTGTCGCCAATGCGATAGCGATAGAAACTCTCCAAGTGCCAAGAGGCATCGGCATCTTCCGGACCGCTGTCATTAATTTAAGCAGATCTCTACCGATAAAACTGGTATCAAAATTGAGGCGGACCCGGTAGTTGAAGGTAACGTTTTCATCTAGATCCTCGCCGCTGTCGCCCGCTCGCTCAGTGCCAAAGAGGCTATTGCCAGAGAGCGAAACGGTTCCCCGTAGCCGGGTCGTGGTGGAGAATTGGTTGGCCTCTAGCTCAGCAGCCTGCGCTTCTAGCGCATTTGTTTCTGCTCTCAGCGCAACTAGCTCGGCGGCAAACTCTTCCTGCAGTCGCTGCAAAATAGTGATGTCTTCCCTAGAAAGGGCCTGAGAGAGGCGATCGCTCACCTGCTGCAAGCAGGCGTTGAGTCCAGCGGCGAATTCGTAGCGACTTATAGCAGCATTCCCCCGAAAGCTGCCGTCTGGGTAGCCCGTGATGCAGCCGTAGCGCTCAGCCAGGGACTGTAGCGCTGCATAGGCCCAATCTGTGGGCCGCACGTCCGAGAGCTGCGAAACGGAGCTGGCTGGCTCTTGGGCATTCTCGAGAATTTGTAAGATCACGCCATCCGCTGCAGCGGATGGGCTTGGAAGGCAAGCTAGTAGAGCTAGTGCCCCTCCGCTTTTGGTAAGAAGCTTGATGAAGAGGCGGATGCAGCTAGTGTGAGTCGCGGCCATAAGTCGTTGGAGCAGGTGACATCCTCCCGACGCTGACAGCAAGCTGTACAGCGCGGGCTTCCTCAGTGACTCCCAGCTATTGCCGAGACATATCCTGAGATAGGTTTATACTCCGCCTGATGCCCCACGGCAGAGTTTTGAATTTTCATCTCCGCGAGGGAGGATACGCACTATGTGTCGCAGATACATTTGCAAACTGAGGAACGGGTGACTTGCAGCTTTCGCCTACGGGCCCGTCACACTCTTTGCGGGGTGTATCACCTTGCTATCTCTATCATACCAACTGCTAGCCTCAGCGCTGAGCGCACTATCCGCTGTGCATCATTTTGCGGGCGCACTTCGGCTAGCGCGACTCTCATCCCGACGCTCACCCTGACGGGTAGAGCGCGGGGCTTCTCGTCTAGTCGCTAAATCGTTCATATGAATGCGCTCCAAATATTAGTCGTAGATTAAAATCCTGTCAAAAGACAGGCTGTCAAACCCAGCCAATGGGCTCGATATTGCCGCAGGACCATCTATTGCCGCAGGACTATCTAAGGGCCTAGAGCGCATCTTGGAGACATTAAGACATCACTCCGCTGCCTCGGATGGATCGCTAAAGGCAGGGTTTTGGACAAACGTTTCGTCTGTGAGACTGTGTAGAAACGCCAGCACATCTGCCCGTTCCGCGTCCGTTAGCTTAAAGCCCACTACAAAGATGCTCTTCAGAGGACTCTCGCTGCCCACGCCAGCATATTCACCCTCAGAGATGGTGCGGCCCGCAGCAGCGTAGTGATCGAGGGCCTCTTCCAGCGTGGCGACGCTGCCATCGTGCATGTACGGAGCCGTGAGGGCAATGTTGCGTAACGTGGGTGCCTTAAAGTGACCCATGTCCTCCGGGTGCTGGGTAATCTCCTGGACGCCAGTATTGTTGGGTGGGTAGGCGCCGCTGCCGTCGATGTTGTAGAGGCCGGTGTTGTGGAAGGCGATCTCTTGGAACGCTAGCCGCTCATGGACCGTCGAATCGGAAAAGTTGAACCCGCTGTGGCAGTGGAAGCACTCTAGCCGCTCGCTGTTGAACAGCGCCTCGCCTCGCTTAGCTGAAGCCGAGATAGCGTTGGGGTCACGGCCATAACGATAGCGATCGTAGGGCGAACTGGCCGAGATCAGCGTGCGCTCAAAGCTGGCGATCGCCTGGGTCAAGTTTCGAATACTGATTTGGTCCGCTGCCGGGTCCTCTGCAAACGCTGCGGCAAATTGCTCTGCGTAGCGCGGGTCCTCTCCCAGCATTGTCAGAATGTCCTGCTCACGCCCCACCATGCCCATTTCCGTTGGGTGCTCTCCAAAAATAGGCACCAGCATCTGAGATTCTAGGTCTCGCATCAGCGGATTGGCCCAGGTAAGCACCGAGCTGTAGGCCACGTTGGTCAGGCTCATAGCGTTGCGGGGATGGTGCTCCTCGGTTGCACCCACGCTGACTCGCTTACCGTCGGTAAATGCCAGGGACTGCAGGTGGCAGGTAGCGCAGGAAAACTCGCCAGTAGAAGAGAGCTGCGGCTCATAGAACAAGCACCGCCCCAGCTCTACCTTTGCCGCTGACATAGGATTATCTTCAGGGACAACCGGCTTAGGTAGCCAATCCGGAATATCCCAAGAGTAATCGGTTACTGAGAGCGCTGGCGGCTCGGCAGCCACGACATTGCTCAGCATGACTGCCAGCCCAAAAGTCAGCAGCCCAGTTACGAGGTAAGATAGCCCGCGTTTCAGCACAGCTTACTCCATGCGAAAGAACGTTTGACCAGAGGACGGTCTCTCGGCGTGAGAGAGCCCAAAGTTGTTGAGAATTCCCCTACAATCGGCATCTTCTGGGGAAGACATGCAGCCTAGGGGGGTATCGGCTTCATTCTGGGTCAAATCATTTTCTGAGACCAAGGCCTCCACATCAGCCACAATGACGTTTTGGCTGGGGTCAAACCCGGTGAACATGAACCGCGAGCGGTTGGGCTGGTTGCACAGCGTCGGTTGAAGGCTGTCGCCTTCGATCTGGCAGCCGGTACTGCCCAGGTGGATGAGAAAGCCCTGCGCCATAGTGTGGCCTTGTCCACCAGCATGATGACCGTCGCCGTGGGTGCCATGTTCCTGACCGTGCCCCGCCGCAATTTCTGTGGAGGATAGGCTGCGCACCTGCGGCCCTACCGAAGTCGGCAAGCTAGTGCTCATCACTTCGTTCTCTAAGTCGATGCGGACAAACTTATAGCCCCCCGCCCAGTTCCACCACATGGAGGACACATTGAGGGGCGAAGGCGCGAGGGTCATATCGTCGTGGTTGAGGCTGAAGGGGACGCCCAAGGTGAATGTGACGCCAGTGTAATTACCGGGCGGGACCGTACCGACCACTGCGGTGCGGGTTTCTGGGGTGCCGTTGCTGCAGTCGCCGGTTTGGTCTTCAAAATCTAGCAGGGCGACGGATTCATGCTGCCAGACGCCGTCTTGCTCCAGCATCACGGGAACAACGCTGCCACTTTCGTCAATCAGCGCCACGTCCGAGATATAGAAACGGAAGTCGGTGGGGGTAACGGTGGCGCTGCTGGTTCCCAGCCCAGAGTAGCTAGAGCCGCAGGTGAACATTTCATCGCCTACCATTCCCTGAAACTGAATCGTGACGGGTTCATTCGCCTGAGCGGCCTGGCCGGCAACTAAGGGGGCGATCGCCCCAAGCAGCACAAGTCGAGCAGCCTGAATTAGCTTTGACATAAGGACTTAAGAGTTAGCTTGTAGGGACAGGGAATCGGAACCGCGCTGGTCGACGACTTCCCTTGGCGGACATAATCCGAAGCTGGGCTAGGAAGCCATGGCGATGACGAACCGCAAAAGCAGGGTTTTTCCAATACTCTCCTGTAAGTGGAGAGTGCAAACCTTCCTGCTAGGGTAGAGTATTCTTCCTGATTATGACAAGCCTTGTTGAGGGATCGCGGTTTGCAGGGCACCTCGTAGAGGTAGCGCCCGACGGCCCCTCAAAAAATGTCGCTATTCTAACGATGGTTCTGCCCGAAGCGTTTTCTGCCTATTTACGGATTGTATCGGTGCCGGAGCTTCTCTGGAAATAGAAATTATTTAACTGGTAGACGGGAAGTCCCGCGCTGTATGCGCAGCATCAGCGTCGGGATGAAAGGCGCGTGAGCCGTAGGCGAATAATTAAGGAGCGGCGCACTACTCCTTAACAAGGCTATAATCGAAGTGTGTTGACCTTGAACTACTCCTACAGAATTTATCCGTCTGTTGAGCAGGAAGCCCGTATGGTCTGTTGGCTTGAGACCTGTCGCGGCGTCTATAACTATGCGTTGCGCGAACGCAAGGACTGGGTAAAGTCGAGAAGCTGCGTAGCTAATGCCTGCTCGCTTCAGTCGGAGTACATCATTGCGGCGGACGCGCCATATCCTGACTATTACAAACAGCAAAATGCGCTGACTGCGGCTAAGAAGATATTTCCTCACCTGAAGGACGTGCAGTCTCAGGTGCTTCAAGAGCCTATTCGCAGGGTAGAGGCAGCATTTGCTGCGAGGAAGGAGAGAGGTCACGGTTTTCCCCGCTTCAAGAAGTTTGGGCAGTACCGCTCGTTCCTCTTTCCGCAGTTCAAGGAAAACCCGGTGACGGGTAGCCAAATCAAGTTGCCTAAGCTGGGCACGATGCGCATCGTTCTGCACCGACCTATCCCTGATGGATTCAAAGTAAAGACGGTGCGCATAATCAAAAAGCATTCAGGGTGGTACGCTACCGCGAGTATTCAAGCTGATGTCAATGTTCCTGATGCCATCCCTGCTGGGGACAGCATTGGTATTGATGTCGGGCTTGAGTATTTCCTGTCCACTTCCAACGGTTTGCAGGTAGAGCGCCCGCGCTTTTTCGGTAAGCTGCACCGCAAGCTTAAATTGCTGCAACGCAGGCTGAAGAATAAGCAGCGGGGCTCGAATAACCGCGCCAAGCTGATTGGAAGAATTGGACGGGTACATGAGCAGATAGCAGCTTGCCGCCTTGACTGGCAATTCAAGCTGGCCCACAAGCTGTGTGACCAAGCCCAGATCATCTTCGTAGAAGACCTTGACCTTCGCATCATGGCGAAAGGGATGCTGGGTAAACACACTCTTGATGCTGGCTTGGGGCAGTTCATAAACCAGGTCTTGCCGTGGGTGTGCTTCAAGCGCGGCGTCTATTACGGCAAGGTTGACGCTTATGGTACTTCTCAGGAGTGCCCTGACTGCGGCGCTGTGGTCAAAAAATCGTTGGGCGATCGCGTTCATCGGTGTCATGAGTGTGGGTCGCTCAAGCCGAGAGATATTGCCGCTGCTCAAGTCATCAACGCCCGTGGAATTTCGGGTACTCAAATTGCCTGTGGAGTCGAGGTAGCGGGGATGTGGGAAGCCATATCTAGCCAACTGGCTGCGAAGCAGGAAGCTCATCGGGTGACCGATGAAGCCCGCGCTCTATCGCATCAGCGATGAGCGTCGGGAGTATTCACTGGGCCGTCATTAAGACTAGCGCTAGGACGCCTGCCGCTAGCATCAAGCCGGCGGGCATAAGCTTACGTGTTTTTGCGAGGCGCACCGCAAAGACAACAATTAGCACGGCGGTGACAATTGCCGCTAAGATCTGTCCCCAAAGTACGCCGCTCAGCTCAAGAATACCCCCCAGGATCAGCAGCGCGCCGCTGCCCACGCCCGCTATCAGCGATGGACGACTTCCCGCCTCTTTGTACCCCATGACACCCCCAACAATTGAGAGTATGCCGTAGGCGATCGCCGCCCAGATTCCAATCATCATCGTATGACCTCTAGGTTGTGCTGGCTGCTCTTAACGCTAGCGGACTTCGAGGATGGCGTCTAGCCCCTAGGACCAGTGTCCGGTGGCTTGCGGCCGTAGCCTATACCCGTGCCCCGCCTGTGCAACAAACCATCTCGGAGCCCAATTCTCCGCTACGATGAAGAACGGTCCCTTCACGCCGCTTCCAACCTGCCATGTCTGCCCGCCCGTCGCTCGATGCCACCACCCTCGTTCAGCGGGCCACCATGCTGCTGCTTTACGCCCCCGTCCTAGAGACTCCCGTTGGGGAGGCCTGGGGGCACCTGCTTCACCAGCTCTCCTGCCGCGTCCCCAAACTCGAACTGCTGCAGGGCTACAGCCGCTGCTTCACCGCGATCGCCAGCTCTGGCCACGGCTGGCGCACCTACCTGCTCACCCAAATCCTCTACGCCGATAACCCCTTCACCCGAGCCGCTCAGATCCAATCGGTACCTCAGGGACTGCAGGCAGCAGCGGCCCACGACTTGGCAATTCTGCAGCAGCTTTATGACGTAGGCGATCGCCTCACGCAGCGGGTGCAGGCGACAACAGACACGACCTTAATCCCGCTGAGCGCTCTAGAAGATGACTGGGTACCGAATTTTCCTATCGCTGTGCGCCTCCAAGAGACTGCAGACCAGCCTCACCACTGGCCGAAGCTAATCTCTGATCTAACTGAGCACCACCACCAGCACGGCGTCGGCCAATTTGCCCGCTACCGTGCCTTCCGCTGGGGGCAAGGGCAGCTCCAAGGCATTGCTACCCCCGACCCCATTACCCTAGATGACCTAGCGAGCTACGATCACCCGCGCCAGCAGCTGCTGCGCAACACTGAGGCGCTGCTGGCGGGCTACCCAGCGCTCAACGTGCTGCTGTACGGCAGCCGCGGCTCTGGAAAGTCTTCTCTCGTGAAGGCGCTTCTGACTGAGTATGGCGATCGCGGTCTGCGGCTCATTGAGGTGCCCAAAGGCGAGCTGAGCCACCTGCCAAATATTGTGGAGCAGCTGCGACTGCGGCCCCAAAAGTTCATTTTGTTTGTGGATGACCTGTCGTTTGAGGAAGACGACGACGCTTTCAAAGCCTTGAAAGTGGTGCTAGAGGGCAGCATCACCGCCCGCCCTAAAAACGTTGTGGTCTACGCCACCTCCAATCGCCGCCACCTGATTCGCGAATTTCACGACGATCGCCCCCGCCCCCGCGACGCCGAGGAGATTCACCAGTGGGACACGGTGCAGGAGAAGCTGTCCTTCAGCGATCGCTTTGGCCTCACCCTCACCTTCGAGCCGGCAGACCAAGCCACCTATTTAGGCATTGTGCGTCACCTAGCGCAGCAGGCTGAACTCAAGATTGCGCCTGCAGCGCTGGAGCGCCAAGCCCTACGCTGGGCCACTCGCCACAACGGGCGCTCGGGCCGCAGCGCCCGCCAGTTCATCGATGCCCTGCTCGCAGCTCACCAGCTGCAGGGTGGTGGTGAGGTTATTCCCGAACTTCTATAGAGCGTTCTTGGGCATGCCGTCGACCTATTGATGCAATACGGTTAAAATTCTCCACAATTCCGACCAAGTTACCGGGAGATGATCTAGTCTGATATAAATACAATCTCTCATTCCTGCCGCTAATCTCGCTTCGTGCGGGCGGCGCGACCACCCTAAAATCTATCTACCAACTCTAATCCATGGTTACGACGCCAACTTCCGAAACAAAGCGCACTTCCCGTGTCGAAGGCATCAAAGAGCGCAGCAACGGTCTGCGTGAGCCCGTAGCCACGGAGCTTTTGCAAGACACGACTCACTTTACCGAGGATGCCATCCAGATCCTCAAGTTTCACGGCTCCTACCAGCAGGACAACCGCGACAACCGGGTCAAAGGCCAGGAAAAGGACTACCAGTTCATGCTGCGGACCCGCAACCCCGGCGGCTACCTGCCGGCGGCGCTGTACCTTGCCATTGATAAGCTTTCAGACGAGCTGGGCAACGGCACCCTGCGGGTCACCACTCGTCAGGGTATCCAGATCCACGGCATTCTAAAGAAAGACCTGAAGGCGGCGATCGCCACCATCGTCACCAACATGGGATCGACGCTCGGAGCCTGCGGCGATCTCAACCGCAACGTCATGTCTCCGCCGGTCCCCTTCACCGACAAGCCGGAATACGTCTACGCCCGCGAGTACGCCGACCGCGTCGCTGACCTACTGACGCCCCAGAGCGGTGCGTACTACGACGTGTGGCTGGACGGCGAGAAGGCAATCACCTCGGAGGAGCACCCCGACGTGGTGGCAGCGCGGATGCGCAACATCAACGGCAGCATTTTTGAGGGCCACGTAGAGCCGATCTACGGCACTCAGTACATGCCCCGCAAGTTCAAATGCAGCGTTACGGTGCCGGGAGATAACTCTATCGACCTGTACTCCCAGGATGTGTCCCTGGTGGTGATCACCAATGATAAGGGCGAGCTAGAGGGCTTCAACGTGCTGGCGGGCGGTGGCCTGGGCCGCACCCACAACAAAGAAGAGACCTTCGCCCGGCTAGCGGACCCCATTGGCTACGTCGATAAGGCCGACGTCTACGACCTGCTCAAGGCCATCGTCGCCACCCAGCGGGACTACGGCGATCGCTACAATCGCCGACTTTCCCGCATGAAGTACCTGATCAACGATTGGGGCGTGGAGCGTTTCGTTGAGCAGCTGAAGACCTACTTCGAGGGCGAGCTGCATCCCTTCAAGCCGCTGCCTGCCTTTGAATACCGGGACTACCTGGGCTGGGGTGAGCAGGGAGACGGCAAGCTGTATCTGGGGCTATCCATTGAAAATGGCCGCATCCAGGACACCGACACTCTGCAGCTAAAGACTGCCCTGCGGGAGGTGGCCCGGCAGTACGAAATTCCCATGCGGCTGACGGCGAACCATAATATCGTCCTCTACGACATCAACCCCGAGTGGAAAAGCGACATTGATGCCCTAGTCAAAAACCACGGCATCAAGCGAGAGACGGAGATTGACCCGCTGGTGCGCTACTCCATGGCCTGCCCCGCCTTGCCCACCTGCGGCTTAGCGGTCACCGAGTCAGAGCGCATTCTGCCCACGATGCTGGGCCGTATGCGGAGTCTGCTCAACAGCCTTGGTCTGGAGGATCAGCATTTGGTGATTCGGATGACAGGCTGCCCCAACGGCTGCGCCCGCCCCTACCTAGGGGAGATTGGCTTTGTGGGCCAAGCGCCGGGGTCTTATCAGCTGTGGCTGGGGGCCGACGCTAACCAGAACCGGCTATCGGCACCGTTCATGAACCGCATGCACGAGTCTGACCTGGAGAAGACTTTCGAGCCGCTGTTTGTGCTCTTCAAGCGCAAGCGCAACGAGGGGGAAGGCTTCGGTGACTTTTGCAATCGAATCGGCTTTGACGCGCTGCATGAGTTCACGGCTATCTACAAGATAGGCTCAAGCGTGACGGCTCCTAGCTCTAGAGCTAGCCGCACCAAGCACCGCATTGGCGTTTCTGATGACCTGTATGAGCAGCTCAAAGTAATCTCTATAGAGCAGGGAAAGCCAATGACGGAGCTGGCCTCGGAGGCGATCGCGGCCTATCTAAGCAGCCAGTCGTGACCTCGTCGCGGTGCGTTATCTGACGCACCGCGCGTTTCATTCACGTGATGCGATCGCTTGTGTATTGATTGTGCGTCCTCTGGATAATACTTTTGCACTGCGCGATCGCTAGAATGTGTCGCATCGCTAGCGGTTGACCTAAGAGACCAAGCTTATCCAAGAAGCATGGATGGATGGGACGATTTGAAATCTACATAGACGGAGATGTCGCTGGTTCATACCTTAAGCAAGGTAGTGCAGCTAGAGATAAGGACCACACTGTTGCATCCATAGGCGTCAATGTTGTGAGGGATGTCAGTACTCCCACTGTCATGCAGCTCATCAATCGCTTCCAAATGGTGGAAGGCATGACGGACGCTGATAAAGACAATTCTGGCAAATCTCATCCTCATATTCTCTTCAAGAATGGGATGGCGATCCGCACTTGGAAGAATATGTTGGGAGTCGAGCACGTCTTCATTACTGATCGCTCTGGAACGTGTGTGTACGGCGGCTACGTGGGATGGCTGCACTCAAAACAGTTGCAAGACGCCCTTCAGTCTAGGCGTGACGACTTGAAAGAGTATATTGCTTGAGCCAGCTAGACAGCGCTCATTCTACTGTGAGAGCGCTGTTGCCGGTTGATGCTGCGTTTTGCCCTTTCACCTGCTGAGCTATGTCACGACTATATATGTCACGACTATAAGTAACACCGACTAACGACAGAGCGATCTAATCCGTAGCAGGGTTTGGGGCGCTGCGAACTGTGCCGCCTCAGGGGGCAGCGAGTGATATTGAGTTGTCATGAGGGACTCCTTTTATCGGTTGATTTGGAGTCCTCCACCGACCGGCCATCCGCGACGTTTGCTGGGGTGAATAATGACGGCCATAACACAACTTCAGCTGAGGTAGAAGGCATGACTCAGCGAGTAAACAATGTAGTCTTCGGAAGATCTGATTGGTCAACAACGGAAATACGGTGCTTATAGGTAAATCAAGTAGCGTTGTAAATACCGTTCATACCTAACGGCTGCAATAGAACATAGCCATCAGCTAACTTATTTTTTGGCCACGCCTTTCGCCTCAAACAGTGTCAAACTGCTGCCTCAGCTTCTGACAGTCTACTTTGCATTCTCGCAGAACGCGCATGGCCATACCACCACCCGTCTCGCCTTCTTGCAAAATGCCGAGCAGCAGATGCTGTGGGGTCATCCGTCTGTGGTCTTGCTGTTTTGCCTGTTTATTAGCGAGCTCCAGTACCCGGTATGCACGGGGCGTAAAAGGAATTTCTGCGGGAATATCCTCAGCGGTGACGATGCATTGAGCCAACCAGTTGCGGAATAGGTCTTGTGCAATAGCAAAGTCTACGCCTTGGTCTTTTAGCGCCTGTGCCGCCGGGGTTGTTTCGATAGATAACAGTCCTAAAAGTAATCCTTCTGTGCCAAACCAATTGAGGTACAGCTCCCGCATGCTTTTCTGGCCTTGAACCAGCGCTTCACGCGTTTCGGGGGCCAGGTCATCCAATGAAAGTCCGATCATCTCTTCCCGTACTGACAGTAGCGCCACCGCCTTGAGAATATATTCCAGCGTGGGGGCATTCAATGTGCCCCAGCTAGCGGCTTCAGCGCCCTCCTGCTGATAAATTCTGATGAGGGCTTCATAGAGTTGCAGGTCACCACTGACAAATGACAGGATACTGGCACGCCACTGCCGTGCCATTTCCTGCACCTTTGGATCATTGAAATCATGACCATAGGTGATGTGCGATCGCGCCTGTTCTAGTAACTGTAGCCACTCGGCCTGCCCCTGATTCAATCGGGATTCGAGCAAATCGTTTTGTTCTTGGGTCAAATATTGCTGAGTCATTGTGAGGTTCTCCATTATCTGCATGAGGTCGTCAACCGCAATGGGTTGGGAAGTTTGGAGTTGTTGGGCCAGAGTGCTGAGCTTAGTAAAGAGCGACTGCGACACGGCCATCTGCTCTTGGAGTTGCGCCAAATGTAGACTGATGACGCTCGGCAGAGAGAATTCGGGATTCTCCAAACACTGACGAATTTCCTTGAGGGCAAAGCCCAACTGTCGCAACGACAGAATTTGCTGGAGTCGTGCAATGTCTGCTCCGCTATACAGTCGATACTCCGCCTCAGTGCGGTGCGAGGGCACCAGCAAACCAATCTCGTGGTAGTACCGCAAGGTCCGAATAGATAGTCCAGTCCGTTCTGCCAACTCCCCGATCTGCAACAGCTTTGGCATAGGTTGCTTCAACTCCGATTTCCCAGAAGATTGCCGTCGATGACTGAATACTAAAGGATGACGTAACGTGAGACTCAAGGGGAAATTAGAGGATTTAGATGCGGCGAGTCGGCTAACACTGCGCTGGTACGGACGGCCTCAAGACTTTGATTTACGAAGCTAAGCCTACTGACCGCCGCACAACTTCACCGTCAGTAGATCTCAAAGAAGCAAGTTATGGAGATAGCAAAAAATATTACCCTAGCGATCGCCACCTTGATACGGATTTCTAGATATTCAGGATAGGGGCCGCTATCGAAGAATAGAGTATGGCTACTTTACCTTGATGCAGATAGGGCTTGGACCAGACAAGCGTGCGGATAACACAGCTGAGCCTGCCAAAAATAGCCTCGATCGCGGTCGCTCTCACTTTCTCAGCCGGGTTTGTGACCCTGGCGCAGGCCAACTGCAGTGACCCCGCAAGCAGCCCAGAGTGGCACGAGCCTATGGTCACTGTTCCGATTGCCCCGGCCGCCGAGCGCTCAGTTCGGCTAGGCTTTTGGAACTCAGTCGGCTATGAGCAAAGTGACTGGTGGATCGCTTGGGTTCCCGAACAGGGCTACTTTGAGATTAACCCGGAGAAGTATGAGGCCGCTCGCCCAGAGCGATACTGGCAAGTCGCTGATCGCAGCTACCCCGACGTTGTGGTGAGGGAAGACGGCACCCAACTGGCGGAAAAGCACTTCTGAGTCAGGAACATGCCGCTGAGGTCGCGACCTCGCTAGCGCAAACAGTGATAGCGCTTCGGGAGGGAGCTGACCTACGGCTTCGGCTGTGCCGTAAGACCATCACTGAGATACAGCTGGGCTCACCTGGGCTTGCTCACAAGCAAAGCTTAAAACGGCTGCTGCGCTACTGCCCGGCTGAGGTTGCGCTAACTGACCGGCATCCCCGTAATTAATACGCTCAATTACCTGCCGCTCCTCATTGCGAACAATAACTTGCCTGAGCCGAGAAATCCCGCTAGCGCAGTCAGCAGAACGATACAGGGTTGCACTATGTACCGGCTGCTCCAATTCATCCTCGACTATGGCATTGTTTGGCTGAGGAAAATCGCGGTGTTCCCAATACCACACAGTGCCATCTCTAAGCTCAATAGAATTACGCTCTATCATGAAGCGATCGCCCGCCGTATTGTACGTTACCTCTACCCAATCTTCTTCAGCAGATTGAGCCAGTGCAATAGGCGTGCTGATAACAGGAACAATCGCGGCCAAACCAACAAGCCAAGTTTTCATAAGTCGAGTTTTCACAAGCAAAATATAGCGGTATTTACGTCAGTTAAGTCCGCGCAGTCCCAAGAATCAGGGGTCACTTGCGGAAGCTGAGAAGACAAGCTGAGATTAGGGCTCAGAGGTCTCTTCAGATGTGTCCGTACGATACTGCTCAACGTTTTGAATGGCTTGCTGAGCGTAGGTGTTGTTGGGGCGTTCATCCAATGCCCGCTGAAAAAAAAGCAGCGCGGTCTCATAGTCGCGCTGATCTGTTGCCTCGTACCCCGCCACCATGTAGCGATCGAACTCCGATGACTGAGAGGCCTCGGTCGCAGGTGCAGAAGGCTGGGGCGCAGTCGCAGTCGCCCCTTGCTGGTCTTCATAGGCGCTCACGACCGTCTGAATATAGTCTGCAATTTCAGGACTGTTGTACTGGGACGCGTCACCCCGCATCCACCAGGCAGCAGAGCGACGCACCGCTAATAGTTCGTCGTTATTGCTAGCGCTATACTCGTCCTGCATGACGTCCTGCATCACACAGGTCACAACCGAACGAGCCGCGTCTGGGTCGGCCTCAAACTCTGTTGGCGAGAGATCTCTACCGATGCACGAGCTAGACCAGCGAGGGATGTTTCCCGGCATAACCTGCCAAGCACTATAGAGTCCGTCGTCCGCACGCCCCGTCTGAGGGGCAGCCCTGCGCAGCGCTTCAACCAGTGCTGCAACTTGGCTCTCTGAAACTTGCGCCTGAGCTGGTAGCGTTACGGCTGTCAGGAGAGCGCCAACGCTGATGATTAGTTTGACGATAGATCCTCGCATGGCCGTCATCCATCCCAACTCGATTGAGAGTTCTGTAAGTAACTGGGCAATGCTCACTATGATACATAGGAAATCCTAACTTTGACTTTAGGGGCGTGCTAGCACACTGAATCACGCCTCTAAAGCGCTTAGAGGGCAGGGGGGGCGCTTAAAATGCGGGACGATGAATGCAGATTTATTATCAGCTAGAAGCGATGATAAGTTGAGGGCTGCGAGCAAATGTCACCCTTGCAGGGAGTTTAAATGGTTGATAATCGGTTAGTTTTTTACCTAAAAGAGGAACCGGTTGGCCTATTTGATAGGACAAGCCTACCCAGCACAATCGGGCCGCTTTGAGTATTCCCCCTATCGCGGGACCGGACATGCACGTTTGGTCGAGATTCTTAACCGAAATGAAGTTGCTGAATGTTGGTTTGTTCAGCAAGGAAAACCTGTACGATTCGAAGTTTCTCAAGAAGATTTCACTCAGGGGCAGTCTGATTCAGGGTGCCCCTGGTATATTCACGTATCGCAGCTGAAATGTTGAAAAGATTTTGCAATAGGTGGACCGGAACGTTCTGCGGCCTATCAATAGGTTTTAGGTGAGGGAGGAGGCGATCGCTTCCCGAAAAAACGGCGAAGGAAAGCGCCAAATTTGAAAATCTTTGAGTGGAAGAGCAATTTGCTAATGCTGAAGGGTTGTTTTACCGTCCGATTTCGCGGTTGCAGAAGCCTTCGTCTGACCGCAAAGACTGCTCCAAGATTCCCCCGCTCCCCAACTCGATCGACACTCGCGCCGTCTCGGAAGCGTTTTGGGCGGGCCGCCCGATGCGGCCCCAGCCCTCTCCCGGCAGGCGTCTGCGATTAACTACATTAAACCGGGTTTGCCGCCAGCACCGCTGGTGTATGCCGGACGTGACCATGTGGTAGAGGCTAGGTATGGTCGTCATCTCTACGAGCAGCTTGAAGCCGCTGGCAATCAGGCTGTTTTCCTTAAAATTCCTTGGGCTGACCATGCTTTTGATGCGGTGTTCAACGGCGTTAGTGATCAGCTGGCGCTGTACTATACGGAGCGCTTTCTTGCCTAGGCGCTGAAGTCGGCCTAAACTACTACATTGGTACTGTTGCCGGGGGGGCCGCGGTGATGAGATGCTCAACTGCCAGATAACGCCGCTATGTAGAACATCTGACAAAAGTGACGGATAACAAACACCCTTAGATCCTTAGTTAGCTGGCATGGGCGAAAGCCCTGAAAGCAAAAGCGAAGCAACACACTGAGGAAAACAATGACTGATACTGATATTGACACGGCTTGTCAGCTGCTTAAAAAATTGACTACCGACCGATGAATAGGCTAAACCGTCCAGCGAATGCTGAAGTTCAGGCCGCACTAAAAGCTGTGGCCCAGAAGTCAGAATTTCAGATTTTTGGCGTTTGTGCAGGCAGTCTAGGCGAAGGCGTGGCTGCCCTGGAGGGCTATACTCAGGCGCTTGGATATGAGCTCCCCCAGGATTTGACGTTCGGTGCCGTGGAAGGGGCAGCCTACATCAAGTTCAATCCTAAATCGGGCTTGCTATACGCTGACAGTTACTCAGGAGACCATTACTCAGGAGAGCACAGAGGGGTCTTGGTATTGTGTCAATCGGTCCATGACGATGGACCGATTGAAATGTATGGTCATCTACCGCTGGATTTGTTCTCTTGATCGCTGCCGCTGCCTCTTGCGAAATTTGGACTTCTATTGGCGAGGGTTGGAAGGTCGATCTGCTAGTGATTGCCAAATTGATACCGATCCCAATCACTCCCGACGGCCAGACAACTACACTACCGACATGAGAATTAGAGACTGGTTATGGTAAACGAAATAGAGTTCCAGTATTTACGCCGTTGCGTAGAGCTTGCAGCAGAAGCCCTGAAGGCGGGCGATGAGCCGTTCGGCTCTGTGCTCGTCGCCGCGGACGGGACTGTCCTCATGGAAGACCACAACCGGGTGTCGTCCGGTGATCAGACTCGCCATCCTGAGTTCGAGATCGCGCGCTGGGCTGCAGCAAATATGAGTTCGGAGGAGAGAGCAGGCGCAACCGTTTACACCTCCGGTGAACATTGCCCAATGTGTGCTGCAGCGCATGGGTGGGTTAGGCTAGGCCGCATCGTGTATGTGAGCTCCTCCAAGCAATTGTCAGCCTGGCTAGCCGATCTCGGAGTTCCAGCCCCGCCTGTACAAACGCTGCCCATTCGAGAAGTGGTGCCTGATCTGTTGGTGGAGGGTCCCATCCCCGGTCTTGCCGAGCAGGTACACGACCTACATCGTCGTTTCCACAGCCCAGCCAAATAGCGATCGCGGTATCGTCGCAATGCAAAAGAGCGATGAGCCGCCTAACAGCTCGCTGCATTGGACCTCGCCTGTGCGCTGCTTCGACATGCCAGTGAGCTCAATATCTATTGCGAGAGAGAATTTTTGATGCAATTAGATTCAAGATTTATAAGACGCCAATTTCCTGCCTTTGAAGAGCCGTCACTAAAGGAGTGCGCCTTTTTTGAAAATGCAGGAGGCTCCTATACCTGCAGGCAGGTGATTTCTCGCCTGAATGACTACTACACAAAGACCAAGGTTCAGCCCTACTACAACTACCCGACATCGCAAAAAGCGGGTGCGGCAATGGATGAGGCCTACAGTCGCCTGGCGGCGTATCTCAACGTCGGTGAAGACGAAATTCACTTTGGTCCATCGACTACCCAGAACTTCTACGTTTTGGCCCAGGCCTTCCGGGAGCTGTGGCAAGATGGCGATGAAATCATCCTGTCCAACCAAGACCATGAGGCCAACGCTGGATTTTGGAGACGCCTTGAGCAAACGGGCATCGTAGTCAAGGAATGGCGCGTTGACCCTCAGTCAGGGCGGTTGAATCCGGATGACTTGGACACTCTGCTGTCCAGTAAGACCAAGCTGCTGGCATTCCCCCACTGCTCCAACGTTATTGGCCATATCAACCCGGTGGCTGAAATCGCGGCAAAGGCAAAGGCTGCTGGTGCCTATGTCGTTGTGGATGGGGTAGCCTATGCGCCCCATGGGCTGCCGGATATTGAAGCGCTAGGGGCGGATATCTATTTGTTTTCCCTTTATAAGACCTGGGGAACGCATCTTGGCATGATGACAATCAAGAAAGAGGTTATGGATGAGCTGCCCAACCAGGGCCACTTCTTCCATGAAAATAATGCTCGGAAAAAGATGGTTCCAGCTGGCCCGGACCACGCCCAAATCGCTGCTGCTGCCGGCGTAGCCGAGTATCTTGATGCCGTCTATGAGCATCACTACGCTGAAGCGGTGGATCAGGCGGAAAAGGGACGGCGTGTTAAAAAGCTATTCCAAAAGCACGAGAGAGGGCTGCTGACACAGCTGCTGGACTGGCTGCGATCGCGCGATGATGTTCGTATTGTTGGCCCCGATGATCCAGAGTCGCGAGTATCAACCGTGTCCGTCATACCCAAAGCAAAACCAGTTGATGAGGTCTTTGCGGCACTGACGGCAAAGAAGCTGATGATAGGGCAGGGAAATTTCTACGGCGTTCGCCCGCTGAAGGGAATGAATATTCCCCTGGATACGGGGGTTATACGGTTTTCGTTCCTCCACTACACAACCGAGGCTGAAATCGACCAGCTGATTGACGGGCTTTCTACGGCCCTTCGCTAAGGGGGCTTCCTAGACTTTGACTCAAAGCGTGGGTTCGAGGGTGGTTGGGCGATCGCCTCTTCCACGGTCAGGTGCCGCTGGCCAAATTTGCGTCCGGTAATGCTAAGGACCTTCGCCAGCGGCATCTGCTAGGGGGGGACTAAGACGCGGAGAGACTATCCCATAGGCACGTCTAACGAACGCTGTCGCACGAGGTAGCTCAGGACTTGCCCTTCCTTTTGGGTAATCCTAACGCCGCCCTCGCCGATGTCGATCAGCTGGGTCCAAAGGCTCTGTTCGACGTAGCGCTTGTTGTGCAGCAGATGGATGGTCTCGCGGACGCCTGCGGGGGAGCCGATGATGATGTGGCGGATGATTTCGCCATTGGGTCCAGGATCGGGGGTAGTCAGCACGGTGGGTGCGGCCTCGGTGGGAGGCAGCTCAGGGTATAGAAATGTCATGGTTTTTCTCCATTAAGTGGCAAAAAACCAAAAACTTGGCCATCCCGGACTATGGCGTGTCTAGGATGGCCTTTTGCCAGTGAAATACAATGACAAAAGTCCAAGACAGGATACGTCTGTCGCGGGCTAGGGCGCGATCGCCACCGAGAATGGCGATCGCGTCCGCTGTTGACCAAATTTTTGGGGAGTAGAGCGCTACAGCGAACGGCTCTAGATGGAGAGAATAGCGCATTGAGGGGTAGTACGCAAGCCCTCAATTGAAGCGCTGGAGTTCTTACTGCAGCGTTCAGGGTTTGGAGCATGGACGTTCAGGGTTATTCGGTATCGAGCCCACAGCGCTATAGTTTGGGTGGTTGCTCCCCAGCTAACTCAGGAGGGTCTATGGTTCCACTGCTCGTTCATCTGGTTTTCCATCCAAAATCTCAAAGCGCCCGCGAGCTAGCCGACCGCATCCACGAGGCGCTCAACAGCGATCCAGTGGTTCCGGGACTCAATGTTCCGACCCGGTTTACGCCAGAGGATGGGACCACCCTGCCGCCAACCGAGAGCGGCTACTTCGACGACGCCGAAAAAGTCTTCGTGGCGGTGCTGGCGGATGACTATCTTGCCGCTCCCTACGCCGAAAACCTACCCTCCGGACGTCAGAACTGGGGAGAATGGATTGGCGGCCTGCATGAGCGCTGCCTCGAAACGGGCAAAGGACGCTGCGTTCCTTTTCAGCTTTCTGAGTACGCCTGGCCGCTAGACGAACGCTTAGGCAACGTGAGCTTTGCCAGGGTTTGGACCGTTGCAGAAGAGCAGCAAGAAGACTGGGTCAGGCAGAGGCTTGTCATTGAGCTAATTCGGTTCTTGCAAAACCTAGATCCTGCCGATGCTGCCCATCCCCAGCTCACCGTTCAGGCTTTTATTAGCTACGCAACGCGCGATCTGGGCCAAGAGGCCGCCGTAGTTGAACAGCTGGTGGACTCCTTGAAAACCGATCAGCCCGTAAGTCCCTGGATGGATGCGGGCAAGATTCCGGCTGGCGGCGACTTTCGCGATGAGATTACGAAGGGGATTGGCGAAAGCGCCATCCTCAGCGTGATGACGGACGCCTACGGGTCGCGGGAATGGTGCCGTAAGGAAGTCCTTTTGGCCAAAGAGCTGATGCGCCCGGTGGTGGTGGTCAACGCGCTGCAGACCCAAGAGGTGAGAAGTTTTCCATACCTCGGGAATGTCCCGGTGCTGCGGTGGGACAACAACCCCCAAATGGCCACCGACCTGCTGCTAAAAGAAACCCTCAGGCAGCTGCATTCTAAGCAGCTGCTGGCCGGGCAAAAGCAGGACGACGAAACGATATTGACCAGCGCTCCAGAACTGGTGACCGTGGTCGGGCAGCAGGGCAAGAAGTTTCTCTATCCCGATCCACCGCTTGGTGAAGAGGAAACCAGACTGATTGAAAAAGCGGGTGTGACCATCGAGACCCCCCTACAGCGCTCTGCCCGCAGTCGGTTTTTAGAGCAGGTGCAAATTGTGGGGTCTTTTTCTGAAAGCGGCGACCTAGAGCGATACGGCCTGGGGAAAGTCCACCTTGACGAAGCCGCCATCGAGATTAGCCGCTACCTCCTACTCGCTGGGGCTACGCTTTGCTACGGGGGCCACCTTGGCGCAGAAGGCTATACCCTGGCCCTGTTTGAGCTAGTGCGAGCCCACCCAATTTCTGGAATACCCCCGCTCAAAAGAGTGACAAACTACGTCGGCTGGCCGCTTCCCATAAGCGTCCGCCAAAGAGCCCAGTTTGCAGCCGTGGCCGCTTTTCGGCAAATGCCGCGACCTTCGGACCTCTCTGAGGCCGATGCCCCAGAGTTTATCCCCAAGATAGAGACGTTCTTCTCCGATGAGCAATCCCCCCTGCATCGCTTTGCCTGGGCGCGGGGAATGACTGAAATGCGCGAAGCCCAAACGAGTGAAGTGCAGGCCCGCGTCGTGTTGGGAGGCAAGGTGGGGCCGACGGTCTCGGCAGGGCCCGACGGCGATCGCTCAAAACAGTGGTACAGGTCACGGATTCCGGGGGTCTTAGAAGAAGTGTTGACCTCTCTTCGGCACCAGCAGCCGGTCTATCTCGTCGGTGGGTTTGGCGGCTGCGCCCGGATGATTGCCGATGTTCTGCAGGGGGGTACTCGTGAGGAGATGAGCTGGGAGTTTCAAAAAGGCGCGCCCCACGCCGCTGAGATGCGCAGCCTCTACGAGACCCGTGGCTTAGACTGGTGGTCGTACGAGGACATGACTCGTTTCCTGCACCAGTCTGGGATTGCAGGCTTACGCAACGGGTTGACAGAGCAAGAAAATAAAGAGCTTTTTGAGACCGCAGATATAGACAGAATTGTGTTTTTGCTGCTTCGGGGTCTTCAGACCTTGGCGCTGTAGTGCCTGCCCCGTCGTCACGTTCACAAGCGTGATTCGACAAACGCAATCTCTCCTGCTTGATCTGCACTGACGCTCTGCAAGCGGGCCAAGTTGGCCTGCCCCAGCTCGACGAGCGTTCCCTGGCTGCGCTGCGTAAAGGTGAGCTCCTCGCGAGCCATTCCCCCCGACAGGCCCAGGCGATCGCTGCCGTCGTTGGCTGGGGTGACCTACAGGGGGGCATTTAACCCGCTGGCAACGGGGTTTAAGGAAATTTCTCGCTCTGAGAGGTCGGGAAGCATGGCGCTATCCTTTGTGTTGAACCTTAACGCTGCTCAAGTCATCAACGCCCGTGGAATTTCGGGTACTCAAATTGCCTGTGGAGTCGAGGTAGCGGGGATGTGGGAAACCATATCTAGCCAACTGGCCCAGAAGCAGGAAGCTCATCGGGTGACCGATGAAGCCCGCGCTCTATCGCATCAGCGATGAGCGTCGGGAGTATTCACTAGTTTCTCTCTGGCTGTAGCGCCTTTGAGATGGGGGGAGGCCCGCTTGCGGGAGAAGAGCGATCGCCTAACCCAGCGCCTCAGCACCGGTAATGCTGATACTTATAGCCATCGACGCGCTCTGTCTTGTGATAGCGACAGCCGTAGCGCCTCAATCCGGGCTGACCGGCGTAATTGATCAGCCACAGATCTTCTCCCTCCGGCAAAGACTCCAGCAGCGCAGCACCGGGAGCACCGCAGTTTTGCTCCCCCGTCTTGGCGCAGGGCTGCGGGTCAAGGAAAAACCGGAATTGATCTAGAAGCTCGGGGCGGTGGGTTTTGATATCCCAGGCGATCGCCATCAGCCGCCCTGTCTGCCCGTGGGACTGGTGAGAAGCCGCAGCCACGGCGGGGCGCTGGGTTTCTGCCACCTCCTCGACAATGTCGGCCCCCACAAGGTCGGGGCGATGAACTTTCTGGTAGGCCAGGTTCTGAGCAACGCTGACGCTGCCCGCGAGGCTGATGAGCAGGGCTACCCCTACCCCAATGCGGCTGTAGCGCTGGGGCGATCGCCATCGTTGGGCCAGCCCTACCGCCATCACGCCTACAAACGCCGGGAAATAGACAAAGTGGTAGCGCAAGACCTGCGCGAGCCCCACCTGCTGACCGTAGCTGATGGCCCAGAGAATGGCAATGCTGGCGGCGCAGGTGCCCCACAGGCTAGCGAACTGGCCTACAGCCGGACGGCTACGCCACGGGACCAAGCCTCCCAAACTCCCCCCGACGCTCCAAACCGCGATCGCGATCGCCAGCACCGCTGACAAGATGGCGACCCAGCCGGGCACACCCTGGATGGGGAGTAGGTAGACCATGCTAACGGCGCTAGCCACAGTGTGGGTGACGGGGGCAATCCAGTCTGCCCCCGACCAAGAAGACTGAATCCACTGGGTCAGCTGCCCTTGGTCGGGGGCAGCGACCAGGGCAAAAATCCAGGGAATACCGCTGACAGCGGTGCCCAGAGCGACCAGCCCGAGGCCCGCTGCAGCGCGAGGTAAGACACCGTCGGGCCGTCGCCACAGATAAGCTGCACCGACCAGCACCAGCACCTGCGCCAGAAGCGCGATCGCCATGAAATAGTGGGTGGCCAGCCCCAGACCATTCACCCCAATCCACACCAGCACCAGCCAAAAAGGCAGCGGCCTGCCCTGCTCCATTCGCCGCAGCGCTTCCGTGAGGCAATACAGCGACGCCGTAATCCATACTAGAGCTAGGGTGTAGTGGCGGGCCTCCTGTGAGAGGTAAAGCCCAAAAGGCGATAGGGCCGTCAGGGCAGCGGCAAACTGGGCCGTGACGGGAGACCGCAGCGTTAAAAAGACCAAACCGTAGATCAGGGGCGTCAGCAGCGCGCCAATGAGAGCCGAGAGCGATCGCGCCACCGCAGGCACAACGGCGCTACCGTCGGCATGGGTGAGCTGCAGCCAGCTGTGCATCAGCGCAAAGAACAGCGGCGGGTGATTGCTGTAGGCCAAAATCGATGAGGACGCATCCCCGGCGGTCTTTGTGGCGTCTATCTGCAGCGGCTGCAGCAGCGCCTCTGCCGTCAGCATCTGGCTGAGGGGCACCGCCTTGAAGCCGTGGCCAAGGCTAAAGGCCAGCGTCGAAATTTCGTCGGTCCACAGGGGTTTGAGGTCGAGCTGGTAGAGCCGCAGCCCTAGGGCAAGCGCGGTCCATCCGGCCACGAGAAGGAGCTGTTTGCCGTTGCCCATCACAAGCGCGTCTGCTGCACGGTATACCCAGAACAGCATACTCGGAGATGCGTTGCTGCCTGCAGTCGAGCAGCGCCGAGCGGACTAAGCCTAGTCGGCGTCTTCCGCGTCGATGGTGGCGCTGGGGGAGGCGTCATACAGATCGTTGAGGCGATCGCGGGCGTCGTCTACCGACATGGAGCGCATGACGAGATAGGCCTCGCGAATCACGTCCCCAGAGTCGTCAAATAGCTCGGGGTGGGTGGGTTTGGGCTGCTGATTTGTGGGGGGCTGAGCGCGGTATCCGCGCTGAGACTCGGTGCCTAGAACCATCAAGTTCTTAATTAAGTTGGCGATGGCGACGGAGGCCAAGACGGTGAACGCCAGAAGGTATAGCAGGTGCAGCATGGCTTTTTAAAAGGGGTTATAGGGTGTTAAGTGAAAATTAAATGAATAAAGAAACCGGGCTACGAGGGCATTGCGTGAGCGCTTGGCCCCTTACCATTACTTGAGCATTCCCATAACTGTTGCCCGTTAGTCCTCAGAAGCTGACGTGTGATAGTCGATCGAAACGCGCCAGCATTCTGCCACCAGCTGATGCCACCGCTTAACTGCAGCCGGGTCGATGCCCACCTGCTGGTCGGTGGCTTGGAAGAGGGCGATCGCAGCACTGACTTCCTGCTGAGCCTGATGCACGCGGGCAAGCAAATCGGCCTGCTGGCCTGTGGTGAGGTTGGGCAGCTCACGCTGAAGCAGCGACTGGGCCCGTCCTAGCCAGTAAATAAAGTCATCAAGCAACGGCTGAAGCACCGTCTGTAGCAGCTCGGATTGTGAATATCCAGACATAAAATTCTAATGCGGCCTTTAACCGTATTATATAGCCTTTACGTTTTGTTACGGTCTCTCATTCTATAGAGTTTGCCCCGTCACGGTCTTCTTCCGCAGGCTATATTCGAATCTCATCCTGTGCTTTAGAGAGAGCTGCGAGGCCGCTCGCCTGCGCTCAACAGGTCCACCAGTCGTTAATATGGTTAGGAGCATTGCCCTGTCTCCGCACAGCGCTGCCCAGTCTTACTACGCGAACCCGGTTGCCAATGTCATCTGACGTCCTCTCCTCCAGCGCAGCGCCCAACGTGGAAAAGATCCACCTGCCCCGCACCAGCGAGTCTGAAAGCTTGAAGCGCATTCGCCACACCATGTCTCACGTGATGGCCATGGCGGTGCAAAAGCTGTTTCCGAAGGCGCAGGTGACCATCGGTCCCTGGATTGAGACAGGGTTTTACTACGATTTTGACAGCCCTGATTCTTTTACGGAGAAGGACCTCAAGGCCATCCGCAAGGAGATGATCAAGATCATCAACCGCAAGCTGCCGGTGGTGCGGGAAGAGGTTACCCGGGAGGAGGCGGCTGAGCGTATTCGGGCGCTGAACGAGCCCTACAAGCTAGAAATCTTAGGCGACATCGACAGTGAGCCCATCACCCTTTACCACCTGGGCGAATTGTGGTGGGACCTGTGCGGTGGCCCCCACATGGAGAATACGGGAGACCTTAACCCCAAGGCTTTTGAGCTGGAGAGCGTGGCGGGAGCCTACTGGCGGGGGGATGAGACCAAAGCGCAGCTGCAGCGCATCTACGGCACGGCCTGGGAGACCCCCGAGCAGCTCGCAGAGCACAAGCGGCGGCGAGAGGAAGCCCTCAAGCGGGACCACCGCCGTTTGGGTAAAGAGCTGGGGCTATTTCTGTTTGCGGACTTGGTCGGGCCGGGCCTGCCCCTTTGGACCCCCAAGGGCACCATTCTCCGCTCCACCCTGGAGGATTTTCTGAAGCAGGAGCAGGTCAAGCGGGGCTACCTGCCCGTGGTCACGCCCCACATCGCCCGAATAGATCTATTTAAGGTGTCGGGCCACTGGCAAAACTACAAAGAGGACATGTTTCCGATGATGGCGGAGGACGACGACGCCCGCGCCTCTGAGCAGGGTTTTGCCCTCAAGCCCATGAACTGCCCCTTCCACATTCAGATCTACAAAAGCCAGCTGCGATCCTACCGGGAGCTGCCCATTCGCTACGCCGAGTTCGGCACCGTCTATCGCTACGAGCAGTCGGGTGAGCTGGGCGGGCTGACGCGGGTGCGGGGCTTTACGGTGGACGACTCCCACCTGTTTGTGACCCCAGACCAGCTAGAGGCGGAGTTCCTCAAGGTGGTGGACCTAATTTTGTCGGTGTTCCAAAGTCTGCAGCTGAAGAACTTCAAGGCGCGGCTCAGCTTCCGCGACCCCGAATCCGATAAGTACATCGGCGGAGATGAGGTGTGGAACAAAGCAGAGGCCGCCATCCGCAACGCCGCTGAGACCCTGGGCATGGAGTATTTTGAGGGCGTCGGCGAGGCGGCCTTCTACGGCCCCAAGCTAGACTTCATCTTTCAAGATGCCTTGGACCGGGAGTGGCAGCTGGGCACCGTGCAGGTGGACTACAACCTGCCGGAGCGCTTTGAGCTAGAGTACGTGGCCGAGGACGGCACGCGGCAGCGCCCGGTGATGATTCACCGCGCCCCCTTTGGCTCCTTGGAGCGGCTGATCGGCATTCTCATCGAGGAGTATGCGGGGGACTTCCCTCTGTGGCTAGCGCCCGTACAGGTGCGGCTGCTGCCGGTAACCGAAGAGCACGTCGGCTTTGCCCAAGAGGTGGCGGAGAAGATGCGATCGCTTGGAGGTCGGGTGGAAGTGGACTTAGGAGGCGATCGCCTTGGTAAGATGATTCGCACCGCCGAGAAGGAAAAGATCCCCGTGATGGCGGTGGTGGGGGCGAAAGAGGTGGAGTCAAACAGCCTCAGCCTGAGGGTCCGGCACACGGGCCGCGACACCGAGGATTTAGGCTCGCTGCCGCTAGAGCAGGTGCTGGAGCGACTGCAGAAGGCGATCGCAGAGCGGACGGCGTTTTAGGAATTGGGTTTAGAGCCTGCGGGCCCTTAGAACCCTTTCAGGAGTCTAATCCGCGTCGGACTCAGACTGCAGAATGTCGGCCACTTCCGGAAAATGGTGACGCATGCAGTCGTGGCAGATGCCGTGGGTAAACCCAACGTCTGCATGCCGTTCGATGAACTCTTCTACCGTTGACCAATATCCCTCGTCGTTGCGAATGCCCTTGCAGTAGGAGCAAATCGGGATCAGCCCTTCCATCAAGGTAATTTTATCTAGGGCGGTTGCGAGGTGAGACGAGACGCGCTGCAGCTCTAGAAGCGTGACCACCTGGCGGCTCAAGGATTCGAGAGATTCTTGCTGACGTTTCGACAGCGCTCTAGGTTGGTGGTCAACGACGCAAAGCGTCCCGATGATCTGTTTTTCAGGGGTGACCAGCGGCACACCGGCGTAGAAGCGAATTTTGGGCGCACAGGCCACAAACGGGTTGTCGGCAAAGCGCTCGTCTTTGAGCGTGTCGCCGACAATCAGAATGCGATCGCCCAAAATAGCGTGGGCACAAAACGAGACGTCACGACTCGTTTCACGAACCTCTAGCCCGACGCTTGACTTGAACCACTGTCGGTCTGCGTCGACTAGACTAACGAGGGCGATGGGAACATCACAGATGAAGGCGGCCAGCGCCGTAATATCGTCGTAGGCCTGCTCTGTGGGTGTATCCAAGATGCTGTATTGCCTCAGGGCTTCGAGGCGAGCAGCCTCTTGGCTGGGCACTTTAGCTTTCATATCACTGCTCCAAGGATCGGGGCTTGGGATAACGCGGCGTGAATACTCCCGGCACTTACCTTACGGATAGAGCGCGGGTTCATCGGTCATCCGATGGGCTCCCTGTTCCGCGTTACGGGCATAGTTGCACACATCGCGGCAGACCTCAAACCGAGAGACCACGAAGGCTTTCTGCTCGAGCGACGAATAAATTCTAGAGGCGCAGTTTGAGGTCAACATATGTCTATTTTGACAGATTTGAGGAGGGTTAACCGCTCGTCTCATCCCCGTCAAGGAGGAGAACGGGGGGGACTAGTATTGCAGCTTAATCCGCTAAGGCTAGGCTAGGCGCAGCTGACCCGGTTGCGTCCGCTCCGCTTGGCTTGGTAGAGCTGCTCGTCTGCGACTGACACGACAGTCTCAAGACTGCTGGGCTGGATATCTGCTGCGCCAGCGCCCGTCGAACCAATGCTCATCACGCCAGTGCTAGTGCTCGTCACGCCAATGCTTAAGGTAACTTCCAGTTCGCAATGGAGGGTTGACCAGTCGTAAGATTCGATCGACTGGCGCAACCGCTCGCACAGCGTCCTGGCCTGCTCTAAATTCGTTTCGGGAAAGGCCACGATGAATTCTTCGCCGCCAAAGCGAGCGACCAAATCCGTGCTGCGGGTGCCCTGCAGTAGAATGCGGCCAATCTGCTGCAGGACGCGATCGCCAACTTGATGGGAGAACCTGTCGTTGATGCGCTTGAACAGATCCACATCGGCCAGCATGAGGCTGAAGGCGCGATCGCCTTTGCTCGCCTGCGCAAGCAGCTGCGGCGCGTATTCATTGAAGAATCTGCGGTTGTAAAGTTGGGTCAGCTCGTCTCGGATGCTCAGCTCTTGGACTTCGCTGATTGTTCGGTCTAGAGTCGTCAGGGTGCTTTGGACGTTTATTAGCAGGTTCCCCAGCTCGTCTGAGTAGTCTGTGGGAAAGTGGGGCAGCTGACGCTGCTCGGTGTACTGCGTCAAGGCATAGATTACCGCCTGGACCGGTTCAGTGTAGGCCCGCAAGGCCGCCAGAGTAATGCCGGTGCCCAACAGGGTGGCCGCCAGCACGACGGCGAGGTACGACCAGCTGCGACCATTTAGCGGGTCGTGGCTGAAAAGGTAGAGGGTGAGGGTCAATAGGGGAATATGCGTTCCCAGGAAAGCAATGGCCAGAATTCGGTTGCTAAATCGCTGTGGGTAAGGCAGGCGAGTAAACAGGCGGTACAGCGCCATTTGAGGCGGTGCGGCGACTTCAATCCCCCCCTCCAAAGCAATTCTTCCTGTCTCAGCTCCGCTCATTTTACTCGGGAAATTGACTTGCATTTCTACAGTAACCCGCTTCAATATGGCAGATATTTTATACCACCGTAGCTTGTGGCGTCTTGTAGCGTATGTCCCAAATTCACGCTGCGGCTAGAGACGACCCTCAGCAGAGGTCTTCGCCAGCGCAGTAGCGCAGTATCTTCTAATGCAGGATAAGAACGCCCCAGGCAGGATTCGAACCTGCGACCGACTGCTTAGAAGGCAGCTGCTCTATCCACTGAGCTACTGGAGCAAGGGCAAAGATCCTTCAAAGGACATTTCAGCGGGCGGCTATGGCCAAATTAGCACATCCTCAAACGTTGAGAGCAATGTGACATCCTCCCGACGCTGATGCTACGCATACAGCGCGGGCTTCCTCAGTGACTCCCAGCTACCGCTGAGACATTTCCTGAGAGATTAAGGGCTTGATGTCCCACAGCCCTATTCAATAGGTTGATAGCCGCGTTGTGGTCGCGACAGATCGTTAAGCCGCATGACGGGCAACTATGGACCCGATCGGCCAGCGTCTTTGGTACCCGCTCACCACAACCCGAGCAATCAATGCTGGTTCCGCGTGGGTTCTCAGCGATGGTCATCTTTCCAGCTTTCGCGGCTTTGAAAGAGCCTATCTCCAAGAATGTACCCCATGCGGCATCAGCGATTGACTTTGCCAGTCTGGTTCGAGCAAGTCCTTTGATGTTGAGCTTTTCATGAGCGACAACATCGTACTTTGAAAACAGCCAATCCCACACCTTAGAAAAGAAATCACGACGCTGACGCGATATCTTTAGGTGTAGTTTGGCGATGCGATTCACCTGCTTACGCCAGCGGTTAGAGCCCTTCTTCTGTCTCGATAGCTGCCGCTGCAGCTTGGATAGCTGCCGCTCTGAGCGTCGAAAGAACTGAGGGATAGGAACGCTCTCACCGTCACTGGTAACCAAGAAATCCTTCAGCCCAACATCAACACCGACAGACTTAGCCCTATCGACATCCGGAGTAAGCATCGGAACGGCATTGTTTTCCAGTAACAGGCTCACATACCAACCATCTGCTTTGCGAGTCACCTTGGCCGTTTTGACAGTAAACCCATCAGGTATCGGGCGATGAAGGATTAGCTTCACCTGGCCAATCTTAGGCAGGGTAATACGACTTCCATCGATGCAGTCAGGTTTCATCTGCGGGAACGTGAACGTCCTGTAGCGCCCCGCGCCTTTGAACCGAGGCTTGCCGCTACGCTTACCGTTTTTATCACCTTTGATGAAACGCTCGAACGTCTGCTTTACCTGCTTCGTCACCTCCTGAAGCGCTTGTGAGTGCAAATCTTTGTACCAGGGTCGCTCTCGCTTGAGAGGTACTAGGCTAGCCTTCTGGCTGTAGTAATTAGGATTATCTTTGAGTGGCGCAAGGCTACAGGTGAGTGGGCAGGCGTTGACCGAACAGCGGTTCATCTCCCACCAGTCGAAGCGCTCAGCCAGCAACCAGTTGTACTGTGCCCGAAGCATATCTAGCCATCGGGTCATGGTAACCGTTTGCTCAGCCGCTGGACGCAACTTGTACTGATGGGTGACTTTCATGCAATAATGATAGCATATTGACATCAGAACGACATGCAGCAAATAACTATTAGAGCCGCTGACAGAGAAAAGCAGCATCTTGACAAGTATTGTGAGATGACCGAAAGAACTATCAACGATGTCCTTAGGGAGTACATCCGAAGTTTGGCCGTCTCCGGGGCATTGAGCCCCATCGACGACCGCGACTCTCATCCCGACGCTCACCCTGACGGGTAGAGCGCGGGGCTTCCTGTCTAGTAGCTAAACAACCGTCAAACAACAGCCCTCAGGGCCGTTGACCTACCATGAGCTATCGACCGCCTCTAACGCTGGGCGCAGTCAATAATGCTAAGCTGCTTCCAGACGAAACCGTCGATGATCACGAGACCAGTTTACGCCCTTTTTTTAGCTTGTGAGAACTGACAAAATCCAGCCGTGCGTCACCACGTTGTGTAACGCTGAATGCCTACAGCATTACGGGCTGTGTGACGCTGCTGGACGAGCTGCTTGGCGTCTACCCCCTTTAGCCCTGACAGGAGTCGATTGTCACCGCCATGTTTATCTTGAAACGACAAGATGTCGAAATTTCAAGCATTCAGCATCCGAAGCGGAGCCAGAAGGTGCCGATCTTGCAGTATCAGGGTCAAACATTTCGGCTAATTAATATTTTTGGTGCAACTCAGTCCAATGAGGCGAGGGCCTTTTGGCGTGACTTGACCGATAACCGAGGCAAGGCCTGTGTGCTGCTAGAAGAGCCTGAGCGCTACAGCATTTGGGGCAAGATTCGGCTTGATCAGCTGCAGGAGAGCGACGAGGATCCCCCAATTGGCAGTGCCAAACCTGTTTTGGTTCAGGCCTGTCTTCTCCTGCTGCAGGCGGTCCATATTGATATCGAAGATCTGTTGGGCGATCGCCAGCTCAAAATCTTTGAGCAAGAGCTGGTCAATTTGTTTAAGGGGAACCAGTTTCCGGGGGTAGACAGCCCAGATGCGACAAACCAGCTGCTGACCATCGATCCACTGGCATCGCTTCAGGTTCCCCCCTGGCCAGAGGGCCATCTAACGACGCTGCTTCAGGAGCTGCATCGGTTAGGGAAAGAGCATTTTGGCAACGCGAACTTTACGCAGCGCGTGATGGAGACTTTGGAGGATATGCCAGACCCCGACCGCAGCGCGTTTTTGGCCTGGCTCAAGCAGTCGCCAGCCGGCCAGGCTTGGCAAATCAGCTGAGCCGCTCAGAACCAGCTATATCGAATTGATGCATGCCTATTGATACGCGCGTCTACCACAAGAGGATGAGCTATGAGTGACAATGTCAGCACAAAATCGTTGTCCGTACAAACGGTAGTTCTATTGGCGGCGCTGTGGGGCGTGGTCTCACTGATTATCTTCTTATTGGGGAGCCCCATCTCCCCCCGCCCTCAGTGGTACGGCATCACCACCTACGCCTTGGAGAATTTAGCCTTTTTGGGTGCGGCCCTTCTGTGCTTGCGAAACTGGCGGAGCTCTCAGATTGTCAGCGGTAGGGCGGTGTGGCTATTGTTCGCAATCGGGATGCTGTCTTACTTCGCGGGCAATCTTATCTTGGCCTGGTGGGAGCTGGTCTGGAATCTGGAGCCCGACGTTTCCCCGGCAGATTTATTCTACCTGCTGACCTATCTGGTGTTGGGGGTTGGCATGCTGCTCGCCGTGGTGTCAAAGCGGCTAAATCTGACGGCGCTTCAATACGGGATTGTCGCTACGATCGCCGCTGTCGGTATTGGGGTCGCCTACTTTGCCTCCTACAGCGCCCCTCAAGACGCCGCCGTTTGGCCTCAGCCGGCATTGAGCCGGCCGACTGTATCCGCGGAGATCGTGCCGGCGGCGATCGCTCTAGAGCCCAGTCACTCCGCCGGTCAGGTAGCCCAAGCGCCGCCCCAGACCCCGCCGCCCGCTGCCCCGGCTGCCCCGGTTACCCCAGACCCCGCGCCAGATGCCCCGCCCCCCACACCAGAGTCCGCTCTAGAGCCCGTCGTCGAAGGCGATTCGTCTACGCCAGCATGGGTGAACGACCTCAATGAAGCCCTAGCGCCGTTCGCGGGTCCGGTCGGCTTACTGTACGTCGCTGGCGATGTCTTCCTTTTGGTGATGGCAGCGACCCTTTTGCTAGCATTTTGGGGGGGGCGGTTCTCGCTGTCCTGGCGCTTCATTGCCGCTGCCGCGTTCTGCTTCTACATTGCCGACGTCTGGTTTGCTTACGCAATCTCCCAAATTGAAGGCTATGAGACGGGCGAGCTCCCTGAGGTTTTTTGGATTTTTAGCGCCGTGTTGTTTAGCATTGGCGCAGCGCTTGAGTACAGTTTGTCGACGCGATCGCGCCGGGGAATGCGGCGACGTGCCTAGCAGCGCGGTTAGGATCTCTATCTAGATTCGGTTAGAATCACCTCACATCCCTAACGAGCGAGAGCTGCTAGCCCCATGGCCCCCAAACGACTATCGAACCCAGAGAAGCAATCCATTCTTCAGCTCTACCGTCAGCCGACAGAAACTACATCTACCCTGGCAGCTCGCTTTGGCGTTAGCAGCAGCACGATTAGCCGCGTCCTGAAGCAAGGTCTATCGACCGATGAATACGAGGCTCTCGTGCAGCAAAAGCGTACCGGGGTGCCCCGCCCTTTTCCTGCAGCGGCCCCCGATCCTCTTGTGGAGTCTTCTTCCGAAGGAGTCGCGGCCTCTCGCCGGATTATGGCGACCGTAGAGATAGGAGGGATGGATGCGGGAGAAGTTGGAGGTGTGGTCCCCCCTGCAGCAGAGGCTGCCGAGACCGAAGAAGTGACCTCCCCACCGCCCGCTAGCACTGGGAAGCCTGGCCCTGTCTTACGAAAGCGCTCGAAGCGGGAAGAGGACGACGATGAAGGCGATCGCGATGATGAGAAGACCGTGATCACAGACGGCAGGATGAGCCGCAGCGACGCTATCGACAACAGGGACGATCAGCTAGATGACGATGACGACGATGACGATGATGAGTTTCAGGACGACCTAGACGCGGATGATGATTATGACGATGACGACGACGATAGCGACGATGATGATAACGACGACGACTCAGACGGGACGTTTACCGGCTTCCAGGTAAAAGGCGGCGACTACCTAGACGTGCGCCCGATTACCGAGGCTCAGCTGCCCCGCACCTGCTATCTGGTGATCGATCGCGCCGCTGAGTTGATTACCCGCCCCTTGAGCGATTTTGCCGATTTAGGGCGTGTGCCTTCGGGCGAGATAGAAGAGAAAACGCTGCCCGTATTTGATAACCACAGAATCGCCAAGCGGTTTTCAAATCGCCGGTTCCACCGCATCGTCAAGATTCCAGACAGTCGGCTACTGGTGAAAACCACGGCCTATTTACAGGCCAAGGGTATTACGCGGCTGCTATTTGATGGACAGGTCTACGCGCTGTCATCCCCAGACTAGTCTCGGCCTAGCATATCGTCAACAACACAGCGTGACGCTATGCCCAATTAGCCAGACTAAAGGCAACAATTTGTTTCTGGGAAACGAGAGAAATCAGACTGCGCCGAACGAAGAATGTTAAGAGTCCATTAGCTGTGGATGTAAAGCTGTCGGTAGCATCGTAATAGCGAATTTGTAACAGCTGGTGTAAGGGAGACGCATCAAATGAAACCTTGGATATGCGAAGGGGTGGCTAAGGATGGAGGACAGCACTCAAATCAGAATCCACCAGGGCCACATGAACCTTACGAGAATTATGGGGAAGACTGCGTTATTTGTAACCTGACCCGTGAGCAGGTTGTCGGCGGTGTGAAGAAAGGCGAAAGCTCATTCCCTGCCAAGGGTCTTGCCGCTCTGGGCCTCGCTGTCTTAGCTGTTCTCGCCGCAGGCTGGTTCTTCTTCCTTCGGGGCTCTGATCCAGATCCTGTCCCTGTAACAATCAATCAAGACACTGAAGGCGGCAGCGAACCCATAGATGGTCCTTCTGGCTCAGAAGCTGTGGACCTGACGCCGGAGGCAACTGGACTCCGCCAGGATCTCTACGCGTGGCAGCCCGATCGATTTACATGGGGACAGCAGACGTTTTTCTCGGGCGATGCAAACGTGCCGCGTGACGAGGGCATTGAGTCATTTCGGGCCGGAGATTACGCGGCGGCAGCCTCTAGCTTCGATCGCGCTGTGTCAGGAAATCGCAACGACCCAGAAGTTTTGATTTTTCACAATAACGCTCGGGCGCAGCAGCAGGGTTCTCCCTATACATTGGCCGTTGTGGTTCCCGTAGAAGGGCGCTCAAAGTCTGCTGAGGAGATGCTCAGAGGCGTTGCGCAGGCGCAAAATCAGTTCAACGAAGCCGGCGGTCTCGATGGTCGGCTGCTTGAAATTGTCGTCGCCAACGATGGAAACGATGCCGAAAATGCCGTGAGAGTGGCAGAGGAAATTGCGGCCGATGACTCTGTATTAGGAGTCATTGGACATAACTCAAGTGATGCCAGCCGGGCCGCTCTAGAAGTTTACGAACGGGCCGGCCTGCCGATGATCTCTCCAACCAGCACCAGTACTGAGCTAGAGAGCGACTTCTTCTTTAGGACCGTGCCCTCTGACGCTGCTGCTGCGAGAGAGCTAGCCCAATATGCCCAAAGTCAGGGCCTTTCAAAAGTTGTTATTTTTTACAACCCTGAAAGTAGCTTCAGTAACAGTCTGAAGTCGGCTTTTGAGAATAGCTTTTCTGAAGGGGGCGGCGAGTCTATCAGCAAAGACATGACAGATTCGGAGCTAGACGCCGGGATTGAGGTTTTTAGAGCTGCGAGTGAAGATGGGGCCGAAGCGCTTTTGCTGTTTCCAAGCACCAACTACACCAGAGTTGCCATTGAGCTTGCAAGGGCCAACTCAAAGCTGTCTGAAGGCGAAAGGCTTTCACTATTTGGGGGAGATTCTCTATACAGTATCGATACGGTGGTGGCAGGCGGGGAGGCGACTGAAGGTTTGGTTCTTCCCGTTCCTTGGTTTGCGGGGGCTCCGCAGTTCAAGACTTTTAGCGACGCGAGCGTGCAGCGGTGGGGTGGGCCGGTGAGCTGGCGGACTGCCATGAGCTTTGACGCCGCCCAGGCCCTCATTGAAAGCTTATCTAGCAGCGCGACAAAAGCTGACGTCTTAGACAACTTGAGGCAGATAAATCTACCTAGCGAGGAAACCTCAGGCCAAGCGTTTGGGTTTGCGGAAAGCGGCGATCGCGAGAGTGAGCCGGTACTGGTTCAGATTGTCAGGGGCTCGGCCAATACCGTTCCGGGGTCGGAGTTCGGCTTCGAGTTGGTTTCAGACTAAGGGGAGACGCTCTACGAAGACTCATGGGTTACAGCTAAGTAAATATATTGCTCTGTATCGCAGCTTGTGAATTTTCAAGATACGGCACGCTTTAAAAGATAACTGGAGGAAGTGATGGCAGCAGTTCAAGAAAAAAGCATGGTCCCTACTGTCTTGGTAGGCGTGGGGGGAACCGGTGCGGAAGTACTGCTGCGGACTCGCCGCTTGATTGAAGAGACCTATGGGGGCTTAGAGAAGTTTCCTATTGTGAGCTTTCTTTGGATTGACACAGATAAAGACTACAAGATCGGCAATCCTGAGGCAGCTGGCTCTCCTTTGAAGGACAACGAAAAATACTGGGCGAGCGTCAGCGGCAAAGAGGTCAGCGACATGATGACCAACATGCACAAGTTTCCCTGGATTGAGTCGTGGTTTCCCAGAGAGCTAGAGCGCAATATTGGGGCGCTAGAGGCTGGGGCCGGGCAGATTCGCGCCTGCGGACGGTTTGCCTTTTTCTACAACTATCACGACATAAAATCACAATTTAACGAAGCCTGCGATCGCACCAAGGGGCATGAGAACTTCATGCAGGATAAGTACGATATCCGCGTGAACAGCAACGGGATCAATATTTTCATGGTGGGCTCTCTGTCCGGCGGAACCGGAAGCGGCATGATGCTGGATCTGGGCTACTGCATTCACAGCTGGCTGAAGGGGCAAGGGAGTCCCCTTGTAACGGCGATCGCGCCTATGCCCAACGCCTTTGCGGGAATTAAAGTCGGCGATCGCGTCCTTGCTAACGGATACGCGGCGCTTATGGAGTTGAGCTACTTCTCCGACCACCGCACCGAGTATATGGCCCAGTTCAGCAAAGGGCTCACCGACGAGGTCCGCGACATCCGCCCGCCGTTCGACTTCACCTATCTGGTGGGCACTAAGAACGGCGAGGTGGAGTTCAACTTAGATCAGCTGCGCGAGATGATCGCGCAAAACATCTTCCTCGACCTCACCTCCGACTTCGCGCCTCACAAGCGCTCCATTCGAGACAACATAAAAGGCGCTTGGGCTCAAGCCGACCCCGGTGGACGAGGCTACCCCAAAAATTTCATGAGCTTTGGCCTAGCCACCATCGAAATTCCGATTGCGCAGATTCGCTCCGCGCTGTCCAATCGTCTATCAAGCGACCTCATTAGCTGGTGGATAAACGACTCTGTCGCCCTACCGCCCAACATGGTAGACCTGGTTCAAACTGATATCCTCAAGCGGATGCGGCTGACGGAGGCAGACCTGCTGAGCGACATCGCTTCCGCCAATGACAAACTGCTGATCAGCGAAATCGCGGCCTGGGTCAACAGCGTTCGCAACGAGATTGCCACTGGAGACAAGCTTAAGTCTACGTACCAGGGCGCTAATCTTTTAGGACCGGAGAAGGGAAATATTCTCGGATTTCTAGACTATCTGCAGCCCAAAGTCGATGAGTACCGGGCCAATCACCTGCGGGAGCTCAGCACCGACGAGCGAGCCCATGGGGACTTCTTGCAGAAGATGTACGACAACCGCAACCAGATCATTCGCCAAGGGCGGATGGCGCTAGAGGAAGAGCTGTACGCCGTTATTAGCGATCGCAACCGAGGCCCCAAGTTTGCCGATGCCTTCATCACAACCGTCCGTCAATTGATGACGAACACCGCCGACAAGTTTCGGCGTGAGTCCGAAAAGATCTATCAGCCCAACGAGACCAACCGTCAGCGGCAGTACGAAGCCGCCTTGCAGGAAATTTCCGAGGCGAGAACGTCTTTTGGCATTACGAAGCAAGCTCAAATGGATAAAAGCGCCGCCGATGCGCTGAGCGGTTTAGAAGGCAGCCTGGTTGCACTCATACAGCGAAAGACGCGATCGCTGGGTTTAGAAGTCATCAACCGCATGGAGGAGCACCTCACGCTCCTAGAGCGGCGCGTCACCCGCCTCAACCAAAAATTTAGACAGCTTCAAGCCGACTTCGGGCAGGCCGCAGAACAAGAAGCCAACAGCGCTGACGCCCTCAAAATCAACGGCATGAAGCTCTACGATAGAGATGAGCTAAACCTGCTCTATCAAGATATGGTCGAGCGCCTCGCAGGCTCTTCAGCAGGGAGCCAGAGCCGGTTTGAGCTAGGACTGGGCCAAATCTGCAGCACCATGACTGAGGATATTCTCAGGGAGGCTAGCCCGCTGTGGAAAAAGACTCGCCAAAACGATGAGGTGATGCAGCTATTCAATATCACCGAGCTGCCCGAGGTGAACTACGAGGACTTCAAAGAGAAAATTGAGGACAAAACCCGGGCGACCATCGAGCGCGCCCCCAAAGAAAGTATGCTGAAGCGAAACTTGTCAGCCTGCGATCGGCTGTTCAAGAGTTTGCAAAATGACGCGGACGACATTCGCAGCAACATCCGCATCGTGCATCAGCGCTCTCAGCCGCTATTAGAGCTGTCGCAGACTGCCTTGATGGGGGCAGGCTTCACGCCCGCCAAAAACACAAAAGTTGCTATCTTAGGGGGCCGTAACTCTAGCGACCCGGCGGCGATGAAGCTGATTCCCTTTCTTCAGGCCCGCGTCGGCAGCGCTGATGCTATTACGCCATTGGGGGAGCAAGAGCGTCATCGGGTTGTGTTTGTCCAAGAGATGGGTGGATTTTCGCTCCGATGCGTCAACGGGATGGAGAGATTACAGCAGTCTTATCAAGACTGGAAAGGGCAGGTGATTGAAGCCAAGCGGGCTCAGATGCGCGGGGAGAGTCGGGATTTGCCTATTCCCGTACATATTCAAAAAGAGCTGCCCTTTTGGGATATCTTCCCTGAAGACCCAGAAGTGTTCAAGCTGGTGATTCAGGCCAGAGCGCTAAACGTGCTGAATCTAAGAGAAAACCGCAGTACTGGTGAACCTGTCATTTGCTATGTGCGCAGCACGGTGACTGGGTCTGAGAACATTGATATTGCCTCAAGTTGGGAAGAGACGGTTCAGGTGCTGGAGGTTCAGGCTTGCCGCCCTGACAGGGTGGAGATTCAAAAGCAGGTTTCAGCCGTTTTGGCCAAGGCTGAAACGCCTCAGGCAAAGCAGGCCCTCTATGAGCGCCTCATGGCGTATCTGCGGCAGCGCGAATCTGAGCTAGACAAGCTGGGCGGCAAGGATAGCGCAGAGTACAAGCGAGAACAAACCATTATCCAGAACGTGATTACGACGAACAGGCTGCGGACGGGGCAGGGGTCTGAAAGCCAGCCCAGGTCTCATGCTGGGGGCGATCGCCCAAAGACATCGGCTAACCCCTCTGCGCGGCGCACGGGGCCTCGGCCTAATGGGTCTGGAGAAGCTGCGAATGACTATGCTCAATTTGAGCAGTATCTCTCTCAGCTCTGGGATCTTGGAATTCCAGAAGATGCGTTTGTGGCTTCGGCTCGGTCTAAGGCGGCAGAGCTTGAGCTAGATGTGAGGAGGGCAGAAGCCGTGTGGACGAAGTTCATAGGCCCAGCTGGTCTGACAGCTGAGGAACGTCAATATGAGCAGTATTTGAGCCAATTGTCAGCGATGAATATTCCGAAGGACGCATTGATAGCCTCTGCGCGAGCCAAGGCCGTGGAGCTACAGATTGGGCCTGAGAAGGCAGAGAGTATTCAAAGTAACTTTATCTAGATTATTGTTCGACATAGCGCAATTTATCTCCCGAGGTCAGCCAAGTGACATACTCCCGACGCTCATCTTTTAGATAGAGCGCGGGCTTCTTGGCTCACGCACCACAATTTAATGGATGCCGCGCAAGAAGGTTTCCTGCTTCATCTGGTCCTGTCTAGTTACGCAGCAAGCCGTGCAACCCCGATTAGATCCCATCGACAGGCAATTTGTTTAATGTCCAGGCAATGACCAACCCCAGACAGTGACGAGTATTCAATTTCCAGCTACGTTTTCTACCGTTTGCACTGTTCACCAGCCAAGGGCTGTACGTTTGTGTCAGGATAGCAGGCCGCCGCCATGAAATAGTTTGAGCTTGGTTCAATCGTACCCTTTGCTCGCCTCGGCGCTGCCCTTAATTGCCGCCTTCGGCATCCAGTCAAGGGCGCACCTCGACTCGCTCGCTTACATCCCGACGCTGATGCTGCGCATACAGCGCGGGGCTGTCACGAACTAGCTAGAGGGGGACTTTAAAGGGCACAGCAAGCTAAACCCCTAGCTATTGACCGGCAAAATCTCAGGGTGGAAGTAAAAGGCCAGCCCAATCACGGCATAGGTTGCCAGCAGCAGTGCCCCCTCTAGCCAATTTGAGCTGCCGTCTGAGCTGACCGAGTTGGCCACAAACACCGATACGGCGACGGCCACTAGCTCAAACGGGTTAAAGTTGAGGTCCATCGGCTGTCCGGTAAACCAACCTACCAAGACCAGCAGCGGGGCCACAAATAGGGCGATCTGCAGCGTCGAACCCACCGCCACCGAAATCGATAGATCCATCTTGTTTTTGACGGCTACGGTCACGGCAGTGGCGTGCTCAGCCGCGTTGCCAATAATCGGCAGCAGGATGACGCCCGTAAACAGCCGGGTCAGCCCAATTTTTTCCGTAGCCTCTTCCAGGGTGTCTACTAAAAACTCAGACTCAATGGCAACGAGCGCCGTGGCAGCCACCAAGACTCCGCCCCACAGCCACAGGTTGGGTTGGTGAGGCTCTATCGGCTCGCCATCAGCATCGACCTCCACAGCCATATCCGCTTCCCCAACCTCGCACAAATAGCTGTGGGTTTTCATCGAAAACACCAGCGTCAGCACGTACACCAGCATCAGGACCACCGCCACCGCCACCGACAGATTCTGCAGCAGCGGCTCCCCAATGCCGGTAGAGGTAAACTCCACCGCTGTCGGCAGCAGCATAGCCACCACGGCTAGGTTCATCGAAGAGGCGTTGATTCGCGCCACTACGGGCTGAAACGTCTGCTCCTTGAACTTCAGGCCGCCCAGCAGCATCGAAAACCCCATGACCAGCAGGAGATTACTGATGATGGAGCCGGTCAAGCTGGCCTTGACCACGTTGACAAACCCAGCGTTGAGGGCAATGAGGGCAATAATCAGCTCTGTGGCATTGCCAAACGTGGCGTTGAGCAGTCCGCCTAAGGTCGGCCCCACCACGACGGCGATTTCCTCTGTGGCGGTGCCCATCCAGGCCGCCAGCGGAATGATCGCTAGTCCGGCGAGAACGAATATGGCGATCGCCCCCCAGTGGAGAAAATGGGCCGCGATGGAAATCGGAATAAAGATCAGCAGTATGCCGAAAAGTTGGTTTCTGGTCATAGGTTAGTTATCCAATCGTATTGAGCGTAGCATCTCTGCTCTCACTCTCACGTCCCTTGTCGTGCAGATCACAACCTGAAGATCGCGGCAAAGATATTAACAGTTGTTTACAATAGTTATCAAAGATATTAGAAACCCTGCGATTGACTATGGCGATTACAGCAACGCCCCTCACAAAACTGGCCTATCAGACCGTTCAGCAAGGGAAGAGCTACTTCGGGCTCGCCCACAAAATGCTGAGCAGTCAGCTTAGAACTGTGGTAGCCCCGCCGTCTGAGAGCAGCGACCCTACGCCGATTTCTCCTCAGCTGCTGCTGGAGCTCAACCAGCGTATGAACCAGCTCTTAGACCAAGACTGGGCCGACGCTGAGCGGGAAATTTACTCGACAGACATTCTGTTTGATAATCCCTGGGACGACTTCCTTCGCTATTACCCCATGATTTGGGCCGATCAGCCCCAGGTCTGGGATCGCGTCAACGGTAAGCGCTTCGAGGAGTTCTCGCCTGGTATTGCCACTGAGGATTACCCCAAGTACTACGCCCGCAACTTCCACTACCAAACCGACGGCTACCTCAGCGACCATTCCGCCAACCTGTATGACCTGCAGGTGGAGATTTTGTTCAACGGCACCGCCGACGCCATGCGCCGCCGCATTTTAGCGCCTCTGAAGCAGATGATGGCTGAGTCTGGCTTCGAGAACGCCGCTCGCACGCGAGTTTTGGACATCGCCTGCGGCACCGGGCGCACCCTGCGCTTTTTGCGGGATGCCTTTTCCAAAGCCTCCCTTTACGGCATCGACCTGTCCCCTGCTTATCTACGTAAAGCTAACCAGATGCTCTCGCGCATTCCGGGCGAGCTGCCCCAGCTGATGCAGGCCAATGCTGAGTCTTTGCCTTACGTTGATAACTTCTTCCAGGCGGTTACCTCGGTGTTCATGTTCCATGAGCTGCCGGCCCCCGTTCGGCAGAACGTCATCAACGAAGCCTACCGAGTAGTGCAGCCCGGCGGCACGTTCATCATCTGCGATTCGATTCAGCTGAGCGATTCGCCGGAGCTGAAGGTGTCGATGGAGAATTTCTCGGCCATGTTCCACGAGCCTTTCTACCGCAACTATATCGAGGATGACCTGAATGGTCGCCTTGAGCAGGCTGGGTTTGAGGTGGTGGAGATGCAGGTTCACTTTATGAGCAAGTACTGGATTGCCCGTAAGCCTGTTGAGGGTTAAACCGGCTGCTTGGGGGCAGGCTCCCTGCATATGACAATGTCCGTTGTGGGGTAAAGCGATCGCCGTAGGGCGGGTTAGCGTCAGCGTAGCTCACCCTACGGTTTGACTGACGAAAGAGCCTGCCGCAGATCCCCCCCGTGCTCTACTAACAACCGATCGCCCTCCTCAGCGCTCACGTCAGCCCAATGCATCAACAGCGCCAGCTTCACCCGGCGGTGGCTTTGCTCTAGCAGGTCTGCCGCTTTTTTATTGTCTAACTCTGTCAGGTCCATTAAGATGCGCAGGGCACGGTCGTACAGCTTCTGGTTAGTGACCGCCACGTCAATCATCCGGTTGCCGTAGACCTTTCCTAGCTGCACCATCACCCCGGTGGAGATCGTGTTGAGCACCAGCTTAGTGACAGTGCCCGCCTTGAGGCGCGTCGAGCCCGCCAGCAGCTCTGGTCCCACCAGCAGGCGAATGTCTACATCTACCGCTATCGGCACCTGCGCTTGCGGAACGCAGGCCATAAAAATGGTGGTGGCCTGCCGCTCTTGGGCGGCTTCCAAGGCCCCGTGGACGTAGGGGGTAGTGCCCCCAGCGGTGATGCCCATCACCACGTCGTTTTCGCCAACCAAGGCGTGGGCGATCGCCTCCGCCCCGTCGTCGGCCCGATCTTCCAGTCCTTCCGACGAGCGCACCAGAGCCGCCTTTCCACCGGCCAGAATTCCCTGCACCATTTCAGGCGGGGTACAAAAGGTGGGGGGACATTCGGCGGCGTCCAGCACTCCTAGCCGTCCGCTGGTGCCTGCGCCGACGTAAAACAGCCGTCCGCCCTGGCGCAGAGCCGCAGCGGTCTTCTCAATGGCGATGGCGATCGCCTCTCGGGCGGCGGCAACGGCCTCTAAGACGCAGGCGTCTTCTTGGTTAAAGAGATCGACCAGCTCTAGGGGCGTGAGCTGATCTAGGGTTTGGCTGTTGGGGTTGACCTGCTCGGTGAGCAAGTGGCCGCGCGCTGTAGGTGGGGGTAGCACAAGATGGGACGAAGGGGATGGGGGCACTGACTCCATAGATAACTCCATATAAAAACAAAAAGCGCTAAAGTACAGGGGCGGTGACAGAATTCTACTACGATGGCCTCGAAACGTTTCTCCAAGGCCGGATTCCAGTGGCTATCGCGGGCCGCTATTCTGCTGGCTGCGGGGGTTGGCGGTACGATGGCCTACTTGACTTGGCAGCAGCGCAGCGCTCCCCCCATCCAGGTTAGAAGCCTCGTTGCCGAGCGGGGTAGCGTCGAAGAGAGCATCAGCGAGAGCGGCGTGGTTCAGCTCGCCAGCCAGCAGACTCTCCAGTCTCCGGCGGAGGGGGCTGTGGACCAGGTTCTGGTGCGAGCGGGAGAGCCCGTTGAGGCGGGGCAGGTGCTCATCGTGCTGCGCAATGCCGAACGAGAGACCGCCACCAGTAACCAGCAGCTGCAGGTTGAGCAGCAGCGCGTCAGCCTTAAGCGGGCCCAAGAGCGTATCGCCGAGTCGCAGGAGCAGCTTGCGGCTTACCAAAGCGACCTAGAGCGCTTCCGTGGGTTAGAAGAGGCGGGTGCTATTCCCTACAACGACATTCGCGATATTGAAGACAACATTCGCCGCACGGAAACCACCCTGGAAGATGCAAGAAGCGAAGCCGAGGGAGCTAATCTAGAGCTGGCGCGACTGCAAACTGAGAACCGCCGCATCGCTCAGGAAATGGAAGAAACTATCATTACAGCGCCCATCAGCGGCCAGGTGCTAGACGTGGGGGTGAAAGACGGGGATGGGGTAGAGCTGCGCACGGAGCTGCTAACCCTGGGAGACCCGTCCCAAGAGCTGGTGAGCCTAGAGCTCTCTACCCTGGACGCGGCCCGCATTAGCCTGGGGCAGGCGGCACGGATAAGCGTCATCGGCCCGAACCCAGAAATCTTTGAGGGGCAGGTCGCGCAGATCTCTCCCCTGGCGCGATCGCCCGAAGAGGGCGGAGGTCAAGAGACCCAGGTGACCGTCCCGACGCTGGTGCGGCTCAGTGAACCTACGCGGCTCCTGATTCCGGGAAGCCAGGTGAGCGTCGAGATCATTTTACAGGCTGAGGAGAACGTCACGGTTTTGGGCACCGAGGCCATTCAGCGCGACGGCGGGGAGCCTTTTGTTTGGGTTCTAGACGAGGCGCAGCAGGTGCAGCAACGGCCCGTCCAAACTGGGCTAGAAGGGTTGACCCAGGTAGAAATTGAGTCTGGATTGAGTCCAGGAGAAACGGTGGTGGTGCCACCGCCGGACCAGGCCCTTGCGCCCGGCGCTGCCGTTGTTGTTGATTCTAGGTCGTAGGACAAATATGGGGCTATCTTCTGCCGATCTATTGCGACTGACGACCCACTCCCTCCGGAGCAACCTGCTGCGATCGCTGCTGTCGATGTCGGGGGTGTTTATGGGGGTGGCCGCCGTGGTAGCGACGCTGCAGGTGGGCAGCATCAGCCGCGCCGTGATTGCCGAAGAGCTAGACAAACGGGAAGCGCCCCAGGTTTCCCTCTATCCGCGCTGGCAGCCGGGAAAGCCCTATCAGCCTCTGCAAACAGACGACCTCGCCTTCTTACAGCAGCGGCTGGTGGGGGCGCGCGCCCTCAGCGCCATCGACTGGGCCGGGACGCGGCTAGCGCTGTTTCACGATCGCGAGGCCAATGCGTTTATGCTGGCGGTCTCCCGAGAGTTTTTTACCACCTCAGGGCTGGGGCTGCTGGTAGGTCGCTTGTTTACCGAGGCCGATTTTGAGCGCTACCGCTCGGTTGTGGTAATTGACCAGTTTTTGGCGGAGAGCCTATTTGATGAGCTGGGCGACGCTATTGGCGAACAGGTCTATTTCGGCGGTCGCCCGCTCGTGGTGGTGGGAGTCTTGGAAACCAAGCTGGAAGAGGAGGAAACCCCTACAGGGAAAGTCTACATCCCGCTCTCCCTCCACCACGCATTAGAGGGCCATCAGCGCATCAACGCCCTCCGCCTGCGGCCTCAGTCTTTAGAAACTATCGAGACCCTCGAAGAGCAGGCGGAGCAGCTGTTGCAGCAGCGATCGCCTGACCGCCGCTTCTACGTCTTTAACAACGTTGAGGATATTCAGGAGCGTCAGCAGGTGCTGCAGCTTGCCGCCCGAGGGCTGGCCGCCGTGGGGCTAATTTCCCTGATGGTGGGCGGCGTTGGCATCGCCAACATCATGCTGGCGTCGGTGGCCGAGCGCACTGCGGAAATCGGCCTGCGGCGAGCGATCGGGGCGACGCGGCAGGAAATCATGCTGCAGTTCATCTTGGAAGCCGCTGTTTTGAGCGTTATGGGGGGAGCAGCGGCGGTTATTGTTGTCCACGGGCTGACGCGGGTGGTGGCCGACCAGTTTGAGCTGCCGTACCGGTTTGAGGGCCGCAGCGCTGCCGTGGCCCTAGGGGCGGCGATCGCGGTGGGGGTGGGGGCCAGCCTGCTGCCCGCGCTGCAGGCCAGTAAGCTAGACCCGGTGCAGGCCTTGAGGTCAGGGTAGGGCGCTCGCATCGGGATATTGTGCTAGAGGATAGTCAACAGTTGAGTGATGTTGGGGAGCTAAAGTTGCAGTCCTTTGCCAAACCCTACCGAGGGCGGCTCGCCCCGACGCCCACCGGCCACCTGCACCAGGGCCACGCCAAAACCTTTTGGACTGCTCAGCAGCGGGCCGCTCAGCCCGGCGGGGCGCTGCTGCTGCGCCTTGAAGACCTAGACCGCGATCGCTGCAAGCCCCAGTACACCCTAGACCTGCTGGAAGATCTGGCCTGGTTTGGCTTTCGCTGGCAGGAGGGCCCAGACCTGGGCGGAAACTACGGACCCTATATCCAAAGCGATCGCCAGGCCTTCTACCGGCAGGTGTGGCAGCAGCTCAACCAGGCCCAGGCGATTTACCCTAGTCCTCACTCCCGCAAGGATGTGGCAAGGGCCTTAACCGCCCCCCACGAAGGCGATCGCCAAGCTATTTTTCCTGCCCGGCTCCGCCCTGCAGCCTGGCAGCCGGCCCGTGAACCCGGCGCGGTGAACTGGCGCTTTCGGGTACCCGATGGCGAGACTATCGCCTTTGTAGACCAAAACTCGGGGCTTCAGGCTTTCACCGCTGGTCAGGACTTTGGCGACTTCCTCGTTTGGCGGCGAGACGGGTTCCCCAGCTACGAGCTGGCGGTGGTGGCCGACGACCACGCCATGGCCATTTCTGAGGTGGTGCGCGGCGAGGATTTGCTGCTGTCAACGGCAAAGCAGCTGTTGCTCTACCGCGCCTTGGGGTGGGAGGCCCCCGCGTTTTACCACTGCCCTTTGGTGCGCGATGAGCAGGGGAAGCGCCTGGCTAAGCGGGATGGGGCCAGGAGTCTGCGATCGCTGCGGCAGCGGGGGGTGGCGCCGGAGGAGATTCGGGCAGGGTGGCGATAAGGGCGATTGGGATGACGCAGTGCCGCTAGAGCCTGCTGGGCCGCGCGAGGTTGAGAGCTACCGGACTAGGCTGCCGGCAAGCTGCGGCGTCCGGTAATCTTGGAGCCATAGAACAAACTGCTGCAGTCCCTCCGAGAGAGAGGTTTTGGGCTCAAATCCCACAGCCTCAGTCAGACTGTCTATGTCAGCGTAGGTTTCCAGAACGTCCCCCGGCTGCATGGGCAGCATATTCTTGCGCGCGGTGAGCCCCAAGCAGCGCTCTAGGGTTTCGATAAAGTCCAGCAGCGTGATGGGCTGGTGGTTGCCGATGTTGTAGATACGGTAGGGGCCCTGGCTGGAGCTGGGGTCGGGATGCGCGCCACACCAGCTGGGGTCGGGCTGGGGGACCTGGGGAATCAGACGCAAAATACCGTCGACAATGTCGCCGACGTAGGTAAAGTCGCGGCGCATTTGGCCGTGGTTATAGACGTCGATGGGGCGATCTGCCAAAATAGCTTCCGCGAACCTATAGGTGGCCATGTCGGGGCGGCCCCAAGGGCCGTAGACCGTGAAGAAACGCAGCCCCGTGGTGGGAATGCCATAAAGATGGCTGTAGGAGTGGGCCATCAGCTCGTTGGCTTTTTTGGTGGCGGCGTAGAGACTGAGGGGATGGTCGACGTTGTGATTTACGGAGAAGGGCATTGCGCGGTTAGCGCCATAGACGGAGCTTGAGGAGGCAAAAATCAGGTGCTCAGTTGAGTAGGTGCGGCAGCCCTCTAGCACGTTGAGAAAGCCCACCAGGTTGCTGTCGGCGTAAGCGTGGGGATTTTCGAGGGAGTAGCGGACGCCCGCCTGCGCGGCGAGGTGAATGACGACCTTGGGCCGATAGGTGGCAAATAGCCAGTTCATCTGGGGGCGATCGCTCAGATCAAGTTTGTGGAAGCGGAACCGAGGATGCCCGCTGAGCTGGGCTAGGCGATCGCGCTTTAGCTGCACGCTGTAGTAGTCGTTGAGGTTGTCCATACCCACCACGGTGTGGTCTTGGGCGAGCAGGGCCTTACAGACGTGGTAGCCGATAAATCCAGCGGCTCCGGTAACCAAAATCTGAGTCATAATGGGCGCTTCAATAGGGTTTGCGTTGAGGTAGCGCTTTCCTGTCGTGACGAGTGAGAGCCTAAGCGTAGGGGGGAATACTTGCGTAAACTTTGAAACTACGGCAGGTGGTTGGAAGGACGAGGGCAGCGGGTGTTTGGTTTCCTGCGATCGCCCAAGGCAAGGTGAGCCCGCCCGCCAAGCCGACCCGCCAAACGCTTTAGCGGGCATACCGGAGGGGGTACGCCCGCTAGAGGCAGTTGTGCTATTGAGTACTTTCTACCGCAGGTGGCCCGTGAGCAGCCGACTTTCCAAAACTGTCGCTAGGACGGCACGTTGCGAACGCGGGACCGATACGCCGCACTGTTCAACCCGTCGCCGACGTTGGCCGTAGCGGGGTCAATCTGCGCGTTGAGATCTTGAACGCGGCTGCCTGCAGAGGGATGGGTACTCAAGAAAGCGGGGGTAGAGGAGCGGCCCACCAGCTTAGCCATAAAGGCCGGCATTGCCGAAGGCGCGTATCCCGCCGCCCGAAGGTTAGCTAGTCCCAAATTGTCGGCCTCTCGCTCATCGCTCCGGCTGTTGGGACGCCGCAGCGCTAGCTCGACGCCAATGTTGGCAAGCGCGCTCTGGTCAACCCCAGCAGCGGTCATCAACCCCCGGGCGATCGCCGCCTCTCGCATTTGCTCCAGCGCATGCCGTCCGGCGATGTGGGCAATCTCGTGGGAGACGACGCTTGCCAGCTCAGCCTCATTATCGGCAGCCCGCATGAGGCCAGTGGTGACGTAGACGTAGCCCCCCATGGTGGCAAAAGCGTTGATGGCGTCGTCTTGAACCACTTGAAAGGTATAGGGAATATTGGAGCGGGCGCTGTGGGGCACCAGCCGCTGGCCGATGCTGTTGACGTAGCGGTTGATTTCAGCGTCGCGATAGAGCGATACCTGTCCGCCGACGAGCTGCTGGTTGATTTGTCCGCCGAGGCGGACCTCTTGGCGATCGGACATGTTGGAAAGCTGGATGACCTGTATGCCCCTGAAAATCAGGTCCAAAAACGGGATTGCGGGAGTGGCGGTTGGCGTTCCTATAACAATACTCACCGCTAAGAGCGTTGAGATCGCTCCGTAGATCCAGCGGCGGCGTAGGGTCGTGAAGAGGTCGCTTGGTCGCATATCGCTTGGTCGCATTGCAGGTACGTTCTTATTCTAGGGGTGGGGCCGGGGGAAGCGATCCGCCTCCAGGTCAAATTCTAAGCTGTCACAGTATTTTGTGTGCCGATGCTCCATGCCAAAAGCATTTCTCAGCCGAGATAAGTCTGTGCCGATATCAAAGGCGTTTTGGTTTAGGATGTTGTCGGTGCTGACGCAATTTCTGCCGACGCGATTTTGATGGTCAAACGCTCAAACGGTTTCCTTGTTTTGGTGGGTTTAGGGTTGCTTATCGCCCTGGCATACGGCGGCTGGATTATTACTATGGTCGAACCCTCTATATCCCCTGGCCTGCTCAGCGCCCCTTTCCTGCAAAGGCCCACAGCCTCTACGGTCAACGTCGTTTGGTTTACAGAATTTGAGGGCGATCGCCACCTCGTCGAATACGGCGACACCCTCGATCAGCAGCAGGCCACCACAACGCGGCTCTCCCGCACTCGGGAAGACCCGCCCGTGCTCGAGGGTGCAGGCGCGGAAGACAGCTCCCCCATCCGCCGCGTCATTTGGCGGCATGAGGCCACCGTTGCGGGCCTGTCCCCCGGCGAGCGGGTGCCCTACCGAGTGGTGAGCGAGGGAGAGCGCCGCCTGGAGAGCGAGACCTACACGCTTGCCCCCTTGCCTTCCGTAGGCCAGCCGCTAAAAATCTTGCTCACCTCAGACCACCAGCAAAAGCCCATGACCCCCGCCAACCTGGAAAAGGTGGTGGAAACCGTGGGTCAGGTAGACGCGGTGTTTATGGCGGGGGACTTAGTCAATATCCCCGACCGGGCGTCAGAGTGGTTTGACGAGGATGTGTCTTTCTTTAGGGCACTGCAGGGCAATGCCAAAGGAGATTTGACCTACGACGGCGTCACCATTCCCTACCGTGGGGGGGCCATTATTCAGTCAGCGCCGCTGTTCCCCGCTGTGGGCAACCACGAGGTCATGGGCCGCCTGTCCTCAAAGGGACTCGGAGAGCAGTTTAATGACCCAGTGCCTCGAGCGATCGCCGCCCAGCGCTATGAGGCGCAGGCTAGCATTGTCAATCCTACGGGCGACCCGGCGGTTCGGGGCGCTTGGCTCAAAGACCAGTCGTTCAACATCGACACCTACCAAGAGATTTTCACCCTGCCGGAAGGCCCCGCTGACGGCAAGTACTACGCCACCACCTTCGGCGACCTGCGGCTGGTGTCCCTCTACATCACCAATATCTGGCGCAAACCCAGCCTTGGCCCCAATATTCGGGGCCGCTACCGCGAGCGCGATGAGGATTTGGATAACCCAGAAAACTGGGGCTACGGCCAGCACATCTTCGAGGCGATTAGTCCCGTTAGCCCGCAGTACGGCTGGCTTCAGCAGGAGCTGGCCAGCCCCGAGTGGCAGCAGGCCCGCTACCGCGTCGTTATGTTCCACCATCCGCCCCACTCTTTGGGGGATAACATCGTGCCGGCCTACGCCGATCCGGTGCAGATTATCGACTACCTCCCTGACGGCGAAACTATCAAGTCGGTGCGCTACGAATACCCCCAAGGCGCTGACTACCTGGTGCAAGTGCTGCCGCTGATAGAGGCTGCAGACGCCGACCTGATCTTCTATGGCCACGACCATATCTGGAACCGGTTCGTCTCGCCGGGGGGGCTGCACTTTCTAGAGACCTCTAACGTCGGCAACACCTATGGAGCCGCGTGGAAAACCAAGCGGCGCGACGTGCCTATTGGGTTCAAAGAGAGCTATCCACCCTTGGGCGACCCCAATGGGCTAGAGCCGGTGGTGCCGACAATCGCGCCCCTCCTAGACGATGACGGCTCGCCCCAGCCGTTTGTGGCCAGCAACGAGATTACGGTGTTCAGCATTTTGGATACTGAGCAAGGTACCGTGAGTAGCTATCGGTTTGACACAAGGAAGCCGGACTCATCCGTGGTCAAATTCGATGAGTTTGCGCTGAAGCCGTGAGGTCTGATTTTGCAGAACAAACCCTACACCGCCAGCTTTTGAACAACCCTCAGGTCAGCAAGGCTTCTCACTCTTCCTCAGCTGAGGCGATCGCACGGGCTACATGCTCCCCCACCCGCGCCGACCCGACCGGCGAAGGATGAACGCGGTCCTCGTCATACGCCGTCAGATCCTCCGTAGACAAGACGTCCCCTGCCGAAACAAACCATACCCCTGCAAGGCCCTCTGCCATCCGCATCAGCCGCCCATTGTGCAGGGCAATCTCATCGTTGCACTGCTCAAAGCCAAAGCGGGCATCGTCCGGCATAGCGTAATAGCCCACGTACATCACCTGAGCGCCGCTAGCGGTTACGGCGCGCACAAAGTCTGGAATCTCGCCCGAGAGCCCATCCTCGCTAATCATTTCCTCTAGCTGAGCGCCACAAGTCGCGCAGGCACAATCGCCGACCAGGTCGTTGGCCCCGCCGTTCATCACAACCCAACCCCAACCTTGGTCGTCGTACTGCTGGCGAATATCGTACCCCGCCTCAGCGGCTTCTCTATCGGGGTGGGAGACATGAGCGCCAGACACAGCGCTGTTGGTCACAGGCCGGTTTAGCGTCTGGCCGATAACGTCAGGAATAGACCGATTCTCCTCGGCGTTCCAGTCCAAAATCGAGTCTCCGATGGCTAGAATTGGCTGCTTTTGTGGCTGCGCGGCGGTGCGGCTGCTAGAGGCAGAACGCGGGGTATCGGCGGTGGACGTCGCTTGGTCTGCAATACCCGAACAGGCTGAGAGGCCTGCTAGCGCGGCGAAGTTTGCCAGCACTAAGCCCATGATGAGTTGCTGCATTGGAGATGTTCGAGTGAAAGTCTAGGGCATAGAATACCCCTGTCGGCCTCTAATGCTAGCGGCTAACGTCGCTCAACGCCGTGGATGCGCATCAAATCCGATACCGTCTCGCAATAGGGCGGAATATTGAACGTGCTTGGATTTACCGGATTCTCGTAGGTGAAATGGCGATACTGAAGGCAAAACCAGTCCCACTCTGCCATCTGAATTCGAAACAGCGGCACAATGACTCTGGCAAAGGTCAGCAGCGGCAGCTGGGCCGCCGGTACCGACAGGCCAAAGTAGCGGCACAGCTCTCGAATCGCGCCGTTGACCGTGATTTGCGGGTTGCCCAGCACCATCTGCCGCATTGACCCTCGTGAGACGGGATTGCGCACGAGGTAGACCATCACTTGGGCGATGTCGCGGGCGTGGATGTAGTGAAAGCTGCCGTCGATGTTGAAAAAGCGAATTAGGCCAACCCAGCGGGTCACGTCCCGTAGACCTGCTGATAGATGAGACATGGGCTTTTGGGCATCGCCGCCAAACACTAGTGTCGGAAAGACTACCGTGGTTTTAGCCGCGATCGCCAGCTTCCGCAGCTCCCGGTGACATTCGTACTTAGTGCGGATGTAGTCAGTGCCGAGAGTCTCAGCTTCTTCCAAAAGCCGGTTATTCTTATCGAGAATACTGGCCGTGGAGAAGTAAATCACCTGACGGCAGCGCTCTACATCCAGCAGCTTCAGCAGCGCTAAGGTTTGGGTGACGTTGACGGACTGGGTCTGCTGCGGGTCACCCCAGGCGGCGGCGGTGAGGATGGCGACGTCGATGGTCTTGAGCAGCTCGGCCTGCTCCTCAATATGCAGAATGTCCCCTTTGACGAGATGGACGCCAGGGCGATGGCCGATGTTTACTTTGAGCTTGGCGGGGTTACGCACCAGCAAAAATAAATCGTGCTCCGTTTGCCGCATCAGCGCCGCCACAATATAGTGGCCAATGCAGCCGCTGGCCCCGGTGATAAAAATCCGCGCCATGGCTAGACGCAGGCGAGCAGCTGGTCCGCCTGCTTAGCCGTCTCAAAGAAGTAGCGCACGTTGTCCTCGGGGGTGTCTTTGTGGACGCCGTGGCCCAGGTTGAGGATGTGGCCCGTAGGTCCGGCCTTGCGGATGGTGTCGAGGATGCGATCGCGGATGAAGCCGTGGGAGCCGTAGAGGACGCCGGGGTCAAGATTGCCCTGCACCTTCATGTTTGGCCCTAGCCGCCGCCGCGCGTCCGCCATGTCGACGGTCCAGTCGACGCTGATGATGTCGGCCCCAGACTGGCCCATGCGCTCCAGCAGGCCGCCGCTGCCGCTGATCAGCAAAATCAGCGGGGTGTCGGGGTGGGTCTTCTTGACTTGGCTAAACACCCGCTGCTGGTAAGGCAAGGCGAAGGTGTCGTAGTCCTGCGGGGACATCTGACCGGCCCAAGAGTCGAACATCTGCACCGCCTGAGCGCCGCTGTCGATTTGGTAGCGGACGTAGACGGCGATCGCGTCGGCTAGCTTCTCCAGGAAGCTGTGAAGCATGGCGGGCTCGGAGAAGGCCATGTTCTTGATTATTGAGTAGGTTTTGGATCCTTTTCCTTCCACGGCGTAGGCCGCCAGCGTCCAGGGAGCCCCCACAAAGCCCAGCACCGCCGCGTCGTTCTTCACCTCGGCCCGCAGCGCCTGCAAAATCTCGCGCACAAACCCCAGGGACTCCTCGGGCTGCAGCGATCGCAGTGCGTCTACCTGAGCCTGGGTGCGGATGGGCTCATCCATGATTGGCCCTTTGCCCTCGGCCACGTCCATTTCAATGCCGATGCCGGGCAGCGGGGTGACGATATCAGAGAAGAAAATGACGCCGTCAGGGTGGAAAGCGCGCCAGGGCTGCAGGGAGATTTCTACAGCCACGTCGGGAATTTCAGAGCGATCGCGAAAAGAGGGGTATTTTTCCCGCAGGTCTCGGTAGGCCTTCATGTAGCGCCCGGCCTGTCGCATCATCCACACGGGGGGCCGCTCTAGGGTTTCCCCACGGGCAGCGCGCAGCAGTAACGGAGTTTGAGAGGATGCGCTCATGAACTGTGGCCTTTTATAAAGTCTTTAGAAAATCCATTTGTTAGCTTATCACCGCTTGATAGAGCTTTCGGCGGTGGATGTCAATGTCGTTACAATCTGGCATCAAGACGGCAGCGGAGGGCGATCGCCATTTGCCCAAAAGATTTAGATAAGATACATTGGCTAAATCGCTGAGCTGCACATTTCCCTTATGAGCAATATTGCAGCAGCAGTCTGTCAACCTCAGCAAGCTGCGCCCAGCAAATCACGCCTAGCAAGTCGCGCGCTGTCGCTGTAGAAGTAATTATGGCCTATGCCTAGCGTATGGCGAAGACCCTCAGTACTTCCAATTGACTGGCTTTCGCAGGCCAGGCTAGATGCGCTGCAGTTTACGCCTGCACACGAAGAAAAATGCTTCAATTCTATCCACGGCGGGGCTGGCTACCGGTGGCAGCACGCTCAGGTTTACCGGGGATATGTCCTTTGCTTAGTTACAACCGGTGATTCGGGCGGCTACGTGTACTTGGTCGTGAGCCCATACTATGAACGCCATCACCCCATTATTGGGTTTAACTTTGACGAAGTCAGCGCTGTGGCAGAGGCTAAGGCCAAAGTTGATGCTCAGAGCCCAGTGGGCTATCAGTGGACCCGGGCCGAAATTTATCGGGGGCATGTGGTTTGCTCCGTTGAGGTTGACGACTCAGGCGGCTGGACTTACCTAATTGTCAGCCCCCACTACCATCAAGATTTTCCGATCGTTGGCGTCAACGCCAAAGCAACCACCGCTCTAGCCTGTGCGACAGTTCAAATCGATGAGCGCTACGAAAAGCGGGCCCTGCAGGACTATCTCCTCAAGCACCCAGAAGCACAGTTTCTTGACGACGGCGCTATTGCTCGCCTCGCCGGTATCCCGCCCCATGAACTCCATCCTCGCGGGCGTTCGGGTCGGCCCTTCCGCCCGGTTCATTTAGAACGTCAGCTCCCGACGGATGTCTATTTTAACGATGGGCCGTGACTTTGCTGGCCTGTAGTCTGCCTCTAGTGACATACTCCCGACGCTCATCTTTTAGATAGAGCGCGGGCTTCTTGGCTCACGCACCACAATTTAATGGATGCCGCGCAAGAAGGTGTCCTGCTTCATCTGGTCCTGTCTAGTTACGCAGCAAGCCGTGCAACCCCGATTAGATCCCATCGACAGGCAATTTGTTTAATGTCCAGGCAATGACCAACCCCAGACAGTGACGAGTATTCAATTTCCAGCTACGGTTTCTACCGTCTGCACTGTTCACCAGCCAAGGGCTGTACGTTTGTGTCAGGATAGCAGGCCGCCGCCATGAAATAGTTTGAGCTTGGTTCAATTGTACCCTTTGCTCGCCTCGGCGCTGCTCTTAATTGCCGCCTTCGGCATCCAGTCAAGGGCGCACCTCGACTCGCTCGCTTACATCCCGACGCTGATGCTGCGCATACAGCGCGGGGCTTTCACGAACTAGCTAAGACTAGAGCCCCTACCCTTGTGAGGGCTACTCCGGAGTGGTAGGTCAATCTTGATGCACAGGCTCTACGCATCGCGCCATAATGCATAGGTTGTACATCGCAATAGGCTATCTATGGATCAGTACTATAACCCTGAACATTTGCCGCGATTTGCTGATATTGGCGCGGGAAATGCTGAGTTGGCAGAGAAGTTTTTTGCCTATTACGGGGCGGTGTTTGAGGAGGGAGCGCTCTCGAAGCGGGAGAAGGCGCTAATTGCGCTGGCGGTGTCCCATGCGGTGCAGTGTCCCTATTGCATTGACGCCTATAGTAAGGCCTGTCTGCAGGAGGGGTCGGATTTGGAGCAGATGACGGAGGCGGTGCATGTGGCGGCGGCGATTCGGGGCGGCGCGGCGCTGGTGCATGGGGTGCAGATGGTGGATCACGTGAAGGATATTGCCATGTAGCCAGTTGGTTACCGCATCGTAGGGGCAAATGACCATTTGCCCTGACGTTGTTTGGGGTGTTGGGTTTGATGTTGACGGTTTTGGTCGAGCCGCAAGAATTGGGGACGCTTGTCCCCAAGCCCCTGCTGAGGGCGGGTTGCTGCCCCCAGACCCCCTGCAAAAGTGATCTGCTCAGGTTTGGTGCTGTTTTTGGATTTGTCGGTATGGAGTTCAGGTCGCCTCTTTAGGTTGGGCCTATGGAGCAGGAAGTCAAAACACAGTAAGGTAGGTCGGGTTGAAGCGCAGCGTAACCCGACATCACAGTGGGTACGGCTGGGGGCGATCGCAATCATGCAGGGCCCACCGGCGGCTGCGCAGAGTCGAAACCACAGGGAATTCTCACCTACCCTTCAGGTCAGCGTTAGGTTTAGTCGTTACACTCGTTAACGTCTATGTCCTGTAGAAATCTTAGGAGACCCTGTATGGTGCAGTCGAAGCGAGAGGCCAACCACGTCAGCAGCTCTAATCCGACTCAATCGCTGCAGTGGCGACGATCGCCCTTAGCGGACCCGCATCATCAGCTTCAGGCATTAGACGCGGTTGCCCTATCGCATACGGCTCATAACGGTGATTTTTCGGAGGCGATCGCTCACCACGGCTGGAAGGACCTACGTCCGGCGACCCTAGAAATTTTTCAGATCAACGTCGGCAAGCTGTGCAACATGACCTGCCGCCACTGCCATGTGGACGCGGGTCCGGACCGACGGGAGAACATGGACCGGGAGACGGTGGATGCTTGCTTAAGCGCATTGGACATGACAGGGGCGCATACAGTGGACTTGACGGGGGGGGCGCCGGAGCTGAACCCCCATTTTCGCTATTTGGTAGACGAATGCGTAAAGCGCGGAAAGCAGGTTATCGACCGCTGTAATTTGACGGTGCTGCTGCTGCCGACTATGGCGGATCTGCCCCAGTGGTTTGCAGAGCGGGGGGTGGAGGTGGTGTGCTCGCTGCCTCACTACCGCAAGTTCAATACCGATAGCCAGCGAGGAGAGGGCACGTTTGAGAAGTCGATTGAGGCGCTGAAGCTGCTCAACGCGGCGGGCTATGGCAGTGGCGACCCCAAGAAGAAGCTGACGCTGGTGTCGAATCCGGTGGGGGCATTTTTGGCCAGCAATCAGGCCAAGCTAGAGGAGGAGTGGAAGCGGGGCCTGATGAAAAACCACGGCGTGCGCTTCGATCGCCTAATTGCGCTGAACAACATGCCGATTTCCCGCTTTTTGGAGTGGCTGCAGGAGTCGGGGAATTTGGAAGGCTATATGGAGCTGCTGGTGAACGCCTTTAACCCGGCGACGGTGGAGGGGCTGATGTGCCGCAATACCTTATCTGTGTCTTGGGATGGGCGGCTGTTTGACTGCGACTTTAACCAGATGCTGGACTTGGAGATCGATGTGGCGGCTGCGCCGAATATTCGCGACTTGCAGCCGGAGTGGCTGCAGCGCTCGATTGTCGTAGGCCGGCACTGCTTTGGCTGCACGGCGGGGGCGGGAAGCTCCTGCGGCGGGGCGATAGAGGCAGGGTAGGCTACCTCTAGGACAATGAGCCCTATGGTTATTACGCGTCGCAGATTCCTCAACAGCGCAGCGCTGGGCGGCCTCGCCTTCGGCCTAACGCTGTGGGGCTGCCGCAATCAAAGTTCAGAGGCCTTCGACCCGCTCCAAGGCGGCGTAGCGCCGCTGGCGATCGCCCGCCCGAAGAGGGAAAGCTGCAGGGGAAGAACGACGTCGGCACCCTGGGCTATGGTGGCTCTCGCCCGCCCAGGGGAACGCACCGCTATGCGTTTGAGGTGTACGCGCTGGACCAAGCGCTGGCGCTGACGGCGGGAGCGACAGCGCGTCAGGTGCTAGAGGCAATCGCTGGGCATGTGATCGCTGGGGGTGAGCCTATACGGCTATAGCGCCCTGCAAACCCTTGAACAGCCGCAGTCCGTCCGTCAGGCCCAGGCGAGCGTCAGAGGCTCGTTCTGGGTGAGGCATTAGCCCGAGCACGTTTCCCTTGCGGTTGCAGAGGCCCGCAATATTGCTCAAAGACCCGTTGATGTTACCTTCTGGCCCGATCTCTCCTGCCTCCGTACAGTAGCGGAACACCACCTGATGATGGCGCTCTAGGTCGGCCAGCGTCGACTCGTCGGTGTAGTAGCAGCCTTCTCCGTGGGCCACCGGCAGGGTGATCACCTCTCCGGCTCGATACTCGCTAGTCCAGGGCAAATTGATGCGCTCCACCCGCAGCGGCACGCGATCGCAGATGAAGTGCAGGTCGCGGTTGCGAACCAGCGCTCCGGGCAGCAGCCCCACCTCAGTCAAAACCTGAAACCCATTGCAAATTCCTAATACCAGCCCGCCCGCCTTGGCGTGGGCGACAGTGGCCGTCATGGCGGCAGAGAAGCGGGCTATAGAGCCGCAGCGCAGGTAGTCGCCGTAGCTGAACCCACCGGGCAGGATGATCAAATCGAGATCGCTGAGGTCTTCGTCTTGGTGCCACACCATGCGGGTGGGGAGCCCCAGCAGATCTTGCGTCACCATCGCGGCGTCGCGATCGCAGTTTGATCCTGGAAACACAATGATGCCGACATTCATGCCCTATCTCCCCTTTTGTAGCGCCTTCCGATTGTATCTCGCGGTCCTTGAATCACGGGCTTAGCCGTCCGAGTAGTCAACTAGTACACTAGAAACAGTCGCATAGCAATATGCCTGAATCATGGCTTCTCGGATAGTTCCCCTCTACCTCGACATTCGCTTCAATGCCCATCCCCACACCTGCGGCGGAGAGCTGTTTTGCCCCAACTCCATTCCCCCCAGGGCCGGAGAAGGTATTTTCTGGGTCGACCCTAAAACCCAAAAGCTCGCCCTGTGGCATATTCAGCGCGTCGAATACTATTGCGCTGTCGGATACCCAAAAGACCGCATTCCTAAGTCGTCCAAGGCTGCCGGTGCGGTCTGGCTAGACAGAATTGCTGAGGTAGACAATGGCCAACCGTCAACTGCTAAGGTCGATAGGTTTCAGGCATAGCCGACCCCAAGTCAACGCCATCTCCACAGGATCTCTGCAGAGGGAGTGCCGCCTCCCCCCTAGGAAATTTGTCTCTCTCCTCAAAAGGCTAAATGGTCTATCCCCAGCGTCTAGACAGCCCATAATGAGTAGCTTGGGTTACAAAATCTTGACAAATGCTTTGATAGTCTTACTTCACTATTAGCAAAACCACCCGGGCACCGTGAACGCTATTGAGATTCAGATTATTCAAGGCAACCCCCACCTGCGATCGCTGTTGAGCTGGCACCTCCAGCAGGTAGGCTTTACGGTCCACCAGTCAGCGGGTCTACAGCAGGCCAAAACCGTCGCCAATCTCTCACAGCCCGCGCTAGTTGTCCTGGATTCCGACATGCCCGACGGCGACGGCATTGAGTTTTGCCGGTGGCTACGGCCTCAAACCCCGTCTTTGATCTTGATTTTGTCTGCTCGCACCGCCGAATCTGACGTAGTGGCCGGGCTGCGCGCCGGGGCTGATGACTACTTAAGCAAGCCTTTTGGCATGCAGGAATTCTTAGCGCGGGTCGATGCCCTAACTCGGCGCTGCCGGTCGACCACCGCCCCTGCGAAGCTAGACTACGGTGTCCTCACCATTGATTTAGTGCAGCGGCGCGTCTGCCTCAACAACACCTACATTGATCTGACGCCGCAAGAATTTAGCCTGCTGTATGTGCTAGCCCAGGCCAATGGAACCCCACTCACTCGCTCCGAACTGCTGCAGCGGGCTTGGCCAGACGCCATCGACAACCACCGCACCGTCGACACCCACGTGCTTTCGCTCCGAAAAAAGATCGAAGCCGAGCCCAGACAGCCCCACCTGATTCAAACGGTCCGCAACGTCGGCTACCGGTTCAACGTCGAGGTGAGCGAGCCCGCTATGATGGCGCGCACTCCGGCCTAGCGGCGCTGCCCTATTCTCGAAAACGCCTAACGTTAGAATGAGTAAGGACATTAGGACGAGATGACGAATGGAAAAGGTTCAAAAAAGCGAGCAGGATTGGCAACAGCAGCTGACCTCTGAGCAATTTCGAGTAACCCGCAAAAAGGGAACTGAGCGGGCATTTACCGGAGAACATTGGGACAACAAAGCCGAGGGGGTCTATCGCTGCGTCTGCTGCAATACGCCCCTGTTTAGCTCTGAAGCTAAGTATGACTCTGGTACGGGCTGGCCTAGCTTTTGGGCACCGCTAGAGGAAGACAACGTTGCCTTCGAAGAGGACAAAGGTCTATTTATGAAGCGCACTGAGGTGCTGTGCGCGAGCTGCGACGCTCACCTGGGGCATGTTTTTCCTGATGGCCCTCGCCCCACGGGGCAGCGATACTGCATGAACTCTGCCTCCCTCACCTTTGAGTCGCAGTCCTCGGGGCAGTAGCGCTCTCAGCGCTGACGCAGAGGCCGGGGACCGCAATGCCCCCGGTTTTCTGGAGCGGCCAGCGGCACATAGAGGGGTGGGAGGAAGAGATCGAGTGGTCTAGCCACGCTCCCACCCCCTACATCAGCCGCAACTGGCCCCTTTTGCTCCCCGGCTGGTCCGAGCCTGTGGGCTCCGTTGTGCTGCTGCTGCAGCGCGCTCCCCTGCCGCTTGTTGCGCCATCAAAGTCTGTTGAGGTGAGCAAAACGCAGCTGCGCGATCGCGCTCTTTTGCTGGGTGGCGCTGCGGTTGAACTGCTGCAGGCCCAGGGTCACCTAGCGGCGCTGTTTGACCCCAAAACGGGGCTTCCCCTATTTTCAAGTCGGGGGAAGTCGTTAGACGATGTGGCCGTGGTGCAGTCGCTTTTAGGCTATCGAGCGGCCCGCGAGGGAGTCTGTACGCGCATCTATCATCCCCGTTGGGGGTTTGCGGTTTACCCCACAACGCTACTTTCGACAGCACCCCCAGCTCAAATCCGCGATCAGCTGGGCTTTGGCTGAGCCGCACGAACTTTGGTATACCACCACTGCTGCTCCTCGGGCGATAGCTTGATCCAGTACATCGTCATCATGACGGACTCGGTGGGATATTCCGGGTTAAGAATTTCCACTTGGTAAGAAGGCGATCGCTTCGCCGCAATATCGGGCACAAAGCGACGGCCAACGCGCCGCCAGCTGGGCTCTTTGCTGCGCCACTGCAAGCGACAGCAGGGCCAGGGCATCTCTTCGCGGTCGAACAGACGACAGCAGGGGCCAAGGACGCGGTAGGTGAAGTGACCGCCAGGGCTAGAAAAGGTCTGCCCATGGGCCAGGAGGCGGGTCGGACGCTCAGCCTCCCTTGAAGAAACAGCAGTGCTGTCCTCTAAATTGACGGTATCCTCGCGGCGATCGCTGTCGGATTTAAGCGTGAAGGGTAACGGAATTTGAGCTTGATAACTCACGGGTCACGTCCATAAGGCAATGAGATCAGGCCTAGTTCGAGAGGCCTACTCCGTATCTATCAGTGTACTGACAAACCCCTTCCTAGGTGGGTCAGTCTCAAGAATTGGTCTTTTGAAAAGCAAATATCAGCAGTATTCAGCCCATTGTCGTCCTGTGCCAGGTGAGATCGGATTGTAAAGCTTTAGTGTGTTGCATCCTAAAACTGCTGACCCAGCGAAGTGCTAGCGAACTAGCACAGACACAATGTTGTACTGCCCGCAGTACTTGCTACGGTGAGGCTCTATCCCAATCTCTTGCCAATGCGGGCTATAGCGGACGCAATAGGTGTGAAAACTTTCACACCGCCAACAGGGCGCAGACACCTCAGTTACTTCAAACACTGGACAGTCCTTAACTCCTGACGCCTGAATGAACATATTAGAGACCCCCCAGGGCCGCTTTCGCTTCGACAAGCAGCTGCTCAATCGATTTGTCGAAATTGCCCAGCCCTACTTCTACCCCACCAACGGTCGAGGAACGGGAACCTTTGTCGGGCTGCTAGCTACCATTTTGGTTCTGGTCGTTACGGTGATGTTCTTCGTCGTTGCGGGGCTGACTAAAGGGGGGCAGCTGGTTGCTAGCGATTTCTTCACGCAGCTCGCAGCGCCTTTGGTCGAACGGGTTGACGGTCTCCTCAATTCAGCGGCCCTACCCGTCGCCCTTGCCGCCCTTGCGGGATGCGCAGCAATTTTTGCGCTGCAGCACCGGGTTATGCGGCAGCGCTGGCGGCAGTGGTTCTTACTCAGTTTGCTGCTGTTCCTGGCGTTTGTCGTCAACAGCATGAACGTCGCCCTCAGCTATATCTTTCGCATTATCGACAACGCGCTCAACCAAAAAGAAGCGCCGCTGTTCTGGCAGTTTTTGTTTATCTACGCGGGGATCATTGTCTTAGCAATACCGGTGGGAGCGCTGTATCAGTACGTGCGCCAAAAGCTGGCCCTGCACTGGCGAGAGTGGCTGACGACGCTGTTTTTAACTCGATACTTTCGCAATCGCGCCTACTACGACCTCAACTCCAATGCCGTCAACCCCGAAATTGACAACCCCGATCAGAGAATTACGGAGGACATCAAGGCCTTCACCGAAGTGACGCTGTCTTTTTTGCTGGATATTCTCGACTCGGTGCTGGGGCTAATTTCCTTCGCTACGGTGCTTTACAGCATCTCCAAACTCCTAACTTTAGGGCTTTTAGTCTATGCAGGGATGGGGGCGGCGATCGCTATTGTCGTAGGGCAGCGGTTGATTCGCATCAACTACGATCAGCTGCGGCTAGAGGCCAACTTTCGCTACAGCATGGTGCATGTGCGCGACAACGCTGAGTCTATTGCCTTTTATCGGGGTGAGCAGCTTGAAGAAGAGCAGGTGGGAGAGCGACTGCGGCGGGTGCTGAGCAATTCCAATCTGCTAATTATTTGGAATTCTATTATCGTATTGCTGCAGCGGGGGTACAACTACTTCACGCGCATCGTGCCCTACACCATCGTTGCGCCGCTCTACCTGATGGGGGAGACGGATTTTGGCACTATTGGCCAAGCCAGCCTCGCTTTTCGCATCATCCTAGATGCCCTCTCCGTGATTACAAACCGCATTGAAGAGATCGCCAAGTTTGCGGCCAGCATCAGCCGTCTAGGGGCGTTTTACGAATGTCTCCACGACCCAACCCTTCCCCCAGCGCTGCCTCCCTCAGGCCGCCCAGCGCAATCCATCATTCAAACCCGCATCGCCCCGGCCCTGTCAATCGAGAACTTAACACTGCGCACCCCTAACTCAGAGCAAACCCTAATTGAGCAGCTGTCTCTGGAGGCGACCGTCAGCGATCGCCTGCTGGTGGTCGGGGCCAGCGGCTGCGGCAAAAGCTCCCTGCTGCGGGCGATCGCGGGGCTCTGGACCAACGGCGAGGGCGTGATTTACCGCCCTGACGTCACCAATATCTTGTTCTTGCCCCAGCAGCCCTACCTGCTGCTGGGCACCCTGCGAGACCAAATTGTCTATCCCAGCCGCTTCGATACCCTCACTGACGACGCTATCCATCAAGTTCTCAAGCAGGTGAACCTAGGCACCCTGCCTGAGCGGGTGGGGGGCCTAGACCAAGAGCGAGACTGGCCCACCCTGCTCTCCCTCGGTGAGCAGCAGCGGCTGGCCTTTGCCCGCATCTTATTAACTCAGCCCAAATACGCCATCTTAGACGAAGCCACCAGCGCCCTAGACGTGAACAACGAGCGTCACCTCTACAAGCAGCTGCGCCACATGGAAATCAGCTACCTGAGCGTGGGCCACCGGCCTAGCCTCGTCGATTACCACGACAACGTGCTTGAGCTAGGGGAGAGCCGCTGGCAGCTCACCGAGTCCAGCAGCTATCTGTTTAATCTGACCTAGGGCGGGGTCTTAGGCCGCTATTCAGCACCTGTGCTATCCGTGTCAGAGTCTGCATCCGGCTCCAGCGGGCGACCGTACCAGGGGCTGACCTCGACCACCCCGTTGGAGCGCAGGACCACCCGAAACTGACCAATGGGCGCTAGGGGAAGGCCATCGCCCTGAGGAAGCTGAGTGAGCTGGAGAAGCGGGGTCTGGTCGATCTGTTCTAGGGCCGCATCGTTGACGTATTTGAATCCAATGATTTCCCCGTCGCTGTTGGTGCCCACGCGGTAGATCAGTTCATCAACGCCGTCGCCGCCGTCCCATGAGCGAGAGATAGACCGCCTCAGCTTAGGAACGAGCGCGTCAATTTGGTCGGGGTCGGAAAGCGGAACGGCGTTGGTAAACAGCTCGTCAATGGCCTCTTCGTCAATCTCATCACGGCTGAGGCGATCGCGGGCCGCTGTAGCGTTGTTCGGCGCATCGGGGCTGGCCGCGAGCTGGTTGGGTTCAATGGAGCTATCGACCGGGCCGCCGCGCTCCGAATCTACTTCGTCTGGGGAAGCCTCTACTGGATCGGTGTCTTCAGGGTCAAGAGCCTCAAAATCTTCTGCGTTGGGGTCATCCCCGGCGCTAGAGGAATCCGCGCCCTCCTCGACCTCTTCGGTCACCGGGTCGCGCTCTAGCTCGGTCGGACGAAATTCTGGCGGGGCAACAAAGAAGAGGGCGATCGCCGCTGCAGCGAGGCCAGACACCCCCAACGCTGCCGGGACAACCCGCCGAGAGAGAGGCTCTTGCGGGGCAACCGAGCGCCGCGACACGGAGGAGAGGGGGAGCACGAGATCAGGCAGGGTCTGCGCGTCGGCGACGAGCTGATCCACCGCCTCGACGAGGTCGAACAGCTGCACCGTCGTCAGATCGAGCTGCTGCACCTCAGCGCTATCGACGATGCCGCTCTCTATGGCAGTTTTGTCGGGCTGAACCACCAGCCGGTGGCGGTTGAGCCCCAGTCGGTCTAGTCGGACGCCCTCACTGGCGCTATCGCGAGGAATATTGCTGAGGATGCCCTGCGCGTAGGTGCTCACCACCTGTGCTAGAGCCTGAACGAACTCCCGGCCCCCCACAAGCGGCTGGGGGTGGCCCGCCACGTGGCACTCGGCGTTGGTGATCATCGACAGCACAGGGCGCGCCGTACCGTCCGCTGGGTCACTACTCCAGCCCTCAACGATTAGGCGGCAGTTGGGTAGGTCGTAATGACGCTGAATCGTCATGAAATTTCTCCATCAAATAGACTTGCCCACAGACGCTGTGGCCCAGCGGTACCCGTACAGAAGAGTAGCTGATTTAGGAGATCCAATGCTAGGTGGTTGAGCTTATCGGTATCGCGGTAGGCGATGACCGCCGCTCGCTTGGGGTTCATGCGGGCGTGAAAGTGGGCTCTAAAGCGCTCTAAATAGTTCGCCAAACCAAAGTTGTGGTCTAGGGAAAGCTGTTTGTCCTGCAGCTGCTGGTGGGCGAGCAGCAGCTGCCGAATCGTAGCCGTCAGCCGGCGAGAGAGGTGGCAGGTAATGAGGGCCAGCGCCTTAGCCTCCCGCAGTGTCATCGGCTGGCGCTGGCTGTTGCGCCGCAGGGGGTTAGTGCTGCGCAGTCGCCACAGGTTAACGCGATCGCCCACAACAGGCTGCAGGTCTAAATCTGCCGAAATTCGCAACAGCGCCTCGGACCCTCTCAAGTCAAGCGCTTCAACAGCGAGCAGCAGCAGATCGAGCTGCTGCCGCGCCCGCTTTGGGCAGCCTTGGTCGCTGCGGATGGGATCGTGTAGGCTATCGAGCATTACCGGCATAGAGTGAACCGAGGCGCTGGAGAGTTGCATTCAGGTTGAACCGTGCTGGAAAGAACAAATCTTTGCATTGTGCCCAGGGAGACGAGGATGCTATTACCGGGAGGAGGTGGAGCCGCAGGACTCCGACTCCACCTCCTCCCCTCTCGACTTCAGCCCCTCGCCAAAGGGCAATATACCCTTTAATGTTCTGAGCCGCATCCTTCGGGTCAGGATAGGTCCAGTTCAAACTGCTGCGAGCAGGTTCAAGCTTGGACGGTGACCTTTAGCCTCAGACGCTATAGACTACAGAGGGCTTCTGGGCTTTCTGGAGAGTACTGGCGTGGAAGCCGTCGACGACAGGTCAGGTCACGGACAGGTGATATACCGTCTGCCCGGTAGTTTATTCTAGCGCCTGGTCTCGTAGCATAAACGTAAGCGGTATTTACCCCCTTATTTAGACCTGCGATGAATTCCTCCTCCAACGCGATCCTAACCCGTAGCCCAGTCGACTACAGCCATGTCCGGGCGCTGTCCGACGTTTGGGCCTTGGCGGCAGAGAAATTTGAGTCGACCGTGGCGCTCTGGGCTCCCCATCAAAGCCCAGAAACTCAGCTAACCTACCGAGAGGTTTATCAGGCCATCCAGGCCTTTGCGGCAGGGCTACAGGCGCTAGGAGTGCAGCCGGGAGACCGGGTGGCGCTGTTTGCGGACAATTCGCCCCAGTGGTTTGTGGCAGACCAGGGGGTGATGCTGGCGGGGGGCGTCGATGCCGTGCGCAGCTCTCAAGCCGACAAAGACGAGCTGCTGTTTATCTATGACAACAGCGGCAGCGGCGGGCTAATCGTTGACTCTCTGGCCGCCTTGAACCGACTGCAGGCGCACTGGGGCGATCGCTCCCTGCCGTTTATTGTGCTGCTGTCGGATGAGCAGCCCCCGGAAGGCGGCGTCAAAAGCCTCAACTATGCTCAGCTGCTGGCGCTAGGGCAAGACGCCGAGCTGTCGCCCACTCAGCGCGGTGGAGATGACATGGCCACCTTGATTTACACCTCGGGCACCAGCGGTCGCCCCAAAGGCGTGATGCTCAGCCACGACAACCTGCTCTATGAGGTGAATACCGTTCCCCACATCGTGACGCCCCAGCGGGGAGAGCGAGTGCTGAGTATTTTGCCCAGCTGGCATTCCTACGAGCGCACCTTTGAGTATTTTGTGCTCTCCCAAGGCTGCACCCAAATCTACACCAATATTCGCTACATCAAACAGGACTTCAAGCAGTACAAACCTCAGTACATGGTGGGGGTGCCGCGCATCTGGGAGTCTATTTATGAAGGGGTGCAAAAGCAGCTCCGAGAGCAGCCCGCCAGCAAGCAGCGGCTGGTGCAGTTCTTCCTAGACGCCAGCGATCGCTACGTGAAGGCGCGGCGGTCTGCGGAGGGCCTTGACCTCGACAATCACCTGCCGTCTCCCCTACAAAAGGCCCAGGCGGCGCTGACGGCGGCGGCCCTCTATCCTCTGCATCAGCTGGGGGACCGCATGGTCTACAGCAAAGTGCGCGAGGCCGTGGGCGGCGAGGTGGAATATCTGGTCAGCGGCGGGGGCTCATTGGCCAAGCACCTTGACCTGTTTTACGAAATCATCGGCGTCGAGGTGCTGCAGGGGTACGGCCTGACTGAAACCTCCCCCATCACCAACGTCCGCCGACCAGGGCGCAACTTTCGCGGCACCTCTGGCCCGCCCCTAGAGCGCACCGAGATTCGCATCGTCGATCTTGAGACGCGGCAGCCGTTGCCGCCCGGAGGACAGGGGCTAATTCTCATTCGCGGCCCCCAGGTGATGCAGGGCTACTATCAGAACCCTGACGCTACGGCCAAGGCAATTGACCCAGAGGGCTGGTTCGACAGCGGCGATCTCGGCTGGCTGACCAAAAGCGGCGATCTGACGATTACCGGGCGGGCCAAAGACACTATCGTGCTCACCAGCGGCGAAAATATTGAACCCCAGCCCCTTGAAGACGCCTGCATCCGCAGCGCCTACGTTGACCAGATGATGGTCGTCGGTCAAGATCAGCGGTCTTTGGGGGCGCTGATTGTGCCCAATATCGATGCGCTAAATCAGTGGGCCAAAGGCCAGCAAAAGGCTTTGACCGTGCCTGAGGACTGCCGCCTGCCGGGGTGCGACACCCTCCCCAAGGTCAGCGATGAGGCGGTGGCGATTTCGCTGACCGGCAACGCCGTGCAGTCGCTGCTGCGCCAAGAGCTAAACCGCGAGGTCAAAAACCGCCCCGGCTACCGCGCCGACGACCGCATCGGACCGTTCAAAATTTTGATGGAGCCTTTCACCATCGAAAACAGGCTGTTGACCCAAACTCTCAAGGTCCGCCGCCCTGCAGTAATGGATCGATATAGCGGTATGATCGACGAGATGTTTGGTTAGACCCCACGAGTCCTAAGCGGTCTATTCCGACGGCAGACGGTAAGTCCTCTTGCGTCTGGCGAAGAGCGTGAGCTGGGTGAGCCCTAGGTTGAGCTAGAGGATATAAAGATTTGGCTAGCGATCGCCGCTCTAGATGACATTTGTCGCGGGTTAAACTAAAACGGATTGTGGGCTAAATATACGTCAGGTTACTCATAGACTCAAAGATATACGGCAAAATGTTATGGATTTATCGTCACAGTTAGTGCTCAAGCGCCCAGTCAACATCAAGGTCGTCGTCACGCCTCGCTGGAAAGAAGAAGTACAAAAGCAGCTGCAGACGCAGGTCAACCGGCTCGACGGCCAGCTTCAGCAGCTTGAAACCCAGGCTCAACGGGCCGTTGCTGAACTGCAAAAGCAGGGCGATGCAGCCACCGTACAGATTGAAAGCGTCCAGACCCAGCTCAACGGCAAGAAGAGCGAGATCCTTCAAAAGAAGAATCAGCAGCTTCAGCAGCTTCAGCAAATTCAAATGCTGGAGATGGACCAAGAAGTGGCGCAGGGCCAAATCGACAGCTTTTTCTCCGTGGAAAAGGGCGATAACCTGGTGCAAAAAATGCAGGTGGAAATTCTCCTGCGTGACGGTGTCGTCGAAGATATTCGCGGCGAGCTCTAGATTCGCTCTTCCTAGATTCCCTCTTAACTAGATTTAATCTGAAATAGTCAAAATGATCCACGAAGTATTCATGCCTGCCCTAAGCTCCACCATGACGGAGGGCAAAATTGTGTCCTGGCTGAAGTCGGCTGGAGACAAGGTTGAGAAAGGGGAAACCGTTCTGGTGGTGGAGTCGGACAAGGCGGACATGGACGTCGAGGCCTTCTACGAGGGCTACCTAGCGACCATTCTCGTGGAGGCCGACCAGGTGGCCCCGGTGGGGTCGGTCATTGGCCTGATTGCTGAAACTGAAGCTGAAATCGAGACCGCGAAGGCTTCTGCTGCCAGCGCGCCTGCAGAGTCGGGCGCGTCTACCACCGCCGCTGCCAAGCCCTCAGCCGAAGCGGCCCCCGCGGCGACCAGCGCCCCCGCCGAAACCGCTACCCCAGGGCAGACCGCCGCCACTAACGGCAGCGCGCCCAATGGCCGCGCCCCTAGCGGTCGCTTGGTGGCCTCACCTCGCGCTAAGAAGCTGGCAAAAGAGCTCAAGGTTGACCTGACTACCCTCACGGGGAGCGGTCCCCACGGTCGCATTGTGGCGGCTGATGTGGAGTCGGCGGCTGGGGCACCTTCCTCGAAGGCCGCTCAGCCCACGCCACCCGCTACGCCGACCTCCACGCCAGCGACCCCGCCCGCTGCGGCTCCTGCGGCGCTGCCGGGTCAGGTGGCGGCGTTTAATACGCTGCAGCAGGCGGTCAACCGCAGCATGGTGTCCAGCCTGCAGGTGCCCGTGTTCCGGGTGGGCTACACCATCACGACTGATGCTTTAGACGCGCTCTACAAGCAAATCAAGCCTAAGGGCGTCACCATGACGGCGCTGCTGGCCAAGGCGATCGCCGCCACCTTGAAAAAGCACCCGGTGCTCAATGCGTCTTATAGCGACGGGGGCACTCAGTACAACACTGACATCAACGTTGCTGTGGCGGTGGCCATGGACGACGGCGGACTGATTACCCCGGTGCTGCAGCGGGCCGACCAGATGGATATCTACAGCCTGTCGCGCACCTGGAAAGATCTCGTGGCGCGATCGCGATCGAAGCAGCTGCAGCCGGATGAGTACAGCACGGGCAGCTTTACGATTTCGAACCTGGGTATGTTTGGTGTGGACAGCTTTGACGCGATTCTGCCGCCGGGTCAAGGGTCAATTCTGGCGATTGGGGCGTCTCGTCCGCAGCTGGTGGCGATGGACAATGGCCTCATGGGCGTACGCCGGCAGATGCAGGTGAATATTACCTGCGATCACCGGATCATCTACGGGGCGAGCGCGGCGGCGTTCCTTCGAGATCTAGCGGCGCTGATTGAGAGTGACGCGCAGTCGCTGACGCTGTAGAGGTAGGGCGCTAGAGGTAGAGCGCTACGTCACGTTTTGTAGGGACGCGGTGTGCCGTGTCCCTACCGCACTTTAAAGGTATGCCGACGGTACTGCGGCGGCCGTACCCCTGCCCTGCGCGCGGGTGAGGGCGCTAAAGATCAGAGATTTCTTCGGCAAGCTGAAAGTCTAGCTCCGTCAAGCCGCCCGCATCGTGGGTCGTGAGCGTAATCGAGACGCGGTTGTAGCGGATGGTGATGTCGGGATGGTGGCCTAAGGCCTCGGCGGGCGCGACCAGGCTGTTGACGAAGGCGATCGCCTCTACGAAGTCCGTGAAGGTGCGGGTTTGGAATAGGGTTTGGCCGTCTGTGGTCCAGTCGGGTAGGGCCTGCAGGTTTGCGATGATTTCGGAGTCGCTCAGGGGGGCTTCTTGGGCCGCGCTTGTGGGTGCGGGCTGAGCGGCGAGGGGAGGAAGCCCCGGAAGGAGCAGGCTGAGGATGAGGGTGATGGTGAGCAGTGGGGTCATGGGAGGGTGATGGATAGGGGGGACGTGCTGTGCCTGTAAGGGATGGGCGGGGCACGTGCTGTGTCTGCAAGGGCGGGGCGGGGCACAGCACGTGCCTTTACGATAGGCTACGCCGTGGGGGGGCGGGGGATGCGCTTGGTGAGGATGCGCATGATCTCGCCGGGGGCGGCGGCGCGGATGACCTCGGTGGAGTGGATGATGGGCAGGGGGATGGACCAGTCGTTGGGGTCTGCGTAGCCGAGCTTATACAGGCGCAGGCGGCAGTCGTTGACGGCGTGGGGGTGGCCGAGGGCGATTAGCCGCAGGGAGTAGAAGCTGAGACTATCAGGATTGGGGCTGCCGGGACGGGCGCGGACTGGGGCTGCCAGGACTGGGGCTGCCGGGACTGGGGCTGCTGGGGATGGGCAGACTTTCTGCGAGGAGAGGATCGGTGGGGATGAACTGGCTGAGGCGCTGTGCTTCGGAGAGGGCTGGCTGATCGGCAGAGGAATGGGTGCGGCCTTGGGGGCCGTTGGCAAAATGAGTCATGGAAATTTTGGATCCTGTGGTGGGTAGAAAAGACGCCCAGGTCGTTTAGCCATCCACGCGGAGAAGAACGGGATGGCTACCACAGGATAAAATCGGCGGTAGCCATCGCGTTGGTACTGTCAACGCGGTGGTAGCTCCCTGGTTGTGTTGACTCCACTTCCAGGGGGCGCGCTAAAGTGTTGGGCGTCTTGAAGACTGGGCGCGATTAGCGTCCATGGGTTGATACTTTAGCGGATGTTGGTGGCGCTGACAAGCGTACTAGGGAAATTTCTTAAGAGATTCGATAACGCGCTTGATTTGCGTTTCGACGTGGAGCCAGGCTTCATCGCGATCGCCCCACTGGGTGATGGGAGTCCCATTTTGCGGTAGCCAGCTTAGTTTGCTAAAGGGTGTGTTCTGTCGATCGGCTGGGCGCAAAATGATCGGAATGACGCGGGCCTCGCCGGCATTGTGGCGCTCCATCGCTCGCTTCATTTCGACCTTGTAGCAGTAGTCGGAGGCGATGAAGTCTGGGCTGAGCAGCAGCAGGATGATGTCGGCGCGGTTGAGGTTGTCGTCAATTTCATTCACCCACTCGTCACCAGGGAGAATGCGGCGATCGTGCCAGGTTTGAATCAGCCCCTGCCGCTGCAGCAGCTTCAGGTGGGTTTCGAGCTGTTCGCGCAGGGTGTCGTCTTTGTGGGAGTAGCTGTAGAACAGGCGCAGGGTATCGCGGCGCTCTAGCTTCTCGGGCTTGCGGCTGCCTTCGATGTCTACGCCGTTGAGCAGGTCTTGCACGTTGAGTTTCACAACCTTGCCGCTCATGACCTGGGGCAGCTCTTTCAGCCCATCTTTTTCCATCACAAGCAAATCCTGATAGGGCAGCATCACGTCGGGATGCGCCGGGACGGGCACCAGTTCTTCGGGTTTGAACTTGAAGCTGCTGTGGATGCGATCGCAGTCGTAGCGGATGATGGCGAGCAGGCGGCGACGGCTAGAAATTGGGCCATCGACGCTGATGGAGACGCAGCGGTCAGCGCGATCGGCTTTGACTAAGGCGCGGTTGCCCTCGAGGTGAAGTATGACCCCGGTGCGCCAGCGCAGCTGGTGCTCGCTGAGGATGTGGGTGCGGACGATGAAGCGGGGCAGCAGGCCCTCGGGCAGGACGGGGTATGCGTAGCGGAAATTGAGGCATTGATTGAGGTCAAACTCTGTCGCTTCTGGGGGCTGCTGCTTGTCTAGCAGATCAGGAATGAGGTAGCGCTGCTCGTCTTCGGCGAAGCGGAAGCATAGCTCGAATTTGCGCATTAGTTCCAACAGAAAGCCGTGGCGTTCGGGGGGATATTTTTTGGGGTCTAGAGTTTGGCCCAGATAAGATTCCAACAATTCACCTTTGCTGGTCGCTAGTTCACCCGCGTTGAGCAGGGTGTAGATGCCGTTGGTGACCCAGTGGGGATTGAGGACGTGGGTGTCTCGCAGGCGGGAGTCGTCTTTGTAGTTAAGGGCGATGCCGAGGCTGTGGAGGCTGACGGCGAGGGAGTTTTGGGCGCTGAAGTCGGTTTCGCCGTCTTGTTTGCAGATGTCGCGATAGCGCTCAAAGGAGATGTAGTTGTCTTCCATTCCTGACAGTCGCTCTTTGATGGTGAGCCAGCTCGCAGGAAAGGGGGTTCGTAGATATTCAAGGCGATCGGTTTCTTTCTTGATGACAGCCTGCAGCTCTTCAAGACCAATCTCAGCTTTACAGTCGGTGACGACGAACTCGCGGATGTTAGGAAACTTTTGCTGCAGCGCCCTACGGTTGACGTCGAATGAGTACTCGCTAAATTTGTTGAGCACTACGATGATTGGGGAGTCGCCACCAAAGCTTTGGATCAGCTCTAGCCAGTAGTCGGCGTCTTCGTCTTCATGGCCCTGACGACCGTTGAGCACCACGAGGTAGAGGCTGCGCTCGGTGAGAAAGAACTGATGGGTAGAGTGCATAATCTCTTGACCGCCAAAGTCCCAGACGTGGAGGGTGATGTCTTCGCTGCCATTCAGGACCATAGGCCACTGGGTGATTTGAATGCCTTCAGTCTTTTTAGAGTCGGGGTCAAATGTATTGGTGATTAGGCGGTTGACAAGGGAGGTCTTGCCCACGTTGCCAAAGCCAACGAGGATAAGCTTGGCTTCGTTGAGGGGGGTGCGATCGCCTTGGAGGCGAAAGTAGTAGTTGAGAATATCTTGCGGATTGGCTGACTCTGCTCCTCCATTTACTGCTTCATCAGTAGGACCGAGAATTTCATTAGGTAGATTTAGATCTTCGTTACCATGAAGCAACAGAATTTTTAGATCGGAGAGTTTCCATAGAAAATCTGGGAGTACTTCCAGTCGATTGAAAGTAAGGTCGAGTCTACGTAGTTTGGTAAGACTTTCTACGAAAGATGGTACAAACTTCAGCTCAAGCTTATCTAAGTAAAGCTCTTCTAAGCCTTTAAGATGCCCCAACTCTTTCGGCACCGTCGTCAGTTGATTTTGGTTGAGGTAAAGCCTTGTGAGATTGGCGAGCTGCCCCAGCTCTTTCGGCACCGTCGTCAGTTGATTTTGGACGAGGTAAAGCCTTGTGAGATTGGCGAGCTGCCCCAACTCTTTTGGCACCGTCGTCAGTTGATTTTGGTCGAGGTAAAGCCTTGTGAGATTGGCGAGCTGCCCCAACTCTTTTGGCACCGTCGTCAGTTGATTTTGGTCGAGGGAGAGCTCTGTGAGATTGGCGAGCTGCCCCAGCTCTTTCGGCACCGTCGTCAGTTGATTTTGGTTGAGGTAAAGCCTTGTGAGATTGGCGAGTTGCCCCAGCTCTTTCGGTACCGTCGTCAGTTGATTTTGGTAGAGGTAAAGCTTGTGAGATTGGCAAGCTGCCCCAACTCTTTCGGCACCGTCGTCAGTTGATTTTGGTAGAGGTAAAGCTTTGTGAGATTAGCGAGTTGCCCAGCTCTTTCGGTACCGTCGTCAGCTTTAGGCCAGATAGATCAGCTCAGTCGCACCATCTGAAATTGCCTGCTGAATTCGTCTTTTCGCCTTCACAAAACCCTCGACCTCGTCCCCCTCTGCCCCCTCCCCAGCAGGCACGATCGCCTCCAGCTCTAGCTCCAACACCCGAGCGATCGCCTCAACACTCTCTCGCCCTACCCGCTTCCCTCGCTCCGGGTGAAACAACCGACTCACTGCATCTGCACTCACCCCTGCCCGCTCCGCGATCGCCGCAAAGCTCAAGTTGCTCACCGCCCGCGCCGCCCGTAGCCGCTTCACTCCTTCCAAGCTGGCAAGAAAACCGCGTTTACTAGGCATAGGTCACTATATATCCGTCTTTCTCTAGAGTAGCTAAACGCCCCTGCTCTGCTGCTCATGCCAGCCCGCCGCCGCCTGCCGGATAGCGTCCAGATCTTCTGCGGGCAGACGGTCAAGGTTGGCTAAAATCAAATTCATCCGTCCCTGAGACTTGAGCTTGTCCCGATGGCGCGCCAAAAAATCCCAGTAGAAAAAGTTGAAGGGGCAGGCGTCTTCCCCAGTGCGCTGACGATGGTTGTACCGGCAGCCTTTACAGTAATCGCTCATGCGGTTGATGTAGTTAGCAGAAGCGGCGTAGGGCTTGGAGGCCAGCATCCCCCCATCGGCAAATAGCCCCATCCCAATGACGTTGGTCTGCATCACCCAGTCGTAGGCGTCAATGAAGGCAGCGTGGAACCAGCTCTCCACCTCCTGGGGCGACAGTCCCGCAATCAGGGCAAAATTGCTGAGCACCATCAGCCGCTGGATGTGGTGGGCATAGCCCGTTTGCTCCACCTGGTTGAGGGTTTGCTTAAGGCAGTTCATCTCGGCTTTGTCGCTATCCCAAAAGAATTGGGGCAGCGGCTGGTCATGGCCAAACCAGTTGCGATCGCCGTAGTCGTCGTCGGTTTGGGTATAGACGCCGTGCATATACTCGCGCCAGCCCATCACCTGGCGAATCAATCCCTCGGCGCTGTTAATCGGCAGCCGGTCACCCGCTTCCCGGTCATAATAGGCCGCCTCCACCGCCTCCACCACTTCCATCGGCCTCAGCAGGCCCAAATTCAGGTAGGGAGACAGCAGCGCATGCCACAGGGTTTCTTCCCCGGTCACCATCGCGTCTTGGTAAGGGCCAAAGGCGTCGAGCCGCTGCGCCAGGAAGTCCTCCAGCGCCTGCAGGGCTTGCGATCGCGTCACCCCCCAGCGAAAGGGCTCAATTTTCCCATAGCCCGGCAGATCTTGGCTCTTCACCCAGGCAATAGTGTCTTGGGTGATCTCGTCCGGCTCAAACCACGGCGGCTCCGGTGGGTGGAGGTCGCCTTTGGGGGGCTTACGGTTGGCCTTGTCGTAGTTCCACTGACCGCCCTCAGGATCGTCGCCCGCCATCATCACCTGAAAGCGCCGCCGCCCCTCCCGGTAAAAGCTTTCCATCAGCAAAGATTTGCGGCGGCTGGCCCACTGGGCGAAGTCTTCGTTAGACCACAGGAAGTGATTATTGGGCAGCATCACCACCGGACAGGGTAAGTCTAGCCCTTCAATGAGGCGCTGAAAAGGGCGATCGCTAGGCTGCACCACCTGCAGCTCGTGAATATTCTGGTCCTGAATCCAGGCCGACAGGGGGGCAGCAAAGTCGGGCTCTATTGCGTAGGTAACGGGCCAGCCCAGCTGCCGCAGCGCTTCGGCAAAGTGCCGCATCGCCGACCACACCAGCACCAGCTTTTGTCGGTGGTAGGGCCGCTGGGCCACATACTGCATCGACTCAATGAAGATAATAGGCGTCGTTTGCCGCGCTGCATCGCGCTGCAGCAGCGCCGGATGCTCAGGGTGGAGCTGGTCCCCCAGAATCCAAATTCCAGTGGTCATGGGCTAGGTCTTTGGGGTTAGTTGCTTTGAGGCTAGGTCTTTGGGGCCGGGCGCTGGGGCTGGGTATTTAGGCTAAACGTCTGTCGCTAAGCATCCTGAGGGCGCTTGAGCAGCAGCTGAATACCTAGGGCCAGCAGCCCCAAAGCCACCAGCGCAAAAATTCCGGTAGCCAAGGCCACCATGCCTATAACCAAAGTGCGCACCAGCACAGCGATATTGGCCGCCATAGCGCTGTTCGACTTGATGGGGCTGTCGGCCAGGGTTTGGGCGATAGAGAGGGTCATTCGGTAGAGGGCGTAGGCCATCGGCCCGGCGATCAAAAATCCGCTAAAGCAGCGCCAGGGAGAGAGTGAGGCATCGCCGCTTGAAGGCGCTTTCTCGCTCAGCGCTTTATCCGCAGTCGTCTTATCTGGAGAGGCAGGCTCGGGGGAAGACATGGGCAATCTTGGGTAGCTTACCCCCTAGTCTAGATCAATCCGCTGAAGCCAACTGCGCCCCCGCAGGAGAACAGCGCGTTACCCACAGATCTAAGGTCGGGTCGTCAATCGAATTTCGCAGGGCTTGGGCAATGCTCTGCGCATCAGAGGCCGACTGAGCCAGAGCGAATACCGTCGGCCCAGAACCAGACATGAGCACCCCCAGCGGGTTTAGAGCCGCCAAAGCCGTTTTGAGCTGCACCACCTCGGGATGAGCGGCCAGCACCACCTTCTCTAAATCGTTGTGGAGGCTTTGCCCAAGCGCCGCTGCATCCTGCTGCATCAGCGCCGCAATCAGCGGTGCAGCATGGAGCTGGCTGTGACGACTGCTGATGCTCTTGTCGCCGAAGACATAGGTCGAAGAGAACTGATGGCGATAGGCTTGGTAGGCCCAGGCGGTGGATACCGACAGCTGACGGTATTTGGCCAGCACCAGATAGAGGGGGCCAAAGCTGGGCAGGGGCGAAAGCTGCTCCCCCCGTCCCGTTGCCAAAGCGGTTCCCCCAGAGATGCAGAAGGGGACATCTGACCCCAGCTGAGCCCCTAAGGTCTGCAGCTCCAGCTGGGTGAGCCCCATCTGCCACAGTAAATCTAGGCCAACGAGCACCGCTGCGGCATTGGTCGAGCCTCCGGCCAGCCCCGCCCCTACGGGAATCTGCTTATCGATGGTGATCTCTACGCCACCGAACTGCTCAAACGTCTTGGGAAAACTCTGGCGCATCAGGTCCGCCGCGCGGTAGGCCAGGTTGGTCCTGTCGGTAGGCACTTGGGGATGGTCGCAATGCACCTCAATGCCTGAGTCGGCCTGGGGGGCTAAGGCTAGAGTGACGCGGTCCGACAGCTCGATGCTCTGCATCACCATGGCTAGCTCATGAAAACCGTCAGGGCGATCGCCAATAATTTCGATGTAGAAGTTAACTTTGGCAGGAGCGTTGAGAATACAGGTGTCCATGGGGCGATCGCAGAATAGCTAGACATTAATTCTCTCACTTCTTCCCTCACTTCCTCAGCCAATTTTGTCCCCAAATAAAGTCCCTTTAGGCGCTTCAGTCTCGCGGGTCATATTATTGGCCATATCATTAGCCGGGTCATTGGCTGCGTCATTAATCGCGTCATCGGCCAAGACATTGCTGAGGCAGACCCACTGGTCCACGCTCAGCGCCTCAGCGCGAACCTGGGGCGGAGCCGCCACGCGCTCTAGGGCAGCCAGCAGGCGATCGCGCCCTACGGCAGCCAGGTTATTGCGCAGCATTTTACGCTTGGCGGCAAATCCCTGCTTCAAAAGCGCGTCCAGCCGCTGGAGATCTGTGGCGGGGGGAGAGAAGGGGCGGGGCTGCAGCCGGATGACGGCGGACTCCACCTTAGGGGGCGGAGAAAAGGCCTTGGCGGGGACGGGGCACACCAGGTCGCACTGGGCCAGGTACTGCAGCCGCACCGACATCGCCCCGAAAGTTCTAGACCCCGGCGCGGCACAGATGCGGTCTGCTACCTCCTTTTGCACCAGCAGCACTAGGGCCTCGTACTGCGGCGTCGCGGGCTTGCTGAGGGTCCCCAACAGCCGCTCCAAAATCGGGCTGGTGATGTAGTAGGGAATATTGGCGACGACTTTGTTGAGCGGTCCAAAGGGGGCGGCGATCGCCTCATCGCTGAGGGTAAGAATGTCGTGCTCGATGAGCGCAAAGCGCGACTCCCCCTGAAACTGCTTGCGCAGCGAACGGCACAGGTCGCGGTCTACCTCCACGGCAACCACCCCGCTAGACCGCTGCACCAGAGACTGGGTCAGCCTGCCCGTACCGGGACCAATCTCCAAAACGGAGTCGCCCTCACCCAGCTCAGCCGCCGCCACAATGCGCCGCAAAATGCGATCGCTGTTTAGCCAATGTTGCCCAAAGCGCTTGCGGGGACGATTCACGGCCTAGCCCGGCAGCTCCACAGACTGGCCGTTGTAGCGGTTCATGGCGGCCTCCACCCCCCGATCGATCGCCAGCTCTGCTGCTTTAACGGTGAGGTAGAGCACCTCATCCAAGACCTTGGCTTCCTCAGGGGAAAACTTTCCCAGCACGTGAGAGACGACCCGCTCATCGGTGCCCGCCTGCTTGGGAGCCCCAATCCCGATGCGCAGACGCGGAAAATCCTGGGTTCCCAAATGGACAATCAGAGACTTGATGCCGTTGTGGCCCCCGGCGGAGCCAGAGAGCCGCAGCCGCAGCCGTCCCAGGGGCAGGTCCATGTCGTCGTAGACCACAAACACCGTGCCGGGGGAAAGCTTGAACCAGTCGAGGACGGCGCGAGCCGACTGGCCCGAGCGGTTCATGTAGGTGTTGGGTTTCAAGAGCCTGACTTTTTTCCCCGGTGCCGCAAACCCTTCCCCAAATTCACCCTGAAACTTGCGGTGTTCGGATAGGGGAATTTGCCATCGCTTCGACAGCTGGTCTACAACGTCGAAACCCACGTTGTGCCGAGTGCTGGCATACTTTGAACCCGGATTGCCTAGTCCTACAATAAGCTGAGGCGGCTCGTTATCAGACATATCTCCATCACCAGGCATAGCGTCTTCTCAAGGCCAACAGGGGCACCCTTTAAGCGTGGTGCGCAGCCTGTTCGTCGGACGCCACTTCGGACGCCATTGCCGCTGCGGAATCCTCTGGAACCTCAGCGTCTGCCACAGCATCCTCAGCATTCACAGTCTTCTCAGCATTCACAGTCTTCTCAGCATCCACAGTCTCCTCAGTCTCTGCGAGGTCTGCAGCTTGCTCATTGTTGACCTCCCCTGACGCGATCGCTCTGGGCTCGGGGGGCTCTAGGGTCGCCTTGATAGGCTCTTTGACAACCTTCTCAAGGTTGTCGGCTTCCCGCTTAAACTCACTCTCAAACTCTTTAGACGCATCTTGAAAGCTGCGGATGGCTTTTCCCAAGCTGCGGCCAACCTCGGGCAGCTTTTTAGGGCCAAACACCAAGAGCGCCACGATAAAAATCAGCGCCATTTCGGGGAGGCCAATTCCAAAGACATTCATTGCATTTCTCCTAACAGCGTAGCGGGACAGCAGCGGGGCCGCTAGATTTAACTCGTCGAGCACCCTATCCAGTATACGGAATCGAGTATACGGAAAGGCCCCCGACTACTTCGGAGGCCAATGCTTCGGAGGCTGCTGGTACTTTTGGGCCGATTCGGCTTAGTCGGCGAGGCTCGACCAGTCAACGTTCAGCCCTTCTAGAATCAGGGATGAGTTGTAAATTTGCAGGATGATCAGCAAAAAGACAAAGAACAGCAGGATGAATACCGCCATTAGCGGAGTAGTGCCCCAACCGGGAGCAACTTTACCGTATTCAGAATTTAAAGGTTTTAGAATATTTCCGAGTCGCGTCTGCTGTGCCATGAGTGACCTACTGATTGATACCTTAATCTTTGTAACGATCCGTAATAATATAAAAGCATATCACCCATTCGTTACATAGGTTGACAAGACATGGAACCCGCAACAGTTTTTAGCATTTCAATCGCGGCTGTGCTAGTCGCCGTCACTGGATACGCCATCTACACGTCGTTTGGACCGCCCTCTGCAGAGCTGAGTGACCCGTTTGAAGACCACGAAGACTAACGGCCCAATAGTGCCGCTGCCCCGTAGTGCCGCTGCCCCGTAGTGCCGCTACCCCATAGCGCCACCGCCCCATAGCGCCACTGGACTACTCCAGCAGCGTCTGATTCAACTAAAACCAGTTTGAGGTAGACGGGATGGCCAATGGCTGTCCCGTCTATAGTATTTTGGTTTGACCAGGAGCAAGATATTCGCAATTCACCCAGGGTACAGACGGGATGACAACAGTTGACGTTGGAATTATCATGGGTAGCGACTCCGACTTGCCCACCATGCGCTCCGCGATCGCTGTCTGCGAGGACTTTGCCGTGGCCCACGAGGTGGCGATTGTCTCCGCCCACCGGACCCCGGAGCGCATGGTGGATTACGCCAGGGCGGCCCACGAGCGCGGGCTGAAGGTCATCATTGCCGGGGCGGGCGGGGCGGCGCACCTGCCGGGTATGGTGGCGGCGCTCACCCCCCTGCCGGTGATTGGCGTCCCGGTGGCTAGCCGGGCCTTAAGCGGCTTAGATTCTCTCTACTCCATTGTGCAAATGCCGCGCGGCATTCCGGTGGCCACCGTCGCTATCGGCAATGCACAGAATGCGGGGCTGCTCGCGGTCCAGATTTTGGCGAGCCATCGCCCGGCGCTGCTAGAGCAGGTGCAGCAGTATCGAACCCGCCTTAAAGAGATGGTGCTAGAGAAACAAAAGCGATTAGACTCAATGGGGTACGAGGCTTACTTAACGGAAATGGAGTAGAGAACGCCGATGATAGATGCGATCGCTTTATTAGCTAGCGCGGCTGAGGCGACTACTCAAGCGGCTACTGAGGTTACCGCTAACGGCGGTGCCCTTGAGATGGCAATTGAAGACCGGCTGGCGCAGTTTTTGCTGGTCCTTTGCGTCTCGCTCAGCGTGGCCGCCCTCTCCCGCACCTTCGCCCTAGTCCGGCAGATTCCCTACACCCTGCTGCTGGTCATCGTGGGGCTGGCGCTGGCGGTTCTCGACATTCGGCTGGTGACCCTCTCCCCAGAGCTAATTCTGCTCATCTTTCTGCCGCCGCTGCTGTTCGAGGCGGGATGGAACCTGGAGTGGAACAACCTCAAGGAAGACCTGATTCCTATCTGTTTATTTGCCATCTTGGGCGTTGTTATCTCCGTTACGGGCATTGGCTGGGGGCTGCACAGCCTAGCGGGGCTTTCCCTCGGAACTGCTTTACTCATCGGCGCGAGTTTGTCAGCCACTGACCCTGTCTCGGTCATTGCCCTCTTTCGGGAGCTGGGGGTCGGCAAGCGGCTGACGGTGCTGATGGAGGGGGAAAGTCTGTTTAACGATGGGGTGGCCGTTGTGGCGTTTTTGCTGCTGCTGGCCTCCGCCATGGGCACCGAGACCCTGACCGTGCCGCTGGCTTTTGTCCGCTTTTTTGGCTTTGTGGGCATTGGCGTTGGCGTCGGCAGCCTGATTGGCTTTGGCATTTCGTACCTGACGCAGCGCTTCGACCTGCCGTTCGTAGAGCAGTCGCTGACCCTGATTTCGGCCTACGGAACTTACGTCGTGGCGGAGGAGCTGGGGGGATCTGGGGTAATCTCGGTGGTGACGGTGGGGCTGATTCTGGGCAACTTTGGCTCCCGCATCGGCATGAACCCTCGCACCCGCCTAATCGTGTCGGAGTTTTGGGAGTTTGTCGCCTTTTTGGTGAACTCCATCGTCTTTTTGCTGATCGGCGATCAGATTCGCTTTGACAGTCTGGGAGAGAACTTCGAGCTGATCTTAATTGCGATCGCCTTTGTCATCTTCACCCGCGCTATTGGCATCTATGGGCTGAGCTTTATCAGCAATGCCGTCGTGAAAAGCGACCTCGCAATCAAAGACCAGACCGTACTGTGGTGGGGCGGCCTGCGGGGTTCGGTGTCGGTAGCTTTGGCGCTCAGCGTTCCGGATACCTTTCCGGGTAAAGAGGTCGTGATTGCCACGGTGTTCGGGGTTATGCTGTTTACCCTGCTGGTGCAGGGAATGACGGTGCAGCCGCTGCTGGCGCGCCTAAATTTGCTGGGGGATGCCCCTGAGCGGCAGCGCTACCTGGAGGCGATCGCCCGCCGGGTGGCCTTGGACCGGGTGCTCGACTATCTTAAGAAGCTGCTGGACCGCAAGGAAATTGAAGAGGAATACTACGACTACCAGCGGGCGCTAGTGGCGGGGCAGTTGAGCAGCATTCGAGACGAAATCAGTACGCTGCAGCGCCTGAATCCCGATTTCCTCGAGCTGCAAAACGAACAGCTTCAAGAAGAGATGCTAGCGATAGAATCGGACACCTACGCCGAGTTTATTCGGGCGGGGCGGCTCAAAGATTCTCTATCTCCCCTGCTAGAGGATGTGCTGACCGCAGGCAGCGAGCGGCGAGCGTAGGGGCAGATATAGGGGCGATAGCTTAGGCTAAGCCGCGTCGCTATTGGATGACAGCGATGCAGGCTCCTGCATCACCTGGGAAACCAGCCAATAGAGCAGCCCAAAGAGTAAAACGGACCCGGTACCAAACAGCAGCGACCCGTCCCCTTCGTGCCAATACACAAAGGCTTCTGTGTTGGCCTTCATAGCCAAAATGGCCAGCAGAGAGACCCTAGCGGCGTTGATGACAAACCCCAAGACCGCCGCTACAACGACGGAAAGGGCTTGAAAGACGCGGCCTTTCACCGGGAAGAGCATCAGACAGACCACCGCAATTCCCAACATGTAGCAAATGCTCTCAGCGCCAGAGCAGCCTTCCCAAACTTCGATGGCGCGCTCCTCCAGGGTGATGTAGACCCCATCGACCTGGGGTTCTAGCCCCACATACCACAGCAAGAGCCCTGAAAATTGGGCCGTAATCGGCGAAATATCTTGAATAAGGGAAAAGATAACGCGGGGGACGCCCAGGAAAAACAGCAGCGTCAGCTCTTGCCAATACAGTCTGAAGCCTCTAAATCCGGCGGCCAAGAGCACGACCCCAATCCCAAACACCAGCGGCATCAGGCGAATAAAGATCTCGCTATCTGACAGATTGAGGCTTAGCGTCAGCGTTGCGGCAATGACCGCAATGCCTAGCCCAGCGGCGATCGCCTGAGTTTCCGTGGATTGGGGCTGCTTGTCCCAAAGCAGGGAAGCCGCAGCTAAGAAAAAGATAACGCTCATGCCCCAGTGGGCCGTATCGCCCAGCTGCCAGAGATAGGTCAGGTAGATAGCGGTCAGTCCAGCGGCAGTCGCCAATGGAATAGACCGAGGTAGTTTTAGCATGGTCCAGGCCCCTGTAGCGTTAACCCTCAATAGGCTGTATGGCGAGACTATTTTCATTGATGCTATCGCTCGGCGCTAGATAAGTTACCGGCGGCGACAGCATATTTTCAAAACCTTCATAAACCAGACAGTCCCGCTGAGGTTTTGGCCCATCGCGCCGGACAACGAGCAGCCTCACTGCCAATCTCTCAGCCCGGCAAGATAGCTCTGCAGCGTAGCGGCAAGCTGATACCGGCGGGTCTCAAAGCTAGCTGCGACCCAGATTAGGCCAAGCCCCACCAATAGCCCGAGCGCCCACTTCAACATAGGGTAGGCGAACACTAAAAGCACCATCTGGTAGAGCGCGATCGCCAAGAACGTCGCCGTCCCCACGTAGAGGGCTGCCCGGATGCGTAGGCCCAGGCCCACGGCAATACCCGCAAGACCAAAGGCCCCTGGAACAGTTCCGGGCTGGGCATGATACCCCAGCGCGAACAGGGCGATCACCCCTAGCCCAAGGCAGCGAAGCCCGTGGCGCAGCGATCGCCCCCTTGCCGATTGGCAGGCGGGCTCAAACCCGGTGACGCCCAAAACCAGCAGCCCCACGAGACAGGCTTTAGCAAAGGCCCCTTCCTCCGGCAGCAAGGCCCACGCCCACCAGCCCACCAGCGACAGAGCGATGTAGAGCCAGCGGGGCTGCTGCCGCTGCTGAGCCAGCCAGCCGTAAAAGAGTGCCATCGCCAGCAGGCTCACCCCGTTAAGCGCCTCTAGGTTAAGTGCATTCAGGTTCAAAGCCTCCAGGTTCAACACCTGAAGATCCCGCAGCAGAACACTGCCTGCTGCTCCCAAAGGCGCTATCATCGCCGCCAGTCGCCAGGGACGAGGAGACCAGCCCCACCGCCGCCAGGGCAGTAGATACGCCGCCGCCGCTGCTAGGGAAGCGATCGCCCCTGTCCAAGGCTGGGTCACTGCCCCCAAAACGCTTAAAGCCGGTACCGTCAGCCCGAGGTAAAGCGCTAGGGCTGCAGCTTCAAGCAGCCCCAAGGAGACCCAAATCTCGCCCGCACCGATTGCGCTGGGCCTTTCATCCAAGCGGCGGCCCTGCAGGATGGCATAGCGCGTGAGGAAAACTCCGGCCCCCAAACCCGCTAGCTGGTGGGCCGCTGCAGGGTAAAAAACTGCGCCAACGAGCAGCAGACTGCCGAGCGCCCAGTGTAGATGGGAGATGAGGAGCAACTCCTCTCTTGTGAGGCGCAAACAGCCTGTTAGCCAAGGAGCCAGGATGCGGTAGGCATAGACCATGGCGGCTGACAGTGCCGCCATCGCCAGCAGCTGGTCCCCCAGCAGTAGTCCTCTCACCTGTCCCAGCAGCAGCTCGTAGGCCGATAGGGAAATGCCCGCCACGGCCAAATACAGCAGGGGTTTAAAGGCCGCCCGCCGCCGCCCAACCCCTATCGCAATCAGCATTAGGCCCAGGGTGCTCAGCCCCGTCCAGCTTGCCAAAAGATTCCACCGCAGCAGACTGCCTAGCGCCCCATAGGCGAGGGGCAAAATGTGCCAGCAGCGCAGCATGGCGGTGCGCTGGGTTCGTCGATGCCACCAGTCTCCCATCAGCTGGGCAACTAGCCCCAGCACCGTATTGGCGATCGCCAGCGCCACCAGCGATCGCCCGGTTAGGCCCAAGACCTCCAGGGTCAGCAGCTCTAGGCTCCAGCCTGAAACACAGAGTATCCAGTTGGTTGGCTGCTTCCAGGTGCGGTAGACCGCAAACCCTGCGGCAACAGCAGCAGCAGCGATCGCAGGCGGTGACGCTTCGACCAGTCCCCAATAGAGGAGCAGAGAATGGGCGGTCAGCGCCACTAGCGTCAGCCCTCCAAGGGCGATGGCCCACCGCGCCACGGCCCGACTATAGGCTGTGGCCAATGGACCCGGTCGCTGCTGCAATGGGCTGTAAATTAGGCCCAAACCGACGACGGCGATCGCGGCGATCAGCAGATAGTAGGGTACCGCTTGCTCGACCGTCGTCGGTAGCCCCATCCACAGCAGCCCTATCCTCAGTAGAGAACCCGCAAGGGTTAGCCCTAGTCCGATGGTCACCGCTGCAGAAGCCCAATGCAGGAGTTTACGAGTTTGAATCGTCATGAGCAGGAGGCCCGCCGCCAGACTCAGCTCGCGGACCCAGGGCAAGCCCGCCGCCGGGATTTGCCCCACCACGATTACCGCGACGCTGAGCCACAGCCCCAAAGGACGGCAATGCCAGCTCCGGTAGGTCGCTGCCCCTATGAGCAGGAGGACGGTCAGCAGGGTGGGCAGCGGCGCTAGAAGCCTGCCAAGAGAAAGTGACGCTGGCGTTAGTACGGGTAAATTTCCCAAAGCTGCGAAGGTCGTAAGCCCCAAGCCGAAGCAGCACAAGGCAATCGCCCAGCGGTCTAAGGCCTGCCGGTAGATCTGCGCCAGCCGGGTATCCCGTCGGGCCAGCCGCTGCCGCAGACCCCAAAGCCCAAGGGGGGCGATCGCTCCCAGCAGCAGCCAGCTTGACCCGGAAAGCTGCGGCAGAAGTTGCCACACCAAGGCACCGACGAAGCTGAGACCAAAGCCGAGCGTGAGCGCTGCGACTAGGCGCTGCTGAAGATAGTAGGTGTTTGCCCACATCAGCCCCGTGGTGAGGCCCAAGCTCAGCAGCCGCACCTCGGGCACTCCTAGGGTTAGCGTTTGGGCTATCCCCAGGGCGACCCCGCTGAGCTGGCTAGCCAGCCGTCGTCGGCTGCGCACCTGAGCAATCCCTTCCGTCAGCGTGACGGGGACCACCAGCCACAGCGCGCCCCAGAGGGGTGAGCCTACCGGGTGGCCTTGAAAGCTGCCGCCTTCCTGCGTCAGCAAGTTGGCCAGCAAACAGCCATAGGTGAGGCCGCTAAGGCTGAGGCCAAACCACCCGGCGCTTCGGTGAAGCAGCGCCGCGAAGGTGGCGGGTAGGGCAGGGGCTAGCGGTAGAGACGGCTTGAGGCTTAGCGTCCCTTCCCAAACGAAAAGCCCTAGTCCAATCGCGGCCCAGGGCACCAGCCCTAGCCTCGGCTGCAGTCCGTCAATCAGCCAGAAGGTGGTGAAAAGCCCGCCAAGATGAACAAATGCCGCTAGCGATCGCACCGCCCTGATAGAGAGAGGCGATCGCTCAAAAGACAGGTGTCGCCGCTGCTGCCGCTGAGTCACCCACCCCAGGGCCAGGGTGGAAAATCCGAAGTTGACCGTTCGCAGGAGGGGAGAAACTAAGCTGAGCGCCATTAGAGCAGCGCCAAAGGCCAGGGCTATCCCGCCCGTAAATTTAGCCAGCCTGAGTCTGCGCAGTCGCGCTAGGCCATCGAATAAAACCAGGATTACCCCTAGATAGGGGAGCAGCGCCATGCTCAAGAGGGCAGCGGGGGCCGTCTCCGTTCCGGCCAGTCCGGCTGCTCCCGCTACCACCGCGTCTCGCCCAGACAGCGGAACAACCCGCCAAGCCAGCCAAACCATCTGCAGCCCAGTGAGCAATAGACCGCTCAACGCAGCCCTACTCCAGGTGCGCAGCACCCTTCGGGCGAGCACCACAGCCCCCAGGCCACTTACCGCAAACGCTTGCCCAGGAAGGGAAAAAACCGTCATCAGCCATCCCGACGCCAGCACTGCCCAGCCGAACCGTCGCCACCGGATGTGTAGCATAGAGGTCGTTATGAGGGGCGACTGCTGAATCAAGAGCCATCCGCTCAGTCCGATGGCTAGGCCAAAGAGGGGGAAGGGACTGCGGGCTGCGCAGAGGGCGCGCAGCAGCAAAACGCCGATTGCGTAAATAATGGCGGCTCCAGCTCCATTAAACCCTGACGGGGCGATCGCTGCGGGCTTTGTAGGCGACGCAGCGGGCTGAGGAGAGTAATATCGGCTCAAAACCGTCGTCCCCACAACCCCTAGATAGACTGCCCAGAAGGAAAAGTGCCCCAGTCCCCAGCCCAGATGAAGATAGCTCAAACCCAGGTAGACCAATAGCGGAATCTCTGCTGAAAGCCGGTGGGATGACTTCCCAGAGTGAACCTCGGCTCTAAAGGGCCGCTGCGCCCGCAGGGTTTGAACCGTTAGCCCGGTCAGAGAAGCCAGGGCGATCGCCGCTACGACCCACTGCAGAGGCGATCGCCACAGCCCGAAGCTGTCTAGAACTAAGACATTGAGGGGCACTAGCAGCAGCGCAAGGATTCGCAGCGTTTGGGCTGTCAGCCGCAAATTAGCCTGTCGCCCCGCCCACAGGCTGCTGCCCCAAAACCCTAAGGTGTAGAGCCACAGAATCCCATACTGCGCGTAGGGTGGAAATCTCTCCCACTGGCTAGCGGCCAGCACTCCTGAAGAGATGACCACCATAAAGGCCCCCAGCAGCAGCAGCCAGAGGACGCTTAGCTCTGTGGCCAAGTGCTGTAGGCTCTGCTTTAACCGGCTGGGGGGCTTTGGCGTTGCGATGGTAGAAGGCGGTTTGTCCTTGACCTGAGGCTTAGCTGCATTCAGCTGAGCCGGAACGGGCGGCCTCTGAGGCGCGGCGGGCGGCAGCGGGCATGTGAGGTGCGATTGATAGTGCTGGAGGTCGGCCTGACACAAAAGCCCTCGCTGCAGCCAGTCTTCTAGTCCGGCGAGCAGGCCCGGATGCTGTGGCGAAATTTTCACATCGACCGATAGTTCCACCTGAGACAGCAACCCTAGCTGCAGCCAGCCTTCTAGCCCTGACAAAAAGGGCCCCGTCAAGGGCAGGGTCATGTCGAGGAGACCATCGGCCCGAGTCGCCGCCGCGACGCCGCTTCGGGCAGCACTTTGGACCTTGAGCTGCCCTTCGCTGACGAGCTTTAGCTCCAGCCAGGCCTGCAGTCCCGCTAGCAATGCCGATTGCTGGGTTCGGGTTGCGATTTGAATTGGGATAAGCCGACCAGAGGAGGACATTGGTCACCTAACTCGGTGTGGAGGTCTGAGAGCAAGTCTAGGACGTCTGACCTCGAAACCCAGCTGCCTCAGTCCCATTTCCAGAAGCGTCATACCCCACAGCGCTCCCAAAAAGCAGACTCTCTTTAGAGAAACGCTATCTGGCTTAGGGAAAAGCTAGCTTTTTTGGGGTCTACGTGACATCCTCCCGACGCTGATGCTACGCATACAGCGCGGGCTTCCTCAGTGACTCCCAGCTACCGCTGAGACATTTCCTGAGAGATTAAGGGCTTGATGTCCCACAGCCCTATTCAATAGGTTGATAGCCGCGTTGTGGTCGCGACAGATCGTTAAGCCGCATGACGGGCAACTATGGACCCGATCGGCCAGCGTCTTTGGTACCCGCTCACCACAACCCGAGCAATCAATGCTGGTTCCGCGTGGGTTCTCAGCGATGGTCATCTTTCCAGCTTTCGCGGCTTTGAAAGAGCCTGTCTCCAAGAATGTACCCCATGCGGCATCAGCGATTGACTTTGCCAGTCTGGTTCGAGCAAGTCCTTTGATGTTGAGCTTTTCATGAGCGACAACATCGTACTTTGAGAACAGCCAATCCCACACCTTAGAAAAGAAATCACGACGCTGACGCGATATTTTCAGATGCAGTTTGGCGATGCGATTTACCTGCTTACGCCAGCGGTTAGAGCCCTTCTTCTGTCTCGATAGCTGCCGCTGCAGCTTGGATAGCTGCCGCTCTGAGCGTCGAAAGAACTGAGGGATAGGAACGCTCTCACCGTCACTGGTAACCAAGAAATCCTTCAGCCCAACATCAACACCGACAGACTTAGCCCTATCGACATCCGGAGTAAGCATCGGAACGGCATTGTTTTCCAGCAACAGGCTCACATACCAACCATCTGCTTTGCGAGTCACCTTGGCCGTTTTGACAGTAAACCCATCAGGTATCGGGCGATGAAGGATTAGCTTCACCTGGCCAATCTTAGGCAGGGTAATACGACTTCCATCGATGCAGTCAGGTTTCATCTGCGGGAACGTGAACGTCCTGTAGCGCCCCGCGCCTTTGAACCGAGGCTTGCCGCTACGCTTACCGTTTTTATCACCTTTGATGAAACGCTCGAACGTCTGCTTTACCTGCTTCGTCACCTCCTGAAGCGCTTGTGAGTGCAAATCTTTGTACCAGGGCCGCTCTCGCTTGAGAGGTACTAGGCTAGCCTTCTGGCTGTAGTAATTAGGATTATCTTTGAGTGGCGCAAGGCTACAGGTGAGTGGGCAGGCGTTGACCGAACAGCGGTTCATCTCCCACCAGTCGAAGCGCTCAGCCAGCAACCAGTTGTACTGTGCCCGAAGCATATCTAGCCATCGGGTCATAGTAACCGTTTGCTCAGCCGCTGGACGCAACTTGTACTGATAAGTGACTTTCATGCAATAATGATAGCATATTGACATCAGAACGACATGCAGCAAATAACTATTAGAGCCGCTGACAGAGAAAAGCAGCATCTTGACAAGTATTGTGAGATGACCGAAAGAACTATCAACGATGTCCTTAGGGCAATAGTCCGGACACTTTTCTGGACAAGTGCCGAAACCATTGATTTCTCGTTGACCGAGCTGCTGTAGAAGAGGCTTGAAACCCTCATTCCACCGTTAGCCATCAAAAACTGTCCGGAGTGTTGTAGGGAGTACATCCGAAGTTTGGCCGTCTCCGGGGCATTGAGCCCCATCGACGACCGCGACTCTCATCCCGACGCTCACCCTGACGGGTAGAGCGCGGGGCTTCCTGTCTAGTAGCTAAATTTTGTGAGCTCAGCAGCGGGCGATCGCCGCCGCAATTTCTTCAAACGGAGGGCGCTCATCCGGGTTCGTCTCCAGGCAGCGATCTTGGAGATGGCGTAGTGTAGCTTGGTCCGGCCCGGCAGCCCGGCAGCGCTCTAGAAGCTCTTCAAGAAAACAGCCGAAAGCGCGCACCTCTAAGCGCTCCAGCCTCACTGCAAACTGGGAAGGGGAGGCCCTGTAAAAAGACGCCGCCCCAAAGTCTCCCAGGAGACTCTCCCCCTGAGCATTGTGCAAAATGTTGTGGGCGTAGAGGTCGCCGTGGAGAATTCCCGCCCCGTGGAGATGGGCCGCTGCGGCGGCAATACTTGCTGCGATGCGCATCACCTGAGAAAGCGTGAATGCGGTATCCGCAGGGTAGGTGTCGCGGGTGCAGGTCTCAAGACTGGGGGGCTGCCCCAGACTGACGTAGTCCGACGGAATTAGGGGCAAGACCAGCCCCGCTTTTCCCTCGGGATGATTGACCGTCTGGCCGATGGCGGTGATTAGGTGGGGGTGAGATCCCGCCGCCATACAGGCCCGCATTTCGTCTAGGGGCAGTCCGTCGCTGGTCACCTGTCCCTTGAAGAGCTTGATGGCCACCAGTTTGGGTCCATTAGCCCTGCGCCAAATGCCCGCAAAGATAGTGCCAGAGGCCCCCTGTCCCAAGATCTCTCCCGGCTGTAGCTCGGACCAGTCCACCTTAGGCAGCTCGATGCCTGGGTCAAGATGCCCGTCGCTGGGGCAGCAGGGGTTGCCGCCGTAGGCCAGCCAGGACAGGCGCGGCAGCTGAAACAGCCAGTCGGGTAGGGTTTCAAGTCGGTTGGCGGACAGGCGAATTAGCTCTAGCCGATGACAGGCCGAGAGGTCAGGCAGCGATCGCAGTCGGTTGCCCGCCAGCATCAGCTTCTGCAGGTGCGTCATCTTCCCGAGGGCCTCCGGCAGCTGCTCAATACGGTTGTCGGTGAGGATCAGCCAGCGCAGAGCCGGGGGGAGGGCGCGATCGCCAACGGTCTCGATTTGATTGGCCTTAAACCCCACCATAGAGAGCTGGGGGCATTGGGAGAGCACCTCCGGCAGGTGGTCGAAGCAGTTGTTGGAAAAAAAGACAACTTTGAGCCGGCTCAGCCGACCAAAGTCATCGGGGAGCTTTGTCAATCGGTTCCCCGTCAGGTTGAGCACCTCTAGGGTTTCCGCCAGCTCATAGATTTCAGGCGGAAACTCGGTGAGACCGTAGGCCAAATCGAGCCGCCGAGAACCCCTGAGCGTTCCAGCCTGCAGCGCAGCTAGAGTATTCATCGTCCCTAAGCGCGGCTTCCCGCGGGCATCCCCAAGATATCCTCAATGCGGGGCATGTCTTCTAGAGGTACCACCCGGCCTTCATCCTCAAACCCGGCCATCTGGTTGAAGTTGAGGTAGCGATACAGCTCACCTGCGAACGGGTTGATTTTGCTTGCCACCACGTCTTTGTACTCTTCTACCGTGGGAATACGGCCCAGCAGGGCGCAGGCCGCCGCGAGCTCCGCCGACCCCAAATAGACGCGAGCGCCTTTCCCCATGCGGTTGTTAAAGTTGCGGGTGGAGGTAGACATGACCGTTGCGCCGTCGGCCACTCTAGCCTGGTTACCCATACATAGGGAGCATCCCGGCATTTCGGTGCGGGCCCCCGCAGCGGCAAAGGTGCCGTAGTAGCCTTCCTCCCGCAGCTGCTTTTCATCCATGCGAGTGGGGGGACAAATCCACAGGCGACCGCTGGCGGGACCGGCGTTTTCCAGCACCTTGGCGGCGGCGCGGTAGTGGCCAATGTTGGTCATGCAAGAGCCGATAAACACCTCGTCGATGCTGTCGTTGGCTACCTCAGACAGAGTTTTAATTTTATCGGGATCGTTGGGGGCGGCTACCAGCGGCTCGGTGATCTCGTTGAGGTTCACCTCAATTACCTCGGCGTATTCTGCGTCCGGGTCCGCCGACATCAGCTGTGGATTCGCCAGCCAGGTCTCCATTTGGGCAATGCGCCGCGTTAAGGTGCGGGCGTCTTCGTAGCCCCGGGCGATCATATTGCGCATCAGGGCGACGTTAGAGCGCAGGTATTCGGCGATGGTGGCTTCGCTGAGCTTAATGGTGCAGCCCGCGCAGGAGCGCTCTGCAGAAGCATCCGTGAGCTCGAACGCCTGCTCTAGCTTCAGGTCGGGCAGACCCTCCATCTCCATAATCCGGCCTGAAAACACGTTTATTTTGTTTTTAGACTCGACGGTGAGCAGTCCCTTTTGGATGGCCACGTAGGGGATAGCGTTGACCACATCCCGCAGCGTGATGCCCGGCTGCAGCTCACCGGTAAAGCGCACCAGCACCGATTCCGGCATATCTAGCGGCATCGCGCCAATGGCGGCGGCAAAGGCGACCAGACCAGAACCGGCTGGGAAGGAGATGCCCAGGGGGAAGCGGGTGTGGGAGTCGCCGCCTGTCCCTACGGTGTCGGGCAGCAGCATGCGGTTGAGCCAGGAGTGGATGATGCCGTCGCCGGGGCGCAGGGCGACGCCACCGCGCGAGGCGAAAAAGTCCGGCAAGTCCTGGTGGGTCTCAACGTCGGTAGGTTTGGGGTAAGCCGCCGTGTGGCAAAAGCTCTGCATCACCAAATCGGCGCTAAAGCCCAGGCAGGCTAGCTCTTTCATCTCATCGCGGGTCATGGGACCGGTGGTATCCTGGGACCCCACGGTGGTCATCAGCGGCTCGCAGGAGGTGCCGGGGCGCACGCCAGAGAGACCGCAGGCCTTGCCCACCATCTTTTGGGCTAGGGTAAAGCCTTTGCCGGTATCTTCCGGTTGGGCCGGGCGAGTGAAAACGTCGCTGGGCTCTAGGCCGAGGGCAATTCGGGTTTTGTCGGTGAGCGATCGCCCAATCATCAGCGGAATCCGTCCCCCGGCCCGCACTTCATCTAGGATGGTTTCGGGCTTCAGGGTGAAGGTGGAAACCGTCTCGCCAGCTTCGTTGGTGATTTTCCCGTCGTACGGGTGGAGGGTAATCACCATGCCGGTTTCTAGGCTATTGACATCGCACTCAATGGGGAACGCCCCCGAGTCCTCAGCCGTATTAAAAAAGATGGGGGCAATGCTATTGCCTAAAATCACGCCGCCGCTCCGCTTATTGGGCACATGGGGAATATCTTCGCCAATGTGCCAAATCACCGAGTTCATGGCGGATTTACGGGAAGATCCTGTACCCACCACATCGCCCACATAGGCTAGCGAATGGCCCTTCTCCTTCAGGGTAGCAATGGTCTCCAGAGCATCCGGCATCAGCGACTCCAGCATCACCAAACCGTGCAGCGGGATGTCGGCACGGGTGGTGGCGTGGGGGGCGGGGGAGAGGTCATCGGTGTTGGTCTCGCCGGGCACCTTAAATACTGTGACGGTGATGGTCTCGGGCACCTTGGGCTTGGCGGTAAACCAGTCGGCGTTGGCCCAGGCGTCTACCACCCGCTTGGCGTAGCTGTTGCTGCCTGCCAGCGTCATCACGTCATTGAAGGCGTCGTACACCAGCAGGGTTTTGCTCAAGGCGTCGGCAGCCAGCTCGGCCAGCGCTTCGTCTTCAAGTTTGAGGGTATCGATTAGTGCCTGGACGTTGTAGCCGCCCAGCATGGTGCCCAACAGCCGCACCGCTTCGGCGGGAGAGACCAATGGAGAGGTCACCTCACCTTTGGCGATCGCTGCTAAAAACGACGCCTTGACGTAAGAGGCTTGGTCCACGCCGGGGGGAATGCGATCGCTCAGCAGGTGTAGGAGAAAGTCGCTTTCGCCCTCAGGGGGGGCTTTGAGCAGCTCGCACAGCTCTGCGGTTTGCCCGGCGGTCAGCGGCAAGGGGGGAACACCCAACGCCTCTCGCTCTGCAGCCTGTTGACGATATGACTTCAGCATTCTTATTTCCCCAGAAAAAACAGCGCCCTAGCCAGATGATAGCGCTTTAAATCACCAATCATCCTAACAGGAAATCACTGCGAATATGGTGCGCTCGTGCTGAAGGAAAGCGCTTTGTGTGGAGGGGCTGACTTTTTGGAGGGATAGGGCGACACAGAACATTGCCCCCGAACGCCGACTCAGCATTTGGGCTTGAGATCGCCTTTGCGAGGACGCTGACCTTTACTAAGCAAAGGCCTCTATTTATTCTTTAAAGGGCGAACGATGGGACTTGAACCCACGAATGGCGGAATCACAATCCGCTGCCTTAACCACTTGGCGACGCTCGCCGTGCCTTAGTTATTATAGCAGCTGTCTCCCAAAGTATGGCAAGGGGCGTGGCGACAAATGTAGCGACAAACGCAGCAACAAACTACAGCTGCAAAGCGCTAGGCTAGCGGAATATGGTAGTTGACTAGATAAACTGACGTGATTAAGCTCGGATCTTTAGTTGCCGTTGGCGTCATTGCCGCTGCTGGCGTAGCCCTAGCGATCGCCAATCCTGGGCAAGAAGCCTACGCCGCTTATGCGGCAGACCGCCTTGGTGAGCAGCTGGAAAAGTCGCTCTGCCGCAACGTACCCCTTTTCCTGAACAGCATTTGCGCCAGCGTTTTGGGGGACCAAGATACCTGGCTGGAAGAAGTGATCGAAGATCAGACCACGCGGCGCAACTTTATTTTTTTCAGCACTTATCAGACCGACTTAGCCTCAGAAGCGGCGCTTCAGCGCGTGCTCCCCGCCAATCTATCGTTAGATATCGATGGCTTGCCCACCTATCACGTTGAGTCAGTTGGAGTATTCAACCAGTTCTTTACCTATCAGGTCAAACAGACAAAGGCAGAGTGAGTCAGGGGCGATTGCCTCTGTACCCCGCCGTCACCCGCTGGCGCCAGCTCGCCCTCAGTAGCCCCAGTCCGCTAACCCCCAGAAGAATAGGCGTCAGCCAGTCGCCCCAGCGAACGTACGGGGTTTGGGTTGTCCGTTGCTCTATCGTAGATAGCTTTACCGCGTAGACGTTTGCCTCGGCCTGCCAAACCGTGTGGCCGTGGTTGTCAATGATGCCGGAATAGCCGGTGTTTGTGGCCCGTACGGCCCAGCGATCGGTTTCAACAGCCCGCATTAGATCTTGAGCGTGGTGTTGAGCCATCATTGATGGGGGGTAGGGATCGTTATTGGAGGCGGTAACGATTAGGGTGCCGCCAGCGGCAGCCTGGACGCGAAAGAAATTGGGAAACGCAGATTCGTAGCAGATGCCAGCGATCGCCTGCCCTAAGCCCGTAGTAAACACTTGGTCAGGCAGCCCCGGCACCATGCCTGACTGAATGGGAGACAGCCGCCCCACCAGTTTGCCCAACGTGCTTTGCAGAGGAATATACTCTCCCAGGGGCACCAGCTTCACCTTGTCGTAGCGTCCCCCAATAGTCCCCTCCCCCTCAACGGCCAGCAGGCTTTGGGTGAGGTTACCCTCTCGCAGTCCAAAGGTGCCCACCAAAGCCGTCACGCCGCGATCGCGAATCGCTTCGACCATGGGGTTACGGCCCTGTGAAGCGTTACCCTGGAGCACCCAGCGAAAGGGTAACGCCCCTTCCGGCAGCACCACCAGCTCTGCGCCTTGGTCCACCAGCTCGTTGTAGCCCTGTGGGTAGCCCCTCAAGGCCCGTCGAAGGCCCTCACCATAAAGCTTGATTCGGGTAGGAACGTTGCCCTGAATAATACCGACCGTGAGTGGGGAACTGCTTTGGGCCGGCACATAAAGCAGCAGCAGGCCCAAACCGTGCAGGACCACCAGCAGTCCTAGGGCTGCTGCGACAAGCCGTTTGGGCTTAGCACGGTCTATCTGAGGAGAGTTTGTACTTTTCTGAGATTTCGCAGTCTGCTGCGGAAAGCCATCAGGGCGGGTCTTGAGCGCGCGGGACTGTAGCCAGGCCTCAGCCAGAAGACCGTTGACCGCGACGATGGCCGCCGACAAAGCTGCAGGCCCGGAAAGCCGGGAAAGATGGAGTGCTGCTAGGTTGACCGGACTTTGGGTGAGGGCTAGAGACGGCCAGTAGAGGATGCCCTGCTGCATCACCCAATCTAGGCCGCACCACAACCCCATCCCCAGCACGAGCCGCTGCGCAACTGCCCCAAGGGTCCCCCCCCGATAGTCTGTGACCTGAGAGCATAGGGAAAACAGAGCGGCCCAAGCGCCAATCCAGAGCCCTCCGACGACCGCCCCTGAGCTCCAGCAAAAAGCGGCGATCGCCAGGCTTGCGAGCCAGGGTACCCCCATCCAGGTGAGCGGGTGGAGGAACCACAGCCAATGAACAACAATGCCGCTGTAAAGAAATCCCCAAATAAAGCCGTAGCCCCCCGCTACCCAAGGCGACCGCAGGGTACCAGGCTCTTCAGAGCGGACCGCAATCCACAGCGGCGCTATGGCAACCCACGCAAGGGGCCAAGCGCCGACGGGAGCGGCTGTCGCACCAATAGCCAGACCTCCGGCGACCGCGAGCCATACGAGATTGAAGTGATGAGGCCTAGGCATGGCGGTGTGACCCTAAGTAGGGTATCTATCCAGCCTCACCCGCCTCGTCGCCCGCCTCATTCGGGCCTGAGCCGCCCTCCGGGCCGTCCAGCTGGTCAGCGATCGCCGCTGAGAGACTAGAGAGATCTGGCGCGTCCGTCAATAGGTCATTAGAGACCACGTCGGGAACAGCGCCACAGTCTGAGTCCGAGCTAGCGCAGTCTGAGGCGTCGCCGTCGGCAATTCCGGTCCCATCCTCCTGTAGCGGCGGCACAATCGCAATGCCGGCGATCGCATCGTCGTCGTCTAGTCGCTGCACCTGCACCCCCGTTGCTGCTCGGGATTGACAAGAAATAGCGTCAACGGCTTGCCGGATAACAATCCCCCGGTTGGTGACGATAATCAGTTCGTCTGAATCGCCTACCACCCGCAGCGCCGCCATCTGGTCATTTTTCTTGCGGAACTTAATGGCCCGCAGCCCCAGTCCGGCTCGCTTTTGAAGTCGGAACTGAGAGATCGGAACCCGCTTGCCCAGCCCTCCTGTGGTGATCACTAACACCCAAGGCCCTTCGTCTGCCGGTGGAGCCTCATCTTCGCTGTCGACGTCTGTCGACAACACCTCGCCCACTTCATCCAAAGTACGGCCCGACAAGATATCCATGCTGATCAGTTCGTCATTCTTCCGAAGCGACATGGCACGAACGCCTCTAGTCGGTCGACCGAGAGGGCGGAGCTGCTCGTGGTCCGTGCGGAAGTGAATGGTCATCCCTTGGCTTGATCCAATGATGATGCTGTCTTCTTCGCGAGCACGACGCACCCAGCGCAACTGATCGCCTTCTTCTAAGGAAATAGCGATTAAGCCGTTAGCGCGAATGTTGCTAAACGCCGACAGCTCCGTCTTTTTGACGTAGCCCCCGCAGGTGAGCATCACCAAATACTCATCGTCGGTAAACTCCGTAACCGGCACGATAGAGGTAATCTTTTCGTCTCGGGGAATAGGCAGCATTTGCACCACGGGAAGCCCCCGCGCCGTCCGGGACGCCGCCGGGATTTGGTAGGCCTTGAGGCAGTAGGCAACGCCGCGATCGCTAAAGAACAAAATGCTGTCGTGGTCGCAGCAGCTAATGAAGTGCTCGACGCCGTCGTCTTCCTTCATTCGGGCTCCGGCCTTCCCTCGAGTGGCGCGGTTTTGCGCCTCAAAGGCGCTCACCGGCATGCGCTTCAGGTAGCCTTGCTCTGTCAGCATGATGATCGCCTGCTCATTGGCGATCAGATCCATGTCTTCAAGGTCGCCCAGGGTCTGCTCGATTACCGTCATCCGAGGGGTCGAGTAGGCCTGCTTGAGTTCGGTGGCCTCTGTCTCCACGATGTCCAGGATGCGCTCGCGGCGGGCCAGGATATCCTGCAGATCCAAAATCTCTTCCTGGAGCGCTTCGTGCTCCTGCTGGATTTTCTCTGCCTCCAGCGCCGTCAGCCGCCGCAGCTGCATCTGTAGGATGGCGTCTGCTTGGGTATTAGAGAGGGCAAAGCGCTCGGTAAGCTCCTGCCGGGCCGTGGGGGTGTCCGCCGCAGCCCGAATGAGGTGAATGATCTCATCTAAGTTATCGAGGGCAATCAGTAAGCCCTGGAGCAGGTGATCTCGCTCTTCCGCGCGGCGCAGCAGGTACTGGGTGCGCCGGGTAATGGTCTCAATGCGGAACTCAAGGAACACTTCTAGCGTGCGCTTGATGCTCAGCAGCTGCGGCTCGCCGTCGACAAGGGCCAGCATATTGACGCCAAAGTTAGATTGAATTGGCGTCTGCTTATAGAGGTTGTTGAGCACCACGCGAGGATAGGCGTCCCGCTTCAGCTCGATAACAATGCGCATACCGGTGCGATCGCTCTCGTCGCGAATGTCGGAGATGCCGTCCAGGCGGCGATCGTTCACCAACTCGGCGATTTTCTCAATCAGCGCCGCTTTGTTGGTTTGATAGGGCAGCTCGGTCACGATGATGGCTTCACGGTCAGGGCGACCCCGCTGCTCTAAGGTCTCAATCTCCGCGACGCCCCGCATTGTAATCGAGCCACGCCCGGTGATATAGGCATCTCGGATACCGCTAGTCCCCAAAATTTTTCCCCCTGTGGGAAAGTCAGGGCCGGGTATATGGCGGCGCAGCTCTTCGTCTGATATTTCGGGCTGATGAATCAGGGCCACCAAACCATCCACAATCTCGCCCAAATTATGGGGAGGAATGTTAGTGGCCATGCCCACAGCGATGCCAGATGAACCGTTGAGCAGCAGCTGGGGAATCCGCGCCGGCATGACCACGGGCTCTTGCTGAGAGCCATCGAAGTTGTCGGCAAAATCGACCGTTTCCGCCTCGATATCCTGAAGCAGGGCGTTAGAGGTCAGCGCCTGCAGGCGACACTCGGTGTATCGCATAGCGGCGGGTGGGTCGTTGTCAACGGAGCCAAAGTTGCCGTGCCCGTTGATGAGCGGCAGCCGCATGGAAAAGTTCTGTGCCATGCGAACCAGGGCATCGTAGACAGCGGTATCCCCGTGGGGATGATACTTGCCCAGCACTTCCCCAACGACGCGAGCGCACTTCCGGAATGGACGATCCGCCGTCAGACCCAGCTCATGCATGGCGTAGAGAATTCGCCGGTGTACAGGCTTCAGGCCATCGCGGGCGTCAGGCAATGCCCGCCCGACAATGACGCTCATGGCGTACTCTAAGTAGGACCGAGACATCTCGTTGCGGAGATCTGTTGAGATGATCCGCTCTTGGGGAATGCTCATACGTTTTGAAACCCGAAAAAAACTAGACTCCCAGGCAGCCACTAAATGCAGCGCCTGCAGAGGGAAAATTACGTGTCGTAGTGCTGTGTCTTAATTCCCCCATTTTAGCATGCGCAGCGTAATCGGTTTGGTCCTTTGCCCGTAACGGTTACATCGAATTTTGACCGACCTATCGACTTCCGCTTTGAGACAGAATCCCGCTAAAATAACGTGGCACTCCAAAGACCTGGGAGGCTGCGCGTCATGCTGCCCATATTCTATTCGGACCAGTTTCTTGACCATGACACAGGAGCCTTTCACCCCGAAAACGCAGGGCGATTGACCGCCGTTGTTGCGGCGCTAAAAGGTCTTCCCTTCTCAGGGCAGCTGGCGTGGCGATCGCCCACGCCAGTGGCGCAACAGGAGCGCCTGCGCCAGGCCATTGACGCCGTACATGCGCCCCGCTACCTCAAGCAGCTGCAGCAAGTGGCCGATGCCGGGGGGGGGCCCCTTGATGCCGACACTTTGATGTCTTCTCGTAGCTTTGAGGTCGCGCAGCTTGCCGTTAGCGCCTGGCTAGACAGCGTTGATTACGCCCACCAGCACCAAAGGCCGAGCTATGCCCTAACTAGGCCCCCAGGCCACCACGCGCTGTCCGACCGAGGCATGGGGTTTTGCTTACTGTCTAATGCGGCGATCGCCGCTCACTACGCACTGACGCTGCCGGGCATCGATCGCGTCGCAGTTCTAGATTGGGACGTTCACCACGGCAACGGGACGCAGGCCATCGTAGAAACCCATCCTCAGATCGCCTACTGCTCTCTGCACGAATTTCCCCACTACCCCGGCACCGGCAGTGCAGCAGAAACCGGACAGCACAACAACGTTTTAAATCTTCCTTTGAAAGCGGGGTGTGACATTCAAGAGTACGATCTAGCGATGCGCGACCGCGCCTTGCCATTTCTAGAACAGTGGCGTCCTGACCTCTTGGTTATCAGCGCTGGATACGACGCCAGCCGGGCGGATCCGCTGTCTAGGCAAAATCTGCGTCCTGCTGACTACGGCCTGCTGACGCGACGGTGTTTAGCCTTGACCTCGGCGATCGCGTTTGGGCTAGAAGGGGGCTACGAGCACAATGACCTGGCCATGTGCGTTTCGGCAACTCTTGAAGCCTGCCTCAGTGAATCGACGAGCTGAAAGTGCCGCATTGCCCCAAAATTCACTGAGATTTGACTTTTATCAACGGTATGACATGTAACAGTTGAGTCACGATATCGGCGAACGCATCTGATAGCCTACACCAGCCGGTCAGCGTTGCTGCAGTCGTGAATCTCTGGGTCGCAGCCTGGACTTTTAGCCGTTGGGTCGAGCGCCCGACCTCCCATAGCGCCAAGTACTAAAACAAGCAGGAAAGTAGACACATATTTCATCTGTAAGTAGTCCTCTAGATAGATGCACGTCTAAATAGAGAGTGCCGCCAGATTTATGCAGGATTATTCAGGGGGCCTACTGAAAACTGCGAGATCTTGAAGAGAATCTAAAGATTCTGTCGGTGCGATTACGGATTGCGCTCTGTTATCGTCAGGTTGTCTAGCGCTTACGGCTACCGAGGTTTAGGATGTTGTCGTTAGGACATTAGCTTTGAAGAACATTTCAGACGCTCGCCTAACTCGTGCGAGTTATTCTGAGAACCTGCGCTATGGGGCTTCAGCCGAGGTTAAGATTTATTAACTTTGGTATCCCCCTAGATATTTAATCAATAAGACGGTACTATTAGTTTCAACATGGTGTTCAGTCAGCAACCCATTAAGCTTGGCCAGTTTTTAAAGATAAAGCAGGTTGTTCAGACCGGCGGGCAGGCAAAGATGCTTGTTCAATCTGGCGAGGTGCTTGTCAACGGAGCTGTTGAAACGCAGCGAGGCCGCAAGCTTTTTCCAGGCGATTGCGTGGAAGTATTCAACTCAACTTATCAGGTTGATGCTGAGTAGTGTTTTCACTCTCAGAGATTGAATCCTAAGGGCTTGTCCCCCAGGTTTACGCTGTAGCAGCGCTCGAGCGAGCGAGCTTGTGCAAGCCTGTAGCTGAATTAACGCTAGAGACAGGGTGTGTGCGGTGCGTTTGGAGCTTTTCCGAGACGCTCCGTTTTCATAAGTGCGAAGCTGGCTGCGTCAAAGCGGTTTTGATTGAGCCTTACGTCGAGCTGATTTGGTCATCAGGGCATCTCTGCGTTCTGGCGCTGCGCCGAGCACCATTCTCACCATCACATTATTATGTAGAGGAATTAGTATGACTCCGTCCAACGAACTGCCTAAGTTTTTAGCAGATATTCATCGAAACTCATGGCAGGCGCGTGTCAGACAGCTAAAGCGGGAGCTGTCTCGAAAGAGCGAACCCCCTGCATTTAGCGGTGGCCGCCGATCTACAAAGCGCTCCAAGCCTCGTCGCTACAATGCAGCCCACAGCAGCTAAAAGCCTCGTCATGCGGCCAGTCCCATCGAAATGAGTTCAGGTAAGGCTATGACGAACGATTCAACACCTGCTCACTCAAGGGATCTCTCCTCGTCCCCCCTCAGTGGTGAACAGGGCCGCGAGCAAGATGCTCAGTTGCCCAAAGATATTAGGGATATCGACCCGTCCAGCACTATCAGCCAGCGTCGAGCTTGCTATGAGCAAGCCGTGCGCACCGCCATCGCCCATCAATTTCCCCTTGGGAAAGAGGACCTTTGGAGCCTAAAGCGTCTGCAGCAAGAGCTGCAGGTTCCCGATGACGTCGCTCAAGCGATCAACCGTCACATTGTTTCGCTTGCGGCAGAGGAAGAGTCCCGATACCAAGAGCTGCTTCAGCGCTACGAGGTTCAATTCCAGGCCGTTTTAGAGAAGAAGCGTATGGTGTCTGATGCCGATCGGCGTCAGCTCACCCAGCGCCTCTCTCAATGGGGAATTGCATCGAGTGATGCGGCCATTGTCGAGCGGCAAGTGCGCGCCCAGTATCAAGCTAGCCAGGTCTCCGCTCGGGCTAGCTCCGATCCTGCCGCCCGGAAGTCGTTTCGAGATTTAGAGGCAACTCGATTAGAGGGATTTGCTCTCCCGGTGTCAGAAGGTCATCTGTCGCCAGATCCGTCTTCCTCGGACTCGCCGTTAGCACCCCTAAGCAGGGCGTCCTCTGCTTATTCTGACCCCATGGTGCAGGAGACCCTAGACGAGCCTGAGCGCGATCAGATACGCGGCGCTCATGGCGGCAGCACGCCTGATTACGGCACGTTAGAGGCTTTACTGCAGGCAGGAAATTGGGAGCAGGCAGACCATGAAACTTACCGGTGCCTGCTGCAGGCCAGCGATCGCACCTCCGAGGGCTGGCTAGACAAAGCGTCACTGCTTGAAACGTTGCCTGATGAGGACTTAGGACAGATTGATCGTCTTTGGCAAACCTACAGCGACGGTCACTTTGGCTTCAGCGTTCAGCGCGATATCTTTTTGGAGCTGGTTGCCGCCGACTCAGCCCATAGGACAAGCCCAATGAGCTTTAGTCAGCAGATTGGCTGGATGCTTTTAGATAAACCTTTCCTAGGATTTAAATACTACCGACAGCTGGACTTTAGCCTAGATGCGCCGAGGGGGCACCTACCCGCCAAGTGGTTTTGGGAAATTCCGTGGCAGCAGGCCCTAAAATGCGGTGGCCTAGGCGTGGGTCGGGGGGGCTGCGGCAAGGACGGCGGCCTGCTCGCAGCGCTGTACGACGTCCGGCTAGCGGGGGCTTCAGGTCAACCGCAGGCTAGTGGCTCGCCCCAATAGACGGCCCTAGCGGCCCGCCTTAAACCCGCCTGTTTGAACTTATAGGTCGGTTATGCTGGACGGGCTACTCAATCAGTCCAAAGGAGCCTCTATCGTGACGAGTCCACGCGTACTCTGCCTGGGTGAAATTTTGTTTGACCTAATTTCCGAGCAGCCGGGAGTGCCCTACGAATCGGTGTCTTCCTGGAAGGCCTATCCCGGCGGGGCCCCGGCAAACGTGGCCTGTGCGCTGGTAAAGCTGGGAACCCCTGCCGGTTTTCTGGGCTGCGTTGGGCGCGATAGTCCGGGGCGCGAGCTTGTGCAGCTGCTGGATAATATTGGCGTGGCGACGGAGGCCGTTCAGCGCCACGAGACTCAGCCGACGCGGGAAATCTACGTCATCCGTACCGCTGACGGCGATCGCCAGTTTGTAGGCTTTGGCGATCGCGATACGAGCGAGTTTGCCGATACCGCGCTGCAGGCCGGCCAGATCTCGCCAGAGCTCTTTGAGCGCGCCGACTACCTGGTGCTGGGCTCCCTAGAGCTGCCCTACGCCGATACCGCTGAGGCGATTCATCGGGCGCTCGACCTAGCCAAGCAGTACGGCGTGAAGGTTGTGCTAGACGTCAACTGGCGGCCCATGTTTTGGCCCAACCCCGATGAGGCTAAGCCCGCCGTCCTTGACTTGATTCAGCGAGCCGACATCCTCAAGCTGTCGGATGAGGAGGCCGAGTGGCTGTTTGATACGACTGACCCCGGCGCGATCGCCAGCCAGCTGGGTAGCGTAGATGCGGTGATGGTCACTGCCGGAGCCAAGGGGTGCGCCTACTGGCTGTTGGGTAACCAGGGCGATCGCCCAGCCTTTGAGGTCGCAGTAGAAGAAACGACGGGGGCAGGAGACAGCTTTTTAGCCGGGTTCCTCCATCAGCTCTGTACCCAAGGGGTTGAGGCCATGGGCCAAGCCGACGCGGCCGGCGAGGCCATCACCTATGCCTGCGCCGTCGGAGCTCTGACCACTATGCGCCCTGGGGCGATCGCGGCTCAGCCCACGGCGGACGAAGTCGATCGCTTTTTGCAGTCGCAGTAACCTTACCGCTAGGGCAACGGAAGAAACGCCTTTGCTCTTTGTGTAGATGAGGTTCAGCAGTATGGGCACCGAAATTGAGCGAAAGTTTTTGGTTACGGGAGAAGGCTGGCGGCAGCTGGCCTCCGGCACCGCATACCGTCAGGGCTATATTCGCGCAGCCGGACGCAAAATCAAACTACGGTGAGGGTGCGGCGGGCCGGGGACAGAGGCTACATCACGATTAAAGGGCCTACCGTAGGGCTTGCCCGGGCGGAGTTTGAATATGAGATTCCGGTCGAGGACGCCGATGAGATGCTGACAACCCTCTGCGATCGCCCCCTCATTGAAAAGCGCCGCTACAGGATTCCGGTCGGCGAGGTGACTTGGGAAATCGACGAATTTTACGGAGAAAACCAGGGCCTAATTTTGGCGGAGGTCGAGCTGACAACGGCGGACCAGCCGCTGGACGCGCCGAGCTGGATCGGCCCAGAGGTCTCTCAAGACCCGCGCTATTTCAATTCTAATTTGGCTGAGCGGCCCTACAGCCGCTGGCAGTGACGCTCGGCGCCGTGGCCGCAGGCCGATGTTTTGCCGTCAAATTCGCAAATGAAGTACTATTTAGTCGAGAATCAACCCCGCCAGCAAGCCGCATGACTGTAACCCCGCCGACCCTACCCAGCCAGTACGACCCGTCCTTAACGGAGTCAAAGTGGCAGCAAGCCTGGGAAGACAATCATGCATTTAAAGCCGACCCCGACGCACCGGGAGAGCCCTACTGCGTCGTCATTCCCCCGCCCAACGTCACCGGCAGCCTGCATATGGGTCACGCGTTCGAGAGCGCACTGATCGACCTGCTGGTGCGCTACCACCGGATGCGAGGACGCAACACCCTGTGGCTCCCCGGCACCGATCACGCCAGCATTGCGGTGCAGACCATCTTGGAGCGGCAGCTGAAGGCTGAAGGGAAGACGCGAGACGACGTCGGGCGCGATCGCTTTTTAGAGCGGGCCTGGGCTTGGAAAGCAGAGTCCGGAGGCACCATCGTCAACCAGCTGCGGCGGCTCGGTGTGTCGGTGGACTGGTCGCGGGAGCGCTTTACCCTAGATGAGGGGCTGTCTAAAGCCGTTGCTGAGGCGTTTGTACAGCTCTACAACGACGACCTCATCTATCGCGGCAACTATTTGGTGAACTGGTGTCCCGCCAGCCAGTCCGCCGTCTCGGACTTGGAGGTGGAGACCAAAGAGGTAGACGGCCACCTGTGGCACTTTCGCTATCCCCTCACCGACGGCAGCGGCTCCGTTGAGGTGGCCACCACCCGGCCAGAGACCATGCTGGGGGACACAGGCGTGGCGGTGAACCCCAACGACGATCGCTACCGCGAGCTGGTGGGCAAAACCCTGACGCTGCCTCTAGTGGGGCGGGAGATTCCCATCGTGGCCGACGAGCTGGTGGACCCAGAATTTGGAACGGGCTGCGTCAAGGTCACCCCCGCCCATGACCCCAACGACTTTGAAATGGGCCGCCGTCATAACCTGCCGTTTATCAACATCATGAACAAAGACGGTACCCTCAACGACAATGCCGGAGAGTTTGCAGGGCAAGACCGCTTTGACGCCCGCAAAAACGTTGTCGCGCGGCTCAAGAACATAGGGGTGCTGGTCAAAACGGAAGACTATCGCCACGCCGTTCCCTACAGCGATCGCGGTAAGGTGCCCGTAGAGCCGCTGCTGTCCACCCAGTGGTTTGTAAAAATTCGGCCTTTGGCGGACCGGGCGCTGCAGAGCCTAGAGGCCCAAGAGCCCCGCTTCGTTCCTGAGCGGTGGACTAAGGTCTACCGCGACTGGCTGGTAAACCTGAGGGACTGGTGCATCTCGCGGCAGCTGTGGTGGGGCCATCAGATTCCGGCCTGGTACGTGGTCAGTGAAACTGACGGCGCAGTTACCGACGATACGCCCTTTATCGTGGCCCGCTCCGAAGGGGAGGCGATCGCCCAGGCGCGGGAAAAATTTGGCCCTGGCGCAGCGCTGGTTCAAGATGCCGACGTCCTCGATACCTGGTTCTCCTCAGGGCTATGGCCCTTCTCCACCATGGGCTGGCCTGAACAAACCGCAGATCTAGCCGCCTACTACCCCACCACTACCCTGGTCACCGGGTTCGACATTATCTTCTTCTGGGTAGCTCGCATGACTCTGATGGCGGGCTACTTTACCGACCAAATGCCTTTCGAGACGGTCTACATTCACGGCCTGGTGCGGGACGAGAACAACAAGAAGATGTCGAAGTCGGCCAATAACGGCATCAATCCGCTGATTTTAATGGATAAGTACGGCACCGACGCCGTCCGCTATACCCTGGTGCGGGAGGTAACCGGCGCGGGGCAAGACATCCGCATTGAGTACGACCGCAAGACGGACGAATCCACCTCGGTGGAAGCGAGCCGCAACTTCACCAACAAGCTGTGGAACGCGGCCCGCTTCGTGATGATGAATCTAGAGGGCAAGTCGCCCTTCGAACTCGGTGAGCCTGACCCCGCTGCCCTGGAGCTGAGCGATCGCTGGATTTTGTCTCGCTTTCATCGGGTGGCCCAGACCACCTGCCGGTACCTCAACCAGTACGGGATGGGGGAAGCGGCTAAAGAGCTCTACGAGTTCACCTGGGGAGATTTTTGCGACTGGTACATCGAGCTGGTCAAGTCTCGGCTCAACGGTGAGGATGCCCGGTCCCGGCAGGCGGCTCAGCAGACTCTGGCCATCGTGCTGGACGGCATTCTGCGGATGCTGCACCCTTTCATGCCCCACATCACCGAAGAGATCTGGCACACCCTGACTCAGAGCAGCGACAGCGTCTTCTTGGCCCGCCAAGCCTATCCTACGGGCGACTCAGCGCTGATTCGCGCAGATGTGGAAACTACCGTAACCACCATTATTGAGGCGATTCGCACCGTTCGTAACCTCAGAGCCGAGGCCAGCGTTAAGCCCAGCACCGCTATTCGCGTCATTTTACAGAGCGATCGCGCTGAGGAGCGCGATACGCTCCGTCAGGGAGAGACCTACATCAAAGATCTCGCTCGGGTGGCAACTTTAGATATTACAGAGAGCGCTCCAGAACAGAAGATGTTTACCGGTGTTACCGGTACAATTCAGGTGCTGATGCCTCTAGAAGGCTTTGTAGATATCGCTGCGCTGCGCAGTAAGGTCGAAAAAGATCTAGGAAAGATTAATCGGGAGGTGGCCGCGCTGCAAAATCGGTTGAACAATGCAGGATTTGTTAAAAAGGCCCCGCCTGAGGTTGTGGATGGGGCGCGGCAGGCGCTATCGGAAGCTCAAAAGCAGGCCAGCATTTTGAACGCTCGCCTCGATCAGATATAGCTCTGGCTCAGGAGACATTTCGGTTTGAATGGCGGTTCCCTAAACCGCTGATATACTAGACCAAGGGTAGTAGCTATCGCGCTGGATGAATAAACTGGGCCGTTACTGTGGCCATTAAATATTTTCTCAGCGCTGCGATCGTCTCGATAGCTTGCGGTTTTGCGGATTGATTGACTCAGGGGCTCGATGGGCCAAGGCTCGTGGCACATTAACAGCTTAGATTTTACTGGGCAGATCGCTCGCGCGGCGTGAGGCCGAGATTACTGCTGAAAAAGGCGGGGTTCGGCGACAAAATGTCTCGTAGCGATTGTTTAAAGCCCCAGCGTCGATAAAATTTATCCACAACTCATAAACATGCTGTCTTAAGTCAAATCTTCACAGGATTCAAATACCTTTTGGAGAGCGACTTGCAAAATATAGAGATATACTAACGTTCGAGGATTGGCTAAGCATCACTGCAATGCTCTATCTGGCTAAAGTGCGAAGAAACAACGACAAAGATGATTCACAGCTTCTGCTGATGGCGCAACAGAGTGCTGAGCAGGACTGGATTGCCTTACCAACAGGCGCAGAGGAGATCGTTCTCCTAGCGGCCCAGGGGGTTGAGCGATACAGCGATGGCGATGCTATTTTAATTGAGCTGAGCAGCGAGAACGAGATCACCACTGTCAAAGACGCAACCGCGTGGCTGCTCGATTTGGTCAGTCGGTATCTCACAGCTGGGCTGACCCCGGAAGATTTAAAGTCAGAAACTGAGCGCATCGAGCAGTGGAGAAAATCGCTGACGCTTCAGAGTCAAGACGTGGTCCGGCAGACGCTGGAAATCGAGACACGCCGAGACCAAATTCAAGAGCTAGAAACCAAGCTGGAGCAAGAGCATAAACAGCTGGGTGAAACGATGGATGAGCTTCGAGAGATCAAGAAAAAGCTTGAGCAGGAGCGGAATCAGCTGAATGTGTTGGAGGCTCCTGAGGATGCGGACACCCGGCTCCCAGATCCAACCAATACCCTAGGCTAATTTAGGAGAGACAAGGGGCTCTTGCCGACGCTCTGCGATCGCCTCCCTGTTGCGCCGAGTTCTGGTAGCCGCGCTCGTGGCTACCAGAAGATAGACCTTTATCTCACTGCGGCGGCCGGCAGCGCGCGACGGCTCACAGACGGTTGGCTTTTTGGCTGCAGCAGCAGCTCGCGGATGAGCCGAGCCGTTAGCCGCTGAGTTAGCTCGCCGACAACCGAGCGGCCCATATGGCGAAACTCGGGTTGACTTAGCATCTGGGGAACCAGCTCGCCCACCAAGGCTGGGCTAAAACCAGGAGTCTCCCGCAGGATATTGGCGATACGCAGAACGTGGTCAAGGGTGGCGGGTTGGGTCGCTACCGACGGCTGACGGGAGGCTAAGCCAAGCTGCTCGCGAACGCCGAGCGCGGCCCGCTGGAATACGTTCTGCCCAAATCCATCCACTGACTGCACAATGGTCTCTACGAGGTGGGCGCGGATAAAGGCGCCCCGTGGGGATAGGATAAAGTCGATCGTCTGACGAAGAATCTGAGACAAGTCGTAGTCTGGACTGTCTTTCGCATTCTTCAACAGGTTTTCTAGCCTGTTCCAGCGAAAACCATTGTCTTTAAATAAGAGATCCTGTAGGGAGGCTCGAAGTTCCGGAGAAGGGTCACTCAGCAGCCGCTTAGCGACATAGGGATAGGCTTTACTCAGTACCTTAAACTCGGGATCTACCTTGATTGCGATTCCCTCTAGGGTAACGAGCGAGCGAATGATTAAGGCGTAATACGCGGGCACCCTAAACGGATATTCGTACATCAGCGCCGACAGCTGATCGGTAATGCTCTTGAAGTTTAGCTCGGCAACACTTGCCCCCAGTGCATTGCCAAACACGTTGGCCAATGCCGGAATGATGGGGGTCAAGTCGGTGTCCGGCGTCAAGAACTCAAGCTTGACGTAGTCGTTGGCAAGGCCCTCAAAGTCTCGGTTGACCAAGTGGACCACGGCCTCCAGTAGACCATAGCGCTGATAGGGCTTGACCTGACTCATCATGCCAAAATCGAGGTACGCTAGCTTCCCGTCCGGAGTTGCTAGAAGGTTGCCGGGATGGGGATCTGCATGGAAGAAGCCATGCTCAAGCAGCTGCCTCAAAGAGCACTGAACGCCCACTTCTATCAGGTAACGTGCGTCAATGCCCTGGGCCATAACGGCCTCTAAGTCAGTGAGCTTTGTTCCCGTAATCCACTCCATGGTCAGCACGCGGCGGTTGGTGTACTGCCAGTAGATCTTAGGGACGTAGATATCGTCTAGGTGGCCGTAGAGTTCCCTGAAGCGATCGGCGTTAAACCCCTCCTGGATGTAGTCAACTTCCTCAAAGATGCGGGCGCCAAATTCATCCATAATGGCGACTAGGTCGCTCTTGAGCTGAGGAATAAAGCGCGTAACCAGCTTGGCGATCTGCCGCAGCACGTAGATATCGAGAGCGATTCGCTGAAATAGCCCGGGGCGCTGAACCTTGACAGCAACTTCCTCACCGGTTTTGAGGCGGCCTCGGTAAACTTGGCCAAGCGAAGCCGCTGCGATGGGGGAATCCGTCAGCTCAGCGTAGATATTCTCGGGGCGATCGCCTAGCTCCTCTTCGATAAACTGAAACGCTAGCTCATTGGGAAAGGGCGGCAGCTTATCCTGCAGCAGACTCAGCTCCTCTAAGTAGATGGGCGAAACCAAGTCTGGCCGTGTCGAGAGGGCTTGCCCCACCTTAATGTAGGCTGGCCCCAAGTTCGTCAGGATTTCTCGGGCACGAACGGCCCGCTTCCTCTCGTTGCGGTCTATTCCCCCGGTCCACCTGTCCCAAAGAATCTGCAGGGCAAAAGTAACCGTCGGCCAAAAAATGGCGATTGCCCGAGCAATCACCTGAAGCGGCCGGCGATTGTACTGGGCCTCAATGACTGCCGGGTCATACCGCATCTCCGGCCTTGCCTGAGACGTCTCGGGGCGGTGGGCATACTTGAGATCTCCCTCAACAAGACCTGGCAATCCATTGGGACCCAGATCCGGTACGCCAGCAACCGGCATGTTCGTGCCCAGTGCGTCGGCGCTTGATGCGCTGGAGCCAGATGTGCCAGGATCGGATAGGATGGCGGCGTTTGCTACAGATGTCATATAGGAAGAGGGGGGTAAGGCAGCTGGTATAGTATGAACTATTGTAACAACCTAGCTGCGGCGCTGTCTCTCTCCTCTAGGGTATGTTTTTTAAGCTAATCTTGAAGTGCCCTCTCTCGCCGGCCCAGCGGGGTCTGATACCATTAAGTTAGAAAGGATATCAACGCATGGACATCAAGCTTTTTCTTTTGGCGATTACGCCAGTTTTCGTGATTGCCTGCCTCTTCTTTGGCACCCGAAATGGATTTTATGACTCAGATAACTACCACGGGAACGGGTCTGCTCATTGAGTGTTGACTAGGATAATGCAGCATCTTGAGGGGTCTAGCCGACAAGCAGAGACCCCATTTTCATTTTTCATATCGCTGTCTGATGAACGTAGCATCCAGGTGTGTTTCCCGTGGCTGAACTAGCGTGCATGTCCTACGCTGTGGGACACGCCAACGAAGGGGTTTGCTTGGGCCTGCAGATGGGGCCCTACAGTATTTTGCTAGACTGCGGACTGGCGGATATTCAGGCGATCGCCACCTCTAGTCGCCCTCCGACCGATTTCGTTTTTTGCAGCCATGCCCACTCAGACCACGCCCGGGGGCTGTGGGCCCTACATCAGGCTTACTCAGACCTGCCAATCTACGCCAGCGAGATTACCGCGCAGCTGATCGGGTTCAACTGGTTAGGGGAAGATCCGCCGTCGTTTTGTCATCCGGTATCCTGGCGATCGCCAATTCGTTTAGCCCCTCAGCTCACTCTTGAGCTATGGCCAGCGGGCCACCTTCCTGGGGCGGCGATCGCGGTATTCACTTATGAAGCTGAGAAGCAGACCTACAAGGCAATCTATACCGGCGATTTCACCCTCTCTAACTCCCGGTTAGTCGATGGGTTCCCCCTGGAGGAGCTTAGAAACTCAAAGCCAGACGTTCTGATCGTCGAAGGGAGCTACGGCACAGCTCGTCACCCCCGCAGACGACAACAGGAAAACGACCTCGCAGCCAAAATTCACCACGCCCTCAACTGCAGCTGGTCTGTGCTCCTTCCGACCCCCATCTTGGGCATGGGACAAGAGATCTTAATGCTGCTGCGCAGCCACCACCACTTCACAGGGCGCGACGTCAATATTTGGGTCAATGATGCCGTTGCCCTAGCTTGCGATGCCTACCTCGACCTATTGGGGAATTTTCCTAACACCGTCCAGAACTTTGCTAAGCACCAAGCGCTATTTTGGGATGAGCGCATTCGCCCCTATGTCAGACGGCTAGATACCGCCACCCCAGAGCTGTTCAGCGCTGGCCCCAACATCGTAATTACCGAGCCTACAGCAGACCTAAGCGCCTGCTGCGAACTTTATCCCGGCTCGTGGCTCATCCTGCTGCCAGAGAAACCGGGACAGCTGGGCGTGGTTCAGGCCGACGTTCAACGGCAAATTCAAGAGTCCGATCGCTTTCGGAAAGATATCGAAGCGGGCAAACTTGCTTTAGACTCTTACCTGCTGAGTGACCACTGCGATGGAGCTGGGACGCTGCAGCTAATCCACAATATCCGACCCCAGCACGTCATTTTTGTTCACGGGTCCCCCGCCTATTTGACAGACCTCACCAGCGTAGAGGATCTGCAGAATAGATACCATCTGCACCTCCCGGCGGCGGATACCCTCGTTGAGCTGCCCGTTGGCGATACGTTCATTCAGCCAGAGCCTCCAAACTCCTACTATGGCGGCGAGCTAATAGAGCTCAATACCACAGTGATGATCACGCTAGATCAAAGAATTACCGCTGAGTCTCGGTGGCAGCAGTTTGCGGACACTGGGATTGTAGAAGCGCGCTGGCAGGGGGACGAACTTGTTCTTCGTGGGGTGCAGCAGCGAGAGATTTTGAGCGACGCCACAACCTCAGGAGTTTCGGTCTGCTGCGATACCTGCGCTTACTACCGAGGACAGCGCTGTTGGAATAAAGAATCGGCGCTGTTTGGCTTCAACGTCACGCCAGAGGGCTACTGCCCGGTGTACCGGTCTGCCTACGAGCTGGTTGACTGAGCTGAAGCCTCACGACGACTATCCTCCGCCAGTGCAAGCATCGGCGGAGGATAGGATTCAGACTCCTGCAGAGGAGCGCTAGCTTTCGTTGGCCTCAGGCCACTGATTTTTAATCTTCTCTGCCTCAGGGCAGTCTTCTGCCGTTGGGGGCTCGACGTTTCCTCGAGGAACTGTCGCCAGCTTCTGCTGGATAGAGCCAATACTGTCTATACGAATCATTTCTTCCCAAGAGCAGATCTCGTCCTCTTCGTCTGATTCGTAGCGAAGCGTAACTAAATCACCTTCAATATCGAGAATCTGGGCTCGCTCGATCCAGCGCTGCTGATCCCGCAAAAAGATCCAAACCTCACGACCGTCGCAACAAAGTTGATAGATCTTGCGGCTAAGCATGAATGACATTCTCCCCAGTAATTAAATCGAGATTGGCTAGTCTGACCGATACTAACTCGCGTAGTTTTTGCCGGTTCGTCATCTGTAGAGTTTAACGCTATGGGCTACCCTCATCACCTGGTCCCTTATTAAGGGGCATCCTACCCTTCATTCTAGCCACTGTCAGACCTGAATAGACACTGCTGCAGGAAATTTACCAAAATATAAGGGTGAAGGTGGACACCCTGCAGCGGTAGGGTGCGGTAGGGTGAAGAGCGCTGTGGTTTGCCCGAGCCCCTCGCGAGTCTAAGCAAACTGCTAAGATGAATCAACGCTTTTATACGCCCTATGATCACCTCTAGAAGCATTCTGCACGGCATTCGCTCAGACCAGTTTCGCCACCCCTTTGACTTAGAGGCGACGCAGGCGCTGCGCCAGCTCCCAGGATTCGACCTTCTCATTCGTACTGTGCTGGGGTCTGTGGCAGAGCGGTTCTTTTATCTAGAGAACATCTCGTCTAGCATTGCCGTGAGTGACGAGCAGCTTCCCCATCTCCAGCACCTGCTGGTGGAAGCCTGTCAAATTCTCGACCTAGATGTTCCTCAGCTCTATCTACGGCAGAACCCACAGCCCAACGCCTACACGTTTGCCATTCGCGGCCAGCAGCCTTTTATTGTGCTCCACACGTCCCTAGTTGATTTGCTTTCTCCCGAAGAGATTCAGGCCGTGATTGCCCACGAGCTTGGGCATCTCAAGTGCGAGCATGGCGTGTACCTGACCCTTGCCAATCTAATTTTGCTGGCCTCTAGCGAACTGCTGCCGCTAGGAGCCGTCATTGCCCAGAGCTTACAAGCTCAGCTGCTGCAGTGGGTCCGCTGCGCCGAGTTTACCTGCGATCGCGCTGCGCTGCTAGTGGCCCAAGATCATCGAACGGTAGCGTCGGTGCTGATGAAGCTGACGGGCGGTTCGGCAACGCTCGCCTCCCAGCTCAACCTAGACGCCTTTTTAGCCCAGGCGCGCTCCTACGACAGCGTCAGTACAGACGAATTAGGAAAGCTGCTCAAGGAGGCCCAGGTCAGCCAGCTCACCCACCCCTTGCCGGTGCTGCGGGCAAGAGAAATTGAGCGGTGGTCAGCGAGTCAGAGTTACCAAAAGTTACTGAATAAAAGCGCGATCGCCTATAATGAAGATACCCCAGCCGGGGGCGGATGGCGAAATTGGTAGACGCACCACACTCAAAATGTGGCGACTTCGGTTGTGAGAGTTCGAGTCTCTCTCCGCCCATAAAAAGTGCCTGTTAGGCCAAAATCATTTCGGCACCTCGGGCTACCTTCTCAAAAGGTAGCCCGATTTTTGTAGCACACGGGCCGCCGTCTAATTACGCAGACGACAGGACAAACCTTATGGTGGCACTGCGGTTTCCGCTGTTGTCGGCAATCACGGGCGATCGCTACTGTTGTACTATTCGTGACAGTAGACGAGTCAGTGCTGCTCTCTAGCACGCATTTGAAAATTTGTCTATTCGAATGGGTATTTTCAAATAAGATGAGTCGTGGTATGCGGAATCATTATTGCCGCCATAGTGGTACAACACGTCGGTTAAGCCAAAACTGGCTGAGGAAGCACCACCTGCCAAACTGAGTAAGGTTTGGTGACGCATCTAGGTTGATAAGGCGCTAGCGGAGTTGAGAAACGTTGACACGCATATCTATGGACAAGAGCGAGCTAGACCAGGGCAGGGCTCAGGAGGAGCCTTTGACGGCCGAGCAAACGCTTCGGAGACGAATTGACTACGAGCATAAGTTAAGAAGAATCGTTCAGCGGATTCGCTGCTCTTTAAACGTCGCTCAAATTCTCCACTCTTCAGCCACCGAGATTAGACAGCTTCTGCAAACGGACCGCGTCGTCATCTACCGCGCAGAGTCGTCAGAAAATCCTCGGTTTCTGTACCTAGCTGCGATCGCAGACGGCTGCGACCTCAATAGTTCCCCGGCCTCAAAAATCCCTCAAGACCTATTTCTCAGCGCGCTCGACTACACCGGGGCAGAGGGATACGCCGTTATTTCAGACCCTGAGCGCTGTGGGCTGCATCTTGGCCTCTGCCAGCTTTGGCATCAGACGGGCGTCAAGTCGGCGGTGGCCGTTTCGCTAGGCGGCGATCGCCCCATTGGCCTGATCTGCATTCATCAGTACGCCGAAGGCGTCACGTGGCAGCCCTTTGAGCTTGAGGGACTGTCCTACGTGGCTGACGAAGTCGCGATTGCCGTGCACCAGGCCGAACTCTATCAGCAGGTCCAGTCCCTAAACGCGGGCCTAGAAGCGGAGGTTCAAAAGCGAACCTCCCAAGTCCGCACCGCAGCCCTGTTCGATTCTACGCTCAAGCGGATCACAGATAAGGTCCGCGACTCTCTAGATGAGGCCCAAATTCTGCAAACCGCCGTACGAGAGCTGGCGCTCGTGCTAGAGCTAGGGGGGTGCAACGCCGCACTCTACGACCTAGAGCGAGAAACCTCTACTATTTTTTATGAGTACGCTAACCTAATTCCGGCCTATCGGGGACGAGTCGCTCGGATGAACGACTTTCCTGAAATCTACGATCAGCTTCGACAGCAGATGTACTTTCAGTTTTGCTCGCTGAGCCCTAACCCGGAGCGGGGCCACGCATCGCTCCTCGCCTGCCCTATTTTTGCCGATTCTCCAGAAAAGTCAGGGCAGACGGACAAAGAGCAGATCGCAGCGGAACGGCTTGAAGCATCTCAGCAAGAAGTTTTGGGCGATCTTTGGCTCGTCCATCATCCCAACCACGTCTTCAACGAGTTTGAGATTCGCCTGGTTCAGCAGGTGGCAAACCAGTGCGCCATTGCCATTCGGCAGGCCCGTCTCTACAAAGCGGCGCGATCGCAGGTTGATGAGCTAAAAAGACTCAACCGCATGAAAGATGAGTTTCTCAGCACCGTCTCCCACGAGTTAAGAACGCCAATCGCTAACGTCAGAATGGCGCTACAGCTGCTCAAAAACACGCCCTTGCCAAAGAAGCGGCAAAAGTATCTAGAAATATTAGAGTCGGAGTCTCGGCGAGAGGCTAATTTGATCGACGACCTGCTCGATATGCAGCGGCTCGAAGCAGGATCGGTCCCCGTTGCCCCCCGTGTAATCCACCTCGGCAGCTGGATAGCTCAGCTTGTTGGGCCATTCCGAGCCCGCGCTACTTCCTGTCAGCAGACCCTAACCCTGCGGGTCTATCCCTCTGATTTGAGCCTTACCAGCGATGCTGATATTCTTCAGCGGATTTTAATAGAGCTGCTCAACAATGCCTGTAAATACACAGCGGCAGGGGGACAGATTGAATGCACTTGCGCGTTGGCCTTCAATCAGCCGATCTGTAACGATGAGGGCCATTTGGCCAGCGAAGTTCAATTCACGGTTAGAAACCGCGCCGAGATTCCTCGCGCCGAGCTACCGCATATCTTTGAGACGTTTTACCGGGTTCCCCATGTAGATCCCTGGCGTCAGGGCGGCACCGGCCTAGGACTAGCGCTAGTCAAGAAATTGGTCGGTCGATTAAACGGTTCCATTGAAGTAGACAGCTATGATGGATGGACGTGGTTTGTCGTCACTCTACCTTGCACCCTTTTTGCTGAGTCGTCTTAGACGCTGCTCGGCGATCTAGCGAGTTCATGCCCCGCAGATTCATTCGATTTTTTAAACACCTCTCTCCTGCAATCGTTTGGGAAACCGTTGTTCGCAGTGGTGAGCAGCGGTTGGCGGGGCTATCGTCAGAGATTGCGTACAACGCGATTTTGGCGCTATTTCCCGCTATTCTCGCCATCTTCACCGCTATCGGACTCTTTACTCCCCTCGAGGCCCAATTTGAGAAGCTTTTAGGTCGGCTCAGCCAGATTGTGCCGGTAGAGGCCTTCCAGCTGATCGAAAATTTCGCCAATGAAGTCAGTCGCGGTGGCAATGGCTCTCTATTCTCTGTCAGCTTCATCGTGGCGATTTGGATTGCATCAGGTGCCATCAGCGCGGCAATGCGGGCAATTGACGAGATTTACTGCGTTCCGCCCTCCCGGCGACAGGCCTTTTGGCATGCCAAGCTCGTCTCTCTAGGGCTAACTGGCGGGGCCCTGCTGCTGCTAATCGTGGCAACGTTTCTCATTTTCATCAGCGATATTTTGCTCGGCATCTTGCTTAAGCAGGCGATTATTCAGCGCGACTTGATAGAGCAGTTCGTGCTGTCAACGGTTCGCTTTCTCAGTTTGCCAATGGCGCTGGGCATCATGGCGATCGCTTTTGCTTTTCTCTATCGGTTTGGCACAAGCCAATTTCCTAAGAAAACGCCCCTCCTACCGGGGGCTGCGCTTGCCGCCGTCTCCTGGGCCATCATCTCGCGGCTGTTTCGGTTCTATGTTGCCCGCTTCGGCAACTACAACAAAGTCTATGGTGCAGTGGGGGCGGTGATTGTGCTGCTGCTATGGCTGTACATGAGTTCTTTGGTAATGCTAATCGGGGCACAGCTCAACGTAATCGTCGGCGAGTCGATGCAGGGCAAGCCGATGAGCAAAATCAACTGGCACTCGAAGTGGCTGCGCCAAAAGTTTCGCCGTTGATGAGTATCCCAAACCGTATTCTAATTATTGGTGGCGGCATCGTTGGGGCAATGCTGGCCTATGAGCTGAGCCTGGCAGACTACCGCGTTACGCTTCTAGACCGGCAGGCTCCGGGGCAAGGGTCGACTGGAGCCGCGCTGGGCGTGATGATGGGAGCTATCAGCCGTAAGATGAAGGGCCGCGCCTGGGCCATGCGCCAGCAAAGTTTGGTGCGCTACGAGGCGCTGATTCAAGAGCTGCAGCGGCAGGGTCACCCCGTAGACTACAACAGAGACGGTATCGTCAAGCTGCTGTTTAGAGGGGACAATCGCGATCGCTGGGAGGCCCTAGCCCTAGCGCGCCAGCAGCAGGGCTGGCCGCTGGCGCTTTGGAGCCCAGAAACGCTGCTGGCGCGCTGTCCGGGAGTTGCCCTAGAGAACCCTATTGCTGGCCCGGTCATCGGCGCGGTGCATTCCGCCGGCGATCGCCAGGTCCACCCCCAGCAGCTGACTTTAGCCCTGCTAGAAGCTGTCCAGCGCCGAGGAGCGGAGACGCGCTTTGATGCAGCAGTTCAAACCCTAGAAGAGGCGGGCGGTCCCTACGCCCTCTTGCAGAGCGGCGAACGATATGATGCCGATTGGATTGTGGTAACGGCGGGGCTAGGGTCAACGGCCTTGACCGGGCCTCGCCCTGAGGCAGCGGTCGACATTCGCCCGGTACTCGGCCAAGCGATGGAAGTGACCTTAGAGTCCCCTCTCAATGCCCATACCTTTCGGCCTGTAGTCACCGGAAATGACGTCCATGTAGTGCCGCTACTTAGCGCCTCAGACTCACCTCGCTGCTGGGTGGGGGCGACGGTAGAATTTCCGGAGGACGGCGACGGCACGGCCATTGAGGCGGAGCGGCAGGCCATGTGGGCGGGGGCGATCGCCCTGTGTCCTGGCTTAGCCTCGGCCCAGGTGCTGCGAACTTGGTCTGGGAAGCGCCCCCGCCCCTATGGACGGCCTGCCCCGGTGATTGAGCGGTTGCCCGGATACGACCGGGTGATTGTTGCCAGCGGTCACTACCGAAACGGGGTGCTGCTGGCTCCGGCGACGGCGCGGCGGGTGATGGAGCTGCTAGACCTCTGATGTCAAGATTCCAGGGCGGAGTTGGTTACATCGCGTGCGCTTACTGCTCCAAACCTTTACTGCTGGGATAGGCGCTTCACAGAAGCCCCACCCAGGCGGCGGTGGGCGTCATTTAGCAAGTCTGGAATTTTGTCGCGATGGGGACTGCGGGCTAGGCAGGAAGCCAGGACCTTTGGGTCAACGCGACTAGCCTTGTTGCCGGGAAACCAGTGGCTGGCGTTGCCCAGCATGTTGTAGCGGGTTTGGGCGTAGTCCACCATGTCATAGGCGATCGCCAGGTTTCGCAGCCAAAGAATCGTGGGAATATTGAGGCTACCGGGGGTGTCTTGAGGCGTAGGGAGTCCCTGTCGCCAGGTTTTATGCCAGTCTTCACCCAGAGCATCGATAGCGGCCCGCTCCAGCCGATGCAAAATGGGCGGTAGAATTTCGTCAGCTCGCTCCAGTAGCGGTACCGCTTTGAGGTGCTCGTCAAAATCCGATGGACGGGCCGCGCCAAGGCTAAGGGTATGGACTTGGGGGTGGCTGAGACAAAACAGGTCGTTGAACACCATAGGGGATAGAGGCGCGCACAATCTCGCGAGCTTCGCGGGCGGGTCGTAGAGCTGTCCGCCCTTGTCGGAAGGGCTGATGATAAATACCCCCATATCCTGCTGAGTTGCAGCTTCGATAGCGGGCCAGTTAATTTGATGAATGTAGTACCAGTGGAGATTGACGTAGTCAAACCGCCCGGTTTGGATGGCGCTGACAATGACGTCGGTGGGGCCATGGGTAGAAAAGCCCACGAAGCGGACCTTACCCTGCGCCTGCAGCGATCGCACTACGTCCAGACAGCCGCCAGGCTTAATGCTCCACTCTAAGTGCTCAGGGGTGTTGATGCCGTGCAGCCCTAGTAGATCGACGTGGTCAAGCTTTAAGTTAGAGAGGGACTGGTCAAATACCTTTAAAAACTCCTTCGAATTAGCCTTAGGCGAGACTTTAGTTTGAACAATTAGCTGCTCTCGGGGAAGCTTAGGCAGGAGATTACCCAGCTGCGCCTCAGAGGTCCCATAGCCCCGAGCCGTCTCAATATGGTTGATGCCCACCGCTAGCGATCGCCGAATGGTCGCCTCTAGATTTTCCTGGTTCTTTTGGGGAATCGACCATTGGGGGACGTCTTTCCAAGAATGCTGATAGCGCATTCCGCCACAGGAGAAAACGGGCATAGAAAGGTTTGTGCGGCCAAAGCGACGGTACTGCATACGATGAAATAGTCAAAGCGGGAGAGCTGAGAGCGGCTACTGCCCTAATGTAGCGCGATCTCAGCATCCTCGCGATGATGAATGGCCAGCCGGTCGAGGAGGGTAGAGCTGGCCTCATTGAGACCAATTAGCTCCACCTCGATGCCGTGCTTACGAAAGCGCAAGACTACTTTGTCCACCGCATCCACCGCTGATTGATCCCAGAGATGGGCATGGGTGAGGTCGATAATGACGGTTTCGATCTCTTCACGAAAATCAAACGCCGCTAAAAACGGCTCGACCGAGACGAAGAAAATCTGGCCGCTGACGGTGTAAATGCGTTTCGCTTCGCTGATTGGGGTCGACTCCACTTCAATGAGAGCGGCAATCTTGCGGCTGAAGAAAATAGCGCTTAGGGCAACGCCAATAACAACGCCGATAGCCAGATTGTGGGTGAGCAGCGTGACAATGATCGTCGCCACCATCACCGCTGTCTCACTTTTAGGCACCATGCGAATATTGCGCAAAGACGCCCAGCTAAACGTGCTGATGGACACCATGATCATCACCGCTACCAAAGCCGCCATAGGGATGCGGGCCACCCAGTCCCCCAACAGCAAAATGCAGGCCATCAGGAAAATTCCCGCGCTGAGGGTCGAGAGTCTTGTCCGTCCCCCCGAGCGAATATTAATGACCGACTGGCCGATCATGGCGCATCCGGCCATGCCGCCAAAGAAGCCTGCCACGATATTGGCGACGCCCTGGCCCACGGCCTCCTGATTTTTTTTGCTGCTGGTATCTGTCAAATCGTCGATCACATTTGCCGTCAAGAAAGACTCCAAAAGCCCCACAAGCGAGAGCGCTAGGGCATAGGGAAGAATGATCTCAATCGTCTCAAACGTCAGGGGCACAGTGGGAATGAACAGCCCCGGCAGAGTCGAGGGCAGGGTGCCCATATCGCCCACGGTGGGAACATCCCAGCCCATCGTAATGCTGAATCCCGTCAGCACTACGATGGCAATTAGGGGAGAGGGAATCACCTTGCTGATATAGGGCATGCCGTAGATGATGGCCAATCCCGCCAGGACCAAGAGGTATACTAGGGCCGGCACGTTCTCAAGCTGAGGCAGCTGGGCGCTGAAAATCAGAATGGCCAGCGCGTTGACAAAACCCAGCATGACGGCGCGGGGCACAAAGCGCATCTGGTTGCCCAATTTTACCCAGCCCCAAATAATTTGTAGAATGCCCGTCAAGATGGTGGTGGCAAACAAATAGCTGATGCCATAATCTTTGACCAGCGTTGTCATCAGCAGGGCCATTGCCCCAGTCGCCGCCGAGATCATGCCCGGTCGCCCGCCCAAAAACGAGGTGACGATCGCAATACAAAACGAGGCGTATAGCCCCACCTTGGGGTCTACCCCAGCGATAATTGAAAAGGCGATCGCCTCCGGAATCAGCGCGAGCGCAACGACAGCGCCGGCTAGCAGATCATCACGGACGTTCGAAAACCAAGCCTGCTTCGTCAATACGGCGGTTGAATTCTCCATTCTTTCCTCTATAACTCCCCCTTGGCTACCCTTCAGTCTTCTCGCAGCCGATGCTTTTGCTAGGCGGTGCGGCCTTGGTCAGCAAATCTCTCTATTTACAAGGGAAAACCTCAGATTACGTAAGCTGACGGGGAAAAGACCGCAATAGGGTTGTCAAGTGACATACTCCCGACGCTCATCTTTTAGATAGAGCGCGGGCTTCTTGGCTCACGCACCACAATTTAATGGATGCCGCGCAAGAAGGTGTCCTGCTTCATCTGGTCCTGTCTAGTTACGCAGCAAGCCGTGCAACCCCGATTGGATCCCATCGACAGGCGATTTGTTTAATGTCCAGGCAATGACCAACCCCAGACAGTGACGAGTATTCAATTTCCAGCTACGTTTTCTACCGTCTGCACTGTTCACCAGCTAAGGGCTGTACGTTTGTGTCAGGATAGCAGGCCGCCGCCATGAAATAGTTTGAGCTTGGTTCAATTGTACCCTTTGCTCGCCTCGGCGCTGCCCTTAATTGCCGCCTTCGGCATCCAGTCAAGGGCGCACCTCGACTCGCTCGCTTACATCCCGACGCTGATGCTGCGCATACAGCGCGGGGCTGTCACGAACTAGCTAAAATTGACTGCTTAGATAGACTGCAGATCGAGCGATAGCAGCCAATAATATCTATAGATAATTTTCTATGCCCTACCAGTATAAGTTAAAGATATGCAAAGCAAACAGGCCGCGAACCACCCGCTAGAGCATCGATTTCAGGCTGCTTTGGTGGGTGCCCTTTGGGGCTACGCCCAAGCGGACACCCAATCTCTCCCTTTTGCTCAGTGGGCCAGCCTCGTCGATTCCAGCCCCCAAACCGCTGAGCAGCTGTGGCGGCGCAGCAGCGGCGAGCCGTTGACCTTTTTGTTGGCGCTGCTGCCGCTGCTGCTAGCCTACAGTGACGATGAGGCCCAGCTGCGCGGCTGGGGGGCATTGCTAACTGGCCCTGCTGCTGCCGCTGCCCTCGAGGGCGCGAGCGTGCTGCGTCAAACCGTGGACGCTATTATCGGCGATCGCCCCTTGGGGAGTCTGTCTGAGCAGCACCCCTTCCTCTCTCCCTATTTACAGACGGCGTCGGCTTACTACGCCAGCGGGTCAGGACTTGTGCAGGTGAAAACGGCCCTAGAGCAGGTAGCTCGCGATCGCAATAGCGTTGCCCCGGAGTTTGCACCAAAATCCGCCCTGAGCGCCCCAGACTCTGTCGTCGATGTCGCCCCCAGGGTCACTGAAGATATGATTGCCCTGACCCTAGCGCTCCACAGCGCTTCGCGAACGCCGGGGCAGGTCGAGGTGGCCTGTCGGGCTACGGCTGCCGTGGTTGCCCCGGAGCAGGCGGGCGCTGCCGCGGCAGTCGCAGGATATCTGTGTGGCCTCACGCAGGGACTATCGGGCCTCTCCCTCGAGCGCTATCAGATGCTCGACGCGAAGCATTCTACCGCTGCAGACCCGGCCATAGCCACGACGACGGTCACCCAGCTGAGCCAGATCCTCTTGAGCCTGTGGAGCGGCGCGATCAGGCTCCACGCCGGACCGGTGGCGATCGCGATGCCTGGCATCCTCCGGGCTGCGCGAGCCTGATGGGTCGTACCTGTTGAGCTTAGCTATACTATATAGTCAGGGCAACCATGGTTAGGAAAAGGCAAAATTAGGGCAAAACTGAATTACCCGTACAATCACCCAGCGGCGTGATCAATAGATTACCACCGGCTGTCGGTTGTACCTGACTCTTTCTTTTGATTAATTCTCAGTGTGTTCTAGTTGTTGTGCCCTGCGGTTACTGGTTTAGTCGTCTAGCGGTTAGTTGCTATGAAGTCATTTCGCTTAATGGCGCAGCGCTTTGAGCAGTGGTGCTCACCGACAAACCGCTTATCCGGACGCCGGATGTCGTCGCGGCTTCAGAAGGCTGAGGTCTCTCCATCCTCAAAAGAATCCACCTCGAGGATAGACGCCGCTAGCGAAAAAAAATTCAGCGAGAATAAATTCAATAGCAAACAGGCCTCTCATGCGGGTACTCTCAGCCCAGCGCTGTCCGTGGAGGCCAATCGCTCCGGTCAGCGCGCGGCCAATCGTGGTTTGCTGGTCCAGTCTCGGGAATTGATGACCTGGCTAGGTGAGCATCCCTCTTGCTCTGGAACGACCCGCCCTAAACGAAAGAAGCTCAACCGCTACGCCGGCCCGCTGCTGTTCACTATTGCTGTCACCTCACTGACCAGCGCCGTTGGCTATCGGCTGTACAACAAGCCTCAGCTCAGCGTCGGGACGACCGCGCCCCAGACGCTGCACGCCCCCAGTACAGCAGCAGTTGAGGACGAAGAGACCACCGAGCAGCAGCGGCTAGAAGCAAGCCAGGGAGCAATTCCAGTTCTCGCTATAGATTCTGACGTTAACCAGCGGATCTACCAGTCCCTCTCTCGACTAATTGATATAGGAGAGAACTATCGCGCTCAGGCCGGTCCCTTTCCATTCGTCGACTCGTCTATTTTGTCGACGACGGCTCAAGACTACCTGCGCACCGTTTCTAAAGAGGGCTGGCAGCGTATCCTCGCCGTGCTGGAAGACACCGATCAAACTGCCGCTGAGCCTTCTGTCGCCACAGCTCAGCCTACTCAAGAGCTGGCCATCCTTGAGATGCAGGGTTACAAAAACGTCGCTTCAGCAGACGACTTTTCGGCCCTCAAGCAGTCTATCATCCGGGCTCGGCAGAGCTACAGCGTCGCGGCAACTGCCTTGAGTTCGTCGGATGAACCCTCCACTCTGTTTGTCGATAGTCGAATTTTATCTCTGAGCGATCGCGACTGGAACCAGATCAAGCAGGTGATGCGCCAGACTCTGGAGAATATTTTGCTTCAGGGAGTTGCTAGAGGGCTTCCTGACGACCAGCTACAAAAGGCAGTCAGATCGCAGCTCAAAGACGTGGCTCCGCGCGACGCCGTTCCGCTAGCCGTCGCTTTTTTATCAGACGCCATTCAGCCCAATTTGATTGAGGATACAGAGCAGACTCGGCTGCAGGCAGAGCGTACAGCAGAGGCGGTAGAGCCGGAGATTGTAGCAATTCGGCAGGGAGAAATTATCGTCGAGGCGGGTCAGAAGATAGAGCGATCGAACTTTGTCTTGCTCGATCACTTTGGCCTTAGCCGCCGCGGTGTGGACTGGCTAGGACTCATGGGCTTTGCCGGGGTTGTCGGTGGCTCTGTGGTGATCTTCTTGTTGGTGGAGCGCCGGTTTCATGCCCGCCTGCGACAGAGGGACCATATGCTGGTGTTGGGTCTGGCCCTCAGTACTCCTCTTCTCCTCGTTGTGAGTTTACCCTCCACTAGCCTGCCTGCCGTGGGGTTGCTGGTCGGCAGCTTTTACGGCTCGAGTCTGGGGTTGACGGTGGTGGCTCTGTTGGGTGCGATATTGCCCATCGGCATGACAGTTCCGTCTGCGCAGCTGATTTCTAGCGTTGCGGGGGGGCTAGTGGGCACCCTACTGGCGGGGCGGCTGCGCTCTCGTGAGGAACTGGCGCTGCTGGGAGGTGCTGTGGGCTTAGTTCAAGGGATAGTCTACTTGATCGTCAGCTTGATTATCAGCACGGCCACCAGTCCTGTTTGGCTGGTCATGCTCACGACTTCCTTTATTCAGGCGCTTATGGGGGTCGCCTGGAGCATCGCGGCCTTGGGCATCAGCCCTTACTTAGAAAACTTGTTCGACCTGGTGACGCCCATTCGGCTGGTAGAACTATCAAACCCCAACCGACCCACCCTCAAGCGGCTGGCCTCAGAGGCTCCAGGAACCTTTCAGCATACGCTGTTCGTGGCTAGCCTAGCGGAGGCTGCAGCCCGGGAGTTGGGCTGCAACGTTGAGCTGGTGAGGGCAGGCACGCTCTATCACGACATCGGCAAGATGCACGACCCCGAGGGATTCATCGAAAATCAAATGGGGGGGACCAACAAACACGACTTGATTGACAACCCTTGGACCAGCGCCCAAATCATCAAAAAGCACGTCAGCGCGGGATTGGTGATGGCCCGTAAATGCCGCCTGCCAGGAGCAATTCAGGCTTTTATCCCGGAGCATCAGGGAACGATGCTAATCACCTACTTTTATTACCAGGCCAAGGAGCGCGCCAAGGCAGACCCCACTATTGAGGTCAAAGAAGAGGACTTTCGCTACTGCGGGCCAACGCCTCAGTCCCGTGAAACAGGTATTGTGATGGTGGCCGACTCTTGCGAAGCGGCCCTGCGATCGCTCAAAGACGCTACCCCCGAAGAAGCATTGGCTATGGTGAATCGAATTATGCGAGCCCGCTGGCAAGACAACCAGCTGGTCGACTCGGGGCTAAGCCGCCAAGATATGGCTCGCATTGCCGAGATCTTTGTGCGGGTGTGGCAGCAGTACAACCACAAACGGATCCCCTACCCGAAAGCGGCGCTCATGCCTCCCCCCTCACCAGTATCGCTCTAGCGCGATTGCGACTTGGGTTAAGCCCGCGATTCAAGCTTCAAGGGCTGTTTCTTCGCAGCAATAGGTTTGGAAAGCTCTCCTCCCCCAATGGTCAACGCTAATTGATAACGCCCTTCAGCGCCGTTGCTGATGACGCAGATTGCGGGCGACTCGCTCAGGTATGCTTAAAGGCTGAGGGAATATCTTGGCCTTCAAGCACACCTGCTAAAAAACTCGGCCTGTGATTGGTCCTACAAGCGGCCCGACTCAAACCTAGCCCAAGCTAGTCAAGCTAACCCAGCTGCCAGAAGGCACTAGCGCCACCCGCTACTTTCATGAGAACAATCTAGATGACCAAGACCATCCAAACTTTCGAGCTGACGGCGCAGCCGATTACGCCGGAAAACTTTGCGCCCTTTGGTCAGGCTATTTTTTCCGCTAGCGACGATAGACCTTTTGGGGCGTCTGACGCCCAGCTCGTGCTAGACCAGGGAACACCTCGGTTTTACATCATGCGGCTAACTGGCCGCGGTCGGCGATTTCACCAAATCACCCGGCATCGCCGTTGCACCCAGTGCTTAGGCTCTTTGGGCGGTCAAGACTGGCTACTAGGCGTTGCCCAACCGGGGCCAGCGGCGACCCCAGATACAGCGGCGATTCAGGCGTTTCATATTCCAGGCGACTGCTTCGTGAAGCTAAACCTCGGAACCTGGCACGCCGGTCCCTATTTTGACGCGGAGGTCGTGGATTTCTATAATTTGGAGCTGAGCGACACGAACATCGTTGACCACGACACCTGCAATCTTAGGCAGCAGTATTGTATGGAGTTCATGATTGTCTAGCAAAACGTGACTTGCCCTACTGAGTGGGTGATAGAGTAGGACGCTCGTTCCGACGCCTTTCCTGAAAGAAACCGGCGACGTTGGCCACCTGCGATAGGAAAAAGAGACCAGATAGGCTCAGCGATCGCCATCCCTGCCGCCGCGTGAGGGGATAGCTCAGCAGCTGTAGATAAAAGGTGAGCGGTTCGACTTTGACGGGCTCCGCTTCCCGGCAGCTGCGGACTTTGTGAAAGTGAAACGCGCCCCGTCCATAGTTGAAGTGCTGCCGCCAAAATGAGGTAAGGCCGAGGGTGTGGGTATGGCGGATCTGCATATTGGGGATGTAGCGCATGGGTAGCTCGTGGTGCTGCCAGCGATCGCAAAATTCCCGGTCTTCGCCCGCCGCCAGGGGGAAGGTGGTGTCAAATCCGCCGATCTTGTGAAAAGCGTCGCGGGGCATTGCAAAGTTGTTAGAAGCGAAAAAGGTTGCTTCTCCCCCCGAGCGGTTGTAGTAGTCGTACAGGTAGTCAATCAAAAGCTGACTGCCGGTAGAGTAAAGGTTTTCGGGCAGGGCATTGATGGTGTAACCCCCAATCAGGGCGTCAGGAGCCTCAGTAAAGGCCGCCGCGATCGCCGTGAGCCAGTCAGACGCAGGCTGACAGTCGTCGTCGGTAAACGCTAGGTAACGCCCTCGGGCCGCCGCTGCGCCCGCATTTCGAGCGCTAGCCGGTCCGGCATTCTGCTGGCGAAGCAGCCGTACGGGCAGCTGCGATTCGAACGAGTCAATAACGGTACTCATGGGCACCTTGCTGCCGTCGTCAACCACCACCACCTCGAAGCGATCGCGGGGATAGTCTAGCCGGGTAAGGCTTTGCAGACATTGCTCTAGGCGCTCCGGGCGATTATAGGTGGGGATGACAACGGAGAAGAAGGGGCGCGGTTCCATGGGTATAAAGACCTCTCGATGACTTCAGCTTAGTGATGCAGCGAATTGTAGCGAGCTGGCTTGGGCACCGTCTGAAGCAGATGTTGACCCAGACGGCGCGCCAGCGCCAGGATAGTGAACGTGGGCGAGTAGGAGGGACCGGTGGGGAAGACCGCTGAGCTAGCGACATAGAGATTGTCGGTGCCAAACACGCGGCAGTTCAGGTCAACCACGCCGTCTTCCGGGCGGCTAGCCATGCGGGTGGTGCCCATTTGGTGGGCCGCGTCGGTCATATTCTCTAGAGTCGGTAGCACATCGCCAAAGTCAAAGGTGCCCAGCCCGACTGCCGCAAACCGGCGCGTCAGCAGGTCAAGAACTGTTTCCATCGAGTGGTGATCGTGCTCCGTAAACCGCCAGTCGAGCGCCAGCTTGCGCTGCCCGAGGGCGTCCTGCTCGCCCTCAAGGACGACGCGGCTCTCCCGGTGGGGCACCTGCTCGGTGACAAACTTAACCCGATAGCTGGCGGCCCGGCCATTGCCATCTTGACAGACGGCCCGGCCCAGAAGCCGCCGCTTTAGCCAGTCGACACGCGTTTCGTAAATCGGCTTGAGATACAGGACATGCTCTAAGAGCTGGTGCTGCTGCTGGGTGGCATCGTCGAGAGCAAAGCAGATGCAAAACCGGGGCTTGGGGGCATACTGCAGCTCGTGAGCGTATTCTCGCACTAGGGGGCCGGGCTTTAGAATGCCAGTGTGGTGCTTAGGGTGGTCGGTGTAGAAGCGGCCCACCAGGTCATGGGCGTTGCCGATGCCGCCGGGAAGCTGCCGGTCGGAGGCCAGCAGCAGGCGAGCGCTTTCCAAAGCTCCGGTGGCAAGAACGACCGCGTCACCTTCGACGGTCAGCTCTCGCCCCTCCAAAGAACGACAGACCACGGCGCTCACCCGCTCACCGGAGGGGTCTAGCTTCAGTTCGGTGGCGGTTGCCCCCAGCACTACCCGCAGGTTTTGCGAGCGGCGCATCTCGTCCCCGAAGCGTTTTGCGGTGCGGGTAGGGGTTTCTTCCCAGTAGAAGCTGCTCATTTTCAGGCCCGCCGCCGCCACCTTATTGCGCAGCGCCACAACTTCAGCCCGTTCCGCCTCTGCCTCTAAATCGCCGAACCCGTAGTCCTTGGCGGCAGACCGATAGTGCGCCAGCAGATCTTCAAAGTCGATGGGCCAGCCGCTGTTGGGGACCCAAGACCGGCCTTCGAAGTCGGAGGGCTGCAGGTATTTCCACTTGCCCGTCCAGACGTTGCTGGTGCCGCCAAACTGCCGCACGCGGCTCACCCCGCGCAGCTCGGGAGGCAAATAGCGGTGATAGTAGGAGTCTGGGTTGAGCTCTCGGTGGCGCTTGCCGAGAAAGATCAGGTCGTTGAGGGCCTGAATAGAGGGGTCGAAGCGATCGCGCCCGCTTTCCAGCTGCACTACCTCCACACCATAACGGGCCAAATGGGTGGCGACTTCCGCACCCGCGATTCCAGAGCCGACGACAACGACCTGCGCTCGCAGCGTTGTCTGTTCTCCCAGTTCAAGAATATCGGTAATCATGTTGTCTCTAAAGAAAATATGGTGTCAAGGGCGCTACCACTGCAGCACTACGAAGCTTTAGATGCGGCTGGGGATGAGAGCTTGAACCTACCGCTTAGGCTAGACAGAGCCGCTCCCAACGCCAGCCTCGTAACATGGGCCGGATGGAGCCTAAAGGCCCACAGCGAGCTCACCAACGCAGCCTGCCACTGCTCCATTTTGTAAGAGGTCAAGGCGTGTTTATAGACAAACTCAGCGAACATTTTGGGATGGGCCTTGAAGGTATCTTCATGCTTTTGCACCAGGCGGTGGAAGCTTTCTTGACGCAGCTTCGGGTTGACCGACACTCGCACTCCGGTATGGGATAGAAGATGATAGGTTACCGTTGGCAGCCCAATCAGCGTGCATTCTGGGTTAAGCCGCAAGAAGAACTCAGAATGTACCCGAGAGCGAAAACTCTTGTCCCAGCCGCCGATCTTGAGTACGACTTCCCGCTCTATCACTAGGGTTTGCTTTGTGTTGTAAGAGCGCCCCGGCTCCAGCGGTTCTAGAAAGAAGTGCCTCCCTTTGGAGCGCTGAGCTGGAGGAATGCGAGTGGTCAATGCAGCCCCATGCTGATCGACTTTCTGAATACCAGAAATAACGCCAACGGGCGGCTCCACGGCCGCTGAATCTATGGCCGTCAGCGAAACCTTGACCATGTCGGGTAGAAGGCGATCATCGTCATCTAGATAGGTAATCCAGCGTCCGCGGGCGGATTGGGTACCAATGTTTCGTGCCCCAGCGCCGCCGACTCCCTCATCTAGGCGAATCACCCGCAGCCTGGGATGGTCTGGTAGAGCGACAGGTTCATCAGACGCGTCATCCACCACCAGTACCTCTAGATTCTCATAGGTCTGATTCAAAGCGCTCTGCACCGCTAACGCTACGAGCTGCGGTCGATTGTGGGTTGGAATAATAACGCTGACGTTGGGATGCGACATAGTGATAGTTCACAAAGCTATAGGAGGCGACTACTTGATAGGCAGTGGGTCAACTGCGGGCACGAGCGCCCAAGTTCGCGGCTGATAAAACTGGCACTTGTTGACTGCTTTCTGTGTGTTGACGGTAAATCGAAAGGAGTCAACAACGTCAAAGGTGTAGACAGAGTCCTTTCTAATGCGGACTTGGGCGGTGTAAAGTCCGGGGCAAAGGCCCAGTTGGGGAAACCGAAGCTGAATTTCGGACATCCCAGGCGATAGCTGAAAGAAAGCCTCGTCGTTCTGGCCGCGTAGAGACAGCATATAGCCCGCGCTTTCGATGCTACCCACTTTCGAAATTCTGATGTCAAGGGCAATATCACTGTGGGTGCCGTGGGATTCGCAAGCCACGCAGAGACTCAAAGCTTCACCCGTCAGCACGGCTTGGGTGACCTGATTTTGGGCATCGCGGAAAAACAGCTCGCGAATATCTACACCGCTGCTCTCTTCTTTTAATTTAGCGGGCAGCACCATGTGATTTTCCGAGCGCTCGACGCTGCTCAAAAATAGGTCTTTCTCATAGCGGTCGACTACGGCGCTGACGGCGCCCTCGCTCACCATGGCCCCTTGCGCGAGATATATAGCCGTATCACAGACGTTCAGTATGGCTTGAGAGTTGTGGTTGACCAAAATAAAAGCAACGCCGCTCTGTTTAAGTTCGTAAAGGCGGCGATAGCACTTGGCTTTAAACCTCGCGTCCCCAACCGCGAGCACCTCATCAATGAGCAGAATATTGGGTTCGGTGTGAATGGCGCAGGCAAACCCCAAACGAGCTGACATACCGGAGCTGTAGGTTTGTACCGGCGCGTCGATCGCCTCCTCGATTTCAGCAAAGTCAACCACATCTTGAAACCGCTGCTCAATCTGTTGAGTAGATAGGCCAAGAATGGACATGTTGGCGTAGATATTTTCTCGGCCTGTCAAAATTGGGTTAAAGCCTGCCCCTAGCGCAATTAAGGGGGCGATGCGGCCACGAATGCGAATCTGCCCGGTGTCTGGCTTAATCAAACCGCTGATGATGCGTAGTAGAGTGCTTTTACCCGCGCCGTTACCGCCCACTAGACCCAGCGCCTGGCCAGGATAGAGCTGAAAGTCAATGGCGCGCAGAGCCCAAAATTCCCTAGTCCGCAGCTGATGGCTCTGCCGCCGCCCAAAGGTCAAATCGGCGGCGATATCTTGAACCCCATAGAAGAGCGATCGCTTCAGGTCGCGACAGAACTTTTTTGAGACGCCCTCCACAGAAATCACAGGGGTTCGCTGCTTCAAGTCGACGGAATTCGACTGATGTTGACCGTTTAATACCATCTCAAGAAGTCACTCGCTCGATTACATAAGGCATTGCGATCCGAAATCCAACCCACGTCAGCATTAGCCCTATCAGCGTCAAACCGCTGACGATCCAAAAGCCAACTGGGTTGGAAATTACCCCTGTCGTGGCCAATTCCCGCGTCGTGACCAGTAAGGGCGTCACCGGGTTCCAGGCGACCAACGCACCAAAGAGGCCTTCTTTTGGCAGCGGATAGATTACGGGCGTGAGAAAGAGCCAGAACCCCGTAGCCATATTCAAGCTTTTGGACACGTCCTGGTAGAGCACGCCGAGAGGAGCAAGAAATACGCCCACCAGTGTTCCTAACAAAACTAGGTGAATTAGGGCGACAGGCGCTAGTAGAATGCTCCAGCTAATCGGCACTCTAAAGTAGAGAAATAGGCCAACAATTAAAATCAGCTTAATACCGAAGTTAAACCCGACTTCGCCCAGTTTTGCGAGAATAATTGCTTCTCTAGGGAAATTAACCCGAGCCAGCATCGGTTTTGCCACTACAATTGCCTGCAGCGGTCCGGTGACCGCATCGACAAAGGTCTGCCACAGTGCTGTGCTGAACATGACGTAGGCTGGATAGGGAATGTCCGTTTCACCCACGGTGAATACGTTGGCGTCTTTGGCGAGCGTGAACCCTGCCGCCATCGCAATCGGCGGCACAAAGGCCCATATAATCCCCAGCAGCGCCTGACGATACTGAGCGCTAATGTCTCGGATCATCAGCCGCCAGGCGAGTTCGCGGGAGGCACACAGATCGTGCCACATCGTCCGCAGCAGGAATCGGGGACGGTGAAGTAGACTGTCTGGGGTGTAAACGATTTCGGGCGGCATAGGGAAGGCGCTTATTGGGAGAGAACGGGTCAATGCAGGGCGGTCAACATAAGTGAGTGAGAACCGGGGTCAAGACCCCACCACGTTGCCTGAAGACTTGACGGGAGGCGGTGACGCGGCATCGTCTTGCTGCGCCCGATTGAAGGCGTGGCGGTGGGTGAGATAGCGGTTAATGCGGTGCTCAATTCCCATCATTAGCCGTTCGAGCTTGGGGCTATAGAGGCCAAAGGTCAGCCAATAGATAATAGGCGCAACGAAGGTCATTTTTCGGCGTCCCCCCAGCTTCTTATATTTCGTCTTGAAGTAGCCATCTTCAGATAGCTTCCACTTCTCTCTCAAGCGGGACAAGCTGTCTAAGGTCCAGGCGTTACTCCAGCGCAGCATATAGTAATGGACATCGGCTAGCTTTTGCGGTGGACCGGGGACGTAGGTGACCAATGAGTCTGGCTCGAAGTAGACTTTCTCCCCCGCTTCTCGCACCGTCATGCAGAAGTCTAGATGCTCTTTTGTATTCAGCATTGCCTCATCTAAAGGCCCGATAGTCTCAAAGACTGAGCGTCGCACCAGGACGCAGTGAAACTCGGCTAGCTCGGTGGGCGATCGCTCAAGCTTGACCCTGACATCGCCAATTCTTTTCCCCTGATGGTACATTTTTTCCCGCAGCCGCCTGCGCCCCGTCTGATCTACCCAGACGTGGGACTCTCCCCCAGCAAAGTGAATTTCCTGATGAATGGGTTCGTGCTGACACATCAGCGGGCCGACAACGGCGGCGTCAGTTTCCTCAGCGCAGCCGACTAAGGCCGAAAGCCAGCCTGGAGACACCACAACATCGTTATCGAAGAAAACGAGATACTTGGTATTGACGTGCTGTAGTCCCAGATTTCTTGCCTGATTGGGATAGAGGTAGTGGTCAGTTCTCAGAAGCTTGAACCCCCTCAGTCGGGACTGCTCATCTAGGTAAACCTTGAGGTCTTGAGGGGAGTTACCATCGACGTACACAAGCTCAAACGGCATCTGCGTATGCTCATACAAGCTCTCTAAAGAGGTTTTTGCGTAGCTAAATCGCTCGCGGGGAACGACAACGATAGTGACGGCTGGGCTGGTCATGGTTAACTCTCCTAATGCTGTAGAAGGACGGTATAATCGGCTGCTTAGCTTAAAGTGCTCAAATTTATCTCTCTGCGCGGCGCGTCTGAATTATCGCTATGGTCGTCTGTGGGAGACATTAACGCGGCGTAGCGCGAAACGAGCTTGTCGTTGAGGGCCTCTAAGTCAAAGTGCTGTTCCACAAAGGTGCGTCCGGCTTGCCCCATCTCGGCCCAAGTTTCGGGATTGTTGATCATATAGCCCAACTTTTTCGCAAGCGCCTCTGCGTCCCGCTCAGGCACTAGAAAGCCTGAAACCCTATCTTCTACTAGCTCTGGTATGCCGCCGTGATAGGTGCTAATAACAGGTAAACCCATGGCCATGGCTTCTTTGAGGACGTTGACGGGGGCATCTTGATTGCCGTCCGAGGCGGTGACGCTAGGAGCAACGAAAAGGTGACAGCGGTCTAGAATATCGACGATCTCGGCTTCGTTTTTCCAGCCCAGAATGTGGATATAGTCCTCAGCACCGAGCTCTTCGATAAGCGCCTCAAATGACTGCCTCAGCGGGCCGTCACCGATGATGCAGTACTCCAAATTTGAACCAGAGTTTGCCTGCTGGGCGACGGCGCGAATGGCATATTCGATGCCTTTTTTCTCCACCAGTCGCCCCGTCGTCGCAATCCGTATGCGGTCGCCAGCAAGAAGATGGCGGGGACGAAATTTAAACTTGCCCACGTCCAGTCCTGAGAAATGGACCGATATCTTGTCGGGATGCCACCCTAGCTTGATGACGCGCTGACGAAAAAAGTCGCAGTTGGCGAGGCAATAGTCTACGAACTCGAAAAGAAACCGATAGACCTTGTCCCCGCCCTGGTCGACATAGCAGCTAATGTCGTGGCCGCGAAACATCAATAATAGCTTCGGCTCTTCCAGCAGGCGTTTGAAGGCAAGTCCTCGATAGCCTTGGGTGCCAAACTGACAGTGAATGATGTCGTACTGGGGCTCATTCAGCAGTGAAATTGCCGTATAGAGGAGCCAAAGATTCAACGCCTGCCCCCCGTAAGCAAAGACGTTGAGCGATCGCCCAATCAGCCCTGGTGCTTTGTGGAAATGGCGAGCCGCCAATCCTATTCCCTTGAGAACGCGCCATAAATAGTTATTGGGTATCTCCTGGAGCTGAACCGTGCGCTCCCGCAGCCGATAGCGATTCACGTCCGGATGCACCGAAGACCAGTCTTCAACGCGGTCGGCGTAGATATCAACCTCGTGGCCCCTATCTAAAAGGCCTGTCACTTGATTAAGGATGAACGTCTCTGACAGCCGGGGAAAATGTCCCACTATAAATGCAATTCTCATAGCCTTTTCTCACACACGACTAGATACCCCGCCCAGCTTAAGCCGCAGCGTCTCCCAGGCGCTGACATAGCGCACCATTACCATGACCAGCGACACCTTTAGCTTTTGCCCAATTCCACTCAAATCGGCATTTGAGAAGGCGTTTAGGACGAAAAATACGGGCGGCACGAGGTGCTGTAGAAGGGTGCGCAGAAAAACGACTTGACGCTCCCAGACTGACTGGGCCTGCTCAAGCTGAAGGTCGTAGGAGCCACCGGCTAACCGCTGCGTCCGGACGTAAAGCTCCTGGAGTGACGACCGTGCGGGATGCTCAACCCAGGCTGACGCGGCGTAGACCTGCGCGTATCCCTGAGCGTGGACTCGCCCTCCCCACTCCAGGTCTCCGTGAGACTTAAGCTGAGCGTTGAAGGACCCAACTTTTTCGATGACGTGGCGCCAGGTGAAGACGTTGGCCGTGGCCCCGCCGTGGAGCTGGTTTAAAAGACGCTCTTGGGGAAAGGCCGTCATCCGATCGTATAGCTCCACCATAGTAGGCCGGTGGGGATTGGCAAACACAACTTCAATCTTGCCCACCACTTGGCCGCAGTTGGGAACCCGCATCAAATGGTAGACTCCCTGAGGCAGCCAGTCGCGATCGGGAATGCAGTCCGCGTCCGTAAACGCAATCACCTCCCCTCGAGCTATTGAGAGTCCTTTATTGCGAGCCGCATAAGAGCCTGGGGTTGGCTCAGACGCAAATCTCGCATTTTCACTCTGCTCCATCACCGCTTTTACGGCCTCTGGCTTGTCTGAACCGTTATCCACCACGATAATTTCGTAGTGCGATCGCTCGTAGTTCTGCTGCGTTAGGGCCGCCAAACACAGCGTAAGACGCTCTGCATCATTGAAGACGGGGATGATAACTGAGACGAAGGGACACTCTTGCATAGGGGTTTACCGATGTCGATAGCTCAGCTATGCCGGAGTTGAGACAGGCTCAGCTTCCGACGAGGACTGTTGCTTAGCCTTGGTCCACTCTTTGTTTGTGAAGTCCTCGTGATACGAGCGCTCGACGTTCACATTCCAGATGTCGTGCGCTTCACCCGCAATGTTTTTAGCGGCCAGCAGCGCCGTCAGCATGGAGTGATCCTGGTTATTGTAGCGGTGCATGCCGTTGCGACCCACCGTCTGCAGGTTCTCAAATCCTTTCATGTAGTCTTCTAAAACCTGTAGATGCTGACGGTATTCCCCGTCGTAAACAGGGTAAGCCTTAAACTGGCGAATGACGCAGCCGTCTTCCACATCCCCTGGCTTGACTCCCAGATCTAGATCGATAATTTCCTGTGTCGCTAGCTCGATTAGCTTTTCATCCGCCATTTCCCAAATGTTATCGCCCTCACTGCAGAAGTACTCCATGCCCAGGCAGGTCTTACTGCTGTCGGGCACCATCTCTGGACTCCAATTCTTAAAGTTCTGAATGCGGCCCACCTTAAATTCAGGGCTGTGAATATAGAGCCAGTTGTCTGGAAACAGGTGCTCGCGGTCAACGATCAGCGACACAATCAGGAAGTCGCGGTACTTGAGACCGTGGGCCGCTTCAAGCACAGGGGCCGGTGGCGGTGGGTCAAGGCGGTGCATCAGCGCGGTAATCGGCATAGAATTGATGTAGTGATCGCCGGTAAGCTCAAAGGTTCTCTCTCCTTGCTTGGCCACAACTTTGGTGATGCGCATCCCTTCGCGTTCCACCTTTACCACCTCGGTATGCAGACGTACAGGTGAGCCGTCTTCTTCCAAAATTTCCTGACAGCGCTCCCACATCATCCCAGGACCGAGACGGGGATAATCAAACGTCTTGATTAGGCTCTTAGCGTCAGTACCGCCAAATAGGGCGTTGATTACCGCCTGCTTGAGAGACAGGTTTTTAATGCGCTGGGCGGCCCAGTCGGCGCGGATCTGGCTGCAGGGGATGCCCCACACCTTCTCGGTGTATGTCTTAAAGAAAATGCGGTATAGCCGTCTGCCAAAGCAATCAACTACCCACTCTTCGAACGTTTCTGGCGCGGAGGTCAAGTTGAGGTACTTCTTTGTCTTTGCTTTCAGATAGCTCGCCAGAATCATAGCGCTTTGGAACGGACCTAGATTTTTTAGGGTCTTGAAAAGCGCTAGGGGGTAGTCATAAAACTTGCCGTCGTAGTAAATGCGGGACATGCGCGGAGTTTGGATGAAGTCGTCTTCAAGAATTTCTTTCCATACGGCCTGCACTTCTCCCACCTTGGTGAAAAACCGGTGGCCACCGATGTCGAAGCGGTAGTCTTTGTAGGTCTCAGTGCGAGAAATACCCCCAACCTTATCGGACTTTTCTATGACGATGCACTTAATATCGTGCTTCATCAGTTCATATCCCGAAGTCAGTCCGGCCGGACCGCCGCCGATAATCACTACGGGATGTGTGCTCATGTCTACTCTGCTCATTAATCTGCCTGATTTTTCCTATTGCTTCGACTGTTCAAATGATCAAACTTTGCTTCCAGCGGGGAGCGGCATGCAGCTCAAGTAATGCTTCACCGTGACGTAGGCAAAAGCTCCCCCGCCGTAAAGAAAATAGAGCCAGTGCCACGGGATGACGCGCAGAGCGAACAAAGCTCCCCGCTTTTGGTAAAAGAATTGATAGACGTTAGCGTTGATGACTAAGAGCGCGATCGCCATCCCCAATGCTGGCCACAGCAACCACCCGAGCACCAAACTTCCAATCAGGCTACCCGCGAGCGCAAAAGCTAACGCAACGCTGGCTCGATTGGCATAGCTGAGGTTAAGGTCGGCGTCCAAGCGCTGCTCTTTGAGCAGTAGCTCACTCCAGGGTAGCGCCCGGTAAAAGATTTCCGCCCGCAGTAGCGATGCCGTCTCCCACCGCTTAAGATGCTTGACCTGGATATCCTTATAGAGCCGAATCGGGTATCCCGCTCCCTGCAGACGGTAGCCTAGCTCAATGTCTTCAATGCAGGGCTTGCGGTATGCTTCGTCGAAGCCACCCACAGCCCAAAAGGCCGATCGCCGCACCGCGCCGCAGGCTCCCCAAAACGTGGAGGCCTCTTCTGAAGATATCTGGTGGGTGTAGTGATGAAACAAGTTCTTGTACTGCGACAGAAAGTTGTCTGCACCCGGTGCATCGTCGTAGGAGCCGATGAGAGCCCCTAGCTCTGGCTGCTGGAAAGCCTGCTCCACTTTACCGATGGTGTCCGGGTGCAGAGTGACATCGGCGTCGACAAAAAAGATTACGTCGCCGACAGCAGCTTTGGCCCCTACGTTTCTGGCACGGGCCGGACCTCCTGAACTTGGGAGCCGCAGCACCTTTGCCCCAAAGTCCTGGGCAACTTTCCACGAGCCGTCGGTATCACCGTCTGACACTACAATGACTTCGTCAGCAGGGCGATCGCTTCGCTTTAGGCTGTCTAGGCATTGCTTAAAGCTTTCGCCACCGTTGTAAACCGGAATGACGATTGAAACACTAACAGAGGACATGATTCTGCACTCCAATTTCATCTGTATTCACTGAATTCACTGAGTGAAGCACTCGATGCTGTCGCACCATCCACAAAACCTGCAGCAATTGTTCTGAATTTAGAATTGTGAATAACCTATAGAAAAGCAATAACCCTGCTGTGCAAATGGGCTACGTCATTAGAAATCCCAAAACGCGTGGACCATAACGGCACAAGCCATAAATCGAGAAACTTGGTTCTCTCAAAAGCTTTTCTAAAGCGACGATTGCATTCTTCAGCTTAGAGCGGCGATCGTGCTAATGCTGTCTGTGACAATTACCATAAGAGGACAATCTGTAGCGTATCGCAATGCTGCGTATGGCATCTTCACATAAAATTTATCGGCTCCTGAGCGGCACAATAATTGAATGAAGCAGTTAGCGCGTCAAACAACTGGCTTAGGAAATCGCGATAAGTGATACTAGGAAAAGGCTTTAGGCCATGGGCTTCACAGACGAACATTTTATCTCCTAAAAGCAAGATTTGTTCGCCCTATTGTATAGATGTCATGCTTGCGGTTGGGGTACGAGCAATCGCTCTTAGCTCCGTCTACATTACCTTTCCATAGTGGAGTCTTGACGATCTAAACTCATGAGATGTTCCCGGAAGCAAAGTCTGCCTATATTTCAACTGTCGTGGAGCACTGCCTTTTTCCGAAGTGTCTTGCCCGCTCAGAAATGCTGCCGCAACGACTGGCCTGTTGACGGCTTTATAAACCTCATGGTCTCCTTTATTTGGTTCTATAGAGGCCTGAACTTCGCATTTATATTCTATGAATAGACTAAAATCTATGTCCTCTGACCTCAGAAAAGGAAACCAAAAAGTCTTTGGAGTGATGATACTCTCGGCGGTCTATGTTACCGTAATCAGGCTTCTAGGGCCATTAAATGTAGGGTGGGACCAGAGTATTCAACTCGAAGCAGCCTATCGCTTAATTCAGGGATTGGGGCTAACCAATGCTTTCTCACCTCAAGCCAATCTCAATCAGTCCCCCATTTCAGAATACCTCACCCACCATCCACCGATCTTCTCCCTACTAGCCGCCGCTTTTCTTGCCGCCGGGATTAGCCTCCCGGCTGTCCTGAAACTTATCTACAGTCTTACAACTATTATTGGCTGGGCCGCTTGGTCTCTCGTTAGCTCCCGGTGCCTGGTTGAACCGATTGCGTGCAGCGGACGACTCTTTCCGGTGAATCTGGTCATAGCTGTCGCGCTGCCAATCTTCTACACGCCTTCCTGGTCAGGAACTGATATTTTTCTTTGGGCCGGCATTCCTGCTATTGCACTACTACTGCTACCCCAAGACGGCGAAGCCTTGCTCAGTCACCCCAAGCCTAGAGGTCCAAGCGCTAAGGCGCGCACCCGTATTCAGTTCAGCGGTACAATCTTGTCAGGCTTAGTTCTTGGTCTGCTGGTCTCGGTGCGCTACTTCAGTATTTTTTTGCTGTTGGCGGCGCTATTCATGACTATTTACGCCTACGGGCCGAAAATTTCTGTATCGCTCAAACGGTCTCTGGCGATATACCTATCCTCTTTCCTTATTCTGATTCCAACATTTTTATATTTGAGGTGGGCGTCAGCCTTGACAAAGGCGAGTATTTCCTCCAGCAATAATCTACTTCAAACACATAAAGCAAGTCATCATAGAGCTGCCGACTCTGACTTCTCCTTACTTGCATCAGCCCCCGAGGCTATTGAAAGAGTTTTTTCAAGCTTTTAAAAATTGTATAAGCTGACCGGAATAAGTTCAGATAAGCTAGAGTCTTTTTTAAGCTTTAGCCCAATGATAAGCGACACACTCGGAGCAATATTTCTACTTGGCATTCTCATACTGGGAGTGACAATACTTTCCTATAGAAATCGAGAGAAATACTCTGTCGGCGTAGACATCTCTATCTCTCTTCTACTCACAATCACCGCGTTTGTGCTATTTTCTGTCGCGATCGCTTTTCTTGTACTATATAGCCCACTCGTTATCGATCGATATTACGAACCTATTATATTTTGCTTAGTATTGGTGGCTTATAGAGTAACAACCTTGCCTGGTTTCAGCCGCTCGGCTAAGGGCCTATGTGTGATATTAGTCTTGACCTTTACGCTGTACAACACGCTTCTCAAACCCGCTCAGTGGCTTTTATTCGACAGCAATAAGGACCTGGCATATTCTATTCTGGCAATCGGAACTAAACTAGCCGATATTCCATATCCCAGCAACAAAATACTGAACGCTCACGAGGAATCTATCACGTTTCTCAAGGAAATCGAATCTCGAGAGCAAAATGCTTTATTTTTTATTCAGGACTACCCGACATACATGGGCTACTTTAATTTCAGCGATCCGCTTAAGGTACGGCGAATTCCTGACCAAGGGTTTTGGGAAAACGCATATTTGAGTCGTCCAACCAGAATATACTGGGTCATCAACGATAGAAAATGCTCCTCAATTTGCGCTTCGGGAGGAAACTTTAATTCCAATAATCCCGATCGAGCCTTTGAACCAATGCTGTCTTTGCCTGGCTTAAAAACCGTTTTCGAAGGTGAGCAGAACAATACAAGAATTATGGTGTCAAACTTGCCTGCTGGGCATCGGTTTTAAGCTGAACAAGATCTCTGATCTAGTCTGTATTGGGAGAACTCGGGCCCAAAGTTTAGGGGTCATGCCTATGTGCATGACCCCTAGACGTTTTTGAGTAGCCGTTAGACCGCTAAGGTGCGCCGCTTTGTGGTCAGTCGGAAGGCTTCAATAATGTCGCCCTCCTCCCAGCTGTTGAACTTGTCGATGCCAATACCGCATTCGTAGCCAGCAGCAACCTCTTTAGCGTCATCCTTCATCCGCTTTAGAGAATCGAGCGAGCCTTCGTAGACCATCTCGCTACGTCGCTGAACTCGGACGCGGCAGTTCCGCACCACCTTACCCGACTGGACGTAGCAGCCAGCAACCGCTCCTCGGCCTACGGCAAATACAGCGCGAACCTCCACCTGACCCAGCGGCTCTTCAACCAACTCGGGCTCCAGGAGACCCTCCATTGCGCCCTGGATGTCTTCCAGTAGCTTATAGATGATGTCATACTCCCGAATGTCAACCCCAGCTTGATCGGCTGCCTGACGAGCACCGCTCGCCAAGGTGGTGTTGAAGCCAATGATCACAGCACCGCTAGCCGCGGCTAGGTCGACGTCTGTCTCGCTAATCTCGCCAGGAGCCGAGAGCAAGACACGCACCTGAACCTCGTCTTGAGGCAGCTGCTGGAGCGAGGCCAAAATTGCTTCTAGCGATCCCTGTACGTCAGACTTAATCAGCAGATTAAGCTCCTTAAGGTCACCCTCTTGGGCCTGACTAGACAGCGTATTGAGACTGACCCGACGAGACGCTAGCGTCTGCTGTAGGCGCGACTGGCGTTGAGCATCGGCGCGGTTGTCGGCGGTTGATCGAGCCTCCTTCTCATCGAGGAAGACCTCGAATTCTTCACCGGCTGCCGGTACGTCGTTTAGACCCAGCACCTCAACGGCAAAGGAAGGGCTTGCCTCAGGGACGCGATCGCCCCGGTCATCGATCATGGCCCGAACCTTACCGAACACTGAGCCTGCGACAATTACATCGCCAATGTGCAGGGTGCCGTTTTGCACCAGCAGGGTAGCTACAGGGCCACGGGCCTTGTCTAGGTTGGCTTCGATCACCGTACCGCGAGCGGTACGGTCAGGGTTGGCCTGTAGATCTTCTACCTCAGAGACCAGCAGCAGCATCTCCAGCAGTCCGTCCAGGTTCTCGCCTTTGAGGGCGCTGACGGGCACCATAATGGTGTCGCCGCCCCACTCCTCCGGAACCAGGCTGTGCTCGGTCAGCTCCTGCTTCACGCGGTCGGGGTTGGCTTCCTCTTTATCGACTTTGTTGATCGCAACGACAATAGGCACTTCTGCCGCCTGAGCGTGGCGGATCGCCTCGATGGTCTGAGGACGGACACCATCGTCTGCTGCCACTACTAGCACCGCAATATCGGTTACCCTAGCGCCCCGCGCTCTCATAGCGGTGAAGGCTTCGTGGCCTGGTGTATCGAGGAAGACAATCTGCTGCGACTTGCCGGCGTGCTCCACATCAACATGGTAAGCGCCGATGTGCTGGGTAATACCGCCCGCTTCTCCCTGGGCAACTTTCGCTTGGCGAATGGAGTCAAGGAGAGTCGTCTTACCGTGGTCGACGTGGCCCATGATGGTGACCACGGGTGGGCGACGAACCAGGCTTTCGAAGTCCGTTGCGTCGATCATCTCGGTGACCTTCTTCGCTTCGGCCTCATCGGCTTCAGCCTCGACCATCACCTCGTATTCTTCTCCCACCGCCGCTGCTGTAGAGACGTCTAGGATCTGGTTGATGTTGGTGGCAATTCCTTTGAAGAACAGAGTCTTAATGATGTCAGTTTCCGGCACCATCAGCTGCTCGGCGAGGTCATGTACCGAAATGCCGTCTTCCGAAATACCAATGATTTCAGGCCGCTCCTCTTTAGGCTCCTGCTCACGGCGATCGCGACGGGTCTGACGACGATCTTGAGAGGGCTTAGACGGTGAAGGCTTACGCCGCGCGGCAGCGGGCTTCGGTGTTACCCCTCCACCCATACCTTTGGGCTTTGGCGGACGCATTAACGATAGCGACATTTGCTCAGCCGAAACCGCATCAGCATTGCCCGAATCATCATCCTCATCGAATTCTTCGTCGTCGACGATCAAGTCTCGACGCTTAGGACGAGTCGCCTTAGCGCGCTTCGGAATTTCCTGCTCGTCTTCTTCTTCAGTTTCTTTCTTCTTGTCGCGTTTAGGCCGCATCGGCGACGGACGCAAGAGACTAATCTCATCAATGACGCTGACGCTAGAGTCATCCGACGTCGTGGTTTTGGTCTCCTCCGAGCTATCTCCCGTGCGAGCGGGGGTTGGCCGCCCAACGGGTCGCCTCAGCTTGGGCAATTCAGCCAGCCTAGGAGGCTCAACCTCGGGTCTCGCTCGCGGCGGCGACGGGGCCTCTACTTCAGCCGTCTCCCCAAGCTGGGAGGGTCGCGGGCGCTCAACGGTGGGCGCTGTGGCGCTGACTGTCGCCGACAAACCGTTGCCGTTTGTGGCCTCTACCGGTTCGGATCGGTCCTGAGGCCTAACGGGCGGCGAGACTAATGCTGCTGGCTTTTCGAGGGGCTCGACGTTGACCTGATCTAGATTTGACCCTGCTTCTACAGGATCTTGAAGCTGGGCCTCGGTCGGCATAGCGGCTCCGTTAGAAGCACCTGACGAAGCGGGTTCAGGAGCCCTCGCGGCGCGAGGCGGCGCCGCCAATCGGGGAGACTTGACCGGCCTTGGCGGCGGCGGCGCATCGACGGGCCTCTGCTGACGCGCTACGGGCCTATCGACAGGGGGCTCAGGCTGCGGAGCATCGGATGCCGTTCGCTTGCGAATCTCTAGGATTTGAGGCTTGCGCTTCTGCGGCGGTTTGGGCTTCAGTTCAGGGCGTTCTCGCTGCGATCGCTTTGCGGCAGGGGGGCGGCTGGCTGAGCGGTTGACGGACGCTGAGCGAATTTGCTCAGCTTCGGACTCTGTGATTGTACTGCTATGGCTCTTTGCAGCGATATTGAGCTCGTTACAGACGGCTAAAATGTCGCGATTTTCCAAATTTAACTCTTTCGACAACTCGTATATCCTGACTTTGTCGTTGCTCATCCCTACCTCATACGTACCAAAAAACTGCTACATAACGACGACCTGATTTTCTACACAAAACAACAGTGAGAATAAGTCTATATCACCTAGCTTCACCTAGCTTACAAGGCGATCGCCTTGCCTCAGGGTTACAGAGATCAATTCTAGCCTAATAGTCTGCCTACTTGCAGGGATGCAGATTTTGACATCCTCCCCGCCCTGAAGAGCGGGGATTCCCGGTCTGCCCACTAGGTGGACTCCCGACGGGTGGACGCCTCAGCGCGGATTGCCCCTGACGAGGTCTTATGCCCGCTCCGCGTCCGTTTAGAGTCTCGGGCTAGCTCCAGCCCAGACGTTTCAATATTGCGGCTAGCATTGCCGTCCCGGTCTTGGGTTTTGCCGCAACCAAGACAGACCAGCTCTCGAACCGACAGCTCCAGCTTGCCCCAGCGGTAGCCGCAGTCGGCACACTTCTGGCTAGTCGGCTCCCACCGGCTGATGACCGATACCTCGCGTTCCAGTATCATCGCGGCCTTGGCCTCGCACATCGTTCGCAGATCACGCCAGCCCTGTTGCGCAATAGCGCGGGCCAACTTGCGGTTGCGCACCATGCCGGACACGTTCAGGTCTTCAATAGCCACAACGCTATGGTTGCGAATCAGCCAGGTCGAGAGCTTATGCAGAAAATCCTTGCGGATGTCCCGCTGCTTGGCCTTCAGCTTAGCGATGCGCAGCCGGGTGCGCTCACGGCGCTTCGACCCCTTGACGCGCCTATTCAGCTTGCGCTGCTCACGGCGTATCTTGCGGCCAATGCGGTCGTAACCAGGAGACTCAACGCGCTGGCCGCTGCTGAGCACCGCGAACGTCTTGATACCCAAGTCCACACCCACGCTTTGGTTCTTGGCGGGGATGCTGACGGGTTGAATCAGGGCGACAAAGCTCAGGAAATAGCGGCCAGCGCGGTCTTTGATAACCGTTACCGACGAGGACTCAGGTGGTAGCGGCCTTGACCAGCGCACCTTAAGGTTACCTACCTTGGCTAGATACACCTTGTCGCCCTTGAGCGAGAAGCCGCCCTTGCGGAATCGCGCCGACTGGCGATTGTCTTTACGCTTGAACCGGGGCGGCATCACCTTTGGTCCTTTGCGCTTGCCTTTGAGCGAATCAAAGAAGTTTTTGAACGCTACGCCCAAATCGGCGATGGACTGCTGCAGCGGGATATTTGATACCTCGCTCAGCCACTGGCGCTCAACCGTTTTCTTGGCCTGCGTGATGCAAGCCTTCTGAAGGTCGCCATTCTTAGGCAGCGAATCCGACTCCTTGCACAGTGCTAGGGCGTCGTTCCACACGACACGGCAGCAGCCAAACAGCTTGGCTAAGCTGATCTGCTGTCCGGACGTGGGATAGACGCGGTACTGGTAGCGGCACTTCATAAATACAATTGTCCTACAAAAGCCGCCCTAAAGGGCGGGGCTTGAGACCCAGTTTTTTTGGTCAGGGCTTACCAATATTATCTGAACTGAGGCTATACCTCGGGTGCCATCAGACGAGAGTCAAGGCCCCTTCCCCTGAAAACCCGCCTCGACAGTCGACAGACGCTCCCGCAATGTCCTGTAGACATCATCAGGCACAGGAGCCCTCAAGACTTTTCCAAGGCGATTTTTGCGCTGAGCGGCCTGTAGACAGGCTGAGCAGGGGCAGATATAGGCCGAGCGGCCCATACCGGCATCAAGCTGCAGCGATCGCGAAGGATGGAGCCGGACTACGCGCCAAAAGTCTGACTTGTGGGCGACGCGCCTGCAGCCGATGCAGCGGCGATAATTAGTTTCCATGCAAAGGGGTTGTACTCACGGCATACATTATGGCTCATAAAGCCCTTCTCTAGAGGCGGGCTCCGCGACCGAACGGCCGCCAGCAATTGGAAGGTGGGCCGTCTCATCGCTGGTGAATCGCAGCGGCTCGCGATCGAACTTTTCTAGAGGCTCCTCCAAAGGCTCAGCTTCTATTGCCACACCAACCTCACTGGGCTCTAGGTCCCCTCCAACCTCAACATAATTTTCTGAGGCTTCTAAAAAGGCAGCTTCACGGGCCTCAAACTCTCTAGCTTCTGCCTCACGAACCTCCGCCTCGGCTGCCTCACGGGCTTCAGCAGCTTCGCGGGCAATGCTTCTTTGCTCCTCTATCTCGGCCATCCTTTGGTCCTCTGCCTCGTAGTCATACTTAGCAGAATCTTTAATGTCAATTTTCCACCCCGTCAGACGAGCCGCTAGGCGAACGTTTTGCCCTTCTTTCCCGATGGCTAAACTCAGCTGGTCCTCCGCGACCAAGACGTGGGCCTGCCGCTCTTCGGGGTCGACAAGGCGCACTTCGTCGACGCGGGCGGGGCTGAGGGCATTGGCGACGTAGGTAGCGGGGTCAGGGGACCAGCGGATCACGTCAATCTTTTCGCCCCGGAGCTCATTGACCACCACCTGAATGCGCGACCCTCTGGCCCCAATACAGGCTCCGACCGGGTCAACATCGCGCTCTACCGTATCCACCGCAATTTTGGTGCGGGGACCGACAGACCGCGAGGGAGGATTGGCTTCTCGAGCGACCGCCACGATGCGAACAATTTCGTCCTCAATTTCGGGGACTTCGTTGGCAAACAGGTAGACTACCAAACCCGCATCGGCCCGCGACACGATCAGCTGTGGCCCTCGGTGAGACCCCTCTGACACCCGCTTCAGGTAAACCCTGAGCGTCGCGTTGGCCCGGTAGTTGTCGTTGGGCAGCTGCTCTCGCTTCGGCAACTCGGCCTCAACTTCCGGCTGGCCAAAGCCGCTAGTCACGGACATAATCACCGACTGACGCTCGAATCGCAGCACCCGCGCCTGCAGGACGGTGCCTTCTAGGTCTTTGAACTCCTCTTGAATAATTTTCCGCTGCTGGTCCCGCAGCTTTTGAGAGAGCACCTGCTTAGTTTGAATCGCGGCCATCCGGCCAAACTCGGTTTGTTCGGGGGTGACATCTAGAATCACGGTATCCCCAAGCTGAGCCTCTGCCGCCACCTCTTGAACTTCGTTAAGGGAGATCTGGTGATCGCCGACGGCCACTGCTTCCACAATCATCTTGGTCGCCAGAATACGAAAGCCTTCGTCCTCGACGTCAAGCTCAATTTCAAAGTTATCGAAGTAGTCTTCGTCAAACACTTCTGCCGCGTCAGGTCGGTAAGTACGGCGGTAGCGCTCATACCCTTTAAGCAGCGCCTCTCGTAGCGCGGCCTGTACCGCTGACTTGGGCAAGTTACGCTCCTGACTGATGCTGTCGATCATGGTCTGGAGACCGGGCAATTCGACCATTGACATAGAAATATCCTCTTCAAAAATAGGGGGTGAGGGCTTAGGCCCAAGCGCAGAGTTTTGTGGGAAACAGTCGCGGTGACGCTGGCTGCGAGCTATCGACTGCGATACGCCGGCTGCTATAGATATCGGCTGCGGCAAAATCTCAGTCGCGATCGCTCAGCTGAACCTCCTGAATCTGGCTTCTAGGAATGGCGACCTTGCGGCCTCGGCAGCTTAGAACAACTGCTTCATCATCGCGGCTAATCAGCTGCCCTCGCCAAGAAGACTGGCCTTTAACTGCTTCTGTCGTGGTTACAACGACGGGAAATCCCTTAAATGCTCTAAAGTCTCGATCGCAGGTCAAAATCTCCGATACGCCAGGGCTAGACACCTCAAGCACGTAGGCCTCAGGGATGACGCCCGACTCATCCAACGCCTCTTCCAACGCCCGACTCATCGTCTCACAGTCGTTTAAGCTGGTGTCCTCCTGCCGGTTGCGAACGTCAACCCTGAGCACGGGCGGGTTTTGGTTGGTGTGAAACGTGGCGCTGACGACGTCAAGCCCAAGCTGAGCCGCAACGGGGGCCGCAATTTCGCAAACCTGGGGGATTAGAGGATGGGGCATGGCGGTCGCCGAGGAGTTATCTAAAACACAGCAAAAAAAAGCAATAAAAAAAGCGGGCTTGACCCCACTTTCAGCATCTAAATTGCTAGAAAGCAATCGCTGCCTCAGCAGACGAAGGCCGTGCAGATGAAGCTGCTGACCCTGTGCGAAGCTGAGCGCGATTCAAATTTATAGTAGCGCATCTCCCCCATCCTGCAGAGGGAATTGTGTCGAGGTGTTTCAATTCTGCTGCGCGAGCCGCCCAGAAGCCCGACAGGCTCCGCTGGGCCAAGGAGCGCTTCAAAGCCTAGCTTTGAGAAGACTTACGGGTAGTGGCATAGAGCTTTTGGGTCTGCTCCCGCAGCGCTTCCACGTCTTCCTCCCCCAAACGTTTGACGTAGTTGACCTTCACCTCTTCGAGCCAAGCGGCGACCAAATCAGCGATCTCTTCGTCGGCGCTGCCCTGCTGAATCTCACGGCGGAAGCTATCACCAATATCTTGAATGAGCTTGGCGGTCAGCGCTGCGCCAGTGTCGTCCTGCATAGCGCTGGTGAGACTCGCGTACAGCGCATCGTAAAGCTCTGAGACGAGCTGCTTGGCCACCCGCTCCGAGGTCGCCTCTACCCCCGGAAGCGATCGCAGCTGAGCATACATTGGGGCAGCCATGAGCGCCGAGTGAACGTTGTGGTAGAGCAGCGCCTCCACGTCGGGCTTGACCTCGGGCAGCACCCGATAGGTCAAGGTGGACACGATGCGATCGACAATCACCTTGATTTCATCAATATCGTTGAGGTCAATGTACTGTGCTGCGTCTGAGTTGAGCAGCGATCGCGTGACGTCGCCTTGGCGAATCAGGTTCTGCGCTTGGTCAATCACCCGCAGAATTACTACCTCAGTCAGCTCAATGGCAAAGTTGGCGACAATACCCCGGGTAATGCGATTGCGCAGGGGCTCTAGGTCGACCAAGTTGGATTGGTTAATGCGAAAGACCACCGGAATGACCCGCAGTCCTCGCCAAAACGGCAGCAGCAAAAACAGGTCGTACCAGCGCCACATCATGGTGTCAAACCAGCTGGTATCGCTGTAGCGCCGCTGTAGCCACCAGGTGCGGGCCAGAAACTCTATCCCGAAGATGCCGATAAACCAGATGTCAATGAGGATGAAGCGATCGGTGGGAATGCCGCTCAGACCGACTAGGGGGGAGTCAATAGTGCGGTAGTAGTTCGCTTCAAACAGGGGGCGAAGCTGGCTGTTGAAAAAGGCGAGCTCTTCAGAGTAGCCCTGCTGCGTGAGATACTCCTGGCTCCAAAAGTCGTCAAGCGCCTCCTTCGAGGTTTCGAACTCTTGGCCCGTGGCGTCGCCGACGCGATCGCGAATCCGGTCTTTAATCCGCTCTAAGGCTCCGGTTTTGTTCGCGATCTCAAAGGGATTTTCGTCCACAATGGCGTCGCTACGGACGCGTAGTTCCCTTAGCAGACTACCCACCTCGGGGGAGGAAATGCCGGTTTCAACCACCTGCGCCTCGAGGTCATTCACCGTCTCCAGATAGGCGGCAGTTGCCTGCTGGGGCTCAATGCCTTTGAACCGCTCGCCGTACCAATCGGTAAACTCGGGGACAAACCGCAAATAGTAGTCCCGCAGCGGAATATAGCTATAGTCGAACAGCACCAGAGCAAAGTTCAAAAGGGCGATCGCCGCCATGATCTTCTCAAACCATCGATTACGGCGGCGGGCTGTGGCGGGCCGCTTAGCGCGTGGACTATTGCGAGGCTTGGCCCGTGGGCTGGTAGGTTGAAGGGCGGACATGACTGCTAGATTAAACCAGTGGGTCTCTCACTGTAGCTCCCACGGCACATTATTTCATGTTTGGCAGCGGATTCAGCGATATTCCGCTCACTCTCTGTAGATTTAGTCAGACTTCTGCTCTATGCAAACCATCCCTCCAGTCATCTCCGAACCCGGCCTCTACTGGCGCTGGCGAGGCCAGTCTATCTACTACGTGCGAGCAGGCGAACCCCAGCCTCAGCGCCCGCCACTTCTATTTGTGCATGGCTTCGGGGCCTCGACCGACCACTGGCGCAAGAACATTGCCCAGCTTAAAGAGTCCTTTGAAGTGTGGGCTATTGACCTGCTAGGCTTTGGCCGCTCGGCAAAGCCGGACCAGGTCTACAGCGGGGAGGTGTGGCGCAACCAGCTACATGAGTTCATTACGGAGGTCATAGGTCGGCCTGCGGTACTGGCGGGCAATTCTTTGGGAGGCTACGCTTGCCTATGCGTGGCGGCCCAGCGTCCCGAGTCGGCGGCAGGGCTAGTGCTGATCAACAGCGCCGGACCTTTTAGCAATACCACACCGGTCGTCAAAAGCCCCATGGCTGAGGCTTGGAGCACCTTAGTCCGCAGCGTATTGGGTCAACAGTGGGCCAGCTTTCTGCTGTTTCAGTATGTGCGCCAGCGGTGGATGATTCGCAAGACGCTGGCGCAGGTGTATGTGGACCAAAGCGCCATCACAGACCAGCTGGTCGAGGATATCTATCGCCCCTCCTGCGATGCGGGTGCTCCTGGCGTGTTTGCGTCGGTGTTTAGCTCGCCGCAGGGCGAAAATGTGGATCTGCTGCTGAGAGAGATGCGCTGTCCGCTGCTGATGCTTTGGGGGGAGGGTGATCCTTGGATTCGAGCGCGGGAGCGCAGCGTTAAGTTTCGGGAGGTGCGCCCTGAACTGACGGAGCATTTTTTGAATGCGGGGCATTGCCCTCACGATGAGGTGCCGGAGCAGGTAAACCAGCTGCTTACAGATTGGGTGTTGCAGGAATGTGCGCCTGGGGGAGGGGATTTTTCGTAGGATTTGGATAAATGGGGAATTGCGGTGAACGGGGGGGATGAGGGGCGGTGGGTTGCGCCAGCGTAACCCACCCTACGGGGCTTCGACGATGGCTCCGCTCTTGACCGTCAACACTTGAGACGATCGCAGCCACTGGGCGTCAAACGCCCCCAAATGCGTTGTGGTGATGACGGTTTGGAAGCGCTCTTGAATTGCATCTAGCAGGTGGTTTTGCCGCGTTAGGTCTAGCTCTGCTAGCACGTCATCTAGCAACAGCAGCGGCGGCTCCCCCACCACCGTCTCAATCAACATCAGCTCCGCCAGCTTTAGCGACAGCACTAGGGTGCGCTGCTGCCCCTGCGACCCATACTGACGGGCGGGGGTGTCATTGATGATGAATTCAACGTCGTCGCGGTGCGGCCCTACGAGTGAGGTGCCCTGGTGGGTTTCGGCGGTGGCCCGCTCCTGTATCCTCTCCAGGAAAACCTGTTGAATCACCTGGGGATCATCGCTGCCGGTAGAGACATTGGGACCGTAGTCTATCGTCAGGGCTTCGCTGCCGTGGCTAATGGCCTGATGCCAACGCTGGGCAATCGGGGTAAGGCGGCGGATGACGCGGGCGCGGCGGCGGATGACGCGGGTGCCCGTGGCGGCCAGCTGGGCATCCCACAGGGCCATCTGCGACTGTTCGGGCGCGACGCCCGTGGACTGCTTGAGCAACGCGTTGCGCTGCCGCAAAACCTGGTGATACTCCTGGAGGATGTAGGCATAGACCGGTTCGAGCTGCATCAGCAGCGTATCGAGCCAGCGCCGCCGCCCGCTGGGACTACCCCGCACCAGATCCAAATCCAGGCTAGAAAACTGCACCGCGTTCATCAGGGGCAAAAAGTCGAGCTGCCGCCTCAGGGTCTCGCCATTTACCGCCACGGTGCGGCGGCCGCTTTTGCGCAGGGTCATGCTCAGGCTGACGGGACCGCTATCCCGCTTGAGCCGGGCGTCGATGCGCCCCGCTGTTTCCGGGTCCATCACCAGCTCTCGGTCCCGTAAGGCCCGGTGCGATCGCAAGCTGGCGAGCAGCTCCACCGCTTCTAACAGGTTGGACTTTCCCTGAGCGTTATTGCCCACCACAATGGTTTTCGGGGCAGTGAACGACACCATCTGATCGGCGTAGTTGCGAAACTGGTAGAGGTGGAGAAGCTCCAGGTACATAAGGGCGCTAGAGGGGGGCGCTAGGGGGCCGTGCCATTGCCTATCTTACCGTTAGCCCCGACTGCCGCCTCAAAGCTGCCTCAAAGGATGTTATCCCAGAAAGGATTTGCGATACGATTGGAGATCTGAAGATTTAAGCCGCCGTAACCAAGCTCATCCCTGAGCGCTAACGCCATTGGGGCTGTCGGTCTCAGCCCTCAATGAAGCTGCCCAGTTCTTTAAGACAAGGATTACCAATTCATGGATATGACAGCGTTGGTGTTACTCATTGCTGGGCTGGCGCTGTTGGTTGTAGGTGCGGAGGTGCTGGTGCGGGGGGCGTCGCGGATCGCCGTTCTACTGCGCATTTCCCCACTAATTATTGGCCTCACTATTGTGGCTTATGGAACTAGCGCCCCGGAAATGGCGGTGAGCATTCAGTCGAACCTGGCAGGAGAGGCGGGCATCTCGGTGGGCAACGTGGTGGGCAGCAACATCGTCAACGTGCTGCTAATTTTGGGGATCTCCTCGGTGGTGGTGCCGCTGGTGGTGGCGCAGCAGCTGATTCGCCTCGATGTGCCCATCATGATTGGGGTGTCGGTGCTGCTGCCGTTCTTGGCGCTAGATGGAAACCTGGGCAAGCTGGACGGCGGGCTGCTGTTTGCAGGGGCGGTAGTCTACACCTGGTTTTTGTTTCGCGAGGGGCGGGAAGAGGATCTAGACGTCGAGACGACTGCCGGGACATCGCGATCGCTGCGGCCTTGGATTGTCAATATTGGTCTGGTTTTGGGGGGCGTCGTCATGCTGACCCTAGGGTCGAATTGGCTGGTGGAAGGCGCGATTATCCTGGCTCAGGCAATTGGGGTGAGCAACTTCGTCATTGGCTTGACGGTGGTGGCCCTGGGGACGTCGCTGCCGGAGTTAGTGACCTCGGTAGTGGCGAGCATGAAAGGGGAGCGGGATATGGCGGTGGGCAATGTGGTAGGCAGCAATATCTTTAATATTTTGGCGGTGCTGGGGGTGGCGAGCCTGATCTCCCCTGGCGGCATCGACGTGTCTCCGGCGGCGCTGAATTTCGACATTCCGGTGATGATTGCGGTGGCGGTCGCCTGTTTGCCCATCTTCTTTTCAGGAAACGTGATTTCCCGCTGGGAGGGGTGGCTGTTTTTGGCCCACTACGCGGCCTATACGACCTATCTCATTCTCAAAGCGACGGATCACGATGCCCTGCCGATTTTTAGTACGGTGCTGATCGTGTTTGTCATTCCGCTGACGGTGATTACGCTGATGACGATCTCGTGGCGGTCGATGCACAAAGCAAGGTAGTCCGCCGGTTGAAGGGGCCAGTGCTGACAGGGTGCGTCGGAGCAGTCGCTATCTGAGCAAAGGCAAACAAAGGCGCTGATGCGGCCTAAGGACATCACAGAATTTAGGCTCGCTTAGGAGAGTGCTAGATTTGTTTGCACGTGCAAAATTTTCATAACTTAATAGATTTATTTGGTAACCTACTCGTTGAGGCTTTTGTTGGGATAGCGGAAAAAGGTGACTTTCTTCTCATCTACAGGGTGTAAAAGCAGCTCTTTTATGAAGTGCGATCGCCGCTATCAGCCACCACCAGTTGGCTGACTATCTCAATGTTCTTAGAGCTGCGCTACTCGTGAAGTATCAGAGCTACAACCGTCTCAATCTTTAGCCGTGACATACTCCCGACGCTCATTCTACGAATAGAGCGCGGGCTTCTTGGCTCGCGCACCACAAATGAATGGGTACCGCACAAGAAAGTTTCCTGCTTCTCCTGGTCTTGTCTAGCCAAACAGCAAGCTGTATGACCCCGATTAGATCCCATCCACAGGCAATTTATTTTACGTCCAGGCAATGACCAACCCCAGACAGACTACTTTTTTGAGCTTCCTTTCTTCCAAAAACTGTGTCGCGTCACCGTTATGTTTTCTATGGGTGATATTTTTCTCGACGAACACTCTGGAGGGGTGGAAAACCTTGTAAACAGTTGATATGTATACATTCTAGCATGAATAAGGATTGTTCGCCTTTGGCTCACGCGCCTTTCATCCCGACGCTGATGCTGCGCATACAGCGCGGGACTTCCCGTCTAAGAGTTAAAAAGCAATAGTTCTATAAAGGCGAGTTTGAGGCAATAACCTTTAGAGAGAGGCAAAAACTATGCTGCAAAGTAGAGAAAACGCAACGCTCAAAACGTTAGAGGGATATGATCTCTTCGTTTTTGGAGATAGTCTTTCCGATATTGGCACCCTGTTTACCTTGACAGGGGGATTAATTCCCCCCAGCCCGCCTTACTTCGAAGGTCGTTTTTCTAATGGGCCTATTGCAGCCGAAGTTCTAGCAGATCAGCTCGGTGTGGGCCATTCGCAGGCGACTAACTTTGCCGTTGGCGGGGCGCGGACTGGGCCAGGCAACAACCAGGACACCGACGCCGTTCAGTTTGGGGGTCTACTGACCCAAATTGAACGCTTCTCTGCCCAGGCTGATGCGCTTGGTGCCGATGCGGAGGATCTTTACCTAATTTGGGCAGGTGGCAATGATTTTCTAGCGTTGGCCAGCGACCCTTCTGCTGACCCAACGTCCGTCGTTGCGGAAGCCGTCTCAAACATTGTGACAGCAGTGACTAGCCTCGCGAGCTCCGGTGCCCAAGACATCGCGGTTACCCTGCTCCCCAATTCGGGGCGAATTCCACTGAGCCTGCAGGCCAATTTGTTAGAGCCTTTGACCGCGTTAACTGTCGCATTCAACGGCGCTTTGTCAAATGCTCTAGGTGCCTTAGAGAGCAGTATCGAGGGGGTCAATATCATCCTCACTGACCTCTTCCCCATCGCAGAGGCGATCGCTCAATCTCCGGGAGACTTCGGATTCGAGAATGTGGCCGAGCCCTATTTATCGGGCTTAATTCCAAGCGATCCAACTGCTGATCCTGATACATTTTTCTTTTGGGATCCTATTCACCCCACAAGCCCTGCCCATGCCATCTTTGCTGAGGTCTTTTATGAGAGTTTTGTTACTGGCATTAGCGATGACATCAAGCTCATCGGCACGACCGACGCCGACAGGCTCGTCACCTTTAGCGGCGATGACACGCTGAGAGGACGTCAGGGTGATGACGTTTTGATCGGCAACCTGGGGAACGACCATCTCTATGGCAATGTTGGTTTGGATAGCCTACGGGGCGGTGAAGGCAATGATTTGCTCGACGGGGGTCTAAATGGCGATCGCCTTATTGGAGGCAGCGGTAACGATCTGTTGATGGGACAACGGGGGCCAGATGTTCTCATTGGCGTCAATCCGAATTCGGAGAATCTAGGCAAGCGAGAGATTGACGTGATGGTTGGGGGCAAACAGGCAGATACTTTCGTTCTGGGTGATGAGGCTAGAAGTTTCTACGACGATGGCAATCCGAACAGACCTGGGCTGCGAGATTTTGCGCTTATTACCGATCTTCAGAGAAGAGATACCATTCAGCTCCATGGCGAGGCCAGTCGCTATACGTTGGCTGAGGCCCCAGCTTTTCTAGGATCGGGAACCGCAATCTTCCTAGATACCGAGGGCGATCGCGAGCTGATTGGTGTTGTGAGCGGCGATATTGCGCTGAGTCTCGATAGCCCCACAATCAGCTTCGTATAGACGCAGCGGTTTCCTTCAACGTAACCGCTCCCCTTCAGCGGACTACCTTGGCCTTTCAGAAATGCGCCGGATTGCCGCGATCGCTTTTCTAGGGAAATCTACGGGGTCTGCTCCCCCGATTTTCCTGAAACCCCGCGCTCATGGTGACTTCTACCTCCGCGAGCTCTTCCAAGAAAGCTTCCGCACGTCCGCATTGGAAAAACTGCCAAAATCTGCTGGCGCTTGCATGGCCTCGCTTTCGGTAGAGAGATACTGCCGGTAAAAAAAACCTCTTCTATCCCATTCCCTTTCCAATGGGGTCAATCAAAAAGGAATATAAGGCGTCGGTCACCTGCAAATTTACTGATTTAGCTTTGCATGAACGCCAGAAGTTCACCGTATAACCTTCTAGACAGTTCAGCGCAGCTTCAGGCAGTTTGGATCCTATTGGAGGTTACTATGCAACTCAATTATTGCGGCATCGACGTCGACTATTTTCCCGACGCTCAAGCAAACCGCTCGCCAACAATGGCCTGTGTCGCGAGAATTCCCGTCACAAGTAAAATGAAGCTATCTCCTAGAGCAGCAGGCCTGCTGGTTTCAGCCACGGCTACTGTAGAGCAGCCAGTCGCAATCGCGATGGAGGAAGAGTAGCGTTCTATAGCCAGTTCCCCACCAGCACAAACGATGACCAGAAAACTGGAGCCCGATAGTCTGGGTCACCAAGCAAGGCCAGCTGAGCCCGCTGCAGCGCTTCAGCCTTAGAAATATTGGCATTGGCAAGCTCGTCGTAGAGATGGCTAACCAACAGGGCCCCCGACGCATCGTCTAAGCTCCACAGCGACGCTATCGTACTGCGCGCCCCTGCCTGCACGGCAACCCCCGCTAACCCCAGCGCTGCCCGCCCATCTCCTGTAGCCGTCTCGCAAGCGCTCAAAATAAGCAGCTCGATAGGCGCTTTGCGGGTTTCGTCGCCGGCTCTCAAAACGGCGCTGATTTCGTTGACGTTTAAGGGGCCGTCCCAGGTGAGAATAAACGTCTCGTCCGCTTGTGAGCTAAATTGTCCGTGGGTCGCCAAGTGCACAACCGGGTAGGGCGAGGATTCCACCTGCTCTCGCAGCGCTTCGCGGGTAAAAGCCTGATCCACAAGCACGCGGCTAGGGACTGTCGCTTCAACCTGCGCTAACTCTGCGCCCACGTTCTCCAAAGCGCCAAATCCATGCCGCGCCTCCGTCAGCCCGCCTGCTAAAGCTCTAATCCTTTGCTGCCTTAACGGTCTAGGGGCGATGAGCCGTAGGCCTGAGGTCAGGGCGATGCTGTAGTTTTCGACTAAATAGTGCTCTCCATCAAACAGCGCCGCCATCGGCACCGAGCGCAAGACGCCATCCGGCACAAACACCAGGGTCTTCACCCCACTCTCCTGTAAGTCCACCTCAATCGGACGAATCAGCCACCCATACGCCACTTCACCTAGTGTCTTACCGGCAGGGGTAACGAAAGGGCGCGTCAAGTTTTGTCGTAGAGCGTCCAAAGTTTCCTTGACTTGTTCACCGGGAACCTCAATTCTGCGGCGCTGGAGGGGGCGATCCGGCAGACTGACGATTACCTCCAGGCGATCGCTCAGAACAATGGGATAGATAATAGCTGCGTCGGTCTGGTCGATATCGTCTAAGGCGACCGTCTGCCCTTCTATACAGGCCGACTGAAAAAAGTTGTTGAGCTCCGCCAGCTGCAGCGACTCAATCACCTTGCGGGCCTGCTGCATCCGCGCAGGGGAGGGATAGTCGGGGCTGAGCAGCAGATCGACGTAATCGCGGTAGACAGGCTCTACGCTTTCCCGGAAAGAAAACTGCTGGTCGGAGGCGATAGTGGCCAAATCGTAGCGCAAAGCCTGCAGGGACAAAAAAGCGCCCTCGTAAGCTGACATCGCTCCATCGCGCTGCCCCCGCGCCTTGAGAATGCGGCCTAGCTGCCACTGCCACTGGTAGGCAACGTCGTTAGCGTTTAGAGACTGGGCGATCAGCAGCGCGCCTTCCGTGACATCTTTGGCAATCGCCCACTGTCGGGTCGCTTCGTAGGCGCTACCCAAATAGCCCATAGCGTAGGCTTCGGCGTAGCGATCGCCGATGGCCTGGGCCTGCTGCATCGCTGTCCCCAGCAGAGCGGCGGCCTGCGCTATTGCGCCTGGCCGCCGTGACTGAATTAGATGATGGGCGAAACTAGTCTGGGCATAGAGGCTGGCGCGGCTTGGTGGTAGAGACTTGAACTGAAGCTGGAGAGAGTCCGCCAGGGTTTGTGCAGCGCCCCATGCCTTCATTTCTACGAGCAGGCTGAATTGATTTCCCCCCGCCTGAGCCTGCTGTAGGGAATCGGCGGCGATCGCCTCCGCCTGACGGTAGAACGCTAGGGCTTCTGAAGCCTGCTGCTGCCTTCGAGCGAGGTGTCCCAAGCTCAAGAGAAGGGCTGCTTGCTCCCGCAGCATAGACTGGGCTTGGGCGATTTCTAGGCACTGAGCAAAGGCCGCCGCTGCCGCATCGAAGTCGCCGATGACCCGCAGCGTGTCTCCGAGGCTGTGCAGCCCTAACACCTGCAGCTCAAGGTCGCTCTGGTCTAGCTCGGTCTGAACCTGGTCGAGAACGCGGCGGGCCTGAAGGAAATAGCCCAACGATTGGAGGGTACGGGCCTGGTTGATGAGGCTACCGGTGTAGCGCCGGGGGTCGCCAGCCTGCTGGTAAAAAGCTCCAGCCCGTTGCCAGCTCTCTAGAGCAGGGGCGAGTGAGCCTTGAGCAAACTGCAGAGCCCCCTGGGTATTGAGCACCTGGCCCTGAATTACGAGGGTCTGGTGAGAGTCTTGGCTCCCACCGCTGGCTCGCCACTGCTTAAGCTGCTCTATGCTTTGAGCGATCGCCGCTGTTGCCTGCGGCCACTCGCCTGAGTACTGATGGGCTAGGGAGAGATAGCTGAGGGCCAGCGCCTGATGGAGGCGATCGCCCTGCACCTCAAAACTTTGGGCGGCAGATTGCCACGCGCCGATAGCTTCGCCAATCCGCTGACTTTGGTAGGCGGCTCGTCCCGCATCAAGCTGGTCTAGGGCCTGCTTTCCCGGCTCAGTAAGCCCCTGTTCAGCTGGCGTTGCCGATTGGACCTTGCCAAGGCCGACAAAAGTAGGGGCCGCGCCCTGAAAAACTGCGAGGAGTAGCGCCAGTGAGAACCCCACAACTAGGGAGCGCGATCGCCTTAGGAGCTGGATCATCCCGTTGTTGTCATGACCTGATAGGTTTTTAGCGCTAGGAAGGGATGCCGCAGGTGGGTGCCGACCACCCGGCTACAGAGCAAGTTGCAGGTCGAGGCTGCGGAACACTGCCGGATTTCTTCGTGGTTGAGCTGCGCCAAGAGCGTGGGCAAAGGCTTGTCGAGCAGCGACTCGGTTTTGGGTAAGGCTAGGCAGGGGGCCACCCGCCCGGAGCAGTCAATAGCAATGCCGTGGCGCCCGGCGTCGCAGGGGGGAAGCCCAAGGCCCTGCAGCCAGCGGATATTTTCTTTGATGTACTGCCGGTAGTAGCCGTCAGGGATATGAGGAGAGTGCAGCAGGCGCTCGAAAAGTCGGAGAATATCTGGCGTTTCGTACTGCAGGTCCTCATCCACTTTGCCGTAGCGGGAGACATCCCAGTGATAGGCTCCGACCACGGGAGTAAAGCCGCGATCGCCCGCAAATTCGACCACCGCTTCCACATCGCCCAGATTTTTCTGGCTGACGACGCAGGTTAGATACTTGGGGTGGGGGTAGTTCTCTAAAAGTGAAATCCCCTTGAGGACGGCGGGGAGCTGATCGCGGCCGCGAATATAGGCATAGCGCTCGCGGTCGAGGCTATCTAAACTAATAGAAATAGAGACGCCCAAGTCCTTTAGGGTAGCCACCTTTGCCGGGGTGAAACAGGTGCCGTTGGTCACCAAGCTGAGGTTGTAGCCCATCGCGTTGAGATCGACAAGAATGTCCATCAGGTCCCGCCGCAGCATAGGCTCTCCGCCTTGGATAAGCAAAAACCGGAGTCCCTCCTCATAGAGGTGAGAAAAGACGCGCTGGATCTCCTCGCGGGTCATTTCGTAATGCCCTTTGTTGAGCTCCAGGTTGCAGTAGCGACAGGCAGAGTTGCAGCGCAGGGTAATTTCCACAACCGCCAGCAGCGGTCGGCCCGCGATCGCGTTGAGAGCAGGTTTGACGAGGGTCGATAGGGCCACGGAGAATGCCTCTAGGACTGATATGCTGAAGCGCAGCAAGGCAAAAGCCGTTTCGCCTCAGCGTTTTGGCGCTTTTATGGTAGCACGGGGATATCGTCTAGCCAGTCAATATCGTCTTGAAAGCAGCCGTGCTGCTGCCAGGATTCCTGCAGGGCATCTTCTCGCGCTTGGCGCTCACGTCTGCGATAGCTCGGGTCAGCGGATATGGCGCGGGCGACGAGCCCATCAACCTGACCCACCTGCTCTCTGTTTTCGCTCGTTGCGCCGAGGTAGGTGACCCAGGTTTTAGGGTCCATAGCGCCCTTCTTGCTATTGCACTCTAGGCAAGCCGTTACAAGGTTTTTCATCTTGTCGGTGCCGCCTCGGGACTTAGGAATCACGTGGTCTAAGGTTAAGGCCTCGGCCTTGACTCGCTTGTGGCAGTAGACGCAGCGAAAGCCATCGCGGCGGTAAACCTTCAAGCGGTGCTTCATGTGGTTTGTTGAGGCCATAATATCCACCTTTCTCTTGCAGAGAGGGACGACTGCCTGCCTGCGTGAGACTAGAGGCAGTCGTCCCTAGCGGCGCTGCCTGGGGTGAGGCGATCGCCGTTTTCAACATTTCACGCGCCATTTTACAGGCTTTTGTGCAAAAGTGGTGCAATATTTTCTTAGATTTCTAGCTTGCCCCATCCAGTAGGCGTACAATTTCGTCGAACTGGTAGTCCTCTGCCAAACCCTCCAATCGGGCAGCGATCGCTGCATTACCCGACGGAATTTTGGCAATCAGCTGCCTCACCTGCCGACCTTTGAGATGGCTAGCGGCTTGGCGAAGGGCGGCTAGCCAGTCAGCGGGTAGAGCCCTAAGAGCGGTTGAGACATCCACCGGCGCAGCGTCTCGGCAAGACATCGTTTGGGGTAGGTCTTCTGCGGTGAGGGCAGGCTGCTGCTGATACGTAAACTCGATCCCCAAATGCTGGTGGAGCATCTCCCAAATTTTTTCCTGTTGAAACGGCTTTAGCATGTAGTCGTCGAACCCAGAGGCCAGCGTGACGTCTCGCTGCCCTTTAAAGGCGCTAGCCGTTAAGGCAATAATCTTGGTAGCAGTCTGCCCAAATTCTGACTCTCGCTGCCGAATTCCTTGGGTGGCGGCATAGCCATCTAGCTCGGGCATACGCAAATCCATCCAGATAAGCTGCGGCTGCCACTCTTCCCAAAGGGCGATCGCCTCTGCCCCATTGCTAGCCTGCTGCACCGACAGCCCCACCGAGGTGAGCAAATCTCGCAGCAGCAGGCGGCTGTCTGGCTCATCGTCCACTACCAGGAGCCGGTAGTCAGGCTGGCCTGGCGCAAGACCCACCACGCCCCGGCTTTGAGCCGTGGGGAGCGCCTCGCCAGAGGTCACTGCGACGGGAATGGCGACCCGAAAGCACGTTCCTTTGCCCACCTCACTGCGGGGCGTGAGCTCTCCCCCCATCAGCGCCACAAACTGACGAGAGATCGACAGACCTAGTCCAGTTCCCTGCTTTACCCGCCGCCCTGCTGCGGTTTGCTCGAAGGCAACAAACAGCTTATCTAGTTCATCAGGGGCAATCCCCGGCCCTGTGTCTTCTAGCTCCAGCTGAAGATTGTGGTCTAGGTCAGGGGCCGCGGGCTGCGGGTTTAGGCGCACCGTCACCCGCAGCGTGATCGATCCTCTCTCCGTAAACTTGACGGCGTTGCCAATCAGGTTGATCAGAACCTGACGCAGCTTTTTCTCATCGGCATAGATGTATCGCGGCAGGTCGGCGCCCAGCTCCAGACAAAACTGGAGTCCTCTGTTGGTCACCTTGAGGCAGAACATGTTTTGCATGTCCTGTAGCAGCCTATAGAGATCGAAGGTCTGGCGGGTAATACCCACTCGGCCTGCTTCGATCTTAGACAGCTCCAAAATATTGTTAATCAGTGACAGAAGATGTTCACCGCTACGATTGACAATGTCTAACCGCAGCCGCTGTTCTGACTGCAAGGAAGTATCGGTGCTCAGAATTTGGGTAAAGCCAATAATGCTGTTGAGCGGCGTACGAAGCTCGTGGCTCATATTTGCCAAAAAATTTGATTTGGCCTGGTTCGCACTTTCCGCCTTCTCCTTGGCTAGCTTTAGCTCGGTTTGAGTCACTTCTAGCTGGTAGAGCGTTTTGCGCAACTCTTGATTGCTCTTGCCCAAAGAGGCCGTGCGCTCGTGAACTTTTTGCTCTAGAGCCTGATTGGACTGCTCTAGAGCCTGTTCAGCTTGCTTACGGGCCGTGATGTCATGCACCATGATCAGCACTTCATCCTCCCCTAGCACCATGATGCGGACCTCTTCGTGCTGGACTGAGCGACCGAGCTCAACCCGATGCTCATAGACCTGCAGCTGACCTGTTGCTAGCGCTTTGTGGATGTAGTGCATGCGCCTTTCAGCCAGCTCTGGTGGCAGGGAGTCCTGGACCCTTTTTCCGGGCCGGGCCTGTTTTATACTTTCGCTGCGCTGCAGGTAGTTGCTGTCAATGATGTCGACGTAATGTCCATCTCCCCGAGCGCGAATCAGCAGATCGGGAATCGTGTTGACTATAGCTCTGTTGGTCGCCTCGCTTTGCCGGAGCGCGTTAAAGGACTTCTTCAGCTGGCGGGCCATTTGGTTGAAAGAGCGAGCCAAGACATCGGTATCTTTAATAGCGCTGGAGGCCACCTGCTGATCGAGATCCCCTTGAGCCAGTTGATCTGACGCTTCAGCAACCCGCACCACTGGGGCGGCAATCCAGCGAGAGGTCAATGTTCCCAGAAGGGTGGCAACGCCCAGAGCGATTAGACAGAGGACAACGGTGTTGCGGGTGTTGGCATCAATCTGCGCGGTGAAGTCCGATCTGGGAATCACCACCGCCATCAGCCAGTCAAGGCCACGACCGTCTTTGATCGGAGTTACCTGCACCAGGTGGCTCGCGCCGTTGATGTCAAAAATGCAGTATTCGCTGGCGTCAATCTGCTCGAAGCCGCCTAGCTGTGTGCGCAGACTCTGAGCAGCTTCTCGAATAAGCAGGTCTGTGCTGTCCAAGGCTGCGAGCCGGGTATCCGTGGTCTCAGTTTTGACGAATGGCGGCTCTGACGATGAGCTAGCGACAATTTCACCCGTGCGCTCCATAATGAACACCTGCCCAGACTGGCTCACCTCAAGCTGCCGAAGAAAATTGCTGATTTCAGAAAGGGTCAGATCGACCGCCAGCACGCCCAGAAAATTTGAGTCCTCGTAGACCGGAGCGACGTGGGTAATCCCAAGCTGCGGTGAGTCGGCAAAGGGGTATATGGGGGACCAGGTGGCCTTACCGACAGCAGTGGCCGCCTGGTACCAGGGACGCGATCGCGAATCGTACTCGCCCTCGCGGTCCAGGGTCCGCGAACTGCGCTGCTCGTCGCTCCTGTAAATTCTTCGGATAGGCGCACTCGACTCATCCCGCAGCCAGTAGGTGGTAGAGCCATCAGGCTCTTGCCGGACGCCGGCAAAATCGCCCTGGGGACTGCCAAAATAGACGAAGGGGACGGCATCTGAAATTTGCGTCTGCTGGTCAAAGTAGCGCATCATCGAGTCGTCGTCGGTGACGTCTAGGTTCCCCGCCTCCACTGCCGCTAGGTTAATCTGCAAGAACTGGTAAGGCGTATCGGCAAAGGTCTTGATGTGGGTTTTGACGTGCTCGGTGACGCGATCGCTAATGCGACCCATAAGCTGGTTCACCGACTTTTGCCCATTACGAAATGAGAACCACCCCGTTGCGCCAACGCCGACGGCAATTTGCAGCACAAATGAAGCAACAAGTGCGGTGCGCAGGCTGATGCGGGAAGAGGGGTATTTAGGACTCATTTAAAGTGAAAAAACCTGTTGGAATTGAAATAGTTTAGCCAGGCTCTGGCCGCCGCGCTGATCTTCACGGGAATTATTCTCTGATTGTCACTATTCGTTACGTCCACCACAATCGCCTCTGCAATTTGCTGGTAGACTTCCTTTGAATAAATTGGTAAACTTCCGTTTAATAAGTAAATTTCAGTTTGTTAGGTTGAGTCTAATCGTGAACGATGATGTTTTGGAATTTGCTGAAACGTTAATTCATGAAAAGACAAATGCCTACTGTAGTGAGCTGCAGCGGCGCATTCTTATTTCGACCCTCCAGGGGGAGCGCAAAACCTACGATCAAGTTGCGGAAGAATGTGGATATTCTGCCAAATACGTCAAGCAAGACGTGGCCCCTAAGCTCTGGCAGCTGCTCTCCCAAGCCTTAGAGCAAAAGATTCATAAGTCAAACGTGCGGGCTGTCCTAGAGCAAAAGATGCGCCACGTCGCACCTCGGGTCGATGACGAGCCGTCTAGCTCTAGAGGAGGCGCATTTGAGGAGATCCCTGCGTCCGCCCCAACAGGCATATTTAGGGCTATCAGCTCTGGGCTACCGTCAGGCCAGACTTCAGCACCTCCTACCGCAGGTCCGGGTACCCCATCTTTTACGACGGTGCTCTCTCTCGGCGCTAAGGCTCTCTCTGCCAATATCTTGCTTGTGGACGACCAGCCCAAGAACCTGCGGCTGCTCTCGGACTTACTGGAAGAACAGGGCTACGACGTTCAGCAGGCAATTAACGGCGCGGTTGCTCTGCAGGTGGTCGCGCTTGAGCAGCCCAGCCTGATTTTGCTGGACATTCATATGCCCGAGATGGATGGCTACGCGGTTTGTCAGCACCTCAAAGCTGACCCCAATACCCAAGATATTCCCGTCATTTTTGTCAGCGCTCTAGACGAGGCTTGGGACAAAGTCAGGGCGTTTTCCGTTGGGGCGGTGGATTTTATTACCAAACCCTTTAAGGTTGTCGAAGTGCTGGCTCGGGTTGAAAACCAGCTCAAGATTCAGCAGCTGCAGCAGGAACTCAAAGCCCAAAATGCCCAGCTTCATCAGGCTATTCAAGAGCTTCAGCGGCTAGCGGCGATTGACGAGCTAACCCAGGTCGCCAACCGACGGCGATTTGACACCTACCTAGGCGAAAGCTGGCAGCGATCGCTGCGGATGCAGGCTCCCCTCACCCTGATGCTGGCCCAGCTCGACCAAGTTACCCCTGGGCAAGGCGGCGATCGCGACCTGCAGCAGGTGGCCAGCCTCCTCAAGCGGGCTGTTCAGGGCCCTCAAGACCTAGTGGGCCGCTACGGAGCATTGACCTTTGCCCTACTGCTGCCAAACCAGACCAGCGGCGAAGCGATCGCCCAGGCAATCTTAAAGCAAGTCCGGGCGCTTCCCTTTACCGAGGGTCACCCTCCCGTGACGCTGAGCCTCGGCTGCGCCACAGTTTGGCCCTCGCCCTCGCTAGAACTTGAGGCATTCGTGGCCCAATGCGATCGGGCGCTGCAGCAGGCCCAAAGCCAGGGCGGCAACCGGTTCTCGACAGCAGCGGTGGACCCACCATAGAGAATCCCCATGCCTCTAATAAGACATGGGGATGCAAAGCTATTGCTTAGCGCAGGCTACAAGGCCTAAGCCGGGTAAACGCTGATCTTTTTGCGGTCTTTGCCCTTTCGCTCGAAGCGAACAACCCCATCGACCAGGGCAAACAGCGTGTCGTCGCTGCCCCGGCCCACGTTAGATCCAGGGTGAAACTTAGTGCCGCGCTGGCGCACGAGGATGTTACCGGCCAAAACGACCTGGCCGCCGTACCGCTTGACCCCTAGCCGCTGGGCATTTGAATCGCGACCGTTGCGCGTACTGCCCGTTCCCTTCTTATGAGCCATGTCTTTCCTCCTATTACGTTCTCTATTCTAAAGTCAATTCCTGCTGCTGGGGCGATCGCGCTACTCAGCAGCGTCGGCTGCCTCAGGAGCCTGTGCCTCTGCGGCTTCAACAGTTGCCGTCTCTGCTTCAAGGCCCTCAGCCTCGACCGCACTATATGTCGTGTCTTCGGCTTCACTGTCCTCTAAAGAAATCACGCTGCCGCCAACGGAGATAGAGTCAATCATCAGGCGGGTGAGTTCCTGACGGTGGCCCCGCTTCTTGCGGGTCTTCTTTTTGGGGCGCATCTTGTAGACAATCAGCTTTGGTCCCCGCAGATGCCGCATCACGGTACCGCTGACGGCAGCGCCATCAACAAGGGGCTGCCCGACTTCGATACCTGCGTCGCTAGAAACAAACAAAACGCGGTCGAGGGTAATGGTTTCATCCTCTTCGGCGTGTAGGCGGTTGATGTCGTAAAATCGGCCGGGCTCAACCCGGAACTGTTTACCACCCGCTTCAACAATTGCATATGCCATTAGACGCTTTCCTCTTGCCGTACAGGCGGTAGACCAATTCTCAAGTCGCTGCTAGCGATCGCGCTAGCCAACAGGCTCATTTAGACCTACATCTAGCCTGATCCGTGCATTAACTAAAATTTTGCATCCCCCTATCATTACAAATCTGGCCGTAGGTGTCAAATACGATAACCGCACAAAAGGCTACCAATTCTCCATAATTCTTTAAGGGAATTTTACGGAATCTTGCCCGTTGAAGCCGTAAGATGACCTGAATCATCGCAGACGCTGCGGCTATGGCAATCGATGAGGTGGCTGCCGAGGAAGAAGACCTAGAGGGTGATTTGCAGGCCATGGGCGTTGGCGAGTGGGTATCGGGCAATGCCGGCACCCTCAGCGCGATCGCCATCCCCGAGTCGCGCGGCATCGGCGGCATGATTGGCGGCTTAGTGGGCGGGCAAATTCGCCGCGATCGCCAGCGGCGGCTAGAGCGAGCCGTGGAGCGGATTGAGCAAATCTACGCGGAGAAAGAGGCCCAGTTTATCGCGGCGGAAACTGAGCGCAGCCACACCCACGAGTTCGAGGCCGACGAGGTAGGGTATCAATACATCGTGCGGGCCGGGTTTGAGCCTCAGGGCTGCGTGACGATGCTAGAAGCCCTAAACCGAATCCCCGGTAGCCAGCTTGACAGCGTGACCCATCCCGCCACCCCAGAGCGGATTTCTGGGATACGCGCCTTGAGCGCCCAGTACCCCAGTGCTGCGCTCCAGTCCGAGGGCAACGCTAACCTCTCGGCTACCCCCGCGGCACTCACCTACGACCTATCGCGCGACGGCAGCTCTCTACGGATTAACTCTCGCTCGGGCAGCTCTGACATTGATGACCTGCTGCCGCAGTAGTGCGTTTTGCTGGCCCGTGAGTTACTGGCCCGTTGAGGTGCTGGCCCGTTGAGGTGCTGGCCCGTTGAGGTGCTGTCCAATGGCAAGCCGCGCGGTGAATCTCACAGAGCCTGGGCGATCCCCGGTAGAATTAGGGCATCGGGACCGCACGATCTCAACCCTTACCCACACCTCTCAGCGCTGTGAGCCAAACCACCCTCAATCTGACGGCGATCGCCATCTTCTCCATCACCGTGACCAGCATTCTAGGTCCGATGGTGGGAGTCTCCCCCGGGGTGCCTGCCGCAATAGCAGCCATCCTGCTTGCCGCTGCCACCCTAGATCGGTTCGGTTGGGAGGGGCGCGGCGGCACCTTGGTCGTTGACTGGTTTTCTCGCTTCTCTCCCGACCACCGCATGCGGGTGATCCACCACGAAGCAGGGCATTTTCTCGTTGCCCACCTGGCGGGTATTCCCGTGACGGGCTACACCCTCAACGCCTGGGAAGCTCTCAGGCAAGGGCGGCAGGGGCGCGGCGGCGTTGAGTTTGACACGCAGGACGTCGAGGCCTACCTCCAGCGAGGAGAGCTGCCGGCAGAAGTGGTAGAGCGCTATGGATCGGTGTGGATGGCGGGTGTCGCGGCAGAGCAGCTCGTCTACGGGACTGCTCAGGGGGGCAGCGACGACCGCCAAATCATGCGCCAGCTCTGGCAGCAGCTCAAGCAGCCCGGTCAGGCCGAGACCCGCATTCGCTGGGGAACGCTGAAGGCCAAGACCCTGCTGGAAAACAACTGGCCTGCCTATGAGGCTTTGGTGAGCGCCATGAGCCAAAAAGGCAGCTTAGAGGCCTGCCTTCAGGCCATCGACCAAGCTCCCGCCCAGCCCGCGACAGAGGCCTCAGGCTAAAAATCGTTGGGCCCCTTTGCTGTGAGCGTCTAGCTGTAGCTGCCGCTTTAGCCGGCGACCGATAGACGAAGGGTACATTAGCTTCACTCGACTTGCCGTAGTAGGGTATCCTACTGCTTTAAGAGAGGCACGTTGGACAGTGCTGAGAACCTGGAAGGAGTCTGTATGGGGCAAGCGGAGTTTGCGGCGGATGGTGCTCAAAATGCCTTCTCTAGGCCCAAAGCGATCGCCGCTGGTCCAGCGCTCGACCCGGCTCATCTACCTCAGCTTGCTGCTGCGCTCCGGCAGGCGGCGCAGACCGGGGCAAATATTCGCTACCTCGAAGCCGACGGCACCGAGACTGTGCAGTCTTACCGCATGCTGTGGGACGAGGCTGCCTGCGTTGCGGCGGGCTTAGCCTCAGCGGGGCTAGGTCCTGGAGATTTTGTGGTGCTGAACCTGCGGGCCAGCGCCGAGCTGATTGTGGCCCTTTGGGGCTGCCTGCTGCGGGGCTGCGTTCCCGTTCCGCTCTCGCCGCCGTCCTCGCACCAAAGGTCGCCCGTGACGGCGGCGCTTCAGCTTTTAGGCTCCCCTGCCGTTGTGAGTGATGCCGCTTTGGGGCCGATTTTGAGCGTCGATAGGGAAGGTCCGGCTTCAGGTTCTTCCCTTCAATTACCCCAGCAGCTCACGCTCCAAAGCTTAAGAGAGTCCGGAGGTCAGCAGCCCGCGATCGCCCCCCATAGTTCCCAAAGCGATGACCCCGCGCTCTTGCTGCTGACCTCCGGCAGCACCGGCACCCCCAAAGGCGTGGTACTCAGCCACCAAAATCTGCGGGCCAGCGCCTACGGCATGGCCACGGCAAATCAACTTTCTGCAGCTGACGTCACCTTGAACTGGATGCCCCTGTCTCATGTGGCTAGCCTGGTGATGTTTCACCTCACAGAAGTAGTTTTAGGCTGCTCTCAGATTCACGTGGCGAATGAGCGGATTCTCAAAGCGCCGCTGACCTGGCTGGACCTGATTGAGCGCTACCAGGTCACAGTCACCTGGGCTCCTAACTTTGCCTACGGACTGGTGAATGACCAGGTAGAAGCGCTTCAGTCTGCGGGCCAGCGCTGGGATTTGACTTCCCTTCGCTGGATGGGGAATGGGGCGGAGGCCGTGGTGGGCAGGACGGCGCGGCGCTTTCTGCAGCTGCTCGCGCCCTATGGGCTGAAGCCTACGGTGGTGAGTCCGGGCTACGGCATGTCGGAAACCTGCTCGGGCATCGTTCACTCCCACGACTTTTCCCTGGAGACGACGAGCGACGACGACGCCTTCGTCCAGGTGGGCAGCCCCATCCCAGGTGTGTCGGTGCGCATTGTAGATGAGTCGAATCAGCCGGTGGCGGAAGAGGCGGTGGGCCGACTGCAGGTGCGCGGGACGACGGTAATGCTGGGTTACTATCACCCTCCAGCGTCCCAGCATCTGGACCCAAACGCGGCGGCGTTTACCGCAGACGGCTGGTTTGACACGGGGGACTTGGGCTTCTTGTACGACGGACTTTTGACGATTACCGGACGGCAGAAAGATGTGGTGATTGTGAACGGCGTCAACCTCTACAGCCACGAAATAGAGTCCGTCGTTGAGGAGCTAGACGGGGTAGCGGCGTCGTTTACGGCGGCCTGCGGGGTGCGATCGCCTGATGCGGTGACCGACCAGCTCGCCATCTTCTTTCACCCCGCCGATCAGGGCGAGCCCGCAGGCGTTGACACCGCCCTCGTCCGCCAGATTCGCGCCCAGGCGGCTCGCATTGGGGCTGCGCCTGCCTATGTGATTCCAGTAGCCAAAGCGGAGATTCCCAAAACCGCTATTGGCAAGATTCAGCGGCGGCTCCTCAGCGAGCAGTTTGCGGCAGGGATGTTCGAAGCCCAAGTGGCGCAGGTGGCCCAGGCGTTTCGGGCGCAGGTGGGGGACGCTGGTCCTCAAACCGAGCTAGAGCAGCGCATTGCCCAGGTGTGGCAGTCGGTGCTCCAGATCGATGCCGTGGGCAGCCAGGACAATTTCTTTGAGCTGGGGGGCACGTCGCTGCGCCTGATGCAGGTGCTCCATCAGCTGCAGCGTCAGGGCGAGTCTGGTCTGACGGCGACGACACTGTTTGAATATCCCACGGTGGCTTTGCTGGCCGCTCATCTCAACCGCAGCGGCCCATCCCAGGCTCCTGTTCCGCTGCGCCCCCGCTCGCGCCCTGCAGCCGCGAGCGGTATCGCCGTTGTTGGCATGGCGGGCCGGTTCCCCGGAGCCGAAAACCTAAAAGACTTTTGGCAAAACCTTTGCCAAGGCGTTGAGTCTATCGCTCGGTTTACCGATGACGAGATGTGCGCCGCTGGCCTCGACCCCGCCCTTATCCAGCATTCTAACTACGTCAACGCCAGCCCCACCCTGAGCGGAGTGGAATATTTCGACGCCCCTTTCTTTGGCTACAGCCCTAAAGAGGCCGAGCTCATGGATCCCCAGCAGCGGCTAATGCTGGAATGCGCCTGGGAAGCCCTAGAAACCGCTGGCTATGACCCGCTCACCTACCCTGGGGCTATAGCCCTCTACGCCGGGGCCTCTATGAACACCTACCTGCTCAACCAGGTTTACCCCCAGCGCCACCGCTTAGACCCCAACGATTCGCTGGAGGTCTTTACCCTCAGCTCTCTGGGCGGGTTTCAGGCCACTGTCGCCAACGACAAAGACTATCTCACCACCCGCGTCTCCTACAAGCTCAACCTGCGCGGCCCCAGCGTCAATGTGCAGACGGCCTGCTCCACTTCTCTCGTGGCTATTCACCTAGCGGCCCAAAGCTTACGGCAGGGGGAATGCGACATGGCCTTAGCGGGCGGGGTGTCGGTGGAAACGCCCCAGAAGGCGGGTCACTTGTACCAAGAGGGGATGATTTTATCCCCCGATGGTCACTGCCGCGCCTTCGACGCCCAGGCGCAGGGAACGCTGTTTGGCAGCGGGGTCGGGTTGGTGGTGCTCAAGCCCTTAGAGGCGGCGATCGCCGACCGAGACACCGTCTACGCGGTAATTAAGGGGTCTGCCGTGGGCAACGACGGGGGGCAAAAGGTAGGCTACCTGGCTCCCCGCAGCGAGGGACAGGCTACCGTAGCGGCGCAGGCGCTAGCGATCGCGGACGTTCCGGCGGACAGTATTCGCTATGTGGAGGCCCACGGTACGGGTACGGCGTTGGGAGACCCCATCGAGATCGCCGGGCTCACCCAAGCGTTTCGCCTCAGCACGGCGGCGCGACAGTTTTGCGCCATTGGCTCGGTAAAAACCAACCTGGGCCACCTCAATATCGCCTCCGGGGTGGTGGGGTTTATCAAAGCGGCTCTAGCCCTGTACCACCGGCAGATTCCGGCCAGCCTGCACTTTACGCAGCCCAACCCGCAAATTGATTTTGCCAACAGCCCTTTTTACGTGAACGCAACGCTGGCGGACTGGCCCCAGCAGGAGACGCCCCGCCGCGCTGGCGTTAACTCTCTGGGAATTGGCGGGACGAATGTGCATGTGGTGCTGGAGGAGGCGGGTAGCCTAGAGCTTGAGGCCAGGCCGCCCGAAACCAGAATTCTTCCTCTCTCCGCCAAGTCTCCTGCTGCGCTAAGGGCCTTGGTGCAGCGATACCGAGACTATCTGGCGCAGAGCCCTGACGTCGCGTTAGCAGACCTGTGCTTCACCGCTGCCGTGGGGCGATCGCACTTCTCCCACCGGGCGGCTTTTGTTGCTGAGTCGATAGAGAGACTGCAGGCGCAGCTGCAGGACTGGCTGGCTGACGCCAAAGACCAAACTCAGCCCTCTCAGGAGGTCCGCGGCTACGAATTAGGGGGCAGCAGGGCGAGTTCGAATCAGGCTCGCAGGCCGATCGCCTTTCTCTTCACCGGCCAAGGCGCTCAGTCCGTCAACATGGGGCGCGAGCTTTACGACACCCAGCCCGTCTTTCGCGGCGCTCTAGACCGCTGCGCCCAGCTGGCCCCCCTGCCGCTGCTAGAGCTGCTCTACCCCCGCGACGACGCTGGGGAGCACGATCAACTCGATCAAACCGTCAATACCCAGCCGGTCCTCTTCGCCGTGGAGTACGCTCTGGCTCAGCTGTGGCGCTCTTGGGGCATTCGTCCGGCGGCGGTGATGGGCCACAGCATCGGCGAATATGTGGCGGCCTGCGTGGCCGGGGTCTTTAGTTTGGAGGACGCCTTGACGCTGGTGGCGGCGCGGGGGCGGCTGATGCAGGCGCTGCCAGCGGGGGGGCAGATGGCGGCGGTGACGGCGACGGCAGCTCAGGTGGCGGCGGTGATTAAGCCGGTAGGGGCGGTGGCCATTGCGGCCTTTAATGGCCCGAAAAATACGGTGGTGTCGGGAAGCGCGGAGGCGATCGCCGCAAGTATCTCTCGCCTAGAAGATAAGGGGTACCGCTGTAAACGGCTCCAGGTTTCCCGCGCGTTCCATTCGCCGCTTATGGAGCCGGTGCTGGCGGAGTTTCACCAGATAGCGGCAGCAATGAGCTATAGCGCTCCCACAATAGAGTTGATCTCGAACGTGACGGGGGAAAGGGCGGGCGACGCGATCGCCACCCCAGACTACTGGGTGCGCCATATTTCCCAACCGGTGCGGTTTGCGCAGGGCGTCGAAACCCTGCACCACTTGGGCTATGGCACCTTTTTAGAATGCGGCCCCCGCCCCGTTTTGCTCACCCTCGCCCAGACGGCGCTGCCCCCCGGACCACAGCGCTGGCTTCCGAGCCTGCACCCCAAGCGATCAGATACCTCACAGATTTTAGAGACGCTGGCGATTCTCTATCAGCAGGGGCAAGCCGTGGACTGGGAGGCGTTCCATCAGCGCCAGACCGGTCGCCGCATTCCGCTGCCCACCTATCCCTTCCAGCGCCAGCGCTGCTGGCTAGACCGCCCGCCCTCGCCTCCGGCTGAGCGTGCTGTGTCCCATCCTCTGCTGGGTGCCCCCATTCTCCACGCCGCATCAAAAGCTTTTTCAGCAGACGCTCACGCAGCGTGATAGCTTCCTGCGGAATCATCAAGTTCAAGGACAAGCCGTGTTTCCGGGAGCGGCCTACTTAGAAATGGCGCTGTCGGCTGGGGCTACGGCGCTGAAAACCCCCCACGTTCGTCTGCGCAGCGTGGCCCTGTTGCGATCGCTTCCCCTCTGCGACTCGCCCCAAACGCTACAAACTATTCTCACCCCGGAGGCTGAAGGGTACCGCTTTGAGATCTACAGCCGCCCTGATGGACGTGATTCACAGGAGGACTGGACGCTCCACTGTGAAGGGGCGATCGCCCTGGCTGAGCCCGCTGCGCCCGACCCGCTGGATGTCGAGGCGCTGAAGCAGACGCGCCCTAAGACCTGGTCAGCGGCAGAGCATTACCGACGGGGCGAACAGCGAGGGTTGCGCTACAGCGGCCCTTTCCGCACCGTCGAGGCAATTTGGCGCAGCGAGGGCGCGGCATTAGGCCAAATTCAAAGTCCCGCTGTCGCCGCTGACTCAGCGCCCTACCATCTCCATCCTGCCCTACTCGACGCCTGCTTCCAGGGGGTGCTCGCGGCGCTACCGGAGGGCACGGATCTGTACGTCCCCATAGGAGTAGACTGCCTGCGGCGCTACCGGCCATTGCCTGAGGTGGGGGCTACGCTGTGGAGCGACGTGCGGCTCCGGGGAGATGGAGTGCAGGGGGCAGCGGTGGTGACGGCTGACGTGCGAATTGCGACCGCGGCAGGAGAGCTAGTCGCCCTTGCCTCAGGGCTGTCGGCGAAGCGAATCGAGCAGATTGAACCGAGCCGGTCTCAGGTAGCGCCCCAGGTCGACTGGCTTTACCGGGTAAGCTGGCAGCCTGCGCCCAGGTCTACCGGTGGCTCTGCTGGCCCATGGCTCGTGATTTCCGATTCTCCTGAAGGCTTAGAGGCGATCGCCTCTAAGCTGACTGCTAAAGGACAGACCTACGCCACGGCCCTGCTGCCCGCTGACGCCAGCGGCAGTGCTGCGTTTAAGGCTCTGCTGACGCAACAGCCGGACCTACAGGGCGTCGTCTACTGTTCCGGGCTGGCCGCTCCTACGGGATATGGGCACCGGCTCTCCGGTACGCTGAGCGACGAGGTCAGCAAGACCTGCCAAGGAGCGCTGCACCTGGTTCAGGCCCTAGTTCAAGGCGGCCCTCCTACTCCGCGGCTGTGGCTCGTCACCTGCGGAGCACAGGCGGTTTTAGGTCACGAACCGCTGGCGGTGGCGCAATCAACCCTGTGGGGCCTGGGAAAGACAATTGCCCTAGAGCATCCCGAACTTAGAACCGTTTGCCTAGATCTTGATCCAGACTGTAGCGATCGCCAAAGGCTAAATGAGCTGGCCGCTGAGCTGGCCCTAGAGCCGGGGGCTGATGGCCAGCTTGCCCATCGGCAGGGCGATCGCTACCGGGCTAAGCTGATTGGCGGTGTTCCGCTCGCGGCCCCTGCCTTAAATGAGACGGTGACCCGCCAGCTCCAGATTGCGGCGCGGGGCACCCTAGACCATCTCGTCTGGAAGTCCGTCCCCAGGCGATCGCCCCAGATCAACGAAGTTGAAATTAGAGTACAGGCGGCTGGCCTTAACTTTCGCGACGTGCTGAATGCCCTAGACCTCTATCCCGGCGCGGGGGCATTGGGGCTGGAATGCGTCGGGGAAATCGTGGCGGTGGGCGCTGGCGTGAGCGGGGTTCGCCTCGGCGAGGCGGTGATGGCGATCGCGCCCGCTAGCTTTAGCCAGTACGTCACCGTCGCCGCTGAGCTGGTGGTCCCCAAGCCCGCAGCTCTTGCGCCTGAAGAAGCGGCAACCATCCCCACGGCGTTTCTGACCGCCTACTATGCGCTGTGCCGCTTGGGGCAACTGTTTGAGCGCCAGCCCCCCGGCAAGGTAAAGCGCGCCTTGATTCATGCCGCTGCGGGCGGGGTCGGGCAGGCCGCTGTTCAGCTGGCCCAGCAGGCCGGAGTAGAGGTCTTTGCCACCGCCTCACAGCCCAAGTGGAACTTTCTTCGTCAGCAGGGCGTTCGTCGTCTCTTTGATTCCCGCAGCCTCGACTTCGCCGCAGAGATTTTGGAGCAGACGGGCGGCGCGGGGGTAGATGTGGTGCTCAATTCTCTCTCGGATGAGGCTATTCCCAAGAGCCTGTCGACACTCACCGAGGGCGGCTGCTTTCTTGAAATCGGAAAGAAGGGGATTTGGCCTGTAGAGAGGATGGTGCAGCAGCGCCCCGACGTGGCCTATCACATCATCGATTTAGTCGTCGTCACCCAGGAGCAGCCCCGGCTGATTCAGTCGATGCTGCGCCATCTCACCGAGCAGCTCCAGGCCGGTAATCTGCACCCTCTCCCCCTGCGGGCTTTTCCCGCCGGCCAGGCGACTGCAGCTTTTCGCTGGATGCAGCAGGCAAAGCACAGGGGCAAAGTAGTGATCACGCCGCCGCGCCCAGCCGCGCCGATTCGGAATGAGGCCACGTACCTGATTACGGGCGGCCTGGGGGCCTTGGGGCTACAGGTAGCTCGGTGGCTTATAGAGAGGGGGGCACGTCACCTGGCACTGTTGGGGCGGCAGCCCCCCTCCCCTGAGGCACGACGGAGTATTCAGCAGCTCGAAGCTGAAGCGACCGTCAGCGTCCTGCAGGCAGACGTCGCTGAAATCTCGGCGCTAGAAGCCGCTCTGCTTCAGCTGTCTGACGGCCCGCCCCTCAAAGGCGTCTTCCACCTGGCGGGACAGCTTGACGACGGCGTGCTGCTGCAGCAAACCTGGCAGCGCTTCGAAGGGGTGATGGCTCCCAAGGTTTTGGGCACTTGGCACCTGCACCAGCTGACGCGATCGCTGGCGCTAGACCACTTTGTAATGTTCTCCTCAGCGGCATCTTTGCTGGGTTCTGCCGGACAGGCCAACTATGCCGCCGCCAACGCCTTTCTAGATGCGATCGCCCATCTGCGCCATCAACAAGGTCTGCCTGCCCTCAGCATCAACTGGGGGGCCTGGGACGGCATAGGGCTGGCGGCAAATTCAACCGTGGCTCAGCGGCTGGCCCGCAGCAGAGAGAAGCCTCTTCCCCCCCCAGAAGGGCTAGCAATTTTGGAGCACCTGATGGCGGCGGCAGGGATGGCTCAGGTGGGGGTTCTGCCGGGTCAGCCCTTCAAGGCGTCATCCCCCGAAGCGGCGAAGCGCGTTGGAAGCGCCGCTGATAATACCGCTGCTAATGTCGCCGACAATGTCACCTTTAGAACAGCCGCGAGGATTCAAGCTGCCGAACCCAGCCAGCGCCCTGCTCTCATAGCCGACTACCTGCGCCATCAGGTCGCCGTCGTGCTGGGCGTTAACGGAGCGCTAGACCCCAATAGCGGCTTCACCGATCTGGGCCTCGACTCTCTCACCGCCGTCGAGCTGCGCAATCGTCTGCAGGCCGATTTGGGCTGCGCTCTGCCCGCGACCCTCAGCTATGACTACCCCACTTTGGCATCGTTAGAGAAATATTTACTCTCCAGAATCGTTGACCCTGAGGATTCATTCACAGCAGCGCCTTTATCGCGGGGCGTATCGAAGCAGCCCTCACAGGTCGACCTTGACCGCCTTTCTGAGGCCGAAGCCGAAGCCCTGCTGCTAGAGACTCTAGATCACTTAGAGAATCAGTAGGGGGCAACGCCGTGGTAGCCAACGCCGTCCGGCATGATGGCAAAGTTGAGCTTGGCGTTCTCAAAATTGACGTTTTCTAGCTCAGCGTCTGAGAAATCGACATACTGCAGGTCAGCGCCAGAGAAATTGACGTTGGATAGCTTCGTTTGCCTCAAGACTGCGCCATACAGAGAGGCCCCAGAGAAGTCGCTGTTTTGAATGTGAGCAAAGCTCAGGTCGGCGTCGCGTAAATCTGACTGCTTAAACGAGGTGTCGTCAATGCGGGCTTCTGTAAGGCTCACCTGCAGGAGCTGGGCGTCGTCAAGATTTACAGCGTCAATATCGACATCGATGAGGTCTGCCCCCCTCAAGTTGGCCTGAAACAGGTTGGTTTGATGCAGCGTTGCCCGGTCCAGGATGGCATTGATTAAAAAAGTTTTGTTGAGGTTGGCGTGGGAGAGGTTAGCCTGCTGCAAATCTATTCGACTTAGATCGAGCTGGCTCAGGTCGCTGTGGTTTAAATCGCACTGCACACAGCTTCCCCCTGCCGAGAGGTTCTTTCTGCCAATAGAGAGGTTGAGCTGAAGCGACTGGTCCCCTGCGGCTGTCGCCTCGTTTTCGTTGAGGGGGTTTGGTCCCTGCGACAGCAGCACCAGGACGCTAACGACGGGCAGACCGACGATGGTAGCAAAGAGGCCGATAACAACTCTGGCTTTCATGTTGTGCGATTTTGGTGAGGACTGCAGTTCTCTCTTCAGGCGATCGCGAGTCTACACCGTTCTCTGGGATTGAAGCTTTCGTAAAGCTAACTTTCCGCTGTGGAAGCGCCAAAGGTGTCCTGTGCGCCATGACATAAGGGCTGCGGTCCTGAACCACCATCAGCAGAGCGCCGCGATGGTAAAGTCGCTTACGCAAAGACATGGTCGCCCCTACGGCTGAATTCCTGATTTCGGCAGGCGCTGTTTGAGTGATGGGAATAGACCGTCAGCGCGCTTGCGAGGGCGATCGAGGCGCTGTTGTAAAGGAACTTAGATATGGATAACTCTCCTGTAGTGCGGATTTTTCTACCGGCGCTGCTGATTTCTAGCGGACTGTTTACCTGTTTGACGCTGCCGTTGGCCCTACACCGCTCCAAGTCGGTGCGAGTGAATATCCCATTGGTCTATCAGGGGGATGTTCCGCCTATTTTTCATCCTGACAGGCGAGACATCGCCATCCGCTACGTCGGGTTCTCCATATTGATGAGCGTTGCGGCAGGCTTCACCAGCGTAGAAGTTTCTCGCAAGCGCCATCCAGACGACCCAGAAATTCTATCGGATGCAAATGGCTCAATCCTACAGAGAGACATCGCCCTCCCCGGCACTCTGCTATCCGGTCCATTCTCGGCCAGCCCAGAGACAGTGAGCCGCTCCCTCAGCACCATAAAATGCCGTATTGCCCCGATGGAAACCAGTTTTCGAGAGGGGGATTTAAGCCAGATGGACCTGACTGCAGTTGACCTCGACCGGGCTGATCTCAGTGAAGTTAACCTCAAGAGCAGCATTCTGGCCGAGGCTCAGCTGCTGCAGGCTGACTTGCGCCACGCTAACCTACAGCAGGCGGATCTGCAGCAGGCCAATCTTCAACAGGCCAACTGCGCCTACGCCGACTTGCGCCAGGCCAATTTGACGGGGGCCAACCTACAGCAGACCAGTCTCATTGGCGCTGACCTCGCCGGTGCCGATCTCACCGGAGCTCAGCTCCATCAGGCGCTCTATGACCACACGACGCAGTTTCCCGATGGCTTCGATGTTCAGCAGCATAATCTCTACTGGATTGGCCCTGAGGCTGCGCTATGGGGGCTGGATCTAAGCCACGCCAATCTCTCGGGAGTTGATCTGCAGGGAGCCAACTTAACGGGAACGGTTCTTGCCGGCTCAGATCTATGGGGAACAAACCTGGAAGGGGCAGACCTCTCCAACACGAACCTTTCGGGGGCAACGCTAACCGGCGCATCCCTTAAAGGGGCGAATCTGACCGATGCGATGCTGCGCTACGCTAATCTGACCAACGCTGATCTCACCGATACCGAAATGACCGGGGTGGATCTTGCCGATACAGTGCTGGTGGGAACGATTTTAGAGCCTGATGACGAGGTGTCGGCCTAAGCCCCCGCCTTTCGCGGCCATGCCAGCGCTCTACCGGAGGAACTCCTCTGGCGTCGGAGGGGCCGTTGTGAGGCGATCGCTGGGCCGCTCTAGCGTGTTGGGGTTGGGCGACTCTGGCTGCAGCAAGTAGCGCCTCCCCCAGCCTCCATTGATATCGTGAGGCCGCTGCTGCGTGATCGCCGTACCGCCAACGGGAAGCGGTATAGCGTCAACGTAAGTGACCTCAGCGTATCTTTCTCCCTCAAAGGTTTGCCTCAGTAGCGCGTCATCTAAGCGATACTGCCGGTTGCGCAGCCGCTGCTCTAGCTCGGCCAGGTCTTTGGTAGGTGTGGGGATGGTGAGAAAGACAATCTCCTCATCGGGCACAACCGACCACCCCAAGCGATCGCCATACCCCTGCCAGCCTTCCTGAAAGTCACCACTTGGGCCAGCTTCCCACAAATCCAGGTCTGTCTGCCAAATGCCGTCGTCGACCTCTGTCACCTCGTAGTCCAGCAGCGCATAGACGCGCCGTCCTGCTGGGTTAGAAGACACGGGCTTCGTCAGGGTCAAGTAGCGCACCGCCGCCACCCCCATCTTTGTATTTTCCGATAGCCCTGTCGTGCCAGAGACTTGGTAGCGACCTGGAGCATTGAGCTTGATCACCTCCATCTGGGCCGTTACCGCCGGAAATCTCTTTTGGACCCAGCTGGCCCTGCAGCCCTGCATCAAAAGGAGCGCAGACGCTAGGGCGAGTTTCATCAGCTTCGCTTTCGCGGGCTTCTGTGACCGGGACTTCGAGTTCAAGGACTTCGAGTTCAAGGGCTTCGGGTTCAAGGGCTTCGGGTTCGGGGGCTTCGAGTTCACGGCGTTCAAGATCATTAGGATTGCCAGGAAAATGGCGATTTAGAGGTCATTGGTTTTCCAGCTATTCTCCTAGGGGCGGGGAGGGTTCAGGACTGTGGCCTGCAAAAATTTCTAACCAGTATCAGCCTACCATAGTGAGCTATTGCCTTTATTTAGTTGCTGTGAACTTGAGGTAAACTCTCGGATTTTACGGGCTAGGGCTGATCAAGTAGACAGAGCCCACTTACACTGTCCACGGCGTTCTTCGCTGCCATGATTTATTTACGCCCCCGTCATATTCTGCTCCGTCAGGCAGGCTGGGCAGGCCCGCTCGCCCTCTGCCTGCTTATAGCGCTGTCGCTGCCGACCGCTGCTAGTCCGGTCTGTGCGACCGCTCACAGCGCTGCCGCCTCTGGCCTGCCCTACCCCAGTTCAACCACCACCGACCTGCTGACTGAAAGCTGGGCGGCGTACCGCGATCGCTTCATCTTAGAGGACGGTCGCGTGGTGGACTGGGAGCGCGCCGATCAGCATTCCACCTCAGAAGGACAGGCCTATGCGATGCTGCGCTCGGTCCTAATTGACGACCGCGACACTTTCAATAAGACTCTGACCTGGGCTGAGAACAACCTCCGGCAGGGGAACGCCGGCCAGCCCAGCCAGCTGTGGGCCTGGCGCTGGGGAGAGCAGCCGTCGGGGGACTGGGGAATTTTGGACCCAAACTTTGCCAGCGACGCTGACGTTGACGCCATCACGGCGCTGCTGCTAGCGGCTGACCGCTGGGGCTGCCCCGCCTATGCCCAGCTGGCCCAGGAAAAACTCGCGGCCCTCTGGGAGCAATCAACGATCGCCTTAGGAGGCGATCGCCTCCTACTGCCCGGCCCCCGCGAGGCCTTTTTCCCTGAAGACGACACCTTAATTCTCAACCCCTCTTACTTTGCACCCTACGCCTTTCGCCTGTTTGCTGAGGCTGACCCAGCCCGCGACTGGATGAGCCTGGTGGACAGCAGCTACCGCATTCTAGAGGCTTCTAGCGCGGTCTCTCGCGTCGGGCTGCCGGGGGACTGGGTAGTGTACAACCCCAAGCGCGATCGCTACAAGCGCGTGTCCCGGCGCAGTAGCTTGAGCAGCACCTATAGCTTTGACGCCTTTCGGGTCTGGTGGCGCATCAGCCTTGATGCAGCCTGGTTCAATGAGCCCAGGGCGCTCGAATATCTAGAGACCCATTCCGCTCACCTGCGCCAGCTGTGGCGCGATCAGCAGGCGATTTCTGCCGAGCTGAGCCTGCGGGGGCGCTCCCTTGTAGACTACGAGGCCACGGCCCAATACGCCATGCTCTATCCGGCGCTTGCTCTGGTGGAGCCAGACCTCGCTGCCCAGGTGCTCGACCAGAAGCTGATGCCCGCCTACCAAAACGGATTTTGGGACAACGACTCGGCCTACTACACGCAAAATCTGGCGTGGTTTGGCCTACTGCCCCTGCAGCGTCCTTCTTTTTCAGCCGACTCCCCACAGCCTCCTAGCTGAAGACCCTCCCACAGCCTGCAGGTTCGCGAGGGCGTCGCCTTTCCCCTTGGCAAAGGTAAACGTTAGGACCGTACTCTGTCTCAGCTACCGCCAGCATAGTTTGGTTCTACCCTCACCCCTGACCTAATCCAGGTCGCCCTAGCCCACCCCGTGTTTTTACCGCTGCCCCTTATGCATTCCCTACTTCGCTGGTTAAGCTCGTTTCGCCCCCGACATCTCACTGCTGTTGGCCTAGTGCTCTTATTTTTGACGGGCATAGGTCTGCCATTTGGGCTGGCCGCCGTTGCGCAGGCCACCGTCACACGGGCCGTCGCGCGGCCACTGTCGCGCAGGCCACTGTCGCGCAGGCCTATGGGCCGTCTCTATCAGTGCTTGTAGCGCAAGCGTCGGATAACGATGAGGCAGACGACGATGACGATGAGACAGACGGTGAAGATGACGATGAGGCAGACGACGATAAAAACACAAGCGCTATCTCCTCCGCACTAGCGGCCTCTCCCGTCACCCAGGCCGAATCTGCCGGAGAGTACGTGCTGGAGTTCAACCGCAGCCCGCTGGTGGGCAATCGGCTTCGCTTAGAAGGCATTTACGATGAAACTCGGCTCAGGTTTACGCGACCTCGAAACTGGGAGGTTGAGTCTGTCAATCTCCTGCTGCACTTCCGTCATTCTGCGGCGCTCTATGCGACTCGCTCCAACCTCAACGTCCTGGTCAATGGCACTAGCGTGGGCAGCGTACCCCTAAATCTGCCCCAGGGCGAAATTGGCGATGTGGTGTTTGAGGTGCCCGTAGACCTGCTGCAAAACTACAACGAAGTTGTGGTCACGACCCTACAGAACAACTCCCCCACCTGCACCCAAGACGCCCTCGACCCGTCCCTTTGGACCGAGATTCTGCCTGACTCTAAGCTGGTGTTCGACTTCCAGCCGCAGCCCATCACCCTCGACTTTGCCCAATATCCCTACCCCATCTTTGACGATCTCAGTCTTACCCCTAACCAAATTGCCTATCTGCAGCCCAGCGAGCCCGACGACGCTTGGCTGACCGCCATGGCGCAGATGCAGGCCTCAATGGGACGCATGGCGGAGTATCGCCCCATTGAAGTGCGCGTGACGGAGACGTTAGAGGGCGATCGCCCCAGCGAGCGGCTGATCGTCATCGGCACCCCTGAGGCCCAGCCGGCTCTCAGCGAGTTTGAGCTGCCGTTCGAAATCGAAGACGGCCAGCTGCTAAGCGATTCGAAGCCCCTCCCCTCCGACACCGGCGTCCTTTTGCTCACCACCTCTCCCGATGAGGAACGTCCGGTGCTTATCGTCACGGGAAATAGCGAGGCGGCGGTCAGCAAAGCCGTTCAGTTTCTCTCTCAGCCGGTAGACTGGCAAGTCGCCACCGGGCACACCATGCTAATAGACGAGGTAAGCCCCGTGCCCGCGCCGTCCCCCCGCGCCTGGCCCCGGTACCTGCCTGCCGCAAACCGATTTGAGCTGGGGGATCTGACGGATTACCTGGGGCAACCCATTGGCGATGTGACCGTGCGGGGATCCCACGCGCCCGCCCTAGAGTTTGACTTCAAGGCCCTTCCAGACGACCGGTTTTTGCCGGGCAACGTCATGACCTTGGAGTATAGCTACGGCCCCCAAGTGAACCCCCTAACCTCGCTGGTGGAGGTGCAGCTCGATGGGGTGGGGCTTGACGGCGATCGCCTCACCTCTATCGATGGAGCAGAGCGCAAAACTCTCCGCGTCGACCTGCCAGAAGATCAAATTACCCCGCAATCAAAAATCCGGGTCAACTTTCAGCTCGACCCCCGGGAGCGTCGCTCCTGCAGCCGGGTGACGGATGCCCAGCTGTGGGGCACTATCCACGCCGAAACCCACTTCGACTTAAGCCGGGAGATGGGGGTTCGCATTCCTGACTTGAAGCTGCTGCAGTCTGGATTTCCTTTTGCATCGCCCCAAGATTTGTCTAGCACCGCTGTCGTTATGCCGGATGAGCCATCTACTGCAGAAGTGGAGCTGCTGCTGAAGTTTGCCGAGCGGCTGGGTCGCCTCAGCAGGGCCGACGCGATCCGTCTGCAGGTCTACCGAACGGGACAGCTGCCTGAAGACGCCCGCGCCGAGCATCATCTGGTAGGCATTGGCGTCCGCGATCGCTTTCCGCTACCGGAGGTGTTTGAGGCAGAAGGCTTCAAGCTGGAAGACGCCTTTTCTCGGAAGTGGCGACAGAGCGCCATTCAAACTATTCCGGACCACGAAGGTCTCGTCAAGCAGATTCTCTCGCCTTGGAACGATGAGCGCGTGCTGATGGCCTTGAGTGGACAGACCGAAATTGGCCTGCAGCAGGTGCAGCAGGTGCTGGGCCAAGACCCGCTCTTTTATCAGCTGCGGAACGATACAGTGCTGGTCAAAGCCAACGTCGAAGCGCCGTCTGCAGACAACCCCAACGACTACGCCCTAGAATTCCTGACTCAGGCTCCGGCCCAGGCCGACATCGTCGATGAAAACCCGTCGAGTCGGCTTCGTCACCTGTTTAGAACCAACTGGCTTGTTCTGACCGCAGGCGTTTTAGCTGCAACGCTGTTCCTTTACGGGGTCGTGCAGCTTTACCTGAAGCGATATCGCACGGTCAGAGATTAGCCGCGGGTAGAGCCTGACCGGGGGTAGAGCCTCACGGTCGGCGAAAGAGTCTTGGGCTAATCCAAGGCTCTTTCGCCAAACGCGGCAGGACAAGAGCAATCGGCATAGAGAGTACTGGGCGCGAAGGACATTATGCAACAGACACCTAAAAGCATCATAGAGGGGAAGGACCGGCTTTATGCCCGCCTTTCGACCTGGTTAACCCAAGGATGGCCAAACGGAATCGACCACCTGCTGCAGCACCTCAATCAAAGTCAACTGTTTCTGCTGCTGCTGGCTTTGATTGTGTTCTTCAGCCCGCTGATTACGATTCGACCAACGCTGCTTCAGCAAACGCTGCTGGGAGTTGCCTTTGTGGTCATAGGCCGGTTTATTCTGGCTTTAGAGGAGCGCCATCCCAGTAATCGAACCACGGAATACTTTCACCTGTTTCTGGTGATTGCCAGCTCCATCGCGACGCTGAGGTATCTGTACTACCGAACAAGCTACACCCTCAACCTGGATGATCCGTTCAACGGCACCTTCTCGGTCTTGCTGTATTCCGCCGAACTCTACGCGATTATCACGCTGTTTCTCTCCTACTTTCAAACCCTCAAGGTCCGCCATCGGCGCTCGGTGGATCTGGCCGACTACCCGCAGCAAAGCTGGTTCTCCGTCGACGTTTATATTCCGACCTACAATGAAGACGTTGAAATCGTTCGCAAAACGGTTTTAGGGGCGATCGCTCTTGACTATCCAGCAGATAAAAAGCGGGTCTATATTCTAGACGATGGCCGCAAAGACTTAGAGCGAAGAGATCGACTTGAGCAGATCTGTGAGGAGCTAGACTGCGCTTTACTAGTTCGCGATAACAACGAGCATGCCAAAGCGGGCAACATCAACGCATCGCTTACCAAGACAACCGGCGATCTCGTTCTCATCTTGGACTGCGACCATATTCCAACTCGCGGCTTCTTGATAGAGACAGTCGGCTTCTTCTTTAACCCTAAAATTGCTCTGACGCAGACGCCTCACTGGTTTTACAACCCCGATCCTTTTGAAAGAAATTTGCTCACCCAAGGCCGGATTCCTGTAGGCAACGAGCTGTTTTATAAGGTCCTGCAAAAAGGAAATGACTACTGGAACGCCGCCTTCTTTTGCGGATCGGCGGCCCTAGTGCGGCGGGCGGCACTGCTAGAGGTAGGCGGGATTGCCACCGAAACGGTGACGGAGGACTGCCACACGTCCCTGCGGCTGCACTCTAAGGGCTACGAAACGGCCTATTACGACAAAATTATGGTGGCCGGACTGGCCCCGGAAAAGTTCTCGGCCTATGTCGGGCAGCAGGTCCGCTGGGCGCGGGGCATGGCCCAGATCCTGCGCACTGAAAATCCGCTGTTTAACCGTAAGCTCAACCTGACGGTCCCGCAGCGGCTGTGCTACATCAGCGCCACGTCCCACTTTTTCTTTGGGTTCCCGCGCCTGATGTACGCCCTGGCCCCCTGTTTCTTCCTGCTGTTTGGCATCACATCGGTCAAAGGATTAGGGGTGGAAACCCTAGCTTACGCCATCCCGCACATTTTTTTGTCCATGCAGACCAATCACATTCCCTATAAGCACGTCCGCTTCTCGTTCTGGAATGAAATCTACGAGTTTGCGCTTTCATTTCAGGCTGGATTGGTGACCTTGTTCGCCCTCGTCAATCCCAAGCTGGGCTCGTTTAACGTGACAGAAAAGGGCATGGTTGTCGATCGCCGCAGTTTTGATTTTGACTCGGTTCGCTACCTTGTCATTGTCGCAACGGTGTCGGCCTCGTCGCTCATCGCGTTGCCCTTTTGGCTCATCTTGCGGCCCCTAGACACTCAAGCCGCTTTAATTAATTCGCTGTGGTGCGTGTTCAATTTATTTTTGCTGCTAGCGGCCTGCCTCGTCGCCTTTGAGCAGCCGCAGCTGCGCCGGGCTCACCGCCTACCGCGCAAGCTGACCGCCATTATTCACGGAGAGGGCCACAGCTGGGGCGGCACCACAACCAACATCAGCGAGACGGGGGCGCAGATTTTGCTCGATGCCTGGCCTGACGTGTCCGACGAAGTGTGGGTAGAGCTAGTGGGAGACTATGGTGCCCGGGTGTTGCTCAACGCTCGAATCGTCCGGGCCACTGCAACCCCCCAGCTGCAGACGCTGCTTGCGGTTGACTTCATTGAACTCAACCGCGCTCAAAGAGATGACCTAGCGCTTGTACTGTTCTCTGATGTGAGAACTTGGTACTCCCAAGAGCGCATGGAGCGCGATCGCCCTCTGGAGTCCTTCAAGTTTATTGCTCTGAGTTTAGTCCGCGCCTTCAGGGAGTTTATTCCGGAAAACGGCATGCGTATTCGTAAACAAATTCAGGCAACGGCGCAGCTGTCCTGGGAGGAATGGGGAAGCAAATCCTATATTGCAGATGTCAAAGAGATCAGTACGGTCGATATTCGCCTAGAGCTGGAGCTAAGCCCTAACATCTCGCTAGAGAAACTTCAGCAAAGTCAGCCTGTTTTGGGCCTGTTGATTGTTTCTGAGAATTTTAAAGCCCAGAGCCTGCTGGCTAAAGTAGAGCGGATTGAAAGGTTGCCCAGCTTTATTCCTGTCGAGGCCTCGGTAGGAGGAGGCTCCTACCGGGGCTTTCCTCAGCGTATTGCGCTAGAGCTTTCATTTCCAGAACACGTTAGACAACAGCAAAGCGGAAAAATTCGTCGGTTGATGCGGAGTTCCTCAAATGATGAGTAGGCCCATCACAATCGCTCTAACTGGACCTAACCCAGCCAAAGGCGCTCTCGAAATTCCGCCCTAGGCCAAGCCGAACAAAGGCGTCTTAGAAGGTAGAAACAGGATAATAAAGTAGGCTCTCTGCGAATATTTTTCAAGCAATAATTTGAGATAAAGCAGCGGCTATGGAGACTGAAATATTTGCCTATCTTTTCAAGAAAATAGAGACTCTTGCGCAGTCTAAAAAGTTTCCTAAAAGTCACAAATATTCGCTATTAGTTGTTTCTCATCTAAGGACTTTATTTAACTTCACTAGGACTTTAGAGCGGATTTATAAACTTTACTGATTGCGCCACTATCCTAAGATAGTATTAATTATGAAGGTTATTGGCGCATCGAATTCGAGTCCGTTTTAAGAAATTATTTTCCAGGCTTTGGGGCTGCATCTCCTAGAAAACCTCTTTTAGAAACTTGTGTCACAACGCTGAATTTTTATAGCCTGGTTCGAGAGTGCTGAGCATTAGTCTCTTTATCTACCTACGACGCTGCGCAAACCAACAGCCTGATTTCCAGCTAGGCCGCATCTAAGGTGAGAGAAGCAAACTTCCTAAAACGGCTCCGGTTTAGAGGCAGCTCTGGCGAATAAGTGCAGGTCAAACTTATTTCCAGCGTTTGGCTAGTCTGTCCACCGCCAGCTAGATGGGGTTAGTCAGCTCGTCAGCTAGAACGCCAGTCAGGTTGCGGCATCGCGCTTACGGAAATTCGGTCAACGAAACCTGCCGTAGCTGGCGGTCTATCCCTTCAACTTAATCAAAACTAAGCTGCCAAGTCTTAGCGCCCTAGGGTCACTCCTACGGACTCTGCTGGTGGCCAAACTAACAATCCGCCAATCGGCGTTATGTGCAAGAGAGTGAGAGTAGAGGCTGATGAATATGATTTCGATCGCGAGCCATGAACCTTTTCAGAAGCTATATCCCTTGAGTTTGCTGGCTCAGTCCGTGAGTCGCCAAACCAGCGGTTGCCTTAGGGTTTCGGACGGTTCAGCATCTTGGTCCATTTACTTGTACCAAGGGCGACTGACCTATGCGTCCAACTCCGTTGACCCGTTTGGACGGTTAGACCGTCATCTTCGACAGCTCAGCCAGTATGTGCCTAGTCTTGTCAGTGCAGTTCGGGTTCAAGTCCGCCTTCTATTTGATCGAGGGTCAGGGGCCGACACCGCCCAGGTGCCAGACTACCAGGCCATTTGCTGGCTCGTAGAGCAGCAGTATTTGAACTTGGCACAGGCGTCGACCCTGATCGAGAGCATTGCTAAAGAGGTAATTGGACAGTTCCTTCAGCTCCAGCAAGGCGCTTATGAGTTGATTGATCGCGAAAAGCTAGTGGAGTTTCCTCAGCTGTGCCAGCTAGAGCTCCGTCCGCTGGTGGAATACTGTCAGCATCAGCTGCGACAGCGATCGCCTCAGGTTAATGCGCCGTCTAAACTTCAGCGCACCAACCGAGACCTCTCGGCGCCGCCCTCAGGCCGACAGAATCTCTCTGCAGGCCCCCCCGCCGCCAGTACTTCCTCAGAGGTTGCTAAGACAAACTACACCATTGCCTGCATCGACGACAGCCCCACTGTGCTTCAGGCCATCAAGTCTTTTCTAGATGACACAAGCTTCTCGGTCATCATGATTAGCAATCCAGTTCAGGCGCTGATGCAGATTGTCCGCAGCAAGCCAGATCTAATTTTGCTGGACGTCGAGATGCCTAACTTAGACGGATATGAGCTTTGCTCTTTGCTGCGTCGCCATCCCATGTTCAAAGCGACGCCCATCATCATGGTGACCGGTAACACAGGGTTTATCGATCGCGCTAAAGCAAAGCTCGTTCGGTCGTCCGGCTACCTCACAAAGCCATTCACTCAACCAGACCTCCTCAAGATGGTGTTCAAGCATCTCTCCTAGCCCCCGACCCGATAAACATCTAACCAAAACGGAACCATGAGCGTAATCTTAACCAAAACTGTTCTCATTGTTGAAGACACGGCTTCTCAAATGGAGCTGATGAGTCACTATCTGCGGGAGAGCGGCTATACCGTCGTTGGCGCTGTGAGTGCGCAGGAGGCCATGGCTAAAGCCAATGAAAACACGCCTGATGTCATTGTCACTGACGTGGTCATGCCGGGAATGAGCGGTTTTGAACTCTGTCGCAGCCTGAAGCGTAATCCTGCAACGGTCAATGTGCCCATCATTATCTGCACCTCAAAAAATCAGGAGATCGATCGACTGTGGGGCATGCGGCAGGGCGCTGATGCTTACGTCACAAAGCCCTTCACTCGCGAGCAGCTTGTACGAACCGTTCAAATGGTAGCGGGGTAAACACAATGCCAACATCCGCGCTAGCGCTACCCGCAAAACCCCGCCGCACCCCTGGTGATGCGCACCTCAAATTCTATTTGGCGGAAGATATGCCCGCCATTTTTTCGATGCGGCACATCCAGGAAGTTGTAGTTCTTCCAACGCAAAGGCTGACACCCATGCCCAACATGCATCCGGCGATGCTGGGGCTGATGAACCGACGCAGCCGGGTGCTGTGGGTTGTCGACCTGTCCCGACTCATGGGGCTGCCCTATCTCGACCGCATGACCCAGCACCACAGCTTGATCCTCATTCAGGCCGGACAGGTGGCTTTGGGTTTGGCGGTCTATCGACTTGAGGGAATGACCTGGCTGAACGCGGGGACAATTCAGTCTCCTGTAGGGCACGTTGCCTCCGAACTTGTGCCCTATCTCAGAGGCTGTGTCCTGGAGGCACAGGAAATTACCATGGTGCTCGACGTCGAGGCGATCTCACAATCTCCCGTATTCTTGCCCTGATTTTTGCCCTTTCAACGGCTTCCCTGATTGGTGGAGTGCAAAGCCGCTGTCTCCGTCTCAGCCATCTTTTAATCCCCGCTTTGGCTCTCTTTATCCCGGCTGCCAACCCATCTCGAACCACTTTCAGCACTCATAGCCCAACTCTCTGCGCAAAGGTATTTCATCATGACGAGTCAACTGCCTCAAAAATTTGTCGAGGGCGAGCAAAACCAGTTTTTGGGAGTCCCCACCAACGGTTACCATCAAACAACTGTACCAATGCGTGTTGAGCCCACCCCTCAACCTCGTAGAAGTACGTCAAAGTTCCAGTGGTTTTACGACCTTCCGGTTCGACAAAAGCAGCTGGGTGGGTTGTTTACGTCTGAAGTGATCTCCGTCTTGGGTTTGATGGGGGTCGGAACCTATCTAATCGTCTCAGGCGGACGGGCACAGCTGCTCAATCAGTCTGAGGCAGAGCTGGCGGTCAATGATATCGCCTACAACATCAAGATCAACCAGATGGGATTTGGCTTTCGAGGCCAAGCTGATAACGCGGCTATTATTAACGCCGCTATTCAGGCCGCAGGGAGTAATACGGTTCCACCCGAAGCGCTTGCCCAAGTTGAGGGCATTCTCCAAAATGAGATCAAGGCGCGAAATATTGAGTATGCAACGCTCGTTGGCCCCGATCGCCGCATTATTGCCAGCGCCAATGCTAATCGGCGGGGAGAGGAGTTTGATCCAGAAGGGCTCGTCAGCAGCGTCTTGGGAAATCCCCAGCAGATCAAGACTAGCGCCATTGTGGGTTGGGAAGAGCTGCAACGAGAGAACCCACCCCTTCCAGAAGGCTTTAGTGGCCAAGATGCGCTGATTCGCTATACCTTTACGCCAGTCGTAGATCCCAACAGTCAGGCTGTAATCGGTGCGCTTGTTTCCGGCGACATTGTCAACAACAAGTCTGCAATTCCCCAAAGCACTCTAGAGGCGTTTGACAGCGGCTATAGCGCGGTTTACATGCGCCAGGCCAACGGCACCTATACCTTGGCCAGCTCTCTAGATATGGCCGGGGCAGCGGATGTCCAGCAGTCTACCGTCAACGTACCGCTGCCTGAGCCCTCCATTCTAGAATGGGCCACAGAGGCTGCGGGTAGCGTCGTGACAGACAGGACAACCATTGGCGATAACACCTACACCGTTGCCGCTGAGGCTATCAGCAATTTCAACGGTGAACCCGTAGCGGTGATTGTACGAGGAACGGCGGAAGACTCCCTCAATACCCTGCTGGGCAACAGCCTCAAAATTCAGCTGCTGATTGCAGCGATCGCCCTTGCTGCCGACGTGGTGCTGGCGACGCTGCTGGGCCGCAGCATCGTTGCCCCGATTTCGCGACTCAAACGGGTGACCAGTCGCTTTACCGAGGGCGATCGCAACGCCCGGGCCGATGTCCAATCGCGAGACGAAATTGGTCAGCTGGCCGGTACGTTCAACCAGCTCGCCGACCAAATCGAGCTGCGAGAAGGGAGCTTGGTGGCAGAACAGCAGCGGCAGCAACAGGCGGCAGAGCGCTCACGAATGCTCTCAGACTTGACCCTGCGTATCCGCCGAACCCTCGACTTCGACACGATTCTGGCGACCTCCGTCGAGGGCATTCGCGAGGTGCTTGCGACAGATCGGACGCTGATCTATCGGTTTAACCCTGATCTGAAGAGTGGCTATGTTTCGGCGGAGTCCGTGGGGCGCGGCTGGAAGCGGGCCAAAGGACAAACCATCGAAGATCCGCTCACGCCGGAGGCGCTAGATCGCTACTACAGCGGGATTGTCTCTGTTCGAGAAAATGTACAAGAAGATGAGGTCAGCACCTGCCACTGCAGCATTCTTGACGACCTAGACGTCAAAGCCAACATGGTGGCTCCGATTCTAATTGGTGATGAGCTGATTGCCCTACTGTGCGTTCACCAATGTTCTGGCCCTCGCGCCTGGGATGACGGCGAGAAAGACCTGCTGCAGCAGGTCTCAGCTCAGATTGGCTATGCCCTGCGACAGGCTCAGTTCCTAGAGCAGCAGGAAGGGGCTGCCGAGCGAGAGCGCACCCTCAACGAAATCGTCTCGGAGATGCGCAGCTTTCTCGACAAAGACAGGATTTACCGCACCGTGGTCAATCAAACCCGCAAGGCTCTTGAGAGCGATCGCGTCGGCGTCTATCTCTTTAATGAGGACTGGTCTGGCAGCTTCATTGCTGAGTCGGTAGATGCTAACTACCCAGCTGCTTTAGGGGCTCAAATCGCAGACCCCTGCTTTGCCGATAAGTACGTCGAGAAGTACCGTCGAGGACGGGTACAGGCCACACCTAATATTCACGAGGCCGGGTTAACTGAGTGTCATCTCAAGCAGCTCGAGCCCTTTGAGGTCAAGGCCAACATCGTCGCGCCTATTCTGATTGAGGAGAAACTCATTGGACTGCTCATTTCCCATCAGTGCTCTGCGCCGCGCGTTTGGACTGACGATGAGATCAGCCTGTTCCGCCAGGTGGCACTGCAGCTTGGGTTCGCCATAGAACAGTCAGAGTTGTTCACCGAGCGAGAGCAAGCTCAGCAGTCCGCTGAAGTGCTGTTGGCTGAGCAGCAGCAGCGAGCAGAAGCCCTGCAAAAGCAGCTGGTAACCCTACTGGGAGAAGTTGAAGGCGCGGTCAGCGGTGACCTTACGGTACGCGCTGATGTGACCGCCGATGAAATCGGAATTGTGGCCGACTTCTTTAACTCAATTGTGGAGAGCCTGCGTCAGGTCGTGATCAACGTGAAAGACGCAGCGACCCAGGTCAACAGCTCGCTGGGTGAGAACAGAGGTGCAATTGGTGACCTAGCGGAGGCTGCCCTCAAACAGGCAGAAGACACCACCCGCACCCTAGACTCGGTGGAGCAAATGACCCAGTCGATTCAGGTGGTAGCCGCTAACGCTCAGCAGGCCGCGGTCGTTGCCCGTCAAGCGTCTGATACGGCTGCGTCAGGAGAGGCGGCTATCGACTCCACAGTGCAAAATATTCTCAGCCTGCGGGATACGATTTCAGAGACGGCAAAGAAAGTGAAGCGGCTGGGTGAGTCTTCCCAGCAGATCTCTAAGGTGGTCTCGCTGATCAATCAGATTGCGCTACAGACTAATCTGCTGGCCATCAACGCCGGAATTGAGGCGGCTCGCGCCGGTGAAGAAGGACAGGGCTTTGCGGTAGTCGCAGAAGAGGTCGGGGAGCTTGCAGCCCGCTCTGCTACAGCGACCCAGGAGATTGAAAAAATTGTGGAGACGATTCAGCTGGAAACCAGTCAGGTGGTCTCGGCCATGGAGGAGAGCACGACGCAGGTGGTGGAAGGCACCCAGCTGGTGGAAGGGGCTAAGCGCAGCTTGAACCAGATTTTGGCGGTGTCTCAGCAGATTGACCAGCTGGTGCAGTCGATTTCAGCAGCTACGGTCTCGCAGGCTGAAACCTCTGAAGCGGTCTCCCAGCTCATGCGTCAGGTCGTGAATGTTTCAGAGCAAACCTCCACATCGTCGCGCCAAGTCTCCCTCTCGATTCAAGAAACCGTGAACATTGCCCAGGAGCTACAGGTCTCTGTAGGTACCTTCAAGGTCAGCTCATAGGCCTTGGGAGCCCATCTGCCGCTGACAATAGGGTCTACCGCTTGCCAAAGACAGGGGTATTGAGCCTATTGTCGGCCCCAATAAGCCGTTGCCATTACGTCGGAGTTGTGACCTATGTCTGATAAGGAACTCGAAATCCGCTACCAGTTTCTGGACGAAGCCCAAGACTATCTCGATAATCTCGAAAACTCTCTGCTGGGGATCGCCAGCGGTGGGGTCAACGTTCAGGCTATCAATTCGGCTATGCGGTCGGCTCACTCGATCAAGGGCGGGGCCGGCATGATGGGATTTCAGCTGCTCAACCAGCTATCCCACCGCCTTGAGGATGGTCTCAAGGTGCTGAAGATTCAAAAGCACGCGGTCGATATCAACGCTGAACTAGAGCAGCAGCTCCTCTCGGCGGTTGATGCGCTACGCCGCATTGCCGAAAGCGATCGCCAAGGAATCCTCGTTGATTCAGCCTGGTTGGAAACCCAAGTGCTGCCTCTGTTTGACCAGCTGTACGACCGCCTTGGCGAGCCGCAAGAGGAAGATGCAGCCTCTATTTTGTCGCCTGAGGACAACCAAGATATTGTTCCGCTCCTGTTTCAAACGGAAGTTGAAGGCTGTCTAGAGCGCCTGGAGGGTGTCCTGGCGGGCGATCGCCACTGCCTTTATGAAGAAACCGAAATTTTGGCCCAAGAGCTAGGGGCGCTGGGAGAAATGCTGCAGCTGCCGGCGTTCTCTCAGCTTTGCAGCAGCGTACTTGAGGCGATTCAGGCTCAGCCAGAGCAGGTAGATGCGACGGCCTCAGCGGCGCTAGCGGCCTGGCGTCAAACTCAACGGCTCGTGCTGGCGGGCAACTACAGCGGGCTGCCGACGACAATCGCTGTCGAGATTGCCGGTAGCCCGATGCCTAGCCCTTCTCTCGTTGAGATTTCAAACGTCGATGTCTCTAACTTTGAGGGCAGCGATAGCTTTGAGAGCGGCGATAGCTTTGAAGGCGGCGATATCGATACTGCAGCCCTCAACGGGGTCGGGGCTGCCGAAGCTGAGCGAGGTACAATGCCCGACTTAGATGAGCTCGAACTAGACGAACTTGACCTCAATCCGGTTGACCTAGACGACTCCATCAGCGATCAATCTTGGGCGGAGGCGATCGCCCAGGCCGAGATGGCTGGGGAGACCGACCTGCTCGAACAGTGGCCCCTGTCAGCTGACGGCGACACAGCGCGTTCTGAAGACTGGCCAGAGGCCGACATGCCGGTTGACGAGGGCAACATTGAGGATGTCAATACCTACGATATCCCCGGTTTAAATCGCGATGGCAGCGAAGAGGGGGGCGACAGCAATGATGACTTCGGAGAAGCGATTGAAGAATACAGCTCATCCGACCCCGCCGACTCGCTACTGCCGAATACTGAGATGGCCGTCGATTCAGCCCTTGACTACGGGCTGCCCCAATCTATCCTAATCAACGGTAGCGATGCGACGCTAGGCACATTTGACGGCAGCGCAGATCTGCCTGCGGTGGCCGTAGGTAACGAAGGCATTGAAGATTATCACCGCAGCCCTGCTGCTCCGCCCTCAAAACCATTCGAGGCCACAGCGGCCCCTCGCCCGCAGAGCTCCGAGGTTGATGATGACACGACGGTGCGCGTCCCCATCCGCCAGCTCAAGCAGCTGAACAACCTGTTCGGCGAGTTGACCATCGAACGTAACGGCCTCGATCTATACCTCAAGCGAATGCGGGACTTGCTCTCTACGTTGAGAGGGCGGATCAAAACCCTTGATCAAACCAACCTCAATCTTCGCTCTGCCTACGACCGCGTTACGACCCGAACTGAAATCGAGCAGGCCACAATGGCGGTCGGTTCCCAGCCGCCGCGCCGGCAGCCAAGGCGATTAAAGCCCTCCTCGGAGGCGCTGACCGAAGCGTTTGACGTCCTGGAACTCGATCAGTACAGCGACATGCACCTTATGTCTCAAGAGGTGATGGAGACCATCGTTCAGATTCAAGAGGTCACCACCGATCTCGAGCTGAGCATGGATGATACCGATCAAACGTTTAGAGGGCTCAACAAGACGGCCAAGCAGCTGCAGACCAAGCTCACCCAGCTGCAAATGCGGCCCTTGTCTGACATCCTAGAGCGCTTTCCCCGCGCTTTGCGGAAAATGTCGCTAGAGCATGGTAAGTCGGCGGAGCTAGAGGTGCACGGCGGTAATGTTCTCATCGACCGCAATATTTTAGAGGCGCTCAACGAACCCCTGCTACACCTATTGCGCAATGCCTTCGACCACGGCATTGAGGACCCTGACACTCGCCAAGCCAACGGTAAAGCGGCTCAAGGCACCATTGAGATTCGGGCTCTCCACCGCAACAACCGCACGCTGATCTCTATTCGGGATGACGGTAAAGGGATCAATCTCGAAAAGATTCGGGCGCGGGCTCGCCAAATGGGACTTGACGATATGCTTTTGGCGGCTGCCAGCAGCGATGAGCTGATTTCGCTGATTTTTGAGCCAGGGTTTAGCACCTCGAACAACGTCACCGAGCTGTCGGGGCGCGGCGTAGGGATGGATGTGGTGCGTGACAGCATCAAGCAACTCCAAGGCGAGATCAGCGTTGATACTGCGCCTAGTGAGGGTACCACCATCACCCTATCGCTGCCGTTTACCCTATCGATAACGCGGGTGCTGCTCGTCGAGAGTAACGATATGATGCTGGCATTTCCGACAGATGCCATTGAGGAAATGACCTCGATCGCCAGCGAGCAGGTCTTGAAGACAATCGGCGGCGAAGCCATTGAATGGGAAGAGCAGCTCGTGCAGTTTATCCGACTTCATGAATGGCTCCGGTTCAACTGTCCGCGAGCGTTAGAGCGCCCCAGTGGAATTGCCAACATTGAGGAATCCACGGTGCTGATGGTGACCTACAGCGACCATCTCGTCGGGCTGCAGGTGGGGCGCTGTTGGGGAGAGCAAGAGGTGGCTATTCGCTACGTAGAAGGTAATCTGCCCATGCCACCAGGCTTTTCTACCTGCACCATTTTGGGAGATGGTCGGGTAGTGCCTATGGTCAACGTCGCTGAGCTGATGCGCTGGATGATGAGCGACGAGCGATCGCGTCCCGCTCCCCAACCTGTTCCCCAGCTTCCTGTAGGGCAGTCCCTGCCGACTCTGCCGCCTGCTGACGACCCGGCGTTCGAGCCCAAGTCCCACAAGCCTGCCATCCTAATTGTGGATGATTCTATCAATGTGCGGCGCTTTTTGGCCCTGACCCTGGAGAAGGCGGGGTATCGGGTTGAGCAAGCCAAAGACGGTCAAGATGCCGTCGACAAGCTGTCGGCAGGGCTACCGGTGCAGGCGGTTGTCTGTGATATTGAGATGCCCCGATTGGACGGCTATGGCGTTTTGGCGAGGGTGAAGTCGAACGCTGCTCTTGCGCATCTGCCTATTGCCATGCTCACCTCTCGCAGTGGGGACAAGCACCGCAAACTCGCGATGAGTCTGGGAGCATCGGCCTACTTTTCTAAGCCTTACAACGAGCAGGTGCTGCTCCAGACCCTACGGCAGATCGTAGAGTCAGCCGTTGTGGCTTAGGGGTGACACCTGCAGGTTTTGATTGCCCTAAGCGCTGATTGAAAGAGGACCTATGGCCCATTCTTCCCGCCGTTCCCGTCGCCTCAAGGCTGGCGCTAACCAGCAGCTGATCTCATTCGTTGTGCGGGGCGAGCAGTTTGCTGTGCCTGTCGGTCTAGTCGAGAAGGTTGTGACCGTGAATCACATCTATGGAGGGCTAGACGCCAACCGACCCGGCCTGACGATGTATTCCGGTCAGCAAATCTCAGTGGTCAATTTGGGGGAGCGTCTGTTTATGACTGCGCCCCCGCCGCTGATTGAGGCGACTCATGTCTCGCTGCAGCCGCCAGTGCTGCGATATCTTCTCATCGTTCCATCCCCCGCTCATGAACTCGTTGGCCTGCTGGTGGAAACGCAGCCAACGTTAATTCGGGTACCAACATCCGCTTTTTCGCCGGTACCTGCAACCTATCTACATGGGGGGCAGGTTCGCTACGTCGGCGCGGTCATCGATCTTCAGGCTGCACTCGTATTTTTAATCAATATCAGCGAGCTCCTACAGCCCCAGCCCTCTAGCCTGCCGGCTGCCAGCCTTCCCGGTAGCGCAGAGGCCGGACCTAGAGCGTTAGGCCCGGCCTCCGTCGATTCAGGAATGCGCCGGCTGCTGTCATCCCCTCCAGAGATTTAGGGCGATCGCTCTAGCGTTGGGCTGGTGTAGGCAATTGGCCGAGCTCAACGGTCTTGGTATTGCTGGTGCCGTCTCGCTCAATCGTTAGGGTCAGGGAGCTGCCCACAGATCGTTCAGCAACCAGCGTCTGCAGATCCTCTGCATCGGCGATCGCTTCCCCGTCGATGTCGCGGATCACATCGCCTACCCGTAGGCCTGCCGCTGCCGCCGGGGAGTTGGGCACAATACGCACAATCAGCACGCCCTGCTGAGCCTCTACTTGGAAGGGGCGGTTGGGGTCCCCGTTGATTTCCTGCTTGAGGTCCGGAGTCAGACTTGCCATCTGAATTCCCAAGAACGGATGCTCGACCTTGCCGGTTTCGATTAGCTGCTGAGCAATGCGCTGCACGGTATCAATGGGGATGGCAAATCCAATCCCCTGCGCCCCTTGAATAATAGCGGTGTTCATCCCGATCACCTCGCCTTGAGCATTGAGCAAGGGGCCCCCTGAGTTGCCCGGGTTGATGGCGGTGTCGGTCTGGATGAAATCAACCCGCTTATCGGGAATGCCGACCTCGCCGCTGGAACGACCCGTAGCGCTGATGATGCCGGCGGTGACCGTGTTGTCTAGCCCCAAAGGATTGCCGATGGCGATCGCCCATTCGCCAGGCTGCAGGCTGGCGGCGTTAATTTTGACGCTGGGCAAATTCTCCGCCTCGACTCGAATCACGGCCACATCGGTCGTCGGGTCAGCCCCCAGCACCGTTCCATCGAGAACGCGCCCGTCCTTGAGCGTGACGCTGACGGCGTCCGCCCCGTCTATGACGTGGGCGTTAGTCAGCACATGCCCTTCATCGTCTAGAATAAACCCCGACCCCAGGCCGCGCTGAATTTGCTCCGAGGGCATATTTGAGGGCCTGTTGGGATCGCCAAACTGGCGAAAGAAGGGATCTCCAGACGCTCCCGGTACGGCGCGAGCGACGGTCCGAGAGGCGTCAACGCGGACAACGGCTGGTCCGGCACTTTTGACGACGTCGCTGATGAAATTCTGTCTAGAAATCGGCGGCAGCGCCGCCTGGACTGTAGATTGAGGTGCGGGCGACGGCTGTTCTGATTGCAGAGCGGATGAGGCGATCGCGGGGATGTCAATGGCCCCCCCAGACAGAACTCGGTTTCCGGCGAGGACGACGCTGGCTCCGATCAGCACCAGAGACAAAGACGCCGGTAGGCTCCAGCGGCTCCGATCAGACGACAGCGTAGCGGGACGGCTTTCAGGGAAGTTGGATGGGACGCTTGGTTTCATGGTGGTGAAGTCAATTAGCAGTGATGGCTACTGAATTACTTAGCGTAAAAATCACGTTGCCATTGTTATCAGCTTAAGCAGGACAGTTGGCGATTGTGTGACGCCAGTGTGTCGGTTATTTAGCATTGTGCGCAGCGTTGGTCGAGCTCCATCCGGGGGTTGAGGGATTAGCATTGTGCGCAGCGTTGGTCGAGCTCCATCCGGGGGTTGAGGGATTAGCACTGTGCGCAGCGTCGGTCGAGCTCTATCCGGGGTTGAGGGATTAGCATTGTGCGCAGCGTTGGTCGAGCTCTATCCGGGGTTGAGGGATTAGCATTGTGCGCAGCGTTGGTCGAGCACCACCTGGGGCTGAGAGATGCGCGATTCGAGGGAGCTATGCTGGTAGCGAATAGTTGCTGTATACCTTCCATTCCGTGGCCTATCGTAACCCTGCTCCGACAGTCGATCTGATTATTGAACTTGTAGACCGCCCCAACCGCCCGATTGTGCTGATCGAGCGTCTCAATCCCCCCTATGGATGGGCGCTTCCCGGCGGCTTCATCGACTACGGCGAATCCGCTGAGACAGCTGCTATTCGCGAGTCTAAGGAGGAGACAGGGCTAGTGGTCCAGCTCTTAGAGCAGTTTCAAGTTTACTCTTCTCCCAAGCGCGATTCTCGCAAGCACACCCTCTCTATCGTCTTTTTGGCTACGGCCCGGGGAATACCCCAAGCGAACGACGACGCCAAAGCTGTCGCGGCCCATTCCCTATGGGAATTGCCTGCAGCACTTTGTTTCGACCATGATCAAATTCTGCACGACTACTGGTACTATCGCCAATACGGACAACGTCCAACAATACGGCTGACCTGAGAGCGATGACCCCATGGGCCGTCTCCGCTAGCCGGGCTCTACCTTATTACCCGAACAATGCCCAAATCTGTCATTCAAACCGAGCATGCCCCAGCGCCCGTCGGTCCCTACAGCCAGGCGATCGCGGTCACCGGCCAGCTATTGTTCGTTGCGGGGCAAATTCCGCTCAGCCCCCAGAGCGGAGACCTCGTCGGCGATGACGTCGCCCAGCAAACTGAGCAGGCCTTGCGCAACCTGGAGGCCGTCGTTCAGGCGGCGGGAGCAACCCTGGGTGACGTCGTCAAGACCACCGTGTTTCTGGCGGACATGAACGATTTTGCCGCCATGAACTCGGTATACGCTAAATTCTTCGATGCTCCCATGCCCCCAGCCCGCGCCTGCGTCGAGGTGTCTAGGCTTCCCAAAGATGTGCTTGTTGAAATCGACTGTATCGCCTCTATTCCAGCGTCATGAGGTGGCTAGAACGACTTTCCTCCAACTTTTCTGACGCTTCTTTCTTGAGAAGATTGGAAACGTTTGAGGCGCTGGTGTCAAAGGCGCTGTCGATTGCGATGGTGGTTGTACTGATTGTCGCCATTGTTGACCTGTTTATTGTGTTGTCGAAGGCGCTGATCGACCCAGCTGAAGTTCTATTCCAAAAAAATCTGTTTGCGATTTTTGGCCTTTTCTTAGACGTGCTGATCGCCTTGGAAATTCTAGAGAATATCACCGCTTATCTAAAGCGCCATGTGGTGCAGGTCGAGCTTGTGATCGTTACGTCCTTAACGGCGGTAGCCCGCAAAATTATTATCTTTGATTTCGACAAAGCCGGCGGCGTGGAGCTGATCGGACTGGGAATCGCAATTTTTGCCCTAGCCATGAGCTACTGGATCGTGAGGCGTCTCAATTCGAATTCGGCGAGGTCGTGACGAGCGAATTGCACAAAGTAGGGGCATGACAACGCCATGCCCCTACAGAGTATCCTTTAGGATTTAGGGCTACAGAACCTGCGAAACTTCGGCAATCTCAGGAATAGACTCCCGTAACTTACGCTCGATGCCCATTTTGAGCGTCATCGTTGAACTTGGGCAAGTGCCGCAAGCGCCCTGTAGACGCAGCTTTACAATAGGCCCATCAATGTCGACAAGCTCGACGTTACCGCCGTCTGCGATCAGATAGGGGCGTAGCTCGTCTAGAACCGTCTCGACGTTATCGTTCGTCAGCTCCATGGTTTGAGGCATAGGTCTCTCCGCGAGAAAAGCAACATACTGGTTGTTTAACTTGCCTTCATTCTAGATGACAGCGCTCCATCACGGTAGGGATGAGGGTAGTTAATTCTGTGAAGTCGTCTGGCCAGATGCCAAAAATCCAGATAGCGCGTCAAGGGTTTCCCCTGACTGCGCGCAGCTGTAGACGCCAGCTCAGCAGTCAAATCTTCACTCTACGGCTTCAGGGACAAGCTCCGTATTCAGTTCATTCACGATGCGTCGCCGTAGCTCTACTGACTCCGACCGTGGCAGGAGGTCAAAGATAGTCCGCAGGGTATCGTCAACGTCCTCAAATGGAATCGACCCCAGCTCATTTAGGACGACGTCGCCGTCTTTATCAAAGATAATTGTCTGTGGCACAAACCCTTTATAGTAGTAGCCGGGCTCTGTTGGCTCGTAGGTTGCCTGAGGCGGAATGGCATCGGCGCTGATATAGATCAAGTCGGCGGCGCGACCATAGAAGGCATCGATTTGAGTGAGCGTGGCTGCATAGCGCTTACAGTCCTGGCTGTCGTCAATATAGAACCCCAAAACCGTAGGGCGATCGGGGCGACTCAAAGATTGTGCCAGCGTCGCTCGGGGCGGAATCAGGGATCCGTTACCGGCATAAAGGGGGAAAATGCTGCCGTCGTAGCGATCGTCATCGAGGCCAGCTAGGGCAGGCGCGGGCAGCCAAAGAACCAGCAGAGCGCTAGCAAGGGCGAGACTAGCGACGAGCAGCCTCAAGATTCGGCGCGTCAAAGTGCGATTAAGCGGATGGGCTCCCATAAATAGTCTGCTAATGTGGCCACGAGTGGCGGGGACGACAAATATAGCCTACCTCGTTCCTCCTCTTCTGAGGCGAGAAGCGAAGTTTCCCTGCAGAGATTCACGTCTCAAAACAGAGTTTGGGGTAGAGACGGCCGTAGTTGTCTAGTTATCTGAATTCTAGTTATCTAAATTATTGAGCTGCTGGCTCACGACGCTCGCGATCGCTCGGCGGCGGCGGTCTTGATCGGCGCGCACCTTCCACAGTCGATTTCCCAAACCGGGGGCATTGAGCTGCCGCGTCGTGGGATCGACATAGGCCCAAGTTCGCGCCCACACGATAGCATCTGCTCCAAAAAGCTGGCGCTCGTAGGCCTCTGCCAGACGCTGAATATAGCCATTTTCCCCTAA
>CAVRCJ010000014.1:0-279456 GCA_963719515.1 uncultured cyanobacterium
CTCATCGATCACCCTTGAGGAACAGCCCGATCTGCTAGAGATTCCGGCAGTCTATCAGCAGGGCAAGGGCAACTTTTGGGTGGCGATCGCCCAGCGCGAGGTAGTGGGTACGGTGGGGGCAATCGACATTGGCCCTGGCCGGTTGGCTTTGCGCAAAATGTTTGTCGCAGCGCCCTATCGCGGCAAGGCGGTGGGTCAGCAGTTGATAGATACGCTGCGACAGTGGGCGATGGAGCGCGAGGTTGCCGATATCTACCTGGGGACCATCGAAGCGTTTACGAGGGCGCACCGCTTTTACGAAAAGAATGGATTTGAGCGCGTGGAGGTGTCAGAGCTGCCGCCACAGTTTCCTCGCATGCCAGGGGATACGCGGTTTTATCGGCTCAAGCTAGCGGCATAGCTACCGTGTCCTAACGCGGTATTATAGCGGCGCTGCTACCTGCGAACCCGCTATGCCCACCCCATCACCACTCCACCTCCCCCCCATGGGCTGCGGCACTTGGGCCTGGGGAAACCGCCTCCTTTGGGACTACAGCCCCGACATGGACCAGTCTCTCCAGACTGTCTTCAATACCTGCGTCCGCCACGGCATCACCCTCTTCGACACGGGCGATTCTTACGGCACCGGCAGGCTCAACGGGCGCAGCGAAACCCTGCTGGGGCAATTTAGTCAAGCCTACAGCGGCCCCAACGAAGACAAAATTTGCTTGGCGACTAAGCTCGCGCCCTACCCCTGGCGGCTAACGCGCGGGTCAATGATTTCCGCCCAGGAAGCCTCCGCCGAGCGCATGGGCCGCGTCGACCTGGTGCAGCTCCACTGGTCTACCGCCAACTACTTTCCCTGGCAAGAAAACGTCCTGCTCGATGGCCTCGCGGATTTGTGTGAGCAGGGCAGGGTGAAGGGGGTCGGCCTCTCTAATTTTGGTCCCAAGCGGCTACGGCTCGCCTGCGATCGCCTCGGTAAGCGGGGGATACCCATCAAAACCCTGCAGGTGCAGTATTCGCTGCTGTCTACCTACCCCATCGACGAGCTAGGGCTAAAGACGACCTGCGACGAGCTGGGTATCCAGCTCATTGCCTACAGCCCGCTGTGTCTGGGGATTCTCGCGGGTAAGTATTCCGAGGACGGCCCTTACCCCAAGGGCTTGCGAGGGCTGGTGTTTCGGCAGCTGCTGCCCAAGGTGCGTCCGGTGCTGCAGCGGCTAGAAGGTATCGCCCAGCAGCGCGGCAAGACGATGGCGCAGGTGGCGTTGAACTGGTGCATTTGCAAGGGTACGATGCCAATTCCGGGGGCAAAGAGTGAAAAGCAAGTTGAAGAGAATTTGGGGGCGATGGGCTGGGCGCTGACGGCGGATGAGGTGGGGCAGCTGGATGAGGCGATCGCCCGCAGCGGCTCGGCGGTGCAAAATCCATTTCAATCTAAATAGGAGGAATATCCAAATGCCAAAATCTGACCCTGCTAAGCTCACGCGCGTCAGCATCAACCTGCCCTTTGGCATCGGCGGGGCCGCTTGGGAAGCCGACCCCACCGAGCGCAGGGCCGCCTGGGAGCTCTATGTGGAGCTGGTGACCCGCGTCGCGGTGCAAACGCTCAACCCGCAGGAAGGCTCGGTGCGCGAAGCGATGAATTCGCTATATAGCCTGTTTGGTTCAACGCGGGAAATTTTACGCAAAGCCGGCCCTGATGTAGGGGCGTCCCACGACTCTGTGGGGGGAATTGCGATCGCGGTTTTGAACAACGGTCTGCGGCCATTTTTGTCGAGGTGGCACCCGATGCTGCAGGCTTGGGAGACAGCGCGACCTATGGGGGTGAGCCCGCAAGACCATGAGAAAAATTGGGAGCAAGAGCCAGCGCTGCGGCGGGAGCTGGAGGCGCTGCGAGGAGATTTGGAGCAGTATGCAAAAGCGCTGGCGGCGATCGCGGGTATTGAGGCGTCGTCTTAGGTGTCGGGTTGAAAATCGAGCCTACAACAGGGCTATGCTTCTGTCGACGCTATGATTACCACCCCTACTACTACCGACTCCGCCTGATCACGGCTGCTGAATACCATCGTATGGCTGAGGTCGGCGGAGTGCTTTGGGGTGTTGTAGCTGACCTCAATGCCCTGACCGACAGAGAAAAAGCAGGTAAATTAGGGGAATGCGGACTTATCATTTGGGAGCGCCCTCTCCATGACGGAGCAGTTTGATGTCTTTCTGTGCCACAACAGCGAAGATAAGCCTGCCGTCATTGAAGTCGCCCGGCAGCTTCGGCAATTTGATTTGCTGCCCTGGCTAGACGTATGGGAGCTGCAGCCGGGTGCGATTTGGCAGTTTGCGCTGGAGCAGCAAATTGAGAATATTGGCGCTGCCGCTGTATTTGTGGGTAAGGAAGGGTTGGGGCCTTGGCAGAGCGAGGAGATCTATGCGTTTTTGCAGGAGTTTATCCGGCGCAAGTGCCCGGTAATTCCGGTGATGCTTTCTGATGCGCCGAAGCAGCCGCGATTGCCCATCTTTTTGCGTAGCCGACATTTTGTAGATTTTCGCAAGGCGGAGCCTGACCCGCTAAAGCAGCTTATTTTTGGGATTACGGGGCAGCGACCAGAAGGCTCTTCAAATACGGCAGCAACCATTCCTGTTTACGACGTGCGCGACGTCCAGTCTCCGGAGGTGAATTCGGAGGTAGAGGCGCTGCGTCGGGAACTAGAAGCCCTAAAGGCTCAGCAGGCGTCGCCGATGGAGTCTTTCAAGGCTGAGACGCAGACCTCGCTAGTCGAGGATGAGTTGTCGTCAGAAAAGGGCGTTGACTATACGCGCTTGCGCGATTTATTAAAGGCGGGGAAGTGGAAGGACGCGGACTATGAGACCTATCTGCGAATGCTGGAAGCGGTAGGGCAGGAGGAAGGGGACTGGATTCGCCCAGAAGGGTTGCTGAAATTTCCCTGCGCTGACCTTAAAACTATCGATCGCCTGTGGGTGAAACATAGCAAGGGCAGATTCGGCTTTAGCGTGCAAAAGGAAATTTATGTTCAGTGTGGCGGAAAACTCGATGGTGAATACCCTAGTGATAAAATCTGGGAGGAGTTTTGCGATCGCGTCGGATGGAAAGCGAAAGGTTCCTATATCTCGTACTCACAAGTGACATTTAGCACTTTGGCCCAAAGAGGGCACCTGCCGGTGTTGAGGAAAGGGCGGGTGGGCGTGAATATCGGGTGGAAGTTGGTTTTGGGTTCTCTTTTCTCGCATCCAGACTTGTAAAGTGTAAAGCATAAGCGCTTCAGAATTTTCAAAAGATTTATTTCAGCTGCCACAAGTCATGAAGAATCAGGGTTTGCCCGATCCGATACCTGGCACCTAGGGGCATGGGGCATCCGAGAAAGTGCGTAGTTTGTTGCAAAGAGAGGTTCTATAATCCTCTAGAAATCAGACCTTAAGCTCAGAACCCCTCAGAATTGGGGGGCAGGGGGGCCTCCGAAGTTCAACGCTTTGCTAGCCCCCTAAATCCCCCAATTCTGGGGGACTTCGGAGAGGTTTATCCCTAAAATTAGAATAGAATTACTTTTTACTTAAATCATTAGAGGCATACTCTGAAAAGGTTGCTTGCCTAATTTCATCTAGAACTGTCTCTAAGTCATTCATGACTGCTTGATTGGTAAATCGTAGGACCTTGTATCCGTATTGCTCAAGGTATTCAGTCCTTGCATCGTCATATTGCTCTTGTTGTTGGTGATAGTCTCCATCAACTTCGATAACTAATTTGTGAGAGGGACAGTAAAAGTCGAGGATGAAGTTCCCGACGGGATGCTGTCGCCTGAACCGTAGGCCGTCGAGTTTTTTATTTGAGATGGCTTGCCACAAACGAGTTTCTGTTAGGGTAGGATTTTTACGGAGTTCTCGGGCAGCTTGTCGTATGGCTGGCGAATTTTCTCGGATATGCCGGGATTGGGAAACGGCTTTTCTTCTATGCATAAATAAGCTTCAGAGTCTGACGTTTATATCAAAGTCATCGATTAGAAGTTTGACTCATCTATAGCCCCCTAAATCCCCCAATTGAGAGGACTTCAGAGAGGTTAGAACTCCTTAAAGTCAATAGCCGCGAATAGTATGGCCACTGCTCCGGTTCCCCCAGAATTGGGGGTTAGGGGGCCTCCAGAGCGTGCAGCTCGATTACGAAATATTTCGCCAGTGGTATCAGAATTGGGGGGCAGGGGGGCTTCAAGGATTGGGCGAGCGCGAAACAAGTCATCCATAGCGTCTTCACCCATTACCTCACCGCCAACCTAGCTATCCCAAAACCCAAAACAGTATCTACACCTCATCCCCCAAATACCGATCCGCGAACGCCTTCGCCGCCTCAGGATCGATCGCCTTCAGCGCCCTGACAATCTCCAAAACCGTCTCCGCCGTTGGGTCACGCTTTTCATTTACCCAACGGTAGACGTTGTTGCGCTCAACATCTAGCTCAACAGATAACCGATATTGACTAATCTGATACTCCTCAAGCACTTGCTTGAGCGCCTGCCCTGCTTTTCCCATGGCAACCATCGTGTCAGAGGATTACAACCTATCAAACAACCCTGTGGTTGACAGAGCACTTAATGGATGACAACATGATGTCGTTGTAATGGATGACGTTTAACTACGCTATGACTGAATGGCACTGACATAAGCTGTATCAGGCTGCCAGTTTAGCTTTGAGGACAGAACGCGGTTGCTGCATGCGAGGAAAAGGCTTGGGTCTGCGTTTGACCACTCTCGGTTCGTGGCGATTGGGGCGAAAGGGAACGATGAGCTGAGCAATCAGACGCAGCAATATCTGATACTGCTGGGAGCGTTGCTGGTGGGTTGCGCCAATAAATGCAGGACGGGCGTGATTCAGCTGCTGTCTTGTGCCCTGCAGCGACAAGCGCAATGCCGCTGCTGTTGAGCGCTCCGAGGCTTGCCACATCAAGGTGCGCAGCAGATTGTAGGCGAGCAGGTGCATCCATAGGTCCTTTTTGACCATCTGTGGGGTCTTGGCTGCAATCATCTCCATGCCTAGGGTGGTTTTGAGGTGCTTGAGGTTGACCTCAGTGGCCTGCCAGCGCTGGTGATAGAGGTCAATGAGCTTGGCCTTTGGATAGCGTTTGGGATCGCTTAAGGTGGTCACCACAATGATCTCAGTTGGCCGAAATCCGCGCTGAGTAATCAGTAGATGCACTTCCCTCACCTCCAGATACAACGGCAGCGACTCAAACGCTGCGCTGCTCATTGAGGCTGGACAGCGGGCGGGGCGCTGCCAAACGACCCGGTGGTCGCCAATGCCCAGCTTCTTGCCTCGGCGAAAGTCGCAGCGGCGAGCATGATGCTTGCGAAACACTCCATCAGCACCAGCCGCCTGGACAAGCGCTAAGTCAGCATAGGTGCCATAGGCGGAATCAGCTACCACCACATCCTCTGGAGCCAAACAGGCATACAGTTGCCGCGCCAGTTGCCATTCGCTGGTGCCAAACGGAGCAATGGCCGCTTCGAGTACCGCTCCACTGGTCAGACAAAACCACACCACCACCCGGGCGATGGGAAACCCACAGCCGGGCTTTTGCGTACTCACCTGCGGATATTCCGCCTGATTGGCAGCAGTATCGCTCATCTGTACTCCGGTGCCATCAAACGCTTTCACCCGTCTGCCACACCAGTACTGCTCAACTGGTACTTGCGCGTGTAGGGCACTCGCGCTGCGCTTGAGTAACGATGGGAGAATCGCCCAGGGCAGCCGTTTGCGGGCTTTGCTATACCCTCCAGTATCCGATGACGGCACCGCCTCACCTGTCATCGCCATCCAGGTGGTCACCCGCTTGACTGCGTTGCTCAGGCTGCTGTCACCATCTATCACTTGCGATATCCACGCCCACACAACCACCATCGGCGTGTAAAGCACTTGTCGATAAGTTACTTGGTGTTCCTCTAGCACCTGGGCAATTTGAGATTCGCTGAGCACCTGGGCAAACGGCAGGCCCAGACTGTTTTGGTATTGCTGCTTGAGAATTTCGGCTCGATTCGGCATAGTAGAGACAGTATTTTGTGGCTTTGATCCCCTGATTGTCCCTAATCATGGGGCTCGAAGCCTTTTTTTGTCTCTTACGTCAGTGCCATTCCGCTATGACTCCTTCTACCACCCCAGCCCATCAAAGCTTCCTGTCCGAAATTCCCACAGCCCAATCCTCAGCCCTCGAATCACCCCTCCAGCTCTATTCCCACCCGCAAGAAGGTCGCGAGCCCGTCAAAATCCTGATCATCGGCAGCCGCCCCGGCGTCAACACCATCGTCCATCGCCTCCACCAGGTCCGCTTCGCCGAAGTCTTCGAATGGACCCACTTCCTCGACGTCCCCCCAGCCCTCAACACCCAACCTCACGAAACCATGAAGGTACTAATTCGGTACCTATAAATGCAGCCGTAAATGCAAGACGTATAGCTCAGCCCAAAAAGCCCACAAAACAAGCGATCGCTCCTACCCAGCTCAGAATCCAGCCGCGCCCAAGCCCCCCAGCCTCCACCAGCAGACCCTTTTGGAGGGGGCCTGGGGGACGCAATCGTCCTCCAGAAGCGGGGGTTTGGGGGCAGGCCGCCCCCAAGACAATCGGCACAGGCGCAGCCAAACCCTGCAGCTTCAGGGCGTCACCCTACGCCAACGACACCCCACACCGTGGCTCTAGTGCGTCACGCTAAGCTGACATTCTACGGACTCAAACCTTCGCCTCTGGCCGATCTCCAAGGGCGATCGCCTTCCCCACCTGAGGGTGTCCCCAGATTATCGTCTCCTCCTTATAAATCACCATCCCCGGCTTCGCCCCCTTCGGCTTATACACATGCTTCAGGTCCGTATACACCACCGGAGCCTGCTCACCCTCACGGGCGCGGCTGTGGTAGGCCGCCAAATCCGCCGCCTGCTGTAAATCCGCTGCTTGCGCCACCGCGCCGGGGTCTAGTCGCAGCAGCAAATGGCTTCCCGGAATCTCCTGGGTGTGGAACCACAGATCGTACTCGGTAGCCACCTTAAAGGTCAGCTCGTCGTTTTGGCGGTTGTTGCGGCCCACCACAATATCAAAGCCGCTCGGAGACCGATAGCGGTGAAACTGCGTCTTCTCCGTACGAACCTGGCGCGAGGCTTCGTTGAGGTAGCCTTGCTGCTGCAGCTCCTCTTGGGTATCCCGCAGGGACGCTAGGTCGTCGGGGACCTGATAAGTCTCCGGCTGAGCGATTGCCACCTCCACCTGCTCTAGGTAGGCTATCTCCGTCTCTACATCCTGCAGCAGCGGCTCGATGGCCCCCCGCGATCGCTTCATTTTCTGGTGGCGCTTGTAGAAGGCTTGGGCGTTCTGCACCGCGTTCTTTGTGGGGTTAAGGGGAATTTCTACGGGCTTCTCCGTCTCGAAGTCCGCGAGCTGAATGGCGGTCATGCCCGGCTGCCACTCGTGCAGATAGGCCATCAGCAAGTCTGCCCGCTCCCGATACTCGTCAGCTCGGTCAGACTGCTGCAGCCGCTGCCGGAAGTCAGTCGCCTTCACCCGCAGCTTTTTGAGCAGATTGGCGAGCTTTTGCTGCAGCTGGTGGCGCAGCTGGGCAAACTCCTGCTGGTTGAGCTGATCCCGGTAATACTGGGCCACCAGCGCCTGTACCGACGGCGCAGGGACTGTGGGGGCGATCGCCGTCCAGGGCATCACCGTATAGCCCGACTCCAGCCAGCCTGGAGCAAACGTCTTCTTCTCTAGAGTGTGCAGCCACTCCCGCCAACAGACAAACAGCCGCGCCCAGTCCGACGGATCGAGGTCATCTGTAGACTGATCGGGGTCCAGGCCAGCAGCTTGAGCCATCTGCCGCGTCAAAGACGGACTGAGGCCCCGGTAGGTCTTGAGCAGCATTTTCCAAAGCTTTCCGGGCACTAGGCCGACGCGCTCTTGCCAGTGGGATTGGGGCTCATCGAGCTTTGGCTGAGGGTCGCGTAGCGCAGGGGGAGGCTGGTAAGGCTGACCCGTTTGAATTGTTCTGACGCTTGACTGCTGCGTTCCTACCTGGTGGGCAGCTGTGACGATTTGCTGATCGGCTGTTGTCAGAATAATATTGCTGTACTTGCCCATAATCTCAATATAGAGATGCCATAGGCATACCTCGTCGGGGCGGCGGGCAAAGCGCAAATCAACGATTCGCTCCCAGGGCGATGTCTCAATCGATACAAGGGCCAGGCCACCCAGCTGGTGGCGGAGCTGTTGACTAAAGGTAAAAGTGTCAGGGACCTTTGGCGGCGGCGTATCGAGACAGAGACGGGCCGATTGAGGGTGCCACGATGCCGTCAGCCAGCCGCGCCCCTTCAGGGTTCGCAGGGCCAGCGCAATAGTGAAGCGATCGCGCTGATAGACCTGCTCTAGACGAGACGGCAACCAATCTTGGCGCAGCTCAGCACAAAGCGCTGTCAGTGTTGTAAAGTCGACGGTCTGCACGGGTAATGTTTAGCGATTGTCAGCAACAGATCCCTACACGAACAAGATTCAGTAAATTACGCACCATATCTTGGATATTACGCAGAATATCGCCAGAATGGTATCAAATTTAACTCCTGCGCCTGTAAGCTTAAATTGCTATGGATATTAAGCTAATCAACATTGGATTCGGCAATATCGTCTCTGCTAACCGCGTTATTGCGATTGTTAGTCCGGAGTCAGCTCCCATCAAGCGTATCATTAGTGATGCCCGAGAGCGAGGAGAGCTGATCGACGCCACCTACGGTCGCCGTACGCGGGCTGTCATCGTCACAGATTCAGGGCATATTGTTCTGTCGGCAATTCAGCCGGAAACCGTCGCCCATCGCTTTGTCAGCAACAAGGAGTATACAAACGGCCAGTAAGCGGTACCATACCGCCCTGTAGTAAGGTGTCTTAGGTTAACTTTCCGGTAAGTATAGAGGTTTGGGTAAGAAATAGGTTGTTTTGTGCATCTGAATCCCAGAATAATCCAGTGTGGGCCTATGCCTTTTGGTACAATACGGACACAAATCGGTGTGGCAACCGATTTACATCCGCTATGGGCCTATGCATTAATCTACTTAGGCCGTAGTCTGATTAGGCCGTAGTCTGAGTCCGTAGTCTGGAGCGGCATGATTCGAAACAATACGGTTTGAGCAATACACCACTGCATCACAACCCGTCAGGGAGCTCTTGATATAGGCATTGAGTGTAGCAACTCAACGGTCCGCGTTACATAAGTTTTATGTCTGTATCCACGTTTATTGTAATTTCGCAGCGTAGTTACTAATAGTGACAACGATGCTTCCCTATGTGAAATAGGACACGATCTACCCAAGGTTGCGCACATGTTTTTAGTTGTTGATGATCACGACATGGTGTTGGATGGAACGCTCAGCCGTCTCCAGAGCCGATATCCCGATACTGAAATTTTGACGGCGCAGTGCGCTGATGATGCCCTTAACCATCTGCAAACAGCGACCCCCGACCTGCTGCTGCTTGACCTATCTATTCCTAAGGCTACGGGCGGCGAGGCCCAGGTTGATGTCGGCCTACAGCTGCTGCGATCGCTGATGACAAACTACCCTGAGCTAAACATCACGGTGCAGAGTAGCTACGTCAAGGCGCTAGTGAGAGTCGTCCACAACATTGAAAGCCACGCGGGCGGGTTCACCGTTGCCAACAAAACGCTCCCCGCTCAAGAGATGCTGGCGCGGGTAGACTGGGCGCTACAGGGGCTCACCCACACTAAAGATATTGACGGTATGCGGGCCGGCCTAGAGATTAAGCCGGAGTGGTTTGAGGTGCTGCACTTGGCCTTTAAGGAAGGACTGCAGGACAAAGCGATCGCCCAGCGCATGTCGATTTCCGAGCGCACGGTCCGCCTTTACTGGAGCAAAGTCTACGACGTTCTGGGGATCTATCCGGAAGATGGCCGCAGAGATGGGAAAAATATTAGAATTCAGACTGAGATCAAGGCCCGCGAGCTAGGGCTGATTGATTAAAGCGGGTTCTAATTTGGAGGCGCATCATGCCTCAGAAAACACCTTTCGCTAAACGGGCAGCAGAGCTGTTGCGCCGCGTGCTGCCTGGCCTCGGGGTAACGGGTTTAGTTATTGGCGCTCGGGCGCTGGGCCTACTGCAGCCGCTGGAGCTGTTTGCCTTCGATTGGATGCTGCGGTTTCGCCCTTCTGAGCCGCGCAGCGAGCGGGTTACCATCGTCAAAATTGATGAGGCTGACGTCGAGAAGTTGGGAGGCTATCCCATCACCCAAGAGACGCTGGCGAATATCGTAGAGCAGGTACGGCGGTATCAGCCAGCAGCTATCGGGGTCAATATCCTCAGCGACTTACTGGCAGAGGAGTCTTCAGACAAGCTAGTGAGACAATTTCAGCAAACGCCGACTCTATTTGCTGCAGATAAGGTGCTGCTGCCGCAAATTGCCCCAATCAATGGCGTTCCGTCAAGTCGGGTCGGCTTCTCTGATATTTATGTTGACAACCAAGATAGTCACCTGCGCCGCATTATTCTTGGCGTGAGCGATCCCCTAAAGCCTAAGAACTACCGCTTCTCTTTTGCGATTCTTTTGTCACAGGCATACCTGGAGCCGCTCGACTACGAGCTATTCAACGGGGTTGCTGACCCCCACACGATGCGGTTTGGCGAGGCCGAGATTCCACGGCTCAACTCGTACTCTGGAGGGTACATCGGCAGCATTCAGGACAATGGTGTGCAAACGTTGATGAACTTTCGTAGTGGACCCGATCCGTTTCCTGTTCTCCACCTTCAGGCTTTAGGGTCACCTGAGCGGGCTGAAAACCTGATCAAGGATCGGATCGTGATTATTGGCGTTTCCGACGTCCAGACCCGTCCCCCTGTCAAAACTAATGCGATCGCCATCAGTCAGCCCGACGGAACACCACAGGATAGAGTCGACGCCGTCGATATTCAGGCCCACGCCGTCAGCCAGATCCTCAGCGCCACCCTCGACAACCGTAAATTTCTAAAGACTTGGTCTGAGCCCTGGGAATACGCCTGGATTCTCCTATGGAGCGCCGTCGGCCTTGCCGTTTGGATCCGCCTCAACGCGCCCAACCGCATCTTGATGTACGTCCTCGCCACCAGCATCTTAGTAGCCGGCGTAAGCTACGTCTCTATCCTTTGGGGCTACTGGATTCCGCTAGTGCCGCCGCTGCTGCTGATTGCCTTCAACGGGTTTGAATGCGTCATTTTGAACGAGTATCAAGGTCTACAGGCCCGCAGCCGGGAGCGCAGACGGATTGCCAACGAGCGGCAGCGCGCCATCAAGCAAGCCTTCAACATCATCCACAATGGTCCGCTGCAAAACCTAGCGAGCTTAATGCGCGCAACCCAAGATGAGGACATTCCCAAACAGCAGCTCGTTGACCAGCTTATTGCCTTGGATGCCGAGATTCGGCAGATTAGCGACTATCTGATCAGCGAGGCCTTTACAAAAGAGAGCAGCTTTTACCTACAAAATGACTCCAGACTAGACCTAAAGCTACCGCTGCACGAGCTGTTCTACCAGGTCTTCAGTAAAACTCTAGAGCGGGATTTGGTCGGATTTCGCGACATCAAGATCAAAATGCGGTCTTTTGAGCCACTGGGCGAGAACAAGCTTGATTTTGACCACAAGCGGGAGCTGTGCCGTTTCTTGGAGGAGATGCTGTGCAACATCGGCAAGCACGCCATTGGCACCTCTCGGGTGCAGGCAACGGGCAAAATCAGCGATACCCACTACATCCTGCGGGTGGAGGACAACGGACCTGGCTTTTCCTCAGGGCGGAAGGGAGAAGGCACCAAACAGGCTCACGGCATTGCCTCTCGGCTGGGGGGAGCCTTTAAGCGTCAGTCCAACAGCCGCCGCAAAGGAACGGGCTGCGAACTCGTTTGGCCGCTAAAATCGATGTAAGTTTGGAACATATTTCATGATCACGACTCTGGTTGTCGCTACGGGAAACCCCGGCAAGGTTGCCGAAATGGAGACCTATCTCAAACCCCTAGGGGTATCGCTACTTCTAAAGCCGAAGCACATCGACGTTGAAGAGACCGGCAGCACCTTTATGGAAAACGCTCGTCTCAAGGCATCTCAGGTGGCTAAGACCATGAACCAATGGGCGATCGCCGACGATTCGGGGCTACAGGTCGACACCTTGGGCGGGGCTCCGGGACTCTACTCGGCCCGCTACGCCGCCACGCCTGAGGCCTGCATTGAACGGCTGCTTGAGGAGATGAGGGGCGATCGCGATCGCGGTGCCCAATTTGTATGCGCCATCGCAATCGCCGACCCCAACGGAGCGATCGCAATGGAGGCCGAAGGGCTCTGCCGCGGGCAAATCTTAGAGCACTCTCGCGGTGAGGGCGGCTTTGGCTACGACCCGGTGTTTTACGTCCCGACCGAGGAAATGACCTTTGCGGAAATGCCGCCGGACGTCAAAGACAAGATTAGCCATCGAGGACGGGCTTTTCAAGCGCTGATACCCGCCCTTAAGCCGCTGCTCGCAGCTTAAACGACTCCGCCCTAGATCGCCTCGATGTCCCGCTCACCTGTACGAATTCGGACGATCTCATCGACGGGTGAGACAAAGATCTTTCCATCTCCAATTTCGCCCGTGCGCGCAGCCGCGATGATTTTGTCGACTACCATATCCGCCTGAGCATTTTCCACAACAATTTCAACCTTGAGCTTTTGTAAAAACTCCACGGTATACTCCGAGCCCCGGTAGCGCTCGGTTTGCCCTTTTTGACGGCCAAAGCCGCGTACTTCAGAGACGGTCATGCCCACGATGCCGGCGTTGACGAGGGCAATTTTGACCTCGTCAAGCTTAAAAGGGCGAATGATTGCTTCGATTTTCTTCATCTGCTGCCTACTCCTACACGTCTGATGGCTAGTCTACCGCCATCGCCTCACCGTTTCTAGCACCGCCCCTCCCCCCTGGGTTGTTACGAGAGATACTATTTTACTTTGCTGGGCTGTCTCATCCAGTGCGCATCAGCGGGCTACGGCTGGGATTGACTCCAGGCAGGATGAGCCATGAGCGCGGCCATTACCCGTACCCCCCGAAGCTGGTTTGATAGAGGCAGGTGACCTTGGGGGGCCGCCAGGCTCCAGGTAAATCCGTCCGGGTAGCGAGTCCAGGTTTCACTACGCCAGCCAATTTTAGGCCAAAGGCGCTCCCAGTTTTCTCCCAGACTAAGCCACAGGTCGCGCTGCACCGAGAAGCCGAATTTGCCTTGGGAGAAGATGCGCCACAGCAAATCCATCGTCTTCAGGTCAGCGACGGGAAACTGCTTCACCTCTGAGAAGTACAGCCATTTGCGATCGATTGCCGCCGGTCCTGCTAGCTCACACAGCTTCTCTAGGGTGGTGCGGTCGGCGGCCTGGAAGTCCTGAGCCATCAGGTGCTGACGCAGCGGTGCGTAGTCGATATGGCGATCGCTCGGCATCGGGATGAGGGCAGCGGCTAGCGCTTTTAGGCTGTCGTCAGCCGCGGGCTCTTGGGCCAGCATCTGCAGCGCATAGCCTTCCGCAGGCGTCGCTTGAGACTGTCGCTTGAGAAAGCGTAGCAGCACCTCTGATTGTCCCGCCTTAGAAGCGGAGTCGATTAGGGTCAGCTGCTGCTTTAGTCCGCTGTTGCACAGCTGCTCAACCACGTCTTCCGGCAGATCTTCCCCAACCCCAGCATCGGCGGAGGCCGCATTGGTCGGTATCTCAGGGGTGGATGAAATCAAGTCGTTCATTGTGTTGGGGCGAGAGCGAGTATCTATCACCAATTGTCTACCAAATTGAAGATGACCCAACGCCAGAGTAGCCTCTGGCAAAGCCTCAGCAGGGCTGAATCACCCCTCATTCTAATGGGTATTCCTACCGGTTAGGCGCGGGAAGCCATTAGTTAATGCAATACTTAGCATCAATATCATGGCCCTTTGCGCTGTGTAAACTTCTGAGCGTATAAATCGACTCTGTAAGCTTTCAGCAGGCCGTCACCTCGAGAATCCGCTTCACAATAGCGGTCGTTGAGGACGGCACCTCAATGGCAATGAGTTCCACCCGTCCTCCGTAGGCGGCGACAGCAGCGGCTTCTGGTAAAGTCTCGATTTGATAGTCGCCGCCCTTAGCGTAGACCTCGGGCTGCAGCGCCTCGACCAAAGCCGTGGCTGTCGTCTCAGAAAAAATGACTACGGCGTCTACGGCCCGTAAAGCCGCTAAAACTTCAGCCCGGCCCTGCTCTGGGACAATAGGGCGGACGGGCTTGCCCGCTGAGGCGGGCTTGATTTGCTGCACAGAGCGATCGCTGTTGAGCCCCACGACCAAGGCCCCCCCCAGCGCTCGGGCAGCGGTGAGGTAGCGCACGTGACCCGCGTGCAGGAGGTCAAAGCAGCCGTTGGTGACCACTAGGGGTCGCCAGGTCTCGGGGGAGGCCGCGATCGCCTGCTGAAGGTCTCTGAGGGTATACAGACCAGAAGCTGGGGGCATGGGATATAGGAGACGGTGGTAACACCATTCACGTTATCCTGTTTCGGTCGAGCCTCACAGGTAAGCTGCCCTCGAAGGTCATGTCGATTCGCCGTTCCGCTGACAACAGAGAGGGACGCCCCGCACCGTTTTGGGCCGGAGGGGTCTCCTACCCTATCCTGCTGCTGGTCATTACCCTGCTGGGCGCGGGGCTACGGCTGTGGCACCTGGGCGATAAGCCTCTCTGGCTCGATGAGGCGATCGCTGCGCTGTTTAGCCTAGGGCGGAAGCTAGAGGATGTGCCCCTCAATCAAGCATTTCCCCTAGAACGGCTTGACGACCTGTTCACCTACCGTCCTGGCGTCTCCTGCAGAGACATTGCCCAAACGGTCGCCACCCAGTCGGTGCATCCGCCCGTCTTCTTTTGCCTTATGTATCGCTGGATGGGAGGAATACTGCCCTACGCCGATAGCTGGGTTTGGGCAATGCGGGCGCTGCCGGCCTTGTTCGGAAGCCTGATGATTCCCCTGGGGTATGGGTTGGGCCGTCTGGCGGTGTCCCCGCGCGTCGGGCTGGCTACGGCGGCGCTCATTGCCGTCTCCCCCTTTGCCGTCTACCTGTCTCAGGAGGCGCGCCACTACACCTTGCCGATGGCGCTGATCGCCGTTGCTCTAGGACTGCTGCTTCGGCTTCAGCAAGCCTCAGAGCGCTCCGGTCGCTGGACTAGGCGCGGGCTGTGGGTGGCTTGGGCCATAGTCAACCTCATTGGCCTTTACGTCCACTACTTTTTTTTACTGACGGTAGTGGCTCAGGCGATCGCCTTTGGCCTGTGGGTTGGGCTGGAAGCTGGGGGCACAAAGCCATCATCTCGGTGGACCTGTCTGCAAGACTTGGGGATTGCCCTGGTGATCATCGTTCTCGGCTATCTGCCGTGGTTGCCCACAATGCTGAGCCACCTTGGCCGCCCTGAGACCGACTGGCTTAAGCCCTATAATCCTGACTGGCGCGATCGCCTTGCGCCGCTGTATCAGCTCCCCAGCGGCTGGATTTTGTCCGTCGTGGCCCTGCCCTTAGAGAATCAACCCACCGCGATCGCCGTTCCCGCCGCGATCGGGATGCTGGTGGTCGGCGTTGGGTTGGGCGGGTATACGGTTCGAGGGCTGTGGCAGCTGCGCCGTGCGCCAGCGATTCGCTTTCTAGCGACGTTCGTCGGGGGAGTGCTGCTTCAGTTTTTGGCGATCGTCTACATTCTAGACAAAGACATCACCGCCATCCCCCGCTACAACTTTGTGTACTACCCTGCGCTGGTAGTTCTAATTGCCGCTGGACTCACCGCAAGCCCCCAGCAGGCGATTAAGAAGGGGCGGAGAGGCTATAGCCTGTGGTCCCCCCTCACCGTGGCCCTACTCGCCGGAGTCGTGAGCAGCCTGCTTGTCGTCCAGGGAATCGTATTTCAAAAAGGCTACCGCCCCAATCAGGTGGCTCAAGACATGACATTCGAGGCCGATGTCCCTATTCTGATGGCCGTCAGCTATCAATCGCTGCAGGAGGTGGCCTTAGGGCTGAGCTTTGCCTTAGAGCTGCAGCGGCAAACCGACAGGGACGCGGTAGCCCCAAGCCCGCCCATAGCCTTAGCGTTTGTCTATCGCGAAGGGGGCTACGGGCCGGTGTGGCAGCAGTTTCCACAGCTGCGACCCGATCTGCCGCTGCCGCTCAATCTCTGGGTTGTGGCTTCCCCAGGCATGAAAACGAAGGACTATCCCAACCGCCTGCGTCTGCGCACCCTAACCGATGACGCAAACCGAACCGGTGGCACAGGACGCTGCGCCATCGTGCCCGAGCGCTTCAACCGCATTGGCTTCCCCTACCAGCTGTTTCGCTGCCAAGCGCCGGGGCAGCTCTCTAGGCAATCCCCTAAACAATCTTCTGGCGAATAGCTTCTGAAGAATAGCCCGGCCCTAGCGGCTGAACATCCGCATGCCCTCGACGTAGTTAGACGGGTCTTGAGCCACCCATCCCATATCAGAGTTTTCCCGGACCTCAAAGTGCAGGTGCGGCGAAGGGACTGCCGACTGCCCCGAGGCAGCGATCGCCTCTCCTCGGTCCACCGATTGCCCAACGCTCACCTGAATTTCTCCAAGCTGAGCGTAGCGGCTCTGTAGCCCATCGCGGTGGTTAATGACTACGAGATTGCCGTAGCTGCCCTGCTCCCCGGTAAAAGCAACAACACCGCCGTCAACGGCTAGCACGGGGGTTCCGATCGCCGCCTCTAAGTCGACGCCGCTGTGAAACTCTACGTCGTCCTGAGCGGCGTTCACCTGCCAGCCATAGTCTGCAATCACATCCGCTGCCGCCGGTAGCGGGTAGCCCGGCAGCTTGCGCGCCTGGGAGGGCTGAGCCACGCTAGGGGACCAGTTCACCCCTGGCACAAACACTAAGTCGGCGATCTCCCGGCAGCCGTTGAGCTCAAACAGCACGTCAGCTCGGACCCCGTAGCGAGCGCCCAAGTCTTGCCAGGTCATATCAGGGCTGGGCCGGGTGACAATCCCGTTGTAGGGCGGAATCTGCAGCGTCGTTCCAGCCGCTGGGGCTCGGTTGGCAAGACCTGGGTTGAGGCCAATCAGGGTCGCGGGCAGCAGCGTGTAGTCGCGAGCAATACTGTCCAGGGTTTCCCCTGCCGTGACTTGATGCTCCACTAGGCGAGATAGAACCGGCGGCGGGCAGGCGTCTTCTAGCGCAGTCGGTTCCGCCGCGTGGGTGACCGACGGGAGCAGGGCCGAAGCGATCGCCGTGAGGGCGGCAAGCCGGCGGGCCCAATCGGTTCTAGAGGGATATACGCTGGAAACCGGCGGGCAAAAGCGTTGAGATTTACAGAAACTAAACATAGGCAATTTTTCAAAGTTTGTTGGCGAAGATAGAGGGACAGACAACGCCTTCAACGCTGTCGCTATTGACCTGAACTAAACGGGCTCCAAAAGCCAAAATACCCATTCCCATCTATAGCCTCTCTACCAGTATCCATTTCAGGGCAAGCCCAAACGGAGGCTGAGCCCTCTAGGCGCTAAACCCTCTAGAACTATCCGATTCTAAGTGGCCTCGATCCGGAGTGTCTCTCGCTCCCCATACGCCGACGCGGTAGAAATGCCGCTACGACCTCTCTTTCGCATTTTAACCAACGAGAGAAAGCCCTCAAGAATTCACCGACTTCTAGGGCAGCTCAGCTACACTGAAGGGGAAGGATGTAGGACGCTGCTGAACAATTAGGCTTGGGGATGTCGTCAGAGCTATGGGTAACTTTTCGAAGAAGCTGCAAATTTTAGCCGCGTTTTTAGTTGGGGGCAGCGTTGGCCTTGGGGTCAGTCAAGCCCAGCGTCTACCGCAGCAGACGCTACAGCCCGCTACTCCCCCCACTGCATCCTTCACGGCAACGCCGAGCACCCTACTCCAGCGGCCGCCAGAGCCCCAAAGCAACAACGCTAATTTTATTGCAGCTGCAGCTGAGCAGGTTGGGCCTGCCGTAGTTCGCATTGATTCTTCGCGCACCGTTTCAAATCGCTTACCCAGCGCATTTCAAAACCCCATGTTTCGGCGCTTTTTTGGGGAAGAAACTCCCGACTCCGAACGGGTGGAGCGAGGCACCGGTTCGGGCTTTATCCTGAGCGCTGATGGGAGGGTGGTGACCAATGCCCATGTGGTGGACAACGCCGACAGCGTTGAGGTAACCCTCAAGGACGGGCGCACGTTTGAAGGTCGGGTGATGGGCACTGACCCCGTCACCGACGTCGCCGTCATCAAAATTGAAGCGGATAGTCTACCGGTAGTTACCCTGGGCAGCTCCGAAGATTTGGTGCCAGGGCAGTGGGCGATCGCCATTGGCAACCCCCTGGGCCTCGACAATACCGTGACAGCAGGCATTATCAGCGCCTTAGAGCGCTCAAGTTCCCAAGTTGGGATTCCCAACAAGCGGGTGCGCTTTATCCAAACCGACGCTGCTATTAATCCCGGAAACTCAGGGGGGCCGCTGCTTAATGACCGAGGCGAGGTCATCGGCATCAATACCGCTATTCGAGCAGATGCCCAGGGATTAGGGTTTGCCATCCCCATTGAGACGGCCTTTCGCATTGCCGAAGAGCTGTTTTCCAACGGCGAGGTCCAGCATCCCTACATCGGCATCCAGATGATTGAGCTGTCAGCCGAAACGAAAAAGCAGTTCAACGAAGACAATCCTTGGGGACTCAAGGTCAGCCCAGAGTTGGGGGTGCTGATTTTGCGGATTATGCCGAACACCCCTGCGGCAGAAGCCGACATGAGGATCGGGGACGTAATTCTATCGATCGATGGCTTTGAGGTCGCGACCGCTCAAGATGTTCAAGATCGCGTCGAGGCGAGCGACATCGGTGAAGCGCTGAGCATTGAAATTGACCGTGAGGGGAAATCAATGACCGTTGACCTCAGGCCCACAAAGCTGCCTAGCTAGCAGGGTCTGAGGCGGTCTTATCTGCAGGCGGTCTTATCCGCGCGGGGGCGTGCCTCTGCGGCTACTCTTCAGTGTCGCAGTCGCCGTATTCACGAGTTGAGATGCGTACCGACCCCGCTACGCCGTCCTCTAGCTCCATCCGCTGCTCCATCCGTCGCAAAAAATATCCCGTCATCATGGCAGAGGCAAGCAGGCTGGCCAGGTTGTCCTTATCCGTCGTCACCTGGATGTTGAAGGCCTCGTTGGGGAGCACACCGACAAGCCCCTGAACGTTCTGGGAGACAATTTCCTTGACGTCTGCCGTTACCGTCTTGGCTACGCGCGACAGCACCTCCGGTGGCTGATGCTGCATATACTGCAACAGCTGATTGGCCTGATTCTCGTCATCAGACTCTTCAAAAAAGCTGGCGCTGTTGGAAGGAAAAACCATGAGTGCCTGTTCGCTCTACATTGATACCTATTGTTACATCTATATAGACGAGTCTGCCCACCCGAGCAAGGGGGAAAATCATACCCTCATCGTTTTTTCACACGCTAGGCCGGGCTGTCGAAGGGCGCTGGCAGCTTATCGACCTGGAAATATTGGTAGAACTTATCAGTGACTTGAAGCCAAAAGGAGCGTCCGTCAGACTGTCGTCGCTTGCGCACAAGCCCTAGGCTCACCAGCTCTTGCACATGCTGATACGCGCCCGATCCCCGCAGGTCGATGAGGTCGGTTTGTACAATTGGTCCGTTGAGGGCGATCGCCGCCAGGGTGCGCAGTGCCCCGACCCCTAGGTCTACCGGCACCAGGGTCTCTACAAGTCCCTGATAGGCCTCCCGCAGCTGCAGGCAGTATCCCGATTCAACTTTAGCGACCTCTAGCGCCCCTTCTCGCTCACCGTAGCGCGCTATCAGCTCAGCTAGCCCCGACTTGATCTGCTTGCGATCGCAACCCGCGTGCTCTGCAATCTGGGCCACCGTCAAGGGCTGGCCTTTGAGGTACAAAATGGCCTCAATAGTATCTGCAAGCGCCATCTCATCTAACCTCTCTGTGAGAACAAAGCACCGCTAATCGAGATTGTGCCCCGTCAATTCGACAAAAATATCCTCTAGATTAGACGCGCGCACCATGCGGCCCGACTTGTCCGGCTGCGCCGCCAGATGCCGCTCCGCCTCGGCCACCGTCGGGAAGAACTCGTAGCTCCAGCGATCGCCGCTTTGGGTCATCATCAACCCCTCCCCATGGATCTGTCTGAACTCGGCTAAGGTGCCCATCTCAATGAGCTTGCCGCTATCCATAATGCCTATGCGATCGCACAGGTACTCTACCTCCTCCATATAGTGGGTGGTGAGCAGCATAGTCATGCCCTGTTTGTTGAGGCCACGAATGATCTCCCACAGCCGCCGTCGCGTTTGCGGATCAAGGCCCACAGTGGGCTCGTCCAAAAACAAAATCTCGGGCTCGTGGAGCAGCGCTCTGGCAATTTGTAGCCGCCGCTTCATGCCGCCGGAGAGGGTTTTGACCAAGTCATTTCGCCGCTCTGCTAGCGCCACAAAATCCAGCCATCGGCCAATCTCCTGACGCCGCTTGGGGTTAGGGATGTGGTGCATGCGGCCATGGAACTCCATGTTCTCCCACACGCTCAGGTCGCCATCTACGCTGGTCTGCTGTAGCACAACGCCGATCTTCTGCCTCACGCCTAGCGGCTGGCGCACGACGTCGTAGCCTGCTACCACCATGTCCCCCTGAGTGGGTTCCGTCAGGGTGGTCAGCATGCGAATCGTGGTGGACTTACCTGCCCCATTGGGACCGAGCAAGCCGAAGATTTCGCCGGGCTTAATAGACAGCGAAAGGTCGTTGACAACCGCTACGTTGTTGTAGACCTTGTGTACGTTTTGCAGACAGACCGCATCCATAGCTCCTATCCCTGTATCCCATCAACGTTGTAGCTGGCAGGCAGCATTCTTAGCACGGTAAGGCTTTGGCCAGCAACGTCCTGAGGATTAAGGGTAGCACGTCAGCAATGCTAAGGATTGATCAATGCCGCAGCTCTGCAGACCCGCCTCGCTAGCCGGTCGAGGTTCGCTGCTGCGATCGCCACCTCTCTAAAAAGCACGCTTGATAGGGAAGCTGGGGAAACAAACTCCGTACAGCGCTTGAAACCTTTCCCAGGTAAGGATTACCGCAAATCAGCAGCTGATCTAAGCGGTCCAAACCTTTGCCTACAGCAGGATTACCGGCTAGAGAGGGTAATAAGCTTGTCAGTTTAGCTTGAGGTTCAGCTGCTGCTTTATTGGACTGAACGCTGCTGGAGTTTTCTTCAACAGAAGTGCCTTGGCTATTCTCTAAGTCAGATTTAGGATCTACTACCTCCTCCATCAAACTAAAATCTATGGCACTCTGCCGGCAGTCGGAGTTCAAATGGTCTGGATGCCAAAGCTTTTTGTGCCGGTAGAGAGACCCACCACCAATTCCACAAGCCGTTAGTGCTTTAAATCGTGCAGTTGCGCCTTCAGGTAATTCCTGCTGACTTAAATGCTGAACAGCGGCTTTGATCTTCTCTGCTGTTCTAGAAAACTGCTCTTGGTTCCAGTCCCGTTTTTCAGTGGTAGATTCGGCAGGTTTTTGGCTAAGTCCATAGGGATAGTACTTACTGCTTTCAACACACCGCGCCCAGTCTACTGACCGCTCGTAGATCTCGTGCTTGTGTTGACACCAGTCATCGTATCCAGGAAGAGCGCGGGCGATCGCCACAATCTCCTCGACTAAAGCTTGTCCCGATAGTGGGGGTTTTCCAGATAGAACGTGACCGAACACATAAGAGCGTAGGGCGATTCGACCCAGGATGTAGTTGGTCTGTGAGGCCCCAGTCCACCCTGGCTCGATGTCGGCGTTGAGGTCGTTGAGAAACTTGTTGGCTTTTCCAGAAACAATGTACCGTCGTCGCTGCTGCTTTAAGACGCGGCGTAGCACCGTTGCGGTGACGTCATTTTGAGCTACGCAGTATCGCCACTGGTCCACAAACCGTTCTTGGCTTGTCCAGATGGGATGCAGGTTTGAGTTGAGGAGATAGCTTCCGGTTTGTAGCGGAAGGCGGTGGCCGTTGAACAACGCCTTTCCGTGAGAGTAAGGGCGGGGGTTGGGAAATAGCTCTAGCTGCCCTGCTGCTAAAGGCAGTCCAGCCTGCTGCAGGAGCCCCTTCATCGCATGGGCTAGGCGCTGCGAAGATTGAGGAGCATTGAAGGGGAAATAAAGGTGCAGTCCGCCGCTGTAGCTTGAGGTGCAGGCGATATAAGACAGTAGTCCCAGCGGTTCAAGCGCGCCGAGGATTCGCTCAATGCCTTGGAGGTCCTGCTGGGGGTGATATTGGCTTGTTGTGTCAATGTCGAGTAAGGCGTAGGCCGTTGTCGACCCAAACCGCACCCCCAACAGCTGGTCCCCTTGATTGATCAGGCGATCGCCCAGTGGATAGCGATGTTCGGTCTTCCAGCTGGGTCGCTGGCCCGGAGTAGGGTGGTCAGCGTATAGAAAGTCGTATCGATGGGGAAACAGAGACAAGAAGTCGCTGTCTTCCTTTACGTAGGTGCTTACAGTGGCGGTGGCACCGTTGATACGGCTGTCTCCTTGCGCAAATCATTTGGGTGGCCCTCATTCTTGCAAAGGAGACTTGGTCTGCAGGGCAGCGTGCTTTTTACTTTCTAATTAGGTTGTCTCATTGACTTCAACGCCTTGCTCAACAGCGGCTGTGTAAGTCTGAGGGTGATGAGACTAGGACGTAGAGGTGAGGCCGTTGGGAAAGAGGGTGACGAGAACAGGATGGCTGTGTCTTGTCTCGTTATGGTTGAGCTGACAACGTTTGAGCGCTAATACGGGCAGAACTTTAAACGAGACAGCAGGTTAGGTCTGCTGCGGCGATAGCAAGGTTCTAGGGAGTAGCGCAATGGGTATTACTGCGAGAGCTCTCGCAGCACAAGGAGGTGAAGTGATGCGGATACTGTGGTCTCATAATGTCTCAGTTGGCCCTCTTAAGGGCGAGGTGATGCCATACGGAGAATACTGTCTTGCAGAAAGGGACCTGCATTTTGTTGATGAGCGCATTGAACGGAGAATCAGACCCGCTGCGCCGGCTGACCAAGGGGGGGCAAAGTGGGCAGAACGCGATCGCACACAAACAGCGTCCCCGCCGCGACGCACATGGGAATCGCCAGCAGGTTAATAAACGGCACGCTCACCAGCGCCAGGCAGACGAGGGCAAAGGTCGCGCTCGCGGGCAGGCTGCGCGCGACGATGCCCAGCTTGCGGCGAAAGCTCAGTCGCCGCCGCTCTAAAGGAGAATCGAAGAAATCTAGGCAGGTTAAGGTGCCCGCCACGCCGACGCTGCCAATGCTAGTGACCAGCGGCCCGACCCCCGGCACCAGCCCCGCCGCCAGCAGCGGTAGCCCGAAGCCCAGCGCGATCGCCAGCTTCTTCAATTCAAATAAAATAGCCCGCCAAATATCGCGAGCCGGCCCGACCTCGACCACTACCGCTCCCCCCGTTTTTAGGGTTTCTAGCTCTTCTGAAAGCTTGCCGTACCACGGTGCCCCCAGCAGCACGCCGAACTGCAGCAAGATAAACCCGGTGACGACGAGCAGCAGCAGCGTCAGTACGGCTCTCAGCAGCCACAGCAGCAGCCCCCCAAACAGGCGAGGAATCACCCGCAGCCATTCTAAAGATCGCCCCAGGCCCTCGGCAACGGTGGCGATCGCCCCAACAGCGCGCTGCCAAAAAGGCGAGATGCCGCTAGGCAAAGACAGTGAGGGAAAAGACCAATTCCAATGGGGCCAGCGGAAAGAGAGGGAAGGCCAGTGAAAAGTGGGCCAGCTTAGCCAGGGCCAATGACCCCAGCTTGGCCAGTGAACCCAGCCGAACAGCCCCGCCAGCGCCTGACCCAGCCAGGCCTCCCACGCTACAGCCCAGTCAGGAAAACGAACCTGGGCGGCGAGCTGCCCGACTTCGGGTGAAATAGCCTGCAGGTCACTGGTCCAAAGGGCAGCCTGCAGCATAACGCTGTCTATTAGCCGCAGCCCGAAGAACAGCAGCCCGGCGTAGAGGGTGACCCCAACGATGATGTTGACCAGGATGGGAAAGATTACGTAGCGGCGCAGCTTGGGCTGAGTGGCAAACAGCCGCAGCGCCCGTAGGGGATAGCTGGCTCCGGCGATGACGCTGCCCGGACCACGGCGGATAGGTTTGGGTGGGGGTGGGGTGATTGCGTCTGGAGAAGGGGAGGGGTCAGGCATGGTTCAATGCAGAAAAAGAAACGCTGGCGTTGTGCGAAATAGGGCGAGGGAGGACGTGGTGTGTCCCTACGGGGTTGTCCAACCGTGGACGGGGCGCAACCCTCGGGACTGCATGGTGCGCTCGAACAGGGGCGTTGGCAATGCTCGCTCCACAGGGTAAACCCCCGGCTGCGCTAGCTTGCCTGCCAGAAGCAGCTGAGCCAAAGCGCCGGTCCCAAACCCAGCGGCGATCGCGGTATCGTCATACACCAAGGTAGAGCGATAGTGCCGTCCAGCCTGTCCAAAAACCTCGGCTAAAATACCAATACCAACCCCGCTCCAGCGATCGCTCACCTGAGTCATACGATAGCTCACTTGAGAGAGAAACTCGACAGCCACAGGCCGCTTGAGCAGGGCCGGGGGACAGCCGCGGGCCACAAGATGGGTCAGTCGATTGTAGAGGTCGGGGGCAGAGCCAAATTTGGTAACCACGGTGCGCACCGGAAACGACTCGACTAGAGTGCGGGTTTCGGGCACCTCATACCAGTAGACGCCGGTAGGGCCAAAGGGGGCTGGGAAGGGAACCACCTGGCGGTCGCAGTAGGGCCGCTGCTCCTGCCACTGACCGTCAATCCAGGCCTTGAAGGAGTGCTGCAAACCCAAAAACGTGGTGCGCATTACGGTGACCCCAGCACCCCCTGACCCGCCCACTACATAGCCTAAAAAGATGTCTGTAGGGCTCTCATCAACGGCGTCAAACGCCTCAACGCACTGCCGCACCATGCTGTTGGAGACGCCGGGAAATACCCCGGTATTGATAATCGCCGTCACCCCCGCCGCTTGGGCCGACTCGTGCAGCGCCAGGGCTCTTTGGGTGAAGGGGACGCAGTCGCTCACGTCTAGGTAGGTCGCCCCACGGCGAATGCAGGTCTGCAGGACGCGGCCGTCGCGGTTGTGGAATGGCCCGGCGCAGTGGATAACCAGGTCACTGCGGGCGATCGCCTGCTCAAGGGCGTCTGTGTCCGCAAGGTCGAGGGACTCTGCTCTGATTCGGCCCCCCTCTAGCTGAGTGGGGGGAGATTTTCGGCGGCGGGTGACGGTGACCTGGGCCTCAGTATGGCGGACCACATCGCGGGCAATGCTGCTGCCGATGCGTCCTTGCCCGCCGAGCACCAACACCTGTGGCGGGGCCACGGCTACACCTTCTCTAGGTACTGCCGATCGATGAGAAACGTACCCCCTTCAAAGCGAATGCTCCAGTAATCGCCGGGGCGGTAGTCGACGATGGTTCCCTCTTCCCCAAGGCTCACCACGTGGGGAGGCCGGAGCATCGGCATGGGCTCGGCGGTTTTGACGTATGGCGGCTGAACGGCAATGCGAATGCGATCGCCTACGGCTAGCTCCAGGCTGGGCTCAGCCTGAGAGGCGGTGGGCTCGGCCTGAGAGGCGGTGGATTCGGCTTGGTCGTGGGGGTCGGTCATGGATGTTCTACGGTCGGGGCGTGTGGCCGCATGCCCCCGCGGAGAGGCTGTCAGCTCGCTCACATGCTAGCGCAGTCGCCGGTAGACCGTTAACAACCCGTCCTCGTTCCCGACGTTACCCGGAAACAGCACCACCGGCAGGTCAGGAAATCGGGGGTGGGTGTCGGGAGTGCGCACAACAGAGCACCCCGGCAGAATTTGGCCCAGCAGCCTGGCGCTGCGCAAAGAAAGACCCGTGCTGAGGACGTCGTTGGAGGTGATGCCGCCCTTGCTGATGAGGTAGCCAATAGTGGTGGGTAGCCCTCTCACCACGTCCATTAGCAGCGCCGACACCGCCGTCCCAAAGGTGAGGCGAACGTCAGTGCTGGGGAAGGTCAGCTCCTTGCGGGTGGTGTAGACAACGGGGGTCTTTCCGTCGGCGTGGGCCTCCGAGGCTTTGCTTGAGGGTTGACTCCAGCAGCAGCTTATGGTCGTCGGTGGTGCCCTCTACAAGGCGGGCCACCTCTACCTCAATGCCCACGGTGTCCGGGTCTTCCAGCAGCCGGTACAGCTGCTTCGTGGTCATCTGCACGTGGGAGCCCACCAGTACGGCCCCGGGACGATGCCCTGAGAACTGGGCCATATCTTCGGCGGGGACGGGCTGGGGGGGGAGATTGGCCAAAGCGGTGAGCAAGCTGGCGGCGCTGCGGAACAGGAACCGCTTGCCCTGCCCTGCCGCCGTCAGCACGGCTTGGGCAAACTGGTTGAGGTCGCTCTGGGCCTCTGCGTCGACGGCGACGCATTGGTTACCGCTTAGCGCCATTAGCTGCTCTAGCACCCCGCTGCGAATTTCTTCTAGGCGGAACACCTCTACCTGGTCTGCCATAATGCGACCGCCGGTCTTTTCTTCCACATAGTCCGGCAGATGGCTGTGGAAATAGCCAAACACCGAGTCTTGGGCAAATTCCGTCTCGTGAACGGGCACAGGCTCGCCGTTGACCATCAGGTAGTGGACGCCGCCCTTGGTGACGCGCCCCCCTTCAAAAAAGGCCGGGGTGAGGAAGTGGGCGTCAAATGGTCCCATCTCATCGGCGATCGCATCTGTCTCGACGGGGTAGTGGCCCCGCAGGGTGGAGTCAGAGCGGCTGACCACCAGAAAATCTTCGACCCCGACTTGGGCGATCGCCTCTCGCAGGTGCGCGCACACCTCGCGGGTGACCTGATTGGCCTGTTGGGGCGTCATGGAGCGGGTGTTAGTGAGCACGAATACGATAGGCGACTCGTCCTGTAGCCCCATCGCAAGGGTCTCGACGTCCCACCGCATGAGCAGCAGACAGCCATGCACCGTTTGAGAGCCGGTGGGGTCGTCGTCTAGGACAATGATTTTAGGAGTGGCAGCCATAGGAGTCTGGGGGAAAGGAAGGCTAGAAGGAAGATAGTCTCGATCCGGAAACAGATCCTATTCTCCCTCTAATTCTTGCAATCTCCGCTGCAGCTCCTCTATTTTTTGCTCAGCCTGCTCAGCTCGCAGACGTTCTTGCTCAGTTCGTAGACGCTCTTGCTCAATTTGCCGCTGCGCTTCCTCAAGCCCAGCCATCAGCTCATCGGGTATGAGCAGCTTCTCGCCGTTGTCTTCCCGGTAAAAGCCGATCAGCGCGCCTTCCACGGTCAGCCTTAGCTTTAGCGGCTCGCTGCGCCCATCGGCAATAGAGACATATTCCCCCCACTGCAGCCGGTAGCCTATCAGCTGCTCTGGAATCCACTCCCCCTTGGGGTCAAACAGCCAGTACTCCTGTACGCCGAGCTGCTCATACAGGGTTTTCTTGAATCCCTCGTCCTGGCTGCGGGTGCCTTTGGAGGTAAATTCGAAGATCACCGACGGGACTTGTCCTTCTTCCCAGATTTTATAGTTGTCCCGTCCCCCCGGCTCCACGTTGAAAATGACCATGGTGTCCGGTGCCACCCGCAGCTTGGGGTAGCCCTGGGAGTAGTAGAGAAACTGATTGCCCAAGACGGTACCCTTGGGTTCAGAGGTGAAGCGCTGGGTGTACTGCCGCAGCACTTCTAAAGTAGTCAGCAGGACATAGAGGTGCAGGTAAGTTTCGGCCACGGGTTCGCCGTCGGAGGAGGGGTAGAAGAGGGTGGCCGAGTCGGGCAGAGTGGCCGTCATGGCGGTGGGGCCGGTAGTAGGTTGGGTCGGTTGGGACTTTAGATCTATGATATCGCCAGATGTTGCCAGACTTATGGCGCTGCCTCAACCGCTCGAGGCAGCGCCTTTGGCTCGACGCGCCACCCGACCTCCCAAAATGCCCAACATGACACTCGCACCCTGGCGATCGCCCCTCTCCCGTGCCCTGCACCGCAACCGCTCACTCCCCAACGCCCGCTACTTCCAGCTGGCTACGGTGCGCCCTGATGGCTCACCGGCCAACCGCACCGTGGTCTTTCGGGATTTCCGAGGAGAGACAGATGAGGTGCAGATGGTGTGCGATCGCCGCAGCGAGAAGCCAGAGCAGATTCGGGAGCAGCGGCAGGGCGAAATTTGCTGGTACTTTCCCAAGACCCGCGAGCAGTTTCGGATGGCGGGGGGGCTGTCGCTGATCACTGCCGACGAGCCTGACCCCGATTTGCAGCAGGCGAGAGTTCAGGCTTGGCAGGCAATGTCAAATTCTGGACGACTGCTGTTTGTCTGGCCCCACCCCGCCGAGCCCCGCCAGCCCAACGCGCCCTTCTCCGAGCAGCCGCCCCCCGCCGCCAGCCCTGAAAATAGCTTTTGCCTGCTGCTGCTATCGCCGAGCAGAGTCGACCACCTAGAGCTGAGAGGCGAGCCGCAAAATCGCTGGCGCTACAGCTATGACGGTGAGACCTGGGCGGTCGTGGAAATCAATCCATGAGGATTCTCGGGATACCCTTGCAGAAAAATCCATTATTTGGGGCAGGTTTTAGTTTATAACCCTTAATAGCGCGTGAGATGAGCCCATGGATAACTTTCAGCCCTATGCAATCGAAGAGCTGCCCTCCGAGGATACCGATTATGAACTGCCCTCGGAGCTATACCTCAATGAGACACCCCACGTCGGCGAAACGTTTGTCTACAGCTCGACCACCTACCGCGTTGAGGCCGTCGTCTATCGCGCCTTTGACGAACTCAACGACGCCGTCAAGCCTCACCGCACCAAGACTATTTTGCGCGTCAGGCTCTACGACGAGCTGTCAAAAGCCTCTCGCCCTTGACTTGAAATCTCCGGTTTCCAACCTAGACGAGCTTAGAGCAATTTCAGCCTTTAGCGACGATTCAGACAGTAGTCCGTTGTCTTGAGGCTGAAGGGGAACGCCGTCCCAAACCACTCGGCGAAGACGGTGTCCTCATCGTCTGATACCAAAAAGCGATCCACCATGGCCTTCCAGCTCGCGTCATTGTTGGGCAAAATCAGCCCATAAAATTCGCAGGAGAGCGGCAGCTCCGGCACCAGCGAAAACGCGTTGACGTCTCGACCGTCCTGCAGCAGTTCTGCGTAAGCCAAAACATCCTCGTCAACAAAAGCATCGATTTGTCCTGAGGCGATCGCCTGTAGCGCCGCTTGCCTGCCGTCCGGTTCTGCAAACGGAACAATAGTCGCTCCAGGATACGACTCCTGCACGAGAGTCTCTGCCGTTGTGCTGGGCAGCACGCCGAGCCTGACGTCGTTTAAAGGAAGGTTGGGATTGATGGCGCTGGCGCGATCGCGCGAGACGAGAAATCGATTGCTGGCCGTGAGGATAGATTGAGAAAAGGTGACGCCTTCAAGACCGGTGCGAATGACGTTTGGGCCGCATTCTAGATGAACGCTGCCGTCTCTCACCAGGTCAAAGCGATTTTGCAGGGTTGAAGCCAGCTCCACTAGCTCCACCGCCACAGGGCTCTCAAGCGTTTTTGTCAGGTAGTCACTCAGGGCGATCGCCATCGCGCCGCAGTAGCCGTCCCACTCGTCGGCCTGGTTGAGATAGCCAAAGGGGGGAGCGTCTTTGCGAAATCCGACTTTTAAGACCCCGGTGCGCTGAATTTCAGCTAAGACGCTTTCGTTGCGGGGAGCAGGGCGGGGGGCGATCACCTCGGGGTTGATGGGAATGGGGGGCTTGCGGCCATAGACCTCTTCTATGTGCTCGGCAGTCAAAGACTGGATAATTTCGAGCTTGAGGGGCTGGTTGGCGCTCAAGGCGCGGCTATAGGCTGCCGTTAGGTAGGGAGAGCCGGTACCGCCTGCGGGGCCGTCTGTCTCTGAATCGCCGCCGAGGTAGGTTTGGAAAAATGCCGCCACCATCGTTTTAGCGTAGCTTGTCCCGATGTCGCGGTGCTCGCCAGTCAGTAGACTGAAGATGCCGTCTGCTTGGACACGGCCTGGCTTGGAGGTGAAGTGGGTGCCCACCTGCAGCAGTGCTAAATACTTAGGATTGGGTTGCGTCCAAAGAAAGGGATGGATCTGCTCGGTGACCACAGGAGCCACGATGTCGGCGCTTCCCGAAATCATCAGCAGCGGAATATCAATTTGGCCCATGCCCTCTGGTCCATACAGATAGCCTCCCATGGGGTGCATTGCCACGACGGCCTTGACGCGCTCGTCCCCCAGCTGATAGTTTTTAGGCGGCAAAAACCGGGCGCGGCACTCTAGGTAAAGGGTGAAGTTGAGAATAACGTTGTCGCGATCGCAGGCTGCGGCGAGCTGCCCGTAGTTAAGTTCTGCGCCCGCTACGGCCAAGGCTGTGGCGCCCCCCAGAGAATCTCCCATAATGCCAATGCGCTCTAAGTCCAGGCGGGCTGACCACTCTGGGCGGCTGCTCGTCAGCTGCTCTAATTCATCTATCAAAACGGAGATTTCCTGGGGACGATTGAGAAACTCCATAGGGCTGAGGAGCGTGTTGAGTCGACCCTGTAAAAAGGCTTGGCGGTAGCTCAAGTCGCTGCCCACGTGATCTGTCAGCAGCGTCACAATCCCGTGGGAGGCGAGGTGTTCCGCCATGAAAATAAAGCTCTCTTTCACATCCCCAAAGCCGTGAGAGATGATGACGACGGGGGCAGGCTCGCCTAGAGCCTGGGGATAGTAGATATCTACAGGAAAATCGTAGTTGACGGCGAATCCAGCTACGGTTTGACGGACGCTCCTGGCTTCAACAGTCAGCGTCGTCTGACCAACGGCATAGCGCCCTGGTTGGCTGAGGTCGGCAAGGCGGCTGGGCACGACGTCAGTTTGGGTCGCGGCCTCGACATCTGCCTGCTGGTGAACGGCCTCCACAACGGCCTGGTTGTAGTCGAAATAGACCCTGAGACCCTGGCGCAGCGCCAGCACATCTCGAAGGTTGACGTTGATGCTCTGGGAGGGAAACTGGCGCAGGGCATCCAGCATTGTCCAGCCCTCTGGCCCAGCCTGCGCTGCCGCCCCGATGACGGCGGCCCGCAGGCCGTAAAATCCATCCACCTCTGGATGGACGCGAATCACCTTGCCCACGTTGGAGATGACGTCCCGTCCCAATGGGGAATAGGCTAGGTTGCTCACCGTCACTAAGTCTAGGCGGATGGGCTGAAGTAGCCTTTGACGGATGCTCTCTTGAGCCGAAACGTTAACGAAGCCGGCGATTAGCGCTAGATCGCCCGTGGTCTCTCCGGTCTCCGCAAACTGCCCTAGGGCATCGACGGAGACCGAGAGCGTTAGCGGCCCGCCGACCACAATTCGGATTTCTTCTGCCCCTGTCGCAGCTTTGGGGCGCACCACTTCCCCTAAAGTGCCGACGGTGAGCAGGCAGGCGATCGCCAGGCAACCCCTCCGCAGGCGGGGTAGTAGGCGGGGCAACAAATGGACCATAGCAACACCCTCATAAATCCGCGTGACTTTTTAGCTAATTCGTGAAAGCCCGCGCTGTAACCGCAGAGTCAAGAGCGTAAACATTGGATAAGCTCTAGGACGTGCTCGATTGATGCCTGCTCGCTTCACTCTGAGTCTATTATCCCAGCCGATGCACCTTCCCCTGACTACTACAGTCAACGATCGCTGAGCGCCGCCAAGAAGCAGTTTCCGCAGGACGTACAGTCGCAGGTACTTCAAGACGTCATAGGCAGAATAGAATCGGCGTTTGCCGCCAGGAAGACGCGAGGCTATGGTTTCCCGCGCTTCAAGAAGTTCGGGCGATGCCGCTCGTTTTTGCTTCCGCAGTTCAAGGACAACCCCGTAACAGGCGAGCAAATTAAGCTGCCAAAGCTGGGAGAAATGCGCATCGTGCTGCTAGGGCCTCGTCAGTGTCTCTCATCATCGGCGCTTAGGCGAGTTCTTAGGGTGAGTCAAGCGCGCCGAGCAGAGGGCGTGCCGCGCCTACTGCAATCGAAGATCCTGCAGAATTTCCCATTCCTTGACCATCGCGTTTGGCCAGAGCCAGTTCTGCCCTAGATTTTCAGGCTGAAATTGGATTGGATCTCCCTGCAGCACCACCTGCTGAATTTGCACGGCCTTGCTCAACAAATCGGCGGGCTGATCTGGGGTGGGCTCCGCTGCCATTTGGGCCAGCACCAGGGCAATGCCTGAGTAGGCGGTCAGGGCGTCCTGATTTGTGATTTGGTCCGGTACGCCCACTGTGGTGAGCGCGCTGCCGGTGGACAGGGCCTCATCGGGATAAACGGCAACTCCCTGATCCTCCAGCAGCGCCAGCGTCTCGAACCAGGTATCCATGGCGGCTTCCGTCCGGCCCTCGGTGTAGAGAGCAAACCCCAAAGCGTTGTAGTACAGCGGCTGGGGAGACTGCTGTACCGCAAAGTCCCAATATCGGCGCGCATCGCGGACATTCACTTCGCGATCGCCGCGCTTGATACCTTCCCACTCAAGTCGCCCCTGTAAAAAACTGATGCGAGCATCGGCAATTTGCTCATCAGGGATAGCCTGGAGCACCTCCTCCGCTTCCTCTAGGGTGCCTCGATTGAGAAGCTCTGTCAGCGCCACCTCCCCCGACTCGATATCCCCATCGCGGAAGAACTGGCTCGCCAGCGCGACCACATCCGCTGTGCTAGCGTCGCTGAGGTTGCCTAGGGGGACAGTTGTGTCAACCTCAACCGCCCCGCCATCTGTGCGGTCAAGCTGCTGGGAGAGCCTGATCCCACCTAGACCTAGACCTAGACCTAGAGGCAGCAGCAGCAGCAGCCAAACGGCTCGCCCAGGTATCAGACGGGACCAGGGAGAATCGGCCAAAACCGCTGTGTTGGGGCCATAAGCCTGACGCTGAGGCCTGTTCATCTGGGACTGTTGAGATTGAGGGGCAGCAGGGCTATCTCTTTGCGGTTGGGGCAGCTCTGCCGAGGTTGCGGCTCTAGAGGCTGCAATCCCTGGCGCTGTAGTCCCTGACGCCATGGCCCCGGACGCGATCGCCCCGGAACTAGAGTCCGCAGGTCTGGTCGCCACCGACTCACCAACGCCTGTAGGCGTTGTGGAAATTTCGGAACGTCCCGGCTGCGGCTGGAGCAGGGCTGTTGCGTCAGGCTGCTGCGATTCACTCTGGGTGACGGTGGCCTGGTCGCCATCAAATTCGATGAACGGCTCGACAGCCGCCATGTCATCTTCTAGGTCCAGCGCGGCCAAATCGTCTAGCTCATCTTCCGACAGGTAAACTGGGTCGACAGCGATGGCTTCCTCTAGACCCTCTTCGTCTAAACCGCCTGCGTCAGTAGCGTCAGTAGCGAACTCTGCATCGCTGGCATCAGCGTCAATATCAGAAGCTGTGGGCAGCGAGATGGCGTGGAAATGGGGGACGCGGGCGAGTGAATCTGCGGGGTTATTCAATCGGCGATCGCTGACGGTGAGGTAGCCGTTGAAGTCGGGGTGGAGGTATAGGGTTGGCAGCGCCCAGTAGAGCTGAGCTGAACCGTAGGCCGCTACTAGGCCCTGTCTGGCGCGGCTGAGGCTCAAATCGATGGGGTAGCCCTGCTTGAGGTTGCGGTACAGCAGCCGGGTAAGGGTGAGCGCCACATCGTCGGGAATTTGCTCCGCCATTGCGATTACGGAGGGGACGCCCCGGTTGACCAACGCTTCGGTTAAAGAGCGGCTGGAATCAGCGCTTTGAGCGGCGGTATAGCCCCCCCGACAGGAATTAAAGACGGCGACGCGAACGCCGTTGTTGACCAGCAGGCCCGCCAGGTCATTGCCGCTGAGGGACTCTGTCAACCCGGTGCGAGAGTTTACCAGGTACAGCTGTCCGCCAGCGGAGGCCAAATCGCTGTGTCCGGCGTAGTGAAGAATCTGGTAGTGGCCCTGCTCTAGCGCCTGGGCCAGCTCTTTGCGCCCGGGCTGCTCTAGGATGGTCACCTGGATGTTGGGCAGCCCTTCCACAGGGCCGTTACTCAACGTGGCGGACCGCATCCCCAGCTCCTGCTGGAGCTGATGGGCCTCTTGCTTGAGGGTCAGCTGCTCTTGATCGTTGGGGGCAGCAATCACCATCAGCATGCGAATTTGCCCTGAAGGATGCTGAGAAAAATTGGATTGGGCGATCGCGACGCTAGGCTGGTAGCGAGAGAACAGGACGTTGGTGCCCGTCGCTAAGGGGCGGGCCGCCAAACCCGCTTGGCTACTGCTGTGCATCACCTCCCAGGGCAGACGGGGTAGGGTGGGGCCTTTGAGTCCCAGCCGCAGCCGCAGCACCTCGCCTCGATGCTGGGCGATGCCCTGAGAGGTCATCCAGCTGTCTCGCAAAATGCCCTGAAACAGATGGTTGTACATCTGCTGCCCCAGGTCCATGAGACTCAGCAGCGAGTCCGCCGCGTCTGACGTTCCTGCCTCTGGGGAAGGCCCCGGGGTAGCGATCGCCGCCGGCAGCCGGTTGTTCTGCAGGAGCCCGGCTAGCGGATCTCCCATCAGCTGTCGCGCCTGCTGTAGCCAATCTTCAACGGGCCAGATTAGCTGCTGCTCGGCTAGCGGCACGCCAGCGGCGGCCTTCTCTGTTCGAATCAGATACTCGTCACCTCGAACAGGCGTAATCGAAACATGAAATTCCTGAGTCACTGCTTCCGCACCCTCCTAATCGCGAGTTTCCCGGTTATGACGTGAGGCATTACCCTAAACCTCGATTGAGTCAACGCTTCGGTAGCAGCACCCAAACTACACCGCTGATTGATGCGGTGCATCTACTCTATTCTAGCCAGGTTCAACCCCAACCCGTCACGTCAGTCCGACCTAGCCCTGGGTTTGACCACAAGCTTTGGACATGACGCGACCCTATGGATTAGAGCAAGCGCTGCAGGGAGCCACCGATGACGATACCTATGTCTTTCGAGGTGACCAAACCCGCATCAGGACATAATCTCGGTCATTTCTCTAAAGCGGCTCGCGGCGGCAAACCGGTTGGAAAAGGTGCCTTCTACTGGTCTGCTGGGCAAACACCCATAGCGCTCTTGAGAGTCTTGACGCACCGCCGGTGCGGCGAAGGGAAGGGCGGTGCGTCAAGACTGAGTTCCCAAGCTTGTAACTGCTTACAATCGTGAAGTTTGCGGCAGAACAGTCGGCGCGGATTATTGAAGCGATCGCCGGAATTTTCTTGGACCTGGAGACCTGCTCGCACTGGGGCAGAAGGCTCAAGTCGTCTACTCGCTCAGTAAATCCTTTTGATGGAGCCGCCGGGTCCCCAGTAAAGCCGCGACTAGCGCCAGCTGAATGGGCCAAGGGGCAGAAACGAGAGTTAGCAGTATGCACGCTAGAGCAATGCCGACGCAGAGAATGGCAAGCTCTTCAGACACAGACTCGAGCCAGGCGTAGGCCCAGGCTGCACCAATGGCGATTACGAAAGAGGTAACAAACCACATAGGTAATACCCAAAATTGACGACGAAAATTAATATTGATTGTTATAAAAGTTAATTGTTAACACCGTATTAAGTAGCATAAGACACTTTTTGAAAGATGCCTACCCTCGCTCCCTTTAAATGTCAAAAAATCATCAACCTACTTTCCTCTATGAATTGACGGCAGTCCCTGAAATGACGTTGGGGAGGGCTAACAGGTGCCTGACGGCTGCTTTTTGCTTAACAAGATTTAACTAAGATTCTTTAAGGTTTTGGTCATGCAGCAGGATTTAGCCCTCAGTCAGTAAGGCGCTTGACCGTCGCTCGACCGGCAGCGCTAGTCTGGGCTCAGCTCGTCTTCGTCTTTGCAACAATTCTGCAACAATGGCTTAAATGCCACTACTACTGTTACAGCTGACATGCCGAAGTACATTGCCTGGGGACGCTACTGCGACAACGTTCTAGAAAAGCGTGCCCCCTATCGCCAGGCCCACCTCGACGGGCTCACGGCCCAGAAAGCCTCGGGCACCCTAATCACCATTGGACCCACAACAGATTTATCTCTGTTTTTTGCAATTTACGACGCCGAAAGCGCCGCTGTTGTGACACAGCTCGTCGAGAATGACCCCTATTGGCAAAACGACATTTGGACCGAGTACGAGGTGAAGGAATGGATTCAGGCCCTGTAGTGGGGAAGCTGGCCCCCGGGGTAAGCCCGTCTACAGCGCCACCGGAGCGCAGTAGCGATCGCAAAACGCAATGGCCTCATCGAGCCGGCTGGTTTGGTTGGGGTACTGAACGGCTGGGCGACGGATGGTAATCAGGGTCACATCTAGAGACTGGGCCACCTGCTGTTTAATCAGCTCTCCGCCAGCCTCCCCTGAAGCCTTCGCCACAACCAGGGAAATTTGCCAGTTTTGCCAAAGCGCCTTTTCTAGGCTGGCGGAGAGGGGAGGACGCAGCGCGATGAGGCGATCGGGGGTGAAGCCGGCGGCGAGGGCAGCCTCTAGCGCCACCTGGGACGGTAATATGCGGGCAAACAGGGTGGCCCGCTCCTGCCAAGGCTTAAACAGGGGGAGAAGGCGATAGCCAACGGTCAATAGGACGCGCTGGTCGACGAGATAGTTGTTTGATAGAAGCGTCTCAACATTATCAACTTCTAGGGTAGAGGCCGCCTTGAGAGGTGGACGCTCGTATCGCATATAGGGGAGGTTATGCTGCTGGGCAACGGCGATCGCCAGCTTGGAAATCTCGACGGCGTAGGGGTGTGAGGCGTCCAAGATAGCCCCCACCTGCTCCTGCTGAACAAAGCGAGACGCTTGGGCCTGATCGAGCGCCCCCACGCGAATGTGAACGGAGGGCAGCGTTGGGTAGAGGGCACGGGCGGCTTCTGTCGTCACGCTGACCACAGAAGGAATTTGCTGCCCTGCCACCATGCGAACGAGCTGGGCACTCTCCTGGGTACCGCCAATGAGCCAAATGCGCGCTGTCATACGTTAAGTCCTAAGTCTTAATGTTGGTTACGTCATCGGTAGACACCCCGGTCTAAACCCAAGATTGAGCGTTGCTCTCCCAACACCGCGTTGCCCACGCTGGACAACATTACGAGAGGGATATTGGACTTAGACCTCGCGAAAATGCACAGCTCGTTTGCCTTAAATATCGTCAAATATACAGAATCGTCCTACTTCACCCCAACCTTGTACAGGTTGAAGATTTCTCCGGAGCGCTGACCCATCACCTTCATGCCGCTCTGTTGAATTAGCTTTTCCCAGGCAGCAGCTGGCTCTAACAGCACCTCGGCCCCCAAGTAGGTTTCTAAGATAGCCCAGTTCTCAGCCAGCTCTTTTTCTGCGTCAACCACGTCAAACACAAACAGCCCCCCCGGTTTGAGCACCCGCTTCACCGCTGCCAACACCGTTCCCCAATATTCCAGGGGGTAGTAGCAGCTCACACCGGTGGCGATCGCCAGGTCAAACTGCTCGGGATCATACTCCAGCCGGTGGGCCGGGGCCTGGACCACCCCCTTAAAGAGCTTGGAATTGAGCTGGGGGCTGCGGGTGTTGAGGATTTGCTGGGCAACGGCGCTGACCTCCTGACCGTAGAAGAATGCGTTCCATTCGCACCAAGGGTAAATCAAAAAGCTGACGCCGCAGCCAATATCTAAGCACCGCTGATTCTTTTTTGGCTTAGCCAGCTCCCAAAAGGGGGCGGCCAGCCGGGGGGCCAGTCGCCCCGAGGACCAGTCGTGAAAGATAGGCATCGCTTCCACCTCTTCGGGCAGGTCGAAGGCATCGCCCCGGTAAGCCTGGTCATAGCGGCGGGCCACCGCAGTGATGGCAGAGGCCACCTCTTGCGCCGTTCGCCCGACTTGACCTACGCCGGTATTCATCCAGTCCGACGATTGTGCTGAGTTGTCTGCCATCAGCCTTTCAGGGCTCGGTTAAAGTTGCTTCGATAGGACTTATTTACAAGCAGAACGGGCCACAACAGGGACAAGTAGAGTTTTCCTTGGCTAAAGTTGGTGCGGCGAAACCCTGTCCAGAACTTCCAGATGCCACCCCCATAGACAACCAGGGCAAGTAGACCAATTAAATTAAGCATATTGCTGTCTTTTTTCTCCACAGTTTGGGCTTACCCTCATTATGCCGTCAATCCGTTGCCAGCCGCCGCTGCGACCAGCGCTGGCCTACCGAGGAAACTTGCCGCAGGAACTCGCTTGGAGGCCATGAAACTACATAAGACGATTCCTTGGTCTGATAGGCTAGGTCTTGTTGAAAGCGTGATTGACCTCTTCTCAACCCTCTACCAAGCTGGCTAGCTCAAGTTAGCAATTGGAACAATGGTGGTTTCTAATACCGAGGAGGTCTCTAACGTTCGATAGAGTACTAACGTCTTACGAACTCAGATAATCTCTATGGGAATTAGCCTTTAGAGATAGGGCGTTGCAGACACGGCGACTGTTAGTCGCTAAGGAGGATCTATGCGAGCAGTACTTATGGCGGGTGGTTCAGGGACTAGGCTCCGTCCACTGACCTGCGATCTCCCCAAACCGATGGTGCCGATCTTAAACCGACCTATTTCTGAGCACATCATCAATTTGCTGAAGCGGCACGGGATCACCGAAGTGATCGCAACGCTGTTCTATCTGCCCGACGTTATGCGGGACTACTTTCAAGACGGCAGCGACTTTGGCGTTCAGCTCACCTATGCGGTGGAAGAAGACCAGCCCCTGGGAACGGCAGGCTGCGTCAAGAACGTCAGCGAGCTGCTTGACGAGACCTTTTTGGTCATCAGCGGCGATAGCATTACGGACTTTGACCTAACAGAGGCCGTGGCCTTTCACAAAGCTCGAGGGTCGAAAGCAACGCTGGTGCTGGCCCGGGTTCCTAATCCGGTCGAGTTCGGCGTGGTGATTACCGATGAGAATCAGCGCATCCAAAGGTTTTTAGAGAAGCCCTCAACAAGCGAAATCTTCTCTGACACGGTCAACACGGGCACCTACATTCTGGAGCCGGAAGTTCTGGCCTATCTGCCAGAAGATCAAGAGTGTGACTTCTCCAAAGATTTGTTCCCCAAGCTGCTGGCGGAAGACGAGCCGATGTACGGCTACGTGGCTGACGGCTACTGGTGCGATGTCGGCCACCTAGAAGCATACCGAGAAGCCCAGTACGACGGCCTGCAGCGCAAGGTGAAGCTCGATTTGGAGTACTACGAGGAAAAGTCGCCCGGAATTTGGATCGGCAAAAACTCTGCCATTGATCCCGAGGCCCAGATCGATTCACCCGTGATGATCGGCGATAACGTTCGCATTGGACCTCGGGCAAAGATTGAAGCCGGTAGCGTGATTGGAGATAACGTCACGATCGGGGCCGACGCCGACCTGAAGCGGCCCATTGTCTGGAATGGCTCCATCATCGGCGATGAGGCGCAGCTGCGAGCCTGCGTCACCGGACGGGGAACCCGCATCGATAGGCGGGCTCAAATTTTAGAAGGCGCAATTGTGGGGTCGCTCTCCACCGTGGGCGAGGAAGCCCACATCACACCCGAGGTCAGAATTTGGCCGAGCAAGAAAATCGAGCCGGGTGCAACGCTGAACATGAACTTAATCTGGGGACAAGTGGCTCGACGAAATCTATTTGGTCAACGTGGGGTATCTGGCTTAGCTAACGTAGACATTACCCCAGAATTTGCCGTCCGCCTCGGGACGGCCTACGGCTCAACTCTCAAAGCGGGCGCAGACGTGACGGTCTCCCGAGACCAGCGCAGCATCTCTCGCATGGTGTCGCGATCGCTAATTTCGGGGCTGATGTCGGTGGGAGTTAACGTCCGCAACCTAGAAGCGACAGCGATCCCCATTGCCCGGGTGGTTGCTTCCTCTATGGACGTCGACGGCGGTATTCACGTGCGCATCCACCCCGATCGCCACGACCACATCTTGATCGAGTTCTTTGACAGCAACGGCATCGATCTGTCCAAGAGCCGCGAGAAGAAGATTGAGGGCTCTTACTTCAAAGAAGATTTCCGCCGGGTGCCCATCCAAGAAATTGGCAACATGGTTTACCCCAGTGAGGTCATCGACGCCTACAGCACCGCTTTTGAAAAGCACCTCGACGTTGAGGCCGTCCGCAACAGCAAGACGAAAGTCATCATCGACTACGCCTACGCCGTCTCTAATGCGGTACTGCCTCGGCTCTTAAACAAGTTTGGCTGCGACGCTGTGGTCCTCAACGCCAGCTTAAGCCAAATTATGCCCTCCATGGAGGAGCGGGAGCAACTGCTCAATCAGCTGGGTCAGGTGATCGAAGCGCTGAAGGCCAATTTGGGGGTACAGGTTGCCGCGAACGGGGAACAGCTCGTCCTGGTGGACGAGACCGGTAGCCCCGATTCGCGGCGAGATGCTGACGGCGCTGATTACCCATATGTTCTTGACGGTCCAGCCCCGAGGCACGGTGGTGGTGCCCGTCAATACATCGAGCGCCGTAGAGCAAATTGCCCGCCGCCACGACGCCACGGTGATTCGCACCAAGGTCAACCCGACAGCTTTAATGCAGGCCTGCCACGAAAACTCCAACGTGGTGCTGGGGGGCAGCGCCGACATCGGCTTCATCTTCCCCGAGCTGCACCCCGGCTTCGACGCCATGTACTGCATCGCTAAGCTAATTGAGCTGCTGACGCTACAGGATCGCTCCCTCGGCCAGATTCGCTCTGAGCTACCCCGCGTGGCCTACCGTAGCGCTAGCGTTCGCTGCCCTTGGATGGTGAAAGGGGCGTTGATGCGCCATCTGGTGGAGAACAATCCCAGCGAGATGATTGATTTGACCGATGGCGTGAAGATCTTTAAGTCTGAAGAAGACCGAGAGAGCTGGATTTTGGTGCTGCCGGATGCTGGGGAGCCGCTGGTTCACCTCTACGCCAACAGCGTTGAGCGCAAGTGGGTTGATGATACGCTGCGCAACTACCGCACCCGCGTGCAGGAGTTCGTTGAGGCTGAAGAGGGCATGGTCGACAGCGCTTCTGTGGCGGAGCCGGTGTATTCGTAGGACTGCCTACCTCTCTCACAGGTTGATTTTTCAGGGGCACAGTAAAGGCTGTGTCCCTTTGTCTTTTTAGTACCGGGAGGTGAAGGTGAATAAGCCAGTCGATGAAGCCCTATCCAATCAGGTGGCGGGCGCAATCAGCAGCAAAGCGAGTCAGCCGTTTCAAAACGCCTATCAGGCTCTCCAGCAGGTTGAGCAAGGGCGCTACGTCCAGGGATTTCTGGTCATCATCGAGAACCCCTTTAGCCTCCAAGAGCACGCCTGGGTCGAGACAGATGACGCCATTATTGAGCCGTCGCTGCCTCATATTGGCTATTCTGCTGATGCGCTCAGATATTTTCCGGCCCAAATCTTAAGCGAGGCTGACCTGGCGTCAGCAATAGAAATTGCCAAAGAAGACTATCCGGAAGACAACCCGCTGCCCGTCTATGGCGATGCTCCCTACGCGTATTACGGTGACGTGATGCTAGGGGGAGAGCCTTACCAAGAGGCTTACCAGCAGGCGCAGGCGCTGAGTCAGCAGCTGACTCAGCAAGCAGCGGAGCAAAATTAAGCCAGTGAGAAGCGTGCTCAGGTCAGCTGTGGTTGCCCCGTTGTGCTCCCTTTCCGCTAAGCGTCTGAGCTCGGCTGAGCGGCTTCAGCGCGGGCCTTAAAGAATTCTTTTGCCCGCTTGGGGTCAGGGGTCAGGGTTTTCTCGCCGGGCTGCCAGTCTGCAGGACAGACCTCGTCGGGATGAGATTGGACATATTGAACGGCCTGCAGCAGCCGTAGGGTTTCGTCCACGTTACGACCAAAGGAAAGGTTATTGACCGTGATATGCTGCAGCGCGCCTTCGTTATCGATGATGAACAGCCCTCGCAGCGCAATGCCCGCCTCCGGCTCTAGAACGTTGTAAGCAGCGCTGATGTCTTTGCGGATATCCGACACCAGTGGGTAACTAATATCTCCCACTCCGCCGAGCTTGCGCTCGGTTTGAATCCAGGCCAGGTGAGAAAACTCGCTATCTACCGATACGGCCAGAATCTCCGTGTTCAGCTGCTTGAATTCTTCAAAGCGATCGCTAAAGGCAATCACCTCCGTCGGGCAAACGAACGTGAAGTTGAGGGGATAGAAGAACAGCACCACGTACTTGCCCCGGTAGTCCGACAGCTTAATGGTTTTGAACTCTTGGTCGTAAACCGCTGTAGCCGTAAAGTCAGGGGCCAGCTGACCGACTCGCAGACACTCTTCCATGGTGATATCTCCTGGTTCTGGTTGTAAATCTTAACACAGTTGGTTTAGAGGCTGTAAAGTGTGGCGCTGGCTACAGCGGTTTTAGAAAAACGCTACAGCGCTACTGCTGAGGTGATCCCACCCGCTCAAAGGTCCCAGGAATCTGCAGCGCCAGCGTCACGGCGCGGCCTCCCATAAACAGCGTCAGCGCCAGCCAAAGAATGTGGACGCTGCCCAGCTGCTGAGCTACGATCGCCGCCGGTAAAAACCCCACCGCCACCGCCGCGATGCTGGAATTGCGCAGCACTCGCCCCGCCGTCAGCCCCAGGAAATAGCCGTCTAGCGTGAAGGCGATCGCGCCAAACCCCAACACCGGCAGCAGCCACAGGGTTGTGGTTTGCAGCTGGGCGAGAACAGCCCTATGGTCGGTAAGTAGGCCAAACAGGGGCTCAGGAAATAGGTTAAACAGCGCGGCAAACAGCAGACCCATCGCCAGACTCACGCTGCCCGCACCGTAGACCAGAGCCACCAGCCGGGAGCGCACCTCTGCTGGCTTGCCGGCTGCAGACTCAATTTGAGCTTGGCCTATGAGGCTGCCCACTAGACTCTCGGTGGCAAAGGCAAACCCATCAATAAAATAGGCTGATAGGGTCACGACCTGCAGCAGTAGGGTGTTGGCTGCCAAAACGTTTCGCCCCAAGCCGCCACTGAGGTTGGTAAACAGCCCAAACGCCGTCAGTAGCGCAAAGGTGCGCAGCAAGATATCGCTGTTGAGCTGAAATACCCGCCGTAGCGCCGCCCCCTTGAACAGCGATCGCCAGGAAACCTGTACATGCTGGCGGTAGGGCATCAGCAGCCCCAGCCCAACCGCCAGCATGGCGTACTGACTCGCGGCGGTGGCTAGCCCCGCGCCGCCGCTGCCCCAGTCCAGACGGTAGACCGCTACATAGTCCAGCACCACATTCGTCGCGTTGCCCACCAGCGACAGTAGCAGCACCTGCCGCCCGCCTTCCCGGCCCAAAAACCAGCCAATCAGCACAAAGTTGATTAGGGTTGCTGGGGCACCCCAAATCCTAGCGTTGTAAAACTCGACGCCGGCCTGCCGAATGTCAGGGGCGACCTGCATGATCCAAAAGCCTAGTTCCCGTAGGGGCACCTGCAGCACCAAGAGCGCTAGGCCCACGCCCAGAGCGATCGCCCCGTGGCGGAGCCCCACGGTAAAGACTTCTTGAGTGTCCCCTCGGCCGCTGGCCTGAGCTACGAGGCCGGTGGTGGCCATGCGCAAAAAGCCAAAGGACCAGTAGAGGTAGTTGAAAATGACGGTAGCGATCGCGACGCCTGCCAGGTAGCGGATGTCGTCTAGGTGGCCCAGAAATGCTGTATCCACCAGACCGGCAATGGGCACCATGAGGTTGCTCAAGATGTTGAATAGAGACAGCTTGAAGAATCGCTGATAGAGGTGGGTTACGATGGCTCCCCCTGATGACGGCGTGAGCTGAGAGTGCTCCTTTGATGATAGCTAGGGGAGTCGCCTACTTCGTGACGACTCTGCTTCTCGGTGACTCTACTTCTCAACCTAGACAAGGTTATGGTTAAATCTTGGCGTGAGGTGACGCGGGGTGGGTCGATCGCGACGGTAAAGCCGGCGAAAAATTTGTAATATTTTTGTACTCTTCTAGCGTCACCGCCTAAACTAGTCGGGTAGGTCCCCATTCGCATCCCGCCATGGCTAAGTCCCAGACTCCCGCTGACATCACCGCTCCTCAAGCCACTGACGCCTCCAAGTCCGAGGCTGTAATTCAGGGGGCGATCGGCACCGTCAAAGGACCGGGAGAAACGGGCAACCAGTACGTCTTCATCACTGCCGACAACCGCCAGGTGAAAATTGGTGAGTTTGTCTACTACGAAGTTGCCGCCCAGCGGGTGACGCTATCGGCAGCCCCCGAAGACGCCCCGCTCCAGATCTTGGGCAAGATCTCTGACCGCCGCCTCATCGACCATCTCCCAGACCGCCTCTTCGCCGATCCGGCGATCAGCCCTAAGGCCGTAGCGGCGCTAGTCGGATTTGCCCACGCGGATGCCGCAATTTACGAAGTTACCGTCGATGTCATCGGCTACTTCGACCCGCGGTTGGGCTTTATGAACCCGCGACAGGCCCCGGACCCGGGTGCCAAAGTATTTTTGTCGGACGATGAAACCCTGATTGGCGTAATCAACAAGAAGCAGCAGGGGGCCGTAGGCACCGCCCATGTGGGCCACCTGCTGCTTCGGGAGGCGGGGGCCGTGCCGGTGACGCTAGACGTCAAAGACCTGGTGAGTACCCACATGGCGATTTTAGCGGGCACCGGATCGGGAAAGTCCTACACGGCGGGAGTCTTGATTGAGGAGATGATGCGGCCTTACAACCGGGCGGCGGTGCTGGTATTTGACCCTCATGGAGAATATGACACCTTGGGGGAAATGCAGGGCCATCCGCAATTTGGCGATGAGGATGGCTACAGCCCTCGGGTGAAAATTCTTAAGCCTGAGGATGTGCAGATCCGCATCTCGTCTTTGGACTACTATGACATTCTCACCCTGCTCCCTAACATGAGCGATCGTCAGCAGGCCATTCTCAACAAGGCCTACGGCATTTTACGGCGTCATCGGGGCGGCGAATATCGCTGGGGGGTAAACGATCTGATTGCGGCGGTGTTTGAGGCCGACAGCTCTCAGGACGATGAGGGCAACGAGAAAATTGGCTCCTCCGCCCCCGCCATCGAGTGGAAGCTAGACCGGCTGGCGAGCTCGCCCTACTTCCATCCCTTTCAGCATCTTTCCCCGCAGGATCTGTTTCAGCCCGGTCAGGTGACGGTGCTGCAGATGAGCGAAATCAGCCAGGAAGAGCAGCAGGTCATCTGCGCAGCAATTTTGCGGCAGACCAACCAGGCCCGTATGGATACCCAGAAAGAGCGCGTTACTCCTCAAGACGAGACCTATCTCCCCTACCCGGTATTTGTGCTTCTAGAGGAGGCCCACCGCTTTGCCCCAGCCCATGAACCGGCTCGCTGCAAAATGATTCTGCGGACAATTTTGAGCGAGGGCCGTAAGTTTGGGGTGGGGGTGGGGCTAATTACCCAGCGTCCCGGCAAGCTAGATGCTGACGTGCTCTCCCAGTGCATGAGCCAGTTTTTAATGCGCATTGTCAATCCTGCGGACCAAGAAAGCCTCAAATATGGCGTAGAAGCGGCGGGGCGAGACCTGCTTAAGGAGCTGCCCGCCTTGACCAAAGGGCAGGTGATTTTGGCGGGGGCCTGCATCAACACGCCGGTGCTTTGCCAAATCCGCCAGCGTCTTACCACCCACGGCGGCGAAACCTTGAACGCACCGGAGCTGTGGCAGCAGCACTTCGCGGGCCATCAACAAAAGGCCCGTGCTGTCGCGGAGGCTCCTCTGGCGGGGCTGTCTGTGGCCGATATGTTTGACGGGGTTAGCATCGACTAGCCCCATCAGACTGGTCCGGGCACAGCCTGTCATACGCTTTCAGCCGCGCCGGGGGATGCCTTAGGATCGCTGCTGAGCCTGCGATCGCGCTGCAGCTTCGTACGTCTGATACAGCTGATGCCGGTCTTCGGCAATGGCGCTGCGGCTGTCTGTAGGGAGTACCTGGCCCATAAGCTGAGAGGCCTGCTGCCAAGAGTCCGCAATCTTCAGCCACTCCGCGGTGGTGGAGGCCGTTTGACCCGCGATCGCCGCCTTTTCCGCTAAGCGAACGGCCTCGGCAAAGGGATCGGCAGCCGCTGCCGGTGGCTTCGCTTCCGATTCCGGCAGCGGCCCGGGCTGAGCGCCAGTTTGGGCCGCTGCGCCGCTAGTCTGCTCAGCTTCAGAGCCGGAGCTGAGTACCCCCGGGGCGGAGGCCTGCTCTCGGGCTCCGAGCTTGTCATCGGGCGATCGCGACCCGCGCAATAGCCCTACAGAGTCGCTGAGCGTTGTCTTTTGTAGCCAGCCGTAAATTAACCCGCTTACCAGCAGTAGCCCTAGAGCCAGCAGCACCCCACCCCCGAGCCCGCGAAGAAACTGCCGCTTTTCCCGCTGCTCACGGGCAGTCGCGGTAGTAGCAATTGTGGATTCCTTGGGCTGGTCTTGCCAGGTTTTGACAAGTTGGGCGATGGGATTCTGCCGCGATAAAATGATGTCCTCTGACCACAGCAGCTGACTGTTGGGGTCGCGGTTGATTTCATCTAGCCAGAGCAGCTGCTGCTCTTTGACGATGCGGCTGTTGATGCGAACGCGGCGAATGTGCTTGGGATGCAGCGACTCTAAAATTTTCTGGATACGCTGAACCAGGTTTTGACGGTCTAATCGAGCGGCGTCGGCGGCTTCACACAGCAGCTGCAGCACGCCCCGAACCAGCACCGCCCGGACGCGAACGCCAGAGGTGGAGAGCTGTTCGTTGAGCACTTGGATGATAGCCGCAACGCTACCTTGCTCAGCCTGGACCACGATATCGTTCGAATTGACCATAGACACTTAGCGGCAAAATGGGGGCTTTGTCCGCGCTAACGGCAACTAGGAAGGCGATCGCATCAAGAGACGTGAGATTGTAACGTTATAACTTTAAAGTGTTGCTTGTTACTAGCCGCTGCCGATGCCCTCAATAAAGCGTTAACCCCAAACTGCTGAATTTCGAAGGAAATGCAAGGAAGGGGATAGCGACTATTTCGGTCATCGCTATCCCCTTCAGGATAAATGTCGGACTAAACCTAAATTCTCTTGAGAAGTAGAGTTCTCTCTAAGTGGAACTCTACTTCTCAGCCTATAGGCCTAGAACCACTGGGTGTGGAAAGATCCCTCTTTGTCCACCCGCATGTAGGTGTGGGCTCCAAAGTAGTCCCGCTGGGCCTGGGTGAGGTTTTGCGGCAGCACCTCACGCCGGTAGCTGTCGAAGTAGTCCAGAGAGGCGCTGAAGGCAGGCACCGGAATTCCTAGCGTATTGGCCGTAGCCAGCACTTCGCGCCAGGCCTCTTGGCGATCGAGAATCGTCTGGATAAACTCGGGGGCCATCAGCAGATTAGCCAGCTTGGGATCTTGATGGTAGGCCGCCTTGATTTTGTCGAGGAAGCGAGCGCGGATAATGCAGCCGCCCTTCCAGATGCGGGCCGTCTCGCCGAGGTCGAGGTTATAGCCATACTCATCTGAGGCTTTACCCAGCAGCGCCATGCCCTGGGCGTAGGAGCAGATCTTTGAGCAGTACAGCGCGTCTCTGATTTTGTCGACAAACGCCTTGGCGTCGCCGGTATACTTACCGGTGGGTCCGGTGAGCTGCTTAGAGGCGGCAATCCGCTCCACCTTATAGGACGACATCACCCGAGCGTTGACGGCGGCAAAAATCGTGGGAATTGGAACCCCCAGCTCTAGCGCCGTAACCACCGTCCAGCGACCCGTTCCCTTTTGACCGGCGGAGTCTAGGATAACGTCAATTGTCGGCAGTCCGCTGTCGGGCTCAGTCTTAGCGAAAATATCCGCCGTGATTTCAATCAAGAACGAGTCTAGCTCTTCGGTTTTGTTCCACTGGGCAAACACCTCCTGCATCTGGTTGGCGTCTAGACCAACGGCGTTTTTCATCAAGTCGAAGGCTTCTGCAATCAGCTGCATATCGCCGTACTCGATGCCGTTGTGCACCATCTTCACGTAGTGCCCTGCCCCGCCTGGGCCGATGTAGGTGACGCAGGGGCCATCGTCCACCTGGGCCGCAATTTTGGTGACAATAGGCTCAATGGACTCATAGGCGGCCTTGGTGCCCCCAGGCATGAGGCTAGGGCCGTTGAGGGCACCTTCTTCACCACCGCTGACGCCCATGCCGATGAAGCTCAGTCCGGCAGCCTCTAAATCCTTCACCCGACGCTCGGTGTCCTCGTAGAGAGAGTTACCGCCGTCGATAATCATGTCGTCTTCCTGCAGCAGCGGCTTCAGCTGGTTGATGACGGCGTCTACGGGAACACCGGCTTTCACCATGACCAGAATTCTGCGGGGCCGTTCGAGAGACTCGACAAACTCTTCTAACGAGTAGGTGGCTTTAATATTTTTCCCTTGAGCCCGCTCCGCCATAAAGCGCTCAGTTTTCTCAGCGGTGCGGTTGTAAACTGAGACAGGAAATCCATTACGCTCGACGTTGAGCGCCAAGTTTTCTCCCATAACGGCTAGGCCGATTAAACCAAAGCTCTGTGCCATGTACTCTATACCTCTTACCAAATAAGGAGATGTCTGTTCCAGGGTAGTCAAGATTGTTCGAAAGTTCCGCCCCTCCAAAGACTTTCTTTAGGCTTGGGTAAGGGTTTTATAACTCAGCGTACTAGATAGTTATAGCAGCGGCGCATGAAGGTGGGATTAATGCGCCGCTGGTTACGGGCCTCTAAAGCGTCACCGTTATCTGCACCTCGCCGTCGAGGCTTGCTGGCGATCGCCAGCCCTGTAAGCGCTGCCGCAGCTCCCCCAGCAGCGATCGCGTCTCCAGCGTGGAGGCAGCGTCGTCTAGCAGCACCTGCACCACCCGCCCTTGGCGCAGCCTCACCCGCCACACGACAACTCCTGACGTCCCGTGGGTGATACCCTGCAGCTGCGATTCTAGGGACTGGATGAGCTGAGCTAGCAGATCATCCTCTAGCGTTACATCTACCCCGTCTATTTCTACGGTCAGCGCCTGAGCCCTGGGCCGCTCTGGCACCGGAGCCGCCTCAGCGTCAGGGGACACAGACGGCGTGGGGAGAGCTGGCATCCGAGGAGACAGCACATCTGCGCCGCTCATCGGGGCGGGAGCGCTTTGCAGCCTTGCACTCGCAGCCCTAGAGGACACCATTCTCGCCTCTGCAGCAGCTGGGCCAAAGATACCCTCATCGCTCACTCCCTCCGGCAGCGCCACGGGCACCTCTACCCGGCGCCGGGTGCCGTCAGGGTCAACCCGCACCTCCTCGCTCACCGCCACAAACGCCGTGTAGGCCGACAGCAGCCGGTAGTCCAGGGCTGTTTGGGTCACCGTTTCTACCCCAGACACCGTCTCGCCGCTCGCCATCTCCAGCATCAGATCCTTGACGCGGGCGCGGCCCCACAGCTGGGCAACCGCCGGGTTCCCCGCGCCGTCGAAGCGCAGGGGCAGCGTGGTTTCGTAGGGGGCTCCATTGGCCAGCGTGCCGCTCACCCGCAGGCTCCCCGTCTGGCCGGCTTCTGCGCGGCCAAATACCACTAGAGGCTGCTGGTCAAATAGGTCGGGCAGCGCCTGGGGGTAGACCACAGGAGAGTTGCCCGTCCCCTCCCAGCTCACTTCCAGATTGGTAAGAACCGGGTTGCTGATGCGGCCCAAAAAGCGATCGATTATCGCCTCCACCGGTTCATCCTGGCGCACCACCAGCGACAAGCCGCGCCCCACCTCCCCTAGCCGGTCCAGCAAAAAGCGGTTTACCGAGCTGCCCACCCCAAAACTGTAGAGGCGGTTGCCCGCCTGCAGCCGCTGCTGCACCTCGTCGATCACCGCAGCTTCGTTGCCGATGTAGCCATCGGTGAGCAGCACCACGCTGCGCAGTCGCCCTTCTGGCGCTGGGGGAAAGCTGAGCACCTCTTTGACGCCGTTGAGCAATTCGGTGCCGCCGCTGGCCGTCAGCTGCTCGACGTACTGGGTGGCGCGGCGGCGGTTGGCGGCGGTGTTGTCCAGCGGGGCGGGGGAAAGGCGGGTGGTGGTATTGGCAAAGTCGATGATCGTAAAGGTGTCGTCGGGGTTGAGCCCCTCCAGCATGCGGGCCATCAGCCGCTTCGACTGGGCCAAGGGTTCCCCCTGCTGGGAGCCGGAGGTATCCATGAGGAACACCACGTCCTTGGGCACAATCTCCTCAGGGCGGTAGTCCACTGCCGGAATCAGGTAGAGGGCAAAGTGGCCGCCCCGCTCGTCGGCCTGGGTAAGCAGGGCGGCTTGGGTGGTCTCGCCGCTGACCCGGTAGCGCAAAATGAAGTCTTTGTTGGGCAAGCTGTCGCTGGGGCTCAGCTGCACCTGCTGGGCCCCCTGGCCCGACACCACAATTTCGTGGGAGGGCGATCGCACTTCCTGAATGGGCAGGCCCGCATCGAAGCGCACCGTCACCGACAGGTCCTGGCCCGAGCGCACCTCCGGCGGCAGCACGGGAGGCGTGATTCGCTCGGCGTCGGGCACCTGATCAGTTCCGTCTTCTGGGCCATTGCCCAAAGGAGTGCCCGGAATGTAGCGCGGCCCCACCACCGTGGGAAACACAAACTCGTAGCCGTCGCCCTCAAAAGGCAAAGACTCGGTGTAGCGCAGGGTGACCTCGATCGCCTCTCCCGGACGAATGTTGGCTACCGACTGGGTGAAGATATTGGCCCGCTCCTGCTCCAGTAGACCCGCTGTGCGCCCCGCTGCTCTGGCCTGCTCGTAGATTTCTTGGGCCTCTTCCCGCCGCTTGATGTTCCCCCGGATGACGCGATCGCCGACGCGAATTTCCATGTCGTCCACAGCGGCTTCGTCGGGTAGCGGAAAGACGTAGATGGCTTCTAGAGGCTCATCAAAGGGGTTTTCGAAGGTTTGGGTGACTTCGACTCGGGCTAGGTTGCCGCTGACCTGGGCCTGCATGTCGGTGCGTCGTAAGGTAAAGGCTCTCGCCTCCGCATAAAGCCCTGAGTGGGTATACGGTTGAGGCAGTTCGCTATCAGCGAGCGGCTCCGGTGCCCTATGCTGCGGCACCTGGGCGAGTGAAGTCGGCTCTAGCCCGACGACAGCCCCCGCCCCCAGCGTCATTGATACTAGGGCCGCGATCGCTAGAAACCGATTCTTAGGGGCCATCGCCAGCAGGCTTTTCATGGGCTTTTATGGGGCAACGTCATCCTTACTGTGGCACGGCGTCTGAGCCGATACCGGGGAGGTTACAGAAAGCGCAACCGGCCTAGCAGTCCCGATTAGAAACCGTGCCGTTGGGGAGCTGGGTACCGCACAGAAGAGCGCCGCTGAGGTCTACGCCTTCTAAATTGGCGTCTGTGAGATCAGCCCGACGAAGATTGGTGTCTTGAAAAAAGGCTTCCTGCAGGTCAGCGCCTCTTAGATCGGCCTGAAACAGGCCCGCGCTGCGGAGGTTGCTGCCGCGCAGAGTAGCGCCGGAAAGATCGGTATCTCTAAAAAACGTCCGCGAGAGGTTGGCCTCGGAGAGATTAGCCGCTGAGAGGTTAGCGCTGCTAAGGTTGGCATCCCGTAGATTGGCCTGGCGCAGCTCCGCGTTTTTCAAATTGGCCCGGCGTAGGTCTGCCCGGCGTAGGTCTGCCCTAAACAAATCCGCACCCCGCAGGTCAGCATCCCCTAAACTGATGCGGATCATCTGAGCCTGATGTAGCCGTGCCCCTCGCAGGTCCGTGCCGTCTAGGTCGGCCCGCTGCAGGTTGACGCCTCCTAGATGGGCCCGGCGCAGGTTAGCGCGGGTGAGGATGGCGTCTCCCAATACAGCGTCGTCTAAAATGGCCTCTTCTAGGGAGGCGTCGCCGATATAGGCCCCCCGTAGATCTGCCCCGATCAAAACAGCTTGGTCGAGCACCACACCGCTCAGCACCGCACCGCTCAAATCGGCCCCCGACAAATTGACGCGCTCTAGGTTAGCACCGCTCAAAACCGACTCCGCAAGATTGATGCCGCTCATGTCGGTTTCGGTAAAGTCAACCTCTCGGAGACTAGCGTTGTGAACGTTGGTGTTCGAGAGGTCAGACTGACGCAGCGTAATGCCGTCTAGGTCGCAGCTATTGCAGCTTCCGGTTTCCAGTAGCCGGTTGATGCGCTTGGTTTTGATGACCTGTCGCGAGAGAAGCGCTAGCCCAAGGCTTGCCAACAGCGTCACGAAAATGGCCAAAATCGTAAAGGCGCGAATGTCTCGCTTATCTAGAGTCCAGGCCACCATAGCGACGTCCTATAGCAATCTCAAATGAGTTTGTGAGGGGGTGCTGTGAGGGGAGGGGTAAGTTCAGCCTGCCCCTCCCCTCTGTTTGCAATTGTAGTCAACCGCTGGTAGGCGTTGTCCGCACGTCAATCAAAATTTAAGGGGGTCACGGCGGGTTCTATCCTTGCCGGATCTCCCAGAATTTCTCGCGATCGCTGCCGCCGGGAGGATGCCGCTAGCTCGGCAGTCCCCCAGGTCTGGGTCAGATCCTGCAGCAGGTAGTCCTGCTGTGCCCGAAGCTCAACCAGGTTGCTGCCGGAGTTGATAATCGAGAACCACACCAGATCGCGATCGCGAGTGGGCAGCGCACCGGCTAGGGCGCTGACGGTGGCTAGCGTCCCCGTTTTGACGGCGGTGTCTGCGGGAAGATCGCGTCCCAGCAAGGTGCCCACGTCTAGGCCCGCCACTGGGAAAACGTCGGTCACTCCCAGATCCTGAGACGCTAGACGCGCCTGAATCGCTCGCAGCATAGCGCTCGCCGCCCGCGCCGACAGCTGGTTCTCCATCCCCAGCCCCGATCCATTGGCCAGCTGAATCTCGTTTGGCGGCACCCCGGTTAGCGCTGAGGCCTTGCGGCTGAGGGCTGCCCCCCCCCCCAGCATCTCCCCCAGCAAGTCCGCCATGAAGTTGTTGCTGTAGAGGTTCATCAGCTTTAGCAGCTGACCTAGACTGAGAGAGAAGTGATTGAGTAAGAGCTGAGGGGCAAGGGCTTCTGCCTGCGACTCTCTTAAGAAGGCGACTCCCCCGTCGATAACTATGTAGGGACGCGGCGTCTCTGGGGACATGAGGGCATACTGCTGCTCTACTCCTCCGATCCACAGCTCTCCGTTAAAGGCATTCTGCAGCAGCGTTCCCGCCACAATGGGATCTAGCTCGTAGTTCATGAAAAATGCCCCGGTGACGATCAGCTGCCCGGTGACCCGCTCCACCCCAAGCGCCTGTAGCTGATTCGCGACCGCGATCGCCTCTTCCCACACGAACAGCGGGTTCCCCCCTCCCTTAACGATCAAATCTCCCTGCAGGACGCCGTCTTCTATGGGGCCTGTGGCGCTGAGGGTGGTGACGAACTGGTGGTCGCTGCCCCAAGTTGCTAGAGCGACTAGCGTCGTCGCAATCTTAGTTAGGGAGGCTGCGGGTAGGGGCGTCCTACCCTGGTGCTGGGCCAGCACGGTTTGTCCTGACTGAATCCAAACGCCTTGCCCTTCCGCCCCCCAGCCGTAGCGTTCTAGAGTGTCGAGGTAGACCTGTAGATCTTGCAAGGCCGCACTGTCTAGCGTCTCTTTGGGCTCCAGCAGCTCCTGTAGGGGGACTTGAGCGATCCAGGCGGATAGATTTGTCGATCGCAGCTGCATAGGGGGTTCGGGTGCTGCAGCGAGCAGCCATACCGCAATCAGCTCAAACACAGTACTGTCCTCAACTAAACCAAAACCATAGACAATAAAACCACGGGCAATAAAACGACAGGCAATGCAAACCGCTAGAACCGGGCGGCTAACTTCAGACGTGGCTAACTCAGACTCAAACACGCTACTGCGATGGCTCCCTATTATAGCGGGCGGCCTGGCGGGCACTCTACTGTTGCTCAACCGTCTACTCACCCCAGCGCTTACCGATGCTCAGGCCCGTTCAGACGTGCTGGGGGTGGTTATCAGCGCGGTGCTCATTTTGACGGGGCTGCTGTGGCAGCGAGTGCAGCCCGTGCCGCCAGAGGCTGTAGCCTTACTAGGGCAGGAGGGCTTCGAGCTAATGGAGGATTTGCCGGAGGCCGTCAGAAAAGAGCTGGCCTGGGCCTCCCACCTGCTGCTCACCAATACGGTCACCCGGTCGGTGGTGGTGTGGTACGAGGGCCGCGTTCTGCTGCGGCGCGGGGTTTTGGGGCCCTCTGCTGAGGTGACGCCGGGGGCGATCGCCCAGCGGGTAATAGACACCCAGCGCCCGGTCTATCTGGTGAAGCTGTCGATCTATCCGGGCCGGCTGGAGTTTGACTATTTACCGGAGAACACTCAGGGGGTGATTTGCCAGCCCTTAGGCGATCGCGGACTGCTGGTGCTGGGGGCGAACGCGCCTCGTAGCTACACCGTGCAGGACGAGCGCTGGGTTACTGGTTTGGCGGAGAAGCTGACAGATACGCTGGGCTGCTTCATTTCTTGACAAATCAACTAAACTTGATTTGAGTAAGCCTAATGCTTTTGGGCGGTAAAAGCGCAGCTAACGCATCCTCCCCCTCCACATACCAATGACAGTTCAAAAGTCCCCCTCTAAAGCGGTCCAAGCGGGCAGCCGGTTGAGCGTCTTCGAGCGCTACCTCACCCTCTGGGTCATCCTGTGCATCCTGGCGGGTGTTGTGCTGGGGAACGTTTTCCCTGGTTTGGCAGACACCCTCAACGCCATGAGCCTCTATCAGGTGTCGGTGCCCATCGCCGTCTGCCTATTCTTCATGATGTACCCCATCATGGTGAAAATTGACTTCTCTCAGGCCAAGCAGGCGGTGCGATCGCCCAAGCCCGTAGCGCTGACGCTAGCCATCAACTGGCTGGTTAAGCCCTTCACCATGGTGGCCTTTGCTCAGTTCTTTTTGGGCTGGCTGTTTCGCCCTTTGCTAGAAGGCAGCGAGCTGATTCGCGGGGTAGAAATCTCCCTGGCCAACTCCTACATCGCCGGGGCTATTTTGCTGGGTATTGCGCCCTGCACCGCCATGGTGCTCATGTGGGGCTACCTGTCCTATAGCAATCAGGGCCACACCCTGGTGATGGTGGCGATCAATTCCCTGGCCATGCTGTTTCTCTATGCGCCTTTGGGGGGCTGGCTGCTGTCGGCCAACAACCTGCTGGTGCCCTGGCGAACCATCGTGCTGTCGGTGCTAATTTACGTGGGGCTACCCCTGATCGCCGGGGTAGTGTCGCGGACCTGGATTTTGAGACACAAGGGCAAAGCCTGGTTCGACCGCGTTTTTCTCAGGTATCTCGGTCCGATTTCCACTGCGGCCCTGCTGATTACCCTGGTGCTTCTGTTTAGCTTCAAGGCCGAGCTAATCGTCAGCAACCCCTTTCACATTGTTCTGATTGCGGTGCCTCTATTTCTGCAGACCAACTTCATCTTCTTGATCACCTACGTGGCGGCCCAGAAGCTGAAGATGGTGTACGAAGACGCCGCTCCGGCAGCGCTGATCGGGGCCAGCAATCACTTCGAGGTGGCGATCGCGACGGCGGTGACCCTGTTTGGCCTCAATTCGGGTGCGGCTTTGGCGACGGTAGTTGGGGTATTGATTGAGGTGCCGGCGATGCTGCTGCTGGTGGAAGTCTGCAAGCGAACGGCTTTTTGGTTTCCCCGAGAGCCTGAGAAGGCTACGCTACCCGACCCGCGCTGCTTGAAGGTCGATATCTAGCGCCTGCGCCGTTGGGCCTCTAGAGGGGAGCCCGGTTGTCTAGGGGCAGTGGGAGGCATAGCGGCCTTCACTGCCCCAGCGCCTTTTAGGCCTCGTCAGTCTCGTCGTTAGCAGTGGCTTCGTCAGCTGGTTCGTCTACTGCAGATGTGGCTTCCGGCTCTTCGGCCTCAGGTTCTGTCGCCTCAGGCGCTGCTTCGGGCTCCGCTTCAACAACCGCTGATTCAGCGTCAGCCGCCAGAGCCGCCACGGCATCCTCAGAAGATGAGGCAGAACCTGGAGCCTGGGGTGGTGCCGCTTGGGTGGCGGCAGCCGTCGGGGATTCTGGAGTGGGGCTAGGGGAAGCGTTAGCGGCGCTGGCTAGGGACGGAATCTTTTTGTGAATCATCAGCTGCTGAATCACGCCCGCGTCGAGGTGGGTTCTTCCTCGCGTTTTAGACGCCTCAAGAATCAGCTCGCCTAGCTCTTTTCCGGTGGCATCGGCTTGCTCGCGGGTGTGATTGCTCTGCTGCGATACTTTCTTGAGCAGGTAGTCAAGTTCTCGGTTCCCGCGACGGGTCGACACCTGGAGACCGCCCTCGGAGAGGACTTGCTTTGCGCTTACTCGCATGGTTTTGACAGCTTGACGCTGTTCGAGACCGGACTGGGAATTTGCCATCTGAAGTTATGCTTCCTTGTTGCTGGGGCAGTTTTGGGCCGTCTATCACTCTACAGGAATATTACGTATTCGTGGCAACGGACTCAATCCGCCTGGGGGTGTCTCTTTTCTCGCGCCATAAGAGGGCGACGCTGGCCTAATATCTGCTTTGATGCCGATGGCGAGCCGCTGGACGATGTCTCGCATACCGCCTGACTGGACGATTGGAATTTTATCTCCTGAGCAGAGCGCTAACAGGGTGACGGGAAATATCTTGCACTGTTTAAACCACGGCTGCCAGTCGGGCTGGCTAGTGGACCCAGGCGATCGCTCGGTGCTAATGTTCCGCCCGCAGCGGCAGCCGGAGCCGTGCGCTGGGGAGGACAAGTTAATGGTGTTAGAGAATACAAATTTAGCGCTGACGACGAGTCAGATGTTTGGCTGGCTGCAGATGAATTGATACTCCTTATTTGAATGGTGATGGCTCATGGTTGCAGCATCTTCAAAGTGACTCAGCCTCGAAGCGTTTCTAGCGCTGCCCGATTGCAATAACCATGACCAGACCTGACCTATGTCTCGTTTGAGCGCCTGCCTGTAGGTTGGCTGGAGGATGAGCCTTGCCCTGTTCCCCCGGATTTGGCAATCGAAATTATTTTCCCTAATCAGTCGTTTGGCATGATGGCGGCGAAGGCGGCAGATTATATTGCGGCGGGAGTGGCGCAGGTTTGGGTTGTGGATTCTCAGGCGAGGACGATTACGGTGTTTATCCCGAGCGCGGTTCCGGTAACGTATCGGGGTGAGGCGGTGTTCAGCGGGGCGGGCCTGTAGGTGATGTGTTGGGGTAGGAAAATTTGCCTTCAGAAAACTAAATAAGCACTGTTCTAATTTTGTCGTAAGACCACTTTGTCTCACAGGATTTGGGCCTACTTTTGGACTAAATTGAAAAGCTGTCGCAGGGCTCATCTCCTGATTGTCTCTCGGAAGATCATGAGATTTGAGTAGTTGTGGTTTTGGGGCAGCTATGCTGTGTAATCCAACGGTGAAGTTGTGCGGCTACCAATAACCTTTGAATCCCAAGCAAAATCTTTCGCTAGTCCGCCCTAGCCTGATTGTTAGGTTGTGTTTCTGTTAGAGCCATTGGGAATAAGAATAGATCTTGAACAGGCTATATCAGTACTTCAAAATCCAGGATTTGCACATGACGATTTAGCCAACACTCCGGACAGTTTTTGATGGCTAACGGTGGAATGCGGGTTTCAGGCCTCTTCCACGGCAGCTTGGCAACGAGAAATCGAGGGTTTCAGCGCTTGTCAGAAAAGTGTCCGGACATTGTTTAGCATAAGTAAATTGAAAGTGTGGCATAGGTACAGTTGAGTTAATACAGCAGTCACTATATTTGTTCTTGGAATCACATAGACAGAGATCTTGCTCTTCATAACCACGTTTTTTAAAGTAGGTATAATCCCTTTCAATTTGTTGAACTTCATAATTCCACCTTTGAAAAGGATTATTTAAAACTGAAGCTAGGCCTCCTACGAGAGTGTAATCATATTGATCAACTCGTTCCCCAGTTTGAGGATCTGCCGAAAACAAGACGGCAAACTTGTTTGCAGGATTTTTACAATAGCTAGATGATCATATCTGATATTTATAATCACTCTTGCACGCATCTCACCATCGTATATTTCGCCATCATTATGACCTCATGGCTTGCGTGGATTAATCTCTTTATCACAGACGCCGCAATATTCTTTACGGATCATTCCAGAGCTTATGAATAATTTATAAGGAAATAGTTCTTGCCACTTCGCCACATGCTCTTCAATAAAATCGAATTTTCCAAGAATCCAAAAATCTTTCCAGTAATCTGGCAGATACTTTTTCGGAGACTTAATAGACCACAAGCCCTTCTCAGTATTTTCAAGCTCACACCAAGCATCATAAAATTCACGCTTCTTGAGTAATGAAAATGCAAGAAAATAGCTGCTGTGAACAGCGACTGCCTCTTGTAAGCACCAAATATGAGCGGCTAATTCTTTCTGATGAAGTTTTAAAGCTTTTTCTTTCAGGGTTGCAAGTAATCCTATTGTTTGGCTTTCATCATATCTACACTCAGCAACCCTGGCAATGAAATTAACAATTTCCTCAAGTGAAAGATTACTACTACTCACCAAAGCTCTCCAGGAGTCAGTTGAATATGCAAATGAAGATTTTACTCAATCAAGAAGATCTGCATCTGAAATAGCTTGGCTCTTCTCAAGCCCTTCCATTCGAGGAACATTAGAAAACTCTGCCTGAGCTAAAATCTTATTCATCACTCTAGGCAGACTTTTCTCAATTTCGGTTGAAGAGCCGGAACATTGAATTTCACGAATGTATCCATTTTCATTATCAATAATGAGAGTAACACGGAACTCAGGATCCTTACTCAATCTTTCTCTATTTGCCCGGATATAGTCAAGAATTAAATCTTTAGCAATTGGCGCAATAATAGACGATATAACTATCGTCCCAATTACAGTAAGCGTAATTGGTTCAGAATACAAAGCTGATGTTCGATATTCACCATCATTGACGCAGATATTTGCTTTTATTCTTTTTATTTTAGAGCTATTTAAATACTTAAAAAAGCTTTCTGCGCCAGAGGCGAATACCTTTTCATGAAAAGAGCCTTCATTACCGTATTGATCACTTCCTAAAGGAACAAATAAGATATTTGCATCTACTATCTCTTGCCTAACATGAATAGACAACTCTTCATTGTGCTTCCAGTAGCCCAATCCATGAGCTACATCTTCTTTCACTTTAATAGAAATGTTATCGCTATTGATACCTGCAAAGTTTTTACGCCCAGCACCAACCCGCCTGACTTGTAAACTTCGTAGGTCATATTCTGGACGTAAATCATCTTCCATCTCGGAGTTAACCTTCTTCATATAATTTCCGCTCCTGACGAGTTACCTCTCTTGCACTAATCAGACGAATTGAACTTACTCTCTCTGTGTATGAAGAAATTAATATACGCCCTTGATTCGATTGACCAACAATTAGATAACGGTCTTCATCTATAGAATGGTCTGGATCATAGAAGTCGATGTAAAAAGGATCACCGAAAACAGTCTTAGCCTCGTTGAAAGAAACTTGATGTTTCAGTATGTTCTTTTTGGCTTTATCCTCATCCCACTCAAACTGCATACAGCTATTTTAACATTGGCTACCTGAGTGGATCATAGCTGAGAGATGTATCTTTTACTACTCATTGTCGTACGGCAACCTTAGCCTTCACCAGCAGTGTGAGCAACCTAATCAGATATCCAACGTCATCTGACGGACAACACCCCACTTTCCGGATCTTATCAGTCATATCTGACTAATAACACTTTATTTCTCGGACTTATCCACCACGTCTGACGTCTAACTCTGGAAATCCAGGGGGTTATCCGTCACTTTTGCTTGATAATCCTGGCCTCTAGAAGACTATCTGTCACTTCTGACGGATAGCACAGCTATGTGGGGTGTTATCCGTCAATTGCTGGGGGACGTTGAGCATAAAGAGCGGTGCAGCATAGTTGCCGGGCGCTGCAATTCATCTAGTACTGTTTTACCGACTTCCCCGAGGCCGCTGCAACACAGCAATCACCTCATCCGGCTTCCCCGTCGGCACCAGCCGTGACCAGCTCCCCACCTCCGCAATCCGGGCGCTGTACAGCTGAGCAATCATATTCTTCACCCAAGCTGTCGCTCCAATTAGCATAATCTGATCCATCGGAGGCTCTAGCGCACTCGTAGGATTGAGAGTGTTAACAGCAGGTTCTTTCGCGGCATCAGACGGCAGATGTCTCGACATAGGAAGTATCCAAGATAGAAAGAAAAGTGATGTTGACAGTTGGCAACACTCTCATTGTAGCTTGATGTCGCCAATCGTCAACATTTACTTAATTTTGGCCCTCTGACACGATTAGAGGCATGGGAAGAGCCGGAAAAGCGCTACGACAGGTGTTAGAGACTTACAGCATCAGCCAAAACCAGCTGGCTGTCACTATGGACGTTGGGCGATCGAGCATCAACCGCTGGGTTAACGAAAGCCGCGACCCTGCCGCCGAAGCCGTCGCCGATATCGTTCACGCGCTAGAGAAAATCGATCGCTCAGCCGCCGAAGATTTTCTTACTCTCTACCTCGACCGTAATACAGACGGAGAATCTCTAGATGGCTAGGATTTTCGTTAGAACTACAGCGATCGCCATAATTCTGATGCATAAACACACCTGCGCAAAACGCTTGCGGGGTATTTGGGCATCGGCTGATTTATAGTCGCAAACGGATCGCGCCACAAAAGCGAATTCTCAAGCAAGAGCTGTTTCAATATCATCACTCGAAGCCACAGGCTGCGCCCTGAGCAGCTTATGGTGCCCAGGGCGCAGCCCCAATGATTCGTAAGTTCGCCCGCTCCTATCGCTAAACTCGATCTCAAACGCCGAGCCCCCTGCCAAAGCTTCAACGACTGTACCCACCTGCCCCCGCCGCAGATTGTACTGTGGGAGTTCAGTCACTAGGGCAACAACATCAAGCAGTTTAATCGCGTCTTGTGACATTCTTCCTCTCCTCAAAAGTTATAGGGGATAGCAAGTTGTTAGTCTCGGAACAGTAGACCCATGCTCAATGATCCAACCGCTGCGGACGGGCACACTTCTATTCTGCCATTGGAGTACAAAGTCTACAGTGCATCGCTGGCCAAAAGAATCACAGCGCCCAGCTTGAGCCTCATGCGTCCTGATCATTTGGAAGAGAATTCGGCGCAGCTCCTCAGCATCGGCAGCCGTCAGGCCCAACATTGAGGCAAACAACCTCGCTTTGTGCTTGTCCTCACGATGCTCCAGATTTAGACGATAGTCGCGGAGCTTGCGAATATCGATCGCTGCATTCTCAACGTAAGGCAGTAGCGTTGTCGAGTCCACGGGCTAAAGCACATTCGGCATATCCGCCAAAGAATGCCCAGTTTCGCGATCGCCCTACCGACTTCCCCAAGGCCGCTGCAGCACAGCAATTACCTCACCTATATTGAACGGCATGGGAAAAGCCGGAAAAGCCTTAAAGAAGGTTCTCGAAACCTATAGCATCAGCCAAAACCGCCTAGCCGTTACCATGGGCATTAGCCGCATCACCGTCAACCAGTGGTTCAACGAAACCCGAGATCCCCTCGCTGAATCTATTCCCGACATCGTCCCTGCCCTCGAAGCCTTAGACGCCGAAGCGGCCAAAGACTTCATCGCTTTCTACCTGAACCGCAACGCAGACGGAGACCCCTTAGATAGCTAGATTTCCATCAGCGATCGCGGCAATGCTGAGACGCAAATACACCTGTAGGGAACTCTTACAGAGTGCTAGAGCGCCAGCTGACAAAACATGGTTCAACCCTGCGGGTTTACGTTTCCTTCAGCAAAAGCCGAATACCTCCTAACCTACGCCTCTGAGCCAGGTCGGGGTGGAGATAAACAGAACTTCTGGCGACGAGTCCTCGGGTTTACCTCCGCTTCCAATATTCGAAAGGCCATCCTAGCACTAGTCTCTGCCGATATATTGGTATTGATGAGGAGAGGTGCTTATGGCGATCGCTACGAGGCTTCAATCCAAATCACAGGCCCAAGCGGAAACACTCGCCAGGTGCGTACAGTTTGGATAGTCTTAAACGGAGAGAACACGGCTCGATTTGTAACAGCATTTCCGGCTCGCAGGCAGAAGTAACCATGACCTTCAAGCTATTTGATACAGTCCAGCTCCTAGAAGACATTTCCTTAGACAACGACGCCACCGCCCCCGCCGGTACTCTAGGTTCCGTGGTAGACGTCCTCAACCAGGGCGAAGCGTACCTAGTAGAATGCCTCGGTGGCTGGGTAAAATCCAATGCCGACGGAGATCTTGCTTCATCCGAACAGGAAGATCCCGAAGCCTTCAGGGAGACACTTGGCGTTGAAACACTCTATCCCAATCAGATCCAGCTTATGACGCCTGCTGAGGAGAGCGTAGGTGTCCGAGCACAATTGTTGCTGCTGATTGAAGACATGCCCGATGTGCTCCTAAAAGAGGTCAAAGACTTTGCTGAGTTTATTCAGCAAAAGTCGACGCCGCTCAGGCCACATCAACAACCGCTCACTGATGACTCAACGTCGCTTACAGAATCAAAAAAGCGATCGCCCTCCCTCTAAAAGACAACCTGCCGCACATTGGCCCAACAGTGCGTAATGCTCAACTATGACTGCCGCTCATACACCTGATGACTGCAGGTTTTTGATCAGTTCTAACTGCAGCGATATTGTGAGGTTACTGGCAAAGACAGCCAGACATTCAAAGACTCTCACCGGTAGGTATCCCCATGCAGACCATCCAACAACGCCTTCAGCACAACACATTTGAACTCATCGTCCCCCGGCCGTCACTAGGCGATCGCGTCTGTTCTGCACTCCATACCCTGAAGGAATTTACCCTTAATCTGGCGACCTCAACGCGAGAGCCCCAGATTAAGGTATCCCAGAATCGCGTCGGTCAATCTCAGTGGACTGTTTATGACCCCACTAACGGTTACAGAAACACCTTCGCATCTGAAGATGCGGTGCAGGCTTGGATCGAGAATCGGTATCGTTAAGCATGCCGCGTTTTTGCACAGAGCAGGTAAGGCGATCGCCAGCAGCCTACACTACCGGCGATCGCCCTAACTATCACATTGGCGGGAATGACGTTACGCCAACCGGGATTAACAGATCGACATCACCTTCTCGCGCTCGGTCGGCACGTCGTAGCGGTCAAGCATCATCACCTTGTGCCAAGCCGCGACAAAATCCTTGACCATCCGCTCTTGGCCATCATTTGCGCCGTAGACTTCAGCGACCTGACGCAGCTCCGCGTTTGAGCCGAAGATGAGGTCACAGCGAGTGGCCGTGAACTTCGTTTCGCCCGTCTTGCGATCATCGATATTGAACATCATCTCGTGCTCGTCAGCCGGCTTCCACTCGTAGTCCATGCTCGTCAGGACGCGGAAGAAGTCGTTAGTCAAGACACCCGGGCGATCGGTAAAGATGCCGTGCTTCGAATGGTCCCAATTCTGGTCGAGGGCGCGCATGCCGCCGACGAGGGCCGTCCATTCAGGCGCAGTCAGCGTCAGCAGCTGGGCGCGATCGAGGAAGATGCGTTCTGGCTGCACTCGGTAGCCGACGGCGTCATTGTGGTAGTTGCGGAAACCATCTGAGACCGGCTTCAGCCACTCGAAGCTCTCAACATCGGTCAGCTCCTGCGTCGTATCCATCCGCCCTGGGGTGAACGGAACAGTGACCTCAACCCCAGCGTCTCGCGCCGCCTTCTCCACAGCAGCGCCGCCGCCCAAGACAATTAGGTCCGCCATCGAAACCTTCTTGTTGCCCGACTGAGCGCCGTTGAAGTTCGCCTGAACACCCTTCAGCGTGGATAGAACCTGACTCAGCTCCTGCGGGCGGTTCACTTCCCAGTCCTTCTGCGGATCGAGGCCAACCCGCGCCCCGTTTGCGCCGCCGCGCTTGTCAGAGTCGCGGTAGTTTGACGCCGAGGCCCAAGCGGCAGATACGAGGGCGGAAACGGAAAGGCCGCTCGACAGAATCTCGTTCTTGAGCGATGCGATATCGCCGTCGTTGATCACCTCGTGGTCCAGCGCCGGAATCGGATCCTGCCAGGGCAGATCTTCCGCCGCCACTTCTGGGCCAAGATAGCGACTCTTCGGGCCAAGATCTCGGTGAGTCAGCTTATACCAGGCTTTCGAAAACGTGTCGCTGAAGTAGCTAAAGTCGTTGAGGAAGCGCTGGCAGACCTCGCGGTAGGCCGGGTCTTCCTTCAGCGCAATGTCCGAGGTCATCATCATCAGCGCATGCTCGACCCCGGGTCGGTGAGCATCCGGCGTTTTGGGTGCCGCCGGATCAATCGGCGTCCACTGAATAGCATCGGTTGGGCTCTTGGTCTTTTGCCAATCGTACTTAAACAGATTTTCCAGGTAGCTGTTGTCCCACTGGGTCGGGTCCGGAGTCCAGGAGCCTTCGATGCCGTTGGTCATCGTGTATTCAGCGAAGCCGGTACCCTCAGGGTTCTGCCATCCCAGGCCCATCGCCTGAATCGGCGCGCCTTCCGGGGCAGGGCCGATCTTGTCCGCAGCGACCATGCCGTGGCTCTTGCCAAAGGCGTGCCCACCGGCAATCAGGGCGACGGTCTCCTCATCCCCCATGGCCATGCGCGCAAAGGTCTCGCGGATGTCGCGGGCGGAGGCAATGGGGTCGCCGTCGCCGTTTGGACCTTCCGGATCGACGTAGATTAGCGACTGGTGAGATGCCCCTAGCGGGTTCTCCAGGTCGTAATATTCATCACTCGGCTCGCCCGCCCAGCGAATCGTGCGGGTGACCATCTGATTGGGATGACCTTCTTTCTGCTCGCCGCCTTCGCTAAACGCTTTGCCGTCCCAGAACTCAGGGCCCCAGTAGGTGGCGCGGTCCGCCTCCCAAGCGTCGATGCGGCCACCGCCATAGCCGAAGGTCTTCAGGCCCATAATCTCCAGCGAGCAGTTGCCCACTAAGATCATCAGATCGGCCCAGCTCAGCGACGCGCCGTATTTTTGCTTAATGGGCCACAGCAGCCGCCGGGACTTGTCGGTGTTGCCGTTGTCCCACCAAGAGTTGATGGGGGCGAAGCGCTGCATGCCTTTACCGGCGCCGCCGCGACCGTCCGCAATCCGGTAGGTTCCTGACGCGTGCCACGCCATGCGGACCATCTGAGGGCCGTAGTTGCCGTAGTCAGCGGGCCACCATTCCTTCGAATCGGTCAGCAGCGCTTTAATGTCGCTCTTCAGCTGTTGGAAGTCGAGCGTTTGGAACGCCTCTTGGTAATCAAAATCGCCCAGCGGGCTGGCCAAAGGTGAGTTTTGGTGAAGCAGCTCGACCTGAAGCCGGTTCGGCCACCAGTCATCAGCTTGTGGCTTGGAGCCGAGGGCCCCACCCACCCGGGTGCCCCGAAAGGGACATTGTGCAGGCGTATCGGAGGGGGTGTTGTTCATCAAGTTCATAAGTTCGAGCCCTGTCTAATGTGTTGCGTTTGTAATGCTGCGCTGAGCGCCGCCATGTGCGGCGGTTGAACGGCGTCAGAATGCCGGTCTGTCCCGCTCCGAAGACGTCTCTTCGTTGGCAAGCGGACGGACGAATATCGCGCGATCTAAAGCGGTAGGAATGATTTCGCTGGTGCTTACAATACCTATTTTAGTGCTGGATTGAGGGAGACGGTTGCTCTCGTTACCAAATGTGTAGGCGATCGCAGCCTAGAGTGTCGACGGGGAAGCTGCTGGTGGTGGGTGGCAGACAACCCTCGCCTAGGATGAAACCCGTAACCCTAAAATCTTGAATGAGACGGCGTCTAGACCTGCTCTCGATAGAGAGACTGCAGCAGATTCTCGAGTTTCTCCTCGGGGCAGCATTCAATTAGCCCGTCATATATCTCGAGAAGCTTGACGGCGCTATCGCCGAGGAGGGGACTTAGGCCCCAAACATCCTCTGCCCACTGCTGAGCTGTGCCCTCCTCAAAGATGAGCCGCTCTAGCAGCTGTTTTGCTTCCACTTTAGACAGTGCCATCTTGCCGGTCCTCTCGGGTTTAGCAAAAATCATACTAGACGCGCTGGCGCTATTCTAAGTAAAAGCCTTTTTGGAGGTGTCCGCATGGCGCATCGCTTGCCAGCGCTCTTCAATGCCCGCCTGTCGCGTCGAATCGTTTTGTGGGTGTTTGCCAGTATCGTCTTGATAGAAATCATCGTTCTTATTCCCTCTGTGTTTCGGCGGGAAAGAGAGCTGTTGAAGTATCTGACACTGATATCAGCGGCAAAGGCATCGGGTGTTTTGGAGGCCACGTCGGCGAAAGATGAAGACGCGATTTTAAGGGTTCTCAGCACCGCCCAAGATGACGTTGCTTTAGGCGGGGCGCTGTACCGCGTCGATGGTGAGCTGGTGGGTGAGTTTGGGGAGCCTCCCCGCCTCACGTTTGAGCAAATCAGTAGGGGACGCAAAGAGTACCTGAACCGACGTCTAGGACGGTATGACGCCGTTTGGCAGATGCCGCCGCTAGATGATAGGTATTTGGTGGTGATTCGCCACAACGCCGACATTCGCAGCGAGTTCTTAGCATTCATTGCCCGAGTGATGGGCCTGGTGGTGATCATTTCGATTTTCGTCACCATTGCCACCATGATCGTGCTCAACCGGCTGCTGATTCACCCGATTGTGAGGCTGCGGCGCGACCTGCGGCGGGTGGGGCAAGCGCTCAGCCAAGATCAAAGTGCCGTTGTGGTACCGCCGCTGCCTTCGATTGATCCTCAGCGGAAAGACGAGCTAGGGGAGGTGATGGCGGCGTTTGTGCAGATGGTGCACCAAATTGCAGATGCGATCGCCAACCGACAGCGCATGGAAGTAGAGCTACGCATCTCTGAAGAGAAGTTTTCCAAGGCCTTTTCCTCCAGCCCAGACGCTGTTACTATCAGCACGCTTGCGGAGGGGCGGCTGCTAGAGGTCAACGAGACTTTTCTCGAAGTTGTTGGGTTGGCCCATGGGGATGTCATCAACCGCACCATCGGGGAACTCGGATTTTGGCCTGACCTCACGGCGCGAAGCCCCTTGATCGAAACGCTGCAGCGGGACGGACGACTGCGCAACCAAGAATATCAGTTTCGCACGGCGCGCGGGCAGCTAAGGACGGCGCTCTACTCCGCAGAGCAAATCATGCTGAATGATGAGCTCTGTATTCTATCTGTCATCAACGACATCACGGAGCGTAAGCAGGCGGAAGAAGCCCTACGGGAGAGCGAAAATCGCTTTCGGGCGCTGATTGCCCAGGCGGTAGATGCCCTATTTGTCATTAACCGCGAAGGTCGCCTCGTGGACGTCAACCAGCAGGCCTGCTCAAACCTGGGGTATGAGCGTGAGGCGCTCTTGCGCCTGTCGGTTCCGGATATTGAGGTGAATCTCTCGGCGGCAGACGTCAGTCAGCTGTGGCAGCAGCTGAAGCCCGGGCAGCCCATCACCATAGACGGGGTTCACTGTCGGCGAGATGGCACGACCTTTCCCGTGGAGGTGCGGCTGGGTCTGATTCAGTTTGGCGGTCGCCAGCTTATTTTGGCCCTGGCCCGAGATATTACCGAGCGCCGGCAGGCGGAGGCGGCAATCGCCCGGCTCGCAGAAATTGGGGAGCTGTCCTCAATGATTGTGCATGAAGTGCGCAACCCGCTGACAACAGTAATGATGGGCCTTAGCTCGTTTAAGCGGCTAGATCTGCCTGAGCGATCGCAGCTGCGGCTGGCGCTGGCGCTGGAAGAATCAGAGCGGCTACAGCGGCTGCTCAACGAAATTCTCATGTACGCCAAAGAGCCGCAGCTGGAAATGGTGCCTATTGAGCTAGTCTCGCTGTGCTACGAGATTCGCGACACCCTTCTACCCCAACCTATGGCGCAAGACCGACAGATTGAGCTGAAGACGCTATCCTATGGGTCAGTTGAGGTTGCGGGCGATCGCGACAAGCTCAAGCAGGTGTTTATCAACCTGGTGACCAACGCCTGTGAGGCCAGTCCGGCGGGGGCAACGGTCACCTGGCAGGTGACCGTCACCGATGGTCAGGCGATGATCCAGATTCACAACGGCGGCGCTCCGATTCCACCCGACGTCTTGCCCAAGCTCACCCAGCCTTTCTTCACCACAAAATCCTCGGGCAACGGGCTAGGTCTTGCCATTACTAAACGAATTGTGGAGGCCCACGGTGGGGAGCTAGCGATCGAGTCGCTGGTTGACGAGGGGACGACGGTGACCGTGACGCTGAGCCTCAAACCGCTGAATCTGGAGACGCTGGCTTTTGGCACATCGGAGCTAGATTAGGCACAAGGGCAGGGTGCAGCGGCAGGTTGGCCAGTCCGTACCCTACCTGACTACCCAGCCAAGCCGAGGATACAGGCGCGTCTTGACCCTCAGAGACTTGATTGATGCAGGCCCCGGGGGTGAGAGCCTCGGAGGTGGCCACAATGGACGGTGACAGCAGCGTCGCTTCTGAAAAGCAGCGCCGCGCCCACAAGGCTACGACAGGCATCGACGCCGTTCCGCCAGAGCAGATGACCTGCTGGATGGCTTGCGGAGAGACTCCAGCTTGTTGAATGAGAGACTCGACCTGCTGATTGATTGTCTGAATGTAGGGCAGCAAAATTTGGTGACCCAGCTCATCTTGAGTCACCTGTCCGCGATGCTGGGCCAGGGTGTAGGTCGCCCGAGGCTGGGTTTGTAGCTCATGCTTGAGAAACTGGGCGATCGCCAGCAGCCGCCGCCCAGTGTTGGAGCTGCACAGGCGCAGCTGGAGCTGCCGTCGTCTAGCGCTGTCAGGCTGACTGAGCTGGGGCCGCTCTAACGTATCGAGCTGTAGAGCACTGAGCAACTGCTCAACTTCTGCGAGGGGCGAGGCCTGAAGCTGCGGATAGAGCAGGTGGTAGAGGATATCTTGATCGATAGCCAGGCCGCCATAGGCTATAGAGTGGGTGGCTATGGGACGCTGACCTTTGGCTAGCGTAGCCAAATCGACTAGCGCTAGCTCGGTTGTGCTGGCCCCCGCACTGACAACAAACGCCAGCCCCTCGGCAGCTAAGTGCAGGGTGGAGTCGGCAGGGCCAGAGTCAGTAGAGCCAAGATCGGTAGAACCAGCCGCAGGCTGCAGGCAGGCGAGGACAGTAGCAGTAGTTTCTTCTACGAAATAAATCTTTTTAGGCTCTGGGACTAAGCCTGCGTCCAAAATAGCGTTTTGCAAATTGGTTTGATACTGGCTCGACCAATCGCCCGGAAAACTTACCCCAATGCCCGCCAGCTCCTGCATCGCCGCCTCAAATTGGCCTTGCTCAAGACCAAGACCGCTGCAGCGCCAGGCTGAGGGTTGACCTGAGCCTGATTTTAAAGTGCCTAGGATCTGGGCCAGTGGCTTGTAGGCGGGTTCCATCAATGGGGAATGCTCCCGCGTACCCGCCAGCCCGCGCCGCAGTGGAAGAGCCAGGGCAGGTTTGAGCTGAGAGAGAATGGCGGCCTCTGCTGATGGAGTAGGAATGGGGTCAGTGGACTGATGCCGATTGGGGTCAATCGAAAGATCGACGGGCCACCGGAACCAGCGCTGGGGGACTTCGGCCTGCCACCAGAAGAGCGGTGCCCTCCGCTGGGTCTGCCGATTCAAAAGAACGGCAGAGAGTCCTACGGTGCCGATATCTAGCCCCAAAAACCACGTGCCAGAGGGAAGCGCGGCGGGCGGCGGGACAGCTTCAGCGGACTGCGCCGCTTGTGCGTCATGGGCCTCTGTCCCTAATCCGGCCAGTGCCGGAAACAGGGGGCGTCCTGGGGGTAGCTTGATGCTGTGCTTCTGTGGGGGCGCATCTTTCGCATCCCGAATAGTCCAGCTAATTGGACCTACTTTTTTTTTTCGTCATCTTCTATCTCAGAGAATGTCCAGGGAGTTGTCTCAATATTGTCCGACGCCGGCGAGTTGACGGGAACCTCCGCTTCTCCAGCAGGCTTGAGCAAGTCGGCCAAGGTTTGCTCTGCGATCGCAGAACGATCGGACGGGCTATCTTCGCTCCCCTCAAGGGCCGCAAACAGCGCGGCAATTTCGTCGATTGTCGATTCGTCCTCAGCAAAGGGGTCGACTTCCACCTCTGGTGGGGCCGGTTCGCTAGAGGCCAACTCGCCAAAGATAGGGCCGTCGGCGGTAGATTCTTCCTCCCGACCCTCTTCGTCATCGTCCATTTCGGGCAGGGGCTGAAAGATCTCGGCGGGTTGCGAGAAGGGGCCGAGGGGAGGGGCCGATTCGTTGGTCGGCTCGCCTGCAGGCTCTTCGGGGTCTGTCTCTGGCAGCGGCGAGGTTAGGCCTGCAGGCGAGCTATCGACGGCGAAGAAGGCGTCATCCGGCGATAGAAACCCCGATACTGGGGCCCCATCTTCAGGGGTAATATCGGGCTCTACCGTATCGGGATCCATATCGCGCTCGACGTCGGGTTCAACAGGGGAGCGATCGCTCCCCTCAATGCGAGACAGGTCAGCTGTGAGCTGGTCGATATCTATATCGAAGTTGGCGAAGGGCTTAGCGCTATCGCCACTCGTGGGCAATAGATCTTCCCCTAAGGACGCCATGGTGAACGAGTTGCTGGTACCTGAGGTGTCCTCCATTCCCATCTGAATTAGAAGGTTGGGGTCGATTAGATCTGATAAGCGAGTGATGGTGTCTATGTCGGTAGTGCCTGTGATATCGGTACTTTCGTCATCGACGCTTTCCCCACCGGCATCCGCAACGTCAACGTCTGCGCCATCGGCACCGATATCGCGATCGATATCATGGGTGGTGTCTAGATCAGTAGCGCCTATATCGGCGGTGTTGATGTCAGGGGTAGTTTCACCAGCTGCGTCTAGATTTGCGGCGCTCAGTTCAAAAGGCGTCTGGGGGTCAGGCTCCCGACGCTGTGTCTCGCTCCCCCCTTCAGAGGGCCCCTCTGTAGCCGCTCGAAACTCTGCATAAAATGACGCAATCTCATCACTTGGGTCGACTGAAAACTCGGGCGGACTGTCACCGTCCGCTGCTGGAGGACCGTCCGCTGCTGAGGGACTGTCTGCTGGGGTATTGTCTGCTGCTGGGGGACTGCCTGAAGATGCGGGCTCTTCCGCCGCTTCTTGCAGGTCAGCTTGCTCTGACGTCAGCGGCTCAAACTCCTCACCCCCAAAGACTGCGGCTTCATTGACCGTCACGCCATCATCCCCTAGCTCGAACAGGGCGATCGCCTCGTCGGAATCTCCTTCAGGGCTCTCTGTCAAGGCCGTCAGGTCAACCCCCTCTAAATCAAGACTGAGGTCATTGCCAATAGCGTCAATGTCGGCCTCTAAATCTTGGAGGAGTTGATCGATCAAGTCGTCGGTATCAAGCTGAGCGGGCGCGGCCTGAGGGATGGCCCCCTGACCGCGCCCCTCTAGCGGCATTTCTACCGGCATCTCCAGCGGCATTTCTGAGGGAGTTTGCGGCAGGTTTTGGCGTAAAATCTGGTCGATCTGATCCGCAGACAAGTCCTCTGCCGCAGAGACGCTGTCTGGGGCGACGGCGTCGCCGATGATACTGCGATCAGGTTCCGGAGGCTGGTCGTCAGACAGGTCGCCTGGGCCTACCAAGCTGGCTTGCCCATCTTTCGTGGACAATAGCCGCTCTCCCAACGGGGCTGTGCTGCCGAGCTGAGTATTGGCCCCCTCGGACAGCGAGTGGTTGAGGTAATTTGAAGCCTCGCGCCCGAGCTGGGTTGCCAAACGGTTCACTAGAGCTGCAAACAGCGTCTCTCCCTGCTGTCCCAAGCTGTGCATTTTCTCCAGGCCTTGGCCCAGCGAGTCTCCATAGCTGTCGATGGTGCTCTGCAAAGAGTCGAATACCACCCGCATGGTGGAGTCCATCTTTAGCATAAGCTCGTTTGATGTCGCCTGTAGAGCCCGCAGCTGCTCTACCTGCTGCGCTCCGCTGAGCTGTGGCACCCCTTCGCCATCAGGATCGCCCGAGAGCTGGGGCTGCATCAGAGCGATCGCCTGCACCACTTGGGTGGTCATCTGGTCCTGCAGACGCGCCATGAGAGACTGCATGAAGTCTTGGAGCATTTGCTGCTGCATCGCCTGCTGCTGAGAGGTCTGCAGCTGCTGCTGCTGCTGCTGTAGCTGGCGCACGGTGCTAGCCAGCTGCTTTCGCTCATCGTGGAGCTGCGTGATCTCCTCGCGCAGGGGCTGAATCATATTGGCTCGCAGGTAGCCCATTTCCTGCACCACCGCCTGCAGAACCTGCTGGGCGCTGGCCTCTTGCGACTCGACCTGTGACGCCTTCCCACTGCGCTGCAGCTCCACCAGATAGCTGCGAGTTTCGGCGATCGCCGCCTGCTGTCGGGCCTGCGCCTCAGGGGTTGAAGAATCTCTGAGCGCTAAGTCAAGCTGGTCGATCAGCGCTTTCAGCTGGGCTCGATTAGAAGTCACAATGAGAGAATCCTGTGGGAGTGCAACAGTTGCCAGGTATAGCAAACGTCCTGATGCATTGGGACATTTGCGCGTTCAGTTGCCGACACAGCGTCGGGCTTTCAGCCGACTCTGGTGTCCTAAGCAACTGAGCCAATGCAATATAGCTCGGCTATAGCGTAGAGCTATCATATGACAGGAGAACCTGCTTCGCCAAAGATAGGCGCGTCAGCAAGAGATGTCTCTTAACATTCAGTAAACCACACGGCACTCGATAGGATACTGGACGCACAGATTCGAATCCCGGCGCTCGCCTCTACCGCCTGTATGGCCGCGATTGAATAGAGACTCTTTACCCTCAGGGCACTTCAGCGCTCTCGCATTGCGGTATTCAGCAGAATTCCCGATCAACTCGACGATTAAGGATTTCCGATTATGCACCCTCAGCTTCCCAAAGAACAGTCAACCCGAGCGATTCAACCCGCTCCAAATACGGCAGGGCAGGCTTGGTTCGATTATCCGATTCGCGTTCAGCCCCACCACACAGATTACGCCGGTATCGCCTGGCACGGCAGCTACATTGCCTGGATGGAAGAGGCCCGGGTTGAATATTTGCGATCGCTAGGGGTTGAATTTTCCAACTTGGTGGCCTTAGGCTGCGATCTGCCGGTGGTAGATCTGTCCATACGCTACCATCGCTCGCTGCCCCTCGGCGCGACGGCGATCGTGAGAACCCGAATGAAAAATCTGGACGGCGTGCGGCTTAACTGGGACTACAAGATTCAGTCGCTTGAGGCTGACATAGCGCCAGAGGAAGTCTACGTGACGGCCCACGTTTCTCTAGTGGTTGTGGATCGAGAAAAGGGAAAAATTATGCGCCAGCTGCCGCCTGAAATCAAGCAGGTGCTGATGCGGCTAGCGGGTGATATGTCCTCTTAGGCTTGCCCCCGGCAGCGCCTTCTCTAACTGAATCTAACTGAGAAGCACCGAGGGACGTGACATCCTCCCGACGCTGATGCTACGCATACAGCGCGGGCTTCCTCAGTGACTCCCAGCTACCGCTGAGACATTTCCTGAGAGATTAAGGGCTTGATGTCCCACAGCCCTATTCAATAGGTTGATAGCCGCGTTGTGGTCGCGGCAGATCGTTAAGCCGCATGACGGGCAACTATGGACCCGATCGGCCAGCGTCTTTGGTACCCGCTCACCACAACCCGAGCAATCAATGCTGGTTCCGCGTGGGTTCTCAGCGATGGTCATCTTTCCAGCTTTCGCGGCTTTGAAAGAGCCTATCTCCAAGAATGTACCCCATGCGGCATCAGCGATTGACTTTGCCAGTCTGGTTCGAGCAAGTCCTTTGATGTTGAGCTTTTCATGAGCGACAACATCGTACTTTGAAAACAGCCAATCCCACACCTTAGAAAAGAAATCACGGCGCTGACGCGATATCTTTAGGTGTAGTTTGGCTATACGATTCACCTGCTTACGCCAGCGGTTAGAGCCCTTCTTCTGTCTCGATAGCTGCCGCTGCAGCTTGGATAGCTGCCGCTCTGAGCGTCGAAAGAACTGAGGGATAGGAACGCTCTCACCGTCACTGGTAACCAAGAAATCCTTCAGCCCAACGTCAACACCGACAGACTTAGCCCTATCGACATCCGGAGTAAGCATCGGAACGGCATTGTTTTCCAGTAACAGGCTCACATACCAACCATCTGCTTTGCGAGTCACCTTGGCCGTTTTGACAGTAAACCCATCAGGTATCGGGCGATGAAGGATTAGCTTCACCTGGCCAATCTTAGGCAGGGTAATACGACTTCCATCGATGCAGTCAGGTTTCATCTGCGGGAACGTGAACGTCCTGTAGCGCCCCGCGCCTTTGAACCGAGGCTTGCCGCTACGCTTACCGTTTTTATCACCTTTGATGAAACGCTCGAACGTCTGCTTTACCTGCTTCGTCACCTCCTGAAGCGCTTGTGAGTGCAAATCTTTGTACCAGGGTCGCTCTCGCTTGAGAGGTACTAGGCTAGCCTTCTGGCTGTAGTAATTAGGATTATCTTTGAGTGGCGCAAGGCTACAGGTGAGTGGGCAGGCGTTGACCGAACAGCGGTTCATCTCCCACCAGTCGAAGCGCTCAGCCAGCAACCAGTTGTACTGTGCCCGAAGCATGTCTAGCCATCGGGTCATGGTAACCGTTTGCTCAGCCGCTGGACGCAACTTGTACTGATAAGTGACTTTCATGCAATAATGATAGCATATTGACATCAGAACGACATGCAGCAAATAACTATTAGAGCCGCTGACAGAGAAAAGCAGCATCTTGACAAGTATTGTGAGATGACCGAAAGAACTATCAACGATGTCCTTAGGGAGTACATCCGAAGTTTGGCCGTCTCCGGGGCATTGAGCCCCATCGACGACCGCGACTCTCATCCCGACGCTCACCCTGACGGGTAGAGCGCGGGGCTTCCTGTCTAGTAGCTAAAATGCACCGAATACGCTTTGCCAAAAGCCAACAAGCTGCCGCCAAAGATCCTGCGGGCCAATGCCAAACAGAAGCTGCAGGGCTAGGGCAATGAGGGCGATAGTAATGGCCGTGCTGACCGTGGCGCGAACAACCCGAATCAGCCAGGTGAAGATGAAAAAGGAAATAACGAGCGCTGCGATGAGCAAAATTGGAGACATGGCCAAGCGGGCAAGATAAGGTGCCTAGATACAACGTTCAGGTCTCCACTATAAATCCTGGATAGAGTTTTGCAGTGGGTTGCCTGGGCCGCTCTATGATTTGTAGACCGTTCTCTCTGCGCGCTCACTACGAATGAGGCGATCGCGCTTCTAAGTGTTGAATAAGGGCCTGGAGCGCTTGGGTTTGCTGATGTCCCAGGGCTTCTAGCCGCTTCAGCCCCTCAATCAGCTGGCGATCGCCTTCCGCTAGCGGTGGGGCATTCCCCTGGGGGGCGGGGTCGCTGACGGGGTGTATCAAATCTAGGACGTCCGCGATGTTTGAGCCGCTTGCGACGCCAGCGCTTGAAGCGTCGGCGCTGTTTGCTAGCCCGTTACTCCCATCTTGCAAACCAGACCGTTCCTCAGCGTCTTGCAGCAGGTCGGCTGGGTGGTGCCGGTCTGCAGTCAGCGCCGATGAGCCGGAACGAGGCGGCCGCGATCGCCGGTACCAGGCTGCAAACTCAGCGGCCATCCACTGGCCCAGTTGCCCGAGCGCCATTATCGCCAGCCGGACCAGATATAGAGGGATATTGAGCAAGATGATCCAGGCTCGCTGTGCGAGCTGGGCCATTGCCTGCAGGAGACCCCACACCAGCACCACCACCAGCAGGGTCAGCCCGATAGTCACTATCGGATGCCTCAAGAGCCAAGACAGCAGCGGGTGGCCCTGTAGCCATAGCGCAGCGTCAGCGGCCATCGCCTGCCACAGCTCTTGGGCGATGCTGCTGGTCACCCCTTCTGCCTGCGCCACAGTATAGTCAAGGGACTCTATAGCTCGCTCTGTGGTAGCAGTAAGCGTTGTCGCTACGGCAGAAGAGACCCCATCAGCCATGTGGGCTACGTCCTGCCTGACGCCGTCAGCCACATGTCCCAGCCTCTGCTTGAGCTGTGATAGGGAGCCGTCAAAAGTAAAGCTGCCCAACCGTGGTGTGGCGATCGCAATTGCTATAGCTGCTAGGTCTAACCCCATACCCTTACTGAGACTGTGGCTACAGCGGTCCTAGCCACAGCAAACTCTTAGCTACAATGCCCATGGTAGGGCAATCAGAATGGGTTTGGATTAGAGCAGGTCAAGACTCATGCCCTCGCGAGCAATCTTCACGTTAGAATACGCTGACCGCATCTCGGCTTCGACCTTGTCCAAAAAGTCATCCTCATGGGCCGGGTCGTGATGAAATATCAGGATCTGCTTCGCCCCGGCACTCAGCGCCGCCTGAATGCAGGCATGCCACTGGGCAGAGGTGCGAGAGGTTTCAGACTGCCTGGGGTCAAAGTAGGCGTGATCGAGGTAGACCGCGTCAATGATGAGCAAATCTGCGTCGTAGGCTAAATGCGCTAGATTCCTCTTTCGCTGAAGTATGTGGGCCGTGTCTGTGGCATAAACAACTGAGATTCCCTGCCAGTTAATCCGGTAGCCCAGGGCTCCGTTAATTTGGTTTAGGGGAAGCGTTTCTATAGAAATATCCTGTATGGGGATGGTAGTGCCGGGTTCAACGTTGTGAAAATGTAGCTCCGAGGACATTGTCCGCAGCGAGACCGGGAAATGGGGCAAGATCATCTGATCCATCAGGCGCTGCTTAATCGAGGCTCCCGTGAGGCCGGTGGCCCCGTAAATATGGAAGCAGTTCGAGTCGTGAAACGCGGGAATAAAGAAGGGAAATCCTTGAATTCTGTCCCAGTGCGTGTGGGTGAAAAGAATGTGGGCGTTGATGGCATCAGCGTGCTGCAGGTGCTTGCCCAACACCCTCAGCCCAGTCCCGCCGTCAAAGATAAGCTTTTCTCCAGCCACGTTCATCTCGACGCAGGCGGTATTGCCGCCGTAGCGAACCGTGTTGATTCCAGGCGTTGGTATGCTGCCTCGTACTCCCCAAAAGGTGACGGTGAACTCTTTAACCACAGTTTCAGATTGTCGGCCGCTGCTTGCCTGAAGACGGTTTACGATCGAGTCAGAACCTAACATGTGTATGTATGAGATAAAATCCGGCGAAAGCGCGTGAGCTACAGGCCGAACCTTGACCTGAATGTCAAAGTCTCGACGACTCAAGCTCGATAAAGCGCGCGGCGAGCAGCTAAAAAGTTGCTTAGGCCAACGCAGACCTCGGGGAACGCCGCAGTCAATATCTCTGCGGCTATCTACAAAGCACTATTCCCCATTTCCCAGAAACACCTGCAGCGTCCGGGAATTTCCCTACTCTGCAGAGCTATATGCGCTAGTGCACCCCAGAATCAATACAGACGAATATTGAGCGCTATAGCTATCTAGAAGATAATAAAAAAAGTAGATGGCTTGCTTTTATTACAGCCAACGCCCCTTTAGATATTGTAAGCGATACGCAAAATCAGTGGCTAAGCTGCTATTAAAATAGAGAGGAGCCAGCGCAACTAAATAGTACGGTCGCTATTTAAACCGCTATGCTCCCCGCCGCGATCCTCTTTTTAAGGAGAGGACTGAGCAGTCCTGGGCTCTTGTGGTTAGCCTTGATACGCTTTAACGCAGGCGTCTACGAGCTGACCGACCGCATCAACGTCTTTCCAACCCAAAATTTCGGTCACCTTTTTTTCCAGGGTTTTGTACGTGCCAAAAAACTCTGAAACTTCATCAAGGCGGTGAGCGGCCACGTCCTGTAAAGACTTCACGTGGCTATAGCGTGGGTCTTTGTCGGGGACGCACAGCAGCTTCTCATCGCGATCGCCGCCGTCTATCATCTCTAGCATACCGATAGGACGCGCTGTGATCACGCAGCCGGGAAACGTCGGCTGGTCCATGATCACCAAGCCGTCTAGCGGATCGCCGTCGTCTGCCAGCGTATTGGGAATAAACCCATAGTCAAAGGGATACTGGACTGATGCGTAGAGCACGCGGTCTAGGGCGAGTGCTTCTAAGTCTTTGTCATACTCGTATTTATTCTTGCTCCCTGCCGGAATTTCAATTAGAACATTGACAAGGCCGGGCTTAGGTTGCGGAGGAATACGCGATAAATCCACAATAATCTCCAAATGTCGTCGTGCTTCAAGGCTTTAGCCTCGATAGCATTGTAGGAGATGACGGCAGCGTCCTTGCAATCGTTTTTCGTCCCCTCATAAAAAGCTCACATAAGCATAGGGCCCAAGTGAATCCTACTGAGGGCCCTATGTCTGGGCGCTCCAAGTTAGAAGTTGCTGTGGCTGCTTACACCGCTCAATCGCTGAGCAGCGGATTGTATAGAGGCTGCTCAGCTTCGCTGGTGAGGGAGGAAACCGTGATTGCGGCAAGCGGGGCGATGATGGTCACCAAGGCAATCATCACACCGATGGCGTTGACAAACCGTCGGTCCCATTGGGGAGGTTTATCGGACTGGTTGTAAGAGCTCATGTTAAAAATCGAGTGGAACGTAATGGCATGTAAATGGAGGTAAGACGCCTATTTGTGTCTCGAGGCTACGTCTCGCTATACGTCACGGGCTGAAGAGCTGCCGGCATCGGGGGGACTAGACTCTAGAAGATGACGGATTGTGGTGAGTTCGCTCAGAATTTGCCGCAGCAGACTTTGGTTGACGGTCTGCTCAGAAACGTGGACGTCAATGGTGACCTGCTGAATCCCCAAAATATCTCTGGCAAATCGCTCCACCTCTGAGGGGTGAAACATAAGTGCATCGTCTTTATGCTTGCGCAGCTCCGGGTTCAGCCGCTTGCGGTCGAAGGGAGGATTGAGAGTGTCGGGGGTGGTGTTGGCATACCGATAGATAGATGCGCGCGATCGCCCTAGGGACTGCTGCACATCTTCCACGCTAAGACAGTCATAGTCCTCGGCGGTCAAGAGCGGCTCAACGTCCATTTCTGGAGCCGCCAAATCATGAGCGTCATGGGAATCGGCAGGTCTATCGAAGTCAGAGGTCATGCGTTGAAATTGTGGCAACGTTGTCGTCTGATGATTGCAAACGCACCGGCATCACCGCACCACGCCAGTAAGTGAGTCACCATTAAAGTAGAGGCCGCTGCCCTGGAAAACCACCCACTCCCGAAAGCATTTTCCGCCAGCTTCGATTTTGATCATCCCTACTTTATCTACTTACCCAAATTATACTCAATCTTGCTTGATCCTTAAGAAAATAGTGGTATCGATGGCCCTAGGGTGCTCCAGTCTGCCTGCCTCGATCTCGAATGTCCCCACAATTTTTGGGGAGACCCACCCAGCAATGCACTCTGGGAATAGAACTATACTGAAACTGGACCTTTTGAGTTCGTTGGTTTTACAGCCCGTGTGCCGGTGGCCTTCTGGCTATCTGGGAACCGGTGCTCTGCAATTCCATGCAGAAAGCACTTCGCTGACTCTGGAAAGATAGGCATGTCAGATACTTACGACGAAGCGGCGGTCCAACAGATACTAGCGCTGGCGCGCGCCCGGCAAGGCCAAAGTGGCCCCCTCAGGCGATCGCAGCTGATTGATGTTGCCAGAGAGCTCAACATCTCGCCCGCAAACTTTTTGGCAGCTGAGGAAGATTGGCTGGTGTGCCAGCAGGAGCAAGGCGCTCGCTTGGCGTTCGATCAACACCGTCGTCAGCAGCTGACGAAAGGGCTGCGTCGCTTTAGCTTGGGTGCTAGCCTGCTGCTGCTGTCTAACCTACTAGCGACTCGCCAGCTGAGCTGGTCTCTATACATTGCGTTGGGCTGGTCTATCGTGCTCGCTGCCCGGGCGTGGCAAACGTATCGACCCTCCGACGAGCGCTACAACCGTGCGTTTCGGCGCTGGTGGCTGCGCCAGCAAATTGGCGAGTCCTTTAAGGCTATCTCTGAGCGGCTGCGCTTGACCGCTGACGATAGCGCGAGGAACGGCGAGAATAGCAACGGTAAGCCGAGCAGTGCCTTGTCCGACTTAGATCATCAGTCGGCTTCGAGGTCTCTCAGCGGTCGCGAGACCCAATAGCCGCGAAACCCAAGCTGCGACCAGTACCTCAAAGCCAACCAGTCGCCAGAGGCAACCTCCGCTCACTATGCGCCGTTCAATCCGCTTGGCTCTGCTCTCACTAGCGTTTTTCGGTTTTGCGCTCTTCGTTTACAGCCTGCTGGGGCCTTTTCCCCTGGCCACACAGAGGGAAAGACCTCAAGGCCTTGAGGAGTTGGCGATCGCTCAATCCACTGCGCCAGAAGCGCTGGCAGACTACACCGCAAACGCGACAGCCCTACAATCGGCGCTTCAGCAGTTTACCGGGGAGCGATTTCGGCAGGCTGACCGAGAGCTTGTTAGGCGCAGCATCACTCAGCGCTTAGAGGCTTCCGGCTGGGTGGTGACGCCGCAGCCGTTCACAGCAGAAGGGTCTGGGCAGCAGGGGACCAACATAATTGCCACGCGGCCCAACGTGCCTCTAGAGGGCTCTTTAATACTGGGAACTCATTACGATACGGTACCGCGATCCCCCGGCGCGGATGATAATGCTACGGGGGTCGTTGCCGCTCTCGAGGCGGCCCGCGTCCTTGCCCCGCTGCTGAGGCCACAGAGCGGCCCAGAGAGGCGATCGCCCCGTCCCTTGGCGCTGGTTTTTTTTGATTTAGAAGAGGCCGGACTTCTGGGTAGTCGAGCCTTTGTCGGGGACCATTCCAACGTTGCGGGGGCCGTTATTTTAGAGATGCTGGGCTTCAGCTGCAACCAGCCTGGATGCCAGCGCTATCCCGGTGGGCTTCCCACCCCATCAGTCACCACAGGAACCTTTTTGGCGGCGATTGGCGATCGCGCCCATTCCCAGCTGTTGAGCGTGTTCGCCTCAGAGCAGCTGGGCCCCGAGGCGCTACCGGTGTTCACGCTAGCCGTTCCTACCGCGGGGCCGTTAGCCCCCGACCTGCTCAGAAGCGACCATCTGCCGTTTTGGCAAGCTGGGATCGGAGCCGTCTTGCTGACGGATACGGCTGAATTTCGCAATCCCCATTACCATCTGCCCACGGACGAGGTGAGCACAATCAATATTGACTTCTATCGTCGGGTCGTGCAGCTCGTTGTAGAGCGGGTGTATCGACTGCTCTGACGGCTAGGATGAGGCAACCGTATATGAGACCTACAAGAGGCCGTATAATATCAGCACACTGTTGACGCGATTCTTTCACCCCATGCTAAGGCTAAACTTCCCGACGCAAAGCAGTCGGTTCTTTCACCCGCTCCAGGCCTGTTGGGCAGCGGTCCTGACGATGGCCGTCTTTTGCTGGATGCCGCCTGCTTCTGCCACCAGCGTCTATGAGATGCCGTCCCTCTCGCCAGATCAGCCAGTTTGGGTTGTCGATGCCGCTGACGTTGTCAGCCGCGTCAACGAAAATCGGCTGGGCCGCGACCTCAGTCAGCTTGCTGAGCAAACGGGTACGGAGGTTCGATTCGTCACTATTCGCCGCCTTGACTACGGCGATACGGTGGATGACTTTGCTGAGCAGCTGCTTGATCGGTGGTTTCCGGCAGCAGCCGACAAGGCCAACCAGGCGCTTATTGTCCTAGATAGCGTCACCAACAATACGGCGATCGCCACCGGTACTGACGTGGCAGGGCTACTCCCACCGGACCTAGCGACCAGCGTCACCCAAGAGACGATGCAGGTGCCTCTAAGAAACGGAAATAAGTACAATCAGTCGCTGGTCAACGCTAGCGATCGCCTAGTGGCGGTGCTGTCTGGCAACCCTGATCCGGGCCCTCCTCAAGTTGAATCTGCTATCCAGGTGGAGGGCACTTTCACTGCTGCAGAAGACACAGACCGGGGTAACGCCACCATTCTGGTGGTAGGATTTTTGGCCGCCGCAACCATCATTCCTATGGCAACTTACTTCGCCTATCAGATTTTTCAGTCCTAAGGATGGTCTGAGGTGGGTACTGTAGAAATTATTCCCTGCAGGCCTCAGTAAGTCTGTCAGCCAGGTAGCTGGTACGTATAGCATTGATCTCATGGGGTCAATGCTATTTTTTTGTAACAATTCAGAAAACTGCGGATAGAATGGTGCTACGGCTGAAGAGGTAACTGTCCTCGGTGAGGGCGTTTTAGCCTCAACGTGCTCGCTTGCCGCTGGGTAGAGCCGCTTCGCTTGAAGCGCTAAACCCAAACAAGGGGTTCCACCAGTTCGAACTCGATTATCTTACAGAGACGCAGAATTATCGGTCCATAGCAAAACACCCAAAGTAAACCCAACATAGCCGCAGGGAGGCGAATCATGGTAGACGTTGCGAAATCTGAATTTCAGCTTGTCGAACTCGATGAACAGACGTTTGTCAATACGTCGATTCCGATATCCCACCATGCGGCCCTGCGGGCCGGGTTTGCAGGCTACACCGCTAATCCCCGCTGGAGTGCGGCAAAGGTCCGAGCGTGGCAGCTGGGGCGGACGTGGCGCAAGGCGCTGTGTCAAGGGGATATGGTTGTTCGGGCGGACGATAAGGTTCTAGTTCCTGCCCGCTGAAGCCAGAACTACTTCCCTAGAAAGACGATAGACGAGCATTTCATCACATACGCTAAAGAGTGATGACGAGAAAAGCTATACGCAGTGAGCCCTATGAGTAATTCCGAAGAAGCTATCAATCAGCCTACAAAACCAGAAGACGTCTCCCCTGAGCAGTATGAGGCTCAGCAAAAAGCGCTAGAGCAAAATCCCAACGCTGTCCTCAACCCAGGCGATCGCGTCGATGGGTCTAAGTCTTTAGAGGATAAGTCACAGCAGGTTGCCGTCAACGCACCTGACGTGACCGGAGACCATATTGTTGTGCCAACCTACTTCGTCGTTGAAGGAGAAGAGGGGGACAAAGAGGCTCTCCACCACGTCAAAGACGCTGAGGAGATCTCCGACGTCATTCGCCAGGCCCGCACCGATGATGAGGGCAATCGTAACTGGCGGTAGGCTTGGGTTTCCTTGAATTCCCAAAGCCAAGGCGTTCGAGATAAGCTAAACGCACAATTGTGCTAAAAGGGAGCGCTGCAGATGGTCTGCAGCGCTCCGCTAAGTAGGATTTGCGCGGCTGCGTTGCCCTCTTCTCAGCTCTCGAAGACTTTGAGCCTTGAGGTTCTCAAGCTTGAGAAAGTTGGGCAGCGCGCCTTGCTAAATGGATAGACTTACGAGTTGGGCTCGGCCTTCACGGCAGTTGCCCCGTCAACGCCCTTAGCAATGCTCTTAGCCTGCTCCAAAGAGGCTTCGGCATCAGGGTTGTACTTGAGCACGACGGTGCTGCCCGACTGAGCAACCCAAAGGCCAATGTTGTCTGCAATACCGGCGTTGTCGAGGGCCTGAGCTACGCGCTTGGCCAGGCCGCTGTCGTCAAACTCACCGTCTAGACCGACCTTCTCAGCCGGAATGGACTTCTCGGTCGCTCTTTTCTTGACGTCAACCTTGGGCGTCTTTGCCGCCTTCTCTTCTTCTTTCTTGCCGAATAGTTTGCCTAAAAATCCCATAGTTTCCTCACGATAACTTCTCTTGGGGTCACGAAACAGACTATAGGCGATCGCCGTCTCTAACCACCTACCTGCAGAGAGACTTATCCCCTATCTATATCGCTGTAGGATGATTGGCCAACGGCGATCGCAAAAGTGATGACAACCAGCAGCGATATCCTTATTCTCTCTAACGGTCCCGGCGAAATCTCTACCTGGGTTCGCCCCGTTGTCCAGGCGCTGCGGCGGCAGCTCGGCCTCGGCCCGGCCCCCCACCGCATTTCCCTTGTGCTCTCTCCTTGCCCCAACGCCAGCGGCAAAGAAGTGGCGATCGCCCAACGCTACCCCGAAATTGATCGCATCCAGGACGCAGCGCACTTCTTTCCGTTTCTGCTGTTCGGCAAGACCCAAGATCGCTGGGACTGGCGCGATCGCGGCGTGGTAATTTTTCTGGGCGGTGACCAACTCTATCCGATTCTGTTGGCGCGGCGGCTAGGCTACCGCACCGTTATCTATGGGGAGTGGGACACCCGCTGGCATCGGTGGGGCGATCGCTACGCGGTGATGAATGCCAGCCTGATCGACCGCATACCGGTCCAGTATCGCCGCAAGGCGACCGTCGTGGGTGACCTAATGGCGGATGTCTCCCGTCACTCGGCCTCAGAAGACGAGCCTATTGGGGCTGATGTGCCCTCTGATGTATCCGAGCCGCCCTTAGTAGGCCTTCTCCCAGGCTCAAAGCCCGCTAAGCTCACCCAGGGCGTCCCGTTTTGCCTGGCGATCGCCGCCCATATCCATCGGGCACGCCCTGATGTACGCTTCCTGTTGCCGGTGGCTCCCAATCTAGAGCTAGAAACGATAGCGGACTACGCCAAACCCAGCAACCCTTTTGCAGGGCGGTTCGCTGCGCCGGCAGTGACGCTAACCAAAATACCTTCTCCGCGAATCGACTGGGCAGAGGGTGGCACTATCGAGCTACACACAGAGTTTCCGGCGTACGAAGTCCTGCGCCGCTGCCAAATTTGCATCACTACTCTGGGAGCTAATACAGCAGAGTTAGGGGCTTTGGGAGTACCTATGGTGGTGGTTCTGCCCACCCAGCAGCTGGACGCCATGCGGGCTTGGGATGGCATACCGGGGCTACTGGCAAATCTACCTGGTGTGGGTAGCGCAATGGCCTTGGCCATTAACGCCTGGTTTTTGCGCAAGAAGCGGCTGTTGGCCTGGCCCAACATTTGGGCGGGGGAAGAGATTGTGCCGGAGCTGGTGGGCCAGCTGCAGCCTCAAGAGGTCGCCGAACGGGTGTTAGACCTGCTTGCTCATCCTGAGGCGCTAAGGCAAATGAGCCGCCGTCTCCGGCAGGCTCGAGGCGAGACGGGCGCGGCGGCGCGGCTAGCTTCCTTAGTTGCCGGCTTGCTAGAGGTTTAGCGCCTCCAGAGACCTTGCGGAAATTGCTGGACTTTAGCGCTGGACTTTAGCACAGTAGCCTCAAGCCATCCAGCCCAATCGTGCTCTAGATAAAGCCAGCGCTCGAAGCAGGTCAGAGTAGCCTTTGGGACTCTGTGCTACCTACTACCCGTAAATTCGATAGAATAGTGGCGCTTACTACAATTGCCTGTTCCCATGGTGAAGCCCTCTTCCGGTCTACCACCCGCATCATCTTCTAGAGCAGACGCTGGTTTGGAGCAGGTTTTAGGTCGCCTGTCCCAACGTCTGCAGCGCGATAGCTTAGTTCAGAGCGCTACTGACGTGCTGCGCAGCAGCCTAGCAGTTAACCGCGTGGTGCTCTATTATTTCTATCGCCAGTGGGAAGGGCAGGTTACCTTTGAGTCCCTTAGCCATCCCCAATACTCCATCTTGGGGTCTACTGGGCCAGACGAATGCTTCAATGGCGACTACGCCCAAATGTATCTTCAAGGGCGCGTCCGGGCGATCGCCAACATCGAAACCGCCGACATTCACGATTGCCACCGCGAGTTTCTGCGCCAAGTTGACGTGCGGGCCAATCTGGTCGTGCCCGTGCTGGTACGCGATACTCTATGGGGACTGCTGGTGGCCCACCACTGCGATGCGACCCGTGACTGGAGCGCTAGCGATGTCTCCCAAATGCTAGAAGCCGCTGAGCAGCTTGCCAGTTCACCGACAATTAACGCGCCTCAAAACCTGTGACACCACCCCAAATTCCTGCTCCTCTCGCCGGACTGCCGCCCAAAGTTTACATTGTGGGCGCCGGTCCCGGAGATCCTGAGCTGCTCACCCTCAAGGCTCAGCGACTGCTGGCCACCGCCGACGTTATCCTATACGCCAACTCTCTGGTGCCCCCTCAAATCCTGGCCCATACCCGCGCCAATGCCACCCGCATTCCCACCGCCAGCAGGACCCTGGAAGACATTTTGCCCCTGATGATCGATGCGGTGCGATCGCAAAAATCCGTAGTGCGGCTGCACTCGGGCGACCCCAGTCTTTACAGCGCTATTGGTGAGCAGATGCAGGCCCTGGCTGAGGCTGAAGTTCCCTTTGAGGTCATTCCGGGCATCAGTGCCTTTCAGGCGGCGGCGGCGGCGCTGCAGGTGGAGCTAACGGTCCCCGCGCTGGTGCAAACCATCATTCTGACGCGAATCAGCGGACGAACCAACGTGCCCGCAGCTGAGGAACTCGCTTCTCTAGCGGCCCATCAAGCGAGCCTATGCCTCTACCTGAGCGCGCGCCACGTCGAGGCCGCTCAGGATAAGCTGATGCAGCATTACGCCCCAGATACCCCCGTAGCCCTATGCTTTCGCCTGGGCTGGCCCGATGAGGTGGTTGAGGTAGTGCCCCTGAAAGAGATGGCGACGGCAACTCGAGCGCAAGACTTGATCCGCACGACGCTTTATCTCATCAGCCCTGCCTTGGCCCAGACGTCAAAGGCGCGATCGCGGCTCTATAGTCCGAGCCACGACCATCTGTTTCGGCCTAGCGGCGAGCTTGACAGTCGCCAAGCCGGCTAGGCGCGTTTCAAAGAACGTGGATAAGATAACGTTTCACACAGCGCCGGAGCCTTCACCGGCACGAATTTTAGATCCATCCGGTAGCAGCACCCCCTGGGTGAGCGCCTGGGTGAGCTGTCCTAGGTCGATCCTAGCGCCGGTTAGACTGGCATGGGTCATATCCGCTTTCACCAAAGTCGCCCCGGTCAAATCGGCGTCCCTAAAGCAGGCCCGCCGCAGCGTCGCACGATCAAGCTGCGCTTGTCTGAGGTTCGCTCTCTCTAAGGTCGCATCTGTCAGCGTCGCAAAGGTCAGATTGGCTCCGTCCAACTGAGCGGCAAACAAATTCACGCCTGTAAGGTCAGCGCCAGAAAAATTGGCTCCGCTGAGGTCCGCGCCCCTGAGGTTCGCGCCGCGAAGGCAGGCATTGCGAAAGTTATAGCCCCTGAAATTTCGTCCGGGAAGGTCTGCTCGAGCGAGATCTTGATCGGCAAAAGATTTGGAAATGAACGCTCTCGAGAGGTCTACGATCATAGTTTTGAGAAGGTATCTTGATAGTTAGGGCTGTAAAAAGCACGTATTATGCCATACGCTGCAATACGAGCGCTATTTGTAGTATACAAAGCCCCATCGCTGGTTAACCCAGGATTCTATAAAGATCCGATTAAGCCTTGGCTAACCCTATGACTGGAGACCGCAAGGCCAATTCAACGCTCATTGCGTCCAGCTCGTGATCGGCGGCTGGGTCTGGGCGATTACGGCCCCGCGCGAAATGACGTAGCACACTGTCGGGCGTCGCCGCAGAGCGTCGTAGCGATCGCTCGCGTCTAGCACAATTAGGTTTGCGGGCTTCCCCACTTCAACCCCGTAGCGGTCCTCTACCCGCAGCGTCCGTGCCCCGTTCCAGGTCACCATGTTGTAGCAGGCGTCTATTTCAGCAGTGCCCGTCATCTGACAGACGTGCAGAGCCATATGAGCCACATCCAGCATGCTGGCCGTCCCCAGCGGATACCAGGGGTCTCTAATGCAGTCGTGCCCGAGGCTGACATTGATGCCCCGCTGCCACAGCTCTTTGACCCGCGTTACGCCCCGCCGCTTGGGGTAGCTGTCACCGCGTCCCTGCAGGGTGATGTTGATCAGCGGGTTCGCGATGAAGCTAATCTGTGCCCGGTCCAAAAAGCCCATGAGCTTGAGGGCATAGGCGTCGTTGTAGGAACCGAAGGCGCTAGTGTGGCTGGCCGTAACGCGATCGCCGCAGCGCTCACGAATGGCGCAGGCCGTCACCACCTCTAAAAAGCGGGACTGGTCGTCGTCGATTTCGTCGCAGTGGATATCTACCAGGCGGTCGTACTGCTGCGCTAGCTCAAAGATGCGGTGCACCGACCGGACGCCGTCCTCCCGCGTCAGTTCATAGTGGGGAATGCCGCCGAGCACGTCTACCCCCAGCTTGGCAGCCTCCTGCATCAGCTGCTCTCCCTCCGGGCTTCCGTAGATGCCGTCCTGAGGAAAAGCCACCACCTGCAGCGTCATCCAGCTCTGGACCTCGTCCCGCACCTCCAGCAGCGCTTTAAGGGCCGTCAGGGTTTTCTCACTGACATCGGCGTGGCTCCGCACAAACAGAACCCCCTGAGTGGCGTGCTGCTTGAGGGTGTCAATGGCACGCTGTTTAACGTCCTTCAGCGTTAAGGCTTGCTTGCGGTCTCGCCAAATCTCGATGCCCTCAAACAGGGTGCCGCTGACGTTGAGGTGGGGCTGCCCTATGGTCTGCGCTGAGTCGAGGTGGACGTGGGAGTCAACGAAGGGCGGACTCACCAGCCGCTCTCTCACGTCTAGCTCTGTTTGCCCCTGTAGGTCTAAGCGGGGTGCGATCGCTTGAATAGTATCGCCCTGAATCGCGATATCCACGAGTTGAGGAGCGCCGTCCCGCTGCAGGAGGCGACAGCGGCGGAGCAAAAGATCGCACAGGCTGGACATGAGAAAGAACCCTTAGGAAACTTGCCGCGTTAATTCTGCCGCAGCGAGGGGAATTTGTTAAGATAACGTTACAAATTAAACCACCTGGGCCGCGTCAATACGGTAAGGGTGGCTACGGTTCAATCCTATGCTGGTTCAGTCCGACAAGTCATCCTCCCGGCCTGCTGCTTCCTCGCCAATCCTAAACGCCCAAAACTTGCACAAGTTTTACCGCCGCGATCGCCAACGGATTGCGGCGGTGGAGGGCGTGTCTTTGGCGATCGCGCCCGGTGAGGTACTGGCGTTCTTAGGGCCAAACGGCGCTGGAAAGACCACCACCATCAAGATGATTGCGGGGCTGGTGCGGCCCGATGAGGGACAGGTGAGCATTGGGGGGAGCGACCCCCACCGCGATCCGCTGGCGCTGCGGGGCGTAGGGGCAGTGCTAGAGGGCAACCGTAACCTCTACTGGCGGCTAACGGCCCTCGAAAATCTGCAGTACTTTGGCGTCTTGCGGGGCATGACCCGGCGCGCCGCACGGCGGCAGGGGCTGGCACTGCTAGAGCAGTTCAGCCTGTCAGACAAAAAAGACGTCCCTGTACGCACCTTCTCTCGGGGTATGCAGCAAAAGCTGGCCATTGCGGTTGCGTTAGTGCACACCCCCCAGCTTCTGCTGCTAGATGAACCCACTTTAGGGCTGGACGTGGAGGCGGGGGAGCATGTGAAGGAGCTGGTGCAGTCGGTTGCCGCCCAGGGCTGCGCGGTACTGCTTACCACTCACCAGCTCAACGTGGCGGAAGAGCTCTCCGACCGGGTAGCCATCATCCGCCAAGGGAAAATTGTGGCCCAGGCCAGTACTGCCGACCTCCTCCGCCAGTTTTCCAACGCGGTCTACCGCGTGGAGGTAGAGGGAGAGATTAACGACGCTCAACAGCAGGCGATCGCCGCCCTAGAGGCCTCGGTGCGGGGCAGCGTTGTTCACTATAAGGGGGATGCCCCGGGTCTCTATCGTCTTTTCGAGATTTTGCGGCCTTTGCCCATCCTGCAGGTGGCCCCTGACCGCCCTGATTTGACTGACGTTTTCCTTAAGGTGGTGCGCGATGAAACGGTCTCGATCTGAGCTACTTTGGGCTGATCTATTTTGGGCGGAGCTGAAGCGCAGCTGGACCGAGTTTATCCGCTACCCAGCGGAGGCTATCGGTGGCATCGTAATCACCACCATTGTCTTCTACGGTCTATTTCTGAGCGCCCGCTACATGGCGGGACCCGCGATGCAGTTTGGCGATCGCCTAGACTCGGTGGTCGTGGGCTACGTGCTCTGGACTCTGACGCTGTTTATCATCAGCGATATCTCTCTCAGCCTGCAGTCGGAAGCCCAAACCGGCACGCTAGAACAAATTTTTCTCTCCCCCTTCGGTCCCTCCCGCGTATTTTTAGTGCGGGCGCTGGCTAGCCTCACCATCCGCCTCATCTTGATTACCACTATCTTGCTGATTTTGATGGGCATCACCGGCAGCCGCCTGCAGTTTCCTCCTACCCTGGTGCTCCCCCTAATCACGATTTTGCTGGCGGGCTACGGGCTAGCGTTTATCATGGGCGCTTGTGCCCTATTGTTTAAGCGGGTGCAGCAGCTTCTAGGTCTATTTCAGTTTGTGCTGCTGTTTCTATTGGCGACGCCCACAGAAACCTGGTCCACCCAGCTCAAGCTGCTGAGCTGGATGCTGCCGATGATTCCCAGTGCGGGGCTGCTGCGGGACCTGATGGCGCGGGGCGCGGCGCTAGATTTGGGCGTCTTTACCCTAGCGCTGGTGAATGGCGCAGTTTACTTCACCTTAGGCATAGCGACGTTTCGCTGGGCAGAGCAGCAGGCAAAGCGGCGCGGGCTACTGGGCAGTTATTAAATCCTAAGCAGCACTTTTCTTTTGGCCTAGCTTAAACTCGGTACCCTGCAGCAGGCGCTGGATATTAGTTTTGTGGGTTACGAGAATGTAAACCGCAGCGGCCAGCACAAACAGCAGCATTGGCAGGGGGCGGTTGAACAACAGCGCGATAACGGGAACCGACAGCGCCGTCACTAGGGAGCTGAGAGAAACAATTTTGGAGAGCGCCAAGACGGCGGAAAACACGGTAAGGGCAATCAGGGCGGTGGGCCAGTGTAGAGCAAACAGCACCCCCAGCCCAGAAGCCACCGATTTGCCGCCTGAAAAGCCTAGCCAAACGGAGCGACTGTGGCCCAGCAAAACGCCCAATCCTGCTACGACAGGAAGCCAAACGATCCACGACGCGGTACTGATAGCCGTGGGAGACGGGACGGTTAGGCTGGGCAGGTGAGCAATCCAGCGGGTCACCGCGATCGCCAGCACTCCCTTAACTATGTCAATGGCGAGTACCGCACCGCCTGGCCCTTTTCCCAAAACCCGAAGAACATTGGTTGCCCCTGTTGAGCCCGACCCATGTTCACGAATATCAATGTCCTTTAGAAGCCGGCCCGCCAGGTACCCCGTGGGCAGCGAACCAAGTAGATAGGCTCCAGAAAAGATACCGCACAACCAAACAAACCAGGTCATAGATCTTGCTTTGTTACGACGCTACAGGCCGTAATTAGTTTAATCGCGATTGGGGGAGCTAGGGGCAGAGTCTTTAAAATTAGTAACTACAAATACAGACGTCTCGGGTGCTGTGGCCTCGACACCGCCCCCTCAAGCACTGGTCTAGTACAGGGATAGGGTGTCAGCAGGGTCGGGGGCAAAGGCCAACCAGAGGGGAAACTGCAGCAGCGACAGACTGACTTTGTCTTCCCCCTCGTCAATTAAAATCAGGGGCATTTGGTCCTGTGCCACCAGTCTCTCAGCCCTTTGGGCCAGCGCTTCCGGCGCTTCAAACAGCACCACACCCCGCTGGGCTCCAAAATCGGTGCGAGAAATGCCTAAGCAATCCTGCAGTCCTCGCCGCCATTCCCCAAGTCGCTCTGGGGAGTCTCCCAAGATTAGGGCACGAATGCGATCGCCATGGATTTCCCGGAGCGCTGAGATGGCGGCTGACGCAATCAGCACGTTTTGCAGACGGGAGCCCATGGTCTTGATAGCGCCCCGCTGCCCGAGGTCGAAAAACCACTGGGAGACCCGCTCGGCGTGGACGGGCTCAAATGTACGCCTAAGCTGCCAAGGGCGTCCGTAATAGTTGGGCATCGTGCGGTACTGCTCTAAGAGCTGTCGGATGCGCTCCTGTAGGTCATCAGATGTGCCATCAGGGGGTGCAACGCTGGTCTGGGGTCGGGCTTCATCGCGGCGTGGTGGCGCTTCATCTAGAGGGGGTGAGAGCCGCAGGGCGCGTGAGGACCGGGATGGCGATCGCGAGGACCGCTGGGCCGAGGGGGGGCGCTGTCGCAGCGGCGCTGGATCTACCTCGGGCGCTGCCTCAGCCAACGCCCGAGGGCCGGCCTTCGGCTGCTGCCGGGGTAACGCCTGGCCAGTAGGACCCACTGAGCTGCCGGAAGCGCCCAACTCTAGCTGCTCAGCCGTCGTCGCCAAGTCCTGTAGGCTGCCCACCAAGTATTCCTTAAAGCCCTGAACCCGCACTGCCAAATCTTGAGATACGCCTACGAAGCTTTTGCGCATCTCCGCCTGGATTCTCTCCTGCCGTCGCTCTAATTGGTCAACGGAGGTCTGCAGCGATTTCCGGCGCTGCTCAAGTTCCGTCAATCCGCTCTCTACAAGCTGGGTTACAGCAGCCTGAAGGCCCTGGGCCTGCTCTTCAACTAGGCGATTGCGAGTCTCTTGCAGCTCAGCAATCTCTTGCCTTAGGGCCTGAACCTGCCGCTGCAGGTCACGGGAGGCAGCGTCTCCCGGGCTGGGGGCAGGGCTACTCGCCGAATGAGCTGTTGAAGAGGCTGGAGGGCGGAGGGAGGGCCCTAAGCTTGATGAAGCGGTTGTCCCAGCATTCGGGGCAGTGTTGTCCGTCTTTCCAGCCGGATCTAGCGGCTCAATCATGAGAACTCTCGAGTGCGGTAGTTGTAACGGTTGGCCTAAGGCGCTTTAGAGGGATCAGCGGCGTCGTCATTGGGACGTTCGGAGGGCGGCGGGTCGTAGGGGAGGTGATGGCCCTCTAGCTCCGCTCGCAGCTGAGCCGCGTTGAACAAAACGGGCAGGAAATGGATGCTGTTGACTTCCCTAAAGTAAAGCAGAATCGGTACAGGTCCCCAAAAGATGCGCCAGCTCTGCCAGTCGCGGTAGGGAAAGCGACGGATCAAGCTATCGGTGCGATAAATATCGAGGTCTGTCGCGGTGAAGGTGAGGCGCAGCGTTGCGGCCTGAACCAGTAAGAAGCAGGCAAATAGCGCGATCGCCAGGCTCAGCCAGGGCGAGAGCAGCAGCAGGGGGATTGCCAGTAAGCCCAGCCCGATAGGCAGGCTGTAGCTAGGGGCCAGCTGTGTCGCGTTGCTAGCGGCGTCAGTTGGAGCGGGGTTAACTACCATAGGTCAAACGAGCTATAAGTCAAGCGGGCATAGGGCTGTAAGGGTAGGGCGCTCATCTATTAAGCGTTATTATCCATTAAGCGTTATGGAATCTAAGCGTTACGGAGTTCTGTCGTCGCAGGGTCGTCTCGTAACGAGGCGGACCGAACCCGAATCATCCCAAACACTATCCTAACGAAGAAAGCACTTGACCTACCGCAGCGGCGCTAAATCAAGCCTTAAAGACCTGTGGCGGCAGTTCCAGTGCCCTGAAACATAAGCCACGACATAATGAAATTGGTGATAAAGATCATCAACAGCGCCGTGACCACCGAGGCCGTTGTCGATTGGCCAACGCCTTTCGCGCCGCCGGTTGTCGTCAGCCCCCAGCTCGCCCCAATAATGGCAATAATGGCCCCGAATACAACTGATTTGATGACGACGCTAATTAAATCCCAGGTGCCTAAGAAGCTGCGGGCTGACTGTAGAAAAACGGCGTAGGAAATGCCGTAAAGGCTATCTGCCAAAATCATCCCCCCGGCCATCCCCGTTATAAATGACCACAGGCTGAGGATAGGGACCATGATGCAGCAGGCCAATACGCGGGGCAGCACCAGGTAGTCGACGGGGTCGGTTTTCAGCATCTGTAATGCATCAATCTGTTCCGTGACGACCATCGTTCCAATTTCTGCCGCAAAGGCCGACCCAACGCGCCCCGCAACGATAATTGCCGTCAAAACGGGCGTCAGTTCTCGGATCAGGGCAACCGCCAGTACGCCGCCTACGGCGGTGCTCGCCCCGAAGTTGATAAATTCGCGGGCAACCTGAATGGTGAACACCATGCCGACCGTCGCAGCCGTCATCAGGGTAATCAAGAGAGAATCTGGCCCTACTGACGCGAGCTGGTCAAGGGTGTTGCGCCGGTGAATGCGTCCGCCCATCAGGTGTATAACCACCTGCCCCCCCAGAAAGACAGAGGCGATCAGCCGCCGAACCCAAGTCAACAAACCAAGCGATGTGATGACTGACTGACTCATAAAGAATAAAAGCGAATTTTAGAAAGATTTAAGATTCTTGTCATCCAGCCTACTTGCCCAGCGATTGCGCCTATCTTAAGAAAGTATAGAGAAGAGGTGTCACATCGGAATTATGACTCACTTTACGAGATCGCTTCTGATAACCGGGGTATTGGGCTGCTCGCTGCCCACTCTTCTTATCGGTAGCGGATTGCTTAGCGCCTTGGCTCTGAGTCAAATTCCGGTTACCGCTAGCATTTGCGAATTTTTCATCGGCTGCATTTTGGATGTCCTGCAGACTTTTGGCGGCGGCAGTCCGATTCAAGGCGTACTGATTATTAGCCTTACCGTTGGAAGCGTCGGCGTTTTGTTCAACACATACAATCTGCTCTACCTTTCCCGTCCAATTCGCTGATTCCTCCTGCCCTACTCCTCGGCCCCTATCCCTCAGCCAAGAGACTCAGGACTTGAGAATAGCGGTACCGCATCAGACTACCAATGTCGATTCTGTTCAATACCTTCTATCCTATAGACTGGATAGTCTGAAAATGGTAGTTTGCCGTGCGTCACTGGCTTCTTGGGATAATTTTTTCTAAAACAAGTGTGTCTCATTTCTCCGAATACCGGCTGGGCCGAATGCTGGCCTCTCTGGCCGCTTGGCTTGACTCACAGCGTCAAGCGATCGCCCCATCAGGGTGGCTTCGCCTCCGCCGGCAAGCGATAAGCATCCTGGTTTTCCTGTCGATTGCCCTAGCTTGGTCGCCAGCCGCCCAGGCTCAGCTCGCTGAGGATAGCCTTCTGCAGCCCTACATCGATCGCACCCTCGACCGGATTACAGAATTCTCCCTCGATAACGGCATCAAGTTTATCGTGTTTGAGCGCCACGACGCGCCTGTAGTGTCTTTTATGACCTACGTCAATGTCGGGGCTGCCGAGGAGACCGACGGTAAAACGGGGGCGGCTCACTATCTAGAGCACCTAGCGTTTAAGGGCACCAGCCGTATTGGGACCACCGACTACGAGGCCGAAAAGCGACTGCTCGACGATTTGGACCGAACGTTCGAGCAGCTCAAGGCGGCGCAGGCCGCCGGTGACCCCGAGCGCATCGCCCAGCTCACTGAAGACTTTGAGATCCTCAGCGCCGAGGCAAGTGAGTACGTCCGTCAAAATGAGCTGCCTCGAATCGTAGAGCAGGCCGGCGGGGTCGGTCTCAATGCCACTACCTCAGCCGACGAGACGCGCTACTTCTACAGTCTGCCCTCTAATAAGCTGGAGCTTTGGATGTCGCTGGAGTCTGAGCGCTTCCTAGACCCAGTATTTCGCGAGTTCTATGAGGAGAAGGACGTCATTCTCGAAGAGCGCCGTCTGCGGGTGGATAACTCTCCTATTGGCAAGATGATCGAGGAGTTTTTGGCCACAGCGTTCGACGTTCATCCTTACCAGCGTCCGTCCATCGGCTACGAGGCAGATTTGCAGGCTATGGAGCGGGAGGATGTGCAGGCGTTCTTTGAGCGCTACTACATCCCCGATCGGATGACGCTGGTGGTTGCGGGCGATGTTGATCCCGATGGGGTAAAGCAGCTCGCAGAAACCTACTTCGGTCGCTATCCGGCCCGACCCACTGCGCCTCAGGTGACCGCCGACGAGCCGGACCAACAGGAGTCCCGCTCCTTTACGCTACGACTGCCCACCCAGCCCTGGTATCTTGAGGGTTACCACCGACCAGGCCTCAGTCATCCAGACCACACGGTGTATCAGCTGATCAGCGCTATTTTGTCGAATGGCCGCACCTCTCGGCTGTATCAAAATCTTGTGGAGGGCCAGCAGATTGCGCTGACGGCTCAGGCTCTCAACGGATTTCCAGGCGATCGCTTCAACAACCTGCTGTTGTTCTATGCGCTGACGGCCCCGGGTCATACGGTTGAGGAGCTAGCGGTTGCGCTCAGCAGCGAGCTAGAGCGCCTGAAAACTGAGCCCGTAACCCAGCAGGAACTAGACCGAGTTCGAACCCAGGCTCGCGCCGGGCTACTGCGACTGCTGGCTTCGAACTCGGGGATGGCAAGCTTACTGGCTGAATACGAAGCAAAGACCGGCAGCTGGCGCAACCTGTTCGACGAGCTGGTCCAAATTGAGGCGGTAACGGCAGACGATATCCAACGCGTGGCCCAACAGACCTTTCGGTCTGAGAACCGTACGGTAGGAAAACTCCTGCCGCTCGAAGCGAGCTAATTTTACCTTAACTACGATGATGCTAGGCATGCAGAAGACGCAGGCAAACCTCTCACGTTGGCACAAACAGCATGGGTACCCCTGGCCCAGCTATTGGCGCAGGTCGGGACTGCTGCGCTACGGCGCTGTAGCGGTGACGATCGCCCTATTGATATTAGGCCTGGGGCGGCAGCCCGCTCTGGCAACTCAAGCCCAGCACTACAGCGACCTAGAGTTCCCCGCCTTACCAGAGCTAGATATTCCCGAGTACACCACGTTCCGCTTGGATAATGGCCTTCAGGTCTACCTGATGGAAGACCACGAGCTGCCGCTGGTGGGTGGGACTGCTCTCGTCCACACGGGCGATCGCTACGAGCCCGCTGATAAAGTCGGGCTCGCCAGCATTGTGGGAGACGTCATGCGCAGCGGCGGCACGGAGACCTACTCCACCGATGACCTCAACCAATTTCTAGAGCAGCGAGCCGCTAGTATCGAGACTGGAATCGGCGTCGACTCCGGCAGCGCTACCTTTGACGCTCTCAGCGAAGACCTTCCTGAGGTATTTGCTCGCTTTACTGACGTGCTGCGTCATCCAGCGTTTCCCCAAGAGAGGATCGACCTCACCATTAGCCAAATTCGGGGAAATATCGAGCGCCGCAACGATAATCCAGAAGATATTCTGTCCCGCGAATTTGGGAAGCTGATTTACGGTAGCGATAGCCCCTACGCCCGTACGGTGGAGTACAGCACGCTAGACAATATCGATCGCAGCGACCTAATCGCGTTCTACGACACCTACTTTTACCCTAGCAACATGCTGCTGGGTATCGTTGGGGACTTTGATCCGGTTGACATGCGCCAGCGGGTAGAAGAGGCTCTTGGCGACTGGTCCTCCAATAACGCTGAGTCCCTTCCCGAAAAGCCTGACGCTGCCCAGGCCAATGCGTCCGGCATCTTTGTGGTCGATCAGCCCCAGCTAAGCCAAAGCTATATCCAGCTTGGTCACCTAGGCGGCCTGCGCAGTAGCCCAGACTACGCTGCGCTGTCGGTCGTCAACGAAGTGCTCAATGGATTGGGGGGGCGTCTTGTGAACGAGGTGCGATCGCGTCAGGGGCTGGCCTACGTCACCTATGCGTTCTGGGCGGCGCGCTACGATTACCCCGGCATCTTCATTGCCGGAGGGCAAACGCGCTCGGACGCCACCGTGCCGTTCATTCAGCTCACCCTAGCGGAGATCGAGCGGATTCGCCAAGAGCCCATTACTCCAGAGGAGCTAGCTCAAGCCAAGGACTCAGTCTTGAACTCGTTTGTGTTCAACTTTCAAACGCCAGGTCAAACTCTCTCTCGGGTCATGCGCTACGACTACTACGATTATCCCGCTGACTTTATCTTTCAATATCGAAGAGACCTACAGGCCACGACGGCCGAGTCAGTGCAGCAGGCCGCCCACAAACACCTCAGTCCTGATCAGATTGTAACCTTGGTGGTAGGTAATCAAGCTGAGATTGATCCGCCGCTGCAAACCTTGGATACAGACAGTGTGACGTCAATCGACATTGCCTCGGTGCCTTAGCCCCTAATCTGTCTCCCTAGGCGCTCTCGCTACGCCCTGTTCTAGAGATATTGCATTGGTTCAGTTGCTTAAAACGAAATCTGCTGAAAGCCTGACGTTGTGTAGGCAACTGAACGCGCAAATATCCTAATGCATCAGAGCATTTGCTATATCAGCCAGGATGAAACGGTCTTCTCAACGCGGCTAGCCTTACCCCTTGCCGCGTTACCCTGGTTACCGGTGTCGCTCAATAGGTCAGCAGCGTCTCACGGTAGCCGGTTATTGGCGCTAGGAATCTAAGTTTACCGGTGCAGGGGGACGACCCATCTGGCCCCACTTTTGCTGAAGAATCATCCACAGAAAAGGCAGGTCGTCTACCAAATATCGTCTCCAGAGGCGCTTGGGCTCATTGAACATCCGAAAGGCCCACTCAATCCCCAGAGTGCTGACCCACTGCGGCGATCGCGCTATTCGACGCGCTTCAAAATCGATTGTGGCCCCAATCGCCATAATCACCTTGGCGTGCTCAAACCTATCTTTATACTGGTGAATCCATTTTTCCTGCTTTGGCGCCCCCACACCGACCGCCAATACCGTCGCCTTGGAATCGTTGATTAGCTGGATGATGGCTTCGCACTCTTGCTCATTCTTCTCGAAGCCGTAAGAGGGCGAGTGAGCCTGTACAACCATATTTCGTCCGACGCTTTGATTGATGCGGCGGCGGGCTTCTTCTGCCACTCCCTCTGCCGCTCCTAAAAGAAAGATGGTGACGTCTTCATCGTTGGCGTAGTGACTGTAGAAAGCGGGAAATAGGTCAGAGCCGGAAATTTTCTCGCGAATCGGCGTGTTGAGAAACTTTGACGCGTACATCAGAACCTGACTGTCGCAGGTGCGATATGTTGCACTCTTGTAAGCGCTGAGAAATTCGGGATCCCTCTGCAGCTTGACGATGTGGTCGACGTTGGGTGTAAACACCACGCCGCCATCCTTTAGTCTCTCGAGGAGCTCAAGCTTAGATAGATTGTCAATGGGGATGTCTAAAATATCTATCTGCTCGGGCATCGGACGATTTACTTTCATGGCAACTTGATTCCGTTTGATTCCGTGAGGTAATAAGGCGGAGCTACTGCGACTACCTATACTAGATATACCCGACCAGGGCTCAAAAACCACGAGGTGCGCGTGAACAACGCGTGAATTCTACGTGAATATATCTGCACCAAGGTTATCTTTTTGTCATTCTACCGAGTCAGTACTGATGCGAAATACAAAACCCTGAGTACGATTTATTTGGAAAGAAGAAAGGGAAGCTAAAAAACTATCGCGGTACTCTTTGAAGAACTGCTTTCTTGCTCCAAATCTATGCGGTCACTTCCGGTATCGCCGTCAGGGTGACGCCTAGGGATTCAGTGCAGCTAGAGAGACAGCGCTACTATATTATTACTTATTGGTAGAATCTGTCTATCGCTGTATAGATGTGCCCATAGATTTTCTTGAACTTCTTTGTTAGCTCCTACTTCAGCTTTTTTCAGCCTAATTTATGCCGTATTTTGCCCCTGATCATTAGTTAAGACGGACACGGTGGTCAAGATGTTCCAAACAGATCGTATAAATGCCTAGAGCATTGCTTCTGAAAAGCGCTGTTCTTTCAAATAGACTGTCTGCGTATATACTGGGTTACAGGCTTAGGTTGCCCCTATGAAAACTTTTCTCACGTCGACAGCCGCGATCGCTGTTCTGAGTGCATCGACGGTCGCGTTAGCCTCAGCGGCCCGAGCTGATGACCTTGAACATCTCCAACAGCTGGTTTCGACGCGCAGCTGTCGCGCTTGCGACTTGAGTCGGGCGAGCTTAGTTCATACGGATCTATCAGAGATTGATGCCCAAGGCAGCAACTTTAAGTTTGCCAACCTCAATCGCTCCCGGCTGGCGGGCGCCGATTTACGCGGCGCTGATCTATCCAATGCGGTTCTCTTTAACGCCGATCTGTCGGGGGCTGATTTAACGGGCGCTAACCTGCAGGGTGCCGATCTAAGAAATGCCTTTTTCTATGGGGCCACCCTAGATGGAGCAATATTACAGGGGGCAAATCTCCAGGGGGCGGCTGGGCTCCCCGAGCAGCTGCTGACGGCCCGGGCGCTATACCAATGGGGACAGCAGGAAGCGCAGCGGGGCAACTTTCAGGGTGCCTATGACTATTACACCCAGGCGATCGCTCAGGAACCTAACGCCCCCCATCTCTACCTCAGCCGCAGCGTCGCGCTGTATCGCTGGGGCTACGCTGAGGAGGCGATCGCCGACGCCAAGCAGTCCGAACGGCTGTTTGCAGCCCAGGGGAACGCTGAGGCCCAGCAAACGGCAGCGGTTTTTGCCCAGGGATTGACCGAGCGAGAGGAAGCTCGCGCAGAAGCCTCCAGTCAGGGAAGTTCAGGATTTTTGAATGTGTTTAGCGCAGTAGCCGGGCTTCTGCTTCGCTTCGGACTACCCTTCTAGTTGTCTTTGTGTCACCGCCTATTCTGAGGAGCGAGCGTCTGGGGGAACCTCTCCCGTATTGCGCACGTTCACCACTTTTCCAATCAGGTTGTACCAAAACGAAGCTCCCATTGAAATTGCGATGCCCGTAATCAGCCAGCCCGCAACGCGACGCAGAATCGGCAGCCGCCACTGATTTGCCTGCTGCGTTTGAGCAGACGTGATAATCGAGTTCCACCCAATAGGCAGAGGGAAATCCTCTAGCGCGTCGCTCATGGTTTCTTTGAGGGTTTCTAGTTTCTCCGCCGTGAGGCCATCAGCCTGGGCTTCGGGGGAGGCCGCAGATTGAATAACCAGCTCTTCAGCAGCTTGGGTAATCGACTCTCTCAGGCCAGAGTCCTTTGAAAGCCGATTGACGACGTAGAAGGTGTCAGCGTTCGTCGATACTGCGATCAAGCAGCCAATCAAGATAGCGACGCCGCGGGAGTTACGCTTATAGACGCCCGATGCTCGCTCCATAGAGCGACTGAACCAAGTTTCTACCTGATTTTCAAAGGCTTTAACCCTGCTGGTGACCGCATCAGAAGCATTGTCTGCATCTCTAGCGAGGGCGATCAGAGTGTTGCTCAGATGGTCGGGGATGGGCTTCGAGGCAAGGATGTTTTTGACGCTCTCACTGACGGTAGGCTCTTGCTCCTTTATGGCGATCGCCTGACGCACGTGGGGCAGCTGCCGCCGTAGAATAGCGCGCACCTCGTCGCTATCGTCCGCCATCATTTCCTCTAGGCCAACTAGAAAGCTCAGGCATTGAGAAATGACGGCTTCGATGGTGGTTTCAAAGTTGACGCGCCGGTTGGAGCAGTCTGAGTGAACGAGTTCTAGTCGCTGCTCGAGCGCTTCTAGGTTCACGAGCAGATCGTGCTGAGGGCTGCTGCTGAGGGAGGCGATGAGTGGACGAAGCAGCTGTAGCCGGTTATCGATTGCCTGACGCACTAGGGCACAGTTGCGTCCGTGGGTAAGGTCGTCTATCTGCAGCTCATTGAGGAGCGCGACGGCAAAGCTGGCCGCCGGAATATATGACGGGCCACTGCGGAGAGACTGGTTGGTTTGTGGGTCTTTGCCAAAGACCGCCCGCCCGCCGGTCAGCCGCCGATAGGTCCATTCAAAGAGATAGGAAATTCGTCGGAAGAATTTTGCTAGAGGGCCTTTAGCTTCCTGGTTAAGAGAGCGAATGATGGGATGTCTGTAGAGACGATCCGCAAAGGCAATCCCCAAGCTCTCCCTGGCTTCTGCGCTATCTCCGCTGAGCAAAATCTCGATAGATTTTTTGAGGTGCTCAGCGCGCCACTGTAGCACTGTTGCAATCAGCTCTTGGATTTCTGAGGCCAGCAGGCTCAAAATTAGGTAGAGGAAGATTAGGCCTAGGGCGAGGTCGAACACAAGCGGTAAGTTCATGGGTCTATCGTTGCCTCGAAGTAACGCCTACGATCGTACACATCAGCTGACCGCGCGCAGAGTGACGTGGCCGACCGTTTACTTCCCTGAATCATATAGCAAATGTTCTGACCTCAGCCGCACTCACAGCAGTAACGCCGCGACCCACGCAGTGCCGACCTAGAATAGGCTAAGCCTGCATATGGGCTTGTAAAAGCTGCTTTGCTCTAGGCTTATAGAGGAGATAGAAAATCATCTCAATGTAGCGCAACATGTCTTCACGGTTTTCTTTGGAGCTATAGTTCCAAAAGCCGTAAATTTTGGCGAGGGACATAAGCTTACTACAGTGAATTTCCCAGGTGTAGGTGCTGTAGACCCGGTCAATAGCACGCTCGGAGATCTCTTTCCAGTAGCCTGGATTTTGGTCACACTGATCTAGAAACTCTAGAATCACGTTCGCCATTTCCTGTAGATGGGTGGGGTTGATGTAGAAGCCGTTGTGCTTGTCTTGAATGATTTCTAGCGGGCCGCCAAATCGGGTACCGAACGTGGGCAATCCGCAAATCATTGCCTCTAGGATGGTCAAGCCAAAGGCTTCGAATAGGGCAGGCTGCACAAATATCCCTCTGCGATCGGCAATTACCCGGTATACCTCTCCGGAGTCGGACTTGGGCAACCGCACCCCGAGCCAGCGAACATTTTCGTAGAGGTTGTACTGATCAATGATGCTGTAGAGCTTCTCCATCTCGGCTAGCTCCTCGCGATCGCTCGAGTCTTCAGACCGCAGCTTGCCGGCAATTAAGATCAGGTTGCAGCGCTCCCTTAGCGCCTCGCTTTGGCCAAAGCATTCCGCGAGTCCCGTCAGGTTTTTGATTCGGTCTAAGCGGGCCATGGAGAAGAGGGGCCGCTTGCTGGGATCCTTGAGTCTGCCGTAGGCTACCAACGGATCTTCTAGGGTAAAGATGAGCTCATCGAGCCGTTTGCGATCGCTCTCTAAGCGATCTTCGCTGCGGCTGTAGGGGAAGTAGGACTCCACGTTGACGCCGGGAGGGACGACGTTGAACTTGGGGCTAAACAGATCGACGCCGTTGACCACATGGTACAGCTCCGGCATGGTGAAGCGGCGGTAGGATTCATATTGACCGACGCTGGTGGGGGTGCCGGCAATCTCTTGGTAGGTGCTGCTGATCACAAAGTTGGCGGCGTTCATAGCCACTAGATCAGCGGTGAACTGCAGCGAGAAGTGGTACTCCTGCTCCAAATCTTGCCAGTAGAGATTGCTGAACAGATATTTGGACTTTTCTAGGGCGTGGGCAACGTTGCACTGGGTAACCTTGAGGCGGCGAGCTAGGAGAAAGGCCACCAGGTTGCCGTCGGTGTAGTTGCCGATAATTAGGTCGGGTTTGCCCTGCATCTCGGCTAGCAGCTCTCGCTCGGCGTCGACGGCGTAGGTCTCTAGATAAGGCCAAATCTCGAAGCGGGAAATCCAGTTTTGAGTCAGCTTCGGGTTAAATTCCCGAAAGGGAACCCGCAAAATCCAGGCGTTGTGGGTGCCGTAGACCTTCTCTAGGCGTTGATTGCAGGTGGTATCGTCACTGTTGGGGATCAGGCGGCTAAGAATAACAACCTTGGGGTGGGCCGACTGTACGTCAAGACCAGCCAGCTCGATTTCTTTCTGGAGCTGCGCTTCAATGCTGCGGGCCTGATCGAGCACATAGACGACCTGACCGCCAGTATCGGGGCGACCTAGCACCCCTTCTTGGCCAAACCAGCCGTGCACCGACACCAGCACCACCTTAAAGATCATCGGGATGCGGGAGAGGAAAGCCTCCAGCACCTGGTGATCCGGAGAGTCGAGCAGCTGATCTAGCAGATCCAAGGTTTCGCGGACGCGGCCAGCGGTGTTGCCCCAGCCGGGCTCAAAACCGAGATCCTGGAAGGCGAAGCGGAAGCGGTTAAAGGGTTCATCGGGGGACAGGCGACTGACGAAGGTGATGGCCTGCTTAACTTGATCCGAAAGCTTTTGCTGAGAGTTGATTCGCTCGTTAATAAGCAGCTGGGTGTTGTTGTGCTGGTGGAGACTCAAAAACTCATAGAGCACTTCCAGCCAGCGGACCGGGTCTTGGAATAGCTTACTAGAGAGATAGCGGTTGAGAAACTCGACGCCCTTGCCAATATTCTTGGGGTCGCGGATGCGGGGAGAATAGTCGTAGAAGGGCAGCAGGTCTAGCTCTAGCACGTCTCCTTCTTCGGGGTGAAAGTGATTCACAAAGCGATCGCGCAGGTCTAGTATTTCCTGAACGCTCATCTCCTCGACCGCCAGGTTCTCCAGCACTCGGTAGACCTCTTCATGCCCAATCTTGGGCCGAATAATCATACAGATGCTTTCTCGCTCTAGAATCACCTCTTGGGTGTAGTCAATCAGACGGCACACCCCTGAGGTCGTCGAAAACGAGTCGCTTTTACCGTATGCACTGCAGTAGTCAGCAAAAGCAGACAGAATGTCGTTGTGGAGTAGGTAGCGCTGCTCACTTTTGCGAAGCTCCCCTATGAAGCGGCGCAGATCGGTGCGCTCTGTCGGATGATCTAGGACGGCCTGAATCAATTCGGACATAGATAATTCCCTTGCACTTCGCAAAAAAAAGGCTGCTCAGAACCATGCGTCCTCACAGCCTAATCATCGTAATTCAGCGACCTTGATCTATGAGATCGAGGTGTCAGGAAACCCTGATGCGGCGCGGCTATGCCGTCACTAGCTCGGGTTGAGGGCGCTTGCTGTTGCGAATGTCCTCGATTGCCGTGGCATAATCATCCGCTTTAAACACGGCTGACCCGGCCACGACGGCGTTGGCGCCTGCCTCTAGCACCTGCCAGGTGTTGTGGGACTTGAGACCGCCGTCGACTTCAATCCAGGGATCGAGGCCCCGCTCGTCGCACATCTGGCGCAGCTTCTGAATTTTGGGGAGCACGCCAGGAATGAAGCTCTGCCCACCAAAGCCAGGGTTGACGCTCATGATCAAAATCAGATCGCAAACTTCTAAGACATAGTCAATTAGATCTAGGGGCGTTCCAGGATTGAGGACGACTCCCGCTTTTTTGCCCAGCTCTCGAATTTGGCACAGGGTCCGGTGCAGGTGCGGAGATGCATTGTGCTCACAGTGGACGGAAATCATGTCGGCTCCGGCCTTGGCGAAGCCCTCGACGTACTTCTCAGGCTCAACGATCATGAGGTGAACGTCGATGGGCTTTTGGGTCATGGGCCGAATCGCCTCGACAATCAGAGGACCAATGGTGATGTTGGGGACAAAGCGACCATCCATCACGTCCACGTGAATCCAATCTGCGCCGGCTTTATCGACTGCTTTGATCTCTTCACCAAGGCGGCTGAAGTCGGCTGACAAAATCGATGGGGCAATAACAATGGGCTTAGTAGATTGAGTTTGGGTCATAGCGCAACGGGTCCTCTGACATCCTATCTGTAAGCTTATTTTAACAAATTACGGTTTTGATGCGTTTGGTAGCGGAGATAACGTGACATCCTCCCGACGCTGACAGCAAGCTGTACAGCGCGGGCTTCCTCAGTGACTCCCAGCTATTGCCGAGACATGTCCTGAGATAGGTTTATACTCCGCCTGATGCCCCACGGCAGAGTTTTGAATTTTCATCTCCGCGAGGGAGGATACGCACTATGTGTCGCAGATACATTTGCAAACTGAGGAACGGGTGACTTGCAGCTTTCGCCTACGGGCCCGTCACACTCTTTGCGGGGTGTATCACCTTGCTATCTCTATCATACCAACTGCTAGCCTCAGCGCTGAGCGCACTATCCGCTGTGCATCATTTTGCGGGCGCACTTCGGCTAGCGCGACTCTCATCCCGACGCTCACCCTGACGGGTAGAGCGCGGGGCTTCCTGTCTAGTAGCTAAAAATTGTTCATCGGAGCGCGATCGCCTTCCCCAATGCTGAAATAAAATCGCTACCCTGTGGATAGTGCAGCGGCCTATAGAGCGGCCTGTAACAGCTGCGCTACAGCGAAAAAGCTAGCCTCAACGATATGGTTACCCGACGACGCCTCTTGTTTACGGCAGCGGGACTTGCAGGAAGCGTTTCCTGCAGGCGAGACCCGAAAGCAACGCCGATTGCCCCCCCGAAAGATGCTGTGTCAGCCGATTTGATTTCGGCCCGCGCGCCTGGGGGCAACGCTCCAGCGACTGCGGCAACTATGGTAGAGCGATCGCTGGGCCGTACGGGGTTGACGCTGCCGGTACTCGGGCTCGGCGGCTCGGCCTCTCCGCTCTCTAAACCTGGGCAAGAGGCAGAGGCGATCGCCATCATTGAGCGTTCTTTAGAGCTAGGCGTACGCTACTTTGACACCGCCGCCAACTATGGCCCCAGCGAAGAGCGTCTGGGCAAGGTGCTGTCCGCTCGCCGCGCCGACGTGGTGATTGCCAGCAAGACCTCGGCTCGCGATCGCGATCGCGCTTGGCGGCAGCTTGAGCAGTCTTTAACCCGCCTGCAAACCGACTACCTCGACGTCTGGCAGTTTCACGCGCTCACTCACGCCTGGGATATCGACACAATCTTGAATGAGCAAAACGGCGCGATTCGGGCAGCTCAAGAGGCCCAAGACCAGGGCATCGTCAAGCACTTGGGCATTACTGGACATCACAACCCCGGCATCATTGCCCAGGCGCTGTCGCGCTACCCCTTCGACCTGGCCCTAATTCCGGTCAACGCTGCCGATAAGCACACCCCAGAGCCGTTCATTGCGGGCGTCTTACCTGCGGCGCAGCGCGATGGGGTGGGGGTGGTCGCGATGAAGGTGCCGGCTTACGGTCGCCTGTTTGAAAACGGAGTGCTGAACGGCATGGGCGAGGCTATGGGCTACGCGCTGTCGCAGCCTGGCGTGAGCGTTTGCGCTATTGCGGCAGAAAATTTGGCTCAGCTGGAGGACAACGTCCAGGCTGCGAAAAGATTCGCGCCCCTGTCCGATGCTGATTTGGCGGCGATCGAGTCCCGAACGGCTAGCGTCTGGCAAGACAGCAGCTTCTTCCGCAAGTGGGGATAGCTGATTTTTGACTTTGCTTTGCCCTGCGGTCACCCCAAACCAGAACGATAGAGGGATACCCTATCTGCCTCTACAGGATCTCATCTCACAGCATCTTAGCCACGAGAACGCTCGGACTTGCTTAATCAGCAAGCCATGAGCCAATTAACAGCATTAGCCAAGAAACTCCCCAGGCAGGATTCGAACCTGCGACCAATCGATTAACAGTCGACCGCTCTACCACTGAGCTACTGAGGAACGCATTTACCAATATAGCCAGAACTAACGCCGTTTAGCAAGACCTTGCTCGATCATTTTCCGGAAAGGCCGTACCGCATCTGAGAAAGCCGCTGCAGAGCCACCGGGTCTAAAGCGTTAGAGAGCCGCCCTGAAGGACGCTGACGAGGTCTTCGCTGACGCACCTGCCGCTGCTGCTGGGCCATGTCTACAAGCAGATGCTGAGCGGAAACCCACTCTGCCCCGTATCCAACCACCATCAGTCGCTGAGCGCGGTCTGAAGTGGCCACAATCAGCCGCTGCTTAAATCGGCGCACGTCGTAGCGAAACTTGGCGCAGATCCGCTCGATGTAGGTATCCGCTGTTTGCCCAAACGGCGTGTAGTGAATTTGCAATGTGTTAGTGCGCTGATCGACGGAGGCTGGGCCGTGCCTCTCATAGGCATCAAATACCAGCCAGATGCAATAGCTCTTCAAAACGCCGTAGCTCATCATCGCCTCGGTCAAGCGGTGACGAGCGTCCTCTAGGCGACCCTGCTCGCGCAGCTGACTTAGGTCAGGGCAAGCGCCAATGATGTTATAGCCATCCACAACAAGGATGGCGCTAGGCTGATGTGCCATGGGTAAGCTTCCGGTATCGGTGTCCGATGCGTGAAGCGCGAGTAAGCCTTCGGCCAGCGCTCTAGCAGCAAGAAGTTGACTTAGACACCAGTGTAAGCCGATTGTCAAAAAACGTTGCACTACAGGCTACATTTTTCTACCTTTAGGACTGCATTTTGCGCTTGAGCCGCTGGGGATCACCTTGGTCTACCACCTGTCCCCGCTCCAGTAAAAAGGCCCCGTCGCAGTAGTCAAGTTCATCTAGCCTGTGGGTGACCCACAGCGCCGTCAACCCCCGAGCTTTGACAAGACCCCTGACCTGCTCGACAAGCTCGGCTTGACTGCCGGGGTCCAGTAGCGCCGTCGGCTCATCGAACAGCAGCACACGGCTGTGGCGAGCGATCGCCCCGGCGATGGCGATCCGCTGCTTCTGACCGCCGCTGAGGGCGTAGATAGGCCGCTGTTTGAGGTGCTCTAGACGTACAGCAGCGAGCGCTTCGTCTACCCGGTGATGAATTTCGGGCAGCGGCAGGTGCTCATCCACCAAGCCAAAGGCAATATCAGCGCCCACCGTCGGCATGACGAGCTGGTGGTCTGGATTTTGAAACACGTATCCCACCGGCCGCTGAACGTGAATCTGGCCCGATTGAGGAACCGTAAGGCCGCTCAGCAGCCGCAGCAGCGTTGACTTGCCGCTGCCGTTTTTCCCTAGAAGCATCCATAGCTCGCCTTCAGGCACCTCTAAGGAGCAGTCTTTCAAGATAGGGTCTGCGCTCGCCCAGCCAAAGCCAACCTGCTGGATGGCGATCGCTTTGGGGGGAGAGCCCTTTCCCGTTGCGGAAGGGTCAGCCATAACTATGCTGTCCCCTCCGCTAAGAGACTATAAGCCTGTTGCAAAGCCCTACTCCGCAAGAGCAAAGAAACCAGGGGGACGGCCCGACGCAGCAGCCGTACCGGATTTCTGCGTTAGCTGTACCGCAACGATGTCGCTGACCAATACGCCAATGAATTTATCAGGCTGCTGCTCGCAGGTGAGCTCTAGGGTGGCCTGTTCGCCCGAGTGCATGGTGTCGAAGATGTGCTGGTAAAGTGACTTAGCGTCATCCTCTTCCTTGCGCTGCACCGACAGCGTTACGGGAGAGTTACGCAATACAAGATCAATTATGAACATAACCTTAAGCCTTAGAAGATGGAAGCCCACATCGTATTCTATCAATTGCCCGCGCTGCTGGCTTTTGCGGCGAATAGAGAAAGGAGCAGGCTCATCCATTTGATCCTGGAAATCTTTAAAGAAGTCTGATAAGATTATTAACAATCGTAAAGTCAGCTCATAAATTAGGCCGCCATCTGTATCGGCATTTGTGTAATGCAAGTTTGCCTAACGCGTATGGCTTCACGGCCTAGACTGACGAACTTATAAAATCAGCTGTAATACGTATCTGGAGATACTTCATATGACCGTAGCAATGGGACGGGCGCAAGCCAGTCGAGGATGGTTTGACGTCCTTGATGACTGGCTAAAGCGCGACCGATTCGTCTTTATTGGCTGGTCTGGTCTATTGCTGTTCCCCTGCGCCTACATGGCGGTGGGGGGCTGGCTGACTGGGACCACCTTCGTCACCTCGTGGTACACCCACGGACTGGCATCATCTTACTTAGAGGGCTGCAACTTTCTGACGGTTGCGGTCTCGACTCCTGCAGACAGCATGGGACACTCCATCTTGTTTTTGTGGGGACCGGAAGCGAACTGGAACCTGGTTCGCTGGTTTCAGGTTGGCGGGCTGTGGAGCTTTGTTGCGCTGCACGGCGCGTTTGGTCTGATTGGCTTTATGCTGCGGCAGTTTGAGATTGCGCGGCTGGTGGGGATTCGTCCTTACAACGCGATCGCCTTTTCTGGGCCGATTGCGGTGTTTGTGTCGGTATTCTTCATGTATCCGCTAGGTCAGTCGTCCTGGTTCTTTGCGCCGAGCTTCGGGGTAGCGGCAATCTTCCGCTTCCTGCTGTTTTTGCAGGGTTTCCACAACTGGACGCTGAACCCGTTCCACATGATGGGCGTGGCGGGCATTCTGGGCGGCGCTTTGCTGTGCGCGATTCACGGTGCGACGGTAGAGAACACGCTGTTCCAGGACGGCGAGCAGTCGAGCACGTTCCGTGCGTTCAACCCGACGCAGGCAGAAGAGACGTATTCGATGGTGACGGCGAACCGATTCTGGTCACAGATTTTCGGAATTGCGTTTTCGAACAAGCGGTGGCTGCACTTCTTCATGCTGTTTGTGCCGGTAACGGGACTGTGGATGTCGAGCATCGGGATTGTGGGTCTAGCGCTGAACCTGCGGGCGTATGACTTCACGTCACAGGAGATTCGGGCAGCCGAGGACCCTGAGTTTGAGACGTTCTACACGAAGAACATTTTGTTGAACGAAGGTATTCGCTCCTGGATGGCAGTTCAGGACCAGCCTCACGAGCAGTTTGTATTCCCTGAGGAAGTACTGCCTCGCGGTAATGCGCTGTAGGCGATTGTCCTTTTCTGCAATTAATGCTCTTACAGCGGTTTGAGTCTTGATTGATCGATTTTTATCCCCTGCCTTCGGGTGGGGGATTTTTTTGGCCGCGATCGCGCTGAGGCGGTGTAAATTGTGATGGAGCAGCCTGATTGTTAGGTCGTACGGCTGCAGGGCGAGGCTATAAGGAGTAAATATGAATTCAAATTTTTGGCTGCAAAAATGGAAGCAAAACAGCATTGCCTTCCATAAAAGCGAGGTCAACCCAGCGCTGGTCAGACACTTTGGCGCGCTTTCCCGAGAAAAAGGCGATCGCATCTTCCTACCCCTATGCGGCAAAACCCTCGACATCGCCTGGCTCCTCTCTGAAGGCTACCGCGTTGCCGGGGCCGAACTGGTCGAAATGGCCGTCGAGCAGCTGTTTGACGAGCTCGGGGTAAAGCCGACAATATCAGCAGCCGGAGAAACAAAGCGCTACAGCGCAAAAAACCTCGATATTTTCGTGGGCAATGTCTTTGATCTGTCTCAGGAAATGCTCGGTCCGGTCGATGCAGTGTACGATAGAGCTGCCTTGGTTGCCCTTCCCAGAGAAGTGCGAAACCGATATACCGCGCACTTAATCCAAGCCACGGCCAACGCGCCGCAGCTGCTCATCACTTTTGAATACGACCAGAGCGCGATGGACGGTCCCCCATTTTCCATCAGCCCCGAAGAGGTGAGTCATCACTACGGCGATCGCTACGATGCGGCTCTTCTAGAGCGCACCGATATTCCCGACGGACTCAAAGGAAGATATCCGGCCAAAGAGGGCATCTGGCTGCTAAAGCCCTGTCAGGCCTGACGAAAACCGCAGCTTTGGCTCAATACCGCTAGCGATCGCCTAGGCGCTGCCGTTGATTAAATCCTGCCTAAAATATCAGCACTATCGCTCTGGCGGGAAGTAGAGCACCGGGTGCCAGCTTCGTCGGAGCAGCTCGCCTGCAAAGCTAGGGGAGGATATCTCGATGAGCTTACCGAAGCTATCAGAAGAAATAGCGATCGCCGTAATGTCGTATTCCATAGCGGTGTGGAGCAGCTGAGGGATGCCTTGTCCTTGCCGAACCAAGGTTTCAACAGACAGTCCTAGCTCTTCTAGCTGCGGCTTGACTGCGGTGAGTGAGTCTTCTGCCTCCTGTAGCTTATAGCTTTGCATGTCGCGGAGGCCTTTGCGGTTCACGTCATCGACAGAGCGAAACAGCAGACATTCTTTGAGAAAGCCAGACTGGTCGTTGGCATAGTGCTTAACCTTACCGAGTAAGTAATTAGCGGCATTGCTGCTGTCGTAGGGAAGCAGCAAATAGCGGAACAGATGCTGACACCGCAAATCGAGTTCTTCAACCGTATAGGTCGAGATCAGCTGCGGTCTGAGAATGAGCAGCGGAATGGTCAGTTTTTTGCACAGGTCAACCGTTGTGCTGCCAAATAGACGCTCAGTCAAGCGGCTGCGGCTCGGCATGCCCAAAAAGATGACATCGGGCTGATGCGCTTTGATAGCCCGATTGATGTGGTCGGTTGGCTTGCCGGATTGAACATCAATCTCCACTGTCATGCCGTCAGGAACAGCGGCCATATCCTCCGCCAGCCGATCTCGCATGACCTGCTCTTGCTCTTCATCAGGTCGCGGAATCTCTCGGTCTTCCGGTAATGCCAGGGTATGGAGAAACGTGATGTGCTCGAGACCCGCTTTCTTGAGGCTAGGCACAAAACGTACGAACCGATGCAAACCGTCTTTGAAATCGGTGCAGATTAGAGCACGCCGAAACATAGGTATTTTGCCGCTAACGTCCTGGCAACTATTTTGCCTTATCTAGACCCTACTCCAAATCACTCTCTACACATAGATTGGCATTAGATCTCGTCTAAATTGAAAAACGGAGCTTCGCCAATAGGGAAACGCCGCTTCTCAGGGTGATTTTGGTTGGTACGCTGTTTTAATGTCGAGACTACAGCTTAAATACGTTACGAATCTTGAATATAGAGCTATTGAATAAGAGTTAGAAAGTAATGACGCCGCGCGCACGACGAGATTGGCAAGATGCGATCGCCAATGTAGCGAAGTAGTAGGCCCCGGCCTCTCCAGCCCTTCTCCAGATGGAACTAGGCAAGAGTAAGGAGGTCGCCACTCCACATACCGTTGACTTAGTCGAACTTCGGCCCAGAATCAATTCCCCATTCACACTTCAAGAAGTGCTTGTACATACTTTCGCGCATCATCATCTGCTCATAGAGCTTAACTAGGAACTGCTGGGCTTGCTCCCGGCTCATATGGGCGACCTGAGTCTCAAAAGAACGGAGGTTGAATTGCTGCTCTAAGTTCAGTTCACCAGGTTGAGACATACTTGTACTCCTCAAATGAAGAATTGTAAGGGTGAGTATCAGCGATCAGCGAGCTATGAGCTTCGCCTTGTTACAAAGCATAACAAGAGTTTGACAAAGTGTGCATTCCCCCTATGGGCTATATTCAGGTTGGCAGTACCCCATAACGAACTGTCAATGCCATAGTGCAAACCTATTTGACTGGCTCAGTTGTAGCAGATTAAGAATTGTAAAGTAGTTTGCCACGAACCAAGTTTCATGGTTAGTCACCATGGCGTCATGAGAATCTAGGCGCTTCAGCTCCCACCAGGCTGTAATGCAGCAAACCCCTGTTAGCCCTAGCCGTTTGGATCTTGGGTAGAGTAGTCGACCATGACAACAGTGATGTTGTCTCGACCTCCCTGTTGCTTCGCCGCATTTACCAGCTCAGCGGCGACTTGGTCGTCATTAGAGGCCAAATATTTGGCAATTAGGCTGTCCGAAAGCTCTTCCGTCAGTCCATCGCTACAGAGCAGAAGGCGATCGCCAATTTGCCAGTCAAACAGCGCCACGTCGGCGTCCTGCAGGTCTTCTCGTCCCAGACACCGAGACAGAATATGACGCCACGGATGAACTCGCGCTTCCTCAGACGAGATATCTCCCAGCTTTATCGCCCGAGCGACCCAGGTGTGATCCTCTGTAATTTGCTCCAAATCGCGATTGCGGAAGCGATACAGGCGGGAGTCTCCAATGTGGGCACACCACGCTCCATCCTCCCTAAATACTACGACTACTGCCGTTGTGCCCATATCCGAGCGCTCAGAGTGAGTTTCTTGGTCCAATAGGATGGCGTCATTGGCCTTACGGATCGACAGCTGCAGTAAATCTTGGGAGGAGTGCTCGGATGCCCAATGCTCGTCAAGGCAATCTCGGATAACGCCTGCAGCGATGCGGCTGGCCTCTTGACCCCCGGCATGACCTCCCATCCCATCAGCGACGATACAGAATCGCTCCTGTGGGTCAATGTAGTAGGTGTCTTGATTCCCTGAACGGACCAGTCCAGGATCAGTCAGCCCCTTAAACAGGCGTTTCATAGCTACGGCATGCGGTCGTATCGGTTGAGACGAAGCAGTAGACGGACCAAGGCTACCCCCGTCGCAAGACTAGCTAAACCTGCCAAGCATGCCAGAAAAACGTAGCCGCTGACCAACAAAATGGTAGCAGACAGGACGAAGGCAACGACCAGTAAGGTGTAGTTCGTTCCCATGTTGACGCTACCGATGCGCCTAAGTTCCCGGTCGGTTTCAATCGACCTAATGCGAATCCGCAGGTCGCCTCGGTCGAGCTTGCCAATGGTGTTGTCTATGCGCTGGGGCAAGCCAAACGCTGTTGTGCCAACCTGGGCCGCCTGACGGCTAATTTCGTTCAAAAGGCCGTTAGAGGATGAGGGGGTTTCGTTGGTCATAAGCTCTAGCGCAAACGGACGCGCTACCTCCATAAAATTGAATTCTGGATCAAGCCCTTTGCCTACTCCTTCTAGAGTGGAGAACGCCCTCATGACAAAGGTAAACGTCGCTGGAAAGCGAAATGGCTGGTCGTAGGCGATTTCATAGAGGTCGTCGCTGATGGCGCTGACGGACTGAGCTTCAAACGGCTTGTCCATGAAATTGTCCAGCATGAACTGGACCGAGCGCCGCACCGGACCCATATCTTCTGCCGGGGCTAGAGCTCCCAACTCAACTAGCGAGGTCACAACTCTGCCGGCGTCTTTCTGAGCAATACCAAAAAAGGTGTCCATGAGGCGATCGCGGGTCACCGTCTGAATTTGCCCCATCATGCCAAAGTCGTAAAAGATAAGCGCCCCGTCCGGACTAACCGCCAAGTTCCCGGGGTGCGGATCGGCGTGGAAAAAGCCGTCACGCAGCAGCTGGTGCAGATAGGCTTCTGCGCCCATACGAGCCAGCGCCTTGCGGTCGAGGCCAGCGGCATCCAGCGCATCATGGTGGCTAATTTTGATGCCGGGCATATACTCCAGAGTGAGCACCCTCGGAGAGGCATAGCGCCAGTACACCCGAGGCACTTTAGCCCACTCTTGCTCTCTAAAATTACGGCGAAACGTATCGGCGTTTCGTCCCTCGTTGAGGTACTCGATCTCTTCCCACAGGATGCGGCAGCACTCTTCGTAGATGCCCATCCAGTCGCGACCCCGCCCCCAATCGGGATGCTGCTGAAAGTAGCGGGCGATGCCCTTGAGAATATCTAGGTCAATCTCGAACAGCTTTTTGAGGCCGGGGCGCTGAATTTTGACAACAACGTCTTCCCCAGAATGGAGCCGTGCCCGGTGAACCTGACCTAAGCTTGCTGCAGCGAGGGGAATCGGGTCAAAGCTGGCGTATAGCTCAGAGATAGGCCTACCAAAATCGCTCCGAATGATCTCCTCAACCTGCTCGTAGTTGAAAGCAGGCACTCGGTCCTGCAGCTTGGAGAGTTCCTCGACGTATTCTGCAGGAAATAGGTCTGCTCGTGTCGAAAAGAGCTGACCTATTTTGATGAACGTCGGGCCCAGATCCAGCAGCATTTCGCGAATCCAGACGGCCAGCTTCCGGCGGCGCTGCGCTTGGGCCTCTTCAGTTACCGGTCCTTGATAGCTCCAGCCTTGCCGGTAGCGCCACCGAGAGGCAATCAGGCGCAGCACAAAAGTCCAGATATGAAGAAATCGCTCTGGCTTGGAGTAGCGATCGCGACTCCAGCTGTAGATTTTTCCGGGATTTGCGGGCGCATCAGCGCCGTTGAGTACAGCGCTCGTCATGAGAATTGTCGCGTCGCTCGAAAGTTGAGACATCGCTGCGTCACTCTCAGGAGGCTCGGGCAATGTGGAGGGGCTAGAGAGGAGGGACACCTATAAATCTCATTAAACGTAGGTATTCAACAGGGAGGGAAGATTAATGATAATGTTAAAAGTCTTTAACAAAATTTACCACAACGACAAGGTTCACCGCTAGCCCCTTACCGGCGGCAAGTGAGATAACGATTACCCCACGGGCTGATGAAGTCTACGAGGCGGCGCGGTTGCGGTACCGCTGCAGCTCTGCTCTGAGCTGAGCAGTCTCAGCCCTGACGTCGTCAATCGTGGCCTGTAGTTCGGCTGGTGAGGTTGTCATCGGATTCGAAGACGAAGCGGGGGCTGTGGTGGCTACTTGCTGAGACGCTTGCTGCTCTTCATAAACGGCGCGCTCCATCACCTGCTCAGTGAACACACGCAGGTTTTCTCGCTGCTCAGCGTCAAATCGTCCAATCTCACTGAGCAGCTGCGTGACAGCAGCTTCGGCCTGCTCACCAATCGCTTCGGCTGCAGCTCGACCCACAAAGAAAGCGCGAACTAACGGATCGCTCATAATAATGCCTAACGGTTAATGTACTCGAAGTAACATAAATCTATGTATTCGCAAAGATTATAACGTTCTCAACATCTCTTGTGCGTCCCTCCACCGGTCACTTTACGGCGGTGTCTCAGACCCGCAGCACTCTAGCCCCCTTGCCAAACCCCCACAAATTTTGAATAGCATCAAGCTTAGATTAGAGCGGGCCGGCGTCAATCCTGCCTACAGCGGTTGGCTAATCGGGGGGTTGGCTGGATTCTTCTTTATGGCCGCGACCAACACCTTGGCGGGCTGGCTTTACCTTATAAGCGGCCTTATGGTAGCAATGCTTCTAGTGGCTATCTTATTGGTGAGGCGAGCCCTAGATGGCCTCGAAGTGAGGCTCTCGCCCCTACCTCCAATCCACGCTGGCGACCGGGTTTCTGTGGCACTTACTCTACACAACAGTCGCCCCGCGCCGAGCCAGCCCGTTCAGGTCATTAGCGGCTGGCCGCTGTCCTTAGCTGCGCCTGCTCAGATCACCGTCGAGAGTATTGCTGCCCGCACTGATCGGCGCTGCTTCCTAACCACTACCGCTGCCCAACGCGGGCTTTACCGGTGGCCCAGCGTAATCCTGCGGACCGCTGCTCCTCTGGGGCTCTTTTGGTACCGCCGAGCCTCTCCGGCACCCGCCCGGCTCGCGGTCTATCCCCAGATTATTTCGCTATCGCGCTGTCCAATTCTTGATGACCTAACCGGTCTCAGCCTCCAGGACAACAGGCTGCTAGCACTGCGGCAGCGGCGTGCTGATTTGGACACGGCTGGAACGATGCGATCGCTGCGGCCGTATCGCTGGGGCGACCCACTGCGGCTGGTTCACTGGCGATCGAGCGCTCGCTACGGGCAGCTGCGGACGCGGGAGATGGAGGAGTCTTTCAATCAGCGTCAGATTACGGTCGCCCTCGATCAGGGCAGCTGGCAAGCAGACCACTTCGAGCAGGCCGTGACGGTAGCAGCCTCACTGGTCCGCTACGCCCTCGACCATCGAATCGGCGTCCAGCTATGGACTGCTGAAACCGGGGCGGTGACGGACGTGACCGCTATGATGGAGACGCTGGCCCAGATTGATTTCGAGGCTGGAGGCGAGGCTGGGACTGTTGAGGGTAGCCCCGATAGGCTGAGTAGCGCTCACAGCGCCTCGAATTGCTCTGGTCAGGAGGGCTACATTGGCCTGACGTCTGATTTGTCCGGTGGGTCTCGACCTATGCAGGCAGGCATCCCTCAGGCCTGGGTTGTTTGGCCAGCGCGGCTCGCCAAAGCCTACCCCAAAGAAGTCGATGGCGCTGAGGTCCTTCAAATCCGGCCCGACCAGCCCCTGCAGCCCCAGCTCCAGCGTAAATAGTTGTCCTAGAGGAGTTGACAGATGGAAGCGATCGCGCAGGAGTTCAACGGCGGCATCGCGCAGTTCAATCGCGGCGAGTTTTACGCCTGCCACGACACTTTAGAAGCGCTGTGGATGGAGGCAAGCGACCCAAACCGGTCCTTTCTTCAGGGTATTTTGCAGATTGCCGTCGGCCTCTACCACCTGACAAATCACAATTGGCAGGGCGCGGTCACTCTCTTGGGCAACGGCATCAATCGGCTACGTTCCTACAGGCCAAACTACGGGAGCGTGGATGTCGAGCATCTGCTAGCTTGGACGACTGGTTTGCTTCAAGATCTGCAAATAGCGGGACCAGAGGCTGTAGTCGAGGGGGCTGAGCGCCTGTTATCGGGCTTTGAGACAGAGTCATACACCATCCGCAGCCTCTAAGGGCAGCTTTTAGAGGTAGCCTTCGGGGGAAAAGGTTCTAGCCGTGGCCGCGGTGGACTAAGTGTTCCACAGGCTGCAGCGACCAGTCGTTAGACTGGCCGGAGTGCTATTGCAGAATCTAAGCGAACGTCAGTATGCTTGGAGTACAGTCTTTACGCAGTTAACATCGCAGGTACGCTATGCGCCCACGTTACGCCATCACTCTCAAAAAAGCGGTCTGGCTTGCTGGCGGTGCTGCGGTGGCTGCTGCGGCGATCGCCCCTCTGAGCGGGACTATGGTGGCCCAAGAAGCCCAAAGCCGGCAGCCCATCACGCTGCTCTCCGATGTTCAAGAGGCGAACGCTCAGACCGGTGTGGTCACCGCCCGGGGCAACGTGCAAATTTTCTACCCCGCCCGCGCTATGCAGGCCACCTCGGCTCAGGCCCAGTATTACAGTCGAGAGAGACGCATCGTTTTGACGGGCGATGTCTACGTGCTGCAGGACGGCAACAGCATTCAGGGGGAGCGGATCACCTACCTTGTTGACGAGGGTCGCTTTTTGGCGCTTCCTGATGATGGAGAGCAGGTAGAATCGGTTTACCTGATTCCCACAGAAGATGACGGCAGCGGTCCGGTGAGTGCGCCTGCCGCTGACTTTAACCCCAAGCCGGAATTTAAGGAGCCTGTCAGCACGCCCTAAGGTGGGCAGCGTTCCCGGTTTTGGTAGGATGAGTAACAGACTTATTTTATACCCTAGATAGATACAAAATAAGCGATCCGCCCCTGCTCCTGGGAGAGAACCGGTGTGAAACTTAGGCTCGAAAATATCCGCAAGTCTTACGGTAAGCGACTTGTTGTCAACCGAGTTAACCTCTCGGTTTCGCAAGGAGAGGTGGTGGGCCTTTTGGGGCCAAACGGAGCGGGCAAGACGACTACCTTTTATATTGCAACGGGATTAGAGCAGCCCAACAGCGGCAAAGTTTGGCTCGATGAAGTGGAAATCACTGACTTGCCCATTCACCAGCGGGCGCGACTTGGCGTGGGCTATTTAGCCCAAGAGCCCAGCGTATTTAGGCATCTGAGCGTCACGGATAATATTCTACTGGTGCTTCAGCAGGCGGGGGTTTCGGCTTCTGAGCGAGGTAAGCGGCTGCAGCATCTGCTTCAAGAGTTTCGCTTAGAGACCGTTGCCCGAACCCCCGGAGGGCAAATCTCTGGAGGAGAGCGCCGCCGCACCGAGCTGGCCCGAGCCCTAGCCGCCGGACCGAATGGCCCTAGCTTTCTGCTGCTGGACGAGCCGTTTACCGGCGTCGATCCCATTGCGGTAGGCGAGATTCAAGGCATTCTTTCGCAGCTGTGCAGTCAGGGGGTTGGCGTTTTGATTACGGACCACAACGTCCGGGAAACTTTAGCCATTACCGACAGAGCCTACATCATGCGGGAAGGCGAGACGCTAGCGGGGGGAAGCGCGGAGGAGCTTTACAGTAATCCCCTAGTTCGAAAATATTATTTGGGGGACAGCTTTCAACCCTAGCGATCGCGGTCTGAGCTATTATCGATTCGGCTAGCCGTTTGTCTAGCTTTCAGCTTACGGACGCCACAGCTACTCCTTCGACCTGCCCTTACTCACCTCGACTATCCATCGCAACCCATGGCCTCAGGCGTCTCTCCCTCCCCGGTAAACAGCGCTGGCGATCGCCAGTGGCAGTTCGGTCCCGCTGTCATCGACCGCTACATCTTCGCCGAGCTGATTTTCCCATTCTTGTTTGGGGTAGGGGCATTTTCGTCCCTGGGCGTGTCGGTAGGGGCGCTGTTTGACCTAATCCGCCGTGTGTCTGAATACAATTTGCCGCTCACCGGTGCGTTTGAGATTGTGCTGCTCAAGCTGCCAGAGTTTATCTCGTATTCCTTTCCCATGTCGATTTTGCTGGCAACGCTGATGACCTACAGCCGCCTTTCCAGCGATAGCGAGCTGATCGCCATGAAGAGCTGTGGGATCAGCATCTATCGCATCCTTGTGCCTGCGATTGTTCTTAGCCTGCTGGTCACCGGTTTGAATTTTGCCTTCAATGAGGTGATTGTCCCAGCGAGCAACTACCGGGCCTCGACGCGCCTAGAGCAGATTACGGGGGAAGAGCGCTGGGCGGCGTTTCAGGAGGAAAACATCCTCTACCAGGAATACCAAGACATTATTGGGGATGGCAAAGACGAAGTCTTGACTCGGCTGTTCTATGCCCGCCGCTTCGACGGCAATCAAATGTATGGGCTGACGGTTTTAGATTTTACTCAAGAGCGTCTCAACCAGGTGATTAGCGCTAAGTCTGCGGTGTGGAATCGCCCTCAGCAGACCTGGGACTTTTTTGAGGGCACTATTTACCTGATTGACGAAGACGGCTCCTACAGCAATATCCTTCGCTTTAATCAGCAGCAGATCAAGCTACCGCGAACGCCTCTCGATATCGCCTCTAACGAGCGGCGCGACCCCGACGAGATGAACCTACAGGAATCCTGGGAGCAGGTAGAGCTGCTCAAACAGAAGGGGAGTCAAGTTCGCATTCGTCGCCTGCTGATTCGCATTCACGAAAAGTATGCGCTTCCCTTCGCCTGTCTAATATTTGGGGTGGTGGGGGCAGCTTTGGGCAGCCGCCTCAGCCGCACAGGGCGAGGCGTGAGCTTCGCCATCAGCATCGTGATTATCTTCGGCTACTATCTGATCTATTCTGTCTGTAGCGCCATGACCTATGCCGACGTCTTTTCCCCCGTCGTGGGCGCGTGGCTTCCCAATCTGCTGGGATTTGCCGTGGCGGGCTTTTTTATGATGCGGGCCGCAAGGTAGACAAAAATATACCGCTAGCTCAAGTCGCGAAACGCTTAGAGCTAGCGGCACGTCTTAATTCTTAAGTCGGACGACATTACAAGCCGAATGAGGCTGCAAGCCGAGCAACGTTACGAAGCCGGAACAACCTGAACCACAAGCGCCCGCCGGTCAAAAGACTGCACCTTGCCCGCTTCTTTGAGATCTTCGATGACCCGCTCAAGCAGCTGAGCCGCGCGATCGCGGTGCTGGTGCTCTCGTCCCCGCAGGCGTACTTGAAATTTGACCGAGTCGCCCTTTTGCAGCCACTCTGTAGCGCGGTCAATGCGAATGCCGTAATCTGAATCGCCCACGTTGGGGCGCAGCTTCACTTCTTTCATCGAAGTTCGGCCAGTGCTTTGCTTTTGCCGCTTCTTTTGCTGATATTGATGCTTGCCGTAGTCTAGAATTTTGACCACGGGCGTGGCTTTCCCGTCCGAGACGACGACGAGGTCAAGCCCTGCTTCCTGGGCAATATCCAACGCCTCTCGGGTCTGCGTCATTCCACGGTTAGTGCCTTCGTGGTCAATTAGCAAAACCTGTGGAGCTTTAATGTTTTGGTTGATCAGTGCTTTCTTAGCGATAAGACCAGTCTCCTTTGAAAATTTGCGTCAAGTGCGTCAAGTCGACTCTAGATGCTAGCACATCTATTAAGATGACTCTCTATAAGAATAACGCAAATCGCTTTGCCCCTGGATCTAACTCAGGTCGGATTGCCGATCAGCGCGAATCACGAGACCACTATTGCCTAAAATCCCTGAGGGCTAGTAGTATAATGGACTGTGCGAAAAAGATACCCACGCCTATTGTCATGCCTAAGCTAAAAACCCGGAAAGCTGCTGCAAAGCGATTTCGCCGCAGCGGTAGCGGTAAAATCATGCGCCGTAAAGCGTTCCGTAACCATCTCCTAGAGCACAAAACCACCGACACCAAGCGTAAGCTCGGTCAGTTGGGTCAGGTTCATGAGACCGACGCTGACAACGTAGAGCTGATGCTTCCCTATTTGTAAAGCGCCCTTTTAGAGCTTGACGGATGTCCTCAGGGTCGATCTACTGAATCAAGAAGTCGCCGTCCAAAGCGTCGCCGTCCGACAATCCTTTTGACGTGACGCCGCTAACTGAAACCCCCCGCCCATTAGGAGAAATTAAACATGCCACGTGTAAAGCGCGGTAACGTCGCCCGCAAACGCCGCAAAAAGGTTCTTAAGCTTGCCAAAGGCTTTCGAGGCTCCCATTCAAAGCTGTTTCGCACCGCAAACCAGCAGGTGATGAAAGCGCTGCGATACGCCTACCGCGATCGCCGCAACCGGAAGCGCGACTTCCGCCGCCTTTGGATTGCCCGCATCAATGCGGCGGCCCGGATGCAGGACATCAGCTACAGCCAGCTGCTGGGTAGCCTCAAAAAGGCGGACGTGCAGATCAACCGCAAAATGCTCGCCCAGATGGCGATCCTTGACCCCGACGGCTTCACGAAGGTGGTTGAAGTGGCCAAGGCGAGTCAAGCTTAGCTCGATTTATTCGAATTGACGCTGCTCAATAAGGCAAAGGCTGTATGGGGTTAGTCGCCAAGGCTAGCGCTGCGCTAGGGGTTTTCGGTTGGCTCGGGGTTCTCTTGGGAACGCCCCTGACCTCCTCAGCCGCCGAGCTTGATACCATTCGAGAGCGCGGACATCTCGTTGTGGCCGTCAAAGCTAACCTGCCGCCCCTCGGCTTTGAGGGGGCGGACGGACGCCTTCAGGGTCTCGAGGTCGATATTGCGCGTCGACTAGCGGCGGAGCTTCTCGGTGATGCGACGGCGGTGGAGCTTGTGCCGGTGATGAATGCCGAGCGGATTTCCTTTCTTTTGGGCGATCGCGTGGATGTGGTTGTAGCTCAACTGGGCGTCACCGAACGGCGATCGCGACTGGTGAACTTCAGCCGCCCCTACTATTACGACGGTACGGCGCTAATTACGCGGCGACGAGACCTGCAGACATTCATAGACATCAAGACTGGGCCAGTGGCCGTACTGAGGGGAGCGAGCACAATTGACGCTCTCCGCTGGCATTTGGCCGGGGTTGAGCTACTGGGCGTCGGCTCCTACCAAGAGGCTTTTGCCCTACTGGAGTCGGGAGATGCGGTCGCTTTTGGCGGCGACGCCAGCGTTCTGACCGGCTGGCAGCAGGAGCACCCAGACTATCGACTGCTTCCGACCCTGCTCTCTGCTGAGGCGCTGGCGGTGGCCATGCCGAGAGGTCTGCAGTATCAAGCGCTCCACCAGCAGGTGGATGAGGCCATTGAGGACTGGACGGCCACCGGATGGCTGGGCGATCGCATTCGCTACTGGGGGCTCCCCTTCGATACGTTGGGGGAAACCCTCGAGCAGCTCCAGCTCCCTTTTGACGTCTCCCCTGCCGAAAACCTTAACGAATCTGGATCTCCGCAGTGAGGTTCAAGGGTTTCAGGTAAGCTGGAAAAGCGATCGTTACGAAGGTGGCTTGGCCAGGTTATGGACGTTGATCTTCCAATTATTTATCTACTAGTGCTGGTGGGTCTGCTGGTGACAGCAGGCATACTTTTGTTTCGGCAGGTGCTTAAGACCCGCCGCGTGGAGTCTACGCTGTCTCGGCTAGAGAACAAGCTAACGAAAGAGAAAGGGACGGCTCAGGACTACTACGAACTGGGCACCATCTATTTAGATAAGCGCCTCTACACCCAGTCCGTGACGCTGCTGAAAAAGGCCCTAAAGGCTAAGGATTTAGAAGGGGCAGAAAACAAGGCGCTGATTCAAAACGCCCTGGGCTTCACCTACGCGGCTCAAGAGCAGTATGACTTAGCCATCCGGCAGTACAAAGAATCGCTAGAAGGCATGCCAGAGTACCCAACGGCGCTCAATAACTTAGGGTTTGCCTACGAGAAAAAGCAGCTCACAGCGCAGGCTTTGGAGGCCTATGAACAGGCACTGGCGCTTGACCCCAAGAATACCACCGCCAAGCGTCGTGCTGACTCGCTGCGCAAGCGACTTGTGCCCTCCAATTAGCGCCTGCTTTCCTCACCTTAAAATTCAACACAAGCCATGGGATACCATTTTCGCCTCGACGATCGTCGTTCCTTTGCGCTGCCTGGCGCTCAACCCCACTACACCCCCGACCGCCCCGGTCAGGTCAACCACATTAGCTTAGATATCGTCCTCGATATTCCCCATCGGCGCTACAGCGGGCGCTGTACGATTTTGCTGAAGCCCATGCGCGATGATGTTAAGCAGTTAACCCTCGATGCGGTTAATCTCACCATCAATGAGGTGACCGTCGATGGGGCGACGCAGCCTTTTGACTACGACGGCGAGCAGCTGCAGATTCACCTGTCCCAAGCGCCCCAAATCGATTCTCCAATTGCGGTGGCGATTGCCTACCAAGTCGAGCAGCCCCAGCGCGGTCTTTACTTTATTGGTCCTAGCGATCACTACCCCGATAAGCCAGTGCAGGTGTGGACCCAGGGAGAAGACGAGGACTCTCGCTTTTGGTTTCCCTGCTTCGACTATCCCGGCCAGCTGGCCTCCTCCGAAATTCGCGTCCGCGTGCCCAGCGACCTGATGGCGGTGTCTAATGGGCGGCTGGTGTCTGTGGAGAGCGAGGGAGACCACAAGATTTATCACTGGCGGCAGGATGAGGTTCACCCCACCTACCTGATGACTTTGGCAGTGGGAGACTTTGCCGAGCTACAGGACCAGTGGCAGGGTAAACCCATCACCTACTACGTCGAAAAGGGCCGTGAGGCGGACGCCCGTCGCACGATGGGAAAAACCCCTGCAATGGTCGACTTCCTTAGCCGCGCCTACGGCTATCCCTATCCTTACCCTAAGTACGCCCAGGTCTGCGTCGATGACTTCATCTTTGGCGGTATGGAGAATACCTCTACCACCCTGCTGACGGATCGCTGCCTCTTAGACGAGCGGGCGGCGATAGATAATCGCAACGCCGAAAGCCTGGTGGTTCACGAGCTGGCTCACCAGTGGTTTGGGGATTTAGTGGTAATTAAGCATTGGTCACACGCCTGGATTAAGGAGGGCATGGCCTCTTATTCGGAGGTGATGTGGACCGAGCAGGAATATGGAAAAGACGAGGCGGTCTACTATCGGCTTAATGAGGCTCGAAGCTACATCGAGGAAGATAGCTCTCGCTACCGTCGCCCTATGGTCACCCACGTTTATCGGGAAGCCATTGAGCTATATGACTCCCACATCTACGAAAAGGGAGCTTGCGTCTACCACATGATTCGCGCTGAGCTTGGGAATGCTTTGTTCGAACGGGCGATGCATCAATTTGTGCAGGACAACGCCCACCGCACCGTCGAAACGGTGGATCTGCTGCGGGCAATTGACAAAGCTACGGGGCGAAACCTGCAGTTTTTGTTTGACCAATACGTCTTCCGCGGCGGCTATCCCCAGTTCAAGGTGTCCTACAGCTGGGACAATGACGCCCAGCTGGCCAAGCTGACGGTGGCTCAAACCCAAGTGAAGCCCGGCGTGACTGACCCCGCTGAGCTGTTTGACCTCAAGATTCCCGTGGGCTTTGCGACCCTGTCGGATGACGGTGAGGTTGAGCTGACGACGGTGAAGGTGCGCATCAATCAGCAAGAGCAAACCTTCTACTTCCCGCTACCCGCAAAGCCTGCTTTTATCAGCTTTGACCAGGGCAACTGTTACCTGAAGACGGTGTCCCTAGAAATGCCTCTGGCGGAGTTAACAGCCCAGCTTGCTCACGATCCGGACCCCCTGTCGCGAATTCACGCAGCGGCGGCGATCGCTAAGAAAGGCGGCCTAGAGGCGGTTCATGCCTTATCCAAAGCGCTAAAAGACGATACCTTTTGGGGCGTGCGCGCCGAGGTGGCAAAGCAGCTTGCTAAGGTGAAGTTGGACCAGGCGACAGAGGTACTGCTCAGTGGGCTAGACGATGCCAATCCCCGCGTGCGCAAAGCGGTGGTTCAGGCTTTGGCGAAGGCGAAAACAAAGCCGGTTTACAAAGCTCTGAGGGCGATCGCACAAGATGGCGACGAGAGCTACTACGTTGAGGCAGCGGCAATTCAGGGACTAGCAAACGTAGTCACCGGTAGTGACTTAGCGATCAAGCAAGACAAAGTCATTAAGCTGCTGGCCAGCATCCTGGAGAAGCGGGCGGGCTGGAACGAGGTACTGCGCGCGGGGGCAATTGCGGGGTTGAGCAAGCTGTCTCCTGCTCCAGAAGCGCTCCAGCTCATCTTAGACCATACGGCGCTAGGCACCCCGCAGCCGCTGCGGCTTGCGTCCATCCGTGCCTTAGGCCAAGTTTCGATCGGACAAGATAAGCCAGCGCTAGAGCGCATCTTAAACCATCTTGACGAACTCTCTCGCGAAACTTTCTTCTTGACGCAGGTTGCCGTTGTGGCGGCCCTCGGAAAAATGGAAACACCAAAAGCGATCGCCGTCCTGGAATCTTTGGCCTCTCAGTCCAGCGATGGGCGGGTGCGGCGGCGCGCCGAGGAGGCCATCGAGAAAGTTCGTAAAGTGACTCGGCCCGATGAGGCGGTCAAGCAGCTGCGCAAAGAGATGGACCAGATGAAGCAGACCAATCAGGAGTTACGCAGTCGCCTAGAAGAGCTTGAGGCTAAGCTCAAGCCATCGTAGCCTACCTCCCAAAACCTACAGCGGCTGAGGAAACACATGCTCCTCAGCCGCTGTAGTATCGTACGGGCTCAAATAAGTTGGGAAGGCTTAACTTACCAATCCGTGACTTACCACAGGCCGCGGACGGGCTGAGTCGTCGCTGCAGGCTGAGTCGTAGTCACTGTGGGTTGAGTTGTGGTCGTGGTCGTGGTCGTGGTCGACTCCATTTCCATCTCAGACTCCATTCCCATGTCGGAGTCCATCTCCATCTCAGACTCCATTTCCATGTCGGAGTCCATTTCCGAGTCCATTTCGGAGCCCATTTCCATTTCCGAGTCCATGTCGGAGTCCATTTCCGAGTCCATTCCCATGTCGGAGTCCATGTCGGAGTCCATTCCCATGTCGGAGTCCATCTCAGACTCTCCCTGTGCCTCCAGTTCATTCTGCGTACTTGGACCGTCCGTCATCTCGGTCTCCGTCGGCTCGTCGAGCTCAGATTCTCCGTCAGACTCCATCTCAGACATCGTTATGCCCGGATTGACGGACATCATCATGCCATCGTCGGCCATGATGGCGACTATAGTGTCATCTGAAATCAGCAGCGAGATATCATCGCCGGGGTTCAAGCTCAGGCCAGCAATCTCTGACGAGCCGACGTTGATCACCTCTAAGCCGCTGGTGTCCTCACGGTCAACGCGAATCGTGCCAAAGTCAGGATCAATCTCGCGCACGGTAGCGGATACAAACATAGACATGGGCGCTGCAGTCGGCTCACCGATGGGTCCAGTGTTGACCGCCATCATCATACCGCTCTCGCTCTCGGAGATAGCGATAACGTTGCCGTCGCGGATGACAAGGTCAACCATATCCCCTTCTTTCAAGGTGGCAACGTCTTCTTGGCCCACATAGATAACTTCTAGCGTCCCGGTGTCTTCGCGGTCGACGCGAATCTCGCCAAAGTCCTCATCCACGTTCCGAACTGTACCAGAGACGGTCATAGCCATCATGCCCATCTCTTCAGAAGTCTGAGCCATGAGTGACGGTGCTGTACCCTCGACACTAATAACCTCTTGCGCGAAAGCAGGCGCAGCAATAAACGAAGCCGCTGCCGTAGAGGCAAGTAGGACAGAACGTAAAGATACCATGTAAATACTCCTATAATCTCTGGATATCAACCGGGTGCATCTCCTAGCTAAAGTTTGGAAACCACTCCTCTTACATCACTGCACTATATATTTTCAATTCTTAATCCTGCGTATACCCCAGGTTAGAAGCTGCGAGCAGGAGCCTCGATCTATAATTAAAGACTATACTTTTGCCAAAAGAGATTAACTTAGCTCGTGAAGGCCGGGTGGGCAGCCGGCTGCGGAGCCAAACTATCGTGGACCGCAACGGGTAAGGCGACCTCAACTGTTGTTCCCAAACCTAAGCCATCGCTGCGCAGCATGATGGTCCCCCCCATAAGTTCGATTAAGTTGCGGGAGATCGCTAGCCCTAGCCCTGTCCCCTCGAACTTGCGAGTCGTGCTGCCGTCCACCATCACAAAGGGTCTAAACAGCTTGTGCTGCTGTGTCGGGTCGATGCCAATTCCCGTATCTGCAATAGACACGATGACCCAGCGAGGCGCGAGTGAGTCGGTGGATGTAGACTTCTTGGGACTGTTGCCCTCCCCAAGATCGGATGCAACGCGGGTGCCTATCGTGATGCCGCCGTGGTCTGTAAATTTGATCGCGTTGTAGATCAGATTGAGGAAAACCTGCTTCAGTTTGGCCCGATCGGCCTTGACCTGTACCGACGGTAGATCCGACACTTTGAGCCACAGCCCTTTTTGATGCGCCTCAACGGTCTGTAACCCTGAGACCTCAGCCAACAGTTTGGCAAGGTCAATATCTTCGAAGCTCAGCGACAGCGTGCCCGCTTCAATTCTGGCAATGTCGAGTAAGTCATTGATAATCTTTAGAAGATGAATTGCCGCTTCGTCTGCGCGGTCTAAAAACTCAAGCTCCTCAGCGCGATCGTCACAGCAGTCGTCTTTAACTAGACGAATACAGCCAATGATGGCGTTGAGGGGCGTACGCAGCTCGTGGGAGGTATTCGCCAAGAACTCGCTTTTGAGTTGGTTGGCGGTTTCTGCTTCTTGCCAAGCCGATTCTAACTCCTGTGCCCTTTCCTCCAGTCGCCTCACCATATGGCCAAGCACCTCTGCCAGCTGGTTTAGCTCGCGAATTTGAAAATTCTTGGGGACATCGTTAGCGTGGTGCTCGTCGATATGGCGCGCGAACTCCCCCAACTGTTCAATGGGTCGGGCCAAGTCTCGAGAGAGGTATAGCATACCGAGCAGCAGGGCGAACAGTAGACCCGCCGTCAGCACCAGCAGAATCCGCTTGATATCGACCAGTCCGTGTAGCGCGTGGTCTAATCGGGTAACCGCAATCACAATCCAGGTTTGATCTTCGGTGGGGCTGATGGTGACAGACGTTGTGCTGTGTCCTGCCAGCCACTCCGCTCCATCATCGGAAAAATTGAACAGGTGTTGAACGCTTTGCCGCTCTTGCAGGGCGTTGTCAATGATGATCTGAAAGCGGCTGCTGTCGGCGGTATCGTGCACGCTTGTGCCGACCTGACCTGCAATAGGATGGGCCAAAATCTCGCCTGCCTCATCGATGACAACGGTGTAGCCTACCAAAGAGCCTGGATCACCGCTTTCCAGCTGAGTCAAGGTGGCATGGGCGCTTAAAATATAGCGCAGATCGCCTCCAGCGCTGTAGACCGGCGTATGGGAGATCAGGTTAAGCTGACTTTGAAGCGACGAAGATGAAGGCGCATTAGGAGTAAGATCCACCGACAGCGACTGAATGTAGAAGCGATTAGAAACCATCAGATCCCGACTTCGGGGCCACAGCATTGCGGTTGTGGCCACTGACCTGGCGATCGCTTCAGATTCGGCGGTGCAGCTGCCGCTAGTATTACTGCTGCTGACAAGCTGCCGAGTTTCCCAGTCCCGAAGCTCCAGGCAAGGCGTATCTACCGGGATTCGCAGCGCTAGCTGTTCTAGAAAGGTCTGTGAGGCCTCTAGAGATTCAGTGCGGAGCGCTAGGGTTTCGCTGGCTGTAACCAGACTGGTCTGCAGCGCCTCCACCGACGTTTCGATGCTCTCGGCTTTACGTTCTGCGCTCTCGGCTAAGTTTTGCTGGGCGGTATACTGCAGCGTCGTTCGAGCCTTGCGAAACGCAACGGCAACGCCAATCAGCAAAATTGGAACGCTGATCAGAAGAATCCGCAAGAGTAAAATTCGGCGAAACGATGGCTGCTTAGAGAGCTTCATTCTCATAACGGGGGAAGGAGCACAACGCAAGCGGGTGAATGCGCTAAATCGCAGTTAAAAGGGAAAACCAGCTGATGGATATTTGAATTATCTACGCCAACTGAACGATATGCCGAAAGGCGCATCAAGCTTCAGTAGTTTTTCATACAATCTCACCAGGTTTGGTAAAAAACGGGTATTACAACAATACGGTAGAGAGAGTAGACTGCACTAGCTGCTTTAATAGCTGAGTTGTTCCCTGGCCATTACGGGCGCGCTCCGCGTCTGCGCCATTAGCCTTCGTGCCATTTCGTCACTACCGCTGTACTGCTTTCCTCTATTATGGTCAATCAACTTAATACTAGCTATTCTGTTTCCTGGGTGAGTCAAATTGCAGAGGTTCCAAGACAAGCTTGGGATGCCCTAGCACTTCCTTTGACGACGCCCTTTCTTGAATGGTCCTGGCTTCATGCCCTCGAGGCTTCAGGCAGCGCCGCTGCGAAGGCTGGATGGCAGCCCCATCACCTCACCCTATGGCGCGATCGCGAGCTGATTGGCGCTGCGCCGCTGTACATCAAGGGCCACAGCTATGGGGAGTTTGTGTTTGACCATCAGTGGGCCGATTTAGCGCAGCGGCTGGGGATACAGTATTACCCAAAACTCCTGGGGATGTCTCCCTTTACACCAGCAGAAGGCTACCGGTTTCTGATTGCTCCTGGCGAAGATGAGCTGGAGATTACCGCCCTGATGCTGGCGGCCATCGACCAGTTTTGCAAGCGCCACCGGATTTCTGGGTGCAACTTCCTCTACGTCGACCCCCAGTGGCGATCGCAGGTAGAGCAGCTTGGCTTTATCGCCTGGCAGCACCACAGCTATATCTGGACCAACAACAGTTTCAATAGCTTTGATGACTATCTCAAGCAGTTCAACGCCAACCAGCGCCGCAACATTAAGCGGGAGCGCAAGGCAGTTGAGAAAGCGGGGCTGAGCATGAGGGTTGTCACGGGAGACGAGATTCCCTCGGCTTTGTTTCCCCAGATGTATGACTTCTATGCCGACACCTGCGACAAGTTTGGCTGGTGGGGCAGCAAGTACCTCACCCGGCGATTCTTTGAGCAGCTCGACACCTGCTACCGCGATCGCGTTCTGTTTGCCGTTGCCCACCCCACGGACGCGGGCAGCGATGCCCCGCCTGTCGGGATGTCCTTTTGCCTCTACAAAGGAGACAATCTCTACGGGCGCTACTGGGGGGCGAGCAACGACATCGACTGTCTGCACTTCAACGCCTGCTACTACGCCCCTATTGAATGGGCTATTGACCACGGAATCCAGACCTTTGACCCCGGCGCGGGGGGACGCCACAAAAAACGGCGGGGGTTTCCCGCCTCGGTGAACTATAGCCTGCATCGCCTTTACGATCCGAGGCTCCGGCAAATCTTGACGAACTACATTGACGAGATCAATGAAATGGAGCAAGAGGAGACCGACGCCATCAACGAGACCTTGCCGTTTAAGCAGGGGGAATAGCAGGAGGGCGAAGCGCTGCGTCTACGGGCACAGAAGTCTGGGGCGCTAGATTCTGCAGCTGCTCAGTCTGGGGCTGACTGTTAGTGAGCCCAAAGCGATTGAGCAACTGAATGACGCCAACGGACAGCAGCGCCCCGATGATCAATCCAGCCGTGAGTAAAATCAGGAAAAGGCGCTTCAGCGTCTGCTGGCGCTGCTCGACACGCTTATCTTCGGGAGAGGGCTGTGGAGACGACATTGGAAAAGTGGGTTGTGAGGGCTTGCGGCTTCAATTTTAGCGATTGTCATCGTCCGGCTCAGCTAAAGACCCGATGCTGTAGTGACGGCATTTGCTGCCGCACCTGCTGCAGCCGCGATCGCTCCACAGCGGCAATAGCGACACCGGTTTTTTCTCCTGCATCTGCCAAAATCACGCCCCAAGGGTCAATGACAAGCGCATGACCGTGGGACTGCCGCCGCCCGTAGTGCTGCCCGGTCTGGGCCGGGGCCACCACATAGCAGCTGTTCTCGATGGCGCGGGCCTGGAGCAGAATTTTCCAGTGGTCTTTGCCCGTGTAGGCCGTAAAGGCGGCGGGAATAAACAGCACCTCAGCGCCCAGCTGAGAGAGGTGGCGATAGAGCTCGGGGAAGCGTACGTCGTAGCAGATGGACAGGCCCAATCGTCCCAAAGTTTTAGAGGCGTAGACCGGCGGCAGCGATTGCCCTGCTACGACAGTGCGCGACTCTTCGTAAGTGTTGCCGTCCGGTAGGTTGACGTCAAAGAGATGCACCTTTTCGTAGGCGGCAAGCTGGTCGCCGTCTGGCCCCACCAGCAGGGCACGGTTGTATACTCGCCCCGTCTCGATAGGGACAGGAAACCCGCCCCCCAGCAGGGTAACCTGATAGCGCTGCGCCATGCGCTTGAGAAACGCCTCCGTCTCGCTGGCGATCGCCTCTGCCTGGCTGACCTTGTCTTCCTCTTCCCCTAAAAATGAGAAATTCTCCGGTAGGCAAACTAGCTCAGCTCCCTGGCGAACCGCAAGCTCGATCAGGTCTTCTGCTTGGTTGAGGTTGGCGGCTAGGTCAGGTTGACTGTTCATCTGAACCGCCGCCACAAGATATGAATTCATAAAGGATGCTTGGCCGAATCTAGCGTGCGCTGGCGCTGCTGCGACTGAGGCAGCGCCGATACTCTCATAGTCAACGCTAGGATATCAGCAATCGGGTAGTCGCTGGTAGGCCAATCTACGGCAAGCTTCGTTCAACTGAGCGATGCCTGACGCTTTGACCATCGGCCCGTAGGCAGGTCTTGGCTGGGCAAAGGGGAAAGCGGCCCCGCTGGCCTCCCGCGATCAGGACGCAGCGTGCTGCTCCATGTCGTTCAACGATAGGTGCTCTAGGGCTAAGGCGTGGGTTGCCGCAAGGGCAATTTTTGGAGCAACCCCTGCCTCGAATGCCTCTTGCCAGCGAGAGGCGCAGAGGCACCAGCGATCGCCCGGCCTTAGGCCAGGAAAGCTATACGCGGGGCGGGGGGTGCTGAGATCGTTGCCCTGTGCTTTAGTGAAGCTGAGAAAGTCTTCGGTCATTTCGGCGCACACCACATGCACTCCCATATCCCCCGCCCCGGTGTCGCAGCAGCCATTGCGGTAGTACCCGGTCATTGGGGAATTGGAGCAAGCTTCGAGAGAGGTTCCTAAAACATTTTTTGCATCTGACATCGCGTTGACTTCTCCGGCAGTGGAAAGGGTGATGGTTTGAGAGACCACCTACAGCTTAAGGGACAGGTGAGGGCAAGGGCCACTAGCCCTCTGGGTTTAAGGTTTGAGCTAAGCTCACGTTGCGCCGGGAACAACTGTGAGACGCCCTCATTCTTTATTGGCAGGTCCGTCAAAATATGAGGCTAACCATGGCTACTGTTATTTTTAAGGTGGGGGGAATGATGTGCGACGGCTGCGCTACCAACGTCGATCGGACCCTCGTCAGCATTCCTGGAATCGCCAGCGTCAGCGTCAGCTACGCCAGAGAACAAGCCACTGTTCAATACAATCCTCAGCAAGTCGGTATTTCCGCTATTCGAGCTGAGGTTGAGGAGATGGGGTTCACGCTGCAGCCTCTGTAGACCAATTCAAAATATTTGTGCCTAAGCCGTTATGACCACCCTTATCCTCGACATCGGCGGCATGAAATGTGCCGCCTGCGCCGCTTTCATTGAGCGCAAGCTGTCCAAATCGACGGGGGTGGCGCAATGCCTCGTCAACTTTGGCACCGAGCAGGCCACTATTCAATACGACGCGCAGCAAGTCGACGCGCAGCGGCTGCAGCAGGCAGTCGAGGCGGCAGGATTTAAGGCCTACCTCCCTCAACCGCTAGGGGATAGCAGTCGCGACAATCGCGAGGTGGATCAAACCGAAGACCAAGCTGCCGAGGCCCGGCAGCTGCGCCGCAAGCTGATACTCGGCGGCATAGTTAGCCTAATCTTGGTGGTGGGCGGTCTGCCGATGATGATAGGGGTGCCTATTCCTATGATTCCGGCATGGCTGCGAAACCCCTGGCTGCAGCTAGCCCTGACGACGCCGGTGCAGTTTTGGTGTGGTTACGGATTCTATCGAGGGGCCTGGAAGAGTCTGCAGCACCGCACTGCCAATATGGACACCCTAGTGGCATTGGGGACCAGTGCGGCCTACTTTTATTCTCTGCTGCCCACGGTAAGACCGCAGATTCTGCTGAGCCAGGGGCTTAGCCCTGAGGTTTACTACGAGGCGGCGGGAGTCGTCATTACCCTGGTGCTGCTGGGGAAGTCGATGGAGCAGCGGGCGCGGCGGCAGACTTCAGAGGCGATTCACGCGTTGATGGGGCTGCAGTCTAAGACGGCGCGGGTGATTCGCGACGGCAGGCCCGTGGACGTGGCGATCGCCGACGTGGCTGTCGGGGAGGTGGTGGTTGTGCGTCCGGGAGAGACAGTGCCCTTAGACGGCGAAGTGATCGCCGGCACCTCTACGCTTGACGAGAGTATGGTGACCGGAGAGAGCCTGCCGGTGGGTAAGGGCAAGGGAGACGAAGTGATTGGGGCTACCCTCAACAAAACCGGCAGCGTCACGGTGCGGGTGACGCGGGTGGGCAGCGACACGGTGCTGGCGCAAATCATCACGCTGGTCCAGCAAGCGCAGGCCTCCAAGGCTCCTATTCAGCGGCTCGCCGACCAGGTCACCCGCTGGTTTGTCCCGGTCGTCATTGCGATCGCCCTCACCACCTTTTGCACCTGGATGCTGCTGACGGGCAACCTTACGCTGGCGATGGTGACCACCGTCAGCGTCCTTGTAATTGCCTGCCCCTGCTCCCTAGGACTGGCTACCCCTACCTCAATCATGGTGGGTACCGGTAAGGGGGCAGAGCTGGGTATTTTGATCAAGGGTGCTGAAAGTCTGGAGATGGCCCACCGGCTGCAGACCATCGTGCTTGACAAAACCGGCACCCTCACCGAAGGCAAGCCCGAGGTGACGGACTTCGTTATCGCTCAGGGCGTAACGGGGCGGCGAGCGTCTCAGATGATGCGGGCTCCTAGCCTCAGCGGAGCCGTCCCCGTTTTTTTTGAAATGCCCAAGCGGCTTGAATTTAGCCCGCCCGACCTGCTGGGGCTGATGTCGGCGGTGGAGGCTCAGTCTGAGCACCCCCTCGCAGATGCAATCGTGCAGCACCATGACCGGGTCGTCAACATGACGGGGCCTCTGAGATCGGCTCCTCGCGCGCTAGAAGCTTTTGAGGCCATTCCCGGCTGCGGGGTACAGGGCTGGGTCGATGGCTATTTCGTGCAGGTTGGCACCCAGCGGTGGATGGCTGATCTCGGCTTGGATACCCGAGGCATGGCCTCCGCCGATCAGTCTCTTGACGCTCTGCAAACCCAGTGGCAGCATGACGGCAAAACGGTAGTGTGGGTGGCGATAGATCACGGTATACAGGGCATTTTGGGCATCATGGATACGCTCAAACCCACCTCGGCCCAGACCCTTAGCAGGCTTCGGCGGATGGGCCTAGAGGTGGTGATGCTGACGGGAGACAACCGCCGCACCGCTGAGGCGATCGCCCGCAGCTTGGGTGACATTCAAGTCTTTGCAGACGTGAAGCCGGGGGAGAAGGCAGCCCTCATTACCGCGATGCAGGACCGAGGTCAGCCGCAGGGCCAGCAGAGGAGACCGCGCCGCCGTATGGTGGCGATGGTGGGAGATGGCATCAACGATGCCCCTGCCTTGGCCCAAGCTGACGTGGGCATCGCCATTGGTACTGGCACCGACGTGGCGATCGCCGCCAGCGATATCACGCTGATTTCGGGAAGTCTTGAGGGGCTAGTCGCAGCTATTCAGCTTAGCCACGCCACAATGCGAAACATTCGGCAAAATCTCTTTTTTGCCTTTATCTACAATCTGCTGGGAATTCCTCTAGCGGCGGGGCTGCTATTTCCCTGGAGTGGGTGGCTATTAAACCCGATGGTTGCCGGGGCAGCGATGGCGTTTAGCTCGGTCTCTGTAGTTGCCAATGCGCTGCGGCTGCGTCGTTTCCAGCCTGGCCGATCGCCCCGGAAGGGCCGCTTCTCTAAGCCTACTCCCTCGCCAATTTATCATCAGTTTGAAGGGCGTACAGTTCTGCCATGATTTCTACAGTAATCTGACGCTGTCTTTTCGATGTATTGAGCTTTAATTGAGGTTTGTTTGCAAGATTTTTCCTGCGATTATTAGCTTTATCTGGCAAGATTTGTTAACAGCTACTGCTTTGAGTTAGCGCATCCTCAACATACTTAAGAAATTTGAAAAAAGCAGAATGCTAGATTGGAAACATCTGGTATAAGTAGGTAGGCATAGGAAGATGCAGCTAGGTTACGAAATATTAACTTTGCTCAAATTGGCGATACGACAGAGTTTGGAGCCATCTTTACAAAACTTGATTTACGCGAGCTAAATTGCACCGACCTACTTAGTGCAATCAGATTTCAACAATATTAGCTGTTTATTGAGGGTGCTATGCTACTGCTCGATTCAACGCCTAGAGTCCTAATTTCTGGGGAAAACGCCGTCTCTGTCTCTCAGCTGCCATCAACTTGGCAGGCGATCGCCCACGGCAGCGCAGACGTTGGCCTATCTGAACCTCAGAACTACGTAGAGATGGCTCAACTTTTCCAGTACAAACTAGAGCAGGGTGATGTCGACCTGTTTCAAGAAAAGCCGGAGCTGCTTCACCTTAAATCTGCTTTTGGGGCACTATTTGGTCAGCTGGCTCGGGAGACCCTAGAGTTCTACGGACAGGACTTTCAGCGACAGAGCTACCCCGATTTCGACGCTATTTTGCAGCGGCTAGAAGCTCAGGCGGGGAGGCAGAGCGATCGCGCAGGTGACCTCGCAAATGAGCTCAAAGTAGCCCGCATCGTTAAGGCCTTTTTTGAGGAGTTTGGCTACGACCTACCGGCGAGCGTCTATTGGGTGAATCTAGCACCCATCGAACGCGATACAGTCTTCGAAGAGCGAGCCCTGCGCTTCGATCCCCGGGATCAAGCCCACAAGCGCCCTTGGGATGCGGCTCTCCACGCGGGCAAGGTCTACGCGGTGCAGATGAAGCTGCAGAGCATTGCCTCCCACTACGGGTTTACCTATCACCACGGCTGCGGCTGCGAAAACCACTTGTCGTCAATTGATGCAGCTCAAGGAGCGTTTGACTACGCGATAGACCCGCAAAAGCGCCAGCGATGGGTTCGCAGTTTTGTGTGGACTGCATGGTATGAATACGCCTTTTTCCCTATTGTACCCAACACAATTTACCTGACTGAGTAAACTGCACCTTTTAAAGGCTCTGTCCATACCGCTGTTTGGCTAGACCTCAAATCCCCCTCTCAAGGCTTGAGAGGGGGATTTCAATATTCTCTCTCTAACTTGTAGGAATAGGCTGGAGGGTGGGCCTTTTCCCCGGTGACTAAGACCCGCCGGAAGGCTCAGTAAAACCGCTGCACGGCTGTACGCTTCGAAGCTTTAGGTCGTCATATTGGCTCGGTGAAAAGTACAGCTTTCCCTGCGGCTATCGGAGATTCACTGCCTGATAGCCAAAACTTTATACTTCTCTCTATAAAGTGGCACTTTCCTTCGCATTGCCCTTATAGACGGCAATCGCCAACGAAATATACTGATAACGTGGTTTGTTCCCGAACAATGTATTTTGTTAGCCTCTTTCTGCCCGCCAATATACTGTCAACTCTTATACAAATTGAAAAACTTCTGTGCTTTTATCTGAGCCGTCGCTTCAGTTCATCTTGACGTTCGCTAATTTGCTTACGGCGATCGCCTACTTTACTATTCCGGTTGCTTTAGGGTGGATTCTCTTTCAAAGCGATATTCCGTTTACCTGGCTATTTAGCCTAGGGGCTGCTTTTGTCCTCTTTTGCGGCATTGGGCACCTGATGATGGGGCTACAGGTCGGGGTTGTGGCGCTGAGCCTGAGTCACAGCGCCACAGCGGTTGTTTCACTGCTGTCAGCCGTCGTTCTATGTCTGTATGCACAGCGGGTCTCTGAGTATCTGAGCGAGGCAAAAGAGGCTCGCGTCCGCCTAGAAATCGCTGCGGTAAAGGCCCAGCAGGCCAATGACGCCAAGAGTGAGTTCTTGGCCAATATGAGCCATGAGATTCGAACCCCAATGAACGCGATTATCGGATTCTCTCAGCTTCTGGAGAAAACGTTTCTTGACAGTCAGCAAAGGTCATATCTACAGACAATTACCAAAAGCGGAGAAGATTTGTTGATGATTATTGAAGATATTCTAGATCTCTCGAAGCTAGAGGCGGGAGAGCTGAAGCTGCAAACGGTCGAGTTTGACCTTCGAGCCACGGTAGAAGACCTATTAAAGCGGTTTGCTCCCCAGGCTAACCGAAAAGGACTGCAAATTCATTTGGCGATCGCCCCCAATATTCCTCAGCGGCTGCAGGGTCCGATCGATCGGCTCCAACAGGTGCTATCTAACCTGCTCAGTAACGCAATCAAGTTCACGGATAGCGGCGAGATTGAAGTCAGCATTCGCACGGTTTTGCCCTCTGTTAAAGATAAGAAAGCTATTGAGCTGCGCTTTGCCGTCCGCGATACCGGCATCGGCATCGCGGCTGAAAACCAAGCTCAAATTTTCAGCCTGTTCACCCAGGTGGAAACCTTCGCTGCGCGGCAGTATGAGGGAACCGGATTGGGCCTGGCGATTTGCCGAAAAATCGTTGAGCTGATGGACGGAGAAATTGGGGTCGACAGCATTTTTGGAGTTGGCTCAACGTTTTGGTTTCAGGTTCCCCTGGCCATAGCGCCACAGACCAGCGGTCTCCGCTGTGATGGCTTCAGGCCAGTTTCCCAGCCTCTCCCCCCACAATCACCGTAGGCGGGTTCTAGTGGTTGAAGATATCCCAGCCAACCAGATGCTGATGCTGGCGATTTTGCAGCGCTTTGGCTACGACGTGACGACGGCAAAAGACGGCAAAGATGCCCTCAGAAAGATTGACGAGCAGTCTTTTGATATCGTGCTCATGGACTGCCAGCTTCCAGAGCTAGACGGTTACGAGACAACCCGCTACATCCGCCAGAGAGAGACCACCTGCAGTCGCATGCCGATTGTTGGCGTTACAGCTCACGCCATGGTGGGGGACCGGGAAAAGTGTCTGGCGGCAGGGATGGACGACTACCTCAGCAAGCCGATTCAGCTAGACGACCTCGAGGCGCTGCTGGAAAAATGGCTCTCTAGCCCAAGGCGGAACGCTCAAATGGCTGCCTTGCAGCCCCAACTTTAGGGCTCTTTCACGGCCCCCTGGCCTAGGGTGGGAAACAGGGTTTGCAGATAGCGGCCGCCCACAATCACCAAAAAGCTCACGTAGCCGATTGCCTGAGCCAAATACAGGGTTTGGGTGTAGCCCAAGAAAGAGCGTAGCAAAATGCCGGGGAACTGGCGATCGGGCAGGATTTTACTCAGGTCCCACACCTGTGGACCTAGAATACAGGCTCCTGACTCTGAGCAGAAGTCAGCCTGGGGAATCGTCTGGGCGATCGCCGCCGCTGCTGCATCTACATGGCGCAGGGTGCTAATGATCAACCCCGCCACAATTAACAGCAGCAGCAGCCCCAGCACCCGGAAGAACTGCCTCAGGTCAATGCGAACGCCAAACTGAAACAGCAGCACGCCAACGATCGCAGCCCCTAGTAGACCTGCGATCGCCCCCGCGACGGGAAGCCAGCCTTCTTGAAACTGGGCTGAGATGAAGATCACCGTCTCAAACCCTTCCCGCAGGACGGTAACGGCAATCAGGCCGAAGATACTCCAGCCCCGCGACTGCTGAATAGCGCGGCTGACGCTGTCTTGAATATCGGCCTTCAGGGTTTTGGCCTGCTGCGTCATCCAGATCAGCATCCAGCTTAAAAGCCCAATGGCGATCAGCCCAAACGTAGCTTCCAGCAGCGGCTTGACAATAGGAGCATAGGGCTGGTCGGATGTGGCCAGCGCCGTCAGCGTCTGGTTAAGCGCGACGCCAACCCCAACGCTGGCCACCATCCCGGCAGCGATGCCGCCATATACCCATCGGTTGAGCTGAGAGCGCCCCGCTTTGTCCAGATAGGCCAGCACGATGCCAATGACGAGCGTTGCCTCAACGCCCTCCCTCAGAGTAATGACGAACGTCGGCAGCGCTGATGAAATGTCCATTGTTATGGGTGGCGAGGTAAGGTTAGGTCGAGCCTACGAGCTCGGGTGAACGTCTAGGTTCATGACGTAGTGCCCTAAGCATAGGTTTTGAGCCCAGAGCTCATATTCTAGGCGTAATCTCTCGGGAATGCCGTGGCCAATTAGGTCCAGGGAGCGCGTAAAGTTCCGCAGGTGAATCTGCTCAGACTGAGGTCTGCTTTGGAGCCAGTAGCGATTGGTCCCATAGACGCCGGGCTCCCAAAAATGTCGGTAGCTAAAGCGCCCGTTGCCCTGCATGGTCATCGTCACCCGGTAGGCAGAGAGTTCTAGCCACAGCAGCCGGGGCGATCGCGACATGGTTTTGACGGTGCTGTCTGACCTTAGCGGAAAGCGCTCTTGAATAACGGGCTCAGTTAGGAGTACGTGAAACTGATTGTCCCCCTGGGGATACAGCGTAGCGGCTGTCCGCGTCACTGACCAGACGGGCATGTCAAAAGACATGAACGAGAGGCTGACCTGACGATGGTGCTGATTCAGCATGGGAAGCAGGAATGGGGAAAGCGCTGAGGCCGAGTGCGGCAGATCGGGCCGGAAGGGTTAGATGCGATCGCGCACTGCCTCGGTTATAGCGTTTAATCCCCCCCGCTGCCAAGTCATAGCAACAGATCATGATAGTCGGTGTAAAGGGGCAGATGATGATGCATACTGGCCTTGTATAAATACCTCCCACCCTGCGCTGCAATGGCAACCGCCATCATCGATTTAGCTACAACCGATTCAACCCAAGCTCTGACGATTTCTCCGCCCGCAGAGGGGCTCCCGCTTACCGGACGTCTCCGCGTCCCGGGGGACAAATCTATCTCCCATCGCGCCCTGATGCTGGGGGCAATCGCTCAGGGCACAACCCACATTGAAGGTCTACTGCTGGGGGAAGATCCCCACAGCACAGCCCACTGCCTGCGGGCCATGGGGGCTACTATTTCCGAGCTTAGCTCGGATGCCGTTGCTGTAGAAGGCACCGGATTAGCCTTACAAGAGCCCGCAACCGTCCTCGACGCCGGCAATTCAGGCACCACCATGCGCCTGATGCTGGGGCTGCTGGCCTCGCGCCCCGATCGCTTCTTCACCGTTACGGGAGACGCCTCGCTGCGAGCGCGCCCCATGAAGCGAGTCATCGATCCCCTTCAAGAAATGGGGGCATCGATTTGGTGCCGTCAGGGCGGATTTGCGCCCTTGGCGGTGCAGGGCCGTAACCTATCCCCCATCCACTACCGCTCTCCGGTCGCTTCTGCTCAGATAAAATCCTGCGTGCTGCTGGCGGGGCTGAGCGTTGAGGGCACTACCCTGATCACTGAGCCTGCCCAGTCCAGAGACCACAGCGAGCGAATGCTGGCCGCCTTTGGGGCCAAGCTGCGGGTAGACCCCGAGACTCGGCAAATCGAGCTGGAGGGTCCCGCTCAGCTCACCGGGCAGTCCATTGTGGTGCCGGGAGACATCAGCTCTGCGGCTTTCTGGCTGGTGGCCGCCGCCATCACCCCCGGCGCAGACATCACCATCGAAAACGTTGGCGTCAACCCCACCCGTACGGGCGTTTTGGAGGTGCTAGAGCGCATGCAGGCCGACATCACCCTGGAGAATGCCCGCACCGTCACCGGGGAGCCGGTAGCCGACCTGAGGGTGAAGCACTCAGCGCTGACCGGCTGCACTATTGAAGGAGATCTGATTCCCAAGCTGATTGACGAAATTCCAATTTTGGCGGTGGCCGCCGCCTTCGCCAAAGGAAAGACGGTGATTCGCGACGCCGCCGAGCTGCGGGTGAAGGAGAGCGATCGCATTGCGGTGATGGCTAGCGAGCTGGGCAAGCTGGGCGCGAGGATTGCTGAGCGACATGACGGGCTGGAAATCGTAGGGGGAACCCCACTCACGGGCGAGACCGTAGACAGCTATACCGATCACCGCATCGCGATGAGTTTGGCGATCGCTGCCCTCAACGCTTCTGGATCCACAACAATTCACAGGGCCGAGGCAGCCTCTATTTCCTACCCAGATTTTGTACCGACGCTCACCGGGCTTTGTGCGTGAAAGCACAGCAGAAAAGACCCTGTGCAGCGGGTTTTGCCAGGTTTTGCGGCCCTACTCTGACGGTTGAATGGGCACAATAGCTCAGGGTGATACTCCGCCTAATCCGCTAGCGCAAGAGGCACAAGACCGTGCGGCATGTCTGATCTTATTGATTTCAAGGAAAAGCCATTGATTCCGTGGCAGCAGCTCAAAAATGCGTACTTCAGCATCTCGACGTACAGCGATCTCAGCCCAGATCTTTCCCGTCGCCGACAGGTCAAACTCTCGCTGAAAGAGCGCCGTACCCTATCTCGCTATGACTGGTGTCATAACCTTTGGCCTGAGACTTACACGACAAAAGTACTGGAGTTTCTCTACGATCGCCTTCCAGAATACAGCGGGCTTCCGGCAGGAAAGCTGCGCCCCGATGACGACCTAGAAACTGATTTAAGCTGGACTCAAATCTGTGGTTTCGACTGGGACGTTGCTCTTTGCGAAGACTTCCAGCAAACGTTTGGGGAAGACATTTCTGACAGTCTTTTGGGCGCGTCGCCCACCACCTTAGAAGACCTCGCGATTTGCCTACACCAGTTATAGCGCGGCGGCTTGCTCCTGGCCTGCGCAGTGCCCTCTAAGCCTTCCCCTGTATTCCCTCTACCTCAGCGAGATACTGCCTGAGTATCGCTGACCCACTGCTCAATTCCATCCGCCAATCCCTCAGCTAACCGGGCCTGCTGCTCAGGGTCAACAATCCACTCGAACTCTTCAGGATTGATCATAAACCCCAGCTCCAGCAGCACCGACGGAGCGATCGCCGGTCGGGTCAGCGCTAAATTATTCCAGTACACCCCATAGGAGGGACGATCTAGGGTCTCAACGAGGTAGTTGTGCAAGAAGACCGCTAGATCGTGGGCCTGGGCGTGATACCAAAACATGCCGATGCCCGCCGTGTTTTCTGCGTCGCCTTCGTCCGGTAGGGCATTGTAGTGCAGGCTCAGCGCCAGGGTCGGCTCTAGGGCCTCAATCGTCGCCACGCGATCGCTGGGAAACAGGTCGTCGTCGCCCTCGCGGGTCATAATCACCGACGCGCCCCGGGCTTCTAAAGCATCGCGCAGCTGTAGCGACAGGGCGAGGGTGACGTCTTTTTCCGGCAGCCCGGTGGGGCCGCGCGCTCCCAAATCCTCAGGGCTACCGTGGCCGGGGTCTAGCAAGATGGACGTGCCCACCAGAGGTCTGTCTGCTAAGGCTGGAGGATGCCGCAGCGTCAGCAGTAAATTGGTTCCCTCGTAGCGTAGGCTATAGCCCCAGGCTTGGGGAGACTTGAGGCTAAAGTGATACGCCACTTGGTTAGGGCTAGGCTGGGTCCAGTCGAGTCGCTCAATGACTGGATCATCATCGAGGCGAATCGTATCGGTTTGAGCGGTGGTGTTGTGCAAGGTCAAGGTCAAGGAGCCGCGCCGCTGATCTATTGACACCGGTACCGGCACCTGCAGCGGGAAGACAATTTCGGTGCGATCGCTGAGCTCTCGCCCCAGAACGCCGCGCACTAGCGATCGCGGCGGCACTGCTGCTGCTGCCACGGTGACTTCAGAATCACGGATCCAAGCGCCGTAGTCTAGCCGCCACCAGTCTCCCTCGCTGCCCGTAATCCCGGCTTGGGTGCCGGTGGGCAAGGGAGTGAGCCGGGAGTAGGTGGTGCTGGGTCCGGTGCGGGCTGTGCCTGAAGGGGCCGTGACGGTGGCCACCTGAAACGGCACCGCCGGCAGCACATCAACAGTGCCCGGTGCCGCTTGCTCTACAGTCTCTCCATTTATCTCCAGTCGATAGTTCGGCTGCCCTAACGCTCCCCCCTGTAGCACCGTGCAGCCGCCGTAGAGGATAGCTTCTCCGACGGGGTCGATCTGCCCCGTCAGCACCGCTGAATTGGGCGGGAGCACCACCGAGGGCTGGGGACTGAGAGGAAGGGTCTGACCCTGAAACAAAGCGGTGACGGCGCTTTCGGCAGGAGCGATCGCCTCAAAGCACAGGGTTTCCCCCAGCTGCCGCGCCACGTTTACGCTGGGGAAAAGACTTCCTTCGGCAAAGGCCAGGCCCTCGGGTCCGGCGGGCACAGCAGCGTTGCGCACCACGACCAGGGTCTGCGTCGCCTCTCCAGCTTCTAAAACAAAGCGGTTTTCTCCAAGGGCCAAGGGGAAGGAGGGCGCGAAGTGACCCGCCTCGCTTTGCTGGACGGGCTGACCGTTGACGGTGACCCCATCGGCAGCAGTGCCGATAAAGAAGATCTGCTCAGCGATCGTTTCGTGCCCGTCAGGTGGGTAAATCACGGTCAACGGGGGGCCATCGGCTCGGGCAAGAGGGCTTCCCATCGTTGCGATTCCAGCGGCAATTCCGGCAGCGTAACCAACAACATTTTTCACGCCTATCGTCTCACTTCCTCATCCAGGTTGATGTCCTTTAAAGGCTATAGGTCAGGCTAAAAATCGGTCCAATGCGGCTTTGAGAGCGCTAATCTCCTCCTCAATCGCTCCCTTTTCCGCCGCCCGACTCACACATTCGCTCAAATGCTCATCTAGAATAATTCGGGCAACCCGGTCTAGAGCGCCCCGCACAGCAGCCACTTGCACCAGGACATCGGGACAGTCGCGGTCCTCATGCACCATTGTCTTAATGCCGCGGATGTGTCCCTCGATGCGAGACAGCCGGTTAATGATCCGGCGGCGGGACTCTTCGCTGTGGACATGGTCGTGGTCCTGTTCACCGTGACCTTTCTTGCCGTGGCCCTGTTTACCATAGCTCTGTTTGCTGTTGCCCTGCTTGTCGTGGCCCTGCTCGTCGTGGCCCTGCTCGTCGGGGCTATGAGGATGGGTGTGGTCATGTCCAAGGTCGTGGTTCGCCTCTTGGGGATGACTAGACGTAGGATTGTCGCGAGAGGGGACGCGGGACGTGTCGAGAGGGAGCATAGCGATCGCGGACCTGCAGGTGCTGGTTTTAGAGAAGTAGACTCCTATTTTAGCCCGTGATTGGGGGGTTGCTTGAGACGCTAAACCCCGAGCCGCAGCCGCCACTGCCTGAGTTCTCCCACGTCTCCTGCCGCGCAGTCGCACACCTGTAGCTGCCAGTCTCCTTGGATGGACTGGCCCAGGAGGCGATTGAGTAGGGGGGTGGTTTGGGTTGAGTAGGTCTTGTTGAGCGTCCGCTGTCGTCCCAGCAGCCGAGACTGCAGCCGCACTGAGTCTCCTGAGGGGGCAATCAGGTTGATTTCCAGGTCTCCCAAAAAGGGATGAGCGATGCTCAAGGTCACGTCTAGGTTCCACAGGACGTTGCGCTGCGACACGCGGATGCGGCGGCTAATGCCTTGGGGAACGTTGTCAGAAATGGTTACCTTTTGGCTGTCTATGAACTCTAGCCAGCGCGTCGCGGGCTGGAGCGTCGGGAGCTGCCGCTCAGCAGCCTGCACCGCCCGCAGGGCGTTCACCTTTCCATACCCAAACCATTCTGAATGTCCTTGAGCCTCGTAGGTACCCCGCCTGAGCCCTAGCTGCGGGTCGCTTTGGCGGTCCACAATTTTATCTGCTGTGGCCTGCAAAATTTGACGCACCTGCTGGGCGGTGAGGTCCGGATTGGCCGACAGCATCAGCGCCGCTACCCCTGCCACCAGCGGACAGGCGCTGGAGGTGCCGCCAAAGGTGCGGACAAAATCACCGGAGGAATAGCCTAGGGCATCGAGGCGATCGCTCGTCAGCACCGCTCGTCCCGGCGGCTGGCGAATCAGGGGGCCAGTATTTACAAAGCCTCGCTGCGGCAAAAATAGCCCCGGCACGGCGTTGTTGCTGGGGGCGGCGACGGAAATTTCTTTTCCCCAGCTGCTATAGGCTGATTTTCGGTTGAGGCTGCTACAGGCCGATACCGCAATCACATCGGGGTGGACCGCAAACCCATTGAGCCAAGGGGTGCTGCCCTGCAGCGCATTGTCGGGCCAGCCCCGCTCGTCGATGGTGCCGTTGAGGGGGCGATTGGCGTTTCCGGCGGCAAACAGCACCACGCAGCCTTTTCCGTCGCGGCCTTGAAGGGCGGCGCGGGTGATGGCGGCCCGCTGCCTTAGGGAAAGGGAATAGCGGGTGCCTACTGGTCCCCAGCTGCAGGAGATCACTGCTGCGCCATTGTTCATAGCCCAGCCAAACATCGCCTCAATAGAGCGATCGTCAATGAGCCCCGAATAGCGAATGGGCATAAAGGCGCAGCCGGGGGCAATCCCGACGATGCCCTGTCCATTTTCTTCGGCGATCGCCACCCCCGCTACTGCGGTACCGTGGTTTTCCCCAGCGGCTTCGGGCAGGGGCACCCCGTCGCTGCTCCGCAAATCTCGCGGGGCCACGAGCTTGCCAGGGCCGCTGAAGTCGGGGTGATTGAGGTCAAAGCCGTCGTCAATGATGGCCACCACGATGGAGCGGTTGCCCCGGGTAATGTCCCAGGCGGCTTCGGCCGAGACGTGGGACCCCGTCGCCAAATTTTGCCCCCCCTGATGCTGCAAATACCACTGCTCGCGGTAGAGCGAGTCTTGGGGGCGATAGTACCCCTGAGCTGGCACCACCACGTTGGGCTCCACCAGCAGCACCTCGGGTAGACGCGCTAGCCGGTTGGCTAGCTTTAAGGGGTTGGCCACCGCCGCTGCCGTCACCTGAAACACATAGGCGTCAGGAACGCCGTCAATGGCCTCTAGCTGCAGCAGCCCTGCCGCCGCCGCGATCGCCGCCCTATCCGCCGAACTCACCTGAGGCGCAAACTGAATCGTGAGCTGGTCGGTCAGATAAATTTGCTGAGGCGCATCTTCAAGTTGGTAAACGTGGCTGGCGAAATCGACGTCCTCTCGCGCCCGCACTTGGGCCATGGCGGGATTGAGCTGACCTACCCCTGGTACCTGCACCTCTGTTAACGACACCAGAGGCATAATTTGAGTCACTTCCCCTCCCACAGACTGGGCCGCCGCCTGACTGACTTGAGCGGCCTCCGAATCCGAAAACTTTACCGTGAAGCGATCGTCTATCTTGCGCAAGGCCATCGCTTCGCCGCCCCGCTGTAGCGTCAGCCCTTCATTTGCCACAGGAACCCTCATCCGCGCAGCCCAGTCGATGCGATTGGGCTCGTTGCCCAAATCAGAAATAGGAGAGTTGCTCATAGTGACAGGTACGAAGGTGTCATGACGCCGAAGGCGATGATAATATAGCTCAGTATTATAGATACGGTCAGTTGTGTTTAGTTTCCTGTCCAAGGGGATTTAATGGTACATGCAATCAGTTTTTGGCGCGCCTGCCGTCGTCAAATTGGCCTGTCGCTTGGGATAGCTGCTACGGCCGTACTGCTCCCCTCCGCGATTGCAGCCCAGACGCCGGGTGAAATCGATTTAGAGAATTTGGATAATAGCGGCCTGGAGCTGCTCGATGAAGGTGGCGAAGAACCGCTAGAAGGTACAGAGTCCGACTCCCGTCCGCTTGCGCAAGAAGGCAGCGTGTTGAGCCTAGTGGGCGGGCGGCGACTGATGCGGGAAGGCAACAACGCCGCCGCTGAGCAGGACTACGCGATCGCAGTCAGTAGGTATCAGGATGCCCGACAGGTGTTCAACCAGCTGTCTAATTTCTACCGCCGCTTGTCCGATAGCTTTATCGGCATCGACGGTCGTATCTCGGAGCAGCAGCGGGACCTGGCGCTAGAAACCGCAGAAATGCGCGACAATGCTACCTATCAGCTGGCGCTGGTTCACCGCGCTGAAGGACAGCCCGACCTAGCGGTGCCTTTGCTAATTCAAATTATCCAAAGCCAAGATCCTACCCGCGAGCTGGGCGGACAGGCCTACCGTCAGCTGTTTGAGCTAGGCTTTGTGGATGCAGCCTACCCGCGCAATCAGGCCGACGAGCCGGCGGCGACAGCGCCTCAGCCCTAACAATTTAAGAGAGTTCTCCTATGGTGACCCCAGAACAGGTTGAGACCATGATTAAGACCGGTCTACCAGATGCCGAAGTCCAAGTCCAAGATTTGACGGGCGGCGGCGACCATTATCAGGTGACGGTAGTGTCGCCCGCGTTTGAAGGTAAGACGCTGATTCAGCAGCACCAAATGGTCTATCGGGCCGTGAATCAGGCAATGTCCACGGAGGCGATTCATGCGCTATCGCTGAAGACCTCTGCCCCTGGTCAGTAGGCTAAGTTTCTAGAACGAATAGTTGTAGGCTACGATCAATTTGGCTGCTCACACATACTCAGGACTCTATTCACGCCATGACTCCAGAACTTAAAGCGCGTATCGAAACCGTTGTCAACAGCGCCCCCGTGGTGGTGTTTATGAAGGGTAACAAGCTGATGCCCCAGTGCGGTTTTTCTAACAATGTGGTCCAGATTTTAAACGTGCTGAACGTGCCCTACGAGACGTTTGACGTACTGGAAGACTACGACGTCCGCCAAGGTATTAAGGAGTATTCCAACTGGCCGACGATTCCTCAGCTTTACGTCAATGGCGAGCTTGTGGGCGGGTCGGATATTCTGATTGAGCTTTACCAGAAGGGTGAGCTGCAGCAAATGCTTGAGGTGGCGCTGGCGTCCTGATTCACGGCCAGAAATTAGCGGTGCCCTCAGCAGGAGATTGCCTCAGTCTGAGGTGATAGGACCTAGTTTGGGGCACTCCGATCCAATGAGACGCTCTAGACGATTAGGACGTCTCATTGGATCGGAGTGCATAACCCTAGCTGTATCAGAAGCAGGAGAAAGTAAAGCTCGAGCTGGGGCGGGCGAGAGCTATTGAGACGGCCAACGCCTTTGCCTGTAGCTTTCAGGCAGCCGACTGCTCTTAGACAGCGGCTAGACGGCCGCCAGACTCCCTGACTCAGATCCCCGAGCCATCCAAAAACTGATCGATTTCTCGATTTTTAAGCTGACAGGTTGTCGAAAGGCGATCGCTCTTGGATCCCACCAGCGCCGGAACGCGATCGCTCAAGGCGCTATTTTGGGCCTGCAGCGTCGCCACCTGCTGCTCCAAGGTCTCAAGACGGTCCACTAAAGCTCGAATCACCTGGGCCTCTGAGTCGGGTAGGCTCCCGTGCTCTAGCGGGTCAACCCGCTCTCCAGAGCGATAGACAATTCTTCCTGGAATGCCCACCACCGTGCAGTCTGACGGCGCATCCCGCAGCACCACTGACCCTGCGCCAATGCGCACGTTGTTGCCTATTTGCAGGTTGCCCAACACCTTTGCGCCGGCCCCCACGACCACATTGTCACCCAAAGTGGGGTGGCGCTTGCCGCTCTCTTTCCCCGTTCCCCCCAAAGTGACGCCCTGGTAGATCAGGCAAAAATCGCCTAAGACAGCCGTCTCTCCAATCACTACACCCATACCGTGGTCGATAAAGACGCCTTTGCCGAGGTGCGCTCCGGGGTGGATCTCAATTCCCGTGATGAAGCGAGACAGGTGAGAGATAAAGCGGGGCAAGAACGGCATTTTGAGCCGGTAGAGCAGGTGGGAGAAGCGATGAAGGGCGATCGCCTGCAGTCCTGGATAGCATAAAAGCACCTCTAGCCAGTTGCGAGCAGCAGGATCACGGTCGAAGATAATTTTGAAGTCGGTGGCGAGCGTCGAGAGCACGGATGATAACCCCGAAGATGCGTCAGACTTTATTATAGTAGCCCTCTCCACCGGCTCTGAATCCCTAGAATAGGGTAGATTACCTCAGCCCTACGATCTTGGGTAGGGTTGAGTTCTACGGGTTTGTCTCTACCGTAAGCCGATAGTCGTAGCGAATTGCCGAGTCAAAAGAACCCACCCAAACCTCGTAGGTGCCTGCCTCCCAGGCTTGACCCCGCAGCCTGGCGTCGGCATTGCTGGAATCATCGGCGCAGAACACCCCAGCCGCTGAGCGCACCAGCAGCGTCGTGTCGTTTCCTCCGCTGTTGACCGTCAAGGCCACGCCTGATGCGGGTTCGCTGAGCACCACAATATGGTCGGGCTCCGTTGTCCCGTAGCCGACGCAGTGGCTGCCGTTAGCGCCCTGCCGGGCGATCGTCGACAGCGGGGTAGTTCCTTGAGTGTGGCCCTCCAGGGTTCGGGACGCCGAGCTTCCAAGAGTGGCCGAGCCAAAGTTTGCGGCAGATTGCGCGACTGCTGGTGCAGCCACTAATAGGGTCAATAGCGCTCCACTCACCCAACTGGCGTTGAGGGATTTTATCTGGGTCGGGATTTGATGAAAGTTAAACATGGTGCTTGACTGGGTACTCCGAGTTTAAGTCGGTTTGACCTAGAGGGGCGTGGCTCAAACCCGCACTCATCAACGTGACACTATAGTATTCAGCATTACGCAATCAAATCAGGCTGGGGAGCATCAAGGGGCAGATCTTGTATCGTCACAGACATTTTCACACTCGCAATAGGGTGCGTCAAAGTGTTACTAGGGCATTGTTTCACGGCGCAGACCCTATGACCATCAATTTGAATTAAGATAACTCTCCTTTTTAGAAGGTCCCCCACCATGGCAACTTTTCGAGGCTCAAACTTTCGCGACGACATTACGGGAACTAGGTTCGCTGACTCCATTGCTGGCTTTGGGGGTGATGATGACATTGATGGACGCGAGGGCAACGATCGCCTCTTTGGTGGAGCCGGGGACGATGACATCGATGGGGGCACCGGGGACGATGATATTGATGGCGGTACCGGGGACGATCATATTGATGGTCAGAAAGGCGACGATATCGTCCTTGGGTTTGACGGGGATGACAAGCTGCTAGGCGGCGATGGGGATGACGTCATTTACGGCGAAGAGGGCGAAGACTTTCTCGATGGCGAGGATGGTGACGATGAGCTGTTTGGCGGTGACGACGACGATCGCCTCGAGGGGGGTGACGGCGATGATCTGCTGGAGGGCAACGACGGCGACGATATCCTGGCCGGGGAGGAGGGTAACGATGAGCTCGATGGTAACGATGGCGATGATACCCTCATTGGCGGCAACGGCGACGATGAGCTGTTTGGCGGTGACGATGGCGATCGCCTCTTCGGCGGGGCGGGTACCGACAGCTTGTTCGGCGACGATGGGGACGATTTTCTTCGAGGGGACGGCGATAACGACAGTCTAGAAGGCGGCAATGGCGACGACCGTCTGTTGGGCAATGGCGGCAACGACGAGCTATTTGGCGGCGGCGGCAGCGACGATCTGCGGGGCGGCGGGCAGCAGGATAGTCTTTTTGGGGAGGCCGGGAACGATCGGCTGCGGGGCAATGGCGGGCAGGATGACTTGGACGGCGGCAGTGGCCGGGACACTCTAGAAGGCGGCGGCGGCAGCGATCGCCTAGAAGGCGGTCTGGGCAACGATAAATTAATTGGCGGCGGCGGCAGCGATGTACTGGTTGGCGTCGATAGCAGCGTCGGCAGACCGGGCCGGGGGGAGGTGGACGAGCTGACGGGGGGCGGCGGCAGCGATCGCTTTGTTCTAGGCAGCCGCACCGAGGTCTTTTATGACGATGGCAGGCGGGGTCAAGGCCGACGAGACTATGCCCTAATTAGAGACTTTAACCTCCGACAGGACGTGCTGGTGCTGCGGGGAGCGGAGGACTATGTGCTGCGCCCGTCTCCTATTAGAGGGGCGAGATCTGGAGACTTGGGCATTTTTATTGACCGGTCGGGCCGCCGTAACGATGAGCTCATTGCAGTGGTGGAAGGGGCCGGTGGCCTAGATCTTACGGGCCGCGCCACTCAGTTTCAATAGAAAGCGGTGCCCCACGTCGGTTTCCGGCTCTAGGGAATACACACCAAGACAAACGCTTCGGCCCAGAGCTGAGGCGCTGTTCTGCCTTATGGGAGACGAAGACGCGATCGCGTTTCTCTATAGTACTAAAACTGTAAGAAACGATACTTTATTGCAGCCGGTCAAGATCACATTACTCGACTCAGTATACCTAGCCCTTTAGCGGTCTCCAGACCGATTAACTCTGGTTGGGACACAGCAAACTTTCATCTTTAACCCACTTTTATAAGGAGGGGATTCCGTTATGGCGACACGTATTTCTAGCTTTTTCCGCTTTTCTGTTAAGCGATTGCTGTTGGCTTTAGTTGGGGCTGCCATGGTCATGGGCCTGACTCAGTCCGCTGCTTTGGCAGTCAGCATGGCTACTGACGCTGACATGACGACGTCAGCCGCGCAGGAAAGCCTGGCTCAGAAGAGGCAAGAGCGGCAGGCTTGGCAGAGCAAGGCCTCAGCGTCTCGCAACGTGGATGACAATGTCGATTCTGTTGAAGAGATCGTTGACGACCGTCTCAATCTCGACGAGATTATTGAGGAAAATCAAATCGTGGAAGGGGTTAAGAACCTATTTGATGCGGACAAGAAATAGCTAGCAGGTTTGCTTCGGATTCAATCTTTCGGCTCCGTCACTCTTAACCTGATATAGCGGTGACATCCTCCCGACGCTGACAGCAAGCTGTACAGCGCGGGCTTCCTCAGTGACTCCCAGCTATTGCCGAGACATATCCTGAGATAGGTTTATACTCCGCCTGATGCCCCACGGCAGAGTTTTGAATTTTCATCTCCGCGAGGGAGGATACGCACTATGTGTCGCAGATACATTTGCAAACTGAGGAACGGGTGACTTGCAGCTTTCGCCTACGGGCCCGTCACACTCTTTGCGGGGTGTATCACCTTGCTATCTCTATCATACCAACTGCTAGCCTCAGCGCTGAGCGCACTATCCGCTGTGCATCATTTTGCGGGCGCACTTCGGCTAGCGCGACTCTCATCCCGACGCTCACCCTGACGGGTAGAGCGCGGGGCTTCCTGTCTAGTAGCTAAAAGAGCGATCGCTTTACGGAGGCGATCGCTCTTTTGCGTGAAAAACGCCGCACATTCGCTGCGCGAGCGCCGCATTAAGTTATGGGACTAAGCCGTAAGACTCTTTTGGGCCTTTGATAGGATAAGAGCCACTTGAGTTCACCTCTCTCCATGGTCAATAGTCCCCATCAGCCCAAGCCGTCGCAGGTAGCTGACTCAGCCTCAGATAGCGCTGGTCTTCTTGACCCCGCCGACGACCTAGAAACTCTCATCCGGCAAACCCTCACTCGCATCCGCAATAAGCAGCTTACGCTGCAGGAGCAAGACTACACCCACCGTCAGATCCACCAGCGGCTCAAGCAACTCGTTCAGCAGGTGACGCAGCTTGAGCAACACCTTCAGCAGATCGATTTAGCGGCGTTGGGGCTGCAAATCTATAGCGAAGATTTAGCGGAGATTCGCAATCTCACGGCCCATATTGAAGTGGCGCAGCGCCGACCGAATGATGGAAGTGCACCAGAGGGCGGAAACACAAAGATCGCGTCGCTCAATCTGCAAAATGCCTTTGAGCTGCTGCGCCGTCTCCTTGATGACATGCAGGCGGATGTGCAGCGGTCCAAAGCGGCCCCCATTTTATCAGCATCAGCGGCCCAAGCTGCTGACAGCCTAGGTGAGCCACTGCAGATGCTGCAGCTTACCCTCGGTCAGCAGCGACAGCACCTTACCAATAGCTTTTTGGGTAAGGTGCTGCGGAGTGCCATTGCTAAGCGGCTCAACCGGCTAGCGGGGCTGCTGCATCGCATCGATGCCCTGAGCTATAGGCAACGACGCGATCGCCAGCAGCTGCGGGCCTTAGTCCACCAGATTGACCAGGCGGTTGATCGCCTCGACTACCGCGAAGCTTCGGCCCCCGACCTTTTAGAGGAGACCGAAGTTTTTGTAGAGCGCCGTATCCATGCCTACGAATATCCCTGGGGTTTGGGGTGGTTTGTCAACCGTCTCCACGACATCACCCGCTCGCGATCGCCTCAAGCGCGGGTACTGGCAGGGCTATCGACGTCATTATCGGTCTCGCTGGTCATATTTCTGGCGTCGTTTGGCGCGTTTTCTTTGATTAGCCGCAGCCTCGAATCCAATGTGCTCACTAGCCTTCGCCTGCGGGAGGAGCGCAATGAGAAGCTGCAAACGCTCTCGCAGCAGATGCGGCTGCTTCGCAACAAGGAAAAAGAGCGCGCCGCCAATCAAGTGTCTTTGGAGAACCTCCAAACGCCAAGTTCTCAACCGGTTTCTCCAGGTTCTAATGAGGCAGGCTCAACCAACCCGGCTGCAGTAGACCCAACGACAGCGGCCCCAGCGGCCCCAACGAATGCACTGCCGGGCGACGCTGACTTGAGCCCAACCCTTGACATAGCCGAACCCATTACCCCCGATTCGACGCGAGGCGTGCTTCTCGAAACCGATCAGGCGCTAACTTCAGAGATTCAGGGGCTACGCACCACTGTCGATACTCAGCTCGACGAAATTAGTGCCCTGAACGTGCAGATTGAAGAGGCACGTCAGACAGAGACTAGCATCAGCTCAAGTCGCGCTAGTGAGGAGCAGTCCCTTAGAAATCTTTACAGCTGGCTCAACAACCAACAGATGATCAATCACCTGAATCGCCTGATTCTGGCGGCTTTTGCCGGGGCGCTAGGCAGCATGATGAGCATTTTGATTCGTCTAGACAAGCTCGACGATGATAATTTGAACAATCCCTTTGCTTTGGGGTTCCTCAAGCCGTTTATCGGCGCTGTGTTTGGCGTGATTGTCTTTGCGGTGCTCAGTACAAAAGTGGTGGATATTCTACCGGCTGGCTTCAACATCCACGAAGATGAGCCGGTAGGCGCTGTGGGTCAGCCTCAGCGCGATCCCTTAGGAGATATCGACTCTCAGGAGATTTATAAGATATTTGTGGCTGCTTTCATCGCGGGATTCAGTGAACGGCTGGCCAACGACACGCTGCGATCGTTCAAGTAAATGCTCTGTGGCCTCTGCGCCTCTTAGGTGAAGCTGACGCGGCTGTTTCCCACAATAACATCCGTCTCCCTTAAGGCTTTTGGTCTATCATGTAAGCCGGCGATCGCGCCAATTATTAAAGAGAGGTGGTCCCAGCTGCGCCTCTAACTTACCGCCCAGCCATCACTTCACTGCGACCATGTCTCCTACCGCTACAGGCACACCCGCTCCGGCCCCTACCGCTATAGATAGCGCGCGCCCCCTACTGGGCTGTTCGCTAGATGAACTGACTCAGTGGGTAGTGCAGCAGGGACAGCCCGCCTATCGAGGTAAGCAGCTTCATCAATGGATCTACGGTAAAAGCGTTCGCTCACTGGACGAGATTACCGTGTTCTCAAAGCAGTGGCGGGAAGCGATCGCGGCGGTGCCCGTGGGGCGATCGCAGCGGCATCACCAAGCGGAGGCTCCTGACGGGACAGTTAAATATCTGCTGAGGCTTGATGACGATCAAATTATTGAGGCCGTCGGCATTCCCAGCGGCAAGCGGCTTACGGTATGCGTTTCGTCTCAGGTGGGATGCCCCATGGCCTGCGACTTTTGCGCCACCGGCAAAGGGGGCTTCACCCGTAACCTAGAGCCCCACGAAATTATTGACCAAGTGCTGACGGTACAAGACGATTTTGGTCAGCGGGTCAGCAACGTTGTGTTTATGGGGATGGGGGAGCCGCTGCTCAACGTCGACAGCGTTCTAGCCGCTGTGCGATCGCTCAATCAAGACGTAGGCATAGGCCAGCGGAACATCACCGTTTCCACCGTGGGCATTCCTGGTCAGATCACCAAGCTTGCCCAGCACCGGCTCCAGGTCACCCTCGCCGTCAGCCTTCACGCCTCTAACCAAACTATTCGAGAGCAGCTGATCCCCAGTGCCGGCGGCTACGATATCGCGCAGATTTTGGCAGAGTGCCGCGATTACGTAGCGCGAACGGGGCGACGGGTCACTTTTGAGTACATTGTTCTGGCTGGGCTCAACGATTCCCCGCAGCATGCAGCAGAGCTAGCCCATCATCTGCGGGGCTTTCAAAGTCACGTCAACCTAATTCCCTACAATCCTATTGCTGAAGTAGACTACAAGCGCCCTACACCCTCTCAAGTGCAGGACTTTGAGGCGGCGCTCAAGCAATATCACGTGGCGGTCAGCGTTCGCCAATCTCGCGGGTTGATGGAGGATGCGGCCTGCGGTCAGCTGCGGGCTTCCCGCTTGGAGTAGCTACACTAAAGCGCAGGAATGCCTGGCGCGTAGGCCTCAATTACTTTTCCGGTTCTAGCGCAGGTCACCATGAGGTAGTCGCAGCCGTGACACTGGGTCCTCGTTAAAGCGTCTTCCACTAGATGGTGGCGCTCGGCGAGACGTCCACAGTTTGGGCAGCGAATCGCCTGTACTGTATTTTGAATTGTCAGCATGAGTTTAGTTTTGTTAAAAGCAGTTTTGATCGGTAGAGCTGCCCCTTTATCCTTGACGCCAGCAAAATTCGCTGAGATTGCCCTATCAAAAGAGAGCAGTTGAAAATTCAATTCTAAAGCGAAAAATTGATTGACTACTGACAGGAAATCGAAATTCGTAACATTACTAAATTTCGCTCTGTATTACTTCATTATTGCAACATAAGTTCAAGCTGACAACTCACCCAACAGGCGATTTTTTTAAAGGATGCCTTGTATATTGGGCGATCCCCGCTTCTCGGTGGGTCGAGTGCTGAACGGTCAGACCGCGCAGCTGAGTTTCCTATCCGGCAGGAAACTAACAGCGGGGTGACGGGGATCACTCCATCAATGTGCTAGCGCTACGAGCTTTTGAGCAGTGGTGAATCTTGAAAAGATAGGCCTGTGTGAATGCGCAGAGTACTCAAAAGAAAATAAAAATATTTGCGTCTATGGCGGCTGTAAAACAGGCGTAGGGTCCTCCTCTTTTGTAGCGCGATCGCCATAGCGTCATCAAATCAAGACAAAGTCACTCCCTCAAAAATTCAGACGGTAGTGAAAGAGGCTTGACTTTCAACCAAACATATCTGCTAACCTGCTTCTAGGTTGGTTCTCACCAACGCCAAATCTAACCTCCCACGATTGCCGTGAGTACCAGACGCCTGCCCGAAACAACCGCCCACGTCAGAGTCACCCGTCAATCCTGGACCCAAGGCAACCTTGAAGGCGAAGTCCGCGCTGGCGAATATCAATGGACATTTGAATGGACCTTCCGAGGGGGAAGGCTGTCTGTTCAGCCGGCTTTGGGTCGAGCGCTGATCAAAGACCCCCTAGGGCGTTTCCTAGAGCGGTCTGACTATCAGCTTGAGCCAGGGGGCAACTACACGTTCAAGATCCGGGCAAAGCTATAGCAGAATAGGGCTTGCCGGGGCGTCGCTCGGACAGTGGGCAACAGCTAAAAACCAGCCCAGCGGCTGATTAGGAGACAGACCCGGAGGGCCAACACTCCCCTAGCACCCGAAAGCGGATGTGGTTGACGGCCAAATCTCCGATTGAGGCCTCTTCTGGCTTATCGGTGGCCTTAATCTTCTCAAAGGAGATGCCCTTGCCAATTTCGATGTGGTACCACGCTAGGCCCATAAAGAAGCGGGTGGGATAGGGCCCACTTTCCTGAACGTCATCCACGTTGGACTCCATCGGCAGCCAGCCGATCCCGGACACGTAAAATTCAATCCAGACGTGATTGAACTCCGGCTCTAAAGGAACGCCCTGCAGCTCGGGGTGAGCAGGGCACTTATAGCGGCCAATGGTGCGGCAGGGGATGCCGCTGAGCCGCGCCAGCGCCAAAATAACGCCGACGTACTCGCCGCAGGAGCCCACGCCCCGCTCTAGGGCCACGTCAGGGGTATCAATGTGGGGCTTAATGCCGTAGGAAAGGCGATCGTAGACGTAGTTGCGGATGCGCAGCATTTTCCGCAGCACATTCGTCTCAGTGCCAACAGCCGCTTTTGCCGCCTCCAGAATGATTGGAGAGTCCATGGCCAAATCGTCGTTGTCGATCAGGTAATCTTGCAGTGAGGCCGGCGGGGCCGCATCGGCGACCGCCTCCAGCATAGACGGAGTGATTTGATATTTGATGCTGTAGGTTTCTAAGGTAGCCCGCCAGCCAAAAATGTGCCGCTCGTTGGGCTTCAAGCTGGGAAACTTGAACACTGCCACCCGCTGGCCGTTTTTCACTTCTTCAGTGAAGGGCAGGCCAATTGGCTCCACGGCCACAACCTTCTGACGCTGAGTTTCAGAGGGTAGGGCAATGCGCCATTCTAGGTTCGTTAGGGTCAGCTCCTCAAGGGGCAGCAGCTCCTCCACGTAGGACATTTCTATCTGGTAGCCGTTGGACAGAGTAGCGTGGCTGTCGGGGCTGCGGTGGAAGTTGAGGGGATGAATAAAGGTGCGATCGCGAAAGGTCAGCTGGTGGGGGTTCTCTGAGTTGGGGTCGTCGCGAATGTAGGGTTCCTCAAGCGCGTAGGCGATGTAGCAGCGTTCTTGCCCAGTTTCATCTGTGTGAAACGTAATGCCTGAGGGGGAGGTGATAGGGGTCAGTAGGCTAAAGCGAATTTCGCCAGTAGCCCGGTCCATGCAGTAAACGGTTTGCTCACTTTGATCACACACCCACAGCTCGTCTCCACGCACCGCTAATGTCTCGATGCCGATGCCCGGCGCTGGAAACCGCGTCACCAGGTCAGCGCCATCGCGGGCAAACACCTGAATGTAGCCGTATTTTTGGCAGGCCACATAAACCACCGACTCAGTGGCGGCGACACCGTTGGTGAGGTAGGGCAACCGGGCAAAAGGTTCAGACGGGGAATCAAGTAGGCGATTGGACGCCGGATCAAACCGACAGTGAAATATATTGTGTCCTCTGGCATACCAAAGCTGGTCCTCATACACCGCTAGTCCGACGCCATCTAGATAGGCCTCTGTATGGTGAGGGTTGAGGATACGAGTATTGTCGGTAGCCGGGTCTACCTGTAGGAGGTACCCCCGCACCGCATCCAGCGCCAAAAGCCCGCTAGCAGAGGACGCCAACCCATGGATTGCATACGCCCCAATGGGCCGAATGGTTCGATAGTCGAGATCAACAGAGGTCATGGAATTGTTGAGGGGTGATGGCTGAGGCCAAGGAGCTAGATTATTTTATCGGACCTGTGGGGTTTCCCCTGTGCTGGTTCTGTAACAAACAATCCTGCTTAGGATGTTCCAAGGGTCATTCCTTTGAAAGATGCTTTCCCTACCACCACCTCGGGATACTGCAATGGCGATCGCCATCACTAGATCAGATAGCCTCCAGGAGAATCAAAAATGACACCCACACCCTTAGCAGCAGTCGGGGCACTCGCCTCATCACTGCCCGCTGCTGCGAATTTTGCTTCCGTTTTGGCGCAGATTCCAGATCCCATAATTGAGACACCCGAGGAAGCGGCCCTAGTGTTTAGCGGCCCTCATTTCTTTATCGCCCTAGTTGCTGGGATTGTGCTGGCCTTCGCCTTTCAGTTTCTGTTGACCAACCTCGGCGTGGCCGCCGGAATTTCCCTTGCCGGTGGCTCATCCGATAGCGATTCTGGAAGCAGCTCTAGCGACGATGCCGACAGCATGGGTGAAACCATCAGCAAAATAGGCTTCGCGGTCGGCATCACCACGTTGATTACTGTGGTGATTTCTCTTTTTTGCGCAACTTGGCTGGCGGTACGTCTCAGCCTGCTAACTTTGCCCGGCATGGGGGCAATTGTGGGTTTGGTCATCTGGGCAGCCTACTTCTCGCTGCTGCTGTGGATTAGCTCGACCACTGTAGGGTCACTCATTGGCTCCGTCGTGAACACCGCCACCTCCGGCGTTCAGTCCATATTTGGCGCAGCAACCTCTGTGTTTCAAACCAACCTCAACGACGGTATGGTAGCCACCGCTGAAGCGGCGGCAGCGGCGGTGCGCCGCGAATTGACCTCCAGTGTTGACTCCGACCAAGTGCAGGAGCAGCTTGAGGATTATCTGACCAGCTTGCGATCGCCCGAGCTCGACATGGCTGGCCTGCGGGCGGAGTTTGAAAGCATGATTGACGAATCGGGAATTGCCCAGAGCACTGAGGGAGAAGCCCTACCTCAGCTGGAGCGAAGCGACTTTATCAAGCTGGTGGACGACCGCACGGACCTGTCGAACCGCGATCGCGATCGCATCGCCGACCAGCTCTACGCCGTGTGGAACCGCCGCGCTAGCCGCTATCGGGGTCAGCAGTCTAGCTCACGGCTATCGGACTACCTACAGCAGGCCACCGCTGACCAGCTCACTGGCTCTGAGTTTAAGCAAAAGCTCGATCAGCTGATTGGCGCCGTTCAAAACGACGGCTCGAGGCAGCAATCTGGTCAACAGTCTGGTCAGCGATCTGGCAATAGTGGCCTCAAAACAGCCATGACTCAGACGGTATCGTCCACCCTCAACAGCATGATGGGCATTGTCATGGGTCGGACGGACCTTTCGGATATAGACGTTGAGTCGGTTGTCAGTCAGCTGAAGTCTGCTCAGTCCCAGGCTGCTGAGCAGGTTGGCGCTGTAGCTAGTAATGACGATACCTACAATACGATTCGAGAAGACGCCAAAGCTTACCTGTTCAATACCTATCACTGGCGGATGTCGACAGACCGTATGGCCCGGGAGTTTCGCGACATTATCTACGACCCCAACGCCGATCCCTCGACCGTGTCATATCAGCTTGACCATATCAGCCGCTCGGACTTCGCGGACTGGCTGGGAGAGCGAGGGGTGTTTACCCAAGGAGAAATTAAAAAGCGGGCCGATGTCTTAGAGAGCATTCGGATAGAAGCCCTATCGGCGGCAGCGGCAGCGATGGAGCGAGAGCAGGTGATTGACCTGCTGGCGGAGGTCGAGGCGTATCTGCTCAAAACGCCGACAGATGACCTTACACCTGAGAAGATTCAGCTTAGCTTCAAGCCCATTTTACGGGACAGTGACGCTAGCGATGCCCAGCTCAGCGCGCGCCTGTCCCGCCTCGACCGCACCTATTTTGATCGGGTGCTGACCCAGCGCAAAGACGTGACTGAAACCGAAATCGGCTTCATTGTCATGCAGCTGGAAAAGGCCCGCAACGAGGTGCTGGAAGAAGCGGCCAATACCCAAAAAGCAGTTCAGTCCAAGGCCACGGACCAATGGGACCGCATCAAGGCGTTTCTCAGGGAGACAGATCGCCACGAGCTAAACCCCGATGCCTTAGAGCGGGAGCTGTCTGTCCTGCTGGATGACCCTCAGGCTGGACTGGCCGCCCTGAAGACGCGGGCGTCTCAGTTCAATCGAGATACCCTGGTGCAGGTGCTCAACCAGCGCCAAGACTTGAGCGAAGATGAGATCAACCTCACAATTGACCAGGTAGAGCGCCGCTGGCAGCGGATTCGCTACGCGCCTAAGCAGCTGATGGGAGAGGCCCAAGCTCAGTATGACCAGGCAATGTCGGCATTGACCGACTACCTGCGACGCACCGATCGCGACGAGCTCAACCCTAAGGGCATTCGCCAGGATCTACAGCTGCTATTTGACAACCCTGAACTGGGGCTGAAAGCCTTCCGGGCAAGGCTGTCTGAGGTGGATCGCGGCACGCTGGTGGCGCTGCTGGCCCAGCGCAAAGACCTCAGTGAGGCTGAAGCTAACCGGATTATCAACGATGTCACCGTGACCCTACGGGATATTGCCCGCGCCCCGCGCCGGATAGCCCGCCGCACCCAGCTCCAGGTGCAGGACTTTCAGACGACGGTGGAAGAGTACCTGCGCTCCACCCAAAAAGAGGAGCTTAACCCAGAGGGCATTAAGCGCGACGTGACGCTGCTGCTCAATGAGCCCCAAGCCGGAATGAGTAGCCTTGGCGATCGCCTGGCCCATTTTGATCGCACCACCGTGGCGGCCCTACTGGCCCAGCGGGAGGATATGACCCGCGAGGAAGCTGACCAGGTGGTCGACCAGGTGATGTCGGTGAAAGACGAGCTGGCCTACCAGGTGCAGCTGATCCAAGAGCGCATCGGCTCTATGGTGAACCGACTGCTGGCTCAGGTGCGCAGCTACCTCGACTCCCTGGATCGTCCAGAGCTGGAGTACGACGGGGTGAAGCGCGACGTGCGGACCCTGTTCGATGACCCTAACGCTGGCTTTGACGCTCTAAGGGCGCGGCTAGGTCGGTTCAATCGTGACACCCTGGTGGCGATCGCCAGCTCTAACGATCGCATCTCGGAGGCGGACGCTAACCGGGTAATCGATCAGGTAGAGCGCGCGCGCAACAGCGTTCTGCAGCAGGCAGAATACGTGCAGCGGGAAGCCCAGCTCAAGCTAGAGCAGGTGAAGCGGCGGGCGGCCTACCAAGCGGAGGAAACCCGTAAGGCAGCAGCGGCGGCTTCCTGGTGGCTGTTTTTGACGGGGCTGCTGTCGGCGATCGCGTCGGCCTGTGCTGGAGCGCTGGGCGTAATGAGCTGAGCGCAACCAGCTAGGGGCAGTTATCACAATCAGCTAGGCGCAGTTCACTGATGGTCTGAGTTTCACCGATATAAATCGGTGAAACCCTAGGGCCGACGTGACTGCGCCTTTGTCGTGACTACGCCTTTTTATAGAAGTCGCCGTAAAACCCATCCGCTTTAGCGGTGGGATATAAGGCGGTGAGCGTAGCAAACATATGCAAAACCCTTGCTGTGACTGGGATTTGCTATAATAAAGGCGGTCAATGACCCACCCGAGACGCAGACGTAACAGACAGCCTAACGTGACGAAATCGGCAATCAGCTGATGGCGCGGAAAGCTCGGTAGACCGGGAAAAGAGGATAGGGCAACGGAAACGACCCTAGAATCAACAATCGACATAGAATTCCTTGAATTCAACAAAGAAGAACCGCAGGGCTTGCGGGGATAGTCTGTGGAGCGATCGTAAGACCGGAAAGGTTTAGGCCTCGAAGGCAGATGCTATGAAGCAGAAACCTCCTCGGGTGACCGGGGAATCCCACGTGCTTTAGCCGTGGGAGTAGTCAATAGCACTGTACCTCTACGTTAAAATCGTCCCGCCCATCAGCCGCCGGTAGCGATGCGCGAGCTCTCCCTTTAGCAGCGGATACCGCTCTAACGTCGGGTCTTCTTCCATAATCGCCTCCGCCGCCTCCCGCGCCAGAGAGAGGACATCTTGGTCGTTGATTAGGCTCGCTAACGCGAAATCCGGCAGCCCTGACTGCCGACGTCCCAGCACTTCTCCAGGCCCCCGAAACCGCAGATCCATTTCCGCAATAAAAAAGCCATCCTGCGACTGCTCCAGCACCTTGAGCCGCTGAATCGCCACCTCCGCCTTTGACGCCGTCATCAGTAAACAAAACGATTGGTCGCTGCCCCGCCCCACCCGGCCCCGAAGCTGGTGCAGCTGCGATAGTCCGAAGCGCTCAGCGTGCTCAATCAGCATAATGGAGGCATTGGGCACGTCCACCCCCACCTCTACCACCGTCGTGGACACCAAAATCTGCGTCTCGTTCTTACGAAACTGCTGAATCACCTCGTCTTTCTCTTGGGAGGACAGCCGCCCGTGCAGCAGCCCCACCGCGAACTCGGGAAACAGCTCCCGTAGGTGCTGGTGCTCGTCTACCGCAGACTTCAGGTCCAGCTTCTCCGACTCTTCTACCAGAGGCAGCACGACATACACCTGCCGTCCCTGGGCGATCTCCCGCCGCATCAGGTCATAGGCGTGGGGGCGATCGCGTCCGCGCAGCAAGTTAGTCTGGATTGGCTTTCGCCCCGGCGGCAGCTCGTCGATTTGGCTCACGTCAAGGTCACCATGCAGCGTTAGCGCCAGGGTCCGGGGGATGGGGGTGGCGGTCATGGTAAGCACGTGGGGGTTGTCTCCCTTTTGCTGGAGCTTGGCCCGCTGCGCCACGCCAAAGCGATGCTGCTCATCGATCACCACCAGGCCCAGCCGCTGAAACTGTACGGGATCTTCGATCAGGGCGTGGGTGCCCACCAGCAGGGGCAGCTCTCCCGTCTTTAGCTGACTATGAATTTCTCGCCGCTTGGCCGCCCGCGTTGAGCCCGTCAGCAGCTCCACAGGCAGATGCATACTGTTAAACCACTCCACCAGCTTGCGGTAGTGCTGCTCAGCCAGCACCTCCGTTGGGGCCATAAACGCCGCCTGATATTGCGACTGAATCGCCGCCAAAATCGCCGCGATCGCCACTACGGTTTTTCCTGAGCCCACGTCCCCCTGCACCAGGCGATTCATGGGCACATTTTGCTGCAGGTCATTCAAGATTTCCTGCACCACCCGCTCCTGCGCTCCGGTAAAGCTAAAGGGGAGAACGTCGTAGAACTGGTCTAGAAGCGAGCCCGCCGTGGTGAGCACCGCTGTCGTCTCTACGGTTTGCTCGCGGCGGCGGTGCAGCAGCCCCAGCTGTAGGTAAAAGAATTCGTCGAATACTAGGCGACGGCGGGCCTGCTGGAGCACCTCGTCGTCGGGGGAAAGTGAATGTGGGCGATCGCCACAGCCAGGGGTGCTAGCTCTTGGGCTTGCCGCACCGACTCAGGCAGGGCGTCCTGCAAATGCACTGCTGCGGGAAGGGCTGCCACCACCGCCTTGCGCACCAGGTCCGCCCCTACCCCTTCCGTCAGAGGGTAGAGCGGCACCACTCGACCGACTTTGAGAGAGTCGATGGAGCTATCGGCGTGGTCGATGACCTCGATTTGGGGGTCATCCAAAGTGAGGCCATATTTGTTCTCCTTCACAAGACCAGAAGCCGCCACCGTCGCCCCTGAAGGGTACAGGCGCTTTTGCTGCTCTTGCCAGCCGCGATTGCTGTAGCGCTTGCCCGCAAAGAAGCGACCTAGCTTAAGGGTGCCGGAGCGATCGCGAATGCGAATCTCCATAATCGTCAGCTTGGGGTTGCGGGGGCTATTAAAGCAGGTGCAGCGGGTGACGGTGCCGACTACGGTGACGGTCTCCCCGGCGACCAAGTCGCGAATCGCCACCTGACGGGCGTAGTTGATGTAGTCGCGGGGGTAGTGAAACAGCAGGTCGCGGATGGTAAATAGCCCCAGCTTCCCCAGCCGCTCGCTGTTCTTGGGGCCAATGCCCGGCAGGTAAGTCACCGCTTGGTCGAGGGTGAGCGTTGTGTTCCGGTGGCGGTGGTCAATGGGGGTTGTGCGAGGGGCGGGGGTCGACGGGCGCTTAGCGCGCGGCTGGGCGCTGAGCGGCTACTGCCGCCTAGTCTTCGACATAGGCCTGCTGGCGAAGCCGTAGCGCTTGAGGCGGCGGCGGGAGATCGTCGGGCTTCCGGCGGCCGCGCTTCTAGTGAACGCTTCGCCTCATGGAGGAGTCGCCGCGTCTCGGCGACCAAATGCTGACGCTGGGCGAAAGACAGTTCAGAATAGTTAGTGAACCGCTGGGAGAGCCCCTGCCATCGGGATTGGTCGCTGGCCGCGAGCTTAGCGGGCGGCTGGGCCAGCTGCTGACTAAGGAATTCGCTAAAGCAACAGTGACGACCTACCAGGTCGTTAAACCCCTGCTCTGCTTCAATCGACAGTGCTTTTTGCACCCGCTGCCAGTCCATCGGCGTCGTCATAGCTTCGGTGTTAGCGCCGGATGTCAGCGCGTAATGTTCACACTTGTTGGCGCTCGAAACAGCCGCTCAGGACGGCTCATACCAGGTTGCTCGCCAGGCGGATTCAGCCTCGACGGTGGTCCATTCTCTTTGATACTTCTCGTACTTTCGGTTGAGCTTACGCGCTTGTCCATACAGGTCTCTCAGCTGCGATCGCCTAGCCGACAGATGAGTGTCATTAAATTCTATCTCTGACACCTGTAGCCGAATTGCCATCACGGGAGAAACCTCATCATCGTCTTCGTCACCCTGCACCAGCAGGCTCAGGACGTTGGGCGGCCCTTCAATCACCTCCGCTGCTCCTGACTTAATAACGGCCTCAAGCACCGCTTCCGGCAGGTCTTTGGGAACAATGCCGACCTCGCGCAGATGATCATTGATATCGTCCGCAAGCTGATCTATGACCAGAGTTACACCGGTCTCAAGCTGCTCCTGTCGAGACACCAGGGCGCTGGGCGCTGTAGGCAATTTCGCAGACTCAAGAGGCTCATCGATGGCGGCGATCGCCTCTGTCTCTTGAGACTCTGTCTCTTGAGGCTCTATCTCTTGAGGCTCTATCTTTTGAAGCTCTATCTCTTGAGGCTCTGCCGCCTGAGTCTCTGCCGCCTGAGTCTCTGCTTCTGGAGTCCTTGCTTCTTGACGCTCTGCAGCCTCGGGGAAGGGAGCGGCTGGGGGGCCGGCAGCTTGACCACTATCGCCCGCTAATTCGACTCCCTGGGGTTCGGCACTTCGGGATTCAAGCTCTTGAGATTCGGTATCTGGGGGGTCAACGTCCCGAGGCTCGCTCGTCTGCGCTTCAACGTCTTGGCTTTGGCCGGGGTCTAAGGTTTTTTGGTCTTCTGCCGGCTGCGATTCCGCTGGCGGCTGCTCTACCGATTGCTCGGTCTCTGACGTCTGGGCGTCTGGCGTTTGGGACTCTGGCGTCTCGGTATCTGACACTCCGGCAGCGCGAATGGTCAGATTTAGGTCTAGCCCAGACTGAATGGATTCTCTTGGCTGCAGAATCACTGGCCTCGGCGCTCCCTGAGGGACTTCCGCAGCGACATCTTCAGACAGCTGAAGCGCTTTGAGGCGCTGCTGGCGCGCTGCCTTTAGCAGCAGGTCAGGATCAACAAGCTGAGCGCAACTTTGGGCGATCGCCCCCTGAATCTGCTGCTGCGTCTGCTGTCGCTGACCAGAAGTGAGTTTTAAGAATTGGTTGGGATAGCCCTTGGTGCAGAGGCTGTAGCAGGCAGAAATGACCTGACGACGCAGGGATTGAATAAGGGCAGCGAGATAGTCTCGGTACGCCTTATCGAGTTCCTCAGCGAGCTGCCTCGTGGCTTGCTCGATCGCCGTCAGGTCTTGCTTGAGCTTTTTGGCATCAGCCATAATCGGCCAAATGTACTATTTCTTGCCCGGTTTCTTCTTGCCGGTGGTCTTTTTGTCAGTGGCCTTCTTGGCGGTTTTTTCGGACGTCTCCTTCTGGCTGGCTTCCGCCTCAGCCGCAGGCGCTTCAGCTGTCGCTGTGCTCTCGTCCTTTTGTCCTGTCTGAGCCGCTACTTCAGCCGCGAAATCCGTCTCTTCTTTATCAATACCTTCACCTAAGACAAAGCGAGAAAAGCGACGAACCGCCACTTTCTCCCCAATCTCGCCGGAGGTCTTCTTGACCAGCTCATCCACGGTAATGCTTTGATCGCGAATATAGGGCTGGTCGAGCAGGGCGAGCTCTTTTACGCGCTTGTCAATGCGGCCTTGCACAATCTTCTCGCGGATATCGTGGGGCTTATTCGCCAAGTCATCGCGGCCCATCTCGATCTCTTTTTCTTTCGAGACGATAGCCTTAGGAATGTCGTCAGTGCTGACGTATTCCACGTTGGGGCAGGCCGCAATTTGCATTGCAATATTTTTGACCAGATCTTGAAAACGCTCGTTGCGAGCAACGAAGTCAGTCTGGCAGTTGACCTCAACTAAAACGCCTACGCGCCCACCGGTGTGAATATAGCTCCCTACCAGCCCTTCAGCGGCAATCTTGCCCGACTTCTTTTCGGCAGAGGAGATACCTTTCTGGCGCAGCCACTCAGAGGCCTTTTCCATATTCCCATCGGTTTCCTTCAGGGCTTTTTTGCAATCCATCATCGGTGCGCCGGTTGTATCGCGCAGCTCTTTAACCAGTTTTGCCGATATATCAGCCATGATGCTTCAGTCCTATTTATGCTCTGTCTATGCTACTGGGTTGTCCATTCGAACGGGCAAAACCAGGACGCCGCTCAGCCGAGCTGACTGCGGCTCCGGGCTCCGCCGTGGCCTAACTTGGCAAGAAGTGTTGAAAATAAACTCCTCTAAAGTCATCTTCACGAGGGACTCTAAAAGAGTAGCAGCGCAGGGGTATCTGAGAGTAGCGGCGCGGGGGCGATCGCGATCGCCCCCCTGATATAGGTGAGCTAGCTCGCAGCTTCGCTCGCAGCCTCGCTCGCGGCTGCTTCTTCTACCACAGGAGCGGCCTCTTCGTACTCCTCTGCTCCGCTGTCGTAGTCCTCGTAATCCTGGTAGATGTCGTTGTCGTCCTCGGCTTCAAGCTGGCCGTGACGTCCTTCATAGATGGCGTCCGCCAAGCGACCCACAATCAGCTTGATCGAGCGAATAGCGTCATCGTTAGCCGGAATGGGAATATCTACCACATCCGGGTCGCAGTTGGTGTCGAGCAGCGCCACGATGGGAATATCGAGCTTAGTGCATTCCTGCACCGCGTTGTACTCTCGCCGCTGATCGACGATAACGACGATATCGGGCACCTGACGCATATGCTTGATGCCACCCAGGTACTTCTGCAGCTTTTCTAGCTCCCGGCGCAGCATCGAAGCCTCTTTTTTAGGCAACAGATCCAGCACGCCGGTCTCTTCGCGGCGCTCTAGCTCCTTGAGACGCTCGACGCGGGTTTTGATCGTGGCCCAGTTGGTCAGCATGCCGCCGAGCCAGCGCTGGTTGACGAAGTAGGCTCCACAGCGAGCGGCCTCTTGGGCAATGATGCCGGCGGCCTGACGTTTGGTACCGACAAACAGCACCTTTTTACCCTGCTCGGTGGCTTCCCGCATGTAGGTGTAAGCGCCTTCCATGAGCTGGGCAGTCTGCACCAGGTCAATGATATGGACTCCATTACGGGAGGTATAGATGTAGGGGTCCATTTTGGGGTTCCAGCGCCGGGTCTGGTGACCAAAGTGAACGCCGGATTCTAGCAGTTGAGCGAGTGAAACAACGGGCATTTAAGGTATTAACTCCTTCTCGGGTTTAGCTTGCACGTCAGGCGCATCTTGAAAGTAGTTCGGCACGGGGCCTACAGCGCTAAAGCGATCGCCCCGGTCCATGCCTCGCGGTCCATTGACCCTTCAGCTGGATAATTTTGCCGACCAAGACACCCGAATTCCTGAGTGCGCGATTTTTTGACAACTTTTCTAGGATAGCATTTTCATGAAGCTGCATACTGACATCTTAAGGGAAACGCTGCGATGGAAATTCGCGTTGATGATTTGCAAGGGCCTGAAATCGCTAGTTTGCTGCAAGAGCACCTGCGGGATGCGGCCCAACATTCTCCCCCTGAAAGCGTACATGCTCTAGATATTGAGTCGCTGCGCTCGCCCAACATCACCGTTTGGAGCCTGTGGCAAGGCGGTGAGCTGTTGGGCTGTGGTGCGCTGAAGGAGCTAGATCCCTCCCACGGAGAGATTAAATCGATGCGAACGGCGCTGCCACACCGGAGGAAAGGGGTCGCTGCGCAGATGCTGCGCCACATCATGCAGGAGGCAAGCCGGCGCTCATATCGGCGGCTTAGCCTCGAAACTGGCTCTATGGAGGCGTTTGCCCCCGCCCGAGCCCTCTACGCTCGCCTTGGCTTTCGGCCATGTGGCCCCTTTGCCGACTACGAAGAAGACCCCTACAGCCTGTTTATGACCTACGAGCTGCCCCAGTTGGCGCGCGGGGAGGTGGGGGCAGCAGCGCCTTAGCGGCGGCGAGTCAGCAGGTGGCCTCGTAGCAAGAGCCGCCTCGCGGCGAGTCTCGACGGCTGATAAACTTGTGGCTTGGCGTGAAAATGTTCTAGAGCTTGGAGAAACGTAGCCCCGATGTCAGATTTTCAGTCCGTTAGCGCTGCCGTCGCCAAACTCTACAATACCTATCCTTTTCCGCCAGACCCCATACTGGATGAACCTCCACCGGGCTACAACTGGCGCTGGAACTGGTTGGCGGCCCACAGCTTTTGTACCGGGCGAAAACCAGCTCAGCAAGCTATTCAAATCTTGGATGCTGGGTGCGGCACCGGGGTGAGCACGGAGTATCTAGCGCACCTGAACCCAGAAGCGACGGTGTTGGGCATTGACCTGAGCGCCGGGGCGCTAGCGGTGGCCAAGGAGCGGTGCCAGAAATCTGGAGCCCCTCAGGCCACGTTTCAGCAGCTGAGCTTGTTCGATGCGGACCAGCTCCCCGGAAACTTTGACTTGATCAACTGCGTTGGGGTCTTGCACCACACCCCAGACCCCATTCGGGGAATCCAAGCGTTGGCGTCTAAGCTCGCGCCGGGAGGCTTGCTGCATGTCTTTGTGTACAGCGAGCTAGGCCGCTGGGAAGTGAGGCTGATGCAGGAGGCGATCGCCTTACTTCAGGGGGATCAGCGCGGTGACTACAGCAACGGCGTCGCCATAGGACGGCAGCTGTTTTCTCACTTGCCAGAAGACAATTGCCTCCGCAAGCGGGAGCAAGAGCGCTGGTCTTGGGAAAACCAGCGGGACGAATGTTTTGCCGATATGTATGTCCATCCCCAGGAAATTGACTACAACATCCCGATGCTGTTCGAACTGATCGACGCTTCGGGCCTAGAGTTCATTGGGTTTTCAAATCCACAGCTGTGGGACGTCGCTCGGCTCGTTGGCAGCGTTCCCGACTTAGTAGGGCGGGCCGATGCCTTGAGCGATCGCCAGCGGTATCGCCTGGTGGAGCTGCTTGACCCGCAGGCCGTCACCCATTACGAGTTTTTCTTAGGAAAGCGCCCGCTCTACCAAGAGCGCTGGGCGTCAGACGACGACCTGCTAGCGGCAATCCCTGAACCCAGTCCCTGCATCCAGGGGTGGCAAGACAGCCCGCAGTTCTTCAACCCCGATTACCAGATCGTTACCCTAAAAGATGAAGAGTGGCGGTTTTTGAAGGGCTGCAGCGGTAACCCGGACGAAGGAAAAACGGTCGGCCAGATTTTATCGGCAACGAAAGCCAGCCTCACAGAGGTGCGATCGCTGCAGCGACAGCAGGTTCTTTTGTTGACGCCTGCAGGATAGGTCTGAGTCAGGACACGGCAACCGGCCCGTCACAAAAAGCGGATGATGGGACTCGAACCCACGACATTCAGCTTGGGAAGCTGACGTTCTACCACTGAACTACATCCGCAAAAGGGCATTCGTATTCCCCACCTTACCAAAACCATCAGCTCTGTATCGGTTTTAGTACACGAATCGACATGCGGGCCCTAGAACAATCCGCTTGCCAGAGCTGTCACAGTTAAATGCAACATCCTGACTTTTTGCCGTCATTTTAGCGTAGCGACAATAAAGGCTCACTAAAGGTTCACTTTTGTAACGCGGCGAAAATGTTTGACTATAGCGTCCGATTGCCGCTCTATAATTAGTTTAGGTGTGCAATAACAGGTGTGCCATGTAGACCGTGACCGCTCTACAGCGTTTACATGAGCTCCGCTTAGCTACATTGCGACAAACGGCAGATACTGTGACTTGTATTACTGCCATTGCAAAAGGAATAGGGTTAAGTTATGGGGAGAGCCGCGATCGCTATCTCAACAGCCGTGAGGTCGCATCACTATCGGTTATCCACACACTTCTCAACAAGTCACTTCTCGACTGCTGTGCGACACTACAGCTAATAGACCTTCGACATCTGCTCCACAAGCTGAACTTTGTTGCCATAGCTATCAGATTTAATCTTTAGCAGCGCTCAGGCTGGCATCCTCAATGTTTAATACAACCGAACTTTTAATCAACGACTTCGTTCGCAAACTTAAGGATGGCTATCACCGCACCTACGGTAGCCTCAACCAGGACTATGAGGACATCATCGGCTGGGCGGGGTCGATGGCGTTGGAAAATATTGCCAACAGCGATGCGCTCTATCACAACGTTGAGCACACCATCCTCGTAACCTTGGTCGGTCAAGAAATTCTGCGCGGAAAGCACATTCGCGAGGGCAAGGTCTCGTCTGAAGACTGGCTTTCCTTTATTATTTCGCTTGTCTGCCACGATATTGGCTATGTGAAAGGGGTTTGCCGTGGGGACGGAGACGGCTGGTATGCCACCGGCAACGGTGATGAGCGAGTTCCCCTCAGGCCTGGAGCATCGGACGCTAGCTTGACGCCCTATCACGTCGATCGCGCCAAGCTGTTTGTCGCTGAGCGCTTTGGAGGGCATTGGCTGATTGACGCTGAGAAAGTCAAGCTCAATATCGAGCTGACGCGCTTTCCTGTGCCAACGGCGGAAGACCACCAAGATATTGTGGCTTACCCAGGGCTAATACGGGCCTCCGACCTGATTGGTCAACTGAGCGACCCCCGCTACTTGAAGAAGATCGGCGCACTGTTCTATGAGTTTGAGGAGACGGGGGTGAACAAAGCGCTGGGGTATGCTCATCCAGGCGACCTGCGGGAAAACTACCCTAAGTTCTACTGGAACGGCGTCTATCCTTACATCAAGGAAGGGCTCCGCTACCTACAGCTCACTCAGCAGGGCCAGCAAATCATCGCTAATCTCTACTCCAATGTTTTTGTTGTAGAGCACGATCGCCTTGGGCTTGGTCCATTGTCAGAGCAAAGCGCAGAAGCCAACGGTAACGGGGCTGCCAAGCCGTCTCCCGAGGCTGTTGAAGTGTAGTGGCTGCTCCCGTCTAAATAGGTCTCCAACTTGCGGTAGACTTCCGGTGAACTGACAAGCACTGGCCCTCAGAATGGAGGGCCGCCGAAAAACGTGAACTTCTGGCGAGGCGATTGCAAGCCTCTTCTGGAAGTGGTGCTATACTAGTTGCTCTGAGATTAAGTCTATATTGCCTCTAAAAAGAGTATTTGTTTAAGGAGAGCGTCTTACACGCATGGTTAAGCTTCGACTCAAGCGCTACGGAAAAAAAAGAGAAGTGAGCTACCGAATCGTAGCTATTAACAGCCGCGATCGCCGCGATGGTCGCCCCTTGGAGGAGCTTGGGTTCTACAACCCCCGCACCGATGAGACTCGGCTCAACGTACCCGCCATCGTAAAGCGTCTACAGACCGGGGCTCAGCCAACCGATACGGTCCGGCGAATCCTAGAAAAAGCGAGCGTATTTGAGCAAGTTAACGCAGGCTCATAGCCGTTTCGGCGCGTACAAATTTTGGCGTATATCCCCCTGGCCGTGACTGATTCAACTGCCCCCGACCCAACTCTCCCTAGCCCGGCTAATGCTGACTACGCAGCGTTAGTTAAGTTTTTGGTTGAGCCTTTTTTAGCTTCTCCCGACTCGCTACGGCTCGATACTGAGATGTCGCCGCGGGGGCGGGTGCTGCTGCGTCTGGCCATTGAAGGGGAAGATAAAGGCAAGGTGTTTGGTCGAGGCGGTCGGAACCTACAGGCTATTCGCTCGGTGGTTGAGGTCTCTGCTCAGCTTGCCAATCAGATGGTCCATCTAGAGGTCTACGGCCATTCGCCCGAGCGCGATTCTAGCTCAGACGATCGGAGTCAGCCGCGATCCTCTCGGCCTGCGCCTCCTCGTCCTCGTTTGAAGCAGGGGTAGTTTTAAGCCCTTAAGATGGCTACTGTATCCATCGACCTATTGAGTCCAGAAAACGCGATCGCGCTGACCTCTAGTCGCTACGACACCCTGCCTCAGCTTGCAAAGCTGACTGGAGCCGAGGTTGTGCTTCGAGGCCAGGATCTGGTGATTTCTGGTAAGGACAGTGCGGTAGAGCAGTGCACTGCGCTTGTCAGAGCGCTTGAACCCTACTGGAGCGTAGGCAAGGCCGTTACCGGTGTTGACGTGCTGACGGTGCGCCACGCCTTGGACAGCAAACGTCTAGGCGATCTGAGCGCCCTACAAAAAAACGTGCTGGCGACAACCCGTCGTGGCGAGCAGATTCGCGCCAAAACGCTGAGGCAGCAGCAGTACATCCAGGCCATTCGCGCCCACGATCTAACATTTTGCATTGGTCCTGCTGGGACCGGTAAGACTTTTCTAGCCGCTATTCTAGCGGTTCAGGCGCTGTTCGCCGAAGAGGTGGAACGGCTAATTCTGACGCGCCCTGCCGTAGAGGCCGGAGAAAAGCTGGGGTTCTTGCCGGGGGATCTGCAGCAAAAAATTGATCCCTACCTACGTCCCCTCTATGACGCCCTCTACGAACTGATCGATCCCGCTAAGATTCCTAGCCTGATGGAGCGGGGCATCATTGAGGTGGCTCCGCTGGCCTATATGCGAGGCCGGACCCTCAACAATGCGTTTGTCATTCTAGACGAGGCCCAGAACACCTCCCCAACCCAGATGAAGATGGTGCTCACCCGGCTAGGCTTTGGCTCCCGAATGGTGGTAACCGGCGATGTGACCCAAACCGATTTGCCGAGTCAGTCCCAGTCAGGACTAGCCGTGGCGCAAAAGACTCTAAACGGCGTGGAGGGCATTGGGTTTTGTCAACTCACCCAAGCTGATGTGGTGCGCCATCCCCTGGTGCAGCGGATTGTGGCGGCCTACGAGAAGCAAGGGCGCTAAGGGGCCTTAAATCTGGCCGACAACGATGCGATCGCCTGTCGGCTGTAGCGGCGCGGAGCCCTCAGCTACCGTGACAAAGGCCTCCTGCGCTTTAACCCCCTCGGGGATGCCCTCTGGCGGGTTGAGGGTGACGAACACCGAGCCGGTTTCATCGGTGGCGAACTCGCCGCAGAGAAATGGCTGCCCGTTGTCTAGGGAAAGCCACATACGGTAAACCTGCTCAGGGGGAAGCGGCGGCAGGTCGGCGATAGAAACCACCACCTGTTCCCACTGGCCGGGGGTAAACAGCAGCGTCCCCGCTGAGCCCTCTCCCTGCAGCGCTACTAGGCGGCTTTTGGGCCGCTGGAGAATTGAGGCTACCTCTTCGGCCTCGCTCTCTTCTGGGACGTTTTGCTGGGCAAGGCTGAACTGCCGCCGCAGACGGAGGTTGTCAAAAGCGAGCAGCAGCAAGGCTGGGATAGACAGGATAGCGATCAGCCGGCTCCAGGGCACCGAGCGGGAAACGCTGGCGCGTGAGCTGCGGTCCGTCTTACTAATTTCGCTAGCGGTATGAGCCGCCAGAATCTTGCCTTCCAACTGCGGCGGCGGCGCAATCTTATCTAGGGCATGGGGTACGAGCTGCAGGCTGATGCGCAGCGCATCTACTTCCTCCTGCATGGCTGGATTCGCTTTGAGTAGCTGCACCACCTGCGCCTCTTCGTCAGCGTCGAGGTCGCCCAAGACGTACCCCGCCGCCAAAATCTGTTCCTCGTTTGATAGTAGCTGTGACATGTTCTCTTTGTTCACTCGACCGCACTCCCTAGCAGCCGTCGTAGGGTTATCAGACCCTTTCGTGCGTTGGTTTTAACTATTAGACGGGAAGTCCCGCGCTGTATGGGCAGCATCAGCGTCGGGATGAAAGGCGCGTGAGCCGTAGGCGAACAATTAAGGAGCGGCGCATTACTCCTTAAGGATGCTACAATCGAAGTGTGTTGACCTTGAACTACTCCTACAGAATTTATCCGTCTGTTGAGCAGGAAGCCCGTATGGTCTGTTGGCTTGAGACCTGTCGCGGCGTCTACAACTATGCGCTGCGAGAGCGAAAGGACTGGATAAAGTCGAGAAGCTGCGTAGCTAATGCCTGCTCGCTTCAGTCGGAGTACGTCATGGCGGCGGACGCGCCATATCCTAGCTACTACAAGCAGCAAAATGCGCTGACTGCGGCTAAGAAGATATTTCCTCACCTGAAGGACGTGCAGTCTCAGGTGCTTCAAGAGCCTATTCGCAGGGTAGAGGCAGCATTTGCTGCGAGGAAGGAGAGAGGCCACGGTTTCCCGCGCTTCAAAAAGTTTGGGCAGTACCGCTCGTTCCTCTTTCCGCAGTTCAAGGAAAACCCGGTGACGGGCAGCCAAATCAAGTTGCCTAAGCTAGGCACGATGCGCATCGTTCTGCACCGCCCTATCCCAGAAGGGTTTGCGGTGAAAACGGTGCGCATCATCAAAAAGCATTCGGGGGTACGCTACCCTATGCATTCAAGCCGATGTCAATGTGCCTGATGCTGTTCCCTATGGGGAGAGTATCGGCATTGACGTCGGGCTTGAATACTTTCCTGTCCACTTCCAACGGCTTGCAGGTAGAGCGCCCGCGCTTTTTCGGTAAGCTGCAGCGCAAGCTTAAATTGCTGCAACGCAGACTGAAGAATAAGCAGCGGGGCTCGAATAACCGCGCCAAAGCTGATTGGAAGAATTGGACGGGTACATGAGCAGATAGCAGCTTGCCGCCTTGACTGGCAATTCAAGCTGGCCCACAAGCTGTGTGACCAAGCCCAAATCATCTTCGTAGAAGACCTTGACTTTCGCATCATGGCGAAAGGGATGCTGGGTAAACACACTCTTGATGCTGGCTTGGGGCAGTTCATAAACCAGGTCTTGCCGTGGGTGTGCTTCAAGCGCGGCGTCTATTACGGCAAGGTTGACGCTTATGGTACTTCTCAGGAGTGCCCAGACTGCGGCGCTGTGGTCAAAAAATCGTTGGGCGATCGCGTTCATCGGTGTCATGAATGTGGGTCGCTCAAGCCGAGAGATATTGCCGCTGCTCAAGTCATCAACGCCCGTGGAATTTCGGGTATTCAAATTGCCTGTGGAGCCGAGGTAGCGGGGATGTGGGAAGCCATATCTAGCCAACTGGCCCAGAAGCAGGAAACTCATCGGGTGACCGATGAAGCCCGCGCTCTATCCGTAGGATGTTCGCAAAGCGCTTCCGCAGGAAGAACGTCGGGAGTATTCACCCGTACCTAATGGTAAACCTAACTGCTGAGCAATGGTCGATTGGCTGACGCCCTGATAGAAGTTCATCTCCAAGATTTGCCGCTGGCGGTCTGGAAGTTCAGCCATCACGAGCTTTAGCGCCTGCGCTTGCTCGGTCAGAGACGCTTTTTCTAGCGGCGTTGATGTTGTCCATTCTCTGAGGGGCAGCGCCTTTAGCTTCTCAAGCGATCGCTGCTGGCTGCTGCTGCGCTTCAGACGGTTGAGCGCCCGACTGCGGGTTACCACGCTGAGGTAGGTGCTGAGCGCAGCTCGACTGGGATCAAAATTTTCCTGTTTCCAAAAATTTAGAAATACATCTTGAGCTAGGTCTTCTGCCTCGCTAGCGATGCCTAACATTTTCAGGGCGATCGTGTAAACCAAGCCACTATAGCGCCCGTACAACAATCTAAGCGCGTCTTGATGTCCCGCCCTTAAGGACTCAACCAGCTCGGCATCGGAGGTATTATCAGAAAAACGAGCCATGGGTCATGGGGAAATAGCGATCCGCTGCATCGTACAAATCTACAACTGAGCTTACTACGCTGCTACACCAGTCAAAGTTAAGTTATAGGTTAACAAGCAATGAGTAAGGGAACGCCTCTCTAGAAACAGAAGCGTTCCCTGAACATTTGATTTCCCGATCTGAGCTAAGCAGATAGCTCTCGTCCGGGACATTTGCTTTAGCGACTAGACGGGAAGCCCCGCGCTCTACCCGTCAGGGTGAGCGTCGGGATGAGAGTCGCGCTAGCCGAAGTGCGCCCGCAAAATGATGCACAGCGGATAGTGCGCTCAGCGCTGAGGCTAGCAGTTGGTATGATAGAGATAGCAAGGTGATACACCCCGCAAAGAGTGTGACGGGCCCGTAGGCGAAAGCTGCAAGTCACCCGTTCCTCAGTTTGCAAATGTATCTGCGACACATAGTGCGTATCCTCCCTCGCGGAGATGAAAATTCAAAACTCTGCCGTGGGGCATCAGGCGGAGTATAAACCTATCTCAGGATATGTCTCGGCAATAGCTGGGAGTCACTGAGGAAGCCCGCGCTGTACAGCTTGCTGTCAGCGTCGGGAGGATGTCACACCTGAACCACGAAGCTATCAGCATTGAGGGTAGGGGCCCCTTCAATGGTGGCAATCTGCGCCCCGTTACCAAAGCCGTCTTCCATGCCGTTCGAATTGTAGTACAGTGCCCCTGTAGCTGCGCTGTAGGCAATCGCCGCTTCGCTGAGCGCTGCCGCCTCGGCGCTATCAACAATCGCAAACTCTCCAGCAGCAAACGCCCCCCCAGGGCTGCCGGTCAGGGTGGCGAAGATGGTGGTGTCGAAAACGATGCTGTCTTCGGCTCCGAAGTTTTGGATGAGGTTGTCGCCTTGCTCAGACGGGAGTAGCCCGACGGCAAATGCGAATAGGTCTGCGCCTTCACCGCCGATGAGGATGTCGCTGCCGGCCCCACCAATGAGCAGGTCAGCGCCGTTGCCGCCAATCAGAATATCGTCGCCAGCACCGCCTATAAGGATATCGCTACCGTCACCACCGTCAGCGACAACAGGGGTGAGGGTACCGCTGGCGTTGAGGAAGTCGTTGCCCTCTCCCCCTGAGAACACTACCTTCTCGACGGTGCTGCCGGTCAGGTCGCCTACGGTGAGGGAGTCGTCGCCCCCTTGGCCATTGATCTCAAACTGCTCGATGTTCTCGTTGGTGAGCGTAAACAGCCCCAGGTTGAGGCGATTGAAGATGGCCTGCCCGTCGACCTGAGCCAGGTCAAACTCATCGCCCGCGCCGTCTGCGCCGTTGACTTGAGTAATATCGAAGCCCGCGCCGCCGTCGATGAAGTCGCTGCCGTCGCCGTTGTTCCAAATAAAGCGATCGCTACCGGAACCCAAGAAAGCAATATCTCCTCCGATTTGACCCACAACAGTGTCGTCGCCCGACCCGGCAAAAATAAGGTCGTTACCAGCCCCAGCCGCAACCCTGTCGTCACCAGCCCCAGCGAAAAACAAATCGTCATTGTCTCCGCCTTGCAGCTGATCGTCTCCAAAGCCACCAACAAGGATATTGCCAAGGTTTTGAATGCCGACCGCGTTTTCAAACAGATCGCCGATAATCAGGTTGATCAAGTTAACGAGTAAAGGATTCATGGTGATTCTCCAAAAAAACAGTTAGGTGAATGAACGAAGTTCTGTAATAGATACAGCGGTCAATCACGATCGGTTTTAAAGAATTCAAATTTTCCTAGGCTCCCCAGATTGCCTTGATGAACAGCGATCGCGTTACGCCAGCACAAGATAAACTGACCCCATGATTACCGGAACCACAAAACTACTGGGCGTCATCGGCCACCCCATCGCCCACTCCCTCTCCCCCGTCATGCACAACGCGGCGATCGCCCACCTAGGGGCCGACTTCGTCTACCTGCCCTTTCCCATCGCGCCTGACTACCTCAAGCAGGCCATCCAGGGCTTTGAGGCGATCGGGTTAAAGGGCTTCAACGTCACCATTCCCCATAAGCAGTCGATCATGCCGCTGCTCAGCCAGGTGAGCGACCTGGCAATCTCTGTGGGGGCGGTGAATACGGTATGGCGAACGGAGACTGGCTGGAGCGGCACCAACACCGACGTGGCTGGGTTTGTCGCCCCCCTCACCCCCATGGATCGCGACTGGGGTGAGGCACTAATTTTGGGTCATGGGGGAGCCGCCCGCGCCGTGGTGGCGGGCTGTGTGCAGCTCGGGTGCAAGACTATTCGCGTGGTAGGACGACGGCCCGAGGCGCTAGCCGCGTTTCAGCGTAGTTGGCAGCTCACTCCCCCGGCGACGCTGTCGGTTCATGCTTGGACAGAAGTACCGCAGCTTTTGGCAACCAGCGACCTGGTGGTCAATGCGACGCCCATCGGCATGCATCCCCACAAAGACGCCTCCCCCCTAGACGACCATTGGCGGGCGCTGCCGGCCAGCTGCGTCGCCTACGACCTAATCTACAAGCCCAATCCCACAAGATTTTTGCAGCAGGCCGAGTCCCGAGGGGCGATCGCCATCGACGGCTTAGAGATGCTGGTCCAGCAGGGGGCGTTGGCCCTAGAGCTTTGGCTGCAGCAGCCTGCACCAGTTGATATAATGCGGCGATCGCTGCAGGCAGCGCTGGGGTTAGCCGCCTAATTCTTCAAAGAAGGCCAAAGGTCGTCCCCACAAACCAAACGTAGAAAATAATAAACAGCCACCCCTCCCAAGACGAAAGCTGCTTATCCTGCGTGGCAAAAAACATCAGCACAGTGCCCGCAATCATAGTGGGCAGTCCCGTTGTGAGCGTAGCCTCTGACACGGGCAGCTGCCCAAACAGCCCCGGCCCACCCATCACCACGAAGGTGTTAAAAATATTCGAGCCCAGAACGTTGCCCACGGCGATTTCAGCCTGTCCCTTGAGCGCTGCGTTGATGGTTACCAGCAGTTCAGGGAGTGAGGTGCCTAAGGCGACCGCCGTCACCGCGATGATGTCTCGCCCCACCTGAAGGATATCTGAAATTTGGATGAGCGAATTGATGGTGTAGCGAGCGCCCAGAAAAATAAACAGAGCGCTCGCGACAACCAGAGCCCCGTTGCGCAGCAGGGCCGAGCGTCGCCGCGACGGGGGCGGGGGCAGCTGCCGGATCGTCTGTAGTTTCCACAGTCTCGTTTATTGGGCTGTCCATTGGGCTGTCTACCGTCGGATTGTTGACAGCGGTCCGGCTGCCGATAGTGACATAGACGGTATAAATCACGTAGCCCGATAAAAACAGAACCGCTTCGCCTTGGGAGAAGCGCCGGTCGAGGGACGCTAAGCCCAGCAGAAACGCAGACCCGGCAAACAGCGGTAAATCTACGTTGACTAAGTTATAGGTAATCGTCAGCCGACCTTTGCACAGGAGGGCGGCAGTGCCGATGACTAGAAAAATATTGACGATGTTAGAGCCGACGACATTACTCACCACCACCTCGGGAGCCCCTTCGAGGACGGCGAAGAGTGACGAGATTAGCTCTGGCAGAGACGTCCCGATGGAAATAATGGTGACGCCAATGATAAAAGGGGGAAGCCCTAGGGAGAGGCCAAGTCGTTCAGCAGCATCCGTAAATACGTCTGAGGCTTTTACCAAGACGGCTAAGCTGGCAGCAAACAGGACAAAATAGCCGACAAGTTCCATGTTCCGGTACGGGCCGTAAACGTAGTTTTCTGAAGCCAGTGTATCAGGCCAACGCCTGAGCGCCTTTACAGCAGTGGATCCGGTTGCGCAATGCGCTTGAGAGCCTGACACCGCAGCAGCTCATCTGCTGTACTCACTCGGCCTTCAATATCGGGCAGCGCCTTGATGCCCGCAATCAGATGATCCGCCGCCTCTGCTTCTGTATACCCCCGCCGAGTCGAAACCTGCACGGCCTGAGCGTCGGCCTCAATCTCCGTCTGGAGACTGTGAACGGAGCGCCAAATCCGCTGGCCCGCCACCGCGCTCAGCCCCCCAAATACCACAACACCGGCAGCGTCTCCCCGAACGGCTTCCACTGCCAGCACCATCAGCCCGATGCCCAGCCCCCATTGGTACAATCCTGGTTTCACCCAGCGCACCGCTGTCCCTCTGCAAGAGGTTCGCAGCAGCAGCAGGTCTCGCTGAGCCTGGGGCAGCTGGTGCCATAGAGGCAGGTTAATCGCGATGGTGAAAATACGGCTCCAGGGTTTGGGCAATCTCGTCGCGATCGCCTTCTGCTGGCCAGGCTGGCTCACCAGTTTGCACCACATCAGCCCCGATGCGGGAAGTAGATCAGACAGTCTGCCCAACTCAGCATCGCGGGCGGGCGGGCGGGTTTTCTGGCGTTTGGGCTTGGATGAAGAATCAGCAGTGTGGGTCATCGGGTGTCCATAAAGCGCTCGATACAGCGGACAAATAGCTCTACGCCCGTAGCTAGGGCGGACTCGTCAAAATCAAACTTGGGGTGGTGGTGGGGGTAGTCTAGGCCTCGCTCGGCGTTAGCGGCTCCTAAAAAGAAGTAGCATCCGGGCACCTGCTGCAGAAAGAATGACATATCCTCTCCGCCCATGGTCTGACAGTTTGGCACGACTCCGGCTGGGGTTTCCACTACTGCTTCTGCCACCGACCGCACTAGATCGGCCATGGCTGGATCGTTGACGGTGGGTGGGTAGAGCTGCCAGTAGTCTAGCGTATAGGTAGCCCCGTATCCCTGACAAATTCCGGCGACGGTCTGCTCGACTTGACGGCGAAAGAAGCCGTTTAGGTCGTCGTCGAAGTAGCGCACCGTACCGGTCAGGGTGGCGGAATCGGCAATCACGTTGTGGGCCTTACCCGCGTGGAAGGAGCCTACGGTGACTACCCCAGCCTTGAGAGGATCGAGGTTGCGGGCTACGATCGCCTGCAGCGCGGTAACCACCTGGGAGGCAACGACGATTGAATCTATGGTCTGGTGAGGGATGGCCCCGTGGCCCCCTTTCCCGTAAACCGTGCAGTTGAACAGCTCTACGGCGGCCATCATTGGTCCGGGGCAAACGCCTACGGTCCCTAAGGGCAGATTGTTCCACAGGTGCAGACCAATAACGCCATCTACCTTGGGGTTATCAAGCACGCCCGCCGCCACCATCGGTTTGGCGCCACCGCCGTCTACGCCTTCTTCAGCGGGCTGAAAAATTAGTTTCACCGTGCCCGCGATCTCATGGCGGTGCTGCTGCAGATAGTAAGCCGTGCCAAGGGCGATCGCCGTATGGCCGTCGTGACCGCAGGCGTGCATAACGCCGTCGTGCTGAGAGCGGTAGGGCACCTGATTGGCTTCTTGAATGGGCAGGGCGTCCATGTCGGCGCGAATGGCCAGCACCGGGCCGGGGCGGCTTCCTTCAATGAGGGCCACAATGCCCGTATGGGCGATGCCCGTTTGGTAAGCAATCCCCCACTCCGCTAGCTTCTGGGCGACAACGCTCGCCGTTAAATGCTCACAAAAGCCTAGCTCAGGCTTTTGATGAAACCCTCGCCGCCACTGCACGAGCTGGGGCTGAAGCGCTTGAATCGCTGGACGGACGGGAGCAGTGCTCAGCGTAGGGGCAGTAACCATAAAGAAAAATTTGCGGCAGTTTAGCGACAGTTTAGGCCGTAGCTCTAAACCGACATGCCTAGATTTTAGCGTCTTCACGAGCGCGCTTCAGCACTGTTGCCCTCCTTCCTCGTGAGCGAGCCTAAGCGGCAGAGACCAGCGCAGACAGCAGGAGCGATGGCGAGAAGAGGCGCTCTAGGTCTAGGCCAGATGCGGCAGTCGCCAGCGCGCTTTGGTCTGTCGTATCTGCCAAGTACGGCAGCATTCCCAATAGGGGAACTTGAGTGAGAGAGTGAATGAGGGCGCCCGCGTCAGCCGGTGTCTCAGCGTCAAGCGACTTTTGGTTGAGCACAATGCCCTTAAGATGCACCCGCTCCTGGCGCGCAAGCGCCACGTGGGCGATCGCCTGACCCACCATTCCAGCGGCCATCGGAACCACGAGCACCGTCGGCAGCCGCCAGTCCCAAGCGAGGTCGGCCACCGTTGCTTCGGGCGTTAGGGGGGTGCCTAGCTCACCCGGTAGCTCTAGCAAAACGGCCTTGCTAGACGGCTGGGTGCCGGAGGAACCGCTAGGGAGTTCGCTAGAGGAATTGCCAGAGCGATCGCCAGAGAGTGCGCTGAGCTGCTGCCAAACCTGGGCTAGATCCATCCAGCGATCGCCGCCGCTGGGCGGTGCTGCAGGTGTGAGCAGGGCTAGACGCTCTGAAGCGTAGGTCTGCCAGTAAGCGCCCAGAGCAGCGGCCAGAGTGCTCTTTCCAGCTTGGATAGCTGTTCCAGAAATCAGTAGCGTACTCACAGACTTACACTCACAGATTCAGTTTATGTTAACGATGCTTAAATCTACCATAAACGTGCTGGGACTCTCGGCCACGACGTCGATCTGGTAGTCTCCAGCGCGAGGAATCTGCGTCTCCCAAGCGCTCACGCCGCGAGCACCCCGGAGGACAGTGCCGTCAGGGCTGCGTACTGTAAGGGCCACTTCCCCCCGGAGAACTTCAGCCTTGAGAACCTGATTCGCCGCCGCCCGCAAGCGATACCGCTGAATCTGACGGGGGGCCGCTCGCCCAGACACGATGGTTCCCGTTGAGTTGAGGGGGAACTGTACGTTTTGAGATATGATCTCTGGCTCTGATTCCGGTTCGGGCTCGGGCTCAGGTTCCGGTTCGGGCGCAGGTGGGGGTTCGGGCGCAGGCTCAGGTTCCGGCTCCGGCGCAGGTGGGGGTTCGGGCTCAGGTTCGGGCCGGGTTCCGGCTCGGGCGTAGGTTCCGGCTCGGGCTCGGGTTCCGGCTCCGGCGTGGGACGGGGACGGGATCGAGGAGCACCGACTAGTTCGACCGTCAGGCTGTAGTCGCTCGTCTCAATGCCTTCAACGGGAGCCAGCTGGATGACATAATCTTCGCTGGACTTCAGCTCACCACTCCAGCTTTGAACCCGCCGCGATCGCCGGCCTTCAACCGGACGCTCGTTAGCTCCCAAAACCGTCATCAGTACGCCTTCTTGGTCTAGATTGGCCGACAGGGTTTGGCCCCTCTCGGCACTTACCACGTAGTTGATGGTTTCGTTTTGGAGTAGACTCCCCTTCACCACCCGCGGTTCTCCCAAGTCCAGGCCTAGGGGCTGACTATATTCCACAGGTCCAGAGGGGGTATCTGGCGGCGTCTCGATATCCGGCTGATCGGTTTCCACCACCGGAGACCGCTCTGGCGAATTAAATATCGCGTTGACGATGGCAAAAGCCCCAACCGCCGTCACCACTGCCAGCGCCGCCGCGATCGCTAGCATGGACCAGAGGTTATCCCACACCGATTTCTCGCGGGGCGGCGGAGCCTGAACCGTATGCTGCCTCGTGGGAGAAGCAGTCGGACTCGTCGGACTCTGGGGCTGGGCCGAGCCCTGGGCCACCGTCGTGGGATTGGGGCGACCCACGGCAACCGTGCGCATTTGGGAGGCCGGGGGCTGAGGCCGCGGGGGCTGAGGGCGTAGGGGTTGAGGGGCTTGGGTGGGGGGTGGCGTGAGTGCCGTAGAGGGAGAGGCCGTGGTCATCAGCGGCATGGACTGCAGCGCTTGGGACAGCTCATCCACCGACTGGTAGCGATCGCTAGGGCGATAGCTCAGCATGCGCGCCAAAATCGGCATGAAAGAGGCGCTAGCGGGGATGTCCTGCCAGTTCCAGGTGAGGATGACGTCATCGAACAAATCTTGGGGTTCTTGGCCGCTGAGGAGCACCAGTGCCGTCACCGCTAGAGCATAGAGGTCGCTGCTGGGGTAGGCCCGCCCCGTCTGCACCTGCTCGCTGGGGGCATACCCCGGCTTGCCAACGGTGGTGGTCGGCGTTGTTTTCTCGGGCATCTGCACCCGGGTGACAATCTCTTTCACCACGCCAAAGTCGATCAGCACTGGCAGGCGATCGCGCTGCCGCAAAATAATGTTGTCTGGGGTGATATCTCGGTGGATGATTCCTTTGCTGTGAATATGACGCAGCACGGGAATTAGCTGCTGGATGAGCGACGCGACCTCGGCTTCGGTAAACAGTTCCCCAGTCTGCTGGCGCTGGTCGAGCAGCTCGCGGTAGGTCTGGCCCTCAATGTAGTCCTGCATCAAGAACAGCCGGTCTTCCTCTTCAAACACCGCCCGAAACTGAGGCACCTGAGAATGCTGAATTTGATAGAGAATTTGAGCTTCTCGCTGGAACAGCTCGCGAGATTTTTCGAGGGCGTAGGGGCTGCTGGAGTTCGGCATAAACTCCTTAATCACGCAGTTCTCTTCGAAACGTCCCTGATCTTGAGCGAGATAGGTGCGGCCGAATCCGCCTTGCCCCAGGACGCTCTGAATATGATATCGATTTTGTAGAACGGTGCCGTTGGAGAGGGGTGGTTGCATGGTGAACCGGCGATGATTCAACGCGGGGCTGACAACTTTACAGTGAAGGCTGCGGCTTGCGATCGCAAGTCTCGCATCACAAACAAGTCTAAGGTAGAGTGAGGCAGTCCGGCATGTCAGCCGTGAATACTAGACCCAAATATTGAATTTCCCGCCCCCCGCTCCTTCTCACTCGCGTCAGGCTTTCTCTACCGCAGCAGCCCAGCAGCGCGAACAGGTGCGAAACCGAAAGGGCCACCAAAGGAGCAGCCCCACCGGGCTAAATCGCCGCTCCGGTAGGGCTGAAACGCAGTTAGGAGGTATCTATTGCAACGGTATCGGTACTCTGGCCCTATGTGCCTTTCTTTTAACAAGTTCTTAAGCTATGGCCAGCCCACAGGTGCTGAGACGATAGCTGAGCTCGGCCCATGACGACGCAACGGCTTGGAACGCTCTACGGCGTGAGCGCCGGCCCGGGTGATCCAGAGTTGATCACTCTCAAAGGGCTCAGGCTCATTCAAAGTGCTGCGGTCGTTGCCTTCCCGGCTGGCAAGGGCGATCGCCCCGGCGTGGCCCAGCGCATCATCGCACCCTGGCTGCAGCCCCACCAGATCCAGCTGCCGCTGACGTTTCCCTACACCCAAGATAGTGAGGCCCTCGCTACAGCCTGGGCTACCGCCGCCGCAACCGTGGCCCAGCACCTCCAGCAGCACGACGTGGTGTTTGTCTCCGAGGGAGACGTTAGCTTCTACAGCACCTTTACCTATCTTGCCGAGTCTCTACGCCAGCAGCTTCCAACGGCGACGATCACAGCGGTACCGGGCGTTTGCTCCCCTTTGGCGGCGGCGGCGGCCTTAGGGCTGCCGTTGACCTTAGGAGACCAGCGATTGACGGTGCTGCCGGCGCTGTATTCAGCCGCCAGTGTGGATGGTTCGAAGCTGCCTGTGCCAAGTCTGGGCACGGCAGGTCTGGGCACGGCAGGTCTGGGCACGGCAGGTCTGGGCACGGCAAATCTAGACGCTGCAAATCTGGGCCCGTTAAAGTCAGGTGTTTCAAATCTGGAAACAGCGCTCGATATCAGCGACGTCGTGGTTTTAATGAAAGTAAGCTCGGTGTACGAGAAAGTGTGGCAGGTGCTGCAGAATCGTCAGCTGCTGGAGACCAGCTCCGTTGTAGAATGGGCCACCGGAGAGCAGCAAACCCTATATCGTGGACTAGGCGATCGCCCCGGGCTGTCGCTGTCCTACTTCTCGCTGATGATTATCGAGGTTTCCCCCTCACGCTACGGTCGCCGCGCTCCTGCCAACCCCTCCCTCAACGATCAATGACGCCATTCGCCCGAAAGATATCTAACGCCAAAAGATATTTAACGCCAATGGATAAATTGGTTACCGTCCGTTCCGGATTGGGGTCCTGTCTGACTAGAATAAACTGTGTAACTTCCACCGCCCGCAGACCGAATGAGCGCTATGCCAAACCGATTTAGCTCAGTCTCTATTCGACGCATGATGCGGCAGCCGGGCTGGTGGGCTGCTGCTTCGTCCTTGGGGTTCCACGGGCTCCTGTTCATGCTGCTGCCCCTGCTGCCTACGCCGCCGTCCCTTGGCGACGACATCGACTCACGCACGGTATCAGTCTTTGAACTATCTTCGGCAGATACAGAGCGGTTGCCCAACTTCTTAGAGTCGGAGCTGTCACTGCCGCCTCTGCCCGACGCGCCCGCCCCTGAAGGTCAGCAAACTTTAGAACTTGAGCCCTACAAGTTTGACCTTGGTCCTAACATTGTCGAATCTCAGCGGCAGTTTGAGCAGGCGCCCCGCTCATCGGCAAGCTACAGCTTTCCCAGCATCTTCCCCAACCTGCCTGACCCCAGCGTCTTCGAGCGCCGGCAGAGCGTTGTTATTCCGCCGCCGCCTCAAAGGCCACAGCAGCGTCCGCAGCTCGATATTGTCCCTATTCAGCCGTCGCCCCCCCAAGTGGTAGACGAAGCGCCCTCACCTACCGCGCCTGAGCAGGGGACCGCAGCGGATTTGCGGTCCCCCAACGGCCAGGAAACCCCAGCCGAACAACCCGACGCCGACGCCGACGCTGGCTCCAGCGGCGCTGCTCCAGAGGAACCCAGTCAAGTGGCTCGGGCTTCTGATCCGGCTCCCCCAGAAAGAATTGAGCTGTCGGAGGAGCAGCAGCAGGCCTACAACCGCCTCTACGGCTACAGCGCCAGCGGCACCAGCGCGGGAGAAGCCCAGGTGGCGGCAACGACCTGGCTGACGGAGGGGCTTGGCCTCAGCATTAGCGAGGTTGACATCCTCAGAAATCCGCTGCGTATGTCCATCAACTACCCCAAGGACGCCTGTGCCATCGGGGCGGATGAGGGGAGTTTGGTGTCTTACTACGGCGTCGTCCTAGGCGATGACGGCACCGTTTCTAGCGAACCGGTTTTAGTTCGCAGCTCGGGATACGGCGTCCTCAACCTGGAGGGGAAAGCGGCGGCTGCAGGCCAGACTTTTGAAGAGGCTAGCGGCCCTGCCCTAGTTGGGGTAGAGTTCGTCTACAGCGACGCTAATTGCTCTGTGTCGGAGGCGATCGCCCGGGACGAGGCGGGTCAATAGGCCGCATGACGCAAGCTGACTTTAAAACGAAGCTACTGGACTCCGCAGATCGTCTGTTTGACCTGATCGACAGCTTTCACCGGGCGCGGGTCTTGGTGGCCGGAGACATCACCCTAGATGAGTTCGTCACTGGCGGCGTCGAGCGCCTGTCTCGGGAAGCGCCTGTCCTGATTTTGCGCCACGAGAGCACGCGTCAGATTCCGGGCGGCGGGGCCAATGCGGTCTACAACATCGCCAAGCTGGGGGGACAGGTGAAGGTGGTGGGGCTGGTGGGCGATGATAGCCAGGGGCTTGCCATTCGCCGCATCTTTACTGAGGCGGGCGTCGATACCGCCGGGCTGCTGCTAGACCGCGATCGCCCCACGGTGACTAAAAGCCGCATCTCTGGCCACGCTCGCCAGTCGGTAACCCAGCAGATTGTGCGAGTAGACCGCAAGTCGGATGACCCACCCCGCCCAGAGCTGATGCAGGCTCTAGCAGACTACGCAAAGACTCAGCAGGGCACAGTGGATACGGCGGTGTGCTCGGACTACGGCGATGGGGTGCTCAGCGCGCCGGTGATTCAAGCCATGTTGCGCTACGAGCGCGTGATTGTGGATGCGCAGCTCGATCTGCATCGCTACCCCGGCGCGACGCTGTTTACGCCAAACCTGCCGGAGGCGGAAAAGGCGGTGGGCTACCCTATCAACAAGCCGGAGCTGCTGCAGAGGGCAGGGAAAGACCTATTGTCCCTCACCCAAGCCGAAAAGATGCTGATTACGCGCGGTGAAGAAGGCATGAGCCTGTTTGAGCAGGATGGCCAACTGCACATTCCCGCCTTTAACCGCACAGACGTGTTTGACGTGACGGGGGCTGGGGATACGGTGGTGGCGGGGCTATCCCTATCGCTGAGCGTTGGGGCATCACCCTGGGAGGCGATCGTGCTGGGAAACCTGGCGGCGAGTTTAGTCGTGCGCCAATTTGGAACCGCAACGACGTCGAGGGCGGAGATGAAGCGGGCGCTGACGGCGCTGCTAGAAAAGTTCCGGTAGGCGAGCCGACGTCAGGCGACAGGCGTCTTAGCTTTGAGCGGTCAGTGCGAGCTGTTGGCTGACGCCAATGCAGGTCTCTAGCGAGGCGTCTGTTTTGAGGGCAGCGGGATCGATGTGGGTAGGGGCCGCGCGATATCCCGCTGCCTGCAGCGCCGCTATGAGCCGCGATCGCGGGGGAAGATTGAGCCGTCCCCGCTTGCCGATGTCCTGCAGCCGAAAGAAATAGGGGGGCAGCGACGCTTCCGCGGTCATGACCTCCAAAAGGTCTGCCGCCTGTTGCCAACCCCAGCTTTGGGCCTGCGATCGCCACCGCGCTAGCGCCTCGGGCTCGTGCAGCGGCCCAAGCCACAGCGGGCCGCTCAGACAGAGGGAGTGACCAGCGCAGGCACAGCTGACGTGGCCCAGCTGCCGCCAGGTCACCGATTGGTAGTTGCCGCAGCGGTGACAGTAGCCCAAAAAACCGTAGTTGGCCTCCGTCAGGTTGGGCTTGGGCTCTAGCCGCAGCAGAGTACGGTAGATGCTGCCCCGCCGCAAAGACATCACGGGGGTAATGCCTAGCTGCCTATTACAGGCCTCTTGCAAAACCCGGCCAATCATTAGCCGCAGCGCCTGCTCATGTTTAGCGGGGTGGTGGCGGGCGTAGGCTCCGAAGGCAGCGAGGCTTTTTTCGGGATAGCGGCCACAGCTGCTGCTGCCGTCGGTGTGGGTGAGGTAGAGCAGCCCCCCGATCTTGGTGGCCCAGAGGCTACTGCTGAGCCAGCTGCCGGGAGCCCCAAAAGCATCGACATCCACCAGGTCATAGTAGTCGCGCTGTCGGTAGCATTCGAAAAACACCTCATTGGCGTCTCGGTGGGTGAGACGGCACTGGCCTTGGGCGATCGCCTCCTGCAGGTTGTCCCGGAGGACTGGCCCGGCGTCTACATTGCTGTCGTTGGCCCATACCTCGCTGGCCCCGCTCTCCAGCCAGTAGCGTAGCGATCGCACCCCGCAGCCGCTCATGGCGTCTAGCACCCGCAGCCCCCCGGTGTACTGCCGGTAGTCGAGGGCGGCAAGCACGCCTAAATCTCTTGAGATCGCCGACGCGGCGCGGTAGAACGCACCGCCGATGCGGAAGCGGGCCTGTCCCTCAGTGCTGTGTGCTTCAGCTTTAGCTTCGAAGGAGGCGGGAGTTATCTCTAATGTCATACGTTGGCTAAAATCTATCGCGATGGAGAGGGAATATGACGCGCTTGCTTCTACTGTAAATCCTAGGTGTAGAAGAAAATAGCGCCAAACCGGTCTCCAATTCATTTTTAGTTCATGTCAAACGATAGCCGCAAAGTCGAATCAGACTCTAACCCGATTTTGGAAATGTTCGGTGGTGCTGCCGAAGCCCTAGGCGATGCGTCTAAGGTGGCGGCAGATTGGGCAGAGGGGGCGTCTACCCTCATGCAGGGACTTTTGGAAAAGACCACGGAAACAGCGGGGGAGTGGGCGACCGCGACCCGGAATAACCCCCTGGTGCAGTCTGTCGAGAAAGTGCCCGGCCTCAATTTGCTGCCCAAAATCCTGGGGGACGTCAGCGCAGAAGACGTCGAGAAAGAAGTCGCCGAGCTAAAGCAAAAGCATCCTAGCGATACCCCCGACGAGCTGGCCCACCGAATTATTGTCGACACCGCAATTCAGGCCGGAACCGTTGGGCTGCTGACCAACATTGTGCCGCCGCTAGCGCTGACCCTCTTTGCCGTAGATGTCGCGGCGATCACCAAGCTGCAAAGCGAAATGGTCTACCGGATAGCGGGGGCGTACGGCCTTCCCCTGGATAAAGCGGCCCGTCGCGGTGAGGCACTGGCTATTTTTGGGCTGTCCTTTGGCGGTTCGGGGGCACTGAAAACGGGGCTGGGGCTAGTCGAGCTGATTCCTGGAATTGGCGCTGTTGTCGGCGCGACGTCAAACGCCAGCCTCATCTACGTTTTGGGTCAGGTGGCGTCTCAATTCTACAAGGCGAAGTCAGAGGGCAAGCAGGTCAGCGCTGAAGACATTCGCCGTGATGGCGAGGCCTACCGAAAGCAGGTCGACGTCCAGCAAACCATCATGGACCAGGTGCTGATGCATACGGTGATTGTCAGCTATCCCGACAACGCCACTTCTGAGCTGCTGCCGGTTTTAGAAAAGCTTTCCCTAGCGTCGACGGCGAGCGACCTAGAGAACCTTCCTCCCCTGATCGAACTGCTCGACCGGCTCGACCCAGACTTTGCTGAACCCCTCACCGTCCAATGCTACAAAATTGCCCTCAGCACGGGCGATATTTCCCCCGAGGAGCAGGTCATTCTGGACAGCATCACAACTCGGTTTAATCTATCGGCTGAAGACTGTCGCCAGGCTGCTGAGACCAGCATGCCCGGTCCGCTCGCTTGAGCCCCGCTTGGGATAGGCGATCGCCTCTGTTCTACCCCAGCCCTTTGGTGTTTCATTTGCATATACTCGGAGACTATTTATGACCTCTAGTTTAGACAAAGCAATGCCGTTTCTCGGCGACAAGGAGCAGGGGATCGTTAAGTCCTTCGTCTCCTTTGGCGTAGATGAGCAGCTAGCACTTCTGTACTTCATCTACAAAAAGATGGGAAACTCAATTACCCCGGCTGCGCCAGAAGCCGCCGACCCGGAGCTAGCGCCGCTTCTAATGGGTGACTTCTATAATCTCTCGAAGGATGACCAGCTCGCCGTTATGCGAGAAATTGCGTCGAACGCCGATACGGAATACTCTCACGCCTACGGCGCACTGGCGGAAAACAATCAGCTGGTAGTGCTATACGCCTGGGCGAAGGGAATGGGCGACACCGTTGTCGGCATGCCTAATGACTACAAGGCCACGGACAAGATGAATAGCCTAGTCAGTGATATTGAAGGGCTGGACTTTGAGGCGCAGATCTCTGTGCTGCGGACGGTGGCCACCAACATGGGATACAGCGCGGCTGACGCGGTGGTGACCCAGAAAAACACAACTAAAACGGATAACGTTACCAGCCTATAAAAGGCTGAACGCCTCCAAAGCAACCGGGCGGCTGCCTTTCCTTGACCGGACCGGCAGCCGCCCGTGTGTTGGCTCCGCCGCGCATGTTGCTGGCGGCCTGCCGCGATATACGAAGCCTGTAGGCTAGGTAGTCTTAAGCTAGGCTTCCCAAAACTGAGCAGCGATCGCCTACGCCACCCAGCCTTTCGTCCGGTCCACGGCCTTACTCCACAGTTCGAAGTTTTCCTGCACGGCAGCTGCCCGATCGCTAGGTTCGAAGACCCGATCAATTTTCCGCCCCTCGATCAGGCTGCGGTAGTCCTCCCAAAAGCCCACCGCCAGACCTGCGCCAAACGCTGCCCCCTGGGCGGTGGCATCTAAAATTGCCGGACGCTCCACTGGAATGCCCAGGGCATCCGCCTGAAACTGCATCAAAAAGTCGTTATTGCAGGCCCCGCCGTCTACCTTCAGCTGCTTTACCCGGGTACCTGAATCCTGATTGATGGCCTCCACCACTTCACAGGCCTGGTAGGCAATGGCCTCTAGCACCGAGCGCACCAGGTGAGCCCGGCTGGCCCCCTGGGTAAGGCCCAAAAACGCGCCCCGCGCCGACATATCCCAATGGGGAGCCCCTAGTCCGCTCAGGGCCGGGACGAAGTAGACGCCGCCGTTGTCCTCAACGCTGGCGGCTAGGCCTCCAGTTTCCGCCGCGCTGCTGATAATTTTGAGGCCGTCCCGCAGCCACTGCACGCAGGCCCCCGCCGTGAACATGCTGCCCTCTAGGGCGTAGCCGGTCGCAAAGCCGTCGGGCTTGTTCTCGGTCCAGGCTACGGTAGACAGCAGCTTGTGGGTAGAGCGCATAATCGCGTCCCCCGTATGGGACACCAAAAACGCCCCGGTGCCGTAGGTGCATTTCAGCAGGCCGGGGCGATCGCAGCCGTGGGCGTAGAGCGCCGCCTGCTGGTCGCCGAAAATGCCTGCGATGGGGATCTCTACGCCCAGGATATCGGGGTCGGTGTGGCCAAAGACGCTGAGGCTGGGCTGTACCGAGGGCATGATCTGGGGCGGAATGCCAAACAGGTCGAGCATCTCGCGGTCCCAGGCGCGATCGCCCAGGTTCAGCAGCAGGGTCCGGCTGGCGTTGCTGTGGTCAGTGGCATGCACCTTACGGCCCGTGAGGTTCCACAGCGCCCAGGTGTCGATGGTGCCCGCCAGGACGTTGCCCCAGTCCGTCTCGGGGCGATTTTGCTTGACCCAATCAATCAGCCAGGCTAGCTTGGTCGCTGAGAAGTAGGCATCCAGCACCAGACCAGTGCGATCGTAGATCTTGTCCATATGGCCCGCCTGCTGCAGCTCTTGGCACAGGGGGGCGGTGCGGCGGTCCTGCCAAACGATGGCGGGGTGCAGGGGTTCGCCGGTGGTTTTGTCCCACAGCAGGCAGGTTTCCCGCTGCACCGTGAGCCCCACCGCAGCAATCTGGTTGGCCTCCACGCCCGCGTCTTTGACGGCGGCCTGCATCGCCCAGCGCACCGCCTGCCAAATCTCGCTGGCATTGTGCTCCACCCACCCCGGCTGCGGGTAAGACTGGGACAGCTCTTTGTAGGCCTGTCCGGCAATCTGTCCGGAGCGATCGAAGATGATGGCGCGGTTGCCGGTGGTCCCCAGATCTAGGGCCATGACGTGGGTAGTAGCGTGGTTCGTCATTTCTAAACTTGTGTTAACGGCGTTATCTTAAATTCAGGACCATCATACCGACTCCAGCAGCACCCCCTGCATGTCCTTGAGCTCAAAGGCCCGCAGCGACTCCATTGAATCCCCCAGCTCCAGCCCCGGCGTGGTCAACGCCACCCGCCACTCGCTGAGGTTGAGCTGTAGCCAGTCCGCCAGGGTCACAGTTGTCGGCTCTCCGCCCATGTGGCACACAAAGGCCACCTGCTTGGGCAACATTAGCTCAGGCACATCACTCTCCGCCTCAGCCGCCAGCGGCTGAGTCCGCAGCCCGTAGAACACCGTCTTTTCCTCGTCGCTGATGCGATTGAAGCGATCGCTTGCCGTGAGGTTATTTCTGATCCAGGCGTTGGCTTTGCGGTACTGACGGAGCTTTAGATTGTGGGCTGTGCGCTTGGACGACAGCTTTTCCACGTGGTACGACACCCGGCAGACGTCGTGGCCGTCTTCCATGAAGGCCATGGCGATCGCCTTCAGCTTGTCCACATCGAGGTTTTGCACCAGGGACGCTTTTTCCGCTTCGCCTAAGGTTTTGAGCGCCTCCACCTCGCAGACCTCGCCATTGTCGCTGAGGCAGGCGTTGCAAATCGCCGCCACCTCATCTAAGTCGTAGTCAGTTTTCACCATGGCATCGGCGATCGCATGCATAAACTGCCGCAGCGGCCCCAGCTCAGTGAGGCCGAAGGCTTTGAGACGCTTGAAGGTGTCGGGGCGATCGTAGAACTCGGAAGAAATTTGCCAGTCTAGGAAACCCACCTCTTCAGAGGCCACCTTGACGCCATACACCTCATCCGTGTTGCGGAAAAAGCCCCAAGGACTGTGCATCAAAGCGTTGAGAAAATCCATGGGCAGGCCAGGGCTGAAGCCATAAACCCACAGCTGGGTGGCCGGATTGTCGTAGGCGTTGTGCAACACCTCGGGCAGGGTGTCCCCCAAATTCCAGTTGATGGGCTGGTCGGTGATAGAGATCTGATTTCCCCGGCGTACGGTGTCGTGGTTGCCGCAGCCGGTAATCCAGCGATCGCCCTGGAACATCACTTCAGTGACCCGTCGCCATTTGGAGTCCCAGAAGCCCTTGAGCGCGGGCGTATTGTGGGCAAAAATTAGCGGTCCCCACTGGTAGGCGTCGGGCCGCAGCTCGATCAAGTCACGGTAGGTGGAGGTCTCCTCCCACCCTTCTTCTGGCCAGGGACGCCCGTCCTCAAAAATAGTGAACAGCCGCCGCTGAGAGCCGCCAATCTCCTGGACAACGTCGCTCATGGCCAGTAGATAGGCGTCGTCCTGCTCTAGCCGCCCCGTCAGCGGGTTGAAAAAGCGAAAGTCCTGGCCGCCGTCGATGCGAATGCCGTCGACACCCGCGTCGTTTTTGCGGCGCTGCATCTCCAGCAGCAGGGCGCGCACCATGGGCAGCTGGTGGTTCAAGTCCTGCCCATACATGTTCGGGCCTTTGAGGAACTGACGGCTGATCAGCTTTATGGCCTGATTGTCGGCATGACCGTAGACCAGGTCGTAGATGAGGTGAATAGGCCCACCGTGAAAATTGTGGAGGGTGACGATGAAGTCGATCAGTTCGTCGGGGCGCAAACTGCCCAATACGGCCGGGTTCGTAGTTGATGCTCCCAAAATAGGGACGTCGTATCCCCAGTTCTTAGTGTTAGGCTTGCGCAGCGTCACCTGAATCGGCTCCTCGACGGGGGAAGGCCCCGCCTCTAGAATCGAATTGTCTAAAACCTCAAAAAATTCGTAGCCGGGGCGGTCTTCTTCGAGTCGATACTCAATCGTCGGCTCGATAGGCAACAGCTGGATAGCGTCGTAGCCCACATAGTTTTGCTCCTCTGGGGTGAGCGCCTCGCCCGCCTCTAGCTTTTGGGAGAGCGCCCGGTAGATTCGCGTTAGCCCCTCAATCGTGCCTTCCTTCGAGCCGGTATTGACGTGGATTTGCAGGATGTTGACCGGTTCGGGCACCCGAGGAATCGTCTCATCCGGCGCGTCTAGGGGACTACTGGCTTCAATGGGCCCCTCATCCGTTTCCTCTGGACGATAGCCCGTCTGCTGAAAATAGGCCAGATCGCCCCGCTGCTGCTGAAGCGAGGCCATGTCGTAGACTTCTGCGGGGCCAAACACGCCGTAGGGCAGCGAGTAGGGCACCACATCGCGAATTAACCGGGCGCTGTCGCGAACGTTGTCTCGGTAGCGCAGCCAATAGAGAGAGCCGGCCTGATCTCGGGTTCCTGGCTTTAAGCCAGACAGGACGCCCCACAAAAATTCGCCCTGCTGGGGCAAGGCCACGCAGTCTCTTTGAAAAGCAACCGTTTGCTCGTCGGCTCGAAACTGGATAGGCTCTAACGGCGTAAAAACTTCTAGGTAAATTTCCCGAGCGGTTTGAATGACCTCTCCCGTCAAACCGGGGGTCCAAAAGCAAATCTCGGTCAGACCATCAGGGCGATAGTGTGCCCCTAGCCGTCTAGCAAGCTGCTGGCTAATCTGTAGGTAGGTTGCCCTTGAGTTAGCAACGCTATCCGCCCAATCGAGTAGACCCTGAGTTTCAGCTCCCACGAGCTGAATAAGTGGAGAATCGTTCACGGGTAGTTACTGTAGAAGTTAAGGTATATGAAGTCAGCAATAGCTTAACAGGCGTATCTTGAGACTGGGGCGATCGCTACAAAACTCAATCCATATCTGACCTCCGGCCTCTAGCGAGCCGTATGCTATCAGGGCATTCGATTTGCGCCCACCGCCTTGCCGGCACCGACAGGCCTCTGAAGCTGGCGGTAAAGCCTTTGCTGCAGCAGAGAAAGTTGAGCTTAAATAAAGCTCAAGAGTTTTAAAAACTCAATGCGATGTTACACTACTTCGTGTAGTGTGGCGATTGAGTCAGTTTTAGCTTAGTCGAAATTTTTCTTGTAAGCCTGTACCGCTTGCAGGCAGTTTCAGTGACTATCTATTGCTAACCTTTTATTGCCAACCTTGTGTCTACAATGAGACGCTCAAAAGGCATACAAATGCTTTTCGCATTGTAGCACTCGCGCCGGTCCCAGCCGTGTCAGACTAAATCTTAATCTGATTGAGCAGGCGCTAACTGTATGTTTTTAAGCCCGCCTGGGCTCAGGTTTTAGCTACTTTCAGCAGCGACAGCGTTAATCTTTCCTGCTGCGTCTATCTACCATCTAGACAATCTTTAGCTAGATTGTTGTGCCGTCTTTTCAAGAGGTCTTCTATGAAATCTTCCCTGGTCATTCTCTACCACCGCGAACCCTACGATGAAGTGATCGAGAATGGTAAAGCCGTTTACCGCGAGAAGAAAAGTCCGAACGGCATTGTACCGACCTTGAAGAGCTTCTTTGCCGATGCTGACCAGAGCACCTGGGTGGCCTGGAAGCAGGTCGCCGAGGACGAGCGGGACGACTTCCAGGAGCGGATGACTTTCGATGGCCTGGGCGATCGCGGCGTCGTGCGGCGAATTCCGCTGGCGGCGGACGAGGTGAAGAACTTCTACCACATCACTTCTAAAGAAGCGTTCTGGCCTATCTTGCACTCCTTCCCCTGGCAGTTCACCTATGACTCTTCAGACTGGGAAAATTTCCAGGAGATCAACAAGAAATTTGCGGCAGTGGCCTGTGAAGACGCTGCAGACGATGCCCTAATTTGGGTCCATGACTACAACCTGTGGCTGGCCCCTTACTACATCCGGCAGCAAAAGCCCAACGCCAATATCGCCTTTTTCCACCACACGCCTTTTCCTTCGGCGGACATCTTCAATATCTTGCCTTGGCGAGCAGAGATTGTGGACAGCCTGCTGAGCTGCGATCTGGTCGGCTTCCACATTCCCCGCTACCTAGAAAATTTCGTCTCGGCAGCGCGGGGCATTCGGGGCGCAGAGGTGATGGAACAGCTGCCGGTAGACGAGAACGCCTTTACGCCCACCGGCTCAGCCCTCACCGAGCCCGTGATCACCACCAAGCTCAAATACAAGGGGCAGCTTGTCAACCTCAATGCCTTCCCGGTGGGCACCGACCCCGACCACGTCCGCACCATGGTGGCTAAGCCAGAGGTAAAAGAGCGAGCGGCTAAGATTCGTGAGGAGATTGGCGACGGTAAGCTGATCGTCTCCGCAGGCCGCGTGGACTACGTAAAGGGCACTAAAGAGCTGCTGTCCTGCTACGAGCGCCTGCTGGAGCGGCGGCCTGAGCTGCAGGGCAACGTGCATTTAGTGCTGACGGCGGCGGCGCCCAACGAAGGCATGCGGGTCTACCGCACCGCGAAGAAAGAGATTGAGCAGGGCGTCGGCAAGATCAACGGTCGGTTTGGCCAGCTCAACTGGACCCCCGTCAAGCTGTTCACCACGCCGCTGCCGTTCAACGACCTGATGGCGGTGTATTCTTCCGCCGACATCGCCTGGATTACGCCCTTACGGGACGGTCTCAACCTGGTCGCCAAAGAATACGTGGTGGCCAATAAAGGGGAGCGGGGCATTCTGGTGCTCTCAGAATTCGCGGGCTCTGCCGTAGAGCTGCCCGACGCCATCTTGGTAAATCCCTATGCTTCATACGAAATGGACAAAGCCATAGAGCTGGCGCTGGATATGCCTTCTGAGGAGCAGAAGCGCCGTATGGGCATTATGTATGAATCAATTTGCCGTTACGATGTGCAACAGTGGGCCAACCACATGTTCCGCGCGGCCAAAGCGGCAGCGTCGGATCGGAGCGCAGAGACCGATAGCCAACCAAAAGCCTCTGCGCTGGTTTAGGCGTTATCAACTCTATCATCTATGCGAGATCTATCCAAAATTCAAGACTCCCCGTACGATTTAATTATCGTCGGGGGCGGTATTAATGGTGCGGGCGCGGCCCGTGATGCTGCTTCACGGGGCCTTAAAACCCTGCTGATCGAAAGAAATGACTTTGCGAGCGGCTCCACGAGCTGGTCTACTCGTCTCATCCACGGTGGACTGCGCTACCTAGAATACTTTGAGTTCAAGCTGGTGCGCGAGTCCCTGCGGGAGCGAGAGATTCTTCTGAATACGGCCCCTCACTTGGTGAAGCCCATCCAGATGACGATCCCCATCTACAAAGGCGGGCGACGCAGCTACTGGGAAATTCAGGCGGGAATGCTGCTGTACGACATGTTCAGCTTTGACAAGACCTTGCCCAACCACCGCATGCTGCCCGCGAAGAAGCTACAGCAGCTCTTTCGCTCGGTGACCTCCGATGAGGTGGCGGGGGCCGCTCAGTACTATGACTGCCAGGTGGAGTACGCCGAGCGGCTGTGTTTAGAGAACATCATCGCGGCCCAGGCCGCCGGGGCAGATGTGTTCAACTACGTGGAAGTGAGCGCGATCCGCCGCGAGGGCGACTCTGCAGGGTCAGCCGCTGACCAGCGGATCGCCCAGGTCACCTGCGTCGACCTGCCGACGGGGGAAACCTTTACCGCCAAGCTCGCCGAACAGGGCACCGTGATCAACACGGCAGGCCCCTGGGTTGACGTGGTCAACGAGCGCGGAGAGAGCCGTCCGCTGACGCCGAAGCGGCTGATGGGCGGCACCAAGGGCAGCCACATCATCGTCGAACCCTTTCCTGGCGCCCCTGCGACGGCGCTCTATGTCGAGGCGAAGAGCGACGGACGCCCCTATTTCATTGTCCCCTGGTGCGGCATGTTCCTGATCGGCACCACCGACCAGCGGTACGAGGGCAAACTGGACAACATCAAGGCCAGCGACGCCGAGGTGGATTACCTAATCAAGGAAACCAACGCCGTGCTGCCCATGGCCCAGCTCTCCCGCGATCAGGTGAGGTTTACCTACTCTGGCCTGCGGCCTCTGCCCTACACCGAGGGCACTAAGACCAGCGGCATCACCCGCAGCCATATCCTCTACGACCACAAAGCCGACGGCATCACCAACTTGGCCTCTCTGGTGGGAGGCAAGCTCACCACCTTCCGTCAGGTCGGTGAGGAGCTGGTGGACTGGGCCTACGATAAGCGCAAGGAGGCGACGCCCACCTGCCAGACCCGCACCCAGCCCTTCCCTGGCGCTATTGGCGCTAAAGACCCTCGCATTCAGCAGGCGATCGAGGCCTATCATCCCCAGATCTCGCGGCTGTCCATCGACCACCTGTTCCAGCTCTATGGCGCTCGGGCGGTGGATCTGCTGGCGTTAGTAGACCGGTTCCCAGAGCTGGGCGATCGCATCTTACCTAACCTGCCGGATATTAAGGCGCAGGTGGTCTACGCTGTGGAGTCAGAGATGGCCCAGACCTTAGTAGATATCTGCCGGCGGCGGACCATACTCTCCATGCACGCCAACTACGGGCTAGACCTGCTGCCGACGATCACGGCGGTGCTCGCTGAGTACTGCGGCTGGGACAGCGCCAAGTGCGATCGTCAGGTGAAGGACTACCGGGAGTTTATGGAGAAAAACTGTCAGCCCGACTATGCCATGTCGGCGGTTGCGGTCTGACTCTAGCCCGAGCGTCTGGCTCAATTAAATAAGGAGGCGTAACCCCCGCCCCTCCTGACGACGAACTTGAATAGATTATTTGGGGCGCATCGACAACCTAACAGGGTCTTATTGCTATGGAAACGACAGCTACACCGACCATCCTTGCCGCCAGCGGCGAAACCCCCGTAAAGGTGCTGGCCGTCTTGGGCAGCGGCGCTTGGGGAACGGCTTTAGCGCAGCTAGCCGCTGAGTCGGGTATTACAGTGCGGGCCTGGTCTCGGCGGGGAGACCTGCCCTTAGAGGCCGCCGTAGCAGAGGCCGACGTGCTGCTGTGCGCCATCTCCATGAAAGGTGTAGCCGACCTGGCGGCGCGGCTGAGCGACATTGGCCTGCCGCCGCGCACCATCTTGGTGACGGCCACCAAGGGGCTAGACCCCGAAACCACTAAGACCCCCTCCCAGCTGTGGCAAACCGCTTTTCCCAATAACCCCGTCGTCGTTCTCTCTGGCCCTAACCTTTCCAAAGAGATTGATCAGGGCTTGCCCGCCGCCACCGTCGTTGCCAGCCACGACCCCGCCGCCGCTGAGACCGTGCAGCAAATTTTTGCGGTGGAGCGCTTCCGCGTCTACACGAATTCCGACCCCCTGGGCACCGAGCTGGGAGGGACGCTGAAAAACGTGATGGCGATCGCGGTGGGGGTCTGCGACGGCCTGCATCTGGGCACCAACGCCCGCTCTGCTCTAATCACCCGCGCCCTGCCGGAGGTGATTCGCGTGGGGACGCAGCTGGGAGCGCAGCCCGAAACGTTTTACGGTCTATCCGGTTTGGGCGATATGCTGGCCACCTGCACCAGCCCCCTAAGCCGCAACTACCGGGTTGGGTTTGGGCTGGCGGAGGGTAAGCCTTTAGAGCAAATTTTAGAGGAGCTGGGCAGCACGGCTGAAGGGGTGAATACGGCCCACGTGCTGGTGAAGCTGGCGAACCGGGAGGCGATTCCCATCCCTATCGCTCGCCAGGTCCACCGGCTGCTAAACGGAGCCATCACGCCGCTAGAGGCGGTTACGGCTTTGATGGAGCGGGACCTGAAGCCAGAGCAGTGCGATATTTCAGAAGATCTAGGCTAATTGATGCCGTAGACTGCGCCTCAACGACAAGGCCCCCCCAATCTCTCAAGTCTGAGGGATTGGGGGGCTTTTTAAGCTGCGCAGCGGTAAAAACGCTAAAGCGGGAAGTTTTGGTCGAATGCCTCTCGCGTCATCGGCCGATCCACAATCAGACCCTCGCCGCCCAAATACTCTAGCGGCTCGCCGTCCACCGAAATCCACACTGTGCCGCTAGGGTCGAGGCTCGTCGCGGTATACACCACCTGACCCAATCGGCCCATCATCGACGCCGACCCACCGCCCTGCTCAAAGTCCGCCGACAGATCGACGTACACACCGTCGGGCTGCACCCTCAGAGCGTCCAGTGTCGTACCGTCTGGAATTTCGGAGAAACCCAGACTCTCATCGGGCTCTGCCAGCAGCTGATCAAAGGCGGCGGTTAGCACCACTTGTGGATCTCTGGCGTCTTCAACCTGAATAGGCGCGGGAACCAGCTCAAAAGAAGTCTCTGACACCTCTAGCAAATAGAGGCGGGCATCAGTTTGGGCAGTCGGCGCGGCCGTGCTCGGGGGGTCTTGCGCTAACTCTGGCGGTGTAGTGGACGGGTCGGCCGTGGTCGGTTGCTCAGCCGTTGGCACCTCGACCAGCGTATTCCAGGTCCACCAGGCCGTGCCGCCGCCAGCGGCCAGCATAACTGCCGAAAAGGCGGCAATTACCCCCAGTGGAAGCTGACGAATCCGATGATGAAGCTGACGATCCTGCATAGTGACTTTTCCCAACTCGCTTGCTTCTAGTGTAAGACGATTGCCTAGGCATCATCCTGTACGCCGGTCCACTCCCTCAACTGGGCTAGGGAAATACTGGACTGGGGAAGTACTGGTACTAGGGAAGTACAGGGACTAACTAGGGAAATACTGGACTAGGGAAATACGGTGGCCTCTACCTTCAAAAAGGCGATCGCCTCAATGCCCTCGGGGCTAAGGTCTAGTTTCAGCAGACGGGCCGTAATGCCCAAAAGTTCCAGGTTGCGCAGCGTCAGCTGCTGGTTCAGCCCCGCCACCAATGGCCGCAAAATCTGGGCGGGAAACTCGACGCCGTTGGCCACTAAGCGGGGATCTTGAATCGTCAGCCGGTGGCCATCCTCAAGCCCCAGGCCAAGTTCGATCTCAATAGCCAGTTCGTTATCCGTCCCCTGCTCCCGCAGCGTTCCTTCTAGTCTGACGCGGTTGTCCCCCAGCAGGTATAGCTGCGGGTCCACCAAATCAGCCTGCTGAATTTGCCCCACCGCGCTGCCCAAAGCGCTGATGCCAATGTCCTGCAGCACTTCGGTGACCGTAGGCGATCGCAGGGCGGTATTGATGTCTTCAGCCTCGATCACGATGCGGGTGACGGCCTGTAGCGGCCTTTGAAGGCTCACCTGACCATCCGTCAGTCGGCTAAACCGTAGGTCTACGGGGTCAGTCTCCACATCCAGTAGGGCCACCCGCAGCTCGGGAATGGGATAGACGCCGCGCCCCGCCACCCGGATGCGGTCCACTCGCCCAGACAGCAAATCGTGGCTGGGGCGATTGTCGACCCGCACCTCTAGGGTTTCTGCGCCGTGGAGCTGGTCTTCGATGGCCGATTCTAAAGCTGCGTCGGTAAGGATGCCAACCGGGGAAATTAGCCCGATAAGAGTGCTCAGGAGAACAGTGAAGACTTCCATATGTGGCAGAATAGATGGGTTATTTGGGGGGATGGGGGTCGATGACGAAATTTGTGTTTGTGACGGGAGGGGTGGTTTCCAGCATCGGTAAGGGTATCGTAGCTGCCAGCCTGGGGCGGCTGCTTAAGTCCCGCGATTACTCCGTCTCTATCTTAAAGCTTGACCCCTATATCAACGTCGACCCCGGCACCATGAGCCCCTTTCAGCATGGGGAGGTGTTCGTCACCGACGACGGGGCCGAGACCGACCTGGATCTGGGCCACTATGAGCGGTTCACAAATACCGCCATGTCTCGCCTCAACAGCGTCACCACAGGCTCGATTTACCAAGCGGTGCTCAATAAAGAGCGCCGGGGCGACTATGATGGCGGCACCGTGCAGGTGATTCCCCACATCACCAATGAGATCAAGGACCGCATCAAGCGGGTGGCCCAAAACACTACCCCCGATGTGGTGATCACCGAGATTGGCGGCACCGTGGGAGATATTGAGTCTCTGCCTTTTTTAGAGGCCATCCGCCAGTTTAGGAAAGACGTGGGGCGGCAGAACGTCCTTTATATGCACGTGACGCTGGTGCCCTGGATCCCCTCCGCCGGGGAGATGAAAACTAAGCCCACCCAGCACTCTGTCAAAGAGCTGCGCTCTATCGGTATCCAGCCGGATATTTTGGTGTGCCGCTGCGATCGCCCGCTACAGCTTGGCCTCAAGGAAAAGATGTCGGAATTTTGCGACGTTCCAGCAGACTGCGTCATCCCCTGTCAGGACGCCAGCAGCATCTACGAGGTGCCCTTGATTTTAGAGCAGGAGGGGCTGGCCCATCAGACCATCAGTCTGCTGCAGCTGGAGCAGCGATCGCCGAACCTCTCTCAGTGGCAAAGCTTAGTGGCCCAGATGCAGCAGCCGGGGCGACCGGTGGAGATTGCCATTGTGGGCAAGTATGTGCGGCTGACGGACGCCTATCTCTCGGTGGCAGAGTCGCTGCAGCACGCTGCGATTCACCAAGGCGGCGACCTCAACATTCGCTGGATTAGCTCGGAAGACATCGAGGAGCAGGGGGCGGACGTCTTACTTGAGGGCATAGACGGCCTGGTAATTCCCGGCGGCTTTGGCACCCGAGGCATTGCGGGTAAAGTAGAGGCGATTCGCTATGCCCGCGTCAACCAGGTGCCCTTTTTGGGGCTGTGTCTGGGGATGCAGTGCTGCGTGATTGAATGGGCGCGCCATATGATGACTTTGGATGCCGACAGCGCCGAGTTCGACCCGCAAACGCCTAACCCAGTGATCAACCTGCTGCCCGAGCAGCAGGACGTGGTGGATTTAGGGGGAACCATGCGGCTGGGGCTGTGCGCCTGCCGCATTTTACCCAACACCCTGGCGGCGCAGCTCTACGATGAGGAAGTGGTGTATGAGCGGCATCGCCACCGGTACGAATTCAACAATGCCTACCGCAACGACTTTTTGGCCTCTGGGTTTGTGGTCAGCGGCGTCTCGCCCGACAGCCGTCTGGTGGAGATGGTGGAGCTTTCCGGTCATCCTTTCTTTATTGCGGTGCAGTTTCATCCTGAGTTTCGCTCACGGCCTAATCATCCCCACCCTCTATTTTTGGGGCTATTGGAGGCGTCGCTCAAGCGAGGCCATGCTGAGGCGGTCAGCGCGGAACTGGTGCAAATGAATTGAGGCGGGGCGGGCGCAGCCAAGGGCGTGCCGGCTGTCGCGGCAGCTGTTGATGGCATGTATACCGGCAATCAACTTTAGGCGGTGGGCGTCTGGGGTAAGAATAGGTTCTGCGATAGGGCTGTCGGGAAGTGGGGCGGTCTACAGCTCGCTGCTGTCAGGGAGCTCCTGGCGCAGGCGATGCTGAGCGCCATGGTCGGTCTGTGCCCCGCGCTGAGCGAAGTTGCGCTATTAATAAAATCGCGATCGCCCTAACATCCGGAGCTAGCGTTGCAAAATTCTCTAGCGGCTCGCAGTCGTATTAGGTGATGTCAACAATCAGGGCTTCCCGCAGCATTGCTAACTCTGCCTAGGTGTAGATAAATGCTTCTACGCCGTAACCCATACCCAACTTAGAGCCGATTCTCAGCATCTTCTTATAGTCTCCTAACATCTTCAATAGGCTTGTAGAACAAGCTTAGGTTAGGCAATTCTCAGCCTATCTGCGCCGCAACCCCCGTGTCTAGGGGTAGCTGTGCTCCGCTGAGAGATAGTGAGGTCGTTTAACGATGCTTCTGGTAAAAGCTGCAGTGGGTAGCCTAGCTGCGATCGCCCTTTTAGTCGGCACCGCTATTGTTCAGACAGGCGGCTGGGATAACTTCAAGCTACGCTACTACGCCTCAACTCAGGTGTTGCAAGATCAGAGCCACGAGCTTGACGACCTGCGCAAGCAGGGTATTGCTCTAGAGGAAGCAACCCGCATCGATCTGGCTCAACTTCTCAATGGGGGACCTCCTAAAGACGGTATCCCTAGCATTGATGCGCCTGAGTTCGACACCGCCCAGACAACGCCATTTCAGCCAGGAGATATGGTTATCGGCCTCACCGTTAATGGTGAGGCCAAGGCCTATCCGTTCAATATTTTAAACTGGCACGAGATCGTCAACGACACCGTTGGAGGCGTCAACCTGACAGTTTCCTACTGCCCCTTATGTGACACCATCGTCGCCTTTGAACGGGGGAGCTCCACCTTTGGAGTATCGGGAAAACTCTACCAAAGCTGCCTCGTGATGTACGATCGCTCGGATGACACGCTCTACGCTCAACCTTGGGGTCTGGGAATTGTTGGTCCTCAAGTTAACCAGTCGCTGGCGCGGATGCCTGCGGCGAAAACCACTCTGGGTGAATGGCTCGCTCAGCACCCGGATAGCCAAATCCTTTCCACCCGCACAGGCCATTCTCGAGACTACCAGGGATATCCTTACGGCACATACTACACCGACGATCGCATCATCTTTCCGGTACGCAATCAAGAGCAGCGGCGGCTCCATCCCAAAGCGATCGTTAGCTACGTGTGGGAATCTGATCATCAGATTCCCCGCAACCAGTTCTCGGGGGATAGCCTCGCGTTCGCCCACAAAGCGCTCATGCAGGCGGGGCGTCAAGAGGTGGCGTTTGCGGGACGCACCATTCAGGCCCGCTGGGATGAGGAGATGTCTACGGTTGTTGTAGAGGAGATGGACGGCAGCGTCATTCCCAATACCACCGCCTTTGCCTTTGTCTATCCTGCCTTCTACGGTGAGCCACTTCAGCAAAGATAGAGCTATTGGTGTAGTGTGTGAGTCCGCGTTAAGGTCCGTCGCGACGCACCTTGGCCAAGCTGTAGCTCTAGACCTCCGCCATCTCCTCGCGCTTCAACAGCGGAAAGCCCAGCGCCTCCCGCTGCTCTAGATAAAGCTGCGCCACCTGCCGCGCCAAGCCTCGAATCCGGCGGATGTACTGCGTGCGCTCCGTCACCGAAATCACGCCCCGCGCATCCAGCAGGTTAAAGGTATGTGAGCACTTGAGCACCTGGTCGTAGCTCGGTAGAACGAGCGATCGCTCCATCAGGCGCTTGGCCTCCTGCTCATAGGTCTTGAACAGGCCAAACAAGACCTCAGCGTCTGACGCCTCAAAGTTGTAGGTGGAGTTCTCAATCTCGCCTTGTAAGAACACGTCCCCATAGGTAAGAGCATCGTTCCAGCGAATATCAAAAATAGAGTCCACCTCTTGCAGGTACATCGTGAGGCGCTCTAGCCCGTAGGTAATCTCGATGGAAACCGGACGGCAGTCCAGACCGCCGCACTGCTGAAAGTAGGTGAACTGCGTCACCTCCATGCCATCTAGCCAAACTTCCCAGCCCACGCCCCAGGCTCCCACCGCCGCGTCTTCCCAGTTGTCTTCCACAAAGCGAATGTCGTGGTCTTCAGGCTTAATGCCCAGCGCCTTGAGGGAGTCTAGGTAGGTTTCCTGGATGTTCTCCGGTGAGGGCTTGATCAATACCTGGTACTGATAATAATGCTGCACCCGGTTGGGATTCTCGCCGTAGCGTCCATCCGACGGTCGGCGACAGGGCTCTACATAGGCCACCGACCAGGGTTCAGGGCCAATTGCCCGCAAGAACGTATGGGGACTCTTAGTGCCAGCACCTTTTTCTGTGTCGTAGGGCTGAACGATGACGCAGCCGCGATCGCCCCAAAAGCTGTTGAGTGTTGCAATAACAGACTGAAAATTCACGCTGCCTCTCCTAGTGATACTGTGCGCCTCATTCGCTAACTATCCTAGCGGTGACCAGTCACTATTCGAGAGGCTCCAAATCGACCTGACCTGCGCCAAAGCCGCCTAGGACCTGCTGCGTTACAAACCGCAACATGGCTGAAACCTTCTCAGAGTAAGGAACACAAAGAAACTTTCAGATTACTCAGGTTTTTTGTTGACACCTAGCGGGAGATTTCGTTATATTGTCTAAGCGGTCGAGAGGGAGCGGAGCGAAAGCGAAGCGAGCTCGAGGCCACCGAACCTAGACAAGAGAATAGTTTGAAAGCTAAGCGCATCTAGAATAAAGCTTGGATAACATACACTCCGTCGATAGGGAGCATTAAGCTTTAGCACAGGGAGGGATAAGACCTAAACTTTGTTGAGATTAGTGTATCACTAGAAGACGAAAGAAAGAATGATTCCGAGATAAGGATAACTTATCTGAGGGATTGGATAGACTCAGTGCTTGATATTCATTTAGTTTTGTCTGAGTGAATTTGAGAGTACAACCAACATGGAGAGTTTGATCCTGGCTCAGGATGAACGCTGGCGGCGTGCTTAACACATGCAAGTCGAACGAAGTCTTCGGACTTAGTGGCGGACGGGTGAGTAACGCGTGAGAATCTGCCCTTAGGAGGGGGACAACAGTTGGAAACGACTGCTAATACCCCATATGCCGAGAGGTGAAACTATTTGGCCTAAGGATGAGCTCGCGACTGATTAGCTAGTTGGTGGGGTAAGAGCCTACCAAGGCAGTGATCAGTAGCTGGTCTGAGAGGATGATCAGCCACACTGGGACTGAGACACGGCCCAGACTCCTACGGGAGGCAGCAGTGGGGAATTTTCCGCAATGGGCGAAAGCCTGACGGAGCAACGCCGCGTGCGGGAGGAAGGCCTGTGGGTTGTAAACCGCTTTTCTCAGGGAAGAACACAATGACGGTACCTGAGGAATCAGCATCGGCTAACTCCGTGCCAGCAGCCGCGGTAATACGGGGGATGCAAGCGTTATCCGGAATTATTGGGCGTAAAGCGTCCGTAGGCGGTCAAGCAAGTCTGCTGTTAAAAGTCGGAGCTCAACTCCGAATCTGCAGTGGAAACTGTTTGACTAGAGTGCGGTAGGGGTTGAGGGAATTCCCAGTGTAGCGGTGAAATGCGTAGATATTGGGAAGAACACCAGTGGCGAAGGCGCTCAACTGGGCCGCAACTGACGCTGATGGACGAAAGCTAGGGGAGCGAAAGGGATTAGATACCCCTGTAGTCCTAGCCGTAAACGATGGACACTAGGTGTTGCGCGTATCGACCCGTGCAGTACCGTAGCCAACGCGTTAAGTGTCCCGCCTGGGGAGTACGCACGCAAGTGTGAAACTCAAAGGAATTGACGGGGGCCCGCACAAGCGGTGGAGTATGTGGTTTAATTCGATGCAACGCGAAGAACCTTACCAGGGCTTGACATGCCGCGAACCTCGGCGAAAGTTGAGGGTGCCTTCGGGAACGCGGACACAGGTGGTGCATGGCTGTCGTCAGCTCGTGTCGTGAGATGTTGGGTTAAGTCCCGCAACGAGCGCAACCCTCGTTTTTAGTTGCCATCATTAAGTTGGGCACTCTAGAGAGACTGCCGGTGACAAACCGGAGGAAGGTGGGGATGACGTCAAGTCATCATGCCCCTTACGCCCTGGGCTACACACGTACTACAATGCTTCGGACAAAGGGCAGCCAACCAGCAATGGCGCGCTAATCCCATAAACCGAGGCTCAGTTCAGATTGCAGGCTGCAACTCGCCTGCATGAAGGAGGAATCGCTAGTAATCGCAGGTCAGCATACTGCGGTGAATACGTTCCCGGGCCTTGTACACACCGCCCGTCACACCATGGAAGTTGGCCACGCCCGAAGTCGTTACTCCAACCGTTCGCGGAGGAGGACGCCGAAGGCAGGGCTGATGACTGGGGTGAAGTCGTAACAAGGTAGCCGTACCGGAAGGTGTGGCTGGATCACCTCCTTTAAGGGAGACCTACCCGTTAGCGACTGTCTAATATATGACGTTGCTGATGAGGTCACTCTAAGGTCGGTCCAAGCAGTATTTATTTTGGGTGCAGTGTTTAGCTTTCAAACTATGTTTAGGTTTACCAAAACCAATTACGGGCTATTAGCTCAGGTGGTTAGAGCGCACCCCTGATAAGGGTGAGGTCCCTGGTTCGAGTCCAGGATGGCCCACTGCTACGGCTTTAGTCGTGGGGGTATAGCTCAGTTGGTAGAGCGCCTGCTTTGCAAGCAGGACGTCAGCGGTTCGAGTCCGCTTACCTCCACCAATTGGAATACTCGACTAGAACACTCGAGTGAACTAGGTGAATTCAGCACTCAATCAGGCGAAGGCTTAGATGGGCTGCTGAGCTCAAGAAGTTCAGCAAAGAACCTTGAAAACTGCATAGAAGAACAAACAACTGTCAGGTAGTTGATTTAGGTTGTGTAAAAGCAATTTAGAGAACGAAACAGACAAAAGCCGAAAGTAGTGGTCAAGCTACAAAGGGCTTACGGTGGATACCTAGGCACACAGAGGCGAAGAAGGACGCGGTTACCGGCGATACACTTCGGGGAGCTGGAAGCAAGCATTGATCCGAAGATTTCCGAATGGGGCAACCCTTAACATGACCTGTTGAATCTATAGACAGGAACAAGCCAACCTGGCGAACTGAAACATCTAAGTAGCCAGAGGAAGAGAAAGCAAACGCGATTCCCTTAGTAGCGGCGAGCGGACGGGGAACAGTCTAAACCAGCGGTTTTTACTGCTGGGGTTGTGGGACAGCGAAATAGGAGCGAGCGGTTAGACGAAGTAGTTGAAAGCTACACCAGAGAAGGTGAAAGTCCTGTAGTCGAAGGCTTAACGCCCTTAGCTGAATCCCGAGTAGCATGGGGCACGTGGAATCCCGTGTGAATCCGCGAGGACCACCTCGTAAGACTAAATACTCCTGTGTGACCGATAGCGAATAGTACCGCGAGGGAAAGGTGAAAAGAACCCCGGAAGGGGAGTGAAATAGAACATGAAACCGTAAGCTTACAAGCAGTCAAAGCACGATTAAACGTGTGATGGCGTGCCTGTTGAAGAATGAGCCGGCGACTTACAGGTTCTGGCAGGTTAAGGCGGAAATGCTGGAGCCAAAGCGAAAGCGAGTCTGAATAGGGCGATAGTCAGAATTTGTAGACCCGAACCCGGGTGATCTAACCATGGCCAGGATGAAGCTTGGGTAACACCAAGTGGAGGTCCGAACCGACTTCTGTTGAAAAAGGAGCGGATGAGCTGTGGTTAGGGGTGAAATGCCAATCGAACCCGGAGCTAGCTGGTTCTCCCCGAAATGTGTTTAGGCGCAGCGGTTAGAGCTATAGCAGGGGGGTAAAGCACTGATTCGGTGCGGGCTGCGAGAGCGGTACCAAATCGAGTCAAACTCTGAATACCCTGTGAGAATCTAACCAGTAAGACGGTGGGGGATAAGCTTCATCGTCAAGAGGGAAACAGCCCAGACCACCAGCTAAGGTCCCAAAATCGATACTAAGTGGTAAAGGAGGTGGGAGTGCACAGACAACCAGGAGGTTTGCCTAGAAGCAGCCATCCTTAAAAGAGTGCGTAATAGCTCACTGGTCAAGCGCTCCTGCGCCGAAAATGAACGGGACTAAGTATCGTACCGAAGCTGTGGACTTACATGTAAGTGGTAGGGGAGCGTTCCGTTGTAGTGAGAAGCATTAGCGAGAGCAGATGTGGACGAAGCGGAAGTGAGAATGTCGGCTTGAGTAGCGAAAACATGTGTGAGAATCACATGCCCCGAAAACCTAAGGATTCCTCCGGAAGGCTCGTCCGCGGAGGGTTAGTCGGGACCTAAGGCGAGGCCGAAAGGCGTAGTCGATGGATATCAGGTTAATATTCCTGAACTGTCTAATAGGAGCATCAGAGGGACGCATGACAACTAGCTATACCCTGAATGGATTGGGAGGGGACTACGGTCCCTGCATAGTGAACGATAGTGCCAAGAAAAGCTCGAAATGCGTTGAATATTAGATACTCGTACCCGAAACCGACACAGGTGGGTAGGTAGAGAATACTAAGGGGCGCGAGGTAACTCTCTCTAAGGAACTCGGCAAAATTACCCCGTAACTTCGGGAGAAGGGGTGCCAGCGAGAGCTGGTCGCAGTGAATAGGCCCAGGCGACTGTTTACCAAAAACACAGGTCTCTGCTAACTCGTAAGAGGATGTATAGGGGCTGACGCCTGCCCAGTGCCGGAAGGTTAAGGAAGTTGGTTAGCGTAAGCGAAGCTAGCGACCGAAGCCCCGGTGAACGGCGGCCGTAACTATAACGGTCCTAAGGTAGCGAAATTCCTTGTCGGGTAAGTTCCGACCCGCACGAAAGGCGTAACGATCTGGGCGCTGTCTCGGAGAGAGGCTCGGCGAAATAGGATTGTCTGTGAAGATACGGACTACCTGCACCTGGACAGAAAGACCCTATGAAGCTTTACTGTAGCCTGGAATTGGGTTCGGGCTTGATTTGCGCAGGATAGGTGGGAGGCGTTGAAGCATTCCTTGTGGGGAATGTTGAGCCAATGGTGAGATACCACTCTAATCAGGCTAGAATTCTAACCTTTACCCGTCATCCGGGAAGGGAACAGTTTCAGGTGGGCAGTTTGACTGGGGCGGTCGCCTCCTAAATGGTAACGGAGGCGCGCAAAGGTTCCCTCAGGCTGGTTGGAAATCAGCCGCAGAGTGTAAAGGCATAAGGGAGCTTGACTGCAAGAGCTACAACTCGAGCAGGGACGAAAGTCGGCCTTAGTGATCCGACGGCACTGAGTGGAAGGGCCGTCGCTCAACGGATAAAAGTTACTCTAGGGATAACAGGCTTATCTCCCCCAAGAGTTCACATCGACGGGGAGGTTTGGCACCTCGATGTCGGCTCATCGCAACCTGGGGCGGTAGTACGTCCCAAGGGTTGGGCTGTTCGCCCATTAAAGCGGTACGTGAGCTGGGTTCAGAACGTCGTGAGACAGTTCGGTCCATATCCGGTGCAGGCGTAAGAGTATTGAGAGGAGTCTTCCCTAGTACGAGAGGACCGGGAAGAACGCACCGCTGGTGTACCTGTTATCGTGCCAACGGTAAACGCAGGGTAGCCAAGTGCGGAGTGGATAACCGCTGAAAGCATCTAAGTGGGAAGCCCACCTCAAGATGAGTACTCTCACTGGGTTAACCAGGTAAGGTCACGGGAAGAACACCCGTTGATAGGCGTTAGGTGGAAGTGCAGTAATGTATGCAGCCAAGACGTACTAACAGACCGAGGGCTTGTCCTCAAACTTTCAGCTCGCTTTGTTCTTCTGTGCAGTCCTCAGGGCTCTATAAATTCAATAGACCCATCAGCTCTTCTGGTGTCTATGGCGCGGTGGACCCACTCTGACTCCATCCCGAACTCAGATAGTGAAACATCGCAGCGGCGAAGATACTTTGGGGGTAGCCCCGCGGGAAAATAGCTCGATGCCAGGTGATTATTAAGAACAAGCCCTCGTTGTAATACAGCGGGGGCTTGTTCTATTCAGCGCGGGCCATAGAACGTCTCTAGACTGTCGCGATCGCCCGTGTAGCGCCAGTGCCACGGCTCATAGCTTACCTCCGTCGTCTCGTCGTCCTTGAACGAGAGTTCAAAACCGTAGCGGGCTGCATTCTTCTCTAGCCACTTGAACGCGCGGGTATTTTCAAAGCGCTCATCGAGATTTGCTTTTGGCACGTCCGCATCGCCAATATCGATGGCATAGCCTGTGTGGTGCTCACTATACCCCGGAGGAGCGCTCACGGCAGCCCGCTCTGAGGCACTTTGGGTTTGTTCAGCTCTAACACCAAAAAATAGGTACTGCTGCTGCTCTATAGATCGAAAGCCCGATAGAGGAACGATATAGATGCCGTTGTTTCGAGCCGCGTCGGTCATGTCCATGAAAGCGTCTGCCGCAGGTTGTCTAAGGGCAATGCCCCCGTCCGCCGTGATGGAGACAAGCGACCTTTCTGGCGCTTCTTCGTAAGGTTTATGGCCTAGCAGCGTATCAGAGGAGCCGGAAGATACCGAGAGTCCTGCCCGCACCAGAGCGTCCTGCAGTCCTGGTCGCGCTGAGATGATGGGTTGATTTGCGCCCAGGATGGGTGATCCTCGCCAAACCATTGCAGCGCCAGCTCCTGCAAGAAGAGCGAGTAACGTTCCTCCTGCCGCCCAGAGTACAGCTGAAGAGGGCTTAGACTTGGCAGACCGCAGTGCCGCTGAGGGCTCACGCATCGCTACGGGAATGTCGTCGGTCGGGGTTTGATCAGAGGTGAGCTTTGGGGACGGATCGGTCATGCCAAATCAACTTATGCGGGGGTCAGTACAATATCAGGGCTCTGCGCCGTCCAAAAAAGCGTCCGGAAAGCAGAAATCTATTGCGCTACTTGGATGTTACGCTACTGGGTGTTGCGTTACTGGGCGTACGTGGATGATGCGCTAATAGGGCCACATCGGCGGGGCGATCGCCATAGCCTGAACCATTGTAGTCTGTTGACATCTTTCTTTTGGACCGCTTTAGACCTCTATGCTACTGAGCCCCCGACGCAATGCCGTCCGCATTAGTCCAGCTTTATATTCCGCTTGTGCTGTGGATTGGGCTAGGAATAATTGCTGGACGAAGGCTACCTGGCAGCGTTCCTCGCCGACTCGGTGCGTTTCTCTTTTGGGTCGGGGCTCCGCTCAGCATCATGATCTTTATTCGCCAGGCTGACATGACCCGCGCTGTGTGGGTGGCGGCGGCGGTGGCCTGGGGAGCCGTGCTGCTGGGAGGGGGACTGGCCTGGGGATGGATTAAACTGCAGCGACGGGGGCGAGGGGCGGTGGTTAAAGGTCAGCACCAGGGCGCTGCTTCAGACGTTTTGTCCCAAGCGCTGTGGAGTCGCCCGTCCCAGGGAAGCTTCATTAACGCTTCCGCGCTCGGCAATACAGGGTATTTGGGCTACCCTATTTCGCTGATTCTGGTGGGCAGTGATTACTTTGGCTGGGCTGTCCTCTATGACTCCCTAGGCAGTACGCTGGCGTCCTACGGTTTAGGGGTGGCGCTGGCGTCCTATTGCGGTAGCGCTGATGCTCTGACGTTTGGCCAAGGAGTACGGCGCGTTGGCCAAGCGGTTCTGCGCAACCCCGCGATGTGGAGCTTTTGGCTGGGTCTGGGTCTGAGACCGGTCGCGCTCCCCGCGTCGGTTGAGTCGGGCCTAAGAGGTGCTGCCTGGACAGTCATTGCGCTGTCTCTGCTGCTGCTGGGTATGCGCCTTAGTCGCCTTTCTCTGGGTCAGCATATCAAAACGGCGCTAGTCAGCCTCAGTATTAAAATGCTGATCGTCCCCTGTTTAGTAGGCGGTGCACTAACGCTAGCTGGTTTGGAGGGTGCGCCTCGGCTGACGATTGTGCTGCAGGCCGCTATGCCCCCCGCCTTTGCCACGCTGATTATTGCAGAAGCCTACAGCCTCGACATTGACTTAACCGTGACTACGCTGGCTCTGGGATCGGTTGCTATCTTAATTACGCTACCGCTGTGGCTAATTCTATTCCCCCTCTAGAGGGCATTGATGGCCAAAGGTTCGTGGCCGGACCACAGCGTCGATAGAAAAGCCCCATCCCACCGAATTACGATTCGCGCAGAGATAGCAGATAATCAGGTAGAGGGGGCGATCGCCGACAGTAGCTCAGAAGTTCTAAAGGCGACAAATTCTGGGGCGCTCAGCTCCGCGCTTGGTTATCAACCCAAAAAGCTGCTTGAAACCGTTGAGGAAGTGAGAAGTGAGGACGGCCTAATGACTCTTGTTCCAGAGCCTCGCCAGCGATCGCTGCAAAAGCTGATCACCAAGCTGGGGCTGACCGACACGACTGCTATTCAGTGGCCCCTAATCGATCAGGCCCTCACCCATATCACCGCCGACTCCGCCCGCAATTACGAGCGACTTGAGTTTGTGGGTGACGCCGTGGTGCGGTTGGTAACGGCGACGTTCTTGTTCTCCACCTACCCCGAACTGCCTGAAGGGGAGCTGTCCGCCATCCGAGCTGTGCTGATGAGCGATCGCGTTTTGACCCAAATTGCTCAGCGCTACGGGCTCTCTCGCTACGTGCTGATGAACGCCAGCGCTGCCGCTGACGCCCCGGCCCAAAATACCATCGCCGCCGCTGCCTTTGAGGCCTTGTTAGGCAGCCTCTACCTCAGCCGCCCAGACTTCTCTTTGATCCATCCCTGGCTTGATCCCCACCTCGAAGAGTTTGCTGAAGCCGTGAACCAAGATCCCGCCCACCGCAACTATAAAGGGGCACTGCAGGGGCTTACCCAAGGGCGCTATCAGGTGCTGCCTGACTACCAGGTGGAAGAGGTGACTCTGGTCCATGGCCATCCCGAGCGGTTTTTGGCCCAGGTGTGGCTGCAGGGCAAAGTGTGGGGCGAGGGTAAGGGGCCGTCCAAAAAGCTGGCGGAGCAGGCGGCGGCTCAAGAAGCGCTAGCTGCTCTGCAGGCGGTGCCGGAGCTAGGCGCTTAGCTAGAGCTTGCCCTTAAGCCAGTAGGTGCGCATGTCTCCCTTCCCCTTAATATTTATGAGCCCACGCTCTTCTAGGTGGTAGTGACGCTGCAGCCGCAGCCACACCGCTTCGGTGACCTGGATGCCCCCCGGCTCCCCCTGGGATTCCATGCGGCTGGCAATATTGACGGCGTCGCCCCAAAGATCATAGACAAATCGCTTGCGGCCAATCACCCCGGCAACCACGGGGCCAGCATTGATGCCGATGCGGATCATGAGGGAACGGTCCTGCTCTTGGCTCAGCCGAGCGATCGCCCGCTGCATGTCTAAGGCCATGTCGGCGATCGCCTCTACGTGGTGCGCTGAGACGTCGGGAATTCCCCCCACCACCATGTAGGCGTCGCCGATGGTTTTAATTTTCTCTAGCTTGTGCTTATCGGCTAGTTGGTCAAAGGCGGAAAAAATCTGATTGAGCAGCTCCACCACCTCTTGCGGCGGCATGCTGGACGACATTTGGGTGAAGCCGACGATATCGGCGAACAGCACGGTGGCTTCAGCAAAGCTGTCGGCGATAGTTCCGTCGTAGCGCTTGAGCTTTTCGGCGATCGCATGGGGCAAGATGTTGAGCAACAGCTCCTCTGAGCGGTTTTTTTCTGCTTTGAGCGCCTGCCGAGTCGTAAATTGCTTCCACTGGAGGCGCTCGTAGCAGTACACCGAGAGGGTGGATACCCCGCAAAACCAGAAGATATAGAGCGTTTGCCTGGTGTTCCACTCTAGGGTGTCGTTTGCCAAGGGAAGGTTTAACACCGCGTTGACGCTGTAGTAGTAGGCCAGCACGGTGAGCTGGGAGAGGAGATGAAGCGGCCACCGCAGGGGAATTAGGGTCGCCTGCACGAGGAACACCAATGTCCAAGAGCGGAGGCCAGGGTGGGCAAAGCCGTTGAGCGTGGCCCAGATCTGCTCGACGAGAGTCACCGTTAGGGATGCGGCTAAAAAGATGCGCCCAGGATGCCGTCGGCCCCAGGGGAGATGCAGCAGCCATAGGTAAAACAGGAGTAACCCCTGCACGACTGTAGCCATCCACAGCCAGTGGGGGGTGTCGCGGATGGAATCTGGGGTGGCAATGAAACGGATGAGGGTAAACGTAATGTAGATGCTCACCGCTAGGGCAAGCGCTGTGACCAGGCGATTGCGCATGAACCGCCGCCGCCACAGGCGATAGCTTGGCTGCACGTCAATGAGCAGCCTACTCCGCCAGTCTGAGAGGACTTGAGCAAAGAATCGATTCACAGCACCCCTAAAATAGCTAGCCCAAGCCAAGCCTAGCTTTCCGCCCCGATACCCTATGGGGCGACGCTTGGCGCTTGGCCTACCTCAGTCAATTCAAGCGATCGCCGCAAAGCGGTGAGTTCGTCGCGGTGGCCTGTCACTTCAACGGCGGGCTGACCGGGAATTAAGTCGAGAATGATTTGCTCGACTCTCCCCGATCGCCACCAGTAAAACCAGCCCGCTAGCGGCGCGAGCAGCCCTAAGACGAATGCCCAAGAGCCCACCTGCGGCAGCAGCAGGCTGATTACCAGACCTAAGCACAGTAGCCCTATGACCGCCAAAACCGTCAAGAAAAGCGCCAGGAAGATGCTGGGCTGCACCTGGCCTGACAAGACGATTCGAGGATGGCTGGGGGAAATCTCTCGCTGCAGGGGCTCGTAAGCCCGCTGGGTGAAGTGGGTGACTAGCGCCTCGACAAGCTGCCGGGGCGTTTGCGCTTCGCTGACGGTGAATCGAACAGTTTCGAGGCGCTCTTTCGTTGAGGCTCGAATGAAAAACACTAGCCCCACCAGAATGAGTAGGGTGAGCAGCAGTGTGGAGGACAGGATTGGCGCAGCAGTCATACCGTTAGTGATGGGTTTTCTCTATTATCTCCCAGTAGGTTCATAACCGCGATGGGGCGCTGCTGAATCGGGGGACATAGCGGCGCCATGCCCCCACTGCCCGACTCAGCGAGCTAACGCCGAGGGGGGATGCATTAGCGCAGGGACCGCTGCCGGTCGAGGTAGCTGAACACTTTGCCTAGCTCGGGCCTGAGGGTGATGCCTCTCTCGGTGATGGCCATCAGCTTGGTCCAGTGGATTTGCTCTGAGTAGTTGAGCACGTGCAGCATGTGAATCGTTTCGCGGACGCCTGCGGGGGAGCCGATGACGATGTGACGAACGCGCTCGTTGTCGGGGCCGGTGGCTTCGGGGTTGGCCAGCAGGATGGGTGCCGCCTCGCTGCTGGGGCGAGACGACTGGAGGTGAGTTGTTGCGGTCATTTTGGGTTCCTTTTTGATGTGGATGGGTAGGAAACCCAAGGACTTGGCCATCCCTTCGACTTTGGGTGTTCGGGATGGCCGTGGGACAATGCCCATAGCGCCCGGACAGGTTACTTCTGTCTTGGGGGTCAGGCGGCGATCGTCGCGGTTATCGGCGATCGCTGCCGTTTATGACCAAATTCTTGGGAGCCAAGCTGCGGGATGCAGCTCTCAGGCATAGACTCTACACTATTGGCGATGAGAGGGCAAGCCCGGATTTTAACTTTTGGGTGATTGGGATTCTGTACCGGCGTCGCGATAGGTGCTCCACACTAGCCTTGCGACAATCGCCAGCTTTTGACGCTTATGGTGTCGGCATTGACCCTCGCTTTCGGCTGCAATAGCGGCAACGGCGAGTTTTGAGCCACTGGGTCGGAACGGCTGAGGAACGGTTGAGGAACGGTTGAGGAACAGTCGCTTCGCTAACTTGAGTTCAGTAAGGCCGGGGAGAACCCATCAGATCTAAGCGTCAGCCCTCAAGGCTTCGCGCGTCAGATAGACATAGAACAAAGCAAATCTGAACAAGACGAATACCTACCTTCTCAAAAGGAGTCTAGATATGGCACAAGTATTTGAAACTATAAACAACAACACAGTCGCCACAGCAACCCCGCTAGGCAACATCCGCAATAATCCGTTTGTTCGAGGATCTTTACCAAGCAACGATGCGGCTGATTTTTTCAAGTTTCAGGTTGATCGCCCGACTAAAGGTGGTGTGACCGTTGTGCCCGATGGCCTCAACGTTAATCTAAGCCTGTTAAATGGCAAATTTGAAACGATTAGAACTTCTCTGAATCCCGGTACGGCTGCAGAATCAATCTCATTTGAAAATCTGCCGGCAGATGACTATACCTTGCTGGTTAGTAAAGTGGGTGGTGTTGGCAGCGGTAATTATTTTCTGAGCGGGGGTGGTTCTGCGGTCACTCGGGCCCAATTGAGCGTAACGGTCGATCGGATTAAAGCACTCGAACGCTTTGATTCGCCTGTTCCATTTACGAGATTTGGCGAGGCTGATTTTTTCATTGAGGTCAACCGCTTTCCCGCCTCTGTGAAGAGCAAAGTCTTTAAAGACAGAAATGATGTCAGACCCAACTTCGTTGGCACTATAGAGGTCGGAACCAATCCGTTTGCGAGTGCTACTCTCAGCGCTACTGATCGCGATAGCAGAGTTGATTTTGACGACAGAGCTGACTTGCACCCTATCAGAAATACAAACCAGCTAAACATTGGATTTGACCCGCTTAAAAACGAAATTAGATCCTTAGATGGGGCATTTGGGCCGCGAAAAGAGAACGCAGTGATTACGGTTCAAGGAGACGGGGGAGACAGAAATGAACGGGGTTCACTAGGCTTTCACAAAGCAAGAGTCTCTTTCCGCGTCAATTACGACAGCTTTACCTCATCTGTCCCTAGCTTCAACAATCGCACACCGATCACAGTTGGCAACAACCGAGGGCAGTTCTTTCGGGGCAGAAGCATTCGCGGGATTATTGACGGCAGGGGCGGTAGAGACGATATCTCTGGCATGGGTGGCGATGATGTGTTGATTGGCGGCGGCGGCAACGACAAGCTGAATGGAAACACTGGCAAAGATCTGATTTGGGGCGGGCTAGGCCGCGATATTCAAACAGGTGGAGCAGGTCGCGACATCTTCGTGCTGGATCTGGGTAAAGGCGTGGATGTGATCAAAGACTTCCAAGATGGCAGAGACAAGCTGGGTCTGTATGGCGGATTGACCTCTGAGGCTCTAGAAATTACAAGGGAAGGTCGCAACGTCGGCATTTCTGCTGGATCTGACAAGCTAGCTATACTGAAAGATCTGCGCCCCAATCAAATCACAGCAGCAGATTTTGTCCAGGTTGACTTCACTCAATTCAAGGGCATTACGACCCCCTACGCCGTTGTCTAGAGATTCAACTCACTTCGGCTGACTGGGAGGTAACGGTCTCAATCCACACCTCTCACTAAGCTGCTGACGCTATCATTTAGTCCCTCAACCTACCAATCACCCAATCGCGCTTGGCTTTTGAAGGGTTGAGGGTCTTGTTGAAGCGTTGAGCGGTTTTGCTTGAGTGATTGTTGTTGGCTTGTAGGCGGCTCTAAGATTTGCTTTAGCGTTTGTTGGGGTCGCTTTAGCATTAATCCATTTCGCTTATATACCTGTTGATAGTTTGCAAGCGTTTGTGGGTTTTGTTGAAGCGTTGTTTTTGAGCGGGTGGTGTAAGCATATTGGCGGTCTTTCTACTTTGAATAGTACTGCTGTACGAAGAAAGCAATCCCACCCTCAAGGCTCGCGTCGTCAACGCCCTCAAAGAAGGCGGCACCACAGCCCTCGAAGAAGCGATCGATCACCCCGCCGTCAAACCTGTCGTCGCCATGGTCAAGGGATTCATCGACGCTTAACAAGCTTGACCTACGCCGTCTGCCGCTTAATCAACTGCGCAAACAGCCCCTCCTGTGCCGCCAGCTCATCAAAGCTCCCCTGCTGCACCACTCGCCCCCCCTCCAGCACATAGATGCGGTCCGCATTGCGAATCGTGCTCAGCCGGTGGGCAATCACAATTCGCGTCACCTGCAGCGCGTCCAAACTCCGGCTGACGATCGCCTGCGTTCGATTATCCAAAGCGCTCGTCGCCTCATCCATCAGCAAAATGCGCGGCTCCAGCGCTAAAGAGCGGGCAATCATCAGCCGCTGCCGCTGCCCCCCAGAGAGGTTTCCCCCCCCTTCGCTAATCACCGTATGCAATCCCATGGGCATGTCTTTCACATCCTCCGCCAGCCCGCTCATCTCCGCCGCTTGCCAGGCGTCGTCCATGGTAATCAGCGCCCCGGTGGAAATATTCTCAAACAGCGTCCCCGCGCTGATGCGCCCATTTTGCAGCACCACCCCCAGCTGCCGCCGCACCGCTGTCACGTCTAGGCCACAGAGATCCTGCCCGTCATAGTACACCGTGCCGGACTGGGGCTCTTCAAAGCCCAACAGCAGGCGAAACGCCGTAGACTTTCCAGAGCCAGAGGGGCCCACTAAGGCAATAAACTCCCCCGGCTCAGCCTCCACCGAAACGTCATCTAAGATCAGCGGACCGTCCTCCCGGTAGCGAAAGGTGACGTGGTCTAAGGCCACTCGCCCCTGGAGCTTGCCGGGGTCAGCCATGTAGGGGTTGACCTCGGGCTCGGCGCTGAGGATAGGCCGCGATCGCTGCCACAGGGGAATGATGTCGAGAATGTCGATGACGCTGTTGCTGAGGCTGACCGTGCCGCTGATGAAGGTGCCGTAGGCCACGCTAAAGGCCAAGAAAATGCCGGTGGATAGCCCGCCGTCGTCCACTAACCCGCTGGCCAGCCAAAACAGCAGTACGGTAGTGACCACCGGCAGCATCGTGTTCACCACATCTACCCCGTCCTCCAGCCGCTGGGTGCTCAGCAGCAGGCGCAGCTGCTGCCGGTACTTTTCTCCCCAATGGGCAAAGGCCCGGGCTTCCGCCCCCGCCAGCCGCAGCTTGGGCACGCCGTTAATCAGCTGCACCACCAAACCGTTCAGCTCTCCAGCGATCTCCATCTGCGGGCGGTGCTTGCGAATCAGCAGCGCCCCGGTCACCGTGGTGAACAGCACAACCACCAAAGCCACCCCCAGCGCCAGCAGCGCCAGCAGTGGGCTGTAGTAGAGCAGTAGCCCTAGGTTGAGCAGGGCAAACACCCCCGAAAAAATCGACTGCAGCGCCGTATCGCTCAGCTGTCGTCGAATTGCGCCCACCGCCGACACCCGACTGCTCAAGTCACCCGTAGGGTACTGGCGGAAGAAGGTTGTCCTGAGGCGCAGCAGCCGATCCCAGACGGCGGCCTGCAGCGAGGCATCGGATACGGTTTCTACCCGCATAGACGCAACGGCTTGGGCAAAGTGAAAGCTGGCCACCCCAAAAGCGGCGGCAATCAGACCGATGCCGATTTGGCCAATCATCGCTCGGTTGCCGTAGGGAATGGCGTCGTCGATGAGCAGCGCCGTGGCCTGGGGCACCAGCATGCCGATCAGGGTAGCGACCCCGCCGGTAATCACCACGGCCACGACGTCCCGCTGACGGTTCTTTAGGGCAAACTGCATCAGGCTCAGGGCATTGAGGTTTTCTGGCAGCGGGCGGTAGAACATGTAGGCAGCTGGCTCTAGGGTCTGAGCGATCGCCTTCGTCACGGGCTGGCGCGTGGTGGAGAAGTTGGGGTCGGCTGGTTCGCTCTGGTTGTCTGGCCCCGGCGCAGATAATTTGCCCAGCGTGGCTAGCTTGGGCGCATGGCCCTCATCCGCTGCCAGCCCTTGCTCTACGGGGTCAAGGATTTCGTAACGCGCGCCTCGCTGTCGGGAGGGCAGCAGCGCCACAGGCCGGTGGCCCTCACCATAGGCCAAAAGCGGATCGCCGTCCCGCTGCCACCAGTCCCCCCGCAGCAGCACCCGCCGCAGCCGCAGCTGCGAGGCTCGGGCGATCGCCTCTAGGGGTTCTTTGAGTCGGGATAGATCCTCTGCGCTAGAAGGGCCCTGAACGGATACCCCCATGGCCCGGCCCACCGCTCCCGCCGCCACCAGCAGCGCCGAGTCGGTCTGCAGCCAGCGGTCGTCCTCGGGGGTGAGCACCGCTGAGAGGTTGCGCAGCGTTGCTTCGGTGGTCCGCTGATCTAGCGCCTGTCGCTGCTGAAACTGGCGGCGATCTAGCAGGTGTCTGCGGGCCGTCGTCTGCCGCAGATGGTCCATGACGTAGTGGTGCAGCTGCTCTAGCCCATAGATAATAATTATGGGATGCCGCACTTGGGCCGTAGGGCGGGCAAATAGATCTACCCCCTCCCGCGCTGTAGCCCAGGTTCCGGGGCCGAGGGGAAAGCAGCCGGTTTTCGGGACTACCGGAAAGGGCGATCGCCCCAGCCAGTCGACCCGCCCCTGCTGCACCTTGATCCACAGCACTTGGCCAGGCTGGGGACGCAGGGGGTCACCGTTTGAGAGCGACAGGTAGTTTTGAGCGGTGCCTCTCCCTTCCGGCGGCGCGGGCAGGCTATCGATTTGGTTGAGCTTTAGAACCCAGGGGTCAATGCGGGCTTTTAGCTCGGCAAAAGGCATCACCCTACCACAGCCAGCGTTATCAGGGCCCGCGGCATCGGGGCCCGTGGCATCAGGGCCAGTGGCATCAGGGCCAGTGTTATCAGGGCCAGTGGCAAGGTCAGCAGAGAGCTTTACCGGCGTTACGACCGCCGGCTCTGAGGGCACCGCCAGCAGCGCTAGCTGAGGCGTTTCAGCCTCGATGGAATGGCTAAATAAGGTCTCATCAGGGCCAACCGAGAAGAGATAGTGGCGCGGCCCTTGGGGCACCCCGCGCAAAATCTCCACCGCGAATACCGAGACCCGCCCCGAACGTACGATCCAGGCGTAATCAGGGTCCGTCAGCATTAGGGGCTCATGGCCTGTAATGTGGCGATCGCCGGAGACCGCCCCTTTCCTTTTAAGGTCGTTGAGTGGAGTAGGTGTCGTAGCCATCGGTCGCGGTAGTCAGCAGTGGATAAAGGCCTGTAGAGATAGGGGCAATGCTCTGTCCTCACAGAATGCATACCCAAAATCAGTAGCGCCATAATAAACAGGCCTAGGCGACCATAGGCTACCTAGACCTGAATCATTGAGGGCCAGCTGCCTGAACTATCTTGCAGGCGCTGGCATTAGAGAGTCAGCAGATGCTCCAGTGAACATCCAGCGGAGATCTGAGGCACCAAGATTACTTGTTGCCCAGGCCTTCTTTGAACTCTTCCTCGTGACGACCCGAGAGCTTATTGCCCAGGCCTTCTTTGAACTCTTCTGCATGACGACCTGAGAGCTTGTTCCCTAGACCCTCTTCAAACTCTTCTGCATGACGGCCCCGTAGACCACCCGCAACGTCTTGAAGCTGCTCATCGGAAAGCTCGGCGTCTTGAGATTTCTTGATATCTTCGCTCATAACTAGTCTCCTAAAAAGAGGAATCGACTCAACAACAGAATAGCAAAGATAAAACCAAAGTGACCGTGGCAGCCGTGGCTATGTATAAGCCGAAATCCACCTTGAAAAATCTATCTCGCCTCTGTTGTATAACACATACCCTAAAGGCCAAAACTTAAGCTTTCCTTGAGAGGCTGCGAGCAGGAGGTGATGATATTCGGACAAACATCTAGGCAAAAAGCCAGGTTGAGCTACGGCGTTTCTCAGCAGGTTTTAATCTAACAGATTACTTGATGTGTAGCTGGCGAGACTAGGCTCCACAAGCCGCCTTCAGTAAACGGTTCCATCGCCCCGAGACAATACTGAGACCCGACGATTGACGGACCAAAATAGACAGATTGCGCTGCGTTGACTCTTGACATAGCGCCTGTAGCGTTGACGCTAAAATGCTGAGGTGAGAACAAGTGTTAGAACAGAAGGACAAAGCACATTTTTGACACTCAAGATATAGGTCTATACGGATCTATGGGGGAGATGGCGGTGTAGAGTAAACCAGGTCACAAAAAGCTGGCGCTGAGAGCTCTATGCTGCCAGTTTGCGGATTTGATTGTGCATTATTGCTTATTCTAAAAATTAAGTTTCTTTAAGATTTTAGAGCGTTAAGCATTGTTTCAAGGCAATGCCTCAGCACAACCGCACCGTTCCTACAGGTAACCTCAACATGACAGAAATTTTGCTCAGAGAGCTCAACAACGCCGACCTGGACTGGATGGTTAGCGAAGGAGAGCAGCGATCGCTAGCGGTAGGCGATCGCCTATCCCTGGGGTCAGCTGCCGAGGTTTACTGCATCCTAGACGGCACGCTAGAGCAAGCGGAGCGCGACGACGCTGTCCCCATCCAGTTTGGCGGCGGTGAGATTCTCGGTAGCGAGGTCCTGTTAGACCTTCCGCCCTCTCTAATCAAGGTTCAAGCCACAGCTGCCGCCACCCTACTGGCCCTGCCTGAGCAAGCTTTGACCTCAAGGCTGGAGCAGAATACTGGCTTTGCCGCCCGCTGCTACCGGGCCTTGGCGCTGGTGCTCTCTGAACGGCTGCGCCAGATCTACAAGCAGTCGGCAGCGCTGAACCGCCCCCATCAAAAGGCGCTGCAGGAGGCTCTCTTTGTGCTAGGGGAACTGCGAGACAGCGATATCGACTGGCTCACCGTCGCTGGACACATCAAAACCTTGGCCCCAGGAGACTTTTTGCTGCAGGCGGGTCGCCCCGTCGATGCCCTACACCTGGTTTTAGAGGGCACGTTCTCTGTCCTCTGGCTCGACGGCGAAGTTAATCCCCTCAAAGCGTGCTTCGACTGCCCTATCGAGATGGCGGGCCAGATGCAGCAAATTACTACCCTGACGAAAGGGGCAATGGCGGGCACCAGCGCGTTTCTGGATTTTGCCCCCCTATCAGTGACCATCCGCGCCCAGGGTGAAGTCCTCGTGCTCTCCGTGCCCCGCCAGACTGTGGTCACCCGGCTCCAGCAAGACGTAGAGTTCTCTGCCCGGTTCCACCGCGTCTTGGCCATTCAGCTCTCTAAGCTGATGCAGGCTGTCGGCGGCGCTGAGATAGCGTCAGAACAGATGCCCGAAAGCGATCGCCTCGATATTCCCCTGGAAGACGGCGAGCTAGACTTAGACGCCCTGCAGAATGCCTCCCAGGGGGCCGCCCGGTTTAACTGGATGCTGCAGCGTTTGGGGGTGGGGTAGCGCTGAGGGGTTTAGCGCCTACAGGCTCCGAAGTACTTTTATAGAAAAACCGCTATGGCTGAGAGAACCGATAAATCTACGCTATTTCGCAAGGAGTCCCTAGAGCGCCTGTCATCTCCTGAGCAGCTCGACCAGCTGATGCAAATCGTTCAGCCCCGCCACTGGCTTCCTTTGGCGGCGCTGGGGGTGCTGGTGAGCTTGGGGGTTTTGTGGAGCGTGGTGGCCCGCATTCCCATGACCGTCGCCGGGCCGGGGGTGCTGGTGCAGCCCTCTGATGAAGATGAGTCTTTGGTGGGGCTAACCTACATCAGCCGCACCGATGGGGCCAAAATTCGCCAGGGGATGCGGGTGTTGATTCTGCCGAGTACGGGGTCCGAGCGCATGGGCGGCGTTATTGGCCGCGTTGAGGAAGTGACGGTGCCCTCAACCACAACCCTGGGGATGGCGAGAAAAATGGGCTCGACCGATGACGCAGTTGCGCTCTCCGAGGTGGAGGTGCTGGTGATTCCGGAGACCGACCCCGAGACCGAGAGCGGCTACCGCTGGTCTTCGGCGAGCGGCGCTGACACCGTGCTGCTGCCCGGTACGGCGGCAACGATGCAAATCACCCTAGACGAGAGTCCCCCGATTGCGCTAGTCTTTCCTTTCCTAAGGAATTAAGTTTCCGCTCCAATGCCCTGTGAACTATGTTTGTCAATCCCCTGCAGTTTTTAACCCGCTCCCAGGCGCACAGAGTCAAAACGCCGACGGTGCTGCAAATGGAGGCGGTGGAATGCGGGGCGGCGGCGCTAGGGATCGTGCTGGGCTATTACGGAAGAACGGTGCCGCTGGTCGAGCTGAGGCAGGCCTGCGGGGTCTCTCGTGACGGGGTCACCGCCGCCAACGTGCTCAAGGCAGCGCGCCGCTTTAACCTGATCGCCAAGGGCTATAAGAAATCCCTTGAAGGGCTGCTGGAGATGCCCACTCCCTTCATCGTGTTTTGGCACTTCAACCACTTTTTGGTTGTGGAAGGCTTTGGGAAAGGCCAAGTCTACCTCAATGACCCAGCTCAGGGACCGCGCACCGTCACTCTAGAAGAATTTGATGAGGGCTACACGGGCATTGTGCTTGTGCTGCAGCCCGGCGATGACTTTGAGCCCGGTGGGCAAAAGCCAAACGCGATCGCCTCCCTAAAGCGGCGGCTGAAAAGCTCAACTGGGGCGCTGCTCTACTGCGTGGCGGCAGGTTTTTTGCTGGTGATTCCCAACCTGGCACTGCCCGCCTTCAGCCAAATCTTTGTAGATACCGTACTGGTGGGCGGCAGGAGAGACTGGCTGCCCTATATTTTGGGGGCGATGCTGCTCATTGTCGTGCTGCAGGGCATGCTCACCCTACTGCAGCTGCGGTTTCTCCGAGCCCTGAAAATCAAGCTGGCGGTGGTGCTCTCCAGTCAATTTGTCTGGCACCTGCTGCGGCTACCGGTGGACTTCTACGCCCAGCGCTTTGCCGGAGAGATCAGCAGCCGCATCCGCCTCAACGACAGCGTGGCCAGCGTCCTGTCGGGGCGACTCACCCTGACGGCCATCAGCACGGTCATGGTGGTGTTCTACGGCGTGGCCATGGCCTACTACGACGTGCCCCTCACCCTCATCGTCGTTTTCTTTTCCGCCATCAACGTGATTACCCTGCAGTGGGTATCCCGTCAGCGGGTGGACAGCAACCGGCGGCTGGCCCAGGAATACGGCAAGGTGTCGGGGACGGCGATCGCGGGCCTGCAAAATATTGAGACCCTCAAGGCGTCGGGCATCGAATCGGACTTTTTTGCCCGCTGGGTGGGCTACTACACCAAGGCCATCAACGCCCAGCAGGAGCTAGAGCTGGTAAACCGGGCGGTGAATCTGCTGCCGTCCCTGCTGTCGGCCCTAGCGGCGGCCTCGCTGCTGGTGTTTGGGGGCTGGCGAGTGATCACGGGCGACCTCACCGTGGGCCAGCTGGTGGCTTTTCAGCTGCTAACGGGCAGCTTTCAGCGCCCGGTGAATACCCTAGTGAGCTTTGGCAGCACCCTGCAAACCCTGCAGGGCAACCTGGAGCGGCTAGATGACATCCTCAATAACCCTGTTGATCCGCAGGTGACCGATGGCGCTGGGCTGGGCCAGCCCAAGCGCGAGCACGGCCCCAATGCTAGTCCCGCCGTCGATGGCCCTAAGCTGACGGGGTTCATAGAGATTAAGCAGCTCACCTACGGCTATAGTCCGCTGGATGCGCCGCTAATCGAGAACTTTAGCCTCACGGTGCGCCCAGGTCAGCGGGTGGCCCTGGTGGGGGGCAGCGGCTCGGGCAAATCCACCGTCGCCAAGCTGGTGGCGGGATTGTATGTGCCCTGGTCAGGAGAAATTTGCTTTGACGGGGCAGGGCGCGATCGCATCCCTCGCAGCGTGCTCACCAACTCTATTGCCGTGGTGGAGCAGGAGATTTTGCTGTTTGCCGGCTCCATTCGCGACAACCTCACCCTATGGGACAGCACCATCCCGGAGTCGGCCCTGCGCCAAGCTTGCCAAGACGCCGACATTGAGGAGGTGATTCTGTCGATACCCGGTGGTTATGACGCTATGCTGCTGGAGGGGGCCTCGAACCTCAGCGGCGGGCAGCGGCAGCGGCTGGAGATCGCCCGCGCCCTGGTGACGGAGCCGACAATTCTGATTATGGATGAGGCGACGAGCGCCCTAGACACCGAGACGGAGAAGCGCATTGACCAGAACCTACGGCGGCGAGGCTGCACCTGCCTGATTGTGGCCCACCGGCTGAGCACAATTCGCGACTGCGACGAGATTATTGTGCTGGAGCGGGGGAAGGTGGTGCAGCGGGGCACCCACGAGGCGCTGTGGGAGGAAGGAGGTCACTATGCGCGGCTGCTGAACAGTGGGGCGAGTTAGGACTACAGCGATCGCTTTAGCACTAGCGGTTCCCCTGGCTTTAGGGCCTGCACCTTTGCGGTTAGGTCCAACCACGGCTGCAGCTGTCCCGCCTGATAGGTGCGGCTCATCACCACGTAGATAGAAGTCTGGTCAGCGGCGATGCCCGCCGCCGTCACGGCGTCCCAGCGCTCAGCCGTCAGCTGGTCGATAATCTGCCACTGCTCCTCCCGCCACTCAAACCGCCGCTCGAAGCGAAACGGAGCCGCCGCCTTGCCGGTGATTAACACTTTTTGCAGCAGCTGGCGTACTAGATTAGGGAAAAACCGCCCCACCGTCAGCATCACCACCCGCAGCACCATTAGCTTTAGCGGCGTCATCTGGGTCTGCTTAGCCCAGCCCAGGCTGCCGCTAATTGCGATCTGATCTTCTTCTACCGCCACGGGGTAGCGCTCCACCAGATGGCCCACCGCGTTCTTGACGCTCCCGTCGGCCATCACCTGCAAAGAGAGCTGTGTGTCGGACACCACCAGGCGATCGCCCCGAAACAGCTTAAACACGCCGCCTTTATTCAGCGCCACATACAGCGTGGTGTCGGCGCGGCGCTCGACGAGGATACGGGCCTCGGGGAGCCACAGCCGCTCTTGCGGCAGCGGTAAACCGGGCCTGTGGTCCGCAAAGTTCTGCCAGGCCAGCAGATAGCTCCAGGTGTGGTGGCCCACGATGTGGTCGTCAGCGTAGCAGGCCCCGCGCCCCGCCGCTAGACCTTCTAAAAACTTGTCGTTGATGCTGAGGGCTTCGGGGAGCCAGCGGCCCACCAGCTCGAACCCGTGGGGAAAAAAGTTGTAGGTGTTGCGGCTGGTATACTCCCCGCCATAGGAGCCGTCGGGGTGGATGAAGTGGGCGGTGAGCAGCACGGCTTTAGCGATCGCGTCCTTCAGTTCGCTGCTGGGCTGCAGCTCGTATAGCCGCGCCAGGCAAGCGATGGTCAGGGTTTGGTAGCCGGGGTCGAAGCCTTCGTACTCCTGAAACCAGCCCTCAGGATTTTGCCAGCTGAGCACCTGGGCTAGGCGATCGCCACTAGCGGGTTGCCAGCGATCGCTTGGCCCTTCAGTTCGTCATCAACTACGAAGAGGGGGGCGAAAACTGCATTCTTCACGGCGATGCCGCATCGGAATCTTTCTTATCTGAAACCGTAGGGGCCACGCCGCTGCTGGGGGTGCGCAACCTAAACATGGAATCGATGTACGAGTACGGCAGCCGGGCCGGGTTTTGGCGGCTGCACCGACTGTTCACCCAGCGCCAAATTCCGGTGACGGTGTACGCCGTGGCCATGGCCCTAGACCGCCACCGCGAGGCCGCCGCCGCCATGGTAGAGGCCGGGTGGGAGGTGGCCAGCCACGGCTATCGCTGGATTGACTACCAATACGTCAGCGAAGAGACCGAGCGGGAGCACATCCGCACCGCCATTGAGCTGCATACCCAGGCCACGGGCAGCAGGCCCCTCGGGTTTTACCAGGGGCGCGTCAGCCCCAACACCCGGCGACTCGTCATCGAAGAAGGCGGGTTCCTCTACGACGCCGACAGCTACTCAGACGACCTGCCCTACTGGGTACAAGGCGGCGATCGCCCCCATCTGGTGATTCCCTACACCCTCGACAACAACGACATGCGCTTTGCCAGCTATCAGGGCTTCAATTCGGGCGACCAGTTCTTTGCCTATCTGCGGGACGCCTTTGATGTGCTCTACGCCGAGGGGGAAACCGCGCCCAAGCTGATGAGCGTCGGGCTACACTGCCGCTTGGCGGGCCGTCCGGGGCGAACGGCGGCGCTGGCCCGCTTCCTCGACTACGTGCAGGGCCATGACAAGGTGTGGATTTGCCGCCGAGATGCGATCGCCCGCCACTGGCATGATCACCATTTTCCTTCAGATCACGCCTAAAACCATGTCGATCTACCATTCCGGCGACTACGTCATTAGGCCCATGACCCGCCTCGAAGTCGACCTTGCCATCGAGTGGGCGGCGGCGGCGGGCTGGAATCCGGGCCTGCGCGACGGGGACTGCTTTTACAAGAGCGACCCGGCAGGGTTCTTGGTGGGGCTAAAAGGCGGCGAGCCTGTTGCCACCCTTTCGGCGGTCAAGTATGGAGAGACTTTTGGGTTTATTGGCTTTTACATCGTTAAGCCAGAGCACCGGGGGCAGGGATACGGCATGCAAATTTGGAACGCCGGTCTTGCGTATTTGGGCGTAGAGCCCTCGGGTACAGAGCCCCTGGGTGTAGCGTCTTTGGGAACAGGGCGCACCGTTGGTCTGGACGGCGTCGTAGACCAGCAGGACAACTACCGGAAATCCGGATTCACCTTGGCCTACTCCAACGTCCGCTACCAGGGCGCTGGCGGGGGCGCTGGCTTGAACGATGACGACATTGTGCCGCTGGCAACGCTGCCCTTTGAGCAGGTGATCGCCTACGATCGCTCCTTCTTCCCTGGCGATCGCGCTGCGCCTGGTTCCTCTCCTGATTCTGCCTCTGTTTCCCCCCAGCGCAGGCGGTTTCTGCAGTGCTGGGTAGCCCAGCCCCACATTGCTCTGGGCCTGATGCAGAACGGTGAGCTATTGGGCTACGGGGTGCTGCGCCGCTGCCGCCTGGGCCACAAGATAGGCCCCCTGTTTGCCGATAGCCCGGAGATTGCAGACCGGCTGTTCGCTGCGCTCCGGGGGCAGGCTCTTGCAGAAGACCCAATTTTCTTAGACGTACCTGCCGTAAATGCGGCGGCAGTGGATTTGGCGCGCCGCTACGGCATGACGGCTGCTTTCGAAACGGCGCGGATGTACATTGGTCCCGCCCCCGATTTGCCGATGAATCGACTCTTCGGCGTCACTAGCTTTGAGCTGGGGTAAATCCTTCCAAGGGTGGTGAAATATAGGCGTTGCCGTGGGTATGAGCTTTGTGCGGACAGCATCATGTCCGCACCGCCCGATCGTCGCCGAATTTTGCAGGAGCACCGCCGCGTCCCTACACCGCTGCTGGAACCCGGCCACGAATCTGGTCGTAGTTCTCCACAAACCAGGCGTACATCTCCTCAACCCCTTCCTTCAGCGAGGTCTCAGCCTCCCAGCCTGCCTCCCGCAGTCGGGAGACATCCAGGAGCTTGCGCGGCGTGCCGTTGGGCTTGGAGGTGTCAAACACCAGCTCGCCTTCAAAGCCCACCACCGCTTTCATCGTCTCCGCTAGCTCGCGAATTGAGACCTCTTTGCCGGTGCCCACGTTGACGAAGTCCATCTCGTTGTAGGTCTCCATCAAAAATACCAGGGCCTCCGCCAGGTCATCCACATACAAAAACTCCCGCAGCGGCGTGCCCGTGCCCCACACCGTCACCGTCGGCTCGCCCGCCAGCTTAGCCTCGTGGAGCTTGCGCATCAGGGCCGGCAGCACGTGGGAGTTGGCCAGGTCAAAGTTGTCGTTGACGCCGTAGAGGTTGGTAGGCATGGCGGAAATGAAGTTCGCGCCGTACTGCCGGTAGTAGTTTTCGCACAGCTTCAGCCCCGCGATTTTGGCGATCGCGTAGGGTTCATTGGTGGGCTCTAGAAAGTCCGTCAGCAGGTGCTCTTCCTTCATGGGCTGGGGGCAGAGCTTGGGGTAAATGCAGGAGGAGCCTAAAAACAGCAGCTTCTTGACGCCAGACTTGTAGGCGCTGTGGATGACGTTGGCCTCAATCATCAAATTGGCGTAGATGAACTCACCGCGATAGGTGTTGTTGGCCTGAATGCCACCCACCCGCGCCGCCGCCAAAAACACGTATTCCGGCTTCTCAGCCTCGAAAAAGGCCTCAACCTCAGCCTGTCGCGTCAGATCTAGCTCACGGCTTGAGCGCACCACCAGGTTGTGGTATCCCTTAGCGTTGAGGGCGCGAATGATAGCGCTGCCTACGAGACCATTGTGGCCAGCAACATAGATTTTTGCGGTGGATTCCATAGCTGATTATTTAACGGTAAGCAACGGGATTATACAGATATACATAAAGCAATCACAGCTTGATTATCTATTGCGGTGAGAGGTTAGTCCTTCGTTCGACTTGATCTTATTCAAAAGTTCAAACTCTTGCCCGTTGGCGCACCGAGCCCGCCGAATCCCTAGTGGAGAAAGCCAGCAATTCGTTTATCCTTAGTATCGACGCGGTGTTGGTATCGACGCGGTGTTGGTATCGACGCGGTGTTGGTATCGACGCGGTGTTGGTATCGACGCGGTGTTGGTATCGACGCGGTGTTGGTATCGACGCGGTGTTGGTATCGACACAGTATTGGCAAGATACCGACTCTACTTGTCTTCAGACGTACCCCACCCCCCCGGCTCACCCTCAACTTAAGATCAATTCCCATGAAATACGTCAGCACCCGTGGTCATGCCTCCAGCCTTACCTTCACCGAGGCGCTACTCACTGGACTGGCTCCAGATGGGGGGCTGTATCTGCCCACGACGCTGCCCCAGGTGAGTCCGGAGACCCTTACGGGCTGGCGGCAGCTGAGCTACGAGCAGCTGACAACCGAAGTGTTTCGGCAGTTCGCCGCTGAGAGCACCTTGGACTGCCCAGAACTTCCCGAGCTGATTCACGCCAGCCTCAAGACATTTCGCCACGGGGCGATCGCACCCCTTGTTCAGCTCGACGACGGCGAAAACTGGCTGTTAGAGCTATTCTATGGTCCCACGCTAGCGTTCAAAGACTACGCCCTCCAGGTGCTGGGGCAGCTCGTGGGCCACCTGCTCAGGCAAACGGGGGAGCAGATCACGGTGCTAGGGGCCACCAGCGGGGACACGGGGGCGGCGGCGATCGCGGGGATGGCGGGGGTGCCCAACGCCCAAATTTTTATTCTGCACCCCAAGGGCAGCGTTTCGGAGGTGCAGCGCCGCCAGATGACCACCTGCATTGCCGACAACATTCACAATATTGCCATCGAGGGCAGCTTTGACGACTGCCAGGATTTAGTGAAGCGGGGCTTTCGAGATGAAGATCTGCGGCGGCAGGTGGGGCTGACGGCCATCAATTCCATCAACATCGCCCGCATCGTGGCCCAGATGGTGTACTACGTGCAGGCCAGCCTGCGGCTCGGCGGAAGCGGCGATCGCCCCATTCACTTCTGCGTCCCCACGGGTAACTTTGGCAATATCTTCTCGGCCTATTTGGCTAAGCAGCTCGGCGCCCCCGTCGGACAGCTGGTGATTGCCAGCAACCGTAACGACATTCTGCCCCGCTCCTACCGGGAGGGCACCATGGTGCTCAGCCGCACGGTCTCCACCCTGTCCATGAGCATGGACATTCAAATCCCCAGCAACTTCGAGCGGCTGCTCTACCTGCTGGTGGACCGAGACCCAGAGGCTCTGTGCCAGCTGCTGCAGGACTTTCGCGCCAAGGGAGAATGTGCGCTTTCTGACAGCACGGTGAAGCGCTGGCATCAGGACTTTTTGGCCTACAGCGTAGACGATACGCTCACGACAGCTACTATCGCCGATGTGCACCGGCGCAACGGGACGCTGATTGATCCCCACACCGCTGTGGGGGTGGCTGCAGCTCGCCAAGCCAGGGCGGAGGGGCTAACCGGGCCGCTGGTGAGCTTAGCCTGCGCTCACCCGGCGAAGTTTCCCAAGGCGGTGCAGGCGGCGACGGCAAAGAGCCCGAAGCTGCCGGCGTTCATGGCGGACCTGTTTGACCGCGAGGAGCGACTGGAGGTGCTGCCCAACTCGTTTGAGGCGCTGAAGCAGCGGATTCAGTCGGCGGCAGGGCAGTCCTAGGAGGGCAAGAAGGCGAGCGGATTGCTCATGTTCTCCGCAAAGCCTAGAACACCGGGATCGCGGTGCTCGTACAGCAGCTTTCCCTGGGCGTCAAACAAAAACGTGCCGCCCCGCTGGGTGAGGTAAGCCGCATCGGGCACATAGGTCTTCCAGTGGCCCAGCACTTCCGTCATATTGCGCAGCCGCAGCGTCGCCAGCTCAAAAGGCCGCTGAAACCCTCTTCCCCCCGCCAGCTTGAAGAAGTCTCCCTTTAAGGGCGGCAGCGGCCCGGCCTGCACCGTCTCCTCGTCACCAATAAGCTGGGGCGCTTGGCGATCGCCCCGATAGCCGCGCAACACCTCCCCCAGGGTGCCGGGACTCCCGACGCCCGCACACATTATCATCAGGTTTAGCCAAGCAGACTGCCCCGGCTTGAGCCCCGGTAGGGCAATCGATAGGCCTTCGTATAGCCCCAGCTCTTGGTGCAGCGACGCTTCGGGGTCCACAAACAGATGCTCTGCCGGAAAGCCCGTGTACTTGCAGAACTGCTGACCAGAACCGCGATCGCCGATGCCCACGGCCCGCACCGCGATGTTTTCTTTCTGAAGGCGATCGCGTTCTCGACACAGCCACCAGGCGTATTCCAAGCTGTCAAAGTCCCCAAGCTGGGGCCAAAGTAGGACAAGCTGACGGGCACTGTGCTGTGCCAGAATGGACGTCAGCTGACCGTCGCTGACGCGCTGGCGCTGGGCTTGGGACAATTGGGCGTAGATATCCATAGGAATGATTTGCGCAAAGGCTTAAAGCGGTCGCCAAGTCCTTTTACTGTAGCGCTATCCCCTGCTCTGGCTTAGCCGCCCTAGCCTGATTGCGATCGCTGTTTGGCTCACGAGCTGGGCCAGAGTGTTAAACTGTGTATCGGTTGCAACAGTTTGAGCGGGAACCAGTCGCGTTCACCGGTTGCGCACGCTAATACCCCTCAGCTGGCTCTTGAGTTTATGACTGCAGCGCTCTCTCGTGAACCAACCCCTTGGCAGCACGTCTTTGTGCAGACCAACAATATTCGCCTCCACTGCGTCACTCAAGGAGAGGGAGAGCTAGTGGTTCTGCTTCACGGATTTCCAGAGTTTTGGTACTCTTGGCGACATCAAATTCCGGCCTTAGCGCGGCACTTTAAGGTCGTTGTTCCCGATCTGCGCGGCTACAACGACTCCGATAAGCCCAAGACCGGCTACGACCTTGATACCCTAGCGGCCGATATTCGCGGGCTTGTGCAGGGGATGGGCTACTCTAAAGCTCACATTGTGGGGCACGACTGGGGCGGGGCGATCGCCTGGCATATGGCCCAGCAGTTTCCTCAAATGCTGCATCGGCTGGCCATCCTCAATGCGCCCCATCCGCAGGCCTTTCTTCAAGCGCTGACAAGCAACCTAGATCAGCTACGGCGAAGCTGGTACGTGGTGGCTTTCCAGGTTCCTGGTCTCCCAGAACGCCTGATTCGCATGAACCTCAAGAACTTCGTCAAGATAGTCTTCCAAGAGCAGTCCATTCGCAAAGGCGCATTCACCCGTCAAGATACGGAAATCTACCAGGCGGCGCTCGAAAAGCCAGGGGTGCTCTCCGCCGCCATCAGCTACTACCGGCAGGTCCTCACGCCTCAACTTTGGCTGCGGCAGTGGCGCGGTTCCATCCCCATAACGGCTCCGACCCTAGTATTGTGGGGTGAAGACGACCATTTTCTCAGCCAGCGGCTGACCGAGAATCTGGGCGACCTGGTCAAGGCACCCTTTCGTCTGAAGCTTATTCCGCAGTGCGGACATTGGATCCAGCAGGAAGTTCCACACACGGTCAACCGTGAGCTGCTAGCGTTTTTGCGCAGCTGAGGGTAGACCTAGGCGGCTAGCGGCCCGCGCGTGGTCGCCCTGCTGGCCCATACCTCGTCGCATTTAGTACCTTTTCGTAAACCTACACGAAAACTTCAACGATCTTTCACAGTAGAGACTCAAGATGCCGACTAAGGTAGAGGGAGCCTCTACACAGATTGCCATGGCTTGGATCTGAATATCCACAAAGGGGGCTTGCCTCTTCTGCGGCTGTAGCTCACTTTCGAGAGTACAACTCACGACTCTAGCCCGGATTACGTCTGATCTGTGATACCACCCTGAGACAGATTCCTAGTTTTCAGCCCTGAGTTGTGGAGACTTCTCAAATTATGTGAAGACTAGCTGATGGGTATAGCGTGATTTTGGCGTGAATCAAATATTCAATCTAGACTAAGTACTCTAAATCTAAGGCAGACAGGGCTTCTACTGTTTTTAACCACTGCTTCAAAGTATTTACAAACTACCCTAGGCTAAAGCGTCTGTACTAACTGTTGTCAATATAAGAAAAGCGCATTACAAGCCCAATGATCCAAACAACGGTCTCAGATAAGTTGTGCTCCATTAAGATTCCACCGTTATTCACGGTAGTCGAGACGGTTCAGTTTGTAGAAAAGTTCAAGGAGATCTGCGAAAGCAACGACTCAATTTCCAGAATAAATCTTGACTTTAATCAGACTAATTTCATGGACAGCAGCGGTATTGGAACGCTGGTTGTCTGCCGTAAAATAGCGCAGCAAGAGAAAATAGACCTCGTACTGATCAATGTCTCAGCGCCGGTGATGATGGCGCTTTCTCTAACGGCCTTAGACCAAATATTTACCATTGAGAAAGCTCAGAACGTCTCAGACCTGCCGGTTTCTCGCCAAAATACCGAGCAACTCATCGCCACCCATCCATCGGTGAAGTCTAGGGCCAAGCGGCTGATTGACATTATAGGAGCCTTGGTGGGTCTAGGAATCACGGCAATACTATTTATTCCGATTACGCTGGCAATTTTGATCGACAACCCCGGCCCTATTTTCTTTCGGCAGGAGCGCTGCTCTTGGATGGGGCAACGGTTTAAGATTTGGAAGTTTCGCTCCATGGTCATTGACGCCGAGGCGCTCAAGGAGCAGGTCAAAAATGAGGTTGATGGACCACTATTCAAAAACAAGAACGACCCCCGAATCACTCAGGTGGGTCGATTTTTGCGGAAGTCGAGCCTCGACGAGCTCCCTCAATTTTGGAACGTTCTGAAAGGGGAAATGAGCCTGGTGGGGACGCGCCCTCCCACCCCAAGTGAGCTAGAGGCCTATGAGGTTTCTCAGTGGCAGCGGCTTGACGTCAAGCCGGGCATGACCGGCGAATGGCAGGTCAACGGACGGTCAAGCGTCACAAGCTTTGAGGACGTTATCAAAATGGACCTGCAATACCAGGAAAACTGGAGTCTGATGTACGATCTCAAGCTGATTTTTAGGACGGTTGCCGTTCTTTTTGACAAGCGAAGCGGCGCGTACTAGACAAGCTACTAAAGAGCTAAGTGCGTGGCTAAAACTAAACCTGTGGGGGGCGACCTCTCCACAGGTTTAGTTCTGGCTATCTACCTATAGGTAAATGGTGATATTAGGTAAAACGTAGGGCCGTCGCTGTTGCGAAGTATACCAGCTGTCCCCTGCCTTAGCACTCTCGCCACCACAATAAGACTGTGCGCTCAGAATGACGCCGCTGATCCTGGCACACCAAGATCAGCGGCGTCGTTTTGTATGGCTTGTGCCGCTGGGGATCAAGGGTTCGGCTCAAAGCATTACGGTAAATAAGCCCCAGGATAAGTAAATGTTCTAGGACCTCAGGGCACTTGCTATACTGCCCTGCCGAAGGATTATACCAATTGTTCGGGTTTAGTGAACCAAGGTTGTAAAACGTACAGAAGGGGCTGCTACAGCTGCCCAGTAGTCTATGTTCTTCTGACAGGATGTCAGCCGTCCAAATGACCTCAATCCGTAAGGGTTCCTATGCCAGTACCAACCAATCGTCCTCCTTTTCAGCCTTCCTACCCAGGTGTGCCCCTATCCCCTCCTGTCGCGGATCCCAGTACGGATTTGGACTTGATTCACATCCTGAAGATTCTCAAGCGACGTGCGCTTGTTGTGGGCGGCGCGGCCCTGACGGTGACGGCTGCGATTTGGGCCTGGACAGCAACGCAAACTCCGATATATCGGGGTGAGTTCCGAGTCCTCGTGGAGTCAGCTGCGGAGGTATCGCCTTCACAGCAGCTTTTGGCAGAAGCAGGAAGAATGCCCACAACTGACTATGATACGCAGATCGAAGTCCTGAGAAGTCAGGCCCTATTGAGCCCTGTCGCTCAAGCGCTGCAGCAGCAGTATCCTGAGATCGACTCTCGTATTCTGGCCGCCAATTTGTCAATTAATCGTGTTCGAGACACCAAAATTTTGGCGGTGGCCTATCAAGGCACAGACCCAGACATCATTCAGGCGATTTTAGAAGAAGTCTCGCAGCAGTTTCTAGACTACAGCTTTGAGCAGCGTCAGGTGAGCCTGCAGCAGGGCGTTGACTTCGTCGACGGACAGCTTCCTGAGCTGAGAGAGCGTGTCGACAGCCTCCAAGCCCGTCTAGAGCGATTTCGGCAGCAGTATAGTCTTTTCGACCCCGAGTCTCGGGGGGGTGACTTGTCAGGATTGCTCAGCTCTGTCGAAGCACAGCGGCAAGATCTGCAGAGCGATCTCGCTCAGGCAAGATCGCTCTTTCAAACGCTCCAAAGCCAGCTCGGTACGTCGCCGTCAGATGCCCTTGCTTCCGCTGCATTGAGCGAGTCGTCGCGCTACCAGTCATTACTGACCCAAATTAAAGACCTCGAAGCTCAAATTGCCGTAGATTCGGCGCGCTACCAGCCTGACAGCCCTCAAATTGAGGCCCTAGAAGAGAAACGAGATAACCTGCTTCCTTTACTAGAGCAGCAGGCCAGCCAAACGCTGGGGGGACGGGTTGGGGCATCAGCAGACAGCAACCTGACGCCCACCTCGCTAGATTTGAGCCGCCAGCTGATCGAGGTCGCCAACCAGATCGAAACCCTGCAGGCGCGCAGTCAGTCGCTCGCCCAAGTCGAACAAAATCTGAAGCAGGAATTTGAGCTGGTGCCCTCCTTGTCCCGGGAGTACACCGAACTTCAGCGAGAGCTAGGGGTGGCGACCCAGAGCCTCAACCGCTTTTTAGAAACTCGTGAGACGCTGCAAATCGACGCGGCGCAAAAGTCAGTGCCGTGGGAACTGATCGCCCGACCTCAAACGTCAAGTCGTCCAATATCTCCCGATGTCTCGCGTAATATCACCTTGGGGGTGGTTGCTGGCCTTTTGCTCGGCGTTGCCGCCGCTCTGCTAATGGAGAAGCTAGATCAGGTCTTCCACTCCACTGAAGAGCTTAAATCGGCGACGAAGCTCCCTGTCCTCGGAACGATTCCTTACTTACCTGAACTCCAGCGGCAAGCGCCATTTTTGGGTCGCGTTTCAGAAGGCCCACAAAACCAGCAAAGCCGCCCCGAAGAGAGGGCTAGCTTTCGGGGGGCGATGTTTTTTGAAGGGTTCCGCTCACTCTATACCAGTATTCGCTTTGTTGAGGTAGACCAGGCCATTGGCTCTGTCGTTGTGACATCGGCCATCCCCGGCGAGGGAAAATCCACCGTCGCCGTAGGCTTAGCCCACGCCGCTGCCGCCATGGGGCAGCGGGTTTTACTTGTGGATGCCGATCTAAGAGCGCCCCGGCAGCATACGCATATGGGATTGCCCAACTACCATGGCTTGAGCAATGTCATTTCTGACGCGGCAGAGATCAGCGCTGCCATCCAGCAGTCCTCATTGGATCCCAACTTGTCTGTCTTGACCGCCGGGACAACGCCGCCCGATCCAGTCAAGCTGCTGTCCTCGCAGCGGATGGAAACCATCATGCAGCAGCTTCAGCAAGCCTACGATTTCGTCGTTTACGATACCCCACCCACAAGCGGCTTCACCGACAGTAGCCTACTCGCAGCCCACGCGGGCGGACTCGTCCTAGTCGTCGGGCTCGGAAAGACGGAGCGATCGCTCGTCGAGCAAACTCTGGAGAGACTGGAGCGCTTACCGATTTCGCTTCTGGGATTGGTAGCTAACGGGATCAAGCAGTACACAACTCAGCTCCAGCGGCACGATCAGTACTATCAGTACTACCAAACGCCAGCTGCCAGCGCCGCTCCCGCCCCATCGCCACCGGTCGCCGCCAGCAGCCAGATAGAACCGTCCGGTTCATCTTTCGCCCTGCGGAGCGGTGCAAAAGCCTATAGCGCCTCAACCTCTATCAGCAATGTCCCCGTCAAAGTAGATAACCCCGCGCCCAACTTTGACCCTTCGCCCGACGCCAGCTCCAGCAGCATTGCGATCGCCTCGGAAACGCGGTTGGGGTGGCCCTGGTTTGCGGTGGGACTGGCCTCCGTCGCCATGTTGACCGTGATCTGCTCAATTGCGCTGATTCGCATTGCAAACAACCGAGGCATGGACGGCGAAGAGACGCTAGATTTGAGTGATTCTCCGGCTGAAGTAGAGGACTCTGCCGGGGCGGACGCCGCGCTGCCCGCCCCAGAACCCAATGCTGCGGACCCCAACGACACGAGGGCCACGGACCAGGCACCCACAGGCGAACCCACGCCGCGCCCAAATGCTGCGTTTGGGGCCAACGTCGTCGCCCAGGACCCCTTTGAAGAGGCCGTTCAGGTTGCCCAGGACGCCGTTTCGGCAGGGAATGAGGCGCAAACCCCTCAAGAATGGTCCCAGATTACCGATTTGTGGCAAAGGGCATCGGCGCTGATGGCCGTTGTCCCCGAAGACGACCCTCGTTTTGAGCTAGCCCGCGATCGCAGCGTCACTTATCGCAGCAATGGCGAATATGCCCGGCAGCGCACCCTATCGCTGCAGCTAGAGTCTCGCTGAGGGGGCAGCGGGGTAGTCGGGGCTATCTCTACGGCGGTCTACTCGAAAGCCTCAAGCTGATCGGCCCGCAGCCAGATGTTAGACGTGGGCACATGGCCAAACTTCACCAAGACGTAGTCCCCTTCTGCCTCCACAATCTCTCCTTTAGTTTCAAAGAGATAGGACGGCAGCCGTCCGTCGCTCGCCTGAGCCTCTAAGCTATTCTCCAGCTTGTCGCGAACGGCGCGAACGATATCGCCTTTTTTAACAGCCATAGAAAAAGAGTTCCATAGAAAATTTCAGCGCACGATGGCTTCAAGGACCGATATCTCCTCTGGAGAGACGCTGTCAGTGCCCCCCGTGCCCGACGATTATACCCGACCCTATTGCTTACGGCTAAACAGGCCGAATAGTCCCCCTTTCGCCCCCTTTCCTTGCGGCTTGGAGGTCCTTGAAAGCTGCGGTGAGGCATCGCTAGCGGAGGGCTCGACATGAATGCCGAGCTTCTTAGCGCAGGAGATGGCGAGGCGATCGCCGGGATCTAGCTTCAGGGCCTGACGGCAGTAGGCTTTAGCCGCACCCGGCAGATTTTGGCTCAGGTACGCTCGCGCCAGCAGGGCGTGGTATTTCCCAATTTGAGGATTGATCTTGATGGCATCCCGCAGCTCTTGAACAGAGAGCGTGGCATTCCCTTTTTTGAGATATTCTTGGGCCCGCAGGTAATGTCGCTCGGCGTAGCTGACAGATTGAGCTTCGGGATTACCCGGTTGAGAAAGGCGAACCTTAGGAACCTGCGGAGCCGAGACTAGGCCAGTCCGCTTTTCCCGAATCATCGGCTCTCCCATCTTGAGGTGTAGGTAAACCAGATTGAGTTCTGCGAGTTCCTGGGTGACGACTTCAAAGCGCGATAGAGGCTGATATTGAAGCTCAGCGAGCTTGCTAACCGCCTGTTCATAGAAGATATCGACGTCTGCAATTGTCGTACTCAGGAGACGGCGGGCGGCTTCATTTTTTGGGGAAAGTGACTCGTCTCGGGCCAAGCGGCGGACGCGGAACCTCAGCATAGCCACGGTTTCGGCCCGTCCTTTATCCTGCTTAAGTCGTTGGTAGCCGGGGTTGACTAGCTTCGCGAAGAGCTGGTTGGCCAAGGCTCGCTCTTGGGAATCCTTGCGCTCTTGACTGTCGGGGTGGAGCTGTTTGGCGATGGTGCGATAGCGTTTGAGTACCCGGCGGTCATCCGCAGAAACCGATAGCCCCAACACAGCGTAGGGGTCAGTAAATTGACCAATCCAGTCAGCGGAGAAAGCGGGGTAGGACATGAGCAAATGGGGGCTTTAGTGCTGCAACACAAAAGTCTCGCCACAGGCGAACTCTAGTCGAACCAGACATGACCCCCTTGAGTCATCGGAACCTTTGAAGAGTTGGCTTTGGCGGAGCATGGCACCGATGCACAGCGGCTTCTTTACGCTGTTATAGCGGTTACGGTGCTATGGCGATTACAGTGTGGTAGCGATTTTATAACTCTAGTCTAGCTCCAACCTACCGGCTCTGTGTGCCGAAACTAGTACCCAATCTGCCGCATATAGTCGCCCCACAGCTGAGCTGCTTGGGCACTGCTGCCACCCGTGGGCGTATTGTCGTCATTGCCAAGCCAAACGCCGGTGGCAATCGCCTGTGCTGGAACGTACCCCACAAACCACGAGTCGATGTTGTCGTTGGTCGTTCCCGTTTTCCCGGCCTCCCCAAGACCCACATAAGCCGCCCGCCCTGTCCCGCTTTCGACAACTCCTCGCAGCAGCGTCGTCATTTGAGCCGCAGTCTCTGGGGAGAGCGCGGTTCGCGTCGCGCTGGTGTCGGTGCTGTAGTCATAGATGACGCGGCAGCTGCTGCGGTTGCTAGTGTCGCAATTACTGCCGTCAAACACCCGCTGGATCAGGTGGGGCCGTTGGTAGACGCCCCCATTTGCCAAGGTAGAAAACGCCCCTGTGATTTCCAGCATCGTTGTCTCGCTTTGACCCAAAACCAGACCCGGCACGCGGTTTAGCTCGGAGCTAATGCCCAACCGTTTTGCCATCTGGGCGACGCTATCTAGCCCCACATCTTGAGCCACCCGCAGCGCCACCACGTTTTCAGAGAGGGCAACGCCGTCGTAAAAATTTAGAGCCGAGGCCGCCGAACGACAGCCCTCAAAATATTGCCCCTGCCAGGTTAATGGAGCGCAGGAGTAAGCGGTAGCGGGAGAGATTCCCTGTTCTAGCGCCGCTAAGTACGCGAAGATCTTGAAGGTAGAGCCGGGCTGCCTGAGCGCCTGGGTTGCCCGGTTGAACTGACTTTGCTCGTAGTCACGGCCACCTACGATCGCCAGCACGCCGCCGGTTTGAGTGTTGAGGGTGGCGATCGCCCCTTGAGAGATGCCTAGGGCAGCGCCGGAGTTGGCAAGGTCAGTCTCTAATGCCTCCTCAGCTCTGGACTGCATCGCGGGAGCCAGAGTGCTCTCGACGATGAAGTTTCCCTCTTGGGCCAGCTCGCGGCCCAGCAAGGTTTCCAGCTCGTTAAAAACTTGGGCATAGAAGTAGGGCGCGAGGGTACCCCGCAGCTCTTCTAGGGCGGCAGGATTGACGGTTAGCCGCGATCGCCGGGCTTCTTGGGCATCTGCCGAACTCACCATCCCTAAGACCACCATGCGGTTAAGCACTCGGTTGCGATAGCCAATCGCAGCCTCGTAGTCTTCGATGGGATTAAAGCTGTTGGGGGCCGGCAGGATGCCCACCAGGGTTGCGGCTTCTGAGAGGGTTAGCTCTCCCGCCGTTTTGCCGAAATAAAACTGAGCCGCGTCCTCAAACCCGTAGTTGCCGTTGCCCAGGTAGACGCGGTTGAGGTACGTCAGCATCAGGGCGTCTTTGCTGTAGAACGTCTCCATTTTGAGGGCGACGACCGCCTCCCTCAGCTTTCGCGTCGCCGAATCTTCCGTGCCTACATAGTCTCGGAAGATGTTGCGCGCCAGCTGCTGGGTGAGGGTGCTTCCCCCCTCGCGAATTCCTCCGCCTTGAATATTGGTGACCAGCGCCCTCAAAATGCCCAGCGGGTCGACCCCCAAATGCCAGTAGTAGCGGGAGTCTTCTGAGGCAATTACCGCGTCCTGGAGGTAGCGCGGATAGGCTGAGAGCTGCTCGTTTTCTCGGTGGGACTGGGTGGTGGCCTGGCGCAGAGGCGTCTCGCCATCGCGGGCGTAGATAACCACCGGACCTTGAACCGACAGGGGTAGGGGCCTGACCGAGAATCGCTGCCACTCCATAACGATCCACAGGGCCACTAGAGCGGTCATCCCCGTAAATCCGTACAGCCCGTAGCGAACGCCTTTCACGTACCAGGGCGGCGGGTTTTGGTACTTGAGAAGGACAGCATCGGCGAGATCGGGGGGACCCAGGGTAAGGGTGTCGCCGTGACGCAGCTCTAAGGTTTTGATGCGGCGCTTGCCAATGTAGACGCCGTTGGTGGACTTCTCGTCGCGAATCGTAAAGTTTGAGCCAGGCCGCTTGCTGTCGCGCACGAGGGAGCCATGCACCTGGCTGACAATCGGGGTCTGCACCACGATGTCGCACTGCTTCGAGCTACGGCCCATGACGTAGCGATCGCCTAGCAGCGGATAGGCCCGCGCCTGGGGCGTCTCGGCCTCCTGCACCAGCAGATGGGGAACTCGGGCATTGGGCTTGAGCGCGAGCCGAGAAAAGTCGACGCGATCGCGGACAGCGTCAATGGCTTGAGTCAGCGTATTGAGGAGCGTTTTGGGGCGGTCAGGGGGTTGAGCCATAGAGGAAAATACCAGGCGCGTATCGCTATTTTAATAGCTGAGCTAGCGGCTCGCCGCTAATTTAAGGGACCTAATTTGAGAGGCCCAAATTTATAAGCTGAGTGTGGTCTACCAGCGACGAGTCCGCTGGATGATGTCAAAGACAGCAGTGCCCACCGTCAACAGCAGCAAGAGCCACAGCAACCCACCCGGAATAAAGGTTAAAACCCCTAACCCTCGTGCCACCCAGATCAAGAGCGTCAGACCCAAGCAAATTAAAAAAGCTGTGGTGCGAGGAACAGTTTTGAGCATGGCAATGCGGAGGATGCAATTGTTTGAAAGACAGCAAAAACTTAAGTATAAATTACTACCTTTTGTAGCGCAGTTAGACGCATTAATGGTAGCAGTAAAACTCACGCTTCGAGCCATTGAGTCATATTAGCCGTAACCTATGTCTTAGGGTAGATAGAGCAACCTGGAAGCTTATCCCAAACTTCATCCTAAGAAGGCCTAATTCACCAATCCTTTTCTATTCAATTGATATGGTTGAATCGTAGGGTTCTGGACCTAGGTTTAATTTGACACCTCCTTCAGAATCAGTTAGCTCTAACGATGAACGGTTATCTCATATGACAGCACTCACAGCCAACGCAGCTCGTCCCGCTTCATTCGTCTCTAGCACGCCCTGCTCTAAAGAGAGTTCCGCCCTCATCAACGGCGATGTTCTGCTTCAAACCCACGACCACTCCGCCTGGGGCGGGGCCGTCACAGCTCAGATGTTCCTGCCGCGCCACCGCACCAACGTTTGGGAGCAAATCACCAACTACTCTCGCTGGGTCGAATTTTTTCCCGATGTGGTCCGCAGCGAGATTGTTAGCGTCAGCCATGGGAAAAAGCGTCTCTATCAGCTGGCCCGCAAGGCCTTCCTGTTTTTTACTGCCGAAGCCGAAGTTCAGCTGAGCGTTGTGGAGCTGATGACCCAAACCGGCCAGCGACTCCAGTTCATCATGGAGCGAGGCACCTTCAAAGATTTTTCAGCCACCCTAGAGCTGCAGGACTACGGCGACGGAACGCTCCTCACCTACTCCGTCAAGGCGACGCCTAGCTTCCCGGTTCCTAGCCCCGTCATTCAGCAGGCCATGCGCCTCGACCTGCCCGCTAACATGCGGCAGATGCGCCGGGTCATCTGCGGCGCATCGCGCTAAGGCTCCCTCTCCCAGTACAATAGCCCCAGACTTAATTCTCCTGGTCTAAGGAGCGCTCTGAAGCGCCCTGTTAGAGGAGAGACCATTACTGAGGGGAAAGCTCATGCGGCTATTGGTTATGGGAGGCACACGCTTTATCGGCCTGTACCTCGTCAAGCGACTGCTTGATCTAAACCACGAGGTTGTGCTGTTCAATCGCGGCAATCAGCCGCCCCCGAGCCCCAAGGTGCAGCAGATTCATGGCGATCGCAAGGATGCCAGACAAGTTGCGAAGCTATCGGGCGAGCGCTTTGACGCCGTGTTCGACAATAATGGGCGCAGCCTGAGCGACACTCAGACCCTGCTCGACGCGCTAGGCGGCAATTTCCAGCAGTTTATCTACGTTAGCTCAGCGGGGGTCTACCAAAAATCTGACCAGATGCCCCACGTTGAGGGGGATGCCGTCGACCCCAAAAGTCGCCACATTGGCAAGCACGAAACCGAAGAATACCTAGCGGCGCAAAACATTCCCTTCACTTCCCTGCGCCCCGTCTATATCTACGGACCGCAAAACTACAACCCGCTAGAAGCCTGGTTTTTCGACCGCATTGTGCGCGATCGCCCCATTCCAATTCCCGGCAACGGCATGCACATCACCCAAATGGGCCACATCGATGACCTAGCGGCGGCGATGGTCGCGGTGCTGGGGTGCAAAACAGCCCAGGGCCAAATCTACAACCTCTCTGGGGAGCGGGCGGTGACCTTTGACGGATTGGCGCGGGCCTGCGCTGCGGCAGCGGGTAAATCTTCTGAAGAGCTGGCCCTGGTCCATTACGATCCCGGTCAGTTCGATTTCGGTAAGCGTAAGGCCTTCCCGCTGCGGATGCAGCACTTTTTTACCGATATCCATAAAGCTAAGCAAGACCTGGACTGGACGCCCCACTATGACCTGGTGCCTGGCCTTAAGGACTCGTTTACGCGAGATTATCTGGCCTCGGGCGGCGACAAGGCTGAGGTGGATTTTGCCCTGGACGACATGATACTGAACGCGTGACATCCTCCCGACGCTGATGCTACGCATACAGCGCGGGCTTCCTCAGTGACTCCCAGCTACCGCTGAGACATTTCCTGAGAGATTAAGGGCTTGATGTCCCACAGCCCTATTCAATAGGTTGATAGCCGCGTTGTGGTCGCGACAGATCGTTAAGCCGCATGACGGGCAACTATGGACCCGATCGGCCAGCGTCTTTGGTACCCGCTCACCACAACCCGAGCAATCAATGCTGGTTCCGCGTGGGTTCTCAGCGATGGTCATCTTTCCAGCTTTCGCGGCTTTGAAAGAGCCTATCTCCAAGAATGTACCCCATGCGGCATCAGCGATTGACTTTGCCAGTCTGGTTCGAGCAAGTCCTTTGATGTTGAGCTTTTCATGAGCGACAACATCGTACTTTGAAAACAGCCAATCCCACACCTTAGAAAAGAAATCACGACGTTGACGCGATATCTTCAGATGCAGTTTGGCGATGCGATTCACCTGCTTACGCCAGCGGTTAGAGCCCTTCTTCTGTCTCGATAGCTGCCGCTGCAGCTTGGATAGCTGCCGCTCTGAGCGTCGAAAGAACTGAGGGATAGGAACGCTCTCACCGTCACTGGTAACCAAGAAATCCTTCAGCCCAACATCAACACCGACAGACTTAGCCCTATCGACATCCGGAGTAAGCATCGGAACGGCATTGTTTTCCAGTAACAGGCTCACATACCAACCATCTGCTTTGCGAGTCACCTTGGCCGTTTTGACAGTAAACCCATCAGGTATCGGGCGATGAAGGATTAGCTTCACCTGGCCAATCTTAGGCAGGGTAATACGACTTCCATCGATGCAGTCAGGTTTCATCTGCGGGAACGTGAACGTCCTGTAGCGCCCCGCGCCTTTGAACCGAGGCTTGCCGCTACGCTTACCGTTTTTATCACCTTTGATGAAACGCTCGAACGTCTGCTTTACCTGCTTCGTCACCTCCTGAAGCGCTTGTGAATGCAAATCCTTGTACCAGGGTCGCTCTCGCTTGAGAGGCACTAGGCTAGCCTTCTGGCTGTAGTAATTAGGATTATCTTTGAGTGGCGCAAGGCTACAGGTGAGTGGGCAGGCGTTGACCGAACAGCGGTTCATCTCCCACCAGTCGAATCGCTCAGCCAGCAACCAGTTGTACTGTGCCCGAAGCATATCTAGCCATCGGGTCATGGTAACCGTTTGCTCAGCCGCTGGACGCAACTTGTACTGATGAGTGACTTTCATGCAATAATGATAGCATATTGACATCAGAACGACATGCAGCAAATAACTATTAGAGCCGCTGACAGAGAAAAGCAGCATCTTGACAAGTATTGTGAGATGACCGAAAGAACTATCAACGATGTCCTTAGGGAGTACATCCGAAGTTTGGCCGTCTCCGGGGCATTGAGCCCCATCGACGACCGCGACTCTCATCCCGACGCTCACCCTGACGGGTAGAGCGCGGGGCTTCCTGTCTAGTAGCTAACCTTGAGCCTCGGCCTGAGGTGAGGAGGACGGCACCACGTAGAGTACGCCCGAGATGACCGTGAGGGCAACAGCCGCCCAAAAGGTGACCACCGCGATGGTCTGCCCTGCGGGGGGTAGCGGGGCCAAGAGGAGGGCGATCGCCCCAATCTGGCTCACCGTTTTCAGCTTGCCCCAAATGTTGGCTCCGCTGATTTTGGTGCGGTTGACCCGCCAGCCGGCGATGGTCAGCTCCCGCGCTAAGATAACGCTGACGCCCCAAGCTGGGACGCTGCCCATTTCAATCAGCGCCAAGAGGACACAGAGCACTAGCAGCTTATCGACTAGGGGATCAAGGAACTTGCCCAGATCGGTGACCTGGTTCATGCGGCGTGCGAGGTAGCCATCTAGCCAATCGGTTGCCGCCACGATTAAGAAAATTGCGACGCTCCACCAGCGCGCGGTTGGAGTCGGGTGCAGCAGCAGCACCAAGATAATTGGGATACCGAACAGCCGCGAGATTGTAATCCAGCTGGCTAGCGTGATGGCCGGAGCAGTCATAGGTCTTGTTGGGTGAAGAGGATCACCCTATTGTCCAGCAAGCGCTGCAGGATGAAACCTACTACAGGTTAGACATTTTGCCTCGCCGTCAGCGCGCCGCTGGTCTACTAATACGCGCCGTCGACTCTCACCACAGCCCCAATTGTCTTCCACAAGATGTGGAGGTCATACCAGAGCGACCATTTCTCCTGGTAGGCCAGATCTAACTTGACAATGTCCTCGAAGTCTTCGACGCGCGATCGTCCGCTGACCTGCCACTCTCCGGTAATGCCCGGTTTCACCTGGAGACGCTGCCAGTGGTGAGGCTCGTATTGGCAGACTTCATCTGGCGTGGGGGGACGGGTGCCCACCAAACTCATCTCTCCCTTCAGCACGTTCCAGAGCTGAGGCAGCTCATCTAGGCTCGTCTTACGGATGAAGCGGCCCACCCTAGTGACGCGGGGATCGCGATCGTTTTTGAAGATGAAGCCTTTGGCCTGGTTGAGAACCTGGTGTTTGAGCTGGTCTGCATCAACGACCATGGAGCGAAACTTTCCCATCAAAAACGGCTTGCCGTTGAGACCACATCGAGTCTGCCAGTAAAACACCGGTCCAGGGTCGTCAAACTGGATGGCTACGGCAACGATTAGCCCGATGGGCAAAGCGATCGCCAGACCCACTAGCGCTCCTACCACATCAATCAGCCGCTTTACTTTGCTGGTAATGGAGGGATGGGCCGGGGCTAGAAGCGCCATATCAGCCCTATGGTGGGATGTGCAAACGGAACCATCAGAACTAGAGCTAGTAACCACGACTTAACCTCTGATAGATCAAATGCCGCCAACTCTATGCGGTAGCATTGGCTGCTCACCTATCCAAGAATATACGGAGCTACTATGGAAGTGAAAAGGCCGATGGCGCTCCCTTTATCTAATCTTTAGCCCTTCTATGCCGCAGATGAACGTGGGAAAAACTTCAGTTTTACAGCAGTTTCTCGCGGGTTACGACTCCCTGCGCGATCGCTGTATCTGTATTAAAAAGCACTAGGCTGCGCAGATTTGGAGCGAGAGGCGACCTAGAAGCTGCGCGATCGCATCAACGCTAAAGGGTTTGATGAGGTACTCATCGACTCCGGCATGGTATGCCGCTTTTCGCCTGCTGACATCGTCATAGGCCGTCATCATAACAACGGGAGTTAGGGTCTGCTGTGCCCGCAGCCGCTGGCAGATTTCTAGTCCCGAAAGCTGAGGCAGATTCCAGTCGAGAACCACCAGATCGAACCACTGCGTCATCAGAGCGTTTAGACCCTCCGGACCGCTGTGGGCTATGGTGACATCGTATCCCGCATCTTGAAGCTCTAGAGAAAGGCACTGTGCCAGTCGGAGTTCGTCTTCAATCACTAGGACGCAGGGTCTTGCTGTGCGCATCTGCATGGACGGTCTCCTCAACTGTTTCTATGTTGACTGGCTAAGCTGAATCTCTTCCCTCAGCGCGCTGAGAAGACCCTAAGAATTATGCGACAGGTAAAAAGCGACGGGCGGGAGCCGTGGGCACCGATCCGCAAACTGGCCGTATTGCTTGGGCAAGCGTCAAACAGATATTGATACAGTCAGTGAAGACTCCCCCACGCCACTTTCCCTGAACTAAGCTTATGACTGCTGCTGATCTGACCAAACTGACAGCTCTAGAACAGGCTCAACTCATTCGTACCCGGCAGCTCTCCCCGGTAACGCTCACGCAGCACTACCTCAAGCGAATTGAGCACATCGATCCTCAGTTGAACAGCTATGTAACGGTCACAGAAGAGTCTGCTCTTGAGCAGGCGCAGTCAGCGGCAGCCCGTCTCAGCAGCCCCTCCGGCGATCTGCCCCCCTTTTTTGGCGTTCCCATCGCGATCAAAGACCTATCCCCAGTCGAGGGAGTCCGGTTTACTTTGGGCTGCGCGGCGCTCAAGGACAACGTCGCAGCCTTCGATAGCGCTATTGTGGCCCACCTCAAGCGGGCCGGTTTCGTCCTCCTCGGCAAAACCGCAACCCCAGAACTGGGGACGCTCCCCTACACCGAACCCCCCGGCTTCCCCCCCACGCGTAACCCTTGGAACCCAGGCTATACGCCGGGAGGTTCGAGCGGCGGGGCCGCAGCGGCGGTTGCGGCAGGGCTAGCTCCCATCGCTCAGGGATCTGATGGGGGAGGGTCAATTCGAGGACCGGCACATTGCTGCGGGCTAGTGGGTATCAAGCCCGCTAGAGGGAGAGTTTCCGCTGCGCCCTTGGGCTATACCCCCGGCAGTATTGCCACAGGAGGACCGCTGGCCCGGACGGTGGCGGATGCTGCTGCATTTTTGGATGTCGTCGAAGGCTACGTCCCTGGCGATCCCTATTGGCTGCCCTCTCCCCAGCCCTCATTCGAAGCGATCGCCCGCCAGGGCGCTCAGGGCGACGTTGTGCCTAAGCGGGTGGGTCTGCTGACAGAGTTTAAGGCGATTAGGCCCACCCACCCCGACTGCTTAAAGCCCGTCCTGGAAACGGCGCGCCGCCTAGAGGCCCTGGGCCATACTGTGGAGCCCATCGACGCCGAGCTGAACTGCGGCGACCTCATAGACCCGTTTACGGTGGTGTTTCGCTCTGGCATTGGCGCGGCGGGTATTCCGGCTGAAGCGCTGAGCCCTATGAATCAGTGGTTTCTCAATCATCAAGACTTAGCGGGGGAATTCCTCAGCGCACTGTGGAAAATGCAGGGGGTTGCGCGGCGGCTGGTGCAGCAGCTCAGTCCATTTGATGTGGTGCTCTTGCCCACGTACCTGCATCCGACGATTCGGGTGGGGGAATGGGCCGCGCTAGAGCCCGAAGCCGTTCTGGCTAAGGTGTTGGAGTGGATTTTTCCCTGTCCGCTGTTCAACGCCACGGGGCAGCCGGTGGTGTCCTTGCCGGTGAGCCTTGATGGCAATGGGCTTCCTGTCGGGGTACAGCTCGTGGGGCGCCCAGCGGATGAGGCCACGCTGATTGCGATCGCAGCCCAGCTAGAAGCGGCACATCCTTGGACCCATATGGCTCTGTAGTTCAGGCTCTATGGGCTCAAGCGAGACGAGGGCCATGACCCGCATCTTGCTGCCGTCTGCTGGGCCACTGTGACGATTATCACGGCCTACAGGGACTAAGGGCACAAACCTGCATCCGAAATCTTGCGGATGATAGGTGAAGCTATAGATATCACCTGAGCCGGAAGGATTCCAAAAAAGCCCCCAAATGGAAGCCAACTGTCAGCTGATATCTCGAGTACCCCTTAGGCAAGTGTCCAGCCCCCCGATGTCAGACATCTGGGGGCTGTTTCTTACCCAAAAGACGAGCCAATGTAATCCTGAATAGCCTTAACGCTCAGCAGCTGGGACTGCAAAGAGCGAATCGCCGCTGTCGCGGCCTTCCCCCCCGCGATGGTGGTGATGGTGGGAATTTTGTAGACCAGTGCCGTTCGCCGAATCAGGCGATCGTCTACCTGCGCCCGCTCCCCAATCGGCGTGTTGAGCACTAGCTGAATCGCGCCGTTTTTCATCTCATCTACGATATTGGGGCGGCCCTCATGCACCTTGAGCACGGGGTCAACAGCCAGATTGTTCTCCTGAAGCACAGCTTGGGTTCCCGCCGTGGCCACGATGGTGAAGCCGAGATCGATCAAGTCTTTGACCACCGGCACCACTGCCTGCTTGTTGCGATCGTTCATAGAGACAAACACGGTGCCCTTTAGGGGCAGCTTTTGAGAGGCAGCCAGTTCTGCTTTGGCAAAGGCCGTCCCAAACTCGGTATCTATTCCCATCACTTCCCCGGTGGAGCGCATTTCAGGCCCCAGCAGGGTATCTGTACCCGCAAACTTCTCAAAGGGGAATACGGCCTCTTTGACGGCCACATGATTAGGAATCACCTCTTGGGTGAAATTCAACTCCTGTAGGGACTGGCCTGCCATAGCGCGGACCGCCATCTTCGCCAGAGGAACACCGATCGCCTTAGAGACGAAGGGTACCGTGCGAGAAGCTCGGGGGTTGGCCTCTAGGATATAGACGCTGCTCCCCTGAACCGCAAATTGGATATTCATCAGGCCCACCACGTTCAGCGCTTGGGCAAGCTGGATAGTCCAGGCGCGGATGGTGTCTAGCGCCTCGCGGGGCAGGGAGATGGTAGGGATGGAGCAGGCCGAATCGCCCGAGTGGATGCCCGCTTGCTCGATGTGCTCCATGATGCCGCCGATGACAACCTGGCCCGTTTGATCGGCGATCGCGTCCACATCTACCTCGATAGCGTTGGCCAAAAACTTGTCGATCAAGATGGGGTGGTCAGGCTCGATCTGTACCGCATAGGTCATGTAGCGCTCTAGATCCGCGTCGGAGTAGACGATTTCCATAGCCCGTCCCCCCAGCACGTAGCTGGGCCGCACCATCACCGGGTAGTCGATTTGGCGAGCAACCTTTTGGGCCTCCTCGGTGCTGCGAGCAATGCCGTTGGGAGGCTGCTTGATGTCCAGCTTGCGCAAGATCTGCTCAAACCGCTCCCGATCCTCCGCCATGTCAATAGAGTCGGGACTAGTGCCCCAAATCTTAGTGTTTTTAGGGGCCTGCTCGGTCTCTAGATAGCGCTGCAGCGACATCGCCAGCTTCAAGGGCGTTTGCCCCCCAAACTGGATGATGATGCCCTCGGGCTGCTCCGCCTCAATAATATTGAGCACGTCTTCCTGGGTGAGCGGCTCAAAGTAGAGGCGATCGCTGGTGTCGTAGTCGGTGGAGACCGTCTCCGGGTTGGAATTAACCATGATCGTCTCCATGTCGTCCTCTCGTAGGGCGTAGGAGGCGTGGCAGCAGCAGTAGTCAAACTCGATGCCCTGGCCAATGCGGTTGGGGCCGCCGCCCAAAATCATCACCTTGCGGCGGCTGGAGGCCAAGACCTCGGTTTCGGTGACGGCGATGATTTCTTCATCTGGATCGCCCACCTGTTCTACGGGTCGCTCGTAGGTGGAGTAGTAGTAAGGAGTCAGGGCCTCAAATTCTGCGGCGCAGGTGTCTACGGTTTTGTAGACGGGCGTCACGCCCAGCTGCTGCCGGGTGGCTCGCACCGTCAGCTCGTCGATCTTAGTGGCGTAGGCAATCTGGCGATCGCTAAAGCCCAGCTGCTTCACCATCAGCATTTGGTCCGCCGTGATGTTATTCAGGGGCGTGCGCTTCAGCAGCTTCTCGGCGTCCAAAAGCTCCTTGAGCTTGCCCAAAAACCAGGGATCAATGGCCGTCAGCTCGTAGATTTCCTCAATGTCCATTCCCATCTGCAGGGCGTGGCGCACGGCGAAGATGCGGTCTGGGCTAGGGGTTCGCAGCCGAGAGCGAATCTGGGCGAGGTTGGGTAACTTCTCATCGCGATCGCAGCCCCAGCCCGCCCGGCCCGTCTCCAGAGAGCGCATCGCTTTTTGAAACGATTCCTGAAAGGTGCGGCCAATGGCCATGGCCTCGCCCACCGACTTCATTTGGGTGGTGAGGATTTCTTGAGTCCCTGGGAACTTCTCGAAGGCGAAGCGGGGAATTTTGGTGACCACGTAGTCGATGGTGGGCTCAAAGCTGGCCGGAGTCTTCTTGGTGATGTCGTTAGGAATTTCATCTAGGGTGTAGCCCACCGCCAGCTTGGCGGCAAATTTAGCAATAGGAAACCCGGTGGCCTTAGAGGCCAAAGCCGAGCTGCGGGATACCCTGGGGTTCATCTCAATGACCACCACCTCCCCCGTGTCGGGGTTGACGGCAAACTGAATGTTAGACCCACCGGTCTCAACGCCAATCTCTCGAATGATGCGAATAGAGGCATCCCGCAGCCGCTGGTATTCTTTGTCGGTGAGGGTTTGGGCGGGAGCTACCGTAATTGAGTCCCCGGTGTGAATGCCCATGGGATCCAAGTTCTCAATGGAGCAGATGATCACCACATTGTCGGCCAAATCCCGCATCACCTCCAGCTCGTACTCTTTCCACCCTAGCAGCGACTGCTCGACTAGAATCTGCGACATTGGGCTGGCGTCGAGACCCGACTGAGAGATCTCCTCAAACTCCTCCTGGTTATAGGCAATGCCGCCCCCCGAGCCCCCCATCGTAAAAGCAGGACGGATAATCAGGGGATAGCTCCCAATACGAGCGCCAATTTCTCGCGCCTCCTGCATGGTGTGAGCCAACCCCGACGGGCACACCCCAACGCCAATGCGCTCCATAGCCTCTTTAAAAAGCTTGCGGTCCTCCGCCATCTCAATGGCGTCTAGCTTTGCTCCAATCAGCTCTACGCCATGCTTCTCTAGCACGCCCGTTTTAGCCAGGGTCACCGCTAGGTTGAGAGCGGTCTGTCCTCCCATGGTCGGCAGCAGCGCGTCGGGCTTTTCCGCCTCGATGACCTTCTCTACGATCTCCGGCGTCAGCGGCTCGATGTAGGTGCGATTGGCGGTCTCCGGATCCGTCATGATGGTTGCGGGATTGGAGTTGACCAGCACGACTTCAAAGCCTTCTTCCCGCAGCGCCTTGCAGGCCTGAGTGCCCGAATAGTCGAACTCACAGGCCTGTCCGATGACGATAGGTCCAGAGCCGATGAGTAGAATTTTGTGAATGTCAGTGCGACGCGGCATAGACGTATCTCGTGAGTAGCCTTTGAAAGTCGCCCTTATTGTAGAGGGTTTCTTCCCCCAGATTGCATCTAAATCGCGCCCAGATCGCGGCGATGCCCCTAAATCCCAACATTCGTTGACCTAGAGATGTCCAAGAGAAAGCTCGCAAAAGTAATGAAAACAAATGCCGTTAGCCCAACACAGAGCGACAGATTCAGATTGCTCACACTTGACAGTCAAATTCAGCTTGCGTAAACAGCATCACACCAGTATTGACTAGAAATCAGGCTTGCTGACTGAAGCGCTGCGTTTGTTGACAACGATTATCAACTTGTCTATAGTCGAAATCGTTGGGCTAGTTGGCAAAAATTTTCAATAAGCTTTGATGAGCTCTAGCCCGGTAGCAAGAATACGACTGCAGTATTTCTTTCAGTAGTTTCAGTAAAAGGAGTAACGGCGAGTAATGATTACCAAGCGTTATGCGATCGCAGCAGCTGTACTAGCGGCCACCGTAGCCAGCTGTACAAGCTCTTCAGCCCCCCCCACCGGTTCGCCCTCCGCTGAGGGGAGTGGCGATGGCGTCGTCAACGTCTATTCTTCACGTCACTATGACACCGACGACCAAGTCTACGACAGCTTCACCGAGGAGACAGGCATCGAGGTCAACCTCATTGAGGGTGATGCCGATGAGCTAATCAGCCGCCTAGAAAGTGAGGGGAGCAATAGCCCTGGGGACGTTTTCATCACCGTTGATGCCAGCCGACTCTGGCGAGCTGAAGAGGCGGGTCTATTCCAGCCCACTAGCTCCGAGACCCTAGAAGACTCTATCCCCGAAGCTTTGCAGCACCCGGATGGCCTCTGGTTTGGCCTTACCCAGCGCGCCAGGGTAATTGTATATAATCTAGACAAAGTAGCTCCCAGCGATATCTCTACCTACGAAGACCTTGCCCTGCCGGAGTGGCAGGGGCGCGTCTGCATTCGTAGCTCATCTAATATCTACAACCAGTCGCTGCTCGGCTCGATGATCGAGTCTGAGGGAGTTGAGGAAACCGAGGCCTGGGCCGATGGACTAGTGGACAACCTAGCCCGAGAGCCAGAGGGGGGAGATACGGACCAAATTAAGGCCGTGGCGGCAGGGCAGTGCGACGTGGCTGTGGTGAATCACTACTACTGGGCACGGTTGGCGAAGTCGGAAGACGCCACAGAGCAGGCGATCGCTGAGCAAACAGGGATTATTTTCCCTAATCAAGGCGATCGCGGCACCCACATCAACATCAGCGGAGCCGGGGTTTTGGCAAATGCACCCCATCCGGAAAACGCGGTGGCGTTCATTGAGTATCTGGTCAGCCCCGAAGCCCAAGAGACGTTTGCAGTGGGCAACAATGAGTATCCTGCCCTAGAAGGGGTCGCAGTCGATGATGTTGTTGCCGAGCTAGGGGACTTTAAGCGGGACACCGTGAATGTCAGTGCCTATGGCCGCAACAACCCTGAGGCTATCAAGCTATCAGACCGCGTTGGCTGGAAGTAATCCTTTAGCTTCCTCAGAGTTCACCAGCGATCGGCTCTATGTCAGCGCCGATCGCTGGTGAATGTCTTCTGCTACCCGTTTGAGTCGCCGCAGCTGGGCCTGCATATCCTGGCTAGTCCAGCCAGCGGCGAACCAGTTAAATCCTGCATTGACTAAGGGATTGGGAACCCGAAATTCAAATCGATTCACCAGCAGCGTGCCGTTAGATTGGGGAAAGCACTCCCAGCGATCGCGCCCTTTGAAAAACCCGTCAAACTGCCAGACGATCAGCCCTGGCTCCCGCCGCGCCACCACACTTTTCAGCGTTGGGCGGACGAGCGGTACCTGAATCACAAAGCGGCAGCGACTGCCTACAGCCGTGCTCCATAGCCCAATAGGCTCACACTGTAGGGCAGGATTGAGCCAGCGATGCATGAGGTCTAACTCGCTAAAGCACCGCTCTACCGTCGTGGCGCTCGCTCGAATTAAGATCTCGTTTTCGATCCGCTGAGGGGCCGACTGCTTGGAGGACTGTTCCATACCGCAATTCATACCGGTGTCTATTGCTACTCTAACGAAATTCTGAGGCGGCCTCAGGAGCCGACCCCACCTCTAGACGCGATGCTAAAGGTGGGCCATATGTCACAACCTGTGAACAAACCGACAGATAAATGGTTCAATAAGCAATCCGTAGGGAAGAATTCTGCCTTGATCTGTTAAATCCCGTGTGAAGATCCGCTCAATCTATAGGAAAATGCACGTGGTCGCTGTGGGCTGGACCGGCTAAACCTGGATCCATCCTGACTTTCGATCTGATGCATCCATATAGTGAAGAGAACTCACATGAACGAAACTTGGTTAACAGCGCTGTCGCTGTCGCCGCATCCTCTCACTCAACAAGGGTATCTGTTTGCCCAAGAGAACGTCGGGACAGCAACAGCCAACTTTGTCGAGAATACAACAGCGGGCTTTGCAAGCTTTCTGCCTAACCTGCTGGGTGCGATCGCCATCCTCATTATTGGCTGGCTTTTGGCAACCGTCGTCGCATCGGCCATCAAAGGTCTACTAAACCGGACCGAAATAGATGATCGCCTGGGACGTTGGGTTACCGGACGCGACTCCACTGAAGAGTCCCCTCCCGTTGAAAAATGGGTCGCAGCCGCCGTCTACTGGCTGATTATCGTTTTCACGCTGCTGGCGGTATTCAATGCACTGGACCTCGACATCGTCTCAGGGCCAATTGAAAACTTCCTCGGTCAGATCTTCGAGTATATTCCTCGTATTGGTGGGGCGCTGCTGCTGCTGGGTTTGGCCTGGGTGGTCGCGACCGTAGCTCGCCTTGCGATCACTCGAGGGCTGGCACGCTTCAACTTAGATGATCGGCTCGCCAGTCAGACTGGGACTTCCACGGCAGATAGTCCGTTCTTGGTGAACGAGACTCTAGGAAATATCGTCTACTGGTTCATCTTTCTAATTTTCCTGCCGCTGATTCTAGAGGCGCTGGATCTTCAAGATGGGACTCTAGGCCCCATTCAGAACCTTATTGATGAGGTTCTCTCCGTCCTGCCCAACATCTTTGGCGCGATTCTCATTGGCCTGATTGGCTGGATTATTGCCCGTGTTGTACGCGGTATTGTCACCAACCTGCTGGCTTCAATGGGGGCCGATCGGTTGGGAGAGCGCTTTGGTCTCAGCAGCGGCACGACGCGCACAACGGCTTCCACTGGGACAGGCCCCACGAGCACGACAGGCCCCACGAGCACGGCCCGCACCACAAGCACGACGGGCCCCACCGGTACAGCGAGCGCCACCAGTACGACAGGCGGCAGTGGCTTACAGCTCTCTAATCTGATCGGCACCCTCGTCTACGTGCTGATTCTGATTCCGGTCGCCATTGAGGCTCTCAACACCCTCGACATTGATGCGATTTCCGATCCGGCTACCAACATGCTGGAGCTGGCCATCACGTTCATTCCCCGCATCTTTGCCGCCGCCCTAATTATGGTGGCGTTCTACGTGATCGGGCGCTTTTTGTCTGAGCTTGCTACTACGCTGCTCACCGGTATCGGCTTCAACCGCGTGTTTGAATGGCTGGGTCTGCACGGTATCCAGCGCAACGTTCAATCTGAGCCTCAAGAGCCTGTTGTTCCCCCTGTCGACCCCAGCGCGGATTTCGGCAGTACGTCCGGGGTCACTGCGCGCACGACCTCCGGAAGCCCGAGCTTCAACAAGCGCCGCACGCCCTCTGAGATTGTGGGCATTTCTATCTTGATCGGTACCCTGATCGTGGGCGCGGTAGCGGCTTCGGATGCCCTCGGCTTTGATCAGCTGACCAATATCTTCCAGGCCGTGCTCGCAGTTGCCCTACGGGTGCTCAGCGGCGTCGTGGTATTCGCGATCGGCCTCTACTTTGCCAACTTGGCGTTCAACTTGATCAGCAGCACGGGCTCGTCGCAGTCACGCATTTTGGCGCAAACCGCTCGCATTGCCATCATTGGCCTCGTTAGCGCTATGGCACTGCAGCAGATGGGAGTTGCCACCAACATCGTCAATTTGGCCTTTGGCCTACTGCTGGGCGCGATCGCCGTCGCGATTGCGATCGCCTTTGGTCTAGGGGGCCGCGATATTGCCTCTGAGGAGATTCGCAGCTGGCTGAGTTCGTTTAAGAGCCGCCAGTAGGCGGGTAGCGTAGCGCCCACGGGCGCTGCGGTCAAACCAATCAATACCTGGATTGGGGAAAAGGCGGCTTCTCAACAAGCTCCACCTCTTTCAATCTAGGGTCTATAGGCGAAAGGGATGCAGCAGCATCCCTTTTCTTTGAGCCCCAAGTTCGGTGCCCCATCTGCGCCTGGCTGAGTACCCTGGCAGCAGCAGGCTACTCGAACACGATCTTTCCGTTGGGCATGAGCGTGTTGTTGAAGCGGCAGTCTGTCAACTGACTGTCCGCGATGCGAACCCCAAACAGGTCGCTGTTTCTAAAATCAATTGCCGTCAGCTGCGCTTGGCTGAAATCCGTACCGTAGAATTGTCCTCCCCGACAGTTCGTGCGGCAGAACTCTGCGCCTTCGATACGAAGATGCTGGGCGAGCACGTTTCTGAGAATGGCATCTGTCAAATCAGCGTCGTCTAGCGTTGCGCCGACCAACGTTGCTCTGGTTAAGTCAGCGTTCGCTAGGTTGGCTCCGGTCAAGTCGGCACCCGCTAGGTTGGCTCCGCGCAGATTGGCTTCTCTAAAGTCAGCGCCTCTCAGGATCTTGCCTCGCAGATTTTCACCCGCTAGGTTGCTCGCTCAAAACGATAAACCGTCCGGAGCGGGGAGAATAGAGAGGGGGCGCAGAAGGTAATTCATAGGAACTCACTGGGTAATGGTTTGGCGTAATGGTTTGGCTTTGTTGCGAGATGTATATTGACTGCGGGCTAAAACGCATTATACGTAATACACATTTCTCGTAATATATCCTCTTATCCAGTCTAAATATCTAAAGGTGCTATAAACCCGCGCGAACCCAACGTAAACTTAGTGCAAACTCTTTTAGTCATTTATAAATGCACGTACGACCCTGGGATGACCTACTGCACCGGTACACCGACGGGAGTCAAGTCGACTATCTGCGGTGGCAGCAAGAAGGCAGAACGCAGCTGCGGGACTGGCTGAGCAGTGCTACGGCAGAGCCTGTCGTGGGTGAAGAAGATGAGCAACTTGCCGCCTGGATTAACCTCTACAACGCGCTGGTGGTGGCCCACATTCTTGGCAGCTATCCCATGCGCTCTATTCGCCCAAGATTCCTTGGCCTACCCAACTGGATAGCATTCTGGTGGTTTTTTATGGGTCCAACCCACGCCGTGGGCGATCGCCGCTACAGCCTCAACCACATCGAGCAGCACATTCTCAAAAAGCGCTTTAGCGACCCTCGAATTCACTTTGCCCTCGCCTGTGGGGCCATCGGATCCCCGAGGCTCCGCCCAGAGGCCTACCGGCCCGACCGCGTGCGACAGCAGCTTGAGGATGACGCCAGTCGGTTCATCAATGACCCCACCAACGTGGTCTATGACCCGGAAGCAAATTTACTCAGCTGCAGCAAAATTTTTAAGTGGCACCGGCGCCACTTTTTGCAGACGGCGGCATCAATACCGGCCTACATTTCGCGCTATCTAACCTCCGACGTCACCATCAAGGCCTCTACCCCACTGCGCTACCTGCCCTATGATCTGGGCCTAAATGACGGGCGCGGGGGCAATCAACAATGAAGATTTGACTGAAGGACTCAAAGAAGCTGCGTAGAGCAAAACAAAACTAGACGCCGTACGTCTGTTATCTCAGCGACTTAACGTAAGATTTAGCGTAAGGCTTTAACAGTGGCGATGGGGCAATACTCTCAGATTAGCGCTGAGCGATCACAATATATTCAAGGTCTTTCGTCGAGTCTGACCCAGGACGTCACCATGTCAGATGCAGTCTACAATGCCATATGCCAGGCGACGCCCTATTTGGTGCAAGAGCGGCGGCTTCCAGGGGCTAGGCAAGATCAAACGTACACTCTGGTAATCTCCCTAGGGAAAATACAGGGTGAGGCGGCGGTGGAGGAAGGGGAAGGGGCAGAGGATAATGAAATCCGGTTTCAGTATCCTGTGGTTAGCCCTGAGGAGGCTACCCGAAAGTACAAGGAGTTTTGTCTGCACGAAACGCAATATTACTACTACGTGCAGCACCACGGCGGCGGGGAAAGTCAATCTCCCGTTTTGGAGTGAGCAATGGCCTAGTTGACCGGCAGAGATTCTGCCGCCGTAAAGACCCTACTGCCGTAAACGCCCTGTTGCTGTAAAACTATTGCTGTAAAAAACTATTGCCGTGAGAGATCTATAAGCAGACTGATGTCCGAGGGACAGCAGCTCAGTACTATAGAGAGATCACTCACCTGACAGTACTTTAGGACGCTACGTGATACAAACTAAGCTTCAGCGCCACGAGGCCGGGGTGCAGCCCGCTGAAGTCCTCTTAGGGCAGCTTTCCGTTCAAGCTGCGCAGGGCCTCAGCGAGACCGAGGTTCAGCGACGTCGGGAAACCTACGGCTTAAACAGACTTCAGGAAACCGTGGGTCGCAGTAGCTGGCAAATTTTTGCCGCTCAGTTTAAGAGCCCAATCATTGCGCTGCTGGTAGCTGCCGCCGCGTTGTCTGCCGCTTTTCAAGAATGGGTCGAGGCGATCGCTATTGTTATTGCCATCTTGCTCAATGCCACAATCGGCTTTTTGACAGAGATGCAGGCCGTCAGGTCCATGGAGTCGCTGAAGGCGCTGAGCGAGACTCAAGCGAACGTGCGGCGCAAGGGAGCGGTTCAAACGGTGGCGGCAGAGCAGCTGGTGCCGGGGGATATCCTGGTGTTTGAAGGGGGCGATCTGATCGCCGCCGATGCCCGGGTCATAGCCGCCTCCAAGCTGCAGATCGATGAATCTGCCCTCACAGGGGAGTCTCTGCCGGTGAGTAAAACGGCTGGGGCGATCGCCGCCGAGGTTGCCTTGGCCGAGCAAACCAACGTTTTGTTCAAAGGAACGGCGGTGACCCGAGGCTCGGGTGAAGCCGTCGTGTTTGCCACCGGGATGGAGACGGAGCTGGGACACATTTCAGCGCTGACGGCCCAGGCCCAAGAAGAGGTGACCCCGCTAGAGCAGCGGCTAGACGATCTAGGACGCCGCCTAATCTGGATCACGCTGGCGATCGTGGCGGTGGTGGCGGTGTTTGGGGTGGTGGGGGGCAATGACCTCTTTCTAATGATTGAGACAGCGATCGCCCTGGCGGTGGGAGCAGTGCCCGAAGGGCTGCCCATCGTGGCGACGGTGGCCCTAGCGCGCGGCATGCGGCGGATGGCTCAGCAAGACGCCCTCATCAACCGGCTGTCGGCGGTGGAGACCCTAGGAGCCACCAGCATCATCTGCACCGATAAGACCGGAACCCTGACCGAGAACCGCATGACGGCCCGCCGTCTGCTGCTGCAGGAGGACCAGATCACCGTTAGCGGCGAGGGGCTCTACGATAAGGGTGAGTTTCGCGGGGATGGCGCTGATGTGGCGGTGCATCAGCACGACGCCTTACGCTCACTGCTAGAGGTGGGGGTACTGTGCAACAACGCCACCCTGCCCCCAAACAGAGACGACGCGCCGATTGGCGATCCGATGGAGGTGGCCCTGCTGGTGCTGGGAGCCAAAGCCAACATGAACCGCAGCGCGCTAGTGAAGCGTTCTCCAGAAGTTCGGGAGGTCGCCTTTGACTCCGAAACAAAGATGATGGCGACGGTGCATGAGGCCGGTAGCCTGCAGTACCGCGTCGCCGTTAAAGGAGCCCCTGAGGCGGTGCTGAGCTGCTGCTCTAAGGTACATACGTCAGACGGGGTGCAGCCCCTGCGAGACTCTCTTGATCGCTGGCAGGAGCGCGGCGCAGCCTTAGCTGAAGAAGGGCTGAGGACGCTGGCCTTTGCCCAAAAGCAGGTAGACCATCCTGACGCGGAGCCTTACGAAGACCTTGTTCTGTTGGGATTAGTGGGGCTGCTAGACCCGCCGCGTCAGCAGGTGAGCGAGGCGATCGCCGCCTGCCATAAGGCAGGGGTGCGCGTGGTGATGGTGACCGGCGACCAGGCGATTACGGCCCGTAACGTGGGCCGGGCTGTGGGTCTCGTGGCGGCAGAAGAGCGCGTCGCGGCAGGCAGCGAGCTGCGATCGCTAAAGAGCCTGGATGCTGCAGAGCGCTCTCGCCTACAGCAGGTCTCTATTTTCTCTCGGGTTAGCCCGGAGCAAAAGCTCAACCTCATTGAGCTGCATCAAAAGAACGGCGCGATTGTTGCTATGACCGGGGATGGCGTCAACGACGCGCCCGCTTTGAAGAAGGCGGACATCGGCGTGGCTATGGGACAGCGGGGCACCCAGGTGGCCCGCGAGGCAGCGGATATGGTGTTGGAAGACGATTCATTCTCCTCCATCATTGATGCGATCGCTCAGGGCCGCGCCATTTTTCTCAACATCCGCAAATTTACCCTCTATCTCCTCTCGGGCAATGTAGGCGAGATTATAGCGGTGGCGGTGGCGGCCCTCGTCGGCGCTCCGCTGCCCCTACTGCCGCTGCAAATTCTCTATCTCAACGCCGTCAACGACGTCTTTCCGGCGCTGGCCTTGGGGGTCGGTGAAGGCAGCGAGAGCCTGATGAGCCGCCCCCCTCGCCCGTCTGATGAGGCCGTTCTGACCCCGCAGCATTGGTGGGCCATTGGCGCTTACGGAGCCGTCATTGCTGCTGTGACCCTAATAGCGTTTGCGATCGCCGCAGGCCCGCTCAACAAGGGCGGCACGGAAGCCGTTACCATTTCGTTTCTCACTCTGGCGCTGGGTCGGCTTTGGCATGTGTTCAACATGCGCGACGCCTCTAGTCAGGGCAGCGGACGTCTGCCAACCAGCGTGCTTCGCAATGAGATCACTCAAAATCCATACGTCTGGGGAGCGCTGGCCCTCTGCAGCCTCATTCTGGTGAGCACCCCTTATCTGCCCGGTCTCTCCAGCGTCCTAGACTTAACTCACCCTGGTTTAGACGGCTGGATCTTGATTCTTCTGGGTAGCTTGGTGCCGCTGCTAACGGGACAGCTCTGGATCATTGGGCGAGAGGTGCGTCACCGTTAAGGGCGTGCTCTTGGGGGATCAACCGCCGCCCAAGGCGAGACTTACAAGGCAGGACCTATACAGAACCGGCCTATACAGAACCGGCCTAGAGCCGAAACTGTTGCTGGCTCAGACGATTGCTAAAGATATTTACCAGGATGGGTGTAGGTGTCCAGGCATTCTGGTAGGGTGTGAAAACTTGGTAGTGTGTGAAAACCTAAAGAGATGAGGTTCTTTTATGACAAGTGCATTTAATCTATTAGCAGCTGATGTAGCCCTAGACACGGCCGCCGGCTCTAGTTTTCCTATCTCCGCCACGCTGGTTTTGGTGGTTGGCTTTATCGCGGCGGTCACCATCGGTTCCATCGCTTGGTACAACTCTAAGCGTCCGACCGGTTGGGAAGACAAGGAGCGCCCTGATGTTGTTCCCAACGTTGAGAAGTCAAAGAACCCTGGTCTGGGCGACTAAACGTTTCGTCACCCGGCAGAGAGTACCTGCGGGCCTCCCTCTTGAATGGCCCCCAGGTCAATAACCAGTAAGCTTCCTGGCTCACCGATGGAGGAGCCGGCAAATAAGCCCTCCAGCCCCGTTCGTCTCGAAAGGAACTTGCGCACCATCAGAGGTGATGCGCTTCTTAGTTTTGCAGTTGTATAGCTCTCGCGGTCGGCGATCGCCGTCTACAGTCACTACTGCCCGGTATTCCCAGTAGTTTTTGGCGCTACGCTCAACGCTGATCAGGCAGATGCGGCGCGCGTCGACGTTACGGCAGGTGGCGGCGATTGCTACCCCCGACGTCAAAAATAGCGCCCCGCCCAAAATTGCCGGCAGGACCGCGCACCGGACTAATGCTGTCACTGCGGGAGGTAATAGAGTGCGAATAATCGATATTCGGGCCATAATTGCGACGCGCTTTGGGCGAGCTTGCTTCTGTCAATTGTTTGCATTGTCTCACGTCGCTTCCCTGCTCTTCTCTCCTAGACGCTGGCCTAGCGTCCGCCGTCACAGCCTGTATCTTGAGCCGTCAGGTAATATAGCATTGGCGAGGCTGGCATTAGCGAGCTGAGCGGTATTGATATCAACGTGATCTAGAATTGCGTTGTTGACGCACTCCCCGCCCTGAAGAGCGGGGATTCTGGAATCAAGCAGCGATCGCAGGCTGAGCCTGTCTGACATCGCCTAGCCCACGGGTTGACGCCCCAACCCGTTGAATGTTTATTGCAGCATTCAAGTCTCGATCGTGATGTTCGTTGCAAATAGGGCAATCCCACTGCCGTTGTTTTAGATCTAACTCCTTCAGTACGTGCCCACAACAGCTACAAGTTTTAGAGCTGGGATACCACTGGTCGATGAATGCTACGGTCTTGCCTTTTTTCTTTGCCACCCACTGAAGGATTTCGAGAAATTCAGCTAGGGCTAGGTCCGATATCTTCCGGCCCCATAGCCGCTGCATCCCTTTCAGGTTCAGCGTCTCAAAGTAGAGCGCATCGTAGGTATCGGTTAGCCGGTGGGCAAGCTTCCAAAACCAATCTCGTCGCCTATTGGCTATGGCCTCATGGCAGCGAGCTAGATTTAGTCTTGCCCTGTGCCAGTTTGCCGACTTTTTTCGCTTGCGCGATAGGTTGCGGCTAGCTCGGCAAAGGTCTTTGAGCGATGCTTTCAGGAATTCAGGAGACTCGATTTGAGTACCATCTGACAAAGTGAGAAACGTCTTCAGTCCAAAATCAGCACCAGCGGTTTTACCCGTCTCGATGCCTTGAACTGGTTCAGCTTCCTGGTCCACCACAACGGCTAAAAACAGCTCACCCAAAGGCGATCGCTTCACCGTGACGGTCTTAACCTTGCCCTCTATCTCCCTTGAATTCCAATACTGGTAGACCCTGCTGCCTATCTTGATACGACCACCATTGAGCAGCTTGTATCCCGCCTGTTTTAGGGTGAACGACTTGTATCGCCTTACCTTCTGAAAGCTAGGCGGCCTATAGCCTTTGCCGTGATGCTTAAAGAACAGCTGGTATGCCTTTTCAATTCGCTGGCAGATGTCCTGCACAGCCTGAGACCCCACCAACTGCCAAAACGGATTGCGCCTCCGTAGCTTGGCAATATGAGACTGAAGTTTAGAGCAATTGAGGTGTTTGCCCCACATACGGTAGTACCGTTTGTGGAGAGCAATGCAGTGGTTCCAAATCACCCCAGCAGCATTAATAGTGCGCTTTAGGTGCCGGTTCCGCTTGTGCTCGTATATCTTAAACTTCAATGTTCTCATACTGTTTATGTTAGCATAGATGCGTAGGCATTGTGTAGGCAGTATGGCAAAAGGACAGCTTAATTTAAGAGTCTCTATTAAAAGATTGCAAAAGCTTAGGGCGATTGCAAAAGAGAGGGACAAGACCATGACTCAACTGGTAGAAGATTGGATAGATCGCCTACATTTAGAGAAGCCGTCCTGAAGGACGGGGCTTTAGACCCATGATTTTTGGTAAAATCGACCGCTATCAGCGTCGCCCCAAAGAAATCGGCGTTGCAGAGGTGAGCCCCCCGAAGATTGGCGTGCTGCAGGGAGGCATTGGCGAAACTAACGCCCTCCATGTAGGCATTTCTGAAAATAGTATTGTTGACAATAGTCCGGACAGTTTTACCGGGGAGTAGCAAGAAAGCCGCCCACCGTATAGAGTGCAACTGTAACAAACAGGTCACACCGATGGACAGCCTCACAAAGATTCTAACCGGTCTGCTGGACACAGCAGGCCATTTCACAAACCTCAAAAGCAGTTTTTGCTGACGCTGATGACGACCATCTTCGTGGTGTGCGGCAAGGTGAACTACACCAACCTCAGTCGCTACAGCGGTTTGTCAGAGCGCAGCTACCGCCGCCACTTTCAGCGAGGATACGGGTTTGAGTGCCTCAATCAGAGCCTCATTGAGCAGGTGAAACCGGTAGAAAGTGCTCAAATTGCTGTCGTGGACTGTACCTTCGTTGAGAAGAGCGGCCAGCGTACCCCCGGGCTGGACTGGTTCTACAACGGCAAAACGCAGCGGGCTGAACGTGGCTTGGAACTGTCGGTGGTGGCCATTGTCGACCTAGCGCAAAACACCGGCTACACCCTGTCCGTCCAGCAAACCGAAGCGGGGCTGAGCACCCAGTCAAAGGCAGGAGCTGAGGCAAGTGTCGCCAAGGGAAATCGGATAGAGTTCTATCTCGCTCACCTGGCGTACTGCACGCGCTACTTCCCGAGCTGGGTGCGCTATGTGGTCGCTGACGGCTTCTACAGCAAGTACAAGTGGGTGAGCGGGGTGGGGCAACTAGGGCTTGATGCCATCGGCAAACTGCGCTGTGATGCCAACCTCAAGTACCTCTATGACGGTCCCTACGCTGGAAGAGGCGCACCGCGCCGCTACGACGGTAAGGTAGACCTCACTGACCCCACTCGCTTTGAGTTCGTAGCCCAACTGGAGAAGGGTGTGAGTCTCTATAGCGCAGTGGTTTGGTCTGTCAGTCTCAAACGCAAAGTCCGTCTGGCGTACCTCCTCAAAGAGCACCAAGGCCAGCGGCGCTACGTCGTCCTATTCTCTACTGACACCGAAATTGACCCGGTGTTTCTCTATCAGTGCTACACCGCTCGATTTCAAATTGAGTTTATCTTCCGTGATGCCCGCCAGTACACAGGCTTAGCTCACTGCCAAGCGCGTTCTGCTGAAGCCATCGATACCCATGTCAATGCCAGCTTGACGGCCCTAAACTTAGCCAAAGCTGCCCTGCAGACGTCTCAGGATGACGCCCAACCCCTGAGCTTTTCGATAGCCTCCCTCAAGCGATCGGCGCTTAATGAGCATCTTTTGGACTTATTTATTGAGCTGTTTGAGTTGGAGCCGACTTTGATAAAATCCCATGCCAACTACCGAAACCTGCTTGAATACGGCGCGATAGCCTCCTAGATCTGTCCGGAGTGTTGTGTTGAGCTTAGCGCCCGTGAAGTTGGCGCCGTTGATTTTAGCGCCGCTCAGGTCTGCGTTCGACAAGTCCGCGTAGGAAAAGTTAGCGTCGACGAGTACAGCCTTGCGGAAGTTAGTTTCAGTCAAATCTGCGCCGCTGAAATTTTCACCTCTGAGGTCAGCGCCAGCAAAATGTAACATGGTGAGAGCCATAGTCAATAGTCCGGACACTTTTCTGGACAAGCGCTGAAACCCTCGATTTCTCGTTGGCCAAGCTGCCGTGGAAGAGGCCTGAAACCCGCATTCCACCGTTAGCCATCAAAAACTGTCCGGAGTGTTGCATAGTATCAAAGCTAAGTAAGTTTTCAGGTGAGTTGCACAGTCGGAAGATGCTGAGGCTTTACTTTCTTGTTTGCAGATTATGCAAAATGCTCTAAACCCGCCGTTATTTATGAGCTTGTTCAAGAGTGACTGTGCTTGAAGCTACCTTATGTGAGTGAGCAGGTATATCTATTAGGCTATCTCTCTTAATGTAAAGCAATGTAAAGTCTCTAATAAGTAAATACCTTTATCGATGAATGCATTGCAACGATTGCGGCTGGCAGGTGATTGGACAGCGCCAAGTGGGAACTGATTTTCAGGGACTAGCACGGCGTTGGCTCCATTACGGTGAGGAGATGGGCGGCAATTCGTTCGGCCGCCCCTGGCGGTCCCAATCGCCGTCTACCGCTGCGGGCGATCGCCTGCCGACGGGGCATATCCGCCCACAGCTGTGACAGCGCCGCGCCCACTTCACTCGGAGAGGTCACTAGCTGAACTGACGGCCCCAGCAGTCTGGTTTGGGCTTCGGCAAAGGCTGGGGTAAACTGCGGGCCTGTTCCCGGTAGCGTGATCACAGGCTTTCCCAACCCCACAAACTGCTCGGTTGCCGTCCCGGCCATGGCGATCGCTGCCTCAGCCTCTTGAAGACAATCGTGGAAGCGACTGCCGATCTCCAAGACAGCCTCGCCATGGAGGTAGGTTTGGCCCGCCGTAGGACCGTCTGCCGCGCGCCAGCCCTGCCGCTGAGCCTGCCGACAAAATGCCGCTAGCTCCAGGTGAGGGGCGATCGCCGCTCTAAATCGAACGTGGCTCCAGACCTGGCGCACGGCGTCCGCTGCAGCCAGCATCAGCTCCCAGTTTCGCTCCGCTTCAGGGCTGCGAGAGCCGGGAAGCAGCAGAATGGCTGCGGGCTGCGGAGCCTTGGGGCGATCGCGCTGAGCAGGGCGGGGGCGATCGCCCCCATCGTCAGGATCTAGCCCGTCCATCATCGGATTGCCTAGATCTACCGCTGGAATCGGCCACTGCCGCAGCGTCTCAGTCGTCAGGCTGTCGCGGGGAAACACCGCCCGACAGCGAGAGCGGCTCATGAGCCAGCGTTCCCACGGCAGATAGTCCGAGCCGGACCACCCCTCAAACTGCTCGAACCACGAGCGGCGGGTCAAGGGCCCCAACTCGTCCCGCAGGTAGTACTCAGACTTGGCGGTGCCCACAAAGGCATAGGGCGCGCCGCTGGCCCAGGCAAACAGCAGCGGCACAATATCCCCCACCGCCAGAATGCAGCCCCCGGCCCGCCCCCATTGGCGGGCAACCTGCAGCTGCGATCGCGTCAGCGAGAGCAAGCCGCCCTGGACGTCTCTCCAGAGCTGCGCCCCATCCATGTAGACAAAGCCCCCAGATGGCATCACTTGAGTGGGGCCGGCCAGGGGAATATTGGCGCTGCGGTAGGCATGGCCCTCGCCCACAATGGGCAGCGCCATCAGCTCTAGCGGCTGACTCGAATAGCGAGCTTTGTGCTGCAGCGCCTCCAGCACCCGGAGGGCGATCGCGTCTTCCCCATGGCCATTACTGAGGCACAGTAGTTTCACTGGGCGGCCCCTCTGAACTGTCGTCTGAGTCTACCTCCAAATCGGGGCTTTCCTCTGGCTCTTCAGCCTCTTCCTCTACTTCAGGTTCCGCAGCGGGCTCCACTTCGGATTCCGCTTCAGAGTCTATCTCGGGGTCTATCGGCTCGCCGTTCTCATCTAGCTCCAGCAGCACTCCGGCCTGGATGAGAATGCGCCGCACTCGGTCTTGAATGCGCTGATGCTCCTCCACCCCCTCATAGGCGTAGCGATTGTAGCCGTTTTCCTCAATCAGGCTGTTGAGGCGGCGGATGCGCTCGGGCGCGTCGGGGTGGCTAGAGAGCCAGTCAAATCGCCCCTGAGGAGCTTCTTCGTTGAGGGTTTCCATAAGCCGCGCCATCCCGTCAGCTGCGTAGGGGGACGCCGCCAAAATACGGGTGCCGAGGCGGTCGGCCTGACGCTCCATATCGCGGCTATAGCTCAGCACCGCCAGGTTGGTAGCGATGCCCCCATAGGGCACCACCCGCATGACGTTGGCCATGAGGTTTCCCCCGGTCATGAGCTGAAACCCGTGGGAGAGTAGGGCGTGGGATATTTCGTGGGCCAGAAGCCCCGCGAGCTCCGCTGTTGTCTCGGTTTTGAGGATTGCTCCGGCGTTGACGAAAACTTTGCCGCCGGGCAGGGCGAATGCGTTGAGCTCGTTTTCGGCCACGACGTAAAACTCGTACTCAAATTCGTCACGCCCGCCCAGCTGAGCGAGTTCTTGGCCGAGATCATCAACGTAGGTCACCACCTGCTCGTCTGTAATCAGCTCTAGCTCCGAGGCCGCCCGCTGCGCGGTGCGCTCTCCCACCGCTGATTCTCCCCGCATCAGCAGAATGCTGGTTTGCAGGGCCGAGAGGGGGCCAAAAATATTGCCCGTGAGCGCAAACCCGACGCCGCCGGCCAAGACGTTACCGATAGCGTTGCGGGTGATGCGCGATCGCATCCGGCGGCGAAAGCGATCTTGGTACTCGTCAGCAGAGAGGAGGAGGGGTTCCGCCGCTGGGTCGTCCGGGTTTATTAGGGCAAACTGCCTGGCGGCGATCGCCGCCTGCAGCCACTCTTCCTGTGCAACTAGGGCATCAATACGGGCCTGGGTGAGCGCCAAATCGTTGGGATAGAGGGTTGCGGCCCGCTCCAGCACCGCGAGGGCCGCTTCTGGCTGCTCCTGCGCTTCTAGGCGCTCGGCGTAGCTCAGGTGACCCGGGACGAACTCCGGGTTCTCCTCGGTCAGCAGCTGTAGCGGCACATCAATGCGCGTGTCGAGCCCAGACTCTAGTCCGGCCTGATATTCCCGCCAGTAGACCTGGCCCGCAGGAGAAAGCTTCGCTGGGTCAGAAATAGGCTCAATGGGCTCAAGACTATTCCCCTCGAAGGTTCCCTTGGCGAGCCGGTAGGTTTCCTCTGCGTCGGTGTAGCGGCCCGTTTCGAACAGGCGATCGCCCTCGGAAAATAGCGACAGACGGCGCTGCCGAGCCGCCTCTGCGGCAGCTTCAGGGTCTTCTGCGGTGTCGGCGTCGGCGTCGGCGCTGACCTCTGCGCTGGCCTCTTCGTCCTGTTCTTCTGCGGCAGGTTCCTCTGAAGTGGCCTCTTCGTCTTGTTCTGTGGCGTCGTCTGGGACGGCCTCTACAGCCGTTCCGTCTGAGCTATCAAGAGGAGACTCCGGTAAATCAGGGGCGGCGTCCGGCGACTCTTCTGCAGCGCCTGCGCCAGAGCGGTCTTGGGCCAAGATCGCTTCTTCACCGTCGGCCTCAAAACCCGCCCATAGAGTTAAGTCAGACAGGCTGGCGCGAGGCAGTGTGGAGTAGGACGGTGTTGGGAAAGGCAGAGCGACAGTAGACGGAAGACTTTGGGCGTCAAATTCGGGCAGACTGATAGCCGCCGTTACGGAAACGGTCGCCGCTGTCTCTACCGGCTCGATGGCTGGGGGGTCAGATTCGGCAAGCGGGGCAGGGACCGCCGCGAGACTGGCCTCCGAATCGTTGAGCGATTGCTCCTCTGATCGCTCCTCCGAAGGAGATTCAGCGATCGCCGGCGGAGACATCACCGTCAAGAGACCAAAGGCGATCGCCCCGCCGAGAAAAGCCGTAGACCGATGGGTTGCCATGACTTTGCCCTTTCCCAGATGTTTAGAAGACCTCATTTCAGTTTAGCTTGGCTTTAGACCTGGATATGGCCGCTGTTAGCGGCGCTAGAAGCTCAGCCGCTAAGGTAGAAGCATGAATAGTCTTCTCAATCAGATTCGTCTTCCCTGGCAACGGCTCCGCCAGTCTACCTCCATCTTTCGCTACTGCGGACGGGCGATTGTCCTGGTTTGGCAGACCCACCGCGCCTATACTCTATTTTTCGCCCTGCTTACCCTGGTGGCGGGCCTCCTCCCGGCTGCAGTGGCCTACGTGGGCAAGCTGATTGTTGATGCGGTCGTGCAGGCGGCCCAATCAGGGCTAGAGACGGACCGCTGGCTGGCCCTCCGCTATCTGGGGGTGGAGGCGCTCTTAGTGGCGGTACTCAGCGGCTGTCAACAGGGCATTGCCCTATGCCGCAACCTGCTGAGGGTGCTGCTAGCCCAGCGGGTGAACGAGATGATTTTGGAGAAGGCGCTCACCCTGAGCCTGATGCAGTTTGAGGACTCGGAGTTCTACGACAAGATGTCCCGCGCCCGCCGGGAGGCCTCTAGCCGCCCGCTGAGTATGGTGAGCCGCATCTTTGGGCTTGTGCGCGACGTCATCTCGCTGATTACCTTCTCGGGGCTGCTGCTCAAATTTTCGGTGTGGGCGGTGCTGGTGCTGATGCTGGCTTCGGTGCCCGCCTTTGTGGCCGAGACCCAGTTTGCCGAGCAGGCCTTTCGGCTGTTTCGCTGGCGCGCCCCTGAGACCCGCGAGCAGACTTACCTAGAGGTGCTGGTTGCCCGAGAAGACTATGCCAAAGAGGTCAAGCTCTATCAGCTGGGCGATCTGTTTTTAGAGCGCTACCGCAATATCTTTCAGCGACTGTACGCCGAGGACCGAGATTTGACGGTGAGACGCAGCGGCTGGAGCTACGGCTTAGGTCTGCTGAGCAGTTTGGCTTTTTACGGGGCCTACACCTGGATTGTGCTGGAGGCGATCGCCAGCCGCATCTCTCTGGGAGACCTGACCATGTATCTGGTGGTGTTTCGCCAAGGCCAGGCCACCTTTGCCAATATTCTCACCTCGGTGGGCGGCATGTATGAAGACAGCCTCTATCTCTCTACCCTCTACAGCTTTTTAGAAGAAGAGACCCCGCAACCCACCGGCTACGCCACGCGGGGCACCGACCCCGGCGACGGTATTCGCTTCGAGGGCGTCAGTTTTGCCTACCCCGACAGCGATACCCCGGCCCTGCAGGACATCTCTCTGCACCTGAAGCCGGGAGACAAGCTGGCGATCGTTGGGGAAAACGGCTCGGGGAAGACGACGCTGATCAAGCTGCTCACAAGGCTGTATATTCCCACGGCGGGGCATATCTTGCTGGACGGTTTGGACCTAAACAAGTGGGACCGGGAGGTGCTGCAGCGGCGCATCGGCGTCATCTTTCAAGACTTTGTCCGCTACCAGTTCACCGTGGGGGAGAACATCGGCGTAGGGAATGTAGCGGCGATAGGGGACCGCGATCGCTGGAAAGAGGCGGCGGAGAAAGGCATCGCCCGCCCCTTTATCGAGGCGCTGCCGGAGAGCTTCGACACCCGGCTTGGAAAGTGGTTTCGCAATGGGCGGGAGCTGTCGGGCGGCCAGTGGCAAAAGATCGCCCTGTCGCGGGCTTTTATGCGATCGCAGGCGGACATTTTGGTGCTCGACGAGCCGACCTCAGCCATGGATGCAGCGGCAGAAGTCGAGGTGTTTAACCACGTCAGAGAGGCCACTCAAGATCAGACGGTGATTCTAATTTCCCACCGCTTTTCTACGGTGCGGATGGCAGATCGGATCATCGTTTTATCTCAAGGACAGCTAAAGGAGCAGGGCAGCCATGAGGAGCTCGTGGCGCAAGAGGGTCGGTATGCGCACCTGTTTGCCCTCCAGGCTGCGGGGTATCAGTAGGGCGATCGCCTTTATAGAGGGTCAGTCTTTTGGCCTATACAAATCTGAACAAAAGCTTAAACCTGCGACACAAGCGCTTTACTTTTGTTTACAAAGCCTGTAATGTTAAATCAGTGGGAAGCAACCAAACGGTTACAGACCTCCCACCTAATACATCCAATCAATAACACCAACCGCAATTATGACAACTACCCTACAGCAGCGCTCTAGCGCTAACGTATGGCAGCAGTTCTGCGAGTGGGTCACCAGCACCAACAACCGCCTCTACGTAGGCTGGTTCGGCGTCCTGATGATTCCGACTCTCTTAGCTGCCACCACCTGCTTCCTCATCGCCTTCGTCGCGGCTCCTCCTGTGGACATCGACGGCATCCGCGAGCCCGTTGCAGGTTCACTGATGTACGGCAACAACATCATCTCTGGTGCAATTGTTCCGTCATCCAACGCAATTGGTCTACACTTCTACCCCATCTGGGAAGCAGCGTCTCTTGACGAGTGGCTGTACAACGGCGGACCTTACCAGCTGGTGGTATTCCACTTCCTGATTGGCGTCTTCTGCTACATGGGCCGCGAGTGGGAACTATCCTACCGTCTGGGCATGCGCCCCTGGATTTGCGTTGCCTACTCTGCACCTGTTGCAGCAGCATCCGCAGTCTTCCTCATCTACCCCATCGGACAGGGTTCATTCTCTGACGGCATGCCATTGGGCATCTCGGGTACGTTCAACTTCATGTTTGTGTTCCAGGCAGAGCACAACATCCTGATGCACCCCTTCCACATGCTGGGTGTGGCAGGCGTCTTCGGCGGCGCGCTGTTCAGCGCCATGCACGGTTCACTAGTGACCTCTTCATTGGTGCGTGAGACGACTGAGAGCGAGAGCCAGAACTACGGCTACAAGTTCGGGCAAGAAGAAGAGACCTACAACATCGTTGCAGCGCACGGCTACTTCGGCCGCCTCATCTTCCAATACGCATCGTTCAACAACTCCCGCGCACTGCACTTCTTCTTGGGTGCATGGCCTGTAGTAGGCATCTGGTTCACGGCGCTGGGCATCAGCACGATGGCGTTCAACCTGAACGGGTTCAACTTCAACCAGTCTGTGCTAGACAGCCAGGGCCGGGTCATCAACACCTGGGCGGACATCATCAACCGCGCCAACCTGGGTATGGAAGTGATGCACGAGCGCAACGCTCACAACTTCCCGCTTGACCTTGCTGCTGCTGAGGCACCTGCCATCAACGGCTAGGACCCCTCGACTCCAGCTAATCGTAAGCTAGCTTGAATAAAAGCTTCCCTCCGACTTGGAGGGGAGCTTTTTTGGTGTATGTTGCCGTCTGGTTTTCCGGCATGTGAGGGCAATCGCTATGGGGGGAGACATGGTATTTGGGGGCGCTGCCCCCAAGCCCCCTGGCTGGGGGAGGCATTCCGTCCCCCAGCAGCCCCCTGCATAAGGCGTTGCTTAGGGGGGCTTGCGAGTTTTGGCGCAGCTCGGCTAAGAACGAGGGCTAGAGCGATCGCATTAGCGAAGGCTTTACCTTATCGATTCCTTAATACCATGTGCGGATTTTGGTGGTCTTTAATGTAGCGATACTGCTCTGAGAATCGGACTGTCTACCCTTAAATACGATCACGCTACTTTGGGAGCAAGACCCTGTGCTTTTAGATGCGATGCCGCTGCTCTTAGGTGCGATCGCTTTGCTCTTAGGTGTGATGGGGCGGTTCTAAAAGCAAGGCCTTATGCCCTCAGATGTGATGGCGCTGCTTCAAAAGTCGCACCTAGTGCGCTCAAACAATAGCCTCTTGAGCTAGGTTAGCGAAAAGCGCCTTTCTGTGTGGAAGGCGCTTTCCTATTGTTTAAGGCGCGCTTGCCCAGACTGATATGGCTTCAGCTCCTATAGTGAGGGCGATCGCTATTGCTGAGGCAGGCGGATGCGCTTGGTGAGAATGCGCATAACGTCGGTGGGGGTGAGACCCTGGAGGATCCCGCTGTTGCCTGCTAGAGGAATAGCGGCGGACCATTCGCTGGGGTGGGCGTAGCCGAGCTTGTGCAGGGCGTCGCGGCAGTTGTTGACGGCATACAGGGAGCCGATAGCGAGCAGCCGCAGGGTGTGGTAGCCGGTTTCGCTATGGTCGCCGATTTGGTAGTCGCCGGTTTGGGGGTTGATGCCGAGGTCGTAGCTATCCCAGCTATCCTGGGCGGGATTGGCCACGGTGAGGCTGTGGTCAGCGATGGGCTGGCCGGAGAGGTCGTATGTCATTTTGGGGTTGTCTCCTAGATTTGCTTTTGAAGTAGGAAAGACAACCCAAACGCTCAGCCACCCCGCAAATTAAGGCGAGGTGGCTAGTCTGGGATAAAATCCCATTAGCTCTCGCTGGTCTGCTCAGCGGGGGTTAGCCGTCTGGAAGTGGTAGGACACGACCAGGCGGCGCGGCTAAATATTTGGGTGTCGGAATCTGGACGCGGTGTGATTTGCGTCCATGGCTTGGTATGGTAGCGGAGTTTTGGCTCTAGTGCAACCGTACGATGGAAAAATGTTTTTTGAGTAGACAGCCCATACGTCGTAGGTTGGGTTAGAGCGATCGCGAAACCCAATAAATTCAAGGCATTAGATAAGTTTTTAGGGATGTTTGATGACAATGTCAGTGTTGGGTTTCCCTACGTCAACCCAACCTACGGTGATTTGCGATCGCACTGCACTACCAAGGTAATCACGCCACGCAACTTGCCCTTAAGCGACAGATTTATTCGAATATTTAGCTGCCTATTACTGAACTTGGACAATGTCAAAAGTCCCTTTATTGTCAATACGATAAAACAGAAAATCTGAGTCAAGCGTGAGAATTTTCTGAAAACCTGTCCTCTCAGCTACCAGCACCAACGACGCATCAGCCAAATCCATTGGCCGATCCTGATATTGCTCCATCAGCTCCAACAAACGACCATGATCGCCCTCTTCAACTTCGTAAACCACCAACAGCTTATCTAAAAGCAGTTGCCCTATCTGTTTTTGCATCGCCCAACCGCCTCGATGAAGAGCCAAATACATCGCTTCTGTCAGGCAAGACCAAGTCGTAAGAAGCGGCGAAGCAAGCTGAACAACGGCATCTCTATACGATGTATGCTTTGGCTGGGTGCGGTCGACTAGGCAAAGCAAGACTCCTGCATCACAAAGAATCACAGGTCCAGGCCCTGCTGCCGATACTTGGATAACAGGTGTTGCTGATAATTACGAACTGAGCGATTTGGAGTGACCTCTAGGTGGTCAACAGACTCAAACCAGCTTGTCCATTTTTTGGCAAGTTCGTCCTGGTGATCATCAGAGAAAGTGCTGTGCCGACATCGAGATAGCAAAAGATCAATAAAATCGCTGACCTTCTGAAGGAGCGAGTCGGGCAACTGCTGCAATTTGGAAATGGCGTTTTCGCGAATTGTCATAAGAGTAAGTCCCTCCAACATTCATCTCTGCCGCGTGCCCCTTAGCTCTTGAGGCATTACCTATCACCTCTAACATACGACCTCCCAGAGCAGCCGCTCCCCATGTTGCCGTTTGCTAGCGGCCTCAAACTCAACATCAGTACTGTATTCGGCCAACTATTCGAGCAAATGACCTACCGCACCAGCCTCTCCACCTCGACGCTTACCGCCGGAAAGCTCACCGGGCGAATCGCCCCATTGGCCGTGACCTGCCGCGACTTATACCCCTCCCCCACCGGATCGCGAAAGACAGTCAGCTCCCGCGTCCTTAAGTTAACCACCCAATACTCCGCGATCGCTGCCTGAGCATAAACCTTCGTCTTGAGCTGCAGATCCTTCTCCAAGCTCGTATCAGAATACTCAATCACCCAGAAGATATCCGCCACCCCCGGATGGCGCTCCGTCCTGTAAACCTCGCCCAAAGGTTTTACAACCGCAATATCAGGCTCCAGCTCCGAGTCATTCGGCAGCGTAATGGGCTTCGCCTCCCGAATTTTCACCCGCCCGCCTAGAAGCGCCCGTAGATAATCCGCCCCATCGCCACTTAACCCAGCATGGGCAATACCCTCCGAAACCCTCTCAATTAAGTAGGTAGGGCTAGAAAAGCTGAGCTATGCAACGGATTGTAAAGGGTCCAGTTTGGAGGGGAATCTAAAGCGCTGTGCTTCATATCCGCCCGCCTGCGCTCTGGCACCAATGCCATCGATGGCCGCATAGCAAAGATCTAATTCATCCTCGAACATCTGCCCTGCAAGTTCGTGCGCCTTGAGCTGATGCCACTCGCCCTCAATCGGATTCATCTCGGAGCAATACTTGGGCAAGAAGAACAGATACAGTCCCTGTGATTCCCACTGGGCTCGTTTCTGCTGCACCTGCTTACAGGTATGGATTGGAGCATTGTCCTGCACAATCACTCTTATGCGTCCGGTTTTCTCCATCACCTTTTGGGCCTGGCGAGCCTGCTCGTCCATCACGGTGATGTAGCGCTGCGCGTCGAAACTACCAATCACTAAGGCATAGACAAACTTGATGCCTCCTTGGAGCAGCCCCAATATACTGACGCGTCTGCCCTTTCGCTTCGTTTGCTCTTGCCGCTTCTGCTCACCCCGGAAATAGTAGCTGTAACCTACGGGCATCCACTGGCAGAAACCAGACTCATCCGTGTAGAAAAGGTCAATATCCCCTGCCGCCGCTGCCCACTCCAGCATATCCAAGTCTGCTTGCTTCTTTGCCTTCTCCTCTGGGTCTTGCTTGTTGCGGTGAGAGTGGCGCGTCCTCTTCCATATCACCCCCTTTTTTCCAGTACCCGTCTGAGATGGTCTGCGCTCAACTGTACTCCTCGCTCTTCTGCTAGCTTTTGCGCTAGCTGGCGACTATTGTAGGTTCGTGGCTCTTCCCTCAGGCATGATTCTAGATGTTCCATATCCTCGTTCTGCCATCGCCGCTTGGCACCGGGGTGAGGGCCATCCCACAGCCCGCCTAACCCTCTCTCTTGCCACCGACGTAGCGTCTGGCGCACCGTTTGCACGTTCTGGCCAAAGTGAGCGGCTATCTTCTCCACGTACATCCCCTGATGGCTCAAACGAACCGCTTGGGCTCGGTCTTTGACTCTTTGAGGAACCGTCTTGGCTTTGCGCAGTTCAAATAAGGTGCGATCCTCTTCAGGATTGAGGAAGATACGTAAGCGTGCGCCCATGACATGATGCCTCCCACTGACGATAGAGTTGTTCCTTCATAGAACTACATGTTGCTAAGCTTTTCAAGGCCGAACTACTTAGCGCTCCATCCAAAAATT
>CAVRCJ010000015.1:0-164434 GCA_963719515.1 uncultured cyanobacterium
TTTACCAAAAATCATGGGTCTAAAGCCCCGTCCTTCAGGACGGCTTCTCTAAATGTAGGCGATCTATCCAATCCTCTACCAGTTGAGTCATGGTCTTGTCCCTCTCTTTTGCAATCGCCCTAAGCTTTTGCAATCTTTTAATAGAGACTCTTAAATTAAGCTGTCCTTTTGCCATACTGCCTACACAATGCCTACGCATCTATGCTAACATAAACAGTATGAGAACATTGAAGTTTAAGATATACGAGCACAAGCGGAACCGGCACCTAAAGCGCACTATTAATGCTGCTGGGGTGATTTGGAACCACTGCATTGCTCTCCACAAACGGTACTACCGTATGTGGGGCAAACACCTCAATTGCTCTAAACTTCAGTCTCATATTGCCAAGCTACGGAGGCGCAATCCGTTTTGGCAGTTGGTGGGGTCTCAGGCTGTGCAGGACATCTGCCAGCGAATTGAAAAGGCATACCAGCTGTTCTTTAAGCATCACGGCAAAGGCTATAGGCCGCCTAGCTTTCAGAAGGTAAGGCGATACAAGTCGTTCACCCTAAAACAGGCGGGATACAAGCTGCTCAATGGTGGTCGTATCAAGATAGGTAGCAGGGTCTACCAGTATTGGAATTCAAGGGAGATAGAGGGCAAGGTTAAGACCGTCACGGTGAAGCGATCGCCTTTGGGTGAGCTGTTTTTAGCCGTTGTGGTGGACCAGGAAGCTGAACCAGTTCAAGGCATCGAGACGGGTAAAACCGCTGGTGCTGATTTTGGACTGAAGACGTTTCTCACTTTGTCAGATGGTACTCAAATCGAGTCTCCTGAATTCCTGAAAGCATCGCTCAAAGACCTTTGCCGAGCTAGCCGCAACCTATCGCGCAAGCGAAAAAAGTCGGCAAACTGGCACAGGGCAAGACTAAATCTAGCTCGCTGCCATGAGGCCATAGCCAATAGGCGACGAGATTGGTTTTGGAAGCTTGCCCACCGGCTAACCGATACCTACGATGCGCTCTACTTTGAGACGCTGAACCTGAAAGGGATGCAGCGGCTATGGGGCCGGAAGATATCGGACCTAGCCCTAGCTGAATTTCTCGAAATCCTTCAGTGGGTGGCAAAGAAAAAAGGCAAGACCGTAGCATTCATCGACCAGTGGTATCCCAGCTCTAAAACTTGTAGCTGTTGTGGGCACGTACTGAAGGAGTTAGATCTAAAACAACGGCAGTGGGATTGCCCTATTTGCAACGAACATCACGATCGAGACTTGAATGCTGCAATAAACATTCAACGGGTTGGGGCGTCAACCCGTGGGCTAGGCGATGTCAGACAGGCTCAGCCTGCGATCGCTGCTTGATTCCAGAATCCCCGCTCTTCAGGGCGGGGAGTACGTCAACTACTCGCAATATTGAGAATGTGGTAGTCGGCAAGCTGTTTCAGAAGATGATAGGCGAGATCTCCCCAGAGCGGGAGCAGCTTGCCATCCAGATGAACTTGCCCAACAAAAATTTCAACGTCGAAGCGCTGCTTGCTGCAGGCGGTGCTATGGCCAGCACCGTGCTAAGCAGTTTTACCAGTGCTCTAGGCATTACGTTGCCCTTCGCCGCCTACATCGGTATGAGTCAGGCGATCGCCCTGGTCCATTGGTCCTGTGGGATGGGTCGCGCTAGCTGGGGGATTGCTCCACTCACTGAATCAGACGGACTGGCAGCGGCTTACAGCGGCAGTGGTTTATGTAGCTGCGAGTCGTAACGAATAGAATGATAAAAACACGACTTCAGCAGCGCCAGGTGAATCATGACAGCGCAAGCGCCTCGTCAACTCAAACCGCTCTCGCTCCAGATCCCCAGCGAAATTGAGCTAAGCGTCACCTCAGAACAATTTGCGGCCCTAGCTGCGGCAAACCCAGACCTCAGACTTGAACGGAGCAAGAGAGGAGAACTGACTGTGAGCCCACCCACGGGAGGCGAATCCGGTAAGCGGAATCTGAGTATCAGCACTCAGCTTGGTCTCTGGTTTGAAGCGAACGATGCGCTCGGGGAAGCCTTTGACTCATCGACTGGGTTTAAGCTACCCGATGGCGCTAACCGTTCTCCTGATGCCGCTTGGGTCTGCAAAAAACGCTGGGAGGCTCTAACGCCTGAGCAGCGGGAAGGTTTTGTTCCGCTATGCCCTGACTTTGTGGTTGAGCTGCGCTCTAAGACAGATAGCCTCAAGACGCTGCGTGACAAGATGGAAGAGTATAGGGCAAACGGCGCGCGGTTGGGCTGGCTGATTGATCCTCAAAATAAGCGGGTGGAGATTTACCGGCAGAGACAGGCGGTTGAGATTTTAGAAAATCCGAGTAGCTTGTCAGGAGAAGCGGTTTTGCCAGAGTTCACGCTCAGCTTAAAACGGATATTGAATTGAGCGATCAAAATCCATTGAATATGTCAGACCCACTACAGATCGGCGACCTGAGCCAAAGAGTCGTTCGGGCAAATGATAAGCCTTTGGCTGAGGGGGACTATGTTTTGGTGGTGCTGCACCGGGCGCTGCGGTGGTCAGATAATCCGGTCCTTGAAGGGGCGATCGCCCAGTCCCATGCCCTGGGTCTCGGCGTTCTGGTTTATAGCGAACTGGATGAAGCCAACCCCCACGCGTCTGACCGTTTGTTTTACTTTGCGCTAGGAGCCCTACGGACGCTTGCTGCTGATCTAGCCCGCGCTGGCATTCTCTGCATTCAGGCGATTCGCCACGCTGAGGAGAGTGCCCCCTTGAACGCCCTGATTGCCGCAGCCGCAGCAGTCTACACCGACGAAGATCCGACCCACTGGGATAAAGCAAGGCTCCAGCGAATCCTTGACGTTGCGAGGCAAGCTGTCTTTTTCGTCGACGCCTCCCGCCTGGTTCCGGTGCGCCAGTTGCCTGAGGGCCTAAAAACTACGCCGACCTTTCGCAAAGCCCATAGCCCGCTTCGGGAGCAGTACGCCGCCCTGAGAAAAGATACCGCGAAGGAGATTGCCGAGCTGACGCCTAAGGTGGCGCAGGTAGCGATCGCCGTAGAAAGCCCGCTGCAAAACTTCGCCAACTGCACAGATGATGAGCTGGCCGCGATCGCCGCCAAATGTCAGATCGACCATACCATCGCGATTTCTCAAGAGCATCCCCCCACCCAAGCCGCGATCGATAGCCGCTTGGCGACGCTAAAGACAGACATCCTGGCCCGCTACAAGTGGATTCGCAATAACCCGGCCCTGGAGTACTCCACCTCCGAGCTCTCCCCCTATCTGCACTTTGGCATGCTGAGCCCTGGCCAGCTTTTTGAGGCGATCGCCGCTGCCGACGTGCCTAAAAGCTACACCTGGAAATTTAGAGACGAATGCCTCACCTGGCGGGAATGGTCTCACTACAGGGCGTTTCATGTCCCTAACCTGCATGAGTTCGCGTCTTTGCCCCAAAAGGTTCAGCAGACGTTGCTAGACCACACCGACGATCCGCGCCCTGAGCAGGCGTCGCCTGAGGCTATTTTGCAGGGCCGCACCGCTGACCCTACCTGGAATGCCGCGCAAAGGGAATGGCTGCGCACCGGCTGGCTGCACAACAATTTGCGGATGTACTGGGCCAAACAAATTCTTCGCTTTACGGCGTCTCCCCAAGCCGCTTGGGAAACGGCCTGCTACTTAAACGACCACCTTTCCTTGGATGGCCGGGACCCGGCGACCTATGCCTCGATGCAGTGGGCCTTTGGGGATGCGAAGCGAGGCTATAGTGAGCGTCCGATCTATGGCTGGGTGGCACCGAAGTCTGACCGGGCTATCCTAAAGCGCCAGGGCATGCCTGAGTGGATCGAGGCAAGAGGCGATCGCGGGTGACGGTGATGCGCTGGGCACTTGCGCTTATTGCTCCTGATTATGCACGGAGGATTCTAGAGTAGGAGAGTCGGCGACTGCAGCGATCTACGTGATTAGTGCAGCCTCTTTGAAGGACTCTTCACTCATGACCAACAAGTTTCGCACACCTGGGTATGATCCAATCCGAAAGCTGAAGGTAATCTTATCGGGTCTTTATGTTGCAGTGGCAACTGACTTTAGCGTTGCTTATAAAGTGGTTTTGTCAGTGCCTATTTTAGGCGGCGCTTTCTTCTTGCGGCAATGGATAGATGTCAGCCTGATATTGTTGGCGATGGGGTTGATGCTGATTTCTGAATTGTTTAACAGCGCGATCGAAGTCCTGTGTGATTTTGTGGAACCTCAACGAAATGAGCGTATCCGCATTACTAAGGATATTGCTGCGGCAGCGGTTGGTCTCAGTATTTTGGTATGGGCAACAATATTAGTCGTTGAAAGCATCCGTCTTTTTCAGCTTCGATAAGCAGAATGGCTTAGAGATTTAATCGGCTATAGAGCGCGATCGCAGGTTGTGGGTTTAGCTTGAGCGTTTTTTAGTTTAGCTCAAGCATTTCTTCGTTTCGCTCAATGGTCCTGAGGCTGCTGGGGCGATCGCTGTTGAGGGTGGTCGCTATGGTCAGGGGCTTGATGGGATGTGGCTTTTGCTGGAGGGGGGCTTTGCTGCGCTTGTGGCGGAGTGGGGCAGGGCGCAGTCTGCGGTGCTGGTGCGGGCTGGGTCGAAGAGGATGATGAAGTGGGCTTGGGGGATAAGCCGTTTGAGGGTGCGCATGTGGGCTTCGGCGTCGTTGCGTTTGCGGAGGCGGGCAACGGTGATGCGTTGGGCTTTGGGGAGTAGGCGGATGATGCACCAGGGATGGAGTTGAGTTCGGTAGTGCGACATGAGGAATCAGGGCGATCGCTCTGCTGCGATCGCGATAGAGAACTTGTAGACCGGTCCATCTGAAAAGAGATTAGCACAGTATTTGCATACAATAATATGCTGATTTTATGCGAATAGGGATTTGTAGCCAGCGCAAAGCTAAGATGCGAGGAGATGTATGCATCAACAAATGAGCAAGCGAACGACTATCACTCTGCCTGATTCGGTGTTTGAGGAGCTGGAGGACTGGGCTGACCAGCAAGGACGGCCAACGGCTAATCTGGCGTCTTTTTTGGTGGAGCTGGGGATTCGGCAGGCAAAGGAGAGTCAGGAGTATGTGCCAAGCTCCGGGCGAAAGCGCGGCGATCGGTGACGGACAAGGCTAGGCTCTTGGACTATGGCAGGCAAGAAGGAGTTTCGTGGGTATATCCCTGATGAGCTGAGTCGCTTGGTGAGAGCTTTATCGGCGCTTAAGAATGGAGGGCGCGATTGGAGCTTGAGCGATGTGCTGACGGAGGCGCTGTAGGATTGGGTGAGTAAGCCGGAGAATCAGGCGCTTATTGAGAAGCATAATCTTCAGGATTTGCGGCCTTGATACTGTGTGCGGCCTGATTGAGGTATGGGAAAAGCTGGGAAAGCATTGCGGCAGGTGTTGGAGGATTGCAGCATTAGCCAGAACCGGGTTGCTGTGGAGATGGGGATTGGGCGATCGAATGTGTACCGCTGGGTGAATGAGGTGCGGGAGGTATCGTAGATAGAGTGATGAAGAATTGAGATAAGAACTTCACGTATAAAGCACATGCCAATGTAATCTCGTGATAACTACATTAACTCTGAGAAATTTTAAGAGTATTGAGGAACAAACTTATGAGTTCGCTCAATTTGATCTTCTGGTAGGTCGTAATAACAGTGGTAAAAGCACTATCCTACAAGCTTTGGCTATTTGGCAGTTCTGTGTTGACGAATTTCGCCGAGTTAATCGTCAAGGCAAAACTGGTACGCAGGTTATTCTTCCTAATTTTACAGCTCTTCCCGTGCCGGAATTTAACCTTCTTTGGAAAGAGAAAACCGACCGCCGATATCCAACAGTCAATGGGTCTAGAAAGCAGGAATTTATTTTAGTAGAAATTGACGTGGCTTGGATATCGGAGACTCCTGAACCTAAGCGGTGCTCATTTGGAGTAAGGCTACGTTATAGTTCTCCTCAAACAATATATGCTATTCCTTCAGAGGGATGGAAGCATTTTCGAGGACTGGCAGGAAAAGCAGATCAGTCAGACTCCCTTTTACCCGTGATTGCTTATGTTCCACCATTCTCCGGGCTAGAACCTAGCGAAGAATGGCGAGATGATGGACCTCTACGGAAGCAGGTTGGTAAAGCACAACCAGGAAGCGTGCTGAGAAATCTTCTACTTCGAGTTTGGGAGGAAAATCGAGAAGACTGGTCTGAACTTCAACGAATTATTAAGCAGTGGTTTAGCGTTGATTTAAGAGAACCTCAATATGAGAGAGGAGTCGATACACAGATAGTTTGCGAATACAGACAAGGAGAAAAGCATTATGACATCATCTCTGGAGGAAGCGGGTTTCATCAAACGTTAACTCTTTTAGCATTCTTCTATGGATACAAACCTACCACTATCTTACTTGACGAGCCTGATGCACATCTCCATGTCAATTTGCAGCGAGAAATTTTAGACTACTTTAAAAATCAGAAAGCGCTTCAGAGAAATACTCAGTTCTTAATAGCAACGCATTCTGAAGAGTTTATTCAGGGTGTTGACGTTCGTCAAATTATTTCGTTGCTTGATAAAGAGCCTAAACGTGTAGAAGCAACCCCAGCTATTTTAACTGCAATGGCTGATGTTTCCAATTTGGAGATTACTCAGCTTTCAGAGCTTTCTGTCCCTATACTCGTATATGTCGAAGGAGAGACTGATGAGCGCCTCTTACGAGGCTGGTCTAGTTCTTTAGACATGCAGAATATATTAAATCAAGTTTGCTTTCGAGTTATGAGCGGTGGTTCTAAAGATAAGATGAAGGCAGATAGCGATCGCCATTTTGAGGGGCTAAAGCAAATTATTCCTTTCGTGAAGCGGATTGTATTATTCGATTTTGACGAGGAGTCAACGTACCATCCGGAGACAGATAATCCGGTATTGTATGAGTGGAAGCGTAAAAATATTGAAAATTATTTGCTTGTTTCAGACGCTTGGATAAAAGCGGCTTTTGCGAAAGTTGGCATCAATAAAAATGCTTATTCGTCTTCAATTAAAGAGCTGGTTGAGAGTTTCTTCGCTAGCGAGAATCTTACGCTTCCGCCAGGCCAGTCTTGGAGAAATGTTAAGGCAAATATTTTTCAAGTCGTAAACGGCAAAAAGCTATTGTTCGAAAATCCAGACTCCCTTTTTCAGCGCCTCAAATCTCATGAGCTTTCGATTCAGTCAGCCTCTGCGCTGGAGCTCACACGCGAAATAGTTGCAGCAAGCATGACCGAAGATGAAATTCATGAAGATGTTCATCAGTTTTTCAGCAAATTAAGGAAACTTTTAGCTTGAGCTGAAATCAGCTGTCCTGCCCAAAATATTTAGACTTGAGCGATCGCCTCTCACCACAAGCTACCAGCTCATTGCTGTAATCATCACAGCGGTATCGTGAGCGATCGTAGAGATAGAAGCTATCATCTGGGCATTGCAGCGTTTTTACGAGCGTGAGGAAGACAAATTCTTTGCGCCACTTGCCCAAAAGTACCGGCTGATTATGGATTTGGACGATACGCGCAATAAACCGTACGGAGAGTGGTATAGCGATCGTAATCCACTGACTCTAGAAAAGCTAAGAGGGGCTAGGTCTAAGTAGGGCTACTACCCAGACACACGGCATGAAGCCGACGTTCGCCCCTCTACATCTTAGTATACACTGAATCAGCGTTATCACAAGAAAGCCTATCATCGTAGCATATTTATATTTCGATTTGAGAAATCACTTCAAAATCCAATTTGCAAAGCTGAGACGAGCAATGGCTTTAAGACAAAACGTAGCTTCAATAAACAATGGCGTGCTCTCTCTCAGCGCCACACATCGGCAATAAAGAGGAGAATATATCGCGAGCACGGTATCCCCCTCACCATGGAGCGAGACAGCTCAACCACTCTCCGCCATCCAAATCAAAAATCCCAAAATCTGCTCCACAGGCGGCAGCGGATAATCCGTCAGATCAACACTAACACAGCTCCCCTCCAGCTTCAAAAACCGCCACACCGTCCCACTCGTCACTGTGCCGTAAATCGTCGTAATCGGCTGCTGCTGCTGTAGATTAAACCGCTGCGCTGCCACCATCTCCGCAATCCACTGCCCCAGCGCCGGTTTCAAATCCTCCTTCTTCGCCTCCACCAAAGTCACTACTGGCGCTTTAATAAACAACTGCTCTGGCGAGCGGCTGATTAAAAAATCAACACACCCCACCAGGTCAGCCTCCGGCTCCACATTAAATTCCTCCCCAGAAAAGACGCTGATGCGCCCGCCCATCTGGCGCTTGACCTCCAGCAAAACCGGATTAATAATTCCCTCAGACCGGGCTTTTTCGCTACTTACGGCTATGGCCCAGGGCACCGTTTCCTTCAGCGTTTCCCTTAGTAAGGCCGATGGCTCTACAGGCGGGATCTCTGGCAAAAAGCGTTCGCGAAGCGGGGGCGAAGCCTCTATCGCCCTCGACAATGGAGAGCTGGAAAGCATCCACCGCTTAGCTTAGCTCAAAGCTACTGTACGTCATAGCAACCTGGCGATGGGAATCTGTGAGCGCTCCTAACTATTGCATTTCCGCAAAGGCATTGCGCGCGATCGCCTATGCGAGAGCGAAGCACTTATCGCACTCACCTACCACGACTGCTAGACTCTATGTACGATCTCCAGTAGAGATAAACCACTGTGGCTTCTGTAACCATCACCCTCTCAGACCACCAGCTCCAGAAACTGCAAAGCCTAGCGAGTTTGTATGGTATTGGAGTCGAGACACTGCTTCAATCCAGTCTGGATACCTGGCTAGATTCTCAAAACGAGGATTTTACTAGTGCCGCTGACCACGTACTAACAAAGAATGCTGAGCTATACAAGCGTCTGGCCTGATGCGTTACTTAACGCTAGTTGAGGTCCTAGAGCTGCATCGGAGAATTATTGAGAAATCAGGTGGGGCAACAGGAATTCGGAATTTTGGTCTCTTAGAATCGGCCATCGCTCAGCCGCGAATGACGTTTGGAGGAAAAGAACTCTATTCCAGCCTGATCGGAAAATCAGCAGCGTTGGGATTCTCCATCATCATGAATCACCCCTTTATAGATGGAAATAAGCGTACTGGACACGCCGCCGCAGAAACGCTCTTGGTCTTGAATGGAATGAAAATAGCGGCTTCTGTCGATGAACAAGAGCGTATTGTCCTATCCGTAGCATCTGGGCAAATGGGACGAGAAGCCTTTGCAGACTGGCTAAATTTGCATGCGATCGCCATTGAATAGAAGCATCAGACTGTACTGCCGCAGAGGCCCTGCGAGCAAAGGGCAATAGTTTCCAGTGTCGCTCCCGTCTTCGCTAAACTGTCTACATCAGCCATAGGCAACGCTATGACGATCACCCCCACATCCATCCCTCAAGCTGACCCTGCCCAAAACGACTTAGACGGTGTTATCTTTCCTCCGGGGGACCTCTACAGCGACGAACCACCCTTGGAAAGTGACCTGCACCGCGACCAGATTAATCTACTGATTCGGCTCCTGCGATGGGCTTGGCAAGAGCGGCAGGATTTCTATGTGTCAGGAAACACCACGGTTTACTACAGCCCCGACCAGGTCAAGTCTCGCGACTTTAGAGGCCCAGACTTCTTTGTGGTGCTGGGAGCCGAGAAGAGTCCCCGCAAAAGCTGGGTCGTGTGGCAGGAGGGCGGCGTCTACCCTCACGTCATCATCGAACTGCTATCAAGCTCCACAGCCCAAGTAGACCGAGGGCTAAAGAAAGAGCTCTACCAGAATATCTTCCGCACTCCAGACTACTTCTGGTTTGACCCAGACTTATTGGAGTTTGAACAGTGACGCGGCAGTCCCTAATCTCAGCGTAGCGGATTAGGGAAGGATAGCGGCGACCGCTAGGGAGCAATCTTAGGCAGTCGCCTCACGTACTCGCGAATTACTAAAGCGATACTCCAGCCCTTGTTATCTGCGTAAGCTTTCAACTTTTCAAATTCTTCATTGGTCATTCGTACTCTCAACATCTTGTCTAGCGGCATACTGCTACAACCGTGCTACAATAATTGCATGCTAACACGACGTATCACCTACCGGCTATATCCGACCAAACGGCAGGGTAGTAGTCTGTTTGAGTGGAAACGTTTGCATTGCTATCTATACAATGCAGCGTTAGCTGACAGGCGCGACATGTATAAACGCTGGGGCATCAGTGTTGACTATTATGCTCAGCAGAATTGTTTGCCAGCGTTCAAGGCAGAATGGCCTGAATTTGCTGAGCTTGGCAGTCATGCGCTGCAAGCGACATTAAAGCGGGTTGACTTCGCATTTGAGCGGTTTTTCAAGGGACTTGGAGGATATCCAAAGTTTAAGGGAAACCGCTTTTATGCTGGCTGGACATATCCGTGTAAGGCGGGCTGGAAAGCGCTCACCGAGGGCAAGCATGGTAGCTTGAAACTGTCTAACCTAGGCGTTATCAAGATGCGCGGCAACGCCCGCACATGGGGCACCCCTACCACTTGCACTATCTTCTGTCGGAATGGCAGGTGGTATACCAGCATCACGGTCAAATGCAACCCGGTGCGGGAGACAGGGACAGGCGCTATCGGTGTGGACCTGGGCTGCAAAGATGCCATATCGTTCTCGGACCGCACCAAAGAGCGCAAGCCTCAATTTATCGCCGAGGGCGACCGGGCCGTTAAGCGACTGAGCAAGTCCCTGCAAAGGAAGCGCCGCCCTGACCGGCGTGGTGGGGTGCGTGGCTCTCGCAGATGGAAAGCAGCGCAACAAAAGATTTCTAGTCGCAAGCGAACAGTGAAGCGCCAGCGCGAGGATTGGCTTCACCAGGTAACCAGCAGCATAGTACGCGATAACAGCCTAGTTGCTGGCGAACAACTCAACGTCAAGGGCATGACTCGCAAGGCCCAGAAGGGTAAGCGGAAAAAGCAAAAGGCCGGTCTCAACCGCTCTATCTTGTCGGTAGGGTTTGCCGAGATTGGCAAGCTGCTATCCTACAAAGAGGCTGAGGCGGGTGGATTCTATGTCGAGTCACCTACCCGGCAGCTTAAGCCTACTCAGCGGTGTGCTGTGTGCTGGCAGACGACGCCCAAGACTATGGCTGAGCGCACTCACGTATGCCAGCACTGCGGTCATGTTGAGGACCGCGATACCAATGCTGCCCAGGTCAATCTGATTTGGGCCAAGGGGCAGGAACTGTCCTCAAGCCGTCGAGTATCAACCTCTACTGATTGCGGAAGCATGAAGCAAGTCGGTGCGTTGAAACGTGCGAAACGTCTAGCTCACCCTTGCGGCTAGACGTAGTTCATGCCTTTCGTTTTGCCAGGAATAGACAATGATCCCACTAGTCGTGATTTGGACATTTTTGGTGCTGTTGTGTCATGGGCACGGTCTGTGGCTACTGCAGGTTCTCAATCTTAGTACTGCTGAGCGCAGCTACTGTGAATACAACACCCCTGCCAAATTTATTGTCTCAACCTGGATGGGTGCAGTTTCGCTCTCTGCTATCTTGCTGGCCCTTTCCCTGTTTTTTCCGCTTTCCCCCCCTGTTTTTTACTGGGTCTCAGTAATTCTGGGCGGAATATCGGCTTTTTCGCCCTCTACAAGGAGAGCCCTCAACCATTATCGCCGCACCTTTTCCTTATCTTGGCTCGCCGGATGGGTAACGCTACTCATTTTTGTGGCCTTTATTTCAACGGCTCAGGTTACCTTTTACGATGCGGGCCTCTATCACTTTCAGCTAATTCGATGGTTGTCAGAATTTGGGACGACTTCTGGTCTCGCGCTGCTCCACAGCCGCTTCGGATTTACCTCCGCTTGGTTTGCCCTAGCAGCCCCATTTGACGCAGGATGGCTAGACGCTAGGGCCGCGACGATTACCGGCGGCTTTGTCCTTCTCCTCTCTATCAGTCACGTCGCAATCAGCGTTCAAAACGTTGTTGAGCGCAGCGATCGCGTTTCAGATTGGTTCTTAATTATTGCCACTTTTATCTATTTGCCTTACCTGGTCAACTGGCGGTTAGCGATCTCATCATCTCCAGACGTCCCTGTCACGGCCTTAATTGTAGAAACCGCTTGGCTAATGCTGGTGATTGCTAACGTAGATCGGGAAAAGACTACGGCATCAAGCTCGGGGCAAGCTACAGAGCAAATTGTAGAGCAGACTCCGGAGCAGTCCACAGGACAGATCCCAGAACTAAGCGTTCACCGGCCAAATATAGCAATTCTCCCCGTTATTCTGTCGGCAGGCGCAATGACCATCAAGCTGAGCGCCCTGCCGCTGGCTCTAGGCTCTATCGTTTTCTACGGCTTCCAATCCTTTCCAATCAAAGCCCTTCGCATAGCCAAAGGTCTGGCGATCGCGGCGCTAATCGTAATGCCTTTACTGCTAGCGAACCTAAAATCGTCTGGGTGTCCGCTCTATCCATCGCCGCTATTCTGTACTACCTTGCCGTGGTCTGTCGGCGCTGAGCAGGCCGACACAATGTCTGCTTTAATTCAAGACTGGGCGCGGTGGATAGGCCCGATTCCAGAAAATGCCGAGCAGGTTAACTGGCTGGTTCGATGGCTGACGATTCAACGAGAGGCCACGTTGCTGATCGGTGCTTCGCTTTTTTCGGCAGCGGTTCTGTGGTTTGTTCCGGGGCAGAAAAAGACTTATGGGAAGCTCGCTCTCGTTGCGCTGGCGCTGATGGGCATCGCTTTTATGCTGTATAAAGCCCCAGGCACGCGATTCGGGCTAGGATTTTTGGCCATCCTGCCGTCCTTATTAATTGCGCTGGTGGTTCAAGTAAGATTCGCGCTGGGGATTTTTCTATTTTTAGCCCTTTGTTTGATCTTTTACGCGCTTCAGATGAACAAGCTAGACGGAGCGCTGATGCTGCTCACCTCTACGATGGTTCTATACCTGGGATTCCTGACCGTTCGCCTCAACCAAAAGGAAAACAAACCCGCTCAATTTATTCTACTGCCGCTGCTTTTAGCGATCGTCGCCCTATTTCCCACAAGCCCCTATTTACGCCGAACTGGTGAGAATCTGCAGCGCGTTGTTCTTCCCCCCTCTGTGCAGGTGCCGACGTTCACCAGAGTTGAAGCGGACAATTTCGTTTACTACAAGCCTTTAGAGTCTGATCAGTGCTGGGCTGCCCCTATCCCCTGCACGCCCTATCTTGCGGGGGATGATGTACGATTGCGCAAAATAGGCTTGGGGCTGAAGGGCGGCTTTAGACGCCAGCTTCAGTGATTTTGAGCCGAAAAAGCGGAGGTTGAGGTAGACTCTATCCCAATGGTTATTAACTTTGTCTCCAAATTGAGAACGATACCTACCGAGTGAGGAATGAGCATGAGCTTAAAACTGTCTGTTGTCATCCCCGTCTACAACGAAATCCACACTATCGACACCGTTCTGAGCAAAGTGGTTCAGGCCATCCCTCACGTGCCCAAAGAACTTGTGCTTGTAGACGACGGGTCAAAAGACGGCACGCGGGAGTGGTTGATGAGCACCTTTGGGGATCCGCGAGAAGCCCCTTTTCAGGTCACCTTACCGCCTGATCACGCCATTTTGAGGCCCGATGATACTGATACTGATGTAGCAGCAGCTCGCGGGGCAACGGCGATCGCCACACTCGACTACGCCCCCGTCACCGTCAAGGTTGTCTTTCACAAGCAAAATCAGGGCAAAGGGGCGGCATTACGCACTGGGTTTGAAGAGGCTTCCGGCGACGTCATCATTATTCAAGACGCCGACTTAGAGTACGACCCTCAAGACTGGACGCAGATGTGGCGGCTGATTGCCGAAGGAAAAGCCGATATCGTGTACGGCTCCCGCTTCTACGGTAATCCCCACCGCGTACTCTACTTTCATCATCTGATGGGCAATAAAGTTATCTCCGCCCTGGTCGATCTCACCTGTAACACGACTTTAAGCGACATCGAAGTCTGCTATAAGATGTTCCGCCGCGAAGTGCTCGACGGCATCGTTCTCACCTGTAACGACTTCGGCTTCGAGGTGGAATTTACCATGAAGGTCGCCCGCTCTCGACGCCGCTGGCGCATGTACGAGATGGGCATCTCTTACTACGGGCGCTCCTACGACGAAGGGAAGAAGATCAACTGGAAAGACGGGGTCAAGGCGCTTTGGTATATTCTAAAGTTCTGGCTGACCAAGTAGTGACCCACAGCGCTGTCAGTGCTGTCAGAGCATCCGTTTAAACCACAGACAACGCGATATGCCGCAACACCCCCACACAGCGCGACAGGCAGCGAAGGCAGCGCAACAGGCCGAGCGACCTAGAACCTCTTCAGACAAGGCAAGGTCGCCCCTGCGAACAGGACTTCAGGGCCTGCTCGGCGTCGCTGTCGGCGTCCTTTTCCTATGGCTCGCGTTTCGAAATACGACTTGGCAGCAGGTCCAGTCTATTCTCAGCAGCATCAACTCTGGGTGGCTGGCGATCGCCATCGTCACCTACGGCATCGACCTCTGTATTCGCATCAGCCGCTGGCGGCACTTGCTCAAAGACGTCAAGCAGCTCTCCTTCAACGCCGTTGGCAAGGCGCTTCTAGTCGGTTACGCCATGAACAACGTCCTGCCCGCCCGGTTGGGAGAGCTAGTCCGCGCCAATTTTACGGGACATCGCTACGGCATATCGCGCACAGCCGTCATTGCCTCTATCGCCATCGAGCGGGCCCTAGACGGGCTGATCGTCATTGGCTGCCTCGTGGTGGGGCGGCTCTTTGTGGCCGATAGCGCCGTGCTGAACCGCCTGCTGATGGGGGGGAGCGTTCTATTTTTAGGCGTCTTTTGCCTACTGTGGGTGACGAGCCGCAGCTCATCAGGGCTGCTCCGCCGCCTCCCCAAACCCCTACAGCAGAAGTTCCTGAGCTTTCAGCAGGGACTATCGGCGATGCAGGGCGGGAAGCTGGGCTGGGCGATCGCTCTCTCAAGCGTGATCTGGATCTTCGAGGGTTTGGCGCTTTGGGCCATGCTGAATGCAGTCGGGGTTTTTCTGGGCTGGCAGCAGATGCTGTCGGTCATCGGCGTGGTCAGCCTCAGCACGCTTCTACCCTCGCCTCCCGGCTTTGTCGGAACCTATCAATATGCCTTCTCGCTTATCGTGGGCTTAATGGGATATTCCGCCGCCCAGGGAATCGCTGCAGCGACCGCAACGCAGATTGTTCTACTTGGGAGCGTCACCCTAATCGGATTAGGACTCTACATTTACACCCATCTTTCAACCCTGGAGGCACCTCATGACCGCTAACGCCCAAACCTTCTGGCTCGAAAACCTCAAGTCTGCCAGCAACTACAACCACTGGATCTTCTCTCAAATTCGGCCCTTCCTCGGGGCCAAAGTTATGGAGGTGGGGTGCGGCAACGGTAACTTCTCGGTCTTGCTGGCGAAGCACTGCGAGCACCTCGTGGCGCTGGACCTAGATAAAACCTACGTCGAAATGACCCAGGCGCGACTCAACAATTGCTCCCACGTTGAGGTATCAGTGGCGGACGCCACGGCTTTGGGCCAATCCCGCACTTTCGACAGCATCGTCATGCTGGACGTGCTGGAGCATATTGAGGATGACGTCACCACCCTGGCCAAGCTGGGGCAGTGCCTGCGGCCCGGCGGCAATCTCATTATCAAAGTTCCCGCGCTGCAGAGTCTCTACAGCCCGATGGATGCGGCCATCGGGCACTACCGTCGCTATCACCGGGATACCCTCACCCAGGTCTTTCACAAGGCCGGGGTGCCGGCCAAAAAGGTCTGGTACTTCAACGTGGCAGGAATTCCCGGCTGGTGGCTCAACGGCAGCCTACTCAAGCGGACGACGCCGCCTTCTAGTCAGGTGGGACTGTTTGACAAGGTGGTGCCGGTGCTAGAGGCGCTTGAGGACGTCGTGCCGGTGCCGGTAGGGCTATCGCTGTTTGCGGTTGGGCAGACAGCAGGCTAGCAAAAAATTAGCCGGAAAAGTGCTGCGTGACCACGTCCCAGCGGGAGCAGCGCCAGTAGTCTATGTGGGAGGCGATTAGCCCCGCGTCGTTTAGCGTCAGCTCGCTCCAGCCGGGAATGGCGATGCGGGGCTGCCAGGGCAGGGGCGTCGTCCAGCTTAAGGTCCAGTCGGTGCGGATAGCCTGCCCCTGCTGGTCAATATTGTGCAGATCCATCCGGGGCTGCTGAAACCACTGGTCAATGAAGCCAATCATCTCGCGGTAGCGATCGCAGCCGCGAAATTCGTTCATCGGGTCTTTGAAGTGGACGTCCTCGGCGTAGAGGTCGTAGGACTGGTCTTTGGGAAAGCGGGCGTAGTCGGCTTTGAGGCGCTCTACAACGTCTGTCATTTCTTATCTCACTGCTCCTGTTCTTCGTCCCACAGCCGCTTCAGCTGATATTTCCAAGCCTCCATCACCGACTCTCGCTCTTCAGCAGACTGCTCCATCTCCCCCATCACCCCCTCTTGATAAAACCGATCTAGGGTTTGAAGCGTTGCCTCTAGAGACTGGCCCTGCTGCTTCGCGGCCTGGACAATTTGGCGGATTTGAATTTCGGCAAAGCGACTAAAGCTATCGCCGATGCCCCGCTCCTTGAGGATGATTAAGCGAGCCAAGGCCGCCTTAAAGTCATCCACATCAAGGGTAGGCAGCGCATGCTGAAAAATGCCCCACAGCACGTTTTGATACAGGGCGTAGCGAGTCTCTTGCGTATCGTCGAAGTTTGCCTCTAGCAGCTGGGCCATAAACGGCCGGGCCTCGGGTTCGGGGGCGATAGAGACCAGGGTTCTTAGCCAGGATTGATCTTCCGAGACAAGCACGAGCAATCGGGAGCGATCGCTTTCCACCTGCCAGGTCTCCGGCGGCTGGGCCTTCACGTCGTCACCAAATAGATCGGTCAGGGCGGTGGTGATATCGTCGGGGGTCATAACTCAAAACTTTGATGTACGACAAACCTTAGCAAAGATTATGGCGACGCCGCACCTATCCCAAAGGGCAAACCAGACTCAGCAGAATTGATATATTGAAAATCACGACGCGCCCTTTATAGAAATTTGCCATGCTCGAACGGGCTCCCATCGCGGTTACGTTCTTTACCGCCATCGCTTTATTTATTGCCGTCGGACTGTACTCAGGAACCCGCAAGCAAGACACCACAGAAGACTATTTACTCGCAGGGCGAGACGTAAACCCCTGGTTTACCGCTCTGTCCGCAGTGGCCACCGGCAACAGCGGCTTTATGTTCATCGGGCTGATTGGCTTCACCTACCAGATGGGGCTCTCGGCCCTCTGGATTACAGCGGGCCATATCGTGGGAGATACGCTGGCCTGGCTGACGGTGCACCAGCGCCTGCGGCGGGTCTCGGGGGAAACTAAGTCAGAAACCGTGTCGTCGTTTTTGGGGCAGGGGGTGTCTGGGGAGCGCTGGGTGACGCCGGTGTCAGCGCTAATTACCCTTGGTTTTTTGGGCATCTACGCGGCGGCGCAGCTGCAGGCGGGAAGTAAGGCGCTCACCGCACTGTTCGACTGGCCCACCGGCGGGGGCATTGCCTTTGGGGCAGTGGTGGTCGCCCTCTACTGCGTCGCGGGGGGCATTCGCGCTTCCATTTGGGTGGGGTCGGTGCAGTCGGTGCTGATGATGGTGTCGATGATCGCGCTGGCAGCCGTCGCGATCGCCAGCTGTGGGGGGCTAAGCGGTCTGTGGGCGCAGCTCCAGGACATCGACCCCGGTTTAGTGAGCCTAGCGCCCTCGGGACTGGCCTTTGGCGCGGTGCCCTTCGTGCTCGCCTGGACGGTGTCGGGCTTTGGGGTGGTGGGGCAGCCTCACATCATGGTGCGGGCCATGACCATCGAGTCGGTGGAAGGGGTAAGCGCCGCGCGCAACGTTTATTTGCTGTTCAACGCCGTCTTTTCGGTAGCGGCGGTGGTGGTGGGACTGACGGCCCGGGTGCTGCTGCCGGAGCTAGCGCTGGGGGACGCAGAGCTAGCGCTGCCAGAGCTGGCCATGACGCTGCTGCCCGCTGTGCTGGTGGGGCTGGTGCTGGTGGGGCTATTTTCCGCCACCATTTCCACCGCTGACGCCCAGCTGCTGTCCTGCTCGGCGGCCTTGACCCAAGACCTGCTGCCCCGCTCGTGGGTCAAGGCGACCCCTTACCGGGCGGCTAGGCTAGGCACCCTGCTGATGGTGGTGGTGGTGGTAGGGATTGCGCTGGTGAGCACCGACAGCGTCTTTGTGCTGGTAACTTTTGCCTGGGCGGCGCTGGCCGCTAGCCTGGGGACGGTGATGGTGGTGCGGGTGATGCAGTGGCGGCTCACTGGATGGGTTGCTATTGCGATGATGATCAGCGGCATTGGAACGGCGCTAGTCTGGCGGGTGGGGCTGCACCTGTCGGCAGATCTGTACGAGGTGCTGCCCGGCATGGCGGTCAGCGGCCTGGTCTATGTCTTGGCGAGACCGTTTTTAAGGCCGCAACCGAACCAGAACGCTACCGCTTTCTCCAAAGGGGTATTGCCCAGCCGCGACGGGCACAGTCAGATAGGGTAACGTTACTGATGTAGCGTTTTGGACTTCGCCTAGGGGTCTTGTGGATGAACCAGATCGATCTAATTATCTTGGTGGTTTACACCATCACCGTTATTTTGGTGCTCAAGCGGGCAATTGAGTCGGTGGACCAGGTGACGGCGATCGCCTTTAATAAGGCTGCGCTGCAGGAGGCCCTCAAAGAGCGGAAGCTGGCGGGTAAGCTGGGGGTGTCTTTTGCGCTGCCGGGTCGCTATCCTCTGGGGTCGCAGCCTAAAGAGCTGGCGGTGATCATCGCCAATAAGCTAGAGCGCGCTATCTACATCGACTGGGACCGCAGCACCTTCACCGACCTCAAGGGGCGATCGCGCCGCGTCATTCGCCTCAGCTCCAACAAAGGCGCGCAAATCAACGCGCCCCAAGTGCTAAGTCCGATTCCACCGGGACGCACTCTGGAGGAGAAAATCACGGCAGAAGATACCCTAGTGCGTGACGGGGATGGGGTGAAGGTCAAAAAGCCGCTGATCAACATTAAAAGGCTGGCGGAGGAAGAGTCTGTGAACTTTTCCCTTTGGCTGGTCGTCCACCTGCAGGAGACCGATGAGTTCGACGATCGCACCTGCGTATTGCCCTGCGAGTTTACGGTGCGCCGCTGCCCCTGGACCGATAGCCTGCCGTTTTAGGTCAGGCGCTGTTAGGGGGGCAGGATTTGGCTTATCCTAATAACGAAAATCCAAGACTATCCGCTGCCTTCAGACAATAGAGGAGCCCTGTGTTAGACATCCGTCAAATTCGCGAAAACCCAGAAGCGGTGCAGCAGCGCCTCAGCCAGCGCGGTAAAGGTTACGACCTAGCTCCCATCCTGACGCTCGACCAGCAGCAGCGGGAGCTAGAGACCCAGCGCTCGGACCTGCAGGCCCAGGGAAACGCCGTGGGCAAAGCGGTGGGACAAAAGATTAAGGGCGGCGTAGATCCCAAAGGGGAGGAAATTCAGGCGCTGCGGCAGCAGGGCAACGAGCTAAAGGGCAAAATCGCCGAGCTAGAGCCCCAGGAGCGCGAGATCAAGGCTCAGCTTGATGAGCTGCTGCTGGCTATTCCTAATCTCCCTGACCCCTCGGCTCCCGAAGGCGCTAGCGAAGAAGAAAACGTGGAGCGGCGGCGCTGGGGGGATGAGCATATTCCTGAGAACAGCGACGCCCTCACCCCCCATTGGGAAATCGGGGAGGCCATGGGCATCCTCAATTTCGAGCGCTCGGCAAAAATTGCCCAAAGCCGATTTGTCACCTTAATAGGGGCCGGGGCGGCGCTAGAGCGGGCCTTAATTCAGTTCATGCTGGCTGAGCACATCGCGGCGGGTTTCGTGGAGGTAATGCCGCCGTTTTTGATCAATACCCAGTCGCTGACCACCTCGGGGCAGCTGCCTAAGTTTGCTGACGAAAGCTTCCGCTGCGATCGCGATGACCTGTGGCTGACCCCCACCGCTGAGGTGCCGGTCACTAGCCTTTACCGCGATGAGGTGATGGCGGCAGACGCCCTGCCTGTCTATCACTGCGCCTATACTCCCTGCTTCCGCCGAGAGGCAGGCAGCTACGGGCGCGATACGCGGGGTCTGATTCGTCTGCACCAGTTCAACAAGGTGGAGCTCTTTAAGTTTGTGGCCCCACAGACCTCGGGGGAGGAGCTAGAGTCGCTCACCCGCCAGGCTGAGAGCATCTTGCAAAAGCTAAAGCTGCCCTACCGGGTTTTAGAACTCTGTACGGGAGATTTGGGCTTCTCGGCGATGAAGACCTACGACCTAGAAGTGTGGCTGCCCTCTTCTGGGCGCTACCGCGAAATCTCTAGCTGCTCCAACTGCGGCGATTTCCAGGCGCGGCGCGGACAGATTCGCTTTAAGCAGGTGAAAAAGAAAGGCACCCAGCTCCTGCACACCCTCAATGGCTCGGGGCTGGCTATTGGAAGAACAATGGCTGCGATTTTAGAGAACTATCAGCAGCAGGACGGCAGCGTTAGAGTTCCGGAGGTGCTGCAGCCCTACCTAGGTAGAGACACCCTATAGCAAGCTTGGCAGCTTTACTCGCCGGCTTCGTCGTCGGGGATAGAGACGTCAATATCGGGGGTTTCGATGGTTGTCTCTTCTGTGGTGACCTCGACCTCCGGGGTTTCGATAGTCTGCTCTTCAGTGGAGACGTCCACCTCTGGGGTATCCACGTCGTATTCCGGCAGCTCGCCCGCTTCGGTTTCGACGTCGACTTCAGGTAGTTCGCCGGCGTCTTCCTGCTCAACACGGCAGCTGGCGACAGTGAGCATCAGCCCTGCCGAGACTAGAAGGAGGGAACGCTTGATCCAGGGACTGAAAAAAGAATTGGGCAAAGACATAGTGTTTTTTTAGATTAGCTTGAGAATTCTCACTACCAAGCTAGGAGGCTATAGATTACGCTGGCCTCTGCCCAAAGAGCTAGGTTAAACCCGTGACTGCTCATCACTAATGCAGTTGTATTTGGTCACAACATTCTCCTCAAAGGCGATCGCCTCCCCGCAAGCGCCATTAATTTAGCTACTAGACAGGAAGCCCCGCGCTCTACCCGTCAGGGTGAGCGTCGGGATGAGAGTCGCGCTAGCCGAAGTGCGCCCGCAAAATGATGCACAGCGGATAGTGCGCTCAGCGCTGAGGCTAGCAGTTGGTATGATAGAGATAGCAAGGTGATACACCCCGCAAAGAGTGTGACGGGCCCGTAGGCGAAAGCTGCAAGTCACCCGTTCCTCAGTTTGCAAATGTATCTGCGACACATAGTGCGTATCCTCCCTCGCGGAGATGAAAATTCAAAACTCTGCCGTGGGGCATCAGGCGGAGTATAAACCTATCTCAGGATATGTCTCGGCAATAGCTGGGAGTCACTGAGGAAGCCCGCGCTGTACAGCTTGCTGTCAGCGTCGGGAGGATGTCACCTAAAAACGATAATTTTCGTCCCCGACCCACAGGCTCACTGGGACAGACTGCCCCAATGAGTCAACTTTGACCTCAACCCGATAGCGCTCGGGCTCGGTGCGCTGCAGCTGGTCGATGCGGGCATTGATTTCTGTGCGCTGATCCTCGGGGATGTAGTAACGCTCTAGGCCGTAGGTGAGGCGGCCCCAGCGATACTCCCCTTTGAGCGCCACCTGATTGGCTTCTACCTGGGGGCGATCGCGACTCACCCTCACCGCTGTCCAAGGGTCGCCGGTTCCTTCACTGGGGGCTTCTAGCACCACATACACCCGCAGCGGCGCATTCTGTGCTGCGGTCACTATGGCATCCCAGCCGGAAAGGCCCTCCAGTGCCTCTCCCTGCGAGATTTGATAATTGAGCGTTACGTAGTATCCCCGCAGCAGGTCGTAGGGGTCGACGGGGACGGTCTGCAGTAAAACAGACTGGCCGGTGGTGGTCGTGTACATCGAGCGGGCGGGACCCACAAAAATCAGCGCCAGCTGTAGCGTCAAAGGCAGCCAAAACTGCCAAGGGATGCGGGGAAAACGGGTCATAGCTTATAGCGGGGAATGACTAGAAGGACGAATGTAGCGCTCAAACCAAAGCCCTAGGGCGATGACGGCGACGCCGCACAGCAAAAACGTAAACGACTTAACCAGCAGCCCGGTGTTGTATTCCAGGACGCGGCTGAGGATTTGCAGCACCAGCAGCGCCAGCCCCCACCAAAACTGAGCGCGATCGCTCTCGTCTAGTCCCTCGCGCATGGTGCCAATGCCCAGCACCGCTAGCACTACGTTGGCGATAAAGGTAGCCGCCGCCGGTAGGGGTGCCACGTGCCAATGCACGATGCAAACGCCGGTCATCAGGCCCAACAAACCCAGCACTACCCCATCGGTAGAGCCCAAACGCCAGCGGCGATCGCGGCGAGGCCAGGCGGCGTAGAGCCAGACCAATACGGCAGCTCCCGACAGTGCTATAACGCTCACGCTCGACCTAGCGGTTGCTTCCATCTCAATTCGGCGGCCAGCGTCAATGCTGCTCCAAACGCCGTAAAAGGAGGCCAGGTAAAGCGCCCCGCCCAGATAGGCCACGGCGATCGCCCGTGAGAGGGGCCGAAAGCTGAGCCCTATGGCAGCTTCGGCACCAGCATTCCGATTCAGCCAAGAGCGATCGTCGTAGCCCCACAGGAGGCTGACGGGAAGCACCAGCATGAGGGCAATCCAGCTCCCTAAGGAGCCCGTACCCGAGAGCCATCCTAAGCTGATCACCAGAGAAAATGCTGTGCCCACCGCTGTGAGCAAAAAGATGCTGCGGCTATGGCTGCGGTAGGCCAAGGGTAAAAAGAGAATTAGCGCCACTAGCGGCATTTGCTGCAGCAAGACATCTAGCGCCGAGGCTGTATCCACCGCGAACCAGGACCCATCCCGCAGCCAAAGAACGTAGGACGTTCCCGCCAGCAGCTGTGCCATTACCCCCAGCGACGCCAGCCTGAGCCCATAGGCCATCCCCAGGACGCCCAGGCTCCAAGCGGCGCAGAGGCCATAGCCAGAGCCGCTTTGGTGAAATATCTGCCCCATCAGGGCCAGATTGCCTCCAAAAGCCAGGGCTCCCAGCAGCAGCAGCCCGTGACCGAGGCGCTGCCGTCCGCCCGCAGAGCGCCGGTGCAGGACAAATCCAGTAATGCTGACGGCCAAAAATACGCTCACCAGCAGCACCACTTTGAGCAGGCGGGGAATGAGCTGCCAGTTGGCTGCAACAAACGTGATGCAGCCAATACCCACCAGCAGGCAGCCAATGCTAATCAGGAGGATGATAAATTGTCCGTAGGATGCTCTCTCCAGCCGCTCAAGGCTATAGTGCTCCGTGAGGCGGGCGTGCTGCTCGGGGCTAATCCAGGCGTCTTGCTGCCAGCGAGCGGCCTCCTGCTTGAGCTGCCGTCGAAACTGTTCGGATGCCATATCTCACCTTGTCGTGATGATGCCTTTGAGTATGGGGTAACGTGGACCCTTCGTCAGAGGTAACCTGTGACAATTTATGATCTATCGCTTAGATTGAGGAAGTAATTCTGCATCTATCTGCATCCCTATCAATCCGCATGGGACGGTTTAGGGATTGTCTGGCGCGCCGCGCCATGACAAGCTGCGGCACAGTATCGGCCCAAACCAGCGCTTCAGTCTGTATCTTCCTCCCTGTAGCTAAAGACTTCACATTAATATTCAAGATCTATCCAGGTCGAGGCTAGAATCACCTGTATTCAGGAAAAACGAGCTATCCGCGTAGGGCATCATCCGTAGTGCTTGTCTCTTCTGATGACGCCCTGGCTCGACTTGAGGGTTTGAGTGTAACGCCCCGTCCTGCTCCCATGAGGTGACAGTAGTCTATGCGCTTTGAGATCAAGCTTGGTAAGGCGTATACCAGTACGAAACGCCCCGCCGTTGGGGAAATCTTAGCGGACATCAACTACCGGGTTCACCAGTCTAGCTATGGAAAGCAGGCGGTTGGCGTCGCCGCTGGCGTTTCTGTGCTGCTGTGGTGGATGACGTCTTGGTGGGTGTCGCTGTTGGTCATCTTATCTGGAATAGGCCTGGGGGGCTGGCTCGAATATCAGAAGCGTCAGCAGCGATTAACGACGCTGCACTACCAGTGTGACAATGAGTTCCAGCTACGATTTGCGGCGGTCCAGCACGCCTGTGAGGTCCTGGCGCGTACGGAGAAAATTTGGCTTGAGGCAAAGCGGAAGTCGCTGCAGCGCCAGCAGGCCTATGCTGGCGCTAGCCAGGTCATTGAGCTAAGCAACACACCGGTCAAGGTCTGCTGCGCCCAGCCCCCCTTTATTAAAACCAATCTGTCGGTGTGGAGCATCGACGTGGGATATCTAAAGCTGTTCTTTTTGCCGGACTACATTTTGGTGTGGCGGCGGAGAGTTTACAGCGCCGTGTCCTATAGCGCCCTAAGCCTAGACTGCGATCGCCAGCAAATTAACCTGACCAGCGATGTCCCCAAAGACGCCAGACTGCTGGGAGAGACCTGGCAGTACGTCACCCCGGACGGAAAGCCCGACCCAGCGGCCAAGAGTAACCAAAAGATTTTTCAGGTGCAGTACGGTTTGCTGAGGCTGATGGCCAGCGTCGGCTTCAATATCCACCTCCATGTATCTAGCGTCGTGGTGGCCGAGCAATTCATCAAGTCCTTTGCCAGCGTACAGCAGTGGCTGTCGCCGCGCCGACCGACCGAATGGGAGGCCCCGCCACCGCCGCCTAAAGATGAGTACAGCCTAGACGACCGGCGATCGCCCCACGATATTCTGGGCGTCAAGCCAGGGGCCTCGCTGTCGGAGGTGCGGGCGGCGTATCATCACATCGCCCGCCTCAACCACCCAGACAAGGTGATTGGGCTGGCCCCAGAGTTCCAGCAGCTGGCGGAGCGCCGCATGAAGGTGATTACGGAAGCCTACCGGAAGCTGACGGAGCATGTGACGGTGCGATAAGGGGCTTCACCGTCTATGGGTACGCCACTCTTTTTTGTACGGTCCTATAGCCTCAAAGCACAGCAGGATGACGCATCCGGCGCTGTAGGCCAATAGGTCTTCCCAAACGAAGGTTGTGCCGATGACCGTTTTTGCGATGGTGGAAGACTCTAATCCCAAAACTTCTACGATTTTGAGGTACTGAAGCCCCTCCACCCCAAATGAAAATGCGAGCACGCCCAATGCGGCGCTCAAGATTGGCGCTTTGAAAAAGGCTCTGACCAGCGCATAGATAAGAATGACGACGAGGACATCGCCGACGTAGGGGCGGATGAAGCGATCGTGGATGTACAGCGCGATGTATAGCTCTGTGAGAAACAGGACAATGAACCAAAAAAGGTAAGATCTACGTCAACCGTTCGATCATAGGATTACCGGCCTCATCGACCCAAGCCAGCTGATCGACGCGGCGTTCGCGGGCGTAGCCGCGGGCCTCCTCTAAACTACTGCGATCGCTCAAGTCCACCTCCACGCGAATCAGGTTAGTCGACTCGCGAATCGTGCGGGCATAGGCAAACGCCGCCCCGTGGGCCGCCGGAGTCTTAGGAACGATGAGCCAGTTACTGGCGGGAATCTCATTGGGAAGCTGCCCGCTGGGCAATAGACTTTGGTGCAGCTCTTCAACGTTGAGCACAAATCCGATGCCGGGATACGACGTCCCGTTGGGGTGGTAAACCCCTAGCAGCTGGTCATAGCGTCCGCCCTGACCTAGACGCTGATGGCCAGATCCGCTGGTGGTTACTACGTCGAATACGATGCCGCTATAGTAATCGAAGCTTTGAGTGAGACTGAGATCCAAGACCAAAGAGGGGTGGGCACGCCCCTGTCGCCCCCAGGCTTCGCTGAGCAGATCAAATAGCGACTTGAGACGATTGACCAGGGTTTGCTGAGCGTCAGTTAACTCAAGCTGCACCAGCTGCTGAATCACGTCTGCGGGTTGGCTGCCTCTGAGGTCAAAGAGCGCTAGAGCTTGGTCCCTGAGCAACGGAGAAAGCGGCATTGTCTCAAGCGCTACGCGGTCTACAGCGGCAAACGCTTGGAGAATATCGTCTTGGTGATCGGCGGGAAACTCTCGCAGCAGCGATCGCGTCAGCGCCGCTTCCCCAATGATAATATGCCAATCGGTAAGCCCTAGCGTATCTAAACAGTCCGTGAGCAGCAGCAGCACCTCAGTGTCGGCCACTACGCCGCCGCTGCCGACAAGCTCCACCCCGGCCTGGTAAAACTCGTGCTGATGGTAGGAGCTGTCTTGCCCCAACCGGCGAAAGACGTTGGCGCTGTAGTAGAGCCGCTGGGGTAGGCTGACGCCATCTATGCGGGTGACAGCAGCCCGCGCCACAGAAGCCGTCAACTCCGGCCTTAGGCCTAGCACTTCGTTATCGGTGTCGTGAAGCTGAATTACGGTTGAGGGTTGAACGGCCCCGCCTGCCGTTAGCGTCTCTAATTTCTCTAGCGTTGGCGTGATGATACGGTGGTAGCCCCAGCGCTCAAACCGCTTTTGTAGCCGCCGCTTGATCCACTGCTTTTGGGCGACGTCCAAAGGAAGCAGATCTCGGGCACCGGTTGGGAGTTGATAGACCATGGCATGAGCTAAACTAGCGCTTCAGCATGTAAGCGTTCAGTTTAATTATGCCTGCCTAGCGCACGCTAGGGTTTGATCGACCCATCAATTCCGGCCAAATAGACCGCGAAAGCCCTTTCTGCTTTTATCGGTTTTCCTGCCCTTAGCCGTGCTGGTCGAACGGCTCTCTGGAGCCACGCGGCGCATTCCTTCTTTGGCGATTGTCTCGTTCGGATTGAGCTCTAGGGACTTACGAAAGTGGACCTTTGCCATGGTGGGCTGGTCATTCTTTAGATAGATCATGCCGAGGCGCGCGTGGCAGTGACTGTTTTTAGGCGCTAGCTTCAGCGCTTCTCGCATCTCCAGCACGGCCTGGTTGTAGCGGTGCTTCGCGGCGTATTCTTCAGCCCGGCGCATGTAGGCGTTGACCAGCTCTGCCATGGAGGTAGGACGAGCCGTACCTGACGATGGCTTTGGTGCCGCCGAGGCCGTCGAGGAGGTCGCCGCCGAGACCGCTGTTTTCTCCTGTGCTTCTGGTCGGCGCAGCACGCTGTTCTGCTGCCGCATTAAGTACACCAAGTTAAGCTCGCTGATTTCGCCAATGAGGTTGAGGCTCTCGTTGATGCTCCCATACTGACCATCCCCCATTTTACGAATGAGAGTACTGTAGGTGCCCTCTAGGTCAGGGGTAGAGGCCAGCTGACGGGCATTCTCTCCCATCAAAATAATGGTCTCTTCGCGCTGCTTTGCCTCCTTGCCCTTTAGCTCCAGCAGCAGACAGTATTCCTCATACTCACTTTCTTGTGAGAGCTTCTCATAGGCCGGGTTGACCAGCTTTGACAGCAGCTCGTTGGCGAGCTGACGCTCGGCCGTTGTCGTGATTGTGGCGCTGTCAGGATGCAGCCGACGGACAATACGCAGATAGCGCTTGCGAATGCTTTTAGGGTCGGCGTTAATGGGAATCCCTAGAACAGCATGGTGATCCACAAACTCCCCACCAAACAGCCCTCGTTCGATCTTCAAAGCCATGCGCGTCTAGATTCCAGTAAGCGGCCCAAGCTGTTTCTAGTGTACTCAGGTCTCAAGCAGAAATCCAAGCCCATATGTTAAGCCGGAGAGAATTCTTGCAAAGGCTTTACCGAGACCAGCTCGCGGCTGAGGCTGTCGTGAAGGCTGCCGTTGGTCGCTAGGAGTCTGCCGCTGTGCAAATCGAAGGGGCTTTGGTCATAGGCCGTGACGCGTCCACCCGCTTCTCGCAATAAAACAACCCCTGCCGCAATATCCCAGGGCGACAGCCCTCTTTCCCAGTAGCCATCGAGTCGCCCGCAAGCGACGTAGGCTAAGTCAACAGACGCCGACCCACCCCGACGGACGCCCTGGGTCAAGTGAGTTAGGTGGCAAAACTCGGCGTAGTTAGTGTCAATGGTCTCGCGGCGATCGTAGGCAAAGCCGGTGACGAGCAGGCTGTTTTTAAGCTGGTCTGTTTTTGAGACGGAAATTGGAGCGTGATTGCAGGTCGCGCCTTGTCCGATGACCGCCTGAAACAGCTCGTCCAACGCCGGATTAAAGATAACGCCAACGCTGGGTACCCCATCGATCAGTAGACCAATGGAGACCGCATAAAAGGGATAGCTGTGGGTGTAGTTTGTGGTTCCGTCTAGGGGATCGATAGCCCATAGATAGGGCGTTTGGCTGGGCTGCCCGATATCTCCAGACTCTTCTGCCAAAATGGCGTGATCGGGCAGTCGACGTCTCAGCACCTCTAGGATGACGGCCTCTGCTCCTCGGTCTGCTTCAGTGACCAAGTCGCCAGATCGCCCTTTTTCCTGAATGTCGGAAAGCGAGCCCGCAAATTTTTTCAATACATCACCAGCAGCTTGAGCCGCTTCGGTGGCCACCTCTAAAAAAAGATCTAGCGGATGCTCTGAAAGATTGCTCATTCGGGACTGTCCAGATGGGTCACAGCGCCGATGGCGACTGCTGACGAAATTCTACCGGAGTTTGTCGCATCGGATTTGCCGGATTCCAGATGCCAAGTCCGAGGAGACGGGCCTGATGCTGGGCATGGGCGAGGCAATGGGCGTACTTAGACTGGGGGTGGCCCGCCATAGCGTACCCTTCGGCCACAAGCGCCTCGTTGACCATCTGCTCTTCAAACCAGGCGTAGGCCAGTTGACGACCGTAGGGGTCCGCGTCAGCGATCGCCTCCAGCGTGATCGACTGCTGCAGAAGCCAATCCTCTAGATGCTGCTTGGCCTCAGCGCCCCAAGGCAGCTGATCCAAGTCGGGAGCATTGAGGCCCGCCAAGCGCACGGCTGTCGTCTCCGCCCTACCTCCTAAAAGAACCTCAAAAGTCTGTCCGCTGACGACTCTTGCCACGGTTGCCGGGGTGCCAGCTGGCGGTGGGGCACAGTAGCCGGTCCACAGCAGTCCTGCCAAACCTAAGGCGATCGCCCCTACGGCAGTCAGCGTTATCCAACCCAGTCTCGACATAACCCCACCACGCCTCTAATCCTCTTCTAAGGGCAGTCCTGCACGTACGCGGCCCTTACCAAAATATTGCCCAAACTGCAGGTCGTACACCTCATCCTCTTCTTGGGTTTCGACGACTAAGTCTGAGCGGGGGTAGCTGACGCACAGCAGCGCGTACCCTTGCTTCTGAAGCTCGGGTGAAAGACCCATGGCTTCAGGCTGATGAAGATCTCCCGACACAACTCTCGCAGCGCAGGTGGTACAGGCTCCATTACGGCACAAATAGGGGAGGGAGACCCCCTGGCCCTCAAAGGTGTGGAGAATGTACCGGTCCTCAGGGACGGCCACCTGGTAAGTCTGTCCGGTTTGCCGGTGACGAACCGTCACCTGATGCGTTCGCATAGTCAATGGCGTTTCAAAGGTAAGATTATTCTGTTATGATAGATGCCCTGTGGCTTGTTAAACAAAGTCGCGGCTTTTTGGAGAGATGGCCGAGTGGTTGAAGGCGCAGCACTGGAAATGCTGTTTACCCTCACGGGTAACGAGGGTTCGAATCCCTCTCTCTCCGTTCCAGCTTCAGGACTCGGTTTCGCGGTCGGTCTGGTCATCAGAGCTGCCAAACGACACAGGTGCGAGTGACTTCTCCATAGTCATGCGCTGCTGTGCCGCCCGCAGGAAGTAGCCATTCATCATGGCCGACGCCAAGAGCTGGCCTAGACTTTCGCGGCTCGTGCTCACGGTGACGTCAAAGTGCTGTGGAGGAAGCCCGCCAAGCATCATCTGCAGCGTCTGCTCCATCATCTGATGCACGTCATCGTTGGGGTTAGAGAGACGAGCAATTGAGTCGGGGCCTAAAGCCTTTACGTACTGCATCAGCTCGTTTGTGGGTCCCGTCTGTTTGGCAAAAAAGCTTCCTGTAGAATTTGAAATGTCTTTCATGCTCGTTAAACCTTAATCACTGCGGTTACGTATTTCCTACTGTATCGAAGCGGGAAGTCAGCAGAGGTGTATGAGACCGAACCTATGATGGGTGGGTTTCACGAGAGTTTTGCGGGCAGTCGACCGCCAGCGAATGTGTTTGAAACATGACATTACCGAGATTTAGGGGGTGCGGGTTCGGCTTGCCCCCTTGGGATACTCGATGAAATGCGTCATCATCAGAACTAATTCATTTTGCCGTCATTTCAAACCTAGTTGTCATGGTTCTCTCTTCCCCCGTTGCCCCAAAAACTCAAGCCGAGCAGTTTGACCAGGTGGTAATGACCACCTACGCGCGCTTTCCCATCGCCTTAGAGAAGGGAGAAGGCTGTCGCGTTTGGGACAGCGAGGGCCGAGAGTACCTTGATTTTGTGGCAGGCATTGCCACCTGCACTTTGGGCCATGCCCACCCCGCGATGATTGAGGCCGTGACCCAGCAGATTAAGACGCTGCACCACGTCTCTAACCTTTATTACATTCCGCAGCAGGGTGAGCTAGCCCAGTGGCTTGTAGATCACTCCTGCGCCGAGCGGGTTTTCTTTTGCAACTCGGGAGCAGAGGCCAACGAAGGGGCGATTAAGCTGGCCCGTAAGTATGGCCATACCCGGCTGAATATTGAAGAGCCGATTATCATCACGGCGAACGCCAGCTTCCACGGTCGCACCCTAGCGACGATTACCGCCACCGGGCAGCCTAAGTACCAAAAGAATTTCAATCCCCTGGTGCCCGGCTTCCACTATGTGCCCTACAACGACATCGACGCCCTAGAGACCGCGATCGCTGAGCTAGACCAGCCCCAGCGCCGGGTGGCCGCCATCATGCTAGAGCCCCTGCAGGGCGAGGGGGGCGTACGTCCAGGCGATCGCGACTACTTTGCGCGCGTCCGCGAGATTTGCGATGAGAAGGGCATTCTGCTGATTTTGGACGAGGTGCAGGTGGGCATGGGGCGCAGCGGCCAGTACTGGGGCCATGAAGTGTTGGGCATTGAGCCCGACGTCTTTACCTCAGCTAAGGGACTGGGGGGCGGCGTCCCCATTGGGGCCATGCTCTGCAAGTCCTCCTGCGACGTACTGCAGCCGGGAGACCACGCCAGCACCTTTGGCGGCAACCCTTTTGTGTGCGGCGTTGCCCTATCGGTGTGCCGCACCCTAGATCGGGAGAACATTTTAGAGAACGTGCGTCAGCGGGGAGAGCAGCTGCGGGTGGGGCTAGAGGCGATCGTAACGGACTACCCCGAGCTGTTTGCTGAGGCGCGGGGCTGGGGGTTGATCAACGGCCTGGCGCTGCGAGAGGACGTGGAGATGAAGTCGATTGATATCGTCAAAGCGGCGATGGCGGAAGGCCTGCTGGTGGTGCCTGCTGGCCCGAAAGTAGTGCGGTTTGTGCCGCCCCTGGTGGTGAGTGCCGAGGAAGTAGACCAGGCGATTCAGGCAATACGGCGATCGCTAGCGGCGCTGTAGAAGAGTCTTGGCTTTGGGAGGAGTGCCGCGCCCAGCCGAGTAGCGCTAGACTACGGGCATACTTTGATCACTTTGAAGGGCGCACATGGGGCTGGGAAGACTCGTCAACGGAGAGTGGAAAACCACGCGGGACCAGGAAGACGACAAGGGACGCTTTGTTCGCCCCGAAACCGACTTCCATCAGTGGCTGAAGGCCGACGGCTCCGGCGCTCCCGCTGAGGCGGGACGCTACCACCTCTATGTCTCCCTGGCCTGCCCCTGGGCGCACCGCACCCTGATTATGCGGGAGCTGAAGGGCCTAACAGAGTCTATCTCCCTCTCTGTGGTCGATCCCCATATGGGAGAAGAGGGCTGGGCCTTCTCCGACTACCCCGGCGCGATCGCCGACAGCGTCAACGGGGCCAAATACCTGCGGGAGCTCTACACCAAAACAGACGCCACCATCTCAGGTCGGGTCACGGTGCCGGTGCTGTGGGACAAGCAGAAAGGCGCGATCGTCAACAACGAGTCCCGCGAAATCATCCGCATGTTTGACCACGGCTGCGGGGCGATCGCTCAAAACAGCGTCGACCATTGCCCCGAGGATCTAAAGCAGCAGGTTGACGACACCATAGACGCCGTTTATGGGCCCGTCAACAACGGCGTGTATCGGGCCGGATTTGCCACTCAGCAGGGCGCTTACGAAGAAGCGGTCACGGAGCTATTCGACGCCTTAGACCACTGGGAGCAGGTGCTCAGCAAGCAGCGCTATCTGTGCGGCGATCGCCTCACGGAGGCTGATATTTGCCTGTACACCACGCTGATTCGCTTCGACGTGGTGTACTACGGTCACTTCAAGTGCAACCTGCGGCACATTACCGACTACCCCAACCTGTGGGGCTACCTGCGGGACCTCTATCAGACCCCCGCCTTCAAGCGCACCACTAACTTCGACCACATCAAAACTCACTACTACACCAGTCACCCCGGCGTGAATCCCCACGGTTTGGTGCCCAAGGGACCGGTGATCGACTTTGACAGCCCCCACGGGCGAGGCTAGGTGTCGTACCAGATATTCGCAGCAGCGCGAGGGCGGCAGACTTCATGCCAGACTCAGCCCGGTCTTAGAATTGTAACTTAGACTGCAGGCAGCCCCAAAGAAGAGGCTGCCGTCGTTCTCAGGAAACACCTCATGAAATACTCTGCCGCTCTATTAGCGCTAGCGGTCGCCACAGCCTGTAGCGCCCCTGCCCCCGACACAGCTGCCGATTCCACCGCAGACCCGCAGCCCGCTGCTGAATCTACCGAGACCGCCGGTGCCGCCAGCACTAGCAGCCCCACAGACGAGCCCGGTCGATCAGCGGTCCCGTCAAATCCGGCACCTTTGAGGCGGCGGAGCACCCAACCACGGGCACGGCGCAAATCCTGCAGGACGGTGACGAGCGCTACGTCGAATTGGGGGATGATTTTAGTACTGATGCTGGCCCCGATCTGTTTGTCGTGCTGCATCGGTCGGACGACTTCCTCAGCGTCGCTAGCCCGCCGACCTACGGCATTGAGGAGGGAGACTACGTTTCGATCGCGCCGCTAGAGCAAATCAGCGGGACTCAGCGCTACGCCATTCCAGCATCGGTGGACGTGGATGAGTACGGTTCAGTAGCCATCTGGTGCCGCCAGTTCAACGCAACGTTTGGGGCGGCAAATTTGGGCAGTTAGGGCGATTTACCGCCAATAATGCGGGCCTTGACGCGTCCTTGGTGCGTCACAGTGCCTCTGGCGATCGCTCAGTAAATTTGCTAAAACCGTCGGTATAATCCAGCCATGGAGTTCCGACTGTGAACAACAAATCGTCAAAGCCCGCGGCGCGCACCAATTCGCACACCAATAAAGCGCCCTCTACAGTCCCGGACCCATCAACTGACGCTGTAGCGGAAGCGCCCGCCGCCCCGCCGCCCGAACTAGCCGATGGCACAGGCTCGGCTCCTCTACCGCCTAAATTTAGCTACTCCCGCGACGAAATGCGATCGCTGCGGCGGGTGCTGGAGGAGAAAAACCTGCTGCACCTGTCGTTTTACTTTCTCGACTACTTGCTCAGAGCCCAGACGGCGCTGTTTGAGCAGATTCACTCTCAAAAAGAGCTGCCGCGCATTGTCTTTTCCATGTCCGTGCTCAGCGCCATCCTAGCCGGAATCTATGGCGTGGTGATGGGGATGTACAACGGCCCGCTTCAGGCTATAGCGTCGGGGGTGAAGCTCCCTATCCTATTCCTGCTAACCGCCCTCATTTGCATTCCATCGCTCTATACGTTTAACGTACTGCTAGGGCAAAGCTTCAAGTTTTTGCAGACGGTGACCCTAATGGTGATGACCATCGGCACCACCACTATTTTGCTTGCTAGCCTGGCCCCCATTGCCTTTTTCTTTACGCTGACAACCCAAAACTACCAGTTCATCATGCTGCTGCATGTGCTAATCTTTGGGCTGTGCGGTATCTATGGCGTCCGCTATCTCTACCGCGGCTGCGCCTACCTCGCGTTCCGGCTCGAGCAGCCCCTCAACACGCTGCTGCTGCGCATTTGGATTGGCATCTACGCCGTTGTGGGCATGCAGCTTGGCTGGCGGCTGCGCCCCTTCATCGGCGATGATAATTCGCCCTTCCAGCTGCTGCGCGAGCAGGGGGACGGTAACTTCTACACGGCAGTATGGCGATCTATTCAGAATTTGTTCTGACCATTTAGCACTACTGCGACAGGTTCAACGATTAGCCTACGATGCTTGCTACAGTCATTGATACGTGCTTTCAGCTGATAATTGAGTCAGGAGACGGCAGTCTCTGCGCAGCGGCGGTGTGGGCGATCGCCAAACTATTTTGATACTTCCCTCAATTCAAATCCCCATTGAATTCTTGGGCAAAACGGCTGCAAATAAGGTAGCCTTCCCTACCAAATGGTCATAACGGGCGCACTTTTCAGCTATTTTACAAAATTTAACGCCGTCTAACGAAATCCTTCAAATGCCATATCCGGCCGTATTTGCAGCTTATCTGACTACGCAAAATATCGCGCTGCCTAAGCTTTCAAAATAAGCGTCAGCAGCACCTGGCTACCAGCTTACACTAATATCGACGGCGATTACGAGATCTTGCTAAGTTTCTTTCAATTTTTTACACTCGTGCTAAGTTACTCATGGCGAAGGTGCTAATACCTCAGCCATCGTCGTAGATTTTTCCCGGAACCCAATAATGACAAAGACTACCTCGGCGGTTAAGGCTTTTATCGACACCTACGATAACGAGCCTTTAGCCCACCAGGATTTAGATCACGCCGTTGAAGCCATTTGTTGCAGTACCCCTTTTAGAACAGTGCTGCTTTCGCTGATCGATAACGACGCGTTTTCTAGCAATCTTGGGACGGAATTTGCTTCAGCAGAAGCGGTGGATGGTTTGTCGGCCTGTCGCCGGCTGCGGAGCTGTCTCAATTTCCCGTTGAGTACTTTTTTTGGTCTGTTCACTCAGCTCATTGCTGCTTTTGATAAGGCTGCAGGTGATGAGTGGTCTACATTCTCCGATAGGATTTATTGTTCAAATTTGCGAGAAGATAAGCTGCTGGAGCGCCTTCTGCGCACCCCAGACGGCGAATTTTATCGGGCGTTTGCGGCTCGCCTCGTTGAGGAAAATCCCCACGCGGTTTACCCCACGTCGAGCTATCGCGAAAGCCAGGGCTACGTGGTCAGTACGGCAGGCGATCAGACCATTGAAGCGGTGGTTAGCGCCCAAACTTTCGCCTCCATCAAGCTCGTCGATCACTCCCTCGACCCAGAACAGCTGCTGCTGCGCAACATGTATATTCCGCTGGGGCGCTGCGTCTGCCTCGTTGACCAAAATGTCGAGCGCTACTACGGTGAGCAGCTTGAGCATTACTTCGACCACCACGGCATTGAGCTCGAAAAGATTGTCTACCGGGCCATGGAAGTCGACAAAGGCATCCATACCGTTGAGCGAATGCTGGGGGACTTTAAGCGGCTGGGCGTTTCTCGCAATGAGCCCGTACTCATCGTCGGCGGGGGCGTCCTGGCTGATACTGCCGGGCTGGCCTGCGCCCTGTATCACCGCAACACGCCCTACGTCATGCTCTCCACCTCCATCGTGGCGGGCATTGATGCTGGACCATCGCCGAGAACCTGCTGTGATGGCTTCGGCTACAAGAACCTGTTCGGGGCCTACCATCCGCCCGTTTTGTCCATCACCGATCGCTTTTTCTTCAAAACCCTGCGGGAAGGCTGGCTGCGCCACGGCATCATTGAGATCGTCAAGATGGCGGTGGTCAAAGACGCCGAGCTGTTTCGCAATTTAGAAGAAGCGGGGCCAGCGCTGATTACCACCCGCTTTGGCACTACGGATTGCGAGGCCGACAGCGCCATCAGCGATCTGTCCCAGCGAATTTTGGGCGGCGCGCTGCGCAGCTACGTGGCGGCAGAGTACGGCAACCTCTACGAAACCCACCAATGCCGTCCCCACGCCTACGGCCACACCTGGTCCCCCGGGTTCGAAATTGAGGCCGGGCTGCTACATGGCCACGCGGTCTCCATCGGCATGGGCTTTGGCGCTTACCTCAGCTACCGCATGGGCTGGATTAGCAACGGCGAGTTCCGGCGGATTATGGATCTGATCAGCTCGTTTGGGCTGAGCCTCTGGCACGACATCATGCTGCGCAAAGAAACGCTGTGGTCTTCTCAGGAGAAGATCTTCCAAAAGCGAGGTCGTAACCTAGCAGTGCCGCTGCCCAAAGGCGAGATTGGTGAATGCGGCTACCTCAATGCGCTGTCACAAGAGGAGCTATACACCGCGATTGATGAATACCAGCGGGTTTGCGAAGACTACCCTCGGGGCGGGTTGGGCATCGACGCCCACTGCAGCGATGTGGGTCTAGAAGATCCGTCAACGGTGGCCCATATTCCACTGGAATCGTCTCTTTACCACGACGAGCCCGCGGCGCTGACAGGGGTGTAGATGACAGGCAACATGGCAGAACCCTTTGACGTTGTCATCCCGCTTTATCGCCTGCGCTGGAATACGCGGGCGGTGATGGAGGGACTCACGGCCCACTATGCCCCACGAGCGATTCACGTTGTGACCCCAGAGTCTCAGGTGCGATCGCTCCGAGAGCAGGCCAAAACCTGGCAAGTGTCGCCGCTCTTTGTCCATCCGGAGGAGCCGTTCTTCAAAAAAGAATGCGGCCTGTCTAAAGATGCCATTTGCGCCGAGCTAGAGCTGGGGGAATCACTGTATACCCCCGGCTGGTTTTACCAGCAGCTTTTAAAGCTCGGTGCGCCTGAGGGTATCGACACCCTCAGCGAATGGTACGTGGTTTGGGACAGCGACCTGCTTCCCGTAGACACCTGGCCGCTGATTCGCCAGAGGCCAGATTCTCAGGGCCAAGATGATACGGAGCATGCGTTTGCGCTCCTGCAGAATAATCAGTATGGGAACGCGCAGATCGTCGGCACCTGGGCGCGGTGGATTCGCTCGGTGCTGGGGGTAGAGCCGCTCACGGACGGAGAAGGCACCTTTATTCCCCACCATATGTGGTTTAAGCGATCGCACCTTGACTCCTTCAAGCGCCAGGTCGGCCAGTACTTTCACTCTGAAGAGAGCTGGCTGCGACTGATGATGCGATCGGCCAACGAGTTTGGCACCTTTAGCGAGTATTGGGCCTATGTGTCCTGGGTGGCGGCCAAAGCCCCAGGCGATCTGGCCTTTTATCCCTACAGCGAGTACGGCGAAACCACTGAGCGCTTTTTTGATGACGGCACAGGGCTATTTTCTGCTGCCTTGCGCAAAGATCTCCTGCCAGCGTCGCCGGCTGACAGCCCCGCCTACGAGGCGGTCGATGCCTTTATTCGCGCTCAGTATGGGGAGAATAGACCTTCGTCATTGTCTTTTGAGAGCAGCCCTCGGCACCTTAAAAAAGATACGACGAATATGCATATTGAGGAAAGCCGATCTCGCTGGAATCCCCGCATGGCAGATACGACTTTGAGCGAGTAAGGCCCTCAAAGCAGCGGCTGGAGTTGAGGGTAGGTTTGGTTTAAGCTGAACCCAGTCGAGCAGGTAAATCTCGACGCTGGACATCGATTGAGAGCAAGCCTATGCCCTTCCGTCAAATTAGACAGTCCATTACCTCTGCCGCACAGGAGAGAGCTTATGAGGAAGTCATCAAAAGCCGCATTGCTCAAATTCCTATTATTCAAGAGATTGACCGTCTCAGAGCCAGCGATCGCTACCGAGACCCAAAAAGTTTAGTCCCCTTCGGAGATAAGGTCTATTCTCAAAGTGACGAAGACGGCATCATCCGAGAGATTTTCAACCGGATTGGCACAACCAACAAAATGTTTGTGGAGTTCGGTATTGGAGACGGCCTAGAGAACAATACCTTGGCCCTCCTGTTTGAAGAGTGGCAAGGGCTGTGGATCGACGCTTCTAGCCGCTCGATCAACGCGATACAGGAGCATTTTGCTGAAGTTATCGCTGACGAACAGCTCAAAATCGTTCAGTCATTTATTACTAAAGAAAACATCAATACGCTGATTTCGAGCCGCATCCAGGCTGATGAAATAGACCTGCTGTCGGTGGATATTGACGGCAATGACTACCACGTGCTAGACGCCATTGACTGCGTCAGCCCCAGGGTAATTGTGGTGGAATATAATGCTAAGTTCACTCCCCCCATCTTGTACTGCATGGACTACGACGAAAGCCACTCCTGGCAAAAAGACGATTGCTTTGGGGCATCTTTAAAGTTTTTCGAGGTGCATCTTGAGCGAAAAGGGTATTGCCTTGTGGGCTGTAACCTTTCTGGGGCAAACGCATTTTTTGTCAGACGTGACCTCGCGGGCGACCGGTTTCTAGCACCTTTCACCGCTGAGCACCATTACGAACCCCCCAGGTACTACCTCTCGGGCTATTTTGCAGGTCACCCTGCTGCCTACCAAACCTTGGCAAAGTCTCTGACGATGAGGCGCAGCCACGTCTCCCCGCAGGGCAGCAGCATGCTTATCTCTTAGCCTTGATCTTTTGGCGGCCTTACCCCAGCTCTAGCAACCCCACAGGCGGCGTAATTTCGATGCGGCGCTGAGCCAGGTCCACAACCGGTACGATGGGCTCAACAAAGGGAATGAACACGGTGCGAGGCTTACCCGAAGCGTCCGGGGGCGGACAGGCCACCTCTAGCAGGTCGTTTCCCGCCTCTCGAATATCCACTACGGTGCCCACTAGCTGCCCTGTTGCCTGGTGATACACCGCCAACCCCAATAGATCGCAAACGTGATACTCCCCCGCTTCTAGGGGAGGGCGATCGCCTTTGGGCACAAGCAGCCGAGCATTACGCAAAGCTTCGGCCTCGTCACGGCTCGCGACGTCTGCTAGGCAAATCACATAGAGGCCTTTGTTGGGGATGAAACGACCCGACAACAGCTCAACAGCCGTCGGCGGATTCAGGGGCACTGCTCCGGAACCGGCTTTCGGCCCCTGCTGTAGCCACCGGGTTCCGGGAACAACGAAGCGTTCTGGGAAATCACTGCTGGGGTAAACTCGCAGCTCTCCCTGTAGACCCTGGGGGCCAACCACGCGGCCAATTTCTAGCCAGTCGCTGTTTGAATCCTGGGGAGGCTCTGAAGCAGAATTAAGGGGAGCTGTGGAGGTCATCACGAATTGAACTGAGGTAAGCGGTCCGCTGCTGGTCTAACACGAGAAAATGGTTGACATCTTCGCTTAAGCTTAGGCTAGCAGCTCAGCGGTATTGAGCAGGCACTAGAACCGTAGCGGAAACGGGGAAACGGGAGGATAGACGTTGAGGGTTAGCCAGTAGCGCTTGCTGGCTTCTACCATCCGGGCTAGCGACGCGTAGTCTTTCGGCTTGACCATGTAGGAGTTCGCGCCTAGAGCATAGGCCTGCTTGATGTCGTCGTTGCGGTCTGATGAGGTCAGTACGATAACCGGAATGCGATTGATCTGGGGCTGCTCTCGAAGCCACTTCAGTACGCTGAGGCCGCTGCGGGTAGGCAGCATCAGATCTAAAAAAATTAGAATTGGCAGGGGATACTGAGCGCGATCGCTGTATTGCCCCGCGCCTGTCAGATAGTCGATCACCTCGTCTCCAGTTGGTATGACGCACAGGGGATTGTGGAGATCTGCGTTCCTAAACGCGCGCTCGAGGAGCACAGCATCATACTGATTGTCTTCAACCACCATGATGCTGTGGTGAGCCAAACGCCTTTCATCTGCCGTAGCATTCCTTACCATGACAACCTAAAATCGCTCCAGTCATAGCGCAGCAGCTGAACAAGCATACGGCGGCTTTGTCAGAAGATTGAGTCTACTCTTATCAGTCATCCCTCGTCATACTCCCGCATACCGATAAATGTGCGGTTATGACTACAAGTGTACGGTATGACTAAGCAGGCGACCAAATCAACGCTGGCGGAAATTGGCCCTGAATATAGATCTTTAAGGCAACAGGACCCTCAACCCAATATTCCGGGGTATTGCTGCAGATTCTATGGTAGCGTCACAGCTAAGCGGCTCTCCAGCAAAGCATGCTTGGCTGACGGCTGCCGACTCACTACGCTGTGGCGCTACTATAGAAGGCAATAAACAGAAGGCAATAAACAGAAGGCAATAAACAAAAACCGCCTTCGGAAGCAGATCTGTCTCCTCAGGGAAAGCTCCGCTTCTTTGGCCACAGACAAGGCTTATTTGGGCTAAGCGCAGGTGCATCTCGCGATAGACTTCTGAGCACTTTGGGGAACCCACATGCTGAACAATCAAGCGCTGCTGGATTTTGATAGTACAGCGCATGAAATGCTGGCACTTTTGCGAAATCGCTTAGCGTTCGACCTGTGGGCCATAACCCGCGTGGAAGAAGCCGATTGGATTATTCTATACGCCAACGACAATGGATATGGCGTCCGCGACGGTGATGCGTTTCAGTGGATGGACTCGTTCTGCTATCGCATGGTGACTCAAGCCGCCCCTAGAGTTGTCCCTGATTGCCATATAGAGCTGGCCTATGCCGACGCCCCTATTGGCCGTCAGCTCACCATTGGAGCCTACATCGGCATCCCGCTGAGATATAGAGACGGTCGCCTGTTTGGCACGTTGTGCGCGATTCACCCCGAGCCGCTGCCGACGACGATCGTTGACGAGCTGCCCTTGCTTGAGGTTCTAGTGAAGATGCTGGAATTGGTGCTCGGGACCTGCCTTGACATGGCGAACCAGGCTCGTCACCTAGATCACGCCGGAGCAGCATCCCTAAGGGACGACCTCACCGGCCTTTACAGCCGCCGAGCCTGGGACCTGCTTTTGGCGGGTGAAGAGAAGCGTTGCCGACTCTATGGGCATTCGGCCTGCGTGATTTCAATTCATCTCAATGACTGGGGCCATGCTGACGGCGATCGCGATTTGGCTCAAAGAGAAAAATTCCTCGTAAAGCTGTCCGAAATTATTCAGTCGACGGCCCGCAAACAGGACGTTGTTGCCCGAGTCGAGAAGGATAAGTTCGCGATTTTGGCGGTCGAGAGCACCCTTGCTGAGGGCAACATTTTTCTAGAGCGCCTAGAGCTCTATTTGAGGCTGGCGCAGATCGATGCTTCAATCGCTATTGCCGTTCGCGAGCCTCGTCAATACCGACTTTCTGAGGTTTGGCACCAGGCTGAAAGGACTGCGGGTGCAGTGCCTTAACCCCGTTTTGACCCATCCCAGTTCACCATTCTGGCGACTGGCCTGCCCCAGTGGGCACTTTATAAATGAACTCTGTACAATAGTCATAGCTTGCGATCGCAAAGCGTAATCGTAAGCGTCCACCCTGTGTCTCCACGGCAATGCCAAACGGATTTGCGAGCAACTGGGCCTACCTGAAGACCGAACTCAATTGGCTAGAACGCGTGTTGATGGTGGCAGTCTCTCGCCACCGCCAGGAGCAAAAGGGAATTAATCGCGTCGCTCAATCCCAAGCAGATCGGGTAACCGCCCACTGGTGGAAAGGACTCATCTCGCTGGAGGGCAAAGCCGGCTACGACGAGCATCGTCCTCAATCTTCCCCCCCGTCTTCGCCTCAACCGGGGGGGTATCAGCAGCGACTCCAGGCGCGGATTCAGGCCAGCTTTCAAGACGGAGTCGTGCTGCTGCTGCCGCTGCTGCGCGATCGCCTGCAGCTGACGCTCTTCGAGAAGAACCTTGTCTTAATGGCCCTCGCTCCGGAGGTCAACCGGCGCTATGGTCGGCTCTATCAATATTTGCAGGGCACTACAGATTCTGAGCTACCTACCCTAGAGCTGACCCTGCGGCTGCTGTGCCGCAGCGACACCGACTGGCAAACGGCGCGATCGCGGCTTGGCGAGGGCTGGGCCAGCCCCGTCGGCGAGGGGCCATCGCCCCTTCTCAAGCATCATCTTATTCAGCTCGTTCGGCCACCGGGGGGGACGTTTCTCAGCGCCTCAGTACGGGCGCTGCCCCGGCTAACCGATTTGCTGCTCTCCGAGGCGTCGACCCAAGAGCTAGACAGCCTGCTTCGAGATACCGGTATAGCCGCAATGTCGCCTCCCCCGGCGCTGTCAGTGCAGTTTTCTGGGCAGCCCGGTGCGGCCCCGGCTGATGTCAGGCTTGTTCCACCTCACCCTAACGCTGACGTCACTCCCGAACAGAATGCTGCACTACCCGCCGCTCAGCCCGCCGCCGCTTGGGACGATCTGATTTTACCAGGTGAGCTTATGAGGGAGCTGCAGCACCTGAGCCATAGCCTAACGGTACAAAAAACGGTCGATAGGGATTGGGGGTTTGAGCGCCAAAACTTTGGGGCCGTCCAGCCTGGCCTGTGGGCTACGCTGATAGGCGATGCAGGCACCGGGAAGACCTTAGCCGCACGGGCGATCGCGGCAGCGGTTGGCAGCGCGCTGACCATCTACGACCTAGAGACTATCGGCCCAGCTCGGTGGAGCGCTATTCAAGAGACCATCATCGCCAGCCCCACCGTGGTGCTCATTAAGTCCGCGCAGCGCTGGTTTGCTCCTCGGTCGCCGTTTGATGCGGGCGAGCTGATGGCCCGCCGCCAGCAGAGCCCTACCTTGACCCTCCTCAGCATCCGGAGGTCAGAGTCGCTTGGCCCTCGGTGGCGGCGCGGCACGACGACGCTAATGTTTCCTAGGCCCAGCGAGGGCGATCGCCTGCTGCTGTGGAAGCGGGCCTTTCCCGAGGGAGTTGGGCTAGGCCGCCTGCGTTGGTCTTGCCTTGCTAAGCTGCCTCTCACGGGAGGTGAGATCTCGGTTCTAGCGCGAGAGGCGGCTATCCTGGCGGTGGCGGAATCGTCCGAGCGGGTAATGCAGCGGCATGTCTCAGAAGCGCTCTATAGGCAGGGGCACCGGCTGCCTAAGGAAGGGCGCTGATGACGTGAGCGGAATTTGACATCCTCCCCGCCCTGAAGAGCGGGGATTCCCGGTCTGCCCACTAGGTGGACTCCCGACGGGTGGACGCCTCAGCGCGAATTGCCCCTGACGAGGTCTTATGCCCGCTCCGCGTCCGTTTAGAGTCTCGGGCTAGCTCCAGCCCAGACGTTTCAATATTGCGGCTAGCATTGCCGTCCCGGTCTTGGGTTTTGCCGCAACCAAGGCAGACCAGCTCGCGCACCGACAGGTCCAGCTTGCCCCAGCGGTAGCCGCAGTCGGCACACTTCTGGCTAGTCGGCTCCCACCGGCTGATGACCGATACCTCGCGTTCCAGTATCATCGCGGCCTTGGCCTCGCACATGGTTCGCAGATCACGCCAGCCCTGCTGCGCAATAGCGCGGGCCAACTTGCGGTTGCGGACCATGCCGGACACGTTTAGGTCTTCAATAGCCACAACGCTATGGTTGCGAATCAGCCAGGTCGAGAGCTTATGCAGAAAATCCTTGCGGATGTCCCGCTGCTTGGCCTTCAGCTTAGCAATGCGCAGCCGAGTACGCTCACGGCGCTTCGACCCCTTGAAGCGCCTATTCAGCTTGCGCTGCTCACGGCGTATCTTGCGGCCAATGCGGTCGTAACCAGGAGACTCAACGCGCTGGCCGCTGCTGAGCACCGCGAACGTCTTGATACCCAAGTCCACACCCACGCTTTGGTTCTTGGCGGGGATGTGGACCGGCTGCACTTCGACAACGAAGCTCAGAAGATAGCGGCCTGCTCTGTCCTTGATGACGGTGACGGATGACGGCTCAGACGGCAGCGGCCTCGACCAGCGCACCTTGAGGTTGCCAATTTTGGCTAGATACACCTTGTCGCCCTTGAGCGAGAAGCCGCCCTTGCGGAATCGCGCCGACTGGCGGTTGTCTTTGCGCTTGAACCGGGGCGGCTTCACCTTTGGTCCTTTGCGCTTGCCTTTGAGCGAGTCAAAGAAGTTTTTGAACGCTACGCCCAAATCGGCGATGGACTGCTGCAGCGGGATATTTGATACCTCGCTCAGCCACTGGCGCTCAACCGTTTTCTTGGCCTGCGTGATGCAAGCCTTCTGAAGGTCGCCATTCTTAGGCAGCGAATCCGACTCCTTGCACAGTGCTAAGGCGTCGTTCCACACGACACGGCAGCAGCCAAACAGCTTGGCTAAGCTGATCTGCTGTCCGGACGTGGGATAGACGCGGTACTGGTAGCGGCACTTCATAAATACAATTGTCCTACAAAAGCCGCCCTAAAGGGCGGGGCTTGAGACCCAGTTTTTTTGGTCAGGGCCTAGCACGGCCCTCTCGACTAGCGCACCGACGCCACCTGCGCTGCCGGCGCGTAGCGAATTCCCGCCGCTGCCAGCCGTTTCATGGCCTCCCGCAGGCGATCGCAGGAGGCAATTAGGCTGACCCGCACGTAGCCTTCCCCGCCAGAGCCGAAAGCACTTCCCGGCGTGAAAACGACCCCCGTCTTTTGCAGCACCGACAGGGCAAACTCGCTGGAGGAAATTCCTGGAGGACAGGGCACCCAAAGGTACATAGTGGCCTCCGTTTTGGGCACGGTCCAGCCCAGATGAGCGAACTCTTCAATCAGGCAGTCTCGCCGCTGGATATAGCGGCCCTGCACCTCTTTGAGGTAGGTGTCGGGGAGCTGCAGGGCGGTTTCCGCCGCCCGCTGTAGGGCCGAGAAAATGCCGTAGTCAAGGTTGGTTTTTAGGGTGCGCAGTCCTTGAATGACGTGACGATTGCCTACTACAAATCCGATGCGCCAGCCCGCCATGTTGTAGGTTTTGGACAGAGTGTGAAACTCAACGCCGATGTCCTTTGCCCCCGGAATTTCCAGCAGGCTGGTGGGCTGGTAACCATCGAAGGCCAGCTCCGCGTAGCACAGGTCGTGGACCAGCAGGATTTCGTGCTTGCGGGCAAAGGCGACAACGTCCTCGAAGAATTTGCGGGGAGCGGTGGCGGCGGTAGGGTTGTTGGGGTAGTTGAAGTAGAGCACCTTGGCCCGCTGTGCCACTGCATCGGGGATGGCCCCCAGATCAATTAGCCAGTCTTGCTCTTCTTTTAGGACCAGGGGATAGACCTCCGCCCCCGCGATTAGCGGACCGCGAAAGTGAGCCGGGTAAGCAGGTGTGGGAACCAGCACTAGGTCGCCCGGATTAATGTAGGCGATCGCCAGGTGGGTGAGCCCTTCCTTTGAGCCCAGCAGCGGCAGCGCCTCCCCGTCGGGATCGAGGCTGACGCCGTAGCGGCGGTGATACCAGCTGGTGATGGTCTGGCGAAAGCTAGCGGTGCCCTCGAAGGGCGGGTAGCCGTGGGTGGCGTCGTCCTGGATGGCGGCGACCGCGGCCTCGACGACGGGCTGCGGCGTGGGGCCGTCGGGATTGCCCATCCCCAAGTCAATCAGCTCTAGCCCTTCGGCTCTGGCATGGGCCTTGAGTTCATCCAGCCGGGCAAACACATAGGGGGGGAGCGCGTTTAGGCGATCGGCTGGACGAATCCAATCTAGGCTCATGCTAAGACCTCGGTAATAGGGGTATCTAACGTTGAAACAGATTTGGGAGCGCCCAAGGTGGCAGAAGACACCATGGCGGCCATCAGCTCTGTGGGAACTACGGTGAAGGGAAGCCGGTGAATATCGGACCCCTGGGCGCAGGCTAGCTCAGCGCTGTGCTGCAGACGGGACAGCGCGATATCTCCTAAGCCCAACTCCGCTAGGGTACGGGGCAGTCCAATCTCCCCATAGAACTGCAAAAGCTGCTGCCGTGCAGACGCGGCAAGCTGGTTGCCCTGCACCATTTCCTCTAAGCGCAGCTGCACCAAAATGCCGTAGGCGACCTTCTCCCCATGGAGGGTATCGTGGCTTTCCGTGAGGTGGGTCAATCCGTTGTGTACCGCATGGGCGGCCACAGTGCGGCACTGCGCTCCCCCCAGGCCGCCGATCACCCCCGCCATCAGCACGGCGGCATCCACGACGTCGCGCCACACTTCGCTGCCCGGCGCGTCTAGAGCCTGACGCGATTTTTGAAACAGGATATCCCGCAGTATCCGCGCCTGCTGCACCGCCCCAATAATCAAGGTGCGCTCAGAGTGACCGCTGCTGACGGAGGCCTCGTACCACTTGGCTAGGGCATCCCCAATACCGGCCACCAGCATGCGGCGCGGCGCTGTTTCTAAAAGGCTATAGTCTAGCACCAGTAAGTCGGGGCAGCGCAGCAGCGTCACATCGTAGAGAAACGCCCCCTCGTCGGTGTAGACGTTAGAGAGCGCGGTCCAGGCGGCGCAGGTGGCGGCGGATGTGGGCATCGTCACGACGGGTAGCCGCGTTTGATGGGCCAGCAGCTTTGCCGCATCCAGCGCCTTACCGCCGCCGACCCCAATCACCATATCCGCCTGATGCGCTTCTGCCGCTTGTTGCAAAGCTTGCTGAGCGGCCTCGCTGCAGTCCTCTCCGTAAGACACTGTAGCCCTCTCTAACCCCGCCAGCGCCGGTCCTAGGTGAGGGGCTACGACCTCAAAGGTGCGATCGCCCCCTACTACTAGAGGACGCTGACCCAAAGCCGCGATCGCCGCAACGCTGTGGCGAAGCGCATCGGCTCCCCGCAAAACGCGAGCGGGAGCCATGGCGGTAACCAGGATATCCGGTGAGGATGACGTGGGGTTAGAGTAGCTCATGGGCGGAATTATAAACGATATCGAAGCGTGAATTCCAGTGGAGGGCAGCGCTTCAACTGCCAGAAGCCTCTTCGAGAGTAGGGAGCTGAGCGAGGCGATCGCGGTACAGCGTAACCGTCATCTCGGCGTCCTCGCGTTTGGAGAGCGATCGCTCGATTTGACCTAGCACCAGCGGTTGGGTAAGGCCGGGCTCAGGGTGAAGCACGGTGCGGGCCTGAATCGTCAGATCGCTCTGGCCCGACCCCAGCCGTCCGGGGGAGAACAGGTTGCTAGCAGCCTGCTTAAGGGTAGCCTCTAGCTCTGTCTCGGTGATGGTGGGCGATACCGCAATTACCGCCCGCGTTGCGCCGTTGTCGAACACTCTGGAAAATTTGACGGCTCCCGGCACTACTGTGCGGGTAAAGGGCACTAGACCTAGGGCGAAAATGCCGACGGTGAGTACGCCCATGAAGCCGGTTGCACCCACTAAGCGGAAGCGGATGCCCCACCCCAGCAGAAACCCGAGGGCGGTGATAGCTCCAAACACTAAGGTTAGGATGCCGGACCATTTGGCGAGGGTTAGGAAAAGGGATGGGTTTAGCATGGGGGCCTAGGGCTTTTGGGAAAGGGGTTTTGGCTTGATGTGCCGATCTTTAATAATGTGCCGGTCTTATAGATTAGGTTAGAGCGTTAGCGTAACCCAACGGAAGCAAATGTTTGGTTGGACTAAGAGATGCATCCTTGTTGTGTGAAAGGGATGCGGTAATTTGTGCTACTGAGCTTGTATGCGCTGAGTTTGGGGGTGAGCCGGCTGCTTGGGGGCGGCCCCCCAAACCCCCTGCTGGGGGAGACAACTGTCCCCCAGGCCCCCTGCCAAGGGTGGTGTCTGTGGGAGACTGGAATTATGGTGCGGCGACTTTAGGGTCTTGCCTCACGTCAGTTTTGCCGCATCATCTAAGTGGCCGTATCGCATCTTACTCGTTGCTGACAAACTTGTCGGCGTCTGAGGGAGTGGGCTGCTCGATGGCGGCTTTGAGGGTGTGCCAGCCTAAGTTGGCGCATTTGATGCGCACCGGAAACTGGGCTACTCCCTGCATAACGTTGAGCTTGCGCATTTCTTTGGGGAATTCGGCGTCGCCGCGCATCATGGCCTGAAACTGCTGCACCATCGATAGCGCCTCCTCAGGGGATTTTCCCCGCAGGGCCTCGGCCATCAGGTCCACAGAGGCCATAGAAATGGCGCAGCCTTCCCCCTCAAACTTGACGTCCTCGATGCGATCGCTGGCTTCGTTTAGCTGTAGCGTCACTTCAATGGTGTCTCCGCAAGACGGGTTGTGGCCCTTTTGATAGCGGTGGACGGGGTCGGCTGTACCCCGGTGACGGGGCTTTTTGTAGCGATCGAGAATGACCTGCTGGTAGAGGTCGCGGAGGTTTTCCAGGGCCATGGTAATGGTGGGCGGTGAATGGGGTGGCGTCGGGACGGAGCACTGCCATAGTTAGGCGTAGTGCATCTCATTTGATCCTACCAAGCCTGCCTCAAAAGCGCGGAGATCTTCAGCGCAGCTGTTCAGGGCGGTAATATCTCATAATGATTACTGATAGTAATCGCGACTCGCAAGATCTTGGTTCATGGCCTGAGCAGACTCTGCTACGCTTCTCGGCGTACGATCTTAAAAGCGCGATTGCGTTATCGCTATAGTTGGCACCCAAGTAATATCATGAACAACTGCATCCTCATGGCCGAGGTCGTCCAGGCTCCCCAGCTGCGCTATACCTCTGACAATCAGACCCCCATCGCCGAGATGTCGGTGCAGTTTGAAGCGCTGCGGGACGGCGATCCGCCGGAGACCCTCAAGGTCGTGGGTTGGGGAAACCTCGCCCAGGAAATTCAAGAGCGCTATCACGTGGGCGATCGCCTAATTGTGGAGGGCCGATTGGGCATGGTTTCCTTCGATCGCCCCGAGGGGTTTAAGGAAAAGCGGGCCGAGCTGACGGCCCAGCGCATTCATCAGCTTGGCGGGGGTGAGAGCATTGTCTCATCAGCAGAAAGTCAGCCCACTGAAAAGCCCAGCCGCCCCCCGGCTGCCGTCCCCAGCGCCGCACCCGGCATGCCCCCAGCCCAGACCTCTCGGCCAGCAGAGCCGCCCATGCCCACCGAAGCCGATCTGGACGATATCCCGTTTTAGCGCTCTGGCTCACGCTTTTGGGGCGGATAGCAGTTTACACTCTACAAAGCAGCATGAATGGCGGCGTTGGGGTAAGGGTTGCGTCAGGCTAGGCGAGCAAGATAGGTTGACTATCCTGCCGCCTAAATTAAAATCAGTATAGTTGTACTGCGTAATTGAACTGCGCTGCGCGTTGGGCCTGCGCTCAGGTTCAGTCCAGATTCAGTCCACCGCCAATTTTCAGTACCCTTTAGCGCCAGCGAGCCTGCCAGCGAGTGTATATTAAGCGCGTTGAACTGTCCCATTTCAAATCATTCGGTGGCACGACGCAGATTCCGCTGCGCGATGGGTTTACCGTGATTTCTGGGCCCAACGGTTCTGGAAAGTCCAATATTTTGGATGCGCTGCTGTTTGCGCTGGGGCTATCGACTTCCAAGGGCATGCGGGCTGAAAAGCTGCCGGACTTGGTTAACCAAAGCCACAGCAGCCGCAGCCGCACCATGGAGGCCAGCGTCTCCGTCACCCTCGACCTAGGGGAAATGGACGAGCTAGACGCCGAACTAGAGATCGCTGATCATCCCGCAAACGGCGACAGCTCGACTGAGCCATATCCGGCGGCTCAGCCTACGGACGGCCTTCTTGCCGATAGCGCTATGGGGACGGCGTCTAATAGGTCTGATGATAATCGCGCTGATCACGGCGGCACTGATCACGGCGGCACTGATCACGGTGGCGCTAATGGTAGCGGTACCGCGATTGCCCCCAGCCGGGAGTGGACCGTCACCCGAAAGCTCAGGGTCACTGCCCAGGGCACCTACACCTCTACCTACTTCATCAATGGAGAGTCCTGCACTCTCAGCCAGCTCCATGAGCAAATGCAGCAGCTGAGGGTTTACCCGGAAGGCTACAACGTCGTGCTCCAGGGGGACGTCACCAGCATCATCTCCATGAACCCCAGGGAGCGCCGGGAGATTATTGATGAGCTGGCTGGGGTGGCGGCCTTCGACCGCAAAATTGGGCAGGCCAAAGAAAAGCTGGACGCCGTTCACGAGCGAGAAGAGCGCTTTCGCATCGTCGAGAAAGAGCTGACCGCCCAGCGCGATCGCCTCGCCAAAGACCGCATCAAAGCCGAGAAGTATCAGCAGCTCCGCCAGGAGCTGCAAACCCGCAGCCGCTGGGAAGCCGTGCTGGTGTGGCGCGATCAGCAGCGGCGCATTGCCCAATGCGAAAAGGCGATCGCCACCGCTGAGAAAAAAATTCAGGACTTGAGAGAGCAGCAGCGGACGCTCAGAGATGACATTCAAACGAAAACCTTGGCGCTAGAGCAGCTCAGCGCCAAGGTAAAAGCCCTGGGGGAAGAAGAGCAGCTGGCCCTGCAGTCCAACCTGGCGACCCAAGAGGCGGAGCGCCGCCAGCTTCAGCGCCAAGAGCAGACTGAACAGCAGGCCGCTCAAGAGGCGGAGCGGCTGATGGAGCAAACCCGGCAGGAGATGCAGTCGCTGATTGAAACCCAGGCGGCCCTGCAGCAGGAGCAGCAGGACATCGCCCAGGGTCTAGCCGAGCTGGGGTCGCGGCGGGATCAGGCCCAGCGATCGCTAGAGCAGTATCGGCAGTCGGCCAACGCGGTGGCGGCGGCCTCGGAGTCTTGGGTGCAGCAGCAGACCGAGCTACGCCATCAGGTGGACGGCCTGCTGGCGACGGTGGACCCCCTGCGCACCGAGCAGGCCAGGCTGCAGGAGCGCATTAGCCAGCTCACCCAAACGATTGAAACCCAAACCACAGAGCTTCAAAAAGCTGAGCAGGAGCTGGCTCAGGCTCAGGCCCAGCGAGAGACCATCGGCACCCCTGACAGCGCCGTAGAGCGGGTGCAAACCCTGGCCGCTGCCCTCGCTACCACCCGTCAGGAGCTGCAGCTGCAGCAGGAGACCCAGGCGCGGCTGCTGCGGGAGCAGCGGGACAGCCAGCGCAAGCTAGACAAGCTAGAAGCCCAGGCCCAGGCGACCCAAGAGTCCCAGGGCACCTACGCCACTCAAATCTTGATCCAGACGGGGCTCCCCGGCGTCTGCGGCCTGGTGGCTCAGCTGGGGCAGGTGGACCCCCAGTATCAGCTGGCCCTAGAAATTAGCGCCGGAGGACGACTGGGACACCTGGTGGTAGAAGACGACGGCGTAGCCGCGGCGGGCATCCGCATCCTGAAAGAGCAGCGGGGCGGGCGGGCGACTTTTCTGCCCCTCAACAAAATTCGTGCGCCTCGCCTCACCGCTATTTCTAAGTGGAAGAGCCCCGCTGGCTTTATTGACTACGCCGTCAATCTGGTCGCCTGCGACGATCGCTACCGGGACATTTTCGGCTATGTGTTCGGCAATACCCTGGTGTTCGAAACCCTCAGCGACGCCCGCCAGAACATCGGCGAATATCGCATGGTGACCCTAGAAGGAGAGCTGCTAGAAGCCAGCGGCGCAATGACCGGCGGCTCTCTAGGTCGGCGGCAGGGGGCGCTGCACTTCGGCACGGCGGAGGCGGGGGAGTCGGCGGAGGCCCGGACGCTGCGGCAGCGGCTCTCAGACATCGAGCGGGTTTTAGACCGCTGCGAGGGGGCGATCGCCCAGCTGACGGTGCAGAGCCAGACCCAGGCCGATGAGCTGACCCAGGCGCGGGAGGCCCAGCGAGAAATCCAGGTGAACGCCACTCAAGTAGAGCAGCGGGTCAGCGCCCTGACCCAACAGCAGCAGTCTCAGCGGCAGCAGCTCGCGCAAAACCGCCAAGAGCTGGAGACGGCCCAGGGGCGGCTGCAAACGGTGCAGGCGCAGCTCCCCGCCCAAGAAACCCAGCTGCAGCAGCTGCGGCAGACCCTCAGCGAGCTAGAGGCCTCCCAAACCCACAGCGAGTGGCAGCAGGCCCAGCAGCACATTCAGCAGCAGGAAAAAGTACTCAACGAGCGCCGTCTGGCCCTGCGCACCGCCGAAAACCGCGCCCAGGACCTCAACGCCCAGCAGCAGCGCCTTCAGGAGCGCTCAGAGAACGGCGATCGCCGCCTGCAGGACCACAAGCAGCAGCAGCGACAAGCGCTGTCGCAGCAGGCGCAACTGCAGCGGCAGCGGGAAGCGCTAGACCGTCAAATTTCCCAGCTGCAAAAGGCGATCGCCCAGCTTGAGAAGACCCTAGCCGCCGAAAAGCAAACCCGCGATCGCGTAGAGCGCCAGCTCAAAGAGCAGCAAAGCACCCGGCAAACCCTAGACTGGCAGGTGGAAAAGCTGCAGCAAGAGCGGCAGGCCGCCGTCGCCACCTTGGCAGAACTGCAGCAGCAGCTCGAAGAGCAGGCCGACGAACTGCCCGATCCCGTGCCCGAGCTGCCCGCCGACCTTACCTTGACCCAGCTGCAGCAGGAGCTGCGATCGCTGCAAAAGCGCATCCAGGCCATGGAGCCGGTGAACATGATGGCGCTAGAGGAGCATAAGCGCACTCAAGAGCGGCTAGAAGACCTGAGCGAAAAGCTCTCTACCCTGGCGGAAGAGCGATCGGAGCTGCTGCTGCGCATTGAGAACTTCACCACCCTACGGCAGCGGGCCTTTAAAGAGGCCTTCGACGCCGTCAACGCCAACTTCCAGGTAATCTTCGCCGAGCTGTCCGACGGTGACGGCTATCTGCAGCTCGACAACCCCAGCGATCCCTTTAGCGGCGGGTTGACCCTGGTTGCTCACCCCAAAGGCAAGCCCGTGCGCCGTCTGGCCTCCATGTCGGGGGGCGAAAAATCCTTGACGGCCCTCAGCTTTATCTTCGCCCTGCAGCGCTATCGCCCCTCGCCGTTCTACGCCTTTGACGAGGTGGATATGTTCCTAGACGGGGCAAACGTAGAGCGGCTGGCCAAAATGATCAAACATCAGTCGCAGTACGCCCAGTTTGTGGTGGTTAGCCTGCGGCGGCCCATGATTGAATCTGCCGAGCGCACTATCGGCGTCACCCAAGCGAGAGGAGCCTATACCCAGGTGCTGGGCATCAATCTGCAGTCTCAGCGAGCCTAATGGACAGGCGATCGCTCAGGCCGTAGCCCGATAGCAGCAGCAGGGACAGCCCAAGGTTCGGCACTCCCCACTGCGCATATCGGGAAAGATTTGTCTTAATATTAGTACCTACGCCGAGATGGCATCGCAACAATGGCACCTTAATACTTGTACATATACTTGTATATTGATAACTACCGCTGCTCGGTAGGCAACAAATAGCTGCGGGCAGACCCCGTGATTGCATCTCGCGATGTGTGTCCATCGCCCCGCTCGATCTTCAAAGATCAGGATCTAAAACATGACAGTTGAACAATCAATACAGCGCTCTGAGATACTTGGCACCCAGGTCATTACCCGCGATAACGGTAAGCGACTGGGTATTATCAGCCAACTTTGGGTGGATATTGACCGGCGCGAGGTCGTAGCGCTAGGGGTGCGCGAAAGCGTCATAGCTGGGGTGCTGTCTAGCACGCAGCAGACCATGCTGCTCAGCGATATCCGCCAGGTCGGAGACGTAATTTTGGTTGACGACGACACTGTTTTAGACCAAGACATTGACGTTGAGGCCTACAGCAACCTGATCAACTGCGAGGTGATCACCGAGACGGGAGAGATGCTCGGCAAGGTGCGCGGGTTTAAGTTCAACGCCGAAGATGGCCGCGTCACATCACTTTTGATTGCGTCTTTGGGCATTCCCCAAATTCCTGACCAAGTCATTAGCACCTACGATCTGCCCCTGGAAGAGGTGGTCAGCAGCGGCCCCGATCGCCTGATTGTGTTCGAGGGGGCTGAGGAAAAAATGGTGCAGGTGACGGTTGGCGTCCTAGAGCGCCTCGGCATCGGCACCCCCCCTTGGGACCGCCGCAACGATGACTACTACGTGATGCCCACCTCCCCCGCCAATCAGCTCGGCACCGGAACTACTACCGCAGCAGAAGCAGAAGTTCAGGCTGAAGCTGCAGCGGCCAGTGAGACCTGGGATGAGGACAACTGGAACGAAGCTCCCCCTGTGGCTGAGCCGCTGCCGGAGCCTGTGGCTCAGCCGCAGGCGTATCAGGAGAGCAACTGGGGAGAGGTGCCTGAGGCGGACTACGTTGAAGAGGCTCCCTACGAAGAGTACACCCAGCCTGAGCCTGAACCTGAAACCCAGTATGAGGACTACGAAGTCACTGGGGATGCCTGGGCAGGCGACGAAAATCCTCAGCCTTACCAGCCGCAGAAGCTAAACATTCCTGAGAAGAAGCGGGTGGTGGAGTATGAGGAAGAGCCAGATTATTAAACCATGACCCTTAAAGACAAAATCAGCGAAGACATCAAAACGGCGATGAAGGCGAAGGATAAACTTCGTCTGGAAACCGTGCGCGGCATCAAGAAAGTGCTGCTTGAAAAAGAGTCCGATATGCGGGGGGAAGGCCGAGAGTCCCTCTCCGAGTCGGAGGAGTTTGACGTGCTGGTGCAGCAGGCTAAGCAGCGCCGCGACTCCATTGAGCAATACCGGCAGGCGGGGCGGGATGACCTAGCGGACAAGGAAGCCTCGGAACTCACCATCATTGAGACCTATCTGCCGCAGCAGCTGACGGAGGACGAGCTGAGCACCATCGTGGACAGCGTCATTGCTAAAACGGGAGCGTCGTCGCCGAAGGACATGGGTAAGGTGATGGGGCCGGTGATGCAGCAGACCAAGGGGCGGGCTGACGGTAAGGCGGTGCAGACCATGGTGAAGGCGAAGCTGAGCGCTTAGGTTTAGCGCTCAGGGATCCCCCCTGCCCCCTCGTAAAGACTACGGTGTACACACAAGTCGGTCTAACCCCCTCAAACTCCCCCTTGCCAAGGGGGAGGACCGTGACTTCCACCCTTGGCAAGGGGGGATTGAGGGGGGTAAGGCAGCGTTTACGACTCACAGCCAAGATGTGTGTACACGGCAGCCTTATAAAGGGGGGTGCCGGAGGCGGGGGAATCTCAAGCTGCACATTAAATTATTCATTGGCATAGAGTCTACGGTTAAGGTAACGCTCCCCATGAAACGTTTTACAGCGCTATTTCAAGCCGTAGACGCCACCACCTCCACCAACGCTAAAGTTGCGGCTCTAGAGCAATACTTTCGCGACGAGACGCCCCGTAACGCCATCTGGGCGCTCTACCTGCTGTTGGGCAAAACCCGCAAGCGCCTGGTGACTTCCCGAGTGCTGCGGGAAGTGTTTTTGCAGGTGTCTGATCTGCCCGAGTGGCTGTTCAAAGACTGCTATGCCCATGTGGGAGACTCCGCGGAGGCGATCGCCCTCCTGCTGCCCAGCGCGGAGCTAGAAGCTCAAGATCGCCTCGACCTGCCCCTGTACGAGTGGATGGAGCAGGTGATTCCCGCGGTGAAGGCGGCGGAGACCGACGAGGAGGTAAAGCAGCTAATTGTCACCTGGTGGTCGTCCCTAAAAGGCTTTGAGGTGTTTGTGCTCAACAAGGTGCTCACCGGGGCGTTTCGGGTGGGGGCCTCCAGCAAGCTGGTGGTGCGCGCCCTCTCCAAAGCCTACGACCTGCCCGAGCCGGTGGTCACCCATCGGCTGATGGGCGATATCGAAACCACCGAAGACTTCTTTGCGCAGCTGGTGAGCCAGTCCGCTACCGAAACCGCCCCCAGCCAGCCCTACCCTTTCTTTTTGGCCTCCCCCATCGACGAGGAAAAGTTCGCTACAGAAGATTTCTCCCGCTGGCGGGCAGAGTGGAAGTGGGATGGCATCCGGGCGCAGATCATTTCCCGTGCGGGCGAGGTGTTTATCTGGTCGCGGGGGGAGGACTTGGTGACCCACCAGTTCCCGGAGCTGGCGGAGGACTTTGCCCAGCTGCCCAACGGCACCGTCGTGGATGGAGAGATTCTGTGCTGGAAGGACGGCGGCGCTGGTGACGGCTCTGGCCCGATGAATTTTAACGCCCTGCAAAAGCGACTGGGCCGCAAGCGGGTGTCGAAAAAGGCGATGGCGGAGAACCCGGTGCGGTTTATGGCCTATGACCTGTTGGAGCACGAGGGAATAGATATTCGGGAGCAGGCGCTGGGCGATCGCCAGCGCCTACTGTCCCAGATGCTTTCAGAGACGCCTTTGCAGCGGGCCATGGTGTCTGAGGTGGTGGCCTTTGAGACGGTGGCGGAGCTGGGGCAGCTGCGGCAGCGATCGCACCAGGAGGGGGCCGAAGGGCTGATGATCAAGGCGCTGGATAGCCCCTATTTGGTGGGGCGCAAGCGGGGCTACTGGTGGAAGTATAAAGTGGAGCCCATGACCCTAGACGCGGTGCTGATCTACGCCCAGGCGGGCACCGGCAAGCGGGCTAACCTATTTACGGACTATACGTTCGCGCTGTGGCAAGAGGGGGAGCTGGTCACCTTCACCAAGGCCTACTCGGGGCTCGATAACAAAGAGATCGATAAGCTGGACCGCTGGATTCGTCGCCACACCACCGAGCGGTTCGGGCCGGTGCGCAGCGTGACGCCGACCCACGTATTTGAAATCGGCTTTGAGGGCATCGCCAAGTCGAGCCGCCACAAGTCGGGGATTTCGGTGCGGTTTCCCCGCATCCTGCGCTGGCGACATGATAAACCCGTTGAGGAAGCGGATACGCTGGCGGGGGCGATCGCGCTGCTGGAGGACTATACGACCCGTGGGGGGAAGCCCAGCGACGGGTGAGGTCGCTGGGCGCGACGAGTTAGTTGGGGGGTGCTTCGCTGCTCCTACGGTTGGGGATTCTCTTGGCTAAGATGCGCATGATTTCGTGGGGGTGACCGGTGGGTACCGCCTTGGTCCAGTCGTTGGGCTCTGCGTAGCCGAGGCTGTGCATGGAGGCGATGTGGTTTTGCACGGCGTGGGGGTGGCCGATGGCGATGATGCGCAGGGTGTGGTGGCCTGGATTTTCGGCAGGGGGTTCCCCGTCGGGCCAGGGAAAGTTGGCCCGATAGACGTGGGTTGACATGGGTTTGATCTCCTTGGTTGGGTTGAGGGGCGCTCAAACCCAAGCCACCCCGCTCGCTGGTGCCCGTTAAGGCAGGACAAAGAGGGGTGGCTTTCCAAGGAGATGTACAAAGGTCGTACACTTTTGGTTAGCCTCCGTTCTTGCTCTGACCAAGTTCGCGAGGTTAGCCCGTCTGCCGTGTTGCTAGCGCGGCTTACGGGCGCTTGAAGTTTGAACGCTGTGCAGGAGTGTACAGGATTGGGGGGCGGTGGTCAAGGATTGGGTTGGGGCGATCGCATGGGTGAGTTGGGAGATTGGGGGGGCGATCGGTTGTAGTGTCCCCTCTGGTGCAAGGGTTAAATAGGGAACCCAGGAACTTATCAGCTGTAGTATAGATGAAACCGTTTCGCTGGAACGCAGACAAGAATCGTCAGCTCCAGATGGAGCGGGGAGTAAGTTTTGAGCGGGCGCTACAGGCCATTGCAGGTGACCGACTTCTAGCCATCATCCAGCATCCCAATCAGGAGAAGTACCCAACGCAGCGGATCTTTATCATTGAGATCAATCAGTATGTTTACTTGGTGCCATTCATCGAGAATGATGAAGAGATATTTCTCAAGACCGTGATTCCTAGTCGCAAAATGACAAAGCAGTATTTGGGAGAATAGCCGTATGGTTTCTTTGAATGCCGAAGAACAGTCTATTTTGGAGTCGGTTGAGCTAGGTGAATGGCAATCTGTGCCAAACATTGCTCAGGAAATTGAGCGGTATCAGCGCTATGCTCGGGCGCAGGCGGCGGTGCAAGCTGTGAGCTTGGAGTTGTCGACGAGAGACCTGCAGGTTCTACAAGACGTAGCGCAGCAGTCTGGAATTTCAGTATCGCTGTTGATGGCGACGGTGCTGCATCAGTTTGTGGTGAGCCGGGAAGAGGCATGAAGCTCTAATGCTTCGATTTGTTTTCGCGGTGAAAATCCTTAAGCCGTAAAGGTTTTATCGGGTTGCAGAACTTTGATGAACATCTAATTTGTTTAAAGTGCTACCGTGATCGCAGCTGACATTTGCCGCATGGCCTATGATTAGCTTCCGCCTGCTCGAGAGTATCATAGCAAATGACCGAATCCATTTCCTTTGGTCTAGCCCTTTCAGGATAGTACTTGCAGTCACGATTAAAGTGATAGACTGAATTCTTCTTCCAAGCCCTGAATTTTCCGCCCTCAATTTTAATACTTTCATCCGGAATAGATTCTATGAGAATCTGAGTTTTATTTAAAGCTTTCAGCTTTGTATTTTTTTGTACTTCTTTTGCAAGATTCGGCCAAAATCTTCTTTTTTGATGTAAATTCTGAAGTTTGGTGAGGCAATAATGGAATTATCCACTCTAAAACCTCGCCAACATATAAAAAGCTTAACTTAGGTTTTTTCAGCTTCTCTCAAGAAAGTGTTAAAAAACGAGTTTGCCGTGACCCAAAGAATAGTATCTATACCAGTGTTCCGCTCTAGTAGATCACCAGTAATTCTATCGATGTTGTCATATCGGCGATCGCTTGCTCTATTAAGAAAACTGAACTTCTTCTTAAAAGTCTCTAGCTCTGGATAGGAGTTTCCTTCCTTTTCTTTTTCCACCCTACGTATTGCTGCTTCTTAGCAATTCATCGGGCCCCTGCCGCGCCTACGACCCTGCTGAAAGCTATAAAGCTGTGTTCGCCAGCGCCGCCTAAGCCGCCGCTCAGACCTGGCTGCTAGAAGATGAATACGAATCTATCGAAGGATAGCTTTCCTCTCTCAGGTAGTGAGCGCCGCAAATGGTTGAGCACATTTGGCTTGAAAGGGCGATCGCAATACACAACAAACCGTAAAGGTGGGGAAACTAAGACGACTATCCGCAGCGCTGCGATCGCCAGAGAGTACGCTCAATTCAATCTTGAACCCATAGCCAAGCCAAATCAAGCTCAAAACCGGGCAACACCAACTCCCCCGAAAGGCTCCCCGGACGCTCCAACACCTCCACCCCTTCCGGCCCATGCACCTCCACCTGCCCATCTGCCGGATTGAGCAACCATCCTAGCTGAATACCCGCTCGAACATACTCCTGCATCTTCTCCTGCAGCGGTTTAAGCGCATCCGTAGAAGAGCGTAGCTCCAGCACAAAATCAGGGCACAGCGGCGGAAACTTTTGGCGCTGCTTGAGCGTAAGGGCCAGCCAGCGCGATCGCTCCACCCAGGACACATCTAGGGAGCGGCTGCTGCCGATTGGAAGCCGAAAGCAGGTGGACGAGTCAAACACAAACCCAAGCTGAGCCCTGCGGTTCCAAATCACAAAATCAGCCGCAATTTCGACGTTTTGCTTCCCCGTCTCTCCCCCCGTAGGTGACATAACAACAATCTCACCTCGCAAATTGCGCTCAAACTTCACCTCAGGGTTAGCCCTGCAAAGTCTGAAGAACTGATCGTCATCTAAACGAATAACGGGGCTTAGATCAATCGTGACGCTCACGGCAGCGGCTCCTAACGTCTCCTTACCCTCATTGTGACTGCGGCGAGTGCGCTACAGCAACCACAAGTCCGAGAACCGTTGACAGCTGCTATCCGTTAGCAACCTCAGAAGGAATTTCTCCCGTAATTCGGCTTAAAAACGTCTGCAGGCGATCGCTTTTCGGGTTGGTGAGGATCTCTCTAGCGGGACCCGATTCTTCAATCACCCCTTTGTTTAAGAACAGCACCCGATCGGCAACGGCTTTAGCAAAGGCCATCTCGTGGGTCACCACCACCATGGTCATGCCCTCGTCCGCTAGCTGCTTCATTACCTCCAGCACCTCCCCCACTAGCTCCGGGTCCAGGGCGCTGGTCGGTTCGTCAAATAAGATTACCTCGGGGTTCATGCATAGGGCGCGGGCGATCGCCACCCGCTGCTTTTGGCCACCGGAGAGCTGCTCTGGGTAAGCATCAGCCTTTTCTAATAGACCCACTTTATCCAAATACTGGCGCGCCTGGCGCCGGGCCTCTTTTGTCGATTGACTGAGCACCTTCTGCGGGGCTAAGGTGAGATTTTCGAGCACCGTGCGGTGGGGAAACAGGTTGAACTGCTGGAACACCATGCCCACCTTGGCCCGCAGGTGGCGGAGCTGCTTTGTGGAAATATCGGGGCGCGACAGATCAATATCGTTGACGACTAGGCGACCGCCGTTGATGGTCTCTAGACGGTTAAAGCAGCGCAGCAGCGTGCTCTTGCCGCAGCCCGACGGACCGATGATTGCCACCACCTCCCCGTGGGAGATATAGCCGCTCATGCCCCGCAGAACCGCCAGATCACCGTAGCGCTTTTCGAGCTGTTCAAACACGATTGGGGCAGTCATAGCAGGCGTCCAATTAGTTATGGGTGGGCTAAGGGCAAGTCATTGAGTCTATCCTGTCCCACCAGCATAGGGTGAATTGTAGCCGTTGCCACATCTAGAGCAATGGGCCTTATCTAGGCTGAGGGAGCGACAACTAAAGTTCAATGCGATCGCCGTAAACGGGTAGCGCCGTGCAAGACTAATGCAGTGCTGTTAATAAGCTCTTAACCTGACGACGTCTTAATTTTAGAGGAGATTCCCTGACTATGTTTGACCTTTCGCGTAAGCGCTTCCTTCGCCAGGCGGCTCTGGGACTAGGAACAGTAATGCTAGTGGCCGCCTGCGGTGGCGAGACTACAGATACTGCAGAGACCGGGGAGTCTGCTGAGCAAGCCGCCGAATCGGGGGGCACCCTGGTGGTAGCCACGGAACCCGCCTTTCCCCCCTTCGAATTTCAGGCCGATGACGGCAGCTTTACCGGTTTTGACATCGATCTGATGAACGCCATTGGCGAGGCAGCAGGGGTAGAGATCGAGTACGAGAGCCTCCCCTTTGACGGCATCATTCCCGCCCTGCAGGCGGGCACCGTGGATGCGGCCATCAGCGCCATGACCATCACTGAAGAGCGGGCAGAGGTGGTGAACTTCTCTCGGCCCTACTTCAAAGCCGGTTTGGCGATCGCCGTTGCAGAAGACAATGCAGAAATCGCCTCCGTTGACGATCTAGAAGGCAAAACCATCGCCGTTCAGATTGGCACCACCGGGGCCGATCTGGCCAACAGCATTGAGGGCACCACGGTCAGCACCTTCGACTCCGCGCCGCTGGCCCTACAGGAGTTAGCCAACGGTAACGCCGATGCAGTAATTAACGACGCCCCTGTCACCCTAGATGCCATCAACGGCGGCAATATCAGCGGCCTCAAGGTGGTAGGCGAGCTGGTGACCGAAGAGTACTACGGCATCCCCACCCCGCAAAACGCGGATACGGTAGAAACGATCAACGAAGGACTCGCGACAATTATCGAAAACGGCACCTACGCCGAAATTTACCAAACCTGGTTCGGCGCTGAGCCGCCCGAGCTGCCGGAAGAAGTCCCTGCCTCTTAACGTGTTTCTCCTCCCGCAATTTCCCTCCCTTGTTGAAATTGCGGGAGAACGTCCCTATAGCTGCGAGTACCGAACCAGTGTCTTTCGAAGCGATCGCCCAAGCCATGCCAACGCTCTTAATTGGGGCGCTGGTGACCATTCAAATTACGGCCCTGTCTATTCTATTCGGCATGATTGGCGGCTCCCTTTTAGGGATTGCCCGCCTGTCGCCCCTCCGCCCCATCCGGCTGTTTGCCCGCGTCTACATCGACTTTTTTCGCGGGACGCCGCTGCTGGTGCAGATTTTCATGATCTACTTTGGCCTGCCAGCGCTGCTGCAAAGTTTGGGGAGCGACTTTCGTCTCGGTCGCCTGTTCGCCGCCGTGCTGGCCCTCACCCTCAACAGTTCCGCCTACATCGCCGAAATTGTTCGAGCGGGCATTCAGTCCATTGAGCTAGGTCAAAAAGAAGCCTCAGAATCTCTGGGGTTAGGGCCGGTGCAAACCATGCAGTACGTCATCTTTCCCCAGGCGTTCCGCCGCATGATTCCGCCTTTGGGCAACGAATTTATTACCCTGCTGAAGGATACCAGCCTGGTGGCGGTAATTGGCTATGAGGAGCTGTTCCGTCGGGGGCAGCTGATTGTGGCCCAGACCTACCGCGCGTTTGAGATCTATGTGGCGGTGGCGCTGGTGTATCTGGCCCTGACGCTGCTATTCTCCCAAGGGTTTAGTTTCCTAGAGTGGTGGATGAATCCGGTGGCGCGGCAAAAAGCGTCGTCGGTGAAGACACAGGAAACTTGACTACTGCCGCCGCAGGTCGCCTACCGGCGAGCAGGTCGAATGCTCGTCCTCAGTCGCGATCGCAGCTCATACTTAATGCGGTTAAGGATAGAGGCCTCATCCAGCGACTGGATAATTTCATTGGCCACCGCCTTCGGCCCTTGTGGTCCCCAAGATGCGCCGTTTGCCAGGTAAGTCTTTGCGGCTTGGCCAATGGTGTAGGTCATCACCCCAGCGATGCTCGCCTGGGTCACCGCTACCGAGAGATAGGGAGCCACCGCCCAGCCTCCCGTCGCGGGAATCGACAGCCCCAGCACGCTCTTTAGCGAGCCTAAGCCCACGGTGGCGGCCACCTCACCCGCCATAATGCCCCCCAAATTCAGAGCGATTTGCCGCAGCAGCCGCGCTGCGCCGCGCTCCGTCATTGAAATGCCGTACAGCCGCGACAGGGCCAATACCAAGACGCCGTCCACCACCGCACCGCTGACCACATCTACCAGGGTCACGGGGTTGGCCGCCACAGCCACCGCCTTAGTCATCACCGCTCGCCAAATCAGCTGGTCCGCCGCGCGATCGCGAATTACCAGCTTGCGCTGCACCAGCTGCTCGTTCACCTCATCGGCGTAGATCATAGTGTTCAGGGCCACTAGCGCCTTGCCGTCCCGCTGCAGCACGTCCAAGATTTTGAGCTTCAAAGCCTCAACCTGGGGGGCTCCCCGCTGACGGTGGAGGTGGAGGGTACCGTCGGCGTCACGGGTCGCCTTAGTCTCCAGAGGAGCCGCTGCCGCCATCACAATCTCATCAGCCGAAACCAGCTCCCGCAGCCGCCGATCCCGCAGGGTCTGGTAGAGGGTATCTCGGTCCGCCTCGGGGTATTGATCCACCTTATTGAGCACTACAAGTATGGGCTTGCTGGCCTCCCGCAGGGTGCAGAGCGCTTGGTACTCCACTTGGTTGATGTCCCCAGCTACCACGAACAAGATTAGGTCTACCCGGCGGGCCACGGCAAGGGCGATCGCGTCCCGCTCTTCCCCAGACACTTCGTCTAGGCCAGGGGTGTCGATCAGCTCCAGCCGCGATCGTCCCTGCCCCCCCACCGCCACCCGCAGTAGGTCGCGCCCACCCTCTACCCAAGTCTCGTCCACTGTCCAGGCGGCGCGCTCTACGAGCTGGGTAACGCCATGCAGCGGCCCGGTTTGAAATACCGCCTGTCCCAGCAGCGCATTGAGCAGTGAAGACTTCCCCCGCCCCACCAGGCCAAACACCGCAATTTGCACCACTCCCTGGTCCAGCCGGTGCAGCATTGTCTGCAGGTGGTCAATATCGGCCTGCAGCCCCTCCGCTTCCTCCGCGGAGAGATCTAGCTGGTCCAGCAGGTGCTCCAGCGTCGCCTGAGCCGCCTGATAGCTAATCTCCGCCTGCATCTGGTCCAGGCTAGCGATCGCTTCGTCAAGGTCATTTTCTAGGGTCGAGGGGCGATCGCCTGCAGAGCTGGGGTCACTGGGCTTACTGGGGGCTGTCATAATCGGCAATAGTCACTCACACTGATGACTCGCAATAGTCGCTCGCACCGAGCAACAGTAATCGATGGCCAAAACCTCAGGAACCCGGCATGGCCCCAAACTGATTGCCAAATGGCGTTCGATCGACATGCTCATGTAGGACATGGCTGTATTTGTAAAGCGGCTCCCCTTCCGGAGAACTGAGCCGCTCGGGCAGTCCGCTGCGACCGGCGTCGAAGTCGCAGCTGCGGGCCTCTTGGTTGCACTGGGTTATGGTGTCCATCGTAGCGGAATCCCAAGCCGCGATGTAGTCCGCGTGGAGCGACTGCCCCTGCGCTACGCCCTGTTCTACATCGGAAGAGAGATACCAATCGTCTCCCGCCACGGTGGGGTCATAGGTCACCATCAGGGTCATGGTGGGGAGGCGATAGGGATGGGAGGCGGGGCATCCGTTGGCGGTGGCGTCAGGGCCGCCGGAATAGGCGACATGGCTGTTAACCTCGGACGCGTCGTCAGAGGCAGGGCGGCGGGACAGCTCCCGGAACGTCAGGACGGGCTCGCCCGTAGAGTCGCCGCTGCCCGTAGCCACGCAGTTGGGAAACTGCATCGAGAATTTTAGCGTTGGTTTGCCGTCGTGGGTTTTGGTTTCAAACTTAATTTGACCGCTAGCGTTCAGCGTCGCATCGCTCGCTAACATCTGCAGCCCGTTGGGAACCGTCTGGATTTGGTCGTAGTTGAAGTCAGGGCCGCTAAAGGTCTTGTAGTAAATCCAGGCGGACTCTGGCACAACCAGCTCGCCCTCGCCGTTAAATAGGGCCGGCATCCAGTAGGAAGACCGAGAATGGATGCCCCCTTCGCAGCTTGAGCCGCCGCTCTCTCGCAGGGAGTTTGAGGTGCTAAAGGGACTGATGTCCGTGTTGCCAATAAACAGGTGGAGGTGCGACTTGTTCGGCTGATTGGGAAAGATTACCGGGTCGAAGTATCCCCAGCCCGCAACAGGGCAGTAAATGCGAACGCCGTGGCCGCTGCGGGAGGTGACCTCGCCCAAAGGAAGTTCAGAGGCGGCTGTGGTCCCCTGAGTAAATTGAATCAGCCCGCTATCGGCGGCGCAAAGCGGCAGCGTATTGCAGAGCTGCGCCGCTTGATTGGTGGCGTTGGGAATTACCCAGGCGCTGAGCACCGCGATTAACAGGGCCAACGCTGCGTGAAGAAGAGGTTTACGGGTCATGTTGGGGGGTGCGATGAAGGGCCGAGTGGGATGCACCTCACAGCCGCTGGCGATCGCCGTCCTCTCCGTTGTAGCTCACGTCAGCGGCTACAGGCTACCCCGCTTCATTTGCTCACGCTCCATAGCCTCAAATAGCGCCTGAAAGTTCCCTTCGCCAAACCCCTCGGCCCGCTGCAGGGCTCCCTGGAGATCGTAGGTTTGGCGCTGAATTAGCTCGAAGAAAAACGTCGGCTCATGGAAAATAGGCTGAGTAAAGGTCTGCAGCAGCAGCGTCTGGGGGCGATCGCGCTGCCAATCCACCAAAACTTCCTGCTGGGCGATCGCGTCCCGCTGGGCGGGGGACAGGGAGAATCCAGCCCGCTCGGGGAGCGTCTCGTAGTACGCATTGGGCACCGCCAAAAACTTCAGCCCCTGCTGGCGCAGCTGGCGAACCAGGGTCACAATATTGGAGGTCTGCAGCGCGATATGCTGAATGCCTGTCCCCCGATTCACCTCCAGAAACTCTTGAATTTGAGAGGTGGGCGAAGTGGGTTCGTTGATGGGAAGCTGCAGGTTGCCTGCCGGGTGCTTTAGCACCTGACTATAGAGCGCCGAACGCTCGGTTTGAATCGCAAAGCTTTGATGGCGGCGGAAGCCAAACGCCGCTTCGTACCACGCGACCGCCGAGGCCATTTCTCCTTGAGGCACGTTGAGCACCGCATGGTCAATGGCGGCAATCTGAGCCGGCGGGGCCGCAGCAGGCGGCAGCAGGTGCTTTGCCTCAATTAAAGTATGTCGCAGCGGCCCCCACCCTGAAACGCGGGTCCACCGGCACAGCCCTTGATCGGTAATAGCGGCCTTGATTGGGCTGAATACTTTCGCGCCCTGAGCCGTAGCCGCAGACAGCACTACCTCTAAGCGGTCTACGAGGAACGCTAAATCGGCAACGCCGGAGGGATGCTGGCGGAGATAATTTGCGGCTGGACTCTCACTGCCCAGTGGAGACGAGAGCACGATGCACATCGCGCCAGAGCGCACTGCCCTAGTAAGGGTTTGGGGCTGACCGATGAAGGGAATGAACTGACTCTCGGGGGCCGCCTCAAAACTCAAATAGTGAATAAACCAGCGCTGCCATACGGCGGCATCGTCAACGTAGAAATGAACGTGACTGAAGTTCATGCGACATCGATAGTGGGGCCGTTCAGATCTTAGCGCCCAGACCCCAATTCGCCAGGGCTGCCCGGCTCCGGCTGAACAAACTGAACCGGGCGCTGTCCCGGCACGGCCTGGTTGCCCAGCTCCCGCTGGTTAATGAGCGATCGCTGTGGATCGAAATAGGTGTTGAAGTTTTGCCGTAGATCGCCGACGCGCTGGTCCAAGGCATCAACTTCAGACTGCAGCACCTGGAGCTTTGCGCGCTGGGCAATGTGGTGGGGAACCAGCTTGACAATGGCGGCGGTGGCGGCAGCGACGATCACAAGATTGACGCTCAGCAGGATGCCCATTTCTAGCGCGATGCCCCGCTGCCTAATCTGCACCCTCGATGAGTGCTGTCGCCCCCTGGGCTGAGGCTTGAGGGGACGCCGGGCAGGCTGATGCGTCTTGGATTGACGTGTATTGGATTGGGGCGCGTTATACTGGGGCGCGTTATACTGGGGCGCATTGGATTGACGTGCCGCAGGCTGATGCGGCGTGGCGCGTTGGGGGGAGGAAGATCGCTTTCGCCGAGGAGCCGCAGACATAAGCGTTTGACCAGTTTGACTGACGGTACGGTACAGAGGGCTGAATGAGCTTAGGCTTACAGGATAGGCTTACAGGGTATACCAAAACTAGCCTAAAAATCGGAGAGGGAGCGCCCTGCTAGACAGGGCACTCCTTCAAACAGACTGTGCTGCCTTAGCGGCTTACTTGTAAAGTTCGGTAGACAGACGGAAGGCAAGGATGCCGGGGATAAGGGCGACAGCAAGCGCAGCAAGAATTTGGGTATCGGATAGAGACATAGCTTAAACACTCCAAAGTTATCTAATAGTATTAGTATCACTAATCGGCATCTTGCTCGCCACCTCAAACCTGCTGCGAGGAACAAAGCACCAATTCTCCCTAATTTCATCTAATCTGCGATCGCACGGACCGTTTTGTTACAGTCCTTAATAGAAGTCGAGCCGTCACGGGCCGCATAAGCCAACGGCGCGACGACAATCTATTGCTCTTGAAGGAGTTTATATTTGGCTATTTGAGGCTTAGAGCCGATTTATGAGTCACCTGAAAGGGGGATGTGAGGTAGGTTACACCGCTAGTCAGCGCGGTAATGCTTCAATAGAAAAACAATTTTTGAGTGAAGACGACGCTTCCGCATAGTCAGAACAGTCAAAATCAGACCTCAGCGAGTACAACGATAACCAGCGTGATTGTTCCATCAAACGAGTCAAAACCTACTCGGTTAGAGTTTGACCGCCAGGTCCGTCGAATACAGCGTGACGTCTTGCGTATGGGGGCCCTAGTCGAAAGTTCGTTTTGGCTGGCCTGTCAGGCCCTATTTGAGCGCAATTTAGCGGCGGTAGATCAGATCAAAGTTCAAGAAAAGCATATTGACGAGTTCTACCGGCAAATTGAGGTGGACTGCATCAATTTGATGGGGCTTCAGGCTCCGGTCAGCCGAGATTTACGGCTGCTTAGCGCCATCATGCAGCTGGTGCGAGATTTAGAGCGAATCGGTGACTATGCCGATGACTTGGGCGAAATTTCGCTCAAACTCCTTCCCTATCCCCCCCATGCGGTCTTGTCTAAGATTCAGGTCATGGCCAATCGGTGTCGCGCCATGCTGGCGATGAGTTTAGCGGCTCTCTCTGACCTCGACGCCGAGTCGGGGCTAGATTTAAAGGTGGAGGACGATAGAGTTGATGACGACTACGATACCCTCTACGATGAACTTGCCAACCAGCGCGATATTAAGGGCACTATTGAACCTATTATTTTGATGGTGCTGGTCATCCGGCATTTAGAGAGAATGGCAGACCACGCAACCAACATCGGTAGGCGGGTCGCCTATGTGGTCACAGGCCAGCGCTAAACGGCTTCAGCTGGCTCAATTCTGGAGGCGATCGCCTTCCAAATGGCCAAGATTTCTATCCATACCTCATGGTTTGGTGGGCAAAACTTGTGCGCTCGTCGCAGAACATGGCTAAAATAGAGTGCTTGTCTTCATGGTGACGTCGAGAACGATGGCGTTGAGATTGCAGGCGTAGCTTGAGTAACGATACCGATCAGCGAGATGACGTGTTTCACGAATAGGGTGGACGATACCGCAGTCTTTTGCATCTACCCCATTCACGTTGCGCTGAATTGAGAGAACTGATCCACAGACAATTTTCAAGGATTATCTAAGGAACGAGCGCCACATGAACTTTTCGATTGCAACGCTGTTAGCCAACTTTACAGATGACAAGCTAGTTGCCCCCAAGGCGTTAGAGAAAAAGCTCAACTGTGAAGGAGATGAGAGCGCCCGTAAGCTACAGATTGCACTAGATGCCCTAGAAAAGATTGAAATTTTGAGCAAGGAGCGGGGGCGCTACCGGCGCAACGTTCAAGAAGACCTGATTGAAGGTAAGCTGCGCTGCTCAAGCAAAGGCTTTTGCTTCGCCATTCAAAGCGATGAGACCTCAGAAGACATCTACATTCGCGAAAGTCAGCTGAACACGGCCTGGAACGGCGACTATGTTTTGGTGAAGGTCACCAAAGACGGCACCCGTCGCCGCAGCCCTGAAGGAGAGGTGAAGCTGATTTTGGAGCGGGCCAATCAGTCCGTTTTGGGACGCGTCAAGCAGGTCGAAGAGAGCTTCCAGGCGGTGCCATTAGACGATCGCCTCCTGTTTGAGCTAGACCTAAAGCCCAACGGTACGGCGCTAGAGGAATCGGTTGACAAGCTGGTGCACGTCGAGATTTTGCGCTATCCGCTGGGTCAGAATCCTCCCTTGGGTCGAGTAGCGCAGGTCTTGGGCATTGACGCCGAAACCGCCTCGGATATCGATATCGTACGCTGCAAGCATGACCTGCCGCGCGGGTTCTCGGAGGAGGCTGACCGCGAGGCGAAGAAGCTGCCCACGAAGCTGCGCAAGAGTGACCAGACCGGACGGTTGGACCTGAGGGAGCTGCCCACCGTGCGCATCTCCGGCCCCCACGTCACCGATAACCCCGCCCTAGACGATGCCCTGTCCGTACAGGTTTTAGACGATGAGCGCTGGCAGGTGGGGGTGCATATTGCCGATATCTCTCACTACATCGAGCCTGACTCGGCGCTAGACCAAGAGGCGCGATCGCGGGGCACTTCGATCCATCTAGGCGAGACGGTGCTGCCGCTGTTGCCCGAGCTAGTGTATCGCCGCTGCTCGCTGACCCCCGAGAGCGATCGCCTCACCATATCCGTACTGATTACCCTCGACAGCGAGGGGAACGTAGTTGAGTTTGAAATTCAGCCCACTATTATCAACGTCAACTACGAGATCGATTACCTGCAGGCCCAGGCCATTATTGAGCGGGATGCACCGTCCCCCCAAGGCACCGCGCAGGACGGCACCGATGGGCAAGATAGCGCCGGCGATGACGGAGAGGCTGCGCCCAGGCCTTACCAGCTGCCTACCCTAGAAGACATCAAGCCCTTCGAGCCCGTCTTTTCCGTGCTCGACCAGCTGATGGCTCTCAGCAAGGCTGTTGCAGAGCAGCGTCACCAGCGGGGAGCCTTTGAGCTAAACCTGCCGGAGAAGCTCTTGCCGGAGACCTCAGATACTGGTCTCGGGAAGTACTTTTCCACCAAGTTTGAGTACGACGACGAAGGGGCGCTGGGGGCCATGGTGGTCTCCTCCCTGCTGCCCGCTCGCTCGATTGTCATTGAGCTGATGATTTTGGCCAACCAGCTGGTAGCCTCTCACCTCCAGGCGCTTGAGGTGCCTACGATCTACCGGGTGCACCGGGCTCCTGACCCCGCCAACGTCCAAGAGCTGCTCAAGCTAGTGGGCAATATGGACATTGACCCCACTCTAGAGCAGGAAGATCGGGTGCAGCCCCGGGACTACCGGCGCTTGACCCAGCAGTTTGCCCAGTCTCAGGCCGAAAAGGTGCTGACCTACCTGCTGCTCGACACCCTAAAGCCCGCCAACTACAGCGTTAAGCCTGGCCCCCACTTCGGCCTTGCCCTCGACGACGGCTACACTCACTTCACCTCTCCTCTACGGCGCTACCCCGACCTATTGGTCCACCGGGTGCTGCACGCGATCTTTTCCCAAGGCCGCGATCGCCGCTCTGCCCGCTCTAAAGAGCGAGTGAATCTGCGCCACTCATCTTGCCACGGTAAGGTGAGCTGGAACGTGCTGCCCACCAAGCGACAGGGCGAGCTTGAAGAGATGTTTGTCGCCGTAGTCGGCCATCTCACCGACCAAGAGCGCAAAGCGCAGGACGCCGAGGCGGACCTAGAGGGCCTCAAAAAGGCCGAGTTCATGCAGCAGCACACCGGCTCTTCCTTCCACGGTTTGATCACTGGGGTGCAGTCCTACGGCTTCTTCGTGGAAATCGAAGAGCTGCTGGTAGAAGGCTTAGTACATGTCAGCTCCCTCAAAGATGACTGGTACGAATACCGCTCTCGCCAGCAAAAGCTGGTGGGCCGCAAAAATCGCAAGCAGTACCGCCTGGGCGATCGCGTTGAGGTGCAGGTGAAGAGCGTTGACTACTATCGCCAGCAGATTGACCTGGTGGCCGTGGGCGGCGGCAGCGAGGCAGCGGAAGGCGACCTAGAGGACGATGAGTTCGATGAGGATGGCAACGGCCAGAATGACGGTGACGACGGCGACAACGGCTACGAGGATTAGAACCCTGTCTATTTCGTAGGCTCCGTCGAAAACCCACATTTTGTACGGACATGGCAGTGCCATGTCTCTGCGCCTGTTTAACCTACGGACGATGCTGTGTCTACAACTAATCCTCTCATTCTGGGCGTTACCGGGGCCTCTGGCCTGATTTACGCCGTCCGCGCCGTCAAGTTTCTGCTGCAGGCCGACTATGCCGTTGAGCTAGTGGCCTCAAAGTCTGCCTACATGGTGTGGCAAGCCGAAGATGGGGTTCGGATGCCCGTCGAGGCTGAGCAGCAAGAGCAGTTTTGGCGGGAGCAGGCTGGGGGGGAGACCGCAGGTAAGCTCCACTGTCATCCCTGGGGAGACGTGGGGGCCTCCATCGCCAGCGGCTCTTTTCCAACGCAGGGAATGCTAATCATGCCCTGCAGCATGAGTACCGTGGCCAAGATCGCCAACGGACTCAGCTCCGATTTGCTGGAGCGAGCGGCAGATGTGCAGCTTAAGGAAGAAGGGAGACGGCTGGTTGTTGTGCCTCGGGAAACGCCTTTTAGCCTGATTCACCTGCGGAATTTGACGAGGCTGGCTGAGGCGGGCGTGCGCATTGTTCCGGCAATTCCCGCGTGGTACCACCATCCCCAAACCATAGATGACTTAGTTGACTTCGTGGTGGCGAGAGCGTTAGATCAGTTCGACATCAACTGTGTCCCTCTCAATCGATGGCAGGGTCATTTAGAGGCTGACACTCAGCGATAAGATTCACCGATGGGCCAATATAGTAGTTGAGGGGACGTCAGGAACTGGGGAAGAGCGTCGCCAATCAGTCGCAATTTGGAAAACAGCCATGGCGCTACTCGTTGGTCTACTGATTCTAATTGCTCTGGCAGCCTTTGCAGTGGAGAATTGGTCTCCGGCAGTGCCGCTAGTCATTTTGGGGACGCAGACGACGGCGCTGCCTATGGCCCTTTGGGTGATTGGCGCGCTGCTGGCTGGAGCGCTTACGGTGCTAGCGATCGCCGCCCTGCTGCAGCTGATCAGCTCTCCCAATGGACCGCGCCCTCCCCGAGGTGATCGCTACGGCGACGAGGACCGGCAGCGTTATGTGGTGGACCCGCCTCCAGACGATCGCGGGCCGTCGCGCTGGGCCAATCGGGCCAACCCCTATGTGGATGAAGTCCGGGCGGTCGATGTTCAAGACGATTACGGAGAGGAGTCCTTGGGCCAGGACGAGGTATATCGCTCTTTTGCTGATAGAGGAAAATCAACGGACTCGATGCCCCAAAGTGACAGCTGGGATAGTTTTGTTCAACCCCGGCAGGACTGGGGCGACTGGGAAACAGAGCCTCGCCGCTCGCAGTTCTCCCAAGGCGATCGCAGTCAGCGGCCCCGTGAGCAGGGCTACCGCAGCGAGCAATATCGCGACGAAGGATACCGTAACAGCCAAGTGCTAGAGGTCACCCCCATTGACGTGAGGCCCGTCACTGAGAACGATCGCGATCGCCAAGATGGCGGCGACGAGGCAGGCTGGAACGACTGGAATGGCTACGAAGAGCCCGCGCCTCCCTCAACTCCAACTATCAATAGGCCTCGAGGCTACGATCCTTCCCCCCTGTCCGTGAGCCCCGCGAAACTTACCGGGCTGCTTCTGTTCAATATGAGGAGCCCCGGTACGAGGAGCCCCGGTACGAAGAGCCGCGGTACGAGGAGCCGCAGTACGAGGAGCCGCAGTACGAGGAGCCGCAGTACGAGACAGAGGACGAGGAAGGGTTCAGCTCAGGCTATGGCGCTGAATCCGCCTATGAGCCGCCCTACGAACCCGCTAGCTCTCGCTACGCGGATAGTCGTACTGGCGGCGATCGCGCCCGCAATGATAGTCCTACTGACGATCCCGTCAGCAAAGCTGACACCGATTACGAAGACTACATCGTCGACCTGGGCAGCGAGGAGGAAATCGACCAGTTCACCCTGAAAACTCCGCGCCAGAGGGCCGGAGCCAACTTCAACCAGGATGAGAGTAGCGCAGCTGCCGGCAGCGCTGACGAAGAGGACTGGGACGATTGGGAGGACGACTCGCCGAGCGATTCCACCCCTGCAGATGCTCCGCCTCTACGAGATATTGTTGAGATACCGGCAAAGCCCAAAGCCGTCTCCCGCTCAGGTTCAATTTATTCCTATCGCTACCGCAACGATGAGCCGCAAGAGCCGATCATAGAGACAAGCGTCGACCCCTTAGAAGAGCTTGACTCAGCCCGCGCCCTAGACGACTCTGACACAAGCTTTGGCGACACTGACGATAGCGCTGAGGTCCCTTCTGATCCCGATTCGGGGAGTCCCCGCCGCATCTTCACGCCCCCCTATCGCCCAGACCCACCTAGCTCCAACATTTCAAGCCCTGACCCGACATGACGAGCGTGCTGATTGTCAGTTTCTACAAATTTATCTCCTTGTCCGACTACGCTGAGCAGCAGGAAAAGCTGCTCGACGTCTGTGAGATTCATGGCGTTAAAGGAACCATCTTGCTGGCGGAAGAAGGCATCAACGGCACAATCGCTGGGGCTCCTCTTGATGTGAGGGCTGTACTAGCTCATCTACGGGCAGACCCTCGATTCAAAGATCTAGAGCACAAGGAGGCTGACGCTTCAGCGCCGCCGTTTGAGCGGCTGAAAGTGCGGCTGAAGACTGAATTAGTTCCTTTAGGAATTGAAACTGACCCAGAGGAGGCAGGCATCTACGTATCGCCAGAGCGCTGGAATCAGCTGATCCAAGATCCGGAGGTGGTGCTGATTGACACGCGCAACGAATATGAGGTAGCGATCGGCAGCTTTAAGGGAGCTCTCAATCCCGACATTGCTTCGTTTCGTGAGTTCCCTCAGTATGCTGAGCAACACCTTGACCCGGCCCAGCATCGCAAGGTCGCTATGTTTTGCACCGGGGGAATTCGCTGCGAGAAGGCGACAGCTTTTCTGCGACGGCGAGGGTTTGATGAGGTGTATCACCTAAAGGGCGGCATCTTGGCGTATCTGAATCAGGTGCCGGAGGGGGAAAGTCTGTGGGATGGGGAATGCTTTGTGTTTGACCAGCGGGTGGCGGTAGCTCATAGGCTACAGCCAGGGACGCATGTGCTGTGCTACGCCTGCGGTAATCCGGTATCGCTAGAGGAGCAATCTTCCCCGAAGTATGAACCGGCGGTGAGCTGTCCGCGCTGTTATCACCACGAAAGGCGATCGCAGTCCCTAGAACCGTGAGAATTCATTCCACCGGTATGGTTCGACAATAGACAAAGCGGTGGCATAAGCGCGTTCGGTAAGCTGCGGAGATGGGAGCGATCGCCTGCTAGCCTATTTTTTGACTCGCCGCTTAAAAGATTTAGCAGAAACGACGATTTTCTCGGCGATGGCAAAACCAAAAACTCTCTCTAGAACCTTATACGAAATTGTTCTATTAGAGCCCTTTGGTCTGAACTCCGGCGAGAGTTCGAGAGCGGCTTCCAGATAAGTCTTGTACTTTGACCTATCTAAATCAAGGTAACTTCGTGCGGTTTGAAAAAGAAATTGTGCTGTTGCCTCCTTATATACAGGGGTGAGTCTCCCTTGAGAAATTAGCTCGTGCTTATGCTTCTCGAGAATTCTGATACGGTTTTCTAGATGCCTCTCCTTGGAAGAAGTTGAAACTGTACAATCACCGTAGCGTCTGTAGACTGAATAACAACCAGGTTGATATTCGACTTTGGCACCACTCACTGCTGCCGCCAAGAAGAAGTCTTTGTCCTGTCCCGAGGTCAAGCTTTCGTCCCATCCTCCTATGGCCTCGACAGTAGAGCGGTCAAACAAGATACATGCAGGCGAAACCCACCAACCTGATAGAAGCGCAGCTAAAATATCTTGATGATACCCAGAGACTTCAACCTTACCTAGTTCAACTTTACCGTTGGGATAGTGGTGCTGGTGCTGCCAGTCTCCATAAACAACGTCTGCACTAGTCCTCTGCAGATATTCAACTTGATGCTGAATTTTTTCAGGGTGCAGATAATCATCAGCGTCTAGATATTGAATGTACTTTCCAGCGGAAAGAGAAAATCCAAGATTGCGTGCATGGTTGCCTCCTCTATTAGCTCCCGTTCTCCAAGTAATCCTATCGCCGTACTTTTTGATAATATCCAGTGAGGTATCTGTTGAGCCATCGTCAATCACGATAACTTCGAGTGGATTATATTTCTGTCCAAGAGCGCTTTCAATAGCTTCTTGAATCCACTTCTCTGCGTTGTAGCAAGGAATTATAATGGAAATTAGGGGTTGCATTCGTATTGTATATTCGAGTCTAGATGTTAGCGATAAAGCGGCTTATATAGTGTATAGGTAGTGCAAAAAAGCGAGAGATACTTCTCAGCAAGATGCACATAATGCTCCGACTAATGTTTGACCGGATAAAGGTCGCAGCAGAGTCACCCTAAATACGGCATGCTCGGACTGTGAACAGCAGGTAGAAGTATTCATGAAGACCGCATTTAATGAGAGATTGCATGCCGACTTGCGTTTAATTACCCAAAATCATAGTAAGCGCTCAGTGCAGTGTTCGACTAGCGGTGCTGGAGGATGGTCGAGAGACACCAACAGTAAGTCTTTTACACTGAAGACTTGAGCAAAAGCCCAATTGCATAATCGACATCGGGCTTCCAGACCTCTGCTGCTTGAGTGACCCGCAGTCTACATGCTTCCACCACGAATATAGCTGGCTTTGCCCTTTATGTCACGAAGGCAACAGGACTAAACAAAGGTTTCACCATTCAGCGCAGTGAGCGCTTCGGTTAACTGGTAGTCCTGAAGATGTAAAGATGCATTGTAGTGACGGATAAAGTGCCAGATAGCACCGATGTGGTACTCCAGCTTCTTCGAGAATGACAGCGTCTTGCGCACCGGCCGTGAAACCCGCTGACGCTAGGTGCAGTTGAAGCGCTCTATGCGGTTGGTCTTGCCGCTCTCCTTGCCGACCGCCTGGCGGCTGCTGGGATATTTCGTAGGCCTCCCAGAAATCAGTGTCCACAGCGCACTGTCGGTAGAGCATAGGCAACGAGCGTCACAGTGCCCTTAATCCGGCTCGGCTGCGGTCCCCGATGTGGACACCGACAATCTCACGGCTCTCCTCATCGACGGCAAGCCAAATCCACTGCCTGTTGCCTTTGTCGCCTACGAACGACCACGCTTCGTCGCACTGTAGCGTCAGCCGCCCTTTTTGGTCTGGCGCTGAGCTGCCGGGGAACAGTTGCTCTCCAATCACCAAGCCTCTCAAGCTCCATCCTTATCAGTTATGGACTACCGTTGCTAGCTACTCAAATCTGGCTGATTGGCATTTCGGTACAAAAGCTAGGGCATTCTTCCAGCTGAAACGGAAAAGCCCTACTCAAAGCGACAGTAACTGCCTTAAGTAGGGCCTGTATAAAAGCTCGTAGGGTTTAATCTTCTTCTGAGAATAAAATTGCTATGCTTCGGGATACGCTGCCAAAAGTCGTTCTGCGTTTCAGCGCAACGGGTAGCCTTTCCTTTTTACTTGACTCTATCTAACGACTTCTTCCAGCTTTGTAGTTTCGTCGCCATCCTCATCTGCCTTTAAGCGATTGAATACCGACTCCCGCTCCAAAATGCCTACGACCTCATCTCGATCGCTCATCACTACAATAGTATGCACGGCTTCATCCGATAGCTTCGGCAGCACGTCGATCAGTAGCTCGCCCGCAGGGACCTGGGGTAGCGCAACCGGATGCATCAGCTCTCGTACCGGCACATCCCACCAGTTCATTGTCGGCACCGTCTTAATATCGTCTACCGCAATCTCTCCCAGCAGGTGGCGATCGCCATCTACTACCAGATACTTTTTCCAGGGAGTCGCGCTACCGATCAAATGCTGATTGGCAAACTCCCGCAGCGATAGATCTGCGGCGACGACAGGGCTAGGCTCATAAATAGCATCCGCCGCCGTTAGGCCGCTGAGCTGCTCCTGCACGGCAGCCGACTGAGCCGAACGCCCGGCGTTCTGCAGCAGAAACCAGCCAATTAGCAGGGTCCAGGGGCTACCGATGAGAGAGACGCCAAACTGCTCGGTGATGCCGAAAATAGCGTTCGCACCCAGGGCAATCCCTAGCCAGCCAAAGACCTGACCCACGCGGCTGGCAAAGGCAATTCCTTTGTAAGGTTTGCCGGTAATTTTCCAGACGATGGACTTGAGCACATTACCGCCATCAAGGGGCAGCCCAGGAATGAGGTTAAAGATGCCCAGCACAAGGTTGATGTAGGCCAGCAGGCTGATAATCGCCGCTAGCGGACCTGAAATAGAGGTGAGTAGACCGACGCCGGCAAATAGGCCAAAGAGCACAAAGCTCACCAAAGGGCCTGAGATGGCTACCCAGAAGGCCCCCCCCGGCGTTTTAGACTCTTCGCCCAGGCTGGCGATCCCGCCAAAAATAAATAGCGTAATCGACTTGACTTCGATGCCCTGACGCATCGCGGCGGCGCTGTGCCCTAGCTCATGGAGCAGCACCGAGCCAAACATCAGCAGCGCCGTCACCATTCCTAACAGTAAAGGCACAGCGCCGCCGAGCTGATACATCGCTGATAGGTCGCTGCTGTAAAACAGCGTCACCAGTCCAAACACAATAAACCAGGACGGATTAATGAAAAACGGAATTCCAAACAGATTTCCGACTCGAATGCTGCTCATTGCTTACCTCGCGGCCTCAACATAGATCGGATCAGGCTGCAGCTGGGAATGTTTCAGTATCTCTGCTCTATCCCACCGCATCTAGACCTTATTTCTAGGTTAATGGAATTTCTGGCGGCAGGGATCGTAAAATCACGCCCTGCAGCTGCCGGAAAACCGCCGCAGACGCAGCGGCACTTTCGCCTTAGCAGCGGCGACGGGGCCTCCAAAGAGCCACGGGAGCGGGGCAGACTCAATTTAGCGTTATTGAGGGCGACGCTTAGAGCGGCGGCGTTTAGAGCGGCGGCTTCCAAAACGAGGCCTGGGCTGATGACGGAGCTGGGCTACCGCAAACCCCGCCATGATGATCAAAATTAGGTCAACTGCAAGAATCTGTAGGATGTAGGTTTGCGTGGTTGCTGGGTCGGGGCAGGCGATCGAGGCCTCCAAACTACAAAAGAAAGCGTTGAGAACGACCCAGGGCAAGGTTCCCAAAATCCACAGTAGAACAGCAGCTAAAAACGAAACTAGGGCTAGGGACATGGGCAGCATCTTTGCGGGCAGCATCTCAACAAACTACCACAACCCAACTACCACACCACATTGATCATCCCGCAGTCAACATCAGATTGTCCCGGTGTACCACCGTATCTTCCCCTTGATACCCCAAAATCTGGGAGATGTCCTGCGATCGCCGCCCTATAATTTGCTGCAGGTCGCCGCTGCTGTAGTTGACGATGCCCCGGCCCACCTCTTGTCCGGCTGGGTCGCACAGCTGCACCGCATCCTCTTTCTGAAATTCCCCCTCAATTTCCGTAATGCCCGCCGCTAGCAGCGACTTACCTCGCTCCCGCACCGCCGTAATTGCCCCAGCATCGAGGTAGAGCTTCCCTGCCGCCACGAGGCCATGGGCAATCCAACGCTTGCGAGCGGTGGCGGGGCGAGGGCGGGGAGCAAACTGGGTGCCTAGGGTCTCACCGGCTAAAATCCGGGGCAGGTTTTGAGGCGATCGCCCCTCGGTGATCACTACCCGCACCCCGGCCTCAGTGGCGATGCGGGCCGCAGAAATTTTGGTGGCCATGCCCCCGGTGCCCCAGTCAGAGACGCGATCGCCGATGCTGACCTGGCTGGTGAGATCGTCGATGGTATCTACTAGGTGGATAGGCTTGGCGTCGGGGTGATAGCGGGGGTCGGCGGAGTAGAGGCGATCGACGTCTGTCAAAATAAACAGCCAGTCGGCCTCGATCAAGCTGGCCACCAAGGCTGAGAGGGTGTCGTTGTCGCCAAACTTAATTTCATCTACGGCCACCGTGTCGTTTTCGTTGACGATGGGCACTATTCCCAATTTCAGCAGCTGGCTAAAGGTACGGTAGGCGTTGACGTAGCGGCTGCGCTGCACCAAATCGCTGCGGGTGAGCAGCACCTGGGCGATGGGCTGGTTGAGGGTGGTAAACCAGTCGTCGTACACGCGCATGAGGCGGCCCTGTCCCACGGCGGCTACGGCCTGCTTCATGGCCATGGTTTTGGGCCGCTCCGTTAGCCCCAGCCGGCTGCACCCCACCCCCACCGCCCCAGAAGACACCAGCACCACCCGATGCCCTTCCTGCCGCAGCTGGGTCAAAGTTTCCACTAAGGTGGCGATCGCCGACAGCGCCAGATTTCCATTGGGGCGCGTCAGGCTTGAGGTGCCAATTTTGATAACTAGGGTGGCCATAGCTCAGAGGGAGACGCCTAAGCGCTTAGAAATCCAGACTTCCGCAGCGTGGATGGGGCGCAAGGTGGCCTCCTGAGCCGGATCGACCATCGGGTCTACCAAAATGGTGAATAGCCCCAGACGGTTGCCCGCCAGCACGTCGGTAAATAGGCGATCGCCTACCATGGCGACATGCTTCTTCGGCAGGCCCATGTCAGCGGCGGCCCGCTTTAGCTTACGGCGAGAGGGCTTACGAGCTGCAGAGATGTAGGGCAGATCGAGAGCTTCGGCAATTCGCTTAATGCGAACGGTGCTGGTGTTGTTGCTCACCAGCCATAACGAGACCAAAGGTCGCACCTCCTCTGCCCAAGCCTCTAGCTCTGGGGAAACGTCGGCGGCGCTAAAGGGCACCAAAGTCTCATCGACGTCAAGAATCATGCCCAGAAGGCCGTGCTGCTCGATTACCTCAGGGGTGAGGCCTAAAATGGAGCGCTTGAGCACCAGGTCGGGTTGAAGCAGAGAGCCGAGGTTCAACATGGAAAACAGCCTGGCAGTAAGCAGGGCAAAACAATAGATAGGTCTAGTCAGCAGCGCTACCGGAGTCTTCTGAAGCAGCGCTATTGGGGTTTGATGAGCGAGTCTCCGTGCCTGGCGCTTCAGTCGCTGGGGCAACCGGCTGTCGGCCCTGATCAACGCGATCGCGAATTTGCCCTTGGGCGCGCTGGTGCTCGGCCAGGGTGCGGCTAAAGACGTGGGTGCCGTCGTATCGGGCTACGAAGTACAGAAACTCGGTATCGGGGGGATCAAGAGAAGACTCCAGGCTGGCGATGCCGGGATTGGAAATAGGGCCGGGGGGTAGCCCGGCATTGACGTAGGTGTTGTAGGGGGAGTCGGTTTCCACTTCCGCGTAGGTGAGGGGCCGCTCAGGGGTCTGGCGAATGCCCAGGGCATATTCCACGGTGGGGTCGGCCCCCAAAGGAATGCCTTCCTCTAAGCGGCGGGCAAACACGGCGGCAATGACGTCCCGCTCGTCGTCTACCACCGACTCCCGCTCCACGATGCTCGCCAGGGTCACCCACTCCAGCAGAGAGTAGGCGCTGTTGGACTGCTGATAGGCCGGCAGCGCCAGCTCCTCAAACCGCTGCAGCATCTGGCGAATGACCTGCTCGGGGGTGACGCCCTCGGCGGTCACGTAGGTGTCGGGGTAAAGGAACCCCTCAAACTGCTGCTCGGGCTGGCTATAGCTCTCTTTAGGGAGCCAGGGAAACTCTGCGGGGTCCACCTGCCGTAGAGCTTCACGCACCTCGGCTTCGCTCCCCAAATCCTGTTCTACGAAGTAGGCCACGATGTCCGCCACCGACCACCCCTCCGGAATGGTGAGGCTACCCACCACCACCTCGCCCCGCCAAATCTGCTCGGCGATCGCCTCCATAGGCTGATTGGAAGCAATCTGGTAAGTGCCCGCTAAAAAACCCCCGTCTCGGCCCTGCAAAGACTGCATCCGGGTCCACAGGTTCCAGGCGGCAGGAGAGCGAATGATGCCGAGCCGAGTGAGATCTAGGCCGATTTGCTGGGCTGAGGTTCCCGGCTCAATTTCGACCCGGACCAAAGCCTCTCCGCCCAGGTTTGAACCTTCGTCCGGATCTAGGCCTGGATCGGCGTCCAAATCTTCGCTGGGGCGCTCGGCCTGGGCATTTGTGGCCCAGCTCCACCAGCTCCAGCCCTGCCACCCGCTCAACCCCAAGGCCACAGGCAGGATAATCAAATAAAACAGTCCTTTGACGATACCGGATAGCATAGCGGCTCGGAGTAGCGGGGGGTAGAGAACAGACTGGAGGAGAATGACAGGCTGTGCCCGTACAGAATTCACCCAGCACAACAGCGACAAGGGCTGAGCTTACAGATCGTCAAACAGCTTGTCTTCGAGCTGGGGACGCATGGTCTGAAACTCTTCTGGGCTGAGCAGCTCCGGCTCGCCGTTCTCCTTCACGCGGGCAAAAATTAGCAGCGGGTCAGTGGGCGTACAAATCGAGTACTTTTGCTCTTTGTAGTAAAAGTCCGACAGCAGCTGTAGCTGCTCAGGAGCCATGTCGTCCTCATCGTCCTCACCCAAATCCAGAGTGATTAAGCTCTCGTCATCGGGCTGAGGCAGCTCCCCGGTAGCGGTCAGGGTTAAGGCCGTGCGCTCTAGGGTCATGTCCTGCTCGGCCAAAACGGCGCGGGCGGTGGGAAAGACCTCGTCGAGCTCTTCGTCTGGGATGTCCAGCAGCGTCTCGTCCTCGTCGTCGCCCTCATCCCAGGCAAAAATTTCGATAGGGATATTGACGGGCATCAACAGGACGTATTCCTGGTCGTCAATATCGATGGAATGCTCCACGTAGCAGGGAAGCGATCGCCCTGATTCATCTGCCAGCACCACAACCTCCGGGTTGGGGTTGAGGAGATTATCGCTGTTCTCGTTAACACTGTCCTTGGCCATAGCGCCTTCCCTTCTAAACTGATGCGGGCTGTACGGCCCCACGTTAACCTCATCTAGATTGGGAAACAGCGTCTCCGGCCAGACTTTGGTTTATGTGGATCTTATCAGTTTGTGACCGCCTCTTATTTTCTGGTTTTACCGGGATCGCCCGTCGAGCCACTGCTGCAAAATTAGGGCGGCGGCCTTGCGGTCGACAGCGGCCTTATTTTGAGAGGGAGACTGGCGGGCCGCTATCATCATCTCCTCGGCCTCAACCGAGGTCAGCCGCTCATCGACGTACTCTATGGGCAAGTTGAGGGCGGTGCTCAGGCGCTTGGCCAACCGCTGCACCTGCTTTGCCTGCGAGCCGATTTCCCCATCTAGGGTGTAGGGCAGCCCTACCACCAACACCTCCACCTGACGCTCTGCGGTCAGCTGTTTGAGTAGAGCCACATCTTGGTCAAACGAGCGTCTCTCCAAAGTCATTAAGCCGGTCGCCAATAACCCCAGGCGATCGCAGCCCGCGATCCCGATGCGCTTACGGCCAATGTCAAGTCCTAATGCGGAGACCACGCCCCGCCCTGCTCACCGCGACCGGTGCCGTAGTCACAGTCCCGTATCACACCCGAAGGATATCTAGAACCGGAATCTTGAGCCTGCTCGCGCCCGTCAGGAGAAGACGGCTCTGAAGATGGCGCAATGCCGTCCTCTTCGGGAGAAAGCTCTTCAAATAGCGATAGTCGCCCCGGAACGGGTTTGCGGCTGGGCTGAAGCCCCTGCAAAACTTCGACGAGCTGCAGGTTCTCTAGAGATACCGACTTAGTCTCCCGCATCTTATGCCACACGGAGCGGAACATCATCACCGTCTGCTGCTCTGGGGTTGCCCCAGTCTGCTTGAGGTAGGTTTCCCGCTCGGGCTGATAGTCAGAAGAGTCAAGCTCCAGCGACTGCTCCGGGTAGCTCTGCAGCAGCTGCGCCATTTGGGAGAGCAGCTCGGGATAGAGGTAAGTATAGGCGGGGTGAACCGTCAGCTGGGCGCTGTGGGGCTGACTGCCGTCTTTAGAAATGCAGAGGTTGAAGTAACCGATGGCGGCTTTGCGCTGGGGCTCAAACACGTAGCCCTTCACGGTTTCTTGCTGAGCCATCAGCCGCTTAATGCTCGACACTGCGCCTTGAGCGACACCAATGCTGAAGTCAGCAACATGACGGTCAAAAGCCTGCCGCACCAAAGGCGGCATGGATACGGTGTCGAGCTGATAGAGCAGTCGGGCGTCGGCGTTGCTCACCGGCCGGAGATTGGGAAGGTTGACGGGACGCTCTGATAAGGTGGCCAGAATCTGTGCGGAAAGGGACCAGTAGGTTTTTTGGGCTAGGGGCTGAAAGCCGTTGGTGCGATACAGGCCAATGCCGAGCTTATCGTTGACGTCCACCTCAACGAGCCAAATGCGGGCGCGCCAGATGATTTCCAGGCAGTGGCGCAGCAGCAGGGAGGCTGTATCTGTTGACAGACGCTTGCCCGGCAGCGCTTCAGCGCTAGACGAGCCGCTGTCGCGTTTAGCAAGGGAAGATCGCAGAGAATTGGTGGCCATGATGCGCTCGACGCGCCAGGTGGTGCTGGTTTTATTGAAGGGGGCAACTTGAACAAACCCTTCTAGCCCCTGCTGCCCTGCCGCAACGTAGGCGGAAAAGGCGTATTGAAACGGATTTGGAAACAGACTCAGGCACTTTAGAGGGCCATACCATTGGCGCACTAGTTCGAGCTGTTGCCCAATGCTGGCAGAGCGGCTGTAGCTCTCTGTTTCAAAGCCGCTCTCAGCTCGGATTAACCCATCAATCGCCTCTATATCGCGATAGTGAAGCGACCGAATCGTGAGGGGCGATTGAGGAGTTGGGGTCATTAGATCACAGTTGAGTCAAGCTGGGTGACATCCTCCCGACGCTGACAGCAAGCTGTACAGCGCGGGCTTCCTCAGTGACTCCCAGCTATTGCCGGGACATATCCTGAGATAGGTTTATACTCCGCCTGATGCCCCACGGCAGAGTTTTGAATTTTCATCTCCGCGAGGGAGGATACGCACTATGTGTCGCAGATACATTTGCAAACTGAGGAACGGGTGACTTGCAGCTTTCGCCTACGGGCCCGTCACACTCTTTGCGGGGTGTATCACCTTGCTATCTCTATCATACCAACTGCTAGCCTCAGCGCTGAGCGCACTATCCGCTGTGCATCATTTTGCGGGCGCACTTCGGCTAGCGCGACTCTCATCCCGACGCTCACCCTAGCGGGTAGAGCGCGGGGCTTCCCGTCTAGTCGCTAAACCTTAGCCAAACCACATACTTAGAAGCTAGCACATTTGGCCTTTACAGTCTTCTACGCCCTGGCCTTCACCGTCTACGTCCTAAGGCTTATTGAGCCGGTCGGATCAAGACCACGGGCGTTTGCTCATCGGCATTGCCCGCCGGGTTGCTGAGTAGGGCCTCTCGCAACACCGTTTCTGAGAGGTCGGAGGAAGCAGCCAGCACTTTAACAGCCCGCAAATCGTTGACGTCCACGATCGCCGCCGACAGGCCGGTTTCCTGCTTAATTTGATCAACAACCCGTTCAGGAGCCTGGGGCCCTAGCACAATGAACTGGTCATAAGGGGGCAGCGTTCCCGTGACGTCGTCGATTAGACGGGCCTGCTCCCCGGCAAACCGGTAGAATCCGCCGGGGCTCCCGAACACCTTTAGCGCTGACCCGCCGATGAAAGCCGCCATCACCCGCCAGGCCCCCACAATGTCTACTAGGGCCTGCAGACCGCAGGCGGTCGCCAAGCTTGACGTCGGCATAAAGTAATAGCACAGCCGCTTGGCCACCCACCCCGGCTTGATCTCGCTAGGATGACGCAAACGCCCCTGCATAATGGCCAGGGGCGTTTCGCCAATAGTGACAATATCGTGGGGCTGGGCGTGGGGGACAACGTAGCGCTTGACTACTTCTACAGGGTCATCCAGCGGGGAGAGCAGATGAGTGGGAACGGGAAACACCTCTCCAGCCGGGGTTGGCCGTGGGGCTAAAAGGCTGTCGTGATCGGGGAACGACAGGGGCACGATCACATGCCGCGTCTTGGGGATACGGCCCTCTGGGCCATAGGTGGTGTAGTGGACCTTCACCCAGGCCGATTTGAGCGATCGCAGATCGCTGCCCTTAATGTCAACGGTGACGGTGAGACCTGTGGTCTTGGCTACTTTAACGATGTAGGCAAACCAATAGCCATCAGGGCGGGCGTCGGCGTCCGGGTGGTGGGGCTGCACCGTCACCTCATGGGTGACGCCGCTCAGGTCAGTGGCGGCGAGCAGCGTCGCTTCAGCGGTGAGCTGAGGCACCATAATTTCCAGGGTGCGGGTTTGGTTTTGCAGCTCCAGGGTCCCCACCAGTTTGTAGTGATCGGGCTCATGGACGGGCAGCTCCCAAGTTCCCAGGGTCATGGCCAGCTCGTTTCCCGGGCGGCGGCGATACTGCAGCTCAAACGCTATTACGCTTGCGAGCACTACGCCTAGTCCGATAAGAATTGCTCCGATTCCCGCACCAGCTTGGACCATCTCTACTCCCCAAATCCCAGACTCTTTACTCAGCTGCCTATAGACCGCCGACAGTCGCCCCAACAGCGATCGCCACAGCAGGCTGCGCCATGGCGTACTGTACCATGCCTCGACCTGCTGCTGACCCCACATCAATAGCCGATACATAGCGCTCAATCGTGGGTTTGTAGCGCAAGGTGACGAAGCATGCAGTACAATCGCTTAATATTGCTTAATAATTAAGAGCAAATTATTTAGCATCCAGGCCAGCTGCTCTAGCCCTACTCTTGATGGCAGTAGCTATAGCAAAACAGCGCCCGCTGCGGCAGGCCGGGGCCATCAGCTCACTCAGTACCGCAGGGTATGCCGCAGAGTTAACAGCCTGTTTTTGAGTTTTGCTTTACTTTGTAGAGTAGTTTCGTCTAAACCGCTTGAGATTATCACTTACTACATCTTCGCCCGTCGAGGTTTCTAAGGAATCGTAATGAAGCAGCTAATTATCGCTGAACGTGCCTGTTTAGTAGGTCACCTGATATCCATGGCCTTTGGCTTGGCGGGTCTTCTATTAGTCATGCCTCACCCCGAATTTCTCCAGCAGCTTCCAGCAGGAGAAGCCATGTTTCGCTGGAGCATGGCCGGGGGAGGAGTTGTATACATTGTGCTGGGAGCAATAGCGGTGGGGCTCTACGCCTACCGTACCCTGGGCCTACAGAACCTGCTGGTTTTTCTAGTGCCCGCGATCGCCATTTCTCTAGGTAGCGAGCTGTTGGGTACCGGCACCGGCTTTCCCTTTGGGGAGTATAGCTACCTGAGCGGCTTGGGCTACAAGATTGCCGGTCGCGTGCCGTTTACGATTCCCCTGTCTTGGTTTTACCTGGGGCTATCGTCTTATCTGCTGGCCCGCAGCGGTCTTGCGCCCCGTCCCAGTGAGATAGGCTCAAAAGCCGCCAATTCCAGTGAAACCGGTGGAGTTTGGCTACGCCAGCTGGGGGCAATCTTCCTGGGCTCGCTGCTGCTCACCTCTTGGGATTTTGTTCTTGACCCAGCCATGAGCCAAACGGCAATGCCCTTCTGGTATTGGCACCAGCCCGGTCCTTTCTTCGGGATGCCCTATCAAAATTTTGCGGGCTGGCTAGGCACCGGGATCGTCTTCATCGGCATTGCGGCGCTGCTGTGGCGAGGCCGTGTTGCCATACAGCATCAAGACCAGCTCACTCTACCTTTAGTGATCTACTTAGGTAACTTTGGTTTTGCCATGGTGATGAGCATGGCGGCAGGCTTCTGGGTCCCCATCCTCTTAGGCCTTTTGCTGGGGGTGGTGCCCGCAGTGCTCTGTTGGCAGCAGTCTAAATTCAATCTCGCTGGAGGCGTTGGGGTTGAGGCTAAGACGGCCACATCGTCCCTTCCAGAGCCCGTTGGCCTGAGCGGCAGGCAGTGATCGCCTTAGCGCCGCTAGTCCTTGGAAGCGGAACGCTCCTGGCTGAGTACTCTGGCGATGTTGCTGCTAGCGGCGCAGATTCCCATGGCGGCGGTCTTACTGTCGCGACTGCTGGAAGGGCCCAGCCGGCTGCCTCCTTTAGCGCCTCGCCCTACCCGCGCAGCGATCGCCAATCAAGTTAGCGTTGTTGTCCCGACCCTCAACGAGGCTGAGCGCTTGTCTCCTTGTCTGGCAGGACTCTCTCAGCAGGGGGCTGAGCTGCGGGAGATTATTGTGGTAGATAGCCGGTCCACCGACGGCACGGTGGCGCTGGTCCAGGCGGCCCAGGCCGCGGAGCCCCGACTGCGGTTAATCACGGACCCCCCCCTACCTGCGGGCTGGGTAGGGCGTCCTTGGGCGCTGCACAACGGATTTCTTGAAAGCTCCGGGAAAAGCGACTGGGTGTTGGGCGTGGACGCCGACACCGCCCCGCAGCCCCAGCTGGTGGGTAGCCTCGTGCAGGCGGCGGAGCAGCGGGGCTACGACATGGTATCCCTCTCCCCCCAATTTATTCTCAGCGGACCGGGAGAGTTTTGGCTACAGCCCGCTCTACTGATGACGCTGATCTACCGGTTTGGCCCCTCAGGAAGCCGCACCGATGACCCAGCGCGGGTGATGGCCAACGGCCAATGCTTTTTGACGCGGCGATCGCTTTTGGAGCAGCTCGGCGGCTACGAAAGCGCCCGCCGCTCTTTTTGCGATGACGTTACCCTGGCGCGGCAGGCGGCGAGCGGTGGGGCCAAGGTGGGCTTTTGGGACGGCTCACGGCTTTTGAAGGTGCGGATGTACGACGGGGTTGCTGAGCTGTGGCGGGAGTGGGGGCGATCGCTCGACCTAAAGGACGCAGCCACCCCGCAGCAAACCTGGGGTGACGTGGGCTTTTTGGCGGCGGTGCAGGGCCTTCCCCTACCGACCTGCCTACTCTTTGGAGCTGCCTGGCTAGTGGGGGCGCGATCGCCCGTCTGCGGGGCGGTATTAGGCCTCAACGCAGGGCTGCTCCTAAGCCGTGTAGCGCTGCTGTGGGCAATCGCGCCTTCCTACGACAAAGCGAACGCTAAGGGGCGCTGGGCATTCTGGCTCTCGCCGCTAGCGGATCCGCTGGCGGTGGTGCGCATCGCCCTGTCAGCGGCCCGTAGACCCAAGCAATGGCGATCGCGTCAGTACGACGAGTTTGGATGATACACGGGCCGCGCGGACAGAGCTGCACTCTGCTCCGTAAAACTGGAACGTTTCAGGTCAGCAAAGCCAAAAAAAAAGAGGGAGATTCCTCTCCCTCCATCGCATTCATTCACCTGTTAACCCCATCGTAATAATTGGGGCGATGGGGTGAGCTAGGGCCTGTGCCAGTCTTTCAACAGCCCCTAGCCCTTGCGAATGTCTTTAGCCATGTCGCGGAACATATCCATCCCTTTGTCGGGCTTGCGTCGCTCTGAAGCCGTGAAGCTGTTGGATCCTGTGGACGAATTGCTAGGGGCGCTGAATTTGGGCGTTGACGGAGTGGAAGACTGAGATGGCGCTGCGGTGGAGTCGCTGCTGCCGTTGCCCCATTTCTCGGAAGAAACCTCGCTGATGCGGGGACCGCCCTTAGGAAACGTACGCTTTATCGCCTTAGTCGTCCGCATGTAGTCAATGTCGCCATAGGTCTTAGCGGAATCGGCGTCTAGGAAATAGGCTCCGCTGTCGCCGGGAGTTGCGGTACTGCCTGCGTCGGTTTCGGCCTTTCTGGAACCAAACAGACCTCGAATAAATCCTGTCATTGTTTTGTGAGATTGCTGAGTATGAAACGTCTGGAAAGTGCATTCGTGGGAAATGCATCAATTATTAATAAGTATTACAAATGTTAAGACTCCTGACAACGCTGTCTCAGGAAAAAACCTCAAGTTGCTCTCCGCCCGACACCACCCCAACCCGGTAGCGTCTTCAGCTGTTCGAGCGCGCGCTAGACAGAACCCCACCATCTCCCTTAAGCTTTAATGCACTCATTTAGCTAGTTCGTGAAAGCCCCGCGCTGTACTCGGAGAGTCAGCGTCGGGATGTAAGCGAGCGAGTCACAGACGAGCATTTCTAGGGAGTAGCACTGCCCTTCCTAGAAATGCTACAATTGAGGTATGTTGACCTTGAACTACTCCTACCGAATTTATCCGTCTCTTGAGCAGGAAGCCCGCATGGTCTGTTGGCTTGAGATTTGTCGCGGCATCTATAACTATGCGCTGCGTGAACGCAAGGACTGGATAAAGTCGAGAAGCTGCGTAGCTAATACCTGCTCGCTTCAATCGGAGTACATCATTGCGGCAAACGCGCCATATCCCGGTTACTACGACCAAAAGCGATCGCTGACGGCTGCTAAGAGAGTGCTTCCCCACCTGAAAGAAGTGCAGTCGCAGGTTCTTCAAGACGTTATAGGGCGGGTAGAAGCAGCGTTTGCGGCTAGGAAGGAGAGAGGTCACGGTTTCCCGCGCTTCAAGAAGTTTGGACAGTACCGCTCGTTCCTCTTTCCGCAGTTCAAGGAAAACCCGGTGACGGGCAGCCAAATCAAGCTGCCTAAGCTGGGCACGATGCGCATCGTTCTGCACCGCCCTATCCCTGATGGATTCAAAGTGAAAGACGGTGCGCGTCATCAAAAAGCATTCGGGGTGGTACGCTACCCTATGCATTCAAGCCGATGTCAATGTGCCTGATGCTGTTCCCTATGGGGAGAGTATCGGCATTGACGTAGGGCTTGAATACTTTCTGTCCACTTCCAACGGCTTGCAGGTAGAGCGCCCGCGCTTTTTCGGTAAGCTGCACCGCAAGCTTAAATTGCTGCAACGCAGACTGAAGAATAAGCAGCGGGGCTCGAATAACCGCGCCAAGCTGATTGGAAGGATTGGACGGGTACATGAGCAGATAGCAGCATGTCGCCTTGACTGGCAATTCAAGCTGGCCCACAAGCTGTGTGACCAAGCCCAGATCATCTTCGTAGAAGACCTTGACTTTCGCATCATGGCGAAAGGGATGCTGGGTAAACACACTCTTGATGCTGGCTTGGGGCAGTTCATAAACCAGGTCTTGCCGTGGGTGTGCTTCAAGCGCGGCGTCTATTACGGCAAGGTTGACGCTTATGGTACTTCTCAGGAGTGCCCAGACTGCGGCGCTGTGGTCAAAAAATCGTGGGGCGATCGCGTTCATCGGTGTCATGAATGTGGGTCGCTCAAGCCGAGGGATATTGCCGCTGCTCAAGTCATCAACGCCCGTGGAATTTCGGGTATTCAAATTGCCTGTGGAGCCGAGGTAGCGGGGATGTGGGAAGCCATATCTAGCCAACTGGCCCAGAAGCAGGAAACTCATCGGGTGACCGATGAAGCCCGCGCTCTATCCGTAGGATGTTCGCAAAGCGCTTCCGCAGGAAGAACGTCGGGAGTATTCACTCCGCTTATCTAATCTGCTTTGCCGATCTGACAGCTTTGTTGCTAGATCCCCTGGGCAGCGCCTCGGCCCGCCTACCGAAACTTCTGCTACGGCTATGACTGATGCGTCGACAGACAACCAACAGCTGATTGAAGGCCTGCCCGAGCGCCTGATCAAGCACACCGTGCGCTATGCCGACTACCGCCAGGTAGAGCGCGATTGCCTTACCCCCATGTTTCAGCAGTATGTCGACGTTAAGGAGCAGCATCCTAACGCCCTGCTGCTCTACCGCATCGGCGACTTCTTTGAGACCTTCTTTCAAGATGCGATTTTGGTGGCCCGTGAGCTAGAGCTAGTCTTAACCAGCAAAGAAGCCGGTAAGGCGGTAGGCCGGGTGCCCCTAGCGGGCATTCCCCACCACGCGGTGGAGCGCTATTGTGCCCAGCTCCTGGAAAAAGGCTACGCGGTCGCGATTTGCGATCAGGTGGAGACGGCTAGCGAGGCCCAAGGTAAGCTGATGCGGCGGGAGGTGACCCGGGTGGTGACCCCCGGCACGATTCTGGAAGAGGGCATGCTGGACGCCCGCCGCAACAATTTTTTGGTGGCCGTGGTGATTGCGGGGCAGCATTGGGGCTTAGCCCATGCCGATGTCTCTACCGGAGAGTTCCTCACCACCCAGTCCACGGGATTAGATCAGCTCCACCAGGAGCTGATGCGCCTGTGGCCCTCGGAGGTGCTAGTGCCCACCAACGCCCCTGACCTGGGCGGCTTCCTAAGGCCGGGTGACACCTCGGAGCAGCTGCCCGACTGCCTGCCGCCCCGATTTTGCTACACCTTTCGCCCCCAAACGCCCTTTGTCCACAGCGAGGCCCGGCAGCGGCTGCTAGAGCGCTTTCGGCTGCGATCGCTGGAGGGTTTGGGCTGTGAGCGGCTGCCCCTAGCGGTGCGGGCAGCGGGCGGGCTCCTGCAGTACTTAGAGGACACCCAAAAGCGGGTGCCGGTGCTGCTGCAGCCGGTCTTTACCTATGCCCTTACGGAATATTTGGTGCTCGACCACCAAACCCGCCGCAACTTGGAAATTACCCAGACGACGCGGGATGGAACCTTCCACGGCTCCCTGCTCTGGGCGATAGATCGTACGGTGACCGCTATGGGGGGGCGATCGCTGCGGCGCTGGCTGCTGCAGCCCCTGCTAGACCTCGGCGGTATCCACGCCCGCCAAGAGACCATCCAAGAGCTGATCGACAATGGCCCTTTGCGGCAGGCCCTGCGGCAGATGCTCAAGCAGATTTACGATTTGGAGCGGCTGACGGGGCGAGCGGGGGCGGGCACCGCCAACGCGCGGGAAATCATTGCCCTAGCCGACTCGCTCACTAGGCTCCCTGACTTGGCCGCCCTAGTGCGAGAAGCCAAGTCCCCCTACCTGGCGGCCCTACAGCTAGTGCCCCCAGATCTAGAGCATTTGGGCCACCGACTGCTGGCCCACGTCGTGGAAAGTCCGCCCATCTATCTCACCGAGGGCAACCTAATTCGCGACGGGGTCCATGACGAGCTAGACCACATGCGCCAGCAGATCGCCGACGACCAGAACTGGATCGCCACTTTAGAGGCCGTGGAGCGCGATCGCACCGGCATCAGCACTCTCAAGGTGGGCTTTAGCAAGACCTTTGGCTACTACATCAGCGTTTCCAGGAGTAAGCTGGACCAGGTCCCTGAGAACTATGACCGCAAACAAACGCTCACCAACGAAGAGCGCTACGTTACCGCTGAGCTCAAAGAGCGGGAAGACCGGGTGATGAAGGCCCGGACCCACATCAATGCCCTAGAATACGAAATTTTCGCCCAGCTGCGGGCTGAGGTGAGCACCTACGCCGACGACATTCGCACCGTGGCCCAAAGCATCGCGGCGGTAGACGTGCTGGCAGGGCTGTCAGAGGTGGCGCTCTATCAGGGGTACTGCCGCCCGCAAATGCTCCCAAGCCGCGAGATTGGCATTGATCAAGGCCGCCATCCGGTGGTAGAGCAGTCGCTGCCCGCAGGGTTCTTCGTGCCCAACGCCACGGCAATCGGCTCTGGTACGGCAGATACGCCCAGCGATCGCGGCGTCCCCGACCTGATTATCCTGACCGGCCCCAACGCCAGCGGCAAAAGCTGCTATCTCCGGCAGGTGGGGCTGATTCAGCTTATGGCCCAAACGGGAAGCTTTGTGCCCGCGACGGCGGCCGCCTTAGGAGTATGCGATCGCATTTTCACCCGGGTGGGCGCTGTGGACGACCTCGCCACCGGTCAGTCTACTTTCATGGTGGAGATGAACGAAACTGCGAACATCCTCAACCACGCGACGGCCAAGTCCTTGGTCTTGCTGGATGAAATTGGTCGGGGCACGGCGACTTTTGACGGCCTGTCCATCGCCTGGGCTGTGGCCGAGCACCTGGCCAGCGACATCCGCGCCCGCACCATCTTCGCCACTCACTACCACGAGCTTAACGAGCTGGCCTCTTTGGTCTCTAACGTGGCCAACTACCAAGTCACCGTCAAGGAGATGCCCGACGAGATTATCTTTTTGCATCAGGTGCGTCCCGGCGGGGCAGATCGCTCCTATGGAATTGAGGCAGGGCGGCTTGCGGGGTTACCCACCTCTGTGATTCGGCGGGCGCGGGACGTGATGCGCCAAATTGAGAAGCACTCCCACATCGCGGTGGGGCTGCGGGGCCAGTCAACCCGCAGCCGCAAGCCCCCTCAGTCGGACGATACGGAGCAGCTGGGCTTTTTTGAAGGAGGCTCTGGCGACCAAAGCGATTGATCTGGGGCCTGCTTTGAGACTTGTGGGGTCTGCGCCCGAGGCGATGGCCCGCTCGCATCCCCAGCGGCTTGCCCGGCCAACCAGCCTGTGGTCCAAGCGCTTTGGAAGTTGAAGCCCCCGGTAATGCCGTCAATGTCCAGTATTTCCCCTGCAAGGTAGAGGCCCGGACAGCGGCGGCTCTCCATCGTTTTGAAGTTCACCTCTGAGAGGCGCACGCCGCCGCAGGTCACAAATTCGTCCTTAAAGGTTCCTTTGCCCGCCACGGCAAACTCACCCCGTAAAAGCTGCTGTATGAGCTGGCGTAGAGCCGCCTTAGAAAACTGCGCCCACTGAGTTTTAGGGTCAGCGCCGATGCGATCGAGCAGGTAGCTCCACAGTCGTCGCGGCAGACGCTGCGCTAAAGCGGCAGGCGGCGATGCGATGGTCCGTCTTGGGGTCTGGGCTTTAGCCTCTGCAAACAGCTGCTGCACCCGCTCCTCGCTGTGGTCTGGTAGCCAGCTGACCTGCAGCTTGGTCTGATAGGCGCTGTCGTGCAGATGACGCGCCCCCCAGGCGGAGAGCTTCAGAATTGCGGGGCCGCTGACGCCCCAGTGGGTAATGAGCAGCGGGCCCGTTTGCTTGAGGGATTTACCTTTGGGCAACCGCAGCTGCACGCAAACCGGATCGACGGCAACGCCAGCTAGGGCGTTCAGGGCCCTCTCGCGGATGTTGAGGGTGAAGAGGGACGGCACCGGTGGCTCGACGTGGTGGCCGAGCGCGCGGGCTAGAGCTTGCCCCTTGGCGCTGCTGCCGGTGGCTAAAATCACTCGGTCGGCTGTGAGCTCCGCGCTAGGTTCGGCCTTAGAACCGGCTTTAGAACCGGTTCTAAAGCCTAGGTGAAAGCGATCGCCTTGCTGAGTCAGACTGGCCACTGCCGCCCCGGTGCGCACCTCTACCCCGGCTCGCTGAGCCGATCGCTGCAGGCAGTCCACAATAGTGGCAGAATCATCGGTGACCGGAAACATCCGCCCATCTGCTTCGGTCTTGAGGCGTACGCCGCGATCGCCGAACCAATCGACAGTGTCCTGGGGCTGAAATCGACTGAAGGCTCCCCGCAGCGCCTTCCCCCCGCGAGGATAATAGGTGATGAGGCGCGCTGGGTCGAAGCAGGCGTGGGTCACATTGCAGCGTCCTCCCCCGGAGATGGCCACCTTAGCCAGGCAGCGGCGACCCGCCTCTAGCAGAACGACCCGAGCGAGGGGATGGGCTTCAGCGCAGGCGATCGCAGCAAAGAACCCCGCGGCCCCACCTCCCACTACGACAACGTTTAGCGCCATGTGTCCTCTAGCTTCCTCAGTAAACGTTTACATCGTACCGAGAATCTTTAAAGATTAGGACGACGCGGTACAGCATGACCCTTGCGGGGCATACTGGTACCCTATTGAGCCGCAGAACCAATAAGACTGCCTTACTGCCAGCAGCCTAGACCGTTTGGGCTCTAAAGGCGCTCAGTGCTAGAGCCATCTGTTGTACCATAATTTGTAATGTTTTATGAAGTGCAGGTTTTATGGAATGCAGGTTTTATGGGGTGCACTGTAGCGCCTGTTTTAAGAATTATTGGGTACCCGTAAGAGGAGATAAGTATGTCTCTTAAGGACTTAAAGCCAGCTGCTGAACGAGACGTAAACGTCTACAGTCCCTACTACCAGGGCAGAAAGCGTAGCGCGCTGCCCTACGCCATTAGCCTCTATCAGCGCGGCAATCTCGAAGGCGATCGCCAAATTGAGGGAGGAAACAGCATTCCCTTCTTGGCGACCTGGAACGTTTCGACGCTGCCCGCTGATCTAACGCGCTGTCGGATCCGATTTGATGACAATGAGGAGCTGAGCTACGAGCTCACTCTGGCAAACTTCGAGTTTGTCGATCACCTGATCGACGTGCTGTTCAGCGTGAAATCAGCGCAGATCACAGACTTCTCTCGGTCTTTCTATCGTAAGCTGCTGCGCTACGACGATTGAGGGGTCAAACTTCAGTTTAGAGACTGGAGTTTTTTGAAGAAGCTTCAGTTTCTGCCCCAAGACGAGATCTATAGAAAAAACGCCATAAACCCCATCGGCTTGAGCTGTCGTGTGTAAGGCGGTGAGCGCAGGAAACATAAGCGCATCTTACTTTAACGCCCTCAGAAACGACCAGGATGCACAGACGATAAGACGTTACGAGGTTAAGATTGAGATAGCGTTTAGAGGGATGATCTAGGTGATTTCTGCCGCCGAGCAGTAGCTTTTCGACATCAAGCTGGGTATCAATGGTCAACGGTAGGCCTCCGGACGAGGTATTTTGATCGGCGAATACCTTTACTGCGCTCTGATCGCGTTTATGCCCCACTTCGGTGAACTTGTCAGCTGACCAGAGAACGCAGAGTATGCGCTAAGCCATCAGTTGACTTCGTTAGGTCGACGGGCGCAAGCGCGATCGCGCCTTGAAGTACAACCCGTCTAGAGCAGTTATTGTGACTCCGTCTCAACCCGACCCTGGTACTCCCGTTTCCCCATCATCCCCAAGACCGCGTCACACTTCAGAAATGGAGACGCTTCAATTCGTCAGCCTGAGGGTTAAGCTGCTCGTCGGGTTTAGCTTAATTTTCAGCATTGTTTTTGCAGGCGCGTTTTTCTGGTTCTACACATTTACAACGGACAAAACCATTTCTCGCCTGCGGGCTGACCTGCGCTCAACCCTGGAAGGGGCCGTAGAGGGCGTCGATGTTGACGAATTGATGGCTCTGTATGAAGACGGTGTCCCCAACAGCGACGGGTTTTCCGATGACCCCCGCTACCAAAATCAGCTTGAATGGTTTGAAACCGTCAAGAGCATTGAGCCGCGGGCGTGGCTTTACTCCTTCGTCGTTGGCCCTGTAAGCGAAAATCGCCGCCGGGGAGAAGCAGCTGTTGCAGACGATCAGCTTGAGACCATCTTCTTAGTCGATCTATGGGTCGACTATGACCCCTCGAAGGCCGTCGGCTTTTTAGAGACGGACGAAGCCAGCTCTCGCCCTAGGGTAGTTATCGAAACGGGCGAACTGACGGAAGAGCCCGGCATCTACCCCGATGATTGGGGCACTTGGATGTCCGCCTTTGCCCCACTCAAAAACGACGAGGGTGAAGTGGTCGCGGTTCTGGGGCTCGATATCGAAGCTGACTACGTCTTCCAGCTTCAGGACCAAATTCGCAACCGCGTTTTGATGTCGTTTATTGTCACCTACGGCATTCTGTTCGTGCTGATCTACGTGCTCTCAGGCTTCCTAACGCGGCATATTACTGAGCTGACGCGCTCCGCTGAGCAGATTGCGGCGGGAGACTACACGGAGGCGCTGTTCCTATCTCAACAAACGCGACTGTCTCAGCGGCGGGTGTCCCGATTCTCTTTTTGGAAAAAGGGCCAGCTGGAAAACGGGCTTCGGGACGAAATGAGCGTTCTGGCCCAGGCCTTCACGGTGATGATCGAGAGCATCCGGCTGCGTGAGCAAATGATCCGCCGAGGTAAGAAGGTCGAAGACGAGATGCGGCTGGCCCTGCAGGCGGAGCGAGAGCTCAACGAGCTTAAGTCTCGCTTTGTATCTATGGTGTCCCACGAGTTTCGGACTCCGCTAACCGTGATGCGGACGTCGACGGAGCTGCTGGAGCACTACGGACACTTGGCCAGTGAAGAGAAGAAGCAGGCTTATTTTCAGCGGATTCGAGCGGCGATCGCCAACATGACGCGGCTGTTAGAAGATGTTCTGGTCTCTGGGAAAGCCGAAGCGGGCAAGCTGGAGTTCAACCCCAGCGTTGCGGATCTCGAAGCGTTTTGTCGCGATATTATCAGCGAGATGCAGCACAGCGTTGGGCTCAGCCATATGATCACGCTTTCGGTTGAAGATGGCGTCAGTCACGTCTGGTTTGACGCCGATCTAATGCGTCCCGTGATGTCGAACCTGCTCTCAAATGCAATCAAATATTCCCAAGCGGGCAGCGCCATCACGGTTTCGATATCTCAGGACGACAGCGCCATGACTATTGCGGTGAGCGATCAGGGCATCGGTATTCCCAAGGAAGACCAGCCCCACCTCTTTCAGCTGTTTCACCGCGCCCGCAACGTCGACGCCGTTCGCGGCACCGGGCTAGGTCTCGCCATTGTGCAGCAGTGCATCGTCCAACATCAAGGACAGGTCAGCTTCGTCAGTGAGGAGAATTCTGGAACCACTTTCTACGTCCGGTTCCCTCGCGCCAACAGCCCCGCCTTATCGCCTCCCAATCCATCCAAGATTCCGGCAGGTCCAGTTAGCAACCTCTAGAGTCCTTTTGCGCCGCGAGAAACCTCCACAATCAAAGAGCACCCTCTAGAGTCCTTTTGCGCCGCGAGAAACTTCTTTATAATAAAGGGCCAGTAGCAGCCCACAAGCTGCCTTCTCCTAGCCGTTTCCCTTAGCGCAGGCGCGTTAACTCGCAGTGACACAAACTCCCGTCTCCAAACCAACTTCCGCGTCTTCCCGACCCTCACCTGCAGCGTCGTCCCCATCGTCTCGCCCTGATGCCCTAGGCCGCTTTGGACAGTTTGGCGGCAAATACGTGCCCGAGACGCTGATGCCGGCTCTCACTGAGCTTGAGACGGCTTACCGCCGCGTCTGCAGCGACGAAGCTTTCCAGTCGGAGCTGCGTCAGCTGCTGCATGACTATGTGGGACGGCCTAGCCCCCTCTATTTTGCGGAGCGGCTCACCGCGCACTACGCTCGGGCCGACGGCAGCGGCGCTCAGATCTACCTCAAGCGCGAAGACCTCAACCACACCGGAGCCCATAAAATTAACAACGCCCTTGGCCAGGTGCTGCTCGCCAAGCGCATGGGCAAGCGCCGCATCATTGCCGAAACGGGCGCGGGGCAGCATGGGGTGGCCACGGCAACGGTTTGCGCTCGCTTCGGGCTAGAATGCGTCATCTACATGGGCGTTCATGATATGGAGCGTCAGTCTTTGAACGTCTTCCGCATGCGGCTGATGGGGGCTGAAGTCCGGCCCGTGGCGGCGGGGACTGGCACCCTCAAGGACGCCACCTCCGAGGCGATTCGCGACTGGGTCACCAACGTAGAAACCACCCACTATATTTTGGGGTCGGTGGCCGGTCCCCACCCTTACCCAATGATGGTGCGTGACTTTCACGCCGTCATTGGCCAGGAGACGCGATCGCAGTGCGGCGCAAAATGGGGCGGTCTGCCGGACATCCTGCTGGCCTGCGTGGGCGGCGGCTCCAACGCCATGGGGCTATTCCATGAGTTTGTCGAGGACACATCGGTACGCCTAATTGGCGTGGAGGCGGCTGGTCGGGGCGTTGACACCGCCGAGCATGCCGCTACCCTCACCTATGGCCGGGTCGGCGTGCTCCACGGAGCGATGAGCTATCTGCTGCAGGACGATGACGGACAGGTAATTGAGGCCCACTCCATCAGCGCCGGGCTAGACTATCCGGGCGTGGGGCCAGAGCACAGCTACCTCCTGGACACAGAGCGGGCAGAATACTACAGCGTCACCGATCAGCAGGCGATCGACGCTTTCCAGCGGGTGTCGCAGCTAGAGGGCATCATCCCGGCTCTAGAGACGGCCCACGCTTTTGCCTATCTAGAGACCCTCTGCCCCACTCTAGAGGGGAGTCCCCGCGTCGTTATTAATTCTTCGGGCCGAGGGGATAAGGACGTACAGACCGTTGCCAAATATTTGGACGGTTTCGATAACGCGTAATGGCTACCCCACGATGGCTAACCCCTAATGGCCGTCGCTAGCGGTAGGGCGATCGCCCTACCGCTCAGTTCACCCCGCCGCTCAGTTCGCCTTACTATCTGTTAGCCCTCGCGCAATGTCCGCTAGCTGTAAGCCGGGGGGGTAGGCGTTCCCTTCCTTAATTTGTTGAATGCTCTTCTCTGGAATAGGCAGTTTCAGCTGCTTCGCCACCGTTCGTACGATATCCCCCCGATCCACTACGCCAGAGACGCTGCCGGCAGGGGAAAGAACCGTGATATAGGACATTTCGCTTGCCTCTAGGTCGAGGATGAGCTGCGGGAAGGGCGTCATTTCCTGTACTGAGCCAATCTCGTCTAGCGGTTTAGCAATATCCTGGAGGGTCTGCCTTTCCCACTGACTGCGTTCGCGCTGCCGCAGCTCGTCCATCGACACTAGCCCCCGGTACCGCCCATCCGATGAGGCAAAATAGGCGGTCGGATGGCTATCTTCCATCACGTACTGGTCCGCAAACTGCCGCAGGGTGTCGCGGGCGTCTACAACCCGAAAATCCCGCGTCATCGCGTCAGCCGCTACCAGGCGCATCAGCTTCTCCTGCAGGTTGGCCACCTGACCATAAGTCCGGGCGCTACGGACGCCAAACCAGCCCAAAAGGGCAATCCACAAAAAGGCGAAGTTGGCCTGCTCTAAGTAAAGCAAGACCCCAAAGGCGATCGCCGAACCCCCCAGCAAAAAGCCGGAGCGAGCGGCCCAACGTACGCCCTGAATGCGGCTCCCGGTAAACTTCCACACCGCCGCCTTGAGCACCTGCCCGCCGTCTAAAGGCAGCCCTGGAATTAGATTAAACAGCGCCAAAACTAGGTTCACCCAGGCTAAGCGCTCTAGAACGACCCGCGCGGGCTCAACCGGCAGCACCTGACAGAGCGAAATTAGCAGCACAAAGAGGCATAGGCTGACGCTCGGCCCTGCGATCGCCACCTGAAACGCCTGACCGGGCGTCTTAGACTCCTCGGCAATTGAGGCGACCCCGCCAAACAAAAATAGCGTAATCGAGTTGACCGAAATGCCCTGAGAGCGGGCCACCAAGCTGTGACCTAGCTCGTGCAAGAGCACAGAACTAAACAGCAGCAGCGCCATGACGAAGCCCGCCAGCCATTCAAAGCCCTGCCAGTTGAGGCCCTGCCAGTCGAGGCTGTAGGACACGGTCACCAGTATCAAAATAAAGAACCAGGACGGGTCAATGAATAGGGGGATGCCAAACACTGACCCAATGCGCCAGCCTTGTCGCATAACTCACGAATCCTTGAATAACGGGGGAGACGGCACCATTGAACAGAAGCAGAGCGCCCTCTGAACAGGAAGCTCTAATTGCCGGTGCCTATCTCTATTCTAAGAACTCTCTCAGGAGTCTGCTTTAGGAAGGCACTTAAGCTGTTGTCCCGAGCGGCCCCTCACCAGCAGTGAGCCGCAGATGAGCGACCCGCTGGGAGGGAAAAAAAGTCTAGAGTAGACCCGCGTTGGCGAGTCCGAGAATGACGCCCGCGCCCAAAATATGCCCTAGGCTCATCGTGGCCAGCAGCTCCGGAACGCCGAAGCCTGTGAAAATGGCGGGTAGCTCTACGGGCAGCGCCGGCCCCTGCCCCCGGTTTTGAATGGCGTAGTAGCCAACAGCGATCGCAAACAGGTTGCAGGCAACCATAATCAGGCCCACGCCTAAGGACCAGTCAAAAGTCTTCGGCGCGGTAGGCGCAATTGCTATCAAGAGTTCCATAGCGTTCTCTCCTTAACATTTATTAATTGACGACTACAGCATTTCTTAGGCGAGAGGGCTGCACCGGGGGGGATGGCCAGTTGCGCCATCCCCCCTTAGATCCGTGCCCCACAAATTTGGGAGTCGCTGTAGCGCGCTCGAACGGCGCGCGAGCCGTTACGAGTCGCAATAAACGAATTATAAAGACGAGGTTGCAAAGCACTACGGCTTAGTTGCTAGAGTTAACATTTGCCATTCTGCAAAATTTGTTCTTAACATCATTTAAAGCGCCATATGCGGGTCAAAATTTGCGGCATTACTGAGGCCGATCAGGCGATCGCGATCGCCAGACTAGGGGCAACCGCTTTGGGCTTTATCTGCGTACCGGCGTCCCCCCGCTACGTGACGCCGGAGAAAATTCAGACCATTACTCGAGCCCTGCAGACTTCGCCAGAAACTCCATCTGTTCAGCGTATCGGCGTTTTTGTAGACGCCCCTTTAGACCAGATGTGCCGTATCGCTGGCGAAGCAAATTTGACGGGCCTGCAGCTCCACGGCAGCGAACCGCCCGAGGACTGTAGTCACCTGCGGCGCTTGTGCCCCGAGGTAGAAGTGATCAAAGCCTTGCGGCTGCGAGGCTCAAATCACAACCTTACGGGTCCAGCGCCCGACGCCCTGCAGGCCGTGGAACCCTACCAAGACCACATCGATACGCTGCTGCTAGACGCCTTCCATCCCCAAGCCTACGGCGGCACCGGTCAAACCTTAGACTGGACGATGCTGCAGGGGTTTCGCCCCCGACAGCCTTGGTTCCTTGCGGGAGGACTAGCGCCCCACAATGTTGCAGCGGCGTTGGCCCAGCTGCAGCCCGACGGGATTGACCTCTCTAGCGGGGTCGAACAGTCTCCCGGTCAAAAAGACCTCTCTAAGGTGGCACAGCTTTTTCGCGCGCTGGCCTCGCGCCCCGGAGACTTCACTCAAAGTACTCGCTCAATGTGAAGAATTTTTGATGATGGATAGCTAACATTCGGGAAAAACGGTAAAATTGGATACAGAAACGAAATTGATTAGCTTTCAGAAGCGATTCAAGCCCCGCCTAGTGAATTGAACCAACCGTTCTTCAAGGCAGCAATATCACTAATTCATTGGGAGATCCAGATGAAACTTTCCTTCCGCGGCATTCCTTACCCCTACGAGCCTCAGACTGTTGAGCAGACCGAATCCGACGTTAGCGGCTCCTATCGAGGCTGTCGGATGCTGTTCAACTATCCTCGCCACATTCCAGCATCCCACCCCGTTGCCACGCTGACCTATCGCGGCGTTCCTTACCAGACGAGCGCAACGGGCGCCATTCAACCCGTCCACCCAGCCCAGCCGCGCCCGCTCCGCGATCTGACAGCGCTCCGCGATCGCCAGCCTCAGATGCAGCGTACGACCATGCAGGATTTGGCGGCTGTCCACAACCAGAATGTATACGCGATGCTGGAGCGCCGCATTCAGGCGGCCCGCACCAAGGGAGACCAAAGCCTGCTTGAGCAGCTTGAGCAAGAGCGCCGTCAGCTGGTTTAAAGGCTGTACCACGGCATACCGCAGGGGCTTGGACCCACCAAGCCCTAGAAATCAACCCCCCGCTTGAGGTTGATGCCCTTCTCGGCGTAGTGCTTGTGGCAAAACACCTCTGAGTGGATACTGGCTAAATCAAAATATGCGGGCTGGTGCTTGCACCGGCCCGTAATAATCACGTTGGTGTCTTTGGGCTTGCGCAACAGCGTTTGCACAATCGACTCGGCAGGCAGCAGCTCTAGGTCTACTGTCGGGTTAAGCTCGTCTAGAATTAAAGTCTTGTAGAGCCCCGACGCGATCGCCGCCCGAGTGATTTCCCAGCCGCGCTCGGCTTCCACGTAGTCCAGCTCCTGCTGCTGCCCTCGCCAAACGATCGCATCCCGGCCGCACCGCTGATGGTCGACCAATGCCGGGTAGCTTTGGCGCAGGGCGGCAATGGCGGCATCCTCCGTATAGCCCCGCCCTCCTTTGAGCCACTGCATAATCAGCACCCGGTGGGACTGGTCTTGGCTGATGCCGCGCCCGATGGCCTGCAGGGCTTTCCCCAAGGCGCTGGTGGATTTTCCCTTACCATCACCGGTATAGATTTCGATTCCCTTGATGTCGTAAAGATCGCTGGAATGCTCATACATCCGCATCTCGGAATGGAGATCCGCCACCTCAAGCAGCGCTGAAGGCGCACCGCGTCCGGTGGCAATAATTTCCAGGTGCTCGGGCTTGCCTGACAGCGTCTGGGCCACTTCTTCTGCAGACAGCAGCCCCAGGTCGAGCACTGGATTCAGCTCATCCAAGACCACCACAGAGTACAGCCCAGAGGCGATCGCGCCTTTAGCCACATCCCATCCTCTTTGAGCCTCCTGACGATCAAAGCGGGTGACCCCGTCGGCGTCAAAAAACTCCCCCCGCCCCGTCCGCACCTGATCGATGAGGTGCGGAAAGCCCTGCTGCAGCGCCTCAATGGCGGCGTCTTCATCGTAGGGTCGCCCCGGCCCCTTAAGAAACCGCAGCAGCAGTACCCGCGACTGCACCCCGGTCTGAATTCCCAGCCCAATAGAGCGTAGCACCACCCCGAGCGCGGCCTGAGATTTTCCTTTGCCGTCGCCATCGTAGACGTGAATTTGCCCCACTAAGCGACCGAACTGTGCCTGAGCCGTCTTGATGCCAATTCCCCGCCCTGTGGAACTGGCCTTTGTTCTGTTCATGGCTTTGGTCATAAGTTCACCTTAATTCCCCTCGGTTGCGATCGCTGCGGGCCATAGCTGCGGGCCATAACTGTTGTAGCCAGAGAAGTTTAAGCTCCTTGGGCACCCGTCGCTGGCGCTACATGGCGCGCATACGACCATATTACAACGCCATATCTAGACTTTAGCCTCTTCGCCAGTCTGGAAAACAGGCTCGGCTTGTCGTCGACTGGGCATTCTCGAAAGGCACGACAAGACGTGACAAAATAGTGAGAGCTGAAAGCGCGAGCCAAAACCATTTTGGAAAGCAGACCACCAAAAGACCCTGAGGAAGCGGCTGATGAACGTCTATTTACTTCCGTTCAAGGTGATATCGACCCAGGCGCTGCTGCTGCTGTTCATCATTGCGATTGAGTCAGTCGTGCTGCGGCGGCGACTTAAGTTTTCGCCTCGAAAGAGCGTAGAGTACTCGATGTCGCTAAATTTGCTGTCTCTGGTGGTGGGATGGCTCGTTTTCTTCTCGGGGCTGGCGCTGCTGGGCAACAGCCCGTCAGCCAACGAGGTGGAGACGGACTTGATCAACCTACTATTTTTGAACGGGCAGCTCCCCAATACGTTTCTTTGGATTGTGATTACCGGCTTTATCACCTTTTTTGTGACCGTGTTTATCGAGATATCGGGATTTGTTCAGCTCGAGCAGCTTCGCGGCGAGCACAAGCAGATTGAGATGCGCTACGGTCAGCGCAAGCCCCGGTTTCCAATGGGCTATCGGAGAGAGGCAATGTCGGGTCAGCCGGAGACAAAGCCCGCCTATGCGATTTTGATCGCCAACGCCACAAGCTATAGCCTCATGCTGATTGTTTTGATTACCCTACAGCTGATCAATCCACTTGGGGAGGGTCCCCTGCGCCTGATTGCCCCAAACTGGTAACCTTACGCCTAGCTCAAGCACCGCTATGCCCAAGATTCCGACGTCTGCCGATTTAATGAAACACGCGGCTACCGCTGTCACCGCATCCAGGCAGCACCTGTGGACCACCATTAGGCCCGACCAGGCGTTCTCCTGGCAAACCCTTTTGTTCTTGTCCCTCTTCTCTTGGCTGATGGCGCTGTTTGCATCGGACGCGCCGCTGCTGTCCGACGCGCCGTCCGAAGGAATCGGTCAGCTGTCTCTACAGGGCTCCCCCACCAAATATGCCTTGTTTACCATGGGGTGGATTTTCCTGACTCTAGCGATCGCCTGGCTGTTGAGCGGCTCGCGCCTAAAGATTCCTCTGTTCGATCTAGTTCTCCGGCCGGCCGCTTGGGTAGCAGCAGCAATTCCCTGCATCTTTGGGTTTCAGGTGTGGTACGACAACAACTTTGAGCCCGCGCTGACGGCTTGGCCCATATTGGCGGCCATCTTTTACCTTTTGCCCCGCTGCGCTAGCTCAAAAGGCGGCTACAAAATTCCCAAGGTGTCCGAGCGGCAGCATCTGCTGATTATCGTGCTTGTCAGCCTGCTGCTGAGCTGCTGGATTCGCTTTTACTTCCTGGTGCAGGACTGGGTTGACGGCAACAGCAGCGCCTTCAAGCCCATGCTGCCTGGGCTAGAGGTCGCCACCGATGACCTGCCCGACACCCTGGAGACGATCGCGGAGCCAGCGCCGGCAGCAGAGCCGCAGACCGCTAGCCCCACCAACGCTAGCCCCACCAACGCTAGGCCCGCCGATATTGCTGAGTCTGTGATTGCTAGCCAGCTAGAAGCCCTCCCCCTTCCCGAGATTCGGCAGCGCTTGCGCACGGATCTGACCCTCGTTGAGACCCTCAATGCCCAGTTCGACAACGCCCTAGCAGCTGCTCAGCAAAACCCTGGCTGGACGCTGCAGATTTCGCAGGTGGTGCCGTCGCCGCTGTCGTTTCAGCTTCAGGTTGTGCCCCCCCCTGCTCCCAGCGAGGCGGCTGGCAATACCCCCATTACCCGAACCTGCCGGGTTTCGCCCGTCGACAATCCTGGCGGTGCCCAGCTCAGTCGGCTAGAGTGTCTTGGCGCACCGTCCCAATAGGCTGCGGAGGACAAAGCTCATGTCTTTTCGCAGGCTGTTCGCGATCGCCACCAACGTCTTCCGAGAGGTGATTCGCGATCGCATCCTTTACCTGATTGCTCTGTATGCCGTCGCTCTGTTCGCCGTCGCCGCGCTGCTGCCCCAGGTGGCCGCCAACACTCAAGACAAAATTTTGCTGGATGTAGGCCTAGCGGCGATCGCCTTTATCGGCTTGGCTACGGCCGCCTTTGTTGGGACAGGGCTAGTGCACAAAGAGATTGCCAAGCGTACCCTCTACGCGCTGATGGCTAAGCCAGTGAGTGCCGCAGAGCTAGTAGTCGGCAAACACCTGGGGCTGACGGCGGTGCTCGGGGTTCTGGTGGGGGCGATGACCTTGGTCTACCTGCTGACCCTCAGCCTGGGCGGCGTCTCTTATCCACTGTGGGGGCTGCTGCTAGCGGTGGGCTATACCCTGCTAGAGCTCTCGCTAATCGCGGCGGTGGCTTTGCTATTTGGCATTGTTACGGGCCCTCTGCTAGCCACGCTGCTCACCCTGGCGGTTTATCTCACCGGTCAGCTCAGCCCCGATTTAATTAAGCTGAGCGCGATCGCGCTCAGCCCCGCCATCACCCGAATCACAGACGCGCTTTACCTGGTGCTGCCCGATTTGTCTCGCCTCAACTGGCGCAATCAAGCCGTCTACGGAAATCTGCCCGACCCCACGGCCCTGGCGGGACACGCCCTCTACGGGGTGCTCTACACCGCCTTAATTCTAGCGATCGCCGTGGCGCTGTTTAGCCGCCGCGAGTTTTAGCTGCTCTTGAGGTCTGCTCAATTCTCGCCTCGCGAATTGTGGCGGCTGAAGGTAATCCTCTCAGCTGCGCTTTCCTCAGCGAGGCGCTGTGCCAGCATCTAACTTTTTTCTGGAGGTAGGCGAAGATTACTTTGCTCAGAGGCAGGCCAAGTAAACCGAAAGATGGCGCCGCTCCCGAGCTCGGACTCAACGGAGATTTCCCCGCCCTCCATCTCAACAATTCGCTTCACGATCGACAGCCCAATGCCCGTGCTTTCGGCAGTTTTACAAGCCTCAAGCGTCTGAAAGATGTCGAAGATGCGCTCGTGATGTTCGGGGTCAATTCCAGGGCCGTTATCGGCGACTGAGAACTCATAGCCTTTTTCCTGTACGCGAGCTGTGATGGTAATGCAGCCGTCGGGCAAATGATTGTACTTGATCGCATTGCTAATCAGGTTTGCGAAAACCTGATGTAGGGAGAGACGCCGCGCCAAAAGGACCGGCAGATGAGGCTGAATGTGAACCGTAAAGCTTTCTGGCGGAGCCAACAGATCAATAATTTCAGCCAATAATTCATTCAAATCCACGCGCCCCGGCAGTGTATTGGTCTGGCCAACTCGAGCGAATTTCAGTAAATCGTCAATCAACGCCTCCATGCGACCAACCCGCTGGCGCAGCAGGCTGATATGGTGCTTCGAGTCTGGCGAAAGCTGATCCGCACAGTCTTCTACAATCCAGGCCGATAGGTTATCGATTCCCCGTAGGGGAGCTTTGAGGTCGTGAGAGATTGCGTAAGCAAACTGCTTGAGGTCCCGGTTGCGATGCTCTAAATTCAGCTTTGCCTCTAGTAAAAGGTTATTTGCTGACGTCAGGGCGCGGGCCTGCTGTGCTAGCTCTGCTTCACTCCGCCGCCGCTCTGCTTCGACCCGCTTACGCTCGGTGATGTCTATAACGGTCATTACAACGCCATAAATCTGGCTGTCGTTGTACAGAGGAGATAGGGACAAGCTGACATTAACCGAGAGGCTCGCCTGCGTTAGGTGAACTTGCTCTTGGTTCAACACCTTTTCATTGTTTAAGGCCTGTTTAACAAGCCCATCAAAGCTGGCCTGCTGAGGCTCAGGAATCACCGGTAGGGGTTGGGCATAGACTGCCTTTTTTGACCAACCGTAGAGCTGCTCCGCCGCTGGATTCCAGGTCATGACCTTACCCGCTAGGTTAAAGGTGATGATGCTCGTTGGCGACGCATTGATAATCGTCTGCAATAAATTATCTGTCTTATGCAGCGCCTTTGTAATTTTCTGCCGTTCCTGCCGCTCTTGGCTTTCCCGCAGTGCCCGGTTTACTGCTGGGACAAGACGCTGCAGTCGCTGCTTCAGCACATAGTCGCCTGCACCCTGCTGTAAAGCCTCAACGGCCTGCTCCTCCCCCAGCACCCCAGACACCAAAATAAACGGCACGTCGGGGCAAATAGACTGCGCTAGCGCTAGGGCTTCGAGACCATCAAACTTAGGCAAAACATAGTCTGCCAAGATCAAATCGAGCGGCTGGGTCCTCAGAATTTCCACAAACGTTTGGCGATCGCTTATCTGAGTGATGATGCTCTCAATGCCACCATTGATGAGCGTTGCCTCAATTAGCTCACGATCTATTGGATCATCTTCCAGCAGCAGAAAATGAAGCATCGACGGTCCTACAATTCTGTTTGCGTAGAGGGAATCGTGAAGCAGAAGGTCGCTCCCTCATCAATGGTGCCATTTGCCCAGTAGCGCCCATTGTGGCGAGAGATGATCTTTCGGACATTCGCAAGGCCAATGCCCGTCCCCTCAATTGCCTCGGCGTTGGAGAGGCGCTGAAAGACGCCAAATAGCTTTTCATCGGCTTCCTTCATGTCAAAGCCAATGCCGTTGTCGCCAACCGAAAAAACAGTCTCATCTTTCTTTGAGCTACCGCTCACGGTAATTTCTGCTTTTTCCCGGCCGCTCGTATACTTAACGGCGTTCTCAATCAGGTTCTGCCACACCTGGCGCAGCAAGTTGCGATCGCCTGTCACCTGAGGTAGGGGGTCAATCTGCCAGTCAATGCTTCGTCCCCCCAGACCAAATTCAACCTGTCGTTTTACCTCCTGCACCAGCCGGTTCATGTTGACGGGGCTGAGCTGCATTTTGGCCCGACCTGTGCGAGAAAATTCCAGCAGATCGTCGATCATGTTTCCAGAGCGGGTGGCTAGCTCACCAACGGACTGAAGATAGTGCAGGGCCGTTGTATCTAGCGAGGTTAGCTCTATTTGCTCTTTGAGCAACATAGTAAACCCGTCGATTTGACGAATAGGCGCTCTCAGTTCGTGGGAGACTGAAAAGGCAAACGCCTCTAGCTCCTGATTGAGGCTCTCTAACCGCGTCGTTCGTTCGCGAACGCGCTCTTCTAAGGTGCGATTGAGCGACTGCAGCGCAACTTCAGCTTCTTTTTTCGCCGTCACATCGCTGACCAACCCATCAACAACGAGCTTGCCATCAAGCTCTACAACCGTTTCGCTAACCTGTAGCCAAAGCGGACTGTCTTGGTTCGCTGCAGCTAGCTTAATTTCCCTTTGCCACCGCTTTTGCTCATGCCGACTGTGACTATTCCAGGCCAGCTCTTCTTGAAAGAAAGGCTGAGCTTCAGAAAGGGAAGAGAATCCCAGCACCTGTAGTAAGCCGTCGCTAGCCTCTAAAAGCTGCCCCTCCAGGGTTGAGCGAAACACCCCAACCTCGAGCTCATTGAGCAAAAACTGCAGCCGAACCTCCAGCTCTTTAGCTTTGCGGCGAACTTGAGCGTTGTTCCAGACGGAGCGGACAGCCTCGCTAAGCCGAATGAGATGCTTGGGTGACTTGAGGACGTAGTCGTCCAAACCCGCTTTCATTGCCTCTACCGCAACCTCCTGGCTGCCAGAGTCAGTAAACATAATCACGGGGCGCTCGGGATCGTGCTCTTTGAGCGCATGCAGGACGTCGAGCCCCGTCGCCCAATTGAGCTCATAGTCCGTAATCATCAGGTCAAAGTTGTCAACGGCAAACGCTTGGTAAATTTCAGTCCAGTCTAGAGCCTCCTGAATGTGAACATCAGGAAAGGCTCGCTTGATCTCTCGAATCGCCAACAGCCGGTCATCAGGATTGTCGTCAATCAGCAAGATTCGCTGTAGCGATCGCTTCATCTCCATAGGTCTAAAGGCTAGTACAAGGCTGTCAAGCTGCGCTTTCCGGTTTAACAATTACGTTGCGGCCAAAATTGGATATTCATTGAGCTGCAGCCAGTAGGCATCCAATGCCACAATCATGTTGGACAATGCCTCAAAGCTAACCGGCTTGACGAGGTAAGAACTGATGCCCAAGTCATAGGTGCGGTTGATGTCCACATTTTCTTTTGAAGAAGTTAATATCACCACCGGAATTCGCCTGATCACGGGCTGTTCCTTCATCCATGACAAAACCTCGATCCCAGATCGGCGCGGCAGCTTTAAGTCTAGCAAAATCAGCGCGGGGAGCGGATGGCTGTCGCGATCGGCGTATTCTCCTTGACCTGACAAATAGTCTACGGCCTCGTCTCCGTCTTTAACGATCTGAATTGGGCTAAATGCATTGACCTGTCGAAACGCTCTCTGAATAAAGAGAACATCGTTCGAATCATCTTCGACGAGGAGAACACTGTATCCGTTAAAGGCCATCATCTAGTACCTGAAATTTTCCCGAACCCATAGCATTGGTCAGCTGATAAGTCGCGTGGTGTAATTTAGCGCAGCGAACCCTCCTCCCCACTATTTATCTAAGATCACTTAAGATTTCGGCAGGCTGCATCTGGCTGCTTTAGCCAGCATCGATATCGCTAAACTTAACATTGATACCGTAACAACTTGGCAGTTTTAATATCTTTTTCACATTCGAATGGTTGCACAGGCTGTAGCGATATTGCGTACGCTATCGTACATAAAGTTTCCCGAACGCGATTTTAGCGTGCTGGAGCTGTAGTTTTGTCAAGGAGCAAGTAAGCGATCGTACTCTGCTTTAACAACGCCATAGCATTTGCAGCAGGCCTGCTTAAGTGCTTCCCGCTCCAAAATTTCAACCTGCCCTCGACTATAGCGAATTAGGCCAGCTTCCTGCAGGGCGCTAGCGGCGACGGTGACGCTGGCACGCCGGGTGCCCAACATGCTGGCCAAAAAGGCCTGGGTAATCTTTAGCGAGGAAGACTGAGCGCAATCTTGAGACTGCAAAAGCCAGCGTGCCAGCCGCTCCTCTGTGGGATGGAACCGATTGCAGACGGCGGTTTGACTCACTTGAGCAATAAAGGCTTGGGTGTAAAGCAGCAGCAGCTTTTGGAGCGCTTTACCTTCGTTAAAGGCCTTGCTCAACACAACGGCATCGAGGGCGATCGCCTCTCCGGGGATCTGCACAACGGCCCGGCTCGCGTCATACCGGCCGCCCAGATAGACGGAATACCCCAGCATGCCATCGCTTCCTACAATACCGGCTTCGATGGTCGTGCCGTCTTCCATGATCTGAACCAATGAGATCATGGCGCAAGTAGGGAAGTAAACCGTCGATATCGTCTCTGCTGCCTCATAGATGATTTGCCCTGATCGAAGCGTTACGTCTCTAAGATATGGGGCTATTTGCAGGTACTCTGCTTCCGGCAGCAGCGCCAGTAGACGGTTCTGGCTCGCCCGTTTTAAGTTCAAGGTATTTCTCTTATGTTGCGTTCCGTAATCGGTAATGTGGAGAACCGTTTTACGGGTAGGCTGACGACATCACGATGACCAGCCAAGGGTTGCGCTAACTGCCGTCAAACGCAGCTTTTTCCTATGGCGTGAGCATAGCACCTGCGAGCAATGCGGTTTGATACGATTTGAGCAATGTTGTCTAAACCTTGTCTAAGCTGCAGCTTAGCTACTAGACAGGAAGCCCCGCGCTCTACCCGTCAGGGTGAGCGTCGGGATGAGAGTCGCGGTCGTCGATGGGGCTCAATGCCCCGGAGACGGCCAAACTTCGGATGTACTCCCTAAGGACATCGTTGATAGTTCTTTCGGTCATCTCACAATACTTGTCAAGATGCTGCTTTTCTCTGTCAGCGGCTCTAATAGTTATTTGCTGCATGTCGTTCTGATGTCAATATGCTATCATTATTGCATGAAAGTCACTTATCAGTACAAGTTGCGTCCAGCGGCTGAGCAAACGGTTACCATGACCCGATGGCTAGATAGGCTTCGGGCACAGTACAACTGGTTGCTGGCTGAGCGATTCGACTGGTGGGAGATGAACCGCTGTTCGGTCAACGCCTGCCCACTCACCTGTAGCCTTGCGCCACTCAAAGATAATCCTAATTACTGCAGCCAGAAGGCTAGCCTAGTACCTCTCAAGCGAGAGCGACCCTGGTACAAAGATTTGCATTCGCAGGTACTCCAGGAGGTGACGAAGCAGGTAAAGCAGACGTTCGAGCGTTTCATCAAAGGTGATAGGAATGGTAAGCGTAGCGGCAAGCCTCGGTTCAAAGGCGCGGGGCGCTACAGGACGTTCACGTTCCCGCAGATGAAACCTGACTGCATCGATGGAAGTCGTATTACCCTGCCTAAGATTGGCCAGGTGAAGCTAATCCTTCATCGCCCGATACCTGATGGGTTTACTGTCAAAACGGCCAAGGTGACTCGCAAAGCAGATGGTTGGTATGTGAGCCTGTTACTGGAAAACAATGCCGTTCCGATGCTTACTCCGGATGTCGATAGGGCTAAGTCTGTCGGTGTTGACGTTGGGCTGAAGGATTTCTTGGTTACCAGTGACGGTGAGAGCGTTCCTATCCCTCAGTTCTTTCGACGCTCAGAGCGGCAGCTATCCAAGCTGCAGCGGCAGCTATCGAGACAGAAGAAGAGCTCTAACCGCTGGCGTAAGCAGGTGAATCGCATCGCCAAACTGCATCTGAAAATATCGCGTCAGCGTCGTGATTTCTTTTCTAAGGTGTGGGATTGGCTGTTTTCAAAGTACGATGTTGTCGCTCATGAAAAGCTCAACATCAAAGGACTTGCTCGAACCAGACTGGCAAAGTCAATCGCTGATGCCGCATGGGGTACATTCTTGGAGATAGGCTCTTTCAAAGCCGCGAAAGCTGGAAAGATGACCATCGCTGAGAACCCACGCGGAACCAGCATTGATTGCTCGGGTTGTGGTGAGCGGGTACCAAAGACGCTGGCCGATCGGGTCCATAGTTGCCCGTCATGCGGCTTAACGATCTGTCGCGACCACAACGCGGCTATCAACCTATTGAATAGGGCTGTGGGACATCAAGCCCTTAATCTCTCAGGAAATGTCTCAGCAGTAGCTGGGAGTCACTGAGGAAGCCCGCGCTGTATGCGTAGCATCAGCGTCGGGAGGATGTCACGCCGACCCATCGACGACGCGCTTCAGCGCTATCCAAAATCGGCTCCCTTGCCCCAGCACTGACTCGACGCCTACCCGGCCGCCCATGCGCTGGACGCCCCGCTTAACGATAGATAGCCCAATCCCGGTGCCGGCATAGACCTCAGCGCTGTGCAGTCGCTCGAAGGGTTTGAAGATGCGCGCTTGATGTCGGGGGGAAATGCCAATGCCGTTGTCCTCAACCCAGATCCGCACGTACTGTACATCTGTCTCGCAATCCCTCGACGCTGTGGGAACATCAGCCCAGATTTTAATCTGCGGCAGCGTGCCCGGTTCAACAAACTTCAAAGCGTTGCGAATCAGGTTGTTTAGCACTTGCTCTACGACGCTGCGCTGAACGTAAACCATGGGAAAGTCTTGGCCAACTTCAACCGTAGCTTGAGCGACCCGTAAAGTGGGCTCTAGAGCAATTAAGACTCTCTTCACGACAATACCTGCATCAACACGCTGCAGATGAATCTCAGACCGCCCTAGGCGACTGTAGTTCAGCAGGTCTTGAATCAGCGTATCTAAAGTCTCAGCAGAGGTGGCCATGCGGCGGATATACTCGTGGCCTAAATCATCAAGCGCAGAGCCGTAGTCTTCTTCCAACACTCGCGCAAAGCCTTGAATCGCCCGTAATGGCGCCCGCAAGTCATGGGCAACGGAGTATGAAAAAGATTCTAGCTCCAGATTGGCTTCCTCTAGCTTCTCAGTCCGCTCCTGCACACGCTGCTCTAGAGTGATGTTGAGCTCGTGAAGCTTCTGCTCACCCCGATTGCGGACAATCGCCGCTGCCAGGCAGTTGGTGACCGCCTGCAAAAAATTAACGTCATCTTGAGTAAAGTCTTGAAGTCGGCGGGAATGCACGCCTAAGATGCCGAAGGGCCCCTCATTCCCTCCAATAATGGTGCTCATGCCGCTAATGACCTGGTGCTCAATGAGCAGGTCCGGTCCGGTAAATCGAGGCTCCCTGCGCAGATCCTTGACCACGACGGGATGTTGAGATGAGAGCGTGTAGCCTGCTTGGGAGTCCCCCTCGCTGCTAACTGTCGCCTTGCCGACGAGACCAGGCTGCCAGCCTACGCCAGATCTCAGCAGCAGCGCCTGGCCATCGGGCAATAGCTCGAGCACTTTGCAGTAGTCTACGTCTAGGCTAGCCGCAAGCATCTGAGTTGCTTGATCAAACAGCGCGTCTAAACTCAGTCCCGATAGCGCGGTCTGACTCAGCTGTGCGACAACCGCCTGCTGCTCTAGGCGACTGGCAAGCGATGCCTCGGCCTGCTTCTGCGCTGTCACATCGGCAGCCATGGAAATCACGAGCCTGGCGCCACTATCAATTTGGCCTAGAGGCGCTGAGCTAAACAGCCAGGTCCGCCGCTCGCCGCCCTTAGTTCTCACCTCAAATTCGCCTTCATCAACCCGTCGGTTAAGGTCATAGAGGCGATTGATCCAGTCCAAAACGTCGCTTTGCTGTTCACCGTAGGCCCGCTCTGTCCAGTCGCTCAAGGTCTGTAGCTCGCTGGCCTCATATCCCGTAATGTCGGTTACCGTTCGGCTCAACCGAAAGATTTCCCCGTCTTCCCCGTGAATGATGATGGGGAAAGGGGCTTCGGTGACCGCCCGCCGAAATCTCGCTTCGCTCTCCCTCAGCTTTGCCTCTGCCTGCTCGCGCTCCCCAATCTCCTGCTGCGCCTGCTGATAGAGCATGGCCTGCTGAACAACTAGGCTAATCTGCGTTGAAAGCTGCTTTAAAGATTTGATTTCAAGCGGCTGCCACTCGCGAGGCGCTCTGCAGTGATGGGCAATGAGCAGTCCCCAGACCTCAGTGCCCTGCAAGATGGGGACAACCAAGTTCGCTTTGACCTGCAGTGACGCTAGAAAATCGACGTAGCACGGGGTAAGCTCACCGCTGTGAATATCGGGAATGACTTGCAGCTGTCCGGACTTGTATTGCTTAATATAGCTGGCCGACAGGCAGGGATCGCAGAACGGCAGGCTTTGGAGAGAATTCCACTGGGCATCCACCGATTCAGACAGGACAACGCCATCGTCGGGCGTCTGAAGCTGAAAGATGACGACCCGATCGGTCTGCAGGAACGCTCGCACTTTACTCACGGCGCTCTGCAGCAGTTGGCTCAGGTCTAACAGCGGCAGATCGCTGCCCCCAACGGACCATCTCCGAATCAATTGAGTGATCTCCATCGCTAGCCGCTCAGACTCCAGCATCCGGTAGCGCTCGATATCAGCTTGCTTAGACGGCGTGATATCAGCGACCGTACCCAGCATCCGCCCCATCGGGCGATCGCCATCGGGGTAAAATCGACCCTTACTGCTGAGCCAGTGGATAGAGCCGTCTGCCCAAACGGTGCGAAACTCTATATCGCACTGGGTTTGGTTTTGCAGAGACCGCCGGACAGCCTGCTGCAGGGCGGCACGGTCTTCTGCATGCACCCGCTTTAAAAGTGCGCGGTAGGTAGACAGCACCTCTCCATCAGTTAGCCCCAAGAATGTGCTGGCCTGCCCCGAGTAGAGCAGTCCGCCGCTTGAGCGCCACTCCCAGGCGCCCATTTGGGACGCGTCCAAGGCAAGCCACAGACGCTCGTTACTTTGCCAAAGCTGCCGTTGCAGGTTTACCTTCTCGACGGCCTGCTCGATGCTGCGCTGTAGCGATAGCGGCGTAATTTGACCCTTAACTAAATAATCTTCTGCCCCCGCTTTGAGCGTCTGCGCGGCTAGGAATTCGTTTCCCTGACCGGTGATCATGATTAGCGCGGGCATTTGGTCTTTCAGCTGTACTTTGAGTTCAGTCAAGAACTCCAGTCCGTCACAGTCGGGTAGACTGTAGTCCAGCAGCACCACATCAGGTTGAGCCTGCTGGCACAGCGCCAGCCCTAGCTCGCCCAGATCTGCCTCAATGATCGTACAGTCTAGCTTCGTATTCCGCTTCAGGTAGCGACGATAGGCGTCGCGATCCGCCTCGCTGTCTTCTACAATTAGAATTGTGAGCGGTTTGGTCATAAGTTCACAGACCTATAGGAAGACCTGCTGTATGGGCAAAGTCACATTGCGCCTAATACCGTAATCTTAAACGAATCTCTAGATAGGGTTAGGCCTGACCTACGAAACTGGGTACGACACAGCAGAATTATGGCTGAGGCGTCTTTAGGGCTGTAACGCGGCAGCGCAGCACGCTCTCGCTGGCGGACGGGCTCGGCCCGCAGCGGCTTAAGTCTCGGAATTCTTTTCCTTCAGCGCGGGGAATGTGTCAATTGGGGCCATCTTCACAAAGCTCTACCCGATTTCGCCCTTTAGCTTTGGCCCGGTACAGCGCCGCATCCGCCCGCCGCAGCGCCTCATTGATGGTGTCGCCAGACTGCACGGTCCCCACCCCAACGCTGACCGTCACCTGCCTTTGCTGACCGGGTTTAACCGGCAGCGCTGCCACCAGCTGCCTAAAAGACTCCGCCGTAGACAGGGCCTCTGACAGCGGCGTGCGGTAGAGGAGTAGCGCAAATTCCTCGCCCCCCAGCCGCCCCAAAAGCCCCTTGTCCCCCAGGCTCAACGTGCAAATGTGAGCCACCTGCTGAATGACGCGATCGCCCTTGGCATGGCCAAACCGGTCATTGATGCGCTTGAAATGGTCAATGTCCAGCATTAGGGTTGCCATTGGCCAATACTGCGATTTTGGGCTGGCGATCGCGATTTCCGCCTGCTCAAAAAAAGCGCGTCGATTGTATACCCCAGTCAGCGGGTCAGTACTAGCGAGATAGCGTAAAGCGCTTTCGCGCTGAATTTGCGCCGAGATATCGCTAAAAGAAAACAGGACGCAGGGCCGGTGATTGTAGTTAATTTCTAGCCCCGAAATCAGTGACCAAAACTCCTCATTTCCCTTGCGCAGCGACGCTTCAAATCCCGTCACCCGCCCCAGCTGGTTTATCTGGGTCAAAAATGTGGCGCGATCGCCTAGGCTAAACCAAAAATCAGTTTCTCGGTAGCGCCCCGTTTCCTGCAGCGTGAAGCCGAACAGCTCTGCTGCCCGCTCATTGATGAAGTGGATGGTGCCATCTCTAACATCGCTAATGGCCATCGGAAATACAGGAGCATTTAAGATGTCCTGTAAGCGCCCCCGACTGTCGTTTAATTCAGCCTTGACCTGGCTCATCTTTTCCAGCACGCGGTTGTAATAGTCGGCAATAGAAGCTACCTCTGTCCCCGGCTCAACCACAACGGGTTGGGTAAAGTCTCCCCTCAGGGAATGGGCGTTCATGCTGGCGATCAGGTCCTGTGTGGCGGTACTAGCGTTGTGCTCAGCAATATTGAGGCCGATGCGCTCTTGCGCTGCCGTGACGCGCAGGGGCAAGACCTGATTGATGCCCCACAGCAGCGCATAGCTCACGCCAAAAGCGTAAATCCCGACGGCAATGACCCCTACAGTCTGAACCCCCAGCATTCGCCAAACGCTGTCAGTTTCCCGCAGCATCGGGTCTGCGAATAGCGCCACCGCTAAGGTGCCCCAAATGCCGCACACGAGATGAGCGGGGACAACTCCCACGGCGTCATCAATTTTGGCATAGCTGAGCCAGCGGGCAGACAGCGTACACAACAGTCCGCCAATCCCGCCTACGCAGGTCGCCCCCAGGGTCAGCATAATATCGCAACCCGCCGTCACCGACACCAGTCCCCCCACCACCCCATTCATAATCAGCGGCACCTGGGGACGCTTGTGGATTGCCCAGGTTGTCAACAGCGCCGCCAGTCCGCCTGCGGCTCCGCCCTGAGCGGTATTCACCAGGATCATGGGAACCTGGTCGTCAAACCCAAAGCTGCTGCCGCCGTTAAAGCCAAACCAGCCAAACCACAGCAAAAACACGCCCAAAACGGCAGTCGGCAAGTTGTGGCCCTCAATGCTGTGAGACTTAGGGCCAAAGCGACCTAGCCTCGGGCCGATGACGAGAATGGCCGCTAGCGCCGTCCAGCCCCCCACCGAATGGACCACTGTCGACCCGGCGAAATCGTGGAACTGGAGTTTCCCTAGCCAGCCCGGCGAGGAGTCAAACCACAGCCCTGCCCAGACCCAATGTCCCGTGATCGGGTAGACGAACAGAGCAATGATAATTGCCGTGATGAAATAGCCCAAAAAGCTCATCCGTTCAGCTACGGCCCCGGACACAATGGTAGTCGCGGTGCCGCAAAAAACGAGTTCAAACAGGAAAAAGCTGTAGTCTGCGTTTGTCCAAGTCAGCGTAGAGGGAAGCCGATTACCCACGAGGCCGAAGACCGTCTCACCAAACATGAGCTGAAAGCTAATCAGCGAGAACACCAGGGACGTAATACAAAAATCGACCAGATTCTTGATAGCAACGTTGATGCTGTTCTTAGCCCGCACCAACCCGCTCTCTAAACAGCAGAACCCGGCCTGCATTGTGCTCACGAGTATGGCGCAAAGAATGACCCAAATTACATCGAGGCTGGGTGCCATAAGGCAGTATTAACCGTTAAGCCATGTCGATTGTAGCCGTTCAAAGTCTGTGGAAAACTTAATCAGGCGGGATTACAGGAGCAGGGCGGTAAAATCGTTGTAATCCTTGCCTTAGTCGCTGTCGTACTCATGACTCTTCAACCCTTACATTTGCTTGGCGTCCCCCCCAACGCCTGGATTGTCAACGCCGACAACGCCGACATTACGCGATCGCCCATCCCGCCTCAGCCCGCTACCCTCGCTACCCGCACTAAAACCCTCACCATCGACCTAGCCAAAACGATTATTTTGGTCATCGATATGCAAAACGACTTTTGTCATCCCGAGGGCTGGCTAGCCCACATCGGCATGGATATTACCCCCGCGCAAGCTCCCGTTGCCCCCTTAAATCGCCTCCTTCCCGAGCTGCGCCGCGCCAAGGTGCCTGTCCTCTGGCTCAACTGGGGAAACCGCCCTGATTTAGTCAACATCAGCGCCGGACAGCGCCACGTCTACAATCCAACGGGGGAGGGGGTAGGGTTGGCGGAGCCGCTGCCGCCGCGCAACGCCCCCGTATTGACTAAAGACAGCTGGGGGGCGGCTATCGTGGATGAACTGAGGCCCGAGCCGATCGATATTCGCATCGACAAATATCGGATGAGCGGCTTTTGGGACACGCCACTGGACAGCGTACTGCGCAACCTTGGAAAGACAACCCTGTTGTTTGCTGGGGTCAATGCGGATCAGTGCGTCATGGCCACCCTACAGGACGCCAGCTTCCACGGCTACGACTGCATTTTGGTAGAAGACTGCACCGCTACCACCTCGCCAGACTATTGCCTCCAGGCCACCCTCTACAACGTCAGTCAGTGCTTCGGGTTTGTAGCCAGTTCTGATGCGATCGCTGCAGCGATCCCCGAGGTGTCTTCAGAGCTAGTCTAAACCTTTGCTAAAGTTCTGCCCCATTTCGGGAGATGTCTGGTGTATTAGAGGTAGCTACTGGCTGTTAGCTAGTTCGTGAAAGCCCCGCGCTGTATGCGCAGCATCAGCGTCGGGATGTAAGCGAGCGAGTCGAGGTGCGCCCTTGACTGGATGCCGAAGGCGGCAATTAAGGGCAGCGCCGAGGCGAGCAAAGGGTACAATTGAACCAAGCTCAAACTATTTCATGGCGGCGGCCTGCTATCCTGACACAAACGTACAGCCCTTAGCTGGTGAACAGTGCAGACGGTAGAAAACGTAGCTGGAAATTGAATACTCGTCACTGTCTGGGGTTGGTCATTGCCTGGACATTAAACAAATCGCCTGTCGATGGGATCTAATCGGGGTTGCACGGCTTGCTGCGTAACTAGACAGGACCAGATGAAGCAGGAAACCTTCTTGCGCGGCATCCATTAAATTGTGGTGCGTGAGCCAAGAAGCCCACGCTCTATCTAAAAGATGAGCGTCGGGAGTATGTCACGTCCTACCACACAGCCTCGCCATACCGTCTCGCAGTACACCTTCGTCATTACCAGGAGTCACCATGGGAATCGCCGGAGCAACATTGCCTAAACCTGAGCCCCAAGCCGAGTCCCAAGCTGAACCCCAGACCGAGTCCCAGACGGATAAATGCGTCATCCCGCTGTTCAAGGGGCCGCAGGACTACCAGGCCTTTCGCATTAGTCCCCAAGACAGCAACCGCTTGGCGATCGTGTTTGACCCCAGCAGCTCGGACGTCTCTTTGACCTACTGCGTTGAAATCTTTGAGGTTGGCGGGGAAACGCCCCCCAACCGACACAACCTTGCCGTTGAGATGTTCTTCATCCTCAAAGGGGAAGGAGAGGCAAGCTGCGACGGCAAAACCGTTCGCATTCAGGCGGGGGACAGCATCTTGGTGCCGCCCCAGGGGATCCACGTGATTCGCAACGTCGGTCAAACGCGGCTTTACGCCTTGTGCATTATGGTGCCCAACGAAGACTTCGCCGAGCTGATTCGCAGCGGCACTCCGGTAGACCTTGATGACGACGACCTCAAGGTGCTGCGGCGCACCGACGCCTTAGTCACCCTCTAGCATGCTACCGGTTAAGAAAGAAACTCAGCCGCTGCTGCTCAGCGACGGCACCCGCCTTGACGCCGACATCTACACCCCTGACAAGAGCGGCACCTTTCCCGTGCTGCTGATGCGTCAACCCTACGGCAGAGCGATCGCCTCCACGGTGGTCTACGCCCATCCCCGCTGGTACGCGGCCCAGGGCTACATTGTGGTCATCCAAGACGTACGGGGGCGGGGCAGTTCGGAGGGCGCGTTTGATCTATTTGCCCACGAAATAGAAGACGGCGCAGAAACGGTGGCCTGGGCGGCCCGGCTGCCCCAAAGCACCGGAGAGGTGGGCATGTACGGCTTTTCCTACCAGGGCATGACCCAGCTGTTTGCCGCCGCCGCCCGCCCGCCCGCGCTCAAGACCCTTTGTCCCGCCATGGTGGCCTACGACCTACGGAATGACTGGGCCTACGAAGGTGACGCCTTTTGTCTGCAGGCCAGCTATGGCTGGGCCGTGCAGCTCGCCGCCGAAACCGCGCGTCGCCAGGGCCACCGAGATGCCTACCAGGCTCTATACACCGCTGCCCGGACTCCCCTGTCTTGCGATCCAGTCTGCGCTCGCTCTGCCCTGCTCAACCAGCTGGCGCCCGACTCCTTCTACCACGACTGGCTCGCCCCACCGGCAGACGACTACTGGCAGCGGCGATCGCCCTATCACTACATCGACGCGATCGCCCAGATGGACCTGCCCATGCTGCACATCGGCGGCTGGTACGACACCTATCTGCGCGGCACCCTGCGGCTTTACCGGGAGCTAGCCGCCTGCAGCACCCAGCCCCAGCACCTGTGGGTGGGGCCATGGCCCCATATTCCCTGGGGTCGCCGGGTGGGGGAGCTGGACTTTGGCCCTGAGGCCGCCAATCCTGTAGACCGGCTGCAGCTGCGCTGGTTTGACCAGTTTCTCAAGGGTAAGGACACCGGACTCCTAGGCGAAGCCCCTGTACACCTGTTCGAGATGGGAAGCAACCGGTGGCGATCGCTGCCCCAGCTCCCCGACCCACAGCCCGCAACCTACTGGCTCACCTCAGATGGCCTAGCGGGCTTAAACGAACACAGCGGCAGGCTGAAATCCACGCCACCAGAGGCGGAGGGTCTGGCCGATGTTTTGGTCCACGACCCCTGGCGACCGGTGCAGGCTGTGGGGGGACATGCGGTCTTCCCCGCTGGGCCCTCTGACCGGGCGGCCCTAGACAGCCGCGCCGACGTGCTGACCTACACGCTGCTTCTGGAGCAGGATCTGCACATGGCAGGAATTGCCACCGCACAGCTCCACTGCTCTGCGGACGCCCCCAGCTTTGACCTCTGCGCAGTGCTGTCAGAGGTCTACCCCGACGGGCGGGTGTATCCGCTCGCCCAGGGCTACCGTCGCCTGCAGGAGCATAAAGGCGGCGCTGTATCCCTGACTCTCCAGCCTGTCGCCGCTTGCATAGCGGCGGGGCATGGCCTGCGTCTCAGCGTCAGCGGGGCCTGCTTTCCGGCCTATCCCGTGAACCCAGGGACAGGAGAGCCGATGACGGAAGGCCGCTTGATGGAGGCGAAGGTAATTACGGTATCGATTTTTGGTGGGGGGCACTCTTGGCTAAAACTGCCGGTTGTGGATGGGTAGTTCCCTAAGGCCGTTCGACGTACCCCTGCAGGTTTTCCGGCTGAAAGGACTGCAGGGTTAAGGTGGCCCGGTTTACCACAGCCTCGCCGCCTTGGGCGACCACGATATACTTGCCCTGGTTGAGGCGGTTGCGGTAGGCGATCGCATCGCCGCTGGCAGACGTCCAGCCCACTAGCCGGCCCGTCACGTAGGCTCCCATCCCTGCCGCTGCTGCCCCAAAGAGGCCGCCAATGACGTGGTTACCAAAGGCCCCAGCCCAGCTAATTAGGCGAATATCGGTGAGCAGGTTGAAGAGGTAACCCGCTCCGAACCCGAAGGGAATCAGCCAGGTCACCAGGCTGCTGGACTGCTTATCGGCCTCCTCGTCAGGGTCGATGAGGCCAAACTGGTCGGCGCTTTTGTAGCCGTCTCCAAGAATATCGATCTGGTCCATTGGCAGCCCCTGCTCCCGTAGAGCTTCGTGGGCCGCTTCCGCCTGCACCCGGTTGGAGAAGACGGCAACGAGGTAATTTGTGGGACTCTGAGTCTGCATGGTGATTTGTTGTGAGAAGAATTTAAGGATAGTCACAGGCCGGCGCCGTCTCCAAAGCGCGGCTTCGCTCAGGAGATTTTCAGCTGCTTTGAGTTTGGCCCTATACTCAACTTGACGATAACAGGCGCAATGCTGTAAAGGCATCTATCGTCTGTAGTGTGTCCGGCCGCTGCGCAGCGGCTCGCAGCGGCCCCCGATTATTACTCCTAACTCCCTCATTACCCTAGGTGAGAAATCCAAAAAAAAATCCCCAGCTATGAAAGCCGGGGATTGGAATCAGGGTGCATCTACCATTCCTATCTACGCGGTTATGCTAGTCTGTCAGGACTGCTTTTATAAATTCCGTCAATATCGTGAGTCCCCTCATGACCTCACTGCTTCTCAAACCCAACACCGACTTCGCTTCCAGCCTCGCCCAGGCCCTTACCAAAATTGACCTGCCCGCCGACTGGGTGGGGCTGCGGGGGGTACGGGAGCGCAGCAGTCACTACACCGTGCGCGACGGTAAGCCCCAAAACAATGGGCGATCGCTGGAGCAGGGGGTGATGGTGGAGGTGATGGTGGACGGCCACATCGGCTACGGGGCCACCAACTCCTTCGAAGAGGGGCGGCTGCTAGAGGCGGCGGCCCTGGCCTACCAGCAGGCCAAGGCGGCCAGCGAGTGGGCCATTTACCCCGCGACTCTAGCGGCGCGGCCCCAGGTGATAGGCAACTATAGCTCCCCGGTGCAGCGATCGCTGTCGGCAATGTCTGCGGGCGAGGTCAATCAGCTGCTGGTGGACCTCTGCAGCCACATGGCGGTGTCCGACCGCATCGTTCAAACCCTGGCCAACGCCGTCACCACCGAGCGCGACACCTGGTTCGTCAGCAGCAACGGCTCCGACGTCTATCAGCGCATCGCTCTGATTCAAACCCACTTTGGCGTGGTGGCCCAAGAAGGTCCGGTGGTGCAGCCGCGCTCTCACAACGGCTTTCTTGCCCACTGCTACCAGGGCGGCTGGGAGCATGTGCCCAGCACCCTAGCGCCCCAGGCCCGGCGCGTGGGGGAGCAGGCGGTGGAGTTGCTCAGCGCTGAGGACTGCCCCGACATCACCACCACCCTGGTGCTGGCCCCCGACCAGATGATGCTGCAGATTCACGAGAGCGTCGGCCACCCGCTGGAGCTAGACCGCATCTTGGGCGACGAGCGCAACTACGCCGGGGGCAGCTTCGTCAAGCCCGCCGACTTCGGCCACCTGGACTACGGCTCGCCCCTGATGAACATCACCTTTGACCCCACCGTCGCCCACGAGTTTGCCAGCTACCAGTTCGACGACACCGGGGCACCGGCCACCCGGGAGTATCTGATTCAAGAAGGCCGGCTGCTGCGGGGGCTTGGGAGCCTGGAAAGCCAGACCCGTCTGGGGGTGCCCGGGGTAGCCTGCGCGCGGGCCACCTCTTGGAATCGGCCCGCCATTGACCGGATGGCCAACATCAACCTGGAGCCCGGGGACGAGTCCTTTGAGGAAATTGTGGGCAACATTGAGCACGGCGTCTACATGGAGGCCAACCGCTCCTGGTCTATCGACGACCAGCGCCACAAGTTTCAGTTTGGCTGCGAGTACGCCAAGCTAATCGAAAATGGTCAGGTAACCCGCACCCTGCGTAACCCCAACTACCGGGCCACCACCCCTCAGTTTTGGCATAGCTTGACCCACGTGGGCGATCGCGCCTCTTGGGAGGTGTACGGTACGCCCTACTGCGGGAAGGGGGAGCCTAACCAGGTAATGCGCGTCGGCCACGGTTCCCCGATCTGTGCATTTGACGCCATTGAGGTGTTTGGAGGAGAAGCATGATAGCAGCGGCCCCGTCTTCTGTTGAGTTTGCAGCGCGCCTAGAAGAGAGCTTTCGCCAGCTCTCGTCCGCCCTAATTGACGGACTGAAGGTGGGAGAGCACCTCACGTTGGGCTTTGTGGGAGAGCAAAGCCAGTTCATTCGCTTCAACCGAGCCAAGATCCGCCAGGGCGGCATGGTCACCGATGGTACTCTGTCCATTACGCTGATGGCCGGGGAGCGCACCCAAAGCTACTCTATCCCGGTGACGGGGCATACAGAGACCGATACTGCGCTGGCGCAGCAGGCGATCGCCACCCTACGGGAAGAGCTGCCCACCCTGCCCATCGACCCCTACCAGGTTCTGCCCCAGGGCAGCGCCACCAGCCACGACGTGCACCGAGGCCAGCTGCTAGACCCCGAGCAGGCCGCTAGCTCCATTCTCTCGGCGGTGCGCGACCTGGACTTTACCGGCCTCTATGCCGGGGGTGCAGCGGTGCGGGGCTACGCTGACTCGGCGGGTCAGCGCCACTGGTTTGCCACCGATTCCTTCACCCTCGACTACTCGCTATTTACGCCAGAGGGCCGAGCCGTCAAAGGCACGGTGGCCGGGGATAGCTGGGACGAGGCCGGATATCGAGATAAGCTGAGCCGCTCGGTGCAGCAGCTTGCCGGCCTAGCGCAGGCTCCCCGCACCGTCGATCGGGGTGAGTACCGCACCTATCTGGCCCCCGCGGCGGTGGCAGACCTGCTGTCGATGCTGTCTTGGGGCGGGGTGAGCGAGGCGGCTTTGCAGCGGGGTAGCAGCGCGCTGGCGGCCCTGCAGCGCGGGGATAAAACCCTGTCCGACCAGTTTACCCTGGCGGAAAACTTTACCCATGGTCTGGTGCCCCGCTTCAACGAGCTGGGGGAGGCCGCGCCGGAGACCCTGCCGCTGATTGAGCGGGGTAGTTTGGTGAATACGCTGATTAGCTCCCGCACCGCTAAGGAATACGGTAAGCAATCCAACGGCGCGTCTGCCGGGGAAGGGCTGCGATCGCCCGATATGGCAGCGGGGACGCTGCCCCTCGACAAGGTGCTGGAGACCCTAGGCACTGGGCTATATTTATCGAACGTGCATTACCTCAACTGGAGCGATCGCCCCTCGGGGCGGGTCACGGGCATGACCCGCTACGCCTGCTTTTGGGTGGAGGACGGCGAGCTGGTGGCTCCGATTGAGAATCTGCGGTTTGACGAGAGCCTGTATAAGTTCTGGGGGGATAAGCTGCTGGCGCTGACGGAGACGCAGGAGTTTATCCCGGAGGTGGGCAGCTATGGTAACCGCGACTTAGGCGGCAGCTGGGTGCCGGGGATGCTGGTAGAAGGCTTTACATATACGCTGTAGGCGCGGGGCTTCCCGTCTAACAGCTAAAGGTTAACGGTACTCGCGTTCCCGTGAACTATGACCACATCTATGCCAAACCCTAACCTCAGCGTCCATCACACCATCCATTCCCACCAGTCTCACTGCGGCTGGGACCATTCCCTGCCGCCGCAGCTGACGATCGCCCCCGGCGAAACGGTGGAGATGGAGCTTAACGACGCCTCGGGGGGGCAGCTTACCCTAGACTCCACCGTGGCGGATGTCGACGCCTTCGACTTTGGCCGCACTAATCCGGTCACCGGCCCCATCTATATCGAGGGGGCTGAGCCGGGGGATGTGGTGAAGCTATTTATCCAGAACTTCAGCCCCTCCGGCTGGGGCTGGACCGCCATCTTCCCCGACTTCGGCCTGCTGGCGGACCAGTTCCCCGACACCGCTCTGCAGCTCTGGCGCTACGACGTAACGGCTAAGGGGGCGATCGCCGAAGGTCTGAGCGCCCGGATCCCCCTGAAGCCTTTCGCGGGCACCATCGGTCTGGCCCTGGCGGAACCGGGTCACCACAGCGTGGTGCCGCCCCGGCGGGTAGGGGGCAACATGGACATCCGCGACCTGTCTTCGGGCAGCACACTGTACCTGCCGGTGGAGGTGGCCGGGGCGCTGCTCTCCATCGGCGACAGCCACGCGGCCCAGGGAGATGGAGAGGTGTGCGGCACGGCCATCGAGAGCCCGATGACGGCGGTGTTCACTATAGACCTGCTCAAAGACCACCCGATAAAATACCCCCACTTCGAGACCGCCGGTCCCGTCACCCGCCACCTAGACGCCAAGGGCTACTACGTCACCACGGGCATCGCCCCCGATTTGATGATCGCTACCCGGGAGGCGGTGATGGCCATGATCGACTGGTTGGGTAAGGCCCACCAGATGGACGCCGCTGAAGCTTACATGCTGTGCAGCGTCTGCGCCGACCTGAGGGTCAGCGAAATTGTAGACAAGCCCAACTGGGTGATGTCCTGCTATTTGCCCAAAATCGTGTTTGAGTGACATCCTCCCGACGCTGACAGCAAGCTGTACAGCGCGGGCTTCCTCAGTGACTCCCAGCTATTGCCGAGACATATCCTGAGATAGGTTTATACTCCGCCTGATGCCCCACGGCAGAGTTTTGAATTTTCATCTCCGCGAGGGAGGATACGCACTATGTGTCGCAGATACATTTGCAAACTGAGGAACGGGTGACTTGCAGCTTTCGCCTACGGGCCCGTCACACTCTTTGCGGGGTGTATCACCTTGCTATCTCTATCATACCAACTGCTAGCCTCAGCGCTGAGCGCACTATCCGCTGTGCATCATTTTGCGGGCGCACTTCGGCTAGCGCGACTCTCATCCCGACGCTCACCCTGACGGGTAGAGCGCGGGGCTTCCTGTCTAGTCGCTAACGAGGTCTCCCCGTATCAGCTTGGCAACGGTTTCGCGATCGCCTCCCCGCGATGCTGCATCTGATAGCGGGGGGCATCGTATTCACGCTGATTCGGCCTTAGCGCGGGCATCTGCGTCGCCGTCCGCCAATTCCTATTATTGCGGGAGTGGTGCTGGTGACGGCGATCGGGATTGTGCTGGGGAATTTAGTAGCGGATTTGGTGATGCCGCTGGTGAACCCCTAGATTCGGCTGGGCTAGCGGAGCGTCTAGAAGGGCGATCGCCCAATCGCCAGCAGTTTATATTCCGAGGCCATGGCGGCAAACGAGACGAAGAACTGCCACAGGCCAGTGGGGTCAAGACAGGAACTCTAGGTGGCACTGCACTCGACCAGTGTGCCCGCTGAGGGTACCACCCTGCGAGTCATTTTTGCGTTACCGGACTTCAGATCTCACTTCAGCTGCAGGTGGGCAGGATTGAGGGGCCGGCATCCTCTTCACCTTTGTTGCCAAACCGATACGCTCCAGCAGCTGAATGACGTGCCAAGTCAGGTCGATTTCCCACCAGCGCCAGCCCGTCTGAGCCGACCTGGGGAATTTGTGGTGATTGTTGTGCCAGCCCTCGCCGTAGGTCAAAACAGATACCCACCAAAGGTTACGAGCGTTGTCATCCGCCTCAAAATTGCGATACCCCCAGCAGTGCGCTGCCGAATTGACAAACCAAGTTGAATGCCACAGCAGCACCGCCCGAACAAAAACGCCGTAAATTACAAACGACGCTCCTCCCAGAGCATATAGGCACACGGCAAGCGCCACTTGCAGCAGTAGAAAGTAGCGGTTGAGCCACCGATAGTAGCCGTCACGGGCCAGGTCGGGCGCGTACTTGCTGTAGTGATCAAATTCAAGCGAGGTCGATTCTGGCCTGAGCACCCAGACGATATGGCTCCACCAAAACCCGCGCTTGGCCGAGTAAGGATCCTTCTGCGAGTCTTCAGTGAACGCGTGATGCTTGCGGTGATTTCCGACCCAGAAGATTGGCCCGCCCTGCACCGCTAAAACTCCGATGGTGGCGATGCCGTATTCTAGCCACCGCGGAACCTGAAAGCTGCGGTGGCTCAGCAGCCGGTGATAGCCCATGCAGATGCCGATACTGCCGAACAGCCAGTGAAGCACCAGGGCCACCCCCAATGCTGACCAGGAAAAGAACCAAGGGGCAAGTAGGGCAACTCCGTGACATGCCGCAAAGAAGATGACGCTGGGCCAGTTGATATCGTTTTTGCGCTGGGGCGCAATTGAAAGTGATGTTGAGGTCATATTGCGTTAGAGACCAAAGTCTAAGACGTCAGAATCAGAAATTCGAAGCGAGAAGCTTGTAAACAAGAAGTTTGCTATGCTTTGGCAAGTGCCACTTGCATAACGTGAGTCTAGCTCAAGTCAAAGAAAAAATGCAAGTGTCACTTGCACCTCGACAGCTCCGACCGGCAATTATGACCGCCTCTCCCTCCCGCAAAAGACTTATCCAAGCTGCATTTGAGCTTTTTCTTGCCCAAGGTGTGAGCCACACCACAACCCGGCAAATTGCGAACCTGGCCGAGGTCAACGAGGTCACCCTGTTTCGTAACTTTGGGAATAAGTATGGATTGCTGCAGGCCGTCATTGAAGAAGCGCCGACATTTCAGTCACTCAGCGAAGCGCTAATTCGGCAGGCGGAGCAGACACCTGATACGCGCCAGGCTCTCAGGCAATATGCAGGCGACGCGCTGCAGATCTTAGAGCAGGCTCCTGCCTTTGTGCGATCGCTCATAGGCGAAGCCGACCAGTACCCCGAGGCCAGCCGTCAAGCGCTAGGCCATCGTCTCGGGGAAGCAAGCCGCTATGTCGGTCAGTACCTGCAGGCTCTGCCCCTCGGCCAGCCGCCTCAAAAACTAGCTGGCTTTTTAAGTACCCTACTGATTGGCTATGTGGTGATTGAATCTACCAGCAGCAACCACTCGCTTTGGGACGATCGAGAGGATTTTTTGTCGGGGCTGGTGGACCTGCTGCTGGGGGCGATCGCCACCGCCCCCCCATCCAATCCCTCATCACCCCTCAGCAAAGCCCAGCGCATAGAAGACCTACCCGCTCCTTGGGTCCACCAAATCTTGCAGCAGGCCAAAGCCGCAGGCCCACAGGACTTTGCTTTGGCCTATGTGCTATTTGGCGCTGGCCTAACGCTAAGCGAGGTCGTGCCTTTGAGGCGATCGCACCACCTCAGCGATAAATCTCAGCATACGCTGCGAGTTGGCGATCGCCAGGTTCCTATTAACCAGTGGATTTTAGGAAAGCGCTACGGCTCTTACACCAGCAATCCGCTGACCAAGTGGTTGAAGAGCCGCAAGGATGACCAGTCACCCCTATTTCTCAGCGATTTAGAAGCGCCCCTGCCGCTCAGCGATATTCAACAGCGATGGCGTAGTTGGACAGAATCTCTTCAGGTTCCAGCGCTTCCGCAGCAGGCGAAGCAAACCTGGTGCGTCGCGATGCTCATGCGCGGCGTAACGGTGGAAAACCTCAGTCTTCTCTCGGGCTGGGACGCCGAGCAGCTAGAGCCCTACGTGCAGCGCGCTAGGGAAAAGTCGGCGCTAGAGCAGGCGCGATCGCTCGACCAGAAGAACCCTTAATAGGAACGCAAGCGACGGCGGCTTGAATTTCGCTTAAATCTATTTGCTTGAACTTAAATGGGCGATACTGGATTCGAACCAGTGACCCCTTCCGTGTGAAGGAAGTGCGCTACCACTGTGCTAATCGCCCGCGGTCTTCTAGAGTAGCATAGTTATGCTGAAACTCTCGCGCTGGTAACCCATGGTAGCTGCCGACTCCACCCCTCAATCTTCCGCCCCATTACACCCTTTAAACAACTGGTGGGGCAAGCTTGTCGCCATCATCGCTGTTGCCAATCTAGCGATCGCCCTTTTCAACGTCAGCTACCTGCCGCTGCGCAACCTCTACCTACGATACCTCCCCGCCGTCGTCACCGCCTACGACCCCGTCAAAGGCATTGAGGCTCATCCCACCACTTCTGCCTATATTCGGGCTGTCGATGCGCTCCACGAGCAAGTTGAAGGGGCCCCGAGCCTTGAATCCGTGGGGGTTGGAGAGGCCCTAGCCCAGCTTCGGCAGCAGAGCGAGGCCCTAATTCAAGAAAATCCGTTCGCCTCAGCCGGGCAGTTCGGCACCTTTGCCAAGCTAAAGCGCCGCATTCTAGGTGAGACTCAAGCAAACAGCGCCCTGGAAGCCTTCCAAATCTACTGGAGCAAGGATTTTCTTAACCAGACCGGCTGGCCTGAGGCTTACGAATTTTTTCAAAAAAAGCTGGAGCCGCTGCTCGCGCGCAACTACTTCCGCACCACGGACGACAACGGCCAGATTGTCGATCGCTTCTGGCAAATCGATCTGTGGTTTGGGGCCTTCTTCTTAGCTGAGTTTTTGCGGCAGACGCTGTTTGAGAGCCTGCGTCGACCGGGAATCTCTTGGCTAGATGCCATGCTGCGCCGCTGGTATGACGGCTTTCTCATTCTGCCGCTGTGGCGCTGGCTGCGGATAATTCCGGTGACGGCGCGGCTCAATCAGTCTGGGCTTGTGAATCTAGAGCGGGTCATTCAGCAGGTGACCCATGAGCCTGCGGCCTACCTCTCAGAGCGGGTGGCAACCTTTGCCCTAGTGCGGCTGCTCAACCAGGCGAAGGAATCGGTGGAGACGGGGGCGCTGGTGCAGGCGCTTCTCGGCGGGGAAAAGCCCTATATTCAGATTTCTGACGTGGACAAGGTAGATGCGTTGAGCGATCGCCTGCTTGATATGGCCATTTACCGCGTGCTGCCCAAGGTGCAGCCTGACGTGGAGGCGCTGCTGCGCCACAGCATTCAAGGAGCCGTCAAGGAGTCCGACGTCTATCGGGGGCTACAGCAGATGCCTGGCTTAGATAACGTTCCGGAGGCGGCAATAGTCGATCTGTCAGATTTCTTAGCCCGTCAAACCTATGAAGTGCTGGTGGAGTCCTATAGCGACGAAGAGGGCCGGGTCTTGTTTGAGCGATTAACCCAAGATTTTCGGGGGGCTTTCCTAGAAGAGCTGCAGGATGCCAAGACCCAGCGAGAGCTGCAAAACTTGTTGGCGGGGCTTCTAGAGGAAGTAAAGCTCAACTATGTCCAGGGCGCGACAAACAACGACCCAGAGGCCACCTTAGCTGAAGCCGATCAGCTCAAAGCCGTCTCCTCACCTCCGGCGTCCCCGGCAGGGCCCGACGCTATGTCGAACGGCTAGGCCTATCGATCGACAGCATCTCCTTTTGATAGATAGAAAAGTAGTCTGTGAGACCCTACTATGAAATTACTCTCAAGTCAATTGACCTGAGTTAACCGAATTGAGGTAGGAGATACCGCTATGAGTACTGAAGACAGAGCAAAAGCCACAGGCAAAAATATCCAGGGTAAAGCTCAAGAAGCTCTCGGCAACGTAACGGGCGATCCTCAGCAGCAAGCTGAAGGTAAAGCAAAGCAGACCGAAGCGCAGGCTGAGCACGCCAAAGAAGATGTAAAAGATAACGTCAAGAAAGCAATCGACTAGTCTTACAGCGCTTGCGCTTAAGCAGCAACTGCTTTTTGCTCCTGGCCAGCCGGTCAGGAGCAGTTTTTATAGGAAACGCCGTAAAACCCATCCACTTTAGCGGTGGGATATAAGGCGGTGAGCGTAGCAAACATATGCAAAACCCTTGCTGTGACTGGGATTTGCTATAGTAAAGGCGGTCAATGACCCACCCGAGACGCAGACGTAACAGACAGCCTAACGTGACGAAATCGGCAATCAGCTGATGGCGCGGAAAGCTCGGTAGACCGGGAAAAGAGGATAGGGCAACGGAAACGACCCTAGAATCAACAATCGACATAGAATTCCTTGAATTCAACAAAGAAGAACCGCAGGGCTTGCGGGGATAGTCTGTGGAGCGATCGTAAGACCGGAAAGGTTTAGGCCTCGAAGGTAGATGCTACGAAGCAGAAAAATCTTGGAGCAATCCAAGAATCCCACGTGCTTTAGCCGTGGGAGTAGTCAAAGCGCCCTTCTTCAACTCCAATCTGACCCAAGCTATTCAGACCCCTATTGCCATGCCGGAATCAACCCCTGCTTCTAACGCTCCCCAGGCCGACGATCCTCAAAAGACCGCTGGACCCGCCGCACCTACAGATGCCGCTGTTCCTTCGCCCGACAGTCTACCTGCCGATACTGACGCCCCATCGCCCACCGGAGACATCAGCAACGACCCGCCCGGGGCTCGCCCTGCTCCGTAGGCTCGCAGCGAGACCCTAGAGCAGCCCTCGGTAACGAATGAAAAGCAAAAGCGTGACCCAAGCGCCCAGCGCAACTTTGATGGCGACAATAATATTGAGTAGCGGTATCCAGCCGCCGCTAATGAGCGAGGCCATTTCGCCTTGGGGCAGCGCCAACCCAACCCAGCTGAGGGCCGCGATCGCCACGAAGGCCAGTACCGAAGCTTTTTCCCACAGGGCGGCGCGCCAGCGCCGGTAGACCTCATCCATCCAGGTTGAATCGGAGGTGATGGCGATGAGGCCAATGGCGGTGCCCCCCGCGACCCCCGCCGCAAACCCGCCGCCGGGGCTGAGATGCCCCCGCAGGGCAAGCTCAATGCTGATGAGCGCGGCGATCGTTGCCCCTAGCCTAGCCAATACGATAGAGGGCTGGTCGGTGAACTGGTAGACGGTCTTAGAGGGCTGTTCGTCGGCCAAGAGAAATTTGACGCCCATGGTCGCGATGCTGAACACGACGACCTCAAAAATCGTATCGTAGAGGCGATTTCTAAAGATGATTCCCGAAACCGCGTTGGGAACGCCGCTGTCTTCGACCACCAGCCCAACAATATTCAGGCCGCTAACGTCTAGCGCAAAGTTGGGCAGAAAAAGGATTTTGAGGTAGAACAGGACTCCCGCGAAAATATAGATCCACTTCATGGCGTCAGTTAGGGGGCTAGGGTAACATCGTGCTTGACTATCGGCGCATCTGGCGCAATATAGCTCAGCGCTATTGAGTCGGAAAGCTCGCGCAGGATGTTGTAGAGATGCTGTACTCGAACCTGCAGATGCAAGCGTTCCGTAGGCGACGTAACGCAGATAGCGTGGACCTCCTTGGCCGCGATCGCCTGCTCTAGAGCCTGAACGCTCGGATAGCCCACCAGCTCTATGCTCAGATGGTGCTTGCGCAAAGCGACCTGTAGCCCAGACTGTAGCTTATCGGCTACAGATTGATCGACCACGAGTTCATCCGTCACGCGCTCATCTATCACGAATTTATGAGCTGTAGACTTGTCGGCCACAGATCCCCTGGCGCTGTCGACCACGGGCGAAGTTTCAGACGCTACCCCGAGCATGCCAATCCGCACCGTCATAGACGAGCGAACCGCCACCGCGTAAAGGGTAATCGAGAGCATGGTGCCTACTAGGGCCTCAGTAAGGGCCACATCTGCGGCCCCAAGCAGCGCGTAGACCAAAGCGGCGATCGCCCCCAAAATGCCGCGCATCACTAGGGCATGATAGGGATTTACCTGGACGACCAGCATGACTGCCGTCAGGGGCAGCAGGGCCACAATTGCGATGACATAGGGTTCATTGGTCATCTACCCGCCTCCCTGCTGAGCTGTGGCCAATCGAGCTGTAGCCAATCGAGCTGTGGGTCGAACAGTAGGCCAATACATACCCCAGCACCGTATTCCAAATCGCCAGGGAAATTAGCGCTAGCAGCAGCAGCGGCCACTCCCGAGGAATCTTTAGCAGCAGCCCTACGACGATGCTCATTGAGCCCAAGGTATCGGATATAGATAAGCTGTGGAGCTTGAACAGCACCGAGCGATCGCCCAGCAGCGGCACCGTGCCCCAGAACCAAAACACCAAGCCAAGGACAATGCAGCCGTAGCTCACTATCGAAATCATGTCAGTCTCTCCTTACTCATTCACCCGGCGAATCACGTGGGCCATGAGCATCAGCGCCGCATTACCCACGCTCAAAATCAGCACTCCTACGACACCAATCATCCAGTCGTCCCGCAGCACCGACACCGCCAAAATCATCACTGAGGCTTTGGTTGAGATGCTGGCAAAAGCCAGCATCTTTTGCCAAATATCTTCGTCTTGCGAAGCCTCATAGAGCGGAATAAGCAGTGCGACCACCATCACAATCAAAACTGTATTCATCGCCGCTCTCCTACGCGTCGCGGCAGACGAGGAAGCACCCGGTGTACCTCGTACCAGCCTTCATCGCGGCAGTTTAGCACGATAGTTTTGGGGGTAAAGGTGATGAGAAAAATGTCAAGAAATACGAGTCCTGGCGTCCGCTGTGACTTGACCTGCTCAAAAATAGTGTCCTCTCGCGTATGGGGGCGAATCATTATTTCTATTGCCTCAAAGTATGCCTGAGGCACGGCTACAATAATTTCCCAAATCGCTCTCAGCCAGTCCTTGAGCGCTGGGGGAGCGCTAGTGCTGCGGGGCAGCAGTAGGGAAACGGCGACGCCAATGGCAACGTTGGCCGGGCTAATATCGGCAGTGAGCAAAAACCAAATCGTGAGTCGCAGCAGCAAATCCAAGTAGCCAATCATGTCAAAACCATCCAGAACAGTAGGGTCAACATCAGGCTCATAACCCCGATGAGGTGCTCAAGCCGCTCAGCGGCGCGGGGGAGCTTAAGGGTTGAGTGCCGCACAATGAACCAATAGGCCGCCCAGCCTACGGCAACAGTGGCGAGGGACTTACCTAAGTTGCTCAAGCTATAGGCTTCGAGATAGGCGATGTTGCCAAGGACGAGAGCGCCCAAAAGCAGCCCTACGGCAGGCCAAAAGCCCGGCTTAGCTTTGGTTTCCGGGTCGTGTCGCCCGTGGGGCAAGAAAATAAACTTAGCAAAGGAGATAGCTGTTCCCACCGCCGCCACATTGAGGGCAATGACCTGCCAGGGAAGTACGTTCTTCACCGTCAGCGCCTTGGCCCCAAAGCCTGCTAGCAGGGGTAGCCCAGAAATGGAGGCGCTTGCCGCCGCTAGCGCTATCCACATCGGGGTCGAAATCCCCGTTTTCTTCAACGTTTTGAAGTCTCGGCTGGGCAGATTGCCCGCGCCCAGAAAGAGCGCCGATTTAACAAGACCATGGGTCAGGGCATAAAAGCCGCTGGCCACCGGGGCCGCCATCACAAAGCCAAGCTGGGAGACGGTGTGAAACGCCAGCATGCGCTTGGAGTCTTTTGAGAAGATAGCGTAGCTGACCCCTAGCAGCGCCGTCCCCACGCCAAATAGGCTGACCAGCGGAGCCACCTCGTCCACCAGCAGGGCGCAGCGCACTAGAGGAAACACCCCCGCCTTCACCACTACGCCCGACAGCAGCGCCGACACCGGCGTCTCAGACTCCGCATGGGTGAGCGGAAGCCATAGCCCCGACACAAACACCCCCCCTTTCGTGAGCAGCCCCAGAAAAATGAAGGCGATCGCCTCAGGCGGAGCGCTGCCCAGCCCGGCAAAGGCGAAGGAGCCGCTGGCCTTGTAGACCAGCAGCGCCCCAATCAGATAAAACAGCATGGCCGTGTTGCTGACAAACAGGTAGCGCAGGGCCACCCAGATAGCGCGGTTGGTGCGGGGATAGGCAATCAGCAGGAAGGCCGCAATGCCAATCACCTCCAGCGCCACGTAGAGGCTAATGAAGTCGGCGCAGATGAATGCCCCGTTGACGCTGCCGTGCAGGACCATCACCTGGGTATAGAAGAAAACTGACTTGTCGCTGCGCCAGCAATAGATCAGCACCGCCGTCGTGACCAAAGCGTTGGTGACGATGTAGTAGCCGCTCAGCGAATCGATCAGCAGGGTGACGCCGAAGTTGTCCAGCAGCTGCACCGGCAGGGGTTGAGAACCGATTTGGGGTAGGCCCCAGGCCAGAGAGATCAGGCTCACGACTAAGGCCAGATAGCGGGCCGCCCGGGTCACCAAATAGCCGCTGAATCCGGCGAAAAAGGGTAAGGCCACCAGCGCCAGGATGATCGTGACGCCTGGTGCGGCAAGGTTAAAGGGGACAGCGTTGGGCAAAGCGATCGCAGTCATGGCGTATTGCTCCGCTCCACTTCCTGAGCCTCCAGAGTTGGGTTGTCCCGCGAGAGCTTCATCACCCCCACCAGCATCAGCGCTTGCACAGAGAAGCCAATCACGATCGCCGTTAAGATCACTGCCTGAGGCACGGGGTCGGCGTAGGCGACGGCCTCAGCCTTTAAGCCAGCAGTATCAACGGCGATGGGGCTGGCGGTGATGGGGACAAATGAGCCGCTGCGGGACGCCACCAAGACATAGTAGGCAATCACCCCGGTGCTCATGACGTCCATGGACAAAATTTTCATGATCAAGTTGCGCTTCAGCACAATGCCGAAGAATCCGCAGAGGACAGTGGCGAATACGCAGGCTTCTAAAATAAACATAGGCGTTGGTTCGGCAACAAGGGAATAGGAGCGCTAAGGCTCAGACCGAGTCAGGTCTTGCGATCGCTCTCTCGCTAGGTCATTGGGTTCTGATGCAAGGCGTGAATTTGCTGCGTTGGATAGGCCTAAAGTTAGGCGGTAGGGCTATGGCGCTGCCGTGCCCTTGCCAAACGCATACCAAGATTGGCTAGACGGAAGAGGGCAGCAAAGCGGCGCTAAAGGGCTGCAGCCTCCGCGTCGACATCTAGCCGCGCTCCTGGAAACACGTGGGTTACCGCTGTTCTGAGGGCCTCGGCGCGATCCATAAACTGGTGGTCTTCAGGCACCACGTCAAAGACTCTGAGCGTCTCTAAGCGTTGCCTTGTTTGCCCGTCCGCCCCGACGAGATAGACCTCTCGCCCTTCGTCAATGGCCTCTTTGACCGCATTCTCAATGGCTAGGGAGGCCGTCACCCCTAAGTGGGGAATATCGCTCACGTCAAAGATGATGGCGTCGCACTGGCTGATAGCGTTGTGCTCACGGGCGATCGCCTTAGCCACGCCGAAGATCATCGGTCCGCTGAGCTGGAACAGCAGCACCCGGCCATCCGCTTCATCGAGCCAGCGCTTCTCCGTAGCATTCAGCAGAATTGTATCGTCCGCATCGCTAATAGTTCTCACGCCCTTTTTCGACTGCAGGGCGGTCATGCGCTCAATCGTCAAGATATTGGCAACGAATACACCTACACCCACGGCAACAATCAGATCCACCAGCACCGTCAGCAGAATCACCCCGTACATGATGAAGGCCGCTTTCTTCGAAATCCGGTGCGCTCGCTTGAGGAAGCTCCAGTCGATGATGTCGATACCCACTTTAAGGGCAATGCCAGCCAGCACCGCGAGGGGAATTGTTGCCGCTAGACCAGAGGCACCAAGAATTACCACCAGTAAGATGCCTGCGCGAACCAGGCCAGAGAGAGCGGTGCGCCCCCCGCTTTGAATGTTGACTACCGTGCCCATCGTGGCGCCGGCACCGGGAATACCGCCAAATAAACCGGACATGATGTTGCCGAGACCTTGTCCAATCAGCTCTCTATTAGAGTTGTGCTCAGTGCGGGTCAAGCTGTCCGCCACCATAGAGGTCAACAGCGCATCAATACAGCCCAGCATCCCTAACACCGCCGCGTCCGCGAACATTAGCTGCAGCTGACTGGCGTTAAACATCGGGATCTGAATGGCCGGAAAGCCCGCAGAAATCTCACCAATGCGGCGAATATCAACCCCCTGGAACAGCACTAGCGACAGCAGCGTACCGACAATCAGCGCCACAAGCTGAGGCGGCACAAACCGCTTAAATCGGGACGGCATGAACCAGATGATAGCGACGCTAAGCACTGCCAGAATCGTTTCTACCGGCTGAATGTTGGCGAGCAAATCGGGGATAGACATCAGGGTGCCCACCACCCCACCAGCAGGACTAGGCTGACCTAGGAAAGGAGCCAGCTGCAGGATAATGAGGATGATGCCGATGCCAGACATAAAGCCTGAGATCACCGTGTAGGGCATCATCGTCACGTATTTACCGAGGCGCAGCGCCCCGAAAATAATTTGAAAGACCCCGGCCAGCATGACCACGGTAAAGGCCATTGTCAACCCGTTCTCTGGGTCGGCGGCGACTAAGTGGGCGATGACCGCCGTCATCACCACCGTCATCGGGCCGGTAGGCTCGGAAATCAGGGTGGGGGTTCCTCCAAACAGAGAGGCAAAGAGACCCACCAGCACCGCGCCCCATAGACCCGCAGCAGCGCCCGCCCCCGAAGCAACACCAAAGGCGAGCGCCATGGGCAGAGCGATTACGGCAGCGGTAACACCTCCAAAGACGTCACCGCGTAAATTTCGAAAATGAATTCTATTGGTCAGCTGCACAGTATTAGACAACCTCTTAAGTGAAACAGTGGACAGGAACTTCAGATACTTGACACCCTCGTAGTGCTTTAGACCAGACTGTGAGCCAACGGTGTATCAACGGGCGGCTGTAGCCCTCGCAAGTGACCCATGGGCGCGATCGCCGCCTTATGACGGCAACTGCGACGCTAAGGGAAAGGTAAGTACCCTATACATAGAGATAAGTCTATCAAAGTCTAATCAACCATTGACTGAAGTCTAGCCTAAAACCTAGATAAGCCTACTTTCTCATAAGGTTAGTTTTTCTAATAGTTAGGTAAAGCGAAACTTATCGTTAACGATAGCGGCTATGGTAGCAATAAATATTGTTAAGGTTGTCCGCAATATCTTTCCATAGGACGGAAATAGACTCTACACCTAAACTTAATGGTTAACCGTGGTGTAATCTTTTCGAGCGAGGAATTATGGCCAAAGGAAAAGAAGATAAGCCTCTACAGGGGGGAAAAGGACCTTATCTGCTGTCTATAGAGGAAATTCCATCCAAGAATAGCTCTGAAGGTCAAGACCGTAAACGGCGCGCATACTTCGTGGGCAGTACGGCACCTAACAACGTCGAAAAAGGGGTCAATTATGTTGACTCCCCAGAGGATTGGATTAAAGATATTGCTAAAGCTCTGAGTCCCGAAAATCCTCAAGAGGCTGAAGAGGCTAAAAAGCAGCCTGAACTTCTCATTGCGATCCATGGCTACAACAACGCTGTGGGAACCTTTAAGTCAAAAGAGGGTAAAACAGGAGGAGAAGGCAAAAAAAAGGGTAGAGGGGTAAAGGGGTGGTACCACGATATCGGCGATCATATTGATCAGCATTGCCCAGAGCGCTCTGATAAATTTGTGCTGATCGGCTATCGGTGGCCCTCTGAGCAAATCAAGGGCATCAACCACGAATCATTCGGTAACGACACGCTAGGGGCTAAGCTCAACTACGCCCGCCAGTCGCTGCCTGTAGCGCTAAAGGTGGTTGCGGCAGGGACGATCGCGGCTTTAGTGGGCCTGACGCTGAGCGCGTTGGCGACGAACTGGCCAGGGAGTCTAGCGTTCGGCATTATTGGCGTCATCACTATCGTTGCCGCGACGATAACGCTCTCCATTGTTTTGACGCTATTTTTGCTGAGAATTGCAGGCTATTTTCGAGACTCTTACCGGGCGACTAACTTTGGCATCACGGACTTGGTTGAGCTGCTTCGACAAATCGATAAAGCCGTCCTTGAGGCAACCTCTCAAAAGGCCGAAAGCGATTACTGGGAGAGGCCAGAGAACCGCATTAAGATCTCATTTATCGGCCACAGCATGGGCGGGTTTGTGGTGACCAACACCGTCCGCATTTTGTCAGACCTCTTCAAAAAAGATTCCGTCGGAACCCTCAAGCTTTCGTCAGACGCCCCTACCGACCCAGAGAAAAAAGTTAGTGAAGAGAAAAACCCCGATAGGCTTGTCGGTAACGTCTTTTCTTTGAGTCGCCTTGTTCTCGTTGCTCCCGATATTCCTGCTGAGACCCTTATCTTGGGCCGCGCCAACTTCCTCAAATCCTCGCTTCGGCGATTTGAAGAAGCCTACCTTTTTAGCAACGAAGGGGATATGGCCCTAAAGCTGGCCTCTACAGCAGCGAACTACGCCAGCTTTCCCGCCCGCACCCGTGAGGGCGGCTACCGGTTGGGCAATGTCGTGGTGCGACTGCCCAAAGGTCCATCTAACCCAACTTATGGCATCGTCAACCTAGCTGACTTGGAAGGGAGAACACCGGCGAAGCATTTCTTAAAATATCTATTTATCTTGCCATACACATCGCTATTCGATCGTCAAAAGCAGGTAAACCCTCTAGCTGAAGAGAAGCCGCAGAGCGAGGAAACGGAACACATTGCCGAGCTGTTCACCGTCTTCGACTGTACAGACTACTACGAACTCGATAAGGATAAACCAACGAAGCGGGTCGGCATGCTGAGCCACGCCCTAGGCAAGCGATCGCTCAGCTTCCTCGACTACGTCTGGCTCACCCGCGCCTACTTCGCCGGAAAAATTGATACCCACGGCGGATACTTTTCAGCGGCGGATGTGGAGGGTTTTGGCTCTGAGGAACGACCCCGCCCTGAAGCCGAGCTTACAAAGCACCTAATCTACGGCTTGGCCTCCCTTGGATTTGAGTCGCTGCTAGAGTCACCCCGGTTTATTCAGCTCTCAGAAACTACGTCTGACGCCTGCGGGGAAGGGGCTGCCTCTGAAACACCCGCCGCAATCCAGAAGCTATCGCAAATCTGCTGCGATCGCCAGATTCAGGTACTGCTCGCCCCCAAACGCTATCGGGAATGCACTGCTGAGCAGGGTGGTAATAAGGAGTATTCAGCCTAGCGCTAGTAATGCGTTCCCGACTTGCGGTGATGCACGGCGGTCTTCACGTCCGCCTCTATCACCTCGCCTCGGTCCACTGTGGAATACACCACCCAGTGGTCACCGCACTCCATACGGCTTTTCACCCGGCATTCCAGGTAAGCCGATGCCCCGGCCAAAATAGGGCAGCCGTTCTCTCCCACCTTCGTTTCTACGCCGGCAAACCGGTCTTCCCCTGGCCCAAAGGGCTTCAGGAAATGCTTCATCAGGGGAATGTAGGCCCCCTCGGGCAAAATATTCAGCACAAAGTGGCTGTCGGGGTACATCAAAGACTCGATGGCCCGCTCCTTAGCCACCGACACCGTAAAGCCTGGCGGCGCAAACGTTGCCTGTGACACCCAAGAGGCCAACATGGCGCTGGACACGTCGTTTTGCTGAGTTGTGACAATGCATAGAGAGCCGACGATGCGACCGACGGCCTGTTCGGTGGGCGCGATGGTGGACACCCCCGGCTTAGCGGTGAGCTGGGTTGCCTTCTTGCGCTTGCGGGCCTTTTTAATCGCCTGCACTAGATCTGTGCCGGCCTCCTCGCAGGTCTTGAGGGTGGCGTCGGTGGGGGTGAACTTGACGCGGATGGGGTCGAACGCGAAGGCGTATCCGGCGTCCTTGAGCTTGTCTTCCAGGTAGTCGATCGCCTCTCCGCTCCAGCCAAAAGAGCCAAAGACGCCCACGTACTTTTCGTTGGGAACGTTAGAGAGCATGACGCCCAGAGCCGTCTGCACCTGGGTGGGGGCGTGGCCGCCCAGCGTGGGCGATCCGATAATAAAGCCGTCGCACTGCTGGGCCACCGCCTTAATTTCGTCAGGGCTGGCCACCTCGCAGTTGATGGACTCCACGCGGCTGCCGGTTTTGGTTACCCCTCGGGCGATCGCCTGGGCTAGGGTCGCCGTGTTGCCGTAGGCGGAGGCGTAGAGCAGCGCCACCGACAGCTCTCGGCCCTGCTGCTTTTGACTCCACTGTCGGTAGGCGTTGGTGAGTTCGGTGACGCCAAAGCGCACTAAAGGGCCATGGCCCGTGGCGTACAGCCGCACGGGGGAGACCTCCGACAGCTTTTCCAGCACGGTCTGCACCTGGCGGGCGTGAGGAGCCATTAGGCAGTCGAAGTAGTAGCGGCGATCGTCCTGCAGGGCTTCCCAGCCCTCGTCAAAGACAGCCTCGCCGCAGACGTGAGTCCCGAAGAACTTATCGGTGTAGAGCACCTGGGTTTGCGGGTCGTAGGTGGCGAGGGCGTCCGGGTAACGGGACATGGGAATAGGCACAAACTTGAGGCGGTGTCCCTGACCGAGGTCTAGGGTGTCGTCAGCGCCCTTGAGCACCTTGAGGTTGAGGGCGTGGTCCGGCAGGGCCGACTTGAGGGCGATCGCCGCCGGGTTGGAGCAGGCAATGGTGACGTTGGGGGCGATCGCTAAGATTGCCTTGAGGGTTTCGGCGCGGTTGGGGTTGACGTGGCCCAGGATGATGTAGTCGAGCTGGGTGAGGTCTAAGGGATTCACTTCTGGAGCGCGGTATTCCTGCACCACCCAGCGCAGCTGCGCCCACAGGTCGCTCCACATAGGCAGTTTAGCTTCAGCCTCTTGGGCAGGGGACTGCAGCGCACCCAGAAAACTCTCGGTGAAGGACTGGCCTGGGGGGTCTATGAGAGCGGTTTTGTCGGCGCGAATTAGATAGCTGTTGGCGGTGGTGCCTTTCTCACGGGCGTATTCGATCTCAAACCGCAGGCGGTTCCAGCTGCGGGAGCGATATACCGTCGTGTTGGCGGCGATTGGGGCGATTTGGACGTCGCGGGGAGTGTTCATGGGTTTTAAGGTAAGCGCTTGACAGGTCTCAAGGCCCCCTACGCCCCAACCCTTTGAGGGACCAGGCTACAGGATAAAATTCCTGCCGGTACATATTAGCGTAAGGTCTTTTCTCTGTGACCAAGCGAATGGACAAAACAGCAAAGCCTTGATCCTCAAAACACACCACTGGTGAGTGAAAGAAGATGTAGCGATCGTACTACATTAGTGAGCCAGATCTGCGCCCTCTGCGATGGTGTTGGCGTAGTCTCGCTTGCGGAGACAGCCATTCCTTCGCAAAGCGTCTTCGCAAGCGTTAGGGAGAATCGTGTGATCGAAAAAGCGCCGCGCATAAGGCCTGCTTATGGGATAGGCCTGCAATTGTGAGGCAACCTTTCGTCAAAAGACCGCCCACAGGTGAAGCGATCGCATAAACTAAATACTATGGTATTCGATGAAAGCATAGAGTTTTGACTATATACTGAATTTGGCTAACTCAAAGCTGTGCCCCTGTTTTCGAACATGCGACATCTAACCTGTGCAGCCACCTGATGGGCGCTGTACAGGTTAGATGTTCTAGGCTCCGCGTGGAGCGTGGAGCTAGAACGCCACTTATTTAACCAGCCTTTTTGCTGTAATAGGTGGTTCTTGAGCAAGTATTCCGTGTGATACAGCCATCGCCCTGTTAACGATACATACGATAGGTATGGAGTGAAGATCATGAATAAGTTTGAATCGAAGCAGTCGCAATCTAAGCTGAATACTGATGAAGGCTGGGCCGTGCAGATATATGGCAGCAACCGCCGCTTGCTCTGTGTCTTAGAACCTTCTCACGGCTGGATTTTTCTAGCGGGCTGTTGTGCGGGTTTGTTGTTGTCAATTATTTGGTTTAACGCAGCCCGCTATAGTTCTCCGGGCAAACCGATCGCCCCAACCGAATCTCCGGCATTCCAGGTAGATTAGGGCACCGTACTGCGAAGAAGTTGACTACTCCCACGGCTAAAGCGCGTGGGATTCTTGGATTGCTCCAAGACTTTTCTGCTTCGTAGCACCTGCCTTCCGAGATTTGCTCTCCATGCGCGAAGCGCAGGCTTCGCCAACGGGTCTTACGGTCGCTCCACAGACTGACACCGCTAGACCCGCGGCCAATACGTTTACAGCAGCGTTTACGTCTCTATCATGCTTCACTTCGCACTCAGGGCACTGCCACCCTCGAATATTCAGCGGCAGCTTATCTACAACGTGACCGCAGCTGCCACAGCGCTTAGAGCTGGGGAACCAGCGGTCTATCTTGACGAGCTCCCGCCCGTACCATTCGCACTTGTAGGTAAGCTGCCGCACCAGCTCACCCCAACTCGCATCACTGATAGCCTGCGCCAGTTTGTGGTTTTTCACCATGTTCCCCGCTGCTAAGTCCTCGACGGCGATCGCTTGGTTTTCGCGCACCAGCCGGGTTGTCAGCTTGTGTTCGCGAAGCGTCCCGAAGGGAAGCAGGTCTTTGCGGGCATTGGCTATCTCGGCGTGGACCCTAGCCACCCTGAGCCGCGCTTTGTATCGGTTGTTCGAGTCCTCTTGCTTCCGGCTGAGCGCCTTTTGAGCTTTCCTCAGCTTGCGGTACTTGGCCTTGAAGCCCTTGGGGTTAGCCATCTTCTCACCTGTGCTCAGCGTGAGCAGACTGGTGATGCCCATGTCTAGCCTAACTTTGTTAGGAGATTGCGGCAGGGGCTCAATCTCTACCTCCACCAACAGCGACACAAACCAGCGTCCTGCAGGCGTCAGCTTCACCGTGATGGTCGATGGTGCGGCATCTTTCGGGAGCTGGCGCGACCACCTAATCGGCAATGGCCCGCAGCACTTAGCTAGGTAAACTTGACCGCCCTTAAACTTGAATGCCGCCTTGGTAAACTCCGCGCTGCCGCCGTTGCGCTTCTTTTTGAAGTTGGGATACTTAGCCCGACCGGCGAAGAAGTTAGTGAAGGCGGTCTGCAGATGTCTCAGCCCCTGTTGAAGGGGAACCGAGCTAACCTCAGTAAGAAATTCAAGGCCCTCCTCTTTTTTCCACTGGGTCAGCATCGACGAGGTTTGAGCGTAGCCGACGCCCTCTTGCTTCTGGTACCAGGCCTCAGTCCTTGCCGCCAAAGCGCGGTTGTAGACCAGGCGAGTACACCCCATTGTCCAGCGCAAGAGCAACTCTTGCTCAGCAGTAGGATAGAAGCGGTAGCGGTAAGCCTTTTGAACCATACTTACAGTCTAAGACTCGCCGTGTAAAGTATGAATATGTTCGCTACGCTCACCGCTTTATACCCCACCGCTAAAGCGGATGGGTTTTACGGCGACCTCTATAACTTTTATTAACCAAAGATATCAAAGGATCGCCAAACAAAAGAAAATCTTATAGCTTGCATTTGAGATTGCGTTCCTGATTCGCGCTGACTGTCATAAATCAGGGCATTTTTGATATAGACTCAAGTATATACAGATTCGGCTTTCGATAGAGCTTTGTCTATGGAAGATGGCTTCGCCTTTCAGCCGCGTTTGGAGAGCGGCCACCTCCAGACAGTCTGCCAGCAGGTTCTCCTGTAAGCCCTGTGCTGTAAAGGCGAAGCGCTCTATCCCTAGCTTTTTCCAACTCTCACTTGTCACAACAATCACGCCTCTCGCAAGGCGGTGGAAGGAGGTATTTATGACAAATTTCTCTCGCATGGCCCATCAGGACTTTCTGCGCGCCGCAGAAGCTCCCGCAGCCGGCTCTGTTGGCGTATTCCCCGAATGCGCAACCATTTTTCATTGCTACTGCCGATGAATGACCGCTACCCCCTCGAGGGGGTAGACAAAAACGCCTTCCTAGACATATCGCTCAAATCCTACGAACCAACTACTGGAGGTATTACAAAGTGGATTTTTTCTCTGATTTCTTGACGCTCTTCCTGGCGAAGTTGCAGTCCCCAACCCTTGGCTTTTTGATTGGTGGCATGGTCGTTGCCGCCGTCAATAGCCGACTGACAATTCCAGATCCGGTCTATAAATTCATCGTCTTCATGCTGCTCATCAAAGTCGGTCTGAGCGGCGGCATTGCAATCCGTAATGCCAACCTATTGGAGATGCTGTTACCTGCACTATTTGCCATGGTAATAGGGATTCTTATCGTGTTCATCGGGCGCTATACGCTAGCCAAGCTACCGAACGTCAGAGTCGTAGATGCCATTGCGACCGCGGGCCTGTTCGGTGCCGTGAGCGGCTCTACCCTTGCCGCCGGTCTAACGATCCTGGAAACGGAAGGCATCGAATACGAAGCTTGGGCGGCGGCACTCTATCCTTTTATGGATATCCCAGCACTCGTGACGGCGATCGTCTTGGCCAGCATCTATACCAAAAAGCAGCGCGATACCGCAGATGAGTATCTCAGCAAGCAGGAGTATCACGGCAAACAGCTCGTTACCGCAGGCGGACGTCCCAGCGGAGATCAAGACATTGTCGCAAGCGGATACCCCAGAGATCAGCGCCCTGAAAACGATCGGGTCAAGATATGGCCCATCGTCAAGGAAAGCCTCCAGGGTTCTGCTCTGTCTGCCCTGCTGCTCGGCATCGCTCTAGGTCTGCTAACCCGACCGGAAAGCGTCTTTGAAAGCTTCTACGAGCCCCTGTTCCGCGGCCTGCTTTCGATACTGATGCTGGTAATGGGGATGGAAGCTACGGCAAGGCTTGGTGAGCTGCGCAAAGTGGGCCAGTGGTACGGCCTATATGCTGCAGTAGCGCCCTTGCTGCACGGGCTCATCGGGTTCGGTCTCGGCTGGATTGCCCACGTCCTTACAGGATTCAGCCTTGGCGGCGTCGTGCTCCTAGCCGTCATTGCTTCCTCTAGTTCAGACATCTCGGGACCGCCCACTCTGCGAGCTGGTATCCCATCGGCCAATCCCTCCGCCTACATCGGCTCGTCTACAGCCGTCGGTACGCCGATTGCGCTTGCCGTAGGAATACCGCTCTTCATTGGGCTTGCCCAGGCGCTGGGCGGCTGATTCTAAAAAGACTCTTGGTCTGCCGGTGCTCCCTTTGACCCGGCGACCAGCGCGGCGGCCCAGTGATGTCGCTCACTGAGGCATCTAAATCAGCGCAGCAGCGCACGATGCCGCCGTTTTCCTGAGTTTCTATGTCGTTCAATAAATACACATTTGGAGGTAACTAACATGACCCAGCAAGCCAGCAAGCTCGTCATTGTCACGGAAAAGGTATTGCTAAAACAAATCGCTAAGATCATCGACGGAGCCGGGGCTACCGGTTATACGGTGGTGGACGCTGGCGGCAAAGGCAGTCGCAACGTGCGCTCGTCAGGACAACCCGCCGTCTCCGACACCTATGCGAATATAAAGTTTGAGATACTCACCCCCAACCGAGATATGGCCGTAAAGATTTCGGATCAGGTCGCAGCGCAGTTTTTCGATGATTATTCGGGCATCGCCTATCTTTGCAACGTGATGGAGGTACTACACGCGCACAAGTTCTAAGCTAGAGCTCCGCTGAATCAAACCCGAAAAGCCGGGGTTATAGCCCTGGCTTTTTGGTGTCCGCACTTCGTGTTCGCCGGATGTTGACAAGCAACTCCGATAGTTAACTCACATTCGGCTTACGAGGAATCCGGCATTGGGGATTGTCTGAATCTCTTCAGAGGTGCGAGACTGCGCCATAGACGTCGGGGTTGTCACCCTCTAGGTCAAGGGCATTAGATGCTGCGTTGTCGACGTACGTCGGTGGGGCTCCCAGCACCAGTACGCGAGGGGGGAAGACCGCCGATGTCGGTCGGTCTGACATCACGAAAAGCGCCCCGCCTTTCCCTCGCCCAGACCTATGGCCTAAACCGGCCAGGGCCAGATTGCCCTCAAAATGCACATGGTTCAAAATCAGGCTGCCGGAGCGCACAAAGACCGCGCCGCCCAAGCCAGCACCACCGCCCCCCACGCCAAGAAACCCATTCCCCCCAAAGAGGCCGCCCCGCCCCGGCAGTCCTGAATTGTCCCCGGCCCCGCCGCTGCCGCCAAAACCTCCCGCCCCGCCGCCGCCGCCAAAGCCACCGCTTCCCCCGTTGCCACCACTGCCGCCCGCGGCAACCTCTATTGTCCCGATGCCGCCATTGCCCCCGTTGCCTGCATTCCCGTAGCCGCCAAAGCCCCCGCCGCCGCCAAAGGCGATCGCCCCCGCACTGCTCCCCGATCCCCCCGCGCCAAAGCCGCCGAAAATGCCCGTACCGCCGTCGCCGCCGTCGCCGCCGCTGCCGCCATTGCCGCCGTCCGCGCCGTTGCCGCCGTTGCCGCCGTTGCCGCCGTTGGCAAAGCCGCCAAAGCCACCCCCACCCCCGAAAACAATGCTGCCAATGCCGTTGATGCCGATGCCGTTGACCCCGGCGATCGCCCCCCGATTGGCCTTGAGTTTTGTTTTGCCCCACCTGATGTCAATCTGCGGCCTGCTTTCTGCGGGAGCGCCGGGAAGACTGACGCCGTTGACTCCCGCGATCGCCCCCCGGTTCACCTTCAGCTGGGTTATGCCTTGGCTCTGAATTTCAATGTGCGGGGCCAACCGCTGGCTGCCCCGCCCGCCGACGGCCTGATTGTTTAAAAACTGGACGTGCACCAGGTGCACAACGCCCCCATTGACCAAAAGTCCCCCCCCCATTCCGGCACTCCCCCCCCCTCCGCCAGCGCCATCTTCACCCTGGGCCAACCCGTTGGCAAAGGTCACGCCCTGGATCGTGACATCGCCGCCGTCAATCTGGAGGATGCGGTGGCGAGACTCACCGCTGATAGTGAGACGGCCATTGCCCCGCATTGTCAAGCTGCTGGTCAGGGACGGTAGGGGGCTTTGCAGCGCGACCGTCCCCTCAATCTCGCCTAGATCGAGCAAATCGTCGTCAGGTGATTCGTTGGCTTGCGCGATCGCCCAGCGCAGCGATCCAACCCCGGCATCGGTTGTTGTGGTGACCTGAATCGGCTTTACGTGCAGTGGGGCTGCTTGATCCGCTGCTGTTTGGGCCGTTTCTATCTGGGCCATGAGAGGCCGCCCTTCATAAACGCTGGCTTCCGCCCCTAGGTTGAGCCACTCGAACCTAACATCGAGCCACCCGATCACCAGGAGACCCAAGATGATAAGCAGACCATTCCGCCAGCTGTAGCCGCTATTCATTTAGCCTATCTCTCGCGCTAACAAAGCAGGTCAAGCAACAGCGCCACGAGTTCAGCGCCGCTATGGGGCAACCCTCAAAGTCGCTCAAAGGACACAGCCGTCAATTTTGGGCTGTTGTATACGGTATGCACAGCTAAGATGATAATACTTCTCAGCCTATCCAGCTGATTCTCAACCGCTCAATTTTGCTAAGTGACGCCCGTGACCTCGACTTCGCCCACTCCTCCTGCAATTCAGCGCCGGAAATCTCTCTACGAGCAGGTCTATAGCGCCCTGCGCCTCGGAATTTTGACGGGTGAGTTCGCGCCGGGCAGTCGTCTCATTGAAACTCAGCTGACGGACTGGTTTAAGGTGAGCCGTACCCCGCTGCGAGAGGCCCTGCGGCAGCTGCAAAAGGAAGGGTTAGTCACAGCAGACACCAGCGGCCTGCAGGTGACCACGATTTCGGCCACTGATGCGGTGGAGCTATACGACTGCCGCCTGGTGCTAGAGAAGCTTTCAGTCGCTGGCGCTTGCGATCGCGCTAGTGAACAGCAGCTCAAGTCTTTGGAGCAGTACGTGATTCAGGCAGAAGCCCGTAATCCGCAAGAGTCTGACGCGCAAACGCTACGGCTGCTGCTGGATTTGGACTATCAGTTTCACCATCTAATTGCCGAAAGCTCAGGCAACCGACGGCTTGTCTCGCTGCTAGACCAGCTCTTCGACGCCATGGCGCTGCTGCGAATTCAGACCCTGCAGCAAAATCCATCGGTGCTGGATATCCGGCTTGAGCATCGCCAGGTCTATGAGGCGATCGCCCGGAGAGATGCCCCCACCGCGATCGCGACCATACAGCTTCATCTGCTGGCGAGCAAGGGGCGCGTTGTCAAGCAGCTGCAGTCTGTTTCTGAGCCGTATCCGCAGGTCTAGCTTTGGCCACATTGCCGATGCAGCGTCAGGCTTTCAGCTGATTCTGGTGTCCTCAGCAACTGACCCAATGCAATAGCGCTGTGCCCAGCAAATCTGTGCCGACAAAACCGAATTTAATGGCTAAAATAGTATCTAAAGATACAGTTTTAATTCCGAGCTAGACCACAGTGCCACATCAATTTTCATCTGCCCCGTCCCACTCTTCTCAGCCCGCGCTCAAGCAAGTCCTCCAGGCAAAGTGGCGAGCCATCACAGCCTTCATGGTGCATCGCCCTCAGCCCTCAGCCCAAACTCCCGATATTTCTGCAGATCAGCGCTACAGCAGTAAGGCTGACCGCTACCCCTATCTTCCCGCCATTGAAGAGAAGCGCGATTGGCTAGAGCGGGCCTACCGGCAGCGGTAAGTGAGCGATCGCCGCCTGCTTATTCTTTACGTCTCAGCGGCAAAAGCGTCCCTTGGATCTACCGATTCAAGGGACGCTTTTTTGTGGATCGCCACTGCTGGTACCTTGGGGTATGCCTTGTGAGAGAACAGTGTCTCCATCGCCTGAGCGATGTACCCTGCAGCAACGCCCTCAGGACAAGCCATCTGGTCCAAAATGCTGTACGACGTAGGCCGCATAGCGCGCAGAGGTGCCGCCCCGTTAAGCCCGCTGGCCGTCAGGAAAAACTGTAGTGCTGGGCACAATCGAATACTCTTCTAATGCATACAGTATACAGATTCGTATGCACCTGCTGTGGAGCGATCGCTCCATGGAGTAAGCCCCTAAGCCAGAGTAATTCCCTGGAGGATATCGATGACTCAGCCCGACACTCAGCCTAACGTAGAGCTTCAGCAAAAGCCGCCCGACTCTCCGCCGCCCTATTCGGGATGGCAGGGGGCGATCGCCAACTACTTCGACTTTGCCCACCACAAGACTAACTTCCGCACCGAAATCCTGGCCGGGTTGACCACCTTTATGACCATGGCCTACATCTTAGTGGTGCATCCGCTGATTATGTCAGATGCGGTATTTCTGCAGGAGTCCGGCGATCTGTTTAGAGAACTCGTCGTCGTGACGGGTATCTCTGCCGCTATCGGCACCTTAGTGATGGGGCTCTACGCAAAGTATCCGTTTGTGCAGGCCCCCGGCATGGGCACCAATGCCTTTTTCGCCTACTCCGTCGTACTAGGGCTAGGCATTGACTGGCGCGTTGCCCTAGCCTGCGTGCTCGTTGAAGGCCTTATCTTTATTGCCCTCACCGTTACCGACGTGCGCCGCCATCTGATTGCCGCCGTCCCCAGCTGCATCAAAGCCTCTACGACGGTGGGCATCGGCATGTTCTTGGCCTACATCGGGTTGAGCGGCGACCCGGCAATTGGGGGAGCGGGGTTGATCGTCGCTAACGAAGTGACGAAAACAGCCTTTGGCAGCTTCCGAGAGCCTGCCACTCTGCTCGCCACCTTCGGCATTTTGATCTCAGCGCTGTTTATTATCAGACGCATCAAGGGGGCGCTGCTGTGGGGCATTGGGGGCACGGCCATCTTGGGCTGGGTCTTTGGGGTCGCTCAAGCCCCTAGCGGTATCGTGGCCATTCCCGCCTTCCCCTCCAATCTTTTTGGTCAGGCGTTTGTGGGGCTAGGCGGCATCAACGGCAGCAACATCATCGATTTTCTTGCCGTGCTCTTGGTTTTCCTATTTGTGGATATGTTCGACACCATCGGCACCCTGATGGGAGTGGGCACACAGGCTGGCTACATCGACGAGCAGGGAGAACTGCCTCGGGCCAACCAGGCGCTGTCTGCCGATGCGATCGCCACCACTGCCGGGGCAATTATGGGCACCTCTACCGTCACCACCTTTGCTGAATCTGCCGCTGGGGTCTCCGAGGGCGGACGCACCGGGCTGACGGCGGTTGTGGCTGGCGCTATGTTTATAGTGGCCCTGCTGTTTGTGCCCATTTTTGAGGCGGTGCCTGCTTTTGCGACCGCCCCCGCCCTGCTCATTGTTGGGGTACTGATGATGTCCAGCGTCAGCAGCATCCGCTGGGGCGATTTGACGGAAGCAATTCCGGCTTTCGTCACCATGTTCTTTATCCCCTTAGGTTTTTCTATCGCCGCTGGCCTGTCTGCAGGTCTCATTCTCTATCCCTTCGCCAAGCTGGTTGCCGGACGCTCCCGTGAGATTCCGGTGATTACCTGGGCACTAGCCGCCATCTTCATCTTTAGGTTTGCATTCGAGTCCCTTCGATTCGGTTGAGTTGATTAGATCCCTGCAGGGCAATGCCTTCCGGCGCTGATGAATCAAAGTGCGAGTTTGTTGCCTGTAGGGGCATGGCGGTGCTACATCCCTACAGGCATGCTCCCCAATCAACACCGTCCTCCCCTGGCAGCCAGAACAGTTGCCCCTATAGTGGAATGCCTGCCAAGGCGAATGCAGCATTTCCAAAAAATGTATACAGTATACAAGTCGCTCCTCAAGGCTAGGCCCTCATGCTAGTTACCCAACAGCCCACATTTCGCCGCTTCTGGTATCCCGTCATCCTTTGCTCGCAGTTGACCGATGGTCCCCAGGCCTTTGAGCTGCTGGGGGAGCCCCTGGTGCTATGGCTAGATCAGCATGGCCAGCCGACGGCAATGCGCGATCGCTGCTGTCACCGCACCGCAAAGCTCTCCCTCGGCAAAGTCGAGCGAGGCCGCATCTGTTGCCCGTATCACGGCTGGGAGTTTGGCTCCGATGGGGCCTGCGTGCGGGTGCCCCAGCTCGACGCCGGCTGCGCCATCCCGGCGAACTATGCCGTTGACGCCTATCGCTGCGCTGAGCGCTACGGCTACGTTTGGGTGTGTTTGGGAGATCCCCTAATCGACATCCCCACTATCGCCGAGGCCGATAACCCGAGCTACCGGCTGATTCACGAGTTTTATGAGCCTTGGCAATGCGCTGGGCTGCGGGTGATGGAAAACGAGCTGGATCTGGCCCACCCCACCTTTGTCCATACCCAAACCTTTGGCAGTGAAGATCACCCCACGCCCGACAAGCTGGAAATCACCGAAAGCGACTGGGGAATCCACGTCCACGGGATGCTGGGGGTAGTCAACCCAGAGCAGCAGCGGCAAAACCTAAACATGGCGGACGAGCAGACGATGCGCACTCTGGATATGGACTGGTTCATGCCTTTCACCATCAAGCTCAAGATTACCTACCCCAACGGCCTAGAGCACATTGTGGTAAACACCATGACGCCCATCAGCGATCGCGTCTCCCAAATGGTGCAGTTTTGCGTCCGCAACGACAGCGAGGACGACACTCCCGCTGCAGATGCGATCGCCTTTGACCGGGCCGTCACCCTAGAAGACAAGCGGATTCTAGAGTCTACTGACTACGATGTGCCCCTCAGCCCCAGCCGAGAGGAGCATATGTTTACCGACCGGCCGGGCATCATGATTCGTAAAAAGGTGGCGGCGCTGCTGAAAGCCCATGGTGAGGTGGAGCAAACTAAGTCTGCGGGCTCCCACTCCGCTAGCGCCCAAAGCCCGGCGGCACAGCTGGTATGATGCGATCTCGCAAAGTCTGTCCAGTGACCTGATTTGGGCGCAAACCAGGACTTACGCAAAATTCTATCGGCTGTTACCCTGACCGCGCCGCTCCCTTTGAGGTCTTTGGTGTTGGCAGAGCGGTAGTGGACGCTGGAGACGGGGGGGGCAATGCTCTCCTTAGTCACGTTGTGTGAGTCCCGCAAACGCAAGCAGTAAGCTCTAGACTTTAGTCACAAGAATTGTATACAGTACACAATATACAGCCTGCTCGCGAGGTCGTTTGGCCTCAGTAGCGCAGGTATCGGTCTTGAAAACGGCTTCCCCTTAGACTTCGGCTACGGCGACGCTGTGGTTCGTCCCCATCTATCAACTCCCCGCAGGCCTATGCAGCTTAAAAAACTCGAACTGGAAAAATCTCCCCTATTTCTTGTCGCGCCTTTCTTCTTTCTAGGGACGGCGATGGTGGCGATGAAATATATCCTGCCCCATACATCGCCTCTATTTTTGGCCGCGTTTCGTCTGCTGCCGGCGGGTTTGCTGACGCTGGCGGTCGCCGCCCTGCTCAAGCTGCCCCAGCCTAGAACCTGGCGCGCCTGGCTTTGGATTGCGCTATTTGCCCTGGTAGATGGCGCATTATTTCAAGGGCTTTTGACGACGGGGCTTGTGCATACGGGAGCGGGGATTGGCGCGGTCTTAATTGACGCCCAGCCTCTAGTGGTGGCGCTCTTGGCCCGCATCCTGTTTGGCAATTTGATTGGGCTGTGGGGCTGGCTGGGACTAGCCATTGGTATCGCGGGCATTAGCCTGTGCGGGCTTCCGTCCGACTGGATCTATGGCCTGTGGGACAGTGGCCTTTCGCTGAAGTCATTATCCGGGCTGACGATGGGCGGGGGCGCAGGGGCAGCGGCCCTGCTGCAAAGCGGTGAATTTCTCATGCTGCTGGCGGCGCTGTCGATGTCGGCGGGCACCGTCCTTATGGGCTACGTCAAGCGCCACGCCGATCCGATTGTCGCGACTGGATGGCATATGATCTTAGGGGGCATCCCGCTGGCGGTGCTGTCGGCGTTGTGGGAACCCTACCCGATTGATAACCTGCTGGTGAGCGACTGGATGGGGCTGCTCTACGCCACGGTGTTTGGCACGGCCCTAACCTACGGCATGTTCTTTTACCTGACGGCTAGCGGCAACATGACCAGCGTCAGCGCGCTGATTTTCCTGACCCCTGTTTTTGCTCTGCTGTTTAGCAGCCTCTTTTTAGGGGAGCAGCTGACCAATCTGCAGTGGGGCGGGGTGATGCTGACGCTGGTGAGCGTCTATTTAGTCAATCAGCGGGAGCAGGTTGAGGCGGCGATCGCAAACTGGACCCGAGCTTCACCGGGCGGTGCCGTGGAGACCGTTGCCTCGGGCGCTGAGCCCGACGGTGATGGCTGAATCTAATGGCAAGGATAGGGCGCTGCCATAGCCCTACGGAATGCACGCCTAAATCCGCAGTGCCCCGTTTTTCACGACGTAATTTTTTTAGGAGAAAATTGACATGATGCGTAAACTTTTGGCCACAGCCCTGGCGGTCTGTCTTGCAGTAGGCACCCTCGCGTCTCTACCGGCGATCGCTGGCGAGGCCTATAGCCAGTCCCCCGTCAGTCAGGCAGCAGGCAACCAGTCCTACCCTCCTCAGTCGGGCTACGACAGAATGAAAAACTCCAGCGACAATGGCTACGTCAATGACTACGCCGACAAGCAGTCAAATCAAGCTAAGCCTCAAGAGAAACAGTCCAACCAGACGGGCGCGGCTAAAAAGCAGTACGCCCAGCAAAAGCAGTACACCCAGCAAAAGCAGGGTAGTCCACAAAAGCAGTATCAGCAGTAGGTCTAACTCAATGGTCTCCTTGCAAAATCAATCTTCAACAGAGCAGCTTGCAATTCGCGGGTCTTTCTTAGATTTTGTGGGAGACCCCTTCTATTGCCCGGCAGCGGAGAGCGTTCGCTACGTAGCCGACGGTCTCCTGGTGCTGGAGCAGGGCAAAATTAAGGCCTTTGGCCCCTACGATGCGCTAAACGCTGAGTACGGAAGCCTGCCAACGACGGCCTACCCAGAACGGCTGATTGTGCCGGGGTTTATCGATACCCACGTTCACTATCCCCAAACGGGGATGATTGCCGCCTACGGGGAACAGCTTTTAGAGTGGCTAGACCAATACATCTTTCCTACAGAGGAGAAGTTTCAGGATAAGGACTACGCCAGAGACGTCGCCGAACGCTTCTTAGACCAGCTGCTCAGCAACGGCACCACCACGGCGCTGGTGTTTGCGACGGTGTTTCCCCAGTCTGTGGACGCCTTTTTTGAAGCGGCTGAGGCTCGCAGCCTCTGCATGATTGCCGGCAAGGTGATGATGGATCGCAACGCGCCAGCGTCGGTATGCGATACCGCAGACTCCGCCTATGAAGAAACCAAGGCGCTGATTCAAAAGTGGCACAAGAAAGGGCGACTGCGCTACGCCGTGACGCCTCGCTTTGCCATCACCTCAACTGACGCCCAGCTGCAGCGGGCGGGAGAGCTGCTGAAGGAGTTCCCAGATGTGTATCTGCACACGCACCTCTCAGAGAACGTCAAAGAGGTAGAGCGGGTGCAAGAGCTTTTTCCAGACTGCGAGGGCTATTTGGACACCTACGACCAGGCCGGACTCGTGAAGGAGCGCTCAGTGTTTGCCCATGGCGTCCATTTGAGCGATCGCGAATTTCAGCGGCTGTCGGAGGCCAAAAGTGCGATCGCCTTTTGCCCGACCTCAAATCTGTTTTTGGGCAGCGGCCTGTTTAAGCTTGAGCAGGCAAAATCAGCCGAGCATCCCGTCAAAGTTGGCTTAGGGACAGACGTCGGGGCGGGGACGAGCTTTTCCATCCTGCAAACCATCAACGAGGCCTACAAAGTCGCGCAGCTGCGACAGCAAAAGCTGTCCCCCTTCAAAGCTCTATTTCTGGCGACTTTGGGGGGCGCAAAGGCGCTGTGCCTGGAGGACAGTCTCGGTAATTTTGAGGTGGGGAAGGAGGCCGACTTTATTGTGCTCAACCCGAGGGCCACCCCCCTGATGGCGCTGCGCAACGGCCCAGAGGTTCCGGCTACGCTGGGCGAGCTGAGCGATCGCGTTTTTGCGCTGATGATGATGGGAGATGACCGCGCGGTTGAGGCGGCGTATATTTTGGGGGAGTTGGCCTACGCAAAGCCGCCTACTGAATAGAGCATTTGCAGGGCCATGACAGCGCCATGGCCTCCCCCTAAGTCATCAGCGCCGAAACGCTTTCCTACAGCGGGTTAATAGTAGTTCCCTACCTTGCGGTGATGGACCGCCGTCATCGCCTCCGGCTTCGACACCTTACCCGTGTGCACCGTGCTGTAGACAATCCAGTGGTCGCTGCACTCCATGCGGCTCGACACCTCACACTCCAGGTAGGCCAGCGCATCCGACAAGATGGGCGAGCCATTTTCCGCCTGACGCGTCTTGACGCCCTCAAAGCGATCGCCCCCCGGCGGGAACCGCTTCAGGAAGTGCTTCATCAGCAGCTGATAGTTGTCTTCTTCTAAGATGTTGAGCACGAAGCGATCGCCCACCTGCATCAGAGATTCGATGGCCCGGTCTTTGGCGACCGACACGGTGAAGCCCAGCGGCTCGAAGCTCGCCTGGGATACCCAGGAGGCCAGCATCGCGCCGTTGAGTTCGCCCTTCTGGGCGGTGAGGATGTACAGCCCGCTGCTGATGCGGCCCAGAGCTTTTTCTAGCTCGTTGTCAATGGCCTTGACCTTTTGAGCTTTGTCCTTTTGGGTCAACAGCTGGCCTAGGTCGGTGCCCGACTCTTCGCAAGCCTGGTAGGTGATGTCGGTGGGGGTGTCCTTGATGCGGATGGCGGGGAAGCCCTGCTTGAGCCCCGCGTTGGTGAAGCGGTTTACCAGCGGGTCCACCGGCTCGTCGTCGCCGCCGTAGCATTCAAATAGGCCCACCACCTGCTTGGCTTTCACCGCCGCTAGAATGGTGCTCACCGCAGCCTGAGCTTCGCTGGTGAAGGGGCCAGACGCTGGAGGGGTGGCAATTACAATCGCCGCCACGTGGCTCACCAGCTCGTTCACCGCCTGGGGGTCGGCGGACTTGAGGTCCATCATTTCTACCGCCACGCCGGTTTTGGTGATGCCCCGGGCGATGGCCTGAGAGAGGCGATCGCTGTAGCCGTAGTCGGAGACGTAGAACACTGCCGCCGTGGTTTCGGCCTTGGCCTTGGCTTCGCTCCAGCTTTTGTAGCGCCCGGTGAGTTCCGCGACGTTGTGCTTCAGCAGCGGCCCGTGGCCCGTGGCGATTTGCTCAACGTCCCCGCTCAGCTTGCTCATCCGCTTCATGGCGCTGAGCACCGAGCGGGCGTTGGGGGCCATGAGGCATTGATAGTAGAAGTGGAAGTCGGCCTCAATGGCCTTGAGGTCGTCGTCGTAGGTGGCGTCGCTGCAGTAGTGGAGGCCAAAGGCGTCACAGGTGAAGAGGATCTGCGTCTTGGCGTCGTAGGTGAAGATGGTGTCGGGCCAGTGGAGGTTGGGGGCGCTGACGAATTCTAGGACGTGGCCGTTGCCCAGATCTAAGGTGTCGCCGCTTTTCACCTGCATCCGCTCGAAGGGCTGATGTACCAGGTTTTCTAAGAAGGCGATCGCCACCTTTGCGCCCACAATCGTGGCGTTGGGGGCCAGCTCCAACATGTCTTTCACCAGGCCGCTGTGGTCCGGTTCGGTGTGGCTAATAATGATGTAGTCGATTTCGGCGGGGTCGATGAGGCCCTTGAGCACGCCTAAGTAGAGCTCGCGGAACTTGGCGTGGGAGGTGTCGACAAGGGCGGTCTTTTCGCCACGAATCAAAAAGGAGTTGTAGGTGGTGCCGTTCTGCAGCCCGAACTCAATGTCGAAGCGATCGCGGTCCCAGTCGAGGGAGCGGATGGTGGTGGTGTCGGGGGCAATCTCGGCGGTTTGGGTAGTGAGGCGCTTTTGGGCGGGTGCAGCCGTGACCATGGGCAATCTCCTGCAGAATTTTTAAAGTTAAAGGGGCGTAGTTTAACAACATTTATGTTTCTTTATTATCCGATGTTCGGCCCGGTTAGTAAAGGTGGGGGTTTCATAACCCAGCCGAAAGGGCGATCGCGTATCTCGGAGATGTTTCCTCTAATCTCTCCCTTCCTGGGTTAAGGGCTACGGCGCACAAACATCTTTGTTGAGAAGCCTACCCCCCTTAATCCCCCTGCGTCCGTAGGACGCGCTGCGCGAAAGCCAAGGAGGGAAAGCGCAGTCCTTCCCCTTAGCCTGCCGTATACACACATCTTGGCTGTGAGCCGTAAATGCTGCTTTAACCCCCTTAATCCCCCCTTGCCAAGGGTGGAAGCCACGGTCCTCTCCCTTGAGCTTTGGCGTCAGCCTGCCCGAAGGGCGTAGGGGAGTTAGAGGGGGTCAGACCTACTTGTGTGGGTTAAGGGGGAGAACTGAGAAGGGTGATTACAGCGATCGAATGCGCATCAGGTAGGCCAGCGCCTGCCCTTCCCGGCGGCTGAGCCTCACGCCATCATCTCGAATATCCACGGGGCCGGTCCAGAGGGACTGCTCCACGGCATAGCGGTTGATGTGCATTAGGTGTATGGTTTCGCGGAGGGCGGGCGGCGAGCCGATAATGATATGGCGCACTACTTCGCCATCGGGGGCGGGTGGGGTTTCGTCTAGGCGAAGCAGTGCCGCCTCGCGATCGAGGGGCTGGTCAGGGTATATAAATGTCATTTGGGTTCCTTTCTTTGTGGATTAGGGAAGAAACCCAAGCTTTGGCCATCCCTGGACGTGACGTGTTTCGGGATGGCACGGGATAATGCCCGTAGCCGCCGAGACAGGCTAAATCTGTCGAGGGGGTTAGGCGGCGATCATTGGTCGCAACAATGACCGTCGCCGACTGACCAAATACTTGGGAGCCGAACTGCGGGATGCAGCTCTCAAGAAGAGACAATATCGCATCTAGTACAAACAATCAAGCCCGAGTTTTGGCGGCTGATATGCTGGGGGTAGTCTGCAGCGCATTTTGAGGCGGCCGCGATGATCCAAACCGCTAAGCTTTCGATTGACGAATATCACCGGATTGTGGCGTCGGGAGCCTTGGGGAGCCGCCGCATTGAGCTGCTGTGCGGAGAGATGGTGGAAGTGAGCCCGGAGACGCCTTACCACGCTAATCAGAACAACAGGCTGTTTAAGTATTTGCTGGCGCGGTTTGATGGGCTAGCTGATGTGCGATCGAGCCATCCGATTACGCTGGGCGACTCGGAGCCGGAGCCGGATATCGCCTTAGCCCAGCTCCCGGAGAACCGCTACGATACGCGCCACCCTATGCCCGCTGACCTCTATTTGGCGATGGAGGTGTCTTACTCGACGCTGGAGTATGACCTGGGACGCAAGCGGGAGATCTATGCAGCGGCAGGGATAGGCGACTATTGGGTGGTGAATCTGCGGCAGCGGCAGCTGCACCTGTTTGGGGAGCTGCGAGGGGGTGAGTATGGGCGGCAGCGCGAGCTGGCGGCGGGGACGGTGAGCGTCTCGGCGTTTCCTGAGGTTGAGCTTAGCGTGGCGCGATTGCTGCAGGGCGCGTAGCTTGGCATCATTGAAAAATGTTTTGTTTAGCGATTGTAGATTTTGCCCATACCACGAAGGCAGCCGATATTGGCAACACGTCTTTGAAAATTTTGTGAAGATTGCCTTTGCTATATGTATCTTTAATAACTTTCATGCAAGCGTTCAGCATCAAAAGACGCGAGGATCTACACCTTTCGAAAATTGAAATATAATTGAGCAGTAGTATAAAATCCATGTATTCCGGATCTCGGTAAAAGCATACATTTTAAAACAATAATCTTGGGCTTCAACTAAAGAGTTTCCGGCGGAGCCTAATCTCTACCAGTTAAATTTTGCTTTTGTTAGTTGAAAGAGAACCTCTCTTTAAGCTTCCAGAAAACTAAATCAAACCATTGCTCATGTCTAAAGATTTAGAAAAAAGTTTGGCGAGATTCAAAACTGCAGTCTTAGAATTTGCCTCTGCCTCACAGCAGAGTAAATACACATACTATCGAAAAGGTGAGCGAATTATAAACGAAGGAGAGATAGGAACCGACTTCTTCTTAATTATAGAGGGAACTGTAAAGATCCTCAAAGGCGACGGCAAAAACATTGGGAATGAGAAAGAGATTGCCTTGAGACATGCTGGTGACCCGATAGGTGAAATGACTCTTCTTCAGAGAAACAAGAGGAGAACAGCGACTGTTGAGATTGCAACCGATACTGCTTCTTTTATTAAGCTTGCAAGAGAAGATGTGTTTTCTCTTGTGAGAAGCGACTCCGAAATCAGAGATTCTCTCCAACAATTAGCTATTTCCAGGGCAAAGGAAACTCAGCAAGTTATTGAAGGAAACATACATGTAGAGAATAAGATCACGTCCTGTCTGCTTACCGATATTCACAATTTTACTTATTTAGGAAAAATTGTAGAAGAAGAATACGTAAACAACTTTTTATTTGATTTTCTCGACAGCTCTGAGGAGATAGCGTCTCATTATAATGGTAGATTTGAAGACCAAGGCGATGGCTTCAAGATTCTCTTAAGTGAGGGCGATCATGCGAATGATGCTGTTTGCTGTGCTATTGAGATCAGAGACTTATTCTTAAATATGCAATCGCGATGGAAGGTTAGAAGTGAGGCTTTCCAAAAGATTGGACTGGGTACTGGAATTTGCTCAGATTTTATGTCCATAAGGCATAAAAAACATAAAAATTCATCTAGGCAGTTAAAAGAGAGAGTGTTCTCACACTCGATAAGCATTGCTGCTGCTATTTCAAAGTATAGAAAAGATTCGACAGACACTAATATTTACGTAACCAAAAAAACAAATTGTCTCCTTAATAAAGGACGCTTTAATATAGATGCTGAGACTGAAGTTCTGCTTGAAAATACAAATAGAAAGTATTTAATTTATAGAATAGAGAGCAGAGTTAAAAAGCCCTCTTGGGTATTTCTTTAGATGGCGATAATGAAGTTAGAAAGCTCTGGAGGCGATATTGACTCTAGAATATTTTCGCTTTCACCTTCCAAGACAGATGCGTTGTTACTTGGACGAGACACAACACAAGCACCATTGATCTCGGAACTAGACAAATCCATTCGAAATCAGATTTTTATTAGCTATAGCCATCGAGATGTAGAATGGCTAGAAAAACTTCAAAAATACCTAAAGCCAGCGATTCGAAATAAAACGGTCAATATTTGGGATGACACGAAGATTCAGCCCGGTAAAAGATGGCATGAAGAAATTAATGCGGCTTTATCTGCTGCAAAGGTAGCTGTCCTACTTGTAAGCGTAGACTTTCTCAACTCTGATTTCATCAACGAGAACGAACTTCCTCCTTTGTTAGAAGCCGCTAAGTCTAAGGAATTGACAATTATCTGGATACTGATCAGCGAATGCATGTATGAAGAGACAGAAGTCAAACACTACCAAGCTGCCCACTCGCTCAGTCGCCCACTCGTGAGCCTCAATGCTGCGGAGGAAGCTACTACGCTCAAAGAAATTTGCAAGGCTATCAAAAATGCTGCGAATCAATAAGCACTGTTACCGTGAATCGCTGCTTACCACTGCTCATTCAGCGTAAACACAGAGTGTGTCGACAGCCGCCCTGCGATCGCCTCTGCCTCCGTTTGCGCCAGTCCCTAGCGACTCCGCCAGCTTGCCAAACTTGACCTTGACGGGCCGCGTCCACATCGACGTAGACGGGCGGGCCGGGATCTCGGAACTGTGGGTCATGGACGAACTAAGGGGTAAGAATTGCCTCCCTAATAGTGAAACAATTTGGCCCTCACCACGAGACCAATATCCCTCCTCGCCAAAAGCACTTAACCGCCAGTGCCTCTATCATGAAAAAGAGCCCAGGGTTCAAGCCAACCCATCGCCAACCAGGCAATCGCCATCGCCCAACCGCCCCGCGCGATCGCCCCGTTCCCCTCCCCCAAAAGTATAGATATCAGCGCTGATGCTAGCACCCTCCCCCCCCGCACAGTCCTCAAGCGAGCGATCGCTGTCCGACTACTATCAACAGGTCCGCCAGCTCAGCGAACGCACCTGCCAACCGCTCGAAATTGAAGACTACGTCGTCCAGAGCATGCCAGAGGCCAGCCCGCTCAAATGGCACCTCGCCCACACCGCCTGGTTTTTTGAAACCTTCGTTTTAGTTCCCCACCTCAAGGGCTACAGCGTCTTTCACCCCAAATACGACTACCTGCTCAACTCCTACTACGAATCCGTCGGCGATCGCACCCCTGCCGCCCAGCGGGGAACCCTCTCTCGCCCCACCGTGGCCGAAACCTATCGCTACCGGGCCTATGTCGACGACGCGATGCAGTCGCTGATTGGTGAAGCCGCTGACGACCCCGAGATAAAGTCGCTAATTGTTTTAGGCCTCAACCACGAACAGCAGCACCAAGAATTTCTGTTCACCAACATCAAGCACATCTTCGGCAGCAACCCGCTGCGCCCCACCTACAGCGCCGACCTGCCAACCCCTGCCTCCGCAGCAGACGCGACGGCAGGCAAACCCCTCAAGTGGCTAGACTACGCCGCCCAGCTGTACGAAATTGGCTACGACGGCGACGGGTTTGCCTTCGACAACGAGCTGCCCCGCCACCCCGTCTACCTGCGGGAGTACAAGCTGGCTTCTCGCCTGGTCACCAACGGAGAATACCTAGAATTCGTCCAGGCTGGTGGCTACAGCAACGCCGACCACTGGCTTTCAGAGGGGTGGTCAACGGCCCGCTCCAGCGGCTGGCAAGCCCCGCTCTACTGGGAGCAAATCGACGGCGACTGGTGGACAATGACCCTAGGCGGCATGCGCCGCTTAGCGGAAGATGAGCCCCTGTGCCACGTCAGCTTTTACGAGGCAGACGCCTACGCCCGCTGGTGCGGCAAGCGTCTGCCCACAGAGGCCGAATTGGAAACGGCGGCGGCGGGGGTGCCCCTGTCCGGCAACTTCCTCGATAGCGGCTTACTGCAGCCCGCGCCAGCCCATGGCGACAGCCCGCCCGCGCAGCTGTTCGGCGACGTGTGGGAATGGACGAACAGCACCCACCAGCCCTACCCCGGCTACCGGCTGGAGTCCGGGGTTTTGGGCGAATACAACGGCAAGCTGATGTGCAATCGCCTCGTGCTCCGGGGCGGCTCCTGCGTCACGCCGCAATCCCACATTCGCCCCACCTACCGCAACTTCTATCCCCCGGCCACGCGATGGCAGTTTACCGGCGTTCGCTTGGCGGATACGCCCTGAGCCGTGACTCTAACGTCTGGTTTAGGCTAGCCTAGCTAAGGCCAGCGCCATTGCCAATGTGGCGACCGCCAACACAGATCTTTCCTATCTCTCAAGGAACTTTTTCATGCGCCCCAACCCGATTCCCCCCGGTCCCGGTCAAGAATCCGTGTGGGACTATCCCCGACCGCCGCGGATTGAAGATGTGACCAAGCACATCAAAATCATTTTTAACGGTGAACTGATTGCGGATACCCATCACGCTAAAAGGGGACTGGAAACCAGCCATCCCCCCACCTACTACCTCCCCGAAACAGACATCAAGATGGAGTATTTGCTTCCCAGCGCTCACTCCACCTACTGCGAGTGGCGGGGCTGGGCAAAATACTACAGCCTCAAGGTGGGCGATCGCCAGGCAAAAGATGTGGCCTGGTACTACACCGAGATCTTTCCGGCCTACGAGCAGCTCAAAGGCCATCTCGCGTTTTATCCCGGCCCCATGGATGCCTGCTACGTCGATGACGAAAAAGTGACGCCCCAGGCGGGCGCATTCTACGCCGGCTGGATTACTAGCGATATCGTCGGACCGTTTAAGGGCGACCCCGGCACGAGGGGCTGGTAGCCATGTGCAGACTCCTGGCTTATATCGGCTCCTCCATTCAGCCCGATCGACTAATCTACGCGCCTGAACATTCCCTCGAAGTTCAAAGCTACAGTCCCCAAGAAACCATGACCACCTCGGTCAACGCCGACGGTGTAGGGTTGGGGTGGTACTCCCCTGAGCGGGATGCTGCCCCATTTCTCTACAAAAACGTCCTGCCGATTTGGGCTGATACCAACCTCCCCCACCTCAGCCGCTACATCCAGACGGAGCAGTTTTTGGCCTATATCCGCAGCGCCACGTCGGGGCAAGCCACCAGCCTCAGCAACTGCCAACCCTTCAGCCACGACCAGCTTGTGTTTACCCACAACGGGTTTATCGAAAACTTCAGGGATACGCTCTACCAGCCTATCCGCAAGCATCTTACAGACGAAATCTACCGCACCATCGAAGGGACCACGGATTCCGAGCATATTTTTGCTCTCATGGCGAACGAGATGGTGGTGAATGGGCATAGCCTAGCGATCGCTGTGCAGGAGTGCTTTAAAACGCTCCTCAAGCTTTCAGCCTGCGGGGAGGTGGCCTTTAGTGCCAACGTTATCGTCAGCGACGGACACCGTTTGGTTGCCACTCGATTTGCCAGAGGGAAACCAGCCCCCTCGCTCTACTGGCTTTCCGACGATGCCGCTTTCCCAGAGGGCGTCATTGTTGCCTCTGAACCCTTGTTCCCAGGGGACTGGACCGCCTTTGAGGAAGACAGTATGCTTTGCGTGGAGAAAGGCAGCAAGCCCAAGCTACAGCCTATTGAGACAGTGTAAAACGGCTAGGGCAGCCGCCTTGTGGGCGATCGCGAGAACTCTGAGCCGAAACGGTGCCCTTGAGGCCTTGGCGCTGCGGGGCGTGGCGCATTGTAGAGTGCGGATTGAGATAATTTGCGCTCTATACTGCGCCAGGATGCTCTAGATTCGTCCGCTCTTGGGGCAACGCTGGGAGGCCAAGAGCGGCAATTGACGCCTTGCCTGAAAAGCCAAAACTCCGTGCCAGAGCAGGTTTGGAGGAGAATGGACGTAACTGGACTCGAACCAGTGACCCCCACGATGTCAAAGT
>CAVRCJ010000016.1:0-71637 GCA_963719515.1 uncultured cyanobacterium
AGCCAAGCCATGTTAGCTACTAGACAGGAAGCCCCGCGCTCTACCCGTCAGGGTGAGCGTCGGGATGAGAGTCGCGGTCGTCGATGGGGCTCAATGCCCCGGAGACGGCCAAACTTCGGATGTACTCCCTAAGGACATCGTTGATAGTTCTTTCGGTCATCTCACAATACTTGTCAAGATGCTGCTTTTCTCTGTCAGCGGCTCTAATAGTTATTTGCTGCATGTCGTTCTGATGTCAATATGCTATCATTATTGCATGAAAGTCACCCATCAGTACAGGTTACGCCCAACGGCTGAGCAAACGGTTACCATGACCCGATGGCTAGATATGCTTCGGGCACAGTACAACTGGTTGCTGGCTGAGCGCTTCGACTGGTGGGAGATGAACCGCTGTTCGGTCAACGCCTGCCCACTCACCTGTAGCCTTGCGCCACTCAAAGATAATCCTAATTACTACAGCCAGAAGGCTAGCCTAGTACCTCTCAAGCGAGAGCGACCCTGGTACAAAGATTTGCACTCACAAGCGCTTCAGGAGGTGACGAAGCAGGTAAAGCAGACGTTCGAGCGTTTCATCAAAGGTGATAAAAACGGTAAGCGTAGCGGCAAGCCTCGGTTCAAAGGCGCGGGGCGCTACAGGACGTTCACGTTCCCGCAGATGAAACCTGACTGCATCGATGGAAGTCGTATTACCCTGCCTAAGATTGGCCAGGTGAAGCTAATCCTTCATCGCCCGATACCTGATGGGTTTACTGTCAAAACGGCCAAGGTGACTCGCAAAGCAGATGGTTGGTATGTGAGCCTGTTACTGGAAAACAATGCCGTTCCGATGCTTACTCCGGATGTCGATAGGGCTAAGTCTGTCGGTGTTGATGTTGGGCTGAAGGATTTCTTGGTTACCAGTGACGGTGAGAGCGTTCCTATCCCTCAGTTCTTTCGACGCTCAGAGCGGCAGCTATCCAAGCTGCAGCGGCAGCTATCGAGACAGAAGAAGGGCTCTAACCGCTGGCGTAAGCAGGTGAATCGCATCGCCAAACTACACCTAAAGATATCGCGTCAGCGTCGTGATTTCTTTTCTAAGGTGTGGGATTGGCTGTTCTCAAAGTACGATGTTGTCGCTCATGAAAAGCTCAACATCAAAGGACTTGCTCGAACCAGACTGGCAAAGTCAATCGCTGATGCCGCATGGGGTACATTCTTGGAGATAGGCTCTTTCAAAGCCGCGAAAGCTGGAAAGATGACCATCGCTGAGAACCCACGCGGAACCAGCATTGATTGCTCGGGTTGTGGTGAGCGGGTACCAAAGACGCTGGCCGATCGGGTCCATAGTTGCCCGTCATGCGGCTTAACGATCTGTCGCGACCACAACGCGGCTATCAACCTATTGAATAGGGCTGTGGGACATCAAGCCCTTAATCTCTCAGGAAATGTCTCAGCGGTAGCTGGGAGTCACTGAGGAAGCCCGCGCTGTATGCGTAGCATCAGCGTCGGGAGGATGTCACCAACCGCCGCCAGGGCAAACTGGCTCCAAGCATCCGGGCCAACCGGCAGCTTAAATTACGGGTGGCGAAAGAGCTAGCCGCTATCCTGCCCATCTCCGTTTGTCAGCCACGAATCGTTCCGAACTAAAAACACTCACGGCAAAGTCTGGACCGGCAGCGTTGCTATCACCGATTGCCTGTTTAAGATCATTCGTCGTCCGCCTATCTGCCGCCGCCAACTTCACCTACTGCAGCCCGCCAAGGGTGGGAAGCGTCGCGCCTACGGCGGCACCGTCACCCGGCATGGCTATCGGAAGGGCGACATGGTCCATGCGGTTCACGCTGGCCGTGAGTGCATCGGGTGGGTGTCTGGCGATACCGCTCGGCAAGTGTCTGTTTCCGATATCAATTGGAAACGAATAGCGCAGTTTGCCGCTTCAAAAGTGCGGCTGATTAAGCGCAGTACTGGGCTGCTGATTTCGGGGGCATCGTTGGCGCAGCCTGCGCACAGCACACACCCCACTCAGTCAGCCCTCCTATCCCTCCCTAATCCGCTTCGCTGAGATTAGGGTATCCCCGAGAAAAAGATGAACCGCTGGAGGAAGAGAGCCGCTTGAGAAAGCCTCTTCCTCCAGCCCCATTCTGTTGGTAGCGACCAGCTTAACCGTGCTCAACCGCCAGTCCTACCGGGCAAGCGACCCCAGTTCCCCCCAATCCACAGTATCCGCCTGGATTTTTTGCGAGATACTGCTGGTGGTAATCTTCAGCAAAATAAAACTCAGGAGCCTCCAAAATTTCAGTCGTGATGCCGCCATGACCTGCTGCATTCAGCTGCTCTTGGTAGGCCGCCTTGGACGTCTCGGCAAGCTGACGCTGCTCGTCTGAATAAGTGTAGATGCCTGAGCGGTACTGAGTTCCTGTATCATTGCCCTGACGCATGCCTTGGGTCGGATTGTGGCTTTCCCAAAAGACTTTGAGCAATTCAGCGTAGCTGATAACGCCGGGGTCAAAGACGACGAGCACCACTTCGTTGTGGCCCGTTGCCCCGGAGCAGACTTCCCGGTACGTCGGATTAGGCGTATAGCCTGCCGCATAGCCTACTGCAGTGGTGTAGACGCCCTCTTGCTGCCAAAAGCAGCGCTCTGCGCCCCAGAAGCAGCCTAGCCCAAACACCGCCGTCTCCATGCCGTCGGGATAGGGAGGCTTTAGGGGTTTTCCATTCACAAAGTGCTTATCTGGCACGGGCATTGCTGCTTCGCGTCCGGGGAGCGCTTTTTCTGGAGTGGGCATTTCCGCTTTTTTCCCGAGTCCAAAGAGTGCCATTTAAAGTGTTCCTGCTAAATTGAACGTCTGTATTCCGTACGGTGCTGTCGAACCATTGTCCCTATTTTAAAGGGCTGTCGTTTCTACCACAGTGACATACTCCCGACGCTCATCTTTTAGATGGAGCGCGGGCTTCTTGGCTCACGCACCACAATTTAATGGATGCCGCGCAAGAAGGTTTCCTGCTTCATCTGGTCCTGTCTAGTTACGCAGCAAGCCGTGCAACCCCGATTAGATCCCATCGACAGGCGATTTGTTTAATGTCCAGGCAATGACCAACCCCAGACAGTGACGAGTATTCAATTTCCAGCTACGTTTTCTACCGTCTGCACTGTTCACCAGCCAAGGGCTGTACGTTTGTGTCAGGATAGCAGGCCGCCGCCACGAAATAGTTTGAGCTTGGTTCAATTGTACCCTTTGCTCGCCTCGGCGCTGCCCTTAATTGCCGCCTTCGGCATCCAGTCAAGGGCGCACCTCGACTCGCTCGCTTACATCCCGACGCTGATGCTGCGCATACAGCGCGGGGCTTTCACGAACTAGCTAAAAGTTTGTGGCGGATATCTGTTATCAATCGTTAGGAAAACCCTACCGATCGCCTTGTTAAGGGCGTTCTAGGTTGAGAGCGTTCTAGAATGTTGCGTCTGCTAATCCAGCCTACCGCCTCACACCGTCGCCCGCTCGCCATTGCTGGCGTGGGGCGTCAAGGCATCGGCAGACTTCCACGTAAAGGAAAACGTGGCCCCAGCGCCGACGTCAGACTCAACCCAAATCTTTCCCCCCTCCGCCCGCACGAGCCGCTTCACGATGGCCAGCCCAATGCCGGTGCTGACCACCGTACCCGTCTCTAGCACGGTAGACTGATTCGACTGCAGGGTTTCGAAGACGCCGAAGATTTTGGCCTGGTCGGCAGGGGCAATCCCTGGCCCTTTGTCGGCGATCGCAAACCGGTAGCCGTCGAGCTGCTCCCAGGCTGAAATCGTAATTTCGCCCTGCCCCTTCACGCAGCCGTATTTGATGGCATTGCTGATCAGATTGGCAAACACCTGGCTGAGCATCACCCGCCTCACCTGAAAAGTCGGCAGCTTCGTGGCGACTCGAATTACGATGCCGGGGGGTACCGTCAAGATACTGACCACCTCCCGCACTAGTTCAGCTACGTCAACGCGCTCAGGGGGCTGCTTCACCCGTCCGGCCCGGGAATAGTCCAGCAGGTCGTTGATTAACGTCTCCATCAGGGTGACCCGGTTTCCCAACAGCCTGAGCTGATTTTGGTTATCGGGTGGGATGATGTCACCGAGGTCTTCCTGCAGCCATTGAGATAAATTGTGAATACCGCGTAGGGGAGCCTTGAGGTCATGGGAGACGACATAGGCAAATTGATTGAGGTCTTTGTTTCTTTGATCGAGATCTGCTGTGATGGTCTTGAGGACGTGATTGAGCCGGGTCAGCTCTTGCGCCCGGTATGCCAGAGCTTCCTCGACCCGCTTCCGCTCGGTGACGTTGAGGGTGATGCCCGTCATGCGAGTAGGGTGCCCCCCGCTGCTGTAAAGGGTCTGGCCGATAACCGTCAGCCAGCGGATACCGCCGGTTGGATGCAAGATCCGAAATTCGACGTTGAGTCCGACTCTTTTTTCTAGAGCGTTGAAAATGGCCTGGTTGACGCGAACGCGATCGGGCTTCAAGACGGAAGCCAGCCAGCTCTCATAGGAAAGAATTTCTGAGGCGTCAAGGCCGTGAAGCCGGTAGCACTCTTCTGACCAGGTAATTGTATTGTTGAGCAGGTTCCAGTCCCAAAGGCCTGCGCCTGCGGCCCGCTGAGCGAGGCGCAGGCGCTCTTCGCTCTCTCTCAGTTCAGCTTCAACGCGACCCCGTTCAGCGATTTCCGTTTGCGCCTGCCGGTAGAGCTCTGCCTGCTGGAGCGCAATGCCAACTTGAGTCGCGATATCTTGAAGCAGCTCAACTTCCAAAGGCTTCCACTGCCGGGGGGCTGCGCAGTGATGAACAATCAGCATTCCCCACAAATCGCCTTTTTGTAGAATGGGCACCACCAGGTTGGCCTGCACCTGCAGTTTGTCTAGCAGCTCAACGTGGCAGGCATCTAAATTGCCGTCATGGATGTCAGAGCGAAGGACAGCCTGTCCTTGGCGAAAGGGTTCTACGTGGCTTTCTTCCAGGCAGGGGTCGTAAAAATCATGCGTTAGCGTTGCGAGCCATCCATCACCCGCAGATTCAGTGACTACTGTCCCTTCTCCGTTGGGATGGAGGCGAAACAGCAGGACGCGGTCGGTCTGCAAGAACTGACGAACCTCGGTGACGGTAGTCTGCAAAAGGCTCTCTAGATCCAGAGTTTGATGAATCTTGCGGGTGATTTCTGAAACCAGCTGCTCGCGCTCGATTCGCTGCTGCAGCTGGGCGCGGAGCTGCACCGTTGAAATGGCGCTATCAACCGCTACATGCAGCCCCTCTGCGGTAATTCTGCCCTTGACGAGGTAGTCTTGCGCCCCCGCCTTCATGGCCTTAACCGCGATCGCCTCGTTGCCTTGCCCCGTCACCATAATCACCGGAAAGGCGGGGCTTTGCGGTGAGCAAAAGTAAGGCTGCTGTGGCAAACATTCTAGGCGGGCCAAAAACTCTAGCCCATCGAAATCGGGGAGGCAATAGTCCAACAAAATCACGTCCGGGTGGTGCTGCTGCCACAGCTCTAGACCTTGCTCCCCCATTGTTGCCTCAATCAGCACGTAGTCGTGATCGGGGTCGCGCTCCAGGTACCTTCGGTAGAGTTCTCTATCTTCCGGAGAATCGTCGACGACAAGTACAGTGCGTGGTAAAGACATGACTAATCCTGGACGAGACTGGGAAGCGTCGTAACCCCAAACCAATAATGCACCAGCGTTTGGATATCCTGCTTCAGCTGCGCAAAGTCGATGGGCTTGATGATGTAGCTGTTGACGCCATACCGGTAGCAGTCCTCTACATCTTTGGGGTTGTTGGAGGTCGTAAACACCACAACGGGGATGGTTTTGAGCGCCTCATCCTGCTTGATCTGGTGCAGCACCTGTCTGCCGTCAGTTCGAGGGAGATTGAGATCAAGCATAATCATACCGGGGCGGGGAGCGCTGCTCTCCCGGTAAACCCCGGTATGGTAGAGAAATTCTAGGGCTTCTTCTCCGTTGACGCACCGAAAGATGGGGACAGCGATCGCAGACCTACGCAGCAGACGGCAGACCGTTTCAAAGTCCTCGTTGCTGTCTTCTACAATCAACATTGGGGCCGTCACCTTGGGGGGCAACGCTAACGTAGAGCTCATGCGATCGCCTCTTCCATCAAGGTAAAGTAAAACGTACTGCCGTGGCCGGGGGCCGATTCTACCCAAAGTTTGCCGCCGTGCCTTTCTACTATCTTACGAGCAATGGTAAGACCTGCCCCAGTGCCTCCGCCAAAGCTATCCCGCTCGTGTAGACGGTGAAAAATCTGAAAGATCCTGTCGAAGTACTTGGGGGATATTCCAATGCCGTTGTCTCGCACGTAGAAAATCTGCGCTGCCCCTGACCGGTCTACCTTTGGCGGTATACAGACCTCTCCTGATGAACTGACGTAGCCAATCTCAATCCACGGGTCGGCTTTATCATTATATTTGATCGCATTGCTGATTAAGTTGGTGAACAGCTCGCTGGCCTGGGCGCGATCGCAGCTCACCGCTGGCAGCGGTCTTGGAATCCGAAACTCGACGTTGTGGGGACGAGAGATATCGAGCATCGCGGTTGCCTGCCGGACGAGTAAGCCGAGGTCTACGGGCTCGCGAATCAGCGCATCTCGTCCCAAACGGGAAAAATAGAGGAGCGAATTGAGCAGCTCCTCCATACGCTGGGCAAGCCGCACTATTGTCTGCAGCTTCCTCACCCCGTCTTGGTCCAGCTGGTCTTCGTAGTCCTCCATTAAGAAGTTGGCGTAGTTGTGAATCCCACGCAGCGGCTCTTTAAGATCATGAGAGGCAACGTAGGCAAAGGAGTCCAGCTCGTCATTGCTCCGCTGCAGCTCAGAGTTAACGGAGGCGATTTCGTCCGCCTGTCGCAGCACGATACCTACAATTAAGTTCCGTAGCTCAATGACGGCGTTGGTTTCAGCCAGCCGCCAAGGCAGAGAGCGGCCACGCACCGTCTCCTGCCAGCGCTCAAACGACTTGCGAGGCCTGAGGTCGAGGCTGCCGTCGGAGAGAACCTCGCCGGACTTGTTGGGGTCTCCGCCCCAGCTTACGGTGTGAACCACTTCGGGGCGAAACCAAAGAACGTAGTTGTGGTGAACTCGGGAAATCTCTAGGGCCAGAACTCCGCTAGCGATCGCCTGGAACGATTCTGCTGGCGGATAGCGCTTAGGGAGCGATCGCGTCTCGAATAGGTTCTGTAGCTGCGGTTTAATCCACTTCAGTAGCGCTGAGAGCTGATCATCCGTTGGAACATCCCCGACTTTGACGCAATGGCTCCCGCTATAGACCACGGCTCCCGATGCGTTGACCAAATCCAGCAGCTTGAGGTCGAGCTGTTGGATCCCCTCAAGAAAGTAATCTGCTTGAGAAAGGGCATCGACAAATTCGGTCTGCAGCGACGCCAATCGCCTTCGGTAATCGGCATCTTGGCTAGCTTCTTTATTGACCAGCTCTGCAGACATCACCTGACCTATAAACTGGCAGGCCGTACGCGTGCTGTAGGGGATGTACTTGGGCGATAGGTGATGGCAGGCAATTAGGCCCCACAGCGTTTGACCCCGCATCAGGGAGATAGACATAGACGCCGTGACGCCCATGTTTTGGAGATATTCTAGGTGCAGCGGGGACACGCTGCGCAGCACGGCGTGGCTGAGGTCTAAAGGCAGGGCGGGGGTTGATGGGGAAGCGGTTAGGCCAACGGGCTGGTAGCTGACGTCTGGAATCAATCGGAGCCAGTTGAGGGTATAGAGATGGCGCGCCTGCTGGGGGATATCTGAGGCGGGGTAATGTAGCCCCAGGTAAGACGAGTCTTGGTCTGTCGCTTCGGCCACAACGCTCCCAGCGTAGTCTGGGTCAAACTGGTAGACCATGACGCGGTCAAAGCCGGTAATGCGGCGGATATCTTGGACTACGATTTGGCACATCTCCGAGGGCGTCGAAGACCTCTGAAGACGGGTTACCGTTCCGTGAACCTGGTGGTAAAACTCGGAAAAGCTCCCCTGCTCTGGCTCTATCTGGGACTCCAGCTCCAGAAGCACAAAGGCGTCGTTTGGGTGGACAATGCCATCGAAATGAACCGTCTTGGAATTTACCTGAACCGAGATCTTCAGAGAATTGATGCGCTCAAACTCTTGGGTCAAGCAGCCCTGGATCTCCTCGACCTGGTCAGCGCCAATCAGCGCTGATAGCGGTTGCCCCAGCAGCGCCTGCGGCTGGCGCGCCAGCAAATGAGCAACGTTGTTGCTCACCTGGGCAATCGTTAAGTCCGCGCGCTCTAAGACCAGTAGAGCGCCGTGGGGCTGGATTAATCCAGGCACGTGAATGGGTTCGCGATCGCAGTTGGTCAAGTTTGCCGCTTCAACGGGCGGTTCGATCGCTTGCTGAGCCTCTGGCATGGGTGACTTTACCATACAGGTTGAGGGACAAACAGACGGGTTGCCCTAGTCTACGGCAACGCTCCACTCTCATTATGTCCCAAAGCCACGGTGTCGTGACATCCTCCCGACGCTGACAGCGAGCTGTACAGCGCGGGCTTCCTCAGTGACTCCCAGCTATTGCCGAGACATATCCTGAGATAGGTTTATACTCCGCCTGATGCCCCACGGCAGAGTTTTGAATTTTCATCTCCGCGAGGGAGGATACGCACTATGTGTCGCAGATACATTTGCAAACTGAGGAACGGGTGACTTGCAGCTTTCGCCTACGGGCCCGTCACACTCTTTGCGGGGTGTATCACCTTGCTATCTCTATCATACCAACTGCTAGCCTCAGCGCTGAGCGCACTATCCGCTGTGCATCATTTTGCGGGCGCACTTCGGCTAGCGCGACTCTCATCCCGACGCTCACCCTGACGGGTAGAGCGCGGGGCTTCCTGTCTAGTAGCTAAAGGCTTGTCCTGGTTTCTACAGTACAGATATTCTAGTTTGAAGGTCACCCGTTCAGCATTAGTACCGCGCCAGCGTAGTTTACAGAAGACGTCGTAAAGCCCACTCCTTTAGGGGTGGGCTATAAGGCGGCGAGCCAGAGGCGAGCAATCCTATCGGCTCTTCTGCTCTTTCACATATCTTCTAATCATGTCACCTGAGACATTGCCAGCAGTTGATACGAAATATGAGCGAGTCCACAGACTAGGCAATCTACGCTTTAGCTCTGGAAATTCTTTCCGCAGCGCATGAGAGGTGAAACCCTTAATTTTGTGCATCACCTGATATGGAGCAATGCGCGGGTGAGCATTTAGAAACAGATGCACATGGTCATAGTGAGTTTCTAGGGCTATGACCTCACAGTCAATCTCTTTAGCGGCTTGATAGACCAAGTCTTTCAATCGATTGTCTAGCGGACCGGTGAGCAGCTTCCGCCTACGCCTGACTATCCAGACAAAGTGATAGTTGAGCATGGAAACAGAGGTGCTGTCTTGTCGATAATCTTGCCCCATAGCACTGCCATAATGGTCTATGACTATGCTAACATAGACCACATGAAGACGTTGAAGTTCAAGCTATACGAGCATAAGCGGAACCGACACCTAAAGCGCACTATTAATGCTGCTGGGGTGATCTCGAACCACTGTATCGCCCTCCACAAACGGTACTACCGCATGTGGAGTAAGCACCTCAATGGCTCAAAGCTTCAGTCTCATATTGCCAAGTTGCGTAAGCGCAATCCGTTTTGGCAGCTGGTGGGGTCTCAGGCGGTGCAAGACATCTGCCAGCAAATTGAGAAGGCGTACCAATTGTTCTTTGAGTATCACGGCAAAGGCTACAGGCCGCTCAGCTTTCAGAAGGTGAGGCGATACAAGTCTTTCACCCTGAAGCAAGCGGGCTACAAGCTGTTGAATGGTGGCCGCATTAAGGTAGGGGACAGAGTCTACCAGTATTGGAATTCACGAGAGGTCGAGGGCAAGGTGAAGACCATCATGGTAAAACGCACCCCCCTAGGTGAGCTGTTTTTAACCCTTGTGGTGGACCAAGAAACCGAGCTAAGCCCTGGTGTCGAGACGGGTAAAACCGCTGGCGCTGATTTTAGACTGAAGACGTTTCTCACTCTGTCCGATGGTGCTCAGATCAAATCCCCTGAGTTTCTGAAAGCTGCTCTGAAGGAACTGCGTTGCGCCAACCGCAACCTATCGCGCAAGCGGAAAGGTTCAGCTAATTGGCATAAGGCGCGGCTACAGCTAGCTCGCTGCCACGAGGTCATAGCCAATCGGCGGCGGGACTGGTTCTGGAAGCTTGCCCATCAGTTGACCGACACCTACGACGCGCTCTACTTTGAGACGTTGAACCTGAAGGGAATGAAGAGGCTATGGGGCCGGAAGATATCGGACTTGGCTTTAGCTGAATTCCTCGAAATCCTTCAGTGGGTCGCGAAGAAAAAAGGCAAGCTCGTAGCGTTCATTGACCAGTGGTATCCCAGTTCGAAGACCTGTTCATGCTGCGGGCATGTCTTAAAAGAGTTGGACCTGAAGCAGCGAGAGTGGGATTGTCCCGCCTGCGGGGCTCACCACGAGCGGGACCTAAACGCTGCAATAAATATTCAACGGGCTGGGGCGTCAACCTGTGGGCTAGATGAGGTAAGACAGTCTCAGCCTGCACTTGTTGTCTGACCCCAGAATCCCACGCGCTTTAGCCGTGGGAGTACGTCAAGATACTGAAAGTCTGTCCAATTAAAAGGGCACCGTCTCCCAAACTATGTACAGAACCAAACTTCACCGCTGGCAGTGGCGGGGGCGGCAGCGGCAGGGCATGATGGCCCTCATGGCCTGCTTGGCCGCACTGATGCTCGCCCTGAGCAGCCCCTCCACCGTGGCACAGGAGGGACTCCCAGCTGACGTAGCTGCCCCTGCCGCCCCTGCTGCCGCTGCAACAGGCTCCTACTTCGCCGACGTGCTGGTGCGGGGCCGACCCATTTTTCAGATCGGCGGCCTAGCCGATATTGACGCTCAGGCAAGAGCCGCCATCGTTAACCGCCGCATTACTAGCCTGCTCACCAGCACCGACGAGCCCAGCTCAGCCACCGTTGAGCTAGGTCCAGAGGAGGCGCTGGCGACTATCCGGGTAAACAACCGGGTGCTGATGACGGTGACCCAGCAAGACGCAGACGACTACGGCCTGGGCCTAGAGTCGCTAGCCGAGCGCTGGACGGAGGATCTAAATCAGGCTTTCGACAAGCCGCCCCTATTTGTCGACGTTGCTCAGCGACTCAACACCACGGTACGGCAGCTCGGTCGTGACGCTGTCGATAAGCTCCCGGCCCTGCTGGGGGCGCTCGTTGTCGTGCTGCTGACCTGGGGGGCAGCTAGCCTAGTGCGCTATGCCGCCTTTACCTGGGCGCAGCAAACCGAGGGCGATCGCAGTACTGAGGTCTTGGTGGGTCGTTTGGGCTACGGAGCCGTGTGGGTGTTGGGGGCAGTGGTTGCGCTGGGGGTAATGGGGCTAGAGTTTGGGTCGCTCTTGGGAGCGTTGGGTCTCACCAGTGTGGCCATTGGTTTCAGCCTTAAAGACGTGCTCAGCAACTATATTTCAGGAGTGATTTTACTGGCGGCGCGGCCTTTTCGCTTGGGCGATCAGGTGGTGATCGATGAGTATGAGGGCACCATTACCCAGATTCAGCTGCGGGCCACCACCATGCGCACTTATGACGGTCGCCTGGTCTACATCCCCAATCAGGAGGTATTTCAGGCCAGCATCACCAACAACACGGCCTCCCCGCTGCGGCGCAGCTCGGTGATTGTGGGCATTGACTACGACGAAGACATCTCTGAGGCGAAGGAGGTGATTCAGCGGGGGCTCAAGGACATTAAGGGCGTTGACCCCGATCGCCCAATAGACGTGCTAGTGAAAGAGCTCGCCGCCAGTACCGTGAACCTGGAGGTACGGTTTTGGGTAAATTCTCACCGAGGCGAATTTTTAGAAACCACCTCAAGGGTGGCCCAAGATATCAAGGAATCTCTGGAGCGGGCCGACATCAGCATGCCTACGGAAATCTACACGCTGTCGTTCCGCAACAACAATCCCATTACCCTCAACGCCATGACGCGGGCCCAGATTACTGAAGGGCAGGGCAACTCGGCGTAGGATCGAAGCAGGCGTTACGGACAGATCTTGCTCAAACTTAGATAATTAAAGCAGCACGGGTCAACAGACATCAACCTATTCGGTGGATATGGCTTATGGAATTGACGAGCACAGACCGCGCTGCCATTCACTCGGTGATCGAGCAGCAGATTCAAGCATTTCGCCGAGCTGACGCCGAGGCTGCATTTGGATTGGCGAGTTTGGGAATTCGGCAGCAGTTTGAGAGCGCCCAAGCCTTCATTAACATGGTGAAAACCTCCTACGATCCGCTGTATCGATCGCGGTCGGTAATCTTCGAAGACATCGGTACCGTTGAGGGGCAACTTGCCCAGCAGCTGCTGGTGATGGGGGCAGATGGGGCGCTATACCGGGCTTATTACCTGATGCAGCGCCAGTCTAGCCCAACCTGGCGTATCAATGGCTGCTACCTAACGCGCATGAAGGAGCCTAAGCGTTAATCGAGCCCCTTCGCCGCCGGTAGCTCTCGTAGCGGAACCCGAGCTGCTGCTGTCGGTAGCGCTGCTGAAAACACTGGTCTAGCAAAGATCGGTAGGGGGGAAAGAAGGCATCTCCTTCGTACTGACCTTCCACCAGGGTCAGCTCCAGCCGGTCGGCAAGGCGCAGGCTTTGGGCGTAGACTGTGGCCCCGCCGATGATAAAAATCTGGGGGGTACGGGCTTCCTGTAGGGCAGCCTGTAGGGTAGATACAATATCTAGCCGGGTTTGAGGCGCGACGACCTCCGATCGCGGCGGCAAACTGTGGGACAGCACGATATTATGGCGCTGTGGCAGGGCGCTGGGGAGCTGGCTGGGTAGGCTCTGCCAGGTTCGCCGACCCATGACGACCGTATGGCCGAGGGTGAGCCGCTTAAAACGCTTGAGGTCTGCTGGCAGGTCCCAAGGTAGGCGATCGCCTTTGCCAATAGCGCGATTTGTCTCGGCGAGGGCCGCGATCACCACCACTTCAGCCATTGACTGCGCCTCTATCCTACGCTGCCCTTAGCTCATCGTACTTTTGCCGCACCGTCTGAATATCCTGCCACATGAGCCACTTAGGGCTGCCCTTTTCCTTCGACTGGTTGCGCAGCAGGTAAGCGGGGTGGAAGATCGGCATGCACAGCCGCCCGTCCCACTCGATCCACTGGCCCCGAATTTTAGTGATTCCTCGTTTATCGCCAATCAAGCCCTTCACCGAAGAGGCCCCGGTGAGCAAGATAATCTTTGGGTCCACCAGCCGAATCTGCTCCAGCAAGTAGGGGCGGCAGGCGTCCATTTCCTGGGTAGAGGGGGCGCGGTTGTCCGGGGGACGGCATTTAACGATGTTGCAGATGTAGACGTCCGCCTCGCTACTCAGCTTCACCGAGGCCAAAATTTTCTCCAGCAGCTGCCCGGACCGACCCACAAACGGCAGGCCTGTCTCATCCTCGTTTTGCCCGGGCCCTTCTCCCACAATCATGATGTCGGCATTGGGGTTGCCCCTACCAACTACGGCGTGGGTACGGCCCGCCGCCAGGCCGCACCTCTGACAAGTATTACAGTGGGTCACCATCAGATCTAGAGCGTCGTAGGTGCCTGGAGGAATGGGGATGCTAGCGCTAGTGGGCACTAGATCGGGGTCGATATCTTCGGCAGCTGGCACGGAGGCCACGTTGAACAGATCAATCTGCTGGTCACTCATAGCTTAGAAAGGGAAAATGCCGGTGGCACTAGAGGGCCACAAGCTTAATGGATGCCAGTGTAGTGGATTACGATAGGTTTTTCCTAGCGGCTTTGGGTAGGTCTAGTACAATTTGGAGACAATGCGCTGTCGAATACCTTGGCAACGCAGATCGGCAAAACAACCCCTTATGCATCTAGACTGGCCCACGCGCCTCAAATACAGTCTGGACGATGTCGATTCGTCAGTAGGCCGAGTTCTCAATTTGGCCATTGCCGTACTAGTGCTGCTCTCCTGTGCCATCTACGTGGCCGAGACATACCCCATTAGCACGGAACTGCACAGCCGCCTGCGGCTGCTCGATACCGGCATTTTAGTGATCTTTTTTGTAGAGTATGTCGTCCGCTTTTGGCTTGCCAAACGCAAGCTACGCTACATCGTCAGCCCTTATTCCCTTGTCGATTTGGTGGCGATCGTCCCTTTCTTCCTGGGCCTGCTCGACGTCAGCATCGTGCTGGTGTTTAGATGGTTCCGCGTCCTGCGACTGCTGCGGCTGGTGGAGGGAAGCCGGTTCGGAGCCTTTAACTCCGAAGATGTTTCCAAGTTCGCCCGCATCTTAATGACGCTGTTCACGATTGTGTTTGTCTATTCTGGGCTGATCTACCAGGTTGAGCACCCCACCAACCCCCAGGGATTTGGCACCCTGCTAGACGCCCTTTACTTTGCGGTCGCTACCATGACTACCGTCGGCTTTGGCGACATCACCCCTACCTCAGAACTAGGGCGGCTGCTGACCATCTTGATGATCTGGACCGGCATCATTTTTATTCCCTGGCAGATAGGAGACTTGGTCACCCACGCTCTCAAGACGCTGCAGCGGGTGGAGCGCCCCTGCGACAGCTGTGGGACGGATTACCACGACGGGGATGCCCGCTTTTGCCGGGTGTGCGGGGATACGCTGCCCGATGAGCTGAGCTGAGGTAGGGTTTGTCAGGACGAGCGTACTATACTGTAAGGCAGTTGCCGTCTGAAGCTGGGGTTTGACCATGGCTATTATTTCTTCCAAGGAGCCAGCCGATGAGGGACCGCGATCGCGATCCTCGCCAGCTCCCTTCACCCCACCCGGCAGGGTCAGTGAGCCCCCAAAAACGCCATCGACGCTGCTACAGCCCGAAAAGCGACAGGATGAAGGGGGGCCCCCAGAAGACGGCCTGCGGCCCCAGCGGCTGGGAGATTACATCGGCCAGTCGGCCCTTAAAGAAGTTTTGGACATTGCCATTCGGGCCGCTCAGGGGCGCGGTGAGCCGCTGGATCATCTGCTGCTCTACGGCCCGCCAGGACTTGGAAAAACCACAATGGCGCTGATCTTGGCCCAGGAAATGGGGGTAGCCTGCAAGATTACCACGGCCCCGGCTCTAGAGCGGCCTCGGGATATTGCCGGTCTCCTGGTGAACCTCAAGCCTGGAGACGTGCTGTTTATCGATGAGATTCACCGTCTGCCGCGGATGACGGAGGAAATCCTCTACCCCGCCATGGAGGACTTCCGCCTAGATATCACCATCGGCAAGGGCCAAAGCGCCCGTATCCGCAGCCTGCCGCTGCAGCGCTTTACCCTGGTGGGGGCGACGACACGGGTAGGGGCGCTCACCTCCCCCCTGCGCGATCGCTTCGGGCTGGTGCAGCGGCTGCGGTTTTACGACCTAGAAGAGCTGACCCAAATTGTGCAGCGGACGGCAACTATTCTAGAGACCCCCGTGACCGCCGAGGGCGCAGCGGAGATTGGCCGCCGAGCGCGGGGCACCCCCCGAATCGCCAACCGGCTGCTGAAGCGGGTGCGGGACTACGCCCAGGTGAAGAAATCAGGGATGGTGACGCAGCCAGTAGCGGCGGAGGCGCTGGAGCTGTTCAACGTCGATCCGGTGGGCCTAGACTGGACCGACCGGCGCATGCTAACGGTGATGATAGAGAATTTTGGCGGCGGGCCGGTGGGCCTAGACACCCTAGCAGCAGCAACGGGAGAAGACGCCCAGACCATCGAAGAAGTCTACGAGCCTTACCTAATGCAGATTGGCTACCTGCAGCGCACCCCGCGAGGCCGCATTGCTGCGCCTTCTGCCTGGCAGCATCTGGGCTATCGCCCGCCCGATACTCAGCTGCCTTTGCTCTCGTGAAGGGCAGGCTGTCTTAAACTGTTCTTATGAGAGTGCTACTGGTTTGGATTTTATCGCTGACCCTGCTGACGGGCTGGACGCTGCCCGCCTACAGCCTGCCCACCTACAGCCTGTCCGCCTACAGCCCGCCCGCTGACCTGCAGACGCCCCAGCAGCTCGAAGCCATCAAGGAGAAGGCGTTTGCCGCGTCGCAAGCGGGCCAGTTTGAGGCGGCAGAAGGCTACTGGTCCCAGCTTCTAGAGGCCTTTCCCACCAGCGCCCCCCTATGGAGCAACCGCGGCAACATCCGCGTCAGCCAAAATCGGCTCGAGGACGCGATCGCTGACTACGATCGCTCAGTGGAGCTGGCTCCCAATAGCCCCGATCCCTATATGAACCGGGGCGCGGCCCTAGAAGGGCTGGGCCGGTGGCAGGAGGCCATAGCCGACTACAACCAGGCGCTGCAGCTTGAGCCCGACAGCGCTGCCCTTTACAACAACCGAGGTAATGCCAAGGGCGGCCAGGGCGACTGGGCGGGGGCTATAGCCGACTATCAGCGGGCCACTGAGCTGCTGCCCAATTTTGCTTTAGCCAGGGTCAATACGGCCCTAGCGCTCTACCAAACGGGAGAAGGTGAGCAGTCGATCAGCCGGCTGCGGGGTTTGGTGCGAAAGTATCCTCGATTTGCGGACGTGCGGGCGGCGCTAACGGCGGTGCTGTGGGCGACGGGGCGGCAGGGCGAGGCGGAGAGCAACTGGTATGCCGTCATGGGGCTAGACACCCGCTACAAGGATATCGCTTGGGTGCGGCAGATTCGCCGCTGGCCCCCCGCCGTTGCCGATGCCCTCAACGAGTTTTTGACCCTCTCTTAGCGGCAGCTGGGAGGGACGGTACTAAGAGCTGCTGGAGCGCTAGACCTGAGCTGAGGCTGTTTGGAAGAAATTTACTGTACTTTCCCAAGTCTGGGACAAATTCCCCGGATGACACGGCCGCGCCTGGAAGATTGATATGGTAGATGCACCCTGATTAAACCCTGGCTCCGGCTAGGGTTTTTTTGTTTTCTGCCCCAGCCCCAGTCGCTTTTCAATATTGGCCCAGTAAAAGATTGCTCCTTTCCGGATGACACGGCCGCGCCTGGAAGATTGATATGGTAGATGCACCCTGATTAAACCCTGGCTCCGGCTAGGGTTTTTTTGTTTACCCCAGCCCTTTTATGGAAGACCCATCACGGCCCGTCGCCGGCCCCTGCTAATCACCGGTGCGCTGCTGTGCAAAGCCGGTCGCCTTCCACAAACAGCCCGATAAAATATTGGTCGTCGCGTGGGCCGCTAGGGGCACTAGCAAACTCCCGGTGGCGATCGCACTCCCTCCCAAAGCGGCCCCCACAACGCTGGCCCACACCACGTAAGGCCACTGCTCCCTGCCGCTAAAGTGCATTGCCCCAAAACACAGACTCGACAGCCCCACACCCACCCAGTCCAGGCCAAACGCCGGCAGCATTAGACCACGGAACAGCAGCTCTTCACTGGCTCCCGGCAGCAGCCCCAGCCAAATCAAGTCTGGCCAGATGAGGGGCCGCAGTATCATCGTCACGTAGCGTTCAGCGCTGTCTCTGTAGGCGGGCCACAGACGATAGACCCCGCCGCTGCTCAGGGTGAGGGCAACCCCAAGGGCAACCCCAAGACCTAAGTGCGACCAGCTCCAAGCAAGGGGCAGCATCACCGGAGCTCCCACCAGCCGCCAAACCTGAATCACTAGCAGCAAAATGAGTGCCGTAATCCCCATCGCTGTCAGCACTTGGACACGGGTAAGATGAACGTCGGGGTCAGGCTGAGCGGACTGGTTCATGGGGATACGGTGGGGCTACGGTGGGGCAAGAGGCGATAGGGAACTAAGAGGCAGCGGGGCCAGAGATAGGGGAGCCAGAGGCGACAGACCGGGTCGCAGGCTCGAGAGGCTAACCCCCGCCTTGAGCGCGGCCAGCACGCCTAGCGCTTCCACATACGATTCTACCGATATTGCCGAGAGGCCTAAGGCCGCCGGAGACACCCGCATTCGCGTCGTATTTTCTCGGACAGTGATCAGGGTAGTCTGGCGACGCTCCCTTGGGGCTAATCTTTGATTTTCGCTTAGGCTAAGCACGGCGCTGCCGCCGCAGGCCGATTCTGGGACGATGACGGCGTCGACGTCGCTGGCCCATACAGCACTCTGATGGCTGCGGAGGTCAGACAGAGGGCCTGAGGGCGGGCGAAGCTGACGGGCTGCGGGGAGAACAAATTGGGGGGCACGGCTCAGCCCCACGAGAACGCAGGGCAAAAACGTATAGCCCAGCTCTTCGGCGGCAGAACGGGGCGAGAGCTGGGGGTCAGGCGGCAGGGGCTGCAGCGCCGGGGCGTGGGCACAGGGCAGACCAAAGTGGTCTACCACGAGGTGAGAGATGACCGCTTCGGCCCCCGCCAGCGGATCCACGCCCTGGCCATGGCGATAGTTCTGCAGGGCGGCGCTATCCTCATCGTCAGGAAAGCGGGCCACTACGGCGATCGCCTCTGCCCCCGCCTGGTTCACCAGGGCGTCTACGCCCCTCAGCAGACTGTCGGGCCGCTCGACTGTGCCCCAGGTGGCTCCCGACGCGGCGGTTTTGAGGGTGACCCCTAGCGGCGCATCGGTAGTGACGTATTCCGTTAGCTCCAGCCCCAGGGTGGCGCGGGTGGCGTCAGCGGCCTGCAGGTGGCGCAGCCGCAGCTCCGGCTCAATAGCCGCATCGAGGAGCAGCCCCACGCGGTTTTGCCGCACCGGCTGCAGTCCCCAGTCCCCCGCAGCAAACCGGTCGAGGCCGTAGCCTTCCACATAGAGCACGTTGTCTAAGGGCCAGTAGAGCTGAGCGCCGTTGAGGACGTTGGGGTGGGTGATGAGGCGGTCTGAGAGGTGAGCTACCGCTTTGGCTACCGGGAGGGCATCCCCAGCGTAGCCCCCGACGGCGGCCCCAACCCCTGTGGGAATAACCAGCACTGTGGTGAAGGGGGCGCTATGCACGGCGAATGACGGCCTCAACCACTGCCGCCCCCCCGTCTGTCGTGGTGATGGCCCAGCGCAGCGGGTGGCCCTGCAGCAGCAGCGCCCGCTCCACGCGATCGCGCAGTGTCGCGGGTGGCGCTAGCGGGACTTGGAGGGTAATGAACTGAAGCGCTGTTGACTGCACGCCGCTCGTCCCTACTGTTGGAACTGGCCAAACTGGAGGTGATAGACCTCGTCTTCCTTTTCTGACTCAATTTTGAGGTTTGATTTTGGGTAGGCGCTGCACAGCAGCACGTAGCCCTGATCCTGCAGGTCGCGGCTGATGCCGGCGGCGTCGCTCTGGTCGACGTCGCCCTCTGTGACTCGGGCTGCGCAGGTTGTGCAGACTCCGGCGCTACAGGAGTACGGCAGCTCAACACCGCTCTCCAGCGCCACCTCAAGAATATTACGATCGCCGGGAACTGACAGGGTGTGAGCGGTGCCTTGGTGTTGGATTTCGACCTGGTAGGTATCAGCCATGGGTTTTATAAAAGCAGGTAGCGTCTAATGCTGGACTCCAGAAATAGCTTCTGGGCCTGTCGTAGACCGCTATTCTACCGTTACTCTAGCCCCAGTTCACGCTTAAGCAGGTTGACCGACTTGGTGCCGATGTAGTTTTCGCAACAGAGGATCTGCGGGGCGCGAATCAGTTCTTCCCTGACGGCCTGAATGGCGTCTTTCACCCGCTCGTGGCTGGCCTGATCGCAGATAATGGTTTGGGCGGCCCGCACAATAGCGTTGAGCTTGAACTCGTCGTCGGCTTTTGCGGTCAGCACTAAAAGCTCGTCCCCCATTAGACTGTGAACGATCACCTCCGCTGCCCGTAAAATGCCAGAGCTGAGGCTCACCATGCCAATGGAGCTGCCGTCTGAGAGTTTAGTAATCACCTGCAGCTCTTTACTGTAGTCGTAGATGTCGACGGGGATGACGCGCACCGACTTGGGCTCAGCGATCGCTTTCGCTTCTCCGATAAAATAGCGAGTGGTGACTACCGTACCCGAGCGGGTTTGGTCTAGCACATCTCCCAGTTCTTCGAGGGGCACCAGCTGCACCGGAATCCGCAGCGCCTTCTCTAGCTCTTGAACGATCAGCTCTCCAGCGCCGATGTCCCCCTGGGGAGCCGTCACGAGGACTCGGGCGCTACAGCGCAGCCGCCAGTCGATTTCAGAGAGAAACAGCTCCCGAGCCTGGGTGAGAGAGCAGCCCTGATTGAGCAGCTCGTCGAGGCTCTTTTGCACCAGCTGGTGAGATTCTGGAAACTGGTCAAATAGGGGGGAGTGAGGCGAATTGCCCTCGTCAATCTGGGCTCTCACGTAGATCCCAGACCCGGCCTGAGCGTTGACAATACCCAAGTCCTCTAGCTGCCGGTAAACCTTACTGATGGTGTTGCGATGTAGCCCGGTTTGCATGGCCAACTGGCGGGTGCTGGGCAAACGATGTCCAGGTGGAAACTGGCGGGAGGCGATCGCAAATCGAATCTGATTGAAAAGCTGCGTGGAGGCAGGAATTTCGCTGTCAGACTGAATGTGAAACTGAACCATGATAAATCCTCCAAAGCCCTCTAAAATCTTGAAGTTGGTGGGGACAGCTATATCCTTGTCTAGGATAGGCTCAGCTCCCAAAATTAAATGGCAGTACTAGGCTTCGGCCCACGTTTGGCCCGTGAACAGGGACATCGCCCCACTGCACTGCACTGTTCATACGGCCCTAGGCTGAACCATTCTATGTTCTGAAACACCCCATCTGAACCGCCTCAAGATCAAGCGCGATGGCAGACAGGCCAACGTAGCCAGTGTTCCTTGCCCCTATGCTACAGAAAAATTGCCAACACCAACAATTACCTGACTGGGGTATTTTGTCGGCTGTTTGCCAATCGTAAAGATTCTCTGAGTGTTTTCGTCGACGCTAGCATAGCTCTATGGCCCTCGCCAGCACCCCCCTTAAAGCAAACAGCCCTATTAGAGCAAACGGCCCTATATCATCCCCTATGGCACCTCCTCACATCCAAACTCAGTCCGTCAATCTAATGAGTGGTGATAGTTCCATTGCGGCCTACTGGGCCGCGCCCGCTGCCCAGCCCCGAGGGGGTGTCGTTGTGCTGCAGGAGATCTTTGGCGTTAACGCGCATATTCGAGACATCACGGAGCGCTTTGCCCGAGCGGGATACTTGGCGATCGCCCCGGCTCTCTATCACCGTCAGGCCCCTGGATTTGAAGCGGGCTACGGGCCGGAAGACATTCAGGTCGGGCGGGAGTATAAGGGGCGTACCCAGGCCGACGAGCTGCTGCAGGATGTGCAGGCCGCCGTAAGCCATCTTAAAGATCAGCTTGAGGACCAAAAAGTGGGCTGCATTGGGTTCTGCTTTGGTGGCCATGTGGCCTACCTGGCGGCCACCCTCCCCGACGTGGCGGCGACGGCATCGTTCTATGGCGCTGGGATTGCCACTTGGTGCCCTGGCAATGGCCCAGATCACCAGACCACCCTCGCCCGCACTCCCCAGATCTCGGGGGAGCTGTACGGCTTTTTTGGCACAGAAGACGCCAGCATTCCCGTCGCCGAGGTGGACCAAATTGAAGCAGCGCTGCAGCGCGCTGGCGTTTCGCACCAGCTCTTTCGCTACGACGGCGCTGGGCACGGTTTTTTCTGCGATCGCAGGCAGAGCTATCACCCTGAGGCAGCAGCAGACGCTTGGTCAAAAGCGCTGACGCTGTTTGAGCGGGCGCTGTGATGAAGGCCGACAAGAGCCCTTTGAGCAGCTCACCCCGGCTAAACCGGCTAGAGCCAGAGCCCTTGCTCAGTCGTCACCTTACTTAATACTCAACGCTTAGAGAATTGATTATATTGAGAACGTTCTCGGTATTTTGGACGCTCTGTACCCTATTGTTTTATGCTAATAACTTCATCCGCTTCCTAATACTGTCCGACCTAGAAACGCTACTAGGGGGTTTAACTTGTCCTTTTCGTCCGATGATTTTGCAAAAGCTCTAGAGCAGCACGATTCCTCTCAACAACGGGGCGATGTTGTTCACGGCACCGTTTATAGTCACGAAGCAGATGGCATCTACGTCGATATTGGCGGCAAAGCGACGGCCTACCTGCCCAAAGACGAAGCGGCGCTCAAAGCTGGAGCAAATTTGGCAGAGATTTTGCCCGTCGGCGAAGCGCGAGACTTTTTAATTATTAAGGAGCAAAACGCCGACGGGCAGGTGACCTTATCGGTGCGGCAGCTGGAAATTCAGCGCCTGTGGGACCGCTTTAACGCTATTTTAGACACCGAAGAAACCATTGACGTGCGGGTGAGCGGCGTCAATAAGGGCGGGGTAACGGTCAACGCTCAGGGTGTGCGGGGCTTCATTCCGCGATCGCATCTGATTGAGCGCCATGATCTCGATGCTTTGGTGGGCAACCTGATGACGGTGAGCGTGCTGGAGGTCGAGCCGGAGCGGCGGCGGCTCGTGCTCTCTCAGCGGCTGGCACGACAGGCAGCGAGCCTCAGTCAACTGGAGGTGGGGCAGCTAGTGGAAGGCAAGGTGTCCGGCGTTAAGCCTTTTGGGGTTTTCATCGACTTCGACGGCGTGACGGGACTGCTGCACATTAACCAAGTGAGCAAGAATTTCGTTTCCTCTTTAGACGAGCTTTTTGAGGCGGGCAAGCCCATTCGGGCGATGATCATCGCCCTAGATGAGTCGAAGCGGCGGGTGTCGCTGTCGACCAAGGTGCTAGAAAATCACCCCGGTGAAATGCTAGAGAGCCTAGACACCGTCATGGATGAAGCCCATGACCGAGCCTCACGTGCGCGTAACGTCCTAACTCAAGAGTAAGAAGGCGTCCGATGGCCGCTGACCCCCCGATCCGCGCTGCCTCTCGTTCGCTGCGCCAGCCGTGGCTGCGATATTTCGCGGCAATTTTGCTGGTGCTAGGGATCTTCTTTCGGGTTTATCAGCTGGATGGCAAGGTCTACTGGCACGACGAAACAATGACCTCGCTGCGCATCTCGGGCTACACACAGTCCCAGTTCATCGAGCAGGTTTACACCGGTCAAACCCTCAGCGCAGACGCGCTGCTAGAGCGCTACCAGTACCCCAATACTGAGCGGGGCTGGGGCGAGACCTGGCAGGCCCTGGCAAAACACCCAGAGCATTCCCCGGCCTACTATGTACTGGCCCGTCTGTGGCTGCAGGTGATGCCCCATTCGGTGACGGCGGCGCGGCTGCTTCCGGCCCTCATTGGCCTGCTTACGATTCCCGCAATGTTTTGGCTCACCCAAACCCTGTTTCAATCGCCTGTCGTGGCTTGGGTAACAACGGCTCTGTTTGCCGTGTCGCCATTCCAGGTGCTCTATTCTCAGGAGGCCCGCGAGTATAGCCTGTGGACCCTAGCGATTCTGGGGAGCAGCGCTCTGCTGCTGAGGGCGCAGCGGTGGCGGGGCTGGACCGGGTATGGCCTCTGTGCCGCTGCTGCGCTTTACGTCCATCCCTTTTCGGCCTTTGTGCTGGCAAGCCATGGGCTCTACGTGATGCTCACCCGCAAGCGGCGAGACTGGTTAGGGTTTCTGGGGGCGATCGCCCTAGCAGTGCTGCTATTCGCGCCGTGGCTGGCGGTAGTAATACAAAATTTTGATCGGTTCACGGGTAACACTGCTTCGGTGAACGCCAACCGGGCAGGAGAAATGCCGCTCTTTTGGCTGCTCAATCTCAGCCGGGTGTTTGTCGACCTCAACCAGGGTCCCAGCGCCATCAACCCCATTCACTATTTGCTGGCGGCTCTAGCGATCGCGGCCCTGATTGATCTGTGTCGCCGCGAGCCGCGCCGCCGCTGGGCATTTGTGATTACCCTGGTGGGGGTCTTGGGGCTGGCGCTCATTGGCCCAGACGTGCTGCTAGGGGGAAGGCGGTCTAGCATTACCCGCTATGCGGTGCCCGTGTACCTGGGGCTGCAGATTGCTGTGGGGCATTTCTTAGCGCAGCGAGTGACATCGGTCTCGCAGTCCCCCCAGGCGCTACAGTCCTCCCAGCCGCCGCGCCGCAATCCCTGGCGAGGGGTGGCGATCGCTTTGGCCTTGGGGGGTATCCTCTCCTGCGCCGTGAATTCTCAGGTGCCGGTATGGTGGCATAAAAGCTACGCGAAGAGCCGCCGTATTCCTGACGTAGCCCAAGTGATCAACGCCAGCGATCGCCCCTTTGTGGTGAGCGATCGCCAACCAGCAGGCCGCGTCTTGACCTTGACCCATCTGCTGCGACCAGAGGCTCAGCTGCAGCTGGTGCAGACACCGAGGCAGATCGATCTGCCCGCTGAACCGACGGACCTAGCGGTATTCTTGCCGAGTCGGCGGCTAGAGCGGCGGCTGACTCGGCTGCTGGGGCGACAGGGAAGGAGATTAGAGCCGGTAAACTTTAAGGCCCGGGAGGATGAGCCCTGGCTTTTGAAAGAGATAAGGCTACCCCCAGAGAACTGACCCCTTAGTGGTGCAGAAATCTCATAAGAGGCTTAAGCGGACTCATCATGAGAAGACGACCACCCTTGAGAACTCAATTTGGCAGTCTAAAGCGGCTCGCTTGCGCCTCGAGGCACAGGCTTTAGGTGGACTTTGGGGCGGCAGGGCAATCAGCGTTGGCAGTAGCACTCGCCTGTAGCAGCACCGTCCTATATTTCTCAGACCAAGCTGCAGAAAACTCAGTCCCCTATCGCCATGCCAGTCGAGCTTTGAGCGTTGACCGCTCTGAACAAGGATCATGCCAACAATCAGCGCAATCAGATAGGCCGTGTCCAACAGCATGAATAGACACGTCAGGGCTTGAGCATCCCTTAGACCGGAAGCGACAACATTGAAGGCCGCCGACTTGTAGTCTTTGAAGTGCGGCTCTATGCCGCCAAAGCGCTTGCCGTAGAGCGCGAAGGTTTGCAGGGAGGGGGGCGTGCTTGATAGAACCGCCCAGGGCTCGCTGGCGTTGGGAAGGTGGCCTGTGACGAGGTGTGCCTCAATGTCCTCTAAGACAGTGACATTGTGTAATAGATAAGCTTGCTGCTCTGGGGGGAATAGATATTGCACCGAACGAGTCGCTCCAGTAGCAAGGCGGACCTGCATGTCACACTTGACCCGAACCGCCCACTGCCACTGGCACTCCTCGAGCCAGACCAGCAGTTCTCTGTGGGCAAAGCCTCGGTCAGCCAACAGCGTCACCCCGCAACCGGAGGGCACCAGCGCTTTGGCTGCCTCAAGAACGGGTTTGTAGTCCTTGAAGGCGACACTAGCACTCTTGTGCTCTAGCACCACCTGAGCCAAGGCAAACGAGCGCCCACCCCACACCAGACAGACTTCCACCAAACAGAACTGCTCCCACAGCATGCTGGTGTCTAAAGTTAGGGTAATCTCGCTGCCGTCAAATGCTTGCAGAGCATGGCGTAGGAGCGGTACGTAGAAGCGCTCAGCGCTGATGTGCTGGTTGTGAACCAAGTAGCTTAGGCGCTCCATGTGTGCTCTAGCCTCGCAGTTTCGATGGCTCAGGTAGGTGACCCATTTCCCCAGACAGGCGCTTTGAGATTGCAGGATAGCAGCGACTGCTTCTGCAACGCCTTGCAGGTGACGCTCGTCTTTTGGGTTGACCCATTGACGTAGTTGGTCCATCAGCTGACGATAAAGCAGGGGTGTTTCCATTGATTTAGCTTTGAGTTGGGGAACTTAAGCTTCTCATGGAACACCCCTACCGTTAACCCCTGTCCTAGGCTGAGACTTTATGTATACCAATACTTTCAGGACTTCCCTGCACCACTAAGGAACTGACCCACAGAGCGATAGAGGTCTACGGTACCCAGTGACATCCTCCCGACGCTGACAGCAAGCTGTACAGCGCGGGCTTCCTCAGTGACTCCCAGCTATTGCCGAGACATATCCTGAGATAGGTTTATACTCCGCCTGATGCCCCACGGCAGAGTTTTGAATTTTCATCTCCGCGAGGGAGGATACGCACTATGTGTCGCAGATACATTTGCAAACTGAGGAACGGGTGACTTGTAGCTTTCGCCTACGGGCCCGTCACACTCTTTGCGGGGTGCATCACCTTGCTATCTCTATCATACCAACTGCTAGCCTCAGCGCTGAGCGCACTATCCGCTGTGCATCATTTTGCGGGCGCACTTCGGCTAGCGCGACTCTCATCCCGACGCTCACCCTGACGGGTAGAGCGCGGGGCTTCCTGTCTAGTAGCTAAACTGGGAACTGCTAACGTCCTGCAGCCCTCGCCGCAGCAACGCCTCCATGACGCCTCTATGTTAAATCGCCTACAGCGCTGGCTCACCACGCCCACCCAGTCTCAGCGGTGGCGCTATCTCTGGTTTGGCCTCAGCTGCTGCGCTCCTTTACTCTACGGAGCCCTGGCCCTGAAACAGGGATGGGGAGACGCCATCGTCCAGGATGACGCCCGGCAGTACCTGTTTTGGATGCAGCGGTTTAGCAACCCGTCCCTGTTTCAGGGCGATCCCATTGCTGATTACTTTCAGTCCGTCAGCCCCGTAGGCTACGTTGGGCTCTATCGCCTCGGCGCAGCCGTAGGTCTGGAGCCTTTTTTGCTCAACAAGCTGCTGCCCCCTGTCTTAGCGCTCGTCACCACCGGCTACTTTTTCTGGCTCACCCTAGAGATTTTGCCCGTGCCCTTCACCGGGTTCGCGGCAACGCTGCTGCTCAATCAGACCCTGTGGATGAAGGACGACGTCGTCTCCGCCACGCCGCGCGCCTTCGTCTATCCGCTATTTGTAGCCTCTCTCTACGCCTGGGTGTCTTACCGCGCCCATCCCAAGCGATCGCTCACGCTAGCCACTTTGAGCTGCGGGGTGCCGCTGCTGCTGCTGGGGCTGTTTTACCCCCAGTACGTGCTGGTCATGAGCGGGGTACTCGTGCTGGGGCTGGTGCAGCGGCCCAGCGCGGCGGGCGGACGCTGGCGGCTGCAGCTGACGGAGCGAGACGCGGTGTTTTGTGGGGTGAGCTTGGGGATAGCGCTGGCGGTGGTGGCTTACTACAGCTTGACGGTGTCGGACTATGGCCCCACCATCACCGCCGAGCAGGCCCGCCAGCTGCCGGAGTTTTGGCCCGGTGGCCGCAACTTCTTTTTTAGCGACAATCTCTGGTGGTTTTACGTCTTGGGCGATCGCAGCGGGCTACTGCACGTGGGGCTGGTGCGTCCCGCGACGCTTTGTCTGGGGTTGGGGCTGCCGGCGCTGTGGCGGCGATCGCCCTTGCTCCGGGATAGCGCTCAGCAGGGCATTCTCTGGCGCATCTGGCTCGCGGGGTTTATCTGGTTCTTGGCCGCTCATCTGCTGCTGTTCCGGCTGCACCTTCCCAGCCGCTATATGGATCACACCTGGCGATTCGTGATGGCGATCGCGGCTGCGCTGGTGGTAACTACTGCTGTGGATGCGCTGCTGCGGTGGGGGCAGCGGGCTCGTCGTCCTCTGGTGGCGGCGGGCGGCCTGTCGCTGATTGCTGGCCTACTGCTGGCCTATCCCGCCTTTGTGGAAGACTTTCCGCTTACCAAATACAAAGCCGGGCAATCGCCCCAGCTCTACCAGTTTTTTCGTGAGCAGCCTGCGGATATTCGCGTGGCTTCCCTGACCGAGGAGGCGAGCAACCTGCCCACCTTTGCCGCTCGCTCCGTTGTGGTCGCCCGAGAATACGCCATTCCCTATCATCTAGGCTACTACCTCCCCTTTCGAGAGCGGGCGATCGCCCTCACCAAGGCGCAGTACACCCCCGATCTGCGGGAGCTTCAGGCCGCAATTCGCCGTTACGATATTGATTTTTGGCTACTAGAGGGGAACGCTTTCGAGGCCGATTACGTCAGTAGAAGTTGGGTTGCCCAATATGAGGCTGAGCTCCAAGCTGCACTGACGCCCTTTCACGGTGGGGTCAAGCCCGCCCTAGCCGTCGCCGCCCCCCTATGTCGCCGTAAAGAGGTTCGGTCCCAGGTGATTGACGCCGCCTGTGTGCTGAAGCTGTCTTTGCCACCCCAGTAAATAATGGCTGTGTCTCGGCGGTCCGCGAGTGAACTGTGGACTAGTCAAAGGCGCCCACTCAAGCGGACTGTGGATGTCTTACTGCATATAACGCAGTCTACGAGCGTTCTTGACCCACTCTAGTGGGTGTTCTCAGTTGCTCACATTTTCTAAAATGAGAGTTGCTGCAGCGGCTCGTCCTGATCTAATCGCTTTTGGGTTGCTTAATGTAAGTGAGGCCCTCGGAGAAGGTTCACCGAAACGGACTGAAATAATACTGAGGCTCAAGCGTCAGCCTCGCTCTCGGGGCACTATATTTGGACGCCGTAGCAATATCTCCAGAAAAATTGGTATCGCGGATAATGGAGCTAGGTAAGCGGGTAAGGAAATGATGCATAACAGCGAAGCTGAGCTTCTAGAGCATCTGTTGAAATACTATAGCTTTGAGCTAGATGGCCACACGGTTGAGCACTGCGTAGTCCAATGGCGCGATCGCTATCCTGACCACTGGCTACGACCGGCGATCGTCGAGGCGCTATATCAAGGGCGCTATAAAGCGGTGTCGGTAGCGCAGATTCTAGATATGTGGTGCCGCCGAGGCCAGAGCCTGTGCCACTACAACGGCGAATTTGAGCGCATGATCTGCAACAAGTTTTTGGCGCGGACCTTTTCTGAAGCCGCCCCAGAAGCCAACCCCAAAGTCAACCGAAGAACGGCGTCCGCAGCTGCCCTCTCGCCCCAGCCTTCTCAAAGCGACGCAGCGGGGCTAGCCGATGACGGCACTACCCACGTCGGCCCGTCTTCCCAACCCGCTGGCGATCGCCTGAGCGATACTTCACGCGAAACTTCTTCAAATGTGCCCTCTTCGGTAAGCGCAGCCTCTCCCACAACCCCATTCAACGCCGACGAGCCCCAGGTCTCCCTGCTTGACGACGATTTTCTAGAAGTCTTTGCGGCGGAAGCAGAGTCAGACGAGACCCATACAATCGCCCCCTTTAAGCCCAGCGCCAAGGTGCCCAGCGCCACGAGCCGCTTTAGTCACAATGCAATGCCCTCCCAGAATCAGGGGCTCGCTTCAGGAGAAGCGTCGCCTCCCCTTGCTTTAGAAAATCCCATCCACCAGTTCACCCCGCCTACCACGACCTCGGATCTGTACAGCAAGCTGAAGGCCGCTCTCAATCGCGTCGTCTCAGCCACCACAGACGATCGCTAATTTGTAGATTGACGGTCCAAAAATTCAGCAACTGCCGGCACAAAGTTGCGGTTTTCGTGGCTCGGGCGGCTGAGCTTGATGAGGGCGAAGCGCTGCAGCGGCGATAGAGAGGCCCACTGAGCTAGGGTGAGGGTTTGCTGCGTCTCTTCTAGCTTCTCCACCACAGAAAGGGGAATCTCGCCCTCGTTCAGCCAGGGCGGGTGGGCATCGAGGGACAAGGTTCCCGCGGGCGAACCGGTGTGCGCCACGACGCGCCCCTGCAGGTAATCTCGGTAGGCTTCAGCCTCTTGGGGACTGTTGCAGGGCAAGTCCACCAGCTGCTGGTGCTCCTCATCGGTCAGGGCATTCCAATGGACCAGCTTGAGCTTGACGCCGCAGGTGTCGAGGTTGTAGCGCACCTGCATCGGAATGCAGCGCAGGGACTGGGTAAAATCGGCTTCAAATTGAAAGAAAGTCATACCCTTATCGTACAAGCGCCCCAGAGCGCTGGGTACGGTTTTCTTGGTCGGCGGTGCCCTCTACCGCTCCGCTTTCTGGCAGCGGCACAATGCTAACAGCGCAGGCTTTAAGCTCGGGCTGCAGTGAGATGGGACAAACCTCGGGGTGGGTCAGAGTGTTGGCCTCAGCGTCGTCGGCCCAAAGAAATCCCCAGTGCATAGGAATAAATACGGTTCCCGGTGCGATCGCCTTGGTGACCTTAGCCTTAAACCGCGTCATGCCGCGACGCGATCGCACTTCTACCATTTTCCCGTCTTCCACGCTGAGCCGCTGGGCGTCGCGGGGGTGAATTTCGAGGAAGGGCTCGGCGTGCATCTTGGCGGTTTTGACGATGCGGCCCGTGCGGGTGAGGGTATGCCAGTGGCCATACAGCCGGCCCGTGGTGAGCACCATCGGGTAGTCGGGGGTGGGGGGCTCGGCCAGCCCGTTGGCGTGAAAGGCGCTGAACCGCGCCCGACCGTCGGGGGTGTGAAAGCGGAAATTGGTGTAGAGTCGCTTGGCGTGGTTCGGAGCCATGGCACCAGCCTCAATAGAAGATTTCTCCTCAGACGAATAGGGCCACTGAATCGGTCCCTGCTGTTGCAAATGCTCATGGCTGAGGCCGCTCATATCGCAGGGTCGTCCCCAAGTGAGCCTTACGAACTCGTCATAGACCTGGGCCGAGTTCTCGAAGCTGAACTGGGCCTCAAATCCCAGCCGTCGGCCCACCTCTGCAAAAATTTCCCAGTCGGGGCGGGCGCTGCCGGGAGCGGAGCGAAAGGTGGGACATAGGGTCACCGTTCGCTCTGAATTGGTCATGGCTCCGGTCTTCTCGCTCCACTGGCTGGCAGGGAGCAGCAGGTGGGCGTAGTGGGCCGTCTCTGTGGGGTAGTAGGCGTCTTGGCACACCGTGAAGGGGGACTTGAGCAGGGCGGCTTTGGTGCGCTCGAGGTCCGGCATGCTCACCGCTGGGTTGGTGGCCGCCACCCAAAAGACCCCCACCTGCCCTTGCTCTAGAGCGCGAATCATATCCCAGGCGGCGAGCCCCGGCTCAGGGGAGATCTGGCCTTCGGGCAGTCCCCAATGCTGCTCGACCTGGCGGCGGTGCTGGGGGTTCTTCACCAGGCGATACCCCGGCAAGATATGGGACAAGCCCCCGGCTTCGCGGCCCCCCATGGCGTTGGGCTGCCCGGTGAGGGAGAAGGGTCCCGCCCCCGGCTTGCCAATACTGCCGGTCATCAGGTGCAGATTGATCAAGTTGCGTACCTTGGCCGTCCCCTCTGAGGACTGGTTGACGCCCATGGACCAGAGGGACAAGACGCGATCGCTCTCGGCCCAGTAGCGGGCGGCCTGCTCTAAATCTTTGACGGCAATGCCGCAGTCTTCGGCGACGCGCTCGGGTGGGTACTGCTCCGCTACCTCAACGAAGTCGGTGTAGCCGACGGTACATTCGTCGATTAGCAGCGAGTCGATGGCGTTCCAGCGGATCAGTAGGTGGGCGATGCCGTTGAGTAAATAGAGATCGCTGCCGGGGCGGATGGCCAGGTGCAGGTCGGCGGCTTTGGCCGTCAGGGTTTCTCTGGGGTCCACCACCACCATCTTGACATGGCGGTTTTTGCGGTGGTACTTCTGCAGGCGGTTGAAAATAATGGGGTGGCATTCGGCGGTGTTGGTGCCAATCAAAAAGGCGCAGTCCGTTTTCTCGAGGTCGTCGTAGCAACAGGGTGGCCCGTCTGCCCCAAAGCTCTGAATATAGCCCGCTACGGCGGAGGACATGCACAGGCGAGAGTTGGCGTCGAAATTATTGGTGCGCAGGCAGCCTTTGAGCAGCTTTTGAGCAGTGTAGTAGTCTTCCGTTTGAAACTGACCGGAGCCGTACATGCAGATGCCCTCTGGCCCCTGGTGCTCCAGCGTCATCCGCAGGCGGCTCACCAAGCGCTCCATGGCCTCATCCCAGCTCACCTGACGAAACGGCTCGCTGAGGCTGTTGCGCAGCATGGGATACTTGAGCCGGTCTTTGTGCAGGGATTCGGACACTGTGGCCCCCTTAACGCACACCTGGCCTTTGCTGGAGGGATGGGCGCGATCGCCCCGCACCTGCCAGATGGGCTGACCGTCAGGAGCGCGCAGGGTCGCCTTTCCCCCCGGACGTGCCGGAGGCAGCACTTCTAGGCCGCAGCCAACGCCGCAGTAGGGGCATAGGGTTTTTGATGCGTCCGTCATTGGTCATCCTCCAAGATGCAGGTCACAGCGTATGTACAGGGGTAGGGACATGGCATGCCATGTCCCTACGGGGCGTATCAGACTAGACCGATAGTCATTTAGATGATGCGGGCAGACTGATCTTCAGGCATTGCCGAGGGGTGGAGATCCACCTCACCCTCATGCAGCTCCGCAAAGGAATCCTTAGGTTCCTCCAGGAAGAAGAGACATAAGAAGGCCACAATCAGACCCACAATGCCTAGAACCTGGAAGAAGCCGGAGTTCACCGCACCCATCACGGCCTCACCGCCGTTGGCCGCTTCCGACGCATTGGCAAACAGCAGCCGGGTAGTCAAGAAGGCCACCGCACCCACGTTGCCATAAGCGCCGACGTTGCCCGCCACCTGGCCGGTAATCCGGCGCTTCACCAGCGGCACAATGGCAAACGTGGAGCCCTCAGAGGCCTGCACAAAGAAGGAGCAGGCCATGGTGAGCAGTACCGCCAGCGGCAGCGGCCAAGCGCTGTTCACGGTGCTCATCATCAGGTAACCAATTCCCATCCCCGCCGTGAGGACCACCATGGTCCATTTGCGGCTGCCCATGCGGTCAGAGATGATGCCGCCGCCGGGACGAGAAACCAGGTTCATAAAGGCGTAGCTGGCGGCAATCAGGCCCGCAGTCGCCTTGTCCAGTCCAAAGGTGCCCTCAAAGAAGGACGGCAGCATGGTGACCACCGCCAGCTCAGAGCCGAAGTTGGCAATATAGGTCAGCTCCAGCATGGCTACCTGACGGAAGCGATAGCGATCTTCTGGGGGATAGACCTTGCGGCCCGCCATCAAATCCTTGTTCACGGTCCAGCAGTTGTAGGCCTGGAACGCATAGAGGCCCAGCAGCAGCAGCCAAGCGACGTACATGCCGCCGGTATTCAGGAAGTTGACCTTCTGCAGACGCCACGCCAGCACCATCAGAATAATGGTCAGCGGCGCGTTCATCACCATCAAGAACCAGAAGTCGCGCTTGGTGGTGACCTCAATGCCCCGGACGCTGGCCGGACGCTGGTAGACCTTACCGGGGGGCGTATCGGAAACGTTGAAGTAGTAGAAGATACCGTAGAGCGCCGCAATGATGCCGCTACCGGCGATCGCTGCCCGCCAGTTCAAGATATCGGTCTGAAACGGCGGAAAGGCTAGAACTCGGAAGCTCTCTGCCTCGGGGAACTGGAACGCACCGGGCAGAAACGCCAGGGCTAACGCAAACAGCACCATGGTAAAGGCAGAAAAGGCAGACCCGAAGTTGCCCCAGCCGCCGTAGATCCCTTCTGCAGTTCCCACTTCTTTCGGGGGAAACCACTCAGCGGTCATTCGAATTCCAATCACAAAACCGGCACCGACGATGCCCATCAGCAGACGGCCAATCACAAGCTGGTTAAAGCTCTGCGCCGTCGCGAAGATCAAGCAGGGGATGGCGGCATAAATTAGCAGCAGGGAGTAGGTTAAGCGGGGGCCATACTTATCCAGCAGCATTCCGATGAGAATACGCGCCGGAACCGTTAATGCCACGTTACATAGACCTATTGTCAGTATCTGAGGCTGCTCTAGGCCAAAGTCCTGCGCAATTGTCGTCGCAAAGGGTGGAAAGTTGAACCAAACCACAAACGACAGGAAAAATGCAAACCAGGTCAGGTGCAATATTCTGTACCGTCCCTGAGTTGCTTTTGAAAACAACTCTCCAATCATCCGTATTCTTCTCCGAATTTAGATTAAGAAACAGCCAACTCTGAGCCCTAGTGGAAACCAGCTCCACGGGCTTTCATCTACGCCCCCTTCAACTTGCTTGAGAGGGGGGGTCAATGGGCAACAGGTCTACCTAAGACCTTTGCCCAAAGCTTTGCTCGCACACAGCGACAGGAAACTACTGAGCCATCTATTAGGTGGCCTGCTTCGGCTTAGCGCCAAAGTGTTCCATCAGCAAATCTTTCAGTACGGGCTTCAGGTCATCGCAGGGGATGCCCTTCATCACCCGTTCGCCCAGCACGGCGTCTTTACCGACCTTGCCGCCCATATAGACGTCAACCCCCTCCACCGTCTTGCCCTCTTTGCGCACCTTGGTGCCAATGAAGCCGATTTCGGCCACCTGAGGTTGCCCGCAGGAGTTGGGGCAGCCGGTCCAGTGAATACGCACTGAGCGAGGCAGCTCTAGTTCCGACTCCACCTCTCGCGCCATCGCCAAAGCTCGGTTTTTGGTCTCCACCAGGGCAAAATTGCAGAACTGTGCCCCCGTACAGGATACGAGCGATCGCGTCAGGGCAGCAGGGTCAAGGGTGAAGCGCTCTAGCAGGGGCTCTTTTTGCAGGGCCTCAAGGCGATCGCTGGGCACATGGGGAATAATTGCGTTTTGCTCCACCGTGAGGCGAATCTCGCTGCCGCCGTAGACCTCGGCGATGCGGGCTAGGTCGAACATGTCTTGGGCGAACAGCCGACCCACCGGAACATGTAGACCCACGTAGCTGTAGCCCTCCTGCTGCTGGGAATACACCCCAATGTGGTCCCGCTTGTCCCAGTCGATCTCATCTTCCGGGGCCGCCGTCAGCAGATCTTGGCCCAGCTGCTCCGCCACTTTCGTGCGGAACTGCTCGACGCCCCACTCATCAATCAGCCACATCAGCCGCGACTTTTGCCGATTAGCGCGGGGTCCGTTGTCCCGGTACACCTCTAGAATGGCGCGGCATAGCCCCACCACAATCTCCTCTTCAGGGGGAACCCAGGCGTCGAGGGGAATCGCCGCCGCGCAGCGCTTGGCGGAAAAGAACCCTCCCACCAGCACATTGAACCCCAGCTCTCCCTCGCGGTAGGCGGGGACAAAGGCGATGTCGTTAATTTCGGCGTGGACAGAGTTGTCGCGACCGCCCTCAATGGCGATATTGAACTTACGGGGCAGGTTTGTGAACTCCGGGTTGCCCTCACCACTGTTGGTAATCATGTCCTGGGTGAGCTTCACCAAGTCGCGGGTGTCGATTAGCTCACTGGCGTCGATGCCCGCCATGGGAGAGCCGGTGATGTTGCGCACGTTGTCCATGCCCGACTGCACCGAAGTCATGCCCACCTTGTCTAGCCGCTCAAAGATATCGGGCACATCTTCCAGACGGATGCCCCGCAGCTGCAGGTTTTGTCGCGTGGTGATGTCGGCGTTGCCGTCTTCGCCATAGCGCTGCACGATCTCAGCTAAGACCCTCATCTGCTCGCTGGTCAAAATGCCGTTGGGCATCCGCATCCGCAGCATAAATTTGCCGGGGGTAACGGGGCGGAAAAAGACGCCAAGCCACTTGAGACGATGATCGCGGTCGGTTTCGTCAATGTCCTCCCAACCGAGTTCAGCAAACTTTTGCAGCTCGCTCTTGACGGCTAGGCCGTCTTTCTCAGCTTTAAAGCGCTCAAACTTGTTTAGCTTTCCTGATTTGTTTGGGACAACGCTGGTCACGGTTTCTCCTTGGTGCATGCGCCTAAAATCTCAAGCTCAGCCGTCGAGGCAGAGCAGAAATTGAGATTCCGCTTGCCCTCAACCCTAGTGACGGGTACGACAGGTCGCCGTATCAACCCATACGATTTCGACAGGATTGAGGATTGACAAGATTCATTATGGAGAAACAATTAATAAAAAGTGTTACCTCCTATACGCTTTCGGGATTGAGTATTCGGCTCTGTCATCAAAGCTATGCGATCGCTGCATGATGCACAGCGGAGCTATTCCTATAGGCTTGGAGGGAAACCGAATGGGCAGGGCGCACTATCTACACTTCTCAGTCTTTTCGGGGTCTGTCACCATATAAATGTCACCGCCTCCCAGGGGAAACAGAAAATGTCAAATGAGCCTCGCCAATCGACCAATGTCGTCCAAGCCTTTTACAGCTGGTATCGCGCCACCCTCCGCAACCCGAAATATCGCTGGCTGCTAATCGGCGCTTCACTACTCTATTTAGTTTCACCCATCGACATCGCCCCAGACATTATTCCTATCGTGGGCTGGATTGATGACGGCATCGTGGCCACCCTGCTGGTATCGGAAGTATCGCAGCTGCTGATGGGCATGCTAAAGCGCCCGTCCGAAAAGCCTGAGCAGGTTGCTACCACCGTGGATATCGACGCCGAAAATACCGCTGTGTAGGGCTACAAGACTTCGACAATTTGACGGAAGCTCGTTGGGGGCATGCAGCTGCGTGCCCCTTCTTGCTGCATCAGCCCCTTTTTGGCTCGATTGGGTTTGACAGCAGGGGGCAGATTCAAGGCATGGGCAGACTATGGCGCTAGTCGCTCAATCGACCAGCGAGGGGCAGGCGCCGATGCCAAAGGCCCAGCATCCTGCCGCCGGTACACCAGGCGATCGTGCAGTCGACTAGAGCGGCCCTGCCAGAACTCGATCGCCTGCGGGGCTAGCCGGTAGCCCCCCCAGTGAGCGGGGCGAGGAATTTCTTTTCCCTCATATTGCGCCTTGAGCTCCGCCATGCGCTGCTCTAAGGCCTCGCGAGTCGTAGGGCGGCTTTGACCTGAGGCCCAGGCCCCCAGCTGGCTGCCGATAGGTCTACTGTGAAAATAGCCCGTCGACTCGGCGTCACTCGTGCGGCTGATGAGCCCCTCGACGCGCACCTGCCTTTCCAGCGCTTCCCACCAAAATACTAGGGCCGCGTGGGAATTCTGCGCTAGCTCTTGTCCCTTGCGGCTTTCGTAGTTGCTGTAAAGCACGAATCCTCGCTCGTCTAGGCCTTTGAGCAGCACAATGCGGGCCGATGGAACGCCGTTGGGCGTCGCAGTGGCCAAAGTCATGGCATTAGGTTCACGAATTTCAGCAGCCACCGCCTCGTCAAACCAGGTCTGAAACTGTTGAAATGGATTAGGACTGACCTCAGCTTGCTCTAGCGTTCTGAGGGTGTAGTCTTCTCGGAGGTTGGCGATCGGTTGGCTCATGGCTACGGCGTCAGCGTTTGATGTATGCAGGTTATTTTAAGGAGAAATTCTATGACACAGCTCTTAGCCGGAGATATTGGCGGTACAAAGACAATTTTAAGGCTGGTCAAGCTGTCCTCAGCAGAGCCGAGCCTAGAGACAGTTCACGAGGCCCGCTACTCTAGCGGCGACTACCCTGACTTGGTCCCCATCGTGCAGCAGTTTTTTGAAGAGACCCAAGCCGTAACGGGGAGTACGCCTAGCCCTGAGCGAGCCTGCTTTGCTATTGCAGGGCCGGTGGCCAATAACACCTCGTCTCTGACAAACCTCTCTTGGCTACTGGAGGGCGATCGCCTCGAAAAGGTGCTCAAAATTTCTCGGGTGGAGCTGATCAACGACTTTGCCGCCGTGGGCTACGGGGTGGTGGCCCTAGACAAGCTCGATCTGCATACGCTGCAGGATGTCCCGCTTCAGTCCAATGCGCCAGTCGCGGTGATTGGCGCGGGAACAGGGCTAGGACAGGGCTTCTTGGTCCCCTGCAGCGGCCGCTATTCGGTTTATCCCTCGGAAGGTGGACATGCCGACTTTGCCCCCCGCTCTGACCTGGAGTTTCAGCTGCTGCTCTACTTGCGCGATAAGTTCAGCGTCACCCGCATCTCTGTTGAGCGGGTGGTCTCCGGGCAGGGTATCGTGGCCATCTACCAGTTTTTGCGCGACCGCAAGATGGCGGATGAATCCCCTACCGTGGGCGAAGTCGTACGGGAGTGGGAGCGGCAGACGGGACTGAAAGAAAAAACCATCGACCCCGCAGCGGCGATCGCCATATCGGCGGCGGCCCACGACGAAGACTTTTTGAGCGAGCGCACTATGCAGATTTTCTCGGGGGCCTACGGCGCTGAGGCGGGAAACCTGGCGCTGAAGCTGCTGCCCTATGGCGGACTCTTCATTGCGGGGGGAATTGCCGCGAAGAATCTAAACCTGCTGAAGGCTGGGGCCTTTATGAAGGCGTTTTCGGAAAAGGGACGTGTTAGCTCGCTGCTGGAGCAGGTGCCGGTGCATATCGTGCTCAATCCAAACGTGGGGCTGATTGGCGCGGCGCAGTACGCGGCGCAGATGGACTAGGCCGCTATTAGGTCGGCCTTAGACGCCACCGATTGATAGAGCGTCTGCAGCTGCTGTGTCGCTGCAGACCAGCCCCAGCGCTCTGCCTCCTCTCGGGCGCGAATTCGCAGCGCCTCTCGCTCCTCTGGCTGGCTTAAAAGCCGCTTGGTGGCGTCAATAGCACCGTTTTCCTCCATCGGGTTAAACAGATAGCCGTTGACGCCATCATCCACGATGTCAGTAATGCCCCCGGTGCCTGCCGCTACCACGGGGCAGCCCGCCGCCATGGCCTCTAGCAACACGAGACCTAGGGTTTCAGTGCGAGACGGGAAAATAAAGGCGTCTGAGGAGGCAAACGCCGCCGCTAGGTCGACGCCCGTCAGGTAGCCCACAAAGTGGGTCGCCGTGCCCGCAAAGTGCTGCTCTAGCTCTTGGCGGTGGGGGCCGTCGCCCACCAGCGCCAGTCTGGCGCCAGGGATAGACTCTAGCACTGGCTTGATGCGATCGATTTCTTTTTCCGCAGACAGTCGACCCACGTACAGCAGCAGCGGACTTTCGGGATGCCCCTGACTGAGATGCGATCGCATCTCGGCGCTGGCGTGGTGGGGCTGAAACAGCTCAGTATCGACGCCCCGCTGCCATACGGCAACCCGCTCAATGCCGTGGGTGGTGAGGGCCTCCTCCATCGCCGTGGAGGTGCAGAGGTTGATTTGCGCTTGGTTGTGCATTGCCTTAAGCAGCTCCCACAGCACGCCCTCCAGCATCCCTAACCCATAGTGCTCTAGGTATTTGGGCAGATGGGTATGGTAGGAGGCCACTAAGGGAACGCCGAGAGACTTCGCGTAGTAGAGCCCGCCCAACCCCAGCACAGCCGGGTTGACGATATGTACCAGGTCAGGCTTAAACTCATCCATAACCTGGCGGATAGCGGGGCGAGGCAGCGCTAGCTTGAGCTCGGGGTAGAGCGGCAGCGGAAACCCCGGAACGCCATAGATCCGCGCCCCGCGATACTCAGTGAGTCCGCCGTCGGGCGACACCACCAGAACCTGATCCCCCAAACGCTGTAGATGGTCCACCGTTTGGCTCAGGCGCGTCACAATGCCGTCTACCTTGGGTAAAAACGTTTCCGTAAATAGGGCAATCCGCATCTCTTACCTCGCTCTCAAACCATCAATATTATGCGTTCGTGGTCTTTCTCCACGAGACTTTAGGCATGATCTGCTTTTTGTCCACCCGCTGCTTGTACTTAACCGCTACGTTTAGCAGCGAATCGAGGAGCGAGTCTGAGAGCAGATGAGGCTGTAGGCCAAGATCAAGCAGCTTCGTGTTTTTAGCGTTGAAGTAGTGCTCTTCTAGCTCGACCCGAGGGTTCTCTAGATTCTTGACCTCCACATCAAGCCCCATAGAGGTGCCGGCTTTCTTCACCATCATGGCCAGATCGTTGATGCTGAACATCTCAGTGAACTGGTTGAAGACGCGGAACTCACCGGGGTCTGCGGGGTTGCCAATGGCAATCTCGATACAGCGCACCGTGTCGCGGATGTCGAGCAGGGCGCGAGTTTGGCCGCCCGAACCATACACCGTCAGCGGATGACCGATCGCCGCCTGAATGCAGAAGCGGTTGAGGGCCGTGCCGAAGACGCCGTCATAGTCGAGGCGGTTGATCAACAGCTCATCCATGCCCGTCTCGTCGGTGAGCACGCCGTAGACGATGCCCTGGTTGAGATCCGTGGCGCGCAGCCCCCAGATCTTGCAGGCGAACTGAATGTTGTGGGAGTCGTGGACTTTGCTGAGGTGGTAGAAAGAGCCGGGCTGCTTCGGATAGGGCAGGGTATCCTTGCGGCCATTGTGCTCAATCGTAATGTAGCCTTCCTCAATATCAATATTGGGCGTTCCATATTCGCCCATCGTTCCCAGCTTGACCAGGTGGCAGTCAGGGAAATGCTCGCGCATGATGTAGAGCAGGTTGAGGGTGCCCACCACGTTGTTGACCTGGGTCAGGACAGCGTGATCGCGGTCTACCATAGAGAAAGGAGCCGATCGCTGCTCGCCAAAATGCACTACCGCTTCAGGCTCGAACCCTAGCATCGTCTTTTCAGTGAAGCTGTGATCGGTCAAATCGCCGAGGAAAAGATCGATGTGCTTGCCGGTCAAATCGGTCCAACGCTGAATCCGGGTTTGAATTGGAGCGATGGGAGTCAGCGTCTCAACGCAGAGCGTATTGTCCCAATGGCGGCGCACCAGGCTATCTAGAATTCCAACTTCGTGACCTTGATTGGAAAGGTACAGCGCCGTTGCCCAACCGCAATAACCATCCCCACCAATAACTAGGACTTTCATCTTCCAAAGACCATTTCGCTAATACTCGCTCAAATCTACCAGGTTTAGGGGACCTTTTGAGCAATTCAAGCGGGGCTTTTGGTAATTTACCCAACATAGCCTATGAGACAGAGATGTTATGGGGGATGTAACAATCCAAGAAGATATCGAAGTAGAAGGACAGTATGCTGCGCCTTCTAGCGGGTTCCTATCACACCGTTTGCCTCAAAATCAGTCGCCTGTGACATCCTCCCGACGCTGACAGCAAGCTGTACAGCGCGGGCTTCCTCAGTGACTCCCAGCTATTGCCGGGACATATCCTGAGATAGGTTTATACTCCGCCTGATGCCCCACGGCAGAGTTTTGAATTTTCATCTCCGCGAGGGAGGATACGCACTATGTGTCGCAGATACATTTGCAAACTGAGGAACGGGTGACTTGCAGCTTTCGCCTACGGGCCCGTCACACTCTTTGCGGGGTGTATCACCTTGCTATCTCTATCATACCAACTGCTAGCCTCAGCGCTGAGCGCACTATCGGCTGTGCATCATTTTGCGGGCGCACTTCGGCTAGCGCGACTCTCATCCCGACGCTCACCCTGACGGGTAGAGCGCGGGGCTTCCCGTCTAGTCGCTAAAATCGGGCGGGTCAATGTCGGCGATCGCCAAACCGATAGCGGCGGTGCCTTGAGAAAAAATCGCTGTCTGAGCTGTCGTAGATATGAATTCGTCCGAAGCCAATGAACTGACCGTGGGACAGTTCACCTTCCGGGAAGACCGTCACGCCAAACAGATAGACGCCTCCCCGGCGTGGGTTGCGCTTCGCTTCGAGCCGCAGAGCAACGTCTGTCCCGGGCGGGACCGGTGGGTCGAACGCCACAGAGATGGTCTCGCTTTCGTCATCCCACGTCACTGTCCCCAAGAGAGAGCTCCTCCCCTCGCCAACCCGCGCCGATGAAGGCCCGCGTCTCTTCTGGCTCAAACTCAACTTCACGAAACGCGCTGTCTCCGTTGCGCTGGCTGACGACAACGCGCTTGAGCGGCTCACCGGCATCTTCAGGAATGCTGAGGGTGAAGTAGTAGCCAGGATTAGCCCGGCCCGCCGCATCCCGGGTGGTGGTTGCTTCCCCAAAAAGAGGAGGTCGATCAAAGAAGACGGTACCATCGGCAACCTGAACGGCTCGCAGCCCGGACGCTCCGGCCAGCAGAGCGCCCCAGGCCAGCACCACAGCGCCAGCGCGCCTAAAATGCGATCGCCTCAGAAAATTTCTCATCACAGTCACCGCCAGCGTCTTCCGCTATTATACGAACGCTATTACTACGAACGCTAGCGGCTATACGGACCCCCATCGCGGCAGTGCCAATAGCGACAGTGCTAGTAGCGGATTTGCAGCGTTACAGAGGCAGCTCACCTCCTGCTCTTGACCCACAACGGGCGTAGACGCATCATTGGCAGCGAGGGACTCAACTCGCGCCACGGGAAGTGGAATGGGTGGGGGCGTATTGGCGCCGTTGACCTGGATACCGACGATCTCCTGTGCGGTGAACCCGAGCGCCTGTAAAACTGCGGTCGCCTGCGCCTGCGCGTCTTGAACCGCCTCTCTGCAAGCGCCTGCTGCTGGGCCGTGGCGATCGCCTCGTCACTGGCGATAAAACTTACGCCGTTAATATCGGTGGCTCCCGTTTGCACTAGCTCATCTAAGAGTTCACCCGCTCGTCCGGTATCAACCTCAAAGCTAACGGTGTTGGTGGCCGTGTAGCCCACGAGCCGCCGCCGGTTGTCTGAATAGTCGTAGCGAGGATTGAGGGTAATTCCGGCGGTTTCTAGCTTGTCGACCTGCTCAGACTGGAGCTTTTCGACGATGCGGGTAGAGCGCTGGGCCGCCTCGGACTGAGCATCCTCAGCCGTAGCCCCATCGACTTGAACCCCCAGGGAGACCCTAGTCGCCGACGTCGGCGCGGCCTCGCTGCCCCGACCCGTAACCGACAGGACGCGGGCAAGGTTTTCCTGGGCGCAAGCAGGCTGCGTTGCGAGGCCGACGACCAAAAGCGCAGCGGGGACGATCTGTAAACTACGGCGAGCGAGTTGGGCGAGTTGATTTTGCAGCATTCTAGAAGACCTTACACCTGGCTATTGGCTTTACTCTTCTAGGGTCATACGAATTTTGAGCAAATGGGCCTGAGTTGAAAAAACTGTAACGGCACGGGCGCCGTGAACTGTACCAAATAGCCCCCTAAATGGCCCCGTGCTTAACAAAACAGATGAAATCGCTTTACAAAACTCAATAAAAGCCCTACTATTGTTCACATGGGTTAAGCAATCGCTCACCCGTTTTCAAATTTCAATAAGGCACTCATTACATTATGACTACTACCCTACAGCAGCGCTCTGGCGCTAACGTATGGCAGCAGTTCTGCGAGTGGGTCACCAGCACCAACAACCGCCTCTACGTAGGCTGGTTCGGCGTCCTGATGATTCCGACTCTCTTAGCTGCTACTACCTGCTTCCTCATCGCCTTCGTCGCGGCTCCTCCTGTGGATATCGACGGCATCCGCGAGCCCGTTGCAGGTTCACTGATGTACGGCAACAACATCATCTCTGGTGCGATTGTTCCGTCATCCAACGCCATCGGTCTACACTTCTACCCCATCTGGGAAGCAGCATCTCTTGACGAGTGGCTGTACAACGGCGGACCTTACCAGCTGGTGGTATTCCACTTCCTGATTGGCGTCTTCTGCTACATGGGCCGCGAGTGGGAACTATCCTACCGTCTGGGCATGCGCCCCTGGATTTGCGTTGCCTACAGTGCACCTGTTGCAGCGGCATCTGCAGTCTTCCTCATCTACCCCATCGGTCAGGGTTCGTTCTCTGACGGCATGCCATTGGGCATCTCGGGTACGTTCAACTTCATGTTCGTGTTCCAGGCCGAGCACAACATTCTGATGCACCCCTTCCACATGCTAGGAGTGGCAGGCGTCTTCGGCGGAGCGCTGTTCAGCGCCATGCACGGTTCACTGGTGACCTCTTCACTGGTGCGAGAGACGACCGAGTCTGAGTCGCAGAACTACGGCTACAAGTTCGGGCAAGAAGAAGAGACCTACAACATCGTTGCAGCGCACGGCTACTTCGGCCGCCTGATCTTCCAATACGCATCGTTCAACAACTCACGGGCACTGCACTTCTTCTTGGGTGCATGGCCTGTCGTAGGCATCTGGTTCACGGCGCTGGGCATCAGCACGATGGCGTTCAACCTGAACGGGTTCAACTTCAACCAGTCTGTTCTAGACAGCCAGGGCCGGGTCATCAACACCTGGGCGGACATCATCAACCGCGCCAACCTGGGTATGGAAGTGATGCACGAGCGCAACGCTCACAACTTCCCGCTTGACCTTGCTGCTGCTGAGGCACCTGCCATCAACGGCTAGGACTCCTCACTTCAGCTAAGCTAAGCTAACAAAAGCGCCTCCCACTGCGGGGGGCGCTTTTTGCTTTCCGCATTAATGCCCGCCCTAACCCCCTTAAAGACGCCGCGCCGCGATCGCCACGTGTGGGCGTCTCATCTCAAATATCAGCGACCCTCTTGCCATGGCAGCACAAATGACCTATCTTCTAGAGCTAGAGCCGTGGTTCATGGTTCTAAGTCTCCCAAAGATTCGGTCGGGCGGAGCCGCATGTTGATGCGAACAACATGTGGCCCCTAAAGCCACCACGACAGGAATAGGCTGTCCGGATGACCCTGTGTCGATTGTACTTGAGTCATTCCGAACCCTTAACGCGTCTGGAATGACCGGGTTCTTTGGGGGACTCCAACTCAACAAAACAGGAGTCCCTCATGACAATCCAATATCCTTCGCTGTCTCTTGCTCAAGAGGCCGCCCGTCTCGCTGTGCGACAAGCCGTAATAGCGAACCAGCTCGCCGCAGGCCAGCCCCCTCGGCTACCGTCTCCCACAGGCGCACCCCATGTCCCCACGCTGGTTGAGCCCTCTCCAGCGCCGGGGTGTGAGCATCTACGGCATTTGCTCATCGGCTCCCCTGAGGGCGTGCGCCACGCCATCGAGCGGCTGCATGTGCTGCAGTATGTGGAGGGGCGACTGTGGACGCCGTTGATCGCTATTCCTGCGCAGGGCATCCACATTACCCCGGCCCATGGTCAGGTGTTGAGCTATCTGGTGCAGCAGCGTCCTATCCGCTAGGAGCCTAAAGCGATCGCCTATTTGTGGTGACCCCTCAGGTCTCTAATCTTTTGGGCGATCGCTAGCAACACATCTTCTAAATTCTGCTCAACTTGACCATTGGTAAATCTGATAAGCGTGCTCCCTTTGCTGATTAGGAAGGCATCCCGTTCTTGGTCGTAGGTTTGGGCATTTTCTGCGAAGTGACTTTCTCCGTCAAGCTCTATGGCTAGCTTTAGTTCGGGGGCGTAGAAGTCGGTGACGAAGGGGCCGATGCTATATTGGCGGCGGAATTTGCAGTTTTCGATTTGCCTGGCTCTGATTCTGTCCCAGAGGAGTTGCTCTGCGGGCGGCATGTTGCTGCGGAGGGTTTGCCGCTTGGTTTTCTCTGAGCTTTTGTTGTAGAGTTTGGTCATATTGACATTGCCCTATGGTTCCTCTCAAGAGTTCCCACTAAGCAGGAAGCCTCCAGTTCTCCCCCTTAGCTTTGGCGTTAGCCTGCCCGCAGGGCGTAGGGGAGCTAGAGGGGGTAATCAGAACGTGGGGCGATCGCTCATATTATGGACGAATGTAGCACCTCTTGATTTACCCCCCTTAGTCCCCCCTTGCTAAGGGGGGAAACTGTGAACTCTTAATTCTGTAATCGCTCTATACCCCTCTTTCCCTTCACTATTGAGCCTTCGACATCCAAAGTCATGGTCTTCCAAAATGAGGATATTGTGGTTCTCCCCTGCGTGCTAAGGACACGCTTCGCGAAAAGCAAGGGGGAGCTAGAGGGGGTAAATCAAAACGTGGCGCGATCGCCAGGTCTTGGCTGCGTCGGTACGTCTTGCTTACCCCCCTTAGTCCCCCCTTGCCAAGGGGGGAAACTGTGAATTCTTATTTCTGTAATCTCTCTATGTCCCTCTTTCCCTCACTATTAAATTCTCAAGCTCCAACGACGAAGCTTTTTGCTTCAGCGGCGAGGCTCTGGGCCTGAACAGTCAGGCTTTTTGCTCGGGCGATGAGGTTCTGAACTCCAATGACGAAGCTTTGAGCTCGGATGATGAAGCTTTTTACCTGAGCAAAGAAGTCCTGAGCTTCAGCGGTGAGGCTTTTTGCTCGGGCGGTGAGGTTCTGAACTCGGGCGATGGGGCTTTCTACTTCGGCAGCGAGGTGTTGAGCGTTGACGGCGATCGCTTGAGCGTCAACGGTGAGGTGGTTTGCTTTTATTGAGAGTCATTGTGGTCAACTGCTCCCATCAATTTTAGTGTTGTCTGCTGTCCTGCTTTCAGGCCTTTAGCTCCAGAAATATTCGCTCCTGAACATGCCCGCTCGTCAATCACTCGCAAGCATTCGCCTGTTTCTACATCCCACACTCGAATCGTCTCGTCTGAGCTACTAGAGACAATTTGAGCATTGTCAGGACTGAAAGCCATAGACCACACTCCACCCAAATGCCCCTCAAATGTGCGTATGCATTTTCCCGAAATTATAGACCATATCTTTAGCGTACGATCAAAGCTACCAGAAGCGATTGATGTGCCATTGTGGCTGAAGGCCAGAGACCATACCCGGCTTGAGTGACCTTGCAAGGTGCGTATGCATTCTCCTGATTTAATAGACCACAGCTTTACAGTATTGTCATCACTGCTAGAGGCTAATGTCATACCATCAGGACTGAAGACTACAGAGCTAACCGAATCCAAATGGCCCTTGAGGGTGCGTATACATTTCCCTGATTCAATGGACCACAGTTTTACAGTGTTGTCTCTGCTGCCAGAAGCTAATGTTATGTCATCAGGGCAGAAGGTCACAGATCTAACTGCGTCCGAATGTCCTCTAAAGGTACGGATACAGTTACCTGACCTAACAGACCATAGCTCTAGCAAGTTATCAGAGCTACTAGAGGCAAGTAAGCTACCATCAATGCTAAAAGCTAGAGACGTGACCCAGTTCGAGTGGCTTTGAAAGGTTTGGATACATTCGCCTGACTTGACAGCCCACAGCTTCAGCGTGCCATCAGAACTGCTAGAGGCAAGTAACCTACCATCAATGCTAAAAGCTAGAGACATGACCCAGTTCAAGTGGCCTTCAAAAGTGCGGATACACTTCCCGTTCCCAATGGACCACAACTTCAATGTACTGTCAGAGCTACCCAAGGCAAATTTCGTACTATCAGGGTTGAAGACCACGGACAAAGTCCTATTTGAGTGACCTTGTAAGGTGCGGATACATTTTCCTGATTCTACAGACCACGTCTTCAGCGTGCTGTCAGAACTGCCTGAGACAAGTGCTTTACCATCAAGGCTGAAGACTACACACCTAACCCAATTTAAGTGCCCCTCCAGACTGTGGATGCAATCTCCCGATTCAACAGACCATAGCCTTATCGTCTTGTCAGAACCACCAGAGGCAATTTTTGTACCATCAGGACTGAAAGCTATGGACCAAATCCAATCTGAATAGTCATTAAGGGTACGAGTACATCGCTCAGATAACACATCCCACAACTTCAACACACTGTCAGAACTACTGGAGGCAAGTGTTGTGCCATTCGGGGCAAAAACCACAGATAAAATACCGCTTGAGTGTCCCTCAAAGGTGCGGATGCACTCTCCTGATTCTACGGACCAGAGCTTCACCGTCCCGTCAAGACTGCCGGATGCGATTGTTTTACCATTGGGGCTAAAAACTACAGATCTAACTGCACCTGTATGTCCCTCGAAGGTGCAAATGCACTGCCCTGAATCTATGGAACATAGCTTCACGGTCTTGTCAGAACTACCAGAAGCGATTGTTCTACCGCTAGGGCTGAAGGCCACCGACCAAACTAAACCTGAATGGCCTCTTAAGGTACGGATACATTTCCCAGACTCGACAGACCATAACTTCACGGTCTTATCAGAGCTGCTGGAGGCGAACACCATGCTGTCAGAATTGAAAGCTACTGAACTAACTGCATCCAAGTGGCCTAGGCAGGATAAGATTGCTTGGCCTGTTTCAACATCCCAAATTTGTACCGTTGTTTTACTGTCTCCGATGGCGAAGTAATTTCCATCAGGGCTCAATGCTGCTGAATTAATGCTACCGACAATCTTGGAAAAGACTGCTTCCAAAAACGTCGCTCCCTGTAGATCGACACAACGCAAAAATGCTCTACTGAAATCAACACCTTTGAGTTTAGTGCAGCTAAAATCACACCCCTCCAACGCATGCGCCGATCGCCCCAACATCAGCTGCACTACATTCCCGCCAAAATACCCCACATCCTCCAACGATCGCCCCCGTGTCTCCCAGACCAAAGGCAAGAGCCGCTCCCGCATCGTCTCCGCGTCTAGCATCGGCGAAGCCAAATCCAGCACCGCCCGCGCCAGCTTCGCATCTCGCAGCAGCGGCAGCAACTCCTCATATGCCATCGCCCGAAACTGATCCAAAGGCGCGATCGCCTCCACCGCCCCATCAGTCCCCAGCGATCGCCGAAAATACCCTTCCCAGGTATACTCCTGTGCAGGCAGCGCCTCATTCACCCCCGACTGCTCCCGCGCTACGGCCACAAAATCCTCCGCCATCGCCCCCAGCGACGCCACAATCTTATAGGCCACAAAAAACTCCAGCAGCGATCGATGCGCCGGGCTGTAATCCCCCTCCGAATTGCGAATCAGCATCGTCTGGCCCATCATGTCGTAGCGCCAGTGGTCCAGCTCCTTCTCCTCCCGCACCCGCTCGTCAAACATCTGCTGCAGCCGCATCCGGAAAGGCCCGATAATTCAGACTCATCTGGTCCGTCGACAACATCTCCCACGACAGCTCACACAAAAAGTAGAGCTTATCCGCCAAAGAGGTGAACGTGCGATCGCTCTTGATATCCCGGTCCATTTTCTGGGTCACCGCATACAGATAGACCCGCGCCATATCCACCGGCTTCCCCGCCTCAATCTCCGGCAGCGCCTCCAAAATCAGGTCCACCATCACCGGACGCCGCGCCAAGTCCAGCAATTGCGGGTTATCCGTCACCTTGGCCACCGTCTCCGGCTTGGCTTTATGTCCCAGCAGTTCCCCAATCTGCTCATCGCTAAACTTCGCCAGCTCCAGCACCTCAAACTGGGGCGGCTCCCCCGTCAGGTTAGCGGTGGAGGCCTTCAGCTCCGCTCCCAGCAGCTTTCGCCCCTCAATCGCATCCGGGAAATGCTCCGTGCGGCAGGTCAAAATCGCCTTCGCCCCCGGCACCACCACGCGGGCCAGCTCCCAAAAGTTGTCGATCATCGCCTGGCGGTTGACTCTCGCCGCCATCTCGTCAAAGCCATCAAAAATCAGCAGCAGCTTACCCATGCGGTTCAGCCGCTCAAAGGCGCTGTACCCCGGCAGCGGGATTTCATGCTTACGGAAAAAGAACTCCGAAAACAGCGACTCCACGGTCACCGCCTTGGCGTAGTCCCGCAGGGGAATCACTAGGGGCAGCCGGGGCCGCTCCACCCCCTTCTTCTTTGCCTCCTGGTACTTCTGCAGCGCCACCCAGGCGTAGTGCAGGGCAAACCAAGTTTTACCGGTGCCAAACTCCCCCAGCACCGACAGGTGCTCCTTGGAGGGGTCCGCCAGCCACTGGTCCACATAGCCCTCAATCCAGCCCTCGTCTTCGCCGTAGTGGCTGATGCCCAGCTTCTGGTGCGTTTTGGGGTCGATTTCGTCCTTGGAGCAGCCTAAAGGAATGTAGTCCTGGTCAATGCGGCGATCGCGAATTTCCTGCTCTAGCCACTCTAGATATTGCGTAAAGTCGGCGTCTTCATCCAGCAGCTCGTCTAGGGTATAGCAGGAGAGCCGGTCGTCCTCCTCGACGGCTTTGCGGGCCGCGCCGCTCACCCGGCGATTAGAGACCAGCCATCCCTCATCGGTGTTGTGCTGCTGCACCGAGTCTCGTAGATCCTGCAGGTGAGATATCCCCGCTTCCCCCATCACCCCCCGCACCAGCACCCGGTCGTAGCGCCGCCGCCGTACGGGGATGGTGATGATCCATTCAAAGTAGTCTTCGCCTGTAACGTTGTGGGATTCCCAGCCGTAGCCCAGCACCTCAAACCAGTCCCGGAGCTGGGCGGCCAACGCCATCTCGCCTGGTGAAGCGTCGGAAGCAGCGATCGCCTTTAGCTTCTCCTCCAAGACCTGCGGCAGCTTAGCCAAGTCAGAGATGCCCGCCAGCTGCGATCGCAATTCCCCCAGTTCCCGACTGAGCTCCTGCTTCAAAATCACCGTCTGCAGATGCTCCTTGGGCGTCTGGCTGCGCCGCACCACATCTACAAAGACGGCAAAGAACAGCGTCACCTCCCGCTGAGTATCGATGCCCTGTTCCTGCACCGCCTGGGCCACAAAGTTCCACTCGTTGGCCCATTGGTCGTTCGGTTAGCGCTGGTTCGCTGGTCTACCGCCTGGCGCAGCGGCGTCGCATCCCACTGGTCAAAAGCTTGGCGAAAGGCGGCTTTGGTTTCTGGCTCATCCAAGAGCTGCAAAATTGCTGGCGAGGTCCCCTCTTCCCGTATGGCGTACTCCACCAGCGCATAGGTATAGGCCGCGCCAAAGCTGGCGGGGGGATGCTCCGGGTCGAGGCCGAATTGCTTCAGCGTTCTAATATAAACTGCGCTGCGCTGCGCGGGCGCTTTGGCGACGGTGGCGATCGCCTTGAGGAGGATGTTCAGCATTGGCCATAGTCGCCGATTGATGACAATGCTATTATGGCGGCTGAAATTCGGCACTGTCGAAAACGCTCACCCGGCGATCGCGGAGGTGCCACATCAACAAAATCGTCTTTGCGGGACTACACTCAAACCTACTGCTGCAGCCCATGTATTCCAGTCCTTTTCTATGAACACCTCTGAGCAAAGCCCCGCCCAAATCTTCCACTCCGACCACTACTTGCGTCACAATGCGCGGCGGCTGGAGCATCTGACGAGCCTACGCATTCCCGTCGCGGGGCTGTCCGTGCTAGAGGTTGGTGCCGGTATTGGCGACCACTCCCACTATTTTATTGACCGGGGCTGTAACATCACCATCACCGAAGCCCGCAGCGAGAACATCGATTATCTAAAGCAGCGCTATCCCGATCAAAAGGTTCAGTTCCTCGATATGGAGGCTCTCCAGCCCGTCCAAGGCGCACCGTTTGATGTGGTCCACTGCTACGGCTTGCTTTACCATTTGAGCAACCCCCAGGAGGCCCTGGCCTTTTTGAGTGAGAACGCAAGTAAGCTCCTGCTGCTCGAAACCTGCGTCTCGTTTGACGTCGGCAGCGCCATCAATCTCACTGATGAGGATCAGGTAAACCCTTCACAGGCTTACTCTAGTAAGGGCTGCAGACCAACAAGGGCGTGGTTGTTTGCGCAGCTAAAGCAGCATTTCGACCATGTTTACATTCCAAAAACGCAGCCGTGGCACGAGGAATTTCCGTTGGACTGGACCGCGCCAGAACAGCACCGCGCGCCGCTACAGCGGGCGATATTCATCGCATCCCGAGAGGCGCTGGACAATCGGGTACTGGTCCCCACGCTAATTAACCAGCACCGACGGCATAGATAAACTTGCGATTGCCTCTGCTGCTCTACTGCCCCTGAATCGCCTGAATCTGAGCATTAAAGTAGCCCGTCCGGTAGCTGAGCTGCTGGGCCGTCAGCCCCCGCTGGAAGGCCGCGATCGCCCGCTGGTTGGCCCCTAATTCGCGGTGAATCTGGCCGATCTGGTCAAAGAGGCTCCATCATGCCGTAGGTGTTGAGGTTGTCTACCTGCCCAACTTGCCGTAGCTAGGCTGCTAACCCGCTATCACTGGGACTTGGGTTCGTAAAGAACGGTTCCGCGGCCTTTGCGCGCGGATGGCTTAGATACTGAGCTTTTCGGTCTCTCGTATAAAGGCTCTAGAGTACTTCTACCATAGCCAAAGTCACTGTCTTGGGCAGATTGATAGAACGAGTCCTTTTGGGGTTGGTAGTTCGTCTGATACAGGGTCTTTTCAACGCCGTTATCAGATAAATTAGGCTCAGCATCCCCTTGGACAGGCTGGTAGAAATAGTCGCCACGGTGACCTAGTCCGAAATAGGGCTCGGCCTCAGCCTGGGGCATACCGTATGCCAAGGCTCCATTTGTGCTGGGCTGCAGTACTCCTGCCGCCTGGTAGGCTAGCCCAGGGCTATCGCTAATCTCAATGTGACCGCGTCGCCAGTTCTCCAGCAGATTATTGATATCGAAGCCCACCGACCGTTGGAAATGCCACAGGCCACCCTGCAGGAAGAAAAAGGCTAAGTAGAAGTGCGCGTTTGCAAGCCAAACCCGGGAGGTATACCCGTCAGCCAGCGTGGGCTGCACCTCGTAGTAGCGGGGCAGTAATGATGACTGCAGCTGCAGGGTAGGGCCGTAGAACTTCTCGGGGTAGCTGAGCGAGTCGAAGCCGCAGTAGTAGGAGGCCGCAAAGCCGGCGATCGCAATGCCAAACAGCGAGTAGGACAAGATGCCGTCTCCCGAAAAGGAGAGAACCCGCTGCACCCAAGGGAAAGGGGGGACTAAAATATGCCAGACGCCGCCGATAAACAGCAAGCCAGCCACATAGATATGTCCGCCCACCAAGTCTTCTAGGCTACGGACGTCGAACAGATGGGTTCTGTAGTCCCAAATAGCCCCCGGATCGAGGGTGGGCGCGGTGACCAGCCGCACTGAATCTGAGTAAGCGTCATACAGCCCTCCAAAGTACTGCGCCTTAACAACCAGCAGCAGCGCACCTAGACCTAAAAAGATAAGGTGGTGCCCCAAGATGAAGCCGAGTTTACCGGCATCCTGCCATTCAAAATCAAATTTCCGGGCTGTTTCAGGGGCGAGCGATAGGTCAGCCGGTAGCCGAGTGTAGTGGAAATAAGCCCCAGCCGCTAAGACGAGGGCCGCTACAAGGTGAATCGCCCCAATGGAGGACCAAACACCAGCGTCAACGATCGCGCCGTCTGGGCTGAGACCCCAGCCCTCAGTGGCGAGATGGGGCAGCAGAATCAGGCCTTGGGTGTAGAGCGGCGCATCAGGAGAATAGACGGCCAGCTCAAACAGGGTGTAAGCCCCGGCCCACAGCATGATTAGGGCTGCCTGGGCCACATGGGCCACGATAAAGGTGTTAGAGAGATGGATAAATCGGGCGTTTCCGGCCCACCAGGGGTAGCGCTCCTGGGTTTGATTGGAGACATACATGGCAATAGGGTTGCGATGGGAATATTCACTGTGGGTCCAGCTTTATGAGATAGACCCACAGACTCAAAGGATGTTTGAAAAGTGTTGGTTAAAGCGTTATGCCACTGCTTCACCCCCCTTAATCCCCCTGCGCCCGTAGGACGCGCTGCGCGAAAGCCAAGGGGGGAAATCATGGTTCTCCCCCTTGAGCTTTGGCGTTAGCCTGCCCGCAGGGCGTAGGGGAGCTAGAGGGGGTAATGTAGAACGTTTGCTACTTTTCAAACGTCCTCTCAAAGGCTGATCGATTAAAGGCCCTCAAAAGGCCCCATAATTACCGGTCCACCGCCTATCTCAAACCAGCAATAATATGGTCAAGATACACTCCCATCTCTTGTCCGGCCTCAGCGCCGACCCGCTGGGTCACCACGTCTTTCATCGCTTCCACAGCCTGCACCGTTGTCTCAATAGGGACCCCCAATGAGTCATAGGTTTCCTTTAAGCCGTTGAGAACCCGCTCATCCAGTATCGAGGCGTCCCCAGCCAGCATGGCATAGGTGGCATAGCGTAAGAAATAGGTCAAATCTTTTAGGCAAGCCGCATAGCGCCGGGTCGGATACATGTTGCCGCCGGGGAGGGTAACATCGCCGTAGAGCAGACTTTTCTCGACAGTTTCGCTGATGATGCTGGCAGAACTGTTGCTGATTTGGCCGGCCGCTTTCACCCGTAGCGCACCCGTTTGCAGATATTGCTTAAGCTGGTCAAGGGCGCTGTCCTCTAAATACTGACCTCTCTCGTCGGCGGGGTTAATTAGGGAAGTAATCGTGTCTTGCATGGTTATTTTTAGGCTAAGAAAATTAGTTTTCAGGTAGGGGGATTCGCCTGTAGCCTGGGCACAGCTTCAGCGGCGATCGCAATTAGTGTAAAACGGAATAAGGCTTAGAAGGCCCGAATCAGCTGATCGAAATAAGGGCCAGCTAGGGCCGCTTCTTCAGAGGTTAGCTTCCCCATCGCAACTTGCTTTAAGCAGCGCATTGCCATCTTCAAGTTAGTCAAAGGCACATTGAGGGAGGTATACATATCGCGCATCCCGTCTAAGCCGATATCTTCTAAGGGCTTAGAGTTGCCGGCCAGTACGCAGTAGCTCACGAGGCGGATGTACCATCCCTGATCGCGCTGACAGAGCGCAGTTTTCTGCTTATCGCCGCTGTTGCTAGGGGTATTGGGGCATTGGGACCAAAACCGCTCGCTGCCTTCCTGAACAATTTTCTGCTGATTCGCCGCTAGCTTTTGAGCGGCGCTGAGCCGAGCATTGCTGTCATTGAAAAAGTCTTGGAGCTGGTTTAGTTCAGCACTTCCCGGAAATCGGTCAGCACGATCTGACTGAGCGATCACTTTGGCTACGATACTCATTGGCAAAGCCTCCTATAATTTATTTGAATGTGCTTCGAGAAAGTTCGCTTTGTATTGCTTTTAGAAAAGCGCTTTTGAGCGCAGCTAAGCAAATCTAAAGGAGTTAGCAGTTGCCCCTGGCAGAAAACATAAAGATTCGCGGCTTCACGAGCAGCGATGCCCTATATAATTTGCCTGCGCAAGCGCCAGCCCTTAAAAAGCTGCTAGCTTCGTAATCTATTAGCTTCAAACGTCAATGATCTCTCAAATAGCTCTTTAGAAGATCAGGTGACCGCGAGCTGTTAGGGATCATAAACTTCTGCACGTCCGCCTAAGCCGCGCTGGTTACGCGCGAAATAAACGTCTACTCAGACCCTCAACTTAGATGTTGATTGGGTCATTTCCCGGTGCCTTTCTATAATCAACAGTAAAATCTCTTGTACTTATGTGTCTAGCCTTCTAAAGAACTAAACACATAAGTACAAGGATGTTTACCTTCAAAAGAAACCTTCAAGAATCCCAATCCAATCCATAGAGAAACTGCCAAAAGGGCTACCTACTGGCCTACTGCTATCGCCTCTTGGTATAGCAGACGCCCTGACTTGTTAGAACATCTGCGCGTTCAGTTGCCTGCACGGGCGTAAGGCTTGAGCCAACCGGACTGTCCTAAGCAACTGAGCCAACGCAATAAGCCCGCGCCGCTGCGTTTGGCTGGCCTAGCTGCCGGTGCCGTTCGGCGATCGCCCACTTCCGCAAAGTTCTGTATAACTCAGGCAATCTGTAGCAGCAGGTCGTAGCCGGGGCCAGGCGATCGCCCCGGGTCGCCCGTGAGAATTGAAACAATGTTGTCCAGCATCAGCCGACCGCAACGATGACAATGCCATTATGGCGGCTGAAAATTCGGCGCTGTCGAAAAGGGTGCTGTAGGTGATGGAAGTAGAGGGAAGCGTGAAGGAATACCTTCTGTTGGGTAACATAAGCGCCGAGTAGTCTACTTAGACCTAAAGGCTTCCGTGTGACTGAGTACCCAATTTTCCTCAAACCACGACAGATCAGTTCTGCTTTACGAGCAGAACCGACCGTCAAGCTGCCGCCAAAACCGATCTTGAGACTGCCAATAGCCCCTGATCCACCTGGTTCGAAGCCCCGAGAAATCGAGTGGAACCGAAAAGTGTTTAAGCCAATGTTTGCTGTAGGCGTTGGATTGTTGATGCTTGCATGGCTTTTTAGCTTCACTAGTATGATGTTAGCGATCATACTAGCTGCTCCGACTGTTCTTGTGCTGAGCGAAATATCTATTCGCTACGCTGTAGCTCAGCTAGAGTCTTATCCAAACAGGCTGAAGGGCTGGAGAGACTATAGGCAAAAGTACTCTACTCTTACTCAAGACTATGAACGTAAGAAGGCCGACGATCGAGAAAGTTACCAGAAGGCTTTAGGGGAACACGAGCAGGCATGCGATCGCATTAGGTCGGAAGAACTTTCACCCAGCAAGATCAAGACCCATCAAAACTTGCTTGTGCTGAAGGAGCTAGAAAAAACGGTTCCTCCTGGTGAAGAAGTCAGCAATACTTCTATAGGCTGGTGCGAACGTACGTTTCTCGGCTGCCTGATGCAGTATTTTCCAGACAACGTCTGTACGGAATCGACGTTGTCCATTCCTGATTTTGACTACCCATATAGTCCTGACATTGCCTATATAGATAAAACGACTAATCTACATATTGATATTGAAGTTGATGAGCCTTATATTTATCACTCCAAAGAGCCCTATCACTACATCGGCAAAGACGATAGAAGAAACAATTTCTTCCTCGACTGCGGCTGGCTAGTCATTCGGTTTAGCGAGGAGCAGGTTGCTTGTTATCCTGAAAGCTGCTGCAAAGCTGTCGCTCAAGCGATCGCTGAAGTTACTGGTGACGACGAGATCATGAGGCAGTTTGAGGACGTCCTAGACCTGACGCCAATACCTCAGTGGACGGAGGAGGAGGCGCATATAATGGCGATAGAAAATTACAGAGACGAGTACCTCGACAAAAGCTCTCCGCGTAAGTTGGAGAGAATAAAGTGACACCCAACACCGGCAGTGGTTATGCTGGGTTGTGCTGCCGCCAACCAGCCTACGACTGCACCTGCGCTTTGGCGATCGCCTTGAGCTCGCCTGTGAGAATCGACTCACAAAGCAATTTCGTTTGAGCTGCCCGACTCTCGTCTAGGTCAGCAAGAAGACCCGCTGTGCGGCGCGGGTGACGCTGACGTATAGGAGCTGATTGCGTTCTTCAACATTAGAGTTAACGTTGACGTTGAGGGCATCGATAAACACGTTCTGAAACGTCGACCCCTGGGATTTGTGGATGGTTAAGCAGTAAGAATAGCCCAGATCATGGAACAGATGTTTGAGCTCCCAAAACTCTTGCCAGCGCCGCTCTGCCGCGTACTGAGCCAGAGAGACTGTCGAACAGGCGGCGGCTGTCATCGTGCAGCACCGTCAAGCTGCGGTGCTTGTTGCCGTCGGTGCGCACCTCCAAAAACCAGACGCGCCACGGCCCCTCTTCTCCCTCTACCGCCACTAGCACCTCGCACTCCTCCGAGTTTTGGAGGACAAGCGCCTCGCCCACCCAGCAGGGGGTATTGGCCATGAGACGTTCCCCGATGACGAACTGTGGGGCCTCAGGGCCGTGCAGCGCCCGTCTTGCCGCTCGGTTGAGCTGGTTGACCCTGGCATTGGTGTAGGCTAGCGCTCTGACGTAGTCGGGCTCTCGCCGGTAGGTCTCGCTTTGAAGCGCCTGGATTAGGCACCGATTCCACTGGGACCGCCGTAGGGCAAAGACTCCCTGGGTGCGATCGCGGTTGGTGTCGGTGGTGAAGGGCGGGAGGCGGGCGTGGAGGTGCTGACGAATCGTGGTGGCTAGCGTCCCAATAGCGCCGCCGTAGCGCACCACCTCTGTCAAATCGGTGCGATCGTGAATCTGGCTGAACACCCGCGATTCGCTTTCGTTGATGGGGGAAAGCTGGGCCATATCCCCCACAAACAGCAGCTGGGTCTGCTTGTAGAGGTCGGCTACGGAGGCCGTCAGCAGCAGCCACAGCTCTTGGTCGACCATAGAAGCCTCATCGACGATCACCAGGCGATATCGGTCGAAGCGATTCTCGCTGTTGGAGTCAATACGAAACACCTGGTTGCCGGTTTGAGAGTCGATCTCGGGCTTCAGTCCTAGGAGCTTACAGCAGGTCATACAGTCGACATCTAGCTCCCAGTCTTCTGCCATACGCAGCAGTACTTTGGTGGCTTTGTTGCTAAAAGCCGTCAGCACCACCGAGCGGCGATCGCCATCTTGCCGCATCTGATGGATCAACGCCTGCAGCAGCGTGGTCTTTCCCGTTCCTGCATAGCCCGTCAGCAGGTAGAGCTTTTGGCGACTGTGGACGAAGTCTAGCAGCTGGTCTAATGCGGCCTGCTGATGGTCCGTCAGCTCGAGGCCCAGCGGGTTAGCCGTAGGGGGGGCTGGGGCAGCGATCGCCTCGTCCATAATCTCGGTCGTGCTATCAGCTATACCGTTGGTCGCGCCGTCGGCCTCGTCCCCGTCCGCTGTTAACTCAGGCAGCGATTCAGAAAAAGCCATGGGTGACCTCGAAACTGCTAAAAAATAATGCGCATGAACTAGTTTGCCACAGCCGCCGCCTAATTCGCACCTCCTCAAACCTTGAGCGGAAAGACTACGACTAGGCCTTGTCCCCAGGGACAGATGGCACTGCCCCTGGCTGTAAAGGCATTGCCATCTGGCCATCGACCCGGATGGCCTGGTGGGGCGTACCGATGTCAATTCCCGCCGTATTGAAGGCAAGCTTGAGGCGGCGACGATACTCACGCGCGACGTCCCACTGCTTTAGCGGCAGCGTTTTGATCCACAGCCGCACCGTCGCCCCGGCGTGGCTCAGCTGCTCCACCCCGAGCACCACGGGCGGCTCTATGATAATGCTTTTCCATGCGGGATCGTGCTGCAGATCTTGAGCCACTTTGTTGATCACCTCTAGGGCGAGGTCGATGTCTGAGGTATAGGCCACATCCACCGTTAGGTCGACCCGAGACCATTCTTTGGTCAAATTTTGAACCACGGTGATGGAGCCGTTAGGAACGGTGATTAGACGGCCCTCCTCGTTGCGCAGCTGGGTGATTCGCAGCCCCATATTTTCTACAAACCCAGCCACCTCCCCCAAAATTACCACGTCCCCCACGCCGTACTGGTCTTCTAGAAGAATCAAAAAACCGTTGATGATGTCGCGAATTAGGCTCTGGGCAGCAAACGATACGGCCAAGCCAAAAATTCCGGCTCCCGCGACTAGAGGGCCAACGTCAACGCCGATGACCCACAAGGCGGCAACAGCGCCAGCGGTGATCACGATGAGGTTGGTGATGCTTTTGGCCACGGTGGAGAAAGTTGACAGCCGTAAAGCTCGGCGCTGAGAATCGTGAATCAAAAATCGGGGGGTCTGCTGCAGAAAGACGAACAGCCGATCGATCAAGATATCATCTAGGCGAATCAGGAGATAGGTGACTAGAGCCACTAGCAGCAGCTTGCCTGGCAGGTGAAATCCTCTGAGCAGCAGCACCTGTAGCCAGCGCGTGTAGGGAATCAGCCCCACAATTATCAAGCCACTGCTAATCCACAGCGCCAGCTCTCCAATCTGAACCACCCGGCGCTTCAACAGGCAAATACTCTGCTGCTGCTGGGCCTTGACGTCCTGGCGCACCAAGTTCAGCTGAGCAGCTGGATCTTCGGATGTTTCTGCAAGCTGTTGGGCGATCGCCGTCCGCTGCTCTTCGAGCTGAGCCTGCCTTTTTTCCAGCCGCCGTTTGGGCCGCAGCAGGCTCATGCTCATCACCAGAAGAGCCACCAAAATACCGCAGGCGATTTGAAGCTGCTGCAATAAAAACCGGCTCTGACGCTCGGCTTTAAAGCGAACGAGCGATCGCTCAATTTTGTCAGCCCAGTTTCGCGCCAGCGCTTCTACCACGTCTCGCTGGGCGGGGCGATCGAGGCTCGCTAGGCTATCCCCGAGGCGTTGCGCATCGGCAATGGTGACGGTGAGCAGTTCAGAAGCGATCGCTTCTGCGACGGAGCTGGCGTCATCGGTCGCATTGAGCTGCGCCGTAGCCATTAACACAATTAAGTTACCCACCTTCTCTGGCGTAACTTCGAGGGTGCGCGGGTCAAATTTTTGAGTAGCAAACGATTCGATCTGTCGCTCGATGGTGTCGTCCCGGTTATCCACCAGAGCAGCCACTCGCAGCAAGCGACGCCCGTCAAACCAGACCGTCTGCCATTCAATATCAGAGGCTTCTGAGTCACTGTCGACCAGCCCTTTGATTTCCGGAGGTAAAACCGGCGTGATGCGCCGCACTCCAGTACTCAGCTGGGAGGAGGGTTTCTCGGTGGGCTTGGGGGGGTCTGCGTCCTGGGCTTGTGCAGTACTACCCACCGTCAGCACCAGGGCTATAGCGCCCGCTAAGAGCCACAGGCAAAACCGACGGATTCTCGATGTAATGTAAGGCCCTGCTGAGCTGCTCATTTGGGCATTCCCGTGACGTGTGTCTGTCAGCCCTCAAAGAGCTGTTACAGATCTACAAAGTTGGCAATACTTACCCGAACAATTCTAGCCCACAGCTCAAAGTGCCCGATCTCACTCTTGCACCAGTACGGGTGGGCAGAGAGGTACCGTGAAGGTCACGGTGGAACCGAGGCCTTCCCCCCGGCTGAAGAAGTCAACCACACCGCCCATCGCCTCTACAAACTTTTGAGAAAGGGCTAGCCCCAGTCCTGACCCCCCAAACCGCCGCGTTCGGGACCCATCCACCTGGCTAAAGGACTGGAACAGTTTGCCTTGATTTTCTAGGGAAACCCCAATGCCGGTATCGGAAATCTCCAGCTTCACCATCTGGCCCTGGCTAGCCTCCGATGGGCTCCCTTCTACGTCTGCCGAAATCGTGATGCCGCCCTCCTGGGTAAACTTAATCGCGTTGCCCACAAAGTTGAGCAGCACCTGCAGCAGTAGCCGGTAGTTGCCGTACAGCACAACGCGATCGCTAGCCGCCGGGAGCATAATTTTGTAGCTGAGCTTTTTTTGCTCAGCCTGGGTGCGCGTGAACTTCTCTACTTCGGCAAGCAGCTCATCTAACACCACCGGACCTGCCTCAATGGGCATTTTTCCCACTTCGATGCGGGTGATGTCGAGGATGTCGTTGACGATGGCGAGCAGGTGCATCGCTGAGCAATAGGCCTCGTCGATAAACTCTTTTTCTTCCTCAGGGTCATCAGCAAGGCCATCCATCACCAGCTTGAGGAAGCCGATGATGGCGTTGAGGGGGTTGCGCAGCTCGTGGGAGGTATTGGCCAAAAACTCACGCTTGAGGCGCAGCGCTTCTTGAGTGTCTTGATACTTTTTTTCGAGCTCAGCGTGTTTTCTGAGCAGCTGCTCAGTAATCTGGGTGGGCGCTGCGGCAATATTAGAACGACATTTAGGGCAATGGACGCGATCGCGGCAACCCGCTTCTGAGGGCGCACTGCTGCGGTGAACAGTCTTTGGGAAATAGAGGTGATTACTGGACGTTGAGGATAGGGGTTCTTCAAACATCTCTTTGCTCCGGGGGATGGAATCTTGTGTGAAGATACCAACAAAAAACATCCCGCTACGCTTAAAATCCGGAGAACTTTAAATAACTTGAGTAGGTTTGTTTGGCGGCGAAGCCCCAACGGCTACTCTTGGCTATCCACCATGACCGGCTCTTGATACAGCGGTATTGTGAAGGTCACCGTGGACCCTAGGCCTTCCCCCATGCTGAAGAAGTTGACCACACCGCCCATCGCCTCTACCAGCTTTTGTGAAATCACCAGCCCCAATCCTGAGCCGCCAAACCGCCGCGTCCGCGAACCGTCCACTTGACTGAAGGACTGAAACAGTTTGTCTTGATCTTCCAGGGAAACCCCAATGCCGGTATCCGCGACCCCTAGCTTCACCATCCGGGAGCGAGCAACATCCTGCTGATTCTCTTCTACATCTGCCGAAATCGTGATGCCACCCTCATGGGTAAACTTAATCGAATTCCCCACTAGGTTGAGCAGCACCTGCAGCAGTCGCTGGTAGTTGCCGTACAGCACAATGCGATCGCGGGTCGCCGGGGTCAAAATCTCGTAGAACAGATTTTTTTGCTCTGCCTGAGTACGGGTAAAATTCTCAACATCTGTGAGCAGCTCATCCAGCGTCACCGGGTTCATCTCCAGCTGCATCTTACCCGCCTCTATGCGGGCGATATCTAGGATGTCGTTGATAATATTGAGCAGGTGGACCGCTGAGCGATAGGCCTCGTTGATAAACTCTTCTTGCTCTTCCGGGTCGTCAGCCATACCGTCAAGCACGAGTTTCAGAAAGCCGATCATGGCGTTGAGAGGGGTGCGCAGCTCGTGGGAGGTGTTGGCCAAAAATTCGCTTTTAAGCCGAGAGGCTTCTTCTGCCTGCTGGTGAGCCTCTTCTAGCTCGCTGTGCTTTTTGAGCAACTGCTCGTTGACCTGCAGGAGCTCCACCGCCAAATCTCGGCTTTCGGCGAACAGGGTTGCATGAGCGATGCCCGTGCCAATTTGCTGCGCGAACTCTTGAACAAACGCAATCTCTTGCGGGTTGAGCTGCTGGGCACGGTTCGCTTGCCAAATGACGATGAGGCCGTTCGCTTCATCCTGATAGACGGTCGGCACTGCAATCACGCCGCAGGCTGCTTCGTCACAGTCGCTAGCGCTCTCGCTGTAGAACACCGGCGTAAGGGTGGAAATCGCCTCCAAAAGGTGAGGCTCTTGGGAAAGCTGCAGGGGCTCTTGTTCAAGGAACTCTATCGGCGGCGCGTGGTATGCCGCTGCCGCCGATAGCTCCTGGCATCCCGGACGGCAGGGATAGATCAAGCACTTCACCGCATCCAACGCACTGCCCAGACCATCCGCTGTCTTTTGCCAGATGGTCTCGATATCAAGGGTGCGGCGAATATCCCAAGCGGCTCGCGCCAGCCGAGCCTGATAATGCTGCTCGCAGCCAGCGCCGACCAATCGCCCTGGGCTATGACAAATGGCGATCGCCTCTTGTTCGGTGAGCGATTGGCGAACGCTTCCGGTCACTACCACTCGGCGAGCCTGGCGGTTGGTGGACAGGTGCGGGCTAATGCTGAGGGCCAGCAGCAGGTACTGGCCATGGACGCAGAAAGGATAGTCTACCTCTAGCGGCGTCAGGGTATTGAGAACGCAGCGCAGGTGGTGGAGATAGAGGCTAACGTTGGCAGGCTGAAACGGTGCCTCCGCCAAATCGCCTAGTACTTGACTAGCGTCTAAGTCGTAGCCTGTCGCGTCAAGCCAGGAAAACGAGAGATACCGGCCCGACTCTTCCTGAATAAACGCGAGTTCTAAATCTGAAGTTTCACCGCAGCGGCTTGACGCTTCGGATCTAGTTGCTGAAGAAAGTGGCAAGTGACTAGACGTCGTCATATTGGGGTCTGCAAGAGATATGCTGATAGCCTACGGAGACAGCCAAAGTGGCCAACGTTGACGGGTTAAGATTACCCGAATCTGATGTAGCGTCTGCGAGCACCCTATTTGACTGGGTTAATAATAGCGCTCATCGCGAAAAGCGAACCAAGGTATTTTGCCAGGGGCGAATCGGAAAGCCGAGCTGAGCGCAAATGCGAGCTGCTCTGCCGAATACTAAATCGACAGAGCACACCAGAGTTAGCTGCGCTGAGCAAGTCGCCCCGCCCCGCAGCAGTACAGACGCTAAGTTAGTCATTCCACTCGCCCCGCGCCGGTACCGGAGGATTACGCTCCAAATTTCGGGTCAGATCGTCGTCTCGACGAGCTCCCCCCCGCAGCCACTGCCGCAGCGCCACCTCAATCACCTTGCTGGGGTTGTCCGTGAGGTAGCTCACCTGCCTGACTAAAGCGGGATCGAGGTGAACCGAAAGCTCAACTTTTTCCAAGTCTTGATCGGGGGCCTCTAGAGCGTTTGAGGATGTTGGGTCAGCGGAATTAGCCATAGCATTACAGCAGGTACGGTAGTTTTGCCCAAGCTAGGGAGGCAAGAGGGAGAAGATTTCGGTCTCACAGAGTTGACCAGCTTCCACCTCAGCCCCAAAGATTGGTCACAATGAGCATCTTATCTAGAAGCAGGTTGTTCCTTCTCAAGGACACACATTATGAGTCAGTCTAAGTGAAGTATTGACGAATTCACTATAGTGATCACCATTTAAACCCATTCGACTGGTAGTTTGAACGGCTGTTGCATAAATGTTTCACAAAGAGATATTGTTGCTCGAGGCGGCTGAGGCTTGGCAAGCTCCTGGACCGGCTGGGTCAGCTGTCAAGATCCATCAACTTCCTGCAGCAACTTGAGTCAGCGCCCGCACGGAGCGAATTATAGGCACTACAATAGATTAACCTTCCATCAGCCCCGCGCCGCAATGGTGCAGTTCGTGAAGCTGTCATAAAGGTATTCTCGTTCACCTCAAGTACCCGTCATCTCAGCGTTTGCTGACTGAACCCGTGCTGCTATGACCGACATTCCCGTTTCTCGCATTCGCAACTTTTCCATCATTGCTCACATCGACCACGGCAAGTCGACCCTGGCCGATCGCCTCCTGCAGGCGACGGGAACAGTAAGCGATCGCGACATGAAGCAGCAGTTCCTCGACTCTATGGATTTAGAGCGAGAGCGGGGCATCACCATTAAGCTGCAGGCCGCCCGCATGAACTACCGGGCTAAAGACGGGGAAACTTATGTGCTCAACCTGATTGACACCCCAGGGCACGTAGACTTTTCCTACGAGGTGTCTCGCTCTTTGGCCGCTTGTGAAGGAGCGCTCCTGGTCGTAGACGCCTCTCAGGGCGTAGAGGCGCAGACGTTGGCTAACGTCTACTTGGCTCTAGAGAACGACTTAGAGATTATTCCCGTCCTCAACAAGATTGACCTGCCGGGGTCTGAACCCGAGCGAGTGACGTCGGAAATTGAAGAAGTGGTGGGCCTAGACTGCAGCAACGCCATTCTCGCCTCTGCCAAAGAGGGTTTGGGCATTGACGAAATTCTAGAGGCCATTGTCTACCTGGTGCCGCCGCCTCAGGACACCGTCGACAAGCCCCTGCGGGCCTTGATCTTCGATAGCTACTACGACCCTTACCGGGGCGTCATTGTCTACTTCCGCGTCATGGACGGTAAGGTGGCTACAGGCGATCGCGTCAAGCTAATGGCCTCGCGGAAAGAATATGAGATCGACGAGCTGGGGGTGCTCTCGCCGACTCAGATGGCCGTCGGTGAGCTACATGCCGGGGAGGTGGGCTACTTCTCCGCCGCTATCAAGGCCGTAGAAGACGCGCGGGTAGGCGACACCATCACTTTGGCTAGAGACGCCGCCACCGAGGCGCTACCGGGCTATACCGAAGCAAAACCCATGGTGTTTTGCGGCCTGTTTCCCACCGACTCCGAGCAGTTTGAAGATCTGCGGGACGCCTTGGAGAAGCTGCGGCTCAACGACGCGGCCCTGCAGTACGAGCCAGAAACCTCCAGCGCTATGGGCTTCGGGTTCCGCTGCGGCTTTTTGGGCTTGCTGCATATGGAAATCGTTCAGGAACGGCTAGAGCGGGAGTATGATCTGGACTTGATCATCACGGCTCCCTCGGTGGTTTACCGGGTGACCACCGTTGAGGGAGAAACGGTCTACATAGACAATCCCTCCCACCTGCCCGACCCTCAAGAGCGCGAGAAAATTGAGGAGCCCTACGTCAAGGTCGAGATGATTGTGCCGGAGGAGTTTGTCGGTACCCTAATGGAGCTGTGTCAGACTCGCCGGGGTGACTTCAAGGACATGAAATACCTGGCCCAGGGACGCACCACGCTCGTGTATGAGCTGCCTTTGGCCGAAGTGGTCACCGACTTCTTTGACCAGATGAAGTCGCGATCGCGGGGCTACGCCAGCATGGAGTACCAGTTCCTTGGCTACCGAGAGAACCCGCTGGTGAAGATGGACGTCATGATCAACGGCGATATTGCCGACCCGCTGGCCACCATCGTCCACAGAGACAAGGCTTACCACGTGGGCCGAGCGCTGGTGGAAAAGCTCAAGGAGTTGATTCCTCGACATCAATTTAAGATTCCCCTACAGGCCAGTATTGGCAGCCGCATTATTGCCAGTGAGCGCATTCCCGCTTTGCGGAAAGACGTGCTGGCCAAGTGCTACGGCGGCGATATTAGCCGCAAGAAAAAGCTGCTCAAAAAACAGGCTAAGGGTAAGAAGCGGCTCAAGTCTCTGGGGACGGTAGATGTGCCCCAAGAAGCGTTTATGGCCGTCCTAAAGCTGTAAAGGCGCAGCCTATACGCAGGAGACGCAATTACCGGTGGCTGAACGGCGGTTTCTCGGCATCGACTTAGGCTGGACTACGGGGGAAAGCGGCCTGTGCTGCCTTAAGGGGTTTGGAGAACAGTCGACGCTGACGCTGGTCGCCCTCACCCGACGGCTAGCGATCGCCGATATCTTGGCTTGGGTGGATGAGCAGGCTGGGGAAGTTCCCACCGTGATTGCCATCGACGCGCCGACGATCATTCCCAACGCCACCGGGATGCGCTTACCTGACCGGCTGGCCCACCGCTACTTTGGGCGCTATCACGCGGGCTGCTATCCTGCTAACCAAAGCCGCCCCTTTGCCCAGCGCACTACTGGCCTAGCGGCTGCGCTGGAAGCGCGCGGCTACCGTCACGCCCCGACGGCTCAGGGCGACCACCCGATAGGGAACTACCAGCTCGAAACGTTTCCCCACGCCGCCATCATTCACCTCTTTCAGCTGCCCCAAATCTTAAAATATAAGAAAGGTCGCTTGAGCGATCGCCGTGAGCAGCTGTCTCGGCTGCGGCAGCTCATCCTGCTGCGCCTCCCCCAGCTTGAGCCTGCCCTCACACCGCTCGATTTGCCTAATATTCCCGCTACAGGGCGAGAACTCAAAGCGCTCGAAGATCAGCTTGACAGCGTCATTTGCGCCTATGCTGCCGCCCACTGGTGGTATTGGGGTAGCGCCCGAAACCGAACTTTGGGGAACCTGTCGTCGGGCTACATTGTAGTGCCCGCGCCGTTTGGACTCCTGCCGCCGAATCCTTCTACCGCTCAGATGATTGAAAGGTGACATCCTCCCGACGCTGATGCTACGCATACAGCGCGGGCTTCCTCAGTGACTCCCAGCTACTGCTGAGACATTTCCTGAGAGATTAAGGGCTTGATGTCCCACAGCCCTATTCAATAGGTTGATAGCCGCGTTGTGGTCGCGACAGATCGTTAAGCCGCATGACGGGCAACTATGGACCCGATCGGCCAGCGTCTTTGGTACCCGCTCACCACAACCCGAGCAATCAATGCTGGTTCCGCGTGGGTTCTCAGCGATGGTCATCTTTCCAGCTTTCGCGGCTTTGAAAGAGCCTATCTCCAAGAATGTACCCCATGCGGCATCAGCGATTGACTTTACCAGTCTGGTTCGAGCAAGTCCTTTGATGTTGAGCTTTTCATGAGCGACAACATCGTACTTTGAAAACAGCCAATCCCACACCTTAGAAAAGAAATCACGACGCTGACGCGATATCTTTAGGTGTAGTTTGGCGATGCGATTCACCTGCTTACGCCAGCGGTTAGAGCCCTTCTTCTGTCTCGATAGCTGCCGCTGCAGCTTGGATAGCTGCCGCTCTGAGCGTCGAAAGAACTGAGGGATAGGAACGCTCTCACCGTCACTGGTAACCAAGAAATCCTTCAGCCCAACGTCAACACCGACAGACTTAGCCCTATCGACATCCGGAGTAAGCATCGGAACCAGGGTAAGCGCAAGAAAAAAACCGATATAAGATGCTATGGGGGAACGCAGGGACAACCACCATAGGCAGAGACATGACGAGCAAAGGATTTGGTAAATCTACACCGCCCAATGAAGCGTGCAACCGAGCCCAGGGAGTGCCAGTCTTGGTCGATGGAGACAACAGCGTACAGCAGTGGCTGAGTACCTTTAGTGAGCTGAAAGACCCACGAGGGCCACAGGGGATAGAGCATCCGCTTTTGAGCATTGTGATGATAGCAATTTTGGCGACTATCGGCGGCGCAAGGGGATGGGAGGACATCGAAACCTATGGGGAAAGCCATGAGCAGTGGCTGGGGCAGTTTCTTGAATTGCCTAAAGGGGTGCCTAGTGCTGACACCTACAGACGGTTATTCAAGCGCATCGAGCCAGCGGCGCTAGAGCGGTGCTTTTTGTCATGGGTGAAGCAGATTGCCCAAGTGACAGGAGCTCAGGTGATTCCGATTGATGGCAAGAGCGTGCGCGGCTCCTACGACCGAGGCAAAAAGCAGTCGGCATTGCACCTAGTAAGTGCCTGGAGCAGTGAGCACCAGCTGCTGCTAGGGCAAGTGAAGGTAGAGAGCAAGAGCAATGAGATCACGGCTATTCCAGCGCTATTGGAGCTGCTCGACATCAGTGGGTGTATCATCACGATTGACGCAATGGGTACTCAGCACGAGATTGCTAAGGGACATTCAAATTAAAAAGTATGCCAAGGCTCAAGCTGTAGTCCAGGGAATGTCCACAAACCATTTACCTAGGTCAGGCTGACCTTCCTGGTCAGCCTGAGAGAGCCTTTGGATTTGTTGTTCCACCTGTGCCATCGCTTTTTGAGTTAGCTTGACCCCAGTTTGGTAGGTCTTCGTGACCAAGGTGACCATCGGATGTCGTCCATGCCAGCACATCGTTTTAGCAAAACGGACCACGGTGTCAACCTCATCAAGGATGCTGCCGTTCCAGTGCTGCTCCAAGATGCCCCAAACGCGCTCAACTGGGTTGTACTTGCTGTGGTACGGCGGATAGTAAGCTAGACGCAAATTGATTTGGTGAGTCTGAGCAAACACCACGAGGCGGTGCATAAACTGGGTGCGCCTAGAATGATTTTCAGGGCCATTGTCCTGGTGAAGCAGCAGCGTCTGAATCTGAGGGAACCGCTGCCGGTTAGCACCCCACCACGATTCGAGCATATCGACCATGAAGTCACTGGTCACCTTCGAGGTACTCAGATATAGGAACACCTCATCCCACTGGGGCAAGAAAATGCCGTAGGGCACCACGCTCGCTTTTGGCTTGAAGTCATGGTCGCACCCCTGGGTGTCAGTTCGCGTTTTCCCTCCTCTTGAGAACGGACCCACCTTCACCGCCGCTTTGCTGTCCAACGAGAGTCTCAGTATCGTTGGGTCATTCTCCACTTCCTCGTAGACCCTACCCAGTTGATCAAAGATGGCATCGGTCAATGCAATTTTTTTTGAGGACGCGTTTTACCCACTTTGCTCGGATAGTACCCCAGCGTATTGAGCCGATTACGCAGCGTTTCATTGCTGGGCAATTCCTCGCACCTGTAGCCTTTACTCTCGATTAGCTCCGCTCGCACTCTCGCTACGCTTAGCCGGGTGTATAACCGTTGGTTCTTGAACTGTGGGTCGCTCTGACTTTGACTATCGACGATAGAGCGCAAGTCCTCTACCAGTCTCGGCAAGTGGTGCTCTGTCCGGTTGCGTCCTCGTCCCTTGAAGTTATCGATACAGATGATGCCGCTACTGACTTCTCGCTGCCCTTTGCGGATCACCTCGCGGCTCCAACCCAGCTCCCGCTCGGCCAGCCGCTGCCCTCCCGCTCCTAGTTCAGTGACGGTCTTTGCCATGAAGCGACGGCGTTCATGCCCCTTCAGCGTTTCTGCGGTCTCTTTGAGAAGCGACTTTAGACCTTCTGTCAGTTCCAATCTTGTCCACCCAGTTTCGATGACTCCTTCTGATTCTAGACGCTCACGCTGGAACGACGTTTTATTTGAATGTCCCTAAGCAGATTGTTGCCAAAGGCGGGGACTATGTCTTGTGCCTGAAGGCGAACCATCCGACCCTCTCAAAGCAGGTGAGTGACTGGTTCGATAAAGCTCAGGCAACGGGATTTGAAGGCATTGAGCACAGCTACGACCGGCAATGTGACGGGGCTCATCAGCGCATTGAGCATCGGCAGGTGTGGGCAGTGCCTTTGAGTGCGATTGAACCTGTGCATGGTCAAGCCCAGTGGTCAGGGCTGCAAAGCATCGTCATGGTCAAGCGCGTGCGGCACCTGTGGAACAAGACAACTCAAGAGACGATGATGTATTTGACCTCACTCCCTTGTGATGCCGTCGCCATTGGCCGGGCAATTCGCACCCATTGGAGTATCGAAAACCAGCTGCACTGGGTACTCGATGTGACTTTTGGCGAGGATGCTTCTCGCATTCGCTCGGGGCATGCCCCACAGAATATAGCCCTACTGCGGCGCATGGCTATCGGTATGCTCAACCAGGAAACCTCTAAGAAGCGAAGTCTAAGTCAGAAGGGGGTATGTCAAGTAGATTGTGCCCTTCGTGAGAGATTAAGTTGGGAATCTATCCTCAAACTCAATAGCAAATCGATTCAGTGCGCTCTTCCAGTTTTTAATCGGCATGGTCCACTTCTTAGAGATATTGCTGATGGCGAGATAAATCACCTTGAGGGCCGACTCGTCCGTGGGGAAAGACCGACGGTTGCGCATCACCTTGCGCAAGCACATGTTCACAGACTCGATTGCGTTGGTGGTGTAGATGGCTTTGCGAATGTCAGCCGGGAAGGCGAAGAAGGGGATAATTCTTTGCCAGTGGTTTAACCACGACTTGCTAATCATGGGATACTTTGGGTCCCAGCGCTCCGCAAACTCGATGAGGGCCTGTTCCGCATCAGCGTCAGTGGCCGCCCGGTAGACGCTCTTGAGGTCAGAGGCGACGGCTTTTCTATCTTTGTAGGAGACATAGCTGAGGGAATTGCGCACCATGTGGACGATGCACAGCTGCACCTGGGTTCTGGGAAACACCGTCTCAATTGCCTCTGGAAAGCCAGTCAGACCGTCGATGCAGGCGATGAAGATGTCTTCGAGACCCCGGTTGTGCAGCTCGGTGAGCACTGCTAACCAAAACTTAGCTGACTCGTTTTGGGTTATCCACAGCCCCAGCAACTCCTTTTGCCCCTCTAGGTTCACCCCCAGCGCTAGGTGAATCGCTTTGTTCATCACGCGGCCCTCATGGCGCACCTTGACCACGATGGCGTCGAAGTAAACGTTCGCGCAGCGTCTCCGCAGGAGAATTGGGATAGACCTCGTCCAGGCTACGGTTTTGCCATTCAGTGCGCTCGGCTTCTACCGCCTCGGTCACGTTGGTGATTAGCCCAGCAGATACCTCTACCCCATACAGATCCTGCAATTGAGCAGTAATATCGCGGTTTGACATTCCCCTGGCGTACAGCGAGACAATCTTGTCATCGAAGCCCTCGAAGCGCGTCTGCCCTTTGGCAATCAGCTGCGGCTCAAACGCGCTATTGCGATCCCGTGGCACCCCGATATCCGCTTCGCCAAACTCGCCCTTGATACGCTTTTTGCTCGTGCCGTTGCGGCGGTTGCGAGGGCGTTCTTCATCTGGCTCTGCCTTCTCCTCAGCCAGGTGTGTGTCCAATTCAGCACTCAAGCATCGTTCGACTAGGGCTTTGGTCAGCTGCTTGACGATACCGTTCTCCCCCATCAGGTCTTCTGGTTTGCGGTATTCCTTGAGCAGTTCGTCGATTAGTTCTGGTGGAAAGTTCATTTGGGTGGTGTCTCAGGTTCCTAGTTCATTAGATCTTGTTTTGGCCTTTGACACAATCTAATTTACAATCCCGCAGAAGGCGAAGCGAGCCTCGATGAGTCCTGACTATATGCTCACAGTCCTCTCCGCCGCACTCTCGCCATAGTACATTTTTATGATGTTTTTCTTGCGCTTACCCTGGCATCGGAACGGCATTGTTTTCCAGTAACAGGCTCACATACCAACCATCTGCTTTGCGAGTCACCTTGGCCGTTTTGACAGTAAACCCATCAGGTATCGGGCGATGAAGGATTAGCTTCACCTGGCCAATCTTAGGCAGGGTAATACGACTTCCATCGATGCAGTCAGGTTTCATCTGCGGGAACGTGAACGTCCTGTAGCGCCCCGCGCCTTTGAACCGAGGCTTGCCGCTACGCTTACCATTCCTATCACCTTTGATGAAACGCTCGAACGTCTGCTTTACCTGCTTCGTCACCTCCTGAAGCGCTTGTGAATGCAAATCTTTGTACCAGGGTCGCTCTCGCTTGAGAGGCACTAGGCTAGCCTTCTGGCTGTAGTAATTAGGATTATCTTTGAGTGGCGCAAGGCTACAGGTGAGTGGGCAGGCGTTGACCGAGCAGCGGTTCATCTCCCACCAGTCGAAGCGCTCAGCCAGCAACCAGTTGTACTGTGCCCGAAGCATGTCTAGCCATCGGGTCATGGTAACCGTTTGCTCAGCCGCTGGACGCAACTTGTACTGATGGGTGACTTTCATGCAATAATGATAGCATATTGACATCAGAATGACATGCAGCAAATAACTATTAGAGCCGCTGACAGAGAAAAGCAGCATCTTGACAAGTATTGTGAGATGACCGAAAGAACTATCAACGATGTCCTTAGGGAGTACATCCGAAGTTTGGCCGTCTCCGGGGCATTGAGCCCCATCGACGACCGCGACTCTCATCCCGACGCTCACCCTGACGGGTAGAGCGCGGGGCTTCCTGTCTAGTCGCTAACATGGCTTGGCTTTACCCAACGCCTGTGACT
>CAVRCJ010000017.1:0-152454 GCA_963719515.1 uncultured cyanobacterium
AGCCGCTGGACGCAACTTGTACTGATAAGTGACTTTCATGCAATAATGATAGCATATTGACATCAGAACGACATGCAGCAAATAACTATTAGAGCCGCTGACAGAGAAAAGCAGCATCTTGACAAGTATTGTGAGATGACCGAAAGAACTATCAACGATGTCCTTAGGGAGTACATCCGAAGTTTGGCCGTCTCCGGGGCATTGAGCCCCATCGACGACCGCGACTCTCATCCCGACGCTCACCCTGACGGGTAGAGCGCGGGGCTTCCTGTCTAGTAGCTAAAACAGATCCTTCATACCCCGCAGTTTTCCAAACACCCGCGCGGGCTCCTGCAGACCGACGCGCTTCTGTAGGGCCGGCTGGTCCCAGCGCAAAAACGGGTTGGTCTGCTTTTCGACGCCGATGGTGGTGGGAACCGTCGCCTTTCCGGCCTGACGCTCTGCCCTGACCTGGTCCAGACGCTGCGCCAGCGCTCCGTTGTCCCTATCTACCGTCAGCGCAAACTTCAGATTGTTGAGGGTGTATTCGTGGGCGCACCACACCTGCGTCTCTTCGGGTAGCGATCGCAGCTTTGAGAGGGAGGACACCATTTGGGCAGGCGTGCCCTCGAACAGCCGCCCACAGCCGCCCGCGAACAGGGTGTCGCCGCAAAACAGGTGCCCCGTATCGCCCTCACCCAAACCCGGCTCAAAGTAGTAGGCAATATGGGCTTTGGTGTGGCCGGGCACAAAGTAAACCTGGGCCGAGCGATCGCCGAACGTCACGCGATCGCCCTCCTCCAGATACACCTGCTGCCCCGGAATTCGTCCGCGATCGCGATCGCCCCCAAACACGACGGCGTTGGGAAAGGCTTTTAGCAGCTGGGCGTTGCCGCCGACGTGGTCGCCGTGATGGTGAGTGTTGAAGATAGCCACTAGCTGTGCGTCGAGTGACGTCAGCTTTCGGAGGACTGGAGCCGCTTCTGCCGGGTCAACAACGGCAGCAATGCCTTGCTCGGCGTCGTGAAGCAGAAAAATGTAGTTGTCGGACAGAACGGGAAGGCGATAGATATTCACAAACTTCAAGTGGCGATAAACTGCAGGCCAAGCGGAGACCGGATTTACGAAGTCTTTACCCAAAGCTTATCTGAGATTCGCTTAAGCCAGACTAAAGTTGCCGATAATAGTGACCAAACGGCGATTTTTAGCTTTAAGCTCCAGTCACCGAACGAATAGCGGTCTACGTGACTGCCATTGTAGTGACTACCGTTATATTTACTCCTATTTTTCGCTATGGCATTCCTCCAGAGCGCAGCGCCCGATCAAATTCAAGCCCGTTTAGCGCAGATCGAGTCTACGGGGAAAGTTAGTCGATATGAGTACTTCCAACTCATGTCGCGCCTGCTGGCAAATCAAGCGCTGACGTCCGAAGAGTCTGCTCGAATTAACCAGATCCTAGATGCCGTCAGGCTCAACCACATCCAGCTCGTGGACTAGCAGTCGATATCGCTTTGCTGTCGCCCAGTAAGGCGTATCGGCTAGCGTCAGCCTAGCCGCAATTATTCATGACTCAATACAGGAGAAAACCTTTGCCTCAAACAGCGCCGACGATTCTCGTTACCGGGGGAGCGGGTTATATTGGCTCCCACGCCGTCATGTCTCTCCAGCAAGCTGGATATTCCGTCATCATTCTAGACAACCTCATCTACGGCCACGAAGACTTGGCCAAGACCGTCCTCAAAACGCCTTTAATCGTGGGTGACACCAACGATCGCGCCCTCTTAGACCGGCTGTTTTCCGAGCACGATATCGCGGCGGTGATGCATTTCGCGGCCTACGCCTATGTAGGCGAGTCGGTAACGGACCCCGCGAAGTACTACCGCAACAACGTCACCGGGACCTTAACATTGCTAGAGGCCATGGTGGCCGCCAACGTCAAAAAGTTTGTCTTCTCCTCCACCTGCGCCACCTACGGCGTGCCCAAGTCAATTCCGCTAGTGGAAGATCATCCCCAAGATCCCATCAATCCCTACGGCATGACCAAGCTGATGGTAGAGCGCATCCTGGCCGACTTTGACCGGGCATACGACCTCTCTTCGGTGTGCTTTCGCTACTTCAACGCTGCCGGAGCCGACCCCGAAGGCCGCCTGGGTGAAGACCACAACCCCGAAACTCACCTGATTCCCCTCGTGCTGCAGACGGCCCTAGGGAAGCGTGAGGCCATCTCCATCTACGGCACAGATTATCCGACCCCCGACGGCAGCTGCGTTCGCGACTATATCCACGTCTGTGACCTAGCAGATGCCCACGTGCTGGGTGTTAAATACCTACTAGAGGGCAACGATAGCAATGTCTTCAACCTGGGTAACGGCAATGGATTCTCCGTACGTGAGGTGATCGAAGCCGCCCGCGAGGTGACGGGTGAGCCGATCAAAGCCATCGAGTGCGATCGCCGTCCCGGTGACCCCCCCAGCCTGGTGGGTAGCGCCGAGAAGGCCCACTCTGTGCTGAACTGGCAGCCCCGCTACGCAGACATCCGCGATATTATTGCCCACGCTTGGCAGTGGCACCAAAATCGCCACGGGCAAGCTTAGCGTGAGGTCAGCGGCCCCTTCAATAGAGCCTGAGGGGCTGCACTGGCTTTCGTGACTGGGCGCTGGGCCGGTTCCTCAGCGTGCCAGTTGGAATAGCCCCACACCATCAGCGCTGTCTCCCGTAAGATATCTGATAGAGTCTTCGATAGGTTGTAATTCCCTATTGAAACTGCGCGTTTAACACAAGAACTATGAATCTAAGAGCTCCCTCCCTCCAACCCACCGCCCGCCGCGCTCTAGCGGCGCTGGCGGCAGCAAGCTGTCTTCTCGGATCCTGGGCAACGGTGAGTTTTGCTCAAGGTCTACCTGGATTCACCATTTTTAGCGGTGTCGACCGTGAATATGAGCTTGGGTATCGACTCGATGGTGGGGGAGAAATTAACCGCTACGATCGCTATCACCTCCGCATTCCGGCAGATAAGCTGCAGACAGCGGGCGGCATGTTCGTTGTCACCTACCCCGACACCTATGAAGGAATTCTCGACCCTAGCGACATCGAGATCCGGGTCAGTGGAGATGCCGTTCCGCTAGAAGAGATTACCTGGAACGAGGAAGATCGCTTTGTAGAAATTATTCCCGTAGAAGCTATTCCCGCCCTCAGCCGCGTCGAGATTGTGTTCTCCAACGTCCGCAACCCTCGTCGCACCGGCACTCACTATTTCAACGCCCTGGTGCGCGCCCCCGGAGAAGTGATTCCGCCCCAGTACGTGGGCACCTGGATTCTTAGCTTCGGACGCCATACGGACTAATCCCTCAAGGGACTTAGGTTAGCGCAGCGCGGGATCTCTCCGTATAGGCTCAGAACCTGCGCGGAGGCCGTCTGTGTCGTGGTAAGATAATGGACTGCTAATTCACTTTTATTTAGAGGAGTTTCCCATGACAAAGCGTACGCTTGGTGGAACGAGCCGCAAGCGCAAGCGCGTTTCGGGATTTCGAGTGCGGATGCGTACCCACAACGGACGCCGCGTGATCACGTCGCGGCGAAAGAAAGGGCGGGCTCGTCTATCGGTTTCGTAGTTGAGGTGCCGCGCTGCTCAGGCGCTATGAGTTTTAGACGCTGTGGCACTGCCATCGGTCCATCGGCTTAGGCAACGCCGAGAGTTCGACCGTTTATATCGCCAAGGAAAGCGCGTTACGGCGCACCATTTTGTGCTGCGATCGCTGCGTCAGCCCCACGAAGCGGTAAGTCTAGGGGAGGCTGCCCCCTCCCGGCAGCAGCCCAGTCGAATTGGCGTTGCTGTCAGCACTAAGGTCAGCAAGCGCGCCGTTGTTCGCAACCGCATTCGGCGGCAGGTTCAGGCTGCGATACATCAGCTTTTACCTCAGATGCCAGGCGGCTGGCTGATTCTTATCAGCGCTCGCTCGGCTGCTACAGAGTGCGATTATTGGCAGTTTCTGAGAGAATTGGAACAGTTATTGATGCGCGCTGAGGTAATCCATGGGCATTCGGGAAGAGGTGTACTTTGAGGGCGGTCCTCACGTAGGGGATCTGATTATCAATGGTTTGTTGGGGTTCACCATCATTTGTCTGCCCCTAACGGTGGGAGCCATCGTCAGAGCAGTCTGGCTCCGCTACCGCATTACAGACCGGCGGCTCTCCGTGACCGGCGGATGGATGGGTCGCGATCGCTCGGATATTATCTACTCTGAGATTGCTCGCGTGGTGACCGTTCCCCGTGGATTGGGGGCCTGGGGAGACATGGTGGTTACCCTAAAAGACGGCAGTCGACTGGAGCTGCGGGCGGTGCCTAAATTCCGCGAAGTCTACGACTACATCAACGACAAGCTAAGTGAGCGCGCCAAGAACGCCAGCGGCGCAGCGGGTGAGCGGAGCTAGCGTCGGAGCCGCTGCACCTGTTCATTGGGGCATCTGCAGCTTCAACGGCAAGGCCGATAAGCTGCAGCGAGAATATTGAGAGGTCTGACTGAGAGGTCTGAAAAGTATACAGGGGACGGCAGCATAAAGACTCTGTCTACCTAGGACGCGCCTGAACAGGTTGGACATAGACTAGACTAAGGGCAGTTGGCCTCTTGTGCAGGTGAGCAATCGTAACTAATCAATAAAGCGCATGGATTTTGGTATTGGATTTCTCTCGAACAACATCATGTTGCCGATCCTGGATTTTTTCTACGGGGTCGTGCCTAGCTATGGCTTAGCGATTGTTGCGCTAACGCTAGTAATTCGATTTGCGCTTTACCCGTTGAGTGCGGGTTCAATTCGCAACATGCGCCGCATGAAGGTTGCTAACCCGGTGATGCAAAAGCGGGTCAAGGAGGTTCAGGGAAAACATAAGGACGATCCTGCCAAGCAACAAGAGGAAATGTCCAAAATCTACAAAGAGTTTGGCAATCCCCTAGCGGGCTGCTTTCCTGTGGTGCTGCAAATGCCCATCCTCTTTGCGCTGTTTGCGACTCTTAGAGGATCGCCGTTTGCCGACATCGATTACACAGTCAACCTAGAAATTTTGCCCCAGGCACAAATTGAGCAGGTTCAGCCTAGAGCCTACGTCTCGAAGCCCAAAAACATTTACATTACCGACGGGGTCCACGTCCCGCTGGTGGCGGTGATTCCCGGTGGTACCCGCCTTGGAGTAGGCGAGAAGACTCGCGTAGGATTTCAGTCTGAGGACGGAACGCAGCTCAATCAGCTTGTTGCCCAGTACCCCGAGACTGACCTAGTGCCGGTCTGGCAAGTGACCTCGGGTCAAGAGCTCGTCAGCTTTGATGAGAACGGTAATCTAGAAGCTTTAGCGCCAGGAGAAGTTACGCTCCAGGGTGAGGTTCCTGGCCTAGCCGCGAACAAGGGATTTCTGTTTATCAAGGCGCTCGGACGAGTTGGGGTGACGGGCGAAAACGGCAGCATCAACTGGGATATCCTCGGGATGGTGCTGTTCTTTGGCATCAGCCTTTACGTCAATCAGCTGCTGTCGGGCAGCGGCGGTAGCTCCGGCAATCCTCAGCAGGACACGGTTAACAAAATCACGCCTGTGCTGTTTTCCGGGATGTTTCTGTTTTTCCCGCTGCCTGCCGGCGTGCTGATGTACATGGTAATTGCCAACATCTTCCAAACCGCTCAGACGTTCATCCTTTCGAAAGAGCCGCTCCCGGAGAACCTGCAAAAGATTGTGGATGCTGCGGCTAACGGCGACGACGACCGCGAAGCGCTTCCCTTTGAGCCGAGCAGCGCTAAGAAAGAGGAAAAAGATGCCGGTAAACCTGCCGCAAAATCTGAGCGCCGCTCGAAGCGCAAGGCTAAGCAGGCCAAGCAAACCCAATCTAAGCCAAGCCAGTCTAAGGCGGCGAAAAAGTAGATCGACGAAACAGGGCGGAATAGGGGCCAAGTACCGTGACAGATGGGACAACTCGCCAAATTCATCGGGCTCAGCAGTGGCTTGAGCAGCTGCTCAACCTTGCGGGCGTGACCGCCCCCGTCGAGGCAGACCCGTCTCTAATCGAGAGCGAGGGCAGCTGTTGGCTGATCATCGACGGTGAGGCGCTCTCTGAAGCTCAAACGCAGCAGCTTCTAGGTAATCGGGGCCACGCCCTAGACGCGATTCAGTACCTTGCCAATACGACCCTCAACATGGAGGGCTCCCCCGATGAGCAATGTGCCTATACCATTGAACTCAACGGCTACCGAGCCCAGAGGCAAATTGAGCTAGAGGCGATCGCCCGTCAGGCAGCCCAGCAGGTTCGAGACAGTGGCGAGGCCTACGAAATTCCTTCCCTATCCTCAGCGGAGCGGCGGCAGGTACATACGCTGATGAAGGACTATGAGGATTTAGAAACCGAAAGTCAGGGACGTGAGCCCGATCGCCGCCTAGTTGTTAAGCGACGGGAGGTTCTAGAACCATGACGCCTATTTACATCCCCAGCCTGCTGAAGGCCCCCAACAAGACCGAAGAGGTCAGCTTTCACGAACGGTTGCCCAACCTCAATACGCTGACCCCCGTTCAGGGAATTGTTCAGGTGACCCACGGCGGCAACTTTTTGCGGGTCCAGGGCAGCGCCGAGGCCATCGTCACCCTCACCTGCGATCGCTGTCTCAATCAATACAATCACCGCCTAGTGTCGAACACCTCCGAGATTATCTGGCTGGAAACTTCTAACACAGCCCAAGAGTTAGAACCCGAGCGAGAGCTGTCGGTGGACGAGCTGGTGGAAACGCTGTCTCCTATGGGACAGTTTCACCCTGGCGATTGGATCTATGAACAGCTATGCCTTGCTATCCCTCAGCGACAGCTGTGCGACAGCGGCTGCGGCGGTATCTCCTGGGAGTCCTCCACGCCAAATCCAACGGACAGTCGCTGGGCCTCTCTAGAAAAGTTTAGAGAGAACCTGCTGAACTAGATGCTGCTCCACCGCTATAGCCTCTCACAGATAAGCCAAAACTATTTTGGGAGCTGCAGCCTTCTTAAAGGGAAACTGCAGCTCCAAACCCAGACAGGGCTTTACAGCCCAATACGCCATGAGTTTTAGCGACGACTTCGAGCTGCTGCTGCGGGCTCGCTATCCGGTCCTGTATCTTCCTACGCTAGAGGAAGAGCGCGTTGAATCCACTATCAGAGCCGTCGCCGACCGCACCAGTCGCGGCGTCTACACCTGGGATTTTGTAGACGGCTACCAGGGCAACCCCACAGATGAGGGGTTCGGCAGGCGTAATCCGCTGCAGGCCCTAGAGCTAGCAGAAAAGCTGCCTGCATCAGCTCCCGCTATTTTTGTGCTGCGGGACTTTCATCGGTTTCTCGACGACATATCGATTGCCCGCAAGCTGCGGAACTTAGCGCGGTTGCTTAGGTCTCAGCCCAAAAATGTGGTAATTCTAGCGCCGCAGATTCAAATTCCAGCAGAGCTGGCGGATCTGATTACGGTACTGGAATTTCCGCTGCCTACCCTACCGGATATTCGGCAGACCCTGTCACAGCTGCTCAGCGGCACTGATAGCGCCTTGAACGCCCAAGATGTAGAGGAGCTGGTACGCTCCTGTCAGGGCCTTTCCATGGAGCGCATTCGCCGCATTATTGCCCGCGCTGTGGCTACCCACGGGGAGCTACGTCCAGAGGATGTGGATCTAGTGCTGGAAGAAAAGCGCCAAACCATTCAGCAGACCCAAATTTTAGATTTCTACCCTACCCAGGCCAGCATTTCCGACATCGGCGGCCTCGACAACCTCAAGGATTGGCTGCTGCGACGCGGCAGCGCTTTTTCTGAACGGGCGCGGCAATACGGTCTCCCCTATCCCCGAGGGCTGCTGCTGCTGGGCATTCAGGGGACGGGAAAATCCCTTACCGCCAAGGCGATCGCCCATCACTGGCACCTGCCCCTGCTGCGCCTAGACGTGGGGCGGCTGTTTGCGGGCCTGGTCGGCGAATCCGAATCGCGAACGCGGCAGATGGTGCAGCTTTCGGAGGCCATGGCCCCCTGCATTTTATGGATTGATGAGATTGATAAGGCGTTTGCGGGTGCCGACGGGCGGGGCGATTCGGGCACCACGGGGCGGGTGTTTAGCACCTTTATCACCTGGCTCTCTGAGAAAACCTCTCCGGTCTTCGTCGTCGCCACCGCCAACAACATCCAGGCGCTACCCCCCGAGATGCTGCGGCGTGGCCGGTTTGATGAAATCTTTTTTGTCGGCCTGCCCGTTCAAGACGAGCGCAAAGCGATCTTTAAAGTCCACCTCTCCCGCCTGCGTCTCCACAACCTCAAAAGCTACGATCTAGACCGTCTGGCTTACGAGACCCCTGATTTCTCCGGCGCTGAAATCGAGCAAATTATTGTCGAAGCCATGCACACGGCCTTTAGCCAGGAGCGAGACTTTACCACCGAAGATATTCTAGAAGCGGCCAGCCAAATTGTGCCCCTAGCCCGCACGGCCCAAGAGCAAATCCAGGCGATGCAGGACTGGGCGGCTTCAGGGCGAGCGCGACTGGCGTCGCGAGTGTCATTTCCTCCTCGGCTATAGTCCGCTGGGCGCATTCTTTAGCTACTAGACAGGAAGCCCCGCGCTCTACCCGTCAGGGTGAGCGTCGGGATGAGAGTCGCGCTAGCCGAAGTGCGCCCGCAAAATGATGCACAGCGGATAGTGCGCTCAGCGCTGAGGCTAGCAGTTGGTATGATAGAGATAGCAAGGTGATACACCCCGCAAAGAGTGTGACGGGCCCGTAGGCGAAAGCTGCAAGTCACCCGTTCCTCAGTTTGCAAATGTATCTGCGACACATAGTGCGTATCCTCCCTCGCGGAGATGAAAATTCAAAACTCTGCCGTGGGGCATCAGGCGGAGTATAAACCTATCTCAGGATATGTCCCGGCAATAGCTGGGAGTCACTGAGGAAGCCCGCGCTGTACAGCTTGCTGTCAGCGTCGGGAGGATGTCACTAAGCTTGTTTGCAACAAGCGCACTGGCAACAGGCGTATTAGCTGCGGGCGCGTTTATCGGCCTCGGAGGACGAGATAGTGCTAAGAGTATTACAGGGACTGCTGGGGGCGTGTCTTGCGATCGCGGTTTTGTTCGGCTCGGGTGTGGTGGCTGCTCGCTACTTCATGACGCGTTTGACGGCCCTACCGCCCCGGCCCACTTTTGCCGAAGAGGCCCCACCAGAACCCGCTGCCCCGCCGCCGTCAGAACCCGCTGCGCCAGCGGAAGCAGTCGCCCCACCAGAACCCGCTGTCCCGCCAGAAACAGACCCCGCTGCGGATAACCCCAACGCCTTTCAGGCGCGAGTTGTACAGCCTATTGGCCTTATCCTGCGAGAAGGGCCAGACGTCTCCACCACTCAGCTGGGCGGCGTCGAATACAACGAAGAGGTGACCGTTCTCAGCGAGAGCGAAGACGGCCAGTGGGTGCAGGTGCAGCTTTTGGGTAGCGAGGTGGTGGGTTGGGTGAAAGCGGGTAATACGGAACGGATTGAGTGAGCCGCAAATATTAACTTAGTTTAAACGAACTAAAACTTTAGTTGCAAACTGCCTTCTGTTTTGGGGATGGCCTCGACGACCATGGTAGCGTGAGCACTATCCAGATTTTCATGTTTGTGCTCTCAGACAGGCCATAACAAACCCATGTACAACAAAGATACTCAAAAAGACTGGTGGACAGCGGCGATAACGGCGGGGCTAGGGGCCGGTGTCGTGACGACCCTAGCGGTGAGCCAGGGACAGAATCCCCTGGCTGCACTGGCGGTTACGGCGGTGGCTACGGGTGCCGCTCTAGCAATTGACCACTATTTGTAGAGCCGTCGAGGCGGCTCAAGACTATCTATCTCGATGAATCAACAGTCCTACTCAAGGACTGTTTTTTTATTGACCTACAGACTTAATTGAAGATAAGGTCGCGGCTTAGAGTAGTACAGTACTCAGTGATAGCGACATCGCGCGTGACAGCGACACCTTGTCGATTGTATTGACTCAGAATAAGGCTCGCCAAACTGGATAAGCGGCCCGAATGCCCGATTTATCCCGACCCTCCAAGACTGCTTCGGTAAAGTGTAGAGCCTCGTCATCTACGCTTGGAGCGATCCTCTGAGGCGATCTCTACTGCCCCCAACTCGCGTCCGCTTAGTTTATTGCTGTAGATTGCCCATCTGAAACCTGGTGCCGACCCATGATCATCATTCGACCTCAGCCCAATCCCCCGCTGCAACGTACTTTAGTCGGCCTCATTATGACGGGCAGCATGCTTAGCGGAGTCTGTGCCGTTGGGCTTAGAGCCGCAGCGGCTCCTGCGATCGCCGCCCCTGTCAACGCCAGCGCCCCATCTGCTAGCCGAGGGCTTCTAGCTCAAGGAATTACGGTCATTGAGCGGGGCAGCACTGGGGAGCTGGTTTCTGAGCTGCAGCGTCGCCTCAGCCAGCTTGGATACTACGACGGTCCCGTCACCGGTTTCTTTGGAGAACTCACGGAGACCGCCGTCATCCGCTTTCAGCAAGACCAAGGTTTAGCAGGTGACGGCATCGTGGGAGACTCAACGGCAGATGCGCTGCGGGACTCAGGTTCTGCTTCCGATGACGGTCTGCTGCAGGACGGGGCCACGGGGCCACGGGTGACCCAGCTTCAAGAGCAGCTGACGACCCTTGGATTTTACGAGGGTCCGATCACCGGCTTTTTTGGAGAGTTGACTGAGGCCGCCGTTATTCGCTTCCAAGCAGCTCGGGGTTTAACCGCCGACGGCATTGTAGGCGCTAGCACGGAAGCGGCGCTCAGCGAAACCGGAGAACAGTCTTCTAATGAGACAGAGCGAGTGCCAGACCCCACCGATGGGCTACTGGAGCGTGGCGAGGTCGGAGAAGCCGTGACTGACTTGCAGCGGCGCTTGACGGCGTTGGGCTACTACGACGGACCCATTGATGGTCGCTATGGTCCCCGCACCGAAGCCGCCGTGTCTCGTTTTCAGACGGAGAATGCCCTAACCTCGGATGGCGTTGCCGGTCCTGCTACCATTGCCGCTGTCGATAGCGCCCCCCGATCGTCTGAGACGGCGCAAGCGTCAGCAGCGCAGCCCTCCGCAGCTCAAGAGGTCAGCGCGACACGGCCAGCCAGCCCCGCTCCAGCACAAACCGAGGTTGTGCCCATCCAGCCGGCAGGCCCCATTGTGCCCACCGAAACCGCCATCGTGCTGCCCGTTCGCGTCGAACTTGCCCCTGGCGATATTCGTACGATTCAGGCTCGCCTGCAGGACCGAGGCTTCTACAACGGCCCTGTCGATGGGGTTCTAAACGACGCAACGCGACGGGCTATAGCGACAGCCCAGCAGGCTTATGAGGTGAGTCCTGGGGACTTGGTCTTTAGCGAGTAGGCTGCCGGTGTGTTTTGCTGGCGTGTTTTGCTGGTGTATCTTACTGGCGTGTCTTTGCCTGCCGCCGCTTCACCATGACGCCGACCCAGCGCTTCCACTGGGCGAAGGCCTCGTCGCTGGGCGCTGTCTGCTGCCAGGCGGGGCGCGCCATTAGACGCATCCGCCACTGGTCTAAACCAGGGTAGTTCTCAAGGGGAAGGCCAAGGCGGTGCATCAGGGGGAGCGTCGCGCCCGCTACGATGTCGGCTAGAGAGAGGGAATTTTCTCCAAAGTAGTCTTTTTGCCCTAGCTGGGCGGTAAGAAAAGTGAGGGCAGGGGCAAGCGGCTCAGCCCAGGATTCGGGCTGGGGGGCCACCGCGAGGTGCGGGATCCTAGTCACCAGCTCGTTGACCGTCACCATCTGCACCATGCGCATTTGAGCCAGCGCTTCAGGCGTCGGAGGAGTCAGTGAATGGTCTGGAGATTTGGCCTCTAAATAGTCCAGTATAGCCAGAGACTCGATCAGCGTCAGGTCGCCGTCCACGAGGACGGGGACGTGGTGGAATGGGTTGAGGGCGGAGAACTCGGGCTGGCGCTGCTCTCCTGCCTTGAGGTCAACCACGACCCGCTCAAAGTCTAGTCCTTTTTCTAGCAAAGCGAGCCAAACGCGACGGGCAATGGGGGATAGGGGATGGTAGTGAAAAGTCAACATAGTCGAAGGCTCCTAGCTAGGGCAACGTCAGCTGGCAGCAGGTGCGCAACCCGATAGACGGGGCGGGCGGGGCCGGCGGGGCGGAAAACAACGCAGTCCTCAGCTAACCAATGCCATCGAATCAGCCACCAGCGGTGCCTGCGCCGTTGTTTGTAGATAATGCATATGCTGAAAGAGCTTCCAGCAGTAGTCTTCAGACAGTCCGCAGGTGGTGGCCCCCCGCATCACCACGGTGAAGTACCAATCGTTGGGGGCTAGCTCTTGGTCGTGCTTTTGCAGCACGGTGTAGGTCCGCACATTGCCAATGGGCTGCGTATTGCGCTCTACGGTCACCGTGGCGTGGCAGTAGCCCTCCTCCCGCTTGTCTAGCTCATCGCTTAACCGCCAGGGAAGCCGGTATAGCACCCCTTCTACAGCGCTGCTCGCGTCAGGCACAATATCCAGCACCCCGCAGTTGCGCCGTCGCGATCGCCGAAAAAACCCCAGCCGGTAGCCCCGCAGCGTCGCCGTTCCAATAACGTACGGGTGGGTATGCTCACCCAGCGATCGCTTCAGGTCAACAGGGCACATGCAGGAACCGTAGGCAAAATAGTGAAAGCCTAAGGGCTCTGGCGGCCCCGGACGCTGTGAACTGACGCTGTGGCGTCGGGGGTGTTCCGTCATTTAATCCTCCTTCGTCTCATCAAAGCATTGGGGGCGCAGGCAGCTCAGCTACAGCGCGGGTGTCGTCTCTTCCAGGGGGGCCGGCGGCATCGCCACCGTGCAGCTGCTGGTGTCGGGGGCCTGGGTCTCGACAATCGCGTTGACGTAACCTGCCGTGGTCAACAGCTGAGCGACCACGGTTTCAGCCCGCTGGTTAGCCTGCTGCAGTAGATTGTTCTCGCAGGCCGCCGCGACAATGCGGCTGAGCGTCTCTTGCTGAGCCAAGGTCTGCAGCTCTGGGGCGGCGTCTGGCCCTATCCCCAGAAATCCCCGATCGTAGTCAAATACTTTAGAGCGGCTGACGTCAATTTTGTGGTCTAGCACCCTGGGGGGCGGCAGCACAATCCGCAAGGTGTCCTCGTTGACGACAACGCTGGAGGAATCAATAGCGCTCAGGTCTACCCCGGCGCGGACTTCCCCGTAGGCAATGTAGAGCAGCGTCGTGCGCCCCACGACGAAGTTGCCCACAACGCGCTCGCGGCTGGTGGGCACCACGGCCTCCATGCTGTAAATTGCCGTCGTCAGCTCGCTCGCCCCGCGGATCTGGCTGACGACAATCGCCCGAGGGTCAATCTGGGGCTCAGAGTCCCGCACAAATAAAGACGTGAGCCGCTCACTAAAGCTTGACCCAGTGCGCCATAGTCCGGCCAGCACGAGCAAGGTGAGCAGCACACAGCCGCCCTGAACCATGAGAAATAGCCGATGCCACATCTGGTTGAAAGGTCGCTTTTCCATTGCTTTGAGACCTGGCCACTTCGGGGTAAGACGTCTCCAGTGTAGTCAATCATGGTGCTCATTAGCTCTAGGCGCTGTATCCTAGAAGTCTTGAGGGTTATTTCTTTTTTAAAGTGGGGTTCTCATGCTGCTCAAATCAACCACACGGCACATTCGCATCTTCAGCGCCGAGATCAACGAGGACGCCCTAGTGCCCAGCACCGACAAGCTCACGCTCGACGTCGATCCCGACAACGAACTGACGTGGAATGAGTCGGCTCTCCAATCGGTTTATCGTAAATTTGACGAACTCGTAGAGTCTTACGCTGGCGCGGACCTCACGGACTATAATCTACGGCGCATTGGCTCAGATCTAGAGCACTTTGTGCGATCGCTACTGCAAGTGGGCGAGGTGACCTACAATTTAGAAGCTCGCGTCCGCAACTACAGCCTGGGGCTCCCTAGAACAGACTCGGACATCACTGTGTGAGGCTGTTGGGCGTCTGGGCTATTGGATGTCTGGGCCGTTGTGCATCAGTTTGTAGGGCGTTCCCGTTTGTGGGGTGTTCCAGTCGGTGTCTCTCGCCAGAGTTATCACGCGCCGGGGCCGTTACCGCAAAGCTGCCCAGTATTGAAGCTGTTTAGGGTGTCGTATCTGCAGTGCGATTTTACGGAGTTAGCCCAAGACGTTACGGGCTAGCCCACAACAGGTTTGCATGCTCCAATGTCCCAACTACGATTGTCAAGCGTCCAACGCTGAGAGCAGCCAATTCTGCCATCAGTGCCAAACGCCCCTGCCAAAGCGCTACTTGTGGGCCGTTGGGCTAGAGCCAGATCGCCTGCGCATGGACGAGCTGCTCGACGAGCGGTACCGGTACCGGGGCAGCCAAGTGCTGCTCGACCTTAAGCCCGCGGTGCCGCCGGCGATGCCGTCCGAAGTGCCGTTTGAGGCGCTGCCTTACCTCCACCTGGCGGACTACCGGCTCCATCTGCCCCAGGTCTATGGCTGGGTCGAAACTGCCGCTTCTCAAGCTCCGCTGCTGCTGCTCTCTGACGCCGCTATTTACCGGCCCAGCGTCTACACCTCCAACTACCCCACCGCCGACCAATCTTTTGGTTCTGGCCCCAAGACCGGTGCAAATCAGGCAGAAGCCGCTGTCCAAAGCGGCAGTCCCATTCCCCTGCCTCAGCTTAAGAAAGTCTGGGCGGGGGCATCATCCTGGCAGCGGCTCAACTGGCTCTGGCAAATCGCTCAGCTTTGGCAGCCGCTGCAGCGCGAGCAGGTCGTCTCGTCGCTGCTGCATGACCATCTCCTGAGGATGGAGGGGGCTGTGGTCCGGCTGCTTGAGCTTCGCAGAGACAGCCTAGCGTCCCCCAGTGGCACCGCCTCACCCGCCCTACCGCAGCTCGGACAGCTTCTTCAGAACTGGATTGAGCCGGGCGGGCCTGACAGCAGATTTTTTAGCGACCTTTGCCGCCACCTCATCGAGGGCAAAATCGATCAGCCCAGTCAGCTGGTTGGTCTACTTGAGGGGGCGATCGCCCAGCTTAGTCCGGCTCGTTCCCAGTCCATTCAATGGGTCTCCCAAACCGATCAAGGCCCGAGTCGGTCCCGCAATGAGGACGCCTGTTTCCCTCCTAGCGGAACCGCGCCGTCCTATTTCAGCTACGGCGTAGACGCCCGCAGTTCGAGGGCAGCTAATACGGAGAGCAAGCCGGATGACTTAGAAGACAGCGCCGCCGACCAGCCCGTACTCATCGTCTGCGACGGCATTGGGGGGCACCAGGGGGGCGATGTGGCCTCTCAGCTCGCCATCCATTCGGTTTGCGACCATCTTATTGAACAATCAGAGACCCACGCTCCTTTAGAGATCTTCCAGCAGCTGTCTGACGCCGTCTACGACGCCAACGACCTGATCAGCCATCGAAACGACGATGAACAGCGCCGCAATCGCCAGCGTATGGGCACGACCCTGGTCATGGCCTTGGTGGACGATTACCAGTGCTATATCAGCCATGTTGGGGATAGCCGCGCTTACTGGATTACCCCCTGGGGCTGTCACCAAATCACCTTGGATGATGACGTGGCGTCTCGAGAAGTGCGGCTCGGGCAAACTATCTATCCCTATGCCCTCAGTCAGCCCAGCGCCGGTTCACTGGTGCAGGCGTTGGGAATGGCAGACTCTGCGTCGCTGCATCCCACAGTCCAGCGCCTCATCCTTGACGGGTCTGGGCTGCTCCTGCTGTGCTCTGACGGGCTGAGCGACAACGATTTGGTTGAGCTGTTTTGGCAATCAATCCTGCTGCCCGTTTTGGTGGGGGAGAAGGCGATCGCCGATGCCAGCCAGGAGCTGGTCACCCTCGCTAACGCCCAGAACGGCTACGACAATGTCACCGTAGGGTTGATGCTGTGGCAGGTGACGCCCCCTGCCCCCTCGGCAGCTAAGGGGCTAAGCGTCAACGTTCCCCCAGCGCGACCAACGGCGGCGTCTACGCGGCTGCAGCTCAACGACAACACAGCTCCTTCTACCGCAGGTAACTTTGATCGCAAGAGGCTTTCCCCTGAAGACGACCCATCCGCCAAGTCCCCAGAGACCTCTAAACTCAGCTCAGTAACGCCTGTTAGCCTCAAAACAGATCTACGGCGTTCGGCAGGACTCGGCTCTTTGCTCGCTGGCATCGTCATCTTGCTGGGGCTGGCGGGGCTATTGGTCTATGCTCTAGTTCCCTCCATCGGCAGCCGCTTCCGCCGCGTAGAGCCTTCTAGTCCTGATGATGTCGCCGATTCGCCGCAGCCTTTGCCCGATGACGTTAACTCGACTGAGGGCGTTCCCGATAGCGTGCCTTTAACGGTCGGCAGCGTTTTGCGCGCAGGGGGGGGCTCCCCCAACACATCGTCAATTCCAACCTACGTCGACCCGAGCGCGCTCACTGAAACCGACAGCGCAGCGGCTGAACCGGCGGAAGCGATGGCAGAGGCTGTTCCCGTTGGCAACCTGGCGTCGGGGGCGGTTGTTGAGATCTTGGGTCGATCTGAATTTGCCCAATCAACCCAGTGGGTCGAGCTTCGGGTTTGCGCGCTCCCGGCGGAGGCGGCGATCGCCACTCTCCCCACCGCCGAGACCCTTCTCCAGCCGGGTGAAGCGGCCTGGCTGCTGGAAACCTCTCTGACCTCGTTCGGGCTGCAGCCGGTGGCAGAAGACCGATCGAGCGTCTGCCCGGCCAGCGCAAATTGATGGCACCGAGCTACTTTACCCAAGTTTGCAAAGTTTTAGAAGGTGCGCTGTGTCTCTCAAGCTGTCTCAACGGGGGCTAGTTTTAGTTGAGCAAGCCATTGCTCAAGCAAATTTGAGAACTAATAGTAGCGAGTGGCTAGTCGAAGCAAGTCGACTTCTCGAGCCCAGCGGAACCTGGCGCGAGTCAGGCCCCTACGCGTATGGATACAGCCCTCAAACTTGGGAGCGATTTCTCCAGAGAAAAGCCATTCGCGATCGCAGCTTCAATGTGTTTTGCCGGGTTCTTGGCCTCCCATCAGAGGATGTTGCCGAGTCAAATACTCACCTACAGGAAGATTGGGGAGAGGCTCCGGATGTTCCCACGTTTCACGGGCGGGAGCGGGAGCTTCAGACTCTAGAGCAGTGGATACTCAAAGACCGCGTTCAGCTTGTCACTATCGTCGGGCTGGCTGGGGTGGGCAAAACCCGCTTGGTCAGAGGCGGTATTGGTAAGACAGACCTATCGCTACAGCTCGCCCATCAGGTTCAAAGCGAGTTTGACTGCCTCATCTGGCGACGCTTGATCAATGCCCCACCGCTAGAAACCCTCTTAACGGAGCTAATTGAGTTCGTCGCAGAAGACCGGGAAGCCCAGCTGGCTGAAACCGCTGATGGTTTAATCACCCAGCTCCTTCGCCACCTGCGGCAGCGGCGCTGCCTGTTAATTTTGGACAACGCCGAGTCGATTCTGCAGGGCGATTCGAGTGAAATTCCCGCAAAAGCTGCTGCTGGCGCATACCGAGCGGGCTACAGCGGCTACGAAGCCTTCTTTCGGCAGGTTGGGGAGACGAGGCATCAAAGCTGCCTGCTGTTGACCAGTCGGGTCAAACCTCAAAACGTTGAGGCAATGGAAGGGGTTTGGCCCGTGCGATCGCTAGAGCTTGGCGGCGTTGACACCGTAGCGGGACAGGCAATCGTTCACGATATTGGTCATACCTACGATACCCAGTTTCGTGGTTCTGAAGCTGATTGGAACATGCTCGTTTCTTTCTATGGCGGTAATCCCCTCGCTCTAGAAGCTGCTGCCAGGCAAATTCTGAGGCGCTTTGACGGCAGCATTTCTCAATTTTTAGAGCAGAACATAAAGGTTTTTGGTAAGATTCGCGATCTGCTAAGCTGGCATTTTGAACGGCTCTCAGAACCTGAAAAAGAGATCATGTATTGGCTGGCTATCAATCGAGGGCCTGTTTCTGTTTCAGAGCTGAGCAACGATGTCTTGTCATCATTATCTAAAAAGCATGTTCCAGAGACGCTGGACGCTCTAGAACGTCACTTTCCCCTAGAGCAAGACGATAGCTACTTCACGCTACCGCCCGCTTTAATGGAATACACCACCGAGCGTTTAATTGAGACGGTCTGCCGCGAACTGCAGACGGAGGAACTGCAGCTTTTCAATAGCCACGCTCTCATTAAAGCGTCCGCGAACAAAGACGTTAGAAACAATCAAATCAAGGCAATTCTTCAGCCAATTATTGAGAAAATCTCTTTAGTTTCAGGCTCAATCAACCCTTTGTCTTTGAAACGCCAGCTTCACGCAAACCTATCGAAAGCGCCCTGGCTATGCTGCGGGTAACCTACTCAATCTGATGCGCTACGGCGAATTTGACCTCGATGGTCAAGATTTTTCCCAACTGCACATTTGGCAAGCCCATCTTCAGGGCGTTAGTTTGCATCAGGTTGATTTTACCGCCTGTGAATTCGCTCGTACTACTTTGACCACAGACAATACCATTCGGCTTTGGCAGGTAGACACAGAAGAGGCTCTAGAGACGCTTCGGTCAGATCGCCCTTACGGAGGAATGAACATCACTGCTGCCAAAGGCTCGACCTTGGCCCAAGAAGAGGCGCTGATTGCTTTAGGGGCCAAGCAAGACAGTCAATAAGATCTGCCCAACTTTTGACGATCAGCGAAAAGCGCTGTGGAAAAGGCTCAACGGATATTTTTGCTCCCCGTGCTAGGCCACTGCTGGGGGCAGAAGACCAGATAGACTAGAAAGAATGCGCTTATTCTATATCGTGGGTACGTTGACTGCATGTCTGTTCCGTCTTCTGAGGCCAATATTCCCTGCTTGAATTTGGCGGTCGATCGCCTCAGCGGAACTGAGGCCCGTCGCTATGTCACCTGGGTGATCAGAGCACCTTACACCAGCGGTTACGTGCTTCACGATCGCGATTGGCAAGCAGAGCTGTCGCAGGCCTGGGCCGTTTGGCAAATGATGTTCTCTCAAGATTCTGTTCTATCTGCGCCGGAAGCCGGAGCAGCGTCCACCCTGGCGCTCGATACCTCGTCTGAGCCCTCGATGAACTACAGCAGCCGGCTGATGCAGCACATGGGAATTCGGCTCTGGCAGTGGCTGTTTGACGGCGTCATTGGCCGCAGCTTGGATAAAAGCCAAGGGGTTGCCCTCGGGCAAAAGCGACCGCTGCGGCTGCGGCTAGAAGTGCGCGATGCCGATCTTATTCGGCTGCCCTGGGAGATTATGCAGGCTGACGCCGGTCAGCGGGCTATTTCATTGGGATCCACCGTTTTCTTCAGCCGCACCATCAGCGAGGTCGAATCGCTGCCCCGACTTCGGCAGGATGCAGGCCTGCGAATTTTGATGGTGGTGGGACAGCCCGAGCTAGAGACGGGTCACAACGTACCGCCCCTCACTGCGCCCTCCGTGGCCGCCCTCAACCCAGAGCAGGATATTGAGGAACTGACGCAGGCCCTGCAGGCGGCAGCCGAATCCGGGCTCACCGCTGGGACTTCAGGGGCGCTCTCCGGCAGCCGGGTGACTGCGCTTGTTCAGCCAACCTCTGCCGACCTTATAGAACACCTCAACGCCTCGTCCTACAACCTGTTCGTCTATGCCGGACATGGTGCGCCTGGTCCCGACGGCGGGCGGCTGTTTCTCAGCCCTGGTACTGAGATAAACGGTATCGAGCTGGCGCAGGTGCTAACGCGCCGCCAGGTCAAATTGGCGGTGTTTAACGCCTGCTGGGGGGCTCGTTCTGACCGCGATGCAGAGGGCAAGGCTATTCCACGCAGCAGTCTAGCAGAAGTATTGATCTGTCAGGGCGTGCCCGCCGTTCTGGGAATGCGCGACGCGATTGCAGACTCCGAAGCCTTTAGCTTTATTCGAGCTCTGACGGCGGCCCTGCTGAAGCGCGGCTCGGTCGACGCTGCTGTGGCTGAGGCAAGACAACAGCTGCTGACGCTCTACAAATTTAACCGCCCCACCTGGACTTTGCCCGTCCTCTACATGCACCCAGAATTTAATGGTCAGATTCTTTCTTTCCAAGAGGAGGGCACCGAAATTCCAGAAGCGCCTCCGACCTGGATCAACCAGACGACGCCAACGGCCGCGCTCCGTACGGTGGATGCGCTCCCCGGCGATCGCTGGCCTATTCAAAGTGGCATCATGCGGGTTGGGAAAGAGCGAAACAACGACCTTATTCTTCGCGGACCCGGCGTTTCTCGGAAGCACGCCGAGATCTTTTACCGGGGCGCTCTGGCAAGTCCAGTTCAGCAACCGGCATACTACCTCAGGGATTTTTCCCGGTTCGGCACGTTCATTCGCCAGACCGACGGGTGGCGCCGCATCCACAACGAAGAAGTGCCGCTCACGCCCCATATCCAAATTAAGTTTGGCAGTCCGCAGAACCCGTCCCTTGAATTTATTGTCGAAGATGAGCGCTAGCCGCTGAGGGACTTTGACCTGCCTGAGTTCAAAAGCACCTTGAGGACCATTAAAAAAACTGTCACTTCGCTTACGGAATACTTCGCCAATACCCTGTAGCTCTCTATTGTCAGATGCTGAAACGAGTTCTCCCAACACCAGAAAACTTGCCGACTTCAGCGCTGGGCCAGATGACCTGCGATCGCCCTATGCGGTACCCCTAAACCTATGGCTTAGGGCATCGTCGCCAACAGCAATTGTTGAGAGTCGCAACCGCGATCGCGGCCCCCTTTGATTGGTCTGACCCTCCACCAGTCCGATGCCCCCCTATGTCCTATATAGAGCAATGCTAGCCGCAATTTACAGGAGCCAACGGTATGTCCGATTTCACGCAGCCTTCACCCGAGAGTAACCAAGTCGACCTGGACTTTGTTCAGCAGATTCTTGCCGTCAGCGGTGAAGGATATTGCTGGGATCCTAGCCAGAATATCGGCGCTGATCTCGATGTCGATCCAAACCTGGGGGAGGAGGGCCTGCTGGACTCCGCAACAGCGCGGGAAACCCTCAACAACAAGCTATTTTTTGAAACCCTAGAAAACGCCTGGAACGAAGCAGATGCAGCCCTAGCGTTAGAGACTGAACTTGTACAGGCTTTAGGCAATCGCATGCCGCAGCCGCTGCTGCAGACACTCTTAGAAAAAGCTCAGCAGGCTGTCCACGCCGGACAGACTTTAGGAGACCAGCTGGTTCAATGCGTGCAGGGTCTGATTCCCCAGCTTGACGCAGACGATTTGCTTGTGATGGCGCGACCCTATGCCTTGGCCATGCGGAGCTCCGAAGCGTCTATGTCGTTAGAGACCCTACGCTCGTCAGTCCGCGTCGCCCAATGGACCGAGCTTTCCCCAATTGAACGCGCCCGCCTCAGCCTCGAGATATCCCACTACGTGCTGACTCAGCTCCCTCACCAAGCTACCTCTTAAACGTAGGCTCCGGCGATATTTCTGGCGATCGCTAACGACGACGGGCAAAGCGCGTAGCAAAGTTTTGCGCCCGCGTGGGGGAAATGGCTCTCGCTTTGAGGATAGCTGCCGTCAAAAAGGCGTAGGACAGTGAGCCGATCAGGGCCAGCACCGCCGGGTTAACAAACCCCGTTGTATTCCACAGCGCATGCAGCAGCGCCGCTGACAGATAGCCTACCAGCAGCGTTTGCCAGCGGTATTTAGGCTTGAGGACGCTGAGACCGATGAAGTAGCCTAGATAACCGCTATAGGCCATGTGACCTGAGACTGCCCCCAAGATGCGGGGAATCAAAATCTGTAGACCCAGTAGTCCAGCTTCGAGATCGATCTGACTGGAGGACTGCCGCCGCAGCTCGTCGGCGATTCCCGGTACGTACTGGCCCAAGGTCTCTACCAGAGTAAACCCCACAGCTGAGGCCGTTCCCAGCAAAATTCCATCGAGCGGTTCGCATACCCCCAGCGATCGCCTGTTGCGGAATAAAAGCGGACCGATCCACGCCACGGCCAGCACCGGAAGCGCTTTCAGCAGCTCCTCCATCAGCCCAGCGCCAAAGAACATCTGCAGCAGCAGTTGCCCGATCTTGATGCTTTCGGGGTCCGATGGAATTTCGCCCGGCAGGATATCTCGAAACACGATGATGAACAGGTCGAGCACCGGGCTGAGCAACAGAAGCACGGTGGCCAGCGCGACCCCCAAAAGCATCCACCAGGGCTTTTGCTTTCCGCACAGCTGATAGACGAAGTAATAGGCCAGCCCCGAAATATAGGCCGCCAAAATTCCGTTGAACCAGCTCGGGTTGCCCACGGCGATAAACATGGACACCACGAAAAGTACGGTGACTACCCCTGGCCCTAGGTAAGCTTTTCGGGTGAGGTCGTGGCCGGTGGACACAATGGGAAACAGCTGACTCACCGTGAGGCGGCTTGAGGCCAAATGTCCTTCGCCGATGAGAGCGCTATCGTCGTCCACCTCAGGGTTGGTGCCGTAGTGGTGGGCGGGTACGGGAAGATGGGCTGCCAGATCTTCAGGGGAGAGCACCTCAAAGATGAACTGCGGCCCTTGGCGTCCTAGGCTGACGCGATCGCCCTCTTGAAGAATATGGGGGGCCTCTAACCGCAGACCGTTAACGTAAGTACCATTTGAGCTATCGAGGTCTTCGACTTGCCAAGCCGCCTCAGGGTTTATACCAGCATCTCCATAGGCCGCAATTCGGGCGTGGTGGCGGGAAACGCCCGTATAAACGCGGGTATCTAAGACAATGTGACAGGCTGGATCCCGCCCAATTCTGACATCTCCAGCATAGGGGAGAGGGTAAAACTCAAGGCTGGCAATCCCTTCAGAGGAAACTTGCCGTAGAATTGCGGCGGGTGGGCGGGAGCTGTTCATTACCCTATTGCAGAGCGAATTCTCTGTTGAGCGCAAGGCTGTACCATCGATACCATCGCGTCAACGCTGTTACATCAATGCTGTTACAACAACACTATTGCAATAATGGCACAACCTTATCTACGTCAGCTAAGGGGAGTAGGTCCGCAGGCGATCGCCTACAGATTGGCGCGGGCATCCTGCACAGCCGCGTAGAAGAATAGTGCAGTAAGCGGAACGCTAAAAGCCAAGATGACGCTGGTCACCGTCCCACCGAGCTGGGGTACCCCAGAAGATAGCTCAAACACAGAACCCACCGCCGCGATCGCCGCAACGCAGGAACAGGCGAGAAAAAGCCCGCTTTTAGGAGTTAACATGGCACCTCGATGTCATAGAAGCTTCAAAATTCTACACCAGCGACAGCGTCCCGGTGGGCGAGCCTCAGCGATCTGCCCAGGGGCGCTGCCGCTGCGGCAATCCAGTAAAAGTGAGATTTGGGCTAGGCGATCGCCTGGACAGCCTGGGGGGAGAAGCCGTGCTTGCTGAGCTCCTCGGCCAGCAGCAGCGCATTGTCTACGCGATCGACGAACATGACGCCGTTGAGGTGGTCCATCTCGTGCTGAATCACGCGAGACACCAGTCCGTCTACTTTTCGCCGCTGGGGCCGTCCGTTTTCGTCTTTGAACGAAACTTCGACGATTTTGGGCCGCGTCACGTCTAAAAACACGTTGGGGATGCTCAAGCAGCCCTCTTTGACGGCGCACAGCTCTTTGCCGGAACCCTTAATCACAGGGTTGATTAGCACTAGGGGCGGCGTGGCGGCGTCTTCCGGGTCAGGATCTACCACCAAGACCTGCTTATTGACGCCCACCTGGGGAGCCGCGAGCCCAATGCCGTCTTCGCTGTACATGGTCTGCAGCATTTCTTTGACGAACTTGCGCATGTCGGCGTCGACTTTTGTCACGCGCTTAGCGGGCTGACGCAGGACGCGATCGCCAAGGTAATGGAGCTGGAGCGGCGGTTTGGCCAGCTTCTTCTTTTCAACAAGCACTTGGGTTTGAGGAGCCATGGGAAATAAGACGGGAAACCTTGACGAGTTTGACAGCTATTATCCCTATAATAGTCAATTATTTGGGGCTATTTGAGTTCCCTTGGGGACGACCGAATTGCGTGAACGCCAATTATGCTGAGATTCGTTACAAAGCTAGACTACCTGCTGCGGGAAACGCTGCTGGGGCTAAAGCGAGGCGGCTGGATGAACTGGGCGGCCGTGAGCACCGTGACGGTGCTGCTGTTTCTGTTTGGCCTCAGCCTCCAGGCCTCTTGGCAATTTGAGCGGCTGCTCAACCAGTTTGGCAGTCAGCTTGAGATTTCGGCTTACCTAGAGCCAACCGTCAACGGCCCGCAGGTTGAGCCTTCTATCACCGCCCTAGAAGACGTCGCAGCGGTGACGCTGGTGACAAGAGACGAGGCCTGGAAAACGCTGCTGGAGGCCATGGGGCTATCCGACATTGCGGGGGCGACTCAACAGCTGAGCGGTAACCCCCTGGTAGACGAACTGAAGGTGCGGGCCGCTAGCTCGGAAGCCGTTCCCGATCTGGCGGTCAGAGTCGCCGCTATTGAGGGCGTCGACGCGGTGCAGTACGTCGATGAAGCCGTGAGGCGCATTACTGAACTCAACGAAGGGCTGAGCGTCATTAGCATCGTGATCGTTTCGCTGCTGATTCTCACGGCTATAGCCGTAATCACAACGACCATTCGCCTAATCGTCATGGCGCGGCGGCAAGAAATTGAGGTGATGCAGCTGGTGGGCGCAACGGCCACCTGGATTTATTTCCCGTTTATTTTGCAGGGGATTGCTTTTGGGTTCGTTGGGGCGCTGATGGCCTGGGGAGGGCTTCTGGGCGTCCAGCAGTCCATTCACCATCTCCTCACCCGGCAGCCGGATTTTATTCAGTACCTGGCTCAAGATACTGGCGTCAGCACAAGGCCGCTGATGCTGCCGCTAATTTTGCTGGCGCTGGGCACTTCCGTCGGCCTGATGGGCAGCCTGTTTGCCGTTCGCCGCCATGCCGCTAGGCCGTAGAGCCCAACCCCGGGTTGCAGCCGCTACAGCAGCAGGCAGTGACGCTGAATCGCCCGCTTCAGCAGCGGCTGGTATTCCTCGTCAGATACGATGTAAGACCCAAACCTTTCGAGGTGAGGGTTTGTCATTTGGGCGTCGAATAGCGTGAACTGCCGCGCGCGCAGCCGCTCCACCAGCTTCACCATCGCCACCTTTGAGCCTTCTGGAATGCGGTAGAACATCGATTCCCCAATGAACGCGCCGCCAATAGCAATTCCCAAAATTCCGCCCGCGAGCTCTTCGCCCTGCCAAGCTTCGAAGCTGTAGGCCCACCCGGCTTGATTGAGCGCTAGATAGAGCTGCTGCAGCGTCGGCGATATCCAGGTCGTCTCGCGGTCGGCACACCCCTGAACGACTTGCTCAAACGCCTGGTTGATCGAAACCTGGAAGCGGTTTTGGTTGAGAGCCCGGCGCAGCGATCGCGGATAGCGAAAGCGATGGTCTAACGGGATCAGCGCTCGCTCTCGGCTGGCGTACCAGTTCAGCGACGTGCCGTCATCGTCGGCCATCAAAAAGTAGCCGTTGGCGTATTGATCGACGATGGCGGGAACGTTGAACGCGACCATGGGGTTGGGTTAGTTTACCTCTTTCAGCCTGTGGAGTAGAACAGCGGAATGTGTCACCATAGCGGTAACTCAATCGCTACTCATGGTTTGATTATGACTGAGCCATATTCGCCAACGCTGCCCCCCGCTGCCCATCCTCAGCAAGAGGGGGAATGGTTGAAGGTTAATCTGCAGCACTGGCTCGACACAGAATTTGTTGCAGAGCCTATCAATCAAGCGATCGCCCAGCGGGCAACGCAGGTGTTCGTGCGGCAGCGCATGGAGGGCGAAACGGATGTCGGGGCGCTGGTGCTAGCTATTGTGACCGAGATGCAGGCGTTTGACTTTTCTCGGAGCTTTTTTAGCGAGTTTGCTGTAGCCAACGCCGTCAGCGATCTGCTGCTAGATAGCTTAGGTATTGAACGGTGCTGTGGCCAATAGCATTCTACGCCTAAATTAAAACAGGCGGGCATACTAAAAAGGGCCTACCCTCGATGGTCGAGTAGGCCTCAAAACTCAGGTCAGCGGGCTGCTACCAGCTCGACTTGACGACGCCGGGGAGCAGACCTTCATGGGCCATTTCCCGCAGAGCGTTGCGGCACAGACCAAAATCGCGATAAACACTGCGAGGACGACCCGTGAGCCAGCAGCGGTTGCGAAGGCGATTGGGGGCGCTGTTGCGGGGCAGCTGCTGGATCTGGCGGTGAACCATCAGCTTTTCCTGCTGTGAGGTGGCGTTGTCAAACTGCTCTTTCAGCTCTTGCCGCTTTTGAGCATATTTTTCAATTATTCGCTTGCGCTTCTTGTCGCGCTCAACCATGGCTTTTTTGGCCATCGACTCGATACTCCTGGAATGGGACGTTGAAGATTTGGATAGTATTTTCCATTATAGCTAATTTCTCAAGGGGTTACTGCAAGCAAGCGAAATTGCCAATCAGCCAATCGAAATACGATAGGCTTGACTGCGTGCCCCCTTCAATACATAGGTTATGTCTGACCCCACAGCCACCACCGATCGCCCCAACCTCGATTCAGATCAGTACCGCCGCAAAATGCAGCGCCGCAAAGAAGTTCAAGAGCAGCGCGTCGCCGAGCGCAGCCGTGAAAAGGGCCTAGTCATTGTCCATACCGGCAACGGCAAGGGCAAAACCACCGCCGCCCTGGGAATGGTCGTGCGATCGCTGGGGCATGGCTACCGGGTGGCGATTGTGCAGTTTATCAAAGGAGCCTGGGAGCCTGCGGAGAAAGCTGTCTTGAGCCAGTGGTCTGAGCAGCTTGAGTTTCACGCCTTGGGGGAAGGGTTCACCTGGGAGACCCAGGACCGCGATCGCGATATTGCTAAGGCGGAGGCGGCTTGGGAAAAGGCGCTGGCATTCATCACCAATCCCGAGTTCAAGCTCACCCTGCTGGACGAGGTCAATATTGCCCTGAAGCTAGGCTATCTGTCGGTGGAGCAGGTCGTTGAGGGGCTCGCTCAAAAGCCGGAAGACTCCCACGTCATTTTGACGGGGCGGGGGGCACCCGCTGAGCTGATTGAGCAGGCAGACCTAGTGACAGAAATGACCCTGGTGAAGCATCCGTTTCGCGAGCAGGGGGTCAAGGCGCAGCCGGGGATCGAGTTCTGAGCGCCCGTGGCGTTTTTGCAGCAGGCTGACTGCTTGGCAGCCCCCTGGCGATCGCGACAGGCAGTGGGGCTCCATCAGTCTGTATTTTAAAGCACCATAATGGGCTTAAATAGAGCGCGGTTATACTGGACTGAACTTGAGGCCCATCATCCCCAGGACACCATGACCGACTTTCCCCTCGCCGACAAGCTCCTCACCCAGTCTATGCTTGATGAGACGGCCCAGCAGGCCCTTGCGAGTCCTCGCCTGCGGAAAAACTGCAACTTTCACGAGCTGCACGAGCGGGTACAGCGCTTCGTTAACGTTATGCAGCCGGGCACCTACGTTCGCCCCCACTGCCACCACCGCGACTCGGAGACCAATGGGTTCGAGTTTTTTTTGGTGCTGCAGGGCAGCGTCGGCATTTTGGTCTTTGACGATAGCGGGCAGGCCATCCGTCGTCATCGGGTAAGCGATCGCGGCCCGGTGCGCGCCATTGAGCTCCCTGAGGGAACCTATCATACTCTGGTGGCCCTAGCCCCCAATACCGCTATGCTAGAGATCAAAGAAGGCCCCTACTCCGCCCAGAGTGACAAGAACTTCATGGCCCGTTTCCCTGAGGAGGGGACGACTGAAGCAGAAGCCTGCGTAGAGGCATGGGAGTACTATTTCCAGAATTCCGTCCCCGCATAGCTGTCCCATGAGTCCGACCGCCGTTCTACTGCTTTCCTGCCCAGACCAGCAGGGGCTCGTTGCCAAAATTGCCAACTTTATCTACGCCAACGGCGGCAATATTATCCATGCGGCTCAGCATACCGATATGGAAGCGGACCTGTTCCTAACGCGCATTGAGTGGGAGTTGGCGGGGTTTAACCTCCCCCGCGATATCATTGCCCCGGCCTTTGATGCGATCGCCCAGCCTCTGCAGGCCCGCTGGCACATTCGCTTTTCTGACGCGGTGCCTCGGGTGGCGATTTTAGTGACGAAGCAGGACCACTGTCTGCTGGATTTGCTGTGGCGACAGCAGGCCAAGGAGTTTTCGGCAGACATCCCGCTGATTATCAGCAACCACGAGCGGCTGCGCCCGGTGGCCGAGCAGTTTGGCATCGACTATCATCACGTTCCCGTTACGGCTGAAACTAAGGCGGGGGCGGAGGCGGCGCAGCTGGCGCTGCTAGACCAGTACCAGATCGACCTGGTGGTGCTGGCGAAGTACATGCAGGTGCTGAGCCCCGCCTTACTAGAGCAGTTTTCTCAGATCATCAATATTCACCATTCGTTTTTACCCGCTTTTGCTGGGGCTAACCCCTATAAGCGGGCTCACCAGCGCGGGGTGAAAATTATTGGCGCAACGGCCCACTACGCCACGGTGGACCTGGATGAGGGGCCGATTATTGAGCAGGATGTGGTGCGGGTAACTCACCGCGATGAGGTGCTAGACCTGGTGCGTAAGGGAAAGGATTTGGAGCGGGTGGTGCTGGCACGGGCGGTGAGAGCCCATTTGCAAAACCGGGTGCTGGTATATGGAAACCGGACGGCGGTGTTTGTTTGAGCGTTTTGTTCAGCCCAAAGGTTGGAGTTGACGTTGGCGGGCGTCGACCCCAACCCATCAGTTTAGGCCCGGTACGCCGTTAGCTCACCACGTCTAGGGACCGCAGCCGCATGAGATAGAACAACACCTGTCCCTGGCTCTGGGTGATGTTGACGCCGTTGGGGCCAATCTCGATGGGGCCGGTCCACATGGCCTGCTCGACGTAGCGCTTCAAGTGCAGTCGGTAGATGGTTTCGCGGACGGCTTCGGGGGAGCCGATGATCACGTGGCGGACAACTTCGCCGCTGGGGCCGGGGTCGGGAGTGGTCAGCACGGTGGGTGCCGCCTCGGTTTGAGGCAGCTCGGGGTATAAGAATGTCATGGGTTTTCTCTCTTTTTTTAGGGTAAGAAAACCCAAAAACTCAGTCCATCCCTTGTCTTGGGCGTCTAGGATGGCTGGGAGCATTGCGGATACAATACTGCCAGCCCGAAGACAGCGGATTCCTGTCTAAGGGTCAGGGCACGATCGCTGCTGGTAACAGCGATCGTGCCCGTCAGACCAAATTTTTGGGTGTGGTCAAGCTGTAATTTGTGGGTCACAGCTCATAGGTGAAGAGTGTAGCGCCTTAGTACGCCAGAATCAAGATATTTTTTTCGGAGGGCGATCGCGATACTGGTGTAGACGGCTCATGAGCTGAGGCAGAACAGCATCGGGATGAAGGCGTTGCCTCAGGACCTGTCGCTTTCACTGAAGTGTTTGCGAAGCATACCCGTAAGATAGACGCTATGCGATCGCCCCTAAAATGAGGCAATAGTGATTACGCGGCGGACACTGGATGGCTTTACAGTGAATCTTGTAACCAAAGCTGAACAATCTCGCAAGCTTATCGGCGATTATATATGCTTTATCGTTAATTTTTCTTATTCTCGAAAGGATATTTTAAAATCCAAAGGAAGTAAAGATGTCAGCGTATTACAACCTCGAAGCAATGCGCGAATACTGTAATTGCGGCAATCTGCTGAACCATGAAGCTACGTTTCGCCATAAGAGCGGAGATCGCGAAATTGATATATATTATACCGAAGAAATTTTTGATTTTCTTACTTGTCCTGCTTGCAATGAAGTGACTCTCGTATGCTATTCCGCGTCAATAAATTCCAATGAAGAATATGACTCAAAAGTAGATTTATATCGAGAGTTTCGTCGTACAGTTATCCATTCTCCAAACAAGCAGCTTCATCCTTCAGTTCCCAGATCAATAGTTGAAGTTATCTCTCAAGCTCAGGCAGTCTTGTACAAGTCGCCGCGCGCAAGCTTTATTCTCTCTAGGGCAGTGCTGGAAGAGATCTGTAATGAGTTCAATATCCCTACCGAAGCTTCGAATAAGGATGGAAAAATACGCTTTGTCGGTCTTGGCGAAAGGCTTACGCAACTTTTCAGGCAAGAAAAAATGCCCGAAGGTCTAACAGATATTATCAGAGGCATTAAAGAGCTTGGTAACAAGGGAGCGCATTCGAAGCACTTGTTTTTTGCAAAGCAAGCAAAGGCTGAAGATGCAAGTAACTTGTTAATACTTGTGAACTATGTTATTGAGCGGCTGTATATTGACACACATCGAAAAAGAGAAGCAAAGCAAGTATTAGAAGACTTAAAGCTGAAGTTTTCTCCTTCAAGCTGATCGTAAACGTTCTTAGACAAAATAGTCATGACGATCGCACCCAATCATCCCCTACAACAAACGCCCCTCAGCTTCGACGAATTCCTCATCCGCTATGGCGGCGACAACCGCTATGAACTGATCGACGGAGAAGTATTTGACTTGGAACCGACAGGGCCACACGACGAAGTTGCTGCTTTCATCACACGCAAGCTCTGCGTTCAAATCGATACCAATGACCTCCCGTGGTTCGTCCTTCAGCGAGGTCTGCTGCGGCCCGCCAACACTACCATGACCGCCTTCCGCCCAGACGTCGCCGTAGTCGATCGCAGTGCCCTTGACGATGAACCTCTGTGGCCTGAGCAGTCCATCCTCACCAAAGGCAGCTCCCTTAAATTTGTCGCCGAAGTCGTCAGCAGCAACTGGCAAAACGACTACGCTCGCAAAGTTGAAGACTACGCCGCTTTAGGCATACCCGAATACTGGATCGCAGACCACGCCGGACTGGGCGGCACGCGATACATCGGCAAACCCAAACAGCCCACTCTCTCCATCTGCACCCTTGTAGATGGAGAGTACGAGATTCAGCAGCGTCAAGGCAATCAGCCCATCCTCTCGCCCACCTTTCCAGAGCTGACGCTCACCGCTGAGCAGGTGCTACAAGCTGGCTGCTAGCAGTACCCCAAATCTTTAGCAATTCTCAGCATGACTATGCAGCAACGCCCGCGCGTAGATCCTATCCATTACCCAAAGTGGCTATAAACACTACCTTACTCGGGGCTTGAGCTGCGATGGCTCACACAGTGCTTCAAGCAAAACCCACTAACGCAAAAGCAAAAGCTGCGATCGCCCATCAGTTAGCGGCTAACCCTCAAAGCCTAGACAGTATCGCTAGAGTGAAACCAACAAACGTCCAAGCGCCTCACCTTACCGCTTATTGCTTAGGGCATATCACAAAAACAAAACGGCTTACCGCTCAAGTGCCACGGCCCTTTCCTCAGTCAGCCGCAATTCCTCCGCTAGAGGCGATCGCTTGCACATCCAAAAAAATAGGGACACAGCCTGCGCTGTGCCCCTAAAAATATTATTGAAAAGAATAGGCCGAAAATTAGAAGCTCATTTCCGCTTCTTGAACCTTCTCGATCTGCTTCTTCTTCAGCACCAAGAACGTTTGGCTGAGCATGATAGCGGCAACAAAAGCAATCAAGCCTTTGACGCGCGTTGGGCTCTGCAGCACGATCTCAGCGTCCACCTGTCCGAATCCACCGGAATTAGGATTCTCGGTGAGGCTAGCGCCAGTCGCGATCGCCTCGCCTTCAGCAATCATCAGCGCCGGACCAGGGGGAATCGCATCCACAACCGACTTGCCGTCTTCGGTTTGAATCGTGACCTCGTAGCCACCGTCCTCAGACTTAGCCACGCTGGAGATGGTTCCGGCAGCGGAGGCTTTATAGACGGCGTTGTTGCTCTTTTCACCCGTGGGGTAAACCTGGCCTCGGCCTCGGTTACCGCCGACGTGAACGGAATACTTACCGAAGTGGACGCTCTTGTCTGCGCCAGGGTCGGGAGACAGCACCGGGAAGACAATTTCCTGGTATTGCTCACCGGGCAGCGGCCCCACCAAAAGGATATTGTCCTGGGTCTCGCTGTAGGGCTGGAACAGGTAGCCCGGCCCGACCTCTTCCTTCATCTCTTCAGGAATACGGTCCTCGGGAGCGAGCTTAAATCCTTCGGGGAGCATCAGCACAGCGCCCACGTTCAGCGCCCCTTTGCTGCCGTCTGCCTGCACCTGCTGGGTGCTGAGGTCATAGGGAATGTTGACAACGGCCTTGAACACAGTGTTGGGGAGCACCGCCTGGGGCACCTCTACCTCAGTGGGCATAGCGCCGAGGTGGCAGTTTGCGCAGACGATGCGGCCAGTGGCTTCCCGAGGAGAGTCATAGTTTTGCTGAGCCCAGAAGGGATAGGCGGCAGCGGTCTGCGGGAAGGCGGCGTTGCCGATCAGCAGCGAGGCGGTCACAAGCACAAGTAAAGACGCCTTTAATGCGATCTGGCGAGCGCTGGAGAGAAATTGGGTCCAAAAGTTCGCGCGCATGGGTATGGCTAAATTAATCTGTGAATAGTAGAACTGGGGATGGGAGGGATGGAGTAGCGCCAGAGGCTTGCACCAGAGGCTTGCACTAAAGGCTCGTGCCAAAAGGCTTACGCCACATAGCGTCTCTAAAGCGCGGCTATGTCCACCAGGGGTTATCGCCAGTGCGGAAATCTGTTTCAGTCCAGGGGGAAAGGGCAATCTTGCCGTCTTCATTGACGTCGGCGTGGGCCAACGCGAGGGAAAGCGGCGCGGGACCCCGGACCACCTTACCCTGGGCGTTGTACTGGGAGCCGTGGCAGGGACAGATGAATCTGTTTTCGGCAGCGTTCCAGGGAACGACGCAGCCCAGGTGGGTACAGACTGCATTGAGGCCGTAGTCAGCGATCGCTTCGCTGCTTTCGACGACAACGTAGGTTGGGTCGCCCTTGAGCCCTTGAGTCAGAACGCGATCGCCTGAAGCGTGGCTAGCCAGAAATTCGCTGACGGTGATGTCACTACCCAGCGCATCTTTCGCTAAAACACCGCCCCCTGCTGCACCACTGGACGGTGGAATAAAATATTTGACAACCGGATAGAGTGCGCCCAGCGCGGTGCCAGTGATGGTCCCGAAGGTGAGCAGGTTCATAAACTGACGACGACCCATATCAGGGACGTCAGGTGTTCCAGAAGCTTGAGTCATAACTTAAACAGTGAATCGGATTACAGCGAATCAAAAAGGAGCATTGAATTAGGCTAGTCGGACCCCGTCGAGGCTGAAGGGGCTCTAAAGATTGACAACCTGACGTTAACTTTGACAAGCTACCCCGAAAGCAGCGATAGACCGCGCAGTCAGAGCAACATCGCCCGTTAACAGTTTTTCTAAAAGTATTATTACACTCCAAAGAGTCCGGATCATAAACTTTAGACAAAACGATTGCACAGAGCTACACAGCCTTAAATAATGTTACGTTTTGAGGCGAAATATTAAGCTACTCTTACAAACTGCGTTGGGGATTAACCGATGGCTGAGGGAATGACCGGAGACGATTTACATCAGCTGCTGATCTCAAAATGGGGCCGGTCCTACGACGTCCAGCTCCGGCGGACTCAGGGAAAGCTCTTCCTGCAGATCATGTGGCGCTACCTGGAGCAGGCGTCTTTCCCTAGAAGCGAAGCGGAATACAGTCAGCATCTCGATGCGATCGCCAACTACATCAACGAGTGGGGTAGGGCCTCTCAGGTACAAACCTTTGTTGAGCAGACCAAAGAGCGTCCGCGCTTGGGCAAAGCCGTGAGCATTCCCCTTGACCTCGGTCCCCGCGCTTCCGAGTGGCTGCTCGACGATATTTGAGCCAATATTTGGGCCAATATTTGGGCCAGCGTTTGAGCCGGCGTTTGAAAGGTGGTAAGAGCCTAACGCCCAAGCCTCTAGCCCAGCAAAAACTTTCCAACTTAGATAACGTTCGGCCCGACACATTCCAAAAGATTTAAGCGGGAGACTCCAGCTTTGACGGTAGAATAGGCCACGATGTCAGCGGTTTTACCGGCCTGTCTCAGCGATCGCGCCTTGGCACCAGTTCTCAAGCATCGCAGAGGCGGAAACTGACCATCCAAACCAGCGCTGCGGTCTGTCTCCACTGCTCTCACTCCATTCCTGTACGGTTCATTCTATTTCAACCATGTCTAAAGTTCTCGTCTCTGATCCTGTCGACCAAGCAGGTATCGATATCCTCTCTCAGGTGGCTCACGTCGACATCAAGACGAAACTCTCTGAAGATGAGCTGGTCCGCCTGATTCCCGACTATGACGCCCTGATGATTCGCTCGGGCACCCAGGTGACGGGCGACGTCATCCGCGCTGCCGAGAAGCTCAAAATCATCGGCCGCGCCGGGGTTGGCGTTGATAACGTCGACGTTGCAGCAGCCACCCGCCAGGGAATACTCGTGGTGAATTCCCCTGAGGGAAACACCGTTGCGGCGGCGGAGCACACCGTCGCCATGATGCTGGCCCTCTCTCGCCACATCTCCGACGCCAACCAGTCCATCAAATCTGGAAACTGGGACCGCAAATCTTTTACGGGCGTCGAGGTCTACAAAAAGACTCTGGGCATCGTTGGCCTCGGCAAAATTGGCTCCCACGTGGCCACCATCGCCCGCGCCATGGGAATGCGCCTATTGGCCTACGACCCCTTCTTGTCCATGGAGCGTGCTGAGCAAATTGGCTGCCAGCTCGTCGAGCTAGATCTGCTGATTCGAGAAGCCGATTACATCACGCTGCATTTGCCTAAAACCCCCGAAACTCTGCATATGATCAATGCCGAGGCCTTCGCCAACATGAAGCCCACGGCCCGCATCGTCAACTGCGCTCGGGGCGGCATCATCGACGAAAATGATCTAGCAGAGGCGCTCGAAGCGGGGGAAATTGCCGGTGCGGCACTGGACGTGTACGAGAACGAGCCGCTGCAGGATTCGCCCCTCATTAAAGTGGGCAAGCAGCTCGTGCTGACGCCTCACCTGGGGGCCTCCACGGCAGAGGCTCAGGTAAACGTAGCCATCGACGTGGCCGAGCAAATTCGCGACGTTTTGCTGGGCTTACCCGCCCGCTCAGCCGTCAATATCCCCGGCCTGCGCCCCGACGTGCTAGAGAAGCTGCGGCCCTACCTGGAGCTAGCGGAGACCCTGGGTAATCTGGTGAGCCAGCTGAGCGGCGGGCGCATCGACTCGTTCAACGTGCGGCTGCAGGGGGAGCTTGCCACCAACGAAAGCCAGCCCGTGGTGATTGCGGCCCTCAAAGGGCTCTTGTCCCATGCCCTGCAGGAGCGCGTCAACTACGTCAACGCCAGCATTGAGGCCAAAGAGCGGGGCATCCGAGTCACCGAGACGCGGGACGGCTCGGTGCGAGACTACGCCGGTTCACTCTACCTGTCTGCGACGGGGTCTTTGGGCTCTCACTCCGTGATGGGAGCGCTGCTCGGAGATAACGAAATTCGGATTACGAAGCTCGACGATTTTCCCATCAACGTGCCGCCCAACCGCCACATGTTGTTCACTCTGCACCGCGACATGCCGGGAATCATCGGCAAGATTGGCTCGCTGCTGGGAAGCTTCAACGTCAATATTGCCAGTATGCAGGTGGGCCGGAAAATCGTTCGCGGAGACGCGGTGATGGTGCTCAGTATCGATGATCCGCTGCCGGAGGGTATTCTGACTGAAATCACCAAGGTTCCGGGAATTCGAGATGCCTATACCGTTACGCTGTAGGCCGTCGCGCTATAGGCCGTTCGCTATAGGCGGTCACGCTGTCGGGTTGCGGCAGCGTAGAGATGGGCCAAACAGATAGGGCCAAACAGATGGAGCCGGTGGGCCAGGTTGGGGCGGGTGGAATTAACAAAGGGGCGATCGCGTTGACAAACAGCTGGTGGGAGATTCAGGTCCTGTGCGACCCGGCGGCGGAAGACCTGGTGTTTTGGCGGCTGCAGGAGTTTGGCTGTCGGGGAACGTCCAGCGAGATCAAAAACCACCGCTGCTGGCTGCGGGCCTATATGCCCCAGATACAGGCGGCGCTGCTTGACCTAGCGGCGCTGTCACTGCTCGCCCGGCAAGATGCCCTTTGCGCCCAGCTGCCGGTGCCTCAGCTCAGCTGGAGCCTCATTGATGAGGAAGACTGGTCAAGCACCTGGAAGCAGTACTGGCAGCCCCAAGACATTGGCGATCGCCTCGTCATTGTCCCCGCCTGGATTGAACCTGACCCCAATTCAGACCGGCTGCCCCTAAGGCTTGACCCCGGTACCGCCTTTGGCACCGGCAACCACCCCACCACTCAGCTTTGCTTAGAGTCGCTGGAAATGCGGCTTCCGGACGCCGCCACTGCGCGGGGCGCTGTGCTGGCAGATATCGGCTGCGGGTCTGGAATTCTCTCCATCGGGGCCCTACTGCTGGGGGCTAAGCAGGTCTACAGCGTCGATATTGACCCTCTCGCAGTGAAAGCGACAGGGGAGAACGGCAGCCTCAATGGGCTTGATCCCAAGCAGCTGGTAGTCGAGTCGGGCAGCATTGAGACTTTAATGGAGAGGCTGCCCCACCCAGTGGACGGCATCGTCTGCAATATTTTGGCGGAAGTGATCGTGGATCTCGTGCCTAAGATGGGGGAAATTGCCAAGACCACGACCTGGGGAATTTTGAGCGGCATCCTGTTAGAGCAGGCCAAGCTAGTGGCCGACACCCTAGAAGAGCACGGCTGGATTGTAGCCACCCTGTGGCGTCGTCAGGATTGGTGCTGTATGAATATTCGCCGGGGATAGAACGCTACGGATAGCGTCAAAGAGATAGCCTTAGCAATACATTTGATCCTTGGAGAAGCCTGTATTTAGTGGCATGATGAGAAGCATAACGCTACTCATGTGGTCTCCCGCGCCATGGTCTATCCCATCTCGGCAGCTAAGCTCCAAACCTACTATCGGTGCCCCCGCGCCTACTACTATCGCTACGAGCGCAGGCTTCCCAACGCCGCTTTCTTCGGCTCGGCAGCGCTCGGCACCTCCTTGCATCAAGCGTTGGCCAGCATCTATCGCGACTGGCATTACCAGGAACCTATCCCCGAGTTTGGCTGGGTAGACCACTGCTGGGAGCAGCAGTCAACAGCCTTGAAGTCCTCTCAAAGAGACGAAGGTCGCCGCATTCTGCAGCGCTACTATGCTGAGTTTATGAATAACGGGTCGTCGCTGCGGAAGCCTCTAGCGGTTGAGGGGCGTATCCAGGGCGGTCTACGGGTCCAGAACCTAGAGTTCATTTTGTCAGGCCGCTACGACCGGCTTGATTACCTCGACGACGGCTTAGAGCTAATTGACTACAAGTCTGGAAAAGACTCCAGCATGCCCGACCCCGACGACGTAGACCTGCAGATTGGGCTCTACTATTTGGCTCTAGAGCAGCGCTACCGCCGCCAGCTCAAGCGGCTGAGCATTATCCACCTGCGCACGGGAGATAAGGTCAGCTTTAGCGCCACCCCCTTTCACCGCGAGCGGGTCAAGACCTTGGTAGGCGACATTGCCGTGCAGCTGCGTCATGACAGCAGCTGGCAGCCCTTTCCCGGTACCCAATGCGATCGCTGCGCCTACGCCCGCTACTGCCCCGCCGTTCACATCGACCCCGATCCCCTGCCTGAAGAGGCCAAACCCAAGCCCCAGCTGCAGCTCGCCCTCAGCCTCTAGAGCTAGGCTAAAGGACCGGTCTACCAGCGCCAGCGATAGGGACGGCGGCCCCGCTATAGTGAAAGACTAGATACCCTATTACAAACCGCAACTGACCGTGGCACAGACCCCCACCTTTCAGCAGGCTACCCAGAATTTAGCAGACCGCCAGCGCGACGACCTCACCCAGGGCCGCTGCGTTGTGGTTCAGAGCGGGGACGCTCACCGAGGCTACAGGCTGATCGATACCGCGCCAGATATAGTGTGGGCTGTGATCACCGACTACGAGAACTTCCCGGCTTTTTTGCCGACGGTAGTAGAGACCCGCGTGGTGACTGACGAGGGTGACCGCAAGGTGGTGGAGCAGGTGGATGAGCGCAAAGTGCTGTTCGCTAAGGTGACCTCCCGAATTCAAACTGAGAATCTGGAGCTGCCGTCGCGCCAGGTCAAGTTCAAGCTCACGGAGGGGGACTTAAACCAGTTTGAAGGCTCTTGGCGGGTGATTGAGGCGTCTACTGAGTCGGACCAGCCGACGCTGCTGACGCAGGAAATCATCGCTGAGGCCGGAGCAGGCCCCTTGGAAGTGGCGTTTGAGCAGATTCTAAAGCGCAGTCTGGAAAAGAATTTAGAAGCGATCGCCCAAGAAGTGTACCGGCGGTGTCGCGCCTCGGAAGGGGTCTGAAGGGTACAGCATGCTGCGCCCGTAACGAATCTTGGCCATCAATCGGTAAAGCCCATGGCGTAATCGCTACTCTCAAAGAGCTGACAGTGAGAGCAAGACAGATCTATCCCTTCGCCGCGGAGAAGCTGGGTTTTGAAGGCGTCAGAGAGCCCCACATAAACCAGGGTAATGTTTTTGCGTTTGGCCAAGCTCAAGAGCTTCTTGAACGCTAGCACGGCGGACGAATCCAGGCTCACGACTCGGCAAAAGTCTAAAACGAACGTCTTGGGGGTATCAGCGTCACAGGGTTCAAGGGTAGACTGAAGCGACTGGAATAGGCTCGCCGCGTTGCCAAAAAACAAAAAGCCCTGCAGAACGGCATGGGAGACGGACTGCCCTTCCGGGTCGTGCTTTTTCATTTGAGCGATCGCCTCTGCCGTATCGCTGAGGACCACCGATTCGGCGGAGAGCATCGTCTGAGCTTGACTACAGTGATACAGAAACTGCAGCACCGTTAGCCCGAGGCCTACCAAAATACCCGGCAAAAACCCCAGCGCCCCAATAGTAACTACGGTTGACAGCACGATGCAGTAGTCAACCAGCGGAAACTTAGACCAGCCTTGAATCAGCCACTTCCAGAGCAGATCAATGCCTAGAAATAGCAGAAGGCTGCCCAAAATCGGCTTCGGGAAATAGGCCAAAAAAGAGGGGCCTAAAATCAGCACTACCGTACAGGGCACCGCTTTAAATACCCCGGTCAGTCGGTTGGCGGCCCCCATCTTGTGCGCCAGCAGCGTGCTGGGCAGCGCCTGGTTTCCGGTCATGGTGCTCCCCAGGCCCGCCGCCAAGTTGGCCAAGCCGACGGCCTGCAGCTCGCGGTTGAGGTCTAGCTCCCGGTCGAGGGCCAGCTCGAGGCCACTGTTGGTCAAGACTAAAGACAAAAAGCTGACGAAAATAAGCAGACCGAGGGTACCGCTGTGCTGAGCGATCGCCCCCCAGTGGACGCTTGCTAAGTCTGCTCCGGTGAGCGGTTGCCAGAGATTCCCCTCGGGGAAGGGTCCTAAAAGCCAGCCCTGCTCGTGGGCCGCGTCGAAAGACAGCCCGCAGGCCCAGGTGACGCCGAAAAAAACAGCCGTGGCCGCCAGCAGCAGACCGGGCAGCACCAAATAATGCTGAAACCGCTGGCTGACGCCAAACAGCACGAGCGCAATCAGCAGGCCAGAAAGCCAGTGGAAGCAGGGGTCGCGCTGGAAGAACCAGCTCAGGTGGGACAGGGTAATGCCCTCTCCCGTCATCACCTTGATAGCCCCCTGTACCAAAAGCCACCCCGTTCCCGCCATAAATCCGCCGACGACCGGGTAGGGAATCACCTGGGCCGCTTCTCCCCACTTCAAAGCTCCCAGCACCCACAGCACAGCGCCCGTCAGCAGGGTTCCAAGGGCGATCGCCGCCACCACTGTGATGGCGATTGTTTGAGAATCAGCGGTATCCGCTAGGGTGGCGGCAAGGCCAGCGGCCAGCACGGCGAGCACGGCGGTGGGCGCAGCCAGCGGCGTAGCAATGATGCCGGGGAGAGAGCTGGTCAAAGCCACCACAGCGCTGATGATTGCGGAGCTGAAAACCGCAATGCCCACGCCAACGTGCAGATGGGCGGATAAACTTCCCGAGAAAATGATCGCTGCATAGGAGATAGCCCGAATAACGCCGATGATACCGGTGACTGTTCCAGCGGCTAGGCTAGGGACGAGCTTGGAGGGGTGCAGTTCACCGTTGAAGGGGGGCGATCGCCGCAGGGCGTTAGGTGGTGATGGGTCAGGTGGCGATGGGTCGGGTGACGACGGGCTAGGCGAGGATAGGTCAGGCGGCGGTGCATCGGGCGGCAGCGGATCGAGAGATGTCATGGGGGCTTTCGGCGACGGGGGAAGCTAAGACAATACCGAGATCTGTAGCGGCCAAAGCGCTACTGCGTCACGCGCAGCTGCTCTTCGCGGCGAATTAGACTATCGCACAAGATGGTGACAATGTGGGCCTGTAGGGCCTGGGCAAGGTCGGGGTCATTCTCCTTCATGCGGCTGAAAGCGTCCCGCGTCAGGCAATGGAGTTGGCTAAGCTTGTCGGTAACCACAGAGGTTGAGAGGGGAACCTTACCGAAAAACCGCATTTCCCCCAGCAGACTGCCGCCGCCGACCGTCTGTAGGCGCTTCGGGTGGTCACCGGTTTCTAGCAGCATGCTTACCTGCCCTGACTCGATAAAGTACAGATCAGACACCGCTTCCCCACGGCGAAAAATGTAGTGGCAAGGGGGGAGCAACTGCGGCTCTAGGTAAGGGATAAAGCGCTCGACCTGCTCCGGGATGAGAAACATAGCCGTCAGCTGCGCCGCTAGGTCACTAGCGGGGGGAGTCCCCGATGTCGCCGCCAGCTGCTGCTCCTCGCACCACTCCAGCGCCCGATCGATGTCGGGAAACACCTGGCAGTAGTCCAGCGCCCGGTCGAAGCCTTCCCCTCGCTGGAGCGTGACCTCAAACTCAGCGGTGAGGTTGGTGAGCGCGAGGGTGAACTGCTGCTTACGGGCCAGCCGCAAAATCTTGTTGAAGGTGAGGACGGCGGAGGAGTCTATCCCGGTGACCTGGCGAAAGTCGATGAGTAGATAGCGGAGGGGCTGAGATTGCTGGGCCGTTTGAGCCGCATTGGGATACACACCATCGGCATCGTTCTGACTCCAGTCAGTCTCACTAGACCCAGACTCGCTAAACTCGATCTCATCAGCCCCAAGCTCACTACCAGGTTCAGCCCTATCAGACTGCTCCGGCGAATCGCCCCCCAGAACGCGATCGCGGACCTTGCTCAGCAGGTAGTTGGCGGTGCCGAAAAACAAAAAGCCCTGTAGCTCTAGAACGTAGATTTGGTCGCCGCTGCGGGAAAGAATCTGGTCCTGCGCTGGAGGCCGGTCTAAGTTGCTGCGAATTTGAGCGCCTGAGGTGACCTGCCTGGCGACGTCGACCTGGCTATAGCGATACATAAAGCTAATGACGGTGAGCACAAACCCCACCGCAATTCCCTGCAAAAAACCAGCGGCGTCAATCACAACGACGGTGGCCCAAACCGAGAGGTAGTCGGCTAAGGGCAGTTTGAAGTAGGCGCTATATCCCCACCGCAGCAGCAGTGACAGCCCTAAGTAGAGCAGCAGGCACCCCAAAATTGCTTTGGGCAAATAGGCTAAAAAGGTCGACCCTAAGATTAAAACGGCGATCGCCGGCAGCGTCGCAACGAGCCCAGTCAGGCGGTGGGGGGCTCCCATGTCATGGACGAGCAGGGTGCTCGGCATCGCCTGACTCCCCACCATGCCGCCCCCCAGTCCAGACAGCAGATTGCCCAGTCCAACGGCCCTGAGTTCACGGCTCAAGTTGAGGTCTCGTTCAACCACCACCTCGATACTGCTGTTGCTCAGCAGCAGGGAGAGCAGCGAGACAAAGACTACGGTGACGATGCTGCCGGTTTGATGGGCGATCGCCCGCCAATGGACCCCAGAAAAGGTATCGAGGGTCAACGGATGCCATAGCCCTCCCTCGCCGTCGGGAAAGGGGCCCAGCAGCAGTCCGCTGGCGCGAGCCGCCTCTAAGGGAGTGCGCGTCACCCACAGCCCCAAGTAGAACAACCCCGTGCATCCCAGCAGGGCCACTGGCATCACCCAAGACTGCTTGAATAGCCGGGTAACCGTCAGCAACACCAGCGCAAACCCCAAGCCGGGAAGCCAAAGGGGCACCCTGTCAGCCTGAAATAGGGCGGATAGGGTCTCCAGGCTGAGCTGTTGACTGGTGGTCACCTGCACAAACCCCTTCGTCAGCAGCCAGCCTGTCCCGGCCATGAACCCCCCGATGACGGGGTAGGGAACCACGCGAATCCGCTCTCCCTGGTTAGAAACGCCCAAGGCCAGCAGCAGCAGTCCCGTGAGCAGGGAAGTGAGGGCGATCGCTACCGCCACGGTGGCCAGCAGCTCCGCCTCCGGAACAACACCGGACAGCTCTTGGGCGATGCTGCCCGCCATGAGCGCTAAAATTGCCGTTGGGGCCGCTAGGGGGGTCGCGATGATGCCGGGAAGAGTGCTGGTGAGAGCCACCAGACCGCAAATTATGCAGGTGCTGTACAGCGCTACGCCCAATCCATTGGGCAAAAAAGCTTCTAGGGAGCCCGAGAAGATGAGGCTGGCATAGGAAATTGCGCGAATAGCACCGATGACGCCCGTAATTAGACCTGCAGGCACGCTAGAGAGCAGGGCGCTGGGCTGAAAATTAGCTCTGAGCTGCTGCAGTAAATGCGGCGACGAGGAAGGCTGGGCGAGTTGGGTCATTTCGGCGGGAGACAAAAGTTTAGCTGAGTGCTGCAGGCTATGGCGAGTCAGAGCCGGACTGAGGGCCAGATTGGGCAGCACTCCTCACTAACCCATACCGGCGTCTCTCAAGGTGTATTGTCACCTACATTTTTGTGTCAGAACCCTGCAGTATGGTGAGGGCGGAGAAGGGGCCTAGCGCCCCCTGAATTGTCTCACATGAAAATTTGACCCAAGGGTGGTTTTCCGTGAGACTGTGGACTAGACGGTATGACCCAATCCCTATGATTCAGCGGCGTCTTCGTAGTCTGCACAAGTTCATAGCCCCGATCGTGATGCTGCCCTTGGTGGTGACTGTTTTTACCGGGGTTACCTATCGCCTCTCAAAAGATTGGTTTGGCTGGACCCGCGACCAGGCCCACTGGCTGATGGTGATCCATGAAGGAGAGTATTTGGGCGAGCGGCTGAAGTCGGTTTACGTCCTGCTAAATGGGCTGGGGCTGCTATGGATGCTGGTGACGGGCGGGACAATGTGGTTTCAGTCGGTTCGACAGTCTCTAGGGCAGAGGAAACCGGTTCAGCAGGCGGAGTCGGACGCGTGAGTATCTTTCCTCGACAAATCCGCCGCCGTATCAGACCAGAAAATCCGATTCGCCGCGAAAGCGTGCGGGTTTGGGAAGACAGCGTAGGGGCCTCTAGGGCATCTTCCGAAGCTCAGTCATTGGGCGTATGCCGCGAAAAGACGTATACCCGCTGAGTCTGCAGGCGATCGCCCAGATCTGACGGCTGAATTACCTTCTCAGCGGGTTCGGTCTGAGGCAGCTTAAAAATCTGCCGATCTAGCTTCACCTGCAGATTTGCCATAGGGTCGTGGCCTGGAGACACCATAAACTCCAGCCGCTCCACGTCAGGCCAAGCCACCACCTGATCCAAAATGGCGGTCATGGCCTGCACGTAAGGATGCTCGGAATCCTGATACCAATCGGCGGAGGCGATCGCAGGCTGGTCCAAGCCTAAGTGAAAAATCAAGTCTGAGCGGTCAAACAGCGCCAGCGCCACCGACCGGGCCTCCTCCTGCAGCAGCAGATTTTGCGACTGACACAGGTGCCGCAGCTTCTCCAGCCGCTCATAGCGCACCTCAACAGAGGGGCTGTCAGACCACTGCATCGCCACCGTCGCCAGGTAGGTTTGCAGCAGCAGATGCCCCAGCTTCTCCGCTTTGGTAGCCAGATAAGCGGCGTTGTAGGCGTTGGCCTCAATCAGCAGCGGCACCCGGTTCACCATCTCCAGACCGTAGCCCTTCAGTCCGGCAATCTTGCGGGGGTTGTTGGTGATCAAGCAAAACTTTCGAACGCCGATGTCGTTTAAAATCTGCGCCCCCATGCCGTAGTTGCGCTGGTCGGCAGGGAAGCCCAGGCGCTCGTTGGCAGCGACGGTGTCCAGGCCCTTGTCCTGCAGCGCATAGGCCTTCAGCTTATTGACTAGCCCAATGCCGCGTCCCTCCTGACGCAGGTAGACCACCACTCCGGCCCCGGCGCTGTCGATCATCTTCAGGGCCGCCTGCAGCTGACCCCGACAGTCGCAGCGCAGAGAGCCTAGCGCGTCCCCCGTCAGGCATTCAGAATGGACCCGCACCAGCACGGAGCGATCGCCAAAGGTGTCTGGGTCGCCCTTTACCAGGGCCACATGCTCAGAGCCATCCAGCTGGTTGCGGTAGGCGTAGACCTTGAAGTCGCCAAACAGACTGGGCAACTCAGCAATCGTTTCCCGCTGCACAAAGCGCTCGTGCTGCAGGCGATAGCTGATCAAGTCGGCAATGCTGATCAGCTTGAGGCCGCGCTGACGGGAGTAGTCGATCAGCTCCGGCAGGCGAGACATCGAGCCGTCGGGGTTTTGAATTTCGCAGATGACGCCAGCCGGATACAGCCCCGCCAGCCGCGCTAGGTCTACCCCCGCTTCAGTGTGGCCCGCCCGCCGCAGCACCCCGCCGTCCTGGGCGCGCAGGGGAAAAATGTGGCCGGGACGCCGCAAATCGCTGGACTGGGCCTTGGGGTTGATGGCAATCTGGATGGTGCGGGCGCGATCTTCCGCCGAAATGCCGGTCGTTACCCCCAGATGCACCGCCGCGTCAATGCTAACGGTGAAGGCGGTCTGCTCGCTGTCGTCGGTTTTATGGCTCACCATCAGCGGCAGGTCTAATTCGTCGAGGCGATCGCCCGTCATGGCGAGGCAGATCAGACCGCGAGCATCCACCGCCATAAAGTTGATCATGCTGGGGGTGGCAAACTGGGCCGCGCAGATCACATCTCCCTCATTTTCGCGGTTTTCGTCATCAACCACGACAATGGCGCGCCCCGACTTTAGCTCGACAAGGGCAGCTTCAACAGTATCAAACTCAAAATCTAGGCCCGATCCGGGCGGGTATTGCGATTCCACAAGAGCGCTCAACAAAGGTAGGGCATTGCGGGTAACCTTTAAGGCCAGCCGTACCTAAATCTTATCGCTGATCTATTCGGACCGCTTTTCGGGCGAGATTCGCGCTACGTCGCGGTTATTCACGGCGCTCATACCGTAAACTTTGAACTACAATTCAACTGCAGCATCAAGGACTGGGTAAAGACGGCGCAGTCAGGTGAAATAACGCTATGGGAAATTCGAAAATACCGATCGGTATTGTAGGGGCATCGGGCTACGGTGGGGTTCAGCTTGTGCGGCTGCTGCTGGAGCACCCTCAAGTTGAGATTGCCTATCTAGGCGGCGACAGCAGTGCCGGTAAGCCGTTCGCCGACCTGTATCCCCACCTAGGACATCAGGTGGTTCGAAACATTGAATCGATCGACTTAGACCAGATCGCTGAGCGATGCGAGGCGGTCTTTTTGTCGTTGCCCAACGGCCTCGCCTGCAAGATGGCTCCGCAGCTGCTGGAGCGGGGGTGCCGCGTCCTCGACCTCTCTGCCGACTACCGCTTTCAGGACTTAGAGACCTACACCGCTTGGTACGGCGGGGAGCGGGACGATAGGGTCACTGCCCAAGATGCGGTCTACGGTCTGCCGGAGCTGTACCGCGATCGCATTCGGTCAGCTTCTCTGGTGGGCTGCCCGGGCTGCTACCCGACAGCCAGCCTGATGGCGCTGGCGCCGCTGATGAAGCAGGGGCTTATTGAGCCGGGAAGCGCCATCATCGACGCTAAGTCTGGCACTTCAGGCGGCGGGCGCAGCGCCAAAACCCACCTGCTGCTCGCTGAGGCGGACAATTCTATCGCGGCCTACAGCGTCGCGCGACATCGGCACACCCCGGAAATTGAGCAGATTTGTAGCCAAATGGCGGGGCGTGAGGTCACCGTTCAGTTTACGCCCCACCTCGTGCCTATGGTGCGGGGCATTCTGGCGACGGTCTACGCCACGCTGCGCGACCCTGGCTTGGTGCGCGAAGATTTACTGACGATTTACAGCGCCTTTTACCGGAGCTCCGCCTGGGTTCGCATTTTGCCCAATGGGATCTACCCACAGACCAAGTGGGCGCTGGGCACAAACCTCTGCTATATCGGCATTGAGGTGGACTCACGCACCGGACGCGTTATCGTTATGTCGGCGATCGACAACCTGATGAAAGGTCAGGCTGCGCAAGCGGTCCAATGCCTCAACTTGATGATGGATTGGGACGAATCTCAGGGGCTTCCCAAGCTTGGATTCTATCCGTAGGGCCAAATCAAAACGGCGCTGCTGCCGGACGTGAAGCCGCGACTTCAGCGCCAGGTCTTCAGCGCCAGGGCTTTGATTTCCCTAGCGCTGAAGACTGGCTTAGGCTCTGGCCGACCTAAGCGAAGTTTGCGCTATCCGTCACGTCAACGCCAATGACAATGGCCAGCTTTTGGTTGGTCTCCTCGACACGAATAGTACTGTTGCCGCCGCGTACAGTCACCGATAGGTCATCGAAGCTCAAGCCACCGCCATCAATGATATCAGTGCCCTTTTGAAAGCCCTCAAACAGATCAACTCCCCGGGCTACTTCCAAACAGTAGATGTCGGCGCCCCCGCCCCCGCGTAGAACGTCTCGTCCATTGCCGCCAGACATTAGGTCATCTCCTTTGTTGCCGCGCAGAATGTCGCTGCCGCCGCCGCCGAGGAGTTCGTCGTTACCTTTGTTGCCTGACAGTACGTCGCGCCCCGCGCCACCCAAGATAATATCGTTGCCGGAGCCACCGGTAATGACGTCCCGGGCCTGTCCTCCACTCAGGAAATCTGCGCCACCGTCGCCGTTCAGAAAGTCACGGGCCCTGCCGCCCAAGATGCGATCGCTACCGGCCCCTCCGAATATTAGATCTCGGCCATCTCCGCCGTTAATTTCGTCATTACCCCTCAAGCCTTGAACAATATCTCCGCCGCCGCGGGCTAGGATAACGTCATCTTGAGCTGTCCCGGTGATTGTTTCAGAGGCGCCAGTGCCAGAGATGACGCTAACGAAATCCGGTAGGACATCCCCGTCGTCCTCGTTTCCGCCCGTGGTCGGAGGAGGCGCGACGGGAGGCGTCACGGAAGGCGTAGTCGGGGCAGGCGTCACGGGAGGCGTAGTCGGGATAGGCGTCACGGGAGGCGTAGTCGGGGTGACAGAAGGCTCAACATCGTTGTCCTGAATCACCAAGTTTGCCTGACTTACCGCGCCAACAAAGCCATTGCCGTTATCCGACGTCAGCGTCAGCAGAACAGTCTCATCAGATTCGACAACGCTGTCGTCGAGAAGGGGAATAGCCGCGCTAGCCGTCGATTCTCCATCAGCAAATGTGACGACGATTGGCGAAGCGGTGTAGTCGGCCCCTGCCGTAGCGGATGGCTCAGCTCCATCCGCCAAGTTCACCGTGACCGAAACTTCACCTTCTGTAGAGCCTTCCCGAATTAGATTGACCGTTGCCGGACCTTCTCCCTCATTGGCGCTAAAGGTCGCGCCGCCAAAAGAGACGGTGCCAATGCTCACTGGCGTGAACGTAAGCGCCCCGACTCGGGCGTATTCCTCTAGATTGCGTGTGCCAGTCAGAACAATATCTTGATTTTCCAAGATAAAGACGCGAGTTGCCAGAGGACCATTCGGAACGGCGGTATTGCCGGGTGCCGGATTGCTAAATTCTATTGAACCCCCTACGTTGAGAGAGATTCCAGCGACGCCATCGCTCTCATCGATATAGGAGGCACTAACATCGTACAGACCACTAGTGCCAGTGAAAGCAAATGTTGCTGTGCCTGTTGCGCCTGAACTAGTTCCATTAATTGGAATTTGAATGACTGGAAAGGCGAATCGAGAAGAATTTTCGTAAGTCGACAGCGTGACGGCAGGATTATTCGATAGCTCAACGGTCGTTGGTGGCATTTAGTATTGTCCTTAGGTGAAGTTCGTGGCCTTGTCAGCGCAAATATTTGAAAATTTTGATTGAAACGGAAGTTGCTCCTCAAGCCAAGATTGACCTGACCCAAAGCGAGAAAGGGGCGGCGAAGAAAAGCTCTCTGCTGGTCTAACAGCCGGGGAATTGAGCTGATTTGCCCAAGCAACGCCTTTCCAACAGCACACAAAATTCTCCAAATAAAGGCTCTATCCGCAGCCCAACTGAGTGAAAAAAGATCAAGCTGATGGCCAGCGCAAAGCCACACATAAACTAACGGCAGCAATTAGGAGAAATCAGCAGCGTTTTTAGAGCTTTATTGTGTCTTGATAGTAAAGCGGCTTGTGTAAGAGGACGTTAAGTTAAAGCCTTCTCATATACCCTAAATGGGCAAACTAATGCATGTCCCAATTTGGCTTAGAACGCAGCATTTCTAATTTTTTAGAGAGACAAAATTAAACTACGAGCGAGGCGAAAATTTAACGTCAAGCAATGATCATGGGAGGTTGACCAACACTTTGAATCGCTGCCAGTGAGCGATCGCCTCAGGCTGACTTGGAACCCCTCGCTGCAGCAAGGCTACGCCGTCCTCAAAAGCCACTAGCCCGTAGGCTCGCTGGGTTAATCGGTCAACGCGGGGCACCATCTGGCGCAGGCGGTTGGCATCATCTTCAAAAGCAGCGCCATACTGCTGCAGCTGCCAAAGATCGACGATCCCGTAGTCCACTGCGATCGCCTCTCCCACATCGTCTCTAAGCCGTATGGCCGGAAACCGCACAATTTCTCGGCGACTGGAGAGGTGGGGCACGATGTGGGTCGTGGCAGAAACGCTAGCGTCCTGAGGAATTTGAGACATCAGCTCTCGAATAGTCCCCACATGAGACCACTGACGGGCGGGGGAGATGTAAACCCGGGGCTGAAAGGAATCGGGCACCACAAACGACAGCGCCCGATTGGGATTGGATGTGGCCGTAAACAGTAGGGATAGGCCGATACAAAAGACCCAAAACCGCCCTTTCCAGCGCGCTTTCAACCCCTGTGGTCGCTCTGACCACCATAAAATTGCACCATAGAAAAATCCAGGGACCACCGTCAGAGCGTAGCGCAGGTTGATGGCCAGGGCGGTGCTATCGTCGCGAATAAATAGTTTCACTAGCGGAAACGCGCTGAGGGCCCAGGCCGACGGGGAAATGGCAGGGACAAACGCGAGGGGGAGCCACTGGGCCAGCAGGTATTTTAGCGTCCGGTCTACGGGGGTTACCAGGTCTGATAAAAGCTGGCCGGGGCGAGTCAGCAGACCTTTGATCACGTCTAGGGTTGTCGCCTCGTTGCTGTCAACGTAGGGGGCAAACTGCTCAATCATGAAGCGCCGCGAGATATCCTCCGAGAATAGCGGCATCACGACGTTGGTGAGCACCAGTATATAGCCCAAACTAACGACGCAGGTCGCCAGGCCCAAACCCGGGCGACGGCTTACCGCCAAATAGCAGCCAATGCTAAACAGAATGACCCCGGCATCCTCCCGAATCGCCAGCACTACGGCAGCAGCCATCCAGAAAACCCACCAGCGCCGCTGCTCTACCGCCAAAAACAGCGTAAAGGTAAACAGCGGTACCTGACATAAGTCGTGAAAATTGGCCAGGCTAGGACCGACTACTGCATTGGCAGCGTAGAAGCTGATGGTGATTAAGGTGGCGATCGCCACGCCTAGGCGCTCCCGAGCCAGCCGGTAAAGCAGCAGCCCCGCCGCCGTAAGCAGCGTAATTTGTAGGACAAGCAGCGTAGCGGGATATGGAAATAGAGCGTAGAGAGGGAGCCACAGCAGCAGGGCTGGGGTGAAATGCTGGCCGAGACGGTGGTAGCCAACAAAGGGAAGCTCGCCGTCGTGAACCACTGGAGTAGAGAGGGTAGAAGACAGGGAGCTTTGAAAGAGTCTGCCGTGGGCACTGTTCCAAAACACCTGGTTGAAGATGCCTTGGTCAAACGAGGCATAGGAGGGGTACATGCTGTAGTGGCGATGCAGCAGCAGCACAACCAGGGCGGCCCAAAACAGCAGCGCGGCAGCTATTGCCCCTTGACTGAGGCCGAAGCGCTCGCGCTGTGTCCATTTGAGACGTTGTTCTATTCTCATCATGCTGAGGATTGAGTTGGGGATATCCCTATGACGACGCGATATACCCACGCAGCAGCGCCGCCAGCTTCTTCTTGGTTTCCGCAGGCGCACCCTCGAGCGGCGTCAAAATAGCGTCCTTCAGGGCGCAATGGGCGGCAGACTCGGGAGGGGCGGCCTGCAGCCGCTTGACGGTTTCTCGAATCACCGCCTGGGCATTGGCCGAATTTTTCATCAGGTTGCCAATCACTAGCTCTACCGTGACGCTGTCGTGGTCCGGGTGCCAGCAGTCGTAATCCGTCACCATCGCGAGCGTTGCGTAGGCAATCTCTGCCTCACGGGCCAGCTTGGCCTCGGGTAAGTTCGTCATTCCGACAACGGCTGCCCCCCAGCTACGGTAGAGGTTAGACTCTGCCTTGGTGGAGAAAGCGGGGCCTTCCATACAGACATAAGTGCCGCCGCTGTGCCGCTGGATACCCGGAAAGTTGAGGTGGTCGATGGCGTCGGCGATGACCTCAGAGAGAGCAGAGCACACCGGTTCGGCAAAGGCAATATGGGCCACGATGCCCTCTCCAAAAAAGGTAGAGGCGCGGTTCTTGGTGCGATCGATAAACTGATCCGGCAGCACCATGTCTAGAGGCTTGAACTGCTCTTGAAGCGAACCCACCGCCGACGCCGAAATCAGGTATTTGACGCCCAGCTGCTTCATCGCGTAGACGTTGGCCCGAAAAGGCAACTCCGACGGCAGCAGTCGATGTCCTCGACCGTGGCGCGCCAGAAAGGCCACCCGTGCTCCCTCCAACGTACCGATAATGACGGCATCAGAGGGCGAGCCAAACGGGGTATCTATCTGGACCTCTTCCACGTCCTGCAGCGCGTCCATCTGATAGAGTCCGCTACCGCCAATAATGCCAATCGTGACGTCCATACTGCTTCTTGCCCATGCCTGCTCAAGCATTCTACTGATCTGAAATTCTTAAAGCAACTGATGGGGGTTTCCGCTAGCGGCCTACTCGGGGCGCAGCAGCCAAATGCCGCTGTAGGTCACGCCGGAGTCGTCGGGCTGGACCAGGAGAAAGTGGAGCCCCTGGCTAGTTTGCTGACGCTTTTGAAAGGTTTGTCCCGCTTGAGCCACAGCCTCATCCTCAAACGTCGCCAAAATCCAGCGATCGCTCAATCCCGCCTCCAAAATCAGGCCGTCGGGGGGCCCCGGACTATAGCCAAGGCTCACCGGGGACTGCGCCTCTAGCCACTGGGCCAGGCGCATGGCCTGTCGCCCCCCGTCAATGATCACGCCGGGAATGAGGGTGTCTGAGGCTAGCTTTAGCGCGAGAGGGGAAAGCTCGGGCGGCATGTCGCGGATGGGGATGGGTTCCTCTACAACTGTCGTGAGCGCGGCGGCGGCGATCGCCCCAAACCGCCACTGTTCCCCCCACAGCGCTTCTGGAACAGGCAGCGGCGGGGGAGACTCAACCCAGGTCGGCTGATACGGCTCACGGGTGTATTCCGCCATGGCAGCGTAGAGACCGACGCGATCTTTAAGGTGGGCCTTGAGCAGCGGGGTCCGCCGGGTCGCCACGACAGAGAGGGACAGAGACTGCGCCGCTGTGGTAATCAGGCTAAGGCACTGGGGGCGAAAGACTTCCAGACGCTGGGGACGGCCATGCTGCTGCATCACCGCCCGCAGCTGAGCGGTTAGCCAGGCCGCTGTGGCGGCAGACTGCTGGCAAAACGAATGGGCAATAAACTCCTGCTCCGCGCAGCAAATCACCAGCTCCCATACCGGCTGACCCTCGTCCTGCAGCGGGCGGCGGTAGAAATCAGTTTGCCAAACGCTGGTGCTCATCGCGCCCCACCTGCAGCCCCCAGCTGCGCTTTCAGTCGGGCTAGATCCTCCTGTAGCGAAAACACGTCCTGACGGGTTTCAATCACAAGGGTGGCGAGTTGGTCATAGTCTTGGCCAAGGCCAGGGCGCGGCGTGACGACGGCCTCGCGCTCCTCTGCGCCACCCAGTCGCTGAAGCCTGCCGATCTGGCTATCGAGCTGACTGATTTGAGACTGCAGCGATCGCGCCGCTGTCTCTAGGCGAGACAGGCGAAAGGATGCCTGCTGGTCGGTTTGACCTTGGGCCGGGTGGGGCCTCAGCGTTAGTAAGGCTAGCCCTATCAGCAGCGCGACGCCCCAGTAGCGCTTAGAGCTTGCTGCCACAGTCAGGGCAGAAGTTATTCTTCGAGTTGTTTTCCGCACCACAGCTTCCACAGACTGAATGTTCTAGCTCGCGGGCTAGCCGCTCCGGTAGCCCGAGCATCTGAGCGTTGCTCTTGCCCGGCGCCACCATGGGGTAGCAGTTCTCATCCCGCTTGACGCGCACGTCCATCAGCACCGGCCCGTCAAAAGCCAGCATTTCAGCGATCGCCGCCGACAGCTCCGAGCGCTCTTCCACCACCATGCCCCGGACTCCGAAAGCCTCCGCCAGCTTAACGAAGTCCGGCATCCCCACCTCCATATTTGAGGAGGAGTAGCGCTCACCGTAAAACGACTGCTGCCACTGACGCACCATGCCCTGCCAAGCATTGTTGATGATTACGGTTTTAGCCGCGACACCGTACTGAGCCAGGGTGCCGAGCTCCTGCAGATTCATTTGAAAGCTGGCGTCGCCGCTGATGCAAATGACCTCTTCGTCGGGTAAAGCAACTTTGACCCCCAAGGCCGCTGGTAGACCATAGCCCATAGTCCCTAGCCCAGCGCTGGAGATCCAGCGGCGCGGTCCAGTCTTCAAAAACTGAGCCGACCACATCTGGTGCTGGCCCACATCGGTGGTGTAATAGGCGTGGGGCGCTTGACGGCACAGCTCCGCAATCACCTCTTGAGGGGCAATGACGCCGGGGTAGCTAGGAGCTGTGATCGGGTAGTCGGCTTTCCAGGCCAGGATGCGATCGCGCCAGGGACTCGTCTGAGCGCTGTCCGCATCGTAGTTTTGGTCTGAGTCGCGGCGCAGCAGATCGCTCATCACCCGCCGCACGTCTCCCACAATGGGGACCTCAGGGGCCCGGTTTTTGCCCACTTCTGCCGGGTCAATGTCAATATGAATCACCTTGGCGCGGGCGGCAAACTCGTCTAGCTTGCCCGTCACCCGGTCGTCAAAGCGGGCGCCCACCGCAATCAGCAGGTCGCACTCGCTAACGGCGAAGTTAGCGTAAGCGGTACCGTGCATGCCCAGCATCCCCACCGCCAGTTCGTGGTGCTCGTCAAAGGCCCCTTTACCCATCAGCGTCGTGGTGACAGGAATCTGGTAGCGCTCTGCGAGCTGCCTAATTTCCTCATGGGCCCCGGAAGTAATGGCGCCTCCCCCGACGTACAGCAGCGGACGTTGGGCGGCGCGGATAAGCTTCAGCGCCTGGGAAAGCTGGCGAGGGTTGCCCTTAAACGTAGGGCGATAGCCCGGCAGCTTAACCGAGCCTGGCTCCACGGGGACGTAGTCAAATTCTTCGAGGCCGACGTCTTTAGGAATATCAATCAGCACCGGGCCGGGACGACCGGTTTGGGCAATGTAGAACGCCTCAGCGACAATGCGAGCCATGTCCTGCGGGTTACGCACGACGTAGGAATGCTTGACGATGGGTAGGGTGATCCCAAAAATATCGGTTTCTTGAAACGCATCGCTGCCGATTGCCGGACGTGGAACCTGACCGGTGACGACCACCATGGGAATGGAGTCCATCTGAGCCGTAGCGATGCCGGTCACTAGGTTAGTGGCCCCCGGCCCTGAGGTGGCGAAGCAGACGCCGACTCGCCCAGTTGCCCGGGAGTAGGCGTCAGCCGCGTGGGACGCGCCCTGCTCATGCCGCACCAGAATATGCTGTAGCCGGCCCGCTTCCTCTGCCTTGTACAGCGCGTCGTAAATGGGCAGAATAGCGCCCCCCGGATAGCCAAAAATGTGGGTGACGCCGTGACAGCACAGGCTGTCTATTAAGGCGTGCGCGCCAGACGCCCGGGTTGATTCACTAGCGCGATGGCTAGTGAGTGCTGGAGAGAGCGTCTGAGACTGTTCACTAGGGCGGCTGGGGAGGACGTCACGCATGGCGGTTGAAGAACCCTATGGGATGAGTGGTTGAGTCAGCGGTCAAGGGGTGGCCTATAGACTGTTCAAGATGAACGTATAGTCTAGTTTAGCTCTCATGCTAGCGCGCGATGGGCAGAAGACAGCTTGAGAATATATGAAATGATCGATAGCGTAACCTATAGAGATGAAAGCGCTGGCGATTAGATCCGCTCACGTCCTACTTATTCTTATGGAAGACACCCGTTTAATCTTGTACAGCAAACCCGGCTGTCACCTCTGTGAAGGATTAGAGGAAAAGCTGCTGAGCATTCGTTTACCGATTGCGCTAGACATTAGAGACATCACCACCCAGCCCCACTGGTGGACGCAATATCGCTACGAGATCCCGGTGCTTCATCTACAGATGGGTCAGCATATAACGGCGATTCCCCGCTTCTCGCCACGGGCTTCTGCTGAGCGAGTTGAGCAAATCTTGCGAAAATACATGGTAGAACAGGACTGAACTATCCACGCTGCCCTGGTGTAGCGCTCACTCTAGCGGTAGGGAAGCCCGATGAAATTACGACAGCTTTTGGCAAGTCTGCCTACCCCCATGAATGCGCAGGCCGACGGCTCAATTCAAGCGGCCTTGGAGACTGCCGTCACGGGGCTATCGACAAATTCCCACACCTGCCGGCCAGGCGATCTGTTTATCGGGCTGCCAGGGACGAGGGTCGATGGCGGGGAGTTTTGGCCCAGTGCGATCGCCTCTGGTGCGGTAGCGGCGATCGTTTCCCCTGCGGCAGCCCAGTCAAGCCCGCCGCGCGAGGACGCCTGCGTTCTGATTTACGCCGATATTCTTGAAACCTGTGCCCAGGCCGCCGCCAGCTTCTACGGCAACCCTTCGGCGCAGCTTAGCCTGGTTGGGGTAACCGGGACCAACGGCAAAACCACTACCACCCACCTGATTGAGGAGATTTTGAGACAGGCCTACACCACCGCGCTGCTGGGTACCCTCTACACCCGCTGGCCAGGCCACCAGCAAACGGCCCTTCATACCACTCCCTTTTCCGTGGACCTGCAGCGACAGCTGGCGGCGGCGCTAGCAGCCGGCTCGACCCACGCGGTCATGGAGGTTAGCTCCCACGCCCTGGCCCAGAAGCGGGTGGCCGGGTGCCAGTTTGACGTGGCGGTGTTTACCAACCTCACCCAAGACCATCTGGACTACCACCGCAACATGGACGAGTATTTCATGGCCAAGGCGGAGCTGTTCACCCCCACCTATTTGCGCAGCAGGGCGATTATCAATCAAGACGATCCCTATGGCCAGCGCCTCGTTCACCAGACTGGCGCTTCTGTCTGGACATACAGCACCTTGACCCAAGAGGCCGACTTTTGGGCAGAGGATCTGAGCTACGGGGCAGATGGATTTAACGGCCAGCTCCACACCCCAGCGGGCAGCACCGCCTTTCGCGCCCCCCTAGTGGGTCAGTTCAACCTCTCCAACCTATTGGCGGCGATCGCCGTGGGGCTCCATTTAGGACTCTCTTTAGAAAGTATCGTAGCCACCTTGCCCCAGCTGACGGGGGTGCCGGGGCGCATGGAGCGGGTGCAGGCTTCTCCAGAGCAAGACATCACCGTAATCGTGGACTACGCCCACACCCCAGATGGCTTAGAGAATCTGCTGCGGGCGTCACGCCCATTTTCTCAAGGGCGGCTGATCTGCCTGTTTGGCTGCGGCGGCGATCGCGACCGAACCAAGCGGCCCCAGATGGGGGCCATTGCTGCCGAGCTATCGGATTGGGCCATTGTCACCTCGGACAACCCCCGCACCGAGAACCCGGCGCAGATTTTAGAGGATATCGTGACGGGTATGGGAGACAAGGCGGCGCGATCGCCTACCGTAATTGGCGATCGCGCCGCTGCAATTCGGACAGCCATTGCAGAAGCTGAGCCCGGTGACACGGTGCTGCTGGCCGGAAAGGGCCATGAGGACTATCAAATTTTAGGGACCGAGAAAGTCCATTTCGACGACAGAGAGCAGGCCCGCTTGGCGCTGCAGAACCGTTTAGCGCAGCGCTAAGGCTGGGCGCAGCAGGCGGAATCTACCCTCTATTCCGTCCACCCGCTCAGTGATTACACTAGACTTTTTCGAAAACTGTTCCAAAGGGGGTAATTTCAGGGTACTCAAGATAAAACCTCCATTTGAGCCGAGGCCCCTCATGCTCTCGAGTACCTTGCAATTCGCTATGACATCGCTGTACGACACGCTTCAAGATGCCGGCTGTCTCTCCCAGGAGCTGTGGCTCAGTCCGGCTACGTTTAAGTCGAGCGTCGACGCGATCTTCAAGGTGCTAAGAGACCACCAAATCTCAGCGACGGTGATTGCCAAGCTGCCGCGAGAAACCCTTTGGTATGAGTCGCTTGAGCAATATCGCCACAGCTCGCGGTGCCAGAACTCAATCTACTTGCTTAAGCCGCAAACTCGGCGAGGGGCATACAGCGAAGAGCCAGAAACCAGCGCGCGGGTTTCCGCCGACGTTGCTGAAGCAGACTTGTATACAGTAGCCCCGCTATCCCTGAGGCCGCCATCCCCCATTGCCAATGTATGGCTACCGGCTGCTAATCCACTGCGCCACGATTTCTTCGTGCTAGTGCTCTCTTCCGAGTTTCAGGCGCTACTGCTCGCCCATCGTCCCCCCAAGAGCAGGTTGGCGGCTGAGGGAGCGATCGCCCAAAATGAGCCTGCCTCAAATGCATCGGCCCAAAATGCACCGGCCCAGAATGCACCGGCCCAAGGTGCACCTGCTCCAGAAGCGCTCACCCCGCAGACCAGCACGGAAGCGCTGCCTGCCGGATCAGTTGATAAAGCCACTCTGCGCGTTCTGCAGTCCTTTGAGCCGGACTGCCTCGCCGCCGGGCTCAACGTCATCACTAGCTGTGTTGAAGCGCTATATCCTCAGCCGCCGCGCGAGATAACGCCAATGCTAGAAGACTGGCTTTACCTGTCTGATCAGATTAGCCGCTGGAGCCCTAATATATCCCTATGGAACGCGCTCTGGACCCAGCAGCTCTCTCAGCAGGAGCGACTTTGGCAGACCAACACCACCCTGAAACCGCAGGCGGAGCTTGGGGAACAGCTCTATCACACTACTCAAAGACTCACCAAAGCCGTTGAGCTCAAAGACGACCTCTCCAAGCTTATCGGTCAAGAGCTGCGATCGCCCTTGTCCAGTATGAAAACAGCGCTGTCTATTCTCAGCAGTCAAACTCTAAAACCAGCTCAGCGACAGCGATACATCGACATGCTGACTCGGGAATGCGATCGCCAAAATGCGTTGATTAGCGGCATATCGGAGCTGGCTCACCTTGAGGAGATGAGCTCTACCCCCATGGAGCCCCTGCAGCTCATCGATATTGTGCCGGGGGTTGTCAGCACCTATCAGCCCTTGGCCCAAGAGCAGGGCGTCATGCTAGCCTACACGGTTCCCGACGATTTGCCGCCTGTGGCCTGTTTGGGATCCTGGCTCAAGCAGATCGTGATCAACTTGCTTGATAACGGAATCAAGTTTACGCCTCAAAAGGGTCAGGTCTGGGTGAAGGCATACCCCAAAGCCGATTATATTCAGCTGGAGGTTCAGGATACAGGCGCGGGAATTCCGCCGGCGGACATTGACAGGGTTTTCGAGCGCTTTTATCGGGCAAAACCTAAGGCAGAAGATGCCGCTGTAGGGGTTGGCCTAGGCCTTTCTATCGTGCAGCAGCTGGTGCTCAAATGCGGCGGCAGCATCTCCGTGGAAAGCGAGCTCGGACGGGGGGCAACCTTTTTCGTCTCGCTACCAATCTACAGGGAGGGCTAGGATACCGTAAATTTTTGCAGTCAGCGCAAAGATTGCCCGCAGCAGCATTTCAAAGCGTCTAAAGTGGCTCAAGGTCATGGTAGATATTTGGTATAAGAGCTATCATGGTGTGATGCTCGAGCATACTGCCTTTGGGTCGTCAACTCTGATACCCGTACCGAAAGTTGGAAGAAAATCCGACCGAGGAAAACGGAGACCACTCGATAGTCTTGCTGTACTGCCTTTGCAAAAGGCGGTTTAAGCAGTGGTTGTCAGCAGACATCTCGCAGCACGGGTCTCACTAACTGACTAGGAGAGGCGAGTATGAAGCGGTTTCGACCCAGGTGGAGCAGGGCGCTGGCCTTCCCACTGTCCCAGGCGATATCCCACACCGTTGGCCGATTTGGTGGAAAAACTAAGCGACGTCTTCAGTCTCTAGAGGCGATTATTGCGGTCGTTGAGTCGGAGCGCGATCGCCTCCGGCAGGAGCTGCGGGAGTTGGTCCATTACACCGACGCCGAGATTCTCCAGCTCAACAAAGCCATTGAGGAACTTCAGCAAGAGCGAGATGAGCTACAGCTCAAGCTATGGAGCCTTGAGGAGGCCGAGGCCGCCAAGAGCGATAGCGCGCTGCCGGTAGAGACGGTATATCTCACCAGCACTGCTGATAACTCTGACGTGATCTCGGTAACCAGCGCAGCGCTTGAGCAGGTTGAAGAGATACAGGCCTCTGACCTTTCCTGGCTGCGTTTGGCCCTGGTGGGGGGACATTCAGCAACGCGGCGGGGCGTCATCCAAGAGCTCAAGGGACGCTATGGTCTCAAGCACTGCGTCGAGATCCCGCGCATGACGGAGTCCAACACCAACCGCAGCCGGGTTAAGGCAAAGATCGGCCAGTGTGACCTAGTCGTGATTATCACGGGCTACATGGGTCACCGGCTGAGCGAGATTGTCTATAGCCTCAAGGCCGCTGACGCGCTGGCGGGTGAGGTGCTGCAGCTCAGCTGCCGGGGCAAGAGCGGTGTGGTTCGCGAAATCATGAAGCACCTGGGTGAGGTTCAGGGCTAAGGCTTGGCACAGGGCTAGGCAGTGGGGCAAGACTCGATGAGTTGCGGCGGCGCTACGGCTCTCGCAGTACGTAGCCCACCCCACGCACCGTCTGAATCATTCGCTTTTCGCCTTCAGCCTCTAGCTTGAGCCGCAGGTAGCGAATGTAGACCTCGATGATATTAGAGTCGCCCATAAAGTCATACCCCCACACCTCTTCTAAAATGCGATCGCGGGTCATCACCTGCCGGGGATAGGACAGCAGGTACTCTAGCAGGTCAAATTCTTTAGCCGTAAGTTCAATCGCGCGATCGCCCCGGAACACCTCCCGCGTCTTGCGGTCAAGCTTCAAGTCTTCGAACTGCCGGACGTCGGCGTCATCCTCCTGGGTGCGGCGCAGATGGGCGCGCACGCGGGCCAGCAGCTCTTCAATGCTGAAAGGCTTGACGAGGTAATCGTCTGCCCCAGCGTCTAGCCCCGCCACGCGATCGCTGATGTCGTCCTTTGCCGTCAGCAAAATTACCGGCACCTTAGACCCGGTCGTCCGCAGCCTGCGGCAGACTTCCAGCCCCGTCATCCCCGGCATTAGCCAATCGAGAATCACTAGGTCCGGGTTGATATCGCGAATCTTTGTCAGTCCCGTCAAACCGTCGTGGGCCACGCTGGTTTGATAGTCTTCGTAGCCTAGCTCCAGTTCAATAAACCGAGCTAGTTTCTCCTCATCTTCAACGACTACGATGTGGGGTTTCATTGGCATGACCTACTAACGGTAGCGAAACAGTGAACGTACTTCCCCTGCCGGGCTCAGACGCGACGCTGACCTGGCCTCCCATATCGTCAACTAAAGTCTTCACGAGGGAGAGGCCTAAGCCCGTGCCTCCGGTGGTGCGGTTTCGCGTCATGTCGACCCGGTAGCAGCGATCAAAAATTCGCGGCTGGTCCGCCAGAGGAATACCGATTCCGCGATCGCACACCTGGATAATAACACTGTTACCTGAGCGTAATACGCGCAGGACGACGGTCTGCTCTGGGCCCGAATACCGCAGGGCATTGTCTATCAGCTTGACAAGCACTTGACGCAGCTTTTCAGGATCGACCCTTACTAAAACCTGGGAGCTAGAGTGGGGGGGCGGAGACGGGATAGAAGAGGGACCGCCCTGCATTGAGGCTGATTGGCCAGAACTAGGTTGGCTAGAGTTAGATTGCCCAAATTCAGTGGAGCCCAAGGTAGTCTGCCCAGGTACCTCAACCACAATCTCTCGCCGACTTGAGGCTTCGAGCTTTTGAGCGATCTCTTGCACTAGGGCGATTACGCAGACCTCGCTGGTGCAAGATTGAATGCTGCCGCTATCGGCGCGAGCTAGACTCAGCAGGTCTTCCAAGATGGCAATGGAATGCTCAGTCTCGGTCACGGCAGTCGCCAGTGCCTCATGCTGCGGCGGTTTCAGATTATCGCTGCGGCGCTGCAGGCTTTGCAAATAGCCATAGGTAATGGCTAGCGGCGTACGCAGCTCATGGGAGATATCGTGGGTAAACTGTCGCTGCTGCTGCAGGGCAGCGGCCAGTCGAGACAGCATCTCTTCGCAAGTTTTGACCAGCTCGCTGACTTCGGTAGGGGCTTTCTCCAGCCGCATGCCCACATGGCCTAGCTCTTCTAGCTTTAGGTGAGCCGTCATTTCGCTCATCTGCCGCAGGGGCCGTAGCGATCGCTTGACGTAAAGCGAAACCGCTATCACCAGTCCTAGCAGGGTCAGACCTGTCGCCAGCGTGAGGCGTCGCACCAGCGCTCTAAGTCTTGCCTTATCTTCAGTGATGTCTAAAAAAACGTAGAGGTTGTAAGGTTGAAGCTGGTTCTGTAGGGGGCCGGTGCAGACGAGGTAGTCTTTGCTGTCTAGGGTGATAATCTGAGTCTCAATCGCGGCAGATGGCGCTGATGAAGCATCCATTTGAGTCATCAGGTGGTCGACAACGTTTTGGCTTTGCGCCAGTCGATCTGAACGGGTGATCAGCTCGTCGCCCAGCGCTACGACGACGGACATGTCAGAAAACGACCGTAAATCGCTTACTTTTTGAATGGCGTTGTTCACCGGCATGGTGGCTCGGTATCGCTGAACGTCTTGGGGAATTTGCCGAACGACATCGGTAACCTGGCGAATGTGACGACCGACTAAGATCTGCCGGGTTTGCCAACTCATCCACATCGACATACAGCCGACGCTGAGAGTGGCCAATAGCGCAACGCCCAGGCTGAGACGAGCCTGCAAGGAAGATGGGGCAATCCATCGGATAAGACGCCGCGATCGCTGGAGCATAAATCACCGGGTACCTGACAGGCCCACAAGGTCTGACTACCGTCAGCTTACAAAACTGGGCAGGCTATAGAATGAGATCTTCCTGAACAATCAGTTAATTCTGAATAGATTTTAGACCTACGCTTAGCTTCTTGCCCGCCTCACCTCCGCTGTGGAGCAAGCGCACCACTACTCCTATCCCTCAACCATGACTGCCCTTTCGCCATACTGAGAATTGCTGGCACCATTGGCGGCGGCAAAACTGGAGTGGCGAGACCAGATATGATAGATACCGGCAACTGTTACGGACAGAGAAGCAATCCCCCTGTAGTAGATAAAGTTATCGCAAGAGAGACTCACGTTGACCTGCCATAACTTTAAACAGGGTGCGTGGCTGAAGCTAAAGCTTTTGGAGGGTATCGCTTCGGCGGGGTATTTCCCCACAACAGCGTTGTTTAATTTAGGCTGCTGGCTTAAATTTATTTCTGTCTAGAGAATCTAGAAAAAATCCGGACAAACTATAGATACGAATCTTGTAGGGTTAGGGTTGACGTAGGATACGGTGTCGTACATATACCAAGAGACGCGCTAGATGGCCGAGGTATTCAAAATTGGAAGCCGCTCTGTTGAGGCTGCCGACGTTCTGCCGCTGATGGCAGGCTATCAGATGCTGCCTAAATTTATTCAGGAGCTGGTGATCGACGATGCGATCGCCGATATCGACTGCACGGCGGAGGAAGCGCAGCAGGCGCAGCAGGCTTTTTATACCCAAAACAAGCTATCTGACGAGGCTTCAAAGCAGTCTTGGCTGGCAGCCTACGGTATGAGTGGCGAGCAGCTAGACGCGCTGGCGCTGCGTGAGCTAAAAATTGAGCGGTTCAAGCAGCACACCTGGGGGGCCAAGCTGGAGTCTTACTTCCTTGAGCGGAAGGGCAAACTGGATAAAGTCATCTATTCGCTGATCCGCACGAAGGACGTTGGCATTGCTCAAGAAATCTACTTTCGAATTCTAGAGGGCGAGCAGCCGCTCTCGGAGCTGGCGAGCAAATATTCTCAAGGGCCTGAGGCCCAGACAGATGGGCTCATCGGTCCCGTAGAGTTGAGCGTTCCTCACCCTACCCTTGCCAAAATGCTCTCCGTCAGCCAGCCCGGTCAGCTGTGTCCGCCTACCCGCGTCGGCGAGTGGGTGGTGATCGTTCGGCTAGAGCGCTTTGTGCCGGCCCAGCTCGACGACCCTATGCGGCAAAGGCTTCTGAACGAGTGTTTTCAGACGTGGCTGCAGAAGGAAACGCGGCAGGCGCAGGCTTCGGGAACGGCGGAGGCGTCCCTATCGTCCCCAAGCTAGTCGTAACCCGGTAGTGCCCCCTCGGGGCCGCCAAGCCACAGCTGCATCTTCCTATTCCTATAATTTATTTGAGCTACCCTGACGCTGCGCTTCATTTCCTATACCCAAACTGCCTCTTTGCGATCGCCTTATTGATGTTGCTATGACTTATACCAAAAGCACTATCCAAGGGTTTCTGGAAAGTATTCCGCCCTTTAATCAGCTGCCCCAAAGCACCCTCAAGCGGCTGTCATCGCAGCTCAAGCTGCTGCGCTACCGGATGGGACAGGCCGTTTTGGTGCGGGATAAAATGCCCGCCAATATTGCCATTATTTACGAAGGGCAGGCCCGCCTGCTGGCCTATGACCCCCGCACCGAAAAGCCCCAAACTCTGCAGCTCCTACAGCCCGGAGCCGTACTAGGCTGGGTAGGGCTGGTGCGGGGCGTTCCCTGTGAGACGGCGATCGCCTCCGTTGAGACGATCTGCTTGACCATGCCGGCCCTAGATTTTTTGGCCGTTTTGGAAGGGGAGCCGATTCTTGCTCAAAACTTCCGTCAGCGCGTTTCGCTCCTAGAATCGTTTGACCTACTGGGGGCTGAAATTCATCGCCGCGCCATTGGCGAGGCCGACCTCAAGCACATTGCTGAACTGGGGGAAGCGGAAGCGATCGTGGAGAACATTCCTTCTGGGCAGTCCTCTCTCAGTGCCCTAGACCCCAACCGCATCTGGTTCGTCAGCGGCGGCGGGTCAATTGCCAACCACGCCGTGGGCACCCGGCTGGGTGTCGACCCCAACAATGAGTCCTCCATCACCGTCACGGGCTCCTATCCGGCCCGATTGGTGGGCTTCCCCGGCGCGGTTCTGCGGACCCAAGCGCGGCTGTCTGGGTCTGGGGCCGATTCGGCGATCGCCCCCGTAGATGCTGACGCCGCAGACAGCGATTTTCCCTACGCCCCTGAGCGGCCAGAAGCCCTCGAAACCCCGGTTTTCAAAGAAGAGAGCAACCGCAAGAAGGGGCCAGGCGACTATCTCTTTGTCTCCGGTCGGGGCGATGTTGACGGCGCGATGGCCTGTTTTCAGATGCTGGCCCGGTACTTCAACTTGCCTTTTCGCCGAGATGTGGTGCGGCGAGTGCTCAAAGAGCAGGTAGAGCGCATGGGGGGGCTGTCTCTGGAGCTGTGCGGCGCGATCACCGAGATGATGGGGGTACAGGCCCAGCTGGTGACGGTTCCCGCGAGCGCCTTGGGGCGCTTAGAGGCTCCGGTGCTCACCAAGTGGCAGGGCAGCCTGGTGTTGATGTATGACATCACCCCCCAGGAGGCGATCGTCGCGCTGCCGGAGACCGGGGTTCTACGCCGCCCTATCGAAGACATTGCTAAGACCTGGGGAGAAGAGACCGAGGATGGCTCGCGCAAAGGGCAAGTGCTCTTGTTCCGGCTGACCAAGCAGTCTCCCCAAAAGCGCTTTGGCCTGAGCTGGTTTCTACCCTCGCTGATTAAATATAAGCGCGTGCTGATCGAGGTGTTTATTGCCTCGTTCTTCGTGCAGCTGTTTGCCTTGGCCAATCCCCTGATGATTCAGGTGATTATCGACCGGGTAATCGTCCAAAACAGCTCCGACACGCTCCAGGTGCTGGGGATCTTCCTGCTGGTAATCGCGGTGTTTGAGGCGGTGCTCACCAGTTTGCGAACGTATCTGTTTGTCGACACCACTAACCGTATTGACTTGGCTCTGGGGTCCGAGATCATCGATCACCTACTGCGGCTGCCCCTGCGCTACTTTGAGCGCCGCCCGGTGGGAGAGCTTTCTACCCGCATCAACGAGCTGGAGAATATCCGGCAGTTCTTGACGGGCACGGCCTTGACGGTGGTGCTAGACGCCATCTTCTCGGTGCTCTACATCGCCGTAATGTTTGTCTACAGCTGGCTGTTGACCCTAGTGTCCCTGGCGACGGTGCCCCTGTTTGTAGGACTGGCGGTGATCGCCTCCCCCGCCATTCGCCGCCAGCTGAGGCTGAAGGCAGAGCGCAACGCCGAAACCCAGTCCTACCTGGTAGAGGTGATGAGCGGCATCCAAACCGTCAAAGCTCAAAATATGGAGCTGAGGGCGCGGTGGCAGTGGCAGCAGCGCTACGCCCGCTACGTCAGCGCCGGATTTAAGACCGTGCTCTTTTCTACGGCAGCCAGCTCTGCCAGCGGCTTCTTTACCAAGCTGTCTGGGCTGCTGGTGCTGTGGGTGGGGGCGTCTTTGGTGCTCAGCGGCGATCTCACCCTAGGCCAGCTGATCGCCTTTCGCATCATCTCGGGCTATGTGACCACGCCGCTGCTGCGTCTAGCCCAGCTGTGGCAAAACTTCCAGGAGACGGCGCTGTCCATCGAGCGACTGAGCGACATCGTCGACGCCACCCCCGAGGCAGACGAGACCGAGCGCCAGAACATTCCCCTGCCGCCCATCACCGGCATCGTCAAATACGAGAACGTCTCCTTCCGCTTTAAGGAAAGCGGCCCGATGGTGCTCAACAACGTCAACGTAGAGTTTGAGCCGGGGGGGTTTATTGGCATCGTGGGGCAGAGTGGCTCTGGGAAAAGCACCATGACCAAGCTGCTGCCGCGTCTCTATGAGCTGGAAAATGGTCGCATCCTGGTGGACGGCTATGATATCAGCAAAGTGGAGCTCTACTCTCTGCGTCAGCAAATCGGGATCGTGCCTCAGGAGAGCCTGCTGTTTGAAGGCACTATCCAGGAAAATATCGCCCTCACGATGCCCGACGCCTCCTCAGAGGCCATTATCGACGCGGCGAAAGTGGCGGCGGCCCATGATTTTATCATGGAATTGTCGAATGGCTACAATACTAAGGTGGGTGAGCGGGGTGCCTCTCTCTCCGGCGGCCAGCGCCAGCGCATTGCGATCGCCCGCACCGTGCTAGCGAATCCGCGCATGCTGATCATGGATGAGTCTACCAGCGCCCTAGACTACGATACCGAGCGCCGCGTCTGCCTCAACCTTGCCGAAGCCTTCCGAGGCCGCACCGTCTTCTTCATCACCCATCGCCTGAGCACCATTCGCAACGCCGACACCATCTTGATGATGGACAAAGGCTCCATCGTGGAAACGGGCACCCACCCGGAGCTTATGGATTTGCAGGGACGCTACTACTGTCTCTATCAGCAGCAAGAGGCCCAGCTGTAACCTTGATCATCTGCGGCCCTAGAGCCTAAGCCAAGCGACGCGCTAGGCAAATTATCCACTTGCTCACACTAATGACATTATCTCGCCATGCAGACACGTCCTAATTCAGAAGCAAACAACTCGCAGCCTAGTGGGGGCAAAGACCAAAACGGCAGCTTACCGGCATCAACGCTCAAAACCCAGCAAACCGGGGTGGTGCCGCAATCGTCAATTGCTCAGGCCAGCAAAGATAGACCCGCGCGCGCTGAAGTCTTTGACCAGCCCATTGTCCTTAAGCAGACGCCGCTGTGGTCCCGGGCCATCTTGTGGGGCATCGTTGGTGTTGTCACCTTTGGATTTACCTGGGCCTGCATCGCTCAGGTGGAAGAGGCCATTCCCGCAACGGGTGAGCTCAAGCCTTTGGGAACCGTTCACGAACTGCAGCCTTCCGTCGCCGGCAAGGTGGTAGAGGTATTAGTCGAAGATGGCGATCGCGTCAGTAAGGGCGACCTGCTGGTCAGATTAGACCCCACAGCGGCAGAGTCTGAGCTGGCCTCCCTAGCGCAGGTGCAAAACTCGCTGATTGCTGAAAACCAGTTTTACCGGGCTCAGCTGAGCGGGGGAAGCCTGCCATCCTCCGTTGAACTCAGCCAGCTGCAGATTCCGCCAGAGGTTCTAGCTCTAACCTCAAGCCGCACTGCCCTATTTGAGGAAAATCAGCTCTACGCGTCTTTGCTCACCGGAGAAGCAGCGGCAGCAAACCTCGACCCACTGCAGCGGATTCGGTTAGGGGAGCTGCGGAACGAGGCCACCTCTCGAATTGCCGCGTCAGAACTTGAAGTAGAGCAGCTCCGGCGGCAGCTCAATCAAACTCGCCAGCAAATCTCAACGGCTCAAGCGACCTTCAATATTGAGCAGGGCATCTTGGAGCAAATCGCCCCGCTGGTTGAAGAGGGGGCGCTAGCCGATATCCAGCTTCAGCAGCAGCGGGTTGAGACGCTGAACCGTCAGGCAGAGCTAGATCGGCTTATTCAGGAGGAGCGCGTTTTAGGAGCCTCCATCGCTCAGGCCGAGCAGCAGCGCAACAACACGGTATCCGCATCCCGCAGCGATATTTTGAACCGGATGGCGGAAAACGAGAAGCGGCTTGCCGAGATTGACGGCGAACTGAACAAGCGGATTGTCGAGAACGACAAGCGGATTACCGAAATCAAAGGCCAGCTAGCGCAAACCGAGCTACAGCGCAACTACGGCGAACTTCGGGCTCCCATTGATGGGGTTGTGTTTGACCTCCAGGCTCAAGACGACGGCTTCATCACCGCAAATCCTGATGCGCCTGTTCTCAAAGTTGTGCCAGCCGATGCGCTGCTTGCCGAGGTTTACATCACCAACCAAGATATCGGTTTTGTGGATGTAGGCATGACGGTGGATGTCCGCATCGACACGTTTCCCTTCAGTGAGTTTGGTGACGTTGAGGGGGAGCTAATCTCGATTGGTGCAGATGCTCTGCCGCCGACAGAAGTGCGTCAGTTTTACGCGTTCCCGGCTAAGGTAAGCCTCGAGCAGCAGTACGTCAGCATCAACGGGACCCCCATTGAGCTCCAGTCCGGTATGTCGATTACCGCAAATATCAAGACCCGCAAGCGCCGCGTAATCACGCTATTCACTGACCTATTTGTTAAGAAGATCGAAGCCCTGAAGACTCGGTAAGCGACGCTAGAGCGCCTCAAAGAGCAGGTCACCCTAGGTTTGGTGAGGATGACTTTCTCAACGCGATCGCTACAGGCGACGATTGGCGCTCAGCTTTACTTAGCGGGGCGATAACGGTGATAGCGAACCTTAAGCCCTAAGATCACCGAGGTAAATATGAGGGTAAAGACGTTGGCCGTAATGACCGGGACATCGTGAATATATGCTCCGTAAATAAGCCACATCAAAATGCCGGTGCACAGCGTAATCAGCATCGCCCAAGAGATATCTTCCGCCGACTTGGAGCGCCACACCTTAACGAGCTGTGGTAAGTAAGCAAGGGTGGTCAGCGAACCCGCCAGCAATCCCAGAGTAGTGGTTTGGTCCATCTTGGTGCAGGTAAATGAGCGAAATGATTGAGTACGACGAGAATATATAGGTGGCAAACCCGTAAGCGGCAACCGAGCCGCAGCGCCGCCAGCGATGGTCATCAGAGAGCAGAACAGCCGCCCCAAAAGGAGGCTTAATCAAGCAATAAGCAATTGCTCAAAATAAAGTTAACACAGCTGTCAGGAGGATGGGAACATTATTCAGGATTAGTCCTGAAGAAAGGCTTGTCGCTCTATTCCGCGATGCTCTAGAGGTCTATTAGCGCCCTATCACTAGCGTCCTATTGCCCATCAGCGCTCTAGGTGCACGAGATGCGTTTTGGCCATCGCGTGCCGCATACGCTAAGACAGGATAAAGTCTCAGTGAATTATCTTACCGAAAAGACTTTTTTGAGTATGATTAAGCACTAGCGCCAGAACCGTCTGCCCCGTCAAATTCAAGCCAGCAGTACCACCTCCTTATGACAGAGGAGTATCTGCTAAGTGCCCATTAGAATGATAAAGTATCAAGCCCTTAAACCGAACCGTCGCTCTAAGCCGCAACTTTAAACTGTCATGATTCACAATAGGCAGCGATTGAACGCTCAGCAGGGCTCAAAGCATGGTGAACAGCGTTGGCGACTGTTGCTGCAGGCCACAGAGGACGGCGTTTTTGATTGGGATATTACAACCGGTGAGATGTTCGTCTCTCAGCAGCTTAAAGCAGCGCTGGGCTACGCTGAGGATGATCTACCCGACTGCTTTGAGGCCTGGCAAGCGCTGCTCCACCCCGAAGATTGCGATCGCGTTTTAGCGACTATTCAAAGCTATCTCTCGCGATCGATTCCGGACTACGAAATTGAGTATCGACTGCGCTGTCAGAGCGGTGACTACTGTTGGATTTTTGCTAGAGGTCAGGCCGTTTGGGACGCCGCCAATCAGCCGCTGAGGCTAGTGTGCTGTCAGCGAGATATCAGTGACCAAAAGCTGCGCAACGTGATGAAGGCGCGAACTGAGGAGGCCCTTGATCACAGCGAACGTAAGTTTAGAGGCGCGTTCGATGCCATCACGGCGGGCGTCTGCTTCATGTCGCAGCTCGGCGTCATTACGGATGTCAATCGGTCTCTATGTCAGATGTTGGGATACAGCGCCTCTGAGCTAGTATCCCGCCCCTTCGAGAGTTTTCTGCACCCAGAAGAGCGGTTAACCAGCGACATCTCCGAGCTCCACCGCCTTTTCACAGACGGCTGCGGCACGCACACCAGCGAGCGGCGCTTTCGGCATCGGCAGGGGCACCGGGTGTGGGGCGATGTCACGATTACTGTCGTGCATGATCCTCAATATCTCGTTGCCCAAGTGGTCGATGTGACCGAGCGCAAGCGGGCAGAGCTAGCCCTAGAACGTAAGCTGGAGCGCGAGCGAACAATAGCCTCAATTGTCAGCCACATCCGCCGCACCTTAGACATTGACCAAGTTTTTGCCACCGCCGTCAAAGAGCTGCGGCAAACCCTACGCTGCGATCGCGTCATCATCTACCGCTTCAACCCAGACTACAGCGGTACGTTTGTGGCAGAGTCAGCGGCGCAGGAGTGGATTCCGCTACTCACCACCTCCAAGACGGGTGAAAGCATCTCAGCGGTGAGTAGTGACCCCTGCGTGGTTGCAAAGATGGACGGTCTTGACGACACCGTCACCGATACCTATCTACAGGAGACAAAGGGCGGACGCTATCGTCAAGACAGTCAGTACCTGTGCGTCAACGACATTTACGAAGCGGGGTTCGACTCCTGCTATGTGGAACTGCTAGAACGATTTCAAGCTCGCGCTTATCTCACCGTACCGCTATTTCAGGGGTCTCGCCTGTGGGGGCTGCTGTCGAGCTATCAAAATAGTGGACCTCGCACTTGGGAAGATAACGAGGTGGAGACCATGGTCAAGCTGGGTGCCCAGCTGGCGATCGCCATCCAGCAGTCTGAGCTGTTTACCCAGCTTCAGCAAACTTCTGCTGAGCTACAAAAGACAACCGCCGTGGCTAATGCAGCCAACCAGGCAAAAAGCGAATTTTTAGCCAACATGAGCCATGAGCTACGGACACCGCTCAACATTATTTTAGGAAACACGCAGCTGCTCAGCCGAGAAGCCGAGAACTCTCAGCTCAAGCAAGACAAGCTGCAGGCGATTCTCCGCAGCGGCGACTATCTGCTGTCGCTGATCAATCAGGTGCTGGATCTATCCAAAATTGAAGCAAATCAGATGAAGCTGCAGCCCGCATGCTTCAACCTGCCAGAGCTGATGGATGGTCTGCATTTAATGATGGAGCGGCGGGCCACTGGCAAGGGGCTTGAGTTCGAGATTAGCTTAGCGGAGACGCTACCCACCACTATCTTTGCCGACCGGGGAAAACTCGAGCAAATCCTCGTCAATCTGCTCAGCAACGCCATCAAGTTTACGGAGCGTGGGCGCGTGCGGCTGCGGGTCTCGCAAAGGGACAATGGGGCGGTAGACCAGGCTGATGTCGCCGACCCGAGCGGGCAGCTTGCTCCAATTTGGCTGGAGTTTGAAGTAGAAGATACGGGAATTGGCATCCTCTTCAACCAGCAGCAGTCTATTTTTGATGCCTTTGAGCAAGCCAGCGTCCCGTTTCCGGTGGGCGGAACCGGGCTAGGGCTGGCCATCAGCCGCCAGTTTGTTGAGCTGATGGACGGCACTATCACCGTACGCAGTACCCTGGGGAAAGGCGCTACGTTTGTGGTATCTCTCCCTGTTCATTTGGTAAATTCCCTCCCCCTCGGCGGTGAAACCCATCGTCCCCTCGTGGTTGGAATAGCCGACAGCGACTCATCCCATAAGGTGCTGATTGTCGACGACATTCCCGAAAGCCGCCATATATTGTCCGAACTGCTAGGGGCCGTTGGGTTTCAAGTCCAGGAAGCCGTCAATGGTGATGACGCCGTTGAGCAATGGCGCGCCTGGCAACCCCACCTAATTTTGATGGACATTCGCATGCCTGGCCTGGACGGCCATCAGGCCACTCGACTGATCCGCGCCCAGGAAGAAGCATCCAATCCGGTCACAATTATTGCCCTCACTGCCAGCGCTTTCAGCGACGATGAGGCTTACGCCATAGAAGCGGGCTGTAACGGGTTTATTAGCAAGCCCGCCCGAGACTCTGAGCTCCTAGAGGCGATCGCAGAACATTTGCCCGTCACCTACTTCTACCAAACCCCCGTGCTAGAGGACAGCAGTCTCCCCGAGCTGTCCTCCAGCTTGATGTCTCAGCTGCCGCTGCAGGCGCTGCAGGTGCTGCACCGGGCGGCTATTTTGGGAGACGATGCCGCTATCTTGACGCTGGTAGAGCAGCTTCCCAAGCGTCACCAGGCGATCGCAGCAGTGGTCAAAGCCCGCGCCGGTCAGTTCGATTTTGAACCCATTGCCGCCGTCACCCAGACGGCGATTGGAACCATTACTGACTGCCAGGAGGTCGGCTCCTGAGCCGGCTGAAGGCGTCAGGCACAAACTTCTCAGCTCTCCTGCGCACAATACTGTAGTGCGCACTACTATGAAGTCAGGGGTGCTGGTACTGTTCCGCTTATCACCGTCGCTTTTACCTTATTGCGCGCGACGCTTCATTGCCCCAACCCTTCCATGATGTCAGCTCAGACCCCATCGTCTTCCAGACTATCCGCGCAGTCATCGGCCATGATTTTGGTTGTCGACGACCGGATTGACAATATACATGTTCTCAGCAAAATTCTAGAGTCTAGCGGCTACCGCGTGAGAAAAGCGACGAGCGGAGCCATGGCGATCCGCAGCGTGGCGGAAGCAGCGCCAGACCTAATTCTTTTGGATGTCAACATGCCGCTGATGGATGGTTATGCCGTTTGTCAGCACCTGCAGGCCGACCCCGATCTCAAGGCACTGCCCATCATTTTTATTAGCGCTCTGAGCGACGTTGACAACAAGATTCGGGGGTTTGACGTTGGCGGCGTCGACTACATTACAAAACCGTTTCAGCCCGATGAAGTTCTCGCTCGGGTAAGGCTACAGCTCAAGCTGCAAATCCTGCAGCGAGAACTACAGGCCCAGGCCGAGATGCTGCAGCGTCAAAACCAGCAGATGCAGGTAGAAGTAGATCAGCGGCAGCAGGCCGAGCGGACCTATCGCGGCTTGTTTGAGAACGCAAGCGAAGGGATTTATAAGATTTCTTTGGAAGGAACCTACACTGCGGTTAATCCCAAGCTAGCCCGGATCTATGGCTATGACTCCCCCCAAGAGATGCTGGCTGACAGCGCCGATGCCAACCAGCACTATGTCGACCTTGAAGGCCGGGATGAACTTCTAGCCTACGTCAGTCAGTACGGTCAGGTGATGGATGTCGTGTCTCAGGTTCGGCGTCGGGACGGTGAAACAATTTGGCTTTCGGAAAATATCCGCAGCGTCCCCAAGAGCGATGGAAACATCAGTCACTACGAGGGGACGCTGCAGGATGTGACCGAGCGAGTCTACATTGAGCGAATGCTGGCCCAAGATCGCCAGCGATCGGAGCGGCTAATTGCCGATCTTTTGCCCCCTCAAGTTGCCCAACGGCTTAAGTCCTCGCCGCAGCCGTTTGCGGATACCGTCGACCCGGTTGGCATTCTATTCGCCGATTTAGTGAGCTTCACAGAGTTCTCAGCGGTGGCCCCGCCTCAGCATACCGTCGCGCTGCTTAACCAAATTTTCTCGGCATTTGATGAGCTTTTAGACCAACACCAGCTAGAGAAAATTAAGACAATCGGAGATGCCTACATGGTCGCTGCTGGCGTCCCCACGCCGCGCCCAGATTATCTAAAGGCGATCGCCCAGCTTGCCCTGGACATGCAGATCGTTATTCGCCGCTTCTATCGGTCGGACGGTCGGCCTTTCCAGCTGCGAATCGGCATTCATACGGGGTCGGTGGTGGCTGGCGTGATTGGCAAGCGAAAGTTGACCTTCGACCTTTGGGGACATACCGTCAACTTGGCGAGCCGCCTGGAGGGAATGAGCCCTGCCGGAAAAATTCAGGTTTCGGCTGAGGTCTACCGACAGCTTCATTCTGAGTTCGTCTTTGAGCCCCGAGACCCAATTTATATTCAGGGAATTGGACCCACCCAAACCTATTTCCTTTGTGGTCGTCAGGCTGACATCGATGCGCCGAATGCCGTTCGCCGCAATCAGCTTCAGGGCTAGATTGAGTTACTTTTAAAGAGCGTTGATATTGGGGAGCAAACCATGCCTGAAGGACCGATAGCGCAGTCGGCAGAGCCTAACTTCACCATAGAAAACGCTTTAGATCGCATTGCTCCCGCAATGCAGGCTTACCCCAAGGCGGCTATGTTTGCTCTAGCAGATGAGGGATTTGACAGCCTCTTCGAGCAGCTGGTCTCCTGCATCATTTCCATTCGCACTTACGACGAGGTGAGCCTACCCGCTTCTCAACGACTGTTTACGAAAGCCCGCATCCCTGAGGCGATCGCGGCGCTGCCTGCCGCTGAGGTCGAGGCGCTCATTCAGCCCAGCACCTATGCAGAGCGCAAGGCAGGGCAGATTGTGGCGATGGCCCAGCGGATTGTAGAGGAGCACAGCGGCGTGCTGCCTGCCAAAGTTGAGGTGTTGCGGGACTTTAAAGGTGTTGGTCCTAAGTGCGCTCACCTAGCCCTCGGCACTGGAGCGGGATTGCCCTATATTAGCGTTGACACCCATGTGCACCGCGTCGTCAATCGTTGGGGACTGGTGGAGACCAAAACGCCCGAGAAAACTTTGACCGCTATAGAGCGCCAGCTCCCTCAGACGCGCTGGGTCGACGTGAACCGAATCTTGATGCCCTTTGGCAAATACCTCTGTACGACAACAGCGCCCCAGTGTTCAAGTTGTCCAGTCGAGGCAGATTGTGCGCAAGCTAGTGTTTCTGGCCGCAGGTAAAGCTCTACCTACATACCACAGCAAGCACCCAAAAGCTAGCACCATCTTGCCAACATTCCCGGATTTCTCCGGAAAAGTCGCTCTAATTTAGAAATAGTAATCAACAAATCGTTTAGAGATTTGCAAACTATATAAAATGCCTTTGAGCTATTGACATTTGGCTCTCATAGGCGATCGCAACTAAAGCTTACTGAGTAACCCCTATGACTTACTCCGCTGAATTGAATTCTGCGTTAGATGCCCCTAGCTATTACCACCTCAATCATTGGGCCGTCATTCGCCTGATGCCCAACATGCAGCGCGCCGTCCTGACTCGCTTTCGGACGCGCTCTGATGCAGATGGGCATATGAAGTTTCTACGCACCCACAGTCCGCAAAGCAGGTTTCAGGTCGTTTTTGACCCACTATCCGCTAGTGATAAATTTCCCTCTCGATAAGCTATGGGGAATGGGGTGACATCCTCCCGACGCTGACAGCAAGCTGTACAGCGCGGGCTTCCTCAGTGACTCCCAGCTATTGCCGAGACATATCCTGAGATAGGTTTATACTCCGCCTGATGCCCCACGGCAGAGTTTTGAATTTTCATCTCCGCGAGGGAGGATACGCACTATGTGTCGCAGATACATTTGCAAACTGAGGAACGGGTGACTTGCAGCTTTCGCCTACGGGCCCGTCACACTCTTTGCGGGGTGTATCACCTTGCTATCTCTATCATACCAACTGCTAGCCTCAGCGCTGAGCGCACTATCCGCTGTGCATCATTTTGCGGGCGCACTTCGGCTAGCGCGACTCTCATCCCGACGCTCACCCTGAGCGGGTAGAGCGCGGGGCTTCTCGTCTAGTCGCTAAAAGAACCAGCCGTAGCTGTGCAGCCCTTTACCCAAAAGATTGACGCCCAGGTAGCACACCCAAACGGCAGCAAAGCCAGAAATCGCCAGAATCGCGGGCCGACGGCCCTGCCAGTCGCGGGTGATGCGGGCGTGCAGGTAGGCGGCAAACACCAGCCAGGTGATCAAAGCCCAGGTCTCTTTGGGGTCCCAGCTCCAGTATGAGCCCCAGGCTTCATTGGCCCAGACGGCCCCAGACACAATGCCAATGGTGAGCAGGGGAAACCCTAAACCGATCATTCGGTAGCTGATATTGTCTAAGGTGTCGGCTAGAGTCAGCCGTTGAGGAGAGAGCGCAGGGCCGCCCTCAGTTTCTACCGCTACGGCAGGCTTATCGAGAATAGCCGTGCGGCCACCCGCCACCTGGGGCAGCTGAGCGGCGGTTTCGAGAGCGGGTTGGGGCACCTCCGCCACCTTTTGACCGGCCCGGCGCAGCTCGTACTTAACGTTGCGATAGCTGCCGGTGCCCACGGAGCTGCCCCGCAGCGTGACGGACTGCCCCCGCGTCACCACCAAAAAGGCGATCGCCAACAGCGCCCCCACCATCAGGGCCGCGTAGCTGAGCAGCATGACGCTGACGTGCATCATCAGCCAGTTAGATTTGAGGGCGGGTACGAGGGGATGGGACAGCTGCATGCTGCTGGGCAAAGACAGGGTAGCAAAGGCGGCAATGCCCATGGCGATGGGGGAAGTAACGGCCCCAACGAAGCGGCTGCGGCCCATCTGCTCGGCCAATAGCCCCATAGCGGTGACGCCCCAGGCCACGAAAAACAGCGACTCGTAGAGATTGCTCAAAGGGAAATAGCCACCCTCGATCCAGCGGGCCCCCAACAGCGCCGCAATACAGAGATTGGCGATCGCCAAACCGCCCGTCCCCAGGCTAGAGAGGGCGGGAATGCTGGGGAACGCGACGCTGGCCCAATAGAGCAGCATGGTTAGAAAGAGGGCGAGGAAGGATGCGTTGTCGAGCCAGCCTTGAAGCGTTACTAAATCCATGGGTTCTCTTGTTGTCGATCAACTGGTTGGCGGTCTGTTTATTGGCGACCTATTGGCGGCCCTTTGAGGCGATCGCCTGTTGGTCTGACCCCCTCTAGCTCCCCCTTGCCAAGGGGGAGAACCACGGTTTCTTTCCTTTCCTTTCGCGCAGCAGGAGAGCCAGAAGGGGGGCGACGTTCGTAGTGGGCGATACCGAATAGTCGTTGACTGCCTCTATCCTAGCGAGTCTTGACGTGGCGATGGAAGGGCTGCAGCAAATCCTTAATCTTTATTCGGGGAAGAGACTCTGCTCCAAAAACGCGAGCACCGCTTGGTTCACCTGGTCGGGGCAGCTTTCCGACGCCTTGTGTCCGCACCCCGGCATCACCTGCAGCTCGGCGTTGGGCAGCTGCTGGTGCAGCCTCTTGCCATTCTCCACCGGGAACCAAGAATCTTCCTCTCCCCACAGCACTAGGGTCGGCTGCGCGATCGCCCCTAGCTGCTCCTGAAGCCGCCCGGTAAAGCAAGGCTGGCCCTGCAGCAGGCATTGAATATCGCCCAGAGCCAGCTTGAGGTCGCGGGCAAAGCAGGTCAGGGCCCCGGAAAGCTCGACGTAGGGGTAGGCCGCTATCTGCGCCGCCTGCCGGTCGACCGACTGACCCGCCGCCATCACCTCCCGCTTGATAGATCGAGCCATCCACCGGGCTACGGGCCGCATACGCTTAAGCAGCTGCAGGCGATCGGCGGCGTAGACCAGCGGCTGGGGCACCGCCGCCAGGGTCTGCATCACTTTGTTGGGCAGCTTCTCAGGAAACACCGGCACGTTGATCACCACCAGCCGCGCCACTAGGTGGGGAGACTCGATCGCCACTCCCAAGCTGGCCAGCCCCCCCAGCGACTCCCCTACCAAAACAGCAGGTTCCCCGCACAGCGCCTCCACCACCCGCGCTAGCTCCACCACCTGGTGCCCCACCTGCGCCCTGCGCATGGGCTTTTCCGAAAAGCCAGAGCCCAGCGAGTCAAAGCAAATGACGCGGTACTGCTGGGCGATCGCCGCTATGGTCCCCCGCCAGGAGTAGCTCCATACCCCAATGCCGTGAACCAGCACCAGCGGCGGTCCCTGCCCCACCTCCCCGTAGGCGATCGCCACGGGCTGCCCTTCAGCATCGTCAATGGTCAGGGTTTGTCGCCCCTTGGGGAAGGTTGTGGTCCACCAGTCCATTTGCGCCTCTCTAATCCTCCCCATAGTCGCTCATCGGCGGGCAGGCACACACCAGGTTGCGATCGCCGTAGGCGTCATCCACTCGGCCCACCGACGGCCAGAATTTGTGCTCGCGGGTGTGGGCGGTGGGGTAGGCCGCCGCCTCGCGGGAGTAGGGCCGCTCCCAGCTGTCTGAGATCAGGCATTGGGCCGTGTGGGGCGCGTTGCTCAGCAGGTTGTCCTTGCGGCTCGCCGCCCCGGACTCGATGGCGCGGATCTCCTCGCGGATGGCGATCATGGCGTCGCAAAAGCGATCCAGCTCGGCCTTAGATTCGCTCTCCGTGGGCTCCACCATCATGGTGCCGATCACCGGCCAGGACATGGTGGGCGGGTGAAAGCCGTAGTCGATCAGCCGCTTGGCGATGTCGCTGACGCTGACGTCAAACTTTTTGAAGGGGCGGGTGTCGAGGATGCATTCGTGGGCCACCCAGCCTTTACGGCCCTTATATAGGATGTCGTAGTGGCCTTCTAGCCGCTTAGCGATGTAGTTGGCATTGAGGATAGCCACCTCCGTAGCCCGCGTCAGACCTGCGCCCCCCATCAGCAAAATGTACATCCAGGAGATGGGCAAGATGGAGGCGCTGCCCCAGGGCGCGGCGGCTACGGCCCCTAAAGCTTTGGCCTCATCGTTGGGGGAAATTACAGAATGGGCGGGCAAAAACGGTGCAAGGTGGGCCTTGACGCCAATGGGACCCACGCCAGGGCCGCCGCCGCCGTGGGGAATGCAAAAAGTCTTGTGCAAATTTAGGTGACACACATCCGCGCCAAAGTCCCCCGGACGGCACAGCCCCACCTGAGCATTCATATTGGCCCCGTCCATGTAGACCTGACCGCCGTGGGTATGCACAATGTCGCAGACCGCCTTGATCTCTTCTTCGAACACCCCGTGGGTGGAGGGGTAGGTGACCATTAGCGCCGCTAGCTTAGCGCTGTGCTTTTCGGCCTTGGCGGTCAGATCGGCCAAATCTACGTTGCCGTCGCCATCGCACTTGACGCTGACCACCTTCATCCCGGCCATCACGGCGCTGGCGGGGTTGGTGCCGTGGGCGGATTCGGGAATCAGGCAGATATGGCGATCGCCCTCCCCCCGCTGCTGATGGTACTGGCGGATGACCAGCAATCCGGTGTATTCGCCTTGGGAGCCCGCGTTGGGCTGTAGAGAGACGGCGTCAAAGCCGGTGATCTCCATGAGCATGCTTTCTAGCTGCCGGAAGAGCACCTGGTAGCCCTGGGCCTGATCTAGGGGAGCAAAGGGATGCACCTGACCAAACTCCGGCCAGGTGACGGGCAGCATCTCAGCGGTGGCGTTGAGCTTCATGGTGCAGGAGCCCAGGGGAATCATGGCGGTGGCCAGGGAGAGATCCTTGCTCTGCAGGCGGTGCAGATAGCGCAGCAGCTCGGTCTCGGAGTGGTAGCGGTTGAAGACGGGGTGCTGCAGGTAGGGGGTGGTGCGGGTGAAGCCATCCAGCACGTCCTGCTGAGGAGAGAGGGCGCGGGGCAGCAGCGGCGGGCGGGGGTGACCAAACACCTGCAGCAGGTACATGAGGTCAGTTTCGGTGGTGGTTTCGTCTAGGGAAACCCCAACGGTCTGCTCGTCGATGTAGCGCAGGTTGATGCTGTGGGAGAGGGCGCGCTCTAGAATCTTCTGTGCATTATTGCCCCCCAGGCGGACTTTGAGCGTGTCGAAGTAGGGCGCGTCCCCCAGGCTGTAGCCCATCTCCAAGAGCCCTGCCGCTAGCCGGGAGGTCTGCTCATGAATTTGAGCGGCAATGCGCCGCAGCCCCTCCGGCCCGTGGTACACCGCGTACATGCTGGCCATAATCGCTAGCAGCACCTGGGCGGTGCAGATATTGCTGGTGGCCTTGTCGCGGCGAATGTGCTGCTCGCGGGTCTGCAGCGCCAGCCGTAGGGCGGGCTGCCCCGAAGCGTCTTGCGACAGCCCCACCAGCCGACCGGGAATCTGCCGCTTGTGGGCTTCTTTAATGGCGAAGTAGGCGGCGTGGGGACCGCCGTAGCCCAGGGGCACCCCGAAGCGCTGGGTGCTGCCCACGGCGATATCCGCGCCAAATTCTCCCGGCGGGGTGAGCAGGGTCAGCGCCAGCAGGTCGGCGGCGACGGTGACCAAGGCGCCGCGCTCGTGGGCCTGGGCCACGAAGTCGCAGTAGTCGTAGATAGCGCCGTCGGTGGCGGGGTACTGCAGCAGCGCGCCGAAGATAGGCGTGGCGAAGTCAAACTGGCGGTGGTCGCCGACGATGCACCTCAATGCCCAAGGGGAGCGATCGCGTCTGAATCACTTCGATGGTTTGGGGGTGGCAGCTCTCGGAGACGAAAAAGGCGTTGGCCCCCTTCTTTTTGCAAGCCCCGTAGCTGAGCCCCATGGCCTCGGCGGCGGCGGTGCCCTCGTCTAGCAGGGAGGCGTTGGCGATATCTAGCCCCGTCAGGTCGGTGATTAGGGTCTGAAAGTTGAGCAGGGCCTCTAGCCGTCCCTGGGCGATCTCGGGCTGGTAGGGGGTGTATTGGGTATACCAGCCGGGGTTTTCGAGCACGTTGCGCTGAATGACCGCCGGGGTGAAGCAGCCCGCGTAGCCCATGCCGATGAAGGAGCGGTACACCTGGTTTTTGCTGGCGATTTCTTTTAAGTCGGCGAGCAGGGTCTCTTCAGACTGGCCGTCGGGGATGTCGAGGGGCTGCCGCCTGCGGATGGACTCGGGCACCGCCTGGTCGATGAGCGCCGCTAGACTGCCCACGCCGAGCACCTGCAGCATGGCCTCAATATCCTGCGATCGCGGCCCAATGTGGCGAGCCTCGAAGGGGGCTGGCCCCGACAGGTCAGCTGAGGGCTGGGGGGTCGCTCCATTTTGAGCGGGCTGGGTGCGGGGGGCGGCGGTGTAGGTATCGGGGCTCATAGGGGGTTAGTGAGAATCGCGGAGTGGGTCAATGATTATATTGTGCAATAGTTGACCGAAACAGTTTGTAACCTGCGCCGCCGTTGGGGCGATCGCGCCTTGCCCAAAAGATGGACCGCTGGTGGGCCAAGACCCAAATACGGTTGCGCTCAGCTTCGCGTTTCGCTACACTCCTCAGCTAGGGATGGATTCTTCATCCTGTTTTCGACGCCCGACGTTTAGCGCGTCCCCTGGAAGTGAGGCAACACGACCAGGAGACTAACCTCGCACGTTGGTATCAGCAACGCGGCAGGCTGCTCAGATTTTATCTTGTGGTAGTCGCCCCGTTTTCTCCCAAAGCGTGGGTTGGCTTAAGGGTTGGGCGTCTTTTCTACTACCACAAGAGGCAAATCAAATGACCTACAAACCTGACGCCGTCCGCCAGGCCGCTTCGCCTACCCGACCCGGCGAGGAGCCGCAGCCGCGTGAGTACCATACCCTGCAGCTGTTGGCGATCGGTACGCCCTACGCCATCGAGAGCTGCCGCAACCGGCTCTATACCCTGGGCTACGCTCAGCTGATTGAGTGGTCGCGTCCGCTGCCCATCATCCAGTCTGGTGAGGTGATTCGCAATGCTCGCCCGGATGAGGTGATGCGGATTTTGACGAAGCGGATTCCGCGATCGCCGAAGCGGTAGGGGGTGAAATCAGGTCTGATGTGCTAGACAGGGAGGTGTATTTATACATAGCGATTCCCGGATATCTGTTTAGCGCCTCGAAGGCCCTCACCCTCTCCCCCGGCCCCTCTCCCAGAGCGGAGAGGGGTGTCTAGTTCCCTTCTGCCGCTCTGGAAGAAGGGTTAGGGATGAGGGCTTTCAGGATGCTAAACAAGCGATCGCGGCCTCCTGAACACTTCACCCGCTGAAGCCCATGCCCACTATCACCATCCGCGAACGCCAGCAGACCGACCGGGGCTTTGAGGCCACGGTGAGCTTTGGTCGGGGGGAGTATCCGATTACCGTCAGCAATCCCTTTAGCGAGGCAGAAGAGGCGCGGCTGGAATGGTACTTTGAGCAGTGGATTCGCTTTCCGTTTGTGGAGAAGGTGCAGGCGACAGCGGCGGCGGCGAGCGTCAAGGACTACGGCCAGCGGCTGTTTGAGCAGGTGTTTCGCAGCAATGTTGATGTCTACGCGGACTACCGGGAGCTGCGCAGCCGCCTTAGCGATTTAGAAATCAGCATTGAGAGCCAGTCGCCGGAGTTTCAGGGGCTGCACTGGGAGGCGCTGCGCGACCCGGACCTAGAGGAACCGCTGGCGGTGCGCTGTGCGGTGGCGCGGCGGCTAGTCCGCCCGGTGGGCTTTCGCGCCCAGGTGCAGACCTCGCCGACAATTAATCTGCTGCTGGTGACGGCCCGACCGGGGGAAGAGGACGACGTGGGCTATCGCACCGTGTCGCGCCCCTTGATTGAGGCGATCGCGCAAGCGGAGCTACCGGTGAACGTGGAGCTGCTGCGGCCCGCCACCTATGAGGCGCTGGATAAGCACCTGCAGGGCAAAGAGGGCTATTACCACATCGTCCATTTCGACACTCACGGGGCGCTGCTGCGCTATGAGAGGTCAAGGCGCTGAAGGCAGAGGCGATAAAGCTCCGACCGACGCTACATCTACGACCAGGGCTATGACAATCGCCCCATCCCGGAGTTTGGGGGCTACAAGGCGTTTTTGCTGCTGGAGGCGGGCACGAAAGGCCGAGCGAACCTGATAGAGGCGGATACCCTGGCGACGTTGCTGAAGGGCAAGGGAGTGCCGGTGTGCGTGCTCAATGCCTGCCAGTCGGGGAAGCAGGTGCGGCTGGCGGACGAAGAAGAGACAGACGGAGAGCAACCCGAACGCCCATCGCTGCAAGCCCGCGAAACCAGCCTCGCCAGCCGCCTGATGGCCGCTGGGCTGCAGACGGTGGTGGCCATGGGCTATTCGGTGACGGTGACGGCGGCAACAATTTTTATGGAGCGGCTGTATGCGCAGCTGATAGCAGCAGCAGTCTCTGCCGGAGGCGATCTTGGCGGCGCGGCGGGAGCTGTACAAGCGCAAGGGGCGGCGGGTCTATGCGAAGCAGACGCTGGAGCTAGAGGACTGGCTGCTGCCGGTGGCCTACTGCAATGAGGCGGTGGACCTGAACCTGCGATCGTTTACGCCCCAGGAGGAGGCGGAGTTCTTTGAGCAAGAAGACGCCCGCTATCGCTTTGAAGCACCGACTCATGGGTTTGTGGGGCGCGATTTAGACATTTTGAAGCTGGAGCGCTCATTAGACCGGCACAACGTCATTTTGCTGCAGGGGATGGGGGGCACGGGTAAGACGACGCTGCTGCGCTACCTGCAGGAGTGGTGGCAGACGACACACTTTGCCGAAGGGGTGTTCTACTTTGGCTATGACGAACGGGCCTACACCGTCGAGCAGATTGTGTTTGCTGTGGGGCAGCAGGTGTATGACCGCTATGAGGCGGCGACCTTTCAAGCGATGCCGTCGCTGGGGGCGAAGGTGGCGAAGCTGACCAGGTTTTTGAAGGCGAACCCCTACGTGCTGATGCTGGACAATCTGGAATCGGTGACGGGGGAGCCGTTGGCGATTCCAAACACTCTGCCGCTGGAGGAGCAGGGTCTGCTGAAGGACTTTTTGGCAAAGCTGAAGGGGGGGAAGACGAAGGTGGTGCTGGGGTCGCGCAGCCCAGAGACTTGGCTGGAGCCGGTGTTTGATGCGCCCGGCGGCGTGAACCGCTATGTGCTGCGGGGGCTGGACCCGGAGGCGCGGTCGGATTTGGCCCAGGCGATTTTGGAGCGGCAGGGGAAGGGCAGTGAGGAGATCGGGTTGCTGCGGAAGGATCGGGAGTTTCGGCGGCTGATGGGGCTGCTGGCGGGGTATCCGCTGGCGATGGAGGTGGTGCTGGCGAATTTGCGGCAGCAGGAGCCGGGGGAGGTGTTGGTGGCGCTGCAGGACCAAGGGGTGTCGGGCTTGAATGAGGGGGGCACGGCGCGGACGGACAATATTGTGAAATGTGTGGAGTATTCCCACAGTAATTTGTCGCCGGAGGCACAGAAGCTGCTGCTGTGTTTAGCGCCATTTATGAGCTTTTTCAATCGGGGATTTTTGCCGCAGCTATGTGGAGCAGCTAAAGCAACAGGCAGCGTTTGCGGACTATCCATTTGAGCGGTTTGATGAGGCGATCGCTGAGGCGGTGAGCTGGGGGCTGCTGTCGCCGCTGCAGGAGGAGATGCCGCAGCTGCTGACGATTCAGCCGGTGTTTCCCTACTTTTTGAATGCGAGGCTGAGGGAGGTCAATGAAGAGACGCGGGAGGGGCTGCGGCAGGGGTTTAAGGCGCATTACCTTGGGCTTGGCGGGGTATTACCGAAAGCTGACGACCTCGAAAGAGGCTCAGGAGCGGCAGATAGGCTTAGCGTTTTGCCGCTGGGAGTATGAGAACCTCTACAAAGCCTTACAAATTTGCCTAGAGCAGCAAGAGACGGTTGGTATTTTCTTTTGCCTATTTGACTACTTGCGGCTGACCCAAAATGTCCAAGGTCAGCTCGAACTGTCGAAGTTTGTCTGCGACGCTCAAGCAGAGTATCCAGAAGAAATACGAACGGGTGAAATTGGCGAGGAGATAGGTATGGTGCTGAACCGCCTCGCTTACTGCTATCTCGGTACTCAAGATTTTAAATCTGCGGAGAAATCGTATTTAGAACAAGTAGAGCTGATTCAGCAACTCAGTGACGTAGACGAGAGGCAGAAAAAAGTTACGCTTGCTGGCGTCTACCACCAGTTGGGCAGGGTGGCGCAGGAGCAGCGGCAATGGCAGCAGGCCAATGACTACTACAACCAAGCCCTCGCTATCAAAATCGAGTTCGGCGATCGCTATAGCCAAGCGAGCACCTACCAACAGTTGGGCATTGTGGCGCAGGAGCAGCGGCAATGGCAGCAGGCCAATGACTACTACAACCAAGCCCTCGCCATCATCATCGAGTACGGCGATCGCTATAGCCAAGCGAGCACCTACCACCATTTGGGCATTGTGGCGCAGGAGCAGCGGCAATGGCAGCAGGCTAATGACTACTACAACCAAGCCCTCGCTATCAAAATCGACTTCGGCGATCGCTATAGCCAAGCGCGCACCTACCACCAGTTGGGCATTGTGGCGCAGAAGCAGCGGCAATGGCAGCAGGCCAATGACTACTACAACCAAGCCCTCGCTATCAAAATCGAGTACGGCGATCGCTTTAGCCAAGCAGGAACCTACTACCATCTTGGCCAAGTTGTAGAGGCTCAAGATGACTGGCCTACAGCGGCAAGATACTACCTAGAAAACCTGCGCATCACGATGGCGTTTAAGGACGAGGTGCGGTTGCCAATGCTGCTCCAAAATTTGGCGCGAGTCTACCGCGATCGCCGCGACGACGACTTCCTGACCCAGGCCGCCGAGATTCTAGGCGGCAGCGTAGACGAGCTACGACAGACAATCCTCTCTCAAGACACCAAGGATGAGACTTGAAGACTCGCCGCTGAGGCGCTATGTGTGGTGAATGAGCAAAATCGGCTCACAGCCGAGTAAACATGTGTCGTCGATGGATACTTGAGCGTCGTCGATGAGTCAAAATGTGTCGCAAGCGAGACTTCAAGTCTCGTCGACGAGTAAAAAAGCGTCATCAACGAGTGTTTGATCGTCGTCGTCGAGTAAAAAAGCATCGCGGGTGAGGCCTCAAGCGTCGTCGATGAGTCAAAAAGTGTGGCAGGACGTTCGCGCAGCGTGGCGATAGACGTTCGCGCACAAGGCGTTTTTATTACAGGCGCAACCGTAATGCGAGAGTTGGTCCCATGTCTGGCATGGGGCGATCGCTGGCCGAATTGCAGCATCGCCATTTTAATAAAACCATCGCAAAATAGAACAGCAGCGGCTACGTCTTTGCTGTGTGAGTTGTGAGCCCCCATGACCTCATCCCAACCAGAACAGTTTGACCCAGCTTCGACAGATATTGATCAAGGCATGAAGGGCGATCGCCACGGAGAAGGGCAAACCCTCAACAGCTTGGGTCTTGTTTACCAAAATCAGGGCCGCCGGGACGATGCCATCGACGGCTATGGGCAAAGCCTCGGTATCTTCCGGTCCATGGGCGATCGCCACGATTGGCTGCAGCGTCAGCGCGAGCAGGTCGGCGGCGACGGTGACCAAGTCGCCGCGCTCGTGGGCCTGGGCGATGAAGTCGCGGTAGTCGTAGATAGCCCCGTCGGTGGCGGGGTACTGCAGCAGCGCGCCGAAGATAGGCGTGGCGAAGTCAAACTGGCGGTGGTCGCCGACGATCACCTCAATGCCCAGGGGGAGCGATCGCGTCTGAATCACTTCGATGGTTTGGGGGTGGCAGCGCTCAGAGACGAAAAAGGCGCTGGCCTTTTGCTTGCACATGCCGTAGCTGAGCCCCATAGCCTCAGCGGCGGCGGTGCCCTCGTCCAGCAGGGAGGCGTTGGCGATATCTAGCCCCGTTAGGTCAGTCACCAGGGTCTGAAAGTTGAGCAGCGCCTCTAGCCGTCCCTGGGCAATCTCGGGCTGGTAGGGGGTGTATTGGGTACACCAGCCGGGGTTTTCCAGCACGTTGCGCTAGATGACCGCCGGGGTGAAGCAGCCCGCGTAGCCCATGCCGATGAAGGAGCGGTAGACCTAGTTTTTACCGGCAATTTCTTTTAGGTCGGCCAGCAGAGTCTCTTCAGACTGACCGTTGGGGATATTGAGGGGCGATCGCCTGCGGATGGACTCGGGCACCGCCGGGTCGATGAGCACTTCTACACTGCCCGCGCCGAGCACCTGCAGCATGGCCTCGATATCCTGCGATCGCGGTCCGATGTGGCGAGGCTCGAAGGGCGCAACGCTCTGCTCAGGTCTCTGGTCAGACGTATGATTTGATATAGCGTCGGTAGATGGATCGACCTCAGACTGAGGGCTATTATCGAGGTCAGGAACGGTGTAGGTAGAATCGGGACTCATAGGGCTTGTCGGTCGCGGTTGATAATTACATTGTGCAACAGGTCTTTGAAACAGTCTGTAACATGTGCCGCCAGTCTCGGCCTGCGGTATTAGCCAGCAGATGTACCTCAGCTCACACCCTCTACGCCGCTAGCCGAACTAAGGCTTGGGGCTGGAAGACTGGCCGCTCTTTAGTAGAGATCTTGACGGACCATGTAGAATCTTTACAAGTGAAATTTAGCTGAGAGTACCGTCTTTGCTCGACGTTGCCCCGTCGCAGACCTCTCGCCGTATCATCTTTCACTGCGTAATTTGCGTTCCCACTCGTTTTATTTGGAGGACAGACCCATTACATCCTTGACTCAACCCCCGGCCCATTCCAACTTCTCTCACGAGCAGCAGCCTGTCCTTGAAATAAAGGGGAAACGCACCCTATCTGGAGAGGTGACTATTGGCGGAGCGAAAAATTCGGCGCTCGTGCTCATGGCAGCAGCGCTGCTTTGCGCCAAGGACAGTCGCTTGCGTAACGTGCCTAACCTCCAGGACGTTTCGCGCATGGCAGATATTCTCAGTGCCGTTGGCGTAGAAATAACGCATCACGGTGACCGTCTCGACATCAATGCCGCTCACATCAGCCCCACTCAGGCCCCTTACGAGCTCGTGAGTCAGCTGCGGGCGAGCTTCTTTATCATTGGCCCCATGCTGGCCCGGCTGGGAGTAGCCCGAGTTCCCCTACCGGGAGGCTGCGCCATTGGTGCCCGTCCGGTCGATCTCCACGTCAAGGGGCTGAGAGCTTTGGGAGCCGATGTCTATATTGATCACGGCACTGTACATGCCTACGTTCCAGGACCGTCTAAACGGCTAACAGGGGCCCGCATCTATCTCGATTTTCCCAGCGTTGGAGCCACCGAAACCTTGATGATGGCGGCGACCTTAGCCGACGGCGAGACCATTATTGAGAATGCTGCCCAGGAACCCGAGGTGATGGACCTAGCAAATTTCTGTCGGGCCATGGGGGCGCGGATACGCGGGGCAGGAACCAAAACTATCATGATTTCTGGTGTCCCTGACCTGCATTCAGTGGACTACAGCATTATTCCCGACCGCGTTGAGGCGGGTACGTTCATGGTAGCGGGCGCGGTGACGCACTCTGACATCACGCTGTCTCCAGTGATTCCGGAGCACTTGACGGCAGCGATCGCCAAGCTACGGGCTACGGGTGCAGATGTGCGGATGGAGGGCACCCATCGACTGCGGGTGATTCCGGCGGCGACCTACCGGGCAACGGATCTAGAGACGCTACCGTTTCCGGGCTTTCCCACCGATATGCAGGCGCAGTTCATGGTGCTGCTGGCCCTCAGCGAAGGCAACTCCGTGGTGACGGAGACGGTATTTGAGAACCGCTTACGCCACGTGGCAGAGCTAAATCGCATGGGCGCAGATATTCGCGTTAAGGGCAACATCGCCGTGGTTTGCGGCGTGCCGCAGCTGTCGGGCGCGCCGGTTATGGCTACCGATCTGCGGGCCTCGGCGGCGCTGGTGCTAGCGGGTCTGGCCGCCGAGGGGACGACCTTTGTGCAGGGCCTGCACCACCTCGACCGGGGCTACGAAAACCTGGAGGGCAAGCTGCGTCAGTTGGGCGCTGATATTGTGCGCACTCAGGCGGACGTTGCGGACCTCAAGGCTTTGGCCGTCCCTAGCTAGCGCGACTGTCGCTGTCGGCTGGTGTGTTGGCCGTGAATGTTCACCAGGTAGGGAACAAGATAGGTCAACCCAGCCGACAGCCAGCGACCCCGCGTCATTTGTTCCCGGACCAGAGCAGGGCCGTGGTTAATGGCAAACAGCAGCGACCCGACGACAAGAGCCACCCTAAGCGCGCTGGGGACCAGTTCGGGGTCAATTAAGCTGCGACAGAATCCTTTCATCTCGCCCAGCGCCACGGCATTACCCAACTATGGTACGCGCTAGGGGGAAACTAAGGGATAGCGATCGCTAGGTGAGGCGGCCCATTCCCACATAGAGCCAGGGTAGTTCTTGACCTCGAAGCCTAAATCGGTCAGCACGACCGCCAGCCAAGCCGAGCGCACGCCGCCGGTGCAGTAGGTGACAACGGGGGTGTCGCGGGTGATACCTGCGGCTTCTAGCTTTGCTGTGAGCGCAGCTCGCGGCAGGAGACGCCCCGTTTCGTCCATCAGTGACTTGAAATGGAGAGAAACAGCCCCTGGAACATGTCCGCCCCTCGCTTCGCCGTGAGGAGTCTCGCCGCCGTATTCGGCAGCTGATCGGCTATCAACCACGGTGAGCTGAGCGCCGTCTAGGCCGTCTCGAAGGCGATCGCGATCGATAGACCAGGTGTCGTTTCGCTGTACGAGAAATTCAGCAGCGGCGGGCGGGGTTATGTCAACGTTTCGCGCGGCCAGAGCAGACCCTAGGGCCGCCTGCCCCCCGTCTACCATCGCCACCGCCGGATGGCCTAGAGTCCGCAGCATCCACACGATGCGCCCGTCTTCTCCCCAAGATTGGGGATCCCCAGCAACCAGCACCGGCACGTCATTGGAGACCCCCAGCGCCCCCAGCTTGCGGGCGAGGGCTGGGTCGTTTTCCAAGAGCTTGCCCCGATCAGAAGCGCTAGGCTGGGTGAAGGCAGGCCAGGTGATAGGAACGGCACTCACCAGCCGGGAGACGGCAGTTGTGCGGGAATCTAGGACGACCGCGTCAGCCTCCTGAATGATTTGAACCGCCTCCTCGGCAGACACGACCCACCGATCGGCTCCATTGAGCGGTTTCCGCGGGGCTGAGGCGGCGTCTGGGCGCTGAAGGACGCAGCGATATGCGGAAGGCGGTCAGGCGCTGGAGACCCGTCGCAACGACAAAGGGCCGCGCTAGGGCGATCGCGGCCATGGCTAGAAGCAGGCCTGCCAGCCCAAGGGCAATTCGCGCAGTCATCAGTCTCACAGCAATACTTTCCCCAAGGCCAACGTTATCATCTGCATGCCAGAAGGGCATGAATGTCACCACCGCAGATCGCGCCCAGATTGCGAGTAATTTTCTCGATGTCCCAGTGCCACCACTGAACAGCTAATAGGGTGGTGATAGTGTCTTCATCAAATCGCTTGCGAATCTCCTTTGCCGGGTTACCGCCGACAATCGAGTAAGGCTGCACCGACTGGGTCACCACCGACTTTGAGGCTACGATTGCCCCGTCGCCAACCTCGACCCCTGGCATTAACGTTGCCCCGTAGCCAATCCAAACGTCATTGCCAACGACAGTATTGCCCTTATTGGGCCAATCCTCAGGCATCGCCGCTTCCCAGCCCTGGCCAAAGACCGGGAAGGGATAATTGGTGAACCAGTCGGTGCGGTGATTGCCGCCGTTCATAATGAATTTAACACCGGAGGCAATACAGCAGAACTTGCCGATAATCAGCTTATCGCCGACAAAGTCGAAGTGGTAGAGGACGTTGCGTTCGAAGTCTTCTGGACGATCGGCATCGTCGTAGTAGGTGTAGTCTCCGACAGTAATATTGGGGTTGGTGACAACTGCTTTTAGATAGACGAGCCGCGTTTGGCCGGCTATCGGGTGCTTGGTTTCTGGAGAAGGACCGTAAGCCATAGGATATCTCTCGCTGCGATCGCGCCAGGCTTGTATTTACAGCTTTGGCCGCATTGCCTAGGACAATATCGTGGGCTCAAACCTCTACATCGCATAGGCAATGCGGCGCGCAAATGACCTAACGCTTAATCTGCTCATAGCGCAAAAAAAAGTGGGAGATTGAATCTCCCACTTTTCACTGTATTGAGGTTACAGCATTGAGGCTGCGCTAGCCAAAGCTAGTAGAAGCCGGCGCTATTCAGACCCTTGAGGAAGCAGCTCGCGCTCTTCACCCTGCTGAATTGTCACCTTGCCGTCCTCATCCACATCAACAACGGCGGCATCGCCATCGCCAACGCGGCCCGACAGGATTTCCTCGGCCAGGGAGTCTTCTAGCAGCCGCATGATGGCACGGCGCAGCGGTCGGGCTCCGTAGCTGGGATTGTAGCCTTCCTCCACCAGACGGTCCTTGAACCGCTCGGTGACCTCCAGCTGAATGCCCTGCTCCAGCAGCCGATTGAAGACTTCCTTGAGCAAGATGTCCGAAATCTCCTTGACCTCGTCCTTCGTCAGCTGACGGAAGACAATGATCTCGTCGATTCGGTTCAAGAACTCAGGGCGGAAGTATTGCTTCAGCTCTTCGTTCACCAGGGAGCGGATGCGGGTGTATTGGGCATCGGCCTGGTTCTCAGAACCAAACTCGAAGCCAAGACCCGTGCCGCCTTTCTCAATCACCTTCGAACCGATGTTCGAGGTCATGATTAAGAGGGTGTTCTTGAAGTCCACCGTCCGGCCCTTGGCGTCGGTCAGGCGACCGTCTTCAAGGATCTGCAACAGCATGTTGAAGATGTCGGGGTGAGCCTTCTCAATCTCATCAAACAGGACCACGGTATAGGGGCGACGACGCACGGCTTCGGTAAGCTGTCCGCCCTCGTTGTAGCCCACATATCCCGGCGGTGAGCCGATGAGCTTGGAGACCGTGTGACGCTCCATATACTCCGACATGTCGAGGCGAATCATCGCATCTTCAGAGCCGAAGAAGTAGGAGGCCAGGGCCTTGGTCAACTCTGTCTTACCGACGCCTGTAGGGCCGGAGAAGATGAAGCTGGCGATAGGCCGGTTGGGGTTTTTGAGGCCAACGCGGGCCCGGCGGATGGCGCGAGACACGGCCTTGACCGCCTCGTCCTGGCCGATAAGCCGCGTGTGGAGGGTATCCTCCATGTGGAGCAGCTTCTCGGACTCGGACTCGGTGAGCTTGTTCACCGGGACACCGGTCCAGGACGCCACAATGTGGGCAATATCCTCTTCGGTGACCACAGGAGACGTATCGCTGCTCCCTTTCTCCCCTTCAGCCGCCTCGACCTCTGCCTTGCGGCTTTGGGCGATCGCCCGAATCTCAGCCTTGATCTCCATCTCCCGATCGCGCAGTTCTCCGGCGCGGTCGAAGTCCTGAGAGCGAACGGCCTCGTCCTTGTCTTTGAGGACCTGACGCAGCTCCTTGTCGAGCTCCTTCGCCGCCGGGGGCAGCTGAGAGTTGATCAGACGCACGCGGGAGCCCGCCTCGTCGATCAGGTCAATGGCTTTGTCGGGCAGGAAGCGGTCGGAGATGTAGCGATCGCTAAGTTTCGCCGCCGCGTCTAGAGCCTCGTCAGAGATGCGCAGCTTGTGGTGCTGCTCGTAGCGGTCCCGCAGGCCGTGGAGAATTTCGATGGTTTCATCCACCGAAGGCTCGCCCACCATCACCGGCTGGAAGCGCCGCTCTAGGGCTGCGTCCCGCTCGATGTGCTTGCGGTACTCGTCGAGGGTGGTGGCCCCGATACACTGCAGCTCTCCCCGCGCCAGCGCGGGCTTGAGAATGTTAGCAGCGTCAATGGCCCCTTCTGCAGCCCCCGCGCCGATGAGGGTGTGCACCTCGTCGATTACCAGAATGACGTTCGCCGCCTGGCGAATTTCATCCATGATTTTCTTGAGGCGCTCCTCAAACTCACCGCGATACTTGGTGCCTGCTACCAGCAGACCGATATCGAGGGTGACAACGCGCTTCTCCTCGAGAATGTCGGGGATGTCGTTGTTGGAGATTCGCTGAGCTAAACCCTCGGCGATCGCGGTCTTACCCACACCCGGCTCACCGATGAGAACAGGGTTGTTCTTAGTCCGGCGACCCAGAATCTGGATAACGCGCTCAATCTCTTTTTGACGGCCCACCACTGGGTCAAGCTTGCCCTCAGCGGCCATCTGGGTGAGGTTGGAACCAAACTCATCCAGCGTAGGGGTCTTAGTTCGACCCTGTCCGCCGCCTGCAGAGACTTCAGCCGTCTCGCCCAGCATGCGGATTACCTGGGTGCGGACCTTGGAGAGGTCAACGCCCAAATTCTCCAGAACCCTCGCGGCGACGCCCTCGCCCTCGCGAATTAGGCCCAAGAGCAGGTGCTCTGTACCAATGTAGTTGTGACCAAGCTGCCGGGCCTCCTCTAAAGACAGCTCTAAAACTCGTTTTGCCCTGGGGGTGAAGGGGATTTCAACCGCAACAAACCCAGAACCACGTCCGATAATTTTCTCAACCTCGATGCGAGCGTCCTTAAGATTGACCCCCATCGATTTCAAGACTTTGGCGGCGACTCCGGTACCTTCTCCAATCAGACCCAAGAGAATCTGCTCGGTACCTACAAAGTTGTGCCCGAGGCGACGTGCTTCCTCTTGGGCGAGCATGATCACCTTAATGGCTTTTTCTGTAAAGCGTTCAAACATGGTGTTCCTTCATCACCTGCTGCAGTGCGGCATGCTGATTCTAGCATAGGCAAAAGTCTCTGGCTGCTGCTCTGAGCCACCAGACGTCACAAAATGTAGATAGATACACCCCAAAAAGATCTTTGTCCGGCTTAATTCACCCTTAGCGTCTACATAACAATTAAAAAAGGTTTGGCATCAACCTTCCCGAAGGAAATATTGGAGAGGAACGCCGGCCAAGTCAAGAGATATTGGTAATGCTGATGAATGCAGGCGACTAAGCTTATGGGTTGAGCTTATAGGTCGACGCCTAGGGCCTTGACGCAGCTAAGCCAGCTTAAAAGGGGCGCAGGAAGCCAGTTTCCTCTAGCTCTTTAGATCAGACGTACTCGGATGAATCAGGGGATGATGTAGTCGTTCTAGGCGATCGCAAACGCCACTCACCCTGCCTCAATCGAGATAATGTCTGCTGATGCGAGCGATCTAAAATGGCTTCAAACTCCGGCGTCTGCAATCCCTTTCGCCATAGGATAAGGGCGTCCTCCCCGGTATGGGGATAATACCGCCGCCGCCGGCCTAAGGCCTGAAATTCAAAGGCGTCGTATAGACTAATCGCGGCAGAGTTGCTGGCCCGCACCTCTAGGGTCGCCCACTCCTGGCCGCGCTGTCGCGCCCACTCCAGCATCCCGCCCAGCACGGCCTGCCCAAAACCCTGGCGACGATACTGGGGATGGACAGCCAGGATAGTGATGTGGGCTTCCTCACAGATGGCCCAGAGACAGCCAACGGCGAGGAGTTTGGGAATATTGGACGCCGAACCTGCCGCTAGCTCGCTTGGCGCGGGTTCTGTGGGTCCTTGGTCGACCAAGCCCACAAGAATACTGTTGGGACTATCGATCTCGCGCTCGTAGGCATCTTGAGACCACAGTCCGCCAAAGCACTGCTCGTCTAGCTGGAGAATCTCGGGTAGAAAATCGCAAGTTAACGGCGTAAGCTGAAGAAATCTCATACCTGCGATTTACGCTCTCGATTGCGGCACAATCCTGTTACGATGCATTGTTTGACTACGGTGCATTAAGTCCGCGAACTTTGTAGCCAATACCCTCACAAGCCAACGTATCTGCAGCCCACGCCCTATGGTATCCACTCCAACCGTATCCCTCCAGTCTGGCCTCGACTATCTATCTGAACCCTTCACCAGCGCCTCTGTCAATCGCTCTTTGCTCCCCCTTACGGCCCGCCGCAATCAGTCCGATCGCTTAGAAGTTGGCGGCTGCGACGTGGTGGAGCTAGTGAAATCGTTTGGGTCACCCCTCTACATTTTGGATGAGGTGACGCTGAGGCGGGCCTGTCAGCAGTACCGCAACGCCTTCCAGTCGCACTACGCAGGTGAGTCCCTCGTGATCTATGCCTCAAAGGCGTGGAACTGCTTGGGGGTCTGCGCCATTGTGGCGAGCGAAGGTCTAGGGATCGACGTCGTTTCGGGCGGAGAACTGTTTACGGCCCTGGAGAGCGGTTTTGAGGCCGACAAAGTTTATTTTCACGGCAATAATAAGTCTCAAGAAGAAATTGAGCTTGCCCTGCGCGCTGGCGTTACCCTCGTGGTAGATAACTGGCTGGAGCTCAAGGCGATCGCGATCCTCGCCGAGGCCAGCGACCCGGTGCGCGTCCTGCTGCGCATGACCCCCGGCATCGAATGCCACACCCACGAATATATTCAGACGGGGCACATAGACAGTAAATTTGGCTTTGACCCGACCCAGCTAGACGACCTGCTGGCGTACTTTGAGACCACGCCTCAGGTCGACTGCATCGGCCTTCACGCCCACATCGGCTCCCAGATCTTCGAGCTGCAGCCCCACCGAGACTTGCCCGAGGTAATGGTGCAGTGGATGGTTGAGGCGGCTCAGCGCGGCCTGCCCGTGAGAGAGCTAGATATCGGCGGGGGCCTAGGCATTCGCTACACCGAATCCGATGACCCACCCACCATTGAAGAGTGGGTAGAAACCGTGAGCAAGGCGGTAACCGCAGCCTGCAGCGCCCACGGCTTTCCGCTGCCTAAGCTGATCTCAGAACCGGGGCGATCGCTCATTGGCACGGCCTGCATCACCGCCTACACCGTTGGCAGCCAGAAGGAAGTCCCCGGTACCCGTACCTATATCACTGTGGACGGGGGCATGTCCGATAATCCCCGACCCATCACCTACCAGTCCGCCTACTGCGCTCTGCTAGCTAACAAACTGTCACACCCCTACACCGAGACCGTCACCATTGCGGGCAAGCACTGCGAGTCGGGAGACGTGCTGATTCGAGACGCCGCCCTCCCGCCGTCCAGCAGCGGTGATATTCTAGTGGTGATGGGTACAGGGGCATATAACTACAGCATGGCCTCTAATTACAACCGAATCCCGCGGCCTGCCGCAGTTTTGGTGTGTGATGGCACTGCCGAGCTGATTTTGCAAAGAGAAACCTACCAAGATCTCGTTCGGCAAGACCGCCTGCCGTCAAGGCTAAAGCGTGGGAACTAGCGACAGACCAGCGACAAACCGTTGACGGATATGTCATAGTTTCCGCAACGGAGCGGAATTATTCAAGCATTCTCCATGGGAGCATTCTTAAAGCAATGGCTAGCAAACCTTGGCTGGACTCAGGCCTTGCTTATCCATGCGCTTGATATTGGGCTAGTTTTGGTACTGGCCTACATGGTGCTGGTCGTTATTGGGGAGCGACGAACGCTGTGGATGGTGCGGGGCTTGATCGTACTGATGTTGTCAGCGGCCCTCAGTGAAGCCGCTGGGTTCGAACTCCTAAGCTTCGTCTTAGAGAAACTGGTGATTGGCTCCGCTGTTGCCATGGCGTTTATCTTCCAGGCTGAGTTTCGTCGCCTGCTCGAACAGCTAGGGCGGGGTGAACTGCTGCAGCTGTTTCATCCGGTGCGCGAGGTGATCTCTAAGCCGGACGACGTCATTGATGAGATTGTGGAGGCGGTCAAAAACTTATCCCAAAATCGTATCGGGGCGCTGCTGATTATGGAGACTAACCGTCCCATTGACGAGAGCGATTTCTCTGTCTCCGGCGTCCGGCTCAACGCTGAAGTCTCCCGCGAGCTGCTGCAAACGATTTTTCAGACGTCTACGCTGCTGCACGACGGTGCCGTTTTGATTCGCGACTCCCGCGTCATCGCAGCCAGCGTTATCTTGCCGATTTCTGAGCGGGACGCCTCCCGGCAGTTGGGCACTCGCCACCGGGCGGCAATGGGCATTACGGAGCGGGTTGAGCACTGCCTCTGTGTGGTGGTGTCTGAGGAAACCGGCTCAATTTCTATCGCCGAAGGGGGAGCCTTGAACCGTCCCCTCACCAGCAGCCGGCTCAAGGAGCTTCTGCGCGAGCGATTTACGCAGACTACGGAGCGAGAGGTCGTGTCGCCCCAGCTGCGGAGTTTGGGTCGCCGGCTGGGAAACCAGCTCCGCGGTCTACTGTCGCGGGGAATTCGCTTATTGTCTCAGCCCCAGCCTCGGGGACGGAGTAAGCGAAAATCAAAGCGAGGCTAACATTGGGTGTGAAGGAATCTTCAAGATCGGCGTATTTTGAGGAAACGGGCCAAATCCACTTGTTAAGTTAGAGCGGGAATAGCGATTCTTGGGAGATATCATGACGGCAAAGCAGGCGGCTTTATTAAATCTACCAGCGGATTTGAAGCGAGAGCGCTTACCGAAGCATGTGGCCGTCATCATGGACGGTAATGGGCGGTGGGCGAGCCGTCGAGGGATGCCCCGCAGTATGGGACATCGCCGAGGCGTAGATACGCTCAAGGAGATGCTGCGCTGCTGCCACGACTGGGGTATCGACGCGCTAACGGCCTATTCCTTTTCAACCGAGAACTGGAGCCGCCCTTTAGAGGAGGTTGAGTTCTTGATGGCCCTATTCGAGCGGGTACTCCGTCAGGAACTAGCAGAGCTTGTGCAGGAAAACGTCAAGATTCGATTTGCCGGCAATCTAGACGAGCTGCCGCCTTCACTGCGCCTTGAGATTGAGCAGTCTATGGTGGCGACCCAAGACAACAAGGGCATTCAGTTCACAATCGCCAAAAATTACGGTGGGCGTCAAGAAATCGTCCAGGCTTGTCGAGCCGTTGCGCGCCAGGTGGCTCAGGGGAAGATGTCCCCAGAAGATATCGATGAGGCGACTTTTGAACAGCATCTCTATACGGCGGGCACTCGCCACCCCGATCTGCTGATTCGCACCAGCGGCGAGATGCGCCTCAGCAATTTTCTTTTATGGCAGACCGCCTACGCCGAGCTGTATATCACCGACACCCTATGGCCAGACTTTAACCGAACGGAGTTTCACCAGGCATTGCGGGACTATCAAAAGCGCGATCGCCGCTTTGGCGGCGTCAAAGCCTAGCCGGCACTCCCTCTCCCGAAAGAATCCCAAATAGGCGGCCCTGCTGTAGAGTACAGACTGTTAAAACTAAGCTGGGGAAGTGAATTTCCTTTCATTTGAAAGGCTCCATTTCCCAACTGCAAACGCCAAACGGGACTTTTTAGGGATGGAAACGCGACTTCTTGGTTCGTCAGACGTCACAGTGACGCCCATCATTTTGGGCACCTGGCAGGCTGGAAAGACCCATTGGGTAGGCATTGAAGACAGCGAAACCACAAAGGCTATCCGGACGGCATTTGACGCCGGCATCACGACATTCGATACGGCGGAGGTCTACGGTAGCGGTCACTCTGAGGAGATTGTAGGGCAGGCGCTCGCCCCCATTCGCGACCAAGTCGTGATTGCAACCAAAGTTTTTCCCAATCATCTGCAATACCCAGAGGTGATCCGCGCCTGCGAGAATTCCCTCAAGCGCCTGCAGACGGACTACATCGACCTCTATCAAATTCACTGGCCCGCTGGTCGCTTCAATAGCGAAGCGGTGCCCATTGAAGAGACCATGCGGGCCCTCGACGCCCTGAAAACCGCGGGGCAGGTTCGCGCGATTGGGGTATCGAACTTCTCAGAGGAGCAGATTGCCGAGGCGGCGCAGTATGGCCTGATCGACAGCCTGCAGCCTCCCTACTCGCTGTTCTGGCGGCAGGTGGAGGAAGATGCCATGCCCTATTGCGTCGAGCACAACATCGCTATTCTGGCTTACTCCTCCCTGGCTCAAGGGCTATTGACGGGTAAGTTTGGCCCCGACCACCAGTTTGAAGAGGGAGACATTCGCCGTAAGAACAAGCTGTTTAAGGGGGAGGTCTACCAGCGGGCCCAAGCCGCCTTAGACGAGCTTCGCCCCATCGCCGATCGCTACGGCTGCTCTCTAGCCCAGCTGGCGATCGCTTGGCTGATTCGGCAGCCGCAGACTAGCGCCATTGTCGGGGCTCGTAACGCCGAGCAGGCTGTCCAAAATGCTCAGGCCGCTGAAGTCTCGCTCTCAGACGAAGACGTCAGCGCTATCGACCGCATTGGCCAGCAGGTTACCGGCCTCTTGGACCCTGACCCAGTAATGTGGGATTTCGCGGCCTAGTCACGCTTCAGCGCTGCTTCTCGGCGGCAAACCCCACAGCAGCATTACGGTTCGCCCCCCTGCACGTCACTGGGGCCCTGCCTAAACTAAGAACATAAGGATTATGCAGTAGCGGCTCGCGATTCAAGCGATCGCTTCACTAAAAGCCGGTCTTAAACCCGTTTTGGTTGAGACCGTTGACCGTAAGGGCCAGCCAGGTCAAACCGTCCAGTCTGTGGTTCGGTAACCCCTCCTTCAATAGATAGAGCTGCAAACGCAGTATAGAGGGAGGTCTCCCCAGCTGGGAGAGGTGCAAAGCCCGTGAGTTATTGGTTGCTAAGTCCAAATTTGATTAATCGCAGTAGACCGGAGTATTGATTGTATGGCAAAAGTTGTTGGCATTGACCTAGGAACAACCAATTCCTGCGTGGCCGTGATGGAAGGCGGTAAGCCGACTGTAATCGCTAACGCAGAAGGATTTCGCACGACCCCCTCTGTTGTCGCCTACACAAAGAATGGCGATCGCTTAGTAGGGCAGATTGCGAAGCGTCAGGCCGTCATGAACCCTGAGAACACTTTCTACTCAGTGAAGCGGTTTATTGGTCGTCGCTTTGACGAAGTTTCCAACGAGATGTCCGAGGTGACCTACCAGGTCAAAAACGTTAGCGGAAACGTCAAAATTGAAAGTTCAGCCAAAGGTACAGAGTTTGCGCCAGAGCAAATTTCTGCTGAGGTGCTGAGAAAGCTCAAAGAAGACGCCAGTAAGTACCTGGGAGAGGACGTAACCCAAGCGGTAATTACCGTTCCGGCTTATTTCAACGACTCTCAGCGTCAGGCCACTAAAGATGCAGGAAAGATTGCGGGTCTTGACGTCCTGCGGATCATCAACGAGCCCACGGCAGCCTCGCTGGCCTACGGCCTCGATAAAAAGAGCAACGAGACCGTGCTGGTATTTGACCTAGGCGGCGGTACCTTCGACGTTTCCATCCTTGAGGTGGGCGACGGCGTCTTTGAGGTTCTCTCTACTTCAGGCGACACGCACCTAGGGGGTGACGACTTTGACAAGAAAATCGTTGACTTCTTGGCTGCAGAGTTTCAAAGCAACGAAGGCATCGACCTGAGGAAGGACAAGCAGGCCCTACAGCGGCTAACGGAAGCGGCTGAGAAGGCAAAAATCGAGCTGTCCAGCGTGACTCAGACCGAAATCAACCTGCCTTTTATCACCGCGACTCAAGACGGTCCTAAGCACCTCGACATGACGCTGACCCGCGCCAAGTTTGAGGAACTTGCCTCTGACCTGATCGATCGCTGCGGCATCCCCGTTGAGAATGCTCTGCGCGACGCCAAGTTGAGCAAGAGCGATATCGACGAAGTGGTCATGGTGGGGGGTTCCACACGCATTCCTGCAGTCCAGGGTCTCGTCAAGAAGATTCTAGACAAAGACCCCAACCAGTCGGTCAACCCAGACGAGGTTGTGGCCGTAGGTGCCGCCATTCAGGCCGGTGTGCTGGCGGGCGAGGTCAAAGACATTCTTCTGCTAGATGTGACCCCCCTGTCTCTTGGGGTGGAAACTCTAGGCGGCGTCATGACCAAGATCATCCCGCGCAACACCACCATTCCCACCAAGAAGTCTGAGGTCTTCTCCACCGCAGCCGATGGCCAGACTAACGTCGAGATTCACGTCCTACAGGGCGAGCGCGAGATGTCGTCTGACAACAAGAGCTTGGGAACCTTCCGTCTAGACGGGATTCCTGCTGCGCCTCGAGGCGTGCCTCAAATTGAGGTAACCTTCGACATTGATGCCAACGGTATTCTCAACGTTCGTGCGTCTGACAAAGGCACCGGCAAAGAGCAGTCCATCAGCATCACAGGCGCATCCACCCTGCCACAGGATGAAGTGGAGCGTATGGTGAAGGACGCGGAGTCGAACGCATCAGCTGACCAAGAGCGGCGTGAGCGGATCGACCTCAGAAACCAGGCTGATTCTCTGGCTTACCAGACCGAGAAGCAGATGAGCGAGCTGGGTGACAAGGTTCCGGCAGACGATAAGACCAAGCTGGAGGGCATGATCAAAGACCTCCGTGAAGCGGTTGCCAGCGAAAACTACGACCAGATCAAGGCGCTGACCACGGAGCTTCAGCAGGCGTTCTACAGCGTCAGCAGCAGCCTGTATCAGCAAAGCGCGGCGAGCGAAGCGGGTGAGCCTGATGCGCCTAGCGCAGAGGCCACTGATGCGGATGCTGGTTCCTCTGAAGGGGGAGACGAGGTGATTGACGCTGAGTTCTCTGAGACCGATAAGTAAGCTCTGCTAGAAAGAGGCTGGCTCTACGGGGGCATACGAAGTTATGCCTCTGTGGATGAGCAAATGTTTGACAAGTGATCTAGAGGAAGGGGCGCAGTGCCCCTTTTTTCTTGGGAATTTTTGTTGGCTAGACTAAGCGCTGCCTGAGATTGGCCGAAACCATATCGATGATGGCAACGGTCACGCTCAGGATAATCATGATGGTGCAGACTTCTTGGTACTCAAAAGCGCGAAAGTTCTGGTAGAGGGAAACGCCGATGCCCCCAGCGCCGACAATCCCTAAGACTGCGGCGGAGCGAACGTTTGATTCAAACCGATAGAGAGTGAACGAGGTCCACAGAGGGACAACTTGAGGGATTACGCCAAAGGCAATTTCCTGCACCTTGCTGGCTCCCGTCGCCCGGATGCCCTCCACCGGGCCAACTTCGATGGCCTCAATGGCTTCCGAAAAAAGCTTTGCCAGAATGCCTGCTGTATGAACAAACAGCGCTAACACTCCGGCAAATGGTCCAAGTCCGACGGCCACAACAAAAATTGGGCAGTCCTAGAGAGACCTCGTTGGGGCGACGTTTCTGCTACGGGCCTACCGCTTGCTCAATTCTTTCTCAGAGGCGATCGCCCTTTGAGTTCTTAGGTCCTTGGCAGTCGCGACGCTAGCCGGGGCTGCCAAGGGCTCCCGAGATACCCTGCCTTTAACTGCGTTTAAGAAACGATGCATCAGCGCCTTCAAGTTGGGCCTAGCAAACGCAAACGGCAGGGTCGTGAGCGATGGGTGCCCTCGCATCAGCCGGTACCAGGTCGCCCATCGCTGAGGCACGTCAAGCCAAGTGGCGTTTCCTCCCAGCTCAGACCGAAACCGCTGCGACGCACAGGCGTAGGGAGAGAGAGATTGGTATATCTGATGGGCAGCCTCAGGCAACCAAGGTTTACGCCCTATAGCGTGGATCAAAGGTGGGACTCCCCACCAGAGGCTCATTAGCCGCTGAAGGGGGCCGTAGTGACTTGGCGTGGGACATTGAGCGATGTCTCGCCCCATTTTGAGTAAATGGATCGGAATCGCTCGGTACGTTTTAGACCCCAACATGGCGTGAAGCACCGCGTCGCTGCCAAGCATATGGGTGGGACGCTGCTTGCGCGGCTGAGTTTGACAGTGGCGATAGTCTGGACTGTCAAGCAGGGCTTTCCAGTGGTGCAAAAAGCTTCGGTGGGACGGCGTCACCCGGAAGCAGCAGGCTGAAGGATTTACGGGAAACTTGCGGCCTAGCTCAAACCCCCAGGGCGTTACACAAGAAGCGGTTTGGAACGTCCGGGAGATTTCGGCTGCGACCATGACTTCAGCCGGCTGGTTGAGCAGCAGTTGAGGCAAAGGATGGGTCAAAATAATGTCGTCGTCGAGCCAGATGGCCTGCTGATAGCCCCGCTCAAGCGCCCAAAGTAGGGCATCTGGTTTGACGTTAAATCCAGAAGAATTTCCAGGAGACCAGTAGTGGCCGTTGACAGGGCGATCGCTTATCCACTGGCGAAAGTCGGGGGTGGCGTTGGGGGCAAAGATGTGGACGTCTACGTCAGAGGCGTAGACCAAGAGACTAGTGGTCAGGAGCTTGAGTCCAACCTCATAGCGCGGCCTGTCCTCATAGATGACGAGGGCCGTTGAGCGATCTTTGAGCATGATAGTAGTCTCTATCCGATAGGTAAATGCTGGCCACCCGACAGTGCTAACCGTCTTGTTGTCGACGCGCCGCCTAATCTCACCTAAGTTGGTTCGATTGAGCACAGTCATTCGCTGATCTGCGAGAATGCTGGTTTGCAAGAATACTTATCAAAAGTGCTCGCGCACAGCTTAACTCGGACGCCGCTGGTCTCTACGAGGGAATTTACTGGGATTATGTTCCCGAATTGCTCTTAATTGTGGTGTTTTTTTTAATATGCTCAAGACCAGGATAATCGCGTCCCTTTCGCCGTATCTCTCTCCGGGGTATTAGAATCAGATATGAATTGGGGTCTACGCCGCTGAAACCCTCAGTTGATGAGGGAACATCAGCGAGATGACTCTGAAGCAAGTTAAGGATTGAGGGCGAGTTCCTATGGCGCTACCGGAAGGCGATGAGCAGCAGTCAGACCGCTCAACGTCAGGTCAGACCTCTGACTCGACAGCGGAGCTGAGTCAAATTCGTGAAAACCTGAACGCGTTTCAGCGCGACATCGTGTCTCAGCTCACGGAGGATGTAGGCCGCCTGCAGCAGGAGAAGACGGAACTGGTGCAGACCAACCGTCAGCTCCGCGATCAGCAGCAGGATCTACAAAAGCAGCAGCAGCTTACCTCTCAACAGCAGCTTGCCCAGCAGCAGCAGTGGGCAAAGCAGTTTGCCCAAGCCTTAGCCAATCGACTCTATGCCCTGCTCGTTCAAAAAATGGAGGCCAATCAGCTAGGCCAGAGTGATCTACCTTCAGACCCCGCCCAGGCCATTGCCTCCAAAAACCGGGAGCTCTCTCCAGACAGGCTGCAGAACGTCATTCAGGAGCTAAACCGGCACGAAGGCTCTGTGGCGGAGCGCCTGAAACGCTTACAGCAGATGGAGCAGCGCGGAGAGGCCTTGCTAGATGCCCTTGCTCGCCGAGCTGACCTGCAGCCCCCCGCAGTCGAATCCTCTGGGCAATCTACTTTATCGCTGCAAAAGGCGGACGACTCCGACCAGTCGTCTGCAGCGTTGCCCAATCTATCGACGACTGGAGCGACCTCCCAGAGCGCTGTGCCCTCTCAGGTCTCCGCCCCTCCCCCGCAGCCCGCCCCGCCAGCCGGCCAAGGGCGATCGCCTTTCCAGGTCGGCCTACTGCTGATCTTGCTTTCCACGGTGGCGCTTTCGCTCCACAACGTCATCGTTGGCATCATTGGCGCGCCCAGCCGCGTGTTTAATATTTGGCAAGTGGGGGGCTTTATCGAGCTCAAGAGCCTGGATAGCTCTCTGCTGCTGCTGTGGCTACGGATGATCATCGTTATGCCCCTGATGGCGGCTGTGGCAAGCTTTATCTATCCAGCGGCCTGGCGCGACATTCGCTCGTTTGCCTCCTCCCGCGATCGTAGGCTGCTGAGAAACGTCTGCGGCAGTGGGGTGTTCTTGTTTTTGTCCCAGGTGCTGATTTATATCTCCATTGGGCAAATTGGTCCCGGTATTGCGGTAACTATTCTATTCATGTACCCAATCATTACGGTACCGCTAGCCTGGCTGCTGTTTGGCGATCGCCCGACAATTGTGCGAATAGGGGTGATGATAGCAATTTCCATCGGCATTGTTTTGGCCGCTCTGCCCAATCTGACCGCCGCCGGAAGCGTCTCGTTTCTTGGGGTGAGTACGGCGGTGCTGGCAGGCGTTGCCTTTGCCTTTTATCTGATCTCGATGCAGCTTAGCTTTCGTCGCCTCCACCCGGTCCCCGTGAGCATCGTTCAGTTTTTTACAATTTTCCTGCTGACCAATCTCATCTTGCTGTTTCGCCCCGTGCAAATCGAGCCCTTTAACCCCTTGGGGCTTGTGGTGGGGGGCTTTGTTCTAGGTACGTTGACGCTGCTAGGCTATCTGCTCAACAACTTTGGCGTGCGCATGATGGGAGCAGCCCGGGCGTCCATTGTGGCGTCAAGTGGTCCTGTACTCACGGCGCTGCTGGCGTTCGTGGTCACGCCGGGGTCGCGGACGGTGCTCAACGGCATTCAGATCCTTGGTATCTTGATTGTGACCTTAGGCGTCACAGCGTTAGCGTTTGAGCGCCTGCTGTCGCAGCAGGCCAAACGCCGACAGAGAGCGGCTGCTCAACAATAATATAGGAGTAATGCATACCTTTATCCCCCCCCAGCGCTTTTTTCCCTACCTCACTTGGACAGACATTGAGGCCATGGACGACAAGGCCAACACCGTCATCGTTCAACCTATGGGCGCAATCGAGCAGCATGGCCCCCACCTGCCGCTGATTGTCGATGCGGCGATCGCCACCGCAGTCATTGGCCAAGCCTTAGAGAAGCTAGAGCCCGAGGTGCCGGTGTACGTTCTCCCCACGCTGCACTACGGCAAGTCCAACGAGCATTGGGGCTTTCCCGGCACCATTACCCTCAGCGCAGCGACCTTAGGCGCAACCCTCACTGAAGTAGCCCAGAGCCTCTACCGAGCCGGATTTCGCAAACTAGTTTTGCTCAACGGCCACGGCGGCCAGCCCCAGGTTCTCGAAATCGTGGCCCGAGACCTGCACCAAAAACACGCAGATTTTCTCCTGTTTCCTCTATTTGTGTGGAACGCCCCCCATGCGGCAGCAGAGTTGCTCACGCCCAAAGAGAGGGCCTTGGGCATTCATGCGGGGGACGCTGAAACCAGCGTCTTGCTCTCTCTGCTGCCTGACCAAGTGCATATGGACCGGGCCGTGACGGAGTATCCCCCCCTGCAGGAAGATGGCCTGCTGAGCATGGAGGGTAAGCTGCCCTTCGCCTGGACCACCCGCGACCTCAGCCGCAGCGGGGTAGTGGGTGATGCCACTGCGGCCACCCGTGAGAAGGGCGATCGCATCTTGAATTCGGTGTCGGATGGCTGGGTCAAAGTGCTGCGAGAACTGTACAGATTTCAGCAGCCTGAGCCAGATTAATCCCGCTCCCAACGGTTATTTAGGCTTCTCTCAGATTGGTCGCTTAAGGTTAGCTTTAGTTGTCAAGCCTGCTGAGAAAATACCCCGATGGTTGCACCGATGGCTCGCGATGGATCTTTTCGGCCTCAGCTCACGACCTTCATCTTGCTTGGGATAGCGGCGTTTGTCAGCGCAGTTACCGTTGCCTGGTTTGCAGGGAACGGCGCTATCACCCAATCGTTTGAGCAGCTTCAAGTCGTTCAGGCTCATCCCCCCGAATGGATTATGGCTCCGGCGAGCTTGGGGAAGTCTTCCCTCTTTTGGGTTGTCGCCCCCGTAGGACTCGTGCTGGCAATCATGCACCGCTTTCCCCGGCCCACTGCCGGGTCGCGGCTGGTCATCGTCGGCATTGTGGCCACCCTCACAGTTCGCTACCTGATGTGGCGATCGCTCTCCACCCTCAACCTCAGCACGCCCCTCAACGGCGTTTTTAGTCTGGGGCTATTTTCCCTGGAGCTCTTGGCCTTAGGGACCGGCATGATTCATTTACTGCTGCTGCTGCGGATTCGAGACCGACGACCGCAGGCAGACCGGCTTGCTCCAGATGTGCTGGAGGGTCGCTTTTGCCCCACTGTGGATGTTCTAATTCCCACCTACAACGAGCCCGAATTTATCTTGAGGCGCACGGTAATTGGCTGTCAGGCTTTGAGCTATAGCCGCAAAACTATCTACCTACTCGACGACACCCGTCGCCTTTGGGTGAAGGAAATGGCCGAGGAGCTGGGCTGCGAGTATCGTACCCGCCCTGATAACCGCCACGCCAAAGCCGGAAACCTCAACTACACCATTCCTAGAACCAGCGGGGAACTGCTCGTCGTGTTCGATGCGGACTTCATCCCCACGCAGGACTTCCTCACCCGCACCGTCGGATTTTTCCAGGACCACAAGGTGGCCTTAGTGCAGACCCCTCAGTCTTTCTACAACCCCGACCCCATCGCCCGCAATCTAGGCTTAGAAGACGTGCTGACGCCGGATGAAGAGGCCTTTTACCGGCAGATTCAATGCGTGCGGGATGGGGCGGGCAGCGTGGTTTGTGCCGGAACCTCTTTTATCGTACGGCGCACAGCGTTAGCGTCAGTAGGGGGCTTTGTTACAGAGGCGGTAAGCGAAGACTTTTTTACCGGCATTCGTCTGGCGGCCAAGGGCTACCGGCTGATCTACCTAAACGAAAAGCTGAGCGCGGGACTGGCCGCTGAAGACATCGCTTCCTTTGCGGTGCAGCGCATCCGCTGGGCCCAGGGAACGCTGCAGGCGTTTTTCATCAGCGCTAACCCACTCACTATCCCAGGGCTAAAGCCGATACAGCGGCTGGGCTACTTTGAGGGTCTGCTGCACTGGTTTAACAACATCGCCCGGGTGTGGTTCTTGCTTATGCCCCTGGCCTACTCCTTTTTGGGAGTAGTGCCCTTGCAGACTACCGGCGCAGAGCTGCTGTACTTTTTGGTGCCCTACTACCTGGTGCAGCTGATGACCTTTTCCTGGCTCAACTACCGCTCCCGTTCGGCCATACTCTCCGATATCTACGCCCTAGTGCTCGCCTTTCCTCTGGCCCTGACGGTAATTCGCGTTATGCTGCACCCCTTTAAAGGCGGGTTTAAGGTGACGCCCAAAGGCAACGCTAGCGATCGCTATCGGTTCAACTGGCAGCTTGGCTGGCCTCTGATAGCTGTGTTTGTGCTCACCGTAACTAGCCTATGGTTCAGCCTCACCCACGCCCCTCTTTTAAGCAGTTCTCAGGGGAGCTTAGATGGTGAAGGTATGCGCATCATTGGGTTTTGGAGCGTCTATAACCTGATTATGATCGGCGTTGCCCTATTGATACTCATAGATGTTCCGCGCCCTGACGTTTACGAGTGGTTTTCACTCTCTTGCACTGCGCTGCTCACCTTGGACGGCAAACCCTGTCGGGGTGTTAGCACGATGCTCTCTGAGCATGGAGGAGAGTTTGTGTTGACAGCGGCACCTGAGGCAGTCTCAAACGATGCCGTAGCTCAGATTGAGCTCGTAGAGGAGGGCCTCCAGCTGTCGGGCCGGGTGACTCGGACCAGGCGTCAAGGGCTGCTCAGGATCCGCGTTGCGTTTGATCCGCTGCCGCTGCCCCAAGAGCGCCGGCTCGTGAAGCTGCTGTTTTGCCGGCCTGGGCAATGGCGCAGTCGCCGCACCCCCAGCGAGCTGCACTCCCTCTGGCTAATTCTGAAGACGCTTATGCGGCCACAGGTGCTGTTCAACCGTAACGTAGACGTTCGTCCAGTAAGCGTAGCGAAGCAGTAAACCAGAGCGTGTAGCGAAGTAGTAAACCAGAGCGTGTAGCGAAGCCGTAGGTCAAGGTATGTGGCAAAGCCTAGAGCGATCGCCCTATCGCTAGGCGTTCTAGATTTGGCGCAGAGATCAGCCCTCCTTCAAATCCTTACCGTCGCTGATAATCTCGGCCATGGCCTCCGTCAGATTATCTGGGTTCATAAAGATAATCTTGGAGTTGTTGCTTTGTCCCAGCCGGTAGTTGGCGTCTACATTGCGCTGGGCAATCAAATACTGGAGAACAGCCTGGGGATTTACCTTACCCTGCAGCGCCTCTGCGATAAGCTTGGCTGACTCAACCGTCGCCTGCGCTTCTGCGATCGCCGCCTGTCGCTTTCCTTCCGCCACGAGAACAGCGGCCCGCTTTTCACTCTCTGCCGCTCGCTCTTGCTCCAGCGACTTTTGAATCGTCTCGGGCAGCTGAATGTTCTGCACCTCGACGCGAATGACTTTGACGCCCCAGGTAGCCGTGGCGTCGTCTAACTGCTCTAGCAGAATGCGGTTGATTTCCTGCCGCGAGGAGTAGGTTTCCTCCAGCTGCATCTCCCCCACCAGGGACCTGAGGCTAGTAATTACCAGATTTTGCAGCGCTTCCTCTACGTCCTCAATGGTGTAGTAGGTCTGCTGTAGTTCCAAGATACGCCAGTAGACTACCGCGTCAATCTTGAAGCTGACATTATCTGACGTAAAGGCATCTTGGGGGTCGATGTCTAGGATTTGCTCTCGCGTTGTGGCCACCCACACAATCTTGTCTAGCATCGGGACAATGAAGTTTAGCCCCGGCGTTAGTTTGCGGTGGTAGCGCCCTACGCGCTCAACGATCGCTTCGTAGCTCTCGTTAATAACGCGAATCGATCCAACGGTGTAGCCAATAATTAAAAAGGCTAGGATAGCAAGCGCTTCCATGATCGCTCAACTCCTTGCGAGATAGCTCTACTATCGCATAATCCTTACGTCACTGTGGTGCCTACTGAGACCCATCACCGACAGGCATAACCCAAAGAGTGTTGCCTTCGCGCCCCACAACGTGGACCAACTCTCCGATTTCAATCACCATGTCGGACGCCTCGCAGCGAGCTTTCCAAATGGAGCCCTGGTAAGACACGTCCCCAGTGCGACTGGGATAAATTGCGCGCAGCACTTTACCATTTGTGACGGGCCTGAGATCTCCGGCTGGGCTGGGAACCAAACCCCGGAGCACAACCGTCAACGCCACGGCCAAAATTGTCCAAATCAGCAGCTGTATCGTCAGCGAGAAGACGGTGAGCGCCGCAATCGACGTGATGATGGCGGCTAGCCCTAAAGCGGCAATCACGAGCTCCCCCGTCATTACCCCCAATAGCAGGCCCCCGACCCCAGCAACTAGCCAGAGAAGGTGGGTAGACTGACCTAAAAAAAGATCCCCCAACATTGCTTTGTACCTCCAATTGCCCTGGTCACTACATTACTGCAAGATGCAGGGCAATTGAGGTGATGGCGGTATTGCTGGCCCTATTTCCTGTCTAACTTGGTCCCCAGCCGCTGGAGCCCGACGATGAGCAATACCCCCGCCAGAGCTCCTCCCAAATGGGCAATGCGGTTCACCCCGTCGGCGACCCCCACCTGCTGAATCTCACTCAGCACTTGAGACACCACAAACTGCCCTAAGATAATCACCTCTACCAACCGTCTCCAGTTCCAGGTCAACCGAATTAAAACGCTCACCGCAAACAGACCAAACACGGCTCCCGATGCCCCTAGAGAGATGATGCGGACCGGCTGCAATACCCAGCTCAGCAGGTTGGCGGCAAACCCCGTCAGTAGATAGCTGCTCACCACACCCAGCACCCCTTCTTCCTCTTCGACCAAGCGACCGAACACATAGAGCATGAACAGGTTGCCCGACAGGTGAGTCCAGTTGGCGTGACAAAACAGGGACGTGATGAACTGGTACCACTGGGGGTTAGCGTGATTGAGATAGAGCCCCTGCAGTGGTAGACCCAGGGGGTGATCAAGCAGGTAAACCAACAGATTGATGGTGACCAGGGCGAACACGCCATTGTAGGTACGCTGGCGGGCCACTGGGGCGGTGGTGGTGTTGAGCATGGGTGATTGTCAGCAGAATTAGACGGTGGATTAAAGGCGCAAACCGAAAGTCCTACTGCTCTAATCTAGCGTTAGGATCGGGGGCATTGGTATTGGTCGCCCAGATGGAGGCAGTGCCATGTCCCTACCGCCAACCAAACGCGATCGCATGGCCTACGAACCGCTTCACCACAAATATCGTCCCCAGACCTTTGCCCAACTCGTGGGGCAAGAGGCGATCGCCGCTACCCTGACGAGCGCCCTGCGACAGTCGCGCATCGCCCCGGCCTACCTATTTTGCGGGCCGCGCGGCACCGGCAAAACCTCCAGCGCCCGCATCTTGTCCAAGTCTCTCAACTGCGTCAGCGGCGAGCAGCCTACCCCTGACCCCTGCGGCACCTGCGACATCTGTACCTCGATTGTGAAAGGAGCAGCCCTAGACGTTATCGAAATTGACGCTGCCAGCAACACGGGCGTCGACAACATTCGCGAACTGATCGAGCGGGCCCAGTTTGCCCCGGTGCAGTGTCGCTACAAGGTGTACATCATTGACGAGGTTCACATGCTGAGCACGGCGGCGTTTAATGCGCTGCTAAAAACCTTAGAAGAGCCCCCCGACCGGGTGGTGTTTGTGCTCGCGACCACTGACCCCCAGCGGGTGCTGCCCACCATCATCTCCCGCTGCCAGCGATTTGACTTTCGCCGCATTCCGTTGGGCAGCATGGTAGCCCACCTGCAGACGATTGCTCAGCGGGAAAGCATTGCCATTGAGCCGGAGGCGATCGCCTTAGTGGCGCAGATTTCCCAAGGGGGACTGCGGGACGCGGAAAGTCTGCTGGACCAGCTCAGCCTCAATGACGGCAGCATTACCGCTGAGACAGTATGGGAGCTGGTAGGGGCGGTGCCCGAACGGGAGCTGCTAATCCTAGCGGGGGCGATCGCCGACGATGACGGGGTGGCCGTGCTGGACCGGGCGCGTCACCTGATGGATCGAGGCCGCGAGCCGCTGATCGTGCTGCAAAACCTAGCCAGCTTTTTTCGAGATCTGCTAGTGGCCAAGACGGCCCCGGCCCGGCGAGACCTAGTGGCGGTGACGGACGAAACCTGGCAAGGCATGACCGCTTTGGTGCGGACCCTGCCCCTCACCGGTATTCTCCACGCCCAGCAGCGGCTGCGGGAAAGCGAGGTGCAGGTAAAATCGACCAGCCAGCCGCGACTGTGGCTGGAGATAACGCTATTGGGGCTGCTGCCGTCTAGTTTGGCGCTGGGGGCGGCAGCAGGTGACGAGGCCGCACCGACTGCCATAGAGCCTATCGCGCACAAGGTACCGCCGGTCAGTAGTACGCCGCAGGCTGGCGCTCCACAGGCCGGGCCGCAGGCTAGTAGTACGCCACAGGCTATACCACAGCCCAGCACGCCACAGCCCGACGTGGCCTTAGCCGGGACGCCCCGTCCGCCTGCTCCCGCGCCGCCAGCCCGCGCCGCTGAGGCTCCGAGAGATTTCCCTGAAGAAGCTGCCGCCTCTCAGCCAGTCCCACTAGCCGCATCACTGCCCGATAGCGGTCCGGCCCAGCCCACAGACAGTCCGGCCAATCAGCCTGCGGTCCAAGCTACGCACTCGGCAGCACCCGCAGTCCCCACAGTAGACCTAGCGCAAACCTGGAAAGACGTTCTTCAGCACCTGCGGCCCCCAGGGATTCAGGCGCTGCTGCAACAGCATGGACGCCTGCTGCGGTTTGAGGGGGGTGCGGCGCGGGTGGGGATTGTCTCCTCGCCGCTGATGAAAATAGCGGAACAGCGGGCCAAAAACGTCGAGCTCGCGTTCGAGAAAGCGCTCAATGCTCAGGTTAACGTCACCTTTCAGGTCACGGGACAGACTGCGGAGACTCCCGCACAGCCTGTCAGCGCCTCTGCGAAGGTTTCTGTGCCTAGTCCCCCTCCCGCCCCGCGGCTGCCAGCACCCGCTCCGCCGCCTGACTCAAGCGCGCCGCCACTACCGCCCGAGTCGACCTTCAACAACCCCGGTGCTCTCCCGGTAGCGGCAGCGCCTGAGCCTCCCCCATTGCCGCCTCTAGACGAAGACAGCGCGCTGCAGGCGGCCAAAAGCTTTGCCAGCATGTTTAATGGCCAGATCGTCGAGTGGACCGAGGAGCTCGACTTCTTGCCGACTCCAGATAGTGCCAACGCCAGCGCGGCCCCTCCCCTCAGTGGAGAACGGGGCGAGCCAGATATTGACGTGCCGTTCTAGGGACAATGCTCTCAATCTCAAACGTCTTGCATACCCCTAACCGTCTTGCTTCTAAGCTGCCCCTACTGCATTTGCTGGACCGCAGCCCTAAGCCCTCTACTAGCTAGCTGCTGCTGCATTTGATTAGCGTTCTCTACCCGCTGGTACGCCCCCGCCTGCATCACCGCTCTGCCATTAACGCGGGTAATAAATGCCCCCGGCGCGATCGCCTGCACGACTGCCTGAGCCTGGGCGCTATCGGCCTCAACAACAACTCGATAGCGAGGGGTAAGCCGAGCGCCCCCTACAGAGGCAGCAGAAATCCTGGAGAGTCCCCCCACATAGCCGACTGGAACCTGAGCTGTGGGGACGGCCAGCAGATCGTCGCTCGGCTGGCGGCGGGGCGGTGGGCTATTGGGGCGCTGGGGCAGGGCGGCTTGTAGTGGATTTGGCTGCGGTGCCGGGGAAGAAAGCGCAGCAGCCGGGCTAGGAGATTGGGACAGCCCAGCGATCGGATTGAAGCCGGGACGAGCGGGCGGGTTTTGAGCGCGGGTCGGAGCGATAGGCGGGAGCGCCACCGGAAGGGCGATCGCCTCACCAGGCGTCTCGTCGCGGAGGGCTTCGTTGGAGGTTGTCGCGGCGGCTGGTACTAGGGTCTGAGGATGCTGGCCTGCCGATGTTGCGATCGCGCTAGGCACCGCCGCAACCACCCCGCTAAAATCGACGCGACCAGAGGTGCGGGCCACCGGCGACCCCGTTAAAAACTCGTTGCCTGCCGCCGCGATGATCTGATTTGAGGCCTGGGCATTGATGTCATACCGACCATTGCCGCTAAACTGATTGCCCCCCGGCTGGCCTTGAAGGCCTAAGTCGGGCTGCGCCTGCGCGATAGTCACAACCCCGTCCTCACGGTTACTCAAAATACGGTTTCCCCGCAGCTGCGGACGGGCCTGGGCTTGAATGAGCACTCCAGAGCGGTTGCCGCGAATATGGTTCTCCCGCAGCTGCGGAGCCGCCTGCTCACTAATGGTCAAGCCGTAGCCCGTCTCTTCAATGCGGTTGGTTTGAATGATTGGGGCTGCCGTGCCGCCTATTGAAAGGCCGCTACCTCGATTTTGATAAAAGCGATTGTGGCGCACCGTGGGACGACTATCGCCCCCGATGGCAACGCCGTGCTGGCTGCCCCAAAACAGACAGCTGGTCACGGTAGGGGCACCCTGCTCAATCCACAGGCCATGACCCCGGTCGTTCGACAAGGTCAGACCGCTGATTACCGCGCTTCCGGAGGCGATCGCCGCTGCATTTTGCCGTCCGGCTGTGGCACTCATAAAAGTGCCGCCACCCTGAATGATGACGCCGTCGCCGTAGTCGTCGGGGCTACCCTGCAGCGTTACCCCATCTAGGATCTGGAGCGGAAACTGCTCGCCGCCGTCGCGGCTGTAGCGTCCCGGAGCGAGCACAATTGTGGTGCCGGGGGAGGCTAGTAGCAGCGCCTGGGTGATAGTCTGCAGCGGCGCGTCTTCGGCTCCGGTGGCGCGATCGCTCCCCTGAAGCGGATGGACAAACAGTCGGGTGATCTCAGTAGGACTGATTTCGGCCTGGGCAATCGCGTAGGGTTTGGACATTGCGGGTGCAGACGCCGATGCGAGGGTCAAAGCTCCACCTTGAAGCACAACTGCCGCAAACGTAAGGCCGAACCGTAGCCAAGACACTCGTCCCATAGAATCCCCGCATCAAAGCGATTTTCGGGGATTGTCTCACACCTTTTCCGTGAGGGGAACGAATTATTCTGAAGATTAGTTGCGTTATGTGAACTAGGCCGTGTTGACGTTGGTGCTGGAGAGGGTCACGCCTCCCTGACACAATGCATCCAAACCGGTGAACTGACCGTATAAGTTGTGAGCGCTGATATCAGCGCTCACAAAGTAACATTCACCATTCCATTGAAGAAGTTCCTATGCGCAGCCTCACATTCATCAAGGTGACCCTGTTGAGAATGGCCCTTTTCAGTACGCTCTTGACGTCACTCTAGATGACACAGGTCGGGGTGGCAGTGCAGCCGGAGAATACAGTCTCACGCCTGAGCAGATTCAGGCGTGAGCTGACGGACGCCTTTATGTAGACATCCATACTACCCAGAACCGTGGTGGTGAGTTGCGGGCGATCTTGATGCCCTACTAGGCCCTGTTAGCGGTTTTATGCGATCTACTGATGCCGTTAATAGAGATAAGGGCGGCGGGTAGCGGGGAATCCTGATGCTGTTGAGCTAGGACGCTTGCTATGACTCATGCTACTGCAGATGTCGCACAGACCCCGAGACGCTGGTATCACCGCAACTGGCTGATTGTGGCGCTGTTGGTGGGGCTACCAATTGTTGGTGTACCGCTGACCTGGACAGCCCGCTGGTCTCTCTGGGGCAGGGCGACGGGAACCGTGCTAGGAAGCCTGTGGCTGCTGACGCTGATCCAGGTGACGGCGGCGGAGACGGCAAGGCTGAGCTGTCCTGGAATGGGATGCGATGTGGTAGCGCTGAGTGAGTAGCCGCAGATTGTGGCCCTGCATTGGCGTGGAAGGAGATGACGAACTGCTGCAGTGAGCGGCCCCTTTGAGGCGACGTTAAGCCTGGCCTCTGCTGGCGGAAACGGTGCCTTGAATGAGCAGGGCAACCCTGAAACCCAATACAGCACGGGATAGGCCCAGAGCAGTTGCCCCAATCATCAAGGCGCTGATGTAGTCACTGGTGATTTGGAGGTGGGTTAGTCCATAGAGTAGCGGCAATAGGGCGGTGGAAAGCAGGACCGACAGCGCCTCGAACCTGATTATCTTTTTGCAGTTATTCTGCACGAAAGTACTGCCGTGGCGTGACCTAAACCGACAGGCGATCGCCACTGGCAGTTTACCGATGTCCCTTAAACTTTAGCTACTAGACAGGAAGCCCCGCGCTCTACCCGTCAGGGTGTGCGTCGGGATGAGAGTCGCGCTAGCCGAAGTGCGCCCGCAAAATGATGCACAGCCGATAGTGCGCTCAGCGCTGAGGCTAGCAGTTGGTATGATAGAGATAGCAAGGTGATACACCCCGCAAAGAGCGTGACGGGCCCGTAGGCGAAAGCTGCAAGTCACCCGTTCCTCAGTTTGCAAATGTATCTGCGACACATAGTGCGTATCCTCCCTCGCGGAGATGAAAATTCAAAACTCTGCCGTGGGGCATCAGGCGGAGTATAAACCTATCTCAGGATATGTCTCGGCAATAGCTGGGAGTCACTGAGGAAGCCCGCGCTGTACAGCTTGCTGTCAGCGTCGGGAGGATGTCACTAGTCAGCCTATGGCCTGAAGGGCTCAGTTCATCTTTCGCCGGTCGAGGTAGCTGACTGGCCTAGCTCAGGCAGCAGGGTGAGGCCTTCTGGCGGGATGGCCAGGAGCTTGGTCCAGAGCAGCTGCTCTGAGTAGTTGATGATGTGGAGCATATGGATGGTTTCGCGGACGCCTGCGGGGGAGCCGATGACGATGTGGCAGACGCGCTCTGAACCGGGATTGGGGTTGGGGATATCGGTACGAGAATTCAGGATATTTGGGGACGGATGGCAAGAGGGGCTTTATGCAAAGGCTGCTTTGTGACTTCTTTCCGTTGGCTGGGAAGCCTAGCGATTGCAGACCTACAAACAAACCTGGGTCAGCGATTGAACTATTGATATGATTAGATATGACATTTGAGTGGGACCCCTCAAAGGCATCCACCAACATAGAGAAGCATGGCATCAGCTTTAAAGAGGCTAAAACCGTATTTGCCAATCCCCTAGCTGCTATCTTCGATGACGAAGCGTATTCTGAAGGCGAGTTTCGAGAGATTATCATTGGACATTCTCGCCAAAATCGCTTACTTCTAGTTGTTTTCGTGGAGCGATCGCAAAGTATCCGCATCATTAGTGCCCGCCCGGCCACCCGTAAGGAGCGTAATGAATATGAGCGAAATGCCTTCTGACAATTCCCAATATTCCGAAGACGACATGCTAGACGAGTACAATTTCGATTATAAAAAGGCAAAGCCCAATCGATTTGCTGCTCATAGCGACGCGGAGAGGTTGACCGTTGTAGTTTTGGATGAAGATGTCTCTCAGGTTTTTACAACCTCTGAGGCAGTCAACAAAGTACTGCGATCGCTCATTGAAGCTATGCCGCAGGGCGCCCGCAAATAAGCTATCGGCGGGCTAGGAAGCGGTTACGGCCACTGTTTGCAGACTTCTCGCATTGCTGCGAGGCACTTGGGCAAGGTTTCCTCGCCGCCTAAATGGGTCAGCGCCGGATGGAGTTTTGGAACGTTGTCGATCAGGCTGTCACGCTTTTGGTAAGCGAACGCTTCTAGAATGTCGAGGAATTGCTCAAAGCTGGGGACGAATTCATTGGGTCGATGGAGCAGACCTTGCCACACGTTGGCGCAGTAGTATTTATTTTTGAACGCGCTGATTGAATCTAAGACCTCAGGGAGCAGGCTAACGGGCAAATGCTTAGCCAGTTCTCCTAATGCCTTAGACCGTTCCGATTCATCTTGAAGTGCTTGGGCGATCTCCAGCGCCTCTGGCAATAGCTCGGGGGGTAGCTGCTTTGCCAACTCCCTCAGCGCCCTGGAGCGGTAGTACTCATATTGAATCTGCCGAGTGACCTCCAGCGCCTCAGGCAACAGCTCGGGTGGTAGGTGCTTTGCCAACTCGCTCAGCGCCCTGGAGCGGTCGGACTCATCTTGAATCTGCCGAGTGACCTCCAGCGCCTCAGGCAACAGCTCGGGTAGTTGCTTTGCCAACGTCACTCAGCGCACTGGAGCGGGAGAACTCATCTTGAATCTGCCGAGTGACCTCCAGCGCCTCAGGCAACAGCTCGGGTAGTTGCTTTGCCAACTCCCTCAACGCCCAGGAGCGGTCGGACTCATCTTGAATCTGCCGAGCGGCCTCCAGCGCCTCAGGCAACAGCTCGGGTAGCTGCTTTGCCAACGCACTTAGCGCCCTGGAGCGGTCGGACTCATCTTGAATCTGCCGAGTGACCTCCAGCGCCTCAGGCAACAGCTCGGGTGGTAGGTGCTTTGCCAACTCGCTCAGCGCCCTGGAGCGGTTGGACTCATCTTGAATCTGCCGAGCAATGTCCAGCGCCTTAGGCAACAGCTGGGGGGTAGCTGCTTTGCCAACTCACTCAGCGACAGGGCGGTCGGTCTCGATTGAATCTGCCGAGTGACCTCCAGCGCCTCAGGCAACAGCTCGGGTAGCTGCTTTGCCAACTCACTCAGCGCCCTGGAGCGGTCGGACTCATCTTGAATCTGCTGAGCAATGCCCAGCGCCTTTGGCAGAAATTCTGCAGGCAGCTTGTCCACCAATTCAGTCAGCGCATAGGCTCTGTAAGAAAATCCAGAGGTACTACTGTCTATGATCTGCCAAAGCGGTCCTGAATCTGACTCACGCGCCTCTAGCACCTCCGGCCAAAGCTGTGGAAACCGCTCCGCCAGCTTGCTCAGCACAAACGACCGATAGGGCATATCCGTAATCCATCCCACCGTCTTCAGCACCTCCGGCAGCAGCCCCTCTGGGATGTAGGGCACCAGCACCGCCACACATTCCGCCCGCCGCCAGGGGTCCTGCATCTGCTGCGCGTAGGCCAGCCCCTGCGCCGGTTGCCAAATCCCCACCTTCACCAGCGCCCCCACCAGCGCCGCAGGCACATTGCTCGCCAAGCTGTTGATCGAGGTGCGAATCAGCGCATAGCGAAACAGCCGCGCCAGCGCCGTGCTGTTGTCCTGGCGGGGGTCCTGGTCCTGCTCATACTCCTCTACCGCCAGCCGCCAGCCCCGCCCCACGTCGTTCACAAACCCCGCCGGTTTCCCCAGCGCGTCGCAGGCCTCATACCAGCCGTTGCGCCCCGCGTCACTGCTCGCCGCCAGCAGCTGGTACACCTCATCCGGTTGCCGGGCCTGCTCCATGTGCCAGGTCAGCTGAGCAAAAATGTAGCCGTCGTCCGGCAGCGTATGCCACTGCCCCCCCTGCGTCTTGGCCCGGTAGCGCGCCAGCAGCTGGCCGTGCGCCGCCGCCTTCGTCAGCCCCAGCCCCGATAGGTCTCCCGCCTGCTCCGGCTTGGGTGGGTCCGTCAGCAGCCGCTGCGCCAGGTCGTGCATTAGGTCGTGCAGCCGGTAGCTGCGCTTGTTGCCCTGCTTCGTCCCCGGCAGCAGCAGCGCCTTACCGCTAAACTGCCGCAGAATTGCCCCCGCCTGCCGCGCGGTCACCTGCCACAGCGTGGTCGCCATCTCCTGGGTCAGGGTCACATCCTCCGGCACCACCCCCAGCCAGGCAAAGTAGCGCAGTTGCTCTAGCGAGAGCTGCTTCAGGCTCAGGTTGAAGCAGGCCAGCAGGCTATACTTGCGCCGCTTGGCGTCGTCGGGGATGTCCTCTTTGCCATACAGGTCCAGCGTCTCCAGCCGCCCCCGCTCCGCGCCAAAGTCTTCTAGCAGCTCCTCCCAGGTCACCCCTTCTTCAATTTGCGTTGCCGCCAGCTCTAGGGCCAGGGGCAAGTGGCCCACCTGCCGGGCAAAGTCCAGGGCCTGCTGGGTTTCCGCTTCGCTCAGCGGCTCCGGCAGCTTTTGGGTAATCAGCTCTAGCGCCTGCTCCGGGCTCATCTCGTCCAGCGGGTAGCGATAGGCATCCGCAACCATCACCTCTCGCGTCGTCACCAGCACGCAGCACTGCGACCCCCCAACCCGAAACGGCTCCAGATGTCCCGGCTTCCAGATGTCATCCACCACCAGCAGCACCTTCTTGTCGTACAGCAAGGTGCGCAGATGGGCCGAGGCCGGTTCTACGGCGGTGGGTTTATAGTCGTGGTCCCCCAACGCCTGAATCCAGCCGCTCAGCAGCGGCAGCAGGTCTGGGTTTTGACCCAGCGTCGCCCACAAAACTCCGTCGGAGAAGCGGGCTTGAACTTCCTTGTCGTGGGCCAGCTTTGAGGCCAGCACCGATTTACCGATGCCCCCCAGCCCGTGGATAGCGCTGACTACCAGGGTGCCAAAAACTTTGGGGTCTTCTGAGAGCAGCCGCGCTTTGACGGCCTGCTGGTGGCTGGGCCGTTCCACAAAGTGCTCTGGCAGCGGCGGCAGCTGCAGCGGGATGTCCCAGCGCTGGCGAGGCGGGGCGGCAGGGAGTGGTTCGGGTCTGACAGTACCGCCAAACGTTAGCAGTATTGGGGTTCCCTTGCTCTCGCAGAGGCTCCGCTGAGTTTGCCCTTTCATGGCCTGCTCTAGATGAGCAGTCAGAGAAGCAGTAGTCACCTCCCCGGTCTCAGTATTGTTTGGGTCAAGCCCATCCAATATCGCCTTAGTCAGTACGCCGTAGGGCGACATCAAATCATTGTAGGATGCCTCAAAATCCCGGGATGAGGTGAGAAAGTGGCGAGCATGGCCCTTTCGACCTGCTGACGTCAGTCCATCAAAGTTGAGAAAACTGCCGCTGTTGCAGCAGTCCAGCCAAACAACCTGTTCCGGCACGTTGCTGCGCTCCAACACTCCGCGCAGCCACATAAAATCAACCCCCCAATCTTCATGTGGTTTAGCATCGCCGGAGGCAAGGTAGCCACACTTATTGCTAGTCCACCCATGGCCAGAGAAGTACAGCAGCGCCGTGGTTGGAGCTTGAGTCTCAGTGTCGGGCTCAAAGAGATGGGCGATCGCATCCATCAGTTGCTTTCGCTTGACGATGCGATCTGTCCCAACCTGGCCTGCTTTACCCGTGGGTACTTCAGGCAGCCGGGTCACATTAAAACCGCCGTAATTCTCAAGAATTTGAGCGATCGCCTCTGCATCTCTAGCTGACGACGGCAAATCATCTAGCCCACTGTTCTGGCGATAGCGGTTGATTCCGACAACTAAAGCATCCCGACCCATGGACAAACTTTCGAGCGGCAGGTAATACAGTTTAGTATCGCCCTTAATTTAAGCGATCGCCAGATTTCCCCGTCGCTGTTTCCTCAGCGGCCCCTATCTAAGCCGATGCCACAAAGTCCACATCCACCAGCGTCACCCGCTCTTTCGAAATGCGGAAACCCCGGCTCTCTAGACTATAGAGGCCGGGGGATAACTGGACTGTGGTGCCGGGAGAGGTCAGCGTCATCGCCCGGTTAATGGTTTTCAAGGGCGCGTTCTTGCTACCGTTAGCGCGATCGCTGCTCTGGGTGGAGTGAGCAAACAGCAGGCCACGATTCGGCAGATTAGCTACGGCTAAAGGTAAGCCACAGCAATAGGTTTAAATTCCCAAGTCGCTAAAGAAGTCGATCGCCTCTTTAAGCGACGCGATGAAGACGTCCACCTCCTCTCGGGTGTTGTAGAAGTAGAGGCTGGCGCGGGCGGTGGATTGGGCCTTCAGCAGGCGGTGCAGGGGCTGGGTGCAGTGGTGCCCGGCGCGAATGGCTACACCCTGCTGGTCGAGAATGGTGGACAGGTCGTGGGGGTGGACTGACCCGGTGGTAAAGGACGCCAGCGCTGCTCGCTCTTGGGTCTTGGGCCCGTAGACCCGCACCTCTGGCAGCGCGGTAACCTGCGCCATGAGGTAGGTGGCCAGCTCCTGCTCGTAGGCGTGGATGGTGTCCATGCCAATGTCGCTCAGGTAGTCCACGGCGGCACCGAGGGCGATCGCCTCGGCAATGGCGGGGGTACCGGCCTCAAAGCGGTGGGGAATGTCGGCGTAGGTGGCGTGGTCTAAGAACACGTCGGCAATCATCTCGCCGCCGCCCAGGAAGGGGGGCATGGCTCGCAGCACATCCTGCTTACCGTACAAAAAGCCAATGCCGCTGGGGGCGCACATCTTGTGGCCTGAGGCCACTAGCCAGTCGCAGCCCATGGCCTGCACGTCCACCGACATGTGGGGGACGCTCTGGCAGGCGTCGATCAGCACCTTGGCGCCGCGCTCGTGGGCTAGGTCGATAATCTCCCGCACTGGGTTGACGCAGCCCAAGGTGTTGGAAACGTGGGACACCGCTACGATCTTGGTCTTGTCTGTGAGCAGGGTGCGGTAGTGGTCTAGGTCAAAGGTTTCTTCTTCCGTCAGCTGCACAAACTTCAGCGCCACGCCCTGACGCTGGGCCAGCAGCTGCCAAGGGATCAAGTTGCTGTGGTGCTCCATCACCGACAGAATCACTTCGTCCCCCGGCTCCAGCAGCGACCCCTGGGCATAGGCCACCAGATTAATCGCCTCGCTGGCGTTGCGGGTGTAGATGATTTCTTCGCGGTGGGCAGCGTTGACGAAGCGGGCCACCTTATCGCGAGCGCCCTCATAGGCATCGGTGGCGCGGGCGCTGAGGGTGTGGACGCCACGATGCACGTTGGCGTTGTCCTGGCGGTAGTAGTTCTCTATGGCCTCCAGTACGGCCAAAGGCTTCTGAGAGGTGGCCGCGTTGTCCAGATAAACCAGCGGCTTGCCGTTGATCTGCTGGTTCAGAATGGGGAAGTCGGGGCGGAACTTAGCGGCCAGCGTTCTTTCTTGGGTAGCAGTCATGGCGGGTGAGGAGTGAGGATGGGTGATCTTAAAGCCGTGGTTGGGTTGGATCGACAGCGTAACCCAACGGAACCTCTGTCGGTGTTGGGCTTCCTCGCGTCAACCCAACCTACATAGGGATACTCAGTCAGTCAGTTAGGAGGCAAGGGCGGCAACGCAGACGATAATCTGCGATCGCACCGCTTCAACGGGCAGCGCGTCGATAATTTCCCCGGCAAAGGCGCGAATCAGTAGAGTCTGGGCCTTTGCGGCGTCGATGCCCCGGCTCTGGAAGTAGAACACCTCCGCCGGGTCGAGCTGGCTCACCGTTGCGCCGTGGGTACATTTGACGTTGTCCGCCACGATTTCCAGTTGGGGCTTGGTGTCTATGCGGGCCTTGGGGGACAGCAGCAGGTTGCGGTTGAGCTGTCCGGCGTCGGTCATCTGCGCCGCCTGGGGCACCATCACCTTGCCGTTGAACACCACATGGGCCTGGTCGCTGGCGATGCACTTGTGCAGCTGGCGGCTGCTGCCGTGGGGGTGGGCGTAGCGAATCAGGCTGTGGGTGTCGGAAAGCTGCTCGCCCGTGGCCAGGGTGAGGCCGTTGAGCACCGTCTCGGTCTGTTCACCCTGCTGAAAAACTTCTAGGTTGTGGCGCGCGAGCTTGGCTCCCAGGCTGATGAAGTGACAGGCGTAGCGGGAATCGCGCTGCTGAGACACCGCCGTTTTACCGAGGTGATAGGCGCTGTGGGCGTCGCGCTGCAGCCGCAGGTGGGTCACCTGGGCATTCTCGGCCAGGTACAGCTCAGTGACGCTGTTGGTAACGTAGGTGCCGCCCCCTATGCCGACGTAGTCTTCAATCAGGGTGAGGCGGCTGTGGGGGCCCGCCACCACCAGGCAGCGGGGATGGGTCAGGTAGGCTTTGCCAGAGGTAGAGACAAACAGCAGGTGAACCGGCTGAGCCGGGGCAGCCTCTGAATCTAGCCAAATCACCGCCCCGTCGCTAAAGCTGGCGGCGTTGAGCTGGGTGAAGGTTTGCTCTAGGGCCTGCTGCTGGGCCAGATAGGGCTGCAGGTCGGAGCCGCTCCACTGAGTCAAGGCACCCACGGTGAGGCCCTGCGCTGCGGCGTCAGAAGAGAGGGCCGGGGCGTAGCGTCCGTCGACAAAGACGAGCTGCAGAGCGTCTGGGATGCGATAGGCCGTTAGGTCATCAGCAGAGACGGCGTCTCGCGTGTCCTCTGGGGACTGCAGCGGTAGGTCGACCAGAGGCGTGACGTCCGTAAACCGCCATTCCTCATCTCGCGTAGTGGGCAGCGATCGCTTCGCCAAAGCACCCACAGCGGCGTCTCGCCGCTCGCCCAGCCAGCGGTACAGCTCTGGGCTGGTGCTGGGTAAAGGCGACCTCAGCGCCAGCAAATCAGCCAAATCGGTGCGCGTAATCGGCGTCATCCCGGTATTGGAAGCTAAGGTCATGCGGTTACTCCCGCCTCCTCAACCACCCAGTCGTAGCCCCGTCCCTCTAGCTCGTGGGCCAGCTCTTTCCCCCCCGTACGAATGATCCGTCCTGCTGACATCACATGAACATAGTCCGGAACGATGTAGTTGAGCAGGCGCTGGTAATGGGTAATTAAGACGGTAGCATTTTCGGGGCCAGCGATCTGATTGACGCCTTCCGACACCGTCTTCAGCGCATCGATGTCGAGACCCGAATCGGTCTCATCCAAAATTGCTAGCGTCGGCTCTAGGATGGCCATCTGCAGAATTTCGTTGCGCTTCTTCTCTCCGCCGGAGAAGCCTTCATTGACGCTGCGGCTGAGAAACTCGGGCTTCATCTTGACGACGTCTAGCTTGTCCTGCACCAGCTCGTCAAAATCAAAGGCGTCCAGCTCTTCTTCCCCGTTATGCTTGCGCTTGGCGTTGTAGGCCACCCGCAAAAAGTCCACGTTCGATACCCCCGGAATCTCTAGGGGATATTGAAACGCCAGGAACACCCCGGCCCGCGCCCGCTCTTCCGGCTCTAGGGCCAGCAGGTCCCTCCCCTGGAAGGTGGCCGTGCCGCCGGTCACCTCGTAGTCGGGGTGACCGCTCAGCACTTTAGAAAAAGTGCTTTTCCCGGACCCGTTAGGCCCCATAATGGCGTGGATTTCTCCCGCCTTCACCGTGAGGTTCAGCCCCTTCAAGATCTGGGTGCCGTCGACGTTTGCCGTCAGGTTTTCTACAGTCAGAATCGGTGCCACTTAGCCCTGTCTCCACAAATCTCGTTTTTTTCGTAGCAGCACGTACGCGCTGCTGCAAGATATCTATCCCACGCTGCCTTCTAGCTTCAGCGCCAGCAGTCGGTCCGCCTCCACCGCAAACTCCATGGGCAGCTGGCTGAACACATCCTTGCAGAAACCGCTGATAATCATGGAGATGGCGTCCTCCATGGAGATGCCCCGCTGCATAAAGTAGAACAGCTGGTCCTCGCCGATCTTAGAAGTCGATGCCTCATGCTCAATGTTGGCGGTGTTTTCCTGCACCTGGATGTAGGGGAAGGTATTGGCCTCAGCGCGATCGCCAATCAGCATTGAGTCGCACTGGGAGTAGTTGCGGGCTCCCTTCGCCTTCGGACCTACCTTCACCAAACCGCGATAGCTGTTCTTCGAACGCCCTGCCGAGATCCCCTTGGAGATAATCGTGCTGCGGGTATTTTTGCCGATATGCACCATCTTGGTGCCGGTGTCGGCCTGCTGCATGTTGTTGGTGAGCGCCACGGAGTAAAATTCGCCCACCGAGTTGTCGCCTACTAGCAGGCAGCTGGGATACTTCCAGGTAATGGCCGAGCCGGTCTCCACCTGGGTCCAGGAGATTTTGGAGTTGACCCCCTGGCACAAGCCCCGCTTGGTGACGAAGTTGTAAATGCCGCCGACGCCTTCCTCATTACCGGCGTACCAGTTTTGCACCGTAGAGTACTTAATCTCAGCGTTGTCCAAGGCAACCAGCTCCACCACCGCCGCGTGCAGCTGGTTGGTGTCGAACATGGGGGCAGTGCAGCCCTCCAGATAGGTCACCGAGCTGCCCTCCTCCGCCACAATCAGCGTCCGCTCGAACTGACCGGAATCGCCGTTGTTGATGCGGAAGTAGGTGGACAAGTCCATGGGGCATTTGACGCCCTTGGGAATGTAGACGAATGAGCCGTCGCTAAACACCGCAGAGTTGAGGGCGGCGAAGTAGTTATCGCCAGGAGAGACGACGCTGCCCAGGTACTTCTCGATCAGCTCCGGGTGCTCCTTTACCGCCTCGGCGATGGAGCAAAAGACGATGCCGTCTTCTGCAAGCTGCGCTTTGAACGTGGTCGCCACCGAGACGCTATCAAACACCGCGTCTACCGCTACGTTGCTGAGCCGCTTTTGCTCAGAGATAGGGATGCCCAGCTTTTCAAAGGTTTCCAGCAGGGTGGGGTCTACCTCGTCCAGGCTGCCCAGCTTCTCGTTCTTCTTGGGCGCAGAGTAGTAGATGATGTCCTGATAGTTGATGGGCGGATAGGACACATGGGGCCAGTTAGGCTCCGCCATCTTTTGCCAGCGGCGAAACGCCTTCAGCCGAAACTGGAGCAGGAAGTCCGGCTCGTTCTTCTTGGCAGAAATCAGCCGCACTACATCCTCACTCAGTCCAGGCGGAAGCGTATCTGACTCAATGTCTGTAACGAAACCGTACTTGTAGGGCTGATTTACTAGGGATTTAACCGTGGCAGTCATAATTCGTTGGGGTATCGGCAGGATGGGACTGGAGGTTGGAGAGTCTAATACTGATTCGTCGCTTCCCGAATCTCATCAAAGGCGATCTCTTGCTTTTCGCCAGCGAAATCATTGTCTTCCGTTAGAAACAGCATGCAGTGGCACTCTTTGCGCTCGCGCATGGGCACGCAGGGGCAGTTCCAGTAGGCTGCCGCCGCTTCCGCTTGTTTATCTTCATAGTGGCGGCAGGGACACAGCGGCGCGCCAAGGTCGTCTTTGTGCTTCGCCAGCCCTTCAATCACGACCGCCGTTACGCCAGGATCGACGCAGAAGTATGTACCCGTGCGCTGGGCGTAGGTCTCGGAGAAGTGGCGCATAGCCTCCAGGCTCTTGTCGGTGGCCTGTTCGGTCTTGGTCTGAGGTGATGTCATGAGAGAAGCGATAGGCTAACAACTGCGGCTATAATTAAAGCAACGATTAAGTTGCTTAACTCTATTATATTTATCGATCTTAATCTAAGTTTAGCAACATTTAGGTTTCTAAACTATTTCTCTAGGCGACAAATCTTCCGAATCTAGTTTATAGACAACAGACGTAAAGCGGATATCCAGTTGCGGACGATGACGGCAACTCACCAACCTTCTAGCAAGGAAGAAATCTTGCAGTATTTGGCGAAGCAGGGGCGCTCAAGTGCTCAGGACTTGGCGGCCTATCTTGATATCAGTCCGCAGGCGACGCGGCGCCACCTCAAAGCGCTAGAAGCCGAAGGCCTGATCGAGCACCAGACGGTCCAGGCGGGTATTGGGCGACCCCAGCATCAGTACGGCTTGAGCGCGAGGGGGCGCGATCGCCTCCCCGACCAGTATGACGATTTTGCACTGTCCCTCCTCAATACCCTAGCGGAAACCGTTGGCCCCGAGGAAGTGGGCTCAATTTTGCACAGGCAGTGGATGCGCAAGGCGCTTGACTACCGCGATCGCATCGGGTTTGGACAGCTAGAAGAGCGGGTGAAGCGGCTGGTGGCCCTGCGCCAGGCGGAGGGCTATATGGCGGAGTGTCATGCGGCGCAGCAGGATGACGCCAGCGACCCGAAGTTTGTCGTCACCGAATACAACTGCGCTATTTCCCACGTGGCCCGCTCGTTTCCGAGCGTTTGCGGCCACGAGCTAGAGATGTTTCAGGTGGCCTTAGGCGATGCTAGGGTAGAGCGCACCCACTGGCTGGCGGATGGGGAGCACCAGTGTGGCTATCTCATTTGCGAGCAGTAATCTTTCGTAAGCAGCTCGTGAACAGTAACCTTTCGTAAGCATCAACCCTTCTGTGCTCCAGGCCCAGATGTGACGCAACAACCAATATGACCAACTCCCCAGCAGATTTTCTAACCGTCGAAGAATCGATGGCCGTGGACCAAGCGATGATGACCGCCAGCGATCGCTTCTCCACTCGGGCAGCGATCTACTCTTTACGGGTGCTCAAGCAGATTGCCCAACACGAGGACGTGGGGGTAGAGCAAGTGAGCGACGCTCAGGTGGCGAACTGGGTAGACCGAGAGGCCGCCTCCCAGGTGGAGGCGCAGGGGTTAGAGACAGGGGAAGCGTTTACGCCGTTTTTTGTACAGCTAGTGCTGTCGTCCCGAAAGCCCTTGAGCAAAGCGGCTGAGGCGAGCAGCGTGGAGATTGGGACGCTGACGCTAGAGCAGGTGATAGGCTGGTTTGAGGCGCAGGCGAAGCGACGGGTCGAGCAGGGATAGGTCTGCCGTAGCCTACTCAAAGGCGATTGGCTGACGCCTATCCGACCGGCTGAAGTAAAGCGAACCGAACACCGCCTCAATAATTCACTCTCTATACTGGTAGATAAGTATTGAACTGTTGACACCTATGGTTAACCCAAGGGTTATTGAAGCTGTTGAGACGCTAAACTACCGCGTCACCATCGGGGATGTCGCATCCCAAGCCGGTATAGAGATTCGAGCTGCTGAGCAAGGACTGCTAGCGCTGGCCTCTGAAGCGGGGGGGCATCTTCAGGTAGCAGAATCTGGAGAAATCGCCTATCAGTTTCCCAAGAACCTGCGCGGCGTACTGCGCAACAAGTATCTCCGGCTGCGGCTGCAGGCTTGGGCCGAGCGCGTTGGTCGGGCGCTGTTCTACCTGCTGCGCATTTCCTTTGGCATTCTGCTCGTTTTGTCGATTGTGGTGATTGTCTGCGCCATATTCGCCATTGTCATGGCGCTCAATGCCTCCCAAGGAGACGATCGCGATGGCGGCGGCTTTGGTGGCGGCATGATGATGCCCCGCGTCTGGTTTGGCCCTGACCTGTTCTGGATTTTCTACCCCAACTATTACGAGCGGCGCAGCTACTCCCGCCGCCAGCCTTCCCGCCCTAACCACCGGGGGCAGCGGGGCAGTGACCAGATGAATTTTCTCGAAGCCATTTTTTCCTTCCTGTTTGGAGACGGCAACCCCAACGCCGACTTAGAGGAGCGCCGCTGGCAAACCGTTGCCGCCCTGATTCGCAAGCGCAATGGGGCGATCGCCGCCGATGAGGTAGCCCCCTATCTAGACGGGGTCAGCGAGCGGACCTTGGAAGAGGAAGACTACGTGCTTCCCGTGCTTTCCCGCTTCAACGGTCGGCCCGAGGTCAGCCCCGAGGGAGACATCGTCTATCATTTCCCAGAGCTACAGATCACGGCTGCCCGTCAGCTGGGCCGCTCCATCCCTGACTATTTGCAGGAGCTGCCCCGACGCTTTAGCGAAGCCTCCTCCGGCCAGCTGATGCTGGCAGGCGGGTTAGGGGTATTTAACATTGTGGGAGCGCTTTACCTCGGTAGTCTGCTGCAGCAGGTCACGTTTGATTTGGCTCAAGCAGGGTTTGTTGGTTTTGTGTCCAGCATCTACGGGTTGCTGCTGCTCTACGCCGTCGGCTTTGTGACTGTCCCGCTGGTGCGCTATCTGTGGGTTCGCTGGCGCAATACCCGCATTGAGGCGCGCAATCGGCAGCGATTGTCTCTAGTAGAGCGGCTCAAGCGCCCGGCGGCTGAGCTGCAGCGGAAGATGGCCTACGCCCAGCAGTTTGCGGCCCAAACCGTGATCTCGGCGGAGGACTTGGCCTACACCACCGAGACAGGCTTGACCGAGCAGGAGATCGCCCAGTCCGACAAGATCGATGAGGAGTGGCGGCGACGGCTTGAGCAGTCCCGGTAGCAGGGCAAAGCGCATTTGGGGTGTCAGAGCTGAGCTAGCGCCTCGTACAGCGGTCTCACCTGCGTCAGCAGCTTGTCGTATAAGGGCAAAATTTCTCGATACCGCTGCGCTGCCTCTCCCTCGGGTGGATGGCTTTTCGCCTCTGCCACCAGCGCCGTCCCCGCCTCTAGGCTCTCTAAGTAGCCCAGCGCATAGAGCCCCAGCAGCGCGGCCCCAAAGCAAGAACTCTCAAACGTCTCCGGAATCATAATCTCGTGGTCAAACACGTCCGCTAACATCTGCCGCCACAGCGCCGAGCGAACTAGTCCCCCCGTGGCGTGAATGCCTTTGGTTTCGCCGACCACCCCTTCAACTGCGCCTAAAATCGCGTTGAGGTTGTAGACCATGCCCTCTAAAACGGCGCGAATTAGGTGGGCCTTGGTGTGGTGGAGGGCTAGGCCGAGAAAGCTGCCTCGGGCGTTGGCGTCCCACAGCGGCGCTCGCTCCCCGGCGAGGTAAGGGTGAAAGATTAGCCCCTCTGAACCGGCGGGCACCGTGGCCGCAATGTCCATCAAAATATTGTAGGGATCGGTCTGCAGCAGTTTGGCGGTGTCTACTTCCGAATCCGCTAGGTGGTCGCGTACCCAGCGCAGCACGATGCCGCCGTTGTTGGTCGCCCCGCCAATCACCCAGCGCTCTTCCGTCAGAGCATAGCAAAACAGCCGCTCCTTGGGGTCAGTTTGAGGATGGTCTACCGAGGCCCGCACCGCACCGCTGGTTCCCACGGTCACCGTCACTTCCCCTGGGGCGATCGCCCCCACCCCTAGGTTCGCCAAGGCCCCATCGCTGGCCCCCACTACCACCGGGGTATCCACAGACAGGCCCATGGTGGTGGCTGCCGCTTTATTCAGACCTCTCAGCACCCGGGTTGTGGGCACTAGCTCAGAGAGGCGATCGCTGCCAACATCCGCGATCGCCAGCGCTTCGTCATCCCACTCTAGGGTATGGATATTGAATAGGCCGGTGGCGTTGGCGATGGAATAGTCGACGACAAACCGGCTGAACCAGCGATAGAGAATATACTCTTTGATAGAGATAAACCTGGCCGCCTGCTCAAACACCTGCGCCCGCTCCGCCCTGAGCCACAGCAGCTTTACCAAAGGCAGCATCGGGTGGAGGGGCACCCCCGTACGGCTATACAAGGCGTGGGCATCGCACTGCTGCCGAATCTCATTCACCCAGGGAGCGCTGCGGCGGTCGGCCCAGGTGATGCTGCGGGTGAGGGGCCGGCCCTGACTATCGACGGCGATTAGGGTATGCATAGCCGTACTAAAGGAAATCCCCACGAGGCGATCGCCGCCCGCCTGCTGAATGATGGCGCGAACGCCATTGGTCACAGCGTCGTAGATTTCCTCGGGATCTTGCTCTTGTATCTCAGGTTTTGGTGACAATAGCGGGTAGTTCGTGGTGCGTTGGGCCACTACTTTGCCGTCGCCAGTAAACAGAATTGTTTTAGTGCTGGTGGTCCCGATATCAATACCGAGGATGTGGAGCGGTGTTGGGGTCGTCATGGGTCAAGTTGGGATCATGTCACAGCTACTCTAAAAAAGCCCTCACCTGTCCATCGCGCCTGAGCAGCAAGCGGATGGGCGGCGAAGGAGACTCAGCCGGAGCGCTGACGGGCTCTCCGACCTGCAGCGCCGCAATGTTGGGGAGATAAATGCTGGCGGTATCCCCGATGGGTACAACGCGCTGCAGCCTGCCATCTGCCCCGACGGTGACGCGGTACTCCAAAGATCGCCGTAGACCGTCAGGAGGCTGCCAGCGAGACTGCACCGCTTCTTGGACGCGGCGAGCGGTTTCACTAGGACGCACTGACGCCGGGGCCCGAGGGGCTGTGGGGGCCGTCGCGCTGTCTGACGACCCTCTAGCGCGAGTCGCCTGACTAGGAACGTCTTCAGTTCGCAGCGGCCCGCTGAGACGGGTCTCATCTAGATTGGCCTCACCCGAACTGCCCGCACCCGAATCAGCCTCGCCTAGAGCGGACTCAATCGGCGGAATCGCGCTCAGCTCCGGCGGAATGCTCTCGGGGCCAGTTTCTGCTGAATTGGGCGCTGCTGGGCCTGCTGCCGGATTGGGGCCTGAGGGCGCGGGCGGGGTAGGCTGGGGGACACTGCCTGGAGCAGTGCTACTAGGGGCAGCTTGAGGGGGTGAGGACGCCGATGGCGGGGGGGCGGGTCGCGGGGGGGGAAGGCGATCGCTTGAAGTAATCTCGGGCAGGTTGGCCGCTGTGTCATTGGCGTCCAGTCTAGCGGGCGTTCTGGGAATGGAGGATCTCGTCTGCTGCCCCGCGACTCCTGCGATGCCCCCTGCGGACTCTTGGGCAACGTTGACGTCATCTGACTGCCGCGCCATTTGCAGCGCCGCCGTGCCGAGCCCCGTGGTCACCCCCACCACCAAGACGGCAGCGGCGGCATTGCGCAGCCAAGGGCTTTGCGTTGGAGGAGCAGAAATGGCGATCGCCCCTTCCCGCTCGTAGGTTTCCAAGGCGTCCGCTAGGTCCAATAGCTCCGTGGTTGACACCTCGATTCGCGCGGGATGACCATCTAGGGTAATCTGCAGCTGATGGCCAAGCTGCTGGAGCGGCTTTAGGCGGGCTACTGGCGCAGGCGCGGACCATTCAGGCCTCTGGGAGTCGATGTCTTGTTCCGCCGTCAAAGTGGGGCTGGTGGAGTCTGTAGCAGAGCCGGCGATCGCGGGCTGTAGCTGATATGAGAATTGCTGGACCGTGCGGGTCAGCATCTGCTGCACATAGCTGCGCACGGCTTCGGCCAACGCCTCTAGCTGATCATGGTTTCCCTGCACCGACAGGCGAGCTTCATTGGGCCGGTGGGGGCCGTCAAAACTGAGGCGAAAAGTGGCCTCTCGCCACACCGGGCGCTGAGTCCAGCGCGATAGGGGCGAGGTGCGGGCCAGCAGCTCCAGGGTGCAGGTGGGTGAACTGTAGCGGCGAATAGCAGAGACCATAGTCAGGAGTTTACAGGACGGTGCATCGCACAATACATGACGTAGGCGGGGTCATCCCCGGCCTGTCGCGCTAGAATCGTCGCGTCAAGATCATCATGCTCAGATTATCGCGTTAAGCCGCGCGCTCCAGGAGCGCTAGCCATAATCGGCGGGCTCCGGAGGGTGTGCTGTAGAACAGAAGGTCGATCAGCAGCTTGAGGGCTAGATGGCTGAGATGCTCAGGCGTCGCGTCGTCAGAGGGCTGCATCCGCTCTTGGTAAAGATTGCTAAAGTTGTCGAGGTAGTCCCCGAGCAGCGCCGTGTGGTGGGGGGGCTTGTTTTGCTGGGTCAGCTGCTCTAGAAGGGTCACCGCCCGTCGAATCAGTTCTCCGTGCTCTGCCGCTAAGTAGCAGGTAATCAGCACGAGCGATCGCGCCTCTTCTACATCGAGACGCTTACGGCCCTGTCCCTTGCGCAGCGGACTAGACTGCCGCAGCCGCCATAGGCTCACGCGATCCCCCATCACCTGAGGCAGGTTCAGCGCCGCAGCCGCCTGCAGCATAGCCTCTGAACCTAGCCCTGCCAACGCCTCCAGCGCCAAGAGAATTAGATCCAGCTGCGCTTTGATGTTGTGCAGCTGGTCAGGACTAGGTTCAGCAGGCAGCGACGCGACAGATAGGGCTGAAGACGATGACATAGCTCTAGCCTAAGATAATCAAAATCATAGCCGGTTTAAGTTACCGATTTTGAAACGAGTTAGGGCTTTGCCGTCACGCTTTGCCCTAGGCCCTCTTTCATAGTGGCGGTCACAAATATTTGTATTTAGCATTCGTCTCGCATTTATATCTACGCACAATTGCTGACTCGCGTTTCACTCGCGCTCAACTCACGCAATAAACAGTATTCGTACTACAGTCTTAAAGCATAGTGACAGGAACCGGGGCATGAGCCAGGACACTTTTCAAATTTTTGAGCGCGACTTGTCGGAGACCGCGCTGCAGCGCTACCAGCAGGCCAGCGCCATCGCGGTCGATACCGAAACTATGGGGCTGATTCCCCAGCGCGATCGCCTGTGCCTGGTGCAGCTGTGCGACCCAGAGGGAAACGCCTGCGCTATCCGCATTGCCCTCGGTCAATCGGAAGCGCCCCATCTAAAGCAGCTGATGGAACAGCCTGAAGTCGTCAAGATTTTTCACTTCGCCCGGTTTGACGTGGCCACCCTTAAGCACCACCTAGCCATTCAGGTCGCTCCTTTATTTTGCACCAAGGTTTCCAGTAAGCTAGCCCGCACCTATAGCCCGCGTCACGGGCTCAAAGAGCTGGTGAACGAGATTGCAGGGGTAGAGTTGGACAAGCGGGCCCAAAGTTCCGACTGGGGCAATGCGGCCAACCTTTCAGAGGCACAGCTGGCCTATGCGGCCAACGACGTGCGCTATTTACACACCCTGCGGCAGCAGCTGACCGATATGCTGCAGCGAGAGCAGCGGTGGGAGCTGGCCCAGGCTTGTTTCGACTGTATTCCGACCTTTGTCGATCTCGACTTGCTTCACTATCACAATATCTTTGAGCATTAGCCCATTGCCCCTGATTCTGGAACGTTGCTCGACGCTGACGCCCTTCAAGTAAGGCAAAAACGTCCGGTTGAGCCTGTCTTTTAATGCATAAGTGTTTGTATAGCCTATGCCGAATGGCGACGACACCCACATGCAGGCCGCTTACTCCTCTTCGCTAACGCGCAGTCAGCTCGCGCAACTTCCCCAGCTCAAGATTTCGCAGCCGCCACAGGAGGCTTTGCTCACACCGTGGAACGCCGGGCAAATTGGGCCAACAGCACCCTCCTGGAAGCCGGCAGTATTGATGGGGACCGCTACCGTCGTGACGACAGCTGTGCTGTCTCTACAGGCCTCCCCTCAGCAGACCGTCCAACAGGCCTCTACTCCGCTCCAAGCGCAAGCGCAAGCGCCCGTGCTGTCGGATGGCGACTGCTCAGCCGTCTGCCGCGACCTACAGCATACTCAGACTCAGATGGACAGGGTTCGAAGCCACATCGCTCAACGTCAGGTCGCCCTCCAAGCCCTGCAGACCCAGTCTGGCGTTGACCAGAGCCAAAGTCCAATCCAGGCGATCGCCCGCCGCCTCCAAGCTGCCGAGACCCAAGAGCAGCGGCTAGAGTGGGAAGCAAATCAGCTTCGGCGTGAGCTACAGCAGATTAATCAACAGCTTGGTCTCGAACCCCAAGCCTCGCCGCTCGATCTCTTACGGGGAAGGCCTGAGTATAGCCAGCTGCTACAGCAGTGGCAGCAGGTTGACCAACAGCTGGCGGAGGTGTCGAATGCGGCTGCGATTGAGGGACCTACGTGGGATCCGAGAGAGCATGACTTTCCGATGCCGACTGCGTCAAGGCAGGCCCTTCTCGCTCAACATCAGGCGATCTCGAGCCAGCTGGAGAATCAGCTAGAGAACCTCTACTCCCATCCCATCCAGGCTCTTGTGCCCGAGCTAGAGCAGGCGATCGCCGAGGACCCCCTGCGGCTGGCCTACGTCAGACCCTGGCTCACCAAGACCCATCGCCTGCAGCTGGTGGAGAGCCGTCAGCAGACGGTGCGCTATTTGGCGAGCCGACTCAATCAGCAGCAGCAAATTTGGCAGCGGATGGACCAGCGCCAGAACTTTTTAGAGGCCGACATCGCCCGCGCCCAAGAAACGTTAGACCTCTATAAGGTTCAAGCTCAGCGTCTACAGAACTACCTGCATGCTGAACAACAGGCGGTCTCTTCCCCAGATCTAATTTCTACAAAGTGAATCTTGGTTAGACTCAATTTCTGAACCCTAGAGTCCACCGGCTAGCTTTGCCTTTACTCAATCAAGCCGCAGCCCACGCGCCCGCCTGCGTTGCCGGTAGGCTGACTAAAGTCGTCGCGATCGGCATGAAGAATGACGGCAAGGCCACTGATAGAAGGATCGCCGCCGGTGAGGTACAGTCCAGAGACGGTTTCGTTGAGGGTACCGCTACCGCTGGACGAGATGAATATGCTGCCCAGGTCGCCCGCATGGGCATTCTCAAGACCATCGGCAGGAAGCCAACCATGCTTGACGTCCATCGGGTTGTAGTGCCCGCCCGCAGACTTCCCGCCATCGCTGCAGCTGCCGCTTTCGTGGATGTGAAAGCCGTGGTAGCCGGCAGAAACGCCGCTGAGAGAAACCGCCACCTCTAAGCCGTCACCTGTCTCGGTGAACGTCGCTTCTCCCAACACCTGGTCGGGATCGGCAGTGCTTTTGACCACCGCCCGGGCCATATTCGCTTGGATCGTGTTCGATTGGGCGATGTCGGCGGAGGGAGAAGCCGCTGCCGTAAAGTTGCTGAGCGATATCGCGACTGCAAAAGCCGTTGCCACCAAGCTGAGGGTCGGAAAACGCAGGCTGCAGGCGAAGCGCATAGCAATAAAGTTCCAGTTTAGCTGTGCCATATCTTAGCATCAAGTCGCGCTTAGCTTCTGTTACGGCATTGAAAGAACAGCAGCGATCGCCTGCAGCTTCATGTTGACCTCCTGCCACTCTTTTTCGGGCACGGAGCCCTTCACCACCCCAGCGCCAGCATAGAGGCGAATCCGCTCATCTCCCACGAGAGCCGAGCGAATTGCGACAACAAAAGTGCTGTTTTTCTGCCGGTCGATCCAGCCTATTGGACCTGCATAAAGCGATCGCTCAAACGCTTCATGTTGAGCAATCATCTCGCAGGCTGCCCGCTGAGGAAAGCCGGCTACGGCTGGGGTCGGGTGCAGCTTGGCCACAATCTGTAGAGGATGAATATTAGCCGGAACCTGAGCGGTGATGGGGGTATGAAGATGCTGAATGTTGGCCAAGGTCAACAGCTGGGGCTGGGAGGACCAAGAAGGCTGTAGCCCTAGCTGGCGCAGCCTGCCAACGATGAAGTCGGCCACAATACGGTGCTCGTGCAACTCTTTGGAGCTGCGCTGCAGGACTGCGCTCAGCTGCTGGTCGATAGCGACAGTTGCCCCCCGAGGCGCTGACCCAGCGATTGCATCGGTTGATAACCGCTGTCGCCGGAGGTGAAACAGCCGCTCTGGGCTAGCGCCCAAAAAGGTGCGGCTGCCGCAGCGAACGGCAAAGACGTGACACCCACTGTGGCTGTGGCGCAGCAGCCGTAGCGCCGTCACGGTGGGGAAGGGAGCGCAGATATCGAGATCTAATGCGCTGGCGAGCACCGCCTTGGTGAGCTGCCGCCGCTCAATGCCCTGCAGCACCGCTGCTACGCCGTCAAGAAACTGCCGACGGCGCTTTGAGGAGATAGGAACTGTGGGCGGGGGAGAGGGCCGCAGCCACTGCCCTAACGCCGGCAGCGCTGACTGCTGGAGGCGGAGATAGCGCTGCCATATCGCGCTGCAGGCGGCTTTAATCGATTTAGAGTTTAGGCTGCTCAAGTGGAGATTGGCCGTGAACTGGCAGGCCTCGGCTCGGCGGGTGACCTGCCAGCGGGGAATGATCAAGCTAGCCGCTGGCACTTGCAGTCCTTGAGGAATCTTGCGGCAGCTATGCTCAAAAGTGAACCGGCATAAAACGCGAACCGCTGGCGGAGCGAGGGGCGAGACTTCCGAGGTCGGGAGGATTCGGAAATCATCAGCCCCTATTTCGTAGATATGGTCAAACCAGGTCTGGGCGACCTGCTGTGCCCGCTCAAAGCGATCGCTTCCCGACCCGGTCCATTGAGCGAGGCATCCCGATGCCACTAGCCCTTCTGAGGCGGCAGACTGTTCGCAATAGAATTCATGTCCGTCGGTCTGCAGGTCGGAGAAGACAGCCAGCAGGTCTACTGGAGGAAGGGGCAGGGAAAGGCTGACGATCTGAGAGACTCTTTGACTTGAGCTGCTTGATCCCTGGGAAAGCTTGCCTACAGCCGCAGCGATCGCGTTGAAGACGTCGGTTTCAGTGGGAGCGAGGGGTCGGGGCGCAACAACCATGGAATGCTACTCGTGCTGGTGGACAAGCCGCTGCCGCACTAAGCCGCTAACTGCCTGTATCTCAATAAATCCATCTAGATTTCACGGAGCCTTATTTTGCAAGTGATGCTCAATGATCTGCAATGTAGACGTTACAAAAAGGGCGATCCGTTCACAATTCTTCAGATGCAGGCGGCCCAATTTGCTGTGGTCGCGCAGTCTGGGCTGCGCAGTCCTGACTGTGTGAGCGAGAATATTGCTCCCTTGCCGCCCCTTGCGTTTTGCGATCGTACTCGATGCTACCGCAGTATTCCATCAAAAAATTCTGGGTTACCGTACCTCCCCTTTTCCCCCTTCCTGCAATAAGATTGTGAGCGGCGCTGCTGCCGAACCGACTTAACCACGTTGCACATCATTTACGTTGTTGGGGGATTCTGATGGGCGATCGCATTCAGTCTGTCTATCAACCTTGGCTCCGGGCTCAGCTTTCATCGGTGACGTCAATAGGGCTGTGGCTCGCTGCGATCGCCGCGCTGCAGGAGATGCTGGTGGAAGATTTTGAGTTCTATGCGATCTATGAATCGAGCTATAGCGACCTAGCGCTGAGCTTTTTGACCTTTAAACCGATCGAATACCTCTGCGAAGTGGTTGCCCTGTTTGCCATACTGCAGGGGCGATCGCTACTTCAACTGGGCGTGGCCCGCGTCAGAGGTCAGTTAAGCGCGGCGCTGTAATGCATATGTGTAGAGCTTAGGGAATTCTCAGGGTTCTGGCGTATTCTCTTGGCGTACTCTCAAGCCGGTTGCTTACAGGTCGTCATGCTTCAAGTCAGCGCCAGTGGCTCCCCTCAGACCAAGCCGAGATGGCAAATCGCCTTGAGCGCTATCCTGCTGATCCTCGGCAGCGTTCAGGCCAGCGCCCACGGCAGCTTTCATATTCCCGGAACAGTTCCCCCGTTTTGGGCAGGAATTGCGGTTATGGGGGCGGGCTATGCCCTGAGCTGGCGGCTGGACCAAAAGATATCAATACTCTGGTTTTGGGGCGTTGCTGCGATCGCCCGCCTTATATTTTTGGTGGCGTACCCAGGAGACGACATTTGGCGGTATCTCTGGGAAGGCTCGATTCAGCTGCAGGGCTTTAGTCCCTACGAACTAGCGCCAAACGCGCCTGAGCTACTGGCTTACCGCAGCGATTGGTGGGCGCAGATCAACCACCCCGACGTCTCTGCCATCTACCCCCCCGTCACCCAGCTCGGGTTTCGCACGCTGGCCGCCATCGCACCCAGCGTGCTGCTGTTTAAGCTGGCTTTTACGGCGGCGGACGTTGCGGTCTGCGCGATGCTGTGGCGGCGGTTTGGCCCTCAGGCGATTCTCTACGCCTGGAACCCCCTGGTGATTTACTCCTTTGCGGGAGGAGGGCATTACGACAGCTGGTTTGTGCTGCCGCTGGCGATGGCCTGGCTGTCCCCGTTTGCAGCCTCTAAAACCGCTGGGCTTAGGAAATCAGACGGTGAGGCGGAGGGCCCCAAGACAAGTCGAGTGCTTATTAGAGCCCTCTTCGTTGGCATCAGCATTAGCGTCAAGTGGATCTCGCTACCCGTCCTAGCATTTCTAAGCTGGCAGGTGCTTTTCGGGAAACCGGCGTCGACGGGGCGATCGCGCTGGCAAGTCGCCATGCTAGCGGGCGTGGTGGGGCTGTTGCCTATTGCGCTTTCGGCTTTGGCGTATTGTGACGCGGTGAGCTGCTCTCTCATTCCCACCAGCTCTACGTTTGTCTCCCACGGCCGCAGCGCTGAGTTTTTGCCCTTCATCGCCAAGTACGTTTGGGCGTCCTCTCTAGAGAGCAACCGCTGGTTTGCGCCGCCGCTGGCGCTCGTAACGCTAGTCCTGCTGCTTCGGTGTCAATCCCTGGGCCGGTTTATCCTCAACTATCTGATTGCGCTGATGATGCTCTCCCCCATCGTCCACGCCTGGTATTTCACCTGGATGATTCCGTTTGTGGTGGGGTCTGTCGAAGGCGAGAGCGATCGCCCTCGCAACTGGGGGCCAATTTGGGGGAGCTTATCGGTGTTTGTCTATTTCGCGCTGCTGGAGCGGCAGGCCATAGGCGTAGACACCTGGTTTCTAGAGCCGGCGGAGCGATCGCTGCTCTGGCTGCCGTTTGTGGCGGGGTGCTTGTGGACATATCGGGGGCGGGGCGATCCTTCTTCGCTGGCCCCCTAACGGATAGACCCGACGGCAGCATTCGGCTCTATCCGGGTTTGAAAGCGGTCCGCGGCCAAAATTCACGGCCATCGGCAGCGACCTAGCTCCTAAGACTCTCCGCCCTTACGAACGTCCTTGAACCGCTGCTTCGCCTCTGCGAACGCCTCCGCCATCACGGCCTGAATACGCTCCGGGTCGGGCGTTTTGCCCCCCATAATGTCGCCAAAGTAGACGCAGGCTCCCTCCCCCAGCGCCCAGGTATAGGCCGCCGCCCAAGAGGCCGCAATCACGCTGCCCAGCCCCGGAATTAGCTTAATTAGCTCTCGTCCCACCGCCTGGGCCAAAAAGCCACCGGCAATGGTGCTGACAAGGCTACCCGCCTGCGATCGCGTCAGAGTTTGGCCATAGAGCTGTCCCAGCAGCCCCACCATAGACACCTGCAGGGCCGTGAGCACGGGCATGGTGGCGAAGGGTAGGGGCACGGCGGCTAGGGTAGCCGACATGATGCAAAACGGGGTAATGTAGCGCCGAGCGGCGTTGCGATACAGCAGCCCAATTTCTTCCCCAGCTCCGCCTTCTAGCAGCTGGGCGATCGCCCTTGCTTCGGCCTCTGGCAGCAGGTCGGCCAGACTATCGCGCAGCGCCTCTATGCCATAGAACACCGGGCTGTAGCCGTCTTCCTCTAGGGTGAAGTCAATCAAAACCGAGCGGTCCCATAGCGTCACCAGCGTTTCCCGGTGTTCGGTTTCGGCCCGCTGCACTGCTTCAAAGGTGGGCGGATAAGGGGGGTGGTCTGCTTGGTCGGGGTAGATTTCGTGCAGACAGGTGATGGCCAGCAGGCAGGGAATTTCGGGGTGCTGCTGTCTCAGCCCAGACACGATTTGCCGCAGCGTCTCGGTGGCAAAGTCTGTGGCCTTGACCGTCATCACGAAAATGCGAGCGCGCTGGGTGGGCTGCTGTAGGTCGGCAACGAGTTCTTGCACGACGTCCTCTGCGGACTGGTTGATGTCTCCTAGACCCACAGTGTCGGTGAAGATCAGCAGCGGCAGGTCGGTTGAGGGATAGACATAGCGCTCGGTGTGCTGGGTATGGGGACGGAATCCCTGACCCACGATATCTGCTGAGACGCCCGTCAGCCCCCGGACGATAGAGCTTTTCCCGGCCTGGGGTTTGCCGATCAGCAGCACTTCGGTGGTGGGGAGCTGCGATCGCACCGATGTCAAAATCTCGGACATTTTGGCATCGCTAACGCGGAACCAGCTGCGGACGGTTTGCGCAATTCGATTGATGGGAGGAAATTTGCTCACGGGGGCTGCTCACTCCTGGGGCTGGCTCACTGGGGCTGGCTGGGGCTTGCTCAAGGGGCTATTTTCTTTGACTTGTCGCAAGTCTTCGCGCCTTTTTGCCCGACCTAATTATGTTTCTTAATGCTGACGCGATATAACTTGAGGACGACTGAATGCGTGCGCTAGTGGTTTAGCATATCTTTGCATACGATCGCATCCGACTATCTTAGGAGACCGGCCCCGGAGAATTCTACAATGCCACCCATTTCGTTCCCTCAGTCAGCAACAATAGCCCTCTGTCTTCTACTGACCGCTCCCTCTACTATTGCGGCCGTTTCTACATCTGCTCTTGCTCAGTCGCCGGATGCCGCGAGCTTTGAGCTGCCTGAGTCTGTAGCCGACAGTACGGTCGTTCGTATCGATGGCTCCGACAGCATGAGGCGCATTAATCAAGCGCTGCAGCAGGGATTCGAAGCGGCTTACTCCGGCACGGAGGTCCAGGTCGCCTATTCCGGTACGGATGCTGCCCTGTCGGCCCTGGAAGCAGGAGATATCGATCTGGCGGCAATTGGTCGTCCCTTAACCGACGAAGAAAAAGCGCGGGGGCTCAGGGAAACTGTCGTTGAGCGTCATAAAATTGCGCTAATTGTCGGACCCGATAATACTTTTGACGGCAGTCTCACGACGGCCCAGTTCGCCCAGATCTTTCGGGGTGAAATTGAGGATTGGTCAGTGGTGGGTGGGGAACCCGGTGCGATTCGCCTAGTCGATCGCCCGGAAGACAGCGACACGCGGCAGGCGTTTCGGGGCTACCCGGTGTTTAAAGAGGCTCCATTCGAAGCAGGAGCCCAGACAGATGTTCGGCCTGAAGACAGTACTCAGGCTGTCATCGCGGCGCTAGGAGAAGATGGCTTGGGGTATGCGATCGCCGAGCAGGTGATAGATAACCCTAACGTCGCCATTTTGCCCATGCACAACACCCTGCCGGATGACCCCCGGTATCCCTTCTCCCAGCCCCTCACCTACGTTTACAGCGCGTCTCCTACCCCTGCCGCCCGGTCATTTTTAGGGTATGCCACAGCGCCTATTAACGAGTCCGCGCTGGAGGCAGCCCGCGTTGAGGGAGCTCAAGCTTCTGTAGAGGGGTCTGAAGCGGCAGCAGGGGCGGCAGCGGGCAGCGGGACGGTGGCTCCCGATGGGGAAGCACTGGTGTGGCTGTCGTCCCCGGAGCGGTTACTGACGGCGCTGACAGTGATAGTGCCGCTGGCGATGCCGACAGTGATAATCCTGATGGTGCCGTCGTCACCGAGACCATTACCGACGACGCGACGACCACTTTCCAGGACCCGGATGTCTCTGTCGAAGTGGAAGAAGACTCAAGCTTTCCCTGGTGGCTCCTGCTTCTACTGGGGATTCCGCTGCTGCTGTGGCTGCTGCTGCGACGTCGGCCTGATGCCGTTTCCCCTGCCACTCCGGTGGAAGATGACCCGACGATCGCCCCGACCCCTGTGCCAGGGACGCCTGTTCCGGAGGCTGACCCCGTCGGGTTGACTCCAGCGACAGCGCCTATTCCTCCAGCCGCGGTCGTGCCGGACCCAGCAGCCGATTCCTCACCTCCGGCAACACCTCCTGTCGCGGGGACTGCGGCTGGGCTAACGGCGGCTGGGATTGCGGCTGGAGCAGCTGGGGTAGCGGCCTCAAGGTCTACAGCACCCGTCACCGTTCCCCCTGTTGATGCAGTCCCCGTCGATGCAGTCCCCGTCACGCCCCCTATCGATGCAGTCCCCGTCACGCCCCCTATCGACGCGCCACCCATTACGCCCCCTGTTAACGCGACTCCTGCTGGCGCAGCTTCTGCTGGTGTCCCCCCCATTGGTCTCGCAGCAGCAGACGACGCGACAAGTCTCTCTCTTTCTCCACAGCTGTCTAACACGATTCAGGCAGACTGGACCCTCTCGCCTCAAGACCAGGCTGAGATTACAGCCCAGTCCGGCCCGCTGCTGCTGCGGCTCCATGATGCGACGCAGGTCTCCGATGGGGTCGGTCCCCTCGTCGGCGAATACCACTGCGACAAAAATAGCCGCAACCGGCAGATTCCGGTGGCCCACGGCGATCGCGACTACGCAGCTGAGCTAGGCTATCTCTCGGCAGAAGGGCAGTGGGTGCCGCTGGCTCGCTCTACCAAAACTCGTCTCGTCTCCCCGTCAACGGATGCCGTCACGGGAACCATACGTCCGGGGGGTCTCGGAACAGGGACGGTCGCGGCAGCGGCAGCGGCAGCGGCCATGGGCACCGCGAGCGTTGGGGCTCCGAACACTATGGCGGCGCAGGTGCCTGAGTCTGTCGAGGCCCAGAGCCGGCTAGCGCTGGTGGCCCAATCCCCAACGATGGGCTATGCCTACTGGCAGCTCTCACCTCAAGATAAGGCGGCGGTCGGCGGCAGTGCCTTGGAGCTGCGCTTATATGACGTTACGCCACTGGCTGATGCGTCACAGACCGAGACCTCCCCAGCAGTAACGACCGGAGAACTCATCAGCGCTAGCCCCTGCGACCTTCAAGCAGGCAATCACCAGGTCACCCTTCAGCCTGGAGGCGATCACCAGGCTGAGCTAGGCTACCTCCCCAATGCTGGGGATTGGGTACCGCTGGCGCAGTCGCCCATTGTTCGCGCGCCGCTCGGAGAAGCGACGGAGCCTGCTGGTCTAGAGAGAGAGGAAGTAGAAATTAATTTGCCAAATGCTCCTGTATTAGACGCAGACACATCTGATGCAGGCGTATTAGGCACAGACGCATCAGATACAGACGCATCAGATACAGACGCATCAGATACAGACGCATCAGATACAGATACATCAGGTGTAGAGACCTCTGGCATAGAGACCTCTGGCATAGAGACCTCTGGCGTAGGTATAGCCGGTGCAGCCCTGACCAGTGCTGCCGCTATCGGTGGCGTAGCGGCAGCGGCAGCGGCGGCGGAGAGCACCATGACCTTTGGCCTGCTCGACGGCGAGGCGGCGATCGCCCAGTGGTCTATCTCCGATGCCGATCGGCGTCGCCTAGAAGGCGCTAGTCAGCTGGAGCTGCGGGTTCACGACGTCACGGCCATCGACCTCGATCATCAGGCTCCCCACAGCACCCAGACCTACACCCTCAATCCCATGGCCCACGAGCAGCGGGTGACGGTGCCCGTAGGCGATCGCGACTATGTTGCTGAGCTGGGCTACCTCAACGCGCAGCAGGGTTGGACAACCCTAGTCCGCTCCTCCCACATGTACATTCCCAGCAGCAGCCCAGCCGTCGTTCAACTTGGCCAGGTGGAAACCGATGGCCCCAGCGAGGACGCCGGCCTGCCGCCTTTGGACGGGCTGGCTGGCGGAGCGGCGGTGGCGGTAGGACTAGGCGCGGTGGCTCCTACCACGGTTCTCAGCAAGTCTACGGCTCCCCAAGTCAGCCAAATTATTTTGGTGCCCTCCGGCCCCCAAAGGGCTTATGCCTATTGGGAAATCTCCGAGGCCCAGCGGACGCTGCTCAAGGAGCAGGGCGGTCGCAGCCTGAAGCTACGGGTGCATGACGCCACTGGACTGGATATAGACTATCAGCCGCCTCACCATACGATGGAGTTTGACTGTCAAGAGAGCGATCGCGATCGTCACGTCGTCATTTCCACAGGCGATCGCGACTACATCGCTGAAGTGGGCTACGTCACCGACAGCGGAGACTGGCTGCGCATTATTCGCTCTTTCCACACCTGGATTCCTGCGGGCTAGTCCGCCATCGCTTACCCAATTTGATACCTCACTATGAGCCTATTCTTCGACCTGCTTTGCGCCATCAACAGCCCCAATCAGCGGGCCAGCTTTAGCCAGATGCGGACCATCGCTGACGCCCTCGACGCCATTGCTCAGCAGCATGGAATCACCCCAAACGATTTACAGCGATCGCTCTCTGTTATCGGTCCTTACCTGAGCGCCGTGCTGCTGCAGCAGATGGGAATTTTACAGCGTCCCGCCGACGGCATTGTCCATCAGCTCGCGGAGGCTGAAACAATAGCATCGGTCCACGATATTATTCCCCCCAGCGTTTACAGCGAGATGAGCAGCGCGATCGCGGCTCAAACGGCGCTGTCGGATGAAACCGCAAAAATTCTCTTGCCAATGCTGGTTCCCACGGTGATGCATCTGCTCGACTTGGGAGCCCAAAACGGCGTCAACAATGGCAACCTCCTGGTTTCTCGCTTTCTCAACGGCGGTGACGCAGCTCTGGGAGAGGTTGCCTATTTTGTTCGCCGTTCGGTAGATGTCCCAGCGGCGTAACGGTCTATCCTCTAGCTATGCCGTTTTGCTATGCTGCCATCGGATCTTCGCCGACGGGGAATAAAGGTGCAACGGGCTCGGCCATCGGCGTATCGTCAAAGGGATCGCTGCCTCGCTCTGAGGTCATCGCTCCTACCGGTGATTCAAACAGTTTGACGTTGCGGAATTCGCTGGTGGCGTCCGCCACTCCGCCGTCAATGTTTAACAGCGACACGTGATCGTAGTCCCCAGTGATGTGCTGACCCACGGCAATATCTAGGGTCTGCCAGTCACTGCCGCTCACTTGGTCTGACAGATCTTCTGCTACCGCCCAGTCTTCCGTCCCCGACAGCTTGAACATATTTGGGCGATCGCTCTCGCTGATGAACACGTCTTTGTCGAAGGCGATCGCCTGAATAGCGCCTTCGACTCCGCGCCGGAATTCGAGCTGCATCATGGTGTCGGGGGTGATGGTGTAGTCGAGGTCGATGGCCTTGAGGGTGTTGCCGCTAAGGCTGATGGGTGAACCGGTCAGCTGGACGGGGTCGGGGTTGCTAGCGGGAAGGCCGGGGTTGGGGCCAATGCCGCCACCGGTCATGTCACCCCCTGCCATATCGCCACCAGTCATGCCACCATCGGTCATGTCACCGCCTGCCACATCACCGCCGGTCATATCGCCATTCCCGGCGTTAGGTTCAGGGGTCGGGGATGCTGGGATGCTGGGGGAATCAGTCGCGTCTGGAGCTTCTGGTGCTGGAGCTTCGGGAGCCTGAGCCTCAGGAGGCTCTGGGGCAGGAGACTCCGGGCCAGGACCGTCTACCGGAGTAAACTCAACGTAGTCGACCCGAGCGTGCTCAAAGCTTTGCTCTTGACCCAGCAGCTCAAACTCATCGCCAGACTGCAGGGCAACCTCGGTCGCTACGGTGCGCTGCACCTGATTGTTGTCGCTGACGGCGACACTGCCCAAGTTCTCCGTAAGCTGCCATGCGTCTAAAGACTCGCCGTTGACCCGTGCCTCTAGACCCGCCGCACCATCGGACTCATCAACGTAAGAAACGACGACGTTGTAGATCCCCGTAGGGCCTTCAAAAGTTTGACGGGCTACACCGCTTTCATCTTGGGCACCGCCTACGAAGCTGATCAGCTGCTTGCCCGAAACCTGGTCATTCTCTTCGATGCGATACCCCTCTAGGGTCATCTCTTCCGCTTCGATGCGAATGGGATTTACCTGACCCTCCGGCATTAGGCCAGCATCAGAGTCGATATCAGAGCCGTCGCCATTCTGGGAAGGCTCAGCAGGGATACCTTCGCCCTCGGCGTCAAGGTCGCTCTCATCGGGTACCTCAGCGCCCATGTCTTCGGGCGTATCGTCTACCGCTTCATCCGCTGGCTTGTCCATTGCCTCGTCCGCTGCTCGTCCGCTGGTTCATCCACCGGCTCACTCGTCGGCTCATCCACCAGCTCGTCGATTGGCTCTTCTACCGGCTCATCCACCGGCTCGTCCAAAGCATCGTCGGGCGCGTCCGGTATCGGAGCAGGGTCGGCCATCGGTGGGCTCGACTCCGGCGCTACTCCGGTGGCCTCCAAGATGTCTTGAACCGCGTTGAACTTAGGGGTGCTGTCTTGGTACAGGCTTTCGCGGATGCCCCAGCTCCCGTACCGATTGGCCTTGTAGATGTCGCTGAAATTGGCGAAGACGCCATCTTCGCTGACCGCTTGCCAGTTCTCGAAGTACTGCTTGTAGGCATCGCCAATGCGAGGATCGCGGTTGGCCTTAATGAGCAGATTCGTAACCGCGCTATTGTTCTCAACGCCGCTGTGGCCGACCAGATGCTGTCCCCCTTCATAGGCCACTAGATCCAGACCTGCTTTATCGGCTAGGTTGGCGTAGTTCTGCATCCAGTCTTTTGACAGCTGCAAAGCTCCGCCCTCTGGGCCCCCGTTCAGCACGCCGCCCTGGGTAACTTCCTTAAACAGCTTTCCCAGACCTCCGTCAGCATCGCGGGTCCAGCTTTGCACTTGGGACTGATGCTGGGGGCTACCGATATAGCCGCCAAAATAAGGGGCGATCGCGATCGCATCGATGCCTAGCGCCTCGTAGGACTGGCCCGTAGACCGCAGCGCTTCTAGAGACTTCTCCGCCGTAAAGGGATTCGCGGCTTGAGCACCCAGGACGCCTACAACCCGCGCCTTGTCGTTGCCAAAGACATCGTCCCAAATCTGGGTGATCTGTCCGGTGCGCTGGCCGTGCCACTTTTGTCCCCGCTCATAATCGCTACCCGACGAGAAAGCTTTTTTGCCCTGCTCTCTGGCATAGCGGGCCTGCTCAAACTGGCCGTTCCACACCTCGTTGGAAAATTCTACGTACACCTTGCGGTCAGGGTCGAGGTTTTCCTTGACGTACTGAGCAAAGCTGCGCACGTAGTCGTCGGTGGCTTTGTGGGGCAGGGTGAACCAGGGGTCAATGCCTGTTTCGTTCGCCAGCTCCACCATCACCTCTACGGGCACCCCTTCTCCAACGTAGTCGGCGTCATCGGCTTCAGGGCGGCTCCCCCAGCGTCCCTGGTCGGAGTGATTGGTGTCCATCCAGTCCATGAACCGCAGAGTTTGGTAGCCCTCTAGGCTTTCCAGGAAGTCGGGGTTGAAGGTCTGGGAACCCGCGATCGCCTCAAATTCTTCAGGAATGACGCGAATGTTGCGCAGATAGTCACCGCTGCCGTTGGGATCAGTGTCAGTGATTCGCAGGTTGAGACTCTCTCCTGGCTTGGTGCTAAAGACGTCGCGCCCCGGCTTAGAAGCCGCATTATCTTTGCGAGCCCCATCTAGGTATTGAATGGTGCCCTCACCTTCGTAGAGCACAACAAACCGTCGGCCTTGGTTGTCATTGGGCAACAGAGTGCCAACGCTAGTAAACTGTCCGCCGTCGAGGGACGTTACCCAGCCGTCGCCGTCAAGCTGGAGCTTGTTGCTCTCGTTTGTATTCCAGGTACTGTCGGTGTGGGTAATCCAATCGCGGGAGCTTTTGAAATAGTCGAGGAATGGGTACTGCGTCGACCAGTCAGCAATGCCCGTCAGGTTAGTGCCTAGAAAAGTGCTTTGAGCTGCGGATGCCATGGAAGGTTGTCTCCAAAAAAGTTTAAGCGTGTCGTCAGCCTCTGTGCAGCTAGCGGGACATATCTCTGCGCCCTCGGCTTAAGGCTGATTGGATAGAAGGTAAATGACACCGTCAGCGCTGCTCATATTGCGCAGCGCTCTGACCTAGCTCAGAATCAATGGGGGCGGCCACCGGTTTAGACGCAGGGTGGCCGCCGAGAGCTAATCGGACCTACCCGCGCCGGATTCACAAGAATCAGACAGCGCAGGGCAGAAAAAGTCTTGCGGTTCACGCGTCTCATGGTTTGACGTGAACCAGCATGGAGTTATCGCCTCAGGGCGAAAGACAACGTCGGTAGTGCTAGTTCCGAAGGTGTGGCTGAGCTAATTGGCTATTCTGGCCCAAAATTCGCTCTCACCCCCTGACAAGAGATTTGACGGGTGCCTTTTCGTAAAGTTCCGTCCCGGTTGGCCTAGAGAAGGGCCAACTGTTAGGGTGCCGCGCCCCAAGCCAGTGAATACCGAAGGGTTTGGGCAATTTGCGCTCTAGGTCCAGGCTCCGGTCTAGGTGGCGCAACCCCAACGTTGCGGCTGAGCGGCACCATCACCATACAGCGCCAAAAGCCTCACTCAGCCTGGGTTATCGCGCCGCGAAACAGCGACTTCAGTGTCTTTGATGCACCACGAGCCTGTGGCCCGACCTCTAATTTTGTTCCCCTCACATATAAATTTTCTGCAAAGGAGAGATTTTGTTTCCTTACGTGGAAACAGCTATTCCGTAGAAGTAACCAGAAAAAAATCATAAAGATTTTCTATTGACCTCTCAATGAAAATGTCTCAAGTGGACTCTCATCATGGAAAACCCTACATTCGCCTTTATCACACCTAGCTACGCGCCAGATTTTCAAAGATGCAAGCTGCTGTGCTGGACCATCAAGAAGTTTGTGTCTCCTTCGGTAAAACACTACATCATCGTCGATAGGCAAGATGCCAAGCTCTTTCAGGCGCTGGCCGATGCTAACACAGAGATTTTGGTGAAAGAAGAGATTCTTCCGGCCTGGATTAAGCGGATTCCCTTTTCGGCAAAGAAAAACGTTTGGCTCAACCTCAAGGGTTTCAGCTCAGGCAGCTGGATCATTAGAGGCTGGCTAATTCAGCAAATTATAAAGCTGGCCGCTGCTCAGTACACCGAGGAGGATATTCTGCTATTTGTCGATTCGGACGTTGCTTTTATAGACGACTTTGACGCCCACGAGCTGCTTAAAGCGGAGGAAGATAAGGTCCGTCTGTTCCGGGTCCGTGACGCTGCTGAAATAGAGAACAAAGTTACCCTCAAGTGGAAGAAAACTGCAAAAACTCTTTTGGGACTGCCGGCGAAAAACAGCTACCACGACAACTACATCAGCCAAATCGTAACCTGGAGACGCGACAACCTAGTTCAGCTCTACAAAACTATTGAAGAGCAGTCTGGCAAAGGCTGGATAGAAACCGTGTCTCAGGCTAAAGACCTCTCAGAGTACGTGCTCTACGGACTATTTGCGAGCTATATTTTGCAGGATCGCTCTGGACACTACGACGATCACCAGCAGAAGGTGTGCTACTGCTACTGGGAGGAAAAAATGATGTCAGACCAGCAGCTAAGCGCATTTTTCCAAAAGGCGATCGCCTCTCATCACAAATCCGTGATGATATCGGCAAAGAGTCCTATCGCGCTATCTATCCCTAAGTTTCAGCACCTGGTTGAGTTCTGTAGAGCTGCTCACTTACGTGGCGGCAGTATTCCCCATACTGAGGCGAGTTGCGAAACGCCTGCGATCGCGGATAGGGTTCTCTAATCGGGATCGTAGCCACGACCCGACCCGGATTTGCCGCCATCACCACCACCCGAGTAGAGAGGTACACCGCTTCGTAGATGCTGTGGGTGACAAACAGCACCGTCCAGCGCTGCGCCTGCCACAGCTTCAGCAGCTCGTCGTTGAGCTGACTGCGGGTGATTTCATCTAGTGCCCCAAACGGCTCGTCCAGCAAAAGCACGTCGGGCTGCGTGACCAATGCTCTAGCGATCGACACCCGCATCTTCATCCCCCCCGACAGCTGCCGGGGATAGGCCCGCTCAAAGCCAGTCAAGTTGACGAGGGCGATCGCCTCACTAATGCGCTGGTTGGCGGCGTTGTGGGGCAGACGGGCCAGCTTCAGGGGCAGCCGAATGTTCTCCCAGGCGGTGAGCCAGGGCAGCAGCGAAGCATCTTGAAACACGTAGGCCAGACGCCGGTTAGCGGGGCTGAGGGACCAGTCGACGGTGCCTGACGAGAGCGAGCTAAGGCCGGAAATCAGCTTCAGCACGGTGCTTTTACCGCAGCCGGAGGGACCTAGAAGGCTGACAAATTGAAGCTCCCCCACCGCGAGATCTAAGTCCTGTAGCGCTACGGTCCCGTTGGTATAAACCTTGCTCACCTGCCGCAGGGCAATTGCCGCCTGCTTGGTCGACCTGTAGTTTGCCGGGGCGGGTTCAGCTGGCGTAGGCATCAGCCCCTTTATTGACGAACTCTAGACTATAGGCTTGGGTATAGTCCGTGTCGGCGCTGAATACCCCCGTCTCTACCATCGTGTCGAAAAAGGCCTGCCAGCGCCCATCCGTCATTGCGCCGATGCCCAGAGTCTCAGCATCTCCGGAGGTGACGATGCCGTTCTCCTGCATCTTCTCAAGGCTATAGGCCAGCTGCTCGTCCGTCATCTCCGGATTGTCCTGCTTGATCAGGGCATTACCCGGCTCTGGGTTCTCAAGGTAGCTGTACCACCCGGCAATAGACGCATCGACGAACCGCTGCACTAAGTCGGGATTGCTCTCCACCCGCTCTGTCGTCGTTTCAATAGTCGTGGCGTACGCCGTGTAGCCTTCGTCTGCCAGCAGAAATACCACTGGGTCAAATCCCCCCTCGGTTTTGATTTGCAGCGGCTCTGAGGAGAGGTAGCCCTGCTGCGCCGACTGCAGATCGGCCGAAAAATGGCCCTAGGTTGAAGTTAGGGCCGCCGTTGGTCATCTGTAAAGCCGTACTTCGCCGCTAGAAAGGGCCAGTACGTGGTGGTGGAAGCGGCAGAGACGTAGATAGGACGACCCTTCAAATCGGCTAGGGACTCGACCCCGGTGTCGGGATGGGCCACCAAAATCTGGGGATCTTTTTGAAAAATAGCGGCCACCGTCACCTTGGGAATGCCTTCTTCAACGGCCTTGATAGCCGCCGCCGTATATCCCATAAAGAAGTCAACGGCACCGCCCATCAGCAGCTGTGTGCCGTTGACCTGTGGGCCCCCCATCGCGATGGTGACCTCTAGGCCGTAGTCCTCGTAGATACCGGTGGCGATCGCCTGATAAAACCCACCGTGCTCAGCCTGGGCGTACCAGTTGGTGCCGAAGGTCAGTTTATCGAGGTCTGCGCTCGCGTTTGCCGAGCCTTCTGAACTTGTATCCTCTGAATCTGCGCCTCCTGAATCCGCATCCTCCTGGGACGGATTACAGGCCGCCAATAGTCCTGTTCCTAAAGCGATCGCGCCGTACTTAACGAACCGGCGACGGTCAACATGTCCAGGTTTGCGGATACCAGAGCTGGGTCATAGGGCTGTTTCACCGGAGTAGATCGTTCTCGCTAACCACCGTTATACCTCAAAGTTCTAGACGACAGCTGCTGCTGGCGCATGCTCAGTAACCCAGGCAATGACCTGCTGGCCGAGCTGGGTTTGGTTGAGGCGATCGGCCTCGCGAATTCCCGTAGGACTGGTAACGTTGACCTCCGTTAGATAGCCACCGATGACGTCTATCCCCACAAAAATCAGGCCGTCCTGCCGCAGGCTGGGGGCTACGATATCGCAGATTTGGCGATCGCGCTCGGTAATCTCGACCGCCGCCACCCGCCCTCCAACGGCCATGTTGCCGCGAAACTCACTTCCCGTGGGAATGCGGTTGATGGCTCCAAGGGGGGTGCCGTGCAGCATGATAATGCGCTTGTCGCCGTCTTTGGCGGCGGGCAGATATTGCTGCACCATAATCGGCAGCTGGTTGTACTGGGTGCTCACCTCCACTAGGGAGTTGAAGTTGCGATCGCCTGCCTCAATCAAGAAAATGCCTTCCCCCCCTTTACCGCCCAGCGGTTTCAGCACTGCCGTCCCGTGCCGCTCGACAAACTCGCGAATGACGGCCTTATCCTGGCTCACCAGGGTGTTAGGAATGGCGTCTGGGAACTGCAGCGCAGTACATCTTCTCGTTGGCCAGCCTCAGGCCGTTGGGATGGTTGACCAGCAGAGTTTTACCGGGATTGACGTAGTCGAGGATGTAGGTGGCGTAGAGATAGGCGGTGTCGACGGGCGGGTCGATACGCATGAACACAACGTCGAATGACTCTAGCGGCACAGCGGTGCGATCGCCCAACTGATATCAGGGCTGGGCACAATCCAGCGCCCCTCAACTAGGGCAACCGGCGTCAGCTGCACGGCCTGTGCCTTGGCCCAGGCGCGCCCTTCGTCAACCCAAAGTCCGCCAATCTCTGTCACAAAAACCTCATGACCCATCAGCTGCGCCGCTTCCATCAGCGCCACGGCTGTCATGTCCCGGATCAAGCCGACCTATCGGGTCGATGATAAACGCAAATTTCACCCTGTTGGTCCTGTAGTTTTACGGTTCGCTCGGGCTTCTGTTTGAGAAGCGGTAGAAAACGCTCGGCTTCAAGCCTTAGGCTAACAGCGGATCCAGCTTACTCTGCTGTTCGAGGCGATAGATCTGGTCACAGCCGCCAATGTGCTGATCGTCGATGAAGATCTGGGGAACCGACCGCCGTCCGTTGGCCCGCTGGGCCATCTCGCTGCGCATCCCCTCATCGAATCAAGTACATCAGTATAGTCAAGATCTTTGTCATCTAACAGCGCTTTGGCACGTAGGCAAAAGGGACACATGCTCCAGGTATAAATTTCGATCTTTGCTGCCATATTGTCGTCCTCCAGTATAAAAAACTTCAGATTAGTGTAAGTGCTCACTGATTGTAATGTTTGCAACTAAGCCATGGGGTTACCGAGATCACTGTTGAATGACCTCTATCCCAAATCATCCAAATACTGCCTTAAGTATCGCGCCGAACGGAACCGTAGGCCGAAGGACGCTTCCGAAAATTGTTCGATAGTGCTTTCGGCAGTCTTGTGGCCTTGAGCAGAGGCTAAATATCTAAGCGGGTCGACCAGTCTTGCCCCACTCGAATCGTCAGATCCGACTCGAGATCGCCAGTGGAGGTCGACACGACGTTCCCAACGCCGATGAGCTGCTCTAGCAGCGCGCCCCCCCGGACGTCGCCTCGCTGAGCAATAATTTAAGTCTGCGCCTGCGTCGTGGGCCAATCAGGAACGATATAGACGCGCTCAAACCCTTGGTCCCGTAAATGCTGTGCCATCTGCTGCGCGGAATAGGGCGACTCCGATGCGTTTTGTACCGCGATGCGCATCGTCTGCTGGAGACTAACGCCATCTGGGGCGCCTGCCGCCTCAGCCCGAGTCAGCCGGTCGGTGAGGGGCCGCGAACGCGATGGGGTCACCTCGAAGTAGTCCTGCATGATGCGGCTGACGTCGCCGGTATCCGGTATCCAGTAGCTTGCGAAATATTCGTCAATCCGGCTGAACTTCCCTGGCAGCATCACCATATTCACGTCAGAGCGCTCTAGACCCAGAGCAAAGTTTGTCAACGACAAAATCTCTTCCCCATTCAAGTTGGTGTCAACATGGGTCCGGATCAGAGTAATCAGCGCCGGAATCTTCGTCAGCATAGCGGGACTAGAGAGGCGATCGCGCAGAGCTCCGAGCAGGACTTGCTGCCGCTGCACCCGGCCAATATCCCCATTGCCGTCACTGCGAAATCGAGCAAACTGCTCGGCCTGATCGCCACTGAGACGCTGCTGACCTGCCTTCAGATCGATGTGCAGGTCTTGGGTCTGGTCGACGTAGGACATATCCTGGGGAACAAACACATCCACCCCGCCCAGGAGATCGACCAGCGCCCGAAACGCCGAGGTGTTGAAGCGCACATAGCGATCGACCTCCACGCCCTGGAGGTTGTGGCTGACGACCGCCGCCGCCAGCTTTGGCCCCCCCAGGAGATTAGCGTGGTTGA
>CAVRCJ010000018.1:0-69734 GCA_963719515.1 uncultured cyanobacterium
TCGCCATCAATGCAGTACTCAGTATAGTCAAGATCTTTGTCATCTAACAGCGCTTTGGCACGTAGGCAAAAGGGACACATGCTCCAGGTATAAATTTCGATCTTTGCTGCCATATTGTCGTCCTCCAGTATAAAAAACTTCAGATTAGTGTAAGTGCTCACTGATTGTAATGTTTGCAACTAAGCCATGGGGTTACCGAGATCACTGTTGAATGACCTCTATCCCAAATCATCCAATATCTGCCTTAAGTATCGCGCCGAACGGAACCTTAGGCCGAAGGACGCTTCCGAAAATTGTTCGATAGTGCTTTCGGCAGTCTTGTGGCCTTGAGCAGAGGCTAAATATCTAAGCGGGTCGACCAGTCTTGCCCCACTCGAATCGTCAGATCCGACTCCAGATCGCCAGTGGAGGTCGACACGACGTTCCCAACGCCGATGAGCTGCTCTAGCAGCGCGCCCCCCGGACGTCGCCTCGCTGAGCAATGATTTGAGTCTGCGCCTGCGTCGTGGGCCAATCAGGAACGATATAGACGCGCTCAAACCCTTGGTCCCGTAAATGCTGTGCCATCTGCTGCGCGGAATAGGGCGACTCCGATGCGTTTTGTACCGCGATGCGCATCGTCTGCTGGAGACTAACGCCATCTGGGGCGCCTGCCGCCTCAGCCCGAGTCAGCCGGTCGGTGAGGGGCCGCGAACGCGATGGGGTCACCTCGAAGTAGTCCTGCATGATGCGGCTGACGTCGCCGGTATCCGGTATCCAGTAGCTTGCGAAATATTCGTCAATCCGGCTGAACTTCCCTGGCAGCATCACCATATTCACGTCAGAGCGCTCTAGACCCAGAGCAAAGTTTGTCAACGACAAAATCTCTTCCCCATTCAAGTTGGTGTCAACATGGGTCCGGATCAGAGTAATCAGCGCCGGAATCTTCGTCAGCATAGCGGGACTAGAGAGGCGATCGCGCAGAGCTCCGAGCAGGACTTGCTGCCGCTGCACCCGGCCAATATCCCCATTGCCGTCACTGCGAAATCGAGCAAACTGCTCGGCCTGATCGCCACTGAGACGCTGCTGACCTGCCTTCAGATCGATGTGCAGGTCTTGGGTCTGGTCGACGTAGGACATATCCTGGGGAACAAACACATCCACCCCGCCCAGGAGATCGACCAGCGCCCGAAACGCCGAGGTGTTGAAGCGCACATAGCGATCGACCTCCACGCCCTGGAGGTTGTGGCTGACGACCGCCGCCGCCAGCTTTGGCCCCCCCAGGAGATTAGCGTGGTTGACCTTAGTGACGCCAGAACGTCCCGGAAACTCAACCAGGGTATCTCTAGGTATGGAGAGCATACTGATGGTTTGCTCCTCAGGGTTGAGGCGCACCAGCAGCATCGTATCGCTACGACCCGCAAATCGAAGGTTGTCACCGCTCCTATTTCCTTCAGCAACGCGGTCGACCCCCATCAGCAAAATATTGATGGGACGAGCCACCTCGTAGCGTACGCCCTTTCGCCACAGTTCAGGCAGCGAAAAAGCGGCCTGTTCCCCTTCTGCAGCAGGTTCGGGAGGACTTGCCAGCGACATCCCCACCAGGGTGCCGGCTCCTGCAGAGACCAGCGTCACTAGCGCGAACAGGCCTCCCAGCAGGACCGCTTTCTGCCGGGGGCGGGTGAAACTCTGTGGCTTTTGGGGAGACGCTTCTAGATCGGTTGAACTATCAAACCGTAGGTTCTCATCAGAAAGCGACGACGGTGCTGCCGCCTGTTTATCTTCCACGCTCACTCCTCACTCCTGCGGTAAGACTCACCGTCTGATCGGCCCGTTTTGTTTGATTGCCGATCGGTTTGCCGCTTCAATCATAATCATTATTGCGCAAGTGTTAAAAATCTTATATCAAAGGAAGCCTAAATTTGTCTCCGACAGGGGCCATCAGATTGGGATAACCTGCCTGCAGTTAAACTTCCGGTAAAGCCAGGGTGGGGGCTATCGATAAAGGCTGGAAACCTATCTATGATGGAGCAAACCCTAACTACATATAACTAAATAGAGTACATTATGATTCCTGTTATTTTAGCTGGCGGAAAAGGAGAGCGGTTTTGGCCTGTGAGCCGAAAGCACCGACCTAAACAGTTTTTATGCTTAGACGGTAGCGGAGAAAGCCTGCTGCAGGCCACCGCTACTCGTCTGCTAGACGTCTCGGCGGGCTGGGACAATCTTTGGGTGATTACGGCCTCCCACCTAGCGGACGGCATTCGCAAGCAGCTGCCCCAACTGCCCGAGAGCAACCTCTTGATTGAAAGCGAAGGGCGAGACACCGCCCCAGCAGTGGCCTGGGCGACGATGGAAGTGGCCAAACGCCACGGCGATGACGCCGTCGTGGGCTTTTTTCCTGCGGACCATTGGATCGGGAATTTAGATCAGTTCCACCAAACCCTCCACGCTGCGGCGGAGCTTGCGGTCAGTCATCAGGCGATCGCCACCCTAGGGATTGCCCCCACCTATCCCTCCACCGGCTACGGCTATATCGAGCAGGGGGACGACATTGGTACCTTCAAAGACTTGCCGGGGTACGCGGTCGCCCGGTTCACCGAAAAGCCTGATCAGAAAACCGCCGAAGGGTTTTTGTCTAGCGGTCGCTTCAGCTGGAACAGCGGCATGTTCATTTTCCAGGCGGGGCTAGCCCTCAAAGAACTGGCGCAGTATGCCCCTGAGGTTTTAGATCCGCTGCGCGCCAGCGGGCCCTCCTGCTACCCCACCCTGCCTAAGATCAGCATCGACTACGCTCTGATGGAGAAAACGGAGCGGGCCTGCGTGCTGCCGGTGACCTTTGAGTGGGACGACTTGGGCGACTGGAATGCCATCGAGCGACTGCACAGGGCGGAGGGCGCAGCCAATGTGGAGCTGTGCCAGCATGTGGGCCGGGACACGACGGGAACCGTAATCTACAACACGGACGAGGATGAGGTAATTGTCACCATCGGCCTGGAAGACGTGGTAGTGGTGCGAGACGGTAATGCGACTTTGGTCGTCAATAAGCACCGCACCCAGGAGATCAAGCAGGTGCTGAAGGTGCTGAAGGAGAACCCGAAGTACGCTGACCTGCTGTAAGCTAGCCTTTTTTCTAGCAATTTTTTTTGGCAGCTCAGCTGCAAGGCAGGGTAAAAGGGTCCAGCCCGTCGCCCTGGGAAAAGTGCTCTGAACCCCCTACGGAATCTGCCAGATGCGATCGTGGTACTGGGTGGGGGTGGCGTAGGGGTCGGGCTGACCGTGGTTATGCTCGTGGTGCCCATGGCCATGCTCATGCCCATGCCCAGCTGCCGGGTCCCCTGCCGCCAGACGAAACTTGCACATCTCGCAGTTCATCTGTACCTGCCCCAGCTGGGTCTCAATCTCCCGCGATCGCATCACCTGAAACAGCTGCGGGTGCAGGCCCATTTCGGGAAGACACTGCACCTGAACATCGGGCTGCTCGGCCTGATGCTGGGCCACGATGTCGGCCACCTTTTCCATCAGCACCCCGGTGAACAGAAAGTAGGGCAAGACGATAATGCGCTTTGGCGTATGCAGCTGCGATCGCCGAAAGCCCTCATCCATTCTGGGATGGGTGATGCCAATGAAGCAGGTTTCCACCACTCCGTAGCCGCTGCCCTCCCACAGCAGACGGGCCAGCTTGCACAGGTCGCCGTTGGCGTCGGGGTCGCTAGAGCCGCGCCCCACCACCAGCAGGACGGTATCGGCCCGCTCAATTTGGTGTGGGTTCCAGGCGGGCTCATCTAGCTGGGCCAGACGCGATCGCCACAGGTCCAATACCGTGGGGGTGATGCCGAAATGCCGCCCGTAGTGGAAGGTCACCTGGGGGTGACGCTGCCTAGCGCGGTCAAGCTCACCCGTGACGTCGAATTTGTTGTGGCGGGCAGCAAACAGCAGCACCGGCAAGGCCGACAGATCGCTATAGCCCTGCTCAACGCAGGCGTCAACCCCCTGCTGAATGGTGGGCTCGGTGAGCTCTAGAAAACAGGGCACCACGGGGCGACTCGGGTCGAGGGCCTGATAGGCCGCCGCAAAATCGAGGACGTTTTGTCGCCCCTGATCGCTGCGGCTGCCGTGGCCGATAAGCAGCACCGGGCGCGATAAAGGCAGGGGCGACAGCGGCGTACTTAGCGATGCAGAACCTGCCGAGTTGAGCTGCTCGACTGAAATAAAGGATTTAGTTTGGGTCATTACACTCTCCCATGCGACGCAGGATAGAGTAGAGTCGCAAATGGCATTCTGACTGACGAGACCATCCCGGCTAAGAGCGGGGGCTCGAACACAGCTGCGGCACAGTGCCGGAATCGTTGCGAGGCAACCTACCGGACTTTCCCATTTCGCGACTAGTCGTCATTCTTGCCTCGTTATCATAGCGCTTATGTTTCGCAGAAACGGAGGCGTCATGTGGGATAACTACAGTGTTCTACCGCATTTGTTCAGGTCATGACGTCCGCCACCCCCCGCGAAATCATCGCTGCGCTGCTGCCCCACTTGCGGGTCGCCGCTGCCTATTCTCGCCACATTCAGTCCCGCATTGCCGCCCACCCCGACAAAGGTGAGGGCGGCGACAACTTTTTTGCCGCCGCTCTCACTGACGCTGACCTCTCGGTGCAGACTTTTGTAGAGGTGGCCCTATTGGGGCTGTTCCCCGACGTTCGCTTTTATGGGGAAGAGCACGAAAAAACCTACAACACCAAATACTTCCGCGCCATTGACCTTGGCCCTGACGGCGATTACCTCATCACCCTTGACCCCATCGACGGCACGCGCTTCTACCTCGATAATCACCCCAACTACCAAATTATTCTGGGCGTGCTCAACGCCAATGACTTTGAAGCCGTTATCGCCCTCACCCCGGCGCAAGACTGCTACTACTACGCGCTGCGAAACCAGGGCGCGTTTGTTGGGCGGTTGGCTGACGACCTAGAGGACTGCAAACCGCTGCAGGTCACGCCAACAGAGAAAATTTTGCTGGGCTGGAACATGGGCCACCTTGCCGGCGGGCTCGATCGCTATCAGGTCGTCGCCGTCCAAACCGACTACTCCCCGACCACGGCCATTCCCAACGTCAACGGGCTGTTGAGCGGCGACCTCTCCGGCGCAGCGCTGAGAACCGGAAAATTTATTGACGGGGCGGCGATCGCGTTTTTGGCGCAGCAGGCCGGCTGCCTTGTGACAACCTTAACCGGAGACCCCCTGCCGCCCTTGCACAGCTGCCAAAGCTATCAGCGATCGGGCCTCCTAATTGCTGCTTCTGAGGCAATTCACGCTGACCTACTGCGAGCCTATGCGACAGCGACGGCTTGAAGAAGATCTTTAAAGAAACAAAGCTCCGCAGCGGTTTGACCACTGCGGAGCCAGAGAATCTTAAGACTAATCTTAAGACTAATTTTTAAGAGACCGTAGGTCACCTATTAAAGCTTACCGACGGCTAGAGATCGCTAGGTCATTGTTAACAACGATGGAGCTCAGTGAAGTATTCGCGTAATCCGAACGTCAAGCTCAGCGGCATCGGGAAAATCGTGTCCGGCGTGGGAACGAGCCGCATAATCGGCGCTGTGAGTCGACTCAGCAGCAATTTCGTATCGTGCTGATAGCCGGCGACCTGCAGCACAGGCTGCGCCTTCGCATTCACGGATGTCTACAAACACTTCGTAAGTATGGCTCATCGCAATCACCTCTTTTAGAACTTAGGGTTTAGGACTTAATTGAGCGTGTAACGTTAAGGTCAGTATAAGAAGAGACGATGAAATGGGCTTATAGCGCAGACATGGTGTAGCAAAGCTCTATATTTCTACAATAAGATTTGCAAAATTTAACATCGCGCTCTTCTCGAAGTGCGGAGGTTTCGGGAAGGGCGAAAGGATGGGTCTATTCTCAGCCAAATCTCTATCAGCATGAAGATGCTGTATTAGATGAACATCTTGATAATAGACAACAGAATGAACATTCCGATGGTCACTGTCTAGCTCTAAAGGTAGAGTCGTTCTCTAAGCGGATCGGCATGGCGCTGCGGGATTGTTCTAGACTATTGAGCCTAACGATAAAAACGGAGTTTTGGGAGTTTACGTATGGTTGGAAATCTTGTTGTTTGGCTGGCAACGGTCTTGAGTCTACTCGTTGTCGATCTTATCGTCCCTGGCGTAGAGCTTAGAACCTTTACAGCGGCGCTAATTGCTGGTGTGGCTTTGGGAGTTGTCAATGCGTTGGTCAAGCCCGTCATCTCAACGCTATCCTTGCCGCTAACGTTTTTAAGCTTCGGCTTGTTTACCCTGGTGGTCAACGGCGTTTGCTTTTGGCTGGCCTCTTTGTTTGTCCCTGGATTTGCGGTAAGCAATATCCTCGGGTTCATTCTTGGTCCTGTTGTCTTGTCGTTCGTTAGCTCCTTCCTGGGTAAGTACTTTGCCGAAAAGTATCCTGACCTGAAGCTGGGCGGCAAACCTGAGATTACGACCACCGACGGCTAAATCAGTTGATCGACGCCGTACTACACGGCTGAATAAAAGGGAAGTGGCGACATGCTGCTTCCCTTTTTTGCGCTCTGATGCAAGCGTCCTTTATTGAACGAATGGACAATTTGGTAAACTGTCTTCTTTGACCCATTACCTTTTGACGGTAAAGCTACCGTTTAAAGGCATAAACAATAAGAAACCGCCTAGACGGTAATCCAGGCGGAGTATGGTGTGAGGAGTGAACGGAAACAAATTGTCTCCGCTATACAGTCCATTGTAAGCGAGCGATCGGCTTTTGCCAGCCTCTAAAGAACGAGTTTTTGGCGATCGCCCCCAATTATCGATCCCGGTTAGCTATTTTCCCATCCCAAGCTGCTGGGCTTTTTGGTAAACCTTCCCTTCAGTCAGAAGCGACGGCGCAATTACCACGTCGACCTGCTGCATTTCTCGAATATTTTTTGCGCCTAGGGTTCCCATGCTGGTGCGCAGAGCCCCCAGCAGGTTGTGGGTGCCATCGTCGAGCTGGGCAGGTCCGCGAAGAATCTGCTCTAGAGTGCCGGTGGTGCCCACGTCAATGCGCGTGCCCCGGGGCAAAATCGGGCTTGGGGTTGCCATGCCCCAGTGGTATCCCCGTCCTGGCGCTTCTGCAGCGCGGGCGAAGGGAGACCCAATCATGACGCCATCGGCCCCGCAGGCAATACACTTGCAGATGTCGCCCCCGGTAACCAGCCCCCCGTCCGCGACGACGGGAATATAGCTGCCGGTCTCTTTCTCATAGTCGTCCCGCGCCGCCGCGCAGTCGGCGATCGCCGTTGCCTGGGGTACCCCCACCCCCAAAACGCCGCGGGAGGTGCAGGCCGCTCCCGGCCCAATACCCACCATCACCGCCGCCGCTCCGGCTTTCATCAGGCTCAAAGCCACGTCGTAGGTGACGCAGTTTCCCAGCGCTACGGGCATGGGCATTTGCTGGCAAAACTGGATGAGGTCTAGCGGCGTTACCGACTCGGGCATCAGGTGGGCAGTGGACACCACCGTCGCTTGAATAAACACGATATCCGCCCCAGCCTCAGCGATCGCCTCCCCAAAGCGGCCTGCTCCCGCGGGGGTAGCGCTGACGGCAGCAATACCGCCCTGGGCCTTGATTTCTTTAATGCGGCGGGTGATTAGCTCCGGCTGAATGGGCTGGGCGTAGAGCTTTTGCATCAGAGTGACGAACTCTGTCTTAGGCACGGACGCGATCTTGTCGAGCACCGGGTTAGGGTCTTCGTAGCGCGTCTGCAGTCCCTCTAAATTTAAGACGCCCATGGCCCCGAGCTGGGTAAGCTGCACCGCCATACCGACGTCAATGACGCCATCCATGGCGCTCGCAATGATGGGAATTTCTCGCTCGATGTCGCCGATGCGCCATGTCGTGTCGGCGAGCGCTGGGTCAAGGGTTCTGCGTCCCGGCGACAGCGCAATCTCATCAATACCGTACGCCCTACGCGCCGTTTTTCCTTTGCCAATTTGAATGTCCACGCAACTCAAGCCCCCACGGCAGTAATGATTTGGAATATTTGAACTAGGGTATCAAATTTTCCTGAGATCTTTGCATGGGGCACGCACTAGTCGAGCGAATTCCCAGCCGTTGCCTCACTGGCGTCGCTCACAGCTTCAAATAGAGTTGACAAAACGACGTTGGAAAAGAGAAAGCCCTCCGGATCGCTCAGGCGAATGCGATCGCCCGGTTCAGAGACCACCCAGCCCTTAGCGTGAAAGGGGTCTAGGGTACGGGTAATTTGCTGGGCTATCTTAGAGCCGAAGGCTTGCGCCAGCTCCCTCAGGGAGAGCCCTTCTGCGAGACGCAGCCCCAGCATTAGCCTATCGAGCAGCTGCTCGGTCGTGGAATCGGGTATGAGCGAGGGCTGGCGGTTCGACTGCACCCACTCCCGATAGGCCGCCTGCGTGCGGGGCCGCGTTACTCGTCGCTGATGCACATAGCTCGCCGCCCCCATGCCAAACCCGTAGAAAGGCCGGTTGTGCCAATAGACAAGGTTGTGGCGGCAGCGCGCGCCGGGCTTGGCGTAGTTGGAGATTTCGTAGTGGTCATAGCCCGCCTGAGTCAGCATGGCCTGGGCCTGCCGGTACATAGAGACCGTAGCCTCATCGGAGGGTAAGGGCAATTCTCCTGGCTCATACCAGCGGCTAAAGGCCGTCTTCGGTTCCACAATCAGGTCGTATATAGACAGGTGGGGCACCCCAGTGGCGATCGCCCGCCGCAGCGATTCGGTCCAGTGGTCTGTCGTTTGGTGAGGCAGCCCAGAGATTAGGTCAAGGCTGACGTTGGTCAACCCGGCGCGGCGGAGCTGCTCTAAGGCGTAGTCGACGTGGTGTTGGCGGTGGGTGCGCCCGCAGGCGGCCAGCAGCTCGTCTTGAAAAGCCTGCACCCCCAGGCTGACGCGGTTGATGCCTAGGTCGCGGTAGCGCTCCAGCCTCCCGTCCGTAACCGTGTCCGGGTCCACCTCAATAGAAATTTCTGCCCCCGCTGTAAGGCCAAACTGCCGCTCTAGCAGAGCCAAAAGTCGCCCTAGCTGACGGCTCGACAGCAGCGAGGGGGTGCCGCCGCCAAAAAACACGGTTTGCAGGGGGATTGGCGTCGCGGTTTCTAAAGGCGTGGCCGCGATCTCTTCGCACAGCGCGTCGAGGTAGGCGGCGATCGCCCTAGAGCCATGACCGTCATCTTGCGTAGAAGTAGGCAGCGGAGGGCGATCGCCAACGATGGAGACGGCGAAGTCGCAGTAGTAGCAGCGGCGGCGGCAAAAAGGGATGTGAATGTAGGCCGCCGTCGGCGCTTGAGCGATGGACAGCGGCGGAGACAATGGGGAAGGTTGGGGGAAAGGCATACTCCGACTGCAATTCGTGATAGCGTTTAGCGTATTGCTGGCCTGCAACATCTCCAAGCTTGAGACCGCTGGCAAAATATTTCGTAACGGTATTTGACTTTAAGGATCTCAATTTCAAGTTCCACTTCCCAGAAGTTGGGGGCCTTCTGCGGGCGATGAGCCTTTAGCAGTATTACGTAGCGCAAATTTCGTCAGTAATATCAAAGGCTGAGGGCGGGGGAGTCAGTTTGGTTCAACCGCATCGGTCCCGGTACCTCTAAACTAGCTCAATCGTCGTGGCCAGGAGCATTAACTTCTGGCCCTCGCTGTAGGAACACCCGCCATGCTGCTTTTAGTAGAACCCGTTTCCGCAACCCTGCGAGAGCCCGTCACCACCTTTGTGCTGCTGCTGGCCATTGTGCTGATTGTCCCGCCCATATTCGAGCGCCTGCGGCTGCCGGGGCTGGTGGGGCTGCTGGCCGCTGGCGCGCTGTTTGGCAGCAGCGGCCTGGGGTGGCTGCGGGCTGACTCTGAGACGATGACCCTACTCTCGGATATTGGCAAGATTTATCTGATGTTTGTCGCGGGTCTAGAAATTGACCTGGCCCTGTTTCAAAAAACCCGCAATCGCTCTATGGCTTTCGGCGCGGCTACGTTTGCGCTACCGCTGCTGGGGGGCATTGGGGTGGGGCTGGTGCTGGGCTACGGCTGGCTGGCTGCCGTGCTCATTGGGTCGCTGCTGGCCTCCCACACGCTGCTGGCCTACCCCATCGTGCAGCGGCTGGGGGTAGTGAGCAACGAGGCGGTAACGGTGACGGTGGGGGCGACGATCTTCACCGATGTGGTCGCGCTGCTGGTGCTGGCCATTTGCCTGGGCATCAACCAGGGAGACTTTTCTACGGTAAAGCTGCTCACCCTGCTGGGGTCTTTGGCGCTGTATGCGATCGCCGTCTTAGTGGGGCTGAAGCGTCTAGGGCAGCTCTTTTTCCGCAAAACGGGTCAAGACGAGGGCAACCAGTTTCTATTTGTGATGCTGTCGGTATTTTTGTGTGCCCTGGTGGCCCAGCTAATTGGCGTCGAAAGTATCATCGGGGCCTTCCTGGCGGGGCTGGCCATCAACAGCATTGTTGGGGATGGCCCGGTTAAAGAGAAAACCGAGTTTTTGGGCAGCGTCCTGTTTATCCCCATGTTTTTTGTGGCCATGGGGCTGCTGCTCGACCTCGAAGTATTCGAGAGCCTGCTGTCGTTCATCGAGGTGCCGCTGCTGATCGTGTCGACGCTGCTGGTGACCAAGCTGCTGGCGGCCCTCTTAATGCGGCAGCTGTTTGGCTATAGCTGGCCGCAAACCTGGACGATGTGGTCGCTGTCGGTGCCCCAGGTGGCGGCCACTCTGGCAGCGGCGCTGGTGGGCTATGAGGCGGAAATCATCAACGCCCAGGTGTTTAACAGCGTCATTTTACTGATGCTGGTGACGTCTATCTTAGGGCCGCTGGTGACGGCGCGCACCGCCCGACAGATAGTAGACCATGAGAGCATCGACGGCCCCCAGCTGCTGGACTGGCTGCCCCCCCCCGACAAAACTCCGGAGTCCTTCTCGGTGGTGGTGCCCGTCTACAACCCCGACACCGAGCGATCGCTGCTAGAATTGGCCGCTGCGGTGGCCCGCTACGAAAATGGCCGAGTGATTCCCCTGGCGATCGCCCTCGCCCAGCCCCAAATGGATTCTCCCCAGCTGGCCCGAGCGGTGGCTCGCAGCCGCCAGCGCCTCGAGGCGGCTGAAGCTATCGGCGAGGAGTTCCATGCCTCCGTTGACCCCAAACTACGAATTGAGTACAACGTGGCCCAAGCTATTTGCCACGTGAGCCGCGAAGAGGACGCTAACTTAATTATTTTGGGTATGGGGCGGCGATCGCGGCTGGGGGCGAAGCTGTTTAGCCCCGTTCAGGACGATGTGCTGTGGGCGGCCCACTGCCCTGTGGTCGCGGTCCAGCTCCGAGAGCCCCTCGCAGCGATTAAAACCCTGCTGCTGCCCATCGAAACCCCGTCGCCCCTAGCGCTGCGATCGCTGCGGTTTGCCCAGGTGCTGGCCAGCAGCAATCAGGCAACAATTACCCTGCTGCACGTCCACAGCCCGCGCGCCTCGGCGGTGCACCGCGCCCGGCTGCAAAAGCAGCTAGATCTGCTGGTAGGCCGACTGCCCGCGGCGAGCTGCCCCATCGAGATTCAGCTGCTGGCCAGCGATAGCGTAGTGACGGCGATCGCAAAGACGTCTCGCGAGTATGATCTGGTTGTCCTGAGGCTACAGCGCCGCCGGGTAGGCAACGGCTTTGCCCGCGGCGAGACGACCTCGCCGCTGCTCAAACGCCTAAAGACGTCGATGATTTTGGTGGGAGAGCCCCACCCTAAGCGGTTGCGATCGGCCCAGCGGGAGCAGTCGGGAGGGGGTAGCGCGATGCGCTAGAGCGAGCGCCGGAGCGCGCCGGAGCGCCGGGGCTAGAGAGTTGCGCCATGGGGTACAGCGCCGTTACCAGTTCCGCAACCGGGTCCAATAGGCAGCTCTCAATATGTATTCATTGAGGAGAACTCCGCTGGCATCCAACGATGAAACATCCGCTTCAGATTCGGCATATCTCTTGGCTAGGGCCGCTGGTCGGTCTGATTTTAATGGCAGGCTGCAGCACCGCCAAAATCGCTTCTGAAAGCGACATTCAGCCGCAGGCCGGGTCTGCCCCAACGGCCGCCTCAGCTGAATCGTCCAACGACCTGGCTGCTGAGTCAGCGGCTTTGACCCGCTTAGAAGCCCCCGCCTCGGCCCCCCAGCTGGCAAAGCGGGCAGACGTTACGCTACGGGTCAGCTCAGTGGCTGAGGCCATCGACGGGGCGATCGCCATCGCCCGCGCTCAGCAGGGAGATATTTTGACCCTAGAGGACAGTACTCCCGAATCGTCAGTGGCACGTCGGCAGGCTTTTGTGCAAATTCGGGTGCCCCAATCCCAGCTGGACACCCTGCTCAAAGAGCTAGCCGAGCTGGGAACGGTGCAGCAGCGGATGATCACCGCTGAGGATGTGTCTACCCAGCTGGTGGACCTAGACGCTCGCCTGCGCAACCTGCGTAAAACCGAGGAGCTATTGCTGGGCATTATGGAGCGGTCGGGGGATGTGGCCGATGTGCTGCAGGTGGCTCAGGAGGTGAGCACCGTGCGGGCCTCTATTGAGCAGATTGACGCCCAGCTGAAGACGCTCCGCAACCGGGTGAGCTACTCTACGGTGTCGATTCGGTTGGAGTCGGCGATCGCCGCCAGTACGTCGCCTCTGGCCCTGCGCGATGAGCTGGGCAACACCTGGCAGCGGGCCACCCTATCGTTTCGCGATGTGTCGGTGGGGCTGATGAAGCTGGTGACCTGGCTGCTGGTGTACAGCCCTTACCTTGCGATAATTTTGCTGGCTGGGTTTGGCGTCTATCGCCTGCGGCGACGCACCCACGCGTCAGAGCCAGATACCAACGCGAGCGCCTAATGCTGCCCGAGGTCTCGCCTGCTTGAGCTAAACGCCGTGCAGAGGTTCCGCTGTGGTCACGTCCGGGGAAAAGTTGGCGGCCCGATAAGCGAATTGGCTTATCTTTGCTAAAGTAAATCACCAGCGACAGACCTTAATTGACAAACCCCTCGGGACTACGCCATGGTTGCCCAAACCGCTGACTCAGCTTCTCCAACCCTGTCCTGCATAGGCGGCACCGTACAGACGTTTCGGTGGCAGTGGCAAGGGCAGCGCCTCACCATCGCCACCGAAACGTTAGGGAAGGGCGACCCGGTGCTGCTGCTGCCCGCGTTTAGCACTGTCTCTACCCGGGCCGAACTCAAGACGCTGGCCGAGCGCATTGCCCCTCAGCGCCAAGCGATCGCCCTCGACTGGCCCGGCTTTGGCCAATCCGATCGCCCCCCGCTCGACTATGGCCCCGCCCTCTACACCCAGTTTTTGCAGGACTTTGTGGCGACGATTTTCGAGACCAGATCCTTTAATATCGTCGCCGCCGGACATGCGGCTGGCTATGCCCTGCACCTGGCGGCCAAACGGCCTGAGGGGCTGCGCGGCCTGGTGCTGGTCGCCCCCACCTGGCGCGGCCCCTTTGCGGTGATGGGGGTGCCGCCAGCGGTGCGAACCGGGGTCAAAGCGCTGGTGCGATCGCCTCTCGTCGGTCAGGCCCTCTATAGCCTCAACACCCAGCCCGGCTTTCTCAAGTGGATGTACAGCCGCCACGTTTTTGTGGATGACGCCCAGCTGACGCCAGAGTATATTGAGCAGCGCCACCAGAGCACCCAGCAGCCCGGAGGCCGCTATGCCCCTGCGGCGTTTGTCACAGGAGGGCTGGACCCCGCCGAGGAGCGAGCGACCTTTCTGGGCTACGCTCAGCAGGCCACCTGCCCGCTAATGGCGATTGTGGCGGAGCAGGCACCGGCGGCCTCCAAAGCGGAAATGGAGGCGATCGCTAATCTGCCTGGGGTCCAGTCTGCGCGTCTCCCCGGTACCCTGGGTCTGGCGGAGGAATACGGCGCTGCGGTGGCTGAAGCGGTCTTGCCGTTTTTAGGAGGCTTGTCCGCGTGACTGGCCACAATTGCACAACACAGGTCCTAGAGACCTGCGGCAAAAATATCTCGCAAGAGTTGATTTCTAATCTCTTTTACCTGGTCTGGTCGAGTCTGTAGACTATCGAACCCATCTGATGGTACTGACAGGCGACGAATGGCATCTTTACAGTCTTGAAGATACTCTTGCAGGTTACCGTTGTAGCGGATTTGCCCTCCGAGCAGGGCTTGACTAGACTGGCTTTTCCCCAATCGACACCTCTGCGCTGCATGAACGTCCTCTAGCAACGACTCTATCTCTTGCTGATACGATGCTCTTGCCTCTTTAGTCTGTAGCAGCAGCAGCAGCTTTAGAGATACTGCTGCAAAGATGCGGCCCAAATCGGCGATTTCAGTGACGCGGTGAGGATAGAGCTCACGAACTGAAAAGACCTCTCCGCGCTCATCCCCTACGGGCTTAAAATTTCGGCTAACTCTGAATTTTGGTTCCGCTGAGTCTACTGTAGCGCCATCGTCGGGCGTAGACACTGTTTCCAGGTTACAGCCATCGTCGGCGATCGCCCAAGCGTAGTTAAACAAACGGTGAGCGCGGGTCAGCTTGTTGATCCAGTCCTCTAAGGTTTCCAGTTGAGTGTCCATATCGGTCTTGTCATCTTTGTTGAGGAATTCGTGTTTGTTATCACTGCACAGATGAAAAAGCCCCCGGGCAAAGTACAGATAGCAGGCGTTGGGACCAAACAAGTAGATAGTCTCGTCTGGGTTGCCGGAAGATCCCTGTACATCCGCGCGCCGCACCGACTGCAGCAGCATATCTAAGTTGAGGACGTTAATTTCCTCTGTGGAAGCGCTTTGGGGTTGAAGAATGTTGAGTCCAGCATCCCCCTCATGAAACGACTCGCGCAGCACAGGAATATCTTCAATAGCGTAAGTTTCGTCGGTTTCCTGCGACGATTTTTTTAGGCCGCTTTTCTCCTTAATGCGATAATAGCAGCGCCTGCCCGTCTCGGCATAAAACACGATAGCGTGGTCGCGGAGCTGCTTGGCGCGCTCTAAGCACTCGCCTTGGGTAAGGGTAAAGTCGAGATCGTACTCGCTATGCTGGCAACGAACTACCGGCGTCTCTAGGCTACTAAACGCCGCCATTATATAGGCCCAGCACTGATAGCTCGTGTAGTAAGCGTACAGGGCGCTGTTGCCATCGCTACCCGCATAGACTCGCGCCTTTTCGAGCAGGTAAATTTGCCCGGCGCGAATGACGTCTACCCGCTTGCGCGTCATACCGCTGTCTGCTGCATCACAGATATCGAGCGGAATGCGAAGCTGGGCAGGCTGCTGGTCTTTGGGTACCTTTCTAGGGAAAAAAATCAGCAGTTTGGCCCTTAGAAAGTAAATCTGGGCTAAGAGTTGATGGTGAGGTGTAAAGCGGGCCTGGGAGTACTCGTTGATAATGGTGTACTTAGCTAGCCGCACTTGGACATGGTCCTCGGCGCTGTTCAATGCATCCCAGGCGTATTCGGCGATCAGCCTAGTTTGGCTCAGGTCTTGCCCTTGGGAGGCCAGTTCCCACAGGTATTCAGAACGCTCTTGGGTTTCGAAGTCTAAGTCAAGCTGGTAATAATAGGCTGCTCGGCAGAGCTCGTAGCGAATTAGGCGAGCCCCCGAAAATAGCTCAAACTCATCTTCGCCATCGCCCTGGCCACGCTCAAAGCGGTTGAGCCATTTCCTACCCTGGGAAGAGTAGGCCGCAAACTCAAATGTTGTGGCCAACTGGTGTAGGTAGGGGTAGGCCTGGCGGTATCCCCCTTCCACTAAAAACGTTTCCGCCATTGTCAAGTAGGCATCGTAAATAATTTCAACCGCTTCACCAGTTTGGCCGTCGTGCTTAAGCAAGTTGGCTGTTTGAAGCTGCGCCTGCTGCGCTAGGGTGGAAAATGGGTAGGAAGTGACCCGCGATCGCGCTTGATGGAGCAGGTCTTGCTGCACGACCCGACGACAGAGCTGACGAATGTATGTTTCAGGGTCAATGCCTGTAGCTTTAATTGCCTGCAGCCGCGACTGCAATACCGCCCGAGTGCTGCTAAGCAACAAGTCAAACTCGCAGTAGTCGCCGCGACCCACCACATCAGCGTAGGCAAACTGTCCATAGGGGCGGATGGTCCTAGCCCGAGCGCTCTCATTCATCGCTTGGCACAAGAAGTTGCGATCGCACAGAAGGGCCAAGCTATGGGACCAAGTGGGCGACGAGACGTTGTTGCCCTCAAACACCTGGTTAATCATCACGTCGTGTGCGATGGGGAAATAGTCTCGTAAGCATGTGATATCGCCAATCAACGCCTTGTTGAGAATCTTGATCACCTGGGAGAGCGTCCCTCCAATGCCGGAGCTGCTAACGGCAAAGTTAAAGTGGACTCGGTCCTCTACCACCTCGATCATGCGCTGAAACGCTTCTTGACCGTAAAGCTCAGGGCAATCGCGAAGCTCGTCTTGGGTAAACCGCACCTGAAACTGCACCGTGACGCGGTAAGAATGGCGCTTGGCTAGAGTAGAAATATCGCGATCGCGCCAGTCTGTGAGTTTATGTGGGTTGTCGCTATTCCGCTCAGCGCCGTTTGCTACATCAAGCGACAGCAGGCCAAAGTCGAGCAGGGTGTCTTTCTCTCGCAGCGGAAATGGGCCTACGCTTTCAACAGAGACGGCGCTCACCACGATGGGGAAGCTTTCCCGAATGGTACGGTTTGCTTTGACAGACTGTGCTAGCCGAAACAAAAACGACCGACTCAAGTAGCGCAGGATGTAACTTTCGTCGGCGATTTCACCCCGGAAATAGAGAGGGCGGATTCCGCCCTTGACTAGGATGCTGCGTACGGCACCGATTACGGAGGGGTAATGCTTGCTGTCGTTACCGGTGAGTAGGCCGCGAAGAAAGGCCTCAATTTCTTGGCGATTGGCGAAGCCCTCGCGAGGCGAAGGACTGTCGCCCATGCCTATAGAGGTTTTGGTAGTGCATTAGTGTAAAGGATAGAGGATAGTAAGCTATATCTGTGTATTCGGCGAAAGCATGATGCCAATAAAGCCAGAAATGACCTGCCCCACTTGTGGCTCTCACGACATCTCGAAGAACGGCATGACGCGCCGTGGCAAGCAGAACTACAAGTGCCGAGACTGCAACCGTCAGTTCGTCGAAGACCCTCAGTGGAAGCCAAAAGACAAACATGACCTGAGCTTAGTCAATTTACTGCTGCTAGAAAGACTCGCATTGGCAGGCATCGCTAGAGTGGCAGGCGTGTCAGAGAGTTGGCTTCAAAGCTATGTCAATGACACCTATGCGGCGGTCTCGAAGATAGCGGTGGTGACACCTAAAGCCAAGGGTAAGCTTCGTGTGCAAATGGATGAGCTGTGGTCATTTGTCGATAACAAAGGGAACAAGCAGTGGGTCTGGCTAGCGATGGATGTTCAAACGCGAGAAATCATCGGGTGCTACATCGGCGATCGCTCGCGGAAGTCAGCTAGGCGACTATGGCAGTCACTACCGGGTGTGTACAGACAGTGTGCGAAGGTTTACACAGACTATTGGGAAGCCTACGAGACGGTTATTCCTAGCAAGCGGCATTGTGCTGTAGGTAAAGACAGTGGATTGACTAGCTACATAGAACGGTTCAACAACACATTGAGACAGCGCGTGTCGCGGCTAGTGAGAAGGGCATTATCCTTCTCTAAGAAGATAGAGAATCACGTAGGTGCGATTTGGACTTTCATTCATGAGTACAATCGTTTGGTCCAGGCAAGGAGAGTTAACTGTCTTGACCCTGATGTTTTCTCTATCCTTTACTAAAATGCACTACCGAGGTTTTGTAGAGCTGCAAGATGGCGTCGTTTAGCTCAGCATCAGTATGGTATAGCCGGGTGTTGAGCAGCATCTGCTGAAGCAACACCTCCTGGTCATTGTTCAGCGACTGAGAGACGGCTCCCTCCGGAAAGATGCTGCGCTTTTCGTCTGGGCCAAGCTGAATTAGCCGCTGGAAAGCGGCTAGAATTTCCTCCTCGGTTAGGGACTGCCAAAAACCATGGTCCTGCTCTTTGAGGCGACTGAAGTATCGTACCAAGTCTTCGGGAGAGATCAGGCTTGTCCCATCCCGCAGCTGACTGTAGAGATTCTTCCCCGTCGTCTCGCTGACATTAGGGTAGAAAAACTTGCTTAGGGTATTCTCGCTGTCGGGCTTGGCTCGGCTACCGTCGGGCGGTCGCCAGCCCTGCCGCGCTAGGTCCGAGCGGTATTGGCGAAAGCGCTGCAGAATGGCTCGAAACGCCTGCTTTGCTCGTCGTGTCGCTGAGGCACCCCCCGGCTCTGTCTTTCGCGCCCTTTCTTGAGAACCTTGATCTGGAGGTGACTGCATTTTACAAACATTGTTTAATTCCTTCCGGACGCCCCTTTCAATCTGATGGTCATGATAACGCTTGCTCGAAGAAAAAGCTAAGTGGATGAAATAAAAACTACTTTCAAGTTCAACGTAGTTACCGATAGAGCTAGATAATGTCGTGCTAGCGGGGAGAGATTGCTGAATGCTGTAGCCAATTACCGCATTAGCCCTGAGAAAAACGCTACATATAGCGTGAAAGTCAGTAAAGGCCACTTCATGATCTAGTCAGGGAGCAACTAGCCTGTTTTTATTTGAACTAGAAGGGTTAGCTCGGGGTAAATTTATTAAACCCTTTACTTGCGGCTAAAGACCTTTACTGACAAGGGTTTCAGCCGTATAATCAATTCATATCGATGTGAAGTTGATATAAAGCAACCGTGCTAAAGCTTGCCTGAGGCGGCTGTTAATCTAACCAGTTTTGTTCGCAGCCACAAAACGATTTTGGAAAGCTTATGGCCTTTCCTAGATCTGCTGTACTCTCGACAGGCTTTGATAGCAACTTCTTTACCCCTTACTTGGTATAAGATTATGGTTAACCCCGAAATTGTCCACCCGAGCCACCCACACAATCTGGAATGCCCTCGGTGCGGACACCACAGTATTGTTGTGCAGGGCGAAAGCGTCTATTCCTGTCTGCGGTGCGGATGGCGACGAGACGTTGCCGATGAATTGGAGCCGGTGAAATCTGTCATGGCAATCGTGCTTGGCATAATAGGAGTGATAATTCTCCTGTAGTCAAGAACCTAGATCGCTTATCCCCTTCACGGCAGAATTTCCTTACTCGTTTAGGACTACCGCATAACGATGTTGCGTCCCTCCGCTGAAGAGATACCCGACCCAGTCACGCGACCTGTGAGGGGATTGTAGCTCATGTTCAGATCCGCACGCCGTCTCTGGGGTTGATATCTGCGTACTCATCAGACAAGCCACCATCGGATTCCCGGATGCTGATGGAGAAGGGGATGGCGGTTTTGGCAATGCTGACGCAAACTGGGCCTGCGCCACGGGCGCTGCCGACAAGAAAAGGTTGTAGCTTGTCCGACTCAGCCCCCAGTTGATGACAGTCAGGAAGTAGGTTTCTACAGGGAGGCGATCGCTGCGGACAAACTGTGTGGTGTCGAGCTGATTGCTGCGAAGCAGGGTCTGCTGGCGGATGTCTTGAAGCGATCTCTCGACAGAGGCATCAAGGCTCAGGCCGCTTATATTTGCAAAGAACTGGCTGATGGCATTCGTTCTAAACCGCCACCGGCCCACCACGTCTGAACCGCTTAAGCTTCCTCTCACCAGGCGATATCTGGTTGGTTGACGCGACCGCCGTCGTCACTCTGATTGGCTTCATCGACGCCATTGTTGGGTTCGTTTTCAAATTCGCGAATACACCGGTCCGGGTCTCAAAATTGAGCCGGTACGGCGTGCTACCCGCACCCGTTTTCTGCACTCGCATCAATATGGCTGTCAATGCCCAGCTCGTCTGAACCAATAATTTGCTCTCACGCTCAAATTTCGTGCGATCGCGTAATAGTATTGTCGCAGTTGACGAGGCCACTGCGCTCCCTGCATGCCACCAACAACTGCCGCGATAGCCTCCATGCTCTCGGCTACGCCCGCTCCGACGAATAGTCCTGGCCCGTACCTTTGGTTAACACCGACATCGTCCGCAGCCTGGCCCAAAAAATTGGGATACAAGCCCTGTCTTTTAGGAGGCCTTTATATGACAATAATATTCATGAAGTGCCGCCATCAGTACTATATCTATCTGACAAACCCCTTGGGACTACGTCACGGTTGCCCAATAGGGCGATCGGCCTCTAAAGCGGAAATGGAGGCGATCGCAGATCTAGCTGGGGTTCAGTCTGCGCGTCTCCCCGGTACCCTGGGCCTAGCGGAGGAATACGGCGCTGCGGTGGCCGAAGCGGTCTTGCCGTTTATAGGAGGCTTGTCCGCGTGACTAGCCACAATTACACCGTCCAGGTCCGGTGGACTGGCAACTTGGGCCAAGGGACGCGCGACTATGAGGCTTACGAGCGGGCCCATGAGATATCCGCAGCAGGCAAGCCCAGCATTGTGGGGTCGGCTGACCCCGCGTTTCGGGGCGATCCAGCGCGGTACAACCCCGAAGAGCTGCTGGTCGCTTCAATATCGGCCTGCCACATGCTCTGGTATTTGCACCTGTGCGCCAAAGCAAAAATCGTCGTCACGGCTTACGTCGATGAGGCTTTTGGCTCCATGGCGGTGACCCGAGAGGGCGGGGGGCACTTTACGGCGGTGGTGCTCAGGCCCCGGGTGACGATTCAAGCGCGGAGTAATGCGGCCAAGGCGGAGCAGCTTCACGAGCGGGCTCATGGGCTGTGCTTTGTGGCTAACTCGGTCAATTTCCCGGTGAGCTGCGAGCCGACGCTTGCGGTGGGTGAGCGGACGGTCTGAGTCGGTCTACGTCAGCTCGCACTTGAGCGGCGGGCCTCGTAGCGCACCGTGAGGAGTAGCCGCGATCGCCGCGTAGAGGCTAGATGGCGCTTTAAGGGCGATCGCCATAGCGGGTGGGGAAGCCCGACTACCGAATGGGCCGCTGCTGGATGAGGTAGCTGAGCACCTGGCCATGGGTGGGGGTGATGTGGACGCCACGATCGCCAATGGCAATTAGCGGGGTCCACAGCCGCCATTCCACGTACTGCAGCACGTGCAGCCGGTTAATGGCTTGGCGCACGCCTTCGGGGGAGCCGATGATGATGTGCCGCAGATGTGAGTCTTCGACTGGTCCTGAAGGGCCAACGCAACCTGGCGCTGGCGAGGGCTCAATCAGCGTGGGGATAGCCGGGTCCGCTTCTAGAGGGGAGTCTAGCCGCAGCGCAGCGGGTTCCGCAGCGGGGTTTTGGGGCGCTGCAAACTGTGCCGCCCCTTGGGGCAGCGATGGGTATTGAGTTGTCATGAGGGACTCCATTTTTTGAGTTGAGTTGGAGTCCCCCGCCGACCGATCATCCTCGACGTTTTTTGGGGGTGGGATGACCAGGTACCATGTACTCCAGGCGTCCCGACAGCCACGTTCTGTCGCGGGGGCTTAGGGGCTGCATGTTGCGACATCAACATGCGGCTCCGCCCAAGACCGAATCTTTGGGAGACTAGAACCATGGGGACCACGGCTCATAGCTCCCGAGAATAGATCATTTGTGGGCGGGTGGCAAGAGGGTAGCGTGATTTTCTGAGATGTGGCGTTGGGCGATCGCTTTGGGGGATTGGCGATCGCGGTTCGGGAGAACTGTTGACCTGCTTAGCAGTTCTAAATTGTTGCTTTGGAGTTCTGTTGAGCTGCTAATGAGTTGAGCAGTGCTACTCTCTAGTTCTGCTGAGCTGCTCAGGAGTTCTAAAATGCTGCTCGGGAGTTCTGTTGAGCTGCTTGGGAGTTCTGTAGACCGACTCACCAGTTCTGCTGGCTTGCTTGGGAGTGCTGCTGTGGGGCGATCGCTGCATAGAATGGAGCAAGCTCCCGTATATTGAGAGGAAGCAATCTTCAGCCAGGGCAATGATTCTTGCCATAAACCAGGAGAAACTCACTAGCGTAATAAATGTAGGATTTTCCAGCTCTGAGGCCGTAGCGCCTTACACAAAACGCCTATTTTACTCAATTCAGGAGTTGATAATACTGCAATTTTAGAATGGATAATTGCGATACAATGCCACTACATAGGCACTCTCTGAGAAAGCGATGAATAACGCTCTAGAGTCCATATTTATATGAATAATGTAGAGGCGATAAGAAGATACACAATAGCTCCGAATTTTTAAAGATAGACACTAAATGTGGTGAATAGTCATGAGAAGAAGGGCATTATCTGTTAGACGTGCTTCGGAAGGCGAGGCATTATTTGGGAGAATCTAATGTTGAGTGCATAGTTGGCTTGTCGATTTGAAGGATCTTGGAAATGGACAAGCCAGTAGCATTTTTTCGATTCGCTCCGCGACTTGCTCAATGTGCTATAAGCAGCTTAGTTGATCCAGTCTAAAATTGAATCCATTTTCAGCTTATAAAAAATTCCTATGGTATATTCACATTCAGCTCTGAGGTTAAAGCAATTGGAAGACAATATCAGCCATGTCTTACAACTATTGAATGAGTATGAAAAAGAATTACTTGACGAAGACGATCCTAGCAGGATAAGTAGGTATCGTCGCCGCGTCGAAACGCTGAGGCAGCAAAAGAAAAAATACGAAGAAGAGTTTTTAGATCTACAAGACAAACTGAAAAGCAAATACCCAAATCGAATTCAATCTCTTTCTAGTCAAATTCAGAATATTGATAACAAGATTGACTCATTTCTAGAAGGTCAAGTAGGACTTTCTCAAGAATTAATGTTACATTTTAGCTCTGAAGTTCAATGCCTCATTCTACCTCTTGCGCAAAAGCTAAATCAGTCTGAGATTGTAAAATCAAAGAAGCTTTTAGAATCCATAGATAAAAATCTCGTTCCAGAAGAAAGCATGCGCTTAATATTGTCAGAGATCAGTCAAGCAATAAAAATATCGCAAGACGAAAAACTACATCTTCCGGAAGAAAGCGAGATTGTTGCTGAAATAATCAATTCGCCAGAAATTGATGCAAAGCACGCGTTAAAGGTCTCAATTCCTATTATTCCTTTCGTTCTCGCATATGAAGGAGAATTAGGATTGGGGACTGGAATCAATCTTAAAGAGTTTTGGACAAATTTGAGATCGAAGTTTATCAAGGATAGTTGAGCTTTATGAATTGGCGAGAGGAAAGAAAGCTTGGCCTTGACAAAAATATGCTTAAAATTGTAAAGCTTCTTGGCACATGCGAACAAAGTTTGATTGATGAGAGCGATCCTCAAGCTAGAAATAAGCTAGAAGCTCAAATTTCTAAACTTAGGGAAGACATGAGTAACTGCCAATCAGATTTGGAGAGACATGAGTCAGTATCTTATACTCCATCGGGTTCTGCCTTAGCAATGGCCAGTATCGCTTATGATGACATTACATTTGTGATTACAGCCCTTTTGAATCAGAGAGCAAATTTTTCAGATGGACAGAGCATTTTTCAACCCACTAACCCCGAAGAAAAAATGTCTAAGAATTATTTGACACACGAAATTAAATTTGCCCTGGGCATGGGTTTAGCTAAAGCAGGCGAAGTGCGCCATTTTATCGAGCAAAATGCAAAGATCTACTTCCCTGATGTTCCAGAAAGACTCAAGGCAGCTTTAAATATCGAATATAAGAGGCTGCTTAGTCAGGGTATCCGAGGAGACGAGCTATTCAATCAGCTTTATAGATTTTCGCACCAAAATAGTTCAAATACCTCGCGCCAGCTGGCAGGTTTAGCAGTTTTATGTTACTTCTTTGAAACTTGCGATATTTTTGAGCCGTGATATTACCTGATAAGTATATTTCAGTAGATAACTCATTACTAGGAGTTGGTGCTATTATCATAAAATATTTGAATCAGCCTCGAACAGTGACTTCCCTTTGGAGCGATTTATCTAAGATTTCAGAAGTTTCTACCTTTGAGCGATTTGTTCTAGGACTTAATTTGCTTTATATGATTGGGGCTATTGAACTAAAGGAAGGCTTACTCCAAAAGCGTCGCCAATGATAAACTCTATATTTGCAAATAAAGACTCCTTTAAGCCAGTTGAATTCGCGCATGGATTCAATGTAATATTAGCCGATCGCACAGATTATTCTAGTTCTAGAGACTCGCGCAACGGTTTAGGAAAGTCAAGCCTTATTGAAATTATTCATTTTTGCTTGGGCTCGAGTCCGCGTAAAGGTACAGGACTAAGAGTATCAAGTTTGAGAGGGTGGTCTTTTGGCCTAAATTTGACTCTAGCAGAGCGCGAAATCATTGCTACGAGAAGTGTTGATGAACCTACGAAAATTTATTTGCAGGGCAATACTACTGATTGGATAATTCAGCCAAGATCGGAAGAAAATCAGAAATTTTATAAGATAGAAGAATGGAAAAAGCTGCTTGGATACCTAACTTTCGAATTGGCGATTAATGAGGAACGGCAGTTTGCTCCCAATTTTCGCGGTCTAATTTCCTACTTTATTCGGCCAGGAAAAGACGCATTTTCTACGCCTTTCGAATACTTTAGGAAGCAACCAGGGTGGCAAAAGCAAGTTCTTAATACTTTTTTGCTAGGGCTTGCCTGGGAAGATGCCAGCGATTTTCAGAAGATAAAAGAAGAAGGAAATCTGTTAGACAGTCTCAAGAAGCTAAAGACCTCTAATCAAGGTATTATCTCGACAAGAATCTTAGGGTCACTTGGAGAGTTGGAAGCTGCTCGAGTCAGAATTGAACAGCAACTGCAAAGGCGGCAAGAGGACTTGAGCAATTTTCGCGTACATCCTCAGTACAAAGAGCTTCAAAGAGAAGCTAATCTCCTTACTTCTGAAATACATGAAATTACAAATGAGAATATATTTAATCGTCAGCTTTTAAGCTTTTATCAGTCTAGTGTTGAGCAAGAAAGCGAACCAAACAAAAATGATCTGCTTAGACTATATGAAAGCGCCGGCGTTGAGCTTCCAGGTTTAGTTATTCGCCGTCTGGAAGAAGTAGAGGCTTTTCACCATAGAATCATCGAGAATAGGCGGGGTTTTCTGCTAACGGAAGTTCAGCGTCTAAGGCGAACTATTGCTGATCTAGAGCAGTTAATTCAAAGAAAAATTGAACAGCGAGCTGAGAGGCTTGAAATTCTACAGACTCACGGTGCTTTAGAAGAATATACTAGGCTCCAAGAATTGTACTTGGAGACGCGCTCCGACCTCAATGATATTAATAAGCGTATCGATGAGCTGAGAAAAGTAGAAGAGGGAAAAAGTGCTCTTCGGATAGAAAAAGAGCTTTTACAGCAAAGAGCACGCCGAGATTATGAAGAGCGCTATGCTCAGGCTGAGCGGGCGATTACACTATTCAATTCAAATTCGCAAGCCCTCTATGATGCTCCAGGAACGCTTGCGATAAATGTAGGCTCAGGCGGATTTCAATTTAATGTTGAAATTGAAAGAGATCGCAGTGAAGGAATTGGCAAAATGAAGATTTTTTGCTATGATCTAATGCTTGCCCAACTATGGGCACAACGGGAAACATCCCCTGGCATTCTTATTCACGATAGTACTATTTTTGATGGCGTCGATGAACGTCAGGTTGGTCTAGCACTTGAATTGGCAGCTAGAGAATCAGAACGACTTGGCTTCAAATATGCCTGCGCTCTCAACTCAGATATGGTCCCGTTAACAGAATTTTCACCTGAATTTGATTTCGATTCTTTTATAAGGCTTAGGTTGACTGACGATGAGGGCGGAAACCTTTTTGGCATCGAATTTTGATGTTGAATTTACGAACTCAGCACACGATCTAATGCTCGGTTGACGCGAACGGTATAGGATTTATTCGCACAGGTTTAAGGTTGTCTGTAGACGCCGCACTTCGCCGTGTAAGCTACATTAGCTGAGATGATCCATACGTGATGCCAATTCTGATCCTGAGCCTAACAGGCCTTTTCCTCAGCCTATGGATCGTCGTGCCAGCCCCCACCCGCTTCCTGCTGCCGCTAGGCGTAGGCGCACCCGAAGTCAGCCCCTGGCTAGCTGTAGTAAACGCGATCGCCCTCCTCCTACTGCTCTTCAGCCGCATCCGGGGCACAGCCAGACTCCTCATCCTCTCTTGTAGCCTGCTAGGGCTGGGGCTAAGCCTGTCGCCCCTGGCCCAATTCCCCGCCGCCAACCGCCAAATCGCCGCCGAAATGCGCGCCGTGCTGGGGGATGACTACCTCACTGGCATCCCGGCGATCGCCCTTCAGCCCCTGCGCCCCCGCCCCTTAGTCCTAGCAGACGTCTTTCGCGGCATTGCCCTAGATGAGGTGCGCATCGACCGGGGCATCGAGTTTGCCCAGCCGGATGGGGTCGCTCTGCACCTCAACCTTTACCGACCGCTAGCCCCAGGCCGCAATCCCACCGTTGTGGTGATCTACGGCGGCGCATGGCAGAGCGGCAGCCCAGACAGCAGCGATCGCTTCAGCCGCTACATGGCCGCCCAGGGCTACACAGTGGTCGCGATCGACTATCGCCACGCGCCGGGCTACCGCTTTCCAGCCCAGGAGGAAGATGTGCGCGCTGCCCTAGCCTACATTCAGAGCAACGCCGAGGCGCTATCGGTAGACCCAGGCCGCGTGGCGCTGCTGGGGCGATCGGCTGGGGCGCAGCTGGCGGCGATCGCAGCCTATGGGGCACCAGAATCACTGCCGGTGCAGGCGGTGGTCAATTATTACGGGCCGGTGGATTTGACGGCGGGCTACCAGGACCCCCCAACTCCCGACCCAATCGATACTCGCGCCGTGTTGAGAGCATTTTTGGGCGGTCCCCCCGACGCGGCCCCTGAGCTTTACCGGCAGGCGTCCCCAATCAGCTATGTTGAACCGGGTTTACCGCCAACGCTGCTGGTCTATGCCGGACGCGACCATGTGGTGCAGGCTGAGTATGGTCGTCAGCTCTATGAGGGGCTGCGGGCTGCGGGCAATCAGGTGGTTTGGCTGGAGGTTCCCTGGGCTGAACATGCTTTTGATGCAGTGTTTAATGGCGTTAGTAACCAACTGGCGCTGTACTATACGGAGCGCTTTGTTGCCTGGGCGCTGAAGTCGGCCTAAGCTACTACATTGGTGCTGCTGCCTGCTCATCACTGTCTCTGGACTTTACCTCAAGAGGACAGCGCATCGAAGACGAACCCTGCGATCGCCCTATACACAAAGCCGGGAAGGCGAGAAGATGTCTTGCACTTCGATATTACTGTTGATGGCGAGCATGACACTGGATAACAATTCTGCTGGATTGCTTAAGCAATGATAGACAACGCGGCTGTCCATGACCGCTCCACAATGAGCGCGATTACCCAGGCCATAGGCTTTGAGCCATCTGATACAGTCAATTGGAAGCCCTAAGAGCAAAAGCGAAGCGGCACACCTAGGAGAACAATGACTGACACTGATATTGATACGGCCTGTCAGCTGCTTAAAAAAATTGACTACCAGCCGGTAGAGACGCTAGACCGTCCAGCAAATGCTGAAATTCAGGCCGCACTAAAAACCGTAGCTCAAAAGTCAGAGTTTCAGATTTTTGGCGTTTGCGCAGGCGGTTTAGGTGAAGGCGTGGCTGCCCTGAAGGGCTATACCCAGGCGCTTGGATATGATATTCCCCAGGACTTGACGTTCGACCCGGTGGAAGGGGCCGTCTACATCAAGTTCAATCCTAAATCGGGCCTTCTATATGCCAACAGCTACACAGGAGACCACCGAGGGGTTTTAGTGTCGTGTCAATCGCCCTATGACGGTGGCCTGAATGAAATGTATGGTCATCTACCGCTGGATTTGTTCTCCTGAGCGCCGCTGCTGTCCCTGGCGGAATTTGGATTTCTAGCTCATAAAACCAATCACAAAGCAGCTAGCGCTTGCTTTCCCTTGACGATCTGTCTCTCGTCTTAAAAGCAGGGGCCAACTCGTTCAGCGGACTAAGCAGAGCGCACCATGAAACGTCGACAGGCTTTAGGCAAAATGGCGATCGCCGCGTAGAGGCTAGATGTTGCCTTAAGGGCGATCGCCATAGCGGGTGGGGAGCCCGACTACCGCATGGGCCGCTGCTGGATGAGGTAGCTGAGCACCTGGCCATGGGTGGGGGTGATGTGGACGCCTTTTTCACCGATGGCAATCAGCGGGGTCCACAGCCGCCACTCGACGTACTGCAGCACGTGCAGCCGGTTGATGGCCTGGCGAACGCCTTCGGGGGAGCCAATGATGATGTGCCTCAGGTGTGAGTCTTCGACTGGCCCTGAAGGGCCAACACACCCCGGTGCGGGGGAGGGCTCAATCAGCGTGGGGATAGCGGGCTCGGCTTCCATGGGGGAATCTAGCCGCAGCGCAGCGGGTTCCGCAGCGGGGTTTTGGGGCGCTGCGAACTGTGCCGCCTCTTGGGGCAGCGAATGATATTGAGTTGTCATGAGGGACTCCGTTTTTGAGTTAATTGGAGTCCCCCGCCGACCGGACATCCGCGACGTTTTTGGTTTTGGGATGGCCGGGTAATATCATTACTCCAGGCCGTTCCCGACAGCCACTGTCTGTCGTGGGGGCTTAGGGGCCGCATGTTGGCATCAACAGCATGCGGCTCCGCCCAGACCGAATCTTTGGGAGACTAGAACCATGGATAACGGCTCATAGCTCCATAAGGTAGGACATTTGTGCGCGGGTTGGCAAGAGGGTGGCGCGGTTTTCTGTTGAGGGTGGCGATCGCTTTGGGGGATTGGCGATCGCGGCTTGAGAGATCTGTTGACCTGCTCAGCAGTTCTAAATTGTTGCTTTGGAGTTCTGTTGAGCTGCTAACGAGTTGAGCGGGGCTGCTCGCTAGTTCTGCTGACCTGCTCAGGAGTTCTAAAATGCTGCTTAGGAGTTCTGTAGACCGACTCACCAGCTCTGCTGGCTTGCTCTGGAGTTCTGCTGTGGGGCGATCGCTGCACGTAATGAAGCAACCTCGCGCAGATGAATAGGAATTGGCCTTTGGTTAGCAATTACGAAGACTCAAGCCCTTGAGAATTTAATTATCCAGAGGGCTACGCACTCCACGCCCACCCCGATTTAGGACATGCGTGTAAATCATTGGTGGCGCTTGTCATGGAAGAGGATGAATTCGCAGATGTAGTGAATGTAAGATTTCTCGGTTTTGAGGCTGTAGTGCTTTGTACGAAGCACCTGCTTTACCTGGCCGAGCAGGCGAGGAGGCTGTGATGACGACATCGCTAATCACGGGATAACACCGATAAATGGGGTGTTGTCTGACAAAAGTGACGGATAATACCCTATAAATCATGGTTATCAGACAAGAGCGACGGATAACGCCCTAAATTTCCGGAGTTGGCCGTCAGATGCGGCGGATGATTGCGGAAAGTAGGGTGTTATTCGCTAGATATGCCTGATAAGATCTGGGAGGCAGGGTATTATCCGCCAGATCTGACGTTGAATATATAGTTAGAAATCAAAGGCAGAACCCGTGCAATCATGAGGGAATAGACAAATTGACATCGAAAAGCCCAAAATACATAGAAGCATTGAAGGTTATCCCAGATGATATAGTTCCTGTATTTGATGAATTACTGGAACACTACAAATTTGCTGCGCTAAAGGAGCATGGTAGAGCAATGGTCTCCCCGCTTGCAATTGCTGAGCTTGTGCTCATGGAGTGGAGAAATACCGAAGACTAGAGAACCCCAAAGGCAGAAGACTGATATCGCATGAAAAAAAGAGCACCTAGAAACCGCACGTTGACCTTGGAAGACGATGAAAAAGACACGCTTCTTAGGGAAACTATCACACTTCAATCTGCTTGTGAGGCAGAGCAAATAGAAGGAAAAGTTATAAATCAGGATATTTTTTCTTGTATTGAATACTTGCCAGGCAATTTTATTGATCTTCTTGTAATTGATCCACCATACAATCTCAATAAAAAATTTGGTGAAAGCAAATTCTCTAAGAAATCAGAAGATTCTTATCAGGAATGGCTTGAATCATGGATACCAAATCTCAAGAGATGTCTGAAGAAAGACGCCTCTTTATATGTATGTTGTGATTGGCAATCTTCAAAGCCAGTTCAAGCCGTGCTTGAACGATATTTTACAATCCGCAATCGCATCACATGGGAAAGAGAAAAAGGAAGGGGCGCAAAAACAAATTGGAAGAATTGTTCAGAAGACATTTGGTTTTGTACTATGTCAAATGATTACTATTTTGACGTCGAGGCGGTAAAACTTAAGAGGAAAGTAATTGCGCCTTATCGACATTCGTCAGGAAAACCGAAGGATTGGGAGGAAACACCTAAAGGAAATTACCGTCTAACACACCCCTCGAATTTATGGACGGATATATCTATTCCATTCTGGTCAATGCCGGAAAACACAGATCATCCTACTCAAAAGCCAGAAAAATTAATCGCAAAGTTAATTCTTGCAAGCTCTAGGGAGGGTGATTTTGTCTTTGACCCGTTTCTCGGTTCTGGCACGACATGCGTAGTTTCAAAAAAATTAGGTAGGCGATTCTCTGGCATAGAGATTGAATCTGAATATTGCGCTATGACAGTAAAACGACTTGCTCGCGCCGACTCTGACAACATCATTCAAGGCTACCATGATGGTTATTTTTGGGAACGCAACAGCCTTGCCAAGCAAAAACAGAGCAAGAAAAAAAATAGTCAAGGTCAGGATGTTGTGATGGGACTGTTTGATGAGCAATAAAATAAATGAGCTATTAGCGTTTATCGAAGAGCATAATGGTATTAACGATAAATCGAAATTATGTAAGCTTGTGGCGGATAAATTTTCATTAACGAAAGACCGCTCTGTTTTTTATTGCAAAGAGTTTGCCATACGTTATAGCTCATCAAACAGCCAGAGCTTTTCAAATACAGTGCTTTCCTTATCCAAACTACAAAAGGTCGATGATCGCCCGTTTTTAGTTTGCCTAGTTGCCCCTAGTAGAAATCATATCCTTTTATCAAACACTACGTTCTTGAAAAAGATAAGCCACAGCTCTCAAGAGCTTCGTGAGAACAATATTCGTGGCAGCTTCAACGGCTCCGACATTATGCGAGAATTTGAAGGTATCGAGAACAAGCCAGAAAATATTGAACGGTTATTTAATATACACGCAGAAATCGGTTTTGAAGGCAACTTGGTACGCTTGGTTGAGGCAACGAACAATATTAGTCCTTCTGGAACGAAATTTGCGCCAACTAATACGCAAATAGCCACTATATTAGATGCTCCACGCAGGGCCGTTGGTTTTGTTGGTAGTGATGATTTGCGGACGCTCAAGGATGAATTGGATGTAAAGGTTGATCAATATAAGAACGAAATCTTGCTGGCTGGGCTGATAGAGAATGTGAATGTACGTGGGAGGATAATAGAATATCTGATTGCTGGTGAAGATGAGAGACTAAGGCAAGAAATTATAGATGCACTTTTGCAGAAATCTAACGGAATACCACAGTTTAAAACAGAAAATACTCTTGGCGATTATTCGAGGGAGTTTGAAGAATATTTTACTGAGACAGATGTAAAGACAAAAATCATGGTTCTTAATTCAAACCCGAAAGCGTACAACCTTGATAAGGTTCTTGAGTTTTTGGCGACGAAAAAATCGGTGTTTATGTTTTATTTTGTAGGGATTGCACCAACAAAGATTGTTAACACAGTTCTAGTATCAATGTTTCAAGAAGACCTATTGAATTCAACTCTACTGCTAAAACACTGGTCAGGAAGAAATTCTAGGGGTGTTAGTCAGTTTGAGGGAAAAACAATTGGTAGGTTGATACTTTCACCGAAAAGTCACATCGACAATGAGAAAGCAACTAGCTTCCTTCGTAGGTTATTAGAGTTGTGAAATTGATTCTAACAAGGCGCTGCAACGGACGGCAATTCCGCTGCGCTCCATTGCCACCGGTGAGCTTGGTCGCTATGAGGTTGATACAGTGCGATCGCAGATCTTGTAGAGTACATTGCTGAACATCAAACACACCATTTTGCTGGACACCCCAACATCGCTCTTTCACCTGCACTCACACACCCGACTATCGAAGATCTAAAACTGCATACCCATGCCCAGAATTTGAGCTAAACATGCAATGGGAGCAATAGCGCGTTTGCTCACCGCAACCCACCCCAAAAGAACCGCGATCGCACTATAAGTAGGCGACCTAAGCCTAGCGACATCAGCTCGCACTGAAGCGGCGCACCATAACAAATGAGAATTGCGGGCCGGGCTGCCCCCAATTAAAGTTCCGTAGCCCTAGTCACAAAGGATGCCAATGGTTTGAACTACTGTTGGCATGCAATCGACAGAACGGCAGCCGCTGCGCCAAGAGGGAGCGGTAGCTAAAGGGGGAGTGACCATCAATAACGTGATTATCAACAAGCTCAAGGCTTTGACTGGAGCAGCCGCGATCGCCGCCGCGATGGGCACCGCACTGCCCGCGATCGCCGACACCTTTAATCTGCAAGAGGCAACCCTGACCGACATTCAGGCCGCGATGGATGCAGGAACCTTGACGTCGGTGGAGCTGGTGCAGCTTTACCTCAACCGCATCGATGCCTACGAAGCCGACGGCCCCGCCATTAACGCCCTGATCAGCGTGAACGACAACGCCCTCAGCCTTGCCGCCGAGCGAGACGCGGCCCGTGAGGCGGGGGAGGTGATGGGCCCACTGCACGGCATTCCTATCATTTTGAAGGATAACTACGACACCGCCGACATGCCGACCACGGCAGGCTCTGACGTGCTCATGGACGCTATCCCGCCGGACGATGCGTTTGTGGTGCAGCTGCTGCGGGAGGCCGGCGCAATTATCCTCGCCAAGGCCAACATGAGCGAGTTTGCGGCCTCCTACGGGCGGCTGGGCTACAGCTCGCTGGGCGGGCTGACGCTGAATCCCTATAACCTAGGCCGCGATGCGTCGGGGTCAAGCAGCGGCACGGCGGCGGCGATCGCCGCCAACTTCGCCGTATTGGGTACGGGCAGCGATACGGCAGGCTCGGTGCGCGGCCCGGCGGCGGTGACGGGGCTGGTGGGCATTAAACCCACCATGGGGCTGGTGAGCCGCGACGGCATCGTGCCGCTGACCCTGTCTTTTGACGTGGCCGGACCCATGGCGCGCACCGTCACAGATGCGGCGATCGCCCTGGGGGTAATGGCGGGCCCTGACCCCGCCGACCCGCGCACGCTAGAGAGCGCTGAATTTGCCGTCGAGGACTACACCCCGTTTTTAGACGCAGACGCCCTCGCCGGCGCGCGGGTTGGCCTGATTACTGACTTCATGGGGGGCAACCCAGAGGTAGACGCCCTGATGGAAGCGGCGATCGCGGAAATGGAAGCCTTGGGCGCGACGGTGGTCAGGGTCGACCTGCCCGAGTCGCTAGAGTCGCCCTGGAGTCTCTTGGGCCCAGCTTGGGACAATGAGTTTGAGCCCCAAATCGAGACCTACCTCAGCACCCTGCCGGACAACTATCCTAAAACTCTGCAGGCCCTAATTGACGCCAGCCTCGACCCAGCGATCGCCGAATCTGAAACCCCCGTGAACCCGGCCCGAGTCGACAGCTTTGTGGAGATGGCAGAAGCGCTGGGGCTGGCGGATACCGGCCTGCTCTACAGCCTGTCGAATCAGCTGCCGATGGCGCGGCAAACCCTCACGGGCATCATGGCCGATAGCGATTTGGACGCCTTTGTCTACCCGACGATGAGCTGTCCGGCTAGCCCGATTTATACCCTTGAGTCGGACCCGACTTATCTGTGCGAGGCCGCCGACCCCTACAGCGCGGGCTATCTGGCCAACGCTACGGGCTTCCCCGACGTGACTGTGCCCATGGGGTACACCGAGGCGGCCCTGCCGGTGGGGGTATCGTTCATGGCCGAAGCCTACAGCGAACCGACGCTGCTGGGGCTGGCCTATGCCTATGAGCAGGCGACCCAGGTGCGGCAAGCGCCGCCGACAACCCCGCCCCTCTCGGGTGAGCAGATTGACTAGGCGATCGCCGTGTAGAGGCTAGATGTCGCTCTAAGGGCGATCGCCATAGCGGGTGGGTCGTCCGACTACCGAATGGGCCGCTGCTGGATGAGGTAGCTGAGCACCTGACCTTGGGCGGGGGTGATGTGGACGCCGCGATCGCCGATGGCAATCAGCGGGGTCCACAGCCGCCACTCGACGTACTGCAGCACGTGCAGCCGGTTGATGGCTTGGCGAACGCCTTCGGGGGAGCCGATGATGATGTGCCTCAAGTGCTCGCAGCCGGGGGCTGGGGAGGGCTCAAGCAGCGTGGGGATAGCGGGTTCGGCTTCCATGGGGGAATCTAGCCGCAGCGCAGCGGGTTCCGCAGCGGGGTTTTGGGGCGCTGCGAACTGTGCCGCCTCTTGGGGCAGCGAATGATATTGAGTTGTCATGAGGGACTCCGTTTTTGAGTTAATTGGAGTCCCCCGCCGACCGGACATCCGCGACGTTTTTGGTTTTGGGATGGCCGGGTAATATCATTACTCCAGGCCGTTCCCGACAGCCACTATCTGTCGTGGGGGCTTAGGGGCTGCATGTTGTCATCAGCAACATGCGGCTCCGCCCAGACCGAATCTTTGGGAGACTAGAACCATGGGGACCACGGCTCATAGCTCCATAAGGTAGGACATTTGTGCGTGGGTTGGCAAGAGGGCAGCGCGGTTTTCTGTTGAGGGTGGCGATCGCTTTGGGGAGGGTGGCGATCGCAGCTTGGGAGAGCTATTGGCCAGCTTAGCAGTTCTGAGATCTTGCTTTTTTCAAGCGCTCATCGACTGATCACTGAAGAAATTTATTCGCCAAACCGGGGTGAATGCCTAGAGTTTGGGCTGAATATGCAATGAGAGTGATGGTGCAATCGCTTATCGAAATGCGCACTACAAGATCCTCGATTGCACTTATTTTATGAGTCAGGGCATACTTATAAGGCCCCTACTGTAGTCTAGCGACTCAGCCAACTTAGAATCTGTCAACATGCAGCAATCCGAGTCAAAAATTGCTTTGCTGATCGATGCAGACAATGCTCCCGCATCGAAAATTGAGTCAATTCTATCTGAAATTGCGAAATATGGAGTTGCCAACATCCGCAGAGCTTATGGCAACTGGAAAAGCTCAAATTTGCAATCGTGGGAGGAGTGCTTACATGAATACGCTATCCGCCCAGTCCAACAGTTCGATTACACCAAAGGTAAAAATGCTACTGATGCATCAATGATTATTGATGCGATGGACTTACTTTACACGCAACAGCTAGATGCCTTTGCTATTGTGTCTAGCGATTGCGACTTCACTCCTCTAGTGATGAGGATTTTGACAAATGGCTTGAAAGCCTATGGATTTGGTGAGAAGAAGACTCCTCTAGCCTTTGTCAATGCTTGCTCAACATTTCTATATCTTGAAACAATTAATCAGACTATAGCTTCTGAAGAGGAATCAAGGTCTGCTAAAAGCGCCAGAAAAACCAGTGAAGAGCTGAAGCAAGATGCAAAGTTAATGAATTTATTGCGGAGCGCTATTTCTAGTACTCTAGATGATGATGGTTGGTCAAGCTTAGCAGTCCTTGGTGGACATATTAAGAATCAGGCATCTTTCGATTCGCGCAACTATGGGTACGCCAAATTGAGTGGCCTTTTTGAGGCTATTGATCTATTCGAGATTCGGAGAAAAAATAAAGCAGTCCATGTGAGAAATAAGCAAAAGGGAAATGTCAGCTCAAAGAAATAGCTATTAGCGATCGCAACTCAGCCCGATTTAGCCCTTCATCTACGAAATAGGGCCTTCCATCTGCTAAGGCCGCACCACGCAGGGGGGCCGGGCTGCGGTCGGAGTTGATGTGTTGGCAGCGGTTCCGATGGACTGAGCTGAGGTGGAGAATCGGCGATCGCCGTCGAGAATAGAAGACGGCGCAGAAACTGCCGTGACGCTGGAATGCCCAGGTTTTCCCTCCGCTACAGCCTTAGCCTTTCAGTCAGGCTTAATTCTCTAATAACCCAGAGATGGCGATCGCTTAATCTAGCCTCACTAAACTGGCGATCGCCCCTGCCTGTAAAGGTCGCTGAAATTTCAGTACCGACCTTGCGGGCTATCGGGCTGTACATCTTGATGCGTCTCCTAACCATATTTGGCCCTGCCTCAATAGAGCCGACACTGGTTAGGGCAGGTCAATGACTCCGCTCAATCTTCGTCCTAATAAAATCTATGAGCCTTAAACGTCGACACTTTCTCGCTTTCATGGGAGCCACCACTGGCGCGATCGCCCTATCCCCACTAGCGCACAATCGGCCTTTCTCTGGTTCTGCAGCTGCCAACGCCCAGGGCGCTGCGGATGGCGTTCTTGGGTTTGAGCCCATTAAAGGGCCGATGCCACTGCCCAGCTACGGTGTTGACCCCAGCCAGCAAGCCGCTGAGTTTAGCCAGTTTACTGTGGTTGACGACCTGGTGCTACCGGAGGGATACACCTACGATGTGATTGCCGCCTGGGGCGACCCGGTGGGCGACTCCCGTTTTGGCTACAACAACGACTACATTGCGCTCGTAGAAACCGCTCCCGGCGAAGGCTACCTAACCGTGAACTTCGAGTACATCAGCGGCGCGACCTGGATTGCGACCCATGCTGAAGTACTGGGCAAAGCGCTGCCGGTAGAGGTCGTAAGCGGGGTGGCTAATGAGGGAGAGATCGATGTTCTGCTGCTGGAAGACGATGCTCTCAAGGCCCAGATTGAAGAAATTGCCAAGGAAGCGATGACCGACCAGGGCATTGGCGTCATTGGCGTGCGCCGCAGCGCCAGTGGCCAGTGGGAGCGCAGCTTTTCCGAGGCAGACCGCCGCATCACCGGGATCTCTGGTCTAGAGGACGGGCGATACTTGGCATCTACTGGCCCTGCTGTGGCGGTATTTAACAAGACCGAGAAAATTGGCTACGAAGACAACCTGGGCGATCGCATCATCGGTACCTTCCAGAACTGCGGCGGCGGCATTACCCCTTGGGGCACCGTGCTCAGCGCTGAGGAGAACTTCCAGGACCAGGTCCCTGAGCCGGTCAAGCCCGATGGCTCGGCCCTGTCGCCTTCGGAAACGCCGTTTTACATCACGTCCGGCGATGTGGACGGGCGCGGCAATGTGTTTGGTCTGGCGGGCAACAAGTACGGCTGGATGGTAGAAATAGACCCAGCCAATCCTAGCGATTACGGCACCAAGCACAGCTGGCTGGGCCGCTTCCGCCATGAGGCGGTGGCCGTGCGGGCGGTGGCCGACCAGCCCCTAGCGGTGTACTCCGGCTGCGATCGCCGTGGGGGCCACCTCTACAAGTTCGTCAGCACGGGCAGCATCAGCGACCCCAAGGACAAAGCCAACTCCGCCCCAATGACAGACGGTATGCTCTACGCCGCCAAGTTCAATCCCGACGGCACCGGCACTTGGATGGCGCTGACCCCCGACACCCCCGTCGATCCTAATCTGCCCAGCAGCGTCGCGGGCGGCATGGTCACCCTGCCCCAGCGTCCTGAAGGGGGCTGGACCAAGGTAGAGGACGACGCCACTGCTATGGCGTTCAAAGCGCAGTACAGTACCCTGGGTGACCTTTACGACGGTAGCCCCGAGGAGAAGCAGGGGGCGATCTTGATTGACGCTCACTACGCGGCCAATGCCGCAGGCGCGACCCACACCGCCCGCCCAGAAGATACCGATGTCACCGCTGACGGCACCCTGTTCATCGCCTTTACCTCCGGTAGCCCCGGCGGCGACGGTGGCCCAGCCAGCGAAATCTTTGTGGGGCCCAACGGCGAATTTCCTTATGAGTTCGGCTGGATTATGAAGCTGCGCGAAGGCGGCAACGCCACCGACGCGATGGACTTTACCTGGGAGATGATGTCCCTGGGCGGCGAGCCGGCTGAGGGCGGCGCGGGTTTCTCTAGCCCCGACAATCTAGAGATCGACGCTAAGGGCAATGTATGGATGGTGACAGATATGTCCACCAGCAAGCACAACCTAGCGGTGCCTAGCCGCACCGAGGCAGCGTCTGGTGAGCCGGTGAGCCAGTCAGACCTGCGGGGTCTATTTGGCAATAACTCGGTGTGGGTACTGCCCACCGCGGGTCCTCAGGCGGGGGAGGCGTTTATGTTTGCCTATGGGCCTATGGAGTGCGAGATGACCGGCCCATTTTTATCCGGCGATGCCTCAACGCTGTTTCTGGCAGCGCAGCACCCCGGCGAGCGCAACGGCATCCGTCAAGAGATGGCCTCGGAGACGCGCCAGTTTGCCATGAAAACCACTGAAGGTGAGCTGTTTGACCAGGCTCGCCAAGTGCCCTTGGGCTCTAACTGGCCGGATAAGACGGCCAACGCCGCTCCGAAACCGGCGATCGTAGCGGTGCGGCGGCTGGACGGTAAGGCGCTATTGGGATAGCGATCGCCGCCGCAATTTGGCCTACAGGAAAGGCCTTAGTCCCTCAAGGCCTTTCCTGTCGCGAAAAGACGAAGAGGCTAGGCTACAACTCGTTGGGCGGGCTGACCCATGGGATATACCGAGGCGGCCCTGCCGGTGGGGGTGTCGTTTGTGGCTGAAGCCTATAGCGAGCCGACGCTGCTGGGGCTGGCCTATGCCTACGAGCAGACTACCCAGGTGCGGCAAGCGCCGACGACAACCCCGCCCCTTTCGGGTGAGCAGATTGACTATTAAGAGGCCAAAAGGTCGAAGCGGAATTCGGCGAGAAAGAACAGCAGGCTGGCGCTTTGGGTAGGGTAGTTGAGGGAATGATGCGCTGAGCCGACCTGTAGATCAACGACTCATCAAAAGGGGTGATTGCTTGATTGCGTTGATTCTGGCGTTTAAGGCATAGGTTACGGTGTAGGGGTATTTATCGACGCTTAGACAGGTCGGCAATGCTGCGGGAAGCCCTGATCATTGGCATCACTCAATATGATTGTGAGGCGCTGGAGAATTTCAAGACGCCAGCTAAGGATGCTAGGGGGCGTAGCCAAAGGTTGTGGGAGGGGGCTGGCGGCAAGAAAAAAGGGATGGGATAATCATACCGTCCCACAAAACAACACTCCGGACAGTTTTTGATGGCTAACGGTGGAATGCGGGTTTCAGGCCTCTTCCACAGCAGCTTGGCCAACGAGAAATCGAGGGTTTCAGCGCTTGTCCAGAAAAGTGTCCGGACTATTGTGTCTGGTTATAGCTTAAGGTCTGTCATCTTGCTTGCTCAAGTAAGCGGAATCACCAATCTTGTTGGTGCAACAGAGGGGGGAACCCTACAATCGCTGCTCCCAGCTCAGCCCAACCAGCGCCTCTAGACTCCAGCCGTCCGTCTCTATTTCTATTCAGAGCCCAGAATATCGCTACCCCAGCGCCATCGGCTCCCTTCGCGCCGACAACTGCCGCGACAGCCTCCACGTCCTGGGTTACGCCCGCCCCGACAAGTGGTCCTGGCCCGTGCCCCTGGTCAACACCGACATCATTCGCACCGTCACCTCCGGGGAGATGATGCGAATCCTCACCAAGCGAGTGCCGCGCTAGACCCGATAAGGGCACAACCTGCGTTTGGAGGAAGGGCTAGGGATGGAGCACCCGGTGCGCTGAACAGATACTGCGCCCACCACCTGCCCCAGAGCGATCGCCCCTACCCCAAAAACGCCATAGAGTAGGATCTAAGCAGAGATTCGACCTGAAATTTACAGAGGTCACACCATGCGTTCAGTAACAAAATGGTCTGTTACCGACTATCACCACATGCGCCAGCAGGGCATTCTTGATCGTCGCCGCTGCGAGCTGATCAATGGAGAGATTTTGGAGATGTCACCAGAAGGCGAATTTCATCGGTTCATCAACGATCGCGGTGCCGAATATCTCAGACAAGTTCTCCGAAGCAAAGCCAAAATCTTTGAATCCCACCCCATCACCCTCACCAAATCTGAACCAGAGCCAGACATCGCCATCGTTCGCTTGCCCAATACCCGCTACCTCAAGCATCACCCCTATCCAGAAGATATCTACTGGCTGATTGAAGTCGCCGACACCACGCTGGCCTACGACCTAGACATCAAGCGCAAACTCTACGCAAGCGCCGGCATCCCCGAATACTGGGTGATTGATGTCCCTAGGCAACAACTGATCTTATTCAAAGACCTACAAGGCGACGATTTCTCCACTCAGACCACCGCCAATAGCGGCGTGGTCTATCCCGGCGCTTTTCCCGATGTGGCGATCGCCGTCTCTAACCTCGTCTCGATTCCGACGTAAAGCAAAGAACCCAATAGCCGCTGCTCCTGGCTCAACCCAGACCCAGACCACCGAAGCCTATTTGGACCGAAGTATCGCTACCCCAGCGCCATCGCGATCGCCGCCTCAGCGTGGATCACCGTCGTATCAAGCAGCGGCACCTCCACATGCTGCTGCTGCACCAGCGTACCAATCTCCGTACAGCCCGCAATCACCCCTTCGGCCCCCGCTTGCCGCAGCGCCTCAATCACGCGCAAGTACCCCTGCCGCGACTCGTCCCGCACCACCCCCAGGCAAAGCTCATCGTAAATCGCCCGGTGCACCAAGTCGCCATCGCCCTCCGAGGGCACCACAACGCTGATGCCGTAGCCCCCAAAGCGGCCCTTGTAAAAATCCTGCTCCATGGTAAACCGCGTCCCCAGCAGCCCCACGGTGGTGAGTCCCGCCTGCCGGACCCGCTCAGCCGTCGCGTCTGCAATGTGCAAAATAGGAATGCCGATGCCGCGCTCAATTTGGGGCGCGACCTTGTGCATCGTGTTGGTGCAGATCAGCAAAAAATCGGCCCCCGCCGCCTCAATGCCCTGGGCCGCTTGGGTGAGGCGATCGCCCGCCTGCTCCCACTGGCCGCTGTGCTGCAGGGCCTCGATTTCCTGAAAGTCTACGCTCACCATGGCAATTTTTGCCGAATGCAGCCCGCCGAGCCGCTGCTTAATGCCCTGGTTAATGAGCTGGTAATACAGCCCTGTGCTCTCCCAACTCATGCCGCCCAATAGTCCAATTGTTATGAACTACACCTAACCGCTACGCTGAGCTAGGTGTTTCGTGCGCTTCATTGCCCCTAGTTGCCTCATGCTTCCGCAGTTGGTAGAGCTAGGCGGCTCAGCGCTTGCGAGGGAAGATTCCTGCCCCCGTGCCCAGATCAGATTGACCTGAGCAGCATTGGTATCGCGGTCTTCGGTATGGCCGCAGTGTTGGCATCGGTGGATACGGTCGCTCAACGTCTTGGGCGTCAGCTCCCAGCACTGAGCGCAGCGCTGGGACGGCTTGAGCTGCCGGGTAGGAGACTCCAGATAGAATCCGCCCGCCTCAGCTTCCTTGTAGGACAGCAGCGGTCTAACCCTTGCAAACCCCACCGACAGGATTGAGCGATTGAGACCGGCCTTTTGACGTTTCCGCTTGCCTTTGCGGGCCTTGCGGGTCATGCCCTTGACGTTAAGCTGCTCTCCGGCGACTAGGCTATTACGGCTAACTATGTTGCTGGTGAGCTTGTGCAACCAATCCGCTCGCTGGTTGGCTACCTTGCGTTGAATCTTGGAAACTTTGCGTCTGGCTTTGCGCCAGCGGTTAGAGGCTTTGACGCCCTGCTTGCGGTTGGGCCTGCGTTTGCGGCGCAGCACCTTGCAGGCCTGCTTAACCGCGACATCGCCCGCTTTGATGAACTCAGGCTTTTCCTCTTTGGTGCCGTCTGAGAACGACACCGCATTAGTGCAGCCTAAGTCTATCCCGACAGCACCGCCAGCGGTTTGGCGCTCTGGGCTGCACGCCACGGTGATGGAGGCGTACCACTTCCCTTCACTTGGCCGGTAGACAATCGTGCAGGTTGTCGGTCTCCCCCAGGTACGAGCTTGTCCTCGCATCCGAATCTTGCCCAAGTTTGATAGCTGCAGGCAACCATTGATGCCATCGCTTAGCGCCTTCCAGCCAGAACCGCACGGATAGGTCCAGCCAGAGAACAGCCGTATCGACTTGAACTTGGGATACTTCCCTAGCCCTTTGAAGAACCGCTGAAACGCAAAGTCTACTCGCTTGACCGTAGCCTGCAAAGCATGACTGCCCAAAGCTTTGTACTCTGGCCAGCACTCCTTGAATGCAGGTAGCAGGTTTTGCTGGTCGATGTAGCCCACAGACTGCCCGTGCTGTTTGTAGCTGGTGCGGCGGTGCTCTATGCAGGCGTTGTACAGGTAGGCATGAAGACGCCGCCACTCGAACAGCATCGCCCCTTGCTGGGTCGTCGGGTAGAGCCTATACGTTACACGGCGTGTTGCCATAACTCGATGTATGCACTGAGACAATCGTACTATGTTCGCTACGCTCACGCGCTATCCTTCCCTAATCCGCTTCGCTGAGATTAGGGACTGCCGCGATTCTGTTCACGCCAGCGCTCCCATTTTCTCTATTGTTAACTCAGCCCGCGAAATCTCGCTAGTACGGTTGTAAACCGCCTCAACATCCGCTACACTCCCTGCCCATGGGCACAAAACGCGCCCTAACCCAGACGCCCAAAACTTTAGCGCGCCCCCTGGCAGTGCCGACAACACTAGCCAGAGAGCATAACCGCAGCGTTGAGCTAAGCAACGCGACGGCTATCGAGATTTTATCTTGTGGTAGCTGTCCCGTCCTTCACCGCGTGGATGGCTGAATGACTTGGGCGTCTTTCCTAAACCCACAAAAGGTAAGACACAATGACATACGACTCCCAGCCCCGCCGCAGCGAGGCACAGACCGGTCATGATGACGAGCGCCGTCTGCGCCAGGAGCTGTTCCCCGGCAGCAGCAGCCTTTGGGCCGCCCCCCTGCCTGAGAGCCCCGCCCCAGAGCCAGAACTCCCGCCCGACGACCAGCGCCTGCGGCTGATCGCCATCGGCTCCTTGCACGCCATCAACAACTGCCGCGACAGCCTCCACGCCCTCGGCTACGCCCGCCCCGATGAATGGTCTTGGCCCGTGCCCCTGGTCAACAGCGACATCATCCGCAGCCTCACCCCCGGCGAGATGATGCGCATTCTCACAAAGCAGGTGCCGCCGCCGGGACGGTAGAAGCAGGAGGGCGATCGCTGCGCAGCGTAGCTTTGGCCCTACCCCTCTCCCAATCTCAAGAAAGAGCCTGGTCCCCTTCCCTCGGAATCGGGGGAAGGGCTAGGGATGGGGGCCTACCAAAACGCCAAACGCACATTAGCGATCGCCCCTAGCAATATTGAGGGGCTTTTGGGACAAGACTTCTTTTCGGCCTACGACGTGCGAATCCTATCTGAAGAGATTGAGTTCTATCGGCGGTAGTTGGCTGCGTCAGAGCGTCACGGGGGTACCGTCGAGGTGGATGGCCGGTTCTTGGTCGCAAAGGCCGAGGTTAGCGTGCCAGCGAGAGGGAAAATCGGGGTCGATAAACGTCAGCTCAAATCGACCCCAGTAGTAGCTAGGCTCGCCGTCTGCACCTTCACGATAGGTATCGCAGCGCAGCGATGAAGATTCTTGAACCCAGTAGCCTGAGTAAGCGCTTCGGTCGGTATAGACTCCGGCCAACCCGTCAATAAAGACAAGTCCATCTTCGCCATAGGACCAGATGGCGGTTCTATCGCGGTCTTCTTCGTAAACTACGTCGTATTCCTGGGTGGTCCAGACCTCGTCCGCTATGACACTTTGAGGAGCAAGTGTACCAGTTAGTAGGGCAAAAACGAACAGAAAGGAGGATTTTCTCACGGCGCTTTAGTTCGAGCTATCTAGTTTGGGCTGATTTGATCTATTAGATTATCTTAGTCCGGGCTATTTATCCAGTTAGCTCAGTTTGGGCCGAAGGCTGAAAGCCGGACCACGAGCCACCTAGACTTCTGAGCGTTGCGCCCGGCAAATGCGATCGCCGAGTCTATTTCGAGGGGCATAACTTAATCTAATCAGTATCCTGCTGTTAGGGACTTACTCCGCCTTTTCACACATGCTAGTATGTACGCTGGGAGTAAATATCGGTTGATAGCACTTGTTTCTAGTATTAACGGCTTTTCGCGTTTTTCCATTGACAGACTTTTCTCCGAAACTTTCCTCTACACATTCCTTACAATTTTGGAGATAATCCATGTCAATTTATGTAGGCAATCTATCCTACGATGTCACTGAGGCTGATCTAAAGACCGTGTTTGCAGAGTACGGCTCTGTCAAGCGCGTCCAGCTTCCTACCGATCGCGAGACGGGCCGCATGCGCGGTTTCGGTTTCGTCGAGATGAGCGCCGAATCTGAAGAAGAAGCCGCCATTGAAGCGCTTGACGGCGCTGAGTGGATGGGCCGCGACCTCAAGGTCAACAAAGCTAAGCCCCGCGAGAACCGCGGCGGTGGCGGCGGTTCGTTCGGTCGTGGCGGCGGCGGCGGTGGTCGCTACTAAGCGCGACCGTTAGGCTTTCGTCAACGGGCTACATTGAGCTGACTTAGCCTCCTCGGCGAGTCAGACTATAGGGGCTGGGCAGTTTTGCTCAGCCCCTTTTTGGTTAGGAGCCACAGGCTGGCTCAACCCCAGGGACCTGCGCCACAATAGAGGCAGTGCCTTTTCGAGAATTTTGCTCTCGATCGCTGCAAAGCTGTTCAATAGACCTTGCCACTCTACCCCCCCCTCAAATCCATGGTTGCCATTCCCCAGCCCAAAACCCCCGGCCTCGCCCAGATTCTCCAGTGGGTCTTCGACCCTATTGGCTACATGGAGACCAACTTCAGCCGCTTTGGCCCTCTGTTCGGCGCTAAGATCGCGCCCACTGAGGCTGGTTCTGTCGTTTTGGTCAGCCACCCCGAAGCCCTTCAGTATTTGCTCACCCACGATACGGGTAAGCAGCTGTCGGCCCCCGGAGAGGCAAACCAGCTCGCTGAGCCCCTATTAGGCAAAAACTCGGTAATTCTGCAGAGCGGCAAACAGCATAGGCAGCGCCGTAAGCTGATGATGCCGCCGTTTCACGGGGAGCGGATGACCGCCTACGGGGAATTGATTCGCCAGATCACTCAGCAGGTCATAGGTGGATGGGCCGTAGGCGAGACGTTTCAGGCCCGCGACGCCATGCAGAAAATTACCATGCGGGTGATTTTGCAGGCGGTGTTTGGCCTATACGAGGGCGATCGCTACCGTCGCCTAGATACCCTACTCGCGGAGCGCCTCAACGCCGTGAGCTCCCCCCTCACCTCGGCGCTGATATTTTTTCCCAAGCTGATGATTGACCTCGGCCCGCGCAGCATCGGCGGGCGGATAAAGCGCCTGGTCGCGGAGACCGATCGCCTGCTCTACGATGAGATTCGCGATCGCCGCGCCAACCTTGATCCCGAGCGGACGGACGTGCTCACGCTGCTGCTGCTGGCCCGCGACGAGGCGGGCAACGGCCTGACCGACGAAGAGCTGCACGACGAGCTGATGACCCTGCTGGTGGCGGGCCATGAGACGACGGCAACGGCCCTGGCCTGGGCGCTTTACTGGATACACCGTCAGCCGGAAGTGCGCCAGGCGCTGCTGGCGGAGCGCGTTGACGTACTTCCACAGGACAATCGCAGCTCCCAAGACGACCTGATGGCGATCGCCAAGCGCCCCTATCTCAACGCCGTCTGTAACGAAACCCTGCGAATTTATCCCGTGGGAATGGTGACTCTGCCGCGCCGCGTCGAGCAGCCGCTGACGCTGATGGACTTTGACCTTGAGCCCGGAACGCTGGTGATGGGCTGCATCTATCTGCTTCACCACGACCCAGAGCTCTACCCCAACTCCCATGAATTCCGGCCCGAGCGGTTTCTAGAGCGGCAGTTCTCCCCTTACGAGTTTTTGCCCTTTGGCGCGGGAGCCCGCCGCTGCGTAGGCGCGGCCTTGGCCCTGTATGAGATGGCGCTGGTGTTAGACACTATTTTGGGCGAGTGCGAGCTGGCGCTCGCGAATGATGAGCCGGTCTTACCCCAGCGGCGAGGGGGCACCCTAGCGCCGGCGAGCGGCATCCTCATGAAGAAGACGGCCTCCAAGGCCGCGGTTCGCAGTGAGCTGACTCCCGCCTAGCCGCTATGTAGCCTTCCAAAGCACTGACCGCGCGCTGTAGAACAGCTAAGGCTGAGGCCACAGCTCTTCTCCCATCTTCCGGTAGTCCTCCCAGGCGACTTTAGCCCTGGGGTCACGGACGGCGAAGACAAGCTTTCCCGCGTTGGCGGCCTTTCGGTAGGCGGCATAGCGCCGAATTTTGGTTGCGAAGACGGGCAGGTCGGCGTCCGCCAGCATTTGGTAGGTCTGCTCGCCGTCCTTACTGGGCTTGGGGGGAACCACCGTCAGCAAAATGCGGTAGCGATAGGCGTCAATAGACTGTAGATACTCTAGGGTGAGCGTCAGTGTGTCTAGCGCCAGGATATCCGGGGTCGTTGGCAGAATAAGCAGCTCGCAGCTGTCCGCCAAAGTCGCTAAGTCTTCCAGCACCGGGCGGGCCTGGGTATCGATGATGACGTGGTCGTAGCTGTTGAACTGTGGCGGCTGACGCTCGCTCACCACCTGAAACGGCAGCGATCCCCGCTTAGCCCAGGCTGACGCTGAGCGATTGGGGTCGGCGTCGATCAAAAGGGTGCTGCCCTGCCCCTGAAAGTAGGCCGCCAGGTGAATCGCCGTGGTCGTTTTGCCAACGCCTCCTTTAAAGCTAGCGATCGCGATAATCATGCGCAGGTTGGCCCATCAGCAGCTGATTTGCAGTGTATCGCGTTGCTGCGTGCTGCGGGCCGGGGCTATTGTGGGCAGTGGTTCCATTAGGTTGGGGATGGAGGCGTCCCCAATGCCCTTACGCTGAAACCGAAAGCGCCTCTAGGGCCGCGACGATGGCGCTGGGCTCCATGCGCTGCTTATAGTCCGTATTCACAAACGCATGGGCAATCTTGCCCGTCGGCGCGACGACGTAGGTGGCGGCCAGCGGCAGCTCAAACGTCTCGTCGCCGTTGTGGGCCGGGAGATCGACGCCAAAGCTCTCGTAGACGGGCCGCAGCGCATCAGGCAGTTGAAACACCAGCCCAAACTGCCGTGCGACGACGTTACCCACGTCGCTCAGCACCTCGAAGGTCAGCTCGCCTTTCTCTGCCGTCGATAGGGAATTGTCCGGCGTCTGAGGCGAGATGGCCACTAGCGCGCCCTGCTGCTGAATGTCGGGTAGAGCCTGCTGTAGGGCGCGCAGCTCTAGGTTACAGTAAGGACACCACCCTCCCCGGTAGAACGAGATGACGACCGGACCCTGGGCCAGCAGCGTTTGGATATCGACGCTGTTGCCTGTGGCGTTAGGGAGGCTGAAGGTGGGCAGTGAATCGCCAGCGCTCAAGGCCTGGTTGATGATGTCGGAGTTTTCCAGCGCTTCTGAGGCCTCAGCCATAACGGCCTGTGTCTCTTGGGGAACCATGGCGCTGAACTCGGATGTCTTGTCGGCAAGCTGTTGATGTAAGGTCATTTTTCCTCCAGATGGGTCGACCCGTATAGCCTAGCCAGTTATAGACCGATAGGTCAATAATTCTCAGGGGTTTCTTAGGTTGAGCGATTTGGGCGTAGGCTTAACGTATAGCAAATGTCTTGATGCTTGGGACATTTGCGCGGCGCATTGCTTATGCTATGTAAGGGTTTGAGCCCACGGCAATTATCCCAAGCAATGTGGTCAAAGCTATAAGTGAAGCGAGCTAACGCTATGAACAATCGCCGCCGTGATGGGCTGATGAAAGCGCTAACCCTTTGGTTCTGCCTAGGATGTGCTGTAGTACTGACCGGATGTGGCGCTCAAGAGCAGGCGCTCGTTGAACAGCCGTCACCCGCACCTCTATCCTCCCCTGCTACTCAAACCCAGGAGCCTCCCATGCCTACTCAGTCCTCCTCTGCTGAATCAGACGCCGCCGTTGAAGACGTTTCAGTGAGCGGAAGGTCGGGCAGCTATCAGTTTTCCGTGACCGTGCGCAGCAGCGACACCGGCTGTGACCACTACGCCGACTGGTGGGAGGTGGTTGACGGCTCTGGGCAGTTGCTCTACCGGCGCATCCTGGCCCACAGCCACGTCGATGAGCAGCCGTTCACCCGCTCTGGGGGCCCTGTTCCCCTCGAGCCCGGTCAGACCGCCACTGTGCGAGTTCACATGAACACATCGGGCTATAGCGCGCAGGCCTATCAGGGCCAGGTGACCTCAGAAGGAACCGCCCAGTTTGAGGCCGTCACGCTGGAGCCGGACTTCGCGGCTGCGCTAGCGCAGCAGGCACCGCTGCCGTCGGGCTGTGCGTTTTAGGCTTGAGCATTCGGACCCTGTACGGTTGGCTGCGTGCGTTTAGGAAAAGGCGGGGCTCATACAAAAATTCCCTCGCGCGGGGCGAAGGAATCGCGCTGGCCACAGGACCAGCAGAGTCGACAGTATTGATTTAGGCTTACCGCAACGCCGTCTTACCTCAGCTTCCGACCTGGATAAACCAGGTGGGGTCCATGGCTCTCCGATTTAAAGTTTCCGAGTCTAAGCCCGGTTTACTGCCATCGGTGCACTTGATCCCCTTATTGGCGAAGCATAGATCGTAAAACATTGTTGGCAGTCACCAACGCCGCAGTAAGCATGTCTACAGTTTAACGGCTCATCGGCAGGGGCGCACCATGGGGATAGTACGGATACCTGAATCAATTTAGGGGACGGTCAGGGCTTGACCGTTGTGGCGATCGCTCAACGTCAGTAGATAGGGCACAGCGCGCGATCGCCATTCTGAAACCGAGTCGTAGGCAGCGGCAGACGGCCCAAAGCACCGCTCCAGCATCTCCGTGTGGATGACGCCGGGGTTGAGGGCCACGGCGGCAATTCCGGCGGGCAGCTCCTGCGCTAGCGATCGCGTCAGCCCTTCGATTGCCCATTTGGAAGCGCAGTAGGGCGCGACTTCTGGGGATGTGGAGCGTCCCCAGCCTGAGCTGAAGTTAACGATTACCCCGGCGCCTTGGTCAATCAAAGCCGGGACCAGATGACGAATGACGTTGATTGTACCCTTGACGTTGATGTCTATGACCTGGCTCACCTCATTTACAGAGATTTGCCACAGAGGGGCAGGCTCATTGATGATGCCGGCATTGTTAAGAACGAGGTCAGGGGCACCCCGCTGAGCTACCACCTGACTCGCCCAAGCCGCAACAGCCCCGTCGTCGGTAACGTCCACTGCGGCAAAGTTCTGGCCCGGAAATGTCTGACGCAGCACGTCAATGGCGTCCGAAGAGCGGGCGCAGCCTGTGACCTGATGCCCTGCCTGAATGAATCCGTCAGCTAGGGCGCGGCCTAGGCCGCGCGAGACGCCGGTAATCAAGATGTGTTTTGGTGCCATTCTTATGGGGGCTCTGTACGGGCTCTATGCAGGTGGGGGTGGATTGACGAACCGACGGCGCGGCTCCAAAGACAAGATCAATCCTGAGATTTGTAGCAACACCCCAATCAGAGCCGCCAGCCAAGGGGTTGTGGCCGACGTCCGGAGAGCGATAGTCAGCGTTAGATACAGTAGCGGCACTGCCGTGGTCAGACCAATAAAGGGAACTGCCCAGCGGGCCCACAGCTCACCGCGCTTGAAGGGCTTAAATAGAATGACTGCCATAGCCACAGCCGTTGCCAGCCAGCCCCCTCCGGTCGCTTTCATCAACCCCAGAATCAACGTCTGGAACGCTGGCGGAACGTCTTCCCAATTCATTCCCACGGCTGAAGCGTGGTAGGGCATAAATTCGGGCCGCAGCAGATAAATTAGGCTGAACGCCGCAAGCAGCGATAGTGTAGTCAAGTGACACCAGAAAGCCCAGGTTAGTCGCTTAGTCATAGCTTGGATAGTAGTGCTTAGATGCGCCTTGATTGAGAAATTAGTGCAGTGGGACCTCTCCCTTCAGTTCATCCCTAACGTCGGCGCAGCCTAATCCGCCAGCCGTAGGGTGATCAGTGGGAGAGGTGGACGGACGAGGCTTGTCTTACGATGCCCTCACCGAGGCAGAAACAGCCCTTAGGGCTTCAACTAACCCCCTCACCACCGCCACCATCGCCACGGGGCTGTTGAGCTGGCTGATGGCCGAGCCGACGCCAACCCCGGAGGCTCCTGCCGCGATCGCCATTGGCACCGTCACGCTGGAGAGCCCTGAGGCGCAGAGCACCGGCACCGCTACGGCGCGGGAAATAGCGTGGGCCGCTGCCAGAGTCGGGGCCGCTTTTTCAATCAGGCCTAGGGTACCGGCGTGTTGGGGGGCACTGCTGGTGCCGCCTTCGGTTTGAATCACGTCGGCTCCGGCCTGTACCAGCTGCTCTGCTAAGGTGCACTGCTGGTCGAGGGGCAGCTTGTGGGGAACCGTCACCGAGAGCATTATGTGGGGCAGGCGATCGCGGGTTTGGCGGGTGATGCGGAGCACTTCCTCCGCCCCAAACTGCCGGCCCTGGGCGTAGAAGCTATCGAAGTTACCAATCTCAACCAGGTCAGCCCCAGCGGCCACGGCGGCCACAAACTGCTCGGCCTCAACTGCTGAAACGCAAATCGGGAGGTCAGTCAGCGAACGCACGTGAGAGACAAGGCCAGCATCAGCAGCAATATCGACGAACGTAGCGCCGCCCTGGTCCGCAGCAGCGACAACGGCTGATACCCGGTCAACGTCACGATTAGCCAAGCCGCTGATAACCTTCAGGGCACGTCTGTGGCGTAGGCTAGACTCTAGGGCTGGATGAATAGTCATAAGTATTCGGCGAAAAATTAGGATGTTGTGGGTTAGCGGACACCAAAGCACGTCAGGCGGCGCCGCGCCCCAAATTCACCGTCATCCTACCACCATTGGCGATCGCAATCGCCCTTTGCGCTAGCGACAGGGCGGCAGAGAAACCACTTGAAACCAGTACCGCCCTAGTCGATTGAAGGTATTGACCAGCTGAGTAAGGCTGATGGGCTTGATGATAAACGAGTTAACGCCCAGTATGTATGAATCTCGCACGTCTGACTGGCTGCAGGACATCGTCAGAATGACAACGGGAATATGCCTGAAGGCGGGATCGCTGCGCAGGGCCTTCAGAACCTCTCGTCCACCCATATCCGGCATTTTCAGGTCGAGCAAGATTAGGCCAGGGCTAGGGGAAACTTGCCGATCGCCGTAGGGATGGCGGTGGTTGAGGTAATCTAACAGCTCTTTTCCGTCTTTCACAAAGTGAACCGGATTTTTCAGCTCGCTCTTGCACAAGGCCGTGTCGATCAAGTGGCGATCGTTCTCGCTATCCTCGGCCACCAAAATAGGAATAGAGCTCTTTAGTTTTGAACTAACCATAGTGAGCAACGGCCAGCACCGTGGAATAGACGACTCCCAATAGAGACGACGCGCCGTGGGCACGGGTGGGCAAACCCTCATGGCCGTGGGGGAGAGCCTGAACTACGGGAAGGGGGCATTGACATACACCCTGAGATAAAGCCATAACTAATCGCCTAGTTGTTAAAAACCAATAAGGTTTTCAAATAATCTTTTTATATTTGTATATTCTTTTGATTTTAGGGGAAGCGGCCTCTATCTCCAGTGGGATTGTTGTCTCAACCCAGGGAATGGCCTAACCAAATGACTAGTCTAATCAGTATAGGGGAGTGAGTTTTCCTGCGAAAATACTCAAGCCCAATGCGCTAAATTCCCCATTGAATTCCCGCAACAACAGTCTCACAGCTTCAATAGCCCTCTAGTTCGAGGAAATATCACAGTACAATCGAACTATCAGCCACTACCATCATTGGCCAAGGAGGATTTCAATATGGTTCGATACACATTGGCTCAATGCCCCGACGTGACGCTCCCCGTTCGAGGCAAAGACTCTAAAAAGGCCCGGGACAAAGCGATGGATCAGCTGATCGAGCTGATGGATGACGGTAAACTGCCTATTGACCTTTCCGACGGATTTAGCCCCCAGGAGTTGATTGCTGTGGATGAACAGGATACTGCGATCGCAGCATCGGCGGCGGGTGATGAGGAGGCGGTGATTCAGGCCGTTCAAATGTTGAACAATTTGGCCAACTTGAAGCTTAAGGCGCAGGAGCTGCGGGATGAAGCGCTCCAGGTGCGATCGCAAGTTGATATTTTGTTCTCTGATGATCCCATTCACCCAGAGCAAATTGCCCAGATGAAAGACGGGTTCAAAGCCCTTAAGAGCTTCGCTCAGGCAAACTTACGCTATCGAGCGGGGCGAGTGGAGGCGGAACAGGCACGGGCTATCTTGGACGATGCCCTCAAGCCCGCAGACTAGCCAGCGGCTGTGGCCTGCGCTGTTGCTGAAACTGCTGAGACTCTGCTGCTGAGGACGCCATGCTGCCGACTGACCTGTTGATCAACCGACTAGCTGGGGGAAGTTTGGTGCCTAAGCGTCTCCCGCTTGAGCCTCCGGTGCTGGCTATTGCCCAGGCCGTGACTGCCTGCTTTGAGGCCCACCGGGGCAAGTCTCAAGGAGCGCTCAACGCCGCTCTCCAAGAGATGGAGGGAGAAGAAACCGACTATCGGCTCAAGCGCGGATTTGTTCACCTCCTGCGAGGCCGCCACAGTACCTTTGACGTGGTCAGTCCGCTGGAGCCGCCGCTGCTCAGGCAGCGCGTATTTGCCCTCGCTGCCCAAGCGCCCCCGCTGCCTGCCGCTGCGCCCAGCACCCTGCAGCGCATTGCTGACCAGCTCGCGCAGGAGATGGGCCAAGATGTCCATCCCCAGCAGGTCCGCCAGGGACTTTACGCCGACCTCAACGAAAACCGAATCTTGACCGAATTCGAAGCCCCTACCGCAGAAGCTTTAGTCCATCTCTATAACCTGTCCCAGGTGCAGGGGGTGTTTTACAAGGCGAGTCAGCTGACGATCACCGCCCACCGCAACGATCCCGGCGAGTATAAGCTGCTGTTTCGCTACCTAAAGCTGTTTGGTTTGATGGCCTACATCGAAGGAGACGCCGACCACGGCTTTACCATCACCATTGACGGTCCCACGAGCTTGTTTAAGCCCAGCACCCGCTACGGCCTCAGCATCGCCAAGCTGATTCCCGCCCTACTCCACGTCACAAAGTGGAGCCTCGCGGCTGACCTCCAGTGGCGCGACACCTACAGCAACACCACCCGAACCGGGTGCTTTACCCTCAACTCTACCTGCGGTCTGGTCACCCACTATCCCCCCGGCAAGCCCTACGACAGCATGCTCGAAGAGTCCTTCGCGGACCGCTGGCGATCGCTCAAAACCCCTTGGCGTCTTGAGCGCGAGGTAGACCTGATTCCAATCCCCGGCAGCGTCATGATTCCTGACTTTCGCTTAGTCCACCCCGACGGCCGCGAGCGGCTGCTGGAGATCGTGGGCTATTGGCGACCGGAGTACCTGCGCAAAAAATTTTCCCAGGTGCGTCAGTCGGGGCGTAGCGACCTGATTTTGGCGGTGTCTGAGCGGCTGAACCTGGAAAAAGCCGGGGTCAAGCTGGGCCAGATTACAACCCCGATCGTTTGGTTTAAGCAAAAGCTGTCGCCCAAAGCGGTCCTGACCGTGCTGGAAACGCTCTAAGGGCGACAGCTCGGCGATTCAGTCCAGGCTGCACCGTCAGTCGGTCAATCAGGCGATCGCGATGCGGTATTGTGGGTAAGACTTTTTGAAACTCCCAGGGAGCACACCATGGCGACCCAGCGTTCCGACGGACGGCGTTCCGACCAGCTTCGTCCTGTTTCCTTTGAGCGTCATTTCACCCAGTTTGCGCCCGGTTCTGTCTTGGCCCGTTGTGGAAACACACAGGTGCTCTGTACGGTCAGCGTTCAGCCCGGCGTTCCTCGATTTTTGGAAGGAACCGGTGAAGGATGGCTGACGGCAGAGTACCGGATGCTACCGGGGGCCACCCCTCAGCGAAAAAGCCGCGAGCTGCTGAAGCTGTCGGGGCGCACCCAGGAAATTCAGCGCCTGATTGGCCGCAGCTTACGCTCTACGCTAGATCGGCTAGCGCTGGGAGAGTATACCCTGCTGGTGGATACCGACGTGATTCAAGCGGATGCGGGAACGCGCACCACGGCCATCACGGGGGCCTATGTCGCCCTATGCGATGCCGTGAGCCACCTGATCGAAACGGGAAAAATCGAGCGATCGCCCCTCCACCACCAGGTGGCCGCTGTTTCGGTGGGGCTGATTGAGGGCCAGCCCGTCCTCGATTTGAACTATGGCGAAGACGTGGCGGCGGATGTGGATCTCAACGTCGTGCTCAATGAGAATTTAGAGATTATAGAGGTCCAGGGGACTGCTGAAGCCGGCAGCCTGAAGCGATCGCAGTTCAACGCCATGCTGGATCAAGCTGAGGTAGGGATCAAAGCCCTACTGGAGCAGCAGCGCCTCGCCTTAAACGCCCCAAGGCAATAGACAACTTGAGCGCTTCAGCCCGCGAGGCTCACCTCAGCATTGAGACCGGCAAACCCTGCTGTAACGCCCATGCCACCGACCGCTAACCACAAGCCTCGCTTGCTCCATCCCCTCATGGGGTGCGATCTCAAAACCCTCCTGCAGGTCAGCACCCGCAGCGGCGCGATCGCCCCTCAATATCTTCCTCACCTATCGCTGGCGATCGCCACTGCCTTGGCCCGTCTCCCGATTACCGTAGCCGAAAACTGGCGGCTCCGGCGTCAAACGCCAGGCTCTCTGGCCGCCCCTGCCCCCCTCTTTATCGTGGGTCACTGGCGCAGCGGCACAACCTTTCTCTATGAGCTGCTGTGTCACTCCCAACAGTTTGCCTACGTGTCTCCTTTCTCTACGGGTCTGCCGTGGGAGTTTTTGACCCTGGGCGCTTTCCTGCGCCCTCTCCTAACGCGGGCGCTTCCGGCGGATCGCTTCATTGATGGCGTCGAGGTGACCCCCGATTCTCCCCAAGAAGACGAGATTGCCCTGGCCAACATGCAGCCGCTCTCTTTCTACCACGGCCTCTATTTCCCCGCACAGCTTCAGCAGTACTTCAACCAGGGGGTCTTTTTTGAGGGCTGTACGCCTGAGCAAATTGAGGGATGGCAGCAGGCGGCGGCCCTATTCTTTCGAAAGCTGCAGCTTGAGTCTCCAGACAAGCCCCTGCTGATCAAGAACCCGGTTTATACAGCGCGGGTGGCGATGCTGCGGCAGATGTATCCCCAGGCAAAGTTCATCCACATCTACCGCAATCCCTACGTAGTCTTCCAGTCGATGCGCAATTTCTACCGCAAGCTATTGAATCAGCTGGCGCTCCAGTCTTTCGACGCGGCCCTCACGGAGCAGACGACGGACGAGCTTACCCTACAAAGCTACCCGCGGATGATGAACGGTTTGCTGAGCGATGTGGCCGATCTGCCCCCAAATCAATACGTTGAGCTGCGGTTTGAGGACTTTGAGCAAGACCCGGTGGCCCACATTGAGATGATTTATCAGCAGCTAGAGCTAGAGGGGTTCGATACAGCGAGCGATCGCTTCCGGCACTATCTAGAGACGCATCAAAGATACCGCAAGAATCAGTATCGCTTTCCGCCGGAAGATAACCAGCGCCTACAGGAGCGCTGGCGAGAGTTTATCGAGCGGTGGGGCTATTGACAATGCGGAATGATAGAGAAGGGATAGCTTCAACAATCTACTGACCCATGGGACTTACTCACTACGACGCCTTTATCGCGATCGCCGCCGCTGACCTCAATACGCTGGTGGCCTTTTACCAAACGCTATTGGAACAGCCCCCCCAGCCGTACCTGCCGGGGCGGTACGCCGAGTTTCGGCTGGCCGGACTGCGGCTAGGCCTGTTTAAGCCGAAAGGCGACCACGTTGACCAATTTGCCAACTCCGATGGGGCGGCCATCAGTCTATGCCTGGAGGTCAAAGATTTGGATGAGGCGATCGCCCATCTAGAGTCCACGGGACATCCCCCTGTCGATGTCGAAGTGGCTTCCCACGGGCGGGAGGCCTACGGCTACGACCCAGTAGGCAGCCGGCTGATCTTGCACGAAGCGGCTCAACGTTAGCCGTCAAGGTTAGGCTGTTTTGAAGCTGTCAAACTCTAACCGGCCCATACGGCTTATGCCGCGAACGGGTATGGGATATTACAGCAAATATCCTAAGGATTAGGACATTTGCGCGCCGCACTGCCGATGTGCGCGCAAGGGCGGCTACCGCGAGGAGGCTCAAACTCGGGACTTCTACGCGCCGAGAGCTGACAAGATTATTTACTGCAAAGCGATCGCCGCTGAGGTATAGCCTGACGGCGGGTGCTGGCAGGTTGCCAATCCCCACCAGTAGGGCTGGGCGGCCCTGCGCTGACTATACCCGAGGCTTCTCGAGGTACTGCTGATGATACTCCTCAGCCAGGTAATACTCGGAAGCAGGCTCAATCTGCGTCACCACCTCGCGATCGGCTTTTCCCATTGCTTCTAGACCCGATGACTGCAGCTGCCACTTCGAGCGGCGGGCGGCGGTGGCTTGATCTGACGTATGGTAAAAAATCACGGAGCGATACTGCTCGCCGCGATCGGCCCCTTGACGGTTGACGCTCGTCGGATCGTGAATCGACCAAAATACCCCCAGCAGCTCGCTGTAGGACACCTGGTCCGGCTCGTATTCCACCTGAACCACTTCGGCATGTCCCGTAATTCGGGCACAGACATCCAGGTACGACGGATTGGGAAAGTGCCCTCCCATGTAGCCGACGGAGGTTGTGGTAACGCCTGAGACGCGGCGAAAAGCCGCCTCGACTCCCCAAAAGCAGCCGGCACCGAAGGTTGCTACGCAGGTCATTAGTTACGGATCCATTTCACTCTCTTTAGCTTAAATCATTTGAGGGCTGGCTACTGGGGCGGGGCGATGAAACCGTCCGAGGGCTCTTCCTCATCCGAAGGGCCTAAATTAGGCGATCGCGGGGAGAGGGGTTCAGCGCCTGGGGCCGGCAGCTGGCCCGGATCGCTGAGCTGGTCGAGCAGCACCGAGATATTAAACTGCAGCGTCTGGTCGCTGGGTATCGTCGTTTTAAGGCCGATGGCCTGAATGGCCTCTGCGGCAGACTGCAGCGCGGGAGGGAAGCTGGGGAGCGGCAGGCCCCGGTCGAGGGCAGCGAGGCGTTGAGGATTGACAAAGAAGAAGCCGTTGGGGGATGACGAGTCGTCGACTGCACCTGTAAAGAGTTCGCTCTGGCCAAGAGAAGACTCTGGCGGCGGGGCCTCACTCGCCCCCACCCTGATGGATACTCTATCTTTGTTCACCCACTGGCGAGTGACCTGCAGCGCCGCTAGCGGTGACGTCCACTGCACTAGGGGAACGCCATCCACCACGTTTTGCGCAATTTGAAAGTTATGGCGACTGCGCACCGACTGGTCTAGGCGGTCCAAGGCGTCCTCTGCCGCCGAGCGATCGCTAGTTTTGAGCTGTAGCACCAGCCCCATTGGCCCGTCTACAGAGGCGGTCGGGGCCACTAGCGCCAGCGCGTATTCGTCTCCCATCCAAGGAATCAGATCCTCATCTACGCTCAATCCCGTGAGCGCATCGACCGTACCGCGAATATTGTCTGGATTGAGAAATCCGGTGGTTTGGGTCTCTTGCTGCGATCGCCACAGCCGCTGCAGATTGCCGCCCGCCATCACCAAGACCGTGTCCAGCGGCAGAAACGAAGCGACATCCTCGACAGGACTGCCCGTGAAGGTTTGGTTGGCGTCAGGCTTTAGCCAAGTCACGCTGTCCACCTCAATACCTGTCTCCGTCAAGCTTGCCGTTGCAGCAATTCCCTGGCCGTCTTTGCGCAGGGGCACCAGCGACGGGGCTCCCTCTGTGGCGTTCGCCGCTGCCGCCGCTGTCGCAGCATCACTGTTGATATAGGCCTGCAAAAACGGCTGTACCCGAGACACGCGCTGCGCGGCCTGCCGGTATCCCGGCACATTGAGCACCGAGGTGTCGTTCTCATAGGCATCGATAATGGCCTCAACGTCGGTGCTGCTCGTCGCGATCGCTAGCATTCGCCGATCGAGCACCGTCGCCCAGTAAGACTGATCCCCCCCCTCAATCTGGTAGATTTCAAGCCCTTGATACTCTTGCTGCGCAGAAACGCCGGCAGACTCTAGCCGCGCCAGAGCAACCTGAGCCGTTACCGAGGGGTCAATGGGCAAAAACCAGGCCACTGGGCGGCCCTCTAGATTCATCTGATCGGGGTCAAAAGGGTTTGAGCCAGGCGACTCACTGAGGGGCCGCTCTAGTTCAGGCAGCGGGCTGGCGCCGCCAGAGGCCAAGAAAGCTACAGTGATCGCTTCACCGACCCAAGGGGCAACGTCTTGCTCATAGCTGAGGTCTAGGTCGGTCAATAGGCGATCGCGCCAGGTTGCGATATATTGATTCAGCTGGGTTTGGGTTTCGCGGGTGCCAAACCGCCGCAGCTGCTCCCACTGGGCTTCGTCGGTGGAAAACGTCAGGGTCATCAGCGCATCGGCAGGCACCGCACGACTGCCTACCGGCAGCTGAGACTGCCCTCGACGCCCCACGAACCAGTAAGCGGTTAGGCCCCCAGCGGCTAGCGCCAGCAGCATTGCCCCGACGCCCCAGATCCATTTCATCTGTCGTGCCACAGCACACCGTTCCCTAAGCACTACCCTTGAATTCTGCCAGATTATAGAAGTTGCCGTAAAACCCATCCGCTTTAGCGGTGGGATATAAGGCGGTGAGCGTTAGCGAATATGTCCACACTTTACACGGCGAGTGTTAGACTGTAAGTATGGTTCAAAAGGCTTACCGCTATCGCTTCTATCCTACTGCTGAGCAAGAAAACCTCTTGCGCCGGACGATGGGGTGTACTCGCCTGGTCTACAACCGCGCTTTAGCGGCAAGGACTGAGGCTTGGTACCAGAAGCAAGAGCGCGTCGGCTACGCTCAAACCTCGTCGATGCTGACGCAGTGGAAAAAAGAGGAGGGCCTTGAATTTCTTACTGAGGTTAGCTCGGTTCCCCTTCAGCAGGGGCTAAGACATCTGCAGACCGCCTTCACTAACTTCTTCGCCGGTCGGGCCAACTATCCCAGCTTCAAGAAAAAGCGCAACGGCGGTAGCGCAGAGTTTACCAAGTCGGCGTTCAAGTTTAGAGGGCGGTCAGGTGTACTTGGCCAAGTGCTCTAAAGCTCTGCCTATTCGATGGTCTCGTCAGCTTCCGGAAGATGCCGCACCATCGACTATCACGGTGAAGCTGACGCCTGCAGGCCGGTGGTTTGTGTCGCTGTTGGTGGAGGTAGAGATTGAGCCACTGCCGGTATCTCCTAACAAAGTTGGCCTGGACTTGGGCATCACCAGTCTGGTCACGCTGAGCACGGGCGAGAAGGTGGCCAACCCCAAAGGCTTCCGGGCTAAGTACCGCAAGCTACGAAAAGCTCAAAAGGCGCTCAGCCGCAAGCAAAAGGGGTCGAACAACCGGTACAAAGCGCGGCTCAGGGTGGCTAGAGTCCACGCCGAGATAGCCAATGCCCGCAAAGACCTGCTTCACAAGCTGACAACCCGGCTGGTGCGCGAAAACCAAGCGATCGCCGTTGAAGACTTGGCAGCGGGGAATATGGTCCGTAATCACGCTTTGGCGCGCGCCATCAGTGATGCGAGCTGGGGAGAACTGGTGCGGCAGCTTACCTACAAGTGCGAATGGTACGGGCGGGAGCTTGTCAAGATAGACCGATGGTTCCCTAGCTCTAAGCGCTGTGGCAGCTGCGGTCACGTTGTAGATAAGCTGCCGCTGAATGTTCGAGAGTGGCAGTGCCCTGCGTGCGACGTGAAGCACGATAGGGACGTAAACGCTGCTGTAAACGTATTGGCCGCTGGTCTAGCGGTGTCAGTCTGTGGAGCGACTGTAAGACCTGAGGAGAGCAAATCTCGGAAGGCAGGTGCTACGAAGCAGAAAAGTCTTGGAGCAATCCAAGAATCCCACGCGCTTTAGCCGTGGGAGTAGTCAATCTGCCAAACTATGGCGCAATCTCAGAGCAGCATGTTTCGCTACCCCCGCACCCTCTACCTGCGAGATACCGACGCCGCTGGCGTGGCCTACTTTGCCAGCCTGCTCAGCATCTGTCACGAGGCCTACGAAGCCTCGCTAACCGCCGCCGCCGCCCCGCTAGCCGATTTGCTCACTCAGTCTGACATTGCCGTCCCGGTGATCCACGCTAGCGCCCGCTTTCTACAGCCCCTGCGCTGCGGCGATCGCTGCGAGGTTCACCTTGTCCCCCACGACTGGCAAGCCCACCGCTTCTCTGTGACCTATCGCCTCCAGCTCTCCAGCGATACGGCCGCCACCCCTGCCGCCACCGCTTTGACGCAGCACTACTGCATCCACCCCGGCACCCGGCAGCAACAGCCCTTACCGCCGCCGCTGCAGCGCTGGTATCAGCGCTGGGCCGAGCCGATGCCCGAAGCCGATGCCCAATAGCCTTCACGCACAAACGCTAAGCTTTCCCTGAGGCGATCGCCCGCAGTGCCCTGCGGTCTAGCTTGCCCTGAGCGCTCCGGGGGAGCTCCGGCAAAGCAATCCAGCGGCTGGGGTGCTTATAGCGGCTGAGGCACTGTGAGAGGGCTGTCTCAAGCCCGTTGGGTTCGCTAGGGGCAGCCTCACCCGGTGCAGCCGGTGAAGACGCCTTCGAAGGAACGTACAGCGCCACCGGCGTTTCCCCCCAATGCCCATCCTCAACGCCAATAACAGCCACGTCCTCCACCAGACCAGTCGCCCGAATCGCGGCCTCCACCTCTGCTGGGAATATGTTTTCTCCCCCCGAAATAATCGCGTCGCTCCGGCGTCCCGTCAGATGGAGAACCCCAGCCTCTAAGTACCCCAGATCATCCGTTTCAAGCTGGGCCGGATAACTCGCCTGGGGATAGTAGCCCAGGTGCAGAGACTGAGCGACGATCGCAACTTGCCCTCTGCCCTCGGTCGGGCTGCCGTAGGCGTCGACGATCTTGATTTGGGCGTGGGGCAGCGCAGAGCCACAGCCGGTCCGTCCCGCCAAGAAATCCTCAGGTTTGAGCGTCGCCACCTGAGACGCCGTCTCCGTCATTCCGTAGGTAGGGGCAAGGGGAAGCTGCAGCGATCGCCCTCGATCGAGAAGTGAGGGCCAAGCCGGGGCTCCGCCGAGAAGAATAGCGCGAAAGCGGCGTAGGGCAATGGCGTCTGGGCTTGAGAGGAGCTGCTGCAGCTGAGACGGCACCAGCGAAAGGAAAAAGGGCTCGGGTGCGGGTGCGGGCTGGGTGAGCGATCGCCAGGGCCGGATCACCAGCTGCCCCCCCGAGAGCCAGCAGCGCATAAACTGCATCAGCCCGCTCACGTGGTAGAGGGGCAAGGTGCAGCAGGCGTTGACGGTCTGGCAGTCGAAGTACTGCCGAAAGCCTTGAACCGACGCCGACAGAGTTTCCCAGGTGTGAATAGAAAACTTCAGCGCTCCTGACGTACCGCCTGTGGGAATCATAATCCAGCGGCGATTTCGAGCAGGTCGATGAGCCGATTCGGGCCTCTTTCCGCTGGGCAAGCTTGGAACGAGCTGGGGCGTAGAGGTCGTCGCTCCGTCACGCCAAACCAGCGTCGGCTGTGCGATCGCGATCGCGGTCCGCCATTCGCTGTCGGTCCAGCGTGGGTTGGCCAAGAAGAGGGGGCATTCTGCCGCACAGGCCGCCAGAAATGACGCCAGGAAGACCTCCGGTCGGCGCTCTGACAGCATCACGGCTGGCGGCACAGCCTCCGCCGTGAGCTGACGATATCGCCGCTCAAAGGTGGCCTCAAATTTGCCCGAGACATGGCCCGAGCTATGGCCCGAGACGGCGCCATGAACTTGCAGCCAAGGGGTGCCGCAGCGCTGCTGATAACTCTCTAGAGACGAGACCATAGCGATTGGGGAGATTCCTGCTCAAAACCATCGGCAAACCACTGCTCGACCCCAAACCCCAGCGATCGCCTTGGCGGATGGGCAGCCACCAAGTAATCAAAGATGTAGGTTCGGGCCACAGCGGTTTCAAAGACCGATGACCATATTACATCCGCCCGGTAGCGCCGGCAGACCTGCCGCAGCTGTGACGGGAACCCGGCGATCGCCGCTTTGACCACCACTACACCTTGCCAGCCTGCCTCCAGACAGCGCTCTAGCTGCGCCACCGTGGCCACAGATTCGTCTAGCGCCAGCGGGGTTTGGTAGCGAGGCTGGAGGGCCAGCATTTGAGAAAACTGTTGGGGAGGGAGGGGCTGCTCTACGCAGTCGATGGTCGCCGCTGACTGCGCCGCCAGGCGATCGCACTGGTCGAGCCAGGCGATCGCTTCTCCTCCCCTGAGGCCGCCGTTGGCGTCGAGTCGCAGCGCCGCGCCTGCAGGCAGCGCAGCCATGAGCTGCTCCAGCAGGGCTAGCTCATGGGCTACCTCAGCGACGCCAATTTTCCACTTGAACGTGCGGTATCCCTGACCCCAGGGCGATCGCCAAGCGCTGAGCGCATCGGCCCCGGCGGGCAGCAGATAGGCGCTAGCCAGGCCAGGGGCGGGGGCTAATGGTTTGACCTGTGACCTGTGCTGTTCCCAGGCAGACGCCAGCCCAAATCGACAGGCGGGGTGGGTTGCGGGAATGTTGCGAATCTGAGCCAGCGAAATCTCTGGCGGGAGCCTCTGACAGAGCGCTATGGCCTGGGTCAGAGTTTCGCTACCAAACCACGGCAGTGGGGCAATTTCCCCGTAGCGGTGACTGTCTCCTTGGGAGAGCTTTACTAAAATCCCTTCGCGCCAGTCCCAGCGGCCGTGAGCGGTGTGGAGCGATCGCCGGAAAGGGCGGCGATAGGGGCGATAGGCAAAGCGACACATTACTCAAAGGCGGGGCTTGAGGAGGGCGTAGGGTCTGCCGCCGCGCCACACAGATCTCCTAGCGCGCTGTGCAGATCGCCGGTCAGCCGCCGCGCGATTTGCTTCGCTTCGCTGGCGTCAGCATCGCCGTTGGAGCAATAGCGCTCTACCGCAAGCGGCTTACCGATGTGAATCGTGACATCGCATCCCCAACCCGGCACCAGCTGGCTGTAGGACAGGGAAATAGGCACTACGTTGACCCCGATACCGGGCTGCGCCAGCTCAGTCTGCACCGCCAGGCGGGCCAGACCGGGCTTGAGGGGATGCATCTGGCGATCGCGGAAAATACCGCCTTCGGGAAAGATAACCATCATTTCTTTGTTTTGCAGCACGTCTGCGCCATAGCGAAGACTGGCAATTCCAGGCTGGCGGGTGTTGATGGGAAACCCCCCCAAGCGGCGGATAAACCAACCTTGCAGCCCTTTGACTTCGTCCGCCGTCACCATAAACCGCAGATCCCGCCCGGTCACGTAGCGCCCCGTAGCGTAGGGCACCAGCAGCGCGTCCCAGCGGGAGCGATGCGTTGGCGCTAGGATCACCGGGCCCTGGGTCGGGATATGCTCTTGGCCAGACACCGTGATTTTCCCGAAGTACGCCGGCAGGACCACCCTGCACCCCAAGGGATAGACGACGGAAACCAGCCAAGGCGAAATGCGGGACTTAATCTCGGCGGTGGGTTGGGAGGGAACAATCGTAGGCATGAGTATGGAGGGTGTTAGCACGGGTTGGCTCGGCCTTTAGCCGTAAGGATTGATTTTCTTTTACACTTTAGAGAACAGTTCAGCGGCTTTCGGCATGGCCAAGGCCAGTTTAATGTCCGTCTCAAACAATGGCGCGCGGCCGTCCGAGCGGAAAGCTGCCCCGATGACCCTGCATAGGGGGCCAGCGCGTCTGCCTCGCGCCCGTCACGAGCGGCGGGCTGCAAACCAGTCCTGGAGCTGCTTGCGGCAGGGCGCTTCCAAAATTCCGCCAACGACGCGGGGGCTGTGGTTTGAGCAGGGACCGTCAAACAGGTTCATTGCCGTGCGGGCTGCTCCTGTTTTGAGATCGTCCGCGCCGTAAACCAGAGTCTTGAGGCGAGACAAGATGATGGCTCCGGCGCACATAGGGCAGGGCTCTAAGGTGACATAGAGCGTACAGTTCGCCAATCGCCAGGTTTGAGCCTTTGCTCCCGCAGTTCGCAGCGCAATAATCTCGGCGTGAGCCGTCGGATCATGGCCTCGCTCGCGGTTGTTTTGCCCTTCGGCCAGCAGATGGTTGTCGCCATCCACTACCACCGCCCCCACGGGAATTTCACCCGCTTCACCGGCGGCCTCCGCTAGGGCGATCGCACGGCCCATCCAGTAGCGATGCCGCCGGTACTCGGGAGGGTCAAGGGAAAAGGGAGGCACTGCTGACACGGTTCAAATAGGTTGGGAGTAGCGCGACCCTAAGCCGGTACTGCGAGCATCGGATCGAGCTGACCTTGACTATCGAGGGCGTAGAGATCGTCACAGCCGCCGATGTGCTCCCCGTTGATGAAAATCTGCGGCACAGAGCGTCGCCCGTTGGCCCGCGTCGCCATTTCGGCCCGCGCCGCCTCGTCTCCGTCAATTTTATGTTCGCTAAACGACTGTCCCTTCCACCACAGCAGGAGCTTGGCGCGAATGCAGTAGGGACAGGTTTGCCAGGTATAGATTTCGACGGTCGCTTTATTGTCTCCCGTACGGCGACCTAGCCACTGTTGAATTGTTTCTAGCATGTAGCCCCTTTTCACCAGAATTAACAACCTGGCTCCAAAGGTAACGTAACTCTTTAGATTTGGACATCACTCTCATAGGAGAAACTCCCTTGGAAGAAGCCGCAAGAGTGACCCTACTGCTGGAGCGGCGATCGCTAGAGCATTTCGTCAGGCTGAGAAGACACCACGATGGACAAGGCGCTGGGAGCTTCCGGAATGATGAGGTCTAGCCCGTCGGTCGAGTAGCCCTGGGCTTCAAGCTCAGCCTTGAGGATTTTCATCGTGTCCTGATAGCAGAAGAAAGCCCCGTCAAAAAACGCGCGATCGCCCTCGGTGACGGCAGCTTTGTTGAGGAGGACGGCTTCGCCGAATCGTTTGTGAACGGCGGCGACGTAGGCTTCGACAAATTCGGTCAATTCAGGAGGCATAGCTCTTATGGAGGGATAGGAGTGGAGAGGGACAGGGAGCGGAAACGGGCGCAGAAAAGCCGCCGCTATACCGACCCATGCTCCCACAAAATCGAAAAAGATTTGACCGAGGCCGCTCCTCCCTAAGACGGGTCTGCTTCTAGCTCAAAGCGCTTGGGATAGGGGAGGTCGTGCTTAGCAAACATCTTTTTTGCCCGCACCGTCAAATCGGTCTTAAAAACAAACTCGTCGCGGGCATCGAGGGGGTAGCACTTGAGACGAAATAGACTGCCCCAGCTTTTGTCCTCCATTACCACTACCACGGGCAGCCCGAGGTGAGTATGTTTGCTTGTGTGGGCAATGCGGTACAAAATTCGCTTTACCAGCTCCGCATCGACCTCGTGAGCCAGATAAAACTCAGTGATGACCTGGGCTTCTAGCTCGCCCATATTGGCGTTGGACACCGAGTTCGTCCAAATATAGTTGTGGGGCACCGTGACAACGTTGTCTCCGGGGGTGCGCAGCCGAATGCCCCGCAGACCATAGCTGATCACCTCCCCGTACTGATCGTCAATTTCGATGCGATCGCCCACCCGATAGGGCGCTTCAAACAGGCCAATGATGCCCGCAATCACCGAGCTCGCGTAGTCCTTGAAGGCAAACCCTAGGGCCACCGCCACCGTTCCCGTGACCGCCAGAACGTTTTCTTGAGACAGCTTCAAGAACAAATTCATCAGCGTGACCACCGTGACCGTCATCACGAAGGTGCGGGCGAAGGGCTGAAACTGCATCACCTGCAGCCTTTTTTCCTTGGCGACCCGCTCAGAGAGCCAGGTGACGAACCAGTCGGCGGTCTTGATGGTGACGTAGGCGATCGCGACAACAATCATCGCCTGAAGCACCTTGGGGCCAGTAACTTCGGTGAGAATCCGTCTGGTCTGGTTTGCCGTCTCGCTCGCCGCCTCCCCCGCTGCTTCCCCGGCGTTCTCGGCAGCTTGTTCAGCTGCATTCTGGGAAGCTTGGGCAATTAGAGAAAGGAATGTAGTCATAAGCTAGTCGGACAAGTTGATGACGAAATTATTGCTGGCAAGCTGTCGCTTGAGCCGGGGGTAGTGCGTCGGATTAGTTTTAATCACGTTTCCCCGCTGCTCCACAACGCCCTTTTGCCGCAGCACTTGAACTGAATCGTTCACAAGCTGTCGCTCCTCCCCCAAGCTTTCGGCCAGAGCCGTGAGGGTGAGGTCATCGTGGACTAACAGTGAGTAAAGGATGTAGAGATCGCTTTGCTCCAGCTTGGGTAGGTTAGGGAGCTTGGGGAGCTTGGCAATTATACGATGCATGGGGGCGGGCTCAAGGTTGACGTAATCCTCAATCTTGTCGTCAGACGCCGCCACCGTTTCAACAAGCTTTTCTTTAGACTCGCCTTCAAGCTTTTCGTAGTAGATCGACTTGACAAACAGCTGCAGCGCAATCTCGCTGACGCCATCTGACAAGTCAGAGAGCCGACTGAAGTAGCCTTCCCACTGAGAGTCGCTGAGGCTATCTTCTTTCTTAACTAAATCTAGGGAGAGGGCCTCTTCCTTGACGTCCCGGAACAGAGACTTCAAAGATGAGCCAAGCTCTTCAAATAGGGCCGCCGCCTTGTTGAACGGCAATTCTGTGCGCTCTTGACTCAGATCCTGAAGCCTCTCTTGAATCGAATCTTCGTCAAGCTGAATGCTCAGCGCCTCGATGATAGGCATCAGCCAGTTCTGCAGCTCCTCGCCGGATAAGCTGGGGAGCTCGATCACCTCACCGCAGTGGGCCTGCAGCTTCAGGACAGAATTGAGGTACTGAAACCCCACCTGTCCGCTGCCAATAATCCAAAACTGACTGCGATCGCTCAGCAGGCAATCGCGGAGATAGTCGATACCATCTAATCCTTCAGCCGTGCGCAAAAAGCACCAGCCCAAATTTGGAATAATGGCAATCCCAAGCTCAGACTCAGACGCTGAATCTGCCTTTTGCAGCGCCTCCTGCATCTTGGACTGAATTTTGTGGGGGGCGCCGGGCCGCTCGGTCCAATCCAGCAGATTGATTGCCATATCGTTTTCTGCTGCCCAATCTATCAGACTGTCGGTGAGCAGGCGGGCGACGGCAGCCACCGGACTTCCCAAAACCGTTAGGGAATTGTTGGCGGCATCAGGGTCGTCTCTCCACCGGGTAATTGCGGGCAGCAGCGCCTCCCGAGTGGCCGTCTTGTTGTGAGGATGGCTAGGGAGCTCTTCGAGCAGCGTTGTCAGCTTGTGAGACACCTCGTCGGGCAGCTTCGACAGCGACTCCCCCACCTTTGAGGGGTAAGCTGAATCCTTTTCCAGACGCTTTGTGCGAAAGGGGCGCTTTTTCAAAAGCCAATGTTTAAGCTGCTCGACGATATTGGCCATTCGTGAGGCAAACCCCTTAAAGTACGTCCTCCCTGAGTTTATCCTCGCCCAAAAAGGCGCTTAAGCGGATTCGACGCAAATTGGCCCATCGGACTTTGTCGGCGCTGGGCTGCTTCTACAGGATTGGGGTCAGTAAAAATGTCGGTAGCTCGCTCTAAAAGCTTATCGCTAGGGCTTTGATCCCCCGCAGAAACTAGAGTGGCGCTCTGATCGTCGCTGGGGCCGCTCGCCAAGGCCTGTTGGTAGGCCTGATTGAGGTTCGGTAGACTAGCCGCAACGGTGGGTAGCTCCATAATGCGGTTCTCTAGGTTTTGGCCAATGGAGTGGAGCTGCTTTTGCAGCCCCTCTGGCAAGGCCTCCTCTTGCTGAGCGAGGGCAGTGATGAACGCGCTGAGGTTCTGTTCCTGCGATTTGTTAAACGACATGGTTTCTACTCCTAACTGGGATCGATACAAACCAACCCAAAATTGAGGGTCAGCTCTCTAGATGGTAGAAAACTCTGCGGAGCCTATAGAGATTTTGCCGGCAAAATCTCTCTCTGGGATAGCGTATTCGTTACGCTTCTTTATTTAGCGGCGCAATTTGCCCCGTGCCGCAGCTCGGGTTTGACCTGCCTCAATTTGGCGCGTGATGGTCAGCGCCGCGTAGCTTACTCCCGCCGTTCCCTCGCCTGGATGGGTGGAGTCGCCTACCAGCCAAAGACCGTCGATTGGCGTCCGGTTTGCCAGCCCAAAAGGACCAAAAGTGCTCACCCGCTGCCCCACCCCACCAACAATGCCCCGGTCGCGGGCGGTGAAGCGCTCGAAGGTGCGGGGGGTGGCGGCTTCGCAGTGGATAATGGTGTCCTCGTTGAGGGAGAAGAAGCGGCCCAAACGGGCGATCGCCTCTTGGGTATAGCGCTGCTTTAGCGCGTCGTAGCCGTCGGCATCCTGCCAGGGATGAGGGTCGACAAACGAGGAGGCGATTACCGTGGCGCAGCCCTCGGGAGCCCGGCCGTCGCCGGGGCGACTGACGGAGACAAACAGAGAATTGTTTTCGCCGATGGGGCCGTCGTAGTCGTAGAGAAACTGCAGGTGGGGCGGACAGCCCTCAGGGATGGCGGCCTGGGTGACGCCCAGGTAAATGACGAAGGCTCCTGAAGCTGCAGGAAGGTTATTTACCCGCTGCTGATAGCCGGAAGGCGTCTGCCCCTCTAAGAGCTGGGTGAGGTTTTGGGCGGTGACGTTGGCCACGATGTGGTCCGCCGACTCCGTCCACACTTTGCCGGTCTTTTGGTCCCGCACCTCTACCGCCGCCGCCCGGCCATCTTTTGTATAGATATGCTCCACCGAGTGGCGCAGGTATAGCCTGCCGCCGTCCCGCTCTAGGGACTCCACAAGGCGATCGCTCAGCACCTGCATACTCCCCTGCAGATGATACAGACCTTGGGGAAGCTGAGAAACGCCCAAGGCCGTAGCGGCGTAGAGCAAAGCTGTTTCGTCGGCGTCCACTTGGGAATAGAGCTTCAGCTGCAGGTCTAAGAAAGTGCGCAGGCGGCGATCGCCCTGCAGGCCGTAGAGCCGCAGCAGCTGCCCCACCGTCAATAGGGCGTAGGGCAAGGTGAGCAGGGTGTCGGGGCGGACGGCGGCGGCGAGCTGCCACAGGTCCCAGGGGCTGCGGGGGGGGAGCACGGGCTGGCGGCCCTGAAAGCGCCAGCTTATGTTGAACAGGCGGGCTAGGCACTGCCAGAAGCGATCGCTGCCGGGGAACTGCCGCTGCCGCTCGGCCTGCCAGCGCTCGGGGTCGCGCCAGACGCTGATGGGCTCGGTTTCACCAGGAAGGTAGACGGCGCAGGCGGGGTCGCAGGGGTGGGCTTCGGGAAGGGGGATATCGAGCTGGTGAAAGATTTGGTGGTGGATGCCGCCCGGCTCTAGACCGGCGACCTGGGTCGCGCCGACGTCGAAGGTGAAGCCGCGCCGCTTGAAGGTGGAGGCGCAGCCGCCGGGAACCAGGGCCTGGTCGTAGAGGGTGACTGGGTAGCCTTGGCGGGCGAGGAGCGCGGCTGTGGTGAGTCCGCCGATGCCCGCCCCGACAACAATGACGCGCTGGCCGGTTGCCTTGTCGGGAGCTTGGAGTTCAGAGTCAGCCAACATAGCCGTTCGTTAAATTCATAAAAGTTAATACTTTTATTTTAGCCTCGGAGCTTTGGGGGCGCTGAGATTAAACATATTCCGTTTGAAGATTGATAGAGATGGCAGTCACGGGGAAGAGCTGTAGCCCCTGTGGCCACTGGCGATCGCGCTAATGCCAAGGCAAGATGCTGATTTGTATACTGTAGTATCTACCTCCAAGCGCACCTTGCAGGTAGCGTGAGAACTGGAGCGCGAAAAGTATGGCGATCGCCGCCCACAGCCCACAGTTCCCCGCTGTGACGCCCTATCGCTGGACTAGCGATCGCTACAGGATGGCGGTGGATGCAGGTATTTTTGAGGGACAACCGATAG
>CAVRCJ010000019.1:0-173469 GCA_963719515.1 uncultured cyanobacterium
AGGTAAAAGTATTAGGGACGTCAGCTAGTTTAGAGTATGATCGAAAACCTGACACGTCCTGCTGGATACCGATTTTGAGCAAATGCAGCCTCTCATTTTGTCTGACAGGATGCAGACGAAGCTCGATAAAGAGCGCTAGCCTAGATGAGTCGTTCTATTCTATACGGCTCGCCGCTTAAGCATCTACGTCAAAGGGGATAGCGTGGTTACTCTCATAAATGTTACACTTGTTAACAATTGAAACGAGCTTCGCTCTAGTGAACGGGAAAGCTTAAGTAACGCGATCGCAATGACCTATTGCGGTAGTAGCCAAGTCAATAGACTGCTTCGATGCCCCAAGCCAATCCAATTCAGGGAAAAGCGCTGTGTAGTTCAATCTTGATGTTCAACGCTTTGGGTTGAGTTGAGTTCTGCGCTGTAGCACACCTATCTATCCCAGCAGCCCGTAGGGCTGTACCTGCCATCACAGCTGATCTACAAGACTGCGGCATTCACGCTAACTGAGCTGCCTGATACCCGCGACAATTTTCTATCTTCATACAACGCTGGTCCATGAAAACTAAGCTATCGTCAACCGATCTAGTCCGCTCTTACCTCAAAGAGATTGGTCGTGTTCCTCTACTGACCCACGAACAAGAGATTATTTATGGAAAGCAAGTGCAGCAGCTCAACCGTTTTCTGCAGGCTCAAGAGTCTCTTGAGGAGTCTTTAGGGCGTGTACCGACGGCAGCGGAGTGGGCTGAGGCTGCCGGCGTCTCTGAAGACGTCCTAAACCAAGCTGTAGAAGACGGGCAGGCGGCCAAACGCAAGATGGTCGAGGCTAACCTGCGGCTAGTTGTCTCTGTAGCCAAGAAGTACATCAAGCGCAATGTCGATCTATTAGACCTCATTCAAGAGGGCACCATCGGCATGCAGCGCGGGGTGGAAAAGTTCGATCCCTCTAAAGGGTATCGCTTTTCGACCTATGCCTACTGGTGGATTCGGCAAGCCATCACCCGAGCGATCGCTGAGAAGGGCCGCACGATCCGGCTGCCCATCCACATTACCGAAAAGCTCAACAAAATCAAGAAAGTCCAGCGCCAGCTCGCTCAGACCCTAGGGCGCTCTGCCACCGTCGGTGAAATTGCGCAGGAGCTCGACCTGAGTACTAAACAGGTACGAGAATATCTAGAGCGCTCCAGGCTGCCTCTATCCTTGGATTTGCGGGTGGGTGATAACCAAGATACAGAGCTCGGTGAGCTTCTAGAGGACACCGGGCCGTCTCCCGAGGATTTCGCCGCCCAGTCTTCCCTAAAGTCAGAGCTAGCCAGGCTTATGGCCGACCTAACGCCGCAGCAGCAGGAAGTCCTGTCTTTAAGATTCGGCCTGCAGGATGGTCAGACCATGACGCTCGCTAAAATTGGGGCAATGCTCGACATCAGCCGCGAGCGGGTCCGCCAGATTGAGCGGGAGGCTCTCACCAAGCTGCGCAAGCGGCAAACCGATATGCGAGAATACCTGGCGAGCTAGGCTTTTCAGCTGCCGCTCACCCGTCTGGGAACTGCCAGCAGGCGATATATTCTATCGACTGACTGCCGCATTGACAGGGCTCGCGCGTGGAGGCGACCCATTCGTAGGTGCAGCGGCGGCAGCGGCAGTAAATGTTGTTGTGGTTGGCAGCTTCAATTCGCTGCCGCCAGTCTCGCTGCTCTTGGGGTGAAAGGGGCTCTTGGGCCATCTGCTTAGCTCCCGAATTAGGGGGGTCGTCTTTTGCACGGGGTCTTCAGGCTGCAGCAGGTGCCGCCAGCAGCAGCCATAGGCAACCTAGAGCGATCGCCGCCAAGACCGTGCCGATTGAGACATTGAGAACCATCACGAAGTCGCAAGAGCGAATAGAGCCATTACGCTGTCTCCATCATAGGAACGAAGCTCCGGCTTGGCAAAAGCTTTTCGCCACCAAAACCCCTAAGGCATAATAGACAGGTAAAACGCGTTGCGGACTCGAATTCAGGCTATGAAGCAGACTTTCATTCACCGGCTTTGGTCTAAAGCTCACACTGCATTAGCTGTCCCCATCCTAATTGTTGGCGGCGCGATCGCCGCTCCAGTACAGGCGCAGACGACTCTCTATAGCCCAATTCCCCTGCCGTCTGAGAACGTTATTGACGACATGCTTTCAGATGGCGACATCCCAACTGGATTTGGCGGGTTTGCCCGAGACTACGCGGTGACCTTCAGCGAAGGCGACTACGCGGTGATCGATCTCAAGTCAGAGGAGTTCGATACCATTGTGACTTTGCTTGCCCCCGATGGCTCTACCTTTGGGGAAAATGACGACGGCCCTGACGGCACAACGAACTCAATGCTGTTTGTTCGCATCGAGGAAGGGGGCGCCTATACGCTGAGGGTCAGCCCCTATGCGGGTCAGGGACTGGGGAGCTTCAATTTAAAGGTGACGCGGCTGCGCCCGGTTGATGAGTAAGGGTGGGGTTTTCTCTCACTTACGGTGCTGTAGGATGGCGGCGTGCTATGGTTGATGCGCATCTAACGTACTAGTCTTGCTAGAGTAAGGGGCATTTGCATCTGCAGCTTGTCTGGACCGCCGAGTTTGTAGCACCCCCTATGGCGTCGCTGTGGGTAGACATCACCTCTCCCTTAAATGGGTGGAGTCTTGTCGTTCCAGCGCTCCTGCTGAGCCTCATCGGACTAGCAGCGGTGTATTTTGCACGCCAGTAGTGTACGGCAGTAGCGCACGGCGGCAGCGCTTGCTACTAGCGCCTAGTTGCGCTCGCTCGCAGTTTAATAGCTGCCCCTAAGCTAAACCTCTCTACTAGACTTCATCATCTACTAGACTTCGTTAAATGACTCAAACCCAGCAGCGGCAGCGCTAGTCCATGGCCCAATCGTTAGCTCAAAATGCGATCGCTTTTTTAATCGACCTGGCCGAGCGGGGGGAAATTGACCCTTGGAACGTCAAGGTGATTGATGTCATCGACCGATTTTTGAGTCAGCTTCAGCCTGGAAAGACAGAGGGGGACGTGGTAGGGCAAGCCCCCTATGAGGCAGACCTATCGGAGTCGGGGCAAGCATTTCTCTACGCCTCTATGCTGGTGCTGATCAAGGCAGATAGTTTAGTCCGCCTCGATCAACCTGAAGCAGAAGAGCCCGAAATTATAGAAGATTTTGCCTCTCCTCGTCTCCCCCTACACCTGGAGAAGCGCATCCGCCGCCGCGCTGTCGCCCAACCCATTCCACACCGGCCCATTACCCTCCAGGAACTGATTCGGCAGCTGGAGGTAATGTCATCAGCGATCGCAGAGCACAAGCCTCGTCGCCGCGCCCGGCGGCCTACACCCCAGGCTAAATCAAAGGCGGTGCGGGCTATAGCCCAGCTGGCCCACCAGGAAAATCTTTCTGAAGTGGCAGAAGCCTTAGAGCGAGCGCTACATGAGCACTGGCCGCACATCAGTCAGGGCGCTCAGTGGCTTGAGTTTGACCAGCTGCTAGACTGGTGGGTAACCTCAGAAGTCTGCGCCCAGGTGAATGAGAACCAAAATCATCGCACCCCCCAAAGCGATCGCGTAGGCGTTTTCTGGGCACTTTTATTTTTATCGGCTCAGTCTAAGGTAGAACTGTCTCAACAGGCTTTCTATCAAGATCTGAACGTCCGGGCTATTCAGGCCGATGAGGATATGACGGCTGCTGTCGTGGAGTCTATTGCGGCTCTTGACTAGACTCTCCCTAAGATTCTGCTTAAACCGAGTCCAAAATTTTGGCTATGGCCTGACGCGCTCAGGAAACGGAGTATGGGGTATTGTGCCAAACGTCTTTTCCTAGCAGTGCCCGAGCTCAGTCTTAGCCATGGCTCCGGGCGGAAGTGCCGTTCGATACCAGATGACTGACACGTTAAATTTATAGACTGTCTACCGACCAATATAGATTGCATAAAGTTGTGAATCTACCGGTGCCACCGGTTTATACCGTATGAAAAACTGAAGGGGTTCATGCCGGATGGACACGTACATGTTTAAATTTATTTGAATTGTTAGACGAGTCCAGCACTTCTGAGAAATTAGACTACAAATAGCCCGACGTAGAGGAAAATAAAGTATATGAAAGCGATGATCCTGGCTGCCGGTAAAGGTACTCGAGTTCGCCCGATTACCTACACCATTCCTAAGCCAATGATTCCCATCATGCACAAGCCCGTGATGGAGTTTTTGCTCGATCTTCTGCGGCAGCATGGATTCGACCAGATCATGGTCAACGTCAGTCATCTGGCCAACGAGATCGAGGGGTATTTTAGAGATGGGCAGCGGTTTGGCGTTCAAATTGGCTACTCTTTTGAAGGCCGAATTGAGGACGGCGAGCTGCTTGGAGATGCCCTTGGCTCTGCAGGCGGCATGCGCAAAATTCAGGACTTCAAGCCGTTCTTTGACGACACCTTTGTGGTGCTCTGCGGCGACGCCCTCATCGATTTAGATCTGACCAAGGCTATTCAGTGGCACCGCGAGAAAGGCTCAATTGCCACAATTATCATGAAGCCTGTGCCCCGCGAGCAGGTTTCCAGCTACGGGGTGGTGGTCACCGATGAGGAGGGCCGGATTAAGCAGTTCCAGGAAAAACCCTCTGTTGAAGAAGCCATTAGCACCGACATCAACACCGGCATCTACATCTTTGAGCCGGAAATCTTTGACTATATCCCCTCGGGCCAAGAGTTTGACATCGGCGGCGACCTTTTCCCGAAGCTGGTAGAGAAAGGAGCGCCTTTTTACGGCATTTCCATGGACTTCGAGTGGGTAGACATCGGTAAGGTGCCCGACTACTGGCAGGCGGTGCGGGGCGTGCTCCAGGGCGACATTAAAAATGTGCCTATCCCCGGCGTTGAGGTGAAGCCCGGCATCTACACCGGCCTCAACGTGGCGGTAAACTGGGACAAGGTCGATATTCAAGGGCCGGTCTACATCGGTGCGATGACCCGCATTGAAGACGGCGCTCGCATTATCGGACCCACCATGATTGGCCCCAGCTGCCGAATCTGTAGCGGTGCCACCATCGACAACAGCGTCATCTTCGAGTACTCACGCATTGGCCCTGAGGCCCTGTTGAGCAACAAGCTGGTGTTTGGTCGCTACTGCGTCGACCGCACAGGAGCTTCCGTTGACCTCCAGGCCGCAGCCCTGGACTGGCTGATTACCGACAGCCGCCAGATGCTGCCGGAGAACGCCCCCATCGAGCAGCAGGCGATCGCCGAGCTTCTGAACGTCAAGGCCAAACGGTAACTGCATCGCCTGAGGGCTTGAGAAAATCTGTTTGAACGGGTAGGGATATGGCACTGCCATGTCCCTACGATACGTTGGGACATGGGAGACGGGGCGGCAGGCCCAGGGCAAAATGGTTTTGCTAGACTGTATATTACGGTGGCCCTATCGCGTAGGACAAAGCTTTTGGCCTAAAGCCAGACGTTGAGCAGGCGATAGGGCGCTCAACTGTCTCCACTCGTAAGAACAGTTGCGATCAATGCAGGGCGCTCTGAAGCAGTCCCGGCATCGCTTTCGCCTCACCCCTTTCCTCAGGACACCTCTTAGGCTATGACCTCCACTCTTCTTTCCAAAGAACTGCCGACCCTTAAGTACGACACCCCCCGCGATCGCTTTGGGGAGTCTTGGCGATCGCCGCTGTCGACGCTGCTGGGGTTAGGTCGCGCAGCGGGGGCAGATTTCGTCGAGTTTTTCCTAGAGCGCGTCAACTACATTAGCGCTTTGGCTGAGGAAGACGCCATCACCAGCATCACACCTCGCTTGGCGACGGGCGCTGGGGTGCGGGTCTTTTTGGGCAAGGGCGACTGCTACGTCAGCACCAACGACCTGAGCTTTGAGGGATTGCGATCGGCGCTAGAGAAGGCGCTCTCAATTTTAGGATTGCACATCCCAGCGCCCAACTCCTACGTCCCCGAAACCAACCTAGAGCTGCTGCGAGACTACGTCGCTGTCCACAGCAAAGATCAGTGGTTGGGCAAAACCAGCTCGTTTCAAGAAATGGGCGACATTTTGCTGAGCTCCACTGCCCAGCTCGAAAAAGTGGGGAGCCATATCCAGTCCCGGCGGGCCTCTTATTTCCGCGATTGGCAAGAGGTGCTGGTGGCCGCTAGCGACGGTACCTTTGCCCACGACATTCGCCTCACCCAGTCTGTAGGCTGCAATCTGCTGTGCGCCGACGGCGAGAATCGCTCCTCTATCAGCAAGCGTTTGGGTAATACCGGCGATCCCGCCTTCCTGCGCAGCTGGAACTATGGCGACACCACAGAAGAAATTTCTGAGTCAGCGGGCAAGATGCTCTACGCCGACTACGTCGAGTCTGGCTCTTACCCGGTCATCATGGCCAACCACTTTGGCGGCGTGATCTTCCACGAAGCCTGCGGTCACCTGCTGGAGACCACGCAGATTGAGCGACAGACCACTCCCTTTGCCGACAAGAAAGGGCAAAAGATTGCCCACGAAAGCCTTACAGCTTGGGATGAGGGGCTCTCCGACAAAGAGTTCGGCACCATCGATATGGATGATGAGGGCATGCCCGCTCAGCGTACCCTGCTGATTGAGAACGGTATTTTGAAGAATTTCTTGAGCGATCGCGCTGGCTCGGTGCGTACGGGCCACCCTCGCACGGGTAGCGGTCGCCGTCAGAGCTATGCCTTTGCGGCGGCAAGCCGGATGCGCAACACCTACATTGCGCCGGGCGAGCACTCGGTGGAAGATCTATTCGCCTCGGTAGAGAAGGGGATTTACTGCAAGAAGATGGGCGGCGGCAGCGTCGGACCGACGGGCGAGTTTAACTTTGGGGTGGATGAGGCGTACCTGATTGAGAACGGCGAGATCACCAAGCCGCTCAAGGGCGCGATTTTAATTGGTGAAGCGAAGGAGATCATGAACAAGATCTCGATGTGCTCCAAGGATCTGGGCCTAGCGGCGGGGTTCTGCGGCTCGATTAGCGGCAGCATTTACGTCACGGTGGGCCAGCCCCACATCAAGGTGGACGACATCACCATCGGCGGCCGGTAATCACGTCGGTCATCCCACCACACACCACGCAAGGGCACAGCATGCTGTGCCCCTAACCGCTCTAACGCCTATCCCATATCTCGATAAATCATGCCTACCGTCAACGACATCGCCTCTAACGCCGAATCGATCGCCCACAAAATGGGCATCAAAAAATACGACATCTACGGCTCTTCAGTCGACGAGAACAGCGCTCAAGTGGACCACGGCGAACCTAAGCAGGTCAAGGCCTCCAATCGCTCCAGCGTCATCGTGCGCGTTTGGAACGAAGAAGGCACCCTCGGCGTCACCTCTACCACCGATGTGGACCCCACCGGGTTAGAGCTAGCCCTAAAAACCGCCCAGGCCGCCAGCGCCTTCGGCCCTAAAGAGCATATCCCCGACTTTAGCCCAGAGGCTAAGGCCGAAATGAACAGCCCCGGCGACCAGACCGCGCCTCAGGTCGAGGTGTCGCGGCTAATTGACACCCTCGTCGGCGCTGAAAAGCAGCTCGTAGACGCCCATGAGGCGATCGCCGGAGTGCCCTACAACGGACTGTCCCAGCGGGACGTAGAGAAGTTTTACCTCAACAGCGATGGGGCCCGGCGGCAAGAGGCCTGCTCCTACGCATCGCTGTATTTGTACAGCAAGACGGAGCAGGATGGACGTAAGCCTCGCAGCGCGGGGGCCTATCGGGTAAGCCGCAGCTTTGACAAGCTGGACATCGACGGCTGCCTAAAAGAGGCTGCGGAGAAAACCATCAGTCACCTCAACTACGAAAAGATCAAGACGGGCAAATATCAGGTGGTGTTCTCCCCTGAGGCCTTCTTGAGCCTGTTTGGGGCGTTCTCTAATCTGTTTAACGCCCAGCGCATTTTGGATAAGCAAAGCCTCTCTACTCCCGATTCCTTGGGAAGCGCAATCGCCTCGCCGCTGCTGTCGGTGCATGACGACGCTCGCCACCCGGACAACGTTGCGCTGGAGACCTTCGACGGCGAAGGCACCCCCACCCGTCAGGTCCCCTTGATCACCGATGGCGTACTCACTAGCTTTATCCACAGTGCTGGCACCGCCCTGCGTCTGGGCGCGGCCCCCACAGGCAACGCCGGCATCGGGGCGAAGGTGAGCGTCGGCTCCAACTTCTACCACGTGTTTGGTAAAGCAGGGGACGGTACCTTTGACCTTGACAGCAGCGAGGGGACGTTGCTCATCGACGACCTGAGCGCTATCCATGCGGGCGTCAACGCTCTGCAGGGCTCTTTCTCTTTGCCCTTCGACGGTTGGCTAATTCGCGGCGGTGAGCGCGTTAGCGTCGACTCCGCTACCATCGCCGGGGATATCGGCGAGGTGCTGAAGTCCATCATTCACGTGGAGTCGGAGTCGGAAGTTACGCCCGGCGGCATCTGCCCTCGCGTGTGGGTGCAGGGTCTGTCCGTTACGGGAGAGTAGTTAGCCCAGCTTCTCCCCGCTGAGCACAAATACTGGGTCAGCCGCCACAAACGTCTGGCGATTGCCTCGCGTTTCGAGGCGGTTGACCGCTGACTGTACGACTTCTATATGCCGGGCACGCAGTTCTGAGAGTCCTTCTGACAGAGAGTAGAGTTCGTCTAGGCTGTAGGCCGTCGCCACCATGCGCCCCTCATTCCGCAGATGCTCCCAGGCCTGTAGCAAAATATCTTTGATCGCCCGCCCCCCTTCGATGCAGATGCAGTCAGGGGAGGCGGGCAATTCTTTAAAGCAGTCGGGGGCGCTGCCCGCTACCACCTGCACGTTACCGACGCCGAAGCGATCGCAGTTGAGCTGAATGAGCTGGGCAACGTCTTCGTCTCGCTCTACGGCGACGATGCGGCTCTTGGGGCAGAGCAGCCCTACCTCTACCGGAATCGTCCCGGTCCCGGCGCCGATGTCCCAAAACACCGAGTTTGCCTTAAGCCGCAGGTGGGAGATCAGCAACAGGCGGATCTCCCGCTCGCTCATGGGAATGCCGGGAAGCCGCTCAAAGAGGCGATCGGGAATGCCGGGAGTTTGGTAGGGCCAGAGGGACGACATTACTCTAGGCCGCCAAAGTCAGGGTGGTCCGAGCTAAAGCAGGATGAATTTATGGGTCGCCTGGGACTCGAACCCAGAACAAATCGGTTAAAAGCCGAGTACTCTACCATTGAGCTAGCGACCCGTTTGACGTTGCTGACAGCTTTAAAATAAAGCCAAATCAGCGGACGGTATATCACTCTATCACAGATTTTGCTGAGTAGGTGAACCGTCGGACTGGCTTATGGCCAACTCCTCTAATCTAGCATCAACTTCCCCCCTATGATCCGATTTGCAGGCGGAACTTTGAGTGCCAGGATAAATTCCGTCCCATGCTCAATGGCCGAGGGCCCTCTTCGCGGCCTTAATAGAATAAGGCCACCCTCTCCGCAGCCCCAACCTTTAACTCAATGCACATGAGGTCTCGAATGATGAATCTCTCCAAAAATTTGGCCCTATCCATCGCGCTCGGCCTACTGACTACGCTACTCGTCGTCGGGCCTACTGTTGCGACCCCCTCGGCAAGCGCCCCGCCAAATGTCTCGCTTAGTCAGACCCCGCTCCAAGCAATACCAACGGTGCAGCCCTACTATTATCTGCCTGCACCGCCGGTTACCCAGGTGACGCCCGCGGACGGAAGTATCAGTATCCGGCTCGTCAACACTATCGGTGCTCCCATCACTTACGAAGTGGTGACCGACACCGAGCAGCGATCGCTTCCTGCCAACTCCGACGTTCTGCTGCAAAACCTGCCGCTGCCGGTCAGTATCTTCCTGTACCGTCCGGATACAGGCCTCATCCGGCCAACTGCCGCCGCCACGCCGGGTCAGCTAGAGCTAACGCTGGGGGCTACGGTAGACTTTTCTGAGAACGTGCGCAGCATCGAACTCGACAGATCGGGCTACCTGTTTTTTGAATAGGCTTAACGGCCTTGGTAGTCCGTTAGCGATAGTTGGTGAACTGGAGGGCTACGGGATAGTCCTCTTGTTTGAGGCGGTTGATGACGGTTTGCAGATCGTCTCTCGACTTGCTGGTGACGCGAACAGAATCCCCCTGTATAGAGGCCTGAATTTTGTTGAACTCGTCGCGAATCAGCTTAGAGATTTTTTTGGCCAGCTCGCTGCTGAGCCCCTTTCGCAGCGTGATAATCTGTCGTACTCGGGTCCCGGTGGCCGACTCGATGGAGCCGTAGTCGAAAATCTTAAGCGATAAGTTGCGCTTAATGGCCTTGGTCTGCATCACGTCGTGAACGGTCTGTAGGGTGAACTCGCTATCGGTGGTAATGGTGATCGTGTCGTCTCCGAGCTCAACGCTAGTGTCAGTGCTTTTGAGGTCATATCGGCTCTTTATTTCGCGGCGAGCTTGATCTAGGGCGTTGACTAACTCTTGGCGATCAAAGTCGCTGACCACGTCGAAGGAGTAGGAAGAAGCCATAGGTCTATTTCAGGAGTAAAGGATCAAAGGGATGTAGATCAGCCTATGCGATCGCACTCAGGCTGGCTAGCGCTCAGGCGACTGTTCTCAGGCTGAGAATGAACAGGGTGAAGGTGCCCAAAGAGCCTACCCCAAACATCAGCGATCGCAGCGGAGCCACATCGAGAATGTAAAACACGGGATACAGAGCGCGGGCAACGACATGGGCGATCGCGGCGATGAGCGCAGCAGTCGAATCGACTCCGGTGACGTAGGCCATCAGCGCAGCGGCTGAAAATAATATGAACGCCTCAAAGCTGTTTTGGTGGGCCCAAGTTGCCCTCTGAGCAAACTTGGGCAGCTTATCGGTCAATGCCCGCGGAGCGGCAAACATCTGGAGAGGAGACTCCATCTGCCTGCTAGTATTGACGCGCCCGTAGGCAACGACCAAAAACGGGAAGTAGACCAGCAGGGCGTCTGCAACAATGCAGTAAAGCAGGACAGTCGGGGTAGGTGGCATGATTTATAGCTGACGGACATCATATCTATGCTACAGGCTAGACTCCGCTCGGTTAGCGCGGACGTCTCTACCGAATGCCGCCGCTAGGCCCCTAGTCCAGGTAAAAGGGCGTGACTACCTTATGCTGCTCCTCCGCATCTTGGCAGGTTTTGAGCAGCGTATGGCTGTCGTGAAACATAAAGCAGATGAGCTGCTGACAGCGAGAAATAATCTCTTGGTTACACATTGCGCTCGCCTCCGCCAAAGACAGCGTGTCGTGGTCCGGATTCTCTACCAGGTGAATTACAGATTCTAGCTGCTTACGCGATTCGCGAGGCTGTCGCTTGAGGCTTTGGGGCAAGATCACCGTGAGCAGATTGGGATCGGCCTGCATTGCCCCTCGAATCGCCGCAGAATTTGTGCCTGTGGCTCCTGACGTCAGCAAAGAATTGCCTGCTTGAACCAGCGCAAAGCTCATCAGCTCGATCAGCTTTTGATGCGTGATGGGAACGTGGCGTGAGCCTAAAATCGCAATTCGCTTTGACCCCGTTTGCTGAATTGCGGCCAGCTCTTGCAGATATGTATCTACCTTTGGGATGTCGAGTGACTGACTCAAGGACGGTTCCAGGCGTTACAACTCCGATATTCTACCAGGTGTCTGAGCACTTGAGAGGTGTAGGGGTTTATTTTTGCCCATAATTAGGCGGCGGTTTGGGTTCTCCCCTCAAAGGTAGGGAGATCCGAATCTAGGCAGGGAGGCTTGCCCATTGGCTAAAATTTGACAATTGGCCAAAATTAAATTGGCCAAAGCTAATGGCATATTTCCGTATCTGTATTTATCCACCGAGGCAACTAGCGTTTTATGACTACGATTCTTGAACAGGGCAACATTAGTATTCATACCGAGAATATTTTCCCGATTATCAAGAAGTGGCTCTACTCTGACCATGAGATTTTTCTCCGGGAGCTTATCTCTAATGCGGTCGACGCTATTAAAAAGCTAAATATGCTGGCGCGCACGGGCGAGTTTTCCGGCGCGGCGGGCGATCCGCAGATCACTATCGCCATCGATAAAGAGGCCAAGACGCTGTCCATCTCCGATACCGGCATCGGCATGACGGCGGACGAGGTCAAAAAATACATCAACCAGGTGGCCTTCTCTAGCGCTGAGGAGTTCGTGCAAAAGTTTCAGGGCACGGGCGACGAGCAGATCATCGGTCACTTTGGCTTGGGCTTTTACTCTGCGTTCATGGTGGCCAAGCAGGTTGACATCGATACCCTGTCGTATCAAGAGGGCGCGACGCCCGTACACTGGAGCTGCGACGGCAGCACCCAGTTTGAGCTGAGCGACTCTTCGCGCACGGAGCGGGGCACCACTATCACGCTGACGCTTCAAGACGAAGAAGAAGAGTACCTAGAGGCGGCGCGCATCCAGCAGCTGGTGCGCACCTACTGCGACTTCATGCCCTTCCCCATCAAGCTGGACGGGGAGCAGGTCAATCGGCAAAAGGCTCCCTGGAAAGAATCGCCCAGTGCCCTAACCGACGAAGACTACCAGGAGTTCTACCGCTACCTCTACCCTTTTCAGGACGAGCCCTTGCTGTGGGTCCACCTCAACACCGACTACCCCTTCGTGGTCAACGGCATTCTCTATTTTCCCAAGCTGCGGCCCGACATCGACGTCACTAAGGGACACATCAAGCTGTTCTGCAACCAGGTATTCGTCAGCGAAAACTGCGACGAGGTGATTCCCAAGTTTTTGCTGCCGCTGCAGGGGGTAATCGACAGCACGGATATCCCGCTAAACGTCTCCCGCAGCTTTTTGCAGAACGATCGCACCGTGCGCCGCATCGCCGACTACATCGCTAAAAAGGTGGGCGATCGCCTCAAAGAGCTATACCGCGACGACCGCGCCCACTACATTCGCTGCTGGCAGGATTTGGGCACCTTTGTCAAGTTCGGCTCGCTGAACGACGACAAGTTCAAAAAGCAGGTGGAAAACATTCTGGTCTTCCGCACCACCGCTAAGCTGGGCACCGACGAAGCCGAGGGAGAGGCCAAGGTAGAGGTACAGGCCGAGGAAGGCGACGCTTGGGAAACCGTTGCCGACAGCGCCGCCCCCGCTATTACCGATGAACAGGGCTTCTTCTACACCACGCTAAAGGAATATCTAGAGCGCAACAAAGCGCGCCACGAAAACCGCGTCTTTTACTGCACCGATCCTTCGGCCCAGGCCACCTACGTAGAGCTGCACAAAGGCCAGGGTCTAGAGGTGCTGTTCTTGGACTCCTTTATCGATACCCACTTCGTTAGCTTCTTAGAGCAGGAGTACACCGACGTCAAGTTCTCCCGCGTCGATTCTGAGCTAGACGACACCCTGATCGACAAAGAGAAGGAAGACGAGATCGTCGACCCCGCCACGAACAAGACCCGGGGCGATCGCATCAAAGAGCTGTTCGAGCAGGCGCTTGAGAACCCCAAGGTGAACGTCAAAACCCAGGCGCTCAAAGCCGATGATGCCTCGGTGCCCCCCGCCATGGTGCTGCTGCCCGAGGCCATGCGCCGCCTGCGGGACATGACCGCCATGATGCAGCAGCAGGCCGCCCTGTTCCCCGATGAGCATGTGCTGATGGTGAACACGGGGCATCCGCTGGTGAAGAACGTGCTGGAGATGAGCCAGGGCTCCATCATCACAGGCAGTGGAGAATCGCCCTCGGCCCAGATGGCTAAGATGCTTTGCCGCCATATTTACGACCTAGCGCTGATGGCGCAAAAGGGCTTCTCCGCAGAGGACATGACGGCCTTTGTGGAGCGCTCGAACCAGGTACTGACGAAGCTGACGGAGGATTAGGCCACAATTCCGTAATCGCGGATGGTTAAGGGACGCACGTGATGTGCGTCCCTTTCAAGCTTTAAATGCTGCAATAACCGGAGGGCCAACCTGGCGAGCGCTACCGGCGGAGAGCCAACAGCCCTTAAGCCCTACAGCTCGTTTTGGACAGTGATGACGTCGGCAATAATGACCGGTGACCCTTCGTACTGAGCCAACCTGGGGTCTAGCCGCGTGCCGTAGGTTTGCTCCACGTCGGCGATCGCCAGCCGCTGCAAAACGCCCGTCACCTGAAGATCGACTTCCGACTCGTCAGGGAGCTCAACAGGCGACCGCGCGGCGTTAATGATGAGCAGCTCTTGGTCAACAAACAAACTCTCCTCCACGAGCAAGAACGCGGCATCCCCCACCATGTCCTGCACGACGCCCCGAACGGTGATGCTCCGGCCCAGGTACTGCTGAGTTTCTTCGTCCGTCAGCTCAGTGACGTTGGTGGTCTGCTCGCGCCCAAACAGACCGCCAACGCCGCCATCGCAGGCGGGCAGGAGCGCCGCGGCGCTTACCAGAAAAACAATGCCGACGCGCTGGAGTAGTTTGGAGCCTAAGAGGGGCAGTTGCATGGTCATCAGGGGGGCGATCGCCTATAGCAGATTTGCAAAGGAGTATAGCTCATTCCCATGGCTAAGACGCTTCCCCCGCCGAAGGAGTTCGTTTGATCTGGGGTCTTGCCCTGGGCCACAATAGCGTCTATAGAGACTTCTATAAAGAGAATTTTCAGTTGGGCCAAGCTGCAGCGTATCCACTTCAGATCGGCTAAGGGATCTGTAGGCTAGGAGCGCGATAGGGAAAGAAGTCTCTCTAAACTGTCCCTCGACGATTCGAACCGGGAAAACTCGTTTAAGGAGTCAACTTCCTGACACCCGGATCGTTCCAAAGCTCGACTTATGAGCCTTCGGTGAGATCGCTTCTAGGGCACTAAGCTGTGGGAGACGATGTCGCCTGATCTTCACACTGTTAATCAGGGACTGCTACATGCCCGTCAATGCTTTTCTCGCCACGGCTCGGATGATTCCCCACGGACACTGTTATCTTTGGCAAACCAATTTAGTTGCCTTACACATCGCCTCTGATGCGCTGACTGCGATCGCCTACTATTCCATTCCCATCGCGCTCCTCTCTTTGGTCCTGCGGCGAGAAGATCTGCCGTTTAACTGGATCTTTATGCTGTTTGGGGCCTTCATTTTGGCCTGTGGCACCACTCACCTGGTGAGCATTTGGACGCTGTGGCACCCTAACTACTGGGTTTCCGGCATTCTTAAAGCGGGCACAGCCATGGTTTCTGTAGTGGCGGCAGCAACCCTCGTACCGACGATCCAGCAGGTGGTGAAGCTGCCGCGCCTGATGGATATCGAGGTCATGAACCAGCGGCTGCGCCAGGAGATTGAAGAGCGGAAGCGGGTCGAAAGAGAACTGTCTCGGGAGAAGGAGCTAGCGCAGGTGACTCTGCAGTCCATCGGCGACGCCGTTATCACCACCGATGCGGCGGAAAACGTGGCCTATCTCAATCCGGTTGCTGAGCACCTTACCGGCTGGCCATTGGCAGAAGCTCAGGGGCTGCCCCTTTCAAAAGTCTTCAACATTATCGAAGAGTCAACCCGCCAGCCCGCCGACAGCTCCGTCAGCAAAGTGCTGCACACCGGGCAAGGCGTCGGGTTAGCAGACGACATGGCCCTGATTGCCCGAAGCGGTGAGGAATACAGCATCACCAATTCAGCCGCACCCATAAAGGATGCCGACGGAACTATTCTGGGTGCCGTTTTAGTCTTTCATGATGTGACTGAGTCTCGCGCCCTTTCCCAGCGGTTAGCGTGGCAGGCCTCTCACGATGAACTCACGGGTTTGAAGAACCGCCGTTACTTTGAAATGACGCTCAAGACGTTGCTCAAGGTACTGCAGCGACAAGAGAGTGTGTTGTGCTACCTCGACCTCGACCAGTTTAAGGTGGTCAATGATACCTGCGGCCATGCTGCAGGAGATGAGCTATTGAAGCAGATTGGCTCTATCCTCCGCCAGCATGTGCGCTCAGCGGATGTCGTTGCCCGGCTCGGGGGGGACGAATTTGGCATTTTGCTTGATCAATGTCCGCCAGAGAACGCGCGGCGGGCGATGGAGCTGGTTCGCCAGGCCGTTCAAGACTTTCGCTTTGTCTGGCAGGATAAGACGTTCGGCGTTGGCGTCAGCATCGGCATGGTAGAGCTAGACGAGAATATAGTGACCTTAGCCGACGCGCTAGGGGCTGCTGATGCCGCTTGCTACGCCGCCAAAGAGCGGGGCCGCAATCGCCTTTATCTTTACCGCGCTGATGACCAGCAGCTCTCTGAGCAGCGCAGCCAGCGCGAGTGGATTACCCGCATTCAGCAGGCTCTCGATAAGAACCAATTTCAGCTCTACCAGCAGCCCATCGTGCCGGCCTCTCGACTGCAGGGCGGCGAGAGGCACCACCATGAGATCCTGCTGCGATTGGTGGATGCTGCCGGTAGGGTAATTCCGCCGATGGCGTTTATTCCTGCTGCAGAGCGATACGGCCTGATGCCCGCCATCGATCGGTGGGTGGTGCAGGCGTTTTTCAGCCAGGTTGAGCAACTGCGGGATATCGCCGCGCTGTCGCGATCGCAGTTTACCGTTGGGGCAGGCTTCTACACCATTAATCTCTCCGGCGCGAGCATCAATGACGAGCAGTTTTTGCCCTTCTTAAGACAGCAAATTGAGGAAAGCTCTATCTCACCAGAGGCAATCTGTTTCGAAATTACTGAGACGGTGGCGGTGTCAAACCTCAACAAGGCCCGCGAGTTTATCTATGAGATCAAGTCGCTGGGGTGCTTGTTCGCCTTAGATGACTTTGGCAGCGGCATGTCGTCGTTTGGCTACTTACACCACTTAGCCGTCAACTACGTCAAAATCGATGGTTCATTTGTGCGTGACCTGCTGGAAGACCCCATCAGCGCCTCAATTGTCGAGTCTATTACCAACATTGTTCATACTATGGGGCTAGAGGCGATTGCAGAGCAGGTCGAAGACCAGGAAACCCAGCGCAAGCTGCATGAGCTTGGGGTGGACTATGTTCAGGGGTACGGAATTGGCCGACCTGCGCCGATGATGATCACAAGCCATGCCGCGATACCTGCAGCTCTGGGGGCGCTTTGACCCATAAAAAAGCGATCGCGGCTGGGGCGATCGCTTCTCAAAATCATTGTGCAGCTTTGTATTCGCTTAAAGCAGCGTTAGCAGGTAGATCAGCGCAAACAGCACAATCCAGATAATGTCCACAAAGTGCCAGTAAATCTCCGCCATCTCGATACCCGTGTGGGCCGAATCGGAATAGTGACCCACCCGACGCGATCGCCACAGCACGCCCAGAATGAGCAGTACGCCTACAAACACATGCAGGCCGTGGAAGCCGGTCATGATGTAGAAGCAGTTGGCAAAAATGTTGGTTTTGAGGCCGTATCCCAAGGTCAGATACTCATAGACCTGTCCCACCAAAAAGACGGCTCCCATGGCGGCGGTGATGCCGTACCACAGGCGCATTCCTTTGACGTCGTTCTCTTTAATTGCGGTATCGCCCCGGTGAATGACAAAGCTGCTAGACACCAAAATAATTGTGTTGATAGTGGGGAGCAGCAGCTCGACTTCGGTGCCCTCGGGAGGCCACTGCACTACGCTTCCCCGAAAGACGAGGTAGACGGCGAATAGGCCGCAGAACATTAGCGACTCTGAGGCTAGAAAAGTAACGAGGCCGAAGACGCGCAGATCGGGGTGAGCGTGGTCATCATGGCCGTGGCCATCAGCGCCGTGGCTGGACGCTGCAATTTCGGGTGTGGTGTCAACCATAGGTATAGCGCCTCGTAGCAGGACAGTGTAGATAGGAGAGGGGCATGCTGTTTACCCCTATTAGTCCCCCTACGTCCTTTGGGCAGGCTGCGCCAAAGCAAAGGGGGGAAATTTGTGGTCCTCCCCCTTGGAAAGGGGGAGCTAGAGGGGGTAAGACCAACCTGTGTGTATCTAGTAGCCCCTTGTGTGAGAGAGAATAGGGGGTCAAGCCGATGGCTCCGGCTCAGCTTCTTCCAGCTGGATCCCTTGGCCATATTCGTAAGGGCCATGGCGAAGAACCGGCAGCACCTCCCAGTTTTCGATAATAGGTGGGGACTCTGTGGTCCATTCAAAGGTGAGAGCTCGCCAGGGGTTACCCACTGCCTTTTCTCCGCGCACCCAGCTCCAAACTACGTTCACCAAAAACGGCAGCACAGAGATGCCTAAGACGAATGCCCCGAACGTACAGAGCTGATTGATGGTCTGAAACTTAGGGTCATACATCGCAACGCGGCGGGGCATACCCTGCAAACCCAGGCTATGCATGGGCAAGAAGGTGAGGTTGGTGCCAATGAAGGTAAGGGCGAAATGGACCTTGCCCAGCCCCTCATTGAGCATATGCCCAGTCATCTTCGGGAACCAGTGGTACATGCCGGCGTAAAGACCAAACACCGAGCCCCCGAACAGCACGTAGTGGAAGTGGGCTACCACATAGTAGGTATCGTGGGCGTGGACATCCACGGGAGCCGCTCCCAAAGTGACGCCGCTGAGGCCGCCAATCACGAACATCAGCAGCAGACCGATGGCAAACAGCATGGCGCTGTTGAGACGAATCTTGCCGCCCCACAGGGTCGCCATCCAGCTGAAGATCTTGACGCCGGTAGGTACAGAGATGACTAGGGTTGAAATTGTGAAGAACAGCCGCATCCAGGGCGGGGTGCCGCTGGTAAACATGTGGTGGACCCATACGAACAGACCTACAAAGCAAATGGCCAAGCTAGAGTAGGCGATCGCTTTGTAGCCAAAGATAGGCCGACGAGCGTGAACCGGGATCACCTCTGACATAATGCCGAAGATCGGCAAAATCATCAGGTACACCGCTGGGTGAGAGTAGAACCAGAACAGGTGTTGGTACATCACCACATCCCCCCCATTTTCTGGTCGAAAGAAGGAGGTGCCGAAGTTGATGTCGAACAGCAGCAAAATTAGGCCCGCCGCCAGTACGGGCGTAGAGCACAGCGCCAGAATCGACGTGGCTAAGATAGACCAGCAAAACAGGGGCATGTCGTTCCAGCCCATGCTGGGGACTCTCATCTTCACTAGCGTGACAATAAAGTTGACCGCCCCCAAGATAGACGAGGTTCCGGCGACAACGATGGCCAAAATCCACATGCTCTGGGCCGTGTTGGCCGTGATCAGACTGAGGGGCGGATAGCTGGTCCAGCCGCTTTGAGCGCCGCCGAAGAAGAAGCTGCCCAGCAGCAGCCCTCCAGCAGGGGGCAGCATCCAGAAGGCGATCGCGTTCAGGTTGGGGAAGGCCATGTCGCGGCACCCGATCATCAGCGGGATCAGGTAGTTGCCAAAGCCCCCGATCGCGGCAGGCACGATCCACATGAAGATCATGATGGTGCCGTGGTTGGTCAAAAAGGCGTTATAGAGGCTGGGATCAAGAAGGTCAGAATCAGGGGTGGCGAGTTCAGCGCGCATGGCCAAGGCCATGAGGCCCCCGATGAGGTAGAACGTAAAGGATAGAACGAGGTACTGAATACCGATGACCTTGTGGTCAATGTTGTAGGTAAAGTATTCGTACCAGCGCCAAGCCTTGCGCTCTTCATGGTCAGGCCGGTCTGAACCTGACTGACCAACAGGAATTTGTGCTTGGGCCATAGTGACTGTTAAGGGTGCTTAAACTGCAAAGAGTGGAATGCCGAAGCGGGCTGTGCCGCGAGGTTGGACCCCGCCAGCAGGAATTGCGAGAGGCTACTGCTCAGGAGCGGTCCCAGAAATGGTCCCAGCGATCGCGACGGTCTGGTTGGGCGTCGCACCGGCAACGCGATTCTCGCTGAGCCACTGCGCATACTCGTCGGGCGCTTGAACAATCACCTGGCTGCGCATACCGCCGTGATAGGCTCCGCACAGCTCTGCGCAGACGATGGGATAGGTGCCAGGGACATTGGCGACGAATCGCAGCTGGGTTTCCTTACCGGGAAGGGCATCCTGCTTGAGGCGAAACTCGGGCACCCAAAAAGAATGGATGACGTCTTGAGCCGAAATGTTGAGCTGTACGTCACTGTCGGCAGGGATGTGCAGCTCGCCGCTGATAATGCCGTCGTCTGGGTAATTGAATAGCCAGGCGTACTGCATTCCCGTGACGTTGATCACAATGTCAGGCGTTCCCGCTTTGGGGCTAGCCCCAAAGCCGTATTTGACGCGGTTTTGAGCCAGCTCGTCAGTTCGGTTTTCTGGCGGGTTGGCCTCGGCCAACAGGAGAGGAGCCCTATCGCCTGCGATGGGGTCATCCAGCTGAGTCAGATCGGCCTGGGCTAAAAGGGTGGCGTCAGCGCCGTCGACCATCACCAAATCGGCCATGTGGTCGTGCTGCAGACTGGGGGACAGTCCCCCCATCTGCTGAAAGACATCGACGCTATAGATGCCGACGCCAATAACGACGATGGCTGGAATTGCCGTCCAGAAAGCCTCTAGGGGAAGGTTCCCTTCTATGGGACTGCCGTCCTCGTTGTCGCCAGGACGCTGGCGGTAGCGAACTGCAAAGTAGATAATCGTACCTTCAACGACGATAAAGAACGCCGTGGCGACCGTGATCATCGCATCGAACAAACCGTCTACCAACTCGGCCTGCATTGACGCCTGAGCAGGCATAAGCCCATGGTGTTGACCCATCCACAGGCTGCCTAGAGTGATAAAAATGCCGGCTATGAGGGTGAGAAGAGGAGTTGGAATTTGTTGCATACGGAATTACGTATGGTTACTTCTAGAATTTTAGGAGCGCTCCCCTGCCAGACTCGGTATTCTTCGCAATTACTTTAGCAAGTTTGGCAATGTGCAACATTCCGTTACAATCTGCGGACCTAGGCTTAGCGTAGATTGTGAATTGTGCGGATTGAGTTGCTCAAGTGCAGGATGGGGAGAGGTATGCAGGGATTTCCAAAGGTAAAGTTAATTGCTGTCGGCAAGGTAAAAAAGCCCTGGATTCAGGCTGGGATTGAGACATACGTCAAGCGGCTCCCGGAGCTAAGCCTTACGGAAATCAAGGACACTGATCCCGATGCGGAAGCCCACAAAATCATCGCCATGGGTCGCCCCGGCAACTGCCTCATTGCCCTGTCAGAAGACGGCGATCGCCTCACCTCGACCGAATTTGCCCAGCTGTTTACCGCTACCGAGTCCAACGAGCTTGTATTTTGCATTGGCGGCCCAGCGGGAATCAGCCCTATCCTACGTTCGGCGGCTCAGCGGACCTTGAGCCTGTCTCCCATGACCTTTCCCCACGAGCTGGCCCGGCTGCTGCTGGTCGAGCAGCTGTACCGGGCCAAAACAATCGTACAGGGGGGCACCTATCACAAATAGCGGCTATCCCATCTGGGGCTGCATTACAGGACGCAGCTTGATACGAACGGCGATCGCCGTAATATTGTCGTGGCCGTTGTGGTGGTTGGCGAGGCCGATTAAGTTGGCCACCCCCTGCTCCAAATTGGCTTGAGAGCTGAGCAGCTGCTCTAAATGGGTGTCGTAATGCTCCTCTAGAAGATCATTGTCCGTCAGCCCGTCGGACGCGAGGATAAAAACGGCATCTTCTGTAATAGGCATGTACTGAATATCGGGGCGGATAAACTCCTGGCTGCGAGGGCCGAGGGCTTGGGTCAGTTGATAGGCGTCCTGGCGCGAGTAGGCCACCTCTGGCTCAATGCCGCGGTGAATTTCCCGCTGTCCTACCTCGTGGTCTACCGTCAGCTGCTCTAGACCAAACTTGCGGCTTACCCGATAGAGGCGGCTGTCGCCGACGTGAGCGATCGCCACCTGCAGCCCTTGGACCAGCAGCATCACTAGGGTCGTTCCCATGCGCCGGTTACCCTGGGCATTGTTCTGCTGATTTTGCTCATAAATTGCTTGGTTTGCGAGCCGAATACTCTCACTTAAGCTGGTCTCCGTGGGCAGCTGGGTTGTCCAAGACTGAAGCGACTTGCGCAGGGTTTCAACGGCGAGGCTGCTAGCGACCTCGCCTGAGGCATGTCCGCCCATCCCATCACACAAAATGTAGAGGCCCTTGGCGGTACAGGTGCGCCCCTCGGGTGAATCTCGCTTTTGAATGTCGGTTTGGATAAAAAAGCAGTCTTCATTGTGCTTCCGCATGCGGCCCACATCGGTGTGACCTGCGTCAGACAGACTGTAAAGCTGCATTGGCAGCACTACAGTGGGTAGGTCATCTCCCTCATCAAAAGGATAGTCGGCAACTTGTTCAGCCTCTGCTGGTCGAGTCTGCGGGGCTGCTGCTTCAGCAGACGCCAGCGTCTGCTCATAAGCCGCTCTGACGGCATCAAGCCGCTGTTTAACGTTATCAAGGGTGGAATCTCCCGATGCGATCGCTTTAGAGAGCTCACGTAAGCCCTGGGGATAGCCGGGAAGATCGGTTAGGACGTCAAAGAGCTGACGCCACAAGCTCCCCAAACGGCGCAGGGAATAGTCCTCACCGGGGCGGTTTTGATAAAGCCGCTTGAGGCATAGAATCTGGTCTTCATCTACCCGCAGGTTGTCAGGGTCGAGCAAGCTTTGATGGCATTGATACGACGCTAAAAGCTCCCAAAGTCGCACCATGTCGTAAAGCCAGTGCAGTATCTGTTCACCGATCGCCGCCTCGACAGCTTCGCTGAGCAGGGGCAAACGTTCACGATTCTCTAAAACGAGGGCGCTATAGTCCTCACCGGTCCAAGCATCCTCAACCTGCGGGCAGGAAGGATAGAGCTCGTCTTGAAGCAGTAGATGAATGCGCACAAGCGTCGGCAGAGTCTTGAGAACTGATTCTAAATCGTCAGATAGCGCCCCTGAGCTGGCGTCGACTAAAGCAGCATCTAGAAATGGGGGATTCGAGGGCTGCATATCGACAACCATAACTTCGATCTCCTGGCGAGCCGCGAGGGAAGGCAGGTCTAGCTGGGATGGGGCATCGCCCTCAGTGAGTCGTGACGGCTGCACCTGGTAACGCTCTGCCAAGCAGCGCTGTTGCGTAAGCTCCTGGGTCAAGGTAGCGGGTAGGTCAGCGTCAGAGCCCTCTGCTCTAGACTGCGAATCGGAAACCGAGAGAATCACTAGCTGCTGAGGCAGATTTGGCGAGACGCTGTGGCCCTTGGGCCCCAATGGTTTCTCGCTGTCCTGCCCTAGATCGTCCCGTTCGCGGCCGCTAGCAGTTTCGCCTAGGCTACCGGCGCTGCTAGGCCCTGACTGCAGGTCCGTCCCACAGTCCTGACAGAACCGATTTCTGTCGGGATTTTCAAACCTACATTCAGGACAAATAATCATTAAGGGGACGTCCTATTCTTCACAGTCATCAACAGTCTGCACAGGAGCTATAGCGTTCCTCACGCTGGAGGAGTACGGTGGGGGGCAGCGCGGTGCACCGTCACCCGCCAATCCGTACATCACGTGAGCAAGAATTGCTGTAGGCAAGTCCTATGCAAATAAAGTTTTAATACCGGTCTAACTTTACTCTTTTGTAGCAAAGCAGCCCTGGGTCAGGATGATTTCAATAAGTTTTGATATCGACTAGGCTTGATGTTAACAAACTTAATCTCGGCGATTGCGCCGCTTCTGGCCTCGCCGTCCCTGATTTTGTCGCCCTCGACTCTGCCCCTGATTCTGCTGGCGCGAACTGCGCTTGAGCTGACTGACCTCCTGCAGAGATAGATCTCGCCACTCTCCTGGGGCTAGGGTACCAAGATTGAGGGTAGCGATCGCGACTCGAATCAATCGCAGGGTGGGAAACCCTACGGCGGCGGTCATCCGCCTGATCTGGCGATTACGCCCCTCCGTCAGCGTCAGCTCTAGCCAAGCCGTCGGAACCGTTTTTCGGTAGCGAATGGGGGGATTGCGAGGCAGCACGGCGGGCGGTGAAATCGGGCGTACGGCGGCGCGGCGGGTCCGGTAGTCTTGGATGACAAGACCGTCTCGCAGTCGCGCTAGTGCCGACTCGTCAGGGACGCGCTCGACCTGAACCCAGTAGGTTTTGGGGTGGTCAAACTTAGGGTGGGAAAGCTGATGCTGAAAGCGCCCGTCGCTCGTCAACAGCAGGAGGCCCTCGCTGTCGCGATCGAGGCGACCTACCGGATAGACTTGAGACACCGGCACAAATGCCCCCAGGGTCATTCGCCCTGCCGTATCGGTGAATTGGGAGAGCACGTCATAGGGCTTATTGAAGACTAAGTAGCGATGGCCCTTTGAAATCGGCCCCACGCCTCCCCAGTCCCGAGGGCGGTCACTCAGAATCCCGTCGTCCATATCGCAGCGAAATTCGATGACGATAACTCAACTTATGTGAAGGCATGTATCGACTCTATTAAGAAGCACTTAGCGATCGCCCTCAAGGCAGAGCAGAGCTTCTACCCTGGGAATATTCCGACACAATTGGTGGACAAGGCCAACTCGTTAACCATGAGCATAAACAATTTTCAGCGTTACCGTATGTTCTGTACGCTCTCCTTCGGAGACATCTACGGCCAGATCATCATTTGGCTCTTGGTCATCTTCCTGAGTTTGGCGGCTGCCTTGGCGCTAATGGGAACAAGTCGCCCAATCTACGCCCTGACGACCGTGGGCCTGATTTTGGTGCTGTCTCTACCCTTTTTGCTGTTTGCGTTTGTGACGACGCTGCTGAACCACATTGAGTTCAAGGCTGTAGATGAGGCGTCGTCCACCACAGAAGCTTCTGCCAGAGCGCGAGCAGGCCAACCCGCTAAAGCTGCTGGGTAGTGGACCATGACGTCGTCATCGTTGGTGGTGGACTTGCCGGATCTCGGGCGGCGCTAGAAATCTCTCGCTGCGCCCCCCACCTCAGCGTTGCCCTTGTGGCGAAAACTCACCCTATTCGCTCCCACTCGGTTGCCGCCCAAGGGGGGATCGCGGCAGCGCTCAAAAACGTTGATGGCGATGACACCTGGGAGGCCCACGCCTTTGATACCGTCAAGGGGTCAGACTACCTAGCCGACCAGGATGCTGTCGCCATCTTGACCCAGAGCGCTCCGGGAGTGGTTATCGACCTGGAGCACATGGGAGTGCTGTTCTCGCGGCTGTCAGATGGTCGGGTGGCGCAGCGCGCTTTTGGGGGCCATAGCTACCGCCGCACCTGCTACGCTGCCGACAAGACAGGGCACGCTATTCTCCACGAGCTGATCTGTAATCTGCGTCGTAACGGCGTCGTGCTCTACGACGAATGGTACGTGATGCGGCTCATCCTGGACGACGGGCAGGCAAAAGGCGTCGTCATGTACCGCATTCGCGACGGGGAGCTAGCCGTGGTGCGGGCCAAGGCCGTGCTGTTCGCCACCGGAGGATACGGACGCACCTACAACACCACCTCTAACGACTATGCTTCTACCGGAGACGGGCTGGCTATGACCGCAGCCGCCGGTCTTCCACTCGAAGATATGGAGTTCGTTCAGTTCCACCCCACGGGGCTTTTCCCTGTGGGGGTATTGGTGTCGGAAGCGGTGCGGGGAGAGGGAGCCTACCTCATCAACAGCGAAGGCGATCGCTTCATGGCCGCCTATGCCCCCAATCAGATGGAGCTCGCCCCCCGCGACATCACCTCGCGGGCCATCGTCAAGGAAATTCGCGCCGGGCGGGGCATTACGGCAGACGGTGAGGCCGGGGGGACCTGCGTCCATCTCGACGTGCGCCACCTCGGTCAGCAGCGCATTATGAACCGAATTCCCTTTTGCTGGGAGGAGGCCCATCGCCTGCTGGGGGTGGACGCGGTGCATCAGCCCATCCCCGTGCGGCCGACGGCTCACTACTCCATGGGGGGCATTCCCGTGACGACAGAGGGGCAGGTACGCCGCAGCGCTAGCCAGGTGGTAGAAGGCTTTTTTGCGGCGGGGGAGAGCGCCTGCGTCTCGGTTCACGGGGCTAACCGTCTGGGCAGCAATTCGCTATTGGAATGCGTGGTCTACGGGCAGCGGGTGGGAGCAGCGATCGCTCGCTACGCCGAGACCTGTAAGTACCCTGAAGTCGATGAGGCCGCCTATCTCTCCCAGGCCAGACAGACGCTGTCCTCGCTCCTAAACCAGTCCGGTCCCTACCGGATTGCTGAAGTTAGGCAGGCCTTTCAGGACTGCATGAGCGCGCACTGCGGCGTGTTTCGCACCGAGGAGGTCATTCAACAGGGCCTGTCTCAGCTCGAGGAGATCAAAGTGCGGCTGGGCCAGGTACGGCTGGACGACAAGCAGCTGTTGTGGAATACCGAGCTGACCGAGGCGATGGAGCTAGGCAGCCTAATTCGGGTGGGCGAAATCATCATGACGTCAGCCCTCGCGCGGCGGGAGAGTCGCGGAGCCCACAGCCGAGAGGACTATCCCCAGCGAGACGATGCCAACTTCCTCAACCATACGCTGGCCTACGCTTCACCAAGCGGCGTCGACGTTCGATATATGCCGGTCGTCATTGAGCAGTTCCCGCCCAAAGAGCGAAAATACTAGCCTGCTCTGGCGAAGTTGATCCTTTTCTAGGTCGGGAACACCTGCGCCGCACCTCTTTAAAGCTGCGACTCTACCGAACCAGGAGATTCGCGGCGCTGTTGTTGTAGCCCACAACGACGCCGTTGCGCAGATCAACCGTACTCCTGCCGTAATGCAGGACTTCTTCACAAAGGGACGCGCGGCGTTGAATTTGGGTGGGGGTTCGCTGGGCTTGAAAGACCTCTTGTCGATGCGACCCAACGCTCCAGCCTTGAGTCGCTGAGGCTTCGGCTGCATTTAAGACCGGGGCGACAGAGACGCTCAGCGTTCTATCGAAATTACTGTAAGCCACGACCCGGTCGCCTCGTAGTTCAACAAAGTCGTCACCGTAGTAGAGGACTTCCATATCGAGAGAGTCATAGCGGTTGACGCGGCCCGGCGTCCCCTGGATGGCGTACACCGCTTCTTTTGCAGAGCCCAATGTCCAAAAGTCTTCCTCCGCCAGCTGCTGAGCCACAACGACGTCTAAAGCAGAGGCCTGAAGGTTGTCGTCGACGTCGCTGTATTTACTGACGATGCCGTGTAAAAGCTCTACCTGGCTATCACCGTAGTACAAAATCTCCTTGCACTGGGTATCCAGTTGAACGATGCGAGAGGGCTCCCCTTCGATCGCCGTCACCACTTCTCGAACAGAGTTTTTGGACCAAACGCTGGCCGTAGTTTCCTTGGCGGGACGAGTGACGGTGTTGTCCTGGGCATAGTTGAGGTTGCGTTGATACTCGCCCACTTTGTTTTGTGCAAGGGCGTAGCGCTGATTTTCGGCGGGCACGGCCTGCATCATGTCGATGGCCTCCTGCCACAGAGTCGCCACCGCGTGCCACTCTTCGCGAAACTTAGCAGACTGAGTGAGCTCCGCAGCCGCCATCGCCTTGTTGACGGCTATGCGAAATGCCTCTGATGTGGTCCTTTGAGGCTGCTTTAAAAGCGCTAAGTCTGAGGGTATATGCCCAGTTATCACTGCCGCTGCCGCCACTAGGCCCAGCATCGCTAGCCCCGGACCAGCCAAGCCCTCTCGCCGAGCAACGGAACGACGGCTCGCCCTATAAGGACTGGAGGACTCTAAATTCGCCTGCGATCGCGCTCGTCGGCCCATAGTTCAAACAACTGTATCGATACACGACTGATTCTAATGACAGACAATGCAGCTGAGCGTCTCTGCTAGATTCGCGCCCAACCAGTGACGTTAGCAGCTTTGTCGTCTGCTGCGGTGTTTGTCAGTCAAGTCTTGGTGATCAAACCACCTAAATGCCCGGATCGCCTCTCAGCTGCCGCGAATAGTTGTAGTAACTACTGCAGTGCCGAGCGCCGAACTGTGCGTTGACAATAGCTCAACCCATTGACTTTCACCAAAGTTAGCATAGCGCTAAGCAGACCGCTCCCCATTTAGAGCGTTGCGCCGCTCGTATATCCTTTCTTCGGAGTTTTATTCGCCGTGGCTTAGCTAATTCTATGATCAGTTACCAGCGATTTTAGGCCTTTGCCCATCAAGTCTAAATCTTCTGGCAAACTCTACGAAGCCTACGCAATGTTTTTCCCTTTTGCACCATGCTTTATCGGTTTTGTGGTATGTAAGGTGGTCAGTAAAGAAACTTGGCAATATATATTTCCTCTTAGGCTTGCGGACTGTGGATCGGCCTGTATATAGAGGCTAATATGAGAACACAGGTGCTCAGAGTAATGCTGATTTTGCACTTCGCCGACTGTGGCGACAGAAGCCACAGCTTCAGTAGATTGATCGGGACTTGCGGAACTTGTAAAAAGTGAGCCGGATTTGGCTCTGGCCCCGGTCTTCGGACGCTTTGAATCCGAAGTTCTTCAGAGTTGAAGATTCTCAAAGTCCTTCTAGCAGGCCTCTTCGGACCTGCTAGGAAAAAAGGCCTGGCGCGTGAACTCTATTGTGAGACCTGTTGCAAACGCTCTCAGTCTACTAGCTAGCAGTGGGGCCGCCATCCTAGGGGGTTAGCCTCAACAGCGATCTGCTTGTACCTAGTCACCCTTCACTTTGATACCCTTTGATGATCTACTCTTCCCTTACTCATCTTGCTCGGACCATTGCTTTAAGTAGCGCTCTGACTACCGCTGCTGCCGGAGTTTGTTTGGTGCTGCCCGGCTTTGCGCTAGATGCCGACCAGGGGTCAGACTCTACGCTGGTAGATAGTCCCAAAGCTGTTTTGGATGAGGCATGGCAGATCGTCAATCGGGATTACGTCGATCCCGACTTTAACCAAACGGACTGGCGCGTCATTCGAGAGCGCCTTCTTGGTAGAGACTATAGCTCTATGGAGAGCGCCTATACCGCTCTCAAGCGTGCGCTTGGGACGCTTGACGATCCCTATACCCGGTTTATGGAGCCGCAGCAGTATGCTGAGTTAACCAGTCAAACCTCCGGAGAATTTTCAGGCATCGGCCTACAGCTCCAGGTTCATCCGGTAACCGGGATTCTAACCGTTCTTTTGCCCCTTGACGACTCCCCGGCTCGGCAGGCCGGCATTCAGGCCGGCGATCGCATTCTAGAGATTGAGGGGCAGTCGACCGAGAACATGAACGTGGAAGGGGCCGCCCAGCTGATTCGAGGGGAAGCCGGGACGTCGCTGATGCTGCGAATTGAGCGAGGCGGTCAGCAGACGTCAAGAGAATTTGACGTATCGGTAACGCGGGCCGTGCTGGCCGTGCCTGCGGTCACCTCTGCACTGCGGGCAGAGCAAGACATTCAAGTTGGATACATCTACCTGAGCGAATTTAGTGCCCACGCCTCTGAGCAGATGGATCAGGCCATCCGAACGCTTCTAGATCAAGGAGCAGATGCGTTTGTCCTAGATCTACGGGGCAACCCTGGAGGCCTGCTTCAGTCCAGTATTGAAATTTCTCGGATGTGGCTGGGCCAAGGCGTAATCGTGCAGACCGTCGATCGCAACGGGACTAGTGAAGACAGCTACGCCAACAATACGGCGCTCACCGACCTTCCTCTGGCAGTTTTGGTCGACGAGCGCTCTGCAAGCTCCAGCGAAATCTTGACCGGCGCGCTTCAGGACAACAATCGCGCCCTTGTCTTGGGAACGCAGACGTTCGGCAAAGCTCTAGTGCAGGCCGTGCATGGATTGGGGGATGGATCGGGGCTAGCGGTGACGGTCGCCCATTACTACACCCCTAAGGGCACAGACATTAGCGATTTGGGCATCACGCCCTCGGTGGAGCTAGCGCTGACGCCCGCTCAGCGCCGAACCCTCTCGGCCAACCCCGAGCAGCGCGGAACTCTGGCTGACCCCTACTACCGGGAGGCCGTCACTGTGCTGCGACCGGCAATATTAGCGGGCTATCAGCAAACTGAGCTGTCGCGATCGCTAGCAGGAGAGTAGCTTTACTGTAGCGGTCCCGCTATACGCTATGGAGACGCTACAGAGGCAATCGCGAGCGGGCTAGACCTGCAGGCTAAGACTTGCTGAACTCTAGACCATTTTCCTTGCCGTATCGCTCCATGAAGCGCATAAAGCGATCCCAGTCTTGGACGCTCTTGATGGCGTAGACGGCCTCAATGGCGGCGGGCTGACCGTTGACGAATTTGCCGTTCACGTCTCGAGTTGACATCTCCCCTTCTTCATCCATCAGATACATGCCGGTGATGTCTTCCATACTCCCGTCGGTAAGCACCTTGGGATGATCGAAATAGAAGGTCGCTGTTCCATTCGTACCGTCCTTTGAACGAGTGAGACGGATGTCGGGAACCACCTCTTCGGGTGAACCTCCTAGGGAAAATTGAATTCTCGCCATGGCTTCCTATTACCGTTATCCTTAAAAAGCTATTTTTTTATCATCTCATGCCAGGTAACAAATCATGCCAGGTCACAATCGTGGGTTTCCTCAAGGAAGCGCCACGATAAACGGAGAGCCTAGAGCAGGAGCCTGACTGCGGAGAACTAAACCCTGATACACCATCACCGAGACTTCAGCGCGGGTGACGGCCCGCAGCGGCTCTAGAAACTCGGGTCTGGGGTGATTGACGACGAGCCGATGACGGGTGACCGCCGCCACTGCTGTAGTGGCCCAGCTCGGAATTTCAGCGCGATCGCGGTAAAGGGCCAAGTTGTCTAAAGGACCACCGATCAGCTGTAGGCCGCTATTGAGAGCGAGCAGCGTTTGCAGGCGGGTGAGCGAGGCATTGGGTCGGAAGGTGCCGTCGGGGAACCCGCTGATAAACCCCATGCGGGTTGCCTGTTGGATAGCGGCGCTGGCCCAAAAGTTCGGACTGATATCAATAAAAGGCGGAGCAACCCGGCGAGTAGGCAGGTCGAACCCCTGGGTGAGTAGAACGGCATACTGCGCCCGCGTCAGCGGGTCATTGGGGCGAAAGGTGCCGTCGGGAAACCCCCGAATGACGCTGCGCTCAACTAGCGCAGTAATAAATGGACGGGCCCAAGAGTCGAAAATATCGGGAAAGGGGGCCGGAGGTAGCGAATTGGAATCCTCAATAGGGCGAGGTAGGGGCGGGGCGAGGGCCCGTACGGGGGGCGGTAGTTCGATCGCCTCAAAAACAACTGAACCGCTGACGCGAGATGGATTGAGCTGATTTCCCGCCGATACCAGCACGCTGGCGCTGGTGTTCTGGACATCAAAGCGGCCGCTCGCCTCAAAACTGTTGCCGCCAGAACTTTGGGCATCCCCCAAATCGGGCTTGGCTTGGTCAAGCACCGTCAGTCCATCGACGCGGTTGCGCAGCACCTGATTCTCTCGCAGCACCGGACGCGAGGCGCGGGATAGCACGATACCGGAGCGATTCTCCAGCAAGCGATTGCCGATGATCAAGGGGGCAGCGCTGTCGCTGACGGCAATCCCAAACCCCGTGTCGCGGCAGAGGTTTTCCCTCACTTCCCCTTTGGCCTGACGCATCAGGAAAATGCCGCTAGCACCGTTGCGCTCAAAAATTGAGTTGCTGATCAAGGGACGGCCTGTGCCCAGAACGAAGATGCCCTCTCGGCGGCAGTCTTGGAGACGACAATTTTGGACAACGGGACTTGTGGACTCTATCCAGACGCCGGTCCCATTCGGCTGCGGATTGCTGACCGCAACTCCCTGTAGGGCGGCTCTGTCTCCGAGGACAACGGTCGCAGACTGAGGGCCAAAGGTGGGGCTATCGTGGCGGCCTCCCCCCAAAAGCACCGTATCGCGCCCTTGAACCGCCTCATTTCCCAGCAAGGTGACCTGGTCGGGGACGCGGATGGGAAAGGTCTCGTCCCGGTAGGTTCCGGGCGCTAGCTTGAGCCTATCCCCGGCCCTCAGCTGCCCTAGCGAATGGGTGATGGACCGGAAAGGCTCGGCGGATGACCCAGAGCCGCGATCGCGCCCTCGAACAGGGTCGACAAAGCGCGTCAAGGCTGGAGATTGAACCATGGCGATGAGGTAAAAGACAAAACAATCTTGACTTCTCCCCCGGCTAAAGCACGTGGGATTCTTGGATTGCTCCAAGACTTTTCTGCTTCGTAGCACCTGCCTTCCGAGATTTACTCTCTATGCGCGAAGCGCAGGCTTCGCCAACGGGTCTTACAGTCGCTCCACAGACTGACACCGCTAGACCAGCGGCCAAAACGTTTGCAGCAGCGCTTACGTCTCTATCATGCTTAACGTCGCACTCAGGACATTGCCACTCTCGAACGTTCAACGGCAGCTTATCTACAACGTGACCACAGTTGCCACAGCGTTTAGAGCTAGGGAACCATCGGTCTATCTTGACCAGCTCCCGCCCATACCACTCGCACTTGTAGGTAAGCTGCCTCACCAGTTCTCCCCAGCTCGCATCACTGATGGACAGAGCCAGTTTGTGGTTTTTCACCATGTTCTTCACGGCTAAGTCTTCGACGGCGATCGCTTGGTTTTCGCGCACCAGCCGGGTTGTCAGCTTGTGTGGGAGGGAAGCAGGTCTTTGCGGGCATCGGCTATCTCAGCGTGGACCCTGGCCACCCTGAGCCGCGCCTTGTATCGGTTGTTCGACCCTTTTTGCTTGCGGCTGAGCGCCTTTTGAGCTTTTCGTAGCTTGCGGTACTTGGCCCTGAAGCCTTTGGGGTTGGCAACCTTCTCCCCCGTACTCAGCGTGACTAGACTGGTGATGCCCATGTCCAGCCCAACTTGGTTAGGAGATTTTGGCAACGGCTCAATGTCTACCTCCACCAACAGCGACACAAACCAGCGCCCTGCAGGGTTAGCTTGACCGTGATGGTCGATGGTGTAGCAGCTTTTGGAAGCTGACGAGACCATCGAATGGGCAGCGCCTCAGAGCACTTAGCCAAGTACACCTGACCCTCTCTAAACTTGAAAGCCGACTTGGTAAACTCTGCGCTACCGCCGTTACGCTTCTTTTTGAAGTTGGGATAGTTGGCCCGACCCGCAAAGAAGTTGGTGAAGGCGGTTTGCAGATGCCTCAAGCCCTGCTGAAGGGGAACTGAGCTAACCTCAGCGAGAAATTCAAGGCCGTCCTCTTTTTTCCACTGGGTCAGCATCTTGGAGGTTTGAGCGTAGCCTACACGCTCCTGCTTCTGGTACCAAGCCTCAGTCCTTGCCGTCAAAGCGCGGTTGTAAACGAGACGAGCACACCCCATAGTCCGGCGCAAGAGGTTTTCTTGCTCAGCAGTAGGGTAGAAGCGGTAGCGGTAGGCTTTTTGGCTCATGTATTACAGTTTAACGTATTCCGTGTAAGGTATGGATATATTCGCCCATGGCTCACCGCCTTGTATCCCACCGCTAGAGCGGCTGGGTTTTACGGCGACTTCTATAAGTTAATAGCAGGGAGGAACAGCAGGGTTGCAAATTTGTGAATCTGACATAGACTTGTTGAGGTGATGCATCACCAAGGTGTCGCTGACCGCGAAAATATCTGGGTTTAAGGGGGCTTTGTAACCCAGGGTCCTTCCGCTCAGCGGCACTCTAAAGTTTTAACTCAGGGGCCAGTGGCCAACTGATTACCAGCAGGCCAGCGGTCTGACAGGACATTGAGCATGACGTTTTGGCTGGGCTGCGCTGTTTGGGCCTATCGAGGCTGGTTAGGGGAGCTGTTTCCTCAGCAGGCAAAGCCCCGTGACTTTTTACACCTCTACAGCCGTAGGCTCACAGCGGTAGAGGGCAACGCTACCTTCTACGCTGTCCCCTCCGAAGCAACCCTGACTCAATGGAAACTTTCCACTCCTGAAGGCTTTAAGTTTTGCCCCAAGCTCTATCGTGAGGTCACCCACCGAGGGCTGCTGTATCCCCAGCGAGAGCTGGCCCTAAAGGTGATCGATCGTCTGCGCCACCTAGGGGCTCGGCTCGGCCCTCTGATGATTCAGCTCCCCCCCCGCTATGGCCCCGAGCAGCTAGAAGATTTGGCCCAGTTTTTGCGCCTGCTGCCTCAGGATCTCGATGCTGCTGTTGAGGTCAGGCATGCGGGCTGGTTCGCTCCGCCCGCCGCCCAGCGTCTTAACCAGCTGCTTCAGCAGCAGCGAGTGGGGCGCATCTTACTCGACACCCGGCCCATCTATTCTGGCCCTGATGACCCGCAGCGGCAGTCCAACCGCCGCAAGCCCCAGGTGCCTCTACAACCCACCGTGACCGCGCCGTTTGCTATCGTCCGCTATATTGGTCACCCCGATCTGTCGCGTAACCAAGATTACATAGATCGCTGGGCGGCTCAGCTGGGGGACTGGCTGCGCCAGGGGACAGAGATTTATCTGTTTGTCCACTGCCCGCAAGAGGCGCGATCGCCCACTATCGTAAAAGCATTTCAGCAGCGGCTAGAAGCTGTGGAGGCTCCGGTGCCACCGCTGCCCTGGCTGCAAAACCCTCTGCAGGAGCCTGACCAGCTCTCGCTATTTTCGTAAACCTGCCGTTTCTAAGATGAAACTCAACCAACAGACCTCCATAAACTTTGTGTAAAAACTAACGGCACCATTGCTGGCGCTCAATGCGAACCAGTAGAATTTGCAAGACAGACCAGTAAAATTTGGTGTAAAGCTGGGCCCCCTCACCGATTAACTCTCCTCATTCTTTTGTTCCCTTCAACCGATTGATGAATCATTCTGCACTGACCTACGAAGACTCGGCACCCGTCTCCTCAGACCCCTCACAACCCAAACGAACGATCGCCGCTATTGATGTGGGTACCAACTCCATCCACCTGGTGGTGGTTCAAATTCAGCCCGAGCTGCCCTCATTTCATATCATTGCTCAAGAAAAAGACACGGTGCGGCTGGGGGATCGCGACCCTAAAACGGGGCATCTCACCCAAGAGGCCATGGAGAGAGGCTTTGCATCCCTACGGCGCTGCCGAGAACTCGCGGCCAGTATGAACGCTGAGGAAATCATTGCCGTTGCCACAAGTGCGGTGCGCGAGGCCCCCAACGGTCAAGATTTTATCCGTCAGGTGGAGAAGGAAATTGGACTGTCCATCGACCTGATTTCAGGGGAGGAGGAAGCCCGACGAATTTATCTCGGCGTCCTATCGGGGATGGAACTAGATCAGCAGCCCCACATCGTAATTGATATCGGCGGCGGTTCGACAGAGCTGGTTTTGGGAGACGGCCGCGAGCCCCGTTTCCTCAGCAGCACCAAGGTGGGCGCGGTGCGGCTGACCCGTGAGTTTGTCAGTCACGATCCTCCGGCAGAGAGTGAGATGAACTACCTGCAGGCCTTCATTCACGGGAAGCTTGAGCGCTCTGTAGAAGAGCTTCAGCACCACATTCAGCCGGATGAAACGGTTCAGCTGGTGGGCACTTCTGGAACCATTCAGACGCTGGCAACCATTCATGCCCACGAGGCGCTCGGCGTCGTGCCGTCCACCCTAAACGGCTATCGAATTCCCTTTTGCGACCTCAAGACCATCGTCAAGCGACTGCAAACTCTAAAAACTGGCGATCGCTGTGCCCTGCCGGGTATATCGCCCAGGCGCGCAGAAATCATCGTGGCGGGGGCGCTGGTGCTCCAAGAAGCCATGCTGCTGCTGAAGGCTGATTCTGTTGTGGTCTGCGAGCGGGCGCTACGGGAAGGAGTTGTGGTGGACTGGATGCTCACCCATAGCCTAATCGCCGATCGCCTAGAATACCAAAGCTCGATTCGGCAGCGAAGCGTCTTTAACCTAGCCCGCAAGTACCAAATCAACCTAGAACATTCGGGGCGGGTGGCCCGGTTTGCCGTCAGTCTGTTCGACCAAACTCAGCAGCTGGGTTTGCATCAGTGGGGGAACACCGAGCGAGAGCTGCTGTGGGCCGCCGCCATGCTGCACAACTGCGGCCACTTCGTGAGCCACAGCGCCCACCACAAGCATTCATACTACCTAATTCGCCACGGCGGTCTCCTGGGCCACACCGAAGTACAAATTGAGGCGATCGCCAACCTGGCTCGGTATCACCGCAAAAGCGCCCCCAGGAAAAAGCACGAAAACTACCGCAACTTACCGACCAAAGAGTGGCGGCAGCGCGTTGACCAGCTCAGCGCTCTACTGCGGCTGGCGATCGCGCTAGACCGCAGGCAGATCGGCGCAATTCGGCAGATGCAGTGCGAAATTTCGCCCGATAAATCAGAGCTGGTTCTACGCCTACAGCCTTCTATTCCGAATGATTCCTGCAGCCTGGAGATGTGGAGCTTGGGCTACAAGAAAGACTGCTTCGAGATCGAATTTGACCTTAAATTAGTGCCGGTCATAGAGGGGTAAACGGCTCGTTGTAGGCGTAGGGGCACAGCATGCTGCGCCCCTGCGCCCTTACCAATAGCTATTCAGGGCGACGGGCCAGCAGCACCGGGCAGGGCGCATACACCCGAATGTAGTCCGACAGCGACTGACCCAGGAGTCGGTCGAGATCGGGCAGTCCCCTGGCAATAGAGGGACGCCCCTCTGGCGATCCCATAATCAGTAGGTCAACATCCAGGTCAGACGCCAGCTCACAGATGCGTTCCCCCGGTCGGCCCGCTGGCGCTTCGCAGCGATACTTAATGTCCATGTTGCGGGCCGCAGCGACAGCGGGCGCGAGAACTGGGTCTTCTTCTGGCGCGCTAGTTGGCGCGTCGGGTATGGCTTTCAGGTCAGGGCTGACGTGAACCAGTACTAGCTCGCCGCCGTTGATATCTCGAATCGTAGCCAGCGCTAGGTCGAGCACCTGCTGCGCGGTCGAGGAGCGATCGAGGGTGACCAGCACGCGGCGAATTTTTTTGACGTAGATATCGTCCTTAACCAGCAGCATTGGCCGAGACGCTAACTGAAATACATACTGGCTGACGGAGTTCTCTAAAATTGACTGCAGACGCTTGAGCCCTCGCGACCCCATGATGATCAGATCGGCGTCAATTTCTTTGGCAACGCGGCAGACGATGTCTTTGGGATCGCCCTCCCGCAGCATAGCAGTGGCCTGGGACGGGTCTAGGCTCAAAGACTGCATGGTCCGCGCTAGAACCTTACCTCCTTCTTCCCATTTCGCCGTCATGCCTTCCGCCGTCACCTGAGGTGAAACGACGTGAAGAACGGTGATGGCGGCCTGCTGGAAAAAAGGGCTGTCCCGCAAAAATCTTAGCATTGCCTCTGACTGCCCAGTGCCCGAGTCAGCCAGCAAAATCCGGTCCATCTTAATCATGTCTGTTCTCCCCTCGATCTTTCCCGTAGATCGCTGTCGATTTGCGTAGTCTGCTGCCGCATTCGAGCAGCAATCCACTCAACACGACTATACGTTGGACGCCTACGCTTAATCGATTTGCGTTACGTGATGTCACACAGCGCTAGCGAAAGAAAACGACGCTGAAGAACAGGGCCGTAATTACACCGTAGCAGGTGGCCAAAAACGCTTGAAAGGAGACGCCGCGATATATCGTGATCATGATCACAAGAGTCAACGAGAACAGGAGCTCAACCCAGGGAACGGAGAGCAGCGCCTCGGGGTCATACAGGCTGTTGAAGGCGGCAAATAGAATTAATGCCCACAGCGTTGAGATCACATAGATGTTGAATCGAGGGATCTTGACCTCATAGGGAGACTTGAAGGCATCGGTGAAGAACGAAATATAGGTAATTGCCAGCGGTGGAATCAGGCTCGCGAGAACGCTCTTGACTCCCGCTCCAAAGCTAAACGCGAAGGAATTGAGAATCAAGTAGAACATGTAGCCCAGCAGTACCGCAACGCCCAGCAGCGCAATGGCGATGCTGACACCCTTGAGCAGCGGTCCGCGGCGGTTAGATTGAGACTCGTTAGCCATATCCTAATGTCATACCTCCTAAATAATAGCCATTGAGCCGTTGCCCATTAAGGCTAAGCCGCGACGATGACGTGCATCGGCTGGCAGACTCCTAATGTAATGCAAAAATTCGTCACTAAAACCTGCCGCAAATTGAGCGAGATGCTCTCTAGGATTGACGTCTAAGTATCCACGTAAAGCGTTGAGACAGCCTAGAATTTAAGCATGCCTCAAAAGAAGGCTCACCACAAGAACGTTTTGATGCATTTCACTCTGAGAATTCACGGTTGCTATGTCTGACTCATTCCAGTCTGACTCATTCCAGCAGATCTCTAGCGCTTCTGCAGGCGGCGCTAGTCCTGCCCTGCGGCGGATGGGGCTGTTTGTTTATCTTGTCCCTGTGATGGGCGCTGTACCGGCGCTGTGGACCCTTTCGAAAAGTAAGGGCGATCGCCAACAGCGCTACGTCAGCCGCCTTAGCGTGACGCTGGCGTCGAGCTGGCTGCTGGGCTATACCTTATTGGGAATAGGCAATTCCGGCGGGCATACCCTGTGGCTGCTTATTCTCAGCAGCTTGCTCACCTCAGGATACTTTTTAACCAGCCTTTGGCTGATGGCGCAGCTCTGGCGGCGTAAGCAGTTGTGGCTGCCGGGGCTCAGTGCCCTTAGCCGCCGCCTCTAAAAGGCGATCGCCCTAGATATCGGCACAGCGCACAATGAGCATTCTGGCGGCGGGCAAAGATAATAGGATGAAGCGCCGGTTTGCTCGCCTCAATGCGTCAACCCTAGTTTTTCTCAGCGGCCCTCTATTCTATAGTCAAGAACTCCTGTGGCATCCATAACCCCACCTCATGCGTCAACGTCCCGTACGTCAGCCCGTCCCCTGCGCTGGCTTTTGCTAGCGCTCGGCCTGTCCGGGACGGCGATCGCCTCTGCGGCTGCCGGGGCCCTGTTCGCCGTAGGGCTGACCAGTACCCCACTTCTGCAAAGCGCGCTCAGCTCAGAGGAGGAGCAGGTATTTGGCGAGGGCGATCGCATTTCGGCCACCGACTTTCGCTTGCCCCGTCTTACCCGCCCCGTCAACATCCTCGTCTTAGGGGTAAAGGTACTGACCTCGGACTTGGAAGAGACGCCTAGGGCCGCTGATGATCTGGGGTATCACGCCCTGGTAAACGACCTTGATGGCCTGTCGGACACCATGCTGCTGCTGGGATTCGACCCAGAAGACGACAACTTGGCTATGCTCTCTCTGCCCCGAGACACCCGCACTTGGGTTGACGGTATGGGCTACACCAAACTCAACGAGGCCAACCGAGAGGGAGGGCCAGCTTTGGCGGCCTCCACCACCAGCGAGCTGCTGGGGGGCGTGAACGTCGACCGCTACGTGCGCATCAATGTGCAGGGGGTGGAAAAGCTGATCGATGCGCTGGGGGGGGTGGAGGTCTATGTGCCCTACGACATGCAGTACCAGGACGACAGTCAGCACCTCTACATCAACCTCAAGGAGGGCCAGCAGCGGCTCAGCGGGGACCAGGCGCTGCAGTTTTTGCGCTATCGCTACGACGGCTATGGCGACATTGGCCGCATCCAAAGGCAGCAGACGCTGCTGAGGGCGCTTCAAGAGCAGGCCCTCAGCCCCATGACCCTGACCCGCGTCCCCAAACTTTTGTCGGTGGTCCGCGACAATATCGACACCAACTTGAGCCTCGAAGAACTCCTGGCTTTAGTCGGCTTTGCCGCCCGTATGGACCGCTCTGAGGTGCAGCAGCTTTTGCTGCCGGGAGACTTTAGCGAGGCCGGCTATAGCCTCAGCTACTGGCTTCCTGACGAGCGAGCCATTGACCGCATGATGGCCCAGCACTTTGATCAAGACGCCGAGCTGGCGGCGCTGCCCAGCCGGGGCGACGTCCGCATTGCCATCCAGAACAGCACGGGCGACGACTACGCCATTGACGATTTGATTATTCGCCTGGAGGAAGCGGGCTACTGGAATATTGGGGTCAACGAGTACTGGAGTGAACCCTTATCTGAAACCCGCATCATTGCCCAGCAGGGGGACACCCGGCTTGCTGACGAGCTGCAGCAGGTCTTAGCGCTGGGGGAGGTGCGCACCGAAAGCACTGGCACCCTGAACTCTGACATTACGATCGCCATCGGGCAAGATTGGGTAGAGGCAAACCCCTACTAGCGCTTTAAGGCGGACGCCCCTCCCGGTTTGGACGGTTTCCCGACCAGTCGTCCACCGGAATTGTAATCTCGCTGCCGTCCCGGACGGCGCGGTAGTGGGGCGAGAGAATTTCGATGTCGGTGTGGTTGCACTCGTCCTGAATGTTCTCGTGCAGGCGAGAGTAGATGCGAGGCAGCTGCTTCACTTGGTCAGTGTAGGCGTTCAGCTCGTAGCTCACGTAATAGTCGTCTAGGCTGGTTTGCAAAATGAAGGGGGCGGGGTGGGCGCGGAGCCCTTTAGTGTTGCGGGCCGCCCGCATCAGCACCTGATGCACCTTTCGCCAGGGCACGTCGTAGCCCAAGGTTACGGTGGTGTGGACAATTAGCGGCGCGATGCGTCCGTCCTCCCTAGAGGTGCTGAAGTTCGAAATCAGGTTGCTGAGCACCGTGTGGTTTTGCAGCGTTACGACGACGTTTTTTGGGGTACGTACTTTATGTACGAATAGGTTTTGCTCCACCAGCTCTCCGGTAACGCTGCCGATTGTGACCCAGTTTTTCTCCTTCAGGTCGGTGAGAAACACCAGCACGAACCCAGCAATTACATCTCCGATGGTGGCCTGGGCGCTGAGGGAGAACGCCAGCACCGCAAAGGCGGACACGCCTGCTAGGTAGGCCGTCCCTGCCCCCGGGAGATGGGGTGAGGCAATGACAACGGCAAAAGCTACCACCACGAGGCTCATCCCGTAAAACACCATCGTCCGGTATGCCCCCCGCTCTGGAATCAGCCGCACACCGCGCTTGATGAAGAAGATCGCTCCCCAGGCTGACCCAATCACAATCAGTAGCTCAAAGAAGTCGTCCTGCAAATACTCTGTAAGGGCATTCCAGCTGCTGATGGCGGCGATCGCGAGCGCGTTGAGAAGCGTTTGTAGCGGGAAGAAGGGCAGCAGGGCCATGCTGCCTAGGGTTGCCATCCCCACCGCGAGGCTCACCGCCCACGCTAGGCGGCGGCGGGTCGACCTAAGGACGAGGTAGCGCGATCGCCTCCGCAGCCACCATTGAGCAAATAGCCCGACATTGGCCAGCAGCAGCGGCACCATCAGCCTGCGGTAGAGCTGGTCCGTCCGTCGCTGCTGCCGCCACCGGAGAATTAGCCCCCCGCTCAATACAAGGAGGAGAATGGTGAGTCCGACATGTAGGGCGTAGGCGCGTTTGTATCTGCTGACGCGCTGCTGAATTTCGTAGCGGTACAGGGTGGCGAGGGCCAGGCGAGCCGCGCTATCGTCCGGCGTCGCGATCGCCTGCTCGACCTCAGCGGAGACCACCGCAGCGATCGCTTGCTCTACCTGAACCGCAAGATCGCCGCTCTGCTGGGCGGGAGAGGCCAGGGCAATGGCCTCCTTAACCTGGTTACCGATGGCCAGCGGAACCAGCTGCTCAATATCTATGGCGAAAACCGCTGATGGCGCTAAGTCTGCGATCGCCGCCTGAATGTCCCTGTGGAGCGCCAGCGCGGCGATCGCCTCTTTCGTGGCAGCGGGAACCAGCGCGGCGATTTCCCCGTTTATGGCGGTCGATAGCGGCATCTCGCCCACGGCCTGCCGGGTCGCTTCGGTATACGCTTCTAGGGTGGCGATCGCCTGCGCAACTCTAGGAGATGGGGCCTCGAGGCTTGCTTCGGCCTCATTCGAGAAGAAATCTAGGTCGGCGATCGCCTGGTTAACGTCTAGCCGCAGGACCGTCATCACCGTCAGGTCTTCCGCTTTGAGAAGCACATCTTCAGAGCGGTCGCTGCCCTCGGGGGCGTCTTTTGAGGCTACGGTCAGGGCCTCGGCGGAGTTGATACGACGGATGCGATCGGTGATGATGGTGCCGCGATAGGCCGCGTTGTAGAAGTCGCCAGACTGCCGCACGGGAAATAGACGTTCCCGACTGCGGCCCACCGGTTGAGGCTGGGCTGGCTCGCCATTTTGCCTGTCTTGCTGGCCCTCTTCTGAGGTATCCGGCTCGGGCTTTACTCTTTCGCCAAGAACCGACTGACGCCATTGCCAGAGCTGATAGGGCTTCCAGTCAAAAGTAACCCATGAGGTCTGCTCGGAGACCTCGCTGACCACCTGCTGGATGCGAGCAAGTCGCGCTGCCGCCAGGACCGCCGCCGAGGACGCCCCTACTAGTTCGACATCGGCTGGCGCTACTAAAAGAATGACGCGATTGCGTCCCTGCAGCGACGGCATGTCAGAGACAATGCCCGCCACTGACTCTTCTCCCAGCGCCTCCACCCCCTCAAGCGCAGAGAAGGCCAGAACTTGCTCTAAGTCTTGCCCCTGAAGCACGCCCAGGGATTGGAGGTCGATGCGGCCTGAAATAATATCTGCAATCTGCTCTTCAACCCGAGCAACGCGCTCCCGGGGGGTATCACCTTGAAACCACGTTTCAACACAAAAGAGGGTCTGGCCGTAGCCCTCAACGCGGACGCTGTGGCTGCTCAAGATACAGCTGGGCTCTTGAGGCACGGGATCTAGCGCGGCATTTTCTGACGCGGGGTCTTTGAGCCCAGAATTGTCTAGCGCCGCGCCGCTTTGCGCCGCTTCCGCCTGCGCTGTGTCAGTCTCTGGCTCTAGCTGCTGGTCTGACGGCGCGGCGGGCTGCGACGCGGCGGGCTGCGACTGGGCAACTGCGGTTCTCGCCTCGAACCAGCTCGCTCGCCTCTGGGGTGCGTTGCTCAACCAGACGCCTAGGGCGATCGCCAGGGACAAGAAGACGAGCCCGCTTCGCCTAAGATCTGATCGCCAGATCCGCCGCCGGAATAGCCGCCGGGTCTGCCGCACCGCTGCCTACTGCTGACCGTACAGGACCTGCTGACTCGTCGCCATTGCCTGCACGACCATCGCTGGGTCAACCCACCCCCCCTGATACTTCAGTCCCCAGTGCAGATGAGGACCGGTGGTGCGCCCCGTCATGCCCACGCGACCAATGCGATCGCCCGCCTCCACCGTCTGTCCCTCCGCGATCATCAGCCCCGCTTCCCGGTCGACGAGGTAAAGCCTGCCGTCTACCCGCTGGGCATGGCCCCGCATATGGCAGTAGATATGGGTCCAATCTCCTGATTCAACTACCACCGAGGTACCGCAGTTGCTGTTGTCGCTGACCTCTACCACCGTGCCAGACCACCAGCTGCGAATGTAGCTGCCCGCCGGGGAGGCAATATCTAGGCCGTAGTGAAACTCTTGGCCATAGCCCCCCGTGGCGGAAGCGCGGTAGCCGAAGGGCGAGGTGTAGGCCTGAAAATTTTCGACCGGGAACGAAGCCCCTGACCACACCAATGCCGCCAGCATTGTAGGGTCGGCTTCGGTCATCGCTTCTTCAGCTGCTTTGCCGGAGGTAGAATCGATAGCGAGATTTTTTCGCACGGGTTCAGCAGCGGCGACGGCCTTATCCGCGCTATCTGTTCCTGGCACCGGGGCAACCATGCGAACAGGCTGAGGCAGGCGCTGCTGAGGTTTGGGCGACTCTTTCTGCCGCTCAACCAGCTCATGATGAATATCGGCGGCAGCAATACCAGGAAGGCTCAGCCCCACCAGCAGCAGTAGCTTAGCGGCGCGGGATAGCTGTTTTCGAGCGACTAAAGCGCGAAGCGCGTCTACCGGATGGGCCATGGGGGTGGGGCTCTATCTAAGGAGGTATCTACTCTGGGCGAATTTTAGCTAAGTTTGGCTGTGAAAAGCTAGGGGGAATGCCCAACATCTACGGATATCTTTAGATGTTCTTCACAGCGGCTCTCAGAGAGTTCACTAAACAAGCTAAAGTCTACCCTCAGACTGCCTTTACCATTTCAGTAGTAGACCAATCTTGATGCAGGTTTTGATGCAGTTAATGGCACTAACCGCAGATCTTGTCCCAAATTTCGCTGATTTTGAGAATGCTGCCTCGAAGTAAGACAACAGTTCAGCGTCAGCCCTTGCGCCCAGAGCTATCTCTGCGCTTTCCCCATAGCCATTCACTACCCTTTAGAACTTGTGCGCAACCGATCGTCCCGAAACCGTAAGCGCTCCCAACGGCGCGCCATTTACTGCCCGATTCACGGTATTCATCTCGACAGCGTTAGCCAAAAGCATGGCCTCTATGCCGACCGGGCCGGTCAGCTGCAGGAGCGCGGCATTGTGCGCAAGCGGGCGCTGCTGCTGCTGGCCACTCGCACAACAATCGCCATCACCGGGGAGTGGCTGGAGGCCTTTTGGTGTGACGGCTGTCAGCGGGCAACCTGGTACCACATTCATAAAACAGGCGATCGCACCTACGAAGTATCGCCCGCGCCCCGAGAGCTATGGCAGCAGGTGGGCGGCGTCATCCACCCCGACGGCAACCCGACGGTGGGCGAATTTACCCGGCGGCATTCTCGCCGAGGCGGACCTAGGGTGAAAGACTTTCGCGGGCTTTGAGCGAGGTTTGAGCCGAGCCGTAGCTTTGAACAGACGTCTTACGGACTGACTGCTGCGATCGCGGCCTCAAACTCCTGCCGGAGAATTGACATAATGATTAGCGACCCATATCCCGCTTCCGTCTTAAAGCACTCCCGCAGCAGCCCCTCCTCCACAAACCCTGCCGCTCTGTAGATTGTCCGAGCCCGGGCATTGAATGGCTTCACGTCTAGCCAAAGTCGGTGGGCCTGGTACTGGTCAAAGGCCAGCGCTTTGACCAGGCTAATGGCTTGCTTGCCGAAGCCCTTCCCCTTCTCAGTAATGATAATGCGCCGCAGCTGAATGCTGTGATCAGGGTCCTGTAGTCCCACCATAATCAGATAGCCTACGGACGTGGCCGCCGCTGCATTGGCTTCTACGGTGAGATGGGCGATATTGGGGTCACTGAGGGCCTGCTGGTGCCGGTGTCGAGACCAGTTCATTATGAAAGGACTGTTGTCTTGATGGCTTTCGGCAGCTAAGACGTAATCTAGGTCAAGGGCCTTGGTCCTGCGCAAGTGTAAGTCAGGTGTGGTGTTCATGTGGGTAGGCGTGGTACAGCTAGAATGCGGTACAGCAATAGCATACGCAATAGAGGTTCACGACGCAGTAGACTTTAGAACATGCCACCCCGTCTCCATCTTTTGCCCATTGTTCCGGCCAAGCGCACCCGCGCCCAAGGCTGTCAATATTTCGTTGACGACCAGGGCAATCGCTTGCCTAGCGTCACCTCAGTACTCAACGCCACTAAGCCCGCCGAAGACCGGCAGGCCTTAGCGCGGTGGCGGCAGCGGGTGGGGGCGGAGGCGGCCAAGCAGATTTCCGGGACCGCTAGCCGTCGCGGCACGCTGACCCACAAGCACCTAAAGCAATATCTGCTGGGGGATGAGCAGCCCTGCCCAGAGGCTGCTCGCCCCTATTGGGACAGTCTACAGCCGGTGCTGCAGGATATCGACGCGGTGAGGCTAGTGGAGAGTACCGTATTTCACTACGACCTCGGCTATGCGGGGCAGGTAGACTGCGTGGCGAGCTACCGAGGGGCGGCCTGCATCTTAGACTGGAAAACCAGCGATCGCCCCAAAGAAACTGTAGAGCGGCTGCGAGACCAGCCCCTGCAGCTCGCCGCCTACTGCGGTGCGGTGAACCATACCTATGCCGGTGAAGATATTCACCTCCGCTGCGCCATGCTGGCGGTGGCCTTACCCGATCAGCCCGCTGAGGTGTTTTGGTTTACGCCCGAGGTGCTGCAGGGCTATTGGCAGCAGTGGCAGCTGCGGCTCGAGCAATTCAAGCGACGGAGGCGCTGACAAGATCCTGCAAGCGACGGAGGCGCTGACAAGATCCTGCAAGCGCCGAAGGCGCTGACAAGACCCTGCAAGCGCCGAAGGCGCTGACAAGACCCTGCAAGCGCCGAAGGCGCTGACGAGACCCTGCAAGCCCTCGAGCGCTAAATATGCGCATACTGCAGACGTCACACCTCCAGGCCAAGCTTAGATGAGAGATATCCCCCTTTGGCAGTTGTCTAGACCTGTAGGGCCCTTTAGCCTAAATAGGCCGTCTCTCCGTCTGTTTCTATGACCGACCAGCTCGACCTGTTCACCACCGCTGACCCCTACGGCTGGATGGGCAGCGTCGCGACATTTTTGGGCACCCCGCCCGACGCTTGGCTGCGCACCCTCACCCAAAACTACGCCACCCTCTACGCTCAGCAGGCCACCCAAACCCAGCGCGACGCCTGGCTCGATAGCTATGCGGTAATGCAGTCACCTTTGAAGGCGCTGACCCAAACCCGCCCCGCTAGCGCCGACTGGACCTTGATCTTCGAATACGAGCTGCCCCGCGAGGGGGGACGCCGCCCCGATCTGGTGCTGCTGGCTGAGGGGCAGATTCTAGTGCTGGAATTTAAGCAAAAGACCGCTGCCGCCGCCAGCGATCGCGACCAGGTGACCGCCTACGCCCGCGACCTGACGGACTACCACAGCGGCTGCCGCCAGCACCCCGTTACGTCTATCCTAGTGCCGACCCGGGGGACCAGCAAGAGTGACCCCAATGCCACCCCGCGGGTCCTCTATCCCAGCGAAATCGAAGCCTACTTACAGGCGCTGCCCAAAGGGGCCTCTAAAATTGACCCCGATGCCTGGGTGCAGGCCGACTACGCCCCCCTGCCCACCGTTATTCAGGCCGCGCGGCAGATCTTTCAGCACCAGCCGCTGCCCGACATCAAGCGCGCCCACAGCGCCCGCATTCCGGAGGTGATGGACTACCTGCACCAGCTCGCGGAGCGGGCAGCGGAGAAGCAGGAGCGACACTTAGTGCTAGTGACCGGTGTACCGGGGGCGGGTAAGACACTGGTGGGGCTGCAGTTTGTGCATCAGCACCCCTCGCAAGATAGCGCAAGCGCCGTCTTTCTCTCGGGCAACGGGCCGCTAATCGAAGTGCTGCAGTACGCCCTCAAAAGCAAGGTCTTTGTGCAGGCGGTGCGCAACTTCTATATCCAGCATCAGGTGCGCCGCCAGACGGCACCGTCGGAGCATGTAATCGTGTTTGACGAGGCGCAGCGGGCCTGGGATGCGGAGCGGATGCAGGAAAAATACGGCATTGAGTCAGCGGCGGCGGGGGCAGTCCTGAGGATTGCCCAGCGCATCCTTGACTGGTGCATCGTGCTGGGGCTAATTGGGGAAGGGCAGGAAATTCACGTGGGGGAGGAGGAAGGCACAGAGCAGTGGAATGAGGCGATCGCGTCAGTCTCGGCTGATGAGGTTTGGCAGGTTCACTGCAGCCCCGACCAGACCCGCTACTTCACCGCCTTACCCGACGGGCAAATCCACGCCGACTCGCGCTTTAACCTCACTACGTCCCTCCGCTCCCACCGGGCCAAAGACCTGCAGACCTGGGTGGCCCACCTGCTAGACGGAGACCCGGCCGCCGCTGCCCAGCTGATGCCCCAACTGCAGACAGACGGCTTCTCCGCCTACCTCACCCGCGATCTGGGCGTGGCCAAAGCCTACTGCCGCGATCGCTACGCCCACGGGACCACCAAGCGCTACGGCCTCATGGCCTCCTCCCGGGCCCGCAACCTCTCGGACTACGGCCTGCCCAACGACTATCTGGCCACGCGCCGGGTGAGGCCCGGCCCCTGGTACATCGACCCACCCGACTCGCCCCTGTCCTGCTGCGCGCTAGAGAGTGCCGTGACGGAGTTCGGCTGTCAGGGGCTAGAGCTGGATTTTCCCGTGGTGGGGTGGGGAGACGACCTGCGCTGGGATGGGGCAACCTGGATCACCACGACGCGGCAGAAAAACGTAGCGGACCCCAGGCGGCTGCGCCTCAACAGCTATAGAGTGCTGCTGACGCGGGGGCGGGATGGGTTCGTGGTGTTTGTGCCGCCGGAGGAGAAGATGGACCAGACCGCGGGGGCGCTGCAGGCCGCGGGACTAGCTCCCCTAGTCCATCAGCGCTGACACCCTTCGGCATTGGCCCAAGGCCATTAGCGGAAAGTACTGCTGGTACATGTGGTACTTGAGGTAAAAGTGGCAGGGGAAGCCCGTGCCCGTGAAGTAGTCCTCGCTCCAGCGCCCGTCGGACAGCTGGGTCCCCACTAAATAGCGAACGCCCTGCTCTAGAGGCTCCTTGGCCGGACGGCCCGTCGCTTCCGCCGCCGCAATCAGCCCCAGCAGCGCCCAAGCCGTCTGCGATGCGGTGCTCTCGCCCTGGCCGCGCAGCGTTGGGTCGTCGTAGCTGCGGCAGGTCTCCCCCCAGCCGCCGTCGGGGTTCTGGCAGCCTACCAGCCAGCTGGCCCCCCGCTCGATTGCCTCTCGGTGCCGCTCCGGCCTCACTAAGGCCAGGGCCGCCAGTACGCCGCTGGTGCCGTAAATATAGTTGACCCCCCAGCGCCCAAACCACGCCCCGTCCGGCTCCTGCTCAGCCAGCAGGTAATCGAGCGATCGCTCCAGTCGCTCCGGCGCACTGCTCGGCCCCGGCAACAGCTGCGGCAGATGCTCATAGGGCTTACCGCTGTACTCTGCCCCACCCCAACCCTTGAGATAGCCCACCATCTCCACCACCCTCGCCGTCACGTCGGCGGTGTTGGGGTCGATCATCGCCTTTAGGTCCGCGTAGGGCAGCGCGTTCAGCCACTCCTGGTCGTTGTCGATGTCAAATGCCCCCCAGCCGCCGGGCTTGCACTGCATGGTGGCAATCCAGTCCACCGCGCGGGCGATCGCCCCCTGCTTTAAGGATTCGTCGGGCATCGTCAGCTGGCTTAAGGCCATCACCACCGTCGCCGAGTCGTCCACATCGGGGTACCAGCGATTGACAAACTCAAAGGCCCAGGCCCCAGGGCGACCCGCCCTATTTTTCACCGCCCAGTCGCCGTAGTCAATAATTTGCCGATCCAGCAGCCACTGCCCCGCCTTTACCAGCTCGGGGTGGTCTTCTGGCAGTCCAGAATCTCGCAGGGCGCGGATGCACCAGGCGGTGTCCCATACGGGGGAGACGCAGGGCTGCACGCTGTACTGCTCCTCGGTTTCGATCACAAACCGGTCTACCGCCGCTAGGCCCCGCTTTACCATCGGGTCATCTTTGTCGTAGCCCAGGGTGCGCAGCGCCAGCAGGGAGTTGAGCATGGCGGGAATGATGCCCCCCCAGTCGCCGGTCTCTTCCTCACGCTCTAGTACCCAAGCTTCGGCGGCTTTGAGGCCGCGCTGCCGAAAGGGCACCACATTAAAATTTTCCGATAGCTTAAAGAGCTTGTCCAACACCAGAAACAGGTCGCTCCAGTCGCCGCTGCGGGGAAAGCCCAAGGGGGCATTCTCTTTGCCCTCCGAGTACAGTTCATCTAGGGTGACGGCGGGCTCAGTGACAAATACTGGCTTTTGGTCAAACACAATCAGCAGCGGCACCGTGCTGCTCCGTGCCCAGCTAGACATTTCGTAAATGGGAAAAGACTGGGGCAGCAGCATAATCCAGGGCGGAATAGAGGGCACGCCCCGCCAGTCGTAGCAGCCTACCAGCGCTAGGTGCAGCTTGGTGAATACGCGGGTTTTGGTGATGCCGCCGTGGGCCAGAATGAAGTCTTTGGCCCTGACCATATCTGGGTCCGCCGCCGGAACTCCCAGCAGCCGCAGCGCCAGGTAAGCCTCTACCGAGTTGCTCAGGTGCCCCCCGTCGCCGTAGTACAGCTCCCAGCCGCCGTGCTCCCGCTGCTGCGATCGCAAGTAGGCCTCTACCTTGTGCAGCGATCGCCCCGCGTCCGTGCCCCAAATCTTGTGCAGCAGCACCCCTTCCGCCGTAATGCTGACGTTGGACTCTAGCTCTGCCCACCAGTAGCCCTCGGGGTGCTGCTCTCCTAATAGGTAACGCTGGCTGGCGGCGATCGCGTCGTCTAGCCCTAAGGCGGTGCGGTTTTGGGTTTGCATTGAGTCACTCCTCTTCATTGACCTAGGCTGCTGCGCTGATGCAGAGCATCTTGAAAAGCCCAAGTTATAGAGTGTAGCGGGTTTTAAGCGTGAAGACGAGCCAAGATATGGCAGGGCTAGCGGAGCACTGTACCCAGCTTTTCAGGATGTTGGGGCGGGCTCCGGGCGCTCTATTGTTGATGTATTGGGAAATGGCGCTGCCCGGCACCCGGTGTAGCAGTCCTCGGACAGCAGCTACCGTTCCCGACACAGGCACATCGGCTTAGTTTCCCCCGCGTTGATGCCGGACAGAACGTATTTGGCGTCAGGAACCAGCGCGTTCACGGCAACGCGGGCACAGTCGGCGGGGGTACCGTCTAATCGATGGCAATGGGCTGACCCCAAGTGAGCTGATGACTGCAGCCCGAGTGGGCCCGGGCGGGGGCAACGGTGACCGACTCGATGATGCCGCAAAGCGTGAGCGCCTGTTTGAGAGATTGAATACCGGGGGCGTCAATGCCGTCGTCGTTGGTGAGGATGAAAGTCATTTTGAGTTTTTAGCGGGCTGGCAGTCTTCCAGGGTCGATGGTGTCGCCGAGTAAGTTTAGAATGTGCTGGGCCTCTTCGGCTCGATTTTCTTGCTGTAGCAGCGCCGCCAGCGCCAGATAGGTATCCGAAACGCTAATGAACTTCTCAATCGCAGCAAGCTGCGGAGTATCACTTCGCTATGCCTCACACACTTCGTGGCTCGGCTTCGCTCAACAGCGCCCTATCGAGCGCTGTTCTCTAGACCGCAGCAAGCTGCGGGGTATGTGACCCAGAGAACTAGATAAAAAGGCCTGCTGCTGCGCCTGGGACAGGTCACGGATGTTGCGACGAATGGCTTCGCGGACTTCAACCGACTGCTGCAGGACGTTGATTGCCTGCTCAGTTTGATTTTGCCCCACGAGGAGGATACCGATATTACCCAGCAGCGCGCCTTCTCCCGGTAAGTCTCCGATCTCCTGGGCTATGGCCAGGGCCTGCTGGTAGGCTGCGATCGCCTGCTGGTTTTGCCCAAGGTTACGATAGGCAATGCCGAGGTTTCCCAAAGCATAACTTTCTCCTCGTCGGCTTCCTATCGCACGAAGAACGACGAGCTGCTGCGCGTACAGTTCGAGGGCTTGCTGGTGCTGGCCTAGGTTATGGTGCGTAAGGCCCAAGCTCCCCAAGACGATCGCTTGGCTAGGCCGATCTCCTAACTCTCGGTAAACCTCAAGCGCCTGCTGAAAAGACTGTAGCGCCTCTCGAAATTGGCCAGCGCCTAGTTGCTCATTGCCCTGCTGAAGGCGTTGAGCTGCCTCTGCTGGTTCGGTAGCGCTCGGCTGCACGGCAGCCTTTGATAGTGCTACCGCTGGCGTTGACAGCAGTAGCACCCCCGTCAGTACCAAAGCCGCGCTACGTCCAGAACTCCATACATTTACTGTCGGTCGAAGGATGTTGAGCCAGATGGTGTGCCAGTGCATTGTGACGTTCTCAACCAAAGTACACTCGCTCCGCTAAATTTAACCTGCTCTTATGCCGCTCTCAGGCGATCGCCATAGAGTAAGCACCAGACGTTTCCCCACAAATCCCAATGCGCCGCTATCTCCTCGGACTCATTCCCGCCGCCGCTCTTGCCCTAGGCCATCCCCAAAGCCCGGTGGCCTTTACCGTTCTGCCGCCTGCTCAAGCTCAAACAAACACTCCCCAGACAGACGCCGCCCTAACGCCAATGACCGCTGAGCGGCTGGACGGCATCTTGAACGACACAGCTGACGCCGTGGAGGGCAGCGCCGGACAGCGCCAGGTCTCCGTCGATGGCCAAACTCTATTAGTGCTGGTCAACGAGGAGGTTGACCGCATGCGCATCGTCGCCCCCATCGTTCCTGCCGCCGACGTTAACCCCGGCCAAATCGGCAATATCCTGGTGGCCAACTTCCACACCACCCTAGACGCCCGCTACGCCGTCAGCGAAGGCACCGTGGTCGCCACCTTCGCCCATCCGCTCTCGACGCTGCAGGACCGCGACCTGCGATCGGCGCTGCGCCAGGTGGCGAGCCTAGTGGAGACCTTTGGCAGCACCTACACCAGCGGGGAGCTGCTGTTTGGCCCCAACGGCGAGTCCGTTGAGAGGGATGAGATCGAAGGGGGGCTGCAGATCTAGCTCAACGGCGATCGATGGCAATGGGCTGACCCCGAGTGAGCTGGTGACTGCAGCCCGAGTGGGGCCGGGTGGGGGCAACGGTGACCGAGTCGGTGATGCCGCAAAGCGTGAGCGCCTGTTTGAGAGATTGAATACCGGGGGCATCAATGCCGTCGTCGTGGGTGAGGATGAAGGTCTTTAATACCCCCGATATCCACAAAGCGTTGTACTCAGCAACTTGCTCAATGCAGTAATTTCACTCTTTGAGCAACTCTTTCGGGCAGCTGAGCGTCGGTTAAATTCGCGTACTCTAACGATGTTTTTCGTAAATCAGCGTTGGTAAATTTTGCGCCCGTTATCTCTACATGCTCTAGGGACGCTTCTAACAGCGTTGCGCCAGTCAAATCTGCATCTGTCAATGTCGCCCCATCTAAATTGGCTTGAGATAGGTTTACGCCGCGCAGCGTTGCGCCCTGTAGATTTACCCCTTGAAGGTATCAAACGGAAGTGTCTCCATACTCTGTCAATCGACAGACTTGGGCGCTCACTCTTTTGGCCCGCCGTGGGTATCGAACTACTGACTTACAAAAACCTGCGCCTCATATCCTCCAATATCGATCGCAAGCTCCTCCCCCGCTTCAACGTCGTATCCCCGGGTCCATTCGCGCCAGCCTGAAGCTGCCGGCATTGGGGACACCCGGTAGCCCTCCAAAAACCGATCGGAGAAGTTGGCGACAACGACAACCCGTGACCCCTCGCCGTTCCACCGGCCGTAGGCTATAACCTTCGACTCTAAATCTTCGTGAAAAAAGTCGATGTTAGCCGTGTAGAGGGCGTGGGTTGTTTTGCGGAGGTTGATGAGGCCGCTGCAGTAGTCTAGCAGGCTATGGTTGGCGTCATTCTCAAGCAGCGACCAGCCTATCTTATTGTCCCCGCCCTCTAAGGACTGATAAGCGCCAAACTCCTCTCCCATCAGGACGAGTGGTATGCCAACGGCGGTCATCAGCAGCGCAAAGCCCAGCTTGATCCGATCAAACGCGGCCTCATCGAAGATGTCGCGATCGCCTAGCTCCACCATTAGCCGCTTCTGGTCATGGTTGGTTAGGTAGTTGACTACGTTGGTTGGCCCCATAAATCCCTGCCGCTTGGCGTCCAGGGCGTCTTTGAGCTGATCGATATCAAAGCGATCGCCGCAGATGTGGGCCTTGACGGTGTGGTAGAAACTCTCGTGCCAGCAGCCATCCATGGGACCGTCGGCGTTGGTGATCTCCGTGGTCTCGGGGATGTGCTCGGCGACGTTGTAGAAAGGCTTCACCGGGGTCGCGGTTTCGGCCTCCTGCACAATCCAATGCATGAAATCGTAGTTGCCCAACTGGCGAGCGGCGTCGTAGCGAATGCCGTCGATGTGGTATTGATCAACCCAATAGCGTACCACATCCCCCAGGAATTTGCGGGCGGGGTAAGTTTCGAGCTTTTCGTCGTAGTGCGCTAGGTTAAACTCGGGGCCCCAGCTGTTGTCGGGGTCTCGGGGAGAGTGGTGGTACCAATAATCGTGATCGATTTGGGTGAGCGGGCCGGACGACTCAGAGTGATTAAAGATGGCGTCCATAATGACGCGAATACCGCGAGCGTGGCATTCGTCAATCAGCCGCTTGAGGTTTGCCGAGGTGCCGTAGCTCGACTCACAGGCGAAGAAGTGCCGTGGATTATACCCCCGGCTCTCCTGGCCTGGAAACTCCATGAAGGGCATAAACTCGATGGCGTTGATCCCCAGGTTGACCAGGTAGTCTAGCTTTTCGATAACCCGCTCACAGTCGCTGCCCGACTGAGAATCACCGCCGGCAAAGTCCCCGATGTGCATTTCGTAGATCACCAGGGCGTCGTCCGGCGGTAGCGACTGGTCGTCGTGCTGCCAGACGTAGGTGTCCGTAATGCGATCGCCATCTTTGATTACCAACACCCCGTTTTGGGAATCGTCGTCGACAATGGCGGTCGCATAGGGATCGGTCACGCTGACCCATTCGTCAGGCTCTAGAAACCAAGAGCGCGATCGCACTCGAAATTTGTATTCGTATTGCCCATCTTTCAGCTCAACCTGCCCATGAAAATGACCGGTATCGTCTTTCTCCATGGGGATGCCCTCCCAGTCAGAAAAGCATCCTGCCAAGGAGACTGCTTCGTTGTAGGGCGCAAACAGTTTAAAGGTTATAGGACTGGACAAGGGTACTCTCTCCAAGGCGGTGTTCGTTAGCTGTTGCGAAGATAATTTAATCTTTCGTTAGCAAACTTCTTTCGCTTGGTAAACCTTCAGTTAGCCTAGGCGGTTTGCTGCTCGTCTCCCGCCTTTCTAATCAGTAGAAAGGCCCCACCAATAGCTAAAAATAGAACACCCCACCACAGCGAGTTGCCCGGCAGTATTTTTAATAAGAGGGTCGTAATGCCTGAGGTGATCAAAGACCAGCCGGCAGTTGTCCGGTACTTTATCATTTTTATTATCCAAAGCGCTTCATCTAACTAACCGTAGATTAAGCTATAGCGGCTAATTTCTAATCTATCAACGGAGATAAGCGTCAGTACTATTCTCAATCCAAAAACCTCAATCAAAAATAGTGATATCAATTAGCGGATCAACCTCAAAATCAGCGGCCGTCAGCCGGTCGCGAATCGATTTAGACAGCTGAGCCTGGAGCGCTTCGTCTGACAAATTACCCGTCCCCTGACGCTGGACAGCAACTTCCACGAGTAAAGGCGTTTGGCTAGAGACATCGACGCTGGGAAAGCGCACCGACGTTTCGATCAGCTTGACGGCCTCAGCCTGTCGAACGACCTCTTGCACTTCGGCGTCGGCGCGCTGCGCCCGGCTAGAGCGCTGCAGGAAGGGCGAGCTGCTAAACTGCCAGGTCAACAGGCCAGCCATGAGCAGCGCCGATGCCAGCAGCACGATTGGCAGCACCCCCCGCCTGCCGCGGCTGTACTTTGCTTTCTTGGCCGACAAACCGCGCCACCGAAAAACTGCGGCGGCTGAGAGGTTAATGCCTGCCAGCTGAAGCAACAGCAGAAACAGCCCGCTTTGAATCAGCTCTGGCTGCCACAGGGCGATCGCCATTCCGGTAAGGCCAGTAGGTGGAGCGAGGGACGCAGCCACGAGGACGCCGACAGCAGCTCCAGAAACCAGGCTGCTGCGTCGTGACTGAATTAGAAAAATTGCCCCTGCCGCCCCTGCGGCTAGCGGCAAGAGTACAGTGATGCTCGAAATCTGGCCCGTATCGACCATCAGTTGGGTAATGACCCGCTGCTGCAGCGCAACGCTCAGCAGCGCCGACGTAGCGATGCAAACGGCCAAGGCGGAGAAATAGCGCAGCAAGCTTCGCCAGAGCAAAGCGACATCCCCTCGGGCTGTGGCGATGGCCAGGTTCATGGCGGGTCCGGCGAAGGGGGCGATCAGCATCGAGGCCGTCAGCAAGAAGCTGCTGTTGGTGTACAGCCCGACCCAAACCACAACGCCGGCGATCGCGGCATAGCTCAAAAATCCCCACCATGAGCCCACGCTCTGCAGGCCCGCCAAAAAGATTTCAATGGGGCTGCGCTGTTCGACATCGATGACCTGCTGCGGTGCCTCCGACGCCGGCGGGTGGAGGGCAACAACGCCATCAGGAATCCAGTTGATATGGATGTTTGAAATAGGGTCTAAGCTCTTTAGCAGGGCCTCGACCCGGCTATTGGAAACGTGGGCGACGACGAGCTCTACAGGAGCACTTTGGCTGGTTGCCTCTACCCGTAATATATTGGTTCCATCGTGAGACTCAGCGAGCTGAACGACTTTTTCACCCTCGCCTTTAGGAACCTGAATCCAAAGCTGTCGCATAGCAAAATCTTAGTTTTGAGGGGGAGAAATTCCTAGATCGAACTAAGTTTAGTATTGATGTTATTAGCTGGCGCAGTAGCGCGCTATTTTTAGCTTTTAAAATTTTAGCTTTTAAATATCTTTTTGTATTTTCATCAGAGTACTTCTAAGGAAAAGATAAATTATCTGTCTAAAGAAGCAGTTATTTCATAGCGTCATGCGGCACAAATTCGCGCACTGTGACCGAAAACGCTCTGAAATATCTCTGCAGGAAGACCAAGCCAAACGAAATATCTGCCATGGTAGCGGTGCCAGTATTCCTATCGCGACGTGAGAGCAGCTATGTTTGGTCCAAACGGTGTCATGATGCAGTACTTCCACTGGTACCTACCGCCGGATGGAAGTCTATGGAGACAGCTCTCTAAGCAAGCTCAGGGCCTAGCGGAAATCGGCATCACGGCGGTTTGGCTCCCGCCCGCCACCAAAGGCACTAGCGGTGGCTACGACGTCGGCTACGGGCTCTATGACCTCTACGACTTAGGAGAGTTCGACCAGAAGGGCAGCGTTCGCACCAAATACGGCACCAAAGACGAGCTGATTGCAGCCGTTAAAACCGCCAAAGCTATCGACATCCAGGTCTACTCCGACGTGGTGCTCAATCACATGATGGGCGCTGATCAAATGGAAGAGCCTAAAGCGACGCCCTACGACCCCAATACTGGCGCAGAGCCCATTGGCGACAGTCGCACCGTCAAGGTGTGGACGCACTTCATGTTTCCGGGGCGCGGCGGCAAATACTCAGAAATGGAATGGCACTGGTGCAATTTTGACGCCGTCGATTACAACGCCTACGACGAAGACTACAAAGCGATCTATGTGTTTGAAGGCAAAGGCTTTGACGCCAACGTTGCCTCAGATGAAGGGATCTACGACTACCTGATGGGCTGCGACATCGATATGGGCGCAGAAGACGTTCGCGGGGCGCTCAACGACTGGGGCGTCTGGTTCGTCAACACCACCGACGTGGACGGATTTCGCTTCGACGCCGTCAAGCACGTCCGGGCCGACTTTCTCCCCCCTGGCTTGAGCACTGTCGGCAGGAAACCGGGAAAGACCTATTTGTGGTGGGGGAGTACTGGTCTGAAGACGTGGAGGCCCTGCATCACTTTATCGCCTCTATCGGTGAAGATGTACACCTGTTCGACGCGCCGCTGCACTACAACTTTCACCGGGCCAGCAACAGCGGCAATAGCTACGACCTGCGACAGATCTTCGACAACACCCTGGTGCAGCACCAGCCCACCCTGGCGGTCACCCTGGTAGAAAACCACGACTCCCAACCGCTGCAAACCCTCGCCTCGGTGGTTGAGCCCTGGTTTAAGCCCTTAGCCTACGCGCTGATTTTGCTGCGCCGCGAGGGCTACCCCTGCATCTTTTACGCCGATTACTACGGCGCTCACTACAAAGATCAGGGGAACGACGGCGGCGAGTATGAGATCTGGCTCGACAGTCACCAGTGGATGATCGACAAGTTTTTGTATGCCCGCCGCACCTACGCTTACGGCGATCAGTACGACTACTTTGACCACCCCAATACAATCGGCTGGACCCGCCTAGGTGATGAAGCGCATTCGGGCGGGATGGCGGTTGTATTGACGAACGGGGATGCTGGGCGTAAGTGGATGGAAGTCGGGCAGGCCAATCGCACCTACGTCGATGTCACGGAACATATTGGCGAGCCTGTGACCACCAACGAGCACGGCTGGGGAGAATTTCGCTGCCCGGCGGGGTCGGTTTCGGTTTGGGTGCCGCAGCCCTTCTCCCCTAGCTAAGGCTTAGAACGAGGCTCAAAACGCTCCATCCAGCGCCGCCACGCATCGCTCGCACAGCAGCGGATGGGCCTCAAACTGCCCCACTTGCGTCGAGTGGTTCCAGCAGCGATCGCACTTCTCCCCGTCGGCGTCCGCTACCCCCAGGCTCACCGCGCTGCCGCCGATGGTGGCCTGCTCCTGGTATTTCGCCTGCGCCAGACCTTCGGGCAAGTCCAGCAGCGTCACCTGGGACGTAATAAACAGGTAGCGCAGCTCGTCTACGCCATCGCCCGCCAGGCTGTCGGGGTTTAGGGCCGCCAGCCGCTGCCGCAGGTCGGCATCCTCTACGCTCAGCAGCACCTTCGCCGCCAAAGACGAGCCGATCGCCTTGTCGGTGCGGGCCTGCTCGAGCACCTTGTTGGCCGCCTGGCGCAGCTCCCGCAGCTCCGACCAGCGCTCGGTGAGGTCGGGGCGCTTCCACTGGTCTTCCATCTGCACCCAGCCCGCCTGAAACACAGACTCACAGGGCGTCTCGTAGGGCATCTGCTGCCAGATATCCTCCGCCATATGGCAAAGTACGGGGGCGATCGCCCGCGCCAGGTTTTCGATGGCTACGGTCAGCACGGTTTGGCAGCTGCGGCGGCGCTTAGCGTCAGCGGCGCTGATGTAGAGCCGGTCCTTTGCCATGTCCAGATAGAAGTTGGACAGGTCCACCACGCAGAAGTTTTGCACCGCCTGGAAAAAGCGGAAAAACTGATAGGTGTCGAAGGCGTTGGTGACGTCGGCGAATACCTCCGTCATCCGGTGCAGCATGTACTGGTCGAGCTCCGGCAGCTCGGCGTAGGGCACGGCGTCCGTCTGCGGATTGAAGTCGTGCAGGTTGCCCAGCAGGAAGCGGGCCGTGTTGCGGATTTTGCGGTAGATGTCGGAGAGCTGCCTGAGTATCGACTTACCCAAGGGCATATCGGAGGAGTAGTCCACCGAGGACACCCACAGCCGCAGCACATCCGCCCCGTAGGCCGGATTTTGCTTTTTGTCCTTGCCGCCCTCAATGATTACCGCCGGGTCCACCACGTTGCCCACCGACTTGCTCATCTTGCGCCCCTGCTCGTCCAGGGTGAAGCCGTGGGTGAGCACGGTTTTATAGGGGGCGCAGCCGTTGGTGGCCACGCTGGTGAGCAGGCTGGACTGGAACCAGCCCCGGTGCTGGTCGGAGCCCTCCAGGTAGAGGTCTACGGGGTACTGCAGCGCCTCTCGCTGCTGGGCCACCGCCGCCCAAGAGGAGCCCGAGTCGAACCACACGTCCATGGTGTCGGTGCCCTTGCGGTAGCTGCGGCCGTTGCTGCGGTAGGGTTCGGGCAAGAGATCGGCTACGGGCATCTCCCACCAGGCGTCGGAGCCATGCTCGGCAAAAATGGCCTGCACGTGGGCGATGGTCTCCTGGGTCATCAGCGGCTCCCCCGTCTCTTCGTCGTAGAACACAGGGATGGGGACGCCCCAGCTGCGCTGCCGGGAGATGCACCAGTCGGAGCGCTCGGACACCATGGCGGTGATCCGGTTCTCCCCTTGGGCCGGCACCCAGTTCACCTCGGCGATCGCCTTCATGGCCTCATCTCGGAAGCCCTCCACCGAGGCAAACCACTGCTCCGTGGCCCGATATATCGTTGGCTTTTTGGTGCGCCAGTCGTAGGGATAGCGGTGCTGATACTGATGCTCTTTGAGCAGAACCTTGGCCTCTACGAGGGCTTCAATCACCGCTTCGTTGGCGTTCTTGAGCACGTTCAGCCCTTCAAACGGACCCGCCTCTTTCGTAAAGTTACCCGCCTCGTCCACCGGGCAGAGCACCGGCAACCCGTAGCGCTGCCCCACGCGAAAGTCATCTTCGCCGTGGCCCGGTGCGGTATGCACCAGACCCGTGCCCGACTCAGTGGTCACATAGTCCCCGCCGATGACGATGGGGCTCTCCCGGTCAAACAGCGGGTGCTGGTAGGTGGAATGCTCCAGCGCCTCGCCTTTTACCTCAGCCTTGATCGTCAGGCTAACGCCCAAGGTCTCGCTCAGCGACTCCACGAGGTCCTTGGCCACCAGCAAATATTTGAACGGCGTCGGGTTGCCCTCCCCTGCCTCCACCACCACATAGGTCAGCTCCGGATTCACCGCCACCGCCAGGTTGGCCGGAATTGTCCAAGGGGTCGTGGTCCAGATGGCGACGCCGGTGCTGCCCAGGTACGGCCCCAGGGCCGCCTCCGCCTCTGCGGCCACCTTGCGCAGCGCAAAGGCCACGTAGATGCTGCGGGACACATGGCCCTCGGGATACTCTAGCTCCGCTTCCGCCAGCGCCGTGCGCGAGCTGGGGCTCCAGTGGACCGACTTCAGCCCCCGGTAGATGTGGCCCTTGAGCACCATCTCCCCAAACACACCAATCTGCGCCGCCTCATACTCCGGCAGCAGGGTCAAGTAGGGGTGGTCCCAGTCTCCCCAAACGCCATAGCGCTTAAAGCTCTCCCGCTGCTGGTCCACCTGCTCTAGCGCCCACTGCTTGGCCCGTTTGCGCAGCTGAATCGGCGTCAGGTCTCGCCGCTCCGCAGACTTCATCGCCTGCAGCACCTTGAGCTCAATGGGCAGTCCGTGGCAGTCCCAGCCGGGAACGTAGGAAGCTTTGCGGCCCCTCAGCAGCTGGTACTTATTGATGATGTCCTTGAGGGTTTTGTTGAGGGCGTGGCCGATGTGCAGCGCGCCGTTGGCGTAGGGCGGCCCGTCGTGTAGGGTGAAAGGCTCGCCGGGGTTTGCTTTAGACAGCGTCTCGTAAATCTGGTGCTCAGCCCAAAACGCCTGCAGCTCCGGCTCCCGCTTGATGGCGTTTGCCCGCATGTCGAACGAGGTCTGGGGAAGGTTGACGGTGTCTTTGTAGGTTCCTGCTTTGGTCACGGCTAAATTCAGTGTTAAGGCTGGCGGCGGTTGTCTAGAATCAAGGCAAGCGGTGGGAGTCAGGGCGAGAAGCCAGATTATGATCTGGCCTGACCTTGACTCCAAAGGCCGGGGGCGGTCCGTAAACTGGAGATAGGGTTGGGTCTTTCGACTGTGACCGTCCCTTTATGTAAAGCTCTATCCTACTTCGTATACCTGCTTAGAGGGTAAACCTCTCGTTAAGTTGATCCGCAGATTGCGAATTCCGGCAGCGTCAGGGCTGTATTACATAGCGTGGCATCGCACAGCGCGGCGTAATAGACACTTCAGCCCAACAATGGACACAACAGCAGGCAGGCAGATTAGGGGTCAGAGACTGACGTTGAACAGGGCAAAATTGTCGCCTCTAAGCGACAGCCCGTGGGGGCGCGGATCGCAAGGAGCCTCGGACGGTCCGGCGCTGCCTCTACGGTGCTCAAACCGCCAGGAGCCAAGCGGCCACAGCACGAATTTTCCATAGGGCGGCGATCGCCTGCGCTGCGCCCGGCCCTTCAGCCCTCCAGCCGTTCGGCTCCGGGTTCGGCTTCAGGGCCAATATTTGGCCTAGCGTCTTCGCCACCTGCGCTGAGGCGAGGGCAGCGGCGGCGGGGTAGCCTCACAGCCTCCGACGACGCCAATGCCCAGCGGCTGGGAAGCTTTGCTGACGACTACGCGATCGCCAATGCCCCCACAGGGTTCCCAGGTCATTTTGCGGCTGAAGTCGCGCCAGTTTGATACCTACCTACAGGTGCTGGATGGCCGGAGCGGCGAGCTGCTGTTTTCCAACGACGACACCGAGCGCGGCACCGACTCTCGTCTCGTCTTTACGGCGCAGCGCGGCATCGAGTACGTCGTGCGCGCCACCAGCTACGGCATTGAGGAGACGGGACGCTACAGCCTCACCATGAGACAGGTGCGCCCCACCATTCGAAATTTCAGCTTTACCTACGGCTATGGTCTCGTCGACGCCGCTGCGGCGATCGCCCGCGTGAGGGGCAGCGCGATCCGTCGCTTCGCCTCGGCGAGTTCAGGCCACCAGCGCCATCAGCGAGGCCTGGAATCTGAACGCCGTCGGCAGCCGCCAGGCCTGGAATCAGGGCTTTCGCGGACAGCGGCAGGTGGTCGCCGTCATCGATACGGGCGTCGATCTAGACCACCCTGATCTGCAGGGCAACCTATGGCGAAACCAGGACGAAGTCCCGGGAAACGGGCTTGACGATGACGGCAATGGCTTTGTCGATGACCACCAGGGGTGGGACTTTGTCCGCAATCGACGCTCGCCCCCAGGACGGAGACGGCCACGGCACCCACGTGGCTGGCATCATCGCGGCTAAGGACAACGGCTTGGGCACTACGGGGGTTGCCCCCAGGGCCAAGATTATGCCGATTCGAGTGTTGGGCCGCAACGGCACCGACGATCGCACGCTCGCCGCAGGGTATTCGCTACGCGGTCCAAAATGGCGCTGATGTGGTCAACCTCAGCCTAGGCGGGCTGCCGGGAAGAGGGCCCTCGACGGTGCTGAAGCGATCGCTTCGGTTGGCTAAGCGCCGGGGCGTTTCCGTCGTGGTTGCTGCCGGCAACGAGCGAGATGAACTTGGAGCAACCCAGCCGGGAGAACCGGCGTTTTGGGCTGCGACCCACCGCCTGGGCATCGCGGTGGGGGCAATCGATCGAGACTATCGCATCGCGAGCTTCTCCAACCCCACGGGAAACCGGCGTTCCAACTGGTTTGTGGTCGCGCCGGGGGTGACCATTCCGTCAACCTTTCCCGGCAATCAAACCGGGCTGCTGAGCGGCACCTCCATGGCCACCCCCCACGTCGCGGGGGCGATCGCCCTGCTCAAAAGCGCTAACCCGAGGCTGAGTCCGGTCCAAGTTGCGACGGCTTTGACCCGCACTGCAGCTCCCGTCTCTGGGGCGTAGGGCTTTGACGCTTACGGCCCTAATCGCTTATCTTGAGGGCTCAGTCTTAAGGGCTGGCCCCTGTGAAAAGAGGGGGCGGCAGGGGCACCGCAAGGAGAACCAATCGGCTATGAACAGCACCGAAAATATTACCATTCGGGTCGTCACCTACCGCGAGGCGATCGCCGACATCCAGGCCATCCGACGTCAGGTGTTTCAGCAAGAGCAGGGGGTCAGCGCTGAGCTAGAGTTTGACGGACTCGATGACGCCGCCACCCATCTGCTCGCCTGCGACCGAACCCAGGCCGTTGGCACAGCGCGGCTGCGCCCCTTGGATAACCGCAAGGCTAAGGTAGAGCGGGTGGCGGTGTTGGCCTCCCACCGGGGCCGGGGAATTGGGCGACAGCTGATGGTGGCGGCGATCGCCCAAGTGAGATCTCAAGGCATGACCACGATCAAGATCAACGCCCAGCTCCAGGTCAAGGCTTTTTACGAGCGGCTGGGGTTTGTGGCCCAAGGGGCGGTCTTTGAGGAGGCGGGAATTCCCCATGTGGCCATGACGTTGGCGGCGGCACCGCTGCAGTTAAGTTAGGGGGGGCGGCTTTGGGGCTATCAGCGCCGGGGCCAGCTGAGATCAACTCGGAAGGTTCAGCTCCTGCCTGACATCCTGGAGCGATCGCTCCCACAGTTCCTCAAACCGGTACCCCAGCAAAAACTTTGCCCGCTTGCCCAGCTGATGACCAAGCCGCCGATTTTCAGCAATTTGTCTCGTTTGCTGCGGGGCGAGCATGGGGTAGAGCAGGCTGGCGATCCAAAGGCCCAAATGCTGAAAGCGGCTGTAATCTTGGGCGACCGCGAACGCCAGAACTCCCATCTCGCCCGCATAGCTCGTATCAAACCCCAGCAGAACGTGGAAAATGTCGTGGGTGACGGCATACCTGAGGGCAAACACGTTTTGCTGAGCCAAAGCCTCCCGTTCAGCGCTGACGGTAAAGGGCTGTAGGGCGTTGTGGCGCATGTGGTGGGCGTAGGCATAGCCGAATGAATCTTTCGGCAGCGCGAGCAAATTATCTAGGTCAATGGGCGGATGGTACCCCGCGACCGACTGCAGCTGTGCCATCACCTGGGGGTTGGCCCGCGCTCCCACTGCATCCGCCTTGAGAATCGCCAAATCGCCTAGATTGGGGTTGTCTTGTGCGGCTTCCTGAAAGGCGCTCAAGAGCTGTCTAATTTTCACCATAGTCCCACCTGATTGAGAGACGGCACGTGCTTTGGCTGCGCTGGTTCCGCCCTATCGTAGCCTAGACTTCACCTTGATTTTCATTGAGGCCGGAGGCGCTAGCGTCAGGCCCCGTCGGGCCGGAGTCAGGGGGCGGGGGTGAGGGAGCATCAGCTCAAAATCCTGCAGCAGGGTCGCTACGCCCAGCTTGAGCTCCATCATGGCCAATGCAGAGCCAATGCAGCGCCGATGGCCGCCGCCAAAAGGAAGGTACTCGTGGGGGGCGTACTGGCGCTCTAAAAACCGCTCGGGTCGAAACTGCTTGGGTTCGGGATAGACGTCCGGGTTCTGATGAATGATGTAGGTTGCCGGCATCAGAGCGGTGCCGGCAGCGAAGGAATAGCCCGCCATCGTCATGGGCTGGCGCAGCACCCGCACAAAGGTGGTGGGGGTGATGGGATAGATCCGCAGAGCTTCCTGGCAAACCGCCGTTAGGTAAGGCAGCTTGGCGATCGCCATCGGGTCAGGGTCGTCCAGCTCCGCCAATTCAGCCCGCAGCTTCTGCTGCACCTCGGGCAAGTAGTGAATCCAGTACAGCATCCAGACTAGGGCTGACGCCGTCGTTTCGTGACCGGCCAGCAAAAGGGTGACTAGCTCATCGTGGAGTTCCTCATCGCTGAGGGCTTCTCCATTCTCATCTCTAGCCTGCAGCAGCAGGGTCAAGATATCATTCTTTTCGTCGGGGTTGACCCCTGACTGCAGGTATTGGCGGCGATCGCGAATTTCGGCGTAGAGCAGCTGTCTAATCCGCTCCCGCCGACGGACAAACTGCCCCCAAGGACTCTGGGCCCCCCAGTCTTTTTGCAGCCACGGGAAAAAGAGGAAGCTGGCGCTGATGGGCGCTGAAAAAGAATCGAGCATATCGCTCATGGACTGCTGAAGCTGGGTCAGCCGGTCCCCGTCATTGAGGCCAAAAATGGCTCTGAGAATGATGCCCAGGGTGAGCTTTTGCATAGGGCGGCGAGCCACAATCGACTGGCCCGGTGCCCAATCGGCGCTGACCTGACGGGTCACGTCGCAAATGAGCTGGGCATAGGCCCGCAGGCGATCGCCGTGGAAGGGGGGCATCAGCAGCTTGCGCTGGCGCTGGTGGTCCGCCTCGTCGAGGAGCAAAATGGAATGCTCGCCCACCAGCGTTTTCATGATCCCGTTGTTTTGCCCGGTGATCGCCGTTGTGGCGTCGAGCATAAAAATTTCCCGCACCACCTCGGGGTCCCCAACGTAGACCAGTGGCGGACTGCTGTCGCCCCCAATTTGAAACGTCGGCCCGTAGCGCCGGACGTTGTCGTCTAGGTATCCGGTCGGCTGCACAACCAGGCGGAGAATCCGCAGGAAGCGCTTTAGTCCTTTCGCCTTGGGGCCGTCAAGTTCTCGGGGCTCGGAAGGATGGGCTTGGGCAGTCGTGTCTACAAGCTTTGTCGTCATGGGTGGCAGTCTGCGGGGGGTGAACTGGGGTTAAGTGAGATCTTGATGCGGATTATCGCCGCTGGACCGGAATCTGAATATCGCTGCGCTTCATGGGGTCGGGGATGTAGGGGCCGTCGTAGAAAAACCGGCGGGGTGGCCCGCTCACGACATAGTCGGGGTGAGCCGATAGCCACGCCTGGAGTTGCTGAACGCCGTCGGTGTAATGCTCGAAGCCATAGCCGCCTCTGATACCCAGGCTGACAACGGTCATCGGCGGGATATCTTCAACTTGGATATTGGAGGCCACCTCTCGCGGGACGATGTCGGGGCTGCGGTAGAGAAAAGACACGGCGGCTTCCCCTTCGGAAGCGGGACCGCCCTGCGCCGTGGCCGTGGGGTAGCGGGTTTCTACGGGAGCGGTCATGGAAATGTCGTTGCTGCTGATGTGGCGAAAGAGGGGAGAGAAGCCGCGAGAGGAGGCCTCCGCCAAGCTGCCCGTTACCTGAACGGTGGCGGCCCGGTAGTCTGGGTACTGCTTGATTTCGATTTCGCCGTTTGCGGTGGGCGGCGGGAAGCCGTCGGGCAGAGGCGCAGAGGCGGCGTTGTAGGCCCCAAACAAAAGCGCCCCAACCCCAATAACCCCAACAATGAGTAAAACCTGGCTGAGTTTCATTTGAGAGCCCGTCGCTGAATCACTCGTTTTAGTCTAACGATCTCAGTGGGGAGACGACTGGAAGCGCGAGCTGGTGGCCGCGATCGCCGGGGGCAAGCTGCCTTAATATCAATTCCCTGAAACAATTCCCTGGAAAGTCAGCTCTAAATTCAGCGTCAGCCCAGCGCAAACTGTTACCGAAACAATTCTCATCAACTGCCTCTGTTCAGGTCGCGGGCTATTGAAGAGAATAGGAAGTAATTGAGCTGCACCCTATGGGACTAGGGCGATCGCAAGTCGTGCGGCGAATCTAGTTTCCGGATGCAGCGAACTTTAGCTCGAATGATTGGTAACAAATAGCGCCTCTAAATGAGACCCATGAGTCCCTTGCATCGGTTCCATCGACGGCGACGATTGTTGTCAATCCTAGGGATTTCTATAATTAAGTTATAGAAGCAAAGTTAAAAAAAAATGAGGTTGCCTTGGCCCGCAGCTCCACAACATTTGATTTAAGAAAAAGCTCTGACTTGGAAAATCAGAGACGCTTCAGCAAAGGAGAACAGTATGTTCTGGCTTTCTACATTGAGCAATGCCCCCCAGCTAGACGCGATCGCCGCCAATTCTCGCCCCTGGGCTATCCTAAGGCGGTTTTGGAAGTTTAGCGATCGCTACGGCGAGTACCAGTCGCGACCGCCCAGCCTGCGCCGGCAGTTCATCATAGAGATGGAGCAGGGCGAACAGAAAGATTGTGGCTCCGAGTCTTGCTAGCTAGAGCTTCTCTATATAAGACTCTTGAACAAGGCTCGAAGCGCGACGTGGCGCTGCTAGATTTTGGGCATTCATTTCGTAAAGGCACTATGCCCCTACCCCCTGGCTTTGGACTGAGTCCAAAGCAGCAAATTTGTGCCTTAAACCGTCAGCGCCGACAGGCTTTACTCAGCGGGGCTAGCCGCAAGTTGGTCTTCGTAGGTCGGCATTTGGCCCGACGTTAGCCGCTGCCAGTAGTCTTTCAAATCTCCAGCCAGCTCATTCGAGAGAATGTAGCAGCCAACTAGGTTGGGAAACGCCATTCCCAGCAGCGTCAAGTCACTGAAGTCGATAATTACGCCGAGGCTGGTTAGCGTGCCTAAGAAAGTGAACACGACATAGATAGCTTTAAACAGCAGCGTAGTGCGACTGCCAAACAAATAGGTCCAGGCCTGAAGGCCGTAATAGCTCCAGGAGATGACCGTGGAAAAGGCGAATAGGCACACGGCAAGGCTCAAAACAACCGGGAACCAGCCGATTACGGAGCCGAAAGCGTTTGCGGTCATGGCGACCCCGCTTAGCTCGTCGCCGACGTCCTGGTAAACCCCCGTGATTACGATGGCGAGCGCCGTCATGTTACAGATCACGATGGTGTCGATGAACGGCTCCAGCAAAGACACCATGCCCTCTCGGATGGGCTCCTTGGTGCGGGCCGCTGAATGGGCGATCGCGGCTGAGCCGACCCCTGCTTCATTAGAGAAAGAGCTCCGCCGAATCCCCTGAACAATGACGCCGACAATGCCGCCTGCCACGGCGGTGGGGGCGAACGCCTGACTGATAATCGTGCCGACGGCTGCGGGGACTTCGCCGATGTTCACCACAATGATGAACAGGCAGGCCAAGATGTAGATCAAAGCCATGGCGGGCACCAGCTTCTCAGCCACGGCCCCGATGCGTTGAATGCCGCCAATGATCACAACCCCAACCAGCGTTGCGAACACGAGCCCAAACAGCCACGCCGGCAGCCCAGGAATCAGCCCGTTGATGGCGGCGAAAGCCTGGTTTGACTGAAACATATTGGCCCCGCCCAAGCTGCCGCAGATGCAGAGGATGCAAAACAAAACCGCTAGCCCCTGGCCGAGGGGACGCATTCCCTTGGGGGACAAGCCGCGAGTTAAGTAGTACATGGGGCCGCCCAGCACGGTGCCATCGTCTAGGATGCGGCGATACTTGACTGCCAAAGAGCATTCCACAAACTTGGTGACCATGCCAAAGAAAGCGGCCAGGGTCAGCCAAACCATGGCCCCCGGCCCCCCCAGCTGAATGGCCACCGCCACGCCGGCAATGTTGCCGAGGCCCACGGTGCCGGAAACGGCGGTCGCTAAAGCCTGGAAGTGGGAGACTTCGCCCTCGTCGTCGGGGTCGTCAAACTTGCCTCGAACGATGTCAATCGCATGTTTGAAGCCCCGCAGGTTGATGAACTGCAGCCGCAGGGTGTAGAAAATTGCGGCGACGAACAGCCACAGCACGATAAAGGGAAAGCCGTTTTCTCCGCCAATTTTGAAGAAGAGCAGGGCGGAGAGCACCTTGACGATGGGCTCAAAAATCAGGTCTATGCCCGTTGTTGTGCTGTCCTGCGCGATCGCAGGGCGGGCTATTGAGAATAGTAATAGGGCCGTTATGCCAGCCATCAGCCAGGCGCTTGTGGGCCTAAAGCCTGATGAGGATTTGGGGGGTGGAGATTTTATCATTGGAAAGCGAATATATTTTCTTACTCAATCAAACAGTCGAATAGTGATGACTATATTTGATTGTTGTAAAGAAATACCCTTTTCTGGGTGTTGTCGCTGTTACATTCGACACGGCAGCGGTTTTTTGTGCTAGCGATCGCCGTCGCTCAGCCATGGGGCGATCGCGGGCGGCGGCATTCGGTTCAATGTGGCCACAGCGCCTCGCTCAGCCGTGTCGTATTGGACTCGGTGGCCTGGAAGCTGCCCTTCGGCATTTTCGGTGCCTGTGGCTGAGCTATCTGAGGCGCAGGGTTTTTAGGTAAGCGCTTTTCTCTGAGTGCCCTGGGCTTGGTGGTGCAGAAATCTCGGCCAGAGAATATTGATTCTCATAGAAAGGCTGGAAAAGCTCAGATACGTACTCTCAAACCACGCAAATACGTGGGGAATTGCCTCAATTTGCCCTGAACTGCGGAAATTGTCGTTTTCGGCGAAATCCTTTAGTACCAATGCTTTCAGGAGTTCTCTGCACCACTAAGGTGCCCTGGGTTACCTTGTAGGAGGATTTGTTTACCGCCAGAGCTAGCTTCGCATGAGCCGCGATGCCCTCATTGTTGGGATTAGTCAATACGAGAATCTTGAGAATCTGGGAGCCTCAGCGCGGGATGCGGAGGCGATCGCCCAGCGCCTGCACGAGCACGGTAACTTCCGCGTCAGGCGATTGCCTGAGTACGAGGATGCAGAGGGCAATCCGAAAGTGGGAAAGCGTACTCCCGTCACGCTCAGTGACCTCAAAGCCGCCATCATTCATCTTTTTACCCCCGATGGTGACAACGTTCCAGAGGCGGCGCTGCTCTACTTTTCAGGCCATGGCCTACGGGATGACGATGGAAGCGGCTATTTGGCCGCTAGCGATGTTGACACAGCCCAAGGGATCTTTGGCTTCTCGCTGCAGGATCTGAGGCAGCTGCTGGAAGATAGCCCCGTTAAGCAGCAGATTGTGTGGCTAGACTGTTGCCACGGCGGGACGCTGCTGGACTTTACAGCAGTAGACCCCGGAACAAAAGGCGGGCGCGATCGCTGTCTGATCACGGCGTCTCGGGAGTTTGAACCCGCATTTGTTGACCGTCGAACTGACTCCAGCGTCCTGACCGCTGCGCTATTGGAAGGACTGGACCCGACAAAGAAGCCTACTGGGTCTGTCTATGCGACGGAGTTGGTGAGCTATGTGCAGGAAAAGCTAAAAAAGGCCCCTCAGGTTCCTTTAGCCTGGACAGGCCCTGACCGCATTCTGCTGACAGAGACGGACAACCCGGTGCCGCAAACGGCGAGCCCACAAAATATCCCTCGCAGCGGAGCCGTCAAGTTTGTCGGTCGGGATGCCGTGCTGCAGGATCTCCATGCCCAGCTTCAGGGCGAGCAGCCCGTGGCGGTGACGGCGGTGGCGGGGATGGGGGGCATTGGCAAGACGGAGCTGGCGATTCGCTATGCGCTGGGCTATTGGCAGGCGCACTACCCGGCGGGGGTGTGCTGGCTGCGGTGCCGGGGAGCAGAGATGGCCTCGCAGGTGGTGAAGTTTGCCGCGGTGGAGATGGGGCTGGTGGTGCCGGACGGGCTGACGACGGAGCAGCAGGTGCGGTGGTGCTGGCGGAACTGGCAACCGGCGGCGGGGGCGGTGCTGGTGGTGCTGGATGATGTGACCGACTACGGGGCGATCGCGGACTATTTGCCGCCGGTAGACCTGCGGTTTCGGGTGCTGATGACGACGCGATCGCAGAACTTGGGGGCGTCGGTGCGGACGGTACCGCTAGATTTGCTTTCACCGGAGGCGGCGCTGGAGCTGCTGACCGAGCTAGAAGGCGCGGGGCGGGTGATGGCTGACCGGGTGACGGCAGAAGAGCTGTGCGATCGCTTGGGGCATTTGCCGCTGGGGGTGGAGCTGGCGGGGCGGTATCTGCAGCAAAAGCGGGATCTGCCGCTGGAGAAAATGCTGGCGCGGCTGGAGCAGAAGGGGCTGGGGCATCGGTCGCTAGCGGAGCGATCGCCCGATATGACGGGGAGGCTGGGGGTGGAGGCGGCGATCGCCCTGAGCTGGGAGGAGCTGCAGCGAGAGGAGACACGGCGGCTGGCCTATTTGCTGAGCCTGTTTGCCCTGGCTCCGATTCCTTGGCGGCTGGTGGCGGGGTGCTTGCCGGATGAGGACGAGGAGGAGCTGGAGGACGCGCGGGACCGGCTAGTGAATTTGAGCCTGGTGCGGCGGGTGGATGAGGGGGTGTATCAGCTGCATCAGCTCGTGCGGGAGTATGTGGGGGTTAGGCTGGAAGATTCGGCGGCGGCGGATGGCCTGAAGCGGGCCTACTGTCGGGGGATGGTGGCGGTGGCGCGGCAGGTGCCGCAGTCGCTAACGATAGAGCAGGTGGCGACGCTGGCACCTGCTGTTCCCCACATGCAGGAAGCAACAACGTCATCACTTCTGAACTGGGTTGAAGATGACGATTTGCTTTCGTCTTTTGTGGGTGTTGCACGGTTTTATGAGGGGCAAGGGCTATATGGGCAGGCTCTGCCGTGGTGCGACGCTTGCTTAAAGCTCTCGACCGAACGCTTGGGCGAGGAGCATCCAGATGTTGCCAGCAGCCTCAACAACTTGGCAGAGCTCTATCGTTCTCAAGGGCGATACACAGAAGCAGAGCCACTGTATGTCCAGGCCTTAGCGCTATACCGCCGCATCTTGGGCGAGGAGCATCCAGATGTTGCCACCAGCCTCAACAACTTGGCAGTCCTTTACGATTCCCAAGGGCGCTACGCAGAAGCAGAGCCGCTGTTTGTCCAGGCCTTAGCGCTATACCGCCGTATCTTGGGCGAGGGGCATCCAGATGTTGCCACCAGCCTCAACAACTTGGCAGAACTATATCGTTCTCAAGGGCGCTACGCAGAAGCAGAACCGCTGTATATTCAAGCCATCGCGATCGCCACAAAGCGTCTCGGGCCAGAGCACCCCAATACTCGAACCTTCATCGAGAATTTTGTTGTCTTGCTAAAAAAAGCGATCGCCCACAACCAAACCGACCGATTCTCGGATCACCCTTTGACGCAGAACTTGTTGGAGCAAGCACGGACGCAGCTACAGATAGAAGAACTTCAAAGACAAGGCTTCTAACCCCGCCGTATCGATACCTCAAAAAAAGCGATCGCCCAAAACCAAACCGATCAGCTCTCCGACCATCCCCTAACCCAGCACCATTTAGAGCAAATCCGCAACGAAGCCGCCGATTAGAAACAGTACTCACAGCTCTACTCCATTAGCTTTTTTATGACAGTTTCCAACCCCGGTACGTCAGTCTCCACAGCATCCCAAATCCGATCCGAGTCGATGCCGCTGTGATAACACCGCCTATCACAGCGGCTTTGCCTCAGACAAAACCCGCTCCCTAATCCTTGGGCTGATTCCCCGCTCGGTCAAAATGTCCACCTTCCGCCCTAGTAGATCCTGTAAATCCACCAATAGGCCACCAGGGAACCAAGGCGTAATGCGCTCTAGATCGTAATCAATTAAAAAGTCAACATCGCTCTCTAGGGTTTCCTCTTCCCGCGCCACCGACCCAAATATCCGCACATTAAACGCACCGTGCCGCGCTGCAACCCGTAGGATCTCTTCCCTATTTTCTTGAAGCGTCTTTAATAGCGTCATCGGGCCTATTCTCCCTTGGCCTACAGGTCAACAGCAGTGGTTTATCCCAGCACCACAAGTCTATCCTTAGCTTACGCCACAGCCTATTGGGTCTATGCCCTTAGCATTTCGCGAGACCAGGATATTCCCAGGATTTTTCCAGAGCCCTGGCTTCTGATTCACCAAAAAAATCCTACACAACCCTTGCCCTTCATCGCCCAAAGCGCTACACTCATACGCTAGAAGCTGTGACCCGATGCAGCTTGCTGACCCCAAAAATTTGGTCTAACGGCCGCGATCGCCATCGCGAGTGACGATCGCGGCCTGACCCTTGGACAGATCAGAGCTGTCTTCGAGCTGCACTCATTGTATTTCAATGGTTGCAGCCATCCCAGACACGCCCAAAACCAGGGATCGACCTGATTTTTGGGTTTTCTTACCTACTTAAACCGAGAAAACCCATGACATTTTTATACCCAGAGCTGCCCGCACCCACCGAGGCCGCACCCACCGTGCTGACCACCCCCGACCCCGGTCCCAGCGGCGAAGTCATCCGCCACATCCTCATCGGCTCCCCCGAGGGTGTCCGCGAAACCATCTACCGGCTGCACCTGCGCCGCTACGTGGAGCAGGCCATGTGGACCGGCCCCATTGAGATTGGTCCCAGCGGCGTCCACATCACCCAAAGTCAGGGGCAGGTGTTGTTTTACCTAATGCGGCTGCGCTCCCTCGACGTAGTGAGCTAGCGGCGCTCACGCCCCCCTGAGCAGTCCCCCCAAAAACAGTCTCACTGCTCGGGGGGACGCCGCAGGCGGCGGTACCCGCCAGAGAATCGCCCTTAGCAGTGGCGCAGGAGCGATCGCCCTCAAGGGAATCGCCCTCAAGGGAATCGCCCTTAGCAGTGGCGCAGGAGCGATCGCCCCACCAAAATGCAATATTAGTAAATGACAGCATTACTCCCCACCCCCCATGCGCCCCTTTCGCTCCGACCCCTACCTCTGGATTCACCTCGCCGGTCTCGCCGCCGTGCCCCTGTGGCTAGAGCTGTGCTTCGTCGGGTTGGCCATCGGCGAGCCGCTGCTGCCCCCGGCGGTTGAGCTAGCCGTAGTTGCCGCCGTGGGGGTGCTGCCCGTGCTGTGGATGCAGTGGCAGGCCCCCTTCTATATCTTTAGCGTGCTGGTAGCGGCGCTGCCGCCCGAACGACTCACCGGCTCGCAGCGCCAGCTGCTGCCATTCTTCAAAGGGGTAGTGCCCAAGCTGCTGTCGTTGGGCGCAGCAGTCGTCTTAGTCAGCCTGCTGTGGCAGCTCGACCGAATTGCCCCCTTGGCGATGCCCGCCGCCTTGCACTGGCCAGTGCCCCAGCAGCGCTGGTTTGGCTTAGGCGTAGCGGCGATCGCCTTTTTGCTCGCCAATCTCTTTACCCAGGTGCCCGTCAGCGTGCTGCAGGTGCTGCGGCTGCCCGAGGCCAGGGTCGCCGCCGTAGCGCCCTACCCCACAGAGGCGATCGCGCAGCAGTTTACCCTCTTGGGGTGGCGGGTCAACCGGCTGCTGCCAGCGACGACGCTTCCGCAGCCTAGCCCTACCCTGCTGCCGCCGGCCATCCCTGCAGCGGACGAGATTTCTACTTCCAAAGATGAATCGCGGTAAACCGTATAGGCTATCACTGCCGAGCTAGCCGACGTAGGCTATCTTTGAGAGAGATATAAATAGTGAAAAGTCTTTACTGTTGACTTGATCTATAGAGATTTATCTATAGAGGTAGGCTAGCGGCCTCGTGGAAATCGCGACGGCTTACCCCTGCCATCTACCACAAACTGACTGTAAGAGGTTGATTATGAGCATACCGTCCCTATCCCAATCTGATACTGACGTTCCCGCCTGGGCGAGCCTCAAAAAGGCGATCGCCAACAGCTCCGGATTTCAGCGATGGCAGCTTCAGAGCAATCAGAGCGACGCTACCCTCGACGACCTCGTCATGCGCTACCTGCGCGAGACTCTAGAAACCCTAGCCTATTAGCGCGGCCCACCAGAGCGCGGCCCACCAGAGCGCGGCCCACTAAAGCGCAACCCAGTGACATCCTCCCGACGCTGACAGCAAGCTGTACAGCGCGGGCTTCCTCAGTGACTCCCAGCTATTGCCGGGACATATCCTGAGATAGGTTTATACTCCGCCTGATGCCCCACGGCAGAGTTTTGAATTTTCATCTCCGCGAGGGAGGATACGCACTATGTGTCGCAGATACATTTGCAAACTGAGGAACGGGTGACTTGCAGCTTTCGCCTACGGGCCCGTCACACTCTTTGCGGGGTGTATCACCTTGCTATCTCTATCATACCAACTGCTAGCCTCAGCGCTGAGCGCACTATCCGCTGTGCATCATTTTGCGGGCGCACTTCGGCTAGCGCGACTCTCATCCCGACGCTCACCCTGACGGGTAGAGCGCGGGGCTTCCCGTCTAGTCGCTAAAGCGCAGCTTACTCCAACCACAGTAGAGCTACAGCACACGGTCGATCCAATCCCCTACGCGCTGCTGTAGCTCTACGAGTTCTGAAATATCTCTGTAGGTCCGCTGAAACTCAACGATGTCGACGTACATCTCTTCAGTGGGATAGTTTTGAATAATTTCCATAGGCGTGATCTGCTCGTCATCGCTGGCAGATAGCACTAAAGCCCCCCGCAGCGCTTGGCGATCGCCTCGCCGGGAGCGGGTGTGGACTGCCTTGCTTGCCCTGTCTAGCACCACGTTGCCCGCCGGGTTATTGAGTGCACGGCTGAGCAGCACCGGGCTAACGCTGACCTCTTGGGTGAGCATGTCCCGCATGTCATTGGCGGGGTAGCCGCTGAGGCGGATGTAGGGCCGCAGGCCAGAGGCAACCTCCCCTGTTTCCGCCAGCAGCGTCAGGTCTTCAACGGCGACGGAACGCTGAAAGGCGTAATACTTCAAGACAACCGATTCGGCAGCGATCGCAGGAGCTGCAGTGCCAACCGCGACGGCGCTAAACGCCAGTCCTAGCGCGACGCCAATTTTTTGTAACGCTCGGCTGCAGGACACCGTAGCCGAAGACGCTTGTGAGAAGCCGCGTCGCGGTGTCTTTGGTTGTGACAATCTTGAGTATGGCTGCGGGTGCGATTGTGGCGAGCGCGTAGGCATCGAAGCAAAACCCCTATCTAGCGTGTGGTTCAACTGTCATCCGATAGCTTTAATTGTGCGACAAACTGCACCATTATCGTCTCATCTCCTATCCAGTCTTCCAGCTGTCTATTGACCGATGTTAGGGGTCTATCATCCCCTATAAGCTGAATAAGCACAGTTGATGAGTAACAACAATGGATATGCAACGGTGGGTTAATCGACGGCCTCAGCAGACCCGCTGGTCTAGCGTCCCCTCTGCAGCCCGATGTCTCCTGGCGCTCCCCTTAGGGCTGACGCTAGCGATCGCAGCCGGGGGCGGCCCTGAGATGATAGCGCTGGCAGACAGTCCAGCGCCCTCTAGCGACATTGCTCAGCTCCCCGTAAGGGCGCGGGTTATCCACGTCAACCCCGCCCAGGGAACCGACGCCGAAGGCGGCGGCAGCGAGACGCAGCCCCTGCGCACAATTGGCTATGCCCTAGAACAGGCCAGCGACACGGCGGTGATTCAGCTAGCTCCGGGAACCTACACCGCCGACACAGGTGAGACCTTTCCCCTACGGCTGAAGCCGGGCGTAATTCTGTTGGGCAGCGAATCCAACGACGGCGCAACCGTCTCGGTGATTGGCGGCGGCACCTTTGTCACCGGCATGATGGGACGGCAAAGCGCCACCCTCATCGCCTCGGACGACAGCGAGATCCGGGGCCTGACCGTCACCAACCCCACCACCCGAGGCACGGGCATCTGGGTAGAATCGGTCAACCCCATCGACCCGCTGATTCGCAACAACACCTTTACCGGCAACGCGCGGGACGGCGTCTTTATTAATGGTTCTGCTGTGCCTATCATCGAGCGCAATCGCTTCGTCCGCAACTCGGATAACGGCATCTCGCTCACCCGCAGGGCAGGGGGCACCATTCGCAACAACGAGTTTGTTGACACCGGCTTTGGCATCGTGGTGAGCGATTCTGCTAGCCCGACCATTGAGGGCAACCAGATTATCGAGAATATTGACGGGGTGGTGGTGACCACAAGAGCTACTCCCGTGCTGCGCCGAAACGTGATTCGCAGCAACACCCGCGACGGCCTAGTGGCCATTGGCAATGCTCGCCCAGACCTGGGGACCGCTGACAGCCCTGGTGAGAACATCATCGCCAACAACGGCCGCTTTGCCATTCACAACGCTACGCGCGGCGACACGATGATGATGGCCGTCGGCAACCAGGCCAATGAGGAGGAAGTCGAGGGCAACGTAGAATTTGTGGCCCGCATGATTGGCTTCGCAGACGTCCAGGGACACTGGGCGCAGCCCTACGTTGAGGCGCTCGCGGGCCAGGAGATTATCGGCGGTTTCCCAGACGGCACCTACCGACCCAACGACCCCGTCACCCGCGCCCAGTTCGCCGCCATTCTCAACAAGGCGTTTACCGCAGCGCCCAAGCGAGGTGGGCAGGAGTTCGTCGACATCCAGCGGGACTTCTGGGGCTACAGCGCCATTCAGTCGGCCTATCAGCGCGGCTTTTTGTCGGGCTATCCGGGGCAGGTGTTCCGCCCTAGTCAAGAGATTCCTCGGGTGGAGGTGCTCGTCTCCCTCGCCAGCGGCCTAGAGCTAAACGCAGCGGCGGGCTCAGGGGCACTGAATAAGTACCAAGACGCCACCGAAATTCCCAACTGGGCCACGGGGGCGATCGCCGCCGCCACTCAGGAGAACCTGGTGGTCAACTACCCAACGACAAACCAGCTCAACCCCAACACCCAGGCTACGCGGGCTGACGTGGCGGCCTTCGTCTACCAGGCGCTGGTGCAGGCAGGGCAGGCTGAGCCCATCGAGTCGGAGTATCTGGTGACCTTTCCGTGAATACTCCCGACGCTCATCCTACGGATAGAGCGCGGGCTTCATCGGTCGCCCGATGAGTTTCCTGCTTCGCGTTACACGCACGCTGCGCGAACACAGCCAGTTGGCTAGATATGGTTTCCCACATCCCCGCTACCTCGGCTCCACAGACAATTTGAACACCCGAAAGACCACGGGCGTTGATGACTTGGGCAGCAGCTATATCTCTCGGCTTGACCGACCCACAGCTATGACACTGATGAACCCTATCACTCAGCGACTTTTTGACCGCAGCACCACAATCAGGGCATTCCTGAGAGGTGCGGTAGGGGTCAACCTTGCCGTAGTAGACACCACGCTTGAAGCACACCCATGGCAGCACCTGGTTGACGAACTGCCCCAGACCAGCATCCAGGGTGTGCTTACCCAGCATCCCTTTTGCCATGATGCGGAAGTCGATGTCTTCCACAAATATCATCTGGGCTCTGCTGAGGAACAGCTGAGGAACAGCGGCAGGCATCCCCTTTAATCGTAGAATTGGGGGATGTCTGCTGTCTTTTGCTCGTTTCTTTCTGGAACTGCATGTCGTTTTTTCTAAAGCTCGCGCGCTGGATTGACCGGCTGAGCGAAGGGTTGGGCTGGGTAACCTTGGGGTTGACCCTGATTATGGTGGCGGTGGGAGCCTACAACGCCATCAGCCGCTACCTAGGCCGGTTCATCGGCGTCAACCTCAGCTCTAACCTCTACATTGAGGTGCAGTGGTATCTGTTCAGCTTAATTTTTTTACTAGGGGCTGCCTACGTGCTCAAGCGCGGAGAGCACGTGCGGGTCGACATTCTCTACGGTCGGCTCTCCCGCCGGGGCAAGGCCTGGATCGATCTGCTGGGGACGCTGCTGCTGCTGCTGCCGCTGTGCGCCGTCATCGTCATCTACTCTTTGCCGTCGGTGATTAACTCTTGGAAAATCAAGGAGGGCTCCTCCGACCCCGGCGGCCTGGACCGCTACCCGCTTAAGGCGATGCTGATAGTGGCCTTTATGCTTTTGGCGCTGCAGGGCATTTCTGAAGTTATCAAGCAAGTGGCCATCCTCTCGGGTCACCCCGCTGCCCAACCTCAAGAGGAACTCCGTGGCTGATTACCTGGGCCTGATCATGTTTCTGGGGGCGCTGCTGCTGATTTTCACGGGCTACCCCGTGGCTTTCTCCTTGGGCGGCACGGGGCTGCTGTTTGCCCTTATTGGCTACCTGTCGGGTAACTTCGATCTCATCTTGTTCTCGGCTCTGCCGCAGCGCATCTTTGGCATCATGAGCAACTACGTGCTGCTCGCCATTCCCTACTTTATTTTGATGGGGACGGTGCTGCAGCAGTCTGGGCTCGCGGAAGACCTGCTGGAGACCTTCGGCATTTTGTTTGGGCGGCTGCGGGGCGGGCTGGCCATCGGCGTGATTTTGGTGGGGACGCTGCTGGCGGCGGCGACGGGGGTAGTGGGAGCCACCGTAGTCTCCATGGGCATCATCTCTTTGCCCATCATGCTGCGCTATGGCTATAACGCTTCCTTCGCTTCAGGCATTATTGCCGCCTCTGGCACCCTGGGTCAGGTGATTCCTCCCAGCGTGGTGCTCATTGTGCTGGGCGACCAGCTAGGCGTTTCGGTGGGCGACCTGTTTTTGGGGTCACTGCTGCCGGGGATAGCCCTGTCTAGCCTATACCTGCTCTACGCGGCGGCGGTTGCCCTGTTTCGGCCTAAGGCCGCTCCCGCCCTGCCCCCCGAGCAGCTCACTTTAACCAAGCCTCAGCTGGCGCTGCGGGTATTTCGCGTCATGCTGCCGCCGCTGGTTCTCATTTTGGTGGTGCTGGGCAGCATTTTTGCCGGAGTGGCCACCCCCACCGAGGCGGGTGCCATGGGCGTCGTCGGAGCCCTGGTGCTGGCGGCTCTCAACCGGCGGCTGACGAGGCGAACGCTTTTTGGGTCGCTGCGCTCTAGCGTTGAGCTGACCACCATGGTGATTGTGCTGCTGGTGGGAGCAACGGTGTTCAGCCTGGTGTTTCGCGGACTGGGGGGCGATCGCCTCGTGCAAAACCTGCTGCTCAACCTGCCGGGCGGGGTCGTCGGCTTCTTGATTCTGGTGAACCTGCTGGTGTTCTTCCTGGGGTTCTTCCTTGACTACTTCGAGATTGTGTTCATCATCGTGCCGCTGATGGCTCCGGTGGCTGTGCAGTTTGGCTACGACTTGGTGTGGTTTGGCGTCATGCTGGGGGTCAACCTGCAGACCTCATTTTTGACGCCGCCGTTCGGGTTTTCCCTGTTTTACCTGCGGGGCGTCGCGCCGCCAGAGGTGAGCACCGTCAGCATCTATCGCGGCGTTGTGCCGTTCATCGCCATTCAGCTGGTGGCCCTCCTGCTGATTATTCGCTTTCCTCAGCTTGTTACTTGGGTGCTCTGAGGTTGGGTGTTTGAGGTCAGCTCCAAAGCGACATAGCAAATAGGGGGGATGCGATCGCATCCCCCCTATCTTCAATAAGCTTCGCAGTCGCGATAGACTGACTAGTCGAGGTAGCCCATCATTCCAGCCGGGTCGAAAATATCATTACGGGCGATGGGGCGATTGTTGGGGAGACTGCTGCCCTCCATGAGTTCTCCGGGGCTAGATCCAATGGGGCGGTGCTCCGGTAGGCTATCGACATCGACAACGGCAAGATTGCTGCTGAAGACTGGGCGATGACCCGGCAGCGTGTCGGTGTGGGCCACAGACAGATGGTTGGCCTCAATGGGCCTTCCACCCATGAGGGTGTCGTAGATATCGAGATGGCTCGCACCGATGGGGCGAATGCCGGAGAACGACATCGTATCTACAATTTCGATACCATCGCTGCTGATGGGGCGACCCGCTAGCTCCCGCGATGGCTTCAGCTCAATGGCGTGCCCTTCCTCTGAGGTGACCGTTTTCTTAGACTCTTTAGGCTCTTTAGGCGCTTTAGGGACGATATCTACCTGGTCGTTTGTGTCTTGATCTGCCATAACCCATAACCCTCATTTGTACACTGCTTGTAAGACTAAGCTAGAGATCCCTCTAGCACTGACCTCTAGCGTCGAGGCAGTCGGGGATAACGTCTCGTCTAGTTCTGTAGCGGCTCTAGCCCAGCACTCTCTGGCCCAAAGTCGACTTGTCACGCCGAACCTATTGCACCGAATCTAATGCCCAAAAGGCGAGCCGATTTATCGCCTACAGTCTATTGTAGAAGCAAATTGGCATATCTCAACATATGGAAAATCGCCGCTACTATAATAATTATTTAATTTTTGCATTAAAAATACTGATTTTAGGGTAGACAGAGGGTTCCAGGGTATATATTGTCTCTCCTGACAGCAAACGTTTAACCTGTGACAGGCTCCCCTGCCTGAAACCTCTTCCGGTCTAGCGTCGCTTGTGCTAGGTCGAGTTTTCTGACACTCTGGAACTCGCTATGCTGACCGATACGCTTTCCCATCCCCCATCCCAGATTTCATGAAAGAACTTTCCAGCCGCCAACTGTCTCCGGTCATCGCCACTGCCTTCAAGGTAGTGGGTATCATCATGGTCTTAGCGGCGCTCATCGACGTCGCCGTGCTGCCGATGCCATATCTGCTCGACAGCCAGGAGTGGTGGCTCGGATTTACAACCCAAGTTGTCGACCGGGGTATCATCCCTTTGCTAGGGCTCACCCTGTTTTTGGCAGGCTTTTGGATTGAGTCTCTGACGGGGCCAACCAGCCGCCTGCTGCCAAAGATGACGGTCATCCTTTCCTGCATCCTGTCTGCAATCTATCTGCTGCTAATCGTGCTCCACATCGGCAAGGTGGCTGCGGTTCAATCAGATCAGCTAGAGGCGGTCGCCGAGCGGACGGCCCAGGCCGAGCAGCAGCTTGACACTGAAATTGAGACTCAAATTGGGCAGCGACGAACGTTGATCAGCCAGCTGCTAGAAAACGAGTCGCTGCGAGGCCAAGCGGTCTCGCGAGGGCTGATTTCAGCGGACGATGCGGCGGTTCTAGATGAGTTCGAGGATGATCCAGAACAGCTCGAAACCTACCTGCAGGGGTTGGAGAGTCAGGCGGAAGCGCTGCGTAGCGATGAGCAAAGCAAGATCACTGAAGGCAGAGAGGAGCGCGTCAAGGAGATCAAAAGTGATGCTCTAAAGTCAAACCTTCGCATTGGCGTGAGCAGTCTGCTGCTGTCTCTGGGCTATGGTGCTCTGGGCTGGACCGGACTTAAAGGGTTCCGATACAGGGACTAGGGCTGCAATAGTCTCTACAATGGTGATAGACCGAATGCGCAAGGCTGCTGAGGGAACTCTGCCTTTGGACGCACCCACAAGCGAAGGAGATTGAGTGTACTGTGTTTCAGCAGCTCAAACAGGACTTTAAAAACGATCTGATTGCGGGACTATTGGTCATTATTCCAATAGCAACAACAATTTGGCTGACCTACACCATCGCCAGCTGGGTCATTAACTTCCTAACCCGGATCCCCAAGCAGCTGAACCCGTTTCACGATCTCAACCCCATCTTGGTCTACCTGCTCAATCTACTGGTTGGGCTGGCAGTTCCCCTGCTGTTCATCCTGTTGATTGGCCTGATGGCCCGCAACATCGCGGGCCGGTGGTTGCTAGATGTGGGGGAGCGACTGCTGCAGGCTATCCCGCTAGCAGGCTCGGTCTACAAAACCCTAAAGCAAATCCTTGAAACGCTGCTGCGGGACTCTAACAACAAGTTCCGGCGCGTCGTCCTAGTGGAGTACCCGCGCCGGGGCATTTGGGCGATGGCGTTTGTCACCGGTACCGTGGGCGCTGAACTCAGCCCGACGAAGAGTCCGGGCAAAATGCTGAGCGTCATCATTCCCACAACGCCGAATCCTACCAGCGGCTGGTTCGCCATTGTGCCTGAGCAGGAAGTGATGAATCTTTCAATTTCGATTGAAGACGCATTTAAGGTTCTGATTTCGGGAGGGATTGTCGGACCAAGCGTCACGGCGACGCTCTCTGAAGGAGCTGCTGCCGCCGACAGCCGCAGCGGCAAAAAGTCCGTCCCTTTTATAGGGAACCGCTTAGAATCCTATGCTGAGGACCACGACGCTTTGTCCTCGATAGCGCCTGAGGACGATTAAGGCGGCTTTCGTCTACCTACTTAACATCATGATGCAACCCCGACGGACGGCCCGCGAGCTAGCCCTACTCAGCGTTAGCCAATCAAAATCCCTTAAGAAACTTCAGACTCAGGATTTGCAATCCCTCGTTGTCTCAGCGGTACAGGTGCTGACCACCGAAGTCCAAGAGACCCTAGAAGCCGCCACGGCGGAGCTAGAGCGAGGAAGCGATCGCCTGCTGGGCAGCGAAATCCGGACTACCGACGTCCAAAGCGCTCGGGCCATGGTCCACGATGCTATCGGGCAAGCGCAGTCTGCCATCAACCGCCTGGGAATTGCCATAGAACTCCCTGAAACGGTGCAGCTTGCCAATCAGCAGGACGTGCGGGCCTACGCCCTCGACATTTTGACTCTTCTCAAAGAGCGTCGCAGCGACCTAGACGACCGCCTCAATGAGGCCATGGTTGACTGGCAGCTGAGCCGCCTAGCGCGCATCGACCAAGATATTCTGCGGATTGCCGCTGCCGAAATGCTGTTCCTGGAGGTCCCCCCCCGCGTGGCGATCAATGAGGCTGTGGAGCTAGCAAAGCGGTACAGTGGTGAGGATGGCTATCGGTTTATTAATGGGGTTTTGCGGCGGCTGAGCAATAGCCTAGCGCCGTCACCCTCAATTTAGGAAACCGGTAACTTAGGATAAAGCGCAGGTCTTGTAGAAGTGCGGGTACGGTAATTCAGCTATGGCTCCTTTTAACTGGTTTAAGCGGTCCAACGATAAACCGGCGGATCAGCCTCAGGCTGACGCCTCTAGCGCAGACTCCAGTGAACCGCAGTCGCCGAAGCCCCCAACCTCTGATGTAGCGCAACCGGCAGAAGCGGGCGGAGCGGAGGACCCTGCAGCAAGCGAGCAGCTAGACTGGGCCAAAGCCGCCTACCAGACGATTCAAAAGCGGAAGGCTGAAGAAGCGGCTAAAGCTGAAGAAGCGGCGGTCAAAGCGGCAGAGGAGCCAGCGCCCGCAGACTCCCCTACCCCAAAATTAGAGCTAGAGGCGAAACCAGAGGCAGCGGCAGAGGCGGAACCAGAACCGGAGCCGGAATCAGAAGCGGCCCCCGTTGACGAGGTAACCCCGGTCGCCGCCCTCCAGCCCGCAGCATCTTCAGCGCCAGAGCCAGAAGCGCCAGAGCCAGAAGCGCCAGAGCTAGAAGCGCCAGAGCTAGAAGCGCCAGAGCCAGCTCCCTCGCCAGTAGGCCCACCTGCAGCGACAGACGATCGACCCGCTCCGGTAGGCCAGCCTTCAGAAGCGACTCGGTCGGAAGCCGTCGAGCCTAGTTCTGAGCCCGTTGTGGAGGCGCAGCCTGCAGCAGTGCCTGCCGCTCGGCCCTTCTGGGCTCAGGCCGAGGAGGAGCGACAGCAGCGCCTAGAGCAGCTCAAAGCGACCGCCATTGAGGATATGCCAGAAGCGGCCACCGCTCCGGAGGTGGATAGGCCAGACAGCGACCGGGCAGGCTCTGGGGTAGCCTTTGACGATGACTTTGTTTGGTCGGCCAAGGTGCTTGCCGCCCAGGGCCGCCGTCCGGACGACGTTTCGGTAGAAGAGATTACCTGGCTCACGAAGCTGCGTCAGGGGTTGGGAAAAACCCGCCGTAGCCTGGTCAATCAGCTGCGGGCGGTGGTCGGTCAGGGGCCGCTCAACCAAGAAGCGGTCATGGAAATTGAGTCCCTGCTGCTGCAGGCGGACGTCGGCATTGAGGCCACCGACTACATCATCGACGCGGTCCAAAACAAGCTGAAGCAGGAGGCGCTGCCGCCAGACGCTGCGATCGCCTATCTCAAAGAAATTTTGCGCGACATTTTGGAGAAGCCCTATAAGAGCGGCTACAACCCCACCTTCGCCCCCAAAAAGGGCGACCTCAACATTTGGCTTTTGACCGGCGTCAACGGCGCGGGTAAAACGACCACCATCGGCAAGCTGGCTCACCTCAGCCGCAAGTCAGACTACAGCTGTCTAATCGCCGCCGCCGACACCTTTAGGGCAGCGGCGGTAGAGCAGGTGAAAATTTGGGGCCAGCGCAGCGGCGTGGAGGTGATTGCCAACCCTGGCCAAAATACCGACCCTGCGGCTGTGGTGTTTGATGCGATCGCTGCCGCTCAGTCTCGCCACGCTGACGTATTGCTAGTGGACACAGCAGGGCGACTACAAAACAAGAAAAATTTGATGGACGAGCTGAGCAAAATTCGTCGCATCATCGACAAGAAGGCCAGCAGCGCCACCGTAGAGTCGCTGCTCGTGCTAGACGCCACCCTAGGTCAAAATGGACTACAGCAGGCTAAGGTTTTCTCGGAGGCGGCTCAGCTGAGTGGCGTTGTGCTGACAAAGCTAGACGGTACGGCCAAGGGGGGCGTGGCTTTAGCCGTGGTGCAGCAGCTAGGGCTTCCCATTCGCTTTATCGGCGCGGGGGAGGGCATTGAAGACCTGAGGCCGTTCTCCAGCTACGAGTTTGTAGAGGCGCTGCTGAGCGGTTAGAGGCGGGGGCACCGCTTTAGGCGAGCTGCCGCGATCGCGCTTGCCTGCTGACCCAGCTATTATGCCTGGGCAGAACCTGCTTTGGTAATGGGCACCGTCAGCGCCCAAACGACTAGCGGGCAAAGAATAATGTTTGCAGCGCTAATGGTGCCGATGATCAGCAGACCATCTATAAGTTCTGACGTGAAAAGAGTAGACATGATGTACAGCCTTGCATCATAGAGGTCTACCTCTCTCTTCGCGGCGATCGCCCACCGATCCTGACTCCTGCAACATCACGTGACGTGATGACGGCAGGATGAAGCGGGCGGGCCGGTAGTCTTATTCGCCTGCCCCGTCGACTGGGGGAGGATCTGCTGGAGGAGCAGGCTCGGGAGCGGGTTCCACTGGCGGCGCGGGCGCTTCTGCGGCTGGGTCCGGGGCGGGCTGAGGCGCAGGCTCTGGGGCCGGTTCTGGCGCAGGCGCGGGCTGAGCCGGAGTCACTGTCTCGGGTGACTCCACGGCTTCTGGCGCGGGTTCGGGTTCGGGTTCGGGTTCAGGAGCCTCTTCCGCTGGTTCTACCAACTCCTCTGGTTGAGGCGGCACTTCGTCAATTGCTGGTCTTGTGGTTGTCAGGTAAGACCATACGGCATAGCCAATCAGTCCGCCCACAATAGCCGCCACGAGCAGCAGTATCAGGGCAAACAAAAATCGGCTCGGAGAGCGCTCAGAAGACTTGTCATTGCCGTCGCTTGCCCTCTCGTCAGCCGTGACGTCCGCAGCATCACGATCTGGCTGGCTAGCGAGCGGCTGCGCGGGCTCACTCCGGTCAAGTGCCTCAACATTCGGAACAAATCGCGGCGGGTTGGCCTGCTTTGCGGCTTGGACCTGCTCTTCCATCATCTCATCTGAGACCGACGGCAGCGAGTCAACCAAAACTTCGGGCGAAGACAGGACGGCGTTCGGCTCTATTGCCCGAGCCCCAGGCGGCACCGGCATTTCCGGCTCTTCTAGATCGCCAGAGGACTCATCATCAAAGCTTCCGAACCGCTCAGAGGCCTCTGCGAAGTCGGTAGAAGTCGGCGGTGGGCCTGAATCTATATCTGGGGTGTCTACGGTAGTCTGGCGGCCTACCTCAGCTGTAAGCTCGTTAAAGTCGGCATCGTCTCCCACAGAGCCTGGCGTCTGAATGACGTCGAACTCGTCTTCTTCAAACTGGGTCTCCGCCGATAGCGGCGGGACAACGACGGGAGCAGGTTCTGACGGCGGTGGCGTGGGGGTGGGCGGCGGCGGTGGCGCTTGGGTGGTAGGGGGTGATGGGGGCTGGGGGACGGTAGGACGGGCTGCCGCAGGCGGTGATGGGGGACGCGGTGCGGTCTCTATCTCTGGAGATTCTGCGCCATTGACGGCGATCGCCTCTTCCCAAACGAGGCTTCCGTTTTGCCGACCGCGTACGGTGACCGCCCGAATTGAGGTGAGGTTGAGATTTTTAAGGCCATTGCTGACAAATGTCTTCAGGAGAGAGGCGCTTGTGGCATTGTCTGAATCCATCATCACGTTGAGGCGATCGCCCTCCCGCTCAACCGATGCGGTGATGCCCTTCGACTGCAGCGAATGATTCATCAGCGCCGCGATCGCTTGGGGATCTGCGTTACGCGCTCGCTCGATCAAAGTGGAGTTTGCCATGCTAAAAACACCAAGCTACTGGAGACGTTTTACAAGACCGCTTAGCCGCTGCCCAATACCGTTGTGGTCGGCAGCAACTTAAGTATTATCACCGTAGGGTTAACAATACGCCAATCTTACTTGAAGAATCGCGATATTTTTGGTCCGGCGGTTCAGCTTCAACACTCCGGACAGTTTTTGATGGCTAACGGTGGAATGCGGGTTTCAGGCCTCTTCCACGGCAGCTTGGCCAACGAGAAATCGAGGGTTTCAGCGCTTGTCCAGAAAAGTGTCCGGACTATTGTCAGCTTAGAACATTGAGTTATCGCTGCCTCTGTTTTGACCCTGTGGCCATGGGGAGAGGGGCCACAGACCTTTTCCAGACAGGGAGGCGACCTTTCGCGCAGGCTCGATTTATTTGCGGCAGTCGCTTGACCTGATTTCGCCCTGTGGCTGCGTCATCTTTTGCTCTACAATCGTTTGCAGCGACCGGATTTCTGCGGACCTCGACGAGTGTTTAGCCCATGAGTATTGGATACGTTGCCTTAGTTCTACATGCCCACCTACCATTTGTGCGCCACCCAGAGAGCGACTTTGTTTTGGAGGAGGAGTGGCTGTTTGAGGCGATTACCGAGACCTACGTCCCCCTACTGCTGGCATTCGAGGGGCTAAAGCGGGACGGCGTCGACTTTAAGATGACGATGAGCATGACGCCGCCTTTGTTGTCGATGCTGCAAGACCCGCTGCTGCAGGATCGCTACGACGAGCACCTGGCAAAGCTAGAGGAGCTGGCGGAGCTGGAAATCGACCGCAACTCCCAAAACGGCCACGTCCGCTATTTGGCGGAGCACTACGCCACCGAGTTTAACCAGGTACGCAACACCTGGGAGCATTACGATCGCAACTTAGTTAAGGCATTCAAACAGTTTCAGGACAGCAACAACCTCGACATCATCACCTGCGGCGCTACCCACGGCTACTTCCCGCTAATGAAGATGTACCCCGAGGCGGTGTGGGCGCAGATCAAAGTCGCCTGCGAACATTACGAGGAGGCCTTTGGGCAGTCACCCCGAGGTATCTGGCTGCCAGAGTGCGCCTACTACGAAGGGGTGGAGCGCATGGTGGCCGACGCAGGGCTGCGCTACTTCCTCACCGATGGTCACGGCATTCTTTACGCTCGTCCGCGTCCTCGCTTTGGCACCTATGCGCCAATCTTCACTGAATCTGGGGTAGCTGCTTTTGGGCGTGACCACGAATCCTCTCAGCAGGTGTGGTCGTCGGAGGTCGGCTATCCGGGGGCGGCGGAGTACCGAGAGTTTTACCGCGATTTGGGATGGGACGCAGATTACGAATACATCAAGCCCTACGTGATGCCCAATGGTCAGCGCAAGAATGTAGGCATCAAGTATCACAAGATTACGGGTAAGGGGCTGGGGCTAAGCGACAAAGATTGGTACGACCCTTATTGGGCGCGGGAGAAGGCCGCAGAGCACGCCGGCAACTTCATGTACAACCGGAAGAGGCAGGTGGGGCATCTGCAAAACGTTATGCAGCGTCCGCCTATTGTGGTGTCCCCCTATGACGCGGAGCTGTTTGGTCACTGGTGGTACGAAGGCCCTTGGTTCTTGGATTACTTCTTCCGCAAGTCCTGGTTCGACCAAGACACCTTCGCCATGACGCACCTGTCAGACTACCTGCAGAGCAATCCGACCCAGCAGGTGGCCTGTCCTTCTCAGTCGAGCTGGGGCTACAAGGGCTTTCACGAATATTGGCTCAACGAAACGAACGCCTGGATTTACCCTCATCTGCACAAGGGCGCTGAGCGAATGATCGAGCTGGCGAAAGCGAGAACCCGCCGATGAGCTGGAGTGGCGAGCATTAAACCAAGCGGCTCGGGAGCTACTACTGGCCCAATCGTCTGACTGGGCCTTCATCATGCGTACGGGAACGATGGTGCCCTACGCAATTCGCCGGACGCGATCGCACCTAATGCGCTTCAACAAGATCCGAGACGACCTGATGGAAGGCAAGGTGGATTCGGGCTGGCTGCAAAAGGTTGAAGTGATCGACAACATTTTTCCGAATATTAACTACCGGGCATATCGACCGCTATAGACAGGGCATGCCCACATCACAATCGGCTGAGAACATCAGATGTCTGGGCTCCGAAAAGTATGCCGACTATCAGCAGATGACCCGGACTCAAACAGTAGACAATTTGCTGCAGGGGCAAGTGCTGCGGGAGCTATCGGTGGCGCTGCTGAAGGCGTACCTAGACCGCTCCCGCAGCGTCAGGCTGCTGGGGTTGACGGTCTAAACCGGGCTGGGGGAGAGGCCGCTTAAGGCTACCGTCAGCTCTGTCTGAAGCCGTCCTGATCAAGGGTGGCGATCGCCTTTTTCGGGGTTACCCAGCGGCAGCTGAACCAACGCAATAAGGTTTAAAACTGGCTGGTGCGCAATAGCTCAGCGTGGGCCGTCGCGACCTCTTTCATCATCTGGTACTCTTCCTTGATCTGCTTGTGCTTGTAGTCAATGATAATTCCGTTGTCCGTCACCAAAGTGGGGTCATACGAAGCGACCTGCCTACCGATTAAAATTTCTCGAATCGAGCGGACGTACTCGAGCTGCAGCTCTTCGGCCTTATTCGCTAAGCTTTCAACCTGGAATAATGCTTTTTCGTAAACGCTTTTGTGCCCAGCGTAAACTTCTGACGTTTCGACTAAGTTAAGCAGCTTTTGAAGCTCGTGCCACTGCTGTCTTAGCGCTAGAATCTCTGGCTCAATCAATTGGACATGGTCACGCACTAAGGCAGTCAGCTCCTGGGCGACTGCTACGTCTATTTTCTCTTGATGACTGGCATCCCTGAGGTCTGGAATCTGAACAGCGCGAATGTCGTGCCAGGAGTACAAATACTCAACTTTGCTGTAGCGCGTTAGCCTTGGAAAGATGACCTGAACCCTGTAGTCTCTATCGGCGCTGAAGAAGAAGCCGATGGTGCCTAGGGGCAGGCCGGGATAGCGCTCTTCAGCTCCGTTTACCTTGATCACAGGGCTGCGTTTGATGCGCTTTATTTTTTGATAGGGATAAAGAACGAAATAATAGATCCCGCCCAAAGCGATGAGGACGAAGAGGGTTGCAATCATTGATTCAGTGGCAATCTGAGTTTGGAACTGCAGAGGCTTGAGTTAGGTGACCCTGAGGAGGTGATTGCAAAGATTGTCAAAGCGGTCGCTACGCCCCAGATCTTATCCTCTATTTCTAGGAAAAGCCAACCGCAGTGCGCAGGTCGACTAGTTGCGCGGCGATGGCTGCCGCCGTAATTTTACGCTATCGTTGCCAAATGTTGTAAGGACGAGACTGGCTCAGTCTGCCCGTATGGTCTCTCTTCTGCGCGAACGCGGTTTCTATTTCATAGGGGCGAACAAGATCGAAGCAGCCTTCTGTCTGGTTCCAGATAAACATCTCAGTATCATTAGTCGCCCGCCAGTGCTTATCCTCAGGAGGATGGCCAAACCGGAAGTGAAGAGTAACCAAATGCGTTACCGGACAGATTTGCGATCTGATGGCCGTGACGACTGTGATCAAGACAATATCCCCTGCGAAAACGTCTGAGACAGGCCCATCGTGCGCGATAACTTCTCAAGTCTTCGAAGGGAATTAGTCCTCGCATTTATCGGGAGACACTTGCCAGTGTGTCATTTCGCCCTCAATGATCTTGATCGCGTCTAGAGCGTGACCATGATGGTGCATCCAAACCTCTTGTCCCGACTTCCAGCTGATTACATATACTGTCAAAGACCAGGTTTGGAAAATGAGCTGTCGCCTGTAACTGTTGTCGTCAAACTCAACGTAGCGCCTAATAAAGTCTTGAGTCAGCTCTGTATCCTTAACCAAGCTGTAAAGGAAATTTATATCTACTTTTTGTGGATGAACTGCCTCTACGTTCCTGATCAAGCAACTCAACATAAAATTGTTGATAATCCCCTCGCAATCAATAATTTTGTCGCCTCTCGCTCGGCATTTTTCTACGATGCGATCAACCTGACGAATCCAATAGGAGGTTTGGGGAGACGAGTAGCCCATCAGCTTTTTGCTGAGCAGTGCGTTGTACAGCCGACGAGTTGAGCAGTATTGCCTAATCTCCCTGATGTCGTTGGAGTTTAAGCTTGTTCCGCTGCATCTAGAATCATAGTCAAATTCACTAGGATAATCAGACTCGCTACCGGTTTTTTTTAGTAGGTAAGCTAACAGCTCCTCGAAAGCGAGAATTATCGACGCTTTTACGAGTGAGACAAAGTACAAGAGAGCCTTGATCAATCTTACTAGTTTCGAAGCACCTCTCCGCCGCAGCTCGTAATCGCTTTCCCAAAGGTCGCCTAGAGACTCATCTCTAATAGAATCGAAAATTAGATATTTTGCCGCGTTCTCTATCAGTTCTGCAAACATAACACCTTCACCTATGACGCAATATAGAGGAATTAAAGACAGAGCGCTACACAATACGAAAATTCAGACCACAGCGAAGCTCTTATATGCCTATCTCTTTGAACTAGCCTTTCTTAGTTAAAAAGAAGGTTGCGGAATTTTGCTTTGGCTTTTTATCTGGATTCTGATTTTTTCGATCTCGATGAGGGTTTCTTCCCCTCTGATCGTGACCGCAGGAACAGCGATTGCGCCCATTTCTGATCGCCAAATTCTCGCAGACTTTTCTGTTCTGAATGAGCCCTTTGTCCTTCAGTCGCGGGAGTTAGCAGGACACCGACGCCCACCAATAAATTTTTGAGCTGCCAGATGGTGCCAATGCCCAGCACGTGGCCCATCTCGTGAACAATGACGTTCAATAAGCCGCCCTCAGCCTCCAAGCGAGCCAAATCGCCAATGTCAAACTCCATGACGCCGATTATCGGCAGCAGCGAGCCGCTGCGCAACCTTGTCGGCCCGGCCCGACCCAGCACACCGTTTTGGCCATCAATGGGAAGTCCTCGGCTTCGCATCAGAATGTCATCTACCGTATCCCCATCGACAACTGCAGTGGGTAAGTCGCCGGAAGAAGCACACCTTCTGACCATCGAGCAGATATTCGCGCATTGTAGAACCGCAAACGCAACGGCCCGACGTTGAGGAGCGCGCGGATGAATGCCGATGACTGAGCGGAGGTGAGGCGGCGCTGATTGGCCAGAGGCACCAAGCTCAAGGCGTGCCGAACGACGAAGAGATCCGGCAAAGGTCTACGGAGATGGGCTTGGTCTTAAGCGGGTGCAGACGTCCAATTCCACAGAAGGTTATTGCCGAGACCGAGAATATTTTCAAACAGGTCGATCAGGTGAATCACGCAGCAGATAAGGACCGAACGAGTCTGCGCAAATCGATCGATGCCAAAACTGCGGTGAAGGCAGGCGAGTACGACCGGCGGGAAAAACACGGGTGGTGACCCATGCCAAAGACCATGACTGTCAGCCTGATGCTCAGCTAACGCCCGTTGGTATTCTATTGCCCGACGAGCAAGAGCTATCGTGTACTTCGTCGCCTCTCGGGTGACAGCAGATTGCATCGTTGACCTGCTAGAGCAGTGGTGGCACGGAGTGAAAGGCCGTTTCGCTCACATCGAGCGGTTAGTGATTAATGCCGACAACGGGCCGGAGAATCATTCTCGGCGCACCCAGTTCATGCATCGGCTGGTGAAGTTTGCAGTGCGAACAAATCAATGAGGTGACGTACTATCCGCCGTGACACGCTGAAGTAACCCGTAGGCTGACTTTGTTGGTAGAGCAGCGCTGAGCGAGGAGCTGATGTTTGTAGGGGGCAAACGGTGCGAAAGTTTGCTCCGACTGTTTCGTTTCAAGGGTAAACACTTGCTGGTCAGCCTAGGACTTAATGCACCTAGCGAGTCAGGCATAAGTTGGCTAGGCAGCGAGTAAACGGAGTTGAAAAGGGTATCACGCCCTCACCGGGTTGGAAAAGTGACTCGTTGAGATTCGCGTCTATGCTGATTTAATGGACTCCTATCTTATGAGGAGGACCTAATGGTCTGTATATCCGGTTTTCGATATCGATGGCCGCTATCGGTGGCTGTATTTTCAGCTCTGCTCACGGCCGATACTCTGAGCTGTATGAGCAATAGCTCGCCCCCATAGGACTCATAATGGAGAATGACTCATGTTGACTGAACATACCCCCCTGTTTCGCTATACCTGTCGATTTATTAAGTACTTCTTTTTGTTTGGCATGGCCTGGCTACAGCTGGTCTAATCGCCAGCGTCTTCGGCGCGTCAAGCGAGGTACTGTACTTGCTCGGTGTCATCAAGCTGCTGCTACTGCGCGTTGCGATTGGCACGGCGATCGCCCTCGGCTGTGCCATCATCTTCGAATCGACCCGTAGTGCTCAAGGCGGGCCGCTGTTGGCAGTGGCGATCGCCCACAACCCGGCCACGAAGACTCTTATTGCCGCCGCCTGCACAGGTTGACGGCGAGACGCTGGGCAGCCGCAGCACAGCATCCGTTACAGGCTGCTCGCGGTTCTCGTTCAAGTCGTCAGCGGTTTTAGACTAAACTAATGACATCGCAATTTTCCAAGAGACGTCATCCATGGACTTTGTACAGAACAACCTCCTCGTCTTACTGATGTACGCTGGCCTCGGCGGTGCCTACCTGTTAGTGCTGCCCCTCGCCACGATGTTCTACCTCAAGGCCCGCTGGTACGACGCGAGCTCGCCCGAGCGCGTGCTCATGTACTTCTGCGTCTTTTTCTTCTTTCCCGGCCTGCTGGTCTTAAGCCCGTTTATCAACTTCCGTCCTCAAAAGCAAACCTAACTAAACCCCATGCGACGGATAGACGTAATTGGAATTGGCGTAGGCGTCTTCCTCACCGGGGGCGCTATCTACATTTTGCTGCGGCTGGGCGGCATCGATAGTGCCCAAGCCGGGATTTGGAGCCAGGTCATTTTCCTGGGCGGTCTTTTGGGATGGATTGTCACCTACGTCACTCGGGCTACCGGAGGCAACATGACTATCCATCAGCAGATGAGGGATTACGAAGATGCCGTCTTGCAAAAACGGCTGGAGGAGCTGACCCCGGAAGAGTTTGCCAAGCTGCAGGCTGAGCTAGAGGCAGAAGTGGCCTCTGAAATGGCTTCCGAGACTGATTCGGAGGCTGACTCGGAGACGGTGTCTGAGGTGGAGTAGCGCTAGTAGCGGCACGGCTGACAGTGGCGGAAAAACTGGTGGAAGTCTTAGCCCCATTAAGGAGAGCTTGTTCCTGAAGAACTCCCCGGAATGGTAGAGCGTTTATCGCTATAATGACTTGTCGATATTTCACCGGCAGGCGACTTAGGAGCGATAATGCGAACCCACTACTGCGGGCATCTTCGGGCAGAACAGATTGACGAAACCGTCACCCTTTACGGGTGGGTCGATCGTCGCCGTGACCACGGGGGTGTAATTTTTGTGGACCTGCGCGATCGCACCGGCATTGCCCAGATTGTCAGCGATCCCGAGCGGACTCCCGCGTCTTATCCTATTGCCAACGACCTGCGCAACGAGTACGTGGTCAAGGTCACGGGCCGCGCCTCCCGCAGGCCCCCCGAGTCCCTAAACCCCAAGCTGCCCACGGGCGAGGTGGAGATCTACGCCGACAGTATTGAAGTGCTGAGCGAAGTCCGTAAACCTTTGCCATTCCAAGTCTCCGTGGCAGAAACCGAGACGGTGCGCGAAGAGCTGCGCCTCAGGTATCGCTACTTAGATTTGCGGCGGGAGCGCATGACCCGTAATTTGATGCTGCGCCACGAGGTGGTCAAGGCCATGCGCCGCTTTCTCGAAGACCAAGAGGGCTTTGTGGAAGTCGAAACGCCGATACTGACTCGCTCTACCCCTGAAGGTGCCAGAGACTACCTAGTCCCCAGCCGCGCTAACCCCAGCCAGTGGTTCGCCCTGCCCCAGTCTCCTCAGCTGTTTAAGCAGATGCTGATGGTATCGGGGCTAGACCGCTACTACCAAATCGCTCGCTGCTTCCGCGACGAAGACCTGCGGGCCGATCGCCAGCCGGAGTTTACCCAGCTGGATATGGAGATGAGCTTTTTGTCTGAGGAGGAGATCCTAGACCTCAATGAGCGGCTGGTGTGCCATATCTTTAAGGCCGTCAAAGGTATTGACGTGCTCCGCCCCTTCCCTCGCCTCACCTACGCCGAGGCCATGGACCGCTACGGCAGCGATAAGCCCGATACCCGCTACGGATTGGAGCTGGTGGATGTGTCCGATGTTGTGGCGGACTGCGGCTTCAAGGTGTTCTCCGGAGCGGTGAAGTCCGGCGGGGCGGTGAAAATTTTGCCCATTCCTGGTGGCAACGACGTCATCTCCAACGTGCGGATTAAGCCTGGCGGTGACCTGTTTAGCGAGGCGGCCACGGCAGGGGCCAAGGGGCTAGCCTTCATTCGCGTACGCGAGAACGGCATCGATACTATTGGCGCAATTAAGGACAACCTTAGCGACGAGCAAAAGCAAGAGATACTCGAGCGTACTAACGCCAAGCCGGGTCACCTGCTGCTGTTTGCCGCTGCCGACACCCCCACAGCCAATAAAACTCTAGACCGGCTGCGGCAGGTGGTAGCAAAGGAAATGAATTTAATTCCAGCGGACGCCATCAACCTGCTGTGGGTCACCGAGTTTCCCATGTTTGAGTGGAACGCGGACCAAAAGCGCTACGAGGCCCTGCACCATCCCTTCACGGCTCCTTACCCTGAAGACAAGGGCGACCTCACCACTGCCCGCGCCCAAGCTTACGACATTGTACTCAACGGCTTTGAGGTGGGTGGCGGCAGCCTCAGAATCTACCAGCCCGACGTGCAGGCTCAGGTGTTCGAGATTATTGGCATGTCGAAGGAAGACGCCCACAACAAGTTTGGCTTTTTGCTGGAGGCCTTCGAATACGGTACCCCGCCCCACGGCGGCATTGCCTACGGCCTGGACCGACTGGTGATGCTGCTGGCCGGAGAAGAGTCGATTCGCGATGCGATCGCCTTTCCGAAGACGCAGCAGGCCCGCTGTCTACTTACCGATGCGCCGTCGGGTGTGGACGAGGTCCAGCTGAAGGAGCTGCAGGTGACTTCCACCTTCAAGCACAAGCAAAAATCGTAGGGTGCGTCATCCGACGCGCCCTACTGTAAACGCCTGACGACGCAATTCCACTGGAACAGACCGTGACCCAAGCCACCACCGACTCGAAACTTGAATTTCTTAGCTTTGCCCGCGAGCTGGCGACCCAGGCTGAGGCGGTGATCATGCCTCACTTTAGAAGCCATGTCGTCAGCTACAAGGCGGACGGGTCAGAGGTGACGATCGCTGACCAGCAGGGCGAAGCGATGATGCGGCAGCTCATTAGCGATCGCTACCCCCACCACGGCATTTTGGGAGAAGAGTACGGCGAGTCTGGAGCGGGCGCTGAGCATCGCTGGCTGCTAGATCCCATTGACGGTACGGCGTGGTTTACGCTGGGGATGCCGCTGTTTGGAACCCTGATCGCGCTCCTAGAAGGCAATGAACCGATCTTAGGCGTCATCCACTGGCCGGGCTTGAAGGAAACGGTATACGCCGCTAAAGGCCACGGCTGTTGGTTTCAAAGTCCCGGCAGCGAGCCGATGCGCATCCGGGTGAGCGCCCCCCCCGCGCTGCCTGAGGCGATCGCTTCAGCGACGGGTGTCCATAGCTCTGACATTCAGTGCGGCCCCGAAGAGACCCCCTACCGGCTCACTCAGCTCATCCACCGGGTCCGTAAGTTCCGCTTTTGCTCAGACTGCAACCAGCATGCCTTAGTGTGCCGCGGCAAGCTGCACGCGGCGGTAGATACGCTCATGAACCCTTGGGATATTGCGGCGCTGGTGCCCTGTGTGGAAGAGGCAGGGGGCAAGGTCACCAACCTGGCAGGCGATCGCCACAATATTGTGTTTGGAGGCAGCCTGCTGTCAACCTGCGGGGAGCCGCTACACCGGACGGTGCTTGAAGTTCTTCGGCCCTCGGTGCAAAGCCAGTGGCTATAGCCTCAGCTCTCTCAGAGATTATGGCTGCTAAGATTCGTAAGGGTTTCTGGGTTCTGGGATTTCCGCCAGCTCGTCTGCCTGAATGACGAGCTGGCGATCGCCGTTGAGGGTCTCGCTGGTCATTTCTCCGGTTACGCGCACCCACTGGTCCGCCGGTGGTGGGGTAGTGAGGGCGGGAAACCTGACCGGTAACCCAACGGGGTAAGCGTCTGCGGCGCAGCAGGTAATGACAAAGCGGGAGAGGATGAGATAACCGTCAGGCAGCTCAGCGGGGAAAACCACAAACCCATCGACGTTTACGGGCTGGCCGACATAGGCGTCGGGCTCGGGATAGACGTTGAGGGTGCCGACCCAGTCGAGAAGCGATTTTTCGCTCGGGTCTGAAGAAACGCTGAAGGACTGCGGCTGGGGACGCGTTAGCGTTAGGGTTTCGGTAACGCCCCGCTGGAGGGCAATATCGCTGGTGAACGGACGGGGGGACAAGACAAAGCCCACTAAGGCAATACTGAGCAGCAGCAGGGTGCTCCAGCGGCGGGGAATGAGGGAAACATGCCGGGCTGATGGAATCCGCTGCCGCACGGATAGCCGCTGCAGCATCCGCCAAACCCCGAGGCCCAAGAGCACGAAGCCCGCAACGACCGCCAGCCAAATGTAGTTGGGATGCAGCAAAAAGTAGATCTGCCCCGAAATCCAGTACTTCAGCAGCAGCAATCCCCAGCTGATCAAGACGGCAACGTCGAGCCAGTCGAGCCAGTTCGACTGCGGGGGCCGGGAGCCGGGAGAGGCAAACTTAGGTGGACGGGAGCGCACAGTCATAGCTATCCCCGGTAGACGTTGACCAACATCGCCGCCAGGAAGGTCAACTGTCCTGTGAGGGCAAAAAGGTAAAAGATAATTCGACCGCGAAACACTGACAGTAGCAGGCCAACGTTTTTAATGTCAATCATGGGGCCGAACACTAAAAAGGCCAAAATTGACCCTTCAGTAAACAGAGAGGCAAACGACAGCGCAAAGAATGAATCCACTGTGGAGCAAATGGAGACCACTGCGGCCAGCAGCATCATGGCCAGGATTGACGTAATCGGCCCCTGACCTAGGGCCACGATGCTCTCCCTCGGAACCGCCACCTGCACGACCGCCGCTAGGGCGCTCCCTAAAATCAGCAGCCCCCCCAAGTCTCTTAGCTCAGAGATGATATTTTCCAGCATCTGCGATCGCCGGCTGGTCCAAGACAGGGCAGGGGCCACGTTTCCGGTCTCCAGCGCCATCTGGGGCTGCCCCAAAAAGTAGGTTCCGGGCTGCAGCAGAGCACTGGCGCCGGGTTCTGCGGTGAGGGGTGTGCTTCTAAAATGACTCTCTAGAGCACGGGTGACGGCAGGCTGTAAAAATGGACGCAGATCGCGCTGAACGCTAAATATCCAGGCAACGGTTATGGCGATCGCCAGGGTAAAGACCACCCGGAAAACGACGATCTCTGGCTGGTTGCGAAACGCGACCCAGGTGGCCCAAATGACGATGGGGTTGATGGTGGGAGCTGCCAGCAAAAAACCAATCGCTACCGAGGGGGACACCCCTTTGATGAGCAGCCGTCGCGCGACGGGAACATTGCCGCACTCGCACACAGGGAACAGACAGCCAAACAGGCTACCGGCGATCGCACCCAAAAGGGGATGGCGGGGTAGCACTGCGACCAGGCGGGCTTCGTCAACCACGGCGAGCAGAACGCTGGAGAACATAACGCCCAGCAGCAAAAAGGGCATCGCCTCCACAAGAAGGCTGAAGAAGAGCGTCAGCATATCGCCAAGCTGACCAGTGAGTTGACCCATGAAAAACCTAGTTTGGCTAGTTTAGTGAGAAACACAATTGGGCTTAGCTTACGAGTTTAGCAATAACGGTAAACGACGTAAACCAGTCCCTGCCGTGATCCCCCGGCGCTAGCCGTAGCCATTCTCCGCTAAAAACGCTGCTGTGACCCAATCTGACGGGCTTCGATGCTCAGCCGCAGACTGGTTCAAATTCGCCTCACCTCCTGCCCCCCGTCCTCCGGTCAAAAACTTTTCAACGTACTTTCCCAACACATCGGCCTCAATGTTGACGGGGCTTTGAGGCTGTAAAAATTGGAGGTTGGTGTGCTGGTAGGTCAGGGGAATGACGGCGACGCTGAACCGATCGCCTGTCGAACTGCAGTTGGCCACGGTCAGGCTGATACCGTTGACGGCGACGCTGCCTTTTTCGACGATGTAGCGGGCGATCGCTTCGGGAACCTGAATGCTCAGCTCCCAAGCCTCTGCGGTTTGAGCTGCTTTCTGCAAATAGCCAACGCCGTCGATATGGCCCGTGACGAAGTGGCCGCCGAGCTTGCTGCCCACCCGTAGCGATGCCTCCAGGTTGACCATCGAGCGGGGAAACAGCTCGCCCAGCGTTGTCCGCTTTAGGGTCTCCGGCGAGACGGCGGCGGTAAAGCCCTGGGCGAGCACTTGGGTGACGGTCAAGCAGATGCCGTCGACGGCGATGCTGTCACCGATGGTGATGTCGTCATAAGGTGCCAGCTGTGAGGCGCGGCCCGCTGCACTGTGCCAAGACAGCTGGACCTGTTGCGCATCGATTGCATCGATCGTGCCCATCGCCTGAACGAGACCAGTAAACATTGGGTTAAGCGGTGATTACCGGGAAGGTGACAAAGGTTTTCCATTTTCTATTCTAACGGCTGGTCGGGGCAGCGGACTGGACCTGACGACATCGTCAGGCTGTCTCTCCCTCAAACTCGACTTTGAAAGCCGGGGATCAAGCGGGACGCCGATTTAAATTTACTTAGCAATTGAGCGGTTTACTGTACCCAGACCGTAATTTTGCGTTTATCCTTGACATATCGTTAATGAGTCGGGTCGGTAAATATTGCGTTGGCCCTATCCTTGAGATGCTGCTTTGGTCTCAAAGCCCAACGTTATGCAGGCGACACAAGCAACTGTCCTCGTGCAATAGGATGACTGCTGTCTCATTTACTGGTAGTTCCTTGCTCAATGGATTTTGGAGGCTAAGTAATGCTAGAAATGAAGCTCGCTGGTATTGCTCTCGATGCAGCAACCCGCAGTCCGATTGTTCTGCTGCGAGACGTTGCCGACCGGCGGCAGCTGCCCATTTTTATTAGCCAAGACCAGGCCCGCTCCATCATCAACGCCTTAGACAACCAGGCCCCCCCCCGTCCCCTCACCCACGATCTAATCGTCAACATATTCGACGAGTGGGATATGGAATTAGAGCGCATTGTCATCCATTCCCTCCAAGACAGCACCTTCTACGCCACGCTAATTCTCCGGCGAGGCGAGGATTGTAAAGAGATCGACTCTCGACCCAGTGATGCGATCGCCATTGCTCTCCGCACTGATAGCCCCATCTGGGTGATGGAAGAAGTTGTCGCTGAGGCGGCCATGCCCGTCGACCGAGATGCTGACGAAGCTGAGCGACTGGCCTTTCGAAGCTTTGTCGCCGATTTGAGCCCCAAAGATTTTGCCGAGCGTGGTCGCCTCAGCAGCGAAGGCGCTTAGGGGTCGGCCCTATTGAGGGGCTATCCGATGCAATACCGGCGATTTGGACGCACCGAGATAGAAATATCTGTCGCTTCTTTGGGGACCATGCGCCTGTCTTCTCAGGCGCTTGCGCAGCAGGTCATCTCTAAAGCGATCGCTGCCGGAATCAACCATATTGAAACTGCTCGCGGATACGGCAGCTGCGAGACCTACGTGGGTAGAGCTTTGGCGGCGCTGGGTGTCTCGCGGGAGCGCCTCTATATCACCTCTAAGATTTTGCCTACAGCCGACGCCGCTGTCGCCGAACGGGCTATTGACCAGTCGCTGGGCGAGCTGAGAACCAGCTATCTCGACGGCTTAGCGCTCCACGGCGTCAACACCCCTGAGCAGCTCGCCCACATCGAGTCTCCCACAGGCTGCTGGCGGGCCATCGAAAAGGCGGTCGATGACGGCCGGGTGCGTCGCGTGGGCTTTTCTACCCACGGGCCTTTGGCGGTGATTCAGCAGGCGATCGAAAGCGATCGCTTTGCGTTCGTCAACCTGCACTACTATCTGTTTTTTCAGCGCAACGCGGCGGCGATCGCTCTAGCCCATCAAAAAGACATGGGTGTATTCATTATTTCCCCTGCGGATAAGGGCGGGCTGCTGCATGCTCCGCCGCCGAGGCTCGTGGACGCTTGCCGTCCCTACTCGCCCCTAGGCCTCAGCTACCGCTTCCTGCTGAGCGACCCGCGCATCTCGACCCTGAGCTTGGGGCCCTCTAAGCCTGAGGAGCTTGACGGGCCGCTGGCGCTGCTGCAGCTAGGGGAACTGACCTCGAACGAAAAATCTGCCCTGCAGCGACTCGCTGCCCAAGCCGCCGAGCGCCTAGGGACGACTCAGTGCCAGCAGTGCTACCAATGTCTCCCCTGCCCAGAGGCGATTCATATTCCGGAAGTCCTACGGCTCAGAAATCTAGCTGTCGCCCACGATATGAGTGAGTATGGCCGCTATCGCTACGGCATGTTTGAGAACGCAGGGCATTGGTTCCCAGGGCAGCGGGGCAGCCGCTGCACCGACTGCGGGGACTGTCTGCCGCGCTGCCCTGAGGCCTTACCCATTCCAGAGCTACTGCGCGACGCGGATAAGCGGCTTGCGGGCTCTTCCCGCCGCAGGCTGTGGAGCGATTAGCTTTATCTAGCCGCATCCAGCTGCCTCTAATCACGATCACCAAGCTGGGAGGGTAGGTCAAGGCCTCTAGCTTGCTTCAGCCTGCTCCAGCGGCAAAAAGATGGTCACGACTTCGCCCTGCTGGGGATGATTGCGAATTGTGAACTTGCCCCCCAGCGCCTGAAACAGATTTTTGGTGATGTTCAAGTTGAGGCTTAAGTTGCCCGTCTCGGGCTGAAACATTAGGAGCTGACCGATAGACTTGAGGGTTAAGGAGGGAGAAAATAGGCTAGACAGGGGATTGGTGGACCAGGCTCCTTTTGAATCGCTCGCTGAGGCCGGTTCGGCAGCCCGTGAATAGAGCTGCAGCTTTAGCTGATTTCCGGCAGGAATGACGCGCATTTGAATATGGCTGCCAGCGGGTAGCGCATGGGTCACCCTGTCGATCAGGCCAGTTAACATCTGATCGAGCATTGCCGGGTCGCTCAGGACCGTGGGCAGCGAGTTGGCCCAACCGACATCGAGGGTCAAGTCACGCTCCTCAGCCTGCTGCTTCCAGCGCCCTAGATTCTTTTGGAACAGCTCTTCCAAGGAGATTTTGGCCAGCGGGCTGGTCTGCCGTGAGGCCTCCGTTTCTAGCTCTACCGCTCGGAAAAATAGACCAAACCGTTCAATCTGCCGAGTACATTCGCGATCGATCGTTGTCAACCGCTTGACGGCCTGAGCTGGGAGATCCCGCCGTCGCAGCAGCAGGCGGGTGAGGGTGCGAATGGTGGAGAGGGGCGTGCGCACCTCATGGGCGATCGCCTTTAAAAGCTCCGCGTCGGCGCTGTCGCCAGAAACCGCATGGGACCGAAGATGTTCATCGACTACAGCAGCGTTAGCGGCGGCGGCGTTGAAGACTGACTTATGATCTGGGCGATCGCCCTCTCCCCAGTCCAGCGCCGTTTGCGCCTCGGCGTTGTGGCGCGGTTTACCCACTTGCTCAACGGTACGGGAGCGTGAGGGTTCAGCGGTTGCCAATGAGGCCAACAGCCGGCGGCTGAAGCCGGAAACCAGCTGATAGTCTGGCGGGCGGGGCGCAAACTGCTGCACTAGCGGATCGAGATGAGCTAGGGCTTCAGGGTTTGTCAACTTTACTCGGGTTCTCAGCGCCTGCCAGCACTGAGAGACCACCTCTGGGTCAAACGAAAAGTTGAAGACCTGACGGCGCTCCGCTGCGGCATGGCCTTCGTTCGGCTCGTTCCCCAGCGTGACGACGAGGCTAAATTCTGCTGTTAGCACAACGTAAAATGACTCTGTTGCCAGGGGATCGCCGGCCAGCAGGGAGATCGAGTGAGCAGGCTGACAGTTCCCTGCCGCTGTGGTTGTGGGCAGCTGCTTACGCAGTGACGATGTCCAGCTGCCGGCAAACGTCCAATCCGAAAATTGGTGCCTCAGCTGTGCCTCATGGACAATAGGCATCGGCCCCGACAGCACTACGCCCTCTTGCGGCAGTAGCGAGTTGGCCTGGATGGTTTTGCTTCCCTGAAAGAGCTGGTCTAGCAGCTCGTTTAGCGCGGTAATAGAGCCATACCATTGGCTAGTAGCCTGCCCTAAGCCGCCACTGCCTGCCGAGGAAAGCTCCAGTGATAAAATAATTTCACTGAGGGTGGGTAAGTACCAGCGGTGCATGTCAAGGGGTCCAAGGTGTATCCAGCTACAGGGTTGAGCCTGGAATAAATTGAGTTTGGGTAACGCGGCGCTTATCCTGATGCTTTTTCAGGCATAGCGCCTTTCAAAGAAAGTCCTGCGACCGGATCAAAAGGGCATATTCCAAACTGCTGCCTTAAGCATACGAGGACAATGTTGGCAGGGGTAGCCTCTCAACCGAACGTCATTGGTTGAGATCACCGTATGGCTGTGTCAGTTGGCTGTGTCAGTGAAAGTCGGCCTGGTGGAAGTCGATTTGCGGCGACGCCACGGCCAATAGCCCCAGCACCGGCAGCGCTAACCGCTGCAGTGCCTCTGCCGCAGCCCTCGCCGTGGCTCCTGTGGTGTAGATGTCGTCAACTAGCAAGACGGCGTGGCGCGACTTGAGAAGGGTTGGGCTGGGGGAAAACGCGCCTGAGAGGTTAGCGTCTCGCTGGACGGGGGAGAGGCCAAACTGGGCTGTCGTGGCTCGCTCTCGAATGAGACCGCGCTGGCTTAGCGGTAGACGGGCTGCAGCACAAAACTGCTGAGCCAAGAGCACCGCCTGGTCATAGCCGCGCTGACGACGCTTCTCATCATGCATAGGAATGGGCACAACCACGATGCGACGGGTGCTGCGCAGGCTGGCGCATTCTGCTGACTCTAGCCAGGCTTGCGCCAGCCAATGACCCAACGGCCGGGAAATTCTCGTCTGCCGCTCATACTTTAGGGCCGCTAGCGATCGCCGTAGAGCCCCCCCATACTGCCCCCAAGGGAAGACGGGAAGCGATGAGCGCCAAAATCGTTGGCGAGACAGATACTGCTGGCGGCGAATCTGTTGCTGACACCGGGAGCACATTGCCGCAGCTGCGGGGCGATCGCACAGGGGACAGCGAGATTGAAACGCGAGATTGAGGAGCGTCTTGCCATAGCCGCATAGCTTGTGCTGATAATCCACCGCTGAGCCCTACCCTCTTTTCCTGTCTGCTCCAATAGCGTTCCCCGAACGGAACCTCTTAGTAGCTCGCATTAAAGTTTGAGGAACAAGACGGAAGTTGAATAGTCGGATGCTTGAGAAGGCTCAATATAGCCGATCGGTAACAAATTGCTGCTGGGCAAGGGCGATCGCATCTGAATCGATTATCATAGGCTCATTCACAACGTCAAAGCTTGGTATGGACTGTAAACCTGCCTAAGCTGACCCCCCAACCTGACCCTTGATTCTCACTAGTTCCGTACGACTTAAGCCAACCTTAACCTCCAGTGAGTTTAGTGCATTGGCTGCCAGCAAATCACTTTATTAACGATTAAAATTTTTACAACGTAAATCTTTTTGTCGATGGCTTTAATTAAACAAAACAACCGTAAGAGCCGGGATCTCCCGACTATAAATGAGCGTATCCGCTTTCCGGAGATCCGAGTGATTGATACCAACGGGGATCAGCTCGGCATCATGAAGCCCTTCGATGCTCTCAAAATTGCGGAGGAAAGAGAGCTTGACCTAGTGCTGATCAGCGATAAGGCCAGTCCTCCGGTCTGCCGAATTATGGATTATGGCAAATTCAAATTTGAGCAGGAGAAGAAGGCCCGCGAGGCCCGCAAAAAGCAGCATACCTCTGACGTCAAAGAGGTGAAGATGCGCTACAAAATTGGTGAGCATGACTACAACGTGCGCCTCAATCAGGCAGAGCGCTTTTTGAAGTCGGGGGACAAGGTTAAAGCTACGGTGATGTTTCGGGGGCGAGAGATTCAGCATACCGACCTAGCGGAAATCTTGCTCAACCGACTGGCAACAGATCTAGGTGAGCTAGCCGAACTGCAGCAGGCTCCTAAGCGGGAAGGCCGCAACATGATGATGATGCTATCGCCCAAAAAGACGACTTGACTTGCAGCTGTTCCGCGCTAGTTCTGCGGTGTAGCCTGCCATGATCACTGACCTCCGGTCGGGAAGGTTGTCCCTGCCGGAGAGCGGCGATCGCTGCAGCTCGTTCTGCTACAGCTGGACTCTACTACGGCTGGACGATGTACTCAGAGCTGACCGGCTCTAGCCTGCCCTGCTGCACGAGTGCCTGATAAACCATGGCGGCGGTTTCTGCTCGAGTGGCGGATTGTTGAGGATTGAGGATATCGGTATCGGGATGACTGACCGCCAGCTCGTTCTCAGTCGCGGCTGCGACCTGCGGGACGGCCCAGTCGTCAATTTCCCCCTGGTCTGTATAGGTGGATACCAGGTCTTCGGGGGACTGGGGAATAGCCAAGTTCAGGCCGCTGACCAGGGCTACCAGCACTTCCTCCCGGGACACGAGCTCCCCAGGGAGAAAGTTGCCTTCCGGATAGCCGCTCATGAACTCAGCGACACTGACCCGGCTGATAGAATCAGCGGCCCAGTAGTCAGCAGCGACGTCCTCGTATGGCACAGTCTCAGCAGAGGCGGTTTCAGCAAACGCTTGGGCAAGCTGGGCCGCAAATTCGGCGCGGGTAACCGGCTGCTCTGGTCTGAATCTGCCGTCACCAAAGCCCGCAATAATTCCTGCGCTCAAAAGACTGTTGATGAATGGGGCCGCCCAGTAGTCAGGCGGCACATCCGTTAGATCGGCAACGGGGGGCTCTTCTTCCGCATCGGGGGATTCGACCAGGCCACTGCTCGCAGTATCTGGGGCCGGGACGAGAACCTCACGCTCTGCGGCGGGAGTCGGCACAACGCCAACCGACGGCGCTGGATTGGTCTGCCTCAGCACAACGCCATCTGAATCGACGTCCTCGATAATCGTGCGTCCCCTACGTTCCTCAGCCGCTTCAAGCTCTGCTCTAGGGACTACTGCGTCAGCTCGAAGATCTGCGTCGCCGCCTCGGCCCGCCAGCCCGCTCAGCAGGGCGTCATCCTCAGCGCTGTCGGCCTCGAATCGCGATCCTAATGGCCCAGACGATTGCTCTGAAGACCCGTCAGGGCGCTGAGCCGAAAACAGTTGGGTCCCCCCTAGACGCCCTAGGCCAAGGAACAAAAGGGTACCAATAGCGCCAAAAGCAATAACGCTAGCAATCAGCTCGTCTTGTCGTTCATCGCGCGGTGGTTGAGGAGTGGGAGTCGGGTTAGTCATGGTGGTGCGCAATACGCTCAATGAAGTACTGTTAAATCTGGCTGCTGAGGCGCAGCGCATCTAGCCTGCGCAAAGAGGCAGTAGGCGACCCGCTTGGGAAACTCGGCTCAGTAGCGATCGTAAACCGACACTATACTACCGAGGATGGGGGGCGTCTTGTCTACAGTCTTTAGGATTTAAGGTACCATTTCTCGCTAAATTACTTCAGTAACTAGTTCTTGCGGCGGCATGATCGCCCATAATAGAGAGAGCGCTAGGCTAAGACGAGTTGGGTTAGGCGGTTGTGACAGATAAGGTTCAGACCTGTTCGGTCTGTGGCGTTAAGATTCTTGCTGCACTGGGGGGCGACCGCGTCCTATTCTCAGTCGGTCCGCAGGGTACGCGCAAGGCTCTCTGGCAAAAGATATGTCGGCACGTAGATAACCCTAGCTGCATCAATAAGGATCCCAGCGGGTAGACTTCCCAGCCGTTTTTTCGCGCGGTCAGCCTTTCTCAAAACGTCTCGCTGCAGCCGGAACGAGTGCCTCAATTACCCGAACTCAATGCATTATGCAAGATTTAGACGCCCTCTCTTTGGCAAGTACGGCTTCAGAACTGGCTTCGACGCCCTCTGTCTCGATCCCTTCTATTGAAGGCGAAAATCAAGATGAAGACCAGCCGATAGCGTCTGGTACGCTGAGCGCGGTTGCTTTTTTCTTGGGAGAGCGCCTCGACACAAAAGCGTTTGAAACCGCAGACTGCTTGGCTAGCGCTCCGCTGACTATCAGGCTGGGACGGCAGGGCTACGGCGTTTTATTCTCTTATGGGGCAGCGGTCTTGTTTGACCTAGAGCCGGTTGAAGAAGCTACGGCGGTGACTCAGCTGCAGTCTTTCGTGAGCGACTCCTTCTCAGCCCCAGAGACTGAGCGAGTTGAGCTGTATTTTAACGCCGACACTGCCCGAGCAGCCGGCGGAAAGATTTGGCTGCAGCACTTTGGCGTCGAGCAGCTTCAGCTTGTCAGCGATGTATTGTCAAAGAGCGTTGTGCTTGCCCATTACGAGGCGAGAATAGCAGCGATCTTCGATCAGCTGGAGCCGTTTTCGAAAAATCTGCAGGACAACACCAAAACCGACCGGTGGAGTAAGCTGCTGCTAAAGCAGATCGGCAACAACCTCTCTATTCAGCACAAAATTGTTGGCCGCGTCGAAATTATTGATAAGCCTGACCTACTCTGGGATGCGCCTAACCTAGAGCGGCTTTACCTCAGGCTTGAAGATGAGTACGAAATCAAAGAGCGCCACATTGCCTTGGAGCGAAAGCTGTCGCTGGTGACTCAAACCGCTGAAACAGCTCTAGAGCTACTTCAGCACAACACTAACCTGCGGGTTGAGTGGTATATCGTCGTTCTCATCGTCATTGAGATTTTGCTATCTCTATATGACCTGTTTTTAAGGTAGGAGATTCAGGCGCTAGACTGAGTCGTCGAGGGCCTATTGACCCTGAAGTAGAAAACTCGACTGCAGCAGATTAGCGAACGAAGGAGCTAAAGCAAGAGCTATGGCTGTAGCGCATGGTATTCAGAGCGAGAAAGACCGTCTCCTTCAGGCATCGGCTGCTGCTTGACCCGCATGGCCAACTCCTGCAGCTGGCTAACCGCCTCTGCACCCTCTAGCTTCATAAGTTCGCGGTCACCTCGCATTTCGGTCCAGGTGATGCCGTAATCAGAAACTAAAAACCGGATCAAATGATCTTCCCCGAGGCTCACCATGAATGAGGCGCTGTTCATCTGCGCACCGCAGGTATAGCACGAGGCAAGGTATCCCCGTCGCTCAAGCACGGTCGCAAGAGCCTGAAGATTCATGACGAGGTCTTTGACAAACTGACGATGCTGCTCTGCAAGCCTTGAAAACATACTTGACTCCTGACACCAATGTTAACGACGTCAAACAATTTTAACGATTTTTTAATAAGCTTACTTAACTGTACCTTGGCTTTCCAGACGATACGGGCTTGTATCATAAAAAACCGGAAAACCTGCGCGACTTGATTTGGGATATAAGCTCAACGTGATATCCACCCTGCTAAGTCCTGAAGCGCTAAAAACTAGCTGCAGGAACGGGTTTAGTCTAGGGGATAGAGACATCTACAGTTGATGCAGCGCTGTTCTGGCCAACCTGCACTCAGGTTAACATTCTCACCCCCCGCTTCGATGGTTCTGGTGTGACAAAGTTGTAGACAAGGTCACCCCTTTTTTCGAAAAGATTACGTGAAGCTGGTTTCCAGGTTAGGCGATCGCCCTCTGCCCGGTATCGGTCGCTAGACGTAGCCACTACCAGATGAGGTCAATGCGAATGTATGAGCGCCAAACCTATAGGCTGAAGCTATTGGCTAGCTGAGCTGCCACCAGCCGAGAGCCGGGCCTAATAGTCGGACCACAACCCAGTAGACGACGAGGGCACCGATACCTATCCATGCGCCCTGGGTACTGAGCTTGACGAACGCACTAGCTTGACTCTTTTTGATAGGAAGCCAGGGCAAAATGTTGGGCTCTTGTCCGTATTGCTCGCCCAGCACATCCTTACGCCGCTTAGAATCACCCATGTCCGTTGCTGTCTATCTATTTACGTCATGATCAATATTGGCACAAACCTCGCCCAGGTTGAGACGGGGGCGCAGCGATCTGAATGGTCTACAGCTCAAAACTATGTTTGAGACGATAGCGCTTCGCGCGGAACGTTCTGCGCAGCGGTAGCCGCGCGGCTAGAGAGATGCGAAAAAAGCGTCTGAAACGCTTCGTTGCGCACCGATTCAAAAAAGAAAAAAGAAACGCCGTCTAGACCCCTCGCTTTAACGGCAGCGGCTTGAGCAGAAATCAAATCTGGGGCAAGCGGACGATCTTTAAGACCGGCAAGAATGCCAACACCGACGGATGAGAAATTTTGTACGCCTTGGGCGACTAAACGATCAACCTCTTCTACAAATGAGGCCACGGTGGGCCGATAGATCTGCACAATCAGCTGATCTATCCAGCCCTGCTGTTGCCACTGGTCCCAGGCTTGAAGATACTGATCGTAAGCAAAAGGCAGCGGATTGGGCGACAGGGACAAAATTGCCTCAGGGCGCTCTCGCTTGACGGCGGCGACGATTTCTCCCATGAGCGACGTCAGCTGGTCTGACCGCCAGGCCATCCAGTCTGGGTCGCGGGGATCATTGGGGGGAAGGCGATCGCCGTGGGTCTGCTGGTATTGGGCGATGGTGTAAGGGTCGTAGCCAAACTCCACCGGCCAGCTAAAGTGGTCGTCAAACTGAATTCCATCTATGGGGTAAGCTGACGCGACTTCTGCAAGCAGACTGACGTAAAATTCTCTCACCTCCGGGTGTAGGGGGTTGAGCCAGAATCTCGGATGGCGGCCCTGCATAAATAGGCGACTGCCGTCTTGCCGTTGGGCTAGCCAGCTGGGATGCCGACGCGCTAGCTCGGAGTAGGAGGGGGTCATGAGGCCAAACTCGAACCAGGGGATCACCGCCATCTCTTGGTCGCGGCCAAGCTGGGTCAGTTCTGCCAGCAGATCTCGATTCGCCAACCCAGGATGAGGGTCGACCCGTGAGCCAACGACGCGCTCGGCAACGGCGCTGGGATAGAGGGAGTACCCCCAATTCCAGACGGTGGGGTAGAGGGTATTGATGCCCAGCTGGGCCATACGCTCTACCCCACGGGCCGTCTGTAGCTCCGAGAGGAGGACGCCGCTGTCGATATTGGTGAGCCATACCCCTCGGAATTCATCGGAGGGCAGTGGGTTATGGCTGGCCGAAGGGAGAGCCATACCGGCCGCCAGCAGGATCCCCAATAGAGCGATCGCGGCCCGAGACGCCCATCGGCGCTTAAGTCGTTTTAGCGGGGTAACGTTCAGCACGATAGTTTGGTTAGGCGACGGCTCAATTCGAGTGAACTCACAACATCATCTTCAAGTTTACGGCAACAGAGCGCTATAGTACTATAGATCTACTAATCTGTTTTGCTAGCTCGGCACCTGTTCAGCGAGCGCCATAGCTTCCAAAGGCCATACTCAATCGTCACTCAATCGTCTTTGGGGAGCAGCGCAGTAATCCGGTCTACGAAATCTTGGTGGTCTACGACAGGTTTTGAGATGTAGCCATCGGCACCGCTCTGGCGCAAAAAACTCTCGCGATCGCCCTGCATAGCGTGGGCTGTAACCAAAATGATAGGAAGATCGGCGGTTTTGGGGTCTGACTTCAGCATCTGGGTAATGTGGATACCGTCAACAGGCTTCCCCTGGTAGACGCTACGAGAGAGCGAAACATCCATCAAAATGATGTCGATCTCGCGGGATTGAGCGACTTCCAAGACCTCTTCGACGTCTTCAGTATGCCTAACCGCTAGTCCGCCTCTCTTGGTCAGAATTTTTGAGAAGACCCGAGCATTGATCAAGTCGTCTTCGACAATTAAAACGGTTTTCATAAGGTGGTCCTAGCTAAATTGAGTCACATAGGGTACTTAAAATATGCACTTACATGTACGAGATAGTATCGCAACTGTAACCATTGGTGCGGATATGCCGCAAATGTGGCCGCAAACAGGTTTACTGGCGGGGTCAGTTGTCGAGTGCCGGTCTCGTCCTATTTGCCCCACCCAATCCGTTCCCTGCTCCTGCGCTGCGGCACTGAACGACGGCGCTGCCTACAGCGCAATTGAAATCAGACGAGATAGAGAGTTAGATGGAACTAGTGCCTGTCGGTATCTCTCTTCAGCCCAAGTTGAGCTAAATCCGCTACCTTCATCATATGGGAACACCGATAAAGATATGCTGGGTCGGCGCTCAGGCTCACACCGCCTTGCCTTTGACGGCATCGTAAGGGAGGCTAGATCAATCGATTTTCCACTCTAGACACCGTTTCAATTTCACCGCTACTTCATCGCTGCGCCGCTTTTTCTCTATTTAATATATAGACAGGATCACCGCTCATGGCTAGACAGCTCAAAATTATTTCTCCAGGGCAAGTCATTCCGACCCCGCTTCACTCTGAGGTACAGCGCTCGTACCTGGAGTATGCCATGAGCGTGATTGTAGGTCGGGCCTTGCCAGATGTCAGGGATGGCTTAAAGCCTGTGCATCGACGGATTCTCTACGCCATGCATGAGTTGGGTCTCACCCCGGACCGCCCCTACCGCAAATGTGCTCGCGTCGTTGGGGATGTCCTGGGCAAATATCATCCCCATGGCGACCAGGCCGTTTATGACGCCCTAGTGCGCATGGTGCAGTCTTTCTCCAGCCGCTATCCGCTGCTCGCGGGGCACGGGAACTTTGGCTCGGTAGATAACGACCCGCCCGCTGCGATGCGATACACCGAGACGCGGCTAGCCCAGGTGGGTAACGACGCGCTGCTGACGGAAATTGGCGAGGCGACAGTCAACTTTATCGACAACTTTGACAGCTCTCAGCAAGAGCCTGTCGTCTTACCGGCTCAGCTGCCGTTTCTCCTGCTCAACGGCTCGTCAGGGATTGCGGTCGGCATGGCCACCAACATCCCTCCCCACAACTTAGGAGAGGTGGTCGATGGACTCATTGCCCTGATTGACCGCCCCGATCTACCGGACGAAAAGCTGCTGAAGCTTATTCCTGGCCCTGACTTCCCCACAGGAGGAGAAATCACGGGAACTAAAGGAATTCGCGACGCCTACTTGACCGGACGGGGCAGCATTCCCATTCGGGCCGTTACGCAAACTGAAGAAGTGCCGGGGGGGCGGGGGCGGCATCGACGGACGGCCATCATCGTCACGGAGCTGCCGTTTCAGGTGAATAAAGCGGGCTGCATCGAAAAGATTGCTGAGCTTGTCAACAATGGCCGAGTCGAGGGGATCGCCGACATTCGAGACGAGAGCGATCGCGAGGGAATGCGCATCGTTATTGAGCTGCGGCGCGATGCCTCAGCGGAGACTATCCTCAGCGCTCTGTACCGAATGACGCCGCTGCAGAGTAACTTTGGGACTATCATGCTCTGCCTCTCAGACGGACAGCCTCAGCAAATGACCCTCAGGCAGGCGCTCAGCGCATTTTTGTCCTTCCGCGAAGATACCCTAACGCGGCAGTATGGCCATGAGCTAGATCAAGCTGAGCAGCGGCTGAGCGTGGTGGCGGGGCTGCTGGTGGCGCTGGAAAACCTAGACACGGTGATCGACATTTTGCGCAATTCAGCCGATGGCACGTCCGCAAAGGCGGAAATGCAGGCCGACCTTGACCTCAGCGATCGCCAATGCGACGCTATTTTGGCCATGCCCCTGCGCCGACTTACCGGGTTAGAGCGGCAGCGCCTGCAGACGGAGCACGATGAGCTAACGGCCCGGATTGACCGGCTCAATCAGCTGCTGGGCGATCGCCAGGAGTTACTTAAGGCTCTGAAAAAGGAGCTGCGGGCGCTCAAGCGCCAGTTTAGCGACGAGAGGCGCACCCGCATTCTCAGCGCAGAGGAGCGAGAGCAGGAAAAAGAGCGGCTAGCCGAGATTCAGGCGGTAGTGATAGAGGATGACGTCGTGCTGGAGTTCACTCAGCAGGGCTACCTGCGGCGGTCGTCACCCCGAGCCTTTCAGCGGCGGCTGGCCAAAACTGACCCGCTGCCCAGCACCTTAGAGTCCATTACCGATGACATTGTCACCCAGGTCATTCCCACTACGACAGGGCGATCGCTGCTGAGCTTTACTCGCAGCGGTAAGGCCTTCAGCCTCCCGGTGGGTGATATTCCTGCCACACCTCGCAATTCTAGGGGGACGCCCCTCGTTACGCTACTGCCGCCTTCAGCTCAGGCCGAGGGCGATCTAGAAGGGAGTGCAGCGCAGCTGGTCTACCCCGAGGATGACCAGGGAAAAGACGTGATTTTGCTCACTCAGCAAGGCCGGATTAAGCGGTTGCCTCTCTCCGACTTTTCCTCGCTCACGGCCCGTGGCCTGACGGCTCTAAAGCTCAAAGCGGGGGATAGCTTGGCTGACGTACTGGTATTGGCAGACGACGCTCAGCTCGTCCTAGCGACCTCGGGGGGGCGACTGCTGCGGTTCGCCTTGAGCGAGGAGCAGGTGCCCTACACGGGGCGGACAACTCAAGGACAGACCGGCATTCGTCTAGGCCGTCGCGAGAGCTGCGTTGGGTGGACGCTGGTGAATGCGGCGGCGACTCAAGAATCTCTGCTGCTGCTCACGGCGCAGGGCTACGGGAAGCGGCTGCGCCTTGAGCAAATTCGCTTGGGAAATCGAGGCGATCTGGGCATCCAGGCGATGCCGTTTTCCGCTAAGACGGACCGGCTGATTGGGCTATCTTGGGCCAGTGCAAAGACCAAAACTCGAATCACGACAGATCAAGACCGCATCGCGCAGCTTTCAGCCGGTGAAGTTCCCATAAAAGGCCGCGACGATAAAGGGAAACGAGTCGTCACGCTGGCCAAAAAAGAAACTATTTTGGCGCTGAAAGAAGTGCCTAACACAGAGAACCTCCCTGACAGCTAGGGTGTCAGCGCGCAGAATCTCTATCTTTCGACTCGGCTGTTGTCTTTCAACTGGCCCTTCTCGGTGAGCCAAGGAGTCTCGATAATGTTGGCTAGATAACTGCTTGCTAGCACCGCCATGACTTCCTCTGCTCACCCTGCTCAACTGCAGGTGCCGTCCGACACTGCAGCTCCGCCTACTGGGTTAAGCCCTGAAGATTTAAGCCCTGGGGCACCGCTTCCCTCACAGCCAGAAGCGATCGCGACCCAGCCTCATTTGTGGATGCCAGAGCAGGTTCTGTTTACGCCCGCTGCTCTAGAAGAGGCTTGGGGGCAGCAAATTTTAGAGCGAGTCGAAGGGCTCAATATACCGGTCAAGCGGCTCACCCAAAACCGCATCACTGGGCTCCGGGGCAGCACCGAGCGCGAGACCTACGGTATTGCCAAGCGAACCATGGCAGTGGTGGTCGCCCCACCAAGCCAGCTTAAGCTCAGCCCCATCCCGCCCTCTGCCGACTGGCAGTTTCACCTCGCTCAGGGGTGTCCCGCTCACTGTCAGTATTGCTACCTAGCGGGCAGCCTGCAGGGGCCACCCGTGATCCGCGCCTACGCTAATCTGCCCCAAATTTTGGATAATCTGCAGCAGTACGAAGCGGCTGATGGCCCCACTAGCTTTGAGGTTAGCTGCTACACCGATCCTTTGAGCCTCGAACACCTCACCGGCAGTTTGGCGGAGTGCATTCGCTACTTTGGCACCCGCGAGCAGGGCTACCTGCGCTGGGTAAGTAAGTTTGACGCGGTGGAGAGCCTCGTCGGTCTGCCCCACAAGGGTCGGACGCGCTGTCGATTTAGCGTCAACGCCCATTCGGTGTCTCGCTTCTTCGAGGGGGGAACCGCAAGCGTGCCTCAGCGGCTTGCTGCCCTGCGGACTCTGGCCCTGCCCACCGCTCGCGGCGGTGGCGGCTATCCCATAGGGTTAGTTATTGCCCCAATTATGCCTCTAGACAACTGGCGACAAGAGTACGGTGAGCTGTTTAACCAAATTGGGCAGGCCCTCGATTTTGACTGCGACCTGACCTTTGAGCTGATTTCCCATCGATTTACGCCGGGATCTAAGGCCGTCTTACAAAGCTGGTACCCCGGCAGTCGGCTAGACTTGGATGAGGAAAATCGCAGCGTCAAGCGCAATAAGTTTGGCGGCGTCAAATATGTCTATGAGCCGGGCACGATGCGATCGCTCAGGTCATTCTTCGAATCGGAGATTGAAAGCCGGTTTCCGCAGGCCCGTCTGCTGTACTGGACTTAAGCCTGGTGGCACTGCCCTGAAACTCCTATCTTCACAGCATTAGCGGAGACTTGAATCCCTCTATGAACACCGTCAGCGATCGTCTCAAAACGCTCAACCGCATCCGCCGATTTAGTCGCCTGATGGATACGGCGATTGGCATTCCGGGCACTAAGTTTCGCATTGGTCTTGACCCCATTATCGGTCTATTGCCGGGGGCAGGGGACCTGCTAACGACCGGATTCTCGGTCTATATTTTGGTGATGGCGGCCCGCTTCCGCTTGCCAACGTCCCTTCTGCGCGGGATGATCTTGAACGTAGCGCTAGAAGCGGTCTTGGGCTCAGTTCCCGTCTTGGGTGATGTCTTTGACGCCTTCTTCAAAGCTAATATTCGCAACCTCGCCGTATTAGAGCAGCATTTGCAGGCCAGTGCGCCCGAGCTGCAAGAAGAAGATGCGGAGAACCTGTCTAGCGTTGACCCAGACTTTGTGCGATCGCTATAGCTACAGCTCCGCTGCTACAACTCTAAATCTACGTTATGGAGAGGGTGCCGTTTGATGATACCGCCGTGGATGGCTATTGGAGGGGTGACGCTGCTGCTGGGGCTAGTTGGAAACATTCTCCGCCCCAAAGACATTAAGTGGTTTCGGCGTTTAGAGCGACCGAGCTGGCTGACCATTGAGCCTCTGATTCCCGTAATTTGGATCATTGTCTTCATTTGCGGGGCTTGGTCTGCCTATATCGTTTGGACCAATCAGCCCGGCGAGCCTTCAACTTGGCTTCGGATGGCGCTGTACGCGCTTTTAGAACTGGTCACGGTAGCCTACACCCCTGCAATGCTGTGGACTCACCGCCTGCGCATCGGGACTGTCTTGGGCGGTACCGGTTTCTTGGTGGCACTGGTTTTAGCTGGACTCGTAGCCCCAATCTCTCTTTGGGCAACGCTACTGCTGGTTCCCTACCTCCTCTGGAGTCCCATAGGAACATTGGCCACCTGGCAAATGGAAAAGATAAATTAGCTCTACTTATGCTCCTCAAGAGGTGAACGGCAGACAGCCTCGCGGGGTTGGTGTTAGCTCTAAAGCATTAATCGAGGTGATGTTGGCTTATTATGAATGTTGGTGTAGCGCCCCCTATTGGACTATCGCTTTTGGGGAGTCGCCTGGAGCGAGCTAGCCGTAGCGCGGGTCGCTCTGATCAGGTTCAATACAGGGTAGTGCTCATGACGAGTGTGGTATCGCAGACGGCTAGCCTAGATCTCACAGCTATCAACCGACAGCTCGCTCGTGCCGATGCAGAACACATTGTTCGCTGGTCTGTCGAGGCCTTTGGCGACGGTCTTGTCATGAGCACGAGCTTTGGCATTCAATCTGCTGTAATGCTGCACCTCGTGACTCAGGTCAAACCGGATATCCCAGTTATTTGGGTTGATACTGGATACCTGCCTGCAAAGACGTACCTATTTGCTGAGTCTCTCACCCAGCAGCTAAACCTCAACCTCAAGGTCTACCAGGCTGAACTCAGCCCGGCCCGCATGGAGGCGCTACACGGTAAGCTGTGGACCAAAACCGACCTGGACTCTCTCAATCAGTACGATCGCATTCGCAAGGTTGAACCCATGCAGCGAGCGCTCCGAAATCTGGGGGCGTCGGCTTGGCTAGCGGGTCTGCGGGCAGGCCAAACTCAGCATCGGCAATCCCTAAAGGCGGTTAACAAGCAGGCTGAAATCTACAAAGTGCTGCCTATTCTAGCTTGGACCTCAAAAGAGGTTTACTACTACCTCAAAGACAATAATTTGCCCCACCACCCTCTGTTTGACGAGGGCTACATGACCGTAGGAGACTGGCACTCTAGTCGACCCATTACGGCTTCCGACAATGATGAGAGAGATACTCGCTTTCACGGCGTCAAGCAAGAGTGCGGGCTGCACCTGCCTAAAACACCGGGTGAAGCTGAGAGCCTAGACTCTAGCTCGCTCTAGCGCTTTTCGAGGGCTTCTACATCTCGCTCTTCCCGCTTGGACGCCTCTAGACGACTCCGCAAATCAGCCTGGTTTTCGAGCAGATAATCCTGCTTGACTTCTTCCTGCACGCCTGAGGCGAGCCACTTCAGCTGAGCGCTGCCGCCTTCGGCTTCGGTCTCTCCGAGCATAATGCAGGCCACAGCCCCGCTGCGATTGGCCCGCTTCAGCTGCTTGCCAAATGCGCTTCCCGTCACGTCTAGCTCGACGGCAAAACCGGACTGACGCAGCTGATGAGTAATGACTAGCGCTTGGGACTCAGCGCGATCGCCCCGCGACACCACATAAAAATCTAGAGAGAGATCTTGAATCGACGTTTGCTGCTGGAGCAGTAAAATCAGGCGCTCCATGCCGCTGGCCCAGCCAATGGCGGCGGTCTCTGGTCCCCCGAGCTGAGCAACCAGCCCGTTATAGCGCCCGCCCGCGCATACCGTCGCCTGCGCTCCCAACGCCTCAGACTGGATCTCAAACACGGTGTGGGTGTAGTAGTCGAGGCCGCGCACCAGCTGCGGATCAAGGGTGTAGGTGATTTTGAGGTCATGGAGCAGCGCCTGCACCTGCTCAAACCGCCGTTGGGATAGCTCGCCGAGGTATTCGTGCAGACTAGGGGCCTCTCGCAAAATTTCCCGCGTGCGCTCGTGCTTGGAGTCCAAGATTCGCAGAGGGTTGCGGTCCAGGCGATCTTGAGAGTCTGAGTCAAGTTCAGCCTTATGGGGCGTCAGGTAATTGACTAAGGCATCCCGGTAGCGCTGGCGATCGCTCAAGTCGCCGATCGAGTTAAACACCAGCGTCAGGTCGTCTAGCCCTAGCGTTTGCAAAAACTGGTTGGCCAGCGCAATCACCTCAGCGTCTACTCGAGGATCGTCGCTGCCCAAGACCTCGACGCCGACCTGGTGAAACTGCCGCTGGCGGCCCGCCTGGGGGCGCTCGTAGCGAAACATAGGGCCAAGATACCAGAGCCGCTGCAGCCCTTGAGAATGCAGACTGTGCTCGATAAAGGCCCGCGCCACGCTGGCTGTGTTCTCAGGGCGCAGGGTCAAAGAGCGATCGCCGCGATCGCTGAAAGTATACATCTCCTTACCGACCACGTCTGTCGCCTCACCAATGCTGCGCTCAAACAGATTGGTCTGCTCAAAAATTGGGGTGCGAATTTCTCGGTACGCTGCTCGAGTTAGCGTGTCGCGGGCTGCCGATTCAACGCTATACCAATAGGCGATTTCGTCGGGCAAGATGTCTTTTGTGCCTCGAATCGCTTTGACCCTCTCCATACTTCGGATTCCAATCACGCTAATTGTTTCAACAGATGCTCATCACGCCTCGAGACCTCAGCTCCCCAAATCGCCCTCAGCAGGCTCCCAGTCGCCATAGCGCGAGCCGTAATATTGGAGAATAGCCTTAACCTGCTGCCGTTCGACCGGGTCTGTATCGGCTGCGCAGCTGATTCTGAGTCCCCCAGCCTGGCTTTGGCGGTAGTCAAAAGATGATGACGACTGGGGCAGCACTTGTGCCATGATGCCGCTGCACTGGCGCAAATGAGCCGAAACCTCCCGATAAACCGCCAAGGGAAGCTCCGGGCACTGAATGTCAATGGGTCCGTCGGAGTGAGACAGATCTATCACCGATGAAGAATGCATTGGCTGGCGCTACGGTTAACTGTCCGAGGCCACAACATCTGCAGGGACGGGGAGTGTGCAGCAGTTGACCTGGTCTAGGCAAACCTTACCCCATCTGAGCGCCCACCGCACAAGCTCGACTCGGTTGGCCGTTGATGTTTTAGTCAAGACATTGCTGACGTGGTTGTCAACTGTCCGCTTGCTGATCTCCAAGGCCTCAGCAATTTCCTGATTTGTCAGCCCGACCGTCACGAGTTCGACAATCTGTAGCTCCCGCTCAGAGAGCGCTGCCTCCTTCTCACCGCCGCCTGTCATTCCCACTTCACTCTGTATATGTACCTATCCTGCTCATCATTCTAAAGGTTTATCGGCCAAAATACCGCACGACGCAGCCACATTTGAGCCTCAGTCGAGGTTCAAGTTACCATAGATCTATGGCTAAAACTGTTGATGTACTCGGCGTTCCACACACCTACGAGTTGACGGTATCTGCCCACCAGACCTGCCTGGTCTTCGTTCACGGCTGGTTGCTGAGTCGGGCCTATTGGCGACCCCTAGTCGGCCAACTGCAGGGCTATTCCTGCCTGCTTTACGATCTGCGAGGATTTGGCGAGTCGCCTACCCCAGCCAGCCAGCCCGGCAGCTCTGAGAGTGAAAATTTGACGATGCAGGCCTCTTCCATAGCGATCGCCTCCCGGTACTCTCCAGCCGCCTACGCTCAGGATCTCAATCAGCTGCTAGAATCGCTCGACATCAAGTCGGCCTGGATTGTGGGCCACTCCCTAGGGGGAAGTATTGGTCTTTGGGCGGCGATGCAGGCCCCCGAGCGAATTCGCGGCTGCATTTGCGTTAACGCTGGCGGCGGCATCTACTTGAAAGAGGAGTTCGAGAAGTTTCGCAACGTGGGGCAGCAGCTAGTGCGGCTAAGGCCTTCCTGGCTAAGACGCCTACCGCTGGTTGATATCTTGATGGCCCGAATGAACGTCGCTCAGCCCATTGAACGGCAGTGGGGACGACAGCGCGTCCTCGATTTGCTTACCGCCGAATCTGATGCGGCTCTGGGGACGCTGCTAGAGTCCACCACCGAGGAGGAGGTCCACCGGCTGCCCCACGTGGTTTCTCACCTCACCCAGCCGGTCTACTTTGTTGCAGGCGATGCGGACGACATCATGGAGCCCAAGTACGTCGATCACCTCGCTAGCTTTCATTACCTCTTTAGGGAGACGGGGCAAAACGCGATTAAGCTTCCCCGCTGTGGCCATTTCGCCATGGTTGAGCAGCCAGAACGCCTCGCCACAGAGATCAAAGCGATTTTAACGCGACATGTTGGCGGGTAGCGTTCGGGCAATTGACAACCGTTCGACTCAATTCCTAGAAAAATGCGTCGTTTCGTCGCACAATAGATAGCGAAGACATCAATAGTGATGCAGCTTTAGAATTTCTTGGAGGACGTTAAATATGGACTGGCGCGTTGTGGTTGTGCTATCTCCGATCATTTTGGCCGCTAGCTGGGCCGCGTTTAACATTGGGCGAGCTGCGATCGCGCAGTTCCGAGGATTTTTGGACTAACTGGCAGGGCCTCTCGGCTCAAGGGCGCACAATTGTGCGCCCTTTTTAATGACTTATTTTGATCACTTAAACGTGGCCCTAGAAGAATCCTACCGCGGGGCTCGCGTTCCTCCGTTTAGATCTAGCAAAACGGGTAGGTTGCTCGAGCCGTCTCCCATCACAAGGACTCTAGGCATATTGGAGCCTCCCGAGCGCCAGGCTGCGATCGCTTCTTTTTGAAGCACCAGATCTCCGCCCGTTGCCTTGAGGGTCTCTGCCAGCATGCGCTGCGCTTCAGCTTTGCCCTGGGCGATATTGATGTCGGCCTGGGCCTGCTGCTCCGCTTCTTGGGCAATATAGACCGCTCTTTGGGCCTGCTGCTCAGCAATCTGCTTCTCTTCAACCGCGCGGGTAAACTCTGGCGTAAAGCTAAGGTCGATGACGCTGGTATCGAGGACCGTGACGGCGTATTTCTCCAACCGATCGCTGAGTGCATTATCAAAATCACTCTTGAGCAGCTCCCGCTCTGTGATTGATTGCTCAGCGGTTCGCTTAGCGGCAGCGATTTTGAACGATTCTTGGGTCTGCGGCGCGATCACCTTGGCAACGAGATTCTCCAGGGTTCCCTGACTGCGCCGAATGTCGACCACCTGCAGGGGTTCGATGCGAAAGTTGATGGCAAATCTAGCGGTTAGATCCTGGAGGTCTTTCGTTGAGGATTGAGCCGGCACCTCAAACTTCTGCACCGTTAGGTCATAGATGTCGACGTTTGAAATAAAGGGAGGCTTGACGTGGAGTCCTTCGAGCAGCGCTCCGTCTTGAGACTTGCCCAAAACGCTTAGTACCCCCGCCTGGCCTGGATTGATTACAACAAAGCAGTTAAAGGCCAGCAGCAAAACTGCAGCAGAGACAATGCCCAGCAGGACCGCTACAATGTTTTGGGCTTGGGGGTTCTTCATGTTTAAAGTATTTAGTATTTGGTTTACCAGCGTCAGTAGCTGAGCTTAAGCGCTGTTACGGGGACCTCATCCCATGAATCAACATTCCGCAGCCGCGCTACCCAGCCCTCTAGTCGCTGCGCGTCCGTTAGCTTAGCTACAAATTCCTCGTGGCAGGCTTCAGCCTGGCCGCGATCGCGGGTGGCAATGCAGGCCTGAATTAGGCCACAGGAATCAACCTGCTCATTAACCCAGATTGTCATTCAGCTCTCCTACGCATTCTCTGCCATCGTAGCGCTAATCGGTATCGGACAGCGCTCTAGCGCAGCCATCCTTCTAGCTGAGCTGCAATCTGAGGGCGGCGCAACTTGCGCATTGCCCGAGTTTGAATTTGTCGAACCCGCTCACGGGACAGATTAAAGTGACGGCTAACCTCCTCTAGAGTATGAAACTGTCCTGTTTCAAGGCCGTACCGCAGGGCAATCACGTCGTGCTCATGGGCTGTCAGCGCGCTGGCCAGTACCCGATGTAGATCCTGACGGAGAATAGCGTCGTCGATGTGACGCTCAGGCGGACAGCTCGTCCCATCTTCCAAAAGGTCCAGCAATTCAGTGTCTTCTTCTTTGCCGACGCGGTAGTTGAGAGACAGGGCCTTACGCCTCATCTGCTGAAGACGGCGAAGCTGCGGCAGCGGCAGATCCATCGCGTTTGCGAGTTCAGCTTCCGACGGCGATCGCCCCAGCTGGTGGTTCAGCTCCTGATAGGTCTTTCTAAGGCGGTTGAGTTTCTCAGTGACGTGGATTGGCAGGCGAATGGTGCGGGCATCGTTGGCGATCGCGCGGGTAATGCCTTGGCGAATCCACCAGTAGGCGTAGGTCGAAAACTTATAGCCTTTCTCGGGGTCAAACTTTTCGGTCGCTCGGTGGAGGCCGAGGCTCCCCTCCTGAATCAAGTCGAGGAAAGGAATGCCGCGGTTGAGGTAGCGTTTGGCAATTGAGACGACAAGCCGTAGATTCGAGCGCACCATCACTAGCTTTGCCTGACAGCCGCAGCGCTGCTGCTGCCGCAGCTGAGCCGGCGTGAGCTCAAGGGCGATCGCCAGCTCGTCATCTGAGGGTGGTCGCCGATACTCCTGCTGCAGCTGGCTGCGAGCGGCATTGATTTGGCTGAGGGTCTGCACGCGGCGGGCCAACAATAGCTCTTCTTCCGCCGTCAATAGAGGATAGCGGGCCATCTCTTTGAAGAAGGCCCCGGTAGCGTCGTCTGAAGGAGTTTTGACGTAGAGGGGGGGCGAGGCGGAGCCGTCTTCACGGTCGGAGCCAGAGTCGACGGGGCCAAAGTCGACAGCGCGACCAACGGCTGCGAGCGGCAAATCCAGATCAGAGGTCGTATCGAGGGCTTTGGAATAGGGATCAAAGGCGGGACGATCATTCTGTGGCGCAGCAAGCGGAGCCACAGACGATTGTGAGGAAGAGCGATTGGGCTGTCGAGGTGATCCCATAGGCTGCCAGGCGATCGTTATAGATGACCTTAGACCTGTGTCAGCGGTTTGACTACCGCGTATCCACAGAAACAGAGCCACATCTTGGCTAAAGCAACAGCAGCACGCTCCGTAGATCTACAGGCGTCTTTGAGCGGTAAAGATCGTCCTTAGCAGGGTGAGTTCTATTCAGTAAACGAGGTTTCATCCAGGTAGCCCAACCGGTTGTAGGGGCTCATTGCCGTCAAAATCTGCTGTCCGTAGCTGCGGTGGTTCACCCGGTTGTCCAGTAGGGCAACGATGCCACGCTCTTGGCGGAGGGGGGCGATCGCCCGCTGCAGCTCGTTGAGAGTTTCCGGAAGCAGGTAGTGGGTAAACCAGTTGAGGCGCTTTTTTTTGTAGTAGGCTACCCGCCCCGCCACTAGGGGATCTTCTAGAGAGGGGATGGGCAGCGTCGTGACCACTAGCAGCTGGGGAATGGGCAAAACCGCCTGCTGCTCCTGCCAATAGCGCCAGCCGGTCACCAAAACGCCAGTGTCATCCAGGCAAGTCCGCTCGACCTGGACGCGCGATCCGTATTCTGCCGCGAGGGTCGCTCCCACCTGAGCTTTGAGAGGGACGTCATTGACCAACAGCACAACAAGCCCGCTACCCGTGGACGTCAGCGCGAGCAGCGAACGAATCTCCATGAGCAAGGCCGACTGAAACTGAGGCGTGTTGGGCATGGGGAGGCGATCGGGCAAATAGAGCTGAATCGACTCATGGTGACGGTCGGGGGAGAACTTGATATAGGTCGGGTCTGAGAGCCCTAGCCGCTCCCGATAGATCAGCGCCTCGCTGTGATCATCCAAGGCACCACCGACCAGCACAAAGGGCTGCCGCTGCCATACCGGCTGCATCCACGGCGCTACCTCAACAGGAGCTTCATGGAGGGAGAACTGTCCCTGCTCGCGGGAGAGGGTCGCCCAGAGGAGAAGGTTGGGCTGCTGAAACCGCTCAAAAAACTGCTGCCAGGGGGGACAGTCGTCTAACCCATTAGCGGCCGTGGTCCGCAGGTGGTGATAAAGGTCAGATAAGGCCAGCTTCTCTGAAGACTCAAGGAGGTAGCAACCGTAGGGGTTGGGAGGGCGATGGCAAAGGTCATGGGTGAGCTGGACTAAGGTTTCCCGAATGACTGACCCCTGTTCGGGGCGGGCCAGCCTCAGCGCTGACCAGTGACCTGGGGTGAGGTGCCGTGATAGGGCGTGGCGGACCTGTCGCTCTAGATCGTCAGCGCCATCAATCAGCGTGAGGATTCCGTCAGGAAGGTGCGGCGATTCTAGGCGATCGCGCAGCCAGGTTTCAGGAGACGTGATCAAAATGCCGCGAAAATTTGGGGAGGGCCAGCGATCGCCCTGGCAGATGGCCTTGCTGGTGGTCATCCACTGCTTGAGCCGGGGAATTTCGACATATAGCAGCCGCTGCTGCAGGCTTTCGGAGGCCACAATGATCACAGGTTCGGGCCAGGCCATAGCAGGCAGCAGATAGCTCAACCGATAGCAGCCGTAGAGACCAGAGGGCGGTCCTGCCTGAATTAGAGCGCTGCGCCGCAGCCTGAACGCACGCGCTATAAGCCTCGCCATCGTTAAGTGGTGGGGCCATACGGGTTCTCCCTGCTCCCGCAGGAACGCTCGCAGCTGCTGATGGACCTCTACCTCGATCACCCGTGAACGGCCTCTAAGACAATGCACCCTATTGTGACATACCTACCTTGAGAGGACGGTGGCCGCTTTAACCCCTTGACTTCGTGATAGATTAGCTGGGCTTTGGTGCGTTTGGGACGCGCCCCAACCCACCGCAATAGGAGCTAGCACCCTGCAAATGGGCACCCTGCAAATTGGAATTATTGGACTAGGGTTGATTGGCGGATCTTTGGCCCTCGACCTCAAGGCAAAAACGAGCTACGAGGTGGTTGGCATCAGCCGTCGGCAGGAGATTTGCGATCGCGCCATCGGGCGGCGGATGGTCGACCAGGCCAGCACCGATCTGAGCCTGTTGGCCACGGCAGACCTGGTGGTTATCTGTACGCCGCTGCACGCCATCGCCCCCACCGTCCAGCAGCTGGTGCCCCATCTCAAGGCTGACGCCGTGTTGACCGATGTCGGTTCCGTCAAGCAGTCGGTGGTCGCGGCGGTGGAGCCTCTGTGGCCCCGCTTCGTAGGCGGCCACCCCATGGCCGGGACGGCCCACCAGGGTTTAGAGGCAGCAGTCGCTAATCTGTTTGTGGGTCGACCCTACGTCCTTACCCCTACAGCAGCTACGCCAGCGGCGGCAATAGAGCGGGTAAACCAGATGATTCAGCCGCTGGACTGCGTGGTGTACCGGTGTGACCCAGCAATACATGATCAGGCCGTTGCCTGGATATCCCATCTGCCGGTAATGGTGAGCGCCAGCGTGATCGCCGCCTGCACCCAGGCCGAGGCCGACGTTCTCACTTTGGCTCAGTCGGTCGCCAGCTCTGGGTTCCGCGACACCTCCCGGGTGGGCGGGGGGAACCCGGAGCTAGGGGTAATGATGGCCCAATACAACCGCCACAACCTGCTGCGATCGCTCCAGGTTTACCGGCAGCAGCTCGACCAGCTCACCGACAGTATTGAGCGGCAAGACTGGGCGGCGCTAGACGCCGCGCTCAGACAGACCCAAGGCGATCGCCCTGCGTTTGTACCGGAGCCCTAGCGCTTCGAACCAGTCTACGAATCCTGCTGTAGGGCATCGAGCTGGGCCAGCACCTCGCGGCTGTGGCCCGCAGGTCTAACCCCCGTGAACCGCGCCCGCATTGTCCCATCGGGATCAACGATGTAGGTGTGCCGCAGGGAGGAGACGCCGAGCCAAGAGCCGTAAGCCTTGCTCACCGAGCCATCGGTATCGGCCAGCAGGGAAAAGGTGAGCCCCTCAGAGTCGCAAAATTCGGCGTGGGAATCAACGTCGTCGACGCTGATGCCGACGATTTGGGCGTTGCGATCGCTGTATTGAGGCAGGTCGCGCTGGAACCGCTGCGCCTCTAGGGTACAGCCGGGAGTGAAGTCTTTGGGGTAGAAGTAGACCACAAGCCACTGACCGAGGTAATCCGCCAGGGAAACGGAACCCTCTCCCGTATTGGTTGGCAGCGTGAAGCTAGGAGCGGGCTCGTTGAGGGGGGGCTGTGGCCCGCCGAGGGCCAGCGCGGGCGGGGCAAGAACTACCAGGGTAAGGGCAATTGTAAGTGAGAGAAAAAGATCGATGCTGGACTTTGTCCAGTTTCTAATTTGATTCACGGTTGGCTCGCCGGGTTGCAACACACATAGGGTATCAGCATATCAATCCGTGGCCTGAGCCATTCGCCACCAGCGGTTGAGGGGGTAGTAGATAACCGGAGCCCAAAGGCTGCTCAAGATGGCGGAACTCAGCGTAATTTGCTGGTGGTAAAGCCAGGTGCGGGTGAGGAGGGGGTAGGATTTTGGCACCGCGTTGAGGAGATACTGGAGGCTAAACTGAATTGCCATCACGGTTTCCACCAAAATTGCCATGGCAAACACGATCATGGCTACTGAAATAAAATCTTCCTGAATGTATTTTTGCTTCTGCAGCCGGGCCGTCAGCACCCCCGCCAAAATTAGTCCAAGCGTATGGGTGGGCTGGGGCATGCTCATACCGTCTTGAATCAGCCCTAGGCAAAGGCCAGCGATCGCCCCTTGAAAGACAGATCGCTTCAGGCTCCAGGCGACAACCCAGATCAAAAGCCAGTTTGGCCCAGCTCCTAAAAGCTCGATACCCGAGAACCGAGCCGGCAGAACCATCACGCAGACGGCAACGGAAGCCGCCGTAACCGTCCAATCTAGAACACGCTTCAGGGTGGGATTAAGGGTTTCCATTGTCTGGCGTCGTGGCTGCAGTGCCCAGCCCATCCCGCTGCGGATTGGAGTAGACGGTGACCCACTCTAATCGGCTGATGGGCGATGAAATTTCGATGACGGCCTCCGGGGCCGGTGACTTAGTCAGATCAATTGAGCGCACGGTCCCTACCGGAATACCCACCGGGAAAAGTTGGCTAAGGCGTGATGTGACCACCACATCCCCCGGACGAATGTCGGGCACCTTGTCAAACAAAACCATCACGGCTTGATCCCCCGCCTGTCCCCGCAGATAGCCCATGGCCCGAGAACGACTCACCGTCACACCCACCTGACTCGCCGGATCGCTGAGGAGCAAAACTCGGCTCGTGTTTGGCGTAGCGTGGGTAACGCGTCCCACCAGTCCGCCTACCCCAGCGACCACGTCGCCCACCTGCACTCCGGCACTTTTGCCCTGGCCCAGCAAAAGCTGGTGCCACCATTGATCTGTGCTCCGACCGATGACGGGGGCAAACACTTTGTCAACAGGGGTCAGGTCCGGCGAATCCAAAAGCGATCGCAGCTGCTGGTTTTGCTGCTGCATTTCCTGCAGCTGGCCCTGAAGCTCCCGAACGCGGGCTGTCTCAATAGCCTCTGCGTCAGATGGCGCAGCCTGAGCGAGCTGCTGCATCCAGCGATAGACTTCTAGAACGGGTAGACCATTGGTTTGCCGAACGAGCCAGGCTGCGACCAGGGCCAGTGATATCAGCCCTAGCCGCAGTCCGTGAAGCTCCCACCAGCGGCGAAACGTATACATTCTGATGACTCGATGACGGTAATGTATAGAACAAAAAAGAAGGGAATACGCGGAGCACAGCGCTCTAAAACCGGGTGAGTTTGAGCGATCGCTGCCAATTAATAATCCCTTCGATATTACTTAACATTACTTAAAAACGCGAGCAAGCTGCTTAAAGTTCTCCAGCACGCGCCCCGTTCCCAACACAACACAGCTCAGCGGATCGGCGGCAATGTGAACCACTATGCCGGTCTCGTGGCTGATGAGGGTGTCAAGCTCTTTGAGCAGCGCCCCACCTCCCGCCAGCATAATGCCGCGGTCGACGATGTCAGCAGCAAGTTCTGGCGGCGTCCGCTCTAAGGTACGCTTAACGGCGTCAATAATAACGGAAAGGGGCTCAGACATGGCTTCTCGCATCTCGGGAGCCTTGACGGTTACCGTTCTCGGCAGGCCTGATAGCAGATGAAGGCCGCGCACTTCTATTGTCATCTCCTCCTCGTTGGGCGTAGGGTAGGCTGAGCCAATAGATATTTTGATCTCCTCAGCCGTGCGCTCACCGATCACTAAGTTATGCACCTTCTTCATGTATTGGACCAGTGCATCGCTAAGCTCATCTCCAGCAACCCGCACCGACTCGCTGAGGACGGTGCCCTGAAGGCTGAGGACGGCGACTTCAGTAGTTCCCCCACCGATATCGATGATCATGTTGCCGGTGGCCTCGGCCACTGGCAATCCGGCCCCAATCGCGGCGGCTACCGGCTCGTCGATTAGGTGAACTTCCCGCGCCCCGGCCTCCCGCGCGGCATCTTCCACGGCCCGGCGCTCTACCCCGGTAACGCCGCTGGGGATGCCGATGACGATGCGCGGAGAGACCAAGGTTCGTCCCTCATGAACCCGCCGGATGAAATGCTTCAGCATGATTTCGGCGGTGTCAAAATCCGCAATGACGCCGTCTCGGAGGGGCCTCAAGGCCAAAACGTTTCCGGGGGTCCGCCCCAGCATCTTCTTGGCGTCCTCCCCTACAGCGAGCGGCGTCTTATCATTTTGGTCAATGGCGACGACCGAAGGCTCTTGCAGCACAATGCCTTTACCCGAAACGTAAACGAGGGTATTGGCGGTACCGAGGTCGATACCCATGTCGCGTGACAGCGAGAAGCGATTTAGAATTCCCACGAGTTATTTACTCTCCCAAAAGTTGGACGGATAGATGGTAATACGGTCGGGAATTTATTCACCAGAGCGCTAGCGACAGCTGACCTAGCACGCTGAGACTTTGTGACGCTGTGGTTTTCAAGGGTAGACCTGGACTAATTGACCTTAGTGGTTCGCTGCTCACAGCACGCTCTCTACCAACAATACCTAAACGGTCAGGATTCTATTACGTTTTCGGGATATCGTCTAGTGATGTCGTACCAGTTTAGGAAGCGATCGCAATATCAGGGGCGGTCAGGCCCAACTGGACCAATTAGGGTAGATGCACTGAGATTACATCCATTATGCCTGCCGTCGACCTCGAGTCCTCGCACAGACCTGAACAGATTGCAACAGTTGTAGACCTCTATCGTCACGCTATTCTGGAAGATGGAAACTATTACCGCCAATACAGCGTTAGGACTGAGCGATCGATATGGGACTAAACACCATCAATCTAGTGGGTCGGGCGGGGCGCGACCCCGACGTACGCTACTTTGAGTCAGGCAGCGTGTTGTGCCGGCTGACGCTGGCAGTTGACCGCCGCCGCCGCAATAGCGATGAGCCCGACTGGTTTAACTTAGAGATCTGGGGCAGAACGGCTGAGATTGCAGCCAACTACGTGCGCAAGGGAAGCCTCATTGGCATCAGCGGCGCGCTCAAGATTGACCGCTGGCAAGATCGCTCTACGGGAGCCGACCGCACCAGCCCTTCTATTCGCGTCGATCGCTTAGAGCTGCTAGGGTCGAAGCGAGACAACGAAGCCCAAGGCGGCGGAAACTACGACGAATTTTAAGTCCCCGCAGGGGCACGGCACCGCCGTGCCCCTGTAAAAAGGCATACCGCTCACCGACAGAGTTCTTTTGCCGGCAGTTTGACTGAGTCTAATTTTGGTCCAAATCGGCCCGAGGAATAAAGGTGCGCTCGTGTTCAGGCGCTGGCCAGTCGGGGTTCTCCCCGCCAATGATCAGCCGCTTGATGGTGACGTAGTCTCGGCTAAACTGGGTCAGCGCATTGACCAATGCGTCGAGGGCGATCGCATCTGAAGTGCCCAGATCAAACCAGCAGCGCACCCAAAAGCCGTTGTACTCTAAATCGGCCATGTTGTGCATCACCGACATCAACGTGCGGTCGGCGGCGTCTTGGTCATAGGGCAGATAGCTAACGTCAATTCCCGCCTCCTGCACCTGCAGGTTCTCGGCGTTGAAGCCCCCCAGCTTGCCTAAGAAAAACCAGGAGCTAAAGATCTCCTCAAAATACTGCTGCTCGGAGGAGGTGGGGACCGTCTCCAGCTCCAGCCAAATCCAAAGATCGAAGACATTGCATTCGCGAAATTCAACTTCCATAAAAACTCAGCGAGGGGAACTTTGTGTAGTCTTAGGGTTTTGACCGGGCCAGCTAGGCAGCAGGCGACTAGCGATCCGCTAGACCAACCGCATCCGAGATATGGGCCACGCCCGCTTGGTCCATCCGATGCAGTAGGTACTCTAGTATACGGCGGGTCATTCCCGGACCTTCATAAATCCAGCCGGTGTACACCTGCAGCAGGCTTGCCCCCGCCGTGATTTTCTCCCAGGCGTCTTCCCCGGTAAAGACGCCGCCTACGCCAACAATAGGCAGCTTTCCTCCTGTATAGCGGTAGATGAACCGAATCACTTCTGTGGCGCGCGATCGCAGCGGTGCGCCGCTGAGCCCCCCCGCCTCTTGGGCTACGGGCTGCCCCGTACGGCGAATTCTTAAGGTCATCAAGTGGGCGCGACTGAGGGTGGTGTTGGTCGCAATGATGCCCGAAATTCCCAAGGATTGGGCTAGGTCTAGCACTGCTGCAAGGTCATCCCAGGCGAGATCGGGGGAAATTTTGATCAAGATAGGCAACCCCCCTGTGTTGAGGGACTGGAGACGCTCCAATATGGGCTGCAGCTGCTCTACGGCCTGCAGCGATCGCAGCCCTGGGGTATTAGGAGAAGAGACATTGACCACTACGTACTCTCCCAGACCTTGGAGAGCTGTGAAGCTGTGGCCGTAATCTTCGACCGCCTCATCCAAGGGGGTGATTTTAGACTTGCCTATATTGAGCCCTAGGGGAATGGGGTGAGCTGCGTCGCCCCAGGTTTGCTCCAAGGTATGAGCTAGGGCTTCTGCCCCCTGATTATTGAAGCCCATGCGGTTGAGGGCGGCCCGATCGCTCGCCAATCGAAATAGTCTGGGAAGCGGGTTACCAGGCTGAGCACGGCGGGTGACGGTGCCCAGCTCGGCAAAGCCGAAGCCTAGCCAATGCCACGCTCCTGAGGCGAGACCGTCTTTGTCAAAGCCCGCCGCTAGCCCCACAGGGTTGGCGAAGGGAACGTTCCAAATCGATTGGGCGAGGCGGGGAGACTGAACGCAGTAGGTGGACTGTAGAATCGTCTGTACCTGACGGCCCCAAGCCTGCTGCCGGCAGAGCGATCGCAAGGCTAGAATCGTCCGCCGCTGCAGCTGCTCTGGGTTGACGTCGGCAGCGCCCGCGACAAGCGGACGAATTGCTAAATAAGGATCAAACATTGAGCAGCGGCTGGTTTACGATGGATAGTCGCGGCGGACCACTCCTATCTAACCAGACGACGCAGGGCGGGCGCTAGGCCCACTGCTTGCCGCATCCTGTTGAGAATGCCAATATCAGGTATATTCTGTCCAAGGATAGGGCGCGATGGTGCTGATGTTTTGACGTTGACCTTTCAACGATAGTCCCTAGGTGCCTGATGTATCTACGAGAACGAGACAACCATCATGAGCGGGCAACCGATCGATAGGCAGCTAAGCGCACTGGGGCGAACGCTTCAGGTGCTTCGGGATGAGAATAGCAAGACTGCTCAGATTGACCACGTTATCGCTCATATCGACGCAGAGTTTGACTACGCCCTAATTTGGGTGGGGCTATACGACCGTCCCACTCAACAGATGTTTGGTCAAGGGGGGCGATCGCCCACGCGCGACCCGCAGCCGTTAACTCAAGACTTTGCCCTTGTGCCAGGAAGCCTGCTTGAGCAGGTGGTCGTGCAGCAGCGGCCCGTGGGGTTGCCCAACCTACAAGATGAGTTTCGCGCTGGGCGGTGGCAAAAAATTGCCAAGCGTCTGGGCATTCAGGGGACCTTGGCGTTTCCCATTCGCCACAAAAACACCTGTCTTGGCGTGGCGCTATTGGGGGTCACTTACTGGGGTGTCCCTGCACAGTCGAGCGACAAGGCCCGGCTCTCAATGCTTTTTGGGGAGCTTGGTGCGGCATTAAACCGCATCGACATGGCCTACCAGCGCGGTCAAATTAAGCAAACCGCAGCCCCCCTACTGTCTCTGCTGTCGGAGCTCGGCCATCTGCCTTCAGTAGAGAGCCGCCTTGCTGCTATCACCCGCGAAACCCACCAGTTTGTTGGTGCGAGCCGCACCTACATCTACTGGCTCGACTACGAGAGCCGTCTATTTGGGCATCGAATGGGGCAACCGGGAAGTCGTCAGGTTACGAAAACCAGCTTGAACAAGCTGAGTCCAGCCCCACCTGCCCAAATTTTCGTTCAGGAGGCCGGTCCGTTCTACCAAAGTCTGACGGCCAACAGTCTGATTGCAATCAGCGACGCCAACAGCGCTGTACAGACGGAGAACGTGGGCCAGCTCATGTCAAAGTTGCGGATTCAGTCTTTTCTAGCGGCTCCTATTATGTTCCAGGGGGAGCTCTTAGGATTTTTGGGCGTAGACGGCAAAGCGCCTCGACTATGGACTGGAGAAGAAAAGGCCTACCTCTGTGGGGCGGCTCAGCTGGCGAGTCTCGTTGCCCCACTGGATGGAGCCGAGCAGGTCGTGACTCAAATTCAGCAAAACCAAGCGCTGGTCGCTGAAGTCTCCCACGCCATTTACAGCCGTGAGGACTGGAGTCAGGTACTGCAGGACTGCAGCGATCGCTTGGTCGAGCGGCTCAACGTCAAGCGAGTGTGGGTCTTGACCTACCGTGAGCAGCAGGAGCGGTTTATCGTCATGTACGAGCACGGCAAGGGGGCCTCTGTGGCCAGTCCCCTGGACGCTTTGGACAAAATTGACTGGCAAATGCTAGAGCACAGCCAAAGCGCAGTGAGCGTTGAAGACGTCGACGACGAGCTGAAGCTAATGGCCTGGCGGGACGCCTTTCTCAATATTGGGGTGCGATCGCTTTTGGTTTGTCATACCGCCATTGGCAGTCCCCTGAAGGGACTGCTGGTGGTTGGGGATGACCACGCCCGCGTGTGGAATTCTATTGAGCAGGATTTGCTGCGGGCGGCCGGGCAGCAGATTGGGTTAGTTCTACGTCAATTTCAGCTCTACGGCGAAATTGAACAGCAGCAGCATATCTATGACTCAATCAAAAGCAGTCTGGATATCATGCATGAGACGCAGCAGCTCAGTACGCTGGAGCAGACGGCGGTCAAGCATGTTGCCGCACTGACCCAAGTGCCCCTGGCCGCGCTGATCACCTGGTGTCCTGGGCAGTCAGTCGCTCAGGTCTCAGCCATTGCGATCGCCAACCACCGCTTTGAGATTCAGCCAGAGGCTCAAGTTGATATTCACACAGACCCTCTGCTGAAGCGGGGACTCGAGCAGCAGGGGATCGTGCGGTTGAGTCAGCAGCAGCTCTCGATAGAAACCCGGCGCTGGCTCGTGGGACAAGACATCGGACAGCTGCTGGCCGTTGCGCTCAGAACGACGGTGGACTATAGCCCCAGCGGCTTGCTTTTAATTGCTGATGGTTCGGAGCGGCTTTGGCTTGACCGACAGGTCAAAACCCTTGAAATTCTGTGTGGTCAGCTCGCTTGGGCGAGGCGATATCTGACGCTTACCGAGACCCTTACTGCCCAGCGGCAGCAGCTAGAGCTGCTCAACTGGTATAAGCATCGGCGACTAGAGGACCTGTATCGCTCGGTAACTCAGCACACGGCTCAGCTCACTGAGCTGAGTCACCAAAAAGATGCGTTGGCCAGCATGCGCTACCACCAAGCGGTGCGAAATTTGGGCGGGTCGCTAAAGCGGACGCAGCCTGTGGTCACAGATGAAAAGTGGCAACTGCAGTCCAAAGAGACGCTCTTGCCGCTAGTGACGCTGCTCAAGCGGGCCAAAGAACGGATTGAGCCCTGGATAGAGAGACAAAAGCTCTGGATCCAGATTCACAATACCCACACCCTGAGCATCAGCTCGGACAGCCAAAAAATTGAGCTGGTGCTGCATGAAGCCTTGACTGCCGCCTGCGAGCGATCGCCCGAGAGGGGGCGAATCGATATTTGGTGTCGTCCACTCGATTTTCACTGGCTGGAAATCATTGTTACGGACTACGGCAGTATTCAACCTAGCCTTCTAGAGGCGCTTCGCAATGGTCGAGACGCCGATCTGCTGGTCGCTTCACCGCTAGATCACCCCCCGGGACTACACCTTGCCATTAGTCAGTCCTTGATGCAGCAGTTTGGCGGAGAGCTGAGCTTCTACCCCCTTGAGGATGGCCGCACCGTGAGCCGACTGCTGGTTCCCATTGCCACCGGGGGGAAAGCCTAGACCGCCTCAGAGGCCGCTGGCGTCGCCGTTTGCTGCGGCTGCGGCTGAAACTGGAATAGAGAGTAGACGACGTTTCGGCGAATGTCGGTCATCATGGCGAGGAACAGCTCGTAGCCCTCGCTCTTATACTCCACCAGCGGATCCTGCTGACCATAGCCCCGCAGCCCTACCGACTCCCGTAGGGCATCCATCTGCTGCAGGTGCTCCCGCCACAGCGAGTCGATTTGCTGGAGGATGAAGAACCGCTCCGCCTGGCGCATGAAGCCGGGCTTAATAGACTCCACTTGGGCTTCCTTGACGTCATAGGCAATCCGCACCTGCTCGTGCAGGAAGGTCTTCATTTCACTGACGGTTAGGTTCTCGATGTGGGAAGGCTCCATGTCGGCGAGCAGATAGACGAACTCCTTCACCTTGGCGACCAGCTTGTCCAGCTGCCATTCTTCGGGCGGTAGCTCGGGGTTGACGTAGGCCTCAACGATGTCGTCCATCGTCTGCTCGGCGTACTTGATCACCTGCTCTTTGAGGTCTTGGCCTTCCAGCACGCGGCGACGCTCGGCGTAGATGGCGCGGCGCTGGTTGTTCATCACCTCGTCGTACTCGAACACCTGCTTTCGCATGTCGTAGTAGTAGGTCTCGACCTTCTTCTGCGCCCCCTCCAAAGAGCGGGTCAAGAAGCCGGACTCGATGGGCATGTCCTCCTCGACGCGGAAGGCGTTCATCAGCCCTGCGACGCGATCGCCGCCAAAAATTCGCAGCAGGTTGTCCTGCAGACTCAGGAAAAAGCGCGTCGAGCCTGGGTCTCCCTGACGACCGGCGCGGCCCCGCAGCTGGTTGTCGACCCGGCGCGATTCGTGACGCTCGGTGCCTATGACATGCAGGCCCCCCAGCTGAATCACCTCTTCGTGCTCTGCCTCCGTGTAGCCGTCATACTGCTTGCGGATGGCGTTGTAGGAGTCTCGCAGCTTCGCAATGACCGGGTCTTCCGTGGGCGCTTTCTCAGCGGCGGTAGCCACCTTGTCCTCTGCCTCTAGCTCCGGCAGCGATCGCTCCCCGTACTGCTTGGCGGCAAAGTCCACAGCCGCTTTGAGCTGCTTTTCCAGCTCCGGCGACACCTCGGTCGGATAGATCTGGGGTGACACCTTCCAGGTTTTTTCTTTGCCCTTGCCGTCCGCGTCAAAGCCTTTGCTGCTGTTGCGGCGGCTCGCCCCAGCCACCTTGGTGACTGAGAAGCCCTCGTCCTCCGGCTGCACAATGCGCGGCATAAAGTACTCCCGCACCTTGAGCCGGGCCATGTAGTCCGAGTTGCCCCCCAAAATGATGTCCGTACCCCGGCCCGCCATATTGGTGGCGATAGTCACCGCCTCTTTACGCCCGGCCTGAGCCACAATCTCCGACTCCCGCTCCACGTTTTCCGGCTTGGCGTTCAGCAGGTTATGCTCCACGTCCAGCTCGCTCAACAGTTGGGAGAGCAGCTCCGATTTTTCGACACTGGTGGTGCCCACCAGTACAGGACGGCCATCGCGGTGCATATCGGCACATTCTTGAGCCACCGCCGCCCACTTCGCATCCTCGGTTTTATACACCACATCCGACAAGTCGGCGCGGCCCGTAGGACGATTGGTGGGGATAATTGTCACCTCGAGGTTATAGATCTTGCCGAATTCTGCCTCTTCCGTTTTGGCAGTACCCGTCATGCCCGCTAGTTTGGGGTAGAGCAGGAAGAAGTTTTGGTAGGTGATGGTGGCCATGGTCTGGGTCTCGGGCTGGATCTCCACCCGCTCCTTGGCCTCGATGGCTTGGTGTAGGCCGTCGCTCCACCGCCGTCCCGGCATCACTCGCCCGGTAAATTCATCGACAATCACCACCTCGTCATTGCGGACAATGTAGTTGACGTCTTTGATGAACAGCTCCTTGGCCTTCACCGCATTGAACATGTAGTGAGCCCAGGGATCCTTGGGGTCGAACAGGTCGGTAACCCCCAAAATATTTTCGGCCTCGATGTAGCCTTCGTCCGCCAGCAGCACGTTGCGGGCCTTCTCATCTACCTCGTAGTGCCCCGACTCGTCGTCCTCGTCGGCTTTACGCTGTAGGGCCGACGCCACCTGGGCCGCCTTCACGTACTTCTCGCTGGGATTGTTCACCTGACCAGAAATAATCAGCGGCGTTCGGGCCTCATCTACCAGCACCGAATCCACTTCATCGATGATGCAGTAGTTAAACGATCGCTGCACCACGTCATCTGCTGACGTGGCCATGTTGTCCCGCAGGTAGTCAAACCCCAGCTCGCTGTTGGTGCCGTAGGTGATGTCGCAGGCGTAGTTCTTGCGGCGCTCCGGCGGGCTCATGCCTTGCTGAATCAGGCCGACGCTTAGGCCCAAAAAGCGGTGGACCTGGCCCATCCATTCGGCGTCCCGCCGCGCCAGGTAGTCGTTGACGGTGACGACGTGAACGCCCTTGCCCTCTAGCGCATTGAGGTAAGCGGGTAGGGTGGAGACCAGGGTCTTTCCTTCCCCCGTTTTCATCTCGGCGATTTGCCCTTCATGGAGCACCATGCCGCCCACCAGCTGCACGTCGTAGTGGCGCATGCCGAGCACTCGCCGGGCTGCCTCCCGCACTACGGCAAAGGCTTCGGGCAGCAGGTCGTCTAGAGATTCGCCCTTCTCGATCCGCTGCCTAAACTCGTTTGTTTTGTCCGCTAGCGCGTCGTCAGAGAGAGGCTGTACCTCTTCTTCTAGCAAATTGATTTCAACCACGTCGGGCCGATATCGCTTTAGCTTTCGCGCGTTTGGATCGCCAAGCAGCTTTTTTAGCATGACCAAAAAGGGAAGATAAGGGTGAGAGGCATTGAACTATCAGGCGCTGGGTCAGCTCTAACGTGAGCTAAATCGCGCCTAACGTAATCCATTTAGTGTATCTCTTAGTGTAGCTCCATTGGCAGGGGGAAAGGCTGCTGCTGTAGGGAAAGCACTACGGTGCGTCGGCCCAGTCTGCCGTCAGCTCTCGGAAGTTAAATAGGGTGGCTTGGGGATGACAGGTAACGCAGCCCTGCAGTCGAACAGGTTCGGTAAACTCGACTCGGGGATGGAGAGCCTTGAAGTAGCGCGAGTTTTCTAGGCGGAACGGCGGCAGCTCTTCGCCTTGAAGCGATCGCGAAAACTGCTGCAGATACTGCCAAATTAGGAGTCGACCCGGATCGGTTGGGGGCGAAATCTGCAGGCCGTAGTGGCCCGGCTCCTCCAGAAGCCGCTGCCAGCTTTGGTCAGGCAGCACCGCTGGCGGTATGCCGATGTGGCAGGTGGCGCAGGCGTTGAGGTAGAGAGACTGGCCGAGCTGGTGCTCGGGCGGAACGGGGTCTACGGTACCCGTGACGACCGCCGCCTCGGACATCCCCCCTGAAGAGGGAACTTGAGCCACTGATGGCCTACCGCTGGAGGTGACGCTCAGGGCAAGCCCCAATCCAAGGCAGAGCAGTACGGTCCACAGCGGAAACTGCCGCAGCATGACTCGGCAAGCTCGCAGCAGCGCCCGAGGCCGCGAAGTGGAATTGGGGTGAGACTGTGACACTGAATGACCTGCTTGTCTTTAGTCTCAATCTACCTGTTGGGGGCCGCCGCCGACTAGGGCTACCCCCATGGCATCTACCACCCGCTTCACGGGAATCACCTCTAACCCCACCCCCGATGGCAGCGTCATCGGGGGCACGATCGCCCGCCGAAACCCCAGCTTATCGGCCTCCCGCAGCCGCAGCTCCATTTGGGAGACGGGGCGCACCTGGCCCCCTAGCCCCACTTCACCAATGAGCACCGTTCCAGGATCGACGATGCGATCGCGGAAGCTGGCGGCCACCGCTACCGCCACGCCTAAGTCAGCGGCGGGCTCCCCCACGTTGAGACCGCCGGAGGAGGCAACGTAGGCGTCTAGCTTCGATAGCGGAATGCCCACTCGCTTTTCTAGCACCGCCAAAATCTGCAGCAGCCGGTTGTACTCAATGCCGGTGGTGGCCCGCCGGGGGGAGGCGTAGCTGGTGGGGCTCACCAGAGGCCTGCAGCTCCACCAGCAGGGGGCGGGTGCCTTCGCAGGCGACGATGGTAGCGGTGCCGGGGGAGGGATCGTCTCCGGCGCTCAGAAACAGGGCTGACGGGTTGCTCACTTCGGTTAAGCCGCTGTCCGCCATCTCGAAAATGCCCAGCTCGTGGGTAGCCCCAAAGCGGTTTTTTACGGAGCGCAGCAGGCGATGGCTGGCGAAGCGATCGCCCTCGAAATACAGCACCGTATCCACCAGGTGCTCTAGCACCTTGGGTCCGGCGATCGCCCCTTCCTTAGTGACATGGCCCACAATCAGTAGGGTAATGTTCTCCCGCTTGGCCAACCGCATCAGGGCCGACGTACATTCTCGCACCTGGGCCACCGAGCCAGGGGCAGAGGTCAGCTCGGAGAAATACAGCGCCTGAATACTGTCGATAACGGCAATGGGGGGACGGAGGGTCTCTAGCTCAGCGAGCACGGCGTCTAGGTCTGTCTCGGGTAGGAGGTAGAGGTCGGGAGCCGCCAGGGTGGATTGGCGCGCAGCGGGCGCGTCGTCTCGGTCTTTGCCATTGGTCTCGCTGCTGTCGCCGCTGGCTTTACTGCTGGCCTTGCTGCTGGCTCTAGTCGCTTTACCGCACCGCTTTACCGGACTGCCGCTGGCGTGGCCCTGTGCGCCCTCAGCGCTATCCATCAGGGCCACCCCCAATCGCTGCCAGCGCAGCTTCACTTGCTGACTCGACTCCTCCGCGCAGACGTAAAGAATGGGGTACTGACCCGACAGCCGTCCCGCCACCTGCAGCAGGAGAGTAGACTTGCCGATGCCAGGGTCTCCCCCCACCAGCACCAGAGACCCTGACACCAGGCCCCCTCCCAGCACCCGGTCTAGTTCGGAGTAGCCAGAGGAGAACCGCGCTCTCGGCCCCTCCTCTATTTGGTGCAGCGGCTGCGATCGCAAAGGTCGAGGCGTCAAGTCGGCGGCCCCGCCATTGAACGCGCCCCCACCGAACTTAGCGCCGCCAGACTTAGCGCCGGACCTAGCGCTGCTGGAGCTTATTCCTCGCCGCACCGCTTCCTTTTGGCTGGTGGCAGGCGCCGCTTCCTCCACCATGGAATTCCAGCTGTCGCAGGCTGGGCATTTTCCGAAGTACTGCGGCGCGTCGGCCCCGCACTCCCGGCAAACATATCGCGATCGCCCCTTTGGCATCCTTAATCCTCTTCGAATTCGCTTAAAGCTAACGCCATGTAAGAAACGCGGCGTTGGTGAATTTTCCTGATGGCCGTCTTAAAGCAATAGGTAAGCTTTAAAAGCGTCATGTATCGTTGGTGTTTACTGCGAAATATTAAGCTTTGGCTCAAATCTCTGAGCCATATTCCCTATTTGCAACAAAGCTTAATAAACTCTGTGATCTAGCTATAGAGAGGTATCTAGCTTCATGAAAATGCTGGCCTAGGGACATCCCTTAATGATAGGCTACAAAAAATTAATAGTCAGCAATTGATCAAGCGCTTTCGATCGAGCTGCCGTCTGTGTTGAGCTAATGCCTTAAGTTGATGGAGCACTGAGAACATTGGAAAACAAAGAGAAGATACTGGTCGTCGATGACGAAGCGAGCATTCGCCGCATCCTCGAAACTCGGCTATCTATGATTGGCTACGACGTGGTCACAGCAGCTGATGGTGAGGAGGCCCTAGGGACGTTTCGCAATACTGAGCCAGACCTAGTGGTGCTGGACGTGATGATGCCTAAGCTAGACGGCTATGGCGTTTGCCAAGAGCTGCGCAAAGAATCGGATGTGCCCATTATCATGCTGACGGCCTTGGGTGACGTGGCCGATCGGATTACGGGGCTGGAGCTGGGGGCAGACGACTATGTCGTTAAGCCTTTTTCTCCCAAAGAGCTAGAGGCCCGCATCCGCTCCGTGCTGCGACGGGTAGACAAGATCGGCAACACCGGCATTCCCAGCTCGGGGATCATCCAGGTCAATGCCCTACGCATCGACACCAATAAGCGTCAGGTCTACAAGGGTAACGAGCGTATCCGGCTCACCGGCATGGAGTTTAGCCTGCTGGAGCTGCTGGTGGGTCGGTCGGGGGAGCCGTTTTCCCGCTCAGAAATCTTACAGGAGGTCTGGGGGTACACCCCAGAACGCCATGTGGATACTCGGGTCGTGGATGTCCACATTTCTCGCCTCAGGGCTAAGCTTGAAGAAGACCCCAGCAACCCGGAGCTCATCCTTACCGCTCGGGGAACCGGCTACCTATTTCAGCGGATTGTTGAACCGGGGGAAGAACCCTAGCGGCTCAATCTCAGCTTAGACTCACTAACGCATTGCGCTGTAGGCGGGGTACCATCTGCTAGAATCTTGTAGGTTTTTAGAGCATTGTCTAATGGGGTCAACTCAGGCACGAATTGCAGTTGATGCAATGGGCGGCGATCTCGCGCCCGACGAAATTGTGGCAGGGGCACTTAGAGCGCGAGACGAACTTGGTGTTGACGTTCTGCTGGTTGGCGATCGCGACAAAATAGACCAGTCCCTCGAACACCATTCTGGAAAATCACGGCAGGGCGTTACGATCGTTCCCTCTGAAGGGCTCGTCGAGATGCACGAGGAGCCTCTAGTGGGGATTCGCCGTAAGCCTAAAGCCTCCATCAACGTTGCCATGTCGCTGGTCAAGCGAGGGGAAGCTGACGCCGTGATTTCGGCGGGGCATTCTGGGGCGGCGATGGCGGCAGCGCTGCTGAAACTGGGTCGCCTTAAGGGGATCGATCGGCCTGCTATTGGTGCCGTCCTGCCAACCCTGAGAGCGGGTAAATCGGTGTTGATTTTGGACGTGGGGGCCAACGTCGACTGCCGCCCGAAGTTTCTAGAACAGTTCGCCGTAATGGGCTCTGTCTACTCCCGCTGCGTCTTGGGCGTGAGCGATCCGAAGGTGGGCCTCCTCAACATTGGCGAAGAGCCCTCTAAGGGCAACGATCTCGCCCTCCAAACCCACGAGCTGCTCCAAGGCCGATCGGGGCTCTCTTTTGTGGGTAATGCCGAGGGCCGCGACATTCTCTCTGGAGACTTTGACGTGATGGTGTGCGACGGCTTCGTGGGCAACGTGCTGCTAAAGTTCGCTGAGGCCGTTGGCGATGTGCTGCTGCAGATTCTTCGGGAAGAGCTCCCTCAGGGCGTCCGGGGAAAGCTAGGCACTGCAATGCTTAAGCCCAACCTACGCCGCATCAAGCAGCGTGTCGACCATGCAGAGCACGGCGGCGGCCTGCTTCTGGGGGTAGACGGCATCTGCATTATTAGCCACGGCAGCTCCCAAGCCCCCTCTATCTTCAACGCCATTAGGCTGGCGAAAGAGGCCATTGATAATCAGGTCCTCGACCAAATTCAAGGCTACTATCAGCAGGTGATTGCAGCAGCGGCTGACGGAAAGTAATGGTCAGTGGAGAATAATATGTCACAGCCTTTAAGCCGGGGCGTCGCCGTTACCGGATGTGGCTCAGCTTTGCCCAAGCTATCCCTATCCAACGACCAGCTGAGTCAAGTCGTCGAGACGTCCGATGAGTGGATCTCATCCCGCACCGGCATTCGTCGTCGCCAGGTCGTGGGGGAAGGCGAAACCCTAGGTAGCCTTGCTGCAGAAGCCGCCCGTCAGGCGCTGGCCATGGCCCAAGTGGATCCCCAAGCGGTAGACCTGATTTTGCTGGCCACCTCGACCCCCGACGACCTGTTTGGGTCTGCAAGCCAGGTTCAAGCTCAGCTGGGGGCCAGCCGAGCGGCGGCGTTTGATATCACAGCGGCCTGCTCGGGCTTCATTGTTGGGCTGACCACGGCGGCCCAGTTTATCTACAGCGGCGCATACCAAACCATCGTTCTCATTGGCGCAGATACTCTATCTCGCTGGGTGGACTGGCGCGATCGCCGCACCTGCGTGCTGTTCGGAGACGGCGCTGGTGCCGTTGTCCTGCAGACAGCTCCAGAGAACAGTCTGCTGGGGTTTGAGCTGCGCAGCGACGGCACTCAGAACAGCTGTCTGACCCTGCCCTACCGCGCCCAGACCGAGGCGCTCTCGGAAGAGGTCGCTGTTCAGCAGGGGGGCTTCGAGTCCATCACGATGAATGGCCAGGAGGTCTATCGCTTTGCCGTCCGGCAGGTTCCCGAGGTCATCGAGAAGGCCACCTACCGGGCCGGATTGATCCTAGAGGACATCGACTGGCTTTTATTGCACCAGGCCAACCAGCGCATTTTGGACGCGGTGGCTAAGCGGCTCGGCATTGCTGGCGATCGCGTCATCAGCAACATGGCCGCCCACGGCAATACCTCAGCCGCTTCCATCCCCATCGCCCTTGATGAGTCAGTCCGTCAGGGCCGGGTCAAGCCGGGTGATATAATTGCTGCCGCTGGCTTTGGCGCAGGCTTGACCTGGGGGGCGATTCTATTTCGCTGGGGCAAAGGGCAGCCAGGGTAATTTCGCTGCTGCTTGGGTCATAGAGGGCCGAAGCGAGCGGAGCCCTGTCGTAACAACTGTTGTAAACCCGCTCAGGTGAACTGAGCATTGGCTATGGCAAAAACAGCGTGGGTATTTCCAGGACAGGGATCGCAGGCGATTGGGATGGGCAGCGATCTGGCCGACCATCCTGAGACGCAGGCGCGGCTGCAGGCGGCTGAGGCGATGCTGGGCTGGTCTGTGCTTGAGGTTGCCCAGCGCGAGGACGATACTGTTTCTGAAACCCGCTACACTCAGCCCTGCCTGTACGTGCTTGAGAGCATCTTGGCTGACCTACTGCGCCCTCAGGGGGCACCGGATTTTGTGGCGGGCCACAGCTTGGGGGAATATTCAGCGCTGTACGCCGCCCGCGTCTTTGAGTTTGAGGCTGGGCTAACGCTGGTTAAGCAGCGGGCTGAGGTGATGAGTCAGACTTCTAGCGGCGGCATGGCGGCCATTATTGGAGCGGACCGAGAGCAGCTTGACGCGCTGCTGGCCCAAACCGAGGGCGTGGTGCTGGCCAACGACAATAGCCCCGCTCAGGTGGTGATCTCTGGGGCTCAGGCGGCGGTGGACCGGGTGCTCTCGCAGCTCAAAGCCAAGCGCAAGGTGCCGCTTAACGTCAGTGGAGCTTTTCACTCGCCGCTGATGGTGGCAGCGGCCCAGCAGTTTCAGGCGGTGCTGGAGGGCATCGACTTTCAGGACGCAGAGGTGCCCGTGCTCTCGAATACTGACCCGACGCCAGAAACCGATGCGGCGGCGCTGAAGCGGCGGCTTTCCGCCCAGATGACGGGCGCGGTGCGCTGGCGGGAAACGGCGCTGCAGTTTTCTGATTTGGGCGTTGATACCGTGGTGGAGGTGGGTCCAGGCAAAGTGCTCACGGGGCTTATCAAACGTATTTGCTCCGGCGTCATCCTCAAAAACGTCAGCGGCCTTGACGATATCGCCGCTGCTTCGACGTCTTCGCCGTCGGCCCCCACCCCGTCACTACAGTGAGCCACGATGGCCAAAGGCCGACCTTAAAGAGCGATCGCGAGCCGCCCGTCAGCCTTACCCTCTACCATCTACTCAAATGGGGGCTGGTTCATCCGCTGCTGCTGAGCTACTTTCAAGGCCGCATCTACGGCGCTGAGCATGTGCCCCAGCAGGGGCCGCTTCTCGTGGTAAGCAACCACGCGAGCTACTTTGACCCGCCGCTGCTGTCCTCCGCTGTGCGGCGTCCGGTGGCCTATATGGCCAAGGCCGAGCTGTTTGACGTGCCGGTGCTTAGCCCGGCTATCCGGCTCTATGGCGCATACCCTGTGGCGCGGGGTAAGGGCGATCGCGCCGCCCTTCGCGCCGCCCTCTCCCGCCTAAAAGAAGGCTGGGCTGTGGGAGTATTTCTTCAGGGCACTCGCACCGCCGATGCCCGCATCTCTTCTCCCAAACTTGGGGCGGCGCTGATTGCCGCCAAAGCCAGCGTGCCCCTGCTGCCGGTCAGCCTGTGGGGCACCCAAAATATTTTGCGCTCCGCCGTCCCCCGCCCCGCCGCCGTCACCATTCGGATTGGAGAGCCGATCGCCGCCCCGCAGTCGGGCGATCGCCGTGCCCTAGAGGCCGTCACCCAGCGCTGCGTCACCGCCATCCACGCCCTGCACGATCAAGGACGCTGAGGCTCGGGGTTTAGCCCCACCGCTCTTGTGGGATCAAACCGCCGTAAGGACGACCCGGTGCGCCCGGTGACTACCCACAGCACCGAGCGGGCGCCATCGCGCACGACCTTACCCGTGGGCTCCGGCTCCTCCCCCGTAATTACGGGAATCGGCCTGAAGCCAATGCCCTGGCTACCGAATACGATCTCTCCAATGACCCGGGCGCGGCGCATGTGGTAGTCGGAGGTGATCAGGTAGATGTTGTCGATGTTGCGCTGCTCGAACTCATCCACCAGCGTTGTGAAATTGGTGACGGTATCCACTGCCTGATAGTCGAGGTGAAGCCGCTCTGGCTCGATGCCGGCCTCAGCAAAGAGAGCTTCGGCAAACTCTGGGTTTGTGCCGGAGGAGACCCAAATCGGCAAATCGGGGTGATCGAGGGCGAACTGAGCCGCAAACTCCTCTCGCGCAATAGATCCGCCCAGCACCAAAATGGCGTCTGGTTTACGGATGTAGTGTTGAAACATCCGATACCCCACGGCTGCAATCGCCAACAGCAACAGCAGCTGTATTATCCATCGAATTGACTTTAAAACGATCACGGGTCTGGTTCCGGTCTGCTCGCGGCTCGGTTTGGCTGAGCTTATCTAGAATAGTCTAGCGAAGAGGCAGCCCGTTGAACGATCGGTCTCGGCAGCATGCCTCAGCGGTTTGTTCTCTAATCCGCAGACAGCGCGCAAAGGTTACAATGACTGAGGGGAATTTTAAACCCAGATCTGGCCCTGTAGAAATGTTGCCATGCAGAATATCGACTGTCGCTGCTGCGCCTTGTAGCCCAGCGCTTTTTGATCGCCCTGCAGCGATGTGTTATTTGGAGTAGTCGGTTGAAGAATTCACAGTCCCAGAACATCGTCACCATTGCGGTTGCCCTGTTGGCCTTCGTCGCTATCGTGGTTGGTCTCAACTCATTCGTTGTGGTCAATCCTGGGCAGGCTGGTGTCGTCAGCATTCTAGGTCAGGCCCAAGAGCAGCCGCTGCTCGAAGGCATTCACTTTAAGCCACCTTTGATCTCTATGGTGGACGTGTACGACGTTACCGTGCAGAAATTTGAGGTGCCCGCAGAGAGCGCCACCCGCGACCTGCAGAGCCTCAAGGCAAGCTTTGCCATCAACTTTCGCCTAGACCCTACCCGGGTGGTGGAAATTCGGCGAACTCAGGGCACCTTGAGCAATGTGGTCGCTAAGGTGATTGCGCCTCAAACTCAAGAGTCGTTCAAAATTGCGGCGGCCCGGCGCACCATTGAAGAGTCGATCACGAAGCGTTCGGAACTCAAGCAGGATTTTGACCTTGCCCTAAGCGATCGGCTGGAAAAGTACGGCGTCGTTGTTCTAGACACCAGCATTATCGACCTGAATTTCTCTAACGAATTTGCTAAGTCCGTCGAAGATAAGCAAATTGCTGAGCAGCGCGCGCGGCGAGCCGTCTACATTGCCCAAGAGGCTTCTCAAAAGGCGCAGGCAGAGGTCAACCGAGCCAAGGGTAAAGCTGAGGCTCAGCGGCTGTTGGCAGAGACCCTAAAAGCTCAGGGGGGTTCCTTGGTGCTGCAAAAAGAGGCGATTGAGGCCTGGCAAAAGGGGGGAGCCCAGATGCCTGAAGTCTTAGTGATGAGTGGCGACAGCGCCGCAGCGGTTCCGTTCTTGTTTGACCTACAGAAAAATCCTTCTGACAAGAGTTCCTAGGCCTGCTTCACTGCCCAGGGGCGTAGACAATGGCTGCAGCGCGGCAGACCTAGCACGACAGTTAGGAGCGGCACCAGAGCTTCATTTGAGGGCTATGTCTACTGCGGGCAGGGAAACCGATCGCTGAGATTGCGAGGCTCTCCGGAGGCTGCTGTCTCGGCGATCCACCCCGTAGTATTGCCAAATTCAATATTGGCCCAGACTCGCTGGCCCTGTACGCTCCCTGGGCTATCTCCCACAATGCGAACCGTTTGCCCAGTAGAGACGCTTCCTATCGTGCGGGCTAGGACAGAGGCTGCGGCGCGAACGTTGAGAAAGGGAACCGTGACCCTAGAGCAGAGGGCTTCTTGTGGCGGTGGCATCCCGCCGCAGCCTTTAAGGTGACGAGCAATCACATAGCCGAGCGCACTGTTGGCGCTGGGAACAATCACTTCCACAAACCCGTTTTGAACCACAAACCCGCCGCCTTCAGCTCGGTCCACCAGGAAGACGCTGGTATCGACCTCGATAGTGGCTCGGGTGGCGCTGTCTGAGTCGACTGACGGTCGAGAGTAGACATCAAGGGAGCGGTTCGCGCGACGGCAAAATGGCGTTGGAGCTTGTGCCAATAGCGTTGCCGCGCTTGATGTCTCAGATGATGTCAAGCCCTGAGCGACGGCAGCGGCAGCGCCCATCGTGCCGACATCAACAGTGGCTGCGAGAAAAGCAGCGATTAACCCCGATTTCACGACGTTCATACTATTTCCTTGCTGTGAAGATGAATTGTTGTGCTCATCGTACAACGCGATCGCCGCTGCATCACAGCTCTTTCAGCCCCGGGAAAACCGGGAATCTCACAGCAAAAAGTGACGAGCGCCAAGCGTTTCTACCGAGACGTCCTCTAGCAGCGCCAGGGTTTTGATGCCGCTGTCGGTTTGAACGCGAACCAGGCTGTGGTCGCCCCGCTGACGCAGCACCAAATCCACTGCGGCGACGCCCCGCACCCGTCGCAGATCGATTCGATCCTGCAAAATCTCGAAGTCGGTGATTACATCCCCAAATTCGCCGACGCGGCCATACCCAAAGCGATCGCGGCCCTGCCCTCCCGATAGCTGGTCGCCTCCCGCGCCGCCGATTAAAAGGTCATGGCCGCGACCGCCCCGCAGCCGATCTCTGCCGCGATCGCCCCTAAGGCGATCGTGCCCCGTTCCGCCGTTGAGGATGTCGCGGCCCGCCCCGCCGCGCAACAGGTCGCTGCCGCTGCCCCCGTTAAGGATGTCGTGACCCGCTCCGCCCAAAAGGCGATCAGCCCCGCCGCCGCCGTTGAGAATATCGTCGCCGGTGCCGCCTCTGAGGCGATCGCGGTTAGTGCCGCCGTTGAGAATATCGCTGTCTGCCCCCCCGACGAGCTGGTCTGCATCGCTGCCGCCATTGAGGATATCGCTGCCGTCCCTGCCGTTGAGGTCGTCAGGGTCGCTAAAGCCGTTGAGGATGTCGTCGCCGCTCATATCGAGCTGCCCTAGCTGACCATCGCGCCTGTTTCGCGGTGAATCTACGGTGTCAGGGACGCCATTGCCGTCGGCATCACCGGGGACCGCAAAGCTAAATGGGGTTGTGCCGGGTGCGCCAGCCGCAGCGTCGATTACATCCAGGATGCCGTCGCCGTCGCTATCCATGCCGTCGATGCGCCCGTCGTTGTCGCCGTCAGGCAGCTCCAGCGAAGCCTCTTGGAGGTCAAACCTGCCGTCGTTGTCGCTGTCGCGGTCGCGGTAGTTGGCTAGACCGTCGCCATCTTGGTCGAGCGCTTCTAGAATGCCGCTGGTAGATAGGCCGCTGGGCGTAACGCTGACAGCGCCCTGGCCGATGAGGCCGTCCTGGTCTGGGTCGGGGCCACCCGCTTCGGTGACATCCGCAAGGCCGTCGTTGTCGCTGTCGAGATCTTGAAAGTCGAAGACGCGATCGCCGTCGCTGTCGGGGGGGAAGCCGCGGGAAAGACCGCTGTCGGGGGCAGTTTCTCGGCTGTCGGCCAGCCCATTGCGGCCCACGGGCTCTTCGAGACGACCGTCCCCGTCGAGATCGCTGCCGTCCGCTTCTGCTAAGTCGCTAATGCCGTCGTTGTCTGCGTCGAGGTCGAGGCGATCTAGAATGCCATCGCCATCGGTGTCCCGATTAGGACGGCCTTGGTCTTCTATGGCGTCGGGAATGCCGTCATTGTCGTCGTCGAGGTCAACGGCGTCGATCACCCCATCTCCATCGCTGTCCTCAAAGCCGCCGAAGCCGCCTGGCTGGGAATCGATGGCGTCGGGTACCCCATCGGCATCCGCGTCGGCGGGGCTGTCCACCTGTCCGTCTCCGTCGGCGTCAGGGCTGTTGGGGCCTATGCGCAGCCCCGCCTCCCCTCGGTCAGAAACGCCGTCCCCATCGCTGTCGAGCTCTCGTCCGTCGGGTACCCCATCGCCATCCCCATCGGGAAGGGGAGCGCTGGGGCCGCTGCCGAAGGCGGTAGGTACCCCGTCTAGCACATCGGCAATGCCGTCACCGTCCGCGTCGGGGCCGTCCACCGCGCCGTTGCCGTCAGGGTCGGTCGTTATCGGAATACCCGCTTCCACTAGGTCCGGCACGCCGTCGTTATCGCTGTCTAGATCTCGGAAGTCCGGACGGCGATCGCCGTCGGTATCGCGGAGGGGGGCCAGCACCGGCTCATCTGCTAGACCGTCGCCGTCGGCGTCCCGACCGCCCCCTTCGATCAGATCACCGACACCGTCATTGTCACTGTCTAGGTCCCGGAAGTCGGGAATGCGATCGCCGTCCGTGTCTACAGGAATCAACGCGCCGCCGCTACCGGTGTGCAGACTCTGCAGTAGGCCATTGGGGCCAAAGTCCTCCGGTCGCCCGTCTATCCGTCCGTCGCTGTTGGTGTCCGCGATGCCATACCCCGCCTCAACGACGTCGAAAAGCCCGTCCCCATCGGCGTCCGTGTCGAGGCTGTCGAAAAGCCCGTCGCCGTCGGTATCCCGCAGCGGATCGCCCCCCTGCTCCACGGTGTCGAGAATGCCGTCGTTGTCGTCGTCGAGGTCGAGGTCGTTGGTGATCCCATCCCCATCGCTGTCCTCGAAGCCGCCGAAGCGGCCCGGTTGGGAATCAATCGCATCGGGGATGCCGTCGGCGTCGCTGTCGGTGGGGTCATCTACCTGGCCATCGCGATCGCTGTCGGGTGTCCTGAGCCCGGTGGCCAGGTTGAACTCCACTCGGTCAAAAACGCCATCCCCATCGCTGTCGAGGTCTCGCACATCGGGCACGCCGTCGCCGTCTCTGTCGGGCAGCGGGTTACTTGGGCCTCTGCCAAAGGTGGCTGTTTCATCCACCGGGTCCGAGATGCCGTCGCCGTCCGTATCGGGTTTGTCGATCGCGCCATTGCCGTCGGGGTCGCGGGCAGCGTCTATTCCCGATTCAATCAGATCAGAGACGCCGTCGTTGTCGCTGTCGAGGTCTTGAAAATCGGGTCGCCGGTCGCCGTCGGTATCGCGATCGCCCCCCTCAGTGACGTCAAGGATGCCGTCGTTATCGCTGTCGAGGTCTTGAAAGTCAAAGACGCGATCGCCATCGGTGTCGGTCGGCAATGCCGTCAGGATGCCGCTATTCGCAGCGGTTTCCAGGCTGTCTAGCAAGCCGTTGGTGCCAAATGTCGGTCCGTCTAAGCGACCATCACCGTCGAAGTCCGCTGCCCCGTAGCCGGATTCTACGCTGTCAAAGATGCCGTCGCCGTCCGCATCGAGGTCGAGGCTGTCAATCAGCCCGTCGCCGTCCGTATCGCGGGTTGGGTCGCCGCCCTGCTCCACCGTATCCGGGATGCCGTCGTTGTCACCGTCGGCGTCTTGCTCGTCGGGGATGCCGTCGCTGTCGGCGTCGGCCTTCACAATCAGGGTTACGGTGCCGATATCGCTGCCGCCCTTGCCGTCGATCACCTCGTAGCTGAAGCGGTCGGAACCGCTGTAGCTCGCGGCAGGAAAATAGGTGAAACCGCCGTCTGCGGCCAGGGTCACCGTTCCCCCTCCCTCGGTGGTCAGGGCAGCCGGGAGGACGGTGAGGATGTCGCCATCCGCGTCTCTGTCGGGGCCGCTACCGCTGTTGAGCACTCCCGCGATCGCCATCACGACCAGCGGGACGTCTTCCACGGCAGTATAGATATCGTCACTCGCCACGGGAAGGTCGTTGACGGGGATAAGGGTGACATCCACCAAACCGGTAACCGTTACCGCGCCATCGCTCACCAAATAGGTAAACTCGCCGGGGTCGGCAACGCCGTCATAGTCAGCAGGGGCATCGTACCGCAGCCCCGCAATCTGCTCAGGGGTGAGGAATTGACCGGCTGCAACTGGCCTGCCATCTTCGAGAGTAACGAGGCCGAGGGCGGGCAATCCCGCAACCGCAATCGTTAAGGCGTCGCCATCGGCATCCGTCGGGGCAACGAGGCCAAGGGGGACTCCGGCACTCTCTTCGAGCGCAGTCACGGCAGCGCCGCCAGCATCCCCTGCGGTAGGGACATCGTTGATAGGGATGAGGGTGATGCGGGCAGTGCCCGTGACGATGCTCGTGCCGTCGGTCACTGAGTAGGTAAACTCACCGGGATCGGCAGCGCCGTCGTAGTCGGCAGGGGCATTGTACAGCAGCCCTTCTAGCGCTTCTGGGGTCAAGACCTGGCCGACGGTAACGGGGGTTCCGTCGGCTAGGATGAGCCTTCCTAGGGCGGGCAACTCGGTGACGGTGAGGGTCAGCGGATCACCGTCGGCGTCGGTGGGCGCGGCTAGCCCCAAGGGGGTGCGGGTGCTCTCTTCCGCAGCGGCGATCGCGGCATTGCCTACAACCGGCACGTCATCGATGGCATTGAGAGAGATCTCCGCGCGGCCGGTGACGGTGGCCGTGCCGTCAGACACAGCATAGGTAAACTTGCCGGGATCGGCAGCGCCGTCGTAGTCGGCAGGGGCATCGTACAGCAGCCCTTCTAGCGTCTCTGGGGCCAAGACCTGGCCCAGAACGAGCGGCGTCCCGTCGGCAGTGAGCGTTCCTAGAGCGGGCAGCTCGGTGACCGTGAGGGTCAGCAGGTCGCCGTCGGCATCGGTGGGAGCCGTCATCCCTAAAAGAGTTCGGGCGCTCTCTTCATCAGCGGCGATCGCCACATTGCGGGCCACAGGTGCATCGTTGATTGGCGTCAGGGCAATGTCGGCAGCGCCCGTTACGGTATCGGTGCCGTCGGTGACAGCATAGGTAAACCTACCGGGATCGCTCACGCCGTCGTAGTCAGCAGGGGCGTTGTAGATGAGTCCTGCTAGCTCAGCAGGGGTCAAGGGCTGCCCATCGGTGACGGGCGCGCCGCTGGCTAAGGTAACCGTCCCCAAAGCAGGCAGCTCGCTGATGGTAAGGGCCAGCGGGTCGCCGTCGGCATCTGTAGGAACGGCTAGCCCTAAAGGGGTGCGGGTGCTCTCTTCCGCAGCGGCGATCGCTGAATTGCCCACAACCGGCCTGTCATTGACGGCGCTGAGGTCAAAATCTACGCTGCCGGTAACGGTATCACTGCCGTCAGAGACCGAGTAGCGGAAGGTTCCAGGGTCGCTCGCGCCGTCGTAGTCGGCGGGGGCGTCGTACAGTAGACCCCCTAGCTCCGCTGCGGTCAAGGGTTGCCCATCGGTAACGGACGTGCCGTCAGCTAGGGTAACCGTCCCCAACGCAGGCAGCTCGCTGACGATAAGGGTCAGCAGGTCGCCATCGGCATCCACAGGCGCTGCTATGCCTAAAGGCGTGCCCTGGCTTTCCTCCGCAGCGGCGATCGCGACAGCCTGGCCCACAACCGGCGCATCGTTGATGGCGCTTAGAGTGACGGTGGTCCTGCCGGTGACCGTGGCCCTGCCGTCGGTGACGGTATAGGTCAAGTCGCCGGGGTCACGGGCGCCGTCATACTCGGCAGGGGCGTCGTACCGTAGCCCCTCCAGCGCTTCTGCCGTGAGCGTCTGGCCATGGGTAATCGGGGTGCCATCGGCTAGGGTGACCGCGCCCAGCACCGGCAAACCGCTGACCGTGATCGTTAGCGCCTCACCTTCCGCATCTGTGGGAGCCGTCAGTCCCAGGGTCCGACTGCTCTCCTCATCGACGGCGATCGCAACATTGCTCACCAGCGGCGCATCGTTGACCGCAGTTAAGGAGAAGTCAGTAACGCCGGTGATGGTGCTCGTCCCGTCGGTGACGGCGTAGGTGAAGTCGCCAGGGTCACGGGCGCCGTCGTAGTCCGCCGGGCCATCATAGAGCAGGCCCTCCAGTTCCGCAGCGGTGAGGATTTGGCCTGGGGTGAGCGGCGTCCCGTCTGCAAGGGTGAGCGCCCCGAGGCGGGGCAAACCCGTGACGGTGATTCTGAGGGCGTCGCCGTCGGCATCGGTCGGTGCGCTTAGCCCTAAGGGAATGCCGGTGCTTTCCTCTGCCGCGGCAATGGTCCCACTGCTGACCTCTGGCGCATCGTCAACGGGCTCCACCGCGATCGAAAGCGTTGCCGTGTCGGTGCCGATGCCGTCATTCAGGGTATAGGTTACGCTGGGCAGCGCTCCGCTAACGTTTGCAGCGGGCAAAAAGCTGTAGGCTCCGGTTGCCTCCAGCGTTAGGCGGCCGAGGACAGCGCCGCCGCGGGTAATCTCGGTGGTGATACCCAAGGAGAGAGCCTCTTCAACCCCATCCCCGTTAACGTCAACCCTAGCGCCAATCACTGTGAGCGGGTCGCTGTCGGCGTCGCTGTCCTGCCCGGCTGCGGGGTCGGGGTCAGCAATCACGTTGCCCGAGATGGGAGTATCTTCAGCGACATCAACGGTATTATCGCGGGCAATGGGTAGGGTGTTGTTGTCTAGATAGTCGAGGCCAGAGGACAGCGACGAGCCGGCGGTATCGTCGTCATCGCTATCCGGCAAAATACCGTTGAGCGGTGAGTTGATTTCGTCATTGGCATCAAAGCCGTCGTTGACGTCGCTCCCCTCAAACGCATCCAGTAAGCCGTCACCATCGCTGTCGTCGGGGGTAACCACCCCATCCCTGCCGTTTTCGTCGACATCAGGCACCCCGTCGTCGTCAGAGTCAACGTCGAGGTAGTTGGGAAGGCTCTGCGTGCCCACGCCGTCGGCCGTGCTGCCGTCAGAGTCTATAGGAACTAGCCCTTTCCCTCCCCCGGCAGTAGCTTCGTAGGCGTCGTCTAGACCATTACCATCTGCGTCATTACCGGTGGGAGCGATATAGCCTCGCGTGGTCTGCGCCTCAATATTGTCGGGAATGCCGTCGTTGTCGCTATCGAGGTCGACGCTATCGTTGAGGCGATCGCCGTCGCTGTCGGCTCCAACGATTGTAGTCGTTTGCGGGTTTGGGTAGAGCAACGCGTTTCGCAAGTCAATTTGAAAGCCCGCCCCATCGTTTGTCGTTCGAAACTGCAGGGTAAACTCGCTACGCTGGATGTAGTTGAAACGAATTGAGTCTGGGGAAATGATTCTGTCACCTACGTCGTTAGCCGTGCCGGTGGCCAACACAAACCCCGGAATCTCGGTGGTAGAAAGCTCTAAAATAGTGTTCTTATCTACGGTGTAGCCGGTGATACTGTCTATAGGCGCAGCGACCGATTCCGTGCGCCTCTCCGTATGGTCTAAGTCGCCAATGACCGCCGTGAACACAGCCTCGGCCCGATTGCCGGGTTCTCCGGCGAGCAGGGCGCTAACATCGCTGTTCAAATCAAAAAACTCGAACCGTACGGTTGCAGATTCCGTGTCGGAGGAGTCGCCGTCTAAGCTTCGCACCGAGACGCGAGGCTGGCTGTCTAGTTCTCCCCAACTCACCCTCGTGGTGCCGGCATTGCTGACCGTATCGATGGCGGTAGCCCGCAGATAGCCAATCGCGACGCCCGCTTCGTCGATCAGGGTATAGACCGCAATACTGCCAACGGTTTGATCTTCGCTACCGGAGGACGTCTGAAACGTACCGCTCACCCTAAAGGGCTGGGCCGCTCGCTCTAGAATGTTTTGGAGCGCGTTAGCCGCTTCTACGGTGTCCAAAATGCCGTCGTTGTCATCATCGAGATCGACAGCGTCGTCAATTCCATCGCCGTCCGTGTCTGCCGTTAGAGTACCGCCGTAGGCCGTGAGAGTCCTGACATCACAGGGCAACGAGAGCTCCCACTCTCGCCCGGCATCCACTCTATTGATGGCGGCTTGTCGGCTCCGAACCGCTGGGGCGATCGCATCTAGCACCCAGCTGCCGCCTAGCGCCACACTGCCCACGGTGTGGGTAGAGGCGTGGACGGTGGCTCCCGTGAGATAGTGCATAGCCACCATGTAGGTCGCTCCGGCGATCTTGTCCGCTAGGTGACAGCCGTAGAGATGGAGCGCAGCGCTGCTGCGATAGGAATTGGGCGTGAACCAAGCGTTTAAATGGTGGGCGTAGCGATCAAGAGTCGTAAGACTCAGTTCGCTGTTGCCTAAATAGAGCACGCCTGCAGAGCCGTGGGACAAGATGTGCAGCTCGCTGACGTTAGGCAACGCCTGCAGCAGGGCTGTGATTTGGGCAACGCCATCCTGCTCCGGCTGCAGCACAGCGGCCCAAGCGTCAGGCCTGACGCCCGCCAGCAAGATTCGGTCGTCCTCGATGCTAGGGTCGAGGACGACAAGGGTAGGCTGCGCCATCAGCGATGGCGCACTGCCTCGAAAATCAGTTTTTTGAGCGGTAGGTGGGTAGAGTTGAGCACCGCAAATCGGTGCGTAGTTGCCATGTTGCATGTTTGGGGTAGGTATAGCGCATCATGGCAGATGCTCCTGACAGCGAGGCTAAATTCTCAGATTTGAGGGTTGCACGGCCCAAACTGAAAAGCTCGCTGTAAGCTATTGCATTGGTTCAGTTGCTTAGAACACCAAAATCGGCTGAAAGCCTGACGTTATGTCGGCAACTGAACGCGCAAATGTCCTAATGCATCAGGACATTCGCTATATCGAACAGTTTCTGTATACCCGTCAAATTGTGAAGAGATGCTAAGTGATTGTGCGGAAAACTCACGTTTCTATAAAAACCTAAGTAAGGCAGGCCAGCGATCGAGAGCTCAAGCTGTCATTGGGGAAGCGATCGCCGCTAGGTTAACTATTAGACGGGAAGTCCCGCGCTGTATGCGCAGCATCAGCGTCGGGATGAAAGGCACGTGAGCCGTAGGCGAGCGATTAAGGAGCGGCGCACTACTCCTTAAGGATGCTACAATCGAAGTGTGTTGACCTTGAACTACTCCTACAGAGTTTATCCGTCTCTTGAGCAGGAAGCCCGTATGGTCTGTTGGCTTAAGATTTGTCGTGGCGTCTACAACTATGCGCTGCGCGAACGAAAGGACTGGGTAAATTCGAGAAGCTGTGCGGCTAATGCCTGCTCGCTTCAGTCGGAGTACATCATTGCGGCGGACGCGCCATATCCTGACTACTACAAGCAGCAAAATGCGCTGACTGCGGCTAAGAAGATATTTCCTCACCTGAAGGACGTGCAGTCTCAGGTGCTTCAAGAGCCTATTCGCAGGGTAGAGGCAGCATTTGCTGCGAGGAAGGAGAGAGGCCACGGTTTCCCCCGCTTCAAGAAGTTTCGGCAAGGTTGACGCTTATGGTACTTCTCAGGAGTGCCCAGACTGCGGCGCTGTGGTCAAAAAATCGTTGGGCGATCGCGTTCATCGGTGTCATGAATGTGGGTCGCTCAAGCCGAGAGATATTGCCGCTGCTCAAGTTATAAACGCCCGTGGAATTTCGGGTATTCAAATTGCCTGTGGAGCCGAGGTAGCGGGGATGTGGGAAGCCATATCTAGCCAACTGGCTGCGTTCGCGCAGCGTGCGTGTAACGCGAAGCAGGAAACTCATCGGGTGACCGATGAAGCCCGCGCTCTATCCGTAGGATGTTCGCAAAGCGCTTCCGCAGGAAGAACGTCGGGAGTATTCACGTTGCCAAAGGGATCTGAATGCTGGATAACGGCCCAAACCTAGCTAGAACCGAAACGTGGTCCGAAACGTGGCAATAATGGCGTCATCGTTATCGCGATTTTGATTCGGAGCCGTAATCCAGACCAGCCCCGGCGTTAGGGCAATGGCGTCCGAGAGCTGCAGCCTGTAGAAGGCTTCTAAATGCAGTGACGTGTCGTTTTCTACGTCAAAGTCCTCTAGGCTGCCGAGGTAGGGCTCCACCCCGATCAAAACGCCGACCAGGCTTTGAGGCAAGACGACGTTGATTATTTCTGCGCCCAGGCCGTAATACCAAATCTCCCCCGATCGTGATCCGGTGAGCTGCAGATCGGTGTAGCCCCCAAACGCGTTTAGCGTTAGGCGGCGGTTGACGGCGTAGGAGGTCTGAAACCCGTAGGAATTAGTCGTGGCGACGGTGTCAAGCACGGCATGGGCCGCGTTGGCCGGAAATGTACCGACGAGCAGCTCTCCTGGCAGACCAGAATCGAAGATGGCGTTGTCGTCGGTGTGGTAGCCCCGGACGTAGGTCACCCCGATCCCGAGGCGATCGCTAGGCGTGAGCGTCAGCTGCCCGAGGGCGGCGTAGTCTTGGTCGAATAGCCCGTCCCTTGGGTCGGTGGCAGATTCTGCCAGGTACCCTCCAGATAGGGCGACAAGGCCTCCGGCAAAATCCACGTCGAAGCCGACTCCCGCCCCGCCCCCAATGCGATAGATGGGGCTAGCCTGGGCAAAGGTCGATAGAGCCCCAGATCTAGTCTGGCTGCCGAACAGTGCGTTCGTACTGTGGACGTAGTGGCTATGCTGCCCGCCTGTCGCGGCTACGACCATCTCAACGCGATCGCCCAGAGACGTAGTGTAGCTGAGCCGATCGAGCACGATGTCTCCATCGGTATCGCCGCGAGCCGAGGTCACCAGCTGCCCTTCCGCCGTGCTGCCCAACGCCCCCGACGCCCCCACAACCTCAGCGCCCCGAGCAGGAGCTCCTGCGGAAAACAGGCGCGTCTGCAGGACATCGCTGCCGGTAAAGCTAGCGGCAATGTCTAGCTGCAGGCGGTTTTGAAAGACAGCGCTATCGCTATCGTCATTGATGAGCTGCCCGTTGAGGTCAAAGATAGCCTCGCCGTAGAGCTTAGCGGTGGGTGAGAACTGCTGCACCTCTAACCTATCGGTTCGGGTCTCCAGGTCCCCCATTCGCTCTCCCAGGGGGGCTATTCCGCTGCTAAATTCGGTCATCAACCGTCTGACCAGGCGTAGATCGGCTTCGTTGGTGACGATTTGTCCGCGCTGGACGCGCCCCTCAATAGCGCTGAGCGCCTGGGTCAAGGCTGCCGCAAATTCGTAGCGCGTCAGAGGCTGATCTCCCCGGAACGTGCCGTCAGGGTAGCCCAAGGGAATGCCGTAGCGATCGCTCAGGGACTGCAGCGCCTGGTAGGCCCAGTCTGAGGGCTGCACGTCACTTAGCTCAGAAACCGAGGGCACCTGCGCCCAGGCCTCTGTGGCCCCCAGTAGCGTAGCGTCATCTAGAGCAGCATCACTTGAAGCAACATCAGGCTCAGCGCTGGCGCTAACAGGCAAAAGCAGCCCCAAAAAGAGCAAGAGCCCGATTCCACTGTGCAGTGTCTGTTTGACGGGGTGGTTCATTGGGCCTCATCCGTGCAACATCTCATCTCATCAGTCGTATTGCCACGCCCTAAGCCTCAGCAGCTATTCTCGCAGCCGTTCTAGCAAATCAGCAAAGTTACAGGGGCGATGGCGAGCATCAAGCTGGGGCCGTAGAATTTTTTCCCACCCTGTGCGGCAGGCTCCAGAAGAGCCGGGAAGGCAAAACAGGTAGGTGCCGTTAGCGACCCCCGCAACTGCCCGAGACTGAATGGTGGAGGTGGCGATCTCTGAGTAGGACAAATAGCGAAACAGCTCTCCAAATCCAGCAATTTTCTTGTCGAGTAGGGGGGCTATAGCCTCTGGGGTGCCATCTCGCCCCGTCAGCCCGGTGCCGCCGGTGGTAAGCACCACCTGCACCGCCTCGTCGGCAATCCACGCGGAGGCGATCGCCCGAATTCGGTAGATATTATCTGGGACGATTTGCTTCTCGACCAGCTGATGACCCGCGTCCTGCAGCTGCTGAGCAAGGTAGGCCCCGGAGCGGTCAGTCGATTTTGTGCGGGAATCGGAGATGGTCAATACGGCAATGCGAAGGGACACAAACTCATCCCTATCATCTGCGCTTGTACTACCTGTCGGTGTCTCGCTCACAGTTGTATCGTCCTGTCCTTATCGGCGTTTGGCTTGGGGCGTTTGGCTTGGGGCGTTTGATTTGGGGCGTTTGGCTTGAGGCGTTTAGCTTGGGGCGTTTGGCTTGGCGATACCGCAGCCCTATTGTGGCACCCCTATCCTCCGTTCTTATGATGCCACGGCAGGCCGCTGTCTCAATCTCAAGCTACACTCAGGAAAGAACCCTTACCCTACCGCGATGGCCGCCCATGTTTGGTGAATTTCAGCAAAGTCGCCTACGGATTGAGCTTGATGCCCCAGAGGCCGCTATTCGGAATAGCCTTATACGCTCAGAGCGCTTTCAAAAATGGCAATGGCCGCAGCAGTTTGTTGCCCTGCCCCCTATCTTGGAGGTCGGCACCACCTTCACGGCCCGGCTTGGTCCAATTGTCATCGACCACCAGGTCGAGCAGCTGGAAGATCAGCACCTGCGGCTGCTCCTCAGCCGCAGTATCGATGGCTTTCACGACTGGTATTGGGGCGATGGCTGGGTCCAGTCCTGCTTGGAAGGGGTTTCGCTGCTGCCCTTGGGAGCGTCCCACTCCTTGGCGCTAATGCAGCTGCGCAGCTTTCTTGCCCAGTCTACTGCCCAATCTGGCGACTGAACGGACAGTTCCAGCCGCGGGGGCGCGATTGGTGGTGCCCAGCCCCTAGTGCAGCCGGATAGGCTTCTAATCAGGCTCGCCGATTGGGTCTTTGCCCACCCGCAGCCGCACCGAATTATTGTGGGACGGCAGGCCTTCTGCCGTCGCCAGCTGGTCAATGGTCTCGGCGCAGGCCTCTAATGCCTCCGGAGAGTACTGAATCAGGCTGGAGTGCTTCATAAATGTCTCAACCCCCAGAGCAGAAGCGTAGCGCGCCGCTCCTGAGGTGGGGAGAGTGTGGTTTGGCCCAGCGAGGTAGTCCCCCACCGCCTCTGGGGTAGAGTAGCCCAAAAAGATCGCGCCCGCGTGGCGAATTTGACGCAGCAGCTCCCACGGCTCGCTGACCTCGAGCTGCAGATGTTCGGGGGCAAACTGGTCTGAGAGCTGGGCGGCAGTTTCCAAAGAATCCACAATGACCACTAGGCCGTAGTTGGCGATCGCCTTCTCGGTGTCGGTGCGGCGGGGGTGGTGGGCTAGCTGAGCCTGCACCTCGCTCACCACCTGTCGCGCTAGGGCTGAGTCAGGGGTAAGCAAAATAGCGGCCGCCATGGGGTCATGCTCGGCCTGGGCCAGCAGGTCGGCCGCCACGTGCTGGGGCTGGGCCTTGGAGTCGGCAATAACCAGCACCTCAGACGGCCCCGCCAGCGAGTCGATACCGACGGTGCCGTAGACCATCTTTTTGGCCAGCATCACGTAGATATTGCCCGGCCCTGTCACCACGTCCACTTTGGGAATAGTCGCGGTACCGTAGGCCAGCGCGGCGATCGCCTGAGCGCCCCCCACGCGGTAAATTTCGCTGACCCCAGCCTCCTGCGCCGCCACCAGCACTACAGGATTCACCGTGCCATCTTCACTGGGCGGCGTCACCATGACAACGCGTTCAACCTGGGCCACTTTGGCGGGAATGGCGTTCATCACCACGGTGCTAGGGTAAGAGGCCCGCCCGCCTGGCACGTACAGCCCGGCGCAGTCTACCGGCCTGTAGCGCTTGCCAAGTACAATGTCGCGATCGCCAAATTGAACCCAGCTTTTGGGCAGTCGCTGGCGGTGAAACGCCTCGACGTTGCGGCAGGCGGTCCGGATGGCCTCCAAGAGCTTTTGTGAAACCTGCTGGTAGGCGGAGTCGAGTTCAGTGTCGGTGACCCGCAGATCCTCGGCCGAGAAGGTCTGTCGATCAAATTTTTGGGTGTAGTGCAGCAGCGCCCTGTCGCCGTCGTGCTTGACTTCGTTCAGCACAACACGCACGGTGGCCTCCTTTTCGGCAATCTGCTCGCTATGGGTGCGATCGCAGATTCGCTGCAACTCTGTCTGCGCCTCGGCCAGCTGAGTAACTATTCGTAGCATTGCCACATCCACTGAACATTGATGCTCTACCCCTACATTACCTTGGATTTTCGTGAAGCGCTTGGACCCTGCATTCGGGTGCCCTCGTCGACGTTAATATTCACAACGCCAAACTTTGCAATTATTTCAAACAGCACCTAAAATAGCAGATCGGTGACTTTTTTTGAGGTTTGCAGGCGTCGTGCCAAATATTAAATCTGCTATCAAGCGCGTTCAAGTTGCGGAGCGCAATCGTCTCCGCAACAAGTCGTACCGCTCTTCGGTGCGCACACTCGTGAAACGATATTTCGCTGCTGTCGAGACCTATAAAGGGGAGCCCAGTGACGCGGCCAAGCAGGACGTGCAGATCTGTATGTCTGCGGCTTACAGCAAGATTGACAAGGCCGTGAAGAAGGGCGTCATCCACTCTAACGCTGGAGCCCGCAAAAAGGCGCAGCTTTCAAGAGCCTTCAAGTCTCTAGAGGGCGACTCCGAGGCCACAAGCCCGTCAGCCGGGGCGCTGACCAATGCGGCAGTGGGGGCGGAAGCCGAGGCTTAGAGGCGGATAGTCTACCCTGGAGACTGCTACCGCTTTTGCACCGGCGACCTTCAGCTTGGCGGCAGGCAATTCTGCCTGATATCTCGGCTCACTCCTCACCTGGCTTCTCTCCATGCAGCTTGTCGACACCCACGTCCACCTCAACTTCGACACCTTTCAGGCAGATCTAGACCAGGTTGCTCAGCAATGGCGCGATGCAGGCGTTGTCCATCTGGTTCACTCCTGCGTTGAGCCGGCGGAGTTTTCCCACATCCGGTCTATTGCAGACCGATTCCCGGAGATTTCTCTGTCGGTTGGCCTTCACCCCCTCGACGTCGCTCAGTGGAATGAGTCAACGGCGGCTGAGATCGCTCAGCTCGCTGACTCCGACAGCCGCGTTGTCGCTATCGGCGAGCTGGGTCTCGATTTCTACAAAGACTCAGACTCGGCGCAGCAGCGGTTGGCTCTAGAGGGCCAGCTGCACGTCGCTCGCGATCGCGATCTGCCGATCATCGTTCACTGTCGCGACGCTGCCCCCCAGATGAGGGAGGTGTTTCAGCAGTTCTTTGACGCCCATGGTCCGGTGCGCGGCGTCATGCACTGCTGGAGTGGCACTCCTGAAGAAACCGCTTGGTTTCTTGACCTGGGGTTCTACGTCAGCTTTAGCGGCATTGCCACCTTCAAGAGCGCCTCCCAGGTTCACGAGTCGGTGAGGCTCGTTCCGGGCGATCGCCTGCTCATCGAAACTGACTGTCCGTTCTTGGCTCCGGTTCCCAAGCGGGGCAAGCGCAATCAGCCCGCGTTCGTTCGCTACGTGGCTGAGCAGGTGGCGCAGCTGCGGGAGGAATCCCTGGAGGCGATCGCCTCCCAAACGTCAGAGAACGCCGGGACGCTGTTCAGGTTTGATTCCAATTAGGTTCGATTCAAAACAGCTGTCCCTGCTTTTTCAAGAAAGCGTTGCGAACCTTCAAAAAGATTGAGCAACTCTTGCTCATCTATTGCTAAAATCGAATGCATGGTGTACCAACAGGCCGTATATTGTTTTATTTCAAAAACAAATATTATCAGCGCAGTCCAAGACGGAAGAGCTAGGGGCGAGAAGCGGGCCGCAACAGCCGCCTAGGAGCAGCGATAAATACTCAGCTTGGGCTTGCTCTTGGGTCCCAATCCCTGCTTCGACGCGATTTCTTTAGTACAAGATGTAGTTAGCGCCCCGCTGCGGGTGTAGAGAGCGTAATGATCAGCGCAGTACTCCAGCGCCAGACCAGTAAAACGAGATCCACCTTAATTCTGAAAACCAATTTGTTGGTTTGACTCTGCTCAGCTTGATCTTCAAGCCTGAGCTAGTTTGACATTCTTAAAAAACTGTAGTACAGTCTGGGACTTGCCCGGGCTGCGAGCACCGAAGAGGAGACGCATGAGTAATCTGGTCCAAACGACACCCGCTTTTTTGCTGCCGGACTTGGTTGAGATTCAGCGGGCAAGCTTCCGCTGGTTTCTTCACGAGGGGCTGATTGAGGAGCTCAACAGCTTTTCCCCTATTACAGATTATACCGGGAAGCAGGAGCTTCACTTTTTAGGCAAAAGCTATCGGCTGAAGCGGCCTAAGTATGACGTTGATGAAGCCAAGCGGCGGGACAGCACCTATTCGGTCCAGATGTACGTTCCGACGCGTCTAATCAACAAAGAGACCGGAGAGATCAAAGAGCAGGAAGTATTTATCGGCGATCTGCCGCTGATGACCGACCGCGGTACCTTCATCATCAACGGCGCAGAGCGGGTCATCGTTAACCAGATCGTTCGTAGCCCTGGGGTCTACTACAAGTCGGAAACCGACAAAAACGGACGCCGCACCTACAACGCCAGCTTGATTCCCAACCGGGGAGCCTGGCTGAAGTTTGAGACCGACAAAAACGGCTTAGTCTGGGTACGCATCGACAAAACCCGCAAGCTGTCGGCTCAGGTGCTTCTCAAGGCCATTGGTCTGAGCGACAGCGAGATTTTTGACGCCCTGCGCCACCCCGAATACTTCCAAAAAACCATTGAGAAAGAAGGGCAGTTCAGCGAGGACGAGGCGCTGATGGAGCTGTACCGCAAGCTCCGTCCGGGTGAGCCCCCTACGGTTTCCGGGGGTCAGCAGCTGCTGGAGTCCCGCTTCTTTGACCCCAAGCGCTACGACTTAGGTAAAGTGGGTCGCTACAAGCTCAACCGTAAGCTGCGGCTCAACGTCCCCGACGCCGTTAGGGTACTAACGCCTCAGGATATTTTGGCGTCCATCGACTACCTCATCAACCTGGAATTTGACATCGGTGTGGTGGACGACATCGACCACCTGGGTAACCGCCGCGTTCGCTCGGTGGGTGAGCTGCTGCAAAACCAGGTCAGAGTCGGTCTGAACCGCTTGGAGCGGATCATTCGGGAGCGGATGACGGTCTCTGATTCCGATTCCCTGACCCCCGCCTCCCTGGTAAACCCCAAGCCGCTAGTCGCCGCAATCAAAGAGTTCTTTGGCTCCTCTCAGCTGAGCCAGTTTATGGACCAGACCAATCCACTGGCGGAGCTGACCCACAAGCGTCGTCTCAGCGCTCTTGGACCTGGGGGCCTGACCCGAGAGCGGGCGGGCTTTGCGGTGCGTGATATTCATCCCTCTCACTACGGACGTATCTGCCCTATTGAGACGCCTGAGGGCCCTAACGCTGGTCTGATTGGTTCGCTAGCAACCCACGCCCGCGTCAACGCCTACGGCTTTATTGAAACTCCCTACTACCGCGTAGAAGAGGGCCGCGTCCTCAAAGACGAATCTCCCGTCTACATGACGGCGGATGAGGAAGACGACTTCCGGGTGGCGCCGGGAGACGTGGCTACCGAGGACGACGGCACGATCATCAACGAGGTGATCCCGGTGCGCTACCGCCAGGACTTCACCACCACCTCCCCCACGGAGCTGGACTACGTGGCGGTGTCTCCAGTGCAGATTATCTCTGTGGCTACCTCGCTGATTCCGTTTCTGGAGCACGACGACGCCAACCGCGCTCTGATGGGCTCCAACATGCAGCGACAGGCGGTGCCTCTGCTGCGGCCCGAGCGTCCGCTGGTGGGCACGGGCCTAGAGGCCCAGGCAGCTCGCGACTCCGGCATGGTAATGGTCAGCCGCACTGAAGGGGAGATTACCTACGTGGATGCCAACCGCATCCGCATCCGCGATGACGCAGGCCGAGAGACGACCTACGAGCTGCAAAAGTATCAGCGCTCTAACCAAGACACCTGCTTGAACCAGCGTCCTATCGTGTTTACGGGCGATCGCGTTCAGCTCGGGCAGGTGCTGGCCGACGGCTCCGCTGCTGAAGGCGGCGAGGTGGCCCTAGGTCAGAACGTGACGATTACCTACATGCCCTGGGAGGGCTACAACTACGAGGACGCCATCCTCATCAGCGAGCGGCTGGTGTTTGAAGATGTCTATACCTCCATCCACATCGAGAAGTACGAGATTGAGGCCCGCCAGACCAAGCTAGGCCCTGAGGAAATCACCCGAGAGATCCCTAACGTGGGTGAAGACGCCCTGCGCCAGCTTGACGAGACGGGCATCATCCGCATCGGCGCTTGGGTTGAGGCAGGCAACATTCTGGTGGGTAAGGTGACGCCCAAAGGCGAGTCCGACCAGCCTCCCGAAGAAAAGCTGCTGCGGGCCATCTTTGGCGAAAAGGCGCGGGACGTGCGGGACAACTCCCTGCGAGTTCCCAACGGCGAGAAAGGCCGGGTCGTTGACGTCCGGGTGTTTACCCGTGAGCAGGGCGACGAACTGCCCCCCGGTGCCAACATGGTGGTGCGGGTCTACGTGGCCCAAAAGCGCAAGATCCAGGTGGGCGACAAGATGGCGGGTCGCCACGGCAATAAAGGCATCATCTCCCGGATTTTGCCGGTGGAGGATATGCCCTACCTTCCCGACGGCACGCCGGTTGACATCGTGCTCAATCCCCTAGGCGTGCCCTCTCGTATGAACGTCGGTCAGGTGTTTGAATGCCTGCTGGGCTGGGCCGCCGACAACCTGGATGTCCGGTTTAAGGTAACCCCGTTCGATGAGATGTACGGCGAGGAGGCCTCCCGCTTGTCTACCCACGCCAAGATGCAGGAAGCGCGGGAGAAGCGAGGAGAGGACTGGGTATTCAACCCCGACAACGCCGGCAAAATTCAGGTCTATGACGGCCGCACGGGTGAGCCCTTCGACCGCCCCGTCACCGTGGGCAAGGCTTACATGCTGAAGCTGGTTCACCTGGTGGACGACAAGATTCACGCCCGCTCCACCGGCCCCTATTCTCTGGTGACTCAGCAGCCTCTGGGCGGCAAGGCACAGCAGGGTGGACAGCGCTTCGGAGAAATGGAGGTGTGGGCATTAGAGGCGTTCGGCGCAGCCTATACGCTGCAGGAGCTGCTCACCGTCAAGTCAGACGACATGCAGGGCCGCAACGAGGCGCTGAACGCGATCGTGAAGGGCAAGGCAATTCCTCGTCCGGGCACTCCTGAATCGTTTAAGGTGCTCATGCGAGAGCTGCAGTCCCTTTGCCTTGATATTGTTGCCCACAAGCTCGACACGGCTGAAGATGGCACCTCTAACGACACTGAAGTGGACCTGATGGCGGACATCGGCACCCGACGGACGCCATCGCGCCCCACGTACGAATCGATTAATCGCGAAGAGATCGAAGTCGAAGAGTAGCCTTTTGGGGCCAAACCCTCTTCAGCACTCGCTTGATCTGCCGCCGATCGTCTCGGCGGCAGGCGCGTTAGCTCATCTCCGCGCAAAAACAATATTTCAAAACTGCCGCTAAGGATACAGCAATGCCAAAACTGGAACAGCGATTCGACTATGTCAAGGTAGGTCTGGCCTCTCCGGAGCGAATTAGGCAGTGGGGAGAGCGTACGCTTCCCAACGGCCTGGTCGTCGGCGAGGTGACTAAACCCGAGACGATCAACTACCGCACGCTCAAGCCTGAGATGGACGGCCTGTTTTGCGAGCGTATTTTTGGCCCCGCGAAGGACTGGGAATGCCACTGTGGCAAGTACAAGCGGGTGCGTCACCGGGGCATCGTGTGCGAGCGCTGTGGCGTTGAGGTGACTGAATCGCGGGTGCGACGGCATCGCATGGGCTACATCAAGCTGGCGGCCCCGGTTACCCACGTGTGGTATCTGAAAGGCATTCCCAGCTACATGGCTATTCTGCTGGATATGCCGCTGCGCGACGTTGAGCAGATCGTCTACTTCAACGCTTATGTCGTCCTAGACGCGGGCAACGCCGATAACCTCAGCTATAAGCAGCTGCTCACCGAGGATCAGTGGATTGAAATTGAAGATCAGCTCTACAGCGAAGAGTCTCAAGTTTCAGGCGTTGAGGTGGGCATTGGGGCCGAAGCTCTGCAGCGGCTGCTGCAAGACCTAGACCTAGAGGGCGAGGCGGAGAAGCTGCGGGAGGATATTGCTAACGCCAAGGGCCAAAAGCGAGCCAAGCTCATCAAGCGGCTGCGGGTAATTGACAACTTTATCGCCACCCAGTCTAGCCCCGACTGGATGGTGCTCTCCTACATCCCCGTCATTCCCCCCGATCTGCGCCCCATGGTGCAGCTCGACGGCGGTCGATTTGCGACTTCAGATCTCAACGACCTCTATCGACGGGTGATTAACCGCAACAACCGGCTGGCCCGGCTGCAGGAGATCTTGGCTCCTGAAATCATCGTCCGTAATGAGAAGCGGATGCTCCAAGAGGCGGTAGACGCCCTAATCGACAACGGGCGTCGGGGTCGAACGGTGGTGGGAGCCAACAACCGGCCGCTCAAGTCGCTGTCTGACATCATCGAAGGTAAGCAGGGCCGCTTCCGTCAAAACCTGCTGGGTAAGCGAGTAGACTACTCGGGCCGTTCTGTAATCGTGGTTGGCCCCAACCTCAAAATCCATCAGTGCGGACTGCCTCGCGAGATGGCCATTGAGCTGTTTCAGCCCTTCGTCATCCACCGGCTGATCCGCCAAGGTCTGGTTAACAATATTAAGGCGGCGAAAAAGCTAATTCAGCGCAGCGACCCCAGCATCTGGGATGTGCTGGAAGAGGTGATCGACGGCCACCCCGTAATGCTCAACCGGGCCCCGACGCTGCACCGCCTGGGTATTCAGTCCTTTGAGCCGATTTTGGTGGAAGGGCGCGCGATTCAGATTCATCCGCTGGTCTGTCCCGCTTTCAACGCTGACTTCGACGGCGACCAGATGGCGGTTCACGTGCCGCTGTCGCTGGAAGCCCAAGCCGAAGCCCGACTGCTGATGCTGGCATCGAACAATGTCCTTTCCCCAGCGACGGGTCGGCCCATCATTACCCCCAGTCAGGATATGGTGCTGGGCTGCTACTACCTCACCGTGGAGAACCCAGAGGCTACGAAGGGCGCTGGCCGCTACTTCGGCAACTTGGACGACGCCATCATGGCCTACTCTCAAGGCAACCTCGACCTACATGCCTATGTCTGGGTTCGCTTCGATGGCGCTGTCGAAACCGATGAGGACGACGATACGCCGGTAGAAGAAAAGACCTTTGACGACGGCAGCACCACGCGAATCTACAAGTGGCGGCGGGTGAGGGAAGACGCCGACGGTAACGTCATTTCTCAGTATGTTCGTACGACGCCGGGGCGCGTGATCTACAACAAGACCATTCTTGATGCTTTGAAGGCTTAGCCTTGAGCAGACTTGGTCATCTAGCCCTAAGCAATCCTAGGTGACCAAATCGCTAGCAGCTTCTCGCGCTGGGTGCCGTAGCGCTAAAAAATTAGCGGCACGCTCAACAGATGTAGTTCGATGGATGAACAGACCCCAATGGTAGACCAGAAAGATAATCAGCAGTCAGAGCGTCCCTTTGTATTTCGTAACCGCGTCACGGATAAGAAGCAGCTTCGTAAGCTTGTTGCCTGGGCCTTTACCCACTACGGAACGGCGCGCACGGCTCAGATGGCTGACGAGCTAAAGGACATGGGATTCCGCTACGCCACCCGCGCGGGCGTCTCTATCAGTGTCGATGACCTGCAGGTTCCCCCCATCAAAAAGCAGCTCTTGGAAGCTGCAGAGGAGGAGATCCGCAGCACGGAGACCCGCTATACCCGGGGCGAAATCACCGAGGTGGAGCGATTCCAAAAGGTGATCGACACCTGGAACAGCACGAGCGAAGAGCTTAAAGATGAGGTAGTCCGCAACTTCAAGGCCACCAACCCCCTCAACTCGGTCTACATGATGGCCTTTTCGGGAGCGCGGGGAAATATCTCACAGGTCCGTCAGCTCGTCGGTATGCGGGGCCTGATGGCCGACCCTCAAGGTCAGATTATTGACCTACCCATTAAGACAAACTTTCGGGAGGGCCTGACGGTCACCGAATACATTATCTCCTCCTACGGTGCGCGCAAAGGCCTGGTAGATACAGCGCTGCGGACGGCGGATTCAGGCTACTTGACCCGCCGTTTGGTGGACGTCTCCCAAGACGTGATCATCCGCGAGCTAGACTGCAATACCGAGCGAGGTATCCGCGTCCGCAGCATGACGGACGGGGAGAACGTGCTCATCCCTCTGCAGGATCGTCTTCTGGGCCGGGTGCTGGCGGAAGATGTGGTGCACCCTAAAACAAAAGAGGTTGTCGCAGTCCGCAACCAAGATATTTCTGACTCTCTAGCAATCGAGATTGCGAAGACAGGGGTCAGCCACGTCGTTGCGCGATCGCCCCTCACCTGCCAAGCGAGCCGGTCGGTGTGCCAGCGCTGCTACGGCTGGAGTCTGGCCCATGCCTCTGTCGTTGACCTGGGCGAAGCCGTGGGCATCATCGCCGCCCAGTCCATCGGCGAGCCGGGAACCCAGCTCACCATGCGGACCTTCCACACGGGGGGCGTGTTTACCGGTGAGGTTGCCCAGCAGGTGCGGGCCCCCTTCGACGGTACCGTTCAGATTCCTGAGATTAAAACCATGCGATCGCGGCCCTTCCGTACCCGTCACGGGGAAGATGCGCTGATCGTCGAAAACAACACCAAGCTCACCGTGGAAACCAAGGGAGGCCAGCGCCGGGTCTTCACGGTCAACAACGGCTCCATTCTCTTCGCCCGCGACGGTGAAACCGTCAAAGCCGGCAAGATTTTGTCGGAGCAGCAGGCCACCAGCCGCACCCGCAAAGTCACCGAGAGAGCGACCAAGGACGTGGCCTCTGACCTCGCTGGGGAAGTGCGCTTCGCGGAAGTAGTGCCCGAAGAGAAAAAAGACCGCCAGGGCAATACCACCCGCATCGCCCAGCGCGGCGGCCTGATTTGGGTGCTTTCGGGAGAGGTCTACAACCTACCGCCAGCGGCGGAACCGGTGGTGAAGAACGGCGATCGCGTCGACGTGAACAGCGTCCTAGCAGAGACTCGTCTGGTTACTGAAAATGGGGGAGTCGTGCGACTGCCTGAGGACGACGAGAGCAAGGGCGGTCGTGAAGTCGAGATTGTTACCTCCTCCGTACTGCTTGACCAGGCGCGGGTTTACGTTGAGGCTCCCCAAGGGCGGGAGCAGTACTTCATCGAAACCGGTAACGGCCAGCGCTTCTCTCTGATTGCAACCCCCGGTACTAAGGTGATGAACAATCAAGTGGTCGCCGAACTGATCGACGATCGCTACCACACTCAAACCGGCGGCATCATCAAGTATTCTGGCGTTGAAGTCGCCAAAAAGGGCAAAGCAAAGCAGGGCTACGAGGTGATGCAGGGCGGTACGCTGCTGTGGATTCCCGAAGAGGCCCACGAGGTCAACAAGGATCTGTCGCTGCTGCTGGTGGAGGACGGACAATTTGTTGAAGCCGGGACCGAGATCGTCAAAGACATCTTTTGCCAAAGCAGCGGCGTTGTTGAGGTATCCCAGAAAAACGACATTCTGCGGGAAATCGTCATTAAGCCCGGCAGCCTGCATATGGCCGACAACCCAGAAGATGTCATGGGCAAAGACGGCACCATCATCAATCCTGGGCAAGAAGCCATCCCCGGCCTAGAGGTCGAGGCGCTCTCTTACGTCGAGTACATTGAATCGCCGGAAGGGCCGGCAATGCTCCTACGGCCTGTGACCGAGTTCACGGTGCCCGACGTTCCCTCAGTGCCCAGCCAAGAATCGGTGAGCGACGAAGTCTCCTCCTCTATTAGTCTGCGGGCTATTCAGCGGATTCCCTACAAAGACGGCGAGCGCGTCAAGTCTGCAACGGGGCTAGAGCTGCTGCGCACCCAGCTGGTGCTTGAGCTAGGAGAAAACGCCCCCCAAATGGCGGCGGATATCGAGCTGATCGAAGACGAGGATGACAAAGAAACTCGGCGGCTGCAGATGGTAATTCTGGAGACCCTGATCGTGCGGCGCGACATCACTGCCGACCAGACCCAGGGCAGTACCCATACCCGTTTGCTAGTGGACGACGGCGATCAGATTGCACCGGGCGCTATCGTGGCTCGCACCGAGATCCAGTGTAAAGAGGCTGGAGAAGTGCGAGGCATTCTGGAGGGGGCGGAGGCGATCCGCCGGGTGATTATTGTTCGGGAGGTCGACCAATTTTATGCCGACCTCAACGGCGAAAGCGCCGCGGTAGAGGTGGGCGATCTGCTGGTAGGCGGCTCGGAAGTGGCCTCCGGCGTCAGCATCCCCGAATCGGGTCAGGTGATTGAAGTCGAGGGCGATCGCGTCCTGCTGCGCTACGCGCGCCCTTACCGGGTGTCCCCGGGAGCCATCCTGCATATCGACGACCGGGATCTGGTGCAGCGGGGTGACAACCTGGTGCTGCTCGTCTTTGAGCGGGCAAAAACCGGGGACATCATTCAGGGTCTCCCGAGAATTGAAGAACTTCTAGAAGCCCGTAAGCCGAAGGAAGCCTGCATCTTGGCTATTCGTCCCGGCACTGCTCAAGTGGTTTACAACGAGGGAGAAACCGTTGAAATCAAGGTGGTCGAAGACGAGGGCGTGGTGACGGACTATCCCCTCGGTCCTGGCCAAAACGTGATTGTCGGCGATGGCCAAAAGGTTGCGGCGGCAGAGCCGTTAACCGATGGTCCCGCCAACCCCCACGAAATTTTGGACATCTTCTTCCGGGTCAACCGCGAGAGCAAGGGAACTCACCAAGCCGCGATGATCAGCTTGGAGAAGGTGCAGACCTTCTTGGTAAACGAGGTGCAGTCGGTGTACCAGTCCCAGGGTATCGATATTTCCGACAAGCACATTGAGGTGATTGTGCGCCAGATGACCTCTAAAGCCCGCATCGACGACGGCGGAGACACGACCATGCTGCCGGGTGAGCTAGTGGAGCTCTATCAAATCGGCCAGGTGAATGGCGCTATGTCTATTACCGGCGGGGCCCCTGCCGAATATACCCCTGTGCTGCTGGGGATCACTAAGGCCTCTCTCAATACCGACAGCTTTATCTCTGCGGCTTCTTTCCAGGAGACGACCCGCGTCCTTACGGAAGCGGCCATCGAAGGTAAGTCCGACTGGCTGCGGGGCCTGAAAGAGAACGTCATCATCGGTCGCCTAATTCCTGCGGGAACGGGCTTTAACGCCTATGAAGAGTCCGTGGGTTCGCCCAACGACGATGGCTACGACAACGCCCTATATGAGGGCAATATGGACCTCAAGGACGTCGTTCTCGACGACCAAACCGCTCGCGCCTACGAGCTCGAAGGGGGATTAGACCGCCTTCCTGCTCAAAATGGAGATGCAGGGCTAATTGGGGGCGGCTCACCCCAAAACTTTGCGGGACGCCCCGCGGAAGGGACGTCTATGATCCTGGAGGACGGCAGCGATCTGGGAGACCTTGTGGCAGACGAGCCCGCGGATGGGGTAAAAGCGCCGGACGCCAATGGCGTTGACGATGCTGTTGAAGCCGCTGGGGCCGCTGGCGTTGGCGACACTACCGCAGCCCTTCCGACAGAGACGGGGCAGGCGAGCGCTGCGGATAGCGATGAAGGCGAGTAGCAAGACCTTTACGCGTCGCGAAGCCTAGTCCCAGCGGCTTAGCCTTCGCTTGACCCTGAACCCAACGGCATGGAGGTAGACTCCATGCCGTTCTCAGTAAAAGATGCACCCGGGTCCTGGCGGCTTTATCGCTCTGCGGAGAAGGCCAGCGAAGCCGGAATTTATCAAAATAGTTTTGATTTATTGCGGTCTGCCGGAACTTCCAGCGAGGAGAGCGATCTACTATGGGTAGGCGACGTTTTCTCAATTCAGCATTCGCCCCGCTACAGTTTGACTGCACAGTTGTTTTTGTTCAACTCTACTAGTCGCTATCCGTCATGGTTTTAACTCGGCTTTCCCACCTTCATCGCATGTTCCGCTTCGGCGCAGCAGGTTTGGGCCTCGCGATCGTTTCGTCTGGCCTATGGTCAGCCCCTGCTTCCTTTGGGCCGCAGCTCGCGACTACCGATCTATTCTCTGGGCGCGTCCAGGCTCAAACCGCAGGAGCCGTCAGCCCTGAAGAGGTCCAGCGGTACGCTAGCTCAGTTTTGGGTATAGAGCGTCTGCGGACAGAGGCGCTCGTTCAAATACAGCAGTTTACTGAAGGGGACGCTCTGCAGGGGTTGGCCTGCCACCAGTCAAATACCGTCCGACGACTCTCCAGGCAGGCTAAAGATGTCTTCGTTCAATACTGCAGTCAGGCCGCCACTACAGTGGAAGACAATGGTCTAAGCATCACTCGCTTTAATGAAATTACCGTAGCTCAGCAGGGTGATGCCGAGTTGACTAATCAGGTCCAAGAAACGCTTCAGCAGCTCCAGTTGGGCGCCACCTCTTCCCCGCCGCAGTCGCCGCGGCCCCTGTCTCCCCAGTAGGGTTTGAGCGTCAGAAGCTGAATTTGCCGGCATCACTGCTCAGCCCGACCGCCCCTAAAATTCAGCGCTCATCGGCGCTCTTGGAAACGGGATGACGTCCCGAATGTTGGTCATACCCGTCATAAACTGCACCAGACGCTCGAATCCCAGGCCGAATCCAGCGTGGGGGACGGTGCCGTAGCGGCGTAGGTCGAGGTACCACCAGTAGTCCTCTACCGGGAGGTCATTTTCCTTGATGCGCCGCTCCAGCACGTCTAGCCGCTCTTCCCGCTGCGACCCGCCGATAATCTCGCCAATTTTTGGGGCGAGTACGTCCATGGCGGCAACGGTCTTTTCGTCGTCGTTGAGCCGCATGTAGAAAGCCTTAATCTCTGTGGGATAGTCGGTGACGGCCAGCGGCTTCTTGAACACCTCCTCTGCGAGGTAGCGCTCGTGCTCTGACTGGAGGTCGATGCCCCAGGCTACCGGAAACTCGAAGGTGCGATCGCTTTTCTCTAGCAGACGGACCGCCTCGGTGTAGGTGATGCGCTCAAACTCGCTATTGACAATTTGGTCTGCCGTTTCTAGCACCGTGTTGTCAATACGCTTGTTAAAGAACTCCATGTCCTCAGGGCAGTGCTCCAGCACGTAGCGGAACACATATTTTAAGAACGCTTCCGCCAAGGCGACGTTGCCGTCTAGGGCGCAAAAAGCCATCTCCGGCTCCACCATCCAAAACTCGGCCAGATGACGGGAGGTATTGGAATTCTCGGCGCGAAATGTGGGACCAAAGGTATAGACGTTAGTGAAGGCTGTAGCCATAATCTCAGCCTCAAGCTGCCCGCTCACCGTGAGATAGGCCGGGCGGCCAAAGAAGTCTTGGCTGTAATCTACGCCCTGCTCTCCGGAGGCTTGCTTCGCCAACGGCACCCGCCCAAGATCTAGGCTGGTGACGCTGAACATCTCCCCGGCCCCCTCACAGTCGCTCGCCGTGATCACGGGGGTGTGGATCCACAGAAAGCCCTGCTCCTGAAAAAACTGGTGGACAGCCGTCGCGCAGGCGCTGCGCACCCGCATCACTGCGCCGATGGTGTTGGTGCGGGCTCTGAGGTGACCGATGGTGCGCAGGAATTCGAAGGAGTGGCGCTTTTTTTGCAGCGGGTAGGTTTCCGGGTCTGCCGTCCCGTAGACCGTTATGGTTTGGGCCTGCATCTCAATGCGCTGGCCTTTACCTGGGGAGGGAACCAGCAGCCCCGTAACGCCAACTGAGGCTCCGGTCGTCACCTGCTTGAGCTTTTCGTAGTCCGGCAAGTCCTGGTTGATCACCACCTGCAGCCCGCTCATAGCCGAGCCGTCGTTGACCTCGATAAAGGCAAATTCCTTTAGCTCCCGCTTGGTGCGAACCCAGCCCTTGATTGTGGCGGTCTCGTCGGGTTGGCCTTGGTTGAGAATGTCAGCGATGCGGCTTGTACTCATGGGAAAGGTGTTAGCTCAGACGGTACTAGCTATTCTAAATCTTCACACCTGAGGTTAGCGCGTTTTCAGCTGATCGCAATTTGCCTGCAGGGCGCTGTTGACAGATTCAACGATTGCTTTCTCTTGACTCTTGGCCGGGGCTTGAACCTGCTCAATCAGCGAGTCAGGCAGGCGGACTGCCATTACAACCGGCTTGGCTCGCTTTACCATTTGCGTCATTTGTTGGAACACGCAAAATCTTCTTCTCGCAACGTATGTGACTGAAATCACGTTGTCAAAGTGATGTTAAAACTTTTCCCAGAACTTTACAGACGGTGCAATACACATCTTCAGAGATTT
>CAVRCJ010000020.1:0-87175 GCA_963719515.1 uncultured cyanobacterium
CTAAGAAGCCTTGCCAACCGCCACTATCCATAAACATCTGTTCTAGCTATCCTAGAACTACGAGGCCTTCTTACGGTTGCTGCATCCCGTGACCACATCCACACTCCCCCTCCAGAAAGACCCCGATCGCTTAGAGACCCGGCTAAAGGAGATCCCCCTTTTGCCGGGGGTCTACTTCATGCGGGATGCGCAAGACAACATCCTCTACATCGGTAAGTCAAAGCGGCTGCGGGCCCGGGTGCGCTCCTATTTTCGGGATGACCACCGGCTGAACCCCCGCATCGGCATGATGGTGATGCAGATTGCCGAGATTGAGTTTATTGTCACCGACAGTGAAGCCGAGGCCCTGGCTCTAGAGGCCAACCTAATCAAGCAGCACCAGCCCCACTTCAATGTGCTGCTCAAAGACGACAAAAAATATCCCTACCTCTGCATCACCTGGTCAGAAGACTACCCCCGCATCTTCATCACCCGCAAGCGCCGCAAACTCGGCCCCCGCGATCGCTACTACGGCCCCTACGTCAACGTCGGTGCCCTGCGCCGCACCCTCAACATCGTCAAGCGCGTCTTCCCCCTCAAGCAGCGTAAGCAGCCCCTGTTTAAAGACCGTCCCTGCTTGAACTACGACATGGGCCGCTGCCCCGGCGTCTGCCAGCGGCTGATTACCCCTGATGACTACCACGCCACGGTGCAAAAGGTGGCGATGATCTTTCAGGGGCGCACCCAGGAATTGGAAGACGTGCTGACGGCCAGCATGGAAAAAGCCGCTGAAGCCCTCCAGTTTGAAGTGGCCGCCCGCATTCGCGACCAGCTCAAGGGCATTCAGTCTCTACATGCCGACCAAAAGGTCTCGCTACCCGACGACACGGTGACTCGGGATGCGATCGCCCTGATGGCCGACGAAAAGCACGCCTGCATCCAGCTGTTCCAGGTGCGGGCCGGGCGGCTAGTGGGCCATCTGGGGTTTATGGCCGAGGCTCAGTCGGGGACGCCGGGGGAGATTTTACAGCGGGTGCTGGAAGACCACTACCAAACCGTCGATGCAGTGGAAATTCCTTCAGAGATCTTGACTCAGCACGAGCTACCCCAGACGGATATGCTGGCCAGCTTCTTAACCGAGCGGCGGGGACGCAAGGTGTCGATTATGGTGCCCCAGCGGCAGACCAAGGCCGACCTGATTGAAATGGTGGAGCGTAATGCAGGCTATGAGCTGGCCCGCGCCCAGCGATTTGCCGAGCGCAACAATCAGGCGCTCTTAGACCTGGCGGAAATTTTGGACTTGCCCGACGTTCCTCACCGCGTTGAGGGCTACGACATCTCCCATATTCAGGGCTCCGATGCGGTAGCCTCTCAGGTGGTGTTTATTGAGGGCATGCCCGCCAAGCAGCACTACCGCCACTACAAAATCAAAGACCCGACGGTGAAGGCGGGCCACTCCGACGACTTTGCCTCTATGGCCGAGGTGATTGGCCGCCGCTTCCGCAAGTATTCTAAAAAAGACCTAGAGCGGCGACGGCTAGAATATGAGAGCGGTGAATCGCTGCTAGATTCTCCCGCTAAAAAGCTGATGGCGGACTTCCCGGACCTGGTCATGATTGACGGCGGCAAGGGACAGCTCTCGGCGGTGGTGGCAGTGCTGCGGGAGATGAACCTGCTGGACGAGGTGACGGTAGTCAGCTTAGCAAAGCAGCGGGAGGAGATCTTTTTGCCGGGGCAGTCTAAACCCCTAGACACCAATGCCGAGCAGCCCGGAGTGCAGTTGCTGCGGCGGCTGCGGGATGAGGCCCACCGGTTTGCGGTCAGTTTCCATCGCAAGAAGCGCACCGATAGAATGCGGCGATCGCGCCTAGACGATATTTCGGGGCTGGGATATGCCCGCAAGAAAGAGCTGCTGGCCCATTTTCGCTCCATTGACTACATCCGGGAGGCGAAGGCGGAGCAAATTGCAGAGGTGCCGGGGATTGGGCCGCGATTGGCGCAGCAGATTTATAACTATTTTCATCCGAGTGCTGCAATCGATGTAGAAGCCGCGGCGGCGGTAGTAGGTTCAGGAGAGCAGACCTAGGCTTTCACGCGTTGGCGGTAGAATCTGCCTGATATCCGGGTTTTTACGAGTAGCGTTGTAGAGAAATTGTGCGACCCTATGAAAATTGTCCTCAAGCTGGCCCGCTAATGCATCACATGCCTGGTTGAACACATTGCAAGATTCCAGCCCACTAGAATTTTTACAGTCAGTTACGCCGCAAAGTACTGAATCGGATATCACCTATAAGGTTGTTTTGCCACTCCTCAAGGTGCTTGGATATCACAGTACCGACTGGAAATCTCAGGCGGTGATTGGCAAGAAAAAAGCGGATCTGATTATTTGCCCCGCTAGCTCGTTGCCATACTGTCCTCCCTACTTGATTGTTGAGGTGAAATCCCCCAAGAAAAATATTTCTCAGAGCGTATGGCAAATCAGTCACTACATGAGGCAGTCCCATGCCGCGCTAGGGCTACTGATCAATGGCTATAATTTCATAATTCTCTATCACAACCAAGGGAAAATAGCTACAGTAGCTGAATACTCCCAGGCAGCATTTATCGAAGATTTTGAGCGGGTTTATAAGCTTCTCTGCAAAACGACATGCACGAAGGTCGAAAATGCTCTACAAGTCACTCAACAAAGAGTTAATCTGAAGTTTGCCAATTCAATGTCTACGCTGTTTGAAAGTCAAAGCTTACAAACCTTGATTGACCAAAGTAACTCTTCTATGTTAAATCTTTTCCGAAAATCATCAAATAACGTCAACAAGAGGCCGTCTATGATTATTACCGTTTTCAACAACAAAGGTGGAGTAGGAAAGACCAGTCTAACAATTAACTTGGCAGCTACGCTTGCTAAATTGGGCAAGCGAGTTCTACTCATCGATATTGATGCCCAAGCTAACCTAACCATGGGCTTAGGAATTGACCCGCTCAACGACATAGAGCTGAAGGGAAAGAAAGACATCACTCACTTGCTCCTTGAACCAAAGACAAAGCTGAACGACGTCGTTTATCAAAAGCGATGGACAGATATTCAGCTGGATGTTGTTCCATCCCATATTCGCTTGAGCGACAAGGAAACAGAGCTAATCCAAACAGTTGACAGCGATCGCCTATTGGTTAAGAAGCTAAGAAATCATGACTACGACTTCGTCTTCATCGACCCGCCACCGTCATTTGGTAAAGTCAACAGAATATCGCTGATGGCTTCTTCAGGAATTTTAATTCCGACTCAGCTGTCTCCCTATCCAATTCGGGCATTAGAATATGTGTTCTCGCAGGTTGAAAAGGTATCTGACTTTAAAGACGAACCCTTAAAGATTTTGGGAATTGCGGTGAGTATGTACGATCAGCGCGCGAACAAGTTCAATTCCTCAATGGAGGAAGAGCTTCAAGAAGTGCTGTCTAAAAGTAATTACAGTGATCGGGTCGATCTTTTTCCAGAAAATACCTGGGTACCCCGGCTCAACGTGATTTCTAAGTGTCCGCAAGAAGGCTATCCGCTTCAGCAGGCTGAGTTTGACGATAACCTAAATTCGCAAGAGCGTGAAACCGCTCAGGCGGCCATCGAACGGTTAGAGAATCTTGCCAATCATTTAATTGCTGTTGTATAGGAGGTCACACTAGCCATGAGTCAGGATCTTCGCCGGGATCTAATTGGTAAAAATCTAGGGATTAAGCCCATCAATCACGGGCAAGTTTACAGCTTTCAGGTTGCCCTACCCGATCAGAAGAAGCAGCCTATACCCTTAGAAACGCGACAGGTTATCGAAACTAGCTTCCTTACCCACGGCAGCAATATATCTTCTCTCATCATCCGGCGCACTGACAACTATGACGATGAGGACATCGAGTACGAACTCGTCTATGGCGCCGACTGGCTTCAAGTAGCACAAGAATTAGAGATTGAAAAAGTGTGGGCTTGGGTATTCGATCTTACTGATGAGCAGGCGATCGCCACTGCGGAAGAGATGGAAAGGTTGTCTAATGGCAAAGGTCCTATTGTCTCCCCTAACGTCACTGACCCCGATATTGAAACACTCATTGAGAAGAAACTTCAGCTCGCTACGGATTCTATCAAGGCTACGGTAAGCCATGCGCTGAAAGAGACGAAAGAAGGGCTTGATGACAAGCTAAAGGTTCTCAATTATCAGATGAACAATCTGACTGAATCTCTGGATCCAGATAGACTGAGGCAAATTGCAGATACGTTAGACTACATTGAGTCGCTTTTAACCGGCGGAAAGCTAAAAGATCCAATTGATTTGTTGAATGCGTCAGACCAAGATATCGGAGTAGCGCTTAAGAAATCTAAGACTAGCGAGACGCAGGTAAAAGCCGCTATCCGAGCCGTCAACAAGTGGAAAAATTCTAAGCAAGGACTAAGCTGGGAAAATATAGAGCGTTCATCTAAAGGAAGTAAGAAATCCTCAGACAAAGTCCCTGGCTTTGGCAAAACGACTTATACGAGTCTGTGGCGCGTGGCCTCTATTCCTGGTGACCCTAAAGACACACCGTAGGAGAATCACCGTCGCCCTACCGCATCGGCCTACCAAACGTCTGGGTCCAGTAATGCCCCCACCGCTCATTCCCAGAATCATTCGGCACGTTGGCATAGCCGATGCCAATATGCCTGAAGCTCGGGTTTAGCATATTCGCCCTGTGCCCAGGACTGTTCAGCCACTGATTCACCGCACCACGGGCCGTAGAAGAGCCAGCCGCCGCGTTTTCTGCCGCCAATGAATATCGATAGCCGACTCGACGAAAGCGATCGCCGACGGAAGAGCCATTAGACCCAGTGTGGCTAAAAAAGTCATTACCCGCCATGTCTTGACTGTGGGCTTGAGCCGTCCGCTTCAGCTTATTGTTAAGCTTCAACGGCCTGAGCCCTTCCCTGCGCCTTAAGCGATTTGTAATCCGTAGAACCTGGCGCACAAAGCGCCGGCGCTGTCTCTGGGCCACCGGGGTGTTTGCCACCGCGTCGACGGGCCTGCTGCTGCGGCTTGTGAGTCTAAAATTGGCGCTAGGCTCGAGTGGCGTAGGGGCAGCGGCTTGATTGGCCCGGTTTTGACGGGCTGGGGAAGCTGGGGAACGGGACGAATCTAGCTGGCGCATGACGACGGCCTTGAATTGATCTGCAATGGATTAGTTTGTACTGAGTTAGTCTGTTGAGTTATCTGTGCTGAGCTGATCTGCACTAAACTGAATCTGCACTGAACAAATGCCAAGACCTTTTCCGACGGCCAAAAGTTCCCGTCGCTCTGATCGGGCAGCCCAAAGCACCTCAGGCGAGAGGTCTTTAGCCGTAGCTGGGAGAAAAGCGATCGCATCCAGTGACCGGAGAGTTAGACTGACCCTGTAGCGGGCAGTCTCGACAGCTGCAGATGGCGCAGTTGATGGGGTTGGCGAGGGTCATCACGGGATAAAGGCTAATATTTTGCCGAATAAAGCCCTCGATTTCCGTTGCTTTCAGGGTCTGGTCGATCACAATGACCTGCTGGATGTCGAGGCGCTGGCGCAGCCGGTTAATCTCGATCAGCGTTTGGCCGAAGGGCATAGGGCGGGTTTGGATCGTGACGATTGCCTGCTGGGGCTGGCTGTGAAAGCAGGGAGGAGGCTCCTGCTCAAAATAATCTTTGTACTGCAGCGTCACAGTGCCGTCGTCGTAGCGGCGGCAGCGAATATAGCGCTGAAAGGGCAGCGATGAGCGAGCAGAATACCACCACGATTTGTGCCAGGCCTGGTGGGGTAGCTTTAGGATAGCCTGCACCTGGTCTGCAGGCAGCCGAGCCTGACTTAGCGCTGTCTGCGCCTGCTCAAGGGACACCTCGCGCACGAGCGTGCTCAAAGGCGTTTCGTAGCGCCAGCGCAGCTGCCAACGGCGGCGAGGCTCTGAAAAGGCGTCGACCGGAGGATTACAGCCAACAGTCGCTAGGGTGCATTGAATCGCCTCGAATTCAACAATGCCGTCGGCTACTAGGTCTCCGGCAGGGACACCAACCCGGGTAGAAACCGCCCCTATACGCGTTGAGGGCATCAGCGGTGGGGTACAGCTCGACAGTAGCGATCGCAGCACTGGGGCGTCCGCTAGCGCCAGCGCCAGCCGAATTCGCTCGACGCTGTAGCCACTGGTGCGATCGCGATCGCAAAAGGGGACGACAGACGCCGCCTGGGGAGAAAGGGACTGCGGCGTCTGGGAAGAGACCGATTGTGAAGAGAACGATGACGGGCGCTGGTCGACCATGAAGCGTCTAGTCGTATCAGGACACAGCGGGGCAGAATGCCCTCATTGTGTCGATACCGGCAGTAAAGCAGCCCAATCGTCAGGTTCTCTTAAGAGTAGCGCCACAGACAGACGCATTTCGTTGCAAAACCTCAAGATGCTTTAGATGCCGTAATATTCTCGGGCTGCATTGACGCTCAGACTCTTAAACGACCCCGTCGAACCGATTGCGCTTAACGCACTAATATAGATCAAGTCAGATTTACGCGCTGCCCCCGCAGTCCCCACTTCTGGGGGACTTTGAGCGCGGAACTCCTTCCAAACATGGAGGAGCCAATGGGGGAAATCGGCTAGCTGCCTGAGTCCTATCAAGTCCAATTCGGTCTTTACTATCGACCACCCTAGAGCATCATGAAACACACGCTGTCTGTCCTTGTCGAAGACGAGGCCGGTGTCCTCTCTCGTATTTCGGGTCTGTTTGCCCGCCGCGGATTCAATATTGAGAGTCTGGCCGTCGGTCCTGCGGAACAGGTAGGGGTGTCGCGAATGACCATTGTGGTGCCGGGAGATAATCGGGCTATTGAGCAGGTGACAAAGCAGCTCTACAAGCTGATCAACGTGCTGAAGGTTCAAGACATCACCGAGACCCCCTGCGTCGAGCGGGAGCTAGTGCTGCTCAAGGTCAACGCCGCAAGCTCAACGCGAGCTGAGATAGTCGATATTGCCCAAATCTTTCGCGCTCGCATCGTTGACGTTGCCGAAGACTCGGTCACGCTTGAGGTCGTGGGAGACCCCGGTAAGATTGTCGCGATTATTAACCTGCTGGGGCGCTTCGGGGTCCGAGAGATCGCCCGCACCGGGAAGATATCGCTACCCCGAGAATCTGGGGTAAACACAGAATTTCTTAAGATGACATCTACTAGAGAATAAGCTAGAGAGTCGTTAGAGTAGTCATACAGGTATTGGTTAGGCCAACGCAACTTTGTGTCTGACTTTGTTTATGCTAGGGTCTACAGCCGCTGCAAGACGCAACCGCAAACCACGCCGGAGTTTAAGCTGGCGTCGCTCTGCTGAGACCACACCAGCTTGGGTTGTCTTAGTCATTCCTATCGTGGCGTTGGTTGTCGCTATAGTGAGCGTGACGGGTCTGCTTGCGTTCTACAACGGTGAGCGGGCGGTAAGCGAGCTGCTAGAGCGATATAAGCAGACAATTACCATCCACGTTGAGCATGAGCTGATTCACTGTCTCAGCATTCCTTATCAAATCAATAGCACCACCGCGGCGGCTGTTTCCCTAGGGCTTCTGGATTTCGACGATCCTGTCCTGCTGGAGCGGTATTTTTGGCAGCAGCTGAAGCAGTTTCCAGCCGTTAACTACATTTATGCAGGTAGCAAATTGGGCGGGATTGTTGGCGTAGGGCGCAATGGGGAAGGCGAACTGCGCAGCTACGGTACCGAGAGATTTGTTAGCGGAGAATACCGGCTCTATAGAGCCAGCGACGACGGCGTTCGGCAGGAGCAGATCGATGCAGAGTCAAACTATGATGGGCGATCGCGGCCGTGGTATAAGGCGTCTGCTCAGTCTGGTGAAGAGGCTTGGAGCAACATCTATCTTTATGTCGGAGAGCCCCTGTTGGGGATTGCGGCCAGTAGTCCCGTTGTTGACCAAGCCGGTGAGCCTTTGGGGGTTGTGGCAACCGACCTTGTGTTGACCCAAATTGGAAAATTTCTCAAGAGTCTCGACATCAGCCCCTCCAGTCGGCTCTTTATCATGGAGCGATCGGGAAAGCTCGTGGCAACCTCTGCCGATGAGCCGCCGTTTACAACCATTGGTCCCAGTGACGTTCAGCTACGCCGGCACGCCAGCGAGAGTGGGGATCGGCTCACCCACGCTGCGTACAGACATCTTGTCGAGCGCTTTGGAGATTTAGCTGACATTCGAGAGTCTAGAGACACGACGCTTTGGTTAGATGGCCGCAACTTTGTTCAAGTCGTTCCCTTTTCCGATGGCTGGGGGCTTGACTGGCTGATTGTCATGGTAATGCCAGAGCGAGACTTTATGTCTCAAATCCACCGCAATACCCGCTACACGGTTGTCCTATGTCTGGTGGCCGTTGCCCTCGCCATTGGCCTCAGCGTTAGAATGTCCCGCTGGCTAAGCCGTCCTCTAAAACAGCTCAGCGAGGCCAGTCAAGGGCTAGCCGAAGGGAAATTCTCTCAGCAGCTTTCGGCCTATCAAACGCGGGAGCTCAATATGCTCTCTAAATCGTTTAACGCTATGGCGCAGCAGCTCCAAGATTCGTTTGAGCAGCTTGCCCAGCGCAATAAGCACCTTGAGAAACGAGTTGAAGAGCGGACTGCCCATCTAACGCAGGCGAACTATCAGCTGCAGCTGCTTTTGCGCAGCGTTTCCCATGACCTGCGCAACCCCATAATGGGCATGTTGATGGTGCTCAACAATATTCAATCTCAGGCAGAGACCAAAAACGAGGCGTCCCTAGCTGATGGCTTAGCTCCGGCTAGCCGCAAACTCCCGCCGGAGATTGTCCTATCGCGATCGGTGTTGGACACCCTCGTCAGCAGCGGTCAGCGGCAGCTGCGGCTGGTCAACTCGCTGCTGGACCACCATACCGATCAAGGCGCGACAGCCCCCTCCGGGCCGACAGCACTTCAGGTCGCCACCCTAGATCGAGAGGCCCTAGCCCTACAGCCCTATTCGCTGCGCCAAATTATTAGTCAGGTGGTTCAAGACCTGCAGCCCTTGATCGTCAAGCAGCGGGCTATTGTAGAGGTTTCCTGGCCAGAGACGCTGCCTCTCGTGCTGGCAGACCCCGATCAGCTATGGCGGGTGGTCGAAAACCTGGTGGGCAACGCGATCGCCCATAACGCACCCGATACTCGAGTCACCATTACAGCAGAAGCGCTGACCTCCTCAAGAATCGGGACTGGCGTGTGCTGCAGAATTATCGACGATGGCGTTGGCATTTCACTGGAGCAACAGCCCCATCTATTTGCCCCCTACCACCAGGGCGACAACCATCCCTTCGGGTTGGGGCTAGGCCTCTACGTCTGCCGCCGCATTATTGCAGCCCACAGCGGCGTCATTGGCATTTCGAGCCAAAGCGGGGATGGAGCCGTCTTCTGGTTTACCCTTCCGGCGGCAGGGGATGACTCTAAGGGCAGCAGTGAGGCCCTCATCTAGAGGACTTCTGACACTAGACCAGATAGCTCGCTCATTTGGGCAGCTGATCGATACATTTGTTGGGTCCAATCAGCACCATTAGAGTACCGGCCTTTAGCCGCCGTACCGGGCTAGGATTCATTTCAAAGGTGTCGGCATCCTCCTCACAGCTGACGGCAATCAGGTTGATGTTGTAGCGTTGCCGCAAATTGAGGTCAGAAACGGTTTTGCCGTCAAATTCCTCGGGAACCGTACGCTCCACAATGGAGTGGTCGGGGTCTAGCTCAAATCGGTCGAGGATCTCGGGGCGAGTGAGCGATCGCGCCAAAGCGCAGCCCATCTCATACTCTGGAAACACGACTTTGTCAGCGCCCACCCGCATTAAGAGCTTGCCGTGTACCTCAGAAGAGGCCTTAGCCACGATAAAGGGCACCCCTGCCTCTTTGAGGTTAAGGGTGGTGATGATGCTCTCTTGAATGTAGTTACCGATAGCTACGATGACGGTGTCAAACTCATAAATCCCGGCTTCCTTAAGGGCGTTGGGGTTGGTGGAGTCAAGCTGCAGGGCGTGGGCCACGAGCTTGTCGGAGAGCACCCGAGCCACGATTTCCTCATCAGTGTCAATCCCCAAAACCTCGTAGCCCAGCTGATGCAGCGTCGTGCAGACCGCCCGGCCAAATCGCCCCATGCCAATAACGGCAAACTGCCGGCTTGCGTTTCTCAGGCCGCGAAAGAAGCTTAAATCAGAGAGAGAGGTCAGATTCACCGGGTGAACTCCAATAGGGCAATGCCAAGCACGGTCAGGATACTGTAGACAACGTTATACCAATTTGGGTGGGGCTTGCATAGGACTCATCTGGCAAGAGAAGTGGTCTCTCTCCTCGCGCCAGCCACGGCCTATCCCACCAAAAGATTCTCTTCCGGAAAATTAATGACGCTGGGCTTAGGATCTCCCAAGATGGCGGACATCATTAGCAGTACGCCGACCCGTCCGACGTACATGGTGACAATCAAGATCATCTTGCCTGCAGTAGACAAGGTGGCCGTAATTCCAGTGGATAGCCCCACCGTCGCGAACGCAGAGACAGACTCAAATAAAATGCTGATGAATTCTATATCTGGGTTGGTGATCGCCACCAGGCTGGTCACGATGATGATCGTTACTCCAGAGCCAAATACGACGCCCACCGCTTTAATGATCAGCGACATCGGAATCTGCCGTCGATAGCACAGCACCTCTTCCTTACTTTGTAGCACCGCTTTCGTCGAGCTGAGCAAAATTCTCAGGGTGGTGGTTTTAATGCCGCCGCCGGTGCTGCCGGGGCTTGCTCCAACGTACATCAGTGCAATAGTCAAAAACAGCGTTGCGGTGGTCATCTCCCCGTAGTTGACCGAATTGAACCCCGCTGTACGGGGCATAACGGCGTGAAACCACGACACCATCAGCTTATCGATTCCATTGAGTCCGCCTAAAGTTGCCGGGTTGCGGTACTCAATCGCTAGAAACGCGATCGTGCCCGCCGCCAGCAAAAACAAGGTGGTGCTGGTAACGATTTTGAAGTTAAGCGAAAAAACAATGCAGGTGCGCTTGCCCTTGAGCCGCAGCTGCAGCCCCCGATAGAGCTCCATCAGGGTTTGATACCCCAAACCACCAATAATGATCAAGGCCGGAATCACTATGTTGACCAAAGGGTGAGTAGCATAGCCGACCAGACTATCTTCAAAGAGGCTAAAGCCCGCGTTGTTAAAGGCGCTAATGCTGTGAAACACCGACAGCCACAGGCTATAGAGGCCGTCGTAGTCTTTGGAGAAGACGAAAAACAGCAGCAGCGTCCCGGTAATCTCAAACAGCAGCGTCAGAGAAATGATCGACCTGACGAGCTGCACAGCCCCCGAGATTTCCGCCACGTCCAGCGACTTTTGGATCGCCAGCTTCTCTCTAAGGCCAAAGCGTCGCCCCAGAATCAGCAGCAAGAAGGTGGTGGCCGTCATGTAGCCCAGCCCGCCAATCTGAATCAGCAGTAAAATCACCAGCTCGCCGAAGCCAGAGTAGTAGGAGCCCGTGTCTACCACGATCAGGCCCGTGACGCAGACCGCTGAGGTGGCCGTAAATACGGCAGTAACGCCATCGTTCCAGCCTCCTGCCGCGATGGAAATCGGCAGCATCAGCAGCGCCGTCCCGATCGCAATTAGAGTCAAAAAGCCAATACAAATGGTGCGGGAGACGGTCATGGCAGTGCCAGAGTCGGTCTAGAGTCAATAATGAAGATATCACGACAGTTAGCGGCTTAAGCGATGGCAACCCTGCAGGAACAAATTCAGGCGTTCTACGATACCTCCTCCGGTCTGTGGGAGCAGATCTGGGGCGAGCATATGCACCACGGTTATTACGGCCCCAGCGGTCAGCAAAAAAAAGACCGCTACCAGGCCCAAATCGACCTAATAGAGGCGCTGCTGGGCTGGGGTGGGGTGACCCAGGCTCAAGAGATTTTAGACGCGGGCTGCGGCATCGGGGGCAGCGCGCTGTATTTGGCTAAAAAGTTCGACGCCACCGCCACCGGAATTACCCTCAGCCCGGTGCAGGCCCGGCGAGCCCAGGAGCGGGCAGTGGAAATGGGGATGACGGCGCGCTTTGAGGTGGCGGACGCGCTGGAGATGCCCTTTGCAGATGGCTCGTTTGACCTAGTGTGGTCCCTGGAGAGCGGGGAGCATATGCCGGACAAAGAAAAGTTTATTGCGGAGTGCTACCGCGTCCTCAAGCCGGGGGGAACGTTCTTGATGGCGGCCTGGTGCCACCGTCCCATTGAAGGGTTTCATCCGCCGCTAACGGCGGATGAGCAGGCGCACCTCGATAATCTCTACGAGGTCTACTGCCTGCCCTACATCATCTCGATTCCGGCGTTTGAGGCGATCGCTCAGGAGACGGGCTTTCAAAACATCGCCACCGACGACTGGTCCGACGCAGTAGCCCCGTTTTGGGGGGAGGTGATTCGCTCGGCGTTTAGCCTGGAGGCCGTAGTGGGGCTTGTGCAGGCGGGGCCGAAGATTATTCAGGCCGCGCTGGCTATGCGGCTGATGAGCCAGGGCTACGAGCGGGGGTTGGTGAAGTTTGGGGTGCTGAGGGGCACAAAGGGGCCGTAATCAACGCCCGTGACCTACGCGGCTGCTTTATGTGGTGAACCGCTAATGAATATTGGCGATGCGAAACCCCATCTGACATTCGTACTGATCGGGCTGGTCCGACTTCGCTTTGGCGATCGCCCGTCCGCAGCCCAGGGTACCGTTGCGCCAGCGCGGCTGCCCTGCCTGATCGGCCATCAGGCAGCTTTGACAGACTGATTTAGGAGAGATGAGCTGATTTTCCATTAAAACGACGAGCATAATCTAACCCTCCAGGAGCTGCCTTTTGGACCTTGGAAAATCCTAGGGCATTGACCTATTTACTTACGATTGTAAGCAAACCTATCGGTTGATAGAGGATTTATTCGTATAATTAAGCACAAGTAAAGCCTTCTTAATCTTCATAGACCCTGACTTAGGTCTAGAAGACTCTCAAAGACGGACTCAACAAGACACGCTACGATAAAAAACCGAGTGCCAATGATGAGCCTGGAGTTAACCGGTGAGCCAAACAAACTTTGATTTCTTAGCAGCAGACGACGCTGTAGCCCAGCTGGTTCGCAGCGAGCTGGGGCGGCAGCAGACCCACCTAGAGCTGATTGCCAGCGAGAACTTTACCTCTCCCGCCGTGATGGCGGCTCAGGGGTCGGTACTGACCAATAAGTATGCAGAGGGGCTGCCCCGCAAGCGCTACTACGGCGGCTGCGAGTTCGTCGATGAAATCGAGCAGATCGCCATCGACCGCGTTAAGCAGCTGTTTGGGGCCGCCCACGCCAACGTGCAGCCCCACTCCGGCGCTCAGGCTAACTTCGCTGTTTTCCTGACCCTACTTCAGCCCGGCGACACCATCCTCGGCATGAATCTGTCCCACGGCGGCCACCTGACCCATGGCTCACCGGTGAATGTATCGGGGAAGTGGTTTAACGCCTGCCACTACGGCGTCAGCCCCGAAACCGAAACGCTTGACTACGATGAAATTCGCGCGCTGGCGCTGCAGCACAAGCCTAAGCTGATTATCTGCGGCTACTCCGCCTACCCCCGCACCATCCATTTCGACCGCTTCCGGGCGATCGCCGATGAGGTGGGGGCCTATTTGCTGGCCGACATCGCCCATATTGCCGGCTTGGTAGCCACTGGACATCACCCCAACCCACTGCCCTACTGCGATGTGGTCACCACCACCACCCACAAGACCCTGCGGGGACCGAGGGGCGGCCTAATTATGACCAAGGACGCCGATCTGGGCAAAAAGCTGGATAAAGCGGTCTTCCCCGGCAGCCAGGGCGGCCCGCTGGAGCATGTGATTGCGGCGAAAGCAGTGGCCTTTGGCGAAGCGCTGGCTCCCGAGTTCAAGGCCTACTCCGCTCAGGTGATTGCCAACGCCCAGGCGCTGGGGGACCAGCTTCAGGCCCGCGACATCAAGCTGGTGACCGGCGGAACCGACAATCATCTGACGCTGCTCGACCTGCGGTGCATCGGTATGACGGGCAAGGTGGCCGACCTACTGGTCAGCGAAATTAACATCACGGCCAACAAAAACACGGTTCCCTTCGACCCGGAATCGCCGTTTGTCACCAGCGGCCTGCGCCTCGGCTCTCCGGCAATGACCACCCGCGGTCTCAAGGAAGACGACTTTAGGGAAATCGCCAACATCATTGCCGATCGCCTCCACCAGCCCGAGGATGAGGCTGTCGTCGCCAGGTGCCGTCAGCGCGTCCAGACGCTCTGCAAGCGCTTCCCGCTCTATCCACATTTGTCGGGTCCGGTACCGGCGATGGTCTGAGCAGTGATGGTTTGGGCAGTGATGTGAGCAGTGATGGTTTAGGCCGCGACAGCATTTTGGCCCAGGTGGTTTATGCTAGTGGGTGAATTTGCTCTGTCGTTATTAACTACCGTCTCACTGCCCTAGCGCCGGCTAGAGAAGGCACTGCTGCGGTTACTCCTGCGAGTGTGATGCCACCCATACCCTCCGAGCTATACCATCTGCTTGCCTTTATCATCTCTGCCGTCGTCGTCTTGCTCAGTACCCCTGTGGTGCGCTCAATTGGCCTGACCAGCGGCCGCGTCGATCAGCCCAACGAGCGCAAGATGCACCACCAGCCCATGGTGCGTTTGGGCGGTATCTCTATCTTTTTGGGGGCACTGACGGCGCTGCTCGTAGTCTGGGGGTTGGGGGGCTTTGGCATTCTGCCCCCCCACAAAGAATATGAGATTTGGGGGGTCACCGTCGGGGGACTGGCATTCTTCCTGATTGGTTTGGCGGACGACCTGTTTGACCTATCGCCGTTTGTGCGGCTGGGCATTCAGTCTTTGGTGGCGGGTGCCGCCTGGTATGTGGGGGTGAAAATTGGCTTCGTCGATATCCCTACAGTCGGTATCACCCAGCTTCCAGAGCTGGTTAGCCTGCTGGCAACCGTGGTTTGGCTGGTAGGTATGGCCAACGCCATCAACTGGATAGATGGGCTAGATGGCCTAGCTGCCGGGGTCTCGGGCATCGCTGCGGTGATCATGCTGGTCGTCAGCCTGTTCATGAATCAGCCGGCTGCTGCTCTCGTGGTAGCGGCCCTTGCCGGAGGGACATTGGGCTTCTTGCGCTACAACTTCAACCCGGCCCAGATTTTTATGGGGGACGGCGGAGCCTACTACATTGGGTTTACCCTGGCGGGGGTCGGCGTCATTGGTTTGGTCAAAAGCCTGACGACGGTGGCGGTACTGCTGCCATTCCTGATTTTGGCCGTGCCTATTTTAGATATGTCTGCGGTGATTATCGACCGGCTGCGCCACGGCAAGTCGCCCTTTGCCGCAGACAACCGTCACCTGCACCACCGGCTTTTAAACGCGGGTCTGTCCCACCGGCTGACGGTGCTGTTTATCTATTCTCTGACCCTGTGGGTGGGTAGCATTGCCCTAGCGATCGCCAAGATTCCTAGCGGCCCCATCTACGCTAGCGCCGCTACCGCTCTGCTGATCTATACCTGCTGGAAGGCGAAGACAACCCGCTTAGAATAGACCGTAGCCTATAGAAGAGCGCCGCCTTGGACCCCATACTGCACCTGGATACTCAAGCATGACCCACGCCGAAGTAGTCTGTGTTGGAACCGAGCTGCTGCTGGGCGAAATCCTCAACACCAACGCTCAGTTTTTGGCACAGCAGCTTGCCCAGCTCGGCATTCCCCACTACTACCAAACGGTGGTGGGCGATAACGTGCAGCGGCTGCAAAAGGTGGTTTCTCTGGCCTGCGAGCGATCGCGGTTGCTTATTTTTACGGGTGGTCTTGGCCCAACGCCCGACGACCTGACCACCGAGACTCTGGCGGGCTTTTTCGACGTACCTCTTGAAGAGCGCCCCGAGATCCTAGCCAGCCTAGATGAGAAATACGCCCACCGCACTCAGGCAATGGCCGTCAGCAACCGCAAGCAGGCGCTGATGCCCAAAGGGGCCAAGATTTTGCCTAACCCTGTCGGTAGCGCTCCCGGCATCATCTGGTCCCCGCGACCAGGTCTGACAATCATGACATTTCCAGGGGTGCCGCGCGAGATGCAGGCCATGTGGCAAGAGACGGCGGTCCCCCATCTCAAGGCTCAGGGCTGGGTGACCTCGACCTTAGTGAGCCGTATCCTTCGCCATTGGGGCGTTCCAGAATCAACCCTGGCTGAGAAGGTGCAGCCTTTCTTTGATTTGGACAATCCTACGGTTGCTCCTTATGCGGGTAAAGGGGAGGTGCGGCTGCGGATTACTGCTAGTGCCGCCTCTACAGAAGAAGCCTACGCGCTGATTACGCCTGTAGAACAGCAGCTGAGGGCAGCGGTGGGTGAAGACTGCTTTGGAACCGACGATGAGACTCTTGCGTCTGTGGTAGGAGACCAGCTCCGTCAGCAAGGACAGACCCTCTCAGTCGCTGAGTCCTGCACGGGAGGAGGATTGGGTCATCAGCTCACGCAAGTGCCGGGCAGCTCAGCCTACTTCAGGGGCGGCGTCATTGCCTACGACAACAGCGTTAAGCAGGCGATGCTGTCCGTACAGGCCGATGCGCTGCAGGAGCAGGGGGCGGTGAGTGCGATCGTCGCGGAGCAAATGGCCCTTGGGGTGAAGCAGCTACTGCAGACGACCTGGGGGCTGAGCGTTACGGGAATCGCCGGACCAGAGGGAGGCACGGTAGAGAAACCCGTGGGTCTAGTCTATATTGGCCTTGCCGGTCCGGACGGCGTTCAATCTTTCTGCCATCGCTTTGCGGCCTACCGGGGCCGAGACTGGGTCCGCTGGTTGAGCATTTGCAGCGCCTTAGATCACCTGCGGCGGCACCACAGCGCCCTCAGCTCCGCTAGCCCCTAATTCTCTAACGTCTTTACAAAAGGTAACGTTTCCAGCTATCCTCCTAAAGGCATATTTCCCGTCAGCGCTACAGAATATATACCTAGAGGATTCCTAACGCGAATCTGACTTGATCATTTCTAAGGATTCGCTATGATTAGGTAAAGGCACATATGCCTCCCTACTGCCACAGGTTGGTACAAACCGATAAGGCTGAGTAGGTGTTGATTGTCGAGTGGCGTCTGTATTGGAGTAACTGAAGCGATGGATTTCATCGAAGACTTGCTTGAAAAGGTAAAGGATTGGGTCCAACAGCTATTAGATTCATTGACCGGTTCCGGCGCTCAGCCTGAGCCTGAACCTATTCCCATTCCCGTGAACGAGCGTCGTTATTGATAAGCGCTCAGGGTATAGCAGACGCACCGCGAGCTAATTTGTTGCATTCGATTCTTGTCTTGCATGGCCCTAACCTCAACTTGCTTGGGCAGCGCGAGCCCGAAGTCTATGGAAAGCTGACGTTAGACCGCATCAATCAGCTACTGCTTTCGGAAGCTAAGCTTCTCCAGGTTGACCTGTCTGTATCTCAATCAAACCAAGAAGGGGTTTTGATTGATTGGATTCAGGAAGCCTTGGGCCAGCACGATGGCCTTTTAATCAATCCGGGAGCCTACACTCATACGAGCGTGGGTATTCGCGATGCAATATCCGCTGTTGCTCTGCCGACCGTTGAAGTGCACATGAGCAATGTTTACAAGCGGGAGTCGTTTCGCCACCGCTCTTTTATTGCCCCAGTAGCTGTTGGTCAGATCAGCGGCTTTGGGGCAGAAAGCTACAGGCTTGGGCTACAAGCGCTGGTGCATCACCTCGGCACAGCTTGTTAAAATCGCACCTGTGAGCAAACTGGAGGCTATAAACGGCAAAAGGCAGCTAGCTCAGTTCAGGCCATTTGGTTTTCGAGCGCCCAGCGGGCAAGCTCAGTTCTGTTGTGCAGTCCCGTCTTGCCCAGCATGTTGCTGACGTGGCTTTCAATGGTGCGCTGGCTCACCTTCAGCTCTTGGGCAATCTCTCGGTTCGCCATTCCTCGGGCAACAAATTGGACCACTCTCAGCTCAGTGGGGGTTAGCTCCACGTCGAACGGAACCTGAATTCTGTGGGCCCCATCGCCGCCGCGGCTAGGCTGACGCACCATCAATCGCGACGCCTGCTTTAAAGAAGACTCAACCTGGGCTACTAGCTCTTCAGGCTCAAACGGCTTGACCATATAGACGTCTGCCCCCGTGCTGAGACCCTTCACCTTGTCCTGACTCTGCCCCTTTGCCGACAAAAACAAAACCGGGATCCAGTTTGTCTTAGGGTCTTGACGGACGTGCTCAACTAAGGAGTAGCCATCCATTTCAGGCATCATCACATCACAGATGATCATATCTGGCATGTCTTCTCCAAGGATATCTAGAGCTTCACGGCCATTTTCAGCCGTTATCACGTCGTAGCCTCGGAACTCTAGATAATCTTTGACTAATAAGATCAAGTTCGGATCGTCATCGATCAGCAAAAGCCGCTTGTTTTCGCCTGTACTATTATCCTTCATGCTCTCCAATACCATCATGCTTGAGCAGCACAGCAGCCGATCCTCTCTCAGCCAAAACGGCGTTGACCCTCGGTTTGCTGAGTCAATTGGACCGGTCGCTGTGGGTTGAGCCTCGATCGAGCGTTTGCTCACAGTAAAATCATCTAGCCGCCTCATACTCTTCGTAGGGAAATGTAGGCGTCAGGACACGACTGTTTCGGATCAAACGAGGCAGTTGGCACTAAACAAACCTTGACCACAGCTACAGCCGAGCGCTGCAGTAGGGTTGACGGCTAAATGCTATGAGGAACCCGTAACATGGCGCTGGTTACCCAGCAATTATAGCTAAGAACTTTCGGGGGTACCGTAAACTTTTGAGCTATTGGCCAAGCCATATTGCTAGACTGCCGCATCCCGGAGCTGCTTTATCATCTTAGTCCAATGTTCCTTTGTTGCTTTGAGCAACGCAGCAATTCTCAGTTTGATACAGAGAATAACCGCCACAGGCGAACAACAGGTTCAGCTTGCCCGCAGCTTACATGCTGTCGGAGGTCAGCCTCTCACCCTCCCATTTCACCAGCGGCGATCGCGGCAAAGGCAGCTAGGGAAATTGCCTCCGTCCACTCAACAACCGCCCCGTAGGTGTCTCCCGTATGGCCCCCCAGTCGCCAGGCGAGCCAGGCTCCCGTAGCCCAGGCGATCGCCGCCCATACCGCTGCCCCCCCAAGCCATAGGGGCCAGCCCCCTGCATTTAGCAACCCCCAGTGCATTCCCAGCAAGAGCACCAGGCTGGGAAAAGCCGAGCGCAGCGAAGGCAAGGCCTGCTTATGCATAGCCCCCTTACCCTCCGCTTTGAGATAGGGATAGCGGGCGATCGCGACCTGCTGACCCCAGCGCCCCCAGCCTGCCGCCAAAATCAGCGCTGCGCTGCGGTATTGCCCAATGTCGCTGAGGGCGATCGCCTTCAAAAGCAGGACAGCGGCTCCAGCGATCGCCCCAAAGGCTCCCACCCGGCTATCCGCCATCACCGTGAGCCGATGCTGTGGGTCCAAGACGGCGAGGCCATCTGCTGTATCCATGACGCCGTCTAGATGTAGCCCTCCAGTAATCCAGACCCAGACGAGGGTAACGACGACGCTGCAGGTTGCCACCGGCAGCCCAAGCCTCAGCAGTCCAGCATCGACCCCGGCCAGAGTAGCCCCGATGATTAAGCCGGCGCAGGGAGCAAAGCGCGCTACCCTATCAAACTTTGAACACCACCGGGATGGCACCGGAAAGCGAGTGTAGAACATAATAGCGGCGGCAAAGCTGCTGAGCCCATTTTTTACAAATTGACCCAGGCTACAGCGGCTCAAATTGCATCTACCAAAGCGGCTCCCCAATCTTTTTTGAAAACTCTCAGTAAATTTACAGATAACCCCTCCTATCGGTTGAAGACTATTAATAATGTTCCGTAGTCCCTGTCAAGAAACCCGACAGAGACGTGAGATAGAATCGGCCGTATTGTGATCGAAATCATAGGGCTGTCAGATACCGTCAGACCGGTAGACATTTAACACTCATACTGCAAACAATGACCTATAATCGCTCCGCCAGAGGCCCAAACCTGCCAGCACCCTGTCTTGTCGATGTGGGCACGATCATCAATAAGCAAGACATGCGCCGCGTCCTATCTAACCTAGGGGCGGTGCGCTACGCCTACCTAGATGAAAAGACCTGTCTTCAGGAAAACGATGGCTACGTGATTGAGGTCTTTTCCGACCCGCATCAGGCGACGCTCGTCGTCAATCACACGCTTTACCTCAACATCTGTAGCTTCGACTATATCGATCTAAGACGATCAGGCAACGAGGCTTACTTCGACTTAGTGCAAGACAATCGGCGGCTGCGGTTAATACCGCTATCGAGCCCTCTACACGAACAGACCGAGCATGCAATAGAGATGGCGTCTTTAGAAGCCATGGTGTCTGATGTGCTGGCGTCTAATTCTGATATAGACACGAGCCTAGATGCTAAGGACAGCGATCTGCCTTAGAGCAACTCGCTGGCGAGCCGTCCAATGGTCTCTAGAGCCTGGTCAATTTCGGGGGCCCAAGGCAAGGCCGTATTGAGGCGAAAGCAGTGACCGTAGCCGCCGGAGGCCGAGAACATGACGCCTGGGGCAATGCTGATGTTGTGCTGTAGCGCACTCTGGTAGAGGGCAAAGGCATCAAACTCGAGGGGCATCTGCAGCCACAGTACGTGCCCGCCTTTAGGCTGAGTGACGCGGACCTCTGCCGGAAAGTAGGTCTGGATAGCCTGCAGCATGCGGGCCGTTTGAGACTGATTGAGGCGGCGCAATCGGCGCAGGTGGCGATCGCAGCCGCCGTTGGCGAAGAAAGTGGCGATGGTAAGCTGGGGAGCGATCGCGCTCATGTGGCTGACCACCATCTTCAGCTGCTGAATTTGCGGCTGATAGCGCCCGGCAATGGACCAGCCCACCCGCAGTCCGGGGGAGAGAATTTTGCTCACCGAGGTGCAGTAGAGTACCCGCCCTTCGGTGTCGAAGGCCTTGACAGCTTTGGGGCGATCGCCCTCAAACTGGAGTTCGCCGTAGATATCGTCCTCGACCAGCGGCAGGTCGTAGCGATTGAGCAGGTCCACCAGCGCCTTCTTCTTTTCGTCGCTCATGCAGCTGCCGGTGGGGTTGTTGAAGTTAGGAATCAGCAGACAGGCCGCGACCTGCTGAGCCTGAATGGCCTCCTCTAGCGCAGGAAGGGAAATGCCGTCGCGGGGGTGCGTGGGCAGCTCTAGCGCTTTGAGTTCTAGAGACTTAAGCACCTCCAGCATGCCGAAATAGATGGGTGACTCGATGGCCACCACTTGCCCAGGGCGGGTTACGGCTCGCAGCGACAGGTACACCGCCTCGGTGGCCCCATTGGTGATCACCACCTCCTCAGGAGACACAGAGCACCCTGCATTCAGCATGCGTTTGGCCACCTCCTGCCGCAAAAACTGACAGCCCGGAGAGGCGGCGTAGCCATGAACAGCGGCTTCAGACCTCAGAACCTTACCCATAATCCGGTTGAGCGCCACCGTCGGCAAGTGCGCTTCGCTGGGGATTGCCGCCCCGAGCTGCAGCAGGTCGGGGTTGCGCACAGAGCTCATAATTTGCAGCGCTAGGGAGATATCCACTGAGGCACTTTCCCGCGGCGGCTCTGATGGACTGGGCTCCAGCAGTTGCTGTGCGGTGAAGCTGACGTAGTAGCCCGACTGGGGGCGGGCCACAATCAGCCCCTGGTCCTCTAAAAGGCGGTAGGCCTCCAGCACCGTAGACACGCTCACCGAAAGCTGGTGGTGCAGCTTTCTGACCGACGGGAGGCGATCGCCTGGACTCAGGGTTCCCTCGTCAATCAGGGACTGCAGGCGATGGGCAACCTGCTCATAGAGGGGTCTGTCGCTAGTGGGGCGCAACGGAGTAACGGTCATGGAATACAGTTAGCGCTAGGTTTAACCAGTACAGTTCTAAAAAATCAAACTGTACCCATAACAATTTACAGCAGCTGCCTCTGTTCTGGTCGCGTCATCTTTGACAAAATTCAAGTCATGCCGCGAACCGTCACGTAAAACAGGGAGATACCCCCATGACCCGCTCCACAAGACTGGACTACTACGAGCTAGAAGGCGTTCGTTTAGAATATCGACCGGCTAGCTTCACCGCACAGATCGCAGGGTCGCTTTTGGACCGCTGGGCTGCGTTTTGGACCCTCTTATTTAGGTCAATGGCTCCTTCCGGTGAGCCCGTGATCAAAACGTGGCGCGATCGCCAAGGTCAGATGTTCTATGCCGTTTACGACCCTACTACAGGCCAGCGGCTGACCTGCAGCAGCGAGGCAGAGGTCCGGCAGTGGATAGAGCAGCGCTACCGCGTCTGATTTGGGCTACTTAGCCTCCGCCGATAGCGCCCACAATCCTTGCTCTAGCCCAACATAGACCCGAGTCAGAAAGTCCAGGTCTAGCGTGTCTATGCGATCGCTGGGGCGATGATAGTGAGGATTGCGCAAAAAAGAGGTATCGGTGACCATCATCGCCCGGTAGCCCTGGTCCCAGAACGAAGCGTGGTCACTGCGCCGGGTCGCTGGAACCAGCTGCCCCCGCTGACCCGCCACCAGCCATTCGCAGGGCACCGTGGGGCGAAGCTGACGGCTCAGCCAGCGGGTCTCGCGCCAGGTGGGAAGATTGCCCACCAAAGCGATGAAGTTGCCGGTGGCCGGATAGAAATACTTGAGACCAGTTGGGTATTGCTGAGACTGGGGCCGAGGGTCACAGTAGCCCAGCATTTCTAGAGAGAGCATCAGTCGCAGAGGCTCACCTCGACGCCGCAGGTCGCTGGCGTAGGCCCGGCTCCCCAAGAGGCCGTATTCCTCTAGATCGAAGGCCACTAGACGTATGGGACAGGGCAGTGGCTGCGTCGACCAGGCGCGGGCTAGCTCCAACAGCACCGCAATGCCTGTGGCGTTATCGTCGGCCCCGGGGCTGCCGGGGACACCGTCGTAATGGGCAGCAACCAAGATGGGTGGGACCGAGGGGATATCAGAACCCGAAGCCATGGGCAGATCTAGGATGAGATTTTCACCCATCTGTCCCGCCCCTTCAAAGGGGTGAGACGTGACGGTCCCCCATTGGGACAGCTGCTGCCGCACATACTCCCGCACAAAGAAGTAGCCCCCTGTGGAAATATAGATATCGCGCTCGCGAGCCACCTTCTGGAGGTGCGATCGCAATCGGGTTTGGATGGCTTGGAGAGTCGTCATGGGCTATGCGGTCGTAGTGTCGTGGGCCGTCATAGCAGTACGATAGGGCCATTCAAGAACAAACCGGAATTAGGCATGACCCCTCAAGCAGTAACCCTAGCACAATGGCTCGCTGGAGAATTCATCAACAAGGCCCAGGCTCTAGAGCAGCCCTCCTGGTTTGTTCATCTGCGGCTGTGGCACCGGCCGCTTCCCCAGCGGCTTCAGGGCAATCTGGCTATTTTTGCGGAGCAGGCAAACGTGCTCAAGCTCGAGCAGGCCTACCGGCAGCGAGTGCTGATGCTGCAGGACACAGAAGCAGGACTACAGGGCCAGTACTTTGCCTTCAAACAGCCTGACCAGTTCAAAGGCGCAGGGCAGGCTCCAGAAAAGCTAGCCTCCCTAACAGAAGACGACTTAATTCACCTGCCGGGCTGCGTCGTTGACATTGCAGAGGAAGGCGGTCGCTTCCAGGCCCAGATGCGTCCCGGCGATCGCTGTCGCTTTGAGGCCAACGGCAAAGTAGGGCAAGTGGTGCTGGGATTTGAATCCCAAGCGACCCAGTTTCTCAGCTACGATCGCGGCGTTGATCCGACCACGGAAAAGCCGATTTGGGGGGCGCTCATGGGTCCCTACCGTTTCTCGAAACAGCAGAGTCATGCTGGCGATCTGCCGCTCTGATCTCCTTTAGGGTTACGGCTGCTTCTGCTCTACCACCAGCGTCAGGCTTTCCCAAGCGCCTTTATCGTCGTAGAGTCATGCTGGCGATCTGCCGCTCTGATCTCCTTTAGGGTTACGGCTGCTTCTGCTCTACCACCAGCGTCAGGCTTTCCCAAGCGCCTTTATCGTCGTAGCGACGAATCATCCGCTGCCGCTGCGTCGGTGAGACAAGCCAGCCCGCCTCGAGAAAAAAGGCCTGCCCTTTAGGCAAAGAGAGGGGCGTAGTGCTAGAGGCTCCCCCCGGCAGCAGCAGCACCTGCACTGCTCGCTCGCCCTCACCAAAGCGCAGGGTGGAGTCGGCGATCGTCGCCTGTGAAGTTAGGGTTCGAGACGGCAGCGTCAGAGATTGGGTGAGTTTGTCGCCCTGGCGCGTCAGGCTGAGGGTGGTGGCGTAGCGATCGGGCGATCGCAGATCGGCGTAGCGGGTTGTAGCCTCGCCTGACCAGGTTCCCACCAAATCGTCAACGGTGAGATCGGGCTGTGGCGAGAGATCGAGGCCCTCTCGCCGCTCTCGAATGAGGGTAATTTGTGACAGCTGCGCCGCTTTGTCAAACAGCTGCACCACTCGCAGTCGGCGATCGCCCTCTATGAGCCCTAGCTCTGCGCCGAAGGTGGAAAATGGCCCAAGCTGAAGCGACCCTTGGGAAAAGGCTCCCGTCTCGAAAAACCGAACGCTGCGGGCTAGAGAACTGTATTCCAGCACCCGCTCGTTCATCTCATCGCCTTGACCCGTGCGAATCGTCTGGCGCATAGATTGATTCTGGTCCAAGCCCTCAAGCTTTACAACACTTGGTATATCCACCTCGAGCTGCCCTGAGGGAGAGAACCGCGCGAAAGTCCCCTCCCAAGCGCCAAGGTTTCGTAGCAGACAATCCCACTGAGACACAGTCATCTCGACAGTCACCCTGAATGCGTTTGGCCCATGTAGACCCAGCATAGCGCTAGCCGGGCTGAAGTCTATCGATTGTATCTAGTTTTTCTATATCAGATAAGAAAATTAATGTTTATCAAGGCTCTCTATCTAAAGGTCTGATGCCTCATCAGCCTGAAAAGCCATGAACCATTTGCGACTCAGTAAGCTCTGAGGCGGGGGCGAAAGCTTTAACAAACCTTGATCTAAATGTAGTTTTCGTAACCTCGTGTACCTCAGTATCTTTTCGGGATTTATAGCTAGGGAGAGCCAAATCGGCGCTAGCCCGCGAGCCAACACCCCTCTGAGGAATGATGATGGACCCTCCCATAAAAATGTATACCTCAATACTATTACTCAGAGGATCAAACCCTTTCTGCAGTTGACTATGCAAATTTTTCAAACGACGTGGCTAAATTCCTACATTGGAATCTGGCTGCTTTTTCAAGGTGCCATCAACCTACCCGCTATATCTCAGGACCAAAATCTGTCAGAAGCGGATGGAACTAGCGCGCCGACATCGACATCGCTGTCGCATGAACTGATGCCAGGCAGCGATTTCAGTCAGCCTACAGATGACTTACCCCGCGGTGATGCGCTGCTTTCCCCCTGGAAGCTACCTCAGGCCGTAGCGCCGAGTGCCTCAGTACGCGTTGCCCAATCATCCCAGCAGTCAACGCCAGAGCCACTGTCCTACAAGATGGGCTCAGGAAACCCTAGCTGTCTGGGCTGGCGGGCTACTTCTACGGCCTCAGCTATGCCGTTTCAGATTTTGGTCGATGGGCAAGCTGTCGCCGAGTTTACTGACCGTGAGCGGGCTTACCAGACTGGCAGGCAAATTAAAGCTGCCGTTGACAGCAATATCAGCCCCGAAACGCTACACATTGAGCGGGACGGTGAGACGGTGGTGGGCCGTTGGCAGCAGCAGCATTTGTTCACCGTAGACCCTGACCTAGCGCAGCAGCTCGGACAGTCCCCTGAAGCGATCGCCGGAACCTGGATCAACGCGCTGAGATCCGCCCTCGGGCAGTCAGCGTTGAGTGCGACTGAGATTCGAGCTGCCCTCGAAGGTCTTTCGTCTACGGGAAAAAACTTTGGAGGGGTTGCCTCGTGGTACGGCCCCTACTTCCACGGTCGGAAGACGGCCTCTGGAGAGCGATTCAACCAGAACGATCTGACGGCGGCCCACCCGACGCTACCGTTTGACACGTACCTCAAGGTAACCAACAAGGTCAATGGCCGCTCGGTGGTTGTTCGGATTAATGACCGAGGCCCCTATGTTGGCAGCCGGTCCTTAGATCTATCGCGTCAAGCTGCCTACTGCCTAAATAGCGAGACAAAGGGCATTGTTCCGTACTCTGCAACCGTACTTCAGCCGTCTTGAGCGCGAACCGCGTTTTCGGAGAGAATAATGTGGCGCTGGCGGTCGAGGGACAGCCAGCCCTCTTCCCTCATCTGACTGAGCAAGCGGGTGACCGTGACCCGAGTCGTCCCCACCGTATTGGCAAGCTGCTGATGGGTGAGACGCACGCTTAGGCGAATGCCGCGTTCTTCAGGCTGGCCGACCTCCTGACTGAGCAGCAGCAGCAGGTGTCTAAGGCGCTCCTCGACCCGACGATAGCCCACCGTGGCCAGGAGCGCTTCGGTTTGCCGCAGCCGCCGGTTGAGGTGGTGGAAGATGCTGTGGGCCAGCGCCGGCGATTGCTCTACTTCCGCGAAGCTGAGCTTCATCAGGTCGGCGCTGGTGAGGGCGACAGCCTGATAGGGACGAATGAGCGTGAAGGGCAGTCCAAACGGCATCGAGGGGCAAAGCAGACCCAAGAGCGCCTCATCTCCCGTTGCATAGAGGGTCCCCACTTGAACAATTCCTCGGCAAACAACCCAGACGTCCTGGGGTTCCATGTCGATCGGTTCTCCTCCAGCGAAGGGGTAGAGCGTGCGGCCCGAATACTGCTCTTCTAGGAGATGGCGTAAATCCTGCGATGTGGGGTCGGCAGCGAAGGAGCGGACCATGCGTTTACCTCTAGTTACCCATGGAGAATCCTAGCCCAGCGAGCTGAAGACAAGGTAAACAACTGGTTTAGAAAAGGTTAAGCCCCAACCTAACGGCTCTAAGCAAAGCGCTCAGCAGACTACCTACGGAGGAGTTTCCTGAAGACAGCGAATAGCCTCCAGCATGGCCCTCGCTTTGTTTAGCGTTTCTTCATACTCTAGCGGCGGCTGCGAGTCGGCGACTAGCCCTGCCCCCGCCTGGACGCTAACCTGCTGAGACCCATCAGGCTGGCGCTGCACAATCATGGTGCGAATGGTAATGGCGGTGTTGAGCTGGCCCTCAAAGTCGTAATACCCATAGACTCCGGAATACGGTCCCCGCCGGGAAAACTCCAGATCGTGAATCAGCTCCATGGCGCGAATCTTCGGCGCTCCGCTGACGGTTCCTGCCGGGAAGGCAGCCTTGAGCAAGTCCCAGGCTGTTTTGTCCGGCTGCAGCTGCCCGGTCACGTTGCTAACGATGTGCATTACGTGGGAGTAATACTCGATCATCATCAGCTCATCCACTACGACGGTCCCGGCCTGGCATACGCGACCCAGGTCATTGCGGCCTAGGTCCACCAGCATGACGTGCTCAGCCACCTCTTTGGGGTCGTTCAGCAAATCCTCGGCCAAGGCGTCGTCTTCAAGCCGCGTTTTGCCCCGCTTTCGGGTACCCGCAATAGGTCGCAGCGTTGCCACCGTCTTCCCATCGACAGGCGATCGCTCTGCTTTCACCATCACCTCCGGACTCGACCCAATGAGCTGCCAGTCCTGGAAGTGGAAATAGGCCATGTAGGGAGACGGGTTGATCAACCGCAGCGATCGATAGAGGGCGAAGGGGTCACCTTGATACGGAGTAGACAGGCGTTGGGACAGGACAACCTGAAAGATGTCCCCCGCCTGAATGTGGTCCTTGGCCTGCTCCACGCTGCGGCAAAAGTCTGCTTGAGAGACGTTGCTTTGGTAGTTTAAGTCTCGCCCTGCAGTAGCGGAGGACCACTGCAGCACCGTATCACTGTGTGATAAGGGCATCTGCAGCTTTTGCACTAGCGTGCTGACCCGCTGGCAAGCGTGATCATAAGCCTGCCGCAGCGAAACTGCCGGATCCCTGAGGTCGGCGTAGGCGATCGCCCATATTTTGCGCTTCACCTGGTCAAAGATCAGCAGCTGGTCCACCTGCATCCAGATCCCGTCCGGTAAGTCAGTCTCGCTGGCGGAATGAACCGGCACGCGAGGCTCAATCCAGCGAATTAGCTCGTATCCCCAAACGCCAAATAGTCCGCCAATCCCTGGCGGAAGCTGGGGAAGGGTAATGGGGGTAAACGGCGTCAAGCAGTCCGCCAAAACGTCGAAGGGATTACCGGTGAAGACGTGGGAAGCGCCACTGCGATGGGTTTGGGTAACGCGATCGCCCCTTGCCTCTAGAACCCACAGCGGATCGCACCCCAGAAAGCTGTAGCGCGCCAGCTGCTCGCCCCCTTCGACCGACTCTAGAAGAAAGCTATAGGGCTGTCCTGCGCACACCTTGTACCAGGACGAAACCGGCGTATCGAGATCGGCAACCCATTCTTGATACACCGGAATGAAGTTGCCCTGATGCGAAAGCTCGCAAAACTGTTCAAACTCTGGAAACATGGCGATTTTGCTCGACGGCAACAGCCTACTGACAAACAAGGGGCACGAATATCGTGCCCCTTGAGAGATTATTAAAAGATTATAGACGCGAGCATGGAACCCGCCAACAAAGGTTAGCGGATGCTGGGTCTACGCTTCGTAGGGAGCTTCGCCTGTGAACTTGAGGGTAGCAGGCTCAGGATTGTCGCCAATGGCGCGCTCCTTCTTGCCCACGTAGGGGCGTCCCTCGTTCACTTTCTCAGGAAATACGCCGTCTGCAGGGTGAAGATACTGAATTTCCCCGCTTGGGAAGACTCGGTAGACCTTATAGTCGTCCATTCTGGGCTTGAATTTAGTGCGTAGCTGAGCCCCTAACGCTAAGCACTGCTCTTTGCGAGCTAGATACAATAGGTTCTCGCCCTCATTCATAATGGCCGCACCGCCGGTCGGCATCTCAAAGACCTGCTCCTTGGAGCTAGTCCAGGTAATCGCGTATTTCTCTTCTACTTCAGCTTTTGTGAGAAGTCCGCCGGTGCTGCCGCCGAACTTAGGCGTTTGTCCAGTAAGAGTTTCTGCCATAAGTATTTCTTGTGAACGGGTTGAACAGTTTGATTGGAATCGTATCACCGGCCCTACCCCAACTGATCTGATTGTGAGGAACTGTTACAGTTACCCTGCGATATGTTACGGCCCCCAACGCGGCACGGCCTCTGCGGAATTCAGCTCACCGTTGAGACCGCCAAAAGGCAGGACAAGTCATAATGGTATCGGTAACGCAATTCCGTTCACGTACGTCCATGCTGTTGATTAGCAGCGTCCGTGGCACAGCCGTAGCAAATTAGGAGATTCTGTAGACCATGAATACAGTGCAAACGCAGCAGCGGGGAATTATGCTCACTGACGCCGCCTTGAAACAGGTGCGTACCCTGAAAGAGCAGCAGGGGGGCAGCGATCTCTGTCTGCGGGTTGGCGTGCGGCAGGGGGGCTGTTCTGGCATGTCTTACACCATGGATTTCGAAGAACCGACCAACATTCGCGAAAACGACGAGGTCTTTGACTACGACGGCTTTCAGGTGGTGTGCGACCCGAAGAGCATGCTCTACCTTTACGGCCTTGTTTTAGACTTCAGCAACGCCATGATCGGCGGCGGCTTCCAGTTTACAAACCCCAATGCAAACCAAACTTGCGGCTGCGGCACCTCTTTCTCGTAGAGCAAGCCGCAGGTCTCTACACCCTTACTGGGACAACCTTTGACTGGTTACTGGCATAATCTTTGCTAGCACAGTGTGCTGCACCCCTAAACCACAAACTTTCCACAATTCTTCCGGCTAAATGACTCAAACGACTGAAAATGCTTTCGATGCAGCCCTAAAGCGCTATGGGGACGGCGAATCTGCAGAGGCATTAATTCCCACCTTTAAGACGATCTGCGAGCAGGCTCCCAAAAACAGTCCCGCTTGGACCTGCTTATCCTGGCTCTACCTGCTCACGGAGAAGCCCAACTCAGCCTACAAAGCAGCCCAAAAAGCCGTCAAGCTCCATGCTGAAGACCCTCAAGCACGGGTAAATATGGCGATCGCCATGCTGGAGACCGATCGCAAAGGGGTCCGTCAGCACATTGACATTGCGCAACAGGTTGCCTCCGCAGTGCCAGAGCTGCGGCAAGAGCTGCAAAAAAACTTTGAAGACGGCTTAGCCCGTCGCCCCGATTGGCCAGAACTAACCCGAGTCTATCGCTGGATTTTCGAAGGATAGGCCGCAGCTAGCGCTCGACAAAGCAGCGTGAACTAGATTGCAGTGGGGCTGATTTGAATTTGGCCCTCACTGCGGTCTCCCTAATTTAAAGAGACGTTACGCTCCTCAAGATAAGTTAACGAAAAGTTCGGGCTTTGAATGATAAGCTTTCATCAAGATAGGCAATTGAGAAGGCCGACGCGCCTGCTTTTTAATCTCAGCTTTTTAACTCATCTAAAGGAGATCGGTCATGACAAAAGATAATAATACCGTTGGCGTTAAGCCTGAAACTCGCAACCACAAGGGCTTCTTCGTTCAAGATACATCCTACACGCTGATGGGCATCGATCGCTCAGGCTGGGCTCTAATCTGCGTGGATGAGGCAACTTGCCACTACGTCGATCCTGACAATCTGGCTGATTTGGATTTGGACACTAGCGCCTAGCTCATCGGTCAATGGTAGCCGCCGCTTATTCGGTGTGGTTACCATCTGACAAATCTTGGCTTCTCGAGCAGGCGCTTCTTTAGATAGCAAAACCAATTTATTCCTTTGGATGACCTCAGCATTGGTCAAACAATGCGTTTTTACAAAATGGCCTGGTCGCTCACGCCACCCTGAAAGCCAAGCTCAGCAAAAAAGCACGGATTCCGTGCTTTTTTGCTTTAATATACCGAGGAACTCCATCACGGCGGTGCGTACTGCTCATGAAAGACACTGTGCTAAGTTGGCTCAACCGAGTATTGGTTGCCAACCTGTTTTTTGTTCTGTTCAGCTTCTTCTGGCTTTTGGCAGCCGTCGTCGGTCGGGGTTTACACCTCCCATTGGGCTTGAATTTATGGTACAAACTCTGGGAACCTGTATTTACACCAGCCATTGGGATTTTAATGGGCGGAGCACTTCTCAGCGGCGTTTGGGGATGGGTATCTAAAAAGCTAGGTTGAAAGGCCGTGCATTTCAGTCAGACAACGTCTTTCAGCGCCCCAGTCACGTTGGGGTAAGTATATTTAAAGTTAGTTCTCTGAATCCGCTTGGGGACCACCTGCTGACCTTCGAGCACAACTTGAGCGGCGTCTCCCAACAGCAGCTCTAGCGCAAACTCCGGCACCGGTAGCCACGACGGTCGGCCCATCACCTGGCCCAATACGCTGCAAAACTCCTGCATCCGTACCGGTGACGGAGCCGTCGCATTGTAAACGCCAGTTAGGCTTGGGTCATCTAAGGCGCGGATAATCAAACCAACTAGATCGTCGCGGTGGATCCAGGAAAACCACTGGCGACCGCTGCCAATAGGACCGCCAACAAACATTTTGAAGGGGGGCACCATGCGCTCAAGCGCGCCGCCTTTACCGAGCACGATACCGGTGCGTAACACAACAAGGCGACAGCCCAGATCTGTGACCGGTTGAGCCGCCGCCTCCCAGCGTCGACAGACATCGGCCAGAAAGTCGTCACCCGGAGCGCTGTCTTCATCAAACTTAGCAACCTCACTGGTGCCATAGTAGCCGACGGCCGAAGCGTTGATTAGCACTGCTGGCTTGTCCGATGCCTGGGCGATCGCCTCCACAACTTTCTGGGTGCCCTGCTCCCGGCTGTCCAAGACTTCCCGCTTGTAATCGGGGGTCCACCGCTCGGCAATTGGGGCTCCGGCAAGGTTGACCACCGCGTCACACCCAGAGACAGCTGACTGCCAATCGCCTGACTCCTTTGGAGCGTAGGCCACGCAAGTCAAGTCTGGAAAAGCGACGCTGGGAAAAAGCCTCTGCGCCTGCTCGGGTCGCCGCGTCAAAATTATGAGCTGGTCGCCGCGCTCCTGTAGCTTCTGGACAAGACAGCTGCCGACAAAGCCGGTAGCACCCGTAATGACAACCTTCATCGCGTTATCCCCGTAAACTTTTTATTAGGTAGCGTCTTGACTGGCTTCACCATAAGCCATGCCGTTTGCATCGGCATATCGATGCATAAAGCGCATAAATCGGTCCCAGTGCTCCGACCTGTCAATCGTAAATTGACAGTCGACCCGGGCCAAATCATCCCCCTCAGGTCCGCCAAACACAAACTGTACAGAGTCGGGCTGGACGCTAATATCCCCCTCCTCGTCCCGCAGCATGAGGCTGCTGTTGAAGCGCTTGGTGTAGCTCTGAAAGCGCTCGATTGACCGCAGACGGCGGAAGACCATCAATACGACGCGATCGCCCGTCGCGCTGTTCTGACGCAGGCGAACATCGTCAAGGCTCTCTGAGACGCCTTCAAAAAATTCGATTGAGGGGGAGACAATCATAGTGGAACTGAGGCCGACGGCGAGTCTCAAAGTAGGCTAACGCTAGATTCTAGCTAGACTTTAATCAGTATACCGGTGGACGGGATGGATACGAATGCGGCCAGCGCAGGGGCGACCCGGGTAAAGAGTTTGGGGAAGCCGGTAGAGACGGTCACGGGGGAGAGCATCAATGGCACAAACTAATTTATCCGAGCATCTATCCGAAAAGGGCGACTCCGCTGAAGCTGCAGGCGAGCGCATAGCGCTGCAGGTCGAACTTTCAAGCTCCGATCGCCTCGACCGCTGGCTCTCTCAGCAGATCGACCTGTCGCGATCGCGAATTCAGCAGCTGATTGAGGCCGGTCAAATTACCCTCAATGGACAGCAGGTCTCGAAACGACAGCCGGTCAAGGTCGGCGATCGCATCACGGTCACGATTCCCCCCCCGCAGCCGCTAGCGCTAGCCGCCGAAGCGATTCCCCTAGACATTCTCTTTGAGGACGACTCGCTAATCGTCATCAATAAATCCGTGGGCATGGTAGTGCATCCCGCCCCTGGTCACCCGTCGGGAACGCTGGTCAATGCGCTTCTGGCCCATTGCCCAGACCTCAAGGGCATTGGCGGCGTGGAGCGCCCTGGCATCGTCCACCGGCTCGATAAAGACACCACAGGGGCGATCGTTGTGGCCAAGACTGAGCAAGCTATGCGGGAGCTTCAGGCTCAGATTCAGGCCAAGACGGCGCGCCGCGACTATCTTGCCATCGTTCACGGCGCGCCTACTGCCCAAAAGGGCTCCATTTGTCAGCCCATCGGTCGCCACCCCGTCGATCGGCAGCGCATGGCGGTGGTGCCGTTGGAAAAGGGGCGCTACGCTTTGACCCACTGGCAGATCAAAGAGCGACTCGGGCAGTATACGCTCGTGCACTTCGAACTAGACACAGGGCGGACGCACCAAATTCGCGTACATAGCGCCCACATGGGGCACCCGCTTGTGGGAGACCCGGTCTATAGCTCCGGGCGCTCTCCAGGCGTCAATCTACCCGGCCAAGCCCTGCATGCCTTGCGGCTCCGCCTGTCTCATCCCGTAACCCATGCGCTCGTCGACGTCACAGCGCCCTTACCCAAACCCTTTACGACATTGCTCAGCGTCCTGCGAAATCGCTCCAGCTAGCGCCGAGTCGATTGTCCGGCTATACAGCGGGTCCAGGCAGAACGTAGAGGCAGCGTGTAGTATAGAGCTATAAGCCTATACCTTGCCTTATCTACGGCATTACTGCTGCGGCACTGCAGCTACGGCACATAATATTCTAGCTGCCCAAGACCGCCCCGCCCAAAATATTGAAGCCTGCAGCCAATACACCATGGACTCTAAGCTCTATCTCTCTAACCTAATGCTGAGCGTTGCAACAGTACCCTTAATTGCTATCCTTTTGGGTCTGAAAGCTTGGGAAGAAGCAACCCAGAGCATGGGGCAGGCGGGGGAAGAGGCCTTTCGGGGCAGCCGGCTGCCGTTGCTCAATCTCTCAGACTCGACGCTGCAGCGGTAATCAAAGGCGCAGCTCCATCGGCAAAGGCGGCCAATCCTACGGTAGACGGCCCATACGTCGCCTAAGTCATACTTCTTTACAAAAGCCGGCCCCAGCCTTCATGGTTGCGGGTTCAGTCCTTTGACGTATCAACACCAGCCGTTTGAGGGACCTATCGTGCTGAAAACACTGAGGAATTCTGTCATCAATCGATAGGAACCTGGGGCGAAATGATTTTCATGCCCGGGTTTTTCTAGTAGAGTCCTTAGTTAGAGATCCATTTTCGACGGCAAGAGTTGACTGTATCAATTGTGGGCTACTGTAGCGGATGCGCCCCTCAGCCGCTACAGTACCGCCCTCATGTTCTGGCAGTTGGTGGTAGGCCTGGGCCGCAGCTCATTGAACTTACCGGTCTTTCGCTGTTTTTTTAAACTTCTAAGCAACTATGAGTTCTACGCTTCATTCTTCTGATGATGTCTCTCTCTCCGATGCAGCGGTTCAGCACCGAAGAGTTTCAGGCGACACCACTCCCCTTACACAATCAGACTCATTCCTGCGCCACCGTCTCAAGGCTATGGAAGAGGTGTGGGAATCAGTCCTACGTCAAGAGTGCGGTATTGAGTTCGTCGCGCTGCTTCAAAAGCTGCTTGCGCTTTGTTCTCCGGAAGGACAAGCCCCCGAGATAGGCGGTCAAGAAGCTTTAGAATTGGTCGAAAACCTGGACCTCAACGACGCTATTCGGGTCACGCGAGCGTTTGCGCTTTACTTTCAGCTGATCAATATCGTCGAGCAGCACTACGAGCAGAGAGACCAGCAGGAACATTATCGAAGCACGCACGAGCGGTTGAGGCAGCCAGGCCAAGAGTTTCAGTCTTTTTTTGCCTCTGATTCTACCCCAGTCCACCTCCACGATGAAGAGAGCGATCCACCGACAGAGACCCTAGAGCGCCACCTGCAAAACACCCTCTCTAGGCGGCGAGAAGCGCGAACCTTCTACAGCATTTTTCCAAAGCTCAAGCGGCTCAACGTTCCTCCGCAGCATATTCAAGCGCTGATCAATCAGCTCGACGTGCGCCTGGTGTTTACGGCCCACCCGACAGAGATTGTACGCCACACTATCCGGGGGAAGCAGCGGCGCATTGTTCATATCTTGCGGGAGCTTGACCAGCTGGAGAGCAGTCGGCCAGTTCAGCTCGATGAGGCTTCGGACCTTACCTTTGAGCAGCGTACGAGCCCCGAGGTAGAGGCCGCTCAGAAACGACTGATGGAGGAAGTCCGCCTCTGGTGGCGTACCGATGAGCTGCATCAGTTTAAGCCCTCCGTATTAGACGAAGTGGACTTTACGCTGCATTACTTCGATAAAGTGCTGTTCGATGCGATTCCTCAGCTCTATCAGCGGTTTCGCAACGCCCTAGGGACGACGTTTCCAGATCTGACCCCGCCCCGCTACGATTTCTGCAAGTTCGGATCCTGGGTAGGTTCAGACCGCGACGGCAACCCATCAGTGACGCCGATTGTCACCTGGAAGACGGCCTGCTATCAGCGCAACATGGTGCTCGGCAAGTATATCGAGTCGGTGGACAATCTTACCGAGCTGCTGAGCCTCTCCCTGCATTGGAGCGATGTCCTGCCCGAGCTGCTGGAGTCGCTGGAGCAGGACCAGGCTCGTATGCCTGATATCTACGAGGCGAACGCGGTGAAGTTTCGCCAGGAGCCCTACCGACTGAAGTTCTCCTATATTAAGCGGCGACTTGAAAACACGCGCGAGCGCAACCAGCAGCTGCAGAACAGCGACTTCTCGCAGACCGACCTTCCCGAGAACAGTCTGCAGCTCATCTACAGCAACGGAGCCGAGTTTCTCACGGATCTGCAGCTCATTCACCGCAGCCTTAAAGAGACGGGGCTAGCCTGCGAGGCGTTAGACCAGCTCATTTGCCAGACCGAAATTTACGGCTTCAACCTCGCCCGCCTAGACGTGCGGCAGGACAGCTCCCGCCATTCCGACACCATCAACGAAATTGCCGAATACATGGGGGTACTGCCCCGTCCCTACAACGATCTATCTGAAGAAGAGCGCGTCAAATGGCTGGTGTCTGAGCTGCAGACGAGGCGACCGCTAATTCCAGCGGAGATGCCCTTCTCTGAAACCACGCAAGAGACTGTGGTGACGATGCGGATGATGCGCAAGCTGCACCAAGAGTTTGGCCCCCAAATCTGCCAGACCTACGTCATTAGCATGTGCAACTACGTGAGCGACCTCCTAGAGGTGATGCTGCTGGCGAAGGAAGCGGGGCTTTACGATCCGGCGACAGGAAGCGGCAGCATTCACGTCGTGCCGCTATTTGAAACGGTAGAAGACCTCAGGCGCGCCCCGGCCGTAATGAAGGAGCTGCTGGAGCTGCCCCTCTACCGCACCTTTTTGGCAGGGGGAGAGAACGGTCCGGGTCCCTCATCGCCCCAAGCAGACCTACAGGAGGTGATGCTGGGCTACTCCGACAGCAATAAGGACTCGGGCTTTTTAAGCAGCAACTGGGAAATCCACAAGGCTCAGCGAGCGCTTCAAGATACGGTGTCACCCTACGGCGTCTCTTTGCGAATTTTTCACGGACGAGGCGGCTCGGTAGGACGAGGGGGAGGCCCTGCCTATGAGGCTATTTTGGCCCAGCCGGGACGCAGCATTGATGGCCGCATTAAAATCACTGAGCAGGGGGAGGTGCTGGCCTCGAAGTACAACCTGCCGGAGCTAGCGCTGCACAATCTGGAGACGGTGGCAACGGCGGTGCTGCAGGCCAGCTTGCTCAATACGGGATTCGACGGCATTGAGCCCTGGAACAACATCATGGAAGAGCTGGCGATGCGATCGCGAGACCCACTACCGGGCGCTGATCTATGAGGAGCCTGACTTTATCGACTTCTTCCACCAGGTGACGCCCATTGAGGAGATCAGTCAGCTACAAATTAGCTCCCGCCCAGCGCGGCGCGGCGGCAAAAAGAAAGGACTGTCGGGGCTGCGGGCAATTCCTTGGGTCTTCAGCTGGACGCAGACGCGGGTGCTGCTGCCCTCTTGGTATGGGGTAGGTACGGCGCTAAATGAGTTCCTGCAGGAGGACGCCACCGAGAATCTGAAGCTGATGCGCTACTTCTACTACAAGTGGTCTTTCTTCCGCATGGTGATCTCAAAGGTAGAGATGACCCTGGCTAAAGCGGATCTAGGAATCGCTCAGCATTATGTAGAGCAGCTCACGAATCCTGAAGACCGCGATCGCTTTGATCGTCTCTTCAAGCAGATCGCCGATGAGTTCTATTTAACGCGAGACCTAATTCTGCGAATCACCAATCACGAGCGGCTGCTGGATGGTGACCCAGAGCTGCAGCGCTCGGTGCAGCTGCGCAACAGCACAATCATCCCCTTAGGCTTTCTGCAGGTATCGCTGCTGAAGCGGCTGCGGCAGCACCGGACGAGCGCGGCGACGGGAATGATGCGATCGCGCTACAGCCGGGCGGAGCTGCTGCGGGGGGCGCTGCTGACGCTAAACGGGATTGCGGCGGGGATGCGAAACACGGGCTGATGCAGGCGGATCTGTGGGGTGCCTGTCGTAAGGGCACAGCATGCTGTGCCCCTACCGTGCCGGGGCCTTATTCAACAAAACGCGACGTATCGCCGTGCCGGGGCCTTATCCAACAAAACGCGACGTATCGCCGTGCCGGATCACCACCGCCACGGGGCGAGCGGATGCGATACCCTATCTACAGACCCGGACAGGGCAGTGCCCTGCCCCCAACCTGCGTAACGGCACCCCAATATCCCCATGAATGCCTCGGCTGACTTTCTTGCCCAGCTCAACCCTGCCCAGCGTCAGGCTGTCGAGCACTACTGCGGCCCACTGCTAGTGGTAGCGGGAGCCGGGTCCGGCAAGACCAGGGCGCTCACCTACCGCATTGCCAACCTGATTCTCACTCACCGGGTTGACCCCAGCAACATCCTGGCGGTTACCTTCACTAATAAAGCCGCCCGGGAGATGAAGGAACGCATTGAAACCCTGTTTGCGGAACAGAGCGCCCGGGCAAAGCACGGCAAGCCCCTAGAAGCCCTCACTGCCGCCCAGCAAACTAAACTGCGATCGCAGGTCTACCGAGACATCACCAAAGAGCTGTGGATCGGCACCTTTCATGCGCTGTGCGCCCGTATCCTCCGCTTTGATATTGAAAAGTATAGAGACGGTCAGGGCCACCAGTGGACCCGCAGCTTCTCTATCTTTGACGAGTCAGATGCCCAGTCGGTGGTGAAGCAAATCGTCACTCGGCAAATGAACCTGGACGACAAGAAGTTTGAGCCGCGCTCGGTGCGCTACGCCATCAGCAACGCCAAAAACCAGGGCTGGTCACCGGACGAGCTAGAGCGAGAGCAAAACAACTACCGAGGCCGGGTGGTGTCGGAAGTTTACCGCCACTATCAAGGGGCACTGGCCCAGAACAACGCCTTGGACTTCGACGACCTGATTCGAGTACCGGTGCAGCTGTTTGAGCAAAATGAACAGGTGTTGGGCTACTGGCACAACCGCTTTCGCCACATCCTAGTGGACGAATACCAAGACACCAACCGCACGCAGTACGACTTCATTCGCCTGCTGACCACCAACGGCGTAGATTCCAAGAGCATTGAAGACTGGCAGCACCGCTCTATTTTTGTCGTCGGAGATGCCGACCAGTCCATATACTCTTTTCGGGCAGCGGACTTTACCATTCTCATGGGGTTTCAGCAGGACTTCGGCGATCGCCTCCCCGACGACGACACCCGCACCATGGTGAAACTGGAGGAGAACTACCGCTCTACGGAAAATATCCTGCAGCTGGCCAACCAGCTGATCGAAAACAACACCGAGCGCATCGATAAGGTGCTGCGGCCTACCCGCGCCGAGGGAGAAGCCGCCTACTGCCATCGCTCCGACGATGAGGTGGCCGAGGCCGAATTTGTGGTGGGTACCATCAGTCAAATGGTCACCGACCCCGACCTCAGCTACGGCGACATCGCCATCCTTTACCGCACCAACGCCCAGTCCCGCGCCCTGGAGGAAGTGCTGGTGCGGCAGGCCATTCCCTACACCGTGGTGGGCGGGCTAAAGTTCTACGATCGCCGCGAAATTAAAGACGTGCTGGCCTACCTACGGGCGATCGCCAATCCAGCGGATACCGTCAGCCTCAAGCGAGTAATCAATACGCCTCGGCGGGGCATCGGTAAGACCACGCTAGAGCGACTGGACGGCGCAGCGGCGCAGCTGGGCATCCCCTTTTGGGAAATCATCAGCGACGAGACCTCAGTAAAAGCCTTAGCGGGCCGCGCCGCCAAGGCGGTAAACGGCTTCGCCGGTATGCTGAAGCGGCTGCAGGGCGAGAAGGACCAGATTTCCGCCTCTCAGGTGGTGCAAGAGGTTCTGGGAGAATCGGGCTACCTAGAGGAGCTCAAGGCCCAGGGCACCGAAGAGGCGGACAACCGGCTGCAAAACGTGCAGGAGCTGTACAACGCCGTGCTGCAGTTTGAGGAGGATAGCGAAGACACGAGCCTTCCAGCTTTCTTGTCCAACGCCTCCTTGGCTTCGGACCTCGACGACCTCAGCGAAGACCGGAACAAGGTCTCCCTAATGACCCTGCACTCCTCTAAGGGGCTGGAGTTCCCGGTAGTATTTTTGGTGGGCCTAGAGCAGGGCCTGTTCCCCAGCTACCGCTCCCTGGATGACCCCGCCGCCATCGAAGAGGAGCGCCGACTGTGCTATGTGGGTATCACCCGCGCCCAAGAGCGCCTGTTCCTCACCCACGCCCGCGCCCGCCGGCTGTACGGCTCCCGCGAGCCCGCGAGCCCTTCCCTGTTTTTAGCCGAGCTGCCCCGTGACCTGCTGCTCAGTAACTCGGCTAGCGCTATTCCCAAGCTGATGAGGACGCCCGTACAGGAGATTCGCCAGAAGGAAGTCGACGCCCCTGGCACCCACGAAGACGACTGGGGGGTGGGAGACCTGGTAGTTCACAAAGCGTTTGGCGCGGGCAAGGTCACCCACATCTTTGGGGCCGGGAATAAGATTTGCCTTGCCGTCAAATTTCCGGGACAGGGCCAGAAGATTATTGACCCCAAGGTGACCCCGCTGCAGCGGGCAGAGGCTTAGGCCGCCTACAGCTCCGCCGCTATGGCCTACCATAGCGCTGACGGAGAGGGCGATCGCGCTTCGCGTTCCTCTGAAGATTTGTATCGAGCGACGGGAATTCGGAAAGTCTACTGTGAAAGAAACATTAACGCTTACCTAATTTCCTTATTGAGGAAATATAATTTCTGGGTAAAGCTCATCTTTCACTAAGGACCTGCAGACTATGAAACACGGTAACGAGAGCTACTTCATCAAAGATGTGGGCTGGATCGTTGGTCACCTTATCCCTGTCGATATTCTACGCGCAGTCTTTAAGAAGTACTGCCCTTGGTATCTCAACCCGACGACGGATCCCGTCGGCCCTAAGCCTGACGATCGCCCGCGAGTTCCTCGGCGGGTGTTCTGCCGGCTATTTCCCGAAGGCAATCAGCCCGACGCGGAAGCGCTCATCGAGCTAGGTTTGGCTATGGAAACAGAGGTTGTCCCCGCGAGCTTTAGCCAGGTTCCGGGTCTAGTCGACATCACGGCGGAGATTAACCGCAGCGGAGACTCAGACATTCCGGCGGGCTACACCTACTTCGGCCAGTTCGTTGACCACGACATCACCAGTGATCCAACACCGCTGGGAGAAGATGGAACTGTCGATCCAGACAGCATCTCCAACGGGCGGACTCCCAGCCTTGATCTAGACTGCCTTTACGGTAACGGCCCCGATAAGAACCCCGAACTTTTTGAAGACGACGGGGTTCACATGAAGGTCGGCACCAACAGTGAAACGCCGGAGGGGGCGCCGGGTGGGCCGATTCTAGGCACGTTTGAGCAAGACTTGCCCCGTACGCCGGACAAAAAGGCCATTATTGGCGATGGGCGCAACGACGAAAATCTAGCGGTGGCACAGACCCACCTCGCTTTCATCAAATTCCACAACAAGAAGGCGGATGAAATTGCCAGCACCCATCCCAACCTGAAAGGGTATAGATCTATTCAAGGCTGTGCAGAAAGAGGTCATCTTACATTACCAGAGCATCATCCTCCACGACTTCTTACCCCGCATTGTTGATAATGATGTGCTTCAGGATATTTTGGCCAATGGCCAAAAATTCTATGACAGCGATTTCAAGGAGTGTATGCCCATCGAGTTTTCGGTGGCAGGCTACCGTCTAGGCCACAGCATGGTGCGTCCCTCCTACGAATGGAACCGGATTTTCAACTCCCACCCCAGCGGGATTGTAGCGACGATGGAGCTCTTGTTTGAGTTCTCTGAGGTGAGCGGCAGCCGTGGGGAGGGCGACGACCCCTTCTTTGGGAGCCCGACGCTACCCTCTAACTGGATTGTCGATTGGACCCGGCTCTATGATTTCTCAGAGGTGAATGGCATCGACAACCACCCTGATCTAAACTTTGCCCGAGAAATCGACGCCAAGCTCTCTTTTGCACTACAGCAGCTGCCTGAATTCCAGAAGCAGAGTTTACCGCCGGTATTTATCTCTCTAGCAGCCCGCAATCTGCTCAGAGGGCGTCTCCTGAAGCTGCCCACTGGTCAGGTCGTGGCTCAGGCCATGCAGGACGTGGGGCTCAGCTTTACCCCGTTGACGGCAGAGGAAATTGCCGGTAGCCCCCATGGCGAGATTGTCACCAAGCACGGCTTCGACGAAGAAACGCCGCTTTGGTACTACATCTTGCGGGAGGCCAAGGTAAAGCACGACGGCAATAAGCTAGGCCCGGTCGGCAGCCGTATTGTCGCGGAGGTCTTCGTCGGACTGATTGAGAACAGCGCTATTTCTCTAAGCAAGGAGCACCGAGACCTCAAATTCTCTATGCCGGAGCTGCTAGCCTTTGTGGGCGAGCTGAATCCTCTGGGCAGCGATGTGCCGGTAGCGGTACCGGCCTCGTAGAAACGCGAAGAGGGGACATGGTGATGCCATGTCCCCTCTTCGCGCTATTTTTGGCAATACCCCCAGGGGAATTCGAATCCCCGTCGCCTCCGTGAAAGGGAGGTGTCCTAGGCCTCTAGACGATGGGGGCCTGACTGCCACTCTTACTAAGATATTAGATAGCTTTGAACTCTGTCAACTCTTTTGAAGAATTAAGGGCTAAGCTACTGAGCCCCTCTTGAATTTCTCAAGCGAATCACCTGTCGTCGCATCTGCGCTGAGGCTTCGGTTTCCGACACGGCCTCAGCCTGCGCCTCGGCAGAAATTGGTTCTAGGTAGTCGTCAGGGCCACAGGCAAAGGCTTCTAGCAACCGCTCCAGCAGTCGCTCGCGATCGCCTAAGAGCGCCTCGTCCTCAACCAGACGAAACTTGAGATGAACCTCGCAGTCATAGACGCCAACCACGGGTCGCGCCGACTGATGCTTTAGAGAATTAGATTTCCTGGCCATAAAACTCGTACTGATAGCGTAATAAAGATAGTTGGTGTCTAGCGCTATGTATTAGCAGCAGCACTTCCAGGTAGGGGCTCCTAGAGCGCAGTTTGGGACATTGGGATGAAGCACAGGGGCGGTGACGGAATGCCCTCGTCAGAAGTAGCTCGGACAGCGCTCAGGCTATACCGTCAACTGGAGGAAGTGCTGCCGACGCGTCCCTTAGAGATATGGACTACTTCTATCATTCTCTGAATCTTTGCCCAGCACGTCTATAAAGCATTCGTGAGGATCATGCAGAAACACGTAATGATTTTGTGGCTACCCTGTGAGCCAGAGATTTGCTTAGCCTCTCAACCTTTCTTGGGCCAAAACAGGCGGCAGCCTAAGAAGGGTTTTCCTGACAGAAATAGTCTACTAAAACCGCATGATATTCTGGCGTCACGTTCTTGTCGTAAGCCACCGCTATGCGCTCTGTTAGTCGTGCCATTCGTATCGCCCAAACCCTAATCGCTGTGTACTACGCCTACATGGTGGAATATCGTGCGGAGCTGATGTTTTGGGTGCTTTCAGGAAGTCTGCCGCTGATTCTCATGGGCGTTTGGACGGAAGCTGCTGCAGGAGGGCAGTTCGGCCTCTCCTCAATCGATTTTGCCCGCTACTTCATTGCCGTCTTTTTCGTCCGTCAGTTCAGCGTCGTTTGGGTAATTTGGGACTTTGAGCGCGAGGTCGTCGAGGGGAGACTTTCCTCCCGACTCCTACAGCCCCTCGACCCCGGGTGGCACCATCTGAGTTCTCACTTTGCCGAACGCTTTGCGCGGCTGCCGTTTATTGCGCTTGTGATTGGCCTATTTTTTGCCCTTTATCCCCAAGCAACCTGGCTACCCAGCCTGGGAACGGCGGCGTTAGTTGCGTTCATCATTGGCCTTGCCTTTGTGCTGCGGTTCGTAATTCAGTACACGTTCGCACTGTTCGCGTTTTGGACTGAGCGCGCTAGCGCCATCGAAGATTTCTGGTATTTGCTGTATCTATTCCTCTCTGGCATGATTGCCCCGCTGGAAATCTTTCCTGCAGCGGTTCGCAACGTTATTGTCTGGCTGCCTTTTCCCTACCTCATTCACTTTCCAGCCAGTTTACTAGTGGGTCTACCAACCGACATTCCCCGCAGCCTCGCCATTATGACGGCCTGGATAGCCCTGTTCTTTGGCCTCAACCGCTGGCTATGGCGGCGAGGGCTCAAGCAGTATTCTGGGATGGGAGCTTGAGCTGAGGCTATCTTACTACCAGCTCTGGATATCCCGTTTCGTCGTCAGGATGCCGGTAAAACTGCACTTGGAGGAGTACTCCAATCACCAGCTCAACAGTGGTGTAGATTTTACATCCCTCAAGTAGATGACCACCATAGGTTTGGCCGCGCTTGTCGGAAACTGCAATGTGGATATGACACCCCTCTGGAGAAAGGGTCCCTCCCAAAGACACAATTTCGAAGTGGCCTTTTAAATTCATTCCCAAAGGCTGTCCAGCGAAGCGAATTGCCGCCTGCGTTAAGCTGCCGACGCAGGAAAGGATACAGGCCGCTTGCCAGCCCTGAGACTCAACCATCCGAGTTATCTCCCCTTTTAGATCCTGACCGGGGTAGAGGCGGAAAGCGATCGCCTTTATATCGGTAATAGGTATCGGCTGACTCATACTGCCTCCGTGAGACCAATTTTGTTTATAGCGAGAGGGCCTCTGGCTTCAGCTTGTTGTCGGATTAGAAATTAGTCAAGGCAATACGCCGCTGAGATGAGTCAAAACCGGGTCGAGTCGCCTGACTTGGGCATTTAGCACAAGCTGAAGATGGCTGCGCGTCACGGTAATTGAGCGAATCGTCGTTGAGAATGACTCCGTCTCAATATGGCGCTGGCCGACAAGGTGGCCAGCCCACGTCAAAATAGCTGCTGTCTCTGCTAGAAGCGGCACCTGGCCCGGCTTGAAATAGGCCTTTTCCAAATAAACCAGTGTCGGCCTAGCACCGTTGGGAGCTTGCTGAGGTGGTATTGCTGTCGCCTCAGCCTGCCCCTTAGGGAGCGATTGGGAGGAGACCACCCGAAGGGTCCCCGACGCTGCGATCGCCGGAGGCGACGCCGCTTGAACCGCCCCGTGGTGCTGTAGCTGAGCCTCCACGTCAAACTCAACCCGCTCGTCCTCCAAGCTACAGCTGGCCTGCTGCAGCTTTAGGGAAAAGGCCTGCTGCCGCTTAAGAAATACTATGGCTTCTAGCCACTGGCGTACCATTGGGGAGTTGAGAAGCCGGTTCAGACTCTCCTCGCTGATCTTGAGGGCAACGTAGAGGTCCAGAGGCTTTTCTAGCCTCAACTGTCCCTGGACAGCGCCGGACAGCGATAGCGAGAGGCGAGCAAGGTCTAGGTCCAAAGAATCCAGTTTGAGGTCAGAGGTTAGCCACAGCCCCTTAGAGTGGATCGAAAGCCCCCCAGCCTCTCCCTGCAGCAGCTGCCCTAACGCTACAGAACAATCGACTTCTATCTGCTCTGCATCGCTCAGCTGGCTGTAGAGTGCGACTTTGATGAGCTGATTGACCAACAGTTCAACAAACCCAGAACTTTCGAAAATCATGAGTTCTGCCGAGAAGGGCGAGTGGGAGTTCGTCCTGAATGTCGTAATGATAGTGGGGACGGGAGCGATCGCTACTCGACCTGCAGCTAGAGATTCAAGCCCTAAAGTCTGCAGATTTGCATCAATAGACTTACGCAATTGAGCCAGGGCTTAAATTCCGTACAATCCCCGCCTTGCTTGTGACGATACGGGAGCAAGACTTATGCGATTTTGGGCTGAGCTCACCTAGGTGCGGCGTCAGCCCGCGGCAAGGGCGCGAGCGGAGTGTCGGCGATCGCGCTTCTACTGGCTCAGCGCTATCGCATCTCGGCCTTGGTGACCGAACCATTGGCCGCGACAGTCAGCTCTAGCGGACGCCCGGTTTCTGTCGCTTTGACCACCTGCCGGTATACCGAGTAGTTCGTGGGCACCGTCTGCTGTCCGCCATCGTTCCAGTAGGTGATAGTGTAGTCGACTCGCTTGAGGATTTCGGGAGTACCGATGCGCTCGCGGCGCTGCTGCCGGGCCTCTAGCTCGTCTACGGTGGGGCGAGGCGGCAGGGCAGGCCACCAAAGCCCTTTATCGTCGGGGCCGGTGACGGCAGCGCCAGGCATCTGGCCGTTGACGTTCTCTAGCGACGTGGCGGTCTCTTCAAACAGCTGAACCCTCGTATCTAGAGGGCGATCGCTCTCGCCGACGTACTCCACCTTCCAAACGTATTCGGTCGTGGCGGTGGCCTCGTAATCATTGCTCAGCTGCGCGTCACAGCCTAGCACCGTTAGGGCGACGGCGGCGATTGCACCCTGCCATTTGAGTCTTTTCATTGCGTTTGATTGCGTTTGTATGTTGCGTTGCCTTGAGACCATCTCTATGATTTCATCACGTTTGCTCAACCGGCATGTGCTAAAAGTGTGACAGTTTGGCAGAGACAGTTTGGCAGGACGAGGTATACGGCTGTCCCCTCCACGCAGTACCAATCCAGTTTGAGTATGAGTAAGCATTAAGTATAGGTAGTCTAGGTGAATCTGCTCCAAGTTTTCGCCCCTGCGAAAACGCTAGAATCGTTCCATGCCGTACCATTAAAGACCGTTATTACGGCTTCAACAGCACCCGATAGTCTGCCTTCAAGAATTTTGACCGATGCCAACGCCTTCAATCACCCCCACCTCAACCGCACCCACCGCTAGCCGGACTAGTCCCGTCACGGCGGTAGGGCTACTGCCAATTGTCGAAACCTTTCACTCTGTGCAAGGAGAGGGGGCCTGGGTCGGGGCAAGCGCCTTCTTCATTCGTCTAGCGGGCTGCGACGTAGGCTGCCCCTGGTGCGACACCAAGCAGTCCTGGCATCGCCGTCATCCGCATCACGCTGTCTCCGAGCTAGTTGCAGCGGTCCAAGCTGCACAGCCTAAAATTGTGGTCATTACCGGCGGCGAACCGCTGCTGCACGACCTAGACCCACTGACCCGAGCCCTGAAGCGCTGCGCCCAGCAGGTCCACCTGGAGACCTCTGGAGCCCATCCTCTCAGCGGCGAATTCGACTGGATCACCTTCTCGCCTAAGCGCTTCAAGCCTCCCCATCCCAGCATTTATCCCCATGCCAGTGAGCTGAAGGTGGTGATCTCTGAAATAGAGGACTTCGAGTGGGCCGAAGCTCAAGCGGCTCAGGTCTCCCCAGACACCGTAAAGCTGCTGCAGCCCGAGTGGAACAGTCCCGATAGTCAAGGGTGGGTGATGGGCTACGTCAAGCAGCACCCCGACTGGCGCGTCAGCCTGCAAACCCATAAATTTCTGGGAGTGCGCTAGCGATGCCCCCCGAAACCCGCAGGGCAGCCGGGCAGCCGAGCGCTGTGGTCCTCCTCTCCGGTGGGCTAGACTCTGCTACCGCCGCCGCCCAAGCGATCGCCGACGGCTATACCCCCGTGGCCCTCTCCCTCCGCTACGGCCAGCGCCACCACCGCGAGCTGCAGGCCGCTCAGCGGGTGGCGGCGGCCCTGAACATTCAGGTTCACTACACTATCGACGTGAACCTAGGCCAGTGGGGCGGCTCCTCCCTCACCGATGTTACCCAGACCTTACCGCAAGACGGCCTCAAAACCGACGCAATTCCCTCTACCTACGTCCCCGGACGCAACACCGTGTTTGTCGCGATCGCCCTTTCTTTGGCCGAAGCGGTGGGGGCAGAAGCCATCTATCTCGGCATCAACGCTGTCGACTACTCGGGCTATCCCGACTGCCGTCCTGAATACCTTGCGGCCTTTCAGCATTTGGCCACTCTCTCCTCCAAAGCGGGCCTAGAGGGCCGCGCCCCCAAGCTCGTGGCTCCCCTAGTCCTGGACACCAAAGTCGACATTGTGCGCCGCGCCCTAGTCCTAGGCGTCCCCATTGCTGAAACCTGGTCCTGCTACGAAGGCGGCGACGAGCCCTGCGGCCTCTGCGACTCCTGCCGCATCCGCGATCGCGCCCTGATTGAGGCAGGGCACCCTGAACTGGCGACCGCCGCCGGACGTCAGGAGCGCCTATCGTAAGGCTCCCTGTCCCTCAGTAAGGGCAGATAGCCATTCGCCCCTAGCAGCCCCCCGACCGACCGATCGCCCTAATCAAACTCCGGTGCCCAGATGCTCGACACCTCCATTTCCCAACCCGGTAGAAGTTCAGGCACCGTGAAGCGATCGCCATCGCGCAAAACAACGACCTCTCCCCGGCTGCGATGCACTTCGATGGTTTGGGTGCGGTAGTCCACCAAAGCGCCAACGATGGTGCCCAGGTTGATAAATTGCTGAATTTTGTCCCGCAGGGCATCGAGATCATCGGTTTTAGAGCGCACCTCAAACATCAGGTCGGGCACCAGGTTGGCGAAATCTTCGGTAGTGCGCCGCATCCGCTCTGCTTTCACAAAGGAGGCGTCGGGCGCTCGGGTGTCTGTGGTGGCGTTGGGAAGCTTGAACCCTGCGCTAGACGCCGTAACCCGCCCTAGCTTGCGAGGTCGTACCCAAGCCCAAAGCTGAGCGACGATGGCTGCGGCGATTTCGTCTGATTCAAATCCAGACGGACTCATGACAATGATGGCTCCACCCACTAGTTCTAAACGATGATTGGGGTGCTGATGCTGGAACTGTTTGAGGTCGTCAACAGTGAGAGTCACAGTGCCCTCCGGAGCAGGTTTGCAAGCGTCAAGGGATGGAGCGATTGTGCTAGACCCACGCTCTGCGAGCGTAGCAAATCACAAACAGCGAATAATTTCTAGGATAGGCGATCGCTGTCTGTGAAAAATTTCCGTGCGACTGAAGCTCTGCGTCGATGCACCACCCAAGTCGGTGCGTCACCCTCGGGTGACAGCACCCTACGGCGTTTCGGTTTTGCAAAGCTGCGCTAAAACAAAGGCAAACTAAACGCTTTAACTCCGACGCCAAAATCTGAACGCACCTAACCCCACAAACTCTCACAGGTAACGCCTTTTGGAGGAGTCCTAGAGGACGGTTGCGTCCTCTAGCGGGGGTTTGGGGGCAAGTGCCCCCCAGAACCTCACCGCGCTACCCCATCCCGCACCGCCGCCCGCTGCACCGCTTCCGCCACCGTCATCGCCACCCGCAGGTCAAACACCGACGGCACGATATGCTCAGGGCCGAGATCGTCAGCAGACACCAAAGAAGCGATCGCCTCTGCCGCCTCCAGATACATCGTGGTGGTCATCGCCTTGGCGCGGCAGTCCATTGCCCCACGAAACACCCCCGGAAAGGCCAGCACGTTGTTGATCTGGTTGGGGTAGTCGCTGCGCCCGGTGGCCATCACCGCCACCTTATCCATCACCAGCTCCGGCTGAATCTCGGGGATGGGGTTGGCCATAGCAAACACAATGGGATCTGCCGCCATCGAATCCACCATCTCCGGCGTCACCACCCCCGGCGCGCTCACCCCTAAAAACACGTCTGCTCCAGCCATGGCGTCCGCCAGCGAGCCGCTCTGCTCCACCGCCAGAGCCTGTTTCTGGGCCGTCAAATTCTCTCGACTGCGGCTGACAATCCCCTTAGAGTCGCACAGCACAATGTGTTGGCTACCGGCCTTCTGCAGCAGCTTGGCGATCGCGATTCCTGCCGCCCCAGCTCCGTTGATGACGATGCGAATCTGGCCTAGGGATTTGTTCACCAGCTTCAGAGCGTTGATCAAGGCCGCCAAGGTCACGATGGCCGTACCGTTCTGATCGTCGTGAAAAACCGGAATATCTAGCTCCTGCTGCAGCCGCGACTCCACCTCAAAGCAGCGGGGAGCGGAAATATCCTCTAGGTTGACGCCGCCGAACACCGGGGATAAGTTCTTGACCGCCTCCACGATGGCGTCGGTATCCTGGCACCGCAGGCAAATAGGAAAGGCGTCTAGTCCCGCGAACGCCTTGAACAGCATTGCCTTGCCCTCCATCACCGGCAGCGCCGCCTCTGGCCCCAAATTGCCTAGCCCCAAAATGGCGCTGCCGTCGGTGACGATCGCCACCGTGTTGCGCTTGATCGTCAGCTCGTACACCCGCTCGGGGTCTTGGGCTATTGCCCTGCAGATGCGCCCCACGCCGGGGGTGTAGGCCATGGCCAAATCCCCCTGATTGGTAAAAGCAATCTTGCCCTCTACCGAGATTTTGCCCCCCTGGTGTAGGTTAAAGGTGCGATCGTAGGCGTCCAGTATGGTGATGTCGGGGAGAGCCTTTAGGGCAGAAACAATGGCGTCGGCATGCTCTGTGCTAGAGGCGTCAACAACCATTTCCCGCACCACCTGCTGACGGCTTTGCTCAACTAGATCAATGGTGCCAATACTGCCTCCCGCCTCGGCGATCGCCTGGGTAGCGCGGGCCAGCATACCCACTTGGTTGGGCATGGTGAGGCGAATCGTAAGGCTAAAACTGGGATTCGGGGTCAGACTGACCATAGGTGATATTGATCGCTAAGATGATGAGCAGCAATGCTGTCCTTCACCCTAGCCCAGCGCTAGCGAAACCTCAAGATCCTGGCATCAAGATCTAGACAGCCCTCGCTGACTCGACATCACCTCAGCCCAATCGATAATGCCTCGTCTCCACGTCTCCACAGACATCCGCGCCGCCCGCCCGCAGGTGTGGGATGCCTTACTCGATAAGCGGCTGTGGCGTCATTGGAACACCTTTCTCTACGATCAAACGCCGAACGTCCCGCTTTCGCTAAACGCATCGGTTAAGCTAGCAATGCGGCGAGTTTCCAAAGAAACCAAAACCCAGTTCAGCGTGCGAGTGGTCTATCTAAGGCCTGAGGCCTGTCTGCGCTGGGTAGCGATCGCGCCGGGCTATCGCAGCGAGCACCAGTTCGAGCTAGAAGAAGGCGACGGCTACACGCGATACCACCATCAAGAGATGATTACTGGCCCTATGTCTCGATTAATTTTGCCGTTCATCCGTCAAGATGAGCTGCGCGGTCTACGGCGCATGGCCCTAGAACTTAAGCGATACGTAGAGGTCTAACAGCCTTGAAGCACAACAGTGCAGAGGACCGATACCGGCGGCTGCGTCAGGAGATTTTCCTGGCCCTAGCCGTGCTGACGGGGATCACCACCATCGGCACCCTGGGCTACCACCTGATCGAGGGCTGGAGCTGGGTGGACTCGGCCTACATGACGATCATCACGATGTCCACCGTCGGGTTTACAGAGGTGCAGCCCCTCAGCCCCACCGGGCGATTGTTTACCATCACCCTCATTCTGCTAGGCGTTGTTAGCATTGGTTATATCGTCAACCACTTTACCGAAGCCGTCCTTCAGGGATCCTTTCAAGAAGGCATCCGGCTTCGTCAGCAGAGGCGTCTTGTGAGCAAGCTGAATCGACATTACATCATCTGCGGCTTTGGCCGCACGGGGCGAAATATTGCGCTGGAATTCGCGGCAGAGGGCATCGAGTTTATCGTCATCGATTTCTCACCGGAGGTGATTGCTCGGGCGCAGCAGCTCGACTACGTTGTTATTACGGGAGACGTAACGCTAGACGAGGTGCTGATGCGCGCGGGGATTGAGCGGGCGGCCTGCATCGTCGCGGCGCTGCCCTCTGACGCAGAGAATTTGTATACGGTGCTGTCGGCCAAAAGCCTCAACCCCGAGATTCGCACGATTGCCCGGGCCAATACGGAAGAAGCGGTGCAAAAACTGCAGCGGGGCGGGGCAGATGCGGTAGTTTCTCCCCATGTGACGGGGGGGCGGCGCATGGCGGCAGCGGCCCTCCGTCCGCAGGTGATGGACTTTGTGGACGGCATCCTCACGGGCACCGATCGTTCCTTCTACATGGAGGAGTTTTTGCTAGACGCCACCAGCTCTCCCTGCGTGGGCCAAAGCCTGCGGCAGGCAAAGCTGCGATCGCGGTCGGGGGCGCTGGTGCTGGCCATCCGGCGAGCGGACGGTAACCTGATTGCGGGGCCGATGGCGGAAGCGATGCTGGAGGCAGGGGACACGCTGATCTGTATGGGGACAGCGGAGCAGCTGCGATCGCTCAACCAAATCCTCAGTCCGCTGAAGGTTCGCACGACGCTGCGCCTGCCCAAGCACTAATCCCGCGGGTCTGGAAATAGGCCGCGGGTAATCACAATCACCACGCCAAACACCTCCGCCACCGTAGCCCCGATATAAATTTCAACAATCCATCGATTGCGGTATTCCAGCTTTCCCAACCCCAGCAGAACAAATACAGCATTCATCACCAGCAGCTGCGACACCAAAATCCACATAAACCAGGTCGCATAGCGCTGACGCAGCTGTCGATCAGATCGGCGATCCTCCACGATTTCCGTAGTCAGCGGATCAGCAGGCTTGGTTTTGGGCGAGGTCTCAACCTGAGCTTTAATCAAACTTACGGCCTGCTCGGCATTGGTCAGCTCCCCAGCTGACTCAAAATTCACGTTGTCAAATGTCATCAGACTCTACGGGCGAAGGCATCAGGCGAGATGCCAAGGACGTTTAGGCGATACGTTAACACAGCTTCAGACACCCCAAAGTGGACCATCGCCGACACCAGCGACTCCCCTCGCCGCTGCAGATGGGCAATTTCAGGGGCCGGCATGAGCAGATTGGCCGCGAATTCGTCGGCGAACAGATTTTCTGGATCTTGGGCTGAGGCAGGTCTGTCTCGCAAATTCACGTAGTTATATTCCCCGCCCGTCGTCCCCTCGGACACGCGCTTAGAGTAGTGGCCCAGCTCGTGGGCACAGGTAAACCGCTTACGCTGGTTGCTGTCTTGGTAATGAATCACGATCGTCGGGTCTTTGCCCGCTTCCTTCAGCAGAGCCCCTACAACCGGGTCAGGCAGATCTGTTTCCAGCACATGGAGGCCTAGCCTCTTGGCAATGGTGACGGGATCTACCGGAAACCCAGCATTGTGCCACACCTCATCTAGCATCTGCTCTGCCATCATTTTGGCTTGACGGTTAATTGCGGGAATAGCAGGCTGCACCATAGAATTTTCCTCCCGACGCTTCGCACGCTTATCTCGCAGGTGATGTAGGCGGCGATGAGAGCTTAGCTTTCGCTAACGCGATCGCCATAGGCGACATGCCCCTCATCATACCGGACGACCTGGCTTAAACAGCGCAAAAAAATCCCCGGCTAAGGCCAGGGATAGGAGGTTAGGCATAATTAAAGCATTCACAACAGATGGAGAGTGGGCGGGATAAAACGCGAATTTTATTCCGCCGCGCTCCCTACCTCAAAAGCCACTCTTGGACCGCTTCTTCCTTGGTATTGGTGCGGCGCTCGGGCGTTTCACGGTTGAACTTCATGTGGACAGAGCGGTTTTGCTCTCCGTCAGCGGCGACCGCCATGATGGGGTAGTCAATCTGACCATCCTGGAAAGACATCTGGAAGCGGAAAGTGCCGTCGGGGTTGAGCTTGATGGGCTGCCCGCCGATAGTCACCGTTGCGTCAGGCTCGGTCGCACCGTAGACGATCAGCTCAGCGTCGGCCACCAGCCAAAACTGGCGGGGACGGATGGGCGGCATTGATGCCGCGAGGCCCGCGCCGGACATAGTCAGACCCACGCCGGACATATTTCCAGACATGTTCAGGCCCGCGCCAGACGCTGACCACAACCCCATGCCCGATGGGAAGACAAACGAGCTCACGGTCTGTTCAGGCACCTGGTGCATTGAGCCGAATAGAGAACCGGCGACGCGCTGCGCTTCAGCGGACTTAGCCATACCAAAGACCGTACCGTAAAGCTCGTTGCTCCCCGCTGCCGCTGGGGCTGCGCCGGACATGCGCTGGCTGGGGGAAACCAAATTCGCGTAGGTCTTACCGCGGATGTCATCTTCCCAATCAACGGTCAGGAACTGATCTTCGACCCAGTCAGACGGGTAGACAGGGGGAATGCGAACCGGGGCAGACCGGGTCAGCATCAGCCAGCGGCCATCCATGGTGAGGTAGCCAATTTCGACAGCGTAGTCGCGATCGCTGATGGGAACGGGCAGGTACCACTCCCGCGCTAGCTCATCGCACTCATACTGCTGCATGCTGTGGGAGCGCTGGTAATTGAGGTCGAGATTGGTGACGTCGTAGAAGCGCAGGGCTAGGCGAACGCCACCTTGCCGGCGGAGATCTTCTTTGTGGTCGTTGGGGACGTCCCAGTAAACGTAGGCCCACTGGGGGTCGCGGGGCAGCAGGACAACGCGGCTCTCACCGTAGCCCTCGGGTAGGTCGGGTAGAGACTCATCGACATCTGCCAGCATGACCATCGGATCGGCGACCTGCCCCACGTCAAACTTAGCGGCCTCGACGGTCTCTTGAGCCGTGTGTTCGAGCTGGGTCGTCGGTAAGGGGGCTGAGGGGCTGGTTGTGGGAGCAGTGCGCGCTTGCTGGGCCTCTCGAATTGCGACGATTAATTGGTCCTTGCGCATGCGGCTGTAGCGAGACACGCTGTACTCACTGGCCACTAGGCGCAGCTGGCGCAAAGTCAATTCGTCGAGTGGGACATGGGCCTGAGTCATATAGATACCTCCTAAAACTGCGAATTTAATAGTTGCGACTTTATAGTTGCGACTTTAATAACGTCTTGACTTGACTATCTCTCAACCTTCTCAGTGTCTTCGAGAAGCACGTCAAAACCGGATGAACCAAATAAGCAATTATGCTCACTGGGATCGCGTCCTTGGCTCTTATATTGCAAAAGATGACGGCAAAAATCAAGTAGCGATCCCCTTGATTTACCGCGATCCCACGAATTAATGAGCAAAGCGGGGATCGTATTGTCATGATTTGTTGATATTTAGGGATCTCCGGGATCGCTTTTGGGGATCGCTCTATCTTGGTTTCCTGACCGCTACAGCCTTTGATCAAGAAGAAATCGATTGAGAGGCTGAAAGGCTGCATGGCGGGCGATACTGGCGGTAGTATCACGCCATCCCAATGCGTCAGCCTCAAATTGTCCGTTCACTGCTTACCTCAGCCCTCCAGCTGTGGCTACGATCGCTCGTTACCCAGGCAAAGACCCTCAATATCGACATTCACGCTAACGATCGCCAGCTGCTGAAAGGACATATTCCCCAAGTCTTTGTAGAGGCGGAGGAGACCGTCTATAGAGGGCTTCACCTCTCACAGCTGACGCTGAACGCCACCCATATTCGCGTCAATCTAGGACAGATTTTGCGCGGTAAGCCGGTTCAGCTGCTGAACCCTATTGTCGTGGGGGTTCAAGCCTGGATCAGCGCGGCCCATCTCAATCACTCCTTGGACTCCGATCTCTTATCCTCAGCGACAAACACATTGGCCGAGCTGCTGCTGCCTCAAACGCCACTGCAGATAGCGCACCTCGATCTCAAGCCTGAGCAGCTGATTTTATGGGGTACTCCCATCGCGCCACGGGAAAGAGGGCCAGAAGGCGCGGCCCCATCCATCGCACTTTCAACCCAGGTCACAGGTCAAGCCTCAACCCTCTGCTTCAGCGCCGTTCAGCTCCTGGCCCATCCAGCCTACGCCAGCCAAAACCTGCCCCACGCGCTTCCTGACCGGTTACTCCCCTTAGGAGACGTCGTCCTAGAAAGGCTCGCTATCACAGCGGACGCGATCGCCCTAAAGGGTGAAATTAAGGTTCTGCCATAGCCTTTGGCCCAGCGCGTCGCCCTGCAGGACCCGAAGGGTAGGTGCGCCCTTTCCAGGCCCCGCCTCGCCCTTGAAGATGGCGGCGGGCGGAGTCTAGGGTCATCAAGGTGTAGAGCGCAGCGATCGCAGGCAGAGCGAAGGCAAACCGCCAAGAGCAGTGGTAAAACCGCACAATCGGCCAGTAGGCTACGCTCATAGCAAGCCAGCCCATTAGCCCCAATAGCGCCACCCACCCCTGACCACTCAGCAGGCCCATCAAAAAGCTTAGGGGGGGAACCAGGTACACCACAATCATCCCCAGCACGGACCCTGTTAGCAGGAAGGGAGAATAGCGCAGCTGCGTGTATGCCGTGCGAGCCACCATGTCCCAAATGCTCTTTAACGTCGGGTAGGGCCGCAGGCTACAGATGCGATCGCTCAGCCCAATCCAAATGGGAAAAAAAGGCGGTCCCTCAGACTGGGTGTGCTTGACCGCCGCCGCCAGCGTGCAGTCATCAATCAGGGCCTGCCGAATCGCAGCGATACCCCCGATGCGCTTGAGGGCTTCGGGGCGGAGCAAGACGCAGCCTCCTGCCCCCGCCGCCGTAGCGCGATAGAGATTGTTCGTCCAGCGAAACGGATATAGCTTTTGAAAAAAGAACACAAAGGCCGGAATCAGCAGCTGCTCCCAGGCGCTTTCGCAGCGCAGCCGCACCATTACGGAGGCCATCTGCAGCTGCTGCTGTTGGGCCAAAGTCACCAGCTGTCGAAGGCTTTGGGGTGAGTGACGAATGTCGGCGTCTGTGAGCAACAGATAGTCAGGCGCGGCTTGGGCCAAGACATGGTCTGTACCCTGCTGCAGCGCCCACAGCTTGCCGGTCCAGCCGGGAGGCAAAGGCTGAGCAGCCAACACCTCAAGCGGTGTTGTTCCTCGCGGAGCGTTCACGGACTGTGCCCGCTGGGCGATCGCCTGAGCCGCTGCGGCAGTATTGTCCGTGCTGTGGTCGTCCACCAACAAAATCGAGACGGTGCCCGCGTAGTCCTGGTTCAGCAACGAGGGCAAAGAGTGGGGCAGAACGTCTGCCTCGTTACGGGCAGGAATAATTACCTGAATGGAGGGCAGCGGCTGGAGCACCGCGCCAGAGCCAGAATCTTCTGACTCCAGCGACGCTAGCTCAGCCGATTCTGACTCTAGCCGAGGGCTTGTCTGCCAAAACCAGCCCCGACCCACCAATAGGTAGATCCAAATAAAAAGAGGCAAACCGGCAACAGCAATAGCAATCACATCGTCATCCTCACTGTAGATCTCATCGGGACTAAGCACACTCAACGATGCGGACTCTTAGCGACCACCTTGTTATCTGTCCCTCAACAGTAGATAAAGTGCGACAACGTTCCCTACACTGAAAAGCTGGTGCTCAGCGCATTGTCCTCCTGTCGCGGTGACTAGACTATGCCACGGCGACCTATCACTGCGCACATCCCCCTAAAATCATATACACAGAAATCGCCCACAGCCTCATAGGAGAAGCCCTCTATGTCTGATCTAAACCAACCGTCAGCCTGGCATCGGTCGAAGGCCCTGCGCCGCGGCGCAGCGGCGAGTCTACTGCTCTGCGCCCTATTAAGCGTTAGCGCCTGCTCTAGCCCCGACCCTGCTGGCCAGGAGACCTCCTCTGAAGTAGAGGCGGACGGAGGTGTGGACGCTGGAGATCCGCAGACAAAGCAGGCCAGACAGGCTAGCGGCACCCTCAAGCGTCTGCTAGATCTCAGCGGCAAAGTCTACAACAGCGCCTACCGCAACAACTGGCAGAAATCAGCGTCGCAGTTTAACCGCCTGCAGGACTTGGGCGATCGCCTCGATAATTTGGTGGCCAGTGGAGCGGTCGATGGCCTCGACGTTGAAGCTCTGCTGCTGCAGATTGATACTTTAGAAGATGCCATCGTCTCCGAGCAGCAAATTCCCGCGATGGTGGCGGCCAACAATCTGGCCGAAACTGGATTAACGGCTGCGCAGACCCTTGACCCAGAAGGCGACTTCCTTGACCTGGCACAGTTCGCCTATTATGGCCGGCAGCTAGAGATTGTGACCTTCGGTCTTGAAGGCGATGCCGGCACCGACATCGATCCCGACGAAACAGAGACCCTCAAGCAGGCGGCGGATCAAGTGGTCCAGGCTTGGGATACTCTAGACACTCCTGAGGCGAGTTCGACGGAGACTCCTAGCCTAGAGACAGACACGCCCGCGGCGGCGACAGCGCCCTCAGGCGGTGCGTCCTCGGAGCAGCCAGAGGGCGAGGTGGACACCGTGACCGGCGTCGGCACAGCCGTCAACCAGCTGCGCTATGCGCCAAACGAGAACTACGCAGCTCTGGCCCGCAGGATTGTTTTAGGATCTCAGAAAATGCTGGCGGAGCAGCCCAAATAGGGCTTCGCTGTCGCTCTGCTCAAACTGGCGGCAGTCTTGGTAAAGTAATGTCGAATGCTCATCGTTCCGAGACTTTTCACTTCTACTGTTCTCCATGCTTAGACGACACACCGCTGCCCTCACCTTTACCTTGATTGGAGGTCTACTTGGTTCAGCATCAGCGAGTCAAGCTAGCCCAATTCTACTGGCTCAAACCGCAGGGGACACCTGTGGTCTGACCACCGGCAACACCGTCATCTATGACCAGCCCAGACGAGACTCGCCTATCGTCGCGCAGATAGCGCAAGCGGGGCGACAGCTCTCTCTCGACCCCGACTTCGCTACGGGAGACTGGATACGCGTTACAACCCCGTCCGTCGCCGGATTTACGCTGGCGCGCTATCTAGAGGGCTGCGGTGCGACAGCTGCAGAGGCCACGGCGGATGCTGACGAATCGTCCAGCGCCGTCTCCAACGCGACGCCCGGCGTCATCGGTAGCTGCGCCACTGCCATAGCCGACCGAAGTTCCTCTCAGCTCAGCGTCAGGACGGAGGCGGGCGCTACAGCGTCCTACAACGCGATCGCGGCTGGAGCCAATCTAATCTTGAGCGCTGAGCCCGCCCTTTATAGCCCTGAGCAGGGCCGCTACTGGCGTAAAGTACTGGCCTATTCGCCGCTTCAGGCAAGCCGCTCTAGAACCGGTGAGGCCTGGATATCCGAGACAGGACCCAATACCCCTCGGCTGATTCACAACAGCTCCGGCATCCTGGTCAACCGGCAGGCAGAGGCCTACCCTGACCTCAACATTGTCCGTCGCCCCTGCGACACCTTGTTTCCCAACGCCAGCATCATTGAAGGGCGGCCCCTACCCCGAACCCTACCCACCGGATACCGTACGCCGTAGGCGCTCCTGACCAAAAAAACTGGGTCTCAAGCCCCGCCCTTTAGGGCGGCTTTTGTAGGACAATTGTATTTATGAAGTGCCGCTACCAGTACCGCGTCTATCCCACGTCCGGACAGCAGATCAGCTTAGCCAAGCTGTTTGGCTGCTGCCGTGTCGTGTGGAACGACGCCCTAGCACTGTGCAAGGAGTCGGATTCGCTGCCTAAGAATGGCGACCTTCAGAAGGCTTGCATCACGCAGGCCAAGAAAACGGTTGAGCGCCAGTGGCTGAGCGAGGTATCAAATATCCCGCTGCAGCAGTCCATCGCCGATTTGGGCGTAGCGTTCAAAAACTTCTTTGATTCGCTCAAAGGCAAGCGCAAAGGACCAAAGGTGATGCCGCCCCGGTTCAAGCGCAAAGACAATCGCCAGTCGGCGCGATTCCGCAAGGGCGGCTTCTCGCTCAAGGGCGACAAGGTCTATCTAGCCAAAATTGGCAACCTCAAGGTGCGCTGGTCGAGGCCGCTGCCGTCTGAGCCGTCATCCGTCACCGTCATCAAGGACAGAGCAGGCCGCTATCTTCTGAGCTTCGTTGTCGAAGTGCAGCCGGTCCACATTCCCGCCAAGAACCAAAGCGTGGGTGTGGACTTGGGTATCAAGACGTTCGCGGTGCTCAGCAGCGGCCAGCGCGTTGAGTCTCCTGGTTACGACCGCATTGGCCGCAAGATACGCCGTGAGCAGCGCAAGCTGAATAGGCGCTTCAAGGGGTCGAAGCGCCGTGAGCGCACCCGGCTGCGCATCGCTAAGCTGAAGGCCAAGCAGCGGGACATCCGCAAGGATTTTCTGCATAAGCTCTCGACCTGGCTAATTCGCAACCATAGCGTTGTGGCTATTGAAGACCTGAACGTGTCCGGCATGGTCCGCAACCGCAAGCTGGCCCGCGCTATAGCTCAACAGGGCTGGCGTGATCTGCGAACCATGTGTGAGGCCAAGGCCGCGATGATACTGGAACGCGAGGTATCGGTCATCAGCCGGTGGGAGCCGACTAGCCAGAAGTGTGCCGACTGCGGCTACCGCTGGGGCAAGCTGGAGCTGTCGGTGCGAGAGCTGGTCTGCCTTGGCTGTGGCAAAACCCAAGACCGAGACGGCAATGCTAGCCGCAATATTGAAACGTCTGGGCTGGAGCTAGCCCGAGACTCTAAACGGACGCGGAGCGGGCATAAGACCTCGTCAGGGGCAATTCGCGCTGAGGCGTCCACCCGTCGGGAGTCCACCTAGTGGGCAGACCGGGAATCCCCGCTCTTCAGGGCGGGGAGGATGTCAAACCATCAGCGCCTTTATCAAAAGCGTGCGGGGGTCGGACCCCGACGCGGCGCTCTACTGGCTGGCGCGTATGGTCTACGCTGGGGAAGATCCGCGCTTTTTGTTTCGCCGCTTAGTTGTTTTGGCCAGCGAAGATGTTGGTCTAGCCGACTCCAACGCCGTCGCTGTAGTCACCGCCTGCGCCCAAGCCTTCGATCGCGTCGGGATGCCAGAGGGCCGCTATCCCCTAGCCCAAGCGACGCTGTACCTGGCCACCGCCCCTAAGTCCAATACCACCATGGGCTTTTTCGACGCCTTGGCCGCCGTCGAGCGCGAGCAGACCGAGGTGCCGCCCCACCTTCAGGATGCCAACCGGGATGCCGCGATGGGCCATGGGCAAAATTACCTCTATCCCCACGCCTACCGAGACCATTGGGTGGCCCAGCAGTACCTGCCGGATAATCTCCAGGACCAGGTGTTTTACCAGCCCTCTTCCCAGGGCGATGAAGGCCGCCTCGCGGCCCAAGTACAGCGACGACGGGAGGCCCAGCTCGCTGCTGTCACGAACGAGGCAATTTCCGAAATTCTCACCCTCAGCCCAGAAGACGCCGCTACCGATCGCTGGATTCAGCGATCGCTATCTCAAACCAGCGCTCACCTAGCCCAGGTGCGCGATCGCCTGTTTGATCACCTGCAGCCCCAGCGCCATCACGTGCTGCTGTGCGTCAATGCCCTTGGGTTGCTCGTCTGGGAAGCGGTGCGGCGCGTCCCGGAGGGCGGGGTGTATGCTGCGGTGACGGAGGCGGAGCGAACCGCACTGGAGGAGCAAGCCCAGCTGTTGCCAGAGCTGCGGCAGCCGATGATTTTGCCAATCCTGGTGCGCATAGCTGACAAGCATCCGAACATCGCATTTGACGGTATCGTAGGCCGCAATCTGCTGCTAGGCGCTGCCGATAAAGCCGTCACCGCTGCCGCTCTCGCTTCAGTGACGGGGCCTGATACCACTATCCTGCTGGCCGAAAGTTTGCCTAAAGATTCGCAGCGAATTTCTCAGCTTTTGGCGCTGCCTGCTGGGGTAGGCGATCACCTCACAGAAGCAGAGAATGCTTTATACGACAGTGATCCGAACTTAGCTTGGGGACAGAGCGACCTCATTCAGCTCTTCGAGGCCGCACCCCTGTCGGCTCAGGTCGAGGTCGAGCGCATGACGGTTGAGGTGTACTTGTCGCCTAGGCTTGTTAACCGCTGGGTAGAACCGGGACAAGAGCAGCCCAGCTACCGCGATCGCCTTGCGCCTCTCTTGTCGCCGCAGGATTTAGAGGCGGTGTGTCGGGGGCTGCGATCGCTTATCCATCAGACCGTGAACTGGGAAACTCAGGTCGCGTTCGTGCGTCTCACGGCAACATCACACCGACAGCACAGACAACGGGGGGATGGTTGATAATAGCTGGAACGTGATTAAGGACATCTTCTTTGAGGCTCTACTCGTGCCGCTGCAGCTGGCTCCCACGCTGGTGCGGCACAAGGCGGTGCAAAACTATAGTCGGGGGGTAGAGCGACATTCACCTGACGAAATATTCGAGCTAGGCTGTGAGAATATTCGAGCGGTTTTTGAGAACCTGGTAGCGTACTGCGATCGCAGGCATGACCGCGACTGGGCCAATGTCCCAGTTCCCGACCCCAAAGCTCTAGACAACTGCCCCGAGGTCCAAGACGTTCACGCTCATCGCGGCGTGCTGCAAGATCGGCTGTGGGCCAAAGCGGCATCGGATATCGCTAGCGATCGCCAGCGAATTGAAGCGGCCTATGCCAAACACCAGACGGGAAAAGGAAGCCTAGCGCTAAACCCCAATTTGGCTATTCCCACGCACCAGCTCAAACGCAACATTCACCGGATGCCGGGCGGCTACCTGCAGCATTCTGAAGCCGACAGCTTCATCCCAGGCTTGGTCTATGACCACGGTACGTTTCTATACGGACGGGGATGGTTCGGCCCACTGAATGACGAACTGGGTCAGACCGTAGTCCACCACTTAAAGCAGCACTACCCCAGTTTTCAGCCTAGTAAAATCCTGGATTTGGGCTGCTCTGTAGGTCACAGCACGCTGCCCTATGTCTCTGTCTATTCGCGAGCCGAGGTCTGGGGCATAGACTTGGCCGCATCGCTATTGAAACATGCGATCGCCCGAGCCCGATTGCTCGACAAAGCCGTCCACTTTGCACAGCACAATGCTGAGCAGACAGAGTTTCCGGACCAGTCGTTTGATTTGGTGGTCAGCCACATTCTCCTGCACGAAATTCCCGGTCCGGCACGGCGGCGCGTGTTTGCCGAGAGCTACCGGCTGCTGAAGCCTGGCGGCATGATGATGCACCTAGAGAGTCAGCTCTTCCTGGAAGCACCGACATTGATCGCCCGCTACTTCCGCGATACCGAGGTCTGGGCCAATTCAGAGCCCTACCTAGCATCGTCAAAGTTTGAGGATTTTTCCACCTTTGCGCTAGAGGCGGGGTTCGCCCCAGCTGCGTTTCAGGTGCGCCGCTTGCCAGGATACTACGCGGCTCAAGCGGGCGACGACGCGGCTAGGTGGGTCACCTTCTGCGGCGAGAAGCGCTAGACAATAGATAGGACGCAGCGAGAGGACTGGCCCGCCATAAAAGAGGGACCCATAGACCAAGCCGATTTCCCGCGCGGCCCATCGGTTCGGTACGGACTAGTCTCACTTCACTCGCGCGTTTAAGCAGGCAAGAGGTACGACGCCAAGACAGTTTGTCATCGGGCAGTAGGCTATTTCTTCCTGTAGAGCATCAAGGCACGATCGCGAGTAAGGCTTTTAGGCGATGCTCACCGCATTTAGAATCCTTCTCAAGAGAGGCGTGATTACGAATCGTACGCTGCTACGGTTAGACCTAATCTTCTCAAACTCACCCCTAAGACTGGGACGGAATCGACCTAGTGAAACTCCAGACAAAGATACTAGCAAGCTACGGTGTGGGGCTGACGCTGATTGTGTTGGTTGGCCTGTGGGGTATCGTCAACCTGTGGCGATTGGGTCGGGCTAGCGGCGCAATCCTGACGGAGAACTACCGCAGCATTCGGGCGGCAGAGGGGATGCTCGACTCCCTGGAGCGGCAGGATAGCGCGACGCTACTGCTGCTGCTGGAGGATGCGCAGGCGGGAACGCGGCTGTTTCAGGACAATGAAATTGAGTTTTTGCAGTGGCTTGGCCGCGCCAAGGACAACATCACCATCGAGGGTGAGGCGGAGATCCTGGCGGAGCTGGAGGCCAGCTACCGCGACTACCTTCTAGAGGTGGACCAGCTTCAGACCCAGCTTGGCGACCCTAATCCTCCTTTCGGGCTCTACCAAACCGAGGTACAGCCGGATTTCCAGGCCGTGCGGCAGGCCTCTGTAGAGCTGCGTAACCTCAACCAGCAGACCATGGAAGCTGCCTCTGATTCTGCGCAGGTCACGTCCCAGCGGGCGATCGCCTCGATGGTGGTGGCCGGAAGCTCCGCCGCCGCCCTCGGGCTGGTGCTGAGCCTAATTTTGTCCAAAGCCTTCACCCGTCCGCTAGAGCAGATGACTCAGGCCACCGAGCAGCTCGCCGAGGGAGACTACGACCTGCAGCTCACCGTCAACTCTCGCGACGAGCTCGGCCAGCTCGCCCGGGATTTTATGGCCATGAGCCGCAAGCTCAAGGGATTCCACGAGCTGAATGTGGACCAGATTGTGGCGGAGAAGCGCCGCAGCGAGGCCATTGTCCACAGCCTTACCGACGGCCTAGTCTTGTTTGATAGCGAATACCGCATTCTCGCCATCAACCCCACAGCGGCCCGACTGTTTCAGGCAACTCCCACTACCGCAATAGGGCAGCACTGCCTCGATTTGATTGGCGACGCCCACTCTGGGGAAGGTCGGCCTGCTCTCGAAGGGCACCGCGAGCTCTACGCGCAGATTCAGACGACGGTAGCTGGCGCTGCCTCCGACGGGCCTGCCGAGTCCGCGATCGCCCCCACCAGCGAGCCTAACTGCGACAACCTGCTCACGATTGCGGGAGATCCTCCCCAGTACTACCGCTACTCCACGACGCCGATAAAAACCGAGCCGGGCAGGCTTGTCGGAGTGGTCCTACTGCTGCAGAATATTACCACCCTCAAAAACCTAGATCAGCTCAAAAGCCAGTTTGTGATGACGGCTTCCCACGAGCTGCGCACCCCCCTCACCGGCATGGCAATGAGCATTGGCCTACTGATGGAGTCAGCGCAGCAAAAGCTCTCTGAGCAAGAGCAAGAGCTGCTGGCGGTGGCGCAGGAAGACATCCAGCGGCTGCAAGGTCTGGTGAATGACCTGCTGGACCTCTCCAAAATTGAGTCGGGCCGCATTGAGATGGAGCAGATTCCCACAGAGGCCACCTGGCTTGCGGAGAAGGTGGCCGCGATGCTCCAGGTCCAGGCCGAGGAGGCAGACACAGACGTTCGACGCTCAATCCCCGCAGGCCTGCCCCCGGTTTTGGTCGACCCCAATAAAATCATCTGGGTGCTCACCAACCTAGTCGCCAATGCCCTGCGCTACGCCGATACCACCATCGAGATTGCGGCTGAGCCCCACGGGGACTGGATGCAGTGGTCGGTAGCCGACGACGGCCCCGGCATCGACGTCGCGTATCAGGCCAAAATCTTTGACAAGTTTGTTCAAGTGGAAACCGCCCAAGATGCGGGCGGTAGCGGCCTTGGTCTCGCCATCTGCAAAGAGATCGTCCGCGCCCACGGCGGCAGTATTTGGGTCGAGTCTACGCCGGGCGACGGCTGCACGTTCCTATTTACGTTGCCAACCGCAGCGGCGACCCCGACGACCCCGAAAAGTTTCCCCTCTACCCCATCTCACACCGGAGCTGCCCATGCCAAATGAACGCATTCTCGTCGTAGACGACCAGAAGAATATTCGATTTACCGTAGCCCAGGCCTTAGATCCCCTGGGCTACGACGTGCGCGCCGCCGTCAACGGCGACGATGCTCTGCGACAGCTGGAGGGCGGTGACCCAGTGGACCTGCTGCTGCTAGACCTTAAAATGCCCGGCATGAGCGGCTTAGAGGTGCTCGAAAAGGCCGTCGCTCGCTTTCCCCATATCAAAACCATCATCATCTCTGCCCACGGCAGCGTCGACAACGCCGTCGACGCGATGAAGCTCGGCGCAAGGGACTTTCTGCAAAAGCCGTTTACGCCCCAAGAGCTGCGTCAGGCGATTCACGATGTTTTGGAGGAGGTCGACGAGACACAGGACTTTGATAGTTCGATGAAAGCCGCCAAATACCGCGCCCGCGAGCGCCAGTTCGACGAGGCGATCGCCCTAGTCAAGCAGGCCATCAGCATCGATCCCCAGCGGCCTGAGGCGATGAACCTCTTGGGTGAGCTACAGGAGACAATGGGCGACACCACCGACGCCGTCAATACCTACCGGGCGGCCTGGTCCCTCGACCCAACCTACGAGCGGGCTAGAACCAACCTGGACCGCGCAACGGGGCCCTCCAAACAGCGCCCCTCACTAGAATAAGGACTCAGGAGAATAAACAGTGGCAGATTACATCATCGTGGTGGGTTGCGGGCGCTTGGGCTCTTTGCTCGCAAGCCGCCTCAGCGGAGAGGGGAACAGCGTCGTCGTGATTGACCAGAGCAGCAGCGCCTTTAAAGGGCTATCGAGCGCCTTCAGCGGATTCGAGGTTGAAGGGGACGCGACGGAACTGGCGACGTTAGAAACGGCAAAGATCAAACAGGCCGACTGTCTTTTAGCCGTCACTAATCAGGACAATATCAACCTGATGGTGGCGCAGGTCGCAAAAAATATATTCAACATTCCGACGGTGCTGGCGCGGGTTTTCGACCCCAAGCGAGAGGAGCTCTACGGCGAGTTTGGCATCGAAACCATCAGCCCCAACCAGCTCTCTGCAGACTGCTTTTTTCAAACGCTCAAAGCCCGCAACGCGACGGAGGTCAGCTAACCCATGCGTGTGATTCTCATCGGCGAGGCCAAGCTCGCCTATTTCCTAGGCCGTCAATTTGCCAGCAAGGGCTATCAGCTCACCATCATTACTCCCAGCTCGGATGATGCCACAGTCCTATCCCGCAAGCTCAAGGCAACGGTGCTCATCGGCGACGGCAGCGACCCTGCCTTGCTAGAAGCGGCCAACGCTTACCAGGCTAAAGTGCTGCTGGCGCTGACGCCGCAGGATCAAGACAACCTGGTGGCCTGCCAGTTTGCTCAGCGGCGCTACGGCGTCCCCCGCACGATCGCCTTGGTCAACGACCCAGATAACCGAGAGGTGTTTGAGAAGCTGGGGGTCAACCTAGCCTTCTCCGCAACAGAGGTGCTGGGCAGCATGATTGAGCAGCAGGCGGGCTATGAATCGATTAAAACCCTGATGCCGGTGGCGGATGGGGATGTCTGCGTCTCGGAGCTAGCCCTGAAAGACTCCTCGCCCAGCGTTGGCCAGGCGGTTCAAGACCTTGCGCTGACGGGCGCTCTGCTGAGCTGCGTGATTCGGGAAGGGCGAGCCTTTGTGCCCCAAGATGATACTACCCTCAGAGCGGGCGATCGCGTGGTGCTGGTGAGCGAGACGCCCCAGGTTGGCCCCGCCCTACGGACCATCATGGGAGAGGAAGTTTAGATGCCCTATTCGAGCTATTTACGCGATCGCTACCGCGCCATTGTGGGCTACACGGGCCTGATTTGCATGTTTGCAAGCCTGGGAATCCTGGCACCGCTGGTGGCGCTGGTGGCCTACCCCGAAGAGCTAGCGATCGCCTGGGGTCTGCTGCTGCCGGGAGCGCTGATGTGCGCCCTGGGCTATTTCATGTGGCGGCTGGCCCCTAAATCTACCGTCAGCCTCACCCTTCAAGAAGGGGCCGTAGTCGTAGTCCTGGGCTGGTTCTTGGCCGTGGTGTTTGGGGCCGCCCCATTCATCCTGCTGGATGGCCTCACGCTGACTCAAGCCGTCTTCGAAGCCACCAGCGGCTGGACGACGACGGGATTGTCCGTGGTAGACGTCACCCAGACTTCCCGCCTAATCTTGCTCTACCGCAGCACCATGGAGCTACTGGGTGGGGCGGGCTTAGCCATTATCACCCTCAGCGCCATCACTGGCCCTGCCGGGTCGGGGCTGAGCACCGCCGAGGGCCGCAGCGAGCAGCTGGCCCCCAACGTGCAGCGATCGGCCAAGCTGGTTTTGGGCATCTATAGCGGCTATGTGGCGGTGGGTATCGTGGCGCTGTGGCTGGCCGGGATGGGCTGGTTTGACGCCATCAATCACTCCTTTGCGGCGCTGTCTACTGGCGGCTTCTCCACCCGGTCCGACTCCATCGGCTATTGGGACAGCCCTGCGGTGGAGGCAGTCACCATCGTGCTGATGATTTTAGGCGGACTAAACTTTGTGACCAGCTACCTGCTGCTGACAGGGAAGCTCAAGGCGGTGCTGCGCAACGGACAGGTGCGGCTGCAGGCCCTTCTACTTCCTCTATGCGCCCTAGTGCTGCTGCTGGGCGTGGTGCCGCTGGTGTACCCCGAGCCGGGTAAAGCCCTGCGCGTGGCCCTGTTTGAAACGATAACGGCGCTATCTACTACGGGCTTCTCCACCGTAGGCTATACCGACTGGAACGGCCTCGGCTGGATTATCATGATCGGGCTGATGCTAATTGGCGGCGGCGCCGGGTCTACGGCAGGGGGCATTAAGCAGCTGCGAATCTATATTCTGTACCGCAGCTTTCTGTGGGAGGTAAAGCGGATGCTGCTGCCCCAGCAGGCGGTGAGCGAGCCTCACATCTGGCAGAGCGAGCAGCGCAAGTTCCTCAGTGATGAGCAGATTCGCCAGGTGGGCGTGTTTGTTTTCTTGTACCTGGTGACCTATCTGGTGGGCAGCGCCATCATTGCGGCTTACGGCTACTCCCTGCAGGAGGCGCTGTTTGAATATGCCAGCACTATGGGCACGGTGGGCCTGTCTATAGGGGTGACGGCGGCGGACGCGCCGGTGGGGCTGCTGTGGACGCAGATTGTCGGCATGTTTTTAGGGCGTCTGGAGTTCTTTACGGTGTTTGTGGGGGTGATTCGCCTGCTGCGGGATGTGCGGCCTGCGGCTTTGTCGGGGTGATTCGCGGGGAGGGCCCGGCCACTGCTCTATTCAGAGCTATTTTTGGGGTTGAGCTTTCTCCCGCTGCAGAGACAACAGTGAACGACAAGCCCAGCCCATTGAGCACTCTTTGAGCTGGGATAATCCTGGATTTTTAACAAGCTAAACCGCGTCTATGTTGAGACGTGTAGTTTCTGGAAAATGCCTCTGAAGCCTACAGCCTCTAGACTGAGAGCTTTTTAGAGCTAGCCTAAAAACTACAGCTTTCGAGCTAGACGAGGTTTAACTTGCTGCTGCTGGCTTATAGAAGTCGCCGTAAAACCCATTCGCTTTAGCGGTGGGATATAAGGCGGTGAGCGTAGCAAACATATGCAAAACCCTTGCTGTGACTGGGATTTGCTATAATAAAGGCGGTCAATGACCCACCCGAGACGCAGACGTAACAGACAGCCTAACGTGACGAAATCGGCAATCAGCTGATGGCGCGGAAAGCTCGGTAGACCGGGAAAAGAGGATAGGGCAACGGAAACGACCCTAGAATCAACAATCGACATAGAATTCCTTGAATTCAACAAAGAAGAACCGCAGGGCTTGCGGGGATAGTCTGTGGAGCGATCGTAAGACCGGAAAGGTTTAGCCCGGATATCTCACCAAGAGGTAGAAGTTGGGGTCAAAGAACTGCGAGAATGCAGATACCACAAAGCTTCTGGCAGCTTTAACCTATGACCCCAACAATTACAGAGTGTAGCGGAAAACCCATCGTTGTAGATCGCATCGACAAGCGCAAGGTTGTCGTGGATTTTGATGGTGGGCACCTGAGCCACGACGGTGGGCTAGCGCTAGTGGCAGCAGTAGATCGCCACTTTGGCATCAGCGGTAAGTTTGCGGAGTGCTTCACGGACCACCGAGACCCATCACGGGTGCAGCATAGCGTAGAGCATCTGTTGAGCCAGCGGCTGTATGGATTGGTGCAGGGATATGAGGATCTCAATGACCATGAGCAGTTGCGCCACGACCTGAGCTTCTGCGCGGCGGTTGGGAAGCTTGAGAGCAATCACGCCCGCTGCGCGCCGTTGTCAGGCAAGAGTACGCTGAATCGCTTCGAGGGCTCGCCGCACTACGACAGCGAAAAGCCAGGGCGCTACGTGCGCATCAGCATGGACCGGGAGGCGATAGAGCAAACGTTTCTTGACCTATTTTTTCAGCTATCAGAGCCCACTCCAAAGGAGCTGATATTGGACTTGGACGTAACCGATGATGCTACCCATGGCAACCAGATTGATAGCTTCTTCAATGGCTACTACCAGCATGAGTGCTACGCGCCGCTGTTGATTTTCTGCGGACATCACCTGCTGGCGGCGCAACTGCGCCCTTCGAACGTGGACCCAGCTCAAGGCGCTTTGGAGCAGCTGCAGCGCATCATTCCCAAGCTGCGTCTGCGCTGGCCTGAGGTGAGAATCATCGTGCGGGGCGACAGCGCCTATGGCCGAGAGGACATCATGAGCTGGTGCGAGGCGCAGCCAAGTGTGGACTATGTGCTGGGGCTAGCGGGCAATGGGGTTTTGGAGCGCATGAGCCAACCGCTTGAAGCCAAGGCTAAAGCTGAGTTCGAGCGCTGCGGTAGCGTCGAGCCTCCCTTGCCCACCACCGCTTGGTATCGTACCGTCTACTACCGCACCCAATCGTCTTGGACAAGGCGGCGGCGCGTGGTGAGCAAAATCACCTACTCAGAGGCTGGCCCCAAGCGTCACTATGTCGTCACCTCGATTCCCGCGAGCCAGATGCTTCCTTCAGCGCTTCACCAAGACCTCTATTGCCCCAGGGGCGATATGGAGAATCGCATCAAGGAACACCAGCTTGCCCTGTTCAGCGACCGCACCTCTACCCATACCTTCGAGAGTAACCAGCTGCGGCTTTGGTTCTCTTCGATGGCCTATGTGCTCATGCATGCCCTTCGTCAGCATCTGCTCTATGGCACCGTCCTTGCCAAGGCTCAGCTGGGCACCATCCGCCTCAAGCTCCTCAAGCTCGCTGCCCATATTCGCTTATCCGTTAGGCGGGTTCACATTGCCCTTGCTTCCCATGAACCTTACCGTGACTTGCTCGAGCGGCTTTACTACCGATTGAACCAGCTGCCTCGGCCAGGGTAGACCCCTTGAGCTACGTTGCTTATTAATCTCATAGCCTCTGGTGCCTTTGGCCTCGCTTCAGCCTGCCGATTTTTTCCAAAAATCTCTGCCCTCTGCTCTCGGCGATCGCCTAGAGCGCATTTGTCGTCCCCACGGCCATTCCAGAATCAGCTCATTCTCACTAAGCTGTTACTATTGACACTCAGCTTCCCCCCTCAATTTGCTTGTGAGAAATCCGGGTTTAGGCCTCGAAGGCAGATGCTATGAAGCAGAAACCTCCTCGGGTGACCGGGGAATCCCACGTGCTTTAGCCGTGGGAGTAGTCAAGGAGAGCCACGCCAACCATCACGAGCAGAATGCCGCAGAGGTCACGGAGCGTTGGAATTTGGCCGAGCACAACGGCACCCACTATCGTCGCAGTTGCAGGCAGCAGAGCCAGCAGGAGGGCATAGGTATTGCGGGGAAGCTGGGACATTGCCAGCTGATCGCAAACGTAGGGCACCACTGACGAGCTAATACCGACGCCGACGCCCGCCAAAATCAGCATCGGGAAGGAAAAGGCGGCGATCGCATCAGAAAATCCAATCGGCATGACAAACAGAAACGCCGCCGCCATGGCAGCGCCGAGTCTACCGATCCCTTCCTCTGCGCCCTGCTCTGAAATTCGATGCCCCAGAATAATATATGCCATGAACAGGAGCGCGTTAGCAGAGGCATAAAAGAGTCCCCACGGGTCGCTAGACCAGACCAGGTCAATCAAAATGAACACGCCTGCAACTGCTAAGGCCAAAGCCACGTAGTTGCGCATTGTCCTCAGCCCGAACAGCGCTACGGCAATCGTGCCAACGAACTCCATCGTAGCTACCAAGCTTAGCGGCAGCCGGTCGATGGCGAGATAGAAGGCGCTGTTCATTAGGGCGAGACAAGCACCCAACAGCAACAGCAACATAACGCTCGCTTTGTTAGAAGAGCGAAACGTTTTCCAGGGCCGAGTCCAGACGGCGAAGACCAGCGCAGCGCTAGCAATTCTGAACCAAGCCACCCCCAGAACGCCGACAGGCTCAAACAGGAGTACGGCGAAAGAGGGGCCGAGGTAGTGAAAGATAGCGCTGACGACAAACCAGACGTGAGGCGGCGTAGCTTCTATGCGAGTAGATACGGCGTTTGGTATTTTCATGCGTTAATATTATCAACGCCTTTTTGGCTTTAACATAGCCAATAAAAGGCAAAGCGGCAGAGTATCCTAACTAAAATAGGAAATAATGGAGAAACACCTTCCAATATCAAAAATCCAAGCTAGACGAGATAGACATGCGCCTGTTGCGCATCCTGTACGAAGATGCGAGAACCTCTATCGCTGATATTGCTAGGCAGCTCAGCATGTCTTCTCCCAGCGTCTCAGAAAGGCTGAGGCGACTAAAAGAGGCCGGCGTTATTCGAGCTTTCACGCTAGAAGTGGATCCCAAGCTGCTAGGCTACGCCTTGTCGTTCTATATTCGAATTCGACCTTTACCCGGTCAGCTCAGCAAAGCGGTTTCCGTCATCAAAGAGATTGAGGAAATTGTTGAATGTGACCGCGTTACGGGAGACGACTGTTTTATTGCCAAGGTTCACGTCGGCTCTACTGAAGAATTAGAGAAGATCATCAACAGGCTTATTCCTTACTCCCAAACCAACACGTCTTTAATCCAATCCTCACCGGTTGAAAGGCGGCTGTCTTTGCTAGACAGACTTTACTGAACAGACAAGCGGGCGAGTAAAAATGCCAGCATTCAAAACAACTTTGACTACGATCGCCGCGACTTCCACCGCCGCGCCACCCGCAATCCCACGATGTAAGCCACAACCGCACTCGGCAACCCCACCACCACACACCCAAGAAACAGCGTCGCAGCAAACCCCGCCCCCAACATCATGAATTCCTGAAACGCTGCCCAGCCCGATGCACTGACCACATCCCCAATCGCTCCCGGTTCTGGCACCATTGCCGACAGCCCAAACCGCTCCAGCAGCCATATCCCAACGCGAAAATTAAAGTAGTAGATGGGCACATAGGTCAGCGGGTTGCTCACCCAGGTGCCCGCCGCCGCCATTAGCTTATTGCCCCGCACCGCCGCCGCGATCGCCACTCCGAAGAGAGTCTGTATGCCAAACAGCGGAAACAGCCCTGCAAACACCCCCGCCGCTAGTCCGCGGGCGATCGCCTCGGGGCTGCTTTGTATGCGAACAAAGCGAATGTAGAGATAGCGCAGCTGACGTTGCCAGGTACGCCGTTTGCGGGGTGGCATAGATCGTAGGAGGGGAATATCGCCTCCATTCTAAGCGGCATCGCCGCTAGAGGCCCATCCGCCTGGGCAGCGGCACGTTAGGATCGGCTTACCCGTTCCATCCGTCCCTATAGGGGGTTAGCAGCCGCTGACCCTGACGACGGCTATACGTCCATCACCATGACTACCGTCACCGACACCATCGCCGCGATCGCCACCGCCGTTGTGCCTCAGCAGGGCAGCGTCAGCATCGTGCGACTGTCTGGCCCTGAAGCCTGGGCGATCGCTCGCGCCCTCTTTCACGCGCCGGGGCGTCAGCCCTGGGAGAGCCACCGCATTCTCTACGGCATGGTGCGCCACCCCAAAACGCAGCAGGTGGTGGACGAGGCGCTCTTGCTGCTTATGCAGGCCCCCCGCTCCTACACCCGAGAAGATGTGGTGGAGTTTCACTGTCACGGCGGGCTGATGGCGGTGCAGCATGTGCTCACCCTGTGCTTAGAGTGCGGCGCGCGGCTGGCCCAAGCGGGGGAGTTTACCCTGCGGGCGTTTTTGAACGGGCGGCTAGACCTCACCCAGGCGGAAAGCGTATCGGACCTAGTGGGGGCAGAGTCGCCCCAGGCGGCGGAGCTGGCGCTAGCGGGGATTCAGGGGAAGCTGGCGGAACCGATTCGGCGGCTGCGGCAGACCTGCCTGGAAATTTTGGCGGAGGTGGAGGCGCGAATTGACTTTGAAGACGATCTGCCGCCGCTGGATGAAGACTGGGTGCGCCAGGAACTCCGCAAGGTGTTGATGACCATTGAGCGGGTGCTGGCGACGGCGGATAGAGGAGAGCTATTGCGTACGGGCCTGAAGGTGGCCATCGTGGGACGCCCCAACGTAGGAAAGTCGAGCCTGCTGAACGCCTGGAGCCGCAGCGATCGCGCCATTGTCACAGACCTGCCCGGGACGACGCGGGATGTGGTGGAGTCGCGGCTGGTGGTGGGGGGAATTCCGGTGCAGGTGCTCGATACTGCTGGGATTCGGGAGGCGACGGACCAAGTGGAGCAGCTGGGAGTAGCGCGATCGCGGCAGGCGGCGCAGGCGGCAGATTTGGTGCTGCTGGTGGTGGATGCGGCCTGGGGCTGGACGGCTGAGGATCAGGCTATTTATCAGCAGACTGAGGGGCGCAAGCTGATTTTGGTGCTCAATAAGGTTGATTTGGTTCCGCTTGAGAGTGGTTTTCCTGAGCTGCCGCCTCATCCGGTAGTGAAAACGGCGGCGGCTAAGCAGGAGGGCATTGAGGCGCTGGAGGCGGAAATCTTAGCGCTAGTTCAGGAGGGGGTGACGGCGATGAATTTGGATCTGGCGATTAACCAACGGCAGGCGGCGGCGCTGCTGCGGGCAAAGGACGCTTTGCGACAGGTTGAGACCACCATGTCAGACGGTCTGCCGCTCGACTTTTGGACTATCGATTTGCGAGAGGCGGTTCGGGCGCTGGGGGAAATTACCGGAGAGGAGGTCACAGAGTCGATGCTAGATCAAATCTTTAGCAAGTTTTGCATCGGTAAGTAGGCGGTATGGCAATAAGGGAGGAGCGGGCGAGTATGGGAGCGACGCAGCGATGAAGCCTCCGTACTTGCTGCGTCGCTCCCATACTGCGTTAGCCTTAGTATCTGTAGGGGCGGGAAAGGTAAACAAAGTCACATCCGGGTTGCTCACTGCCCTGAATATACAGGTCGCTATGAAGGTGTGGCCTGTTTAGGGTGCCTGGTGAGAGCAAAGGTGTGGGTGAGAACTGCCCGCTCTACGAGCTAGGATTCAATCTAACCAACTAATAACACGTGTATTCAACTGCTAATCATCAGCGCGATCTGGCCTCTAATTCAGAGTCATTGTGTGAGGCTCCTGAGCTTCCATTCACCCTCAGCGACCTCAGAGCAGCCATTCCGGCCCGCTGCTTCGAGCCCTCAGTACCGCGATCGCTGGCGTACTTTTTCTGGGATATTGGGGTCATCGCTGGGCTGTATGCGATCGCCTACAGTTTAAACTCCTGGCTTTTCTTTCCGATTTTTTGGGTGCTGCAGGGCACCATGTTTTGGGCGCTGTTCGTCGTCGGCCACGACTGCGGTCACGGCTCATTTTCTAGATCTCCGCGGCTCAACGCGCTAATTGGACATCTGAGCCACACCCCCCTTCTAGTGCCATACCATGGCTGGCGCATCAGCCACCGCACCCACCACGCCAATACCGGGAACGTCGACACCGACGAAAGCTGGTACCCCATTCCCAAGTCAAAGTATGAGTCTATGGACTGGCCAGAAAAGCTGGTTCGCTTTTATCTACCGCTTTTTGCTTACCCAATCTATTTGTTTAAGCGATCGCCCGACCGAAAGGGATCTCACTTTATGCCCGACAGCCCGCTGTTCAAGCCATCAGAAAAGTGGGATGTGCTCACCAGCACGTTTTGCCTAGTAGGGATGCTGGCGCTGCTGGCCTGGTTTGCGGTGCAGTTTGGCTGGGTGGCGCTGGTGACCTACTATGTGATGCCCTACGTCGTCTTTGTGATGTGGCTTGACCTAGTGACGTTCTTGCACCACAGCGAAGCCGATATTCCCTGGTATCGCGGGGAGTCCTGGACGTTTTTGCGGGGGGCGCTGTCCACCATCGATCGCGACTACGGCTGGGTGAACCCGATTCACCATGATATCGGTACCCATGTGGCGCACCATATCTTTTTGAACATGCCCCACTACAACTTAAAGGAGGCGACGGAGGCGATTAAGCCTATTCTTGGGGACTACTACCGTAAGTCTGAGGCTCCAATTTGGCGTAGCTTTATGCGATCGCAGCGGGATTGTCATTTTGTGTCGGATGACGGTCCGATGGTGTATTATCAGCCGAAGCTATAGGCAAAGATGAAATAAATAGGGTCGGGCATGATGGCAGCAGCAATCTCGAAGAGAGATTCGGTCTTCGTCTGCCTGACCGCTCGGTGATTGCGAGCCCGTAGGGCAGTGCCCACCCTACTCGTTTTTCAACCCCACAAGCCGCTCAGAAACCTGCCAAAGCTTTTGGGCAACATCCTCACGCTGAGCCGCCTTCGAGGGAGACGCCATCCCCGGCTCGCCGCTGATCTCCAAAAAGCCCTGCGGCCCATAATAGTCGCCGCCGCCCACCTCCGGAGCCAAAGCCGCATACAGCGTCGGCAGCGCTGCCCGGTCAGGGTCGTGGGTGAAGGGCAGCAGCGTGAACCGCAGCAGCAGCGCCACCGCATCTGGAATGTGCCGCCCTAGCTCTGTAGGGGAACCACCGGGGTGGGCACAGACCGAGAGAACATTACGCCCCCCTTCCTTAAGGCGGCGGTCTAGCTCCAGGGCAAACATCAGGCAGGCCAGCTTACTTTGCGCATAGGCCCCCATCGCTGAGTACCCAGACTCCGACTGCAGGTCAGAGAAATCAATCTGCGCCATCTTGTGGGCGTTGCTGCTCAGCGACACCACCCGAGACTCGCTGCTGTCTGGCATCAGGTCCAGCAGCAGCTCCGTGAGCAAGAAATGGCCCAAATAGTTGACGCCCATCTGCTGCTCAAAGCCGTCTTCGGTTTTGCTGTAGGGCGGGCACATCACCCCCGCATTGTTGATTAGCAGATCCAACTGGGAGAACTGCTCTCGGTAGGCTTCGGCAAAGGTCCGCACGGAGTCCAGGTCACTCAAATCCAGCAGCATCACCTCTACGTTGCCCCCGGGTACCTGGGCCAAGATGTTGCCTTTTGCCTGGGTTGCTTTGGTCTGGTCGCGGCAGGCTAGAATTACCGTCATGCCGGTTTTAGCCAGGGCCAAGGCCGTTTCGTAGCCGATGCCGATGTTGGCTCCGGTGACGATGGCGATCCTGCCGGTTTGGGAGGGTAGGGCGGTGGGGTCGAAGGTGGGCATAGGTGATGGGAAGAGGGCGGTAGTTACAGTCTAGGGCGATCGCTTGGACTTGCGCCGCCCATCTGTAGGGCAGGCAACAGCCTGGACGCTCTGGCGCTCTGGCAACATGGGCGAATAGTAGACATCTTGCTTAGGCATTGACAGTTACGACGAGAAGGTAAAGCTTGTGCCCCCCGGTCAGAAATACTTTTGACCCTTAAAAACTGCTTCTTAGATTTCTTGCTGCGGCTCTGCAGAGACTTTCAGCGACTTAAACAGCTCAACAAGACCGACCGTACCTACCCCAAATGTATATAGGCCATAGCGCCAAAACATCCGGTACCAGACTGGCCTGTGATAGAGCGCAGCGACTACAGCCGCGATCGCCCCCTCAATTAGATGGATTACTAAGGCAAACCGCGCGACGGCCAGCAAAACTTGGGGAACACCCAAATCAATCTGACCCAATAGCTTAGCGATCTCTAGCCCCAAAGCCAGCGTCATCAAAACAATTGATAGCTGCTTGATAGCTCTGTTTTCGGTAAAGTTAATAGGCATCATTCTGGCATGGGGTTTACCGATTACCGCCTCATCGGCTGTATTTCCTATGTCTATCCTACGGTGTACGGCGCTCGAATACGTCCCTTACGCAGAGCCAGTCGGGCGATCGCCCCTCAAGGCTGGTCGTAGGCGATCGCCTCAGCCAAAGCCCCACCTTACCCATATTGCATTGGTTCAATTGCTTAGGACACCAAGATTGGCTGAAAGCCTGACGTTGCATAGGCAACTGAACGCGCAACCGTCCTAACAAGTCAGGACAGTTGCACTAAAACCCAAAGAGTCTACGCTTCAGGCATATCGAGGGAGCGTCGCCGCATTAGGTAGGCGAGCACCTGTCCTTCGTTGCGGGTGATTTTGACGCCGTCGGGGCCGATGGCGACGGGGCCGGTCCAAAGGCTCTGCTCGATGTAGTAGCGCCGGATGTGCATCAGGTGGATGGTTTCCCGAACGCCTGCGGGGGAGCCGATGAGGATGTGACGGATGATTTCGTCGTTGGGGCTGGGTGGGGGCGTGGTCAGCACGGTGGGTGCCGCCTCGCCGTGGAGTGGCTCGGGGTATATGAATGTCATTGGGTTTTCTCCGTTTTGATGGGTAAGAAAACCCCGCGAATTTGGCCATCCCGGACTATGGCGTGTCTAGGATGGCCTTCTGCCACGGTTTAAGATGGCAAAAGTCCAAGACAGGCTGGATCTGTCGCGGGCTAGGGCGCGATCGTCATTAGTGGTGACGATCGCGTCCGCTGTTGACCAAATTTTTGGGGATTAGAGCTAGAAATCGATCGGCTCTAGATGGTGAGAATAGCGCATTGGGGGAATAGTACGCAAGCCCTAAGTTGGGACATCGTACTTTTACTGCAATGCTCTGGATCTTTTAGACGTCGCAGCCTTGCGCCTCAGCCCGTGAGAGTGCCAGCCTTAGAAGGAAAGGCGCTAGCATGTCGCTAGAGGATTTTGGTAAGCCTAATATGCGACGTAATCCAGACCATTGCCAGTCTAGGGCGGAGATGAGCCTGTGAGCAACAGACGGTTTCGCATCGCCTTTTCCTTTGCGGGAGAGAAGCGGAAATTTGTTGAAAAGGTTGCCGCCATTCTTGCCGAGCAGTTTGGTCAAGACAAAATCCTCTACGACGAGTATCACGAAGCCGAGTTTGCCCGGTACGATCTCGGCATCCGTTTACCGGTGCTCTACGGGGAGCAGTCGGATCTAATCGTGCCGGTGCTCTGCCCCAACTACGACGAGAAGCGCTGGACGGGGTGGGAGTGGGTGCATATCTACGGCCTGCTCACGGAAAGAGACGGTCAGCGCGTCATGCCCTGCCGGTTTGACTATGCCACTGCGGGTGGCCTCAGCCCCACCGCTGGCTTCATCGAGCTAGACCGCAAACAACCCCACCAGCTTGCCACCTTGATCTTGGAGCGGCTGGCCCTCAACGAAGGCAGGCCCAGAACCCACTACACCACCGACCTCAGCAGCGGCGATCGCGCCAATATCCCCAACAACCTGCCGCGATCGCGGGCCTTCTTTGGCCGGGAGACAGAGCTGGCGACCATTGCCGAGGCCCTCTCCCCCGACGCGCGGGGCTGGGGAGCGCTGATTGACGGCCCCGGCGGCATCGGCAAGACGGCCCTGGCCATCCGCGCCGCCGGGCTGGTCCCCGCTGACCGCTTCCGGCGGATCATCTTCCTCTCCTCTAAAGAGCGCGAACTCACCGCCGACGGGCAGCGATCGCTGGGGGACTTTGTGCTGCCCAGCTATCTGGAAATGCTCAACGCTATTGCCCGGGAGCTAGAGCAGCTGGATCTGATCAAATCTCCGGAAGACGAGCGCTCGGACGTAGTGCTGAGAGCCTTGCGGGAGGCCGACGCCCTGCTGGTTCTAGACAACCTGGAGACCTTACCCAAGGGCGATCGCGACCGGCTGTTCGCCTTTTTGAACCGTCTGCCGCGAGGCTGCAGCGCCGTTGTCACCAGCCGCCGCCGGGCGGATACCAGCGCCATCGTTGTGCGCCTAGATAAACTCGCCGCCACAGCGGCCTTGGCCCTGCTGGCCGAGCTGGCTAAAAATAACCCCCGGCTGGCCCGCACCACCGAGCCACAGCGCCGCGCCCTCTACGAAGAGACCGGCGGCAACCCGCTGCTGATGCGCTGGGTAGTGGGGCAGCTGGGTCTGGGGCGCTGCAAAACCATCGACGCCGCCCTCGCCTTCTTGCGCAGCGCTCCGGCAGGAAATAGCCCGCTGGAATTCATTTTTGGCGACCTGCTGGACAACTTCACGGGCAATGAAACCAAAGTGCTCGCCGCCCTCACCCACTTCACCCAGCCGGTGGCGACCGCCTTCATCGCCGAGCTAGCCAGCCTCAACCCAGCCGCCGCCCAGGGTGCCCTGGACGACTTGGCCAGTCGGTCTCTAGTGGTGCCGGACCCAGAGGAGCGGCAGTTTGCCCTAGTGCCCTTGGTGGCGGACTTCCTGCGCCGGCAGCGGCCAGAGGCAGTGGCCCAGACCAGCCAGCGCCTGGAGGCCTACGCCTACGCCCTAATCGTCGAGAACGGCTACAAGAACTACGATCGCTTCCCGGCGATCGCCGCCGCCTGGCCCCAGGTGTCCCCGGCCATCCCGCTGTTCCTCGCCGGACCCAACGACCGCCTGCAGACGGTGTGCATTGCGCTTGTAGACTTCCTCGACTTCACGGGCCGCTGGGATGAATGGCTCGCCCTTGAACAGCAGGCAGAAGCGAAAGCGATCGCGGCGGGCGACTTGCACAACGCGGGCTGGCGGGCATTTCAAGCGGGAATGGTTCACCGTCTGCGCCAGCAGGCGGACGCGGTGTTGGACTGCGCCGACAGGGCAGCGGCCCACTGGCAGGCGGCAAAGGCGGGTGCCCGGGAGCGCGCTATCGCTATCCGCTTGCGCGGCCTTGGGCATCGGTTAAAGCAGGACTACCCCGCCGCGATCGCTGCTTATCGCGAGGCGCTGGACCGGTCTCGCAGTTTGAGCGCCGAGAGCGTGGATGTGGCGATGGCCCTGAATAGCCTCGCCGGAGTCGAGCGGTACTCCGGCGATTTGGCGGCGGCGGAGCGGGACTACCGCGAAGCGCTGCGGGTGGCCCGTGCGGTTGGCTATAGCGAAATGATTGCCGGATTACCTGGCAGTCTGGCTGCCCTGGCCCTAGACCGGAAAGACTGGTCCGGGGCGGAGGCCCTGGCCCGCGAGGCGCTGCCCCTATCGGAGAAGCTAGGTCGTCAGGAGTTGATCGCCGGAAATTGCGATTGCCTTGCCAAAGCCCTAGTGTGCCAGGGCCAACCCGCCGAGGCTCTGCCCTACGCCCGCCGGGCTGTAGACATCTACGCCCAGCTCGGCTCCCCTAACCTTGCCTCGGCCCAGGCGACGCTGCGGGAGTGCGAGGGCTGAGCCGTTTCCCCTTCACCCGCGAGTGAACTGCGGGCTATCGGGTAACGTCCACTAAAGTGGGCTACGGCGCATATGTGCTAGCGCTTGAAGCCCAGTCTGAGTAAAGTCTAACCCACTTGAGTGGGTGTTTTTTGTTAGCCCGCGCTTTAGCTGCGGGTGGGGCAAAAGCCAGTAGAGCGATCGCCGCTGCGCTCCCCCGCCGACCCCGTCAAAAGCCAAACCATCTTAGACAAAAACAAATATCATCTCCCTTACAATTGAGGCATAGCCCCTGCTCAACCCAAGTCAAGGCCCATGACGCCAGCCATCGTCCCCAAAAAATGGACCATCGATGACTACCACCAGATGATCGCAGCAGGCATCCTTAGCGATCGCCCTGTGGAACTGTTGAATGGAGAAATCGTTGAAATGGCTCCCGAAGGCGAACCCCACGCTCACCTGAGCAGCGAGGCGGCGGACTATCTCCGCGAAGCGCTGCGCGGTCAGGCCAAAATTCGAGAGGGCAAGCCCATTACCCTGCCCGACAATTCAGAGCCAGAGCCAGATATTGCGGTTGTTCAAAATCTAGGCGACATATACCTAGCGCACCATCCCTATCCAGAAAATATTTTCTGGGTGATTGAGTATTCCAACACTAGTTTGAGAAAAGACCTAGAAGTCAAGACTAAAACCTATGCTCAAGCTGGCATTTTAGAGTACTGGGTGATCAATCTAAAACGAATGGAGCTGGTAGTCTTCCGAGAACCCGGCGAAGACGACTATCGAGAAAAGCGAACGCTGATTGACGGCCAGGTTAGCCCCATCGCGTTTCCGGAAGTGGCGATCGCCGTAGGGCAGTTTTTGAGGTAACCCGGCCAGCGTTAAGTTGAGGCAATTGAGCCTCGCCTAGTAGCAGCGCCCCGCGACAGCAGACTTGCGCAGTAAGGGCGATCGCCACCTGGACTGCATCGGTATAGGCCGCGGCAAACAGGCCACCGTTAGCGGTGTTGATAGTAATTCCAAGGCAACAGTCCGTAACGCCACAGTTTCAACGCCACAGTTCGGCTCCCAAGATACGGTCTGTTCGGCCTGAAAACACCCCTTTTAGGTGCGGTTTTTTTGACTAGAAGCTCCTCATAATTTTGCGCATCATAGAAACTGTAAACGAGGTTGAACGAACCCAATACAGCCTCAAACATCCGTTTCTTTCAAGAGGTTATTCATGATTGTTCGTTACTGGTCCCCCCTCCAAGACGTAGACAACGTCCGCCGTCAGTTCGACCGCATCTTCGATGAGCTAGCCCCTGCTGAGCAGCGCAGCGCTTGGAGCCCTGCCGTTGCCCTAGTCGACCAAGGCGACGCCCTAGCGCTACAGGTTCAGCTTCCTGGCTTAAACGCCGACGACATCGACATCCAGGCGAGCCGCGACGCTGTGGCCATCTCCGGCCAGCGCCGTCCCGCTGAAGTGACTGGTCACAAAGTGCTCCACAACGAAATCCCCTACGGCAGCTTCCGCCGCGTGGTTTCCCTCCCCGTGGAGGTCGAGCATCAGGCGATCGCTGCTGACTACACCGACGGCGTGCTGACCCTAACGCTGCCCAAGGTAGCTGCTGAGCGCAACAAAGTCGTGAAAGTGGCCCTAAACGGCACCGCTGCTCAGCCTGAGCTAGAAGCCACCGATCAGGCCGCTGAATAGTCAATAGCTCAGCATTCATAGTCCCAGCCCTTAAGGCCGGGTAATCCTTCACAAGGGGCATGGCCGTCTGCCATGCCCTCTTTTTGTATAGGGCTTGTATCGGGCTGGTCCCTACTGCCTGCCGAATTGCCCTGACATGAAATGAAGTTTTGTAACACAATAGAAAAGAGACAACCTAAAATCTCGCTACTATGACGGCTATTCAAAACGCGCCAGCGCTCAACTCAACCCCCGACACCTTACCGGCAGGTGGACCCGACCCCGACGGCTTCGACTGGGCTGAAGCCTGGTATCCCGTCCACTACGTCAAAGACTTAGACAAAGCCCGTTTAACCCGCTTCACGCTGCTAGAGCAAAACATCGTCATCTGGTGGGACCCCAAAGGCGAAACCTGGCGCGTCTTTGCCGACCAATGCCCCCATCGGCTCGCGCCACTGTCCGAGGGCCGCATCAATGAGAATGGGCTGCTGGAATGCCCCTATCACGGCTGGGCTTTCTCCGGAAGCGGGGCCTGCGAGCACATCCCCCAGGCCTCGCCCGAAACCCAGGCAAATCTCTCCAACCGGGCCTGCGCCAAATCGATGCCCACGGCGGTCTACCAGGGGCTGCTTTTCGTCTATCCCGGCAGCGCCGAGAATGCCGCGAAGGTGAGCATTCCAGGAATTGAGGCGTTAGAAGAAGACCCAGACGGCTGGGTGCTGCTCAACACCTTCCGGGACTTGCCCTACGACGCCCTGACCCTGCTGGAAAACGTGCTGGATGCGAGCCACATCCCCTACACCCACCACAAAACCGTGGGCAAGCGGGAAAACGCCGCGCCCATGCAGATGGACGTGGTGGAGTCTGGCAAACAGGGCTTCACAGGCATCTGGCCAGAAGGCCCCCGCAAAGGCCAGCTGGGCACGCAGCACACCACCTTTGTTGCCCCCGCGCTGATGTATCACGACCTCACCTCTAAGCAGTTTGGCCGCACCCTCACCGCCGTTTACGCGGTCCCCACCCGAAAGGGCAGTGCCGAGTGTTTGCGCGCTTCCCGTTCAAGTTCTCCTCAAAGCTCCCCGGCTTCTTCATCAAGCTCACGCCCCGCTGGTACAGCCACGTCAACAACAATCGCGTTCTAGAAGACGACCAAATCTTCCTGCACATTCAAGAAAGAATGCTAGAAAAAGCCGATGGCAAGTCCTATGCTCAGGCCTGCTATCTTCCCACTCAGGCCGACCGCTACGTGATGGCGTTTCGCAACTGGATTAGCGAGTTTCAGGCCGACCCGTTCCCAGGGCGATCGCTTCCGGCAGAAATATCCAAACCGGCGCTGCTAGACCGCTACAGTTCCCACACTCAGCACTGCGGCAGCTGCCGCCCTGCGCTAAAGAACATTCAAAAGTTGCGCAGGGGGGTGCTTATCCTCAGCGCAGTCGTGTGGTCTGGCGTTCCCCTTGGTATTTCGGTGTTGGGGACTCCTACCGTTTCTGCGGGTGTAGTTCTGACTGGCATTCCCCTGGCGGCTGGGGCGCTGTGGCTGTGGTTGGGTAATCTGGAGCGCAAGTTCTACCAAGGGAGCGACGTACCGCCCAGGAATCTACCGGGTAAATAACCGCGATCGCCCCCAAAGAAAGTCCAGTCGTGCTCAGTATAGCCATATAGCCGTCTTCTCATAAGGCTGAAGAAGGTGAAGACGCACTACTCGATCGCCAAGCCAGATCGTACAGGTGCGGCATCAGCATCTGTACGGCTGCGCTATAGCAGGTAACGTCGGCGCGCTTTGTGACCTAGATGACAGCACGAACCGACGCTGTCACCTGATCATTTAGCTCTTGACGAACCCTTAAGGAGACAGTCCCTGTGAGCCGCAACCGCTTTCCGTCACTCTCACGCCGACAGGTCATTCGAGGGCTGCTCGCCACCACCGCCTTCGGGGCCACGCTGAAGTTCAGCACCGGATGCGCCTCCTCTGACAGCTCAGCCGGTGGCTCATCCAGTGAGGGCGAAGACGGATTGATGGTGGGATTCATCTACGTGGGCCCCAAGGACGACTACGGCTATAACCAGTCTCACGCCGAAGGCGCCGCCATTATGGTGGATAACGTGGCCGGGGTGGAGATTGTGGAAGAGGCCAACGTGCCGGAAACCACCGCCGTCGCCGAATCCATGCGCAGCATGATTGATATTGACGGGGTCTCAGTGCTCTTCCCCACCTCGTTTGGCTACTTCGACCCCCACATCCTAGAGATAGCCGAAGAGTATCCCGACGTGCAGTTTTTCCACTGCGGCGGCCTGTACCAAGAGGGAGAGCACCCCGAGAACGTGGCCAGCTACTTTGGCTACATCGACGAGGCTCAGTACGTGGCGGGGGTGGTGGCGGCGCTGACGGCCCAAAACGGCAAGATGGGCTTTGTGGCCGCCAAGCCGATTCCTCAGGTACTGCGCAACATCAACAGCTTTACCCTGGGCGCTCGCAGCGTTAACCCCGACGCCACTACTCAAGTCATCTTTACCGGCAATTGGGCGGAACCCATCAAAGAAGCGGAAGCCGTCAACAGCATGGCCGATCAGGGGATTGAAGTCGTCACCTGCCACGTGGACAGCCCTAAAGTGGTGATGGAAACCGCAGCTAAGCGAGGCATGTTTACCTCGGGATACCACGCTAGCCAGATGGCCCTCGCCCCCGACCTCTACCTCACCGGGGCAGAGTGGAACTGGGGTGAACTCTACACCAGGCTTGCCGAAGATATCAAAGCCGGTCAAACTATCGCGGGCGGCGATATCCCTCACCTGCTGCGGGGCGGCCTCAAGGATGGCTACTGCACAATGTCGGACTACGGCCCGGCGGTGAGCGCTGAGGCCAAAGAGCAGGCTGAAGCGGTGAAGGCCGAATTTATGGACGGCAGCAAGGTGATTTACAACGGCGAAATTAAGGATAACCAGGGGAACGTGGTGGTCTTGGGTTCAGAATCCCTGAAGCAGCAGGAGCCCAAGCTAGAGCAAATGGACTACCTAGTCGAGGGCGTGATTGGCTCGGTGGGGGCGTAATGGCAACCCAGGCCTGGCGGCAAAAACTGGAGGGTCTCCTCATCCCCGTTGGCGCAATCTTGTTTTCTCTGGTGCTGTTCGGCCTCTTTTGCGCGGCGGTGGGAGCCAATCCCTTTGGGGTCTACGCCTCTATTTGGAAGGCGGCCTTCGGTAAGTGGAGTACCTTTCAAAACAGCCTGATTCGCGCTGCGCCCCTGATGCTGGCCTCCCTCTGTACGGCGCTACCGGCGCAGCTGGGTTTAGTCATTATCGGTAATGAGGGGGCGCTGGTGATGGGCGGGGTGGCGGCGGTGGCCGCTGGGCTGGCCATTTCATCGGCTCCGGCAATAATCGTGCAGCTGGGAATGGCGATCGCCGGCATGATTGCAGGCGGCCTGATGATTGCGGCGGCGGGGGCGCTGCGCCACTACCGGGGCGTCAATGAGACCATCAGCAGCCTGCTGCTCAACTACATCGGCATCGCCGCCATGAACCATCTGGTGAACGGTCCGATGAAGGACCCCAGCTCCCTTAACAAGCCTTCTACTTTTCCTTTGCCCGACGCCGTAATGCTGGGCAGCTTGCCCGGTACCCGCGTTCACTGGGGCCTGCTGTACGGCATTGTTGCCTGCGCGGTGTCCTACGTGCTGATTCGCCGCACCACCTTCGGCTTTGCCGCCCGCACCGCCGGGGGCAATATCCGCGCCGCCCGCATCGCCGGTCTGCCCGTGGGCAAGCTGACGGTAATTATCTGCTTTTTAGCGGGCTCCTGCGCCGGGCTGGCGGGCATGGTGGAAGTGGCGGCGGTGCAGGGGTCGGCTAACGAATCACTGAACGTGGGCTATGGCTACGGCGGCATTTTGGTGGCCTTTGTCGCTCGCCACAACCCGCTAGCGGCGGCGCTGGTGTCGGTGCTGCTGGGGGGCATTTTGGCGAGCGGCGGCATCCTGCAGCGATCGCACGGGTTACCGGATGCGACGGTGCTGGTGTTTCAGGGCCTGGTGTTTCTGGTGATTTTATATAGCGAATCTCTATACGGCAAGCTGGAATTTTTTAAGGAGAAACCTGCCCCTACGGCACCCCCACCATCTCAACCCGCAACGCCTGCCCCATCGTAAACCCCACCCCACGGTAGGGACATGGCATTGCCATGTCCGCTGCGATCGCCCCACCGTCCTATCTGATATCTGCGCGGGCGATCGCCCCATCGCCCTACCCGATACCTGCGCGGGTATTCGCCTCGCGAAGGCGCAGCCTTCAATGGCCATTCGCCCCTAACGTGCCGCCGCCGATCCATTACCCCGTACGGACATGGCACTGCCATGTCCTCCCCGATCGCCCAATCGCCCACCGATCGCCTACCCCACAATCCCAACCATGGCAACACCCTCCGAATCCATCGGCTTATGGGGCGTCCTCCTCGCCGTCGCCGCCGGCACCATGCGCGGCGGCACCCCCTTCCTCTTCGTCAGTCTCGGGGAATGCCTCACCGAAAAAAGCGGTAAAATTAACCTCGGCCTAGAAGGCACCCTGCTCACCGGAGCCATGGGGGCCTACGCCGTCTCCTACCTCACCGGTTCCCCTTGGCTGGGCGTCATCGCCTCCGGTTTGGTAGGCATGGTGCTGGGAGCCATCCACGGCTGGTTGTCCCAGCAGCCCCGCGTCAACGACGTAGCCGTCGGCATCGCCATGATTATCTTCGGCAGCGGCGTCGCCTTCTTCTTCGGCAAGCCCTTTATTCAGCCCTCTGCCCCCCAGCTCCCCACCATCAACCTGGGCGGTGACGGGATGGCTCCCGCGCTGCAGGCCGCCCTGCAGATTAGCCCCCTATTTTTAATGGGGATAGCGATCGCCCCCCTAATGAAATGGTTTTTCCGTACGACTCGCTGGGGACTGCTGGTACGAGCCGTAGGCGATAGCCCGGAGGCGGCGCGGGCCATGGGGGTGTCAATTTTTAAGGTGCGGATGCTGAGCGTGATGGCAGGCAGCTTCTTGGCGGGCATCGGTGGGGCGTCGCTGTCGTTGTATTATCCCGGCGTCTGGACGGAGCGCATTTCCAGCGGTCAGGGTCTGATGGCGGTGGCTCTGGTGATTTTCGCCCGGTGGAATCCGGTGCAGTGTCTGTGGGCGTCGCTGCTGTTTGGCGGGGCCCAGGCCCTAGGTCCGGCGCTACAGTCGGTGGGGGTGCAGGAGGGCTACTACATTTTTAATGCCGCGCCCTATGTGCTGACGCTGCTGATTATGATTTTGACCTGTTCCCCGAAGCGGACGCTGGCTGGGGTGCCGGGGGCATTGGGAACGAATCAGTAGGCGAGGTTTGGGGCGGGTCTTGTATATATTTGGCGTTTTGGTGACCCCCTCTAACTCCCC
>CAVRCJ010000021.1:0-25878 GCA_963719515.1 uncultured cyanobacterium
TCTATGATCAATCGACAAAATTGCGCCGCCATCTTGAGCACAGCGATAGTGCTGTTGTTTCTCCTGACGGGAGCGCCCGCGAAAGCTGAGACTGCTCTAAGCCAATTCGATCAGGGCGTCGAAGCATATCAACAGCACGACTATTCCCGCGCGATCGCTGCCTTCACGCAGGTTATCGAGCGGAGCGGCGAGCAGGACCGGGGGCCCTCAAAGCCGCTGGCCGCTGCCTATGGTAACCGCTGCTTGATCGAGCTAGAGCTTGCAGCCTACCGGCAGGCAATCGCCGACTGTACCCATGGTCTCCAGCTTAGTCCCGCCAATACCGAGGCGTACCTCAACCGGGGGCTTGCCTACTACCGAGTCAACGACTATACCGCCGCCATCGGAGACTACAATGAATAGCCCAATCGAGAAGCTGGGGGTAGGGCCATCAACGGCTCAACCAGGTTTCCAGGCGACTACCGCGCCCTTTACAACCGCGGGCTCGCGCAGGCGGGACTGCACCGCTATTCACAGGCGATCGCAGACTATACCCAGTCGATAGAACTGACCCCCGATATCCAGCCGGTCCATAGAGCCCAGGTCTACGCCGACCGGGGCCTGATTCATCTACAGCTTGAGCGCTACGATGAAGCGGTTTCGGACTTTTCCCAGGCGATTGGCTACGACGATGCGGCCATTGAAGCTTACTGCAACCGGGCCTACGCGCTGCATGGGCTGCACAACGATACTGCCGCGCTCAAAGACCTGCACCGAGTTTTGGCCCTCGATCCCACCCACGCCAAAACCTACTTCAATCTGGGAATACTGCGCTATCACATTGGTCAGAGAGAGGCCGCGATCGCCAGTTTTGAGCAAGCGGCCTATCACTTCTTTAGCCAAAATGACGACAGCGGCTATGCTAAAGCGATGACAATTCTCAATCAGCTACAGCTTTCCACTGCCCTTGGCTAGCTCGCTTCTTCATTCCCGGCTCTGCCGCCGCTTTCTTCACAGTTGTCTCACTAAGTTCGGTTTGCCGCCCGGACCTGCCGCCTCATGTCTCCCTTACCGCACTATCAGCCCAAACAGCTCTCTCTAGGGACCCTAGAAGCCGAGATTGTAGAAATCCTCTGGTCTTTGGGCTCTGCCACCGCTCAACAGGTTCATCGTCACATTTTGTCTGACCCCTCCAGGGAGCTGGCTTATGGGTCGGTCATGACGGTTTTGGGACGTCTGGAGAAAAAGGGCTGGCTGGCCTGCGATCGCGAAGGGCGGGCCTTTGTATGGACACCTCTCGTCTCTCAGCAAGCGGCCCAAATTTTGGAAACCCACAATCGCCTGCAGACCTTTTTAGCGGTCGGAAATCCTGACGTTGTTGCGGCCTTTGCAGACAGCCTAGATACCGATAGCATTGAACAACTTGAAGCAATCGCGGAGCGCCTCAAGGCGGTGCGAGAAAATCGGGGGGAACCATGCACTTAGCCCTATTCGTCGTGGTCATCGGCACAACCGTTGCCGGTAGGCTACGGTGGCACCAGCACAACGCGGATCACCGGTGGCAGATAGCCCTCGCGACATTCTTGCTGCCGCCCCTCTGTCTGATGACGACAGCGGGGGCCGTGCTTTTTATGGGCAACAATGGTCAGATGCTGGGTCACCCTGTGGGAAATCTAGGCTACCTGACGGCAGCTGGTTTCTTTAGCCTTGCTGTGGGGCAATTAGGGCTGTCTGCCTGGCAGGGATGGCGATCGCTGCGAACGGTGCGATCGCTGCCCCAGATGACGCTTGAGGGCTATGTCTGTCGTCAGCTCGACATCGAGATTCCGTTTGCGGCGCAAATCGGCTTTTGGACCCCAACTTTAGTGGTCAGTCGAGGGCTGGTAGAGACGCTTACCCCCCAACACCTCAGGGCTGTGCTCATCCACGAGCAGGCCCATGCGCTTCACCGCGATACTTTCTGGTTCTTTTGTTTAGGATGGCTGCGGCAGGTGACGCGCTGGCTCCCCCAAACCGCTGGCCTTTGGCAAGAGCTACTTCTGCTTCGGGAGCTGCGAGCCGATGCCTGGGCCGCTCGCCGCGTCGACGCCATTTTGCTAGCGGAAGCGCTGCTAACCGTGGTTCAGCATCACGCCGCTAGCAGCTCCCCCAAAATGCCTGATAGCTTTTGTGCCCCATTCGATGCTCCTGAGCCGAGCCGATTAGCAGAGCGGATTGCGGCGCTGATCGACCAAGCTGAAGCATCAGAGCGGCGCTCTTGGGTCAGAGCCTGGACTCCTTACGGAATTGCGGCAGCGGCACTGATGCCCGTTTTGACAATTTTTCTACACCGCTAAGCTTTCGGTGGCCCCGAACTTTCTGTCTCTCGGGAGATAGCTACTTTTCACATTGTTGCTGATGGGGCGAGAGGGGATGTGTTGGGCGCGGGCCTGTTGAGAGCCCGCGTGCTAGGAGCAGACGTGTTGGTAGGAGCAGACGACAAAGGGCGATCGCTATAGAAAGTGACCGTCATCGTGCGATATCAAGGGTCGCTGACTCAGAGCAGCATTCTTGCTTAAAAACGCTTGAGTAACCTACCGGTTGAGCCTACAAATAACCAATAGCGTATTACATGCAAACCACGCGCCGATGCCGACAAGTAAAGGGCCGTAAGCAATGTGGCTGGAAGCCGCGCTTCATGTAGGAGCGTCCGGTCTGGAATTGGATTTTCTGGGACCATGTCACTTTTGAGCCCACTTGCAGAGAAGCCGCTACGCGTCTACACCCTCAGTCCCTCTCTGCAGAATTGGGAGAGGACCTTGAATTCCTTGCTCCCCCTTCTCCCAAAGCTGAGAAAAGGGGCTGGGGGATGTAGAGCTTTGCTCTCCTCGAAGAGTAGGATTTTCTGCGTCATTTGCGAAAGTGACGTGCTCCCGATTTTCTCGTGGTCACCCAGTTATGTACTAAGATTAAATATCAAAGAAGGATGGCAATTATCCTTTTCCTGGTATCGGTTTAAAACTATCATTTTAGACAAGATCCTCTTTTGCGCATAGCGCTCAGATCTTATACATATTAAAAGGGGCTCAAGAGAGACATGACTAAACCTCTAACCGGCAAAGCATTACTTCAAAAAGTAGAAACGCTGTCGCATCTATCCAAACGAGAGACCGCCCGCGAATGTGGCTACACCAGCATTAACGGCCGTGGCCAAGAAAAGACAAATCTGTCTGAATTCTACGATGCTTTATTAGAAGCAAAGGGAATTCAGCTAGAGCCCGACAAGCAGGCTGACAAACGCGGTCGTGAGGCGGATTTTCGCGCCAGGGTGCAGAAGAATGGTCAGATTGTAATCGGCTCGTCCTACACTGAGAAAATGAATCTCAATCCTGGTGATGAGTTTGAGGTCAAGCTGGGATACAAACACATTCACCTCAACGCACTCTAAGGCTATTCGCCGGATCTACAGCCTCCAATCGTTTCGGGTGACCGGAGTTTTCCTTAAGCGAAGATTCTTGCCGCCCGAAGCCAGACCTTTTTTGATACGGTGCGGCTTTATTGCGTAAGATATAGGCACTGAACTCGACCTTTATCTATGGATCCTCTAACCCTGACGTTTGATCTCGCCGCTGCGATCGGCGGGCTCTATCTAGCTATTGGGCTTGCTCTACACCTCATTTCTGCCTGGAAGGACTGTGCCCTTACTTCAGCTGCCGCAGTTCCCGTTGCAGCTTCTCGCGCTTCTGATGAGTCTGCACCTTTGCGAAGCCGGCAGCGCGGGCGCTCCTTGCCTGAGTGGGACCAAAGCTTAGGGCTGACCTAGGACTAAGAGCGAGCGATCGTCTCTAATATAGGGTCTTCGGTATCGCGATCGCTTTCGGAGGGTTGGAGGTCTGTGCCATAGCGGCTGCACAGGAGCTCTGTAGGGTTCCATGGGCTAAACCAGTAGAGATCATGGGCGATCGCTGTCGGCGGGTCGTCTCCTTCAGGAAAGCTCACCATGCCCATATTGTTGACGCCAACGACCTCAGCGCCATTTTGAACCCACCGCGATCGCAGAAGCCGCTGCCACAAACTTAGCGCCCAGCGTCGCCACGCTCCCACGTTGAGGTCAGGGTTTCTGAAGTCATCTACTTTACAACTAACCTGACGAACCTGCTGCCGCGACAGCCACTCGAGGTGGCACCACCAGTCAGGCTGTTGTCGTGACGCCAGATCTGGGGTTGACTCTAAGAGTCGATGCAGAGGGCTACGCTTGATCTCAGTCATTGTTTTGGGGTGATTCCACCCTGCCCAGTGACGATCGCGCTCTGGCAGAAGCCAAGACTTTAGCCGGCTTTGAACGAGGCGGGTCTGGGCTTCTTCGTTCTTAAAGCTGCTGCAGGTCAGCTGCACCAGGAGGCTAGGACGGTGGGCAGCGGCAGCAGGTTGATAGGTCAGGCGCACCGATGAACTGTAGTGAATGTCGCCGGAGAGAATGACCACCTGCTGTCGGTGCTCCGCTAGGGTCGTTATCAGCTTGGCGAGTGCTTCCATGTTGACGGTCCAAGCGTCTCCCACATCGGTATTGAACACCCTATGGTTATTCAGCTGCCGGTGATGAACCCAGTCGATTACCTTTAGGTGAAACAGGTTAGTGGGAGCGACGACAAAGGTCACCTTTGAGGTGCAGCGCGCCAGCGGACGCGCCAGCTGCTCCTCGAAAGCCGCCGGGCTCAGCAGCTGGGTTGGGGTGATGGGAGATTCGTCTATTAAAAACCCGCGATACAGCCGCGTGTCCAAGAGGATAACGGTGTGGCTATGGCTCTCGATGACGGTGTACCAATCAATCGCTTCGGGCGATCGCTCAAGGCACTGCAGCCCCTCTCCCACCTCTATGAAATGGGGCAGCCCTGTCTCTGGATCATAGGCGGGCATGCCCACATAGCGAGCGATCGCTTCATGGACCTCTAGGTCTTGTCCTTCAGACTGGGTCCAGTCTTCTGTGGCCTTCAGCAAAGCGTGGGCGGGCCCCCACTCAAACTGCGCCGGACAGTTTCCCCAACCCTGAAATAGAGCGTAGGCATGGAGAGCGTTTTGTACCGTCCACCGGCCTAGAGGTTTACTGAGCGCTCGCACACACCACGCCTGGTTCAAGTTCCAGTCATCACTGACGTCGTGGTCATCAAAAATCATATAGCTGGCTACATTCGCCAGCGCTCGCTGAACCCGCCACAGCGTAGCCCTGAACTGCTGGAGGGATTGAGTATCCCGCTGCCAGCGGCGAACCTCGCTGCGATCTAGGCCGTCGTGGGGCAGCGGCAGGCTAGCGGGCCAGCAGTTGGGAGACCACATCATTAGGTACAGCGCACAAAACTCCCCCAAACTAAAGAGGTGGCTGGTCACCCGAGGGCGCTTTTCCCGGAGCCCACCGGTAAAGCCCGCCGTCCGCGTTGCCGTCTCGGCCCGCCGCCCCGGCAGCAGCGCCTCAGGCGAGTAGTAGTCTACATCAGACGCTTGGGGTCCCAACGGCAGCGCCTCCGTCCAGCCCAGCAGGGCGTTGCCAAAGGGGCTGCACATTGCCAGCATGACGTCTGCCACGTCATCCGCGTAGATCTGGTCCCCGGTGTGAAAAAGCTGGTGGGGCCGGTGGTAAGGAGACGCGGCGGTTTTCTCAATCAGCTGGTCGAGTATAGGCAGCGTGTCGAGGCCCTCTCCGTGGGCCTTACGGCAAGACCCATGGGCAATTTGCAGGTGATTGAGCTGGCTTGGCGACAGGGCAAACGTGGGGCGCTGATGGTCGAAGTAGCTAATAGTCTTCCCAGCGCCTAGGGCCTGGAGCAAAGACTGGGGAGGGTGGCCATCTTGGGGAATGAACCGCAGATCGTAGGCGTAGAGGCGATCGCTCTGCAGTGAGGCGGTAAGAGGATGGGCGGTGATCACGGCCATATGGAGCGATCGCCCGACTTGCCTCGTGGTTGCCTGACCCGCCATTTGTGGTTCACCGACCCGAGCGCCGCGATTGGCCGTTGTATAGATAGTTAGCTCTACCGTGCAGGGGCGCTTGAGAGCAACCCAGACTGAAACCGTTTCAAACGCAGCGTGCCGTAGAATTGGCCCCGCCAAGACCAGCGGACAAGTTTGAAGATGCTGGTACCAGTCAAAATAGGTCATCGCTTCAGGCTTCGCCACGGATTAACACCTTAGCGAACTTTGAGGAAAGATGCCGCCTCCGCCCGATGGGACCTGCTCCAGCTGAAGTCCAGCATTCATAGGTCAGAAGAGCCGATTCAACAATCTGGCCTAGGGCACCGCCCTATTTCTGAAAATTCGTGGTTAAATGTGTCATGAATTGCGCATCATCCCAGTTCCTCTGGCCGCCTTCGTGGTGCTTGGATTAGTGAGAAGGGTTCAGATTAAGGGTCGCGCCTTTGGCGACTCAACTTGGGTTCTTTACCGCGGAAAGGCGTCTGCTCTTTTGGCACGACCGCCGCTCTCCTGACGCTACTTCCCTGCTTGTTCCCAAACAAGATTGCGCTAGTCTGATTTAACCCAATCCGTCACCCTGCTCATGAGCCAGCTCGATCCCTCACTTTCTCCTAATCTTGGTCGCGCCGATCTTGTGCCTGTTCCCAAGGTCGGTCGCTCGCTCGCGTCTTGGCGGTGGCTTGCTGTAGCCTCTGCCCTTTGTATGGCTATGGGCGCAGCCGCCGTGAGCGCCTTTCTGTGGCTGCTGTCGGTACCCACCGCTCCAGACTGTCAGCGGTTGTCGTCCCTGTCCCCTGATATCGATCGCCTCTACTGCTCTCAAATCGCCGCCTCATCGGGGAACGTCGACGATCTGCTGTCTGGGCTAGCGCTAATGGCCAGCTGGGATGAGACCCATCCTCTCTATGCTGAAGCTCAGAACTGGATGGAAGAGTGGTCTTCCTCAATTTTAGAGATTGCTCGCGACGCCGTACGGCAGGGAGATCTAGAGCGGGGTCGACAGCTCTCTCAGCAAATTCCAGCCAGCAGCCCGTCCTACGACGATGCTGTGGCAGCTTTAGCCCAGTGGGATGAAACCTGGACTTGGGGCGAAGACCTAATGCAGCAAGCTCAAGAGGCGATCAAGGCGAGCAACTGGGGTGAAGTGACCGCTATTGTGCAGGTGCTGCGGCGTTCGGAATATCGCTATTGGCGGCTCCAGCAGCCCCAGATGCTGAACGAGCAGGTGACCTTAGAGAAGGCAGCTCAGCGACAGCGGGCTGACGTTCTCCGTCTGGCCCGGCCTGGAAGCCTGGAGGCGCTTCGTCAGGCGATCGCCCTTGCTCAGCAAGTTGACCCAGACACCTACGCCTGGGCTCAGCTCCAGCCTAGCTTGAACCAGTGGGGCAATCGCCTGCTAGATCAAGGTCTCAAAGACTGGTACGCCACGCGGTTGCCAGAGGCGATCGCCGGGGGATCGCTGGTGACCGATATTCCCGATCTGGCGATCGATGCCCACGACCTGATGATTCTGAGCCGTGCTCGGCAGCGGGCCATGGACAGCTTTACCCACTGGGCGCCGACCGTTTCTCACCTGTGGGAGCTCAACCGCGCCATTGCTACAGCAAAAGCAATTACGCCAGGGAGCCGATTCTATCCTCAGGCGGCAGCGAGCATCGTCAGCTGGGAGCGCCAGCTTCTAGACCTGAGTCAGCTTTATCAGGCGCGGCTAGCGGCAGATGGTCAGCAAATTTCCTCTTACCAAGCGGCCATTTCTAGCGCGGCTGTTGTCGAGGCAGGGCGGATGCGGCGGATGCAGGCTCAAACCCTGGCAGCCCATTGGCAGCAGGAGATTGAGCGGATTGAAGATGCGCCTCGACTGCAGGCTGCTCGACAGCTCGCCAAGCCAGGTGCTGTAGAGGATTTGCGGTCTGCGATCGCCCGCGCTGGCCAAATCGAGTCCGACCGAGCCCTCTACCCAGAGGCCCAAGGGGCAATCGCCCAGTGGACGAATCAAATTCAGACCATTGAAGATCAGCCTATTCTCGATAGAGCTAGACGCTACGCCAGTCAGGGACGCCTCCGCCAGGCGGTTCAAGAGGTCTCAGCCGTTCGGGGCGGACGGGCGCTGTCTGGAGAAGCCACTGCCCTAAGGCGGCAGTGGCAGGCCCGGCTCAACGCCGCTGCCCGCCCCGCCCGGCCCCCGTCGACATCATCGCCCAAAGCCGTAACGCCGACTCCGGAGCCAGCGCCTCCTCCGGTGCGGCAGCCCAAAGTGCAGCGGCCTGCAGCCACCCTTCCCCCACAGTCTGTACCACCAGTCTTGCGGCCCGCTCCCCAGGACATCGTTCCCCCCGAACCCGAGGCGAGTCCATCTCAACCCCCGTTGTTCAATCAATCTCCTGCGTCCGGCCTCTATCCTTCCGAAATGCCGACGCGGCTAACCCCAGCGCCCCCCCGTTTTTCCAACGAGTTTGTGGACGAGACCGGCAGCGTGGCTGAACCCGTCACTGGCGCTCCCCCCCTTGTTGAGCCGCCAGCGCCTCCCCCGGCTCCCCCCCCGGCTCCCCCCCGGGCAGCGCCTAGCCCAGCTGCACCTGCTCCGGTCTTGGAGCGCTCCGCCTTGCCTGAGCTGGCCCCAGAGACAGGCGATGCCCTAGAGCCCCAATCGCGCGCGCTTCCCTCCCCCCAAGCTGCGCCGGCTTTGGCAGACGCTCAGCTAAAGGCCAGCTCGATTGTCGCGCCGCCAGAGCTGGTAGACCTGCTGCCAGAAACCGCCTCAGCTCGATTCTTGGGCGATAGTGAGGCATTTCCGCTGCTCTACGCAGCTCCGCTGTTTGTGATGTAGCGCCGTGGATTTACCGTAGCTTTATGGATCGCAATAGCCTTGAACGCCAGTACGCTCCTGCCACTGAGCGTAACCGAGACCCAATTCTCACCGTACTTCAGCGAGTTCTCCCCCCGACGGGCACGGTGCTTGAGGTCTCTAGCGGTACCGGGCAGCACGCCGCCTATTTTGCGCCACGCCTCCAGCCTCGGCGGTGGCTGCCCTCTGACTATGACCAGCAGGCCCTCAGCAGCATCGCGGCGTGGCGACAGCACCAGCCCGCCGAGACTCTTTGCCCTCCGCTACAGCTCGATGCTCAAGCCCCAGTCTGGCCGGTCGAGTCCGCTTTGGCCGCTGACCTAGATCCCACCATTGCCAGCGAAATTTCCGCTCACCCCATCACCGCTATTGTCAACATCAACATGCTGCATATTTCCCCCTGGGAAGCCGGTTTAGGGCTATTTGCCGGGGCAGGTCGTCTGCTTCCGGCAGGCGGAGCGCTGTATCTCTACGGTCCGTTCCGCGCCCAGGGGCAGCTCGTTCCGAGCAATGCGGCCTTTGATGAAACGCTTCAAAGCCGAAACCCGCTCTGGGGGGTGCGGGATCTCGAGGCGGTCGTGGCGGCAGCGCAGACTCAGGGCCTAAGCCTAGTTGAGCAGGTGGCTATGCCTGCCAACAACCTGTCCCTCGTATTTGAGGCTTGAGCATAGTGCCCTTCGTCTGCTGGCCTCGGTCCGAGGAATACCCTGCCAATGGGCGGCCAGAGGGCTCTCCTCTAAAATCGACTCAACCCAGTCATTCTGCTGGGAAGACAGCTTATCTTTCCAGGCTGAGGCGATCGCCTCGGAGGAGCCTACAGGCTTTTGAATTTTCGCTTCAATCTCCTGGGTCCACGGCAGCCCAGATGCAGCGTAGATCCGCTTCATCACGCCGACCGGGTTGTGCACCAGATCCTCGTAGATCACCAGCACGTAGTTTGCACTCCCCTGCCCCGCCTGGTAGATTATCTCATTGGCGTAGCGCCAGTACCACAGCTCGAGTTCATCGACAGACAGGGCCTCTAGGCTGCCCATACGCTGGGACCAGGCGGGACTAGCGGCCGCTAAAGGCTTGAGGCGATCGATGTTGGCCTGCTTCACCTGTTCGAGCGCGCGACTGTCAACGTAGCGATTGCGCCAGGAGTTTAGGAATCCGCCGGGGTGTCTGATGATGTGGACTACTGAGCTTTGAGGGCGGTGCTTTAAGACCCAGGTTGCCCACCCGGGAGCCTGATTAATCTTGAGGACGGGGCGGGCCTGCTGGAGGCGCTGCCTGCTGGCGAACCAAGCGGGTACAGACCACTGCTCTCCGGCAATTCCGGGAATGAGACGGGAGGCTATCTGCCGCCGCCGCTGTCCTCTCAGGAGGTATGCCCCCCCAAAGCGGCTGACAAGCGATCGCAGGTGGGCTTTTTGGGGGGGCGCAATCCGGTCCCGCGCTCCCATCTGCATCTGGGCTGTGGCGATCGCCTCGTCCCAAGCTGGAGCAAAGTTTGGGCCGTAAGCCTCTTGGAGCGTGGGGGGCGGAAGAGCCGCGAAGGGTGAGCCAGACAGCTCGTTGGGTTCGTTGCGGCAGTGAGTATGGGGGCTGAGGTCTAAAAGGTCTAAAAGCCAGTTGGTCCCTGAACGACCTTGTCCAAGGATAAAAGTGCAGTTGCTATGAGCCATGAATTCTCTGGGGGTGGTAGTCAGCACCAGCGGGCATCACACCAATGTCAATACATCAGCGAAAAGGGCTGGTCGGCAAGATGTGCCTTTGAAACGGTAGTTCTGACGATGCGACCCTAAAGGCGTATAGACGTAGGAATCAACAGCTTTGTTCCCTTGCCTTCACGGTCGACTCTATTGCACCCAGACGATGCTTTATGGTAACGGGTCTACAGCAGCAGACGCACTGCGTGACATCACACCCTGAGGTTGATCCGACGCTAACAGGCCGTCACGCTAGCGGCAGGGGCAAGAATACTAAGCACTTGCTCTACCGGGACGGGCGGGCTGAACAGATAGCCCTGCATGAGATGACAGCCTAGCGATCGCAAAATATCTGCCTGAGCCTGGGTTTCCACGCCCTCGGCTACCACCTTCAGGTTTAAGCCTTTAGATAGCGCAACGATTGCCGCAACGATGGCCCGATCTGGGGAGTTTTGCTCAAGATCTATCAGTAGAGAGCGATCGATCTTGAGCTTGTGGAGCGGCAGCTGCTTGAGCCGCGCCAAGGAGGAGTAGCCCGTGCCAAAATCGTCTAGGCTAATGCTTACCCCCGCATCAGTCAGATCTAGAATGCTGTGCTGGCCTATTTTGAGCTGGCTGATGGCGGTTGTTTCAGTCATCTCTAGCTCTAGGAAATTTGGGTCATAGTTCACAGACCGCAATGTGCTGCGAATTAGGTCCGCTAGCTCTGGCTGCTGGAGCTGCCGGGGTGAGACGTTGACTGCAAGAGTGATGTCAGAGAAACCGGCGGCGTGCCACCGCTGGGCCTGACGAATACCCTCTTGAAGAACCCACTCCCCTAGCGGAAAAATCAGATCCCCGGTTTCAGCCAGTTCAAGAAACGCGGCGGGAGAGAGCAGGCCCAAGCGCGGATGCTGCCAGCGCACTAGCGCCTCCATAGCAACGACAGTTTGACTTTGGCAATCGACCTGGGGCTGAAAGTATAGCCTCAGGTCATAGTTGTCGATGGCGTGACGCAGCTCTTGCTCTAGGCCTAGGCCGTCTACTCTGAGGTTGGCAGTGGCCTTGCCGCGAATGGAGTAGGTGTTGCGACCCTGCCGCTTGGCCTGGTAGAGCGCCTCGTCCGCGCAGTGCAGCGCGGAGCGGCTGTCGTGCATACTGGCTGTGCAGAGCGTTACGCCGACGCTTCCACTGATGTGCAGCTTGTAGTTTTCGACATAAAAGGGCTGTCTCAGCTGAGATAGTATTTGCTCACAGAGGGTTTCGACCTCACGAACTGAGCTTGAATAGTTCAAAATCAGGGCAAATTCGTCCCCCCCCCACCGGCTCAGCGTATCCTCAGCGCGAAGGCAGCGGTTTATTCTTTGAGCGGCGCACTTGAGCAACTCGTCGCCCACAACGTGACCGTACGTGTCGTTGATCTGCTTGAATCGATCGAGGTCTAGCAGCACAACCGCAGTCTTCAAGCGCTCCGTAGGGTGGCGGAGGCGATCGCTGAGGCGTTGGTCAAAGACCTCTCGATTAGGAAGCTCGGTCAACCCGTCATAGAGGGCTCGGCGGCGCATCTGTCGTTCCATCTGCTTTTGCTGGGTCACATCTCGGATTGACCAGAGAAGCGCGACGCTGGTTTTGTGCTGAAGCAACGCGCGGCTGATTGAGAGAAAGACGGCGGCCTCAAAGGGCGCTTTGTTGCGAGGAGAGAGCGCTATGTTCCATTCGTGAGGCTCCAATTTGGCGAGGGGATCAGAGATATTGAGCTGCGCTAACCGGGTGAAGAGGGTGATGCGCGACGGCGCTGGAACAAACAGGGCTAGCGGTTTCCCGATAAGATAGTCTGGGTGAACGTTTAGCATTGAGGCAATCGTCCGGTTGGCAAACAAAACCTGCCCCACCGAATCTGTGATCAGATATCCCCCCGGCAGGAGCTTAAATAGGGTTTGATGATGATGGTTTTCAGCACATAAAGTCTGGTTTGAGCGCCGTAGCTCCTGGTTTTGATGCTGCAATTCCTCGCTCAAACTCTCTAGCTGATCCAGCGAGTCGTGAAGGCGATTGAGAGTGTCAGAGAGCTGTGGCGACTGGAGTAAGTGGGCCGTATTCCCCTCCTGAAGCCGCTGTAGCTGCTCCTGAATGGCGATGATGAGCGAAGAAGGCGCTTCCATATGGCGTCAAGAAACAGGGAAACAGCTGATGCAGCGAGAGGCTTCTAGCGCTGTCAGTTTCGCTGAAATGGCGCTAGAAGCGAGCCTCTGTCTATGAGCTTCTGGCAATAGTAATATGATTGAATATGATTAAGGCACTGCTTTAATCATATTACTTCAGCGGTTGAGAGCAGGCTTGATATGGACATCACGACAACAAGTTCACGGTAGCTTACGATTCGCGCGGTAGGCCGTGGGGACTGATACCGTATCTTTACCGATCATTCGCCCCCAGCGGCCTCCCTCGCCCCCGCTCCGGTCAAGTCGACTATCTTCAGCAAAATTAGCGGCTGGCCCATCTGAGTCATTTTGCGAGCGCTCAGCTGCATCTGCCGCTGTCCGATGGCCTCAAAGGTGTGGTCTATGAAAAAGTTCGTTATCTCAGTATCCTTCGCCAGTAGATCGACGAGCCGCGATCGCAGTTCGGAGATATTCCACTGACCATTACCTAGGCTAAAAATGGAGCTCCCTTTGATGCTGCTGGGAGACACCTGAAACATATCGTAAAAGTGTCGGGTGGCGACCACCACTCGTAGCTCTTCGTCTAGCACTACCAAAGACTCCTGTACCGTTTGAATAATGGCGTCGGCGTAGGTTTGTGCGGCTTCGAGCTGAGCGGCGTTGCGCTTAAAGGCATCAATGGCGAACACGACGACAACAGCGCCATCAATGCGGTTGTCTAGGGTACGGTAGGGACGAATTCGCAGGTCGTACCAGCATCCATTTTTGTTCTGAACTTCCTGACTGCTCTGATTTAGAGTGCGAATTACCGTCAAAATTTGCGACTCCAAGTCCTCGACGAGCAGGTTGTGGCGAATGTCGTTCAGGGGCCGTCCCACGTCCGTTGGAATGAGGTTAAACAGGTCAGCCGCCGTTGGGGTAAAGCGGCGGATACGCAGGCCGTTTTCCTCAACCATTAAAATGGGAATGTTTGTGCTGCCCAATAGATTTTGAAGATCATTGCTGATGCAGGTGGTCTCGATATTGCGCTGATAAAGCTCCTCATTGATAGTGCTCAACTCCTCGTTGGTGGCCTGGATTTCTTCTTTCGCCGTTTGCAGCTCTTCGTTGGTGCTCTGCAGCTCTTCATTACTCGACAAAATCTCTTCGTTGGCGGCCCTCAGGTCTTGATTGGTGCCTTCTTGCTCCTCAATGATTGACTGCAGATGGCTTTTACTCTGGTCTAATTCCTGCTGTAGTCGCTGAATAATTTGCTCGGCGGTGGAAGGAATAGCGGTTAAATCAAGCCTGTCGACGCTGACGCTGTCGCTCACCTGGGGCTTACCGTCCTCTTCAAAAATAACCATGAAGACCTCGTCAGCGGTGCTGGACCCAAGGGAAACGACGGTGAGTTTGGTTTGCTGCTTCACCCGACGGTCGCCAGCGGCCTCTCTCAGATAGATGTTGGCCTTGCTGATGGATTTACCGGTCTCCTGAGCCTGATAGATAGCGCTGCGCAGGGCTATCTGCAGTTCGGGCCGCGCAAGCCTTAACAGATTGAGGCTCGCGCGGCCCGGTGCCGGGTCTAAGTAAGCGCCCGTCTGTCCCAAAAACTGCCTCACCTCAAGCTGCTGATCGATGATGACGGCGGCGGCATCGTAATGCTTCAGCAGCGCCAGCTCAATGGCTCTATTCAGCGTAGTGCCGGCTTGGGAGAGTTCGGTCGATGGATCCAGAGTGGGCATAAAACCGGCTTGCGGGGAGAGAGACTCAACTAAGTTGAGGCCATACCCGGCGCTGGAGGCCTGTTTAACATAGACCTTGTGCTTCGAATTCACCAGTCTAAAGAGGTCAAACGAGCTTCCCACCGCTTCAGATGCCCCCAGCATCAAAAAGCGGGCAGGTTTGAGACCGTAGTGAATCGTCGACAATATTTTCGCTTGCGCCGCTGGTTTGAGATAGATCAGCACGTTGCGGCAGGTCACGAGGTCGAGACGAGAGAAAGGGGGATCTCCCAACAAATTTTGTTGAGCAAAAATGCACAGTTCGCGCACGGCTTTATTGATTTGGTATCCCCTCTCCACCGGCACAAAGTAGCGCTGTAGCCGTTCGGGGGAGACCCCCGTTAGCCTATCGGCAAGATAAATGCCCTGGCGCGCTGCATCAATTGCCGCCGCACTGAGATCGGTGGCAAAAATCTGAATGGAAGGTCTGGCCAGATGCTCAGGCAAAAACTCCAGCAAGCAGATTGCCAGAGAATAGGCTTCTTCTCCCGTAGAGCATCCCGCGACCCAAATGCGGATGGGACGCAGTGGACGGCTCTCTAAAAGCTCGGGAAAGACCTCCTGCTTTAAAGCTTCGAATGCAGACGAATCGCGGAAAAAGCTTGTTACAGTGATCAAAACCTCTTGGTACAGCTTTTCAACCTCTGCAGCGTTTTTCTTTAAATAGTCGACATAGTCTTCCACCCGGTCTAGCCGCTTCAAAGACATCCGCCTTAAGATGCGCCGCTTTAGCGTCGTCTCCTTATAGAGGCTAAAGTCGACCCCCGTCGCTGTCCGCAGCAGGGCAAAAATGGCGGCTATGCCTGCGCTTCCGGTGTCGTCGAGGCCGTCTGAGTCGGGGCTGTACCGCTCCGGATAACGGCCAATGCGGACGATCTCTTGGGCGATCTCTGCTGGGGTACCTGTAAAGTCGACCTGTCCGGTGGCGATCGCGGCGTTGGGCATGGTTTGTACCTGGGCTGAGATGTCCGACTGGGCAAACGTCCTGCCGCCAGCGGCTTTAATGTCCTCTAGTCCCTGGGTGCCATCGTCGTTCCCCCCCGACAGGACGACGGCGATCGCCTGATCCTGGCAGTCGTTAGCCAGCGACTCAAAAAAAATGTCAATACTTTTGTGGGGCCGCGGTGATCCCCCGTTTCGGGGCGCTAGGCAAAGCCGCCCGTCGGCGATGGTCATACTAACGTTGGGCGGAATTACATAGACCCGGTTTGGCTCTACCGCCATTCCCTCCTCAGCCTCGTGAACCGGCATCTGAGTATCGTGGGACATAATCGATCTGAGCCGGCTCTCTTGGTCGGGAGCCAGGTGAAGCACCAACACAAAGGCCATGCCGGTGTCAGCGGGCAAATGGTTGAGCAGCTCTGTAAACGCCGCTAGACCACCCGCTGATGCCCCCACCCCGACGACGGGAAAGTCTGGGCCTCTGTCTTGCAGCCTGTCGGGAGCTGGAAATGGGTCAGGCGCTTGAGTATTCACCTCTGAACCTGCAGCGGGAGACGGCGCTGTCCTCCGCTGAGAGTCGGGGCGATCAGGCTGGTCAGGGGGCATAAGCGCAGGTGTAGAGTCCTGCTTCTTAATTTACTGTAGATCTGGGCTTAAACCTGCTGCTCTGGCGTGGGTGGAGACACCGCATGCCGCGCCCCGAAAAATTCATGCTGCTCTTCCCCCATCAGCTCCAATTCTTTCAGCAATCTCACTGAAATTACCGCCCATTTCCGGAGCAACACCCGTAGATTCCTTGGCGATCGCGCTTAAAAACTACCAATACTATTGATTGAATAGGCTCGCCCTGTTCTGACGTCAGCAGAGTACTCGATGGCTAAGGTTCTCTTGAATGATGACAATACCGACAAAGAGGCGGCTTTACAGCAGTTGGCGGAGAAAGATCGGCAAATTCGGCTGCTCCGGGCCCAGCTCAACCAAGAAATTGAGCGCTGCCGCCGCATCGAGCAAAACTGCGTCCAGGACATTCAGGACCACACGGAAGAGCTAGAAGCCGAAATTGTGCAGCGCCGACGTGTTGAAAAGCAGCTGCACCACCAGGTTACCAATCTGGAAATTATTTTTAGAGCCTTTCCCGACGCCATCATCTTTTTAGATAGCAACTGCTGCATCCGCAAGGTTAGCTCAGCGCTGACTAAACTATTTGGCTATCGGCCTGAAGAAATCTTGGGTAAGTCGATAGACGTCCTCTATCACAACCTCGACGACGGCTTAATTCTTGAGGATCAGCACTTTAGCCTCTTTGCTGAAGAAACCTTCGAGCCCTACAATATCTACTACCAGCGCCAGGACCAATCTACCTTCATCGGCGAAACCATCGGCACCATTGTTAAAGACTCTTTGGGGCATGTGATCGGTTTTTTGGGCATTATTCGCGATGTTACCCAGCGGCAGCAGCTGATGCAGGAGCGGGACAGGGCCCAGGCTGAGCTAGCCTGTCGGGAAGCGCAGCTCAGACAGTTTGTGAAGCATATGCCTGCGGCGATCGCCATGTTTGACACGCAGATGCGCCATTTGTTTCATAGCGATCGCTGGCTTAAAGATCACGATCTCTGCGGCACAGAAATCACTGGAAAGCATCATTACGACGTCTTTCCCGCCATTGCCGACTGCTGGAAAGAACGCCATCGACAGTGCCTTGAGGGTCGGGTGCTGGAGTGCGAAGAGGAGGTATTTTTTCAGGCCGATGGCGCGCGGGAGTGGCTCAAATGGGAGCTGCGGCCCTGGTACCAGGCTTCTGGAGAAATCGGGGGCGTCCTCGCGCTCACAGAGACCGTTACCGCCCGCAAAAACGCTCGGCTAAAGCTAGAGGAAAGTGAGGCTCGCTTTCGGGCCTTCATGAACAACAATCTGGCGATCGCCTTTATGAAGGACGATACCGGTCGCTATCTCTACGTCAACAAGCCCTTTGAAAAATTTGCGGGCCGGGCGGCGACTGAGCTAGTGGGCAAGACGGGACACGATTGGCTTCCGCCTGCGATCGCGCGTCAGCTGAGCAAGCACGACTCCCAGGTGCTGACCAGCGGGCAAGCGAGCCAGCGGCTAGAGATTATGCCGACCGCCGACGGAACCTTGAGCTACTGGATGGTGTGTAAGTTTCCCTGCTCCAACGCCCGAGGCGCGGCGCTAGGGGGCGTCGCCTTCAATATCACTGAGCAAAAGCAAATCGAGCAAGAGCTATTTCGCGAAAAGGAGCTCGCTCAAGTCACCCTGCAGTCCATTGGCGATGCCGTGATTACCACCGACGCCCAGGGAAAGATCACCTATCTCAACTCCGCCGCCGAGCGCCTGACGGCTTGGTCCCTCAGGGAAGCCAGCGGGCTCCCCCTATCCCACGTCTTTCACGTTGTCGATGAAGTCACACGGGTGCTGGCGCAAAATCCGGTGGAGCGCGTCCTCAGCACTGGCGAGGTGGCTGGCTTTTCCAACAACGTCGCCCTGATTAGCCGCAGCGGCACCGAATACAGCATCGTCGACTCAGCAGCGCCCATTAAAGACCGGGAGGGCGACGCCGTAGGCGTAGTGCTTGTCTTTCACGATGTGACAGAGTCTCGGGCGCTGTCGCAACAGCTGGTGTGGCAGGCGTCTCACGATACGTTGACCAGCTTAAAGAACCGCCGCTACTTTGAGCTAGAACTCAACTCGGTGCTAGAGCAGACCCAGCGGCAGCACGTTCTGTGCTACCTCGACCTCGACCAGTTCAAGATTGTCAACGATACGGGGGGCCATGCCGCTGGGGACGAGCTGCTGCGGCAGATCGGCGCTATGCTGACCCAAAATACCCGCTCAGCCGACGTTGTGGCCCGGCTGGGGGGGGATGAGTTTGGCGTTTTGCTGAAGCGATGCTCACTAGAAAACGCGCGGCGCGTCATGGATCTGGTTCGGCAGATGGTCAAAGACTTTCGCTTCGTCTGGGAGGACAACACCTTCAGCGTTGGCGTCAGCATCGGGATGGTCGAGATCAACGATACGCTGCAAAACTTGGCCGATGCCCTAGGCGCTGCCGATGCCGCCTGCTACGCCGCCAAAGAGCGGGGACGCAACCGACTCTATCTCTACCGCGCTGACGATCAAGAGCTGACCCGACAGCGCAAAGAACAGCAGTGGATCTCCCGCATCCAGCAGGCCCTGGACCAAAATCAGTTCCAGCTCTACCGCCAGCCCATTGCGCCAACAGCGCTGGCCTGCGGCGATGTAACCACCAAGGCCGTGCACCATTACGAAATTTTGCTGCGGCTCGTCAGCGCCGAGGGCAAGATCATTCCACCGATGGCGTTTATTCCGGCGGCAGAGCGCTACGGCCTCATGCCCGCCATCGATCGCTGGGTTGTGGAGGCGTTTTTCGACCAAATCGATGCCCTGCAAGCCTTGGCCGCCTGTAATACCGGCAGCGAGACGGCAACGGGGTTCTATACGCTCAACCTATCGGGAGCCAGCATCAATGACGAGCAGTTTTTGCCGTTCTTAACGGACAAAATCACCCGCAGCGCCCTCTCCCCCAAATTGCTGTGTTTTGAAATTACCGAAACCGTCGCCGTTTCTAACCTCAATCGGGCGAGGGCATTTATCCAGGAAATTAAGGCGCTGGGCTGCTCTTTTGCCCTCGACGACTTTGGCAGCGGCATGTCGTCGTTTGGCTATTTAAAGCATTTGGCCGTCAACTATATCAAAATTGACGGCTCCTTTGTGCGCAACCTGCTGGAAGACAATATCAGCACCTCCATCGTAGAGGCGATTACCAAGATCGCTCACTCCATGGGGCTCGAAGCGATCGCCGAGCGCGTAGAAAATATCGAGACCCAGCGGAAGCTGCTAGAGCTAAACGTAGACTACGTTCAGGGCTACGGCATCGGCAGACCGGCTCCGCTGCCTACTGCCTCTGGGCATAGGGCGTTGGCGCCCTGTGAATCCGCCATCGGCCAGCTGTGAGACCCTACGCCGGCTGTAGATGACTTTAGGCGATCGCTTTCGATTAGGGATTGGTTGACTGTCGTCCTGTCGCCGCCCTGTCGCCGCCCTGTCGCCCTTTGACTGCGCCTGTTGCCAGAGACTAAGGACCGCGAACGCCAGCGGTGGGTTTGCTCACTTGGGAAAAAAGTTTCACCAAACGCTTTGACGGCCAGAATTCCGGGGCTGAGAGAGCTTGCGCTGCTACCGATGGTCTGATCTGAGCGGACAGAGGACTAGAAGCACCTGTACTATGGATTTTGATGCTTTTACTTCTAACCTGATGGCAATCCTAACCGCACCTACAACGCCCCCAGCCACCACCACAGCCGACGAAAACGTACAGACCCCTGATAATATTAATGAGGCCATTCAAACGCTGCAAAACCTGGCAAACATTCAGCTAAAGTTGCAGAAAGAGCGCAGCGCCATTGAGAATCTAGAGCTGATTCACAATATGCTTGACGGCGAACTGCTCTCCGAAGACGAACTCATCGTCGTTAAGCGATCGCTAAAGGGATTGAGCAAATACGCTGAGCTTCACGCCGCTTACAAAGCCGCTCTGGAGGCTGCACAGCAGGCGCGGGATCTGATCGACCAAATTATTGGGTATTCTGTGTCAGGTAAATCCATCTCATAAAAGTGCACCCCAAAGAGCAGATAGTGCGCTTGGTTAATCCCCTAACCTGTAGGCTATCTTGGTCTAACTGGGGTGCTTTGTTCTCAAGGGGTTCACAACAGAATAACTTTACAGGCCTCTATAGGCTAGGTTGTCTAAGAAGATTTGTCTTTGTCTGTCTACCCGCGTTAGCAAAGTACGTCGAGCCATGACCAAGCTATTAAAACAACTTAGGAAGAACCGCGCCTTTCGGCTGTGCTTAACGGGAGTGAAGCTCTTCACCCTGTTCCTCTTCGGCATCTGCCTGGTCAGCTTTCTCTCCGCCCTGACCCAGCTCTTCAATATCAGAGATCTATACGTCAAGAAACTCATGTTTTGGGGCATGAGTCTCATCTTGGCCGGATTCGCGGTGCTCTGCATCGTCATCCTTGCGATCGCCCTGTACGAGTATATGAAGACCGCAAAGCAGCGCCGAAAGCAGGACAAAAGCGAGGCTCAAGTCGAAGCCTTTGAGCAGGCCAAAGCTCAAAAGGAAGCCCACGGGGACATAGAGACCCATTATCCAGGCTACTTGGGGGCGCAAGATACCCTGCATGTGAGCGACATTGCGGGCATTGGCGATATCTATCAGCAGACCTTCGTTGATACCTACACCCGCGTCGCCATCATCAAGATCTACGACAGTAAAACAGCGCTACTCGCGGCAGACTTGCTCAACGACCGAGTTCTCCCCTTCTTTCGGGGGCAGGGCGTGCGACTGCTCAAAATACTCACGGACTGGGGTCCGGAATACTGCGGTAGTCCTGAGCAGCACGAGTACCAAAGATACTTAGCCATTGAGGCGATCGACCATGCTCAGACCAAGGTTCCCTCGCCGCCGCAGGGAAATGGGGTCTGCGAGCGCTTCCACCAGGAAATGGTTGCAGAGTTTTATGAAGCGGTCTGTCGCCAAACGAGGTATCAGAGCCTAAATGAGCTTCAGCGCGGCGCCGATCGTTGGGTAGAGTACTACAACTGGGAGCGATCGCACTCGGGGCGATACTGCTACGGCAAAACGCCAATGCAGACGTTTGTAGACAGTCTGCCGTTGGCCAAAGGTGAGTCTCCGGTCGCTCAGACCTCAGACGAGGTGAGCCAGTCTCGAATGCCGTCTTCTAGCGGTTCTTTTGGCGTCAAGTAAGCCTGTAATGCAGGCTGTGGCCCTGCGACCGGTAATCCAATCAGGCTAAAGGCCAGTCCGAGACTGCTGGTACGCCAGGTAAACGGCCTCTAGAAATTGGTCGGCGCCGTGCTCCCACGGAATTGATGCCATGCTAATGGTGGCTTTCATCTGTTCTGCAAGCTGCGCACTGAACCTGGAGCGGGCGGCTGCTCCCATATGCGATCGCCGCTCTAAATATTCCTTAACGATGGCAAAGTCGTCCGGCAGCAGCTGGGAGATATTGGCCTCCGTAAGCAGCTGCTGTGATAGCGCTTGGGCAGAGTCGGACAGCCTGAGGCGTTTGTCCGTGGAGTCCGCCTGAACCACCAGCGTTCCGGCGAGCCAGTCTCCCAGACGCTTCTCCTGCTTGCTGAACACAATAAATAGAAACCCGATAAACAAAATGTCGTCCACGGGGCGCAGTAGGGCTCGCAGCGTCGCCTGAAATAGCCCTACTGACTGACCGTTATCGCGAATGACGCGAATGTTGACTCGGCGCTTACCCGGCGTCTGCCCCTGCTTCAGGGTCTCAAAGCCCACAAAATAGCCCACGTACAGCCCGTAAATCACTAAAGCCATCACCGCGACCACCCACTGAGGGCCAATCACAGTGCTCCAAGCCGCGCCGTCGAGTTCGAGGGCGTAAAGCAAAAATAGCGTCAGCGCTGCTAGAGACAGCAGCGACAGATTGAGAATAATGTAGTCTATCAGCAGCGCAAACGCCCGGTTGCCCACCCCCGCTAAAGTCAGCTCTAGCTCGACGCTTTCTGGCGTTTGAATGCGAACAGTGTTGAAAAGTTGCATGCTTGTTGTGTGCTAGCCCCAGCTAGGCGCGGCGGTTGCGTAGCTCCAGGTCAAGGCCTTCTTGACGGCTCCGTAGGTCATAGTAGACGACCGCTTTGATGATTTGCCAAAAGGGCATCACCAGGATTGCCCCTGCCAAGCTAAGCACAAGCGAGAGCAAGTTGGCGATACCGACAAAGCTAGAGTCGGGGGGCAGCAGCAAGATCAAAATACTAGGGAGATAGCCCGTCAAAAGGGCGAGGGGAAACGTCACTAGGAACCCGATAAAGACAACAATTTGAACACGTCCCACGGACTTTTCGGTTAGCTTCCAGCTTCTCTCGACGCTTTGAGTGCCGTTAATGCCGCTCTCGACAGCCAGCGGCACTTCAACCACAAACCACCGAGAGAACAGGCGAATTAGCAGGACAACAAAAGCAATGACCATCAGGATAATGGCAATGATAGCCATGGGGGGAAGCACTGCCATCAAGAGCGCGCCGACAATCGCGATCAAAAATGCTCCGGCAATGTAGACCAGAACTAGCCGAATTCCCACCTGTAGCCCTGCGCTCAAAAACGACCAAAGTTTCGACTTCACTTTGCCCCGCGCTTCAGGTACTGTCTCAGGCTGTTTGGTCAGTTCCCCAAAGGCCAGACGAGACATGAGGCCAGAAATCATGGCGTACTTTGCCCACCCATAGACAGGCACGAAGATCCACAGGTAGGCCACCAAGGACAGAGGAAGATAGGTTCCTAAACTGTTGCGGTAGAGCTGCACACCTGAGCTGACAACGTTTCCCACGCTTAAAGGACGCAGCGTCTTCGCATTTGAGGGGTTAGCCATGGTGCAATCCTTTGGAAAAACAATCTTGACGTTGTCAAGCAGTGACGGTTGCAGAGGATGCTGCAGGATCTATCCAGCTAGCTCCAAGTCAAGAGTATCCTAGACTCAGAGAAAAGGCACCCTGCGGGTTCGTCAAAGTTAATGAATATTCGACGCTGGATTGCTCGTCGAGAAGCGAGCTGGCAACAGTTAAATATACTGCTCTCCCAGGTCGAGAAGCGGGGCTTAAAGTCTCTCTCCTCTGAGCAGATTCAGCAGCTCGCCAGCCTGTACCGCTCTGCGTCGGCGGACTTGGCCCGCGCCAAAACCCATCCGGTGGGCGATGCCATCACAGGCGAACTGCAGCGGCTCGTCTCCCGCAGCTACGGCCTAATCTACCAGGGGTCTCGCCGTCAAGACTGGCGGGCGATCGCCCAGTTTTACCGCACAGAGCTGCCGCAGACGATTCAGCAGTCGCGGGGCTACATTGCCCTAGCCACCCTGCTGTTTTTGGGGGGGCGGGCATCGGCTGGTGGTTCTCCTGGCGAGACCCCGAATTCTTGGCGCTGGTGGTGCCCGCCGAGCTGATCAGGATGGTGCGGGATGAAGGGCAGCTGTGGATGGGGTCGATTGTGGGGGTAGAGCCCCTGGCCTCCAGCGCGATCGCCATCAACAACCTCACCGTATCCCTCTACGCCATCATCGGCGGGGTGACCATGTTCCTGCAAGAGATTCCGGCCATCACGCCGCCGGGGGCGTTTACGGTCTATTTGATGGCCTACAACGGGCTGTCCATCGGCGCGATTTCGGCGCTGGTGAGCCAGAATAACCTGGCCTATCCCTTCTGGGCCTTTGTGCTGCCCCATGGCTCCCTAGAGCTGCCCGCTATTTTCTTTGCGGGGGGCGCAGGGCTGCTGCTCGCCAGGGCGATTTTGTTTCCCGGTCGCTACTCCCGCAGAGACGCCCTCAGGGTCTATGGCACTCAGGCGGCGAAGCTGGTCTATGGCATCGCCCCCATGCTGCTAATCTCTGGGCTGATTGAGGGCTTCTTTTCCCCCAACCCGGCTATCCCCAACCTCTTGAAGTACGTCGTCGGCGTGGCGCTGTTTTTGCTGCTGGTGGCCTACTGCAGCCGCAGGCCCGCTCACAGCTGATTTTTAGCTTTGATTTGTAGGTAGCGGTCCAGTAGCTGCTCCGAAATCACGTCGACGGGGGCGTCGAGTACCATCACCCCCTTTTGGCGCAGTTTGGCAAACGCCACCTGGCGCTGGTTGAGCAAGTCTAGGGCAACGGCGCGGGTGTAGGCCGCCTGAATGGCGGCGTCTTGGGAGGGGCTGTTTTCGTTAGCGCTTTGAGCCACCTCATCATCAGCCAGCGCGCTCGCCTGCTGCTGAATATAGGGGTCCTGCAGAGCCACGCACAGGGGCAAATAGCGGGGCCTGAGGCGGGCCAGGGCAGACAGCAGCTCCACGGAGGCCGTGGCGTCGACAATATCGGTGATCAAGACCACTAGGGCGCGGCGGTGCTGCCGCTTGATCAGCATGGACACGGCGCTCAGGTAGTCAGACTCTACGAGCGCGGGCTGAATCGGCGTCAGTCGCTCGATGAGCTGGGCGAAATGGGGCTGCCCCCGGTTGGGCGGTATCCAGCTGTGGACCTGGCTGTCGAATACCCCGACCCCGACGCGATCGCCTCGCCTTATTCCTGCTAGCGCTAGGGACAGCGTGGCGTTCAGCCCCCAGTCAAAGCGGGACAGCCCGCCAATCTGAGCAGTCATCAGCCGCCCCCGGTCCAAGAGCACAATTAGGGTTTGCTCCTGTTCAGGCTCCATCACCTTTACCCTCGGCTGGCCCACGCGGGCCGTGGCCTTCCAGTCAATCAGGCGGGGATCGTCCCCCGTGGCGTAGTCCCGCAGCTCGGCAAACTCCGTGCCCACCCCCATCAGCCGCCGCTGACGCATCGTGCCCGACGACTGCAGCGCCAGCCGCACCGACAGCGCCCTTAGCCCGACTAAATCGGGATAAACCGCCACGGTAGCGGGCTGGGGCACCCTCCATTGGTGCCAGGCGAGCTTCCAGGGGCCAAGCTGACGCAGGTGAACGCTGCCCCAGGTGAACGCGCCGCGCTGGCTGGGATGCACGCTGTAGGTGAGGTGGGGCTCGCTGCCGGAGACCCGCAGCGGCATCGCCGTCCCGGCCATTTCGGCTGGGTAGGTGTCGTAAATCTCGACGGTCTTAGGCGCTGGCCCCGCCTTCGGTGAGGGCTGCACCGCCAGCGTCACAACGTTATCGCGACCCACCGACAAACGCTCTAGGGGCAGACGGGTAACCGACACCCGCCGCCGCCGCGCCTGCAGCCCGTCCCAAATTGCCAGCGCGATCAGGCCGCCGTCTAAAAGCAGCAGCCCCTGCAGGGCAAAAGACAGCCCCGAGGTTTGGGGCAGGGGGGTAAAGGGAAGCGCTGCAAAACCGGTGGCGATCGCCCCAATCAAAACGAGGAGGCCGTAAAACCGGGGGCTGGGGACGATGGGCATACGGCGTTAGGGGCTGAGCGGGGCACGGGCACTTGGTCGAGAAGCGCGGTGATCAGCGCGTCGATTTGAATGCCGTCGAGCTGGGCCTCTGGGTTGAGAATCAGGCGGTGCCGCAGCAGGGGCAGGGCCACCCCGCGCAGGTCGTCCGGGGTGACGTAGCTGCGCTGCCGAGCCAGGCGGTGGCCTGGCCGCCTCAGCCAGGCCACCGCCGGAGCGGGAGATGAGCCCCCGAAAGCAGGTCTGGATGGCGGCGGTTTTGTGAACTAGGGCCGAAGGTAGTCTATCAGCACCTCCTTGACGGCGATTGCCGCTACAGCCTGCGCGCCGCGCGCACGGTCTCCACCGTCGCCAGGGCCTTGAGCCGCGATAGGTCTAGGCGGTTGGCCTCAAAGCCCACCTCGGCGTCTCAGTGAATCTGCTTTTCCCGCCTTTCCTCCGGATAGTCGACCACCAGCTCAACAGAGACCGGTGAGCTCGGCCTCGGCAGGGGGTAGGTGCCTCAGTTTCCAGGGAGTTTTGCGTGGCGATTACCCGAACAGGTCGGGCAGCGGTTGGCTCTTCGCCGTCTAGGGTCACCCTGCTGCTCTTCCATGGCCTCCAG